>NZ_RJVF01000007.1 GCF_003752175.1 Comamonas sp. BIGb0124 | reverse complement strand
GCCGACAACGGCGACGTCCGGGTCGCCGCGGCTGCCGACTACGGCTACACCGAGCGCTCCGTGCTGACCGAGGAGTTCATTGCCGGGGCCAGCGCCGGTATTGCCGGGTACGGGGCGGGGGGCAGCTACGGCAGCGTCACCGGCACGCAGACCAATGTGCAGAAGCGCGGTGAGCAGAGCAATGCCAACAACCGCGGGGCGGCGGTCAACGGCAGGGGCGAGCTGGCGTCGGGGCAACTGGGGTACTCGCGCACCGAGACCCACGAGACGGAAAGCCAGACCCGCTACAGCAACGCGCAACTGGACTTCGGGCAGGCGCTCGACGTGCAGGCCGCCAACGGCCGTGCGGACATCGGAGGCGGAGATTTGCGTGCGGGCAACATCGACATCGAGGCCGCCCGGATCGACAGCACCAAGTACAAGGACGAGACCCGCAAGACCTTCAAGGAGAACAGCCTGTTCATCGGAGCGAGGACCGAGGCGCACAGCTCGATTGCGAACGCGGTCAACACGGCATCCAAGAAGATCCATGCCTCGAACGAGGGGCAGACGATCGACCCCGGCTTGACTGCGGGAGAGGCGGCAGGGGTGGTGACCGATCTGATCTTCAACGACACCATCGGGGGTTCGGTGAGCGCGGCGATCTCGGACACGCACACCGAAAGCGAGCAATCGAGCAGTGCCGAGAAGATGAATGTCATCCGGGGCGGCAACGTGCGGCTGAAGTCGACGCGCGGGGACATCGCACTCAACGGCATGGTGGTCGAGGGCAGCGGGAAAGTGGAGATCGATGCGGCCGGCCAGCTCGACGTCCGGGCGGCGCGCGAAGACGGCAGCAGCAGCAGTTGGACGGTGTCGAACGACCTGAGCTACTCGATGGGCGCGGGCTCGAACGCGGTGCTGCAGCAGAACTACGTGACGGGCAGCGTGGGCTACAGCGGCACCTACGACAGGACGCAGACGGAGTCGACGGATTACCGCAACAGCCAGATCGCGGGGCGTGACGTGAAGATCGCTTCGGGCGGGGACACGCGGCTGAACGGAGCCCATGTAGGAGGCCGGACGGTGACGGTGGAGACCGGCGGGAATCTGAGCGTGGAGAGCGTGCAGGACACCAGCCGGACGACGAACCAGAACGCCAAGTGGGGCGCGAACCTGGGGGCAGCGGGCGGCGCCATCGGGGGCGATGCCCCGTACGTGGCGCCGGTGGCGAACCTGACGGCGGGGTACGGCGAGAGCTGGGACAGGTCGGCGAAGGTGAAGGAGCGCTCGGGCATCGAGGCGCAGGATCGGCTCGATGGTCGGGTGGCGGGGGACACGCAGTTGACGGGTGCGACGCTGGGATCGAAGAGCCGGCAGGGC
>NZ_RJVF01000006.1 GCF_003752175.1 Comamonas sp. BIGb0124 | reverse complement strand
AAAAGAGTCGTGGACTACAACGTGAAAGTCCGCGTGAAGTCCGATGGCAGCGGTGTGGACATCGCCAACGTCAAGATGAGCATGAATCCGTTCGACGAGATTGCGGTGGAAGAAGCGGTGCGGCTCAAGGAAAAGGGCGTGGTCACCGAGATCGTTGCGTTCTCGGCGGGCGACGCCAAGGCGCAGGAGACGCTGCGCACGGCGCTGGCCATCGGTGCCGACCGTGCGATTCTGGTCGAGACCGCCGAGGAGCTGCAGCCGCTGGCCGTCGCCAAGCTGCTCAAGGCCCTGCTCGACAAGGAGCAGCCCCAGCTCGTGATCCTGGGCAAGCAGGCCATCGACGACGACGCCAACCAGACCGGCCAGATGCTGGCTGCCCTGGCCGATCTGCCGCAGGCCACCTTCGCCTCCAAGCTCGAGATCGCCGACGGCAAGGCCCAGGTCACCCGCGAGATCGACGGCGGCCTGGAAACCCTGAGCATCGACCTGCCGGCCATCGTCACCACCGACCTGCGCCTCAACGAGCCGCGTTACGTGACCTTGCCCAACATCATGAAGGCCAAGAAGAAGCCGCTCGAGGTCTTCAAGCCCGAAGACCTGGGCGTGGATGCGAAGCCGCGCCTGAAGACCCTCAAGGTCAGCGAGCCGCCCAAGCGCGGTGCCGGCGTGAAGGTGCCCGACGTGGCCACGCTGGTCGACAAACTCAAGAACGAAGCCAAGGTGCTGTGAGGCGCTGAGCCGCCGGTCACATCGCCGCAAGAACAGACAGATACGGAAAGAACACGCACCATGAGCATTCTGGTCATTGCAGAACACGACAACAGCAGCATCAAGCCTGCCACCCTCAACGCCGTGACGGCGGCCATCCAGATCGGTGGCGACGTGCACGTGCTGGTGGCCGGCCAGGGCGCGGCGGCCGCCGCGCAGGCGGCCGCGCAGGTGACGGGCGTCGCCCGGGTGATCCTGGCCGAGGGCGAGAGCCTGGCCCACGGGCTGGCGGAAAACCTGGCCGCCCAGGTCCTGGCGCTGGCCGGCGACTACAGCCACATCCTGTTCCCGGCGACGGCCAGCGGCAAGAACACCGCACCGCGCGTGGCCGCCAGGCTCGACGTCGCGCAGATCAGCGACATCACCAAGGTCGAGTCGGCCGACACGTTCGAGCGGCCGATCTACGCGGGCAACGCGATCGCGACGGTGCAGAGTGCCGATGCCAAGAAGGTCATCACGGTGCGCACGACGGCGTTCGATGCGGCAGCGGCCACGGGTGGCAGCGCAGCGGTGGAGAGCATCGCGGCGGTGGCCGACAGCGGCAAGAGCCGTTTTGTGGGCGTGGACGTGACCAAGAGCGACCGTCCGGAGCTGACGGCCGCGAAGATCATCGTCTCGGGCGGCCGGGCGCTGGGCAGCAGCGAGAAGTTCAACGAGGTGCTGACGCCGCTGGCCGACAAGCTGGGTGCGGCGCTGGGGGCGAGCCGGGCGGCGGTGGATGCGGGTTATGCGCCCAACGACTGGCAGGTGGGGCAGACGGGCAAGATCGTGGCGCCGCAGTTGTACATCGCTGCGGGCATCTCGGGGGCGATCCAGCATCTGGCGGGCATGAAGGATTCGAAGGTGATCGTGGCGATCAACAAGGACCCGGAGGCACCGATCTTCAGTGTGGCCGACTA
>NZ_RJVF01000005.1 GCF_003752175.1 Comamonas sp. BIGb0124 | reverse complement strand
GATGCAGATGCAGATGCAGATGCCGATGCACTTTCACTTGCACTTGCGGCTCCCGATGCGGACCCCGATGGCGACTTCGACGACGCTGGGCGCACCGAGGCGGAGACGGATGCCGCCCCATCGCCCGACGACCCACTCGGCTCGGGCGCAGGCAAGGGCTGCGTCGTGATCGCCCCCCGGTTCCTGATGGCCTGCTGCCCGTCCTGGTCCCAGCCCATGCCCGCGGCGATCTCGACCGTCTGGCCTCGCACGTACACGTTCTTGCCCTCGACGCCCGCGCCCTGGCTCCTGAACGCCCCGCCGGCATCGAGCACGACGTCGCCCCCCGAATGGATGCCCCCCTCGATTCCAGCCATGGCCGCATTCGTGAGCGAGCCCTTCGCACGCACAGACACCCCGGACCCCGCCGAGATCTGCGCATCGATGTTATTCACGTTCGTGGCATCGATCACCACCTGGCCCCGCGCCGCCACCGAGGCACCGGCTGCCGCATGGCTCGCATCGCTCCCCTGCCGGTATGCCTGCAGCGTCTTGTCCGCCAGGTACACCTTGGGCACCAGCGCCTGCCGCCCTTCGACGTTCTCGGCCACGTACCACACGATGTCGCGGTCGAGCTGCGCGAGCTGCTGCGCGCTGGGCTCGACGCCCACCTCCAGCTTCAGCCCCGCCGAGACCTTGACGGCGTTGTCCATGAGCGACTTGACCAGCCCCGCGCCCGACAGCCCGTCGCGCGACGTCAGCAGTCCGCCCACGGCCTGCTGGATGGCCCGCGTGAGCAGCACCGTGGTGGTGTAGCTGTCGGCGAGCACCGGCACGGGCGTGTTGCTCGCAAAGCCGATCTGCTTGAGGAAGTAGTCGCTGCCGTAGTACTGGCTCTGGTCGATGTACTGCATCCGCGTTTCATACAGCGGCACCACGGTGAGCGTCGTGGGCGCAGGCGCTTTTGCCCTGCCTGCACTGCCGTCACCGCCATCGCCGAGACCGGCCACACTCTGCGACCCCCCTTGCGATTGAGCGTTGCCGCCTGCCAGGGGGTTCGGCTGCACCAGCCGTGCACCGAGTCCACCCAGTCCGCTCTGCGTGTCGAGCGCCTGCTTCACCCCCTTGCCGAGGTTCGACAGCCCGTCGGGCTGCCCCAGGACGGTGGGCACACGCTTGTCGCCGACCATGACGGTGACCGTGCGCTGTTCGGGCGAGACGGCCGATCCATTGCTGAACGAGCCTTCGCTCTGGTAGAAGTTGCGGCCGACCGCCACATCCGACTTCTTGTCGGCAAAGAACTGGAACGTCGGACCTTTCTGGCCCAAGCCCTTGAAGTCCGTCCAGCGCTGTCGGATCGTGTCGAAGCTCTGCGTCTTCCAATCCGGCCGCAGCGCCGCACTCAGCGCCGTCGCCAGCTGCGCCGGCATCTTGCCGCCGCTCGCATACTCCTGCAGCGTCACGAGCACCCGGTCGTCGTACCAGTCGTAGGGGCCCATGCCGTGCGAGCGGCTCGGCTGCCCCAGGGTCTCTTCCAGAAACGCATACAGGTTGCCGTAATCCCGGCTGTCTCCGTCCCACAGCGAGGTGTCGAGCGTGGAGTAGGGCTTGGCATGCATGCGCACCGGGCCGCTGCCCTTGAAGTAGTCCATCACGCCGAGCGTCCTGTCTGCAGCGCTGTTGACGAAGTTCCCCGTGACCGCCAGATCCCGCCCCGCCTGGATGTCGCCGCCTTCGTTGCGCACCGTGCCCGAGGGGCCCTTCATGGTCAGCACCATGTCGCGGCCCGACTGGATCACGCCGCCCTTCGCTCGCTTGAGGTCGGACGACAGCTCGGTCAGGCCGTTGAACTGCAGCGTGTAGCGCTCGTAGCGCGCCGAGTGGTAGTAGTCGTAGACATGGCGCC
>NZ_RJVF01000004.1:2500-5165 GCF_003752175.1 Comamonas sp. BIGb0124 | reverse complement strand
CAACACGAATTTATAGAATCGAATTCAGCTTGTTTATTCAGAATTTTTTGATTGCGTCTCTTGGCATATTTCTTTGAAGCTACGATTGTAGATCAAAGTTATAGGGTCAAGCCGCACGAGCAATTAGTATCGGTTAGCTTAACGCATTACTGCGCTTCCACACCCGACCTATCAACGTCCTGGTCTCGAACGACTCTTCAGGGGGCTCAAGGCCCCGGCAGATCTCATCTTGAAACGAGTTTCCCGCTTAGATGCTTTCAGCGGTTATCTCTTCCACACATAGCTACTCGGCGATGCCACTGGCGTGACAACCGATACACCAGAGGTGTGTCCACTCCGGTCCTCTCGTACTAGGAGCAGGCTTCCTCAAATCTGCAGCGCCCACGGAAGATAGGGACCAAACTGTCTCACGACGTTTTAAACCCAGCTCACGTACCTCTTTAAATGGCGAACAGCCATACCCTTGGGACCGGCTACAGCCCCAGGATGAGATGAGCCGACATCGAGGTGCCAAACACCGCCGTCGATATGAACTCTTGGGCGGTATCAGCCTGTTATCCCCAGAGTACCTTTTATCCGTTGAGCGATGGCCCTTCCATACAGAACCACCGGATCACTATGTCCTGCTTTCGCATCTGCTCGACTTGTCAGTCTCGCAGTTAAGCACGCTTATGCCATTGCACTATGAGCACGATGTCCGACCGTACCTAGCGTACCTTCGAACTCCTCCGTTACACTTTGGGAGGAGACCGCCCCAGTCAAACTGCCTACCATGCACTGTTCCCGATCCCGATTCAGGGACCTAGGTTAGAACCTCAAACGCACCAGGGTGGTATTTCAACGTCGGCTCCATGAAGACTAGCGTCTCCACTTCAAAGCCTCCCACCTATCCTACACAGATCCGTTCAAAGTCCAATACAAAGCTACAGTAAAGGTTCATGGGGTCTTTCCGTCTTTCCGCGGGGAGATTGCATCATCACAAACATTTCAACTTCGCTGAGTCTCAGGAGGAGACAGTGTGGCCATCGTTACGCCATTCGTGCAGGTCGGAACTTACCCGACAAGGAATTTCGCTACCTTAGGACCGTTATAGTTACGGCCGCCGTTTACTGGGACTTCAATCAAGAGCTTGCACCCCATCATTTAATCTTCCAGCACCGGGCAGGCGTCACACCCTATACGTCCACTTTCGTGTTTGCAGAGTGCTGTGTTTTTATTAAACAGTCGCAGCCACCAATTTTTTGCAACCCTTTCATGCTCCGTTGTTCACTTCACACTACTTGGGCACACCTTCTCCCTAAGTTACGGTGTCAATTTGCCGAGTTCCTTCTCCTGAGTTCTCTCAAGCGCCTTAGAATACTCATCTCGCGCACCAGTGTCGGTTTGCGGTACGGTCGTGTATAGCTGAAGCTTAGTGGCTTTTCCTGGAACCTCGTTCAGTTACTTCGCAAGCAAGCTCGCTCGATCGACAGCCTCGGTATATGTTGAGCGGATTTGCCTACCCAACGCCTACTTCTGTCTAAACCGGGACATCCAACACCCGGATAACCTATTAAGATCCGTCCCCACATCGCACTATACATCGGTACAGGAATATTGACCTGTTTCCCATCAGCTACGCATCTCTGCCTCGCCTTAGGGGCCGACTCACTCTACGCCGATGAACGTTGCGTAGAAAACCTTGCGCTTACGGCGAACGGGCTTTTCACCCGTTTTAACGCTACTCATGTCAGCATTCGCACTTCTGATACCTCCAGCACGCTTTACAACGCACCTTCACAGGCTTACAGAACGCTCTCCTACCACGCACAGTAAACTGTGCATCCGCAGCTTCGGTAACTGGCTTAGCCCCGTTACATCTTCCGCGCAGGACGACTCGATCAGTGAGCTATTACGCTTTCTTTAAATGATGGCTGCTTCTAAGCCAACATCCTGACTGTTTTAGCCTTCCCACTTCGTTTCCCACTTAGCCAATTTTAGGGACCTTAGCTGGCGGTCTGGGTTGTTTCCCTCTTGAGTCCGGACGTTAGCACCCGGTGCTCTGTCTCCCAAGCTGTACTCGTCGGTATTCGGAGTTTGCCTTGGTTTGGTAAGTCGCCATGACCCCCTAGCCAAAACAGTGCTCTACCCCCGACGGTAATACTTGAGGCACTACCTAAATAGTTTTCGGAGAGAACCAGCTATTTCCAAGTTTGTTTAGCCTTTCACCCCTATCCACAGCTCATCCGCTAGTTTTGCAACACTAGTCGGTTCGGACCTCCAGTACCTGTTACGGCACCTTCATCCTGGCCATGGATAGATCACTTGGTTTCGGGTCTACACCCAGCGACTGAACGCCCTATTCGGACTCGATTTCTCTACGGCTCCCCTATTCGGTTAACCTTGCCACTGAATGTAAGTCGCTGACCCATTATACAAAAGGTACGCAGTCACCCCTTTCGAGGCTCCTACTTTTTGTAAGCATGCGGTTTCAGGATCTATTTCACTCCCCTCCCGGGGTTCTTTTCGCCTTTCCCTCACGGTACTAGTTCACTATCGGTCGATGATGAGTATTTAGCCTTGGAGGATGGTCCCCCCATATTCAGACAGGATTACACGTGTCCCGCCCTACTTTTCGTCAGCTCAGTACCACACAAATCTTTTCACGTACGGGGCTATCACCCTC
>NZ_RJVF01000003.1 GCF_003752175.1 Comamonas sp. BIGb0124 | reverse complement strand
TGGCCTGGAGGCCGACCTGTTCGCCGCCGTGCCCGAGCTCGTCGAGAAGCTCTGAATCGGCTGCGCAGCGTCTCGGCGGACTGAAGACATGAGCTGAGAGACAGGCCCGGTGTTCCGAATGCGGACGCCGGGCTTTTGTGTTTCGAGGAGGCCCGGTTTTCCGGGCCTCGGCAAAAAAAGCAGGCCGATCGTCAAACGCGGGACAGCGTGATCGGCCCCATGCCCCGACCCTGTCGGTGTGCGCGATGCAGGTTGCGTGTGCACAGGACGAGGCGTATCCCGTCGGTGAAGGAGACAACATGAGTGGTTACCACGCGCCAGTGCAAGACTGGCTGTTCGATTTGCAGGCCCTGGCGGGATTGGACGACATCGCCGCCTGCCCGGGTTTCGAGGACGCCGGACTGGAGACGGCGCAGGCCGTGCTCGAGGAGTGCGCTCGCTTCAACCAGGAGGTCGTCGCGCCGCTGAATGGGGTTGGCGATCGGTCGCCTTCGCGCTGGCAGGACGGCGAGGTGCTCACCCCGCCGGGTTTCAAGCAGGCCTACACCCAGTTCACGGCGGGAGGCTGGCAGGGGCTGCAGCATCCGCCGGCCGTCGGGGGGCAGGGCCTGCCCAAGGTGATCGGCGCGGCCTGCGTGGAAATGCTCAACGGCGCCAACCTGAGCTTTGCCCTGTGTCCGCTGCTGACCGACGGTGCCATCGAAGCCTTGTTGACGGCCGGCAGCGAAGCGCTCCAATCGACGTATCTGCCCCGGCTGATCAGCGGCGAATGGACGGGCACCATGAACCTGACCGAGCCGCAGGCCGGCAGCGACCTGGCCCTGGTGCGCGCGCGTGCCGAGCCCCTGAACGACGGGCGCTACAAGGTATTCGGCACCAAGATCTTCATCACCTACGGCGAGCACGACATGGCGGCCAACATCGTGCATCTGGTGCTGGCCCGGGCGCAGGGCGCTCCCGAAGGCATCAAGGGCATCAGCCTGTTCGTGGTGCCCAAGTTCCTGCCCGATGCGGCGGGCGAACCCGGTCGGCGCAACGACGTGGCCTGTGTGAGCATCGAGCACAAGCTGGGCATCAAGGCCAGTCCCACGGCCGTGCTGCAGTATGGCGACGGACTGGCGGGCAGTGTGGCCGACGGCGAAGGGCCCGGTGCCATCGGCTGGCTGGTGGGCGAGGAAAACCGCGGCCTCGAGTACATGTTCATCATGATGAACGCGGCTCGTTATGCCGTCGGCCTGCAGGGCATTGCGGTGGCCGACCGGGCCTACCAGCGGGCCGTGGCCTATGCCCGCGAGCGCGTGCAGTCCCGTCCGGTCGACGGCTCGTCGCGTGCACCGGTCGCCATCATCGAGCACCCCGATGTCAAGCGCATGCTGATGACGATGCGTGCGCTGGTGGAGGGCACACGGGCCATGGCCTGCGCGGCGGCGGCGGCCCACGACCGGGCCCATGCGCATCCGGACGAAACCGTGCGCCGGCAGGAGCAGGCCTTCTACGAACTGCTGGTGCCGCTGGTCAAGGGCTACAGCACGGAATGCAGCCTGGAGGTGACCAACCTGGGGGTGCAGGTCCATGGCGGCATGGGCTACATCGAGGAGACCGGCGCCGCGCAGCATTATCGCGACGCCAAGATCCTCACCATCTACGAAGGAACCACCGCCATCCAGGCCAACGACCTGGTGGGTCGCAAGACCTTGCGCGACGGCGGGGCCGCGATGCATGCGCTGGCCGAGCGCGTGGCTGCCACCGAAGACGCGTTGCGGCAACAGGGCGGCGCCGACGCGCTGGCCGTGCTGGCGGCGCTGGGCGAAGGCCGCCAGTCGCTGCGGCGGGTGGTCGACTACCTGGTCGAGCAGGGCACGGCGCAGCCCAATGCCGTGTATGCCGGCAGCGTTCCCTATCTGATGCTGGCCGGAAACCTGGTCAGCGGCTGGCAACTGGCGCGCGCTTTGCTGGCGGTGCAGGACGGGGCGCGGGAATCGGGTCCCGACGGCCGCTTCGATGCCGACTTCGCACGGCGCAAGCGGGCGACGGCGCGTTTTTATGCCGAGCACATCCTGAGCCGGATTCCCGCGCTCGAGAGCGCCATCGTGCACGGAGCGGACAGCGTGTGCGCGCTGTCGGCCGAAGACTTCTAGGCCGCGGACCGCTTTGCGCTCCCTCGTCCGTCCCCCTCCGAAAGACACCCCATGAGCCGTTTGCCTCCCGTGCTTCAGGCGCTGCCGCTGCCCGTCATCGCCTCGCCGATGTTCATTGTCAGCACCCCCGAGTTGGTGATTGCCCAGTGCAAGGCCGGCGTGGTGGGATCGATGCCGGCGCTCAATGCGCGTCCGGCGGCGCAGCTCGACGACTGGCTTGCCGAGATCACCGAGACGCTGGCCGCCCACGACCGCGCCCATCCGCAGCGGCCGGCCGCGCCTTTCGCCATCAACCAGATCGTGCACCGTTCCAACGACAGGCTGGCGCACGACATGGCCGTGATCGAGAAGTACAAGGTGCCCATCGTCATCACCTCGCTGGGCGCCCAGGTCGAGGTCAACCAGTCGGTGCACGGCTGGGGCGGCGTGGTGCTGCACGACATCATCAACAATGCCTTTGCGCACAAGGCCGTCGACAAGGGGGCCGACGGGCTCATTGCCGTGGCGGCGGGGGCGGGCGGGCATGCGGGGGTGAAGAGTCCCTTTGCCCTGCTGCAGGAAATCCGCCAGTGGTTCGACGGCCCGGTCGCGCTGAGCGGCGCCATCGCCACGGGAGATGCGGTGCTGGCGGCCCAGGCGGCAGGCGCCGATTTCGCGTACATCGGCTCGGCCTTCATCGCCACGCGGGAGGCCCGGGCGACCGACGCCTACAAGCAGGCCATCGTGCAGGGCAGCTCGGACGACATCGTCTACAGCAACCTGTTCACCGGCGTGCATGGCAACTACCTGGCCCCTTCCATCGTGGCCGCGGGTCTCGATCCTGCCAATCTGCCGGTGAGCGATCCCGGAAAGATGAACTTCGGCGGCGATGCGGCCAAGGCCTGGAAAGACATCTGGGGTTGCGGGCAAGGCATCGGCGCCATCGATCGTGTGCTGTCGACGGCCGAGCTGGTCCAGCGGCTGGACCGTGAGTACCGGGCAGCCAGAGCCCGGCTGGCGCTCAACGGATAGGCAGCAGCATCAGTCTGCGCCGATCGGCCCGGCGCGAGCAGGCCATGAGCCCCAGCGCGAGCAGGCCGGAGGCCACGCCCACCAGGGCAGGGCCGGTGTAGCCGACCTGGTGGATGGCCCAGCCGCCCAGCAGCGGCCCGGCGGCGTTGCCCACATTGAAGGCCGACACATTGGCCGCGCTGGCCAGGTTGGGGGCGTCGGCGGCAAGGCCGAACACCCGTGCATTCAGCGGTGCCGACGAGATGTAGCTCACCACCCCCGCCATCAGCATCAGCGCCGCCGTCAGCAGGCCCGAGACCGGCGCCAGCACCGCGATGGCGGCCATGGTCAGCGTGAGGCCGCCCAGGCCGGTGGCCAGGGTACGCCAAGGGCGGCGGTCGGCCACACGGGCGCCGAGATGGATGCCGATGAAGCTGCCGATGCCGAAGCCCGTGAGCACGAGCGGGACGGCGCTGCTCGGCAGCCGGGCGACTTCGGTCAGCAGCGGTGCGGCGTAGCTCAGCAGACCCATGTAGGCCGTCTGGAAACAGGCGATGGTGGCGTAGGCCAGCCACAGCCGTCCCTGGGCAAAGGTCCGCAGCTCACGCCGCAGCCCTGGCGCATGGGCGTTGCGGGGCGGCTCGGGTACCCGCGCGTACACCGCGCAGGCGGCCAGGCTGGCAATGACGGCCACCGCCCAGAAGGTGATGCGCCAGCCGTGGTCCTGCCCGATGGCCGTGCCCAACGGGACGCCGATGATGTTGGCCAGCGTCATGCCGCCGACCAGCCGCGCCAGCGCACGCGCGCGGGCGCCTTCGGGCGTGATGGTGACGGCCACCACGGCGGCGATCGTCCAGAAGGCGCCCGTGGCCAGCGCACTGACCAGGCGCGAGACGAGCAGGCCCTCGAAGCTGGAAGCCAGCGCGCCGATCACATGGCCGATGGCCAAGGTGACGATGGCGCTCAGCAGCAGGCTGCGCTGGGACCAGCGGGTGGTGGCCAGAGCACTGAGCAAGCCGCCGATGACCATGCCGATGGCGAAGATGGAGACCGTCAGGCCTGCGTGCGGAATGTCGATGGCGAAGTCGCGGGCAATGGCCGGCAGCAGTCCCGAGGGCATGAATTCGCTGGTGCCGGCGGCGAACACGCCCACGGCCATGATGGTCACGGCCGGCGGCACGGCGATGCGCCCAGTGCGACCGGGACTGGGGAGGCTGGACGGGTATGTCGATGACATGGACGGACGATCAGGAAAAGAACACGGACAACAGGCGATGCACGGGGTCGCGGATGCCACGGCACGGACACGCCGCACCCCTGGCCCGGTGGACGGGCAGGGTCAGGCGGCGTGGGTGGGGCGCATCGGCAGGTGGCAGGAACAACGGCCACCGGACAGGCGCGGCGTGGCTGAAAGAGCGCGCGATATTAACCCGGCCGGATGACAGCGTGGCCGGGTCGGGTAATCGGGAGGATCAGCCCGTGTTGCGCACGCCCGCGGCGATGCCGTTGATGGAGATGTGAATGCCGCGCTGCAGGCGGGTGCTGTCTTCTCCCGCGCGATAGCGCCGCAGCAGTTCGACCTGCAGATGATGCAGCGGATCGATGTAGGGAAAGCGGTACTGGATGGAGCGCGCCAGAGACGGGTTGCCCACCAGCCGGTCGCTTTCGCCGGTGACGAGCGTCAACGCGTCCTGGGTGCGCTGCCACTCGGCCTCGATGGCACCGAAGATGCGCCGGCGCAGCTTGGCATCGGGCACCAGGCCCGCGTAGCGCCGCGCCAGGGCGAGGTCGCTCTTGGCCATCACCATGTCCATGTTGGACAGCAGGGTGCGCAGGAAAGGCCAATCGCGGTACATCTTCTGCAGGCGCCGGGTGCGTGATTCACGCGTGTCCTTGCTGCCGGATTCGATGCGGCCGAGGTAATGCTCGACCGCCGAACCGAAGCCGTACCAGCCCGGCAGGGTCAGGCGGCACTGGCCCCAGCTGAAGCCCCAGGGGATGGCGCGCAGGTCCTCGATCTTCTGGCTGGGCTTGCGCGACGCGGGGCGCGACCCGATGTTCAGGCCGGCGATCTCGCGGATGGGGGTGGAGGCAAAGAAGTAGTCGGTGAATCCGGCCGTGCCGTAGACCAGCTTGCGGTAGGCATCCATGCTGGCCTGCGACAGGGTGGCTGCGGCCTCGAGAAAAGCTTTGGGCACCGGTTTGTCGGCAGGCAGCAGCGTGGCTTCGAGCGTGGCGGCGACCAGGGTCTCGAGGTTGCGGCGGCCGATTTCCGGGTTGGCGTACTTCGAGGCGATGACTTCGCCTTGCTCGGTCAGGCGGATCTGGCCGCGCACCGTGCCCGGGGGCTGGGCCAGGATGGCCTGGTAGCTCGGCCCGCCGCCGCGCCCCACCGTGCCGCCACGGCCGTGGAACAGCCGCATGGTGATGCCGTGGCTGTCCTTGAGCCCGTCGAACAGCGCGGCCAGGGCGAGTTCGGCCCGGTAGAGCTCCCAGTTGCTGGTGAAGATGCCGCCGTCCTTGTTGCTGTCGCTGTAGCCCAGCATGATGTCCTGCTCGGCACCCGAGTGGCGCACCATGTCGGCGACGCCCGGCAGCGCGTAGAACTCGCGCATGATGGGGGCGGCCTGGCGCAGGTCCTCGATGGTCTCGAACAGCGGCACGACGATGAGCTGCGCCAGGGCCTGCCCTTCGGCGGCCTGGGCATGCAGGGACGGATCGAGGGGGCCGGTGAGCAGGCCGCATTCCTTCTGCAGCAGCAGCACCTCGAGCAGGTCGCTCACGCTTTCGGTGTGGCTGATGATGTAGTGGCGGATGGCGCGTGATCCGTAGAGTTCGCGCATGCGCTTGGCTGCGGCGAAGATGGCCAGTTCGCTTTCGGCATGCTCGCTGTAGCCCGCACCCGGCACACGCAGCGGCCGGGCGTCGTTGAGCAGTTGCAGCAGCAGGGCGCGCTTGCCGTTTTCGTCGAGCGCCGAGTAGTCGGCCTGCAGGCGCGCATGGGCCAGCAGCTCGGCCACCACCCGTTCGTGCTGGTCCGAGCTCTGGCGCAGATCGACCGTGGCCAGGTGGAAACCGAAGACCTCGACCGCCCGGATCAGCGGATTGAGCCGCTGGGGCAACAGCGCAGCAGAGTGGTTGCTCTTGAGCGAGGACTGGATGACGCGCAGGTCGGCCAGCAGGTCTTCTGCCCGTGCGTAGGGGTTCTGAGGCTTGACCGCGTGGCGTGCCGCCTCGCCGCCGGTCAGCTCGCGCAGGGTCGCGGCCAGGCGTGCGTACATACCGGCGAGCGCCCGGCGATAGGGTTCGTCGTGACGGTGCTCGTTGCTGTCGGGCGAGGCCTGGGCCAAGGCCAGCATCTCGGGGCTGACGCCCACCAGCGTGGCCGACATCGACAGTTCGCGGCCCAGCTCGTGCACCTCGGTCAGGTAGTAGCGCAGGGCGACCTCGGCCTGGTGGCGCAGCGCATAGTCGAGGGTCTGCGCCGTCACGTTGGGGTTGCCGTCGCGGTCGCCGCCGATCCACTGGCCCATGTGGAAGAACGCCGGCAGGCCCTCGTGGCCCAGCTGCTGCTCGAGGTCGTGGTAAAGGCGCGGAATCTGGCGCAGAAAGGTGGTTTCGTAGTAGCTCAGCGAGTTGTCGATCTCGTCGGCCACGCTGAGCTTGCTGTCGCGCAGCAGCCGCGTTTGCCACAGTTGGGTGACGCGGGCCTGGATCTGCTCTTCGTTGTGGGCCAGCTCGCGTGGCAGCAAGGCTTCGCGTGCCAGCAGCAACTGGGCGATGCCGCGTTCGGCATCGAGCAGGCTCTTGCGCTGCACTTCGGTCGGGTGGGCGGTGAGCACGGGGGCGATGTAGCTGCTGGCCAGCATCTGCACGATGGCCTCGTGCGAGGTGCCGGCCTGCTGCAGCCGCTGCAGTGCACCGGCCAGGCTGCCCTGCTGCACATGGCCGGCGCGCTCGTGGAACTGGCGGCGGCGGATGTGGTGACGGTCTTCCGCCAGGTTGGCCAGGTGGCTGAAGTACGTGAAGGCGCGGATCACGCTGGTGGTCTGGTCGTGCGAGAGGCTGGCCAGCAAGGTTTCGAGCTTGCGTTCGGCCTTGCGGTCGTCGTGGCGGCGAAACGCGACCGAGAGCTGGCGGATCTGCTCGATGAGGTCGAATGCGGCTTGCCCTTCCTGCTCGCGGATGACGTCGCCCAGGATGCGGCCCAGCAGGCGCACGTCCTCGATCAGGGGCAGGTCTTTGCCGTTGACGGGCGGCGTTGCGTTCGGGTCGGCGGGGGGCAGGGCGGCGGCGCCGGATTGGGCGCGCGCGCGGGCGCTGCGGGACTCAGGCATGGGACTCCTCCATCTTCTTGTTGCTGATGATGTTGCGTGGCATGTCGAGGCCCAGGCGGCGCGGGAAGCGTGCATCGAGGGCGATTGCACATGCTAGCATTGACCGTCCCGGATTTGCTGCGGTGCTGCATGACGGGACAACGCTTTCCCCTGATCCTGTGCCTCGCGCCGCGTGTTCCCCATGACCCTCCAGCTCCCCTCTCTCACCATCGCCACCCGCGAAAGCCGCCTGGCCCTGTGGCAGGCCGGCCACGTGCGCGAGTTGCTGCAGGCGCGGGGCCATGCGGTCGAGATCCTGGGCATGACCACGCGCGGCGATCAGATTCTCGATCGCACGCTCTCCAAGGTGGGCGGCAAGGGCCTGTTCGTCAAGGAACTCGAGCTCGCGCTCGAGCAGGGCCAGGCCGATCTGGCCGTGCACTCGCTCAAGGACGTACCGATGGAACTGCCCGAGGGTTTTGTCCTGGCCTGCGTGCTCGAGCGCGAGGACCCGAGCGACGCCCTGGTCAGCAACCGCTTCGAATCGCTGGCGCAATTGCCGGCCGGCGCCGTGGTGGGGACCTCCAGCCTGCGGCGCTCGGCGCTGCTCCAGGCGCAGCGGCCCGACCTCGTGATCCAGCCCTTGCGCGGCAACCTCGATACCCGTCTGCGCAAGCTCGATGACGGCCAGTACGACGCGATCGTCCTTGCGACGGCCGGACTGACGCGGCTCGATCTCGGCAAGCGCATCCGCGAACGCCTGGCGCCCGAACGGATGTTGCCTGCGGCGGGCCAGGGCGCCCTGGGCATCGAGGTCCGCATCGACCGGACCGATGTCATGGATGCGCTGCGCCCGCTGGCCCATGTGCCGACCTGGCTGGCCGTGAGTGCCGAGCGTGCGGTGTCGCGTGCGCTGGGCGGCAGCTGTTCGGTGCCGTTGGCGGCCCATGCCGTATGGCAGGGCGAGCGCCTGTGGCTGCGCGCCGCCTGGGGCGAGATATCCGAATCCACCGGCGAGGCGAGTCTGGTGCAGGCCAGCGGCAGCGCGGCCGCCGCCACGCCCGGCGAAGCCGAGGCGCTCGGCCAGTCCGTGGCCGCCGAACTGCTGCGTCTCGGTGCCCGTCCCCCGGAGACGGAGCGCGACTGATCGCGCGCAGCCGCATGACACCCCGCATGCCCGTCACGGCTCCCGCTTCTGCAGCCGGGATGTCCCTGCAGGTCATCGTGACCCGGCCGGCCGAAGACGCCGGTCCCTGGGCGGCTCGCCTGCAGGCCGCTGCGGCGTGGTCGCCCGACTGGCAATTGAGGCTGTGGCCGCTGATCGGCATCCGGGCCGTTGCCGACCCCGAGGTGCCGCGTGCCGCCGTGCATGAATGGCGATCGGCCGCTCGGGCGGGCGATGCCATGATGTTCGTCAGTGCCAATGCGGTGCGCGGCTGGGCTGCCTTGCAAGCGACTGCCGACGCCATGGCGCCGCGCCAGGCCTGGGCCGTCGGTCCGTCGACGGTCGAGGCCCTGCGGCAGGCCGGCTGGCCGTCCGGCTCGATCGTTGCGCCGCGCGCCGACCAGAACGACAATTTCGACTCCGAGGCCCTGTGGCGCCAGGTCGAAGCCGGCATCCTGTCCGGCGCCTGCCGGCGGGTGCTGATCGTGCGAGGCTCGGAAGAAGGTTCGGGCGGCCAGCCGGTCGGTCGAGACTGGCTGACCCGGCAACTGCTGGCCCATGGCGTCGCCGTGCGCCAGATCGCGACCTACGAACGCGCCAGGCCGGTCTGGGACGACGCTCGGCGGCAGGCGGCGCGGCTGGCGCTGACCGACGGCAGCATCTGGCTGATGAGCAGTGCCATGGCCGTCGCCCAGCTCGGCGTCTTGCTGGGCGAGACCGATAACGGGCGTGCGCAGGCGATCGCCACCCACGACCGCATCGCCCAGACCCTGCGTGCGGCCGGCTGGGGCCGTGTACAACTCTCCCATCCTGATCCCCAGGCTGTCGCCGCATCGATAAAATCACTGGCTTATGCAAGATCAACCTGAAGTCCGCCCCCTGACCCCCGCTGCCGCAGCGGCGCCCGTAGCGGACGCCTATGGCGCGGATCGGCTGCCCCCCGCCGGCGGCCTGCGCATGCCTGGCTGGCTGATGGCCCTGCTGGTGCTGCTGGCGGCTGCCGGGCTCATCGTCGGCGCCTTGCTCTGGCAGCGCATCGGCCAGCTCCAGAGCGATGTCGCGCGCCGCAGCGCCGACAGCAACACCCACGCGATCGAGGCCCGCACGCTCTCGCAACAGGCGCAATCCCTGTCGATGGACAACTCGACCCGGCTGGGTATGCTGGAAAACCAGCTCAAGGATCTGTCGCTGCAGCGCGCGCAGCTTGAAACGCTGGTCAACCAGCTCACGCGCAGCCAGGACGGCAACCTGGTGGTCGAGATCAACGCCTCGGTCCGCCTGGCCCAGCAGCAGATGGAGCTGACCGGCACCACCGAACCCTTGCTGGCGGCCATGAGGCGGGCTCGCACCCGTCTCGAACAGGCCGCCCTGCCGCAGCTCGGCGGCCTGCAGCGTGCGCTGTCGGCCGACATCGAGCGCCTCCAGGCCGCCGATTACGTCGATGCCGTGGGCATCCAGTCGAGCATGGACGAGGTCTTGCGCCTGGTCGAGGACATGCCTCTGCTCAACGGCGTCGTGGCCATGGGCCGGCCGCTGGGCACCCAGCCTCTGTCCGGTCTCGAGGGTGAAGACACCCAATGGCGGCGCTGGTGGCGCGCGGTGTGGGACGACACCCGCCAACTGGTGCGCGTGACCCGCATCGACCGCCCCGAGTCGGCGTTGATCGCCCCCGATCAAGCCTATTTCCTGCGCGAGAGCCTGAAGCTGCGCCTGCTGCATGCCCGCGTCGACCTGGCTGCGCGCCAGTATGGACAGGCGCGGGGCGAGCTGCAGGCCATCACGGCACTGATCGCCCGTTATTTCGATCCGGCATCGCGCACCACGCAACAGGTCGCCACCGTGCTGCAGCAGATCCAGTCCGATGTCCGCGATGTGCAGATGCCGCGCATCGACGACACCCTCACCGCGCTGGCCGCGGCGACCCATCCTTGATGCCGGACGGAGCCTGACCATGCGTGCAGCCATCTGGTTTCTGATCCTGTTTGCCGTTGCGGTGGCCCTGGCCTTGTTTGCCGGTCCCAACGCCAGCAGCGTGACGGTGTTTTTTGCCCCCTACCGTGTCGATCTGTCGCTGAACCTGGTGCTGGTGCTGCTGCTGTTCGCATTTGTGCTGCTGCATGTGGCGCTGCGTGCGCTGGGTGCGCTGTTCGAATTGCCCCGGCAAGCCCGCCGCTGGCGCGCGCAGCAGAAAGAGCGTGCGATGCATGTGGCGCTCATGGACGCCCATACCCATCTGCTGACCGGCCGTTTCCTTCGTGCGCGCAAGTGCGCCGATGCCGCGCTGCACCAGGAGGC
This sequence comes from Comamonas sp. BIGb0124, assembly GCF_003752175.1. Classification (GTDB taxonomy): domain Bacteria; phylum Pseudomonadota; class Gammaproteobacteria; order Burkholderiales; family Burkholderiaceae_C; genus Comamonas_F. The sequence continues at coordinate 6,762 of NZ_RJVF01000003.1, read as the reverse complement.
CTCGTTGCGCGAGGCCGGCGAGGCGGCACCGCAAGGCGCCCAGGTCCGGGCCATGGCCCATGTGCTGGCCGCCGAGAGCGCACATGCCCTTCAGGATGCCGCTTCGCGCGATCGCCACCTGCAGCAGGTGCTCGACGAGGCGCTGCAGCCGGGGCGTGGCCATGGCGAACTCGCCGAAGGCGCCCGTCTGCGCGCCGCCAACTGGGCGCTCGACGACCAGGCCCCGCAGGATGCGCTGCAATGGCTCGAGCAACTGCCCCAGGGCGTGTCGCGGCGCATGGTCACGCTGCGGACCCGGCTCAAGGCGGCACGGCTGGCCGGCCTGCCCATGCAGGCCCTCGATACCGCCCGCGCGCTCATCCGTCATCGTGCCTTCACGCCCGAAGCCGGCACCAGCCTGTTGCGCAGCCTGGCCGGCGACGCCTTGCGGCAGGCCCACGACCTCACGCAACTCGAGAAGACCTGGCGGGCCCTCGAGCCTGCCGAGCGCATCATTCCCGAAGTGGTCTGTGTCGCCGCGCAGCGTGCCCTGCAGGTCGCGCCCACCAACAACCGGAGCGCCGGTGCCACGCTGGCCCGCCAGTGGATCGAGGGTGTGTGGCCGCACTATGCCTCGATGGGCTACACCACACGCGAGCGGCTGGTCGGCCTGCTCGAGGCCAGTCTCGACGACGCCGATACGGCGTGGCTGGCCCGCATCGAGGCGGCCCAGCAACGTCTGCCGCACGATGCCAACCTGCAATACCTGGCCGGCATGGCCTGTGTTCGCCGTCAGTTGTGGGGCAAGGCGCAACTGCTGCTGTCGTCCGCAGCCACCGGCCTGAGCGACGAACGCATGCGCCGCCACACCTGGGCGACGCTGTCGACGCTGGCCGAAGCGCGTGGCGACTTCGACGCCTCGCAGGCGGCGCTGGCCCAGGCGGCCGCACTGCGCTGAACCCCTGAAACCTGGGCGTGCGGACCGGGCCACGCGATGCAACATCCCGTGCCCGCACCCGCCGCCCCGTGTAGATCAAAAGATAGAGAGCAAGGACACCCCCGGCATGCGCCAAATCGTACTGGACACCGAAACCACAGGCCTGTCGGCTGCGACCGGCGACCGCATCCTGGAAGTCGGCTGCGTCGAGATCGTCGACCGCCGCCTGACCGGCAACAACAAACACTTCTACATCAATCCCGAACGCGACAGCCATGAAGAGGCGCTGCGTGTGCACGGCATCACGTCCGAATTCCTGGCCGACAAGCCCAAGTTCGCGCAGATCGCCGACGAGCTCTTCGACTACCTGGCGGGCACCGAACTCATCATCCACAACGCACCGTTCGACGTCGGTTTCCTCGACAAGGAACTGCAGTTGCTGGGACGGGAGCCGCTCAAGGGCATCGTGCACAACGTGATCGACAGCCTGGCGCTGGCCAAGGAGATCTTCCCGGGCAAACGCAACTCGCTAGATGCCCTGTGCGACCGCCTGGGCGTCAACAACAGCAATCGTGTGCTTCACGGCGCCTTGCTCGATGCCGAACTGCTGGCCGATGTCTACATCAACCTGACCCGCGGCCAGAACTCGCTGGGCATCGATCTGGAAGACAAGCGCGAAGGGGCGGGCGGCAAGCCGGTTTCCGACGATGTCGATCTGAGCCTGCTCTCCTTGCCCGTGCTGACGGCCAGCGAGCAGGAACTGCTGGCGCACGCCACGGTGGTGGCCGAGATCGACAAAGCCAGCGATGGCAAAACAATTTGGCGAAAACTTGAAGAGCTCGAAAAAAATATGCAATAATAGAGGTCTTGCAAACGCAAGGGTGATTAGCTCAGCGGTAGAGCACTGCCTTCACACGGCAGGGGTCGCAGGTTCAAACCCTGCATCACCCACCAATACATCGATCGATGGTCCGGCCGCAACCGAACGGCAATCAAACCGGCCATCGACAGAAAAGAAGCCAGCCTCGAGCTGGCTTTTTTTCGTCCAGATTCTGTCCAGCGCATCCTGGGCATCCGTGCGCTGACGGCTTCTCTCAGCCCGTTTTCCCGTCGCTCGGCCTGGGGTTCACCCGGCCGTCGAGGTGCCTGAGGCCACGCGTCGACTCGCCGGCCGCCAGTGCTTCGTCGGCAACACAAGTCAACAGGATCTCTCGCAACGAATCCGACACCAGCCGCTCTGCGTGGGGCCGCCACATGAGCTGCAGTTCGACCTCGAGGGGAGGGCTGCAGTCCAATGGCCGGTAAGCGACGCCCTTGAACCGAAGCCCGGCTGCAGAGCGCGGCACGAGCGTCACGCCCATGCCCGACGAGACCATCGACAGCATCGAATGCGTGTGGCTCAGGGTGTGCTTGGTCACCGGGCGCACGCCCTCGGCCCGCAGGCGTCCGGCGATCATCTCGTAGAGATAGCGCGACTCCAGCGGGCAGTATTCGATGAACGGTTGCAAGTGCAGTGCCGAAAGCGGTATCGACTTGCGCCGCGCCAGCGCGTGATGGGCGGGTGCGGCCAGCATGAAGGGTTCGCGGATCAGTTCGCACGACGCGGCAAAACTGCGGGGCTCGAACGGCCTGACGATGCCCAGATCGATCGAACCCGCTCCGATGGCTTCCACCTGCGCGGCCGTCTGCATTTCCCGAAGCACCAGGCTGACTTCCGGCAACTTCTCACGTGCGATCTGCACGAGCTTGGGCAACAGGTCGTAGCTGGCTGCGGGAATGAAACCGAGCGTCACACTGCCGGCCTCCGAGTTCAGCGCCCTGCGTGCAGCCAGAACCGCCGCTTCGCTGCGTCGCAGGATGTCTTCGGCCTCGATCAGGAACAGGGCCCCGGCGGTCGTCAGGCGCACGGAACCGCCGGATCGGTCGAGCAACCGTCCGCCGACCTCATGCTCCAGCAACTGAATCTGCCGCGTCAGCGGCGGTTGCGTCATGTGCAACAAGGCGGCTGCACGTCCGAAGTGCAATTCGGAGGCGACGGCGACGAAGCAACGGAGTTGCGAGAGTTGAAACACGATTCAGAAATTGTATTGCACCTTCCCGTGATTGGATTGGACGCACCCGGCCGGGATACCTAGAGTCGGTGTCTTCTTGAACGAGGAGACGATATGAGCGTTTCGAACGGGTCCGCACTGCGGGCGGCCCTGAATGGCATTTCGGGCATTTTGGTGACGCCCTTCGACAGCGAAGGCGGCTTCGATGCCCGTCCGCTGCGCGGCATCGTCGACGATGCCGTCGAGGCCGGTGTCCATGTGCTGGTGAGCAATGGCAATACGGGCGAGTACTACGGACTTCAGCCGCACGAGGCCGAGGCCGCCGTCCATGCTGCGGCCGAACTGATTGCCGGGCGTGTGCCCCTGCTCGGCGGCGTGGGCCGCAGTGTCAACGAAGCCAAGGCTCTGGCTCGGGCCTCGCGCCAGGCGGGTGTCTCGGCGTTGATGGTGCACCAGCCGCCGGATCCCTTTGTTTCTCCTCGCGGCGTGCTTCGTTATCTGCAGGAAGTCGCGGATGCCGCGGACGGTCTGCCGCTGGTGCTTTACCTGCGCAATGAAAACATCGGTCTGGCGGCGATCGAGGAACTGTGCCGCATCCCGCAGGTCGTCGGCGTGAAATGGGCTTCGCCCACGCCGCTGGTGCTGGCCGAGGCCATTCGGCGCACCGGCGATCTGGACATCGCGTGGATCGGTGGACTGGCAGAAACCTGGGCCGCTCCGTTCTACGCGGTCGGTGCACGCGGGTTCACCTCGGGCCTGATCAATGTCCTGCCCGCCCGCTCGGTGGCGATCCATCGTGCGCTTGAGGCGGCCGATTACCCGCTGGCCCTGCGTCTGGTGGCCGAGATGCTGCCGTTCGAGGAACTGCGTGCCCAGGAAAACAACGGCACCAACGTCACCGTCGTGAAAGCGGCCCTGCAATTGCTGGGCCGTGACTGCGGACCCACGCGCGCCCCCTCGGCCTGGCCGTTGACCGAGAAGGCACAGGCTCAACTGAAGGCACTGCTGCAAGGCTGGAAACTGATTTAGTCCTTGCGCAGGAACAGGCGACAGGCGGCGTTCGACCGCCACCCCGGCGGATGCCGTCGCCAAAAAATTGAACCCATCATTGGAGACAGAAAAATGAATGCTTCGCGTCGCTCTTTGTTTGCAGCGCTCATGTTGACCGCTGTGGGCTGTTCTGCCATCGCACAACAACCCTATCCCAATCGCCCCATCACGATCGTGATCGGTTCGAGCCCGGGCAGCGCCACCGATGGCCTGGCGCGTGCGATTGCCCAGGAGGTCACGCGTGCGACCGACCAACCGGTGGTCGTGGACAACCGGCCCGGTGCATTCGGCGGCATTGCCGCTCAGGCCGTGACGCGGGCTCAGCCGGATGGCTACACGCTGTTCATGACCACGAACACGACGCAGGCAGCCAATCCCCATCTGTACAAAAAACTGTCCTACGATCCGGTCAAGGGATTTACACCGGTGGCCCTGCTGGCCAAGGGTTCGCTGCTTCTGGTGACGAATCCCGGCATCCCTGCCAAGAATGTTCAGGAGCTCGTCGCGCTCGCCAAAAAAGAGCCCGGCAAGCTGAATTACGGATCGGGCAGTTCGTCGGCTCAGGTCGCCACCGAGCTGTTCCAGCAGATGACGGGGACCGACCTCAACTACATCCCTTACAAGGCCAATCCGCCCGCCATCACCGACCTGGTCGCAGGCCAGACCGATCTGATGATCGTCGACTTCGCCGTCTCGCTGCCGCAGGTGAAAGCCGGAAAGCTCCGCGCGCTGGGCGTGAGCAGCACCCACCGGTCGCCGCTGATCCCCGACGTTCCGGCCATTGCAGAGTCTCTGCCCGGCTATGAACTGGGTTATTGGAATGCGTTGTATGCGTCGCCTGGAACACCCGAACCCATCGTGGCCCGGCTCAACGAGCTGATGCGCCAGGCACTGAAGAGCGACGTCGTCAAGAAATCGATCGAATCGACCGGCATGGAGATCACGCCGTCGTCACCCCAGGAACTGGCCGACTTCCAGCGCTCGGAGTACGAACGATGGGGCAACATCATCCGCACGGCCGGCATCCAGCCCGAGTAAGCAGGGCATCGCGCTCTCCAGACAGGAAAAACACCCATGACTCTCACCGGCGAAATGCTCATTGGCTTCGCGGCCGTTCGCGGCAGCGAAGGCAGCCAGGCTGCCTTCAATCCCGCCACGCATGCCGAGATCCCCGAGCCCACCTTCGGCCTCGGCGGCCCTGCGGAAGTCGACCGAGCCGCCCGACTGGCCGACGACGCTTTCGATGCCTACCGGCAGGCGCCGCTGTCCCGGCGAGCCTCTTTCTTGGAAGCCATAGCCGACAACATCGTCGCCATCGGTGACGAACTGCTGGCGCGTGCCCACGCCGAGACCGGCCTGCCCATGGCCCGCCTGACCGGCGAACGTGCGCGGACCGTGGGCCAGTTGCGTCTGTTTGCAAAAGTGGTGCGCGACGGGCATTTTCTGAATGCGACCATCGATCCGGCGCAACCCGAGCGCAAACCGTTGCCCCGGGTGGATCTGCGACTGGCCAAGCTGCCCCTGGGCCCTGTGGCCGTGTTCGGCGCCAGCAATTTCCCGCTGGCCTTCTCGGTGGCCGGCGGCGACACCGCATCGGCCCTGGCCGCCGGTGCGCCCGTCATCGTCAAGGCCCACAGCGCCCACCTGGGCACGTCTGAACTGGTCGGCCGCGCCATCCAGAAAGCCGTCAAGGATCAAGGTCTGCCCGAAGGCGTGTTCTCGCTCCTGATCGGTGCGGGCCGCAAGCTGGGCGAGGCCCTGGTGGCGCATCCGGCGATCAAGGCGGTCGGTTTCACCGGCTCGCGCCAGGGGGGATTGGCGCTGGTGAAGATCGCCAATGCCCGTCCCGAGCCCATCCCCGTCTATGCCGAAATGAGCAGCGTCAATCCGATGTTCCTGCTGCCGGGTGCATTGGCCGCACGTGCAGAAGCCATCGGCAAGGCCTTTGCCGATTCGCTGACGATGGGGGCTGGACAGTTCTGCACGAACCCCGGCCTGGTGCTGGCCGTCGACGGGCCGGATCTGCAGCGCTTTCTCGCCGCTGCCGCCGAGGCGCTGGCGGGCAAGGCGGCACAGACCATGCTCACGCCCGGTATTCACGACGCCTATTGCTCGGGCGTGGAAAAAATCGGTGCTGCTGCCGGCGTCGAAAGGGTGGCCCAGGGCGCGGCAGGCGGTGATCAACCGAATGCGGCGCAGGCCGTGCTGTATGTCACGGATGCCGGACGCCTGCTCGAGAACCCCGAGCTGGAAAACGAGATGTTCGGTCCGGCGTCTGTCGTCGTCCGTGCTGCGAATGTCGACGAGCTGCTCCGGATCGCCGAGCATGTCGAAGGCCAGCTCACGGTGACGCTGCAGATCGAAGCCGCCGACCATGCCGACGCCAAACGCCTGTTGCCCGTGCTCGAGCGCAAAGCGGGGCGTATTCTGGTCAACGGTTTCCCGACGGGCGTGGAGGTCAGCCACGCGATGGTGCACGGCGGGCCGTTCCCCTCGACATCCAACGCCATGTTCACCTCGGTGGGCGCCTCGGCGATCGATCGTTTCCTGCGACCCGTTTCCTACCAGGACTTTCCCGATGCGTTGTTGCCGGAGGCACTTCGGCAAGGTAACCCGCTGGGGCTGTGGCGCCTGGTGGATGGCGATATCCGGCAGGCGTGAGGCTGTTGCGCCGACGCTGCGCAGCCGATTCAGAGCTTCTCGACGAGCTCGGGCACGGCAGCGAACAGGTCGGCCTCCAGGCCG
>NZ_RJVF01000002.1 GCF_003752175.1 Comamonas sp. BIGb0124 | reverse complement strand
CTGATCGCCCCGATCGCCATGGAAGAAGGCCTGCGCTTCGCCATCCGCGAAGGCGGCAAGACCGTCGGCGCCGGTGTGGTTGCCAAGATCGTTGCTTGATCCCCAGCGTTCATCAAGGAATACAAATGAGCAAGCAAAAGATCCGCATCCGCCTCAAGGCATTCGACTACAAGCTGATCGACCAGTCGGCAGCTGAAATCGTGGACACCGCCAAGCGTACCGGCGCCATCGTCAAGGGCCCCGTGCCCCTGCCGACTCGCCTGAAGCGTTTCGACATCCTGCGTTCGCCGCACGTCAACAAGACCAGCCGCGACCAGTTCGAAATCCGTACGCACCAGCGTCTGATGGACATCGTTGACCCCACCGACAAGACGGTCGACGCCCTGATGAAGCTGGACCTGCCGGCCGGCGTGGACGTCGAAATCAAACTGCAGTAAACATCCCGCTGTTGTTTGTTTCATGAAGACCGGGCGCAAGCCCGGTTTTTTCATGGGTCGGGTCGTAGCCTGCTGTTTGCCAAAAAAATGTGCAGGGGCTACAATGCTCGACTTTCCACGCATCAAGTGGATTTTTTTCGTGCATGCGGTCAGGCCGCCGGATCGCAAGGTCCGGCTTCTGTGTTGCAAGGCGGAAAAGATCTGGATGTGTGGAAATTAGGGCCCCGGCCAATTGAAGTCGGGACTGTCGAAACCCAGACGCCAGCTTGCTGCAATGTGCGGCAGAGTGGGGCGTCAGGAGAATATGAAATGAGTCAAAGCAATCGTCTGGGGTTGCTGGGCCGCAAGGTGGGCATGCTTCGTCTGTTCACCGATGACGGGGACACAGTGCCCGTCACGGTGGTGGATGTGTCCAACAACCGCGTGTCCCAGGTCAAGTCCCAAGAGAATGATGGCTACGTCGCACTGCAAGTGACGTTTGGTGCCCGCAAGGCATCGCGCGTGACCAAGCCCCTGGCTGGTCACCTGGCCAAGGCTGGCGTCGAAGCCGGCGAAATCATTCGTGAATTCCGTGTCGAAGCCGATGTGGCTGGCCAATACCAGGCTGGTGGCGTCGTCAAGGCCGAAGCTGTGTTCGCCGCTGGCCAGAAGGTCGACGTGCAAGGCACTTCCATCGGTAAGGGCTTCGCAGGCACCATCAAGCGTCACAACTTCGCATCGCAGCGCGCATCGCACGGTAACAGCCGTTCGCACAACGTGCCCGGTTCGATTTCCATGGCGCAAGATCCCGGTCGCGTGTTCCCCGGCAAGAAGATGACGGGCCACATGGGTGACGTCACCGTGACGACCCAGAACCTGGATGTCGTGCGTGTGGACGAAGCCCGTCAGCTGCTGCTGATCAAGGGTGCGATCCCCGGTTCGAAGGGCGGTTTCGTGACCGTTCATCCCGCCGTCAAGGCCAAAATCTCCAAGGGAGCGAACTGATGCAGCTCGAACTCCTCAATGACCAAGGCCAGGCCGCGTCGAAGATCGACGCGCCCGAGACGCTGTTCGGTCGCGAGTACAACGAATCGCTGGTGCACCAGCTGGTCGTGGCTTATCAAGCCAACGCCCGTCAAGGCACCCGCGCCCAGAAGGACCGCGAACAGGTCAAGCACTCGACCAAGAAGCCGTTCAAGCAAAAGGGTACGGGCCGCGCTCGTGCCGGTATGACTTCCTCGCCTCTGTGGCGTGGGGGCGGACGCATCTTCCCGAATCTGCCGGAAGAAAACTTCGCACAAAAGGTCAACAAGAAGGCTTACCGCGCTGGTATCGCCACGATCTTCTCGCAACTCGTGCGTGAAGGCCGTCTGGCCGTGGTGGACGATCTCAAGATCGAAGCCCCCAAGACCAAGCTGCTGGCCAGCAAGTTCAAGGCTCTGGGCGTCGAGTCCGTGCTGGTGATCGCTGACCAGATCGACGACAACCTGTACCTGGCTTCGCGCAACCTGCCGAACGTGCTGGTGGTCGAACCCCGCTATGCCGATCCGCTGTCGCTGGTGCACTACAAAAAGGTGCTGGTCACCAAGAGTGCACTGGAGAAGCTCAAGGAGATCTTCGCATGAGCACACAGAAATTTGAAGAAGGCCGCCTGTTGCAGGTGCTGATCGCTCCCATCGTGTCCGAAAAGGCCACCCTGGTTGCCGAACAGTCCAACGCTGTGACGTTCAAGGTGTTGCAAGGCGCCACCAAGCCCGAGATCAAGGCCGCCGTTGAACTGATGTTCAAGGTCGAGGTCAAGGGTGTTTCCGTGGTGAATACCAAGGGCAAGACCAAGCGCTTCGGCAAGTCCGTCGGCCGCCGCGACAACGTTCGCAAGGCCTACGTCACGCTCAAGCCCGGTCAAGAGCTGAACCTGTCCGGGGAGGCCGCTTAATCATGGCTGTTATCAAGATCAAGCCGACCTCGCCCGGCCGCCGTGGCGTCGTCAAGGTCACGCGTGACCACCTGCACAAGGGTGCCGGCTACGCACCGCTGCTGGAACCCCAGTTCCAGAAGGCCGGTCGTAACAACAACGGCCACATCACCACCCGTCACAAGGGCGGTGGCCACAAGCATCACTACCGCGTCGTCGATTTCGTCCGTAACAAGGATGGCATCGTCGCCAAGGTCGAGCGCATCGAGTACGACCCCAACCGTTCGGCTCACATCGCTCTGGTGCTGTATGCAGACGGCGAACGTCGCTACATCATCGCCCCCCGTGGCGTTGAAGTCGGCGCATCCCTGCTGTCCGGTTCCGAAGCGCCTATCCGCGCTGGCAACACCCTGCCGATCCGCAACATCCCCGTGGGTTCCACCATCCACGCGATCGAACTGCAACCCGGCAAGGGTGCGCAGATCGCCCGCTCGGCTGGCGCATCCGCAACGCTGCTGGCTCGCGAAGGTGTCTACGCTCAGGTTCGCCTGCGCTCCGGTGAAGTCCGTCGCATTCACGTCGAATGCCGCGCGACCATCGGCGAAGTGGCCAACGAAGAGCACAGCCTGCGCCAACTGGGCAAGGCCGGTGCAACGCGCTGGAAGGGTATCCGCCCGACCGTTCGTGGCGTGGCCATGAACCCGATTGATCACCCGCACGGTGGTGGCGAAGGCCGCACTGGTGAAGGTCGTCATGCTGTTGATCCTTGGGGTAATCTCACCAAGGGCTATCGCACCCGTAACAACAAGCGTACACAGACTTTCATTGTGTCGCGTCGCAAGAAGTAAGGGGCTGACAAATGACTCGTTCTCTTAAAAAGGGTCCGTTTGTTGACCATCACTTGCTGGCTAAGGTCGACAAGGCCGTGGCCACCAAGGACAAGAAGCCGATCAAGACCTGGTCGCGTCGTTCCGTGGTTCTGCCCGATTTCATCGGTCTGACCATTGCCGTGCACAACGGCAAGCAACACGTGCCGGTCTATGTCACCGACCAGATGGTGGGCCACAAGCTGGGCGAATTCGCCCTGACGCGCACCTTCAAGGGTCATCCGGCTGACAAGAAAGCCAAGAAATAAGGAAAGACCATGTCAGAAACACGTGCAGTCCTCCGGGGCGTCCGTCTGTCGGTCGACAAAGGCCGCCTGGTTGCGGACCTGATTCGTGGCAAGAAGGTTGATCAAGCGCTCAACACGCTCCAGTTCACCCAGAAAAAAGCCGCTGTGATCATCAAGAAGGTTCTTGAGTCCGCCATCGCCAATGCCGAGCACAACGACGGTGCCGACATCGACGAACTCCGGGTCAAGACCATCTATGTCGAACAAGGTACCACCCTCAAGCGCTTCACCGCACGCGCCAAGGGTCGTGGCAACCGTATCAGCAAGCCCACGTGCCATGTGTACGTGACGGTTGGCAACTGAAAGGTATAGGCATATGGGACAGAAAATCCACCCCACAGGCTTCCGCCTTGCTGTTAGCCGTAACTGGGCTTCGCGCTGGTACGCAAGCGACCGCGATTTCGCCGGCATGCTCGCCGACGACATCAAGGTTCGCGAGTACCTGAAGACCAAGCTCAAGAACGCCGCGGTCTCGCGCGTTCTGATCGAGCGTCCCGCCAAGAACGCCCGCATCACGATTTTCTCGGCTCGTCCGGGCGTCGTGATCGGCAAGAAGGGTGAAGACATCGAGAACCTGAAGAAGGAACTGTCGCGCCAGCTGGGCGTGCCGGTGGCAGTGAACATCGAAGAAGTGCGCAAGCCCGAAACCGATGCTCAACTGATCGCCGACTCGATCACCCAGCAGCTCGAAAAGCGCATCATGTTCCGTCGCGCCATGAAGCGCGCCATGCAGAACGCCATGCGTCTGGGTGCCCAAGGCATCAAGATCATGTCTGCAGGCCGTCTGAACGGCATCGAAATCGCTCGTACCGAGTGGTACCGTGAAGGCCGCGTGCCGCTTCACACCCTGCGTGCCGACATCGACTATGGCTTCTCCGAAGCCAAGACGACCTACGGCGTGATCGGCGTGAAGGTGTGGGTCTACAAGGGCGACACTCTGGGTCGTACCGATCTGCCCGCCGTGCAGGAACCCCGCGAAGAGGAACGCCGTCCGCGCGGTCCCCGTCGTGACGGTCCCCGTCCCGGTGCAGACCGCCGCGGTGGCGCTCGTCGCCCCGCCGGTACGAACGCAGCGCCTGCCGACGGTAGCGACAAGCCCGCCGAAGCGACAGGTGAAGACAAATCCACCGTTAAGCGCGTCCGCAAAGCCGCGCCAGCTGCAGCAGCTGACGGTGCCAAGGCTGAGTAATCAGCCGAGTTAACGGAGAAAAACCATGCTGCAACCTGCACGCAGAAAATACCGTAAAGAGCAAAAAGGCCGCAACACCGGCATTGCCACGCGCGGTAACGCTGTCTCGTTCGGCGAATTCGGCTTGAAGTCGACGGATCGTGGTCGTCTGACCGCCCGTCAAATCGAGTCCGCTCGCCGTGCCATTTCCCGCCACGTCAAGCGCGGTGGTCGGATCTGGATTCGTGTTTTCCCGGACAAGCCGATTTCCACCAAGCCCGCCGAAGTTCGGATGGGTAACGGTAAAGGCAACCCCGAGTACTACGTGGCTGAAATCCAGCCGGGCAAGATGCTGTACGAAATCGTCGGCGTCTCTGAAGAGCTGGCCCGCGAAGCGTTCCGCCTGGCTGCCGCCAAGCTGCCGCTGCGCACCACGTTCGTCGCTCGTCAACTCGGCGCTTGATCAGGAGAAGAAGACATGTCTAAAGCGACTGACCTGCGTCAAAAAGACGTGGCTGCCCTGGCAGCCGAAGTGACTGCATTGCAACGTGCCTATTTTGGCCTGCGCATGCAAAAGGCTACGCAACAGCTGAACAACGTCGCCGCCCTGCGCGTCGCCCGCCGCGATATCGCCCGTGCGAAGACGATTCTGGCTGAGAAGCAAGCCGCTGAACCCGCGAAAGCCTAAGGAGTGACCATGACGGAAGCTAAAACATCCCTCAAGCGCACCTTGGTTGGCAAGGTGGTCAGCGACAAACGTTCGAAGACCGTGACGGTGCTGGTCGAGCGTCGTGTCAAGCACGAGCTCTACGGCAAGATCGTGATGAAGTCGAGCAAGTACCACGCCCATGACGAAAATGGCGAGTACAAGCTGGGCGACGTGATCGAAATCACGGAAAGCCGTCCGCTTTCCAAGACCAAGAACTGGGTAGCGACCCGCTTGGTTCAAAAAGCCGGACTGCTGTAATGCCGGCGCAGGCGAGGGACTCGTTCCCGAAGCCTGCAGCCTAGCCAAAACGGCCACACAATGTGTGGCCGTTTTCTTTTTGGAGAGATCAAATGATCAAAGTTGGAGATTCCCTGCCCGCCCTGACCCTGACCGAGTATTCGGACGTGGCGGGTGAAGGCTGCAGCATCGGACCGAACCCCGTGCCGTTGCAGCAGGCCGCTGCCGGGAAGACGATTGCCCTGTTTGCCGTTCCCGGTGCCTTCACGCCCACCTGTTCGGCACAGCACGTGCCCGGTTACCTGGCGCAGCTCGACGCCTTCAAGGCTGCCGGTGTCGACGAGGTCTGGTGTCTGTCGGTGAACGATCCGTTCGTGATGGGTGCCTGGGCACGTGATCAGAAGGCCGCCGGCCAGATCCGTTTCCTGGCCGATGGCAGCGCCGAATTCGCCAAGGCCATGGGCCTCACCCTCGACCTCACGGCCAAGGGCCTGGGCGTGCGCAGCAACCGTTACTCCGCGCTGGTCAAGGACGGTCGTGTCGTCACCCTCAACGTCGAGGGTGCCGGCAAGTTCGAAGTGAGCGATGCCGGCACGCTGCTGGCTCAGGCCAAGGCGGCCTGACGCATCGTCCGCCGGTCAGGCCTGCATCGCGCAGGCCGGCGGCGGAGATGAACCTCACCGGCCTCTGGCGCGCACCGCGTGGCGTATGCCCTGCGGGCAGGGGTTCAGAGATCGGCCTTGAGGTAGCGGGCGCCGGGCAGGGGGTTGTAGTAGTAGGGCGGGATGTCCTCGAAACCCAGGTCCTGATAGAGCGCCCGGGCGGATTCCATGGCGTCCAGCGTATCGAGCAACACGCACGAGTAGCCACGCTTGCGCGCCGAATCCAGCACGGCTTCCGTCAATTGACGGCCCAGTCCAAAACCGCGGAACGCCTTGCGCACATACAGGCGCTTGAGCTCGCAGGCATTGACGTAGTCGCTGCTGACCAGCGGCCGCAACGCACAGCAGCCGGCCACGTCGTCGTCGATTCTTGCCAGCAGCAGCACGCCGTACGGATCGGTGTATTCGCCGGGGAGCGTCAGCAGTTCCTCCTCGAAATCCTGGAAAGCCAGGTCGACTTCGAGGCTGAGGGCGTACTCGCGGAAAATCTGGCGGGCTTGCTCGAGCTCATGCGCGTGCACGGCGGCTTGGATCTGAAATTGAGGTCTGTCCACGATAGAGAGGGGCTGACGCGCCGGGATGCAGCGGCACCGCCGGTCGGCTGAAGGATCTCGCAAAACGTCGGGTTGAAAGGTCTAGTCTATCAACTGCGGGCATGCCGCGTCCATGGGGTCTGGCTGCCGGCTGCTGCACGGCGTGGCATGTCGTCCGGCAAGCCGCGTGGGGTCGAGCCGCTAGACTACCAATCCGGTGGCCAGCAGGCCCCGTCCGATACCCTCGCCGCCGTTTCGAGCGGCCTCCGAACACAAGAAAGGCCAGCCCGTGAAGACCTCCTCCCATCCTGTTCCTCCCGCTGCCTGCCGGCTGCAGACCGGCTCTCCGGCCATTCGGCACGGCTCGGCACGTTCGGGCCGCCGGCTGGCGAGTCGACCGGCCGCCTGGGCTCTGGTGGCCGCCGTGGCCTTGCTGGGGGCCTGCAGCAGCGTACAGACCACGCAGCCCGGAACAGTCGGCGTCAGCCGTTCCCAACTGATGGGTGTCGACCGCGAGCAGATCGATCAGGCCTCGGCCCAGGAGTACGCCAAGATGGTGGCCCAGGCCCAGTCCAAGGGGCAGCTCAACCGCGATGCCGCGCTCACCGCGCGCGTGCGCACCATCTCCAATCGGTTGATCGCCCAGACCACCGCGTTCCGACCCGATGCCACGAGCTGGAAGTGGGAAGTCAACGTGTTCCAGAGCGACGACATCAATGCCTTCTGCATGGCGGGCGGCAAGATCGGGGTGTACTCGGGTCTGGTGACGGGCCTGAAGCTGACCGACGACGAGTTGGCCGCCGTGATCGGGCACGAAATCGCCCATGCGCTGCGCGAGCACGTGCGCGAGCAGGTCTCTCAGCGCATGGCCACTCAGCTGGGCATCAACGTGCTGGGCGCCTTGACCGGCAGCCAGGCCGTCGCGCAACTGGGCGATCAGGTCACCCAGGTGACGTTTGGCCTGCCCAAGAGCCGGCAGGCCGAGGTCGAGGCCGACCGCATCGGCGTGGAACTCGCCGCGCGCGCCGGCTACGATCCCCGTGCCGCCGTCACCTTGTGGGACAAGATGGGCAGTGCGGGCGGCAGCCGGCCCCCCGAGTTCCTCAGCACCCACCCGGATTCGGCTTCACGCAAGCAGGATCTGACGCAGATGGCACAGCGGGTGATGCCGCTGTACGACAAGGCCCGTGGCCAGCGCTGAAGGCCGCCGCCCGGGTGCGCAGGGACCGGTGCGGTCCCTTCGTGCTCAGGCCGCCAGCAGGGTGTCGATGCGGGTGTGCAACTGGGCAAAATCCGGCGCCCCCACATACCGCTGGTCGATGCGGCCCTGCCGGTCGAGCAGATAGGTGGTGGGCGTGGCCTGTACATCGCCCCATCGGCGGGCCGCTTCGCCGCTGCCATCCAGCCCGACGAGAAACGGCAACTGCCGGGTCTGCACGAAGCGCCGGACCTGTTCGGGCGGATCGTAGGCCATGGCCACGGCCAGCAGCTCCAGGCCGCGGTCGCGGTAGGTGCGGTAGGTCTGGATCATCTGGGGCATCTCGCCCACGCACGTCACGCAGGTGGTGGCCCAGAAGTTCACCAGCGTCACGCGTCCGTGCAGGGCTGCCGTGTCGAGTGTTCCGCCGTCCAGCAGCGTGAATCGGGTCTCCGGGGCAGGGGTGCGCCGCGTGGCCAGCCAGCCCAGGGTGGCGGTGGCTGCCAGGGCGGCGGTCGAAGCGATCAGGGTGCGGCGGTGCAACGGCATGGCGGGTGACGGTAGGAGCACGGAAGGCGGGCGTCGGCAAAGACCGCACCCGGCAGACTGTGCTTTTACCAGATGCCGCGAGTTTCTGCAGCGGCCGGTCCCGGATGCCGGCCGGGCCTTGCATCCATCAAAGAGTGTGAGCTTGCCTTCCCGCTCGGCATGGCGAATGGGCAACGGCATCGCTACAGCGTTGATAATCGTCTCTCGACCACTTCGGGTCGGCCCGCCGCAAGCCGTGCGCCGCGCCGTCTGTCCCTGACTGCATGAACCGACTTCTCATCATCGCCCACGCTCCGCTGGCCTCGGCCATGCGGCAGTGCGCACTGCATGTCTTTCCCGACTGCGATGCCTACTTGTCGGCCCTCGATGTCCAGCCCAACATGCCGCCCGAGGAAACCCAGGCCCAGGCCCGCATCCTGCTCGAGCAGCTCGACTGCGAGCACACCCTGCTGCTCACCGACCTGTTTGGCGCAACCCCCTGCAACGTGGCCCAGAAGCTCGTCGACGGCGTGCACACGCGCCTGGTGGCCGGCCTCAACCTGCCGATGCTGCTGCGTGCCATCAGCTATCGCCACGAGCCGCTCGAGATGCTCGTCAACCGTGTGATCAGCGGTGGAACCCAAGGTGTGCTGGCCGTCGCCACCACCCCACCCCAGAACCAGAATCGTACCGACCATGATTCAACAAAACGTCACGATCAGTAACAAGCTGGGCCTGCACGCCCGGGCATCCGCCAAACTCACCAAGCTGGCGGGATCCTTTCCGTGCGAAGTGTTTCTTTCGCGCGGCGAGCGCCGAGTGAATGCCAAGAGCATCATGGGCGTCATGATGCTGGCGGCCGGCAAGGGCAGCGAAGTGCGCATCGAGACCGACGGTGCCAGCGAGCAGGAAGCCATGGATGCGTTGTTGACACTGATCAACGACAAATTCGGCGAAGGGGAATAGGCTGTTCCCGTGGTTCGACCCGCGCCGATGACCCTATAAGAGACAAAAACGCCATGACCCTTGCCATCCACGGACTCGTCGTTTCCCGCGGCATTGCGATCGGGCGTGCCGTGCTGGCGGCCTCCAGCCATCTCGACGTCTCGCACTACTACATCACCCCCGAGCAGGTCGGCAGCGAGGTCCGGCGCCTGGTCGTGGCCCGCGATGCGGTGGTCGATGAAATCACGCGCCTGCAGGCCGGCATGTCGCGCGACACGCCGCGTGACCTGGTGGCGTTGCTCGATGTGCACGTGATGCTGCTCCAGGACGACACGTTGGCCCAGGCGATCAAGGGCTGGATCACCGACCGGCTCTACAACGCCGAGTGGGCGCTGGTCAGCCAGCTCGACGTTCTGGTGCGCCAGTTCGACGAAATGGACGACCCGTACCTGCGTGAACGCAAGGCCGATCTGGAGCAGGTCGTCGAGCGCATGCTGCGCCACATGCGGGGCGCACCGTCGCCGGTGGCACCGCCGGCGCCTGCCGTGCGGGCCGGCGCACCGGACGACGGCCTGGTGCTGGTCGCGCACGATCTGTCGCCTGCCGACATGCTTCAGTTCAAGCACTCGGTGTTCTCCGGCTTCATCACCGATGTGGGCGGCAAGACCTCGCACACGGCCATCGTGGCGCGCAGCATGGACATTCCGGCCGTCGTGGGCGTGCGCACGGCCAGCGAACTGATCAAACCCGATGACTGCGTCATCATCGACGGCAACGCCGGCGTGGTCATCGTCGACCCGTCCGAAGCCATGCTCGACGAGTACCGCTACAAGCAGAAGCAGGGCGAGATCGAGCGCCAGAGCCTGGCTCGCCTGCGCCACACGCCGGCGGTCACGCTCGATGGCCATGCCGTCGAGCTGCTGGCCAACATCGAACTGCCGGGCGACACCAGCGGCGCACGCCGCAGCGGTGCAGCCGGCGTGGGACTGTTCCGCAGCGAGTTCCTGTTCATGGGCCGCGGTGGCCGTGCCCTGCCCGACGAGCAGGAGCAGTACGAAGCCTACAGCCAGGCCGTGCTGGGCATGAATGGCCTGCCGGTGACCATCCGCACTATCGACGTCGGGGCGGACAAGCCGCTCGACAGCGGAGGCCTGCGCGAGCTCCAGCCGCAGACCCATCTCAACCCCGCGCTGGGCTTGCGCGCCATCCGTTGGTGCCTGGCCGAGCCGGCGATGTTTCTCACGCAGCTGCGTGCCATCCTGCGTGCGGCGGCACTCGGGCCGGTCAACCTGCTCATCCCGATGCTGGCCCATGCCCGCGAGATCCGCCAGACGCTGGCCCTGATCGAGGAAGCCCGGCAGCAACTGAAGCGGCAGGGCCAGCCCTGCGGGCCGGTGCGCCTGGGTGCCATGATCGAAATCCCGGCTGCCGCGCTGACGTTGCCGGTTTTCCTCCGCCATTTCGATTTCCTGTCCATCGGCACCAACGACCTCATCCAGTACACGCTGGCCATCGACCGGGCCGACGAGACCGTGGCCGAACTCTACGATCCGCTGCATCCGGCCGTGCTGGGACTGGTGGCCGCGACCATCCGGGCCTGCGCCGAGGCTGGAAAACCGGTCAGTGTGTGCGGCGAAATGGCGGGCGATGCCAGCATGACCCGGCTGCTGCTGGGCCTGGGGCTGCGCAGCTTTTCGATGCACCCGGCGC
Organism: Comamonas sp. BIGb0124; assembly: GCF_003752175.1. Lineage (GTDB taxonomy): Bacteria > Pseudomonadota > Gammaproteobacteria > Burkholderiales > Burkholderiaceae_C > Comamonas_F. Next base: position 60,896 of record NZ_RJVF01000002.1, on the reverse strand, counting down.
AGATCCTGGCCATCAAGCAGGAAATCCTGCGCTCCGATGCCGCCAAGCTCAAGCCATGGGCCGAAGCGGTGCTGGCGAGCGAGACACCGGCGGAACTGCTGGCCAAGGGCAGGGCGGGTTCCGGCGTGTGATCCGCTGCGGCGCATGGCCAGGTGGCCGATTGCGCCGTGCGCGGAAAAAGGGCCTGTCGGACGCGCTCAGGCGCCCGAGAGCCTGCTGTCGACGGCGCACGGCCGTCTCAGGGGGATCAGGCGGGCGTGCCGGCCGCGACGACGCCAGCCGCATGGGCCTGCTGGTCGGCGTGGTAGCTCGAACGCACCATCGCGCCCACGGCGGCGTGGGTGAAACCCATCTTGTAGGCCTCTTCCTCGAACATCTTGAACGTGTCGGGGTGCACGTAGCGGCGCACCGGCAGGTGGTGGCCGGACGGTGCGAGGTACTGGCCGATGGTCAGCATGTCGATGTCGTGCGCACGCATGTCGCGCATGACCTGCAGGATTTCCTCGTCGGTCTCGCCCAGGCCGACCATGATGCCGCTCTTGGTCGGGACCTTGGGATGCAGGGCCTTGAACTTCTTGAGCAGGTTCAGGCTGAACTGGTAGTCGCTGCCCGGACGCGCTTCCTTGTACAGGCGGGGCGCGGTCTCGAGGTTGTGGTTCATGACATCGGGCGGTGCGGCCTTCAGGATCTCGAGCGCACGGTCGTCGCGGCCCCGGAAGTCAGGGACCAGGATCTCGATCTGGGTCAGCGGTGAATGTTCGCGGATGAGCCGGATGCATTCCACGAAATGGCCGCTGCCGCCATCGCGCAGGTCGTCGCGGTCGACGCTGGTGATCACCACGTAGCTCAGGCGCAGCGCGGCGATGGTCTTGGCCAGGTTGAGCGGCTCGTCCTTGTCGAGCGGATCGGGGCGGCCGTGGCCGACGTCGCAGAACGGGCAGCGCCGGGTGCATTTGTCGCCCATGATCATGAAGGTGGCCGTGCCTTTGCCGAAACATTCGCCGATGTTCGGGCAGGAGGCTTCCTCGCACACCGTGTGCAGCTTGTGCTCGCGCAGGATCTGCTTGATCTCGTAGAACCGCGTGGTGGGGGAGCCTGCCTTGACGCGGATCCAGTCGGGCTTCTTGAGTGTCTCGCCGTGCACCACCTTCACGGGGATGCGCGAGAGCTTGGCCGCCGATTTCTGTTTGGCCAGCGGGTTGTAGTCTGCGGTGGGCGTAGCGTCTCGGACGACTTCTGTGGTGCTCATGCTTGTTGTTGTCTCGCTGGTGCTTGCTCGTCGGCGGCAGGGGCCATCAGGCGGGCGATGAGGTGGCGTTGGAGGGCGTCGGCCACATCGTGCCAGTCCGCCAATACGCCCATTGTAGAAAGATCGACCGTCCGCAGTCCTGCATAGCCGCATGGATTGATGCGACTATAGGGTTCGAGCGACATCGCCACGTTGAGGGCCAGGCCGTGGTAGGTGCAATGGCGGCTGACCTTGATGCCCAGTGCCGCGATCTTGCCCAGGCCGTCGAAGCCGCCGATCGCCGTGGCGCCCGGGCGATCGGGCAGATCGACGTAGATGCCGGGCGCCCCGTCGACCCGGCGGCCGTCGACGCCCAGGCCGGCGAGCGTGTCGATGATCGCCTGCTCGATGCGGCGCACGTATTCCTTGACGAAATAACCGCGCCGCTGGAGATCGATCAGCACATAGGCCACGACCTGGCCGGGGCCGTGGTAGGTGACCTGGCCGCCCCGGTTGCTCTGCACCACCGGGATGTCGCCGGCCTGCAGGATGTGGCCGGCCTGGCCGGCGAGGCCCTGCGTGAAGACCGGCGGATGCTCGCACAGCCAGATCTCGTCGGCCGTGTCGGCATCGCGCTCCGCGGTGAAGCGCTGCATGGCATCGAACGTGGCCGCATAGTCGACGCGGCCCAACTGGCGTACCCTGCAGTCCGACGTCGAATGCCGCGTGGGGGCATCGGCCGCCACGGCAAGATCGGGCGCAATGGACGTCATCGTGGCGCGGTGCCGCTCACAGCACGTACTTGGCCAGCGGATGGCCGGACAGTTCGCGGTAGAGATCGTCCAGTTGGTCGCGGCTGGTGGCGGTGACGGTCAGCGTCACGCTCAGGTATTTGCCGTTGCTGCTGTCGCGCAACTCCACCGTTGCGGCGTCGAACGACGGATCGTGCTTGCGCGCGATCTGCGTCATGGTGTGGACAAAGCCGTCCTCGTTGAGACCCATGACCTTGATGGGAAAAGGCGAGGGGTAGTCGATGAGTTCGTCGGCGCGTGCAGGGCTGGAGCTGGCATTCATGATGAGCGATTATCCGTTCTTGTCTTGTATCGAGCACTGTGTCGTGCAGATGTCAACCATGGGAAATGCGGTATTCGAGCGACAACTGACTGCAAGCTTACGACTTTGAATCGTAACGTCAGCGTAACTACGTATAATCAAAGGCTTTGCTGAATTCAGAAATCATTGAAAACGACTGGGCAAGGGTAGCCCTCTCCATGGCAAAGCCATTGGATGCCATGGAAGACGCATGACACGCGAGCCGGACGACAGAGAGATAGATAGGGAAGAGGACGAGGAGTTCAAGCCCCTCACACCGGAAGCCGCCCAGCAGTTGGCCGGGCGCATGCCCAAGCTGGCGCCCTGGCGGTTGCTGGGTTGGCAGCTCGCCTCCGGCCTGGTGCTGGCGGCGGCGGCCTGGATGCTTTCGGGTCCGTCGGCGGTGTGGTCTGTCCTGTATGGCGTGGTGGCTGTTATGCTGCCGGCCGTGCTGTTCATCCGAGGCATGCTGCGGCTTCAGGGCGCGCAGGGCAAGGATGCCGGCATGGCACTCATCGTTTTTATGGTTTGTGAATTCGGCAAGATCGCGCTGACCGTGGTTCTGCTGGTGCTGGCTCCCCGCATATTGGGAGTCCACATGAGCTGGCTGGGACTGTTGCTCAGCGTGGTCGTGACTTTAAAGATGTACTGGGTTGCACTCTGGGTGCAATTCAGGTCCTACAACCGTACTATCCGTACTACCGGGAAGAGTTGAAAGATGGCCGCAGAAGGACATGCACCAACCGCAAGTGAATACATCGTTCACCACTTGCAACATTTGCAGAACGTCAAGCAAACCGCCATCATCGATTTCTCGGTGGTGAACTACGACTCCGTCATCGTTTCGCTGACCGTCGGCATCATCGGATTGTTCGTGCTCTGGCTGGCTGCCCGCAAGGCAACGGCCGGCGTTCCCGGACGCTTCCAGGCTGCGGTTGAAATGCTGGTCGAGATGGTCGACAACCAGGCCAAGGCCAATATCCACAACGCCCAGAGCCGCAAGTTCATCTCGCCGCTCGCGCTCACCGTGTTCGTCTGGATTTTCCTGATGAACGCCATGGATCTGATCCCCGTCGACCTGCTGCCCGTCATCTGGGCCCAGATCTACGGCGCCGCCGGCCACGATCCGGCCCACGCCTACCTGCGTGTCGTGCCGACTGCCGACCTGTCCACCACGCTGGGCCTGTCGACCGCCGTCCTGCTGCTGTGCTTCTTCTACAGCGTCAAGATCAAGGGCGTCGGCGGCTGGGCTCACGAACTGGTCACCGCACCGTTCGGCACCAGCAAGAACCCGTTCTTTGCGTTCATTCTGGGCATCGCCAATCTGGCCATGCAGATCATCGAGTACGTGGCCAAGACCGTTTCGCACGGCATGCGGCTGTTCGGCAACATGTATGCCGGCGAACTCGTGTTCATGCTGATCGCCCTCATGGGCGGTGCTGCAGCCATGTCGATCTCGGGCGTTCTGCTGCCGGTCGGCCACGTCATTGCCGGCACCATCTGGGCCATCTTCCACATCCTGATCATCACCCTGCAAGCCTTCATCTTCATGATGCTGACCCTGATTTATCTGGGTCAGGCTCATGAGAAGCACTAAGGCCGCGCAGGTTCGATCGGATACCTCGCCTCTATAAGATAGCTTTCCCTTCCTTTCCTTACTTTTTATTCAATAGGAGTCATCATGGAAAACGTTCTCGGTCTCGTCGCACTGGCAGCCGGTCTCATCGTGGGTCTGGGCGCAATCGGCGCTTCGATCGGTATCGCCCTGGTTGGCGGCAAGTACCTGGAAGCTTCCGCTCGCCAGCCCGAACTGATCAATGAACTGCAAACCAAGCTGTTCATTCTGGCCGGCCTGATCGACGCCGCCTTCCTGATCGGTGTTGCTATCGCTCTGCTGTTTGCTTACGCCAACCCGTTCATCGCTCCCCTGGCCGCTTAAATCCCCGGTTCACGCCATTTCTAGAAAGGTGTTGCCGTGAGTATCAATGCGACCCTGATCGTTCAGGCCATCGTTTTCCTGATCCTGGTGCTGTTCACGATGAAATTCGTGTGGCCCCCGATCGCGAAGGCGCTGGATGAGCGTGCACAGAAGATTGCCGACGGCCTGGCTGCCGCAGACCGCGCTCAAGTCGAGCTGACCTCTGCCAACAAGCGTGTCGAGCAAGAGCTGGCTCAGACTCGTACTGAAACCAGCAACCGCCTGGCTGATGCTGAGCGTCGTGCCCTGGCCATCATCGATGAAGCCAAGGCCCGCGCCACGGAAGAGGGCAACAAGATCGTTGCCTCCGCCAAAGCTGAAGCCGAGCAGCAGGCCATCCAGGCCCGCGAAGCGCTGCGTGAGCAAGTGGCACTGCTGGCCGTCAAGGGCGCCGAACAGATCTTGCGCAAGGAAGTCAATGCCGACGTTCATGCGGATCTGCTGAGCCGTCTCAAAAACGAGCTGTAAGGAGTTTCCATGGCTGAACTTGCCACCATCGCCCGTCCCTATGCAGAAGCCCTGTTCCGGGCTTCGCAGGCGGATCTGGGCCGTGCTGCAGCCTGGCTCGACGAGCTCACGGCCGTGGCCGAAGACTCGCGTGTGCTGGCCTATGCCGCCGATCCCCGCGTGACGTCGACCCAGGTGTCCGACCTGATCTCCGGCGTGGCCGAAGGCGCTGCCGAGCAGCCGCTGCCGGCTCAAGCCAAGGCGTTCCTGCAGGCCGTGCTCGAAAACGGCCGCCTGCAGGCCCTGCCCGAGATCGCCAAGCAGTTCCACGTGCTCAAGAACGAGCGCGAAGGCGTGCTGGATGCCCAGGTCTACAGCGCCTATCCGCTCGAAGACCAGGCCATGGCTGATCTCCAGTCCGTGCTGGAGCGCAAGTTCGGCCGCAAACTCACCCTGAAGGTGTCGCTGGCACCGGAACTCATCGGTGGCGTGCGTGCGGTCGTCGGCGACGAGGTGTATGACACCTCGGTCAAGGCGCAGCTGGAAAACATGAAGACGGCGCTGACAGCCTGAGGCTGTCGGCATAACCCAAGAAAGAAGGAAAGAGTCATGCAACTCAATCCCGCAGAGATCTCTGAACTGATCAAGAGCCGCATCGAGGGGCTCTCCGGCGACGCCAATCTCCGTAACGAAGGTACGGTGGTCTCGGTGTCCGACGGCATCGTGCGCATCCACGGTCTGTCCGACGTGATGCAGGGCGAAATGCTTGAATTCCCGGCCGGCAACGATGGTCAGCCCTCCTACGGCCTGGCCCTGAACCTCGAGCGCGACTCCGTCGGCGCCGTGGTGCTGGGCGAGTACGAGCACATCTCCGAAGGCAACACCGTGAAGTGCACGGGTCGCATCCTGGAAGTGCCCGTGGGCCCCGAACTGTGCGGCCGCGTGGTCAACGCGCTGGGCCAGCCCATCGACGGCAAGGGTCCGATCAACGCCAAGCTGACCGACGTCATCGAAAAGGTCGCGCCCGGCGTGATCGCACGTCAATCCGTCGACCAGCCCCTGCAGACCGGCCTGAAGTCGATCGACTCCATGGTGCCGATCGGCCGTGGCCAGCGCGAGCTGATCATCGGCGACCGCCAGACCGGCAAGACCGCCGTGGCGCTCGACACGATCATCAACCAGAAGGGCCAGGGCGTCACGTGTATCTACGTGGCCATCGGCCAGAAGGCTTCGTCGATCAAGAACGTCGTGCGTGCCCTCGAGCAAGCCGGCGCCCTCGAGTACACCATCGTCGTGGCCGCCTCGGCTGCCGACTCCGCTGCCATGCAGTACGTGTCGGCCTACGCGGGCTGCACCATGGGCGAATACTTCCGCGATCGTGGCGAAGACGCCCTGATCGTGTACGACGACCTGTCCAAGCAAGCCGTCGCCTACCGCCAGGTCTCGTTGCTGCTGCGCCGTCCCCCGGGCCGCGAAGCTTTCCCCGGCGACGTGTTCTATCTCCACAGCCGCCTGCTCGAACGTGCAGCCCGCGTGAACGCCGACTACGTCGAAGCCTTCACCAAGGGTGAAGTCAAGGGCAAGACGGGTTCGCTGACGGCTCTGCCCATCATCGAAACCCAGGCCGGCGACGTGTCCGCTTTCGTTCCGACCAACGTGATCTCGATCACCGACGGCCAGATCTTCCTGGAAACCGGTCTGTTCAACGCCGGTATCCGCCCCGCCATCAACGCCGGTATCTCGGTGTCGCGCGTCGGCGGTGCGGCCCAGACCAAGATCGTCAAGGGCCTGTCCGGCGGTATCCGTACCGATCTGGCACAGTACCGTGAACTGGCTGCGTTCGCGCAGTTCGCTTCCGACCTCGACGAAGCGACCCGCCGTCAGCTCGACCGTGGCGCACGTGTGACCGAACTGCTCAAGCAGGCTCAGTACCAGCCGCTGTCGGTGTCCCTGATGGGCGCAACGCTGTTCGCCGTCACCAAGGGCTTCATGGACGATGTGGATGTCAAGAAGGTTCTTGACTTCGAACACGGCCTGCACCAGTTCCTCAAGACCAGCCATGGCGCGTTGCTCGAGACCCTCGAAGCGACCAAGAAGCTGGACAAGGACACGGAAGCCGAACTGACCGCTGCCATCACGGCATTCAAGAAATCGTTCGCCTGAGCGCGGCGACCATTCTGAACAGGAGTCGAGATGGCATCAGGTAAGGAAATACGCGGCAAGATCAAATCGGTGGAAAACACCAAGAAGATCACCAAAGCCATGGAAATGGTCGCGGCGTCCAAGATGCGCAAGGCGCAGGAACGGATGCGTTCGGGTCGCCCTTACGCAGACAAGGTCCGCAACATCACGGCGCATCTGGCACAGGCCACGCCCGAGTACAAGCACCCCTTCATGGTCACCCCCGCGGTGCCGACCAAACGGGTCGGCCTGCTGGTGGTCACGACGGACAAGGGCTTGTGCGGCGGCCTCAACACCAACGTGCTGCGGCAGGTCACCGGCAAGCTGCGTGAGCTCGAAGCCGAAGGCAACCACGTCGAAGTGGTCGCCATCGGCAACAAGGGCCTCGGCTTCCTCAGCCGCATCGGCGCCAAGGTCGTCGCGCAGGCGGTCCAGCTGGGCGACAAGCCCCAGCTCGACCAGCTCGTCGGCCCGGTCAAGGTGTTGATCAAGCCTTACTTCGAAGGCCAGTTCGACGCTGTCTACCTGTGCTACACCCGTTTCCTCAATACGATGAAACAGGAGCCTGTGATCGAGCAACTGCTGCCGTTGCCCGACCATCACCTGGCGCAATCCGAGGAAGAGAAGCAGGCCCATTCGTGGGACTACATCTACGAGCCGGATGCACAGACGGTGATCGACGACCTCATGGTGCGCTACGTCGAAGCGCTGGTCTACCAGGCCGTCCTGGAGAACCTGGCCTCCGAGCAGTCCGCTCGGATGGTGGCCATGAAGGCCGCGACCGACAACGCGGGCACGCTGATCGGCGAGCTCAAGCTGGTCTACAACAAGACCCGCCAGGCTGCCATCACCAAAGAGCTGTCGGAAATCGTGGCCGGGGCCGCTGCGGTCTGACCGTCCAAGAATCTGCAAATTTATCGGAGCAAGCACATGGCTCAAGGAAAAATCGTTCAATGTATCGGCGCCGTGGTCGACGTGGAATTCCCGCGTGACCAGATGCCGAAAATCTATGACGCACTCAAGCTCGAAGGCTCTGCGCTGACGCTGGAAGTTCAGCAACAGCTGGGCGACGGCGTGGTGCGTACCATTGCGCTGGGTTCGTCGGATGGTCTGCGCCGCGGCCTGATCGTGACGAACTCGGGTGCACCCATCACGGTGCCGGTCGGCAAGGCCACGCTCGGCCGCATCATGGACGTGCTGGGTCAGCCGATCGACGAACGTGGTCCCGTGGGCCAGGAACTGACGGCTTCCATTCACCGCAAGCCGCCCGCATACGACGAACTCAGCCCCTCGCAAGAGCTGCTGGAAACCGGCATCAAGGTGATCGACCTGGTTTGCCCGTTCGCCAAGGGCGGCAAGGTGGGCCTGTTCGGCGGCGCCGGCGTGGGCAAGACCGTGAACATGATGGAACTCATCAACAACATCGCCAAGGCTCACTCGGGTCTGTCGGTGTTCGCTGGTGTGGGCGAGCGTACCCGCGAGGGCAACGACTTCTATCACGAAATGGCCGATTCGGGCGTGGTGAACCTCGAGAAGCTCGAGGACTCCAAGGTGTCCATGGTCTACGGCCAGATGAACGAGCCCCCGGGCAACCGTCTGCGCGTGGCCCTGACCGGCCTGACCATCGCCGAGTCGTTCCGCGACGAAGGCCGCGACGTGCTGTTCTTCGTGGACAACATCTACCGCTACACCCTGGCCGGTACCGAAGTGTCCGCCCTGCTGGGCCGCATGCCTTCCGCCGTGGGCTACCAGCCTACTCTGGCCGAAGAAATGGGCCGCCTGCAGGAACGCATCACCTCCACCAAGGTCGGCTCGATCACCTCCATCCAGGCCGTCTACGTGCCTGCCGATGACTTGACCGATCCTTCGCCTGCCACGACCTTCGCCCACTTGGACTCGACCGTGGTGCTGAGCCGCGACATCGCCGCGCTGGGCATCTACCCCGCCGTCGATCCGCTGGACTCCACCAGCCGCCAGCTCGACCCGCATGTGGTCGGCGAAGAGCACTACCAAGTGGCGCGTTCGGTGCAGAACACCCTGCAGCGCTACAAGGAACTGCGCGACATCATCGCCATTCTGGGCATGGACGAACTGGCACCGGAAGACAAGCTGAGCGTGGCCCGTGCCCGCAAGATCCAGCGTTTCCTGTCGCAGCCTTTCCACGTGGCCGAAGTGTTCACGGGCGCTCCCGGCAAGTACGTGTCGCTCAAGGAAACCATCCGCGGCTTCAAGATGATCACCTCCGGCGAGTGCGATCATCTGCCCGAACAGGCTTTCTACATGGTCGGCACGATCGACGAGGCTTTCGAGAAGGCCAAGAAGCTGGCGTCCTGATCGCCTGGCAGGCTGCCCGCGCGCTCCGGTCCATGGACCGGGACGCTAGGGCCGCAGCCGCGAACAGACGCCACCGGTCCATCAAAAGCATAAGGAACGACACATGAACACCATCAGGGTCGACGTTGTCAGTGCCGAGGAATCCATCTACTCGGGCGAGGCCAAGTTTGTGTCCCTGCCCGGCGAGCTGGGTGAGTTGGGCATCTATCCGCGTCATACACCGTTGATTTCCCGCATCAAGCCGGGTTCGGTGCGCATTCAGGGAGTCGACGGCAAAGAGGAGTTCATCTTCGTGGCCGGCGGTATCCTGGAAGTGCAGCCCGACTGCGTGACGGTCCTGTCCGATACCGCGATCCGTGGCAAGGACCTGGACGAACAGAAGGCTCTCGAAGCACGCAAGGAAGCCGAAGAGGCACTGCGCGGCGCCAAGACCCAGATCGACCAGGCCCGTGCCCAGTCGGAACTGGCCGTGCTGGCCGCACAGGTTTCGGCCCTGCGTCGTTTTCGCAGCGGTCGCTGATGGACAGAAGGCCGTGCGGCAACGCCGGCGGCCTGTGGGTCCATACGCACAAGACAAGCCACCTTCGGGTGGCTTTTTTCATGGCCGCGCCATTCATGCACGTCGCCGCGGCGCTCTAGCATCATCCAGGGGGCGGCTTCAAGCGAAGCCCGAGCAGCACTGTGGTGGATCGCTCGACAATGTGGGTCGGCACGCACGAACCGCATATGATGCGGCCACTATGCCCCAGACCCGCATGCGTGCTGTCGCGTTGTCGAGCAGCCCGGACGAAATCGAAACGACGTTCTATGAAGCCTTGCGCGACGCCGATGTCGAGCGGGTCATGGCCTGCTGGGCCGACGAGGACGAGATCGTCTGCGTGCACCCCGGCGCCCCTCGCATGGTGGGCAGCGGTGCCATCCGGCGCGGCTACGAGCAACTGCTCTCGCACGGCGCGCTGCGCATCCACACCGAGCAGGTCCGGCGGGTCGAAACCATGACCTGCGCGGTGCACAGCCTGATCGAACGGGTGGAAGTGGTCGATGCGGACGGCGTCGACGAGGTCTATGTGGTGGCGACCAACGTCTATCACCGCACCGCCCAGGGTTGGCGCCTGGTGGCGCACCATGCCGGCCCGGCCTCGGGGGCCGAGCTGCACGAAGTCAACGACAACCCCTCCGTGCTGCATTGAGGCCATGATCGATCCCGGACCCGGCTGGCGCGCGTCATCGCCCTGGTGGCTGGGTGGGGACGGCCGCGGAGCAGGGCACCTGCAGACCATCTGGCCCGCGCTGTTCTCGGGCCGCCACGCCGGCCCGGCTCCGCAATGGCACCGGCAGCGCTGGGATACGCCCGACGGCGATTTCATCGACGTCGACCATCTGCGGCCTGCAGCGGCCCCCGGCGGGCCATCCGGCGTCGCTGGAGCCCCCGGCGGGACCGTGCCATCGGTCTCGGTACCCCAAGCCGGCAACCGGCCCCTGCTGGTCCTGTTCCACGGCTTGGAAGGCTCTTCGCGCAGTCCCTATGCACTCGCCATGGCCGATGCCTGCCTGCAGGCCGGCTGGGCCTTTGCGGTGCCGCATTTCCGCGGTTGCAGCGGCGAGGTCAATCGGGCGCCGCGGGCCTACCATTCGGGCGACTTCGAAGAGGTGGGCTGGATCCTGCAGCGCCTGCGGAAAGCCCATTCGGGGCCCTTGGTGGCCGTGGGGGTGTCCCTGGGCGGCAATGCCCTGCTGCGCTGGGCCCAGGAGGCCGGAAACAGCGCCCGTCAGACCGTTCAGGCGCTGGCGGCGGTATCCGCCCCGCTGGACCTGATGACCGCAGGCTTGAACCTGGGCCGCGGCTTCAACCGGCAGGTCTACGGCCGCATGTTCCTGCGGACCATGAAAGCCAAGGCCCGGATCAAGCTGGGACAGTTCCCCGGTCTCTTCGATGCCGGGCGTCTGGAGGCCGCGCGTGACCTGTGGGCGTTCGACGACGTCTTCACCGGACCGTTGCACGGCTACGCCGGCGTGGCCGACTACTGGACCCGGGCCTCGGCCCGGCCCCGTCTGCACGAGATCGCCTTGCCGGCGCTGCTGCTCAATGCGCGCAACGACCCGTTCGTGCCCCCGGCCTGCCTGCCCGAGGCACTCGAGGTGGGCCGCCATGTGACCCTGTGGCAGCCCGCCAGGGGAGGCCATGTCGGCTTCGCACAGGGCAACTGGCCCGGCCGGGTCACGGCCATGCCGCTCGCGGTGCTGGCCTGGCTCGCAGCACAGCTGACCTGATGCGTTGAACGGCCGGCGCCGATGCCTCGGCTCTGCGCGTCAGAAGCGCGGCAGATCGGGATGCGACCAGCCCTGCCCCTGGCTGCCGCGAATGACGACGCGCCCGTACTCGGCGCAGCGATGAAGGCTGGGGATCACCTTGCCGGGGTTGAGCAAGCCGGCCGGATCGAACGCCCGCTTCACGGCCAGCATCGCCTCGCGCTCCTCGGCGGTGAACTGCACGCACATCGAGTTGAGCTTCTCGACGCCCACGCCGTGTTCACCCGTGACGGTGCCGCCCATCGCCACGCTGGTCTCCAGGATGTCGGCGCCGAACCGTTCGCATCGATGCAACTGGTCCGGATCGTTGGCATCGAACAGGATGAGCGGATGCAGGTTGCCGTCGCCCGCATGGAAGACGTTGACGCAGCGCAGGCCGTACTTCCGCTCCATGGCCTGGATGGCCAGCAGGATGTCGGCCAGGCGCTTGCGCGGGATGGTCGAGTCCATGCACATGTAATCGGGACTGATACGGCCGCTGGCCGGAAAAGCGTTCTTGCGGCCGCTCCAGAAACGCAGGCGTTCGGCCTCGTCCACGCTCACCGTGATGGCCGTGGCGCCGCAGCGCAGCAGCACCTCGCGCATGCGCCCGATTTCTTCTTCGACCTCGTGGGGCGTGCCGTCGGATTCGCACAGCAGGATGGCCTCGGCGGCCAGGTCGTAGCCTGCATGCACGAAATCTTCGACGGCTGCGGTCATGGGCCTGTCCATCATCTCCAGTCCGGCCGGAATGATGCCTGCGGCAATGATGGCCGCGACGGCGTCGCCGGCCCGCCGCATGTCGTCGAAGCTGGCCATGATGCAACGCGCCAGTTGCGGCTTGGGGATGAGGCGGACCGTCACCTCGGTGGTCACCGCCAGCATGCCTTCGCTGCCGTTGAGGATGGCCAGCAGATCGAGGCCCGCCGTATCGAGCGCGTCGCTGCCGAACTCGACGGCGTCGCCTTCGACGCTATAGCCCTTGACCTTGAGAACGTTGTGCACCGTCAATCCGTATTTCAGGCAATGCACGCCCCCCGAGTTCTCGGCCACATTGCCGCCGATGGTGCAGGCGATCTGGCTCGACGGATCGGGTGCGTAGTACAGACCATGAGGCGCGGCAGCCTCGGATATCGCCAGGTTGCGCACCCCCGCCTGCACGAGGGCCGTGCGGGCCGCCGGGTCGATGGCCAGAATGCGGTTGAACTTGGCCAGGCTCAGTGTGACGCCGCGCGCATGGGGCATGGCGCCGCCCGACAGGCCCGTGCCCGCACCGCGGGCAACCACGGGAACCTGCAGCGCATGACAGGTCCGGAGCACCTGTTGGACCTGGGCATCGGTCTCCGGCAGCGCGACGGCCAGCGGCCGCTGGCGGTAGGCGGTCAGGCCGTCGCATTCGTAAGGCGTGGTGCTCTCGTCCGTCCACAGCACGGCGTGGGACGGCAGATGGCGCAGCAGCGCATCGACCACCCGGCGTTGGGATGGACCGTCGGCGGAAGGCGGGGCGCTGTATTCCGGAACGTTCATGACCGATGAGTCCTCGTGGTGTGCAAGCGTGCAAGCGTGCAAGCGTGCATGCCGGGCGGCAGCGAGCCTTTTCGGTGCAGGCACGGCGTTTCGTTGCGGCTGGGTAGTTTCCCTTGATCGCCCGGATGTTGATCATTGCTCAACGCCGGCCGGGACTGGTGTCGACTGCCTGCCTATCGTAGGGCCTTCGACATGAAGGAGTTTTTACGATGTTGTCATTGGGCAGTCAAGAAGCCGGTCGCTCCGCGGCGGCGAGCCGCAGGCCATGAAAACACTCGCATTGGCCCTGCTCAACGGCACATCCGCCGCGGCGCTGTACTTTCTGGTCGCCATGGGTTTCACGCTGACCTTCGGTCTGATGCGGACCGTGAATCTTGCCTATGGCGCTCTGTACCTGTTCGGAGGGTATGTCGGCTACTTCGTGAGCGATGCAGGGGGCAACTGGTATGCCGGCGCCGCGGCCGGCGCTCTCGCCGCAGCGGCCCTGGGCTGGATTCTGCAGCGCGTTGTCCTGGACAGGCTTCGCGGTCAGGATCTCCGTCAGGCCCTGGTGACGCTGGGTCTGGCCATCGTCGCCGCCGACCTCATGCTGGCCGGATTCGGTGGCTTGACATACCAGTTCGATCCACCCGAATGGACGAACGACTTCATCGAGCTTCCCGGCGGCATGGGGGGTTACCCTCTTTTCCGGATCTTCGTCATCGGATTGAGCATGGTCGTCGGCGCGATCCTCTGGCTGGTTCTCGACCGTACACGGGTCGGTCTGGCCGTGCGAGCCGGTGTCGATGACCGGCTCATGCTGGCCGCCATCGGCGTCGATCCGGCGCGTCTCTTCCTGCTGGTCTCTGCGGTGGGGGCCGGCATGGCGGGCCTGGCCGGTGTCGTGGGGGGGACGGCGCTGTCGCTGTCGCCCGGAGAGGATTCCCGCTATCTGCTGGCCTCGCTGGTCGTGGCCATCGTGGGGGGAATGGGCAGCCTGGCCGGTGCGGCCGTGGGGGCCCTGGCCATGGGATGGTTCGAACAGCTCGGACTGCTGTTCTTTCCTACGTATTCGGTGGCCCTCATCTATCTGCTCATGGTCGGGGTGCTGGCCGTGCGTGCGCAAGGCCTGTTCGGCAAGGGGGCGGCATGACACGGGCGGCTTGGTTGGTGGCCGTCGCGGTGCTGGGTGGCGCCATTCCGGCCTGGGCCAGCGACTTCTGGCTGCTCAATGTGCTGGGGCAGGCCTGGTCGCTCGGCATCGTCGCCCTGAGCCTGTGTTTTCTGGCGGGCCAGGGTGGCATGGTGTCGCTGGCGCAGATGACATTCGCCGGGATGGCCGGCTACACGCTGGCGCTGACCAGCGTCAATGCCGCTCATCTGGGATGGCCTCTGCCGCCGCTGGCCAGTGTTCCGCTTGCCGTCCTGTCGGCCACGGTGGGCGCTGCGCTGGTCGGGGTGATCGCGGCCCGTTCATCGGGCATCTACCTGCTCATGCTGACCCTGGCGCTGGCCATGGGGGGCTTCTTTCTCGTGCAGCAGAACGTCACCGTCTTCAACGGTTTCGACGGCATTGGCGGAATCGAGGTCCCGAGTCTGCCTGGTGGACTTTCCCTGCGCGACCCGCTGGTGTTCTATTACCTGTCGCTGGGCGCTGCCACCCTGTTCGGAGTCGGCATGGTGGGGGTGAGCCGCAGTCCGTTCGGCCTCACGCTGCAGGCCTTGCGCGACAGCGCCCGCAAAGCCTCGGCCCTGGGTTTCGACGTCACGCGCCATCGCATTGCCGCGTTTGCCCTGTCGGGCCTGATGGCCGGTGTCGGCGGCATTCTCTACACCTGGTACAGCCAGCGCGTCTCGGCCAGCACGGTCGGACTGCCCATGATCAACGCCATCCTCATCATGGCGGTCATCGGCGGGCTGCGTCATCCGCTGGGAGCCTTCGTCGGGGCCCTGATCTATGTGCTTCTGAACACGTTTGCCGCCAGTTGGGTGGGGGCCGAGCGTTTCAATACCTTGCTGGGTTCGGTCTTCGTCGCCGTCGTGCTGCTTTCACCCGACGGCGTCGTCAGTCGGGTCGGCCGCTGCTGCCGAAACATCCAGCGCCGCGTGCGAGCGCAGTCCTGACGCCGCAGCTTCGAGCCGCGTTCCATTTTCCGCTCTTCCTTTCCAAGGAGTTTCCCCATGTCTCTGATGACCCTGCCTCGCAAAGCCCCGATTTCCACCGGATTGAAGCAGGCCTGCATCCTGGCTGCGTTCTCTGCCGCCGCAACCGTGGCTGCGGCCCAGACGGCAGAGGTTCGTCCGATCCGCATCGGCGTGCTGCTGGTGACGGAAGGTCCTTTGGCCAGCCTCGGCGAAGACGCGCGGCGCGGCATGGAGCTGGCGTTGGCCGAGTTCGAGGGAAAAGTCGCGGGAAGGCCGGTGGTCGTGATCCGCGAAGGCACCAACGCGACGCCCGATTCCGCACTGCAGAAGGCGCGCAAGCTGGTGGAGCAGGACCGCGTCGATGTCCTGGTCGGCCCGCTTTCCGGCGGCGAAGGGCTGGCGATCAAGGCGTATGCAAAGACCCTGCCCAACCGGGTGTTCGTCAACGGAACGGGCGCTGCCCAGGACACCACGCTGCGTGATCCCGCGCCCAACTTCTTCAGCTTCAGTACCGACGGCGCGCAGCGCGTGGCCGGGCTCGGCAGTTATGTCTACGACACCAAGGGCTATCGCAACGTGGCGGTGGTCGCCGAGGATTACGCATTTCCGTATGCCCAGGTGGCAGGTTTCGTGACCGAATTCTGCGGCCGGGGCGGGAAGATCGCCGATCGTTTCTGGGTGCCGCTCGGCACCAAGGACTATTCGACCGTCATCGCCCGGATTCCCGCTTCTGCGGATGCGGTCTTTGTGGTGCTCGGCGGTGCCGACGCCGTCAATTTCCTGAGCCAGTATGTGCAGGCGGGTGGCAAGGCGCCCCTGATCGGCGGGTCGATCACCGTCGATTCGGCGGTGCTCAACAGCAAGGGACCGTTTCGCAAACGGATGGTCGGCATCCCCTCGGCCAGTTCATCGGCCGACGAATACGATCATCCTGCGTGGACGAAATTTGTGAACGCATACCGTGCAAACGACAAGCATGCGTTGCCCTTTCCCTCGAGCATGGCGCACGGCTACTACATCAGCATGAAGGCCACGCTGCTGGGGCTCGAGGCGGTACAGGGGCGTGTCGAAGGCGACGGCATGCAGTCGCTCGGAAAAGCCTTGCAGTCGCTGGTGTTCGAGACGCCCACAGGGCTGATCCGTCTGGATGGGAATCGTCAGGCCGTGGCCGACATTCTGGTCACCGAAGTCGTGCAGATGCCGGACGGCAAGCTGGCCAACAAGGTGGTCAAGGTCGTGCCGCAGGTCAACGCCACGCTCAACCGGCCGCGCGAGGCATTCATCGCGCAGGGACCTGTCTCGCGGAACAATCCGCCCTGCCAGCCCTGAAATCCGTTCAACCCCTTCGAAGGAACCCATGACAGGCGAGCCGGCTCTGGAATTACAGCGCATCGTCAAGCGCTTCGGGTCGATCCGTGCGATCGACGGTGTGGACATGCGGGTCGAACAAGGAGAGCGCCGTGCGCTGCTGGGCACCAATGGGGCCGGCAAGACCACGCTGTTCAATCTCATCGCGGGCGAGATCCAGGCGACGGAAGGGCGCATGCGATTGTTCGGCCGCTTGCTGGGACGGACATCCGTGCATCGGCGTGCCCGCATGGGGATCGCACGCTCCTTCCAGTCGTCGTTGCTGTTCGAAAGCCTGAGCGTGCGGCAGAACCTGGATCTGGCGCGGTCCGGTACGCAGGGGCGGCAGTGGCGCATCCACGCACCGGCGGGAACTGCGCAGTCGCAGCGGGACACCTGCCGCTATGCCGAGCGGGTGGGGCTGGCGGCGGCGCTGGAATGCCCGGCCGGGCTGTTGTCCCATGGCCAGCGCAGGCAGCTCGAGGTCGGCATGGCATTGATCCAGCGGCCTCGGCTGCTCTTGCTCGACGAACCCGCCGCAGGCCTGTCGCCGGGCGACAGGCCCATGCTGCGGCAATTGATTCGGGATCTGCCGCGCGAGATGACCGTGCTGATGATCGAGCACGACATGGATATCGCGTTGGCCTTGGCCGACTCGGTGACGGTGATGCGCGACGGTCGTGTGGTCGCCGAGGGCTTCCCGCAGGATATCCGCTCCAACCCGGTCGTGCGCGACATCTACCTGGGAGCCGCACATGGCTGATCCGCTGCTGCGCCTGGCCGGGCTGAAGGTGCAAATGGGCCAGACCCGCATCCTGCACGGCGTCGATCTCGATGTCGCCGGCGGGTGCCTGGCTCTGGTGGGACGCAATGGCGTGGGCAAGTCCACGCTGTGTCATGCGGTGATGGGCATGGCCCGGGCATGCGAAGGCTCGATGTTCCTGCGTGGAGAAGAGGTCTCGGCATGTGCACCGCACGAGATGGAACGACGAGGCGTGGCCATCGTGCCGCAGGGGCGGCGGCTGTGGCCTTCGCTCACGGTCGAGCAGCATCTTTTCCTGGCCGAGAAGAGCCGGACAGGCCGCTGGACGGTTCCGCGTGTCTACGAGGCTTTCCCCCGTCTGGCCGAGCGGCGCCGCAGCGGGGCCTCGAAGCTGTCGGGCGGAGAACAGCAGATGCTGGCATTTGCCCGGGCCTTGCTCAGGCTGCCTACCTTGCTCATTCTGGATGAACCGTCCGAAGGCCTTTCGCCTCTGGTCGTCGAGCAGTGGGTCACGCTGATGCAGCAGTTGATGGCGGAAGACGGCATGACGTTGCTGCTGGTCGAACAGAACCTGGGGATGGCGCTGCGGGTCGCCGATCGCGTGGCGGTCATGGTGTCCGGACGCATCGAACACGAGGCCCGGGTCGAAGTCTTCGCGCAGGACATGGCTGCACAGGAGCGTTATCTCGGGCTGGCCGAAAATCAGTGATCCAACCGAAAGGGATAACGGCTGGATCGATGTGAAAGTCGTGAAGGCATTCGGTGGCTGGAATCGGAAAGTTCATTGTGATCCACTGGGCATCAGATCCACAACCTGCTTCCGGTGTTTTCCGATTCCATCATGGTCCATTCCTTGAACACTTCGCCCGCCGCGACCCCGTGGCGACCCGGCGTGAAGACCGCAACGTCTCCCGTGCTCATCAAGTCTTTCGACAAGGGATTGGCGATTCTCGACTGGGTGCTGCGGGCGCCCGAACGGCCCCGCCTGCAGCAGGTCGCAGACGCGATGGGCATCGACAAGAGCTCGGCCTCGCGTTTTCTCGCGACCTTGTTGCGCCACGAAGTCCTGGTCCGCGACCCCGTGACGCGCACCTACGGGGCCGGTGAGCGTGTGGCGCTGTGGACGCAGGGGTCGGATGCCAGCCGGAAGATGCTGGAGCTGGCTCGACCGCATCTGCGCCACTTGCGCCGCGTGACGGGGCATACCGCGCATCTGGCGGTTCTGCGTGACGACCGCGTCGTCCTGGTCGAAGTCAAGGAAGCCGAGGCGCCGGCCTCCGTGCGGCAGACGCCCGGCGACTGGGAGCCCCTCTACTGTTCTGCCGTCGGCAAGGCCATCGTGGCGTTTCTGCCCATCGTGATCCTCCAGCGAGTCGTCACACGCATGGGGTGGCACGCCCGGACGCCGCGCACCTTGACCTCGTCCGAGCAACTGCATGTGGAGCTCCGGAGCATACGCCGCGATCGTGTGGCGTTCGACGACCGCGAGAACAACCCCGACATCGGCTGCGTCGCCTCGCCGGTCCTCGACAACAGCGGTTACCCGATGGCCTCGATCGGCATTTCGATGCGGGCGCCCTTGCATCCGCAGGGCATCCGTGGCCAGCATGTCTGCGTGGCGGCGGTACGCGAGGCCGCACGGGCCCTGTCCACCCTGTTGACCACGACGCGGCCGACGACTCGGTGATTACCCGCGACCTGCGGGCCGTTGCGCATTGCTCAACGGGTCGGGGGTCGCCATGGCCGCGTGCGCCTATCGTGAAGTCTCTCTCGAACAGGATCTTGCAAGGAATCACCATGTCTCCCGTCGTTGTCGCTCGTATCGATCGCCGCCGCCGTCTGCTGTTGACCGGCATGGCCGCCGGCCTGACGTCCGTGGCGCATGCCCAGAGCCTGCAGCCCGGCCTGGCTGTCGCCAGCAGGCCGCTGGTGCTGGGGGAGATCGCGCTGAGTTTCCACGCCGCCAGCGCCGGGGTCGTGCGCCGCATTCTCATGCGCGACGGCGTCGCGCATTCCGTCGTCCAGGCGCCCCATGAACAGATCTACCGGATGCTGGGCGAGGGCCGTATCGACATGGCCGTCTCCGCATGGCTGCCGGGCAGCCATGGCGAGTACATCCGTCCGTACGAGACCGATCTCGTCAAGCTGGGGGCGCTCTACGAGCCTTATGCGCTGTGGGGCGTACCGGATACCGTGCCCGAGTCCGACGTGCGTGAAGTGGCCGATCTGCTCAAGCCCGAAGTCGTCGCCCGCATGAACCCCCTGATCCAGGGCATCGGTCCGGGCGCCGGTATCAGCCGGTTTTCGCGTGAGATCTTCGCGCGCTACGGCCTGGATGCCGCAGGCTACATGTTCCGCAACGGATCTTTGAAAGACTGCACCGATGCCTTCGAGCAGGCCGTCGCGCAGGGGCGCTGGGCCGTGGTGCCCCTATGGCACCCGCAGTATCTGCACAACCGCTACCGCATCCGCGAGCTGGCTGAGCCCCACGGCCTGCTGCGCGGCAAGGACGCCGCGACGCTGGTGGTGCGCCGGGCCGCCTTGCCCTTGCTGCCCGAGCGCACGCTGGCCACCCTGCAGCGCATGAGGCTGGGCAACGCCGTGGTGGCGAATCTCGACGACCGCATGGCGCGCGACGGCCGGTCCGCTCTGGATGCCGCCCGGCAATGGATGGATGAGAACCCCGCCACCGTGGCGGCCTGGGGTTGATCGAGTGTGTTGGGTGTTCAACGACAAGGAGAAAACGATGTTGCAAACCGCAAAGAATGTCCCGGTGCCTCCACCGGACGAGATCCTGATGGGTGAAAACTTCGAGGGCTGGAGCGACGCCCTCCGGGACGAGCTGCTGCACGGCATGGCGAACACCCAGGTCGGCCAGAAACTGCTCAGTGCATCCGAGCGTGTGAAGGTCTGGTCCATCGTGCTGCAGCCCGGCGAGCGCATCGGCTTCCACCGGCACGACAGCGACTACTTCTGGACGGCTCTCTGCGAGGGACGCAGCATTCAGCACAGCCACGATGGCCGGACCCGCCGGGTCGTCTACAGCCAGGGACAGACGCGGCATGTGGCGTTTGCGCCCGGCGAGTATCTCGTGCATGACCTGCACAACGTGGGAGATGCACCGCTGAGTTTCATCACGGTCGAATTTGTCGAGAAGGCGTCTGTGGAGCCGGCCAGCCGGCCGAGCGCCCCGAATACCCGCATGGAGGTGTGCTCATGACCGAATCGTCGAATTCGCTGCCGGAAGCCCGGCTGGCCAGAATGGGGCTGACTCTGGGCGCTGCGCCGCAGGCCGTCGGTCAATATGCCCCGTGGCTGCGCGTGGGCAACGTGATTCATACCTCGGGCCAGTTTCCATGGCGCGACGGGGTGTATGGTCACCTCGCGTACACCGGCCGGATCGGGGGAGCGGGAGGGCTGTCGGTCGAGCAGGGCTACGCCTGTGCGCAATTGGCCGCCTTGAGTGCGCTGGCCCAGTTGAAGCATGCCGTCGGCGATCTGACCCGCATCCGGCAGATCGTCCGCATCGATGGACATCTTCAGACCGGCGAAGGTTTTCACGATCATGCGACCGTGCTGGACGGCGCCTCCGATCTGTTCAACGAGGTGCTGGGCGCCTCGGGGCGGCATACCCGTTCGGCGTTGGGCCTTTATCAGACCGCCCTCGATTCGCCGGTCCTGATCTACGTGATGGCCGAGGTGGGATAGTCGGCCCGTGCGGCGCAGGCCGCCGGCGCAGCCCTTACTTGAACACCACCGTCTTGTGACCGTTGAGCAGCACCCGGTGTTCGCTGTGCCATTTCACGGCACGGGCAAGGACCTGGCTTTCGGTGTCCTGGCCGCGGGCGGTCAGGTCTTCGACGGTGGCGGTGTGATCGGCGCGGGCCACATCCTGCTCGATGATCGGGCCTTCGTCGAGGTCGGCGGTGACGTAATGGGCGGTGGCGCCGATCAGCTTCACACCGCGGTCATGGGCCTGGTAGTAGGGCTTGGCACCCTTGAAGCTGGGCAGGAAGCTGTGGTGGATGTTGATGGCCCGGCCCGCCAGCTTGACGCAGAGGTCGTTGGACAGCACTTGCATGTAGCGCGCCAGCACGACCAGTTCGGCACCTTCGGCTTCGATGATCTCGAACTGCCGCGCTTCGGCCTGCGCCTTGATGGCCGCCGTCACGGGCACGTGGTGGAAAGGGATGTTGTAGCTCGCGGCCAACTGGTAGAAGTCGCGGTGGTTGCTGATGATGGCCCGGATGTCGATGGGCAGCAGGCCGCTCTTGAAGCGGAACAGCAGGTCGTTGAGGCAATGTCCCTGGCGGCTGACCATGATCACGGTCTTCATGGGCTCGGCACGGTTGTGCAGGGCCCAGCGCATCTTGAATTCCTCGGCCAGCGGCGTGAGCTGGGCCTTGAGCGTCGCATGGTCGATGTCGGTGCAGGCAAACTGCACGCGCATGAAGAACAGACCCGTGCCCGTGTCGTTGTACTGCGCGGCTTCTTCGATGTTGCCGCCCCGCTCGAGCAGAAAACCGGAAACGGCATGCACGATGCCCGTGCGGTCCGGGCAGGCCAGGGTGAGGATGAACGAAGAAGTCATGGGGCAGAGGGTCAAAGGATGCCTGAAAAAAGCGCTGGCCCTGGCGGCGCACCGTGCGGTGCGGCGCCAGGAATCCACGGGGTGAAGGTCAGACGACCGCGCCCGAGTGGGGGTCGTTGGGGTCGATCTTCTTGCCGTTGTTCTTCACCAGGTCTTCGCGCTTGACGCCCAGCCACATGGCCAGCGCCGCAGAAACGAACACCGAGGAGTAGATGCCGAACACGATGCCGATGGTCAGGGCCAGCGAGAAATAGTGCAGCGTCGGTCCACCGAAAAAGAACATCGACAGCACCATGGCCTCGGTCGAGGCGTGGGTGATGATCGTCCGGCTCATGGTGCTGGTGATGGCGTGGTTGATCACCTGCGGCGTGTCCATCTTGCGGAACTTGCGGAAGGCCTCCCGGATCCGGTCGAAGATCACCACCGACTCGTTGACCGAGTAGCCCAGTACCGCGAGGATGGCCGCCAGCACCGCCAGCGAGAACTCCCACTGGAAGAAAGCGAAGAACCCCAGGATGATGACGATGTCGTGCAGGTTGGCGATGATCGCCGCGATACCGAATTTCCACTCGAAGCGGAAAGCCAGGTAAAGCGAGATGCCGATCACCACCATCAGCAGGGCCAGCAGGCCGTTGTGGACCAGCTCCTCGCCCACCTGCGGTCCGACGAACTCGGTGCGGCGCAGGCTGACGCCGGGGTCTGCCGTCTTCAGCGCGCTCAGCACCAGCTCGCTCTGCTGTGCGGAAGTCTGGCCGGCCTTGACGGGCAGGCGGATCATCACGTCTTGCGAGGTTCCGAAGTTCTGCACCAGCACGTCGTCGGCATAGCCCAGGCCGCTGACGACTTGCCGGACCTTGCCGAGGTCGGCCGACTGGGTGTAGTTGACCTCCATCACCGTGCCGCCGGTGAATTCCACCGACAGGTGCAGGCCGCGCGTCACGAGGAAAAAGACGGCCAGCACAAAGGTGATCAGTGAAATCGCGTTGAGGATCAACGCGTGTTTCATGAAGGGGATGTCTTTTTTGATGCGGAAGAATTCCATGATCGTCCTTCCTTTCGTTACTTGGTCTTGCCGGCCAGGCGGGCCGGCTTGGACGGGATGCCGGCAGCCGTTGCAGGCGTTTCGTCATCGTCGTCGGATTGGAAGGTTCCGCGTCCGGCCACGCTGGTCTGGCCTTCGGCCTTCCAGATCTGGCCGATGGACACGCTCTTGAGCTTGCGCTGGCGTCCGTACCAGAGGTTGACCAGGCCGCGCATGAAGAACACCGCCGAGAACATGGAGGTCACGATGCCGATGGAGTGCACCACGGCGAAGCCGCGCACCGGGCCGGAGCCGAAGGCCAGCAGCGCCAGCGCGGCAATCAGCGTCGTGATGTTGGAGTCGAGAATGGTGGCCCAGGCGCGATCGAAGCCGGCGTGAATGGCGGCTTGCGGCGAGGCGCCCGCACGCAGTTCCTCGCGGATGCGCTCGTTGATCAGCACGTTCGAGTCGATCGCCATGCCCAGAGCCAGCGCCATGGCGGCGATGCCGGGCAGGGTCAGGGTGGCTTGCAGCAGGGACAGGATGGCCACCAGCAGCAGCAGGTTGACGGCCATGGCCACGCTCGAGAACAGCCCGAACAGCATGTAGTACAGGCTCATGAACACCAGGATGGCCACGAAGCCCCACAGCACGCTGTGGAAGCCCTTGGCGATGTTCTCGGCACCCAGGCTGGGGCCGACCGTGCGTTCCTCGATGATTTCCATGGGAGCGGCCAGCGAACCGGCACGCAGCAGCAGGGCGGTGTCGTTGGCTTCCTGGGTGGTCATCGCGCCGGAGATCTGCACGCGTCCGCCGCCGATCTCGCCGCGGATCACCGGGGCGGTCACGACTTCGCCCTTGCCCTTTTCGAACAGCAGCAGGGCCATGCGCTTGCCGACATTCTGGCGGGTGAGGTCGCGGAAGACCCGCGAACCCTGGGCGTCGAGCGTCAGGGAGACCACGGCTTCGTTGGTCTGCTGGTCGAAGCTGGGCTGGGCATCGGTCAGGTTCTCGCCGGTCAGGATGACCTGGCGCTGCACGATCACGGGCGTGCCGTTGCGATCGAGGTAACGTTCGCTGCCGAAGGGCACGGGGCCGCCGCCGGCTTCCGCGGCACGGGCGGCACTGCTTTCGTCGACCATGCGCATTTCGAGCGTGGCGGTGCGGCCGAGGATGTCCTTGGCTTTGGCCGTGTCCTGCACGCCGGGGAGCTGGACGACGATGCGGTCGAGGCCCTGCTGCTGGATCACCGGCTCGGCCACGCCGAGTTCGTTGATCCGGTTGTGCAGCGTGGTCATGTTTTGCTTGAGCGCGAGATCCTGCACGCTGCGTGCCGCCTGCGGCTTGATGGTGGCGCTCAGCTTGTAGGCGCCGCCGTCCGCCGCGGTGGTGTAGGCGAGGTCGGGCAACTGCTGGTCGATCACGTCGCGCACGGCGTTGAGCGTGGCTTCGTCGCGGACCGAGACCTCGATGCCGAGGTTGTTGCGGCTGATGCCGCTGTGGCGGATGTTCTTGTCGCGCAGCAGGGTGCGCAGGTCGCCGGTGAGGGCTTCGGCCCGCTTGGCGAGTGCCGACTGCATGTCGATCTGCAGCATGAAATGCACGCCGCCGCGCAGATCCAGGCCCAGATACATGGGGTGGGCGCCGATGGCGGTCAGCCACTCCGGCGAACGCGACAGCAGATTGAGTGCGACCACGTAAGCCGGATCATCGGCCTGGGGCACCAGGCTGTTCTGGATCAGGTCGCGCGCGCGCAGTTGGGTGTCGGTATCGGTGAACCGGGCGCGGATCGAACCGCTGTCGAGCGTGATCTGCTCGGCCGTGATGCCGGCCTGGCTCAGCACCTGCTCGACCCGTTGCAGCGTGGCTGTGTCGACCGGGGCGGTCGGTTTGGCGCTGGAAACCTGCACGGCGGGCGCCTCGCCATAGAAATTGGGCAGCGTATAGAGCACACCGACGAGCAGTGCGACCACGATGACCAGGTACTTCCAGATCGGATAACGATTCATGACCGTGTTGTCCTGACGTTGAACAAAGCAAAGGCCGGGCTGAATGCCCGGCCGGGACCTCTGCGCCGGGTGGCGGAGGGGAGGTCCGGAGATGGCACTGCGCGTTGCCGTTGTGGAGTATTGGCTGTGCAGCGCGGCGCAGGCTGCGGGGCTCAGGAGGCCCCGCCGGAGGACAACTTACTTGACCGAACCCTTGGGCAGGACCTGGGTCACGGCGCCGCGCTGGATCTGCACTTCCACACCGGAAGAGATCTCGATGGTCAGCTGGCCTTCGCCGATGGCGGTGACGCGGCCGAAGATACCGCCGGTGGTCACGACCTCGTCGCCCTTGGCGAGGGCCTCGATCATGGCGCGGTGTTCTTTCTGGCGCTTCATCTGGGGGCGGATCATGATGAAGTACAGCACCACAAACATCAGCACCAGCGGCAGCATGCTGCCCAGGGATCCCATGATGCCGCCGCTGGCTTCTGCGGCGGCGGGAGCGGTCTGGGCGTAGGCGGAAGAAATGAACACGGTGTAAGACTCCACAAAAATAGTCGTTGGCGAGGCGGAATCGGCAGCGGCGCTGCAGGAAAAAACCGCCAGCCGACCCTCGACCCCGGTCGGGGCCGAACCATAAATTGTAAGCGGCGCCGGTGTGCTGGGTGTGGCGCCGGGCCTGCGGTCTTTCCCGGGCTATTCAGGGGGAGTCTTGAATGGCTGAAAATCAGCGTCCTATCTGATGATCACGCTGCCTTTTTGGGAGTGATCGGACGATCGAAGTCGGCGGTCAGCCGATCCCACCGCTCGCGGAAGGCCGCCAGGTTGCGTTGTTTGACGTGGCCGTAACCCCGAATCGCGTCGGGTGCCCGGGCCAGTTCGGCGGCTGCGGCGAGGTTGCCGGCGGCCAGCCGGGGCAGCAGGCCCTCGACGTTGCGCCGGTACTCTTCGACCAGGGCCCGCTCCTCGCGCCGCTCGGCCTGCCAGCCGAAGGGATCGAACGGCGTACCGCGCAGGCCACGCGACCGCGCCAGCAGCCGGAACAGCGGCAGGACCGCCCGGCCGAAGCGCCGCTTGACCAGACGGCCCTGATCGTCTCGCCGCGACAGCAGCGGCGGCGCCAGGTGGAAGGCCAGCGTGTAGTCGCCCTCGAACTGCTCGGCGATGCGGGCCAGGAACGCCGGATCGCTGTGCAGGCGGGCCACTTCGTACTCGTCCTTGTAGGCCATCAGCTTGAAGAGGGTGTGTGCCACGGCCAGCGCCAGTTGCGAGGAGCCCGCCGCGGCCTGTGTTTCCATGCGGTGCACCTGCTGGACGAAGGTGCGGTAGCGGTGCGCATAGGCTTCGTTCTGGTAACCGCGCAGGAACTCGTAGCGGCGCGCCACGACATCGTCGAGCGAGCCCTGGCTGCCCGCCAGTCGCTGGCGCACGGCCTGCAGCGGAATGATCTGGGTCGGCTCGCAGAGTTTGTAGACCCCGCTGAGGTCGATGGCCGCCCGCCGGCCCCAGGCGAATGCCGTCTTGTTGGCTTCGACGGCCACGCCGTTGAGTTCGATGGCCCGTATCAGCGTGGCCAGGCTCAGCGGAATCCAGCCACGCTGCCAGGCATAACCCAGCATGATGGGGTTGGCATAGATGCTGTCGCCCATGAGTTTGCTGGCGATCGCATCGGCATCGAGGTGGCCGACCTGTCCTTGTCCGGCCACCTGGTCGATTTCCTGGCTGCAGGCCGCGCCCGGATTGCGCCAGGCCGGATCCTTGACGAACGCCGCCGTGGGGGCCGAGTGGCCGTTGAGCGCGACGAAGGTCCGGCCCTCGCGGACCCGCATCAGGGTTTCCGGATGAGCGGCCACGATCGGGTCGCAACCGATCACGAGCGCTGCGCCGGCCATGCCGACGCGGGTGGTGCGGATGTCGTCCTGCGTGGCGCCGAGCAGGATGTGGCTCCAGGTCGCGCCGCCCTTCTGGGCCAGGCCGGCGGCATCCTGCGTGACGATTCCGCGTCCTTCGAGGTGGGCTGCCATGCCCAGGATCTGGCCGATGGTGATGACGCCCGTACCGCCCACGCCGGCGACGACGATGCCCCAGCTCTTTTGAAGATCCAGGTCGGGAATCGTGGGTTCGGGGAATTCAGGTCCTTGATCAGGGCTGGCCTTGCGTTGGCTCGTCAGCTTGCGCGGCTTTCCGCCTTCGACCGAAACGAAGCTGGGGCAGAATCCGTTGACGCACGAATAGTCCTTGTTGCAAGTGCTCTGGTTGATGGTCCTCTTGCGTCCGAACTCGGTTTCGAGCGGTTCGACGGAGAGGCAATTCGACTGCACGCTGCAGTCTCCGCAGCCCTCGCAGACCAGCGGGTTGATGACCATATGCTTGGCGGGATCGGCGAGTTCCCCACGTTTGCGACGGCGGCGCTTTTCGGTGGCGCAGGTCTGGTCGTAGATGATGATGGTGGTTCCGGCGATGTCCCTGAATGCGCGCTGCAGGCGATCGAGTTCGTCGCGGTGGTGGACCGTCACGCCGGCGGCAAGAGGGGCCGATGCGTATTTGGCCGGGTCGTCGCTGACGATGACCAGCTTGCGCACGCCTTCCGAGATCAGACTGTTCATGATCTGCAGAACCGAATGGCCTTCGGGGCGTTCGCCCACCTGCTGGCCGCCGGTCATGGCCACGGCATCGTTGTAGAGGACTTTGTAGGTGATGTTGACGCCGGCTGCAATCGCCTGCCGGATCGCCAGCAAGCCGCTGTGGAAGTAGGTGCCGTCGCCCAGGTTGGCGAAGACGTGGTGTTCGTTCGAGAAAGCCTGCTGGCCGACCCACGGCACGCCTTCGCCGCCCATCTGCGTGAAACCGAGGGTGGCGCGGTCCATCCAGGTGGCCATGTAATGGCAGCCGATGCCGCCGAGCGCACGCGAGCCCTCGGGCACCTTGGTGGAGGTGTTGTGAGGGCAGCCGGAACAGAACCAGGGCGGGCGCTCGCCCTGCACCTCGAGCGTCTCGAGCGCGCGTTCCTGGGCCTCGATGAGGGCCAGCCGGGTGTCGAGCCGGGCGGCGATGTCGGCATCCACGCCCAGCTTGCGCAAGCGCGCGGCGACGGCCTGCGCGATCAGGGCGGGCGACAGGTCGGCGTTGCCGCGCAGCAGCGTGTTGGCCGTGGGATTGGGCATGGACCATTCACCGCCCGAGAAGTCGCCCTGCAGCTCGTTGAACTTGCCCAGCACGTTGGGCCGCACATCGGCCCGCCAGTTGTAGAGCTCTTCCTTGATCTGGTATTCGATGACCTGGCGTTTTTCCTCGATGACCAGGATCTCCTGCAGCCCGGTCGCGAACTCGCGGGTGATGCTGGCCTCGAGCGGCCACACCACGGCGACTTTGTGCAGGCGCAGACCGATGCGCCTGCAGGTGTCGTCGTCCAGCCCCAGGTCGAACAGGGCCTGCCGGGTGTCGTTGTAGGCCTTGCCGCTGGCGATCAGCCCCAGCCGGTCATGCGGGCCCTCGATGACGTTGCGGTTGAGCCGGTTGGCCCTGACGTAGGCGAGCGCGGCGTACCACTTGTAGTGCATCAGGCGCGCTTCCTGCTCGAGGGGCGCGTCGGGCCAGCGGATGTGCAGGCCGCCGGGCGGCATGTCGAAATCGTCCGGCATGAGGATCTTCACGCGATCGGGGTCGATCTCGACCGTGGCCGACGATTCGACGATTTCCTGGATGGTCTTGACGGCCGACCAGATGCCGGCGTAACGGCTCATGGCAAAGGCGTGCAGCCCGAGGTCGAGGATCTCCTGCACCGTGGAAGGAAAAAAAACGGGCGAGCCGCAGGCCTTGAAGATGTGGTCGCTCTGGTGGGCTGCGGTGCTGCTCTTCGAAATGTGATCGTCGCCCGCGATGGCGATCACGCCGCCCCAGGGGGTGGTGCCGGCCATGTTGGCATGTTTGAAGACGTCCGAGCAGCGGTCGACGCCCGGCCCCTTGCCGTACCAGATGCCGAACACGCCGTCGTACTTGTTGCTGCCCTCGGGGGCGTAGCCGAGCTGCTGCGTGCCCCACAGGGCGGTGGCTGCGAGCTCCTCGTTCACGCCGGGCTGGAACACGATGTTCTGGCTGCGCAGGTGGGGCGCGGCTTTCCAGAGAGCCTGGTCGTAGCCGCCGAGCGGCGAGCCCCGGTAGCCGCTGATGAAGCCTGCGGTGTTTTTGCCGGCCTGGGCATCCCTGGCACGCTGCAGCATGGGCAGCTTGACCAGGGCCTGGACACCGCTCATGAAGGCCCGGCCTTGCTCGAGCCGGTATTTGTCGTCGAGCGTGACCTGGTCGAGTGCACGGCGGATGGATTCGGGCAGCGGAGCGTTCATCGCGGGTCTCCTTTTTGTATCAAAAAAGTCTAGGCCCGACCTCCGGATATGTCCTTTCTTTCATGCGCCGTGTTTTCCCTAGATTTGGAAAGATCTTTTCTGCAAATAATGCGTTGTGGACAAACTTGACCGATACGACCTCGCCATCCTGAAAGAACTGCAAGTCAACGCGCGGCTCACCAATGCCGAGCTGGCGCAGCGCGTCGGCTTGTCCGCGGCGCCTTGCTGGCGCCGTGTACGGGCCCTCGAAGAGGCAGGCATCATCACCGGCTACCGCGCCGTCATCGACCGCAGCAAGGTCGACCTGGGCGTGCTGGCCTTCGTGCGCCTGGATGCCGAGCGCATCAGCGGCGGGGCCGTACGGGATCTCGAGCGGGCCATCCAGGCGCTGCCGCAGGTCATGTCCTGCCACTACATCAGCGGCACGGGCACCTTCGAATTGCAGGTGGTGGCGCGCGATCTCGATGCGTTTTCGCAGTTCGCCCGCGATCACCTGTTCCACCTGCCCCACGTCAAGGACATGCAGACCAGTTTCTCGCTGGGCGAGATCAAGGTGGCGGGGGTACTGCCCCTGGCCGACTGAGACCGGTCAGGCGCTCGCCCGGGGACGGGCCATGCGCCGGCCGGATATCGCCCCTGCCGCGGCCGCCGCTGCGGCGCGGTCGCGTGGGCGTGACGTCATTGCCCCGGTGTCTTGCCGCGTGGCCAGAGGGCCCACAGGCGCAGGTCCTGCTTGAGCGTGCCGGCGACATCGCCCGCATCCGGGCCCCAGCCCACAAAGAAGTCGGCACGCACGGCGCCCAGGATGGCGCTGCCGGTGTCCTGCGCCATCACCAGCCGTTCGAGCGGCACCGTTGGCCCGGGGCTGGCCAGCCAGACCGGCGTGCCGTACGGAATGCTGAGACGGTCAACCGCGATCGAGCGGCCGGGCGTCAGCTCCACACCCTGGGCACCCCGCGGTCCGAAAGAGGCATCGACACCCGCCAGGATCTCCTGGCGGAAAAACACGTACCGGGGGTTGGTCCACAGCATTTCGTTGATGCGATCGGGATTCGCCGCGACCCAGGCGCGAATGCCGGGCCAGGTGGCATCCGTGATGGCGCGCTGCGACAGCAACCAGCTGCCGACACTGCGGTAGGGTTGACCATTGTTGGCGGCGTAGGCCACGCGCACGATACGCTGGCTGCCGTCGGGCTCGGTGATGCGCAGGCGGCCCGAGCCCTGGATGTGCAGGACGAGCGCTTCGATCGGGTCGTTGAGGTAGGCGATCTCGCGGCCCTTGAGCTGGGCCTGCACGGCGGGCTGGGTGTCGATCTGCTGGCGGGTGAACCAGGCCTTGCCCGAACTCAGGCCGGCCGGCGGCGTGTAGAGGGGAATGGTGAACGCGCCGCCGGGCTGCCGCATGGCGGGGATGATGGGTTCGAAATAGCCGGTCAGGAGACCGTTGGCGGGGGCCGCCTGGCCGGGCAGCGGTTCGATCCGATAAGGCTGCCAGTACGTCATCAGCCAGGTGCGCTGTTGCTCGGGCGTGGCGATGCTCAGGTGACGCACGCTCTCGCAGGTGTAGGCAAGAGCGGGCGCCGGTTTTTCGCAGCTCTTGATCCAGGCGTTCCAGGCCTCGTGCAGGCTGTCTTTCGAAAAGCCGGGCAGGTCCTTCCAGCGCACGGGTATCCACTGGCTCTTGGGCTGGCTGATCGCAAGGGGCAGGGGCGCGTCGTCGGCAGGCAGGGTGGAGGGCAGATCCAGGGGCGGCGTGGCGCCTCCGAGTTCGGGAGGCGGCGGTGCCTTGCTGGCGCAGGCTGCCAGGATCAGGACCACGGCGCCTGCCAGAAGGCGTCCGCAGACGGCGGGCTTCAAGCCGGTGGCAAACAAACGAAGGATTCCGGAACGAGTGAACGGCGTGCTGTGCATGGGGGTCGATTGTGCGCGATGGTGGACGACATTCACACGTGACGGCGTGCCCAGAAAAAAGCGGCATCGTGTGCCGCTTGAGTGTGCCGCACAGGCCTGAGGGCCTGGTGCGTGCGAATAAAAGAACCGTTGTGTGGCGCCCTGACGTGAAGGAGGGAGGGAGGGAGGAGGAGGAATGCACCTCAGGATTCCATCCGGGGTTGCCCCGGAAGTCCACACAACAGTGAATGAAACTGGTCAATGACGGATGATTGGCATCTCGTTTGAAGGTTGTTAGACAGAGGCTTTTCTATCGGGCATCTTGTCTTGCGATCCAGTCCGATAGACCATCGGGGTTTGGGACAGTTCCGCTGAAGTTGAATTCATTTGTGAAAAATTGATTCCGCTCCGCGTTGTGTTTGCAAGCCGTCGCCTTTGATCTCTACGCACTATTCTGCAGATTTTTTTGGGGTGGTTTTGAAGCTGCGGCGTTGTCCTACAGAGCTTCATTGCCGGTGTGCCGAGGGGGCCGAAGCGCACGCGCGCGCGTTCGCCCAGACCGGTTTTTCAAGCCGAGGCATCCCTGCCGGACCGGCAAAAAAGAAGCCGGATGTCGCAGGACATCCGGCCGCTGGGCTGGCGCGATTCGTCGAATGGGGCGCCGCTCCCGCTGGGGGCGGCGTCGACGCGAGGCAGGCTTATTCGAGCTTGATGTTGTTGGCCTCGACCACCTTGGACCAGCGTGCGCGTTCCTGGTTGAAGAACCGATCGATCTGGGCCGGTTCCATCGGCGAGACTTCTGCGCCCTGGGCTTCGAAGCGGCTCTTGATGTCGGCCGAGTTCACGATCTTGAGCAGTTCTGCGCTGAAGCGGTTGACGATGGCATCGGGCGTGCCGCGCGGGGCCATCACGCCCTGCCAGCTGCCGCTCTCGAAGCCCTTGGCGCCTTGCTCGGCCAGCGTGGGCACTTCGGGGATGACCGGCATGCGGGTGGCCTTCGAGATGCCGATGAGCTTGAGGTTGCCGTTCTTGACGTGCGGGTAGGTGGCCAGCATGCCGTTCATCAGCACCTGCGTGACGCCGGCGACGGTGTCCTGCACCGATTGCGAGCCGCCCTTGTAAGGCACATAGACCCAGTTCGCACCGGTCAGGCGCTCGAGCTCGAGGCCGGCCAGGTGGGCGGCGCTGCCGGTGGCCGTGACTGCGAAATTGAGGTTGTCCTTCTTGGCCAGTGCGAGCAGTTCCTGCAGGTTGTTGGCCTTGACCGAGGGGTGAACGACCAGCAGGTGAGGCGAGTACGCCAGCATGGCGACGCCGCGCAGATCCTTCGAGGGGTCGAAGGGCAGCTTGGGGTAGACCGAGGGGCTGATCGCCAGCGAGCCGAGGTCGGCCAGCAGGAAGGTGTAGCCGTCCGGCGCGGCCTTGGCGGACAGGTCGGCTCCGATGTTGCCGTTGGCGCCGGCACGGTTCTCGACGATCACCGGCTGGCCCAGCGCCTGCGACAGCGGTTGGGATACGGCGCGGGCAATGATGTCCGAGCTGCCGCCGGGGGTGTACGGCACGATGATGCGGACCGGGCGAGTGGGCCATTCGTCCGCAGCCTGTGCGGCGGTCGGCACGGCGGCAAGGCCGAGTGCCGTGGTGGCGGCGAATGCCAGGCTGGCGACTACGGTGGTGCGCCGGGAAGCGTGGAACATGGACTGTCTCCTGTTTCTGATGAACCCTCGACGAGAGCGGCACGGCCTGTGCTGCCGGGTCGTTTGAATGCGACCTCGCCCGTCTTGATGTCGGTCATCGTATATGCAGGTCGTGAGGCCCAAACCTAGCGCTAACCCTAGGGGTCAAGCGCGAGGATCATCGGTAAATCGAGGGGTCTGAGTCCTGCAATAGGAGCAACGTGTGAAGGGGGACCCCAAATCCGGTAATGATTACGATGTCATACAAGTAGAGGTGTAAAAAAACCGGCTGCTGCCGGTTTTTCCTGCGCTCTTCAGTCGAGCCAGCCGCGTCGCCGGAAGTACCACAGGGGCAGCAGCGCGCTCATGATCATCAGCACGATGGCGTAGGGGTAGCCCAGGCGCCACTGGGTTTCGGGCATGTTGGCGAAGTTCATGCCGTAGACGCTGGCGATCAGGGTCGGCGGCAGCAGCGCGACGCTGGCCACCGAGAAGATCTTGATGACCTTGTTCTGGTTGATGTTCAGAAAACCGATGGAGGCGTCCATCAGGAAGTTGATCTTGTCGAACAGGAAGGTGGTGTGGGATTCGAGCGAATCGATGTCCCGCATGATCTGGCGTGCCTCTTCGAACTGCTCGGCGTTGAGCATGCGGCTGCGCATCATGAAGCTCAGGGCGCGCCGAGTGTCCATCAGGTTGCGGCGAATGCGTCCGTTGATGTCTTCCTGACGCGCGATGGTCGCCAGGGCCGCTTCGGCCTGGCTGTCGCTGACCTTGCCCTTGAGCACGCTGGCGCTGACCTGCTCGAGCACGTCGTGCACGTTCTCGAGCGTGTCGGCCGAGTACTCGGCGTCGGTGTCGAACAGCGCCAGCAGCACTTCCTTGGCATCCTCGATCAGGCCGGGCATGCGGCGTGCACGCATGCGCAGCAGGCGGAACACCGGCAGGTCTTCCTTGTGGACCGAGAACAGCACCCCCTTGCTGCGCAGCTCGGGGTTGGAGAGATTCATGATGAAGGCCACGCGGATCGAGCGCGGCGTTTCATGGTCGTCGATCAGGAAGTCGGACCGGATGTGCAGTTCGCCGTTGTCTTCTTCGTAGAAACGGGCGGATTCCTCGATGTCGTCATCGAGTGCGTCGGCGGGGATGTTGACGCCGAAGTGCTGCTGGATCCAGCGGATTTCCTCGGGGGAGGGGCTTTCCAGATCGACCCAGATGGGCTTGAAACGGGCCAGCTCTTCGAGCGATTCGATTTCTTCCTGGAACAGGCGGCCGTTGACCAGGGTAAAGATATTCAGCATGGGGACTCCCGGCAAGGGTAAGGCAGGCGAAGGCCTGCCGGACGATGGGTGGCGGTGATCGAGGCTGCTTCCGCGACCACCTTGCCGGGGGCGCGGAAGCTAGCGACTCGGACTCGGACTGGCTTCCAAAATGCTTTCCTGATTGAAGGGGATCGGGCGGCGCGACGCGTTGCCGCGCATCGGGCTGCGCCCGCGCCGGGGGCGGGCAGGCGGGATTATGTCACTGCTGCACGCTGCCGGGCACCGAAACCGGCGCCGGCGGCCATGGCGGCGTCGGGACTGTTGTGTAGGAGTCGCGGGCGAGCGCGAGGTTCCGTTGCGGCGCGAGGTCATGCGGGAGACAGCAGGGCCAGCAACTCGTCCTGGCGGGCACGTGCGTCGTCGGCGCCGAGCGCCATGAGGGCCTTCACGAAGGCCGGCTCGAACAGCATGTAGCTGGCCAGTGCGGCGCCGGAACCGTGGAAGGCACCCAATCCCTGCAGGGTGTGGCGCGTGGCCGCAGGCAGCGCGTGGACGTGCCGCTCGGCCAGGGCATCGAGCGATTGCGAGGGCTGCATCAGGACGATCTGCACCGGGCGGTAAGGCCACTGTTCGCGTTGAGCCTGCGGCAGCCGGGCGAGCGCCCGGTTGATGCGCTGCGCCTGTTCGACGTCGGCCTGGAGGGCGTCGTGGAATACGCTGCCCATGGCGTGCCCGGCCACGGCGCCGAGCGAAGGCGGGCCGGTCCGTGTGGCCGCTGCCGCCCGTTGAGGACGCTGCGGCTGGCCGACGCCGATGACCAGGATGCGGCCGGCGCCCTGGTAGAGCGCGGCCGACAGCGGGGCGATCTGCCGCATCGAGCCATCGCCGAAGTAAGTGGCAGGGCTGACTTCGTCCTGGGCGGGCGGGCTGAGCGCCACGGCGGGCATCAGGAAGGGCAGGGCGCTCGAGGCCAGCAGGTGCTGCGCCGTCAGGCGCTGTTGCACGATGCGCCGTCCGGACCTCCACCATGACGCGGGCGCGATTTCACCCTGGGGCACCGTGTGTGCCGCCTGCTGGAAAAAGGTCCAGTGCTCACCCGTGGCGTAGCTGGAAGCCGTCACGCCCAGCGCCTGCAGGCGGCCCGAGTCGAGGTTGGCACCGATGCGTTCGAAGTCGATCAAGCGCGTGAGCGTGCCGGCCAGCGGGGCGCTGTCGAGGAACGAACCCTGACGACGGGCTTCCGTGACCAGGCTGTAGGCGGTGGCGATGCGGCTCCAGCGGACCCAGGGCGAGGTGCGCAGGCTGTAGACCTGTTCGGAGTGCACATGGCGCCAGAAGCGGGCGAGCTGGACCAGGGCCTGGCTGCCCTGATGGGCACGCGAAGCCAGGAAGGCGGCGTTGATGGCGCCTGCCGACGTGCCGAGCAGGATGCCGAATGGAAAGGGGGATGCGGGCGGCCGTTCGAGCGGCGCGTTGCGGGCGAGGTGTGCCGCGCGCAACGGGTCGCGGTGTCTCAGCAGGCGGGCCACTTCGTGCAGCACGCCGGCCTGGTAGGCCGTGCGGGCACCGCCGCCCATGAGCACCAGGGCGCACGGGGTGCGTGCGGCGGCCTCGGCAACCGGACCTTCTGCCATGGCGTTACGCCGGCGTGCCAGCCGCCCGCGGGCGGCCGCCGAAGATGGCGGTGCCGACGCGCACCAGCGTGCTGCCGGCCTGGATGGCCGCTTCGAGGTCGCCGCTCATGCCCAGGGACAGCGTGTCCCATCGGGGGGGATGGCCACCGCCAGCAGGCGGATCCTGCTGCAGCGCCAGAGCCACCGAATCGAAGACGGCCTTGGCCAGCCGATGGCGTTCGACCTGGGCCGCATGGCCTTCCACCGGTTCGGGAATGCTCATGAGGCCGCGCAGCACCAGGTGCGGCAGGCCGGCCACCGCGCGTGCCAGCGGCAGGATGTCTTGCGGCGCCGCGCCCGACTTGTTGGCGCCGCCGTCGACGTTGACCTGCAGGCAGACCTGGAGGGGGGGGCGGTCGGCCGGCCGCTGGTCGGACAGGCGCTGTGCGGTCTTGAGCCGGTCGATGGTGTGCACCCAGTCGAAGTGTTCGGCGACCAGGCGGGTCTTGTTGCTCTGGATCGGGCCGATGCAGTGCCACTGGATGTCCTCGCGGCGGGGGTGGCAGCCGGCGCGCAGGGCGGCGATCTTGTCGCAGCCTTCCTGCACGTAGTTTTCGCCGAAGGCCAGTTGCCCTGCGGTCAGTGCGTCGGCGACCGCATCGGCGCCGAAAGTCTTGGAGACGGCCAGCAACTGGACGCCGTGCGGATCGCGGCCTGCAGATCGGCAGGCCTCTTCGATGCGCCGGTGGACTTCGGTCAGAGCGTGCGCAAGAGTGGTCAAGGCAGGGGGATTCATACAGAATGGGTCAAAACGGAAAAGCGGTATTGGCAAGCGTCGCGCAACAGGGAGCAGGATGCAAATCGACGATCTTCTGGGATGCGCGCTGGCGCGGCAGGCCTCGGATATCCACGTGTCGGCCGGCCTGCCTCCCCTGCTGCGCGTGCAGGGCAACCTGCAGCGCCTCGATGCCCCGATTCTCGGCGATGCCGCCATGATGCACCTCGTCGGACAGATCCTGAACGAGGAGCAATACCTACGGTTCCAGGCCGGACAGGAGGTCGACGCCTCCCTGTCGTTCGAAGGCCGTGCCCGTCTGCGGGTCCATGCCTTTCATCACGCGCGCGGAGCGGCCCTGGCGCTGCGGTGCCTGCCGCATGCGGTGCCGACGCTCGAGCGTGTCGCCGCGCCGGCGCAACTGGCCGACCTCGCGCTGCTGCCTCGCGGGCTGGTGCTGGTGTGCGGGGCGACGGGGTCCGGCAAATCGACCACGCTGGCGGCCCTGGTCGACCACTACAACACCCATCGCGCCGGCCACATCCTGACGCTCGAAGACCCGATCGAGTTTGTCCATACGAGCCGGAAGAGCCTCGTGAGCCAGCGTGAAATCGGGCGGCATGCACCGAGTTTCTGCCGTGCTCTCGAAGCTGCGCTGCGCGAGGATCCCGACCTCATCATGGTGGGCGAACTGCGGGGACTCGAGACCATCCGTCTGGCCCTCACGGCCGCCGAAACGGGCCACCTCGTGCTGGGGACGCTGCACACCGCCAGCGCCGCGCAGGCGGTCGATCGTCTGGTGGATGCGTTTCCCGGAGCGGAGCAGCCTGCGGTGCGAGCCATGCTGTCCGAAGCGCTGCAGGCAGTCGTGGCGCAGGCGCTGCTGCCAGAGCAGGACGGTGCGGGCCGCGTGCCCGTGCACGAGATCATGCGGGCCACGCCGGCGGTCCGCAATCTCATCCGGGAGGGTAAGACGGCCCAGCTCTACTCGGCGATCCAGTCCGGACAGGCGCAGGGCATGCAGACACTGGACCAGAGCCTGGCCGCGCAGGTGGCCCGCGGGCGGGTTTCCGCCGAGGTGGCGCGGACGCTGGCCCGCTATCCCGACGCCATCGCCGGCTGAGCGCAAAAGCGGCCTGTACGCTATCCTTCTTGCTGGTGGCGTGCCGCGGGCCTGATGCAGGCGCATGCGGCAACGCCGTGTCCAGACCGTTTTTTATTTTGTTTAGCACGCCATGAGCAGCATCCAAGCCAAGAGTTATTCTGCCGTTCCCGCCCGCAAAGTCGCCTTTCTGGGCCTGGGTGTCATGGGTTTCCCCATGGCCGGCCACCTGGCGCGTGCAGGCCACGAGGTGACGGTCTACAACCGGAGCGTAGCCAAGGCCGAGGCCTGGGCCGCCGAGTTCGGCGGCCGCCATGCACCTACCCCGGCTCAGGCTGCGGCCGATGCGGACATCGTGTTTGCCTGCGTCGGCAATGACGACGATCTGCGCAGCGTGGTGCTGGGCGAGCAGGGCGCATTGGCCGGCATGAAGGCCGGCGCCATCTTTGTCGACCACACCACGGCATCGGCCGATGTGGCGCGGGAGCTCGACCAGGCGGCACGCGCGCTGGGCCTGCAATTCATCGATGCCCCCGTGTCCGGCGGCCAGGCTGGCGCTCAGAACGGCAAGCTGACCGTGATGTGCGGCGGCGATGCGGCGGCTTTCGAGGTCGTCGCACCGATCGCCGATGCGTTTGCACAGGCCGTCACGCTGCTGGGCCCCAGCGGCTCGGGCCAGTTGGCCAAGATGGTCAACCAGATCTGCATTGCCGGCATCTGCCAGGGCCTCAGCGAGGCCATCGCCTTTGGCCAGCGCGCCGGACTCGACATGGAACAGGTGCTGGGCGTCATCGGCAAGGGCGCCGCGCAGAGCTGGCAGATGGACAACCGGGGCAAGACCATGGTGGCCGGCCGCTTCGATTTCGGCTTTGCCGTCGACTGGATGCGCAAGGACCTGGGCCTGGTCCTGCAAGAGGCCAAGGGCAACGGCGCCCGCTTGCCGTTGACGGCGCTGGTCGATCAGTTCTATGCCGATGTGCAGCAGATGGACGGCGGCCGCTGGGACACCTCGAGCCTGATCAAGCGGCTCAAGTAAGCCGGACGACGGCACGGCGGGCCGAATCGGGCCCGCAGGTGCCGGTCAGGGCGCGGCAGTGCCTTCGCGGTAGTTGTCGCCCAGCGGCGAGACGTTGGCCGGATTGGCCGGCGGGACGGTGCTGGTTTCCTGCGGCTCGCCCTGGATGCGTTGTTCTTCGGTGATGATCTCGAGCACCCGGACCACGCGCTGCACGCCCGGTACGCTGCGCACCGTATCGGCTGCCGAGTCGGCTTCGCGCTGGGTGACCAGGCCCAGCAGGTAGACGGTGCCGCGTTCGGTCGTGACCTTGAACGACGTGGCCGACAGTTCCTTGTTCTCGATCAGTGCACCCTTGACGCGTCCCGTGAGCAGGCCGTCGGAGCTGCGTTCCGTCAGCGTCGCGCTGTTGGCGACCTTGAGCTCGTTGAACACCGTGCGCACGTTCTCCACATCGCGCGTGATCTGCTCGATGCGCTGGCGATGGGTTTCGCTGGGCACCGAGCCCGTCAGCAGGACACGCCGGTTGTAGGCGGTCACATTGACGTGCACGTTGTAGGCATAGACGTCGCGGATGTTGCTCGATGCCTTGAGTTCGATCGTCTGGTCGTCGAGCTGGGCACCGGGGGTGCGGCGATCCGCGACCACCAGCGCACCGCCGCCGACGGCGCCCACGGCCAGCGGGAAACACGCGGTGAGCGCCGTCGACGTGACCGCGGCGGCCAGCAGGATGTAGATGATGCGTTTCATGCTCAGGTGTCCTCTCCAAGTAGCTGCACATCGATCCCGTCGCACAGGCCATGCAGAATCTGGAGCTGCAGTTCCTGGACACGGGCCGGGCGGTTGTGCGGGATGGGGATATGGATATCGGTATCCTGGAGTTCGTTCCCCCAGTCCAGTTCCGGATGGCGTCCGGCCAGCAGGATGACGGTCATCTCGCGCTCGTGAGCAGCCATCACGGCGGCCTGGAGCGGGGCGGCATCGGTCAGCGCGGCCCGGGCATCTGCGAGCAGGACGGCGACATCGCCGGGCTGGCCCAGCGCGCGGACCTGACGGGCCAGCAATTCGGGCGTGTTGTCGAGGGCGACCGCCGGCAGCTCGGGGCGTTCCCGCTCGAAGCCGCCGATGAAATGGCGGGCGAAGAGGCTGGAGAGCCCGCTGCCCTGGTCGCCGGCCAGCACCTTGCCGCCGCTGGTCACGCAGACCAGCAAGGCCTGCAAGGCTTCGGCCATGGGTTTGGACAGGCCTTGCGCCAACTGGTAATTCAGATCTGCACTGTCGATGAAGTGCTGGTGGATGCGCTGCTCTAGCATGGGCGCGATGATACCCGCTGGCGGTGGCCGTGCGGCGCAGGATGGGACGCCGTGCATCGCGTTGTACCGGGCAGGGGGGGCGCCAGGGCCGGACGGCCGGTGTCGGCGGGATCAACCGGCCTCGAAGGCGCCGCGCAGCCAGGTGATCCGGATCGGCTCGCCGTCGAGCAACACGGCGTCGAAGCGGCAGGGCGCACGCGAGCCGGTGCGCATCAGGTAGTGGCGTGCGGCCAGGACGATGCGGCGCTGTTTGAGGGCGCCGATGCTGGCGCCTGCTCCACCCTGGGCGTCCTGTCGCCGTTTCCGGACTTCGACGAAAACCAGGGTGCCGTCGCGGTCTGCCATGACCAGATCGATCTCGCCGCCGCCGCGTCCGGGCGTGCGGTAATTCGCTTGCAGCAGGCGCAGGCCCTGCGCTCGCAGATAATCACAGGCCAGCCTCTCGGCGGCGGCGCCTCGCTCATGGGTCGAGCCCGGCTGCCCGCCGGTCTCCGTTCGAGCCACGGCAGCGCCAGAGCCCTGGCGATTTCTGGAACTACACACGTGAATCCCTCCCTGACTTCCGCCCTGCCGGCCGCGCGAGACGCGGCCGGTCAGCAGCATTATCCGGTCGGCGCCCTGTATGTGGTGGCGACGCCCATCGGCAATCTGGCCGATATCAGCCTGCGGGCGCTGCATGTACTGCAGATCGTCGACGCCGTGGCCTGCGAGGACACGCGCCATACCGCGTCCATGCTGTCGGCCTACGGCATCGAACGGCCCCTGGTGGCCTTGCACGAACACAACGAGGCCGAGGCCGCGCAAGCCATGGTGCGGCGCATGCTGGACGGACAGCGCATCGCTTACGTGAGCGATGCAGGCACGCCTGCCGTGAGCGATCCGGGGGCGCGTCTGGTGGCCGCTGCACGGGCGGCCGGTCTCCGGGTGCTGCCCCTGCCGGGGGCCAGCAGCGTGACGGCGCTGCTGAGCGTGGCGGGCATCGCCTTGCGTGGCGACTTCATCTTCGTGGGCTTTCTGCCCAGCAAATCCGCCGAACGGCAGCAGGCCGTCCAGGGGCTGGCGGCCGAGCCGCGCACGCAGGTGCTGCTCGAGGCGCCGCATCGCATCCTGGCGCTGGCCGAGGCGCTGGCGGTGCTGGGCGCCAGACCGGTCACCGTCGGGCGCGAGCTCACCAAGCAGTTCGAGGACATCGACACGGTGCCCGCCGAAGCGCTCGTCGCCTGGCTGCAGGCCACGCCGCAGCGCCAGCGCGGCGAATTCGTGCTGGCGCTGCATCCGGCCTTGCCCGAAGCCGAGGACAGCGAGGCCGACAGTCCGGGCCGCCGGGCGCTGGCCTTG
Organism: Comamonas sp. BIGb0124; assembly: GCF_003752175.1. Taxonomy (GTDB): domain Bacteria; phylum Pseudomonadota; class Gammaproteobacteria; order Burkholderiales; family Burkholderiaceae_C; genus Comamonas_F. The sequence continues at coordinate 19,659 of NZ_RJVF01000002.1, read as the reverse complement.
CTGATGGCCGAACTGCCGCTCAAGACCGCCGTCAAGTTGGCGGCCGAGATCACCGGCGAAGCCCGCAATCCGCTGTACGAACACGGCCTGGCACTCAAGAAAGCGCGAGATGCCGATGGCGAGTGAAGGACGACTGCCGTTGCCCGCGCGCGTGGTGGCGACTCTGGGCGTGGCAGCTGTCGCGGCCCTGCTCTGCGTCTGGCTTGGCACCCCCATCCCGTGGATGATCGGACCTCTGCTGGCGACGGCGCTGGTCTCCATCCTGGGCGCACCCACCGTGAGCTGGATCCCGTTTCGCAACGCGGGTCAATGGATCATCGGCACGGCGCTCGGGCTCTACTTCACGCCCGAGGTGCTGGCGTTGCTGGGCCGGCTGTGGTGGGCGATCGTGCTGGCGGTGGTCTGGGCCCTGGCGCTGGGCATGTTCTTCAGTCGCTGGCTGTTCGCGGTCAACAGGGCCCACGTACCGGGGCTGGACCAGGGCACCACTTTTTTTGCCGGCAGCATCGGCGGGGCGTCCGAGATGACGCTGCTGGCCGAGCGCCATGGCGCACGCACCGATCTGGTCGCTTCCGCCCACAGTCTGCGGGTGCTCATCGTGACCGTGCTGATTCCGTTTGCCATTCAGTGGAGCGGCATGCACGGTCTCGATGCCACGCCGCCGGCCGCCCGTGTCGTCGATGGCATGGGATTGGCCGGCCTGCTGCTGGCCAGTGCGGTGGGGGCGATGGTCATGGTCTGGGCCCGGCGCACCAACCCCTGGTTTCTCGGCGCATTCGTGGCCGCGATGCTGCTGACCGTGTCCGGCCAGGATTGGTCGGCCATTCCGGCCGTGCTGTCGAATGCGGCCCAACTGGTGATCGGCGTGAGCCTGGGCGTGCGTTTCACGCCGGCTTTTCTGCGTGGTGCGCCCCGCTGGCTGCTGTCGGTGACCTGGGGAACGCTGGGCATGGTGACGCTGTGCGTGGCGTTCGCGTGGCTGATGTCGCTGGCGACCGGACTGCACCTGGCGACCCTGATCCTGGGCACTTCGCCGGGCGGCATCGCCGAGATGTCGATCACGGCCAAGGTGCTGCAGCTGGGCGTGCCGGTGGTCGTCGCCTTCCAGGTGTGCCGCCTGGTGGCCGTGTTGATTCTGGTCGAACCGATGTACCACCGCATGGTTCGCACCGATTCAGGCACGCCGGCCCGCTAGTCGTCGGCCGGCGGCGCCGAGGCGACCTGGTTGCGGCCGTCCTGCTTGGCCTTGTAGAGCAGCATGTCGGCCCGTCGCACGGCCGAGTCCTCTGCTTCGTCGGTGGGCGAGGCCACGGTCAGCCCCACGCTGACCGTGACGTGGCCGACCGGCGCGATCGGCGTGTCGGCCACGGCGACACGGATTTTCTCGGCCACTTGCAGGGCCTGGGCCAGACCGGTGCGAGGGAGGACGACCACAAATTCTTCGCCGCCGACACGGGCCACGAAATCGGTTTCGCGCAGGGTGTGCAGGATGAGGCCGGCCACACGGGTGAGCACGGCATCGCCCTGAGCATGGCCCCATGAGTCGTTGATGTGCTTGAAATGGTCGATGTCGACCATGAGCACCGCATACGGCGCGACGCCGCGCCCCATGTCGGCGTAGGCGGCCTTGATGCGTTCGTTGGCGGCAAACCGGTTAGGCAGCCCGGTGAGCGCATCGCGCCGGACCAGGGTGCGCAATTCTTCGTTGGCCGCCAGCAACTGGGCGGTGCGCTGTGCGACACGGCCTTCGAGCTCGGTGTTGAGTTGCTCGAGTGCACGCCGGCGTTCCAGCAGCGTGTTGGCCATGCCGCTGAGCGCGCCCGAAAGCCGTTTCAGTTCGAGTGTCTTGCCATGCACGGGGAACTGCACGTTCTCTTCGCCTTTTTCGATCCGGCGCGCGATGTGGGTGAGCCGGGCCAGCGGGCGGCTGATATAGCCTGCGCCCAGCCAGGCCAGGATCAGGAAGGCCAGCGCGCCTCCGCCCATGATGAGGAGCAATGCTGCCTGCAGTTGGCGCACGCTCGACAGCACAATGTCCATGGGCTGCCTGACGACCACCTTCCAGCCCAGCGGGGTACCCGCCACCGGATCGGCCACATCGGCCATGGTGGTGAGATAGAGGGTGGTGCCGCCCCAGCTCAGGAACGCGTCGTGCGATGCGCTGCGCAACTCGGCCGTGGGCGGCGTCTGGCCTTCGACGGCATGTTCCGGGAAGATGATGTCGTTGTCCTTGTTGACGATGAAGACTTCGGTCTGCGTCCGTGCCGCATTCTTGGGCGTGGCGACGCTGAGCACATCGCCGGCCCAGCGCCAATGGGAATGCGACGCCAGCACGCCCCGCAACTGGCCCTGCGTGTCATAGACGGGCGACGCGAAGTCGATGAAGCGGATGGGCTGGGCCGACGGATCGGTCTGCAGCAGCTTGGCCAGCAGCACGGCCTCGTGCACGTCGCCCACGAACACGCCTTGCCGGCCTTCGATGAACCACGGACGCTTGCTCACGCTCTGGCCGACCAGGTGGCCCGAGGTCGCGGACTGGACCTGACCGGCGGTGTCGGCCAGTCCGATCCAGGAATAGTGGGGATAGGAGCGCTGCAGCCGCTCGAGGCTGGCCCGGATCTCGGGACTGTCGAGCGGACTCTGCTGGTAGGTGCTGGTCTGCGCCAGGAGTTCGATCTCGCGCCGTCGCTCGATCAGGTTCTCGGCGATCACGGTGGCGGCCGATGTGGTGACGCCCTGCAGGTTCTGCAGCCGCTCGGCCACCAGCTGGTCGCGATGGACCTTGCTGACGTAGAGGTAGGTGGGCAGACCGACCAGAACGAACAGCATGCCGAACAGGATGGCCAGCCGGCTGCGAAAGGTACGGGGGGTGGGGGTCATCGGACGAGTGAACACGGGCGATGGCCGATGTTAGCGATCCACCGCCGGCCGTACGGCTAATTTTGCAGGGCCAGGGCGCGCTCGGGTGCAAAAACAACGTGTGCGGCCCGGTCATTCCCCGCACCGGGGGCGAAGTCCCTGCCCGATCGAGGGACGCACCCATGAAAAAAGCCGCAGGATGCGGCTTTCGGAGGGCATGGTGCATCCCGGCGCGGCGGTCGAACCGTCCGGGCGCGTGGCCCCCGTGCGGATCGCCGCCCGCTCAGTGCAGCAGGACGGGCTGCTGGGCCAGGCCGGTGTAGCCGTCGAGAATGCGTTCGACTTCTTCCTCGGAAGGGGTATCGACTTCCCAGGCGTTGAGCTGCAACTGGAACATCTCGGCCCAGGAGCCGTCCAGGTAGACCTCCTTGCCCGATCGTTTGTCGACGATCTCGAAACCGTGGCGGGCCAGGGTGGGCACGCTGGGCTCCAGGCTCAGGGAGGAGTCATTGCGTCTAGGCGTGTCGTCCGCCTCGCCAGCATTGGCATGAATGTGGACGACAACAAACGATTCCGAGTCATACAGCATGTTCATGTCGAGGTGTCCTTCAGAGTTGCCTTGACTATCTAGCAACGAACGCGCCAGATTCAAGCCCACCTTAACGCAGTGCAACACGCCACGCAGGTGGGACGGGGTCGTGTTTACCCTTTTTTTGTGTCGGACCTGTGTGTAGGAGAGCGAATCCGGCAACCGATCGGCAATCTATTTGAGACCGGTGGCACGCGACAGCAATTGATCGGCACGGTCGCCGTCCTCCGTCCAGCGGACCCGCACGGGCATGTAGCGGTAGGTGGGCGAGAGCCAGAACTCGATCACCTGGTCGTCGTTGGCTTCGCGTGGCAAGCGGGTGAACTTCACGGCATCGACCGTGCCGGCCGGCAGCTTGACCTTTTCCACCCCGTCGACCCGGAACTGCCAGTCCGGCGCATGGCGCGGGCCGATGACCTGCAGGTCGACGGTGTCGCCGGTCTTGTAGCGTTTGGGATTGGCGCGCAGCGACTGGCCGACCTGCAGCATGAGGCTCAGTCTGTCCTGAGCCCCTTCTTGCCAGGGCTGTGCCGGCCGGTCGGTGTTGAAGGTCACCTGTCTGGCCGCGCGGTCGACGGTCGCGCTGTCGGCCCGTCGCATCTGTTCGGTGTAGCGGTCGGGCGACAGGCCTTGCGCCGTGATGCGCCCTTCGCTGACCTGGCTGCGGGTGCCCAGGATGGGCAGCTTGGTGTCGAGGCGCAAGCGGTATTGGCGGCCGCCCTCGATCGATTGCCAATGCAGAACACTGCTGGCGCTGTAGCGGATGCCCTTGATCTGACCCTGGAGGTCGTAGGCGAGCTCGACATCGGCCGGCAGGTTCCAGGCCTTGGCGGCGGGTCTTGCGGCCTGGGCCTGGACAGGCCCGGCCAGCGCGAGGGCCATGCTCATCAGCACGGCAGGGACGATCGCCCCGGGTTGGGTGTTTCGCATCATGCTCCGGACTCCATGGCTTTTTCCTTCGATGGAAAGAGCTTCGATCCGTTCTGACCCGCGCCGGCGGGGGATGTTCCCGGGAGCGCCTGTCGGTCGAGGGCTACTCCGGCTGTCCCGCAGACCGTCTTCGCGTGCCCGGCCGTGCGGGATCAGTCCAGATAGAGCGTGCAGCGGTCGCCCGAGGCCCGCCGGGCGATGGTCACCTTGCTCAACTGGGGCAGGGCGGGCCGAAGGGCTTCGGCGACGAACGCGCAGAGGTTCTCGAGGGTGGCCGCGCGCAGTCCGGGGACTTCGTCGAGCAGGCGGTGATCGAGCTGTTCGCGCACGCGGGCCAGTTCGGCACGGAAAAAGCCGAGGTCGATCAGCATGCCGGTGACGGGGTCGGGCCGGCCGCCGATGCTGACCACGGCATGGTAGGTGTGGCCGTGGATGCGGCGGCTGGGCTCGGCTTCGATGGCGCGTTCCAGCGTGTGGGCGGCGTCGAAGAAGAATTCCTGGGTCAGTTCGTAGCGCATGGACGAGATCGGGAGAATGAGGGCAGGGGACGGCCGGGGTGGGGATGCATCAGCGGATGCCGATGACTTTGTGCGACTGCACGCTCAGCCGCCAGCCGGGATGCCGCATGCACCAGTCGATGGCCCAGCGGGTGTTGGCCGCCTGGTCGGGACCGTCCATGGGCTGCACGAAACGATGCGTGAAGTCGAGCTGTTCGAGCGCGGCGAGATCGACCTCGGGCTGCGGCACCACCACCTTGAGTTCGCTGCCGCTGCGCTGGGCCAGCGGGGCGGTGCTTTTGGGGCTGACGCAGATCCAGTCGATGCCGGCCGGGGCGGCCAGCGTGCCGTTGGTCTCGACCGCAATCTCGAAGCCGCGCGCATGCAGCGCCTCGACCAGCGCCGTGTCGACCTGCAGCAGCGGTTCGCCGCCGGTCAGCACGACCAGGGGCAGTCCGGTGCCGCGGGCGGATGCGGGCCACTGGGCCCCGACCTGGTCGGCCAGGGCATCCGCACTGCGGTACTTGCCGCCCAGGGTGCCATCGGTGCCGACGAAGTCGGTGTCGCAGAAACGGCAAACGGCCGTCGCGCGATCCGCCTCGCGGCCGCTCCAGAGATTGCAGCCGGCAAACCGGCAGAACACGGCAGCCCGTCCGGCGTTGGCACCCTCGCCTTGCAGGGTGTAGAAGATTTCCTTGACGGCGTAGCTCATGGTGGGCAAAAAGGGCAAAAGTGCGGCAAAAAGACGGGTGGCGGCGGAGCGGGCCCATAGGGCATCCTGCGGCTACGGCTCGAGGGGGGCGAGACGGCAGGCATCGGAGGGCAGTGCAAAAGTCGCCAAGACCGGAAACCCGGGCCGGCGGCTTTGCGCACTGCAATGCAGCGGGCCGCAGGGCCCGCGCGCAGGGTCGTGATTGTCGCATGCCGGGCTGAACCCGGCCAGTCGGGCGCTGTGCGTGTGCAACAGGCCCAGGGCTGCCCGCGTGGGCCTTACCAGTCGAGCAGGCTGACGCCGACGCGCAGCACCGTGCGCTTGTGGTTGTAGTCCAGCAGCGTGTCGCCGTAGCCGTGGAACAGCTCGGCGTGCCAGCGCAGGTTGCTGGTTTCGGGGTTGCCGATGGTGTGCATCCAGCTCAGTTGCGCACCGCCCTTGCCGCTGGCGCGCAGGTTGCTGCGCAACAGCAGGGCCACGCTGTTGAGCCGGTTGACCTGCCAGGTGCCCATCAGGTCGGCACGGCCGTAGGTGGTGGTGATTTCCGGGTTGTTGTCGTCTTCGGCGTGCTCGGGCAAACGCTTCCAGACCCGTGCCGTGAGGCTGTACTTGTCGTCCTTTTCCGCAGCAGCCGAGAGGATGACACGGTTCCAGCTGCGCGACAGCGGATCGCTCTGGCCGTTGGACTGGTGGACCAGCGACAGTCCGGTCACCCGGTAACGCCAGCCGGCGCCGAGCGAGAGATCGCTGGGCAGGATGTAGGTGACCTCGGGTTCGTGGTCGGTGTTGCGGAATGGCCGCGAAAGCTTGCTGTTGAAGATCTGCCAGTAGCTGCGCTGGGTGTAGCCGAACCACACCGAGTCGCGCAGCGAAGGCGTGTTGACGAGCAAGCCCTGCGCCATTTTGGTGCGCACCGACAGCTGGACGAACATCTCGGGATTCTTGAACGGCTCGTAGCGTGTCGCGTCGTTGGCGGGATTGGCCGACGTCGGCAAGCGGTTCATATTGGTCCCGGTCGCCACCATCAGGCTCATCGGGCGATAACCGCGGATGGTGTAGAGGCCGCAGTCGGTACCGGGTTCAAGCTCCCAGAACCGAGACAGGGGCGAGTACTGCCGGCTCTTGCAATCCTGCGGGCTGGGCACGGGCACGAGCCGAACGGGTGTGCCGTCTTCGGCAGAGCCGATGGGGGCGGCCGCGATGGCGGCTGGGGGCACCTCGGGCGGGCTGATCGGGGCCACAGGCTGAGCCGGTGCGTCGCGCAGGGCCGCATCGGTGGTGCCGGGGGCGATGCCGGGTTGCTTGGCCGCCCACTGGCGGAAACAGGTGAGTTGCTCGGTTTCGTTGCCTTTGAGCGCGTAGCAAGCCTGCCAGCCGTTGTCGGCGAGGGCTGCCGGTGCGGCGCCCTGGGCTGCGGCGTAGGGCGTCATGGCCCAGAAGGCCGGCACGCCCAGCATGAGCATCAGCCCGACGGGACGGCGGCCTGCAGGCTGCAGCGGCGTGCAGGCGCGGAATGTCGAGCGTGAAACGTGGGACAGGTCGAGGGTGGAACGCATGGGTACGGAACAACGGGCCGGGACGCCGACCTGATCCGGACATTATTGCCAGCCTGGTGCTCTGCGCATGACAAACGCGTGCGGTCGAAGCTTGATTTTGTTGTCGGGCGATGACAGTGCGGCCGATTCGGCCTGCGCATCCAGCCAGGTCCCGCGGATTTCGCTGTCGCAGGCCGGCGCCACGAACTCACCGCTCCAGCGGCCGGAGGTGGTCTTGCCGTCGGCCGACTCCTCCAGTGCGACCAGGCCCTGGTCGATGTCGCCCACCACCCGTGACGTACCGGTCTGCCCCTCTCGCGCCAGCGTGCCGCTGACACTGCCGGCGTATTCGGGGTGGCGCTGCAGCGTCATCCGGCCTTCGGGCTGGCCGTCGACCTGTACCAGCCACTGGCCGTACAGGCTCTGGCTGCCCGGCGCGGCGGCGGGCGGGCAGGCCGGAGCGCCGGCTGTCGTCGCCGTCGCCGCCGGCAGGGGCGCGCAGGCTTGCAGCGCAGCCAGCGAGAGCAGCACGGCGCCCACGGCCAGGCGGTGCAGGCGGTGCCGGCGGCGGAGGCCCGGTCCTCGGGCCAAAGAGGCCGGGGCAGTCGGTGACGAGAGGGAGAGATCGGAACGGTACATGGGCAAGGTCGGCAACAGGTCGGGTGGCCGCGAAAGAGAGCGGCCCATCGAGTGGAAGGGCTTGCGGAAGGCGCGCGGCGTCATCCCTTGGCACTGGCCAGGTCGGTCTGGGCCTTCTTGGCGAACTCGGCCCGCAGGGCCTTGAGTTTCTCGCGCGGGTCTTCCTTGATCGTGGCCTGGTCCAGCGCCATCTCGGCGATGAATCGGCTGGGAACGCCACGGACCGTCTCGCGGCCCTGCTTGCGCTGCTTGACCCAGCTCACGGCCAGCGAGCGCTGGGCCCGCGTGATGCCCACGTACATCAGGCGCCGTTCTTCCTGCAGGCGTTGCGCGATGTCGTCGCTCACCACCTGCTTCTTGCCGTTGTCGTCGTCGAGCTTGAAAGGCAGCAGGCCTTCGTTGACGCCGATCAGCATGACGTGCGGCCACTCCAGCCCCTTCGAGGCGTGCAGGGTCGACAGCGTCAGGACGTTCTGGTCCTTTTCGCGTTCGCTGATGGTCGACAGCAGCGACACGGTCTGAACGACTTCGAGCAGGGTCTTGATCTCCGGCCCGGTCGTGGCGCCCGCGGCGTCGTCGAGCGTGCCGCCGCAGCGGGCGCTCATCCAGTCGCAGAAATCGAGCACGTTGCCCCAGCGGGCGGCGGCGACCTTGTCGTTTTCCTCGCTGTCGAGCAGATGCTGCTCGTAGCCGATCTCCTTGAGCCATTCCATCAGGAAGGTCTTGGCGTCTTCCGCGCCCAGGGTCTGGCGTGCGCGGTACTCCAGGTCGTTGATGTAGCGGCCGAACTCGTGCAGCGAGCCCACCGCACGCGCACTCACCACCGTCTGCAGGCTGTTGCTGAAGAGCGCTTCGAACAGGCTGACCTTGTATTGGGTGGCAAAGGCGCCGAGCTGTCCCAGCGTGGTGTGGCCGATGCCTCGCTTGGGCGTGCCCACGGCGCGCAGGAAGGCGGGATCGTCGTTGTTGTTGACGATGAGCCGGAACCACGCGCACAGGTCGCGGATCTCGGCCTTGTCGAAGAAGCTCTGCCCACCCGACACCTTGTAGGGGATCTGGGCGCGGCGCAGCGCTTTTTCGAGCACGCGCGCCTGATGGTTGGCCCGATAGAGGATGGCGAAATCCTTCCACTCCTTGAACTGCGGCGAGCCGCTGGCCCCCAACGTGTCGCCCGCGCGCAGGCTCAGGACCCGGTTGACGGCCCGTTCGGCCTCGTGTTCCTCGTTGTCGCCGTCGACCACCCGCACGGGTTCGCCTTCGCCCAGGTCGCTCCAGAGCGTCTTCGGAAACAGCTTGGGGTTGGGGCCGATGACGTTGTTGGCCGCGCGAAGAATGGCGGAGGTCGAGCGGTAGTTCTGCTCGAGCTTGATGACCTTGAGCTCGGGGTAGTCGATCGGCAGCTTCTTGAGGTTGTCGAGCGTCGCGCCGCGCCAGCCGTAGATGGACTGGTCGTCGTCGCCCACGGCGGTGAAGCGGCCGCGTTCGCCCACCATGTACTTGAGCAGTTCGTACTGGGTGGCGTTGGTGTCCTGGTATTCGTCGACCAGCACGTGGCCCATGTTCTGCTGGACCTGCTCGCGCACCTCGGGGTGATCGCGCAGCAGGCGCAGGGGCAGGCCGATGAGGTCGTCGAAGTCCACGCTCTGGTAGGCCGTCAGGCGTTCCTCGTAGCGCCCCATGATGGTCGCGATCACTCGCTCGTTGTCGTCGCGAGCCTGGGCCAGTGCCTGTTCGGCGTTGCGGCCCTCGTTTTTCCACAGGCTGATCGTCCATTGCCACTGGCGTGCCGCAGCGTTGTCCGTGCTGCCGCCGGCGTCTTTCAGGATGGACAGCACATCGTCGGCATCGAGAATGGAGAACTGGGGCTTGAGGCCCAGCACGTCGCCGAACTGGCGCATCAGCCGCACACCCAGGGCGTGGAAGGTGCAGATCACCACGTCGTTGGCGCCGCGCCCGACGAGCTGCTTGGCCCGCTCGCGCATTTCGCTGGCGGCCTTGTTGGTGAAGGTGATGGCCGCGATGCGCTTGGCAGGCATGCCGGCCTGGATCAGGCGGCCGATCTTGTGGGTGATCACGCGGGTCTTGCCCGAGCCTGCGCCCGCCAGCACCAGCGCCGGACCGTGCAGGTAGTTGACCGCTTCTTGCTGGGCAAAGTTGAGACCGGACATGAGAGGGGCAATCGGCAAAGCGTCCGATCATACAAGCTGCCCGGCCGGCCTGTCCGTGGGCAGCGGGCCGGCGCGCAATCCCGCACAATGGCGGCCGTGCAGTCTCTGTTGCAGGTCCTGGCGACCACTTTCCCGTTTTTTGCCCTGGTGCTGTGCGGTTTCGTGGCCGCGCAGCGCGGGCTATTGCCATTGCCGGCCATTCCGGGCCTCAACGGCTTCGTGCTGTACTTCGCACTGCCTTGCATGCTGTTCCAGATGGGCGCCCGCACACCGGTGGCCCAGTTGCTCGACACCCATGTCCTGCTGGTCTACGGCGGCTGCGCGCTGCTGCTGGTCGCGGGCGTGGTCACCGCGGGTCGCCGCATGGGGCTGGACTGGAACAACGCCGCATTCGGCGCGCTGGTGACGGCCTTCCCCAACTCCGGTTTCATGGGCGTGCCGCTGCTGGTCGCCTTGCTGGGACCGGCGGTATCGGGCCCGGTCATCCTGACCATGCTCATCGACATGGTGTTCACCAGCTCCCTGTGCCTGGCCCTGTCGCGGCTCGACGCCACAGCGGGCGGGCAGGGCGCTGCGGTGGCCTTGCGCAACGCGGCCGGCGGCATCGTGCGCAATCCCATGCCGTGGGCCATCGCGCTGGGCGCCGTAGCGTCGGCCGCCGGTCTGGCGCTGCCTGCGCCGGTGTCGCAGACGGTCGGGCTGCTGGCTGCGGCGGCGTCGCCCGTGGCCCTGTTCACCATCGGGGCCGTGCTGGCGCGGGCACGCATCCAGGCCAGCCATCAGGATCCGGCCGGTCCCACCCGGATGCTGCGCGGCCGCGACGATGTCGTCCTGGCGCTGGTCAAGCTGCTGCTGCATCCCCTGCTGGTGCTGGGCATCGGTTATGGGCTTCGTGCCTGCGGCCTGCCGCTCGATGTGGCGGTTCTCCACGTCCTGGCGTTGGTGGCCGCGCTGCCCAGCGCCAGCAACGTCTCGCTGCTGACCGAACGCTACGGTGCCGACAGCGCACGGGTGGCGCGCATCATCATGGTCTCGACGGCACTGGCCTTTGCCAGCTTCGCGGGCTTTGTCGCCTGGCTGGCCTGAGGGCCCTGTACGACGCGGCCCGCGAGGGCGTCCGCCGTGCGGCCGGCGCCTGTGGGGGTCACCAGATCATGAAATCGTCGGTGTGGCGCGGCTCGTCGGTGCTGTAGGCCTGGCGCACCACGCCTTGCGGATCGATGTGCACGTGCCATAGCCGGTCGATGCCGTTCTGGACATAGCGGTAGGTCCAGACGTCGCCCTTGAATGCATACACCCGGGACTGCTCTGCAGGCGGGCCGAAGTTCTGCAGGATGTCCTCGCGTGTCCAGCGGTCCAGTGCGACCCTGGCAAAGAACGCTTCGTCCAGCACCTGCTCCCGCCGCACCACGCGGCCCTGGGCATCGAGGTCCACCTGGTAGACCTGCTGGCCGGCGGGCTGCCGCGAATAGACCAGCCGCTCGCCGCCGCCCGGCAGGGCCATGCGCGAGGTCGGCCGGCCCGAGGCTTGCAGCACCTGGTCTGCGCCCATGCCCAGCGGCAGGCGGTCGGGGTTGGTGGCGCAGCCGGCCAGCAGCGCCGCCAGAAGGCCGGCCGTCAGCAGGCCCGAGAGCGGGGCTCGTCCGAGACGCCGAAACACAGTCGATAAGGGCATGGGCAGCTTTCGGTAAAGGCCTTGCGCTCGCAGCGGCGGGCTCAGGCGCGTTCGCGTTCCGCGTCGCGTTGCGCCTTGACCATCTTGGTCTTGATGCGGTTGCGCTTGAGCGGCGAGAGATATTCCACGAAGACCTTGCCCATCAGATGGTCGAGCTCGTGCTGAACGCAGACTGCGAGCAAGCCATCGGCGCGGCGCGTATAGGTCTTGCCATCGGCATCCAGGGCCTTGAACTCGATCTCGGCGGCGCGTTCGACGCCGTCGTAGACGCCCGGCACCGACAGGCAGCCTTCGTCGCCTTTCTTGCGCTCGGGACTGGCCCAGGTGATTTCGGGATTGATCAGCACCATGGGCTCGTTGCGCTCTTCCGAAACGTCGATCACCACCACGCGCTCATGCACGTCCACCTGTGTCGCGGCCAGGCCCACGCCTTGCGCGTCGTACATCGTGGCCAGCATGTCCTGCGTGAGCTGGCGGATGCGGCCGTCGATGGCGGCAACAGGTTTGGCCACCTTGTGCAGGCGGGGATCGGGGTAGCAAAGAATGTCCAGGATCGTCATGGTTTGTTTGGCTGTCGATGGGCTCGGTGCCCTTGGAGCCATATTTTCGCTGTTTTCAAAAGGACTTGCGAATCGACGGCCCCGCAGTGGGCCGGGTCGTACAGCCTGTCGCGCCGGGCGCCTGCACATCGCGGCGGTCGGCCGATGCCCGAGCCACTCGCTTTGCCTCCCGAAAGATCGATCGATGAACGCCCCCGACCCCCACACCGCCGACGACTGGCCGGACTGGCTGCGGCTCATGGCGACGCCGGGCGTGGGGCCGGACAGCGCACGCCGCCTCCTGGCGGTCTTTGGCCTGCCGCAGGCCATTTTTGCGCAGACCGTGGCCGCTCTGGGCCAGGTCGTCTCATCCTCGGTGGCGCAGGCGCTGGTGCGGGTGCCTGCGGGCTGGTCCGAACACCGGCTGCGGACCGAGCAATGGCTGCAGGCACCCGGAGCGCCGCGTGCCCTTCTGGCGCTGGGCCACCCGGCCTATCCCGAGGCGCTGCTGGCGCTGCACGATCCGCCGGTGCTGCTCTACGCCATGGGGCGCCTGGCGTGTCTGCCGGCCATCCAGCCGTCGGTGGCCCTGATCGGCAGCCGCCATCCCACGGCCCAGGGCGAGGCGAATTCCCGCGCCTTTGCCCGCACGCTGGTGCAGGCCGGGCTGACGGTCGTGTCCGGCCTGGCGCGCGGCATCGACGTCGCCGCCCACGAGGGAGCCCTCGACGGCTGGCGCGAGCGGCCGGTGGACGGCCGGATCGCCACCGTCGCCGTCGTCGGGACGGGCCTGGACACGGTCTACCCGAAGTCGCACACGGCGCTGGCGCAGGAAATCTGCGGCCACGGCCTTCTGATCAGCGAGTACCCGCTGGGCACGCCGCCGCTGGCCGGCAACTTTCCGCGCCGCAATCGCCTGATCGCCGGGCTGGCCCTGGGCACGCTGGTGGTCGAGGCCGCGCTTCAATCCGGCTCGCTCATCACCGCGCGCCTGGCCAGCGAGCAGGGCCGCGAGGTGATGGCCATCCCCGGCTCCATCCACGCCGTGCAATCCCGGGGTTGCCACGCCCTGATCAAACAAGGCGCCAAACTGGTCGAATGTGCACAGGATGTGCTCGAGGAACTGGTGCCGCAGTACACGGCACCGGCGGTCCGGAGCCAGCCTCAGGCCGGCGCCGTCACCGCCCATCGGCGGGAGGGCGGCGCCACGGTCGTCAGCGCCGCGACGCCTGCCGATCCCCGCCAGGGCAGCCTGCTGGCCGGCATGCCGGGCATGACCCAGGGCGATCTGCACGGCCTGCTGCATGCGCTCGGCCATGACCCGGTCGGCTTCGATGTGCTGCTCGCCCGCACCGGCCTGGATGTGCCGCAGCTCCAGGTCCAGCTGTTCGAACTCGAAATGGACGGCCGCGTGGCCCGCCTGCCCGGTGGAATGTTCCAGCGCCTGGGCCACTGATCCGCCGGGGGGCCGGCACAGAAGGCACAGCCGCATCGAAAAAGCCCGCGGGCCTGAGGCGGCCGGCGGGCTGTGGTTTCGAGAAAAAAGGGGGATGGGGCAGGGCCCCGTTGCGTCACATCATGCGTTTGGGCGGTTCGTGCATGTGGTTCTGCTGGCGGGATTTGTGCTTGATGACTTGGCGATCGAGCTTGTCCATCAGTTCGTCGACGGCGGCGTACAGGTCGTAGTGCGCGCTTTCTGCAAATACATCGTTGCCTTTCACTCGGATGTTGCACTCGGCGCGCTGGCGTTTTTCCTTCTCCTTCATGTTGTCGATCGTGAGCAGCACCTTGACGTCGACAAGCTGGTCGAAGTGTCGCGTGATGCGATCCAGCTTGGTGGTGACATAACTGCGCAGGGCAGGGGATACGTCGAGGTGGTGACCGCTGATAGTCAAGTTCATGGAACAGCCTCTCTCAATTTTCGCAAGGAAACACATCCGTCCCGCTTGGTAAACGATGGCAGGACGGCACCCGGAACCCGAAGCCGGATTCCTCAACGCCTGGGGCCTACGGCGTTGGAACCAATATGCGTTCGCAGTCCGCGTTCTGGCAAGGGGCCGCCCTGCTCGCCACTGTGGCTCTGCTAGCCAGCAACCGGTGCCCTGGTTATGATGCTGGAGGTGATGGGGCCACCGACCGCCGCGGGTCGTCGTGCAGGGCCCCATGCGTCTTTCATGCTTTTCTTCCGTTCGACGGTGTCTTCGCTGCTATCGATCGTGACAGAAACGAACGGCGGCCTCACGCTTTTGAAAAAACTGTCAAAACTTGTATCTTCGCGCCGGCCACAGCCATAATGACCGCCATGTCCCGCTTCGATCGTTTTCTTTCTTCTCCTGCCGCCCCTGCGGCAGCGTGTCTGGATGGGCGCTGGCGTAAGCCTTCAGCCTGAACTCCTTGCGCGCCCCTGGGCGCTCGTCCGATGCCTGCGACACCCCCCAGCGTGTGTGTCCACGCTGCGTTCAATGACCGCAGCGGCCCCCAGCCTATCCCGAACAGAAAGAAGAACAGCCATGCTGCTGATGATCGACAACTACGACAGCTTTACCTACAACATCGTCCAGTACCTGGGTGAACTGGGCGCCGACGTGCAGGTCGCCCGCAATGACGAGATCACGCTCGACGAAGTCGCCGAACGGATCCGCCAGGGCGTCGACCGCCTCGTGATCTCGCCCGGTCCGTGCTCGCCGGCCGAGGCCGGCATCTCGGTCGGTGCCATCCAGCGCTTTGCCGGCCAGTTGCCGATCCTCGGCGTTTGCCTGGGCCATCAGAGCATCGGCGCCGCATTCGGCGGCACCATCGTGCGCGCCCAGCAACTCATGCATGGCAAGACCAGCGTCATCACCACCACGCAGCAGGGCGTCTTTGCCGGCCTGCCCCGCCAGTTCACCGTCAACCGCTACCACTCGCTGTCGATTGCGCGCGAAAGCCTGCCCGACGTGCTGGAAGTCACCGCCTGGACCGACGACGGCGAGATCATGGGCGTGCGCCACAAGACGCTGGACATCGAGGGCGTGCAGTTCCACCCCGAATCCATCCTGACCGAACACGGACACGACATGCTGCGAAACTTCCTGCAGCGCCCGGCCAACGTTCCGGCCGAACTGGCCGCATGAGGAGTTCAAACATGCCCATCACCGCCCAGGAAGCGCTGCAGCGCACCATCGAACACCGCGAGATCTTCCACGACGAAATGCTGCATCTCATGCGGCAGATCATGCGGGGCGAACTCTCGCCCGCCATCACCGCGGCCCTGATCGCCGGCTTGCGCGTCAAGAAGGAAACCATCGGCGAGATCAGCGCCGCCGCACAGGTGATGCGTGAATTCGCCACCCGGGTGCATGTCGGCGACCCGACCCATCTGGTCGACATCGTCGGCACCGGCGGCGACGGCGCGCATACCTTCAACATCTCCACCTGCTCGGCTTTCGTGGTCGCCGCTGCCGGAGGGCGGGTGAGCAAGCACGGCGGACGCAGCGTATCCAGCAAGTCCGGCAGTGCCGACGTGCTCGATGCCCTGGGCGTGGAGATCAATCTCAAGCCCGAGCAGATCGCCCGCTGCATCGCCGAGGTCGGCATCGGCTTCATGTTCGCGCCCAACCACCATCCCGCCATGAAGAACGTGGCGCCGGTGCGCAAGGAACTCGGCATCAAGACGATCTTCAACATCCTCGGGCCGCTCACCAACCCGGCCGGCGCGCCCAACATCCTGATGGGTGTCTTCCATGCGGATCTGGTCGGCATCCAGGTGCGGGCGCTGCAGCGCCTGGGCGCCGAGCATGCCCTGGTGGTCTATGGCCGCGACGGGCTCGACGAAATCAGCCTGGGTGCGGGCACCCTGGTCGGCGAGCTCAGGCACGGCGAGGTCCACGAGTACGAGATCCATCCGGAAGACTTCGGCCTGCCCATGGCCAGTACCCGCAGCCTGCGCGTCGAGACCCCCGAACAATCGCTGCACATGCTGCGCGGCGTGCTGGCCGGCGACAGCGGTCCGGCCCGCGACATCGTGCTGCTCAACAGCGCCGGCGCGCTGTATGCGGCCAATGTCGCCGCCAGCCTGGCCGAGGGCATCGCCCTGGCACGGCTCGCCATCGACAGCGGCGGCGCGCAAGCCAAGCTCGAACACTTCATCGCCCTGAGCCAGCAGCTCGGCCGCGCCTGAGGCGCCCCAGACCCCCTTACAGCCATAAGCCACCATGTCCTCTGACATCCTGAACCAGATCGTTGCCGTCAAACGCGAGGAAATCGCTGCGGCGCAGCGCCGCGCGCCCCTCGAGGCCGTGCGTGCCGATGCGTTCTCGCGCCTGACCACCCGCGATTTTGTCGGTGCCCTGCGCGCCAAGATCGCCCGCAACCAGGCTGCAGTGATCGCCGAAGTCAAGAAGGCCAGCCCCTCCAAGGGCGTGCTGCGCGCCGACTTCGTTCCCGCCGACATCGCCCAGAGTTATGCCTACGGCGACGGCCGCGTCAGCGCGGCTTGCCTGTCGGTGCTCACCGACCGGCAGTTCTTCCAGGGCAGTCCCGACTATCTGCGCCAGGCCCGTGCCTCGTGCGACCTGCCGGTGCTGCGCAAGGACTTCATCGTCGATGCCTACCAGGTGTATGAATCGCGCGCCATGGGTGCGGATTGCATCCTGCTGATCGCCGCCTGTCTCGACGATGCGCAGATGGCCGAGTTCGAGGCCATTGCAGCCACGCTCGACATGGCCGTTCTGGTCGAAGTGCACGACGAAGCCGAGCTCGCGCGGGCGCTCAAGCTCAAGACGCCGCTGATCGGCATCAACAACCGCAATCTGCGGACCTTCGAGGTCACGCTCGACACCACGCTGTCGCTGCAGAGCCAGGTGCCGGCAGATCGCCTGCTGGTGACGGAGTCCGGCATTCTGCAGGCCGCCGATGTGCAGCGCATGCG
This sequence comes from Comamonas sp. BIGb0124, assembly GCF_003752175.1. GTDB lineage: Bacteria > Pseudomonadota > Gammaproteobacteria > Burkholderiales > Burkholderiaceae_C > Comamonas_F. The sequence goes on along the minus strand of NZ_RJVF01000002.1, from coordinate 2,607 downwards.
CGAAGCCGGCGTGCACGCTTTCCTGGTGGGCGAAGCGTTCATGCGCGCCCCCGAACCCGGCGAGGCCCTGGCCGAGCTGTTTGCCTGAGGACCGTGCCCATGGCCGATCAGCTCCAGAGCGCGGATCCCGCCGAATGGCTTGTCGCCCCGGGCTGGCAGGCCCTGGTCGATACCTTCTTTGCCAGTGCGGCGGGGCAGGGCATCCGGTCCTTCCTGCAGCAGCGGCTCGATGCCGGCGCGGTGATCTTTCCGCCCCAGCCCCTGCGGGCGCTGGAGCTGACGCCGCCCGAGTCGGTGCGTGTCGTCATCCTGGGGCAGGATCCCTACCATGGCCGCGGTCAGGCCGAGGGCCTGGCCTTCTCGGTGGCGCCCGGTGTGCCGCTGCCGCCTTCGCTGCGCAATATCTTCAAGGAATTGCAGCGCGACCTCGGCACGCCGCCGCCTGCGTTTCCCGAGCCGGGCGGCAGCCTGGTCAACTGGGCACGGCACGGCGTGCTGCTGCTCAACACCGGCCTCACGGTCGAGGAAGGGCAGCCTGCCAGCCATGCCGGCAAGGGGTGGGAGCACCTGACCGATGCGGTGATCCGTCACGTTGCCGATCACGATCGCCCCAAGGTGTTCATGCTGTGGGGTTCGCATGCCCAGAGCAAACGGGCGCTGATCGATGCGAAGCGCCATCTGGTGCTGACCTCGAACCACCCGTCGCCGCTGTCGGCCCTGCGCCCGCCCGTCCCTTTCATCGGCAACGGCCATTTCTCGCAGGCACGTGCCTGGCGCGAACAGCACGGGGGCTGAGCCGGGCGTTCAGATGCCCAGCTTCATGTCGTCGAGGTAGTCGCGGCGGATATTGACCGTGCTTTTCACGCCCAGCGCGGCATAGTGCTTGTGCAACCAGTTCTCGGCCGCGCTCTGGCCGAGCTGGAACAGCGCCTGGATCATCGAGGGATCGGTCGACAGCTTGCTCGACACCGGATAGGCCGCCATGGCTTCGCCGCCGTCGATGCGGTGCAGCAGGACCTGCTTGTAATCGTCTCCCGACAACCTGCCGTTTTCCAGCAGCCGGTTGATGAAGTCGATGATGCGCATCTGGCTCAGCAGGCTGGAGTTGAAGGTGAGCTCGCTGATGCGGTCGAGGATGTCGGCGGGATTCTGGGGCGTCTGCGGCCGCACCAGCGGCGAGATCTGGACCAGCAGGATGTCCCGGGTGCTGCACTGGTTGATCAGCGGCGTGATGGCCGGGTTGCCGGAATAGCCGCCGTCCCAGTAGGCGTGGCCGTCGATCTCGACCGCCTGGAACATCATCGGCAGGCAGGCCGATGCCATCACGGCCTGCAGGCTCAGGCGCTTGCCCTCGAAGACCTCGACCTTGCCGGTGGTCACGTGCGTGGCCGAGACGAATACCTTGGGCTGGCGCAGCCGCGCCACGGCGTCGAAGTCGACCTCGCGCTGAAGCAGGTCGCGCAGGGGGTTGATGTCCAGCGGGTTGGCCTGGTAGGGCGAGATCAGCCGGTTCATGGCGCCCTTCATCATGTCCATGGGCATGCTGAAGCCCGGCAGCATCTTGAGCAGGCTGTTCTGGATGGAGCCCAGGCTGCCCAGCCCCACCACGCCTTCCCACACCCGGCGCAGCGATTGCCGGGCCGCCAGCCGTGCATCCTCGCCGCTGGCCAGGGCGCTGGCGTAGCCATGGGCCAATGCAACCGCATTGACCGCGCCGGCACTGGCGCCGCTGATGCCCTCGATGGACAGGCGCTCGTCGGCCAGCAGGGTGTCGAGCACGCCCCAGGTGAAGGCACCATGCGAGCCGCCGCCCTGCAGCGCCAGGTTGATGGGCCGGTGTGCCTGGGGCTGCACCGGATCGGTCTTGCTGGACGGGGTGGAGTCGTTTTGCATGGACTCATTGTGGCGCCTGTGGCCGATCGCGTGATGACAGCGCGGCGGCGACGCCACTGCCGCAAAGGCGTGTCAGCCCTGTGACACCCTTTCATTGCAGAAAGAGGTGGCCACGAAGCTGAAACGCCGTATTTTTTGTGCCAGAATATCGCCACACGCCGAGCCAAAGGTGTGGTATATTTCGAGATTCGCTGGAGAGGTGGCCGAGTGGTTAATGGCAGCAGACTGTAAATCTGCCCTCTTACGAGTACGCTGGTTCGAATCCAGCCCTCTCCACCAGCGATCCTTGAAGTGTCGTTGAGATCTGTACAGTCGCCGGCTGTTAGGGTGGCTTGCAGCAATCGGGCGGGAGTAGTTCAATGGTAGAACCCTAGCCTTCCAAGCTAATGACGCGGGTTCGATTCCCGTCTCCCGCTCCAGTCAAGGTAGTTGGCAAACGGTAAAAATTTTGTGCAACGGCCTCGCCGGTGCATAAGCCCATGTGGCTCAGTGGTAGAGCACTCCCTTGGTAAGGGAGAGGTCGCGGGTCCGATTCCCGCCATGGGCACCACAGTTTGATGTTCTAAATTCGTTAGCGTCTAGTTTCGCAGTAAGCGTCCATAGATCAGATCGGAGTCGAAAATGGCAAAAGGAAAATTCGAACGTACCAAGCCGCACGTGAACGTGGGCACGATTGGTCACGTTGACCACGGCAAGACCACGCTGACGGCAGCG
>NZ_RJVF01000001.1 GCF_003752175.1 Comamonas sp. BIGb0124 | reverse complement strand
GTAGCCGGCCGGGTGAACGTCGGCGGCCTTGAGCACCATCTTCTGGGCTTGCGCGGTCAGGGGTTGCAGGGCCAGGATGCTGGCCAGTGCCGTGATGCTCAATAGCTGACCGATTTTGTTCTTTCTCACTAATGTCTCCGGGAAATTGAAAGGGTTGGGAAAATCAGAGGGTTATGTCTGCAGCCCTCGAGAAACGAAGCGAGACCCGCTCGCTTCGTTCTTTCGGGTTTACGGCTGCTCAGTAGCGAAGGCCGAATCCGTAGGGGAACAGCGTGTCCTTCTCGGGGTAGCCAGGAACATCGGGCTGATTGTCGACAATGGCTTTCGAGTTGTTGGCCAGTGCGAACGGCAGCTTGCCTTGGGGCGAGATCGTTTGCCCACCGGCCAGGATCTTTCCGCTCAGCACGTCAAGCAAAGCCGTATTGCTGACACCGAAACCCGCCACGATCGCGCCGGCCGCTTTCAAGCCGCTCGCATCGTCGAGCACATAGGGTTGACGGAAATACACCGAAAGCACCGTGCGATCGGCACCGACTTCAGCCATGACATCCTTGATCTGGTCCAGGCTGGGGCTGATCAGCCAGGAGTCGGAGTTCGCCATTTCGGAGAAAGACAGCATTCCACTTTCCCAGGGGAATGAGCCGCCGAAGCCGAGGCCATTGTCGAGACAGGCTTTTTGAGCATCTTCGGCCGAGTAATCGGATTTCGATACGCAGCGGTCGCTCGAGCCCCAGGTCTTGCCGGTCAGCGGATTGATTCGTCCACCGGTGGCCGCGTCATCGCTCTTGTAGGTGGTCGTGGCCCGCGTCGACGTGCCCGGCAACAGTTTGTTGGTCGAAACCTCGACACGAATCACCGCATAGTCGTGGCCCGCTGCGCTCGGTCTTGCGCCGGCCACCAAGGCTTCGCCATCGGTGACGGTGTATCCGTATTTTTCGACATCGGATTTTGCCAACCCCATGGTGTAGACCTTGGCGGCCTGCTTCAGAGGCAGCACCTTGCCGGAAGCGAGGGCGGAGTTTTGCAACAGAACGATGGATTTTCTCTGTATATCCAGTCCAGTCGCACGGTGTACATCGTTTCCGATCGCGTCGTTGGCCTTGGCCGTTTCTACGTAGGGGTTTTCAAACAATCCCAACTGAAACTGTTCCTTGAGAAGGCGCGAGGCCGCTTCGTTGACCCGTGCTTCCGAAACAAGACCCGAGGCCACCAGATCGGTAATGGTCTTGTTTTCACTGAACCCGGACAAAGTCTCGGTTCCGCCATTGATCGCGGCAGCCACGCGCTCGGCCACCGAGTTTCTTTCGAGACCCCAGGCGCGATCATTGATGATCCCGGTATCGGAGTTGACGTAACCGCCGAATCCCAGCTTTCCACGCAGCAGATCCGTGACGATCTGCTTGGAAAAAGCCATGCCGGTCTGATCGTATTTGACGCCTTCGTAGGTGACGTTGATCGGCACGCCGTAATACGGCATGACCGCCGAGACACCCGCGTCGATCGCGGCCCTGAAAGGCTTCACGTGATACCCGAAGTTGCCGCCGGGATAGATCTGGTTCTTGCCATGGGAGTAGTGCGGATCCAGCCCCATCTCTTGAGGGCCGCCGCCCGGGAAGTGCTTCAGCGTCAAGGCCACCGCCGAGTTGGGCGTGACGGACGTGCCGTCCTTCACCACCTCGCCTTGCAACCGCTGCACCAGCGTTCTCATGATGTCGGCATTGAGGTCCGCATTTTCGGTGAAGGTCTCGTGGACCCGGTACCACCGGGGTTCGGTCGACAGATCGGCCATGTAGCCATACATGCCGCGCAGTCCGATGGACTTCCATTCCGCACCCATCACATCGGCGAAGGTGGCGATCGAAGACATCGATCCCTCGCCCAGGGCTGCGGCAGCCAGGCCGGCTTCTTTCGGGAACTCGGTGAATGCGCCGGCGGCTTCGTTGATGCCGACGCGGGGATCTTTTTCGTAATGGTTTCTGGCGTTGGATTTGAAGACGATCGGGATGCCGAGACGCGTGCTTTCGCCCAGTTTCTGAACGGCATTGGTGAAAACAGCCGCTTGCTCCGGCGTCACTTGCGAACTGGTCGGATTGGCCGTGACCACACTTCTGAAGATGAACCGATTCATCTTCTGATTCACCACCATGTCGACCCCGTTGGCCGGTATTGCACCTGCGGCACCGGCATTCAGGGTGTTGATCAGCATCAAACCTGCTTTCTCTTCCAGGCTCATCAGCGAAACCAGGTTTGCAACACGCTCGGATACCGGCCTGCGCCAATCTTCATAGGCATCGAGTTGCCCATTGGCATTCAAATCCTTGAACTGATAGCCATCGAGGGTGATGATGGGTTTGGCCAGCGCCTTGATGGTGACCTGTTCAAGTTTGGGCGGCTCGGTGGGGGTTGTCGGCGTGTTGCCGTCGCCACTGCCGCCACCGCAGGCCGTGGCGAGAAAAACGGCCGAAAACGCGACTGTGCCGCAGTACGGCATTCTCGTCGCGGAAAGCGGTCGCCACTTGAATTGATCGAACTTATTAAACATCTTGTCTCCGTCTAATGGTCATTTTTGTCTATAGTGATGTGTTCTTTCGAACTCATGCCTCTACGCTGCCTTCACTGGGCCATAAAGCGATGTCGAACGCCCCAAGACTGTGCGATATAGGTATTAACCCGTAGTATCTGCAGTCCTTCCGGCGTGGTCTTCACGGCCTGATCCCATTTTCATTGACGGTCATCCGATGGTCGATTGCTTTTTTTGTATAGCCCCCTACGATTTTGGAAAGCCTTATGGAGAATAGAATCCTTGCGTCATTTGTAACGGTTGCCGAAGAAGGGCAGATCGCCAGGGCCGCCGCCAAACTACATATCAGCCAGCCCCCTTTGAGCCGGCATATTCAAATGCTGGAACGGGATTTAGGCGTCGTGCTGTTTCGTAGAACGACATCGGGCATGGAACTGACGGATGCGGGACGGTCCTTGTATAAGGATGCCAAGAACATTCAGACCTATGTTCAAGAGGCGACCAAAAGAGCCCGCTTGGTCGGGAGTGGCAAGACCGGTGAAATTTCGGTGGGGGTCTACGGCTCGTCCATTTTTGGACTGACCACCCGGATTCTTTTCGAATTCAAGGAAAAGCATCCCGATATCTATCTGAACCTCAACTATGGCCAAACCCACCATCAAATCAATGCATTGAGGCGAGGACAGATCGAAGTATGCTTCGAGCGAAACATTGCCAATACCGATGATTTCGAAGTCGTGAAAATAGGGGCCGAAAGTTTATTCATCGCGATGCACGAAGATCATCCTCTGTCGAAGATCGAGGATTTGTCGATTTCGCATCTGTCGCAAGAGGTCATCAATATCGGATCTGACTTCATGGCCATTTCCCAAACCATCGCCTGGTGCGAGTCGGCTGGATTCACGCCAAAACTCTCGGAACCCACCACCAGTGTGGTGACGGCGGCGATGTCGGCCGCGATCGGACAGGGGGTGAGCATCGTGCCCGAGTCCATGATCAATGTCTCATTTCCCAATGTGATCTATCGCAGGCTTTCCGACGCCAGCCATGTCATGAATCTCTATTGTTTTTATCGACAGGAGCAGCCGTCGCCCGTGCTGCAGAGCTTGCTGGATTTTCTGCCTCGCGCTTGAACGAAGAACGAGGAGGGCGGCCTTTGCTGAAAAGGCCTGCGCACTCAGGGCCAGGTCAACATTGCAAGGCCCGATAACACATCGCGGCAGCGGCGAGATCTTCCAGCGCCGTTCCGACAGCCTTGAACACGGTGATTTCCTCTTCGGAAATACGCCCCGGATTTTCAGCGCGGCAGAGGCTGGTCAGGTCGGCTCGAATCTGCTCGCGCCGCAGTACGCCCTTCTGTATCGGTGAAAGCAAATCACCCGATTTCATCGGTGCTTCGTCGGTATCGACGTACACCGAGGTGCCGTCGAAACAGCCATCGTCGGATTCGCGCATGGTGGGTGTGAAGCTTCCGATCAGGTCGACATGCGTGCCCGGCCGCAGGTACTTGCGCAGCACCAGCGGCTCCGTCGACAGCGTCGCCGCACTGACGATGTCCACACCGAAGGCGGCATGATCGAGCGTATCGACGACCCGGGCATCGAATCCGTCGCGCCGCAAGGTCTCGACCAATCGTGAACTGGCCGCCTCGTTGATGTCCCAGACGGACACGCTTTCGATGTTCCGAACGCTTCGGTAAGCATACGGAACCAGGCTCGCGACCCGGCCTGCTCCAATCAAGAGCATGCGCGATGCGTCCTTGCGGCACAGGTGGTCTGCAGCCAGGGCCGATGCTGCAGCCGTACGTCGCGATGTGATCTCGTTGCCGTCGATCAGCGCCAATGGCTCGCCGGTCTCCATACTGTGCAGCATGTACGTCGAGAAAAGACCGGGCAGGCCCTGCGCACTGTTCTTGGGAAAAATCGATACCGTCTTGATGCCGAAGTACCCCAAGTGCTCACTCCACGCAGGCATCAGCAGTACCGTGCCATGGTCTTGGCCTTCTTTCTGGATGGTGTGGTTATGTCGCAGCGGTACTTCGCAGCCGATGGCAAATAGGTTTCGCAGCGCTGGAATCAGGTGGTCGAAAGGCATGGCTGCCCGGGCAGCCTGGGCGTTGATATCGAGCATGGAAATGTCTCCGTAGAGGCTTTGAAATTGCTATGGTTTGGTGAGTGACCACACGCGATCGGGGTTGCTGCTGCGTCACGCACTACAACGGGAGTGTCGCGTAGAATCCGCCCATCCAAAAGCGATGAGGGGCAAGATGGATTTGATGCAGGAAGCACGCGGCGCGAATCTTCGTGAGCAGGTCGTGGAACGTGTGCGCTCAGAGATTGTTTCGGGACGGACTCCTGCGGGTACCGTGTACTCGGTACCCAGTCTGGCCGCAGCGCTCGGCATGTCCACCACGCCGGTGCGTGAGGCGCTCCTCGAACTGTGCCGAAATGGCCTGCTGACACCGATGCGCAATCGTGGGTTCCGTGTGCAGGCCATGACGCTCGAAGAACTCGACAACCTCTTCACGATGCGTGAATTGCTCGAGCGGTTCGCCATCGAGTCGCTGGCCCGGCAGGGATTGAAGGATCCAGGACCCGCAAGAGCGATGGCCGATGTCGTGGCGAAGGCGGTCGACGATGGCGACATCCAGGCATACATCGCCGGAGACCGCGCATTCCACGAGATCCTCGCAGCAGAGGTCGGCAACCCCTTGCAGACCAAGCTCATCTTGCAATTGAGAGATGACATGCGATTGTTCGGCGTCGACTCGGAGGAGGGTCTGCAACGTCAGCATGAATCGGTGAAAGAGCACTACCAGATCATCGACCTGGCAATCCGGCAGGACGTCGAAGCCATCGGCCCCCTCATCAGCCGTCATATCCTGAGCTGGAAGCCACTGTTTCGTTCGGCTCTTGCACAGACCGTGTAAGAAGGCCAAGGGCTCCCTCCTGCGACGGAGCCCGTTGGTTCATCGAACCCGTCTGCCGTTCAACTCATGTGGGCATAACGATAGTCCGTCGCCGGTACCCAGGTTTCTTTGACGGTACGCGGCGAGGTCCAGCGCTGCAAGTTGAGGACAGACCCCGCCTTGTCGTTCGTGCCGCTGCGGCGGCCGCCACCAAAGGGCTGTTGACCGACGACCGCCCCGGTCGGCTTGTCGTTGATGTAGAAGTTTCCGGCGCTGAAGCGCAGTTTCGCACTTGCCTGTTCCACGGCTTGGCGGTCTTGTGAGAACACCGCGCCCGTCAGTGCATACGGGCCGGTGCCATCCACCGTGGACAGCACGTCCTCCCACTCCGCATCGGCGTAGACGTAGACCGATAGCACCGGCCCAAAGATCTCTTCCCGCATCGTCAGGGCTTGCGGGTCGTTCACCTCGATCACTGTCGGTTCGACGAAGTAGCCTCGGCTGTCATCGCACCTGCCCCCTGTGACAACCGTGTGCCCGGCAGCCTGCGCGCCTGCGATGTAGCCCTTGATTCGGTCGAAGGCCTTGCGATCGATGACTGCACCCATGAAGTTGGACAGATCGGCGACATCGCCCATGCGGACGGTTGTCAGGTCGCCGACCAGGCGGTCCTTGACCTTGGGCCACAGCGACGCCGGAACATAGGCCCGTGATGCAGCGCTGCACTTTTGTCCCTGGTACTCGAAGGCACCTCGCAAGAGGGCAACGGCCACGGTCTCGGCATTTGCCGAAGGGTGGGCCAGCACGAAGTCCTTGCCGCCGGTTTCCCCGACCAGACGGGGGTAGCTTCTGTAATGCGGCAACCGATTGGCGACTTGCCTCCACAACGAATCGAACACCTCGGTCGAGCCGGTGAAGTGCAGGCCGGCAAAGTGAGGCGAGGCCATGACCGTTTCGGAGACGGTTGCCGGTGCACCCGGCACGAAGTTGATGACGCCCGGAGGCAGGCCCGCCTCTTCGAGCAGTTGCATGAACAGATAGTTGCTCAGCGATGCCGTGAACGCCGGTTTCCAGACGACCGTGTTGCCGAGCAGTGCCGGTGCGCAGGGCAGGTTGCCTGCGATTGCGGTGAAGTTGAATGGCGTCACCGCGTAGACGAAACCCTCCAGAGGGCGGTATTCGAGCGCGTTACGCATGCCCGCCGAGGAAACCGGCTGCTGGCTTTGCAGATCACGGGCAAAGGCGACGTTGAAGCGCAGAAAGTCGATGAGTTCGCACGCCGAGTCGATCTCGGCCTGATAGACGGTCTTCGACTGGCCCAGCATGGTGGCCGCGTTGAGCCTTTGACGCCAGGGGCCTGCCAGCAGGTCTGCCGCACGCAGGAAGACAGCCGCGCGGCTCTCGAAAGGCATGTTCGCCCAGGCGTTTTGCGATGCCACCGCCGCATCGACGGCCTGCTGCACATCCGAGACGCCGGCCTGATGCACGGTGGCAATGGCTCTTGCATGGTCATGCGGAGCCGTCAGTCGTTGGCTAGACATGCCCTTCATGCGCCGGCCTGCAACCACCACCGGGATGTCGAGCACTTGGCCTTCGTGTTGTTCCAGTGCATTCAAGATGCCGTGGCGTTCTGGGGAATTCGGTGCGTAGGCGAGCACCGGTTCGTTGATGGGAGCTTGTTGATTCATGTCGTTGTCCAGTTGGAATTCAGGGAGTCGGCATCACCGGAGGGGCGTAGGTGAAGGTCGCCATCAACAAGGCGGCCGCGATGATGACGATGGGGGTGTGGATCAGGAACTGCACGGCGGTGTAGCCGACCAGATCCTTGGACCTCAACTTCAGGATGCCGAGCAAGGGCAGCATCCAGAAGGGGTTGATGAAGTTGGGCAGGGTCTCGGAGATGTTGTAGACCATCACCGTCCAGCCGAGGTGGGCCTGCAACTGGTTCGCAGCGGTCATGATGTAGGGCGCCTCGATGATCCACTTTCCACCCGCGGACGGAATGAAGAAGCCGAGCACGGACGAGTACACGCCGACGAGGATCGAGAAGATTCCCGAGTCGTGGGCCAGCCCGACGAATAGATGGGCAATTTCGTCCGACAGCGTGACGCCGTGAACATCGACCACCTTGGTCAGCATGTAGCCGATCCCGCCGTAGAAGGGGAACTGCAGCAGCACGCCTCCCACGCTCGGCATGGCCTTCACGAAGCTTTCGAGAAAGCTCCGTGGACGCCAGTGAAGAATCAGGCCGAGCAGCAGGAACACGAAGTTGTACGTGTTGAGCTGAGACAGGGTGATGAGCGGGTTGCCGCTGCGAAATGCATTCCACAGCCAGCCGATCGCGAGCAGCGCCACGACGATGGTCAGGATAGGGCTGAACTCCAGATAGTCGCCGGGACGCTGACGTTTCGCTGCGGTGAGCTGGTCGGCCTCCAGGTCGACGCCGAGGTCTTCGGCGGTCCGCGTGGCTTCGCGTCCTGGCGCCGAGACATAGCAGATGATGGCGGAGACCACCGTGACCAGCACGATCACCACCAGGTTCTGCCAGGTGAGGATGGTCTGGTCGAAACCGATCACCCCGGTGATCGGCAACAGCGATGCCGGAATGCTGGCCGGTGTGGCCTGCAACTGCGCTGCCGACGAACTCATGCCCAGTGTGAAACCGCAACCCATGCCGAGGTATGCGGCTGCACCCGCAGCGCGGTAGTCGAGGTCAAGCGACTTGCGCCGGGCCATCTCGCGGACCAGCAGACCCGAGAAGATCAGGCTCAGCCCCCAGTTGACCAGGGACAGCAGGATGCTGAGAACACCGATGAACACGATGGCCCCCTTCGACGTTTTCGGGATCTGCGCCACCCGCCGCAGCAAGGCTGCAATAGGGGGCGACATGGCCAACACATAGCCGGTCACTGCCACCATGGCCATCTGCATGGTGAATGGGATCAGGCTCCAGAAGCCATCGCCGAAGGCCTTGCTGGTCGCAACCGCATTGCCGCTGTGCAAGAGCGCAGCCACGCCGACCACCGCGCAGGCGATGACGACAAAGACATAGGCGTCGGGGAACCACTTCTCTGCCCAGGCCACGATGGCCTGAGAGAAGCGCTCCATGAGAGGGGGTCGCACCGAGGGGGTGTGTTTTGACCGAGCTTGGGTAGAAGACATGGCTTTTCCTTGTCGAGAGCCGCTGATTGGGGGATTGGGGTAATGGGTATCCGGCAGTTACCTGCGCAAGACGACGGGGGTGAGGGGAACCGACATGCAGGTGAGGCACCGGTCGGAGGGGCCGTCCCAAGCGGTGAGGTGCACGACCTTTCCTTCGACCAGGGTCATCACGCAGCTCTCGCATTGGCCGACACGGCAACCGCTCGGCAGAGCGACGCCGGCGCGGTCGGCCGCATCAAGCAAGGTGCCCATGGCGGGTGACCAGTCGAACGACGTGTCGGCTTCTGCGATGCAGACCTTCTGGGGGCCGAGAGTCTGGGGTATCTCGACTTCGGCCGAGAACGTCTCGTCGAAGATGTCGAAGTTCGGGATGCCTGCCTGCCGCAGCACTTCGCGCATGGCATCGAGAAATCCCGGCGAACCACAGAGATAGGCCAACGGCTTCTTGGCCATCAGATCGGCCGTGAGAAAGTCGAAGCTCGGGGCATCGGGTCCGAATACGCAGTCGATGCTGACCGTTCCTATGGCGAGTGCCAGCCTCTGGAGCTCGGACTCGAAGGGGTGCGGGGCGCCGCGTCGACCCGAGAACACGAGCATCACGGTGGGGGTCCGTTGCCCCGCATCACGCAGTTGCATGAGTGCCCGCAGGTGTCCCAAGAACGGCGTGATGCCGATCCCTCCCGCCACGAAGACCAATGGGCGGTCGGTCTGGGTCGGTATCGAGAACACGCCCGATGGCTGTGTCAGTTGCACGGCTGCCCCGACTGGCAGGCCATGCAGGTGCGAGGACATGCGGCCATCGGGCTGGTTCGACGCTCTGGCAAGGCGAACCGCGACAGACAGCGATTGCGGATTCAAGTTGGGGCCGACCAGCGAATAGGCTCGGCGTACGTCCAAGGCCGGACTGGACACGACCACATGCTGTCCCGGCAGAAAGGAGGGCAGGGCCTGGCCATCCTCTGGCGTGAAGTCGAACTGCTCGATGTCCTCTGCCACGCGATGCTTGGCTGAAATGCGAAACGCACGTGTACCCGGCCAATGCCCTCGGTTCGCTTGCGGGTCGGCCTCGACACGGCAGATCGTGGCTCTCAGGGGCACCGAGCCGCTGATCGGATCTCGTCTTGCATCGCTCAGCACGCTGTTGATGTTGGAGCTGGATGGCCCCGAAATGCGGGTGGATGAGCGTCCCAGCGGTTCGCAGTTCTGCCACCAACCGAAGTCTGCAATCGCCACCTTCGCATTCAGGGTCGGGGAGACTTGCGCCTTCATCCGCACCGCTCCGTGAGGCGTGACGAGCTTTACCCATTCGCCGTCGTGCGCGCCGATCGCGTTCGCATGCTCGGCCGAGATCTGGACCTGCGGGGACGGGGCCTTGCGCCGCAGCGATGCCACGTGGCGATGCGACGAGTGCACGAACCACCCGCTCTTGGCCGTCGTGAGGACGATCGGGAAGTCGCTCGAAGTCTGGGGGTGCTCGGATGGTTCGATGAAAGTCGCCAGTGGCGACTGGCCGATGCCCAGCAGCGCTTCGGAATACAGCTCCACGCGCCGGCTCGGCGTCGCGAAGCCGGTGACAGTGCCATCCGCTTTCTGGCCGGCGTACTTGCGACGGGTGGTGGGTTGAGGAAAATTCATGCCTTCGGGTCTGCGCCGAAGATCGTTGACCGTCACGCCCAGCGGTTCCAACTGGTAGTTCCAGCCGGCCTCGATGTCGCCACCGAAGAAATCGTCGGCCATGCCCATGCGTTGAGCCAGCGCCATGACAATCTCGTAGTCGGCCCGAGCCTCTCCTGGGGGATGCACCATGCGCTGGCGCAGCTGAACATGCTCTACCGCAGCCTGAGAGATTTCAAAGCCGCATTTGAGTGCATCGCGCTCCCACGGCAAGTTGGCCGGCAGCACGATGTCCGCGCTCTCGGCAGTCGGGTTCATGAACACGTCGGCGTGGACATGGAAATCCAGCGCATGAAGCATCCGTCGATTGCGCTCCGTGTCGGCCTGGGTGACCAGCAGATTGGTGCCGAAGCTGATCAGCGTGCCGACCTTGTAGGGGTGGCCTTCCAAAACGGCCTTGCAAAGGTCGCGTGCCGTGATCCATCCCAGTCGTGGCGGGCCCAGCGGCAGTTCGGCCAAGCCCAGCGCCTTGTCGCGCTGTTCCTTCGGCAAGAGGCTTGTGTACTCGTTGACGAGCCGGTAGGGCGGGGCGCTGGTCCATAGATTGCCTCCCTCTTTGTCGCAAGCGCCAGTGAGCGCGTAAAGGGTCGCAATGGCGCGTTCGGTCTGGGTCGCGTTGGTGTGCTGGCCTACGCCTGTCCATGCGTGATAGGCCAGCTTTGGCGAGTGCATGAACAGGGCGTTGAACTGTTCGACGAGCCCGGGTTCGATCCAGGTCGTTGCCGCCACATGCCCGGGTGTGTATGCCTCCGCTTGCTGCCTGAGCAGCGTCAGCACACTGGCGTATCTTCTTTGCAGGCCCCGGGCATCGCGGCATTCGCCTTCCGCAAAGAGCTGAGCAGATTCGGCTTCACCCAGTTCTTCGCTTCCACGCGGCTCCGGATCTCCGGTTTCGCCGATCACGACATGCGCTGCCGGAGAACCCGTATGCCACAGCTCGTCGGCGCGCAACAGCTTGCCGGTTTCTGTATCTACCAGCAACGACGCGTTCGTCCACTGGCGAACAAAGTCTGCGTCGAAGCTCTCGGTGGCCAACAGGTGGCGGATAGCCCCCATGGCGAGTGCACCGTCGGCACCGGGGCGCACCGGCATCCACAGATCGGCCTGCTGGCCCGAGCCGTCTTGTTTGGGATCGACCACTACCACCTTGGCACCGCGTTGCCGTGCAGAGCCCACGCGCGACGCCTGGGCGAGCCAGGTTCTGGCGGGGTTGTGGCCCCACAGGATGACAACCTCGGCGGCCTCCAGATCAGGAACGCCGATTCCCCGTCCGAATGTCAACGCGTGGGCATAGTCCTTGTGCCAGCCGCAGATCTCGACGGCGTAAAGCAGATTCGGACTGCCGTACCCGCGAATGAACCGCTCGACCCATTCGAAGCTGTCCACCATGGGCGTGCCGCTGGGTGTGGTGACGGCAAAAGCCACCGACTCGGCACCGCCTTGTGCTTTCGCACCCAGAAGCCGTCCGGCGATCTCATCCAGCGCTTCGTCCCACGAGATCTCCTGCCACCGGGGATCTGCCGCATCGCGTGGCGCGGTGCGCCGCAGCGGACGCGTGATGCGCAACGGGCTCGCGACCAGCTCGGGCGCGGCCCGGCCTTTGGCGCAAAGCGCTCCGCCCGTGGGGTGTCCCTGCAGCGGCGACACCTTCACCAGACGACCATCCTGAATTTCATTGACGGACCCGCATCGGGACCGACACAACGTGCAATAGCCTGCTACCAACATTCCAATCTCTCTGTAATGCGTGACACATTACGCAAAATGTAGGCCAGGATAGTAGCGCGCTACTATGCAGCGTTATTCACGGGTAAACCATAAAAATGCACGTTTTCTGTGCGTATTGATGGGGTCTCGGTGCTTTTTTTGGCTGAGACTGCACCGAAATGTAGCGCGCTACCTTGATGTTCACTCGGCGCAAGTCGTGTTGGTAGAGCGACCGCACCTAATGCGTGGCGACTCCTACCGCGCAGCGCGATGCCACTACAAACTGACTTGCATGCCCCTCACGTCTGTTTGGATGAGGTGTTTATGGCCGACTCCTGCTGGAAGTAGTGAGCGACTGGCAAGCCTCAGCCGTACGGCCTGGGCGCTTTGGTTATTGAAGACAGTGCCGATGGACATGACCAAACTCTTGGAATGACGGGCATTGCTGGGTGCCCGAGCGAGCCGGATCCAGTTGGCCATCACTGGGATGTTTCGCGGTGGATCATCGGATGATCTGCCCGACTGTGGTGCCTTGATCAAGGAACTGGACACATGAGCAACCCACGCGATCCCGCTTTCTACGCGCTGTTGGCGGGCAGCTACGCCCGGTTGCTGGGTCGGCCCTTGGTGCCCCAGGCGATGCCCGTCGCCGAGGAGGCTGCCGAATGGCTCTATGAAAGCGCCCCGTTCGCGGTGCTCGCGCACAACACCGATCCCGACCCGCTCTTCATCTACGGCAACAAGGCCGCGCAGCGGCGCTTTGGATACAGCTGGGATGAAATCACACAACTGCCTTCCCGGCTCTCGGCCGAGGCCCCGAATCGCGAGGAACGCCAGCAGTTTCTAGCCCGTGTGCAGCGGCTCGGCTACGAGGCGGGCTACAAGGGCGTGCGCATCACCCAGTCAGGCCAGCGCTTCATGATCGAGGATGCCACGCTGTGGCAACTGCTCGACGCGGACGGCAGACTGCACGGGCAGGCGGTGGTCATCCCGTATACCCGAGACATCTGAATGCATACCGAGTGCACGCCCTCATGCCATTTGATGGAGGTGTTAGGATCGACGTCAGATTCGACGATACGTCGAGAAATAAAAAATGAAGCTGCCGACGCAGCGTCTCGAGGAAATGATGGATTGGGTTCCTGTAGTCTTTGGTGTGTTCAAGTTCATTGTCTTGTGCACGTGCATGTTCTTCGCCATCAAGTGGCATTACGATCAAGCGAAGAAAGAGAAAGAAAAGAAGAAGAAGGACGAAGCCACCGGGCCGTAAGCGCCAGCCGGGGCAACTTCAGGTGGATGTCCAGCCACTCTTTGCTCTCACGAGTGTATTGACCCAGCAGAATCTGCACAGGTCAGGCTGCTAGTGCGTTGGCGATAAGTTCGTTGAATTTGCTCATGTTCGTATTCGGGGTATTCGCTCAGGCGTAAAGGGAAAAGCTGTTGTTGTCGCGGCTGATCAGCTGCATCAGCTTTGGGTGTATGAAGAGCTTTTCTTTGCCAAACGGCATTTCGCGCAGCACGCCCAGAGTGGCCAGGTCGTGCAGGTAGCGCGAGGCGGCTTGGCGCTGGGCAATGCCTTTGTCCACAAGGTTGCCGATACGGCAATAGGGCTGCTCAAAGATCACGTCCACGAGTTCGCGGGTGTAGATCTTGGGCAGGCGCGTGCGCACATGTTCGGTGGTGTGCTCGGCCAGCGCGCGGATGGCGGCGATCTTGCCGGTGGTCCATTTGGACGTTTCGGCCACGGCCTGCAGCATGAAGATCAGCCAGGGCTCCCAGGCGCCGTCGCGGGTGACGCTGAGCAGCAGGCGGTAGTAGTCGGCCTTGTGGGCAATCACATGGCGGCTCAGGTACAGGATGGGCAGGTTCAGCAGCTCTTCTTGAATCAGATAGAGGATGTTGAGCACGCGCCCGGTGCGGCCATTGCCGTCGGTGAACGGGTGGATGGCTTCAAACTGGTAGTGGCCGACGGCCATGCGGATCAAAGGGTCCAGCTCGGCCTGGTTGTGCAGAAAGCGCTCCCAGTTGGCTAGCATGCCGCGCAAGCGGGCTTCGCCTTCGGGTGGGGTATAGACCACCTCCCCGGTGCGGTCGTTGGCGAGCTGGGTGCCCGGGGTGCGGCGAACGTCCATGTCCACGCCTTTGAGGGTCCGGCACACGTCCACGGCGGTGCCGGTGCACAGAGGCCGCGCCTTGAGCGACTCAAAGCCTTGGTGCAGCGCGGTGCGGTAGCGCAGGGCTTCTTTGGTGGCGGGGTCAGCATTGTCGTGCCCCTGTGCGTACTGGAACAGCTGGTCGGTTGTGGTGACGATGTTCTCGATTTCCGAGCTGTCTTTGGCTTCCAGCAGCGGGATGGTGTTGATCAACATCGCCTGGTTGGGAATGAGTTCGGCCGCTTGCTTGAGTTCGGCCAGTGCGGCGCGGGCCTCAATGCAAGCTTTGAGAACGGCCCGGCTTTCCAGCTCGTGCGCCGGGGGCAGCGCTGGCAAGTGGTTGTGGGGCTGCTCGGGCTGCCACGCGGGATCGGTGTCGGTCATGATGCAGAAATCTTGTTTTATCGACAGGTCGGCAGCTTATGTCGCCGACGACGACAGGTCAACGAAACATGTTCTCATTTCTTAGATATGGCGACACATATTGAGCTCAAGTCGTTTTCGACGACATGAAAGGGAAAATGTGTCGCTGAATTCTTATTTGAAGAACATTAAACCACGCTCCAGCGCACCGTAATTACCCGCCCGGCGTGTTCAGCGTCGAACGCCACATCCGCGGCAAATGGGCCTGCACGAAGTGCGAGATCCTCAAGCAAGCGGCCGTCGATCCGCACGTCATCGACAAGGGCATCCCCACGACCGGGCTCTTGGCCCAGGTGCTCGTGGCCAAGTATGCGGACCATCTGCCGCTGTACCGGCAGGAGCAGGTCTTTGGCCGGGCGGGCCTGGCCATTCCCCGCTCGACGCTGGGACAGTGGGTGGGCCGCTGCGAATCGCGTGCAGGAGCGCATGCCAGAAGCTTCCTCGAAGGCTGGCAGGGTGCGCTGGTCTGCGATGACTTTGCGGGCGACAAAAGCCTGTTCGGTGCGGACGTCGTCGAGGTTGGCTGCTGGGCTCATGCGCGACGCAAGTTCTTCGATCTGCACGTGGCCAACAAGAGCCAGGTGGCCGAGCAGGCACTGGCCCTGATCGGGCAGATCTACGACATCGAACGTGAAGTCAAGGCGCTGGATGCACAACAACGGCAGGCCATCCGCCAAGCCAAGGTATTACCGGTGCTCGACGCTCTGCACGAATGGATGGTGCTGACACGGCAAAAGGTGCCGGAGGGTTCAGCCACAGCAAAAGCCCTGGATTACAGCCTCAAACGCTGGGCTGCGCTCGTTCGCTTTGCGGATGACGGACAACTGCCGATCGACAACAACTGGATCGAGAACCAGATCCGGCCGGTTGCGCTTGGGCGCTCGAATTGGCTGTTTGCGGGCTCGTGTATTGACCCAGCAGAATCTGCACAGGTCAGGCCGCTAGTGCGTATGCCTCAGCGGGAGTCATCATCGCCAGCGCCTGGTGCGGCCGGCGAGTGTTGTAGAAACCAATCCAGTCGCCGATCACCCGGCTCGCGTGCTGGAGACTTTCGAATCGGTGCCGATGCGTGCACTGCTCCTTCAGTGTTCGGATCACCCGCTCGACCATTCCGTTTTGCTGAGGGCAATGGGGCGTGATGAATTCCTGCTGTAGGCCATAACTCTTGACCAACGCCGTGTAGTTCCGGCTGCAGAACACCAATCCATTGTCAGACCTCAGAAGGAACGGCCGCAGCACACGCCCGAGCATGCCGAACCGAGCAATCAAGGCTTGCTCCAATGCGCTCGATGCTGTTGTCGCCTTGCCGCTGCGCGAGAGGTGCCAGCCCAGTGACTCCCGGGTATGGCAGTCGATCACCAGCGCCAACGCGGCCCAGCCGTCGCGACCGGCCCAGATTCGACAAAGATCGGTCGACCCTCGCTCGTTGGGCGCTGTGGCCACTTAGGGCAGAGCCTGGATCCGCGGTTGCATGCCAATAGCCCGTTTGCGAACCTGCCAGCCCTTGATCTGGACTTCGTCCTTCAAGCCTTGCTGAACCCGAGTTGGATCTCTTCTTCATTCTTCATGCTCAGGTCTCTTTCTTCAAGTTTAAGACCTGTGCAGCTTTTCAGTGGGTCAATACACTTAAACGGCCGGGCACCACGCTTCGCATGGTGAGCGCGCTTTGCGCTGACTACGTCTTGCACAGGGTCGGCGTGATTGCACGTGCAGCCGCGCAGGACTTTGCAGACGCCAGTGCGGACCGGGTGGGCCACGTATCCCGCCTCGCCGTCGAAGCGTTCAAGGCAGGAATTTATGCGCGATTGCATAGCCCTGCGCTGGTCTACGACCTCGATTTTTCTTGAACGATAGGCAACGGCTGGGGGCTTTTGACGGCACTTTTTTTCTCCCGTTTTCGGCCCGTGCTGGTGACATTTCCATGTTTCTGGAAAGATGGTAATATCCGCCGCATGAATGAAGAAAAAGTCGTTGTCGCCCTTGGAGCGCTGGCCCACCCGATGCGCTTGCGCGTGTTCCGCGCCCTTGTCGTTGCGGGTCAAACGGGGCTGACGCCGGGGGCTATGTGCGAGTCGCTCGGCACGCCGAACGCGACGCTTTCCTTCCATCTCAAAGAACTCTCTCGCGCTGGCCTTGTTACGCAAGAGCGAGCGAGCAGGAACTTGGTTTATCGGGCGGCCTACGAGTCCATCAACGGGCTCATTGCTTTCTTGACCGAGAACTGCTGTGAAGGCATGGAGTGCGCCGTGGACGCCGCCTCGTGCATCTGCTGAATTACCAACCTCAACCCCTCACCCATGACAAACACAAAACCCCTCAATGTGCTGTTTCTGTGCACGCACAACTCTGCCCGCAGCATCATGGCCGAGGCCATGCTGAATCACCTCGGGAAAGGGCGATTCCGCGCCTATTCCGCAGGCAGTAGCCCACGCGACCAGCAGCAGCCGCACCCGTTGGCCCTGGCCGCCTTGGAGCGCGTCGGCGTACCGACCGAAGGGCTGCGGAGCAAGTCGTGGGACGAGTACGGTCAGGAGAGCGCGCCGCACATGGATTTGGTCATCACCGTTTGCGACAACGCGGCGGGCGAGGTCTGCCCGCTCTGGCCGGGCCATCCGGCGACGGCACATTGGGGCTACGCCGACCCGTCAGAGGTTGAGGGCACCGACGATGCGCGGCATCAAGCTTTCCGCAAGACGCTGATGGAAATCCGTCAGCGGTTGGAAGCGTTCATCAACTTGCCCGCCAGTGCCATCGAAAAGCTGGCCCTCCAACAGTCCGCCCGCGACCTCGCAAGCCGCTGACCAATGAACGCCTCGATGCTCCTGGCCGTGGCCATTTTTGTCGCCACCCTGATATTCGTGATTTGGCAGCCTCGCGGGCTGGGCATCGGTTGGAGTGCCACGGCGGGTGCGTTGGTGGCGCTTGCGACCGGTGTGGTGCACCTCGCAGACATACCCGTGGTTTGGGGCATTGTCTGGAATGCGACGGCGACCTTTGTGGCGGTGATCGTCATCAGCTTGGTCTTGGACGAAGCCGGGTTTTTTGAGTGGGCCGCGCTTCACGTTGCCCGCTGGGGCGGTGGAAGTGGGCCGCGCTTGTTTGCCTTCATCGTGCTGCTGGGGGCGTGCGTGTCGGCGCTGTTCGCCAACGACGGCGCAGCCCTGATTTTGACGCCCATCGTCTTGGCGATGCTGGTCGCCTTGGGTTTTTCGCCCGCAACGACC
The DNA here is from genome assembly GCF_003752175.1 of Comamonas sp. BIGb0124. GTDB lineage: Bacteria > Pseudomonadota > Gammaproteobacteria > Burkholderiales > Burkholderiaceae_C > Comamonas_F. The sequence continues at coordinate 147,693 of NZ_RJVF01000001.1, read as the reverse complement.
TTGGCGTTTGTCATGGCGGCGGGCTTCATTGCCGACACGGCGAGCCTGCCGTTGGTGGTGTCCAACCTCGTCAACATAGTGTCGGCGGATTTCTTCGATATCGGGTTCAACCGATACGCCTCCGTCATGGTGCCGGTCAACATCGTCGCGGTTGCTGCGAGTTTGGGCGTGCTGTACCTGTTCTTTCGCAAGGACGTGCCCGCAACCTACGACCCGCGCCAAATCAAACAACCGCAAGACGCCATTCGCGACCGCAAGACGTTTCTCGCGGGCTGGGCCGTGCTTGTGGTCCTGCTGGTGGGATTTTTTGGCCTTGAACCGCTGGGCGTGCCCGTGAGCGCGACCGCAGCAGTTTGCGCGGCTGCTTTGCTGGCTGTGGCAGCACGGGGCCATGTCATCAAACCGCAGACCGTACTGAGAAACGCACCATGGCAAATCGTGGTCTTTTCCCTCGGGATGTACTTGGTGGTCTATGGCCTGCGCAACGCCGGTTTAACGACTCATTTGGCCGCATTGCTAGACCACTTCGCGAAGGCCGGAGTCTGGGGGGCCACGTTCGGCACGGGCTTCGTTGCTGCGGGGCTTTCGTCCGTCATGAACAACATGCCGACCGTACTGGTGGGCGCGCTGTCCATCGAGCAGTCCTCGGCGACCGGCGTGGTCAAAGACGCCATGGTGTTCGCCAACATCATCGGTTGCGACCTCGGCCCAAAAATCACCCCCATCGGCAGCCTCGCCACGTTGCTTTGGCTCCATGTTCTTTCGCGTAAGGGCACGACCATCGCATGGGGCTACTACTTCCGTGTGGGCGTCGTGCTGACCGTGCCCGTCCTGGCCGCCACACTCGCCGCTCTGGCCTTGCGCCTGAGCTTCGCCTAACCTGTTTGCCCTCACTGCCATGACCTCCATCACCGTTTACCACAACCCGGCATGCGGGACCTCGCGCAACACCCTCGCGCTGATTCGCAACTCCGGGGAAGAGCCCACGGTCATCGAGTACCTGGTAACGCCCCCCGACCGCGATACGCTGAAATCTCTCATTGCGGGAACCGGGCTCACCACCAAAGAGGTCATGCGCCGCAAGGGGACGCCCTTCGACGAGCTGGGGCTGGACGATGCCAAGTGGACGGATGACCAACTCATCGACTTCATGCTGGCGCACCCCATCCTCATCAATCGGCCAATCGTGGTCACGCCTCTGGGCACCAAGCTGTGCCGACCCTCTGAGGTGGTGTTGGACATCCTGCCCGGACGCCAGCAAGGCGCATTTTCCAAAGAGGATGGGGAGCAGGTCATCGATGCAGGGGGCAACCGTGTCGCCCAGCAGTGAACTCCCAAACCTCGACCAAGAGGCATTTCAGGCGCTTGACGAGGCCAAGCTTGCCCCGCCTGTGCGCGCCACGCACCCGCCGCGCATCCTGCTGCTTTATGGCTCCCTGCGGGACCGCTCATACAGCAGGCTAGTGGCCGAAGAGGGTGCACGTTTGCTGCGTGCAATGGGTGCAGAAACGCGATTCTTCAACCCGGCAGGGCTACCCCTGCCGGATGGTGCGCCCGATGACCACCCCAAGGTGGCGGAGCTTCGCGAGCTTGCCCAATGGTCGGAGGGCATGGTGTGGTGTTCGCCAGAACGTCATGGGGCCATGTCGTCCATCTTGAAGGCGCAGATTGACTGGATTCCGCTCGAAATCGGAGGGGTCCGGCCAACACAGGGTAAGACGCTCGCCGTCATGCAGGTGTCGGGCGGCTCCCAATCCTTCAACGCGGTAAACCAAATGCGCGTTCTAGGGCGTTGGATGAGGATGATCACCATCCCCAATCAGTCGTCGGTCGCGAAGGCGTTTTTGGAGTTTGACGAGGCAGGGCGGATGAAACCCTCCGCATACTACGAGCGCGTGGTGGACGTCATGGAGGAGTTGATGAAATTCACATGGCTGACGCGGGACTGCTCGCCCTATTTAGTCGACCGATACAGCGAGCGACGGGAGAGCGCCGAAGCAGTGTCGAAGCGCGTGGCCCTCAAAAGAATTTGAGCCGGGCACATTGCGGAATTGAACCGCCGTCCGCAGAGGGTACGGCTCATGGAAACGCCGCAGGGGGCACACCACGGGGTACACTTTGGGGGCACACTTTTCAACGCCCTCGACCGTCTAAACGTAGTGGAGCTTTGTAGCAGTGCCCTAAGTCATTGAAAGACAACGAGTTTTTGGTGGGGAGACACTTTAAGTTCGGCTCCCCCCAGCTCCACCATTTTGTTTTTTGGCTTGAAATTGACCTAAGTTATTGATAGGACTGGATAGTTCCGGTTCAAAGAAGCCTTTTTCCCGGGTGTATGACGGGTGCTTCGAGAAGATCAACCCTATCACCAGCCTCTCGATATCCATGTTCGGAAGCTTGTACAGCGCGAGGGGATCGGCCAAGAATTTCAGCGCCGCTTGGCACGTACGCTCGAACGAGCGAACAGGTTCATTCCGGCGCGACAGCGTTTCATTCACGCTCACACGCTGCTCTTCCAGCAGCTTGATACGTCGCTCATAGGCATTGATAACTGATGGTACCTGAGCCTCTACGATGCGGTCCAGAAGCAATCCGACTTGCCGCTCGATGTTGATCAACTCGGACTTCAGAGACGCCATCTTTCCCTCTGCAAGGGCGCTCTGATGCGCCCACAGTTTCTCCCGCATCGCATACGCGGTTCTGAGAATCTCCGGTGCGGGGCTGGCCTGTGAGACCAGCGAAGCGAAGTCACTTGCCATCACGTCGCGCTTGATCGACTTGCCGTAGCCCTTCTTGCAGGCGCTATTGGCGCAGGAGTAGTAAGGGTATTTCGTGCTCCGGCCTTGACACCATCCAGAGGTGAACGGCGAGTTGCAATGCCCACACTGGACCGAACCCCGCAAGGGGAAGTCGGCGTTGATGTCCTTGCGAGTCGCAGCCCGCGTGCCTTCCTTGATCCGGTCCTTGATGCGCTCATGCGTGGCCCAACTGATAGCGGTTCATGAATGCCCTTGGTCAGACCGATGGTCCACGTTGGCACCGCGTAGTAACCGGCGTAGATCGTGTTTTTCAGGATGTCGGTAACTTGCTGCGAGCGGACTTTTCCTCGTCCGTCGCGAGGGAAGGACGCATGAAGTTCGAGGAAGCGGCCGACTTGCGCTGCGCCGCTGGCGAGATGCAGAACACCGCCCACTGATGCGCGATGTCGCCGGCATCATGCTGTCGGCCGTCGAGGACAACTTCGAGGCCCAGGGCCGGGCGAAGTGGAAAGACCTGCAGCAGAGCACCAAGGATTCCCGCGCCAAGCAAGGGACCTGGCCAGGCAAGATCCTGCAGCGCAGCGGCCACCTGGCCAGCAGCATCGTCACACGGCATTCAGCTTACGAAGCAGCCGTGGGCACCAACGTGGCCTACGCCGCCATCCACCAGTTCGGCGGCCGCACCAAGGCCCATGTCATCAGGCCCAAGGCCAAACGCGCGCTGTCATTCGGCGGCATCGTTGTTCGCCAAGTCTGCCATCCTGGTAGTGAGATCCCGGCCCGGCCGTTCCTGAAGATGACCAAGACGGACATACGGTACATGACGGAGGATGTGGTGCGTTGGTATTGGAGGACGTTAGCGCAGAACGGCCTTGCAAGATGAGACTATCATGACCTAACACCAGATACGGGGGAGTCATGTCAGAAGAACCATCAATCAGTAACATCGCCACAGGACTGAGAAATCGGGTCTCACTGATTTTAAGTTGGGCGCTAAAAATTGGAACACCAATATATTTAATTGGATTTGGTTTTTATATTAATAAAAAGTGGGGGAAAATTTCAGGACTTGACCCGAATGCTCTTGGTGATCTACTAGCTGGCGCTTTTGGTCCTCTAGCATTTGCTTGGCTTGTTTTGGGCTATTTTCAACAAGGCGAAGAACTTCGCAAGAGTAATGAAGCGTTTGAGGCGCAGACAAAGCAGCTGAAAGAAACGGTAGAGCAACAAAGGGCCTTGGTTGAGGCGTCGCAAAAGCAGCTTGAATACCATGAGGGAATCGCTAGAGAAACCCAGCGTCAAGTCAGAAATCAGGAATTTGAAACAAGACGCCGGCACTTGAAGGATGCGCAGGCAGAGAGAATTGCATATCAAGCCAAGCAGCCCATCTTCAAAATTGAAATTGAAACGTCAGGTCTAAATGAACATGCTTACTGGAAGCTGAATCTCTCAATAAGAAATGTTGGAGCACCTTGCGTATTGGAGTTCCTTGAATTTGAATCCCAAAGTTACAAATTAATTCACAATAAAATTAGCTATGAGAGACTCTCCCCGGGAGATTATTTTCCTTTGTATATCACAGCGCATCGTGAAAAGCTAAATGAAAATGTATCCTTGGTATTAAGATATTTTGATGCAGACGGAAGCTCTACTGTCGCATGTTACGAATTAAAGTTCACAGCAACAGGCTGTGAATCGCCAAGACTGGCATTCAAAAAAATAGAGAGGTCTGACATAGTGATCACGTAACGTGCGTCACTCATCTTCTAAGACGCTGTGCCCGCCACCATGGCGGCATGGCAACCCTCAATATCTCCAAGGTCGGCAAGGCCACTAGCGTAGAAGGCGCTGTGGTCGAATTCACGGAAGATATACTCCGTGAAGTCGTCGCGACCTACGACCCCAATCTGTGTGAAGCCCCCATCGTGGTGGGCCACCCGACGCTCACGTCACCGTCGTTCGGGTATATCGACAAGGTCAGCTTTGCCGATGGCAAGCTGATCGGCGTTGAGGGCCAGGTCGATCCTGATTTCAACGAGCTGCGCCGCAAGGGCAATTTCAAGCACCCCAGCGCCAGCTTCTTCACAACCAGCGCCCCCAACAACCCTACGCCCGGCAAGTGGTACTTGCGCCATGTGGGCTACCTCGGCGGCGCCACGCCCGCCCTCGAGGGTCTCAACGGCAAGGTGATCTCATTCGCTGGCGACACCACAGGCGTGGTGTCCGTCTCGTTCGGCGATGGTGACTTACCGGCCTACGGCGGCTCGGTCATTGCCCGCATGTTGCGCCGGCTGCGCGACCACTTCATATCTACCCAGGGCCTGGAACAGGCAGATCGGGTACTGCCCGATTGGGAAATCTAGTCCTTGGCTGAACTGAGCCAGCGTGCCGAATCTCAACCCGCCACTGCGCCGGGCCTGCGCAGTTTTGCCGACACGGCACCCCCTCAAAACGAGCGCTCCACCATGACCGATGCCGAAAAGGCAGAACTCGAGGCGCTTCGGCATCGCGCGGAAGCCGCCTAGGCTTTGAACAAAAGCCATCAGGCCGACCAGCCAAGGCAGCAGTCGCCGAGCTGCACGGCGACCACGTCAGCTTTGCCGATGCTTTGGTGGCACAACGCCGCTGGCCCTCCGGCTACCGTGACGTCCTGGTGGCCACGCTTGACCACTTGGCCACACCGCAAGGGCAAGTTGGCGTTGTGTCCTTCGGCGACGGAGAGGCAGCCAAGCCATTGCATCAGGCGCTGATGGATGAGTTGGGCAAGTTGCCAGAGATCGTTCAGGGCGGCGAGATCGCCACCTAGGACGCGGCAGGCGCCGGCAAGACCGCCAAGCCCGGTGAAGTCGTGAGCTTTGCGGACCAGGGCTACAGCGACGTCTCTATCAACAACGACGCGCCGCGCTGGATGTTCGCATCAAGCAGTACGCGGCCGAGAACAAGGTGAGCTACGCCGAGGCGGCAGCCATCGTTCGATAACCTCTTTTCAGGAGCTTTCAAATCATGGAAGGACTGCGGGCGATACTCCGCCTGTAGAGTTCGAACGACGCCATTTCCAACGGCTCAAGAGTGTCTAGAGAATCCGGGGCGATTCAACTCCACCTTCTTCAGAACCCTCGCTTCGGCAACGCCCGCATCCCCAACCCCAACTCTTCCACCCTCGGTATCACCCGCTCATCCGCAGCCAGTCGCCCGAGGTCGCCTTCCAATCCCAGCACCGCCAACACACGCAAGTACAGGCCCAAGACAGCTTCCGGGTCACCCGCTTCGACCTTGCAAACGGCCGCGAGCGAGACACCCGCGCCGCGCGCCACAAATGTGTGACTGAAGCCGCGTCGTTCGCGGGCCTGGCGCAACCGCTCTCCCAATTCGGAAAGCAGTCGCTGCTCGAGTGGAAACATGGTGAGCTGTGGGCTTGGCATGGCGGTTTCCTGTTCGGGTGAGTGCAAGCAAAGCGCGTTTCGACAACGACCGTGCCTTGACTTGGCTTCAAAGTCAGGCCGCTTTCGCTGTTTTTTTGGCTGGATGGGGCACTTGGCCTTCCGCCTCGCGGTGCTGTGACGACCGCCTCTCCCTGATGCTCTCTACTGCGTTGCCAGCATTGATCATTCTCAACGCTCGCTCCGCACACTTCGCCAACGCGTCGAGATAGCCGCTCATCAGCTCATCGTTGAATGCAATCTTCATGTCGAGCGCGAGGTTCGTTGTATCGATCAGAGTCAGCAGTGCGCTCATTTCCATGAGCTCGGTTGCCAAGTCACCGTAGGTCGAGGTACTTTCACTGACCGTGAGGTATGAACGTTCCGCGACATTGCTGGCCCATTGGATGACCAAGCACAGTTGAAGCTCCTCGGGTCGATCACTGGCGGAGCAGTCACCACCAAACGTGTGGCTCAAGATCGTCAGCACGGCTTTGAGGTGGTGGAGATCAGCAATGACGGCGTCGGCGACGTCAAGCTTTTCTACTCGCTTCATGGCTTGTTCACCAACCGCTATGAGCATGAGGAGGTGCTGATTCAAGCTTTGTTTCCCCGCAGCAGCTTGACGTTTTAAGTCGTCTTTTTGCCCGGTTCGATCAAAGTTCAGGACGTGGTGATCCACCGTCCCTGCCTTACGCTTGTCGTTCGTTGCCATCTGGATCCTCTCGTAGAATATCGAGTTGCCATATCGATCAATATAGCGACTCGACATCTTTAGGGCAATCGATTTATATCGATTCGATACATTTATTTTTTCCTATCAAAGACGAGGAGTCGGTGGCGTATGACAGAAGAGAAGTCTGGGTACCCGTCCGATGTGGCGGACAAGGTGTTGGTGCGGTTGCCGGATGGCATGCGCGACGGGATCAAAGATGCCGCAAAAGCCAACGGTCGCACGATGAACGCAGAGATCGTCGCCCGACTCGACACCAGCTTCACCGCGACAGAGACTTCCTCGGAAATCCTGAGCTTGATCGCTACGCTGCAGTTCGAGTTGAGCCAGGCCCGTTACCGGGAGCAGGTGCAGCTCACTGAAAGGGCGATGGTCGACGAGATCGTCCAGGGCTTGGTCCAGACGCTGGCCGAGCAGAAGTTCGACACTCGCCTGATCAAGCAATACAACCAGTTGGAGCGCATCGCGCACGAGCCTCGCCCCGCAGAGTCATCGCTTCAGGAACTGGCCCGCCGCCGTGAGTCGGAGCTGACCGTGGCCAAGCAACGCATGGACGACGCACTGGTTGCGCTCCAGCGTGCGGTGGCCGACAACTCGGGGTCGGGGTCTTCGGATTCGACGTCTTGAGACTCGATGCGGGCATGACCTGAGCATGCCGCTCAATCGCATCTGCCCGTACAGAAATCTGCTGAAAATCGCTCGCCAGAACTGTTTTCTGGGGCATGGAATGCAAAAAAAGTCACCTTGAGCCCTGGCTGATACGGATTTCTTCGTGATTTCGGCCGGATTCTGCGTCTCGGCCCTCAAGGCGGGTTACTGCATCAGCTTCGTTACACCTGCAAACAGACCGACGGCGGCGACCAGCATCGTGCCGAGCTTGATCGTCATGCGCAGTTCCAGCTTGTCGATTTTGCTGTCGAGGCGGGCTTCCGATTGATCGATTCTCGCGTCCAGACGCTGCTCAAGCCTTTCGAGATCAAAGCGCATGCCTGATTCGCAAGCTCTGAGGTCTGCCTTGGTGGCGAGGTCGGTGGCGTCGTGCGACTCGCGCACGGCGACCGACATCGCTTCGGCTTGCGCGATGGGCATGCCTGCGGCTTCGAGTGTCTTGATGAACTGGTGCGTGTCGAAGGTCACGTCGGCCATGTTATCTCCTGTTGGTCGCATCCTAAAACCAAACTTTTCTCGCCAGTGGTTCACCAGCGGCCGGTGCCCAGGCAGGCGGTTCTCAACCCGCCTTGAACAGCGTCGAAACCGACAACAAGGCCCCCACCAGCACCAGCATGGCCGCAATGGCGCCCATGGTGTGGGCGACGTGGGTCGCGATACCGCGCTGGATCAGCGAGCGGGCAATGCCGATCCAGACCAGGGCAGGGAAGGCCAGCAGCAGGGCGAGTTTGAGGAAGTCCATGGGCGGGGCAGCAGTGCAGGGCAGGGCGGGTAAAAGAACGAGCAGGCGAGCGGGGCAGGGCGCAGGCAGGGGCAGGGCCCGCGCGGCATGTTAACCGCCTGGCGGGGCGTGCGGTCGCTTTGGCCGTGGCTATGGCTGTGGGTGCCGTGCATGCCGTGGCTGCTCTGCGGGGCATCCGGTGGTGCGTCATGCGGCTTCGTTATGATCGGCGCCGCGATCGCCTGTCTGCGGTCGAGGTGTTGTCTGTGTCTCCCGATTCCCCAGTTTCGATTTCTTCGTCTTCGGTTCTTCCGGCGGCGGTTTTGCGCGCGCAGCAGTACGCCACGCGGCTGGCGTTCCTGGTGTCCGGCGTGGCGGTGGCGGTGTGGGCGCCGCTGGTGCCGTTTGCCAAGGCCCGTGCCGGGCTGGACGAAGGCGGTCTGGGCCTGCTGCTGCTGTGCCTGGGCACGGGCTCCATCCTGGCGATGCCGATGGCCGGAGCGCTGGCTGCGCGGCTGGGCTGCCGCAAGGTGCTGGTGGGGGCGGTGGCGCTGATCGCGCTGATGTTGCCGCTGCTGGCCTGGGCTTCGACCTGGTGGTTGCTGGCTGGGGCGCTGTTTGTGTTCGGTGCGGGGGCGGGGGCGCTCGATTGCGCGATGAATCTGCTGGCTGTGGCGGTCGAGCGCGACAGCGAGCGGCCGATGATGTCGGGATTCCACGGTCTCTACAGCGTGGGCGGCCTGCTGGGCGCCACGGCCATGAGCGGCTTATTGAGCCTGGGCCTGGTGCCGCTGGCGGCCTGTGGCGTGATGCTGTTGCTGATAGTGGGCTGCACGGTCTGGGCCGCGCCGCACTGGCGGCAAGAGCGGGCGGCCGGCGCGCATGGCCCGGCTTTCCAGTTGCCGCGCGGTGGCGTGTTGTTTATCGGGCTGCTGTGCCTGGCGTGTTTTCTGGTCGAAGGCGCGATGCTGGACTGGAGCGCGGTGTTCCTGGCCGATCTGCGCGGCATGCCGGCGGCGCAGGCGGGGCTGGGTTTTGCGCTTTTCTCTGCGACGATGGCGCTGGGCCGGCTCACGGGCGATGCGGTCATCCAGCGCCTGGGCCAGCGCCGCGCGGTGCTGGGGGGCGGCCTGGTGGCCGGCGCGGGGCTGTTGCTGATCGTGCTGGTGCCGCATGCGGGGCTGGCGCTGTTGGGGCATGCGCTGGTGGGCCTGGGCTGCGCCAATGTGGTGCCGGTGATGTTTTCTCTGGCGGGCCGCCACCCGGACATGCCGCCGAGCGTTTCGATTCCGGCCATCACCACGCTGGGTTATGCCGGCGTGCTGATGGGGCCGGCCCTGATCGGTTTTGTGGCCCATGCCAGCAGCCTGCAGGCGGCTTTCATGGGCCTGGCGGTGCTGATGCTGGGTGTGGCGGCAAGCGCCCGGCGCCTGTAAGCGCCGGTCGGCCTGCGGCCTCACTACAATCGCGCCCCTTGTCTCAACTTTATTTTTGAATCTGCTGCACCCATGGATATCGTCGTCAACGAAGAACTCAAGGCCTATATCGATCCGCTGACCCCCGAGGAGTACGAGTCGCTCGAGCGCAGCATCCTCGCAGAGGGTTGCCGCGACGCGCTGGTGCTATGGGGCGACGTGCTGGTCGACGGTCACAACCGCTATGGCATCTGCCAGAAGCACGGCCTGCCGTTCAATACGGTGCAGAACACGCATTTCAAGTCGATCGAGGACGTGCACCTGTGGATGATCGACCAGCATCTGGGCCGCCGCAGCGTGTCCGACTTCCAGCGCGGCGTGCTGGCGCTGCGCAAGCGCGAGATCCTGACCGAGCGCCGGGGCCGCCGTGGTGCCGCGCCGGTGACGCCCGTCGATCCGGACGATCTGCCCTGGGACGATTCCGTGCCCGGCGTGCCGCCTTCGGCCAATGCACCGGCCGCACCGGCTGCGGTGGTGGTCTCGGCCGAAAGCCAGTCGCTCAACACCCGTGAAGCGCTGGCCAAGGCCGCACGCCTGAGCAGCAGCCAGGTGGTGATGATCGAAAAGATCCAGAAGCATGCCGCGCCCGAGCTGGTCGCGGCCGTGCGGGCCGGCGAGATCACCTTGAGCGCTGCCGCCACCGTGGCCAGCCTGCCTGCCGAGGAACAGGCCGCCGCCGCCCTGGGTGGCCGCGACGAGCTCAAGCTGGCTGCCAAGCGCGTGCGCGACGCCAAGCGCAAGCCGCGCGAGGACAAGCCCGAGGGCGACGAAGAAGCCTCGGCCGAGGACGTGCAGGCCCTGCGCCAGCGCGTGGCCGAGCTCACCGAAGAAAACGAGAGCCTGCGCCTGCAGCTCGACCGTGCACGCCAGGCCCTGCAAGCCAGCGGCCAGTCGCTGCCGGAGTGACGAGAGGTTGACGAGAGATGCCCGGTCTTGGCGGGGCAGTGATCCGAAATAGAGACTGGACGACGTCTAAAGTACACACCCTGGAAACGCCCCTAACCGTGCCCAGGCGAAGTGTGCGAATATTCCTGCACGCTTCATGCACTGATACAACGCCCCAGCGCTCACTTTAAAGTCATGGTTCAACCGGAAACTACGCCTTTGTCCATCGATACGGTGGACAGCGGCATGCTGAGCCGCCTGGTTCGGGCCGATCAGCTTTCCTCCATCAGGCGCAGCGTGCTGACCGCCATTCCGGTCAATGTGGCACTGGGCGTGGCGGGCATGCTGGTGGCGATCAACTCGGGCCTGGTGCTCGAGGGCGTGTTGTGGTTCGTGCTCTCGAGCGCGGTCAACCTCGGCCGCATCGTGCTGTGCCGCTGGCCGTATCCCCGTAGCGAGACCGCATCCGCCGGGCAGAACGAGGCCGAGGGTGCCGACCATCACGGGGTGGAGCGCCATCTGCGGCTGGCCTGGGTCAGTGCCTTCGTGTCGGGCCTGGCCTGGGCCCTGGTGCCCATCCTGTGCGAGGGCTATACCTCGCCGCAGGCGGTGTTTTATCTCACCGTGGTGTGCGGCATCACGGCCGGTTCGGTCACGCATGCACCGGCCTATGCGGCAGTGCCCATGGCCTTCGTTGCGCCGCCGCTGCTGTCGGCCGTGGGGTGTCTCTGGGTTGCGGGCGGTTTCGACCATATCGCGCTGGCGGTCACGGTGATGCTGTACCTGGGGGCGCTGATCCGCATCAGCCGCCTCAGCGAGCTGGGTTTTCGTGCCAGCAGCCGCCTGCGCAACGAGGCGACGGCCATGGCGCGTTCCCTGCGCACTGCCCATGCCCGCGCCGAAGACGTGGCGCAAGAGATGCGCCGCCGCTCGATGCACGACGGCCTGACCGGGCTGCTCAACCGCGACGGTTTCATGCAGGCCGCCGAGCGGTTGCTGGCTGCACCGGGCAAGGGCCGCGATGCCGCACCGGTTCCCTGCATGCTGCTGCTCGATCTCGACGGCTTCAAGGCCATCAACGATGTGTTCGGCCATCAGGTGGGCGACGATGCGCTGGCCGGCGTGGGCCGATTGCTGCAGCACGAGCTGGCCGACGAGCAGGCGGTGGCCGGCCGGCTGGGCGGCGACGAGTTCGCCATTCTGTATGTGCCCCGGGTCGACGACTCGAGAACCGACGCGAGCGCAGGCGCGGACATGCCTGCCGGCTTGCCGGGCGCGCCGGATGCGGCGCATGCGCCGCATGCGCCGGCCCGGGCGCTGGCTGCGCGCATCATCGCGGCGGTGTCGTGCACGCAGGTGCGCAAGTACGGCCAGTTCGGCGTGAGCATCGGCATCTGCGTCGAGCGGCACGCCGGCGTGAGCGATCTGCTGGCCTTTGCCGACGCGGCGCTTTACGTGGCCAAGCGGGCAGGGCGCAACCAGTTCCATATCTTCGATGCCACCCTGCGCCGGCAGCTCGACCGCTGGCGCGATGCCGAACGCGACATGGCGCAGGCCATGCAGGGCGGCCAGGGCATCGAGGTCTGGTTCCAGCCCATTCTGGGCGATGGCGGCCGGCGGCTCGACAGCCTGGAAGCGCTGCTGCGCTGGAAACACCCCAAGCACGGCTGGATTCCCCCCGAAGACATGATCTCGGTGGCCGCCGGCACGGGCCAGTCCGAAGCGCTGCTGCGCGTGATTCTGGCGGGTGTGAGCGAATGCATCCGGCAACTGCAGGCCATGGGCTTGGCACATGTGCGGGTTGCCATGAACATCTCGCCGCGCGAGATGTCGCGCCTGCCGGTCGACGACATCGTGCTCGAATCCCTGCGTGAGCAGGGCATCGCCACCACGTCGCTCGAGATCGAGATCACCGAAGAAACCGCTCTCAACATCGAGATCGCCGAAAGCAAGCTGGCGGCCTTGGTGGCGGCCCATGTGCGCATCGCGATCGACGATTTCGGTGTGGGTTATTCGTCGCTGGCTTCGCTGCGCAGCGAGTTCATGAGCCGCCTCAAGATCGACCGCAGTTTTGTGCACGACCTGGCGGCATCACGCAACAACCGGGTGCTGGTCGATGCGGTGCTGCAGCTCGGCCGCTCGCTGGGCGTCGAGGTCGTGGCCGAAGGCGTCGAAACCGAAAGCGACATGCGCGCCTTGCTGACGCTGGGCTGCCATGTGATGCAGGGTTACCACCTGGCTCGGCCCATGCCGATGGCCGATGTGCTGGCCTGGGCGCGTGGCCACGCCGAGATGCAGGCCGCCACCGAGGCGCGTGCGCCGTCGCCGCAGCAGCCCGTGGCTGCGGAGCGGGCGGCGGGCGATCCGGTCGTTCCGGCGGCTTGAGTCCGGTCGCGTGACCGGCGCCGTCACGACGACGTGGCGGTGTGTCGTCCCGGCACGTCCCACCACACGGGCAGCAGCGCCTGTACATCGGGCCGGGCGTAGCGGTCGTCGATGAGGTGGATGCTGCCTTCGTCTTGCGTGGTGCGGATGACGCGGCCGGCGGCCTGAACCACTTTCTGCAGTCCGGGATACAGGTAGGTGTAATCGTAGCCGCGCCCGAAAAGCGATTCGAGGCGCTCGCGGAACTGTTCGTTGACGGGGTTGATCTGCGGCAGCCCCAGGGTGGCGACGAAGGCGCCGATGAGCCGGTTGCCGGGCAGGTCGATGCCCTCGGCGAATGCGCCGCCCAGCACGGCAAAGGCGATGCCCTGGCCGCCGGCCTCGAAGCGGGCCAGGAACTGCTCGCGCGCGGATTCGTCCATGCGGCGCGATTGCTGCCAGGTGGGGATGTCGGGCCAGGCCGTGGCAAAGGCGGTGGCGACCTGGTCGAGGTAGTCGAAGCTGCTGAAGAACGCCAGGTAGTTGCCGGGCCGCTGGGTGTACTGCCGGGCCATCAGCGCCACCATGGGGGCGATCGAGGCACTGCGGCGGTTGTAGCGGGTGGAGATGTGGCGGGCCACATGCACCTCGAGCTGCTGCGCATCGAAAGGCGATTCGACATCGATGTGCGCCCGGTCGTCGGGCAGGCCGAGCATGTCGGCATAGAACTCGGGCGGGCCGAAGGTGGCCGAAAACAGCGTGGCCGTGTGCGCCAGCGCCAGGCTGGGCCGCAGAAAAGGGGCCGGCACCACATTGCGGATGCACAGCATGCAGCGCGCCATGCGGTCGCGCGTGGGGGCCTGCAAATCTTGGTGCAGGTCGACGATGGAATGGGGGCCGAACTGATCGGCCAGGCGCACCACGTGCAGCATGTCGAAGAAGAACTGCTGCACCTCGCCCTCGAGCGCCTCGGGGTGGTGGACGAGGTGATCGGCGATGTCGGCGGCGCTCAGGCGCAGGGCTTCGACGAGGCTGTCGGGCAGGTCGTCGCTGGCCTGGTAGGCGAGGGTGGCGTCGCGGGTCTTGAGCCAGCCCTGCCAGGCGCGGGCGATGCGGTCCCAACTGCGCTTGAGGCGCGGCGTGGCGCGGCGCACCGAGCGCAGGCTGGCGCCGTGCAGTTCGGCGCTGAACATGCCGCGGGCCCGGTCGAGCAGGTTGTGGGCCTCGTCGACCAGCAGGGCGGTGCGCCAGTCTTCTTCGACGGCCAAGGCGCGCAGCACGGCGCTGCTGTCGAAGTAATGGTTGTAGTCGCCGACGACGACGTCGCTCCAGGGGATGAGCTCTTGTGCCAGGTAGTAGGGGCAGACCTGATGGGCCAGCGCCACGCCGCGCAGCGTGGTTTTGTCGAGACGCACGCGATGCACGGCCTGGAGCCGCGCGGCAGGCAGCCGGTCGTAGAAGCCCTGGGCCAGCGGGCATTCGTCGCCCCGGCAGGCGGCGCCGGGGTTTTCGCAGGCTTTTTCGCGTGCGGTGAGTTCGAGCACGCGGGGTGTGCCGGGGGGCAGCGGGGGCTCGGGCTTATCCAGCGCCGGCAGCAATTGGCCCAGCGCGTGCAGGGCCAGTTGCCGGCCGGGGGTTTTGGCGGTGAGGTAGAAGATCTTGTCGAGTTGCTGGCCGGGCATGGCCTTGAGCAGGGGAAACAGGGTGCCGACGGTCTTGCCGATGCCGGTGGGCGCCTGGACGCTGAGGCAGCGGCCCGATTTGGCTGCGCGGAACACGGCCTCCGCCAGCGGGCGCTGGCCCTGGCGGAACTGCGGATGCGGGAAGGTGAGGGCGGCCATGGCCGCATCGCGGGCCTGCCGGTGCGCGAGTTCTTGTTCTGCCCAGGCCAGGAACAGGGCGCAATGCCGGTCGAGGTGACTTTGCAGTTCGGCGGCGCTGTGGGTTTGCTCGATGACGGTTTCGCGCTGGCGGTCGATGTCGAAGTAGACCAGGGCCACCCGCAGCGATTCGAGCCCGCGGGCCTGGCACAGCATGGCGCCGTAGACCCGGGCCTGGGCCCAGTGCAGGGCACGGCGCTGGGCGGGCAGCCTGTCGAGATCGCCGCGGAAGGTCTTGACCTCTTCGAGCCGGCCGAGGCGGGGGTCGTAGCCGTCGGCCCGGCCGCGTACATGCAGGGCGCCGTGATCGGCCGACAGCGTGATTTCGGATTCGTAGTGCTCGCCGCGGCGGCTGGCGATCCACTGGTGGCCTTCGATGCCCTCTTGTGCGCTGGGGCCGAAGCCCAGGCCCTGGTCCAGGTCGCCTTCGCGCGCAGTGAACGCGCACAGGGTGCGGACAGCAACGGTGTAGGTGGACATGGACGGCGCCGGCGGATGGGACGAAGAAACGGCCCCCGTTGGCGGGAGGCTGAGGGGGAAGGCCATCAGCCTATCATAACTGTGTAAAAAAACAGTATCATCTGCGCACACCCGGGAATGTATTGCGCTTGACACTGTCAAGGAGTGTGTTGATATACTGTTCATAAATACAGTTATCGCAATGACCCCTCCGTTACCCACCTCTACACACTCGCCTGGGCCTGCCGCCGCGGCCCTGGCTTTGCCTGGCCGGCTGGCCCAGGCCGTGTGGCGTGGCAGCGACTGGGCGCATCTCTCGGCTCAGGCCGAAGAGGGCGTGGGCACGGGCTTTGCCGCGCTCGATGCCGAGCTGCCCGGCGGCGGCTGGCCTTTGCGGGGCTTGATCGAGATTCTGCTGCCCCCCGATGTGGCCTGCGAATGGCGATTGCTGGGCCCGGCGCTGGCGGCATTGGCGGCGCGGGGCGATTTGATGCTGGTGGCTCCGCCCCAGCCGCTGCAGGCGGCCGGACTGGCCCAGTTGGGCCTGCCGCCGCAGCGGCTGGTTCGCATCGCCGCCGCCAGCCAGGCCCAGCGGCTGTGGGCGGCCGAACAACTGGTCAAATCCGATGTTCGGGGTGCCGTGGTGGCCTGGCTGCCGCAGGCCCGGCCCGAGCACCTGCGCCGGCTGCAGGTGCATGCGCAGTCCGGGCTGGCGCCCACGTTCGTGATCCGTCCGCTGGCGTGCCGCCGCGAAGCGTCGCCGGCACCGCTTCGGTTGGCCGTGGCGCTCGATGGCTGCTGGCATCTGTCGGTGCACATCCTCAAGCGGCGCGGGGCAGGGCATACGCAGCCCCTGCGGCTGCTGGCCGTGCCGCCCGCCTTGCAGGCGGTGCTGCCGCCGCGTCTCCGCCGGGGGCAGGAAGAGACGCCGGCCCACGACGCGATCGCTGCCTCGGTCCTTGCCGAAGCGCAGTCCCCGACCCAGACCCAGGTGCTTCAAGGCCCCCTGGCCCCCGCACCGTTGCCACAGGAGTCCACCCATGACCGGGCATTGGGCCGCGTTGCTGCCCGCCACTGAGGCGCAGGCCGGGCTGCACCCGGTCGGCGCACACGAACTGGGCTTGGGCATGCTGGCCTTCAGCCCGCGTGTGGCGGTGTTCGAGGAGGCCGTGCTGATCGAGGCCCAGGCCAGCCTGCGGCTGTTTGGCGGCGCTGCGGCCCTGCACCGGCAGGTGGCCGATTTGGCCACGGCCCTGGGGGTGTGCGATCTGGGCTGGGCGCCCACCGGCCTGGCCGCGCTGGCCAAGGCGCGTGCGCGGGCGTTGCACCGGCAGGGCGCGCCGCGCATCCGGGGGCTTGCAGCGTCTGTGGATGCGGTGGGCCTGGATGGCGAGCAGCCGGATCTCGAGGGTGTGGCCATTCCCTGGCTCGACCGTCTGCCGTTGCAGGTGCTGAGCGCCGTGGCCCGGCATCGGCCCACCCTGGCCCGGCTGGGCTGCCAGACCCTGGGCGACGTGCGCCGCTTGCCGCGTGCTGGATTGGCGCGCCGCTTCGATGCCGAGCTGCTGGATGCGCTCGATCAGGCCTATGGCCTGCAGCCCGAAAGCCATGTCTGGCTGAGCTTGCCCGATGTGTTCGAAGCCCGGCTCGAATTGCTGGCCCGGGTGGAGCAGGCGGAGGCCCTCATGGCGGGGGCCGAGCGCCTGCTGCTGCAATTGCGCGGCTGGCTGACGGCACGCCAGGCCGGTGCCGACACGCTGACGCTGCGCTGGCTGCACGACAGCTTTCGGGCGCGCGATTGCGGTCCCGGCGGCGAACTGACGGTGCGTTCGGCCCAGCCCAGCCAGGACGTGCGCCATCTGGGCCGCCTGCTGGCCGAACGTCTGGCCCACGTCACGCTCGAGGCGCCGGTGAGCGATCTGGTGCTGCAGGTCGAGCGCACCCAGCCCCTGGTGCTCGACAACGCCAGTCTGCTGCCCGAACGCAGCGCACAGGCCGAATCCTGCGCTCAGACGCTCGAGCGCATTGCGGCACGCCTGGGCGCCGAGGCCATCGAACGGCCGGTGCTGGTGGCCGATCACCGCCTGGAGTGGATGCAGCAGTGGCAGCCGCCTGCCGACCCACGTGCGGCCCCCGGCACGCCCCCGCTGGCGTGGCCTTTGCCGTGCTGGCAACTGGCGCAGCCGCTGCGCCTGGCCATGCAGGGCGAGCTGCCGCTCTACCAGGGGCCGTTGCAGTTGCTGCTGGGGCCCGACCGCATCGAATCGGGCTGGTGGGGCTGCGGCGATGCGGCAGGCACCCCCGGGCAGCCCCAGGGCGTGGCGCGCGATTACTGGCTGGCGCACAGTGCATCGGCGGGTTTGCTGTGGGTGTTCCAGCAGCGCCTGGCGCGCGACGACACGGCCTGGTATCTCCACGGCCGTTTCGGCTGAAGACGCCCATCGCGCACACCCGACGGCCCTTGTTCCATGGCGTTTTCAATTCCCCCCCTGCCTCCATCCCCGGGTGCCGTGCTGCCGCCCGTGGAGGGCGTTGCGCACGACGGCTTGCCGGGTTATGCCGAGCTGTGCTGCCTGAGCAATTTTTCTTTTCTCAAGGGGGCCAGTCAGCCCGAGGAACTGGTGGACCGCGCCTGGCGGCTGGGCTATTCGGCCCTGGCCCTGACCGACGAGTGCTCGATGGCCGGGGTGGTGCGGGCGTATGCCGAATACGTCGAAGACCCGGCCGCCAAGACGCTGGACGATGCCGAGCCCGACACACCGCCCTGGCCGCGGCCGCGTCTGCTCATCGGTTCGCAGTTCGTGGTGCACGAGGACGATCAGGCCCCCGATCCTGACCAGCCCCACGAGCACGCGCCCCGCCTGGTGCTGCTGGCCTGCAACCGCGAGGGCTACGGCAACCTGTGTGCCTTCATCACGCAGTTGCGGCGTGCTTCGGTCAAGGGCAGCTACCGGCTCAACCGCAGCCAGGTCGACGGCGCGGCCTTGCGCGATTGCGTGGCCATTCTGGTGCCGCCGCGGTTGGCGCGGGACAGCCAGATGCAGGTCTGGGGCGAGTGGATGCTGAGCCATTTCATGGGCCGCTGCTGGCTGGGGGCCGCCTTGTACAGGCGCATCGACGACGAGGCCTGGCTGGCCCGCCTGCGTGCGCTGGGGGCGCTCACCGCGATTCCGCTGGTGGCCGTGGGCGATGTGTGGATGCATGTGCGCTCGCGCCAGCCGCTGCAGGACGTGATGACGGCCATCCGCCTGAACAAACCCGTCGCCGAATGCGGTTACGCCCTGCAGCGCAATGCCGCACGCCATTTGCGCCAGCGCAGCGCATTGGGCCTGCTGTATGGGGCCGATCTCATCGCCGAGACCTTGCGGGTGGCCGAGCGCTGCCATTTCTCGCTGAGCGAACTGCGCCATGTGTATCCGCACGAAGTCGTGCCCGAAGGCCATACGCCGGCGAGTTATCTGCGGCAGGCCACCTATGAAGGGGCCCGCCAGCGCTGGCCGGACGGCATCGATCCCGAGCATGTGGCGCTGATCGAGAAAGAGCTGGGGCTCATCTCCGAACTGGGCTACGAGCATTATTTCCTCACGGTCTACGACATCGTGCGTTTTGCCACCGAGCAGGGCATCCTCTGCCAGGGGCGGGGTTCGGCGGCCAACAGCATCGTCTGTTATTGCCTTCGCATCACCGCCGTCAACCCGAGCGAGACCCGCCTGTTGATCGAGCGTTTCATCAGCCGCGAGCGGCGCGAGCCGCCCGACATCGATGTCGATTTCGAACACGAGCGACGCGAAGAGGTCATTCAATACCTCTACAAAAAATACGGCCGCGACCGCGCCGCGCTGACGGCCACCGTCATCCGCTACCAGCCGCGCTCGGCGATCCGCGATGTGGGCAAGGCGCTGGGTTTCGAGACCGAGCTGGTCGAAGCGCTGGCCCGCAGCCACAAGTGGTGGGATGGTCAGGCGGTGCGCCCCGAACGCCTGGCCGAGCTCGGCTTGCAGACCGACGACGCCGCCGTGCGGCAGCTGCTCGAGCTCACGGGCAAGCTCATCGGTTTTCCTCGTCATCTGTCGCAGCACACGGGCGGTTTTGTGCTGACCAGCGAACCGCTGTCGCGTGTGGTGCCGATCGAGAACGCCAGCATGGCCCATCGCACCGTCATCGAATGGGACAAGGACGATCTCGACACGGTCGGGCTGCTCAAGGTCGATGTGCTGGCCCTGGGCATGCTGACGGCCTTGCGCAAATCCTTCGACCTGTATGCGCTGCGACATGGCCGCGAGCTGGGGCTGGCGACCGTGCCCCAGAAGGACGAGGCCACCTTCGACATGATCTGCAACGCCGACACCATCGGCGTTTTCCAGATCGAGAGCCGTGCGCAGCAAAGCATGCTGCCGCGCCTGAGGCCGCGCACCTACTACGACCTGGTGGTCGAGGTCGCCATCGTGCGGCCGGGGCCGATTCAAGGGGGCATGGTCCACCCTTATCTCGAGCAGCGCGCGCTTGATCGCAAGGGCAAGTCGATCCCCCCCGATCCGCTGCTTCATGCGGCGCTTTCGCGCACGCTGGGCATCCCCATCTTTCAGGAGCAGGTGATGCAGGTCGCGATCGACGGGGCCGATTTCTCGGCCGATGAAGCCGATGCGTTGCGCCGTTCGATGGCGGCCTGGCGGCGCAAAGGGGGTGTGCATCGCTTCCAGAAGAAGCTGACCGAGGGTTTGCTCGGCAACGGCTTCTCGCAGGACTTTGCCGATCGGCTGTTCAAGCAGATCCAGGGTTTCGGCGAGTACGGTTTTCCGGAAAGCCATGCAGCCAGCTTTGCGCTGCTGGTGTATGCGTCGTGCTGGATCAAGTGCCACGAACCGGCGATCTTTCTGGCCGCGTTGCTCAACTCCCAGCCGCTGGGTTTCTACACGCCCAGCCAACTGGTGCAGGACGCACGCCGCCACGCAGTGGAAGTGCGGGCGGTGGATGTCTGCCACAGCGACAGCGATTGCACGCTCGAGGAACTGCACCGCCGGCCGCAGCCTGCCATCCGGTTGGGGCTGCGGCTGGTGTCGGGGCTGGGGCATGCCAGTGCCATGCGCATCGTGGTGGCCCGTGCGCAAAGGCCTTTTACCGATGCGGGCGACCTGGCCCAACGCGCCGGCCTGCAACTGCACGAGATGAAACTGCTGGCTGCGGCCGATGCGCTGGCCTCGCTCAGCGGGCATCGCCGCCAGCAGGTGTGGGATGCCGCCGCGCAGCATGCGCCGCCGCCCGTGCTGCGCCAGGCCCGCATCGACGAACGGCAGCTCAGCCTGCCTGCCGCAGCGGAAGGCGAAGACATCGTCTGGGACTATGCGGCCCTGGGCCTGACGCTGCGCAGGCATCCGCTGGCCCTGCTGCGCGAGCGGCTGCGGCGCGGGCGCTGGATGTCGTCGGCAGAGCTCGCGCAGCAGGTGGGCGACGGCGATCGCGCCTGGACCGCCGGCATCGTGACGCTGCGCCAGCAGCCGGGCACGGCCAAAGGCACGGTGTTCGTCTCGCTCGAGGACGAACATGGCACGGTGCAGGTCATCGTCTGGAAAAGCCTGCGCGACCGCCAGCGCCAGATCCTGCTGGGTGCCCGCCTGCTGGCGGTACGAGGCCAGTGGCAGAAGCAGGACAGCGTCTGCAATCTGGTGGCCGATCGCCTGTGGGATCTGACCCCCCTGCTGGGACGGCTGAGCACCGACAAGAGCCGAGATTTCCGTTGACGGATGACGTGACGACAACCCCTTTGATACACGAAGCCATGAACACCCTGTCCTCCACTGCGACCCCCACCGCCACCCCCGCTGCGGCTTTCAATGCCGTCGCCGCCACTGCGACCGCAACCGCAACCGCCACTGCTGCGGCCGCGGCGAATGTGCCCTCCGGTTCGGATTTTGTCGTCAGGGGCGGCGCGCTGGCGGCGTGCACCTCGCTCACGCGCCGCCATGCCCAGCGCCTGCGCGAAGTCTTCCGCTCCGCGGGCTGGCCTTGCCACGACATCCTCGAAGCCGACCTTCTTGCGGCCGGTCTGCTGGAGCGCCGCTGCAGTTCGCAGGGCCACGAAACCGTGCGCCTGACCGATGCGGGGGTGCGCCATCTGGCGCAGGCCAGTCAGCAGAACCGGGCGGCACGCAGCGCCCATGAAACCCTGGTCGGTCTGGTGGCCGAACGCATGCAGCGCGATGGCCGCATCGTCTGGCAGGGGCTCTCGTTGCGTGCCGATGTGTCGGCCGCGGCCGGTCTGGTCATGCCCTCGGCCAGGCCGGAAGAAGGGGGCGAGGCCCATGCAGCGGATGAAGGCGCGGCGTCCTCGCTTGCCACGGTTGCCATGGCTTCATCGGCCTCGGTCGCAGGGTCTAGAGGGGCGAGGGCGTCGACAGGGCCTTCGGCGCAGCCGCGCAGCCTGCTCGACGGCGACGATGCGGCGCTGGGTCTGGGTCTGCCGGACGAGGCGCGTGCGCAATGGAAACTCTGCCGGCCCGACGTGTTCTCGATCCGCAATTCGAGCGTGCCGGCTTACCTCGACCCCATCGTGCACGAGATCAAGGTCAGCCGCGCCGATCTGCTGGGCGACCTGAAGAAAACCGACAAGCGTGCGGCCTACCTGGGGCTGGGCGGGCAGTGCTGGTATGTGCTCGGCCAGGATGCGCGGGGCCGGGCCATTGCCGATCCCAACGAGGTGCCGCTGGAGTGCGGTGTGATGGTGGCGGTGGGCGATCGGCTGGTGGTGGCGCGCATGGCCCCAAGGCGTGCAGCCACGGGTCTGCCGTTTCATGTGTGGATGGCGCTGGCGAGGGCCACACCCATGCCGCCGGGATCGGGCGGCGCCCTGGATGGGCAGGACAGCCTGTCCGAGCAGGGTAATGAAATCGATAGCATCTAGCCAGTGCCAGCTAACACTGATAGCCCAGGCTATACCGCCGAACCATGACTCTATTTTCGCCGGTTTTTTGCCTTTCGTGACCGATACCAATACGCACCCCGGGGCCGCCGGTCTGCTGGGCCGCGGGCGCCGCTATAGTCGCCACTCCCTTGGGGAGTAGCCTGTCGGCGGTGCAACGCGCACGGCCGGCGCCCGCGTCAACATGATTGGTTCGTGACGAACCATGGCGCGGGTAGATCCGCACACGCACGCCGTGCAGCGGATCCGGCGAGACCATGGGCATGTTTTCCGTTCCGGCTGGGCGATGGAGGCATGCCTGTGTGTGCCCCAGCCGCCCCGAACGATGTACCCATGACTGCTGTTTCCACCCTGTTGCTGGCGCTTGCCATGTCCACCGATGCATTTGCGGCGGCCATCGTCAAAGGCTCGGAACTGCGCCGGCCGCAGTGGCGCGATGCCTTGCGCACAGGTGCCATCTTTGGTGTCATCGAGGCCATCACGCCGGTCGTCGGCTGGGCGCTGGGCCTGGGCGCGGCCAGCTACATCCAGGCCTGGGACCACTGGATCGCGTTTGCACTGCTCGCCATTCTGGGCGGACGTACCATCTACGCCGGCCTGAGCGGCCAGCCCGACCACCTGCCGCGCAAGCCGGCACAGCATGGTTTCTGGACCTTGGCCGCCACCGGCTTTGCCACCAGCATCGATGCCATGGCCGTGGGCGTGAGCCTGGCTTTCCTGGATGTGCCCATCGTGCCCGTGGCGGTGTGCATCGGCCTGGCGACTTTTGTGATGGTCACGCTGGGCGTGATGCTGGGACGCGTCATGGGCCTGGTGGTCGGCCGCCGTGCCGAGATCGTGGGCGGGCTGGTGCTGCTGGGCATCGGCTGTGCCATCCTCTACGAACACCTGATGGTGCTGGACTGACCGATACAGGTGCACCAAGCCCCCTGAAAAGCACGAAGCGGCACTGTGACGCACCCCCCCGGTAGGAGAGGGGGCAGCGCCCTTGTGAGGGGGCTCCCAGCTTGCTGGAATGGGACGCGGAGCTGGCATTGCAGCCTACAAAATGCGGGTGCGGATGGCCTTACAACTGAGTCACCGGATCGATTTGCAGACCCATCGCAAGGCATCCGGACCTACCCCAAGCAAAGGAGCACTCGCAATGACCGCCATCAAGAAAATCATCAGCACCACCGCAGCCGCCATGCTGGTCACTGGCAGCATGTCAGTGCTGGCCCAGCAGACCCCCGCACCTCAGGCTACCGGCCAGTCCAACTCGGGCTACACCCAGCAGGCCACGACGCCTCCGGGCAGCGCTGCAACCAATGCAGCCGGCACCACCGGCGTCCGTCCCTCGAACAGCACGCCGGCCGGTGGCTCGGGTGCAGGCATGGCCGGTTCCGGCACCACGATGAACCAGCCCAACCAAGTGGCTCCGGTGCCCAGCGCCGGCACCACGCCCACACCCGCCACGGGCACCACGGGCATGACCCACACCCCGCGTGACAAGAACGACACGCGCGGCATGTCGAACTCGGGCCGCACCATGCAAAAGCCCTGAGGGCATTTGAACGCAGTGGCTCTGCCCGGGCTGCCGAGGTATCCCGGGCGTCTACACCGAATCAGAACAAGCAATCCGACATCCATAGGAGATCACCATGAACTGGGACCGCATCGAAGGCAATTGGAAACAACTCAAGGGCAACGTCAAGGAACAGTGGGGAAAGCTCACGGACGACGACTTTGACGTGATCGCCGGCAAGCGCGAACAACTGTCCGGCAAGATCCAGGAACGCTACGGCATCACCAAGGACGAAGCCGACAAGCAAGTCAACGACTGGCATGGCCGTTCGGGCACCTGGCTGCCCTGAGCGATCGTTCCCGGCCGCTCGGTGAGACGAGCGGCCACTGAACCCTCAAGGCCGAAGGCTCGCCTGTTTTAACGCCTGCCCACAGCCTGCAAAGACCCACCGGATCCCATCGGACCGGTGGGTCTTTGCGTTGGGCGTCGCCTGTCTTTCGACTCAGACCGTGGCTTCGGCGACCACCGGGATGCCTTTGAAGCGCGCGCGTTTCTCGACGGGCGTGGCCGGGCGGATCTGTCCGCGCTCTTGAACGAAAACCACGTTGTCGTCACCGGCGTCGCTGTTGACGAAGGTGCGCAGGCGTTTGACGACGGCGGGGTCGTCGACGGCTTTTTTCCATTCGCAGGCATAGGTGCCGACGACATGCGACATCTCGGCCTCGAGTTCGGCGGCGATGCCCAGGCTGTCGTCGAGCACCACGGACTTGAGGTACGCGAGGCCGCCCTCGAGGTTGTCGCGCCAGGTGCTGGTGCGTTGCAGGCGGTCCGCGGTGCGGATGTAGAACATCAGGAAACGGTCGACCATGCGGATCAGTGTGGCGTCGTCGAGGTCGACGGCCAGCAGTTCGGCGTGACGCGGTTTCATGCCGCCGTTGCCGCAGACGTATAGGTTCCAGCCGCGTTCGGTGGCGATGATGCCGACGTCCTTGCCTTGTGCCTCGGCACATTCGCGGGTGCAGCCCGACACGCCGAACTTGATCTTGTGCGGCGAGCGCAGGCCCTTGTAGCGGTTTTCCAGTTGCAGGGCCATGCCCACCGAGTCCTGCACGCCGTAGCGGCACCACGTCGAGCCGACGCAGCTTTTCACGGTACGCAGCGATTTGCCGTAGGCATGGCCGGATTCGAAGCCGGCGTCGACCAGCTCGCGCCAGATCAGCGGCAGCTCATGGACCTGGGCGCCGAACAGATCGATGCGCTGGCCGCCCGTGATCTTGGTGTAGAGGCTGTAGCGCTTGGCGACCTGACCGATGGTGATGAGCTGGTCGGGCGTGATTTCGCCGGCAGCCACGCGGGGCACGATGGAGTAGGTGCCGTCTTTCTGGATGTTGCCGAGGAAGTAGTCGTTGCTGTCTTGCAGCGGCGCCTGGTCGCGGTTGAGGACAAAGTCGTTCCAGCAGCTGGCCAGGATGTTGGCGGCTGTGGGCTTGCAGATGTCGCAGCCGTGGCCCTTGCCATGCTTGTGGAGCAGGTCGGCAAAGGTGCGGATCTTGCCCACGCGCACCAGGTGGTGAAGCTCCTGGCGCGAGTAGGGAAAGTGTTCGCACAGATGGTTGTTGACCGCCACCCCCTGGCGCTTGAGTTCGGCCTTGAGCACCTGCGTGACCAGCGGCACGCAGCCGCCGCACGAGGTGCCGGCCTTGCTGCAGGCCTTGAGGTCGCCGATGGTGTGCGCGCCGTCGGCGATGGCTGCGCACAACTGGCCCTTGCTGACGTTGTTGCACGAGCACATCTGGGCGCTGTCGGGCAGCGAATCGACGCCGAGGCCGGGCTTGGCCGCGCCGTCGCTGGCGGGCAGGATGAGGTGTTCGGGAGCCTCGGGCAGCGCGATGGCGTTGAGCATCATCTGCTGCAGCGTGCTGTATTCGGTGGCATCGCCCACCAGCACGGCGCCGAGCAGGAGTTTGCCGTCTTCGCTGACGACGATGCGTTTGTAGATCTGGCGCAGCTCGTCCGTGTAGCTGAAGCTGCGGCAGCCCGCGGTCTTGCCGTGGGCGTCGCCGATGCTGGCGACATCCACGCCCATGAGCTTGAGTTTGGTGCTGAGGTCGGCGCCGGTGAAGGCGGCATCGTGCTGTTCGCAGAGATGGCCGACGGCCACCCGTGCCATGTCGTAACCGGGCGCGACCAGGCCGAAGACCTGCTCTTTCCAGGCTGCGCATTCGCCGATGGCGTAGATGTCGGCATCGCTGGTGCGGCATTGGTCGTCGACGGCCACGCCACCGCGGGGGCCGACGGCCAGCAGGCTCTGGCGGGCGAGTTCGTCGCGGGCGCGGATGCCGGCCGAGAACACGATCATGTCGGTTTCCAGCCAGGTCCCGTCGGCAAACACCATGCGGTGCCGGGCGGTGGCGCCGTCGGTGATCTCGACGGTGTTGCGGCTGGTGTGGACGTGCACGCCCAGCGCTTCGATCTTGCTGCGCAGCACGCGGCCGCCGCCTTCGTCGACCTGCACCATCATCAGGCGGGGCGCGAACTCGACCACATGCGTTTCCAGACCGAGGTCGCGCAGGGCCTTGGCGCATTCCAGGCCCAGCAGGCCGCCGCCGACCACCACGCCGCTGCGCGACTTGGCACCCGAGGCCTGCATGGCCTCGAGGTCTTCGATGGTGCGGTAGACAAAGCAGTGCGGACGCTCGCGCCCCGGCACGCCGGGCACGAAGGGCGCCGAACCGGTGGCCAGCACCAGCTTGTCGTAATCCAGCACGTCGCCGTCGGCCAGCATCACCGTGTGGTTGCGGCGTTCGATGGATTGCACACGGGCGTTGAGGCGCAGGGTGAGGCCGGGCCGGTCGTAGAAGCCGGGCGGCACCAGCGAAAGATCGTCGGCGCTGCGGCCGCTGAAGAACTCCGAGAGATGGACGCGGTCGTAGGCCGGGCGGGGCTCTTCGCCCAGCACCGTCACCTCCAGGCCGGCGGCGGGCAGGTCGGGATGGCGCTTGACCAGTTCCTCGAGATAACGGTGGCCGACCATGCCGTTGCCGATGACCAGCAGTTTGCGGGGTGTCTTGTGCGTCGCGTGTGCCATGCGACTTCCTCGTGGGTATGGCGAACGGGCCGGGCGCGGAGCGCGGTGACCGGTTCGCGGGTTGCAAAAGCAAAAAGGCGCCCGCAACAAGCCCAGCTCTTGCAAGCCGGGTGTCGCGGACGCCTTTGTCCTGGACGGCATCCCGACGCCATTGCCGGGATGCTGTACCCGAGGTCATGCAATTTCGATGCCAGCCAAAACCCGTGCGGATGGGGCCTTGCTGCCCTGCAATGCTTCGATCCGGGTCGCATGTGGTGCATGCGCTGCGCCAAAGTGGTGCCCATGCAGACGGGCATGCCGTTGGCGGTGGCCTGCATGCAAATGCGGCCACAATGCCCGCCATGCCATTTGATCTCGACATCGGACACACCAGCCGGGCCGGCCGAGCCTCGGTCAACGAGGATTTCGTGGCGTTGCAATTGCCGACGGGCGACGGTGCGCACGGCATGCTGGCTGCCGTGGCCGATGGCGTGAGCGCGGGAGGCTGGGGCCGTGAAGCGGCGCAGACCACGGTGACCAGCCTGGTTCGCGACTACGGCTGCACGCCTGCCACCTGGGAACCCACGGTGGCCATCGACCGCATCCTGGGGGCGCAGAATGCCTGGCTGGCCGGGATCAACCGCCGCCGGCAACCGGCTTACGGCTTGACGACGCTCACTGCGCTGGTGCTGCGGGGGCAGAGCTACACGCTGGCCCATGTCGGCGATACACGGGCGTATCTGCTGCGCCAGGGGCGGCTGGAGCAATTGACCGAAGACCATGTGATGGGCGGGCGGGATTTCTCGCACCGGCTGTCGCGGGCAGTGGGGCTGGAGGACCGGCTGGCGGTGGATTACCGGCAGGGCGAGGTGCTGGCAGGGGATGTCTTCATCCTGCTGTCGGACGGTGTGCATGGCCGGCTGTCGGCACGCCGGCTGGCGCGGCTGGCGGCGCAGCAGCCCCCGGTGGCCGCGCAGGCACTGGCCGACGCACTCGCCGATGCGGCGTGGCGCGACGGCAGCCAGGACAACCTGACGGCGCTGGTGATCTGCGTGCGCCAGGTCGAGGCGGCGACGCTGGACGACGTGACGCGCCGCGCCTTGCAACTGCCGGCGTTGCCGCTGCTCAAGCCCGGTGCGGCGATCGACGGATTGAGCATCGAAGAACTGGTGGCGGACAGCGGCATCTACCGGGTCTACCGTGCGCGGGACGAAGCCAGCGGCCAGCTGTACGCCCTCAAGGCCCTGCATGCCCAGCGCGCACACGACCGCCACGAAAGGGCGGCGCTGGCGCACGAGGCGTGGGTGGCCGGCCACCTGCAGACCGGCCCGGCGGCGCCGCACCTGGTCAAGCTGCATGCGCCCCGGGTGGGCGAGCCCTCGGCTCATTACCTGCTGTATGAATGGGTGGAGGGGCATACGCTGGAACAGGCCCTGGCGCGGCGCGAAGTCGCCAGCGTGGAGCAGGTGCTGGCGATGGGGCGGCAGGCGGCACGGGTGCTCGGCTTTCTGCACCGGCAAGGTGTCGTGCACCGGGATGTCAAGCCGGCCAATCTGCACCAGGGCCGCGATGGCGTGCTGCGCCTGCTCGACCTGGGTGTGGCGCTGACGGGCCGCGAACCCGAAGCGGTGCGGGCCCTGCATGCCGGCACGGCCAGCTACGTCAATCCGGAACAGTGGGACGATCCGCCGGTACCGGCCGACGCCCGCAGCGACCTGTTTGCGCTGGGGGTGACGCTGTACCGGCTGTTGAGCGGCGGACGGCTGCCCTATGGCGAAGTGATCCCGTATCAACGGGGCCGCTATTGGCGCGATCCGATCGCCCCCAGCCGGCACAATCCGCAGGTGCCGATCTGGCTCGATGCCATCGTGCTCAAGGCGGTTTCACGGCGTGTGGACGACCGTTTCGAGACCGCCGAGGAGCTGCTGCTGGCGCTCGAGCGCGGTGCCGCACGGCCCTTGCCGCCACCCGGGCAGACGCCGCTGGCGGCGCGTGATCCGGCCCTGGGCTGGAAGGCGGCGCTGGCGGCCAGCGTGGTGCTCAATGTGTTGCTGGTCTACTGGATGCTGTTCCTGCCGCGCTGAGGCGAGGACCCGGACGCGATCGGTGCCGCGGCCCGCCGGCGCCGGCTCAGGCGGGTACGGTGCGTGCGCGGCCGCCTTTTTCGGCCCAGGTGCGTGTCCAGCGGATCTGCATGAAGCGCAGCATGGCCAGCATGGCGAGCGCACAGGCGGCAAAGATGGCAAAACCCGTGAAGTAGCTGCCGCTGTATTGCTGCGACAGGCCCATGGTGGCCGGAATGAGGCCGCCGCCGAGTGCGCCGAGTTCACCGATCATCGAGCCCGCCACGGCCGTGGTGGCCGGCCAGCGCAGCGGAACCAGCTGGAACACCGCGCCGTTGCCTGCGCCCAGGGCGGCGAAACACACCAGGAAACAGATCACCGTCAGTGCCAGCGACTGGCTGCTGAGACCGCACAGCAGCAGGCTGCCCGAGATGACGACCAGCACGACGGTCAGCGTGTTGACGCCGCCCCAATGGTCGGACAGCCAGCCGCCCAGGATGCGGGTGGCCGCCCCCATGAACGCCGCCAGCATGGTGAGCTGGCCTGCCTCGATCTTGCTCACGCCGAACTGATCGTAGAAGTAGCTGGGCAGAAAGGTGGCCAGCCCGATGAAGCCGCCGAAGGTGACGGCGTAGATGAGGCTGAAGGCCCAGCCGTCTTTCTCGAACAGGCAGGCGACGTGGTCGCGCAGGGAGGCGTGGGCATCGCGGTCTTCGGGTTCGCGTGCGAACAGGATCATCACGACCATGGGCAGCAGGATGCCGATCGCCGCCAGGCCGTACACGGTCTGCCAGCCCAGGGCTTGCGCCAGGGGCGGGGCCAGCAGCGCCGCCACGGCGGTGCCGATGTTGCCGGCGCCCACCAGGCCCATGGCCAGGCCCTTGTAGCGCGGCGGGAAAGAGCCCGAGCCCAGCGACAGGGCCACGCCGAAGCTGGCCCCTGCGATGC
Organism: Comamonas sp. BIGb0124; assembly: GCF_003752175.1. Classification (GTDB taxonomy): domain Bacteria; phylum Pseudomonadota; class Gammaproteobacteria; order Burkholderiales; family Burkholderiaceae_C; genus Comamonas_F. The sequence continues at coordinate 117,834 of NZ_RJVF01000001.1, read as the reverse complement.
CCAGCAGCACGCCCATGGCCAGCAGGTCGTTGAAGGAGTCGACGGCGAAGTAGCCGTAGAGCATGGCCAGGGCGATGCCGACCATCTCGACCAGCGTGGCATTCTTGCGCCCGATGTACTGCGCCAGCAGCCCCAGCGGAAAACGCATGAGCGCGCCGGCAAAGATGGGGATGGACAGCATCAGGCCCTTCTGTGCCGGGGTGAGGTCGAAGGCCTCGCCGATGAACGGCGCCATGGCCCCGTTGATGACCCAGATGCCGCATGAGCAGGCGAAGTAGAAAAACGCGGCGCCCAGGGTTGGTGCATGCCCAGCGTTCAAAAAGGTGCGGAATCCCGCCATGGAACTCTCCAATGGATCGTGTCGTTGAGGCAAAAAAAAGCGTCCACACCCGTGCTGCCGCTGTACGCGGGCACGCGTGTGGACGCCTTTGTCCGGGGCGCATGCACCGGCTTCCTTGCCGATGCTGCACCCTGTGCAACAAATCAAGCAAGAAACGTGCGCGCCGGAGGGCGGGGTGTCAGGTGATGGCGCGGGCCGACCGCAGGGACGGCAGGCACTGGTCGGCCGGCTGGGGCCGGCCAAAGAGATAGCCCTGGGCGAATCGGCAGTTCAGCGATTTGACGAAAGCGACGTGTTCGGTCGTCTCGACGCCTTCGGCGATGACTTCGAGGTCGAGCTGGTGGGCGAGGTCGCAGATGGCGCGCACCACGAGCGTGTTGCGCGGGTCGTTGTCGTGGGTCTGGATGAAGGACTTGTCGATCTTGATCTTGTCGAGCTCGAAGCGCCTGAGGTAGCTCAGTGCCGCGTAGCCGGTTCCGAAGTCGTCGAGTGCGACCTGCACGCCGAGCCGGCGCAGGCGGGCGATGATGTCGGCGGCCTCGTTGTGGACCAGCACGCTTTCGGTGATCTCGAACACCACGCGCTGCGGCCGCACGTTGGAGGCTGCCAGCGTGCGCTCGACATAGTCGACCAGGGACACGTCGGTGAACTGGCGGGCCGAGAGGTTGATCGAAATGAAGAGGTCGTCCGGCCAGGTGGCGGCCACTCGCAGTCCCTGCGCAATCACCCAGCGGCCGATGGCGATGATCTGTGCGCTGCTTTCGGCCACCGGGATGAACTCGCCGGGCGGCACGTCGCCCAGCGTGGGGTGGGTCCAGCGCAGGAGGACTTCGAAACCCCGGGTGCCGCCGTCCTCGAGCTCGACGATGGGCTGGAAGCGCAGATGGAACTCGGAGCGCTCTTGTGCCACGAACAGGCCCTGGCGCAGTTCATGGCGGCGCAGCATCTGCTCGCGCATGACGGGGTCGAAGAAGCGGTAGCAGGCGCGTCCGGCTTCCTTGGCTGCATAGAGCGCGCCGTCGGCGTTCTTCATGAGCGTGATCGGGCTTTCGTGCTGGCCCGGCGTCTCGAGTGCCACGCCCATGCTGGCGCTGGCGTTGAAATGCGCCTCGCCCACATCGAACGGCTGACGCAGCAGGCTGGCCACGTCCTGGCACAGCTTCTCGGCGACGGCGCAGGGTGTCTTGTCGCAGAAGACGATGGCGAACTCGTCGCCGCCCAGCCGCGCCAGCACCATGCTGGGCTGCATCAGGGTCGAGACGCGCTGCGTGATCTGGACCAGGAAGGCATCGCCCGCACTGTGGCCGTAGCGGTCGTTGATGGCCTTGAAGTTGTCGACATCGAGCAGCACGATGGCGCAGGGCCCGTTGCCGCGCGGCAGCTCGGCCAGGGCGATGTTGAAGCCGTTGCGGTTGAGCACGCCGGTCAACGAGTCGTAGCGGGCATCGCGGTCCGAGCGTTGCTTGAGCCGCAGGATGGTGATGACCAGCGCCACGCCCGAGAGCACCAGCACGGCCACGATGATGGAGATGGTGAAGACCACCTTGCCCAGCACCTCCTGGCTTTCGGAAACACGGGTGGTGAGCACGTTCTGTGCACTCGAGGCCAGTCTCAGCAGGCGGCTGTTGAGGGGCAGCAGGGTGTCGAGCACCTCGCGGGCGGCAGCGGGATCGCCGAGCTGGGGGAGTCGGGCTTCGACGGCGTGTATGGCCGTCTTGATGTCGGCGTACTCGTCGGCTCCCTGCGGCACCTGCCGGTAGGCCTGGTAGGTTTCGCCGCCCTCGATCACGGTGAGGCGGTTGAGCAGGATCTGGTAGCGCAGTTCGATCTCGTCCTGCGTGGTCTGCGAACCGGGCAGGAAGCGGTTGGCGAGCGTCGCCTCGAATCGGAAAAGCTCGGCCGACAGCTGGCCGCTTTCGTAGGTGCTGTTGAAGCGTTTGCTCTGCGTGGCCCAGACCACGTAGTTGGCCAGGGTGATGGCAGCGCCGATGGCCAGGACTACGCTGGCCACTACCGTCAGGACGGTCGTCGAGCGCAGGCGGGTCAGTGAATTCAAGAGTCCGCCATGCCTCAACGTCAGACGATTTCGATGCGGGACAACTGCCATACGGCCTGCACGTAGATGCTGTCGGCGCGCAGCTTGGCATTGCTGGAGAACGGGAACATGACAAAAACCGGCCCCTTGTCGGCAATGGGCATGGGCTGTCCGTTGCGCAGGTGCGCCAGGATGGCGCCGTTGGCGACGAGCTGGTCGACGTCTGCCGTGACCGAGTAGTCGTTGAGTGCGATCAGCCGGATGCGGTTGCCGCGGGCCTCGATGGCCTGGGCGAAATCCTTGACCGAAACACCGGTGTAGGTCATCGGGTCGCGATGCCATGGCGAGGTGGTCGTGAACGAGGTCTGCGGCAGACGCTCGAACTGGACCCGCGTGTAACGTCGGCAGCCATCGGCATCGACGCCGCCGCCGCCGATGCGGCCGCAGGCGGTCAGCAGGGTGTCGGCCGCATGGGCCGGCGCGACAAGAGCGGCCGCCAGGGTGCAGCCTGTTGCGGCCATGAAGGCGCGTCGGTTCGGCAATCTAGTGAACATGGTCGCCGTGAGAACGGGGTAGGTGCGATGAATGGGTCATACGACCCCGACGTAGCGAATTCAGTTTACCGTACATTTGCGCCGGAATCGCCGAGTTTCTGCCGTTTGCGGAGGGGCTTGGAAGGCCCGTGAACCGGTGGCCGGGGTGCCTGCCCGCGCGGGTTCTCAAGGCCGTCTGTACTGCGTCGCCTGGCGTGCCCAGTAGGTCGAATCCAGGCGATCGAGCCGCACCGTTCCGCCGGTCGACGGCGCGTGCACAAAACGCCCTTGGCCGACATAGATGCCGGCATGCCAGGGCGTGCCGCGGCCGAAGAGCACCAGGTCGCCGGTGCGCAGTTCGCCGGCATCGATGGCACCGCCAAAGGCGCTGAGCTGCGAGACGGTGCGCGGCGGCGCCACGCCTGCGCGCGAGCGGTAGACGTAGTTGATGAGGCCGCTGCAGTCGAAGCCGCCCTCGGGGGTGTTGCCGCCGTAGCGGTAGGGCGTGCCGACCAGGCCCAGCGCATGGATGGCCAGGTCGCTGGCCTGCTGGGCGCTGAGGGTGGGCCGGGTCGAGGTGACGCTGGGCACGGTGCCCGGCGAACCGGTGCGCGGCGCACTGCCGCAGGCGACGAGAAGCGCGGCGGCACAGGGCAGCAGCACGGGTCGCAACAGAATTCGAAGACATCCCATGCCTCGAGATTACCCGATCGTCGTGAGCATTCACGGCTCGTGCCTGCGGTGCGGGGGTCAGCTGCGGTTTGTGGACGGCCAGATCGAGACGCCGAGCGGCGACCGGATATCGAAGGGCGTCATGGGCTGGGGCTGGGTGGGCAGGTGTTCGATGGACGGCGGGCGGGTGTCGTCGCCGCCGGCGCCGCTGTCCTGTCCCTCGATCCAGCGGCGGACGATCGAGCCGTCGACGATGCTGTTGGCGGCCTTGGCCGACTGTTCGAGGATCTGGCGGTTGCGTGGCGTGTCGGGTATCCACTGACCGGTATGGACCGGCGCGTTACCCGTGGACGTGCTCACGCGCCATGCCATGCGGATTTGTTTCATCTCGATTTCCCTGTATCGGCCCGAAGGGGCCGGGCTGCCGTGTCAACGCGGAAATTGAAGCACGTGCAGGGAAATCCGAAGCCCGGAGAAAACCGGCAGGTCCGGCCTTTTTCGGGCTTTGGCGATGTGCCTCCTGGCAGGGATCAGACCGGATTGAGGGGCGCCAGGCCTTCGAGGACCGCCTGCACGTTGTCCAATGCGGTGTAGCCCATCTGGTCGCGGGTCTCGACGGTGGCGCTGGCCATGTGGGGCGTGAGAAAGACGTTGGGCAGATCGGCCAGGCGTTTGTCGAACCCCGGCTCTTTCTGGTAGACGTCCAGGCCCGCTGCAAACAGGTGGCCGCTGGTCAGTGCGTGGATCAGTGCATCCTCGTCGACCAGCGAGCCGCGAGCCGCATTCACGAACACCGCGCCGCGCGGCAGCAGGGCGAATTCACGGGCAGTCATGAGGTGGCCGTGGCCGCCGGGGACATGCAGGGTCAGCACGTCGCATTGCGGCAGCAGGGCGTCGAGGCTGGGGGCGAAGGTGGCGCCGTTCTCGAGCTCGGCGGGGGCGCGGGCGCGGTCGGTGTAGACGATCTTCATGCCGAAGCCGCGGGCTCGGTCGGCGACGGCGCGGCCGATGCGGCCGAAGCCGACGATGCCCAGCGTCTTGCCGCTGACCTTCAGGCCCAGCATGTCGGTCATGCCGAAGGTCTGTTTCCAGCCCTCGCGCATGATGCGTTCGTATTCGGAGGCGCGGCGGCTCGCGGCCAGGATGAGCAGGAACGCGAAGTCGGCCGTGCAGGCGGTGAGGGCGTCAGGCGCATTGGTGACCGCGATGTGGCGTGCGCGAGCGGCTTCGACATCGAGATGGTCGAAGCCCGCGCTGGCGTTGGCGATGATCTTGACGCTGGCCGGCAGCCGGGCGATATCCGCTGCCTGCAGGCCGGATTTCTTGCCGATCAGGACGGCCTGCACGCGGTGTTCGTTGCAGAAACGAACCACGGATTCGCTGTCCATGTCGGTGGGGCTGATATAGGCGTTGAACTGCGCTTGGGCACGCGTCGCGACGGCTGCGGGAATGCGGCGGGCCACGAGGAGTTGGTAGTTGGCTGATGTCGTCATGGATGTAGGGGGTGGAGTTGCAGCGCGATCTTATTCAGCCCCCGCCTGGACCGTCAATATTGATCTTTTCGATCAATATAAAGAAGGCTCGCACGGTATCCGGCTATCGGCTCTCCTGAGTCCGAATGCACCGATTTTCTCTCTCGGTGTTTGTACCTATGCCTCCCAGGAGAGGTTTGGAAATCATTGGGTTGATTTTATGAATCAAGATTGATGAGAAAGCCTTGGAATGCAATTCTGTCGAGACTCTTTCAATGACATTGCATCTACAAAAAGGCGAAAGATGAGTACAAATCAACGTGTGGCATTGGTCACGGGCGCCGGAAGCGGCATCGGCAAGGCCAGCAGCCTGGCGCTGGCCGCCCAGGGCTTTTCGGTGGTGCTGACCGGGCGCCAGATCGACCCCTTGAACGCGGTGGCCCGCGAGATCGAGGCGCAGGGCGGAACCGCGCTGGCGGTGACCTGCGACGTGACTTCGGCGGCGTCGGTCGACCAGCTGTTTGCCGAGACGGTGGCGCGGTTCGGCCGGCTGGACGTGCTGTTCAACAACGCAGGCCGCAACGCCGGCAGCACGCCGCTCGACGAGTACGACGTCGACCTGTGGAACGCGGTGGTGGCGACCAACCTGACGGGTGTCTTTCTCTGCACCCGGGCCGCTTTCAGGCAGATGAAGACGCAGACGCCGCAGGGTGGCCGCATCATCAACAACGGCTCGATCTCGGCGTATTCGCCGCGTCCCAACTCGCTGGCCTACACCGCGACCAAACACGCCATCAGCGGCATCACCAAATCGGTGGCGCTGGACGGCCGGCCCTACGACATCGTCTGCAGCCAGATCGACATCGGCAACGCCGTGACCGGCCTGACCGAACGCATGACCCGCGGCGTCTTGCAGGCCGACGGCTCGCTGGCGGCCGAAGACCGCCTGGATGTCGAGCACGTCGCGCAGGCGGTGGCGCACATGGCCGGCTTGCCGCTGGGCGCCAACATTCTGAACATGACCATCATGGCTTCGAAGATGCCATTCGTCGGTCGCGGCTGAGGCCGGTTACCGGTCCTGAATCCCGAGTTCGAAAAAACACACGCCACGAGAAGTGTGAGGAGATCAACATGTCCACCAGCCATCCCCCTTTGAGAAGTGCAGGCCGGCCGCCTGCTTCCGCCGCCGCCTCGGCTGCCCAGAAGCCGACCCGCGTGCGTTATGCGATCCTGGTCATGCTGCTGCTGGCCACGATATTGAATTACGTCGACCGCTCCAGCCTGGGCATTGTTGCCCCGTATCTGTCCAAGGACCTGGGGCTGGACAAGGTGCAGATGGGCGAGCTGTTTGCCGCCTTCGGCATGGCCTATGCCATTGCGCTGATGCCCGGCGGCGCAATGGCCGACATCCTGGGCTCGCGGCTGACGTATGCGATTTCGCTGATCGGCTGGTCGCTGGCGACCATGGCCCAGGGTTTCGCCAATACCTACCATTTGCTGTTCGGTGCGCGCATGGCCATCGGCGCGCTCGAAGCGCCGGCTTTCCCGTCGAATGCCCGTGCCGTGACGATGTGGTTTCCCACACAAGAGCGATGCCTGGCCACCAGCGTGTACGTGATGGGGCAGTACATCGGCACACCGCTCTTTGCCGGTCTGCTGCTGTGGATCACGACCAGCTTCGGCTGGCGCTCGGTGTTCTATGCAACGGGCATGGCGGGGGTGATCTTTGGTCTGCTCTGGTACATGACCTACCGCGATCCGGTGCACCACAAGCGCGTGAATGCCGCCGAGCTCAAGCACCTGCGCGACGGCGGGGCCTTGATGGGCAGCAAGCAGAAGGAGCCGTTCGACTGGAAGATGGCATTCAAGCTGCTGCGCTACCGCCAGATCTTTGCGATCTGCCTGGGCAAGTTCTGCAACAACACCATCCTGGTCTTCTTCACGACCTGGTTCATGACCTACCTGATCGAAGAGCGTGGCCTGTCGATGATCAAGGTCGGGATCTTCCAGGCGCTGCCTTTCCTGGGGGCGACTGCCGGGATCCTGCTGGCGGGCTTTTTCTCGGACTTCTTCATCCGTCGCGGCTGCTCGGTGTCGACGGCTCGCAAGGCGCCGCTGATCATCGGCACGCTGCTGGGGTCGTCCATCGTGCTGGTCAATTTCGTGGAGTCGAACGAGGTGATCATCGCGATCCTGACGCTGGCCTTCTTTGCCCAGGGGGTGGGCGCCTCGTCGTGGGCGGCGGTGTCGGAAATCGCGCCCAAGCAGTACATCGGCCTGACCAGCAGCATCACCAGCCTGGCCGCGAACATCGCTGCCGTGACCACGCCGATCATGATCGGTTATGTGCTGCAGGCGACCGGGAAATTCTATTGGGCGCTGAACATCATGGGGATTCTGTGCCTGTGCGGTGCTTTCTCGTATTCCTTCATCCTGGGGAAACTCGAGCGGATCGAAATCAAGCAACCGGCCTGAGTCCGGGTTTCATTGAAAAGGTATTTTGAATATGTCGCGATTTGTTTTCGATCATCTCCAGCTGCGCAGCCGAAACCCCGAGGCCGCGGCCGAATGGTTCCGTTCGTGCCTGGATGCAGAGGTATTCGTGCGGCCGAATGGAATCGGCATGCGGGTGGCCAGCGTGAATGTCTTCATTTCCCCGGTGGTGGACGGCGACGGCGTCGCGCCCGCGCCCTTGCCGCCCTACGAGGGGCTGGACCATTTCGGCCTGGTGGTGCAGGACCTGGATGCGGTGGCCCGCGAGCTGAAGGCGAGGAATGTGTTGTTCTATGCCGAGCCGCATATTATCCGGCCGGGCGTCAAGGGCTGTTTCATCAAGGGGCCGGATCAGATCGCCATCGAGATACTCGAGCGAAAACCCGTGGATCCGGCTTGATCCGGGTTTGTGTCGAGGGGTTTTGAAAAGGTGCCATGCTACAATCCGCGCTGTCTGTTGACTTTTATTTAGAAGATAAATCGAATGGCGACGTGGAGCACACTTTCCGAGGCGCAGCGGCTGCTGGGGGTTCAGGCACAGACCATATATGCCTACGCCAGCCGTGGCCGCATCGGGGTGAGCCCGGATCCGTCCGATCCCCGGAAAAGCCTCTACCGCACCGAAGACCTGTCGGCGCTGGTGCGCAAGAAGGTCACGGGCCGCAAACGCGAGACGTTGGCGGCGAGCACGATTTTCGGCGCCGAGCCCTGCATCTCGACCGGGCTGTGCGCGTTTCGCCAGGGGCGTCCGTACTACCGCGGCAAGGACGTCATCGCGTTGGCCGAGCATGCGTCGCTCGAAGACGCGGCCCGGCTGCTCTGGGAAACCGAAGGCATGCCGGTCTTCAGCCATCGCATCGGTGCATTGCCCGATCTTCCGGCCGGCCGTGAACGCGCTTTCGTGGCCTTGGCCATGGCGTCGTCCAAGGGGCATTCCACCACCGGCCGCATCCGCAAGGCCCTGCATGCCGAGGCCGCGCAACTGGTCGGCTACCTGGCCGAAGCGTTCGGTGCCGACAACGACCAGACGCTGCCCCTGCACGAACGGCTGGCACGCGGCTGGGGTCAGCCGGAAGAAGTCGGCCAGCTTCTGCGCCGCGCCATGGTGCTGCTGGCCGATCACGAGATCACCAGCTCGGCGTTTTCCGCCCGCATCACGGCCTCCACGGGCGCATCGTTGCCGGCCTGCCTGTTGACGGGGCTGACGACGTTCTCGGGCCCCCTGCACGGCGATGCATCGGGCCGCGTGCGGGCCTTGTTCGACGAGGTCGAGCGGGCCGGCGCCCATGCGGTGGTGGATCGTTATCTGTCGTCGGCGCTGCCTATTCCCGGTTTTGGCCATCACCTGTATCCCGAGGGCGATCCACGGGGTGCGGCTCTGATGGCGGTGCTGGATGTGCCCGACGAGATCCGGCGCATGACCGACAAGGTGGAGACGCTGACTGGTCTCAAGCCCAATATCGATGCCGGCCTGGCCACTTTGGTGGCGCGTTATCGCCTGCCTTCGGATGCGGCGTTTGCGCTGTTCGCCGTGGCGCGCAGCATCGGCCTGCTGGCGCACAGCATCGAACAGCTCAATGTGGGCATGGTGATCCGGCCGCGCGGCCGCTACACGGGACCGGCGATCGAGCTCGAACCCGAGCTCAAGCCCCCGACTCAGACTCAGGCCCTGCCCGGTCGCTGATCGCGCCGGGCCGGGTGCGATGGCCGGCGGCTGTCAGGCGCGTGTCCAGCCCGGGGTGACCGGGGGCAGGGCGGCGCTGCGGGCTTCGATGTCGGCGCCGGCCAGCAGCACGAGGTCTTCGCGGAAGCGGCTGGCGATCACCTGGATGCCCAGGGGCGTGCTGCCCTGGAAACCGGTGCACAGGCTCAGTGCAGGCAGCCCGGTGACGGGCAGGGCCAGCATGGGCATCTGGGCAGCCCATACGCGCTGGTAGCTGGCGGCGTCCTTCAGGTCGAGGTTGTCCTCGAACGGCAGTTCGGCGCTGGGCGGCATCAGCACCACGGGGTAACGCTCCAGGAACAACTGCCATTGTCGGGTGATGCTGGCACGCGCCATCAAGGCCTGCGAGAAGTCGGAAAAACCGATGCTGCGGGCGAACTCGGCCTGGCCTGCCAGTACCGCGATGGCACCGGGGTCGCCTTCGGCTTCGGCGGTCTTGACCTGGCTTTCATAGGCATCGGCCAGCCACAGCGTGAGCTGCACGGGCAAGGCGGCGTTGAGCGGCGGCAGGGCATCGATTTCGTCGACGATCCAGCCGGCATCGCGCAGCTTGGCGGCCGAGGCCAGCAGCGCTTCGCACAGGGCCGGGTGGGTGTCGAGGCCTTCGGGGCGCAGGCACAGGGCGGCACGCTTGGCGGTGTCGGGGTAGACCAGCGGCGCAGGCATCCACCAGGGGTCGCGGGCGTCGGGCCGGGCCATGGCGTGCAGGGCCAGGCGCAGGTCTTCGACCGAACGGGCCAGCGGGCCGGACACGGCCATCAACTGGCCGCCGATGGGCCGTTCGGATTTGCCGCTGGGGTTGAAGGCGGCGACGCGCCCCAGGCTGGGCCGCAGGCCGTGGATGCCGCAGGCGTAGGCGGGATACCGGATCGAGCCGCCGATGTCGGTGCCGTGCCCGATGCAGCCCATGCCGGCCGCCGTGGCCGAGCCTGCGCCGCCCGACGAGCCGCCGGGCGTCAGTCGCTTGTCGTGCGGGTTGTAGGTGGCGCCGTGGAGCAGGTTGCTGGTGAACCAGCGGTAGCTGAAGGCCGGTGTGTTGGTGCGGCCGACGGGCACGGCACCCGCGGTCAGCAGGCTGTCGACCACGGGGTTGTTGTGTTCGGCGATGAGGTTGCGGTTGGCGACCAGGCCGTTGGTCGTGGCGTAGCCTTTCTGGTCGACGATGACCTTGATGGTCACCGGCACGCCGGCCAGGGGGCCGACCGCGTGGCCCTGCGCAAGCAACTGGTCGATGTGGCGCGCACGGGCCAGGATTTCTTCGGGTCGATGCTCGACGATGGCGTTGAGCGCGGGATTGACGGCCTCGATGCGTTGCAGGTGCGACTGGGCGACTTCCGTGGCGCTGGTCTGGCCCAGGCGGATGGCCGAGGCGGTCTGGCTGGCGGTGAGCTGGTAGAGCTCGGTGGCCGGGAGGGCCTTCGGTGCGGTGCGGCTGGATGGCATGGCAAGTCTTTCGGAACGGCGATGAATCGGATGGGCCCGATGGGCCCGCAGGAACCCGGTGCTGAGCGTGAGCGGTCGATGCGGCGGGCTCAGGCCGTGCGCGAGGCGCGGAACGCGGCAAAGGTCGGTCCGCCCGGGAACATGCGGATGGCGGGATCGAGATGCCGCCAGTCCATCTCGGTCGGGTCCATGGCGATGGGGCCGGGGACGGCGCTGAAGAGAATGTCCTGTGCGATGGGGGCGAAGTCGGCCCGGAAATGCAGCGTGCTCTTGACCACCAGGATGCGCTCGCGGGTGGGCTCGATGCCCACGTAGCGGAACATGGCCTGATCGGCCAACTGGGCCTTGTGGCTGGCCAGCACGATCCGTACGCCGCCCAGCCGCAGGCAGGCGCTCGGGCCGAGATCCATGTGGAAACCGCCGTAGTAGGGGCCGAAGGCGTCGAAGCGGCCGTCGGACAGCGACTCGACCAGGAACTCGGCCTCGAAGGGGGTGTCGCCCGGCACACCGGATTTGCCGCCCAGCGACAGCCGCACGGTGGCACCGGCCCCGGCGGCGTGCGCGGCCGACGCGGCAGCGGGGTCGACCATCAGGCCCAGGGCCGCATCGGTCGCGCCGGCGTCGACCAGGGCACGCAGCAGTCCGGTGGTGTCCGACTCGCCGCCCGCGCCCGGGTTGTCCTGGGTGTCGGCGATCACCACGGGCTGGCCGGCCGGGGCCTGCAAGGCGCGTTGCACGGCGGCATCGGCCGGCAGCAGCTCGCCCTGGAAATCCATTTCTGCGGCGCAGACGGCGTCGTAGAGGGCATCGGCGGCCTGCTGTGCGGCCTGCGGACTGGTGGCATGGGCCCAGACGACCGGCCCGCATTCCGAGAAATCCGCAGCCGGAAACCCCATGGTGAACGACAGGCTGACGAGCTCGGGGTTGCCGCGCTCGAGGGCCTCGAGCTGGGCATACAGTCCCTGGGCCGGCTGCAGGTCGGTGCATTGCCAGACGGTGGGGATGAGGAAGGGGATGCGGCGCCAGGCGGTGTGCAGCGGCGGCAGGCCGTCGAACAGGCGCTGCAGCACGGCCATCGTGCGGCGGCCGGTGGCCGCCATGTCGACGTGCGGATAGGTGCGGTAGGCCACCAGCACGTCGGCCTGCTCGAGCATGGCGGCCGTGGTGTTGGCGTGCAGGTCGTAGCTGGTCACCAGCGGCACGTGCTCGCCGATGCAGGCGCGCACGCGGCGTATCACTTCGCCTTCGCCGTCGTCGTAGGCCTCGGCGGACATCGCGCCGTGGAGGTCGAGGTAGACCGCGTCGAGCGGCTTGGCCGCTTCGATGCCCGCCACGATCATGGCGCAGATGCGCTCGAAGGCATCGACGGTGACCCGCGACGACGGGCTGGCCGCGCACCAGACCGTCGGCAGCAGTTCATGGCCCTGGGCGCGGGCGGCTTCGACGAAGCCCGCTGCAGGAATGTTGGCGCCGCCGATGGCGTCGAAGATGGCCGGGCCGACGCTGAGGCCGGGCCACCCGCCGCCCAGTTCGAAGGCGTGGTAGTCGGCAGGTGCCGGGGCGAAGGTATTGGTTTCGTGCTGGAAACCGGCAAAGGCAATGCGCATGTCAGACCCGTCTGGACTAAGGGAAAGAAAAAGGCGATCGGCGTGCGGGCTTCAGTCGCAGGCCGGCAGGCTGTCCTCGCCGACGGCGTCGGTCCAGACGTGAAAGGGTTCGGAGTAGCCGGAGTTGCGGCCGCCCTGGCGCCGAACGGCACCCAGAATGGTGAAATGGTTGGGGCTCTCCATGCGGTCGGCCACCACCGTAGGATAGTGCCGGGCCAGCGCGGCGAGCGTGTCGTCCGGCAGGCGGCCGTCGGCCACCACGGTCGGCGGGGCCGAATAGTCGAGTCTCGGACTGGCTATGCACTGCTCCAGGCTCATGCCGAAATCGGCGGCGCAGGCCAGGGCATGGAAAACCGCCGGGATGATCTTGCGCCCGCCCGAGCCGCCGATGCCGAGGACATCGTCCTCGCCCGCCAGCAGCATGGGGGCGTAGTTGGCCAGGGCCCGGCGGCCCGGCGCAATGGCGTTGACGCGGCCCGGGCGGGGATCGAACCAGTTCACGCCGTTGTTGAGCAGGATGCCGGTGCGCGGCGACATCACCCCCGAGCCGAAGCTCGACAGCAGGGTCTGGGTGAGGGTGACGACCTGGCCGTTGCGGTCCACCACGCTGAGGTGGCTGGTGCAGCTCGGACGTGTGCGTTCGGCGGCATCGCCCAGACGCGACAGCCGGTACGCCCAGGCCTGTGCCAGGGCCTGCGCGTAGGCCAGGTAGGTGGCGGTGCCGGGCGCACCCCCTTCGGGCCGGTAGTGGCGTTCGCAGAACTGCAGGGCCATGGCGACGGTGATGCCGCCGTTGAGCTCGGGTACCAGGTGGATCTCGCGGCCTCGGTAGCGCACGCTGTCCGAGGGGCCGGCGGCGGCGGTGAATCCATGCAGATCGGATGCCTGCAGGTAGCCGCCGGCTTCCAGCACGTCTTGCGCCAGGGCCTGCGCCAGCGGGCCTTCGTACAGGGCGCGGGGGCCGGCTTCGGCGATGTGCTGCAGGCTGGCGGCCAGCGCCGGAGCGGGCAGACGCGCCACCTGGCCCGAAACGGCAGACGGCGTGAGCGGCAGCTTGCCGCCGGGAAAAAAATAGGCGCTGCAGGCGGCATTGCGGCGCAGGCGATCCATCTCGCAGGCGATCCATTGGGTGGTGTGGAAGTCGACGACCGGACCTTGCCGGGCGAGCTCGACCGCAGGGGCCACCAGCGCCGCCCAATCCAGGCGGCCGAACTGCCGGTGCGCAACGCCCAGGCCGTCGACGAGGCCTGGAATGCAGACCGACCGTGCACCGATGACGTTGCGGTCTTCCAGCACATTGGGCCAGCCGAAGAGATCGCCGTCGCTGCCGTCGACCAGCGGAAAATCGGCCGGATCGAGGCCTGCCGGCGAGTGCGCACCGGCGTCGATGGCGGTGACTTCGCCTTCGGGGCTGCGCACCAGCAGGGCGCCGACGCCGCCGATGCCGCTCATCCAGGGTTCGAGCACGCCGATGGCGAACGAGGTGGCGATGGCCGCATCGACCGCGGAGCCGCCTTGCTTGAGAACCCGCGCGCCGACGGTCGCAGCGAGCCGGTTGTGCGCGACGACGATGCCGCCCTCGCTTTCGACGACCGCCTTGTGCACACGCAAGGTGGACGAGAGATTGGGGGAACGGATATCGGTCAGGGACATGATGGAGGGGTCTGGGAAGGCGCGAGGCTTGCGGCGTGGCGGCAGAAGGGCGGGTAAGGTTGCAGTTGCAGTTGTGATCGTGGTCGTGGGTGCGTTGTGGAAGGGCGGCCTCAGCGCAGCCGCATCACCAGGCTGGCCATGAGCCGGGTGCGCGGCACCAGGCTGTCGACCTCGATGTGCTCTTGCAGCGTGTGGTGCAGGTCGCCGCAGGCACCCAGGCCGTCGAGCGTGGGCAGTCCCAGCGCCCCTGTGAAGTTGCCGTCCGAGCCGCCGCCCGAGACCAGGCGCGGCAGCTCGAAGCCCAGGTCTTTGGCGGCAGCTTCGGCGACCTCGTAGAGCGCCAGGCAGCCGGCGTTCTCTTCCCAGCGCGGGCGCTGCAGGGTCTGGGTGATGGTGAAGGAGCCGCTGGCATCCTGGCTGGCCAGGGCCTGCAGGGCAGCCAGCCGTTCCTCGCGCACGGCGGGATCGCGGATGAGGACCAGCAGCTCGGCCGTGCAGGTGGTGGCGACGCAGTTCGACCACAGGCCGCCGCGCAGGATGCCCACCGTGAAGGTCGCATCGGCGGTGCTCAACCGCTCGATGGCGATGAGTTTCTCGGCCATCTGCCGGATGGCCGACCGGCCTTTTTCAGGGGTGTTGCCGGCATGTGTGGGCTGGCCGGTGGATTCGAGCGCAAAGCGCACCACCTCATGCCGCCCCAGCACGATGGCGCCGTCCGGACGGGCCGGTTCCGGGACCAGGATGTACTTGAACTGACGGGCGGTGGACTCGATCAGCGCGCGGCTGGCGGGGCTGCCGATCTCTTCGTCGCCGGTGTACAGGATGGTGACCGGCAGGGGCGTGGTCCAGCCGGCCGCGCCGAGTTCACGCAAGGCGCACAGCGAAAGGTAGTCGCCGGCCTTCATGTCGTTGATGCCGGGGCCGTAGCAGCGCGAGCCTTCGCGGCGCCAGGGCAGTGCGGCCAGCGTACCGATCGGGTGCACGGTGTCGAGGTGGCCCATGACGAGGATGCCGGGCTGCTCGGGGTGCGGATGGGGAAAGCGGCCCATGACGGCGCCGGCATGCCCCGGCAGGGTCTGCAGGCGTTGGACTTCGGCGCCGGCCGCCGCCAGATCGTGCTGGGCCAGGTCGAGCATGCGTTCGACCGAGGACACATCCAGCGTGGGGCTTTCACACTCGACCCAGCGCCGCAGACCCGCAAGCATGGCCTCCTGGTCGAAGGGCAATGCAGAGACATCGAAAGGCGTGCCGGTGGCCATGGGAATCTTTCGTCTGGAAATGAAGGGGTGCACCCGCGTCGGTTTCAGGCGGCCTTGGCAACCGGCCGGAAGTTCTGGAAATCCCATCCGGGTGCCGGTGCCGCATCGATCAGCGAGCGGGTGTAGGCATGGCGGGGTGCGGCCAGCACCTCGGTGGCATCGCCGGCTTCGACGACCTGGCCGCGTTGCATGACCACGATGGTGTTGCAGATCTGCGCGGCCACACGCAGGTCGTGGGTGATGAACAGAATGCCGACGCCCGTGCGGTCGCGGATTTCCTCGAACAACTGCAGCACCTGGGCCTGCACGGACACGTCGAGCGCCGAGACGGCTTCGTCGGCCACCAGCAGGTCGGGCTCCATCACCACTGCGCGGGCGATGCAGATGCGCTGGCGCTGTCCGCCCGAGAACTGGTGCGGATAGCGGTTCATGACGTCGCCGGAGAGGCCCACGAGTTCGAGTGTGGCGGCGGCTTTCTTCAGGGCCTCGGCCTCGGGCATGCCGTAGTTGACGAGACCCTCGATGATGGATTGGCCCACCGTGCGGCGCGGATTGAGCGAGCGGTACGGGTCCTGGAAGATGTACTGCACGCGCTGGCGCACGGCATGCATGTCGCGCACCTGCGCGATGTCGTCGCCCTTGAGGAAGACGGCGCCTGCGCTGGGGTCGGTCAGGCGGATCACGCAGCGTGCGACCGTCGATTTGCCCGAGCCCGATTCGCCGATGATGCCGGTGATCTCGCCGCGCCCGACGGTGAAGCTGACGTTCTGCGCGGCCAGCACCGAACGGTTCTTGCCGAAGAAGCTCTTTTCCTCGTATCGTTTGTCCAGGCCCACCACCTCGAGCACCGTCTGGCTGTCGGGCAGGGCGCGGTAGCGCGGGATCAGGCTGGGCACGGACGACACCAGCATGCGGGTGTAGGCCTCGCGGGGCTGCGCGAGGATGGCGTCGCGGGTGCCGGTCTCGACCATGGCGCCGCGGTTCATCACCACGATGCGGTCGGCGATCTCGGAGACCACGCCGAAGTCGTGCGTGATGAAGACCACGGCTGTCTGCTCCTGCTCCTGCAGCTCGCGTATCAGCAAGAGGATCTGCTTCTGCGTCGTCACATCCAGCGCGGTGGTCGGCTCGTCGGCGATCAGCAGGTGCGGGCGCAGGATCAGCGCCATGGCGATCACGATGCGCTGGCGCTGCCCACCCGACAACTGGTGCGGATACGAGTCGTAGATGCGTGCGATGTCGGGTAACTGCACCCGCTCGAGCATCTTGAGCACCTTGTCCTTGCGCTCGGCGGCGTTGAGTTGCGTGTGCAGGCGCAGCACTTCGTCGATCTGGTGGCCGACGCGCTGCACGGGGTTGAGCGCGGTCATGGGCTCCTGGAACACCATGGCGACGCGGGTGGCGCGCAGTTCGCGCATGCGGTGCGGCGTGGCCTTGAGCACGTCTTCGCCGTCGAGCAGGATGCGGCCGCCGTTGGCGAACAGGCCGCCCTTGGGCAGCAGGCCCATGATGGCCAGCGAGGTCACCGACTTGCCCGAGCCGGATTCGCCGACCACGCACACGGTTTCGCCGGCACGCACGTCGAAGCCGATGTTCTGGACGATGGACTTGCCGCCGCTGCGTGCGGTCTGCACCGTCAGGTCCTGAACGGACAGCACGACCGGGGGCAGGGAGGAGGAGTGTGTTGCTTCAGCCATGTCGTAAGCGATGCCGGGTCTGTGAATGGGAAGGAAACGATCGGGGCGTTCGGGGCGATGCTGCAAGGCGTTCGGATGCGCTCAGAGGCGCTTGGCCATGCGCGGATCCAGTCCGTCGCGCAGCGCATCGCCCAGCATGTTCACGCTCAGCACCGTGAGCGAGACCAGCACGCCGGGGTAGAGGATGATCCCCGGCATGAGCAGGAAGAAGGTGCGGCCGTCGGCCATCAGGTTGCCCCAGGACGGCGTTTCCGGCGGGATGCCGGCACCCAGGAAACTCAGCACCGCTTCGGTCATGATGGCCGAGGCGAAGATATAGGTTCCCTGCACGAGCAGCGGCGCCAGCGTGTTGGGCATCATGTGGCGCCAGACCATGGCCGGCAGCCGGGTGCCCAGGCTGGTCGCGGCCTCGACATAGGATTCGTTGCGCACGCCCAGGATCACGCTGCGCACCATGCGCACCACGCGCGGAATCTCGGGCACCGAGATGGCGATCAGCACCGTCGCCAGCGTCGCGCCCGACAGGGCGACCAGTGCGATCGCCAGCAGGATGCCGGGTATCGCCATCATGCCGTCCATCACCCGCATGATGATGGCGTCGGCCAGGCGGAAGTACCCGGCCGCGATGCCGATGATCAGGCCCAGCGTGACGCTGATGAGCACCACGCCCGCGCCCACCACCAGCGAGACGCGGGCGCCGTAGACCACCCGCGAATACACGTCGCGGCCGAAGCCGTCGGTGCCCAGCCAGTGCTCGGCCGAGACGCCGCGCAGACGCTGCGAAGGGTCGAGCTGCACCGGATCGACCGTGCCCAGCCAGGGCGCGAAGACGGCCATGGCGACGATGGCCAGCAGGATGAGCAGCGAGATGCGCACCGGCCAGGTCTTGAGCAGGCGCTTGAACGCCGAGGGGCCGGCACTCTCGCCTGCGCCGAGCGGAGCGGGCGTGGGCAGCGTCGCAGCCTGGACGGCAGGGGGCGGGGTAGACGCCGAGGGCGTGGCCGCCGCCGCATGGCCTGCCGCTGCAGGCACGGGCTCTTCGACGGAAGCGTTGTACGTGGTGGTGTTCATGTCGGGCGATGGAAATCCGGGAGGCTTCGGGCGCCGGCCGGAGCCCGTGAGGGCAGGGGGCCGGCGGTCGACGGTTCTGATCGGGGGGTGGCGTGGAGCACGGGCACTTCGTGAGTACCGGATGTCAGTACCGGATGCGTGGGTCGAACACCGAATACAGCAGATCGATGCCGAGGTTGATCAGCACGTAGAGCGTGGAGAACAGCAGGATCAGCGACTGGATCACGGTGTAGTCGCGGGCGAGCACGGCTTCGAGAACCAGGCGGCCCAGGCCGGGAATGTTGAACACCGACTCGGTCACCACCACGCCGCTGATGAGCATGGCGATGCTGACGCCGATGATGGTCACGATGGGCACCGCCGCGTTGCCCAGCGCATGTTTCATCAGCACGGCGGTTTCGGACATGCCCTTGGCGCGGGCGGTGCGGATGTAGTCCTCGCCCATCACCTCGATCACGCTGGTGCGCACGATGCGGGCGATCAGCGCGATGTAGGGAAAGCTCAGCGCCACGGTCGGCAGCACCAGGCGTTCGGCAAAGCCGCCGAAACCGTCGGCCAGCGGCTGATAGCCCTGCACCGGCAGCCAGCCCAGCAGCCGCGCAAAGACCAGGATCAGCACGTAGCCGATGATGAAGACGGGCACCGAGAAGCCCACCACCGAGCCGGCCATCACCACCCGGTCGAGCGGCTTGCCCTGTTGCCAGGCCGCGAACACGCCGAGCGGAATCGCCACCAGAATGGCGAAGGCGATGGTGCTCAGGCTCAGCGCGATGGTCGGGCCGAACCGGTCGAGCACCATGTCGCTGACCGGCAGTCCCGAGATCAGCGAGGTCCCGAGGTCGCCCCGCAGCACCTTGCCGATCCACATGAACAGCTGTTCGAGCAAGGGCTGGTCCAGGCCCATCGAGGCCCGGATCGCCGCCAGCTGTTCGGGCGAGGCGTTGTCGCCGGCGATCATGACGGCCGGATCCCCCGGAGACAGCCGCAGCACCAGGAAAACGATGATGGCCACCATGAACAGCACCGGAATGGCTGCCAGGATACGCCGGACAAAAAACGCCGCCATGTGTTGCCTTTCGTGCGTTGCCTGTTATTTGCCGGACTTGGTCATGTTCCAGAACACGGGGGCTGCCGCATCGAGCTGGTTGCCGATCACCTTGCGTTTGCTGGTGACGTTGGTGAACTCGCCCATGGGGATCATCACCACCTGGTCGATCACCTGGCGCTGGATCTCTTCGGCCAGCTTCTTGGCTTCGGCCGGATCGCTGGTGCGGGCCATCTTGCCGCGCGCCTCTTCGATCGCCGGCACGTTGGGCCAGCCGAACCAGGCGCTGTCGCCCCCGGCGGCCACGCCGATGAAGCCCAGCGGGTCGGCCACGTCGGGCAGCACGTTGGTGGTCGAGAACACGTTCCAGCCGCCGGCCGACGGTGCGGCCTTCGAGGCACGGCGAGCCGTCACCGTGGCCCAGTCCATCGACAGCATCTGCACGTTGAAGCCGCCGTTGCGCAGTTGCTGCGCGAACACCGGGCCCATGGGCGAGAGGTTGATCAGGTCGGTCGCATGCAGCAGCACGATGGGGGTGTTGTCGTAGCCGGCTTCCTTGAGCAGCGCCTTGGCCTTGTCGGGCTGGGCTTCGATGATCTTGTCCTTGCCGGTGTCGCTGGCATAGGTGCTGCCGCAGCCGAACACCGCCGCGCAGGTCGAGTACATCTTGGCGTTGCCGACCTGCGCATCGAGCAGGGGCTTCTGGCCCAGCGCCAGCAGCGCGGCCTGGCGGATCTTCAGGTTGTCGAAGGGCGGCTGCGTGAAGTTCAGGCGGGCTAGGTTCTGCGAACCCTGCTTCTTGTAGACCGACAGGGTGTAGTCGGCATTGCCTTCGAGCATGGGCAGCAGATCGTGCGGGGTCTGTTCGATGAAGTCGACCTCGCCGCCCATGAGGGCCGTCACCGCGGTCATGGCGTCGGGCATGGTGATCCATTTCACCCGGTCGACCTTGACCACCTTGCCGCCGGCCAGGCCGCTGGCCGGCTCGCTGCGCGGCACGTAGTCGGTGTACTTGTCGAACACGGCCTGCACGCCGGGCTTGTACTCGGCGGCGTTGAACTTGAACGGGCCCGAGCCGATGGTCGAGGTGATGGGCTGCCCGATCGGAGCGGCCGCGGCCGAGGCCTGCATCATGAAGGGCGCCACGCCGCTGGGCTTGCTCAGCGCACGCAGGGCGATGTCGGTCGGCACGTTGAAGGTCATGTCGAAGGACTTGTCGCCCGTCGTCTTCATCTCGGTGAGCATCGAGGCCATGAGCTGCCCGAGCTTGTCGGCCTTGCTCCAGCGCTGAAGGCTGGCCACGCAGTCGGCGGCGGTGACGGGTGTGCCGTCATGCCATTTCAGGCCTTCGCGCAGCGTGAAGGTGTAGGTCTTGCCGTCGGGCGACACTTTCCAGCTCGCCATCTGGGGCTGGATGGCGTTGCTGGCGTCCTGGGCCAGCAGGGTGTCGTACACCATGTAGCCGTAGTTGCGCAGGATGTAGGCCGTGCTGATCACCGGATCGAGGGCACGCAGCGGTGCGTGCATGACCGCGTTGATGGTCTGGGCTTGTGCCGTCGTGATGCCGGCCACGGCCATGGCGGCACACAGGACGGCGGCCTTGAGATGGCGGCGAACGAAGCTGGGCTGGGACAAGGGAGACCTCCGGGAAGCAGGGTTGTTGAAGAAGCAGCTAGGGTTGCTGAGCATTCTTGCGACAAGCGGCCACGGATCGCTAACGATTTGTAATCGTTGCAGGCATTAGGCTGGCTGATGGCTGCAGCCGGTCAAGACACATCGTGGTGCAGCTTGTCCCGGCGATGGGGCGCCATGATTCATGTTGGAGGATGGTGCTGCACTGGAAGCATGCAGGACAGGCCGACTGTCATGGTGAACAATGCACCACACATCGGTCTGCACGGTTTTGTGGCGTGGAGTCGGCGTGCGAAGGCGCCGCATCGGCGGCCCGGCAGCGTGTGCCGGCCCGCGAAAGAAGGCCTCAGCCGAGTATTTTCTGCAGCGAGCCCTGGATCTCGGGCTGTTCGAACACAAACCCGCTGGCCAATGCCTGGCTGGGCACCACCTGCTGGCCCTGCAGCATCAGCTCTTCGGCCATGTCGCCCAAGGCCACGCGCAGCACAACGGGCGGAATGGTGAACAGGCAGGGGCGGTGCAGCGCGCGGGCCAGCGCGGCGCAGAACTCGGCCTGCGGCACGGGCTTGGGGGCCGTTGCGTTGACCGGTCCATTCAGTGTGGGCGTGCGGACGACGTGCAGAATCAGTCGGATCAGATCGCCGCGATCGATCCACGACAGCCACTGGCGGCCGTGCCCGATTCGTGCGCCCAGCCCCAGCTTGAAAGGCAGCAGCATCTTCTGCAGAAAGCCGCCGCCGGGGCCGAGCACCACGCCCAGGCGCAGCCGGACGGTGCGCACCCCCAGGGCTTCGGCGCACACGGCTTCCTGCTCCCACAGCGCGCACAGTTCGTGCGAGAACGCCCCGCCCTCGGTCGACGGCGGGGTCTGCTCGTCGAACACCGTGGAGACACTGGTGCCGTAGAAACCGATGGCCGAGGCGCTGATGAACACGCGGGGCGGGCGCGGGGCCTGCTGCATGAATTGAATCAGTGCCTGTGTACTGCCGATGCGGCTCGACAGGATGCGGGCCTTGGCTTGCGGTGTCCAGCGCTGCGAGATCGGCTCGCCCGCGAGGTTGATGACGGTATCGAACGACTCGCCCTTGAGTTCCTGCAGGCTGCTCACCTGGCGCAGGGCCTTGGCGCCGTGATCGCCCGCAGGCCGCTTCGACCGCGACAGCACCACCACCTGCGCGCCGGCCTGAAGCAGCGCCTGGCACAAGGCCCGGCCCACGAAGCCCGTGCCGCCCGTGACCAGGACGGTCGAACCCACCACGATGTCTTCTGTCTGCATGTCGATACCTCTCGATACAGTTTACCCGCACCCTCGTTCCGGCTTGTGTCGGGGCGCAGGCAAGTCCCAGCTCGCGGACGGCCACAGGCTGGCTTTCATCACGAATGCCCATGCGGTGTGGAACCCGTCTGTCTTTCCGCGGCTGAGCTACGACCCGGGCACCGACCTCAAGCCCGTCAGTCCGGTTGCCGTGCTGCCGATGGCCGTGGCGGTGCCGGCTCAACGCGGCCATCGGCGCGGCCCTGCGCCAGCCCGACATGGTTCAGGCCTATGCCGGCCATGGTTCGGTGATCTATCACGACACGCCGGCCCGGTTTGCGCGGCGCATCGCCGACGAACGGGCCACCTGGGGTCCGATGATTCGCGCGCTGGGCATCGCGCCCAACTGAAGACCGGGGCGGCCGCCGGCCGATGCCGCCCGGCGGCCTGCACGACGATCACGTGTCGCCTGGGCGGCGGGCCATCCACGCGCTCACCAGTGCGGCCGCGCAGCGACCCGCGACCGCAGCGGGCGCCGAGGTGCGTTGCACCATGATCTGGGCCAGCGCGCCGTCGTAGAGCAGTGCCAGCTGCCCTGCGATATCTGCGATATCGGTTGCGGGCAGAGGGCCGGCGTTGCCGAGAATCTCCGAGAAGATGTCGCGGACGCAGGCCTTGTGCCGGCGTGCGACCTCGACCACCTCGGCGTTGTTGCCATACTCCGAGACGGCCATGAGGAAGGCGCAGCCCCTGAACGTCTCGTCGCTTTCGGCCTTGTTCTCGAGCAGGCCGAACACTTGCATGACCTGGTCCTGCGGCGGCAGCGACGGCGAGAGCAAATGGCTTTTCAGGGATTCGATCACACGCTGGTGACGGCTTTTCAGGTACGCCACCACCAACTCGTCCTTGCTGCGGAAGTGCTTGTAGAGCGTGGCCTTGGCGACGCCCGATGCGTCGATGATCCGATCGATGCCGACGCCTCGGATGCCCTCGCTGTAGAAGAGCGCGCTGCTGACGTCGATGATCCGATCGCGTAAGGTCGGGGGTGCAGTTTCCATGGATGACGGGTGAGTCGGCGGTTTCAGGTGTAACGGTTCCTGGGTCTTGCAAGCCCCAGGTGCTCGCGCAGCGTGCGGCCTTCGTAGGCTTCGCGGTAGAGGCCGCGCCGCTGCAGTTCCGGCACGACGTGGGTCACGAAATCGTTGAAACCTTCGACACCGAAAGGTGCCATCAATGTAATGCCATCGCACGCGCCCTGACGGATCCAGTGCTCGAGATCGTCGGCAATGGTCGTGGTGCTGCCTGCCAAGACCCTGTGTTTGTTGCCCACGGCCAGCCTCTGGGCCGTCTGCCGGATGGTCAGCCCGTTCTGCGTGGCATAACGCGTGATCTCGCGTTGATGCCCGACCGAGAAACTGGCGGCAGGCAGGTCGGTGGGGAACGGCGCGTCGATGTCGTAGCCATGCAGGTCGAGCATGAGATTCTCGACCGCGACTTCGACCGGGAACAGCTTCGAGATTTCGTCGAGCCTGGACTCGGCCGCCTCGTCGGTCTCGCCCCAGACGATGCTGCAGCCGGGCATGATCTTGATCGCCTCGGGATCGCGGCCGGCCGCTGCGGCACGCTGTTTGATTTCCGAATGGAAAGCCCGGCCCGATTCGATGGACAGGCAATTGCAGAAAACGACATCGGCCGTCTGTGCGGCGAAAGCCCGGCCGTCTTCGGATGCGCCGGCCTGCGCGATCACCGGATGCCCCTGGATGGGGCGGGCGATGCGCAGCGGCCCACGCACATCCGGGTAGTACGGGCCGCTGTGCGCCAGCGGATGAATCCGGCTCAGGTCGGCGAACACGCCCGTTTCCCGGTCGCGGACCAGGGCGTCGTCCTCGAAACCGTCCCACAGGCCGCGGACGACCTCGATGAATTCCGAGGCTCTGGCGTAGCTGTTGTCGTCTTTCCGGTTGTCCGGCAGGCCGAGTTGCCGTGACGACGGGCCGTAAGAGGTCACGAGGTTCCAACCCGCCCGGCCGCCGCTGATGTGGTCGAGCGATGCCACCTGCCGGGCCAGCAGGGCCGGGGGGTAATCGCTCACGCTGGCGGTGTAGATGAGTCCGATGGCGCGGGTGTGTGCCGCGACGGCACTCAGCAGGCTGAGCGGTTCGAACAGGCTGACGGTCGCCATCCGGGCCACGACCGCATCGGGCGCTTCCGGAAAAACAGGGCTGTCGGCGATGAAGACCGTGTCGAAGAGGCCGCGTTCGGCCACCTGCGCGCTTTCGATGTAGTAATCCAGGGAAAACGGATAGTCGGCCCGGAGGCGGGCATGCCTCCAGGATTGCGAAGTGAAACCCGGCATCAGGAATGCCGCGATCTTCAGTTGTTTGAGGCTGGAGGTCATGTCGGTGCTCGGCTGGGCTGTGTCGGATGCCGCCGGTCAGCGCTGGATCCACACGGTCTTGAGCGAGGCTTGCGATGCATCGGCGTCGTCGGACAGACCGTGCACTTTCCGGTTGTAGACCGTGAAGTTCTTTTCCTCGTAAAGCGCCAGGGCCGGAATGTCCCTCTGGGCGATCCGCTGGAAATCGCCGAAGGCCTTGTACCGATCGTCCTGTCGGGTCGCGTAGCGGATCTTGTCGATGATCGCGTCGAGCTCGGGGTTGGCGTAACCCGATGCGTTCTGCCAGGGCGTGCCCTTGCTGATGGTCTGCGTCCAGAACTGACGAAGGCCGCCGAGTTGGGGATCGATGTAGGGCGCCCAGCGCGTGGTCTGAAGGTCGAAGTCGTAATCGGTATAGACCCGCTTCAGGTAGCTCGCCAGATCTTGATTGCGCACGTCGACCTCGATACCCACCTGCTTGAGGTTCTGCTTGAGGTACTCGGCATGTCGTCCGAAGTTCTGGTTGAAGGGCGCGTAATCGATGTGGATCGAGAAACGGACCCCGTTGGCTTGTCTGGGGTAGCCGGCCTGGTCCAGAAGGCGATTGGCCAACTGGGGGTCGTAGGGGTATTGGGGAACCTTGTCGGTGGTGTAGAACTGCTTGAGCGACGAGGGAATTGTGCTGGCGGACGGCGTGCCGAGGTTGTACCAGACGGCCCGTGTCAGGCCCGGGCGATTGATGGCGTGGGCGATCGCATGGCGAACGGTGGGATGGGCCAGCTCGGGCCGGCGGAGGTTGAACTCGAGCACCAGGTAGTTCGATTGCCACGAATAGCCCTGGTAGGTCACGGCCAGCGAGGGCAGCTTCTGCAGGCGTTCGACATCGTTCAGCGGCACGCTGTCCCAGGGAATGTAGTCGACCTCGCCGGTTTCCAGCGCCGCCGAGCGTGCCGCCGCGTCGGGGATGATGCGGAACACGATGCCGTCCAGGTAGGGCTTGCCCTTGTCCCAGTAGTCCTCGTTGCGGACCAGGTCGATCTGCTGACCCTTGGACCAGCTCTTGAATTTGAAGGCACCGGTCCCGACAGGTTTCTGGTTGTAGGGATTGGTGCGAACGTCGGTGTTTTCGTAAAGATGCCGAGGCAGCACGGGCAGGCCCTGTGCGTTCAGGAAGTTCAGCACGACCAGCGCCGGGCGCTTGAATTTCAGGACGGCCGTGTGATCGTCGGGGGTGGCGACGTCGTCGAGGTCGGCCAGGATGTTTCGGCCGATCGGGTGGACCTTTTTCCAGACTTCCAGCGCGCTGTACTTCACGTCGGCCGAGGTGAAGGGGCGGCCGTCGTGCCACTTCACCTCCTTGCGCAGCGTGAATTCGATCGACAGGGCATCGGGGGCGACTTTCCAGGCCGTCGCCAGCGAGGGACCGGGCTTGTGGTCCTTGTCGTAGGTGAGCAGCCCCTCCAGAACGTTGGTCGCGACCACACCGTTCACGTAGGAGTTGTTGTATCCGGGATTGAGCGTCACGGGTTCGGGTTGCACCACCGCCCGAAGAATGCCGCCCGGGGCCGGCGTTTGGGCCATGGCGCTGTGGAGCGGCAAAACCAGTGAGAGGGCCAGACCGGTGGCTATGCGGAGAAACATCATTCGACCTCGCGTTGTTCGAGGGTCAAACTGTATAGACAGACCGTTCTGTCCGCTTCTCGAAAATCGAGCAAGCTTAGTCGGAAACCGACGATTTGCCCGGGCCTCGCCGCGTGGCCGGGGGCCATGACGTGCGCCCGGCGCAGGGGCGGCGGCGAGAGAGACGACTCTGGCATGATGCAGGCGGTGTTGTCGTTGCAACGCACGGGCGCAGAGATCGGTCTCGCCCGTGCCTTTCATTCGGAGCGTCCACCCCGCATGTCCGTGCCATCCCGCTCAAGCCCCATTCCGCCTCACGCTCAGACCCTGCCGCGCGGGGTGCTGGGGCTCGCTGCCGCCGTCCTTCTGGTGCTGCTCGTGCTTTCGGGATGGCAACCCTACGACCGCACCACGTGGGTGCTCGAGGTGCTGCCGGTGGTGGCTGCACTGGCGGTGCTGGCGGCCACCCGGCGCCGCTTTCCGCTGACGCCGCTGCTCTACGGACTGGTGTTCGTGCACGCCTGCGTGCTGATGTACGGCGGGGCTTTTTCGTACGCACGCGTTCCGCTCGGTTTCGAGATCGCCCATTGGCTGGGGATGGAACGCAACCCCTACGACAAGATCGGCCATTTTTTCCAGGGTTTCGTGCCGGCCATCGCTGCGCGCGAGATTCTGCTGCGCGGCCACCACGTCCGGGCCGGCCGCATGCTGGCCTTTCTGGTGGTGTGCGTGGTGCTGGCGATCAGTGCCAGCTACGAGCTCGTCGAGTGGGCGGCCGCGCTGGCGCTGGGCCAGGGCGCCGAAGAGTTTCTCGGCACGCAGGGCTACGAATGGGACACGCAATCCGACATGTTCTACGCGCTGCTCGGCAGTCTGGCCGCGCTGATCCTGCTGTCACGCCTGCACGACCGTCAATTGCGGCGGCTGGAACCGGCTCCGGGCATCGGGCCCCGCTGACTCGAGACCGAACGATCGCCCGCCGCTGCCGATCCATCGAGACCGCGCGGCGGGCTTCAAGAGCGCGGCAAAGCCCGGCTCAGGCCTGCGCGAGCGCAAAGCTGCGCGGCAGCGAGGCCATGAAGGTGGCGCCGTGTCCCAGACCTTCGAGAACCTGCAGCTGGACTTTCCACGAGGGCTGCCGGCGCAGCAGTTCCACGAGCTGCAGCGTGGCCGGATTGGGGCCGGGGGGCCGTGACGGGGCGGGCTGGGCGCCGCTGCTGCCGGCCCGGCCCTGGCCGCGGGCTTCGCTGTCGCCCAGCATGACCAGCACATCGGCGGCAGGCGGCCGCTGGGGCCGTGTCAACCGGCCTGGCGCAGGCAGTTGCCGGTCGGCAAGCCCGGCCAGCAGGCTGTCGCCCCAGGTCGACGAGGGGCTGATCGCCAGATAACGCGAGAAATCGCGGGGCTGGGTGAGCAGGGTGTACAAGGCAAACAAGCCGCCGTACGAATGGCCCCAGAGCGACCGGCGCGTGCTGTCCAGCGCAACACCGCGGAGCATGTCCTGCTCGGCCACCGCGCGCAGCGGGCCGGCCAGCAGGCGCTGGAACTGCGGAGCACCGCCGGCCTTGTCGCGGCGAGGTTCGGTGCTGCCCTTGGGCAGAGGGGGCGTGTAGTCGCGTGTGCGGCCTTCGATGTCGAAGCCGCTGATCGACGGGTAACCCACGCCCACGATCACCAGGTCTGCGGCGAGTGCCAGGTTTTCGGCGGTCAGCCGGTCGAACAGCGAGTTGCCGTCCAGCATGTAGAGCACCGGAAAGCCGCCTGCCGGCGCGGCCCGGCGGGGCACCGCCGTGAACAGCTGGTACTGGTGTTGCGGCTGTTCGCCGATCTGCACCTCCTGGCGCGCAAGCCGATGCGATGCCGGCTCGGATTCGAACAGGCCATAGGCGGCGGGCGCCTGGGGTGCCCGCTGGGCCAGCGCCGCCGTGGCGGGGCCGAGTGCTGCGGCCGTCAGCATGCCGTTCTTCAGCAGGCTGCGGCGTGTGATTGGGGACGGGGGCGTGACGAGAGACGGGGAGAGAAGGGCGTGCTGAATCGGCATGCCGGCGATTCTGCGCAGGAACCGGTCGGTTTGCAGCATGTCCCTGCGGCCTGCAGGGAATGCCGGCAGCCCCGTCCGGCCCTTACAGCCAAGGCGGCATGGCCTTGACGAAATCCACGAAGGCCCGCAGCGTGGCCGGCACATGGCGGCGGCCCGGGTAGTAAAGAAAGGGGCCCGAGAAGCGGGGCCACCAGGGCTCCAGCACGGGTTCGAGTTCGCCGCGCGCCAGGTAGGGCCGCAGCCAGTCCTCGAACAGATGGATGACGCCGCTGCCGGCCACCGCGGCATCCACGGCCAGGTCGGTGGTGGCCCCGATGCGAACCAGCAAGGGCCCTGTCGGCTCGATGAGGATGCGTTCGCCCTTGCGTTCGAACGCCCACGCCGGGGTCGACCCGCTGGCGAACTGGCCGCGCAGGCAGGCGTGGTCGAGCAGCTCGCGCGGATGCCTGGGCCGGCCGTGCCTGAGCAGGTAGTCCGGCGAGGCGGCCGTGGCAAAGCGCTGTTCGCGCGGACCGATGGGGATGGCGATCATGTCCTGCTCGAGGCGCTCGTCGTAGCGGATACCGGCGTCGCAGCCGGCCGCCAGCACATCGACGAAGCTGTCTTCGGCGATCACCTCCAGCCGGATGTCCGGGTAGGCGGCCAGGAATCCCGGCACGATGCGCGGCAGCACCAGACGGGCGGCGCTGATGGGGACGTTCAGCCGCAGGGAGCCGGCGGGCTTGTCTCTGAAGCCGTTGACCAGATCGAGCGCGGCTTCGACCTCCTTGAGTGCGGGTTCGAGCCGGTCGAGAAGGCGTGTGCCGGCCTCGGTCGGCGCCACGCTGCGGGTGGTGCGGTGCAGCAGACGCACGCCGAGCCGGTTCTCGAGGCGGCGCACGGCTGCGCTCAGGCTGGAGGCGCTGCTGCCGGTGATGCGGGCGGCTTCGCGGAAACCGGCGGCCCGGGCCACGGCCATGAACGCGTGGATGTCGGCAAGGTCGGCGGCCATGGTCGATGTTTTCAGTGTTCGGTTTTCCGCACAAGCTGTGCCGATTCAAGTGGATTGTCGCACGCCGGACGACGGCCTACATTTCATGCATCACTCAGCGAAAGCCCATTCCATGACGACTCTGAACATTGCCGCGGCAGGCACATTCCCACTCGGCGACCGCACGGTCAAGCGCCTTGGCTACGGCGCCATGCAGCTCGCCGGCAAGGGCGTCTTCGGTCCGCCCAAGGACCCCGAAGCCGCGCTCGCGGTCTTGCGTGCAGCGGTCGATGCCGGGGTCGACCACATCGACACGAGCGACTTCTACGGACCGCACATCACCAACCAACTGATCCGCCAGGCGCTCCACCCCTACGGCCAAGACCTGACGCTCGTGACCAAGATCGGTGCCGTGCGCGGCGCGGATGCCTCTTGGAATCCGGCTTTTTCGGCCGAAGAACTGACCCGGGCGGTGCACGACAACTTGCGCAACCTCGGCCTCGACGTGCTGGATGTGGTCAATCTGCGCATCATGTTCGACGTGCATGGCCCTGCCGAGGGCTCGATCGAAGCCCCGCTCGCGGCATTGGCCGAACTGCAGCATCGGGGGCTCGTACGCCATGTCGGCCTGAGCAACGTCACCCGCACGCAGGTGGCCGAGGGGCGCGCCATCACCCCGATCGTGTGCGTGCAGAACCAGTACAACCTGGTGCATCGCGGCGACGACGCCTTGATCGACGAATTGGCCGCGGAAGGCATTGCCTATGTACCGTTCTTTCCGCTGGGCGGATTCACGCCGCTGCAGTCGACGGCGCTGTCCGAGGTGGCGGGCCAACTGGCGGCCACGCCGATGCAGGTGGCGCTGGCCTGGCTGCTGCAGCGTTCGCCCAACATCCTGCTGATCCCCGGGACCTCGTCGGTGGCACACCTGCACGAGAACCTGGCGGCGGCCACGTTGTCGCTGCCGCCCGCTGCCCTTGCGGCGCTCGAGAGGATCAAGACCGAAGGCTGACGCGACCGTGCGCGTGCTGCGCCTGGCTCAGCGGCTCAGGCCCCGTGCGTCGATCGTCCAGATCGACTCGACCTGGCCCCGGCGCACGCCGATCAGCGCATCGTGCAGGTTGAAGGTGGGATCGACATGGCCGGGCACCAGGCAGACCAGGCTGCCCAGGGCGGGCAGCGCAGCGACGGTCTGGTCTTCGGCCGGTTCGAGCGTGCAGTGTTCGTCGCTCACGCCGCTGCAGAGCAGGCGGCTGCTGCGCTGGCCGGGCTCGTCGGCCTCGACCTCCCACACCCACGGCAGGCCCGATTCCAGGCTCATGGATTTCAGGCCGGCGTCGAGCACGGCATGCCCCGGGGCGGCGCGGCTCATCACGCGGGTGGCCACGAACAGGCTGTGCTCGAACTGCAGGGCACCCTCGGCACCCGAGGTGCCGTTGAGGCGGTAGTCCACATCCATGAAGGCATAGCTGCCGGCCTGCAGTTCGGTGTAGACGCCGCTGGCGAAGTCGACCTCCGCGCTGCCCGTGCCGCCGCCGGTGATGGTGGGGCAGGGCAGGCCCGCTGCCTCGAGCGCGGCGACCGTCTGGCGGATGCGGGCGTTGGCCGCGGCGATGATCTGGCGGCGTTCTTCGGGCGAGCGCACATGCTGCACGGTGCCGTGGTAGGCCTGAAGGCCGCCGAAGCTCAGGCCCCGGGCGGCGGCGATCTGCCGGGCCAGGGCCACGGCGCTTTCGATGTCGGGCACGCCGCAGCGGCCGTGGCCGATGTCGATCTCGACCATGACGGTCAGTGTGCTGCCCGCAGCGGCCGCGGCCTCGGCCAGCCAGCCGACCTGTTCGGCCGCATCCGCACAGACGCTGAGTTTGGCGTGGTGTGCCAGGCCGGCCAGCAGGCGAGCCTTGGCGGGGCCGGCGATTTCATTGCTGATGTGGATGTCGTGAACACCCGCTTCGATGAACGGCAGCGCTTCGCTGACCTTCTGACAGCACACGCCCACTGCGCCCCGTGCGATCTGCGCGAGGGCGACGGACGGGCATTTGTGGGCCTTGGCATGGGGCCGCAGCGCGATGCCGGCGGCCAGCGCGCGCGATTGCAGCAGATCGAGGTTGCGCTCGAAGGCATCGAGATCGAGCAGCAAGGCGGGCGTGTCGATATCGGCCAGCGCATCGCCCGGGCGGGCAGCCGGCGGCAGCTCGGGCAGGGCGGGTGCGGGGATGGCGGAAGAGAGGGTCGTGGATGTCGTCATGGCTGCTTCGTATCTTAGAGCGTCGGTGCGCGTTGACGGACGAGCTTCGTTGCACAGGGCCTGGCCCTGCTGCCAGAAATCGCGGTACTGCTCGGGTGGCACGAACAGGCCGCCGGTGGTCCAGACCAGGTGGGTCGCCCGGTGCATCGACCCGGTCAGTCCGTGGCGGTCCACGTAGCGTTGTCCGGCCGCATCGCCGAGCAGCCAGGCGGGGCCGGAGAGGCCGGCCGTGGCCGAAGGCTCGACTTGCAGGCCGGTGCTTTGCTCCAGGCGGTAGACATGGGCCAGCAGCGTCGCGTCTTCGACCGTGAACACGCCGCCCAGAATGCCGCGCATGACGGCACTGGCCAGCAGCGAGGCCTGGGGCACGGCCAGGCCGTCGGCTTCGGTGCGGTTGTCGAGGCCGTAGTCGTACACGCTGGGGTGCGGACCCTGGGCGCCGTCCTGTCCGTCCATCATCTGCACCAGCACGCAGGGCGATTGCGTGGGTTCGGCAAAAAAACAATGCGCATGCGGGCCCAGCACCTGCCGGATGCCGAACGCAATGCCGGCCGGCGCACCGCCCACACCGCAGGGCAGGTAGACGAAGAGGGGATGCCGGGCATCCACCGTCACGCCCTGCTCCGCCAACTGCCGCCGCAGGCCCAGCGCGGCAGCCGCATAGCCGAGCAGCAGCGAGAGCGAACGTTCGTCATCGACAAAATGGGCCAACGGGTCGGCCTGTGCCTGCGCCCGGCCTTGCGCCACCGCCTGCGCATAGTCGCCTTCGTGTTCGACCACGGTCACGCCGCGCTGGCGCAGGCGGTCTTTTTTCCAGGCCTTGGCATCGGACGACATGTGCACGCTGGCCTGGAAACCCAGCGCCGAGGCGATCACGCCGATGCTCAGCCCGAGGTTGCCGGTCGAACCCACCGCCACGCTGTGTCTGGCAAAAAAGGCGCGTGCCGCCGGCTCGGCCAGCAGCCGGTAGTCGTCGCCCGGCTGGATCAGCCCTGCGCGCAGGGCCAGGGCCTCGGCGTGCTCGAGCACTTCGTGGATGCCGCCGCGCGCCTTGATCGAACCGGCCACGGGCAGCAGATGGTCCTGTTTGACCATCATGCGGCCCCCGGCAGCGCCTGTGCCGACGGCAGCGGCCAGTGCCGGGGTTTCGAGCAGCTCGGATTCGATGCGGCCGTTCGACTCGGCCAGCTCGGGGAAGAGCCGGGCCAGCAGCGGCGCAAAACGATCGAAGCGGTCCTGGCTGGCTTGTATATCAGCCAGACTAATGGTGCGCGCGGCGGTGCCCAGCGCGTGGCCGACCTCGACCGGCTGCGGGTCTTCGAGACGCTGCAGGGGATTGATCCACAGCACGGGCCGCGCGGCGCGCAGGGTTTCGCGCAGGTCTTGCGAAGCGGGAGAAAGGGGAGAGGAAAGAACGGTCGTCACGGGTCGAACGGCAAGAAAAGGAGAGATGGCGCGTGGCACGCCGACCGGCCGGCCTACGCGAGGGACGGCGTATTCAGGCGCCCGGGGCACGATGGCCCTGAGAGGCCGGGGATGCGAGGATTTTTCCGTGGCAAGCGCTGCGGAGCAAGCGATTTATAGTGCCCGAACCCCTAGTTTCACTAATAATGCGCCAGGGCTCCGCTGGGCCTGTTGTTCCGCCGATTCCTTTTCCGCACCCACGGCTTCGCCATGACCCGACTCCTCTCGCCCTCTCTGCTGTCCTGGCTGCGCTGTTTCGATGCCACGGCGCGGCATGGCAGTTTCACCCGCGCCGCAGACGACCTGTTCGTGACGCAGGGCGCCGTCAGCCAGCAGGTCAAGCAGCTCGAACAATGGCTGGACAAACCGCTGCTGCTGCGCACGCCGCGCTCCCTGGTGCTCACGCCCGAGGGCAAATGGCTCAGCGTGGTGCTCCGCGAATCGTTGCAGGCGCTCGAAAGCACCTTGATCGAATTGCGCCACACGCCCGACGAGCGGCCCATCACCATGAGCTGTTCACCCTCGTTCGCCATGGGCTGGCTGACGCCGCGGCTGGGCACGTTTTTTCAGAAGTACCCGCAGATCGGGCTGCGCGTGCAGGCCGAGTTCCATGCGCTGGATCGCAGCCGCATGGTCAACGACGGGCTCGAGGCCGCGGTGCGCTTCGACCCGGGCAACTACCCCGATCTTCACGCCCAGGAGATCCTCGAGGAATGGCTGGTGCCCGTGGCCAGCCCGGCCTTCCTGGCGCGCAACCCCCAACTGCAGTCGCCGGGCGATCTGCAGGGGTCCATGCTGCTGCACGACTTCAGCCCCTGGGATGGCGCCGCCGTGCATCAGGAATGGGCGCACTGGTTCGAGCAGATGGGCGTGCCCGCGCCCGACATGGGGCAAGGCGGCAACTACAACCTGTCGATGCTGGTGCAGAACGCGGCCTGCACGGGCCAGGGCGTGGCGTTGGGGCACAGCGCGCTCATTCTCGACGACCTGGCCGCAGGCCGGCTGGTGCCGCTGTTCGGTCACCGTGTGCGAGCCCAGGCCTCGTACTTCTTTGTCTGCGCGCAGAGCCGCAGCGACCGGCTCGCCAAGGTCGAGCAATGGCTGCTCGAGCAGGCGCAGGTCTTCCGCAGCCAATGGCAGCCTCTGCTCGATGGCCTGGCCGTGGCCGAGCGGCGTTGAAGGGGACGGACATGTCCTTCCTTGGCCCAGATCGTCCTTCGGCGACGCCCGCATCTACGCCTGCACCTGCACCTGCAGCACCCGCCTCCGCCTCCGCCTCCGCCTCCGCATCCGCATCCCTCCCCCCTGCACGCGCCGTCGCCGTGATGGTGCTGGGCACCAGCAGCGGTGCCGGCAAGAGCTGGCTGACCAGTGCCCTGTGCCGCCACTATGCGCGCCAGGGTCTCAAGGTGGCGCCGTTCAAGGCGCAGAACATGAGCAACAACGCCCGTGTGGTGCGCGATGCCGCCGGCCGCTGGGGAGAAATCGGCAGTGCGCAGTTCTTCCAGGCCCTGGCAGCGCGCGCCGAGCCGGCGGTGGCGATGAATCCGGTGCTGCTCAAACCCGAGGCCGACACCCGCAGCCAGGTGATCTGCATGGGGCAGGCCGACCGTGCCCTGGGTGACATGCCCTGGCGCGAGCGCAGCGCTCACCTCTGGCCGGTGGTGCGCGAGGCACTCGACGGGCTCATGGCCAGCCACGACGTGGTGGTGATCGAGGGGGCCGGCTCGCCGGCCGAGATCAACCTGCAGTCCAGCGACATCGTCAACCTGGCCGTGGCGCGGCATGTGCAGGCCCGCTGCCTGCTGGTCTGCGACATCGATCGCGGCGGTGCGTTTGCCCACCTCTACGGCACCTGGGCCCTGCTGCCGCCCGATGTGCGAAGCCTGTTGCGGGGTTTTGTGCTCAACAAGTTCCGGGGCGACGAGAGCCTGCTGGCGCCCGCGCCTCGGCAGCTCGAAGACCTGACCGGCGTGCCCACGCTCGCCGTGGTGCCCATGTTGCGTGAACACGGTCTGCCCGAAGAAGACGGCTGGCTGGGGGCCTCCGTGCCTGCGCAGGCGGCCGGTCCGGTCGCGAGCGGTTTGCGGGTGGTGGTGATCGCCTATCCGCACATCAGCAACCTCGACGAGTTCCAGCCGCTGTCCGTGCTGCCCGGTGTTCAACTGCGCTGGACACGCGAGCCGGATGACCTGGCCGATCTGAAGCCCGGCGACATCGTGGTGCTGCCGGGTTCCAAGCAGACGGCGCAGGATCTGTCCTGGCTGCGCGCGCGGGGTCTGGATGCGGCGGTCGCCGCCCATGCGGGGCGGGGAGGGCGTGTTCTGGGCATCTGCGGTGGCCTGCAGATGCTGGGCGAGGCCCTGATCGATACCCATGGCGTGGACGGCAACGGGCCCGGCCTGGGATTGCTGCCCCTGGTCACGGCCTTCGCGCCCGACAAGACCCTGGCGCGGCGCCGACTGGTGTTCGATCGCCTGGAAGGGCCCTGGGCGATGTGGTCGGGGCTGGCGGTCGAGGGTTACGAGATCCATCATGGCCGCACCGAACGGCATCCTGCCATGGCCCGCGCGGGCGATGTGGCACGGGCCGTTCTGCCCGACGACCTGGGCTGGCAGTCTTTCGGCGGGCAGGTGCTGGGCGTGTATGTGCACGGGCTCTTCGAACAGCCCGAGGTGCTGCAGGCCCTGGCCGCGCAGGCGTCGCCGGCCGCCACGGACGAGCTCACGCCCACCGCCGTACCGCTGCCGCTCGACGCCGTGTTCGACGGCCTGGCCGATCATGTCGCGCCCCGTTTTGGCCCGGGCGTGCTGGCGGTGCTGGCCACGCCCGACTGAGCCCGAAGCAGGTCTGCCGGCGCCGTGTGCCTCGTTGGCTGTCACAATGGCGCGCTGTTTCCGGCCTGGCCGTCGGCCTCGCTCCTCGATGATCCGGCAGGCTGTTCGCCTGTCCCGGCGCGCCGCGCACCTCGTCGATGTCTTTCTCCGCCGGTGTCTGCCGGCGGGTTCGACCTGAAGCGTGCCTTGCGCGGCTGCGCGGTTCATCGGTCTTCCTTGCGATTTCCATCATGTCTTTCCTTTCTCACGAACTGGCGCAATGGCGCGCCGCACCGCACCGCGAGGCCATGGCCGGCGCGG
Organism: Comamonas sp. BIGb0124; assembly: GCF_003752175.1. Lineage (GTDB taxonomy): Bacteria > Pseudomonadota > Gammaproteobacteria > Burkholderiales > Burkholderiaceae_C > Comamonas_F. Next base: position 82,047 of record NZ_RJVF01000001.1, on the reverse strand, counting down.
TGGCCACCTTTGCACTCATTCCCGAAGTCATCGCCTTCGCTTTCGTCGCCGGCATCGATCCGCAGGTCGGCCTGTTCGCGTCGTTCGTGCTCGGCATCGTCATCGCGTTCACCGGCGGCCGGCCGGCCATGGTGACGGCGGCCGCCGGATCGGTGGCCCTGGTCGCCGCACCCCTGGTGGCGTCGCACGGGCTGGCCTACCTGCTGGCTGCGGGCCTCCTGGCCGGCTTGATCCAGATCGTGTTCGGCCTGCTGCGCCTGGGCGTGCTGATGCGCTTCGTCAGCAGTTCGGTGCGCACGGGCTTCGTCAATGCACTGGCGATCCTGATCTTTGCCGCCCAGCTGCCGCAGTTGGCCGGCGCCAATGCGACCACCTGGGGCCTGCTGGCGCTGGGCCTCGCCATCATCTACGGCCTGCCGCTGCTGCGCATTCCGGTGCTGCGTGCCATTCCTTCGCCCCTGATCTGCATCGTGGTGCTGACGCTGCTGGCGTCCACGCTGGGCCTGCCGGTCAAGACCGTGGGCGAACTGGGCCGCCTGCCCGATACGCTGCCGTGGCTGGTCTGGCCGTCGGTGCCGCTGACCTGGCAGACACTGCAGATCATCGCGCTGCCCGCGCTGGCCATTGCCATGGTGGGCCTGCTCGAATCCATGATGACCGCCAGCGTCGTCGACGAACTCACCGACACCCCCAGCAACAAGAACCGCGAATGCACCGGGCTGGGCCTCGCCAACATGGCCGCCAGCCTGTTCGGCGGCATCGCCGGCTGCGGCATGATCGGCCAGACGGTGGGCAACGTGAAGTACGGCGGGCGCGGACGCCTGTCCACGCTGCTGGCCGGCGTCTTTCTGCTGGTGCTGATGGTGGCGCTCAGGCCCTGGGTCTCGCAGGTGCCGGTGGTCGCGCTGGTGGCGATCATGGTCATGGTCTCGGCCTCGACTTTCGACTGGGGTTCGCTGCGCACGCTGGTGCGCCACCCCAAGACCTCCAGCGTCGTCATGGGACTGACGGTGGTGGTCACGCTGGCCACCCACAACCTGGCCGCAGGCGTGGCGGTGGGCGTCATGCTCAGCGGTGTGTTCTTCACCTTCAAGGTGGCACGGCTGCTCGATGTCGGGCATCGCGACGAGATCCGGGCAGACGGCCAGTCCGTGCGGCGCTACCGCGTTGCGGGTCAGGTGTTCTTTGCCTCGGCCGATGCGTTCATCGAGTCCTTCGATCCGCGCGACGTGGCGGGACAGGCGGTGGAGATCGACGTGTCGGGGGCCAACTTCTGGGACATCACGGCCGTGGCCGCGCTCGACAAGGTGCTCACCCGCTTCGCACACCATGGCTGCCCGGCGGCGCTTTCGGGTGTCAACGACAACAGCGCCCGGCTGTTCGCTCAGTTCAAGGGCGGCGAGGCGCTGCGTGCCCATTCGCCATAATCGGTGCCAGGCGGGCGGCCTGCACGAGGCCGTCCCGGAGACAACCTGGACAAGAACATGCGCATTCTGTTGGTCGAAGACGAACCCGATCTGGCTCACTGGCTGTCGCGTACGCTGGCGCGCCAGTCGGGCATGGTCGTCGAGTGGGCCGATGACGGCGTGCTCGCCGACCGGCGGCTGGCCTCCGAGGACTTCGATGCCGTCGTGCTCGACCTGGGCCTGCCGGGACTCGACGGCCACGGCGTGCTCGAACGCCTGCGGGCACGCGACGACCGCACGCCCGTGCTGGTCCTCACGGCCCGCGATTCGCTGGGCGAGCGCGTGGGCACGCTCAAGAGCGGCGCCGACGATTTCCTGCCCAAGCCTTTCATGGTCGAGGAGCTCGAGGCCCGGCTGCAGGCCCTGGTGCGCCGCAGCCGTGGCCGCGACCACCCGCGCCTGAGCTGCGGCCCGCTGTCGCTGGACGTGGGCAGCCAGCGTTTCACCGTGCGGGGCGACGCGCTGGCGCTGTCGCCGCGCGAACACGCCGTGCTGCGCGCCCTGATCCAGCGCAGCGGCGAAGCCATCAACAAACAGCAGATCATCGACCGGGTGTTCCAGGGCGAGTCCGACGTCAATCTCGAGATCATCGAGGTGCTGGTCCACCGCCTGCGCAAGAAGCTCGTGGGCACGGGGGCGCAGATCGTCACGCTGCGCGGCCTGGGCTACAGCCTGGAAGAAGACGGCCCTGCGACCGAACCCCATGCCGCCGACGGTCCCCCGGTGCATGTGCGGCCCCTGCGCAACGCATGAGCGGCGAGCCCCCGACCGCCGACCGCGCTGCCGCAGGCACGGGTGCCCATGCTGCGCCTGCGCCGCTGCCGCCGCCAGGCCGGCGCAGGCGATGGCGCCCGCACAGTCTCAAGGGCAGCCTGCTGCTGTGGCTGGTGCCGGGCCTCATGCTCATCATGGGGGCCAGTGTGCTGTGGTCGTTGCAGTACCTGCGCACCCAGGTCGACATCGCCCACGACCGGGCCCTCATCGGTGCCCTGCGCGCCATCGACTACAACACCTCGACGGCCAGCGGCGGTCTGGCTGTCGAGCAACCGTACCTGTTGCTCGAATTCTTCGAGCTGACGGTCGAAGGCACGGTGTATTTCCGTGTGGCCACCGAAGACGGACTGGCCGAGGTCGGCAGTCCGGCCCTGCCGATGCCGCCCGATTCCCTCGAGCCGGGCGTGCCGCAGATCTACAACGCGCTGTATTTCGACGAGCCCGTGCGTGTGGCCACGCTGCTGCGCGAAGCCCGGCCGCCGATCGCCGGCCGCGAAGGCAGCCACATCATCGTCCAGGTGGCCGAGGGCCTCGAAGAGCGCGAGCAGTTCGAAGCGGCCATGATCAGCCGCTCCGTCGAACGCGACGTGTTGCTGGTCGTCATCAGCGTGCTGCTGCTGGTCGCGGGCGTGGTGATCACGCTGCGGCCGTTGCTGCGCCTGCGTGAAGAACTCGACGGGCGCGCACCGGACGATCTCGCACCGGTCGAAGCCACCGGTCTGCCGTCGGAGGTGCGCCCGCTGGTCGATTCGGTCAACCGGTTGATGGCGCGATATGCAGAAATGGCGCGCACCCAGCGCCAGTTCCTCGACGATGCCTCGCACCAGTTGCGCACCCCGTTGGCCGTGCTGCGCACGCAGATGAGCTATGCGCTGCGCGAGCAGGACCCGGTCGAGATGCGGGCGGCGCTCGATGCCATGCAGAACGGCCTGACGCGTGCCGAGCGGCTCACCAACCAGATGCTGTCCCTGGCCAAGGCCCGCGATCTGTCGCTGGCCGAAGGCGGCCTGCCCACCGCTTCGGTCGATCTCTGCGCGCTGGCCGAGCAGGTGGTGCGCAGCATGTGGCCCATCGCGCGTGCACGTCGCATCGATCTGGGGCTGGATTTCGCCACGGTCTCGCCGGAAGGCGGGGCCCGCGTCCAGGCCGTCGAGTGGCTGCTGCAGGAGGCCTTGAGCAACCTGGTCGACAACGCCCTGCGCTACACGCCGCCCGGCGGCCGCGTGACGGTCCAGGTCAGCGACGACGGCTGCAACTGCCGGCTGACCGTCGAAGACAGCGGGGGCGGCATGAGTGCGGACGACCTGGCACGCGCCGGCACCCGGTTCCGGCGAGGCGCGGCCGGCAAACACCAGCCCGGCGCCGGCCTGGGACTGGCCATCGTGCAGACCATCGCCACCCTGCATGGAGCCCGGCTGACGCTTCACAACCGTCCGGCCGATGCGCAGGGCGGGGCGGGTGGCCTGAACGCCGTCATGGTGTTCGGTGCGCCGGGCGAAGACGCACGGCCCTGAGTGCGTTCCCGGCTGGGAAATCCCTTGCATGGGAATAACCCTTGTTTGAAAGGTGATCGAAAGGCAGCGCTGAATACGATGGCATCGCCCGTGGAGCACCGCGCGGCGCCGAGCGGCCCGTGCACCTCCACGACCGGCCGTCGATTGCCAACAACACAGGAGACCTACATATGCGCACCCTCTGGACCCGTCACATCCTGCCGCTGGCCGCTGCTGCCGGCGTTGCCGCCGCACTGGTTGCCGCCCCCGCCCACGCCGAACCCAACCGGCCGGAATGCATCGCACCGGCCCAGCCCGGCGGCGGCTTCGATCTGACCTGCCGCCTGGCCCAGGGCGCGCTGCGCGACAGCAAGGCGCTGGAAAAACCCATGCGCATCGTCTACATGCCCGGCGGCATCGGTGCCGTGGCCTACAACAGCGTCATCGCCCAGCGTCCGGCCGACGGCAATGCCGTGGTGGCGTTCTCCGGCGGATCGCTGCTCAACCTGGCCCAGGGCAAGTTCGGCAAGTACACCGTCGACGACGTGCGCTGGCTGGCCGCCGTCGGTGCCGACTACGGTGTGGCCGTGGTGCGCGACGACTCCCCCCACAAGGATCTCAAGAGCCTGATGGAAGCCTTCAAGGCCGATCCGACCAAGATCGTGCTGGGTGCGGGCGGCTCCATCGGCAGCCAGGACTGGATGAAAGCCGCATTGACGGCCAAGGCCGCCGGCGTCGATTACAAGAAGATGCGTTTCGTGGCCTTCGAAGGCGGCGGCGAAGCCGTCACGGCCCTGCGCGGCGGTCATATCCAGGCCTACATGGGCGATGCTGCCGAGGCCGCCACCATGCTCGACGGCGGCGCACCCATCCGCATCCTGGCCGTCTATCACAGCGAACGCCTGCCGGGCAAGCTCGCCAACGTGCCGACCGCGGCCGAGCAGGGCTTCAAGATCGAATGGCCCATCATCCGCGGCTTCTATGTCGGACCCAAGGTCAGCGATGCCGACTACAACTTCTGGAAGCAGGCCTTCGACAAGACCATGGGCACGCCCGAGTTTGCCAAGGCACAGGTCCAGCAAGGCCTGTTCCCCTTCAACCTCACCGGTCCCGAGCTCGACACCTACGTCAAGGCCCGCACCAAAGAGTACGCCGAACTCGCCAAGTCGTTCGAGCTCATCAAGTAAGTCGTCCGTACGGAGCGTTGCATGATCCTCAATGACAGACTCCTGGGGGTGGCGGCCCTGCTGCTGGCCGCCTTCCTCACGTGGTTCGGCCACGACCTGCAGGCCCCCTTCGCCTACGAACCCGTCGGTCCCCGTGCCTTCCCGCTGCTGCTGGCTGCGGTGATCGGCCTGTGCGGGCTGCGCCTGGTGCTCAAGGGCGGTGGCGATGTCGAGCCCAATCCGCCCGGTGCCACGCCGCGCATCCTGCTCATGCTCGGGCTGGTCGTGGCCTATGCGCTGATGTTCCAGTGGCTGGGCTTCATCCTCTCGACCGCCATCGTCGCCACGCTGGTGGGCCGGCTGTTCGACGGCACCTGGCTCAAGTGCGTGATCGGCGGCATCGTGATGAGCGTGTTCTTCTTTTTCCTGTTCGACCGCGCGCTCGACGTGGTGCTGCCGCTGGGCTGGCTGGAGGGTGTCTTATGAGTGGCATGTTCGATCATCTGGCGCTGGGTTTCGGCGTCGCGTTCTCGGGTACCAACCTGCTGGTCGCGCTGATCGGTTCGTTCATCGGCACCATCGTGGGGGTGCTGCCGGGCCTGGGGCCGGTCAACGGCGTGGCCATGCTGGTGCCCATCGCCTTTGCCATGGGCCTGCCGCCCGACACCGCGCTGATCCTGCTGGCGGCGGTGTATGTGGGGGCCGAGTACGGCGGCCGCATCACCTCCATCCTGATCAACGTGCCGGGCGAGGCCGCGGCGGTGATGACCACGCTCGACGGTTATCCCATGGCACGCCAGGGCCTGGCCAGCGTGGCCCTGTCGCTGTCGGCCTGGTCCTCCTTCATCGGCTCGCTGATCGCCATCATCGGCATCACGGCGTTCGCACCGTTCCTGGCCCGCTGGGCGCTGGCATTCGGCCCTGCCGAGTACTTCGTGCTGATGGTCTTCGCCTTCTGCGCGCTCACCAGCCTGCTGGGCGATCAGCCCGTCAAGGGTGTGCTGGCGGCCGCGATCGGCCTGACCATCGCCACGGTCGGCGTGGACTCCAACTCCGGTGTCTACCGCTACACCTTCGACATGCCGCACCTGGCCGACGGCCTGGACTTCGTGGTGGTCGTGATCGGCCTGTTCGCGGTGGCCGAGATGCTGCAGATGCTGGAGAACAAGCTCTCGGGCATCAGCGTCGAGGTGCCGGCGAGCGAGCGCAAGCTGTTCAACCTGAAGGAACTGCGCTTCACCGCGGGCAGCACCGCGCGGGGCGGGCTGCTGGGCTTCGTCATCGGCGTGCTGCCGGGGGCCGGCGCCAGCGTTGCCTCGGCCGTGGCCTATGCCAATGAAAAGCGGTATTCCGAAGGCCGGGATCCCAACGCGAAGTTCGGCAAGGGCGACATGCGTGGCTTGACGGCACCCGAGGCCGCCAACAACAGCGCCGCCACCGGCTCCTTCATTCCCATGCTGACGCTGGGTGTGCCGGGCTCGGGTACGACGGCCGTGATGATGGGCGCGCTCACGCTCTACAACATCACGCCGGGCCCCGTGCTGTTCGATCAGCAGCCCGAACTGGTGTGGGGCCTGATCGCCTCGATGTTCATCGCCAACGTGATGCTGTTCTTCATGAACGTGCCCATGGTGCGGGTGTTCGCCTCCATGCTGTCCATTCCGGGCTGGCTGCTGGTGCCCGGCATCCTGGCGGTCAGCTTCATCGGCGTGTATGCCATCAGCGCCACCACCTTCGACCTGATGGCGGTGGTCGTCATCGGCGGGATCGGCTACCTGCTGCGCAAGCTCAACGTGCCGATGGCGCCGATGGTGCTGGGGGTGGTTCTGGGCGACATGATGGAGCAGAACCTGCGCCGTGCCTTGTCGATCACCAACGGCGACACCGCCATCCTGTGGAGCAGCCCGGTCACCCTGGTGCTGTGGGTGCTGGCCGCCGCCGTGGTGCTGGGCCCCATGCTCTACCGACGCATCACGCGCAAGAAACTGATCGAGGTGCCCGAAGCCTGATCCGCGCACAGGCTGCGCCACCCGGCCGCAGCCGCCGCACGCCGGCGTCTCGAACCGCACCCCGGAAGCTGGATGTCGCTCCAGCCTCCGGGGTGTTTTTCATGGGGATGCCGGATGTCGCGGGGCGCCTCGTGCGCCGTCTGGATGGGGCCGGCGATACCGGCCCCTCACGCCGCCTTCATCACTTCCAGCGGCAAGTCGTACAGTTCGCCCAGCCGCTGGATCTCGGCCCGCGTGCGGGCGGCCATGAAGCCGGCGATGTGTTGCCGCGAGGTGGGCTTGAGCAACTCCAGCGTGACTTCGCCCGCGTCGGGCTGCAGGCCCACGGCCTTGCACAGGCAGGCCGCAAAGTGCGGTTCCAGCGCGGCGAGCGCGACACGGCCGTCGCTGCAGGCGTACACGTGGTAGCCGGCGTGGCGGCCGCCGATCACGGCATCCGGCGTGGTCAGGCCCCAGGTGCGCGGCAGGGCCATGACCTGCACGGCCTCCGACAGCGCCACCGTGCAGTGCCGGCCGCGGCCCTGCGTGGCACGGTGCAGCACGCAGCCGAGGACCGCCTCGACGGCCTGCATCGAGCCCGCCATGTCGGCGTACAGCGTGGCGGGCAGATCGGTGCCGGTCAGCAGATCCTGTTCGGCCAGGTAGGTCAGGTCATGGCCCGGCCGTTCCGCTCGCGCGCCCGGAGCCCCGACGATGGCCACGGTCGACAGCTCGGGCAGGCTGGCACGCAGCGTTGCCGCATCGAGCTTCAGGCGAGCGAGCGCCGAAGGGCGGAACGAGGTCAGCAGCACATCGGTCTTCGCCAGCTGTTTCATCAGCCTGGCGTGGCCGGCTTCGGTCTTGAGATCCAGGCTCAGCACGCGCACGCCCCGGTGCAGGGCCTCGTAGGCCGCCGTGCTGTAGCGCGCCATGGGGTCGCCCGCCGGCGGCTCGATCTTGAGGCAGGTGGCGCCCAGTTCACGCAGCCGCATCAGCGCCGCCGGGCCGGGCAGGTTGAGCGCGAGGCTGACGATGCGGGTGCCCCGCAGCACCCGGTCCGAAGACTTTGCGGAAGCGCGCGATACCGCAGGCTTGCGGGCCGCCGAGGCAGAGGAGGTCCGGCCGGCGGCGACCGGCACAGGTTTCGAGGGCGTCTGGTCAGGAGAGGGGGCGGATGCCGGCGTACGGGTCTGGCGATTCATCGTGAGGCCTTTCTGCGGAACGAACAACGACAAGTCCGTTATAGGTCCGCTGCGGCGTCGCGGGCACCCGGTGTAACCCCGGGCAACGTCCCCGCCCGGTGCTCAGGCCTCGTGCGGAATGCGTTCCCGAGCCAGCGTCAGCCAGGCCTGCGCCGCCGCCGACAGGTGAGCGCCGCGCCGCCAGGCCAGGGCCAGTTCCCAGTCGGTGCCCTTGTCGCTGGTCAGCGGCACAAACCTCACCTGCCGCAGTTTCTGCTGATAGACCATCAGGCGCGGCAGGAACGCCACCCCTTGGCCGGCCGCCACCAGGGCCAGGATGAAGTCGATCTGGCCGCTGCGCACGCCCTCCGTCGGCTCGAAGCCCTGATGCAGGCAGGCCTGGCGCAACTGGTCGTTGAGGGCGAATCCGGCCTCGAAAAAGATGAAAGGCGTATCGGCCAGATCGACCAGGCTGAGGCGGGGCGTGCTGGCCAGGGGGTGATCGGTCGGCAGCACCGCCATCAGCGGCTCCTTGCACACCGGCTGGACGTCGAGGTCGTCCGAAAAAGGCCCCAGCGTGGCCGCCAGCTCGAGTTCGCCGGCCAGCAGCAGCGTTTCCAGCCGGCGGCTGCCGTGCTCGATCAGTTTGATCTCCACCAGAGGATGCTGCTTGCGATACACCGCCAGCAGCGGCGCGAACAGGCTGGCGCTGCCCAGCGGCGGCAGGCCCAGCCGCAGCTCGCCCCGGCGCAGGCCGCGCAATTCGTCCAGATCGTTGTGTATGCGCTGCTGCTCCTCCAGGATGATCTGCGCATGCCGGTAGACGATCTCGCCGGCCGGCGTGAGCTGAGGCGGCGAACTGCGGCGCTCGAGCAGCGGCGTGCCGACGTCCTCCTCGAGCTGCCGTACGGCCTTGCTGACCGCCGATTGCGAGGCGTGCGTGGCACGGGCGGCCGAAGAGAATCCGCCGCAGCGGACCACCTCGCAAAACATCTGGAGCAGTCTGAGTCGCATGACTATTCTTTTATGGAATGCCTGTCATTCTAAAGATTCGCTTTGAGAATGTCTTCTACAGGCGTATCGTCCGTCCATGAGCGACATTCCCCATATCCCCCGTCAATCGGTGTTGACCCGTAGCTGGCAGCATCCAGCACTGCGCTGCGCCCGGCAGTTGGTGGGCGTGACGGGATTCTGGTTGCTGGGTCTCGCCGCTTCCACGCTGGTGGGCTGGCCTCAACTGGCGGGTGTCACCGGCATGGCGACGCTTTGGCTGGCCTTGCGTGCCGGCCTCGTCCGCGTGGATCAGGTCCGCCTGGGTGCCGCCTGGCTGCTCACCCACATGCTGCTGTTCTTCATTCCGGCCGTGCTGGTGGTGCTCGATCACCGCGAGCTGCTGGGCTGGGTCGGGCTCAAGCTGTTTGCCGCCATCGTGGTGGGCACGCTGCTCGTCATGGCCAGCACGGCGCTCACCATCGAATGGTGCTTGCGCTGGAGCCGCCGGCGCGGCGTCGTGGCCCGGCGCCGCCAATCCGGAGCACATCGTGGCGCTTGAGTGGGCCACGCTCGGCTGGTCTGCGCTCACGCTCACGGTCTACTACGCCGTCAGGCGGGTCTACCTGCGTTGGCCGCGCTGGTGGAGCTCGCCCCTGGTGCTGGCCCCGCTGCTGCTGCTCACCGTGATGCTGGTTTTCCATGTCGGCTACCGTGACTACATTGGCGGCACGCACTGGCTGATCGTCATGCTCGGACCGGTCACGGTGGCATTTGCCGTGCCCATCTTCGAGCAGCGGGCCTTGCTTCGCCGCTACTGGTTCGTGCTGCTGCTGGGGGCCCTGGTCGGCAGCGCGATTTCGCTGTTCAGCGCCTGGCTGCTGGCGCGTGGCCTGGCGCTGTCGCCCGAGCTGCAACGCAGCCTCATGCCGCGTTCGGTGACCACGCCGTTTGCCGTCACCGTCTCGGGCCGCCTGGGCGGCTTGCCCGATCTCACCGCCGCTTTCGTGATCGTCACCGGCGTCTGCGGCGCGGCCATGGGCAGCGGCCTGCTGCGTTACCTGCGGCTGCGCTCGGGCATTGCACGCGGCGCCCTGTTCGGCATGGGCGCCCACGCGGCCGGCGTGGCCCGAGCCCGGGAGATCGGCGAGCAGGAGGGCACCGTGGCCGGCCTGGTGATGGTGCTGGCCGGCCTGCTCAATCTTGCACTCATGCCGGTGGTGAGCTACTGGATCGGCTGAGTCGCTTCGCCTCAGCGGCACCCCTGGCCGGCGCAATGCTTCATGGGCTTCGACCGGCTTGTTACATATTGATTCCACGCGTCACGCCCCCATCTCGTTCTCCATGAACGGCCACGGCGTACAGTCGCGGCTCCAAGGAGTTTGGGCATATGGATTTCAAGGACTATTACAAGACACTGGGGGTCCCCCGCACGGCCGACGCCGATGCGATCAAGACCGCCTACCGCAAGCTGGCCCGGCAGTACCACCCGGATCGCAACACCGCCGCAGGTGCTGCCGAAAAGATGAGCGCCATCAACGAGGCCCACACCGTGCTGTCCGATGCCGAGAAAAGGGCGGCCTACGACGCACTGGGGCCGGATGGCATGCAGGGCGGCGGCTTCAGGCCCCCGCCGGGCTGGGGCGGACGCCAGGGCTTCGGTGCCGAGGGCATGCAGGGCGGCGAACACTTCAGCGATTTTTTTGCCAGCATGTTCGGACAGCAGGGCGGAGCCCGTGGTTTCGACGGCATGGGCGGCGCCGGCTTCGGCGGCCAGTCCCGGCGGGCCCGGGCCACGCGCGGCGAAGACAGCGAGGCCCGGCTGGAAATCGACCTCGGCGACGCCTATGCCGGTGTGGCCAAGACCATCACGCTCAGCGGGGGCGCCCATGGCACTTCGCGGCAGATCGAAGTCACCATCCCCAAGGGCATCCGGGCGGGCCAGCGCATCCGCCTGGCGGGTTACGGGCAGCCGGGCGCCCATGGCGGGCCGGCCGGCGACCTGCTGCTCGAGGTCGCTTTCCGTCCCGACGCCCGTTACCAGATCGACGGCAGAGACATCACGCAGTTCGTGCCTGTCACGCCATGGGAAGCCGCGCTCGGCGGTGAAATCACCCTGCACACCCTGGCTGGCGAACTGACGGTCACGGTACCGGCGGGTTCGTCCACCGGACGCAAGCTGCGCCTGAAGGGCCGTGGGCTGCCTGGCCAGCCGGCGGCGGGCGATTACTACCTGGCTTTGCAGGTTGCCGTGCCGGCAGCCGACACCGAAGAGGCCCGGGCCTTCTACAGCGGCATGGCCGAACGGTTCGCCGGCTTCAGGCCCCGGGGCTGAAACCCGGCATGCAGCCCGCCGTACCGGCCGGTGCGCCGGGGCTCAGTCGGCCGCCGGCGTCGCCTGCGCGGCGATCAGCTGCAGCGCTCCGCCCTCTGCCAGGCGCCACACCCGCATGAAGCGGTAGTCGCCGGCCGTCTCCTGCTCGTTGTACACGCCGTTGATGTGGGTGCGGACCGAGACCACCCCCACTTCGCCCGCCACACGCACCACCGCGTCCGACGGCAGCAGGCTGTCGATGCGGATACGGTCCGATCGGTGGATGGCCAGCGTGTCCTCGCGCGTCAGCCGCTGCCCCAGGTGGTTCACGAACACCAGCATCGGCGAAAACAGACGTTCCAGCGCCTCGACATCGGACTGCAGAAGAGCCGTGCGCAACTGGTCTTCTGCATCCTGGACCAGGGCGTCGCTGAGCGGGGAGGGGGGGGAGGCGTAGGTCATGGGCTTTCCTGCGGGGGCCGTTCGGCATGGCGCCGAAGCCGACGCCGTTTCAGTGACATACAGCGTACCACGCACCTCCGGCCGCAAAAAAAGCCCGCCACACGGGGGTGTGACGGGCTTGCTGTCGTCTTGTGCGCCCCGGGCGCCGCGAGATTCCGGCGTCCAGGGCGGCGATCGGTCGATCAGAAGTTGTCGACGAAGCTGCGCAGCTTGTCGCTGCGGCTCGGGTGCTTGAGCTTGCGCAGGGCCTTGGCCTCGATCTGGCGAATGCGTTCGCGGGTGACGTCGAACTGCTTGCCCACTTCCTCGAGGGTGTGGTCGTTGTCCATTTCGATACCGAAACGCATGCGCAGCACCTTGGCCTCGCGCGGCGTGAGCGAGTCGAGGATGTCCTTGACCACATCGCGCAAGCCGGCCTGCATGGCCGCATCGATCGGCGCGGTATTGGCGCTGTCCTCGATGAAATCGCCCAGATGGCTGTCGTCGTCGTCGCCGATGGGGGTTTCCATCGAGATCGGCTCCTTGGCGATCTTCATGATCTTGCGGATCTTGTCCTCGGGGATGTCCATCTTCTCGGCCAGGATGGAGGCATCCGGCTCGAAACCGAACTCCTGCAGATGCTGGCGCGAGATGCGGTTCATCTTGTTGATGGTCTCGATCATGTGCACCGGGATGCGGATGGTGCGGGCCTGATCGGCGATCGAGCGCGTGATGGCCTGGCGGATCCACCAGGTGGCATAGGTCGAGAACTTGTAGCCGCGGCGGTATTCGAACTTGTCGACCGCCTTCATCAGGCCGATGTTGCCTTCCTGGATCAGGTCGAGGAACTGCAGGCCGCGGTTGGTGTACTTCTTGGCGATCGAGATCACCAGGCGCAGGTTGGCCTCGATCATCTCTTTCTTGGCGTCGCGCGAGGACATCTCGCCGGCGTTCATGCGCTTGTTGATCGCCTTGAGCTCCTCGAGCGGCACGACCACCTTGGACTGCACGTCGATGAGGCGCTGCTGCAGTTCCTGGATGGGCGGAATGTTGCGGCCCATGATCGCGCTCCAGGGCTTGCTGGCGTCGGCCTGCGCTTCGGACCACGACAGGTCGAGCAGGTGCGAGCGCACGGTATGGCCCTTGGCGTCGCGGCCGCTGAACTCGGCCACGAAGCTGTCTTGCGGGTAACCGCACTTGTCGACGATGATCTTGCGCAGTTCACGTTCGTGGCGGCGCACTTCGTCGACCTGGGCGCGGACCAGATCGCACAGGCGCTCGATGGTCTTGGCCGTGAAGCGGATGGTCATGAGCTCTTCGCTCAGGGCCTTCTGGGCCTTGAGGTAGTTGGCCGAGCCGTAGCCTTCGCGGTCGTACGACTTGTGCACCTTCTCGAACCAGCCACGGATGTTGTCGAAGCGGCGCAGGGCCTCGTTCTTGAGTTCCTCGAGCTTCTTGGTCAGGGCCTTGGAGCCGCCGTTGCCGTCGTCGTCGTCGTCTTCGTCGAACTCGTCGAAGTCTTCTTCGGCCACGTAGTCATCGGCTTCGTTGGGGTTGGAGAAACCGTCGACGATGGTCGAGATCACGACCTTGCCTTCACGGATTTCCTCGGCCATGCGCAGGATTTCGGCGATGGTGGCGGGCGAGCCGGAGATCGCCTCCATCATGTCCATCAGGCCGCCTTCGATGCGTTTGGCGATTTCGATTTCGCCTTCGCGGGTCAGCAGCTCGACCGTTCCCATTTCACGCATGTACATGCGCACGGGGTCGGTGGTGCGGCCGAACTCGCTGTCGACCGTGGACAGGGCGGCTTCGGCCGCTTCTTCGGCTTCTTCTTCGGTGGTGGCGCTGGCACCGCTGTTGTTGAGCAGCAGGGTGTCGGCATCGGGCGTCTGTTCGTAGACCGACACGCCCATGTCGTTGAGCATGCTCACCACGACTTCGAGCGTTTCGGCATCGACCAGCTTGTCGGGCAAGTGGTCGTTGATTTCGGCGTGGGTCAGGTAACCGCGCGTCTTGCCCAGCTTGATCAGCAGCTTCAGGCGGTTGCGGCGCTCCTGCATTTCGTCTTCGCCCAGGACGGTTTCGTCCAGGCCGAATTCCTTCATCAGGGCGCGTTCCTTGGCCTTGCTGACCTTGATGCGCAGCGGCTTGACCTTGACGACCTCTTCGCTGGCCGCAGCCGCAGGCACGTCCGCTTCGGTGGATTCCTCTTCGGTGAACTCGGCATCGACATCGGAGAAATCCTCGTCGTCGTCGATTTCCTTCTTGGCGGCGGCTGCCTTGCCGGGCTTGCGGCCGGGCTTCTTCTTGGGCGGCGTTTCCTTTTCCGCGGCGGCGGCCTTGGCCGGACGCACGGCGGCAGCCGGCTTGGCTGCGGTTTCCTTGGCCGCAGCGGCAGGTTTTTCAGCTTTGACGGCCTTGACCGCCTTGGGCTTCTTGGCCGCGGCTTTCAGGAGTTCATCGGCGGCGGCTTTGAGGTCTTTTTTAGAGATTTCGGTCACAGGGTTCGAGGCGGAAGCGGGGGCTTTCGCGGGCTTGCGGGTCGGGGCGGCAGATGCCGTCAAGGCCTGGGTTGCAGAGGGTTTTGTAGCGGAGTCCGGCGTCTGGGCCTTGCTTTTCTTGGCAGGGCTCGTGGCGACGGTGGACTTGCTGGGCTTCTGGGCTGGCATGGACTGACCTCTCCGATGAAACAACAAACACGCGACGCCGGCACAGGCATCCGGACAATCCGGACGCAAGGGCAGACAACCACAACGCGGGGTCATGCACAACCGGAAGGGCTGTGCACACGACACGCGAACTCACGACATCAAAACAGATATGGCGGCAAAACACGGTCGTTCAAGACGAACCATGCCCTGGGGAAAACACAGGTCTGCCGCAGGCAAGATGGGTGGGCGAACATTTGGAGTGCAGTCCTTGCGGGTAAGGTAGCCCAATCCGTGACGATCGGTCGCAAGTTCGTTGCGAGGGCTGGGGCCGGAGGTGCTGCTGTCGCTCTTGCCAGAAAACAGGTGGATTATACCCGGAAAACGACCCCCGAATAAATATTCGTTGTCAAGTACTTGACAAGCATTTCTGAACTGGAATCGCCCTGGGTGTTCAGGGTGTGCCCAGACGGAAAGCACCTTCGGCGTGGTTGTCGCTCTGTATCGTGCTCTGAAAATTGATGAGGCGAAAGCCGCCGATCAGAAGGATTTCATGCGGGCTTGAAGGGCTTTGCGCCGGCTTGCCAGCGAGCGATAGCGTTCCAGTGCCTCGGGATCGGTGGGCACCGCGGCCAGTGCCAGGCTTTCCTGGAGCTTGAGCTGGTCGTCGAGGATGCGATTGATCACGCCCTGCAATTCACGGCGGAGTTCTTCCGGCGGCGCATCGTCGACGGTGGGCAGGCTGCCCATGAGGCGCAGGACCTGTTCGCCGAACGGTTGTTCGGCCAAGGCCGCCTGCAGCGCAGCCCAGGGTTGCGCGCCGAATTCGTGGAGCTGTTCTTCGAGCCAGACGAACAGCGTGCCGTGCGGGGCCGGCAGGCCGGACAGCATGCTGCGCTCTTCCGGGCCCAGGTGGTCCCAGTAAGCCATGTCGCCCAGCAGCAGGCGCACGGCCTGGTCCTCTCTGGAGACCGGTTTCTGCCGTGGCAGCCGCGCACCCAGATCGGGCTCGTCGCGTCCGCCCCGGCCGTTCCAGGGT
The DNA here is from genome assembly GCF_003752175.1 of Comamonas sp. BIGb0124. Classification (GTDB taxonomy): domain Bacteria; phylum Pseudomonadota; class Gammaproteobacteria; order Burkholderiales; family Burkholderiaceae_C; genus Comamonas_F. Next base: position 66,544 of record NZ_RJVF01000001.1, on the reverse strand, counting down.
TTCTTGCTGCGCCATTCGCCGCTGCCGCTGCCGTTTCCATGGCCCTGGCCTTGGCGACGCCAGCTACCGCCGCCGCCGCCCGGCGGCGGCATGGACGAGCCCAGGGGCTCGCCATAGGCGCCCATGGCCTCCAGTCCGGCCAGGCTGTCGTCGGCCGGATGGGCGTAGCCGCCTGGGTCGCCCGACGGGGTGAAGCCGCCACGGTGGGGCGCCGTCCCTGCGCCGGCTCCGCCCGGCTTGAGCGCGGCCGCCTGCCACAGCTTCTGGAGTTCGCCGTCGGGCAACTGGATGAGGCCGGAGAACTCGTTGAGGAGCTGGCGCTTGAAGGCGCCGTCGGGCAGGGCGTTCCACAGGGGCTGGGCGTGGCTGGCCAGCCGTGCGCGCCCTTCGGCCGTACTCAGGTCGCAGCTCTCGCGGGCGCTGTCGATCAGGAAACGGCTGAGGGGTACGGCTTCGCCCACCGCCACCGCAAAGGCCTCGTGGCCAAAGGCACGGATGTAGCTGTCCGGATCATGTTCGGCCGGCAGGAACAGGAACTTGATGCTGCGGGTGTCGCTGGCCCAGGGCAGGGCGGCATCCAGGGCCTTGCGGGCCGCGCGGCGGCCGGCGCCGTCGCCGTCGAAGCTGAAGACGACGTTGTCGGTGAAGCGCATCAGCAAACGCACGTGGTCGGGCGTGCAGGCCGTGCCCAGCGTGGCCACCGCATTGGCGAAGCCCAACTGGGCGAGGGCCACGACGTCCATGTAGCCTTCGGTGACCAGGGCATAACCCAGGTTGTGGATGGCGTTGCGGGCCTCGAACAGCCCGTAGAGTTCGTGCCCCTTGCTGAAGACGGGTGTCTCGGGCGAGTTCAGGTATTTGGGCTCGCCCTTGTCCATGACCCGGCCGCCAAAGCCGATCACGTCGCCCTTCACATTGCGGATGGGGAACATGATGCGGTCGCGGAAGCGGTCGTAGCGCTTTTCTTCCTGGCCTTCTTCCTCGCGCAGGATGACCAGGCCGCTTTCGGCCAGCAGGGGGTCGGCGTAGTCGGGGAACACGCTGGCCAGGCTGCGCCAGCCTTCGGGGGCATAACCGAGTCCGAAGGTGCGCGCGATGTCGCCCGAGAGTCCGCGCCGCTTCAGGTAGGCGATCGCCGTGGGCGCCGTGCGCAGGTGCTGCCGGTAGGCCTGTGCCGCCTGGGCCAGCACGTCGCTGAGCGTGGCCTGTTTTTCGCGGCGGGCCGCGGCGCGGGCGCGCTCCTCGGGGCTGCTGTCGTCGTCGGGCACCTGAAGGCCGAACTGGCCGGCCAGATCGTGCACGGCCTCGACGAAGGTTTCACCGGTGTGCTCCATCAGGAACTTGATGGCGTCGCCGTTGGCGCCGCAGCCGAAGCAGTGATAGAACTGCTTGGTCGGGCTGACACTGAACGACGGCGATTTCTCGCCGTGGAAAGGGCACAGCCCCATGTAATTGGCGCCGCCTTTCTTCAGCTGGACATGTTGGCCCACCACGTCCACGATGTCGACGCGGGAGAGCAGGTCCTGGATGAAGGAAGAAGGGATGGCCACGGGATCGATACTTCGGCGTTTGCCTGCACAGTGCGCGTCGTGCCGGCAGAAAGGCCAGCGGGCGCCATGCTCCGCGCCGCCGCGGGAGGCGGGCGCGCAGCGCAGTTCAACGGTTGGGGAAAGCGCCTATTATCGCCGCCGGCCGGCCGCTCGTGGCGGCCAGGGCCATCTGCGGACCGGGGGCTTCAGTCGAACGGGCCGGTGCGGACAAACGGTCCGCCCTGATAGATATTGGCCGGATCGGACAGATCGGGCCTGGGATCGGCGGCTTCGACCTTGGCCCGGAACTGTTCCGAGCTGTCCTGGGGGCGGTAGCCCACATGGCGCGCGCTGGTGTTGTCCCACCAGGTGGTGGTGTTGTCGCCCATGCCGTACATCACGGTGTGGCCGAGTACCGGCGTCGTCAGCGCGGCAATCACCAGGCGCTCGAGGTCGTCGTAGCTCATCCAGGTGGCGAGCATGCGGCGGTTGCGGGGCTCGGGGAACGACGAACCGATGCGCACGCAGGCGGTTTCGATGCCGTAGCGATCGAAGTACAGGCGCGACAGGCTTTCACCGAAAGCCTTCGACAAGCCGTACAGCCCGTCGGGGCGCATGGGTTCGCTGGGGCTCACGACTTCGTCCTGGCGATAGAAGCCGGTGACGTGATTGGAGCTGGCGAAGACCACACGTTTGACGCCGTGCTTGCGCAGGGCTTCGTACAGGTTGTAGGTGCCGACGATATTGCCTTGCAGGATCGGGTCCCAGGGCTGTTCGGTCGAGACCCCGCCCAGGTGGATGACGGCGTCGACGCCTTCGACCAGGCTGTGCACGGCGGCCGCATCCTCCAGGCGCACGAGCTGCACCTCTTCGTGGCCGGCTTCGGCCTCGAGACCTGCCAGGTCGGAGATGCGCAGCACATCGCAGTAGCGGTGCAGGCGCTTGCGCAGTTCGGAGCCGAGGCCGCCGGCTGCGCCGGTGAGCAGCAGTCGTTTGAAACGGATGGGAGTGGGATGCAGTTTTTGGTCGGAGGACATGTAGCCGGCTTGTGCTAGTTGAAATAACGCTGCGACGAATCGTCAGTTGTCGTACTTGCCGGGCAAATGTAACTGGCCGATCGGTCCAAGCGATTAGGGATAACGCCTAAACCCTTGAGTGACAAAGCCGTTGTACCGGGGGTCAAGTACCTTGATGCGAAGATGTCATACGATAACTGATATTAGAAGCGGGCGTCCGGATCGACTGCGGCATCGAGCGGGAGCCTGCCGAGCCTGGACCCGGTCGGCGAGGCAGCCCGAGACCCCGGCATGGTCCCGTCAGGCTCGCCGGGGGCGGTCCTCGTTCGGGGCTTCAGACGACCGAGACCGTGCTCGAGCCCGCTTGCCGCGCATCGAACACGGGCGGTGCGGTCACGATCGAGTGCAGTGCCGGCACGGCGGGGCGCAGCCGGCTCAGGTCGGGACGCGGGCGCCGCAGTTCGGCATGGCCGGCAAAGGCCTGTTCCATCGCATGCGCGGCACCCAGCACTTCGTGGTCGCGGCGGAAACCGCCCACCACCTGCAGGCCGAACGGCATGCCCGCATGGTCGGTGCCGCAGGGCAGCGAGAGGGCGGGATGCGTGGTCAGCGTGACGACATACGTCAGTGCCAGCCAGCGGTAGTAGTTGGCCTGCTGCTCGCCGTTGATGGTGTCGGCGTGCGGCTGCGTCCACGGGAAAGGCGAGACCGGCGTGGTGGGCGAGAGCACCAGGTCGTACTCGGCGAAGGTTTCCTGAAAACGATGGATCAGGCGGGTCTGCTCGGCCTGTGCCCAGGCGGAATCGAGCAGGCTCATCCGGGCGCCCATCTCGTAGTTGGCGCGGGGATTCGGGCCCAGGCTTGCGGGATCGCGCTCGTAGGCCGATTGCATGCCGGCCACGAAGGATTCGGCGCGCAGCACATCGAAGCAGCGGTGCGCATCGCCCAGATCGAACTGGACTTCGTCGCAACGCGCGAACAGATGCCGCATGGCCTTGATCTTGTTGCGGAAGGTGGTGCGGATGCCCTGATCGACCGCGCAGACGCCGAAATCGTCCGTCCAGGCCACGCGCAGGCGGCTCAGGTCGGTGCGGGCGGGTGTCAGAAAGGACAGGGCATCGAGCGGGTAACTCAGCGGATCGCCCGCATGCATGCCGGCGCTGGCGGCCAGTTGCAGGCAGGCATCCTCGACGGTGCGGCCCATCGGCCCGACCACCGAGATCGGTGTCCAGCCCAGCAGCTTGCGCACGCTGGGCACCACGCCGGGCGAGGGCCGGAAACCGACGACGCCGCATTTGGCGGCCGGGATGCGCAGCGAGCCGCCGGTGTCCGAGCCGGTGCAGACCGGCAGCATGTCGCTGGCCAGGGCAGCCGCCGAGCCGCCCGACGAACCGCCGGCATTGAGGTTGTTGTCGAAGGGATTGCCCGTGGCGCCCCACACCGGGTTGCGCGAGTTGGCCCCGGCACCCATTTCCGGCACGTTGGTCTTGCCGGCCACGATGGCACCGGCACGGCGCAGGCGGGCCACGAGTTCGATGTCCTCGCTGGGCACATGGTCGCGGTAGATCGGCGAACCCCAGGTGGTCAGCAGTCCCGCCGTGGGTTCCAGATCCTTCACGCCCAGCGGCAGGCCGTGCAGCAGGCCCAGCGGTTCACCGGCCAGCACCGCGCGTTCGGCCGCCTGGGCTTCGGTGCGGGCGCGGTCGAAGCAGGTGGCGGTGACGGCGTTGATCAGCGGGTTCACCGCCTCGATGCGCTCGATGCAGGCATCGAGCAGCTCGACCGGCGAAATGGCCTTGCTGCCGATGAGCCGGCGCAGTTCGACGGCGGAGAGTTCGACCAAAGGGCCGCTGGAGGTGGTGGTTGCGCGGGTCATGTTGCAGGTGTCTCTTCTTGTCTGGCGTCTTTGGATGGGAGGCGGAAAGCGGCCCGGCGTGCGGCCGGGCCCGGGTCATGCGGCGCGCGGCAACGGTTTCGGGCTCGCGCGCCGGCCGGGCAGGGTCAGTCTGCCGTGATGTTGGCGCGCTGAGCGAGGGCACGCATCACGGGCAGTTCCTTGTTGATGAGATCGGAGGCTGCGGCGGCATTGGCGTAGGCGGGCTCGAAGCCCTGCGCCGTGAGTTTGCTGCGGGTGTCGGCATCGGCCATCACCGTGGCCAGTGCCTTTTCGAGCTTGGCCTTGACATCCGCAGGCAGGCCCTTGGGCGCGGCCAGCACCAGCCAGGTGTCCATGTTGATGTCGGGGTAGCCGTTCTCGGCCATCGTCGGCACGTCCGGCAGCAGGGCCGAGCGTTTGGCGGTGGTCACGGCGATCGCCTTGATCTTGCCGCTCTTGAGCTGCGGGATGGCGGCCGAGACGGTATCCACGGTGAACGGAATCTGGCCGCCCATCAGGTCGGTCATGGCCGGGGCGCTGCCCTTGTAGGGCACGTGGGTCATCTTCAGGCCGGTCGCGGAGAGCACGATCTCGCCGGCGAACTGTGCCGTCGTGCCGCTGCCGAACGAGCCGTAGGCGTACTTGTCGGGGGAAGCCTTGACGTAGTCGACGAACTGCTTGACGGTCTGCACCGGCACGTCCTTGTTGGCCAGCAGGATCAGGCCCGTGCGGCCGGCGATGCCGATGGGGTCGAAGCTCTTGACCGGGTCGTAGGGCAGGTTGTTGCGGATGGCGGGATTGACGGTGAAGGTCGTGCCCGAGCTGACCAGCACGGTATAGCCGTCCGGCGCGGCCTTGGCGACATAGGACGCACCGATGATGGTGCCGGCGCCCGCGCGGTTTTCGACGACCACGGTCTGGCCCAGCGTGTCGCCGAGTTTCTGGCCGATCACGCGGCCCAGCACGTCGGTGGCACCGCCGGGCGGGAAGGGGATGACGACGGTGATGGGGCGCGACGGGAAGGCGTCGGCGGCCAGGGCCGGGGCAACGGCGCCGAGAGCGAGTGTGCAGGCGGCGGCCAGACGGGCGAGAGGGGTGGCGAAGGGCATGTGGCGGGCTCCTGAAACGGTCAGACCAGGGGTGTAGGCGGGACGAGGCGCCAGCGGCTTTGTGTCACTGGCATGAAGTTCATCCTAGGGCAAACCCTAGGCACCAACAAGCGCAATGATTAGAATAAACGCTTGCTGAAAAGGCAATCGAAAAATCCCGCCTTCAGATCAGAGTCAGAACAGGAACCGGTATGCAGAACAGGGTGTTGCAGGAAACCGCCATGCGTTATTTCCTCGAGGTGGTGCGCACCGGCTCCATCAAGGATGCGGCGCTCAAGCTCAATGTGGCGTCGTCGGCGGTCAGCCGCCAGATCGCACGGCTCGAGGCCGAACTCGACACCCTGCTGTTCGAGCGCCGCTCGCGCGGCATGGTGCCCAATGCCGCCGGCGAACTGCTGGCCGCGCACGCCCGGCGTGTGCAGCAGGACATCGAGCGTGTGACCGGCGAGATCAACTCCCTGCGGGGCCTGCGTACCGGTCGGGTGCGCATCGTCAGCGTCGAGGGATTCGCCTACGACTTCATTCCGACGCTGATCGCCCAGTTCCGCGAGCGGTATGCCGGCATCCGTTTCGATCTGGATGTGTGTTCGCAAGGCGACGTGGCCCGCCGGGTGCGCGATGGCGAAGCCGATATCGGCATCACGCTCAGTTCGGTTCCCGAAGCCGGTATCCGGGTCGAGCTGCGTTACCCGAGCCCGGTGCTGGCCGTGATGGCGAGCGACCATCCGCTGGCCGGCCAGCGCCAGGTCTCGTTCAGCCAAGTCACGGCCTACCCGCTGGCCTTGCCGCTCAAGAACAGTTCGTTGCGCCACCTGCTGGACATCAGTTGCAGCCGCCAGGGTCTGCGCTATACCCCGGTGCTGCAGAGCAACCATGCCGATGCGCTGGTCAGCTTTGCCGCGGCTGGCGGCGGGGGGGTGGCGTTCTATGGCGAGATCTCGGTGCGCACGCGCTTGAAAGCGCAGTCCATCGTCGCCATTCCGCTGCGTGATCGCGAGATGAACGAGCGTTACCTCGAGGTGCAGACCATGGCCGGGCGCAACCTGCCCGAGGCCGGCAAGGCTTTTGTGCAGCATCTGGTCGCCGCGATCCAGGCGGCAGGCGGCGGGCTGGGCCGCTCGGAGGCGGTCACCGGCGAGAGTGGCTCGAACCCCGAGTGAAATTGCCGAAATCGCAATGAATTATTCTATTTAATGCGATTCAGGCATGTTTGGAGAGCGTTTTCCCGTCGCACAATGGGATGCGTCCGCCGCGGGCGATGCCACTGCGTCTCTGCGGTGATCCGCCCGCCGGCTGTTTTTTCACTCCGATTTGCCAAGAGAGCTGTCCTCATGAGCGTGCCTGCCAACCTTCCTTTCTCCAAGATCCGTACAGCTGCCGGCCTGGCTTTCCTGGCCGGTGAAATGCCGTTTGCCGCCGACGGCAGCATTCCGGAAGGCATTGCCGCCCAGACCGATCTGACGCTCGAGCGCATCTCCGCCACCTTGGCCACCGCCGGTCTCACGCTGGCCGATGTGGTCTCGGTCACGGTGTTCCTGACCGAAAAAGAAGATTTCGCGGAATTCAACAAAGCCTATGCGGCCCACTTCAAGGATCCGCTGCCCGTTCGCGCCACCGTCTGCTCGGCGTTGATGGCCCCTGCACGCATCGAGATCTGCGTGATTGCCGCACTCCGCAACTGAACGGGCCATGCGCCCACGGGCGCGAATCGGCCCTCGGGCAAAGACTGCGTATATGACAACTGACATTCTTGTCCTCGGTGCCGGCATGGTCGGCGTCAGCACGGCGCTGGCCTTGCGCCAGCGCGGACACCGTGTGCTGCTGGTCGATCGCAAGTCGCCCGGGCGCGAAACCTCGTACGGCAACGCCGGCATGATCCAGCGCGAAGCCGTCATGCCCTACGCGTTTCCGCGCGACTGGCGGGCGCTGTGGCGCGTGGCGCTGGGGCAGGGCAACGATGTGCACTACCACCTGCGTGCCATGCCGGCCTTGCTGCCGCGCCTGGCGCGTTACTGGATGAACTCGGCGCCCAAGGCCTACGCCCCGGTGGCCCAGGCCTACAGCCAACTGATCGCGCACTGTCTCAGCGAACACGAGGCCTGGATCGGTGCCGCCGATGCGGGCGATCTCGTCCAGCGCCAAGGCTGGCTGCAGGGCTATCGCACGCCGGCGCTGTTCGATGCCGCGCGTGCACAGGCCCAGGCCGTGGCGCAGGCACACGGCCTGTCGGTCGACATGCTGGAAGGCCCTGCGCTGTCGGCCGCGTTGCCCGGCTTGCGCGGCGGCCTGCTGGCCGGTGCGGTGCACTGGAAAGATCCGTGGTCGGTGAGCGATCCGGGCGAACTGGTCGAGCGGTATGCCGCGCTGTTTCTGCGCATGGGCGGCCAGTTCAAGCAGGGCGATGCGTCCACCCTGCGGCAGGATGGAAACGGCTGGTCGGTGCAGACGGCCGATGGCCGGGTCGAGGCGCAGCACGCGGTGCTTGCACTCGGTCCTTGGGCGGATGCCGCCACGCGGGCGCTCGGCTACCGGTTGCCGCTGTTCATCAAGCGCGGCTACCACCGCCATTACGCGATGGACCGGCCCCTGCGTCTGCCCTTGCTCGATACCGAACAGGGCGTGATGCTGGCCCCCATGAAGCGCGGCTTGCGTCTGACCACCGGCGCCGAGTTCGCCGCTCTCGATGCGCCGGCCACGCCGGTGCAACTGGCACAGGCCGAACGATCCACCCGCCAGTTGTTCGAGCTGGGCGCCGGCGTCGAGCCGCAACCCTGGCTGGGCGCGCGCCCGTGCACGGTCGACATGAAACCGGTGATCGGCGCTGCGCCCCGGCATGCCGGGCTGTGGTTCAACTTCGGCCATGCCCATCAGGGTTTCACCCTGGGGCCCGCATCGGGCCGGCTGCTGGCCGAACTCATCGGGGGCGAGGCGCCCTATGTGGACCCGGCACCTTTTTCACCTCGCCGATTCGACGCGGCTTAATCCCCCATCACCACGCCTTCGCGGCGGGGATCGGCGCCGCCGAAATAACCGGTGCCCGTGCGCTCGATGGCCTGCAGGCCGCTGGTCATCTCCTGCTCCTTGACGTCGTGGCCGCGCTGGCGCAACGTCGCCAGGGTGGCGGGCGGGAAGCGGCCGGCTTCCACCGGCAGGCCGGTCTCGCTGGCGCCGAAATTGGGCAGGTCGATGGCATGTTGGGCGTTCAATCCCCAGTTGAGCATGCCGTACAGCGTCTTGGCCGTGTAGTGGATGATGGCTGCGCCGCCCGGGCTGCCGACGCTGGCCAGCAACTGGCCGGAGTTGCGGTCGAAGACCAGCGTGGGCGACATCGACGAGCGTGGGCGTTTGCCGGGTTGCACGCTGTTGGCGATCGGCTGGCCCGACGCATCGGTCGGCGTGAAGCTGAAGTCGGTCAGTTCGTTGTTGAGCATGAAGCCCTTGACCATCTGGCGCGAGCCGAAAGCCGCTTCGATGGTCGTGGTCATGGCCACGGCGTTGCCGTCCTTGTCGATGATCGAGATGTGCGAGGTGCCGTACTCGGGTTGCGGCGGCATGGGGGCGTAACCCACGCGCAGCGGCGCCGGCTGGCCGGCCGTGGCCGCAGGCATGCGTTGCGGACCGATGAGCCGGCTGCGTTCCAGCAGGTAGCCGGGCGCCAGCAGGCTGCGCCAGTCGCCGCCGGGAGCCTGCACGAAATCCGGGTCGCCGATGTAGGCCGCGCGGTCGGCAAAGGCCAGCCGGGCGGCTTCGCTGTACAGGTGCAGCCAGTTTGCGCTGGGCACCACGCCCTGTGCGGTGGCCTGCGGCGGCTGCAGTGCGGCGTCGGTATTGCCCAGGATGCCCAGGATCTGCCCGATGGCCAGCATGCCGGAGCTGGGCGGCGGAAATCCGCAGATCAGGTAAGGCTTGCTGTTGGCCGAATAGTCTGCGCACAGCGGCGTGCGTTTCTTGGGCTGGTAGGCGCTCAGGTCGGCCAGCGACAGGCGGCCGGGATTGGTGGGATGGTTGCGTACCTTGTCCACCATGGCCTGGGCTATCTCGCCCTGATAGAAGACCTTGCTGCCGCCGGCGGCGATCTGCCTCAGCGTCTGGGTGAGCTCGGGATTGCGCAGGATGGTGCCCACGGGCAGGGCATGGCCGTCGGCGCCGTAGAAGTAGCGGGCAGCCACGGGGTCGCTGCGCAGAGACGGGTCGGTCTCGATCAGCGTATGGAGACGCTGGCTGACGGGAAATCCGCGTTCGGAGAGATTGATGGCCGGCGCGAACAGCGCGGCCCAGGGCAGCTTGCCATGCGCCTGGTGTACTTGTTCCAGCATTTTGAGCAGGCCCGGCGTCCCGACGGAGCGTCCGCCCACCACCGCCTGCTGGAAAGGCATGGGCTTGCCGTCCGCACCGATGAAGAGCCGGCCGTCGGCTTCTCGCGGGGCGGTCTCGCGGCCGTCGTAAGCCTCGACCGTCTTGCCGTCGAAATGCATGAGGAATGCGCCGCCGCCCAGTCCGCTGGATTGCGGCTCGACCAGGGTCAGCACGAGCTGCACCGCAATGGCGGCGTCGACCGCCGAGCCGCCGGATTTCAGGACCTGGTCGCCGGCGGCCGTGGCCAGCGGGTTGGCTGCCGCCACGGCATAGGTCTGGGTTGCCCAACCGGGCTTGCGGGTGTAGCCCGAGCCGCTTTCCGGCTGCATGGCAGCCTGCTGCGCCGTGGGCGTATTGCCGGTGAAGGTCGAGGAGATGCCCTGCGGCGCAGGCGGCTGGCTCTGGCATCCGGCCAGCACCAGCAGGGCGCTGCAGGCCAGGGCGGTGAGGCTGGGTCCTGCCATCGGGCGGCGTGTGCCGGCATCGACCCTGGCCGTGGCACCCGCCGACCGCGAGGGGGATTGTTCGGGCGAGGCGGACATGGACCGGGACAGGGCGGCGGCTGGGGCGGTGGCGATGGTGGGCGGTGGTGTCATGGATGCTCCTCGGGCTGGGGGACGCCTGGCATGGGCGGGAGACAGCCGGCGCAGGGCAGTGCTCTCGAATCCGCATCGCCGCATCCAGGCGGGCCGGGCTGGCGGATGGGATGTTCAGGCACCGCCGAGCCGGCCGTCACGAGACTACACGAGGAAGCCGGCCGATTCGGGGCGTCCCCGGGGAAAGCCGCTGTTTTCCTACAAGGCGCGGGGCCGCGGCCCCGGTTGGACGGCCGGCGAGGCGGCTGGGCTGTGGCAAACTCGCCAGCTTTACTTGGCCGCCCCGAAGGCCCCAGGGCCGGATGGCGCGGCATGGTGCGGCAGGGCGCAAGATCGAACTTGCGCGAGACAGAGATTGAATGTGAACAAGATATTCCAGCAGATCGCCAGTGAACTCAAGGTCCGGGTCGAACAGGTCTCGACGACCGTGGCCTTGCTCGACGGCGGGGCCACCGTGCCCTTCGTGGCCCGCTACCGCAAGGAGGCCACGGGCGGCCTCGACGACGTGCAGTTGCGCGAATTGGAATACCGGCTGGGTTATCTGCGTGAACTCGAGAGCCGCCGCGAGGCGGTGCTCAAGAGCATCGACGAACAGGGCAAGCTCACGCCCGAACTGCGCGCAGCCATCGAGGCCGTGCCCACCAAGCAGGAACTCGAGGATCTGTACCTGCCCTACAAGCCCAAGCGCCGCACCAAGGGCCAGATCGCCCGCGAGAACGGCATCGACCCCCTGGCCTCGTTGCTGTTTGCCGAGCCCGACCGCGTGCCGGCCGACGAGGCCGCCAGCTACGTCAAGCCGGCCAAGGGCGAGGACGGCAGTGACTTCACCACCGTGCAGGCCGTGCTCGACGGCGTGCGCGACATCCTGTCCGAGCGCTGGGCCGAAGACGCGGCTCTTGTGCAGGATCTGCGCGAATGGCTGTGGCAGGAAGGCCTGCTGCGCAGCAAGCTGGTCGACGGCAAGGACGAGAACCATGCCGATATCGCCAAGTTCCGCGACTACTTCGATTACGACGAGCCCATCGGCCGTGTCCCGTCCCACCGGGCCCTGGCGGTGTTCCGGGGACGCCAGCAAGAGGTCCTCGACGCCAAGCTGGTGTTGCCCGTCGAGCCCGAGCCCGGCAAACCCAGCGTGGCCGAAGGCCGTATTGCGCTTCATCTGGGCTGGAGCCATTCGGCGCGGGCGGCCGACGACCTGATCCGCAAGGCCGTGGCCTGGACCTGGCGTGTCAAGCTGTCGCTGTCGACCGAGCGCGACCTGTTCGCCCGCCTGCGCGAGGATGCCGAAAAAGTCGCCATCAAGGTGTTCGCCGACAACCTGCGCGACCTGCTGCTGGCCGCTCCCGCCGGCGCCCGTGTCGTGATGGGGCTCGATCCGGGCATCCGCACCGGCGTCAAGGTCGCCGTGGTCGATGCCACCGGCAAGCTGGTCGACACCTCGACCGTCTACCCCCACGAGCCCCGCCGCGACTGGGATGGCTCGCTGCACACGCTGGCCAAGCTCTGCATGAAGCACGGCGTCAATCTCATCGCCATCGGCAACGGCACGGCCAGCCGTGAAACCGACAAGCTGGCTGCCGACCTCATCAAGCTGCTGGCCAAGGACGCGCCTTATGCCATCGAGAAGGTGGTGGTCAGCGAGGCCGGCGCCTCGGTCTACAGCGCCAGCGAGTTCGCCAGCCAGGAAATGCCGGATGTGGATGTGAGCCTGCGCGGCGCTGCCAGCATTGCGCGTCGACTGCAGGATCCGCTGGCCGAACTGGTCAAGATCGATCCCAAGAGCATCGGCGTGGGGCAGTACCAGCACGACGTCAATCAAAGCGAACTCGCCCGCACGCTCGATACGGTGGTCGAGGATTGCGTGAACGCCGTGGGCGTCGACCTGAACACGGCCAGTGCGCCGTTGCTGACCCGGGTGTCGGGGCTCTCCGGCGGCGTGGCCAAGGCCGTGGTGCGCTGGCGCGAAGCCAACGGGGCTTTCCGCAACCGCCAGCAACTGCTGTCCGTGACCGGCCTGGGGGCCAAGACTTTCGAGCAGAGTGCCGGTTTCCTGCGCATCCGCAGTGGCGACAATCCGCTCGACATGACCGGTGTGCACCCCGAGACGTATTCGGTGGTCGAGGCCATGCTGGCCCAGGTCGCCAAGCCGATCGCCGAAGTCATGGGCCGGGCCGAACTGCTCAAGGGGGTGAAGGCCGAGAGCCTGGCCAATGCCCAGTTCGGCGTGGTGACCGTGAAGGACATCCTGGCCGAACTGGAAAAGCCCGGCCGCGATCCCCGGCCTGACTTCAAGGTGGCGCGCTTCAACGATGGCGTCGAAGACATCGCCGACCTCAAGGAGGGCATGGTGCTCGAGGGGACCGTGAGCAACGTCGCAGCCTTCGGTGCGTTCGTCGACCTCGGCGTGCACCAGGACGGCCTGGTGCACGTGAGCCAGCTGTCGAACAAGTTCGTCACCGATGCGCGCGAAGTCGTCAAGACCGGCGACATCGTCAAGGTCAAGGTGCTGGAGGTCGATGCGGCCCGCAAGCGCATCAGCCTGACCATGAAACTCGACGCGGCTCCGGCGCGGCGTGACGGGCCACGCGACAACCGGTTCGAGAACGCCGGCCGCGGTGCCGGCCGCTACACGCAGCAAGGCGGCCGGGGCGCCTCTGCCGATCAGGCCGCCGGCAGCGCGATGTCGCATGCCTTCGCCAAGCTGCAAGGGCTGAAGAAGTAGCGCGGTGTCGGACAGCGCCCCGCCCGCGTGTCTGCGGGCGTGACGCGCGCCTGCGCAGGGCTTGCGAGGCGGCAACGGCCGGGGGAGACTGGAATCCAGCCCGTTGCCGGGCAGCCGTCCGGTGCAGCGGGTCTCACACAGGAGACCGACATGCCAAGAACCCAATGGAGCAACAAACGTGAACGCCAGTACCAGCACATCAAGGCCGGTCTGCTGGAGCGTGGCCGCAAGGAAGACACGGCCGAGGAAATAGCGGCGCGCGTCGTCAACAAGGAACGCGCGCGCAGTGGCGAAGCCGAACACGGCAGCGCGCTGTCGCGTGAAGACCTGTCCTCGGGCCGACGCGGCGGCCTGCGTTCGCACAGCGGTGCAGCCGGACGGACCTACGCCCAGCTGTACCAGGAGGCACGCCGGCGCGGACTCCGGGGGCGTTCCAGCATGAACAAGGCCCAGTTGCAGCGCGCGCTGGCCCACTGAGCGCCTCGAGTCGAACGCCCTGGTGCCGGATGTGCCCCGGTGTGTCGCCTGATGTCCAGAGTCGGCCAATCGGCAGTATGCTGCCGCCATGGCTTTTCTGTCCGACACCTTACCCCGCGTCTACCTGGCCGGTCCCGATATCTTTTACCCCGATCAGGACGCGCGCTACGCCTGGCTCGAAGCGCTGTGCGTGAAGCACGGCCTGCGCGGCATCCGGCCTTCGGACGGCGGCATCCATGCCGATGAACACCTTGCGCCCGATGCGCGCGCGAGCCGGATCTACCAGGGCAATGTGGCGCACCTGCAATCGGCCGATGCCTTGCTGGTGAACCTCGAGCCGTTTCGTGGCGCGGTCGAGCCCGACAGCGGCACGGTGTTCGAACTGGGCATGGCCGTGGCGCTGGGCAAGCCGGTCGCGCTGTATCTGGAACAGGCCGGCGAGTCGCTGGCCGATCGGATTCGCGCCGAATGGGGAGCCTGGCCCAAAGACAACGACGCAGGCGAAGGCGCGGGGCCTGCTTACGACGCGCGCTACCGCATGATGATCGAGGATTTCGGCTTGCCGCTCAACCTGATGCTGGCCGTGCCTGCGCTGTGCATCGAGTCTTCGCCCGAGGCCGCCGCAGCCTGCCTGGCCGCCCATCTGCGCCGGCGCTGAGCGCACTGCGGCTGCGACATCCGCAGCCTCGCTCAGAGCGAGGTTTCCAGCAATTCCCGGTAATCCTGGGCCGTGGCCGGGCGCGGGTTGGTCCCGTGGCAATGGTCGGCCAGTGCGCCCGTCACGATGCGCTCGAAGTTGTCGCGGCGCACGCCCATCTGCGCCAGGCCGGACGGCAGGCCCAGCCGTGCATTCATGTCGCGCAGCGCCAGTGCGATGTCGGTACCGGACGACAGGCCCATGGCGCGCGCCATGCGCTCCAGGCGGTTTTCGCGCTGCATGCTGTCGGCCTCGGCGTTGAACTCGACGACGGCCGGAAGGAACATGGCATTGAGCGTGCCATGGTGCAGCATGGGGTTGACGCCGCCCAGGCTGTGACTGAGCGAGTGCACCGCTCCCAGGCCTTTCTGGAACGCCATGGCACCCTGCATGGATGCACTCATGAGGTTGGCTCGCGCCTCGCGGTCGTTGCCGTGTGTGGTCGCTCTTTCGATCCACGACCAGCCCCGGGCCAGGCCGTCGAGCGCGATGCCGTCGGCCGGCGGATTGAAGGCGCTGGCCATGAAGGTCTCCATGCAGTGCGCGATGGCGTCCATGCCGGTGGCGGCCGTCAGGCGCGGCGGCAGGCCCAGTGTGAGATCCGGGTCGCAGATGGCGGCGCGGGGCACCAGATGCCATGAATGAAAACCCAGCTTGCGGTGGTCGTCGACGATGAGGATGGCGCCCCGGGCGACCTCGCTGCCGGTGCCGCTGGTCGTCGGCACTGCGATCAGCGGCGCGACCTGGGCGGTGATGAGGGCCGAGCCGCCTTCGATGGTCGCATAGCGGGTGAGCGGGCCCTCGTGGGTCGCGACCAGGGCAACGCCCTTGGCGCAGTCGATGGCCGATCCGCCGCCCACCGCGATCAGGCCGTCGCAGCCTTTCTGCCGATAGAGCGCTGCCGCCGCGCGCACGGCGTCTTCCGTGGGGTTGGGCGGGGTCTGGTCGAACACCTCGACATCCCAGCCCCGCAGGGCGTCCAGGGCTTTCTGAAGGACGCCGGCCGCTTTCACGCCCGCATCCGTCACGATCAGGGGGCGGGTCATGCCCACCCGTACGCATTCCTGCGGCAGCAGTGCGATGGCGCCGTGTTCGAACTGGATCTGGGTGACGTAGTTGATGAATGCCATGGACAGCCTTGCCTGTTGGGGTTGCAGCGGCTGCCAGGAAGAGGCGCCGGCCCGGCGTTCAGGCTATCGAGGTGCCGGGCACCCAGCCATAGGGCCAATACCGGATAGCGTTGCGCGGCAAAGACGCTGCCACGTTTTTGGAGGCAATTCGGTCAAATTGGAGAAATTAGGTGATTTCCCTTGAATTGACGGTGAGATGACGTGTTGTACGTAATTTTACGGTCGATTGCCAACGCCGGCATCCCTACCATGCAGCGCTAGGACAGATCGGCATTTTTCTTAAGGTTTTCAAAAGAAAAATCGAAATAGAAAGCGGATATCGACTTCTTTTATTGAAGTGACTACCCGCATGGATAGGTGCGCCCAAAATAATCACAACAAGCACCCGTCCTGACCCGGGCATCCACGCGCCCGCTGTCCGCAGACCCCCTAGATCCACACAACACGGAGAACTGCGAGTCCGCAATGAAACACCGAGATACACACGACCTCCTGGGCGGCCTGGCGATGCTGGCCGCGGGCGTCTTCTTTGCCGTCTACGGCAGCCGCTACAACATGGGCACGGCTGCGCGCATGGGCCCCGGCTACTTTCCCGTCATCCTCGGCTGGCTGCTGGCCGTGCTGGGCCTGCTGGTCGCGCTGCCGGCCTGGTGGCGCCAGGGCTCGCCGATCGTGGTGCAGTGGCGCAACCTGTTCTGGTCGGTGGCCAGCGTGGTGTTGTTCGCCGTGTCGCTGCGCCTGCTGGGCATGGCGCTGGCGACGTTCGTCAGTTGCCTGCTGGCCCTGGTGCCGGTGACGATGCCGCTCAAGACGCGTTTCATCTTGAGCGCCGTGATCTCGGGGCTGACCGTGCTGATCTTTGCGGTCGGCCTGCGGATGATCCTGCCGGTCTGGCCCTGGAGCCTGTGAGGAAGACACCATGGAACTGATCGACAATCTCTTGCTCGGCCTGCAGGTCGCAGCCGAACCCACCACCCTGGCTTATTGCTTCTTTGGCGTGCTGCTGGGCACCGTCGTGGGCGTGCTGCCCGGCATCGGCGCACTGGCGGCCATCTCGCTGCTGCTGCCGATCACCTATCACATCCCCCCCACCGCGGCCATCATCATGCTCGCGGGCGTCTACTACGGCGCGCAGTACGGCGGCTCGACGGCCTCCATCCTGCTGAACCTGCCGGGCACGCCGTCGTCGGCCGTGACCTGTCTGGACGGCTATCCGATGGCCAAGAAAGGCCGCTCGGGCCTGGCCCTGTTCGTCACCACGATCGCTTCGCTGGTCGGCGCCATGAGCGGGCTCATCCTGCTGGTGCTGTTCTCGCCGATGATCGCCGACCTGGGCCTGAAGTTCGGTCCGGCCGAATTCTTCTCGATGATGGTGCTGGGACTGGTGGCCGCTTCTTCGATGAGCTCGGGCTCGGCCGCCAAGGGCCTGGCCATGGTGGTCTTCGGACTGCTGCTGGGCATGGTGGGCACCGATGTGAACTCGGGCGTGGCCCGTTATCACTTCGGCCTGCCCGAACTGATGGACGGCATCAACCTCGTGGCACTCGCCATGGGCCTGTTCGGCATTGCCGAGGTGGTGCGATGCATCAATGCGGACCACACCAATCAGCAGCCCGAGCGCGTCACCATGCGCTCGATGATGCCGACACGCGAGGAGTTCAAGGCCACCATCGCGCCGATGCTGCGCGGCTCGGCCCTGGGCTCCGCACTGGGTGCACTGCCGGGTGTCGGACCGTCGATCGCGGCCTTCATGTCGTATGCCATCGAAAAACGCGTGGCCAAGGATCCGAGCCGCTTCGGCAAGGGTGCGATCGAGGGCATCTCGGCGCCCGAGTCGGCCAATAACGCCGCCGCGCAGACCGCCTTCGTGCCTTCGCTGTCGCTCGGCATTCCCGGCGATGCGGTGATGGCGGTGATGATGGGCGCGCTCATCATCCACGGCATCACGCCCGGTCCGCTGCTGATCAGCGAGCAGCCCGAGCTGTTCTGGGGCCTGGTGGTGAGCTTCATGATCGGCAACATCATGCTGGTCGTGCTCAACATCCCCACCATCGGCCTGTGGGTGGCCTTGCTGCGCATTCCCTTTGCATGGATGTATCCGGCCATTCTGGTGTTCGTGGCGCTCGGCGTGTACAGCGTCAACAACAACGAGTTCGACATCTACATGGTGGCGGTGCTGGGGGTGCTGGGCTATGCGCTGATGGTGCTGAAGTTCGAGCCCGCGCCGCTGCTGCTGGGCTACATCCTGGGCCCCATGGTGGAGGAGAACCTGCGCCGTGCCATGCTGCTCTCGCGTGGCGACCCGGCCATCTTCATCAATCGACCCATCAGTGCAGGACTGCTGGCGGTGACGGCTGCGCTGCTGCTGTGGGCCATCTGGTCGACCGTGCGCCGAGCCGTGGCTGCCAAGCGCGCACTCGACGTGGCCGAGGGACGCGCCGCCTGACATCCCGATTCGATCACCAAGCGCCCCGAAGCGCATTGCGGCTCCGCCATTGAGCCGGACGGCATCTGCGGATGCCGTTTTTTTTTGCCCCACGCAAGGCGGCGGCGGGCGCGTTAGCATCGTGGCCATGAAGTCCCAACCCACCTATCCCGCGCCGGCGCCCATGACGGCGGCCATGCGCGACGTCATCGACCGCATGGCGCGCGCCGGGCGCCCGCCGCTGCACAGCCTGACCCCCGACGAGGCGCGCGCCGCCTATGAAAAAGGCGCCAACGTGCTCGAAGTGCCCTTGCGCGCGCTGCACCAGGTGCAGGACCGCACGCTGCCCGCTCGCGACGGCGTGCCGTTGCCGGTCCGTCTGTACCGGCCCACGTCGGAGCCCGGCCTGCCGGTGGTGCTCTACCTGCATGGCGGCGGGTTCACCGTCGGGAGCGTGCGCACGCACGACGCGCTGTGCCGCGAGATCGCGGGGCAGGCCGGCTGCGCCGTCGTCTCGCTCGACTACCGCCTGGCGCCGCAGCACAAGTTCCCGACCGCCGCGCACGACGCCTGGGACGCTTGCTCGGCCCTGGCCAGCGGCGCGCTGGACGACTGGGGCCTGGATGGCCGGCGCCTGGCGGTCTGCGGCGACAGCGCGGGCGGCACGCTGGCGGCGGTCTGCGCCATTCTGGCGCGCGATGCCGGTCTGCCGCTGGCGCTGCAGGCGCTGATCTATCCGGGCTGCACCGGACATCAGGACACCGCGTCGCACCACACCTATGCGGACGGCCATGTGCTGACGCGCGAGGGCATCACCTGGTTCTTCGAACACTACATCCGCGACGCCCGCGACCGCGACGACTGGCGTTTCGCCCCCCTGTATGCCGACGACCTGGAGGGCGTCGCGCCGGCCTGGATCGGCCTGGCCGAGTGTGACCCGCTGGTCGACGAGGGCGTGCAGTACGCCGACCGGCTGCGCATGGCGGGCGTGCCCGTCGAGCTCGACATCTACCGCGGGGTCACGCACGAGTTCATCAAGATGGGCCGTGCGTTGCCCGAAGCCCGAAAGGCGCATACCGATCTGGCCGCCGTGATTCGTGCCGCGCTGGCCTGATCTCCGCACCCACGCACGCGGCCTGCCCACCGACTCAACCTGCATTCCGGATTCCAACGTGACGACCTCCAGCTCTGTTTCCACTGCCCCCTCCGCCGCATCGGCGCATGCGGCGCCCGTCTCCCGTTTTCATCATGCGCTGACCGTGCGCCGGGCCGAGGTCGATGCCCAGGGCATCGTCTTCAACGCCCATTACCTGATGTATGCCGACACCGCCGTGATGGCGTACTGGCGGGCACTGGGCGTGCCGTACGCGTCGGCCATGCGTCGCCTGGGCACCGAACTGCCGGTGCGCAAGGCTGCCGTCGAGTACTTCGCTTCGGCCCGGCCGGACGACCGCCTGCGCATCGGCGTGCGGCTGGTGCGCGTGGGGCGTACCTCGGTCACGCTCGAGGCGGCGATGCGCCGCGAGCACACCGTGCTGGCGCGGGCCGAGGTCGTCTATGTCTGCGTGGATGCGGCTCGTCGCGTGCCCACGCCGGTTCCTGTCGTGCTGCGCGGCCTGCTCGAGCGCTTCGAGTCGGACGGTGCCGCCTGCCGGCTCGAAACCGGCGACTGGGCACGCCTGCAGGCCGACGCCCAGCCCTTGCGCCGCGAGGTCTTTGTGGTGGAGCAGGGCGTGCCCGAGCACGAGGAATGGGACGGGGCCGATGCGACGGCCGTGCATGCGGTGGTCTACAACGGCCTGGGGCAGGGCATCGCCACCGGCCGGCTGCTGCAGCACGCGCCGGGCGTGGGGCGCATCGGCCGCATGGCGGTCGACCACGGCGTGCGGGGCGGCGGCCATGGTGCGCAGGTGCTCGACGGCCTGATCGCCGCGGCCCGCGCGCGCGGCGACCGAGAAGTGGTGCTGAATGCGCAGCAGTCGGCCATCGGCTTTTACCGTGGCCGCGGTTTCGCGCCTTACGGCGAGCCTTTCGACGAGGTCGGCATCCCCCATCAATCCATGCGGCTGGTGCTGTAGCGCCTGCGGGCAGGCATGCGGCCAGGCGAGTTGGGGGCCGAGGGTCTTGAATACATTGCTTTGACAGACAAGTCGTTTTTACTGGTGTTTACCCTGTATTAGGGTTTGTTTGAGCCTGAAAAAACCATTCTCTGTATACATTGTCTTCACCGAGAGCAGTGAACTGCCCCTTGATGCCCCCCGAGGCCTGGAGAAGACAATGACCCCGATGAAAACCGCCGCGTTCCCCCTCAACGCCTGGTATGCCGCCGCCTACGACGTCGAAGTCAAGCACAGCCTGCTGCCGCGCACCATCTGCAAGCAGAAGCTGGTGATGTTCCGCAAGAGCGACGGGCAGGTCGCGGTGCTCGAGGACGCCTGCTGGCACCGCCTTCTGCCGCTGTCCATGGGACGGCTCGAAGGCGACGAGGTGGTTTGCGGTTATCACGGTCTGGTCTACAACGCCGCCGGCCGCTGCACCCACATGCCCAGCCAGGAAACGCTCAATCCCTCGGCCTGCGTGCGCAGTTATCCGGCGGTCGAGAAACATCGCTTCGTCTGGGTCTGGCCCGGCGATCCGGCCAAGGCCGATCCGGCGCTGATTCCCGACATGCACTGGAACGACGATGCCGAATGGGCGGGCGACGGCAAGCTGATCACCGTCAAGTGCGATTACCGGCTGGTGGTCGACAACCTGATGGACCTCACGCACGAGACCTTCGTGCACGGGTCGAGCATCGGCAACCGGGCCGTGGCCGAGTCGCCTTTCGTCGCCACCCATGGCGACCGCACGGCAACGGTCACACGCTGGATGGAAGGCGTCGAACCGCCGCCGTTCTGGGCTTCGCAGATCGACCACGCCCGCGGCTACCGCGGCCCGGTCGACCGCTGGCAGATCATCCGCTTCGAGGCCCCGTGCACCGTCACCATCGACGTGGGCGTGGCCGAAGCGGGCAGCGGCGCGGTGCCGCCCGGCGGCAACGCGGGCGATCCCACGCAGGGCGATCGCAGCCGCGGCGTCAACGGGTTCGTGCTCAACACCATCACGCCCGAAACCGATGGCACCTGCCATTACTTCTGGGCCTTTGCGCGCAACTATTGCCTGGGCGAGCAGCGCCTGACGCATCTGCTGCGCGAGGGTGTGGCCACTATCTTCCGCGAGGACGAACTGGTGCTCGAGGCCCAGCAGCAGGCCATCGACGAGCGGCCGGACCACATCTTCTACAACCTCAACATCGATGCCGGATCGATGTGGGCACGCCGCCTCATCGACAAGATGATCGCCAAGGAAACACCGCCCGGCCGCACGGTCGTGCCCATCCGCCAGGTGGCCTGAATGCCGCGAGGACTTGCAGCCATGCCCGACCTCACGCTGGACTCCACCACGGCAGACCCTGGCGCATCCTCGGCGGGCGCCGGTGCGCCGGCTTCCGCCTCGCAGGCCATGAAGGCCCAGCTCCAGCTGCGCGAGTCGATTCTTTCCGGCGACCTGCCGCCCAGCGCACGCCTGACCGAGATGGCCATCGTCGAGCGGCTGGGCATGTCGCGCACCCCCGTGCGCACGGCCCTGGCCCGTCTGGCCGAAGAAGGCCTGCTCGAATCCTCGCCCGGTGGCGGCTACAGCGTGCGCACGTTTCGGGAGCAGGACGTGGCCGATGCGATCGAACTGCGGGGCGTGCTCGAAGGCATGCTGGCGCGCCGCGCGGCCGAACGCGGCGCCCGGCGCGAGTCGCTCGATGCCGCCCGGCAATGCCTGAACGATATCGACGGCGTGCTGGCGGCCGCGACGCTCGACGACGAGGCCATTTCGCGATACGAGCAGCTCAACGATGTGTTTCACCAATGCGTGCAGGCGATGGCGCAGGCGCCGGTGCTGCAGCGTGAGCTCGATCGGGTGGTCAAGCTGCCGTTTGCGTCGCCCTCGGCCTTCGTGATCGTCGACTGCCATTCGCGGCGCGCACGCGACATGCTGACCGTGGCCCAACATCAGCACTGGCAGGTGCTCGATGCCATCGCCGCACGTGAAGGCGCGCGCGCCGAGGCTCTGCTCCGAGAGCATTGCCGCATCGCCCAGCGCAATCTGCAGGTGGCGCTGCATGCCGCACCCGACCAGCCCAATGCCCCCGGCGTCAGCCTGATTCGCCGCCGCTAGCGCCTGCAGCCTGCCGTGGCGGCCGGTGAGCGCGGCCGGCACGCGCAGGGCGCACGTGGCCGAGCGGCCAGGCCGGCCGCAGCGACCGAGCCGGCGGGCTCGACGGTCCGATTCAAACCGATCGTTGAATTGAAGATGAGATCGGGCGTTCACCCTGCCGCACGGCGACCTCGTGCCGTGTACCCCGTGCCCAGCCGCTGCCGTTTTTTCCGCATTCTTGATTTCTTGCCTCGGGAGACCCCCCATGATCGTCAACACCGAATTCTCCGAAGCCGTCGTCGAATCGCTGCACGATGTCACGCCCACGGTGCGTGAGCTGCGCATCCGGCCGATCGTGCACAAGCCCCTGCCGCACGACCCCGGTGCGCATCTGCAGGTGCAGATCCTGGTCGCCGGCGCGCTGGGTCAGCCCCAGGTACAGACCCGCCACTATTCGCTGGTGGGCGAGCCCGACGGCGAGCATTACCGGATCGCCGTGAAACGGCAGGACGATGGCCGCGGCGGCTCGCTGGCCATGTGGCGCCTGGCCGCAGGCGACCGCCTCGTCGTGAGCTCGCCGCAAAACCATTTCCCGCTCGACACACGGGCTCCGGACTACCTGCTGGTGGCCGGCGGCATCGGCATCACGCCCATGGTGATGATGGCCCAGCGCCTGGCCGCACGCGGCGCGTCGGTGCGCATGATCTACAGCGCGCGCAGCGCCGCCGAACTCGCGTTTGCCGAAGAGCTGAAGCCGGTGCTGGGCGACCGTCTGGACCTGTATGCCGGCGACCGCGGCGAACATGCCGACCTGGCTGCCGCCATCGATGGCTTGGCCCACGGCGGTCTGCTCTATACCTGCGGTCCGGTTCCCATGCTCGATGCGATCAAGCTGGCCTGGAGCCGCGTGGGCAGGCCGCCGCAGGATCTGCGGTTCGAGACTTTCGGCAGCGGCGGCAGTCATGCGGCCCAGGAGTTTGCGGTCCATGTACCGCGACATGGCCTTCAGATCACCGTGCCTGTCGGCAGCAGCCTGCTGGAGACGCTGGAGCACCACGGCATCGAGGCGGTATCCGATTGCCGGCGCGGCGAATGCGGCCTGTGCACCCTCGACGTGCTGTCGCTCGACGGCGAGATCGACCACCGCGACGTGTTCCTGTCGGACGAGGAAAAGCACAGCAACACCCGCATCTGCGCCTGCGTGTCGCGTGTCGTGGGCTGCATCACGCTCGATACCTCGTACCGGCCCGATACCTTGCCGACGCATGCATGAGCAGGGTCGTCCCGTTGCCCCGGGCAGCGCCCGGTTTGCACAGCTTTGCAAGGACTCGGGAATACCCCAGGGCATGGCCTGCACCCTTTGCCCCTTCGACTTCTATGATTCCCCGCCGATTGACAATTTCTGACACCAGGAGACAAACATGACTGCCAACACACGACGCACATGGATCAGTTGGGCCGCTCTGGCGGCCTTGGGCGCCACACTGGCCCAGCCCGGCTGGGCGCAGGACTCGACGTTCAAGGTCGGGCTGATCCTGCCGATGACCGGACAGCAGGCCTCCACCGGCCGCCAGGTCGAGGCCGCCGCACGTCTCTACATCGCCCAGCACGGCGACACGGTCGCCGGTAAAAAGATCGAGCTGATCGTCAAGGACGACACCGGCCTGCCCGATGTCAGCCGCCGCCTGGCGCAGGAACTGGTCATCAAGGACAAGGTCGGCGTGCTGGCCGGCTTCGGCCTCACGCCGCTGGCGCTGGCCGTGGCGCCCGTGGCCACGCAATCCAAGACGCCGCTGTTGGTGATGGCCGCCGCCACCTCCAGCATCACCGAGGCCTCGCCCTATGTGTTGCGGACCAGCTTCACGCTGCCGCAGGCCGCCGTGGTCATCGCCGACTGGGCGCCCAAGAACGGCATCAAGAAGGTCGTGTCGCTGGTCAGCGACTACGGCCCGGGCGTCGATGCCGAGAAGTTCTTCTCCGAGCAATTCAAGAAGAATGGCGGCGAAGTGGTCGAGAGCCTGCGGGTGCCGCTGCGCAACCCCGACTTCGCGCCTTTCCTGCAGAAGGTGCGCGACGCCAAGCCCGATGCGCTGTTCGTGTTCGTGCCGTCGGGTGCGGGTGCGGCGATCATGAAACAGTTCGTCGAGCGCGGCATGGACAAGGCCGGCATCAAGCTCATCGGCACCGGCGACCTGACGGACGACGATCAGCTCAACGACATGGGCGACGGCGCGCTGGGCGTGGTCACGGCTCACCATTACTCGGCCTACCACCCGTCGGATCTCAACCGCCAGTTCGTCGAGGCTTTCAAGAAAGCCAACAACAACCTGCGGCCCAACTTCATGGCGGTCGGCGGCTACGACGGCATGCATGCCATCTACGAAGCGCTCAAGGCCAGCAAGGGCGAAGGCAGCGATGCCCTGCTCAAGGGCTTCAAGGGCCTGAGCTTCGAGAGCCCGCGCGGCACGGTGACCATCGATCCCGAGACCCGCGACGTGGTGCACGACGTCTACCTGCGCAAGGTCGAACGCAAGGACGGCCAGCTTTACAACGTCGAGTTCGATGTCGTGAAGGCCGTGAAGGATCCGGGCAAGGCCCCCAAGTAAACCGCAAGCGCATTTCCCATGCTCACCATCCTGTTTGACGGCGTCGCCTACGGCATGCTGTTGTTTGTGCTCGCCGTGGGGCTGGCCGTGACCATGGGGTTGATGAATTTCATCAACCTCGCTCACGGTGCCTTTGCCATGGCCGGCGGCTACATCACCGTGCTGCTGATGCAGCGGGCCGACGTTCCCTTCCTGCTTTGCCTGCCCATCGCCTTCGTGGGGACGGCACTGCTGGGAGCGGTGCTCGAGCGCACGCTCTACCGCCCCATGTATGGCAAGCCGCATCTCGACCAGGTGCTGTTTTCCATCGGCCTGACCTTCATGGCCGTGGCCGCCATGGACTACTTCGTCGGCTCGACCCAGCAGCTCGTGCAGTTGCCGGACTGGCTGCGCGGCCGCACCGAGATCGGCGAGGGCGCCTGGACGCTGGGCATGGGTCACTACCGCATCTTCATCATCGTGGTGTGCGCGGCGTTGACGGTCGGCTTGCAATATGCGCTCACCCGCACGCGTTTCGGCAGCCGCCTGCGGGCGGCGGTCGACGACCAGCGTGTAGCGGCTGGGCTGGGCATCAATGTGAACGTGATCTTTCTGGCGACCTTTGCCGTCGGCTCGGGCCTGGCCGGGCTGGGCGGCGCGCTCGGCGCCGAGGTGCTCGGGCTCGATCCGACGTTCCCGCTCAAGTTCATGATCTATTTCCTGATCGTCGTGGCGGTGGGCGGCACCTCGTCCATCACCGGACCGCTGCTGGCCGCGCTGCTGCTGGGCGTGGCCGACATGGCGGGCAAGTATTACGTGCCCAAGCTGGGCGCCTTCATCGTCTACAGCGTGATGATCGCCATCCTGATCTGGCGGCCCCATGGCCTGTTCGTGCGCCGGGGAGGGCGCGTGTCATGAACCCGACTTCCTCGTCATCGCCCGGGCCCGCCGCGGCGCAACCGGCCTCGCAGGCGTCGGCCCTGGGAACCAGCCTGCTGGCCCGCAGCCGCTGGCGTGCCTGGGAATTGATCGCCTGGGCCGTGGCCTTCACCGTGCCGTGGCTGTTCAGCGATCAGGCCCTCATCGTCAACGAGATCGCCATCGTGGCGCTCTTTGCCATCTCGCTCGACTTGATCCTGGGCTACACCGGCATCGTCTCGCTGGGTCATGCGGCGTTCTTCGGCCTCGGCGCATATGTGGCCGCGTTGTTCGCCAAACACGTCATGCCCGATCCCCTGGTGGGACTGGTGGTCGCCACCGCCTGCGCCACGGTGCTGGGCGCCATCGGCAGCCTGTCGGTCATGCGGGGCACCGACCTCACACGGCTCATGGTCACCATCGGCGTGGCGCTGATCCTGCTCGAAATCGCCAACAAGATGGACTGGCTCACCGGCGGTGCGGACGGTCTGCAGGGCGTGGTGATCGGCCCCATCCTCGGTTTCTTCGAGTTCGACTTCATGGGGCAGACGGCGGCCTGGTACTCGCTGTCGGTCACCCTGGTGTGTTTTGTGCTGCTGCGCCGCCTGGTGCATTCGCCCTTCGGGGCCACCCTGCAGGCGGTGCGCGACAACCCGCTGCGGGCCCGTGCCATCGGCATTCCGGTCGTGCAGCGCATTGCCATGGCCTACACGCTGGCGGCCGCGGTGGCCGGGGCGGCCGGCGCACTGCTGGCGCAGACCACGGCCTTTGCCTCGCTCGACGTCTTTGCCTTCGAGCGCTCGGCCGACGTGATGCTGATGCTGGTCATCGGCGGCACCGGCTGGCTCTACGGCGGCGTGATCGGCGCCATCGCCTTCAAGATCATGCACGACGTGCTGTCCTCGATCACCCCGCAGTACTGGATGTTCTGGCTTGGCCTGTTCCTCGTGGTGCTGATGCTGGTCGGACGCGAGCGCCTGTTCAAGCCCTGGACCTGGTGGCGACGCAGCCAGAAGGCCATCCCTTCGGAACCCACGCGGAAGGACGCGGCATGAGCACCCCTCTCGTGAACAAGCCTCCCGGCACGGCCGGGCAGGCCCCGGATGCGGCGACCGCCGCGCCCGTGGTGCTTTCCGCCAGCGGGCTGGTCAAGCGCTTCGGCGGCATCACGGCCACCAGCCACGTCAGCCTGGATCTGCACCAGGGTGCCCGCCATGCCCTGATCGGTCCCAACGGGGCCGGCAAGACCACGCTCATCAACCTGCTCACCGGCGTGCTCGACGCCACCGAGGGGCGCATCCTGCTCGACGGCGAGGACATCACGCGCCTGCCGCCTCACCAGCGGGTGCGGCGCGGGCTGGTGCGGACCTTCCAGATCAACCAGCTGTTCGACAACTTCACGCCGTTGCAGACACTGGCCATGACGGTTGCGCAGCACCGGGGCCAGGGCCGCCGCTGGTGGCAGGCGTTGGGCGCCGACCGCGCAGTCAACGAACGCTGCGAGCAACTGCTGGCCGAGTTCCGGCTGCTCGGCGTGATGGATCAGCCGACGCGCACGCTGGCCTACGGCAAGCGGCGTCTGCTCGAGATCGCCATCGCACTGGCCTGCGAGCCGCGTGTGCTGCTGCTCGACGAGCCGGTGGCCGGCGTCCCCGCCGGCGAGCGGGAAGAGCTGCTGCGCACCGTGGCCGAACTGCCCGCCGATGTGTCGGTGCTGCTCATCGAGCACGACATGGACCTGGTCTTCAGTTTTGCCAAACGCATGACGGTGCTGGTCAACGGCGCCGTGCTCACCGAAGGCGATCCGGTCCAGATCGCCAACGATCCGCAGGTCAAGGCGGTGTATCTGGGCCATGGCGATTCGCCGTCCGATCCGCCGTCGCATCCGCACACCGCATCGACCCAACCCCAGGAGCTCTCGCATGGCTGATCTGCTCGACGTGCGCCAGTTGCGCGCAGGCTACGGCGAGGCCGTGGTGCTGCAGGACGTCTCCCTGTCCCTGGCCGAAGGCCACACCCTGGCCCTGCTGGGCCGCAACGGCACCGGCAAGACCACCTTCATCAACACCCTGGCGGGGGCCACGCGCCAGCATGGCGGCCGCATCCGGCTGGGAGACGCCGAGCTGCACCGCCTGGCGCCGCACGAACGAGCCGCCGCCGGCATCGGCTGGGTGCCGCAAGAACGCAATATCTTCAAGTCGCTCACGGTGCACGAGAACCTGACCGCCGTGGCCCGCCCGGGCCGCTGGCAGCCGGCGCGGGTGTACGAGATGTTTCCCCGCCTGGCCGAGCGCAAGGGCAACCTCGGCACGCAACTGTCGGGCGGCGAGCAGCAGATGCTGGCCGTCGGGCGTGCGCTGGTGCTCAATCCGCGGCTGCTGCTGCTCGACGAGCCGCTCGAGGGCCTGGCGCCCATCATCGTCGAGGAATTGCTCAAGGCCATCCGCCGCATCACCCGCGAGGAAGGGCTCAGCGCCATCATCGTCGAGCAGCATCCCCAGGCCATCCTGGCGATCGCCGACCAGGCGGTGGTGCTCGATCGCGGCACGGTCGTCCACCAGGGCGCGGCGGCGGCCCTGCTGGCCCGGCCCGATCTGCTCGACAGCCTGCTCGGCGTGAGCCGGTGAGCGGTGCATGGCGCCCATCGGGTGTTTTTTCCGAGGCCTTGCGTTGCGTGTGCGTCCGTCGTATGACAACTGAGGCGATAATCTTCGCCCATGCCGTCCAGTGCCCCTGATAAAAAACCGATGACCGCGCCGGAGACCGCTGCGCCCAAGATCCGCCAGGTCCGACGACCTGCCGGTGCCGTGCGCAAGACTGCGCGTGCCGAGGCTCCGCGGACCAACGACCCGGCCGCCACCATTGCCAACATCATGGAGGTGGCCACGGCCGAGTTTGCCGCCAAGGGCCTCAGCGGTGCGCGCATCGACGAGATATCGGACGAGACGCGCACCAGCAAGCGCATGATCTATTACTACTTCGGCAGCAAGGAAGGCCTGTACGTGGCCGTGCTCGAAGAGGCCTACCGCCGCATCCGCCACATCGAGACCGACCTGCACCTCGAAGACCTGGGCCCCGAGGACGCACTGCGCCGTCTGGTCTCGTTCACGGTCGAGTACCAATGGAAGAACCAGGACTTCATCCGCCTGGTCATGAACGAAAACATCCACCGCGGCGAGTTCCTGTCGCAAAGCGAGATCATCCGCGAACTCAACATCCCCGCGATCGAGGCCGTCCAGTCGGTTTACGAACGCGGGGTGACCGAGGGCGTGTTCCGCGCCGGACTCGATCCGGTCGACCTGCACATGTCCATCAGCGCGTTGAGTTTCTTCAACGTCGCCAACCAGCATACTTTTTCGCTCATCTTCGATCGGCAGGTCGATATCGACGCACGCGCCCGCGACAGTGCGGAAATGCTGGTCCGTTTCGTCAAGCGCTGAACGGCACGGAAAAGGCCGTTTCACGCGTCTGCCCTGTTGCCAAAAAAGTACGACCGTTCGCACTTTTAATTGGTGATAACACCAGTGCGAAGCGAAGTGGCCGATAGCAGTTCAATTGCGATTCTTATGATGGATCGGCAAAATATTTCAGATAATCAAACGAAATTCGAACGATTTTCTTGATTTCTGACTGAATCTCGAGGAACTGTCTCTGTTGTGTGGGCCAGCGCACAAGGCGGGCCGACGGCGCCTTAGTGGTTAGCCCGCAATGCGGCCATCTCCGAGCCTCTTTAGATTGTGAGTCGTGATCTTTCTTTGACATTCACAAACAGGAGACGACATGCTCAAGTCCAAGGTTCTGATCGGTACGGCATGGGCCGCGGCCATGCTGTGTGGCTCGGTGGCACACGCCCAGCAGGCGGGCGACATCGTGCTGGGCGCGGGATGGATGTATTTTTCACCCCAGGACTCCAGCAAGCCGCTGACCCGGACGGTGGGCGGTGTCTCGACTCAGATACCCAACTCCGGTGCGAAGGTCAGCAACGCCAACACCGTGGGGCTGAGCGGTCTCTATTATTTCGACAGCCACTGGGCGGTCGAAACCGTGCTGGGCATTCCACCCACCTTCAAGCTCGACGGCACGGGCTCGCTGGCCGGCGTGGGCCGCATCGGCGAAGCCAAGCAATGGAGCCCGGCGGTGCTGCTGCGCTACACCTTCTTCGACGGCCAGGCCAAGTTCCGTCCTTTCGTCGGCCTCGGTGCCACCTACGTCTGGTATTCGGACGTGAAGCTTTCCGACCGCTTCCACTCGACCATGGCCGGTGCCGCAGCGCCCGTCACCAACACGCGCGCCAAGCTCAGCAACTCGTTTGCGCCCGTCATCAACATCGGCGCGGGTTATCAGTTCGACGATCACTGGGGCGTGTCCTGGTCGGTGTCGTACATTCCGCTCGACACCAAGGCCAACCTCACGACGCGCCTCAACAGCAATGGCGCCACGGTGGGCACAGGGCAGACCAAACTCAAGCTCGACCCCATCGTGAGCTACGTGTCGCTGACCTACCGGTTCTGAGCGCCAGGCGCCGCCCGCAGTCCTGCCTTCGATGACAAGACTGCGGCATCGTGTCACCGAAACGTCATCGTTCGGGCCTAGCATGCAGGGACCTTGTCCAACTTGGTCCGCCGGCCGTGCCGGCAGCCTCTGCCCGGAGCATTTGTGGTGCCTGCCCCCGAGGCTCGATCGTCCTCCAGTCCGCCCACGGCCGAACCGGCCATCGCCGCCACCTATGGCGGCGACGAAGCCGGGCTGATCTGCGGTTATCTCTTCAATACGCTGGGCTCGGGCCATGCGCAGGAGCTGAACTCGCGTCAGGCCGCCGACTGGCTGGCCCGTCAGTCGGCACAGCCGGATCCGGCCGTTGCGGCGGACCAGTCCTCGCCGGCCTATCTGTGGCTGCACTTCAATCTCAGCCACGCGCAGGCCGTCAAATGGCTGCAGCGCCATGTCGACCTGGCCGAAGACTTCTTCGATGCCCTGGCCGAGAGCCAGCCTTCCACCCGCATCGAACGCACCGACGACGCGCTGGTCGCCGTGATCAACGACGTGCATTTCGATTTCGGTTTCGAGTCCGGCGATATCGCCACGTTGTGGATCAGCGTGGGACCGGGCCTGGTGGTCACGGCACGCAACCAGCCGCTGCGCTCGGTCGACACCCTGCGCACCGCGGTGCGGGAAGGCGAATCCCCGCCGTCGCCCACGGCGCTGCTCGAGCATCTGCTGCGGGCCCAGGCCGATGCGCTGGTCAAGATCGTGAGGGGCGTGACGGCGCGGGTCGACGCCGTCGAGGACGAACTGCTCAGGGGCCGGCTCGACCAGCGGCGGACCCGCCTGGGCGTGCTGCGCCGGCTGCTGGTGCGCCTGCAACGCCTGCTGGCCCCCGAGCCGGCGGCGTTGTTCCGTCTGCTGCAGCGGCCGCCGGGCTGGATGGCCGCCGACGACATCGACGAGCTGCGCGGCGCCACCGAAGAGTTCTCGGTCGTGCTGCGCGACATGCAGGCCCTGCAGGAGCGCATCAAGCTGCTGCAGGAGGAGATCGCCGCCAACGTCAACGAAGACAACAACCGCAGCCTCTTTGTGCTGACGGTGGTGACGGTGCTGGCTTTGCCCATCAACATCCTGGCCGGGTTGTTCGGCATGAACGTCGGGGGCATTCCCCTGGCGGAGAACGGCCACGGCTTCTGGATCGTGGTGGCGATCGTGCTCAGCTTCACGGCGATCGCGGCCTGGCTGGCCTTTCGAAACAAGCGCTGAGCCTTCGGACCGCTGCAAGCGGCGGTGCACTGGATGCGGCGATCCGGCCGAGTCGTGTCGGTGCAGCGACGGTTCCGTCGCCGCGTTGCACGCCGCCCGGAGTCGACCGGGCGTTCGAGGGTTTGCACGTGCTGGCCTGCCGCTTGACCGCACGTTTACAATGCGCGGCTTTGGCTGCACGGCCTGCGCCGTGTCGTGGTCCCGATCCACGGGCTTCCTGCGCGAAGTCTCGGTGCGGGACGCGAGCCTTGCCCGGGTGATTTCGAGATGAACAAGAACAACGCCCAGAACGCAGCGGCAGCGCCGCGTCTGGCTTCTGCGGCCCAGCGCCGCCTGGGTTGGCTCCTGGTGGGGGGATTCGTCGCCCTGCTGATGTACCCCAATCTGTATCTTCTGGGCGAGCCCTGGAACTGGGCCCTGCCGGGCCACAAGATCATCGGTTCCGGCCGTGTGCATGTGCTCTTCGTCAACCTGCTGCTGGTCGCCATGCTGGTGGCGGCGGTGCGGCGGGTGTGGATCGCGATTGCGGTGCTGTCGCCCTTCATGACCCTGCTGCCGCTCGAACTGTTCTACATGAGCCAGTTCGGCACGCCGACCCATGCCGCCTTGCTGGGCGTCATCTCCGACACCGATCGCACCGAGGCCATGAGCTGGCTGGGGACGACCGGGGTCATCGTGCTCGGCCTGGCGGCCTTGGCGCTGCTGGCGTCCTGGGCCCTGGCGGCCTGGCTGCACCGCATCGGGCTGTGCTGGCCGGCCGGCCGTGCGCGAACCGTGCTGGGGGTCTGGCTGCCGCTGCTGGTGGGGGTGCCGCTGGCGGTGGCCCTGGCCGTGTCCGAAGTGCGCGACGCCTGGCGCACCGACCAGCAGAAGCTCGACCGTGCCGTGGCCTATCGCATGGGCGGACTGCCGCGGGCCATGCTGATCAGCTACCCGGCCGGCATTCCCCTGCGCATCGCCGACTTCTATGCGTATCAGGACGCCATGCGTGTCATCCGCCAGCACGTCAACGGCATGGGCTTCGGGGCCCGCCGCAGTGCGCAGGCACCGGTGCAGCCCGTGCGTGAGGTCTATGTGCTGGTCGTGGGCGAATCGCTGCGCGCCGACCACCTGCAGATCAACGGCTACCCGCGCGACACCACACCCCACCTCGCGCAGGCCTCGAATCTGGTCAGCCTGCGCGATTTCGTGTCGGCGGCTTCCGTGACCCGGCAGGCCGTGCCGCCGCTGTTCACGCGGCGCCTGCCGCAGGTCGAGGGGCTGTTCAAGCCCGAGCCGTCGGTGCTCAAGGCCTTCAAGGAGGCCGGTTTCAAGACCTACTGGTTCACCACCCAGGCGCCTTTCGGCAAGGACGATGCGGGCATCAGCATGGTGCTGGCCCAGGCCGACGAAGTGCGTTCGGTCAGCCCGGAAGGCTGGCGTCCCGGTGTCTACGACGGCGATCTGCTGCCCTGGGTCGACGAGGTGCTGGCGCGGCAGGACGAGCCCCGGCAGCTCATCGTGCTGCACACGCGCGGCAGCCACGCGCAGTACAGCCTGCGTTATCCGCCCGAGTTCGAGAAATTCCGCCCCGCCGCACCGGCCGGCGAAGCGGTCGACCCGTGGGATCCGGCGCAACTGAGCACCCTGCACAACGCCTACGACAACTCGGTGCTCTACACCGACTGGTTCGTGTCGCAAGTCATGCAGCGGGTGGAGCACACGACCGGGCAAGCCGGGCAAGGCTGGCTGATGTTTGTCTCCGACCATGGCGAGACGCTGTTCGACGGCACCTGCGGCCGGGCCAGCCACGGTTTTCCGAGCCGGCCCAACTTTCTGCCGGCCGCGTTTTTCTGGCCCACCGCCAACTATGCGCACCGCCATGACGGCCAGATGCAGGCGCTGCGCGCCGCTTCGGTTCTGCGCACCGACTACCGGGTGATGTTCCATTCCCTGCTGGACCTGGCCGGCATCGCCGTGCCGGTCTACGATCCGGCGCTCAGCCTGTCATCGGGTCTTTACCGGGCGGCGACCGAGCGCCTCATCGATCCGAGCACCGGCAGCATCATCGATTTCGATCGCGAACTGCCGGCGCTCGACTGTGCCGGGCCGCAACAGGGGCCCGCCCGTCCGCCGCACTAGGGAGGACGGTCAGTCGCGTGCGGGCGGGGTGCCGCGCGCGTGGCTTTCGCTCAGATCCGGGGCCAGCGTGCGGCGCTCGTCGAAGACAAAACAGTCGCCGTGGTAGTGGCGGCCATCGGTTTCCTCGAAGTACTTGAGGATGCCGCCTTCGAGCTGGTAGACGTGCGCGATGCCCATTTCCTGCATCAGGATCGCGGCTTTTTCGCAGCGGATGCCGCCGGTGCAGAAACTCACGATCGTCTTGTCCCGCAACTCGTCGCGGTGGGCGGCCAGGGCCGGGGGAAACTCGGTGAACTTGTCGATGCGCCAGTCGATCGCGCCGTCGAACGTGCCGTGGTCGACTTCGAAGGCATTGCGCGTGTCGAGCGTCACCACCGGGCGGCCTTCGTCGTCGTGGCCCGCATCCAGCCATCGGCGCAGCGTGGCAGGAGCGACCGAAGGGGCGCGTCCCTGGGACGGCTGGATGGTCGGGTGATCCATGCGGATGATTTCCGGCTTGACCTTGACCAGCATCTTGCGGAAGGGCTGTTTGTCCGACCAGCTCTCCTTGGGCGCCAGGGCTTCGAATCGTGTGTCTTCATGCAGTTGGGCGACGAAGCCTCGCACGGATTCGGCGCTGCCGGCCAGGAACAGGTTGATGCCTTCCTCGGCCAGCAGGATGGTGCCCTTCAGCTCCAGCGCCTGGGCGCGTTCGAGCAGGATGGGCTGCAGTGCGCCGGCATCGGGCAGGGGAGTGAACAGGTAGGCGGAAATATTGAGCACGGCAGGCATAGGGCGAGATTGTAGGCAATGCGGCCCGGCCTTTGCGGCGCGGCGGGGGTGCGAAGCGGCGGAAGGCAACGGGATTTCCTACAATGCCGGGATGTACATCCACTTGCGCTTGCATACCGAGTTTTCCGTCATCGATGGCACCACACGCATCGGCGACGCGATCAAGCTGGCCGCCAAAGACGGCCAGCCTGCCTTGGCCATCACCGATTTCAACAACCTGTTCGGGGCGGTCAAGTTCTACAAGAAGGGACGCGGCAGCGGCGTCAAGCCCATCCTGGGGGCCGAAGTCCAGCTCGAACCGGCCGAGGGCGCGTCGCAGGGCTCGCGGGTCATTCTCCTGGTGCAGAACAGCCAGGGTTATCTCAACCTGTCCGAGCTGCTGGCCCGGGCCTGGACCCGCAATGTGCTGCGCGACCAGGCCTATGTCTGCTACGAATGGCTGCAGGAGCTCAACGACGGGCTGATCCTGCTGTCGGGCGCGGGTGCCGGGCCGGTCGGCCAGGCGCTTTCGCGCGGCGACACCAGCGCGGCGCGCGATGCGGCGCTGCAGTTCGCCAGCTGGTTTCCGCACCGCTTCTACCTCGAGGTGCAGCGTGCCGGCCGCCCCGACGACGAAGCGCAGGTCCGTGCCACCGCGCAACTGGCCGCTCGCCACCACCTGCCGCTGGTCGCCACCCATCCCATCCAGTTCGCCCGCCCGGACGACTACGACGCCCACGAGACGCGCGTCTGCATCGCCGAGGGCGAAGTGCTGGGCAATGCCAAGCGCGTGCGCCGCTTCACCCGCGAGCAGTACTACAAGAGCCAGGCCGAGATGGAGGCGCTGTTCAAGGATCTGCCCAGCGCGATCGCCAACACCGCCGAAATCGCCAAGCGTTGCAGCCTGAGCCTGGTGCTGGGCAAACCGCAGTTGCCCAACTTTCCCACGCCCATCCTGGCCGACGGCACCGCCATGCCGATGGCGCAGTATTTCCGCGAGCTTTCCTACGCCGGGCTGGACGAGCGCCTGGTGCTGCTCTACGCCGACGAGAAGGAGCGCGAGGCCCAGCGTCCGCGCTATGTCGAACGGCTCGAGTTCGAGCTCAACACCATCATCGACATGGGTTTCCCCGGCTACTTCCTCATCGTGGGGGACTTCATCCGCTGGGCCAAGAGCAACGGCTGCCCGGTGGGGCCGGGCCGGGGGTCGGGAGCCGGCTCGCTGGTGGCCTACGTGCTGCTCATCACCGACCTCGATCCGCTGCAGTACAACCTGCTGTTCGAACGTTTCCTGAACCCCGAGCGGGTTTCGATGCCCGACTTCGACATCGACTTCTGCCAGGGCAATCGCGACCGCGTCATCGACTACGTCAAGGACAAGTACGGCAAGAACGCCGTGAGCCAGATCGCCACCTTCGGAACCATGGCTGCGCGTGCGGCCATCCGCGACGTCGGCCGTGCCATGGACATGAGCTACGGCTTCTGCGACGGCATCTCCAAGCTCATCCCCAACAAGCCGGGCATGCACGTCACGCTGCAGTACCCGCCCAAGGCCAAGATCGAAGGCGACAAGAACAACTACGCCATCGAGATGGAGCCGCAACTGGCCGAGCGCATCGAACAGGAAGAGGAAGTGCGCACGCTCATCGAGATGGCGCAGAAGCTCGAGGGCATGACCCGCAACATCGGCATGCACGCCGGCGGGGTGCTGATCGCGCCGGGCAAACTCACCGATTTCTGCCCGCTCTATCAGCAGCCCGGCAGCGAATCGGCCGTGAGCCAGTACGACAAGGACGACGTCGAGGCCGTGGGCCTGGTCAAGTTCGACTTCTTGGGCCTGGCCACGCTGACCATCCTGGAGATCGCGCGCGAGTTCATCATGAAGCGCCACAAGGGCCAGGAAAACTTCGCTTTCGAGAAGATTCCGCTCGACGATGCGGCCACCTACAAGCTGTTCCAGGAAGGCAAGACCGAAGCCGTCTTCCAGTTTGAAAGTGTCGGCATGCAGCGCATGCTCACCGACGCGCGTCCCACCCGGCTCGAAGACCTGATCGCACTGAATGCGCTGTACCGGCCAGGCCCCATGGATCTGATCCCCAGCTTCGTGGCCCGCAAGCACGGCCGCGAAGAGGTCGAGTATCCGCATCCGCTGGTCGAGAAAGTCCTGGCCGAGACCTACGGCATCATGGTCTACCAAGAGCAGGTGATGCAGACCGCGCAGGTGCTGGGCGGCTACTCGCTGGGCGGCGCCGACTTGCTTCGCCGCGCCATGGGCAAGAAGAAGGTCGAGGAGATGGCCAAGCACCGCGAGCTGTTCCGCGAAGGGGCTGCCAAGAACGGGCTGAGCACCGAAAAAGCCGACGAAGTCTTCGACTTGATGGAGAAGTTCGCGGGCTACGGCTTCAACAAGTCGCACGCGGCCGCCTACTCGCTGCTGGCCTATCACACCGGCTGGCTCAAGGTGCATTTCACGGCCGAGTTCTACTGCGGCAACATGACCGTGGAAATGGACAACACCGACAAGCTCAAGGTGCTGTACGCCGATGCCACGCAGAAGTTCGGCATCCGCTTCGAACCGCCGGATGTCAACCGCGGCAGCTACCGTTTCGAGCCCGTTTCCGACAAGGTGATCCGTTACGGCCTGGGCGCCGTCAAGGGCACCGGGCAGCAGGCCGTCGAGGCCATCATCGCGGCGCGCGATGGGCGGGGCGGCGGCGCGGGAGGCGAGAAGTCCGGCCCGTTCACGTCGCTGTTCGATTTCACCAATCGCATCGATCGCCGCATGGTCAACAAGCGCACGGTCGAGGCCCTGATCAAGGCCGGTGCGTTCGATGCCATCGAGCTCAACCGCGCCAGCCTGCTGGCGACGCTGGATCTGGCCTGGGAATTCGCCATCACCCAGGAGGCCAACGCCAACCAGGGCGGGTTGTTCGACATGTTCGACGACGCCGTGGGTTCGAGCACCCAGGAGCCGCCGCTGATCGACGCCTTGCCGTGGGGCGTGAAAGAGCGTCTCACGCACGAAAAGACCGCTGTCGGCTTCTACCTCTCGGGGCATCTGTTCGACGAGGTCGAGCGCGAAGTGCGCCAGTTCGCACGCCGCAAGATCGAGGATCTCATCGACAGCCGCGAGCCGCAGATGCTGGCCGGCATCGTGACCGACCTGCGGGTGATCAACGGCAACCGCGGCAAGCTGGCGATCTTCAAGCTCGACGACAAGACCGGCACCGTGGAGTGCACGGCCGACGAGGCCATGATCAATGCGCACCGCGATCTGCTCAAGGACGACGAGTTGATCATCCTCACGGGCAAGGCGCAGCCGGACCGGTTCTCGGGCGGCGGCAATCTGCGGGTGTCGCTCAACCAGGTCTGGGATCTGCCGACCGCGCGTTGCCGGTTCGGCAAGTTCTTGCGGGTGGCGGTCAACGGTCAGAACCTGGATGTGACGCAGGTGGTGCGCGAGTTCCCGGCCATCAAGGAAAAGACGGAGCAGGGCGAACTGCTGCGCGGTCTGCCCGTGCGGCTGAGCATTCAGCGTCACGGCGCCAAGGTCGAGCTGGCGCTGGGCGAGCAGGCGCGGTTCTACCCCACCGATGCCGCGCTGGCCAGCTGGATGGCGCAGGCGGACCAGCGGTCGGCCCAGATTGTCTACGACATCACGGCCTGACGTGCCGTCCCCCTCCGTGCCCCACTCGCCGGAGCAGGATGGGGCACAGGACCCGCTTGCCGGCCGAGCCCGCATCGCGCAGCTCGACGTGCTGCGCGGTTTTGCACTGCTGGGCATCCTGGTCGTCAACATCTGCAGCTTTGCCTCGGCCTATTACGGCCTGGGGCTGGGCGCACCCCCTTTCGACGGTGCGGTCGATCGCGCCGTGCTGGGTCTCGTGGCCTGGTTGTTCGAGACCAAGTTCTACCTGCTGTTTTCGTTTCTGTTCGGCTACAGCTTCCATCTGCAGGAGCAGGCGGCGATGCGTGCGGGCCGATCGCCGGTGCCGCGCATGTTGCGCCGGCATCTGGCCCTGTGCGGGCTGGGGTTGGCCAACGCGGTTTTTCTGTTCCATGGCGACATCCTGCTGACCTATGGCCTGCTGGGACTGATGCTGCTGGCGGTTCGCCGCTGGTGGAGCGACCGGCAGATGGCGGTGGTGGCCTGTGTGCTTGTGCTGGGCACGGTGTTGGCCTGGGGCCTGCTGGGTGCCTTGCTGGCCTGGGCCGGCATGGACGCCGACCTGCAGGCGGCGCTGCAAGAGGCGCAACGGGCCGAACAGGCGTTTCGCGGCCCCGTTGCATCGGTGATCGCGCAACGCGTCATGGAGTGGCGCAACACCGTTCTTCTGGTGCTCACGTTGCAGGCGCCCTCGGCCTTTGCCTTGATGCTGCTGGGTTACGCGGCGGCCCGCAAGGGCTGGCTGGCCCGCACGCCGCCTGCCGCCCGCACCGTCCGCGGACTGGCCTGGGCGGCCTTGCTGGTCGGCCTGCCGGGTGCCACGGCCTACGCCTTGAGCTCGCAGATGGTCTACGACAGCCCCTGGGTGCTGCCGGGCCTGGCCCTGGCGCTGCTGACGTCGCCCTTCTTGAGCACCGGCTATGCCCTGGTGTTGATTCGGCTGCTTCGAGGCCGGGCCGGAACCGGTCTGCAGGCGGCCCTGGCACCCGCCGGACGCATGGCCCTGAGCAACTATCTGCTGCAGTCGCTGCTGTGTTCCTTCATCTTCTACGGCTATGGGCTCGGCCTCATGGGCCGCTTGCCTCCGCTGGCCGTGCTGGGGGTGGCTGCTGCCATTTTTGCGGCCCAGTGCGCGGCCAGCCGGTGGTGGCTGTCGCAGTACGCCTACGGCCCCGTGGAATGGCTGCTGCGCGCCGTCACCCATGCCGCCTGGCCCCGCCTGAAGCGTTCTGGCACGTAACTTGCCCCATCCCGGGGGAATGCCGTGCCATGCAGCGACATATATCGGCCGGTTTTCCCAGGGAAACACGTGAGATTCGGCCGCATAAGGGACTCCCTCGATGCCGGCATGAATACTTCATCTTGGTGCATATTGCACCATCGACAGGCCCGATTCCGTCCCGTCGATCGGGTGTATCCCGGCGGATCCTCGTGCGGCAACCTGCGGGCGACGGGCGGGATTCGGGTGGCGCATCGCCGTGGATTCGGTGCGGATTCTGGACTCGAGATTTGCCGATCCGGCTGGTGATTTGCCATGCTGCGCTCAGCATGTTAGACTGCCGGATTCTGCCTGATACGGCATTCATAACATATTATTCAACTATACGACTTATCGGATTCCATTCGATTCATTGAAAACTGCAAATCTAGGAAAGGTTTATTTGCATGATCGTCTTCAAAGAGAAGCATATTCGCAGCGCCATATTCGACATGGACGGCACCCTGTTCGATACCGAGCGTTTGAGGTTCAAGACACTCAAGCAGGCTTCTCTGGAGTTATCAGGCAAACCCTTGACGGACGATGTGCTGATCGGCTCGCTTGGCCTCAGTGCCAGGAAGGCCGAGGAGCTGGCCAAGTCCGTCCACGGCGACACGTACCCCTATGCCGAGATCCGCCGCCGGGCCGACGAGCTCGAACTGGCCCATGTGCGCAGCCACGGCGTGCCGGTCAAGCCGGGACTGGTGCAGGTTCTCGAGCGCCTGCGCAAGAGCGGCCTGACCATGGCCGTGGCCACCTCCAGCCGCCGCGCCATAGCCGAGGAATACCTCATCAATGCCAATGTGCTCAAGTTCTTCGACGTCACGGTGTGTGGCGACGAAGTCGAGCAGGGCAAACCCCATCCCGAGATCTTCCTGCGTGCCGCCAGCGCACTCAACAGCGCGCCCGATGAATGTCTGATGTTCGAGGATTCGGAAAACGGCTTGATGTCGGCGGTCCAGTCGGGCGGCCAGGCGATTCTGCTGCTGGATATCAAGCCGCCGCGCCCGGAAATCCGCTCGCGGGCCTTCCAGGATTACGCCAGCATGATGGATTTCCTGTCGGATCTGATGGCCTGTACGCCGCAGATGAATGAGCCGGCCCTGACCGAGGCCTTTCCGCAGACCCGCAGCCAGCTGAAAGCCGGTATTCATGGATTCGGTGCCATTGGCGGCGGTTACCTCACGCAGATATTCTCCCACTGGGACGGTTATACCCGTCCCGGTGAAATCATCGCGGCCACCGGCAATAAGTCGCTGCACGAGGCGGTGAATGCCTTCGGCAAATACAGCGTGCGTTACAGTGCGGCCGCCTTCGACCAGACGATCGAACATGTCCGCCTCATCGACACGGCCGATGCCGAGGCGGTGATGGAGATGTACGCCGCGTGCGAAATCGTCGGTCTGAGCCTGCCCGAGCAGGCGATCGTTCAGCAGGCAGGGCTCATCGCGCGGGGCCTGCTGAGGCGTTTCGAGCGCAGCGGCCGCGAGCTCACCCTCCTGGTGGTGCTCAACAAGGTGGAGGGCGGTGCCTACGTGCGTCGTCATGTGTCGCAGGCGCTGGCGGCGCTGGTGCCCGACGAGTCCCTGGCCCGCCAGGTGCTGGACAAGGTGTTCTTTGCCGAGACCGTGGTGAGCCGCATCGTCTCCAAGCTCTCCAAGGAGTCGCTGCAGCGGCAGATCCGAATCAAGTCGGCCATGTTCCAGAGCCGGCTGGCTCGGGTGCAGAAGAGCCTCTCCAGCACGTCTCGGGCCCCGGCGGCCGCGGGCCCCAAGCCGTCCGATCTGGACCGCATGGTGACGCAACTGCGGCTGGCGGCCGAGCCGGCCAATGCGCTGGCCTCGCTGCACCTGATCCTGTTCAACAGCGAGCCCGACATGATGCTGTACGCCGAGCGAGGCAGCCCCTTGCTCGAGCGGCTGCGCCAGGTCCGTACCGTCGACGACATCGCCCAGATCCAGACCATCAAGAACCGTCTCTGGAACGGTACCCACGCCATGCTGGCCTGGTACGCCAGCCTGCTGGGTCACGACACCATCGGCCGTGGCATGGGCGACGCGCGTGTTTCGGCCTTTGTCAGCCGCGTGATCCGCGACGAGATCGAGCCGGCCCTGCTGCGCGAACATCCCGAGATGAAGGACGTGGTGCGCAGCTTCGTCAACACCTTCATGGAGCGCTGCAAGTCGTCGTTCAAGGATCCATGCGACCGTGTCGGACGCGATCCCCTGCGCAAGCTGCAGCGGCGCGAGCGCATCCTGGGCAGCATCGAATTGGCACGCAAGCACGGCATCGAGACTCCGGCGCTCGAGTTCGGCGCCGCGCTGGCCGTGCTGTATGCCATTCGTGCGGCCGGCCCGGGCGACAAGGAAAGCCAGCGTATCCGCGAGCTGTATGCGGTGTCGTCGTCCATCGACGATGTGTTGACCTACAGCGGCAACTATGGCGGCAAGCCGTATCTGGGCCTCGACCCCGCACGCGATCGCCAACTGATCGCGGGCATCTCGTCGCACTTCGAACGGCTGGCGGCGACGGTCGATGGCGAGTACTGGAACTGGCCGCTGTCGCCGCGGGCCGCACGCGCTTCGGCCGGTCGCGAACGGCAACGAGAAGCGGCTTGATCGGAGGGCACCGGCGCCGGTCTTCCCGGCGCGGCGGGGCCTGCGGCGACGACCGCCCGGGCTGGATCGGCCGGTCAAGAGCGTGGCTCGCGTCGCCCGTCGGGCAATCGAAAAAGCCGGTACGACCCGAAGGCCGTACCGGCTTTTTCACGTCGGGCCGCCTGGCGCGGTGCCCGGGTCTCAGTCGTTCGGCCGGAAGCCGATGACCAGGGGCGAAGGGGGCGGACGGCCTTCGTCGCGCGGCAGGCTCTGCGTGCGGTCGACGGCGCGCAGCACGGCCTCGTCCCAGGCCGTATTGCCGCTCGAGCGGACCAGCCGGCGTCCCAGGATGGTGCCGTCGGGGGCCGTGCGCACCTCGACCTCGGCGCGCGGGTTGCCGGCGATGTTGTCGGGGAACACGATGTTGGGCCGGACGCGCGCGGCGACCTTGCCGCCGTAGCTCGACGAGGGGCCGGAAGACTGCGCCGCCGTGCCGCGCGAATCCGGGCTGCCCGAGCCGCTCGCACCGCCGGCCAGAGCCGCCATGCGGGCGATGTTGGCCTGACGGTCCTTTTCCTGCTGGGCGGCCTGGGCCTTGGCCTCTTTTTCGGCCTGAGCCTTGGCGGCCGCCTGCTTGCGTTTTTCGTCTTCCGCAGCCTTGGCCTTGGCTTCGGCTGCGGCAGCGGCCTTCGCCTTGGCATCCGCTTCGGCCTTGGCCTGTGCGTCTGCCTTGGCCTGGGCCTGCGCTTTGGCTTGCGCCTCGGCTTTGGCCTTGGCGTCCGCGTCGGCCTTGGCTTGTGCCTGGGCTTCGGCCCTGGCCTTTGCCTGAGCCTCGGCCTTTTCACGGGCCTGCTGTTCAGCCTGTTGCGCGGCTTGCTGCTGCTTGCGCTGGCGTTCCTGTTCTTCGATCCGGGCCTGCTTTTCGGCCTGCTCCTTTTTCTCGCGCTCGCGCTGCAACGCGATGTCCGGTGCTTCCGGCGCGGGCGTCGGGGCAGGTGCCGGCGCGGGGGGCGGCGGAGGCGGCGGCACGGGGACCGGTGCGGGCGCAGGTGTCGGCGTGGGCGGTGGCGGCGGCGGGGGCGGCGTGGGTTCCGGCGCCGTGCGCGGCTGGGGCTGCGGACTGGGCTCGGGCTGGGCGGTCGAGCTCGCGGGCGGTGCGGCCTCTTGCGGCACGCTCGACCAGACCTCGGCCTCGAACGAGGGCAGGTCGGAGCTCAGCCGCCAGTTCGTGCCGAAATACAGGATGGCGCCCAATGCCAGATGGGCTGCGATCGCCAGGCTGATCGAACGCAGCCTGCCGGGCGGTTCCGGCGGCACGAAGGCCGGGCGTTCAGTGTTGCTTTGCATAGGGTATCGCTAGATCGAGGGCAGGGCCTGGGCCGGGGCCACCCATCAGTTGTTGACGAGCTGAACCGAGAGGCCGACGCGTTGGATGCCGGCCTTCTGCAGCGTGTCCATCACCTTGACGACGGACTCGTACTGCACCGTGCGGTCGGCACTGATGACGACCGCCACGTTGTTCGGGTCGGGGCTCTCGCCTTGCGTGCCGTCGC
The DNA here is from genome assembly GCF_003752175.1 of Comamonas sp. BIGb0124. GTDB lineage: Bacteria > Pseudomonadota > Gammaproteobacteria > Burkholderiales > Burkholderiaceae_C > Comamonas_F. Next base: position 23,223 of record NZ_RJVF01000001.1, on the reverse strand, counting down.
GGGCCACCATGGGCGCGCTCTGTGCCGCCTTGACCTCGTTGGCCAGGGTATTGATGTTGACCGACTGCGTGGCATCGCGGGTCTTGATCTGCAGCGCCTCGTTCTTGCGCACGATGACCTGGATCACCCGGTCGGGCTGGCGCGCGGCCTGGCCCATGGACGGCAACTTGACCATGCTGGGCGTGATCAGCGGAGCCGTCACCATGAAGATGATGAGCAGCACCAGCATCACGTCGATGAACGGGACCATGTTGATCTCGTTCATGCTGCGGCGGCCTCGGCCGCGGTTGGCGACGCCTGCCATGTCAGTGTCCTTGGGGCGAAATCTGGCCTGCGGGCGCGCCGGGCGCGGCACCCAGGTTGCGTTGCAGGATGTTGGAGAACTCTTCGATGAAGGTGTCCAGGCGCGTGGCGATGCGGTCGACGTCGCGTGCGAAGCGGTTGTAGGCGGTCACGGCCGGGATGGCTGCGAACAGGCCGATCGCAGTGGCCACCAGGGCTTCGGCGATGCCGGGAGCGACGGAGGCCAGCGTGACCTGCTCGAGCGAGGACAGGCCCGTGAAGGCATGCATCACGCCCCAGACGGTGCCGAACAGGCCCACATAGGGCGACACCGAGCCCACCGTGGCCAGGAAGGACATGTTGGATTCGGCCGCATCGAGCTCGCGCTGCAGGCTTGCACGCATGGCACGGCGCGAGCCGTCGAGCAGGGCGCCCGAGTCGGTGATGCGGCGCTCGCGCAGCTTCTGGTACTCGCGCATGCCGCTGGCGAAGATGCGTTCGAGCGGTGCGCCCTTGTTGGCGTGGCGCACCGAGCTGGCGTACAGCTCGTTGAGACTGGTGCCCGACCAGAACATGTCTTCGAACTCGTCGTTGTCCGCGTTGATGCGGCGCAGCGAGAAATGCTTGCGGAAGATGGCGGCCCAACTGGCCACGGAAACCACCAGCAGCAACAGCATCACAAACTGCACCACCCAGCTCGCGTTGAGCACCAGGTGCAGTATCGACATGTCGTTATTCATGGATGTCCTCGGTAAATCAAATAATGTGGTGTGGATGATGTCAGCAATTCAGGTCCAGCGACGCCAGGACGCTCGCCGGCAGGCGCGAGGGCCGCATCGAATAGGCATCCACCCAGCCTATGCGGACAGTCCCTTCGCACAAAAGTTCCTTGCCGCCCTCGATGCCGGGCCGCGTTTTCCAGGTCTGCTGACGCAGCAGCAGGCTGGCGCGGCCGGTCTCGATGCACTGCACGGTGACTTCGAGCGTGTCGTCGAGCCGGGCCGGCCGTAGGTAGCGCAACTGGCATTCGGTGACCACGAACATGGCGCCGTGCTGGTCCTTGAGCGCCTGCTGAGCCTGGCCCCGGTGGCGCAGCCACTCGGTGCGGGCCCGCTCGAAGTACTTCAGGTAGTTGGCGTAGAACACGATGCCGCCGGCATCGGTGTCCTCCCAGTACACGCGGACGGGCCAACTGAAGTCCGGCGCCTCGCTCATGCCAGCAGTTCCTCGAGCCGGGCGATGGCCTCGCGCAGGTGCGCCATACTGCTGGCGGTCGAGAACCGCACGTAGCGAGCGGTCGAGTCGCTGCCGAAATCGCGCCCCGGGGTGATGACCACGTGGCAGCGGCGCATGACCTCGAAGGCGAATTCCCAACTGCTGGCCAGGCCCAGGCGTTCGCAGGCGGCGCTGCAGTCGGCATAGGCGTAGAACGCGCCGTCGGGTGTGACCGGTACCGTCAGGCCCAGGCGATTGAGCTCGGGGATGAAGTAATCGCGGCGGGCCTTGAACTCCTCGCGGCGCAGTTCGTACTCGGCCAGCGACTCGGGCTCGAAGCACGCCAGCGCGGCATGCTGCGAGATGGTGCTCGGGCAGATGAACAGATGCTGGGCCAGCCGCTCGACCGGCTCGACGGCCTCGGGCGGCACCACCAGCCAGCCCAGCCGCCAGCCGGTCATGCAGAAATACTTCGAGAAGCTGTTGATGCTCACGACCTGGTCGCCCAGTGCCAGCGCCGTCTGGCCATAGGCCGCGTCGTGCGACAGGCCCAGGTAGATTTCGTCGGCAATGGTGATGCCGTTGCGCTCGGCGACCACCCGCTGGATCGCTGCCAGTTCGTCCGCCGCGATGGAGGTGCCCGTCGGATTGGAGGGCGATGCCAGCAGCACCCCCCGCGTGCGCGGCCCCCAGGCCTGCTCGACCTGGCTGGCCGACAGCTGGAAACGCTGGACCGGCGTGGTGGGCAGCAGGCGGGCCGTGCCATCCGCAGCCTGCACGAACTGCCGGTTGCAGGGGTAGCTCGGGTCGGGCATCAGGATCTCGTCGCCCGGATTGACCAGCGCCAGGCAAGCCAACTGCAGGGCCGCCGAGGCGCCCGAGGTGACGACGATGCGGGAGGGCTCGATGGCCACCCCGAACCGTTGCTGGTACCAATGGCTGATGGCCACGCGCAGGCGCGGCAGGCCGGTGGCCTGCGTGTACTGGGTGTGGCCTTCGTGCACCGCGCGCTTGGCGGCCTGGCGCACGCGTTCGGGTGCCGTGAAGTCGGGTTCGCCGATATTGAGGAAGATCATCGGCCGCGCCGTGTGCGCGACCTCGGCTGCGAGCTTTGCCGCCGCCTTGGCGATTTCCATCACATAAAACGGCTCCACGCGCCGGGCGCGTTCTGCAATCTGCATGGCCATGCGGTCAGTTCGATGCCGGTGCGGCGCTGTGGCCCTTGGCCGCGTCGGCCGCCACTTCGTGCGGGCGCTGCACGGCGGCGAGCTGGTGCAGCACGCCGTTCACGTACTTGTGGCCGTCGGTGCCGCCGAAGGCCTTGGCCAGCTCGATGCACTCGTTGATGACGACACGGTAGGGCACGTCCAGGCAGTACAGGAATTCGTACGAGCCGATCCACAGCACCGCGTGTTCGATGGGCGAGATCTCGGCCATGGGGCGGTCCAGGCGCGGCGTGATGGCGGCGTCGAGTGCCGCGGCTTCGCGCACGCAGCCGTGGAGCAGGGCGTCGTAGTGAACCGAATCGGCCTTTCCGAAACCGGAGAGGTCACGCGTGAACGCATCCACGGACTCGATGCTGTTGCCGCCGACCAGGTATTGGTAGAGCGCCTGCAGCGCGAATTCGCGGGCGCGGCTGCGGGGCGGCTTGCTGGCGGTCTTGCGGGCACCGGTGCTGCTCAGCGCAGGCGTGTTCTTCTTGGCGGGGGAGGCGGATGGAGCGGACATAAACGTTCTTCTTGAATTCTGTGGGGGATTGCACGGGTCGTAGCAATCCGGAGGGGGGCTCAATCGGCCAGCAATTGGACCATTTCGAGGACCACACGGGCGGCGTCGCGGCCTTTTTCTTCCTGGCGGGCGACGGCCTGCTCGAGATTCTCGGTGGTCAGGATCACGTTGGCGATGGGCAGGTGGTGGTCGAGTCCGACCCGGGTCACGCCTGCACCCGATTCGTTGGCGACCAGCTCGAAATGGTAGGTCTCGCCGCGGATGATGCAGCCCAGTGCGACCAGCGCATCGTAGCGCTTGCGGCGAGCCAGGGCCTGCAGGGCCAGCGGCACCTCGAGGGCGCCGGGCACTTGCACGACCTCGATGTCGGTCTCGGCGACGCCCAGCCCGATCAATTCGCTGCGGCAGGCTTGCAGCAAGGCGTCGGTGATGCCTGCATTGAAGCGGGCCTGGACGATGCCGATGCGCCGGCCGCGTCCATCGAGGGCGCCCGTCTGGCCTTTGTCTGCATCCAACATGGGGGTAGATCCTTGATAAAACTGATGGGGGCGATGAGGCGGCAGCCTCAGGCCTGTTCGATGTGGCCGACGATCTCGAGGCCGTAGCCGACCATGCTGGGCATGCGGCGCGGCGTGCCCATGAGCTGCATGCGGCGCACGCCACAATCGCGCAGGATCTGGGCGCCGGTGCCGTAGGTGCGCAGATCGGTGGCGCCACGCACCGGCGCGTGCGCGGCCTGGGCCGTGCCGGCGAACTGCGACAGCAACTGCTCGGCGCTCTCGCCGCAGTTCAGCAGGATGGCCACGCCCTGACCGTGCCGGGCGATGTGGGACAGGCTGGAGTCGAGGCTCCACGAGTGCATCGAGCGGTTGACTTCGAGGGCGTCGAGCACCGACAGCGGCTCGTGCACACGCACCGGCACGACGTCCTGCTCGTCCCAGGTGCCGTGCACCAGCGCCAGATGCACGTTCTGGCCGGGGCGGTCCTGGTAGGCGTGGGCCACGAACTGGCCCCAATGCGTTTCGATCGTGCGGCTGCTCACGCGTTCGATCAGGGATTCGTGGCGGCTGCGGTACTCGATGAGATCGGCGATGGTGCCGATCTTCAGGCCGTGCTGGGCGGCGAACAGGCGAAGGTCGGGCAGGCGGGCCATGGTGCCGTCGTCGTTCATCACTTCGCAGATCACCGATGCCGGGCTGCAGCCGGCCATGCGGGCCAGATCGCTGCCGGCTTCGGTGTGGCCGGCGCGCATCAGTACGCCGCCGTCGACGGCCTGCAGCGGAAAGATGTGACCGGGCTGGACCAGGTCTTCGGCCCGGGCATCGCGGGCCACCGCGGCCTGCACGGTGCGCGCGCGGTCTGCGGCCGAGATGCCGGTGGTCACGCCTTCGGCGGCTTCGATGGACACCGTGAAGGCGGTGCTGTGCTTGGCGCCGTTGCGCTGCGTCATGGGGGGCAGGCGCAGGCGTTCGCACATCTCGCGCGAAAGCGTCAGGCAGATCAGCCCCCGTGCATGGCGGGCCATGAAGTTGATGGCTTCGGGGGTGACGTGGTCGGCGGCGATGATGAGATCGCCTTCGTTCTCGCGGTCTTCCTCGTCGACGAGGATGACCATGCGCCCGGCGCGAATGTCGGCGACGATGTCTTCGACGGGCGAGATCGCGCAGGCTTCTGCCGGCACGGGCGAGTCAATGACTGGGTTCATGGTACGCAATGGGAAGGGACGGCCGCCTTCTGCGCAGCGGCGGTATAGGCCAGCATGCGCTCGACATAGCGGGCAATGGTGTCGATCTCGAGGTTGACGCGGCTGCCTGCGGTCAGGCTGCCGAGCGCGGTGTTCTCGACCGTGTGGGGAATGAGGTTGATGGACATGACGGTGCCGGCATCGCCGGGCAGGTCTTCGACCGCGTTGACCGTCAGGCTCACGCCGTTGACCGTGATCGAGCCCTTGTAGGCCAGGAACTTGGCCAGCGCGGGCGGGCAGGTGATGCGCAGATCGTGGCTTTCGCCGACCTGCTCGAAACGCTGCACCGAACCGATGCCGTCGACATGGCCCGAGACGATATGCCCGCCCAGCCGGTCGTGGGCCCGCAATGCCTTTTCGAGGTTGACGGGGCCGGTCTGGTCCAGGCCCGCCGTCTTGTCGAGGGATTCCGCCGAAATATCGATCGTGAAGCGGCCGAGCGCCGCATCGAACGTGGTCACCGTCATGCACGCGCCGTTGAGCGCGATGCTGTCGCCCAGGGCGACGTCGTCGAGATAGCCGGCGGGCGCCTCGATGGTGAGTTGCTTGCCGTACTGAAAAGAGCTACCCAGGTCGTGGACGACGGCGATACGCCCCACGCCGGTGATGATGCCGGTGAACATAGGGCGCCATTTTCGCAGGGTTTCTCCCCCGTAGCGAGCCGCAGGGGCATGCGGCCCCCAAAACAGTCTGTTGCACGGCTGCAGCGACTGGGCCGAAGCGCCCTGTGAATCGCCCTAGAATCGCCGCATGCTAGACATCAACCTCCTCAGAAAAGACCTCGACGGCGTGGTCGCGCGCCTGCAGGCCAGAAAAAATCCCCAGGCTTTCCTCGACGTTGAAGGTTTCAAGACGCTCGAAGCCGAGCGCAAGACCATCCAGACGCGCAGCGAAGACCTGCAGGCCACGCGCAACCGGCTGTCCAAGGAGGTGGGCCAGCGCAAGTCCAAGGGTGAGCCGGCCGACGATCTGCTGGCCCAGGTGGCCGCACTCAAGACGGAGCTGGAAGTCGCCGGCAGCCGCAACGAGGCGATCCAGGCCGAGCTGCTCGCCATCCTGCAGGCCGTGCCCAACCTGCCGCACGAGAGCGTGCCGGTGGGCGCGGATGAAAGCGCCAATCTCGAAGTCCGCCGCTGGAGCCCCAACGGCAGCGATCCCCAGCCTCTGGGCTTCGCCGCCAAGGACCATGTCGACGTCGGCCAGCCCCTGGGCCTCGATGCCGAGACCGGTGCCAAGCTCACGGGCGCACGTTTCACGGTGATGCGGGCGGGCATGGCCCGTCTGCACCGCGCGCTGGCGCAGTTCATGCTCGATCTGCAGACCGACGAGCACGGCTACACCGAGCACTACACACCTTACATCGTCAACGCCGACAGCCTGCGCGGCACGGGCCAGTTGCCCAAGTTCGAGGAAGACCTGTTCGCCGTCAAGAAAGGCGGCCAGGAAGGGCAGGGCGAGTCCCTCTATCTGATTCCCACGGCCGAGGTCTCGCTGACCAACACCGTGCGCGGCGACCTGCTGCAGGAAAGCCAGCTGCCGCTCAAGCTCACGGCCCACACGCCTTGTTTCCGTTCGGAAGCCGGTGCCTATGGCCGCGACACCCGCGGCATGATCCGCCAGCATCAGTTCGACAAGGTCGAGATGGTGCAGATCACCCATCCCGACCACAGCTACGAGGCCCTGGAAGCCATGGTCGGCCATGCCGAGGCCGTGCTGCAGAAGCTGGGCCTGCCGTACCGCGTGGTCGCCTTGTGCACCGGCGACATGGGTTTCGGTGCCAGCAAGACCTATGACCTCGAAGTGTGGCTGCCCGCGCAGAACACCTACCGCGAGATCAGCTCGGTCTCCAACTGCGAGGCCTTCCAGGCGCGCCGCATGCAGACCCGTTTCAAGAACGCGCAAGGCAAGAACGAGTTCGTGCACACCCTCAACGGTTCTGGCCTTGCCGTGGGCCGCACCCTGGTGGCCGTGCTCGAGAACTATCAGAACGCCGACGGCAGCGTGACCATTCCCGATGCGCTGCGCCCCTACATGGGCGGTATCGAACGCCTCGAAGCCAAAAACTGAAAAAATAGCTGCTATACTTTCAGTCTTGCTTGACCACAAGGCAAACACACCAGGAGAGGTGGCAGAGTGGTCGAATGTACCTGACTCGAAATCAGGCGTACGTGCAAACGTACCGTGGGTTCGAATCCCACCCTCTCCGCCAAGCCAAGAGCCGTATAGACGCTATCAGAACGATAGAGCTATACGGCTCTTTTTTTGTTCTTGGTCGAGGTTTCTCAGCCGATCAACTTGATGGCATCGGCCAGCGTGTCGGTGGCCTAGGTTACTCTACCGTTTTGCCGACCGCGTCCAGGTGGCCGAGGATTGCGTCTGCCGTGAGCAGGTCCACGCCGGAGTTCACGCGCTGAGACTTGGCGCATGCATGCCGCGCGCAACGGCAGCGTGTATTCGACTGACCGGATGCGTATGTTTTACGCAAAGGACGGCAATCGTTACAACTGCGATTGCGATCAGCATCGCGACGATCATCCGAATCGCCTGCTTGACTACGGGTTTCCCCGAGAAGCAACTTGTACGATATGTTGCACGCTCTGCCTCGCTAACTGATAAAGTAAATATAAATGACTATGTGTAGGAGTCAGAATGGATGCCGTTGGCCATGTAGACGTGCCGCAGTTGCCCTCCATCTGGCAGCTGGAAGATCTGCTGAACAGGCGATCTGTTGGTGCCGCATTGGAGTACCTCAGCCAGTTCTTGCCTCACCGATTCACGGTGTTCTCCGTGTTGCGCGGGATGGAATTCGAGGCCGAGTACCTCATCGATAAAGAGGGCGTTCTGTGTGCTTCGGACATGGCACCATCCGGGTTCATCGGGAGCTACTGCGAGCTGGCGATGATCAATGGCTCATTGGTCATTACAGATTCACTGAAGGATTCACGGGTTCAGAAATCGCGCTACCGGGATCTCTATCGGAGTTATGTCGGCATGCCGATGCGCACGGGCAACAACAAGATGTTCGGCATTATCTGTTTTGCTGACTTGGTGCCGCAGCCGGGGCCGGACTGCACCCAGTATCAGTTTTTCCGCACAGCCGCTTCGATGATCGCCTCTGCCGCCGACCCTGGTCGGGAGCACATGTACCTGGCTTGATCCGCATGGCCGGCTGAACGACGAAGCCCTCAATGCGAGGGCTTTCTCAAGGCTTCGGCGGTCTGAATGCTCTCTGGCATGCACTGCATCTCGATGCGGCAGATCCATGAGCACCAAACGCGTTCACATCGTGGCCGCCGTCATGGCGCCCGGGCCTTGTGCAGCACCCCTCTTTCTTGATCCTGGGACGAGCCGGTCGACGAGCCCTTACGCGAGATTCGGGCGGCGCCACATGACGGGGGCAGTCGGCCCCCTCCGGGGAGGGGGTGGCCAGGATGGCAGGTGGCGTAGGATTCGTCCTACTTATGAAATCGGCGACCCAAAACAACAAAGAGCTTTTTATGATCAATTTGGCGGGATGGATCTGTCTGGGTGTGGGACTCTGTTATTTGCTGTGGATGATGTACGACGTCACCAAGAGCCTTTTTGTGCACTAGTCTCCTCCATTCGGACGGCCCGCTGCTCTCGTCGGCTCTGCGCGGGGTCAAGGCCTGCTTGGACGACCCACACCCAGTCTCGCCTCCAAAGCCCGTATCAAGCTTGGCGGGACTGCAGGATGAATTGGGCGGCACGCGCCTGACGTGACCGCATCTCGGCCTCGTCGATCAATTCCGGTCTGACCAGAATCAGATCGCCGGTGGGCACGCACTTGAACATCCGCCGGCGGCTGAAGAACAGCTTGGCCCACAGGGGCCGGGCGACGCGTAAATACTCGACGTCCTGCTTTTGTGGCAGCTTGAACGACACCATGACACGCTCTCCTTCTTTGTAAGAGAGTGTGAAATTTGTCTGACAGGTGGTCAAGTATTACAAAAGTTGACGTGACGTCAGAGGCCGACAAGCGTGCGGCTGAACCTCGGTGCCTCCCGGCACATATGAATGCTCCAAAAGCTTCGTTGTTGCGAGGTCGCGAGAACCTAACAATGCAAAAAGTATATTTTTTCATTGAATATGTATCTCGGATTTTCGACCACTCTGCTTCCCGAACTGACCGACCTGCCGGACATCGCCGCGCGTATCGCTGCGGCGGGGTACGACGGCATCGAATGGCGTGTCCATCCCGACTATCACATCCGTCCGTCCGAGATCCTGGTCCAGGCACCGCAGCTGCGTGAACTGGCCGATGCCCACGGATTGCGTGTGCCATGCCTGGCGTCCTATCTGCAGTGGACCGAGCTGGGCGCGATCGAGCAACTGCTGGAGGCGGCGCGGATTCTCGGCTGCCCCAAGGTGCGGCTGGCGGGTTTTGTCTACGACCGCACGGAAAGCTACGAACGTGTGCACGAGCGGGCACTGGAGCAGATTGCGCGTGCATTGCCGTTGCTCCAGAGCGCGGGGGTGGCCGGTCTGATCGAAACGCACTTCGGCACGATTCACGCGAGTGCCCAGGGGGCGCGGCAGATCGTTCGCCACTTCGACCCGGCTGCGGTCGGCGTCATCCTCGACGCCTCCAATCTGTGTGTGGAAGGCCGCGAGGACTGGGCGTTGAACCTGGATCTGCTGGGGCCGTGGCTGCAGCATGTCCATGTGCGCAACACCGAATGGTGGCGCGACGACCAGAACCGATGGCGCTGGCAGTGGGCCGACCTGGCGACCGGCCTGGTGCCGTGGCAGGAGGTGTTCGATCTGCTCGGCAAACGCGGCTACAGCGGCTTTGCCACCAGCGAGAACATCTGGGGCGTGCCCAAGCGCACGTCCGGCTACATCGGCGAGATCGGCCCCTACATGGGGGGACGCGGCGAGCCCCGTTCCATCGCTCAGCGCCTGGGCGACATCGATTACCTCAAGAAGCTCGCCCGTCCGCAGGGCTGAGCGCGCCACACGGTTCAGGGCCGCCACGTCGTTCGGCGCCGCCCGACCCCATTCACTACACAAGGGATACTCATGAGTCACGTCACATTGACGCGTCGCCGTCTGCTGGCCGGCGTAGCCGGCAGCGCCGGTCTGGCATTGGCGCCTTCGGTGGTCGGTGCGGTCGAGCCGCAAGGCCGCTATCCGCAACGCCCGATCACGCTGATCGTGCCTTATCCGGCCGGCGGCAGCGGCGACTACATCGGCCGCACGGTGGCCGACAAGCTTGCGCAGCGCTGGAATCAGCCGGTGGTCGTGCAGAACCGGCCCGGGGCCGGCGGCACCATCGGCGTGGCGGCCGTCAGCCGGAGTGCAGCCGACGGCTACACCATCGTCCTGACGACCGCGAGCGTGACGCTGACGCTGGCTCAGCAGGACAAACCCAGCCTCGATCTGTTCACCGACATCGAGCCGGTCAGCCTGGTGGCGGTGGCGCCCATGGTGCTGGTGGCGCACAAGGATTTTCCGGCCCAGTCGGTCAAGGACCTGATCGCGCTCACGCGACAGGCGCCGGGCCGGTACTTCTATGGCGGAACCGGGCAGGGCGGCGTGGGAAACCTCGCCATCGAGCTCGTCAAGCTCAAGCTCGGTCTCGATCTGACCTATGTGCCCTACCAGGGCGGTGCCGCATCGATCGCGGCCGTGGTCGCCAACCAGATCCCGCTGGCCATCAACGATGTCGGCAACATCCTGCCCTTCGTCAAGGCCGGCACGCTCAAGCCTTTGCTGGTGGCCTCGCCCGAACGGTTCTCGCTGTTGCCCGATGCCGTCGGCCTGAGCGAACTGGGGGTGTCCGACCTGGACATCAAGGCGTCGCTCGGCCTGGCCGCGCCCAAGGGCACGCCGGCGGCGATCACGGCTGCGCTGGCGCGCGAGGTCGGCGACATCATGAAGCTGCCCGATGTGCAGGCGCGTTTTCACCAGGCAGGCCTGCAGCCCGTGGGCTCCACGCCGCAGGCCTATGCCGAGTTCCTCAAGGCCGAGAACCGGCAGTTCCGTCAGGGTGTCCAGGCGACCGGACTGAGCCAGGGCGCATGACCCGGCATCGCAACCGTTTTATCAAGAGGTGATTGAACATGAAACGCATATTGGTCGTGCAGGGCGCGAACATGTCACGGCTGGGCAAGCGCTCGCCCGAACTCTACGGGCTGACCACAGCCGCAGAGCTCGACGAGCTGATCCGGCAATACGCCGACCGGATCGGTTATGGCGTGGACATCTTCTATACGCACATCGAGGGCGAGGCGATCGAGCGCATCTACGAAGCGGTCGATGCGGGCTACGACGGCTTGATCATGAATCCGGCCGGTTTCGTCTACAGCGGTTTTGCCCTGCGTGACTGCATACGCGACACCCAGCTGCCCTACATCGAAGTCCACCTGCGCAACTCGGCCGGCCGCGGAACGAAGTCGGCCACGGCCGAAGTCTCGCGGGCCTATGTCGCCGGCTTCGGTCCTCACTCCTACCTGCTGGCGCTGGAAGGCATACGCCGGCTGCTCGACGAGCCGTTGCCATGAGCCAGGACAACCGGCCCACGCCCACGCGTGACGAAAAGATTGCCCGGTGGCTCGCCCACTCCGAGATCCGTGCCGTGGTGGAGCGCTACTTCTACGGCCTGGATGCGCGCGATGCGCAGGCCTTGAGTGCATGCTTCACGCCGGATGCCTATTACGAAGCCAATACCGGCGGCGGCAGGCGCATCGTGTTCGAGGGTGCCGAAGCCATCGGCACCACGCTGGCACGCCTGATCGGCCGCTTCGAGGCCAGTCTGCATCAGGGCAGCAACCCGGCGATCACGGTCGAGGGGGATTCGGCCCAGGTCGATGTCTTTGCCATCGCGCGCATGGTTCACGTGCCCGTGGATGGGCAGAAGGTGGTGTTCGTGCGGGGCCTGCGTTATCGCGATGAACTGGTGCTTCACGACGGCGAATGGAAGATCGGCCGCCGCATCCACCAGGCGCTCTGGCAATACAACGCCGATGCCATCGAGCCCCACGTGCCGCCCGCACCGGGCATCGGCTGAAGCCGCCCTGCGGGGTCGCCGGTCTCCATGCGGGGCAGGCCTCGCACGGGCTGCCGGTTTTTATGGCTTGTTTTTCATTCGACATCATCACATGCGCAATTTCTGGAAACGCTGGGCCGCAGGCCTGGCAATGAGTGGCATCGCGACTCTGGCTGCGGCCGAACCGGCCAAGACCCTGTCGCTCTCGGCCTGGCAGTTTCTGCAGGCGGGTCGTGGCGACCAGATCTGGCAGGTCCTGGCCGGCTACGAGCAGACGCAGCCGGACGTCGGCCTGAAGAAGGTGGCCTATCCCTACAGCAGCTACATCAAGACCATCTCGACGCAATTGGGCGCCCGCAGCGGCCCCGATCTGCTGCTGCTCAACGATGTGGATCTCGCCAACTTCGCACGCGCAGGGGTGCTCGAGCCCCTCGACGACGTGGTCGACGAAGGCCTGCGCGGACGCCTGGCCGAAGTCAACGATCTGGCCCGGGTCGATGGCAAGCGTTATGCGCTCAATTTCGATACGGTCACGTTCGCGCTGGTCTGGAATCGCACGTTGCTCGCACAGGCCGGCGTGCAGCCGCCCCGTGATTTCGCGGGACTGCTCGCCGCTTCGCAGGCCGTGCGCGAGAAGGCCGGCGTGCCGGGTTACGGCGAGCGCAACCAGACAAACAACGAAGAGCAGTTGTGGAACGCGATTTCGACCTGGACCATCGGCTACGGCGGGGTCTGGTCGAAGGACGGCAAGCTGACCATCGACGCACCCGCCAATGTGCAGGCTCTTGCCGACTTCAAGAAACTGCAGGCCGGCGGGGGCGTGGCGGTGGGCGACGACTTCTCGACCCTTCGCACGCGGTTCGCACAGGGCAAGATCGGCATGCTGATCGAGTCCAGCTCCAATGTGCAGTCCATCCTGTCGTCCAAGGATGCGGCCATCGGCGCGCAAGACATCGGCATCGGCCGGCCGCCGTTCCCGCTGGACGCGGTGCGTGGCAGCAGCAGCTACATCGCCATCAACGCCCACGGCAAGAACAAGGCCGAGGCCAAGCAGTATCTGAAGTGGCTGTTCACGCCGCAGGTGCAGCAGCGTCTGCAGGAGGCCTTGGGAGGCAGCGTCGTCGGGACGACCCAGGTGCCGCCGCCGGCGGCGTTTCTGGCCGGCAATCCCTGGGCCAGTCAGTACTTCAAGCAGGCACCCCAGGCCCGCACGGCGGTCATCGTGGACTTCGAAGAGAAGACGCCGCAGATCCGCAGCATCATCGTGTCCGAGTTCGCCAAGGTGCTGCTGGGCAACGAGGACGTCGCCCAGGCCCTGGGCCGCGCGCAGACCCGAGCCGAGCAGGCCGTTCGCAAGTGAGCGCGATATCCGCGGCCGGGTTGCGGTCATCCCGGCGCGCGCCTTACGTGCTGGTGGCCGCCGCGGCCTTCTACCTGCTGTGTCTGGTGGTCGGGCCGATGCTCTACGAGTTCTACCTGAGCCTCACCGATGCGCGGCTGTTGAACATCTACCGGAATCAGTTCGTCGGCCTGGCGAACTACGCCCAGATGATGGCGGATACGAGAATGCTCGCGGCGCTGCGCATCACCGTCGTCTACACCGTGCTCACCGTCGGCCTGGCCCTGGCGGCCGGGGTCGCGAGCGCACTGGCGGTGCATGGGCGGTTTCCCGGCCGTTCGGTGGGACGTGTCGTCCTGATTCTGCCCTGGGCCATGCCTTCGGTAGCGGCGGCCCTGGCCTTCACCTGGATCTTCAACCAGGAAACCGGGGTGCTCAACCGGGTCGTCCAGACGATGGGCGGCACGGCGCACGGCTGGTTGACCGATCCGGACTGGGCACTGGCGGCCGTCATCGCCGTTTCTGCCTGGAAGACCTTCCCCTTCGTGATGCTGGTGGTGCTGGCGGCGCTGCAGTCCATTCCCGAAGACCTTTACGAGGCGGCAAGACTCGACCGGGCGGACGCCCCCAACACCTTTGCCGCCGTCACGTGGCCGCACATCGCGCCTGCCGTGGGTGTGGTGGCGCTGCTGCTGACCATCTGGGCTTTCCGCCGCTTCGAAGTGATCTGGCTGCTGACCGAAGGCGGCCCGCTGGAGGCCACCAATACCCTGGTCGTCGACGTCTACCGCGCCTCGTTCATCCAGGGCGAGATCGGCCGGGGTGCGGCGCTGGGCGTCGTCGGTCTGGTCTTTTCCACCCTGGTCACGCTGGTGTACTTCCATGTCACGCGGCAACGCGATTCCACCCATGCCTAGTCTGCTTTCCCTCATTCCACGGCCGACCCGGCTTCGCATCGGCCCCTGGACGCTGCTGCGCCTGGGCATCGGCGCGGTGCTCACCGTCCTGGCCGCATTTCCCCTGTACTGGATGCTGGTGTCGGCCACCCATGGCATGCGCGAGATGTTCGGCACGAATCCGCCGTGGCTGCCTGCCCCGCAGGCGCTGCCCGGCTTGTTGCGCGAAGTGTTGTCGAGCACACCGATGGGCGTCTGGCTGGCGAACAGCGCATTCATCGCTTTCGGCACGGCCGCCTGCAGTCTGCTGCTGGCCGTGCCGGCGGCCTACGCGCTGTCGCGCTACCGGTTCCGTGGGCGCGGGCTTTTCGGATACGTGCTGTTCGCGACGCAGATGCTGCCCGAGGCGCTGCTGGTGATCCCCCTCTATGTCATCTTCCTGATGCTGGGCTTGCTGAACCAGCGCACCGGTCTGGTCGTGGCCAACGTCGCCTTCGCCATGCCGGTGGCCGTCTGGATCCTCAAGAACGCGATGGATGCCTTGCCCGCCGAGGTCGAGGAACAGGCTCGGCTGGATGGCTGCAGCACCTTGTCCGTGCTGCTCTACGTGGTGGTCCCGATGGTGCGGCCGGCACTGGCTGCAGCCGCCATCGTGACGTTCTTCGATGGCTGGAACGAGTTCCTGTTCGCCAACCTCTTCATCGTCGACGAGACGCTGTGGCCGGCGACCAAAGGGCTGGCGTCCTTCATCGGCGAGTTCGTGACGCCTTTGAATCTGGTGATGGGCTCGGCGCTGGCCTTTGCCCTGCCGGCACTGGTGTTTTTTGTCCTGACGCAGCGCGCCATCGTGGGCGGCGGTGTCAGCGGTTCGGTGAAAGGGTAGGGCATGCCGGCAATCTCACTGCAGAAGATCTCCAAGTCTTTCGGTTCTCAACCGGTCTTGCGCGACCTCGATCTGGAGATCGCCGATCGCGAGTTCCTGGTCCTGCTCGGCCCCTCGGGCTGTGGCAAATCCACGTTGCTGCGCGTGCTCGCCGGCCTGACCGACGCGACCAGCGGGCGCGTGGCTTTCGACGGCAACGACGTCACGGCCACGCCGGCCGATCAGCGCAACGTGGCCTTCGTCTTTCAATCCTATGCACTCTATCCGCACATGACGGTGCGGCAGAACATCGCTTTTCCGCTCGTGATGGCCGGCTTTCGTGCCTGGTATCACCTGCCTCTGATCGGCTGGTGGAAACGTCGCCGGCTGGCCGGCAGCGCGCCCATCGCCGACGAGGTGGCCCGCGTGGCCGAGATCATGGGGCTCACGCCCTTGCTCGACCGCCATCCGAAAGCGCTGTCGGGAGGCCAGCGCCAGCGGGTCGCCGTGGCTCGCGCGCTGGTGAAGGACCCGGCCCTCTACCTGTTGGACGAACCCCTGTCGAATCTCGACGCCCAGTTGCGAACCCAGATGCGCGCCGAGATCTCGGCCCTGTACCGAAGCGTGAAAAAGAGCTTTGTGTACGTGACGCACGATCAGGTCGAGGCCATGACCATGGGGACCCGAATCGTCGTGCTCGACCGCGGCGTGGTGCAACAGTGCGGCACGCCGCAGGACATCTACGATCGGCCTGCCAACACCTTCGTCGCCCGTTTCGTGGGCAGTCCGCCCATGAACCTCTTCACCTGCACGGTCGAGGCGGGCAGGCTGCGCACCGTGCAAGGCGGCGTGCTGCCTCTTCCGGTCCCTCGGGCGTTGCAAGGGCAGGCCCGCATCGTCGTCGGCATCCGCAGCGAGGACCTGCTGCTCTCGCCCTGCGACGCCGCCGACGCCGGCGAGGACACGCTGCGGGGCTGGGTGGCATGGAGCGAACAATTGGGCGCCGAGACCGTGACGGGTTTTCATCTGGTGCCACCGGCTTCGCATGGCCCTGAAGCCAGGGGGCCTCGGGATGAGGTGTTCCAGGCACGGGGTCCGCGCAGCGAGAGCCTGCCTGCAGGCCGATCCGTGGCTATCCGTTTTCGACCCGACAAGCTGTCCTGGTTCGACGCCGAGACGCAGCAGAGGCTTGCGCCATGAACCGGCCGATCGGACCGATGCGTGCGCTGGAATGCAGTCTGCTGCGCGGTGGAACCAGCAAGGGCGTGTTCTTCGGCGCGGGCATCCTTCCTCCTCCTGGCGCAGAGCGCGATGCCTGGATTCTGCGTGTCCTCGGCAGCCCGGATCTGAGGCAGATCGACGGTCTGGGCGGAGCGGATCGGTTGACGAGCAAGATCGCGATCGTGGAGGCTTCGACCCGGGAGGATTGCGATGTGGACTACCTCTTCGCACAGGTCGATCCCCGCCATGCCGAAGTCGACTGGCAGCGCAACTGCGGCAACCTGGCTGCCGCTGCGGCTGTCTATGCCCTGAATCGCGGCCTGGCTGCAGCCGGTGTCGACGCGGATGTGGCGACCGTTCGCATCCATCAGGTCAACACGGGCCGCCGGGTCGTTGCGCGCGTGCCTCTGGCCTCCGGTCAACCGGCCGTGCACGGCGACTATGCCCTGGGTGGCGTGCCGGGCACAGGTGCCCGGATCGACCTGGATTTTCGGGATTTCGCCGCCTCGGCTCTGGGCCGCGGCGTTCTGCCGACCCGCCGCGTCACGGATACCTTGCAACTGACCGGCGGTCTGGCGCTGAACGTCACGCTGCTCGACTTCGCGAATCTGCATGCCTTCGTGCGATTGGTCGATCTGCTTCCCCATGCGGCGGAACACACGGTCGATACGCTCGGCGCCGATACGGTGCTGCTCGGACGGCTGGCCGAGGTGCACGCGGCCGTGCGGCAGCGCATCGAGCAGACCGGAAACGAAACGGCTTCCAGGCCAACGGCCGATCCCATCCTCTATCTGCTGGCGCCTGCGTCCGACTACGTCACGCTCAACGGCGAGAAGGTGCTGCACACCGGCTACGACCTGCGTTCCTTCTCTTTCGCCAACGGCCGGTTTTCCAAGGCCCATCCGGTCTCGGGTGCGCTGGCTCTTGCAGTCGCCACGCAGGTGAAAGACTCGGTGGTCCATCGCCTGTGCGGCCCGGCGATGCCGGTGCATGACCGGGATTTCCGCATCGGCCATCCCGGCGGCCTGCTGGACGTCGGCGCGAAGGTCGACGACACCGGTGAGCAACCGCACGTCCTCGAGGCCAGTCTGGCCCGCACCGCACGTCTTCTGTTCGATGGCCGTGCGTACATCACCGTGTGAGGCCTCGAGGGGCGTTGGATGAGAGGGCTGTGCTCAGATCTCGTCGACCTCCCCACCGCGGGGCCTCGACGTGCGGCCCCATCGCGCCTCGCAACGCCTTCACTGCGGGGTCTTCGAGTCGGGTGCGTCGTCGTTCAAGGCCGGCCGGCTTCTGGACGGACCGGCATCCTCGACAACGACCGGCGGCACTGATCCGCTCGCGACCAGTCGAGAGGCGGCGAACACACGTCGTGTGCGATTGCCGAACTCGCAAGTGATCTCCTCGCCCTGGATGTGGAGGACGGTCATCTCGGAACGTCCACCTTTGAGGTGAACGACATCCCCGACCTTGGGCACATACTTGGATTTCGGACGTGGGTGTTCCATCGCATCCCGGCTGCGTACGCCGTTCATTCAGCGCATGGCCCGATGGACGAGGTGGGTGTCGGTGAACTGCTCGAAGGCGACGATCTGTTGGTCTTGCAGCGTCCAGACATGCACCACCCGGGCCTGCATCGCCTTGCCCGTTGCGCGATAGGTGCCTTGGTAGCTTCCGATGCCGACCACATGCATGCCGCCGTCGATGAGGCTTTCCAGTTCGAAGCGGTAGCCGACCCAATCCCTCCCGAGTACGGCAAAGACGTTGTCGACAACCGCTTGCGGTCCGATCCAGGTGCCTGCGCACGGAAAACCCGCCATCTCGGTCCAGCGCACCTGCGGCGACACGTGGGCCATCATCTCGTCGAGGTGGCCTTGCGCCGACGCGGCGTAGTGGGCACGAACGATGTCGATAGGGGTCGTCATCGCCTCATCCCCACTTCATTTCGCCCTTGGCGACCTTGGCGCCGATCTGCAGCGCCACGCCCATGCCGGCGTCGGGGTAACGCTGGGTCATGGCGGCGATCAGCGCCGCACTGTCGGCCGCTTTCGCCAGTTCTTCCTCGAACGCCACGAGGTAGTCGCGGGTGTAGCGGATGGCCGTCGAATCCACGGCTGCACCCGTTGCCATGTGGCCGGGAACCACCACGGCCGGCTTCCGCGCGGCCATGGCGTCGAGCGCCTTCACCCAAGCGGCACGGCCCTCGGCACCCTGGGTGTCGGCGGTCCAGACGTGCACGCCGGAAAACACCAGCACGCCGCCGAAGACGGCCTGGAGCGAAGGCACCCACAGGTAACGGCGGTTTTCCAGTCCGTCGACCCCGGCGATTTCGATGGATTTGCCTTCGAGGACCAGGGACTGGCCGTCGAAGACCTCGGGCATCACGATATCCGACAGGGTTTGCGGACCGTTTTCTTTAAGCTGCGGACCCCAGGTCGCCAGCTTCTTTTCCACGTTGCCCTTGATGGCCGCGAGCGTGGCCGATGCTGCAATCACCTTGGCTCGGGGAAAGGCCGCCTTGATCGGGGCCAGGCTGAAGTAGTAATCGGGGTCGCTCTGGCTGATGTAGATCGTGGTCAGCGTCTTGCCACTGGCCTGGATGGCCTCGGCCAGCGCCTTGCCGTCGGGCAGCGTGAAACCGCCGTCGACGAGTACCGCTTCGCGTGCGCCGGAAATCAGAACGGGCGCACGGAAGAATCCGTTCTCGCCGGCTGGGAAGTGTTTCCAGGTCAGTCGTGTCTGGGCAGCCATGGCGTTGTTCACTCCGAGGTAAGCCGTCGCGATACCTGCGGCGGTGACGGTTTTGATCGCGTTTCTGCGTGTGATCATGGGATTTTCCACTCTGAAGAATAAACTCGAACAAGGGTTTTCCGGCAGTGGCCGGACACCGGGTTCAAGGGCCATGCCGGCTGTATCCAACGGATGCCTCGGTGTGTGAGATGCCGGTCTTCCATCGTTGTGGCGTGATCGTAGCGGCCCGCTATTGACTCTGTAAGGCATATCGGATAAACACAATGTATGCCAAAGACATACATTCAAAGTGAGCGCAGCCTGGGTGAAATGGGCAACCTCCGGCGCCTGACGTATTTCGTTTCCGTGGTCGAGACCGGATCTTTCACGGCCGCTGCCGAACGCCTCGGCATCACCAAGGCGGTGGTCAGCCAGCAGGTGGCACGGCTCGAGAGCGAGTTCAAGACGTCGTTGCTGGTCCGCACCACACGCAAGGTGCAGCCCACCGAAGCCGGGCAGGCCTTCTACCAGCGCTGCGCCATGATCCTGCGCGAGGCCGAAGAAGCCTTCGACGAACTGGCCGAGGGCTCGACCGAGCCATCCGGCACCCTGCGGCTGACCGCCCCCTTCGACTACGGCATCGGGGTCGTCGTGCCCGTCATCGCGGCCTTTCGGCAGCGTTATCCCGGCTGCAAGGTCGATGCCGTCCTCAGCGATCAGACGCTGAACATCATGTCGGGCAACATCGAACTGGCCATCCGCGTCGGCTGGCTGGCCGAGACCGGCCTGCAGGCGCGCAAGATCGGGACGTTCAGGCAATTGCTCGTGGCCTCGTCTTCGATGGCTACGCAGGCGGCACGGCTCACCGGCCCGGAAGATCTGGCCGGCATGCCCTTCATCGCCAACACCGCCCTGCGCGATCACCTCCGATGGACGTTCTCGCTCGGCGACACCGAACGCCGGGTGGTGAACCTGCAGGCTTCGATTTTCCTGGATGCGACGCTCGCCGTGCGCGAGGCCGTCTTCCAGGGGGCCGGGCTATCCGTGCTGCCGGATTTTGCGATCGCCGACGATCTGGCCACGGGCCGGCTGATCCACGTGCTGCCGCAGTGGCAACTGCCTTCGGGCGGTATCCATGCGGTGTTTCCAGCGGCCCGTTTCCGTCCGGCCAAAGTCCGGGCCTTTGTCGATCTGCTGGCGAAGACCGAGCAGCAACGCGGTGCCGCGGACGGAACGGTGGCTTGACGGGTGGCGCGTCGGCGCGCCACGGGCTCACACGGTCGGCGCTTGGGTGGTGGGCGAGGGCAGGGACGCCACGAGCGCATCTGCCGGGTCGCCCTGCAGCGCCTGCGCGAGGTGCTCCGCCACCTTCTGCCGGATGTCGGCGGGCAAGGGCTGACTCGACAGGGATTCGTAGATCCAGAGCCCATCGGCTGCGAGGCGCGCGATGAATCGCGACAGAGCCGCCTGGTCGTCGACGCTTTCGGGTGCGGGGGGCGCCCATCGATCCAGCACCCTGTCCCAGGGGGCCGCCAGTTCGGGGCTGTTGGAGGCGTCGAGCAGGAACAGCAGTTCGGCGCGTGTGGCGCTCTGGGCCGATGTCCGGGCATAGGCGACCGCACGTTCTTGCGGGCTGGTGTCCTGCCTGGGCTTGCCCGCGCTCAGCTCGAGACTGGTTTCCCATTGTTCCGCGAGATGCTGATGGAGCGCCTGCACCAGGGCCTCGCGAGACGGGAAGTGGTACATCATTCCGCCCCGCGTCACACCGGATTCGGCCGCAACCGAATCGAAGGTGATGCCGGTCACGCCATCGCGGTGAATGACACGAACGGCGGCATCGAGAATCTTGCTGCGGTTGCTGGGGCGCATGTCGGGTGTCCTTTGATTTCAGTGTGAGCCGTGGCTGTAGCTGAACGAGCCGGGGCCGTATTTTCGCAACAGGATAGCCGTGCCCAATGCACCCATGCCCAGAACGACTGCGATGACATACATCACGATTCGATAACTCCGATCGAAGGCCGCCGAGGCCGCCTGCACGAGAGCCGGACCGGTGGCCGGATCGAGCCGGGCCAGCGCCAGAGCCTCGGCCACACTGGAGCGGGCGGCCTCGGGAGCCCCGGCGGGAAGCTGCATACCCGAGGCATACAGCGCCGTCAGCAGGCTGCCGAGCAAGGCCACCGCCAGCAGGCCGCCGAACTCGTACGAGACCTCTTCGACCGAAGAGGCCATGCCTGCACGGCGGGCGGGTGCATTGCCGACGATGGCGCTCGAGGCCACCGAGATGGCCGCACCGAGGCCAAGGCCGGTCAGCGCCAGGCCCGCCACGGTCCGGCCCAGGCCCGCTTCCAGGCCCGATGCCGACAGCACGACCCCCACCGTGGCAACGGACAGCCCGCCGCCGATGAGCGGCAGAAGCCCCATGCGGTGCAGATAGGCGCCGCCCAGCAGCGCACTGGGCAGCGCCCCTGCGGCCAAGGCCGAGACCAGCAGGCCGGCCTCCATCGGGTCGAAGCCGGCGATCCACTGGAAACGCTGTGTTGTGATCAACTGCATGCCGCTGATGGTGAACATCGCGAAGGCCGCTGCCAGCACCCCGGCCATGAAGGCCGGATTGCGAAAGATCGAGAAGTCGAGCAGCGGGTAGGGCAGGCGCGCCTGGCGCCGAACGAACAGCGTGCCGGCAAAGGCTGTCGCGGCGAATGCGCCGCCGGCCAGCGTCCATGAGGGGGGCGCATGCGCCACTTCCTTGATGCCGATCACCAGACCGGACAGGGCGACCAGCACCTGCAGGGAAGACACCAGATCCCACGGCCTGCTTGTATCCGGCCTGCTGTGCGGCGTGACGGCGAGGCCGCTGATGAAGGCGGCCACCACGACCGGCAGGTTGATGAGGAAGACCGATCCCCACCAGAAGTGATTGAGCAGCAGCCCCCCGACGATCGGCCCCAATGCGCTGCCGACGATGGAGATGCTGCCCCAGATCGCAATCGCCATGTTGCGTTCGCGTTGGTCCGTGAAAGTGATGCGGATCAGCGCCAGCGTCGCCGGCATCATGGCCGCAGCACCCACGGCCAGTACGGCGCGCGCACCGATGAGCCATCCCGCACCCGGCGCAAAAGCGGCCATCAGCGACGCCAGGCCAAAGACCACCAGCCCGCCCAGAAACATCTTTCGATGGCCGATGCGGTCTCCCAGCGTTCCCGCGCCCAGCAGCAGGCCGGCCATGGCCAGGGGATAGGCATTGATGATCCAGAGGCCTTGCGTGGCGCTTGCGCCGAGCTCGCGCGTCAGGGTGGGCAGGGCCGTGTAAAGCACGGAATTGTCCAGGGTGATGAGCAGGAGCGATGCGGCTACGGTCACAAGCAAGCTCCAGCGCCGGTCTTTGGTCGCCGTCATGAAAAACATCTCTCAACAAGAACAGGAAGGCAGTAACTATACATTCTAGAATGTTAAGTTACAAGCCCATGCCGACCTCGGTGCAATGCATGACGGGAGGGCGGCTGGCCCTCTGCACAGGGCTTGGACTGCATGCCTTTGGCGTCGGCGGCCTGGGGTGCCGAGAGTTTGCGGATTTCAAGTGAAGGCGGGTTCATCCCATCGCCAAATCCAGCCGCCGGCCATTCGACCGAAATAAGAAATAGGGATTAAGTCATCAGTCGACCTACAACGAGACTCGTGCTCGTCAAGGTGTATCAAATGGTGTAAACCCCTATAAGTCGTGGTTGAAAAAGGTTTCCATGTTGTTTTAGGATATACGACAACTGATCTGTAAGGCTGTCATACCGGTTCATGGTTTCGACGCCCATACGGTGCTTTCACCGTCATGTGATCAGGCTGCATGGCTGCCCGGTTGTCGCCAACACGGCCACACCGAGCGAGCGTTCCAGGGCGGAGCGGGTTGTCGAAGAAGTCCATTGGGATGGATTCGGCCCGGTCCCTGGCGATCTGCGCGGGTCCTTTGGAGGGAGCCGGATCGTTCGAACGATTCCGAGGAGACGCGGCTCAGAGCCCCTGGCTTTGCGAGGGGGGCGGCTTTTTGTTTGTTACTGAAAAAATGGAGACACACGGATGAAGAAATCGACACGCCGCAGCCTGATGGGCGCCTGTGCACTGGCCAGCATCCTGGCCCTGCAACCCCTGACCGCGCAAGCCCAGAAGATGGTGCTCAAGGCAGCCGACGTTCACCCGGCCGGCTAT
>NZ_RJVF01000016.1 GCF_003752175.1 Comamonas sp. BIGb0124 | reverse complement strand
AAGAGCAGCCTTGCGTTGAAGGGAGGCGAATTATGGCATGGAAAAACCGCGCTATCCCGATCGACGCCAATTATTTGAGGAAATGTGAGCAAGGCAAGGTCCTGGCTGCGGGACTGGGACCGGGCATTCCAGCCCTCCCTATATAGACAGTAGACAGAGGAGCGGCGCATCCGCCGAAACAAGCGCCCGGCGATCAGGATCCGGCAAGACCGAAGCGCTGCTGGGCGATCTCGAGCAGGCCGTCGAAGATCAGGCTTTCGACCAGCTCGAACTGTCCGCTCATGTGGGGCAACATCTTCCAGCCGGCACCGCCTGTCATATAGAGCAGGGGTTCGCACTGGCAAGTCGCGCGCAGGTGTTCGGTCATGCGATAGACGGCGCCCGCGATGGCATAGGTGCCCCCCGAAGTCAGCCCGTCGCTGGTGTTGGTGGGAAACGGCACCACTTCGCCGGTGGGAACACGCAACCCGGCGGTGCCGGATTCGAGGGCCCGCAGCATCATGCCGTGACCCGGCAGGATGAAGCCGCCCAGGAAGCGTCCTTGCGGATCGATGGCTTCGACGGTGACGGCCGTGCCGACCATGACCAGCACGACCGGCCGTGCCGGCGCGCCCTCGGCCACCGCGCGCAGCATGCGCCGATAGGCCCCCACCATGGCGACCCAGCGGTCGGAGCCCAGGCGGGTGGGATGGTCGTAGCCGTTGGTCAGGCCGGCCTCTTCGGTACTGGAATAGACCCAGGTCGGCTGGATGTCCCAGAGTTCGAGTTGCTCCTCGATGCGGTACCGCACGGCCTCGCCCGCGACGTTGCAGCCCAGCATCAGGCTGGGCGCAGGCAACGACTGCCATTCGTTCTCGGCCAGTTTGTCGATGTTTTCCAGAAACTGGGCGCCGTGCGCCAGCAGCGTGGCCCCCACACGGGGCGCATCGTACAAAGTCCACTTGAGACGGGTGTTGCCGATATCGATTGCCAGAAAAGTCATAACGAGGCCTCCTCGCCGCGATTATGGTCAAGTCCTGGCACCTGAATGGGGTTCCCGAGGGTTTCACGCCATGATGGCGTGAGGTCGTTCCGAAGGCTCAGGACTGTTCCCACGGCAGGCCACGTGCGCGCCAGCCGCCCAGCGTTCCGCGGTGCAGTTCGGCGTCGCGGTCGCCCTCGAAGCCTTCGAGGATGTTGTAGGCCTTCAGGCCCAGCTGGGTCGCGCGCTGGGCTGCGGCCACGGAGCGAACGCCGCTGCGGCAGAGCAGGACCACGGTTCCGCCCGGGGGCACACAGGCCTGCAGTTCTTCGTCGAACGACGTGTTGGGCGCCATGCCCGGCCACTGTTTCCAGGCCACGGCCTGGGCACCGGGCACGCTGCCCACCCAGGCGCGTTCGGCATCGCTGCGTACGTCGACCAGCACGGCCTGGCCGGCCTGCACCCATTGCCAGGCCAGCAGGGGGCTGATGTCGCCTTCGTAACCGGAGGCGGGACGTGGGCTGTCGTCGGAATTCGGGGTCGAGGAAGATTGCGTCATGCGCCTATTGTGCGCGCGCAAGCCAGGGTTCGCCACGCCACGCATCCCCCTGTTCGCCCCGAGGCTTCTGGTGCTGCATCGTTGCAATGCAAGTGCCTTTCCTACTCCTGCCAAGCCGGCAGGCCCATCGCAACACGCTATAAAGAGAGCATGACGACAGCCGGGCCATCCGGCCTCGCCTTTCCCGGGCGATGGCCACGCCCCGGTCGCACGTCCGGATGCCGTGCACTCCTTCCGCACGGCCCGCGCACAAGGAGCAGCCGCATGACAACCGACACCGGTTCCGACACTGATTTCCTCGACATGCTGGTCATCGGGGGCGGCAGCGGGGGTGTGCGGGCCGCCCGTCTGGCCGCCCTGCGGGGCAAACGGGTGGCCCTGGTCGAACAGGCCCACATGGGCGGCACATGCGTCAATGTCGGTTGCGTCCCCAAAAAACTGCTGCACTACGCGGCCTCGTATGCCCACGCATTCGACGAGGCACCTGGCTACGGCTGGCAGCTCCAAGGCCCCGTCGCCTTCGACTGGGCACACCTCCGGTCGGCACGCGCGCAGGAGATCGAGCGGCTGCGCGGCATCTACCGCCGCCGGCTGGAGGAAGCCGGCGTCCGGCTCGTCGCCGGCCATGCCCGTTTTGTGGATCCGCGCACGGTCGAGGTCGATGGACAACGGTTCCAGGCCCGCCACATCGTGATCGCCACGGGCAGCCGGCCACGCCGGCCGGATCTGCCGGGCGCCGAGCGGGGCGTGGACTCGGACGCCATGTTCACTTTGCCGGCCATTCCGCGCCAACTGGTCATCGTGGGCGGGGGCTACATCGCCTGCGAGATGGCGTCCATCTTCCAGGGCCTGGGAGCCGAGGTGACGCTGCTGGAGCGCAGCGGCCAGTTGCTCAAGGGCTTCGACACCGAAGCGGCACACCACCTGCGTGCCGAACTGAGCCGCCAGGGCATCCGTGTGGAACTGGACAGCAAGGTCGGCGCATTGCGGCCGGCAGACGACGGGCGCACCACCGTCGAATGGCAAGACAGTCACGGCCACGCCCACGGCACGCCGGCCGATACCGTCCTGCTGGCCACCGGGCGACAGCCCAACACCGAAGGCCTCGCCCTGCCGGAAGCGGGGATCGCGACCGACGAGAAGGGCCGCATCCCGGTCGACGCCGATCTGCGCACGCCGGCCGAAGGCGTCTATGCACTGGGCGACGTGGCCACGGCCAAGCCGCTCACGCCGGTGGCGATCGCCGAGGCCCAGCAACTCATCGACCACCTCTACGGCCCGGCGCATCGGCGTTCGCCACGCCGGGTGCATGACACGTACACCCCCACGGCCGTGTTCACGCACCCGTCGGTCGGCAGCATCGGGTACAGCGAAGAAAAGGCACGTCAGACCTTTGACGCCATCGACGTCTACCGCAGCGATTTCAAGGGACTCAAGCATGCACTGAGCGGCCAGGCCCCTTCGACGCTGGTCAAGCTGGTGGTCGACCGAGCCAGCGATCAGGTGGTCGGCCTGCATATCGTGTCGGAAGACGCGGCAGAGATCGTGCAGGGGTTTGCGGTCGCCATGAATGCGGGCGCCACCAAGGCCGATTTCGACGACACCGTGGGACTGCATCCCACGGTCGCGGAGGAACTCGTGTCGCTGCGCGAGCCCAGCCGCCAGTCCTGATGCGATCGGGCTTGCGCCGAACGAACTGACATACGCAACACATGAGCCGGAACGCACAATCGAATCGATTGGACCGAACCGCACGATCACGCAGCAACAACAACGAGGAAAACCATGGCAGCCCATACTCCCGATTTCATCGGCCCCGCCTCATTCACCGATCCCGACCTGGCGCTGGCCCAGGCGCAGCTGATCTACGACCGCGGCATCGCGCACCTGCGCCAGGCCTTGCAGCAGTTTGTCGCGGGTAGCCTGCAGGCCCGGCACGTCAGGGCGTTTTATCCCTTCGTGCGCATCCAGACCCGCACGGGTGCCCACGAAGCCTCGACGCTTTCGTTCGGGTTTGTGGCCGGACCGGGTGTGTTCGAAACCACGCTGACGCGTCCCGACCTGTTCGCCGCCTACTACCGCGAGCAGTTCCGCCTGCTGCTGCTCAACCACGGCAGCCAGGACAACGTGCGGCTGGAAATCGGCACCAGCACCCAACCCATCCCCGTGCATTTTTCGTTTGCCGACAACGACCACATCGAGGGCAGCCTGAGCGTGCAACGGCGCCAGCAGATGCGCGACGTGTTCGACCTGCCCGATCTGGCGGCCATGGACGACGGCATCGCCAACGGCACCTGGGCACCGCCGGCGGGCCATCCGGGGCCGCTGTCGCTGTTTCCGGCGCAACGGGTGGATTACTCGCTGCAGCGGCTGCGCCACTACACCGGCACGGCTCCCGAGCATTTCCAGAATTTCGTGCTGTTCACGAACTACCAGTTCTACATCGACGAGTTCGTGCGCCAGGGTCACGAGGCGATGGCCGATCCGGACAGCGAGTTCGTGGCATTCGTGGAGCCGGGCAATGTGGTGACGCGCCGCACCGGACTGCCCGCCGAGCCGCGCGACAGCCTGGGCACGGCGCCGCCCCGCCTGCCGCAGATGCCGGCCTACCACCTGATGCGGACCGACCACACGGGCATCACCATGGTCAACATCGGCGTGGGTCCGGCCAATGCCAAGACGATCACCGACCACATCGCCGTGCTGCGCCCGCACGCCTGGCTGATGCTGGGTCACTGCGCCGGCCTGCGCAATACGCAGGAACTGGGCGACTACGTGCTGGCTCATGCCTATGTGCGCGAAGACCATGTGCTCGACGAGGAACTGCCCCTGTGGGTGCCCATTCCGGCACTGGCTGAAATTCAGGTGGCGCTGGAACAAGCCGTGGCCGATGTGACGCAGTTGCCGCGCAGCGACCTCAAGCGGGTGCTGCGCACCGGCACCGTTGCCAGCACCGACAACCGCAACTGGGAACTGCTGCCCTACCCCGGACCGGAACAGCGTTTTTCGCAAAGCCGCGCGGTGGCACTGGACATGGAAAGCGCCACCATCGCCGCCAACGGCTTCCGTTTCCGTGTGCCCTACGGAACCTTGCTGTGCGTGAGCGACAAACCGCTGCACGGCGAGATCAAGCTGCCGGGGATGGCCAATCATTTCTACCGGGAGCGGGTGAACCAGCATCTGCGCATCGGCATCCGGGCGCTGGAGATCCTGCGCGAACAGGGCCCGGACAAACTGCACAGCCGCAAGCTGCGGAGTTTTGCAGAGGTCGCGTTCCAGTGAGGACCCGCGCTTCGCCATAGACAGCGCCCTGATCGGTCAGGCGCTGCCGGGCGATGCGGCAGGCGGCATCGCCGCAATCCACGCTGATCCACCGGCGGCCCAGCCGATCGGCCACGGCCGCCGTGGTGCCGGAGCCGCCGAACAGGTCGGCCACGAGCTGCCCTGGGTGGCTGGAGGCGGAGATGATGCGGGCCATCAGGTTCTCGTTCTTCTGGGTGTCGTAGCCCCGTTTCTCTTGCGAGAAGCTCATGAGCTGGATGGAGTCCATGCGATCGAGCGGCGAACAGTTCCAGGTGTCTTCGATCGGATACCCGGGGCCGCTCGGACGCTGGCCGTCGCGCCGCCGGTACTCGGATGGATAGGGGATGTACTGTTTGTTGAAGACCTGCGCCGGCCGGTGGCGAACGTAGTGGTAGATGGTGTCGTGGTTGCGGATCCAGTTGTTGGCAGCCGATTTGAAACCGGAGACCCAACCGATGCGCCAGACGATCTCGCGCTGGAAGTTGCCGCCGCCAAAGATGGCATCGAGCAGCACCTTGACGTAGTGGCCGGCCGAGGGGTCGAGATGCATGTAAAGCGATCCGCTGCGAGCCAGCAGGTCGTGCATGAGCACCAGTCGGGGTGCCAGCATGGCGAGGTAGTCGGCCAGCGACCGCCAGGTGTCGCGAAAGGCCGGCTGAGCGCGGGCGTCGCCCGGTTTGCGGGCGTGGTAACGGGCCTGGCTGGCAAAGGGGGGATCGGCGTAGATCAGGTCGACACGGCCGCGCCACGAGGGTCCGCCGTCGGGCCCGCCGAGCAAAGCGGCCATGGCTGGAAGGTTGTCGCCCTGGACCAGCGTGTTGGCCTGGAGGTCGATGCAGGCCCGCGCCGGCGGACTCTGGAATCGTAAAGGATCGTCAGGCGAATGCGGCGCCGAAAAGCTGTCGCGGGCAACCGGGAGCGGCCCCAGCACGGACCGCATGGCGAGCGCGTCGCGCAGTGCCTGCCGGGCTACCAGCCGGGCTTTGGCCAGGATTTCGGGCAGCAAGGCCAGCAGCGAAGTGTCCGGCGCGGAGGTTTTTGGGACGCTTGGAAGACGCATTGGCCATTGAATCACGCAACCGACAAGTGAAAGATATTTTCAACACAATGTTTAAACATTCGACGGGCCGAAATTAGTTTCAAGCCATGGATAACAAGCTCGAATTTGCCCAGCGATTGCGGGAGGCCATGGTGGCGGCGGGAATGGAGCCTCGGCCCAGCATCCTCCTCCAGCAGTTCAATGTTCACTACTGGGGACGCTCCGTGACCTTCCAGGCGGTCTCGCGCTGGCTGCGCGGAGAAGCCATTCCGGGGCAGGACAAACTGGTCGTGCTGGCCAGCCTTCTGCACATCGAACCCGAGGTGCTGCGTTTCGGCGAGGCCGTGCGCCGCAGCGTCCGCGAATCCCGGCAGCGCTGGGATCAGGGCGTCGGTTATCTGGAGCGCGAGACGTTCGATGCCTTCCTGCAATTGCCCCTGGCGCAACGCAAGGTGGTGCGCGAGGTGATCCTGACCTTTGCCAAGGCCCATGCACAGCAGGACAAGCCGGTGGCCAACATCGTCGACGTGCCCCCGCCGCCGGAGCCATCGGCGTCCCGGGCCATTGTCGTGATCCCGACGCCCGTTCAGTCCACGCGTCTGAAAACAAAACCGCGCGCTCGCAAGGGCCGCTGAAACACCGGATGCCTGCCGGATGCGCCGGGCCTGCAGAACGGCGGGATTGCAGGCCGGGACCGCCACCCCCGGTCCGCGTGGACCTGTCTTTCAGGCGCTCGCGCCGAAAGGCCCCCTGGCGCGCGGCAGCGTCCTACAGTTTGCAGGTGAACGATTTCGAGGCTTGATGTCCAATAGAGACACACATCCTTTTGATGAGGTTCACCATGAAAAAGACAGCCTTTCTTGCCAGTACAGCCGCAGCGGCGCTCATCGCCCTGACAGGTTGTGGCACCAATCCCAGCAGCCAGCAAATCGGTACCGGTGCAGGTGCCGTTCTGGGCGGCGTAGCCGGCAATGCCGTCTTCGGCGGTGCAGTCGGTACCGTCGGCGGCGCAGCAGCCGGTGCGCTGATCGGCAACGAAGTGGGTCGCCGTCAGGACAACCGCTGATCCTGGCGAGGATCTCGCTGCCCTCCTCCGGCGCGATCAGGGCAGACGCGGGGTGACCTTGGAAGCGGCCAGCTTGGCGTTGGCCAAGGCCACTTCGACGTCTTGATCGTGGGCGACGACGACGCCCATGCGTCGCTTGACGAAACTCTCGGGTTTGCCGAACAGGCGGATGTCGGTCCGTGGCACACGCAATGCCTCGTCCACGCCGTCGAACACCAGCCCGCTGCCCTCGAGACCGCCGTAGATCACGGCACTGGCACCGGGCGTGCGCAGGCCGGTGTCGACCGGCAGGCCGAGGATGGCACGGGCGTGCAGTTCGAACTCGCTCTGGTTCTGCGTGGCGAGCGTGACGAGGCCGGTGTCGTGCGGGCGCGGGCTGACCTCGCTGAACCACACCGAGTCGCCCTTGACGAACAATTCCACACCGAAGAGACCCTGTCCGCCGAGATCGCTCGTCACGGACTGGGCAATGTCACGGGCGCGCTGCAGCGCCAGCGGGCTCATGCGCTGGGGCTGCCAGCTTTCGACGTAATCGCCGGCGACCTGCTTGTGGCCGATCGGCTCGCAGAAGTGCGTTTCGGTCTGGCCGTCCGGTCCCTTGGCGCGCACCGTCAGCAGGGTGATCTCGTAGTCGAAATCGATGAAACCTTCGACGATGACCCGGCCCTTGCTGACGCGGCCGCCGGCCATGGCGTAGTCCCAGGCGGCCTGTACGTCGGCCGGTCCGTCGATCTTGCTCTGGCCCTTGCCTGAGCTGCTCATCACGGGCTTGACGACGCAGGGATAACCGATGCCGCCGTCGATGGCGGCCTGCAGTTCGTCCAGCGAATCGCAGAACCGGTAGGGGCTGGTGGCGAGGCCCAGCGTTTCTGCGGCCAGCCGGCGGATGCCTTCACGGTCCATGGTCAGGCGGGCGGCGCGTGCGGTCGGGATGACACGCACGGTACCGGCGGCCTCGAGCGACTCGAGCATGGGCGTGGCAATGGCCTCGATCTCGGGCACCACCAGATGAGGGCGCTCCTGCTCGATGAGGGCCCGGAGCTGCTCCGGATCGCTCATGGTGATGGTGCGCGCATGGTGCGCGACCTGCTGGCCCGGTGCGTTCTCGTAACGGTCGACGGCGATGGTCTCGACGCCCAGGCGCTGCAAGGCGATCAGCACTTCCTTGCCGAGTTCGCCGCTGCCCAGCAGCATGACTTTGGTGGCGTGGGCGGACAGGGGGGTTCCAAGTGTGGTCATGGGAAAGGAATGAGGGTCTGGAAGGCGGCGCCCCTGTGCAGGAAAGGCGCCGGATGCCGTATTTTCGCCGAAGACGGCCTCAACCGGCCCACCATGGGGTCCGGCCGGTTCAGCGGACGGACGGCAAGGGCCGGTCCAGCCAGCGCTCGGCCAGGCGGGACAGGAAACTCGCCCCCAGCGGCAGCAGGGCATCGTTGAAGTCGTAGCTGCCGTTGTGCACGTTGCAGGGACCGTCGCCGTGGCCGACGTCGCGGTGGCTGCCGTCGCCATTGCCGATGAAGCAGTAGCTGCCGGGCACGGCTTCGAGCATGAAGCTGAAATCCTCGGCGGCCATGATGGGGGCCTGGGCCACCACGCGCTCGGCGCCCAGCAACTCGACCAGCACCTCGCGCGCGAAGGCCGTCTCGTAGGCATGGTTGACGGTGGCCGGATAAAGGCGGTTGAACTGGAAGTCGCAGCGTGCGCCGTAGGCGGCGGCGGTGTACTCGGCCACCTCGCCCATGCGGCGTTCGATCATGTCGAGCGTCTCGCGGGTGTAGGCCCGCACGGTCCCGGTGAGCTCGCAGGTCTCGGGGATGATGTTGAAGGAGTCCCCGGCATGGATGGTGGTCACCGAGATGACGGCGGCTTCCAGCGGCTTGCGGTTGCGGCTGATGATGGTCTGGAAGGCCTGCATCATCTGGCTGGCCACGGCGATGGGATCGATGGCCAGATGGGGCATGGCGGCATGCCCGCCCTTGCCGCGGATGACGGCCTTGAATTCGGTGTTCGAGGCCAGGATGGGGCCGGGCGAGGCGGCCACCGTGCCTTCCGGAATCCCGGGCATGTTGTGCATGCCGAACACCGCTTCGACCGGAAACTTCTCGAACAGTCCGTCGCGGATCATGACCTGGCCGCCGCCGCCGAACTCTTCGGCCGGCTGGAAGATGACATGCACGAGGCCGTCGAAATTGCGGGTGGCGGCGAGGTACTGGGCAGCGCCCAGCAGCATGGTGGTGTGGCCGTCGTGGCCGCAGGCATGCATCTTTCCGGGGTGGCGGCTGGCATGCGCAAAGGTGTTGTGCTCGGCCATCGGCAAGGCGTCGATGTCGGCACGCAGGCCGATGGCGCGCGTCGACGATCCGAGCCGGCCGCGGATGGTCCCGACCACACCGGTCTTGCCCAGGCCGCGGTGGATGGGAATGCCCCACTGCGTGAGTTTGTCGGCGATGAGCCCGGAGGTCCGCACCTCTTCGAAACCCAGTTCGGGGTGGGCATGGAGGTCACGGCGGATGGCGGTCAGCACCGGGGCTTGATCGGCGATGGCAGGCAGGATGTTCATGGCAGGACAGGAATCGGTTCGTCAGGCGGCACGGGCCGGATGTGGCATCGGGCCACAGCCCGCATCATAGGCCGTGCACTCTTATCCCAGACAGGCAAGTCGCCCTGTCGGATGTGAGGCCGCGCAAGGGTAAGCACCGAGCACGCAAAGAGGGCGGGTCGGCATACGATTCGTGCAGGTACAACAGGTTACGAATCGACACGCCGTGGGCACTCGCAGCCCACTGGCCCAAGAGGAAACACGGAGGCGGCCAACCGGCCGCTCCGGTATCGGGCGGCCGGCCATCCGCAGGCAGCCTTCAACACGTGGCCGACAGGCCCATCACGGAGACACACTGTGCATCGTCGTTCCTTCCTCCAGAAAAGCTCGGTCGGCGCCGTCGCCGCCGGCGGCGCGGTACTCGCCGCTCCCGCCATCGCCCAAGAGTCCCCCACCATCAATTGGCGCCTGGCATCGAGTTTTCCGCGCAGCGCCGATGCGATCTACTCCGGCGGCGAGAACTTCGGCAAGTACCTGAACGAAGCCACGGGCGGCAAATTCAACATCCGTGTCTTCCCTGCCGGCGAAATCGTGCCGGCGCTGCAAGTGCTCGACGCCGTGCAGAACGGCACCGTGGAATGCGGCCACTCGGCGTCCTACTACTATTACGGCAAGGACCCCGCCCTGAGCTTCGATGCCGCCGTGCCCTTCGGCCTGAACACCCGGCAGATGAATGCCTGGATGCGCCATGGCGACGGTCTCAAGCTCACGCGCGAGCTCTTCAAGAAATACAACATCGTCAACTTCCCCTGCGGCTACACCGGCACGCAGATGGGCGGCTGGTTCCGCAACGAGATCAAGACCGTCGAAGACCTCAAGGGCCTGAAGTTCCGGGTCAGCGCCTTTGCGGGGGCCGTGCTCTCGCGCCTGGGCGTGGTGCCGCAACAGATCGCCGGCGGCGATATCTACCCCGCCCTTGAAAAAGGCACGATCGATGCGGCCGAATGGATCGGTCCGTACGACGACGAGAAACTGGGCTTCAACAAGGTGGCCCGCAATTACTACTTCCCCGGCTGGTGGGAAGGCACGCTGCAAGTCTCGGCCTACATCAACGCAGACGCCTACAACAAGCTGCCCAAGCATTACCAGGCTGCGCTTTCGCAGGCCTCGGCTGCGGCAACCAACGACATGATCGCCAAGTACGATGCCGAAAACCCGGCAGCGTTGCGCCGTCTGATTTCGCAAGGCGCGCAACTCAAGGCATTCCCAAAGCCGGTTCTCGACGCCTGCTACGCCGAAGCCAACAAGCTCTATGCCGAAATGAGCGCGGCCAGCCCCGAGTTCAAGAAGATCTACGACAGCATGGTCGCCTTCCGCGACAACGAACTGCCCTGGTTCCGCGTCGCCGAAGGCAGCTACGACAGCTACATGGGCACCACGATCAAACGCTGACTGCAGCAGCCTTCGCCCACACACCGCCGTCGCCCCACGCCATCCCCCGTCGATGCGTGGGGCGCCTGCACGTGGGCGGCCGTCGCACAGTCTCCTTCCATTCCTGAACGGCGCCCTCGCAAGCGCCCCTGCCTCAATTGATCATGAAAGCCCTCCTTGCCCTATCCCGGCTGATCGATGCCATCAACACGTGCATCGGCAGCCTCGTGACCTGGCTCACGCTGATCGTGGTGCTTATCAGTGCCGGCAACGCGGTGGTTCGCAAAGTGTTCCACAGCAGTTCCAATGCCTGGCTCGAACTGCAGTGGTACCTGTTCGGCGCGATCTTCCTGCTGGCGGCCGGCTATACGCTGCTGCGCAACGAGCACGTCCGCGTGGACATCCTCTCGTCCAGGCTCTCGCGCCGCACTCAGACGCTCATCGAGATCTTCGGTGTCCTGTTTTTCCTGATGCCCGCCTGCCTGCTCATCATGTGGCTGTCCTGGCCCGTCTTCATGGACGCCTGGGTCAACAACGAACAGTCGTCCAATACCGGCGGCCTGGTGCGCTGGCCGGTCAAGCTGCTGATCCCGGTGGGCTTTGCGCTGCTGGTGCTGGCGGGTGTCTCTCACCTCATCAAGTGCGTCGGTTTCCTGCTGGGCCAGTGCCCCGACCCGACCTCGAAGGATGACGGCCCGACCAGCGAGGAACTGCTGGCGCAGGAAATCGCGCGCGAAGCGCAGGCCCGCGAAGCCCAACTGCACACCCACAAGGCCGTGCGCGGTCAGGAGGGTTGAAGACCATGGAATTCCTTGCCTCCAATCTCGCCCCGATCATGTTCGCCACCCTGGTGGCGTTCCTGCTGCTGGGTTTCCCGGTCGCCTTTGCGCTGGCCGCCAACGGCATCCTGTATGCCCTGGTGGGCATCGAACTGGGACTGCTGTCGCCCGCACTCTTCCAGGCCCTGCCGCAGCGGGTCTTCGGCATCATCGCCAACGACACGCTGCTGGCCATTCCCTTCTTCACGCTGATGGGCCTGGTCCTCGAGCGATCGGGCATGGCCGAGGATCTGCTCGAGACCATCGGACAACTCTTCGGTTCGATCAAGGGCGGCCTGGCCATCGCCGTCGTGCTGGTGGGCGCCATGCTGGCGGCCACGACCGGCGTGGTCTCGGCTTCGGTCATCTCGATGGGGCTGATCTCGCTGCCCATCATGCTGCGCTACGGCTACGACCGCCGTCTTGCGTCGGGCATCATCGCGGCGTCCGGCACGCTGTCGCAGATCATCCCGCCCTCGCTGGTGCTCATCATCCTGGCCGATCAGCTCGGCCGATCGATCGGCGACATGTACCGCGGTGCCATCCTGCCGGGCTTCATCCTGGCCGGCGCCTACATCGTCTACGTGATCGTGATGACGCTGATCAAGCCCAACAGCGCACCCGCCCTGCCGCCGGAGGCCCGTGCCTTCCATGAACCCAACGGCACGCGCGGCGGCCGCTCGCTGCTGGTGCTGATGGTGTTGGCGGCCGTCAGCGCCTACCTCGTCGGCGACTGGATCGAGCCCGAGACGGCGCCCGTGGACGAGCGCATCGTTCTGACCATGCTGATCTGGGGCCTGACGGCGTTTGTCATCGCCATCGTCAACCGGATCTTCAAGCTGGGACTGCTCTCGCAACTGGCCGAGCGGGTCACGTTTGTGATGATTCCCCCGCTGGCGTTGATCTTCCTGGTGCTGGGCACGATCTTCATCGGCGTGGCCACGCCCACGGAGGGCGGGGCAATGGGTGCGGTCGGCGCGATCGTGATGGCGCTCATGCGACGTCGCCTGACGCTGTCGCTGCTCAAGCAGGCCATGGACACGACCACCAAGCTCTCGTGTTTTGTGGTGTTCATCCTGGTGGGCTCGACGGTGTTTGCGCTGACGTTCCGCGGCGTCAACGGCGACCTGTGGGTCGAGCATCTGCTGATCGACCTGCCAGGTGGCCAGTTGGGATTCCTGATCGTGGTCAGCATCCTGACCTTCGTGCTGGCCTTTTTCCTGGACTTCTTCGAACTGGCCTTCATCATCGTTCCGCTGCTCGGCCCCGTGGCCGACAAGATGGGCATCGATCTGATCTGGTTCGGCGTTCTGCTGGCGGTCAACATGCAGACCTCGTTCATGCACCCGCCCTTCGGCTTCGCCCTGTTCTACCTGCGTTCGGTGGCCCCCAAGAAGGACTACATCGACAAGGTCACCGGCAAACTCACTGCGGCAGTCAAGACCTCGCAGATCTACTGGGGCTCGGTGCCGTTCATCGTCATCCAACTGGCCATGGTGGCGGCCGTGATGGCCTTCCCCGGCCTGGTCATGCATTACAAGGGCGATACGGCCAATGCGCCAGCGGGTGTCATCGATATCAACGTCGCTCCGGACTACGGTGCGAGCGGCAGCGATGGCGCAGGCGGCTACGGCGCCGACATCTATGGCGGCGAACCGTCCTCCGACCCGACTCAGGGCGGCAGCGCCGCAGACGAAGAAGACCCGGGCAAGCTGTTCCGCTAGGCCGGCGCAAGCCGCAGGCGAGTCTCCCGGCATCGCCGACCGGGGAAAAAGCCGACCCTCGTGCAAGACCGCACCCGCATGGTGCCGGCACTGGACGGGGGTCGGCCGACTTCGCGACGCCAGGATCCGGCAGGCCGGACACACACGGCATCACGCCGCACATCCCATAATGCAGCAGAGCCAGCCGGCGGCCGCCGACTGCACCAGCCCATTCGAAAGGACTCGTTTCATGACCTCGACCGCATCCATCCAGACCGTCGGCATCATCGGCGCCGGCACCATGGGCAACGGCATCGCACAGGCCTGTGCCGCCGCCGGCCTGGATGTCGTGATGGTGGACATCTCCGAACAGGCCACGGCCAAGGGCCTGGCCTCGATCGCCGGCAGCTTCGACCGGCTGATCAAGAAGGACAAGCTCACCGAAGCCGACAAGACCGCGGCCCTGGCCCGCATTCGCACGGGCATCGACTACGCCCTGCTGGACACCGCGCAACTGGTGATCGAGGCCGCCACGGAAAACCTGGCGCTCAAGCTCAAGATCCTGCAGCAGGTCGACGAGCGGGTGGGGCCCGATGTCATCCTGGCTTCGAACACCTCGTCGATCTCGATCACCCGGCTGGCGGCGGCCACCGGCCGAGCCGATCGGTTCATCGGCATGCACTTCTTCAATCCGGTGCCGATGATGGCCCTGGTCGAGGTGATTCGCGGCCTGCAGACCAGCGACGCCACGCACGACGCCGTCCGATCGCTGGCCGAACGGGTGGGCAAGACGCCCATCAGCGTACGCAACGCACCGGGTTTCGTGGTCAACCGCATTCTGGTGCCGATGATCAACGAGGCCTTCTTTGTCCTGGCCGAAGGCGTGGCCACGGCCGAGGACATCGACGAAGGCATGAAGCTGGGCACCAACCAGCCGATCGGGCCGCTGGCCCTGGCCGATCTGATCGGTCTGGACGTCTGCCTGTCGGTGATGGAGGTGTACCTGGAGGAGTTCGGCGACAGCAAGTACCGTCCCTGCCCGCTGCTGCGGGAGTATGTGGCGGCGGGCCGCCTGGGCCGCAAGACCCGGCACGGCGTGTACAGCTACTGAGCACGGACCGGCACACCATGCAAACGACGCTGCAGGCATTGAGGGACGAGGTCGAGCAGGCGCTGGCCGGGCTGGGCGAACCCGAGGCCAGCACGCCGCAGGCGCTGGGCATGATGCAGGGTTTTCCGCCCCGGCCCGACGCGATGGTCCGCTTCGAACAGGACCGCATGCTGGCGGCGCCCTGGAACCGGTGGACGTTCTCGCACGTGCGGGAACTGATGCCCACGGCAGGCGTGTGGCGCGGCGGCGGCACGCCCAGCGCCCTGCCCGCGCAGCCGCAGACGGCGTCGTCCGGCCCTCGCGCAACCGGTGTGCTGCCCCGGTTGGATCTGGCCCAGGTGCGCTACACGGATCTGTTCGGCCGGCCGGCAGACTGTGCGCAGATGGTGCGGCAGGCCTATACCGACGGGCTGCTGGTGCTGCACCGCGGACACGTCGTGCACGAACAGTATGCGGGCGAGCTGCGGCCCGAACGGCAGCACCTGGCCATGTCGATCACCAAGTCCGTGTTCGGCATGGTGGTCGCGCAGCTGGCTCACGAAGGCGTGCTGTCGCTGACGGCCACGGCCGGCCATTACGTTCCCGAACTCGCGGGCAGCGCCTGGGAGGACGCCACGCTGCAGCACCTGCTGGACATGACGGTGGGCGTCGCCTATTCGGAGGACTACAACAATGCCGAAGCCGAGGTCTGGCGCCACGCGCTGGCCGGACGCATGCGCCCGCGTCCGCCCGGCTATGCAGGCCCGATGGGTTTCTATGCCTCGCTGCGCACCTTCCGCAAGCAGGGCGAGCATGGGGCCGCGTTCGAGTACAAGACGGTCAACAGCGAGGTGCTGGCCTGGGTGGCGGCCCGCGCGACCGGCATCCGCATGGCCGATCTCGTCAGCCAGAAACTGTGGCAGCCGCTGGGTGCCGAACACGATGCCTACGTGATGCTCGACGACCACGGCGCCGAAGCCGGCGGCGGCGGCCTGTGCACCAGCCTGCGTGATCTCGCCCGCTTCGGCGAGGCCATGCGCTGCGACGGGCATTTCGGCGGCAGGCAGGTCCTGGCACCGGAGGTGGTGGCCGAGGTCCGGCGCGGCGGCGATCGCCTGCTGTTCGCCAACAGTCCCGCCTACACGCTGATCGAAGGCGGTTCGTATCACAACCAGTGGTGGCTGACGCACAATGCGCACGGTGCCTTCATGGGACGCGGCATCTTCGGGCAGAACCTCTACATCGATCCCGCAGCCGAAATGGTGGTGGCCCGCTACGCCGCCCACCCGTTGGCAGCCAGCCGCTACACCGACCCCCTGACCCTGCCCGGCCTGCACGCCCTGGCGCTCGCACTGCGCGACGGCTGAGGCGGCCCGAGGGTCTGTCGATACAAAAACCCCTTGTTTTCCAGTGTCCGTGCATCGATCGACCGGTAGCCAGGGTTCATTTTTCAATGCTGGCAGGAACTTGCACGGCAATCCAACGAGGTGCGACTCAATTTACGGAGCACATCCTGAACGCGCCTTGCGCTTCACGCGGCGCTGCTCAGCGCCTAGAATGCAGCTTCGTGCAACCGTCGCCAGCCCCTGCATGCAGGCTCGGCTGGCCCGGCACGCTACACACAACGATACATTCAAAGTTTGGAACGATCCATGGCAACTGCTAAAAAGACCGTGACGGCGCCTGCCAAGGCTGCCGCTGCCAAGAAGGCCCCCGCAACCACGGCTGCACCGGCCAAGAAAACCGCCAAGGCTGCAGCACCCGCAGTTGCACCGGCAGCCGCTCCCAAGGCCGTGAAGGCTGCGGCTCCCGCCAAGGCAACCAAGGCTGCAGCGCCTGCCAAGGCAGCGGCACCCGCCAAGGTGGCCAAGCCTGCCAAGGCCGTCAAGGCCGCCGCAGCACCCGCTGCAGCACCCGCCGCCGTGAAGGCCGCCAAGCCGGTCAAGGCAGCCAAGGCTGCTGCACCCAAGGCCGCCGCTGCCAAGCCCGCAGCAGCCGCCAAGCCCGCCGCGCTCAAGCCCATCAAGAGCAGCTTCACCAAGGCCGCGCTCGTGAGCCACCTGGCCGCCCAGGCACAGGTCGAACCCAAGGCCGCCAAGGCCGTGTTCGCCGCCCTCGAAGAGACCATCGTGGCCTCGATCAACAAGAAGGGCGCCGGCTCGTTCACGCTGCCCGGCCTGCTCAAGATCGACGTGCAGAAGGTCGCGGCCAAGAAGAAGCGCTTCGGCAAGGATCCGTTCACGGGCCAGGAACGCTGGTTCGACGCCAAGCCTGCCGGCGTGCGCGTGAAGTCGCGTGTGCTCAAGAAACTCAAGGACGCAGCGGCCTGATCGCTGCGAGGCCTCGTGCCTCGCGCTCCTTGCGCAAGACGCCAGCCGGCTCACGCCGGCTGGCGTTTTTTGTTGGCCGGACGGTGCCCGGCCGGCGGTCCCGTCAGACCACGCGCGTCAGCAACTCGCGGCGCGAGAACCAGGCATCGAGGTTCTCCACGACCAGGTCGGCCATGGCCTTGCGGGTCTCGAACGTGCCGCTGGCGATGTGGGGCAGCATCACCACCTGGTCCAGCGACATCAGTTCGGCCGGAACCTGGGGTTCGAACTCGAACACGTCGAGGCCGGCACCGGCAATGGTCTTGGCCTGCAAGGCCTTCACCAATGCCGTTTCGTCGACCACGGTGCCGCGGGCGACGTTGATCAGAAAGCCCTGCGGGCCCAGCGCCTCGAGCACTGGCGCATCGATCATGTGGCGGGTCTGTGCACCGCCGGGCACGGCCAGCACGAGGTAGTCGCTGGCCTGCGCCAGGCTCAGCACATCGGCGTGATAGGCGTAGTTCGCCGGCACGTCGCTGCGCTGGCGGCGGTTGTAGTAGGCGATGTCCATGCCGAAGGCTTCGGCCCGGCGTGCGATCTGCAGGCCGATGTTGCCCAGGCCGACCACGCCGCAGCGTTTGCCGCCGATCTTGCGGCCCAGGCCGAAACCTTCGTTCGGCCAGCGGCCGGCCCGCACGAAGCGATCGGCCTCGACAATGCGGCGCGAGGCCGCCAGCATCAGCGCGAGCGCCGTGTCGGCGACGCAGTCATCGAGCACGCCCGGGGTGTTGCTGACGGCCACGTTGCGGGCCTGCGCGGTGGCGATGTCGATCGGGTCGTAGCCCACGCCGAAGCTGACGATGGTTTCCAGCGCAGGCAGGCTCTCGATGAGGGCCTTGTCGGCACCGAAGCGGCCACTGGTGACGATGCCGCGGATGGCCGGGCCCTGGGTTTCCAGAAAGGCCGCCTGATCCTTGATTTCCCACCAGCGGTGAACGCGGTAACGGCTTTCGATGTCGGCCATGAGACCGGGCAGCAGGGGGCCGGCCATGAGCAGGTCGATCGAGGCAGTGGATTCGGGGGACGGCTTGGCAGTCATGGTCAATGGATATCCTGATCAAAAAAACAAATCCCCGTGGACCCATGCCACGGGGAACATCGAAGAAAAAAAGCGCGGCGGCGGTGTCCGCAAGCCACCGCACGGCCGCACGCAAACCCATCACTCGGCGCGCAGCTTGCGCTCGCGGATGATGGTGCCATAACGTTCACGATCACGCTGCGCGATCTGCCGCAGCGCATCGGGCGTCGAGCCGTGGGCCACGGCGCCCTGCCCCACCAGCTTGTCGCGCACCGACGGTTTGTCGGCCACTTCGCGAATCGCGGCGGAGAGTTTGTCGACCACGGCCTGGGGCGTTCCGGCCGGCGCCATCACGGCGGTCCACGAGCCGGAGTCGGCATTCTTCACACCGGCTTCGGTGAGCGTGGGAACGTCGGGCAGCACCGGCGAGCGGGCCGGGCCGGTGACGGCCAGGGCCCTCAGTTTGCCCGACTTCACATACGACACGGTTTCGAGCACCGAGGCAAACAGCATGTCGACATGACCGGCCATCAGGTCGGCCATGGCGGGGCCGCCGCCCTTGTAGGGCACATGCACGAGCTCCAGGCCGGTCGCATGCTGGAAGATCTCGCCGGCCAGGTGGGGCGCACCGCCACTGCCTGAACTGGCAAAGGTGTACTTGCCGGGCTGGGCACGCGCCAGCTTGATGAACTCGTCGACGGTGTTGGCCGGAATCTTGGGCGAAATCACCCAGGCGAACGGCAGGTCGGCAAACATCGAGACGGGTGCAAAGGCCTGGTCCGGATCGCTCTGCAGCTTGTAGAGCCAGGGGTTGATGGCCAGCATGCCGGAGTTCGCGAACAGCAGCGTGTAGCCGTCGGGCCGGGCACGCGCCACCGCATCGGCAGCGATCTGGCCGGCTGCACCGGCCCGGTTGTCGACCACGACCGACTGGCCCAGGCGCTCGCCCAGCTCGGAAGCCATCAGGCGGGCGGCGATGTCGGTGCCGCCTCCGGGTGAAAACGGCACCAGCAGCGTGATGGGGCGGGAGGGAAAGCTGTCCTGGGCCCGGGCCAGGCCGGGCAGGCCGGCGGCGGCGGCCAGGGCCGTCAAGCCCAGCGCCGAGGTCTGCGTCAGCCATGTCCGGCGCGAACGCTGCATGGCGCTTTGTTTCGTTGTCTGCATTTTTTGTCTCCGTCGTTATCGATCTGTCGGCAGTCCGCTGGGGACCCCCGCATGTCCCGCCCGAGGCTCATCGGCTTCGCAGCTTGCGGATCAGTATAAAAACGGGCTTGCATCCATGCTCATTCAAGCTATAAATAGCATTGATCAATATCAGATTGGCATCAATGGATTTGCGTCAACTGGCGTGTTTTGTGACCGTGGCCGAGGAACTGCACTTCGGCCGTGCAGCCGCGCGCCTGCACATGACGCAGCCGCCGCTCAGCCGCCAGATCCAGCAACTGGAACAGCACATGGGAGTGGCCCTGTTCGAACGCAGCAGCCGGGTCGTGCACCTCACGGTGGCAGGCCGCAGCTTTCTGCGCGATGCACGTCATCTGCTGGCCAGTGCACAGCATGCGGTGCAGGCCGCTCAGCGCTCGTCGAGCGGTGCGGACGGCCATCTGCGCCTGGGCTTCACGGCGGTGGCGGCCTACCGGCTCATGCCGGCCTGGGTCAAACGCGCCGCCTCTCTGCTGCCGGGCGTATCGATCGATCTGCAGGAGATGGTCTCGACCGAACTGGCGCGTGCGCTGGTGGCAGCCGAACTGGATGTGGTGCTGACGCGGCAGGTGCCGCGCCACCAGGGGCTGGCGAGTCAGTTGGTCGAACGCGAACCCATGGTGCTGGCCCTGCCGCACGACAGCCCGCTGGCCGAAGACGCCAGCGTGTCGCTGCAGGCCCTGGACGGCCAACGGCTGGTCGCCTATTCCTCCACGGCCAGCCGGTATTTCCACGAACGGGTCTCGGGCGCGCTGAGCCTGGCGGGCGTGGCGCCCCGGGTGGTCCAGAACGCCAGCCAGACGCATACGCTGGTGGCCCTGGTGCGCGCGGGCATCGGCGTGGGCATCGTGCCGGATTCGGCACGCGAACTGCAGTTCGACGGCGTGGTCTTCCGGCCGCTGCGGCAGGCCAACGGCCGCCCGGCGATGCATGCCGAAATCCATGTCGCCTGGCGCCAGGCGCACGAGAATCCGGCGCTGGCCCTCTTCCTGGCGCGGGTGGCCGCACCGAGCTTCAAGGACGAAACGGCCGGCTGAGCCGGACCGGGCCCGTCCGGGCGTCTCCGGTGCAAACGCTTTTTTGTCGCGCGGGATTTTGTCGCGCGGGACCGTGGCCCTTGGCCGGTGCTTTGCCGTTCAGAACCGCGGCTTGACGGTCTTCCACTCGGGCTTGTACTTGCGCATCTGGCGGGCGTCGTCGCGGCTGCGGATGTCGATCGCCAGGAACTGGTCGTGCAGCTTCGCCAGTTGCGCCTGGTCGAGCTCGACGCCCAAGCCCGGCTTGCTGAAATCGATGCGCACATTGCCGTCGACGATGGGCAGCTTGCCGCCGACGATCACTTCCTCGTCCGCCTCCTGCCACGGGTAATGGGTGTCGCAGGCGTAACCCAGGTTGGGCACGGAAGCGGCGACATGGGTCATGGCCATGAGGCTGATGCCGAGGTGCGAGTTGGAGTGCATGGAGATGCCCAGCCCGAAGGTGTCGCACATGCGCGCCAGCGCCTGGGTGTCGCGCAGGCCACCCCAATAGTGGTGATCCGAGAGCACGATCTGCACGCTGTCCTGCGGCACCGAGCGGCGGAACTCGTCGAAATCGGTGACCACCATGTTGGTGGCCAGCGGCAGGCCGGTGCGGCGGTGCAGCTCGGCCATGCCCTCGAGTCCGGGGGTGGGGTCTTCGTAGTACTCGAGGCAGCCTTCGAGCAGGCCGGCCATGCGCACGGCGGTTTCGAGCGACCAGTTGCCGTTGGGATCGATGCGCAGCGGCGTGTTCGGAAACGCGGCCTTGAGAGCCTGGATGCAGGCGACTTCATGCTCGGGCTCGAGCGCACCGGCCTTGAGCTTGATGCTCTTGAAGCCGTTTTCATCGATCATGCGGCGCGCCTGAGCCACGATCTGCTCGGCGCTGATGGCCTCGCCCCAGCGGTCCGGCGGATAGGGGGTGTCGATGTGCTGCGCGTACTTGAAGAACAGGTAGGCACTGAAGGGCACTTCAGGACGCACCGCACCACCCAGCAAGGTCACCAGCGGCATGCCCAGCGACCGGGCCTGCAGGTCGAGGAAGGCCACTTCGAAGGCGGAATACGCGTTGGCCACCTGCTTGCTGGGGTGCGAGCCCGGGGCCAGTTCGGCGCCGGCGGCCACCTGCGGCAGGGCGGCAACGGCGGATTTCACGCGTTGGCGCAGACCGTTGAGATCAAAGGGATCGAGGCCGACCAGGCTGGGCTCGAGCGCCTGCAGCACCGACAGCACAGGCGCGTCGCCATAGCTCTCGCCGAGTCCGACAAAGCCGTCGTCGCTCTCGACTTCGATGATGGAACGCAGCGCATAGGGCTCGTGGATGCCGCTGGCATTGAGCAGCGGTGCATCCTTGAATGCGATCGGCGTGACTTTGATACGTTTGACTTTCACGGTCGTCCTTCTGGAGTTGTTGAGGCGCGGGAAGCGCTTGTCTCGCAACAGGTCTCATCTGTTGTCATACAGGATCGTATCAACGAATCAGGGCCATGGACAGGTCGATGCCCGCCGCGGAATTTGACATTTT
Organism: Comamonas sp. BIGb0124; assembly: GCF_003752175.1. Lineage (GTDB taxonomy): Bacteria > Pseudomonadota > Gammaproteobacteria > Burkholderiales > Burkholderiaceae_C > Comamonas_F. The sequence goes on along the minus strand of NZ_RJVF01000016.1, from coordinate 208,007 downwards.
CAAGGGGATACCCTAGCGCATGCGCTGCCGATCGGCTCCAACAATTAGATGTCAGACAACAAACAACTGGAGACGGTCATGAGTCACACACGCAGGCACGCGCTGATCACCCTGGGCGCCGCAGCGGCCGCGCTGGCGGGGACCCTGTCGTGGGCCCAGGACACCTGGCCCAGCAAGGCCATCAACTACGTGGTGCCCTTCACGCCGGGCGGCTCGACCGATGTGGTGGGCCGCGTGCTGGCCGAAAAGCTCGCCGGCCCCCTGGGCCAGCCCGTGGTGGTGGACAACAAGCCCGGCGCCGCCGGTGCAGTGGGTGCCAGCTATGTCGCCAAGGCCAAGCCGGACGGCTACACGCTGTTCGGCGGCACCATCAGCACGCACGCCATCAACGCCAGCCTGTACAAGAACCTCAGCTACGACCCGGTCAAGGATTTCGAACCGGTGTCGCTGGTGGCCTTCCTGCCCAACGTGCTCATCGTCGACCCGGCCCTGGGCGTGAACACCGTGCAGGAACTGGTCGAACTGCTCAAGCGCGATCCCAACAAACGCACTTTCGCGAGTTCGGGCGCAGGCACCTCCACCCATCTGGCGGGCGAGCTGTTTGCCGGCATCATCGGCGTGCCGCTCACGCACGTGCCGTACAAGGGCACGCCGCCCGCCATGCTCGACGTATCGGCCGGACTGGTGCCTTTCATGTTCGACCAGTTGACCGCCGCACGCCCGTTGGTCCAGGCCGGCAAGCTCAAGCTGCTGGCCGTCACGACCGGCAAGCGGGTGGCTGCGGCGCCCGACCTGCCCACCATGAAGGAAGCCGGCATCGCCGATTTCGAGATGTCGTCCTGGCAGGCGGTCTACGCGCCCAAGAACACGCCCCGCCCCATCGTCGAACGCCTGTCGCGCGAAATCGCGGCCATCGTCAAGCAAGCCGACGTGCGAAGCAAGCTCGGCGACATGGGCATGGAGCTGGTCGGCAGCACACCCGAGCAACTGGCCGAGCTGATGGCCAAGGAGATCCCGCGCTGGGCGGAGGTGGTGCGCAAGTCGGGCGCCTCGGCGGGCTGAGCAAGCCGGGCGGGACGCGTCGCCGGACGACCCCGGACTTCAGCCCTGGGGGGCCGACGCGGTGCCGGCGTGCGCGGCGTAGCGCGCGTGGCCCTGGGCCCGCAGGTCGCACGCCGGGCAGGCGCCGCAGCCATAACCCCAGGCGTGGCGGTGCGAGCGGTCGCCCAGGTAGCAGGTGTGGGTGTCTTCGACGATGAGATCGACCAGACCGGTGCCGCCCAGGCGCTCGGCCAGGGCCCAGGTCTGGGCCTTGTCGATCCACATCAGCGGCGTGTCGATCAGCAGGCGCCGGTCCATGCCCAGCGACAGCGCCACCTGCATGGCCTTCATGGTGTCGTCGCGGCAGTCGGGATAGCCCGAGAAATCCGTCTCGCACACCCCCGTCACGATCACGTCCAGGCCCCGGCGATAGCCGAGCGCGGCCGCCAGCGTGAGGAACAGCAGGTTGCGTCCCGGCACAAAGGTGTTGGGCAGCCCGCTCTCGGCCATCTCGATGGCGGTGTCGCGGGTCAGCGCGGTTTCGCTGACCTGGCCCAGCACCTGGGCATCGAGCAGGTGGTCCTCGCCCAGGCGCGCCGCCCATCGAGGAAACTGTTCGCGCAGGCGCTGCAGGAAAGCGACGCGCACCTGCAGTTCGACATGGTGGCGCTGGCCGTAGTTGAAGGCCAGGGTCTCGACGCGGGCGTAGCGGGACAGGGCCCAGGCCAGGCAGGTGGCCGAATCCTGGCCGCCGGAGAACAGCACCAGCGCACCCCGCGGGCTGAGGCCGGCGGCGGCCAGCGGGTCGGACAATGAAGGATCGGCAGTCATGGCGGGTATCGGGGAAGAGGAATCGCGAGTCATCAGGCCGCCATGATAGAACCTGGAACCGGACACCGCCCACCCGCCGGCGTCAATCGCCCGCCGGATTCGGCCGCACCTGCCGCATGAGCGCGATGTAGCGCTGTGCGCCCAGCCCCAGCGGGCGCTCGCGCGACCACACCATGTCGACCCACAACCGCAACTGGTTGCTGACGTTGTCGAAGGCGATCTCCACCAGGCTGCCGGCCGCCACCAGCGGATGCACCAGCGCCCGGGGCAGGTAGGTCCAGCCCAGTCCGGACTGCACCAGCCCCAGAGCCGCCAGTTGGCTGTCGGTACGCCAGATCTGCCGTGCAATGACGAACCGGGGGTCGATGTGGGTGCCGTCCCGGCTGGCGACCACGATCTGGCGCACATCGATCAGATCCTCCAGACGCAATTGGCCGCGGGCCTGCACGGCCAATTCGTGGCTGGGCGACAGCACGGCGACCAGCATCTCGCTGCCCAGACCCTGGAAGGCCTCGCGTTCGTCGAGGTGGGCCCGTTCGAACACCAGCGCCAGGTCGACGCCACCCTCGTGCAGCAGGCGCAGCGCGTCGGCCTGAGGGGCCGACAGGACCTCCACTTCGAGCGAGGGGAATTCGCGCGCCAGCACGGCCAGCGGCGGCGCCCAGCCGGCCGACATCAGCTCGGGCGCGATGGCCAGCGCCAGGCGACGTTCCAGTCCCTGATGCAGGGACAGCGCGTGGGCCCGCAGTTGACGCAACTGGCTGGCCAGCAGCCGGGCCTGCGGCTCCAGCGCGCGGGCCGCATCGGTGGCGCGCGGCTCGCGCCCGCTGCGGTCGAACAGCGAGAGATCGAGTTCGGCCTCGAGCTGGGCGATGGCCATGCTGACGGCGGAGGGCACACGGCCCAGCGACCGCGCGGCGGCGGAAAAGGAACCGTGATCCAGCACGGCCAGGAAAACCTGAACACTGTCGCTCGAGAAGGCCATGATCTATCAATAAAACTGAAATCTAATGACTTTATATATCAGACTTCAGCACATATAGTCCATCCCATACGAACCGACCGAGAAGTTGTCATGCAAGGATTGAAGAGAAAAATCGTCTACGTCACGTTTTACGAACTGATTGCCGTCGCCATCACCACCACGGGCCTGGCGCTGCTGTCGGGCCAGGGGGCGAGCCATGCCGGTGTCGCCGCCGTGGCCTCGTCGGCCATTGCGGTGTTCTGGAACCTGGCCTACAACAGCGCCTTCGAATGGTGGGAGGCCCGCCAGACCGTCAAGGGCCGGGGCATCCGGCGGCGCATCGCCCATGCGGCGGGTTTCGAGGCCGGGCTGGTGGTGATGCTGGTGCCGCTGTTCGCCTGGTGGCTGGATGTCTCGCTGTGGCACGCGTTTGTGCTCGACCTGGGACTGATCACCTTTTTCCTGGTCTACACGTTTGTTTTCAACCTGGTTTTCGACCGATTCTTTGGTCTGCCGGCTTCGGCCCAGGCGCAGCCTCAGATGGGTTGACGCTGCCGCAGCCTGACCCTGGGCCCGCGCCCGGGTCGGCCGAACAGGCTCAGTCGCGCAGCGCGGCGCGGCCGGTCAGGCGCTGGTACTCGTGCAGCGCGTAGCGGTCGGTCATGCCGGCGATGTAGTCTGCAACCACCCTCGGCTTGCCGCCCCCCGCTTCGCCCAGACCGCCGAGCGTGTCGTCGCGGCCGGCGTAGTCGGGCGACATCTGCTGCGGATCGGCGAGGTAGATCTCGAAGAGCTCGCGCATGGCCTGCTTGGCGCGCCCCATGGTCTCGACGACCTGCGGATGGCGGTAGAGGTTGCGCATCAGAAACCGCTTGAGCGCCACGCACTCCGCCCGCGTCTCGGCGCTGAAAGCCACCATCGGCGAGGCGGCCCGCACGTCGTCGAGGGTGCGCGGCTGCACCTCGTGCAAGCGGGCCTGGGTGGCATCGAGCACATCGTAGACCAGGGCGCTGAGCATGCGGCGGATGGTCTCGTACAGCAGGCGTTTGCCCTTCAGCGACGGAAACTCGGCCAGGGCGGAGCGGCGGTGGCGGTCGAACAGCTCGACCTCCTCCATCTGCTCCAGGCTCAGCAGGCCGGAGCGCACGCCGTCGTCGATGTCGTGCGCGTTGTAGGCGATCTCGTCGGCCAGGTTGGTCAACTGGGCTTCCAGGCTGGGCGAGGTCCGGTCAAGGAACCGGCGTGCGACGCCGTTCGGCTCCAGCCGTTCGAGGTGCTCGGCATTGGTGCGCGAGCAGTGTTTGAGGATGCCTTCGCGGGTCTCGAAACAGAGGTTGAGGCCGTCGTAGGCCGGGTAACGCTCCTCGAGCCGATCGACCACACGCAGACTCTGCAGATTGTGTTCGAACCCGCCGTAGGGCGTCATGCATTCGTCGAGGGCGTCCTGCCCGGCATGGCCGAAAGGCGTGTGGCCCAGGTCGTGCGCCAGTGCCACCGCTTCGACCAGGTCTTCGCTCAGGCCCAGCGAACGGGCGATGGAGCGCCCGAGCTGCGCGACTTCGAGCGAATGCGTCAGCCGTGTGCGGAAAAGATCACCCTCGTGGTTGAGGAACACCTGCGTCTTGTAGACCAGGCGGCGGAACGCACTGGAATGCACGATGCGGTCACGGTCGCGCTGGAACGGCGTGCGGGTCGGCGCATCGGGTTCGGCATGACGCCGGCCACGGCTGCGCGCGGGATCGCAGGCCCAGGGTGCGAGTCGACCGGGCCGATCCCACAGACCGGACAGGACAAACGACGGGCTGGCGGCAGGTGGAAGGTTCGAGGACATGGTCGGTTTCACCTGCTGTGGGTTCAGGCTGCGCCGCAGTGCCGCAGCACCTCGACCACCAGCGCATGGGGTGCCGTGCGCACGCCGGCGCGCCCCGGCTCTTCGATGACCACGAACTTGATTTCGCCGGCCTCGGATTTCTTGTCGAGTCGCATCAGCTCGACCATGCGTTCCACACCGAGCTTGGGCGCGGTCACGGGCAGGCCCGCACGTTCGACCAACCGGGTCAGCCGTGCCACGAAGGGTGCGTCGACCAGGCCCAGCCGCTGCGACAGATGGGCCCCCATGACCATGCCGCAGCCCACGGCCTCGCCGTGCAGCCAGGCGCCATAGCCCAGGCCGGCCTCGATCGCGTGGCCGAAGGTATGGCCGAAGTTGAGGATGGCCCGCAGGCCGGACTCGCGCTCGTCCTGGCCCACGACGTCGGCCTTGATCTCGCAGCTGCGGCGCACCGCATGGCCCAGCGCCGCCGGGTCGCGGGCCACCAGTGCGTCGATGTGCGCCTCGATCCAGTCGAAGAACGCCATGTCGGCGATGGGGCCGTATTTGATGATCTCGGCCAGTCCGGCACTGAGTTCGCGCGGCGGCAGGGTCTGCAGCACGTCGAGGTCGCACACCACGCGCTGCGGCTGGTAGAAGGCGCCCAGCATGTTCTTGCCCAGCGGATGGTTGATGCCCGTCTTGCCGCCGACCGACGAGTCGACCTGCGCCAGCAGCGTGGTGGGCACCTGGACAAAGGGCACGCCGCGCATGTAGCAGGCGGCGGCGAAACCGGTCATGTCGCCGACCACGCCGCCGCCCAGCGCGTACAGCACCGTCTTGCGATCGGCGCCGTGCACGAGCAGGGTGTCGAAGATGCTGTTGAGCGTCGTCCAGTTCTTGTGCACCTCGCCGTCGGGCAGCTCGACCAGCAGCACCTGCCGGTGGCGGCCGGCCAGTGCCAGGCGCAGGCGCTCGCCGTACAGAGGGGCCACGGTGGTGTTGCTCACGATGAGCGCCGTGCTCGACGTCGGCAGGCCCTCGTAGGTCGCGGCCTGCCCCAGCAGGTCGCTGCCGATCGCGATGGCATAGGCCCGGTCGCCCAGCTCGATGTGCACATCCTGACGGACGGAGGCGGAAACATCGGCCGGGACGGCGGATGCGGCAGCAAGGGCAACGGCAGGAGCGGAAGACAGTATCGACATAGCCTTCTAGTGTAGGAGTTTTAGCGGGCGGACCGCCGGCCGTGCAGCGAAGCTCAGCCGCCGATGGTGGACTGCTGGGGCGGGATCGCCCCGGCCAGCTCCAGTTGCATGATCATCATGTTGAGCAGCCGGTGCGAGGAATGCCGCCCGGTGTCGATCACGAAATGCGCGGTTTCGGCGTAGAACGCATCGCGCGCTTCGTAGAGTTCCTGCAGGCGCGCCAGCGGGTTGCTGGTCTGCAGCAGCGGGCGCACGGTGTCGTTGCGCAGGCGTCGGTAGAGTTCTTCCGGTGCGGTGCGCAGGTAGAGGGCATGGGTGTGGGTCGCCAGCGCCTGGCGGTTGGCCTCGCGCAGCACCGCGCCGCCGCCGGTGGCCAGCACACCGGGCCTGCCATGGCAGAGCTCGGCAATGACCTCCTGTTCGACATCGCGGAACCGCGACTCGCCTTCCCGCACAAAGAAGTCCCGGATCGAACACTCGATGCGGGCCTCGATGACATGGTCCGAATCCACGAACCCGACGCGCAGACGGCGTGCCAGTTGCCGTCCGAGCGTCGACTTGCCCGAGCCGGGCAGACCGATCAGGGCAATGGTGTGAGTGGTGTCTTGAGCGGGCGGGCGCACGGATGGAGTGGAGGTAGTACCCAAATGGGCCGCTCATTCTAATGTCCCCCGGTGCCGGGTTTCGTCCGGGGGAATCCTTGACGCTGCAGCCCGTGCGCGCGGCTGCGCGATGACCTGGGGCGTGACGAAGACCAGGACTTCCTGTTTGCTGGTCGAACGCACGCTGTTGCGGAACAGCCCGCCGACGACAGGCAGATCGGCGAGCAGCGGCACCCGGCTGGCATCCTGGCGCTCGAGCATTTCGTAGATGCCGCCGATCATCACGGTGCCGCCGTCCTCGACCAGCACCTGGGTGCGCACGTGCTTGGTGTTGATCGCCAGGCCGCTGTCGGTGCGCTGGCCGATGCTGTCCTTGTTGACGCTGAGCTCCATGATGATGTGGCCTTCCGGCGTGATCTGCGGCGTGACTTCGAGCTTGAGATGGGCCTTGCGAAACGAGACGGCCGTGGCGCCGTTCGACGTTGCATGCTGATAGGGGATCTCGGTGCCCTGCTCGATCAGGGCCTTGCTCTGGTCGGCCGTGACCACCCGCGGACTGGAGACCACCCGCCCCTGCCCTTCGGCCTCGAGCGCCGACAGTTCCAGCGTCAGCAGGCGTTGGGCCCCTGAACCAAAAATGGACAGTGCAAATGCGGCGACGCTGGCCCCCGTGGCGCTGGCGGCCGGCAGGTTGACGAATGCCGCGCCGTCGCCCGCGCCGCCCTGGCCGCCGGCCAGCTGACGCACCTGGCTGTAGTCGCCCCCCAGGGCCAGTCCTCGCCCACCCTGACCGCCGGCCAGCAGCGCCCCGCCCAGCCTCACCCCGAGCGAGCGGCCGAAGGTCTCGTTGGCCTCGACGATGCGGGCCTCGATCAGCACTTGGCGCACCGGCACATCGAGCCTGGCCAGCAGCGCCTCGACATCGCGCAGCTTGCGCGCCACATCGGTGACGAAGATCTGGTTGGTCCGCGGTTCGGCGACCACACTGCCCCGGCGCGAAAGCAGGCGCGGCGAATCGGCGCCCCCGCTGCCGCTGCCCAACTGCAGCGCGATGTCGGAGGCCTTGGCGTAATGCAGGGCAAAGGCCTCGGTCGCCAGTGCCCCCTGCTCGTGCTGGGCCGCGGCGGCGTCGAGCTCGGCCTTGTCGCGTGCCTGCATGTCGGCGCGCGGGGCGATCCACAGCACGCTGCCCTCGCGCCGCATGCCCAGATCGCGCGCCCGCAGGATGACATCGAGCGCCTGCTCCCAGGGCACTGCGTGGAGCCGCAGCGTGAGTTCACCCGAAACCGCATCGGAAACGACAAGATTGAGCCCGGTGAAATCGGCAATGACCTGCAGCGCGGCCCGTACGTCGATGGCCTGGAAATTCAGGCTCAAGGGCTCGCCCCGGGCCCCGCCGGAATGGCGTGCGGCATGAGACGAAGCCGGATCCGCCGGGTGAGATGGGGTGGCCAGGCCCGGCGACAGGGGTGGGGGCGGCGTCCGTGACTCGGCCTGCGCCAACGGCCCCATGCACAGCCCCAGACCCAGACCGAAACCGCCCCGCAGCCCCATGCCGAAATCGCACGCCAGCCGTGCCCACAGTCCACGCGCCAGGCCTGGAATAGCGAGGCCGGCGAACCGCCCCCGAAGGGCCGGCACAGCCCGGTTTCGCCCAGCGTCTAGACGCTCGTGCAGATTCGCCACGTGTATTCCTTGTGTCAAAAACCGTGTGTCAAAAAACAGGCGGCTGGATCGAGATCCACCCGCTAAGGCCCGGGCTGCCGGGCGGTCAGGTGCAGCATGGCCGGCTGCGCCAGCCAGCCGCCCCGGCCGTCTGCAATGGATTCGACGAACTCGACACGGTCGCCCAGCACCTGGGTCACGCGCCCCTGGTTCAAGCCCAGCCGCTGACCGGCACGCACGGCGTGGACGTATCGGTCGACCCGGATCAGCGCCACCCGCCTCGTCCCCTGCTGCAGCGTGCCGACCATCGTCATGGCACTCAGAGGAAAGGCCTCCAGCACGTCCTTGATGCGCGCGGATGGCCCGGGCTCGCCGGCTTCGGCCGGTCCACCCGCTGCATCGACACCCGGACGAGCCGGATCGAAAGGGTCGCGTGTCTCGAACGCGGCGTGGACGGGCGGCTCGGGCTCGGCTTCGCCCGGCGGCATCGCCGCTGCTTTCGGCCGGGCATCCGCCAGCGGCCGCCGGGCGACATCGGCCATCCAGGCCTGCAGCTCGGGCCCGGGCCGATCCGCAAGAGCGGACGGTGCAGCCGGGAGGGTGACGGCAGGCTCGGCAAAAAGCTGAGCGTGTCGATGCCGGGCCAGGTCGCCCGCCGGACCGGCTTCCGTCCCGTCGCGCTCGAAGGGACAATGCAGCGCGCGGAGCATGCCGTCCAGAAGCAGTTGCCCCCCGGCCTGGCGGGAAAGGCCGAGGTCGTTCAGCGTGACGATGCGCGCCACGCCCGCCACATCGGCCACGAATGCGCCGAGCGCGGGGTAGGAACCGGCCACGCGCAATGCCACGGGCTGCTCGGTGCAGGCGCCCTGCCGGCTGGCCAGCCCGGGTTTGAAGAGCAGGAACTCGAGTCCGCGCGCCTGTCCGGCACGGTTGATTTCGGCCAGCAGGGCTTCCATGTCCGAGCTCGCGGGCAAACGGCCTTCGAGCAGACCCAGGCTGCCCAGTGCGGCCCGCCCCTCGCGGCGCAGTTCGCCGAGCTCGCGGGCCTTCGCCACCTTTCCCCTGTAGTCGGCGCGCAGGCGGGCATGCCGGCTCTGCTCGTCGGCCTGCTGCGCCTCGATCTCGTGAATCCAGAACAGCCAGCCGCCCAGCAGCACCAGGAGGCCGGCCAGCAGACACACGGCCAGACCCAGCACCCGCCGCGGCAGCACGGGCCAGCTCCAGGGATCGGCACGGTCCAGTCCGGCCAGCGTCTGCCGCCAGCGCTGGAGACGGCCGGGGGCGGCGGGCGTCATGTTTCGGGCTCCGGGGTCATGCGGTCGTCCAGCGGCGCATCGCGCCATTGCACGCTCAACTGGAAAACGGCCACCGGCGTCGCTCGGCCGTCGACGGACGGCCCCCGCGTCCAGACGATCTCGCCCAGGCGCGGTTCGGCCAGCCACGGGCTGTCGCCCAGCGCGCGCAGCAGTTGCGAGATCTCGCCGTTCGACCGGGCCCGTCCGGCCAGGTGAATGGCCTTGCCGGACTGCTGCACACGGGTGAAGCCGGCCCCTTCGGGCAGCAGCCGCGACAGCTCCTGCAGCAGGAGGGCCGGGCGCCGGCGTTCGGCCTGCAACCGGACCAGCCCCCGATGGCGCAGTTGCAGCGCCGCCAGCTCGGTGCTCAGTTGCGTGCGCTGCGCGAGCTCGGCATCCAGGGCTGCGATGGCGCGTTCGAGATGGGCGTTGTCGCGCTGCCAGCCCGCCAGCCGGGACTCGCAGGTCCAGGCCCACGCGGCGACGAGCCCCAGACTCAGCAGCCCGGACAGGCCCGCCGCCCAGGCGCACGTGAATTGACGCCGCCGCCGCGCCCAGGTGCGATGCGGCAGCAGGTTGAAGCACGATGTCGTCATGCGCCGCGCGTGCCGTGCAGCGCCAGGCCGCAGGCCACGGCATAGGCGGCGGAGGCGCCCGGCACCCGGGACAGCCCGGCCTGCGCCGCCACGGTCATGCCGGCGAAGGGATCGAGCACCCGGCAGCGGCAGCCGGTGGCGGCCTCGACCGCGGAGGGCAGCAGCGGCAGCGCCGCCGCTGCGCCCGACAGCCACACGGCCCCGCCGGACGGCACGGCGGATGCCGCCAGCAACGCGGCAATGGCGGCGGCCAGATCATGGACCACCTGCTGGCCGGCCACGCTCTCTGCCGAGCGCCAGTCGCCGGCCTCGATGCGCTGGGCGACCTCGTCGGTGGTGCAGTGGCCGGCCTGCGCCAGGCGTTCGAGCCAGGCCGGTCCGGGCAGGGCCTGGCTGCCCGAGCGGCCCCACTCGGCCTCGGCCAGGGGGAGCAGCCGGATCTCGCGCCACCCCAGATCGACCAGGACCGAAGGCACAGGCACGGAGGCAGCGGCAGCGGCAGCGGTCCACAGTTGCGGATCGCGGCACACCCGCTCGGCAGCACGGCATGCCGCGAACACGTCGCCATCGACCGCGACGGCGTCGAGCCCCGCCGCGGCGGCCAGTGCGATGCGGTCCATCAGCAACGCGCGCCGCGCCGCCACCAGCCAGAGGTCGGCGGCCTCGGGCCGGGAGACCGCGCGCTCGTCGAAATCCGTGCAGGCCAGGTCCAGCGGATAGTCCAGGCGGGCCCTGGCTTGGGCCAGCAGGTGGGCGGCGAGTGCGCCACCGGACAGCCCCGCAGGCCGCTCGAGGCGCAACAACTGAATGCGGGCCCAGGGCAGGGCCAGCACGGCCTGGCGCGCCCCGCAACCGAGGGCCGCCAGCAAGCGCCGCAAGGCGCCGGCGGCATCGGCCGCATGCGCGTCGCTGTCCTCGTCCGGCAGCGCGGTCGACGGCCTGGCCGACAGGGCGGCGTGTGCGCAGTGCACCACGGTCCAGCCCTGTCGACGGTCGTGGGCCAGCGCCACCAGCCGGAGGCCGGAGGCGCCGACATCGATGCCCAGCCGCAGGCGCGAAGCGGCATACGCACGGACACGCGCGGAAATGAACGACGGCAATGAGACCTCCCTGTCGCGCGCCGGCAGGCGCTGCCATGATGGATCCGGACGGGAGGCGCGACACGCAAGGACCCGGGATGGCCGGACCTTCGTTCAGGCATGCGCCATCGCGCCTGCACCCCCTTGCGGCGGATACTACGAAGGGCCAAGGCTGTCGGTCAAAAACCAACGATGCGGAGGCGCTGCCGGGTCGAACCGGGCGCGCGGAGCGCTCCGGGCGACCTCGCGCATGGATGGCCAGGCGACAAGGGCACGCGTGCAGGACACGTGAAACAGGCTTGAAAAAGGCGTGCACGGCTCACCGGCCGCAAGAGGTGCCGGACCGGTCAAGGCCTCTCGAGGCCAGGCGGCCGGACGGCCCGGACGCTCACTCGCCGAGGTAGGCGGCGCGCACTTTGGGATCGTCGAGCATGGACTGGCCCGAGCCCGTCATGGTGATCAGTCCGGACTCCATCACGTAACCGCGGTCGGCGATCTGCAGGGCCAGCTTGGCGTTCTGCTCGACCAGCAGCACGGTCATGCCCTGGCTCGAGACCTGCTGGACGACCTCGAAGATCTTTTCGACCATGATGGGGCTCAGCCCCATCGAGGGCTCGTCGAGCAGCAGCACCTTGGGCTGGCTCATGAGCGCGCGGCCCATGGCCAGCATCTGCTGTTCGCCGCCCGACATGGTGCCGGCCAGTTGGTCCTTGCGTTCGCGCAGGCGCGGGAAAGTCACGAACATGCGCTCGATGTCCTCGGCGATGCCGGCCTTGTCCTTGCGCAGGTAGGCGCCCATCATCAGGTTCTCGGTGATGGTCATGCGCGTGAAGACGCCCCGCCCCTCGGGCACCATCACCAGGCCCTGCTTGACGAGATCCCACGAGCCCTTGCCGCGCGTGCTCTGGCCGAGGTACTCGATGTCGCCGCCCTGCGCCGCCAGCATGCCGGTCAGGGCCTTCATCGTCGTGGTCTTGCCCGCGCCGTTGGAGCCGATGAGGGTCACGAGTTCTCCCTCGCGCACCTCGAAGTCGATGCCTTTGACGGCCTGGATGCCGCCGTAGGCCACCTGGAGGCCTGTCACCTTGAGCAAACTGCTTGCCATGTCTGTGCCACTTTCCGCCGCAGCGTATCGTCTGTCGTCACGTCCGTCGTCTTGCCACCCGGCCGTTGCCGGTCAGTGCCCGCCGCCCAGGTAGGCCTCGATGACCTTGGGATTCCTCTGCACATCGGCCGGCGTGCCTTCGGCGATCACCTTGCCGTAGTCGAGCACCGTCACGCGGTCGCACAGGCCCATCACCAGCTTGACGTCGTGCTCGATGAGCAGGATGGTTCGGTTGTCCTTGCGGATGCGATCGATGAGCTCGCGCAGCATGACCTTTTCGGTCGCGTTCATGCCGGCTGCGGGCTCGTCGAGCGCGATCAGCTTGGGTTCGGTCGCCAGCGCGCGTGCGATCTCCAGCCGGCGCTGGTCGCCGTAGCTCAGCGTGCGGGCCTTGTAATCGGCGAACTTGCCGATGCCCACGTAGTCGAGCAGTTCCTGCGCGCGGTCGGCGATCGCGCGCTCCTCGGCGCGGAAGCCCGGCGTGCGCAGGATCGCACCCCAGACACCGCTGCGGGTGCGCACATGGCGGCCCACCATCACGTTCTCGAGGGCCGTCATGTCGGCGAACAGACGGATGTTCTGGAAGGTCCGCGCGATGCCGGCCTTGGCGACTTCGTGCACTGCACTGGGTTCGTAAGGCACGCCGGCGAGTTCGAAGCTGCCGCTGTCGGGGGTGTAGAGCCCGGTGATGACGTTGAAGAAGGTCGTCTTGCCGGCCCCGTTCGGTCCGATCAGGCCATAGACCTGGCCCGGCCGGATCAGCAGCCCGACCTCGCTCAGCGCCTGCAGGCCGCCGAAGCGCTTGGAGATGCCCTTGACGTTCAGGACGATGTCGCTCATGGATGGCCTCCTGGCTGCGTGGGACCGGGTGCGGCCAGCACGCTGGCCTGGGTGGGCGACACGGCAGGAGGCGCCTTGCCGGTCGGTGTGCCTTTCTTGATCAGCGTCTTGCCGTGCTCGGGCGACGGCCACAGTCCGCGCGGGCGCAGCAGCATGATGCTGATCATGGCCAGCGCGATGAGCAGCTGGCGCAGGATGGCGGCGTCGAGGCGGCCGTCCGTCATGGCCTGCAGGGGGCCCGCGACATACCGCAGGATCTCGGGCAGCGCGGCCAGCAGCACGGCGCCCAGGATCACGCCCGGGATATGCCCCAGCCCGCCCAGCACGACCATGGCCACGATCATCACCGACTCCATCAGCGAGAAGGATTCGGGCGAGACAAAACCCTGGAAGGCGCCGAACATGCTGCCCGCGACCCCCCCGAACATCGCCCCCAGCCCGAAGGCCAGCAGCTTCATGTTGCGGGTGTTGATGCCCATGGCCTTGGCCGCGATCTCGTCCTCGCGGATGGCCATCCAGGCGCGGCCGACACGCGAGGTCTGCAGGCGATAGCAGATGACGATGGTCAGCACCACAAAGAACAGGAACAGGTAGTAATACAGCGTGACCGAGGGAATCGTGTAGCCGAACAGATCGAACGGCCGTCCCAGATTCAGACCGAGGATGTGGATCGAATCGATCTGGTTGAGCCCCTTCGGGCCGTTGGTGATGTTGTAGGGATGGTCGAGGTTGTTGAGGAAGATGCGCACGATCTCGCCGAAGCCCAGCGTGACGATGGCGAGGTAGTCGCCGCGCAGCTTGAGCGTCGGCGCCCCCAGCAGCACCCCCAGAAAACCGGCCAGCGCCATGGCCAGCGGAATCACCACCCACAGCGAGGTATGCAGGCCATTGGGAAACAGGGCCGCGAACCCCGCGAAGGTCTGCGCCAGATGGGGCGAGGCCATCAGGGCGAAGAGATAGGCACCGGCCGCGTAGAACGCCACGAACCCCAGGTCGAGCAGGCCCGCATAACCCACCACGATGTTCAGGCCCAGAGCCAGGATCACATACAGCAGCGCGGTGTCGGCGATGCGCACCCAGGCGTTGCCGAAGCTCTGCAGGATCAGCGGCAGCACCAGCACCGCCACGATGCCGGCTGCGTAGAGACCGATTTTTTTCTTGTCCATGAAGTCGATTCCTTCGCGCTCAGGCGCGGTCGGCCACACGTTCGCCCATGAGGCCGGACGGACGCAGCGTCAGGATGATGATGAGCACCACGAACGCAAAGATGTCGGTGTAGTGGCTGCCCAGGATGCCGCCGGTCAGCGGGCCGATGTAGCCCGAGCCGATGGCCTCGATGAGGCCGAGCAGCATGCCGCCGACGACCGCACCGCCCAGGTTGCCGATGCCGCCGAAGACGGCGGCCGTGAAGGCCTTGAGACCGGGCAGGAAACCCATGGTGTGCTGCACCGTGCCGTAGTTGGCGGCCCACATGACGCCGGCGATGGCGGCCAGCACCGCGCCGATGATGAAGGTGGCGGAGATGACCGTGTCGGGCTTGACGCCCATGAGCGCGGCCACCCGGGGGTTCTCGGCGGTGGCGCGCATGGCACGGCCCAGGCTGGTGCGGTTGACCACCCACAGCAGCACGGTCAGCGTGACCGCCGTGGTGGCGAGGATCAGGATCTGCGTGGTCGTGATCACGGCCTCGCCGATGAAATACGGCTCGACCGGCAGCAGCGACGGGAACGGCTTGTAGTTGGGTTTCCAGATGATCATGGCCAGTGCCTGCAGCAGGATGGACATGCCGATGGCCGTGATCAGGGGCGCCAGCCGGGGCGAGTTGCGCAAGGGCCGGTAGGCCAGCTTCTCGATGGTGAAATTCAGCGTCGCGCAGACCACGCAGGCCACCACCACCGCGAGGATGAGGATGGTCCACCCCGGCAGGGCAGGAAAGGCCTGCTGCATGCCGATGATGACGCTCCAGGCCGTGAGCGCCCCGACCATCAAGACCTCGCCATGCGCGAAGTTGATGAGATTGATGATGCCGTACACCATGGTGTAGCCCAATGCCACCAAAGCGTACATGCTGCCCAGAACCAGGCCATTGATGACCTGCTGAAGCAGGATGTCCATATCGAAACACTCCTCGTCGCTTGATGTATCAGCGGGATGGATGGAACAGGGCTGAAGCCGGCCACCCTGCACTTCAACCGGCTTGATGCTTCAAAGCAAAAAACCAGCCAGCTTTGGCTTCGACCGGGAAAAATCGCATCCCGCCACCGGACGCCGTCGCGGCGGGCACCTGAAACCCCGCTTGCACGATACCCGAGCGCGGCGCCTCCCAAAGTGGTGCGTGACTCAGGTGTTTCCCGCGTTAGCCAGACCCCACAGCGCACGTGACGGCGAGTTCATCGGGCCATTTCACCTGTTCAAGTGATTAACGATTCAGGACAAACTGTGACTTATTGATTATTCAATGAAATCAATAATCCATCGTTTATCCCTATAAAAGCAGAATAAAACTTACAGATAATCATCAATCAAGGAGCCGACAAAAAGCACCAATTCTGTGCAAACCCCGTCAGATGGCCAGTACAAGCAACCGACCGTCCAACCCCGAAAAACCAGGAGACCCCGACATGCCTTTCGCCATTCCCGTCGTCCCTGCTCGCCGCAGGCTGCTGCGCCAGGGCGGCGCACTGTTGCTGGGCGCCGGCTGCGGCCTGCCGGCGCTGGCACAGACACCCGCTGCTGCCGCCTCCCCTGCGGACGGCCGGCCCATCACCGAGTTCCTGTATGAAGCACAGGTCGACATCGCCGACAACATGGCGCTCGGCCAGGGGCCGCTGGGCGAGCGGCGCATGGTGCCGATCACGGGCGGGCAGTTCGAAGGCCCGGGCCTGCGCGGCCGGGTGCTGGCCGGCGGTGCCGACCGCCAGCTGATCCGAACCGACGGCGTGCGGCAGCTCGATGCCCTCTATGACATGCAGACGCACGACGGCGCCATCCTCACGGTGCGCAACCGCGTGCTGATCGACCAGCCGGCGCAAGGCGCACGCTACGCCCGCTCGGTGATCGAGCTCAGTGCGCCCGACGGGCCCTATGCCTGGCTCAATCGGCTGGTGATCGTCGGCACGCTCGAAAGCCTGCGGCCGCAGCGGCAGGCCGTGCGCATCCGGGCCTACAAGCTGGTCTGAGGCGCGCCCCCGGGCAAGCCCGGTTCACGTTTCGCCGTCCGATTCGCGGGCCTGCGCGTCGAGCGCGCGCAGATGGGCCAGCTTGTCGGCAATCTTGAGTTCCAGACCGCGTGGCACCGGCCGGTACCAGCCCGGTTCGGGCATGTGCTCGGGCAGATAGGTCTCGCCGGCGGCATAGGCCTCGGGCTCGTCGTGCGCATAACGGTAGGCCTTGCCGTGGCCCAGCTCTTTCATGAGCTGGGTGGGGGCATTGCGCAAATGCACGGGCACTTCGCGCGACTTGTCTTTCTTGACGAAAGCACGGGCCTGGTTGTAGGCGTTGTAGCCCGCATTGCTCTTGGGTGCGATGGCCAGGTAGATGACGGCCTGGCCGAGGGCCAGGTCGCCTTCCGGAGAGCCGAGACGCTCGAAGGTCGCGGCGGCATCGTTGGCCAGTTGCATGGCGCGGGGATCGGCCAGGCCGATGTCCTCCCAGGCCATGCGCACGATGCGGCGCGACAGGTAACGGGCATCGGCACCGCCGTCGAGCATGCGGGTCAGCCAATAGAGTGCGGCATCCGGATGCGACCCGCGCACCGACTTGTGCAGCGCCGAGATCTGGTCGTAGAAGTTGTCGCCCCCCTTGTCGAAACGACGGGCATTGAGCGTCAGCGCCTGCTCGAGGAAGGCGGCGTCGACCCGCATCACGCCGGCCGCCCGCGCGGCGGTGTCGGCTTGCTCGACCAGGTTGAGCAGACGCCGGGCGTCGCCATCCGCGTAGCCCACCAGGGTGTCGGCAGCCGCATCGTCCAGTTGCAGGTGGGTCAGCACCTCGTGCTGGGCACGCACCACGAGCTGGCGCAATTCGGCATCGCTCAGGGCCTGCAGCACATAGACCTGGGCACGCGACAGCAGGGCCGAATTGACCTCGAACGAGGGGTTCTCGGTGGTTGCGCCGACAAAGGTCACCAGGCCGGATTCGACAAAGGGCAGCAGGCCGTCCTGCTGGCTCTTGTTGAAGCGGTGGATCTCGTCGACGAACAGGATGGTCTTCTTGCCCTGCGCGAGGTTGTGCTCGGCCTGCTCCATCGCCGCCCGGATGTCCTTGACGCCCGCGAAGACGGCCGACAGCGCAATGAACGCGTAGCCGAAGGCCTGGGCGGTGAGCCGCGCCAGCGTGGTCTTGCCCACCCCGGGCGGCCCCCACAGGATCATCGAATGAGGCTTGCCGGACTCGAACGCCAGCCGCAGCGGCCTGCCCGGCCCGATCAGATGCGATTGCCCGATGACCTCGTCCAGCGTCTTGGGACGCAGGGCCTCGGCCAGCGGTGCGGTCGGCGCGGTCTCGAAGAGGTCAGCCATGGCGGGCCTCCTGTGTCGGCATGTTCGGAAGGAAGGGCAGGACACGGCCGCCGTTGCCTGGCGAGGCCGGAGACGGCATCGAGCCTGAGGGGAAATGGATGCGCATGGGTGCTTTATATCGAATCGGAAAGCGCCAGCGCGCCTTGCCGGGCGTCGAATGCCGTTGGGCAAAACCGCGAGAGCCTAGGAAACCGGCTCGGCAGCCGTGCCGGTGGCCGCGGGATTGACGGGTGATGCCGCCGGTTCGGGGGCGATCAGCAGGGGATAAGGATTGATGGCGCCGCCCATGGCATAGATGCCATAGTGCAGATGGGGCGGCGTGCCGCGCGCATTGCCCGTGTTGCCGACATAACCCAGCACGTCGCCCACGGCCACGCGGTCGCCGGTCTCCAGCGTTTCGGCCACGCGGTCGAGGTGTGCATAGTAATGGCGCTGGCGGCCCGGCCCGTAGACCCACACCACCGTGCCGCCCAGGCGGTTCTCGCCGATGCGGGCCACCAGGCCTTCGGTGGCGGCGATCACGGGCGTGCCACGCCGGGCAAAGATGTCGATGCCCTGGTGGGTGCGCCCTTCGCTGCGGGCCGCACCCCAGGTGTCGACCAGCCCGCGGCGGCCCACGCCTTCGACCGGCACGGCCACCCGCACGGGGGCTTCGCTCATGCTCAGGCGCAGGGCGTAGACGGCATGGTCGATGCGGGGCCCCAGCCAGGGCCAGGCCAGATAGCCCAGCAGACCGGCGACGAGCAGGACAACGATGGTGCGCATGGCGGGGCTCTCCCTTCAGGGGTGGTGCATGCAGCAGGAGCAGACGGCGCGATCGGACGATCCGCGCACGCCGGGCTGCCCGGTCAGGGCCGGACCACGTCGGCGCCCTGAGGCGGCTTGAAGGCGAAATCGCCCGCTGCCGGCAACTGCTGCGTCTGCAGGTTGGTGAACGTGATCAGCGAACGCTGGCCGAAGCTGTCGAGGATGTCGAGTGCCGCCAGTTGTTCGCCGGCGAAGCCGACCTTGATGTTCTGGATCTGGCCATCGTTGCCCTTGGGCGTGGCCTCGACCCATTCGGTGCCGGCCGCAGCGCCGGCGGGCGCGGCAATGGCCCGCAGTTCGAAGTTCTGGCGCAGGCCGTCGAGGTTGCGTGCGCTGGCGATCACGGCGGCCGGCGTGCCGCTGAGCACCTGTTCGAGGGGGCGGGCCGTGACCTGGTTGAGGTCGATGTCGTGCAGCCACAGCGTCTGGCCGTCGGCGACGATCTTCTGCTCGAACGGCTTGGTGTAGTCGAAACGGAAACGGTTGGGCCGCAGGAACTCGAAGGTCCCGCTGGAGCTGCGCTGGCGCGCGGCCTGTCCGTCCTTGGGCGGCGACGTGACGACCTGGGTGAACGAGGCCTTTCCACCCTGGGTGGACTCGACGAAACGCGACAGGCTCTGGAGGCCGTCGGCCTGGGCGGACGTCGCGATACCGGCAAAGCTTGCCCCGGCCAAAAGGCAGGACACGAGGCTGCGGGTCCAGAAATGCATGCTTGACTCCTAGCGTACAGGCCGCCGGGCGCCCACGGCACCCCGGATGCGGATTCCTGTCTTCATACAACAACTTGTGGTGGCCCCGGTTCGCTGGCGCCAGCCGTCCCGGCGCACAACACGCCAGGCGGCCGGCGGCGCGCGGGGCCATGGGCTTTCGAGCCGTGCCGCCCGTATCCGGTTCCCGTCCGGCGCAAAGCGGGCCGTAGGACAAGCACGCAACAACCCGCTCGGGAGACCGCCACCGGACCCCACGGCCCGGCCCGCGCCTCACTCGTTGCGGTTGGGCGCCAGGATCTCGCGCTGGCCGCTCGTGCTCATCGAACTGACCAGCCCGGCGCGCTCCATGTCCTCGACCAGGCGTGCGGCACGGTTGTAACCGATCTTGAGATGGCGCTGCACCAGCGAAATGCTGGCCTTGCGGTGCTTGAGCACCACCTCCACGGCCTGATCGTACATGGGGTCGGCTTCTCCGCCGCCCTCGCCCGCTGCACCCTCGCCGTCCTCGCCATCGACCGTGCCGCCTTCCAGCACGCCCTCGATGTAGTTGGGCTCGCCGCCCTGCTCCTTGAGGTAGGTCACCACGCGGTGCACCTCTTCGTCGCTCACGAAGGCGCCGTGCACACGGATGGGAAAACCCGTACCGCTGGGCATGTAGAGCATGTCGCCCATGCCCAGCAGGGCTTCGGCGCCCATCTGGTCGAGGATGGTGCGGCTGTCGATCTTGCTGCTGACCTGGAAGGCGATGCGGGTCGGGATGTTGGCCTTGATCAGACCGGTGATCACATCCACGCTGGGCCGCTGCGTGGCCAGGATGAGGTGGATGCCGGCCGCACGGGCCTTCTGGGCCAGGCGGGCGATCAGTTCCTCGATCTTCTTGCCCACCACCATCATCAGGTCGGCCAGTTCGTCGATGACGACCACGATGTGGGGCAGACGCTCGAGCGGCTCGGGGTCTTCGGGCGTGAGGCTGAAGGGGTTGTAGATGAACTCGCCGCGGGCCTTGGTCTCGTCGATCTTGGCATTGAAGCCGGCCAGGTTCCTAACCCCCACCTTGCTCATGAACTTGTAGCGGCGTTCCATCTCGGCCACACACCAGTTGAGTCCGTTGGCCGCCTGTTTCATGTCGGTGACCACAGGCGCGAGCAGATGCGGGATGCCTTCGTAGACCGACATTTCCAGCATCTTGGGGTCGATCATGAGCAGGCGCACGTCCTTGGCGTCGGCCTTGTAGAGCAGCGACAGGATCATGGCGTTGATCCCCACCGACTTGCCCGAGCCGGTGGTACCGGCCACCAGCACGTGCGGCATCTTGGCGAGATCGGCCACCACGGGGTTGCCGACGATGTCCTTGCCCAGGCCCATGGTGAGCATGGACTTGGCCTCGTTGTAGACCTGCGAACCCAGAATCTCGCTGAGCTTGATGGTCTGGCGCTTGGCGTTGGGCAGTTCCAGCGCCATGAAGTTCTTGCCCGGAATGGTCTCGATGACGCGGATGGAAACCAGCGACAGCGAACGGGCCAGATCCTTGGCCAGGTTGACGACCTGCGAGCCCTTGACGCCGGTGGCCGGCTCGATCTCGTAGCGGGTGATGACCGGACCGGGAGCCGCAGCGACGACCCGGACGTCGACGCCGAAGTCCTTGAGCTTTTTCTCGATGAGGCGGCTGGTCATCTCCAGCGTCTCGGGGGCGACCGAGTCCTGGCGCTGCTGTGCCTCGTCGAGCAGGTGGACCTGCGGCAGGTTGCTGTCGCTCATCTCGCGGAACAAGGGTTTCTGGCGCTCCTTGACCACACGGTCGCTGCGCGGCACATCCAGCGGCGCGGGTTCGATGAACACGGGGGCCACATGGTGCTGCTCGATCTCGATGCGCTCTTCCTGGACCGTGACTTCACGCTGGCGTGCTGCGCGCTTGCCTTCGGCCAGGTCGGCCTTGACTTCGCGTTTCTGCTTGACGCGGGTGAAGACGCCTTCGAGCGTGCCGCCGACTTTCTCGGCCACACGGCCCCAGGAGAAACGGAACACCAGCGCCAGCCCCAGCACCATGAGCGCGATGCACAGCAGCCCGGCGCCGTTGAAGCCCAGCCATTTCTGCGCAAACGGCCCCACGACGTAACCGAGCGCGCCACCGGCGTTTCCGGGCAGCAGGCCTTCCAGTCGATACAGGCGGGACCACTCCAGCGCCGTACCGGCCACGACCAGCAGCACCAGCCCGCTCCAGAAACTCAGGCGGCGCAGGCGCGGGCTCGGTTCACCGGCCTCGGGCACGCCGCCGCGCATCCAGCGCGCCAGCGCGGCCATCCAGCTGCGCATGCCTGCCGCCCAGCACAGCCAGACCGACAGGCCCAGCAGCGCATAGCTGCCATCGGCCAGAAAGGCACCGATGCCGCCGCCCCAGTTGCGTGTGGGCGATCCGTTGCCCGACGTCGTCCAGGCGGGGTCGGTCAGGTTGTAGCTGGCCAGCGCCAGCCCCCAGAACACCAGCCCGATCAGGCCGAACAGCAAGCCCAGCTCCTGCGCATAACGGGCCAGTCCACGGGTGGCGTGGTGTGCCGCATCGGAATTGAGAGTATTGAGCGAATAAGTCATAGCAATCTTCTGAGCTTACCCGATTCATTTGGCGCCCGAATGCCCGCGCCCGCCCGGGGCTGGCGGACAAAAGCAACATCTCGTATCCGGAAACGGTAACGAGCAGGAAACGGCCGCATAGCCGGACGCCCCGCCCTGGCATTGGCGGGGCATGGGGACGCCCCGTTCCTGGGTTTCCTAAAATGGACACCATCGGCCCTGCCGTGCCGCCGTGCGACCCGTCGCACGCCACCGGCTGGCCAGCGCCCGGCGTGCAGGGGCTATCGCTGCCATTGGCATCTTTGCACTGGAAGCCCGGCCGATCGCACCGATCTGGTTGTGTAATGCCCGCCTGACCGA
The DNA here is from genome assembly GCF_003752175.1 of Comamonas sp. BIGb0124. Taxonomy (GTDB): domain Bacteria; phylum Pseudomonadota; class Gammaproteobacteria; order Burkholderiales; family Burkholderiaceae_C; genus Comamonas_F. The sequence continues at coordinate 186,009 of NZ_RJVF01000016.1, read as the reverse complement.
TTTTTACCCTTATACAGAAAAGACATCACCATGAGCACTCCCGTCCAGCACGCCAAAGTCCTGATCCTCGGCTCCGGCCCTGCGGGCTATACCGCGGCGATCTATGCGGCACGCGCCAACCTGCAGCCCGTGCTGATCACCGGCATGGCGCAGGGCGGCCAGCTCATGACCACCACCGAAGTGGACAACTGGCCCGCCGATGTCATGGGCGTGCAGGGCCCCGAACTGATGCAGCGTTTCCTGGAGCATGCCGAGCGCTTCAAGACCCAGATCATCTTCGACCAGATCGGCAGCGTCGACTTCAGCAAGCGCCCCTTCACCCTGACGGGCGACAGCGGTACCTACACCTGCGACTCGCTCATCCTGGCCACCGGCGCCTCGGCCAAGTACCTGGGACTGGACTCCGAACAGGCCTTCATGGGCCGCGGCGTGTCGGGCTGCGCCACCTGCGACGGCTTTTTCTACCGTGACGAAACGGTCTGCGTGGTCGGCGGCGGCAACACCGCGGTCGAGGAGGCGCTCTACCTCTCGAACATCGCCAAGAAGGTCTACCTGATCCACCGCCGCGACAAGTTCAAGGCCGAGCCGATCCTGGTCGACAAGGTGGCCGAGAAGGTGAAAGAGGGCAAGATCGAGCTCAAGGTGCACTACACGCTCGAGGAAGTGCTCGGCGACAAGTCGGGCGTGACCGGCGTGCGCCTCAAGAGCACCCAGGACGACAGCACCGAGGATCTGGCGCTCAAGGGCTGTTTCATCGCCATCGGCCACCACCCCAACACCGACATCTTCCAGGGCCAGTTGGAGATGAAGGACGGCTATATCGTCACCCGCAGCGGCCTGCAGGGTTTTGCCACCCAGACCAGCGTGCCCGGCGTGTTCGCGGCCGGCGACGTGCAGGATCACGTCTACCGCCAGGCCATCACCAGCGCCGGCACCGGCTGCATGGCCGCCCTCGATGCCCAGCGTTTCCTGGAACAGCAGGACAACTGATCCGACGTCGTTCGGACACCGATCGAACACCGTTTGCGCGCCCGGCTTGGCATGGGCGCAACGCCTGTGCCATGGGCACTGGTCACAAATCGGCCCTCCCGCTATAATGGCGGGCTTTGCTGCATCTGAATGCCTGATTTTTAGGCACAAGGGTGGCGAATGATCGAACCGCTGGGGATCGACACACGCAGCGCTCATGAAAGAGGACTGGCCGACAAGGCCGGTGATCGGATGAGCCCCCTGCATGCGCACCGCGTCTGGAGTTTCAGGCACGGCGCGGATCCCGCAGCGAGGTGCGCTGGCAACAACCCATCCCTCGAGGATGCGCCAGCGTTGTACGCCGCCTTCGTGCGGTGTGAGTCATGAACTTTCGGAGAGTGCTCCATGGCACGCGTATGTGACGTCACGGGCAAGAAGCCCATGGTCGGGAACAATGTTTCCCATGCCAACAACAAAACCAAGCGCCGGTTCCTGCCGAACCTGCAATACCGTCGTTTCTGGGTCGAGAACGAAAACCGCTGGGTTCGCCTGCGCGTGTCGAGCGCTGCTCTGCGCCTGATCGACAAGAACGGTATTGAAGCTGTGCTCGCAGACCTGCGCGCACGCGGTGAAGCTTAAGGAGAAGCAACATGGCTGCTAAAGGCGGACGCGAAAAAATCAAGCTGGAATCCACTGCCGGCACCGGTCACTTCTACACGACCACCAAAAACAAGAAGACCACGCCCGAGAAAATGCTGATCAGCAAGTTTGATCCGAAGGCTCGCAAGCATGTGGACTACAAGGAAGTGAAGCTGAAGTAATTCGGCGCCTTCCCATCGAAAACCGCCCGGTGTCATGCCAGGCGGTTTTTTTCGTCCGCTCAGGCGGCCAGCCGACCCTGACCGAGCTCCTGGGCCATCAGCTCGCCCAGGGTGCGGTAAGCGGCCTCGACCTCGGGGGTGAAGGGCACACCGCAGCTCAGGCGCAGGAAGTGTTCGTAGCGGCCCGTGTTCGAGAACATGGCGCCGGGGGCCACACGGATGCCCTGCGCCAGCGCCAGATCGAACAGGCGGGTGCCCGACAGACCGCCCGGCAGCTCCATCCACAGGCTGAGTCCGCCCGGCGGCAGGCTCATGCGGATGCCCGGCGGGAAATACCGCACGATGGCGGCCGCGGCCTGATCCCGCTGGATACGCAACTGCGCCCGCATGCGCCGCAGGTGCCGGTCGTAGGCCGGTGTGTCGACGCTGCGCGCGGCCAGCAGTTGCGACCAGCTCGGCATGTTGCGCGAGCGGGCGAACTTGAGCATCTGCACCCGTGCCTGCCAGCGCCCGGCCGTCATCCAGCCCTGCCGGAGGCCGGGGGCAAAACTCTTGCTCAGCGATGCGCAATAGATCACGCAGCCCTGGGCGCCGGGCAGATCCCACGACTTGGCCGGCCTGGGCACCTGCGGCACGTCGAGGAATTCGCGGTAGATGTCGTCCTCGATCAGCGCCAGGCCGTATTCGCGGCACAGCCGCACCAGCCGCTGCTTGTGGTCGTCGGGCATGATGCTGCCCAAGGGCATCTGGAGGTGGGGAACCACCACCACGGCCTTGAGGCGGGGCTCGTTGCGGGCGGCCAGTTCGAGCGCCTCGAGCGACATGCCGGTCTGGGGGCTGCTGGGAATCTCGAGCGCCCTCAGACCCTGGATCTCGATGGCCTGCAGGATGCCGTAGAAGGTCGGCGATTCGACCGCGACGACATCGCCCGGCTGGGCCACCGCATCGAGGGCCAGGTTGACGGCCTCGGAGTTGCCGCTGGTCGCGGTGATGTCGGCCGGCACCAGGCCAAGGCCGAACGTGAGGGCGTGGTGGGCCATGGCCTGCTGGAACTCCGCATGGGTCGCCGGTGCCGAGGGGCCGAGCACCAGCACATCGGGCTGTTCACGCAGCAGGCGCATGGCTTGCCGGTTCAGCGCCTCGGCGTCGAACAGGCTGGGCGCCGGCATCGCGCTGCCCAGGTCGACCCGCAACGGCAAGGCACGCATGGCCTTGTCGAGAATGACCGAAATGCGCTCGTTGATGCCGGCAAAGACACCGGGGTCCGGGGCCAGGGGCTCGAGCAGCTCCGGCTCGCGGGCCGCCGCCAGCGCCGACACCGCAGGAGCCCGGACAAAGTAGCCGACCCGCGCCCGGGCCTCGACACGGCCGCTGTCCTCGAGGTGGCGCAAGACCTGCAGCGCCGTCGACAGGCTCACGCCGTGGCGCTGCCGCAGTTCGCGCACCGAGGGCATCTGCATGCCCGGCTGCAGGCTGCCGCTGGCCATGGCCTGCTCGTACAGGCCGGCGAGCTGGCGATAGAGCGGGGGTCGACGGGACTCGGAATCACGGGACATGGTGTGCTTACGGGCAGACAGGACGTCAAGGTCGCCATCATGCCCTGTACCGGAACAGATGGACAGATACAGCGTTCGATCAAAACAGCCATAACAGCAGCCGAAAAACCGGAACTGTCATGGTCGGCCGGCCACCCGGCTGTATCTGCCCGAACAGGTTGCGATTTTTTATGCTGGAGGCTCCCGAAGAAGACGGGCCATCGCCCCGAGAACCATCATGCAAACGTCCCTGCAAGCGCCTCTGCAAACGCCGGATTCATCCCCCGGTTCATCCGTCCTCGCCACCCCGGCCTCGCCGCCGCGGCCCAATCTGGCGCCCGACGCCGTCGCCACGCCGATCCGGCTGGCAGCCGGCCTGCGCACCACGCTGTGCCTCGCGCCGGGCACGGTCCTGCTGTGCCTGGAAGGCCGTGTGCATGTGGCCGGAGGCCCCAACGTCTGGGGACAGGTTCTGCACGGCCTGGGCCAGTGGCTGGAGGCGGGACAGATGCTGCCGGGCGGACAGGACGGCCTGCCGACCTGGGTCGCCCTGGAATCCGGCACGCCGGCCCTGCTGATGCTGGCGTCACCGGCGCCACGGCCGGGCTGGCTGGCCCGCTGCGGCACCTGGGTCGCACGTCGCCTGCGCCGTGAGGCCTCGACGGCGGCAAGGTCGACGGCGCGTCCGGCCTGCGGCGCCTGATCGCGCTCGCGGCTACCGGCTACCGGCCCAGCCGCCGTGGCCTGCCGGCCGGAGGCTCTGTCGCCAGGGCCCGAAAGGACTAGACCTGGGCCGCGCGCAACCGCAACGAGAACTCGTGCAGCGCCGCAATGCCGCTTTGCTCGGCGCGGTGGCACCAGGCCTGCAGATCGGCTGCCAGCTGTTCGCGGCTGCGGGTCGTGCTCTGCCACATGGTGCGCAGTTCCTCGCGCATGGCGTGCATCTGATCGAGGATGGGGTGTTCGGCCCGTGCCTGGAGCAGATGCTCCCGCACCTCGGCCGGCACCTTTTCGTCGTCGCGGTGCAGCCAGCGGTTGGCGATCTTCAGGACGCCGATGTCGGCACCGCGGGCCTTGAGCACGGCGATCTCGGCCTGGCAGGCGCGGCGCATTTCCTGCGCATAGCGGGCCATGACTTCGTAGCGGTTGGCGATCACCGCCTCGAGCGTCTTCTCGTCGGCCACCGGCTGCACGGCACCCAGGCGCAGCTTGGGCGCCGTCTTGCGCACCTTGGCCAGACCCAGCTTCTGCAGTGCCACGATATAGCCCCAGCAGATGTCGAACTCGTACGGCTTGACCGAGAACTTGGCCGAGGTCGGATAGGTGTGGTGGTTGTTGTGCAGTTCCTCGCCGCCGATGACGATGCCCCAGGGCACGAGGTTGGTGCTGGCGTCGGCGGCCTCGAAGTTGCGGTAGCCGATGTAATGGCCCAGGCCGTTGACCACGCCGGCGGCCCAGAACGGGATCCAGGCCATCTGGATGGCCCACACGGTGAGGCCGATGGCGCCGAACAGCGCCACGTTCAGGATCAGCATGAGGCTGATGCCCAGCGCGCTGTAGCGGCTGTAGAGCTTGTCCTCGAGCCAGTCGCTGGGCGTGCCGTGGCCGAACTTCCGCATGGTCTCGGCGTTGCCCGTTTCCTTGCGGTACAGCTCGGCGCCGCGCCAGAACACCTCGTCGATGCCCCGGGTCTGCGGACTGTGCGGGTCTTCTTCGGTCTCGCACTTGGCGTGGTGCTTGCGGTGGATGGCCACCCACTCCTTGGTCACCATGCCGGTTCCGATCCAGAGCCAGAAACGGAAGAAATGCATGACCGCCGGGTGCAGATCCAGCGAACGGTGGGCTTGCGAGCGGTGCAGGAAGATGGTGACCGCGGCAATGGTGATGTGGGTGGTGATCAGCACATAGAGTGCGATTTCCCACCCGTTGAAATCGAGCAAGCCGGCATCGAGCCACTGCAGCAAACCGTAGACAAAGGGGGTATCGATCACGGACATAAGGCCTGTTTCCTTGGGGCCGCAGCGGAAACGGCGGCGGCACCCGGCATCGCAAAAAAAGCCAGGCCCTGACTGCGGCCTGCAGGACGGCATCGCGTCGCCCGGACGGGCACGCCGCGCGCCGCGACATCGTCGATTCTAGGCAACGTCGCCGTCGCTGTGAATCGGTAGAGGGACGGCAGCGCCGCGAACTCAGGCCTTGCGTTGCCAGACCGCGGCAAAGAAGCCGTCGGTGCCATGGCGCTGGGGCCACAGGCGCAGGTACTCGCCCGCTTCGCCGGCGCACAGATCCTGTGCCCCTTCGACCTTGAGTTCCGTCAGAAGTTCAGCCGCCGGCAGCAGTTCGAAGTCGGGGTGGGCCAGCGAGAAAGCGGCGGCGATGTCTTCGTTTTCGGCCGGCAGCACGCTGCAGGTGGCGTACACCAGGCGACCGCCGCCCTTGACGAGGCGGGCCGCCGAATCGAGGATGGCCGTCTGCTTGGCCACCAGTTCGAGCACCGCCTGGGGCGACTGGCGCCACTTCAGGTCGGGGTTGCGGCGCAGCGTCCCCAGGCCCGAGCAGGGCGCATCGACCAGCACCCGGTCCATCTTGCCGGCCAGGCGCTTGATGCGCTCGTCGCGCTCGTGGGCGATGGCTGCCGGGTGCACGTTCGACAGCCCGCTGCGCGCCAGGCGCGGCTTGAGCGCATCGAGACGGTGGGCCGACGTATCGAAGGCATAGAGGCGGCCGGTGCTGCGCATGGAGGCGCCGATGGCCAGGGTCTTGCCGCCCGCACCCGCGCAGAAATCCGCCACCATCTCGCCGCGCTTGGCGTCGAGCAGCAGAGCCAGCAGTTGGGAGCCTTCGTCCTGGACCTCGATGGCGCCGCTGGTGAAGGCTTCGAGCTTGGTCAGCGCGGGCTTGCCGTCGATGCGCAGCCCCCACGGCGAATACGGCGTGATCTGGCTCTGGATGCCGGCCTTGGCCAGGGCCTTCTGCACCTCGCTGCGTTTGGCCTTGAAGGTGTTGACGCGCAGGTCCAGCGGAGCGGCCGTGTTCACCACGTTGACATAGGACCAGAACCCGTCGGTGCCCAGTTGCGACTTGATCGGCTGCACCAGCCAGTCCGGCAGGTTGTGGCGGTGCAGGTCGAGCAGCGTGGAATCGGTGCGCACATCGACCTTGTCGCAGGCGTCGATCCAGGCTCTTTCGGCGTCGTTCAGGCCGCCCTTGAGGAAATCGCGCGGTCCGTGGAAGCCCAGGATGGCCAGGCGGCGCCATTTGCTGCCCGAGCCCTTGGGAGCACCCATCACCAGGGCTTCGTAGAGCGTCTTGCGCCGCAGCACGTTGTAGGCCGTCTCGGCCAGCGTGGCGCGCTCGCGCGGGCCGAGGGCCCGGTGCTCGCGAAAGAAGCGGGAGACGACCGAATCGGCAGGGTGGTCGAACTTGAGGACGAGTTCGACCAGTTCGCCGCAGATGTCGATGAGAGCTTGAGGATGCATGGTGTAGAGGTGTTTCTCAGAGTGTGCGGATCTTTTCGCGCACGGCGCGCGGATAGATCAGGTGTTCTTGGGTCAGCACGCGGGCGGCCAGCGTCTGCGCGGTGTCGCCCGGCAGGATCGGCACCGCCGCCTGGGCCAGGATCGGACCGTGGTCGAGTTCGGGCGTGACTTCGTGGACGGTGGCTCCGGCCAGCTTGCAACCGGCGTCGAGCGCACGCTGGTGCGTGCGCAGGCCGGCAAAAGCCGGCAGCAGCGACGGGTGGATGTTGAGCATGCGTTCCCGGTAGTGTGCAACAAAGCCCGGCGTGAGGATACGCATGAAGCCCGCCAGCACCACCAGCGTGGGCTGGTGACGGTCGATGGCGTGCTGCAGGGCGGCATCGAAGGCTTCGCGGCTGGCGTGCGCCGTGTGGTCGACCACGGCCGTCGCCAGGCCCCGGGCCGAGGCCCAGTCCAGCCCGGCCGCATCGGCGCGGTTGCTGAGCACGGCGTTGACTCGGGCGCCGTAGCGGCCCGCCCAGTCCTCGCGTTCGGCGGCCTCGACGATCGCAGCCATGTTGGAGCCGGTGCCGGATATCAGGATGACGATGTTTTTCATGGCATGCTTGGTTGACGCCGCCATGGACCGTCCATGAGCGGACGGCCCCGAGCCGGGTGCGCAAAGCGGACCCCGGCGGATGGCGGAGGCAGGATTATCCCAGCCTCCGCCCTCCGCCGGCCGCTAACCCTCGCCCGTCGCCTGCGGCCACGCCCCGGCGGCCCCTTCCGCCGGCCTTGCCTGCCCTGGGCCAACGCCCTGTCATCCGATACCTGCCCATGCCCGCTCTCCGTTCCCTGACCCCGCCCGAAGCCCGGGTGCTCGCCACCCTCATGGAGAAGGCGCGCACCGTGCCGGACAGCTATCCGTTGACCCTCAACAGCCTGCTGTCGGGCTGCAACCAGAAGACCAGCCGCCTGCCGATCATGAATCTCGACGAGACCGCTGCGCAGGAGGCGCTGTCCGGTCTGCGCCAGCTCAGCCTGGTGGTCGAGTCCAGCGGTGGCCGGGCCACCCGCTACGAACACAATTTCCAGCGCGGCGTCGGTGTGCCCGAGCAATCCGCCATCCTGCTGGCGCTGCTGATGTTGCGCGGCCCCCAGACGGCCGGCGAACTGCGCCTGAATGCCGAACGCTGGTACCGCTTCGCCGACATCTCGTCGGTCGAGGCCTTCCTGGACGAACTCGCCGAACGCAGCGAGGAAAAAGGCGGCCCGCTGGTGCTGCAACTGCCGCGCGCTCCCGGTGCCCGCGAACAACGCTGGGCCCATCTGCTGTGCGGGCCGGTCGACACCACGGCCCTCGCGGACGCGGCCGGCGCGGCGGGCGATGCCGATGGCAGCCAGGCCGAGCTGCGCCGCCGCGTCGCGGCGCTCGAAGCAGAGCTGCAGTCGCTGCAAGGCGTGGTGCAGGCGTTGTGCGATCAGCTGGGGGTGAAGGCCACCGACCTTCCGGGCTCCACGTAAGCCCCGATGGCTGGCGGGATCGCCGGTCGCAACAATCGCCGCATGCCGTCACGTCCCCGAGTTCCACCTTTCCGTGCACAGCACCTGACACCGCCTTTTGTGCCCCCCGTGCCACCTGCGGCAAAAAACGCCGAGACCGATGGCTGGCCCGGCAACGTTCACTTCGACCTCGTCACGGTTCGGCTGTTCATCGAGACAGCCGAAACCGGAAACATCACACGCGCAGCCGAACGCCTGCCGCTGGCCGTGGCTGCCGCCTCGCGCCGGCTCAAGGAGCTGGAACAGCAGTTCGGCGTACCCCTGTTTCAGCGCATGCCGCACGGCATGGCGTTGACGGCAGCGGGGAGCGCCTTGCTCGCCCACGCCCGCACCGTGGCCCATGCGGTATCGCGCATGCGGGACGATGCACAGGCCTTTCGGCACGGAACCCAGGGCGTTGTCCGCATCGCCGCCTGCACATCGGCTGTGCTGCAGTTCCTGCCGCAAGACCTTCAGCAGTGCCATTCCCGGTACCCCGGCATCAAGATCGATCTGCAGGAACTCAACAGCCAAGGCGTGCTGCAGTCGCTGGCACGCGGCTTGGCCGATATCGGCATCTTCGAGAGCACTGCCGGCACCCTGCCCCTGCCGACACGGCCCTACCACCACGACCGCCTGGCCCTGGTGGTGCATCGCCACGACGCGTTGGCCTCGTTGCGCGACGTGGCCCTGGACGACTTCATCCAGCGCGATCTGATCGGATTGACCGAGGGCTCGGCCATCTCCACTACCCTGTACCGCCTGGCTGCGCAAGCCCGCCGGACCTTGCGCATGCGCATACGCGTCGGCAGCTTCGACAGCATGGTCGCCATGATCGCCCAGGGCGTGGGGATCGGGGTGATGCCCCACGCCGTGGCGCAGTCGTTCATGCCAGGCCATGCCGTGCACGCATTGGCCATTACCGGTGAGTGGCCCCAGCGACATTTCCTGCTCGGCCATCAGATCGGCACCGCGTTAGCCACGGCTGCGACGGCCGTGATTTCACTGCTGACGCCTGGGTGTACCCAAACCACGAATCCTGATTGAAGAAAACGGCGATGGATGCGCTGAACGTGTGGTTCTAAAGTGCCCTCAGGCACCCAACCAACACACGATTCAGAGGAGACTGACCATGATCGCTGCGCATGCGCGACGGCTCGCACTCGCCGTTGCACTGACCCATACCGTCCCCGTCGCACTGGCCCAGGAAGCCTGGCCGAGCAGGCCCGTGCATATCAACGTCGGGGCGTCGCCGGGAGGTGGCACCGACAGGGTTGCACGGCTGTTGGCCGAACGCCTCGGCTCACTGCTCGGTCAGTCCGTGATCGTCGACAACCGGCCCGGTGCGGCCAACACCATTGCGGCCGATCTGACAGCCAGGGCGCCGGCCGATGGCTACACCCTGCTGGTCGCGACCAACTCCCCCCAGGTCATCGCACCCCACCTGATGAAACTGGGATTCGACCCGCTGCGCCAGCTCACGCCCATCGGCATGGTGATGGTGGTGCCCCACGTGCTGATCGTGCCCGACTCGTCGGGCTTCCAAGACGTCGGCGGGCTGCTGGCCGAACTGAAGGCACGACCCGAGGGCTTGCGGTACGCATCGTCTGGCATCGGCAGCGTGCAGCACATCGCCGGGGAACTGTTCATGGCGGCCACCGGCACCCGCCTGATCCATGTGCCCTACAAGGGCAGCGCGCAGGCGCATCAGGACATCCTGTCCGGTCAGGTCGAGCTCATGCTCGACACCAGCTCTTCGGCCATGGCACTGATCAAATCCGGCAAATTCCGCGCCCTGGCCGTCACCACCGCACAACGCAGCGACGAACTGCCGCATGTGCCGACGCTGGACGAACTGGGCATCAACGGCGCCGAGATGAGCACATGGTATGCACTTTATGCACCCACGGCGACGCCGTCACATGTGCTGGAACGCCTGGAGCGGATGCTCGACACCATCCTGCGTTCACCCACCGTGCAAGTGAATCTCAAGGCCATGGGCGGCAGCCCATCCACACTGAGTCGCGAGCAGTTCATCGTCCGGCAGTCCGCCGATTTCGACCGCTTCGGCGCCCTCATCCGCCAACAGCACCTCACCCTCGACTGACCGGGAGCGCCTTACCATGATTCCACGCATTGCACTGACACTGGGCGACCCTGCCGGCATCGGCCCCGAAATCGTCACCCGACTGCTGGCCGACCCGGCGAACCGCCGGCGTGCAGACATCCTGTTGATTGCCAGCGACAGCGCACTGCAGGCAGGTGCAAAAGCTGCAGGCCTGGCGCCGATACAACCCGGTGATGGCCTGCAGATGATGAACTGGGACGGACGCAGCGCCAGCCTGCCGCCCGCCGAAACCAGTGCGGCCAACGGCCGCCACATGCTCGACAGTCTGACCCTCGGGGCCTGGCTGGTGGAACGTGGGTTGGCCGATGCCCTGTGTTTTGCGCCTCTCAACAAAAGCGCGCTGCGCCTGGGCGGCATGGCCGAGGAAGACGAGCTGCGCTGGTTTGCCCAGTTGCTGCGCCATTCAGGGCCTTGCGGCGAATTCAACGTGCTGGGGCCGCTTTGGACCGCACGCGTGACGTCGCACGTACCGCTGAGTGCAGTATCCGGCTTGCTGACGGCACACGGTGTGGCCGAGGCAATCCGCATGCTCACCGAGGCCTTGCGCGCTGCCGGCACGCCTCGCCCGCGCATCGGCGTGTGCGGACTCAATCCCCACAACGGCGACAACGGCAACTATGGCGACGAAGAAAGCCGTGTCATCACGCCGGGCATGGCCCTGGCGCATGAGCTCGGATATGCCGCACAGGGCCCCTATCCTGCCGATACGATCTTCGTCCGGGCACGGAAAGGTCAATTCGACGGCATCGTGACGATGTACCACGACCAGGGCCAGATCGCCACCAAGTTGCTGGGCTTCGACATCGGTGTGACGGTGGAGGGCGGATTGCCCATCCCCATCACCACACCCGCACACGGCACGGCCTACGACATCGTCGGCCAGGGCACGGCTCAGGCCACCGCCATGGGGCACGCGTTCGAACTGGCCTGCCGCATGGGCCTCAGCCGCCGCATGGGCTCTGCCGCGATATGGGACGACCTGGCAGCCACGGCAACCCACTGAACGGCCAAGGTGAACCCCGGCTAGATCTGCGCCGACCAGCGATGCCCCCAGGCATCGTCGGGCCTGTCGTTGTCGCGCACCCGGTCGAGCTGCCGGCGGTCTCGTTTGGTGGGGCGCCCATCGGACAGGCTGTGGCCGGGCTCGGGTGCCAGGCGCCGCTGCTGGGCGGCGGCCTCGCGGGCGGCGATGCTGTCGGCGGTTTCCGAGTAGAGCTTCTGAGCCTCGGGCGCGGGGCCGCGCATCAGGCTCAGGCCCTGCACGTGCAGGACACGGGTGACGCCGCCCTGCTGGAGGCTGACTTCGTCGCCCGGCTTGACTTCGCGCGAGGGTTTGGCCGCCTGGCCATTGACCTTGACACGCCCATGATCGATCTCGTCGACCGCCAGTCGACGGGTCTTGTAGAAACGCGCGGCCCAGAGCCACTTGTCGATACGTTGTTTGTCCATCAAATCAGCAGGGATCGATAGGGAAGAATGAAAAAACTCAGGACACGAGAGCCGCCAGCACCAGCAGCAGGCCGCCGACCGACACCACCCAGGCCAGCGAGCGCAGGTAGGGCACGCCGCAGGCATACAGCGGCACGTAGACGATGCGCGACCCGAGATAGAGCGACACACCCCAGGCGGTCAGCGCGCCTTCGCGGCCGGCCACATGCGCGATGAGCACGGCAGCGGCAAAGAGCGGCAGGGTTTCGAAGAGATTGTTTTGGGCACGGCGCAGCCGGGCGGTGACACGCCCGACCGGCGGTCCGTCTTCGTCGCGCGGACCCGCGTTGTAGGCCAGCCCGGTTTCCCGGTTGCGCCAGGCAGCAGGCAGAAGAACCTGCACGAGCGCGAGGACCAGAGTCCAGCCCAGTACCGTCAACTCAAACGTCATCGGTCAGAACCACGGCAGTTGATGTGCAACCATTGTGCATCAGTGCCGAACCAAGTCCAAGCCCCCCGTGCCCCGGGCGGCGCCGGCCCCCGCCGCGCCGGGGTCTTCGGCCATTGCATCGTCGAGCACTTCGACCCAGTGGCGCACCGGCAACGCCGTGCCGCCCTGCAGGTGGCCGATGCAGCCGATGTTGGCGGAGATGATGATCTCGGGCTCGAGCGCGGCCAGATGGCCCAGTTTGCGATCGCGCAACTGACCGGCCAGGGCGGGCTGCAGGATGGAATAGGTGCCCGCCGAGCCACAGCACAGGTGAGACTCGCCGGCGGCCAGGCGAACCTCGAAACCCAGCGCCGCAAGATGGCGCTCGACGCCGCCACGCAGTTGCTGTCCATGCTGCAGGGTGCACGGCGGGTGGAAAGCCAGCCGTCGGCCCCGCCCCCGGACGCGTCCGTCCAGCGCACCGGCCAGGTCGGGCAGCAGTTCGCTGAGGTCGCACGTGAGGGCACTGATGCGCGCCGCCTTGTCGGCATAGGCGGGATCGTGGCGCAGCAGATGGCCGTAGTCGCGAACCAGGGCGCCGCAGCCCGAGGCATTCATGACGATGGCCTCGACATCGGCCACGTGGGGCCACCAGGCATCGATGTTGGCGCGCATCTGGGCCAGGCCGCCGGGCTGGTCGTCGAGGTGGAACTTGATGGCGCCGCAGCAGCCTGCGGCGGGAGCGACCCGCACCTCGATGCCGGCGGCATCGAGCACACGGGCGGTGGCGACGTTGATGTTGGGCATCATCGCGGGCTGCACGCAGCCGGCCAGCAGCAGCACCTTGCGGGTGTACCGTGCCGTGGGCCACGGCCGAGACGGCCGGCGCGGCGGCACCTTGGCACGCCAGGCGGCCGGCAGCCAACCACGCACGCCCTGTCCGAGCCGCATGGCCAGGCCGAACCAGGGCGAAGTCAGGCCCTCGCGCAGGGCCCAGCGCTGCATGCGTTCGGGCCAGGGACGCGGCACGCGCTCATCGACCGCCTGGCGGCCGATGTCGACCAGGTGGCCGTATTGCACGCCGCTGGGGCAGGTGGTCTCGCAGTTGCGGCAGGTCAGGCAGCGGTCGAGATGCAGTTGCGTCTCGCGTGTCGGCGCATGGCCTTCGAGCACCTGCTTGATCAGGTAGATGCGCCCGCGCGGCCCGTCGAGCTCGTCGCCCAGCAACTGGTACGTGGGACAGGTGGCGGTGCAGAAGCCGCAGTGCACGCATTTGCGCAGGATGGCCTCGGCCTCCTGCCCGGCGGCGCTGCCCAGAAACGCGGGCGAAAGGTGGGTCTGCATGGCGGGCCTCCTGGGGTCAGTCCAGCCCGGTGCGGCGGCGCTGGAGGCGCAGCCACAGCCACAGCCGGGGCATCAGCCGATGTTTGCGGGCATCGTCGAGCAGCGTGGGCAGCGACAGCAGCAGCAAGATGAGCGCCAGCGGCACGATGGTGATGAAGCCGAGCAGCTTGAAACCGGTCGCGCCGTACAGCCCGCCCAGCACGAACATGCCGAGCAGCGACCCCAGCAACTGCAGCTTGCTGCGGTTGGCCTGGACACGCCGGCCGGGCACGGTGGCACGGTTCCAGTACAGCATCTTGCCGAGTTCCATGCCCAGATCGGTGATCACGCCCGTCATGTGCGTGGTGCGGATGAGCGAGGACGAGGCCTTGCTCATCAACGCGTTCTGCAAACCCATGATGTAGGCCAGCAAGGGCACGATGAGGGGAATGGCAAACGGCGTGGGACGCTGCGCGATCAGCCCGCCGATCAGGCCGAAGACCAGCATCAGCAGGGCTTCGAGGGCCAGGGGCAGCGCGTATTCGCTGCGCAGTTGCTGGCGCCGCGCGCCGTGCACCAGCAGGCCGGTGGTGGCCGCGCCGCAGATGAAGAACAGCAGCGCTCCGACGGCGGCGAGCAACAGCGTCATCTGACCCATGACCAGGCTGTCGACGAACATGGCGACGAAGCCCGTCATGTGCGAGGTGTACATGTGCACGATCAGGAAACCGCCCGCGTTGATGGCCCCGGCATTGAAGGCCAGCAAGGCGCCCAGCAGCCAGTTCATGCGGGGCGTGCGGTGCTGACCCGTGAGCAGCAGCAGATGACGAAGGACATGCGGCATGGCGGGCGGCTTTCAGGGGGTGAGGCCCAGCCGGCCGCGGTCGAACACGCCATGCGGGTCGAACGACTGCTGCAGACGCTGCTGGATACGGACCAGCACGGCGGACTGGGGCTGAAAAAAAGACAGGCCGGGCACCGGGCCACCGGCAAACCGGGTGGCATGTCCGCCCAGGGCCTGGACCTGGCTGCGCAGGTGGGGCGCGGCCTCGTCGCCCGCCCATAACCAGCGCTGGGCACCATGCCACTCGACCAACACAGGGGCGCCAGAGGCACCGCACCAGCCCGTGGCAGGCGCAGTCTGGGGCAAGGACAGGCGCCACAGCGCCCAGTCCGGCGAGGGCGCTGCGAAGGCCGGCATGCGGTGCTCGCGCAGGCCCTGCCACAGGGCCGCAGCCGCGGCGTCGTCGAGCCGCGACCCGCCCTGGCGCGCGAGCTGGGCGACGGCTGCCGCGACAGCCGCCTGGGCGCCCGCCAGACGCAGCAGCAGCGTGCCGCCGCCCTGCCCGGCCACCGGGCCACCCTCGGGAGCGACCGTGTCGTCGAACCAGGCACTGGCATTCAGCGGCAAGGGCTGGCCGCCCCAGCGGTTGAGGGTGTCGAGGGCCTGTTGCTGCCCGAGTGCAAAGGACAGCGTGGCCGTGGCCGGCGGACGCGGCATCACCTTGAGGGACACCTCGGCAATCAGGCCGAGCGTGCCCAAGGAACCGGCCAGCAGGCGGGACACGTCGTAGCCGGCCACGTTTTTCATCACCTGTCCGCCGAAATGCAGGACCTGCCCTCGGCCATCGACCAGCACCGCACCCAGCACAAAATCCCGGACCGCCCCGGCGCTGGCCCGTGCCGGTCCGCTCAGACCGGCCGCGACCATGCCGCCCACCGTGGCAACCGCCCCACCCGGTCCTTGAAAATGCGGGGGTTCGAAAGGCAGGTACTGTCCGCTTTCGGCCAGAGCGGCTTCGAGTTCGGCCAGGGGCGTGCCTGCGCGTGCCGTGATCACCAGTTCGGAAGGGTCGTAGCTGACGATGCCGGCGATCGCGCGGCTGTCGAGGATTTCGCCGCGCGGCGCTTCGCCGTAGGAATCCTTGGAGCCACCGCCGCGGATACGCAGAACCCGGCCCTCGCGGGCGGCATCGCGGATGGATTCCACACACGACCGCAGACCGGCGTCTGCGCCTGGCGGAACAGCGGCATCGCTCATGGCGGACATGTTCTCCTGTCTCGGATCGATGGGTGCGGGTCGCCCGATGCCAAGCATCCGGCTGGTGTCTCAGGGCCTCATGGTCTCACGCGGCACGGCTCGCCGGCCGGATTCACGATGTTTTGTATCGGACATCGGCAGCGGCTCCGGGAATACACCCCCCGGGCCCGGCGTCCCTTCACCGGCCTGCAGCCGGCGTTGGTGCGGCAGAGCCGCAGATCTCAGGCCCGCGCCGGTCCGAAGTCGCAGGTCGCGACCGGCAGGCCCGGCTCGTCGACCCGCAGCGCGATCACATGGCCGGTGTGCGGCATGCGCCGGCGCTCGTCGTCGCTGCGGCCCTTGCTGGCACTGGTCACGAACAGCGTCCGCCCGTCGGCCCCGCCCAGGCAGGGCATGGTGGGGCACTGTACCGGCAGGTGATAGACCGCGGCGAGTTCGCCACGCGGCGTGAATTTCAGCACCCGGGCACCCTCGAACATCGCCACGTAGTAGTGCCCGGTCCGGTCGACCGTGGCACCGTCGGGCCGGCCCAGGTAGCCGGGCTGCCCCGGCTGCCAGCCGTCGGGTTTTTCGGGGAAACGCAGGAACTCGCGATGGTTGCGCAGGGTGTTGGTACGCCCGTCCCAGTCCCAGCGGTAGACCGCGTGCGCGGCGGTATCGGCCCAGTAGACCGCATCGCCTTCGGGCGACCAGGCCAGGCCGTTGGCGGTGATGGCGTTGCCGGCCTTCAGTTCGACCCAGGGTTTGCCGTCGCGAAGATCGACGCTGTAGAGCTCGGCCCGGCGCGAGGTCTTCGGTTCGAACAGCGTGCCGGCCCAGAACCGGCCCGACGGATCGCACTTGCCGTCGTTGAACCGCATGGTCGAGGGGTCGTAGTTCAACTGGACGATCCGCTCGAGCGCGCCGCCCCAGGCCGCGGCCCGGTAGATGCCGTCGCGCATGCCGAGGATCCAGCCGCCCTGCCGCACCGGGGCGAAGCAGCCGGCTTCCTGCGGCAGGGGCCAGCGTTCGGGTTCGGCGAGCACCAGCCCGTCCGCGCCCGCTTGCAGGCTGGCGCGCAGGGCCTGGCGCCCGGGGATGTCGAGCCAGTAGAGCCGCTGCTCGTCGGCGCTCCAGTAGGGGGATTCACCCAGGGCGTCGGCCTGCGGCGCAGCCGGCGTCCAGGCCTCGGCCGGATACTGGCGCACGCCGGGGCCGATCCGTGCGGACACCTCGGCGGGTGCCCAGCCGCCCTGCGGCGCCGTGGAGGGATGGGAAGAGGTCAATGCAGTCGGTAGAGCCATGCGGTCTATTTGAACGCAAATCGGAGCCGCTATCGCGTCAGGCCCGGGGCCGAGTGCTGTCAGACCCGGTCGATATCCCAGGTGACCGTGATGCTGCAAGCCTGTCCGGGTTCGAGCACCCGCATGCCCAGCGCCTGCACGGGCCGGGCCGGGGTCTGCAGGGCCAGCGCGTTGTTGACGTGGCTCACGGGTTCGATCGCCACGAAGGGCTTGTCCTCGCTCGTGAAGATCACCAGCCGCGAGACCGAGGCCCGGGTGCGCACGCGCATCAGCTCGTCGCGCAGATCGACCACGCCGGGCCAGCCCTCGAAGCAATGATCGACTTCGAGGAACGCACAGTTGGCATCGATGCCGTGTGCGGCATGGCTGTGCGTGGGCAGCATGTCCTCGCCCATCTCCCAGCGCGCCGTGGCCTCGAAGGCGATCCGGCTGCGGGTCCGTTTGGTGAAGTAGGGGTGCAGGCCCAGACCGGCCGGGCAAGGCCGCACGTCGCGGTTGACCATGCCGAGGGTGAGCGTGACCCGTCCGTCGTGCTGGGAGCCGGCAGGATCGCGTCCGGCCAGCGGCGACTCCAGCGTCACGGTCTGGGTGGCGTCGAAGGCAAAGGGCCAGGCACGATCGGGGGTGTGGCTGTAGGCCATGGCCACGCGGTGCGGCTCCTGCTCGGTCACCGTCCAGGGCCGTTGCCAGCCGACGCCGTGGATCGCATGGGGGCCGGGCGGCGTGGATTCGAGTTCGTAGGTCTGGCCCTCCCATTCGAGGCGGGCCTGGCCGATGCGGTTCGAAAACGGCACCAGCGGAAAGCAGCCGCCCTGCCTGGGGTTGTCCATGGCGAGCGCATCGGTCGAGCGCAGCACGGCGACGGGCCCCAGCCACAACCCCGCAATGGCAGCGCCCAGGTCGGGCCGCAGGTCGCATCGCAACTCACCGCAGGCCAGATTCACAACCGAGGGGGAAGATGTCATGGCTGTCTCCTTGTCATGTTTGTTTGTCCATTCGTCGCCGGCCGACGTCCAGCCGATTCTTGCACAGCATGGCGGGCTTGGCGCCTGTGGCCGGCCCGCAGGCGGCACGACTTGCACCGTCCTGGGCAAACTCACCCGCATGCAGTGCGGTTCGCCCAAAGTTGGGGACAAAAAAAGGCCCGCCGAAGCGGGCCGAACATCCAAAGGAGACTATCAGGAACAGATAAGCAGGATTCGGGCCAACCCTTGCCTGCCTGTTCTCGGGTTTAGCGTGTGTAGGCGGTTTCGCCGTGCGAGGTGATATCCAGACCTTCGCGTTCGGCTTC
This sequence comes from Comamonas sp. BIGb0124, assembly GCF_003752175.1. GTDB lineage: Bacteria > Pseudomonadota > Gammaproteobacteria > Burkholderiales > Burkholderiaceae_C > Comamonas_F. The sequence continues at coordinate 167,760 of NZ_RJVF01000016.1, read as the reverse complement.
CTGCGAGACACGCAGACCAACCGTCAGATCGGCGATCTTGTAGGCGATGAATGCCACCACGGCAGACCACACGATGGTGATCAGCACGCTCTTGACCTGGATCAGCACTTGAGCGCCCATGGCGAAGGTTTCGGGGGTCAGGCCACCGGTTCCGCCCAGGCCGGGTGCAGCGAACACACCGGTCAGGATGGCGCCGACGATACCGCCGACACCGTGCACGCCGAACACGTCGAACGCGTCGTCGGCACCCAGCATGCGCTTGAGGCCACCGACGCCCCACAGGCAGACGACACCGGCGATCAGGCCCAGAACGATGGAGCCCATGGGACCCACGAAGCCGGCGGCAGGCGTCACGGCGACCAGACCGGCCACGGCACCCGAGGCAGCACCCAGCATGGAGGCCTTGCCCTTGTGCAGCGCTTCGCCGGCGATCCAGCTCAGCGTGGCAGCCGAGGTGGCCAGCACGGTGTTGATGAAGGCCAGGCCGGCACCGCCGTTGGCAGCACCTGCGGAGCCGGCGTTGAAGCCGAACCAGCCCACCCACAGCAGCGAGGCGCCCACCATGGTCAGCGTCAGGCTGTGCGGGGTGAAGGCTTCCTTGCCGTAGCCCAGGCGCTTGCCGATGACGTAGGCACCCACCAGACCGGCCACGCCGGCGTTGATGTGCACCACGGTGCCGCCCGCGAAGTCGAGCGCGCCGTCACCGCCCAGCAGACCGCCGCCCCACACCATGTGGGCGATCGGGATGTAGCTGAAGGTGAACCACAGGATGGAGAAGATCACCACGGCGGAGAACTTGATGCGCTCGGCAAAGGAGCCGACGATCAGGGCGGTGGTGATGGCTGCGAAGGTGCCCTGGAAGGCCACGAACACATATTCGGGAATGGTCTTGAGCACGGCCGACAGGGTGTCGGGGGTGATGCCCGAGAGGAACAGCGCGCCGAAGCCGCCGAAGAAGGTGCCTTCGCCCACGAATGTCAGCGAGAAACCATAGATGGCCCACAACAGCGAGATCAGCGAGAACACCACAAAAACCTGCATCAGCACGGACAGCATGTTCTTGGAGCGGCCCAGGCCGCCGTAGAACAGCGCCAGGCCGGGGATGGTCATCAGGATGACCAGCAGGGTGGAGGTCAGCATCCAGGCGGTATCGCCAGAATCCAGCGCCGGGGCGGCGTCCTGCGCCATCGCCAGGCCGCTAGCGCCCAGCAGTCCCATGCCCAGCAGGGACATAACAAGCTTTTTCGTCATGACTAAAAATCTTCCTTCGTAGATGGTCTGTGCGGTAGGCCGACGCGGCGGCTTACAGCGCTTCCTTGCCGGTTTCGCCAGTGCGGATGCGGACCACCTGCTCCAGCTCGTACACAAAAATCTTGCCGTCGCCGATCTTGCCGGTGCGCGCGGCACTTTCGATGGCCTCGATCACACGATCGACCACGTCTTCGGAGACCGCGGCTTCGATCTTCACCTTGGGCAGGAAGTCGACCACGTATTCGGCGCCACGGTAGAGCTCCGTGTGGCCCTTCTGGCGACCAAAACCCTTGACCTCGGTCACGGTGATGCCTTGCACCCCGATCGCCGAGAGGGCTTCGCGAACTTCGTCAAGCTTGAACGGCTTGATCACAGCGGCAATAAGTTTCATTGTTCACCTCTACTAGATTTAACTGGGCAAGGCCGCCGGCACCGGCGGCCATCCACATCACAGGGTCTTGCTGACCGTCACGATGAAACGGTTCTTGTTGACACCGGGATAGCTGTCGCGCTTGTTGCCGCCATACAGGCCGCCGGCCACCGCAAAGCCTTCGCCCAGGTCGTAGCCCAGACCAACGCCGTAGTCGAAGTAACGCACGGCACCGTTGTCCTTGGCGTCGTTGGAGAAGCGGGTGTAGCCCACGGCAGCCTTCAGCGTCAGCTTGGGTGCGATTTCCTGTGCATAAGCCAGGTTCAGGTAACCGGTGTGACGGCCGTCTTCCACGCCGAAGTACTTCTTGCTCACGGTGTGCGAGTACTTCAGGGTGAAGGCGGTCCAGGTCAGGGCACCGTACAGTTCACCGGTGTTGGCCGAGCCGGCGCCGGAGTACAGGTAGGCCAGCGCGCCCACGTCGTAGGTCAGGCCGTTGCCCAGGTCACCCTTGAAACCGCCGTAGACGTCGGTTTCGAGGCTGTTGTTCTCGAGCCAGTCGACCGACGAGTTCCAGTTACCGACGTAGAAGCCGTTGCTGAAGGCGTAGTCGAAACCGCCCTGGAGCGCCGGCTTGACGGTCTTGTCCTTGGAAACGTCTTGGTCCTGACCGCGGAACTTGTAGTTGCTGGTCAAAGCGACATTGCCCGAGAGCTGGGCCGATGCCACGACGGGCAAGCCAGCGAGAGTCATAACCGAGGCAACTGCCAGCACGATTCTTTTCATAAATAACTCCTGCTCCAGATATATACGTATTAGTGATGGTGGGTGCGAATTCACGCCCCCACCACTTCAGCAGGAACCGTGCCAGACAAAACCTACAAAACGGGACACGGGGCCAGCGTTGCCTTTTTTGGAAAGCCCGTGGAACTTTTCGGCATGCACCGGCTTGGGTCGGCCTAAACCCCCGCGACATCAGCACCATGATGGTGCGCACCTCCCCACAAACGGGCAAATCCTCGGGAAATGCCGGAATTGATCTGATTTGGTGCGCCTCGCCACCGGCCGCTGTCGTCACTCTTGGTGCATGGCGGCATCAAACGCAAGGGAATGCCAGGAACCGCCATCGAACGGCCGGCCGTTTCCCGCTTTCCAAGATGCTTCGCCGTCAGTCGTGAAGGAGATGTGCCATGGATGTGGCCGTGATCAAGAGTCGTGCGTTGCGCGGCCTGGATGCCATACCCGTCACCGTCGAGGTGCATCTGGCCAACGGCCTGCCCTGCCTGACGCTGGTGGGCTTGGCCGACACCGAAGTCAAGGAAGCGCGTGAACGGGTACGCGCCGCGCTGCAGAGCTGCGGGCTCGAACTGCCTTTCAACAAACGCATCACCATCAACCTCGCGCCCGCCGATCTGCCCAAGAACAGCGGCGGGTTCGACCTGCCGCTGGCAGTGGGCCTGCTCACGGCCTGCGGCTGGCTCGATGCGGCGCGGGTGGCCGGCTACGAGTTCGCGGGCGAACTGTCGCTCACCGGCGATCTGCGCCCGACACGCGGTGCGCTGATCATGGCGCTGGCCCTGCACCGCATGCCCGAGCCCCCGGCGGCCCCCAGCCTGGTCCTGCCCCTGCACAGCGCGCACGAAGCGGCCCGGGTGCCGAATGCCCGCGTCTTCGGGGTGGGCCACCTGCTCGACGTGGTCGCCCATTTCGTCCAGGATCCCCTGCGCGACGACCTGCCACCGGCGCTGGCCGAACGCATCCAGAACCCGGGGCACGGTTGGCAGCGGATCCAGCCGGCCGCGGCCCGGCCTGCCGCAGAATCGTTGGACGGTGCGGATCTGAGCGAGGTCAAGGGCCAGCCGACGGCCCGGCGTGCACTGGAAATCGCCGCCGCGGGCGGACATGGCCTGCTGCTGGTGGGACCGCCGGGCACGGGCAAATCGATGCTGGCCCACCGGTTTGCCGGCCTGCTGCCGCCGATGTCGCTCGACGAAGCGCTGGAGGCCGCGGCCGTGGCCAGCCTGAACGGTCCGCTGGACGCCGCGCAGTGGATGCGCCGCCCCACGGCCAGCCCCCACCACTCGGCCAGCGCAGTGGCATTGGTAGGCGGCGCCTCGCCACCCCGGCCCGGCGAGATTTCGAAGGCGCACAACGGCGTGCTCTTTCTCGACGAGCTGCCGGAGTTTCCGCGATCGGCCCTCGAGGCCTTGCGAGAGCCGCTGGAAAACGGCTATATCCGCATCGTGCGCGCTGCGCGAAGCGCCGAATTCCCTGCCCGCTTCCAGCTCATCGCCGCCATGAACCCCTGCCCTTGCGGCTACCGGGGCAGCACGGTGCCCAGCCACCCGCCCTGCCGCTGCAGCCCCGACAGCATCCTGCGTTACCAGGGCCGCCTGTCGGGGCCGCTGCTCGACCGCATCGACATGCACGTCGAGGTCCAGCCGGTCTGCCACGGCGCCTTGCTGTCCGCGACGCGGGGCGAAGACAGCAACACGGTGCGGCAGCGTGTGGTGCAGGCCCATGCGCGGGCCCTGGCGCGTCAGGGACAGGCCAATCAATGGCTGGCCGGCGCGGCGCTCGACCGGCACGCTCAGGCCACGGCCGATGCGTGCCGTCTGCTCGAAGCGTCGGCCACGCGCCTGGGTTGGTCGGGACGCGGCCTGCACCGGGCCCTGAAGGTGGCACGCACCATCGCCGATCTGGCAGGCTGCACCGAGGTGCAGGCGGTGCATGTGGCCGAGGCGGTGCAGCTCAGGCGCGTGATGAAAAGCGAGTGAGCGGCCGCAGCCGCGCCCCGGGCGGCGTCAGAACCCTTCGAGCACGATCTTGCCCAGAGCCCGATTGCTTTCGAGCAGGGCGTGGGCACGGCGCAGGTTGGCGGCCCCGATCGTGCCGCCATGCCGGGCGGCGGTGGTGCGCAGTACACCCGCATCGACCAGATCGGCCACCCGTGTCAGCAGGCGGTGCTGGGCGGCCATGTCGGCCGTCTCGAACATCGAGCGCGTGAACATGAACTCCCAATGCACCGAAACGCTCTTGCGTTTGAACGGTACGACGTCGAGCGCCGCCGGATCGTCGATCAGGGCCAGCGCGCCCTGCGGGGCGATGAGCTCGGCGATCTGCGCAAGATGGCTGTCGGTGTGGGTCAGGCTGGCGACGTACTGCACGGGGCCCAGGCCCAGGGCGGCGATTTCCGAGGCCAGCGGCCGCGTGTGGTCGACGACATGGTGAGCGCCCTGGCGCAACACCCATTCGCGGGTTTCCGGACGCGAGGCCGTGGCGATGACCGTCAACCCGGTGAGCTGGCGAGCCAACTGGATCAGGATGGAGCCGACGCCGCCGGCGCCGCCGATGACCAGCAGGTGCTGCGGCTGGGCCGGATCGGCATGCTGGACCCGCAGGCGGTCGAACAGCAGTTCCCACGCGGTGATGGCCGTCAGCGGCAATGCGGCGGCGTCGGCATGGCCCAGCGTGGCGGGCTTGCGCGCCACCAGCCGCTCATCGACCCGATGCAGCGCGCTGTTGGTGCCGGGGCGGTTGAGCGCACCGGCATACCAGACCGCGTCGCCGGGCTTGAACAGCGTCACCTTGGCGCCCACGGCACGCACGACGCCCGAGGCATCCCACCCCAGGACACGGGCCTGGCCCGGCTCGGGCCGGGCATGGGCACGGATCTTCACGTCGACCGGATTGACGGACACCGCGCACACTTCGACAAGCAAGTCGCGTTCTCCGGGCTCAGGATCGGGCAGGTCGATGTCGAGCAGCGATTCTTCGCGGTCGATCGGCAGGTTCTGGCGGTAGGCGACGGCTTTCATGATGCGGTTCTTTCAGAGGGTGACTCGGGACAAGGCCTCATTGTTGGCGGTGTCCCTGCACAGGGAAAGTAGCCAATACGAGAAACTATTTCTGAATACCATTGAAAATAAAGAGGGCAAGACGATGGTGAGACTGGAAGACATTCAGGTGTTCGTGGCGGCCGTGGACCACGGCGGACTGTCGGCGGCTGCCCGTCGCCTGGACCTGACGCCGGCGGTGGCCAGCAGTGCGCTGGCGCGGCTGGAGAAGGTGCTGGGCGTGCGGCTGCTGCTGCGGTCGACCCGGCGCCTGCGGCCTTCCGAAGAAGGCGAGCGTTACCTGCCCCATGCGCGGGCCGCGCTGCAGGCGCTGGTCGACGGGCAGAGCGTGCTGCAGGCCGAAGGCAGCGCGCTGGTCGGCCAGTTGCGGCTGTCCATGCCGTCCGACCTGGGCCGCCACGTGCTGCTGCCCTGGATCGACGCGTTTCAGTTGCAGCACCCCCGCCTGCACCTGTGGCTGCAGGCCAGCGATCGGGCCGCCGATCTCTTCGAGCAGCCGCTGGCAGCGGCCATCCGTTATGGCCAGGCGCCCGACTCCACGCTGGTGGCACAGCCCCTCGCGCCCGACAACCGCCGCGTGCTGTGCGCTTCGCCCGCCTACCTGGCCCGCCATGGCCACCCCGAGAGCCTGGACGATCTGACCCGGCACAACTGCCTGTGTTTTGTCTGGGGCATGCAGGTGATGTCGCGCTGGCGATTTTTTCCGCAGCGCGACACATCGTTGTCTGCAACACCCGAATCGGCAATGCCGTCGCTGCAGGTCGTGCAGGTCAGCGGCGACCGCGTGAGCGACGATGCCGAGCTGGTGCGGCGCTGGGCGCTGGCGGGCCTGGGCATCGTGTACAAGTCCGCGCTGGACGTGGCCGACGATCTGGCGGCGCGTCGTCTCGTGGCCCTGCAACCCTATGCGACCGGCGAGCCCACGCCGCTGAACATGGTGTGCGCGCACCGCTCGATGCTGTCGCCCGCGCTGGTCCGCCTGCGCGACCATCTGCGGCCGCTGCTGGAACAACGCCTGGCGCTGGCGCGCGGCAGGCTCTGACACGGGCGGGCCGCAGGGCAGACCGGCGGTGTTCGCCGCTTGGGGGCGCCACGTGCTGCGGACGTCGCATCGTGTGCGGGTCACACCTTGTGAGCGTCACATCTTGTGAACGTCACATCTTGCAGTCGGCCGAGGCCGCGGGCACGATACCGGGGTCGTAGCGCTGTTCGACCACGGGCCGCAGGCTGCCCTCGACACGCTTCACCCGCGCGACGTAGTTGGGCAGCAGCAACTGGTTGTCATCCGCGCGCATCGTGACCGCGCCGTAGACGGTGTCGATGGTGGCCCCGCGCAGGGCCTTGCTCACATCGGCCGGCTTGACGCTACCGGCCTTGGCCACGCCGGCAAAGATGACCTGTGCGCCGTTGTAGGCCTGGGCTTCGTTGTCGGTGGGCAAGCGTTTGTACTGGGCCTGCCAGGCAGCGACGAACGCTTTGTTGCGCGGCGTGTCGATATCGGCGCTGTAGGTGGTGTTGCCCTGCACGTTGTCGAGGGCCGTGCCGCTGGCATCGATCATGAAGTTCATGATCAGCGCATGGCCGATCAGCCGCTGAGCCGGCGTCAATCCGAATTCCTGAGCCTGCTTGACGAAAGCGATGGCGTCGCGCCCGATTTCCGCCACCCAGATGGCCTCGGCACCGGAGGCCTTGAGCTGGGCGATGTAGGGCGAGAAATCCTTGGTTCCGATCGGCGGGTACAGCTCGAGCACCACCTGCTTGCCCTGGGCCTGGACGGCCTTGGCAAACGCTTCGCCCGAATCCCGGCCCCAGATGTAGTCGGCGGCAAGGACGGCGAACTTCTTCTCCGGAAACGTACTGGCCCATTGTTTGATCATCGCGATGTCCATGCCGTCGGAATGGCTGGTGCGGAAGCTGCGGGCCTTGCAGTTGTCGCCGGTCAGTCGGTCGGACTTGCTGGCGACGATGAAGTAGGCGGCGTCCCAGCGCTGCAGATTCTGCGAAATCGCCAGCGAGATGGACGAGGGGATGGCCCCGATCAGCAGCTTGTAGCCTTCGCGGGCGAGTTTTTCGGCGACGCGGCGTCCGGCGTCGGGTGTGCTCTCGTCGTCGGCCAGTTGCACCTCGACCTTGCGGCCGTCGATCCCGCCTTGGGCGTTGGCCTGTTCGATGGCGAACTGCACACCGCGGATGACTTCGGCACCCTGCTGCGAGAACACGCCGGACTGCGACGACACGAGGCCGATGCGCACCGGGTCCTTGCCCTGCGCGAACACCGGGCCGCTCATGCACAGGCCCAGCGCGAGGGCCGGGACGAGGCGGCTCAGGGCCGCAGTTTTCTGGAAGGTCTGGAACATCCGTCTGTCTCCTGTTGAATCTTGTCGGTACTTGAAATCCGATGGCCCGGCACACCCGGACCCGCGGGAACGTGCGGCCACGCCGGCGCTAGACCATGACGTGGCGGTGCAGTTGCTCGAGGCCCTCCTCTGCCACGCGGCCTTGCGCGACCACGGTGCCCTTGGCCATGGCCAGGTAGCGATCGGCCACCCGCATGACCAGGCTCATGTTCTGCTCGATCAGCAGCAGGGCGGTGCCTTGGTCTGCGACCGCCATGAAGATCTCGGCCAGTTGGTCGACGATGACCGGGGCAAGACCTTCGGTCGGCTCGTCCAGCATGACCAGCGCGGGATTGGCCATGAGGGCACGGCCGATCGCCAGCATCTGCTGCTGCCCACCCGACAGCGCGGTGCCGGGGGTGTGCGCGCGTTCGCGCAGGATGGGAAACAGGCGGTAGATGGCGTCCAGGTGCCAGGGCCCGGGCCGCTGCGTGGCGGCGCCCAGGCGCAGGTTTTCCTCGACGCTGAGATTGGCGACGATGCAGCGGCCCTGCGGCACCACGGCAATGCCGCGCCGGGCCGCATCGTAGGCTCGGGGCCGGCGCAGCACCTGACCGCCGACGCGCAGGGTACCGCCGCGCAGCGCGGCCACGCCCAGCAGGGTGTTGACCACCGTGGTCTTGCCGACGCCGTTGCGGCCGATGAGGGCCACCCGCTCGCCGGCTTCGATGCGCAGGTCGAGGTCGTGCAGGATATGGGCCGCGCCGTAGCAGGCGTTCACGTTTTCGAAACTCAGCAGGCTCATGCTGCACTCCCCAGGTAGGCTTTGCGCACGCGCGGATCGGCCCGCACCGCGGCGGGATCTCCGCTGGCGATCACACGGCCGAGTTCGAAGACCGTGATGGCATCCGAGATGCCGAACACCACGTCCATGTCGTGTTCGACCAGCAGCACCGACACCTGGCGCCGCCGCACCAGCGTCTTGAGATGGTGGGCCAGGTCTCGCGATTCCTGCACCGACAGGCCGGCCATGGGCTCGTCGAGCAACAGAACGGCCGGACGGCCGACCAGCGCCAGGGCCAGATCGAGCCGCCGCTGCTGGCCGTAGCCGAGATCGGCGGCCCGCACGTCGGCCAGCGCCGTCAACGCCAGTTCGGACAGGATGTCGTCGGCATCGGCCTGCGCGCCTTCGCGGTTCATCAGTTCGGAGGCCAGCACGACCTGTTTGCGCACGGGCATGTCGGCAAAGATGCTGGTGCGCTGGAACGAGCGAGACAGTCCGCGCCGGCGCCTTCCGCCGACGGCCAGGGCCGTCACATCCTCGCCCCGCAGCAGCACCTGTCCGCGGGTCAGCCGCCGCCGTCCGGTGATGGCGTCGATGACGGTGGACTTGCCCGCCCCGTTGGGGCCGATCAGTCCACGGATCTGGCCCGGGGCCAGCGTGAGATCGACGCCGTCGACGGCCTTGACGCCGCCGTAGTGAATGGCTACGTCGCGGGCCTCCAGTGCCAATGTCGGGTTCATGGATGACTCTTTCATGAGAACTCCCGGGCGGCGGTCCGCCGCAAGAACAGGCCCGCCAGGCCGCGTGGCGAGAACACGATGGTGACGATCAGCGCAATACCGAAGATCGCCATCCAGTGGCTGGCGTAATCGCCCAGGACGTCCTTGACCAGGAAGTACACGACCGCACCCAGTGGCGGCCCCCACAAGGTGCCGGAGCCCCCGACGACGACCATCATCAGTGCCACGCCGGACACGCTCCAATGGAGGCTTTCCGGCGAGACGAAGCCGGTATTGAGAGCGGCCAGCACCCCGGCCAGCGCGGTCACACCGGCCGACAGGGCAAACACGGCGGCACGCGGCACGAGGGTGCGTATGCCGATGAAGCGGGCGCGTTCCTCGTTGTCGCGAATGGCCTCGGTGATGGCCCCGAAACGCCCGGCCAGCAGCAGCGACAGCAGGGCAACGGTGAACACCAGTGCGCTCCAGCACACCAGGAACATGGCGTGCGGCTCCAGCAACCGGGACAGCTCGACGCCCCACAGCCGATCGGGCCAGGCGATATTCATGCCGTCGGCCCCGCCGGTCAGGCCGCGCGACCGGGATGCCGTGAGGAACAACATCTGCCCGACCGCCAGAGTCAGCATGCCGAAGGCGATGCCCGGCACGCGCACGAACACCAGTCCGAGTACAAAAGCCACGGCGGAGATGCCGAGGATGGACAGCACGATGGCCGACTCGGCGCCGGCCACGCCGGTCTCGATCAGCACGGCCACGCTGTAGCCGGCGCAGCCGAAGAAGGCGGCATGGCCAAAGCTGACCAGGCCGTTCTGCCGCAGCAGCAGTCCGACGCCCAAGGCGAACACGGCATAGATCACGGCCTGCGTGAGAAGCGACAGCACGGTGTCCGAACCGGTCAGTGCGGAGACCAGACCGCCCGCCAGCAGGGCCAGCAGAGTCCAGGACAAGATACGAATGCAGGATAGACGCATGGCGACGGTCCTCACGTACGGCTGCCGGCCAGGCCCGAAGGCTTCCACAGCAGCACGGCGATCATCAAGACAAAAGGCAGGATGGCGGAGAGCGCCGGCAGATAGACGGCGCCGATGGACTGCACCAGCCCCAGCACCAGCGCGGTGGCGAATGCACCGCCCAGGCTGCCCAGCCCTCCGATCACGACGACGACGAACGAATCGATCAGCACATCGCTGCTCATCGAAGGCGACAGGGCCAGGAAAGGCGCGGCCACCACGCCGGCCATGCCGGCCAGCGCAGTGCCCAGGCCGACCACCGTCGCCGACAGGGCGTCGGTGTTGACGCCTTGCATGGCGGTGGTCGCCGGATCGGTACTGGCCGCACGCACGAAAAGGCCGGTGCGTGACAGCCGCATCCACAACGTCAGGCCGACCGCGACCAGCAGCCCCATGGCGATGACGCCGATGCGATAGGCCGGTACGGGCGTGCCGAGCAGATCGACCGAACTGCCCAGCCACGCGGGTGCCGCCACGGACAGACTTTCCTTGCCCCAGATCGTCTGCACCGCGTCTTCGATGATGAGCAGCAGGCCGAAGGTGACAAGCACCACGGTGAGCGGATCGCGCCCCTGGAGCAGCCGGAAGCCGTAGCGGTCGAGCAGCACGCCGAGCAGCGCCATGAGGGCGGGCACCACGACCAGGGCGGCCCAGAAACCGCTGTGCAGGGCCACGGTGTAGCCCAGGTAGGCGCCCAGCATGTAGAGAGAGCCGTGCGCGAAGTTCACCACGCGCCGCAGGCCGTAGATGAGTGCCAGCCCCGAGCACATGATGGCCAGCAAGGCCCCGTAAACCAGGCCGTTGAAGAGATTGATGGTCAACACGTCGTTGTCTCCTGTCCTTGTTTGTCTGTCATGGTTTTGTCTGTCTGTTTTTTGTGTCTGCCGCAGCAGCCGCTGCGATCGGTGCCGAAGTCAGTGGGTGTCGAGTACGGCCTCGGGGGCGCCCAGCGCCAGCCATCCGCCATCGGCCTGCAGGCAGGTTCCGGTGATGAAGCTGGCTTCGTCGGACAGCAGGAACACGATGGCGGCGGCTATCTCGCCGGGCTCGGCCAACCGGCCCAGCGGCGTGCGCCGGGCCAGCGCCGAGATGTCCAGGGCACCTTCGCGCCCGAGTTTGTCGACCAGCGCGGTGTGCACGTAACCCGGTGCCACCGCGTTGACGCGCACGCCGCCGCGCGCCCACTCGCAGGCCTGTGCGCGGGTCATGCCCACGAGGCCGGCCTTGGCCGCGCTGTAGGCGTTGCGGCCGGGAATGCCGGCCCAGCCGGCGATGGAGCTGAGATGGACGATGGCACCCCGGCCCTGTGCCAGCATCGACGGAGCGACCGCCCGGCTGCAGAGAAAACTGCCGCGCAGATGGACCGACAGCACGCGGTCGAAACCCGCCACGTCCTGCTGCAAGGTGGGCAGAGGCTGCTCGCCGATGCCGGCGTTGTTGACCAGCGCGTCGAGACCGCCCCAGTCCCGCACCAGAGTGCCCACGGTGTGCACGACCTGCTGCTCGTCGCTGACATCGCAACCCCAGCCGACATGAGACGGACCCAGGCTCTCGGCCCGGCCCTGCGCGGCGCTGCCGTCGAGGTCCAGCAGCGCCACGCGCCAGCCCTTGCTCGCCAGCCGTTGTGCAGTGGCCCAGCCGATGCCGTCGGCCGCGCCGGTGACGATGGCGCGCTTCATGGCAGGGCTCCGGATGGCCGCAGGCTGGCGAGATCGAGGCGGCGGATCAGGCGGTTCTCCTGCGCCACGATGAGGTGCTCGGAAGCCGACAGGTAGGCCGGGAAATCCGGGTGGGTGTCGCGCGCCGAACTGCGGCTCTCGTAATCGGCCAGGCTGGCATAGGCCCACAGATGCACGAACTGGTTGAGCGGGCCGATCTGGCTGGTGTAGAAGCCCAGGGGGTGGCCCAGCGTCTGCAGCAGCACCGGCATGGCGAAGCGGTCGAAGACGTCGATGAACTCGTCCATCTTGCGCAGGCGGATGGTGTAGATGCGGTGATCGACCAGCGGCAGTGCGCAAGCCGGGCGGGCCGGGGTCATGGCGGATGTCGAGTTCATGCGGCGGTTTCCTGGCGACTGCGTGCGGATGCGGATGCGGATGCGGGTGCGGCAGGCGAGACCGGCGCGTCGCCGGCGCCCTGGGCCTGGGCCTGGGCCTGGGCCTGGCGCGCACGCTCGGCGATATGGCGGGCCGTGAGGTAACCGAAGGTCAGGATGGGGCCGAGCGTGATGCCGGCACCGGGGTAGTTTCCACCCATGATGCTGGCGCGGTCGTTGCCCACGGCATAGAGACCCGGGATGGGGCTGCCGGCGCCGTCCAGCACCTCGCCCTGCACGCTGGTGAGCAGGCCATCGAAGGTGCCCAGATCGCCCATCACCAGCTTGAGTGCGTAGTACGGGCCTTGGCCGATGGGCGCGACGCACGGATTGGGCCGGTGCTCGGGATCGGCGAGGTAACGATTGAAGCTGGTGGTGCCGCGGCCGAACTGGCGATCGATGCCGTCCACGGCCCCGATGTTGTACTCGCGCACGGTGGCCGCCAGCGCCACCGGGTCGATGCCGGCACGGTGCGCCAGTTCCTCGATCGTGCGCCCTTTGCTCAGGTAGCCGTTGCGCAGCAGCGGGCCCTTGGGCAAGGGCGCGGGCTTGGCGTAACCCAGTCCGTATTGGTCGAGCGTGGCCTGATCGCAGATCAGCCACATCGCCGTCTCGGTCTCGCCTTCGCAAGCCCGGATCATGGCCGCACCGACGTCGTGATAGGACTCGGATTCGTTGGTGAAGCGCCGGCCCTGCCGCGTGACGCCGATGATGCCGGGTTTGTAGCGGTCCAGCAGATGCGGGAACACGCCCGGCGGCCCGTTCTTGCGCGGCACCAGCGAGACCGGCATCCACGCGGCCGGGCTGGGAAAGCGCAGGGGCACGCTGCCGCCCACGGTTTCGGCCAGGCGTCCGCCGTCACCGGTGTTCTCGACCGGCGCGGGCGAATGATGGGTGCCGCCTCGGCGCACGTGTGCAAAGGCGGCGCACACCCGCGCCGCATCGTGCGGAAAACCGCCGCAGGCCAGCACCACGCCGTGCCGCGCTTCGAAGGCGACGAGACCCTCGGCGCCCTGGGCGCGCACGCCGCTCACCCGGCCGTGGCTGGTGACCAGTTCCTTGACGGCGGTTCCGGTGTGGATGGGGATGCCCAGATCGAGCGCCGACTGGGCCAGGCGGGCGGCCAGCGCGTTGCCGCTGGTGACCTGGATGCCACGCCGATAGAGCAGCAGTTCCTTGAGGTGATGCGCCAGTCGCCCGGCCACGTACCGGAAGGAGGTCCATGATCGGGTGGCCTTGAAGAAATGCTTCAGGTCGGCATTCGACGAGTTGAACATCATGCCGATGAAGGTGATGGTCTTGAGAGGCGGACGCAGGCGACGCATGTCCGGCCCCAACTGGCGGATGTCGTAGGGGGCGGCCAGGATGGAACGGCCGACATCGACGCCGCCCGGCGCCGTGGGGTGGTAGTCCGGATACAGCGTGGGGACGAATTGCACGGCAGTCTCGCGGGCGAAGAAATCCACCATCTCGGGGCCGTGGTCCAGGAAGGCGTCGATCGCCTGCGCGTCGAAGCATTCGCCGGTTTCGTGCTGCAGGTAGCGGCGAGCGGCCTCGCGGCTGTCGGCCGCACCGGCGCGCCGCGACACCGCGTTGCCGGGTATCCACAGCACACCGCCCGAGTACGCGGTGGTGCCGCCGAAGACATCGGCTTTTTCGAGCACCACGACATCCAGGCCCTGCAGGGCGGCCGTCACGGCCGTCGAAAGACCGCCGGCACCCGAGCCGACGACGACGAGATCACAGACGCGGGCAGCGCCGGGCAAGGAAGGCTTGGACATGGCTTTACTCCTGGCCCGCCGATGCCGGCGATGCCGACCCCGACGTGCCGCTGTTGAAGCCGGGACGCGGCACGAGATCCATCAGCATGTTGGGCATGCCGCCGTCGACCGCGAGTTCGGCGCCGTTGACGTAGGCCGAGCGCGGGCTGGCCAGGAACAGCGCGGCGTTCGCGATGTCGACCGGCTCGCCGATGCGGCGGCTGGCGGTGGCCGCCGCGCGTGCGGCCTCGACGCCGGGCTGCCGGTAGAAGGACTGCGACAGGGCCGTGCGGATCATGCCGGGGCACACCGCGTTGCTGCGGATGCCCTGCCCTGCCCATTCGACGGCCAACTGGCGCGACAGCAGCAGCACACCGGCCTTGCTGGCGCTGTAGGCGCCGCTGTGGCTCTGCGGATAGCTGGCCGAGATGGAGGCCACATGCACCACGCTGCCCGCACCGCGTTCGATCATCTGCGGGGCCAGGCTGCGTGCACACAGCAGGTAACCGGTGAGATTGACCGCCAGCACATGGTTCCAGTCCGCCAGGCTGATGGCGGACAGGCTGCCGGAGCGCAGCAGCCCGGCGTTGTTGACGAGCACATGAGCGGCCCCCAGCGTCTCGCGCACGGCCTGGGCGGCGCGCAGCACGCTGGCCTCGTCGGCGGTGTCGCAGGGCTGGGCCAGCACCTGGGCGCCCTGGGCCTTCAGCGCCTGCGCGGCCTCGGCCAGCCGTTCGGCGTCGCGGTCCCACAAGGCCACGCGGGCCCCGACGCCGGCCAGGGCATGCGCCAGCGCCAGCCCGATGCCGCTGGCCGCGCCGGTCACGACACAGACCTTGTCTTCCAATTCCAGCCATGTGCCATGGCCTGCTGTTGCCTGCTTATCCGCCACTGCGGTCTCCTATGTGGACTGTTCAGCGGCAAATTGTGGAAGCGCAAGGCCGGGACGACACGCCACAAAACCGGCCATTGACTGGACGATTCGTGCATATCCTTTAAAACAAGGGTTAGCACCATATGACGGAATCTGCGACAGGCCGGACATTTCGTGCATGCACATTTCGACAGACGGCAAGGCGCTCCTGCCCCGCGCCCACACCATTCCGCATTACGCCCTCTATGGCGACAACGCACCGGCGGGCTGGAGCAACATGTTCAACTTCGAGTGGATCCCCGAACGCTCGAGCCTGTACGAATGGGAGATCCAGCCGCACCTGCACGGCGCTTTCCTGCAGGTTCTGTTCATGAGCGAGGGCGAAGGACACACGCTGCTCAACGACAGCCGCTGGACCATGCGGGCGCCCGCGCTGGTGCTGGTTCCGGCGGGCCATGTGCACGGTTTCGAATTCAATCCGCGCGTCAACGGCGTGGTGGTGACCGCCGCGCAGAGGCCGCTCGAATCGATGGCGGGCGTGGTGATGCCCGAGCTGATGCAGACCTTGCGCACGCCCATGGTGATGAACCTGCCCGAGGGCGGACGCCATACGGAAGGACTCATGCCGCTGTTCCGAGCCATCGAGCGGGAATGGCGCATGCCGGCGGCCGGCCAGGTGGCGGCGGGCCTGTCGCTGCTGACGGCCCTGATGGTGCAGGTGGCACGCCTCAACGACACCCTCGAGCCATCGGTCTGGCCGGCGTCGTCACGCAAAGGCCAGCAGCTCGAGGTGTTTCGACGGCTGGTGGACGAGCATTTCCGCGAGCGTCTGGGCGTGGCGGACTACGCGGCGCGGCTGGGCATCACGGCGGGCCAGCTCACCCGCCTCACGCGGGAAAGCCTGGGCATGTCCAGCATCGACGTGATCAACGACCGGGTGCTGCACGAGGCCCAGCGCGACCTGATCTACACCGTCAGCAGCATCAAACAGATCGCTGCGAGCCTGGGTTTCGAGGACGAGGCGTACTTCGGCCGCTTCTTTCGCAAACACACCGGACTCAGTCCGCAGGCCTACCGCATGCAGGCGCTGGCGCGGCTGGGCAGCGGCTGAGCCTGGCGCTGGACTGCGGCGGGCACCGCCTTGCCGTCGCCCGTTGCCCGTTACCGCTCCCCGGCTTGGCCTGGGGCCCCCGGACAGACGCCGGGCCAGCGGCCGCCTTGGGGCAAGGCTCAGGCCTTGATCGGCAGGCCCACGTAGTTCTCGGCCAGCGCGGTCGAGGCCGCGGCCGAGCCCACCAGGTAATCGAGCTCGGCTTCCTGGATCTTCTGGCCGAACTCGCCGGTCTCGGGAAAACGGTGCATGAGGCTGGTGAACCACCACGAGAAGCGCTCGGCCTTCCAGATGCGCGACAGGCAGCGCTGCGAGTAGTGGTCGATGCCGGCTTCGCTGCGTTCGCGGTAGAACTCGATGAATGCCGTCGAGAGGTACTTCACGTCCGAAGCCGCCAGGTTGAGGCCCTTGGCGCCTGTCGGCGGCACGATGTGACCGGCATCGCCGGCCAGGAACATGCGGCCGAAGCGCAGCGGTTCGGTCACGAAACTGCGCAGCGGCGCGATGCTCTTTTCGAGCGAAGGACCGGTGACCAGGCGTTCGCGGGCCTCGTCGTCCAGGCGCAGGCTCAGTTCGGCCCAGAAGGCGTCGTCCGACCAGGCCTCGACCTTGTCGGTCAGCGGCACCTGCAGGTAGTAGCGGCTGCGGGTGAGGCTGCGCTGCGAGCACAGGGCAAAACCGCGCGGCGTGTTGGCGTAGATCAGTTCCTCGGAGACCGGCGGCGTGTCGGAGAGCAGGCCCAGCCAGCCGAAGGGGTAGACCTTTTCGTACTCGGTGATGGCGCCTTCGGGCACGCTGGCACGGCAGACGCCGTGGAAGCCGTCGCAGCCGGCAATGAAGTCGCAGCGGATCTCGTGGACCTGTCCGTCCTTCTCGAAGGTCACGCGCGGCTGGCTGGAATCGAAGTCGTGCACGGCGACCTGGCTGGCCGAGTACACGGTCTGCAGGTCGGCGGCGGCACGGGCCTCCATCAGGTCACGGGTCAGTTCGGTCTGGCCGTAGACCATCACGTTCTTGCCGCCGGTGAAACCGTTGAGGTCGATGCGGTGACGCTCGCCCTTGAACAGCAGTTCGATGCCGCCGTGCACCAGGCCTTCGGCGTGCATGCGCTGGCCCAGGCCGGCTTCGTCGACGAGGTCGATGGTGACTTGTTCGAGGATGCCGGCGCGGATGCGGCCCAGCACATAGTCGCCGCTCTGGCGCTCCACGATGATGTTGTCGATGCCGGCCTTGTGCAGCAGCTGGCCCAGCAGCAGGCCTGCGGGGCCCGCACCGATGATGGCGACTTGCGTACGCATGTCTTGTCTCCAGATGTCTATTGGTTGTTCGATGGCCCTAGCGTAGGCTTTGGATGCCGTCGGCACCAGCGCCCGCATGACGACATTGCGCGATGATCGGATCAATTGCGCGATAATCGCGCAAAAGAAGACCTGACAGGAGATATCCCATGCCACGCACCCCCACGGGAGCGCCCGAGCCGGGCCCGGCGACCATCCAGAAAGCGGATTTCATCGAAGGCATGGCCAAGGGCATGGCCGTGCTCGAGAGTTTCGACACCGAACGCCAGCGCCTCAACGCCACCCAGGCGGCCGAGCGCGCGGGACTGACACGGGCGGCGGCACGGCGCCACCTGCTCACGCTGGCGCACCTGGGTTATCTCGAGAGCGACGGCCACGCATTCTGGCTGTCGGCCAAGGTGCTGCGCTTCTCGGGCAGCTACCTGGCCTCGGCGCGGCTGCCCCGCATGGTTCAGGCCACGCTCAACCGGCTGGCGGCGCAGACGCTGTCGTCGTATTCGGTGGTGGTTCGCGACGAGGCCGAGGTCGTCATCGTGGCCCGCAGCGCCACCTACAGCGGCGCCGAGCGCATCCTGGCCTATGGCCTTCATCTGGGGGCGCGCCTGCCGGCGCATGCCACCTCGACCGGGCGGGTGCTGCTGGCCGCACTCGACAGCCGCGCGCTGCTGGCCTGGCTGCGCGTGCGCGATGCGGACGGCCGATCCGCCCCGCGCGAGCTGGCCCGCCTCACGCCGCTGACGGTGACCGACCACAAGGCCTTCAAGGCCCGGATCGCGCAGGTGCGCGCCGACGACTACTGTCTGGCGAGCGAGGAGCATGAACTGGGTGTGCATGCGCTGGCGGTGCCGCTGCGCAACATGCAGGGACAGACCCTGGCCGCGCTCAATCTGGTGGCCTCGCCGCGCACCCACACGCCCGAGCAGTTGCTGCGCGAGCAACTGCCGGTGATGCAGGATGCGGCCCGGGAACTGCGGGCGTTGCTCTAGGCCAGGCCGGCCGTTGCGTCAGGCCACGGCCTGCGCTGCTCGTGCCTCGCAGGCATGGGCCTCGCCGGGGGCCGCATCGGCCGGCTCCAGCAGCATCAGGCCCGAGGCCGTGTTCGAGATCGGGATGTGGTAATTGCGATGCAGGCAGCGCGCATGCTCGCCCAGCGCGCCCCGTGCGGCCAGCCACATCAGGCATTCGACGCCTTGGGTGCCGGTGCGTTCGACCAGTTCGTGGATGCTCAAGCGCGTGGCCCAGCGCGGATCGGCGGTCAGGCTGTCCATGAAGGCCTGGTCGAAACGCCGGTTGATGAAGCCGGCCCGCTCGCCGTCGAGCTGGTGCGACAGCCCGCCCGTGCCCAGGATCAGCACGCGCTGGTCGGTCGGCCAGGCGCGGATGGCCTCGCCGATCGCCGCGCCCAGGTTGTAGCAGCGCCGGGCCGAGGGCAAGGGGAACTGCACGGTGTTGATGCTCACCGGCACCACCTTCACCGGCCATTCGCGGTGCGGCCACAGCAGCTCCATGGGCAGCGTGAAGGCATGGTCGACATCCATTTCCTGGCACGAGGTGATGTCGAATTCGGCCGCCACCAGGTGCTCGATGAGATGCCAGGACAAGGCCGGATCGCCCGCGAAAGGCGGAACCTGCGGGATGCCCCAGCCCTCGTCCCGATTCGTGTAACGCGGTGCCGCACCGACGGCAAAGGTCGGCAGCTTGTCGAGGAAGAAGTTCAGGCCATGGTCGTTGTACAGGCAGACGACCACATCGGGCCGGGCTGTCTCGAGCCACTGCCGGACCGGCACGAAGCCGTCGAAGAAAGGTTTCCAGTAGGCATCCTGCTGCAGGCCCTTGGCGATGGCCCGGCCGATGGCGGGCACGTGCGAGGTGGCGATGGCGCCGACGATATGGGCCATGGTCAGAGCACTCCCGTTTCGTCGTGGGCCGCAGCCAGAAGCCTGGCCTTGAAGGCGTCCTTGCTCATGCCCGTCTGCTGGGCGCCGAGATCCTGCACATCCAGGCCAAGGATGCCGGCGAACTTGGCCAGGTAATACACATTGCCGCCGGCCTCGATGAGATCGCGCACCTGCCGGCTGCGGATGGCGCTGCGCTGGCTGGCGTTCAGCCCGAAACGCGCACAGTAGGCCTCCTCGTCGCGCAGGAATGCGTTGCGGTTGGCCGCGTCGTTGAAGGAATAGCACATCTTGTTGAGGGCATATCCCTTGATGGCTTGATGTCCGTCAAACAAAACGGTGCCGGGTATGGGGCTGCACATGGCAAAGTCTCCTGGTTCGTCGATGCCGTCCAGTGTTGCGGCGCCAGGCCCGGCGATCAACCGGCTTTTTTTCATGATGCCCATGAGCACATACGATCATTTGGACCTCGACGGTCATCTGCTGACGCTGCTGCTGGCCGTGTACGACGAGCAATCGGTGACGCGTGCGGCGCAGCGCCTGGGGGTGACGCAGTCGGCGGTCAGCCATGGGCTGGACAAGCTGCGGGCCATCACGGGCGACGCGCTGTTCGTGCGCGCGGGGCGCGGCATCACGGCCACCAGCCAGGCCGCGCTGCTGGCCGGCCGCGCACGCGAGCTGCTGGCGGGGCTTCAGGGCTTCTCGACGGCCGTGGCCTTCGCCCCCGAGCGCCTGGATCTGTGCCTGACGCTGGCGGCCAACGACCTGCAGCGCGACCTGCTGCTGCCCGCGCTGCTGCGCCGGCTGAGGGCCCAGGCGCCGGGCGTGGTCCTGCGCATCGTGCCCTCGGGCGCCCCCGAGCCGGCTCTGCTGCGCGAAGGCAACTGCCAGTTGCTCATCACGCCCCGGCCGCCGAATGCCGCGGACATCGTGCAGAAACGCCTGTTCGACGACCGCTACGTGGTGTTCTACGATGCCGGCGAACGCGCCGCGCCCACCCGCCGGGAGGACTATCTTGCGGGCGAACACCTGTCGGTCAGCTACGAGATGGGCTCGATGCTGGACATCGACCAGTGGCTGCTGGCCGAAGGCGTGCAGCGCCACGTCGTGGCCACCGTGCCCGGCCTGGCGGCACTGGGCGCCATGCTGCGCGGCAGCACCTGGCTGGCGACGGCGCCCTCGCTGCTGGCGCGGCAGTCGCTGGCCGGCCTGGCCACGGCACCGCTGCCGCTGGCCACGCCCCGGCTGGCGATGTACATGGTGTGGCACGAACGGGTGCGCCACGATCCTGCCCATCGCTGGCTGCGCGGCGAACTCGAAGCCGTGGCGCGCGAGGTTCAGGCGACTTCTTCGGTATCGACCTCGGTACGGGCCTGCGCCGCATAACGGTGGCCGGCCACGGTGCCGGTGTTGACCAGGGCCTCGACCCGCTCCAGCACTGCAGGCGACAGTTGCACCTGTGCCGCGCCCAGGTCGTCCTGCAGATGGTCGACGCGGGTCGTCCCGGGGATGGGGATGATGTGCGGCGCCTTGTGCAGCAGCCAGGCCAGGGCCAGTTGGGCGGGGCTGCAGCCGGCTTCCTCGGCCAGTGCGCGGTAGGCCGGCAGCCACGCCAGATTCCTGGCCAGGTTGTCGGGCTGGAAACGCGGCATGGCGACGCGGATGTCCTTGGCATCGAGCTGCGCGGCATCGGTCACCGCACCGCACAGGAAACCCCGTCCGACAGGGCTGAAAGCCACGAATGCCGTGCCCAGTTCACGGCAGGCCTCGAGCACGGCCACCTCGGGATTTCGGGTCCACAGCGAATACTCGGTCTGCACTGCGGCGATCGGATGTTCGGCATGGGCCCGGCGCAAGGTGGGGGCCGACACTTCCGAGAGCCCGACCGCGCGGATCTTGCCTTCGCGCACCAGGTCGCCCAGGGCGCCCACGCTTTCTTCGATGGGCACCTGCTTGTCCCAGCGATGCAGGTAGTAGAGGTCGATGACATCGGTGCGCAGCCGCTTGAGCGCCGCCTCGCAGGTGGCCTTGAGCGTGGCCGGCCGGCCATCGATCACCCGCTTGCCGTCCACGCCCTGCATGCCGCACTTGCTGGTCAGGGTGAAGCGCTTGCGATGAGGCGACAGCACCTCGCCCACCAGGGTCTCGTTGGCGCCGAAGCCGTACAGCGCTGCCGTGTCGAACAGCGTGACGCCTGCATCGAGCGCGGCCAGCAGGACACGCTCGGCCTGCTCGCGCGCGGGCGGCACGCCGTAGGCATGGCTGAGGTTCATGCAGCCCAGACCGATGGGGCTGACGGAAAAGGGCCCGAGGGCGCGGCTGGCAGTCATGGCGATTCCTTGCAGGGGATGGGGTGGAAAAAACAAAAAGGGCCGGAAGCCCTGCTCGCATGAAACAGGTCCTCCAGCCCGATGGCTGTGGCGGCGCCGGACGGGGCGGCTGTGCAGGGGGATGCCGCGGCGGGCAATGCCCCGCTGCACGTCTGCTTCAGGCCAAGGCCCGAAGCCCCGGCATCAAGCCGCCGCGTTGAGCTGCTGCTCCAGCTGGTGCAGGACACGGTAGCACGGCAGCACGCTCTGCACGCTGGAGTTGGGCTCGCGGCCTTCGCGGATGGCCGCGAAGAATTCGCGATCCTGCAGCTCGATGCCGTTCATGGAGACATCGACCTGGGAGACGTCGATCTTCTCTTCCTTGCCGTTGACCAGATCGTCGTAGCGGGCGATGTACGTGTCGCTGTCGCCGATGTAACGGAAGAACGTGCCCAGCGGGCCGTTGTTGTTGAAGCTCAGGCTCAGGGTGCAGATGGCGCCGCTCTTGCTCTTGAGCTGGATCGACATGTCCATCGCGATGCCCAGCGTGGGATGGATGGGGCCCTGGATGGCGTTGGCCTGCACGATCTCGCCGGCCTGATACGCAAACAGATCGACCGTGTGCGCGGCGTGGTGCCACAGCAGGTGGTCGGTCCAACTGCGGGCCTGGCCCAGCGCATTGGTGTTGGTGCGACGGAAGAAATAGGTCTGCACATCCATCTGCTGGACGTTGAACTCGCCGGCCGTGATCTTGTTGTGCACGTACTGGTGGCTGGGGTTGAAGCGGCGGGTATGGCCCACCATGGCCACCAGGCCGGTTTCCTTCTGAACGGCGGCGACGGCTTCGGCGTCGGCCAGGCTGTCGGCCAGGGGAATCTCGACCTGCACGTGCTTGCCGGCCTTCAGGCACTGGATGGACTGCGCCGCATGCATCTGCGTGGGCGTGCACAGGATGACGGCATCGAGCTCGGGCAGGGCCAGGCTGTCGGCGAGGTCGGTGGTGACATGGGCGATGCCGTACTTGTCGGCGACTTCGCGGGTCTTCTCGAGATCGCGGCTGATCAGCGAGACGACTTCGACTCCGTCGATGTTCTTGATGCCGTCGAGGTGCTTGATGCCGAAGGCGCCTGCACCTGCGAGCGCGACTTTGATGGTCTTCTGGGTCATGGGTTTTCCTGGAAGCAGCTCCGCGCGGACGGGACCGGCGCGGAGCCTGGGATGGACGGCTGAAGCGGACGCGGGGTCCGGATCAGTTCTCGAGCACCAGGTGGCCGACTGCCGTATTGGAGGCGGGCACGTGGTAGAAGCGGTGACGCACGGTGGGAGCCGGACCGCCATCGATGTCGTTCATGGCACCGCGGGCGATATGCCACATCACCAGTTCGATGCCTTCGGAGCCGGCCTCGCGCACATAGTCGATGTGCGGCACGGCGGCCAGGCCCTTGGGGTCGGCGATCATGCGGTCGAGGAAGGCGTTGTCCCACTCGCGGTTGATGAGACCGGCGCGCGGTCCCTGCAACTGGTGGCTCATGCCGCCCGTGCCCCAGATCTGCACGTTGAGGTCCTTGGGGAAGCTCTCGATCGCGCGGCGGATGGCAGCGCCGAGGTTGAAGCAGCGCTGGCCCGACGGAACCGGATACTGCACCACGTTGACGGCGAAGGGGATCACCGGGCAGGGCCAGACGAAGTCTTCTTTCGAGGGCTGGCCGCAGACCAGCGACATCGGCACCGTCAGGCCGTGGTCGACGTCCATCTTGTTGACGATGGTGAGGTCGAAGTCCTGCTGGATCACGGACTGCGCGATGTGGGCCGCGAGTTCGGGATGGCCCACGACCTTGGGCACGGGGCGCGGACCCCAGCCTTCGTCGGCCGGCTGGTATTCGGCCGCGGTGCCGATGGCGAAGGTGGGGATCAGGTCCAGGCTGAACGCCGTCGCGTGGTCGTTGTAGACCAGGAAGATGACGTCGGGCTTGTTCTCCTTGAACCACTCCTTGGTGAACTCGTAGCCGGCGAACACGGGCTTCCAGTAGTCTTCCTGGGTCTTGCCGAGGTCGATGGCGGCGCCCACGGCGGGGATGTGCGAGGTGTAGACGGATGCGGTGATGCGTGCCATGTCAGATGCTCGCTTTCTTGCCGGCCTGGCCTTGGGGTTGGTGCTGGGTCTGTGCGTCGCCGTCCTCGCCCACGTAGCGGTTGCCCTCGGCGGAGCGGCCGCCCTGGATCATCATGTTGCGGTACTCTTCCTCGGTCATGCCGGTCATCGAGCCGGCCATCTGCTGGAAGCTCTTGCCGTCGGTGGCGCCGATCTTGGCCAGGAAGTAGATGTTGCCGCCCAGCGAGATGCAGCGGTTGAGGTCGCGATCGAGCACGGCCTGCTTCTGCGCCTCGCTCATCGGCCATTCGTTCAGATAGGCCCGCTCGTCGGCCTTGAAGCGCACGCGGTTCTCGGCCTTCATGAGCGACATGCAGAACTGGTTCAGGTGATAACCCAGCCGCGACTGTTCGGCGTCGAAGATGGTCGTGCCGGGCACGTCGGTATACGGTTTCTCGAGTGACATGTCAGTCTCCCCAATAAAGTCTCGTCGGATTGTCGACCAACAGCTTGCGCTGGAGTTCGGGCGTCGTGGCAACGTGGGGTATGAAATCGACCAGCAGCCCATCGTCGGGCATGTGGTTCTTGAGATTGGGATGCGGCCAGTCGGTTCCCCACAGCACGCGGTCGGGGAACGTCTCGACGATGCGGCGGGCGAAAGGAATCACGTCGCGGTAGGCATTCTGCTCGCCGTCGAGCGCGGCCGGGCCGGTGAGCGACAGGCGCTCGGGGCAGCTGACCTTGCTCCAGACGTTCTCGTGCTCGCGCATGAACTTCACGAAGAGCTCGAATTCCGGTCCGTCGACGGGCTGGCTCACGTCGGGCCGGCCCATGTGGTCGACCACCACGGTGGTCGGCAGGCTGGTGAAGAAGTCCCACAGCTCGGGCAGGTCGACGGCTTCGAAATAGATGACCACATGCCAGCCCAGGGGCGCGATGCGGTTGGCGATCTCGAGCAGTTCGTCCTTGGGCGTGAAGTCGACCAGGCGCTTGACGAAGTTGAAACGCACGCCGCGCACGCCGGCGGCATGCAGCTCCTGCAGTTCCGCATCCGAGATGCTGCGCTTGACCGTGGCCACGCCCTTGGCGCGGCCGTTCGAGGCCTTGAGCGCATCGACCAGGGCGCGGTTGTCGGCGCCGTGGCAGGTGGCCTGCACGATCACGTTCTTGTCGAAGCCCAGGTGGTCGCGCAGCGCGAACAGCTGGTCCTTGGAGGCATCGCAGGGCGTGTATTTACGCTCGGGCGCGAAGGGGAACTGGTCGCCCGGACCAAAGACGTGGCAGTGGGCATCGACGGCGCCGGCGGGCACCTGGAAACGCGGCTTGGAAGGACCGGCGTACCAGTCGAGCCAGCCCGGTGTTTTTTCGAAACTCATTCGGGGTCTCCTTGGATGATGGATGGGCGCGGGGCTCAGTCGATGTAGCGCAGGCCGGCTTTTTCGAGCGGTTCGCGCATCTTGTACATGTCCAGGCCGAGCACGCCCGAGGCCAGCTTGGCGCGCTTCTCGCCTTCGAAGGATTCGCGTTTGGTCGCGGCCTCGAGGGTCTGGACGGCGAGAGCGGCCGGCACGCAGACCACGCCGTCGTCGTCGGCGACGATGACATCGCCGGGGGTCACGAGCATGCCCGCGCACACCACGGGGATGTTGACCGAGCCGATGGTGGCCTTGATGCAGCCCTTGCTGCTGATGGCCTTGCTCCAGACGGGGAAGTTCATTTCCTGCAGCGTGTTGACGTCGCGCACGCCCGCATCGATGATCAGCGCGCGGGCGCCACGGGCCTGGAAGCTGGTGGCCAGCAGGTCGCCGAAATAACCGTCGGTGCATTCGGCCGTGATGGCGGCCACCACGATGTCGCCGGGCTGGATCTGCTCGGCGGCCACGTGCATCATCCAGTTGTCACCCGGATGCAGCAGCACGGTCACGGCCGTGCCCGAGACTTTCGCGCCGGGGTAGATCGGACGCATGTAGGGCTTGAGCAGGCCGACGCGGCCCATGGCCTCGTGCACCGTGGCCGAGCCCAGCGCGGCCAGGCCGTCGGCGGCAGCGCGATCGGCGCGCTGGATGTTGCGGTAAACGACTCCGAGTTCGTACATCTTGTTCTCCTGAAAGAGGTTGGGCGGGCTCAGTGGCCGCGGGCCTTGAGGGCGGCATCGAGACGCGGGAAGACGCGCCGTGCGTTGCCCTCGTAGATGCTGTGGCGATCCGCGTCGGTGAGGATGGTGGACGACTCGATGTAGCGCTTGGTGTCGTCGTAGTAGTGGCCGGTGGTCGGGTCGATGCCGCGCACCGCACCGATCATTTCGGAGGCGAACAGGATGTTCTTGACCGGAATGACCTTGGTCAGCAGATCGATGCCCGGCTGGTGATAGACGCAGGTGTCGAAGAAGATGTTGTTGAGCAGGTGCTCGTCGAGCAGGGGCTTCTTGAGCTCCTGGGCGAGACCGCGGAAACGGCCCCAGTGGTAGGGCACTGCGCCGCCGCCGTGGGGGATCAGGAACTTCAGCGTGGGGAAGTCCTTGAAGAGGTCGGAGGTCAGGCACTGCATGAAGGCCGTGGTGTCGGCGTTGAGGTAATGCGCGCCGGTGGTGTGGAAACACGCGTTGCAGCTGGTGCTCACGTGGATCATGGCCGGGATGTCGAACTCGACCATCTTTTCGTAGATGGGGTACCAGTGGCGGTCGGACAGCGGCGGGCTGGTCCAGTGGCCGCCCGAGGGATCGGGGTTCAGGTTGATGCCGACGTTGCCGTATTCGTTGACGCACTTCTCGAGTTCGGGAATGCAGGTGGCCGGATCGACGCCGGGCGACTGCGGCAGCATGGCGGCAGCGATGAAGTTGTCGGGGAAGAGCTGGGAGACGCGGTAGCACAGCTCGTTGCAGATGGCGGCCCAGGTCGACGAGACGTTGAAGTCGCCGATGTGGTGGGCCATGAAGCTGGCGCGCGGCGAGAAGATGGTGAGGTCGGAGCCGCGCTCCTTCATCTTGGCGAGCTGGTTGAGCTCGATGCTCTCGCGCAGTTCGTCGTCGCTGATCTTCAGCTCGCTGGCCTTGGGGCCCAGTTCGGGCGTGTTGAGGTTGGCGATCTGTTTGTCGCGCCAGTCGGCAAGCGCCTTGGGCGCGGTGGTGTAGTGGCCGTGGCAGTCGATGATCATGTGTAGTCCTTGTTCAACTCTGGATGAGAAAAGCGCGGGTGAAAACGTATCGGTGCGGAACTCAGTGCGCGGCGGTCGCGGCGCGGGCACCGGCGCCGCGGCCGGATTCTTCCGGGTGGGCCCACTGCTTGACCAGCAGCGCGACCACGGCGATCAGGCCGGGAATGGCCACCACCGTGAAGATGCCGCCAAAGCCCATCTGGTGTGCCGACAGCTGGGCCACCAGGAACGAGCCGGCGATGCCGCCGAAGCGGCCGATGCCCAGCATCCACGACACGCCCGTGGCGCGGCCCTGGGTCGGGTAGAAGGCGGCGGCCAGCGCCGGCAGCGAAGACTGCGCGGTGTTCATGATGGTACCCGCCACGAAGACCATGACCACCAGCAGGCCGTCATGGCCGACCGTCTGTCCGATGAGGTAGATGGACACGGCGGTCAGCAGATAACCCAGGGCGATGATCTTGTTGGCGTTGTAGCGGTCCATCAGCCAGCCGAAGAACACGGCACCGACGCCGCCGAGCGGGAACAGCGCGGCGATCAGCGTGGCGCGATGCGGTTCCATGCCGGCCTCGCGGAACAGCACCGGCATCCAGTTGATGAGGGCGTAGAAGATCACCAGGCCCATGAAGTAGGCGACCCACAGCATCAGCGAGCCGATCCGGTACTCGGCGCTGAAGACCAGACGCAGACCGGTCTTTTCCTGGCCGTCGGCGTTCATGATGGCCTGCTTGCGTTCGCTCAGGCGGAAGGATTCGATGCCGTTGGCCGACGGGGAGATACGCGCCAGCACACGCCGGATGCGCGCCACCGGCTGGCCCCGCGCCACCATGTAGCGCACGGATTCGGGCATGGCCAGCAGCATCAGCACGGCCAGGCCCAGCGGCACCACGCCGCCCAGCACCAGCACGCTGCGCCAGCCGAAATGCGGAATCATCCAGGCGGCCAGGAAACCGCCGAAAGCGGCTCCCAACGGAAAACCGCAGAACATGGCATTGGTGAGCGTGGCGCGGCTCTTGTCGGGGCAGTACTCGCTCATCAGCGTGACGGCATTGGGCATCGCTGCACCCAGGCCCAGGCCGGTGACGAAACGCCAGCCCACCAGATGCTCGAGCGTGCCGCTGAAGGCCGAGGCCAGGCAGGCGCCGCCGAACACCAGCACCGAGCCGATCAGCACCCGCTTGCGCCCCAGCCGGTCAGCCAGCGGGCCGGCCGAGAGTGCGCCCGCCGCCAGGCCGAAGAGCGCGGCACTGAGCACCGGGGCCAGGGCCGGCTTGCTCACGCCCCATTCGGCGATCAGCGAGGGCGCGATGTAGCCGATTGCCGCGGTATCGAAGCCGTCGAGCAGCACGATCAGGAAACAGATGCCGAAGATCAGCCACTGATAACCCGAGAAACGATGGGCGTTAAAAAAGGCCTGGACGTCCACGGCCTGCTTCGTATCCGACATGATTTTTTGTCTCCGCTGCGCAGTTGCACTGCATTGGTTTGCCGCCGCGCGTGCTCGAAGCCGGGCGGCCGTGACAGCCCGGCCGCGCACGGGCGCCCCGGGATCTGTCTTGCTGTCCATTGTCTCGGGGGCGCATGGCTGCGGCTACCAAGCCTGGGCGCTATCAGCTATGCCGAATTGATATGATAGACAGGAAACCTCGACGAATACATATACTTCGCCCGCCATGGACCTCAAACAGCTCGAATACTATGTGCACGTCGCCGAACTGGGCAGCTTCACCCGTGCCGCCAATGTGCTCAATGTGGCACAACCGGCCCTCAGCCGCCAGATCCGGCTGCTCGAGGTCGAATTGCGGCAGAACCTGCTGGTGCGCAACGGCCGCGGCGTGACGACGACCGAGGCCGGCAAGCTGCTGCTCGAGCACGGCCGCGGCATCCTGCACCAGGTGGCCCGCACCGTCGAGGAGTTGGGGCGGGTCAAGGGCAGTCTGTCAGGCCGCGTGGCCATCGGCCTGCCGCCCAGCATGGCGCGCGCCATGACGCTGACGCTGACACGCGAGTTCCGCCGCCGCCTGCCCTACGCCACCCTGTCCATCACCGAGGGCCTGTCGCACAGCATGCAGGAAAACCTGCAGAACGGCCGCCTCGACATCGCCCTGCTCTACAACCCCCAGGCCTTGCCCGAGCTGGAGATCAAGCCGCTCATGCAGGACACGCTGTTCCTGGTGGCGCCGGTCTCGGAGGGCCTGGCCGCCGGTCCGCTGCGCCTGGCCGAAGTGGCGCGCATGCCGCTGGTGATCCCGGCGCGCCCCAACGCGATTCGTATGCTGGTCGAGACGCAGATGGCGGCGATCGGCCAGCGTCCGGCGATCGCGCTGGAGATCGACGGCGTCTCCACCATCCTGGATCTGGTCGCCGACGGCGCCGGCATGGCCATCCTGCCGCAGTACGCAGTGGCCAGCCATCCGGGCGAGTTCTCGATGCACGGGATCGTCGAGCCGGAGCTGCTGAGCCTGGTGGCCGTCGCCACCTCGGCGCGGCGCACCCACACCCTGACCCAGCAGACGGTGTTCAAGCTGATCGAGGACGTCTGCGCCAAGCTCTTCGCCGGGCGCATGCTGGACTGAAGCGGGCCGGCTGCCGGCCGCGCTCAGCCGACGACCCGCCGGCGCAGCGCGCTCAGCGGCTGGCTGCGGCGCAGCACATCCTCGGCCAGCCAGTCGGCAGCCCGCCGTGCGCGCCGGGCCACCACGCCGTCGGGCAGGATGCGGCAATCGGCCTGGACATCCCAGAACACGTAGTCGCCTGCAAAACCCACGCGGTGCAGCCGTTCGACCAGGGCCTGCAGGCGGGCGCGGTGCAGGCCCTCGCCCGGGAACAGCAGGTCGTCGGGCACCAGCGCGGCGCTCGGCCCCTCGGCCGGCGCGGCCACCGGCTGCAGGGCATCGGCAAGCTGGACCATAAAAATCGACTCGGGCGCTATGCCCTCGAGCTGCGACAGGTCGGCCGGCTCGGCCAGCCATTCGCGCACATCGAGCGCCAGGCCCAGGTTGGGCTGTTCGGCGGCCTGGATGAGATCGGCCGCGACCATGAAGTCGCGCACGTGGCTGGCCCCCGGATGGGCCCGCAGGGCGATCCGCAGGCCGGGCGGCACGGCCAGCAAGGCCAGCTTGCGCAGGTCGCGCACGGTGTGGGCAAAGTCGCGCGAAGCGGCCGCCAGCGTCGAGGCCTCGATCACCAGCGTGCGGCAGCGCAGACGCCGGCACTGCAGGAGCAGCGACTTGGCCACGTTGAGCTTGTGCTGGTGCAAGGCACCGTCCAACCCTTCGTAGTCCAGCGCCACGCTCAGGGCGGCCAGGCGCAAGCCCTGCCAGTCCTCGATCGCATCGCCCTGCCCGGCCAGGCCTTCGGCACGGGCCACGACGGCGGTGAGACCGGCCTTGCGCACCTCGGCCAGCCGCTGGGGCAAGGGACCGGCCAGCGAGTCCAGGTCGACGCAGAAATCGCCCACGGGCGTCATGGCGCGGGCCTCGCCGTGTGGTGGACCAGCTCGAAGCTCACGCCGCCCATCGAGGGCTGGGTGAGCGCACCCTTCTGTTCGACGTGCAGGATGGGCGACTCGACGAAATGCACGCCGCGCTGGCCCAGCTCGCGCACCAGCTCCAGCACATCCGGCGCACCGAAGGCCAGCCGGTGCAGGCTTTCCTCGCCGTTGATGTCGAGCGCGTCGAGCTCGGGCTCGATGAGCTGCAGGAAAAACTGGCCGCAGGGGCTCTCCAGCACGTAGCCCTTGGGCAGGATGCCGAAGCGGGTGTCCTGCGGCATGAGCTGGAAACCGAAGAGTTCGGCATAGAACGCCACCCAGTCGTCCGAGCGGCCCATGCCCACGTACTGCACCACACCGAAGAAATGCATGCCCGCCAGCGCCGGCGGGCGGCTGTCGATGGCGGGGATCGGTACGAAATCCACGTCGTAGATCGAGAACTCCCGGTAGCGGTCGATCAGGTAGATCTGGCTGTGGCCCACGCCGTGCACGGCGGGAATGTTGAGTTCCATCACCTCGACATGGCTGCGCACCGGCCAGGCGCCGCGATCCTGCAGCACCTGGTAGGCATAGGCGGCGTTGCGCACGCGCAGGGCGATGGCGGCAATGCGCGGCATGTCGGCCGGCCCTTCGGGGGCGGCGCCCTCCACATGGGCATTGACGATGACGTTCATGCTGCCCTGGCGGTAGAGCACGACCTCGCGCGAGCGGTGGCGGGCGATGGCACGGAATCCCATCGATTCGAGCACCTGCCCGAAAGCCAGCGGGCGGGCGGTGGCGTATTCGATGAATTCGATGCCGTCCAGGCCCAGGGGGTTGGGCATGTCGCCCAGGGTTTCGCGGGGCAGGCCGGGCGACGGGCCTTCGGACTCGGGGTGGGTGATCATGGTCAGGCGGGCGCAGGGCCCGGAACGCAAGAAAAGGAGATGGTCGCCATTGTCTTGCAAAAACGGCGAACCACCCCGAAGCGCGTGTCCGGCGCCTGCCCGTTCACCGGCCGGGCGGCCTCAGGCGCCGGCCAGACGGGCGGCGGCATTGATGCCGCCATAGGCGTCGTAGCCGTCCACGCGCTGCACCACTTCGAAGTTGAAGCGGTCGGCCACGGTGTCGGTGTAGCAGTGGAAGTAGTCGCCGTCGGGCGAGCGGTCGAACAGCACGCCGGCTTCGGCCATGCGCTCGATGAGCGGCTGGGGCAGGTCGGTGCGGGCGATGAGGTCGTCGTAGTAGTTGCGCGAGATCGGCACCAGCCTGACGCCCTGCGCCCGCAGCGCCTGGACCGCCGCGAAGATGTCGGCGCAGGCCAGCGAGATGTGGTGCACCGCGACGCCGCCCTGCGCATGGGCTTTGCGTGCGGTATCGGTCTGCTGGCTCTGCGACACGTTGAGCACGAACCGCAGGGCCTGGCCGGCGCCGCCCACGCCGGTGCTGGAGACCAGCCCGAACGGATCGGCGAACTCGACCGTGGCCGCCGGCTGCAGGCCGAGCACGGCGCGTGCGAACAGCATCCAGGTGTCGCGCTGGTCCACCGTCATGCCGAGCGCGATGTGGTCCAGTCCGGTGATGCCGGCGCTGCGCGGAACGGCGGCATCCGCCTCGAGCACGAAGTCGGCGGCGAACAGGCCGTCCTGGCCGAGCGCCCGGGGCACCCAGTGCAGCACGATGC
This sequence comes from Comamonas sp. BIGb0124, assembly GCF_003752175.1. Lineage (GTDB taxonomy): Bacteria > Pseudomonadota > Gammaproteobacteria > Burkholderiales > Burkholderiaceae_C > Comamonas_F. The sequence goes on along the minus strand of NZ_RJVF01000016.1, from coordinate 135,672 downwards.
CGCCCGGCGAGACGATGGCGGGCATGCGGGTTTCGCCCGGGCCGATGGGGCTGTCCAGGCGGGCCGAGCACAGCGCGGCGGCGCGGTCGGCGGCCTGCTGCGGGTCATCGGCCAGAATGCCCATGGCGCACACCGTCGGGCCGAAATGGCCGAAGCGCGAGCGGGCAAAGGAGCCCGGTTCGGCATTGAGGATGAGCGCGGCCTCGCCCTGCCGGTAGAGCGTGGCCTTTTTGCTGCGGTGCTCGCCGGCGCGGGCAAAACCCATGGCACGGAAGAGCGCGCCCAGAGACTGCGCGGCCTGTTCGTCGACGGCGAATTCGACGAAGGCCACACCGCCCAGAGCCTGCGGCTCGGGCGGCGCGAACAGCGGCACGGCCGGCAGCGGCTGGGCCTGGCCCGCGGCGCCCGCTTCGTGGGCCAGGCGTTCGCGCACGCGGTCTTCGAGGAACAGCAGCGAACGCATGGCATCCACGGCCGTCCGGCGGTTGGGGGTCTCGCGGAACACGTCGTTGAAGATCTCGAGCGACAGGTTGCCGCTGTAGCCCGAACGCAGGGTGTGATAGAAAAAATCCTGCACGTCGAGCTGCCCCTGGCCGGGGAAGTTTCGATGGTGGCGGGCCCACTGGATGACCGACATCTCGAGCAGCGGCGCATCGGCCATCTGCAGGAAAAAGATCCTGTCGCCGGGGATGTCGGCAATGCCTGCAGGATCGTCGCCCAGCGACAGCGTGTGGAAGCTGTCGAGGATCAGGCCCAGGTGGGCGTGATCGGCCTGCTGCACGATGGACCAGGCCTGCCCGTACAGGTTGACATGGCGCCCCCAGGCCAGCGCCTCGTAGCCGACCTTCAGCCCGCGGCGTGCCGCGCGCTCGGCCAGTTCCCGAAGCTGTGCGGCGCTGCGGGCCGGATCGTCGAGGGCCTGCGGCGAGGTGTTGGAACAGCACAGCACCAGCGGGCAACCCAATGCCTCCATCACGTCGAACTTGCGTTCGGCGCGCTCCAGGCTGCGCTGGAACAGCGCCTCCGGCATGCCCTCGAAGTCCCGGAAGGGCTGGTAGAGATCGATGCCCAGCCCCAGGTCGTCGGCGCGCTGGCGCAGTTCCCGCGCGCTGCCGGGGAAGTGCAGGAAGTCGTTCTCGAAGAGCTCGACGCCGTCGAAGCCGGCGGCCGCGATGGCCTGCAGCTTCTGCTCCAGCGATCCGCTGAGGGAAACGGTGGCAATGGATTTACGCATGGTGGTTGTTCACTCGCTGAAGAATGCGGACCCGGCCTCAGGCCTGGCGGCGGCCCAGTTCACGCATGGGCGTGCGATAGGTTTCGCGGGCGGTCAGGGCCGCGATCGAAGCCACCACGCAAGCCGCCAGCGTGAACACCGCGACCGGCATCCAGGCCATGTCGCCGGTGCCCTGCAGGGCGGTTGCAATCGTAGGCGCAAAACCGCCCAGCGCGAAGCCGAGCTGGGTGCCCACGGCCATGCCGGACAGGCGCACCTTGGTGCTGAACATCTCGCCGTAGAACGCCGGCCAGACGCCGTTGGAGGCGCTGTAGGCCACGCCCGACATCAGGATGCCGAAGACAAAGACCAGCGGAATATTGCCCTGGCCGATGGCCCACAGGTAAGGGAACATCAGCAGGCCCGGGACGATCGCACCCAAGATGAAGACCGGCTTGCGGCCGATGCGGTCGGCCAGGATCGCCCACAGCGGAATGGCGGCCAGCGCGACCACGTTGGTCAGGATCGCCACCCACAGCATGGTCGAGCGCGCGATGCCCATGGTGTTGGCCGCATAGGACAGCGCATACACGGCAAAGATGGTGCTCACCGCCGAGACCAGCGCCATCAGCACGATGCGCACGACATCGGCCTTGTAGTCGCGGAACAGCTCGACCAGCGGCATGCGCGGGGCCCGCTTGGCTTGTGCCTCTTCCTGGAACACGGGGGTCTCGTCGAGCGTGCGGCGGATGATCACGCCCAGCAGCACCACGGCGGCGCTCAGCCAGAACGGCACGCGCCAGCCCCACGACAGCAGTTGCTCTTCGGGCAGTTGCGAGATCGGCAGGAACACCGCGGTGGCCAGGATCAGCCCGGCCTGCGTGCCGCTGAGCGTGAAGCTGGTGAAGAACGCGCGGCGTTCTTCGGGTGCGTGCTCGAGCGACATCGAGTTGGCGCCCGCCTGCTCGCCCGAGGCCGAGAAGCCCTGGCACAGACGCAGGAACACCAGGCAAAGCGGTGCAGCGACGCCGATCTGGTCATAGCTCGGGATGCAGCCCACCAGGAAGGTCGAGACCCCCATCAGCAGCAGGGTGAAGACCAGCACCTTCTTGCGCCCGAACTTGTCGCCCAGATGGCCCATGAACAGCGCGCCGATCGGCCGCGCCACGTAACCCACGCCGAACGTCGCCAGCGCCAGCAGGGTGCCGGCATGCGCATTTTCGCTGGGAAAGAAGATACGGCCGAAGACCAGCGCGGCGGCGGTGCCGTAGATGAAAAAATCGTAGTACTCGAGCGCGCTGCCGATCCAGGCGGCCAGCGCGGCCTTGCGGGGTGTGCGGACAGCTCCCGCACCATTTAGTTCATGACTGCTCATAACGACTCCTCGTAACAGTGGATGGCGCCGCGCCTGGCGGTGCCGGATGGGTGGCGAAGGCGACCTGGCCTGCGCTCAGTTTTTCTTGTGTGCGCGTGCCAGCGCATGGATGGCGACGGCATAACCCTCGATGCCCAGTCCGACCACGATGCCGGCCGCGGCGGGCGAGATGTAGGAATGGTGGCGGAAAGGCTCGCGGGCGTGCACGTTCGAGATGTGCACCTCGATGAGCTTGACGCTCGCGCCCTTGATGGCATCGTGCAGCGCCACCGAGGTGTGGGTGTAGGCAGCCGGGTTCATGACCACGCCGATGCACTCGCCGGCGGCCATGGCGCGGCCGGCTTCCTGGATCCAGTCGACCAGCACGCCTTCGTGGTTGCTCTGCCGGAAGTCGATCTCCAGGCCATGCTGCGCGGCTTCCTCGCGGCACAGACGCTCGACGTCGGCCAGCGTGGCCGAGCCGTAGATGGCCGGCTCGCGCAGCCCGAGCAGGTTGAGGTTGGGTCCGTTGAGCACGGTGATGGTTGCCATGGGTCGATCTCCTGGAAGAGTGGATTGTGGGAGTTAATGCGGGCCGAGCGCCATCAGCAGCAGCGTGATGGTGACGAATGAAAAGCCGGTGGCCATCAGCAGCGCGGTGGCGCTCAGGCCCTCGTGCTGGTAACGCTGGGCGAGGACCGGGAAGATCGCGGCCGTGGGCATGGCCGCGAACACCACGGCGGCCAGATGCAGCGAGGGATCGGTCGCCGGCAGCAACCACAGGATGAGCAGCACCGCCAGCGGCTGCAGCAGCAGCTTGGCGCTGGCCATCTGCAGCGCGTCGCGCAGCATGCCGCCCGCCTTCTGGCCGAAGAGCGTGCCGCCGACGGCAAACAGCGCCACCGGGCTGGCCACGGCCGCCAGCATCTCGAGGGCCTTGTCGACGACCGGCGGCACGTGCCAGCCCAGCGCGGCCAGGGCCACGCCGGCGGCGATCGCCAGGATCATGGGATTGCGCACCAGGCCCGAGAGCGATCGCCGCAGGGCCTCGCGCCAGCCCCCGGCCGAGCCCGAGCTGTCGGCCAGCGCCAGGCACAGCGGCATGATCAGCAGGTTCTCCACCAGCATGCTCAGGGCCAGCGCGGGCGCCGCCAGCGGGCCGATCAGCTGCAGCACCACGGGGTAGCCGATGAAGGCCGAGTTGGGCATGGAGCTGCCCAGGGCCATCATGGCGGCCAGCGGCAGCGGACGGCGCGTCACGCGCAGCACGTAGAACAGCATCAGGCCCGCCACCAGCAGCGCACCGCCGGCATAGGCCGCCAGATAGACCATGTCGAGCGTCTGCCCCAGCGGCTGGCGCGACAGCGATCGCAGCAGCAGCGCCGGCACGCAGAACATGGCCACGAACCGGCCCAGAACCCGCACGCCGCCCTTGTCCACCCAGCCTTGGCGCACGGAGACGTAGCCGAGCGCGATCAGCAGGTAGATGGGGCCGGTGACGAGCAGGATCTGCAGCATGAAGTGGGGTTCCGGATCGTCAGGCGCCCGGGGCCGCCAGCGCGGCGGCACGCCGCCGCACGAAGGGGTAGGCAACGCCCAGCAGCGCGAACCACAGAGGGGCCACGATCAAGGCCTGCCGCGTGTCGTGTTCGAGCGCCAGCAGCACCAGCACGAACGCGAAGAAAGCCAGGCAGGCCCAGGCCATGCCGCGTCCGCCCGGCATCTTGAAACGCGAAGCAGCCTGCAGCGCAGGCCGATGGCGGCGATAGGCCAGGTAGGACAGCAGGATCAGCGACCACACGAACATGAACAGGATCGCCGACAGCGTGGTCACCAGCGTGAAGGCCTCGATCAGGTCGGGCACCAGGTACATGAGCGCGGCGCCGCCCAGCAGGCACACGCACGAGAACAGCAGACCGGCAGCCGGCACCTGGCGGCTCGACAGACGCTGGAAACGCGCCGGTGCATCGCCCTTGGCCGCCAGACCGTAGAGCATGCGGCTGGTCGAGAACACCCCGCTGTTGGCCGACGATGCGGCCGAGGTCAGCACCACGAAATTGATCACGCCGGCCGCGGCCGGCAGGCCCGCCAGCACGAACAGCTCGACGAAAGGGCTCTTGCCCGGCACCACGTCGCGCCAGGGCGTGACGGCCATGATGGCCACCAGCGCCAGCACGTAGAACACCACGATGCGCACGGGAATGGAGTTGATGGCGCGCGGCAGCGTGCGCTCGGGGTCGCGTGCCTCGGCCGCCGTGGTGCCGACCAGCTCGATGCCCACGAACGCAAAGACCGCGATCTGGAAACCGGCGAAGAAGCCCATCAGACCATGCGGGAACATGCCGCCGTCCTGCCAGAGGTTGGCCAGGCTCGCCGTGCGTCCGGCGGGCGAGACGAAGCCGGTGGCCACCATGTAGACCCCCAGCGCCACCAGGGCGGAAATGGCCACGATCTTGATCATGGCGAACCAGAACTCGATTTCGCCGAACAGCTTGACCGTCAGCAGATTGAGGCCGAGCAGCACGCCCACGCACGCCAGGGCCGGTATCCACTGCGGCAGATCGGGCCACCAGAACTGCGTGTAGGCGGCAATGGCGATGACATCGGCGATGCCGGTGATGATCCAGCAGAACCAGTAGGTCCAGCCGGTGAAGAAGCCGGCCCAGGGACCGAGCAGATCGGCCGAGAAGTCGATGAAGGATTTGTAGCGCAGGTCGGACAGCAGCAGTTCGCCCATGGCCCGCATCACGAAGAACAGCATGAAGCCGATGATGAGGTAGACCCAGATCACCGAAGGTCCGGCCAGGCTGATGGTCTTGCCCGAGCCCATGAAGAGGCCGGTGCCGATGGCCCCGCCGATGGCGATGAGCTGGATGTGGCGGTTGCTGAGGCTGCGCTGCAGGTCCTGTCCGTCTGCGGACGGATGGTCCTGGGAATTGCTGCGGGTCATGTCTGGGGGGTGCTCCACATGGCGGGCACCGTCCCGCGCGGCACCACTTTGGGCAGCGGGGTCCGGGCGCCGAGAAAAACCGCGCAGCATAAACCAAAGGAGGCCGTGAACACTTCCGTGTACAGTCCCGGCCCGGGCAGCAGCATGGCCATCAACCTTGCTTGGGAATATGGGCGCGTTCGATCACGCCGCCCCAGCGCCGGATCTCGTCGCGCAGCAGGACCGAGGCGTCCTGCGGCGTGCTGGCCCGGGGCTCGATATAGAGCGCCTCGAGCTGCTGGCGCACGGCGGGCGCGGCCAGGGCGGCCCGGATGGCCGCATTGAGCGCGTCGAGCGCGGTCTGCGGCGCGCCCGAACGCACCGCCAGCGCGTTCCACGACGTGGCGATCCACTGCGGCACACCGGCCTCGCGCGCCGAAGGCACGTCGGGCAGCGCCGACGAGCGCCGGTCGTTGGTGACCACCAGCGCACGCACCGCCCCGGCCTTGACGTGCGGCATCATGGGCGTGAGGATTTCCACCACGGCATCGAGCTGGCCGCCGCGCAGCGCGCTGAACACCGCCGGGCTGCCGTTGAACGGCACGACCTGGAAGTCGAGGCCCGCGGCCGTCTTCATCAGCTCGGCCGCCAGATTCTGCGTGCTGCCGATCTGGATCGTGCCGACATTGAGCGAACCGGGCTGCTTGCGCGCATGGGCCGCCAGATCGGACCAGCTCTTGAAGGGCGAGCCGGCCGGCACGAACAAGGCCAGATCGAACGTGCCCAGCGTGGAGACCGGCTGGAAATCGCGGACGGTGTCGAAGGGCAGCGACTCGAACAGGCTCACGCTGACCGCATTGGCGTTCGACATCAGCAGCAGCGTATGGCCATCGGCCGGTGCCTTGGCCACGCCGTCGGCTGCGACCACGCCGCCGGCACCCGGCCGGTTCTCGATGACCACGGGCTGACCGAGCGTGCCGGCCATGTGCTGGGCGACGACGCGGGCCGTCAGGTCGGCCACGCCGCCGGCCCCGAAAGGCACCAGCACCCGCAGCGGCCGCGAAGGGAAATCGCCGGCGGCATGGGCCATGCCGAAAGGCCAGGTGCCGGCGGCCAGCACGGGCACGGTTGCGGCCAGGAAGGCGCGGCGCGTGGAATGCACGGGAATGGGCATGGTGTCTTGTCTCCTGTTGCACGGGCGGGCCTGGCCGCCGGGGCTGTCGCCGAAGTCTGCCACGGATCGCACCTTGCTGTCGTGGCACCGGCGGCAGCTGGAATGTGTATCGCTCACTAGCAGATATAACAAAACTCGCCGATGGCCTGTGCGCCGTCAGGAAGGCGGCCTTTCCGAGTCCGGGCACGGTCTTTCGTGATATTGATAAATTGATCTCATAGAATACCGTCCCTTTTGTTCCTGAGAGACGGTGACCCCAGATGACGACACCTCCATGGCAGTTGCCACCGGCCGCGGCTGCGAGTTCCAACCCGCCGCGTGCGCGCATGCCCTCCATCGACGCCCTGCGCGGCCTGGTGATGGTCTTCATGCTGCTCGACCACGTGCGCGAGACGTTTTTCCTGCATGCCCAGGTCAGCGATCCCATGGATGTGACGTCGACCGGACCGGCCCTGTTCTTCAGCCGTCTGCTGAGCCACCTGTGCGCGCCGGTGTTCGTGTTCCTGACCGGTCTGTCGGCGTTCCTGTACGCCAGCAAACAGGTGGACGGGCGTGCCACGGCCTCGGCCTTCCTGTTCAAGCGCGGTCTGTTCCTGGTGGTGCTGGAGCTGACGCTGGTCAACTTTGCCTGGACCTTCCAGTTTCCGCCTTCGGTGATCTACCTGCAGGTCATCTGGGCCATCGGACTCAGCATGATCGCGCTGGCGGCGCTGGTGTGGCTGCCCCGGGCCGTGCTGGTGGCCATCGGCCTGGCGCTGGTGGCTGGCCACAATCTGCTCGACGACGTGCATTTCGCTGCGGGACACGCCTTGAGCGTGCCCTGGGCCATCCTGCACGACAGGGGCTGGATCGACGCCGCGGAAGGCCTGCGCCTGCGCACCTCGTACCCCGTTCTGCCGTGGATCGGCGTGATCGCGCTGGGTTATGCCGCCGGACCGTGGTTTGCCGCCGGCTTCGACGCCGCGCGCCGTCAGCGCCTGCTGGCCCTGACCGGCCTGGGCCTGCTGGCCGGCTTCGCGGTGCTGCGTGCCCTCAACGGCTACGGCGAGGCGCCGTGGATGCCGCAGAACGGCCCGCTCGCCACGCTGATGAGCCTGCTCAACATCACGAAGTACCCGCCCTCCCTGCTGTTCCTGCTGCTGACGCTGGGCGTCGGCCTGCTGCTGCTGAGGCTGTTCGAACGCCAGGCGCAGGCCCGGGGCGGCGAGCCGCCGCGCGCGCTGCGGGTGCTGGCCGTGTTCGGCGCGGCGCCGATGTTTTTCTACCTGCTGCATCTGTACGTGCTCAAGGCGCTTTACCTGGCGGCCGTCGGCATCTGGGGACTCAACCAGGGCCAGTACTTCGGTTTCGACGGCATGGGTGCAGTCTGGCTGGCCATGGCGGTCCTGGCCGTCGCCCTGTACGTGCCGGTGCGCGACTTTGCCGCTTTCAAGGCCCGTCGGCGCGACATCGCCTGGCTGAAATACCTGTGACGACGATGCCGATCCGGAAACCGATGCCCTCGGCTTTTCTCTCCGCCGCCCGGGCCGCCGCCGTCTTGCCGGGGCTGGCGATTCTTGCCGCCTGGCCCTTGCAGGCGGCCGCGCAGGTCGTGCCGGCACCGTCCGCTCCGCCGCTGTGGGGCTCGGCAGACGCGCCGTCGGCGGACACGGCCCTGCCCCCGGCCGGCGGCGAATCGCTCGCCCGCCTGCTCCCTGCGGGCACCACCTGGCGCCTGCTGCAGCGCAGTGTGTACGACGAACGCCGCTACCAGGACGGACAGGTCAACGGCGCCGCGCGCAACGCCTACCTGCCCCGTGCGCAGCGCAGCCACAGCGCGCGCGAATGGGGCTACGGCCTCATGGGCAGCCTGGAGTCGGGCTACACCCCCGGCGTGGTGGGCCTGGGTTTCGACGTGCATGTCGACCTGGCCCAGGCCCTGGGCGGCAACGACTACACGGCGGGCAAGGCCAGGCTGCTGGCGGTGGACGACCAGGGCTATCTGCAGGACCACATCGCACGGGCCGGCGCCGCCTTCAAGGTGCGTTTTGCCTCGACCGTGCTGCGGGTGGGCGAGCAGCGCGTGAAGTCGCCGGTGTTCTCGTCGTCCGACTCGCGCCTGCTGCCCGAGTCCATGCGCGGCTGGCTGCTGACCCACCGCAGCATCGACGGCCTGGCGCTGCAGGCCGGCCATTTCACCGGCTCGACCGACCGCAACGCACGCCGCAGCAACAACCCGCTCACCGTCAACTACGCCGGGGCGGCGCAGGGCCGGGCTTTCGATTTCGTCGGCGGCACCTACACCGGCCTGCCGAACCTGGCGGCCACGCTCTACACGGCCCGCTACGACGACAACTGGCGCACCCATTACGCGGGTGCCAGCTACACCCTGGCGCTGGCCGGCCGACGCTCGCTGGCTTTCGACGCCCACGTCTACCGCAGCACCGACACCGGCAGGGCCCGCTCGGGGCGCATCGACAACACCACCGGCAGCCTGACGGCCAGCCTCCGGCAGGGTGCGCACAAGCTGAGCCTGGGCTACCAGAAGGTGCATGGCGACACGCCTTTCGACTATGTGAGCCGGGGCGCGATCTGGCTGGGCAACGCGATGCAGCTGTCGGACTTCAACGCGCCGCACGAAGCCTCCTGGCAGCTCGGCTACCAGTACGATTTCGCGGCCTGGGGCCTGCCCGGCCTGGTGGCGGCGGCCGCCTATGTGCGCGGCAGCGGCATCGACGGCAGCCGGACCGATCCGTCAGGCGCCTACGCCGGGCTGGGTTACGGCGTCGGTGGCAAGCACTGGGAACGCGACCTGATGCTGCGCTACACCGTGCAGCAGGGGCGCGCCAAGGGCCTGGCCCTGTCGGCCCGCTACGACGTGCACCGCGCCAATGCGGCGCAGGCCGAGCTCAACGCCAACCGCATCCGGCTGGCTGCCGAATGGCCGCTGGGCGGAACGCTGCGCGAGTAGCCCGCGCGCGTGCCGGGCATCGGCCCGACGCGCTCGGCCGAGATCGGTTCAAACCGATCCGCTCAAAGATTGGGGGCCAGCAGACGCTGCAGATCGGCCACCGCCACGCCCTGCCGCGCGGCCAGTTCCTCGACCTGGTCCTCGCCCACCTTGCCGACATTGAAGTACTGGCTCTCGGGGTGGCTGAAGTAGAAGCCGCTGACGCTGGCGGCCGGCGTCATGGCCAGCGACTCGGTCAGGGCCATGCCGATGTCCGCACACTGCAGCAGTTCGAACATGTCGGCCTTGACGCTGTGGTCGGGGCAGGCCGGGTAACCCGGTGCCGGCCGGATGCCGCGGTACTGTTCCTTGATCAGCGCCTCGTTGGAGAGGTTCTCGGCCGGGTCGTAGCCCCAGAGGTCCTTGCGCACACGCTGGTGCAGGCATTCGGCAAAGGCCTCGGCGAGGCGGTCGGCCAGGGCCTTGAACATGATGGACGAGTAGTCGTCGAGTTGCTCGTCGAACAGCTTCTCGCGTTTTTCCGCCCCGATGCCGGCCGTCACGGCAAACATGCCGATGTAGTCCGCCGCCTGCCCCGCCGGGGCGATGAAATCGGAAAGGCAGCGGCTGGGCCGCATCACGCCGTTGACGGCCTGTTTCTCGGTCTGCTGGCGCAGGCCGTGCCAGGTCATGGCCACCTGGCTGCGCGATTCGTCGGTGTAGAGCGCGATGTCGTCGTCGGCCACGCAGTTGGCCGGGTAGAAACCCACCACGCCGTTGGCCGTGAGCCAGCGGCCTTCGATCAGGCGCTTGAGCATGGCCCGGCCGTCCGCCTGCACCTGGGTCGCCTGCACCCCCACCACCTCGTCGGTCAGGATGGCCGGATAGGGGCCGGCAAGATCCCAGGTCTGGAAGAAAGGACCCCAGTCGATGTAGTCGGCCAATTCCGCCAGATCGAAGTTGCGGAACACGCGCCGTCCCAGGAACTTGGGCACGGGCGGGGTGTAGCCGGTCCAGTCGACGGGGGTCTTGTTGGCCCGCGCACGGGCGATGCTCCACATCGGCACCTGCTTCTTGTTGGCATGCTGGTGGCGGACCTTGTCGTAGTCGGCCCGGATCTCGGCGATGTACTGATCCGCCTGATCGGACAGCAGGCTCTGCGCCACCCCCACGCTGCGCGAGGCGTCCGGCACGTAGACCACCGGACCGTCGTAGTGGGGAGAGATCTTGACCGCCGTGTGCACCCGGCTGGTGGTGGCCCCGCCGATCAGCAGCGGCATGTTGCGCAGGCGGAAATAATCGTCCTTCTGCATCTCGCTGGCCACGTACTGCATCTCCTCGAGGCTGGGCGTGATCAGGCCCGACAGGCCGATGATGTCGGCGCCCTCGGCCCGGGCCTTGGCCAGGATCTCGTGGCAGGGCACCATCACGCCCATGTTGACCACTTCGAAGTTGTTGCACTGAAGCACGACGGTGACGATGTTCTTGCCGATGTCGTGCACGTCGCCCTTCACGGTGGCGATCACGATCTTGCCCTTGGAGCGCACATCCAGCCCGGCGGCCTGGTGCTGCCGCTTCTCTTCCTCGATGTAGGGAATGAGATGGGCCACCGCCTGCTTCATCACCCGGGCGGACTTGACCACCTGCGGCAGGAACATCTTGCCCGCGCCGAAGAGATCGCCCACCACGTTCATGCCGTCCATCAGCGGCCCTTCGATGACGTGCAGCGGCCGGCCGCCGCGTGCCAGCACCTCCTGGTAGGCCTCCTCGGTGTCGGCCACGATGAAATCGGTGATGCCGTGCACCATGGCGTGCGACAGCCGCTGCCCCACGGAAACCGGCTGCTCGGGCGTGCCGCGCCACTCCAGTTTCTTGCTGTCGTCCTTGGCGCCGCTCTTGGCGGTTTCCGCGATTTCGACCAGGCGTTCGCCCGCATCGGGCCGGCGGTTGAGCACCACGTCCTCGACCCGTTCGCGCAGCACCGGCTCGAGGTCGTCGTACACGCCGACCATGCCCGCGTTGACGATGCCCATGTCCATGCCGGCCTGGATGGCGTGGTACAGGAACACCGTGTGGATGGCTTCGCGCACCGGATCGTTGCCGCGGAAGGAGAACGAGACATTGGAGACCCCGCCCGACACCTTGGCCCCGGGCAGGTGGCTCTTGATCCAGCGGACCGACTCGATGAAGTCGACCGCGTAGTTGTTGTGTTCCTCGATGCCGGTGGCCACGGCAAAGATGTTGGGGTCGAAGATGATGTCCTCGGGCGGGAAACCGACCTCGTCCACCAGGATGCGGTAGGCACGCTCGCAGATCTCGATCTTGCGCGCGTAGGTGTCGGCCTGCCCGCTCTCGTCGAAGGCCATGACCACGGCCGCCGCGCCGTAGCGGCGGATCAGGCGGGCATGGTGCTTGAAGGGCTCGACGCCTTCCTTCATGGAGATCGAGTTGACGATGCCCTTGCCCTGCACGCACTGCAGGCCGGCCTCGATCACGTCCCACTTCGAGGAGTCGATCATCACCGGCACCTTGGCGATGTCGGGCTCGCTCGCGATGAGGTTGAGGAACTTCACCATGGCCGCCTTGGAGTCCAGCATGGCCTCGTCCATGTTGACGTCGATGACCTGCGCGCCGTTCTCGACCTGCTGGCGGGCCACCGCCAGCGCGTCCTCGAACTGGCCATTGAGAATCATGCGGGCGAAGGCCTTGGAGCCCGTCACGTTGGTACGCTCGCCGATGTTGACGAAAAGCGTGCCCGCATCGATGGCCACGGGCTCCAGGCCCGACAGGCGCAGGGCCGGCGGCTGCACGGCGGAAGAGGACGGAAGAACGACGGTCTCGGACATGGTGGGACTTTGGTATTCGGCAAGAAGGCGCGGCGGCCTGTGCCCGCCTGCGGCCCGGCTGGCGGGCACGCTGGACGAGCGAATACGCGATTTTAGAGGGGAGCCGTCGCGCCGACGGCCGCTCTTCCTGCACACGCCGCGGCCGCCTGCCGCCACAATGGAGAAGAGCGCTGCTTCGACATCGGCGTGGCGCGCGGCTCGCAGCCCCCATACACACACAACAACCGGGGCTCGCCCGAGCGAATTTCCACCGCCCCCTGCCAGCCGGCCGGTCGTCTGTCACACGATCGCCCCCCCCCGCATGGCAGGGTCGCAACAGGCACTTCGGGCTTTCCGCCCGCTTGAATGACACGGCAACCGTCCCGAGATGGAACTCATGAACACGACCACCACCCCGACTCCTCCCGCCCCGGCCAGCTCCGAGCACCGGGCCATCCTCACGCTGGCCCTGCTGGCGGCTTTCGCCGATGGCCGCAAGCACGACGGCGAACGCGAGCAGATCCGCACGCTGGCCGAATCGCTGGCGGGCGAAGGCGCCATTCCCGACCTTCCGCGCCTGTATCAGGATGTGCTGCTCAAGCGCGTCGACCTCGATCGGGCCTGCCAGGCGCTGGGCGACGATCTGGGCGCGCGCCAGCTGGCTTACGAGATGGCCGTGTGCGTGTGCGACGCCGACGGCAGCCAGTCACCCGAGGAACATGCGTTCCTCCAGCGCCTGCACCATGCCCTGCGGCTGGATACGAGCCACGCGCAGGTCGCAGCCGAGGCGGCGGCCGAGAACGAACGCCAGGCCGACGCCCTGGCCGCGCTGCCGCTGCCGGCGGCCCAGCCGCCGGAAAACCCCCTGACCCACCCGGTGCCCCAGCCCGGCGCGGCCGAGACCGCGCCGCCGCTCGTGGCCGCGCAGACCGGTGCCCTGCTGGTGCCCGAGGCCGAACTCGACAGCCGCATCCTCAAGGGCGCCATCCTGGCCGGTGCGCTCGAACTGCTGCCGCAATCGTGGGCCACCATGGCCATCATTCCGTTGCAGATCCGGCTGGTCTACCGGGTGGGGCAGGCCTATGGCCACGACCTCGATCAGGGCCACATCAAGGAATTCATCACCGCAGCCGGCGTCGGCCTGACCTCGCAGTACCTCGAGCAATTCGGCCGCAAGCTCATGGGCGGCCTGCTGGGCAAGGTGGCGGGCGGCCTGGGCCGCAAGGCCGGCGGCGCAGCCACCGGCATGGCCTTCTCGTTCGCGACCACCTATGCGCTGGCCCACCTGGCCAAGCGGTATTACGCCGGCGGCCGCCAGATGACGACGGCCACACTCAAGCAGACGTTCGACGGCCTGAAAGAACCGGCCGCACGGCTGCAGAGCCAGTACGCACCGCAGATCCAGGACCAGGCCCGCACGCTGGACGCGTCCAGCGTGATGCGCCTGGTCAAGGGGCTCTGAGCCCCGGCCGGGCGGGCGGCCGCCTGGCCGTCAGCGGGCCGGGCGCAGCGCCTGCGCCAGTGTGTCCAGATCGGGCACCACGCCATCGGCATCGATGCCGTCGACCGGCACGCCATGGTTGTAGCCGTAAGGCACCAGCACCACAGGGCAGCCGGCGGCCCGCGCGGCCTGCGCGTCGTTGACCGAATCGCCCACCATGAGCAGCGCCTGCGGCGCCACGCCGAGCAGACGCGCAGTGCCCACCAGGGGCATGGGGTCGGGTTTCTTGCGTTCGTAGGTGTCGCCGCCGGCGACGACCGCAAAGCAGTCCGCGATGTCTTTGCGCGCCAGCAGGGTGCGGGCAAACCCCTCGGGCTTGTTGGTCACGCAGGCCAGCGGCAGTCCGGCCGCGCGCAGCCGCGCCAGCCCCTCGAGAACGCCCGGGTACAGGGCGGTGTGCTGGCCGTTGAGCGCCTCGTAGTGGCGCATGTAGTGGCCCCAGGCCGCGGCATACAAAGACTGGGTGTCTTCGGGGGTACGGTGGGCGGACGACGCCACGCAGGCCAGCACGCTGTGCAGCAGGTGCTCGGTGCCCTTGCCGACGAAGTTCGATACCGTCTCGCGGGCGATGGGCGGCAGCGAGAGCTCGACCAGCATGGCCGAAATCGCGGCATGGAAATCCCCCAGCGTATCGGCCAGGGTGCCGTCGAGGTCGAAGGCCACCGCGCGGATCGCCGCCGCGTCGAAGGCCGGCACGGAAGTCGTCATGGCGCCCTTCCCGCTCACACGCCGGCCAGTTGCAGGCGCATCTGGTCGATCACGCCCTTGTAGTCGGGCTTGCCGAAGATCGCGCTGCCGGCGACGAACGTGTCCGCACCGGCCGAGGCGATGGCCGCGATGTTGTCGGGCTTGACGCCGCCGTCGATCTCCAGGCGGATGTCCTTGCCGCTGGCCAGGATGCGCTTTCTGGCGTCCTCGATCTTGCGCAGCGCACTGTCGATGAAGGACTGGCCGCCGAAGCCCGGGTTGACGCTCATGATGAGGATGAGGTCGATGTCGTCGATGACCCAGTCGAGCACGTCCAGCGGCTCGGCCGGATTGAACACCAGGCCGGCCTTCACGCCCTTGGAGCGGATGGCCTGGATGCTGCGGTGCACATGGCTGACGGCATCGGGATGGAAGCTGATGTAGTCGGCACCCGCATCGGCAAAGGCGGCGGCGAGCGCGTCGACGGGGCTGACCATTAGGTGCACGTCCATGGGCACGGGCTGGCCGTCGGGGGTCCGGGCATGCGGCTTGATGGCCTGGCAGATCATCGGGCCGAAGGTCAGGTTGGGCACGTAATGGTTGTCCATCACGTCGAAATGGATCCAGTCTGCGCCGGCGGCGATGACGTTGGAGACCTCCTCGCCCAGACGGGCGAAGTCGGCCGACAAGATGGAGGGGGCGATGCGGTAGGTCGGGTTCATGGGGCCGTATTGTCGCAGCCCCGCGAGGCGGACACCGCGGCATCGACATCGGCGCGGCGCAAGGACCGACCCTCGGTGGGCTATTGCTGTTTTTTCGCCGCTTTCGTTCATCTTCTCGCAGCGATCTGCAGTCTGTTGCACAATACCCGACCAAGATCAGCCCCAGCGGCCGCCCTGCGGCCACTTGCGCACATGCCCCTCTACCAATTCCAGGTCGAAACCGAACCCGCCTACCTGCCCGACCAGTCGGCGCCGGAACGCGGCATCTACAGCTTCGCTTACACGATCACGATCACCAACACGGGCGACATCGCGGCCCAGCTCATCTCCCGCCACTGGCATATTCAGGACACCAGCGGCCGCACCGAAGAGGTCAAGGGACTGGGCGTGATCGGCCAGCAGCCGCTGCTGCAGCCCGGCGAATCCTTCCAGTACACCAGCGGTTGCCGCCTGCGCACGGCCACCGGCACCATGCGCGGCAGCTATTTCTGCGTGGCCGAGAACGGCGAGCGCTTCGAGTCCGCCATTCCCCTGTTCGTGCTCGACGCCGGCGACGACGCCAGCGCATCGCGCGTGCTGCACTGAGCCGCAGCACCGCCTCTGCCGGCCGCCCAGCCCTCCACGACCCTGGCCCGGCCCTCCGGCCGCCGGTCTGTCCGACTCCAGCGCCGCAAGGACGCTTTCCATGAATTCTTTGTCTACTCTCTTGCAGCGGCTCGATCCGCAGGCACCGCTGGTCAGCCGGCATCTGATGCTGATCGAACTGCTGGACTGGCTGCGCGGCGACCGCCGCTCTCCGCAGGCCGCCGTGGCCCGCCTGCAGATGCTGGTCGATGCCCTCGGTTCCCATCCCGACGCCGCCCGGCGCCTGGCGGCGATCTGGGAAAAGCTGGTGACCACCGTCGACACGACGACGCTGCTGGCCGATTTCGGCTTTGCGCCGCGCAGCGCCTTCTTCAGCGAACTGGGTGAACGCCTGCGCTACAAGCTGCTGCCGGCCACGCCCGAGACGGCCGACGCCTCCGAACTGTTCATGCTGCTGCGCCCCACGGCTTTCGATGCCCAGTGGCTGGGTCAAGCCGACGAGGCGTTGCTCGAGCGTCTGCTGGGCTACCTGCGCGGCACGGGGCTGCCCGCAGCCGACCCGGGCGTCGGCGCCGTCTACAGCCCCCCGGCGACGGCCGAAGCGGCCCCGCCCGCCGCCACCGCCTGGCAGCACGCGCTGCTCGACGCCATCACCTATTGCGCCGGCCAGGTCAGTGCCACGGGCTTCGCCCCCGAGCTGCGCCTGCGCATGAACGAACCCGCGCGACTGGCGCGGCCCTTCCACGCCCTGCCGGCCGATGCCGAAGCGTTCCGTGCCGCCTACCTGGCCCTGCCGCGCGACGATGCACGGGTGCACGAGGCCCTGCAGCATCTGCGCGACCGTCTCGACGCCTGCCGCCAGGCGGCCAACAGCGTCTACGAACACCTGGAGCAGCACGGCATCTCGGTCGGCCTGGTGTTTCGCCTGCGGCAATTGCGTGAGCGGCTGCTGCGCATCCGCGAACTGCTGGATTGCCTGCGCTCGCCCTCGCAGGCCGCCAGTGCCGCACGTTTCTTCGTGCGCCTCATCCACGTCGGCCGCGAGCGGCGCAGCATCCGTGCGCTGATCGGCAGCAACTCCTCGCTGCTGGCTGCCAAGGTGACCGAACGCAGCGCCGAGACCGGCAGCCAGTACATCACCCGCACGCCCCGCCAGTTCGCCGCCATGTTCCGCAAGGCCGCCGCGGGCGGCGCGCTGATGTCGATCACGACCTGCATGAAGTTCGTGATCCTGGGCCTGGGGCTGTCGGCCTTCTGGGGCGGCTTCTACGCCAGCCTCAACTATGCGCTGAGCTTTGTGTTCATCCACCTGCTGCACTGGACCATCGCCACCAAGCAGCCCGCGATGACGGCACCGGCCATGGCCACCAAGCTCGCCGACATCAACAGCGAGGAGGGCGTGGAATCGTTTGTCGACGAAGTCACCCACCTGGTGCGCTCGCAGGCGGCGGCGGTGCTGGGCAACGTGCTGTTCGTGGCCCCCTGCGTCATGGCGATCAGCTACCTGATGCTGCTGAGCTCCGGCCGCGCGCTGATCGACCCCATCCAGTCGGTGCATGTGCTCGAGAACCTCACGGTGCTGGGCCCGACCGCGCTCTTTGCGGCCTTCACGGGCGTGCTGCTGTTTTCAGCCAGCATCATCGGCGGCTGGGTGGAGAACTGGTTCGTGCTGCACCGGCTGGATTCGGCCCTGCGCTACAACCCGCGCATCACCCGCGTCGTGGGCATCGCGCGTGCCGACCGCTGGGCCCATTTCATGCGGCGCAACATCACGGGCCTGACCTCCAACATCTCGTTGGGCTTCATGCTCGGCCTGATCCCGGCCTTCGCCAACTTCTTCGGACTGGGGCTGGATGTTCGCCACGTCACGCTGTCCACCGGGCAGGTCGCCGCGGCGGCCGCCTCGATGGGCTGGTCCATCGTGCACCTGCCGGTGTTCTGGTGGTGCATCGTGGGCGTGCTGATCACGGGGCCGCTCAACGTCATGGTCAGTTTCTACCTCGCCTTCCTGCTGGCCCTGCGGTCGCAGAACGTCAGCGGCCTCGAGCGCCGCCGCATCTACGGTGCGCTGCGCGCCCGCCTGTGGCGCAAGCCCTGGAGTTTCCTGTGGCCGTCGAAGGCGGTGGCTTCACCGCCCCCGGTCCAACCGCCCGCACCGCCGTCCACGCCACCGACCCCGACCTGAGGCCGCAGGCGAACCGGCCGCCGACGCCCCGATCAGAACCGATCCGAAACCCCACACCAGGAGCCAGCCGACATGGGTGAATTCGACCTCATCGCACGTTTCTTCACGCGCCCCGTGCAACGCGCCGCGCTGGGTGTGGGCGACGACTGCGCCCTGCTGGCGATGGGGCCCGGCGAGCACCTGGCCATTTCCAGCGACATGCTGGTCGAGGGGCGTCATTTCTTTGCCGGAACCGATCCGGTCGCACTGGGCCACAAGACCCTGGCCGTCAACCTCAGCGACCTGGCGGCCTGCGGTGCCGAGCCCCGCGCATTCACGCTGGCGCTGGCGCTGCCGCGTGTCGACGAAGCCTGGCTGGCCGGGTTTTCGCAGGGCCTGCTGGCGCTGGCCGACCGACACGGGTGCGAGCTGATCGGCGGCGACACCACCGGCGGGCCGCTCAACCTGTGCGTGACGGTACTGGGCGCGGTGCCCCGTGGGCAGGCCCTGCTGCGCAGCGGCGCCCGCGTGGGCGACGATGTGTATGTGAGCGGCTCGCCGGGAGACGCCCGCCTGGCCTTGCAGGCCCTGCGCACGCAGCATGCAGCAGCGGGCGGGGCGGCGTCGCCGGCCTCGTCGTCGTCACCGGCCGAAGACCCCAGCGCCGTGCACCTGCCGGAGACGACGCTGGCACGCCTGCGGCAGCGCCTGGAACGGCCGGAACCCCGGGTGGCCCTGGGCCTGGCGCTGCGCGGCACGGCCAGCGCCTGCGCGGACGTGAGCGACGGCCTGGTGGGCGATCTGGGGCATATCCTCCAGGCATCCCGCGTGGGCGCCCTGCTCGATGCGCGGCTGCTGGCCGAGGCCATGAGCCCGGCGCTGGCCGCCCTGGCGCCCGATCTGGCCTGGGCGTACGCGGCCTCCGGCGGCGACGACTACGAACTGGTCTTCACCGCCCCGGCCGATCGGCGCGCAGCCGTCGCGGCCGCTGCGAGCGCCGGCGGCACAGCCGTGACCCGCATCGGCCGCATCGAAGCCGAGCCGGGCCTGCGCTGGCTCGACAGCCAGGGCCGGTCAGCGACACCCGGCTGGAGCGCGTTCGATCATTTCGCCTGATCAGTAGACCTCGGCCTGGGGATCGGTGGCTTCCATCTCGTAGCTGGCCGCCAGCATGGCCAGGCGCGCGATCACGCCGTACATGTAGAAGCGGTTGGGCGCGCTGGCGCCGGGTTTTTCGCCCGGCTGCGGCAGGTGATGGCTTTCGGCGAAAGCCAGCGGCACATAACGCGAACCGGGCGCATTGGTGCTCTCGTCGCTGCTGCGCTCGGCATGGATGCGGTAGAAACCGCCCACCACGTAGCGGTCGAGCATGTAGACCACGGGCTCGGCCACGGCGTCGTGCACCCGTTCGTTGGTCAGCACGCCTTCGCGCAGGAACAGGTCGATGGGAGCGTTGGCGGCCTTGGCGCTGCCGGCCTTGCCGCGCGGCTTGCGCAGCAGGGCTTCGAGCTCGGACGAATCCCGCACCGTCAGCACCGGCGGCGAGCCGCCCAGCGGATCGCCATGCGCCGCGCCGTTGTTGGGTTTGATGACCACGAACGGCTTTTCGGAAATGCCGTATTCCTTGTATTTGCGCCGGACCCGCGCCAGCAAGGCGTCGACCTCGGTGCGCAGGCGCTCCATGTCGGCGGCCTTGCCGACCTGGATCTCGCCCAGGTGGGTGTGCATGGGGTTGATCAGCCAGGGATCGATGCCCAGCAGCTTGCCGAAGCGCTTGGCCACCTCTTCATAGGCCTTGAGATGGTTGGAGCGGCGGCGCTGCGACCAGCCCGCGTGCAGCGGCGGCAGCACGTACTGCTCGTGCAGGTCTTCCAGGATGCCCGGGACGCCGGCATGCAGGTCGTTGTTGAGCAGGATGGTGCAGGGATCGAAGTGCTTGAGCCCCAGCCGGTTGCGCGTACGCTGCAGCGGCTCGACCAGAATCGTCTCGCCCGAGTGCAGCTTGTACTCCTTGGCCGACTTGACCGCCGGATCCAGCGAGCCGAAACGCACGTTCAGTCCGGCATTCTCGAAAATGCGCTGCATCTGCAGCAGGTTGGCCAGGTAGAACGAGTTGTCGGTGCGCACATCCGGCACGATGAGCAGGTTGCGCGCCTCGGGGCAGATCTTCTCGATCGCCGCCTGTGCGGCCTGCACGGCCAGCGGCAGCATGTCGCGCGTGAGGCTGCTCCAGCCCCCCGGAAACAGGCTGGTGTCCACGGGCACAAGCTTGAAACCGGCGTTGCGGATGTCGACGGCGCTGTAGAAGGCCGGCGTGTGCTCCATCCACTCGAGCCGGAACCAGCGTTCGATGGCGGGCATGGCATCGAGCATGCGCTGCTCGAGTTCGTTGATGGGCCCCGTCAGGGCTGTGATGAGATGGGGGACCATAGAGTTGCTTTATACGTAGACGGACGACGATAGCCTGGTCGGGAACAGTCCATTCTAGTTGGGGCGGCGGGCCCGCTTCTCAAGACGGGGCCATCGCAGGCCGGGGCCCCGGCCCCGCCGCCCGGCTATTTTCGCCAGAAACCGGGCATCAGCAGCGCGATGAAACTGAGCATTTCCAGGCGTCCCAGCAGCATGCCCAGGGTGCAGACCGCGATCTGGAAGTCGTCGAGCACCGCAAAATTGGAATGCGGCCCGACCTCGCCCAGGCCCGGCCCCATGCAGTTGACGCTGGCCAGCACCGCAGAAAACGCCGTGACCAGATCGAGGTCGGTGAGCAGCAGCACCATCGTCAGCACCAGCACGGTACAGCCGTACATGAAGATGAAGGCCAGCACGGCAAAGATGACGTGGTTGTCGACCACCTTGCCGCCCAGCGTGACCGGACGGATGGCGCGCGGATGCGACAGCCGCTGCAGTTCGCGCTTGGCCTGCTTGAGCAGCAGCAGCAGGCGGACCATCTTGATGCCGCCGCCGGTCGAGCCCGCACTGGTGGCCACACCCGACAGCAGCAGCAGCATGACCGGTGCAAAGACCGGCCAGTGCAGATAGTCGGCGGTGGCATAACCCGTCGTGCTGGCCACCGAGATGGTGTTGAACATGCCGTAGCGCAGCGCCTCGGCCAGGGGGTAGATGTTCTTGTACCAGAGCAGCAGGCTCACGAACAGGCCGCTGCCCAGCATCACCAGCAGCGTGCCCCGCAGTTCGGGATCGTGCCAGAAACCGGCCAGGCTGCCGCGCCGCAGGGCGCTGAAATACAGCGCGAAGTTGCAGCTGGCCGCCAGCATGAAGACGACGGCGACCAGCTCCACGCGCAGCGACTTGAAATGCCCGAGGCTGGTGTCGTAGCTCGACAGGCCGCCCAGGCTGACGGTGGTGAACATGTGCATCAGCGCATCGAGCGGCCGCATGCCGGCCCACCAGTAGCCCAGCGCACAGAACAGCGACATGCCGGCGTAGACGCTCCACAGGCCCTTGGCGGTCTGCGCCATGCGCGGCGTGAGCTTGTTGTCCTTCATGGGGCCGGCCGCCTCGACCTTGAAGAGCTGGCTGCCGCCCACCCCCAGCAGCGGCAGCACCGCCACGGCCAGCACCAGCAGGCCCATGCCGCCCATCCACTGCAAGAAGGTGCGCCAGAAGTTGACGGAGACCGGCAGGCTGTCGAGCCCGGAAATCACCGTGCCGCCCGAGGTGGTGAGGCCCGAGACGGTTTCGAAATACGCATGGACAAAACTCAGCGGCCGGCCCATCTCGTGAAAGGCCAGCAGCAGCGGAATGGCCGCGAACAAGGGCATGACCACCCAGGCCAGCGTCACCAGCAGCAGGCCGTGGCGCGGCTGCATCTCGGTGCCGTGGCGGCGCAGTCCCAGCCACAGCATGCCGCCGGCCACCGCCGTCAGCACCATGCCGGCGATGTAGCTGTCGGCCATGCGGTCGCCCAGGTGAAGCGAGACGGCCAGGGGCGCGGCCATGGCGCCGGCCATCATCATCAGCAGCATGCCCAGCATGCTCAGGACAGGGAAGTGGTCGCGCATCGGAGTGCAGTCAGAAAGGGGCCGCGCTCAGCCGAAGAAGGTGGCGCGCGGCTGGAACAGCTTTTCGATCTCGCGCACCAGACGCTTGCGCGGCAGGAAGATCACCACGTGGTCGTTGCTCTCGATGACGAGGTCGTCGCTGGCGATCAGCACGCGCGGCCGGTCCTGACCGATGGCGCTGCGCACCGGCTTGGGCTTGCCCTCCTCGTCGTGGCCGGCGGGTTCGGGCATGCCGCGCACCACCAGGCCGATGGAGCAGCCCTCGGGCAGCTTCACGTCGCAGATGCGCTCGCCGACCACCCGCGAACTCTTGGCATCGCCGCGCACCACGATCTCGAGCGCTTCGGCCACGCCCCGGCGCAGGCTGTGCACGGCCTCGACGTCGCCGCGCCGCACATAGGCCAGCAACTCGCCGAGCATGGCCTGCGAAGGCGACAGCGCGATGTCGATCTGCGTGCCGTGCATCAGGTCGGCATAACTGCGCCGGTAGAGCAGCGACAGCACCCGCGTGGCCCCCATGCGCTTGGCCAGCAGGCACGACATGATGTTGTCCTCGTCGTCGCTGGTCAGGGCCAGGAACAGGTCCACGCCCTCGATGTGCTCTTCCTCGAGCAGATCCTCGTCGGTGGCGTCGCCGTTGAGCACCAGCACGTTGGAGGGCAGGCGCGAGGCCAGCTGCACGCAGCGCTCCTTGTCGGCCTCGATGATCTTGAGCGGCATCTTGCGGGCCAGCGCCAGCGCCACGCTTTCGCCGACCCGGCCGCCGCCGGCGATCATGATGCGGCGCACCGGCTGCTGCGCATGGTGCAGCGCGGCCAGCACCGGCTCGACGTGTTCGCGTGCCGACAGCACAAAGACCTCGTCGCCCGCCTCGATGCGCGTCGAGCCCTTGCAGACGATGAAACGGTCGGGCTGATCGGCCAGGCGTCGGTAGATGGCCACGATGCGCATGGCGGCATTGGGCACCCGCGCCGCCAGTTCGGAGATGCTGTGGTGCACCATGGGCGCACCCAGCACCGCGCGCACCGACAGCAGGCAGGCCGCGCCGCCGGCGAACTCGCGCACCTGCAGGGCCTCGGGGTAGTCGACCAGCTTGTCGATGTAGCGGGTGATCGACTCTTCCGGGCAGATCACGCAGTCGACGGCAAAGTTCTCCTTGGACAGCAGCGTGGCGTCCTCGCGGAAATCGGGCGCACGCACCCGCGCGATGCGGGTGGGAACGTTGAAGCTGGCGTGGGCGATCTTGCAGGCGGCCAGATTGGTCTCGTCCAGCGCCGCGCAGGCGATGAAGAGGTCGGCGTCGTGGGCTCCGGCCTCGGCCAGCACGCGCGGCTGGATGCCGCTGCCGACCACGCCGCGCAGGTCGAACCGGTCTTCGAGCGAACGCAGGCGCTGCGCATCGGTATCGATGACGGTGATGTCGTTGCCTTCGAAGACCAGACTTTCGGCCACGCTCTCGCCGACACGGCCGGCGCCCAGGATGATGATTTTCATGCGAAGGGTCGAGTGAGGGTGCGGGAGCGGACCGGGTCGGCGGTCACTGGCGGATTTCGCCCTGGCCCAGAACCACCCACTTGAGCGAGGTCAGGCCTTCGATGCCGACCGGCCCGCGGGCGTGGAACTTGTCGGTGCTGATGCCGATCTCGGCACCCAGGCCGTATTCGAAACCGTCGGCAAAACGGGTGCTGGTGTTCACCATGACGCTGGCCGAGTCCACCTCGCGCAGGAACTGCTGTGCATGCACATGGTCGCGCGTGAGGATGGCATCGGTGTGACGCGAGGAATACCGGTTGATGTGGGCGATGGCTTCGTCGACGCCGGCCACCACCTTGACGCTGATGATGGGGGCCAGGTACTCGGTCGACCAGTCGGCCTCGGTCGCGGCTTCGAGCCGGGCACCGGGGACGTCGCGCAGCAGCGCCAGGCTTTCGGGGCAGCCGCGCATCTCCACGCCCTTGTCGGCGAAGACACGGCCGATCAGCGGCAGGAAGGCCGCCGCCACGCCGCGCGCCACCAGCAGGCCTTCGCTGGCATTGCAGGGGCTGTACTTCTGGGTCTTGGCGTTGTCGGCGACCTTGACGGCGAGTTCGAGGTCGCAGGGGTCGTCGACGTAGGTGTGGCAGTTGCCGTCGAGGTGCTTGATCACGGGCACACGCGCGTCACGGCTCACGCGTTCGATGAGCGAACGCCCCCCCCGCGGGATGATGACGTCGACGTACTCGGGCATGGCGATGAGCTGCCCCACCGCCTCGCGGTCGATGGTGGGCACGAGCTGCACGGCATCCGGCGGCAGGCCGGCATCGGCCAGGGCCTGCTGCACCAGTCGGGCCAGTGCCTTGTTCGAATCGATGGCCTCGGAGCCGCCGCGCAGGATGGCCGCATTGCCGCTCTTGATCGCCAGGCTGGCCGCCTCGATGGTGACGTTGGGACGGCTCTCGTAGATCATGCCGAAGACACCCAGCGGCACACGCATCTGGCCCACGCGGATGCCCGAAGGCTGCTCGCGCAGTCCGCTGATCTCGCCGATGATGTCGGGCATGGCGGCCAGTTGCTCGCAGCCCAGCGCCACGGTCTCGAGGATCCGGGGCGTGAGCTTGAGCCGATCGAGCATGGGGCCGGTCAGGCCGGCGGCCTCGGCCCGCTGCAGGTCGAGACGGTTGTCGGCCTGCAGCGATTCGGTTTCACGGCGCAGCAGCTCGGCCAGGCGCAGCAGGGCCCGATTCTTGACGGCGGCGCCGGCGCGGGCCATATGGGCGGATGCGGCCTTGGCCTGCGAGCCCAGCGTCTGCATCAGTTCATGGGTGTTGATCGCGTTCATGGCCGGCATTTTCTCACGTCTGCCGCCCTGTCCGCTGGGGCCGTCAAGACATCCTCCCCGGCCCCCAAAGCCGGGAACCCCATGCGTAGAAAGAATCTTCTGCTACGAAATCTGTATTTCCGTGTCGTCCACCGTGTGCACGCCACGCCACGCCAGGGCCTGCCGGATGCGCTGCGGCGTGAACGGCGGCTCGCGGAAACGGCAGCCGGTGGCGTCGAACAGGGCATTGGCGATGGCCGCCGCACCCGGCACCGAGGCCGATTCGCCCGCGCCCATGGGGGGCTCGTCCTGCCGGTCCATGAGCAGGACGTCGATCTCCGGCAGATCGGCAAAACCGATGATGGGGTAGGCGCCCCACTCCCGGCTGGCCACGCCCTGGGCATTGAAGTCGACCCGCTCGAGCAACGCGCGCGACAGCGACTGGATGACATTGCCGTGGATCTGGTGACGCACGCCGTCGGGGTTGACCATCATGCCGGTGTCCTGCGCCACCACGATCCGGTTCACGCGGATGCGGCCGCTGGCCGGCTCGACCTGGAGATCGACCACCCAGGCGGCCCAGGCGGCGCCGAAGCCGGGAAAACGGCTGTGCACATACCGCGCGTAGGCCACGCCCCGCCCCCGCAGCAGGCCGTCCGGACCGGGCGCGCCGCGGCTGCCCCGGTCACCCGCTTGCCAGGCGGCGCGCTGCGCCACGGCGCCGACCAGATCGGCGGCGCGACGGTCGTCGAGGTGGCGCAAGCGGAACTCGACCGGATCGGCGCCGGCCTCGAAGGCCAGTTCGTCGAGCAGGCAATCGTGCGCGAACGAATTCGGCAAGGCCGAGACGCCGCGCAGCCAGGACGACCGCACCAGCGGCGGCATGTCGTGGCAGACCACCCGCAGGTGCGGATACCGGTAGGGCGGCACGGCGGTGCGGTCGCCCATTTCCAGGGTGCGGGGCTCGGCCGACACCTTGCCCGTCAGCAGCAGGGCCAGCAGCGGCGCGTCGTTGGACGGGTAGCGGGTCGCAAAATCGTAGGCCAACAGGTTGCCGCGTTCGTCGAGCGCCCCCTGCACCTCCATGAGCTGGGCCGTGCCCTTGGGCTCCCAGACATGCTCCTGCTCGCGCGTGAGCTGCACACGCACGGGCGAACCCACGGCGCGGGCCAGCAGCGCGGCATCGGCGCAGACGTCGTCGGCGCAGTTGCGTCCGTAGCAGCCGGCGGCTTCCAGACGGACGATCTCGATGTTCTGTTCACCCGCGCCCAGCAAGCGGTCGAGGTCGATGCGCAGCATGTGCGGGTTCTGGGTGCCGGACCACACCGTCAATTGCTCGCCGCGCCATTCGGCTACCGCGCAGGACGGCCCGATCGAGGCGTGCATCTGATAGGGCCAGACATAGGTCCGCTGCAGAGCCACGGCGGCATCGGCCAGGGCGGCGTCGGCATCGCCCTGGGCCAGCAGCGGGCGCAGGACGGACGGATGGCCGCGCAGGGCCGCCGCCAGATCGGAGAGGTCCGGCGCGGGCGGCGGCTCGCGCCACTGCACCCGCAACACACGCGCGGCCGCCGCCGCCTGCTCTTCGCGATCGGCGACCACACCGACGAAATCCCCGTCGACCACCACGGCCACATGGCCCGGCAGATGCTGCACCGAAGCCGCATCGACCGACAGCAGGCTGCGGCCGATGAACGGCCCGGCATCGCGCCCGTGGTAAGGCGGGCGCAGCACACGGCCGTGGCGCATGCCGGGCACCCGCACGTCGTGCACGAAGGTGAGCGCGCCGGTGGCCTTGGCCGGAATATCGACCCGCGCCGCACCGCGCCCCACGATGCGGTACTCGCCGGCGGGCTTGAGCTTGACGCTCTCGGCCAGACGGAAGACATCCTGGCGGCCCGACAGCAGCGCGGCGTAAGAAAGGCGCCGCGGCGCGGCACCGTCGCCGCCGCCGTCGCTTGCGACATCGCAGATCACATGGCCATCGGCCGCGCGCACCTGCGCGGCCGGCACACCGAAGACCGATGCCGCCAGCACCAGCAGGTGCTCGCGCGCCTGCGCCGCCGCCCGCCGCAGCGGCACGGCCGAGATCTGGATGGTCGCACTCGCGATGGTGGGCCCCTGGTTGGGCGCGCCCTCGGTATGGCCGAGCACCATCTCGACCTGTGACAGGGCCACCTCCAGCTCCTCGGCCACGATCTGGGCCAGGGCGGTGCGGATGCCGGTCCCGAGGTCGACGTGGCCGTTGAAGGCCATCACGCGGGCCGGCCGATCGGCCCCCTCGTCGAGCACGGCGACAAAGATGTCGGGCGTGCCCGGCACATAGTCGGATGCCGCACCCGGCTGGCCCGGCGCCGGCCGGGCACCCGCCACCGGGTCGCGCACGATGAGAAGCGCGCCCTGGCGGCTGAGCAGATCCTGACGCTGGAGGCGGGGCTGGGGTAGCGGGGTCATGGCAAGGCAGCGAGGGTCGGGGGCGGTCGGCGTCGGGGCGTGAGGTTCAGCCCAGTGCCTCGACGCTGGCCAGCGCCTGCGCCAGGGGCATCACGGCCGCGTACTTCTGCGCCATGTCGAAGAGATTGGCATGGTGCGGGCCCAGCGCGCGGTCGCCCACGCAATCGGCCACCACCAGCGGGCGGAAACCCGCCTGCATGGCATCGACCACGCTGGCGCGCACGCAGCCGCTGGTCACGCAGCCGGCCACCAGCAGCGTCTGCACGCCGCGCTGGGCCAGCCAGGGTGCCAGCATGGTGCCGAAGAACGCCGAGGGCGTGCTCTTGCGCACCACGTACTCGCCGGCCGCCGGCGCGAGCTCGGGCACGATGGCGCTGGCCGGGCTGTCTTCCTTGAGCGTGAGCATGCCCGGCACCTTGAGACAGAAGATGTTGCTGTCGGCATCGTCGTCCGAGAACACGATGCGGCTGTGCGCCACCGGCCAGCCCTGGGCTCGCGCATGCGCCAGCAGGTGCGTGGTCTGCGCGATGGCCTCGGGAATGTTGCCGCCGCCGAACACCGCCGGATCGGCAAAGCCGTTGACGAAGTCGATGACGAGCAGGCCGAACGGCGCCTTGAGCGGCAGCGGCGTGCCGAAGCCCTGCCGTGCGTAGGCCGAGACGTCGCCTTCGACGCCGGCGATGGGGAGGGTCTGGGTGTCGTTGCTCACAGCAGTCCTTTTCTGGCCGCCGCGTAGGCCAGGCCGATGTCGTCCTGCACCACGCCGTCGATCACGGTGGGGGTGCCGTCGAGCGCCACGCTGCAGCGGCGCATGGGAATGTCGATGTGGCAGGCCGTGGTGCGGCTACCGCCGGCTTCGTTGTTGGGGCCCATGGACCACAGGAAGTTGCCTTCGAAGGCCCGGGCATCCATGCCGATATGGGTTTCCTTGTTGTAGTGACCCAGCATCGACCATTGTGCGCGCGGCTGCAGGCCCCAGCCGATGTGCGAGACCGCATAGGCCTCGGGGTCCTCGAAGGTGGCCATGTATTCCTTGAGCAGATCGGCCTGCAGGCCGCCCTCGATGGCGCGCACGTAGCCTTCGCGGATGTCCAGGCGGATGGGCTCGGTGACGTAGTCCTTCATGGGCAGCAGGATGTCGCCGCGGTCGAGCACCACCACGCCGTTGCTCTGCCCTTCGTTGGGCCAGGTCAGCACGAAACCGCTGGGCCAGTGATCCCAGCGTCCCGGCTCGTCGACATAGCCGTACTCGCGGATCGCCGGGAACTCGCCCAGGGCACAGCGCAGATCGGTGCCGGCGGCCGAGGTCACGTGCATCTCGCGTGCGGCCTCGATGCGCTGCGAAGCGGCGCTCACGCGGACGCGGTCGCCTTCGGTGGGCACCAGGCGGCACAGCACCTCGGGCGGCTCGACGGCCAGCAGGATCTTGGTGCCGGCCGACAGGATCTCGTGCTGCTCGGGCGAGAACAGCAGCGTCATCAGGTCGAGCACCAGGTCGCTGGCCTTGAGCGCGGCGATCGCCGCGTGGTTGCCCGTCAGCGGCGTCGTGCCCAGGTAGGCCAGCGAATCGCGGCTGAGGGCCTTCTCGGCATTGACGGGCGGCAGATCGAGCCGGTTGACCAGAGCCCCCATGTCGCTGGCTGCGGCAATGGCGCAGCGCAGGGTCTGGGGGTGGGTGTCGGCGCTGGTCAGCACGGTCACGGTCTGGCCGGCCTGCAGCTTGGACAGAGTCAGAACCTGTTTCCAGGCCTTCATCAGATCGATGTCGCTCACGGACATGGTGTGCTCTCCTGCATAAGGAAGAAAGGGGATCGGTCGGGCGGCGGAACGGGGCGGACGGCCCTCAGTCCAGCCGGTGGCCCAGGACGTCGTCGAAGGCGGCGTAGAAACCTTCCTCGTTGTCCCAGGGAATCATGTGGCCGGCCGCAGGCACGCGATGGTGCTGGGTCTGCGGAGCCAGTTGCTGCCACTCGGCCACGTCGTCGTCGCGCACCACGTCGCCGCGTTCGGCGGTGATCAGGCGCAGCGGATGCTTGATATGCGGCAGATCGGCATGGATGTCGTCGGTGCCGAAGTCCTCGAAGCTCTGCACGATGGCGGGCTCGTGGCAGGTGTGCAGCCACTGGGCACGCAACTGGCGCTGCGCCTCGGTCCAGGTCGGGCAGAAGGCCTTCATGTCTTCGGCCGACATGCCCCGCGTCGCCTGCCGGATGGAATCCACGTACCAGGGCAGCTTGGCCGGATAGGCCCGCCGCCCGGGCCCGGAGACCGGCGGATCGACGATGATCAGCTGCGACAGGCCGGCCGGCTGGCTGCGCGCCGCACGCACCGCGATGCGGCCGCCCATCGAGTGGCCGACCAGCGTATAGCGTTTCAGGCCCAGCGCCTGCGCCAGGGCGACGACGTCGGCGGCCTGGGCGTCCAGGCTGTAGTCCAGCCCCGGGCCGGACGACGACAGGCCGCGGCCCCGCACGTCCAGCACATAGGTGTCGACGTGGCGGCCGAAGCGTTCGGCCACGAAGCCCCAGGTCACCGCCGGGCTGGTGATGCCGGGAATCAGGATGACGGGATCGCGCCTGGCGCGCTCGCCGTCGCTGCCGCCGTAACGCAGCACGTGCTGGCGGATGCCGTTGGCATGCACGTTGGCGCCGTAAAGAAAATTGCTCATGCAGAACTCCAAGCAAGGACCGTGACAGGACGACGACGCGCCGGGCGCTTCGTCAGTCGGCGTAGGGATAGGCGCCCGACAGCAAGGCCCCCGCGCCCGGCACCACCGGATCGAGCTTGAGCTCCTTCAGGATCGCGTATGTGGTGGCGATGGCCGCCGTCAGCACCGGCTTGCCGGTCTGGGCCTCGACCTGCGCGACCGCCGGCAGCGAAGGCATCTGCACGCAGGCCGACAGCACGATGACGTCGGCATCGGCCACGTTCATGCCGGCGACGATGCCGGGCAGCCTGGCCGGGTCGTGGCGGCCGACATCGAGGTTGTCGGGGATCTCGAGGGCGCGCCAGTCGACGATCTCGAAGCCTTCGTTGGCGATGTAGTCCCGCACCAGTTGCGTGAGCGGCAGCATGTAGGGCGCCACCAGCGCGATCTTCTTGGCACCCATCACCTTCAGCGCATCGACCAGCGCGCCCGCGCTGGTGATCACCGGCGCCGTGGCGCCGTTGCTGGCCGTGCGTTCGGTCAGGCGGGCCTGCGAGACCCGGTGGTAACCGTGCCCCATGGCCATGATGGCCACCAGGCAGGCATAACCCAGCACGTCGACCTGCGCATCGCTGAGCTCGAGCGCGCAGCGGTCGCTTTCGGCATCCATCGCAGCCAGTTCGTCCTTCTGCACGGTCTTCATGCGCATGCGGCTGGAATGGAAGGTGAAGCGGTCGTGCGGGCGGATCTGCTGGTGGGCCAGCAGCATGGCCGGCACTTCGGTTTCCATCGTGGTGTTGGAGCTCGGCACGATCTGGCCGATGCGGTAGGTCTTGCTCATGGTTGTTTTCCCGTTGGTGGCGCAGCGGTCTGGATGCGCTTTGAAAAGAGCCCACATTTAGGCGTACACACTTGATTCTCACAGATCGCACGCCGTCTGACAAACCTATTTCGACACCAAGGAAAACCGCACCAAAACAACCACTTCAATTCACCAAAACGGATAGAAAAGCATCGATTTGGTGCATGAAAAAAGACAGGTGACAAGAGCATATTCAAGTGTGTACACTTAAAACAAAGCACGCAAGAGCTGGAACGTTTCGTGCTTTTCAGAACCTGTCACAACGCCGGGCGGCGCCCACACCGCAGCCGCCGGCTCACGTCATCGCACCCACAAGCCAGGAGTTAACCGTGTCATCACAACCCCGCATCGCCATCGTCGGCGCCGGACTCGGCGGAGCCGCCGCAGCCGCGCTCATGGCCCAGGCCGGCCTGAACGTCCGTGTCTACGAACAAGCCCCTTCGTTCTCGCGCCAGGGCGCGGGCATCCACGTCGGCCCCAACGTCATGAAGATCCTGCGCCAGATCGGCATCGAGGACGCCCTCAACGCGCAGGGCTCGCATCCCGACTACTGGTACAGCCGCCACTGGGAAACGGGCGACATCCTGGCCCAGATCCCCCTGGGCGACTACGCGGTCAAGACCTACGGCGCCAGCTACCTCACGGTGCACCGCGGCGACTTCCACGCCCTGATGATCGACGCCCTGCCCGACGGCATGGTGGTCTTCGACAAGCACCTGAAGCAGGTCGAGGACCTCGGCCATGTGGTCCGCCTGAGCTTCTCGGACGGCACGGTCGAGGAGGCCGACCTGGTGATCGGCGCCGACGGCGTGAACTCGTGCATCCGCGACACCCTGCTGGGTGCCGAGCCGCCGAAGTACGCCGGCTACCTGGCCCACCGCGCCGTGTTCCCGACGCCCGTCGACAGCGGCGCGCTGCCCTTCGACGCCTGCGTCAAGTGGTGGTCCGAAGACCGCC
Source organism: Comamonas sp. BIGb0124 (assembly GCF_003752175.1). Classification (GTDB taxonomy): domain Bacteria; phylum Pseudomonadota; class Gammaproteobacteria; order Burkholderiales; family Burkholderiaceae_C; genus Comamonas_F. Next base: position 103,850 of record NZ_RJVF01000016.1, on the reverse strand, counting down.
ACATGATGACCTACTTCGTCACCGGCAAACAAGACGAGATCTACTATGTCACCGGCGTGCCGGTCGAGCAATGGGACCTCAACGACCGCTGGCTGCCGAGCAGCCGCGAAGAGATGCGCGAAGCCTTCTCGGGCTGGCACTCGACCGTGCAGGCCCTGATCGACAACACGGTGGAAGTGACCAAATGGTCGCTGCTCGAACGCGATCCGCTGCCGCTGTGGAGCCGTGGCCGACTGGTGCTGCTGGGCGATGCCTGCCACCCCATGAAGCCCCACATGGCCCAGGGCGCGGCCATGGCCATCGAAGATGCCGCCATGCTCACCCGCTGCTTCAAGGAAGTCGGCGCCAACCACCACACCCTGGCCTTCGCCCTGTACGAAGCCAACCGCGCCGAACGCGCCAGCAAGGTCCAGCGCATCTCGCACGACAACACCTGGCTGCGCACCAACGAAGATCCCAGCTGGTGTTTCGGCTACGACGTCTTCAACGTGCCCCTGGTCGAACCCAAGAAGGCACAGGAGCCCGTGGCAGCCTGAGCGCCCGGCGACACGGCGCCGGCAGCGTCCCGCGGATCGGACGCGCACGCTTCTTGCGTCGGTTCGCTGCATGCGGCAGCGCAGGGCCTGGACAGGGCCCGCGCTGCCCTGTCGTTTCCAGCACCCCCATCATGAGCAGCAGTCCATCCCCGCACGTCCACCCCGCGCCCGCCCCGACCGGCACGTCCGAGCCGCTGACCCTCGAGGTCAACGGCCAGGCCTGCCGGGTGGCGGCGGCTCCGGGCACGCCGCTGCTCTACGTGCTGCGCAACGACCTCGAACTCAACGGCCCCAAGTACGGTTGCGGTCTGGGTGAATGCGGGGCCTGCACCGTGCTGGTCGACGGTGTGGCCGCCCGCTCGTGCGTGATCCCCGTCAAGGGCGTGGCCGGACGCCGCGTGACCACCCTCGAAGGACTGGCCTGCGCCGGCCGGCCCGGCCCCACGCAGCAGGCCTTCATCGACTGCCAGGCCGCGCAGTGCGGTTACTGCCTCAACGGCATGATCATGACCACCGAGGCCCTGCTGCGCCGCAAGCCGCAGCCCACCGACCACGAGATCCGCCAGGAACTGCACCACAACCTGTGCCGCTGCGGCACCCATATCGAGATCCTGCGGGCCGCCCACCGGGCCGTGGATCTCCATGCAGCCGCATCGGCCCGATTGGGCCCATTGGCCACTCCGGACGATATGCCGCCCGGCGCCGATTGACAGCCCACAGCCCCCCGAACCCCATGGACCTCACGGATCCGCAGGCCAGCCCCAAGGCCCCGCCCTCCCCCCCGCCCACGCTGCCGCGCGAGGTCCTGCACGGCGCCGTGCTGCGGCCGCCGACCCTGGCGTGGGACGGCAGCCGCTACCGCGGCGATCTGCTCGAATCGATGGATCTGGCCCACGCCCAGGCGCTGCCCGGCGTGATCGCTGCGGTGCGCATCCAGCACTACGTCGGCCTGGCCGCCGTCTCGCCCATCCTGGCCCGCCAGGCCGCCGACAGCCTGCAGCTCCGCTGGCACAGGCCCGACCCCACGCTGCAGCAGGCAGCGCAGGCCCGGCGCCCCCCCACCCCGGCCACCGCCGCAGACGACACGCGCTACATCTGGTCGCCCGGTACGGCCGGCGCAGCGGTCTCGGGCGAGGCCGTCGCCTGGTGCCTGCAGCGCGCCGCCACCGTGTGGCTGCCGCTCGCCCCCGAACACCTCGACCCATGCCGCCGCGAGCTCGCCCGCCTGCTCCAGTGGGACGAACACCAGATCGTGGTGGTGTCCACCGAGCCGGCCGGCACGGCGGCGGCGGACGTCCTCTCGGCCGTGGATGCCGCCGCCGACGCGGCCCTGCTGTCGCGCGCGACCGGTCGTCCGGTGCGTGTTGCCCTGCATGCAGGCAGCCGCCCGCCCGTGCGGCTCGAGCTGGCCGTGCCGGTCTGCCCGCCCTTCACGGACGGCGCCGACGGCACGCCGGGCGCACCGTCGGCTCCACCCGGTTCGGCTGACGACGGCGAGGCCGAATCCGCCGACACCGGCACCGCACCGGCCAGCGCGAGCCCACCGGTCCTGCAGGCCGAAGCGCCGTGGGCCGTGCGGCCCAGCCTGGCCCGCCTGCTGAGCCAGCCGGCCCAGGCCACGCCGCAGGCCGAAGCGGCTCCTGCCGAGCTGGTGGCCATCCGCCGCACGGCAGCCGCCGGTGCGGCCCCGCTCAACCACGCGGACGGCACCCACCTGCTGGCCGCACAGGTGTTTGCCCAGGAAAGCCTGGTCGACGAGTACAGCCGCCGCCATGGCCAGGACCCGGTGGCCTACCGCCTGGAGCGCCTGGCCAGCGAGCCGGCCCGCCGACTGGTCCGCGATGTCGCCGCACGCGCCGACTGGCAGCCGGCCGGCGGCGTCGCCGGCAACGCGCAGGCGCTGTCGACGCAGACCCGGCCCGACACCCGACTGCGCGGCCGGGGCTTCGCCTATGCGCAGGCGCCCGAAGCCGGCGGCACGGCCTGGAGCGCGTGGGTGGCCGAAGTCGCCATCGACCCGGCCAGCGGCCAGATCGATGTGACGCGGGTCGTCGTCGGCCACGACAGCCAGTCGCTGTCACCCGCACGCAGCGCACCGATCGACGACGCCCACCTGCTGGCACAGGCCCGCCAGTTGCTGGCGGCGCCCGCGCGCTTCGACGACTGGGGCGCACTGCCGCCCGAAACCGCAGGCGGCAGCGCGCAGGCCTCGACCGCCATCGCCCCGGCAGTCACCCCGTCCGACTTGCCCGTGCCCACCGCCGAGCCCGACGCCAGCCGGCCGGCGGTCGATCAGGGCCGCCTGGCGCTCGACGGCGTGCTCACGCTGCCCGCCGCCGCCGCCGTGGCCAATGCCATTTACGACGCCACCGGCGTGCGGCTGCGCCAGGCCCCCTTCGATGCCGAACAGTTGCGCCTGGCCCTGCAAGCGCCGCCGGCCGTGCGCGGCCGGGGTGCCTCGTCTGCCGCCTGGTTCAGGAAGACCTGGGGCTGGCTGGCCGCCGGGGCAACCGCCGCCGCGGGCCTGGCCGCCATGGCCTGGCCGGTCAAGGCGCCCATCGCTCCCACGGCCGGACCCGACGTCTCGCTCTATTCCGCAGCCGCCATCGAGCGGGGCCGGCTAGTGGCCGCCGCGGGCGACTGCATCGTCTGCCACACTGCGGCGGGTGGCGAGGCCAACGCGGGCGGCCTGGGGCTGGACACCCCCTTCGGCACCATCTACAGCACCAACATCACGCCCGACAACGACACCGGCATCGGCCGCTGGTCGTACAGCGCTTTCGAGCGGGCCATGCGCGAAGGCGTGCACCAGGACGGCCGGCAGCTCTACCCCGCCTTTCCCTACACGGCCTTCGCCAAGATGAGCGATGCCGACATGCAGGCGCTCTACGGCTACCTGATGTCGCAGCCCGCCGTGCGCGCCGAGCCGCCCAGGACCGAACTGGCCTTCCCCTACAACCTGCGCCCCACGCTGGCCGGCTGGAACATGCTGTTCCACGACAACACGCCCTATCGGCCCGATCCCACGCAGAGCCTCGAATGGAACCGCGGCGCCTACCTGGTGCAGGGCGCGGGCCACTGCGGCGCCTGTCACACGCCACGCAACAGCCTGGGCGGCGAAAAGACCGGCACGGCCAACTTCCTGGCCGGCGGCAGCGCCGAAGGCTGGAACGCGCCCGCGCTCAACCGGCTGGCCGAAGGACCCCGGCCGTGGACCGCGGAGGAACTGTACCAGTACATGCGGACCGGTTTCTCGACCCGCCACGGCGTCGCGGCCGGCCCCATGGCTCCCGTGATCCATGGCCTGGCCGAGCTGCCGGAGCAGGATGTGCGCGCCATCTCGACCTACCTGATGGCCCTGTCGCCCGAGTCGCCTGCACAGACGGCTTCGGCAGACGCCCGGACGCCAACGCCAACGCCAACGCCAACAGCCCCGGCCACCCTTGCGCCCCAGGCCCTGGCGGCGCTGCCCGCGGACACGGCGGCGGCCGCTCGGACACCGGCGGCCGGCACGACTGCGACACCCGTCTACGCCGCCCACGTCAACGGCGAACGCCTCTACCAGAACGCCTGCGCCGCCTGCCACGAAGCGGGCCAGGGGCCGACGCTGTTCGGCGTCAAGCCTTCGCTGGCGCTCAACACCAACGTCCACAGCGCGCAGCCCGACAACCTCGTCCAGGTCATCCTGCACGGCATCCAGGACCCGGCCAACGGCGAACTGGGCTACATGCCCGGTTTCCAGGACAGCCTCGACGACAGCCAGATCGCCGACCTGCTCGGTTACCTGCGGGCCCGCTTCGCACCGGACCAACCGGCCTGGACGGACAGCGCCGCCGCCGTGGCCCGGGTACGGCAGGGGCATGCGCCCTGACCACCCAAAAAGAAACCCCAGGCAGTCATGAGCCACCTGGGGTTTCCCGCCCCGGCCGATCCGCGAGGACAGGCGGGACTGCATGCCGGCCTTTCGGGGGAAAGCCGCATGGTTGGCGATGCGGGCGCACCGGGCGCCCGCATCGCGTCACTTCACGCCATGTCGCCGCCGGCCACGCGAACACCGCCGCCTGGCACCGCAGCCGCCTGGGCCAGCACCGACTGCAGCAGCGTCTCGCTGGCCGCGTGAACGCGGTACAGGGCCTGTCCGGCCTGCACCGTGTCGCCCACGCCGCACAACAGGTCGATGCCCGCGCCCGGGTGCTGCGGCGCACCGGCCGAGCGCGCCAGGCCGGCGACGGTCCAGCCGTCGATCTCGACGACACGGCCCGAACACCCGGCATCGATCTCGGCCGAATGCGACGCCGGCGCCACCGCTGCGGCCGGCCCCTGGGCCGCCACGATGCGCGCCAGGGCCGTCTGCGCCGCGCCGCTGTCCAACAGATGGCGGGCCACCTCCAGCCCGCGCTCGACCGAGCCGACGGCCGGATCCCAAGCCAGGACATGCGCCGCAAAACGCAAGGCCTTGGCCCGCAGATCGTGCGGTGCGGCCGGATCGCGCGCCAACACCTGCTGCACGTCGCGCACTTCCAGCGCCGGACCGATCCCTCGGCCGATCGGCCGCGTGCCGTCGGTGGCCAGCGCACGCACCGTCAGTCCCAGCCCCCGGCCCACCTGTTCGAACAAGGTGCAGAGCGCCTGCGCCTGGGTTTCGTCGGCTTGTTTGGTGTGCGGCCCGTAAGGCACATCCACCAGCAGATGGGTCACCCCCGCCGTCACCTTCTTCGACAGGATGGAGGCGACCGACCAGGCCCCGGTCTCCAGCCCCATCGGGCGGGTGATGCGGTTCATCACGTCGTCGATCACCGAATGGCTGATGCGGCCGTTCCAGGCGATGCAGGCCCGTGCCTCGCGCACGCAGCGCCGCACGTCCTGCGGCGACAAAACCACGTTGGCCAGCACGGCCATCGCATCGGCCGTGCCGGCTGCCGACGTAATGGCACGCGACGACGCCTTGGGCATGGCCAGCCCATGCGCCGCCACGATCGGCACCACGACGAGCGTGATGCGGCTGCCCGGCACGCCCCCCAGCGAGTGCTTGTCCACCACCATGGCCTCGTCCCACACCATGGGCTTGGCCAGCCGGGTGCGGGCCTGCGCCAACGCCAGGGTCTCGTCGGCATCCAGCGCCCGCGTCGTGGCCACCAGAAACGCCGTGAGCTCGGCTTCGGTGTAGCGGCCATCCAGCGCATCGAGAAACACCGCCTCGTATTCGGATGCCGCCAGCCGCCCGCCGCGTAGCTTGTGCCCCAGCCAGGTCCGGCTGCTGGCCTCCAGCGTGGGCAGCACACGCACCGTCTGCCCCTCGTCCAGCCCCAGACGCTGCATCAGGCCGGAAGGCAAGCCCAGCTCGCCCGTCTGCAGCGCAGGAGCGACCTCGGCGAGTACATCCTGCGGCGCTGCCGACACGCAGGTCGCCACCCGTGCCTGCACATTCGCCTGCAAGGCCGCCCGCATGCGAACCGGCTCGTGCGGATGCATCCGGGCCAGCACCCGCACATCGGCCAGCGCACCGGCCGGCCCTTGCAGACGCAGGCGGCTGGCGGCCGGCCAGCTCGCGCAAGGCGCCAGCACCAGGCTTTCACCCCCCGTGTCCAGACCCAGCCGGCGAACCACGCGGTTCGTCACGGGCTGGCTCAGCACCTGCAGAAAACGGGCGATGCCTTGCGCCGGATCGCCGTCGTTGACCACCCGCTGGCGCAGCAGGCCGGTCGGCAGGGGATCGACCTGGCGGGCCAGACGGGCCAGTACCTCCTGGGCCGTCTCGCGCCCGCGTCCGGCAATGCGCCGGGCCAGCACTTCGGGCGGCGCGCAGACCTCGACCACCACCAGGCCGGGCAGGCGTTCGGCAAGCGTCGCCACCATGGCACGCGACCCGTTGGCCACCACGTGCGAGCCCGCAGCCAGCACGCCCAGCAAGCTCGCCGGCAGGCCGTAATCCAGGCCATGGGCACGCCAGGTCATCAGGAAATCGCCCGCGGCCCGGCGCCTCTCGAAACCTTCGGCCGTTTCGGCCTCGTGGTCCTCGCCCGCCGCGCCGGCCGGCCGGGTGATGACCCGGCGTGCAAACACATAGGGCCGGCCGGCCAGGGCCTGGCGCGCGCCGTCGATCAGCGTGTCCTTGCCCGCACCGCTGGGGCCCACGACAAAAAAGAAGGTCCCTGCGGCGGCGGACCGCTCGGTGCTCATGCTTCGTCCAGGCCGATGTCCACGGCCGGGGCCGACTGGGTGATCTTGCTGGTCGAGATGTAGTCCACGCCGGTCTCGGCGATGGGACGGATGGTTTCCAGGCGGATGCCGCCCGAAGCTTCCACCTTGGTGCGTCCGGCCACGATCGCCACGGACTCGGCCATGTCGGGCAGCGACATGTTGTCGAGCATGATGACGTCCACGCCGGCCGCCAGCGCCTCGCGCACCTGGTCGACGCGATCGCACTCCACTTCCAGCTTGGTCAGCACCGGCAGCTTGCGGCGCACGCGGGCGACGGCCTCGGCAATGCTGCCGCAGACGGCGATGTGGTTGTCCTTGACCATCACGCCGTTGTCCAGCGCCAGGCGGTGGTTGAGGCCGCCGCCGCACAGCACGGCGTGCTTCTCGAGCATGCGCAGGCCGGGCGTGGTCTTGCGGCTGTCGATCAGCTGGGCGCGTGTGCCTTCGATGGCCTGCACATAGCGTGCCGTCTCGTTGGCAATGCCGCTCAGGCGCTGCATGAGGTTGAGCGCCGTGCGTTCGGCCGTCAGCACGCTGCGTGCGCTGCCCTTGACCGTCATCAGCACCTTGCCCTTGCCCACACGCTCGCCGTCCGCCACATGGACCTCGACCGCCAGCGTCGGGTCGTATTTCTGGAACACCCGTGCGGCGATGTCGATGCCGGCGACGATCAGGCTCTCGCGTGCATTCATCACGAAATGACCTTGCTCGGTGGGCTCGATCATGGTCTGCACCGTGAGGTCGCAGGCGCCGATGTCTTCGGTCAGCCACAGGTCGATCAGTTTTTCAGTTGCGTAGCGGTCGTACATGGTTTGCTTTCGTTGCGGATTTTTCGTTGAGACGAGGAACAGGTTCCAGTTTAACTTAGAGATCGAATAAATTTAAAGCGTTTTTTTGCGCTCTCGTCCAGCCCCTGCGGACCGGCACGCATGCGTCGGGATTCAGTCTGTCGACAACCTCTGCCGGTAGTCCACGATGAGCTGCTCCCAGACCATTTCCAGCTCGTAGCCGATCGAACGCGCCAGCCCGTCGAGCCCGGGAAACAGCGTCGCCGCCGTGATATTCATGCGGTAGAGCGCACGCAACGCCTCCTCGCGGACCTGCGCCGGCAAGATGAACTTGCGCAACAGCGGTTCGTCGCTGTCGTAGCCTGCCAACAACGTTTCGAGCGGCACGTCCAGCATGCCCGGAACCACCAGAATGCCCGACTGGGCGACCAGCCGGGCATCCATCTGATTGGGCTCGCCAAACCAGACCAGGCCATGGTTGTTGTTGGCGAAATAACGCTGATAGTTCCCCGGCTTGCGCAGGTCGATGACATCGCGGTGCAGCGACGGATCGAAGCGTGGCGCGGCTTTCCAAAGCGCCGGTGTATTGAGCGCGAAGACCGCTGCATCGCCCTGCAGATGCCAGAGCGCGAAGAAGGCCGCCACGAACGGCGACTTGGTGAAATCGACCAGCCGCGTGGGCGCGCCGTGATGCTGCATCAGCGCCAGGCAGCGCAGATCGTCTTCCAGCACCGAGCCATCCTGCAGGTACACATGGGCCTTGCGCCGGAACACCCGGATCGCACGTTCCTCGCGCAGCGGCCACAGCGTGGTGTCCGGGCAGTAACGTGCCAGATGGCGGGTGAGCGAACTCACGAGCGGCCAGTCCTCGTTGGGCTGGCCACGGAAAACCCAGCCTTCGAGCTGGTCGGCGGCCTGGGCGAAATCGGCCCAGCTCGAGAGCTTCACGTGTTGAATGGTCTGGTCGGAAAGCATACGAAACCTTCTCACAATCTTCGATATCTACACATGCAAAAAGCAAGCCAGCAGGTTTTCCGTTTCGGGCTGCAATGCCACCCCGATACGAAGCGGACAAGATATCATCTCCGACATCCTTAGATTACTGAGCAACAGCAACCCATGGCCCGTCCATCCAAGAAACAGACCCGGCTCTCGAACCCTGCGGAGCAGGCCGAGGCCCTGGCCGCCGCCGTCGACCAGCTGGCCCACGAACGTGTTGCCCACCTGGTCAAGGACGCTGCCCGCGCCTTCATCCGCAGCCTGCAGATCCGGCTCGTTCCGCATACCGTGAGTTACGGCCACTGGACGATTCTGCGCGTGCTGTGGGATCAGGACGGCCTGTCCCAGCGCGCCCTGGCCGAACGGGCCGGCGTCACCGAGCCCACCACCTTCACGGCGGTCAAGTCGCTCGAAGGCCTGGGTTACGTCGAACGCACCCACTTGCCCGGCGACAACAAGAAGGTCCACGTTTTCCTCACCAAGCAAGGCCGCGCCCTCAAGAAGAAGCTGGTCCCCCTGGCCGAACAGGTCAACAGCGTCAGCATGGCCGGCATCACCGAGGCCGAGATCGAGACCACCCGCAAGGTGCTCATCGCCATGGCCTACAACCTGTCCCGCGACGAGCAGGCCTCCGGCGAGCTCGGCCAGCGCATGCCCTCCACCCAGGAGCTCGGCCGCCTGATGACAGCAGCCAACTGAGGCCGCTGCACGGCCCTCGAGCCGGCTGCTCCGGCTGCCTCGGTGCATGCGCCCCACAGCCGTGCCGCATGCACCGAGAAAGCACGCACAAGCGCGGCGCATGCACCACAAGACACCGCAATCGGGCGGCCTACCGACCTTTCCGACCCCGGTCCACCTCGAAGATCCCGACCCTCAAGGCATCTCGAAAATAATATAAGACATCTAAGTTATTGATTGGATTGACGACAAAACGACAATCTTCGTTTTTTCAATCGATATCTAATGTTGGCACATGGCTTGCATGCAGCCCCGGTACTCGCCTGTACACGCTGCATCGGAACACACGCCGGCGCATGCGTGGAGGCACAGGAACCTGTCTTCCACTTCGTTTCGAGGAAACCATGCAGACCTTCGTCAAGCGCTTCCGGGCCGCCCTGTGCGCGTCCTTCGTGATGTCCGCCGCCCTGGCCGCTCCCTCCGCCGCCAACGCCGAGGAAATCTCCGTCACCCAGTGGGGCAGCAGCCTTTACGGCCTGCCCTACGCCGTGGCGATGGACCAGGGCCTGTTCAAGAAGGCCGGCATCGACATCACCGGCATCCTCACCTCCGGCGGCGGCGGCACCACCGTGCGCAACATCCTCGCCAGCAAGCTGCCGTACGGCGAAGTCGCCGTCTCGGCCGCGCTGGCCGCGCAACGCCAGGGCCTCGATGTCGTCATCGTCAACACCGGCACCCGCAGCGTGGCCGAAGCCACCCTGGTCACCCTGCCGGATTCGCCCGTCAAGGACGTCGCCGATCTGGCCGGCAAGAAGGTGGCCATCACCTCGCCCAAGGGCGTCTCCGAAATGCTGCTGCTGATGGTGCTCAAGGAAAAGGGCGTCGACGCCGCGCAGGTTCAGCGTGTCGCTTCGGGCGGCTACGTCAACGGCCTGACCATGCTGGAACAGAACGCCGTGGCCGGCGCCGTGCTGATCGAGCCCCTGTCCATCGTGCGCAAGGACAAGTACCGCACCGTCTACAACGCCGGCGCCGTGCTGCAGCCCATGACCACCTCGGTCGGCATCACCACCCGGGCCTTCGCCAAGGAGCACCCGGAAAAGCTGCGCGCCATCATCGAAGGCCGCCAGGCCGGCGTGCGCGCCACCTATCGCGACCCGGCCGCCGCGGCCAAGCTGCTGGAAACCAGCTTCAAGCTCACGCCCGAAGTCGCACGCGAAGCCGTCGACAACATGGTCAAGTCGCGCATGTGGAGCGAAGGCGAATTCGACCAGGTCGAACTCGACCGCATGACCGACGGCCTCAAGCTCATCGGCGAACTCAAGGACAGCGTGGACTGGACCAAGCTGGTCGACAGCAGCCTGTTGCCGCCCTCGGTCAAAGCCAAGAGCAAGCTCTAACGCCAGCGCCGAGTAACGCCTCATGACCATCCACAGCACCGCCCGATCGCCCTCGCCCATGTCCGCCGACACCCCCCACCTCAGCGTGGTCCAGAAGGAAGCCCATGCCACGCTCAGCGGCGTGACCCGCTACTTCCAGAAATCCGACAGCAAGGAGCTTTTCCACGCCCTGGGCCCTATCGACCTCACGCTCCACAAGGGCGAGTTCTTCTCCGTCGTCGGCCCCTCGGGCTGCGGCAAGTCCACCCTGCTCGACACGCTCAGCGGCCTGGCCACGCCGACCGACGGCGCGGTGCTGTTCGAAGGCCGCGAGATCAAGGGCGTGCCCGACGGCGTGGGCGTGGTGTTCCAGGAAGACGCCTCCTTTCCGTGGCTCAACGTGCGCGACAACATCTCGTTCGCCCTGCGCATGGCCGGCATGGACGGTGCCGAGGTGCAGCGCCGCGTCGACTATGCCCTGGCCTTCATGGGGCTCAAGGACTTCGCCCGCGCCTATCCCGCCCAGCTCTCGGGCGGCATGCGCCAGCGCGTGTGCATCGCGCGCACCCTGGTCCAGCAACCCCGCCTCATCCTGCTCGACGAACCCTTCGGTGCACTCGACCAGCAGACCCGCCTGCTCATGGGCGACGAGCTGCTTCGGCTGTGGCGCGAAACCTCGGCCACGGTGCTGCTCATCACGCACGCACTCGACGAGGCCGCCATGCTCTCCGACCGCGTGGGCGTGATGTCCTCGCGCCCGGGCCTGTTCATCGACATCGTCGAGACCGGCTGGGAAAGGACACGCGACAGCCGCATCGTCTCCACGCCGCGCTTCGGCGAAGTCAATGCACGCCTGTGGGAAAAACTCCGGGTCGAGTCGCTCAAGGTGATGGGAGCCGCCCATGGCCACTGAGACCGCCGCCCCGCCCCGCGATACGGCCCGCCGCAGTCCCGGCCGCCGCAGCCGCAGCCTGTCGGGCTGGCTGCTCCAGGACAACGTGCTGCGCGTGATCGTGGTCGCCCTGCTGATCGCAGGCATCGAACTGCTCTGCCGCATCGGCGTGATCCAGGCCACGACCATGATCCCTCCCTCGGCCATGGCCGGCCACGCCTGGACGCTGCTGCAGAACGGCAAGTTCGACCACGACATCGCCTCCAGCCTCTTCAACATCGGCGTCGCCACCGTGCTGGCCGTGCTGCTGGGCTTCACCTGCGGCCTGTTCGTGCACACGGTGCCGCCGCTGCGTGCCGCGCTCGAGCCGCTGCTGGCCAGCTACTACGCCGTACCCACCTTCATCTTCTACCCGGTCTTCATCGTGGTGCTGGGCGTGGGGGCCGCGCCCATCATCGCCATTGCCGTGCTGCTGGCGATCGTCACCATGATCACCGCCACGCTCAACGGGCTCGACCGCATCCCGCGCGCCCTGCACAAGACGGCGCGGGTGCTGCGGCTGTCGCCCTGGCAATCGGCCGTGCGCGTCAAGCTGCCGGCCGCCCTGCCCCACCTGTTCACCGGCGTCAAGCTGGTGGTGGCCTACGCCTTCATCGGCGTCATCGCCTCGGAATTCATCCTCTCCGGATCGGGCATCGGTTATGCCATCGGCTACGCCTACAACAACTTCGAGAACGACGACATGTATGCGCTGATGTTCCTCGTGCTGACCACGGTCACGCTCGTCAACATGGTGCTCAACACCCTCGACCGGCGGCTGCAGTCCCGCCTGCACCGCTGAGTCCCCGCCCGAAGGAAACGCATGAAAAACCTCACGCAATATGGCGGACTCGCCGCCGCGCTCGTCGTGGCCTGGCAAATCCTGCACTGGATGGTCGGCGGCGGCTCGCTCGCCTCGCCCTGGGAAACCGTGCTGGCCCTGGCGGAGATGCTGCAGACCACCGAGTTCTGGCTGCACGTCGCGGAAACCGGCCGCGCACTGGCCTACGCCCTGCTCATCGGGCTGGCCGGCGGCCTGGTCCTCGGCCTGATCCTCGGCGTCAACCGGCTGGCGCGCGACGTCACCGAGCCCATCCTGCTCAATCTCTACGCCGTGCCCAAGGTCACCCTCTACCCGCTGGTCCTGCTGGCCTTCGGACTGGGCCTGTCGGCCAAGGTGGCCTTCGGCGTGATGCACGGCATCATCCCCATCATGGTCTTCACCATGAGCGCCATCCGGCAGATGCGCCCGGTCCTTCTGCGTGCCTCGCAGTCGATGCGGCTGACCACGCGGCAGTCGATTCTTCACGTGGTGCTCCCCGCCATCCTGCCCGATGTGGTCTCGGGCCTGCGCCTGGCGTTCTCGCTGACGCTGCTGGGCGTGCTCATCGGCGAGATGTTCGCCTCGCAACGGGGACTGGGTTATGTGCTGACCAATGCGATGAACCTCGGCGACATCCGCACCATCATGGCCGTGGCGCTGTTCCTCACGGTCTTCGCACTCACCTGCAACGGCTCGCTGATGCAGGCCAGCAAGCGCCTCTCGCATCGCTGAGGCCGCGGCCCGGGGCCCGGGGCCCGGCAACGGCCGGGCCGCCGAGCGCCGGCGGATGGCATCAGGCGTCCGCCGGCACATCCACATCCCGCAGCACACCGGCATCGTCGACCGGCACCCGCAACGCCGCCGACCAGTCCAGCGCACGGCGAACCCCGTCGTCTCCGCTGAGGCCCACCAGCCGCTCGTAGAAGACCTGGGGAACGAGGCGCGGATTGCCCGGCTGCCCCGCATGCACCGGCAGCACCAGCTGCCCGGGATGGCGGCGCCAGGCCTGCACGAGCCGCTCCAGCGTCTGCACCTGCACATCGCCCATGTCGGCCAGCGCCACCAGCATGGCCGGCGCCGCGCCCACCTGCGGCAGGGCCGACGAGAGCGAAGCGGCCAGCCCCTGGCCGCGTGCAAAGGACCAGGCCACGCCGGCGCCATGGGCCCGGCTGCACAGCAGGCCCCAGGCATCGCCGGGCGGCAGCACCACCACCACCCGTTCGCAGACCGACAGCAGCGGCCGCAACGCCGCCTCCATCAACGTCGGGCCGCCGCGCCATGGCAACTGCCGCTTGTCGCGGCCGAAGCGCCGTGCGTGACCGGCGGCCAGCAACACCCCGACCACGCCGGCGGCCGGGCGGCCGGGGGAGTCGAGTTCGTCGCGTATCGGATCTGAAAAGGTACAGGCGGGCATGCCGGCATCATCGCGCATGGCGCGCGCGCCCGCTGCCAGGGGCGTATTCAGGCCCGGCAGATCCCGCCAGCCAGGGCGGGCGACATCGGCCGCTCGCTGCGGCGCCCGACCGGCCCCGCCGTCGGCAAGGCCTGCTGGCAGGCCAGCAGTTCACCGGCCACCGACACCGCGATCTGGGCCGGGGTCCGCGATCCCAGGGGCAATCCCGCCGGACTGTGCAGGCGCGCCATCTGCGCGGCCGTCACATCGAACATCGACAACCGCTCGCGGCGCTTGGGCGCACTGGCGCGCGAGCCCACGACGCCGACGTAGAAACACGGCAGGGCCAGCGCCTCGATGAGCGCAAGATCGTCGAGCTTGGGATCGTGCGACACGGCCACCACCGCCGTGCGCGCATCGCAGCCGCACCCGCGGATCAGGTCGTCGGGCATGGCCTCCACGAGCGCCACGCCGGGCACCCGCCACACGGCACGATAGGCCGCGCGCGGCTCGCACACCGTCACATCGAAATCCAGCGTCAGCGCGATCTGCGCCAGATAGGCCGCCACGTCGTTGGCGCCAATGAGAATGAGGCGGCTGGCCGGGCCCAGCACATGGCTGTGTCCGCCCGCATCGCTCACCAGGCCGGGCCGGTCGCCGCTGCCGGCCGGCGCCAGCTCGACCCGGCCGTCGGCATAGTCCAGCGTCCGGACCACGGTCTGCCGCGCCCGCAGGGCCTGCACCAGATGCGCAAGCGCATCGTCCTCCAGCCCATACTCCACGCTCAGGTGCACCTGCTTGCCGCAGGGCAGCCGCAGACGGGCCTGCTCGGCTTCGTCCTGTCCGTAGCACAGGCGTTCGCAGCGCGGCAACGCCACATCCGGGGCCTGCGCCCAGCGTGCCATCACATGACGCGTGAGGACGTCTTCGACACAGCCGCCAGAAACCGACCCCGCCACCGCGCCGTCTTCGCGGATCGCCGCCAGGCTGCCGGCCGGACGCGGACTGGTCCCGTAGGTATCGAGCACCGTGACCAGCACCGCACGGCACCCCGCGCGTTGCCAGGCCAGCAGTTGCGCCAGCACGTCGAGGCTCTGGTCTTGCATCATGGCGGGTTCCGCGTCGGGTTTCCGGTGCCTACACCGTCAGGTAGGCCCGCCGCACCTCGTCGTTCGCGGCGAGTTCGGCCATGCTGCCTTCGTACTTGATCTGGCCCTTCTCGAGCACATAGGCACGGTCGGACACCAGCTCGGCAAAGTGCACGTTCTGCTCGGACAGCAGAATGCTCGCGCCCTTGGCCTTGAGCGCCAGGATCATGTGCGCCATCTGTTCGACGATCACCGGGGCCACGCCCTCGGACGGCTCGTCGAGCAGCACCAGGAACGGGTTGCCCATGAGCGTGCGAGCCACCGTCAGCATCTGCTGCTCGCCACCGCTCATCTGTCCGCCCGGCCGGTCCTGCATGGCCCCCAGGTTGGGAAAGAGCTCGTAGAGCGCCGCAGGCGTCCAGTTCAACGCCTCGCTGCCGTCGGGCCACAGGCGGTCGGGCTGGCGACCCACTTCCAGGTTCTCGGTCACCGTCAGGTCCGTGAACACCCGCCGGTCCTCGGGCACGAAGCCCAGGCCCATGCGCGAGACCTCGAACGGTGCCTTGGCCGTGATGTCCTGCCCCAGGAAACTCACCTGCCCCTGGCGCCGGCTGAGCAGCCCCATCACCGCCTTGAGCGTGGTCGACTTGCCCGCGCCGTTGCGGCCCATCAGCGCCACCACCTCGCCGCGGCGCACATTCAGCGCCACGTCGAACAGGATGTGCGCCGCACCGTACCAGGCGTTGAGGCCGCTGACCTCGAGCAGGGCCTGCTCGCCCGGCGTGGCCGCGCCGAACACGGCCGGCCGGCTTTGTTGATCGAGCACTGCGTTCATGCCGTGGCCTCTGCTTTCTGTTGCTCTTTCTCGAATGTCTTGCCGCTGCCGAAGTACACCTCCTGCACCTTCGGATGGTTGCGGATCTCCTGCGCGCTGCCCTCGGCGATCAGGCGGCCCCGCGCCAGCACGATCATGCGGTCGGCATAAGCGAACACCACGTCCATGCTGTGCTCCGTGAACAGCACCGCCATCTTGCGCTCGATCACCAGGCGCTTGGTCAGCGCCATCAGATCGTTGCGTTCCTTGGGCGCCATGCCCGCCGTGGGCTCGTCCATCAGCAGCAGCTTGGGATCGTTGGCCAGTCCCATGGCCAGTTCCACCCGCTTGACGTCGCCATAGGCCAGCTCGCTGCACGGCCGGTCGGCCTGCGGGCGCATGCCCACCTGCTCTAGCAGCGTCAGCGCCTGGTCGCGGAACTGCGAAGCCGCCGGCTTCCACAGTCCAAAGGTGCGGCCCTGATGCGACAGCAAGGCCATCTGCACGTTTTCCACCACCGTCAGCGAGGCAAAGGTGGCCGCGATCTGGAAGGTCCGGCCCACGCCCATGCGCCAGATGTCGCGTGGCTTCATGCCCACCAGCTCCTGGCCGCCGAGCTTGACCGAACCGCCCGAGGCCTGCAGTTGCCCGCCCACCATGTTGAAGGTGGTCGACTTGCCGGCCCCGTTGGGCCCGATGAGCGCCAGCAGTTCGCCCTCGTGCAGGTCGAAGTTGATGCCGTCGACCGCGCGCACGCCGCCAAACGACTTGCTCAGGTCGCGTACTTGCAAAAGAGTCGTCATGCTTGTTTCTCCGCCGGCGCGATCGCCACGCCCGTCTTTGCGGGCGCAGCCCGGCGCGCCTGCCACCAATCGCCCACCTGCCGGCAGAAGCCCGCGATGCCCTGCGGGAACACCAGCACCAGCACCAGGATCACGCCACCGAACAGCGCACGCCAGTAATCCGTGGCGCGCATGATGTAGTCCTGCAGCACGTTGAAGGCGGCCGCGCCCACGATCGGGCCCAGCAGGGTCTGGATGCCGCCCAGCAGCACCATCACCAGCCCGTCGACCGACTTGCCGACGGCCATGGCGTCCGGCGAGATGCTGCCCTTCGAGAACACGTACAGCGCGCCGGCCAAGCCGCCGAACACGCCCGCCACCACGAACGCCATCCACTGCACGCGCTTGACGTCGATGCCGATCGCATCGGCCCGCAGCGCCGAGTCGCGGCCGGCCCGCAGGGCGTAGCCGAACGGCGCGAACAGGATGCGGCGCAGCAGGAACACCGACAGGCCCACCAGCGCCAGCGTCAGGTAGTAGTAGCTCGTGGCATCCAGCCACGACGAGGGCCACACGCCGATCATGCCGTTGGAGCCGCCCGTGAAATCGTCCCACTGGAAGACCACCGACCACACGATCTGCGAGAACGCCAGCGTCAGCATGGCCAGGTAGACCCCCGACAGCCGCACGCAGAACCAGCCGAAGACCAGCGCACCGGCACCCGCGATCAGCGGCGCCAGCGCCATGGCCAGCGGCATGGGCATGGTGGCCGCCTTGAGCAGCACGGCCGCACCGTAGGCGCCCAGGCCGTAATACGCCGCATGGCCGAACGAATGCATGCCGCCCGGGCCCATGATGAAGTGCAGGCTCACCGCGAACAGCACGGCCACCAGCACATCCTGCGTCAGCACCGTGGCATAGGGCAGCCAGCCCGACAGCAGCGGCAGCACCGCCAGCAGGATGAATACGCCCATGGCCAGCAGCTTGAACTGCGGCGACCCCGGCCGCAGCGGCGCCTCGATGGGCGCGGAATTGCGGCTGGCGCCTTGCGGCCGGCCCATCAGACCCCACGGCCGGAATACCAGCACCAGGGCCATCACCAGGAACTCCACCACCAGCGTGAGCTTGGAGAACGAAATCGTGATGCCGAACAGCGTGGTCGTGCCCAGTCCGATGCAGATGGCCTTGATCTCGGCGATCAGCAGAGCGGCCACATAGGCGCCCGGGATGGAGCCCATGCCCCCGACCACCACGATCACAAAAGCCTCGCCGATGGCGCGCAGATCCAGCATCAGGCTGGCCGGTTCACGCGGCAGCTGGATGGCTCCGCCCAGGCCGGCCAGCATCGCACCCAGCGCAAACACGCCGGTGAACAGCCAGGCCTGGTTCACGCCCAGGGCACCCAGCATCTCGCGATCCTGAGTGGCCGCCCGGACCAGCACACCCCAGCGGGTGCGGGTCAGCAACAGCCACAGCAAGCCCAGCACCAGCGGGCCGACCACGATCAGCAGCAGGTTGTAGGTCGGGTACTGGCGGCCCAGCAGGTCGATCGACCCGGCCAGACCGGGCGCACGGCGGCCCAGCAGTTCTTCCGGTCCCCACAGCCACAGCACGGCGTCGTTGACGACCAGGACCAGGGCGAAGGTGGCCAGCAGCTGGAACAGCTCCGGGGCCTTGTAGATGCGCCGCAGCAGCACCACCTCGACCAGCGCGCCGATGGCGCCCACGAGCAGCGAGGCCAGCACCAGGCTGAACCAGAAGCCCACGGCACCGGCCGGGCCCGTGCCCAGCCGCTCGACCAGCGAGTAGGCGATGTAGATGCCCAGCATGTAGAAGGAGCCGTGCGCGAAGTTGACGATGCGCGTGACCCCGAAGATCAACGAGAGGCCCGCCGCCACCAAAAACAGCGACGACGCTTCGGCCAGGCCGTTGAGCAGTTGGGCCAGAAAACCTGAAAAGTCCATGACAGTCTCTTGTACAGAGTGATGCGGCGGCCCGCCTGGGCCTTATTCCGGCCCCGGCAACCTCAGGCTGCCGGGCAGGATTCCCATGCGGAGCAAATACGATGCCGGCCCCGTGTGCGGGAGGCACCGGGGACCGGCACACAGCCGGATGCGGTCGGAAAAGAACCGGAATCGACCCGATCAGTTCGCCGGGCGCAGCTTGCGCACTTCGTCGTCCGACGGCAGCAGCTTCTCGCCGGGCACGTAGTGGTAGTCCACCATCACGCCCTTGCCGTCCTTGAGCGCGACCTTGCCCACGTACACGCCCAGCGTGGACTGGTGGTCGAGCGCACGGAATTCGATCGGGCCGTCAGGCGTCGCGACCTTCAGGCCGCTGAAAGCCTTGGCCATGGACTCGCTGTCGGTCTTGCCACCGGCGCGCTTGACGCCTTCGACCAGCGACTTGATCGTCGTGTAGCCGATGACCGAACCCAGGCGCAGCTCTTCCTTGCCGAACTTCTTCTGGTAAGCCGCCACGAACGCCTTGTGCTCCGGCGTATCGATGCTGTACCAGGGGTAACCCGTGACGATCCAGCCCACCGGCGCCTCGTCGCGCAGCGGCTCGAGGTATTCGGGTTCGCCGGTCAGCACGCTGACGACGGGAATGTCCTTGAACGTGCCGCGGGTCGAGCCCTCGCGCACCAGCTTGGCCAGGTCGGCGCCGAACAGCGCGTTGAACACCGCATCGGGCTTGGCATCCGAGATCGCCTGCACCACGCTGCCGGCGTCGACCTTGCCCAAAGGCGGGGCCTGTTCGGTCACGAACTCGATGTCGGGCTGCTGGGCCTTCATCAGCTTCTTGAAGGTATCGGCTGCGGACTGTCCGTACTCGTAGTTCGGGTAGACGATGGCCCAGCGCTTTTTCTTGAGCTTGAGGGCTTCGGGCACCAGCGAGGCCGCCAGCATGTAGGTCGAGGTGCGCAGGCGGTAGGTGTACGCGTTGCCGCTGCCCCAGGTCACCTTGTCGGTCAGCGCTTCGCTGGCCAGGAAAAACACCTTTTTCTGCTTGGCGTAGTCGGTCATCGCCAGGCCGACGTGCGACAGGAAGGTGCCCGCCAGCAGGTCGACGCGTTCACGCGAGATCAGCTCTTCGGCCAGGCGCACGGCCTCGCCGGGATTGGCGTTGTCGTCGCGCGTGACCAGTTCGAACTTCTTGCCGCCGACGCCACCGGCCGCATTGGCCTCCTCGAGCGCCAGGGCCATGCCCTGCTTGTACGCATCGAGGAACACAGGCTGGGCCTTGTAGCTGTTGATCTCACCGATCTTGATCGTGCCTTGCGCCCCGGCGGACACGCTGAAGACGGCGGCGCAGGCGGCTCCGAGCCAACGTGCGCGGGTGGACAAAACGGGGTTCTGACGAGTGCTCATGACATCTCCTAGCGAAATTGACGACGCCGGCATGCCCCCGCATGCCGTGCCCCTTATGCACACACCCAATATTCAATGTGTACGCTCAAAACTACAACGCAAGAAGCATTCCAGGCGTTGCCCCACCTTCAGCAATCAAAAACAGCACCGACTTGGCTTTTCTTTGATTTATCACAACAAAAATGCATGCAAATGGGCATTCAATGCACTACGCTGGTGCTTATTGCCGGTTCGAATTAAAAACCGTCCATTTGCACAATTCAAGCGTAAACACCCTAATTAGCCGATCGATCGGCGGCCGGTGCATCGCCGATCTCGGCCTCGCACATGCGGCGCAGCAGATACACCAGCGCCACCCGTTCGGCCGGGTTGAGCGGCCCGAACGTCTGTTCGGTGATCGTCTGCGCAAACGGCTCCATCTGCCTGACCATGTCGGCGCCCTCGTCGGTCAGGGCCACCACCACCTTGCGCCGGTCCGAGGGATCGTGGCCGACGTGCACGAGCTTGCGCACCTTGAGCCGGTCGATCACGCCGCGGATGGTCGCCTGGTCGATCACGGTGGCCTTGACGATGTCGCTCATCGAACTGCCGCCCTGGTCGCGCAGCGCACACAGCACGACGAACTGCGCCACCGTCAGTTGCGAATCGGGAATGAACTGCTGGAACAGCGCCGTGTGCCGCTGGTAGGCACGGCGCAGCAAATGCCCGACCTGGGCGGAAAAATCATATGCGGCAGGGTCAGTTTCAGTCATGCAAACATCCTATGTGATCGGCGCGGCGCGGGCGGCTCGCCCTTTCATGACGGCGGCGGCTCAGGCCTGCGGGTCGTCTGGACTAGCAAATGCCGAGCCGTCAATTATGCTGAAGATGAGTATAAATGAAGTCGGCACCGCCCCCTCGGCCAGCCGTGCGCGGCTGGCCTCTGTCAGGGTCTTTCAGGTGCTCGCGCGTTGGCCGGCCACGGCCTGGCACACCAGTGCGGCGAGCCGGTGCAGCGCCTGCCAGCTGTCGAGCGGCCAGTCGGGCGACTTCAGCCCCTTGACGATGCCGTCGACCCGCTGCGCCGCCGCCACCAGGCGGTCGACCTGCTGCTCGCTCAGGCGCGGCAGCGCGCGTTCGAACAGCTTTTCCTTGACGCCCCAGATGCGGTTGTCGCGCAGCGCCATGGGCAGCGGACGCCCTGCGCCCAGCGCCGTCTTCACACGCTTGAGCGCGCGGATGTCTTCGGCCAGGGCCCAATGCACCAACACCTCGGCCTCGCCCTCGGCCTGCAGGCCGTCGAGCATGCGCTGGGTGCGCACGAGGTTGCCGCTGAGCACGGCCTCGGCCAGCTTGAACACGTCATACCGCGCGACATTGAGCACGGCCGCCTCGATCTGTTCGAAACCGAGCTCGCCCGGTCCGTGCAGCAGCGCCAGCTTCTGGATCTCCTGGTGCGCCGCCAGCAGATTGCCCTCCACCCGATCGGCAAAGAACTGCAGCGCGAACTGCCCCTGCTCGCCGGCCACCACACGCTGGCCCTGCAGCGCCAGGCGCTGCGCGATCCATTGCGGCAGCGCGCGGCGATCGACCGCATCGACCTGCACGGTGGCGCCATGGGCATCCAGCGCGGAAAACCAGGCCCCCGTGCGGGTCGCCTTGTCCAGGCGCGGCAGCATGAACAGCAGCAGCGTGCCGTCGTTGCCCTGGGCCTGTTCGGCCAGTTGCTGGATCGCGACGCTGCCTTCCTTGCCCGGCTTGCCGGTCGGAATGCGCACCTCCACGATCTGCTTGTCGGCGAACAGAGACAGCGAGCCGCAGGCGGCCATCACCTCGCTCCAGTCGAAATGCGCCCCCGAAACCGTGTGAACGGTGCGTTCGGTATAGCCCTGGGCACGCGCAGCCTGCCGGATCGCGTCGCCGGCTTCTTGAATCAGCAGCGGCTCGTCGCCATGCAGGGTGTAGAGCGAGCGCAGGCCGCGCTGCAACTGGGCCGGTAGCTGGGGGGCTGGAATCTGCATGGGGCTACGCCATTACAGCTTCACGGCGGCCAGACGGCGCATGAGTTGCTGCACGAGATCGGCCTCCATGTCGCGGAACAGCGCCTGTTCTTCCATCTCCTTGGCCAGCGCGGCGCTCTCGGTGAAACTCATGTCGCGGGACTGCCCCAGCGGAGTCGGTCCGATCAGCAACTGGCCGTCCGCCGCCCGCAGCTGAAAACGCAGCGTGGAACGCAGCGTGAACTCGCGCGCCTCGCCTGCCGCGTTGTAGGTGGCCACGGTCTTGGCTCGCCGCTCTTCCAGCACATCCAGGATCACCTGGGCCTGCGCACGCTCCTGCGGCAGCGTCAGGATCCTGACGCTGGGCGCGCTGACGGCCATCGACTGCAGAAAGTACTCGCCCATATCCGACGTATCGGGAAAGCCCGAAAACAGCGACGAGAACGAGAACGTCATGACGCCACGCAGCTGGAAGCCGCAGGCCGAAAGGCCGGCCGCCGCAGCCGGCAACAGCGCCAGGCGCAGCAGCGAGCGGCGGGTCAGGGGCCCGGGAACAGGCAGGCGGCGCGAATCAGCAGAACTCATGGACATTCCTCAGGCGGACGCAAGGCGGAAAGACAGACGGACAGCCATGCGCAGTCCCTCAAATCACGATATTGATCAGGCGCCCGGGCACCACGATCACTTTCTTGGGCTGTGCACCCTCGGCAAACTTGGCATAGGCCTCGCTGGCCAGCGCCATGGCTTCGATCGCGGCCTTGTCGGCACCGGCGGGCACGCTGATCGAGCCGCGCAGCTTGCCGCCGATCTGCAGCATCAGCTCGATCTCGTCCTGCACCAGCGCGGCCTCGTCGACCGTGGGCCAGGGCGCGTCGAGCAGGTCGCCGAAGCGCGCCTCGTAGCCCAGCTCGCGCCACATCGCATGGGCGATGTGCGGCGTCACCGGATAGAGCGTGCGCAACAGGATGCCCAGGCCCTCGGCCGCAGCGGCCTGGCCACCGGCCGTTTCGGGCGACTTGTGGCCTTCCAGCGCGTTGAGCAGCTTCATGGCGCCCGAGACCACCGTGTTGTACTGCATGCGCTGGTAGTCGTAGTCGATCTGCTTGAGCACCGTGTGCACGTCCAGGCGCAGCGCCTTGTCGGCCTTGGCTTCCACGGCCGGCAGGCCCTCGAGCGCCGCAGCCACGCCACCCGGCAGCACCGCATGCAGCTTGGCGCCGTAGCCCCAGACACGCCGCAGGAAACGGTAGCTGCCTTCCACGGCCGAGTCGTTCCACTCCAGCGTGGCTTCCGGCGGCGCGGTGAACATCGTGTAGAGGCGCGCCGTGTCGGCGCCGTAGCGCTCGATGAGCTCCTGCGGATCGACCCCGTTGTTCTTGGACTTGGACATGGTGCCCACGCCCTCGTAGTCGATGACCGTGCCGACCGGCAGCGCGCCCACGGCGTTCTTGAGCCGCGCGCCCACGATCTTGCCGCCTTCGTCGAGCACGTGCTCGATGTCGTGCGGCCAGAAATACTCCTTGCCGCCCTTCTCGGTACGGCGCGAGTAGATATGGTTGAGCACCATGCCCTGCGTCAGCAGCTTGGTGAAGGGCTCGTCGACCTTCACCAGGCCCAGGTCACGCATCA
This sequence comes from Comamonas sp. BIGb0124, assembly GCF_003752175.1. Taxonomy (GTDB): domain Bacteria; phylum Pseudomonadota; class Gammaproteobacteria; order Burkholderiales; family Burkholderiaceae_C; genus Comamonas_F. Next base: position 80,459 of record NZ_RJVF01000016.1, on the reverse strand, counting down.
CCTTGGTCCAGAAACGTGCATACAGCAGGTGCAGGATGGCGTGCTCGATGCCACCGATGTACTGGTCCATCGGCATCCAGTAGTCGGCGCCGTCGGCCACCATGGCCTGGTCGTTGCGGGGATCGCAATAACGCATGAAATACCACGACGAGTCCACGAAGGTGTCCATGGTGTCGGTCTCGCGCCGCGCGGGCTTGCCGCAGCACGGGCAGACCACGCCGGCGTGGAAGGCTTCGGACTTGAGCAGCGGGTTGCCGCTGCCGTCGGGCACCAGGTCGGTGGGCAGCACCACGGGCAAGTCCTGCTCGGGCACGGGTTGCGCGCCGCAGTCCTCGCAGTGGATGATCGGGATGGGCGTGCCCCAGTAGCGCTGGCGGCTCACGCCCCAGTCGCGCAGGCGCCAGGTGGTCTTCTTGTCGCCCAGGCCCAGCTTGATCAGCTCGGCGGCCACGTCGTTGACCGCATCCTTGTAGCCCAGACCGTCGAAGCGGCCCGAGTTGACCGTGCGGCCCTGCTGCTTGTCGCCGTACCAGTCGGCCCAGCGTGTGCTGTCGAAGGTCTCGCCCTCGACTGCCACCACCGGCCGGATCGGCAGGCCGTACTTGTTGGCAAAGGCGAAGTCACGCTCGTCGTGCGCAGGCACGCCCATGACCGCGCCGTCGCCGTAGCTCATCAGCACGTAGTTGCCGACCCAGACCTCGATGCGATCGCCCGTCAGCGGGTGCGTCACGAACAGGCCCGTAGGCTGGCCTTCCTTGTCGCGCAGCGCCAGTTCGGCCTCGGTGGTGCCGCCCTTCTTGCACTCCTCGATGAAGCGCGCGAGCTCGGCGTTGTCACGCGCGGCGTGCTGGGCCAGCGGGTGCTCGGGGGCCACGGCGCAGAACGTCACGCCCATGACGGTGTCGGCACGCGTGGTGAAGACATAGAGGCGGCCATCCTGGATCGGTTGGCCGTCGTCGCCCAGGATCTCGTGCGGGAACGCAAAACGCACGCCTTCGCTCTTGCCGATCCAGTTTTCCTGCATCAGGCGCACGCGCTCGGGCCAGCCCGGCAGCCGGTTCTGCACGTGGTCCAGCAGTTCCTCGGCGTAGTCCGTGATCTTGAGGTAGTAGCCCGGGATCTCCCGTTTCTCCACCACCGCGCCGGTGCGCCAGCCCTTGCCGTCGATGACCTGCTCGTTGGCCAGCACGGTCTGGTCCACCGGATCCCAGTTCACGACCTGCGTCTTGCGGTAGGCAATGCCTTTCTCCAGCATCTTCAGGAACAGCCACTGGTTCCACTTGTAATAGGAAGGATCGCAGGTCGCCACTTCGCGCGACCAGTCGATGGCCAGCCCCATCGCCTGCATCTGCTTCTTCATGTAGGCGATGTTGTCGTACGTCCACTGCGCCGGCGGCACGCCGTTCTTGAGCGCGGCGTTCTCGGCCGGCAGGCCGAAGGCGTCCCAGCCCATGGGCATGAGCACGTTGTAGCCCTTCATGCGCAACTGCCGCGTCAGCATGTCGTTGATGGTGTAGTTGCGCACATGGCCCATGTGCAGCTTGCCGCTGGGGTACGGCAGCATGGAGCAGGCGTAGAACTTGTCCTTGCCGGCGTCTTCCGTCACGCGGTAGGCGTCGCGGGCGGTCCAGTCGGCGTGGGCGGCGCGCTCGATGTCTTGTGGATTGAAGGTGTCTTGCATGATCGTGATGGAGGTCGCTTCGCCGGTGCGAAGCCGGGCCGGTGTACGGGCCCTGGGAATTCCGTGGGGCGATTTTAGGCTGTGCGCGCGCGAACGCCGAATTGAGGCGTCCTCTCAAAAAAGAATGCCTTCACCCGGCAAGGGGCGAAGGCACGGCAGGGGCAGCCCGGCTGCCGGGGCGGGCACGGGCGCGTCAGCGCAGGCCCAGCACGTCGAACATGTCGTACAGGCCGCTGTTGCGCCCCGCCAGGAAACGCACCGCGCGCAGGCTGCCCTGGGCATAGGTGGCCCGGCTCGACGACTTGTGGGTGACCTCGATGCGCTCGCCCGTGCCGGCAAACAGCACGGTGTGGTCGCCCACGATGTCGCCGCCGCGCACGGTGGCGAAGCCGATGCTGGACGGGTCGCGCTCGCCGGTCACGCCATGCCGGTCGTAGACCGCGCAGTCCTTGAGATCCCGGCCCAGCGCCTCGGCGATGACCTCGCCCATCTTGAGCGCGGTGCCCGAAGGCGCATCGACCTTGTGACGGTGATGCGCCTCGACGATCTCGATGTCGTAGCCGGTCGACAGCGCCTTGGCCGCCATCTCGAGCAGCTTGAAGGTCACGTTCACGCCCACGCTCATGTTGGGCGACAGCACGATGGCGATGTCGCGCGAGGCTTCGGCGATCAGCGCCTTCTGCTCGTCGGTGAAGCCGGTGGTGCCGATCACCATGTTCACGCCCAGCTCGCGGCACAGCGGCAGAAAGGCCAGCGTGCCCTCGGGCCGCGTGAAATCGATGATCGCGTCGGCACCCGCCAGACCGGCACGCAGATCGGCCGTGACCGCCACGCCGCTGTTGCGGCCCAGGAAGGCCGTGGCGTCGCCGCCGGCCGAGGCGGCCTGCAGGCTCAGGGCGCCGCTCAGCGCGCAGTCATCGGCGGCGCTGACGGCTTCGATCAGGGTGCGACCCATGCGGCCGCTCACGCCGGCAATGGCGATCTTGTGCATGCTTATCTCTGTTCGTTGTCGATGATGGAAAACCGAAGGCGCGGACACGGGCGTACAGGTCGCCCGTCCGCCCTCAGGGCTCGAGCGGGGGGTAGCTCTGGCGCGCCGGACCGGTGGTGCCGGGTGCCGGCGCATTGGCGGCGGGCTGGCCGGCCTTGGGCTCGAACGACTTGAGCTGGCCGGGCGTCGCCGACAGCTCGGGCACCTTGACCTTTTCAAGCGGCGGCTGGACCAGCGTCGCGAACTCGGTCTCGCTGGGCAGCGAATCGCCCTCGAAGCGGGTCAGGCGATCGCCGTCGAAAAACACCGTGAACTTGCGTTCCAGGGGCTCGATGCCCTGGCGCCGGATGGTGAAGACGTAATCCCAGCGGTCCTGGTGGAAGACGCTGGCCAGCAGCGGCGTGCCCAGCAGGCCGCGGACCTGGTTGCGGGTCATGCCGGGCTGCAGCTGTTTGGCTTGCTCGGCCGTCACGACGTTGCCCTGGATGACGTCGGCCTTGTAAGGCGTCACCCAATCCACCAGCCGATGGCTGGCGCGGTCGGCGGTGGAGCAGGCTGCGAGCAGCACACACAAGCCCAGAGGCAGGATGACACGGGCTTTGCGGAGGAGAAAAAAAGACATAGCCTCAATGTGACGATATGATCGACCCATTGTAGCGGCAGCTTGTAAAGCCTCTTCGAGCCCGTGGTTCCGCGTGGTTTCAAGAGGTTTCACACCCCGAACATCGGGCGGCGGGCCTGCACCGCCCCGCTGCATCCAGACCTGATCCAGACCACAAGATATCCCCCGACTAGGGCACATCCATGAGCAACAACATCGAAGAACTCAAGAGCACCGGCCTGAAGGCCACGCTGCCACGCTTGAAGATCCTCGAGATCTTCCAGAAGGGCCCGCAGCGCCACATGACGGCCGAAGACGTCTTCCGCCTGCTGCTGGACGACCGCTCCGACATCGGCCTGGCCACCGTCTACCGCGTGCTCACGCAGTTCGAACAGGCCGGCATCCTGAGCCGCCGCAATTTCGAAAGCGGCAAAGCCGTCTACGAACTCAACGAAGGCCAGCCGCACGACCACCTGGTGTGCACCGCAACCGGCCATGTGGAAGAGTTCTACGACGCCGAGATCGAAAAGCGCCTGCAGGCCATCGCCAAGGAACGCGGCTGGACGCTGCAGGACCACACCATCGTCCTGTACGGCCTGGCCCCCGACTACAACCAGGGCAAGGTCGACCTCAAGGGCAAGGCCAAGGGCTGATCCCCTCAGGCATCGGCCTCGACGGCAAAGCGGCGCTCAGGGCGCCGTTTTTTTTGTCCGGGCCCGATGGCCCTCGGATGCCATGGCGTCTGCCCTGGCGTTCGCGCCGGGCTAATCGCCGCGTTCCATGGCCTTGCGGTGGCGCTCGACGAACTGGTCATAGGTATTGATGCCGCGCAGCTGCAGGATGGCGTTGCGCACGGCAGCCTCGACCAGCACGGCGATGTTGCGCCCGGCCACGACCTGGATCACCACCTTGCGCACGGGCACACCGAGCACGTTCTGGGTCAGCGGCTCGTGCGGCAGGCGGTCGTACTCACGCTCCAGCGTTTCGCGCCGCACCAGGTGCACGATCATCTTGAGCCGCATCTTGCGGCGCACCGCGGTCTCGCCGAAGATGGCCTGGATGTCGAGCAGGCCGATGCCGCGCACCTCGAGCAGGTTCTGCAGCAGATCCGGACAGCGGCCTTCGATCGTGGTCTGGTTGATGCGGTAGAGGTCGACGGCATCGTCGGCCACCAGCCCGTTGCCGCGAGAAATGAGCTCCAGCCCCAGTTCGCTCTTGCCCAGGCCGGACTCGCCGGTGATCAGCACGCCCAGGCCCAGAATGTCCATGAACACGCCGTGCATGGTGGTGCGGTCGGCGAAGTGCTTGGAGAGATAGGCCCGCAGCACATCGATCACGAAAGCGGCGGATTCCGGCGTGGCGAACAGCGGGATCTGCGCCCGTTCGCACATGGCCAGCAGGATGTCCGGCGCGGACTGGCCATCGGCCAGGATCAGCGCGGGCGGCTCGAGTGTCAGGATGCGCGAGATGCGGCGCGCCGTATCCTCGGGCGTATCGGCCGTGATGTGCGCCAGCTCGCGACCGCCCAGGATCTGCAGCCGGTAGGGATGGATGTAGTTGAGGTAACCGACGAGATCGGCGCCCGACGTCGCTTCGCGCACCGCGACTTCGTCGAAACGGCGCTCGCTGGCGCCTTGACCCGCCAGCCACTGCCACTGCAGCGAAGCCCGGTGATCCTCGAACAGCGCATCGGCACTGACGGCCGTGGGTTTCATGGATACACCGTCGACAAAAAAATCAGGCCGCGGTAACCGTCGGCTGCCAATTGGCAATCAGACCGTAGAGAGTGGCCACATCGCAGGCGCTGCGGATCTTTTCGCGCAGCACGCTGTCGCTGAGCAGTTCGGCGATCTCCGAGAGGATCTCCAGGTGCTTCTGCGTGGCGGCCTCGGGCACGAGCAGGAAGATCAGCAGGTTGACCGGCTGCTCGTCGGGGGCGTCGAATCCGATGGGTTTCTCGAGGCGCAGAACCGCGGCCATGGGCGACTTCAGCCCCTTGATGCGGCCATGCGGAATGGCCACGCCGTGGCCCAGCCCGGTCGACCCCAATCGCTCTCGCGCGAACAGGCTGTCGGTCACCAGCGCGCGGCTCAGCCCGTGCTGGCTCTCGAACAGCAGGCCCGCTTCCTCGAAAGCGCGCTTTTTACTGGTGGCATCCACGTCGACGAGGACCTGGGCCAAGGGCAGGATGGCAGAAAGTCTGTTCATAAGCTTGTGCCGCGATTATGCACCCAGTGACCGGATCCATGGCAAGCATCGCATGCCGCTGGAGCGGCCCCGTGTTTTGTCGCGACAATATCGGCATGTCACTGTTCAAGCCGCGCGCCTCCGCCACCTCGCCCGACCCGACCCGACCCGAGTCGCCCCCCGCACCTCAGGGGCCGAAACTCGACGGCCGTTTCCTGTGCGCCCACCCGGCCCACCTGGTGGCATTGGCCTTCGGCGCCGGCCTCTCGCCCATCGCCCCCGGCACCGTCGGCACGCTGTGGGCCTGGGGCGTGTTCGAGCTGCTCAATCTGCTGCTCAACGAGGCGCAGATGGGCTGGCTCATCCTGGTCTCGCTGCCGGTGGGCTGGGTGGCCTGCACGGCCACGGCGCGCCACCTCAAGCGCGACGACCCGGGCGCCATCGTCTGGGACGAGGTCGTCGCCTTCTGGCTGGTGCTCTGGCTCATCACCCCGGCCGGCTGGCTGGCACAGCTTTGCGCCTTCGTGCTGTTCCGGTTCTTCGATGCAGCCAAACCGCAGCCCGTGCGCTGGGCCGACCAGACCTTCAAGGGAGCGGGCGCACGCGGCGGCTTCGGCATCATGTTCGACGATCTGGTGGCCGCCTTCTGCACCTTGCTGGTGATTGCCGCCTGGCGTTTTGCGGTGTCCTGAACTCGTCCCCGCCGTTTTTCCCGGTCATGGCAAACCGGGCCCGGCCGTGCGTCAGCCCCGCGTCAGTGGCCGGTCACGCTTTGCGCGAGAATGGACCGTCCTCGCGTCATCTGCCGAAAGCGCGCCATTGCCATGAATCCCGAAGCCTCACCCGATCCCGCCTCGCCGGCCGCCGGACACGACCCCGTGTTGCCCGAGACCGGCATCGCCATTCCCGCGCTGGCCGCTGCGCTGTCCGAGCTGCTGCTGGCGCGCGGCTGGATGATGGCCACGGCCGAAAGCTGCACCGGCGGCCTGATCGCAGGCGCCTGCACCGAGCTGGCCGGTTCCAGCCAGTGGTTCGAGCGCGGATTCGTCACCTACTCCAACGCCGCCAAGGCCGAAGTGCTGGGCGTGCCCTACGAAACCCTGGACCAGCACGGCGCGGTGAGCGAAGCGGTGGTGCTCGACATGGCTTCCGCAGCCGTGCGGCGCTCGCATGCGCAGGTCGCAGTCGCCGTCAGCGGGATTGCCGGACCGGGCGGCGCCACGCCGGACAAGCCGGTCGGCCTGGTGTGTTTTGGTTATGCCGTGGGCAAACGGGTGCTGGCCGAAAGCCGCCGGTTTCCCGGTGACCGTCAGGCCGTGCGCCTGGCCACGGTGCAGCACGCGCTGTTCCGGCTGGCCGAACTGGTCGCCGCGCGGCCCGTGGCGGCGGCCGCCCGCTGATCCTTCTCGGGCCCTGCATGCGGCAGGGGATCCGACGCGGCTCAGGACGGACGCAACGCCTGCAGAATCTTCTGGCCCGCCCGGCCATTGGCGGTCAGCCCCAGCCGCGTCTGTTCGGCACCGATGGCCTCCCGTGTCTTGGCGCCGATGATGCCGTCGGGCGAACCGATGTCGTGTCCGCGCATGATGAGCAGACCTTGCAGTTCCCGGCGCTCGGCGCGCGAAAGACCGGCGTCGTCGGTGGGCCAGGGCGTCACGAAACGGCTTCCGCCGCGCAGCCGGTCCGACAGATGGGCAATGGCCAGGCCGTAGCTTTCGGCCGCGTTGTACGAAAAGATCGCGTCGAAATTGCGCGTCACCACAAAGGCCGGACCCTGGGCGCCCGCAGGCAGCAGCAAGGCCGCCGGAGCCGAGCCGGCCGGCAGGGTCGAGCCGTCGACGCGCAGCACGCCCAGCGCCGTCCAGCGGCTCATCGGCTGCTTGTTGCGGCGGCCGGCCACGCCGGCATCGAAGCCGGCCGGCAGCCTGACCTCGTAACCCCAGGCCAGATCGTCGTGCCAGCCGGCCTTGGCCAGGAAGTTGGCCGTGGAGGCCAGCGCATCCGGCACGCTGTCGACCAGGTCGCGCCGGCCGTCGCCATCGAAGTCGACCGCCAGACGCAGGTAGGTCGAGGGCATGAACTGCGTGTGGCCGAAAGCCCCCGCCCACGAGCCGACCAGCCGCTCGGGCGCCACATGCTCGTCCTGGATGATCTTGACGGTGGCGTACAACTCGCCCTGGAAATAGGCCTGCCGCCGCCCGAAACACGACAACGTCGACAGCGAGGACAGCAGCGGACGCCCGCCGAAGTTCTGGCCGTAGTTGCTCTCGACACCCCAGACCGCCACCACCGTGGCCGGATCCACGCCGTATTGCTGCTGCACACGCGTCAGGACGTCGCGCCACTGGACCAGCATGCGCTGCCCGTCCGCCACCCGTTCGTCGTCGACCAGGGCAGCCAGATAGTCCCAGATCGGCGTCTTGAACTCCGGCTGCGCATCGAGCAGGGGCAGGATGCTGGGGTCGGGCTGGACCCCTTCGAGCGCCGACCGGAACACATCGCGCGCGACGCCCTTGTCGGGCGCTTGCGCCGCCAGGCGGGCCAGGCATGCCTGATAGGCGCCGGCATCCAGCACCGGGGCCGCGGCAGGAGCCGTGGCCGTCTGGGCCTGGGCGCCCAGGCCCAGCAGACCGGCGGCCGCAGCGGCGCAGGCCCGCGCCAGCAGAAAGCCCCGGACGCCTCGGCGGCGACCCGGCCCACGAAGGACGGACTCGGCAGGTTTCACGTGTTCGAAGGACGGGGAGATGGAGGCTGAAAGCATGCCTGCATTGTGCATGCACGCCCCGGGTGCCCGGTAGGACGGCATCCGCATCACAGCCCGGAAATCGGCCCCCGGCCTGCCGAGTGCTGGCATGATGCACGCGCTGCGCACCCCGGTGCGTCCCTGTCCCGCAACCCACCGGAGTTTCCCATGGCGATCGAAGGCCAAACCGCCCACCACCTTGTCCAGGCCGTGACCCTGCTGGCCGCAGCCGTCGTCGCCGTGCCGCTCTTCAGGCGGCTGGGCCTCGGCTCCGTGCTGGGCTACCTGTGCGCCGGGCTGCTCATCGGCCCGTTCGGGATCGGCATCTTTTCCGACTCCCAGTCGGTCCTGCACATCGCCGATCTGGGCGTGGTGATGTTCCTGTTCGTCATCGGACTGGAGATGCGGCCCGCTCACCTGTGGAACCTGCGGCGCGCGATCTTTGGACTGGGCACCCTGCAGATCGCGGTCTGCACCGCCCTGCTCACCGCGGCGGCCTGGCTGCTGGGCTGGCCGCCGGCGGCGGCTTTCATCGGGGCCTGCGGCTTCGTGCTCACCTCGACGGCCATCGTCATGCAACTGCTGGGCGAACGCGGCGACATCAATCTGCCGCGCGGCCAGCGCATCGTCGCCATCCTGCTGTTCGAGGACCTGCTGATCGTGCCCCTGCTGGCCTTGGTGGCCTTCATGTCGCCCGAGTTGTCGCATTCCGAGCAGCCGGCCTGGCAGGGCGTGCTGATCGCCATCGGCTCGCTCGCCGCCCTGGTGGCTGCCGGCCTGTGGCTGCTCAACCCCATGTTCAGGGTGCTGGCGCAAGCCAAGGCCCGCGAGGTGATGACGGCGGCCGCGCTGCTGGTGGTTCTGGGCTCGGCGCTGCTGATGCAATGGGGCGGGCTGTCCATGGCCATGGGGGCCTTCCTGGCCGGCGTGCTGCTGTCGGGCTCGACCTTCCGGCACCAGATCGAGGCCGACATCGAACCCTTCCGCGGCATCTTGCTGGGCCTGTTCTTCCTCGGCGTGGGCATGGCCCTGGATCTGCCGGTGGTGGCCGCAGCCTGGCCCACGGTGCTGGCGGGCGTGCTGGTCTTCATGGCGGCCAAGGCCGCCGGCATCTATGCCGTGGCGCGGCTCACCCGGGCCAGCGCGGCCGATGCGCTCGACCGCGCCGTGCTGATGGCGCAGGGCGGTGAATTTGCCTTCGTGCTGTTCGCCGCAGCCTTGTCGGCCCGCGTGATCGACGCGCAGACCGCCGCCAACCTGACGGCCATCGTGGTGCTGTCGATGGCGTTCACGCCGCTGGCCGTGATTGCCGTGCGCCGGCTGGCGCCCCGGCCCAAGCCGGCCCTCGAGGGCATCGAGGCAGCCAGCGGCCTCACCGGCACGGTGCTCATCATCGGCTTCGGCCGCTTCGGCCAGGTCGCCTGCCAATCCCTGCTCGCGCGCGGCGTGGAGGTCAGCATCATCGACAACGACACCGGCATGATCGAGGCTGCGGCCGGATTCGGCTTCAAGGTGTACTACGGCGACGGCACCCGGCTCGACGTGCTGCACGCCAGCGGCGCCGCCACGGCCCAGGCCATCCTGGTGTGCACCGACAAGCCCGAGGACACCCTGCGGGCCGCCGAACTCGTGCACCACGAATTCCCCCAGGCCAAGCTGCTGGTGCGGGCCTTCGACCGCGGCCATGCGCTCAAGCTCGTGGAGCTGGACGTGGACTATCAGATCCGCGAGACGCTGGAATCGGCCCTGCTGTTCGGCGAAGCGGCACTGCGCGCCCTGGATGTGCCTGCGGATGAAGCCGCCGACATCACGGAAGACGTGCGCCGCAAGGACATCGAGCGGTTCGAGTTGCAGTGCGCCAACGGCGACATGAAAGCCGGACGCAACCTGATGCGCGGCAACATCGTCAAGCCGCAGCCGCTGACCAAGCCCCGCCAGGAGGGCCAGGTGATCGGCATGCCGGCTGCGGTCGACGGGGCCGCGACAGGCGGGCAGCCGGCCACACCGTCGCCCTGAGCCCGGCAGCCGGCCCGCTCAATCCTGGCGCGCCGGCTGCCCGTGCAGCCAGTCGAGCACGGAGCCGCCCACCACGCGGCCGCTGCTCAGGCAGGCCGTGAGCAGATAACCGCCGGTCGGCGCTTCCCAATCCAGCATCTCGCCGGCGCAGAACACGCCCGGGGCACGCTTGAGCATCAGGCCGGGCGTCATGGCTTCGAGGCGCACGCCGCCGGCGGTGCTGATGGCCTCGTCCAGCGGACGTGGCGCCACCAGGTTCAGCGGCAAGGCCTTGATCGCCGCCCCCAGCCAGACCGGATCGGCCAGTTGTTCGCGGCTGAGCATCTCGTACAGCAGCGCCGCCTTGGCGCCATGCAGGCCCAGCCGGGTCTTGAGGTGGCTGGAGAACGAGCGCGCCCCGCGGGGATGGCGCAGTTCGGTCATGATCCGTTCGGGGCTGTGGTCGGGCAGCAGATCCAGCGTCAGGCTGGCCAGCCCATGCTTCTCGATGTCGTCGCGCAGCCACGACGAGGCCGCATACACCAGACTGCCCTCGATGCCCGACTGCGTGATGACGAACTCTCCGCGGCGCTCGAAGCGCGGCTGGCGCAGTCCGTCCACGCGCAGGGCAACCGCCTTGAGCGGATGACCCGCAAACCGCTGGCGCAGATGGTCGCTCCAGCCGACGCGGGCCGTGCCTTCCGGCGTGCGGGTCTGCACGTCGAACCCGCAATTGGCCGGGGCCAGCGGGGCCACATCCACTTGCCGGCGGCGGAGTATGTCCACCCAGGCGCCGTCCGAGCCCAATCGGGCCCAGCTGCCGCCGCCCAAGGCCAGCACCACGACGTCGGCCTGAATCTCGCGCTCGCCCTCGGGGGTGGCAAAACGCAGGGGCCGGCCGGAGTCGCCGGGCGCCGCCCCTTCGACCGGCTGCGCATCGGGCCAGCCCAGCCAGCGGTGGCGGTGATGGAAACGGACGCCGGCCGCGCGCAGGCGAGCCAGCCAGGCCCGCAGCAACGGCGCTGCTTTCATGTCGCGCGGAAAGATCCGGCCCGAACTGCCGACAAAGGTCTCGACGCCGAGATCGGAGGCCCACAGTTGCACTTCGTCCGGGCCGAAATGGCCCAGCCAGTCGCTCAAGGCCCGTTGGCGCGGACCAAAGCGCCGCACGAAGTCGTCGAACGGCTCGCTGTGCGTGAGGTTCAGCCCGCCGATGCCGGCCAGCAGAAACTTGCGCCCGGCCGACGGCATGGCGTCGTACACATCCACCGCCAGCGGCTCGTGCTGCATGGCGCGCGCCAGCACCTCGGCCACCATGAGTCCGGCCGGGCCTGCGCCCACGATGGCGACACGCCTTGCTCCAATGCGCTCACCCATGCTGTGCGGCACCTTTCAGATCGGCGACCGCTTCGTCGGCATCGCCCGCCGTGCCGTCGAGCAGCGGCGTGAAGAACCGGGGCCGCATGTCGTTCAGTCCGACGGTGGCCAGCATCTCCTCGAGCCGCTGGCCGGCGCGGCGGCGTGCCACGCCGGGCTTGCGCGTGGCCACGATCAGCTCGTTCTTCATCGAATGCTCCCAACCCACCAGTTCGGTCACGCTGACCTGATAGCCATGCGACTCGAGCTGCAGGCAGCGCAGCACATTGGTGAGCTGGCTGCCGAATTCACGGGTGTGCAAGGGATGGCGCCACAGTTCGGCCATGGGGTTGCGCTGGATCGCCGCGCCCTTGCCCGCACGCAGGTGCGCGGCGACTTCGGCCTGGCAGCAAGGCACCAGCACCATGTGCTGCGCGCCGCGGGCCAGGCCAAAGCGGATGGCGTCGTCCGTTGCCGTATCGCAGGCGTGCAGCGCGGTGACGATGTCCAGCCGCTCGGGCAGGGCATCGGACTGCATGGACTCGGCCACGCTGGCATTCAGAAAACTCATGCCGGGCGCAAAGCCCAGACGCTGCGCGAGCTCGCGCGAACGCGTCACCAGTTCGTCGCGGGTCTCGACGCCGTAGATGTGGCCGGCGGCACCCGGGGCCTGCGACTTGAAGAACAGGTCGTACAGGATGAAACCGAGGTAGGACTTGCCTGCGCCATGGTCGACCAGGCGCACTTGCCCGTGTTCGGCCAGCACCTCGCGCAGCAAGGGCTCGATGAACTGGAACAGATGGTAGACCTGCTTGAGCTTGCGGCGGCTGTCCTGGTTGAGCTGGCCGTCCCGCGTGAGGATGTGCAGTTCCTTGAGCAGTTCGATGGACTGTCCCGGCCGGATCTCGTGTTTGGATGCCGGCACGGACGCCGCCGGGGCGCCGGGCTTGTTTCTGGCTTTGGATGTCATGGATGGCCGTATCGGGGACGCGCGGTGCGGGGGATCGTCATTGGGGTTCGAAAAGCTTGCGCCAGCCGGCCAGGCCGAGCCGTTCCATCGTCTGCATGTTGCGTTCGTAGATCTGCTCGGCCTCGGGGAAGGCGTCGACCGCCCGGTCGATGCTGGCCTCGCGCAGCAGGTGCAGCGTGGGAAAGGGCGACCGGTTGGTGTAATTGGTGATGTCGTCCTCGCGCGTACCGGCGAACTGGTAGTGCGGGTGAAAGCTTGCGATCTGCAAAAGACCGTCGAGTTCCATCTCCACCAGCAGATCGTCGGCGTCGCCCAGGAAGGTGTTGTAGTCGATGAAATCGCCGAGCACGCGCGGATGGATGAGCAGGGTCGTTTCGACCTGCACCGGGTCCTGCGCCTGCAGGAAATCCAGCTCGCGCCGCAGATCCTCGAGCAGGTCTTGCGGCGACAGCGCTTCGCTCACCACATAACGGATGCGGCCGTGCACATGCTCGGCCTTGGCGAAGGGGCACAGGTTGAGCCCGATCACGGCGCGCTCCAACCAGCGCTCGGTGGCCAGCCTCACGGCGACCGGCGCCAGATCGGCAGGCGGTCCGTCGGGCACGAGCGAAGGCGGTATCGAACGGTCGGGCGGTGGAAATTGAGGCATAAGCCCCCGATTGTCCCACTGCCCGGAAGATCCGGCACAAAGGTCGGCCGACGCGCACTGAATGAGAACACTTCTGCACGTGTCCTGCGAACGGGCCGGCCGCAGCCGGCCCCGGCGTCAGTCCCAGCGGGGTGCCAGTCCTTCGGGGTCGACCAGCCGGCCGGCGGCGCCGGCATCCAGCGCGGCCAGGCGTTCCATGTCGGTCGAGGTCAGGCGCAGCGACTGCGCCGCCAGATTGCTCTCGAGGTTCTTGCGCTGCGTCGACGACGGAATCACCGCGTAGCCCAGTTGCATGGCCCAGGCCAGCGCGATCTGCGCCGGCTCGACACCGTGCTCGGCGGCGATCTCCTGCACCACCTCGTCTTTCAGGACCTTGCCGTAACCCAGCGTCATGTAAGAAGTGATCTGGATGCCCTGGCCGGACGCGAAGTCGGCAACGAAGCGGTTCTGCAGATAGGGGTGCAACTCGATCTGGTTGGTCGCGATCTGGCCGGCGCCGACGGCGTCGATGGCCTCCTGCATCAGTGCCACCGTGAAGTTCGACACGCCGATGTGGCGCGTCAGGCCTTGACGGCGGGCTTCGGCCAGCGCGCCCATGAACTCGGCCACCGGCACCGCCTGGCCGGGCGAAGGCCAGTGGATGAGCGTGAGGTCGACATCGTCGGTGCGCAGCTTGAGCAGGCTCTCCTTCAGGCTGGGGATCAGCCGGTCTTGTGCCAGGTTGTCGGTCCAGATCTTGGTGGTGAGGAACAGCTCGCTGCGCGCCACGCCGCTGCCGGCCACGGCCTGGCCCACTTCGGCTTCGTTGCCGTAGATCTGCGCCGTGTCGATGGCCCGGTAGCCCAGCGACAGCGCGGTGCTCACGGAGTCGATCACGGCTTGCTCCTTGAGCCGGAAGGTGCCCAGGCCGAACAGGGGAACGATGGGGTGTGTCATGTTGGAAGTCCTTGTGGATGGGAAAGATGAATAGAACGCTCGGCGCCTGCATACCACCCTAGCCCTCCGGGCGAGAAACAGGCGTCGGAGAAGACGACGACCGCCCACTGGTTTGCAGGCCGGCCGTCCGGCGGATCAGTGTCCGGCCAGTACCACGGCCCCCTCGGGTCTCGGCGGAATGCCGGCTCGCCGGTCCAGCGCCCCGCTCCAGAACGTGAGGGCCAGCGAAACGAGCACCACGGCCGCGCCGATCCAGGCCGTATGCACCAGGCCGAGGTGCTTGACGATCAGGCCGCCGGCCCAGGCCGCTCCGGCAATGCCCAGATTGAACGCCGCGATGTTCAGTCCCGAGGCGACGTCGACGGCATGCGGCACTTGGCGCTGGGCCTGCGCCACCACATAGACCTGCAGGCCCGGCACATTGCCGAACGCCACGGCCCCCCAGGCCAGCACCGTCAGCACGGCCAGCCAGGGCGAGTGCATGGTGAAGGTCAGGATCAGCAGCACCCCCGCCAGCAGTCCAAAAATGAGCTTCAGCGCGGCGATCGGGCCCAGCCGATCGGCCAGTCGTCCCCCCCACAGATTGCCGGCCGCCACCGACACGCCGTACACCAGCATCACCCAGCCCACGGAAGAGGCGGAGAAACCCGCCTGCTCCTGCAGGATGGAGGCCAGGTAGGTAAAGGGAATGAAAGTGCCGCCGTAACCGATGGCCGTCGTTGCATAGACCAGCAGCAGGCGCGGCTGGGCCAGCACACGCGCCTGCTGGCCCAGCGTGGCCGGCGGCGCATGCGGAATGCCGCGCGGCACGAACCGTGCGCTGCCTACCATGGCGATCAGGCCCAGCGCCGACACTGCGAGGAAGGTCTCGCGCCAGCCGAAATGCTGGCCGATGAAGGTGCCCAGCGGCACGCCGGTGACCAGCGCCACCGTCAAGCCGGTGAACATGATCGCGATGGCACTGGCCGCCTTCTCCTTGGGCACCAGGCCGGTCGCGATGGTCGAGCCGATCGAGAAGAACACCCCGTGGGCCAGTCCCGTCAGCACCCGGGCCACCACCAGCGAGTGGTAATCGGGTGCCTGCCAGGCCACCAGATTGCCCGCTGTGAACAAGGCCATCAGGCCCAGCAGCAGCGCTTTGCGCGGCAGGCGCGCCGTCAGGGCGGTGAGCACCGGGGCCCCGATCGCCACGCCGAGCGCATAGAGGCTCACCAGCAATCCGGCCGACGGCACATCGACGCCCAGATCGGCCGCGACAGTGGGTATGAGGCCGACGATGACAAACTCGGTTGTCCCGATGGCAAAGGCGCTCAGCGTGAGCGCCAGCAAGGCGATGGGCATGATGGACTCCAGAAGAAGCCGCGTGACCTCGTGCCACGCGGAAAGACCCGAAGTTTGAACCGCCGTCTCTTGCTGAAAAAGCCGTGCTCGCACACATGAATTTTGATTAAATATCAATAATCGAGCAGACTTCGATTTTCCATCCCACACCGGGCAGACACCAAGCGGAGCATGCGCGCTCCCCTCCCTCTCTGCCCCATCGTCACGTTCAAGCGCCCCCCATGCCCGCAGACCCATCCGCCAACCCGTCCGCCAACCCGTCCGCCAACCCATTCGCCAACCCATTCGCCAACCCATTCGCCTGCCCCGTCACCGCCAGTCCGCGGCTTCTGGCCCAAGTCCTCGTGCCGCTGGCTCTTGTGCTGGGTGCCTGCACGCCGACCGTCGGCCAGCGTGTTCCCCTGGGCCAGTCCGGTTTTGCCGACTACCAGCGTGAAACCTCGGACTGGGTCGCCACGCACCGCCAGTACGTGGCGCAGGACGACGCGGCCCGGCAGGCCGAGACCGACTGGAACAGCCCCCGGGAATGGCGCCCGGCCGGTACGCCGCAGGGCGGTGTGCTGCTGGTCCATGGCCTGGGCGACTCGCCCTGGTCGTTCACCGATATCGGCGAACAACTGGCCCGGCAGGGCTACCTGGCCCGCACCGTGCTGCTGCCCGGCCATGGCACCCGGCCCGCCGACATGCTGTACGCCAGGCTGGCCGACTGGCAGCGTGTGGTCGGCGAGCAGGCCCGCATCCTCCAGGACGATGTCCGCCGACATGCCGGACCGGCGGCCCCGGTCTGGCTGGGGGGGTTCTCCACGGGCGCCAATCTGGTCACCGACTACGCCTACGACCACCCCGCCATCGCCGGGTTGCTGCTGTTTTCCCCGGCCTTCCGTGTCGGCAATGGCCAAGTCTGGCTCACCCCCCTGATCGCCTGGGCCAAACCCTGGCTGACCCCGACCGACAGCCGGCAACGGCCGCAGCAGAATGCCGTGCGTTACCTCACGGTGCCCACCAATGGCTTCGCCCAGTTCTACCGCAGCAGCCAGACCGTTCAGCGCCAGATCAGCGTCGGCTACTACGACAAGCCCGTCTTCATGGTCGTCGCGCAACATGACTCGGTGCTGGATGCGCCCGGTCTGCTCGACGTGTTCCATCGGCGGTTCCGGCACCCGGACAGCCGCCTGGTCTGGTACGGCACCCTGCCGCCCGGCCCTGCCGCCACCGACAGCCGCATCCAGCAACGGCCCGACCGCCTGCCCGAATACCGCATCAGCCAGTTCTCGCACATGGGCGTGCTGTTTTCGCCGGGCAATCCCGTCTACGGCGAGCAGGGCAGCCTGCGCATGTGCTGGAACGGGCAATCGGCCACGGCCATGGCGAGTTGCCTCGCCAACGAAACGGTGTGGTACTCGGACTGGGGCTACCAGGAGACGGGCAAGGCGCACGCCCGGCTCACCTTCAATCCGTATTTCGACTGGCAGGCCGGGCTGATGGCGCAGGTCATGCAGGCCACCGCGCCCCAGGCTGCACCATGACGGTCACGCTCGATGAAATGCTGGCCTTGCGCCAGGTGGTCGACACCGGCTCGATCAGCGCCGCCGCCGAGCAGATGGGCCAGACGCCGTCGGGCATCAGCCGCGCACTCAGCCGCCTGGAAACCAAGCTCGACACCAGCCTGCTGCACCGGACGACACGCCGGCTCTCCCTGACCGACGAAGGACAGGCCTTTCTGGCCCAGGCACGCCGGATCCTGAGCGCCGTCGACGAAGCCGAGGAGCAGGCGCGCGCGCGCCGCAGCAGCCCGGCCGGCCGGCTGCGGGTCAACGCGGCCATGCCGTTCATGCTGCACGTGCTGGCACCGATCGCCGACACTTTCCAGCAGGCCTTTCCGCTCATCGACCTGCAGTTCGACACCGATGAACTCCCCATCGACCTGCTGGCCCAGGACCCGGCCGGACCGGGCAGCACCGATGTGGCCATCCGCATCGGCCCGCTGCGCGACTCCACGCTGCGCGCGCGCCCCCTCGGTTCGACACGGCTGCGCGTGCTGGCCAGTCCGGGCTACCTGGCGCGCCACGGTACACCCGCCTCGGTCGAGGAACTGGCCACCCACCACCGCATGCTGGGCTTCAACCAGCCCGAGTCACTCAACCGCTGGCCGCTGCGCGGGGCCCATGGCGACCGCCTCGTCATCCAGCCGGCGCTGCTGGCCTCCAGCGGCGAAACCCTGCGGGCATTGGCACTCGGCGATGCCGGCATCGCCTGCCTGTCCGATTTCATGACGCAGGCCGACCGCACCCACGGCCATCTGGTCGAGCTGCTCTCGGCCCATGCGGTCGAGGTCCTGCAGCCCATCCACGCGGTGTTCTACCGCAACAGCCAACTGGCCGCACGGATCGCGTGTTTTCTGGATTTTCTGGGTCGGCACATGCAGGCGCAGGCCTGGTGCGTGCGTTAGCACGCCTAACGCGCTCAATCCGCCTCGACACCCTCGTCGTCCGCCTCGCGCGGCGCATCCGATTCGCCCACGCCCGCCAGCCGGCGCGCCTCGGCGGCCTCGCCGGCGCGCACACGCACCGCATGGGCCTGCCAGGACACCACCTCCTGCTCGATCGCACCGAAGACACTCTGGCCATCCCGGCCCTTCATCTCGATGCGCACGGTATCGCCGAAAACCAGGAATCCGGTCTTGGCCACGCCGTCCTGCGCCACCTCCATGCCCCGCTTATCGGCGATGCTGGCATACCCCTTGGGCCAGTCCATGCGGCTTTTCTTCTCGACGCCGCGATTGCTCACCACGCCGCTGCAGACCACCGTGCCGGCACGCAGATGACGCGTTTGCACCGCCTGCGCGATGACCTGTCCAAAATGATGGCCCATGTCCACGCCGGCCTCCAGCAAACCCACCTTGCGGCCGTTCCAGTTGACCTGCAGGGTCAGGTGCGCACGGCCGCCCTTCCAGGCCTCGCCCAGTTCGTCCGGCGTGACCGCCACCGGGCTGAAGGCCGCGCTCGGCCAGGCCAGCACGTCGGCCAGACCGTCGCCCGCCGCCCACACGGCACGCAGGCACGGCAGGTTGGCCAGGGCCAGCAGGCGTATCGAGTCGAGCGACTGCTCGTTGGTGCTGCCGTGGCGCACGTCGGCGGTGATCACCGCCAGTTGCGCACCGAAATCGATGTCCATGGCCTCGCGGCTGGCCACGATCGCCTCGCGCGGACCGGCCAGGTTGTCGCCGGCCCCCTGACGGATCACCAGCGCCGCCCGGCGCGGTGCACTGCCGGGCGCCGCCTCGCCGGTCTGGCCATAGGCCTGGGCAACCAGCGCGGCATGCTCCCCGTAAGCCTGCGCATCCAGACGCTGGAAGGCTCTCGGCAACGGCGCCATGCACCGCTCCGGCTCGAAGCCGAATGCATGCCGGGCACGCCCGGCGTTCAGCGCGTCGTACAGATCCTGCAGTTGCGGACTCAGGAAATTCCAATCGTCGAGCACCTGCTGCAGCCGGGTCGCGATGCCGGTGGCGTAATGGGCCTGCGTCAGGTCCCGCGAGACGACGACCAATGCCCCGTCCCGCGATCCGTCGTTGTAGCTTGCAAGTTTCATGGGCTCGAGTGTAAAAGCCGGCCGGCCCGCCGGCGTCGCCAGACGGCCATCAGCAGCAGCACGCCGACCCCGGCCTGCAAGGGCAGCAGCCCCCACTGCGAGGTCCAGGCCGCATAGGGTGTGAGTCCGGTGCGGCCCGTCACCTCGCCCTGCAGCACACCGACGGTATAGGGCTCGAGCGATGCGGCGACCTGCCCCTCGTGATCGATGATGGCCGTCGCGCCGGTGTTGGTGGCCCGCAGCATGGGCCGTTCGAACTCCAGGCTGCGCATGCGCGAGATGTGCAGATGCTGGTCCACCGCCAGCGTGTTGCCGAACCAGCCGATGTTGCTCATGTTCACCAGCACCGTCGGCGCCTGCTCGGGGTCGGCGAACGTCCGGGCCAGTTCCTCGCCGAACAGATCCTCGTAGCAGATATTGGGCGCCAGGCGTTGGCCTTTCCAGGCGAACGAGGGCTGGCCCAGCGGCCCGCGGTTGAAGTCGCCCAGTGGAATGTTCATCAGATCGGTGAACCAGCGGAACATCGGCGGAATGAACTCGCCGAACGGCACCAGGTGATGCTTGTCGTAGCGGTAGGTCTGCCCGACCGTTTGCCCGGCCGGCTGCCCGGGAGCCACGCCCACCACCGAATTGGTGTAGCCCACCTCGAAGTTGCCCAGGGGCGCGCCCACCAGTGCGGCCCGCCCCCCGCTGGTCACGCTTTCCTCGAGATAACGCCAGTAATCGGGCGGCAACTGTTCGGGCAGCAGCGGAATGGCCGTCTCGGGCGTCACGATCAAATCGCCCTGTGCCGCCCACAGCTGTTGTCCGTACCAGATCAGAGATCTGTCGATGCCGGCACCGAACTCGAACTTCTCGTCCTGCGGGATATTGCCCTGGAGCAACGACACCGACAGTGTCCCGTTGTCGTGGCCCTGCCAGGCCGGAATCTGCGTCTTGAGCCATGCCAGCCCCGGTCCGGCGAGCAGCAGCAGAACCCCCAGCCCGGTCACCCGGACGGCCTGCGCCCCGTTGCGCCGCCTCAGCGCGCACAGCGCCTCGACCGCCACCGCACCCAGCGCCGCAGCCACCGCACCCAGCCCATACACCCCGATCCAGGGCGCCAAAGGCCTCAGCAGCGGATTGTCGACATGGGCATACCCGCCGGCGCCCCAAGGAAAGCCCGTCCAGAGCCCCCCGCGCAGCAACTCGGCGCCCAGCCACAGCAGGGCAAAGAACCCGATGCGGCGCCAAGCCGCGCAGGCACCGCCGTCACCGCTCTGGACACCGTCGCCGGAGCGTGGGCCCTTGGCCGGCCCGACACCGCAGAGCCAGCACCAGAGCGCCCCGGCGGCGCCGTAGTACAGCGCCAGAAACGCAGCCAGCGCCAGCACGGCGGCAGCGGCCAGCGGCGCCGCCAGCCCACCGTAGGTGTGCATGGAAATGAACAGCCACCAGAACGTGGCCACCAGGCTGCTGGCTCCGGCCAGCCACCCCGCCAGCGCAGCACCGCCGACCGTGGCGCTGCCGCGCAGCACCAAGTAGGCCAGGCCCACGCCCACGATCTGCAAACAACCGCTCGACTGGCCGGACCCCGGCAACGCCAGAGCCGCAGCCTGCAGCAAGCCGGAAACCAGCGCCACCGGCCAGCGCCAGGCTGCGCCGATCGGTCCGCGGCGCACACGTTCGGACGCGGCCACCGTCAGCCGGCCTGGGTCACCGCTTCGAGCGGAGAGACCTTGAACCATTTCACGGCGCCACCCTTGGTGTGCAGCACCACGAATCGCAGCCCCGCCGTCTCGTAGACCTCGCCCCGGCGGGGCACATGGCCCATCTCATGGGCGATGAAACCGCCGACGGTATCGAAATCCTCTTCCGGCAAGGCGACGTCGAAAGCTTCGTTCAGGCGCTCGATCGGCGTGTCGCCGCTCACGCGGTAGGTGCTGTCGGCCAGACCGAAGATATCGCCATGGTCTTCCTCGATGTCGAACTCGTCCTCGATCTCGCCCACGATTTCCTCGAGCACGTCCTCGATGGTCATCAGCCCCGCGACGCGGCCGAACTCGTCGATCACGATGGCCTGGTGGTTGTGGTGGCTGCGGAACTCGCGCAGCATGTCGTTGAGGCCCTTGCTCTCGGGCACAAACATCACGGGACGCAGCAACGCCCGCAGATTGAGTTCGGGTGCGCGCTGGAGCTTGAGCAGATCCTTGGCCAGCAGGATGCCGATGATGTTGTCGCGCCGGTCTTCATAGACCGGAAACCGCGAGTGAGCCGTCTCGATCACCAGATTGAGGATGTCCTCGTACGGGGAATCGATGTCGAGCATGTCCATGCGGGGAGCCGCCACCATCACATCCGTCGCCGTCAGATCGGCCATGCGGAGCACGCCTTCGAGCATCACCCGAGACTCGGCGTTGATCACCTGCTTCTCTTCGGCGCCGGCCAGGACCTCGATCAGATCGCCCTTGGATTCGGGGCCGTGGTGGATGAATTCGGCAATACGCTGCCAGAAGCTGCGTTTGTCCTCGCGCTCGTTCCCATGGGACGGCGCTCGGCTCGAAGGACTCTCGGAAGATTCAGACACTGCGAAGAAGGCAGGACATGCTGTAGTGGTACAAGCCTCTAGGATAACGGATGCCTGCCGACCTGCCGCGGCGCTCGTCTACTGCGCAGACCGCTGACGGGCATCGCGCACGCCGGTGCGCACGTCCTGCATCAAGCCCAGCAGGTCCCAGAAATGCCGGGCCTGTTTCTTGAGTTTGTAGTCGGCCTCGGCATACTGCTCGTGCAGGATCTGGGCGAGCCGGCTGTCGAGATTCGGCGCCGCCAGTTGCAGATGGGCCTCCGATTCGCTGCCGTCGCGCTGCACCGTGGCTCCGGCCTTGCGTGCGATGCGCAGCATGGCACTGTTTTCGCTGAGCGCGTGGATGAACAGCATGTTCACGCCCTCGTTGCGCGCATGCATGGCCGCGCGTTCGAAGAGCCGCCCGCCATAGCCGCGCCCACGGGCCGACTTCAGCACGGAAACGCCGAACTCGGCGCATGAAGCCGTCGCGGCATGTGTCGAATAAGCCAGGTGGGCCATTGCCACCAGTTCCAGCGATCGATTGAAGATGCCGAAAACCTCGTCGCGCTCGAAATTCAGGCCCGTCACGTAACGCTCGACCTGCTCGTCGGTCGCCGTGTAGCCGAAACGCAGATACCGGTCATGCTCGTCGAGCGCCAGAAGGTGGGCCAGGATGCGGGAACGGTGATTGGGGGCCAGCGTACGGATCGGAACCATCGCCGCCACCGGTACGCTGGCTTCGCCGGGCGCACGCATCCACGGTGCCAGCATGTGCAGCGTGGCTTTGAGAAAGGCGGTCGATTCAGTCATGGACTCAATCCTAGGGAAATCCCTAGGAAACAGCCAGTCTGCACCGACATGCCCCTGACACATACATGACAATGCCTACCTGCAGAAAGCAGTCCCAGGGCACGCAAAACGTGTGTTTTGCCGCGTGTTTTGATAGCGTGCCACAGCCGCCGGCCTGTGCGCAATAGCGACAAACCCAATGGGATCCGATCCCGCCCGGCCAAGCACGCCGCAAGCCCTGGCCTGCTGGGACGAAAAAAAAGCACCCTGTTTTTCAACAGGATGCTTTTAAGATGGTTGCGCGGGCAAGATTTGAACTTGCGACCTTTGGGTTATGAGCCCAACGAGCTACCAGGCTGCTCCACCGCGCGTCAAGAAGGTTATTGTAGCACGATTTTATTCGGCTGCGCTGGTTTCTGCAGATTCTGCGTCGACATCGGCGCGATCGACCAATTCGATCAGGGCCATGGGGGCGTTGTCGCCCACGCGGAAGCCCATTTTCAGGATACGTGTGTAGCCACCGGGACGGGCCTTGAAGCGCGGGCCGAGCACGTCGAACAGCTTGACGACGTTGTCACGGTTGCGCAGGCGCGAGAAAGCCAGGCGGCGGTTGGCCACGGTTGCTTCCTTGCTCAGGGTGATCAGGGGCTCGATCACGCGGCGCAGTTCCTTGGCCTTCGGCACGGTCGTCTTGATCGCTTCGTGTTCGATCAGGGCGTTGGCCAGATTCTGCAGCAGAGCCTTGCGATGGGCGCTGGTGCGATTGAGTTTACGGAGTCCGTTTCCGTGGCGCATGGTGCTTTTCCTTTCTCTGATTTGAACCCGCAGCCGTACAAGGTACTGCGGGGTGCACAATGACTAAAAATTGAACGCGAGATTATAGCTGCAGGAGCCGTCTCGTGCTTAACGCTTGTCCAGACCGGCCGGGGGCCAGTTCTCAAGGCGCATGCCCAGCGTGAGACCACGCGAAGCCAGCACTTCCTTGATTTCGTTGAGCGACTTGCGACCCAGGTTGGGGGTCTTGAGCAGCTCGTTCTCGGTACGCTGAATCAGGTCGCCGATGTAGTAGATGTTTTCGGCCTTCAGGCAGTTGGCCGAACGCACGGTGAGCTCGAGCTCGTCGACCGGACGCAGCAGGATCGGATCGAAATCCTGCTTGCCGCCCGAAGCGGCTTGTGCACCGCTGAACGGCAGGTCGCTGCCCTCGAGCTGTGCGAACACGGCCAGCTGCTCCACCAGAATCTTGGCGGAAGCGCGCACGGCGTCTTCGGCAGACACGGCACCGCTGGTTTCGATGTCCATCACCAGCTTGTCCAGGTCCGTACGCTGTTCGACACGGGCGCTTTCGACCGTGTAGCTCACGCGGCGGATGGGCGAGAACGAAGCGTCGAGCACGATGCGGCCGATGGTCTTGGAAGACTCTTCGCCATAGCGGCGAACGTTGCCGGGCACATAACCACGGCCCTTCTCGACCTTGAGCTGCATGTCCAGCTTGGCACCTTGCGACAGCGTGGCGATCACGTGGCCGGGGTTCAGGATCTCGACGTCGTGCGGCGTCTGGATGTCACCAGCCGTCACCACGCCTTCGCCATCCTTGCGCAGGCTCAGTGTCACTTCATCGCGGTTTTGCAGCTTGAAGACCACGCCCTTGAGGTTCAGCAGCACGTTGACCACGTCTTCCTGCACGCCCTCGATGGACGAGTACTCGTGCAGCACGCCGGCGATCGTCACTTCGGTCACGGCATAGCCGACCATGGACGACAGCAGCACGCGACGCAGCGCATTACCCAAGGTGTGGCCGTAACCACGCTCGAAAGGCTCCAGGGTGACCTTGGCGCGATTCGGGCCAATTTGCTCAACGTCGATTGCCTTGGGACTCAGCAAATTTGTTTGCATGCAAACTTCCTCTCAATACCCCCAGCTCGTTACACCGGTAAGGCTGATGACAAATAAGAAAGCGCAGCCGAGCCCTTTCGGGCCAGCCGCGCCGGGAAAAACATTAACGCGAGTACAGTTCGACGATCAACGATTCGTTGATGTCCGCACCGAATTCATCGCGGTCGGGAGACTTCTTGAACGTGCCTTCGACCTTGTCTGCATTGACTTCGACCCAAGCCGGCAGGCCGACTTGTTGAGCCAGTTGCAGGGATTCGAGCACGCGAACTTGCTTCTTGGACTTCTCGCCCACGGCAACGATATCGCCCACCTTGACGGAGTACGACGGGATGTTGACCGACTTGCCGTTGACCGTGATGGCCTTGTGCGAGACGAGCTGGCGGGCTTCTGCACGCGTCGAGCCGAAGCCCATGCGGTAGACCACATTGTCCAGACGCGATTCGAGCAGGCTCAGCAGGTTCACGCCCGTGCTGCCACGGCGGCGATCGGCTTCGGCGAAGTAGCGGCGGAACTGGCGTTCCAGCACGCCGTACATGCGCTTGACCTTCTGCTTTTCACGCAGTTGCAGGCCGAAGTCGGAGGTACGGGCACCCGAAGTGCGGCCATGCTGGCCGGGCTTGGAGTCGAACTTGGCCTTGTCTGCGATCGAGCGGCGGGCGCTCTTGAGCAGCAGGTCGGTGCCTTCGCGGCGGGACAGTTTGGCCTTGGGGCCGAGGTAACGTGCCACTTGATTTCCTTGGTTGTTCTGCTGCGGCGTAGCCGCAGGAGCCTTCGGCCCGTGGGCCTGATGGCGGTGGTCTTAAAAACAAACGCAGTGCGGCCACCCATGTGGCCTCACTGCTTTCAAAAAGCGGACGCGCTCAGATGCGGCGACGCTTTTGGGGACGGCAGCCGTTGTGCGGGACAGGCGTCACGTCCGAGATGGACGCAATGCGGATGCCCAGCGCAGCGAGTGCACGCACCGACGACTCGCGACCGGGGCCGGGGCCCTTGATCTCGACGTCGAGGTTCTTGATGCCCTGCTCGATGGCAGCGCGACCGGCGACTTCCGATGCGACCTGAGCTGCGAAGGGAGTCGACTTGCGCGAACCCTTGAAGCCTTGGCCACCCGACGAAGCCCACGACAGGGCGTTGCCCTGGCGGTCGGTGATGGTGATGATGGTGTTGTTGAAGGATGCGTGAACGTGGGCGATACCGTCCGAGATGTTCTTGCGAACCTTCTTGCGCACGCGTTGGGCTGCGCTGTTGTTAGGTGATTTAGCCATAAAGCTCTTTCAAGTTCCCGGATTACTTCTTGAGCGAAGCGGCAGCCTTGCGCGGACCCTTGCGAGTACGGGCATTGGTGCGGGTGCGCTGACCACGCAGCGGCAGGCCGCGGCGATGGCGGAAACCGCGGTAGCAGCCGATGTCCATCAAACGCTTGATGTTCATCGTGGTTTCGCGACGAAGGTCACCTTCGATGGTGAACAGAGCGATCTGGTCGCGGATCTTTTCCAGATCACCGTCGGTCAGATCCTTCACCTTCTTGTCGTAGGCGATGCCAGACGCTTCGCAGATTTGGCGAGCGCGCGTGCGGCCGATGCCAAAAATGGAGGTCAGGCCGATTTCCGCATGCTTGTGCGGCGGAATATTGATACCAGCAATACGTGCCATTTTGTTCCTCTATACCTTGTATCAGCCTTGACGCTGCTTGTGGCGTGCGTCGGTGCAGATCACGCGCACCACGCCATGGCGGCGGATGATCTTGCAGTTGCGGCAGATAGGTTTGACCGAAGCCGAAACTCTCATTGTCGTTTCTCCTAAAACTTTACGCTGTACCTGACATGCCGCTTCTTGCAGCACACCAGGTCAAATGGGGTTAACTCAACCGTGATCCGGTCACTTGCCGGTTGCGAGGGTCTGCACCCTGGCATCCGGTGGGGCATGTGACCCAGAACCACATGACCGATTCGAGCTGAACTCGAGCCTTGCTGCGGACGGAGCCATACGACACTCCGCCTGCATCTGGATGACGTCATCCCTTGCCTGGGATGGCCTGGATCTTCAAGCGCCCGGTGTGGAGCGGAAGTTGGCCTTCTTGAGCAAGGATTCGTATTGCTGCGACATCATGTAGTTCTGCACTTGCGCCCAGAAGTCCATGGTGACGACCACAATGATCAGAAGCGACGTGCCACCGAAATAGAACGGCACGTTGTACTCCAGGATCAAGAACTCGGGCAGCAGACACACGAAGGTAATGTACAGAGCACCCACCAACGTCAAGCGGACCAAGATTCTATCAATATATCGCGCAGTCTGCTCACCAGGGCGGATGCCCGGGATGAACGCGCCGCTCTTCTTCAGGTTGTCTGCAGTTTCCCGGCTGTTGAAGACCAGGGCCGTGTAGAAGAAACAGAAGAAGATGATGGCTGCTGCATAGAACATCACATAGATCGGCTGTCCGGGCGTCAGGGCTGCGGCGGCGTCTTTCAGACCCCGCTGGAACCAACCGTCACCGGTGCTCAGCCAACCCACGATCGTCGCGGGCAACAGGATGATCGAGGACGCAAAGATCGGCGGGATCACGCCAGCCATGTTCAGCTTCAGGGGCAGATGCGACGATTGACCGCCATACACCTTGTTGCCGACCTGACGCCGTGCATAGTTGACGAGGATCTTGCGCTGACCCCGTTCGACAAACACCACGAAGTACGTGACTGCAGCCACCAGTGCCACCACGATGATGGCCACCGGAATGCCCATGGCACCCGTGCGAACCAGCTCGAAGAGACCGGCGATGGAGCTCGGCAGACCTGCGGCGATACCGGCGAAGATCAGGATCGAGATGCCATTGCCCAGACCGCGCTCGGTGATCTGCTCGCCCAGCCACATCAGGAACATGGTGCCAGCCGTGAGGCTGATCATGGCCGTGATGCGGAAACCCATGCCCGGTGAGAGCACCAGGCCGGCCTGGCTTTCCAGCGCGACAGCGATACTGACCGACTGAAACAGAGCCAGAAGCAAGGTCCCGTAACGGGTGTACTGCGTAATCTTGCGACGGCCGGCTTCGCCCTCTTTCTTCAATTGTTCCAGGGTGGGCACCACATAGGCAGCCAATTGCATGATGATCGATGCCGAGATGTACGGCATGATCCCCAGTGCAAACACCGTGAAACGCGACAAGGCTCCACCCGAGAACATGTTGAACAGGTTCAGGATGCCGCCTTGTTGACCATTGAAGAGCTGTCGCAGCTGGTCGGGATCGATACCGGGCACAGGGATGTGTGCACCGATACGATAGACCAGCAACGCCAGCAACAAGAAGACCAGGCGGCGACGCAAGTCGCCGAACTTCCCGGTCTTGGCCAGTTGTGCTGCGTTAGTAGCCACAGTCAAAAGCCTTTTAGTGAGTCAGCTCAGGCTTCGGCTGCAGCAACGCTGCCGCCTGCGGCCTCGATCGCAGCCTTGGCACCGGCCGTGGCGGAAACGCCAGCAGCCAGCTTCACGGCCGCGGTGATTTCACCCGACTTGATGACCTTGACGTTCTTGATCAGCTCGCCGACCAGGCCGGCGTTCTTGAGCGCCAGCAGATCGACTTCAGCCAGACCCAGCTGTCCCAGGGCGGTCAGGGTCACTTCTGCGTTGTACTTCAGCAGATGCGACTTGAAACCGCGCTTGGGCAGGCGACGCTGCAGAGGCATTTGACCGCCTTCGAAGCCCACCTTGTGGTAGCCGCCCGAACGCGACTTCTGACCCTTGTGACCGCGACCTGCAGTCTTGCCGAGGCCGGAGCCGATGCCGCGGCCGACACGGCGCTTGGCATGCTTGGCGCCTTCACCAGGCTTAATACCGTTCAATTCCATATCAACCTCTGCTTACAGAACTTTCACGAGGTAGCTGATCTTGTCGATCATGCCACGCACTGCGGGGGTGTCCTGCAGTTCACTCGTGCTGTTGAGCTTGCGCAGGCCCAGTCCACGCACGGTGGCGCGGTGGTCCTGCTTGGTGCCGATCGGGCTGCGAACCAGCTGGATCTTCACTGTTTTTTGAGTCGTCATTTCTGTTCTCCTCGATCAGTTCTCAAGCGGAGAACAGTTCTTCGACAGACTTGCCGCGCTTGGCTGCCACTTGCGAAGGCGTGGTGCTGTTACGCAGGGCGTCCAGAGTCGCACGAACCATGTTGTAAGGGTTCGAAGAACCGTGGCTCTTGGCCACGATGTCCGTCACGCCCATCACTTCGAACACGGCACGCATCGGGCCGCCGGCGATGATGCCGGTACCCTTGGGGGCAGGAGCCAGGAAAACCTTGGCTGCGCCATGCTGGCCGGTCACGGTGTGATACACGGTGCCGTTCTTCAGGGAAACCTTCAACAGGTTGCGGCGGGCTTGCTCCATGGCCTTTTGCACGGCCACGGGCACTTCACGGGACTTGCCCTTGCCCATGCCGATGCGGCCGTCACCGTCGCCGACCACGGTCAGTGCAGCGAAGCCGAGGATACGGCCACCCTTCACCACCTTGGTGACGCGGTTGACCGCGATCATTTTTTCACGCAGACCGTCGTCGCGAGCTTCGTCTTGCACTTTTGCTTGAACTTTAGCCATTTGTTTATCCTCAGTCTGCTTAGAACTGCAAGCCGGCTTCGCGGGCCGCGTCAGCCAGTGCCTTCACGCGACCGTGGTAGGCGAAGCCCGAGCGGTCGAAAGCGACCTTCTCGATGCCTGCGGCCTTGGCACGCTCAGCGATGCGCTTGCCGATCACTTCGGCTGCGGCGACGTTGCCGCCCTTGCCGGAGCCGCCCAGCGACGCACGCACTTCGGCTTCCGCCGTGGATGCGCTGGCCAGCACCTGGGTGCCGTCGCCAGAGATGACGCTGGCGTAGATGTGCAGGTTGGTACGGTTGACCAGCAGACGCACGACACCTTGGGTGGCGATACGGATGCGGGTCTGACGTGCCCGACGCAGACGCTGCTGTTTTTTGGTCAAAGACATGATGCAGGTCCTTATTTCTTCTTGGTTTCCTTGATCACGACCTTCTCGTCCGAATAACGGATACCCTTGCCCTTGTAAGGCTCGGGCGGACGGATGGCACGGATCTCGGCAGCCACTTGGCCAACACGTTGACGGTCGGCACCCTTGATGATGATTTCGGTCGGTGCCGGTGTCGCCACCGTCACGCCTGCAGGCATCTGCTTGCTGACCGGATGCGAGAAACCAACCGCGAGGTTGAGCTTGTCGCCCTGGGCTTGGGCCTTGTAGCCCACGCCGATCAGGTTCAGCTTGCGTTCGAAGCCTTTGGTCACGCCAGTGACCATGTTGTTGACGAGCTGACGCAGCGTGCCGGACATGGCATTGGCTTCGCGCGAGTCGTCGACCGGCACAAAGCGCAGCGCGCCGGATTCGTTGCTGACCTTGACCAGCGCGTTTTGCGCCACGGCCAAGGAGCCACCAGTACCCTTGATGCCGATTTCGGCAGCGGTGAGGGAGACCTCAACGCCGGCCGGAATGGCAACAGGCAATTTTCCTACTCGGGACATTCTTGTCTCTCCTTAGCCTGCATCAAGCCACGTAGCAGAGCACTTCGCCACCGACACCGGTAGCACGTGCTTTGCGATCGGTCATCACGCCCTGGGGCGTTGTGACGATGGCCACACCCAGTCCGTTCTGGACTTGGGGGATGGCGCCGCGGCCCTTGTAAACACGCAGACCGGGGCGGCTCACGCGCTCGATGCGCTCGATGACCGGACGACCAGCGTAGTACTTGAGGGTAATTTCAAGTTCGGACTTGTTACCGTCGGTCTTCACTTCGAAGCCGTCGATATAGCCCTCGTCCTTCAGCACCTGGGCGATGGCGATCTTCACTTTGGAAGACGGCACCGACACGGAAACCTTGGACACCATTTGTGCATTGCGGATGCGGGTCAGCAGATCGGCAATGGGATCACTCATGCTCATGTTTAATCTCTCCTGCCGACTTACCAGCTGGCCTTGGTGACACCGGGGATGGCGCCAACGAAAGCCAGTTCACGCACTTTTGCACGACCCAGACCGAACTGGCGGAACGTGCCACGGGGACGGCCCGTGATTTCGCAACGGTTGCGCTGGCGGGTCGGGCTCGCGTTACGGGGAAGCTTTTGCAGTGCCAGACGGGCAGCTGCGCGCTCTTCTTCGGCACGGCTCAGATCGGTCGACACGGCTTTGAGCTCGGCGCGCTTGGCGGCGAACTTGGCCACCAGCTTGTCACGCTTGAGTTCACGCTGTTTCAAAGCAAGTTTTGCCATGAATAACCTCAGTTCTTGAACGGGAAACGGAAGCCGGCGAGCAGCGCCTTGGCTTCTTCGTCGGACTTGGCCGTCGTCGTGATGCTGACATTCAGGCCGCGCAGGGCGTCGACCTTGTCGTACTCGACTTCCGGGAAAATGATCTGCTCTTTGACGCCGATGTTGTAGTTGCCACGGCCGTCGAAGGAACGACCGGACACGCCACGGAAGTCACGCACGCGGGGCAGAGCCACGGTGATGAAACGATCCAGGAATTCATACATCTGGGCGCCACGGAGGGTCACCATGCAGCCGATGGGCAGCTGCTCGCGGATCTTGAAGCCGGCGATGGCCTTGCGGGCCTTGGTCACGACGGGCTTCTGGCCGGCGATCTTGGTCAGGTCGCCGACGGCGTTGTCCAGGATCTTCTTGTCGGCAACCGCTTCACCCACACCCATGTTCAGGGTGATCTTGGTGATGCGCGGCACTTCCATGGGCGACTTGTAGTCGAACTTCTTGACGAGTTCGGGCGCCACTTTTTCACGATAGAGTTTTTGGAAGCGAGTCATGATTACGCCACCTTGATTTCTTCGCCACTGGACTTGAAGACGCGGACATTGACCAGCTTGGTCTTGCCGTCGACTTCTTTTTCCACGCGCTTGATGCCCACACGGTCAGCCTTGCCCGTGGAAGCGTTGAAAATTGCCACATTGGATTGGTGAATCGGGGCTACCTTTTCAACAATACCGCCAGTGGTGCCCTTGAGCGGGTTGGGCTTGGTGTGCTTCTTCACCAGGTTGATGCCTTCAACCAGCAGGAAGGAGTCGTCCTTGCGCAGCGAAACGATGCCACGCTTGCCCTTGTCGCGCCCCGCGAGCACGATGACTTCGTCGCCCTTGCGAATCTTGTTCATGATGCGTCCTCAGAGAACTTCGGGAGCCAGGGACACGATCTTCATGAACTTCTCGGTACGCAGTTCACGCGTCACGGGTCCAAAAATGCGAGTGCCGATAGGCTCGAGCTTGCTATTGAGCAACACCGCAGCGTTGCCGTCGAATTTCACCAGGGAGCCGTCGCCACGACGGATGCCCTTGGCCGTGCGGACCACCACTGCACTGTAGATCTCGCCTTTTTTGACGCGACCACGGGGAGCGGCTTCTTTCACGCTTACTTTGATGATGTCGCCGACGCTGGCGTAGCGACGCTTGGAACCGCCCAGCACCTTGATGCACAGGACGGACTTGGCGCCAGTGTTGTCGGCGACTTCGAGTCGAGATTCAGTCTGGATCATTTCAATAGTTCCCAACTTGAACCAAGAAGGCAGCTCTTGAATCCCGAAGAATCGTCGAACTGCCACTCAGCCAGTCTTGGGCCCGTCGTCCACGCCGCAAACCACTTGCAACGCTTCCGCTGGGCAGATAGATTTCGCCTTTGAGAGCGAAGCCGACTATTGTCTCAGACCCCCCCTTCTACGTCAATAGCCTGGGCAGGGACCGTGACCAACTGTTGTTCCTGCAACAGCAGGGTCGGGAAGCACCTGCACATGGCCCCCGGATGCTATCTATTCAGGAATTTTCGGTGTGGTTTGTTCAGGGGTCGTGACGGCATAGGCAGCCGCCAGTGCCTGAAATTCGGCCAGCGCAGGCTCTCGCTGCAGTTCCTCGTGCAGGATGCGGGCGACCTCCGGTGCAAGCTGGGCAGCCAGACCTGCGTCGAGGAACAGCAGTCGCGAACGGCGTGCCAGGACGTCCTCCACGGTCCGCGCGTATTCGTGGCGGGCGGCATACCGCACCATGGCCTCGGTCAGGCCCCAACCCAGCTCCCGGCCGGCACCGGGCAGCGCCTCGACGTCGGCGGCATCCGCACCGTAGAGGTGCCGGCCCGGCGTGTCGCTCAAGGCCACCGGGGCCCTGCCGCCCTGGCCGGGACTGCCCTGGAGCGGCAGGCCGGTGGTGACGTCGCCGGCGCGGCGCGGCAGCAGGCGGGCATCGAAACAGTGCTCGAGCACGTCTTCGGCCATGGCCCGATAGGTCGTCCATTTGCCCCCGGTCACGGTGACCAGGCCCCCGGGGCCGACCAGAACGAGGTGTTCGCGGCTGATCTTGCGGGTGCTGCCGTCCGCACCGGAGGGCGGCTTGACCAGAGGGCGAAGCCCGACCCAGGTGCTGCGCACATCGGCCAACCGGGGCGCACGGGCCAGGTAGCGGGCCGCTTCGCCGAGGATGAACTCGACTTCGCCCGCCAGCGGACGCGGCTCGCGCGCCAGGTCCCGGCGTGGGGTGTCGGTGGTGCCGAGCACGGTCTTGCCCAGCCACGGGACGGCAAACAGCACCCGGCCATCGCGGGTCTTGGGCACCAGCAAGGCATGCCCGCCGGGCCAGAAGCTGCGGTCGACCACCAGATGCACGCCCTGGCTGGGCGCCACCAGGGGCTCCGGTGCCGGCTGACCGGCTGCACCGTCCTGGCCGCGCAGGGCGTCGACCCAGACACCGGTGGCATTGACCACGCAGCGCGCCCGCACCGTGTAGCGCTGCCCGGTCTCGCGATCGCAGGCCACCACGCCGGCGACTCGGCCGTCCTCGCGGCACAGTTGCTCGACGGCACAGTAATTCAGCACCAGCGCACCGCGGGCGGCGGCCGTCCGTGCCAGGGCAAGCGCCAGGCGGGCATCGTCGAACTGGCCGTCCCAGTACTTGACGCCGCCGCACAGCCCGGCCGGCTGCACGTTGGGCAGCAAGGTCCGCGTCTGGCGAGCCCCCAGCAATTGCGTGGATCCCAGGCCGGCCGAGCCGGCCAGCGCATCGTAGGCCTTGAGTCCGGCGCCGTAGAAAGGCGCTTCCCACATCCGGTAGCCCGGCATCACGAAGGGCAAGGGCTGGGCCAGGTGCGGCGCATTGCGCAGCAGCGTGCTGCGTTCGTGCAAGGCCTCGCGCACCAGGCCGATGTTGCCCTGGGCCAGGTAACGCACACCGCCATGCACGAGCTTGGTGGCGCGCGACGAGGTGCCTTTGGCGAAGTCGTGCGATTCGAGAAGCAGCACGGAAAAGCCGCGCGCGGCGGCGTCGAGGGCGACGCCCAGGCCGGTGGCTCCGCCGCCGGCGACCACGAGGTCGAAGACCTCTCCGTCGTTCGCGGCGCGGGCCAGCCTGGCGATGAGTTCGTTGCGTTGCATGGTCTGACACTTCCTGCAGGGTCTGGCGGTTGACCGGGCCATCATGTCGCGGTTGCCGGTTTGGGTCCAGTCAGCGCACACCCTGTGTGGCCGGGCCAAAGCCGTGCGGGTACAGGGGTCGGCAGCCACGGGCCGGCGCAGTGGCGGTGGAATAATGTGCCGTCGCGTCCCGACCCTTCCATGACCTTCTCCTGCAGCATGACTCACTCTTCCCCGTCCCATCCCATCATGGCCTTCATCGGCGGCGGCAATATGGCCGGCGCCATCATCGGCGGGCTGATCAGCCAGGGCCATCCGGCCGGGCGCATCGTCGTGGTGGAGCCCTTTGCCGAATCGCGCGAACGGCTGGCCGCCCAGGGCGTGCAGGCCCTGGCCGAGGCCGGCGACGCCCTGCGCCAGGCCGATCTGGTGGTCTGGGCCGTGAAACCTCAGATGCTGCACGAAGCGGCACAGCCGGTGCTGCCGTATGTCGGCGGCGCCTTGCACCTAAGCATCGCGGCAGGCATCGGCCTCGGGACGCTGGCCCGCTGGCTGGGCACCGAACGCGTGGTGCGCGCCATGCCCAACACCCCCGCCCTGGTCGGCCAGGGCATGACGGGGCTGTATACCCCTGCGGCGACCCCCGACGCCGACCGCGAGCTGGCCGAATCGGCGCTGCGCTCGACCGGCCAGTTGCTGTGGGTGGACGACGAGGCCCTGATCGACAGCGTCACGGCGGTTTCCGGATCCGGTCCGGCCTACGTGTTCTTTTTCATCGAAGCCCTGGAACAGGCCGGCGTGGAGATGGGCCTGACGGCAGAGCAGGCCCACCAGTTGGCGGTGGGCACGTTCACCGGCGCCTCGGCACTGGCTGCGGCCTCGAACGACACGCCGGCCGTGCTGCGGCAGCGCGTGACGTCCAAGGGCGGCACCACGTTCGCCGCCATCTCCAGCATGGAAGCCGACCGGGTCAAGGACAGCATCGTGCGGGCGCTGCATGCGGCACGCCTGCGGGCTCAGGAATTGGAGCAGGAATTCGGACGCGCCGATTGACTCCAACGACAACGGGGCTGGCGCAGCCCCCAGGAAAAACATCCGAACAGGAGTCCATCATGTCGACCGATCTGATCCTTGACACCCACGCCGCGGTGGGCATGCCGTCCGCGCCGGCCCGGCGCGCGCAGTCCGGCGCCTGGCGCTGGGCCACGCTGATCGCCGTGCTGGCGGTGCTGCTGCTGCAGGCCGGGTGCGCGTCGACCCTGCGCAGCAACGTGACGACCTTCCAGCGCTGGCCGGCCGACGCCCAGGGCGCGACCTTCGACTTCCGGACCGATCCGCGCTATGCCCAGGATCTGGAATACCAGAGCTATCAGCAACGCATCGCCGACGAATTGCAGATCCAGGGCATCCGGCTGGCGCGTCCCGGTGAGAAACCGCGTTTCTGGGTCGGCTTCGACTACGACACGGCCACGCGCCGCATCCAGGTCCAGGAACCCATCTTCGACGACCGCCGGGTCTGGGTGTCGCCGATCTGGGTGCCCAACGTGGGCTGGCGCGGGGGCTACTGGGCCAGCGATCCGTTCGGACCGCGGGTGGTGGGCTCGCGCACCGTGGAGCACGATGTGCGCACCCGGCGCCTGCAGGTCGAGATCAGCGACGGCGAGCGCCGCGTCTTCGAATCCACGGCACAGACCGAGGCCGGCGGCAGCGGCCCCATCAATACGGTCATGCCGTATCTGATCCGCAGCGTCTTCGCCGATTTCCCGGGCCGCGACGGGCAGACCCGCACGGTCGAATTCGACACCGAGACCCGCGCCATCCGCCGCTGAAGGCCCGGCCGCACGGCGCCCGACCCCGACCACCGGCGCAGGGGGTCGTGGCGGGCGACAATGCAGGCATGCCCAAGCCCCAGAACCCCGACTCTCCTGCCTATCCGTCGTCGACCCCGTCGGACGACGACACCGGGCCACCGGCCGAAGGTCATGCCTACGGCGCATTGACGCCCGATACGGTGCTCGATGCGCTGGCCAGCGTCGGGCTGTACGGCGACGGCCGCCTGCTGACGCTGAGCTCCTACGAGAACCGGGTCTACCAGGTCCATCTCGAGTCGCCCTACGACACCGGAACCGAGCACTGCGCCGCGGTGGTGGCCAAGTTCTACCGTCCCGCACGCTGGAGCCGCGAGCAGATCCTCGAGGAACACCGGTTCGCCGCAGAACTGGCGGCCGACGATGTGCCCATGGTCGCCCCGCTGGTGCTGGCCGGCGACACCCTGAACGCACATGCCGGCTTTCTGTTTTCGGTCAGTCCGCGCCGCGGCGGCCGCACGCCCGAACTCGAGGACATGGCGGTGCTGGAGTGGATCGGCCGCCTGATGGCCCGTCTGCACAACGTGGGCGCCCGCCAGCCGTTCCGCCACCGCCCGGCGCTCGACGCCGCGCAGTTCGCCCGCGAGCCGCGCGACTGGCTGCTGCAGCACGACATCATCCCGCCCGATGCCAGCCATGCCTGGCGCTCGGCATTCGAGACCGCCCTGCCCCTGATCGAACGGCATGCGGTCCTGGGCCCCCGGCCCCCGGCGACGGGACGCCTGCGCCTGCATGGCGACTGCCATCCGGGCAACATTCTGTGGACACCCGACCAGGGACCTCATTTCGTGGATCTGGACGACGCCCGCATGGGCTGCGCGGTGCAGGATCTGTGGATGCTGGTCAGCGGCGACCGCCGGCAGCGCACCCAGCAGTGGAGCGCGCTGCTCGACGGCTATGAAACCCTGCGCGATTTCGACCGCCGCGAGCTCGCCTTGATCGAGCCGCTGCGCACGCTGCGCCTGATCCATTACAGCGCCTGGCTGGCCAGGCGCTGGGACGATCCGGCCTTCCAGGCGAATTTCCCCTGGTTCGGCTCCA
Organism: Comamonas sp. BIGb0124; assembly: GCF_003752175.1. Lineage (GTDB taxonomy): Bacteria > Pseudomonadota > Gammaproteobacteria > Burkholderiales > Burkholderiaceae_C > Comamonas_F. Next base: position 43,888 of record NZ_RJVF01000016.1, on the reverse strand, counting down.
GCGCCTACTGGCATGGCCAGGTGCAGATGCTGCACGAGCAGATCGCCGCCATGCAGGAGGAACCCCTGCATGCCTAGTCCCGGGCTGCGGCCATGAAGCTCAAGCACATCGAAGTCTTCAACGCCGTCATGCTGACGGGCAGCGTGAGCGCGGCGGCACGCCTGCTGCACGTCACCCAGCCGGCGATCACCCAGACGCTGCAGCACGCCGAGCTGCAACTGGGCTACGCGCTGTTCACGCGCCAGCGCAACCGGCTGGTGGCGACGCACGAGGCCCAGACGCTCTACCCGGAGATCCAGCGCCTGATGTCGCAGCTCGAGGCGGTGCGGCGCCTGTCCCTGGCCCTGGGCCGGCAGGGGGGCGTGGGCCTGCGCATCCTGATCGTGCCGTCGCTGGCGGTGCGGGCCCTGCCCGAGGCGCTGGCGCGGTTCCGCAAACGCCATCCCGAGATGCCGATCTCGGTGCGCAGCCTGCACTCGCGCGAAGTGGCGCAGTCGATGGCGCTGCAGGAAGGCGACGTCGGCATCGTCTACGGCCGCATCACCCATCCGGCGCTGCATGTCGAGAAGCTCGCCACGGGCCGCCTCGTGTGTGTCTCGCGGGCCCCCGAGCCGCGCGGGCGGGCCCGGGCGACGGCGAGCACGCGCACCGCCACGGTGGCCCTGGAAGACGTGCTGCGGGCCCCGTTCATCCGCATCGACGAAAACGACCCGCTGGGCGCGATGCTCGCCGAACAGTGGTCGCGCCACGGCCTGCAGAAACTGGCCGAGCGCAGCGCCGACATCACCGTGCAGACCCACCACATCGCCATGCTGCTGGCCGAGCAGGGCCTGGCGCCCGCCATCATCGACTCGTTCACGGCCCGGGCCAGCACCGCGCCGGCGCTGCGCGCGCGGGTGATCCAGCCCGAAGTGCCGGTCGAGCTCAGTGCGCTGCTGCCGCAGAACATCCGTTCGCCACGGCCCGTGGCCGAGTTCCTGGACGACTTCCGCGCCGTGGTGGCCGAAGATTGAAGGCCCCCGCGTCGTCCCCCCGATCAACCTTCCTGGAGATCCCCATGCCCATGACCCCCGTCTACGCCGCCGTCGAGCCTCTGCGCGACGAGGTCGATGCCCTGGCGCGGCAAGGCGCCGTGCTGGTGGAGTTCGGCGCCCCCTGGTGCCCCCACTGCCAACGCGTGCAGCCCTTGCTGCAGGACGCGCTGGAGAGCCGTCCGGCGCTCACGCACCTGAAGATCGAGGACGGCAGCGGCCGCCGGCTCGGCCGCAGCTTTCGCGTCAAGCTCTGGCCCACCCTGGTGCTGCTGCGGGAAGGCCAGGAGGTCGCCCGGGTGGTGCGCCCGACCACGGCCGGCGACCTTGCCCCGCTCTTCGCGCCGCAGGAGGATGACGGCTCCGGCGGCCGCTCGCCACCCACCGCTGCATGAGCCGGCCTGGCCATTTGCGTTAACCTGCGCCGGTTTGTCCTGCCACCCCAAGAAGCATCGCCCCAGCATGCCGCCCCAGGAGACAGGTGGCCCCGTTCCGACCCGTTCTCCCTGATGGATATGCCTGCGACCCCGACTCCTCCCCCTTTTCTGCTGCGTGTGCTGGGCCTGGCGCCCGCCGGCCTGCGTCATGGCCTGCGCCTGGCGCTGGCCGCCTGGCTGGCGTTTGCCCTGGCCACCGCGCTGGGACTGCCCAACGCATTCTGGGCCGCCATGCCGATCTGTGGGTGGTGGCCCAGGCCTCGCGCGGTCTGCTGATCGAAAGAGGCATCTGGCGCGTGGCCGGCACCTTGCTGGGGGCTGCGGTCGGGTTTGCCTTGCTGCGGCTTTTGCCTGACCCGGTGACCTCGGTGCTCGCGCTGGCCCTCTGGGTCGGCCTCTGCGGATGGGGCATGCACCGGGTGCGCGGGGTGCTGTCGTACGGCGTGATGCTGGCCGGCATGACGGCCTCGGTGGTCATGCTGCCTGCGCTCATCGTGCCCGAACACGCCACGGCGCTGGCGTTGTCGCGCGTGGCCTGCACCTTGATCGGCGTCTTGATGGTGACGCTGGTCACCGGCCTTTTCACGCCGCCCGCGCCACGCCAGGACTACGAGGCCCAATGGGCTGGGCTGGCCCACGAGGTGACGGCACAGGCCGGCCAGCCCCACGACCCCGTCCGGGAAAACGAGCGACTGGCGCAGTTGGTTCGGCTGGAAGGTCAACTGCCGTTGATGACGGCGGGGACGCTGTCGGCCCACCGTTCGCGCCCGGCCATCGAAGCCCTTCTGCGCGCCAGTGTCGCCGTGCTGGCCGAATGGCGCCGGCTGGGGCGTCGCTCGGCCGATGACGCCGGTCGGCCCGACCGGGATCCGGTCCGCGCACGATTGGCCACCGAGCTCGAGCGCCTGGCAGCGGCCAGCCGGGCTCTGGCGGCCGCCCGTTCGGACGCAGAGGCCACCACGGGCCACTTGCAGGCGCAAGGCGCCCTGCCCGGCCTGGCGGCCTACCACGACCGCACCCGCGCACGGTATGCCGGTCTGCTGACGGGCGGAGCCACGCTCGTGGCCGCCCTGCTGGGCCTGCTGTGGCCCGGTCCCGAAGGCGAGCTCATGGCGCTGGGCGTGTGCATCTTCTCGATGGTGCTGGGTTCGCTGCCGATGCCGCGGGCGGTCGCGCCCAAGCTGCTGACCGGCGTGGCCGTCGGCGTGGCCCTGGCGACGGCCTACCGCCTGCTCGTGCAGCCCTATGCCGACAGCGGCCTGCTGCCGCTGCTCCTGACCCTCGTCCCCTTCCTGATCGCCGGCGGACTGGCCCGCGCCAGCCTGCGACCGGGCATCGCCCTGCCCGCGCTGGACGCCAACATGTGCTTCATGCTGGCCAGCCAGGCCGGCATGCCGGTGGCCGGCACGGCGGCCATCCTCCATGGCAGCCTGGCACTGATGCTGGCCGCCGCGCTCACGGCGATGGTGGCCTGGGTCTTGCCCGAACACCCCAGGCGCCATGCGCGCGAGGCCATGGCGGCACTGAACACCGGCATCGAGCGGCTGTTGGCCCACCGGCCCCTCCCCGCCGGCTCCGATGGTTGGACGGCCTACGGCGCCCGCCACACCTTGCGGCTGGCCGCCTACTGGTCCCATGTCGATGCCGGGGGCTCGTCCAGCCCGCAAACGCCAGGCGGTCCGCTGGCCTGGTTCAACCTGGGGCTGGCCGTGCAAGACCTGCAGCACCTGGCCGCATCGGAAGCCATGTCGTCGCCCTTGGCTCGGGCTGCAGCCCAGGCGGCACTGGCCCGCATCCAGGCGGCGGTCGGCCAACCCGCTGCCGCGACGGCCGCGGCAAGCCATCTCCGGGGCCTCGCCGAGGATCTGCCGCAGGACGAGTCCGTAGCCCGGCTGCTGCTGCAGGACGGTGCACGCATCCTGCACGAGATCGCGGCCACGGGGGCTCCGGCATCATCACCGCCGGGCACGCGCCCATGAAAAAAGGGCCCGAAGGCCCTTGTTCAAACCGAATGCCCCCCGGCCGCCCCCTGAGCGGGCACGGACGGGTCGTCGGCGTCAGTTCTCCCAGCGGCGCAGCACCAGGCTGGCATTGGTGCCGCCAAAGCCGAAGCTGTTGGACAGTACGGTGCGCAGCGGTGCGTCGCGCGACACCTGCACCACGGGCATGCCTTCGGCTGCGGGATCGAGGTTCTCGATGTTGGCCGAACCGGCAATGAAACCTTCCTGCAGCATGTAGAGGCAGTAGATGGCTTCCTGCACACCCGTCGCACCCTGCGAGTGGCCGGTGAGCGACTTGGTCGACGAGAACGGCGGCACGGCGTTGCCGAAGACCTCGCGCAGTGCGCGCAGTTCGGGCAGATCGCCCACGGGCGTGGACGTGCCGTGCATGTTGATGTAGTCGATCGGACCTTCGACGCCGGCAATGGCCTGGCGCATGCAGGCCACGGCACCGTCGCCGGACGGGGCCACCATGTCGACACCGTCTGACGAGAGGCCGAAGCCCACGATCTCGCCCAGGATGTTGGCACCGCGCGCCTGCGCGTGCTCCAGGCTCTCGAGCACCACGGCACCGCCGCCGCCGGCAATGACAAAACCGTCGCGGCCCGCGTCATAGGGACGCGATGCCTTGTCGGGCGTGTCGTTGTAGGCGCTGGACATGGCGCCCATGGCGTCGAACAGCGTGGCCATGCCCCAGCTCAGTTCTTCGCCACCGCCCGCGAACATGACGTCCTGCAGGCCGAAGGCGATCTGCTGCGCGGCGATGCCGACGCAATGCGCGGATGTGCTGCAGGCCGAGGTGATCGAGAAGTTGATGCCCTTGATGGCAAAGGCCGTCGACAGATTCGCCGACACCGTCGAGCCCATGCAGCGGGTGACCTGGTAGGGACCGACGCGGCGGATGCCCTTGCTGCGCAGGACGTCGGCTGCCTCGATCTGGTTGGCCGGCGAACCGCCGCCCGAACCCATGATCAGGCCGGTGCGGGGGTTGGAGACCTGCTCGGGCGCCAGGCCCGACTGGGCGATGGCGTCCTTGAGCGACACGTAAGCGTACGCGGCGGCATCGCCCATGAAACGGCGCTGCTTGCGGTCGATCAGGGCGTCGAGGTCGATCTGCGGGGCGCCCGCGACCTGGCTGCGCAGGCCGAGCTCGGCGAACTCGGGCATGGCCCGGATGCCGGACTTGCCTTCGCGCAGCGAAGTCACCACGGCGGCCTGGTCATTGCCGATGCACGAGACGATGCCCGCGCCGGTGATGACGACACGCTTCATGCCGAGACTCCCGGGGCTGCTGCGTCGGTCTTGGGCTTTTCGAACAGGCCCACACGCAGGTCGTTGGCCACGTAGATTTCCTGGCCGTCGACCAGCATGCGCGCATCGCCGATGGCCATGATGAGCTTGCGCTTGATCACACGCTTGATGTCGATCTCATAGGTGACCAGCTTGGCCGTGGGCTGGACTTCGCCCGTGAACTTGACTTCGCCCGCGCCCAGGGCACGACCGCGGCCCGGCAGCTTGAGCCAGGTGAGGTAGAAGCCGATGAGCTGCCACATGGCATCCAGGCCCAGACAGCCCGGCATGACGGGGTCGGTGCGGAAATGGCATTCGAAGAACCAGAGATCGGGGCGGATGTCGAGTTCGGCACGAATCTTTCCCAGCCCATGGGCGCCGCTCTCGTCGTCGATGTGCGTGATGCGATCGAACATCAGCATGGGCGGCAACGGCAGACGGCCGCTGTCGGGGTTGAACAGCTTACCCTCACCCGAGGCAATCAGTTGTTCGTAGGAAAAAGACTCAACCATTCTCAGTAATGCTCCAGATGGGCGACCGGCTGGCCGACCGCCGCGATGTTGTGGGTCCGGGTCTTGAGTCCGGCTCGCTCCAGGGGTCTCGACTGCGGGATGCGCAGGGCACGTGCACCGCAACCCGGCTTTCAGCGCCGTTTTGGCCACGCACAGGGCTGAAGTATGCCAGCCACGCCTGATGCGACCGTGTCCGGACCGCTCGAGACCCCCATTATGACGGCCAAGTGCGTCAAAACCCGCAACGAGAACCCGTAACGGCAAGCCGTGGGGGCCTCGCCCAGCGCCCTTCCGGGCCCGGAAACGGTGGAGCCAGGCCTGCGGACTCCGGGTTATCCCGGGGGTTCAGGCCACTTGTCCGGCCGGGGCAGCGGCATGTGCGCCGCCCAGGAACAGCCGTTCGATGTGCGGGTCGTTGAGCAGTTCGCCGGCCGGCCTGTGCAGGACGAGACGGCCCGATTCCAGCGCGATCGCTTCGTCCGACACCTTGAGCGCGCTCTTGACGTTCTGTTCAACCATGAGCACGGTGGTGCCCTGATCGGCCAGACGGCGCAGCAGCTTGAAGACGTCCTGCACGACCAGGGGCGACAGGCCGATCGAGGGTTCGTCGATCAGCAGCACCTTGGGGCGCAGCAACAGGGCGCGGCCGATTTCCAGTTGCTTCTGCTCTCCGCCCGATAGCGCCGAGGCCATGCTGTGGAGGCGTTCGCGGACGCGGGGGAAGAATTCCAGCACCTCGGGGATGCGTTCGTGCGTCACCGCCGTGCCCAGGGTGATGCCGCCGAGCTCGAGGTTCTGCCACACCGTCAGCTGGCCGAACAGGTTGCGGCCCTGGGGCACGAAGGCGATGCCCTGCGCCAGCAGCGCTTTGGGGCTGGCGCCCGCAATGCTCTGGCCGTCGAGCAGGATGCGGCCCTGGCGCACCCGCAGCAGGCCGAACAGGGTCTTGAGCACGGTGGACTTGCCCGCGCCGTTGGGCCCGAGCAGCAGCGTGATGGCCCCGCGCCGGGCCTTGAAGCTCAGGTTGTTGAGGATCATGAAGTCGCCGTAGCCGGCCACCACATCGTCGAACTCGATGGCCGCCGACGCCTGCGGCGCAGGGCTTTGCGGTGCGGATGAATGCAGGGACGTGTCCATGGTTCAGCTCCCGAGATAGGCGTCGAGCACCTGTTTGTTGGCGCGGATCTCGGCCGGCGTGCCCACGGCCATGACTTCGCCTTCGACCATGACCATGATGCGGTGGCAGAGATCCATGACGAAGTCCATGTTGTGTTCGATGACCACGAACGAGCCCTTGCGGCTCTGGTTGAGTTTCTTGAGCAGGGTCGAGATCCCGCCGACCAGGCTGGGGTTGACGCCGGCGCAGGGCTCGTCGAGCAGGACCAGGTCGGGGTCGCTCATGAAGGCCATGGCGATGTCCACCAGCTTCTGCTGCCCGTAGCTGAGGCTGCCCGCCGGCTTGTCGGCCACATGGCGGATGCGGAACAGGTCGATGAGCTCGTCGGCCTTGTCGCCCAGGCCGGAATCGCCCGGGACAAACATGCGCGACCACAGGCTGCCCCGGTGCTCCTGCGCGGCCACCAGCAGGTTGTCGCGCACGGTCATCTTGCCGAAGACCTGCAGGGTCTGGAAGGTGCGGCCCACCCCGCGCCGGTTGAGCGCCAGCGGGCTCAGGCCCGCGATCGATTCGCCCTTGAGTTCGATGCGGCCCTCGTCGGGCCGGATCTGGCCGAGCACGCTGTTGAACATCGTGGTCTTGCCGGAGCCGTTCGGCCCGATGACACCGAAGATCTCGCCCGGCATGACCTCGAAGCTCACGCCGTTGACGGCCTTGATGGCCCCATAGGATTTGCGCAGGCCGCTGACTTTCAGAAGCGGATGGCTCATGGTTGCACTCCCGTGGAAGAAGGGGCGGCTGCCTGCGCCGCCGCGCTGCGGGCCGCACTGGCCTGGCGGGACTGGCGTTTGGCCCGGATGCGGTCGGGGATGCTCAGCAGGCCGTCGGGCAGCCAGGCCATGAGGACGACCACCGACACACCGAAGATGGCGAGGTACCAGGCCTGCGCGAAGCGCAGCCACTCGGGCAGCAGCACGCCGACCGCAGCACCGAGCACCGGTCCGAAGAAGTAGCCCGGGCCGCCCACGACGACCATGAGATACATCATGATGGACGAGGCCACCGTGAAGGGCGCAGGCTCGATGAACTCGACCAGCGAGGCGAACAGGCCGCCGGCGATGCCGGCATAGGCGGCTCCGATGGCAAAGCTCAGCAGGGTGTAGCTGCGCACGTCCACGCCCAGGCTTTCGGCCCGGATGGGGTTGTCGCGCAGCGCCGTGAAGGCCTTGCCCCAGGGCGAGCGCAGCAGCCCCCACAGCAGCAGGCCCAGCAGCACCGCCACCGCCAGCACGAAATGGTAGTAGGCCAGGTTGCCCGACAGCGACAGGCCCAGCAGCTCGGGCCGGGTGATGCCGTTGATGCCGAAAGTGCCGCCCGTGAGCCATTCCTCGTTGCGCATCACCAGCCATACCGCGGTGTTGAAACCCAGGGTGGCGAAGGCCAGGTAGATGGTCTGCACCCGCAGCGCCGGGAAACCCAGCACCAGCCCGGTGAAGAAACAGATCAGCGCACCCAGGGGCAGGCCGATCCAGAAGCTCACGCCGGCTTTCACCAGGATGGCCACGGTATAGGCGCCGATGCCGAAGAAGGCCGCGTGCCCCAGCGACTTCTGCCCGGCGTAACCCACCGTGAGGTTCAGCCCCATCGTGGCGATGACGAAGATCAGCCAGTAGGTCAGCAGATAGATGCCGTAGTTCTTGAAGAAGTGCGGCAGGGCCAGCAACAGGGCCAAGCCGACCAGAAGCAGGATCAGGTGGATTTTTTTCATTTGAGGGGTCTCCTGCCGGTCATACCTTGCGTTCGATCTTCTTGCCCAGCAAGCCCTGCGGCTTGAACAGGATGACCACCATGAACAGCACCAGCGCCACGGCGTCCTTGTACGACGGCGAGATGTAGGCCGCGGCCAGGTTCTCGCCCACGCCCACGATCAGCCCGCCCAGCAGGGCGCCGCGCGAGTTGTTGAAGCCGCCGATGATGGCCGCGAAGAAGGCCTTGGTGCCCAGGCCCTCGCCCATGTCGAACTTGGCCAGATAGGTCGGCGTGACCAGCAGCGCGGCCGAAGCGGCCAGCATGGCGTTGATGGCGAAGGTGTAGAAGATCATGCGCGGCACGTTGATGCCCAGCACCGAGGCGCTCTCGGTGTTCTGTGCCACGGCCTGCATGGCCCGTCCCGTCACCGTGCGCGACAGGAAGGCCTGGGTGGCGACGACCAGCAGCATCGCCAGCACGAAGGTGCCGACGTCCTGCAGGGTGATGGTCACGCCGCCGATGTTGAAGAGCCGGTCGGCGAACAGGCTGGGGAAGGGATAGGCTTCGGCGCTGTAGCCGGCCCGCACGCCGTTGCGCAACGCGATGGCCAGGCCGATCGTGGCCACCACGATGGGCATCATGCCGTAGCGAAAGAGCGGATCGACGATGCCGCGCTTGAACAGCCAGCCGAGCACGATCACCGACAGCACCACGGTGGCGGCAAAGGCCACGGCCAGCGGCGCGCCGACATGGATGAAGCCCAGCATCATGAAGGCCGGCAGCATCACGAACTCGCCCTGGGCGAAGTTGATGGTGCCACTGGCCTGCCACAGCAGCGTGAAGCCGAGGGCGGCCAGCGCATAGATCGCGCCGGTGGACAGCCCCGAGAAAAAGAGTTGTACGAAATCGGTCATCAGGACTCCCTGTTGTCATGGGCCTCGCGCAGGGCGCTGCCAGCCCGGTGCCTGGCGCGGCATCCGGGCGGCCCGCCTCGGGCCGGCAAGCTCAGCGCTTGATGGGGGTGAGCGGCGGCACGGTGGCAATCACTTCCTGCTTGCCGTTCTTGACCTCGACGATGAAGCTCTCGCGGTCGAGATCGCCCTTGGCATCGAACTGCACGTCCATCAGCACGCCCGGCTGCTGGTCGGCGCGGACCGTCAGCGTGTGGAGGGTCTTGGCCACCGCCTCGCGGTCGAACTTGCCGGTCTTCTCGACCGCCGCCTTCAGGATGTAGACCGCCGAATAACCTTTCATGCCGTTGTGGTCGGACACGTAGTTGTAGGCCTTCTCGAACTTGGCGCGGAAGGCGCGCACGGCAGGCAGCGGCGCGTCGACCGTCAGGCCCACGTGCGCGATGGCGCCGTTGGCCGCTTCGCCGGCCAGATCGATGACCTTCTGGCCGGTCAGCGTGGTCTCGCCGACGATGGGCTTGTTCCAGCCCTGCTTGCGCAGTTCGCGCAGCGCGCGGGCGGACTCTTCCTCGTTGGTGTAGACGAACACGCCGTCGGCGCCGCTCTGTTTGGCCTTGAGCACCGCCGCCGAGAAGTCGACCTGCCCGCTGTCGGTGGAGATCTCGCTGACGATGCGGGTGCTGCCGCCGCTCAGCGCTTTCTTGATCGAATCCAGCCCGCCCTTGCCGAAGTCGTTGTTGACGAAGATGACGGCGATGGACTGCAGCTTGAGCTGGTCGCGCATGTAGCGGGCCACCTTGGGCATGGCCGTTTCCTGCGTGAAGCTGGTACGGAACACGTAGGGGTTGCCTTGCTGGGTGATGCTGGCCGCTTCTCCGCCCGTGAAGTTGGGGATGCCGGCACGCTTGGACTCGGTCATGCTGACCATGATGGAGCCCGAGAACACGGGACCGAAGATGGCGAAGACATCGTCGTCCACCGCTTTCTGCGTCAGGCCCTTGGCGACACCGGGGTTGCTCTGCGTGTCGCTGCTGACATAGTCGATGCGGCGGCCGAGGATGCCGCCTGCGGCGTTGACCTCCTTGATGGCGAGCTCCACCCCGTTCTTGAAATTGGTGCCGGCCGTCGCGCCCGCGCCGGAAAGCTCGACGATGTTGACGACCTTGACGCTCTGCTGCGCCCAGGCGCCCAGGCTGCAGGCTGCGATGGCGCATGCTGCCATCGTTTTCAGGGCAAACCGCTTGTTCATGTTGATGTCTCCTCGGTGGTCCATGGGATGCAATCGCTGCCGCGAGGCGGGCCGCCTCGCACGGCATGTCCGCTTCGCTGGCTGAAATGTAGGCTCGCCCCCCACATCGCGACAGGGCACGTAAACGCTAATAACGATCGATCACCGAACGCTTGCGTGCGATGATCGATCGACTTCAGGGTTTCGCCCAATACGCGGGCCGACGTACCCGCCAGCGCCGAAGACCAGGGAAAGCACGGGCTGTCGCAGGCTTCGACGGCCTGGTCTGCGTTCGATAATCGCGCCATGGGGGCGATCAGCAGACGCCCCTTCCCCTACTGCGGAAGAGGGCCTATGGCCGAGATGCTGGATAAACAGAACTGGATAGCCGGGCTGGAAAAAGGGCTGGCACTGATCGAGTCCTTCAACGACCTCAACCCCCGGCTGACCGCCACCGAAGCCGGCCGGCGCTGCGGTCTGACGCGCACGGCGGCGCGCCGTTACCTGCTCACGCTCAACCATTTGGGTTATGTCGAGACCGACGGCAAGCAGTTCTGGCTCACGCCGCGCATCCTGCGGCTGGGTCAGGCTTACCTGGTGTCGGCCCGATTGCCGGCCATCGTGCAGCCGTTCCTGCAGCGCATCACCAGCGGCACCCAGGAGGTGGCCTACGTCAGCGTGCTCGACGGCGACGACATCGTATGCATCGCCCGCAACGGCACCAACCGCGAGATGAACACGGGCTATATCCTGGGCTCACGCGTGCCGGCGCAGGTGACCGCGGCCGGCCTGGTGATCCTGTCGATGATGGCCACCCCCGACATCGACGCCTGGCTGGCCGTGCACCCGCCCAAGATCTACACCGCCTTCACCCACGCCACCTCGGCCCTGCTGCGCCAGCAGATCATGCAGGCACGGGCCCAGGGCTGGGCGCTTTCGGAGCAGCAGTTGCAGCTCAAGCACCGCGGCATCGCCGTGCCGCTGCGCGACCACCATGGCGTCGTCCTCGGCGCCATCAACGTCACCATGCCCATGGGACGCGAAACCGCCGACGAGGCGCTGGCCCGCGTGCTGCCGGCGCTGCAAGAGACGGCGCAGTCCATGCGCAGCCTGCTTTGAGAGCGGCCGAATGGGCGTGCCTGCAACTTTCCGCGGTAACCCAGGTCGCACAAACAACCTGTCAAAATAGAAACAAAATTACCAACCCAGACCCATGGAGACTTCGAACATGAGCCGCGCCCGCCACGCCACCAAGATTGTTGCCACCCTCGGCCCCGCTTCCAGCGACGCCAAAATGCTCGAACGCATGATTGCATCGGGCGTGAACGTGGTGCGGCTGAACTTCAGCCATGGCACGGCACAGGACCACATCGAACGCGCCCGCCTGGTGCGCGAAGCCTCGGAACGGGCCGGCCGCGAAGTCGCCATCATGGCCGACCTGCAGGGCCCCAAGATCCGGGTCGGCAAGTTTGCCGAAGGCCGGGTGATGCTGGTTTCCGGTACCAAGTTCGTGCTCGACGCCACCCGCACCGAGCCCGGCGACCTCGACGGCGTGGGCCTGGACTACAAGGGCCTGCCGCGCGACGTGAAGGCCGGCGACACCCTGCTGCTCAACGACGGCTTGATCGTGCTGTCGGTCGACAGCGTGATCGGCGAGACCGTGCACACCACCGTGGTGGTGGGCGGCGAACTCAGCAACAACAAGGGCATCAACAAGCAGGGCGGCGGCCTCACGGCCCCGGCGCTCACGGCCAAGGACATGGAGGACATCAAGACCGCGATGAGTTTCCAGGCCGACTACGTGGCCGTGAGTTTCCCCAAGAACGCCTCGGACATGGAGATGGCGCGCCAGCTCGCCAACATCGCGGGGGCCGAGTTCAACCATCGCCCCGGCATGATCGCCAAGATCGAGCGGGCCGAAGCCATTCCCCGCCTCGAGGAGATTCTGCTGGCCAGCGACGGCATCATGGTGGCGCGCGGCGATCTGGCCGTCGAGGTCGGCAACGCCGCGGTGCCCGCCTTGCAGAAACGCATGATCAAGCTCGCGCGCGCCAACGACAAGCTGGCGATCACCGCCACGCAGATGATGGAAAGCATGATCACCAACCCCGTGCCGACGCGCGCCGAGGTGAGCGACGTGGCCAACGCGGTGCTCGACGGCACCGACGCCGTGATGCTCAGCGCGGAGACAGCCACCGGCCGCTACCCGCTCGAGACCGTGCAGGAGATGGGCCGCATCTGTGCCGCCGCCGAGCAGGCCGAGCATGTGGAACTCGATGCCGATTTCAGCAGCCGCACGGTGCGCCGCATCGACCAGAGCATTGCCATGGGTGCGCTGTTCACCGCGCACCAGCTCGGCGCCAAGGCCATCGTTGCGCTGACGGCTTCGGGCTCGACCGCGCTGTGGATGAGCCGCCACCGCATCGACATCCCGATCTACGCCCTGACCCCCAGCCTGGCCACGCAGCGGCGCATGGCACTGATCCGCAACGTGCGCCCGCTGCTGATGGACGAAAGCGACGATCGCGACGTGGCGCTGGCGCAGGCCGAAACCCACCTCAAGAAACGCGGCATCGTCGACACGGGCGATGTCTACGCCATCACCTGCGGTGAACCCATGGGCTCGCCGGGCGGCTCCAACATGCTCAAGATCTGCCGCGCAGGCTGACGGCATCGCCATGGACGACATCGTCAGACAGGCCATGGCCAAATGGCCGAACGTGCCCGACTGCCATGACTGGCTGGGCCTCGATGCACGTGGGCACTGGTACATGCGCGACGACCGGGTGCAGGCCGCCGGCCCTTTCCCCGAGGTCAAGGGTTCGCTGCTGCGCCATGACAAGCTGGTCGCGTTCATCGGCCGCAACTACGCGGCCGACGAGCGAGGCTGCTGGTTTTTCCAGAACGGCCCGCAGCGCGTGTTCGTCGAGCTGGAAAGCACGCCGTGGGTCTGGCGGCTCGATGCGGGCGATGCAGCCGATGGCGCGCCGCGCGTGACGAGCCACACCGGCCTGACCGCCGCCGTGCGCGCCTGCCTGGTGGACGAGCAAGGTCACGCCTACCTCGACACCGAGCGGGGACTGGGCCGGGTCCACAGCCAGGACATGGGCCTGCTGGCCGATGCGCTCGAAGCCGGCTTCTGGACGGCACGCGACGTGCGCGCTGCGGATCTGCCGGCGGCACGGGGCTATGTGCTCAGCCCCTCGGCGCTGGAGAAGAACGGCCGGCGCTGACCGGCCGGCCGGCACGCCCTACGGCAGGGCCTGCCGGTCTGCTAGAGCAAGGGCGAGGCCAGGCGCGCCAAGGCTTCCGGAAAGCGCTTGGCGATGGTGCGGCGGGGCTGGCGAACGATGAGCTCCTGGGCTCCGGCCATGTCGGCTTCGAACTGGGCGGCCAGCGCGGCCGCGGCCTCGGGCTCGTAGTTGAGCACCGCCACCTCGAAGTTCAGCCGGAAACTGCGGTTGTCGAAGTTGTCCGTCCCGACAAAGCTGTAGAGGTCGTCGACCACCAGCGACTTGCTGTGCAGCATGCAGGGTCCGTACTCCCAGATGCGCACGCCCACCCGCAGCAGCTCGCCGAACCAGGACCGTGCGGCCAGCGTGACGAGCAGGTTGTCGCTGCGCCGGGGCACCAGGATGCGCACATCCACGCCCCGCAGGGCGGCCGAGGTCAGCGCGAACAGCGCGGGCTCGTCGGGCACAAAATACGGCGTGGTCAGCCAGATGCGTTCGCGGGCATGCTCCATGGCCGTGATCTTGGCCCGCAGGATGGGGGCATGCAACTCGTCCGGCCCGGCCGGGATGATCTGCACCACCTGACCGCCCCCGCCCGCCGGCAGCTCCGGCGGCGGCAAGGACGCACCGGACACCTGGCCGGTCGAGTAGTGCCAGTCCTCGAGGAACATCTGCTCGAGCCAGTACACCGCCGGCCCTTCGATCTGCAGATGCAGGTCGTGGTAGGGCTCGCGGCAGCGGCGCTGATCCTGTTCGTCGGTCACGTTGATGCCACCGGTCAGCCCGATCGCGCCGTCGACCACCACGATCTTGCGGTGGGTGCGCATGTTGAGCACGGGCCGGAAACGCCGCAGCGAGGTGGCATGGAAAAACGCCAGCTCGCCGCCGGCTTCGATGAGCGGCCGCATCCAGCGCCGCGTCACCCGGGCCGAGCCGAGCGCATCGACCAGCAGGCGCACCTGCACGCCCTCGCGCGCCTTGGCGACCAGCAGGTCGCGCAACGCGGTGCCGGTGTCGTCGCGTTCGTAGATGTAGTACTCGAGATGGATGCTGCGGCGGGCTTGCCCGATGGCCGCGAAGATGGCCTCGAAGGTGGCTTCGCCGCCCGACAGCAGCGTGTGCGCGGTGGCGATGGTGGGCGGATAGCCGCTCGCGCCGTAGATCAGGCGCCCCATGCTCGAGGCATGCGGCAGGGCCTCGGCCTCGAGCCGCTGCCGCCAGTCTTCGCGCTGGCTTTCGACGGCGCGGCGGCTGGCCTGGCGATTGAGGCGGCGGCGTTCGACACGCTGCGGCCCGAACAGGTAGTAGATGAAAAAACCGATGTACGGCAATGCACCCAGCGCCAGCAGCCAGCCGAGGGTGGCGACCGGCGAGCGTTTCTGCAGCACGATCCAGCCCCCCAGCAACAGCAGGTAGGCGATCCAGATGGCCGACAGTGTCCAGGCAAGCGAGGGTTGGTCCATGGTGCGCTAGTGTGCCGTGCGTGGACCGCCGGCCCGACGGCCGCGTGTCGGCTCGCGGCGGGGGCTCGGGCCGGACAGCCCCGACACCGCGCGGCAGCGGCGCGTGCCAGGCCGCCGAAAGAAGCCGCGCATGGAGACCATTGCATCCATGCGCGACCCGGCCGGCATGCTCAGGGCTGGGCGCCCGTACGCGGACCGACGGTGGGGCCGGCTGCTGCCGCGCCCGTGGCTGCGGCCGGGGTGGACTCGGCCGTCCAGCCGCCGCCCAGCACCTTGTAGAGCGTGACCTGGTTCTGCAACTGAGCCAGTTGCACCGTGATCGCCGTCTGCTGGGTCGTGAACAGCGTGCGCTGCGCATCGAGCAGATCGAGGTAACTCGACACGCCGTTGCGGTAACGCAGGTCGGAGAGCTGGAAGGTGGTCTGCGCCGCCTTCAACTGCGCCTGGGTGGCGCGCAGTTGTTCGTCCCAGGTCGCGTTGCCGGCCAGCGCGTCGGCCACTTCGCTGAACGCCGACTGGATGGCCTTCTCGTAGTTGGCCGTCGCGATGTCGCGGTCCACCTGGGCGACGTCGAGGTTGGCCCGGTTGGCGCCCCAATCGAAGATCGGCACGCTGAGCTGCGGCGCAAACGACCAGGCCTTTGTCGACTCGTCGAACAGGTTCGAGAGACCGGTGCTGGCACGGCCGAACGATCCCGTCAGCGTGATGCGCGGGAAGAAGGCGGCACGGGCCGCGCCGATGTTGGCGTTGGCGGCGAGCAGGCTCTGTTCCGAGGCCACGATGTCCGGGCGATTGACCAGCAGGTCCGAGGGCAGGCCGACCGGGATCTTGGCCAGCAGATCGGTCTGTCCGCCCAGTGCCCGACCGTCGAGCGGCACGTCGGCCGGCCATGTCGGGGTCCCCAGCAGCAGCACCATGGCGTTGAGATCCTGGGCACGCTGGCGTTCGAGCTGCGCCAGGCTGGCGCGAGCGCTTTCGACCAGGCCTTCGGATTGGCGCAGGTCCAGCTCCGAACTCACGCCGTTGTCGAACTTGAGCTGCGTCAGCTTGAACGAATCCTCGCGCGTCTGCAGCGTGTCGCGCGTCACCCGCAGCAACTGGTCGTCGGCCAGCAGCGTCAGGTAACCCGTCGCCACGGAAGAGACCAGGCTGATCTGCGCGGTCTTGCGGGTCGCTTCGTTCGCCAGGTAGGTCGACAGCGCGGCGTCCTTCAGGCTCTGGATGCGGCCGAAGAAGTCGAGCTCGTACGAGGTGATGCCGACGCCGATCGTGGCCACGTTCTCGCTGCCGCCCGGGCTCTGCCGGCTCTCGGTGATGGCACCGTTGAGCGTCGGCAACTGGGCCGCGCGCTGGATGCGGAACTGCGCCTGCGCACGCTGCACGTTGAGTGCGGAGACCTGCAGGTCGCGGTTGTTGTCCAGCGCGATCTGGATCAGCCGCTTGAGACGGGCGTCGGCAAAAAAGTCCTGCCAGCCGATGTCGGCGGCAGCGGCCTGGCTGGCCACGGCGGCCGGCGCCTGCGGGAAGGTCGCGGCCACGGGGGCCGCCGGACGTTCGTACTTGGGCGCCAGCGAGCAGCCGGCCAGCACCAGGGCCGCAGCCAGGATGCTCAGGCCCTGCAGCGCAGGCCGGCTCGTCTTGGAAGAAATCGACATAAAAGAATTACTCGGCACGGTTGGCTTCCTCCATGTGCTGCTTGGCTTGCTTGGCGTCGAGCGAGCGCTGGCGCTCGCTGCCCTTGAAGTAGCCACGCACCAGCACAAAGAACACGGGCACAAAGATCACCGCGAGCACCGTTCCGGTGATCATCCCGCCGATCACGCCCGTTCCGATGGCCTGCTGGCTGGCCGAGCTGGCGCCGGTGGCGATGGCCAGCGGCAGCACACCCAGCGTGAACGCCAGCGAGGTCATGATGATGGGACGGAACCGCAGATGGGCGGCTTCGAGCGCGGCTTCGACCACGCTCTTGCCCTGGGCCTGGAGGTCCTTGGCGAACTCGATGATCAGAATCGCGTTCTTCGCCGACAGGCCGATGATGGTGATCAGCCCGATCTGGAAGTAAACGTCGTTGGAGAGCCCGCGGCCCAGCGTCGCCAGCAGCACGCCCAGCACGCCCAGCGGCACCACCAGCAGCACCGAGAACGGAATCGACCAGCTCTCGTAGAGTGCGGCCAGGCACAGGAACACGGCCAGGATGGCGAAGCCGTACAGCACCATGGCCTGCGAGCCGGCGAGCTTTTCCTCACGCGACTGGCCGGTCCACTCGTAGCCGAAGCCCTGCGGCAACTGGGCGGCCAGGCGCTCCATCTCGGCCATGGCATCGCCCGTGCTGTAGCCCGGCGCGGCATCGCCGGCGATCTTGGCTGCGGAATAGCCGTTGTAGCGCACGGTCTGCACCGGGCCCACCTCCCAGCGGGTGGTCGCGAACGCGGACAGCGGAACGACCTGGCCCGCGCTGTTGAGCACCGGCAGATCCAGGATCTGTCCGGGCTGCATGCGGGCGCTGGCATCGGCCTGCACCACGACACGCTGCAGGCGGCCCTGGTTGGGGAAGTCGTTCACGTACGACGAGCCCAGCGAGGTCGACAGCGCCGTGCTGATCGAATCGAAGCTCACGCCCAGCGCGTTGGCCTTGGCGCGGTCGATGTCGATGTGCATCTGCGGTGCGTCTTCCATGCCGTCGGGACGCACGCCCGCGAGGACCGGGCTTTGCGCCGCCATGCCCAGCAACTGGTTGCGTGCCGCCGTCAGGGCCGCATGACCCTGGCTGCTGCGGTCCTGCAACCGGAAGGTGAAGCCGGTGGCGTTGCCCAGTTCCGGAATGGGTGGCGGGCTCAGCGCAAAGATGAAGGCATCGCGGATGCCGGCCAGCGCGCCGAAGGCCCGGCCGGCGACGGCCTGGGCGGAATGCTCCGCACCGCTGCGTTCGCTCCAGTCCTTGAGAATCACGAACGCCAGGCCCACGTTCTGGCCCTGTCCGGAGAACGAGAAACCGGCAACCGTCACGATGTTGGCGACTTCGGACTGATCGAGCATGTACTTCTCGATCTGCGTCAGGACCTCGGTCGTGCGTTCCTTCGAAGCGCCCTCGGGCAGTTGCACGTTGGTGATGATGTAGCCCTGATCCTCGTTCGGCAGGAAGGAGGTCGGCAGGCGTGTGTAGACCAGCGCCACCACACCGACCAGCAGCGCGTAGATGATCATCATGCGGCCCGAACGGCGGACCAGCTTGGAGAGGCCGGACTCGTAGCGCTTCGAGGTCCGCGTGAAACCGCGGTTGAACCAGCCGAAGAAACCCTTCTTCTCGTGGTTGTGGCCGGCGGCCACGGGCTTGAGCAGCGTCGCGCACAGAGCCGGTGTCAGCGACAGCGCCAGGAACGCGGAGAACGCGATCGAGGTCGCCATGGTGGCCGAGAACTGGCGGTAGATGTTGCCGGTCGAGCCCGCAAAGAAGGCCAGCGGCACGAACACCGAGATCAGCACCACCGTCACGCCGATGATGGCGCCGGAGATCTGGCCCATTGCCTTGCGTGTGGCCTGCAGAGGCGGCAGGCCCTCCTCGCTCATGATGCGCTCGACGTTCTCCACCACCACGATGGCATCGTCCACCACGATGCCGATCACCAGCACCATGCCGAACATGGTCAGCACGTTGATCGAGAAGCCCAGCGCCAGCAGCGCACCGAAGGTGCCCAGCAGCGCCACCGGCACCACGATGGTCGGGATGATGGTGTAGCGGAAGTTCTGCAGGAACAGGAACATCACCAGGAACACCAGCACCACGGCTTCGATCAGCGTATGGACCACCTTTTCGATGGACACCGAGATGAAGGTCGTGGTGTCGTAGGGCACCGTGTACTGCACGCCGGCCGGGAAGAACTGCTTGAGTTCCTCGAGCTTGGCCTTGACGGCCTTGGCGGTTTCCAGCGCATTGGCATCCGGCGTGGGCTGCACGCCCAGGCCCACCGCGTCCTGTCCGTTCAGACGGGCGCTGGTGTTGTAGGACTGCGCACCGAGGTCGATGCGCGCGACGTCCTTGAGCTTGACGGTCGAGCCGTCGGTGTTGGCGCGCAGCACGATCTCGCCGAACTGTTCGGCGGTGTTGAGCTGGCCCTTGACGACGATGGTCGCGGCGATGGACTGGTTGGCTTCGCTCGGCAGATCACCCAGCGAGCCGGCCGACACCTGCAGATTCTGTGCCGCGATGGCCGCCGTCACGCTGCTCATGGCCATGTTGTAGCCCTTGAGCTTGGCCGGATCGACCCACACGCGCATAGCCCGTTCCGCACCGAACTGCGTCACCGTACCGACGCCGGCAATGCGCTGCAGCTCGGGCAGCACGTTGCGGGCGGCGTAGTCGTTGAGCTGCTCCACGCTGGTGTCCGGACTGGACGTCGAGAGCATGGCGAACAGCAGGAAGTTGGAGCGCGACTGCTCGACGCGCACACCCTGCTGCGTCACCGCCGACGGCAGGCGCGGCGTGGCCCGCGACAGGCGGTTCTGCACGTCGACCTGCGCCATGTCCACGTCGGTGCCGGGCTCGAAGCTCAGCGTGATCGTGCCGGTGCCGTTGGACTGCGCAGCGGTCTCCATGTAGGCCAGGCCCTGCGCGCCGTTCATCTCGCGTTCGACCACGGCCAGCACGCTCTGCTCGAGCGTTTCGGCATCGGCGCCGGGGTAGGTCGCCGTCACCAGAATGGTGGGCGGCGCCACGGCCGGGTACTGCGCAATCGGCAGCTGGGTGATGGAGACAGCCCCCAACACCATGATGAAGATGGACACGACCCACGCAAAGATGGGCCGTTCGATGAAAAATCTTGCCATGTCCGTTCCTTACTGCTTGGCGGCGGGCGCGCCCTGCCCTTGGGGCGCGGCGGCAGCCTTCCAGTCGACCGGCGTGACGGTGACAGGCTGGCCAGGTGCGCCACGGGGCAGCTTCTGGAAGCCGTCGACCATGACTTTCTCGCCGTTCTTCAGGCCCTCGAGCACGACCCAGTTGGAACCCTGTGCCGGGCCCAGCTTGACCGAGCGGGTCTCGAGCTTGTTTTCAGCGCCGACCACCTTCACGCTGTCGCCCGAGGCGGCACGCGAGACGGCCTGCTGCGGCAGCAGCACGGCGTTGTCCACGGCCGCCTGCTCGAGCTTGACGCGCACGTACAGGCCGGGCAGCAGCAGACGTTCGGGATTGGGGATCTCGGCCCGCAGCGTCACCTGGCCGCTGGTGGAATCCACGGTCAGGTCGCTGAACAGCAGCTTGCCGGCATGGGCGTATTCGGTGCCGTCGTCGAGCACCACCTTGACGCTGGCTGCCCCGTTGCCGGCCTGCTTGAGCTGGCCGGAGGCCACGCCGCGCTGGAGCCGGAGCGCATCCGAAGCCGACTGCGTGAAGTTCACGTACAGCGGATCGATCTGCTGCACCACCGCCAGTTGCGTCGCATCGCCCTGGCCCACCAGAGCCCCTTCGGTGACCAGCGCCCGGCCGATGCGGCCGGAAATGGGCGAGGTGACCGAGGCATAACCGAGGTTGATGCGTGCCGTGGTCACCGAAGCCTTGGCCGAGGCCACGTTGGCTTCGGCGGTCTTCTGGGAAGCCACCGCGTTGTCGTAATCCTGCTTGCTCACGGCATTGACGGCCACCAGCGGCTTGTAGCGGTCGGCCTGCGATTTCGCCTGTGCCAGCGTGGCTTCGGCCTGGGCGACACTGGCCTGCGCGCTCTCCAGCGAGGCACGGTAAGGCGCGTTGTCGATCAGGAACAGCTGCTGGCCGGCCTTGACCTCGCTGCCTTCACGGAACAGACGCTTCTGCAGAATGCCGGAAGCCCGTGCACGCACTTCGGCCACACGCGAGGCTTCGAGGCGGCCCGGCAGTTCGTTCTGCAACCCGATGGTGCCCGGCGTCACCGTCACCACACCCACCTGGGGTGGCGGCGGAGCCTGCTGCGCCTGGGCCGGATCGGCCTCTTTTTTGCCGCAGGCTGCCAGCACCACGGCCACCGCGACAACGGCATATCGCCAAGACAGGAAATGGCGCGAAGGCGCCTGATTGACCGGATGACGGCTCACTGACATGCGTATCCCCAAAAGAAAATCACAGTGCCGCTCCCCGCTGCGCACACGTTCCGTGCGGCCTCGCTGTTCGGCGGCCCTGCTGGACTGTACCGGACACGGTCAAGACCGGAAATAACCCGGGCACGACGTATCCCCAATTCGACAAGTGCGGCGAGTATACATACAATCAAGAATGTATGCTGCATTGCAGTATCGATAACACTTCGAGACGACACCCATGACTCCCCCACTCTCCAGCGTCCGCCCGTCCTATGGCTCGTAAAACCAAGGCCGACGCCCAGATCACGCGCGATCAGCTGCTCGATGCTGCCGAGTTTCTGTTTCAGGAACGTGGCGTATCCCGCACATCCCTGCAGCAAATTGCGGACCAGGCAGGACTGACGCGCGGCGCCATCTATTGGCACTTCAAGGACAAGGGGGAACTCTTCTGCGCCATGGTCGACCGTGTGCACCTGCCGTTCGAGGAGATCATCGAGCAGTTGCAGCAGGATGCGAGCCACAGCCCGCTGACGCGCCTGCGCCAGATCATGCTGAGGGGTCTGAGCCATATCCAGTCGGATGCACATACCCGGCGGGTGTTCGAGATCGTGACGCAGAAGGTCGAACTGGTCGACGAGATCCGCACCGTGATCGACCGCTTCCAGGAATGCCGCCACGAGTTCCTGACGCTGATCGAGGACGAGATCAAGGCCGCGCAACAGAACGGCGACCTGCGGTCCGACATGCCGGCCCGCATGGCCGCGATCACGCTGCACAGCCTGATCGACGGCATGATCTACAACTGGCTGCTCGACCCGACGGACCACGATCTGTTCGAAACCGGCAACCACGCCTACGAAATTTTCGAGGCCGGTCTGCGCACGCAGCGCCCCGGCTGAAGCCGCCGGGCGGGCCTGGCCCGTTGCCGACGCCGGGATGCCGGGATGCCGCGGCAAATTGGCGGGCAGAAGCCGTGGCTGCGTCTGCCTGCGGGTATACTGCTGCGCTTGGCGTTGATTGCGCCAGTCTCATGTGCGGCTGTAGCTCAGTGGATAGAGTATTGGCCTCCGAAGCCAAGGGTCGTGGGTTCGATTCCCCCCAGCCGCACCAGTCGATCGAATCGGCACGTCATCGACGCACCCTCCTGCAAGGACGGTGCGTTTTTTTGTCGATGGGACTCCCGTTGCCCAGGTACAACGGACACGTTGCCGCCCCTGCCGCTAGCCCAGGTGCAGCCGCGACGAGTTCTTGACCTCTTCCATCACCGCATACGTGCGTGTCTCGCGCACCCCCGGCAGCTGCCACAGCACGTGGCCGGCAAACGCGCGGTAGGCGGTCATGTCGGCCGTCCGGGTCTTGATCAGGTAGTCGAAGCCGCCGGCCACCATGTGGCACTCCATGATCTCGGGCCGCAGTTGCACGGCGACCTTGAACTGCTCGAAGACATTGGGCGTGGTGCGGTCGAGCAGAACCTCCACGAACACCAGCATGCCGGCCTGCAGCTTGAGCGGATTGAGCCGGGCCTCGTAGCCCAGGATATAGCCCTCGCGGGTCAGCCGCTGCACGCGTGCAAGCACAGCCGTGGGCGAAAGCGCCACCGCCTCGGCCAGCTTGAGGTTGGCCACGCGGCCATCCTCCTGCAGCAGGTTGAGGATGCGCAGATCGATGCGGTCGAGTTCGTGGTCGGAGCGGCTCATGCCGGATTATTCACCACCGAATTGACAAAATAAAGCGAATTATTAACCATCCATTCTGGGAGCATTGTCAAATCCTCAATCCATCGCTCTCCTCGCGGACGATCATGAACCCGAACAGCCCGCTTCCCTCCGATCCAGCGCCGGCCGCCCCTGTCGCCGGCCGCTTCGTGGCCATCACGCCCCTGGCTTCGCACGGCGCTCTGCGCCAGCGCATCACGCAGGCCTGGCGCAAGCCCGAGCCGCAGGCCGTGGCCGACCTTCTCGAAGAAGCGCGCCTGCCGCCGGCCGTTGCCGCGCGCGCCCAGGCCCTGGCCACGCACCTCGTGCAGGCGTTGCGTACACGACGGTCGGCATCGGGCAAGGCCGGCCTCGTGCAGGGTCTGCTGCAGGAGTTCTCCCTGTCGTCGCAAGAAGGCGTCGCCCTGATGTGCCTGGCCGAGGCCTTGTTGCGTATACCCGACGGCGCCACGCGCGATGCCCTGATCCGCGACAAGATCAGCCACGGCGATTGGCGCGGCCATGTGGGGCAGAGTCCGTCGGTCTTCGTCAATGCGGCGGCCTGGGGGCTGATGCTGACGGGCAAGCTGGTGGCCACCCACAGCGAGCAAGGACTGGCCGGCTCGCTGGGCCGCCTGATCGCACGCGGCGGCGAGCCGCTGATCCGCAAGGGCGTGGACATGGCCATGCGCCTGATGGGCGAGCAGTTCGTCACGGGCGAGACCATGGCACAGGCACTGGCGCACGCGCAGTCTCTCGAGGCGCAGGGCTTTCGTTACTCGTACGACATGCTCGGCGAGGCCGCACTGACGGCCGCCGATGCGCAACGCTACAACCAGGACTACGAAAACGCCATCCACGCCATCGGCCAAGCCGCCAACGGCCGCGGGGTCTACGAAGGCCCCGGCATCTCGATCAAGCTCTCGGCGCTGCACCCGCGCTACTGCCGGGCCCAGTACGCGCGCGTCATGGACGAGCTGTACCCCCGCGTGCTGCATCTCGCCCAGTTGGCCCGCAGCTACGACATCGGACTCAACATCGATGCCGAAGAGGCCGACCGCCTGGAGCTTTCGCTCGACTTGCTCGAGCGGCTGTGTTTCGAGCCCTCGCTGCAGGACTGGCAAGGCATCGGCTTCGTGATCCAGGCCTACCAGAAGCGCTGCCCTGCCGTCATCGACTACCTGATCGACCTGGCACGACGCAGCGGCCACCGCCTGATGATCCGGCTGGTCAAGGGGGCCTACTGGGACAGCGAGATCAAGCGCGCCCAGGTCGACGGCATGCCCGATTACCCCGTGTACACCCGCAAGCCCTACACCGACCTCTCGTACATCGCCTGCGCGCGCCGTCTGCTGGCGGCGCCCGAGGCGGTCTATCCGCAGTTCGCCACGCACAACGCGCAGTCGCTCGCCGCGATCCACGAACTGGCCGGTCCCGCGTCCTACCAGCCGGGCCAATACGAGTTCCAGTGCCTGCACGGCATGGGCGAGCCGCTGTATGAACAAGTCGTGGGCCCCGGCAAGCTCGGCCGGCCCTGCCGCATCTATGCCCCGGTCGGCACGCACGAGACGCTGCTGGCCTACCTGGTGCGCCGGCTGCTGGAAAACGGCGCCAACACCTCGTTCGTCAACCGCATCGCGGATCCCGATGTCGCCATCGCGGATCTGGTTCGCGACCCGGTCGACCAGGTCGAAAACGACGCACGCCGCGAGGGCGCGCTCGGCCTGCCCCACCCCGGCATCGCGGCACCGCGCCACCTGTACGGCACGCAGCGGCTCAACGCGTGGGGACTCGACCTCGCCAACGATCAGCAACTCGCTGCACTGACGCGTGCGCTGCAGGCCGGCAGCGATGTGGCGCTGGCCGCCGTGCCGCTGCTGGCCGAGGGCATCGACGCGCAGCCCGATGCCGTGGCGCAGCCGGTGCCGAATCCGTCGGACCATCGCGATACCGTGGGCACGGTGCGCGAAGCCAGCCCCGCCGAAGTCGACGCGGCCCTGCAGGCAGCCCACGCCGAAGCGCCGCAGTGGGCCGCCACGCCGCCCACCGCACGCGCGCAGATCCTGCGCCAGGCGGCAGAGGCCCTGGAAGCCGACCTGCCGGCCCTGCTCGGCACGCTGGTGCGCGAGGCAGGCAAGACCTATGCAAACGCCATGGCCGAGGTTCGCGAAGCCGTCGATTTCCTGCGCTACTACGCAGCGCAGGCGCAGGCCGGATTCGACACCGCCACCCACCGCCCGCTCGGTCCGGTGCTGTGCATCAGCCCCTGGAATTTTCCGCTGGCCATCTTCACCGGCCAGATCGCAGCCGCCCTGGCCGCGGGCAACACGGTGCTGGCCAAACCCGCCGAACAGACCCCCTTGATCGCCACCCTGGCCGTGCAGCACCTTCACCGGGCCGGCGTGCCGCGTGCGGCCCTGCAACTGCTGCCGGGCCGCGGCGAGACGGTCGGCGCCCGCCTCACCGGCGACGCCCGGATCCAGGGCGTGATGTTCACGGGCTCGACCGAAGTCGCCCGTCTGCTGCAGAAGACCCTGGCCCGGCGCCTGGGCCCCGAGGGCAAGCCGATTCCGCTGATCGCCGAGACCGGCGGCCAGAACGCCATGATCGTGGACTCCTCCGCCCTCACCGAGCAGGTGGTCGGCGACGTCGTCAGCTCGGCCTTCGACAGTGCCGGCCAGCGCTGCTCGGCGCTCCGGGTGCTGTGTGTCCAGGAGGACGTGGCCGATCGCGTCATCGAGATGCTCAAGGGCGCCATGGCCGAACTCGCGCTGGGCAACCCCGAATGGCTGGCCCATGACATCGGACCGGTCATCGACGCCGAGGCGCGCGACGGCATCGACCGCCACATCGACCGCTTGCGCACCCAGGGCCGCACCGTCCATCAGGCCGGCCGGACCGGCTCGCCCGCCGCGCTGGCCCATGGCACCTTCGTGCCGCCCACGCTCATCGTTCTGGAGAGCCTGGCCGAACTCGAGCGGGAGGTCTTCGGCCCCGTGCTCCACGTCGTGCGTTACCCGCGCAGCCAACTGCCCCGACTGCTCGATGAAATCCGCGACACGGGCTACGGCCTGACGCTGGGCCTGCACACCCGCATCGACGAAACCATCGCGCAGGTGGTGGAGGCCGCCCATGCAGGCAACGTCTACGTCAATCGCAACATTGTGGGCGCCGTGGTGGGCGTGCAGCCCTTCGGCGGCGAGGGCCTGTCGGGCACCGGCCCCAAGGCGGGCGGACCGCTCTATCTTTACCGCCTGCTGGCCAGCCGGCCCGCCGAGGCACTCGACCGCCCGTTCGGCACACGGCCGCCCGCCACGGCTATCGCATCCGCATCCGCATCCGCATCCGCACCCGCACCCGCACCCGCACCCGTGCCACGCACGCCCTCCCCCGCCAGCCAGGCGCTGGCAGCCTGGACGGGCAAGCCGGCGGCAGCCGCCGACCTCGCATTCGGTTTCCTGACCGCCGGCCCCTTCGAGCTACCCGGCCCTACCGGCGAATGCAATACCTACCGCGTGCTGCCGCGCAACGCCGTGCTCTGCCTGGCCCGGCGCGACGACGACCGGCTGGCGCAACTGGCCGCCGTGCTGGCCGTGGGCAGCCGCCCGGTCTGGCCCACCGACGACGCCCGGGCCCGCGCGCTGCACGCGCGCCTGCCGCCTGCCGTCCAGGCCGCCATCCTCTGGGACGACGACCGCAAGCAGACCTCGGTCGACGCGGTACTCCACCAGGGCGACGAAACCAGTCTGCGCCAGACGCTGGAACGCGTGGCCCGGTGGCCCGGCCCCATCGTGGGCGTGACCGCCCTGCCGGAAGGCGATTCCGGCATTCCGCTCGAACGGCTGGTCGTCGAGCGTGCGCTGAGCGTCAATACCGCAGCGGCCGGCGGCAACGCCAGCCTGATGACGATGGCCTAGCGCCGCGTGCCCGGGCTCAGGCCCGCGTTCCGGCGCCCGGGGGGTTCGAGCCGTCGGTCACCCGGCCGATCATGCGCTGGGCGATCTCGTCGCGCCACACAAAACGATGCACGACGACCATCAGCACGTGGCCCGCGATCAAGGCCAGCAGCACCCACGCCAGCAGGCCGTGGGCGGCATTGGCCGGTGCCATCATCCAGGGGATGGGGTCGCTCGGCCCCATCAGCGGCACGCCGAAGGGCGCGAACGGCCGGCCCGAGCCGTACTGGCGCATCAGCCCGATCAGGGGCACGACCAGCATCAGTCCATAGAGCGCCAGATGACCCAGCACCGCCAGCAGGCCCACGAGGCCGGGCTGGTGGGACGGACGCCGGCGCAGGTTGTAGAGCCCCCACAGGCCGCGCAGCAGCAGCAGCACGAACAGCACCAGGCCCACATCGCGATGCACGCCGACGAACACGCCGCTCAACGGCGTGCGGCCGATCGTGACCTTGAGCACCATGCCCACGAACTGCCACAGGAACAGCAAGGCCATGGACCAGTGCAGCCAGCGGCTGATGCGGCCGAAACGGCCGGGACTGTCGATCCAGGGGCTGGTCGCCGCCAGGGCGGCCGAGCGGCGGGAAGAGGAAGGCATGGCAGTCATCGTGTTGGGCTCGTGGAAAATCTCAAGGGCCGGACGGCGCCTGCCCTGCGGCGGCACGGACGTCCTGGCGCTATGGTAGTGGCGAACCGGGACGGCGGCGCGTGCGCTGGCGCACATCCCGCCCGGCAGCCGCCGGCCGTCTGGGCGTCATCAGCCAGCGCGATAGCTGCCCGACTTGCCGCCATGCTTTTCCAGCACACGCACGCCTTCGATGACCATGCCGCGATCCGCCGCCTTGCACATGTCGTAGATGGTGAGCAGGGCGACCTGCACGGCAGCCAGGGCCTCCATCTCCACGCCGGTCGGGCCCACGGTCTCGGCGGTGGCCGTGCAGGTCACGGCAGCCGGCCGGCCCGGCGCCGACAATTCGAATGCCACGGCCACGCGGGTCAGCGCCAACGGATGGCAGAGCGGAATGAGATCGCTCGCTTTCTTCGCCCCCTGGATACCCGCGATGCGCGCTACCCCCAGCACGTCGCCCTTCTTGGCGTTTCCCTGCGCGATGAGCGCCAGCGTCTCGTCGCGCATGGCGATGCGCCCCTCGGCCACGGCCACGCGGTGCGTGTGCGCCTTCGTTCCCACGTCCACCATGTGGGCCTGGCCCTGCGGGTCGAAATGCGTGAGAGGGGATGGCGAGGGAGCGGATGCAGTCATGGCGGGGAAGGAAACGAAACTGAACGGATCGGGCGGGTGCCGCACGGAGCGACCGGGTCAATCGCACACCGGCGAAGGAAACCTTGCGGCGGCTCGTGCATCATAGGGGGAATCCGCCAGGCGAATGGCCGGCTTCTGGTCGTCGCGCCAGACGGCATGCTGCCTGCCCGTCGACGGTTCGTGCCGGCATCCGGCCTGCACGCCGCCACCCAGTCCTCGCGTCCTTATGTCCGCTCTTTTCCGCATCAAATCGTTCGTGATCCATGGCGTCGTGGCGGCACTGATGGCCGGCGCGCTCTCGCCCGCTGCGGCCCAGTTGCCGTCGCTGGGCGACGCGGGCTCCATGACCGTCAACGCCGAACGCAAGCTCGGCGACCGCGTGGTGCGCGAGATCTACCGCGACCCGACCCGCATCGACGACGTCATCCTGACCGACTATGTCGACGACATCTGGCAGCCCCTGCTGGCCGCCTCGCGCGAGCTCGGCGAGATGACGCTGGAGCAGGACGGCCGCTACGCCTGGCGCGTCTTCCTGTTCCGCGACCCCACCATCAACGCGTTCGCTTTGCCCGGCGGCTACTTCGGCCTGCACCTGGGCCTGCTGCGCATGGTGGATACACGCGACGAACTGGCCTCGGTGCTGGGGCACGAACTCAGCCACGTCACCCAGCGCCACATCGCCCGCATGATGGAGTCCAGCGGACGGCAGGCGCCCTGGCTGATCGCCGCGATGATTCTCGGTGCCCTGGCGGCCGGCAGCAGCCGCAACACCAGCGACCTGGGCATGGCGGCCATCGCCGGCGGCCAGGCCCTCGCCATCCAGAACCAGCTGGATTTCTCACGCGACATGGAACGCGAGGCCGACCGCATCGGCTTCACCACCATGCTCAAGGCCGGCTTCAACCCGCGAGCCGTTTCCAGCATGTTCGAGAAAATGCAGGCGGCCAATCGCATCAACGACACCGGCAGCTACCCTTACCTGCGCAGCCACCCGCTGACCACGGAACGCATCGGCGCGGCCCAGCAGCGCATCCAGCTCGATGTCGACAAGCTGCCGGCCTTGCAGTCCGACCCGCTGGCGCTGATGATGGCCGCGCGCGCCGACGTGCTGCTCGACTCGGGCATCGATGCGTTGCGCGGCCTGTCCACCCGCGGCCAGGCCGCTGCGCTCGAGAGCCTGAGTCCGGCACGGCGCGCGGGTGCGCTCTACGGTGCGGCGCTGGCACAGGCCCGCATGCGCGACTTCACGCAGGCCCAGGCGACCGTGCAGCAACTGGATACCGCCCTGGCCGGACTGCGGGGCAACGCCACGCGCCACGACGAGCTGGTGCGGACGGCAGGACGCCAGCTCGAAGCCGAAATCGCCTTGATGCAAGGCGACTGGAACCGCGCACTCTCACGCGTCGACCTGCAGTCGGACGACCGTGCCAACGTGATGCTGGCGGCACGCGCCCATGTGGCGGGCGGCCAGGGACAGGCGGCCATGCAGCGCCTGCAGAGCTGGGTCACATCCCACAAGCAGGATGCCGGCGCCTGGCGTGAGCTGTCGGCCGCACTGGCCTCCCAGGGCCTGCGCCTGCGCGCCCTGCGCGCCGACGCCGAAGCCAGCCTCATCGAGCTCGACTACACCGCGGCCCTGGATCGCCTGCGTGCCGCGCAAGACCTCGTGCGCAGCGGCCAGATCCCGCGCGACGACATCGAGACCGCCATCGTCGACACCCGGGCCCGCGAGGCGCAGGAGCGGCTACGGCAGCAAACGCTCGAGGATCGCGTCGATCAGTAATTGCAGGGCCGAATAGATCAGCGAGCCCAGCACGGCGGCCCAGAAGCCGTTGACGTGAAAACTCTGCATCAGGCCCGAGGCCGACCAGAACATCAGGGCGTTGATGACGAACAGAAACAGGCCGAGCGTGACCAGCGTGACCGGCAGCGTGAGCACCACCAAGACCGGCCGCAGCACGGCATTGAGCAAGCCGATGACGGCCGCCGCGATCAGAGCCGAGCCAAAACCGGCGACCTGCACACCCGAATAGAGCGAGGCCACCACGATCAGCGCCAAGGCGCTGAGCAACCAGCGGAGGAGGAGTTTCATGCTGCCAGCATACTGCAGCGCGGCGGCCGCGGGCCAGGGCGCGCAGCGCCGCCCGTCGTTTATTCGAAAACGACGAACGAGAAAGCCAGCAGGGCCGAGAGCAGGCCCGGCACGCGCCAGTTGCCCGCCACGCCGCGCGATTGCTCCGGTGCCTTGGGCTTGCGTGCATCGATGATGCGGGCGGCACCGTGCTGTTCCTGCAATTGCGTCGTCAGCTCGGGCAGCGGCTCGCGCGCCACCACTTGCCGGACTTCGCCGGTGCCGCGTCCCAGCAGCGGGGACATGTCGGCAAACAGGCGGCTCGCCCACTTGGCACGCCACTTTTCACGCGAACCATGACTCGCCCACTTGCTCACGCGCTGGGTCATGCGCGGGGCACAGGCGACCAGCGTCCAATGCATGTCCTCGGCGGGCGCGCCCAAGGTGCCGGAGAGCACCTGGCCCGCGTAGTCGGCGTCGTCGATGTAGACAATGATGTGGTTCATGGCAGTCCTTGAAGAGGGCTGCGCCAAGATAGGCGCCTGTGGGGTCGATCGGTTTGTATTGGATTCTTTTTAGCACACAAAGTGCCGTTTATGGCGCCTTGATTCGCAAAAAAGGCGTCAAATGGCGATAAAACCCGCCATTTAGACGCCTTCAGGGGTCAGCGGACCCGCTCGAGATTACGCTGCGGCGACCTGCGCGCGCTTCTTGCGCAGCCAGCCGGCGCCCAGCACGGCCACCACCACCAGCAACGCGACGCCCCAGTACAGCACGGGCTGGTCGGCGAAGAAGCCCTTGATCTTCCAGGGTTCGTTGAGGATCATCTTGGCGGCCGTCAGCGACAGCACGCCGGCGCCGATGTAGATGATGGAGGGGAAACGCTCGACGAGCTTGAGCACCAGCGTGCTGCCGAACACCACGATGGGCACGCTGATCAGCAGACCGATGACCACCAGGTCGAAGCTGCCATGGGCCGCACCGGCCACACCCAGCACGTTGTCGATGCCCATCAGCGCATCGGCCACGATGATGGTCTTCATCGCGCCCCAGAACGTGTTGGCACCCGTGCCATGGGCATCCTCGCCGCTCGGATCATCCGCCAGCAGCTTGTAGGCAATCCAGATCAGTCCCAGCCCGCCGACCAGCATCAGGCCCGGGATCTGGAGCAGCC
Organism: Comamonas sp. BIGb0124; assembly: GCF_003752175.1. Taxonomy (GTDB): domain Bacteria; phylum Pseudomonadota; class Gammaproteobacteria; order Burkholderiales; family Burkholderiaceae_C; genus Comamonas_F. Next base: position 12,713 of record NZ_RJVF01000016.1, on the reverse strand, counting down.
AGACCACGACCAGCGTCATGGCGGTCCGCACGGTGATGGCGCCGACCGTGCCCCAGATGATGGCCTGGCGCTGCAGGTTCTTGGGCAGCGAACGGGCGGCCAGCGCGATCACGATGGCGTTGTCGCCGGCGAGCACGAGGTCGATGACGATGATGGCCGCCAGCGCGGTCCACCAGGGTGCGGATAGAAATTCCATGTGGGCAAGACTCCAGAACAGTGTTGTTTTTAAACCTGCAGGAACTGGACCGGCCTGTGGATGCCGCTGCAAACGAAACCCGGGCGGGCGGTCATGGACCACGCACACACCGACAGGCACCACCTTGCAGGGCGGACACTCCGGCGCCACCTCCCTTGAGGCAACGTCGAAGGTCTTGCTCGGCGGCTCTGCAGGCTGGGCCTGCGAGACACCCGACCGGCCGGAGTGCCTGGCCGGTAAGCCAGACGTCTCGTATTGACGACAGGTCGATGACACCCGCAGGCCGTAAGGCACGCGGGCAAACGGGAGCTACTCCCCTTCGTAGACGCGGATTAAAGCACGGGCACAAGCACGCCATGTGAAATCCGAGAAGGTTCAGGGTTATTGGCCATGAACGGCGGTCTCTCGAAACGCTTTGTCCTTGAGCTCCGGCAGCTCATTATTCAATAGCAAAGAAAAACAACCTCCGCCTTTTTCATGCTCACGATCCCCGCTTGCGATGAAAAATCAAGCATGTCCATGCGCCTTGGTGCGTTGACACGGGGCCGCTCGGCAGGCCCGCGCCGGGCGGCGCATGATGCGGGACTTCTTCCATCGGTTCCCCATCCACGGCCGGCCGGCACGACGCCCTCTCGAGGCGCCCCGGCCCGTGGTTTCCCGCTGGCCCTGGCGAACCCGGGGCCCATCTTTCGACATGCGCGATCTCTCATCGGCCGCCCCGCCCCGTGTGGCGGCCTCTGCCATCCTGCCGCCTGCGGCGGGCAACCGCAGCGATCTGGCACGCGGCACGGCCGAATCCCTGCCGGCCTCCCCCCTGGTCCGAATCCTGGGTGTGATGGTGTTCAACTTCCTGAGCTATCTGGCGGTCGGCCTGCCCCTGGCGGTGCTGCCGGCCTTCATCCACGACCAATTGGGCTACGGCGCGATGGTGGCGGGGGCGGCGATCAGCGTCCAGTATCTCGCCACGCTGCTCTCGCGACCCCATGCGGGCCGTCTGGCCGACTCGGTCGGCGCCAAGCGGACCGTGCTGGTCGGGCTGCTGTCCACCACGCTGGGCGGCGCATTGCTGCTGGCCGCTGCCTGGCTGACCGCCTGGCCCCTGTTGAGCCTGATCGTCATCGTGGGCAGCCGGCTGGCCATCGGTTTCGGCGAAAGCTGGATCGGCACGGGTTCACTGATGTGGGCCATGGGCCGCATGAACGGCGAGCAAAGTGCACGCGTCATTTCCTGGAGCGGCATCTGCACCTATGGCGCACTGGCCGCCAGCGCCCCGTTGGGCGTGGCGATTTCGGCCACCGCCGGCTTTGCGTGGCTGGGCGCGGCCATGGCCGTGATCGGAGGTCTGGGCTACTGGCGTGCGCGACGCATTGCGCCTGTCCCCGTGGTCATCGGCGAGCGCATGCGGTTTTCCAGCGTCCTGCTGCGGGTCGCCCCGATGGGCATCGCCCTGGCGCTGGGCGCGGCCGGCTTCGGGGTGATCGCGACCTTCATCACGCTGTTTTACTCCGCCCAGCAATGGGGGCAGCCGGCCTGGGCGCTGACGGCCTTCGGCGCAAGTTTCATCGTGGGCCGACTGCTGTTCTCGCACACCATCCGGCGCTGGGGAGGCTTCCGGCCCGCGTTGGCCTCGCTGGCCTGCGAGGCGCTGGGACTGCTGCTGCTGGCCGCGGCACCCGATGCCGCCTGGGCCCTGGCTGGCGCCGCGCTCACCGGCCTGGGCTGGGCCCTGGTCTTCCCCGCGTTGGGCGTGGAAGTCGTGGCCATGGTGCCGCCGGCCAGCAAAGGCGCGGCGATTGCCGCGTTTTCCGTGTTCTTTGATGTGGCGATGGGCCTGACCGGGCCGGCCGCCGGACTGGCCGCCGAGCTGTGGGGTTTCCGGTCCGTGTATGCACTGGCCTCGGCGGCTTGCATCGTGGCCCTCGCCCTGGCCTGGATGCTGTACCGTCGCCATCGGCAATCGGCCGCATCGCCCCGGCTGGCGAGCCATCCGTCCTGAGCGGCTGGGCGCCCCGCCGCCCGGGTCGCTACGCGCCAGCCCGACCTGTCACTCGACGACGACGTCGAAGTGTTCCACCACGGGCGGTGCGGCAAAGAACGGCCCGACGATGGCACGCCATTGCGTGAACGCCTCGGACTGGCGGAAATCGACGGTGTGGTTCTCGAGCGTTTCCCAGCGGATGCGCAAAAGGTAACGCTCCGGGGTCTCGATGCTGTGCGTGACGCTGTAGCCCAGGAAACCCTGGGCATGGGCGATCACGCTGCTCACGCCATGCTGGATGGCCTGCTCGAATGCGGCCTGCTGGCCGGGCTGGATGCGGATGTCTGCAACTTCGTAGATCAACGGTCTCTCCTGGAATGATCGGGATCACGACGCGCGTGAAAGACCGCGTCGTGGCCAGGCCGCCGAGCTTACCGGAAGCCGCAGGGCCTGTCGCGCTGCCCCGCTTCGTGCCGCCGGGCCGGCCGCCGACAGGCGCCACGCGCACCTTGTGCACCGATCACTTCCAGCGCACGCACTCGATGTCGACGCTGCCGCGTTCGCTGCCCAGGCTGAGCACACCCTCCTGGATCGTTGCCTGCAGCTGCATGCTGCGCTCGGCCAGTGCGGCCAGGCTCTGTGCCGCTTCGGTCGGTACACGCCAGACCGTGAGCTTGTCCAGGCGCGTGAGCTTGCCCTGGATGCCGCGCCACCAGACATCGGCCGCGGAACTGAACGCGTAGACGACCACGGCATCGGACTTGCTGCAGGCCTTGGCCAGCGGCTTGTCCTCGGGCTGCCCGACCTCGATCCACAGGCGCGAAGCGCCGGTGAAGTCCCGCAGGCTCACGTCCGGGTCTTCGGGGTTGGACAGGCCGGCGCCGAACGTCAGCGTGCCGTCGCCACCGCAGTCGTCGTGCAGGCGGTGCGCCTGCAGCGCCAGCGCGGCCAGCCGCACCATCATGCGTTCATCGGTCTCGCTCGGATGGCGAGCCAGCGTCAGGGCATGGTCGGCGTAATAGCCGTGATCGATGTCGGCGATGGCCACATGGGCCTTGAAGATCGTGGATTTGAGGGCCATGCGGGACCGTTCGGTGAAATCAAAAAAACAGCCACTCGCCTGATCGACCTCGGCGGGGAGGTCGGCGAGTGGCGGCGAGCCCTGCGGCGGCCCTTGCCGGGCCTGCCGCAGCGCAAGACTAGGCGCGGTTGGCCAGCTCGGCGGCCTTGCCCACGTAGCTGGCGGGCGTCATGGCCAGCAGGCGCTCTTTTTCCGTCACCGGGATGTCGAGGCTGCGGATGAGCCGGTGCAGATCGGCAGCGGCCACGGTCTTGCCGCGCGTGACTTCCTTGAGCTTCTCGTACGCACCCTGAACGCCGTAACGGCGCATCACCGTCTGGATGGGTTCGGCCAGGACTTCCCAGGCGTTGTCGAGATCGGCCGCCAGGTTTTCCTCGTTGAGCTCGAGCTTGTCCAGGCCGACCGACAGCGAGCTGTAGGCCAGTTGGCTGTAGCCCAGGGCCACGCCCATGTTGCGCAGCACGGTGGAATCGGTCAGGTCGCGCTGCCAGCGGCTGACGGGCAGCTTTTCGGCCAGATGGCGCAGCAGCGCGTTGGCGATGCCCAGGTTGCCTTCGGCATTTTCGAAATCGATCGGATTGACCTTGTGCGGCATGGTCGACGAACCGATCTCGCCGGCCTTCAGGCGCTGCTTGAAATACCCCAGGCTGACATAACCCCAGACATCGCGCGACCAGTCGGTCAGGATGGTGTTGAGGCGCGCCACCGCATCGAACAGCTCGGCCATGTAGTCATGGGGCTCGATCTGGATGCTGTACGGCTGGAACGTCACGCCCAGTCCCCAGGGGGCGGCACTGGTGGCGGCGTCCGCACCGGGTTCCGGCGACTCGATGACCCGGCGGCTGAAAGCCTCCCAGTCGAACTCGGGCCAGGCCGAGAGATGGGCGTTGTAGTTGCCCACGGCGCCGTTCATCTTGGCCAGCAGCTTGACGCCGGCGATCTTGGCGCGGGCAGCCATCAGGCGCACCACCACGTTGGCGATCTCCTTGCCCACCGTGGTGGGGCTGGCGGTCTGGCCGTGCGTGCGGCTGAGCATGGGCACCTGCGCATAGGCCTGGCTCATGGTGCGCAGCTTGGCGATGATCTTGTCGACCGCCGGCAGGATGACCTGTTCACGCGCGGCCTTGAGCTGCAGGGCGTGGCTGGTGTTGTTGATGTCTTCGCTGGTGCAGGCGAAGTGCACGAACTCGCTGGCGGCCAGCAGCGCCGGGCGGCCTTCGAACTTCGACTTGATCCAGTACTCCACGGCCTTGACGTCGTGGTTGGTGACTTTTTCGATGGCCTTGATGGCCTCGGCATCGGCTGCGCTGAACTGCTGCACCAGCGACAGCAGGTAGGCGCGGTCGTCGGCGCCCAGACGCGGGAATTCGTTGAAGCCGGCTTCGCTGAGGGCCACGAACCAGGTGATTTCGACCTGCACGCGGCGATGCATGAAGCCTTGTTCCGACATCAGCGGGCGCAGGGCATCCACGCGGCTGGCGTAACGGCCGTCCAGCGGCGAGAGGGCGGAAATGGCGGCAAAAAGGTTGGAGGAGCTCATAGGGCGCTATTGTAGAAGGCAGGCATCTCTTCCCGCACCTCAGGGCCCCGCAAAACCGGCGGCCCGGCGGCCGGACGGCGCTGCGCACGCGTCGCACCGGAGCGGCCACCGCTCCCGGTACAATGAATACATTACTGTACAAAATGCCAGCCTACCGGCCTTTGCCGACACGCGGCAGCCCTGGCGATGCAGCGGCGCCACACCGGCACATCTGCGCCACGGCACAATCGACGTGCAGAAGATCGCACACCCCACCTGCCCACCCGTTGTAGATCACCATGAAACTCATTGGATCCCCTGCCAGTCCCTATGTGCGCAAGGTACGTGTCGTTCTGGCCGAGAAGAAGCTCGACTACCAGATGCTGCCCGATGATCCCTGGAGCGCCACGGCCCAGGTGCCTGCCTACAACCCCCTGGGCCAGGTGCCCTGCCTGGTCATGGAAGGCGGCGAAGCGCTCTACGACTCGCGGGTCATCGTCGAATACCTCGACACGCTGTCGCCCGTGGGCAAGCTGATCCCGGCGACGGGACGCGAGCGTGCGGCGGTCAAGACCTGGGAAGCCCTGGCCGACGGCGTGCTGGACGCCGGCGTGCTGGCCCGTCTCGAGCGCCACTGGCCGGGCCGCCAGGACGGCGAACGCTCGCAGGCCTGGGTCGACCGCCAGTTCGGCAAGATCGAGGCCGGACTGGCCGCCATGGAGCGCCAGCTCGGTGCTCAGCCGGCCCATGTCCAGCCCTATTGCAGCGGCATCCACCTCAGCCTGTCCGACATCGCCGTCGGCTGCGCGCTGGGCTGGCTGGATTTCCGGTTCCCCGAGATCGACTGGCGCACCGAGCACCCCCATCTCGCCCGCCTGCACGACAAGCTGGCCCTGCGCAGCAGCTTCGCCGACACCGTCCCGCGCTGAATCCGGCCGCCGACGGTGCGATTAGGTTTGAAAAAGTCACGAATCGATTGCCACAAGACCTCTTAATCTCTACGGCAGTATCAAATACAGTGGGGCCAAGAGACTGTGTTCCTGTGTTCATTCCATCCTGAGGGCAACCACCCATGACCGATCGCACCACCGTCCACGGCTTGCACGTGGCCACCGAGCTCTACCGCTTCATCGAAGACGAGGTCCTGCCCAAGGTGGGCGTGGCCAGCGCCGCGTTCTGGCAAGGCTTCGATGCCATCGTGCACGACCTGGCCCCCAGGAATGCCGCCTTGCTGGCCGAGCGCGACCGCCTGCAGGGCGAGCTCGATGCCTGGCATGCAGCGCATCCCGGCCCGATCGCCGATGTGCCCGCCTACCGTGCATTTCTCGAAGGCATCGGCTACATCCAGAAGCCTCCTCAGGGCGTCAAGGCCACCACCACCCAGGTCGATGCCGAACTCGCCACCCAGGCCGGCCCGCAGTTGGTCGTGCCCATCCTGAACGCGCGCTACGCCCTCAACGCCGCCAATGCACGCTGGGGCTCGCTCTACGACGCGCTGTACGGCACCGATGCGATTGCCGAGACGGACGGCGCTGAAAAGGGCAAGGCCTACAACCCTGTCCGGGGCGCCAAGGTGATTGCCTATGCCCGCGAGGTGCTGGATCAGGCCGCCGTGCTGGCCCGCGGTTCGCACAAGGACGCCACCGGCTACCGTGTCGAGAACGGCCGGCTCGTCGTGCTGACGGCCGACGGCGGCACGGGCCTCCAGCAGCCCGATCAGTTCATCGGCTACCAGGGCGAGGCCGGCTCGCCCACGGCCATCCTGCTGCGCCACCATGGCATCCACATCGAGATCCGCATCGATCCGGCCACGCCCATCGGCCGCAGCGATCCGGCCGGCGTGAGCGACGTGCAGCTCGAGTCCGCGCTGTCGACCATCCTCGATCTCGAGGATTCGGTCGCGGTGGTGGACGCATCCGACAAGGTGCTGGCCTATCGCAACTGGCTGGGACTGCTCGACGGTTCGCTGACCGAAACGCTGAACAAGGGCGGCAAGACACTCGTCCGCAGCCTGAACGCCGACCGCCACTACACCGGCGCCGACGGCCAGCCCGTGGCGCTGCACGGCCGCTCGCTGCTGTTCGTCCGCAACGTCGGTCATCTGATGACCAACCCGGCCGTGCTCTACGGCCCGGAAGGCCGCGAGATTCCCGAAGGCATCCTCGACGCCGTGGTCACCGTGACCATCGCCCTGGTCGACCTGCAGGGCCAGGGCCGCCTGCCCGACGGCCAGGCCGTGCGCAACTCGCGCATCGGCAGCGTCTACATCGTCAAGCCCAAGATGCATGGCCCGCAGGAAGCCGCCTTTGCCGACACCTTGTTCGCACGGGTCGAGCAGGTGCTGGGCCTGGCGGCCAACACCGTCAAGCTGGGCATCATGGACGAGGAACGCCGCACCAGCGTCAACCTCAAGGCCAGCATCGCCCAGGCCGCCGCACGCGTGGCCTTCATCAATACCGGTTTCCTCGACCGCACCGGCGACGAGATCCACAGCGCCATGCGGGCCGGCCCGATGCTGCGCAAGGGCGACATCAAGGGCACGCGCTGGATCGCCGCCTACGAAAAGAACAACGTGCTGGTCGGCCTCTCGCTGGGCCTGCGCGGCAAGGCACAGATCGGCAAGGGCATGTGGGCCATGCCCGACCTGATGGCCGACATGCTCAAGCAGAAGATCGCCCATCCGAAGGCCGGCGCCAACACCGCCTGGGTGCCCTCGCCCACGGCGGCCACGCTGCACGCGCTGCACTACCACCAGGTGAATGTGGCGCAGGTCCAGCAGGCACTGGAGCAGAGCGATGCGGATGCACAGTACGACGCGCTGATCGACGACCTGATCCAGATCCCGGTGGCCGCCCAGGACACCTGGAGCGCCGCCGAGAAGCAGCAGGAACTCGACAACAACGTGCAGGGCATTCTCGGCTACGTGGTGCGCTGGATCGACCAGGGCGTCGGATGCTCCAAGGTGCCCGACATCCACAACGTGGGCCTGATGGAAGACCGCGCCACACTGCGCATTTCCAGCCAGCACATCGCCAACTGGCTGCTGCACGGCGTGATCACCGAAGACCAGGTGCGCGAGACTTTCGAGCGCATGGCCAGCGTGGTCGACCAGCAAAACGCGGGCGACCCGCTGTACCTCCCCCTGGCCGGCAACGCCCAGACCTCGTATGCCTATCGCGCCGCACTCGACCTGGTGTTCAAGGGCATCGAGCAGCCCAGCGGCTACACCGAACCGCTGCTGCACGGCTGGCGCCTGAAGTTCAAGCAACAGGCCTGAGGCCAAGCGGGCCCTCGCCGCGCAGCGTCGTCCCGAACGTCGCTGCGCCACGCCGGGCCTGCTGCACCGCTCTCACTCGCCCTCGCGGGCCTTGCGTGCGCGCCCGGATGTCGCGCGGTCGAACAGACCGTTGGGCAGCAGCCGCAGCAGCCGGGCCACCCAGGCCATTTGCCACGGGATGATGCGGTGGCTGTCGCCCGCCTCGATCGCCTTCAGGGCCCGGTCGGCAAAGTCGGACGGCTGCATCAGGAAGGGCATGGCGTAACGATTGCTGCGCGTCAGCGGCGTATCGATGAAGCCGGGCGAAATCGTCACCACCCGAACCCCCGAACGCCGCAGCTCGACACGCAGGCTTTCGCAATAGCTGATCGCCGCGGCCTTGCTCGAACAATAGGCCGCACTGCCCGGCAGGCCGCGGATTCCGGCCACGCTGGCGATGCCGACCAGACGGCCGCTGCCGCGTTCGCGCATGGGGGCCACGAAGGGGTGGAACGTGGCGGCCAGGCCCAGATTGTTGGTGGCATAGATGCGCGCCATCACGTCGAGATCGCCGCGCACGGCGGTATCCATGCCGATGCTGATGCCGGCATTGGCAACCACCACATCCGGCAGACCTTGCCGCGCGATGCAGGACCGCGCGGCAGCCACGATCTGCTCGATGTCGCTCACGTCGGCCGCATAGATCCGGCAGCGCGACTCATCCATGCCCTGGCTCAGGCGCCATGCCTGCAGCGTCTCGCCGCGCCGCGCCACCAGAGCCAGATCGTAGCCGGCCTGCCCCATGCGCCAGGCCAGCGCCTGCCCGATGCCGCTCGATGCGCCGGTGATGAAGGCCAGAGGCCGGCGGGCCGTGACCACGGCGCCCGTCGCCGGCGAGGTCACCGTGCGCCGCCCGCAGGCTCGCGCGGCTGGATCACGCTGCGCACCCGTCCCTGCAGGTCGACCACGCGGGTGTTGTGGTCGTAGTCCAGCCGATCGGCGGTGATGCGGTCCTGGCCCCTGATGATGAGCACGGGCAAGTCGGACTTGACCTGGTTGAGGTCGGGAAAAGCCTTGAGCTGATCGCCGTGGAACTCCATGCGGGGCTGCATCTGGCCCTGGGCGTTCGGCCCGGCCTCGCGCACGACGACGGCATTGCCCTTGAGCTCGACTTCCTCGCCGTTGCGCAGGCTCACGGCCTCGCGGCCGGAAGCCGTCGTCAACTGGCCTGCGTCATCGAAGGCCCGGATGCGGGCACCGTCGACCTCCAGGCGGTCGGTATCCGTGAAATGGCGGCCCTGGTCGCCCTCGATCTCGGTCTTCAGATGGCCGTCGGCACGGTAGGTGCGCATGGCGAAGTCCTGCATGCGGTAGTCCGGATCGCGCCGTTCCTCGCGCGCCGAATGCGGCTCCTGAGGTGCAGGCGTGTTGCGGACCAGCCAGAAGGTGCCCAGCGCCAGCACACCGATGATGAGCACCGGGAGATAGAGGCTGACCGCATCGCGCAGCCGGTTCAGGTGAGAGCCGCGCGGCTTCGGTCGCCCCTTGCCGGTCGGCCGGGGGGTGGGAAGATCGGGCCGGACGGCCTGGGCGTTCATGCGGCGTACTCCTGAAGCAGATCCACATAGCGGCCGCTGGCCACCAGCAGCAGATCGCAGTACTCGCGTGCCGCGCCCTCGCCGCCCGCCAGACGCGTGACATGGTGGGCCACGGCCTTGACCTCGGCATGTGCATTGGCCGGCGCGCAGGCAAATGCGCAACGCCGAAGCGCCGGCAGATCCGGCCAGTCGTCGCCGATCCAGGCGGCCTGTGACCAAGTCAGTCCCAGCTCGGCCAGGATGGCTTCGGCAGCCGGCTTCTTGTCTTCCGTGCCGTAACGCACATGCGTCACGCCGAGCGCCGCCAGACGGACACGCAGTGCAGGAGAATCGCGCCCCGTCACCACGGCCGGCGTGATGCCCGCACGCGCCAGCAATTTGATGCCATGGCCGTCGAGCGTGTTGAAGCGTTTGAGCGTCTCGCCTTCGGCTCCGAAGTAGAGGCTGCCATCCGTCAGCACGCCGTCGACGTCGAAGAACGCCACGCGTACGCCTTGCGCGCGCAGCAGCAGTTGCGGCACCACCGCCAACGCAGGCGTCAGCGATGCAAGCGGCGCAACGGCGGGGGCAATGGCGGGTGTGGTGGCGTCGGCCACGGGCCGGGGATCCCTGCGCCGCGACTCGTGAACCGAGGACTCGGTGGCCACGGAACGGGTCTGCCGAGGCGCCGGGTCGCCAGGCGGACGGGCGCGGGCCGACGAAGAAGGCGGCGACGTCAGGGCGGGTTCCGAAGAAGTCTCGGAAGCCAGGACAGCCGACGGCCGCGGCGGATTTGCCGGCACCGATGAATTCTCGGCGGATCCAGCGTCGACGGACCCCGTGGCCGCTGCCGGCCCGGCGGCGTCTTCTGTCTCGCCGGAAGATATCGGTGCGGCAGCAGGCAAGACGTCGGCCCCCGAGGGCGCGGCTGCGGCGGAAGACACCGTTTTGCGCGCCGACCGGGCGCGGCGCGGCCGGGCTGCCCGGGTGCCGGCCTCGCCGGATGCCTCTGCGGACTCGGAACCCGGGACAGGGGCTTCGCCGGCACCTGCCGGCACCGTCTCGTCAGGCCCGGTTGCCGCAGGCGTTTCCTGGCGCTCCCCGGCAAACAGGCTGGCTTGCGAGGCGATTCCTTCGACCGACGGGTTCTGCCCGGACACGCTCGTTTCGTGAGCCGGCTTTTCGGAGGCCGTCGACTCGGATGCCTGGCGGCGGACCCGTGGGGTGGACTTGCTGCTTTTTCTCATATCACCTTGGCCTGCATCAGGTCTTTGCTGGTTACCATGCCCACGAGCGTCTGGTCGGCATCGACCACCAGCACGTCGCTGATCCGATAGCGCTCCATCAGCGCAGCCGCTTCCGCAGCCAGCACATGGGGCGCGATCGTACGCGGTCCGGTCTTCATGACCTCTTCGGCCGTGAGCGCACGCAGATCCGTTCCCTGCGACACCAGGCGCCGCAGATCACCGTCCGTGAAAACACCCAGTACCTTCCGATGCCCATCCACGATGGCGGCCGCGCCCAATCCTTTGAGGCTGATCACACGCATCAGTTCAATCAACGGCGTCTGCGGGCCCACGCTGGGCACGGCGTCGCCTTTGCGCATGACATCGGAGACATGGGTCAGCAGGCGGCGTCCGAGCGCACCGCCCGGGTGCGAGCGGGCAAAGTCATCCTTGCCGAAGCCCCGCACGTCGAGCAGGACCACGGCCAGCGCATCGCCCAGGGCCAGTTGGGCCGTGGTGCTGGCGGTCGGTGCCAGATTGAGCGGACAGGCTTCACGTTCGACGCTGCTGTCGAGCACGATGTCGGCATGACGGGCCAGCGAAGACTGCAGACCGCCCGTCATCGCCATCACCTTGACGCCCTGGCGCTTGAGGACCGGCAGCAGCACCAGCAGCTCGTCGCTTTCGCCGCTGTTGGAGATGGCCAGCACGATGTCGTCGGGCTGCACCATGCCCAGGTCGCCGTGTGCGGCCTCGCCCGGGTGCACGAACAGGGCCGGCGTCCCGGTGGAGGCCAGTGTCGCGGCAATCTTGCGGCCCACATGGCCCGCCTTGCCCATGCCCATGACCACGACCCGGCCGCGGCTCTCCAGGATCGTCTGGACGGCCGACACAAAAGGCGTGCCGAGCCTGGCTTTGAGCCCCGTCACTGCGGCGGCCTCGATGTCCAGCGTGTCTTGTGCAAATGCCAAGATCTTTTGAGCGTCTAATATCATGACCGTATTTTATCGGCTGCCCGCCGCTTGCCCCGGTCCTGTCCATCTCCGTTCGTGAGTGACCGGCATCGGATTGAACCGCAGAAAACGGCAGACACCGGGCCGCATGGCCTGCCCCGCGCCATGCGCGATCCCCTTTTGATTGAATGAAATGGCCATGGACGACCCGATTGCCCTGATTCGCCGCCACATCCGCACCGTGCCCGACTGGCCGGCGCCCGGCGTGCAGTTCCGCGACATCACGCCGCTGCTCCAGGATGCACAAGCTTTTCGTGTGCTGATCCAGACCTTTGTCGAGCGGTATCGCGCCATGAAGATCGATGTGGTGGCCGGCCTCGACGCCCGGGGATTCATCATCGGTTCGGTGGTCGCCTATGAGCTGGGCGTCGGATTTGTGCCCATCCGGAAAAAGGGCAAGCTGCCCTTCACCACCGTCGAGGAAACCTACGAACTGGAATATGGCAGCGCCACGGTGGAATTGCATGCCGATGCCGTTCTGCCCGGACAGCAGGTTCTGCTGATCGACGACCTGATCGCCACCGGCGGCACCATGATGGCCGGCAAACGGCTGCTGGAAAAGCTCGGGGCGCAGGTGGTCGAAGGCACGGCCATCGTCGACCTGCCGGAGCTGGGGGGCTCGAAGCGGCTGCGCGAAGGCGGGTTGACCGTGCACACGCTGGTGGATTTCTCGGGTCACTGATATTGGGTCACCGATCCACCGAACCCCACCCTAAACACAAACAAAAACGCCTGCTGGGTATCCGGCAGGCGTTTGTGGGGGTGGTTTTTTGTTTTCCCAAAGCAAAACGCCCAACCTTTTGAGGGGTTGGGCGGTTTGGTTATAAGAGCCTGACGATGACCTACTTTCACACGGGAACCCGCACT
>NZ_RJVF01000015.1 GCF_003752175.1 Comamonas sp. BIGb0124 | reverse complement strand
GGTGTGGAAGGAGCCTTGAAGTCGAAGGCCGGGGATCTGACGAAGGAGACGAAGAACGAGCATGTGGCGAGCACCGACATGGTGTTCACGATCTCCGACCCACGCACTGGAAAGTCTGCCGGCAAGGGCGGCCGGGCCGGGGCAGATGCACCCGATGCGCCCCAGGGCCCGGCTAGCCGTGTCCGTCCCTCTCCAAAACGTGACGGGGCAGGAGACGCTGGATCCGGATCGTCGGCGGAGTCGATTTATTCGACCATCGCCGATGTGAGTCCTGGTTCGTCCAGCACAACCGCGCCGGACCGACGGGCAAGCGCTGCAGACCGGCAGCCGACGCTGGACTCACGTTCGGCACGCGCAGGAGACGACGGCCCTGTCTACGAGTTGGCCAAGAACATCGGGAAACCGTCGGATTTGCCTGCGGAGTCAATTTACGAGGCCATCGGCGACATGAGTCCCGGTTCGTTCAGGACTGCTGCATCGGACCGATCCGGGATCGCAGAAAAACCCGGTCGCGCCGAGCTGAAAACGGCGGGCGGTGAATCGGGTGGTCAGACCAAGCGGCCACTGCCGCCCGTACCGGCAGGCGAAGGCACCGACCTGCCGGCTGGTGCACCCAAACCTATCCAACCCGGAAAAGCGGTGGACCAACCGGCTGGCTCGGCGATCGCCGACCCAGGTGGCGTGCTCAAGGATTCGGTGTATTCGACGCTCAACAACATGGCCGACGAGGGCAGTCCGGCTCGTCCGTTCGGCCGTCGGGACAAGGGCCTGGAAGGCGACAACGTCTACGATGTGGGCACCGAACAACCGGCGGCCCAGCCGCAAGGGCGCGCTCGCCGGGACAGCGACTGGGACGGCGTCGGCGACGACAGTCCTTTCTACGCTGCATCCAGGAATGGCGGAAAAGCGTCGGATTCGATCGAGGGGACCGGCGGTCAGGCCGGTCGCCGGGACAGCGACGCCGTGTACGTCGACAACACCCTGATCTACGAGCTGGGCAAGAATCCGGTGCAGCCAGCAGCTTCGCCCGAGCGGGTTTACTTCGAGCTGGAAGAGCAGGCCGATGTGCCTCGCAAGCCAGCGACGAATCCGTCGTCCTCGGGTGCCGCGAAGCCGAAGGCGAACCCGCAGACCGGCGATGCTCTGCCGAGCGGCATGGGCGGCATGGGCGGCACGGAGGCGATCTATGCGTCGATCCGCAAGACGACCGATGGAGCCAGCCCTGGTCGCCGGAGCGGCGATCGGAACGGCGGCCCGGAAGGCGCAGGCGACGACAGTCCTGTGTACGAGTTGGCCAAGAACGTCGGGAATCCGCCCGAGGCGCCTGTCGAGTCGATTTACGAGACCATCGGCGACGTGAGTCCCGGTTCGTTCAGGGCAGCCGACTCGGACCGACCGAATGCCGCTGAAAAGCCCGATCGTGCCGAGCCGAAAACCGGAGGCGCTCAATCGGGCGGTCGGGCCAAGCGGCCACTGCCGCCCTTGCCGGAAGGCGAGGGCGCCGACCGGCCAGCCGGTGCAACCAACCGTATCCAGCCCGGAAAATCGGCAGATAAGCCGACGGGCTCGGGGCGCGCGGATCAAAGCGGAGAGATCCAGGACTCGGTGTATTCGACGCTTCACAACATGGCCGATGCAGGCAGTCCTGCTCGCCCGTTCGGCCGATCGGACAAAGGCTCGGACGTCGACAACGTCTACGGCCCGGGTGTCGAAAAACCGGGGGCGTGGTTCAATATGGCAAGCTGGGAGTCGGAGGTGCAGACCGCTGTCGAAGTGAAGGGGCCTTCCCGATCGGTTGCTCTGGAGCGTGTCACCCCTCTGTCATCGCCACCCCCGGATGGTCCGGCTGGCTCGGGCCGCCCTGGCCCAGGCGGAGCGAACAAGGATTCGGTGTATTCGACGCTCAACAACATGGCCGACGAGGGCAGTCCGGCTCGTCCGTTCGGCCGTCGTGACAAGGGCTCGGAAGGCGACAACGTCTACGACGTGGGCACCGAACAACCGGCGGCCACGCCGGACGGCCGCGATCGCCGGGACAGCGACGCTGTGGACATCGACAACACCTTGATTTACGAGCTGGGCAAGAATCCGGGACAGCCATCGGATGCGCCGGAGAGGGTGTACTTCGAGCTGGAAGAGCAGGTCGATGGGCCTCTCAAGCCAGCGACGAATCCGTCGTCCTCGGGCGCCGCGAAACTGCAAGCGAATCCGCAGACCGGCGATGCCCGCAGAACCCGACCGAGCGGCATGGTGGGCAGGTTGCCGACGCCGGATGCTCCGGCGCGGCGTGCGTCGGGCGCCGATTCGATCTATTCGACGATCGGCGATGTCGCCGATGACAACAGCCCGTCTCGCCCGACCTCCCGTCGGAGCAGCGATTCGGAGACAGCGAGCGAAAGCAGCCTTGTCTACGAACTGGGCCAGAGCGTCGAGCAGCGTGCCGGCTGGTCCGACAGGGGAACCTTCGAGGCGGACTTGGAGAGGGCGGTTCAAGGCGATAGGTCTGGCCAGTCGACGGCGAATCAGGCCCAATCGGGCGAGGTGACGATGCGGCCGAAACCCCCGCGCGGCGATGGCCGGAGCGGTGCGGCAGATGAGGCGCCCGCGGCGGAGGCTCCGGCACGCTCGGGCATGGACATCGAGACGATGTATGCGACGATCCGCCGTGTGGGCGATGACGCAACAAGCCCGGCTCGCCGGAGCGGCGATCGGGACGGCGGCTCGGAAGACGCCGGCGACGACCGCCCTGTCTACGAGTTGGCCAAGCCCGTCGAGCAGCCCTCGAAGGTGCCTGTCGAGTCGGTCTACGAGACCATCGGCGACGTGAGTCCCGGCTCGTTCAGGGCGGCTGCACCGGACCGGTCCGGTACCGTTGAAAAGCCGGCCCGCGACGCGCAGAAAACGAAGACCGGCCAACCGGACCGTCGGGCCAAGCGCCCCCTGCCGCCCATCCCGGAAGGCGAGAGCGCCGACCGGCCAGCCGGTGCAACCAACCGTATCCAGCCCGGAAAATCGGCAGAAAAGCCGACGCGTTCGGGGCGCGCCGATCAAGGCGGAGAGACCCAGGATTCGGTCTATTCGACGCTCCATAACATGGCCGACGCAGGCAGTCCTGCTCGCCCGTTTGGCCGATCGGACAAGGGCTCGGATGTCGAACCTGTCTACGACCGGGGCGTCGAACAACCGGTGGAACGGTCCAATATGGCCATGTGGGAGTCGGAGGTCCAGGGCGACGGCCCGCGCCAGCCATCGGCGACCCCATCGTCCTCGGGCGAGGTGACGTTGCGCCCGAAACCGCAGTCGGGCGAGGCCCGCAGAGCACGGCCGAGTGGCATGTCGGAACGCTTCCAGGCGACGGACCCCTCGGCACGGCGTGCCTTGGGCGCGGAGCCGGCAGGTACAAAGACCGGCGGTGTGCCCGATGAACGCAATCCTGCGCGCCCGAACGATCGCCAGGGCAGCGACGTGGTGGATGTCGACAACACCCTCATCTACGAGTTGGGCAAGCGTGCCGAGCAGCCGGCGCCTGCGGCCGAAGGCATCTACTTCGAGCTGGAGGCACAGACCGATGCACCGACGGCCTCTGTTCCTGCGGTGTCGACTCCGCCCTCCGGTGAGGCTCAACGCCGCCGCGGCTTCAGGCCACCGCAGAAACTGGCCGATGGCCGGATCGGCTACCCGCTGAGTCCGACGACGGCTCCGCGCGGAGAGGCCATCGGGACACGGCCTGCCGCTCCTGCCGCGGGTGCCGCACCTGCTTCGCTGAAGCCCGGTATGCCTTCGGTCAGGCCAGGTGCGGAGCTTCCCGCCATGGCGATTCGCCGAGCGGTGGATCAAGGCGTGCTGAATGCCTCGCTCGAGCCGCATCTGGACCAGGCGCAAACCTATGCGGCCAAACAACTCGAGACCGGCCCGCTGATCGTCGGCGAACTGCATGACCAGCCGGATGGACAACTGCTGGTCGCAGGTCTCATCGCCAGCGGAAAGGTCAAGCAGCTGTTTCTCGAGTTTCCCGATCCTGCCACCCATGCGCTGGGTCGGTTCGACTACGCTTTGCCCGAGGGCATGACGGTCAGCGACTATCTGAGGCAGTCGCGCGGCAAGGACATCGACGAGAGCAGCCCTTTCTGGACGGCCCTGCGCGACTACGCCAACCGCACCTTCGACGGCGACAAGGCGCATCCCGAGATGGGCTTCTACCCGCTGATCAAGCAGGCGATCGCAGGCGATGCCGAGGTGTTCTTCTTCGACACGCCTGCACGCACGCTCGACGACCTGCAGAACTTCGTCGAGCGCGAAGCGGCTGCGGGCGAGTACTTCCGCAAGGTCTCCGACCCCCGGCAGCCGGGCGCTCTCATGCTCATCGGCGCGGGACATCTGTATGCCAAGCGCGAATCGACCATCCAGAAGGCCCTGGGCATTCCGGACACACGAACGGTGGATGTCGCTCGCTACGGCGGTACACAACCGGGCTACCGTGCGGGCGAGCCGTTCCTGAAGACGTATGCGGATCCCGCAACGCCGATCCGGCAGGACATTCCGGACAGTCCCCACATCTGGCGGGAAGTGGCGCCCGACACGCCGCCGCCGCTGGCTCCCAAGACGGGATGGCAGAACGGGGATGCCTCCAACGATCCGTCGGGTGGCGACGAGCCGCCGCCTCTGTCCCCCAAGAAGGGACGCGGCGCGGGATCCGTTTCGCACCGTGGAGCCGTGGACGCGACGCCGCCCGATGCGGGCGAGGTGACGATGCGCGATTCTTCGGCCGCCCGATCGCGTCTGCCCCGGCCGGTGGGCATGATCGAGCAGCCCCTGCAGGACGGGCAAGCGCCGGGGAACGCCGAAGCGCCGGCGCTCGCCTTTGCCGCTCGAACCGGCCGGGCCAGCCGCAACAGTCGGAGCCGCAAGAGATCTGACGATTCGGGCTTGGGCGACAGCGACAACGCCGCGGAGTTTCCCGAAGACGTGCAGATGCGCAAGACATCCCGTAGTCCGGACGGCACCGCCGGCCGTGTGGCGGGAGACAACTGGTCTCGCCTCGAGAAGCCGCCCGCGTCGCAGGGCGAGACCGAGGTGGACGCTCCCACGGTGCCTCGCGTGCCGGACGCCGCGGGGGGCGAAGCGCCCGTCAGACTGCTCTACTCGGATGCGTTCCAGCGTGTCGCGAACAAGTACAAGGTGGTGCTGGGCGTGCGTGCGCCCAATGCGCTGGGCGAAACGCTGCTGCGTGAGGGCTTCCCGTCGAAGAACTTCCATGTCAAGGCCAAGTCGAGTCCGACCGGCCCCACTGCGGGTTTCATCGCCGCAGACCCGCGCTACTCGAAGCTGCCGGCGAGCAAGCTCGAGGTGCAGGCCAAGTATGTCGCGGAGGCGTTGAAGAACGGTGCCCGGCTGGTCGATCTGGAACTCTCGCCGCAGCGGCTCGACGAGCTGGTGCGCACGGGTCATCTCGAGTCGATCGGCGATGGACAGTATGCGGCCAACTACCCGTTGGGGCGGTTCGAGTTCTCGATCGGTCCGGATGGCCGGGTGACGGATGCGACCGGCCAAGCCGTGCAGGTGCTGACGAATCCGCCCGAGAAAGGACGGGAGTCGTTCAACGCCAAGCCGATCACGGCCGACTACGACCTGTTCGGCATCTTTCCGCGCGCCAACCAGGCGGACAACGCGCGCAGCATCCAGGTGGCGCCGCGCCTGGTTCATGGCGAATGGATCGAAAAGCGGCTGTCCCTGTTCAAAAACAAGGGCGAGGAGGACCCCAACATGGGCAATGTCCACGTCTTCGGAAAAGCCATCATCCGCGGTCTGAACAAGGAAGTGGGGCAGGAGGGGTACAAGGGGGGCAAACTGGTGTGGCATGGCGATGAAATCGGCAACCCCTTCAGCGCCGGTTTCGACGAAGCCGACATGCCCATCTTCATCATCCCGGGACAGGAGAGCCCCGTGCAGATCAAGTCGCAGAAAGATCTCCTGGACTTCTACGACCGACTGCGCGTTCTCGGGTATGTACCGGAAAGCAGTGCGCGCTTCGGGTTCTAGCCCGGGGCGGGTTCGGCGGGGCAGGGGCCGTGCGGTCCTTTGCCCCGCCGGACCGGTGCCGACGCGGTCTATGATTCCGCCATGAGCCTCGACCTGACCACCCATCTCATCCATCACCCCTACGAGCCCGAGCCGGGCTTCGCGGCGCCCCAGCCGGCCGTCCACAAGGCCTCGACGGTGTTTTTCCGGAACACGGCCGCCATGCGAGGCGCCGACCGGCGCCGCAAGCATGTCTACAGCTACGGCCTGCACGGGACGCCCACCACCTTCCTGCTCGAGGAGAGGCTGGCGGCGCTCGAGGGCGGCGAGCACTGCGTGCTGGTGCCCAGCGGGCTGGCAGCCATCACCCTGGTCTCGCTGGCCCTGCTGGCCCAGGGCGACGAGGTGCTGGTCCCCGACAACGCCTACGACCCGAACAAGGCCTTCTCGGCCGAGACGCTGGCGCGCTGGGGCATCGGCTGCCAACTCTACGATCCGATGGATCCGGACGACCTGGCGAGCCGGATCGGGCCGCGGACGCGCCTGGTGTGGCTGGAGGCCCCCGGCTCGGTGACGATGGAGTTTCCCGACCTGACGGCGCTGGCGGCCGTCTGCCGCGCACGCGGGGTGCCGTCGGCGCTCGACAACACGTGGGGGGCCGGCCTGGCGTTCCAGCCGTTCGAGGCCGGCGTCGACCTCTCGGTGCATGCATTGACCAAGTACCCCAGCGGCGGCGGCGACGTGCTCATGGGCAGCGTCGTCACGCGCGATGCGGCGCTGCATGCCCGTGTCAAGGCCATGCGGGCCAGCCTGGGACTGGGCGTGGGCGTCAACGATGTGGAAACCGTTCTGCGCAGCCTGCCTTCGATGGACCTGCGTTATCGGGCGCAGGACCGCAACGCACGCGCGCTGACCGACTGGCTGGCCCGGCGCCCGGAAATCGTCCAGGTGCTGCATCCTGCCCGTCCGGATTCGCCGGGCCATGCCCACTGGCAGGCGCTGTGCGGCCCGGAAGGCCTGGCCGCGGGTTTGTTCAGCGTGGTGTTCGATGCCCGCTACGGCACGGCTCAGGTCGATGCGTTCTGCGATGCGCTGAAGCTGTTCAAGCTCGGCTACTCGTGGGGCGGGCCGGTCAGCCTGGTCGTTCCCTACGACATCGCGTCCATGCGCGACCCGGCCGTGACCGATTGGCCGCATGGCGGCGTGCTGGTCCGGCTGTCGCTGGGCTTCGAGGCCGTGGCCGATCTGCGGGCCGACCTCGAACAGGCGCTGCAGGTGCTGGGCTCCGCCTAGCCGCCTGCCTCGCACTCAACCGATCAGCTTCTGCAGTTCGGGCCAGATGTTGTCGAGGATGAGCGGATGGGCCTTGGCCAGTGGATGGATGCGGTCGGCCTGGAAGCTGTCGATGGCATCCGGCGTATCGGCAATGCCCTTGAGCATGAACGGCACCACGGGCACGCGGTTGGCTGCGGCGATCTTGGGGAACAGCGCGGCAAAATCCTGCGTGTAGCGCTGGCCATAGTTGGGCGGCACCTGGTTGCCGACCAGCAGCACCTTGGCGCCGGCTTCGAGTCCGGCCTTGACCATGGCGTCGAGATTGGTTTCGGTCATGTTCAGGGGCAGGCCACGCAGCGCGTCGTTGCCGCCGAGCTCGATCACCAGCACGGCCGGCCGGTGCTGCTTGAGCAGCGCAGGCAGGCGGCTGCGGCCGCCCGAGGTGGTGTCGCCGCCGATGCTGGCGTTGACCACCTGCCAGCCGGTCTTCTTCTGCTCGGCGAGGCGCTGCACCAGGAGCGCCGCCCAGCCCGTGCCGCGCGCCAGGCCATACTCGGAACTCAGCGAGTCGCCGAGGATCACGATCTTGCGGGCGCCGCCTGCTGGCCCGGCTTGTGCATGGCCCGTACCGGCGGTTGCCAGCGCCAGCGCGCCCAGGCCCGCTTGCAGGATAAAGTGTCGTCGATCCGTTGTCGAAA
Organism: Comamonas sp. BIGb0124; assembly: GCF_003752175.1. GTDB lineage: Bacteria > Pseudomonadota > Gammaproteobacteria > Burkholderiales > Burkholderiaceae_C > Comamonas_F. The sequence continues at coordinate 279,662 of NZ_RJVF01000015.1, read as the reverse complement.
AAAAGGTTTTCCGTTTCATGTCCGATTCCATTTCTGCGCCTGCGCCTTCCATCATCGCCGTCCGCGGGGTTTACAAGTCGGTGAGCGATTCCACCGGAACGCTGGATATTCTGCGCGACATCAACCTCGATTTTGCCTACCGCGAGACCGCCGCCATCATCGGCGCATCCGGTTCGGGCAAAAGCACGTTGCTGTCCATCATTGCCGGTTTGGATACACCGAGTGCAGGATCGGTTCACCTCGACGGGCAGGATCTTTTTGCGCTGGGCGAGGATGCCCGGGCCGCGTTGCGGGCTCAGAAGATCGGATTCGTGTTCCAGAGCTTCCAGCTCATGGCCAACCTGACGGCACTCGAGAATGTGATGCTGCCTCTGGAACTGGCCGGTCGGCGTCAGGCGCGCGAGGCCGCCACCGAGATGCTCGAGCGGGTCGGCCTGGGCCAGCGGCTGGGCCATTACCCCAAGGTGCTGAGCGGCGGCGAGCAGCAGCGTGTGGCGCTGGCCCGCGCGTTCGTGGTGCAGCCGGCCGTGCTGCTGGCCGACGAGCCGACGGGCAGCCTCGACTTTGCCACCGGTGAAACCGTGATGAACCTGATGTTCCAGCTCAATGCCGAGCTCGGCACCACGCTCATCCTGGTGACGCACGACACCCGCATTGCCAGCCTCTGCCAGCGCCGCGTGGTCGTGGATGCGGGGCGTGCCCGGATGGACCTGTCCGCCGAACAGGGATAATCACGCCCCTATGGCAACGACTCCCAAAATTCTGTTCGGCTTTCACGCCGTCGGCGTGCGCATCAAGACCGCGCCGGCCTCGGTGATCGAGGTGTATTTCGATTCTTCTCGGCGGGATGCGCGCATGCGCCAGTTCGTCGAGCGCGCCAAGGAAGCGGGGGTCCGGCTGATCGAGGCCGACGGCCTGCGCCTGGCCAAGCTGGCCGGCTCGCACGGCCACCAGGGCGTCGCCGCCCGGGTCGAACCCGTGGCGCAGGCGCGCTCGCTCGACGACCTGCTCGACCAGCTCAACGAGCCGCCTCTGCTGCTGGTGCTCGACGGCATCACCGATCCGCACAACCTCGGTGCCTGCCTGCGCGTGGCCGATGGCGCCGGCGCCCATGCCGTGATCGCCCCCAAGGACCATGCGGCCGGCATCAATGCCACGGTGGCCAAGGTGGCGAGCGGCGCGGCCGAGACCATGCCCTACTTCATGGTGACCAACCTGGCGCGCACCCTGGGTGAGCTGCAGGAGCGCAATATCTGGTGCATCGGCACCAGCGAAGAGGCCGACAAGTCGGTCTACCAGGTCGACCTGAAGGCACCGGTGGCCCTGGTGCTGGGCGCGGAAGGGCCGGGCATGCGCCAGCTGACCCGCAAGCGATGCGACGAACTGGTCAGCATTCCGATGCGCGGTGCGGTCGAGAGCCTGAATGTGTCGGTCGCCAGCGGGGTCTGCCTCTACGAAGCGTTGCGCCAGCGCGGCGGCGGACTCTGAGCACACGCCGGACGGCTTCTGGCAGTCTCGGCTGTCGTGAATCGCGAAGCCTTCCATCTTGATTGACGAAACGATGGGCAGTTTGTGGGTTTACCATACTGCCCCTTGAAATGCCCCTGGGCTTGAATCGTGTGACGGTCCAAGCGGCGGCCATTGGGGTCCGCATGCCAAGAACAAGAATGAGCTCGGCAGCCGGCTTTTGATCCATTACATCGACGAGGAGACAGTTTTCATGGCAATGAATGCAACGACGCGGGTGCGCGTCTGGCTGGGAAGCGTGGCTGCGGCTTGCGCTCTGTTGACGGGTGCCGGTGCACAGGCCCAGACCGAAGTCAAGATCGGTTACGCCCTGGCCGTGAATTCCCATTACGGCGCCGGCGCGCAGGCCTGGGCCGATTCGGTCGAGAAGTCGACGGCCGGCCGCTACAAGTTCAAGCATTTCCCGGCCAGCGCGCTGGGCGGCGAGCGTGAATCCATCGAAGGCCTGCAACTGGGTACGGTGCAGGCGCTGATCGTCTCGACCGGCACGCTGTCCAACTTCGTCCCCGAAGTGGGCGTGGTCGACGTGCCCTTCCTGTTCCGCGACATCGGCCATGCCCGCCGCGTGATGGACGGCCCGGTGGGCCAGGACCTGATCAAGAAGTTCCAGCCGCGCGGGATCGTCGCGCTGGCCTGGGGCGAGCAGGGCTTCCGCCACCTGACCAATGCCAAGCATGCGGTGGCCGCGCCCGACGACTTCAAGGGCCTGAAGATCCGCACCATGGAGAACCCGGTCCACATCACGGCCTTCAAGACGCTGGGCGCCGCGCCCACGCCCATGGCCTGGCCCGAAGTGACGGGTGCGCTGCAGCAGGGCACCATCGACGGTCAGGAGAACCCGCTGTCGGTGATCGTGTCGGCCAAGCTCTCGGACGTGCAGAAATACCTGACGCTGTCGAGCCACGTGTATGCACCCACGCTGCTGATCGTGTCGCCGCGTTTCTGGAACAAGCTCTCGGACGCCGACAAGGCCGCTTTCCTGGAAGGCGCCAAGGCCGGATCCGCCGCCATGCGCGCCTTTGTGGACGACGTCGATGCCAAGGGCGTGGCCACGCTCAAGGCCGCCGGCATGCAGGTCAACACCATCACCGACAAGACGCCGTTCCAGAAGACCCTGGCACCGGCCTATGCGCAGTACGAGACCAAGTTCGGCAAGGAACTGCTCGACCGCATCGCCGCCACTCAGTGACGGCTTGACTCCTTGCGTGCGGCCCTTGCCGGGCGGCGCGCATCGTTGCCAGCGCCTGCCGCGATCCGGCAGGCGCTTTGGCGTTCTGGGCCGGTGCCGTCACCGGCGTGATTTCTTCTTGATGCACAGACATACAACAACATGATCGATCGACTCGAAGGGCTGGTGGTACGGGTGAACCGCTGGCTGCTCATCCTGATGCTGGGCGCGATGGCCTGCATCATCTTCGCCAATGTGGTGCTGCGTTACCTGACCAACGATTCGCTGGTCTGGGCGGAGGAGGTGGGCCGTTACCTGATGATCTGGGTGACGTTCCTGGGCGCCGGTCTGGTGCTGCGCTTCGGCGGCCACGTCGCCATCGAGGATCTGCAGAACCGCCTGCCGCGAGTCGCCGGCCAGGTGCTGCGGGCACTGGTGGTGGCCGGGCTGATGACGTTCTTTGCGGCCATGGCCTGGTGGGGGCTGGAGTACATGGACTTCATGCAGTTCCAGACCACGCCGGTCATGGGCATTTCCTACTGGTGGGTGTATCTGGCTTCGCCCGTGGGCTTCGGCCTGCTGATGCTGCACCTGGCCTTCGTGGCGCGGCGTTATGTGCTGGAGCACCGCTTCATCGAATCGGACGAGATCGACGCGGAAACCGCGGCTTCGATCTGAAGGGAACAAAGACATGTGGATCACACTTTTCGTTTCCGTGATTGTGTTGCTGGCGCTGGGCGTGCCGGTGGCGTTCTCGCTTGCGATCGCCGCGGCCCTGGCCGTGCTGGTGGGCGGCGAGTTTCCGATGGTGGTGGTGTTCAAGGAGATGTTCACCGGCATCGACAGTTTCCCGCTGATGGCGGTGCCGTTCTTCATCCTGGCCGCCGAGATCATGTCGGGCGGGGCGCTGACAGTGGTGCTGCTGCGTTTTGCGGCGCAGTTCGTCGGCCACCTCCGGGGTGGGCTGGGTTACGCCAACGTGCTGTCGCTGACGATCTTCTCGGGCATCTCGGGTTCGGCCCTGGCCGACGCTGCGGGGCCCGGCGCCATGATGATCCGCATGATGGACAAGGCCGGTTACGGCCGTGCCTATCCGGCGGCCCTGACCGCGGCGACGGCCATCGTCGGGCCGATCATCCCGCCCTCGATCATCATGATCGTGTACTGCCTGCAGGACGAGCGGGTCTCGGTGCTGTCGCTGTTCCTGGCCGGCGTGGTGCCGGGCATCCTGATCGCCCTGGGCATGGCGGCGGTCAACTGGTGGGTGTGCAGCAAACGCGGCTACCGCAGCGGCGATCCGCGCCCCTCGTTGCGGGAAATGCTGATCAACACCTGGAAGGCGATCCCCGCACTGCTGCTGCTGGTGCTGGTGCTCGGCGGGATCCGGCTGGGCATCTTCACCCCCACCGAGGCTTCGGTGGTCGCCGTGTTCTATGCGCTGGCATGCGGCAAGTGGGTCTACGGCACGCTCAAGTGGTCGGCGCTGCCGGGCATCCTGGCGCGTTCGGCGCTGCTGACGGCCTCGGTCCTGCTGATCGTGGCGGCGTCTGCGGCCTTTGCATGGGTGCTGACGATCGAAGGCACGCCGCAGGCCCTGGCCGACATGATCGTGGCGTGGAACCTGGGGCCCATCGCGTTCCTGATGGCCGTGAACGTGCTGCTGCTGGTGTTCGGCATCTTCATGGAGCCGCTGCCCGGGGTGATGATTCTGGTGCCCATCCTGGCGCCGATCTCGGGTGTTCTGGGCATCGATCCGGTGCACTTCGCGATCGTCGTGATCGTGAACCTGACGCTGGGCATGATCACGCCGCCGGTGGGCAGCCTGCTGTTCGTGGTGTGTTCAAGCGCCAAGGTGCCGTTGAGCGCCCTGACACGTGAACTCGTGCCTTTCCTGGTCGCGCACTTCCTGATCCTGATGGCGCTGACCCTGGTGCCCTGGCTGTCGGTCGGCCTGCCGCACTTCCTGGGCCGCTGAGCGGTTCAAGGGGCCAGCCGGCTGCGCTGCCATTGACCGGCCTCGAGCTGGTAGCACAGGCGGTCGTGCAGGCGGCTCTTGCGGCCCTGCCAGAATTCCCAGCGCTCGGGCACCAGCCGGTAGCCGCCCCAATGCGGCGGGCGCGGCGGCTTGAGTCCGAATTTCGCGGCGTACTTCGCCGCATTGCCGACCAGCACGGCACGGCTGCCGATGGGCTGGCTCTGCGGGCTGGACCAGGCCCCGATGCGTGAATCGAGCGGGCGGCTGTTGAAGTAGCGATCGCTTTCCTCGTCGCTGGTGAATTCCACCCGGCCCTCGATACGCACGACACGCTCGAGCTCGACCCAGTGAAACTGCAGTGCGGCATAGGGGTTGCCGCCCAGTTCTCGGCCCTTGCGGCTGTCGCGGTTGGTGTACCAGACCAGGCCGCGCTCGTCGTAACCCTTGATGAGCACGATGCGCGTGGAGGGCCGCAGGTCGCTGCCGACCGTGGCGAGCGTCATGGCGTTGGGCTCGGGCACGTGGGCCTCGATGGCCTGATCGAGCCAGAGTTCGAACTGGCGCAGCGGTCGATCGCTGGACTGGTTCTCGTCGAGTTCGGCCTGTTCGTAGCTCTTGCGGAGATCGGCAATGGTGTCGGAGAGTTTGCTCATGTCGTTGATTCCGGTCTGGCGGCGCCAGCGTGCGCCATGGGGCGATTGTCCTCTTGCCGGGCCTGCGCTGCAGGCTTGGCGCGGTCTGGTTGGGCCGGATGTGAACGGCGACGGGGTTGCGGCAAGGGAGGGTCGGCCGGCGCGGTCAAGGCCAGCAAGCGGGCCAGGGCGTCATCCTCGATGCCCAGGGCCCGCAGGCTGTCATGGGTGCGGTGGGCGTATTCCAGCGTGGTGCCGAAGCAGCCGCGGGCCTGCGCGAAGACCTCGCGGTAGCGGTCGGGGCTGAGCAGCCCGGTGTAACCGGGACTCGACCGTGGCAGGGTGAAGGCCAGGGCCTGAACAGGCCCCTGCGGTGTCTCGCAGCGCAGCCAGCGCGGGATGTAGGTCAGCGTGGGCATTTCGCGCAGCCACAGCTGCTCGAAGATCTGGCGGGCCTGGTCGGCCGGCACGCGCAGCGCGAGGCCGCGGCAACTGCCGCCGGGCAGCAGGGCAAACACCAGACCGGGGCATTGCGGCGTGCCGCGATTGACGTGACTCCACATCTTGAGCGCACGGTGGTAGCCGCGAATCCGGGCGGGCCGCTGTTCGGGGCAGTCGAAGTCGGGACGCCAGATGAGCGAGGCATAGGCAAAGAGCCACATATCCGTCCCCGGCTGCCAGCCGCGCAGCACCTGCTCGCGCAGACGTGCGCCGGCGGCCGCGGCATCGGATGCCGAAGGGGATGGAGTGGGCTCGGACGGGTCGAAAATCATGCCTGGACTGTAAACACTTGCAGAGACACTTGCCCGGACAGGCAATTCCCTAGAATGGTGGAATGGTGCCGCCGTTCCGGGCGGTGCGACAACTTCAATGGAGTCATACGTGTCAGCTGTGCAACAACAAGATGATGGTCAATCGCGCTTTGCCCTGGGCCTGGTGTTCACGCTCGTGGGGGTCGTGGTGGTCAGCGTGCTGTCTGCGGTCCTGTATCACCAAGGTGTGTTCAAGACCGATCTCACACGCCAGCAGGAACGCGAGATTGCCCAATCCGTTGCGCCGCTCACGGGCGATGCCGCAGGTGCGGCCGGCTCGCCTGCCAGCCGTGTCGAAGTCTCGGCCGGTGTCGTGAGCTTCTATTTTGCGGTCAACAGCGCGGCGCTGCCCGCGGATGCCGGTGCGGCCCTGGCCGACATCGTGCAGGGCGTGCAAGCCGGCCGCCGGGCGGTGATTTCCGGTTTCCACGACGCCAGCGGCGATGCCATCCTCAATGCCGCACTGGCCAAGGAGCGGGCGGTGGCGGTGGGCCAGACCCTGCAGGGCCTGGGCGTGGCTCAGGGGCGCATCGAGTACCGCCGTCCGGCCGACAGCACGGGTAGCGGCGACGCCGAACAGGCGCGCCGGGTCGAGGTCACGCTGGCCGATTGAGTTCCACGGCGGTGCGCAGCCGCTCTTCCTGCTCGCGCAGTTCGGGCGTGAGGGCGGCGCCGAAGTCTTCGGCTTCGAAGATCTGCCGGATCTCGACCCAGGACCGGCCCTGCATGGGATTGGGGCAGCGCCGCACCCAGTCGATGGCCTCGTCGAGCGAGGCGCACGACCAGATCCAGAAGCCGGCGATCAAGTGATCGGGGTCGCCCAGGGGGCCTGGCTCCACCTGCCGCCGCGTGCCGTCGAACAGCACGCGGGCCCCCTTGGCGCTGGGGTGCAGGCCTTCGCCGGCCAGCATCACGCCCGCCGCGACGAGTTCTTCGTTGAAACGGCCCATTTCCGCGAGCAGTTGTTCGCTGGGCATGACGCCGGCTTCGCTGTCGCGGTCGGCCTTGATCAACACCATGAATCGCATGTCGTCTCCTGGAGTGCAATGAACTGCCATGGTGGGCCCATGACCGCGACCCCTGCAAGGCGATCATGACCCGATCGCTCAAGACCAAGGGTAAACCCTGGATTTTTCGGTGAAGGCTGGCCCCGTCATGCCGGTGTTGGTAACATGTGCATGTAATTAAGTTACCAATGCACGCGGTTGCCGTTCCGCCGTGCCCCACGAGAAAGTCCACGATGAATGTGCATGCCCAGGTCCAGGCTGTCACCGACCGCATCCGCGAACGCAGCCAGCCGCTGCGCGCGGCCTATCTCGCCCGTATCGACGAGTATTCGGCCCGTGCGCCGGGCGCCGAACGCATGGGCTGCGCCAATGTGGCCCACGCCTTTGCGGCCATGCCCGGAAACGACAAGCTGAGGGTGGTGACGCAGCGCGCGCCCAACATCGGCATCGTCAACGCCTACAACGACATGCTGTCGGCGCACGTGCCGCTGGGCAGCTACCCCGAGCTGATCAAGGACGAGGCCCGCCGCCACGGTGCCACGGCGCAGGTGGCCGGCGGGGTGCCGGCCATGTGCGACGGCGTGACGCAGGGCACGCCGGGCATGGAGCTCAGTCTGTTCTCGCGCGACACCATCGCGATGGCGACGGCGGTCTCGCTCAGCCACGACGTGTTCGATGCGGCGCTGATGCTGGGCGTCTGCGACAAGATCGTGCCGGGCCTGCTGATCGGCGCGCTGCATTTCGGGCACCTGCCGACGGTGTTCGTCCCGGCCGGACCCATGACCTCGGGCCTGTCGAATTCCGCAAAGTCCAAGGTCCGCGAGCAGGCGGCCCAGGGACTGGTGGGTCGGCAGACGCTGCTGGAAGCCGAATCGCAGGCCTATCACGGCGAGGGCACGTGCACGTTCTATGGCACGGCCAACAGCAACCAGATGCTGCTCGAGGCGATGGGTCTGCACGTGCCGGGGACCTCGTTCATCGCGCCGGCCGATGCGATGCGCGAGGCGCTGACGCGCGAAGCGGCGCGCACGGTGCTGGGCATCACGCGCGAGCGGCGCTACGCACCCATCGGCCATGTGGTCGACGAGCGCTGCATCGTCAATGCCATGGCTGCGCTGCTGGCCACGGGGGGCTCGACCAACCACCTGATCCACTGGGTGGCGGTGGCGCGGTCGGCAGGCATCGTCATCGACTGGGACGACTTTGCCCAGCTGTCGCAGGTGGTTCCGCTGCTCTCGCGGGTCTATCCCAACGGCAAGGCCGATGTGAACCAGTTCCAGGCGGCCGGCGGCCCGGGTTACGTGATTCGAGAACTGCTCGATGCCGGATTGATGCACGAGGACGTGCTGACGGTGCGCACGGGCGGTATCCGCGAGTACACACGCGAGCCGGCCTTGTTCGCCGGGGCGGCGGCTGCAGTCGGCGAGCAGCCGGGGGCACGTCCGGCAGCCGGTCTGGTCTGGCACGAGATCGGCGCGTCGCGCGATACCGACGTGGTGCGGCCGGCCACTGCGCCGTTCAGCGAGACAGGCGGATTGAAGCTGCTGCGCGGAAAACTGGGCCGCGGGGTGATCAAGATTTCTGCCGTGCCGCAAGACCGCCATCTGATCGAGGCGCCGGCCAAGGTCTTCGATACACAGGAGGCGCTGCAGGCGGCGTTCAAGTCCGGTGAACTCGAACGGCTGTGCCAGTCGCATCCGTCGAACGGCGTGGTCTGCGTGGTGCGCTGGCAAGGGCCGCAGGCCAATGGCATGCCCGAACTCCACAAGCTGACGCCGCCGCTGGCGGTGCTGCAGGACAAGGGTTATCGCGTGGCGCTGGTGACGGACGGCCGCATGAGCGGCGCATCGGGTAAAGTGCCGGCGGCGATCCATGTGTCGCCGGAGGCGCTGGCCGGCGGTCCGCTGGCCAAGGTGCGCGATGGCGATCTGATCCGGCTCGATGCCGAGGCCGGCTTGCTCGACGTGCAGGTCGCGGCCGGCGAGTGGGAGGCCAGGCCGGCGGCGGTGCTGGATGCGCAGCACCGGGCTGCCAACGGCAGCGGATTGGGTCGTGAATTGTTTGCGGGCATGCGTCGCCATGCCCTGAGTGCAGAAGAAGGAGCTTGTACATGGCTGTGAATGCCGATCAACAAAACGCACCGTCGCTGACGGCCCTGGATGTGATGCGGGACGCCCCGGTGATTCCGGTCATCGTGCTCGAGGACGTGGCCCATGCCGTGCCGCTGGCACGTGCACTGGTCGCCGGCGGCATTCGTATGCTGGAGGTGACGCTGCGCACGCCGGCTGCGCTGGCCTGCATCGAAGCCATTGCGCGCGAAGTGCCCGAGGCCGTCGCGGGTGCGGGCACCGTGCGCAGCGCGGCCGATGCGCAGGCGGCCCAGCGGGCCGGTGCCCGTTTTGCCGTGAGCCCTGGCTACACGGTGGCGGTGGGCCAGGCTTGCCGCGATCTGGGTCTGCCTCTGCTGCCGGGCGTGGCCACGGGCAGCGAGATCATGCAGGCGCAGGAAGCCGGCTACACCCAGCTGAAGTTCTTCCCGGCCATGCAGGCGGGCGGTCCGGCCATGCTCAAGGCTTGGGGCGGTCCCTTTGGCGACGTGACGTTCTGCCCGACGGGTGGCGTGAGCGCCGCCAACGCGCATGAGTTCCTGGGCCTGTCCAACGTGGCCTGCGTGGGCGGCTCGTGGCTGACGCCGGCGGATGCCGTGGCGCAGGGCGACTGGGGCCGCATCACGGCCCTGGCACGCGAAGCCAGCGTGCTGCAGCGCAAGCGCTGAGCCGATCGGCCTCAGCGCTTGCGCGCGGGGCGTGATGCCGGCGTCGGGATGACGGCCGGCTCTCTGGCCCATGGGGCTTGCGCAAAATGCTCGGCCAGGTAGTCGATGATGGCCTGCACACGCGCCGGCTTGGCGCGGCCGGGCGGCGTGACGATGTGCAGCGCGATCGGCGCCACCTGCCAGTCGTCCAGCGTGGACTGGATGTGGCCGGCCTGCAGGTCGTCCCAGGCCAGGAATTCGGGCTGCAGCGCCAGCCCCAGGCCGGCACGCAGGGCCGGCGCCAGCGCTTCGGCGTTGTTGACCCGCAGGGCCGACGGCACGGCTTGCGAAAAATCTCCTTTTTTCTTGTGCCTGAAGCGCCAGGCGTCGCCGCTGCGGGCATTCGCATACCGCAGGGCTCGGTGCGTGGCGAGATCGCTCGGATGCTTGGGGTGGCCGTGCTGTTCGAAGTAAGCGGGGGAGCCGACCAGCAGCAGCCGGACGGTACACAGGCGACGCGCCAGCAGGCTGGAGTCGGGCAGATCGGCGATGCGCAGCGCCAGATCGTAGCCCTGGGCCACGACGTCGGTCAGTTCGTCGCTGAGGTGCAGGTCGAGCATGACTTCCGGGTGTTGCTGCATGAAGGGCGGCAGGGCAGGGGCCAGATGGGCGACGCCGAACGACATGGGGGCGGCGATCCGTATGGTGCCGCGCAGCGTCTTGGACTGCTCGGTGACCTCTGCTTCCACCGCCTCGCCCTCGCTGAGGATGCGCGAGGCGCGCTCGAGCGAGGCCAGGCCGCTGGCGGTCAGCGACATCTTGCGCGAGGTGCGGTGGAACAGCGTGGTGCGCAGGCGTTTTTCGAGGCGGGTGATGGCTTTCGAGATGGTCGGCTGGGACAGTGCGAGATCGGCCGCGGCCTTGGCGAACGAACCGGTTTCAGCGACTTTGGCGAAGATCGCCCAGGCTTCGAGGTCAGGCAGTTTGGTCATGTAATTTTTGGAATGGATGGTTTTCTATCTCTTCTATTCTCTTATCTTTCGATCGGTCATAAAGTTCATCCATCGCAACACGCAAACGACGGAGCGCAACATGATCGAACGCAGACCTTACGAAGCCCTGGGCGGTGACAACCACGGTTGGCTCGATGCCAAGCATCACTTCTCCTTTGCCGGTTACCACGATCCGGCCCGCATGCACTGGGGTGCGCTGCGGGTGTGGAACGACGACACCATCGCTCCCGGCACCGGTTTCCCGCCCCATGCCCATGCCGACATGGAGATCATCACCTATGTCCGCGAAGGGGCCATCACCCACCAGGACAACCTGGGCAACAAGGGCCGTACCGAAGCAGGGGACGTGCAGGTGATGAGCGCCGGCAGCGGCATCCGGCACTCGGAGTACAACAACGAACCCGGCGTGACCAAGATCTTCCAGATCTGGATTATTCCGGAAGGCCGCGGCCAACCGCCGTCGTGGGGTGCCAAGCCCTTCCCGAAGGGCGATCGCTCGGGCCAGTTCGTGGCGCTGGCCAGCGGTCTGCCGGGTGACGACGAGGCCTTGCCGATCCGCACGCCGGCCCGGGTGCTGGGCGCCACGCTGAAGGCGGGCGAGTCGACGACTTACGAACTCGGCACCGAGCGCCTGGCCTACCTGGTGACGGCCGTGGGCGACATCGAGGTCGATGGCGTGGCCCTGTCGGCCCGCGACGGCGCCGCGATCCGCGACGTGACCCGCTTCACCGTCACGGCACGGACCGACGCCGAGGTGGTGCTGGTCGACACGGCACCCTGAGGGGTGGGGCGGGACCGACGAGGCCCGCTCCACCGGCTGCCCCCGCCGCCATGGCCGGCGCATGCCGCAACCGCAGGCAAGCTTTCGTGGCTGCCCTCGGGCTGAGTGCCTCCGGAGGCAGTTCAGCACACTTTTGTTCAAAAAATCGCACAAATCGTCTATCCCTCATGAGAGCGCTCTTTTAAGGTGCGCCAGTCGATTCGTGCTCTCTTTTTTCTAGCCGCACTGGCGGCCCTTCTTTTCTGACACAACCGGAGTTTCCGACCATGACCATCACCGCAACCCCCACCCCCGGCGCCAAACTGCTGAACCCCCATGACCACACGCTGATCATGATCGACTTCCAGTCGCAGATGGCTTTTGCCACGCACTCGATCGATCCGGTGCAACTGCGCTCGAATGCAGCTCTGGTGGCCAGTGCCGCAGCGGGTTTCGGCGCATCGACCATCCTGACGACGGTCGCCGAGAAGAGTTTTTCCGGCCCCATGTTCGATGAAGTGACGGCGCCGTTCCCCGGCCAGGCCCTGCTGGACCGCACCTCGATGAACACCTGGGAAGATGCCGCCGTGATCAAGCGGGTCAACGAGATCGGCAAGACACGCATCGTGCTGGCCGGCCTGTGGACCAGCGTCTGTATCGTGGGCCCGGCTCTGTCGGCGCTCGACCAGGGATTCGAAGTGTTCGTGATTGCCGACGCCTGCGGCGACATCTCGACCGAAGCGCACGAACGTGCCCTGCAACGCATGATCCAGGCCGGCGCACAGCCGATCACCTCGCTGCAGTACCTGCTGGAAATGCAGCGCGATTGGGCACGCACCGACTCCTACGAGATGACGACCGGCATCGCAAAGAAGTTCGGCGGCGGCTACGGCATCGGCATCAACTACGCCCGCGCCATGTTCGGCGCCCACGAAGGCTGATCCGAGTGCAGTGAAGGCGCGCGCCCTGCCGCGCCTTTTTCCTTTTCCAGCCCCCCTTTTTTTATTTCCTCCGGAGCTTGCCACGATGGCTGAACGCACCACTCCCGAACTGATCCTTCACCGCGGCCTGTTCACCACGCTGGACCGCGCCAACCCCAGGGCCAGTGCGGTCGCCATCCAGAACGGACGGTTTCTGAAGGTGGGGCAGGACCACGAGGTCATGCCGCTGACAGGGCCGGACACGCGTGTCATCGACCTGCGCGGCCGGCGTGTCTTGCCGGGCCTGATCGACAACCACCTGCACATCATCCGCGGGGGACTGAACTTCAACATGGAGTTGCGCTGGGACGGCGTGCGCAGCCTGGCCGATGCCATGGGCATGCTCAAGCGCCAGGTGGCGGTCACGCCGGCGCCCCAGTGGGTGCGTGTGGTGGGCGGATTCACCGAACATCAGTTCGTGGAAAAGCGTCTGCCGACCATCGAGGAACTCAATGCGGTCGCGCCGGATACACCGGTCTTCCTGCTGCATCTGTACGACCGGGCCTTGCTCAACGGTGCGGCGCTGAGGGCGGTCGGTTATGGGCGCGATACGCCTGCGCCGCCCGGGGGCGAGATCATGCGGGATGCCGCGGGCAACCCGACCGGGCTGCTGTTGGCCAAACCCAATGCGTCGATTCTGTATGCGACGCTGGCCAAGGGCCCCAAGCTGCCCTACGAGTATCAGCTCAACTCCACGCGCCATTTCATGCGCGAGCTCAACCGCCTGGGCGTCACGGGTGCGATCGATGCCGGCGGCGGTTCGCAGAATTATCCCGACGACTATCAGGTCATCCAGGAACTGGCCGATGCGGATCTGCTGACGATCCGGCTGGCCTACAACCTGTTCACGCAAAAGCCGAAGGCTGAAAAAGAGGACTTCCTCAATTGGACGGCGACTTCGACGTACAAGCAGGGAACCGATTATTTCCGTCACAACGGGGCCGGCGAGATGCTGGTGTTCTCGGCCGCCGACTTCGAGGATTTCCGCCAGCCCCGGCCCGACATGGCGCCCGAGATGGAGGACGATCTCGAGGGCGTGGTGCGCGTGCTGGCGCAGAACCGCTGGCCCTGGCGCCTGCATGCCACTTACGACGAGACCATCAGCCGTGCGCTGGATGTGTTCGAACGGGTGAACCAGGAGATTCCGCTGCAGGGGCTGAACTGGTTCTTCGATCACTGCGAGACGATCTCCGAGCAGTCGATCGACCGCATCGCGGCACTGGGCGGCGGCATTGCCGTGCAGCATCGCATGGCGTACCAGGGCGAGTATTTTGTCGAGCGCTACGGACACGGCGCGGCCGAGGCGACACCGCCCGTGGCACGCATGCTCGAAAAAGGCGTGAACGTGTCGGCCGGGACCGATGCGACACGGGTGGCTTCGTACAACCCGTGGGTGTCGCTGTCGTGGCTGGTCACCGGCAAGACGGTGGGCGGCATGCAGCTGTATCCGCAGCGCAATTGCCTGGACCGCGAAGCGGCGTTGCGCATGTGGACCGAGAACGTGACCTGGTTCTCCAACGAGGTCGGCAAGAAGGGCCGCATCGAAGCCGGCCAACTGGCCGATCTGATCGTGCCCGACCGCGATTACTTTGCCTGTGCGGAATCGGAGATCGCCGACACGACGGCGCTGCTCACGGTGGTGGGCGGCAAGGTGGTGTATGGCGCCGGCGAGTTTGCTTCATACGACCAGAGTGCGCCGCCGCCCGCCATGCCCGACTGGTCGCCGGTGCGCCGTTTTGGCGGCTACGGCAACTGGGGCGAGCAGGAGGGCGCGCCGCTGCAGGCGACATTGCGCCAGGCCGCGGCGGCCTGTGCCTGCGCCAACGACTGCAACGTGCACGGCCACCAGCACGCCACGGCCTGGAGCAGCAAGCTGCCGATCGCCGATCTGAAGGGCTTCTGGGGCGCGCTGGGCTGTGCCTGCTGGGCGGTGTGATGCAGACCGCAACCGCTGTCTTCCTGTCGCCCTGGATCCATGGGCTGGCCCTGTTGCTGCTGTGTTCGGCCTATCTGCAAGGGGCTTTCGACAAGATCCGCGATTTCGGCGGTGCGGTCGACGAGATGCGGCATTTCGGGCTCTCGCCCGCGGTGCCGATGGCGGTCGTCACGATCGCCTTCGAACTGCTGGCCTCGGCCCTGGTGATCAGCGGCTGGTACCGCTGGCTGGGTGCGCTGGCACTGGCCGCGTTCACGGTGGCCGCGACCTTTCTGGCCGACCGCTACTGGCTGCGGCCGAAGGGCGAGCGGGTGATGGTCGCGAATGCGTTTTTCGAGCACTGGGGACTGGTCGGGGCTTTCCTGCTGGTGGCCTGGCATGACCTGGGGGGACACGATGTCTTCTGATTCACGAAGCCGCACGGCCGGCAGTTTCGCGCCGCTGCGCCAACCCGTTTTTGCGGTGCTGTGGGCCGCCACGGTGCTGGGCAATATCGGCAGTTTCATGCGCGATGTGGCGAGTTCATGGATGGTCACCGAGCTGTCGGCCAGTCCGGCTGCCGTGGCGCTGATCCAGACCGCGGCGACCTTGCCCATCTTCCTGCTGGCGATACCGGCAGGGGTGCTGTCGGACATCCTCGACCGGCGGCGCTTTCTGATCGGCGTGCAGATCCTGCTGGCCGGCGTCAGCGGTGCCTTGCTGCTGCTGTCGCAGACCGGATTGTTGACGGTGGAATACCTGGTGGCATTGACCTTCCTGGGCGGCATCGGCGCCGCGCTGATGGGGCCGACCTGGCAGTCCATCGTGCCCGAGCTGGTGCCGCGTGCCGACCTCAAGAATGCAGTCGCACTGAACTCGCTGGGCGTGAATGTGGCCCGTGCTCTGGGGCCCGCCGCCGGCGGTCTGCTGCTGGCCAGTCTGGGGGCGGCGGCGGCCTATGGCGCCGATGTGCTGAGTTATGTGTTCGTGATCGCTGCGCTGATCTGGTGGAAGCGGCCACCGGCGACCGACACCGGGCTGTCGGAACAGTTCGGCGGCGCTTTCCGGGCCGGTCTGCGTTATGCCCGATCGAGCCGTGAGCTGCATGTGGTGCTGTTGCGCGCAGCGGTGTTTTTCCTGTTCGCCAGTTCGGTGTGGGCCTTGCTGCCCCTGGTGACCCGGCGCATGCTCGAGGGCTCGGCCGGTTTCTATGGCGTGATGCTGGGAGCCGTCGGTGCGGGTGCGATCCTCGGTGCGATCTTGCTGCCGCGGCTGCGCCAGCGGCTCGACGCCGATGGGCTGGTGCTGCTGGCTTCGCTGCTGAGCGCGGGTGTCATGGCCGCGCTGGCCACGGCACCGCCGCAGGCCGTGGCGGTGCTGCTCATGCTGGTGCTGGGCATGGGCTGGATCGTGGCGCTGACCACGCTCAACGGCGTGGCCCAGGCGGTGCTGCCCAACTGGGTGCGTGGACGGGGACTGGCGATCTATCTCACGGTCTTCAATGGCGCCATGGCGGGCGGCAGCCTGGCCTGGGGCCTGTTTGCGCAGGAGGTGGGCATTCCGGTCGCGCTGCTGGTCGGCGGGGCGGGGCTGGTGGTGGTGTCGCTGCTGTTCCATCGCGTGAAGCTGCCGCGTGGCGAGGCCGATCTGCAGGCCTCCAATCATTGGCCGGAGCCCTTGCTGGCCGCGCCGGTGGCCCATGATCGCGGGCCCGTGCTGATCCAGGTGGAGTACCGCGTGCGCACGCACGACCTGCCGGCTTTCCTGCATGCCATGCGGCAGGTGGGCGGCGAACGCCGCCGCGATGGGGCCTATGCCTGGGGCGTGGCCGAGCACACGGGCGAACCCGGGCGGGTGATCGAATGGTTCATGGTGGAGTCGTGGGCCGAACACCTGCGTCAGCATCACCGGGTCTCGAACGCCGACGCGGACCTGCAGCGCGAGGTCATGCGTTTCCACATCGGCCCCGAAAAACCGGTCGTTCACCACTACCTGGCGCTGGATCCAAGAAGTGGCCGGCCTGCCGAGAATGGCGGCCGGGGTGCCGAGGTCGCGTCGTGAACACGACGACGCCCACCGCCTCCGCAGAGGCTGCCGCCGCGCCTTCCTCGGCCGGCGGCCCTGAAAAGCCCTGGCTGGCACGCCTGCCGATGGCCATGTTCGCCACCGTGATGGGGCTGGGCGGACTCTCCAATGCCTGGGCGCTGGCTCACCGCGCGATCGGTGTGCCGCTGCTCGTCAGCGAGGTGCTGCTGGTGCTGGCGGTGTCGTGCGGCGTGCTGCTGTCGCTGGCGCATCTGGCCAAGCTCGGCTTCTGCCTGCGCGAGGTGGCCGAGGAGTTTGCCCATCCGGTGCGGTCGAGCTTTTTTCCGGCCGCCTCGGTGTCGCTGGTGGTGCTGTCGATCGGTGTGCGGCCCTATGCGCCGGACTGGGCCGAAGCGCTGTGGTGGCTGGGCGCGGCGCTGCATCTGGTGCTGGCCGTGACCCTGATACGCCGCTGGATCGTGCATGCGCAGGACGAGGCCGTGATGACGCCCGCCTGGTTCATCCCGGTGGTGGGCAACATCCTGGTGCCCGTGGGCGGTGTCCCGCTGGGCCATGTCGAGATCAGCTGGTTCTTTTTCTCGGTGGGCCTGATGCTGTGGCTGCCGTTCTTCACCATCGTTCTGCACCGGGTGCTGTTCGTGCCGGCCATGAGTGCGCGCAGCATGCCCACGCTGTTCATCCTGCTGGCACCGCCTTCGATCGGCCTGTCGTCCTATCTGGCCTTCACGGGTGGCCATGCCGGTGCGCTGGGCGACTTGCTGTACTGCATGGCCCTGTTCATCGCGATCCTGCTGGCCAGTCTGGGGCGCCATCTGGCGCATGGGCCCTTCTTCATGAGCTGGTGGGCGATGACCTTCCCGGCCGGCGGCTGGGCCGGTGCTTCGCTGGGCTACTACATGGCCCGGCCGTCGCCTTATACCGCCACGGTGGCGGTGGTGGCGCTGACCGTGGCGACCGTCCTGGTGTGCTGGGTGGCCTGGCACACCGTCTGGCATCTGGCCAGCGGCGCAGCCTTTCGCGAGGACTGAGGACCGGCCTCCGGCCGGACAAGGCTGAATCCCGGCTGCCGGCAGGGACGTTCCACTGGGGCCTGGCCGGGCCCGGGCTATGCCGCTACCATGCGCTGGTACCTGCCGGCCTCGGCGGGTCGACGGTTTTTTCTCCACGCCCCGCCCGGATCCCCATGAACTTGACGCCTGCCGCTGTCGGCGCATCGCCTGCCCGCGTGGACTCGCTGGGCTGTACGGCCAGCCGCCTGGGCACCAGCCAGGAACTGCACGGGCAGGACGTGTCGTTCTATCGCAAGCGCTCGGATGGGCGTTTCCTGGAACAGGTGACCACGCCCGCCAGCGATCGGGGTTATCTGATCGGGGTGTCGCTGACCCAGGGCCACAGCCGCCGCATTTTCCACGGCGGCAAACACAGTACCGCGCATGACTTTGGGCAGCAGGACGTGTACGTGCGCAGTTTTTCGCACGATTACCAGGCCGATCTGCGCGGCGCATTCGACTTCCTGCTTCTGGAGATTCCACGTACGGCTTTCGAACGCGCGGTGGACGAGCGGCAGGGCCGGCGTGTGCGCGGCCTGGAGTGCGTGACCGGCTTGCGCGACCCCGTGCTGGCCCATCTGGCGGCAGCCGTGCTGCCGGCGCTCGAGCGGCCTCAGCAGGCCAGCGCGCTGTTCGTCGAGCAGATAGGTCTCGTGATGCAGACCTATCTGATCGAACAGTACGGCGGTGTGCTGTCGCAGGGCACGCCGCGCAAGCGCCACGTGCTGTCGCGCGTCAACGAACAGCGGGCCAAGGACATGCTGTCGAGCCAGGATGTGGCCCAGGCCTCGATCGACGCCGTCGCGACGGCCTGCAAGCTGTCACGCGGCCACTTCATTCGCGCCTTCCGCGACACCACGGGCATGACACCCTACCAATGGGTGCTGTCGCAACGCATCGAGCGCGCACAGACCTTGCTGCTGACCTCGCGCCTGAGCCTTGCAGAAGTGGCGGATGCCTGCGGTTTTGCCGACCAGAGCCATCTGAGCCGGGTGTTCTCGCAGCTCAAGGGCCTGCCGCCGGGCGCCTGGCTGCGCGGCCAGAGCCAGGGGTAGCGGGCAGGGACTGTCTGCGCGGGGGAGGTGACGGCTGCCGTCGCCCGCCCTTAGGGCCTGGGCATCATGGCCCATGAGAAAACATCTTTCTTGGTACTTTTGCGCGGGCGTGCGGGGGCGGAAGATACACACCGCTGAACGAACGATGCGACGCAACGAGCCATCGGTTCAGCCTGCGGGCAAGCGGTCTTGCGTGCGTGCGCGCCACGCCGGCCGGTGCCCGTCTATTCACGACAAGACGACACCGTCGACAGAAAGGTCATCTCATGAGTCAGCGTCTGAACTACTTCCAGCTGTCTGCCGAAGCCGCACGGAAGTACCTCGATTTCAACAACAGCGTGAAGAAGTCGCCTTGGGTGCAGGAGATCGGTGATCTGGTCACCATCCGGGCTTCGCAGCTCAACGGCTGCGCGTTCTGCCTGGACATGCACGTGAAGGAAGCCAAGATCCACGGCGAGCGCGAGCTGCGTGTGCACCACCTTGCGATCTGGCGCGAGTCCACCCTGTTCAGTGCACGGGAGCGTGCCGTGCTGGCCTGGACGGAAGCCGTCACGCAGTTGCCGCCGCATGGCGTGAGCGATGCCGTGTATGCCGAGGTTCGCGAACAACTGTCCGAGACGGAGTTGTCGGACCTGACTTTCCTGATCGTTGCCATCAACGGCTGGAACAGGCTGGCGATCGGTTTCCGGGTCGTTCCGGGCTCGGCCGATGCGCTCTACGGGCTGGAAAAGGCCGGGCTGCACTGATCGGAACGGGCGACCTTCGGGCTTGCGGGCCTGGCACGCAAGGGATTCGAGCGCAGGCGGGATCCTCGAACCCGGCAGCGGCCGGACCCGGTCACGGCTGCTGCGGCAGCAAGGCAAGGATGTGCCGGGCATGGGCTTCGGCCTGTTCGGCCGTGGCGATGTTGGTGAAACTCACCAGTACGGCGGATTCGGGCGGCGTGTCGATCGACCAGCGCGACAGGGCCTGGGCGTAGAGGCCGCCGGCGCGCATGCGGGCGACCAGGGACCGGTCGGTGTGGTGACCGGCCATGCGAAGGATCAGGTGCATGCCGCCGGGCTGCGGTTCGATCCGCATGTGGGGCGACAGGATGCCGGAGAACGCGGCCACTGCCGTTTCGCGCCGATCGGCATAGAGCCGCCTCATGCGCTGGATGTGCCGAACGAAATGGCCTTCGGCCATGAACGAAGCCACGATCTCCTGGGTCAGCGTGGGTGCGCCGCTGCCGCAGACTTGGGCGACCTGTTCGAAGCGCGGCACCTGTGTCTCGGGCACCACCAGATAGGCCATGCGCAGTGCCGGGATCAGGACCTTGCTGAAGGTGCCTGCATAGAGCACGCGGCCGTCGCGGTCCAGGCTCTTGAGTGCGGGCAGGGGACGGCTGGCGTAACGGTATTCGCCGTCGTAGTCGTCCTCGACGATCCAGGCCTCACGGCGTGAAGCCCATTCCAGCAGCGCCTGTCGCCGCGGCAGGGACAAGGACATCGACAGAGGGCTCTGGTGAGCGGGTGTCACCACGGCGGCCTTGGCGTGTTCATCCAGAGCCAGTCCGCGGTGCACCATCAGACCCTCGCCATCGACCGGCACCGGCACGCAATGCAGGCCCAGATGGGTGAGCAACTGGCGGGTGGGCGGATAGCCCGGATCCTCCGTCCAGACCCGCTGGCCGGGAACAAGCAGCGCCTGCGTGGCCAGCAGCAGCGAACTGCGCAGACCCGAGGTCACGAAGACCTGCGACGGCAGGCATTGGATGCCGCGTGCCATTTGCAGATAGGCCGCGATGGCCTGGCGCAGCGCGGGCAACCCGCCTGGCGGCGGATAGCCCAGCCCCGGAATCTGCGTGGCGCGCAGATGGCGTGCACCGAGCCGCGCCCAGATCTTGCGCGGAAACGCATCGAGCGCGGGCAGGCCCATCTGCAGCGGCAGGACCGATTCGGGTTGCAGGACCCAACCGCCGTCTTGCGCCTTGACGTCGTGTCCTCGGGCCGTCTCGATTCTTGCAGGGGAGGGTGCTGCCGCTGCAGCCTTTGGCACGCGCTGGAGGCTGTGCAGTCCGGGCGCGACCACGGTGCCCGCCTGGCCGCGCGATTGCACATATCCCTCGGCGTTCAGCAGCGAATAGGCCAGCTCGACCGTGCCGCGGGCAACGCCCAATTCCTGGGCCAGGGCACGCGCCGAGGGGATGCGGTCGCCGGGCGCCAGCAAGCCCTGCACGATGCCGAGCCGAAAGCGCTCGTAGACCTGGCGGTAAAGAGGCTGCGTGGCGTCGCCGGACAGCGGGGGCAGGGGTGAAGCGGGCGACATGGCCGGGTCCGTCAGTCGATTCATGGTCTGCTCAAGTATGGCATCGGCGACAGGCCGGCCATCGGCGGCCGGTTGCCCTGCCTGCCCATGCAAAGGGGTGAAACCGACCCGTATCCGCGTGCCGGCAGGGGAATGACGCGGACCGCTAGAATTCCGGCGTAAATGCAAATGGTTGTCGTGCACTCTCCGCTTCGGCAGGCGATGGAGCCCGGCAACCGTGACAACAACAACAGGATTCGCTTTCATGGGCTCTGTGCTCGCACCTTTTCTCATCATGCTCCGCGAGGGGCTGGAAGCCGCCCTCATCATCGGCATCGTCGCCACCTACCTCGGCCGGACCGGACGGCGAGGCTGGATGCCCGTGATGGGCGTGGGTATCGGCCTGGCCGTGGCGCTGTCCCTGGCCGTCGGTGCGGGCCTGCAGTGGCTGGCTGCGGATTTCCCGCAGAAGCAGCAGGAGCTGTTCGAGGCCATCGTCGGTTTTCTGGCCGTGGGGATGCTGACCTACATGGTGTTCTGGATGAGCCGGTCGGCACGCGGCATGAGCGCCCGGCTGCGAGGCGCGGTCGATCAGGCGGCCGGTGCAGGCGGGGCCTGGGGACTGGTCGGCATGGTGTTCCTGGCGGTCGCCCGCGAAGGGCTGGAGTCGGTGTTTTTCCTGCTCGCCGTGTTTCAGCAAAGTCCGGGCTGGCAGTCGCCGGTCGGTGCCCTGGGCGGCATCGCGGTGGCCGCTTTGCTGGGCGTGTTGCTGTACCGGGGCGGCGTGCGCCTCGATCTGCGGCGGTTTTTTGCGTGGACGTCGCTGCTCATCGTGCTGGTGGCGGCAGGCTTGCTGGCGGGTTCGCTGCGCAAGCTGCACGAAGCCGGTATCTGGAATCTGGGCCAGCAGGTGGTTTTCGACTGGAGCGATGCCTTGCCCATGGACAGCGTGGCCGGCTCCGTGCTGGCCGGCCTGCTGGGTTACCAGGCCACGCCGGTAGCCAGCGAGTTCGCGGTCTACATCGTCTACCTGCTGGCTTGCGTGTTGGCGCTGGCGATCGGTGCACGTCGGCGCAATCGGGCGTTGCCCGCGGCGGCCAAGAGCACTGCTGAAACGGGGACGACAAGGCCTGGGCACGGCACGGCCGGTGCGCCGGCAGCCGCTCCGTCGAGCGCCTCGCAGAGGTCATCCGCCGGCGTGCCTCCGCCCTCTGCGGCGTTCTGGCGTGGCATGCTGGGGGTATCCGCCGTGCTGGTGCTGGCTGGACTGTATGCCTTCCAGGCGGCATCCGGGCGCCCGCGCGCACCGGCTGCGCCCGGCGAGCGTGTGGTGACCGTGACCGTAAGCGACAACACCTGCGACCCGTCCGACATCGCGGTGCCTGCGGGCCGGACGCGTTTTGTCATCGTCAATCGATCCGAACGTTCGCTGGAGTGGGAGATTCTCGACGGCGTGATGGTGGTCGACGAGCGCGAGAACATCGCCCCTGGCTTGACCCAGACGCTGAGCGTGCGCCTGCAGCCGGGCGAGTACGCCATCACCTGCGGACTGCTGAGCAGCCCGCGCGGCCGGCTTCGGGTGGCGGCGTCCGCGGAGTCCGACAGCCGGGCCCGTGCGCCGCAGATGGTGGATTTCATCGGTGCGCTGGCCGAGTATCGGGTGTTCACTCTGTTGCAGGTGAGCGATGCGCAGGACGCCTTGAGCCAGGCCGAATCCGCCCTGCAGGACGGCAACATGCCCGAGACCCTGCACCTGCTGCAGCAGGCCGTGGCCCGTTATGCCAGCGTGGCACCCGCCGCGCAGGGCGGTACCGGTCGCGATGCGCGACGGGACGGGGCGTCCGCCACGGGCCTGCGTCGGTTGGCCCTCGATGGCGCGGCGGGCCAGGGCCCGGACCTGACGGCGGCCGCCCTGCAGGCGGCCGCACAGGATCTGGATACGCTTGCCGCTCGGTTGCGTACGCTGGAGCTCACGCCTCGCCAACTGCTGGCCGCCACGGCTTCGGCCGTGCGGCGGCAGGCCGACGGCCTGTCGCCGCACGGGCAATCCCCGAGCGCCACCGAGGCGGCCGAACTGGCGGGCCTGCGTGCCGGTACGGCACGGGTGCTCGACCTGCTGCTGCCCGTGCTGGCCGTGTCGCGGCCGGAAGCGGTTGCAGCCGCCAAGAGCGCGTGGGCAGCCTGGCCCGACACCGGACCGGCAGCCCCCGGGCTTCGTCCCCTGGCCGATGCACTCGACCTGCTGTCGCAGGCCGCGGATCTCGACGTGCCGCAGGCCCCGTCACGCTGATTGCCGGATCACGCCACCATGAATTCCCCGAACGCCAAGCCTTCCATGCCATCTTCCGATCGCGCCGTTGCAGCCGGTCCATCCACGCCCGGCCCGGACGGCGGCGGTTGCCCGATGATGTCGCGCCGCGGCCTGCTGCAGAGCCTGGGCGCCGGCGCTGCGGCCTGGACGGCTGTTGCAGCCGGCCCCGCGCAGGCTGCGCCCCTCGCTGCCGCGCAAGGCCAGGTGGCCGACGCACCGCACAGCGACACGCTGCAGCAGCGCCACGACTACCTTGGCGAGCACCAGGCCGGTATCGTGACGCCCAGGCCTGCCTGCGGCATGGTGGCGGCCTTCGACGTGCTCGCGGCCGATCGCCAGGAACTCGAACGCCTGCTGCGCACGCTCACCGAGCGCGTGGCCTTCCTGACCCAGGGCGGCCCCGCCCCCGTGCTCGATCCGCGCCTGCCGCCCGCCGATTCGGGACTGCTCGGTCCCATCGTCACACCCGATGCGCTCACCGTCACGCTCAGCCTGGGCGACGCGATGTTCGACGAGCGTTATGGCCTGGCATCGGCCAAACCGCGACGGCTGCAGCGCATGGAACGCCATCCCAACGATGCATTGGATGCCGCGCTCTGCCATGGCGACCTCACGCTGCAGTTCTGCGCCAACACGCCGGACACCAATATCCATGCGCTGCGCGACATCATCAAGGCCTTGCCCGATCTGCTGGTGCTGCGCTGGAAGCAGGAAGGCAGCGTGCCCTCCGTGCCTGCGCGGCCGGGCCAGCCGCCCGAAAGCGCTCGCAATTTCCTGGGCTTCCGCGATGGCTCGGCCAACCCCGATTCGGCCGACCGCCAGATGATGGCGGATGTGGTCTGGATCGGGCCGGGGCGGGGCGAACCGGCCTGGGCCACGGGCGGCACGTACCAGGCGGTGCGCATCATCCGCAACTTCGTCGAGCGCTGGGATCGCACGCCCCTGCGCGAGCAGGAAGCGATCATGGGCCGGGTCAAGGACAGCGGGGCGCCGCTGGGCACCTCCGGCCAGACCGAACACCATGTGCCGCTGTATTTCGACGACCCCGCCGGCAAGCAGACGCCGCTGGACGCCCACATCCGCCTGGCCAATCCGCGCCGGCCGGGCGATGAAGCCAGCCTCATCCTGCGGCGTCCGTTCAACTATTCGAACGGCGTGACCAAGTCGGGCCAGCTCGACATGGGGCTGCTGTTCATCTGCTATCAGGCCGATCTGCTCGAGGGCTTCGTCACCGTGCAGAAACGCCTGGATGGCGAGCCGCTCGAGGAATACATCAAGCCCGTCGGCGGCGGTTTTTTCTTTACTCTGCCCGGCATCCGCGAGGCGGGCGATTTTTTCGGACGAACGCTGCTCGCGGCCACGGCCTGAGAGGTGTCCACCGGTTTCTTTCTCCCATGCACAACATCAAAGAAGGAGTCTGCATGTCCCTGTCCCTATCCCCCTTGCGCCTGCGCGCATCGCGCCGCCTGCTGACGACCTGCCTGCTGGCCGGCCTGGGTGCCCACGCCGGCCTGGTCCAGGCGGCCGTCGCCCCTCAGGAACTGGTCACGCCCGTCACCGAGTACAAGCTCTACGTGATCGACAACGTGCGCCGCCTGGTGACCGACACGCGTGCCTTCACCGCGGCGGTCAAGGCCGGCGACGTGGCCAAGGCCCAGGCGCTTTATCCCTCCACCCGCACGAGCTACGAAAAGATCGAGCCGGTGGCCGAGCTCTTCAGCGACCTGGACGGCGCCATCGACTCGCGCGCCGACGATCACGAGAAAGCCGAGAAGGATCCTGAGTTCGGCGGTTTCCACCGCATCGAACACGGTCTGTGGGTGAGCAAGAGCACCAAGGGCCTCGAGCCCTTTGCCGACAAGCTGCTCAAGGACGTGCAGGAACTGCAGAGCCGTCTTTCGGCCCTGACCTTTCCGCCCGAGAAAGTCGTGGGCGGTGCTGCCGTGCTGATGGAAGAGGTCGCCGCCACGAAGATCTCCGGCGAGGAAAACCGCTACAGCCACACCGATCTGTGGGATTTCCAGGCCAACTTCGAAGGGGCCTACAAGATCGTCGAACTGTTGCTGCCGCTGGTGCAGCGCGAGGACAAGGCCTTTGCCGAAAAGACGCAGAACAACTTCAAGGTCGTGTTCGACACGCTCAGGAAGTACCGCAAGCCGGACGGCAGCTTCGAGACCTACAGCAAGCTCTCCGAACGCGATCGCAAGATGCTGGCCGGCCGTGTCAACACGCTGGCCGAGGATCTGTCGAAGCTGCGCGGCATGATGGGTCTCGATTGATCGATGACGTCCCCGGCGGGTCAGCGTCGGGCGGGGTCCGCCGCGGTGGGTGAGCGTCGTGCCGGCGATGCGGGCGAGGCGTTGGCCCGTTTCGGTCTGGGTTTTCCCGTGCGGTTCTGCGTCAGGCGCCTGAGGCCCAGCACGGTGCCGGTGCCCGCGATGCCCAGCGCGCCCAGGCTCAGCAGGATGAGCACGCCGTCGCGGACCGGCGCCGGGCGCAGCATCGCCGGCAAGTCCCAGCTGTGCAGCAGGTTGAACAGCCAGCGTCCGGCTCTTTCGGCTCGATCGGCACTCAGGACGACTTCGCCTGTCGCGGGCGCCACGTAGACCCGTGTGCGTCCGGGGTCGTCGAAGACCAGGCGCAGCACGGGCAGGGCACGGTCCTCGCCCGCATACATGGAGCTGTCGCCACGCGCGAAGTAGTAGGCGTCGAAGGCGCCGAGGTACGCTGCGGAAACGAGATGCGCCGAGCCGAACAGCCGGGGGACGACCGCCATCAGTTCGTCGTCCGTCCATTCGCGCGCGACGGCAAGCCGGCCGTGGTCGTCTCGGCGCAGCAGGCGTGTCTCGCCCAGCCTGTCGCGTGCGAGCACAAAAGCCGTGCCGCCCAGCACGCGCCATTCCAGCTCGACCGGCCGCAGCGGCGTGCTCGCGAGTGCGTCGAGCACCTCGTGCGCCGGTATCGCCGGCTGCTGCATGCCGGGCGAGCCGCCCCGGTAGCCAAGCAGATCGGGCGACTGGCCCCGGGCGCTGAACACCCCCAGGGGGTTCATCGACATCAGTCCGCTGAACATCCAGGTCGCCAGCACGGCACCGAAGACCAGACCCAGCACGTGGTGCCAGCGCATGAAGCCTTCCCGATAGGGCGAACGCGAGCCCGATTTGTAGCGGCCCTGAAATCGCCAGCGCCAGATGCCGGCGATTGCCCCGGTCACGACGGCCACGGTGCCGAGTGCCGACAGCACGATCACCGTCCAGCTCCAGACCGGGTCGCGCGAGCCTTCGCGGAACATGTAGAGCCAGTGCAGCCATGCGCCCATGTAGTTCAACAGGCGTTGTGTGCGGGGCAGATCGAGCACCACCTCACCCGTGGCGGAGGAGATGTACAGACGCGTACGGGCCGTGTCCTGCATCTCGACTTGCCAGAGCGGGCGGTGCGCGTCGAGCGAACCGGCATGCGTCCAGCGGTCCTCCTGCACCCGACCGACGACGGCGCCGGCCGCACCCGGCACGAAACGACGGGCACCGGCCAGTGCGGCGGCGGCGTCCGCCGGCGGCTGTCGCTGCCCGGTGCGGGCATCGAAAAGAGCCCAGGCGCCCTTTGCGTCCTGAACGCGGTAGAGAAACCGGTCCCCCTCGCGGATCAGCATGAGCTGCCGGACGCCGGCCGATGTCTGCGGCGATCGCTGCAGCAGCGTTTCGGTGGGCAGACAGCAATCTTTGCCGGCGAGCGTCTGCAGGGGCTGCAAGGATTGCAGGCGCTCGCCGGGCAGCAGCTTGGGATAACCGACGAACAGCATCGTCACGCCGCTGATCAGCCACAGGAGGGCCAGAACGCAGGTGCCGATGCTCAGCCACCGATGGACCAGGTAGACCCATCGCCGGGCCTGCGTGCGCACGGACGACATCGTGTTCTGTGCCTCAGAAACGATGGTTGAGCGTCAGCTCGACCCGGCGCCCTTCGCCCACGAACCATTGGGTGTTGGTGTAGTAGGCCGTGGTGAAGTAGTACTTGTCGAACACGTTGAAGCCGCGCAGCGTCAGGGTGGTGGCCGGCTGCACCCGCCACTGCACGGCGACGTCGGCCGTGGTGTAGGCCGGCAGCTTCAAGGTGTTGGCGTTGTCGGCATAACGCTGGCCCACGTGGCGCAGACCGCCCGACAGCGTCCAGTCGGGCTGCACATCCCAGCTCAGCCAGAGGTTGGCCAGGCGCTCGGGCACATCCGTCGGCACCTTGCCGTTGCGCGAGATCGGCACGCCGCCCACCGATTCGGTGAAGTTGTCGTACCGCGCGCGCAGCAGGGCCACGTTGGCATCCAGGCGCATCGTGCGGCCCAGGGCCAGCGTCAGGCTCGATTCGATGCCGCGCGAAGACCGTTCTCCCACCTGCTGGCTCAGCGCCGGGTTGGCGGTATCGCGGGTGAGCAGGTTGTTTTTACGGATTTCATAGGCGGCCAGCGTCCATTCGCCCTTGCCGTCCGGGAAGGCATGCTTGATGCCCGCTTCGATCTGCCTGCCGGTCGCCAGGTCGTAGGCACTGTTGGCCGGGGAGAGCGTCAGCAGCGAGCCGACCGGATCCGCCGCCTTGGCGAACTGGGCATACAGCGAGGTGTCCTGCGTGAGCCGGTAGACCGTGCCGATGCGTGCGCCGACGTTGCTGTAGTTGCGCTTGAAGGCCCGCGTGCCGGCGATCAGGTTCTTGCGTTCGAGCGTGACGTGGTCGTACCGCACGCCGCCGACCAGCGACCACCGGTCGGTGATCGCGAAGCGGTCTTCTGCAAACAGGGCGTACTGGTCCGCGCTGTTCTCGTAGCGTGGAATGAAGGGCACGGCGCTGCTGTAGTAGCCCGGGATCGGGCTGTAGGGATCGACGGAAGGCGAGCTGCCCGTGTAGGTGTTGTTGGTGTGGCGGAACGTGCTGGTGTTGACGTCGAAGCCCAGCGAGAACGTGTTGTCGCGGCCGGCCAGTCGTCCCTTGAAGGTGGCGCTGGTGGTGTTGCCCACCTGGGTCTGGTCGTGTGCGATTTCGGTGTTGTCCGAGCGGTCGATCAAGCCGGTCGCCGCATTGAATCCGTAGCCCTCGGCGTTGCGCCAGTAGCGATCGCTCTGGATGACGTAAAGACGGCTCTTGACGACCGTGTCGGCGTCGGGGCTCCAGCGTGCCGACAGGTCGGTCCATCGGTCGCGGTAGCGGATCTTGCTGTCCTCGACGTTGTAGTTCCGCTCGCGCAGGGCCTCCACGGGGGC
The DNA here is from genome assembly GCF_003752175.1 of Comamonas sp. BIGb0124. Taxonomy (GTDB): domain Bacteria; phylum Pseudomonadota; class Gammaproteobacteria; order Burkholderiales; family Burkholderiaceae_C; genus Comamonas_F. Next base: position 251,125 of record NZ_RJVF01000015.1, on the reverse strand, counting down.
CCCCTCGATCAGCGGCGTGCCGAAGTAACGCATGGGTTTCTGCCGGCCTTGCGCATGGCTGAGCTGCAGTTGCAGGTCGCGGGTCACATCCCACAGCAGGGCCCCCGAAACGCTCAGGTGGCGGGTGTCGCCGCGATCGACCCAGCCCTGCGAGCGGTCTGCGCTGGCATCGAACCGATAGGCCACGCGGTGGTCGATCGAGCCGCCGCTGCCGAAGGCCAGTGCCTTTTTCCCCTGCGTGCCGATCGTGGACTGGATCTCGTTTTCCACCCCTCCGCGCGTGGGTTTCTTGGGGATCACGTTGACCACGCCGCCGATGGCGCCGTCGCCATACAGCACCGCAGCCGGACCGCGCAGCACGTCGATGCGCTCGATGGCCCAGGTGTCGAAGGGGTAGGTGACGCCGAGGCCGCCGTACTGCCGCATGCCGTCGTACAGCTGGAGCACGGAGGCCGTGTCCGTGAAACCCCGGGCGGCGAGCGCGCTGCCGCCATTGCCCGGGTGGGCCATGCTGCTGATGCCCGTGGCCCGGGTGATGGCGTCGATCAGCGTGCTGTCGCCGCGTTCCTCCAATTGCTCGCGGGTCAGGGTCTCCACGCTGGCCGGCGTTTCCAGAGGCGTGAGCCCCAGGTTGGAGCCGGTGGCCAGGGGCTGTGCGAGGGGCGACGCATTGGCATCGGCAGCGCGGACGGTGACCGCCGGCAGCGTGACCGCGGATTGGGCAAGAGCGAAGGCGGCCGGCGTGAGGGCGGCGGGCAGCAGGACGGAAAGGCGCGCGGCCGCGCGTGCACTCGGGCGTCGAGAAATGGACATGGTGGAAAAGCCGAAACGAGCCGGGCCCCCAGACACGGGTGAAGGCTCGGCAAACCAGGAGACAGCCGTCGTTCGCCACGAAAGGTCTTGCGCCGGGCAGGAACTCCATGGCCATCGGCCCGGACGAATCGCTCAGGCGCCCAAGGCGGGCCCACTGCGCGAGTCCGGTACGAAAGACAGCGATGCGCGGTGCGTCATGCCGACGGCCGGGCCGTCGCGATCACCGATAGGCAGCGTGCAGAGGCGCAGGGGGACCGCGTGGCGGCAAGGGCGCGCCGATCAACGCCTCGATGCGGGCCGAGACGGTGGGGGTGAGCGCATGCGCCAGCGGATGGGGCGCAAGCCTGGGCACGTCGACGGCGACCGACGGCGGCTCCTTGAGGGCCAGGCACAAGGCACATTCGAGGGCATGGGTCTTGCCGGCGCTTGGGTCGGCGTCCTCGGTGTCATGCAGCGAGATGTAGCGCACGCCGCCATCGGTCGTGCAGACCGCCTGCATCGACGACAGGTGCACCACCGGCGAGGCCATGGCGACCGCCAACGTCATCGCGAACCACACCAGAACGGCGCGGGCGAGGAACAGATAACGGACGGACTGTCGTTGCATGGCGGGATTGTAGCGTTCAGTAATTCCTGAACGTCATGAACCACGTCTGGATACGTGCAGCCCGATGCCCACGCTCAGGAACATCGCGGCACCGAATACCCACCCGGAGAGCGCGCCGGCCATGCTGCCGGACAGCAGCGTGCCGATCGAGCAACCCAGTCCCGTCATGGCGCCCCAGCCGAGCAGGATGCCGCCCAGCAGTCCGCGGACGATGTCGCGCCGACCGGGCAAGCGGGGCTTGAACTGCCGCGCCAGCAGCGCAGCGACGAAGGCGCCGCCGATCAGTCCGGCCAGCAGCACGGCATGCGGTGTGAGCCATTCCGCGCCGGGGGCGGTGGCGCAGCCCGCAAAACCGTCCAATCCGTCGAGCCGCTCGGGGATCCAGCCGTGTTCGCTCGAGAACCCGCGGGTCGTGCTGCCCAGCGTGGTGGTCACTCCCAGCGGGCGCATGCGGACGATGGCCAGGAAACCGATCACACCCACGGCCAGGCCACCGGTCCAGTAGGGCCAGCGGCCCGTGAACACGTGTTGCCAGAGCGATCGCAGCGTGCGGGGGGACGCCGCGGATTGCGCCGTCGTCGCACTTGCGGTCGCGCTGGGGTCAGGGTTCGGCGAGGACGACTTGGCCGGCGGCTTGCCATGGCGCCAGAGCAGCCAGGCCAGTGCGCCCAGCACGCCCAACTGCAGGGCCAATGCACCCCCGTAACCCAGGTGGGCGGGCAGCCAGACGACGGGGGCATCCGAAACGCTGGATGCGTAGAGAGGGTTCCAGGTCTTGAAGCCGATCAGGAACCCGATCGCCGTGCCCAGCAGGGCAAAGGGAGAGGCCGTGGAGCCTTCGGCCAGCCGGTACCAGTGGGCGCTGATGCACGACCCCGAGACCACCATGCCGAGGCCGAAGGCCAGCCCTGCAACGACCAGCACCCAACTGACGGGGCCGATGTGGATGTCGGGCGGCAGTCGGCCCGCGATGGGCGTGGGCAGCCAACTGCCCAGCACCACGGTGTAGCCGATCAGCCCGACGGCAATGGCCAGGATGATGGCGAGCAGGCCGCGTGGATCGCGTCTGTCGAACCAGTCGCGGGCATGGCAGAAAAAGCAGAAACGCGCGCGCTGGAAGACAAAACCCAAGGCCACGCCCAGCCAGAGGGCGAAGGCCAGGGTCCGGCCGTTGTTGAGCAGGTTGATCTCGTGGCCCAGGACGCCCAGGACCAGAAGCAGGCCGGCGGCGGCCAGCGGCGGCAGGATGGGCGGGGAGGCGTTTGTTCGTGTTGCAGGCATGGGAAGACGGGGGCGGAAGAGGGCCGTGCCGCGCTCGGGGCGGCAACAAAAAACCCGCACGAGGCGGGTCGGGGTGATGAAGGAAATCGCCGGGGATTTCCTGCTTTCGCCACCTTACTTGGCAGCCCAGATGGTGCCGGCCGGGTTGTTGATGGGGACACCCACGGCGTTGCCGTACTCGGTCCACGAGCCGTCGTAGTTGCGCACGTTGTAGCCCAGGATCTTCGACAGCGCGAACCAGGTGTGGCTGGAGCGCTCGCCGATGCGGCAGTACGTGATCACGGGGGAGCGGCCGTCGATGCCCACTGCGGCATAGATCTTCTTCAGGTCTTCGGCCGACTTGAAGGTGCCGTCTTCCTTGACCGCCTGGCCCCAGGGCACGTTGACGGCGGTCGGGATATGGCCGGCCCGGATCGCGAGCTCGGGCACGCCGGCGGGTGCAAACACCTTGCCGTTGTACTCGTCGGCCGAGCGGATGTCGATCAGCTTGCTGCCGCTCTTGCCTTCGGCGGCGGCCAGCGCATCGGAGAGCCGGGCGCGCAGTTCGCTGTTGACCTTGGGCGACTTGTAGTGGGTGGCCGCGTACTGCGGCACGCGGTTGTTGAGCGGCAGGTTTTCCGCTTCCCATTTCTTGCGGCCGCCGTCGAGCAGTTTCACGTTGGGTGTGCCGTAGATGTCGAACACCCAGGCGGCCCAGGCCGAGAACCAGTTGTTGGTGTCGCCGTACAGAATCACCGTGGTGTCGGGCTTGACGCCTGCCGTGGAGAGCAGGGTGTCGAAGTTCTGCTGGGTGACGATGTCGCGGCGGATGCGGTCGTTGAGGTCGGTATGCCACGAGAAGTTGACCGCGCCGGGAATGTGGCCACGCTCGTACACGCCGGGATTGACGCTGACTTCCACGATGCGGATATTGGGATTCTCGAGATTGCTCGCCAGCCACTCGGTGCTCACCAGCGGACCGCTGGGAATGGCACTGGACGGGTTTTGCGACCAAGCCAGGCCGCTGGCCAGAAGGCTGCCGCCGATCAGGCCGATCTTGAGAAACGTGCGGGTGCTGTAGGCCGGCAGTGCGGTCTTGAAATGAACCATGGTCAACTCCTCGAAGTCATCAGTCGCTTTACGCTGGTGGCCCGGGAGTTTTTATGATTGCTGGAGTAGCCCGGGGAAGCCTCGAACTGTAGACATTCGTCGCATGGCCGCTAAGCGACAAGAAATCCACTGCTTAGTCGATTTTTGAATATCCCGGTAAACCCTTATTCGGCAAACGGCGTACGGGGCGTGCGCTGCGGCCCTGGGCTGGGAAGGCCGGGGCGGCGCGATGACGACCCGCCGCGATGGCGGATCTGCGCCTGTCCCCGATGGGGCGGCGAACGGACGTCGGTCGACGTCCGGGCCGCCTGAGACTCAATAGCTGCCGTTGCGGCTGGAACGGCCGGAATGATGACCGCCGCCGCCATTGCCGCGGCCGGCACCCGTGCCGCCTCCACCGCTGCGGGCACCGCCGCCGTTGCCGCCGGGACCGCGGCCACCGCCGTGGGCATTGGCCGCACGGCCGCTGCCCGACGTGTTGCCGCCACCGCTGCGGCGGCCGTCCGCGCGCGGTGCGGCACCGGCGGGTGCAGCGCCCCGGCCTGCGCCGTTGCCGCCCTGGCGGGGCTTGTTCTGCTGCACGCGTTCCATCATTTCGCGACGGGCGTTCTTGGCTGCCGCCGCCATCACTTCACGGCTAGGCGGCTTGCCGACGCCACCCCACAGGGTCTGGCGACCCATGGCGATGGGTTCGGCCTGCTCGCCGGCCTCGGGGCCGTAGCCGGGAATGTCTTCGCGTGTGATGGCCTGCTTGATGAACTTCTCGATGTCGCGCAGGAAACCTTCTTCGTCCAGGCACACCAGGTTCACCGCTTCGCCGCTGGCGCCGGCACGGCCGGTACGGCCGATGCGGTGCACGTAGTCTTCGCTGATGTTGGGCAGTTCGTAGTTGACGACGTGCGGCAGGTCTTCGATGTCGATGCCGCGGGCAGCGATGTCGGTGGCGACCAAGGCGCGCACGGTGCCGCTCTTGAAGCCGGCCAGGGCCTGCGTGCGGGCCGACTGGCTCTTGTTGCCGTGCAGGGCCATTGCCGGGATGCCGGCCTTGGTCAGGTGTTCGGCCACGTTGTTGGCGCCGAACTTGGTGCGCGTGAACACCAGGACCTGGCTCCAGTTGTTCTTGTCGATGATGTGCGTGAGCAGCGCCTTCTTCTGGTTGCGTCCCACCAGATGGGCGACCTGGGTGATGCGCTGCACGGTGGTGTTGCGCGGCGTGACCTGGATGGACTGCGGATTGTTCAGCAGGCCGGTGGCCAGCGTCCGGATCTCGTCGCTGAAGGTCGCCGAGAACAGCAGCGACTGCTTCTGGCGGGGCAGCAGGGCCAGCACCTTGCGGATGTCGTGGATGAAGCCCATGTCGAGCATGCGGTCGGCTTCGTCGAGCACCAGGATCTCGACCGTGGAGAGGTCGAGTGCACCCTGCTGCTGCAGGTCGAGCAGGCGGCCGGGCGTGGCCACGACGATGTCGACGCCGCGGCGCAGGCGGTCGACCTGGGGATTCATGCCCACGCCGCCGAAGATCACGGTGGACTTGAGTTGCAGGTATTTGCCGTAGTTGCGCACCTGCTCTTCGACCTGGGCGGCCAGTTCGCGGGTGGGGGTGAGCACCAGGGCGCGCACGCCGGTGCCGCCGAACTTGCTGACCGCGCTGCGGCCCGTGCTCAGGCGCTGCAGCAGGGGCAGGGTGAAGGCGGCGGTCTTGCCGGTGCCGGTCTGGGCGCCGGCCAGCAGATCGACGCCCGCCAGCACGGCGGGAATGGCCTGGGCCTGGATGGGGGTGGGCGAGTCGTAGCCCTGCTCTTGGACGGCCTTCAGGATGGCCGGAGCCAGATTCAGTGATTCAAACGTCATACAGAAAATAGGGAGCCAGGCGCACGGCTAGGCGTGGCCTGGGAATCGGCCTGTCACGCAGTCGCCAGGGGCAGATGCGCGCCAGTCAAAGGCAGATGGGGTTGAAGAGGTCAGGCTCGCAGCGGATCGGCCTGAGGCCTGCGCGTTGCCCTGGCCATGGAACTGGAGCCATGGCACAACCCCCATTGTCGCACGAGCGCCGCTCTTTCGCCCGTTAATCGTTGGCGTGGCGTGGCGCCGCCAGGCGCCGGTCCCAGAGCAGCGCCCCCAGGGCGAGCAGCATGAGAGCCAGTCCCAGCAGGCAGGCGCTGCTCCAGCCGCCATGCCGCCAGGCCAGCGCCCCCAGGGCTGAGCCGCTGGCCGCGCCGATGAAATAGCTGGTCATGTACACCGAATTGATGCGCGAGCGGGCCGCCGGGTCGAGCTGGTAGACCACGTTCTGGTTGCTGATATGAACCCCCTGGAGCGCCAGGTCGATGGCCAGCATGCCGGCCAGGAACCACGCCAGCGTCTCGCCGCCGAGCCACAGCAGGTACCAACTGGCGCCGAGCAGCAGCACCGAGCCGGCGGTGACGGACTGCTCGTAGCCCCGGTCCGCCAGCCGCCCGGCCAGGTTGGCCATCAGCGCCCCGGCGATGCCGGCCAGGCCGATGAGGCCGATGGCCGTGTCGTCCAGGCCATGGGCCGGACCCGAGAGCATCAGTGCCATGGTCGAGAAGAGCACGCTGACGGAGGCAAACGAGAGGGCGCCCAGCAGCGAACGGCTGCGCAACCGGGGATGCTGCACGACCAGCGCCCCCAGCGAACGCAGGATGGCGGGGTAGCTGGCCCGCAGCTCGCTGCGCGAGGGGGGCAGCACCCGCCAGAGCACCAGGGCGACCAGCAGCATGGCAACGCCCGAGACGCGGTAGACCAGGTTCCAGCCGCCCAGCCCCGACAGCAGGCCGGCCACGCTGCGCGCCGCCAGAATGCCCACCAGCAACCCGCTCATGACCAATCCGACGGCGCGCCCGCTGTGCCGGGGGGCCGACAGGGCCGCGGCCGTCGGCACCAGCACCTGGGCGGCGACCGAGAACAGGCCGGCCATCGCGGTGCCCAGCGCCAACTGGCCCAGGCTGCCCGAAAAGCCGCTGACGAACTGCCCGGCGGCGGCCAGCAGCATCAGCACCACGGCCAGGCCACGGCGCTCGAACTTGTCGCCCAGAGGCACCAGAAAGACCAGGCCCAGCGCATACGACACCTGGGCCAGGGTGACCGTCAGTGCGGCCAGATCCTCGCTGATGCGCAGGCTGACGGAAATCGAGTGCAGCAGCGGCTGATTGAAGTAGTTGCCGCCCGCGCACAGGCCCGAGGCCACGGCCATGAGCAGCAGCACCGGTGTCGACAGGCCGCGGCGCGGCGAAGCGGCGGGCTGCGATGCGCCGGCTGGGGAGGGGGGAGACGTCATGCGCCGAGTATTGCCGAAGCCGCTGGGCTCTGCCGGGGCCCCGCCGACCACCGCAGCTCGCCCGTGCGGCTTTCAGTCCGGAATGCCGCCCAGTGCCCGCAGCACCCGCTCCGCCGTGGCGGGCGCGTCCATTTCCAGCGGACCGCCGGCCGGGTTCGAACGGCTGCGCGCGCTGGCGACGGCGTCGCGCAGGGCCTCCCACACGCTGACGGCGAGCATGAAGGGCGGTTCGCCCACGGCCTTGCTGCCGAAGACGTTGTCCTCGCGGTTGGGCTCCGGCCAGAGCGCGACCTTGAAGTGTTCGGGAATGTCGCCGGTGGCCGGGATCTTGTAGGTGCTCGGGGCATGGGTCGCCAGCCGGCCCTGCTCGGTCCACACCAGTTCCTCGGTGGTCACCCAGCCCATGCCCTGCACGAAGCCGCCCTCGATCTGGCCGATGTCGATCGCCGGATTGATGCTGCGCCCGACGTCGTGCAGGATGTCGACCTTGAGCACGCGGCTTTCGCCCGTGAGGGTGTCGATCGCCACTTCGGTGCAGGCCGCGCCGTACGAGAAGTAGAAAAAGGGGCGGCCGGTGAGGGTGTGCTTGTCGTAGTGGATCTTGGGCGTGCGGTAGAAGCCGTCGCTCCAGAGCTGTACCCGGGCCGCGTAGGCCGCGTGGACCACGTCGGCGAAGTCGCGCACGTTCCGCGGCGTGATCACCTGGCCGTGCACGAACTGCACCGCTTCGGCCGTGCAGCCGTCCACGCCGGCGACGTACTCGGCGAGGTTGGCACGCACCTGCCGGGCTGCGAACTGCGCGGCCCGGCCGTTGAGGTCGGTGCCGCTCGATGCGGCGGTCGCGCTGGCATTGGGGACCTTGGCCGTGTCGCTGGCCGTCATCACGACCTGATCGAAAGGCACGCCGAGCTCGTCGGCGACGATCTGGGCGACCTTGGTGTGCAGGCCCTGGCCCATCTCGGTGCCGCCGTGGTTGACCTGCACGCTGCCGTCCGTGTAGACATGGACCAGCGCACCCGCCTGGTTGAACAGGGTGGCCGTGAACGAGATGCCGAACTTGACCGGCGTGATGGCGATGCCGCGCTGGATCACGGGGCTGGCCCGGTTCCAGGTCTCGATCAGGGCCTTGCGGCGGCGGTAGTCGGCGCTCGTCTCCAGTTCGGCCAGCAGGGGCTGCAGGATGTTGTCCTCCACCGTCATCTGGTAGTGGGTGACGTTGCGATCCTCGATGCCGTAGAGGTTGCGCAGCCGCACGTCGAGCGGATCGAGTCCGAGCTTGCGGGCGATGTCGCCCAGGATGGTCTCGATGGCGATCACCCCCTGCGGCCCGCCGAAGCCCCGGAACGCGGTGTGGCTCTGGGTGTGGGTCTTGCAGCGGTGGGAGACGATGGACACGTCTTCCAGGTAATAGGCGTTGTCGCTGTGGAAGATGGCACGGTCGGCCACCGGGCCGGACAGGTCCGCCGAGAAGCCGCAGTTGGCCGCCAACTGCAGTTGCAGACCGCACAGCCGCCCGGTGTCGTCGTAGCCCACGCGGTACGCATAGGCGAAGGGATGGCGCTTGCCGGTGATCATGAAGTCTTCGTCGCGGTCGAAGCGCAGCTTCACCGGCCGGGCGAACTTGCGGGCGGCCACGGCGGCCCACACGGCCAGGTGGCCTGCCTGCGTTTCCTTGCCGCCGAAGCCGCCGCCCATGCGCCGGCACTCGATGCGCACGCGGTTCACATCCAGGCCCAGTGCATGCGCCACCCAATGCTGTACTTCGCCGGGATGCTGCGTGCTGCTGTACACCCACCACTGCTTCTGCTCGAGCGGCAGGGCGTAGGCGATCTGGCCCTCGAGATAGAAATGTTCCTGGCCGCCCACTTCGAAACGGCCCTCGAGGGTATGGGGGGCGCGTGCCAGCGCGGCCTCGGCATCGCCGCGCACCACGGTCACCGGCGGCGCGACCTGGCTGCCGGCCTGCAGGGCTTCGGCCACGGTCAGGATCGCGGGCAGGGGCTCGATGTCCGCCACGACCTTGCGGGCGGCGCGGCGGGCGGCCATCACCGTCTCGGCCACGACCAGGCCGATCACCTGCCCGATGTAGTTGACCTCGTCCAGGGCGAAGACCGGTTCGTCGTGCGTGAACGAGGCCAGCATCTTGTCGCCCGGAACGTCTTTGGCCAGCACCACGCCCCTGACGCCGGGCATGGCCAGCGCGGCCTGGGCATCCACGCCCTTGAGCCGGCCATGCGCCACGGTCGACAGGATGGGCGCCGCGTACAGCGTGCCCTTGATCTCGGGAATGTCGTCGATGTAGGTGGCCGCACCGGCGACCTGCGCGGCTGCGCTTTCGTGGATGTGCGACTGGCCGCTGGCGGTGCGGGCGGTGTGTGTCGTGTCGGCAGGCGAGGGCGCGGCGGTTTCGCCTTGCGCGGGGTGGCCTGAGATCTTCATGCTGAAACTCCTGGGCAGATCGTGTCGGGGTCTTCCAGCCGGATCGGGGACGTGCCGGCGGGGGCCTGGCTTTCGAGCCAGTACCGCCAGAGCAGGTTGCCGAGCAGGGCCCGGCGGTAGGCGCCCGAGGCGCGCATGTCCGAGATGGGCTGGAACTCGGCGCGCAGGGCGGCCATGGCCGCCTGCACGGTCGCGGCGTTCCATGGCTGCCCCAGCAGGCGGGCTTCGGTCTGCCGGGCGCGCACCGGGGTGGCCGCCACGCCACCGGCGCCGATCGATGCCCAGGCCACCTGGCCATGGGCGTCGAGCTGGATCGAGAGGGCCAGGCACACGGCCGAGATGTCGTCGTCGTAGCGCTTGGACACCTTGTAGACGCGCAGCCAGCCGGCCCGCTGCGCCGCTGCGGGGTCGCGCAGCGGAACGCGGATCCGGGCCAGGACCTCGTCCGGCGCCATCACATTCTGGCGGTAGCCGGTGTAGAGGGATTCCAGCGGCAGCTCGCGCTCGCCGCGCACGCTGGCCAGCACCACCTGCGCACCCAGGGCGATCAGCAGCGGCATGGAGTCGCCGATGGGCGAGCCATTCGCCACATTGCCGCCCAGGGTGCCGGAGTTGCGCACCGGCAGGCCGGCGAAGCGGCGCGTGAAGGTCGTGAGTTCGGGCCAGCGCCGGGCAAGGTGGTCGAAGGCGTCGGCCAGCCGTGCGGCCGCGCCGATCTCCAGCCAGCGGCCGTCGGCCGATTCGGCCACCGCCTGCAGTTCACGCACGGCGGTGACGTCGAGCACCTGCGTGAACTGCCGGTGCTGCTTGGTCACCCAAAGGCCCACGTCGGTACAGCCCGCCACCAGCTGGGCCTGCGGACGAGCGGCGCGCCATGCCAGCAACTGGGGCAGGGTGGTGGGGCGCAGATAGGCCTCGCCGGCACTGCCGGGGCGACCGATGATCTGCTGCGCGGCTTCGTCCAGGCGCGCCACCACGGCCGCTTCGTCGACCCACTGGCGAGGCATCGCCTGCATCGACTGGGCGGCGTCGAGAATCGGACGGTAGCCGGTGCAGCGGCACAGGTTGCCCGACAGCGCCGCCTGGGCCTCGCCGCGCGTGACGGCCGGCTGGCTGCAGCGTCCGCCCGGGCTGGCCTTGTCCTTGCATGCCTGAGCCTGGTACATGCCGAACAGACTCATCACGAAACCCGGGGTGCAGAAGCCGCACTGCGAACCGTGGCACTGCACCACGGCCTGTTGCACCGGGTGCAGGTCGGCCAGGGCAGCGGCCGGCTCTGAGGCCGCCGCGGGCGCTGCGCCCGTCTCGTCGGGAAAGACGAAGCCGGGCTGGTCGGCTGCGATGTCTTCGACCGTCCACAGCGCCATGCCGTTGATGGAGTGGGCCAGCCGGATGCAGCTGTTGATCGCGCGGTACTTGAGACCGGCCGTGGACGAGGCCGCCGTGTCCGGCGAACCGCCGTCGATTTCGGCGAGCACGACCGTGCAGGCCCCACAATCGCCCTCGCCGCAGCCTTCCTTGGTCCCGCTGCAGCCGAGGTCCTCGCGCAGCAGGTCGAGCAGGGTGCGGTCGGGCGGCACGTCGTGCAAGGTGACGAGTTCGCCTCGCCGCACGAAGGTGATGGGCGTGCAGGACGGCGTAGGGGCGGGCGTGGAGGCGGAGGTCATCGTGGAGCGGGCTACGGACAATCGGGGTGCGGCCTGGGCGTGCAGGCTTCGTTACATGGAGGGTAGTGGCAATCGCCGTCCTCTGCATAAGATAGGGCATATGAAATACATCCGGAGAGCGGTATGAGAGAACAGACGCTTTTGGACAAGATAGACCTCCATCTCATCCGAGTCCTCCACACCGTCATGACTGAACGCAGTGTCTCGCGTGCCGCCGTCAAGCTGGGCATGCACCAGCCCGCCGTGTCGGCCGCTCTCAAGCGGCTGCGCGAGTTCGCGGGCGACCCCTTGCTGGTGCGTTCCGGTGCCAACATGGTGCCGACGGACGCCGGGCAGCGCATGATCGAGCCCAGCGCCAGCATCCTGCGCGCCGCCGAGGTGCTGTTCACCGACGTGCGCCGTTTCGACGCCCGCACGGCCCAGCGCACCTTCCGGCTGGCTGCCAGCGATTACCTCGACCCGGTCTTCCTGCCGCGCCTGATGGTGCGTCTGCGGCAGGAGGCGCCCCTGTGTGCGGTCGAGTTCTATCCGCTCTCGGGCGAGACCAGCTACCGGCAGCAGCTCGAGCAGGGCGAGGTCGACGTGGTCATCGGCAACTGGCCCAGTCCGTCGGACGATCTGCACATGGGCCGCCTGTTCGGCGACGAGGTGGTATGCCTGGTGTCGCGCCAGCATCCGGCCGTTCGGCGGGGCTGGACCGCCGACGACTGGCTGGCCGCCGACCACGTCGCGCCCACCCCGCTGCACCCCGGTGCCAAGGGTTTCATCGACGACCATCTGGCGCTGCAGGGCATGAGCCGGCGCGTCACGGCACGCTGTGCGCACTTCGGGCAGATTCCCGCCATGGTGGCCGATACCCTGTTGGTGCTCACCACCGGGCGGCAGTACTGCGAGCGCTTCGTGGACGAATTGCCCGTGGCGATCCTGCCGTGCCCGGTGCCCATGCCCCGGATGATGTACTACCAGCTCTGGCATGCCCGGGCCCACCAGTCGGATGCCGTGCGCTGGCTGCGCGACACGGTCAAGAGCGTGGCGGCCGGGCTGCGCGGCGGCGGCGAACCCGCAGCACCCCCGCCACCCGCCGCCAGAAGGACGCTGGCCGAAAAAGCCTAGTCCCGTCCGGATCGCGCCGCGGTTCGAGCGCAGCCAGCCCGTCCGCCCCGACTAAAATCCCGCACGCTTCAAAGACCCTACGAACATGACCTCGCCACGCCTTGTCCTGCAGAACATCACCAAACGATATCCCGGCGTGGTCGCCAACAGCGATGTCACGCTGGCTGTAGCGCCGGGCGAGATCCACGCCGTGCTGGGTGAGAACGGCGCGGGCAAGTCCACGCTGATGAAGATCATCTACGGCTCCGTCCGCCCCGACGAGGGGCAGGTCGTGATCGACGGCCAGCCGGTGCAGGTCCGCAATCCCCAGGAGGCACGGGCCCTGGGCGTGGCCATGGTGTTCCAGCATTTCAGCCTGTTCGATACGCTGACGGTCGCCGAGAACGTGTGGCTCGGACTCGACAAGTCGCTCAGCCTGGCCGAGGTGCAGCGCCGCATGGTCGAGAAGGCCAGTGAATACGGCATGGACGTCGACCCCACCCGGCCGGTCCACACCCTTTCGGTGGGCGAGATGCAGCGGGTCGAGATCATCCGTGCGTTGCTGTCCAATCCCCGTCTGCTCATTCTCGACGAGCCCACCTCGGTGCTGACGCCGCAGGCGGTCGAGAAACTGTTCGTGGTGCTGCACCAACTGGCCTCCGAGGGCTGCAGCATTCTCTATATCAGTCACAAGCTCCATGAGATCCGTTCGCTGTGCACCGCCTGCACCGTGCTGCGCGGCGGCAAGGTGACCGGTGCCTGCGATCCCCGGCAGGAGGACAACGCCTCGCTGTCGCGCCTGATGATCGGGGCCGAGCCGCTGCGGCTGCAGGCCCGGGGCACGGCCGGCGGCCGCGTGGTGCTGGACGTGCGTCAACTGGCCTTGCCCAGCGAGGACCAGTTCGGCGTGGCGCTCGAGGGCATCGATCTGCAGGTGCGTGCCGGCGAAGTGGTGGGCATCGCCGGCGTGTCGGGCAACGGCCAGCGCGAGTTGCTGTATGCGCTGTCCGGCGAAGACACCCGTGCGGCTCGCCGCTCCGGCCGCGACAGCATCCGCATCGGCAGTGCGCCCGTAGCCCATCTGGGCCCGCGCCAGCGCCGCGAACTGGGCCTGCACTTCGTGCCCGAGGAACGTCTGGGCCGCGGGGCCGTGCCGGCCATGGGGCTGGCCCACAACCTGCTGCTGACCCGGCGCGAGGCCGTGGGATCGGGCGGCTGGATCCGCCAGGGGGCGCTGGCCGAGCAGGCCCGCTCCATCATCCGCCGCTTCAACGTCAAGACGCCGGGCGTGCATGTCGCTGCCCGCTCGCTGTCGGGGGGCAATCTGCAGAAGTTCATCGTCGGCCGCGAAATCGATGCCCGACCGGAACTGTTGATCGTGTCGCAGCCCACCTGGGGTGTCGACGTCGGGGCCGCGGCGCAGATCCGCGGCGAAATCCTGGCCCTGCGCGATGCGGGCTGTGCCGTGCTGGTGCTCAGCGAGGAGTTGGACGAGTTGTTTGAAATCAGTGACCGGCTGTATGTGATGGCCAAGGGACGGCTGTCGCCGCCGGTGATGGCGCGCGACGCCACGATCGAGCAGATCGGCGCCTGGATGAGCGGACTGTGGGACCACGAGCTCGGCGAGGCCCTCAGCCTGGCCGAACAGGAGGCGCTCCATGCTTAAGCTCAAGCTCGAAGCACGCCCCGTCGCCTCGCGCCTCTGGGTCTACGCATCGCCGGTGCTGGCTTTGCTGATCACCGTGATCATCGGCGTGGCGCTGTTCGCGTTCCTGGGCAAGGATCCGGTACGCGCCCTGCAGATCTTTTTCTGGGAGCCCGTGAAATCCAGTTATGCGCTGGGCGAACTCATGGTCAAGGCCACGCCCCTGCTCATCATCGCGCTGGGACTGGCGGTGTGTTTCCGCTCCAACGTCTGGAACATCGGCGCCGAGGGCCAGTACGTGATCGGCGCCATCGCCGCCACCGGCGTGGCGCTGATGGCCGACAAGGGGTCGAGCGGTGCCATCGTCGTGGCCGTGCTGATCGCGGGAGTGGTCGGGGGCATGGCCTGGGCGGGCATCACCGCGCTGCTGCGCGACCGTTTCAACGCCAACGAGATCCTGGTCAGCCTCATGCTGGTCTATGTCGCCATCCAGTTGCTGAGCTACCTGGTCTTCGGGCCCTGGAAAGACCCGCTGGGCTACAACTTCCCCCAGACCAAGACGTTCGAGGCCGTGGCACGCGTACCGCGCCTCATGGACGGCTCGCGCATGAACATCGGCCTGGTGCTGGGCCTGGTGGGCGTGGTGGCGGTCTGGATCTTCCTGTTCCGCACCCGCGCGGGCTTTGCCCAACTGGTGGGCGGCCAGGCCCCGGCGGCAGCGCGTTATGCCGGTTTCTCCGGCCGGCGTTCGCTGTGGGTGGCCCTGCTGATCTCGGGCGGCGCGGCCGGCCTGGCCGGCGGGCTCGAGGTCGCCGGCCCCATCGGGCAGCTCACCCCCTATATCCCGGTGGGTTATGGCTTCGCGGCCATCATCGTGGCTTTCGTGGGCCGCCTGCATCCGGTGGGCATCGTGCTCTCGGCCATCCTGATGAGCATGTTCTACATCGGCGGCGAACTGGCGCAATCGCGACTGGGCCTGCCCAAGTCCATCACCGGCGTGTTCCAGGGCCTGCTGCTCTTCACGCTGCTGGCCTGCGACACCCTGGTCGCCTACCGCATCAAACTGCAAAGGAGTGCCTGAGATGGAAGGCAGTGCAATGCTCGTCGCCGCCACGCTGGCTGGCGGCACCATCCTGGCGATCGCCTCGCTGGGCTTGCTCATCAACGAAAAGGCGGGCGTGGTCAACCTCGGCGCCGAAGGCATGATGCTGTGTGCCGCACTGGCCGGTTTCGCTGCGGTGGTGCATACCGGCAGCAACCTGGCCGGTTTCGTGGCCGGCATGGCTGCCGGTGCCGTGCTGGCCGCGGCTTTCGGCGTGCTGGTGATCTGGCTGGGCACCAACCAATACGCCACGGGGCTGGCGCTCAGCCTGTTCGGGGCCGGTTTTTCGGCGTTCATCGGCACCGGTTATGTGCAGGCGACGCTGCCGCCGCGGACCGCCTTCGAGATCCCGCTGCTGGCCGACATCCCCTGGCTGGGCGTGGCGATTTTCCGCCAGCATCCGATGGTCTACCTGGCCATGGTCCTGGCTGCCGGACTGGTGTGGTTCCTCTACCGCACCCGCGCCGGACTGGTGCTGCGTTCGGTCGGCGAATCGCCCGAATCCGCCCATGCGCTGGGTTATCCCGTGCGCCGCATCCGCCTGCTGGCCGTGGTGGCGGGCGGCGCCCTGTGCGGCCTGGCCGGCGCCTACGTCTCGGTCATCTACACGCCGCTGTGGGTCGAGAACATGATAGCCGGCAAGGGCTGGATCGCCCTGGCCCTGACCACCTTCGCCACCTGGCGGCCCGCGCGCGTGCTGCTGGGGGCCTACCTGTTCGGCGGCGTCACCATGCTGCAGTTCCAGCTGCAGGGGCAGGGCCTGTCGGTGCCCACCCAGGTGCTCAGCATGCTGCCCTATCTCGCCACCATCGTGGTCCTGGCGCTGATGTCGCGCAACCCCACGTGGATACGCATTAACATGCCTGCTTCGCTCGGCAAGCCCTTCCATCCCGGCAGCTGAGTCCGCCGGCGGCACCCCTTTTTCCCATTCTCAACAGTCGTTAGGAGATGACATGACCGACCTCAACAAACGTTCCCTGCTGCGGGCGACCGCGGTGTCCGCCGTGGCCCTGGCGGCACTCGCAGCCTGCGGCAAGAAGGACGAGGCGCCGGCCGCGCCGGCCGCCTCGAATGCGCCGGCAGCCGCTCCCGCCGCCGCCTCGGCCGAGCCCCTGAAGATCGCCTTTGCCTACATCGGCCCGGTGGGCGACGGCGGCTGGACGTTTGCGCACGACAACGGTCGCAAGGCGCTCGAAGCCGAGTACGGCAGCAAGATCCAGACGACGTTTGTCGAGAACGTGCCCGAATCGGCCGACGCCGAGCGCGTGCTGCGCGACCTCGCCAGCCAGGGCAACAAGCTGATCTTCGGCACGACCTTCGGTTACATGGACCCGGTGCAGAACGTCGCCCGCGATTTCAAGGACGTCAAGTTCGAACACGCCACCGGCTACAAGACCGCCGACAACGTTCGCACCTACGACAGCCGCACCTACGAAGGCGCCTACCTGGCAGGCCTGGTGGCCGGCTACACCTCCAAGACCGGTACGCTGGGCGTGGTGGCCTCGGTGCCGATCCCCGAAGTGATCCGCAACATCAACAGCTTCACGCTGGGCGCCCAGGTCGCCAATCCCAAGATCAAGACCAACGTGGTATGGGTCAACGAGTGGTTCAACCCGCCCAAGGAAACCGAAGCCGCCACCGCGCTGATCAACGGCGGCGCCGATGTGCTGTTCCAGAACACCGACTCGTCGGCCGTGCTGCAGACCGCTGAGAAAATGGGCAAGCGCGGCTTCGGCTGGGATTCGGACATGACCAACTACGGCCCCAAGGCCCACCTGGGTTCGGCCGTCATCAACTGGGCGCCTTACTACATCAAGGCCACCAAGGATGCGATCGACGGCACCTGGAGCACCGGCCAGACCTGGTGGGGCGTCAAGGAAGGCGCGATCGACCTGGTCTCGCTGGCCAGCGACGTGCCTGCCGAAGCCAAGGCCAAGGTCGATGCCGCCAAGGCCGGCCTGAAGGACGGCTCCTTCGTGATCTGGAAGGGCCCCATCGTCGACAACGGCGGCAAGGAAGTGGTCAAGGCCGGTGAAGCCGCCACCGACGATTTCCTGCGCGGTGTGAACTTCTACGTGCAAGGCGTCGAAGGCAAGGTGCCCGGCAGCAAGTAAGCCGGCTTGCCGAGTGGCCCGGCGTGCCGGGTCGCCGCCTCCACAGAACCGCCTTCGGGCGGTTTTTTATGGTCCAATCCCGGAAGCGATGTGCCGGTCAGGGCTGCTGCATGCTCCTTCTAAAAGAGCGTTCCGGCCAGGTCGACCCCTGCCGTGCGCCTCGATCGACATTCACCCCCCCACCGGAGCCCCCATGACCCAGCCCCCGTTCCAGCCGGATCCGCTGATCGATTTCGGTGCCATCACGCCCGAGCGCCTGCCCGAACTGCTGCGCGGCATGCCCAAGGCCGAGCTGCACATGCACATCGAAGGTTCGCTCGAGCCCGAGCTGATCTTTGCCCTGGCCCAGCGCAACAAGGTGCAACTGCCCTACGACTCGGTCGAAGCGCTGCGCGCGGCCTATGCGTTCACCGACCTGCAGAGTTTTCTCGACATCTATTACGCCGGCGCCAGCGTGCTGCTCCACGAGCAGGATTTCTACGACATGGCCATGGCCTACCTGCAGCGCGCCGTGGCCGACAACGTCGTGCGGACGGAGATCTTCTTCGATCCGCAGACCCATACCGCGCGCGGCGTGGCCATGGAGACCGTGATCCTGGGTCTGTCGCGGGCCTGTGCCGATGCGCAGGCCAAGTGGGGCCTGGGCAGCGACCTCATCCTGTGTTTCCTGCGCCACCTCAGCGAAGACGACGCGCTCGATACCCTGCGCGAGGCCACGCCGTATCGCAGCCATTTCATCGGCGTCGGGCTCGACTCCAGCGAAGTCGGGCATCCGCCGGAGAAGTTCTCGGAGGTGTTCCTGCGGGCCCGCGAACGCGGACTGCGCCTAGTCGCCCATGCCGGCGAGGAGGGGCCGCCGGCCTATATCTGGAGCGCGCTGGACGTGCTGCGCGTCGAGCGCATCGACCACGGGGTGCAGAGCAGCCGCGATCCGGCGCTGATGGCCCGTCTGGCCAAGGAACGCGTGCCGCTGACGGTGTGTCCGCTCTCCAACCTCAAGCTCTGCGTGGTGCCCGACCTGGGCCAGCACAACCTGGGACAGTTGCTCGATGCCGGGCTGTGCGTCACCGTCAACTCCGACGATCCGGCCTATTTCGGCGGTTACGTCAACGACAACTACGTGCAGACCTTCGCCGCCACCGGCCTCGATGCACGGCAGGCGTGGCAGCTCGCGGCCAACAGCTTCGAGGCCAGCTTCGTCGAGCCCGAAGTCCGGCAGGGCTACGTGGCTCAGCTCGACACCTACTTCCGCCAGTTCGCCGAGTCGTCCGCCGCGCAGGCCCAGCCTTGAACCGGCCTGCCGCCGCCCATGCCGAACCCTGTCTCCGCTTCTGACCTTGCCGCCGTGACCGACGCAGCCCCTGTCCCGTTTTCCCGCCCAGCATGCCCGGAGGGCTGCTGATGATGGATCTGTCGATTGCCGCGATCCTCGCGCAGGACGGTCTGACCTCCGGCGCCGTGTACGCCTTGCTGGCCCTGGCCATCGTGGTGGTCTTCACCGTCACCCGCGTCATCTTCATCCCGCAGGGCGAGTTCGTGGCCTATGGCGCGCTGACGTTCGCCATGATGCAGCTCGGCCGCTGGCCGGCCTCCATCAACCTGCTGCTGGGGCTGGCGCTGCTGGCCTGGCTGATGGAGCTGGCCGCCATCCTGCGTGCGCCCGACCGCCGTGCGCGGCTGGGTCAGGAAGTACTGCGCGCCACCGGGTACATGCTGTGCTGGCCGGCCGCGGTGGCCGGCGTGTTCTGGGCGCTGCCGCAGGCCGGCTATCCGGCCGATCAACTGGCCCAGCCGGTGCAGATGGCGCTCGCCCTCGCCGTGGTCGTGCCCATGGGCCCGTTGCTGTACCGGGTGGCCTATCAGCCGCTGGCGGCGAGTTCGCCGCTGGTGCTGCTGATCGTTTCGGTCGGTGTCCACTTTGCCCTGATGGGGCTGGGGCTCTGGATGTTCGGCGCCGAGGGCGCCCGCGCCGACGGCCTGGTCGACGGTTCGTTCGATGCAGGCCTGCTGGCCGTGTCGTGGCAGAGCCTGCTGGTGGTGGGCGTGACGGCGCTGATCATGCTGGCCCTTTACCTGTTCTTCGGACGCACGCTCTCGGGCAAGGCGCTGCGCGCCACCGCGGTCAACCGCCGCGGGGCCCAGATCGTCGGCATTCCCATCACGCAGGCCGGGCGTCTGGCGTTCCTGCTGGCCGCGGCCATCGGTGCGCTGTGCGGCATGCTGATCGCACCGTTCACCACCATCTATTACGACACCGGTTTCCTCATCGGACTCAAGGCCTTCGTGGGCGCCATCATCGGCGGGCTCTCCAGTTTTCCGCTGGCCGTCGGCGGTGCGCTGCTGGTGGGCCTGATCGAATCCTTTGCGTCGTTCTGGGCCAGTGCCTTCAAGGAAGTGATCGTCTTCACGCTGATCATCCCGGTGCTGCTGTGGCGCTCGATCGCGAGCTCGCGCCAGGGCCGCCACGACGAGGACGAGTCATGACCGGGACCCGCCGCACCGCGCTGGGGCTGCTGGCCTTTGCCGTCTTCATGGCCTGCTGGCCGCAACTGCCCGTGCCGGTGTTCTGGATCACGCTGGCCAACTACATCGGGCTTTACGCGCTGGTGGCGCTGGGACTGGTGCTGCTGACCGGCGTGGGCGGCATGACCTCGTTCGGTCAGGCCGCCTTCGTGGGCATCGGCGCCTACGCGACGGCCTGGCTGAGCACTGCCTACGGCGTCTCGCCCTGGCTGGGCCTGCTGGCCGGGCTGGCATCGACCGGTGTCGTCTCGCTGGCGCTGGGCCTGATCACCATGCGGCTGTCGGGCCACTACCTGCCGCTCGGCACCATCGCCTGGGGGCTGGCGTTGTTCTACCTCTTCGGCAACCTCGACGTGCTGGGGCGTTTCGACGGCATCAACGGCATCGCGCCCATTTCGCTGGGAAACTATGCGCTGCAAAGCGGCCATCAGATGTACTACCTCATCTGGCTGGTGGTGGTGGCAGCCTTGCTGGCATGCTTCAACCTGCTGGCGTCGCGGCCGGGCCGGGCTTTGCGGGCCCTGCGGACGGGCGCGCAGATGGCCGAGTCCATGGGCGTCAACACGCTGGCGCTGCGCATCCAGTGTTTTGTGCTGGCGGCGCTGCTGGCGTCGGTCTCGGGCTGGCTCTATGCGCACCTGCAGCGCGCAGTCAATCCCACGCCCTTCGGCATCAATGCCGGCATCGAGTACTTGTTCATGGCCGTGGTGGGCGGCGCGGGTCATTTGTGGGGTGCGGTGGCCGGTGCCGCCGTGTTCACGCTGCTCAAGGATCAGTTGCAGGGCTGGCTGCCCCGCCTGCTGGGCGCGGACGGCAACTACGAGATCATCGTCCTGGGGGCCTTGCTGGTGCTCCTGCTGCAGCGCACGCGCGAAGGCCTGTGGCCTCAGGTGCAGCGTTTCGGACAGGCCGTGGCACGCCGCGGCATGGCCCAGCGCGCACGGGCTGCGGATGCTCGCGGCACGCCGGGCCTGCGCGAGCCGCTGCCCCAGCCTGTTCCGCAGGGGCCGCAGTCTTTTCCTGCAGACCCTGCCGGCGTTTCTTCGGGCGCCGCCGAACGGCCCGAAGGCCGGCCGGCCCAGGCCCCGGATGCGACCGCGACCGGCGAGCTGCTGCTGCGCGTGCGCGAGGCCGGTAAACGTTTCGGTGGATTGCAGGCGGTCGGCGGCATGAGCTTCGAGCTGCATGCCGGCGAAATCGTGGGCCTCATCGGCCCCAACGGCGCCGGCAAGTCCACCATGTTCAACCTCGTTTCCGGCGTCCTGCCCCTGAGCGAAGGCCGCGTCGAGTGGCGGGGGCGTTCGCTGGCCGGGGAGGGCGCCCGGCAGGTGGCGGCCCTGGGCATGGGGCGGACCTTCCAGCATGTCAAGCTGGTCGCCGACATGAGCGTGATCGAGAACGTCGCCCTCGGTGCACACCTGCGCTCGGGTGCCGGCATGCTGCGCAGCATGCTGCGGCTCAACCGCGCAGAAGAACAAAGGGTGTTTGCCGAAGCCCGCCGCCAACTGGCGCGCGTCGGCCTGGCCGATGTGGCTCGGCACGCCGCAGGCAGCCTGCCCCTGGGTCAGCAACGCATTCTGGAGATCGCCCGCGCGCTGTGCGCGGGTCCTCGCTTGCTGCTGCTCGACGAGCCTGCAGCCGGTCTGCGCCATCGAGAGAAAGAAGCGCTGGCCCGGCTGCTGCGTCAATTGCGGGATGAAGGCATGGGCGTGCTCATCGTCGAGCACGACATGGATTTCGTCATGCAGTTGACCGACCGACTGATCGTCATGGAGTTCGGCCGCAAGATCGCCGAGGGCGACCCCGCCGCCATCCAACGCGATCCGGCGGTGCGGCGGGCCTACCTGGGCGACGAGCCCGACGACGATGCGCTGAATGGAAGCGACGGCGCGGTGCGGTCCGATGTCCCGGCCTCCGTGCCACCGCGTCCCGTTTCCGCGCCGGATTCCGTTTTCACCGACAGCCGTGTGGCCTGAGGAGCCGACCGCGTTCCCCATGCCCGTCTGCCCGCGCGACCCCGACCTGCCGTGTTCTCTGCCTTGACCTCCGCCATGCCCGATCGCTCTTCGCCTGCCGCTACCGCCCCGCCCATCCTGTCGCTGCGCGGCCTGTTCGTGCGCTATGGCGATGTGCCGGCATTGTCCCCGCTCGATCTCGACGTCGCGCCGGGCCAGGTGGTGACGGTGATCGGCCCCAATGGCGCGGGCAAATCGACCCTGCTCAACGCCATCGGCGGTGCCTTGCCGGCCAATGGCCAGGCGCAGGGCGGTCTTTGGTTGGCCGGGCAGGATGTTTCGCGCTGGCCCATCGAGCAGCGGGTGGGGGCCGGCCTGTGCCTGGTGCCCGAGAGCCGGGAGCTGTTCGGCAGCATGAATGTGGCGGACAACCTGCTGCTGGGCAGCTACCGCAGGCATCGCCGGGGCGAGGCGAATCCGGGCGACCAGCTCGATGCCGTCTATGCGCTGTTCCCCCGCCTGCTCGAGCGCCGCAGCCAGGCCGCGGCGACGCTTTCGGGCGGCGAGCGGCAGATGCTGGCGATCGGGCGCGCCCTCATGGCCAAGCCGGCCGTGCTCATGCTCGACGAACCCAGTCTGGGACTGGCGCCGCTGATCGTGCGCGACATCTTCGCCATCGTCACCCGGCTCAAGGCCCTGGGCGTGGCGGTGCTGCTGGTCGAGCAGAACGCACGCGCCGCGCTGCGTGTGGCCGACTGGGCCTATGTGCTCGAGACCGGCGCGGTCTCGCTGCAAGGGCCGGCCGCCGCCGTGGCGAGCGACCCGCGCGTGGGTGCCACGTATCTGGGCCGCAGTTCTCCGGCAGCTTCGGCCGGCGTGCGGCCATGACGGGGTGGGGCGCTTGTTGTAAAATCATGCGCAGCATTGCCTGGGGCCGCTGGCCCGAGGTATTTACGCAACCCCTCACAAGGACGAGAAAGGCAACCCGGTTATGACACCGCGAACGAGCCCGGCCACCCCATTCGGCCGCTACCCCCGGTAGCTGCGCTGGTTGCTCGCGCCTTTTTCTGATCTCCGGCCCCCGGGCCACCGAAGACAAGCGCGGCGCCCACCGCGCTTTTTGTTTTCAGACCCCATCCACAGGCTTGCTGTTCCATGATTCAGATCACGCTTCCCGACAACTCCAAACGTGAGTATCCCGGTCCCGTCTCGGTGGCCGATGTCGCCCTTTCCATCGGCCCCGGGCTGGCCAAAGTCACCGTGGCCGGCAAGGTCGACGGCCGGCTGGTCGACGCCAGCGACCGCATCGACCACGATGCCAAGCTGCAGATCATCACCCCCAAGGACGCCGAGGGCGTGGAGATCATCCGCCATTCCTGCGCCCACCTGGTCGGGCATGCCGTCAAGCAGCTCTACCCCACCGCCAAGATGGTCATCGGCCCGGTGATCGACGAAGGCTTCTATTACGACATCTCGTACGAACGCCCCTTCACCCCCGACGACATGGCGGCCATCGAGGCCCGCATGCGCGAACTGATCGCCAAGGACTACGACGTCGTCAAGAAGATGACCCCGCGTGCCGACGTCATCGAGGTCTTCAAGAGCCGCGGCGAGGACTACAAGCTGCGCCTGATCGACGACATGCCCGACGAGACCCAGATGGGTCTGTATTACCACGAGGAATATGTGGACATGTGCCGTGGCCCTCACGTGCCCAACACCCGTTTCCTCAAGAACTTCAAGCTCACCCGCGTTTCGGGCGCCTACTGGCGCGGCGACGCCAAGAACGAACAGCTGCAGCGCATCTACGGCACCGCCTGGGCCGACAAGAAAGACCTCGAGTCCTATATCAAGCGCATCGAGGAAGCCGAGAAGCGCGACCACCGCCGCCTGGGCCGCGAGCTCGATCTGTTCCACCTCGACGAGCACTCGCCCGGCACCGTGTTCTGGCACCCCAAGGGCTGGGCGCTCTGGCAGGCCGTCGAGCAGTACATGCGTGCGGTCTACCGCGACAACGGCTACCAGGAAGTCAAGGGTCCGCAGATCCTCGACAAGACCCTGTGGGAAAAGACCGGCCACTGGGACAAGTACCGCGAGAACATGTTCACCACCGAATCGGAAAAGCGCGAATACGCGCTCAAGCCGATGAACTGCCCCGGCCACATCCTGATCTTCAAGCAAGGCGTCAAGAGCTACCGCGACCTGCCGCTGCGCTACGGCGAGTTCGGCCAGTGCCACCGCAACGAGCCCACCGGCGGCCTGCACGGCATCATGCGCGTGCGCGCCTTCACCCAGGACGACGGCCACATCTTCTGCACCGAAGAGCAGATCCTGCCCGAGTGCGAGGACTTCACCGCGCTGCTGCAGAAGGTGTATGCGGACTTCGGCTTCACCGAGATCATCTACAAGGTCGCCACCCGGCCCGAAAAACGGATCGGCTCGGACGAGAGCTGGGACAAGGCCGAGCACGCCCTCATGGAGAGCCTGCGCAAGTCCGGCTGCGATTTCCAGATCGCACCCGGCGACGGTGCCTTCTACGGCCCCAAGGTCGAGTACACCCTGCGCGACGCCATCGGGCGCCAGTGGCAGGCCGGCACCATCCAGGTCGACTTCTCGATGCCCGAGCGCCTGGATGCCGAATACGTGGGCGAGGACGGCAACCGCCACCGCCCGGTCATGCTGCACCGGGCCATCGTCGGCAGCCTCGAGCGCTTCATCGGCATCCTGATCGAACAGCACGCCGGCGCCTTGCCGACCTGGCTGGCGCCGACCCAGGTGGCGGTGCTCAATATCACCGATGCACAGGCCGATTACGTCCAGGAAGTTGCTCAAACGCTGCAGTCCCAAGGGGTCCGCGTACTGACCGATCTGCGAAATGAAAAGATTACGTATAAAATACGTGAGCATTCGTTGCAAAAGCTGCCCTTCATCCTTGTCGTGGGCGACAAGGAAAAGGCGGCCGGAGCCGTCGCCGTGCGCGCCCGGGGCAATCAAGACCTCGGTGTGATGCCTTTGGCAGCTTTCGTTGAGAAGCTCCAGTCCAGCATCAACAGCAAGACCTGATTGAGCCCTGGCTTTTCTGCTTGTCGTCGGTATGTCTGATCGGCGGGGTGCTGCACCTTTTGCAGCAAAATTTCGAGGAACAGAACCATCGCTACTGAATTTCGTGATCGTCGCCACCGGGAAGAACGCAAACACCGTCTGAACCGGGAAATCATGGCTCCGGAAGTGCGCCTCTCCGGCCCGGAAAACGAACCCCTGGGTGTCGTTCCGCTGGCTGAAGCTCTGCGCATGGCAGGTGAATTGGACGTTGACCTGGTGGAAATCGCGGCAGCGGCCAATCCGCCGGTCTGCCGTCTGATGGACTACGGCAAGTTCAAATACCAGGAACAGAAAAAAGCCGCCGAAGCCAAGTCGAAGCAGAAAGTCATCGAAGTCAAGGAAATCAAATTCCGCCCTGGCACCGATGACGGCGACTACAACATCAAGATGCGTAACATCCGGCGTTTTCTTGAAGAAGGCGACAAATGCAAGATCACCTTGCGTTTCCGTGGCCGCGAGATCACGCACCAGGAGCTGGGTCTGGCCTTGCTCAATCGCATTCGCGACGAACTGGCCGATACCATCGTGGTCGAGCAGTTCCCCAAGCTCGAAGGCCGCCAGATGATCATGATGATCGCACCTGGCCGCCGCAAGCCGGGTGGCGGCAGCGCCAAGCCGGCCAACGAGCAGGCCGCCCCGCAGACCGCCTGAACCCGGTCTGCCAGTGCAACAAACGAGACGTGTGTCCGCCGGTGGCGGACAGGCGGCTCCATGGATCTGGCCCTGCAGGCGTCAAGCAGGTGGGGCCGATGCAGGCAGCTGAAAGGCTGTCTGCCTGCAGAGGCCGCAAGGCTGCTGCAAAAAAGAAGTGACTCGGGGCCAACAAGTCCGCGGATGGGATCTGCGGCGCCTCGCGAGCACAAAAAATAGGAGCATTAAATGCCCAAAATGAAGACCAAGAGCAGCGCGAAAAAGCGTTTTCGCGTTCGTCCGGGTGGAACCGTCAAGCGCGGTCAAGCCTTCAAACGTCACATCTTGACCAAGAAGACCACCAAGAACAAGCGCCAACTGCGTGGTGCCGTGGCTGTGCATGAGACCAATATGGGTCACATCGCTCAGATGCTGCCTTTCGCTGGCCTGTAATTAACGACGAACTAGGAGAAAACACATGCCTCGCGTCAAACGTGGTGTAACAGCCCGCGCTCGTCATAAAAAAGTCCTGGCTCTGGCCAAGGGTTTCCGCGGTCGCCGCGGCAATGTCTTCCGCATCGCCAAACAGGCGGTGATGAAGGCAGGTCAGTATGCCTACCGTGACCGCCGTACCAAGAAGCGCGTTTTCCGCCAACTGTGGATTGCCCGTATCAACGCCGCTGCCCGTGAACTGGGCCTGACCTACAGCCAGTTCGCCAACGGCCTGAAGAAGGCTTCCATTGAAATCGACCGTAAGATGCTGGCCGACCTGGCCGTGCACGACAAGGCCGCTTTTGGTGGCATCGTGGAACAAGTCAAAGCCAAACTGGCCGCTTGATTTTCACGTGGCACCGCTGTCGCGCCATCCCCGGAGGGCGCGGCTCGCGGTGTGCGCAAAACAGGAAAGGGCTAGCTGCTTGCAATGGCGCTAGCCCTTTTTTCATTGAACCGAGTACAGAACATGAATGAGTTGGACACGCTGGTCGAACGCGCCCAGGAGGCTTTTGCGGCGGTGGCCACCCCGGCCGACCTGGAAAACGCCAAGGCCCAGTTCCTGGGGAAATCCGGGCGCATCACCGAACTGATGAAGGGCATGGCTGCCCTGAGCGTGGACGAGAAAAAATCGCGCGGTGCCGCCATCAACGTGGCCAAGCAGGCCATCGAGGCCGCGCTCGGTGCGCGCCGGCAGGCCCTTGCCGATGCCGAACTGGCGATCCAACTCAAGTCCGAGTCGCTGGACGTGACGTTGCCCGGCCGTGTGCGCGCCGGCGGCGGCCTGCATCCGGTCAGCCGGACGCTCGAGCGCATCGAGCAGATCTTCGGCACCATGGGTTTCGACGTCGCCGACGGCCCTGAAATCGAGAGCGACTGGCACAGCTTCACCTCGCTCAACAATCCGCCCAATCATCCGGCGCGTTCCATGCAGGACACGTTCTACGTCGATCTGCAGGGCGAGGACGGCACGCCTTACAACCTGCGGCCGCACACCAGCCCCATGCAGGTGCGGTACGCCCATCAGCACGTCAAGAAACACCAGGCCCTGATCGATGCCGGCCAGAGCATGCCCGAGATTCGCGTGATCGCGCCGGGCCGCACCTACCGTGTCGACAGCGATGCCACCCATTCGCCGATGTTCCACCAGTGCGAAGGCCTGTGGCTGGGCGAGAACGTGAGCTTCAAGGACCTGAAGGTCGTGTTCACCGACTTCTGCCGCACCTTCTTCGAGAGCGACGACCTGGTGCTGCGTTTCCGTCCCAGCTTTTTCCCCTTCACCGAGCCCAGCGCCGAAGTCGATATCCAGTTCCAGAGCGGCCCGTTGGCCGGCCGCTGGCTGGAAGTGGCTGGCTCCGGGCAGGTGCACCCCAACGTGGTGCGCAACATGGGTCTGGATCCCGAGCGCTACATCGGCTTTGCCTTCGGCATGGGCCCCGACCGCCTGACCATGCTGCGCTACGGCGTCAACGACCTGCGCCAGTTCTTCGACGGCGACATTCGTTTCCTGCGCCAGTTCCAGTAAACCGGCCCGCGACGTCCCGACCCTTCGAACGAACATCAGAGCCTCATCATGCAATTCCCCGAGTCCTGGCTGCGCGCATTCTGCGATCCCGCGCTGACCACCGCCGAACTGGCCAACACCCTGACCATGGGCGGCCTTGAAGTCGAAGAACTCCAGCCCGTCGCGCCGCCGTTTTCCGGCGTGGTCGTCGGCGAAATCAAGGAAGCCGTCCAGCATCCCGATGCCGACCGCCTGCGCGTGTGCCAGGTCGACGTCGGACAGGGCGCGCTGCTCAACATCGTGTGCGGAGCACCCAATGCGCGTGTCGGCATCAAGGTGCCGTGTGCCGTGGTGGGCGCCGAGCTGCCCCCCGGCGAAGACGGCAAACCGTTCAAGATCAAGCTGGGCAAGCTGCGCGGCGTCGAGAGCCAGGGCATGCTGTGTTCGGCACGCGAGCTCAAGGTGAACGAAGACGCCGCCGGCCTGCTCGAGCTGCCGCTGGACACGCCCGTCGGTGCGGACATCCGCGCGGTGCTCGATCTCGACGACACGCTGCTCACGCTCAAGCTCACGCCGAACCTGGCCCATGGCCTGAGCGTCTATGGCATTGCGCGCGAACTCTCGGCCCTGACCGGCACGCCGCTCAAGACCCCGGCCGATGCCGCGCTGGCCCCGACCACCGATGCACGTCTGCCGGTGACGGTCGAGGCGGCCGATCTGTGCGGCCGTTTCTCGGGCCGTGTGATCCGCAACGTCGACACCCGCGTGAAATCGCCGGCCTGGCTGGTCGACCGGCTGGCCCGCTGTGGCCAGCGCAGTGTCTCGCCGCTGGTCGACATCTCGAACTATGTGATGTTCGAATACGGCCAACCCTCGCACATTTTCGACCTCGGCAAGATCGAGGGCGGACTGACCGTGCGCTGGGGCCGCGAGGGCGAACAGCTCAAGCTGCTCAACGGCAACACCGTGAGCCTGGACGACAAGGTCGGCGTGATCGCCGATGCCGCGCACGTCGAGTCGCTGGCGGGCATCATGGGCGGCGACGCCACGGCCGTTTCGGACGACACGCGCCACATCTATGTGGAAGCCGCATTCTGGTGGCCGTCGGCCATCCAGGGCCGCTCGCGCCGCTTCAACTTCTCGACCGATGCCGGCCATCGTTTCGAACGCGGCGTCGATCCCAGCCGCACGGTGCAGATCATCGAGCGCATCAGCCAGCTCGTGCTCGACATCTGCGGCACCCCCGAGACCGAAGTCGGTCCGATCGACGACCAGACCCTGGCGCTGCCCGAGGCCCGTCCGGTGCAGTTGCGCGTGGCGCGTGCGGCCAAGGTCATCGGCATGCCGCTGACCCAGCCGCAGTGCGTCGAGGTGCTCGCGCGCCTGCAACTGCAGGCCGATGCCGTGGCCGACGGCGTGCTGCAAGTCGTGCCGCCGCCTTATCGTTTCGACCTGCAGATCGAGGAAGACCTCATCGAGGAAGTGGCCCGCCTGATCGGCTACGACCAGCTCCCGACGACGGCACCCCTGGCCCCCATCACCGCGCGCCGCCAGGACGAGTCCGGCCGCAGCCGGTTCGCCGTGCGCCGCAGCCTGGCCGCGCTGGGCTACCAGGAGACCATCAACTTCAGCTTTGTCGAAGAACGCTGGGAGCGTGAACTGGCCGGCAATGCCGACCCGATCCGACTGCTCAACCCCATTGCCAGCCCGATGAGCGTGATGCGTTCGTCGCTGCTGGGCTCGCTGCTGCAGGTGCTCAAGTTCAACCTCGACCGCAAGGCCGCACGCGTGCGTGTGTTCGAGATCGGCCGCGTGTTCCTGCGCGATGCCGCGGTCGAGACCAGCGACACCACCGTCAAGGGCATCCATCAGCCGATGCGTGTGGCCGGGCTGATCTACGGCGACCCCGAGGGACTGAGCTGGACGCACAAGGACCGCCGCGCCGACTTCTACGACGGCAAGGGCGACGTCGAGGCCTTGCTGGCTCCGCTGCGCCCGGTGTTCGAGGCGGCCGAACATCCCGC
Source organism: Comamonas sp. BIGb0124 (assembly GCF_003752175.1). Taxonomy (GTDB): domain Bacteria; phylum Pseudomonadota; class Gammaproteobacteria; order Burkholderiales; family Burkholderiaceae_C; genus Comamonas_F. Next base: position 221,748 of record NZ_RJVF01000015.1, on the reverse strand, counting down.
CATGCACCCCGGCCGCTGTGCCCGTGTGCTGCTCGACGGCCAGGCGATCGGTTTCGTCGGCGAGTTGCATCCGCGCTGGCGCCAGCAGTACGACCTGCCGCAGGCACCGGTGCTGTTCGAACTCGCGTTGGATGCAGCCCTGCAGCGTCCGGTGCCGGTGGCCCAGCCCGTGCCGCGTTTCCAGGCGGTCGAACGCGACATCGCCTTCACGGCCGCCGAGTCGGTCACTTTCGGTGCGCTCGAGTCCGTGATCCGGGCCGCCGCCGCGCGCAGCGGGCTGCTGCGTGGCGTGCAACTGTTCGACGTCTACCGGCCGCAGGCGGGCAAGGGCGCCGAGGCAGGCACGGGCCTTGCAAGCGAGCACAAGAGCCTGGCCGTGCGCTTGACGCTGGCCAGCGAGGACACCACACTCACGGACGCTCAGGTCGAGCCGCTGATCGCGGCAGTGATCGAGGCGGCCGAGAGCCAGCTGGGTGTCAAGCTGCGGGCCTGACAAGGCCGAGGGACAGCGTGTGGGCCGCGACGGGCGTGCCCATGCGCCGACGATTTGAATGGTTGTTCGCTGAAGATTCATTCAGCTATTGACGGGGGGATGCATGGAAATCGCTGTTGACAGTCTCGAAACGCCGGCTCTGACCAAGGCCCAGCTCGCCGAGCTGCTCTTTGACCGCATCGGTCTCAACAAGCGCGAGTCCAAGGACATGGTCGATGCGTTCTTCGACCTGATCACCACACGTCTGGTGGCCGGCGAAGACGTCAAGATCTCGGGTTTCGGAAACTTTCAGATCCGCACCAAGGCCGCGCGGCCGGGGCGCAATCCGCGCACGGGCGAATCGATCCCGATCGAGGCCCGGCGCGTGGTGACCTTCCATGCCAGCCTCAAGCTCAAGGAACAGATCCAGCAATCGGTGCCCCACACGGCCGACACGCCGGCCTGATGCGCGTGGACCGCAGTGCGTCCCTTGTGCGGTCGCTGCGGTTTTTCACGAGGATGTGCGCCGTTTGGGTTAATCTACAGCTTTGTTGCTGTTCCTTCGCCTGCCCGTGTCGCACTCGATGACCTCGGAGAACGGTCTCCCCTCCATTCCCGCCAAACGTTACTTCACCATCGGTGAGGTGGCGGAGCTGTGCGGCGTCAAGCCGCATGTCCTGAGGTACTGGGAGCAGGAGTTCACCCAACTGCGGCCCATGAAACGCCGCGGCAACCGGCGCTACTACCAGCACCACGAAGTGCTGATGATCCGGCGCATCCGCGATCTGCTCTACGACCAGGGCTTCACGATCAGCGGCGCACGCAACAAGCTCCAGGAATTCGCCCAGGCCGAGCGCCTGCGCCGCCGCCACGACGACGGTGCGGATCAGGAGCCTGTCGATCCGGGGCACGCCTCCGATGCCGAATTCTGGGCGCAGGCCAACGGGCAATCTCCCGTGCAACCTACCGTGCGTTTGCAGCCACCCGCCGCCGCAGCCTCGGCCCGGCCGCTTTCGCCGAATGCATCGGCTGCATCGTCCGCTGCAGAGGCCCAGGGGCTGGCCGAGTCCACCGACGGCTCGCTGCAGCCGGCGCACCCGGCAGAAGCGCTGCGGGACTGCAGCGCGGTCGATGCATACGATCCCTGGGTCCAGGCGGTCAAGGATTTGCCTGCGCAGTCCGTCGAGGTCTTGCGGCGCGAATTGCTCGATATCCGGGAAATTCTCGGTCCCGATGCCTGATTTCAAAAAAGCCAAAAAAGTGCGCTACAATAGCGTTCTGTTCGGCGTGTAGCGCAGCCTGGTAGCGCACTTGCATGGGGTGCAAGGGGTCGCGAGTTCGAATCCCGCCTCGCCGACCAGACTTATTCTGGTAGACCAACGGCTTACGAAAGCAATTTCGTAAGCCGTTTTTCTTTGTCCGCGCGGCAGACTGTGTCCCGCTTTTCACGGTTGCTGCAGTCACGTCATGTCTTCGGTTCCCGACTGTGTATAGTCGATCGGGTCGGCAGCACAGCACGGCTCGTGTGAAAGTGCATCGGATCTCTCGTTCGGCGGGGCCTTTGCTGCGCGGCCATCGTCTCCAACGGCCGGCATCCCTGCCGGAGCATCATCACGGACCCATGAGCGCCAGTACATCCCATCGTCTGCCAGGGCATCCCACGGCCGAGCGTTCGGCCGAAATCGACAGGGACATCCTCGATGCCGCCATCCGCGAGTTCGCCGAGCATGGCAGCGCCTTTCGCATGGACGCCGTGGCGGCCAGGGCGGGGGCGACCAAGCAGGCGATCTACCGCCGGTGGCCGAGCAAGGACGAGCTCCTGATCCAGGCCGTCGATCGCGGCCTGGACGATTACATGCGCATGATCACGTGCGACCTGCCCGGCGATCCGCTGCAGGCGTTGCGCCTGATGGCCTGGCGCATGTTCGACGGCGATCCGCTGAGCATCCGCATCGCCGGTTACCTGAGCGTGGAGTCGCTGCGGCAACCGGCGCTTCGGCATGCGCTGGTGCGTTGGCGTAAGAGTCTGGGCGATCTTTTCTGCCGTCGCCTGCTCGAGATCGAACAGCGGCGGGGGCGGGCCGAGCCGGCCGACAAGGCGATGCAGGCCGATATCCTCATGGACAGCTTGCGGGGCACCTTTGGCCAGCTCTGCGCGATCGGCGACACCACGGACGAGGCGAAACGCCGATTGTTCGACCGCCTGTGGGCGACGTATGTCTCGATGATCGATCCGCCGGTGGCGGTCTAGGGGCTCTTCCGAGGCGGTTTGCCTTTGTGCCGGCGAGGCGTTTGTCACCCCGGTCCGTTGCATCGCCGGACATCCCCATGCTTACACCCCGCGTGTCGTATCCACGGAGCCGGCGCATGGCGGCGCCGGCCCCGTTTCAGACTCAGCGGCTCACGGAGCCGGCCAGTTTCAGGGCGCTCGAAGCGGACGAATTGCCGACGCGGAACGTGTAGTCGCCGGCCGGCGTGTCCCACACGCGTTTCTGCTCGTTCCAGACACTCAGCGGGTGGTGGCTGGCATCGGCCTCGACGGCGATCGCGACGCTCCTGGATTCACCGGCTTTCAGGGCCACTTTCTGGAAACCCACCAGCCGCTTGGGGGGCTGCTGAGCACCCTGGGCGCTCGCGCTTGCAGGCAAGGTCACATAGACCTGCACCACCTCTTCGCCGTCGCGCGATCCGGTATTGCGGACTTCGGCGGTGATGCGGTAGCCGTTGCTGCCCGCACCGGCGACGGCCGCATTGCGGACATCGAAGCGGGTGTAGCTCAGCCCATGGCCGAAAGGAAACGCAACGCACGGGTTGACCCCCGCCACTTCGGCGCACTGGCCGCTGATGTTGGCGTCGTACCAGCGATAGCCGATATGAAGCTTCTCGGTGTACTCGACGGTCTGGACCTCGCCCTTGACCTCGCCCGGGTACTGCAGTGCGGTGGCATGGTCGAGGAAGGACCGGCCTTCGAAGGGGAAGGTCACCGGCAGCTTGCCGCCGGGCTTGCGGGTGCCGAACAGCAGGTCTGCCACGATATGGCCGTCTTCCTGGCCGGGGAACCAGACTTCCAGGATCGACGGGCCATCGGCCCCGACCAGGCTGCGCGGAACGGCGATGCCGGCGTTGTCCTTGAGCACCAGCGCCATCTTTTCCTTCATGCTCTTGCCGGTGGTCGAGGCGGTCGCGAGCACGCGGTCGATCATCGCCACCGTGTTGCTGTTGCTGACCGGATTCGCACCGCTGGGCGATGTGGCCGGCGTGGTCAGGGATTTCGGGACATACCAGTCGAGACTCATGCCGTCGGCCGCTGTGGCGCCCGGTGCGACCGGGACCACGGTGGAGAGCGTGCTGCCGTCGGCTGCCGTGAGGCGGTCCGCACCTTCTTCCGAGATGGTGCCGGCCATCACGACAACCGCATCGGCGCCTGCCGCGGCGCTGAGCACCGCATCGAAGCCGGCGCTGGCACCGTCGATGGTCGCGGTGCTGTTGGCATCGTCGACCAGGATCAATTGCACCGTGGCCGAGGTGTTGCCCAACCCCTTGAGAACGTTCTTCAGTCCTTCGACGGGCTTCACGCTGTAGTTCGGCACCACGTCCGAGCTGCCGCCGCCGCCGCCGAATGCAACGCCCACCATGGCACCGCCTGCGACGGCCTGCTGTGCATAGACCTGAGTGGCCTTGCCGATGACCACGACCTTGTTCACGGACGAGGCGAAGGGCAGGGCGCCGTTGTTCTGCAGCAGCACGGCAGACTTGGCGCCGATCTCGCGGGCCACGGTACCGTGGGTCTTGAAGTCGATCGGGGTCTGCTTGAGCGGACGGTCGAAGATGCCCCACTTGAACATCTGCGTGTAGCGGCGATCCAGCGCCGTATCGATCAGATCGACCGACAGGGTGCCTGCATCGAGGGCCGCCTGCAGATTCTTGGGCGACCAGAACTGAGGGATGGGCATCTCGTGATCGAGGCCGCCCTTGAGCGTGCCGACCGTGCTCTTGATCGCAAAGAAGTCCGATTGCACATAACCCGTGAATCCCCAGTCCTTGCGCAGCACGTTGTTGAGCAGTTCGTCGTTTTCGCACGAGTGCACGCCGTTCACATAGTTGTACGCGCACATGATGGAGGCGACCTTGCCGTCCTTGACCGCCATCTCGAAGGGCAGCAGGTACATCTCGCGCAGCACCTGATTGTCGATGGTGGTCTGGATGCGCTGGCGATTGGCTTCCTGTTCGTTGCCGACGAAATGTTTGGCCATGCCGATCAGGTTCTGGGACTGGATGGCCTTGATTTCGGCCACGCCCATCACGCCGGTGAGGTAGGGGTCCTCGCCGAAGTACTCGAAGTTGCGGCCCAGCACGGGGATGCGGGCCATGTTGACGCCCGGTGCCTCGAACACATGCAGAGCCAGGTTGTTCATCTCGGTGGCGATGACATCGCCGAAGGCCGCGGCGACGCCCGGCTCGAACGAGGCCGCGACCCCCATGGCGGAGGGCAGTGCCGTCGCCTGTGCGGACGAAGGGTGGGTGTAGGCGATGCTGAAGCTGGCCTTGCCGGATTTCACGTCCTCGGCGAGGCTCGCGGCGACACAGTCGTTCTGCCCCACACCGACGGGCCCATTGGTGATGCGGAATGTCGGGATGTCGAGTTCCGGGATGGCACCGACATGCCGGGCCCCGTAGCACTCGGGCAACTCGTGCAGGATCTCGGGCATGCTGCCGGTCAACTGCTGCATTTTCTGTTCGATCGTCATGGCGGCCAGCAGCAGGTCTGCGCGCCTCGCGGCCACGGCTTCTCTGGCTTCGTCGCTGGTCGCGGCCGACTGCTCGGCCACGATGTCGCGGGTCATCCATGGATGGGCGGACGGGCCGCCGTTTTCTCCGCCGGCGGAATCGTCGCCGTTGGACGATCCCCCGCATGCGGCTATGCCCCATGCCAGCCCACATGAAACCGCAATGGCCAAGGCGGATCGCTTGAATCTGACGTTTTTCATGGATTTGTCTCCGTTTTTGTACTGTTGAAAAGAACCGATGTGACCGGGTTCAAGGAACCCGGTGCTTTTCCCCTGCGGGCCCTGCAGGGCCTCTTGTCGCGAAATCTCCGAGGGAGCGCCGGCTGGCGGCGCGCCGATTTTTGCCCGCTGTTTCAGCCCGATGCGGCAGGCCGGTCATGACGGACGGGATGGGCCCCTTTCTTCCGGCATCCGCAGTGAATATCCGGAATAAAGAAACTGAGCGGTATGATTGAGATCGTGGGTTACCCTTTTGAAAGTATTGATTAGCCGGTCAATGGGTATAAACCCCAGAGTCCGGATTCGAGCAGGCGGCTGGGTTCTGATTGTTCGGGGCGGCAGGGCGTTAGTCCATTACTAATTTTGCAAGCGGCCTTGCCATTTGAGAAAGCCGTATGGATCCGAAGCTTCTGAACTCGTTTGCGGCCGTGGCCGAGGCGGGGCAGCTCAGCCGGGCGGCTGCACGCCTGAGCCTGTCGCTGCCGTCGCTCGGCCGGCCTGTCCAGGCGCTTGAACTCAAGGGGGTACCCAGCCGTGTGTCCGCTCCGCATCGGGCAGGCAGTTGACCCAGGCGGGTTATGCGTGATGGGAGGACGCCAGGAATATCGAACGCTGGGTGCAAGTCGCTGCGGTCCGGGCGAAAAAGATCGGCTCGGGCACTCCGGGCAGAGGGCCAGTCGAGATCGTGTTCGAGAGAATGATCCCCTCGGACGAGGACATCGAGGCGCACCGGATCGAGCTGGAGGACTTGCACATCGCAGTCGCCGATTCACGACTGCTGGCCTCGCACCGTTCGATCGAGATCAGCGAGCAAAGTCAGTTCACGCCGCGCCTGCCGGCACCGAGCAGCAGCGTCGTCATGGCCACGCTGCTGGCTGCAAGCGGCATGGGGACAGCCTGGTTCCGGATTCGATGACAAAAGACAGGTAGCCGGGGATCGGTTATTAGCCGATCCGGCACTGCCGGGCCAAGATGGCCTTGAACTGCTCTGAGCTCAAAGACGATCGCCGATCCTGAATATGCTGTTGAATCAGATCCTGGATGGCGGAAACGCCGTCCGGCCTGCGTAGCCGTCGGGCACAGAAAAGGCGTGCCGGCACGGCTCTGCACGCCGGGATGCCAGGCTCAAGCCGTCTGCGCTTCTGCCCCGTGCCCGCCACGGGGAATCGGGAAACTGCGGGAGGCGCGCTGGCGCTGCAGTGCGTCTTCGATGTCGTCCGGCTGGACGAGCAGCAAGGCGCTGCAGTTCGAGCAGCGATAGAGCCGTCTGCTGTTATACGCCAGTTTGGTCCAGAGCGGCCTTTTGACCCGGTCGTATTCGGCCTCGGTGCACTCACACAGGTTGTAGTTCACGGTTGTCACCTCGCTTCCTCTTTTATGGTGAGGAATTGTGTGAACTGCGCCGCAACAGGGTCAAGTATTCATCGGGTGGGTAATACCATAAGAATGGTAAACACTCATTAAAGAGTGTTAGACAAGCGCGGAAAAAAAAGAGCCCTCGCGAGGAGGGCTCAGGATTCACTTACCAAAGGAACGGCTGGCAGGCCGTTGATATGACTTTAACGCAGCTTGCCCGGCGCCAAGCTCATGGTTATCCCGGGTCAAGGCGGGCAGAAAGCACCGAGGTGCGGCGATGGCGCATCACCAGAGCCTGTGCTTGTAGGGCTTGTCGTCGGATTGCTGCATGGGCGCCGAACGGATCACACGCAGAAACCATGCTTTGAGTCGACCGAGAGATGTCATGGCCAAGCTCCTTCAATAAAAGGTATAAACGATAAAAACAGTTTATATAGTTATCGTGCGTTGTGCAATAGGACAAGGCCGCAGACCGGTGCCGGTGTCCAACCGGGCGCGCTCACTGACGTGTGTCCTTGCAGACGGCGTCGGCCGCTCAAGGCGTCATCACGTTCAATGCGTGCTCGCCGCCCGTCAGCTGTTCACGCAGGAAGTCGATGCAGACCTTGACCTTGGCCGACTGCGCCGTGCGCCGGCTGCTCATGGCCCAGACGTCGGCGGGCTCCTCGTAATCGGGCAGCACACGCACGAGCGAGCCGTCGCGCAGGTGTTCCGTCACATCCCATAACGACAGCAGCACGATGCCATGCCCCTTGAGTCCCCAGGTGCGGGCGACGTCGCTGTGGTTGGAGCCGAGCCGGCCCCCGACCTTGACGGTCTCTTCGCCGCGCGGGCCCTGCAGGCGCCAGATGCCCAGGGCATGGTCGCGGTCCCGGAAGGGCAGGCAGTCGTGGTCGGCGAGGTCGGCCAGTGCGGCCGGCGTGCCGCGCGCGGCCAGGTAGTCGGGGGACGCGCACAGCACCCGGCTGCTGCGCACGATCCGGTGTGCGATCAGGTTGGACTCGATGGGCTCGCCGACCCGGATATCGATGTCGAAGTTCTCGCCGATGAGATCGACGCGGCGGTCCAGCAGTTCGAGCCAGATGTCGAGCTTGGGATAGCGCCGCTGCAGCAGCGACAGCGCGTGCGAAACGTGTTGCCGCCCCAGCCGGATGCTGCTGGCCACGCGCAGCGGCCCGGCCGGTTCGCGGGTGCGGGCGTTGAGGCGTCCGGGCAGACCGGCGACGTCGTCGAGCAGGGCGCTGGCCCATTCGAACACCAGTTCGCCCTCGTCGCTGATGCGCACCTGCCGCGTGGTGCGATGGAACAGGCGGACGCCCAGCAGCCCCTCGAGCACGGCGATGCGTTTGGTGACGTACGCCGCCGACATGCCGAGTTCGGCCGCCGCAGCCGAGAAGCTGGCCTTGCGGGCGACCAGGCAGAACACCTTGAGATCGGCCAGATCAGGCAGATTATTTGCAATTCGTGAATTCTTATTCCACATCGTCGGGGTTCATTGGCGTCGATATCCCGGCTATTCTGCACGCTTCGAATAATAAAAGCCGACGGAGACTTCATTCATGGCCCTCTTGAACATTGCGGTGGCGGGCGCAGGCCTGATCGGGCGCCGCCACATCGAACTGATCCAGGCCAGCCCGGCCTGTACCTTGGCGGCAATCGTCGATCCCGCGCCCTCGACCCGCCTGCAGGCCGAAGCGGCCGGCGTGCCCTGGTTCGCTGCGCTGGACGACATGCTGGCTGCGCTGCCGGTCGACGGCGTCGTCCTGGCTTCACCCAACGATGTGCATGTGGAGCAGGCACTGGCCTGCCTGGCGCGGGGGGTGCCGGCGCTGATCGAAAAACCCCTGGCGCATACGCTGGCCGAGGGCGAGCGCCTGCTGGCAGCCGCCGAGCAAGCCGCGCACGTGCCGCTGCTGGTCGGGCATCACCGTGCGCACAGCCCGTTGCTGGCGACGGCGCGCGAGGTGGTGAAGAGCGGGCGGCTGGGCCGTCTGGTCGCCGTGACGGGCAGCGCGCTGTTCTACAAGCCGGCCGAGTACTTCGACGACGCGCCGTGGCGCAGCCAGCCGGGGGGCGGCCCGATCCTGATCAACCTCATCCACGAGATCGGCAACCTGAGGGCGCTCTGCGGCGAGATCGTGGCGGTGCAGGCGATGGCGTCGCATGCGGTGCGCGGATTCGCGGTCGAGGATACGGCGGCGATCAACCTGCGTTTTGCCAACGGGGCGCTGGGGACCTTCATGCTGTCGGACACGGCCGGATCGGCGCGCAGCTGGGAGCAGACGTCGCAGGAAAACAAGGCTTACCCGAGCTACGGCGACGAGGATTGCTACATCGTGGCGGGCACGCATGGCTCGCTGGCCGTGCCCACGATGCGGCTCAAGACCTACGGGCGGGACGAGGACCGCTCGTGGTGGAAACCGTTCGACACGGCCAGCGTGCCGGTGGTTCGCGAGGATCCGCTGGCACGCCAGATCGAACACTTCTGCGCGGTGATCCGTGGCGAGGCCTCGCCGCTGGTCAGCGTACGGGACGGGCTGCAGAACCTGCGTGTGTCGGCGGCGGTCAACGAAGCCGTGCGCAGCGGTGCGATGGTCGACGTGCCGCTCGACTGAGCGCGGCCCCGGTCGGTTCCCATTCCAGTTTTTCTTTATTCCCATCCAGGAGATTTCTGATGCCTTCGATTCTTGTGCTCAATGGTCCCAACCTCAACCTGCTGGGTCTGCGCGAGCCCGCCGTTTACGGTTCGGCCACGCTGGCCGATGTCGAGCAACTGTGCCGCGAGCAGGCCGAGGCGCTGGAGCTGGGCGTGGACTTTCGCCAGAGCAACCACGAGGGCGTGCTGGTGGACTGGATCCAGGAGGCGGGACGCCGCATGGCCGAGGGCGAACTGATCGGCGTGGTGTTCAACCCGGGGGCCTACACCCACACGTCGGTGGCCTTGCACGATGCGATCAAGGGCGCCAGCGTGCGGCTGATCGAGCTCCATATCTCGAACGTGCATGCACGCGAGCCGTTCCGTCACCATTCCTATATCTCGCCGGCTGCAGCGGGCATCGTGGTCGGGCTGGGGGTGGCGGGTTACGAGGTGGCCATTCAGGCCCTGGCCCGACTCGCTTACCCGCGTGCGCCGCGCTGAGGCGGATAAGTCAGCCGCCGTTCCGGGAGGTGGGTCGACGGCGCCGAGCGTTCGCCGTCGCTTCGGGCCGTCATCGGTGAGATGATCGGCGCCTGGGAACCGGTGCGGGCGGTGGGGGGCGTGTGAAGGCATCCGCTCACGCGATCGCGCACCGGTCCGAGTCCTTGTATTCCCTGGAAAAGAGCATGACCGATTTCGATGAGCTGCGCGCTGCCGCGCAGGCCGTTGCCGATGCGGCGCGGGCAGAAACCATGACGCGCTTCCGCCAGCCGCTGGCCGTCGAGCGCAAGGCCGACGACAGCCCGGTGACGGTCGCAGACCGCGAGGCCGAGGCGGCCATGCGGCGTGTCCTGGCCGAGCGATACCCCGGCCATGGGGTGCTGGGCGAGGAACACGGCGCGCAGGGCCTCGAGGCCGGGGAGTTCTGGGTGCTCGATCCCATCGACGGCACCAAGAGTTATGTCAGCGCTTCGCCGCTGTGGGGCACGCTGGTGGCGCATTGCAGCGGGGGTCAGCCGGTTCTGGGCCTGGTCGACATGCCGGTGCTCGGCGAGCGCTGGATCGGCCAGCGCGGCCGGGGTGCGAGTTGCAATGGGCAACCGATCCAGACCCGGGCCTGCAGCGAGCTGACCAGGGCCTGGGTCAGTGCCACGTCGCCGGACATGTTCAACCCGGCCGAATGGCAAGCCTTCGACGCGCTGTCGCGGCGTGCGGCCATGCGCCGGTTCGGCGGCGACTGCTACGCCTATGCGCAGCTCGCGGGGGGCCATCTGGATGCCGTGATCGAATCCAACCTGCAGCCCTACGACTACCTGCCGCTGGTGTGCCTGGTCGAGGAGGCCGGCGGCTGCATCACGGATTGGCTGGGGCGGCCGCTGGGCGTGGATTCGACGGGGCAGGTCGTGGCCAGCGCAACGCCCGAACTGCATGCCGAGCTGCTGGCTGCGTTGGCGGCCGCTGCCCAGGCGTGATCGCCGCCCGCGCGGATGGCCGTCTTTCACGCGGGCCGACCCCCTTGCGCTGGCGGCTCGCGTCTCAGTCGATCGGCACGTAGACGTGGCCGTCCATGAGGCGGCGGGCGCTGCGGCTCATGCGGGCCGTTGTCACTCGCCACCGATCGGCCTCCTGCACGGCGTCGGCGCCCACTTTCAAGGTGCCCGAGGGGTGGCCGAAGCGCAATTCGCCTTGTCCTGACGCCCCCAGCAGTCGGCTGACGACGGTGCCGGGAACCGCTGCTGCGACGGCAAGTGCCACGGCGCCGGTGCCTGTCATGGCGTGGTGCAGCTTGCCCATCGAGAGGATGCGGGCGAGCAGGTCGATGTCGCCGGCCGCAATCGTTTTGCCGTTCGATGCGGTGTACGCGGCGGGCGGGGCGACAAAGGCCAGCTTGGGCGTGTGCGGGCGCTTGTCGGTGGCCTCCTGTGCCGTTGTGGCGAGTCCCATGGCCACGGCGCCTTGGGCGCGCACGCTTTCGCAACGCGCCAGCAGCGCGGCGTCGCCGTTGAGATCGGCCTGGCGCTCGCGGCCGTCGAAACCCAGCGCAGCGGCATCGACGAACACGGTGGGATTGCCGGCATCGATGAGCGTGGCTTGCAGGCTGCCGAGGCCGGGGACCTCCAGGGTGTCGACCCGGCGGCCGGTGGGGAACATGGCGTGTTGGCCGTCCGTGGGGCCGGAAGCGGCATCGCCGGCGCCGGGGTCCAGGAACTCGAGCCGGATCTCTGCAGCGGGAAATGTCACGCCGTCGAGTTCGAAATCGCCGAGTTCGAGCACGTCGCCGCCCTGCATGGGGACATGGGCCACGATGCGTTTGCCCAGGTTGGCCTGCCAGATGCGCACGACCGCGATGCCGTCGGCCGGGGCGTCGATCAGGCCCCGTGCAATGGCGAAGGGGCCGACCGCCGAGGTCAGGTTGCCGCAATTCCCGGTCCAATCGACCACGGGCGCGTCGATGGCGACGGCGCCGAAGAGGTAGTCGACATCGCAATCGGGCCGGTCGCTGCGGCTCACGAGCACGACCTTGCTGGTGCTCGAGCTCGCGCCGCCCATGCCGTCGATGTGCTGGGCGTACGGGTCGGGACTGCCGATGACCCGGAGCATCAGTCGATCGCGTGCCGGGCCGGGGGCGCGTGCGGCGGGGGGCAGGTCGTCGGGCGTGAAAAACACGCCCTTGCTGGTGCCGCCGCGCATGTAGGTGGCGCGGATGGCGGTTTGGCGGGTGGGGGGCTGGGGCATGGCTTCGTGTCTCCTGGTTCCGATGCTAACAAGAGGCCGGAGGCAGGAGGCGGGGAAGTCGACCCGGCCTGGCGCGGTGCCGCCGTGGCGTGAGCCGGGCGCCCGAGGGGCGCGTCCGGGCGGTGGCTGTTGTAAACAGCGGACAAACGCCGATCGCCCGCTTTGCCGCTGGTGGTGTAATCGAGGTTGCTACCCCCAAAAAAACCACGACACCCCGATGAAGATAGCCGAAGGAAACGCGCTGCTGGCGCATGCAGCAGCGGATGCGCGCGAGCGCCTGCGCGAGATACCGTACAACTACACCTCGTTCTCGGACCGAGAGATCGTCCAGCGCCTGCTGGGCGAGCGCGCCTGGGAACTGATCCTGAGCCTGCGCGGCGAGCGCCACACCGGCCGCTCCGCACGCATGCTGTACGAGGTGCTGGGTGACATGTGGGTGGTGCAGCGCAATCCTTACCTGGTCGACGACCTGCTCGACAACCCCAAGCGCCGCGACCAGCTGGTCGAGGCCCTGCGCCACAGGCTGTCTGCGATCGACGACCGCCGTACGCCCGATACCGACGCCGACCGCGATGCACTGGTGGGCGAGCTGCTGGGTCTGGCACGTGCTGCGGTGGACGGTTTTGCCCGGTCGTTTGCCGAGCTGGCGGCGCTGCGCAAGGCGGCCAAGCGCCAGTTCACGCGCCTGACCGCGCGCGACAACGTGAAGTTCGACGGCTTGTCGCGGGTGTCGCATGTGACCGATGCCACCGACTGGCGTGTGGAGTATCCGTTCGTTGTGCTCACGCCCGATACCGAAGCCGAAATGGCCGGGCTGGTGCAGTGCTGCATCGAACTGGGTCTGACGGTGATTCCGCGCGGGGGCGGAACGGGTTATACCGGCGGCGCGATTCCGCTGACCTGGAAGAGCGCGGTGATCAACACCGAGAAGCTCGAGCAGATGACCGAGGTCGAGCATGTCTCGTTGCCCGGTCTGGCCCAGCCCGTGCCCACCATCTGGACGGGCGCCGGCGTGGTGACCCAGCGTGTGGCCGATGCGGCCGAGCGTGCGGGCTTTGTGTTTGCCGTCGATCCGACCTCGGCCGAGGCTTCGTGCGTGGGCGGCAACATCGCCATGAACGCCGGCGGCAAGAAGGCCGTGCTGTGGGGAACCGCGCTCGACAACCTGGCTTCGTGGCGCATGGTCACCCCCGAGGCGCAGTGGCTGGAAGTCACGCGCATCGACCACAACCTGGGCAAGATCCACGACGTGGAGACGGCCAGCTTCGACCTTCAGTACTTTGCCGCCGACGGCAAGACGCCGCTGCGCCGTGAACGGCTGGACATCCCGGGCCGCACCTTCCGCAAGGAAGGACTGGGCAAGGACGTGACGGACAAGTTCCTGGCGGGCCTGCCGGGCATCCAGAAGGAAGGCTGCGACGGCCTCATCACCAGCGCCCGCTGGGTGGTGCATCGCATGCCGGCGCACACCCGCACGGTATGCCTGGAGTTCTTCGGCAATGCCAAGGATGCGGTGCCGTCGATCGTCGAGATCAAGGACTTCATGTTCGCCGAGCAACTGCGCAGCGGCGTGCTGCTGGCCGGCCTGGAGCACCTGGACGACCGCTACCTGAAGGCCGTGGGCTACGCCACCAAATCGAAATCGCATGCCGGTCTGCCCAAGATGGTGTTGTTCGGCGACATCGTGGGCGACGACGCGGACGCCGTGGCGCGCGCCACCTCCGAGGTGGTGCGCATCGCCAACTCGCGCAGCGGCGAAGGCTTCATCGCCATCAGCCCGGAGGCCCGCAAGAAATTCTGGCTCGACCGCAAGCGCACGGCGGCCATCAGCCGCCACACCAATGCCTTCAAGATCAACGAAGACGTGGTGATCCCGCTGCCCCGCATGGCCGAGTACACCGACGGCATCGAGCGCATCAACATCGAGCTGTCGCTGCGCAACAAGATTGCGCTGTGCGATGCGCTGCAGGCCTTCTTCGCCACACGCAAGCTGCCGCTGGGGACGCAGGAGGATGCGGACGAGCTGTCGGCCGACGAGGTGCTGGAAGACCGTGTGCAGCGCGCCATCATGCTGGTGCATGACGTGCGGGCCCAGTGGGAGCATTGGCTGGAGCATGCCGACGCGCTGTTCGCGCAACTGCAGACGCACGAGCTGCGCGCCAGCTGGCGCACGCAGATCCGCCAGCCGCTGGCGCAGATCTTCACGGGCAGCGCGTTCGCGCCGCTGCTGGCCGAGGTCGACGCCATACACCAGCGTGTGCTCAAGGGCCGCGTCTGGGTGGCCCTGCACATGCATGCGGGCGACGGCAACGTGCACACCAACATCCCGGTCAACAGCGACGACTACGCCATGCTGCAGACCGCCCACGAGGCGGTGGCCCGCATCATGGTGCTGGCACGCAGTCTCGACGGCGTGATCTCGGGCGAGCACGGCATCGGCATCACGAAGCTCGAATTCCTGAGCGACGACGAACTGGCACCGTTTGCCGACTACAAGGCACGCGTCGATCCGCAGGGCCGTTTCAACCGCGGCAAGCTGCTGCGGGCACCCGCGGGTTCTGCGCCGGTTTTTAATGCCGCGGAAGTGGCGCCTGCCGATCTCAGCCATGCCTACACGCCGAGCTTCGGCCTGATGGGCCACGAGTCGCTGATCATGCAGCAGAGCGACATCGGCGCCATCGCGCACAGCGTGAAGGATTGCCTGCGCTGCGGCAAGTGCAAGCCGGTGTGCGCCACTCACGTGCCGCGTGCCAACCTGCTCTACAGCCCGCGCAACAAGATCCTGGCGACCTCGCTGCTGGTCGAGGCCTTCCTTTACGAGGAACAGACGCGGCGCGGCGTCAGCATCAAGCACTGGGAGGAGTTCGAGGACGTCTCCGACCACTGCACGGTCTGCCACAAGTGCGCCACGCCTTGCCCGGTGAAGATCGATTTCGGCGATGTCTCGATGAACATGCGCAATCTGCTGCGCCGCATGGGCAAGAAGAGTTTCCGGCCCGGCAATGCCTCGGCGATGTTTTTCCTCAACGCCAAGGATCCGCGCACGATCAACGCCATGCGCAGCGCCATGGTGGGCGTGGGGTTCAAGGCCCAGCGCCTGGCCCACGACCTGCTCGGACGCCTGGCCCGCAAGCAGACGGCCAAGCCGCCGGCATCGATCGGCACGGCGCCGATCAAGCAGCAGGTGATCCACTTCATCAACAAGAAGATGCCCGGCGGCCTGCCGAAGCGCACGGCACGCGCGCTGCTCGACATCGAGGATCGCGACTACGTGCCCATCATCCGCAATCCGCAGGCCACGACCAGCGAGACGGAAGCGGTGTTCTATTTTCCGGGTTGCGGCTCGGAGCGCCTGTTCAGCCAGGTCGGGCTGGCCACGCAGGCCATGCTCTGGCATGCCGGCGTACAGACCGTGCTGCCGCCGGGCTACCTGTGCTGCGGTTATCCGCAGCGCGGCAGCGGGCAGGCCGATCTGGCCGAGGCCATGATCACCGACAACCGGGTGTTGTTCCACCGGGTGGCCAACACGCTCAACTACCTCGACATCAAGACCGTGGTGGTGAGCTGCGGGACGTGTTACGACCAGCTCCAGGGCTATGAGTTCGAGAAGATCTTTCCCGGCTGCCGCATCATCGACATCCACGAGTTTCTGCTCGAGAAGAACATCACGCTCGATACGCAGCAGGGCTATCTCTACCACGACCCCTGCCACAGCCCGATGAAGCTGCAGGACCCGATGAAGACCGTCAAGGCGCTGGTGGGCGACAGCGTGCTCAAGAGCGATCGCTGCTGCGGCGAGTCGGGCACGCTGGGCGTGACGCGGCCCGATGTGTCCACGCAGATCCGTTTCCGCAAGGAGGAAGAGCTGCTCAAGGGCGAGATCGCGCTGCGCGCCAGCGGAACCGTTGCACCGCAAGGCGATGTGAAGGTGCTGACCAGCTGTCCGAGCTGCCTGCAGGGCCTTTCACGCTACGGCAACGACCTGGCCAACGGCTTGCTCGAGGCCGACTACATCGTGGTCGAGATGGCCCGCCAGATCCTGGGAGAGGACTGGATGCCGACGTATGTGAAGTCGGCCAACCACGGCGGCATCGAGCGCGTGCTGCTGTAAGGGGGCCTGCAGAGGGAACTGCCGTCGGGCGCGCGCGCAGGGATGTGCGCGGGACCGGGGCGGTGCGGACGCGTGATGTCATGAGGACGTCACACGATCTGCCGACCATTGCCGGTTTTGTGAAGCCGCTCGATTTCCGGGCGGTCATTGGAAACCGTCTCAGCATGCGTCCTGCCGTTCCTACCTTTGTTCTTCGCCACACGCTCGTGGCTGCTCTGATCGCCCTGGGCCTGTCGGCCTGCGGTGGCGATGGAAACTCCGACGACGTCGCCGTCGTCACCCCCGCACCCGATTCGGCCGTGACGCTGCCGGCCGAACCGGCCGGTCTGGGCCGGGCCGACAGCGCTGCGCCGGCGAGCGGTGTGCTCGCGTACGTCGACACGGGTGTGACGAACCAGCGTGGCGATGCCTGCACATCGACCCTGGAAACCAATGCCGGCGTGCGTGTGCTGGCCGGTTTCCTCGACCTCTGGACACCGCGCAGCCTGCTGGTCGATGCCGACCAGGACGCCGCCGCCAAGGATGGCTGCCCGGCCGTGGTGAAATCGGACTGGGACGGCATTCCCGGCAGTGCCACCGACGGCACCGTCAAGAACCGCGCCGCGCACGACCACAACATCGCCTACTCGGTTCAGATCACGCATGCGCGCACGCCTGCACAAGAGCTCGAGGCTTATCTGGACGATCGCCGCGGCAAGAGCTACAGCATCTCCGACGCGCTCGGCCCGCTGGCCGAACACTGGCGCGCAGGCACCGGCCAGACCACCACCATCACCTCGATTGCTGCCGATGCCGGCACGGTGAAGTACGACGACAAGGGCAACAACCGCGGCGACGGCAGCGGCAGCAATGCCAATCTGGGCCAGGCCGTGGATCTGGTCTACGCCAACAGCGTGGACGGCTCGACCGAACCGGCCAAGCGCTTCTACAAGTACGCCCGCCCGTTCCGCTGGAGCACCGACGTGATCGTGGCACCCTCGCTGGTGCCCGCCACCAGCAGCACGCCCAAGTCCGACGGCGGCTTCCCCAGCGGCCACACGGCCGAAGCCTGGCGTGATGCCCTGACCGTGGGTTACCTGGTGCCCCAGCGCTTCCAGGAAATGGTGACACGCGGCGCCGTGATGGGCCAGAACCGCATTCTGGCCGGCATGCATTCGGCCATGGACGTGATGGGCGGACGTGTGCAGGCGCTGGCCGTGGTGGCCTACAACCTGAACAAGGCATCGAACGCCGAGCTCAAGACCCAGGCCTATGGCCAGGCCCAGTCGTGGCTGCAGACGCGCACCAACACCAGCGACTTCAATGCGCTCAATGCCTATGCCCACTCGGCCGGCGCTGCAGCGGATGCCTATGCCGACCATGCCGCCAACAAGGCGCTGGTGGCCGAACGCATGACCTACGGCTTTGCCGTCATCGGCGACACCACCCGTGCCGCCGTGGTGCCCAAGGGCGCGGAAGTGCTGATCGAAACCCGCCTGCCGTATCTCAGCGCCGACCAGCGCCGTGTGGTGCTCAAGAGCACGGCCATCGCTTCGGGTTACCCGCTGCTCGACGACGCCGAAGGCTGGGGCCGCCTGAACCTGTTCGATGCGGCCGACGGCTATGGCCGCTTCGACGGCGACGTCAGCGTGAACATGGACGCTGCCGCCGGTGGCTTCCATGCCGCCGACCAGTGGCGCAACGACATTGCAGGTGCCGGCAAACTCGAGAAGCTGGGCACCGGCACGCTGCGCCTGACGGGTGCCAACACCTACAGCGGCGGTACGGTTCTGGCCGACGGCACGCTGGCAGCCGACAGCACCAGCGCACTGGGCCAGGGCGATGTGTACGTGAAGGGCGGCACGCTCGAAGTGGCAGCACCCGGCGCATTGGCGGTCAAGGGCGCTTACAGCCAGGCCGCCGGCACGCTGAAACTGGTGCTTTCGGGCAGCGGCAAGGGCGTGCTGACGGTGGGCGGCAAGGCCGTGCTGGCCGGCGGCAGCCTGGCCGTGAGCTTTGCAGGCTACAAGCCCCAGGTCGGCGACACGCTCGACGTGCTGACCGCCCAGGCGCGCAGCGGCCAGTTCGCCAACGTGTCGGTCTCGGGTGCCAGCAAGGTCACCACGACCTACACCGCCACCGGCGTGCAGATCCGCATCGACGCGATCTGACCGGCACAGAGCAGGGACGAGCCCTTCAGGGCTCTGCCGTGAAGCCGACGTCCTTGACGATGGGGGCCCAGCGGCGGGTATCCTCCCGCAACAGGGCCGCCAGCTCGGCGGGCGTGCTGGACATGGCTTCGAGGCCGAAGGTGGCGAGGCTCTCGACCACCTCCGGCGAGGCCAATGCACGCCGCAGTGCGGCGTTGAGGCCGTCGACGATCCTGGCGTCGGCCTTGGCCGGCAGCATGAAGACAAACCACTCCTGGGCGACGACCTGGGGGTAGCCCTGCTCCTTGTAGGTGGGCGTGTCGGGCGAGAACCGGCTGCGGTCGGCGCCCGAGACGCCGAGCATCCTGACCTTGCCCGTGGGCATATGCTGGACGATGTCGCCGATCGGGCCCGACACCGAGGCGAGGTTGCCGCCCAGCAGATCCAGCATGGCGGGCTGCGTGCCCCGGTAGGCGATATGGCGCATGTCGACGCCGTTGATCTTGCCCAGCATGGCACCGATGAAATGCGGCGTCGAGCCCGCTGCGGGGGAGCCGAAGTTGGCTCCGTCAGGCCGGGTCTTGGCCCAGGCAAAGAACTCGGGCATGGTCCGCACGGACAGCGGTACGGCCGGTCCCACGGCAAAGCCGAAATCGAAGACGCAGCCGACCGTCACCGGCGTGAGGTCGGTGGCGACGTCGTACGGCAGCTTCCTGTAGATGTGCGGGTAGATGGTCAGCATCGACGAGGGCGTCTGCAGGATCGTGCTGCCGTCGGCCGGCTGGCTCTTGACGAACTGAATCGCGATCTGGCCGCCGGCACCCGTGCGGTTTTCGACCATCGCCGTTCTGGCGTAGCCGGGGGCCAGTTGGGTGGCCACACGCCGGCAGATGGCGTCGGAGGTGCCGCCCGCCGCAAAGCCGGTGACGATGCGCGCGAGTTCCGGGACCTGTGCCATGGCTTGCCGGCCGAGCGTGGCCAGCAGTGCAGCGGCACCTGCGCCGTGCAGCATGCGCCGGCGCCCCAGGTTGGAGGGCGAGAGGCCGGAGTGAGGCGTCGAGTCGATCATGCTGTTGTCTCCAGAGTGTTTTGTCGTGGGATCAGGATGCATCGCGCAGCCAGATCACGGCACCCGCGTGGGTGACGGCGTGCCGTCGGACGGGCTGTTGCTGCCCGTGATCGTCGACGCTCCGGCGTGCAGCAGACCCGCGTGAGGCGGGATGCAATCGAGTCGGCACGGGTGGAGGGCGCGCCTGGGAATCTGGGGGGTGTTGCAGGCCGACCCGGCCAGCTTGCCCAAGAGCGCGCGGTGGAGCAAGAGGTCAAACCAGGGGCCGGCCGCAGTGGGCCGGGGCCGCCGGTCGGGTGCGGTTCAGGGGGAGTGCCGACGCCAGTCCAGCCGGCGTTGCACTCCGTTGGGCAGCGGGCACTCGCCGTGCTGCCGAATCAGTTGCCCGATGCGCTCGCGCAGCGGCGTCTCGAAGGGCGCCGACCGGCGGGTCTCCAGGCTCACATGTACAAACAGCTGCTGCAGCAGCGCCGCGACGTGCCCCTGCGCATCGTCCAGCATCTCGATCAGAACCTGCATCCTCCGCGCGTCGGCCTGCAGGATACGCAGTCGCAGAGAGATGCAGCTGCCCAGCCTCAGTTCGTGAAAATACTGGATGCGTGCATCGACCAGAAAGATTCCGCATCGCCGATCGCGAGCGTAGGCCTCGTCGAAGCCCACCTGGGACAGCAGGCTGTAGCCGGTGGCGACGAAGACGTCGAAGTAGCGGGCGGCATTCATATGCCCGTACAGATCCAGCCATTCGGCAGGCACGACCACAGGGCGGGAGTGCAGGGCGTTCGTCTGGTCGGGGCCGGGCTGCATCGCGGCTTTTTCCGGTATCGTCATGCCGGTGTCAGTGGGTATCGGTGGATGCGGTTTCCTGCCGCAGCCAGCCTGGCGCGTTGCCGATGCCCTGAGCGGTCCAGCCGCCGTCGACCACCAGGGTCTGCCCCATGATGTAGGTGGCGTCGTCGCTGCAGAGAAAACGCACGGCGGTCGCAATATCCTCGGGCCTGGCGAGGCGTCCGGCGGGCACGCGTTCGAGCATCCACGCCTCGCTGAGCGATCCGTCGGCCATGGCGCGTTCGATCAACGGGGTTTGCGTGAAGCCGGGGGCCACGGTATTCACGCGGATGCCATGTGCTGCGGTTTCGACGGCAAGGCAACGCGCCAGCCCGACCAGTCCCGCCTTGGCCGCCGTGTAGGCCGCGCGGCCCGGCAGGCCCACGAAGGCTGCCGCAGACGAAATGGCGACGATGCTGCCGCCTCGGCCTTGCCGGCTCATGCGTGGAATGGCTGCGCTGGCACACAGGAACATGCCGTCGAGATGAGTGCGCAGTACCGCGGACCAGTCCGCATGCGAAAGCTGGCCGCACAGCCCCGCGCGTTGAATGCCGGCGTTGTGAACCACGATGTCGATGCCGCCGCCTGCCTGGTCGATGGCGGCGAAAGCCTGCGCGATGTCGTCGGGGCGGCCCACGTCGCCCTGCAGTGCATGCACGCCATGGCGCATCGAAGCCGCTGCCGGCGGCGTTGCCAGATCGAGCGAGTAGACCGTGGCGCCCGCGTCCGCCAGCGATTCGACGATGGCCGCGCCGATGCCGTTGGCCCCGCCCGTGACCAGGGCCGTTCTGCCTTTCAGTTTCATGGTCTGCTTTCTGGGTGCGGCTGCAGCGCGTGCCGCAGGCGGGTTTCTGGATTCAACCGCAGGTGTAGCCGCCATCCACGGGCAGCGCGACGCCGGTGACGTAAGAGGCTTCGTCGGACACCAGCCACAGCGCCGCCCGTGCGATCTCGCTGGCCTCGGCCGCACGTCCCAGCGGAATCGCAGCGAGGTGATCGGCCTTGTTCTTTTCCATGGCCTGTGTGTCCAGCCCTCGGCCCATGGCGTGCGGCAGCATGGGGGTTTCGGTGATGCCCGGGCAGATGGCGTTGACCCGGATGCCGTGCGCGCCGTGTGCAATGGCCAGGGATCGCGTCAGCCCCAGCAGGGCGTGTTTGGTCACGGCGTAGACCGGACTTTTGCGTGAGCCCACCAGTCCCGATATCGATGACGTGAACAGCATGGCGCCGCCGCTGGCTGCACGCATGAGCCGAACCGCTTCGCCGGCCATGAGTACGTTGGCACGCAGATTGATTGCCTCGGCATTCGCGTAATCGGCCAGTGTCAGGTCCTCGATGCCAGCAGGACCCACCACACCGGCGTTGCCCCAGAACACATCCAGCCGCCCCAGCAGCCTGGCCGCTTCGGCCAGTGCGGCACACGCGGCTTCGGGGTCTGCCAGGTCTGCCACCACGGCCTTCACGCTGCCCGGCGGTGCCTGGTGCACCACCGCATCGAGCGCATCGCGGTCTCTGTCGATGGCCACCACGCGGGCCCCTTCGCGGGCGAACAGCAGCACCCCCTCGGCCCCGATGCCCGATGCACCGCCTGTGATCGCGACACACTTGTCTTTCAGTCTCGTCGGGCTCATGTTCCGGCTTTCGATGGAGGATTGAAACGCCCTGCCTGCAGAGGCGGCATCACTTCTTGAGCAAGGGACAGGTGGACTCCGAGAGCGGCGCAAAAGCCTTGTCGCCGGGCACCATTGCCACCTGTTTCATGACGTCCCAGGGGCGCTTGGATTCGGAGGGCTTCTTCACTTCGTAAAGATAGAAGTCGTGAATCATCTGGCCGTCGGCGCGGATGCTGCCCTTGGCATACATGTCGTCGATCTTCATCTTTCGCATTTCGGGCATGACCTTGTCGGCATTGTCCGTGCCGGCCGCTTCCACCGACTTGAGATAGCTCAACGTCGCCGAATAGTTGGCTGCCTGCAGGCTGTTGGGCATACGTTTCATCTTTTCGAAATAGCGCTTGGCGAATGCACGCGAGGCGTCGTTCTGATCCCAGTACCAACTCTCGGTGAGCAGCAGGCCTTGTGCATCGTCGAGCCCCAGGCTGTCGATGTTGCCCACGAACATCAGCAGGCCCGCCAGCTTCATGGACTGTGTCAGACCGAACTCGCGTGCGCCCTTGATCGCGTTGAGCGTATCGCTGCCCGACGACGCCAGTCCCAGGACCTGGGCCTTGGAGGCCTGCGCCTGCATCAGGAACGACGAGAAATCGGAGGCGCTGATGGGGTGCCGGACCTTGCCCAGAACCTGGCCGCCGTTGGCCTGGACGATCTTGGTGGCCTCGGCTTCGAGCGAGTGCCCGAAGGTGTAGTCGGTGGTCAGGAAATACCAGGATTTTCCGCCTTGCGCCACCACGGCCGAGCCCAGGGTGCGCGCGACTGCCGTGGTGTTGTAGGCGTACTGGACGGTATAGGGCGTGCAGTCGTCGTTGGTGAATTGCGTGGCGCCTGCCGAAACGATGAGGAACACGAACTTCTTGTCGGGCACCATCTTGTTGATGGACAGCATGGCGGCCGAGTTCGCTCCGCCGACCAGCATGTCCATGCCCTGGGTGTCGGCCCATTCGCGCGCTTTGGCCGAAGCGATATCCGCCTTGTTCTGGTGGTCGGCCGACAGCACCTCGATCGGTTTTCCCAGCACCTTGCCACCGAAGTCGGCCACCGCCATCTTCACGGCTTCGAGTCCTCCGGGGCCGTCGTTGTCGGCAAACGGACCCGACAGATCGGTGATGAAACCGATGCGAACCCTGTCGCCGGATACCTGTGCCTGCGCAAGCGTCGCCGCGGCCAGGGCGACGGCACTCACGGCCACTCGAAGCGTTCGTGAAATCATGGTGTCTCCTTGTATTTTGTCGACTCAATAATGAATACACAGTCATTTAATGTCAATGAGGGTTGAATCTAGAAAAAGAATCTTGAGGGTAAAAACCTAAAAAATCAGTGAGAAATGGCTAAAATCAGTTTTCATGACTCTATTTCTAGTGAATTGAAAAATGATTGAGCATTCATTTTTCTTGACATGGGGGATTGAATTCGAACACACTGAACGCCGTGTTCCCCTCGTTCCAGGCGAGCCCCAAAATCAACCCAACAGGAAAACGGATGGCCCATACTCGAAGTGGCCCGCTTGCCGCAGTGGTCGGCATCGGGGAAGTCCCCACAGGAAAATTCGCCGATCGCAGCGCGCTGGAGGCCGCGGCCGCAGTGGCCCGCATGGCGGTGAAGGACAGCGGACTCGACCGGCGGCAGATCGATGTGATCATGCCCACCGGCTCGATCTTCAGCCGCGACTTCAACAGCGACCTGATCTTCGGCCACCTGGTCGAGGAACTGGGGATGAGCGGCAGCGTGCACGCGAACCTGCAGGTCATGGCCGGTGGCGCGAGCGGCAGCACGCTACTCAAGACGGCCAGTGCACTGGTGAAATCCGGCATCGCACGCAACGTGCTGTGCGTGCATGCCGATCGGCTGGGCACCGGCCTGCCGATCGAGCAGGCCATCGACGTGTTCTCCACCCTTGGCATTCCGCAGGAATGGGAGCGTCCGTTCGGGCAGCATTTCAGTTCGATCGCGGCGCTCATCACCCGGCGCTACATGCACGAGACCGGCACCACCGAAGAACAGATTTCGTCGGTTTGCGTGGCGCTGCGCAAGTGGGCCGAGCTCAATCCCCATGCAATGTTCCGCAAGCCCCTCACCGTGGAAGAGGTCATGGCCTCGAAGGTGCTGTCCGAGCCCTTGCACGCCAAGCAGTCGAACATGCTGGCCGACGGTGCATCGGCCTTCGTGGTGACGCGTGCCGAAGCCGCCGCCGACCTGACGGACTCCCCTTGCTACGTGCTGGGCGTAGGGGGACGGGTCACACACTATGCGCTGTCGCAGGAACAGGACATGACCCGCTTCGGTTATGCCGATGCCGGGGCGGATGCGTATGCCATGGCCGGCGTCGACGCCAAGGACATCGACGTCGCGGAAATCTACGACTCCTATCCCGTGTTCAACCTCATCGCGCTGGAAGAGCTGGGTCTGGTGGAACGTGGCGCGGCCGGCGCGTTTGTCGCGGCAGGCCACACCTGGCCTGGCGGCAAGCTGCCCATGACCACCAACGGCGGCATGCTGTCGCAAGGTCATACAGGGGCCGGCGGCGGCGTGGCGGTGATGGTCGAGGCGGTGCGGCAGGTGATGGGCAAGGGCGGCGAGCGCCAGGTCCCCAAGGCCGATCTGGTGCTCGAGACCAGCACGGGGGGCTCCTACATGGATGCCCAGGTGGTGATTCTGGGACGAGAGGCACGGTGAACGACATGCGTATCCTGCAACCCTATTTCGACGGCCTGACACAGGGGAAACTGCTGCTGCCGCATTGCCGGTCTTGTGGCAAAGTCCATTTCTATCCACGGCACGCCTGCCCGCACTGCTGGGGCGAAGCATACGACTGGAAACCCGCCAAGGGCACGGCCAGGGTCGTCACCCATACGCGGGTGCTGGCCAATCCGCCCAGTGCGTTCGAACACCTGCTGCCTTTCGACATCGCCATCGTGGCGCTGGACGAGGGGGTGAGCATGCTGACCAATGTGGTGGACAGCGCCTCGCTTGCGGTCGGAGACGAACTGAAGCTCGACTTCGTCCAACGCGACGGCAAGACCCTGCCGGTTTTCAAGACGGCCCGCTAGGCAGGCGTCGTATCCGCGCAGACCCCCTGGCCGTGGCATGGAACACAGCGATGAAACACATTGCCATTTATAACGACTGGATCCGGCATCACGCCACCTACCGTGCCCATCACCAGGCGCTGGTCGACGATGCCAAAGCGGTCACCCGGACTTACGCCGAGCTGGACCGGCGCGTCGATGCGCTGGCCTTCAGCCTGCAGGTGCAGTACGGCGTGCAGCGCGGCGACCGGGTTCTGCTGCTCTCCAAGAGCTGCACCGAGGCCTTCGAGCTCCAGTTTGCGTGCGCCCGCATCGGCGCCATTTTTGTCCCGGCCAACTGGCGCCTGAGCGCGGCCGAACTGGCGTGGATCGCGGCTGACTGCGCGCCGCGTGTCGTCTTCCACGATGCCGAGTTCAGGCAACTGTGCGGCGCGGAACTGCCGGAGGTGGAGATCCATCCGTCCGCGGCGTGCGACTCGGCCTACGAGCACTGTGCCGCTCGCGAAGGCCGCGCCGACCCCGTGACGGTCGAGGACGAGGACCCCTGGATGATCCTCTACACCTCGGGCACCACCGGGCGTCCCAAAGGGGCCATGCTGTCGTACCGCATGATGCATCTCAATGCGGTGTCGTGGCTCAGCCCGTCGCGCATCACCGATCGTGCGGTGTTTCTGTGCGCCATGCCCACGTTCCACACCGGCGGGCTCAACTGCTATTCCAACGCCATCCTGTATGCCGGCGGCACCGTGATCGTGCAGCGGGACTACGATGCCGCACGTGCGTTGCAGCTCTTGGCCGATGCGGATGTGGGCATTACGCATTTCTTCGGCACGCCCACGCATTACGCGATGCTCACCCAGGTGCAGGACTTCGAGACCACGCGGCTGCCCACACTCGAGATCGCCGGCATGGGCGGCTCGCCCAGTTCCAACGCCCTGATCCGCGAGCTGATCGCCACCGGCCTGCCGTTGCAGCCTGCGTATGGCATGACCGAGATCGGGCCCGCCATCTTCGTCACCGAGATGCACGACGTTCAGCGCAAGGTGGGCAGTTGCGGGCATCCCACGATGCACGTGCAGATGAAGATCATGGGGGCGGACGGGCGTGAATGCCCGACCGGCGAGCCCGGAGAGCTCTGGGTTCGGGGGCCCGTCTGCATGTCCGGCTACTGGAACAACCCGGACGCGACACGGCTGTCGTTCGAGGACGGCTGGTTCAGGACGGGCGACGGTGCACGCATCGATGCCGACGGCTACGTCTACATCGTCGACCGCCTCAAGGACATGTTCATCTCCGGCGGCGAGAATGTCTACCCGGCCGAGATCGAGCGTGTGCTCGGCGACCACCCGGGGGTCCTGCTTTCGGCCGTGATCGGTATGGCCGACGAGCGGTGGGGCGAAGTCGGGGCCGCCTATGTCGTGCTCAAGAGTAGCGGCCGGGCGACGACGGCCGACGAACTGCTGGCGCACTGCCGTGAACGGCTGGCGCGCTACAAGGTCCCCAAGACCCTGGTCATCTTGGACGACCTGCCGCGCAACGCTTCGGGCAAAATCCTCAAGCGAGCCCTCGCGGCATCCCTCAACCCCTGAACCCGGCCGTGCATGAAAAGCGCATGGCCGGTGTGCCGTTCTCTTTCAAGTGCATGCCCAATTCACTCATCAACGTCAAACTCAGCCGCGGCGACAAGCAGGAATACACGCGCCGCGCGCTGATGGAGGCCGCCATCGCCGTGGTGGGTGAAGAGGGCTACGCCGAGGCCACCGTCGCCAAGATGACCCAACGTGCCAAGATCGCCAACGGCACGTTCTACAACTACTTCAAGAACCAGCAGGACATTTTCGAGCAGTTGCTGCCCTTCCTCGGGGACCGGCTGGTGGCCCACGTGCAGGCCAAGCTCGAACCCACGCTGACCGGCGCCGCTCGCGAGCGGGCCCGGTTCGTGGCGTACTTCGATTTCTGCCGGCGCAATCCGGGTTTCCTGCGCATCCTCAACGAAGCCGAGATCTTTGCGCCCACGGCCTATCACCGGCATGTGATCGCCATGTACGAGGGTTACCTGAAGTCGCTGGGCCGCGCCGTCCAGCGCGACGAGATCACCGCCTATACGCAGGAGGAGCTCGCGCCCATCGTGTTCATGCTGATGGGCATCCGCAGCTACATGACCATGCTCTACCAGTACAAGTATGTCGATCGCACGGCGTTCTCGGTCGAGGCGCTGGCCGATGTGTACGAGAAGTTTGTCCGTACCGGGCTGTATGCGCCGGCGCCCCCGCCGTCGCCTGTGCTTTCGGGCGGACCCGAAGCCGTAGCGGATCCTGCTCCTCGGGAAACGGGCAGCAGACCGAAGCGGGGCAGGGCCACCCAGCGGTAACGGCGGCCGGTGTGCCCGGCGCCGCGTGGCCGCTAGTCGCCCGGACGGCGTTGGGTCAGGCGCTGCACCCACAGGACACTGGCCAGCACCAGGATCAATCCGATCAGTGCCGTACCCGTCATGGACTGGCCGAGCACCGTCCAGCCGAGCACCACGGCCGTGAGCGGGCTGAGCAGCCCCAGCGATGCGACCGCCACCGAGGGCAGTCGGGCAATGCCGCGGAACCACAAGGCGTAGGCCAGCAATGCGCCGGCCAGCGACAGATAACCGTAGGCCGCCACTTGCCATGCCGTCAACGGCGGCAGGGGCGGATCGATCAGCCAGGCGAGCGGGGCCAGCATGACCCCGCCGATCAGCAGTTGCCATCCGGTGAGCGCGAGAACGGGCATGTCCATGCGCCAGCGGCGTCCGAGGTAGGTCCCAGCCGCCATGCAGGCCGAACCGATGCATGCCGCCGCGATACCGACCGGCTCCCAGCGTGTGTCCGGCGACAGCAGCAGAACGGCCATGCCGATCACGCCCATCGCGCACGCCGCCACCGAAAAGCGCGGCGGCGAACGCCGATCCACGCCCCAAGCGAGCAGCAGGACCAGCAAGGGCTGGATGGCGCCGAGTACGGCCGCCAGCCCGCCGGGCAGGCGATAGGCCGCCACGAACAGCAGGGCCTGGAACACGCCGATATTCAGTGCCGACAGCACGAGAAGACGCCAGCGATCCGGGGCTGCGGGACTATGCCGCGTGATCAGGAGCAGCAGCAGGCCTGCGGGCAGCACGCGCAGAAGCGCAGCCATGAACGGACGATCGGGGGGCAACCATTCGGAGGTGACGAGATAGGTCGAGCCCCAGATCGCGGGGGCGAGTGCGGTCAGCGCCACATCGCGCCATGCCGTGCGGGCGGTCATGCGTGGATCCTGTCATGCGACGCCGGCGAAAAGCGCCGGACCAGCAGGAGCAGCAGCACCGCGCCGGCCATCATGGCGGCCCACGCGTGCGTGAGATCGGCGAAGCGGTCTCGCAGCATCCCCGCCAGCAAGGGCATGCCGCTGGCGACGATGTAACCGCCGCCTTGCACAAAGGACAGCAGCCGGCCGGCCTGCGCGGGCTCGTCGATGTGATCGAGGGCCACGATCAGGGACAAGGGAAACAGGGCGCCGATGCCCAGGCCGAGCAGCAGGCAGGCGGCCAGCGCGAGCGACTGGGGCGCGGCAATCAGGCAGGCCAGGCCTGCGATGAGCATGGCGAGCACGGCCAGAAGAAGCGGGCGGCGATCTGGAAAGCGGCCGACGAAGATCGAGACGGCCAGTCCGGCGGCGACCTCGGCCAGCGTCAGACCGCCCAGCAGCAGCCCTGCCGACGTCGCCGGCCACCCCAGGCCGGTGTAGAACGGGGGGAGCCAGGCGAGGACCAGTGTGTAGGCCCCCGTCCCGATACCGAAGAACAGCATCAGCTCCCAGGCCCGCCGATTGCGCCAGAACGCAGACTGCGCGGGCTGCGGTGCATCGATCGGGGAGGGGGCGGCAGCGGCGGAAGGCACTGGCCTCGTGCCCCGCGTGGCGATCGACCAAACAGACCAGGCCAGAGCGGCCGGCAGGGCCCAGACACCCAGCGCCGCGGGCCAGCCCCACAGCTGGGCCAGTCCGGCAGCCGAAGCGGCGGCGATGGCGGCACCGGCCATGATGCCCGTGGTGTAGAGCGCAAAGACGCTGCCGGCCGCCGCAAAACGACGCTTGATGAACGCCGGCAGCAGGGTCTGGACCCACGCGATGCCGATGCCCGCGAGCACGGCGGTGGCGAGCAGGCCGGTTCCGCCCGTTGCGATCGTCCGCAGCCCGCATGCCATGGCAATCAGTGCGATGCCGATGCCGACACCCCGGCGCTCGCCGAGTCTCGGGCCGATGCGGCCGCCGCCGAGCGTGCAGAGTCCCATGACAAGAACCGGCAAGGTGGTCAGCAGGCTGGATTGGGTGTGGCTCAGCCCGGTCGCAGCCTCGATCAGGTCGAGCAAGGGGCCGATGGCTGCCAGAGCGGGGCGCAGATTGAGCGCCAGGCCAACGATCCCGATGACGACGAGCACGGACGCGGGAGGACGGGGTGGCATGAGATTTATCTCTTCATAAAGTATCTTGATATCGAATCATATTCTCGAGGAATTCTTCGGGCAAGGCATTACCATTGCCCTCATGTCAAGTAACGCCACACCGAGAGAGCCATGAAAGATCGCGCGCAGCGGGCTGAAGAAGAATGGAACCGTGAAAAACCGGGCCTCGATGCCAAGGTGATGGCCACCGTCGGGCGGCTGCTGGAAGCAGCCCATCTGATGGAGCGCGAAAAGCTCTCGCCCCTGGCCGCGCAGTTCGACTTGCACAAGGGCGAGTTCGATGTGATTGCCACGCTTCGCCGGTCGGGCCGGCCTTATGTGCTCACGCCGACCGACCTGTACGAAGGCCTGATGCTGTCGTCCGGTGCCATGACCAGCCGGCTCGACCGGCTCGAACGCAGCGGCCTGATCGAGCGCCGCCCGTCCCCGGTCGACCGGCGCAGCATTCAGGTGCAACTGACGCCCGCCGGCCTGGCGCTGATCGACAAGGTGCTGCCGCTGCATGTCGCCAACGAGCAGCAGGCGCTGGCCGTGCTGAGCCTGAAAGAGCAGAGGCAGCTCGACGAGCTGTTGGCCAAGCTCATCGGCGGGCTGAAGGGCGGCGGCGACTGATCCGTCCCGAATCGAGCCGGCCTATCGGCGGACGATGTCGAGGATGGCCTGGCCGGCCAACTGCAGTCGGGGCAGGTCGATACCGGTTTCGAAGCCCCTGGCATGCAAGGCCCGCACCAGGGCTTCCGTCGAGACGTTGCCCGATGCGCCCGGTGCGTAGGGACAGCCGCCCAGTCCGCCGGCTGCGCTGTCGAAGGTGCGCAGCCCCATCTCCAGAGCCGTGCATGCATTGGCGACGGCCGTGCCCGATGTGTCGTGGAAATGCCCGGCCAGTTGCGGGGCTGGAATCGTGCGCAGGCAGACCTCGAGCAGCGCACGGGTCGAGGCCGGCGTGCCGCGCCCGATGGTGTCGCCCAGAGAGATCTCGTGGCAGCCCATGTCGAGCAGGGCCTGGGCCACATGCACGACCGCGGCCGGTTCGATGTCGCCCTCGTAGGGGCAGCCCAGCACACACGAGACATACCCCCGTACCGGCACGCCGGCAGCCAGGGCCTGCTCCACAACGGGCCTGAAACGCGCCAGGCTTTCGTCGATGCTGCAGTTGATGTTGCGTTGCGAGAACGATTCGGATGCGGCACCGAACACCGCCACCTCGTCGCAATGCGCTGCCAGGGCGGCTTCCAGGCCCTTCAGATTGGGCGTGAGCGCGCTGTAGCAGACACCCGGCAGGCGCGTGATCTCGCGCATCACCGCAGCGCTGTCGGCCATCTGCGGCACCCACTTGGGCGAGACGAAAGCCGCCGCCTCGATGAAGCGCAGGCCTGCGGCGCCGAGCTGTTCGATGAGGGCGACCTTGGCCGCCAGCGGCACCGGGTTCTTCTCGTTCTGCAGACCGTCGCGCGGGCCGACTTCCACGATCTTGACCTGGCGGTCGGAGGGCGTTGTGTTCATGGGGGTGCGCTCGGGATCAGAACAGCTTGAGCAGTGCCGGCACGCTGAGCACCGCGGTGTAGTAGCCCATGAACTGCACGCCCGTGTTGAAGCCGAAGCTTCGCGAGAGCAGGCCGCCCATCAGCCCCATGGTCAGGATCACCAGCAGGCCCAGCAACTGGCCTTCCCAGACGCTGATGACGATGATCAGGCCCACGAAGGTGGCGATGATGGCTTCGTGGCTGACCTTGCGCGACACGAACAGCGCGGCGCGGCGCGCGAAGTTCATGGCAAACGGGTAAGACACCACGGCCGCCAGCGCCACGGCCAGCAGGCCATAGCCCAGGAACTCCCAGTGGCTGAGCAGGTTGTGCAGGTTGTGCGTCTGGCCGGTGGCGGCATCGACCGTGAACCGGGGCGGCGCATTGAACAGCGGCGCAGCCGGGCCGGCGGCCACCGGGCTCAGCGGCAGGCCAAAGGCGATCAGCGGAATCAGCGCCTCGGCGATGTACGTGGCTTCGGTGACGCCGTTGCGGGCACTCAGCACCGTGGTCAGGCGGTGGTAGGCGTGCTTGATGCGCGAGCCCACCAGTTCGCCCAGCACCACGGTCATGGCGACCGGGCTGAACACGAAGGTCGCGCTGGAGATCGTGGTGGTGGCCAGTGTCCAGCGCACCTGCGTGCGGTCGAGCACCTTGAACGGATTGGGGAAGTAACCCGACCAGCCCTTGACGTCGGGTGCGAGGTTGAACTGGCGCACCTTGTCGCGCATCATGCGCTGGCGGCCGGCCGGTGCGATCACCGTGAACAGGTCGGCGATCAGCGGACCGATGGCGATGCCCAGGAAGTAGCTGATGCTGAGCTTCACGTCGTATTTCGCGGTCAGGCTCTGCAAGGCGATGATCACCACGACGAACGGCACCAGCAGGGCCACCGACGACCAGCGGCCGGCCGAGAAATAGGCGATCAGAACGGCTGCGGCCAGGAAGATCCAGGGCGCGGTCTTGGTGATGGCTGCACCGAAGGGGGCCAGCATCACGGCAAACAGCACGGCCAGCGGCACCGCGACGAAAGCCGCGATGATCCCGCCCGACACCATCTTGCGCAGCGCGATGTGGGGCACGCCCAGCTTGCGCAGCATGTTGGCGTCCTGCAGCAAGGGCGTGGCCAGCGTGTCGCCCGGTATGCCCAGCAGCGCGGTGGGCACGGCGTGCGTCATGTGCTTGGCCACGGCACCGGCCAGGAAAAACGTGAAGACACCGGCGGGCGGTACGCCGAGCAGCACGACCAGCAACGTCAGCGGTGCCAGCGTGGTGGTTTCGTCGGTGCCCGAGACCAGGCCGATGGCCGCGAAGACGACGGCGCCGACGAGGCCCATGGCCGCAGCCACGACAATCTGTTCCAACAACAGGGGATCCATGATGAATGCTCCGGAGATCACACGCCGTCGGGGCGTTTCGGGTGGGTGAAGAGTTCGTAGAGCTTGAGTTCCTTGAGCTCTTGCACGACGGAAGGGGGGAGGTCGTCGACGGATCCCAGTCCGCCGGGTTGCTGGGCCAGTTCGTCCAGCACCTCCTGGCGCCATTGGGGGTCGGTGGAGACATCGAGCTCGGTCACTTCGCGCTTGGGCGCGAACAGGCGGGCGCAGATCACGCCGGCACTGATGCAGCCGGCCAGGCCGGCCAGCATGGCGTAGGCATGGGCGAGCTGCTTGGAGGCCACCACGGTCGCCAGCCATTGGCTCGCGAGGTAGAAGCCCAGCAGGCTGATGCCGATGCCGATGGCGATCGCCCAGGCCAGGTGCCGCAGGTCGACGGTGTCGCCCCAGACCTCGGCCAACCGCCCTGGGGCGGGTTCTCGGACTGTCATGGTGTTTGTCTCCTTGTTGTTCGGGCGGCGACACGGGGGCCGGGGTGTCCGGCCGCCGTGGCTCCGTCGTGGGGTTCTGATGGGGGCAGGCGGTGCGATGAGTCGAGAGACGGCCGGCGGGCCTTCGCGCCAGCGCGCCGGCCCACAGGGGGTCAGCGCTTGGCGCGCAGTTCCTGCAGCACTTCGAGGGCGCGGTCGGTGCGCACGTCGTGCTCGGCGGCCAGGCGCTTGGCCACGGCGTCGACCTCGTCGCCGACGGCACCGGCCACCAGCGCGATGTTGCGGGCGTGCAGGGCCATGTGGCCGCGCTGGATGCCTTCGGTGGCCAGTGCCCGCAGGGCACCCAGGTTCTGCGCCAGTCCCACGGCAGCCGAGATCTCGCCCAGATCCTGGGCCGACTTCACGTCCATGATCTTCAGCGCCAGGCGTGCCAGCGGATGCGTCTTGGTGGCGCCGCCGACCAGGCCGACAGGCATGGGCAGCTCGATGGTGCCGATCAGCGCGCCGCTGTTGTCCTTTTCCCAGCGGGTGAGGGAGGTGTAGCTGCCGCTGCGGCTGGCGTAGGCATGGGCGCCGGCTTCGACCGCGCGCCAGTCGTTGCCGGTGGCGACGATGACCGGGTCGATGCCGTTCATGATGCCCTTGTTGTGCGTGGCGGCGCGGTAGGGGTCGATGGCGGCGAAGGTGTAGGCGTCGAGCACGCCTTCGATGATCTCTTCGCCGCTGCGCTCCTTGGTGGCCAGGGTCTTTGCGGTGAGGCGCACGCGGGCGCGGGCCAGACGCAGGTCGGCCAGGTTGGACAGGATGCGCAGGCGCACCGAGCCGCCGGTGAGCTGCTCGACCAGCGGCGCGACCGATTCGGCCATGGTGTTGACGGTGTTGGCACCCATGGCGTCGCGCACGTCGACGATCAGGTGAACCACGATCATTGCGCCGCGCGGGGACTCGGGGAACACATGCACCTCGATGTCCTTGCAGCCGCCGCCCAGGCCGATGAGCACCTTGTCGCGGCTGTTGGCACGCTCGATGATCCGGTCGCGTGCCTGCAGCACGGCGATGCGGGCACCGTACGGATCGGAAACACCGATCACCTGCACCTGTGCACGCATCAGCGGCAGGGTGCTCGAGGTCTGGAAGCCGCCGTCGTCGCGCGCCAGTTTGGCCATGTACGAGGCCGCGGCCACGATCGACGGTTCTTCGACCGCCATGGGGATCAGCACGTCGCGGCCGTTGATCTGGAAGTTGCTGGCCACGCCCATGGGCAGTTCGAAGGTGCCGAACACGTTTTCGATCATGCCATCGGCGAGGGCGGTGGGCAGCGCACCGGGCTGAGTCATCAGCGCACGGTCGTCTTCGGAGAGGCCGCAGGCCTGGACGAGAAAGTCCCAGCGCTGGGCGGGAGTGAGGGCACGGAAGTTGGGCAGTCGCGAGTCGGCAGCCATAGACGGAGCTCCAGAGAGATAAACAGTGAGTGGGCTGGACTGTACGAGAACTGTACCTTTGATGACAGGTACAGTTTGGGCAAACAGTATCATTGCAGCGCAGCATGGAACAGGCACCGGTCGGGACGGTGCAATGAAAGGGTCGAGGATGAAAGCAGCAGACAGCGGGCGGGCAGCCACCGTGGCCGGGAAGCTGGCCGATCTCATCGGTCAGCAGATAGCCGACGGCGTCTACCGCGCGGGCGACAAGCTGCCTTCGCTGCGCGAGCTGGCACAACTGCACCGCTATGCCAAGAACACCGTGGTCGCGGCCTTCGACATCCTGGTCTCGCAGGGGCTGGTGGAGCCGCGTCGCGGCTCCGGTTTCTACGTGCTGGGCCGGACGGCGCAGCCCGCTGCAACCGAGGAGGATGCCGGCCAGCTCAGCCGCGCCATGGACATCGTGTGGCTGATGCGCGAGCAGCTCAAGACCGATCCCGACTCGGTGGCCGTCGGCGACGGCTTTCCACCCGTCGAATGGTTGGCCGACATGCGGCTCGACCGTTATCACCAGAAGGTGGTGCGGACGGGGCTCGGTTCGCTGTTCCGTTACGGCAGCCGCTACGGCTACGCCCCGTTGCGCGACAGCCTGGTGCGCAAGCTGGGCGTGCTGGGACTGGAGACCACGCCCGCGCAACTGGTGCTGACCCACGGCGCCAACGATGCGATGGACCTGGTCATCCGCTACTTCGTTCCGCCGGGGGCCACGGTGCTGGTCGACGAGCCGGGCTATTACCCGCTGTACGGCAAGCTCAAGCTGGCGGGGGCCCGCATGATCGGTGTGCCCCGGCAGGCCGACGGCCCCGATCTGGCGGCACTCGAGGCCATCCTGACGCAGGAGCGCCCGCGCATCTTCTTCACCCAGTCGGTCGCCCACAATCCCACGGGCTCGGATCTGTCGGCTGCCAAGGCCTATCGCATCCTGCAATTGGCCGAGCGGCACAACCTGATGCTGGTCGAGGACGATCCCCTGGCGGACTTCAAACCCACCTCGTCGGTGCGCCTGTCCACGCTCGACCAGCTGGAACGCACCATCTACATCGGCAGTTTTTCCAAGTCGTTCTCGGCGGCATTGCGGGTCGGCTTCATCGCCTGCAACGCGGCGCTGGCCGCCGATCTGGCCGATCTGAAGGCCTTGATCCACGTGAGCGGATCGGAGTACTGCGAACGCATGGTCGACGTCATGCTGCGCGAGGGGCATTACGAGCGCCACCTGGTGCGCCTGCGCAAGAAGCTGGGCGCGGCCACCACCCAGGCGCTCAGGCTGCTCGACGATCTGGGCTGCGACGTGTTTGCCCGCAGCGAGCAGTCGCTCTACCTGTGGGCCTCGTTTCCCGGCATGGACGACACCGTCGCGTTGGCCGAGAGGCTGCGGGCGCGGCGCGTCACCATGGCCCCGGGACGCGTGTTCTGCCTCGACCCGTCGATCGGTGCACGCTGGTCGCGATGCAACGTGGGGGCATTGGGCGATCCGCGGTTTCAGGCGGCGCTGGGGCCTTTGCTGAGACGGTGAGGGAGGGCCGGCGGACGTTCGTGGCGCCCGGGGTGCGCCGGTGTGCACAAGGGGCTGCCGCCGATCTCTCGTGCCGAAAGTTGCATGCATTCGAATTAAATTTGCGTATGATTCTCATTTTGTGAACATCCCGGGAAAATTGTCGGCTGTCGTCCGGGATCTCCCTATCCGCTTCGCGTCGAAAGCACCGATGTCCACCCCCCTGTCCAAATCGACACTGCTTGCCTGCTTTTCGGACAACTACCAGCAGTTGATCCAGTTCTTCCGCCACCGCACCGGCAGCGCCGAAGACGCGCGCGAACTGACTCAGGATCTTTGGCTGGCGTTGCGCAGGCGGGACATCGGCAGCGACGAGGTCGGCGTACCGGAGGCCCTGCTGTTCACCATCGCCCGCAACATGGCGGTCGACCATGTGCGGCACAACCGCCTGGCCGGAGACTACGCCGAGGCCTACCTGGCCTTGAACGTCGATGAACCGGCCGTTGCCGACACGGTGCAACAGGTCGCGGCCCGCAAGGTCCTCGAACGCCTGCAGGCCTCGCTCATGGCCCTGCCCGAACGCACCCGCGAGGTGTTCATGGCCTACCGGGTCCAGGGCTTGGGACACGATGAGCTCGCTGCACGCTATGGCGTCACGCGCAGCACCATCGAACGCGATCTCGCCCGTGCCGCACGGGCGGCACAGGCCGTACTCGACGCCTGGCACGCATCGGCAGAAAGCCGCGCCGGTCACCCCGGTGCCCTGGTCGGTTCAAGCCGGCGACGGCTGGTCGGCACCCTGCTCGGATGGGGGGCGGCCACAGGCGGACTGGGTCTGGCATACCGCTGGTGGCAAGCCCAAGTGCAGCAATGGCAGCTCACGATGGCCACGGTCACCGGCCGTCGGCTGCAGCGCGAGATGCCGGACGGCACCCGCGTGACCCTCGATGCCGAGAGCCGGGCCGAGATCGCCTACAGCGCCAGCCGCCGCCAGGTTCGCCTGGACGACGGCGCCGCCTTTTTCGAAGTGGTGCATGAGCCGGCCCGGCCGTTTGTCGTCGATGCCGGAGACATTCGAGTCACCGTGCTTGGCACCCGTTTTTCGGTCGACATCGAGCGCCCGTCCATTCCCAGCCAGGCACAGGACCGTTCCGTCGAGGTCGGGGTGGAAAGCGGCCGCGTGCAGGTGAGCTCGGCCAGCGGCGCCTGGGCTCCCGTGGCGTTGACGGCAGGCCAGCGTGGGCGTTTCCGGAACGGCCATGCCCCCCGGCTCGAGACGCTGGACGATCCCGCCCTGGCCGCGGCCTGGCGCAAGGGCTGGCTGGTGTTCCGCGATGCCACGCTGGGCGAAGTCATCACGCGTTTGCGCCGCTACACCGAGGCGAATATCGTCATCGGCCCACTCGCCGCAGCGGTACCGATCACGGCCGAGATCGACATCGATCGCGCGGTGCAATGGATCAAGCTGTTGCCGAGGGTCGTGCCCGTCCGGGTGTCGGTCGAACCCCTTTCCGCCGGGGGGGCACCGGTGATCACCGTGTCCAGCCGCGACGAGAGCTGATCCGGCCGAAAGCGGCGGTCGTGCGGCGGCGTGAGCGGCATGGCAAAAATTCATGCTGTTTTTTTTCGAGCCATACGACTTACTGGTGTAAGCCCGGAACGCGGGCCGTAACCACCGGAACACACAGCATGAAAAAACATCCCTTGCCGCAGACGCGGCAGTTGTCCTCTGCGCCCGCCCGCATCTCCGGCAGGTGGCACGCCGTCGCCGCTTCCGTGCTTCTGCTGATGGCCTCGGGCACGGCGCTCGCACAGAACCTGGCCTACGACATTCCCGCTCAGTCGCTCGACCGCACGCTGGGTCAGATCGCGCGTCAGGCCGACCTGCAACTCATGCTGCCGCCGGCTCTTGCCGCCGGCCTGACCTCGCCCCGGATCACCGGTTCGTTGACCGTCGAGCATGCCGTCGCCCAGGCCCTGGCAGGCAGCGGCCTCGAGGCCGTGCGCGAGGGCAGCACGATCTATGTGCGTAGCCGCGCCAAGGGCGATGTCACGCTGGGGGCGGTCACCGTCCGCGCCACGGCCTTCGACAACGCGACAACGGAGAACACAGGCCGCTACGCCGCGCGTGCAGTCACGGTCGGCAAGGGCGAGCAGGCGCTGCGCGAGATTCCGCAGTCGATCAGCGTCGTGACACAGCAGCGCTTGCAGGAGCAGGGTCTGATCTCGGTCTACGACGCACTCGATGCAACCACCGGCATCACGCTGCAGCAAAGCCCGCAGGGTGGCAAGTACATCTACTCGCGGGGATTCGACAACACGACCATCCAGTACGACGGCATTCCGCTGGAGCGTGGACTGTATGGGCGGGCCAGCAATTTCCAGGGCAGCACCGTGATCTACGACCGGGTCGAAGTCCTGCGCGGAGCCGCCGGTCTGCTGCAGGGCTCGGGCAGCCCGGGTGGCGCCGTCAACCTGGTGCGCAAACGCAGCCTCGACGAGAACCGCTTCACGGTGGTGGGCAAAGCCGGCTCGTGGAACCATTACGGTCTGCAGCTCGATGCCAACCGCCTGCTCAATGAAGACGGCAGTCTGCGCGGCCGTTTTGTGGTCGACCAGGATCGTTCGGACTCGTTCGTCGACTACGTCGACAACACCTCCACATCGTATTACGGCACGCTGGATTACGACATCTCTTCCGACACGCAGATTAGCTTGGGCGCGAGTGTCGAGAAAAAATACGGCCGGCCTTCGCTGCTGGGCGTGCCCCGCTTCAACAATATGCAGGACACCGGCCTGGCCCGCTCCAGCTACTTCGGCGCCACATGGAACCGCCAGGATGTGACCAACAGCGCGCTCTACGCCGATTTCACCCATCGCTTCGGCAACGACTGGCGTTTCAAGTTCGCCTCGACCTACCAGCGCGAAGAACAACTGCTGCGCTACCAGGCCAGCGTCGCGGCCGCCAACGCCGCCACCCACCTCGGCACGCTGCAGACACGGCGCACGGTGTACGACACCCACGCCGCCGGTTTCGATGCCAACTTCGTGGGACCGGTCTCGCTGCTCGGCCGGCAGCACGAACTCGTGGCGGGCTTCAACTACACCGACTCGCGGACCGATACCAGCTACGGCTATGCAGCCAACCGGTCCTTCGATATCTACAACTACAGCCCGGTCACCGCGGAGGTGTCCGATGCCACCATCGACAGCTATTTCCGCGAGGGCCGTGAGGGCCAGCGCCGGCAGTACGGCGTCTACGGCGCGGCACGGCTGCAGGTGCTCGACCCTGTGAAGGTGGTGCTCGGAAGCCGCATGAGCTGGAGCCGCACCGACTGGCTCACCACCACCAGCGGTCGTTCGAGCTCGGTGGGCGAGACCCACAACCGCGCGAGCGGAAGACTCTCGCCCTATGCCGGCGTCATCTACGACTTCGCCCCCGACTGGTCGGCCTATGCCAGCTATTCCGACATCTTCAAGCCCCAGGACGAACGCACGGAAAGCGGTGCCTCGCTGCGCCCGGTCGTCGGCACCAACCTCGAGGCCGGCGTGAAGGGCGACCTTTTCGGCGGCCTGGCTCATGCCGCCTTTGCGATCTTCCGCATCGACCAGACCCACCGTGCGCAGGCCGACTACAACACCAGCCCGACCTGCAGCGGCGACTGGTACTGCTACACCGATACGGGCAAGGTGCGCAGCCAGGGCGCCGATGCCGAGATCAACGGTGAACTGGCCCGCGGCTGGAACCTGTACGCAGGCTACACGTACACCAGCACCCGCTACCTGCGCGACCTCGACAACGAAGGCCTGGCTTTCAACACCTACACCCCGCGCCACATGCTGAGGCTCTGGACCACCTACCAGTTGCCCGGTGCGCTCTCGCGCTGGACGGTAGGCGGCGGTCTCAACT
This sequence comes from Comamonas sp. BIGb0124, assembly GCF_003752175.1. Classification (GTDB taxonomy): domain Bacteria; phylum Pseudomonadota; class Gammaproteobacteria; order Burkholderiales; family Burkholderiaceae_C; genus Comamonas_F. Next base: position 182,001 of record NZ_RJVF01000015.1, on the reverse strand, counting down.
CACAAACCGCGTATTACGCCCAGACCAGCACCCAGCGCCTCACGCTCGGCGGCCGCACCATCTGGAACGGCTATCTCAACTACAGGATCAGCCCGCAATGGTCGGCTTCCCTGAACCTCAACAACATCTTCGACAAGACCTACTACTCCTCCGTGCAAGGGACGACCATGAGCTACTACGGCGATCCCCGCAACTTCGTTTTCACCGTGCGCGGCAGCTTCTGAGCGCCGTTCGATCCCATCCCCGACGGAGACTTCTTTCATGACCTCGATTTCCCGGCCATCCGGTGCACCGGTGCACGCGTTGATCCTTGCACTGGCGCTGCTGATCGGCCTTTCGGGCTGTGCCCAGCTACCGGCAGACAGCAGCGATGCGACGGCTCGTTCCGGCGCCGTTGCCGCACAGCCCGAGACGGGCGAAGAACTGCGTCGCGACATCGCGCCGGGCCTCTATGAACTGACGACGGCCGGCGACCGTGTCTACGTCACGACCACCGGTGTGAAACGCGGTCGCCAATTGCCCGGAGAGGTGCTGGAGCTCAACGGGCAGACCTTGGCCGTCGAACGCCGGTTGGCACTTCCGCTGGCACCGTTCTCGCTCGCTTACGATGCGTCCCGCCGCACGCTGTACGCAGGCCATACCTTCGACGGTGCCGTGAGTGCCATCGCCCTCGATGGCAGCGCGCCGACACGGAGCCTCGCGCTGTCCACCACCCAGGAAAAATCACACGACAACCGGACCCGCAAGGTGCTGGTCGACAGCGCCGGTCAGCGGCTGTTCGTGAGCAGTCCCGGCACCCAGGGCCATGTGTGGATCGTGGATGCGAACAGCGGACGCATCCTGCACACCGTCGCGCTGTCGAAGTGGCCCGCAGGCCTGGCTTACGATGCAGCCCGCAACCGCCTCTACGTGGGCCATGGCGGCACTGTCGCACTGAGCGTGATCGATCCCGACCGCGGGGTGGTGCTGCAGCAGTTTCCGGCCGCGCCGCAGGAACGGTTCCTGGTCAACCTCTCGCTCGATGCCGGCGGCGAACGCCTGTTCGCGGCCGACGCCAACAGCGGCGACCTGCTGGTCTTCGACAGCCTGCGTGGCACGCTGCTGAAACGAATCCCGATTTCGATGGGCCTGCTCGACGTGGTCTACGATGCGCGACGCGATCGCATCTACGTCAGCAACCGCGGAGCGTCGCCCAAGAATCCCGAGGCCGTCGGTCAGGTGACGGTCATCGACGGACGCGACTATCGCATCGTGCATCGCCACACGCTGAATCCCAACCCGAACAGCCTGGCCCTCGACGCGCGCAACGACAACCTGTATGTCAGCGTGAAGGGCCAGACCCCCGACGGTGTGGAGAGCGTGGTTCGCATCGCCCTGCCTTGACGCGAACGGGTCGCGCACGACACCGGCCCGTCTGGATTCGGCCAAAGAAAAACCCGCCAACGTGAAGCACGTTTGGCGGGTTTTAATGCGATCCCGGCGGATTGCATGGACTGTCATTGGCGGAGAGGGCGGGATTCGAACCCGCGGTGGGCTATTAACCCACACACGCTTTCCAGGCGTGCGACTTAAACCGCTCATCCACCTCTCCGCGTAGCCTTGCATTGTAGCATTGCCGAAGGACGTCTCCACTCAAATCGGCGATGCACATGAAAAAACCGCAGGGCCGCACGCGGTCGGGGCCTGCCACGGCTGTGTGACAGGCGTGTTATGCACGGTTGTGTTGAACAACACTGTGGATAACCGCGTATGAGTGGTGCGGGGCGAATGCAAGTGATTGATTTCTAAGGGTCTGGCTTGGGGGTGCCTGTTTTTTGGGCGGCCCGGTCTCAGATGACGCCCTTGCCGCCGGCCTGCACCATGCGCATGGCCGAGCCGATCAGGGCCGAGACTTCGGTCATGTTGCTGGGCACGATGAGGGTGCTGTTGGAGTCTGCGGCGACCTTGGAGTAGGCCTCCACGGCCTTCTCGGCCACCTTGAGCTGCACGGCTTCCTGGCCACCGGGGTTCTGGATGGCGGATGCCACGCGTTCGATGGCCAGCGCGGTGGCTTCGGCCACGGCGGTGATGGATGCGGCTTCGCCCTGGGCGTTGTTGATGGCGGCCTGTTTTTCGCCTTCGGAGCGGGCGATGAAGGCCTCGCGTTCACCGGTGGCGATGTTGATCTGTTCCTGGCGGCGGCCTTCGGATGCCGCGATCAGGGCACGCTTCTCGCGCTCGGCCGTGATCTGGCGCTGCATGGCGTGCAGGATTTCCTTGGGCGGGGTCAGGTCCTTGATTTCATACCGCAGAACCTTGACGCCCCAGTTCAAGGCCGCTTCGTCGATGGCGGCCACGACCTGGGCATTGATGATGTCGCGTTCCTCGAAGGTCTTGTCGAGTTCGAGCTTGCCGATCACGCTGCGCAGCGAGGTCTGGGCCAGCTGCGTGACGGCCATCACGTAGTTGGAGGAGCCGTAGCTGGCCCGCATGGGGTCGGTCACCTGGAAATACAGGATGCCGTCGACCTGCAACTGGGTGTTGTCGCGCGTGATGCAGATCTGGCTGGGCACGTCGAGCGGGATTTCCTTGAGGCTGTGTTTGTAGGCGACACGGTCGACGAAGGGGATCAGCACGTTCAGGCCCGGGCTGAGCGTGGCGTGGAACTTGCCCAGGCGCTCGACCACCCATGCATTCTGCTGCGGCACGATCTTGATGGCGCGGGCCACAAAGATGATGAAGATGACAAAGACGACGATCGCGATCTCGGGCATGAATACTCCTCGGATGATGTGCGGTGGGTCGGGACGACCGGAAGTCCGGGCTGCATGGGCCCGGGGAAAGAGTCTGTGCTCCGGCCCATTCTCGCATTGCGCGGTCGCGGGCTTGGCGGGGCGCCGGCGGAGCGGTAGGAGCCGCCGGCCTCGTTCAGGCTTTTTCGATGACGAGCGTGTTGCCGTCCAGGTCCTTGACCCGGTGCGTGCCCAGGGCCTGCAGGGTGCCCGGCGCGGGAACGGCGGTCCATTGCGCGCCGCGGTAACGGACGCTGGCGGTGCCGTCGGTGTTCCAGCTCTCGACCTGCACCCGTTCGCCGATATCGAGGTTGACGTTGCGGTTGGCCTGCTGGCGCGTGAGCGCGAGCTTGCGGCGGACGAGGTAGCAGAGGGTGACGGTGCCCGAGCCGATCACGGCGGCGGCCAGCAACTGGCCGACGAAATCGAGCCCGAGATGCGCGGCCAACGCGCCTGCCGCCAGGCCCACGGCCAGCATGAGCAGGTAGAACATGCCGACGAACAGCTCGCAGGCCACGGCGAGTCCGGCCAGTACCCACCAGATGGTCGAATCGGCTAGGTCAAACATGGTTGTGTCCTCCTTGTGTCGGGATGCAATGCTTACGATTGGAAACTTTGTCACTGTAGGCTGAGCACCACATTGTGCAGTCTGAGCAAGGACGATAGCCTTGTTGGCTGGCCAACCCTGGGTTTTTTCTTACACTGCGGGGTTTTGAACGTCCGCAGAGTCTTGGAGTCGCGCATGAAATTCCGTTTCCCCATCGTCATCATCGACGAAGATTTCCGCTCGGAGAACACCTCCGGGCTGGGCATCCGCGCGCTGGCCCAGGCGATCGAGGCCGAAGGATTCGAGGTGCTGGGCGCCACCAGCTACGGTGACCTGTCGCAGTTCGCGCAGCAGCAGAGCCGTGCCAGCGCCTTCATCCTGTCGATCGACGACGAGGAGTTCACCCAGGGCGACGAGCTCGCGCCCGCCGTGCTCAACCTGCGCACCTTCATCAACGAAGTGCGCCGCAAGAATCTGGATGTGCCGATCTACGTGTACGGCGAGACCAAGACCTCGCGCCACATTCCCAACGACATCCTGCGCGAGCTGCACGGCTTCATCCACATGTTCGAGGACACGCCCGAGTTCGTGGCGCGTCACATCATCCGCGAGGCCAAGGGTTATCTCGAAACCGTGCAGCCGCCGTTCTTCAAGGCCCTGCTCGATTACGCGGAAGACGGTTCGTACTCGTGGCATTGCCCCGGGCACTCGGGCGGCGTGGCTTTCCTCAAGAGCCCCGTGGGCCAGATGTTCCACCAGTTCTTCGGCGAGAACATGCTGCGGGCCGACGTCTGCAACGCCGTCGAGGAACTGGGCCAGTTGCTCGACCACACCGGCCCGGTGGCCGAGAGCGAGCGCAATGCCGCACGCATCTTCAATGCCGATCACTGCTTTTTCGTGACCAACGGCACCAGCACCTCGAACAAGATGGTCTGGCATCACACCGTGGCGCCGGGCGACGTGGTGGTGGTCGACCGCAACTGCCACAAGTCGAATCTGCACGCCATCATCATGACGGGCGCGATTCCGGTGTTCCTGAAGCCGACGCGCAATCATTTCGGCATCATCGGCCCGATCCCGCGTTCGGAGTTCGACGTCGAGGCGATCAAGGCCAAGATCCGAGCCAACCCGCTGCTGGCGGGGGTCGATGCGGACACGGTCAAGCCGCGCATCCTGACGCTCACGCAGTCGACCTACGACGGCGTGGTCTACAACACCGAGACCATCAAGGCCGAGCTCGACGGTTATGTCGACACGCTGCATTTCGACGAAGCCTGGCTGCCGCATGCGGCGTTCCACCCTTTCTACGGTCCCTATCACTCGATGGGCAAGAAGCGCGCGAGACCCAAGGAATCGCTGGTCTTCGCCACCCAGTCGACGCACAAGCTGCTGGCCGGCATCAGCCAGGCCAGCCACGTGCTGGTGCAGGATTCGCAGCACCGCAAGCTCGACCGCCACCTCTTCAACGAGGCCTACCTGATGCACACCAGCACCAGCCCGCAGTACGCGATCATCGCCAGCTGCGACGTGGCTGCGGCCATGATGGAGCCGCCCGGCGGCACCGCGCTGGTCGAGGAGAGCATTCTCGAAGCGCTGGATTTCCGCCGTGCCATGCGCAAGGTGGAAGAGGAGTTCGGCGATCAGGACTGGTGGTTCAAGGTCTGGGGCCCGGACAACCTGGTCGACGAAGGCATCGGCCGCGCCGACGACTGGATCATCAAGGACAACGAGGCGGATGCCAAGTGGCATGGCTTCGGTCAACTGGCCGACGGCTTCAACATGCTCGACCCGATCAAGTCGACCATCGTCACGCCCGGCCTGGCCATGGACGGCAAGTTCGCGGAGACGGGCATCCCGGCTTCGATCGTGACCAAGTTCCTGGCCGAGCACGGCGTGATCGTGGAGAAGACCGGCCTCTACAGCTTCTTCATCATGTTCACCATCGGCATCACCAAGGGCCGCTGGAACTCGCTGCTGACGGCGCTGCAGCAGTTCAAGGACGATTACGAGAAGAACCAGCCGATGTGGCGCATCCTTCCCGAGTTCTGCCAGAAGCACAAGCGCTACGAGCGCATGGGCCTGCGTGACCTGTGCCAGCACGTGCACCAGATGTACGCGAAGTACGACATCGCGCGGCTGACCACGGAGATGTACCTGAGCGATCTCGAACCGGCGATGAAGCCCAGCGATGCCTATGCCTACATCGCCCACCGCAAGACCGAGCGCGTCGAGATCGACGAGCTCGAGGGCCGCATCACCACCAGCCTGATCACGCCGTATCCTCCCGGCATTCCGCTGCTGATCCCCGGCGAGGTGTTCAACAAGACGATCGTCGATTACCTGAAGTTCTCGCGCGAGTTCAACCAGCAGTGCCCGGGTTTCGAAACCGACATCCACGGCCTGGTCGAGCTCGAGGACGAAACCGGCCATGTGCGTTACTACGCCGATTGCGTGGCCGTGGGCCAGCCTTCGACGACCGAGCGTGCCACCGAGCACAACCTGGTGCAGGTGGGCAACGACGGACCTTTCGGACGCAAGGTCTGAGAGCGGCGCCCCGGCGGGGCGCCCGCCGGACAACAGAAAGGGCGGAGCGCTTGAGGCGCTCCGCCCTTTTTTCGGGAATGGCTGCTGCACGCGCGGCAGGATATCCCGGGTCGGTTCGGACGGCCCGGACGGCCAGCCCGAGCCGTGTGCGGGCGGAGGGCGTCAGCCCCGCCGGCCGCGGACCATGCCGTAGATCACCAGCAGCACGATGGCGCCGATGACGGAGGCGATCCACCCGGCGGGCTCGCCAGGCAGGTACCAGCCCATTTGCTGGCCGAACCAGCCGGCCAGCAGCGAGCCCAGTATGCCCAGAATGATGGTCCAGATGAGGCCCAGCTTGTCGTCGCCCGGCTTGATGGCGCGCGCGATCAGACCGACGATCAGGCCCACGATGATGGTGGCGAGAATGCCCATGACTGCTTCCTTGTGTAGGGTAGGGAACGCCCCACGAGCAGCGGGGCCCCGCCAGCTTAAACGCTGGCCTGCTCGATTTCCTCTTGCAACAGCAGCCAACGTTCCTCTAAAGTCGCGATTTCGTCATTTATGGCCTTGAGCCTACGGCCCGCGTCGGCGAGTTCCGACGCCGGTATGGGGTTTGCGAGCCTGGCCTCGAGGTCGGTGCGCTCGCTTTCGAGCGTGGCCGTGCGTTTTTCGTTCTGCTCGAGTTCGCGTTTGAGCGGGCGCAGTTGCGCGGCGAGTTCCTGCCGGCGCTGGGCGTCCTGTTTGCGCTGGTCGCGCTGGCTGACATCGCCGGTGGCCGAAGAGGCGGCGGCCGCGGCGGGTTGGGGGCTCTCGGCCGGGCCGGCCGCCGGGGCCACCGGTGCGGCCGGCGCAGCGGCCGGGCTGGCCGCCGCGGGGGCCGCGGCGGGTGCCGCTGCCGACAGGGCTGTCGATGCGGCCAGGGCCTGGCGCGCCTCGTCGCGCAGCCGGCGGGATTCCTCGAGCAGGTAGCGCTGGTAGTCGTCGAGATCGCCGTCGAAGGGCTGGACCTGACCCCGTCCCACCATCCAGAACTCGTCGCACACCGAACGCAGCAGGGCCCGGTCGTGGCTGACCAGCATCACGGTGCCCTCGAACTCGTTGAGCGCCATGGCCAGGGCTTCGCGTGTGGCGAGATCCAGATGGTTGGTGGGCTCGTCGAGCAGCAGCAGGTTGGGGCGTTGCCAGACGATCATGCACAGCACGAGGCGGGCCTTTTCGCCGCCGCTCATGGTGCCGACGGCTTGCATCACCATGTCGCCGCTGAAGTTGAAGGTGCCGAGGAAATTGCGCAGATCCTGCTCGCGCGACGGCTGCTGCGCCTGCGGGCCCAGCTCGCGCGCCAGGCGCACCATGTGGGCCAGCGGCGACTCGTCGACATGCAGCACGTCGAGTTCCTGCTGCGCGAAGTAGCCGATGGCCAGGCCCTTGCCCTCGGTGATGGTGCCGCCCAGGGCCGCGAGGTCGCGCGCCACGGTCTTCACGAAGGTCGACTTGCCCTGGCCGTTGGCGCCCAAAATGCCCACGCGCTGGCCCGCCAGCACCGACTTGCTGACGTTCTGCAGGATGGTGCGGGGCTGGCCACCGTTCTCTTCCGAGGCGGGGTAACCGAAGTCCGCCTCGCTGATCGACAGCATCGGGTTGGGCAGGTTGGCGGGTTCCTTGAAGCTGAAGGTGAACTCGGCTTCGGCCAGCACGGGGCCGATCTTTTCCATGCGCTCGAGCGCCTTGACCCGGCTCTGCGCCTGTTTGGCCTTGCTGGCCTTGGCCTTGAAGCGGGCAATGAATTTCTGCAGGTGGGCGATCTTGTCCTGCTGCTTGCTGAACGAGGCCTGCTGCAGTTCCAGTTGCTGGGCACGCAGGGTTTCGAAAGCGCTGTAGTTGCCGCCGTAGCGGGTGAGCTTGGCGTTCTCGATGTGCACGGTGACGTCGGTGACCGCATCGAGGAATTCCCGGTCATGGCTGATGACGATCATGGTGCCGGGGTACTTGCGCAGCCAGGCTTCGAGCCAGACGAGTGCGTCCAGATCCAAGTGGTTGGTGGGCTCGTCGAGCAGCAGCAGGTCGGAGGGGCACATCAGGGCACGTGCCAGCTGCAGGCGCATGCGCCAGCCGCCCGAGAAGCTGTTGACGGGCTGGCCGAGCTCGTGCGGCTTGAAGCCCAGGCCCTGGATCAGCGCCTGGGCGCGCGGCACGGCATCGTGGTCGCCGGCATCGGCGAGGTCGCTGTAGGCATGGGCGATGGCCATGCCGTCGTCCTCGGCCTCGGCCTTGCGGAGTGCGGCGTGGAGTTCGGTCAGGCGGGTGTCGCCGGCGAGCACGAAGTCGGTGGCGCTTTCGCTGGTCTCGGGCATGTGCTGCGAGACTTGCGCCATGCGCCACTGGCGCGGGATGTCGAAGTCGCCGCCGTCCTCGTGCAGGTTGCGGGCCAGCAAGGCGAACAAGGTCGATTTGCCCGCGCCGTTGCGGCCGACCAGACCGGCTTTTTCACCGGGATTGATGATGAGGTTGGCCTGGTCGAGCAGCACCTTGGTGCCGCGGCGCAGGACGATGTTTCTGAGGGAAATCATGATGGATGCGCGGCCCGGTCGGGCCGCGCGGAAAGACGTTTGAGAAGGGGAACTGCGCGCCGGGGCCGCGCGGGAGGGAGGCTCATGCCGGGGCTTGCCATTGCGTCAGCGCATGGCGGGTGATGAGCAGCACCTGGTCGTCGCCGGCCGAGGTGTCGAGCCAGAGCGTCTCCAGGCCCGGAAACGCGGCTTCGTAGTGGGGGTGTTCGTTGCCGATCTCGAGCACCAGCGCGCCTTCGGGCGTGAGCCATTCGGCGGCATCGGCCAGCAGCCGGCGGATGAAGTCCATGCCGTCGTCGCCGCCGGCCAGGGCCAGTTCGGGCTCGGCCAGGTACTCGGCGGGCAGGGCGGCCATGCTCTGCGCGTTCACGTAGGGCGGATTGCAGACGATGAGCTCGAACGGCCCGCGCGCGCGCAGCTCGGGCGCCGACAGGCCGTCCGATTCGAACAGGGCGATGCGGTCCTGCAGCGCGTGGCGGTCGACGTTGATGCGGGCGACGGCGAGCGCATCGGTCGAGAGATCGGCACCGGTGACCTGCGCGTCGGGCCAGGCCATGGCGCAGAGCACGGCCAGGCTTCCGTTGCCCGTGCACAGATCGAGCACGGCGAAACGGTCGGCGCGGCCGCTCTCTGCCACGGCACGCTCGAGCCAGGGATCGATGTCGCCCTGCACGATCAGTTCGGCGATGAAGCTGCGCGGCACGATGGCGCGTTCGTCGACATAGAACGAAATGCCTTGCAGCCAGGCCTCGCGGGTGAGGTAGGCGGCCGGCTTGCGGCTGGCGATGCGCTCGTCCACCAGGGCCTCGACCCGGGCCATTTCGTCGGCCGAGACGGTGCGCTCGCCCAGGGCCGGATCGTCGAGGTCGCAGTCCAGGGGCAGGCCCAGACGCCACAGCACCAGCCAGGCGGCCTCGTCCTCGGCGCTCTGGGTGCCGTGGCCGTAGCTCACGCCGGCGGCCTGCAGGCGGCGGGCCTGGCTGTCGATCAGCGGGCGCAGGGTGGTGGGGCTGGGCGTGGGGTGGGCGGGCGTGTTCATGCGGCAGGGGTAGAGGGGCTTACAGGGTGAGCGCGCCGACGAGCCGGCGGTAGACGTTCTTGAGCGGCTCGATGTCGGCCAGCGCGATGTGTTCGTCGATCTTGTGGATGGTGGCGTTGGGCGGGCCGAACTCGACCACCTGCGGGCAGACCTGGGCGATGAATCGGCCGTCGCTGGTGCCGCCGCTGGTCGAGAGTTCGGTGACCAGGCCGGTTTCGTCGGCGATGGCCTTTTCGAGCGCGTCGACCAGCGCACCACGCGGCGTGAGGAAGGGCAGGCCGCCCAGGGTCCACTGCAGGTCGAAGTCGAGCTGGTGGCGGTGCAGGGTTTCGTGCACACGCTGCTGCAGCGATTCGGGCGTGGATTCGGTGCAGAAGCGGAAGTTGAAGTCGACCACGACTTCGCCGGGAATCACGTTGGTGGCACCCGTGCCGCCGTGGATGTTGGAGACCTGCCAACTGGTCGGCGGGAAAAAATCGTTGCCTTCGTCCCAGCGGATGGCCACCAGTTCGGCCAGCGCGGGGGCCAGCAGGTGGATGGGGTTGCGCGCGAGGTGGGGGTAGGCGATGTGGCCCTGCACGCCCTTGACGGTGAGGCGTCCGCTCATGGTGCCGCGGCGGCCGTTCTTGATCGTGTCGCCGGTGCGCTGCGTGGCCGTGGGTTCGCCCACCACGCACCATTCGAGCGGTTCGCCACGGGCCTTGAGCGCCTGGCAGACGATGACCGTGCCGTCGCGTCCCGGGCCTTCCTCGTCGCTGGTGATGAGCAGTGCGATGTTGTGGCGCGGCCGTACGCCTCCGGCCAGCAGTTCTTCCACGGCCACCACGAAGGCGGCAATCGAGGTCTTCATGTCGCTGGCACCGCGGCCGTAGAGCCGGTCGTCGCGCACGGTGGGCTTGAACGGGTGGCTGCCCCACTGCTCGACGGGACCGGTCGGCACCACGTCGGTATGGCCGGCGAAGACAAAGGTGCGTGCCTCGGCGCCCAGGCTGCCGTCGAGCCGGGCCCACAGGTTGGTGACGCGGAAATCGTCCGGGCCGCTTTCCAGCGTTTCGCACACGAATCCCAGAGCCTGCAGGCGCTGGGCCAGCATGTCCTGGCAACCCATGTCCTGCGGCGTGACCGAGGGCCGGGCGATGAGGTCTTGGGCGAGAGCGAGGGTGGCAGTCATGGCAAAGCGGGCTTCTGTCGGGAATGGCGTGGGGCCGTGCGGAGCGCGGGGCAGAACGGATCGTGCCCGATGGCAATGGGAAACAGGGTCGGACGGATCGGCCGCCCAGAACGCGGATGGGCCACGAAGGGCCCATCGGTGCGCCACGGGCGCCGGCCCGGTGCCTGGACGACACCGGGGTTGTGTCCACGGGAGTGGACGCTGTGCGAGCGAGAGCCGGGGCTCAGGCGCGCAGCAGATCGTTCAGGCTGGTCTTGGCGCGGGTCTGTGCGTCCACGCGCTTGACGATGATGGCGGCATACAGGCTGTAGGCGCCGTCGTTCTTGGGCAGGCTGCCGCTGATGACCACCGAGCCCGAAGGCACGCGGCCGTACGTGATCTCGCCGGTGGCACGGTCGTAGATGGGGGTGCTCTGGCCGATGTAGACGCCCATGGAGATCACCGAGTTCTCTTCGACGATGACGCCTTCGACGATTTCCGAGCGGGCGCCGATGAAGCAGTTGTCTTCGATGATGGTGGGGTTGGCCTGCAGGGGTTCGAGCACGCCGCCCAGACCCACGCCACCGGAGAGGTGCACGTTCTTGCCGACCTGCGCGCAACTGCCCACTGTGGCCCAGGTGTCGACCATGGAGCCTTCATCGACGTAGGCGCCGATGTTGACGTACGAGGGCATGAGGATCACGTTCTTGGCCAGGAAGCTGCCGCGGCGGGCGACGGCGGGCGGCACCACGCGCACGCCGGTGGCCTTCATGCTGGCTTCGTCGAGGTCGGAGAACTTGGTCGGCACCTTGTCGAAGAAGGACAGGTCGCCGGCGCGCACGAATTCGTTGTCCTTCAGGCGGAAGGACAGCAGCACGGCCTTCTTGATCCACTGGTGGACGGTCCATTGGCCGACGGCTTCCCGCGTGGCCACGCGCAGCGCGCCGCGATCGAGTTCACCCAGCACGTGCTCGACCGCGTCGGCCACTTCCTTGGGGGCGGTGGACGGCGAGATCTGGGCGCGGTTGTCCCAGGCGTTTTCGATGATGGTTTGCAGTTGTTGAGTCATGACGGATCGAAAGAGTAGTACGGAAGTGCAAGCCACGAGGGCCTGCGCCGGGAAGGTGCCGGGCTCAGGACTGGGCCGTGCGCGGTTGCGCGGCAAAACGCGCGATGCGGCTGGCGGCCTCCACGCACTCGGCGGTTTGCGCGACCAGCGCCATGCGCACGCGCCCTGCGCCGGGGTTCGTGCCGCCGGCCGTGCGGGCCAGGTAGCTGCCGGGCAAAACGGTCACATTGTATTGGGCATAGAGCTCACGGGCGAACGATTCGTCGTCCCGGCCCCAGATTTCGGGGATGCCGGCCCACAGGTAGAAGCTGGCGTCGGGCAGGCGGACATCGAGGTGAGGCGCCAGCACAGGCGTCACGGCGGCGAATTTCTCGCGGTACAGCGCCCGGTTGTCCTCGACGTGCCGTTCGTCGCCCCAGGCCGCGATGCTGGCCTGCTGCACCATGCCGCTCATGGCGCAGCCGTGGTAGGTGCGATAGAGCAGGAATTTGCGCAGGATCTCTGCATCGCCGGCCACGAAACCGCTGCGCAGTCCCGGCACGTTGCTGCGCTTGGACAGGCTGGTGAAGGCCACCAGGCGCTGGAAACCCGTCCGGCCCAGCCGCGCCGCGGCCTCGAGTCCACCCAGGGGCGGCTCGTCGCGGAAGTAGATTTCGCTGTAGCACTCGTCGGAGGCGATGACAAAGCCGTAGCGGTCGCTCAGGGCAAACAGCTGTTCCCATTCGGGCAGCGGCATGACGGCCCCCGTCGGATTGCCGGGCGAGCAGACAAAGACCAGTTGGGTGCGTGCCCAGACGTCTTCCGGCACGCTCGACCAGTCGACGGCGAAGTTCCGGGCCGGATCGCTCGGCACGTAGTGCGGCTGTGCGCCGGCGAGCAGGGCCGCGCCTTCGTAGATCTGGTAGAAGGGGTTGGGGCAGAGCACCACCGGCGGCTCGCCGCCCTGGCGCGCCGTCGGGTCGACGATGGCCTGGGCGAAGGCGAACAGCGCCTCGCGCGAACCGGTGACGGGCAGTGTCTGGCTTGCACCGTCGATCGCAATTCCATAGCGTCGCTGCAGCCAGCCCGCAAACGCTTGCCGCAGGGCCGGGCTGCCCGCCGTGGCGGGATAGGCCGCAAGTGCCGCGCCGTTGTCGGCCAGCGCCTTGAGGATGAACGGGGGCGTGGCGTGCTTCGGTTCGCCGATGCCCAAGCTGATGGGCGTGTAGTCGGCGTTGGGCGTGACCCCGTCGAACAGGGCCCGCAGGCGTTCGAAGGGATAGGGATGGAGGGTGTCCAGCAGGGGGTTCATAGGTGGGGGATTATCCCCTGTGGCGAAGCGGGCTGCCGGCCCGGCCGGCGCGTGTGCACTGTCGCCATCGAGCCGGGTGGCATAGACTGTGTCGCTTGGCAGTCCTAGGAGTTTTGATTCCCATGCGCAGAAAAGAGTCTTCCGGCCACTGGTGGGTGGCCGTCGTCCTGGTGGCGCTGGTGCTGGGCGGCTGGTATTACTGGCGCTTCATGCGCGCCGAACCGGCCCCGCCCGTGCCTGCCGTGGCGTCCACGCCCGCTCCGGCCGTGCCCGATGCAGCGATGCCGCCGCCGACCTTGCCCGCAGCGCCCCAGTTTCCCGTCGAACAGCCGGCACCCGGCCCGACCGTGGCGGCCCCGCCCGGCGATGCGCTGGCCGATCCGCGTGCCGCGCAGCGCTGGTTCGAGTCGCAGATGGCTCAGTTGCTGGGCCGCTCGCCCCTGCTGGGCTGGCTGCAGCTCGACGATTTTGCCCGCCGCGTGGTGGCGACGGTCGACAACCTGCCGAGCAAACATGTCGCGCCGCTGATCTGGCCCGTCGCGCCCACGCCAGGCCAACTGATGGTCGACCCAAGCGAGGGCCGCAGCGTGCTGGCCGACGCCAATGCCCAGCGCTACGAACCCCTGGTGCGTGCCCTGAGTGCGGTCGACACCGGATTGGCGCTGACGATCTACCGGAGCGCCTATCCCCTGTTCCAGGCCGCTTACGAAGACCTGGGTTATCCCGGCCGCTACTTCAACGACAGGCTGGTGCAGGTGATCGACCACCTGCTGGCGACACCGGAGCCCACCGGCCCCCTGGCCGTGGTGCTGCCGCCCATCAATGCCGCCGTCGAGAGCAACTCGCCCCAGCGGCCCTGGGTGCGTTACGAGTTCGCCGATCCGCGCCTGGAGAACCTGTCGGCCGGCCAGAAGACGCTGCTGCGCATGGGGACCGCCAATCGGACGGCCCTCAAGGCCAAGCTGCGCGAATGGCGTGCGGCCGTCACCGCCAGCGCACCGCCCCGGCCCTGATGGGCGTTATAAGGCCGGCTGTATGACGGCCCGCCGGCGCTGCGCTAAAGTTCCGGCCCATGAAAGCCTATCGCGCCGCACTGCTCCGTTTCGACGACAACCGCCAAGCTCTGCACGACAGCGACGGCCTGCTGGTCGTGGGCGACGACGGCCGCATTGCCGACGTCGGGTCCTGGCAGGCCCTTCGGGAGCGCCATGCGAACGTGCCGGTCGAGCACCTGCCGGGACGCCTGCTGGCACCGGGTTTCGTCGACATGCACATCCACTATCCGCAGACCGATGTGATCGGTTCTCCGGCAGACGGCCTGCTGCCCTGGCTGGAGAACTACACGTTTCCGCATGAGAGCCGTTTTTCGGATGCCCAGCATGCGGCCGAGAGTGCGGACTTCTTCATCGAGGAACTGCTGCGCAACGGCGTGACCAGCGCCTTGGTGTTCTCGACCTCGCATGCCGCTTCGGTGGATGCGCTGTTTTCGCTGGCCGAGGCGCGCGGCATGCGGCTGATGACCGGAAAGTGTCTGCAGGACCGTTTCTGCCCCGAAGGCGTGGCCGACCAGACCGAACAGGGGCTGCGCGAGAGCGAAGAACTTATCCAGCGTTGGCATGGGCGTGGCCGGCTGGGGTACGCCATCACGCCGCGTTTTGCCCCGACCAGCACGGATGCGCAACTGGCCGGCGCGGGCGAGCTGGCGCGCCAGTATCCGGATGTCTGGATCCAGTCGCATGTGGCGGAGAACCTGGCCGAGGTGCGCTGGGTCGCCGAGCTGTTCCCTCAGGCGCGCAGCTACCTGGACGTCTACGACCGGTTCGGGCTGATGCGCGAGCGCGCGGTGTATGCGCACTGCATTCACTTCGACGACACCGATCGGGCCCTGATGCGCGACACGCGCACGGCGGCGGCGATCTGCCCGACCAGCAACCTGTTCCTGGGCAGCGGTTTCTTCGACTACGACGCGCTGGCGCGGGTGCCGTTTCTGCACGGGTTGGCCAGCGATGTGGGCGGCGGCACCAGCTTCAGCCCCTTCCACACCATGCTGGCGGCCTACTATGCCGGCCGCGAGGGCCTGACCAAGGCCGGCGTCAGCCTGAGCCCGGGCGCGCTGTGGTGGCAGCACACGGCCGGCGCGGCCCAGGCGCTGGGCCTCGAGGGCGTGGTGGGCAACCTGGCCGTGGGCTGCGAGGCCGACTTTCTGGTGCTGGACCCGCAAGCCACGCCGTTGCTGGCGCGCCGTACGGGGCAGGCGAGCCATCTCGACGAGTTGCTGTTCGCCATGATCGTGCTGGGCGACGACCGGCTGGTCGAGCGGGCGGTGGTCGCGCAGGCCTGATGCCGCGTCTCGGGCGGGCAGGGCACGCCGGGCGCTTAAAATGGGCGACTGTTACAGGAACCCCGAGATGAGCATCAAGAGCGACAAGTGGATACGCCGCATGGCGGAAAGCGAAGGCATGATCGAGCCCTTCGAACCCGGCCAGATCCGCACCGACGCGTCGGGCGGCCGGATCGTGAGCTACGGCACCAGCAGCTATGGCTACGACATTCGCTGCGCGCGCGAATTCAAGATCTTCACCAACATCCACAGCACGGTGGTCGACCCGAAGAATTTCGACGAAAAGAGCTTTGTCGATTTCGAGGGCGATGCCTGCATCATCCCGCCCAACAGCTTTGCCCTGGCGCGCACGGTCGAGTACTTCCGCATTCCGCGCAACGTGCTCACGATCTGCCTGGGCAAGAGCACCTATGCGCGCTGCGGCATCATCGTCAACGTCACCCCTTTCGAGCCCGAGTGGGAAGGCTACGTGACGCTGGAGTTCAGCAACACCACGCCCCTGCCGGCCAAGATCTACGCGGGCGAGGGTTGTGCGCAGGTGCTGTTCTTCGAGAGCGACGAGGTGTGCGAGACCAGCTACAAGGACCGCGGCGGCAAGTACCAGGGCCAGCACGGCGTGACCCTGCCCAAGACCTGAGGTTTTCTCGCTTTCGAGGCACCCCCGGGTGCTGCGATGACCAGAACGAGGGCCTGCCGATGTGCAGGCCCTTTTTGTTGGGCGACACGGACATGGGTGCCCCGCGGTGGTGCGAAAGGCAAGATGACAGAACACCGTCAGTAGGCCCCGCCGGGAAACGGAGAATCAAGAATGATCCGCATCATTAAATAGAATTCAAAAAGCTTCTCGTTCTTTTCCACTTGAGCGGTTCATCCATGAAAAAACTCCTTCTGTCCTGGCCTTTTCTTGCGCGTGGCGGTGCGGCGCTGGCCCTGGTTTTCGGTACCGGGGCCGTGCAGGCCAACGACCCGCAGGTCAGCCTCTACACCACACGTGAACCGGCACTGATCCAGCCCATGCTGGACGCCTTCACCCGGGACAGCGGCATCAAGGTGAACACGGTGTTCGTCAAGGACGGCCTGCTCGAGCGGGTCCGGGCCGAGGGTGCGCGTTCGCCCGCCGATGTGCTGATGACGGTGGACATCGGCAACCTGGTCGACCTGGTGGATGGCGGCGTGACGCAGCCGGTGAAGTCGGCGGTGCTGGAGCAGACGCTGCCGGCGAATCTGCGGGATCCGGGTGGCCAGTGGTTCGCGCTGTCGCTGCGCGACCGGGTGCTCTATGCCGAAAAAGACCTGGCGATCGACAATTTCACCTACGAAGACCTGGCCGATCCGAAATGGAAGGGCAAGGTGTGCATCCGCTCGGGCCAGCATCCTTACAACACGGCGCTGGTGGCCGCCAAGATCGCCCATGACGGCGCCGCCGCAGCCGAGACCTGGCTGCGTGGCGTCAAGGCCAACCTGGCGCGCAAGGCGGCAGGCGGCGACCGCGATGTGGCCCGGGACATTCTGGGCGGCATCTGCGACATCGGCATTGCCAATGCCTATTACGTGGGCCAGATGAAGAACGCGCAGCCCGGCACCGACAGCCGCAAGTGGGGCGATGCGATCAAGGCCATCCGGCCGACGTTTGCCAAGAGTGCCAGCAAGGGCACGCATGTGAATGTGTCCGGTGCGGCGGTGGCGCGTCATGCCCCGCACGCCGGCAATGCCGTGAAGCTGCTGGAGTTCCTGGTCTCGGAGCCCGCTCAGGCGCTGTACGCGCGTGCCAACTACGAATACCCGATCCGTGCGGGCGTGGCGCTTGACCCGGTGCTGGTGGCGATGGGGCCGCTGGTGGTCGATCCGCTGCCGGTGACCGAGATCGCCAGGCATCGCAAGCAGGCGAGCGAACTGATCGACAAGGTCGGCTTCGACCACTGAACGCACCGGCCGGTGCATCTCGATACGGCAAGGCGGCCTGCGCAGGCCGCTTTGCCATGTGTCTTTTCTCCGGGCCTCGCGCTCGGGCTTCCATGACTCGATTTGTCCTGCTCAGTCCAGCCGCCCGGGCGGCCCGCAGTGCGCCCTTGATGGTGGGCGCTGCGCTGGCCGCGCTGGTGGTGCTGGCGCCTCTGGTTTCGCTTGCGCTGCATGCGTTGGGCGCGGACGTCGCGCACTGGGCGCATCTGGTCGACTATGTGCTGCCGCAGGCTCTGGCCAATACCGCCTGGCTGCTGCTGGGCGTCGGGCTGGTGGTCACGCTGCTGGGCACCGGGACGGCCTGGCTCGTGACGGCCTACGACTTTCCGGGGCGTTCGTGGCTGACCTGGGCCCTGCTGCTGCCCATGGCCGTGCCGACCTACATCGTGGCGTTCGCTTACCTCGATCTGCTGCATCCCATCGGCCCGATCCAGACGGCATTGCGCGCCGTGCTGGGCTACGACGGACCGCGCGATTTCCGGCTGCCGGATCTGCGTTCCCTGCCGGGAGCGATCTTCGTGCTGGGTTTTGTGCTGTATCCCTATGTGTATCTCAGCACACGGGTGATGTTCATGAGCCAGGCGGCCAGTCTGCTCGAAGCCGCGCGCACGCTGGGCGCAGGCCGTTTCGAGGTGTTCCGCAGGGTGGTGCTGCCGATGGCGCGGCCGGCCATTGCGGTCGGGCTGAGCCTGGCTCTGCTGGAGACGCTCAACGACATCGGCGCCTCGGAGTTCCTGGGTGTGCAGACCCTGACGGTGGCGGTGTATACGACCTGGGTGACGCGTTCCGATCTGGGCGGTGCAGCCCAGATCGCGCTGACCATGATGGCGCTGGCCGTGGGGCTCATCCTGCTGGAGCGGCATGGCCGCCGTCGCCAGCGGTTCGCCAATACCCAGCGCATGCGTCCGATGAGCCCGCGGCTGCTGCGCGGCGGCAGGGCCTGGCTGGCACTGGGCCTGGGTCTGCTGCCGGTGGTCATCGGTTTTGCCGCGCCCACGGCCTACCTGGTGGCCGAGAGCTGGAAACGCCTGCATCGGGTCCGGGGCGTGTCCGAGCACCTGATAGCCGGGCTGGTCAACACCCTGACGGTGTCGCTGGCCGCAACGGTGGTGACGGTGCTGGGCGGGCTGTTGCTGGCCTGGGCCGCCCGGCGTTATGTGGAAAGCGAAAGGCCGGGGCCTGCCCGCTGGTTCTCGCGCATCGGCAGCCTGGGCTATGCGGTGCCGGGCACCGTGCTGGCGATCGGCATGCTGGCGCCGCTGCTGGCGGTCGACCGCCTGCTGCATGCCTGGGTCGACAGCGTGGGGCTGATCGTGATGGGGTCGACCACGGCGCTGGTCTGTGCCTACTTCATCCGGTTCCTCGCGATTCCGGTGGGCGCGGTCGAAGCGGGTCTCACACGCATACCGGCCTCGCTCGAGCAGGCCTCGCGGCTGCTGGGCGAGACGGCGGGCGGCACGCTGCGCCGGGTCCATCTGCCGCTGCTGCGGCCGGCGATCGCGGCGGCGGCCTTGCTGGTGTTTGTCGATACCATGAAGGAACTGCCGGCCACGCTGTTGCTGCGGCCGCTGAATTTCGACACCTTGTCGACCTGGCTGTACGCCGAGGCCGCGCGCGGGACGTACGAGGAAGGTGCGGTGGCTGCGCTGGCGATCGTGCTGGCCGGACTGTTGCCGGTGATCCTGCTGGCAAGGACCAACTTGAGGATGGGAAGTCAGGGATGAGCGATTGGCTGGCTCTGGACAACTTGGCACTGGCCTACGACACGCCGCGGGGCGTGCGCGAGGTGGTGCGCGATTTCACGCTGGGACTGGCCAAGGGGCAGATCGGCAGCCTGCTGGGGGCCTCGGGCTGCGGCAAGTCGACGGTGCTGCGGGCCATTGCCGGCTTCGAGCCGGTGCGGCGTGGGCAGGTCTCGCTGGGTGGGACGGTGCTGTCGTCGGCCCACGTGCACTGCCCACCCGAGCGGCGGCAGGTGGGCATGATGTTTCAGGACTACGCGCTGTTCCCGCACTTGACCGTGGCGCAGAACGTCGGCTTCGGGTTGCGCCGCCAGCCGCGCCAGGCCAGCGCGATGCAGGTCGCGCAGATGCTCGACATGGTCGGTCTGGCCGAGGCCGGCGACAGTTACCCGCACGAGCTGTCCGGCGGCCAGCAGCAGCGCGTGGCGCTGGCGCGGGCCCTGGCACCCGAGCCGGATGTGCTGCTGCTCGACGAGCCGTTTTCCAACCTCGATGTGGATACCCGCGAACACCTGGCTTTCGAGGTGCGCGACATCTTGCGCTCGAGCGGGCATACGGCCATTCTGGTCACGCACAATCAGGCCGAGGCGTTTGCGATCGCCGACCGCATCGGCGTGATGGCCGCCGGGCGTTTGCTGCAATGGGATTCGCCTTACAACCTGCATCACCATCCCCGTGACGATGCGGTGGCGGATTTCGTGCGGCGCGAGAGCCTGAACGAACGACGGGCCGCGGCGCAGAACCGGCGTCTATAGTCCGCTCATCATGCGTATTCTGGTCGTCGACGATGAAATCAAGCTGGCGCTCTATCTGCAGCGCGGCCTGGCCGAGGCGGGCGGTTACGTCGTGGATGTGGCTCACACCGGCGAGGCGGGTCTGGCGCTGGCACTCGAACGGGTCTACGACCTGGTGGTGCTGGATGTCATGCTGCCCGACATCGACGGCTTTGTACTGCTGGCACGGTTGCGTGCGCAGCGCCAGATGCCGGTGCTGATGCTCACGGCCCGCGACAGCGTGGGCGACCGGGTGCGCGGCCTGCACAGCGGCGCCGACGATTATCTGGTGAAGCCTTTTTCGTTCTCGGAGCTGGCGGCACGGGTGCATGCGCTGCTGCGCCGCCAGGGCCGGACCGGCGCCGACGGGGTTGCAGCCGCCGGCGAGATCGATATCCGGCTCGACCCGGTGCGGCGCAGGGCCTACCGCGAGGGGCGCGAGATCGCGCTCACGGCGCAGGAGTGTGCGCTGCTGAGGCTGCTGCTGCAGCACCAGGGGGTGGTGCTGTCGCGCACCGCGATCGCAGAGCGGCTCTGGAACATTCAGGCCGACAGCGAGGTCAACGTGATCGAGGTGGCCATGCGGCGCCTGCGGCTCAAGCTGGATGCGCCGTTTGCAACCAGGATCCTGCACACGGTGCGGGGCCGCGGTTATGTGCTGGAAGAGCGCGCGGCCGAACTGCCCGCCGACGAGCCGCCGCACGCCGCGGGACCGTCGGCGTGAACCGGACGGGCGCACCGTCGCTGCACCGGCGGCTGGCCTGGGGCGTGACCGGCGTGGCCGCAGCGGTGCTGGCGCTGACCGGCCTGGCGCTGGCGATGGGGTACGAGAACCGTCTGGTCCAGGCCGACGAGGCCCTGCTGCAACGTGCGGCGCTGGTGCTGCGCGGTCGGCTCGCCGAAGGGCCGCTGCCGGCCGCGCAGATGGATGCTGGTGCTGGTGCTGGTGCTGGTGCGGCAGCGGAGCAGGCGCAGCTCGACCGGGCCGTTGCGACGCTGCGGGTGGCTTACCCCGAACTGCAGGCGGCGTTCGTCGATCCGCCGGCGGCGGCCGAGTCGGTGCCGGGCACTGCGGCTCTGGCCGGTTCCGGTGGTCCCTCGGTGCACAGGCAGCTCGACGCGAATGGCCGGGCGTTCGACGCCGTGGACATGCCGCTGTCCCTGGCGGCCCGGCCTCGGGCCTGGCTGCGGGTGGCGCTGCCGGCCGATGCACGCGAGCGCCAGTTGCGCTGGTACCGCCGCGAACTGCTGGCCCTGCTGGCGGCCGGTACGGCTCTGTGTGCGTGGCTGGCCTGGGCGGTGGTCGGCCGCAGCCTGCGGCCCGTCGCCGTGCTGTCGCGGCAAGCCCGCCTGCAGCCCGAAGGCGAACCGCTCGCGCCCCATGGGGTGGATGTGGAACTGCGCGATCTGATCGATGCCTTCAACGGCAAGTCGCTGTATCTGGCGCAGGCCGTGCGCCAGATGGAGGGGTTCAGCGCCGATGTGGCGCATGAGCTGCGTTCGCCGCTGAGCGTGCTGATCGCCGGCACCGAGCTGATCCTGTCGAGCCCGCACAGTCCGCAGGCACTGCGCGAGGCACTGGAATCCAACCTCGAGGAACTGGAACGGCTCAAGGCGCTGGTCAACGACATGCTGTTCCTGGCCCGGGCCGAACAGGGCGAGCGGGCCCGCGACCTGCAGCGTGTGGAACTGGGGGCGCTGGCGGCCAACGCCATCGAGTACTGCAGTTCGTTGTTCGACGAGGCGAGGCTGGAAGTCCGGCTCGAGGGCGACGCCAGTGCGGTCTGCAATGCGGCGCTGGTTCAGCGTGCCCTGGTCAATCTGCTGACCAACGCGGCGGCTTACGGGCGGGGGCCGGGCCGGGTGTCCGTGCATCTTCAGGCGCAGCCCGGGCGCGTGCGCCTGTGGGTCTACAGCCCCGGCGAGCCGCTGGCGCCGCCGGTGTGTGCCCGCCTGTTCGAGCGGTTCTACCGCACGGGCGCGCGGCCGGGACTGCCGGGCCATCGGCACGGCCTGGGCCTGGCCATCGTGCAGGCGGTGGCCCGGATGCACGGGGGGCAGGTGTTTGCCCGGGGCGAAGACAGCGGCAACGCGATCGGGCTGGAGCTCCCGGGGGCCCTGAGCATGAACCGCCCGCCGGGCGGACGGGGCCTGGCCATGGGCTGATGTCCCGGTTCCTCGGTCGGTCGGTTGGCCTCAGGCCTTCCAGGGCGTGCGTGCGACCTTGTAGAGCAGCTCGCGCAACATGGTGCGTTCGCCTGTGCTGAGGTGCTTGAGGATGGAGTCCTCTTCCATGCGCAGGGAAATCGCATGGGCCTTGTCGGCCAGGGTGCGGCCTGCGGGGGTGAGACGGATGTATTGCGAGCGGCGGTCGGTCTCGCTGCGTTCGCGCACCAGGATCTCGCGTTGCTCGAGGCGGTCGAGCATGATGGTGACGTTGGGCGCGGGGATGGCCAGTGCCTGCGACAGCTGTTTCTGCGTGACGTCGGTGTTGCCCGCGATCAGCGTGAGCATGGAGAACTCGACCGGCCTCAGCGACAGCGGTTTGCCGATGTACTTGAAGAACGTCTTGCGCGAAGGGACGTCGGCGATGGCCAGCAGATAGCCCAGCACATGCTGCAGGCGGCTTTCGTCGAGCGCCGGGGTCGATTTGTCCGCGTCGGTCTTTTCAGGGTCGGTCGTGGGTGTGCGCATGCGCCCGATCATAAGGCGGGCAGCCACGGCAGGGCAGGTGCCTGCATCACACGGGTGAGATGGGCGTCGAACTGCAGGGCCAGGTGGTCCAGCCCAAAACCGGCGGTTTCCGCCTTGGCGGCATGCCAGCCGTCGTCGTCCGCGCCGGCGGCGATGCGTTCGGCGGCCACGCGGGCGCTCCGGAGCCAGGCCCATGCCAGCAGCAGATGGCCGGTGGCATGCAGGAAGTCGTCGGCCACGCGCAGCGGGCGTTCGGGGTCGGCGAGGGATGCGCCGGCCAGCGCGTATGCGGCTTCGTCGAGCGCCCGGGTGCGCTCGGCCAGTTGGCGGGCAGCGGCCGCGAGCGCCGGGCGGGCACCGGCGAGCCCGGCCTCGTGCAGCAGCGTGCCGATCAGTTCCGGCCAGGCGCTGCCGGAGCCCGGCTTGCCCGTCAGACCGGGCAGCACTTTGCGCTGCAGCAGATCGATGGCCTGGATCTCGTTGCTGCCCTCGTAGATCATCGCGATGCGGCTGTCGCGCACGGCCTGTTCGATGCCGTATTCGTGCATGTAGCCGTGGCCGCCCCACACCTGAAGCGCCTGATCGGCGCCGAGGTGGCCGAGGTGGGTCATGAAGGCCTTGACGATGGGCGTGAGCAGCGAGACGCGGGCCTGGGCGCGGCTGCGTTCTTCGGCTTGCGGATGACAGGTCGCTTCGTCCAGGCCAAGGGCTGTCCAGAGGGCGATGACGCGCAGGCCTTCGGCTTGCGCCTTGAGGGTCCAGAGGGTGCGCCGCATGGCCGGATGCAGCACGATCGGATCGGCACCGCCGGGTGGCCGCCGGTAGCCGGGCGGCGGGTGCGCGGCACGTGACTGGTGGCGTTCGCGGGCATAACGCAGCGCGTTCTGACCGGCTGCCTCGAGATGCCCCAGCCCCTGCAGGCCGACATGCAGCCGCGAGGCGTTCATCATGACGAACATGGCGGCCAGGCCGCCGTGAGCCTCGCCGACCCGCCAGCCCAGTGCATCCTCGAAGGTCAGCACGCAGGTGGCGCTGCCCTTGATGCCCATTTTTTTCTCGATGCCGTCGCAGCGCACGGCGTTGCGGCTGCCGTCGGGCAGGATCTTGGGCACCATGAAGAGGCTCAGGCCCTTGCTGCCCGGAGGCGCATCGGGCAGGCGGGCGAGCACCAGGTGGACGATGTTGGGCGTGAGATCGTGTTCCCCGCCCGAGATGAAGATCTTGCTGCCGGCGATGTGTGCCCGTGCCCCGGATGCGACATCGGCGACGGGCCGGGCGCGGGTGCGCACCTGGCCGAGATCGCTGCCCGCGCCGGCTTCGGTCAGGCACATGGTGGCCAGCCATTCGCCGCTGACGATACGGGCCAGCACCATGTCCTGCACTTCGGCGCTGGCATGGGCGTGCAGGCATTCGTAGGCGCCGTGGGCCAGGCCGGGGTACATGGTCCAGCCAGGGTTGGCGCTGTTGAGCATCTCGTGCAGCGCGACGTTCAGCAGTTGCGGCAGGCCCTGCCCGCCGTGCTCGGGCACGCAGGCCAGGCCGGGCCAGCCTCCGTCGCAATAGGTGCGGTAGGCCTGGGCGAAGCCGGCGGGCGTGCGCACCTCGCCCGCGCTCCACTCGCAGCCCTGGCTGTCGCCGACGGCATTGAGGGGGGCGAGCACGCCGCTCGCGAGTTCGCCGGCCTGCGCCAGGATCTGCCGGGCGGTGTCGGCGTCGAGGTCCTGCCAACCGGGCGTCCGGGCCCACTGCGCCGGTGCGTCGAGCAGGTCCTCGATCACGAATTGCATGTCACGCAGGGGCGGCTCGTAGCTCCACATGGAAAAGTCCTTGTCGATGGGGGCGGGCGCAGTCGGCGTTCAGGCCTGGGCCATGGCGCCGAGGTAGGTGTCGATCACGCGGGGGTCGCCCGCGAGTTGGCGGGCGGGGCCGTGCAGGGCGATGTCGCCGGTTTCGAGCACGTAGCCGTGGTCGGCGACTTCGAGGGCTGCACGCGCGTTCTGTTCGACCAGCAGGATGGTGACGCCCGTGGCGCGCAGCCGGTCGATGATGGCGAAGATCTCGCGCACGATGAGCGGCGCCAGACCCAGGCTGGGTTCGTCCAGCATCAGCAGGCTGGGCTTGCCCATCAGGGCCCGGCCGATGGCCAGCATCTGCCGTTCGCCGCCGGACAGGGTGCCCGCGGTCTGCCGGCGCCGTTCGAGGAGCCGGGGAAAGAGCCCGTAGACCTCGTCGAGATCGGCGCCGATGGCGCGGGGCGCCCAGAGCGCGCCGCGCAGGCGGTAGCTGCCCAGGCGCAGGTTGTCCTCGATGCTCATGCTGCCGAACAGCGCCCGGGTTTCGGGCACCAGCGCGATGCCGCGTTCGACGCGCTGCTCGAGCGTCAGGCCGGCGATGGACTGCCCTTGGTAGAGCAGCTCGCCGCGCGAAGGCAGCACGCCCATGAGGGCGCCGAGCAGCGTCGACTTGCCCGCCCCGTTCGGTCCGATCACCGTGACCACGCTGCCGGGTTCGGCCTGCAGCGACAGGCCGTGCAGCACTTCGGCGCGGCCGTAGCCGGCGTGCAGATCGCGGACCTGCAGCAGAGGGGTGGAATCGGCGGTGCGGGAGGAAAGGGGCGAGGAGCTCATGCGATGTGTCCTTGGCGGCGAGGAGCGGATCAGAAGGTGTGGCGCATGCCGACCATGAGGCCGGTCTGCCCCTTGCCCAGGCCTGGCGAGGCCGGCGCGGCGGTTCCGCCCGAGACGCTGTAGCCCACGGCCGAGTCGTTGAGCACGCGGCCGGCCAGTGCATAGACGGCCGTGCGTTTGCTGAAGTTGTAGTTCACGCGCACCGAGGCGAGCTGGGCGTCGGAGTTGTCGCGCTTGGCATCCAGGCGGGTGTAGATGGCGTCGATGCTGATGGCCTGCGTCAGCGGCTGGTTGATGGCGATGAAGGTCTGGTCGCTGCGGTAGCCGTCGGGAGCGGCTTCGATCTTGCGGTGGATCCAGCCGGCGCCGAGTTTGGTGTCGCCCAGCTTGACGTAGCCGGCCAGCATCGTGTGCGTGTCGCGGCTGCCTGCCGTGACGGTCAGGCCGCTGGGCTGGCCGTAGAAGCCCGCGCCGGCGCCGCCCTTGAGGCGGTCGTGGCCGAGTGCGAGACCCCAGCTCGGTGTGTCGTACTTGAGCAGGGCCGAGATGGCCGAGCAGGCGCCGGCATCGTTTTCTCCGGGGCAATTGGAGGGCGCGGTGCCGTCGCGGCCCATCGAGTAGGCGGCGCCCACTGTCCAGTTGCCGAAGGTGGCCCGGTAGGTGACGGTGTTGTCGGCGCGCGGGTTGGGGATGTAGGCATTGAGCGAGCCGAGTCCAAAGACGGCCGGCCCGATGGTGTCGGCGCCTTGCAGCACGTAGTAGCTCATGAGGTACTGCCGGCCGAAAGCCACCGTGCCCCAGTCGCCGGAAAGGCCCAGGAAACTCTGCCGCCCGAACAGCCGGCCGCCCTGCTGGGTGGTGCCCTTGGCGGGCGAGAAGCCGTTCTCGAGCACGAAGATGGCCTTGAGTCCGTTGCCCAGGTCTTCGGTGCCGCGGAAGCCCAGCCGCGAGGCCATCTGCCCGCCGGTGACGGTCGGCATGCGCACGCTCGGCTGGTTGCCCTCGATGCGGCTGAGGTATTCGACGCCGACATCCATCAGGCCGTAGATCTGCACGTTGCTCTGGGCCTGGGCCGGCGATGCGGCCAGCGCCGCGAGCGCGAGGCCGGCCAGCGCGGCCTGGGATGCGCGGGGAACAGGGATGGAAGGGGCGATGACGGTGCTTCGCATGATGGGTTGTCTCCTCGTTGCTCTTGTGGTGCCTTGCCGGCGGGCGGCCGGCTGCGCATGGGGGCTGTGCGGGGCGGTCAGTGCTCGGTGCCGAGGTAGGCCGCGCGCACGGCGGGACTGGCCTGGACTTCGGCCGGGGTGCCCTCCATCAGGTGTGTGCCGAACTCCATGACCACGATGCGGTCGGTGAGCTTCATCACGAAATCCATGTCGTGCTCGACCAGCAGCAGGCTCATGCCTTCGCTGCGCAGTTGGCGCAGCACCTGCAGGAGGGCCTGTTTTTCCTGGTGGCGCAGGCCGGCTGCGGGCTCGTCGAGCAGCAGCAGGTCGGGGTCGGTGCACAGGGCGCGTGCGATCTCCATGAGCCGCTGCGGACCGAGCGCGAGGTTGCCGGCGAGCTCGTGCATGTGGTCGGCCATGCCGATGCGCTGGAGCTGCCGCTCGGCCTCGGCGTAGATGCGGCGCTCTTCCGCGCGGTCCAGGCGCAGCATGGCCGACACCGCGCCGCTGCGGCTGCGCATGTAGGCGCCGAGCGCGACGTTTTCCAGCACCGTCATCTCGGCCATCATCTTGACGTGCTGGAAGGTGCGGGAGAGGCCCAGTCGCGCGATCTGCCGCGAACGCAGGTGCGTGACGTCGCGGCCGCTCAGGCGCACCTGCCCGCCGCTTTTGGAGAGCACGCCCGAGATGAGATTGAAGGTGGTGGACTTGCCCGCGCCGTTGGGCCCGATGAGGCCGACGATCTCGCCGGCGCGGATGTCGAAGCCGATGTCGTTGACGGCCACCAGTCCGCCGAACTGCTTGCGGATCGCGCGCACCTCGAGCAGCGGCTGGCCGCGCGCGGGTCTTTGGCGTGCAGGCAGGGGCTGTGCGTCCTGCCAGTCGCGTGTACGTGCCGGACTGGTCAACCGCGAGCTGGCCCAGGGCAGCACGCCCTGCGGCATGTACTTGAGGATGAGCACCAGCAGCACGCCGAAGAACACGATCTCGAAACTGCCGTTGGTGCCCAGCAGCCGGGGCAGCAGCACCTGCAACTGGTCTTCGGCCAGCTTGACGAGCGCGGCCCCGGCGAAGGCGCCCCACACCGAGCCCACGCCGCCGGCGACGGCCATGAACAGGTATTCGATGCCGAACTTGATGCCGAAGGGGGAGGGGTTCACGGTGCGCTGGAAGTGCGCGAAGAGCCAGCCCGAGATGCCCGCGAACAGGGCTGCGATGACGAAGATCTGGACCTTGTAGCGGAAGGTGGAGATGCCCATGGCTTCGGCCATCGTCACACCGCCCTTGAGTGCACGGATGGCGCGGCCTGTGCGCGAATCGAGCAGGTTGATCAGCGCAAAGGCGCACAGCAAGGCGAGTGCCCAGATCACGTAGTAGATGCGGGAGTCCTGCGTGAAGTCGATGCCGGCGAACTGCAAGGCGGGCACGCCCAGGATGCCGTCGAACTTGCCCAGCCACTCCATGTTGGCCATGGTGTAGTTGAGGGCCAGGCACCAGGCGATGGTGGCCAGCGGCAGGTAGTGGCCGCTCATGCGCAGCGTGATCCAGCCCAGCACCAGCGCGCTGGCGCAGGTCAGTGCCAGCCCGACGAACAGGTTGAGCCAGGGCGAGAGGCCGAGCGCCGTCGACAGATAGGCCGTGGTGTAGGCCCCGATGCCCACGAAAGCCGCCTGGCCGAAGGATGTGAAACCGCCGACGCCGGTCAGCAGCACCAGGCCCATGGCGGGCAGGGCGTACAGGCCGATGTAGTTGAGCTGAGTGATCCAGAACGCCGGCACGGGCAGCAACGGCAACAGCGCGATGGTCGCGACGAAGGCCCAGACGCACAGGCGGCGTGCCGGCCATCGGGCGCTGGCCGGCGACTGCGCGTCGGATCGGGCCGGCGGGGCTGGCCGGGGTGCGGCTGCGGCGGCCACTGCGGCGGCGGGAAGCGGGCTGGAGGAGTCAGGGCGGGGCATGGCAGTCCGTGGATGGCGTGAAAGGGCGCGAGAGGGCGGCGATCAGGATGAGGGTGCGTGCGGGTATCAGTCTTCGTCGTGATGGGGCTCG
The DNA here is from genome assembly GCF_003752175.1 of Comamonas sp. BIGb0124. GTDB lineage: Bacteria > Pseudomonadota > Gammaproteobacteria > Burkholderiales > Burkholderiaceae_C > Comamonas_F. The sequence continues at coordinate 153,684 of NZ_RJVF01000015.1, read as the reverse complement.
CGCAGGGAGCGCCACATCAGCACGGGCAGGATGAAGGTGAAGACAAAGACCTCCTTGAAGGCACTGGCCCAGAACGAGCTGAAGGACTCGATCACCCCGACCAGCAAGGCGCCGACCAGGGCCAGCGGATAACTCGAGAGGCCGCCGAACACGGCGGCGACAAAACCCTTGAGGCCGATGAGGAAGCCGCTGTCGTAGAACACCGTGGTGGTCGGGCCGATGAGCAGGCCCGAGAGCGCGCCGATGAAGGCGGCCATGGCGAACGAGAGGCGGCCGGCGGCTTCGGTCGAGACGCCCATCAGGCGGGCACCCAGCCGGTTGACGGCGGTGGCGCGCAGGGCCTTGCCGCGCAGCGTGCGCTCGAAGAACAGCCACAGCAGGCCGATCAGTGCAGCCGTGGCCAGGCCGATGATCAGCATCTGCCCCGACAGCGTGACCGGACCGAGATCGAACCGTGCATCCCAGAAGCTGGGGTTGCGATAGCCTTCCGCGCCGAAGAAGTACAGGCCCAGTCCCATGAGCGCGAAGTGCACGCCGACCGAGACGATGAGCAGCACCAGCGTGCTGGCGTCGGCGAGGCTCTGGTAGCCGAGCCGGTAGATGAGCGGGCCGAAAGGCGTCACCAGCGCCAGCGTCAGCAGTGCCTGTACCAGCAGCGGCGGCTTGTGCGGTGCCAGCCAGACGACCAGCAGGCTGATCGCGACGGGAAACGCCAGGGTGCGCACGGCCCGGGTCAGCAGCGCCGAGAGCGCTTTTCCGGTGCGCCAGTCGGCCCAGGCATCGAGGATGCAGGCGGCACCCGCCATCAGCAGCAGGAACCACACCGTGCCCGGGACCTGGCCCAGTTGCAGCATGCCCACGGTGAGAGCGCCGAACGCCACCAGCTCACCCTGGGGGATGAAGATGACACGCGTGACGGCGAACAGCAGCACCGTGGTCATGCCCAGCAGCGCGTAGATCGCTCCGTTGGTCAGGCCGTCGACAAGCAGGATGCTGGCAATGGTGGAGTCCATGTTCTGGCAGGTTCAGTCAAGCAGGGAAACAGGCGGCCCCCTGCACCGGCCCGCTGGGGCCGCGCATGTGGGGAGGATCGGGAGGGTCGGAGGGCCGCAGGGTCCTGCGGCCGTGTGGCCGTTGGACGGCGGTGCGGATCAGCGCTCGAGTTGCCAGGCGCCGTTGACCACCTTCAGCACCACCGGGCTCTGCGGGGTGAAGCCCCAGTGGTCGTCGGGCTTGTACGCCAGCACGCCCTGCGAGGCCTGCACGGGCTTGTCGGCTTCGAGCGCATCGCGCAGTGCGGCGCGGAACTCGGGCGTGCCCGGCTGGGCTTTCTTCAGGGCCACGGGCACGGCCTGCTGGAGCACCAGCAGCGCGTCGTAGGTGTGAGCGCTGAACTGGTTGCGGCTGCCCGGGCCGAACAGCTTTTCATAGCCCTGGACGTAGTCCATGGCGGCAGCCTTGGAGGGATTGTCGGCCGGCAGTTGCTCGGCCACCAGCGCCGGACCGGAGACGACATAAGCGCCTTCGACGTCCTTGCCGCCGACGCGCATCAGGTCTTGCGAGGCTGCGGCGTGGGTCTGGTAGATCTTGCCCTTGTAGCCCCGCTCGACGATGGCGCGGTGCGGCATCGCGGCACCTGAACCCGAGGCCACGATCAGGATGGCATCAGGGCGGGCGGCCGCCAGCTTGAGGGCCTGGCCGGTGACGCCGGTGTCGGTGCGCTGGAAACGTTCGGTGGCGACCAGCTGGATGCCGGCCTTGGGCGCCTGTTCGGAAAAATCCTTGAGCCAGGTCTCGCCGTAGGCATCGGTATAACCCAGGAAACCGACGGTCTTGATGCCCTGCTTTTTCATGTGGTCGATGACGGCATGGGCCATCAGACCGGATGAATGGGCCAGGCGGAAGGACCATTTGTCCTTGCCCTGTGCGAGGGGGATGGGCGACATGGCGAACTGCACGGTGCCCGATTCGGCGGCCACATCGGCCATGGCGACGGCCACCGGCGTGGCCGCCGAGCCGATGATGAGGTCGGCCTTTTCTTCGGTGACGAGTCGCCGGGTGTTGCGCACGGCGGTGGTGGGATCGGTCGCATCGTCGAGCGTGACGATGCGGATCTTCTGGCCGGCGATCTGGTCGGGCCAGAGCTTGAAGCCGTTGTTGACCGGAATGCCCAGCGCCGAGGTCGGTCCGGTCAAGGGCAGCACCACGCCGATGGTGATGTCGGCTCGAGCCGCTGCGGCGGCGGTCGCCAGAGCGCATGCCAGTGCGATGCGGGTTGCCTTGTCGATCATGTCCTGTCTCCTGTGTGGTGGTCTTATTTGTTTATTGATGGTAATTAAATGAAGCGAACGATGCAGGCGTGAAAACCCTTGATGAGCAGACTTTCATGATTTCCTTCATCCGTTGAACGTTTCATTCAATATGCATTTGCCGATGTTCAAACGGGCGACCCCGATGCGGCGACGGTTGCCTTCGCCGTTGCCGTGGGCGGGTTTGCATCCGCGTGGAGTGCCGCAGCCAGGCCGCCCCATCGGGGCTTGAAGATGTCCGCATCCATGAGCCGTACATTCGGCATGTGGGGACGGAAAGCCATGTGGGCCAGGATGTCGCGTTCGATGTCGATGCCCGGCGCCACTTCGGTCAGCTCCAGTCCGTCGGCGCGCAGGCGGAAGACGGCGCGTTCGGTCACGAAGAGCACGTCCTGCTCGCGCCGGGCGGCGTCGGAGCCGTTGAACGTGATCTGCTCGACCTGGTCGATGAACTTGCGCACCTGGCCTTCGTTGAGGATCTGCAGCTGACCGCCTTCGACCGCGACTTTCAAGCCGCCGGCCGTGAAGGTGCCGCAGAACACCAGCTTGCGTGTGGCGCGGGTGATGTTGACGAAACCGCCGCAGCCCACGGGGCGTCCATTGAACTTGCTGACGTTGACGTTGCCGTGGGCATCGGTCTGCGCCAGACCCAGGAAGCTGGCATCGAGTCCGCCCCCGTCGTAGAAGTCGAACTGCGAGGTCTGTTCGATGATGGCCTGCGGGTTGTAGGCCAGGCCGAAGTCGCCGCCCTGCGCCGGAACGCCGCCGTGGATGCCGCTTTCGACGCTGAGCGTCAGCAGGTGGGCCACGCCTTCCTCGGCGGCGACGGCGGGCACGCCGGCCGGGATGCCGATGCCCAGGTTGGTGACGGCACCCGGGCGCAGTTCCAGGGCGGCACGGCGGGCGATGACCTTGCGTTCGTTCAGCGGCATGGCGGGAATGTCGTGCAGCGGTACGCGCACATCGCCGCACAGCGCGGGGTTGAAGGCGGTCGCGATGCTCTGCATGTGGTCGGCCGGTTCGGCCACCACCACGTAGTCCACCACCACGCCGGGAATCTTCACCGCCTTGGGGTGCAGGCTGCCCGAGGCCACGACCCGCTCGACCTGCGCGATCACGATGCCGCCGCAGGCCCGGGCGGCCTGCGCAATGGCGAGCTGTTCCAGCAGCACGCCTTCCTTGTCGAGCGTGAGGTTGCCGTCCTCGTCGGCCAGCGTGGCGCGGATGAGTGCGACATCGATGCGCGGGCAGGGGTAATGCAGCCATTCCTGGCCGTTGAAATCGACCAGCCGCACCAGATCCTCCTGGCTGCGGCCGTTGAGCTTTCCGCCTTCCAGCCGCGGGTCGACGAAGGTGCCGAGTCCGACCTGCGTGAGCAGGCCCGGCGAGCGGCTCGCGATGTGGCGCGTGAGCTGCGACAGCGAGCCCTGCGGGAAGTTGTAGGCCTCGACATCGCCGTCGTGCACCATCTTCATCATCTCGGCGCCGGTCTGGCCGAAATGGCCGGCGACCACCCGGCGGATGAGTCCGGCGTGGGCGAGGTGCACCATGCCGCCGTCGCGGCTGTTGCCGATGGCCCCGCAGGCCCAGGTCGAGAGCAGGCGCGGCTGGCCGTGTTCGAGGAAGCGGCTTTCGATGCCCTTGAGCAGGGCTTCGGGCAGGCTGGTCATGGCCAGGCCGCCGAGGAACAGCGTGGCCTCGTCGGGGATCAGGTCGGCGGCTTGGCGGGCGGAGACGATGTGCATGGTCTGTCGGGCAATGGGCGGTGAAGGAGGGGCCGTCCGCGGGGAGGGCGGGCAGCACGGAATCAGGGGCGGGATGCCCGCATCGTGGCGGGTTCGTGGGGTTTGGCCGAGTGGGTGGCTGGCACGCCCGGCGCAGCCTCAGGCATCCGGGTTCTCGATCAGCAGGGCCATGCCCTGGCCGCCGCCCACGCAGGCCGAAGCGATGCCGTAGCGCAGGCCGCGGCGGCGCAGCTCGCGGGCCAGCGTCAGCGTCGCACGCACGCCGGTGGCAGCCAGCGGATGGCCGATGGCGATGGCGCCGCCGTTGACGTTGAGGCGGTCCAGATCGATTTCGAGCTCGCGTGCCACCGCCAGGGTCTGTGCGCCTTGCGCTTCGTTGACTTCGAACAGGCCGATCTCGTCGAGCCGCAATCCGGCACGTTGCAGCAGCGCCTGGATGGCCGGCACGGGGCCGATGCCCATGATCTCGGGCGGCACACCGGCGGCTGCGGCGCCGCGCAGCCTGGCCAGCGCATGGAGGCCGTGTTCGCGCAGGTAGCCGCCGTGGACGACGACGGCGGCTGCCGCGCCGTCGACCAGTGCCGAGCTGTTGCCCGCCGTCTGCACGCCGCCTTCGTAGACGGGCCGGAGTCCGGCCAGTACCTCGACGGGCGAATGGCGGGGGTGGGTGTCGCGCGACTGTGCGGCGGTCTTGCGCGGCAGCCGGATGGCGCGCGGCTCGTAGCCTTCGAGTGCCAACACTTCGTTGTCCACCGTCACGATTTCTTCATCGAACAGGCCCCGTTCCTGTGCGGCCAGCGCGCGTGCCTGCGACTGGCTGGCATAGGCGTCGACTTCCGGCCGCGTGATGCCGTAGCGGCGCGCCAGGTTCTCGGCGGTCTGGATCATCGACACGCGGGCGGCCGGATCGTCGAGCGCTTCCCACAGGAAGTCCTTGAACTCGACCGGCGCGCCCAGGCGGAAGCCGCTGCGGTGGGTGTACGCAGCGATGGGGTTGCGCGTCATCGACTCGGTGCCCACCACCAGAGCGGTGCGTGCATAGCCCAGAGCGATCTGATCGGCGGCCTGGCGGAACAGTTCGAAACCCGTGCCGCAGATGCGCTGGGCCAGCGTGGACGGCGTGGCGATGGGCACGCCCGCATACAGCCCGATATGGCGCGGCAGCATGTAGGCATCGAAATCCGCCTGTGCCATCGAGCCGGCGATCACGCTCTCGATAGCGGTGGCCGCGACGCCGCTGCGTGCCAGCGCCTCGCGGGCGACCTTGATGCCCATGTCGGTGGGCGAGAGGGTGCCGAAGGCGCCGCAGTAGTCGATGAAGGGCGTGCGGCAGCCCTCCAGGATCCAGGTGTCGTCGATCAGTGCGCTGAATTGGCTCATGGCGGCAGTCCGATAACGGGGGCGGAAAAAGGCGCTCCCGGAGGGTTTGTGTGTGATGCAAGTATTTATTTTTAATAACTGATTGATGATCGGTGAAAACCCTTGAATTCGAAAAATGCTCTTGTATCTGGTTGATTTTGATTTTTTGTATTTATAAGATGTAAGCAAGAAGTCGAAATTCATACAAGGAAAAAAATGGCTGATTCAGTCACCGATCTGTTGACCCTCGAGCGCCGTGGCCCGATTGCGCTGCTGCGCCTGAACCGCCCGGCCAAACGCAACGCCGTCAACGACAGCCTGGTGCTGGCCTTGCGCGACGCGTTCGAGCAGCTCGATGCCGAGGTGCGCGCAGTGGTCATCGCCGGAGAGGGCGAACATTTCTGCGCCGGACTCGACTTGGGCGAACTGCGCGAGCGCGATGCCGAGCAAGGCCTCTATCACTCGCGCATGTGGCACAAGGCGCTCGATGCCGTGCAGTTCGGCCGCGTGCCGGTGGTCGCTGCATTGCATGGCGCCGTGGTCGGCGGTGGCCTGGAGCTGGCGGCGGCCGCGCACATCCGCGTCGCCGATGCCACCGCGTTCTACGCCTTGCCCGAAGGCTCGCGCGGCATTTTCGTGGGCGGCGGCGGCTCGGTTCGTGTGCCCAAGCTGATCGGCGTGGCACGCATGACGGACATGATGCTCACCGGCCGTGTCTACGACGCGGAAGAGGGCGAGCGCGCCGGTTTCGCCCAGTACCTGGTGCCGGCCGGACACGCCCTCGACAAGGCGCTGGAACTGGCCGAACGACTGGCCGGCAACGCGCCCATGACCAACTATGCCGTCACGCAGGTCTTGCCGCGCATCGCCGAGCAGCCGGCCGACCATGGCCTGCTGACGGAGTCGCTGGTTGCCGCCATAGCGCAGTCGGCTCCCGAGGCCAAGGCCCGTGTGGGCGCCTTCCTCGCCGGACGGGCCGAGAAGGTGCGCCGCGCCGACGGCTGAAGCCGGGAGGTCGTTCTCGACGGTACCCGTACCCATCCGCACCCGCATAAAAACCATCCAGGAGACAAAACGGTGCTTTCCCCCCATTCCCCGTCCACGCCGGCACGACAGCCGGAAGATCCACCGCCCGCCGGTCTGCCCACCTATCGGGCGATGCCTTACGGGGTGTCCGGCCTGCAGGTGCGCGAGACCGCCGAGGGCGTGACCTACCTCCGCGCCGATGTGCCGCTGGCACCCTATGCCCCGACGATGGGCGAACGTCTGCGCCACTGGGCAGCCGAGCGGCCCCGGCGCACGCTGTTCGCCCGGCGCGAGCGCCTGGCCGACGGGAGCTTGGGCGACTGGCTGCATCTGAGCTTTGCCCAGGCGCACCAGGCTGCGCAGCGCATCGGAACGGCTTTGCTGGCGCGCGGACTGAATGCGCAGCGGCCCGTCGCCATCCTGAGCGAAAACAGCCTGGAGCACGCCATGCTGGCGTTGGCCTGCCTGTATGTCGGCATTCCGTATTGTTCGGTTTCACCCGCCTATGCCATCGTCAGCAGCGACTACGGCAAGCTGCGGCACGTCATGGAGACCCTGACGCCCGGCCTGGTGCTGGTCTCCGCGCACGAGGCCTTTGCACGCGCCGTACCGGCCGTGGTGCCGGCGGATTGCGAAGTCGTCTCGACCGGCGCCGTCGCACTGCCGCGCGAGACGGGTGCGAGCCTGTGCTTCGACGATCTGCTGGCCACCGAGCCTTCGGCTGCGGCCGATGCCGCGGCCGACGCGGTCACGCCGGATCACATCGCCAAGTTCCTGTTCACTTCCGGCTCGACCAAGCTGCCCAAGGCCGTGGTCAACAGCCATCGCATGTGGTGCGCCAATCAAGAGCAGCTGGCGCAGTCGCTGCCGGTTCTGAAAGGCGACGATCTGGTGCTGGTGGACTGGCTGCCCTGGAACCACACCTTTGGCGGCAATCACAACTTCGGCATCGTGCTCTACAACGGGGGCTCGCTGTACATCGACGACGGCAAGCCCACCCCGGCCCTCATGCACGAGACGTTGCGCAATCTGCGCGAGATCGCGCCGTCGGTGTACTTCAACGTGCCGACCGGCTTCGAGGCCATCGCCCAGGCCATGAAGACCGACGACGTGCTGCGCCGGCGCCTGCTGTCGCGGGTGCATCTGTTCTTTTACGCGGCAGCCGCCTTGTCGCAGCCGATCTGGGATGCGTTGCACCAGAGCCAGGAGCGCGAACTGGGTGTGCGCATCGTCATGGGAACGGGTCTGGGCATGACCGAGTCGGGGCCCTTCGCGCTGTTCGTGAACAGCCCCCACGTGCGGGCGGGCGACCTGGGGGTGCCCGCGCCCGGACTCGAGATCAAGCTCGTCCCCATGGGCGACAAGACCGAGGTGCGATATCGCGGTCCCAATGTGACCACGGGCTACTGGCGCAACGCGCAGGCCACGCAAGAGGCTTTCGACGAGGAGGGTTTTTTCTGCACCGGCGATGCGGTGTGCTGGATCGAACCTGGCGAGCCGCAGCGCGGCCTGAAGTTCGACGGCCGCATCGCCGAGGACTTCAAGCTGTCGACGGGCACGTTCGTCAGTGTCGGGCCGCTGCGGGCCCGCTTGATCGCCGCGGGTTCGCCGCTCATCCAGGATGTGGTCATCACCGGCCTCAATCGCAAGGAAGTCGGTGCCATGGTGTTTCCGGCGGTGGCCGCGGTGCGGCGGCTGTCGGGCCTGCCGCCCGAAGCCGGCCTGGCCCAGGTGCTGGCGAGCGGGCCGGTGCGTGCGCGGTTCCAGGCGCTGCTCGACGAACTGGCGGCCGGTGCCACAGGCAGCGCCAGCCGGGTGGCACGGCTGGTGTTGCTCGAGCAGCCGCCGTCGATCGACCGCGGCGAGATCACCGACAAGGGGTCGATCAACCAGCGTGCCGTGCTCAGCTACCGCGCCGACATGGTCGAGGCGCTGCACGAAGGCACGTTGCCCGGTGTGCTGTTGCCGGCAGACCGCGGTGCAGCGCCGGCGCACTCCGCCGGTGCACCCGCCGCCCAGGCCGGCCGGGCTCTGGCCGGCTGACGATACGCATCAAGGAGACAGTCATGGATATCAAGGGACAAGCCGCCATCGTGACCGGCGGGGCATCGGGATTGGGCGAGGCCACGGCCCGTGCCTTGGCGCTGGCCGGTGCACGCGTGGCCGTGCTCGACCGCAACGGCGACCGGGCCGCCCAGGTCGCCCACGAGATCGGCGGCCTGGCGCTGGGCTGCGACATCACCGATGCGGACAGCGTGCAGGCCGCATTGGCCCGGGCTGCTGCGGCACACGGGCCGGCTCGCCTGCTGATGAACGTCGCCGGCGTCGGGGGCGCCAAGCGCATGGTGCAGCGCGACGGCAGCGCCGCACCGCTCGAGGATTTCGAGCGTGTGGTGCGCATCAATCTGCTGGGCGCCTACAACGTCAGCCGGCTGTTCGCCGCGCGCTGCGCAGGACTGGAGCCGCTGGCCGATGGCGAGCGCGGCGTCATCGTGCTGACGGCCTCGGTCGCGGCCTTCGACGGCCAGATCGGCCAGCAGGCCTACGCCGCCTCGAAAGGAGGGCTGGTCAGCATGACGCTGCCGATGGCGCGGGATCTGGCGCGCCATGGCATCCGGGTGTGCACCCTTGCGCCGGGGCTCTTTGCCACGCCGCTGATGCAGGAGCTGCCCGAGGAGGTGCAGAAGTCGCTGGCGGCCTCGATCCCGTTCCCGCCCCGGCTGGGCCATCCCGATGAGTTCGCACAACTGGCCTGCCATGTGGTGGCCAACGGCCACCTCAACGGCGAAGTCATCCGGCTCGACGGCGCCTTGCGCATGGCGCCGCGCTGAGCCCTGGCCCCGGAGCACGACATGCAGGATTTTTCCTTCCCTGGGGCGCAGATGCCCGTCATCGCCGCGCCCGGTCTGCGGCCGTTCGCCGATCTGCTCGTGGAGGTCGGCGCGGTGCAGGACGTGGGCCTGAGTCCTTACGGCGGAAGGCGCCTGATTCCCATCGTCGGCGGCCGTGCCGGCGGGGTCCATTCGGGACGGGCCTGGTCGGCCCGGGTGCTGGCCGGCGGCGCCGATCATCAGCGCATCGTCGGCGCAACGCTGGCCGAGCTGGACGCGCGCTACGTGCTCGAGACCGATGCCGGCGAGTTGATCTACGTGGCCAATCGGGCCGTGCGCAGTGCCGCGCCCGAGGTCATGCAGCGCCTGGCGCGCGGCGAGCCGGTGAACCCCGACCAGGTCTATTTCCGTTGCACGCCCACCTTCGAGACCGCGGCACCGCGCTGGGCCTGGTTGTCCGAGCGCCTGTTCGTGGGCAATGGCGTGCGCCTGCCCGGCCAGGTGGCGCTGCGATTTTTCGAGGTGCTGTAGCCGGCTCTTCGACGGTGACCTGCGGATCGCCCGTCGCGGCCGCGGCCCGAGAGGGCGGTCGATCGCGTTCGTCCCTGTGCCCGTCCACGAGCGCCGAATGCGCCACGTTTGTACCGGCACGCCTTTTCAAGCGTCCAAGCCCAGAACCAACCAGGAGACTCGTCATGACCCATCCCATCGATCCGGCAGCCCATGGGCTGAATCGCCGGCACTGCCTGGCCGGCCTCGCCGCGCTGGCGCTGCAGCCGTTGTCCGCTGCGGCGGCCCATGCCGCGCAGGCCTATCCCCAGCGGCCTGTGCGGCTGGTCGTGGGTTTTCCGGCGGGCACGGGCCCGGACATCGTGGCGCGGGTGCTGGGGCAGGCCTTGTCGAGCCGATGGGGCGGCGTCGGCGTGGTGGTCGACAACAAGCCGGGCGCGGCGGGCATCATCGCCGCGGGCGAGGTCGCACGTGCGCCGGCCGACGGCTACACCCTGATGCTGGCTGAAACGGGCCAGCTGTGCATCGCCCCGCATACCTACAAGAAGCTGGTCTACGACCCGGCACGCGACTTCCAACCCATCAGCCAGGCCGCGATCGCCGACCTGGTGCTGCTGGTGAATCCCGAGAAAACGCCCGCACGCGACGTCCAGGCCTTCGCGGCCCAGGCCCGTGCCGGCAAAGGCCTGTTCATGGCGACCTTCGGTGCGGGCACGCCCGGTCATTTCGGTGCCTACATGCTGGGCGATGCGCTCGAGCTCAAGACGGAAGCGGTTCACTACCGCAACACGGGAGACGCCATCGGCGGCCTGATCTCGGGCGACGTGCAAGGGGTTTTCGCGACCGTGGGACTGGCTCTGCCGCATGTGCAGGCCGGCAAGCTGCTGGCCCTGGCCGCCACGGGCGACCGACGTGCGCCGATGCTGCCCCAGGTGCCGACGTTCGCCGAGCAGGGTCTCAAGGATCTGTCCTTCGTGTCGTGGTTCGGCGTGGTGGTGCCGGCCGGCATTCCCGCCGAGGTGGCACGCAGTCTGGAGACCGACGTCGCTGCTGCGATGGCCGATCCCGCCGTGCGCAACCGCATCGAGGAACTGGGCTTTCGGGCCACCGGAACGACCGCGCAGGCCTTTCGTGCCCAGATCGCTGCCGACTCGCAGCAATGGGGCGCTGCGGTGCGTGCCACGGGCTTCACCGCCGACTGAGACGGGGCCGGCAGGCCGCTGGTGTCTCGTGTCCGGGCGCAGGGACGAGCGGCGGCGTCAGTCCAGCTTCTGCACCTCGAAAGCCGCGGGTTCGCGGTCGGTGGCGCGCAGTTCGTAGCGCACGTGCAGGCCGACTTCGAGGTCGTCGCGGTCCAGGCCCTTGAGGTGGCTGTGATGGAAAAACACGTTGCCGTCGTTGCCGTCCTCGTCCGCATCGTCGGGCTTGATGAAACCGTAGTCGCGCTGCGTGCGCAGGTTGACGATGGTGCCGGTGCACCAGTTCTTGCCGGTGCGCCGCGGCTTGTCCTGCTGCGCCACGCGGTTCTCGCGCGGCTCCTGGCGCGGGATGAACATGCCGTCGACCAGGGGGTCGTTGCTGCGCGCATCGATCTCCTGGTGCATGAGGATGGGGTAGTTGGCGTGTTCGACCAGGTCGTAGGAAATGCGGCTGCTCTTGGTCAGGCCTTCGTGCTCGTAGGTGAATTCCCAGCCCAGGACCATGACGCGCACGCCCAGGGTGTTGAGCTTCTGCACCAGCGGCACGAAGTCGGCATCGCCGGTGACCAGCACGATCACGTCCGGTTTCTTCAGCGTGGCGTACTCGTAGGCCTCCAGCGCCAGCCAGACGTCGACGCGCTTTTCCTCGAACGAGCCGTCTTGCCGCGTGGCCAGATGCTGGTGATGCTGCACCACGCCGGCCCGCATGAGCACGTCGTCGAACACGCGTTCGGCGAACAGGCGGTCCTGCTCCATGGCCTGCTGGGCGCTGAGGCGGCCGCGGAAATGCGCGGCGTCGACGATGCGGCAGTGATCGGCGTCCATCTTTTCATGACGCGCGGCCTCGGCCTCGATGAACTGGTGCAGGCCCTTGATGGACAGATGCGCACGTCTGGCATGCTGCATCAGGTAATAGGTTCGGACTTTGGCGAGGTAGGTGCCGTCGTAGAAGACGGCAATCCGGCATTGGTTGGTTCGCATGAAGGGATTAGGCAAGGATGAAGCGAGAAAGGTGGCGGACCGGGATCGACAGGGATTAGCGTCGGAGCGTCGCGGCCAGCATTGAGAGCCGTAGGCTAGCACAAAGCCCCGTCGGACGGCGCCGCGTGCAGGCCGGCGCCGAGCCGGCGCGAGTCCCGTGCGTGCACCGTCCTGGCGCCACGCTACGATCCGGTTGTGGCCGTCATTGGCCCGCACAACCTTTGAAGAAGCCCTCATCCATGACTTATGCGTATCTGGCCGCCGCCATCGTGCTGGAGGTGATCGCCACCACCTGCCTCAAGGCCTCCGACAGCTTCACCCGGCTTTGGCCCTCGGTGGCCACGGTCGCGGGTTACGTCGCCTCTTTCTACTGCCTGACCATCACGCTGCGTACCTTGCCCACCGGCGTGGCCTATGCGATCTGGTCGGGGGCGGGCATCGTGCTCATCTCGCTGGTCTCGTGGCTGGTCTACAAGCAGCGGCTCGATGCCGCAGCACTGGCCGGCATGGGCCTGATCATCGCAGGGGTGGTCGTCATCAACCTGTTTTCGAAATCCGCTGCGCATTGACGAGGCAGAGGCATGAGGTCACGCGGCGGGCTCTCGTCCGCATTGGGCGTCAGATCAGCATGATATGAATCATTGATATCGTTTATCGATATTGACTGGCGAAGGTGTTCTGGTGTTCCAGCCCGTTTCTTGGGCAGAGAAATGCCCACATGGGTGCAAAAAGGCGCCAACTTGGCGCATCTTCGTTTTGTGTCCGATACGGCACTGAACGAATGCCGCTGTTCTTTGTGTTTGAATCCGCGAAATAGGCCTCTGGAAATCGTTTATCGATTTATGGATTTTGGCTGGCATGGCAGTTGCTAGGCAGCAGTCATTCCCAATCGATCCGTCTGGAGGTTTTCCGTGAGTCGTTTCCCACTGCACCTTTTCCGCGCAACCGCCCTGCGGCGACTGGCGCTGGCCGCGTCGCTGGCGGCTGCAGGTTGCTCTGCCGCCTGGGCCCAGGAAAAAGTCCTGCGTATCGGCATGACGGCGGGGGACATCCCGCGCACCTCCGGACAGCCCGACCAGGGCTACGAGGGCAACCGCTTCACCGGCATTCCGCTCTACGACAGTCTCACGCAGTGGGATCTGAGCTCGGAAACGAAGGCCAGCGTGGTCATTCCCGATCTGGCATTGTCTTGGGCGGTCGACGCCAGCGACAAGACCAAGTGGGTCTTCAAGCTGCGCCCCGGCGTGCTGTTCCACGACGGCTCTCCGTTCAATGCCGATGCCGTGGTCTGGAACGTGGGCAAGGTGCTGGACAAGACCGCTGCGCAGTACGACCCGGCGCAGATCGGCGTCACGGCCTCGCGCATGCCCACGTTGCGCACGGCGCGCAAGATCGACGACCTGACGGTCGAGCTCACGACCTCCGAACCCGACTCCTTCCTGCCCATCAACCTGACCAACCTCTTCATGGCGTCGCCCGTGCACTGGCAGAAGAAGCTGGATGCCGTGGCGGCCTCGGTGACCGACAAGGCCGAGCGCAGCAAGCAGGCCTGGGCCGCCTTTGCGGCCGACCCCTCTGGAACCGGCCCTTTCCGGCAGACCCGGCTGGTGCCGCGCGAGCGCCTGGAAATCGTGAAGAACCCCGCCTACTGGGATGAAAAGCGCCGCCCCCGCATCGACCGCGTGGTGCTGCTGCCCCTGCCCGAAGCCAGCGCACGCACGGCAGCCCTCATGTCGGGCCAGGTCGACTGGATCGAGGCCCCGGCACCCGACGCGGTCGAGGCCATCAAGGCCCGCGGCTTCAAGCTCTACGCCAACCTGCAGCCTCACCTGTGGCCCTGGCAGTTCTCCATGCTGCCGGACTCGCCTTTCAAGGACCTGAAGGTGCGGCAGGCCGCCAACCTGTGCCTCAACCGCACGGCACTCAAGGAATTGCTGGGCGGCCTGATGGTCGAGGCCACCGGCATCGCCGAGCCGGGCGATCCCTGGCGCGGCACGCCGACCTTCCAGATCAAGTACGACGCGCCTGCCGCTCAGAAGCTGATGCAGGAGGCCGGTTACTCGGCGGCCAAGCCCGCCAAGGTCAAGGTTCAGACCTCGGCTTCGGGCTCGGGCCAGATGCAGCCGCTGCCGATGAACGAGTTCATCCAGCAGAGCCTCAAGGCCTGCTATTTCGATGTCGAGTTCGACGTGGTGGAGTGGAACACGCTGTTCTCGAGCTGGCGCCTGGGGGCCAAGGACCCGACGGCGCATGGCGCACACGCCACCAACGTCAGTGCGGCCACGATGGATCCGTTCTTTGCCATGGTGCGTTTCGTGAGCACCAAGGCGCAACCGCCGGTCTCCAACAACTGGGGTTTCTACAGCGAGCCCAAGATGGACGAGCTGGTCGACAAGGCCCGCACCACGTTCGACGACAAGGCCCGCGACGCCGCACTGGCCAATCTCCATGCGCACATCGTGGACCAGGCCCCGTTCCTGTTCGTGGCGCATGACGTCGGCCCGCGCGCGATCTCGGCCAAGGTCAAGGGCGTGGTCCAGCCCAAGAGCTGGTTCATCGACCTGGCCACGCTGTCGATGGACTGAGCCCCCGGGCTCGAGAAGGCCCCGGGCGCGCAGGGCGTGCGTGCCGGGGCCGGTTGGTGCAAGCCCCTGAGCCCTGGGGCCTGCACCGCATGCGATGAACGAACAAGGGTCCACGATGCCTGTCTATCTGATCCGACGCCTGGCCTATGCCTTGCCCATCATGCTGGGCGTGTCCTTCCTGTGTTTCATGCTGGTGCACATCTCGCCGGGCGATCCGCTGGTGTCCATCCTGCCGGCCGACGCATCGGCCGAGCTGCAGCAGCAGATGATGCGGCTCTACGGTTTCGACCGCAGCCTGCCCGAGCAGTTCGTGTACTGGCTGTGGCGTGCGTTGCACGGCGATCTGGGAACGTCGATCGCGACCAGCCGGCCGGTGACCGCCGAGGTGTTCAAGGCCGTCGGCAACACCGTGATGCTGGCCGTCATGGCCACGCTCATCGGTTTTGCGCTGGGTTCGCTGTTCGGGTTCGTCGCCGGCTATTTCCGCAACTCCTGGGGCGACCGGCTGGCTTCGCTGATGGCGATCGTCGGCGTGAGCGTGCCGCACTACTGGCTGGGCATGGTGCTGGTCATCATCTTCTCGAGCCAGCTGATGTGGCTGCCGGCCACCGGTGCCGGGCCGGGCGGCTCGAGCGACTGGGCCTGGGACTATGCGCACATCCAGTACATGATCCTGCCGGCCGTCACCATGTCGTTCATTCCCATGGGCATCGTGGCGCGCACGGTGCGGGCCCTGGTCGCCGACATCCTGTCGCAGGAGTTCGTGGTCGGCCTGCGTGCCCGCGGCCTGTCGGAATGGGGTGTCTTCCGGCACGTGGTGAAGAACTGCGCACCGACGGCGCTGGCCGTGATGGGGCTGCAACTGGGCTATCTCCTGGGCGGCTCCATCCTGATCGAAACCGTGTTCTCTTGGCCGGGCACGGGTTTCCTGCTCAATCAGGCCATCTTCCAGCGCGACCTGCCACTGCTCCAAGGCACGATCCTGGTGCTGGCGCTGTTCTTCGTGGCCCTCAACCTGCTGGTCGATGTGCTGCAGGCCCTGCTCGACCCCCGCATTGAAAGGGCCTGAACCATGTCAGCCATTTCTCCCCAGGATCTCGCCGCACGTTCCGCCACGGCGGCGCCTGTCGTGGCCCAGCGTTCGCGCAGCCATGGCGCCAACGTGCTGCGCCGCCTGCTGCGCAACCCGACGGCCATGGGCGCCGCGGCCGTGATCGTGCTGCTGGTGGCCATGGCGCTGCTGGCGCCATGGCTCATGCCGTCCGATCCGTTCGCGACCTCGATGTTCAAGCGCCTGCGTCCCATCGGCACCGAAGGGTTCCCGCTGGGCACCGACGAGCTGGGCCGCGACATGCTGTCGCGTCTCATGCTGGGCGGCCGCTTGTCGCTGTTCATGGGCATCGCGCCGGTGGTCATGGCCTTCGTGATCGGCGGCGGTGTCGGTGTGCTCGCCGGTTATGCGGGTGGCCGGATCAACACCGTGATCATGCGCTGCATCGACGTGCTCTACGCATTTCCTTCGGTGCTGCTGGCCATCGCGCTGTCGGGCGCCTTGGGTGCGGGCATCACCAATGCACTGATCTCGCTGACGGTGGTGTTCGTGCCGCAGATCGCACGCATCGCCGAGAGCGTGACCACGCAGGTGCGGCGCAGCGACTATGTGGATGCAGCGCGGGCCTCGGGTGCCGGGCCGCTGACCATCGTGCGGCGGCATGTGCTGGGCAATGTGGTGGGACCGGTCTTCGTGTATGCGACCAGCCTGATCTCGGTGTCGATGATCCTGGCCTCGGGGCTGTCGTTCCTGGGCTTGGGCGTGAAGCCGCCCGAGCCGGAGTGGGGCCTGATGCTCAACACCCTGCGCACCGCCATCTACACCCAGCCCTGGATCGCAGCGCTGCCCGGCGTGATGATTTTCGTGACTTCGGTGTCTTTCAACATGCTGGCCGACGGCCTGCGTTCGGCGATGGAGGTCAAACAATGAACCCGCTTGCAGTTGCCGCAGCGCCTGCGGATAGGCCCCAGGCCTCGGGCGATGCACCGAACGATCCGCGCGACGTGGGCGGGCCGCGCCAGCCGCTGCTGGCCGTGCGCCAGTTGCGCAAGCACTTTCCGCTCAAGAACAAGGGCCTGGCCTGGGGCAGCCGGCCCCGGTTGGCCGTGCGTGCGGTCGACGGCGTGAGTTTCGACATCTTCAAGGGCGAGACCCTGGGCGTGGTGGGCGAGTCGGGCTGCGGCAAGTCGACCACGGCCCGGCTGCTGATGCAGCTCACCGCGCAGGACCAGGGCGAACTGGTGTTCGACGGCCAGGCCGTCGACTCGCGGCAATTGCCGCTGCGCGAGTTCCGGCGCCAGACGCAGATGGTCTTCCAGGACAGCTACTCGTCGCTCAATCCGCGCATGACCATCGAGGACTCGATTGCCTTCGGGCCGACGGTGCATGGCCTGCCGCAGCGGCAGGCGATCGTGCGTGCGCACGACCTGCTGGCACGGGTGGGCCTGGAGCCCGCACGCTTTGCCGGCCGCTATCCGCACGAGCTGTCGGGCGGCCAGCGCCAGCGTGTCAACATCGCCCGGGCACTGGCCCTCGAACCCCGGCTGGTGATCCTGGACGAAGCGGTCTCCGCGCTCGACAAGTCGGTGGAAGCCCAGGTGCTCAATCTGCTGATGGACCTGAAGCGCGACCTGGGCCTGACCTATGTCTTCATCAGCCACGACCTCAACGTGGTGCGTTTCATGTCGGACCGGGTGCTGGTGATGTACCTGGGTCAGGTGGTCGAGGTCGGTCCCGCCGAGGCGGTCTTCGAGCGGCCCGCCCATCCTTACACCCAGGCTTTGCTGCGCTCCATGCCCAGCACCGATCCCCTCCAGCGCACGCAGGAAGCGCCCCTGTCGGGCGACCCGCCCAATCCCATCGACCCGCCGCCGGGTTGCCGTTTCCACACCCGTTGCGCGCTGGCTCAGCCGGTGTGCGCGCAGCAGGTGCCCACGCTGGCCGCCCACCGGGCCGGGCACGAGGTGGCCTGTCTGCGCTACGAGCCCGCATCGGGCTACCGAACCCGCCCCGAGGAGGTGATCGTCCATGGCTGAAGACCTGTCCCCATCCGAACGCCGCGACCGGGTGGCGCTGCATGATCTGCATGTCGAGTTCCGCTCGGGCGGCCAGCGTGTCCAGGCCGTCAACGGCGTCGACCTGCGGGTCGGCGAGGGCGAGGTGGTGGCGCTGATCGGCGAATCGGGCTCGGGCAAAAGCGTGACGCTGCGCGCCTGCATGCGGCTGCACCCCGAAGCCAGCACCCGCTACACCGGCCGGCTCGAAGTGGCTGGCCACGATGTGCTCGAGCTCACGTCGCGCGAGCTGTCGCGGCTGCGCGGAAAGACCGTCGCGATGATCTTCCAGGAGCCGCTGCTGGCGCTGGACCCGGTCTACACCGTGGGCGAGCAGATCGTCGAGTCGCTGCGCCGGCACGAAGGCCTGAGCCGGGCGCAGGCCCGGCAGCGGGCGCTGGGGTTGTTCCAGAAGGTGCGCATTCCCAGCC
This sequence comes from Comamonas sp. BIGb0124, assembly GCF_003752175.1. Classification (GTDB taxonomy): domain Bacteria; phylum Pseudomonadota; class Gammaproteobacteria; order Burkholderiales; family Burkholderiaceae_C; genus Comamonas_F. The sequence goes on along the minus strand of NZ_RJVF01000015.1, from coordinate 135,603 downwards.
CCGAGCGGCGGCTCGATGCCTACGCCCACGAGATGTCGGGCGGCATGCGCCAGCGCGCCATGATTGCCCTGGCACTGGCCTGCAATCCGCAGGTGCTGCTGGCCGACGAGCCCACCACCGCCCTCGACGCCACGGTGCAGATCCAGATCCTGCTGCTGCTGCGCGATCTGCAGCGCGAACTGGGCCTGTCGATCGTGTTCGTGACGCACGACATCGGCGCCGCGGCCGAAGTCGCCGATCGCATGGCCGTGATGTACGCGGGACGCATCGTGGAGCAGGGGCCTGCCGCGCAACTGCTGTCGCGGCCGCGCCATCCGTACACACAGGCCCTGCTGCTGAGCCGCAGCCATGGCGCCATGGTTCGAGGCCAGCGTCTGCAGACCATCGGCGGCTCGCCGCCCGATCTCGCCCGGCTGCCTGCGGGCTGCGCATTTGCCGACCGTTGCGCACATGCGCAGGCAGCCTGCCGGGCCACCCAGCCGCCGCCCCGCAGCGTCGGCCCGGCCCACGAAGTCCGCTGCCTGCGTCTCGATGAGCTGCAGCACCTGCAGGGCAGCCCGCTGCACCACGCCGCCGGCGCTGCAGCATGACCGGGACGCGTCGTTGTCCATGTTCCGGGCGCACCCCGTCCGTCCTTGCGCCCCGTGCGCAATCACAAGGCTCGTCATGACTGTCGATACCCCGTCGATTTCCACTGCGCCGTCATTTCAATCCATGCAGTCCGCACGGTGTTTCCTGCCGTATCCGCCGGCGCCGGTGCCGCATGCCACGGCGCCCTTGCCCTTGTCGGGCAAACGTTTTGCGGTCAAGGATATTTTCGATGTGGCCGGTTACCCCACGGGCTGCGGCAATCCGCATGCCCTGGCAGCCTCGGGCATCAAGGCGGCCACGGCACCGGCGGTGCAGGCCTGGTTGGACGCGGGGGCCGTGTTCGCGGGCAAGGTCGTGACCGACGAGCTGGCCTTCTCGATGAACGGCAAGAACGCGCACTTCGGTGCGCCCCGCAACGGAGCGGCCCCCGACCGCATCGCCGGAGGATCCAGCTCGGGTTCGGCCTCGGCCGTTTCGAACGGACTGGCCGACCTCGCACTGGGCAGCGATACGGGCGGTTCGGTGCGCGCGCCGGCCAGCCATTGCGGGCTCATCGGCATGCGGCCCACGCACGGGCGCATCGGCCTCGAGGGCTGCATGCCGCTGTCGCCGGGCTTCGACACCTGCGGCTGGTTTGCACGCGACATGCCGCTCTTTGCCGCGGCCGGGGCCGCTTTGCTGGGCGAGGACAGCCAGCCCTTGCCGGCCCTGCCGCGCATGCTGTTTGCCGCCGATCTGCTGTCCGAGCTCGACCCGGATGTCCAAGGCGCCGTGAGCAAGCAGTTCCAGCGTTTTGCGCCGTGCGGACTGGACCGGCCGGCGCCCGTGCGGGCCCTGCTGCAGCCGGCCGACGATCTGTATTGGGCTTTCCGCCATATCCAGGGATGGCAGGCCTGGCAGAGCCAGGGGGCTTTCATCCGTGCGCACGGCCTGCAACTGGGGCCGGGCGTGAAGGAGCGGTTCGTCTGGTCGAGCGGGCTGAGCGCGGCGCAGGTCGAGCCGCATCTGGCCGTGCAGCGGGATTTCCGTGCCCGTTTCGAAGACCTGCTCGGCCGCGACGGCGTGCTGGTCCTGCCGACCATGCCCAACGTGGCGCCGCTGGCCTCGCAGCGCGAAGACGCACTCGACGACTACCGCAACCAGGCCATTCGGCTGCTGTGCCTGGCCGGTCTGTCGGGCTGTCCCCAGATCTCGCTGCCCTTGATGCGGCTGGGCGGCATTCCGCTGGGACTGTCGCTGGTCGGCCCGCGAGGCAGCGACAACTCGCTCATCGCCCTGGCTGCACGGCTCATGCCCTGAAGCACGCGGCTCGGGTGGTCGGGCCCCCTGAGCCGCCGGGTTGCCCTGCCGTGCACCGGCCGACGCATGTTTTTTGGATTTTTCGACCAAGGACACTCTCATGACCTCTCAAACGATACTGCATACCGATGGCGACCGTCTCTGGTCTTCCCTGATGGAGCTGGCCCGCATCGGCGCCACGCCCAAGGGCGGCGTGTGCCGCCTGGCCCTGACCGATCTCGACCGACAGGGCCGCGACCTGTTCGTCGGCTGGTGCGAGCAGGCCGGCCTGAGCGTTCGGGTCGACGAGATCGGCAACCTCTTCGCGCGCCGTGCCGGCACCGATCCCACGCGTGCGGCGGTGGCCATGGGCAGCCACATCGACACCCAGCCGACCGGCGGCAAGTTCGACGGCAACTACGGCGTGCTGGCCGGGCTGGAGGTCATCCGCACGCTCAACGCGCACGGCATCGACACGGCCGCGCCGCTGGAGGTGGTGGCCTGGACCAACGAGGAAGGCTCGCGTTTCGTGCCGGTCATGATGGGGTCGGGCGTCTTCACGGGCGCCTTCACGCTCGACCATGCGCTCGATGCCCGCGACACCGAAGGCCTGTGCGTACGCGACGAACTGCAGGCCATCGGCTACGCCGGCAGCCACAAGGCCGGCGAGGTACCCGGCGGCATGTTCGCGGCCTACTTCGAGGCGCATATCGAACAGGGGCCCATCCTCGAGGATCGCGACCTGCCGATCGGCGTGGTGCCCGGCGCGCTGGGCCAGCGCTGGTACGACGTGGTGGTTACCGGCATGGAGGCGCATGCGGGGCCCACGCCCATGGCACTGCGGCACGACGCACAGCTGGCGGCCGCACGCATCGTGCAGCAGGTCAATGCGATTGCACTGGCGCATGCGCCGCACGCGCGCGGCACGGTGGGCTACATGCAGGTGCTGCCCAACTCACGCAACACCATCCCGGGTACGGTGAAATTCTCGGTCGATTTCCGCGCGCTCGACGACACCGTCCTGCAGCAGATGCACGAGGCCCTGTCCACCTATTGCGAAAGCCTGGTGCAGGCGGATTCGCGCCTGAAGATCGGCATCGAGCAGGTGGTCTATTTTCCGCCCTGCCACTTTGCGGCGGACTGCATCGACAGCGTGCGCGAAGCCGCCCGTCTGCTGGAGTTGCCCCACATGGACGTGGTGAGCGGCGCCGGGCACGATGCGGTCTACGTGGCCGACGTGGCGCCCACGGCCATGATCTTCGTGCCGTGCAAGGACGGCATCAGCCACAACGAAAGCGAAGACGCCAAGCCCGAACACCTGGCGATGGGCTGCGACGTGCTGCTGCACGCCGTGCTCAAGCATGCCCGCTGAACACGCCGGCTGAACACGCGGCGGGCCGGCCGTTCGAGCCGGCTTCGGCCGCCTGCGCACAGGCACCCACCGGGCCTGCGCGCGTTTCGGCGTCGATGGATCAGCCGGCGACGCGGCCGATCAGCGGGAACAGTCCCAGCATCAGGCTGGCTGCCATCAGCACCAGGCTGATGAGCGTGGCCCACTTCAGCGTGAAACGCTGGTGGTCGCCGAAGTCCACCCCGGCCAGACCCACCAGCAGGTAGGTGGAGGGCACCAGCGGGCTCAACAGATGCACCGGCTGGCCGATGAGCGAAGCACGTGCCATTTCGACAGCCGTGATGCCATAGCCCTGGGCCGCTTCGTTGAGGATGGGCAGCACGCCGAAGTAGAAGGCGTCGTTCGACATGAAGAACGTCAGCGGCATGCTCAGGATCGCGGTGATCGTGGGCAGGTAGGGCCCCATGCTGTCCGGAATGGCCGCCAGCAGTCCGCGCGACATGGCCTCGACCATGCCCGTGCCCGACAGGATGCCGGTGAACACGCCGGCAGCGAAGATCAGCGAGACCACGGCCAACGCGTTGGGCGCGTGCTCGGCCACCAGCTGGCGCTGCTGGGCCAGGTCGGGGTAGTTGATGACGATCGCGACGGCGAAGCCGATCATGAACAGCACGGGCAACGGCAGCACGCCCATGATGAGGGCCACCATCAGCGCGGTGGTCAGCGCCAGGTTCACCCACAGCAGGCGGGGGCGGCGCCAGTGTTCCTTGCTCTCGGCATTCTCGCCTTCGAGCGGCAGGTGCTCGCGGCTCGCTTCCTCGTCGCGCTGGGCATCGTAGGGGTTGGGGCCGATCGAGCCGGCGCTGCGCGGCAGGCTCACGGTGCCCAGACGGCGGCGCTCGCGCAGGCCGAGCCAGACCGACACGGCCAGCAGGGCGAGGATGGACAGGGCCATGGCCGGCACCATCGGCACGAACACCTCGCCCGGATCGACGTGCAGCGCACTGGCCGCGCGGGCCGTCGGGCCGCCCCAGGGCGTCAGGTTCATGATCCCCGAAGCCAGGATCGCCACGCAGGTCAGGTTCAGCGGGTTCATCTTGAGGCGGCGGTACAGCGGCAGCATCGAGGCGATGGTGATCATGTAGGTGGTCGAGCCGTCGCCGTCGAGCGAGATCAGCAGCGCGAGCGCGGCCGAGCCCACCACGATCTTCAAGGGGTCGCCCTTGACCATGCGCAGGATGATGCCGACCACCGGGTCGAACATGCCGGCGTTGATCATCACGCCGAAGTACAGGATGGCGAACATCAGCATCACGCCGGTGGGCGCGATCTTGCGGATGCCGTCGAGCATCATGGCGCCCATCGTCGGGGCAAAGCCGCCGATGAGCGCGAATACGATGGGGATGAGGATCAGGGCGACCAGGGGCGACAGGCGCTTGGTCATGATCAGGGTCATGAAGGTCATGACCATGCCGAATCCGAGCAAAGTCAACAGCATGTCAGGCGTTCCCGGTCGTGGTGGTGGCGTTAAGGCTCATGGTCTGTTCTCTCAGGGAGGAGATGAGTCGTGGGGGAGGGCGGGCTCTTGCGCGGCGGCACGGCCAGAGCACGGGCAGGACCGGGCAGCGATGCTGCATCGATCAAGCCACGGGAGCGAATGGTGGATTTGCACCCTGTCGTGCGCCTGTCGTGAGCGGAATGCCGCTGAATGTCTCGGGTAAGCCCTTATCGGGTAAACCCTAGGTTTATGGACTCTGCAGGGCATCGACCGTCACGGCGATACGTTCTATGGCGCAGGCCCGCACGCCTGCCGATGCAGTCCGGCATGATGCGCGCGACGCCTGCCGCAAGGCACAATGGCGGCTGTCCGCTGCCGTAGCCCTGTCGATGGCGCGCGGCCGGCAACCCGGCAGAGGGCAGGCGCGTGGCGTCTCGCCTCTGCGATGAACAGCCCCCTATTCCATGAGCCCGAGATGAATGACGTGACGCATGCGATCGTGCCCCGGCGCGTCGACTCCCCGCAACTGTCCTGCCGTGTGGCGGGTGCCCGAAGGGTCTGAGATGCGTGTGCTCGTCGTCGAAGACGATCCCGATCTGGCCGATGCCCTGGTGCGCCGGTTGCGCCGGCAAGGCCATGCCGTGGACTGGCAGAACGATGGCCAGGCCGCGGCCCATGTGCTGGGTTACCAGCCTTTCGATCTGCTGCTGCTCGACATCGGGCTGCCCGGTCTCGATGGCCTGACCGTGCTGCGCCAGTTGCGTGCGCGCGGCGACAAGACGCCGGTGCTGATGCTGACCGCACGGGCCGACATCGAGGACCGCGTGAACGCGCTGGACGTGGGCGCCGACGACTATCTCGACAAGCCCTTCGACTTCCGCGAGCTGGATGCGCGTTGCCGGGCCCTGCTGCGCAGGCCTCAGGGGCAGGCTTCGGGCACCTGGCGCGTGGGCGGGCTGGAGATCGACAGCGCCGCGCGACGGGCCAGTCTGGCGGGCACCGAGATCGACCTGACCAACCGGGAGTTCAGCCTGCTCGAGATCCTGGTCGGCCGCATGGGACGGGTGGTCAGCAAGGACGACATCGCCGGCCGCCTGTTCAGCTTCGACGAGGACGTGGGGCTCAATGCGGTCGAGGTCTATGTCGGGCGCCTGCGCAAGAAGCTGGGCGCCAGCCCCTTGCGCATCACCACGGTGCGCAGCCTCGGGTACCGCGCCGACGTCGAGCAGGACCCGGACAGCGGATCGCCGACCGCTCGCGAGCACGGCGCAGAGCCCGGCACCTCCCACGGCAGCGGCCAGTCCGGAGCCTGACCATGAGCGATGCAGCGGCCCGGCCCGGCCAGGCGACCGCGGCGCCCGAATCGCCCGGGCCAGCCGCTGCGCCGGCGCCTTCGAGCCCGGGCCGCTCCGCGGGCTCTCTGCGGCGCACCCTGCTGCTGCTGCTGGGCCTGCTGTTCGCACTGGCCACTCTGGCGCTGTTCTTCGGCGCGCGCAGCTACGGCGAGCGTGCGGCCGACCGCTCGTACGACCATCTGCTGCAGTCGTCCGCACTGTCGATGGCCGACAGCATCAGCGTGGTGCAGAACCGCTGGCAGGTCGACTTGCCGTATGCCGCCCTGGATCTGCTGGCCATGGCCCCGGAAGACCGGGCCTTCTACCGCATCGTGGCACCCGATGGACAGACCATCACCGGTTATGGCGACCTGCCCGCAGGTCCCCAGGTCCCGGCGGCTGCGGCCCAGGGCCTGTCGCCGGCGGCGCCGGGCGTGGTGTTTTTCGATGCGCGTTACCGGGGCGAGCGGCTGCGTTTCGTGCGGGTGCCGCGCTATATCGCGGGCGGCGATGCGGCTGCCACGACCGGGGACCGGCTGTCGCCGGTGTGGGTCCAGGTCGGGCAGACCCGCCTGGCGCGCGATGCGCTCGCTTCCGACATCGCCTGGCGCGCGACCGCGGCCATTCTGGTGCTCATGCTGGCCGCCTTTTTGCTGCTCGGGCTGGGTGTGCATGTGGCGCTGCGCCCCATTGCACGACTGCAGCGTGAACTGCATGGGCGAGAGGCGTCCGACCTGCGTCCGCTGGCCAGCCCGGTGCCGCAGGAGCTCGTGCCCGTGGTGGGCGCGCTCAACGATTTCATGGGCCGTCTGTCGGTCAACCTCGAGGCCTTGCGCACCTTCATCGCCGAGGCTGCCCACCAGATGCGCACGCCGCTGGCCGCTCTGATCGCCCAGGCCCAGGATGGACTGGACGACGACGATCCCGCGCAGCAGCGGCGCAGCCTGCAGGCGGTCGAGCGCAATGCGGTCAAGCTGCGCCGGCTGCTCAACCAACTGCTCAGCGATGCCAGCGTTTCTCACCAGGGGCACTTGCGCCGCTTTGCCGCGGTCGACCTGCCGGTGCTGCTGCGCGAGGCGATGCAGGACACCGTACCCCGTGCCGAGCCCCGGCCCGTGGTTCGCCTGGGCTGGCAGCAGCCCGCCCAGCCCGGCGCGAGCCCGGGCCCGGCGTGGCTGTTCGAGCTGTCGCCCGCATCGCCCGACGCGTCGGTGCCGCGAGGCGCCGGGCCCCGTGCCTGGGTGATGGGCGATGCGCTCATGCTGCGCGAAGCGTTCAAGAACCTCATCGACAACGCGCTCAAGTACGGCCGGCCTCAGCACGGTGCCATCGACATCGTCATCGGCGCTGCCGCCGACGGCCGCTGGGAGGTGCTGTTCGCCGACCATGGCCCCGGCGTAGCCGCCGGTGAGCGTGCGGGGCTGTTCGAGCGTTTTGCACGCGGTGCGGCGGGACGCCCGGCGCCGGTGGCAGGCGCTGCCGGTTCCGCAGGCACCCTGGCCACTGCCGCGCCCGCCGATGCCTCGCCCTGGCCGGCCGGTGCCGGATTGGGCCTGGCCATCGTGCAGCGCGTGGTCCAGAGCCACGGCGGCAGCGTGCGGCTCGAAGACCGGCCCGACGGCGGCAGCGGCCTCGTCGTCCGGCTGCAACTGCCGGCGTGCACGGCCGCCTCGAGCCCGCCCGCGACGCCGTCACCGGCTTCTCGGGCACACCCGCGCCGGCCCGATCGCGGCCACGAGGACACGCACCCATGACTCGCTTCATCCGTTCGCCCCAGGGATGGGCCGCGCCGGGCCGGCCCGTCGAGCTTGCGCCCGAGGCCGTGGACTCGTCCGGTGGCTGCACGCGCCGCCGGTGGCTGGCGTTGGCCGGCCCTTGGCTGGCCGGTTCGGCGCTGCCCGTCATGGCCCAGCCTGCGCCGAACACCGCCGCCGAAGTCACCGTGTTCGAGTCGCCCGCGCCGGCGCGGCAGATGCTGCGCATCGACAGCGCCACCGACACCGCCTTGTTCGCACCCGTGATCCGCGCCTTCCAGCGCCGCCACCCGGACGTCGCCGTGCGCTACGCCGATCGCCAGAGCCTGGACATCCACGCCCGTGCGCTGGCCTATGCCCAGGCCGGCCCGGCGTCGTCCCGGCTCGATCCCGCCAACCCCGATCTGCTGATCAGCAGCAGCCTGGATCTGCAGACCCAACTGGCGAACGACGGCCTGGCCCTGCCGCACCGTTCGGAGCAGGCGCTCAGCCTGCCGGCGGGCGCGCACTGGCGCCACGAAGTCTTCAGCCTCGGGGCCGAGCCCGTGGTCATGGTCTACCACCCGCGGCTTTTGCCGCCTGACCAGGCGCCCCGCACGCGCGGCCAACTGCTCGAACTGCTGCGGCAGTCCGGCGGTCCGCTGCAGGGCCGCGTCGGCACCTACGACGTCACGCTCAGCGGCCTGGGCTACATGCTGGCCACCCAGGATGCACGCTTCGACAGCACCGCCAGCCTGCTGCTGGCCTCGCTGGGGGCCGCCGGCGTGGTGCTGGGCGATCACATCGTGCCGTTGCTCGAGCGGCTCGAACGGCAGCAACTGGCATTGCTCTACAACGTCCCGGCTTCGTATGCGCAGGCACGCATCGCCGCCGGCTCGCCCATCCGGGTCGTCTATCCGCAGGATTACACCCTGCTCACCACCCGCGCGGCCCTGGTGCCCGGTACCGCCGCCCAGCCCGCGCTGGCCAAGCTGTTCCTCGACGAGCTGCTCTCGCCCGAGGGCCAGGCCCTGCTGTCGCGCGAGACGCGTCTGCTGCCCATCCGGCAGGCGCTGGCGGCCGGACAGGACAGCCGCGTGCTGCGGGCCCTGGCCGATGGACCGGGCGGGGTCGACGTCGCGCCCAGTGCCTGGCGGCCGCTCATGCCGGGCCTGGGCCTGCTGGTCTACCTCGATCCGCTCAAGCGCGAACGTTTCCTGCTGGCCTGGCGAACCGCCATGGCCGCTCGCCTGCCGGCACGCCTAAGTCCTTGATCCGATTGACGGCAGGGGGGTCTGACGGGCCTGCGTGCAGGCTGTCAACCCCTTGATTCCTCAAAGGAAAATGCGGGGGCGCGCTGTATAATTGTGGGTTTTCCTGTCCAACTCCTTACCCCAAGCCGCCTTGCCGCGGCCGCCCTGCCAGCCCCGGACTTCACCGGCGTGCAGTGCCGGCTGTCTCGCGGGCTGCACAGAAAGTCCCGGATGAAAGTCGCTGAGATCCGCGCCAAGTTCCTCGAATTCTTTGCCGAGCGTGGCCACACCATCGTGGAGTCCTCGTCGCTCGTGCCCGCCAACGACCCGACGCTGATGTTCACCAACTCGGGCATGGTGCAGTTCAAGGACGTGTTCCTGGGCACGGACCGCCGCTCGTACAACCGTGCCACCTCGGTGCAGGCCTGCCTGCGCGCCGGCGGCAAGCACAACGACCTCGAGAACGTGGGCTACACCGCCCGCCATCACACCTTCTTCGAGATGCTGGGCAACTGGAGCTTCGGCGACTACTTCAAGCGCGAGTCGCTCAAGTGGGCCTGGGAACTGCTGACCGAGGTCTACAAGCTGCCCGCCGATCGCCTGTGGGCCACCGTCTACGCAGAAGACGACGAGGCCTACAACATCTGGACCCAGGAAATCGGCCTGCCCCCCGAGCGCGTCGTGCGCATCGGCGACAACAAGGGCGGCCGCTACATGTCCGACAACTTCTGGATGATGGCGGATACCGGCCCCTGCGGCCCGTGCTCCGAGATCTTCTACGACCACGGCCCGCACATCGCCGGCGGCCCGCCCGGCAGCCCCGACGAGGACGGCGACCGCTACATCGAGATCTGGAACAACGTGTTCATGCAGTTCGACATGCAGCCCGACGGCTCGGTCAAGCCGCTGCCCGCGCCCTGCGTGGACACCGGCATGGGCCTCGAGCGCCTGGCCGCCATCCTGCAGCACGTCCACAGCAACTACGAGATCGACCTGTTCGCCGCACTGGTGAAGGCCGCCGGCCGCGAGACCGGCACGCCCGACCTCGGCAACCCCTCGCTCAAGGTGATCGCCGACCACATTCGCGCCACGGCCTTCCTGGTGGCCGACGGCGTCATTCCCGGCAACGAGGGCCGCGGCTACGTCCAGCGCCGCATCATCCGCCGTGCCATCCGCCACGGCTACAAGCTGGGCCAGAAGACCCCGTTCTTCCACAAGCTCGTGGCCGACCTGGTCGAGCAGATGGGCGTAGCCTATCCCAAGCTGCGCGAGCAGCAGGCCCACATCACCCAGGTGCTCAAGGGCGAAGAAGAACGTTTCTTCGAGACCCTGGCCAACGGCATGGAAATCCTCGACACCGCCCTGACGGGCAACGTCACCGTGCTGCCGGGCGATGTCGCCTTCAAGCTGCACGACACCTTCGGTTTCCCGCTCGACCTGACGCAGGACGTCTGCCGCGAGCGCGGCCTGAGCGTGGATGCCGCCGGTTTCACCGCCGCCATGGACCGCCAGAAGAACCAGGCCCGCGCGGCCGGCAAGTTCAAGATGGACCGTGCGCTCGAGTACACCGGCCCCGAAGGCCGTTTCGTGGGCTACGAACAACTGGTGCAGCCCGGTGCACGGGTGCTGGCCCTGTATGTCGACGGCCAGCCCGTGCAGCGGATCGAAGCCGGCCAGGACGGCGTGGTGGTGCTCGACGCCACCCCCTTCTACGCCGAGAGCGGCGGCCAGGTCGGCGACCGCGGCAGCATCGCCAGCGGCAGCGCGAAGTTCGCGGTCGAAGACACCCAGAAGATCAAGGCCCACGTGTTCGGGCACCATGGCAGCCTGGCGACAGGGACGCTGTCGGTGGGCGACACCGTCAATGCCCAGGTCGACAGCGCCCTGCGCGCGGCCACGGCCCGCAACCACAGCGTGACCCACCTCATGCACAAGGCCCTGCGCGAAGTGCTGGGCGGCCACGTGCAGCAGAAGGGTTCGCTCGTGAACGCCGAGCGCACCCGTTTCGACTTCGCCCACAACGCGCCCGTCACCGACGAGCAGGTGCGCAAGATCGAAGCCCTGGTCAACACCGAAATCCTGGCCAACACGGCCACCCAGACCCGCGTGCTGCCCATCGACGAAGCCCAGAAGCTGGGTGCCACCATGCTGTTCGGCGAGAAGTACGGCGATCTGGTGCGGGTGGTCGACGTCGGCTCCACGCTCGAATTCTGCGGCGGCACGCATGTGCAGCGCACCGGTGACATCGGTCTCTTCAAACTCGTCGCCGAAAGCGGCGTGGCCGCCGGTGTGCGCCGGGTCGAAGGCTTGACAGGCGAGGGCGCATTGGCCTACCTGCAGCAGCTCGAAGACACCGTCAGCCAGGCCGCCGCGACCTTGAAGTCCCCGGTTGCCGAACTGCAGGGCCGGATCGGCCAGGCGCTCGACACCGTCCGTGCGCTCGAAAAGGAAATCGCCTCGCTCAAGGGCAAGCTGGCTTCGTCGCAAGGCGACGAACTGGTGGGCCAGGCGGTCGACGTCAACGGTCTCAAGGTACTGTCCGCATTGCTGCCCGGCGCCGATGCCAAGACCTTGCGCGACACCATGGACAAGCTCAAGGACAAGCTCAAGACGGCCGTCGTGGTGCTGGCCGCTGTCGACGGCGCCAAGGTGCAGATCGCCGCGGGCGTGACCGCGGACAGCATCGGCAAGGTCAAGGCGGGCGAACTCGTGAACTTCGTGGCCCAGCAGGTGGGCGGCAAGGGCGGCGGCAAACCCGACATGGCCATGGCAGGCGGCACCGATGCGACGGCGCTGCCCCAGGCGCTGAAGTCGGTGCAGGCATGGGTGGCCGAGCGCGCTTGATCGCAGGCGTCGCTCATGCATACCCCTGAACACGGCGGAGCTGCCGCCGGAGCCGATCCTGCGCACACGGTGAAAGGTACCGGCAACTTCTTTGCCGCGCTGGTCGCCCGCATCGATGCCCATGTCTCGCGCAGCACCGAGCGCATCCAGCGCCTGACCGGTGGCCAGGATGTCCCCGAACTGCCCGCGGGCGAGGTGATCTGGGTCAAGCGGGCCGAGCCGCCCCATCCGGTCTCGCTGATCCGCCTCTACAACCTGGTGATGGCGCCGGTGCCCTTGTTGCGTTCCGTCCCCAATCCGGGAGGGACCGATGCGCTCGACAACGAGCATCGCCGGCTCGAATCACTGGCTGCGCAAGGCGTGCCCGTGCCGCGGGTGGTTGCGCAGGGCGCCCAATGGATCGCTATTTCCGACGCCGGCACGGAGCCCCTGCAGGCCCGCCTGGACAGGCTGAAGGCGCAGGGCGACGAGTCCGGCGTTCTCGATGTCTGGACACTCGGACTGCACGCCATCGCCGATGCCCACGCGCGTGGCGCCTACCTGAGCCAGTGTTTTGCCCGCAACATGGTCATGGGCACCGACGATCGTGTCCACTTCATCGATTTCGAGGAAGATCCGGGCGACGTGATGACCGTGCCGCAGGCCCAGGTCCGCGATTGGGCCCTGTATGTCCACTCGACCGCGTTTTTCCTGAGCGATCTTCGGCCCGCAGCGCAAGCGATGGCAGCCGCCATCGCGTCGGCCAGCAGCGAGGTCAGGGAATCGCTGATCACGCTGATGCGGCGCCTGCGCTGGCTGCTGCGCCTGCTGCCGCAGGCTCAGTGGCTGGGCCGCGACATCGCCCGCGCACGGGCAGCCGGCCTGCTGCTGCACGCCGTGCTCGACGAGCTCGAAGGCCGCGGACGGGCCTGAGGGCAAAACGAAGAAGGGGGCCTCGGGCCCCCTTCGCACAGTCGGATTCTCAGGCCGCTTCGGCGGCGCGGCGTGTGAAGACCAGATCCCACACGCCGTGGCCCAGCTTGATGCCGCGGTTCTCGAACTTGGTCAGAGGCCGGTAGTCGGGCTTGGCCGCGTAGCCGTCGGCACCGGTGGCCGTATTGGCCAGCAGCGTTTCTGCCGAGAGCACTTCCAGCATCTGCCGGGCGTAGGGCTGCCAGTCGGTGGCGCAGTGGATGTAGCCGCCGGCCTTCAGGTGCAGCGCCAGCTTGCGCACCAGCGGCGGCTGGATCAGGCGTCGTTTGCTGTGGCGCTTCTTGTGCCAGGGATCGGGAAAAAAGATGTGCACGCCTGCCAGCGAATCGTCGGCCAGCATGTGGTCCAGCACGTCCACCGCGTCGTGCTGCACGATGCGAATATTGGTCTGCCCCTGTTCGCCGATGCGCTTGAGCAGCGCACCGACTCCCGGTTCGTGCACTTCGCAGCACAGGAAGTCGGTGTCGGGTTTGACATTGGCGATGTGGGCCGTGGCTTCGCCCATGCCGAAGCCGATTTCCAGCACGGTCGGGGCCGTGCGGCCGAACGTGGCTTCCAGGTCCAGGCGCTCGCCGGTATAGGGCTGCAGGAACCGGGGGCCGAGTGTCTCGAACGCCTTGGCCTGGCCGGTCGTCGTGCGGCCGGCGCGCCGCACGAAGGTCTTGATGCGCTTGGGATGCGCGACATCGTCGGGGGCACCGAGCTCGCCGGGCACGGGGGGGGCGCCGGCCGGATCGGTGGGGTCGATCGGGTCGACCGGGGTATTGGCGTTGGCGAGGGAGGGCAAGAGCGGCTCGTCGGGCTTGGACTGGGTCACGGAGGTTCTGGCGCTGAAGGCCTGTGGCAGAAAACGGAGGCCAGTCCCGGCGGGCACCGGCCGAAGGCGTCGATTCTACCGGCCCGGCGTGCAGGAGACGGCCAGGGGCATCCCCTGCAGGGCCCGCCAGCCCTCCGTCCAGACCGACAGCGCTTCGCCGGTGGACGCGGATGCGGCTGCCGGCGGCAGGCCCAGGGCCTGTGCCGCGGCATCCAGCGCCAGCCGGCAGACGGCTGGGCTGTGGGTGTCGAGGGCCGGTGCGCCATGCTGTTTCGAGAGTTTTTCTCCCCGGCTGTCGAGCACCAGGGGCACATGCAGATACTGCGGATGAGGCAGGCCCAGGGCCTGCTGCAGCCACAGCTGGCGGGGCGTGTTGTCGGTCAGATCGCTGCCGCGCACCACATGGGTGATGGCCTGATCCGCATCGTCGACGACCACGGCCAGTTGATAGGCCCACAGGCCATCGGCACGGCGCAGCACGAAGTCGCCGACCTGGGCCGTCACATCCTGCGCCTGGCGGCCGAGCAGGCGGTCGTGCCAGGTCACCCACAGATGGGCGGACGCCGGTGTGCGGTCGCTTTCGGGCGGGCAGGCTTCAGGGGCCAGGTGGATGGCGACGCCGGCACCTGCGCGCGATGGCGGCGGCGCTGCGAAGGCCGTCGCGCCGGCCGGCGTCGGTGTCATCGTCAACCCCGTCGTCAGCATGCGCCAGGCTCTTGCAGGCTTGCCATGCAGGCCGCTGCGGCAGGTGCCGGGGTAGACCCGCTCGCTGTGGCGTTCGTGCACCGCAGAGGGACGCAATGCGGCCTGTGCGGCGTCGATGTCGCGCCGTGTGCAGCCACAGGGGTAGGCCAGGCCATGCGCCAGCAGATCCTCCAGTGCGTTGGCGTAGCGCGCGTGCCGCCGGGATTGCCATACCGGCTCGTCGTCGGGCACCAGGCCCAGGGCGTGCAACTGGGCCAGGATGAGGCGATCCGCGTCGGGCTGGCAGCGCGGCGGGTCGATGTCCTCGATGCGGACCAGCCACTGCCCGCCGTGCGATCGGGCGTCCAGCCAGCTCGCCAGCGCGGCCACGAGCGAGCCCGCATGCAGCGGCCCGGTGGGCGAGGGTGCAAAGCGGCCCGCATAGCGCGGGCGGACGGAGGACGGGATGGCGGGCGACGGCTGGCTCATGGGCAGAAGCGAACTCTACCGCAGGCGGCTACAGGCGGGTGTCGAAACGCTCGAGCAGGGCCTGCCGCGTGGAAGGCCGCTCCAGTTGCTGCAGCCACCAGCGCAGCGCCTTGCCCGGCGGGCTTTTGGACGTGTCGCGCCAGAGGTAGGTCAGGGCACTGCTGCGGGTGGTGCGCGGCACCTGCTTGACCACCAGACGCCCGGCATCGACATGAGGCTGTGCCAGCTTGACCGGAAGGTGGCCCGCACCCAGCCCCCGCAATTGCGCCTCGAGTTTGGCCGACATGCTGGTGACGGTGAAGACATCCTGTCCGGGCAGCAGGCCCAGAGTCTGGCGGGACAGGCTGAGCGCGCTGTCGGCGACGGCGACCAGCCGGTGGCGGCGCAGCACCTCGTCGACGATGGGTTCCTGTGCCTGCGCCAGGGCGTGATGCGGGGCCACGGCAAACACGAAGTCGACCCGGCCCAGCGGCTGGCTGCGGACATCGGGCAGGGTCGAGCTGTCGAACACCGCGCCCACCGCCAGATCGGCCTGGCCATTGGCGACCAGTTCGAGCGTGCCGTTGAGCGTGGTGTCGCGCAGACGCAGGCGGGTCGGCGGGCCGGTCGTGTCGAGCGTGGCATCGTCGGCGGGGCCCAGGGCGTAGAACCGTTCGCACAGTTCCAGCACGGTCGAGCGCGAGACCAGGCTGTCGACCGCCAGAGTGAGTTCGTGCTCCCAGCCCGTGGCGATGCGGCGCACGCGGTTCGTGACCGCCTCGAGATCGCCCAGCATCCGGCGCGATTCGCGCAGCAGCACCTCGCCCGCCGGCGTCGGCCGGGCGTGGCGGGCGCTGCGGTCGAACAGCAGCGTGTCGAGCGCATCTTCGATCTGCCGCACCCGATAGGTCAAGGCGCTCGGGACCAGACCCAGTTCGCGCGCGGCCTGGGCAAAGCTGCCATGGCGGGCGATGCTGTCGAGCATGAGCAGCGCATCGGGCGTGAGGCTGGCGGCAGGGGCGGACGAGCGTGGAGCGGGCATGGACGGGCAGGGCAGGCAAGGGAAGAAGACCATCGATCATTCAAATTTATCGAATGATCTCTTCATGTGCATGTCATTGTATTGAATGGTGAGCGAGTCTACAGTTGAATCCAGCAACGGGCTTGCGGTGTTTTCCGGTCCGTTGTCTGTCACTGGACAGGCACTGTCGAACAGGTGCAATGGACATCGATGTCCACCATCCAAAACTTCAAAGGAATAGAACCATGAAAAAGCTCTTCGTTTTCGGCGGTACGGGTCACATCGGGCAGGGCCTGGTGCGCGAGGCCAACAGCCGCGGCTACACCGTCGTCGCCGCCGCGCGCGACCTCGCATCGGTGCCCGACATCGATGGCGTGACCTGGCAGGCCGTCGATGCGAGCAATCCCGAGAGCGTCAAGGCGGCCGTGAAAGGCAGCGTGGCGGTGCTCGCTTCGGTCAGCGGACGCAAGAGCGGCCACGACAGCGTGCCGGCCATCGCCGGCCTGCTGCTCGACATGCTGCCCGAAGCCGATGTGCAGCGTCTGCTGTGGGTCGGTGGCGCAGGCACGCTCGAAGTCGCGCCTGGCCTCCAGGTCATCGATACGCCCGATTTCCCGGCCGAATGGAAACCCGAAGCCCAGGCCCAGGGCGAAGCGCTGGCGGTGTTCCGCGACAGCCGTTCCAGCGTGAACTGGACCTACTTCAGCCCGGCCGCCCTGATCGAGCCCGGCGAGCGCACCGCACGCTACCGCGTGGGCGACGACGATCGGCTGCTGGTCGACGGCGAGGGCAACAGCCGCATCTCGATCGAGGACTTTGCAGTCGCCCTGATCGACGAGATCGACCTCGTCCGTTATCCGCGCAAGCGCGTCAACATCGCCTACTGAAGCCGGCGCGTGCCGTCTCAGCGCGCGAGCGGGATCGGCGTGGCCCGGTCCACCGGCACGGCGGTCACGCTGTTGGTGGGCGAGCCGTCGATGAGCTTGTCCGAGTAGGTGAGATAGACCAGCGTGTTGCGTTTGGCATCGACCATGCGCACCACCCGCAGGCGCTTGAACAGGATGGACTGGCGTTCACTGAACACCTCGTCCTGCGTGGGCAGCGGTTTGGTGAACGTGACCGGAGCGACCTGCCGGCAGGCGATCGCCGCTTCGGCGCGGTCTTCGGCCAAGCCGACGGCACCCTTGATGCCGCCCGTGCGGGCGCGCGACACATAACAGGTCACGCCCTGAACCAGCGGGTCGTCGTAGGCCTCGACCACCACCTTGTGGTTGGGGCCGAGAAACTTGAAGGCGGTGCTGACCTCGCCGACGTCTTCGGCGGCAGCCGATCCGGCGCCCAGCAGCAGAGCCAACGCCGTGGCGCAGGCCGACAGGGCGGAAAACGACGAGGAGCGGTGGGCGGCGGGCAGAGGCATGGCGGATTCCAGCAGTTGGATGCGAAGAGAAACGGGAAGAGACCGGGTGCGGCGGCCAGAGTCGGCCGGCCCGGACGCCGATGATGCCATGTCGCTGCACTGCAGCACTTCCGGCATCGGCGTAATATGACGCAAGCTGGCGCCGTCGGCTGATTCCTTACATTCTTGCCTCTGCGACCATGCCCTTGACGTCACAGCCCGACTTGCCCGAGGTGTCCCGCGCGGCACGGCCCCATCTGCTGGTCATCGATGCGCAGAACGATTTCTGCGACATCCCCGGCGCCAGCCTGCCCGTGCCGGGTGCCGATGCCGACATGCACCGCCTGGCGGCCTTCATCCGCCGCCACCTGCCTGACATCGGACGCATCACGCTCACCCTCGACAGCCACTACCGCATCGACATTGCCCATCCCGGCTTCTGGCGCACGGCGGAAGGCACGGCCGTGCCGCCGTTCACCGCCATCGGCCTGCAGGATGTACGCGAAGGCCGCTTCTTGCCGCGCGATGTCCAGGCCTTGCCGCGGGTGCAGGCCTACCTGGCCGCCCTCGAGTCGCGGGGCCGCTACACCCACATGGTCTGGCCGGTGCACTGCGAACTGGGCACTTGGGGCCACAACCTGCACGCCGAGGTGGCCGCCGCGTGCGGAGCCTGGGAAGACCTGCACGGCCTGCAGGCGGACAAGGTGCTCAAGGGGCTCAATCCCTGGACCGAACACTACAGCGCCATCGAAGCCGAAGTGCCCTTGCCGGGCGACGCGTCCACCCAGACCAACCGCGCGCTGCTCGACAGCCTGGCCGGTAGCGGGCCGGTGATCGTGGCGGGCGAGGCCGGCAGCCACTGCGTCAAGGCCACGCTGGAGCACCTGGTGCGCGAACTGCCGGCCTCGCGGCTGGTGCTGCTGACCGATGCCATCAGCCCGGTCCCGGGGTTCGAGACGCAGCAGTCGCAGATTTTCGACGCCCTGGCTGCGCAAGGCGCTCGCCGGGTCCGGACGGACGAATGGCGGCTCGATGACCTCGGGTCCGTGCCGGCGACTTGACCGGGTCCAAGGCCGCACCGGATATCGGCTGGCCACTCGCCACGGCCGGGATTGGCCGATGCAGTCCTGCCGGGCGACTATGATGCGCGGTCCGGCGCCCCGGCTACGCGGGGTGCGCTGCTAGACTGACCGATCGACGACACCTACCCCGGGCCCGACGTGTGGTGAACAACAAGACAGACAAGATTTCTCCCCAGCTCGCCGGCAGCCAGGCGGGCTCGCTGGCCGACGCCGCCGTTTACATCGGACGTTTCCAGGTGTTCCACCTGGGCCATCTCGGCATGCTGCGCGCGGCGCTCGAGCGGGCCCGCCTGTGCGTGGTCGTGATCGGCTCGGCCCACCAGGCACGCACGCCCAAGAACCCCTTCACCTGGCAGGAACGGGCGCAGATGATCTGCTGCAACCTGTCGCCCGAAGACCAGGCGCGTGTGCTGTTCGTGCCCGTGCGAGACTACTACGACACCCCACGCTGGGAGGTCGCGGTGCGGCAGGACGTGCAGGCGCTGCTGGCCCGCCACGGCCTGCCCGATGCGCGGCCCTTGCTGATCGGCCATTTCAAGGACATCAGCAGCCAGTACCTGCATGGATTCGAAGGCTGGCCGCTGGTCTCGCTCGATCGCATTCGGGCCGGCGAACGGGCCTTGCACGATGCCTCGCAATTGCGCGACGGCCTGTTCGCGCTGGGCCAGCAGGCCAGCGCCACGGTCTGGCTGGCGCTGGGCGAGCAGGTGCCGCCGGGCACGCTCGAGTTCCTTCGCGGCACGGTCAGCCAGCCCTGGTTCGCCGAGATGGCCGAGGAATGGCGCATGCTGCGCGCCTACTGGGCCTCGTGGTCGGCCGCACCGTATCCGCCCACGTTCGTCACCACCGACGCACTGGTGCTCAGCGACGGCCATGTGCTGCTGGTGCAGCGCGGCGAGCTGCCCGGCCGCGGCCTGTATGCACTGCCGGGCGGATTCCTGAATCCGAACGAATCCCTGGTGCAGGGCGCACGGCGCGAGCTGCTCGAGGAAACCGGGCTGGCGCTGTCGGCGGCCCTGGTGCCGTCGGCATCGGCTGTCTTCGACCACCCGGACCGCAGCCTGCGCGGGCGCACCATCACGCATGCGTTCCTGTGGCGTCTGGATCATCCGGCATCGGCGTTGCCGGCCGTGCAGGGACAGGACGATGCCGCGCACGCCGTGTGGGTGCCGGTGGCCCAGCTTCAAGGCATGGAAGACCGGTTCTTCGACGACCACTTCCACATGCTGGTCAAGCTGCTCGGCCTGGATTACCCCATTTACGCGCCGACGAACTGAGGCAAGAGGCCCGGTTCTCACCGGGCCGGGCTCTCAGTCGTAGGGCAGCGTGAAGATGAGGTCGATGGCGTTGTCCTCGCCGCTCTCACCGCGCAGCGTGAAGCGCCGCGACAGATCGTAGAACACGTACAGCGTGCCCAGCGCGCCCGAGAGGCTGCGTTCGTAGGTCACATACAGATCGCGCGCCAGCTGCTTGCCGACGGTGAGCGAGGCTTCGGTCTCGCCGTCGCTGTTCTTGGCGCCGCCCACCGACAATTGATCCAGCCCGAACCGGCCGGCGATGCCCGGACCGCCCGAGCCGCCGCTCAGCAGGGCCACGGCAGCCTGCTGCAGCATGGCCGCTTCGGCGCCGCCGGCCGCGCCGGAGCGTCCCAGCAGCAGCCAGGCCAGCTTCTCGCTGTCGGCCAGATCGGGATCGGCGTAAAGCCGGATCGAGGGCGAGAGGGCCGGTCCCGTCACCTGCACGCCCACGCGCTGGGTCAGGCGCGGACGGATGGCCAGGATGTCGAGCGAAGGGTTGTCGTAGGGACCCGAGAAACGGATCAGGCCGCGCTCGATGTCCAGCCACTGGCCATAGGCACGGTACTCGCCGTCGTAGGTGGTGATGTCGCCCGTGATGCGTGGCATGCCGCCGTCGCTGACGGCTCTGAGCTGGCCGCGCAACTGCGTGTCGATGCCGTAGCCACGCAGTCCGAAGGCACGGCCCATGTCGAGCGTGACGTCGATGCGCGGCTGGATGGCCTGGGTGCCCGGCTCGCGAGCGGCCCGCTCGGCCTCGGCCTTGGCTGGGTCGGCCACCCGCACGTCTTCACCCAGCGTGGGGGTGCTCGATTCGGGCAGGACGATCAGGGCCTTGTCCACCGTGATCTTGCCGGTGAGGTCCAGCCGCTGGCCTTCCAGCGTGGAGACCAGATCGCCCGAGACCGTGACCTGCCGGTCGGCCCGGTTGCTCACGCTCAGTTGCCGGATGGCCGCCTGCATGCGCATGCTGGGACTGCCGCCGGCCCAGTCGGCCTGGCCCTGGGCGGTGACTTCGCCGCCCGCCGTGCCCTTGAGAGAGAACTGCTCGAGCGCCATGCGGTTGCCCTGCAGCCGCGCCACGAACTGGCCGTTGCCGAGCTCCACGCCGTCGAGCACCGAACGCAGGCTCAGGCCGCTGCCGCGCAGGGTGCCGTCGAGCAGCGGCTGGCTGCGTGTGCCCGCCAGTCGTGCATCGGCTTCCAGTTGACCGCGTATGCGCCAGCCCGGCGGTGCCAGCACCGACCAGATGCCCAGGCGCGTGAAGCTGGCCTTCAGTTGGCCGTCGAGCGGCGCGTCGGGGGCCCACTGCCAGGCGCCGTCGACTCGCTGAAGCGGGCTGCTCACCTGCATCTGCGCGTTGCCCAGGCGTTCGGTGGCCCACTGCAACTGTCCCTGGACCTGGGTGTTGCTGGCGGTGACGACCAGGCTGGCCGTCTGGATGCCGGCCGTCAGGCGCCGGCCGGGTGTCGGTGTGTCGTCGTCGTCCACGGTGGTCGTGCCGCCGCCCGTGGATGTGGTGCTCGACCGGGTGGTGCCCGCTCGGCCGTCCGGCTCGATGACCGTGATGCGGGTGCTGCCACGGCCGGGCGGCGTCTTGACCTGGCTGGTCGACAGGGCCAGCGTGTCGTTGACCGCTTCTTCCGACAGCAGGTTGATGTCGCCGCTGCGTCGCTGCACGGCGATGCGGGCCTGCAGGTTCTGGTCGAGCTGCACGTTCCAGTCGGCATCCAGCGCCAGATCGCCGGTGATGCCGTTGGCCGCCAGCGCACCGCCGGCCAGGGCATTGGCCCAGGCAAAGGGCAGTCCGTCGATGCGGCCCGAGGTGGTCAGTTCGGCGATGCCGCCCTGGGCCTGCATGCGTAGCCGCACCGGTTGCCAGGTGATGGGGAGATCGGGCTGGGCCGATCCCGTGGTGATGCGCGCGGGCGGGATCAACCGGGCGCGGCCATCGCCGACCTGCAGCAACGGTTCGCGCCAGTCCACGCTCACCGGTGCCGTGGTCTCCAAGGCCCAGCGGTTGGCCGGGCCGTGGCCTGCCGTGCCGGCGGCTGCCTGCAGCGGGTCGTCCAGCCGCAGGCGCAGTTGCTCCAGGCTGAGCTGCCAGTGCTGCGGCTGGCCGGCCGCCGCTTTCTGGCCGCCCTGCAAGCGGGTGTTCCAGTCGATGCGCTGGCCGGCCGCGCGTGCACGGCCTTCGAAATCCAGGCGAGCCTGGTCCAGGCGGCCGTCGAGGCGAGCGCGAACGTCGGCCAGCGCCACCGCGGCTTCGGCCTGGCCGGCCTGCGTCAGCGTGAACTGCGGCACGGCCAGCGTCGCCTGTACCGTGGGCCGCTCCCAGCCACCCTGCCATTGCGCATCCAGCGTGGCGTTGCCACGCACCTGCTGGCCGCTCAATAGATCGGCCAGACCCGGCAGGCGCCGGACCCAGGCCAGCGTCTGTGCCGCATCGGCGGCGGTCAACTGGGCCGTTCCCTTGCCGCTGCGCGGCGCGATGCTGCCGTCGACCCGCCCACGCACGCCGGGCACGGACAGTTCGACGCGTGCCGTTGCCGATTCGGTGGGCACGGCATAGCTGGCGGAGCCTTCGATGCGGGCCTGGTTGCTGGCGATGCGCAGGCGCTCCAGGCGCAGCGTCTCGGCGGCCCAGGAGCCGCGTGCGGCCGCTTCCTGCAGCCACAGTAGATTGCCGCCGCGCTGCGGCGCACGGCCCTTCAGATCGAGTTCGAAATCGACCGCCGGCCCGGCAGCCGATGCCGTGGAGGCCTCCGTGCGTGTCCGCGCCGACAGGCTGCCGCTGAGGGGGGCGGCAGCCAGCGTGCTGTAGAGCGCTTGCGGATTGACTTCGCGCAGCTGCAGGGTGGCGTCGGCTTGCAAAGGGGAGGAGGGCGAGGGGGCTGGAACGGACTCCGTCCCGGTCACCGTACCCGTGCCAGTGCCAGTGCCAGCCGCCGTGGTCGTGGTCGTGGTCGTGGTCGTGGTCGTGGTCGTGGTCGTGGTCGTGGCCGACACGGGCATCTGCACACGGCCGCTGCCGCTGATCTCCCCGCCGCCCAGGGCGACGGCCAGGCGCTGGATCTGGGCGGTGTTCTCGAACCAGTCGCCTTGAAGCTCGAGGCGCTGCAGCGGCAAGCCTTGCCGGTCCCACGGCGCAGGCTTGTCGTTGCGGATGTCGGCCATCACCGCCAGGCGCTGCTGCGCATCGGGCGTGATCGAGGCCTGGCCGCTGAGCAGCGTGGTCGGCAAGGTGGGCAGGAAGGCACGCAGATCGATGCCGGCCAGCGTCACGTCGGCCTGCTGAACCGGCAGACCGGCCTGCCAGGGGGCCAGGCGGGCTTGGATGCGCGCCCGGGCCTGCTCCTGGCCGGCCGTGCCCTGTTCCGTCTGGGCCTGAGCCTCGACCTGCAGCAACTCGAGCGGGCCGCTGGCCTGGGCTTCGAGCTGCAGCGGCAGGGGCGGCTGGCCTTCCGGCATCTCTGTTTCGAGCCGGCCCTTCAGTTCGGCCAGCAAGGGCATGGGGGCACGTGCGCCCAGCTTGGCATGCAGGCTGAACTCGCCCTGCAGCAGTTCGATGCGGGTGATCCGGACCTCGTGGTTGAGACCGTTGTAGGCGTAGCTGGCCTCCAGCCCGTCGAAGCCGAAAGCCTCGGGCTCGTCCCAGGCGAAGTGGCCGATCTTCAGTTCGGGCAGTTCGATGCGGATGGGCAAGGTCAGACTTTGCAGCGGTTGGCTGGGCTGCGGATCGGCGTCGGGCAGCGGGCGGCTGACGACCTGCACGCGTTCGGCGCGCAGCGTGTCGATCTTCACGGTGCCGGTGAGAAGCGACAGCGGCTGCCAGGCCAGCTCGAAGCCCTGCACCGCCACATCCAGTCCTTCCTGGCGCCAGCTCAGATTGTCGATACGACCGCCACCGCGCAGGCTGCCTTGCACACCGGCGACGTCCAGCGCCTGGGCCGCCGGAACATGGCGTTGCACCAGCGCCAGCGCCTGAGCCAGCGAGTTGGCCGTGCCGGCCCACACCCACAGGCCGACGACCGCGGCGATCAGCAAGGTCACGAGGCCGAGCAGGCCCCACATCAGCACGCGCAGCGCCCGCGAGCCCGCAGGGCCGGGCGACGGCGCTGCGGCCGGGGCCTGCGGAGGGGAGGATGCCGGTGGCGGCTTGTGTGCCGTTCCGCCGGCTTTGGTTTTTACATCGTCACTCATATCGTCCACCTGCCGCGCTCAAAACACAAAACCCACGCTCAGGTGCAGCCGCAGTTCCTTGGCCTGCAGGCCGTAGGCTGTACTGATCTGGAAGGGGCCAATGGGACTGCGCCAGCGCGCCCCCACGCCCACGCCGGTGGAAAAACTCAGATCCTGGGGTTTGTCGGCGACTGCACCCGAGTCGACGAAAAGCAGCGACTCCCAGTCGCTGGCGCGTCCATCCATGTAGATGGGACGTTGCCATTCCACGCTGCCCACGGCCAGGTAGCGGCCGGGCACCGTGGTGCCGTCGGTGGTCACGCCCAGGCTGCGGTAGCTGTAGCCGCGCACGCTGCTGTCGCCGCCGGTGAGGAACTGCAGCGTCGAGGGCACAGGGGCTTCCGCCTTGGCCGTGACCGCGCCGAGCTGCGTGCCCAGGGCGATGCGGCCGTTGCGCGTGGAGATCGGCACGTAACCCAGCGCCCGCGTCAGCACGCGTGTGAACGGGTACTGCTTGTCGGTGAGCGTGAAGCCGCCGCCGACTTCCAGCGCCAGGCCCCAGCCGCGCGTCGGGTAGGTGTTGTTGTCGAAGCGCCGGCGTGTCCAGGCGTAGTTGACCGAGAGCGCCGAAGTCAGCGTATCGCCCAGCGCGCTTTTTTCGCTGGCGCGCTCGTACTGAAGGTAATAACTGCGGTCGTAGTTCTCGCTGGTCTGCGTGCGGCCCACCTTCAGGGTCTGGCTGACCGAGGTCAGATCCGCGTCTTCCGAGCGCTTGAGCCCGGCCGATACCAGCGAACGCCAGTAGTCCTCGTCGGGCGGTGCCAGCAGGTCGACCGAGGCCGATTGTTCGGTGCGGTCGACCGCCAGCTTGCTGGTCGCTTTCCAGCCCAGCACGGGCAGGCGCAGGTAGTTGTGTTCGGCAGAAAAGCGCGGCCCGCTGTCGGTGCTCAGGCCGACGCCCAGCACCACCTTCTGCATCTTGGCTTCGCGCACCTGCACTTCGATGGGCGCGTTGTCGGGCGGGCTGTCCGGATCGACATACAGGTAGACCGAATCGAAGAAACCGCTGCTGGCCATACGCTGCTGGGCATCGAGCAACGCCTGCAGGCTGTACTCGCTGCCGCGCTGCAGGCGCGCAAAACGCTCGACCATCAGCACCTGGTCGTAGCGTTCCAGACCACTCACGTTGAACTCGCCGAAGCGGTAGATCGGGCCCGAATCGAGCGCCACGTTCAGCCGGGCGCGCCGGGTCTCGGGGTCGATGTCGGCGGCGCTCTGGGTGAGGCGGCCCGCCAGGTAGCGTCTGGCGGTCAGGCTGCGCACGGCCGCCGTCTTGGCGCTGGACCAGTCGTCCTGGCGAAAGGTCTTGCCCTCGGTCAGGCCCCAGTTGCCGCGGATGGTGTCGCGCTGCCGGGCGACGTCCGGGTCGGGGTTGTCGGCGATGTTGCCGGTGAACCGGATATCGACCGCCGACACCTGCGTCAGCGGACCGGGCTGCACCTTGACGCGGACGATGGGAATCTGGCCGTTGCGGTTTTCACGCTCGATCTCGATGTCGGGCGAGAAGTAGCCCAGCGTCGCCACCAGCTCGCGGATGTTGTCGGGCGCCATGCCGATGAGCCGGTTGATCTCCATGTCGCGCAAGCCGTCGAACTCGCGGAAACGCTGGAGCTCCATGTGCTGCTGAAGCAATTCGCGCACCTCGTCCGGGCCCTGGACTTCCAGCGCGAAGGCGGGTTTGGCCGGCGGCTTCTGTTCGTTCTTGAGCGTCTGGCAACCGGCCAGCGCAAAGGCCAGCAGCAGTGTCGCGCAGCGCATCAGTCGTCCCTGCAGAATCAAGCGCATTCTTCTTTCGTCTATCGATCGGTGGTGGATCTTCGTTGTCGAAGGTCCGGAAATACGGTGGTGTTCTATACGTCAAAAAGCCGGTTATGCGCAAAGCTTGTTATGCGGAAAGCTTGCGCATGGCCTGCTCCAGTCCGGCCAGCGTCATGGGGTACATGCGCTGGCCCAAGAGCTGCACGATGAGCGCGATGCTCTGCCGATACTGCCACACCCCTTGGGGCTCGGGGTTGATCCAGGCGTGTTGCGGGAAGGCCTGCAGCAGCCGGCCCAGCCACTGCGCACCGGCTTCCTGGTTATGGTATTCGACGCTGCCGCCCGGCTGCAGGATCTCGTAGGGACTCATGGTCGCATCGCCGATCAGGATCAGCTTGTAATCCTTGTTGTACTTGCGCATGAGATCCCAGGTGTCGAGCTTTTCGGCTTGGCGGCGGCGGTTGTTCTTCCAGACGTGGTCGTAGACGCAGTTGTGGAAATAATAGAACGCGAGGTGCTTGAGCTCGGACTTGGCCGCCGAGAACAACTGCTCCACCTGGGCCACGTGCCCGTCCATGGTGCCGCCCACGTCCATGAGCAGCAGCACCTTCACCTGGTTGTGCCGCTCGGGCACCATGCGGATGTCGAGATAGCCCGCGTTGGCGGCCGTGGCGCGCACGGTGTGGTCGAGATCCAGCTCGTCTTCGGCGCCCTGACGCGCGAACTTGCGCAGCCGGCGCAGCGCCACCTTGATGTTGCGGGTGCCCAGCTCCTGGCTGTCGTCGTAGTCGCGGTAGGCGCGCTGCTCCCAGACCTTGACCGCGCTGCGGTTGCGCCCCGCGCCGGCGATCCGGATGCCCTGCGGGTTGTAGCCGCCGTGGCCGAACGGGCTGGTGCCTCCGGTACCGATCCATTTGTTGCCGCCTTCGTGGCGCTCCTGCTGCTCCTGAAGGCGCTGCTTCAGCGTCTGCATCAGGGTGTCCCAGTCCATGGCCTCGACCGCGGCCTTCTGCTCGGCCGTCAGCTCGCGGGCCAGCAACTGGCGCAGCCAGTCGGCCGGAATGTCGCGGCCGGCCCCGGTGGCGGCCTGCACGCCGTGCACATAACCCGCGAAGGCCTGGTCGAACCGGTCGTAGTGGCGTTCGTCCTTGACCAGCAGCGTGCGGCTGAGGTGATAGAAATCGTCCATCGAGAACGAATCGGCCGATCGCGGGCCGGTCAACCCGGTCTGCAGCGCACGCAACAGGTCCATGTGCTCGCCGATCGAGACGGGCAGTCGGGCGGCGCGCAGAGCCTGGAAAAAATCGATCAGCACGGGCCGCCCTCTCCATGGGTTGAACCGTCGCGCATCTGCGGCCGCCTCGTCCTCGCCATGGCAATGCCGGCATCAGGGAACGGAGGCGGGCAGGGGCGAGCCGGCGAATACACGATGTGCCGGTATTGTGCCGCCCTTGCGCGCAGATGGCTGTCGGATCAGGCGCTGTCTGTCGCCCCTGGCTCAGCGCGGCTTGGTCAACTGCCAGCCCAGATGGGCCTGTACGGCCGGCCATTCGCTGGCGACGATGCTGAAGACCACGGTATCGCGCAGGCTGCCGTTGGGGGCGATCTGGTGGTTGCGCAGCACGCCGTCCTGACGTGCGCCCAGGCGCGCAATCGCCGTGCGGCTGGCTTCGTTGAACCAGTGGGTGCGGAACTCGACCGCGATGCAGCCCAGGGTGTCGAAGGCGTGCGCCAGCAGCAGCCGCTTGGCTTCGGTGTTGAGCCCGCTGCGCCGTACGCTGGCGCTGTACCAGGTGCTGCCGATCTCCAGGCGGCGGTTGGCGGCGTCGATGTTCATGTAGGTGGTCATGCCCACGAAACGGCCTTGGGCGTCGCGTACCGCAAAGGCCAGCATGCTGCCCTTGTCCTGAAGGCCCAGACGGCGCGCGATTTCCGTGTCCATCTGGTCGGGCGTGGGCACGGCGGTGTACCAGAGTTTCCAGACGTCGCCGTCCTGTACGGCTTCGCGCGCCTCGGCCGCGTGGCCGGGCACCAGCGGCTCGAGCGTGACATGCTGGCCGCGCAGCGTGATGGGGAGCAGGGGAGCGAGAAAACTCATGGGACGACTTTCCGGAGGCAGATGCGAAAAACGCAGGGGGCGGGCGGGCAGGCGGTGCTGCACGGCGGCGGGAGCGCGCCGCAGACACCATGATCGCGTACCGGCATCGTGTTGGGGTGCCGCCTTGCTTGCCAGAATATGCAAGTAGGCTGGCGCGGCGGCGCACGGGTGGGCCGCCGCGCGCCTCAGCGCCTGTGCCGCTGCATCTGCACCAGCTTCTCGAACAAGGCCTGGTCCTGCTCGTTCTTGATCAGGGCTCCCGCCAGTGGCGGCACCGCCAGTTCCTGGCCGGCCGGTGCAATCTCGGCGGCGGGCACGCCTTCGGCCATCAGCAGGCGCAGCCAGTCCAGCAGCTCGCTGGTCGAGGGCTTTTTCTTGAGGCCCGGCAGTTGCCGGATCCCGAGGAAGGTCTGCAGCGCGGCGGCCAGCAGCTCATCGTTCAGGCCCGGAAAGTGCACTGCGACGATGCGGCGCAGCGTCTCGGCCTCGGGGAACTTGATGTAATGGAAAAAGCAGCGGCGCAGAAAGGCGTCGGGCAGTTCCTTTTCGTTGTTCGAGGTGATGAACACCAGCGGCCGATGACGGGCCCGGACGAGCTCCCGTGTCTCGTAGCAGTAGAACTCCATGCGGTCGATTTCCCGCAGCAGATCGTTGGGGAACTCGATGTCGGCCTTGTCGATCTCGTCGATCAGCAGCACCACCGGCTCGTCGGCCACGAAGGCCTGCCACAGCACGCCCTGCACGATGTAGTTGCGGATGTCCTGCACCCGCCGGGCCGTGTCGTCCGAGACGCCGGCCAGTTGCGAATCGCGCAGCCGGTTGACCGCGTCATACTCATAGAGGCCCTGCTGCGCCTTGGTGGTCGACTTGATGTGCCATTGCAGCAGGGGCCGGCCCAGTGCCCGCGCGGCTTCCTCGGCCAGCAGCGTCTTGCCGGTGCCCGGCTCGCCCTTGACCAGCAAGGGCCGGCCCAGCGTGAGCGCGGCATTGACGGCCAGCATCAGGTCGGGTGTGGCCACGTAACGGTCGGTACCCTCGAACTTGGCATTGGCGGTCGTGCTCATGGCGTGTGTTCCTGTTCCTGTGGTTGTGGCGGGTTGTGGGCAAAAACGGGAGGGCGGCGCGAACGACGTGGCAGGCCCGCTCTCAGGTCGCCGGTCCGCGTGTGGCCTTGCGTTGCACGCAGTCGATATAGGCCTGGCCGTCGGGCGGGCGGCCCGAACGCTGGCTCTCCCACAGCATGCTGCCCAGGCAGTCCATGACGGCATGGTGCGCGTCGTGCAGCGAATCGAGCCGCGCGGCCAGCAGCTCGACCGCCTGTCGGATGCCGCGTGGCTGGTCGATGGAACATTGTTCGCTGA
Source organism: Comamonas sp. BIGb0124 (assembly GCF_003752175.1). GTDB lineage: Bacteria > Pseudomonadota > Gammaproteobacteria > Burkholderiales > Burkholderiaceae_C > Comamonas_F. The sequence continues at coordinate 106,527 of NZ_RJVF01000015.1, read as the reverse complement.
TCGACAGGTGCATCGCCAGATGCAGGAAGGGGTTGCTCTGCCCGTTCTGTTCGTCGTAGCGGCGCAGCAGGGCCGCATCGACGTCTTCCAGGTCGGTGTGGTAGTGCGGGTGCTCGTCGATCCAGAGGGCTGCCAGCGTCTCGATGGCTTCCATCGGGGCGTTGACTCGGGATTTGGCGTAGACCGAGCAGAAAAAGCGTCGGACGTCGTCTTGTGAGGGATTAAACATGGCAGGATAAAAGCGGTCTCTGCCCCGCATCATGCCGCAAGCGGCGGCCTGTTGCCGACAGGCGCTCCTGCATGCCCTCGATCCGCTTGCCGCTCACCTCTTCATCGCCATGGAACGCTTCACGATCTCTCTCGACGATCAACTCGCCAAAGCCTTCGACGAACACATCGCCATGCGCGGCTACAGCAACCGCTCGGAAGCCGTGCGAGACATCCTGCATGTCCATCTGGCCGGTGCCCGCGAGGACCGCGACGCCGACGGGCCCTGCATAGCCTGCCTTTCGTATGTCTACAACCACCACGAGCGCGAGCTGTCGGAACGCCTGGCGCGCATTCAGCATGCCGACCACGCCCTGACGATTTCCACCACCCACGCTCACCTCGACCACGACAATTGCCTGGAGACGGTGCTGCTGCGCGGCCCGATGCGGGCGGTGCGGCGGTTTGCCGAACGCATCATCGCCGAGCGCGGCGTGCACCACGGCAGTGTGAATGTGGTGGCGGTCGAGCCGCACGCGCACCATCACGGCCACTCCCACGCCCCGTCGTCGATGTAGACCGCCACTGAATGCACCGATTGGGTGAATCTGGTCGTGATCCGTCGGTATGAAGTTTGCTTAAAACTTCTTACAAGGACGGAAAATGACTTCACAGACACCTTATTCATTCAGTGCGGCGATGGCCGCCGCCCTGCTGGCCTGGCCGGCCGCAGGGTGGAGCCAATCGGGGGCCGACGCCGTCGATGCATCGGCCGTCCATCCCGTACCCCGGCTCGCCGCCATCGAGGTCAAGGGGCAGGCCATGCAGGAGGCCGCAACCGCCTACACGGCCACCGCGATCGAGCGCGAGCAGATCCAGGATCTGCACATCGGCGAAACCCAGGCGCTGTTCCGCCACGTGCCGGGCATGACGGTTCAGAACTACCAGTTGCCCGGTGTGGCCGACGGCATCGTGATGCGGGGCTTCGGCGGCGGTGGCCATGGCGGCGACGTGGGCGCGGTGCTCGACGGCATCCCCTTGAACGAGGCCATGTCGCATGCCGACGGCTATGTCGATTTCAACGTCATCATTCCGCTGGAGATCGAGCGCTTCACGGTCTACAAGGGGCCGGTGTCGCCGCTGTACGGTAACTTCAACCGGGCGGGGCTGGTGGCGGTCAACACCCGCAAGGGCGGCATCTACAACGATCTCGATCTGCGTCTGGGCTCGCATTCGACCTTCGACGGCCAGTGGGCCCTGGGACGCCGGCTCGACCGGGGTGACGATGTGAACCTGGCGGCCCAGCATGCCCGCAGCAACGGTTTCCGGGCGCAGTCCGAGGCCGAGCGCAGCACGGTGGCCGGTCGCTGGCGGCACAGCCTGGGCCGCGATCTCGACATCGCGCTGTCGGGGCGCCTGCACCACGCCGAAGGCGATTCGGCCAGCTACATCACCGAGCAGCAGTTCCAGACCGATCCCTACGGCATCGATCCCCGGACCCAGAACGACGGTGCACGGAAAAACTTCGCGACCCTGCGCGCCGATGTGAACTACACCGTGGCGCCCGACCTCAAGCTGCTGAGCTTCGCCTACACGACGCGGCAGGATTTCACGCGCTGGTTCACGCGGCCCACGGCCGGCGGCTGGCGCCAGCGCGAGGAAAGCTACGACCGCACGGTGTATGGCGCAGGCACCAGCGTCAACGGCCATGCGGACATCGCGGGCCGGCACATCAACTGGGTCGCCGGCCTCGAGACGTTTCGCGAGAGCACCGACTACACGTATCACGACGGCACCCTCGCGCGCATGCGCACGGCTGCGGCGATCGACGACCGCCGATCCCGACTCAACAGCCTGTCGGTGTTCGGCGAGGCCGAGGCGCGGCTGCACCGCCTGTTCATGCCCACGCTCGGCATGCGTTGGGATCGCTTCAGCGGCGGTTGCCGCCTGTTGGGCGCCGAGACCGGCAGCGATCCGTGCGGACCTCTGGCCGGCATGAGCCACGCCAGCCCCAAGCTCGGTGTGCGCTCGGACGTGCTGCCCGGCCTGCTGCAGCTGCGTGCCAGTTGGGCCGAGGGCTTCGCTTTGCCCAGTACCTTCGCCAAGTACGCGCTGGGCGCCTCGGCGCTGGATCCGAATGTGTTCAGACAGACCGAGGTCGGTGCCCGCGCGACACCGCTGCCCGGCCTGGTGCTCGACGTCGCGGCCTACCGGCTCCAGTCCAGCGACGAAATCCGCACGGTGGCCCCGGGCGTCTACGAGAACGCCGGTGCCACACGCCGCACCGGCGTCGAGGCCAGCCTGCTGTGGGCCGTGCATCGCCGCGTGGATTTGTCGCTGGTCTACGGCAGCGCCCATTCGAGAGTCACCGAGAACGCCGCGGCCAGCCTGATCGGCAACCGCGTGGCAGGCGTGCCCCGGTACACCGGCACCGTGAGCGCGACCTGGAAGCCGCTGCCGAGGTGGGCCGGCACCGTCACCTGGCGCAAGGTGGGCGACTATGCCGTCAATGCGGCCAATACGGTCGACTATGGCGGCTACAGCACCTGGGACCTGGGCGTGAGCTACACGGCCAGCGGCGGCCGGCCTTACCGGATCTACGCCGAGGTGGCCAACCTGACCGACAAGGCCTATGCCACCACGGCTTCGGTCATCGGCGGCTCGACCCTCTATGCCCCCGGGGCGCCCCGCACCCTGAGCGCCGGCGTGCAGTTCCAATTCTGAAGACCATCCCTCCGACCCGATCCCTATGAAAACCATCGAAACCCTCGCCCCCATTCGCCGTGTTCGCGCTGCCTGGGCATTGAGTGCGGCGCTGAGCGCCTGGTTCGTGCCGCTGAGCGGCCATGCCCACAACGTGTGGCTGGAGCCCGATGCCCGCGGCGCCTACACGGTGCAGTTCGGCGGCCACGAAGGCCAGCTCGAACAGTTTCCTTTCGACAAGCTCAAGAGCGTGCACGCCTACGATCGCCGGGGCCGCGAGATCGGCGTCGAAGTGCTGCCGGCACCGGGCGGTGCCAAAGTCATTCCCCAGCGGCAGCCCGCCATGCTGGCCGCGGCGTTCGACAATGGATATTTCAGCAAGACGGACACCGGCCCGATGGTCAACAAGCCCATGAACGAGAACCCCGGTGCCACCAGCGGCGTGCATGCGGTGAAGTTCCACAAGACGCTCGTGCAATGGGGCGTGGTGGCCAAACGCGAACTGGGCCAGGCGTTCGAGATCGTGGCACTGCAGGCCGAGACCCCGAAGGCGGGCGAGCCCGTCGTTCTCCAGGTTCTTTTCGAGGGACGGCCGATCGAGGGCATCCGGGTCTCGCTGGGCGAGAACGGCCAGGTGACGCACAGCGATGCGAAGGGCCAGGTCTCGATACGGCCCTTCGCCGGCATGAACCAGGTGCTGGCGATCCGCCGTGTGGCCGTGGCCGATAATCCGCGCACGACCAGCACGAGTCACGAATACCTGTTCGCTTTCCCGGCACATCCCTGAAGGTGGCCGGCCGACGGCCGGCTTCGGGACGATCCTCGGATCCCGTGATCGACGCGTGCCTGGTACCCTCTGTCAAAAGACAAAAAAGGAGACAAGGCATGGCGTACTTCGAGACTCTGGCCGAACTGTCGGCACGGGCCGGCCAGACGGTGGCCGCCAGCGACTGGGTCGAGATCACCCAGCAGCACATCGACCTGTTTGCCGAGGCCACGGGCGATCGGCAGTGGATACACGTGGATGCCGAACGCGCCCGGCAAGGTCCGTTCGGCAGCACCATCGCCCATGGTTTCCTGACGCTCTCGCTGCTGCCGCGTTTCCTCGAGTCGGCCATCGAGATCGGCGGCTCGGGCATGGGCATCAATTACGGACTCAACCGCGTGCGGTTCATGGCGCCGGTGCCTGTCGGCAGCCGTCTGCGCGGCCACTTCAAGCTGCTGGCCAGCGAGCCGATCGACCGCAGCGGCGTGCAATACACCTGGGAACTGACGGTCGAGCGCGAGGGCCACGACAAGCCCGTGTGCGTGGCGGAATCGCTGGTGCGTCAGTACCCGTAAGTCGGCTTGCGTACGCCTGAACACCCTTGAGCGCCTGCGGCGCGGGGTGGGCGCTCAGCCTGCCGAGGACGGTGCCGCGTCCACGCCCAGACCGCCCAGCGGGGCCGCCTGCGCAAAGCCGTTCTGCCGCCAGGCCTCGAACACCGTCACCGCGACCGCGTTCGACAGATTCAGGCTGCGCTGACCTTCGCGCATCGGCAGGCGCAGCCATTGCCGGCTGTCGAGCGATTCGCGGATCGCGGGCGGCAGGCCTGCCGTTTCCGATCCAAAGACCAGCCAGTCGCCCGGCGCAAACGGCTGGGCGTGAACCGCCCGCGTGCCCCGCGTGGTGAGCGCGAACAGGCGGTCGGGCGCCGGCTGCTCCTGCTCCAGGAAGGCCTGCCAACTGGCGTGGCGCAGCAGATCTGCATACTCGTGGTAATCGAGACCCGCGCGCCGCATGTGTTTGTCGTCCATCGAGAAGCCCAGGGGCTCGACGAGGTGCAGCCGGCAGCCGGTGTTGGCGGCCAGGCGGATCACGTTGCCCGTGTTGGGCGGGATTTCGGGGTGGACGAGGACGATATTGAACATGGGCCGGCATTGTCGCGCGTTCCGGCGTCTTGCGGGGCCTGGGCCTCGTCATCCGCGGTCAATGCGCGTGCCAGCACCAGGGCACCGACCTGTGCGGCACCGGCCAACCGCAGGGCGCGGGTCGCTGCGGCCAGGGTGGCGCCCGTGGTCATGACGTCGTCGACCAGAAGGATGTGGCGGCCATCGACCAGGGCGGCCGCATGCGGGGGCACACGGTAGGCATCGCGCAGGCGAGCGAGCCGGTCGTCCCGCGAGCGGGCGTGCTGCGGGTCGGTGTGCAGCACGCGGCGCAGCAGGCCGGTGTTCATGCGCGGCCGCAGCAGCCGGGGCGCGTGGGCCAGCATGGCCCGCGCCAGGGCCTCGGCCTGGTTGTAGCCGCGCTCGCGCTGCCGCTGGTCCGACAAGGGCAGGGGGACGACCCAATCGGCGTCGGCCAACTGGGCACGCAGGCCCGGCGTGGCGGTCATCATCCGGCCCAGGCTGCGGGCGAGCCCCAGATCGTCGGCGAACTTGAGTCGCGCGGCCAGGCCGGACCAGGGGTGGGCGTAGTCGCGGCAGGCCAGCGCGAAGTCGAGCGGCGATGGCACGCGCAGGCAGTCGACACACCAGTCCTGCACGGCTGCTGCATCGCCCGTGTCGGGCAGGCGCTGGGCGCATGTGCGGCAGCGCGCAAAGGCCTCGCCGAAGGCCTGCACGCAGCGGTCGCACAAGGTGCGTTGCGGCCAGTGCTGGCAGATCCTGCAGCGGCTGGGCAGGTGCCAGGTGCGTGCGGCGGCGGCGCGGTCGTACAACGACAGGCATGCCGTGGCGAGACGGCGGACGATTCTCGGGCTGCGCGGTGTCATATCCTGCTCCCTGCATGACGGCTCGGGCCTCAATATACTGTGGGCCCGGCCAGGGTCCATGCTGTGCGACCCGGCTCTTCCGGCCCACGCATGACGACCACCTCGACGCCCGTTCCCCCCACCATCGATCCCGTTGCCGCCGAGCGCTGGCGTTTGCATGCCCCGGCCCAGTCTCCCTGGCTGCACGACGAGATCGGGCAGCGCATGGAAGACCGCCTGCAATGGATCAAGCGCCAGCCCGAAATCTGGGCCGACTGGACGCCGCTGCGCGGCGGCCAGGCTGCGCAAGCGCGGGTGCTGGCCCGTTATCCCCAGGCCGCGGCCGTGCTGGTCGAGCAGACCGAGTCCGGCCGGGCCGTGCTGCGCGATCGGCTGGTTCCCGATCTGCCCTGGTGGCGCCGACTGCCGACCGCCGGCAAACGCGTGACTGCGCCGCGCATCGTGGACGGATCCGAGGGTTTGCAGGTCGACCTGGTGTGGTCCAACATGCAACTGCACATGGCGGCCCGGCCCCAGGCGCTCATTCAGCAATGGTGCGACAGCCTGGTGCCCGACGGTTTCCTGATGTTTTCCTGCCTGGGGCCGGACACGGTGCGGGAACTGCGCGCACTGTATGCCCGCCTGGGCTGGCCGGTGGCCGGCCACGAGCTGACGGACATGCACGACTGGGGCGACATGCTGGTGCAGGCCGGTTTTGCCGAACCCGTGATGGACATGGAGCGCATCGTGCTGACCTACGACACGCCGGAGCGCCTGCTCGCGGAGCTGCGCGAGCTCGGACGCAACCTGCATCCCGCGCGTTTTGCCGGACTGCGCGGACGCCAGTGGCGCGAACGCCTGCTGGCGGCCTTGAGCGAAGGCCTGACCCGGACCGAGGACGGCCGCCTGGCCCTGACCTTCGAGGTGGTCTACGGCCATGCCTTCAAGGCCCCGCCGCGCGTGCCGCTGGCCGGGACCAGCAGCATCAAGCTCGACGACATGCGCAGCCTGCTCAAGGCCGGCCAGAAACCCGTGCGCTGACGCTGCCGGACACAGGTCCTACAATGCGCGGCTGGCTGCCGGCAGGGCGTCCCGCCTTGGCGCCGGCAGCACCCAAGCCTATGTTCCGTTTTCTTTCTTCTTCCTCGTCCGCCCGTTCGACGCCGGCCGCCCGACTGCTGCAGGCACTGCTTGCCTTGTCGGCTGCGCCTGCCGCCTGGGCGCAGGCCAGCCTCGTGGTGCCAGAACCCCAGGGCGAGCCGCATCTCGGCTTGCTGGCCCTTTGCGCCATCCTGTTCGCCGTGGTCTTCGCGGCCATGTTGATCGTCCTCTGGCGGCATCGGGTGCGGGTGCGCCGGCGTGGCGAACGGATGGACGAGTCCTGGTGGGTCGAGCTGTGCTGGAACCTGATCCCGCTGCTCATCGTGCTGGGCGCCGCCTGGCCGGTGTTCCGGCTGCTGACCGTCTGAATCCGGATCGTGCCCGGCGGCAGACCGCACATTAGACCCATTCGAAGACCCGCCGCTCGCCTGTGGATGTGGGCAAATGCTGATCTTTTTTGAAGGTCTTGTGTTTTCTGAAAAATCAAGTCCTTTGCCGATCGTGTTGTTTCAAAAGGGGTTTTTTGCCTTTTTGGCGACATGCTTGCCTGCCGTGAGGGGGTTTGTGCGTGCATCCTGGCGGGTTTGCGGTCCGATCCGGCAAAATACCGCCTCCGGCCAGAACGGCACACGCGTGCCTGCTGCCGGAACCCGTCGTGGCACGGGCCCGGTTCGGCCCGAGGTGTTTGCGCACGACATCCGAGCCGCCGCTGTCCCGCGCAGTGCCGGCGAGGTCATGAATCCCGCCTTATGAACAACGTGCAAGACCTCTACAACTGGGCTCCCGTGGCTCGCGTGATGCTCATGGGCATCATCGTCGCCCTGGGCCCCCTGGCGTGGATCTGGATGCGCAACCGCAAGGCCTCGTCGGCCCGCCGCCTGCGCCTGATCACGCTGATGACCTTGTTCCTGACCTTCGACCTCGTGCTGTTCGGCGCCTTCACGCGCCTCACCGACTCGGGCCTGGGTTGCCCGGACTGGCCCGGTTGTTATGGCCATGGCAGTCCGATCGGTGCCACCGAACACATCGCGGCGGCCCAGAGCGCCATGCCGACCGGCCCGGTCACGCATTCCAAGGCCTGGATCGAGATGGTGCACCGTTATCTGGCCACGGGTGTGGGCGTGCTCATCCTGACCATGACGATCAGCGCGTGGATGGAGCGCCGGCGCACGGCGGTCTCGCCCTGGTGGCCGACCTTCACCCTGGGCTGGGTGTTGCTGCAGGGCGCTTTCGGCGCCTGGACGGTGACCATGAAACTGTTCCCGCTCATCGTCACCGGGCACTTGATCGGCGGCCTGGTGCTGCTGGTGCTGCTGCGTGTGCAGTCCATGCAGTATGCGCAGGCGCACGGCGAGGCGCCGCGTGTGGCCGTCGGTGCCGGACTGCGAGCCCTGATGTGGGCGGGCGCGGCCGCGCTGTTCACGCAGGTGGCGCTGGGCGGCTGGGTGAGCACCAACTATGCGGTATTGGCCTGTACCGATTTCCCGATGTGCAATGGCTCGTGGTGGCCGTCCATGGATTTTGGCCAGGGTTTCCGGCTGTGGCGTGAGCTCGGCATGACGCACGACGGCAGCTACATCGGCGTCGAGGCGCTCACGGCCATCCATTACACCCACCGGCTGTTCGCTTATGCGGTGGTGGCCGTGCTGGGTGCGCTGGCCTGGCGCCTCTGGAACGTGCCCGGTCTGGGCAAACCGGCCCGTGTGCTGGCCGCGCTGGTGCTGATGCAGGTGGCCACCGGCATCAGCAATGTCGTGCTCGACTGGCCCCTGGCCGCCGCCGTGCTGCACACGGGAGGGGCTGCCGGCCTCACCGTGGTGTTGACCGGCATGCTCTGTGCCTCTTCGCGTCGCGCCGCCCCGGGGCTGGCGCACCGTTCCCCCGCCATGCAAGCGCCGGCCGACGGCGCCAGGCTGGCCTCTCCAGGAGTGTCGCCATGAGCGTGACCAAGACCCTGCCCGACATGACCCGCTGGCAGCAATACCACGCGCTGACCAAACCCAAGGTGGTCCAGCTCATCGTTTTCTGTGCCTTCATCGGCATGGTGCTGGCCGTGCCCAGCTTGCCCACCCTGGCGCAACTGCAGCGCATGGCCATTGCCTGCCTGGGCATCTGGCTGGTGGCGGGTGCCGCAGCCGCCTTCAACTGCCTGGTCGAGAAAACCATCGACGCCAACATGAAACGCACCGCCTGGCGCCCGACGGCGCGCGGTGAACTCAGCGACTGGCAGGCCCTGGGCTTCTCGGCCGTGCTGTGCGGTGCGGGCTCGCTGATTCTGTACTGGTGGGTCAATCCGCTGACGATGTGGCTGACCTTCGCCACTTTCGTGGGTTACGCGGTGATCTATACCGTGGTGCTGAAACCGCTGACGCCGCAGAACATCGTCATCGGCGGGGCCTCCGGGGCCATGCCGCCGGTGCTGGGCTGGGCCGCGTTGACCAACAGCGTCAGCGCCGAGGCCCTGCTGCTGTTCCTCATCATCTTCGTGTGGACGCCGCCGCATTTCTGGGCGCTGTCGCTCTACCGGGTCGAGGACTACCGCAAGGCCGGACTGCCCATGTTGCCCGTCACCCACGGCAGCGAATACACCCGCCTGCAGATCCTGCTCTACACGGTGATGCTGTTCGGCGCCTGCGTGTTGCCGTTTGCCTATGGCATGAGCTCCTGGCTCTACCTGGCCGCCGCCGTGGTGCTGAGTGCGGGTTTCTTTGTCTACGCCTGGGCCTTGAACGGCGCGTACTCCGAGGCACTGGCTCGCAAGACCTTCCGTTTTTCACTGGTCCATCTGAGTTTCCTGTTCCTGGCGCTGCTGCTGGACCATTACCTGTTCTGATTGCAGGTCGGCCGGCGCCTCTGGTGCCGCTGCAGCCTGCTGATGCCCGGCCCCGCGCTGCATGGCGCGCCTGGGGGCCGTGTCCCGAGTCCATTCCGAATTGCCCGAGGAGCTGCCGCCATGCCGTATCGATCTGCCCCGACCTCCGAGCCCTTGGCCCCATCCGCCTCGGTGCCCTCGACCCGCCGCCGGGGGCTGATGGCCCTGGGCCTGGGCGTGCTGACCACCACGGTGCTGGGCGCGTTGACGGGCTGCAACCTCACCAAACCCGATTTCAAGGCGGTCGACGTCACCGGCGCCAGCTATGCGCAGGGCTTCACCCTCACCGATGCGCAGGGCCAGAGGCGCAGCCTGAGCGACTACAGCGGCAAGCTGGTCGTGGTGTTCTTCGGCTTCACGCAGTGTCCCGACGTCTGCCCGACCACCTTGGCCGAACTGGCCGAGGTCAAGCAGATGCTGGGGACGGATGGCGACAAGCTGCAGGGCATCTTCATCAGCGTCGATCCCGAACGCGACACGCCGGAAATCCTGCAGGCCTATGTCGGCAATTTCGACCCCGGTTTTGTCGCCCTGCGGCCGACGCCCGAGGAACTCGCCGAGGTCGCCAAGGCCTACAAGGTGTACTACGCCAAGGTGCCGGGGAGTACGCCCGAAACCTACACCATGGACCACACGGCCGGCAGCTTTGTCTACGACACCCGCAACAAGCTGCGCCTTTTCACACGCTACGGCAGCGGCGCGCAGGCTCTGGCCGACGACCTCAAGATCCTGCTGTCCGAGCAGAAGGCCTAACCGGCCCGGCGCCAATCGCGAAAGCGGTAGCGCAGGCCGTTGCGCGAGGTCAGCCAGTCGCCGGTCTCGTCCTGCAGGCCTTCGGAGCCGTGGGCAAGCTGCCAGTCCGTGCCCAGCTCGGGCGCCCGGGCGTCGCCCTCGAACGCCTGTTCGAGCTCGGTGACCAGGACACGGTCGGCCAGGGGCAGGGCCGCGGCATAGATCTGTGCGCCGCCCATGACCCAGATCTCGGCATCCGCGCCGGCGAGTTGCCCGGCCAGAGCCAGGGCCTCGGGCACACCGGCAGCCGTGACGGCGCCGTCGGCCTGCCAGCCTTGCTGGCGCGTGACCACGATGTTGAGCCGGCCCGGCAGCGGCCGGAAGGCCGGCGGCAACGAGTCCCAGGTCTTGCGGCCCATGACCACCGGGCGGCCGCTGGTCTGTTTTCTGAAATGCGCCAGATCTTCCGGCAAGTGCCAGGGCAATGTGTTGTCGCGGCCGATGACGCCGTTGGCGGCTTGCGCGTAGATCAGGTTGACACTCATGGGGATCGTCGTCTGGGGGTTGGGGAACAGCTCCGGGATTGTGCCTTGTCCAAAAGGCCGATCGGCTCATCCGCGCCGCGGTCATGGCCCGCCGATGGGCAGCAGGCGGGCTGCACGCGAGAAAGAATCTTGAAATTCGCGCCATAAATGGACACAAATTGACAAATCGAGACATAATTTAGGTCAGGCGTGAGACTGCTTCTCATTGCTTGCTCTCCGCTCCGGTGGACGGGCCACGTCCATCTTGCCCAGCCTGACATGAAAACGAATTTAACGAGCGAGACGCTTCTGAAAAAGCATCGGATCCGGCCGACCCAGGCACGAATCGCCATGCTGGAGGGCCTCAAGACAGCCGACCCCGAAAGCCTCAATGCGGAGGAGATGTACACACTGCTGTTCGAGCAGGGGCATGCCGTGTCGATGGGGACCATCTATCGGGTCTTCAACCAGCTCGAGCACGTCGGTGTTCTGGTCAGGGAGTGGGACGATCAGCATCGCGGGCGCTACCGGATGGCCACCAGTGGGCAGCCTGCCTATTTCCGGCTGATCTGTCGTCAGACCGGCCGCACCATCCACATCGAAGACGAAAAACTGAGGCAGCTGTTTGTCGGTGCGGCCGCAGCGAAGGGCGTCGCGCTGGGCGAACAGACCCTCGATGTCTATGCGGATTGCACGGCCTGACGGCTGTTGCGAATGCACAACGAGAATTGCGACTGATACCGATTCTTGTTTTGTTATTTTATTGAATCATTCTCTTTCCTTTTATTATTCTTGCCACGTTCAGCAGCGGTTTAAAAACAGACAACAGGAAACATGAGCTCGACGTAGTTTCTATTACTACTAGGAGGACTACATGTCTGTTTTCGAGACACCTGCAACGGCTCGGTTCAAGCCGTCGCGCATGGCGATGTGGGTTTCGCTGGCATTCCCTTTGAGCCAGGCGTGTGCCCAGGAGACCACGCTCAGCCCCGTCACGGTCACCGCGCCTGCGGAAACCCCGAGCTATCAGGTCGAGCGGGCCGCTTCGCCCAAGTTCACGGCGCCCCTGCTCGATACCCCCAAGTCGGTCACCATCATTCCACGTGAAGTGCTCGACGAGCGGGGCGCGGTGTCTCTGGCCGATGTGCTCAGGACGACGCCGGGTATTTCGCTCGGATCGGGCGAGGGCGGCACGCCCATGGGCGACCGCCCGTTCATCCGGGGTTACGAAGCCAGCACCGACATGTTCATCGACGGGGTGCGCGACCTGGGCCGATTTGCCCATGAGGCTTTCAACATCGAACAGGTCGAAGTGGTCAAGGGACCCGGCTCCGCCTACAGCGGCCGCGGCTCGACCGGGGGAAGCATCAACCTCGTGAGCAAAAAACCGTTGAATGAAAACTTCATTCACGGCAGCCTGGGTCTGGGAACCGACCAGTACGGCCGGGTGACCGCCGACGTCAACCGGGTGCTGGCCCCCGGCGTGGCGGCGCGCCTGAACGTGATGAAGCACACGGCCGACGTTCCCGGACGGGATACCGTGGACCAGGATCGCTGGGGCATCGCGCCTTCGGTGACATTCGGCGTCGGCGGACCGACCCGCGCGACCGTCAGCTACTACGGTCTGCGCGCCGACGATGTGCCTGATCTCGGCCATCCTTTCGACACCGGCTTGCCAGGTGCCGCGGGCCGGCCGGTCAACGTGGATCGCGACAACTTCTACGGTGTGGCCGGTCGCGACAAACGCAGCAACGATGCCGATGTCGGAACCATCGATCTGGAACACGATGTCTCGGGCGATCTGAAGATCCGCAACGTGACGCGCTGGTCGCAGACCACCAACAAGTACATCATGTCGCGGCCTTCGATCCATGCCGCATCGGGCATGGTCAATCGTGACTGGCGGGCCTCGAACAAACGCAACGAAGCGCTGACCAACCAGACCGATGTCTCGGGCAAGTATCGCTTGGGCCAGTTCGACAACGATTTCTCGCTGGGCCTGGAATTCAGCCGCGAAAAGCTTTCGGACGGCAGCACCGGCACCACGACTGCCGTCGGACGGACCGACCTCTACAACCCCAATCCCTACCTGCCTGCCTACACCGGCACGACGATCGGTGATTTCGGATCGGATTACGAGCTGGCGAACAAGACGTCGACCAAGGCGATCTACGGTTTCAACACCTTGCACCTGCACGAGCAATGGGATCTGAACCTGGGCGTGCGCTGGGACCACTACAGCGTGACCGACGGCACGGCCGGCCGCACCGATGCCATGCTGAACTACCAGGTCGGACTGGTGTACAAGCCACGGCCCAACGGCAGCGTGTATGTGGCGTACGGCACGTCCTCCAATCCGTCGGGCGAGACGGCCGGCCAGTCCGGCGGGGCCGATGGGGCCGCCGGGGGCGGCCTGGGCGGCAACCGCGTGAATCTCGAGCCCGAGAAGAACCGCAGCCTGGAGCTGGGTACCAAGTGGGATGTGCTGGACAAACGCCTCTCGCTGACCGCCGCCGTTTTCCAGACCGACAAAAAGAACCAACGCGCCGGCGATCCGCTCACGGGCGACGTCGAGCTGATCGGCAACAACCGCACGCGCGGACTGGAACTGGGGGCATCCGGCAACGTCACGCCCAACTGGGCGGTGTTCGGCGGCTATACCTACCTCGATCCCAAGCTGAAGGACGACGGCGCCGGCAGCAACGACGGCAAGAAACTGAAGTACATCGCCAAGAACAGCCTGAGCGTGTGGACCACGTACAAGCTGCTGCCGAACCTGACCCTGGGCGGCGGTGCGACCTACATGTCCAGCCGCTGGATGAACGACGCCAACACGCTCGAATTGCCGTCCTACTGGCGGTACGACGCGATGGCCACGTATGTGATCAACCGCAACATCAACATCCGACTCAATGTGCTGAACCTGGCCGACAAGACCATCTACGACGGCTCGCACGTCGGCATCTTCGCCAATGTGTCTCCGGGCCGCTCGGCGATTGCCACGGTGAACTTCAGCTATTGATCGGAAGGCCCGCAAGCGAGACCTGCCCTGCCTTGCGCGCAGGGCAGGGCAGTCATCCTCCGAATCGAATGTTGCGAACAAGACACATTTGGGCAATAACTGACAAGGATAGAGATAAACGCATTGTGAATCATTCTTCTCACCGATAGGATTCGGCTGCGCCAAAAAACCAAGGGCCACGACGACGGCTCGTCCTACTGTGTGCGCACTCTTCTGAGAGGGAAAATTCATGACTGCAAAACAGGTCGGCCGCAAGGCCTGCCCACTCCAACTTACGCCAGTCGCCATCGTGATCGGGCTCATGCTGCCCCTGGCGAATGCGCATGCCCAGACCTCGGCGGCGACCTTGCCGGCGGTGACGGTGACCGGCACGCAGGACGCTGCGATCAAGGTGGACCATGCGCCGAGCAGCAAATTCACGGCGCCCCTGATCGAGACCCCCAAGACGGTCACGGTCATCACGCAGGAAGTGATGCAGCAGACCGCGGTGACGAATCTTGCCGACGCGCTGCGTTCGACCCCCGGCATCACCTTCGGTGCGGGTGAAGGCGGCAACCCCGTCGGCGACCGCCCGTTCATGCGCGGCAGCGACGCCCAGTCCAGCATCTTTGTCGACGGCCTGCGCGACATCGCCGCCGGTTCGCGCGAGGTGTTCAACCTCGAATCGGTGGAAGTCATCAAGGGCTCGGATTCGGCCTATGCCGGCCGTGCCGGTGCGGGCGGCAGCATCAACCTCTCGACCAAGGCACCCCGGAACGAGAACTTCATTGCCGGCTCGGTCGGCCTGGGCACGGACAACTACAAGCGCACCACGGTCGACGGCAACTGGAGCGACGGCCAGGGCATCGCCGCCCGCCTGAACGTGATGGCCCACGACGCCGACGTACCCGGCCGCAACGGTCCGGACAACACCCGCTGGGGCATTGCACCTTCGGTGACGTTCGGCCTGGATACCCCCACGCGCGTGACGCTGCAGTACTACCATCTGCAAAGCAACGACACGCCCGACGGCGGCGTGCCCTACGACCTGCCCGCCACGCTGCCCACCACGGGCGAGCTGACGATCAAACCCACCTTCGGCGGCAACCGCGACAACTGGTATGGCCTGAAGGACCGTGATTTCCGCAAGGAAAAGACGGACACCGGTACCCTCACCGTCGAGCACGATCTTTCGGCAACCCACAAATTCCGCAACACCCTGCGCTACAGCCACAGCACGCAGGACTACGTATGGACGCAGCCCGACGACAGCCATGCCAATGTCGCCAACGGCAATGTCTGGCGCCGCTTCAACAGCCGGTACTCGACGATCCAGACGCTGGCCAATCAGTCCGAAGTGACGGGTGCAACCACAGGCTACGGCATCAAGCATCGCTATGCCTTCGGCCTGGAGCTCTCGCGCGAGGAAGTCAAGAACGACAGCTACGCACTGGCCGCCGGCGCATTCGCCACCGAGTACGCCCGTGTCAGCGGCATCCGCACCGGAGCGGGCTGTGCCGCCGCGCTCTACGGCATCTGCACGAGCCTGAGCAACCCCAACGGCAACGACGCCTGGCAGGGCACGCTGGCGCGCAACAACAACCCGGCCGAGTTCACCAACAACACGGCTTCGCTGTACGGATTCGACACCATCGAGCTGGCGCCGGCCTGGCTGCTGAACGTCGGCGTGCGCGCCGACAAGTACCGCAGCAAGCAGCTCACGGCGATTGCGACCAGCGGCGCCACCGCCGGCACCCGTTCGCGCTACGACCGGGACGACACGCTTTTCAACTACCAACTGGGACTCGTGTACAAGCTGGCGCCGAACGGCAATGTGTACGCCAGCGTCGGCTCGTCGTCCACGCCGGGCAACAGCTCGCTCGGCCAGGGCCAGGAAGGCCAATCGATTGCATCCGACGTGCTGCAGCTTCTCAAGCCCGAGAAGACCCGTTCGTACGAGATCGGCACCAAGTGGGAGCTGTTCGAGAAACAGCTGTCGCTGACGGGCGCACTGTTCCGCAACGACACGACCAATGCCCGCATCACCAATCCCGACAACACGGTATCGATGGCCGGCAGCAAGCAGGTCGACGGGATCGAGCTGGGCTTTGCCGGCCGCATCACCAAGGCCTGGGACGTGTTCGGCGGCTACACCTACATGGACAGCGAACAGAAGGATCTGGGCAAGCAGGCCGATGGCCGCGATCGTGCAGGCACCGGGCTGGCCTTCCCCAATACGCCCAAGCACAGCTACAGCCTGTGGACGAGTTACCACTTCACGCCGAAGTTCACGGCCGGCGTGGGCATCTACGGCCAGAGCGAGGTGGTGGGCAACTACGCGTACAGCGGCAATGCGCTGATCAAGCGTGCGATCGGCGGCTACACGCGTTTCGACGCGATGGCCAGCTACGCGTACAGCCGCAACGTGACCTTGCAGCTCAACGTCAGCAACCTGTTCGACAAGACCTACTACGGTTCGACCTACACCACGCACTACGCGACGCTGGCCAATGGCCGCTCGGCGGTGCTGTCGGCCAACGTGAAGTTCTGACCGAGCCGGCCCGAGGGCACGGAAGGCCGCTGCGCCATCCGATGGCGCGACGGGCGCCCCGAGCCTGGGCCGGGGCGCTTCGGCGTTCAGGCCGTCTCGGGCACCACGGGCTTCAGGTGAATCCGGGCCTCGAAACCGCTGGCGTAGCCCGGCGGCGGCGAGAGCAGTTCGAGCTCGCCGTGGTTGCGCTGGACGATGCTCGACGTGATGGACATGCCCAGGCCGTAGCCGGCGCTGTCCGTGGCGTGCCGGACATGGCGGCTTTGTAGCGTCAGCATGTGCCCGGCATCGACCCCTGGCCCATAGTCGCGCACGACCAGGGTCGCGGGGGCCTGGACCCGAATCTCGACCTTGGCGCCTTTTGCGTAGCGCAGGGCGTTCTCGACCAGGTTGCGCAATGCGATGGCGAGCGTATCCGGGTCCACCAGCGCCGTGACCGGTCCGCTCGGCTCGTCGTGCTCGGGCTCGATCACGTCGAGCTGACGCATCGCCTGCGCGTTGCCCCAGAACTCCCCGGCCACCGTCGTCGCGAGTGCCGCGAGATCCACGACCTGCTGGCCCAGCGAGGCGGCCGATTCGGCGCGCGAGAGCTGCAGCAGTTTTTCGGTGCGATGGGCCAGCGTCTTCAGCCCGTCGAGCGCGGCATGGACATCGTCGCGCGCAAAGTCGCCATCGAGCGCGGCCTGCAGCCGCAGCATGGCCACGGCCAGCGGCGTGCGCAGTTCATGCGCCGCGTTGGCAGCCAGCGCGCGTTCCACATCCAAAGCGTCCGACAGGCGCTGCAGCATGCGGTTGACGTCTTCGCCCACGGCACGTGGCTCCAGCGGCATCCGGCCGACGTCGATCGGACTGAGATCGGAGCCGCTGCGCCGGCTGATCTGCTGCTGCAGGCTCTGCAGGACCGACAGCTCGCGGCGGGCGATGCCGCGCAGCAGCAGCGTCAGCGCCAGCAGCACCAGCACCATCACCGCGACCAGCGTCAGCAGGGCGTTCATCAGCACCTCGATGCGCTCGGCGAGCGGATCGGCCAGTTGCAAGTAGAGCTCGCGGTAGGGGTGCTCGGCCACGTAGATGCGCCATTCGCCCTGGTCGTAGAAGCCCTCGAGCAGCGGAATGCCGAAGGCCTGCGCGGGCGCTGAGCCCGATCGCAGCACCACGTGTCCCTGGCCGTCGACGAGCTGGTAGGTCAGGGGCAGGGTGTTGATGATGGGTTCCTTGGCGATGACCGGGCTGTCGCCGGGAGCCTTGTGGGCGGCGACGGCATCGTCGTACTGGCTGACCGCGACGTCGATCAGGCGATGGGCGCTTTCCATCAGCTCGGCATCGAAGTTCTCGTTGGTCTTTTCGTAGATGAACCACGAAACCCCCAGGATGCACACCAGCCAGACGGCCGCCAGCGCCAGCAGCAGGGCACGGGTCAGCCGGTCGGCCAGGCTCACCGGGCGAGCCGGACGCAGCGGATCAGTCCTCATGGCGCCGGCTCATCCGTGGTTTTCCCCGGTCGTCAGCCGGTATCCCAGGCCGCGCTGGGTCTGGATGTGTTCACGCCCGAGCTTGCGGCGCAGACGGCTGATGAAGACCTCGAGCGTGTTGCTGTCGGCCTCCTGATCGAAACCGTAGAGTGCATCCTGCAGGGCTTCGCGGGTGTGCAGCCAGTCGGGCCGGGCGGCCATGGCGTGCAGCAGCGCCCATTCCTTGGGCGTGAGCACGATGGGCATGCCGGCCTTGCGCACCATGTCGCGGGCCAGATCGATCTCGAGTGAGCCGAGCTGCAGCACCGCGCTGCGGTTGGCGCCGCGCCGGCGCTCGATGGCACGCAGACGAGCCAGCAGTTCCTCGGGATCGTACGGTTTGGTGAGGTAGTCGTCGGCACCGGCATCCAGGCCCCGGATGCGATCGCTGACCTGGTCGCGTGCCGTCAGTACGATGGTGATCGGCGGGTCGTCCAATGCCCGCAACGTCGGCAGCAGGGTCAGGCCGTCGCCGTCGCCCAGGTGCAGATCCAGCAGCACAGCGGCGTAGCTGGCTGCAGCCACATGCGCGCGGGCCTGCGCCAGGCTGGGCACGGTATCGATCACATAGGGCTTGCCGCGCAGGTAGGCCACCACGGCCTGGGCGAGGGCGGCATCGTCTTCAACCAGCAGTATGCGCATGGGCGGACTTTCTTCCGATAGGAGTGTGCTGGGCGGGTGACGTCATGCCGCGCATCAGGCCAGGGCAACCTGAACGCAGTCTGAGTTTGCCGTTCAGCACGGTTTCATGGCTGGATTCTATGGTTGCGGCCATGATCAAAACCTCTGCCCTGTCTTCGATCGCTGCGGGAGCGCCCTCGGCGCGTGACGGCGTATCCCTTCAACTGCCCAGTCGTGCCAGCCTGCTTCGGCGCCTGCGTGCGGGCGCTGTCCATCAATGGCAGCGTCCCAGGCGGGCACAGAGCGTGGTGCTGATCCTGGCGGCCTGGCTGGTGTTGACGGCCAACTGGCCGCTTTGGCTCATGCTGGGGCATCTCGACGGCTACAGCGGTTCGACGTCCTGGCTGGCCGCGATTTTCGGCCCGCTGGCCTTCGCGGGCCTGACCCTGCTGCTGTCCTTCTCCGCCTGGCCCCGCGGCATGAAAGCGGTTTGGATGCTGGTCATGGTGCTGGCGGCCGCAGGCCAGTACTTCATGCTGGGCTACGGCACGGTGATCGACAAGAGCATGGTGCTCAACGTGTTCCAGACCGACCTCCACGAAAGTGCCGATCTGTTCAACCCGCGCCTGATCGCCGAACTGCTGCTGGTCGCCGGCGTGCCCGGCCTGTGGCTGGCCCAGGTGCCTGTGGTGCGCGACGGCGTCTGGCGCAATCTGGCCCGCACGCTGGGCCTGATGCTGGCCAGCCTGGCGGTCATGGCCGCCGTGGTGCTGCCGTCGTACCGCGAACTGGCGCCGCTGGTGCGCAACAACATGTCGCTGCGTTTCATGCTCAATCCCGCCAACAGCGTGCTGGCCGTGCTCGACGCCAAGGTCAAGCCGCTGTTCAAGCATCCCAAGCCCTTCGTCAGCATCACCGCGGGGGCCGCACTGGGTCCGAGCTATGTGCAGGCGGCGTCGGCGGCAGGCGCCGGCAAGACGCCGCTGTTTGTCCTAGTGGTGGGCGAGACCGGGCGCGGCGATCACTACGCACTCAATGGCTATGGGCGCGACACCAACCCCGAGCTCGCCCGGCTGCCGGTGCTGAGCTGGCACCAGGCGCGTTCGTGCGGCACCAACACCCTGGCCTCGGTGCCGTGCATGTTCTCGCACCTGGGCAAAAGCGGTTTCGAAAGCCGCTCGGCGGATTACGACAACCTGCTCGACGTGCTGCAGGCGGCCGGGCTGGGTGTGATCTGGGTCGACAACCAGGCGGGCTGCAAAGGCGTGTGCGAGCGGGTGCCGAACTTCTCCACCGCCGACCGTGCGGAGACGCCTGCCGGCCGGACGCTGTGTTCCGAAGGCGAATGCCTGGACGAGATCCTGCTCGACGGCCTCGACGAACGCATCGCGCAACTGCCGTCCGAGCAGCGCCGCCATGGCGTGGTCGTGGTGCTGCACGAAATGGGCAGCCATGGCCCTGCGTACTTCCGCCGCTCGTCGCCCGAGACCAAGGCCTTCAAGCCCGAGTGCACGACCAACGCACTGGCCGATTGCGCGCACGAGCAGCTCGTCAATGTCTATGACAACTCCATCCGCTACAACGACCACGTGCTGGCGCGGACCATTGCCTGGCTGCAGCAGCACGAGGGCCAGCACGACGTCGGCATGCTGTACCTGAGCGACCATGGCGAGTCGCTGGGCGAGTACGGCATCTACCTGCACGGCCTGCCCTATGCCATGGCGCCCGAAGAGCAGAAACACATCGCCTTCATCGACTGGCCCGGCACGCTGGCCGCGCGAACGCATGTGGATGCCGCCTGTCTGGGCCGGACGCTGGATGCACCCGTCACCCATGACAACCTCTATCACACGGTGCTGGGTTTGATGGACGTCCGTTCGCCCACTTACCGCCCCGCGCTCGATGCGTTCGGGGCCTGCCGCAAGGCCGCCTGAGGCGATGGACGGACAACGAGATGAGGATGAATGTGACGTCGATGTCGTCCAGGGCCTGCGTCGCCCCGTTTTCGAGCCACGGATTCTTCTGGCCCACGGGGCTCGGCTTGCTGGCGGTGCTGGCCTGGGACAGCAGTGGGGGCGATCTCGCGCTGGCTCGCCTGATGGGCGATAGCCGGGGGTTTTATCTCGCCGGCAATCCGGTGCTGACGGTGTTCCTGCACACCGGGGCGCGGTATCTGTCCTGGCTGGCGGCGGCGCTGGTCATGGCCGCCGTGGTGAAGCCCTGGGGCCTGTTCAAGGCCTTCCCGCGCGCAGATATGTTCTGGGCGGCTTCGACGACACTGCTGTGTGCCTTGCTGGTGTCGCTGGTCAAGCATGCCAGCCTGACCAGTTGCCCGTGGGATCTGGCCCTGTTCGGCGGTACCGTGCCGTATGTCTCGCACTGGCAGTGGTCTGGCGACGGCGGCCCGGGGGGGTGTTTTCCGGCCG
The DNA here is from genome assembly GCF_003752175.1 of Comamonas sp. BIGb0124. Lineage (GTDB taxonomy): Bacteria > Pseudomonadota > Gammaproteobacteria > Burkholderiales > Burkholderiaceae_C > Comamonas_F. Next base: position 85,543 of record NZ_RJVF01000015.1, on the reverse strand, counting down.
GCCATGCGTCTTCGGCCTTTGCATTCCTGCCTTTCTATTTTCTGGTCGCGCAGGCGTCCCCGCCCAACGTGCGGCGGGCCCGCGCCTGTCTGGCCGGTGTGCTGGTCGCGGGCTTGATCCTGGGGCTGGCACAGCAACTGAGGGGCGCCCATTTCATGAGCCACACCCTGTGGACGGCCTGGCTCTGCTGGACGCTGGCCGGGGGCTCATGGCTGCTGCGTGAACGGTACCGCCGCCGCAGGCCTGATCGGGCGGCCGTCCGAAGCCGAGCGGGGGCCTGACGGGTCCATGCCGGTCGGCGTGGGTGTTCTTTGAAAACGATGAGGGGATAAAAATTCGCATGTCCAAGCAGTCGATGGTTTTGCCATTCGTGAACCTCCAGAAACAGCGCCGGGGTCTTGCGCGCCTTTGGCATGCGGCCCGGCATTCGGTCTCCGGGCTGCGGTATGGCTGGCTCGAATCCGCTTTCCGGCTCGAGGTCGGTTTGAGCGTGGTGCTGGTGCCGGCCGCTTTCTGGATCGGCAGCCGCTGGTCGGACACGGCCCTGCTGCTGTTTGGCCTGGCGCTGGTGATGGTCACGGAACTCCTGAACACCGGTCTCGAAAGCGTCGTCGATCGCATCGGACCCGAGTGGCACGAGCTGTCCAAGAAGGCCAAGGACATCGGCAGCGCCGCCACGCTGATGGCCCTGGCGATCTGCGGCATCGTCTGGGGCATGGCCGTCCATGCCCGCTGGTTTTCCTGAGAGGCACGGCACGCTGTTGTGGACGGGCAACAGGTCCGACAGGGATCGCCGCCGCTGCGCTCGAGCGGCATCGACGGGCGGGTGAATGCGACCGGCTTGCGGTCGATTCAGGCATGAAACGCATTAAGCTTTGCATCCCTGTCTCCCGTCATCAACTGCCAAGGCCGCCGCCATGATGTTGCAAATCCCCGATCTACTGAGTGCCGACGAGGTGCGCAAATGCCGCCAGGCACTCGAACAGGCGGAGTGGGACGACGGGCGCAAGACGGCTGGCCATCAGGCTGCACAGGTCAAGCGCAATCTGCAACTGCCGCTGGACCATCCCGTGACGAAGGGCATCGGTGATTTCATCCTCGACCGCCTGGGGCAGACGCCGCTGTTCATCTCCGCTGCCCTGCCGCTCAAGGTGCTGCCGCCCCGCTTCAACCGCTACGAAGGCGGAGGGGCCTACGGCAACCATGTCGACAATGCGCTGTTCAATATCCCGGGCACCGCCTTGCGGGTGCGAACCGACATCTCGAGCACGCTGTTCTTCAGCGACCCCGACGAGTACGACGGCGGCGAACTGGTCATCGAGGACACCTTCGGCCAGCAGACGGTGAAGCTGCCGGCCGGTCATCTGGTGATGTATCCGGGCACCAGCCTCCACCGCGTCAATCCGGTGACGCGCGGGGTTCGTTACGCCTCGTTCTTCTGGACGCAGAGCCTGGTTGCGCTCGACACGCAGCGCCGCACCCTGTTCGATCTCGACACGGCCATCCAGCGGCTGACGGCCGACCACCCTGACCATGCGTCGATCGGCCAGCTCTCGGGCGTCTATCACAACCTGCTGCGGCAGTGGTCCACCACCTGAACGGAGCCCAGCCCGCGTCATGACTGCCTCGCCACCCGTTCCCCGGCCGCCGTTGACGGCGATCCCTGCCGACATCACGTGCCTGGCCGACTACGAGCGCCACGCGGCCGGCCACCTGCCCGAAGCATCCCGCCATCACGTGGACTCGGGCACGGGCGAGGGGCTGACACTGCACGACAACCGGGTCGCGTTCGGGCGCATCCGTCTGGCGCCGCGTGCACTGGCCGACTTGCGGCAGGGCAGCACCCGAACCTTGCTGCTGGGCCAATTGCACGAGTCGCCCATCCTGCTGGCGCCGGTGGCATTTCATCGCCTGGCACACAGCGGAGGAGAATGCGAGACCGCGCGCGCCGCCGCGGCACTGCAGGTCGGCATGGCGGTCAGTACCCTGTCGAGCCAACCGCTCGAAGACATTGCCGCTGCCTCGCGTGCCGCATCCGCCGAACTGCATCGGGCACCTGCGCCGCTGTGGTTCCAGCTGTATTTCCAGCGGGATCGTGAACACAGCCTTGCCCTGGTCCGTCGGGCCCAGGCTGCCGGATACCAGGCCGTGGTCGTGACCGTCGATGCTTCGGTCAAACGCTCCGGCTTCCCCTTGCCGCAAGGTGTCGAGGCCGTCAATGTCCGCGGTTATCCGAGCTTCGAGCAACGATCGGGCGGACTGGGCGGTCCCATCCTCTTCGGCACGCCGCTGATCGAAGGCGCGCCGACCTGGGACGACATCGCCTGGCTGCGTGCGAACTGCCCGTTGCCTCTGATCGTCAAGGGCGTGGTGTCGCCGCGAGATGCGCTGCGCGCCATCGAGTTGGGGGCCGATGCGCTGGTGGTCTCCAACCATGGCGGTCGGGTGCTGGACGGATTGCCCGCGGCCATCGACGTCCTGCCGCGGGTTGCCGCGGCGGTCGCGGGCCGTGTGCCGCTGCTGCTCGATGGCGGCGTGCGCACCGGCACGGACATCGTCAAGTCACTGGCGCTGGGCGCCTCGGCCGTGATGATCGGGCGGCCCCAGGTGCACGCGCTGGCCGTCGCGGGCCTGCTGGGCGTGGCCCATGCGCTTCATCTGTTGCGGGGCGAGCTGGAGCTGGCGATGGCGCAACTGGGTTGCGCCTCGATCGGCGAGATCGATGCGGGCATTTTGTGGCCCGCGCACCCAGGCAACGAGGCCGGCCGGAACTGATCCCGCCGGGCCTCAGACCGCCACAGGCGCCTTGATGGCCGCGTGGTGCTGGTAACCCAGCACTTCGAAGTCTTCGTATTCGTAGTCGAAGATGGAGTCGGGCCGGCGCTTGATGTGCAGCGTGGGATAAGGATAGGGCTCACGGCTCAGCTGCTCGGCGACCTGCTCGCTGTGGTTGTCGTAGATGTGGCAGTCGCCGCCGGTCCAGATGAAATCGCCGACGTCGAGGTCGCATTGCTGCGCCACCATGTGCGTCAGCAGGGCGTAGCTGGCGATGTTGAACGGCACGCCGAGGAAGATGTCGGCACTGCGCTGGTAGAGCTGGCAGCTCAGGCGGCCGCGCTCGCCCGGAGCGCTGGGCGGAGCCACATAGAACTGGAAGAACGCGTGGCAGGGCATCAGCGCCATGTCGGCGAGGTCGGCCACGTTCCAGGCGCTGACGATGATGCGGCGCGAATCGGGGTTGCTGCGCAGCGTCTTGATGACGTCGCCGATCTGGTCGATGTGGCCGCCGCCCGGCTTGGGCCAGTTGCGCCACTGCACGCCGTAGACCGGGCCCAGGTCGCCGTCCGCCCGGGCCCATTCGTTCCAGATCGTGACGCCGCGTTCCTGCAGCCAGCGCACGTTGCTGTCGCCGCGCAGGAACCACAGCAGTTCGAGGACGATGGACTTGAGATGGACCTTCTTGGTCGTCACCAGGGGGAAGCCCTGGCGCAGGTCGAAGCGCATCTGGTGCCCGAACACGCTGCGTGTGCCGGTGCCCGTGCGGTCGCCCTTGGCCACGCCGTGCTCGGCGACATGGCGCATGAAGTCTTCGTACTGGCGGGGAACGGGAGCGAGGGAGGAGTCGGTCATGGGCGCGGGGCGCGGAGGCGCAGAATCGGGGCAGCGGAGCCGGCGCGGATGCAGCCGGCGGCGGAGGGCAATTTTACCAGCGGGGCATGACCCTCGCTCAGCCCTGGAAACGATCGGCTTCCACCAGCAGGCGGGTCACCTGCGGCGGCTCGGATTCGGTATGGAAGCTCAGCTTCTTGTCGCGCAGTTGCACATCGTAGGCGGTGACCCGGTCGAAACGGCGCAGGTGCTCGGTCCACGACTCGTCGGTGATCTGCTCGACGAAGCGGCCTGGGTCGTTCACGTCGTGCAGCAACTGCCAGCTCAGTGCCCCCTGGCGCAGGCGGCTGCGCCGGCTTTCCTGCATCAGCGAGCGGAATTCGGCCGCCCGCAGCGGATCGATGAGGTACTCGATGTTGACCTGAATGTGGCCGTGGGTGGGGGTTTCCTTGGCCACCGGCGCCTTGAACACCGACGAGGGCGTCAGGTCTTCGAGGATGCTGCGGTCGGGCATGAAGTACTGCAGGGCCAGCATGCAGATCGTGCACGACACGGCCGCGATGCTCATGCCGATGTGCAGGCTGGTCATCGACGAGACCTGGCCCCAGAGCGCCGCGCCCAGGGCCGAGCCGCCCATCAGCGACATCTGGTAGATGGACATGCCGCGTGCACGCACCCAGTCGGGCAGGCAGAGCTGGGCGATGGTGGTCAGGGTATTGGCGCTGCACAGCAGGGCGAAGCCGCCGATGGCCATGGCCGGCATGCCGACATACACATTGGGCGCATAGGCCGCGCCGATCAGGGCCAGCGAGACGACGATGCTGCCGTTGCGCAGCAGCGTCTCGTTGCTCCAGCGGCGGCGCAGGTGCGGCAGGCTCAGCGCACCGACGATGGCGCCCGCGCCCATCGAGGCCAGCAGGGTGGTGAAGGTGCCCGCGTCGCCGCCGGGCATGGCGCGGGCCACCAGGGGCAGCAGCGCCAGCAGCGCCGTCGCGTGGACAAAAAAGACCGCCACGCGCAGCAGCACCGCCCGCATGCGGGGCGATTGGCGCACGAACTGCGTGCCCACACGGATCGCGCTGCCCAGGCGCTCGCGTCCCAGCGGGCTGACCTTGTGCACGCGCTTCCAGCGCAGGATGACGAAAGCCGAGCCGATCGACAGCACCGCATTGAGCACGAACACCCAGATGCTGCCCACGCTGGCGATGATCGCACCGGCCACCAGCGGCCCGATGATGCGCGAGGCATTCATGGCGATGCCGTTGAGGCCCATGGCCGCCGGCAACTGCGGGCGCGGCACCAGCTCGGGCACGATGGCCGCGAACACCGGCCAGCGCATGGCCAGGCCGATGCCGTTCAGGAAGGTCAGCGACAGCAGCAGGGGCGCCGTCATCCAGCCCATGAACAGCACGGTGCAGAGCAGCAGGGCCACCGCCGCGACCCAGATCTGGGTCATCATGAAATAACGCCGCCGGTCCAGGATGTCGGCCAGCGCGCCGCTGGGCAGACCCAGCAGGAAGACCGGCAGCGTGGAAGCCGACTGCACCAGGGCCACCATGATGGGCGAGGCGGTGAGCGAGGTCATCATCCACGCGCTCGCCACGTCGTTCATCCACATGCAGGTGTTGGCGGCGACCCAGGTCAGCCACAGCATGCGGAAGGTGGCGTGCCGCAGGGGCGCGAGGGCCTCGGGGCTGCGCATGCCGGATCGGCGCAAGGGAGGACGTTCGGGAGGCGTGAGGGGCGGTTGTGTGGCTTCTGGCGGCATGCCTGGCATTGTGACGGATCGGGGCCGGGCCTGCACTTCCGAGTGGGCTCTAGACTGGAGGCTTCCCTAGGTTTGCCTGCAAGGAGTTTTTCCATGTCCGAGACAACCCCCGGCGCGGTCGCACGCAGCGGCGGCCGAGCGCTGGTCGATGCCTTGCGTCTGCACGGCGTCGACCGCGTGTTCTGCGTGCCCGGCGAAAGCTATCTCGAGGTGCTGGACGCGCTGCACGACACGCCGGAGATCGCACTGGTCGTGGCCAAGCACGAAGGCGGCGCCGCCAACATGGCCGAAGCCGACGGCAAGCTCACGGGGCGGCCCGGCATCTGCATGGTCACGCGGGGGCCCGGGGCCACCCATGCGAGTGTCGGCGTGCATATCGCGCAGCAGGATTCCACCCCCATGATCCTGTTCGTCGGGCAGATCGCCCGGTCGCACCGCGGGCGAGAGGCCTTCCAGGAGGTCGACTACCAGGCCCTGTTCGGCTCGCTGGCCAAGTGGGTCGTCGAGATCGACGATGCCGCACGCGTGCCCGAGATCGTGGCCCGGGCGTTTCAGGCGGCGTGCTCGGGCCGGCCCGGGCCGGTGGTGGTCTCGTTGCCCGAAGACATGCTGCTCGAGCCCTGCACCCGCGCCGACTGTGCCGCCGTGCTGCCGGCGCCGATGGTGCCTGCCGCGGGGCTCGTCGACGGCATCGTGCAACGCCTGGCGCGTGCGCAGCGTCCGCTGGTGGTCGTGGGCGGCCCCGATTGGGACGACGCCGGACGCCAGGCCCTGAGCCGGTTTGCGGCGCGTTGGTCGCTGCCCGTCGCCTGTGCCTTCCGCCGCCAGGACGTGCTGGACAACCTCGACGAGCACTACGTCGGCCACATGAGCCTGGGCATGAACCCGAAGCTGGCGCAACGCGTGCGCGACGCCGATCTCATCCTGGCCATCGGCACCCGGCTGGGCGACATCGTGACCGACGGCTACACGCTGATCGAGCCGCCGCGTCCGGCTCAGCCGCTCATCCACATCCATGCCGATGCCGGCGAACTGGGTCGTGTCTACCAGCCCGAGCTGGCCGTGGTGGCGCATGCCGGCGCTGCCGTGGCGGCACTGGCCGACCGGCCCCCGCCCGGCACGCTGCCGTGGCAGGACTGGACCCGGCAGGCGCGCACCGAGCACGAGGCGTTTTCCCTGCCGCCCGAGCCGGCCGCCGGCCATCGGGGTGTGGACCTGGGCAGCGTCGTCGCGCACCTGGGGCGCACGCTGCCGCCCGACAGCATCCTGACCAACGGGGCCGGCAATTATTCGGTGTGGCTGCACCGCTTCTATGCCTACCGCCGCGGCCGGACCGAACTGGCCCCGACGTGCGGCGCCATGGGATACGGGCTGCCGGCGGCGGTCGCGGCGTCGCTGCGGCATCCCGGGCGCCAGGTGGTGTGCATGGCGGGCGACGGCTGCTTCCTGATGTACCCGCAAGAGCTGGCCACCGCCGCCGAGTACGGTGCGCGCCTGATCGTGCTGGTGGCCAACAACGGCATGTACGGCACCATCCGCATGCACCAGGAGCGCCGTCATCCGGGTCGCGTCAGCGGCACCCGGCTGCAGGGGCCCGACTACGTGATGCTGGCGCGCTCGTTCGGCGCGCATGCCGAACGCATCGAACAAACCGAGGACTTCGCTGCGGCCTTTGCACGCGCGCAGGCCGCGCAGGGCCTGGCTCTGCTGGAACTGGTCACCGATCCGCTGCAGATCACGCCGCAGATGCGGCTGGCCGAGGCCTGAGCCACACGGGCCGTTTCCGGCCCCGCCGATTGCGGGCGAGGCCGAATCAGGGCCGGAAGCTGTCGATGTGGCGCACCAGGGTGGCATCGAGCTCGTCGAGCCGGTTGATGCCCATCAGCGCCATGTTGCGGTCGATCTCGTCGCGCAGGATGCGGATGGCGTGGGCCACGCCGGCTTCGCCCGCGACCGCCGCCGCGTAGTTGAACGGTCGGCCCGCGAAGACGCAGCGCGCGCCCAGCGACAGGGCCTTGAGCACATCGCTGCCACGCCTCACGCCGCCGTCCATCATCACCGGCAGCTCGGGCACGGCGCGGCAGATCTCGGGCAGCACACGCAGCGGAGCCACGGCGCCGTCGATCTGGCGGCCGCCGTGGTTGGAGACGACGATGCCGTCGACACCCGCGTCGCGCGCGATCTGCGCATCCTGCCAGCGCATCAGGCCCTTGACGATGAGCGGCCCTTTCCAGGCCTGCCGGATCAGCCGGAAATGGCTCCAGTCCAGATGGTCGCGGGCCAGGAAATCGCGCTGCACGGTGGCCGACACGATGGGCGCTCCGCGCTCGGCACGCCAGTTCTCGAAGTGCGGCATCCCATGGCGCAGCAGGGTCCGGCCGAAGGTGCCCAGCAGCCAGCGTGGACGGCTCAGCCCGTCCCAGGCCAGGCGCAGGCTGGGACGCAGCGGCGTGCTGAAGCCGTTGCGCAGGTAGTTCTCCGGATTGACCATGACCGGCAGGTCGACCGTCAGCACCAGAGTGCCGAAGCCCGCGCGTTCGATGCGGGCGAGCAGGGCCTCGACCCGGGCCGGATCGCCCGGCATATAGGCCTGGAACCAGGTGCCCGGGGCGGCCTGCGCCACGGTTTCCATGGGGATGAGCGAAGAACCGCTGAGCACGGCCGGAATGCCTGCGGCCCTGGCCTGTCCGGTCAGCACCAGATCGCCCCGGTAGGCATACATCGCCCCCAGTCCCACCGGCGAGATGCCGAAGGGCGAGGCATACGTCTGCCCGAACAGCTCGATGGCCTGGCTGCGGCCGGACACCCCCGTCAACATGCGCGGCACCAGGCTGTAGTCGTCGAAGGCGCTGCGGTTGCCTGCCAGCGAGCGCTCGTCGTCCGCGCCGTTGTGGATGTAACTGTAGAGCTGGCGCGGCAGGCGCTTGCGCGCCAGGGGTTCGAAATCGCGCAGTGCATGGACGCGCGGCACGGGGGGAAGACGGGGTGAGGGCATCGCGACAGGCCGGAAAGTCCGGTTTCATCAAGGAAGATCCGGAGATGCTAGGCGGCCTTGTCATGGAAAAATAGCGATTAAATTCACACCGGCTTGTTCTAAATAATTCACGATCCCGTTGCGCATGCGGGACGCAGGAGACCTGCATGACCCTCAAGCAACTCGAGGCTTTTTTCTGGGCCGGAACCTGTGCCAGTTTTGCCGTGGCGGCCGAACGCCTGCACCTGTCCGTGTCCAGCCTCTCCAAGCGCATCGCCGAGCTCGAAACCTCGCTGGGCGCGGCTTTGTTCGATCGCCAGCACTACCGCGCCGCCTTGACCCCTGCCGGCATGGCCCTGCTGCCGCGTGCCCGTGCGCTGCTCGACGAAGCCGAGGATCTGCGCGGCCTGCTGCGGCAGGACACCGGCGTGTGTGGCCGGCTGCGGCTGGGCGTCGGCGAGCTGGCCTCGCAGACCTGGCTGCCCAAGCTCATGGCCCTGGCGGCCGAGCGGCATCCGCAACTCGTGCTCGAGCCGGTCGTCGACACCGGCGAACAGATGGAGCTGCGCCTCGAGAGCGGCGAGTTCGATTGCGCCGTCGCCGCCGGCTGCTCGGCACGCGCGGGGGTGCTGTCCTACCCCATGGGCCGTGCCGATTTCGTCTGGGTGGCCGCACCGCACCTGCCCCGGCTGGCGGTGCAGGACGCCCTGAGCCGCTGGCCCCTCGTCACCCTGCCGCAGGGCGCCGGCACCCACCACATGCTCGAGGACTGGCTGCTGTCGCACGGCTACGTGGTGCACCGGCGCCTGACATGCAACACCTGGGGCGCGGTCGCCGGCCTGCTGGCCGAAGGCATCGGCATCGGTTTCCTGCCGCAGGGCTGGGCCACGCCCCTTCTGGCACGCGGCGGGGTGCTGGCCCGGGAGGACTGGCCCGCCTTGTCCTCGCTGCGTTATGCACTGCGTGTGCGCCAGGGCGACGAGCGCGCCGTGCTGACCGCGCTGCGCGCCCTGCTGGCACAGACGGTCGACTTCGCCGAGCCCATCCGGTTTCTGGCGCTGCCCGGCCCGTGGCCCGCCGGCGAAGCCGGGCAGCGGCAGGACGGGTTTTGTCCCTGAGCCCCTGCCGCCCGATGAAGCAGGCGTCCGCTCAGTTCGGCGCTGCGGCCGTCTCCAGCACCTTGCCGGGGTTCATGGTGTTGTAGGGATCGAGCGCACCCTTGATGGCGTGCATCAGCGTGAGCGCCACCGGCGACTTGTGTTTGGGCAGCTTGTGACGTTTGAGTTCGCCCACGCCGTGTTCGGCCGAGATCGAGCCGTGGTACCGGCTGACCGTGTCGTAGACGATCGTGTTGATCTCTTCCTCGCGATCCCGCAGAAAGGCCTTGGGGTCGCCGTCCACCGGGGCCTGGATGTTGTAGTGCAGGTTGCCGTCGCCCAGGTGGCCGAAGTTGACGAAACGCACGCCGGGGATGGCTGCCGACAGCGCGGCATCGGCCTCGCGCACGAACTCGGGAATGAGCGAGACCGGAATGGAAATGTCGTGCTTGATGTTCAGGCCTTCCTCGGCCTGGGCCAGGCTGATGCTCTCGCGGATGTGCCACAGGTCGTGTGCCTGCTTGATGCTCTCGGCGACGATCGCGTCGGCCGCCACGCCGGCTTCGAAAGCGGTTTCGAGCAGGCGCTCGAACAGGCCGCGCGCGTGTTCCTCGGATTCGTTGTCCGAGATCTCGACCAGCACGCACCAGGGCGTGTCTTTCCACATCGGCACCCGCAGGTGCGGATAGTGCTTGTCGACCAGGCTCAGCGAGAACTGGTTCATCACCTCGAAGCCCGTGAGATTGGCGGCCAGGTGCCGGTGCGCCAGGCCCAGCAGCGTGTTGGCGTCTTCCAGGCTGGGCACGGCCGCCCAGGCGGTCAGTTGCGCCGCCGGCTGCGGATACAGCTTCATCGTCGCGGCGGTGATCACGCCCAGCGTGCCTTCGCTGCCCACGAAGAGGTCGCGCAGGTCGTAGCCGGTGTTGTCCTTGCGCAGGCCCGACAGACCGTCCCAGATCTCGCCTTGCGAGGTCACCACTTCGAGACCGAGGCACAGCTCGCGTGCATTGCCGTAGCGCACCACCTGCGTGCCGCCGGCATTGGTCGAGAGATTGCCGCCGATGGTGCAACTGCCCTCGGCGCCCAGGCTCAGGGGGAACAGGAAACCGGCGTTCCCGGCGGCGTCCTGCAGGTTCTGCAGGATGCAGCCGGCCTCCACCGTCACCGTCATGTTGTGCGGATCGACGGCGCGCACCGCGGTCAGCCGGCGCAGGCTCAGGATCACCTGGGTGCCGGATTCGTCGGGCACCGAGCCCACCACCAGCCCCGTGTTGCCGCCCTGGGGCACGATCGACACGCGGGCGTCGGAGCAGGCCTTCACCACATCCGCCACTTCCTGCGTGCTGCCGGGGCGCACCACGGCCAGCGCCCTGCCGCGGGCACGCTTGCGCCAGTCCTGCTCGTAGCTTTCGAGGCCGTCGCCGGTGAGCACATGGGTGGGGCCGACGATGGCCGCCAGGCGGTCGAGGAGTTGTTGCTGCATGGTGTGTCTCGGGATGGAATGGCGGGCGGGATCGTTTTTTGCCCCATGGCCCGGCTCGGAATTCGAAGGCCAGAGTTTAACGACTGCCGTGCCGGCCGCAGGCGATGGCATCATCAGGGGCATGACGCCCCATATCCCGACAAGAACCAAGCGGCGCTGGTGGCTGCGCTCGGCCATGGTCGCACGGCTGGTCCACGATCTCGCCGCCTTCCCCTGGCGCAACACGGCCATCGTGCTGCTCGAGCGCTTCCGCGAGGATCGCCTGGGACTGACCGCCAGCAGCCTCACCTTCACCACCATGATCGCCCTGGTGCCGCTGTTCACGGTGTTCCTGGCGGTGTTCTCGGTGTTCCCCATCTTCGCCAAGCTCCAGGAGGGCCTGCAGCAGTGGCTGTTCACCAGCCTGGTGCCGGACAACATCGCCCGGCAGGTGCTGGGCTACATGACCCAGTTCGCGGCGCAGGCCAGCCGGCTCGGGGCGGCCGGCCTGGCCATCGTCGGCATCACGGCGCTGATGCTGGTGCTGACCATCGACCGCACGCTCAACGGCATCTGGCGCGTGCGCCAGCCGCGGCCGCTGGGCCAGCGGGTGCTGGTGTACTGGGCGCTGATCACGCTGGGGCCGCTGGTGATGGCCGCCAGCCTGTCGATGACCTCGTACGCCTTCTCGGCGTCGCGCGGGCTGGTCGGCGACATGCCGGGCGCCCTGCGCGTGCTGTTCGACAGCCTGGAGTTCGCCGTGCTGGCCCTGGGCATGACGGCCCTCTATCACTACGTGCCCAATGCGCGCGTGAAATGGTCGCATGCCCTGGCGGGCGGCATCTTCACCTCGCTGGGCATCGAGATCGCCAAGCGGGTGCTGGCACTCTACGTGAACCAGATCCCGACCTATTCGGCCCTCTACGGCGCCTTTGCCACCGTGCCCATCCTGCTCATCTGGATCTTCACGGCCTGGCTCATCGTGCTGTTCGGGGCCGTCATCGCCGCCTATATGCCGAGCCTGCTCGGCGGCGTGGCGCGGCGCGGCGACACGCCGGGCTGGGCGTTTCAGCTGGCGCTCGAAGTGGTGCGCAGCCTGGAGGAAGTCCGTCACGCCGAACAGCGCGGGCTGGACCAGCGGCAACTGGTCGACCGCCTGCGTGTCGATGCCCTGCAACTGGTGCCCGTCATCGAAACCCTCAAGGCGCTCGACTGGATCGGCCAGCTCGACGAATCCGACGACACCCGCAGCCGCTACGTGCTGCTCGTCGATCCCGGCGCCACCTGGATCGAGCCGCTGGTGCAGCGGCTGCTGGTGCGCCGCAACGACTCCACCGAAGCGCTCTGGTCGCGCTCGGGCCTGCCGCACATCACCCTCGGCGAAGCGCTCTGACGGCCCGGCATGAGAAGATGGCGGCCGTGTTCCTGCGCCATGGGCCGGGTCGCGTGTTGTTCCGGACCGGCGCCTGCCCGGCGCCGGACTTGAACGCCGGCCGGCCGACTCCATCTGCCCGCCATGCTGCCCGTTTCTTCCGATTCCGCCTTGCCCCGTCCGTCCACCGCCGGTGAGCCCGTGCGCTGGCTGGTCGTGCTGTGTGCCGAGTGGTGCGGCACCTGCCGCGACTACCGTGCCGTGCTCGACCAGGTCGTGCAGGACCATCCCGGCTGGCGCGGCGCCTGGATCGACATCGAGGATCAGGCCGATCTGGTCGAAGACCTCGACGTCGAAACCTTTCCCACGGTGCTGATCTACGAACAGGCCCCGGGTCCCGGCGAATCCGACCGCATGTTCTTTTTTGGCCCCATGCTGCCGCATCTGGGCACGCTGTCGCGCCAGATGACGCTGCTCGAGGAGCCGGGCGGCATGAGCCGGCCCGCCCCCATGCCGCCGGGTTTGTCCGGCGTGAGCCACTGGCTGCGGCAGTCCGCCTCGGAAGGCTAGGGCCGGATCACGCCGGCCTCCGAGCGGCGCCTTCCGGCATCGACGCCGGAACGCACATGAAAAAGGGCAGCCCTGGCTGCCCTTTTTTCGTCGGCTGCGTACAGCAGCCCGGGTGACGGCTTACAGACCGGCTGGACGGGTGTAGCCCGGGAAGTCCTTGTCCAGAACCTGCTTGAAGAACGGCGACTTGAAGGCCGCAGCCAGGTCCTTGGCCCAGGGCTTGGCTTCGTCGCCCTTGCGCACGGCCACCACTTGCTGGTACTGCACGGGCGGCGTTTCCAGTGCCAGGGCGCTGGTGAACTTCAGGCCGGCCGAGGTGGCGAAGTTGCCGGGCACGATCGCGAAGGCCGCATCGCCCAGGGTACGCGGCAGTTGGGCCGCTTCGATGGGCTGGAACTTGATGTTCTTGGGGTTGTCGAGCACGTCGCGCTCGCTCACGCGCAGCGGATCGACATCGGGCTTGACCGTGATCAGCTTCTGCTGCACCAGCAGTTGCAGTGCGCGGGCCAGGTTGCTGGGGTCGTTCGGCAGCGTGACGCGGTCGCCGTCCTTGAGCTCGGTCAGGCTCTTGCGGCTTTCCGAGTAGATGCCCATGGGCGCAGTCGTGCTTTGCACCAGATCGATCAGGTCCAGCTTCTGGTCGGTCTTGAAGCGGTTGAGGTAAGCGATGTGCTGGAACAGGTTGGCATCGAGCGAACCTTGCGCCAGGGCCATGTTGGGCTGCACGTAGTCGTTGAACTCGACCAGCTTGACCTTGTAGCCTTCCTTTTCGAGCTGAGGCACGATGCCCCGCTTGAGCACGTCGTAGTTGTAGCCTGCGGTGGCACCGAAGACGAGGTCTTTTTTGGCCGGATCGGCGGCGTGGGCGCTCAGGCCGGCAAGGCCCAGGGTGGCGGCGATGGTGGCCAGCACGATATGGCGACGGATGAAGGACATGATCGGGACTCCTCGGTCAGTTGTTGAACGGATGCAAAGGGAAACTGGAAAGCGGGGGCCGGGCCGGCTTCAGCGCTTGTCGAGCCGGCTGGCCAGGGCGTTGCCGCCGAACTGGATGATCTGCACCAGCACGATGAGCAGCGCCACGGTCAGCAGCATCACATCGGTCTGGAAACGGTAGTAGCCGTAACGGATCGCCAGGTCGCCGATGCCGCCGCCGCCCACCACGCCGGCGATCGCCGAGTAGGACAGGAAACTCACCGCCAGCACCGTCAGGGCCAGGATCAGGCCCGACCGTGCCTCGAGCACCAGCACGCGCCAGACGATCTGCAGCTCCGAGGCGCCCATGGCATGGGCCGCCTCGATCACGCCGCGCGGCACCTCGCGGATGCTTTGCTCGACCAGGCGGGCGAAGTAGGGGATGGCCGCGACCGACAGCGGCACGGCAGCCGCCAGCGGCCCGATGGACGTGCCCGCGATGATGCGGGTCAGCGGCACCAGCGCCACCAGCAGGATGATGAAGGGGAAGGAGCGCACGGTGTTGACCACCCAGCTCAGCACCAGATAGGCGGGTTTGTTGGCCAGCGACTGGCCGGGCGTCAGCAGGAACAGCAGCACGCCGAGCGGCCCGCCCAGCACGATGGCTGCCGAGAGGCCGATACCCAGCATGAGGAAGGTCTGCCCGATGGCGACCCAGAGTTCGGGCAGGAGGGCGGTGATGCTTTCAGACATGGCGAAATGGAGGCAGATTCAATGAAGTCGCAAAGGAGGGGCTCACGCCGCGCGGGCCGGCTCGCCGGCGGCAGCGATGCGTGCGGCATGCTCGCGCAGGATGTCCTCGCGTGCCTGTTCCTCGGCCAGTTCGCGGCCGAGTGCGCTGATGCGCGGCGTGCGGTGGTCGCGCACGTCGAACTGCTCGACCAGTTGCCCGCCTTCGAGAACCGCCACGCGGTCGCACAGGGCATGCACCACGGACAGCTCGTGCGTCACGATCACGATGGTGACACCCAGCTTGCGGTTGATCTCGCGCAGCGTCTGCAGCACCGAGCGCGTGGTTTCGGTGTCCAGCGCCGAAGTCGGCTCGTCGCACAGCAGCACCTTGGGTTTGGGCGCCAAGGCGCGGGCAATCGCCACGCGCTGTTTCTGGCCGCCCGAGAGCTGCGCGGGGTAGCTGTGGATCTTGTCGGTCAGGCCGACCACGGCCAGGCATTCGCGCACGCGCTGCTCGATCTCGGCCTTGCTGCGGTTGCCGTGCAGCTTGAGCGGGAAAGCGACGTTGTCGAACACCGAGGCGTTCTGCAGCAGATTGAACTGCTGGAAGATCATGCCGATGCCCTGGCGGGTCTCGCGCAGTTCACGTTTGGACAGCGCGGTGAGGTCGCGGCCGTCCACACGCACCTGTCCGGCATCCGGGCGCTCGAGCAGGTTGATGAGGCGCAGCAAGGTCGACTTGCCCGCGCCGCTCTTGCCGATCAGGCCAAAAACCTGGCCGGCGGCGATGTCGAGCGTCACGGATTGCACGGCATCGAACACGCGGCCATCGGGCAGCGTGAACGACTTGCTGACGGCGGCCAGCGCGATGAGCGCAGGTGCCGCGGAAGAAGGAATTGGAGTCATGAACGGGACGGCGGGCGGCAGGAGTCTTGCCGGTCCCGGTCGCGGTCGGCGTCTGCGGCACAGGTGGCATGCAGGCTGGGTGCCTGGAGGCCGCAGTGTCGCTCATCGCCTGCGTTTCGGGAACGAATCAATCGTCCTATGCTTATTCTGTTTGTTGATGTGTACAACAGAAAACCGAGCATTTTCGCATAAGCCGGGCCGGGTTGCACGCACGGTGCCGTCGGGCATCCGTGACCCCGATGCCAGCCCTGGCGTGCTCAGGACGACCAGAGGCCAAAACGGTCGCGTGCACGGCGCCACATCGACGACGGGCCTTCGCCGGTGTCGTCTTGAGGCAGTAGGGCGTCGATCGCCTGGATGTCGGAGGCCAGCGCATGTGCATCGTGCAACTCGCGCGCATCCGCCCGGCGATTCCAGGAATCGCCAGCCTGGGGGGCCGTCGTGGCGTCGGCTGCGTGCGGAGGAAGGTTGGACATGGTGGCCCCATGCTAGAGGCCTTGGGGCGGCACGGCAAGGCGGTTTTCCGCAGTTGCTTAGACGGTTATCGGGCCGAGAACGGCTGTACGGACCCGGATCTCAGGGTAATCGATAGGGCAGAGGCAGGGCCCGGCCAGTGTGCCGCAGGGGCCGCCCTTTCGGTATAGTCACGAGTCTGGCCTGTTTTGATCTGCAGTTCCCTGAAACCGCCACGTGCCCCGTCCTTGGAGAGACCCCCATGAAAGTCAGCGACATCCTGCGTGTCAAAGGCAACACGCTCTATACCGTCACCCCGGATGAGCCCCTGACGCAAGCCATCGAGATCATGGACGACAGGGACATCGGTTCGCTGGTCGTCATGGACCATGGCGATCTGGTCGGCATGCTCACCTTCCGCGAGGTCATCCAGGCCGTTCGCGCGGGCAAGGGCTCCGTCGGCGAAACGCTGGTGCGCACGCACATGGACGACGCACCGCTGACCTGCACGCTCGAGACCGAACTCGACGAAGTGCGCCGCATGATGCTCGAACGCCATGCGCGCTACATGCCGGTCATGAACAAACGCATGCTGATGGGCGTCATCAGCTTCTACGACGTGGCCAAGACCGTGGTTGACAGCCAGAACTTCGAGAACAAGATGCTCAAGGCCTACATCCGTGCCTGGCCCGAAGCCGACGAGGCCGACGAGGACAAGGCGCGGCTGGGCTGAACCGCCCGCCGCGTTGCACGGACCGCCCATGCGCGGTGCACATCGGGGATAATCGCGCCCCATGAGCGGCAATACCCTAGGACACCTTTTCACGGTCACCAACTTCGGTGAATCCCACGGCCCGGCCATTGGCTGCGTGATCGACGGCTGCCCGCCCGGCATGGCGCTGACCGAAGCCGACATCCAGTTCGAGCTCGATCGCCGCCGGCCTGGCACCAGCCGCCATGTGACGCAGCGCAACGAAGCCGACCAGGTCGAGATCCTGTCGGGCGTGTACGAAGGCCGCACCACCGGCACGCCGATCGCTTTGCTGATCCGCAACACCGATCAGCGCAGCAAGGATTACGGCAACATCCTGCAGACCTTCCGCCCGGGCCATGCCGACTATGCCTACTGGCACAAGTACGGCGTGCGCGATCCGCGCGGCGGCGGCCGTTCGTCGGCCCGCCTGACGGCACCCACCGTGGCCGCCGGTGCCGTGGCGCGCAAGTGGCTGCGCGAACACTTCGGCTGCGAGTTCCGCGGCTGCATGGTGCAGCTCGGCGACATCGACATTCCGTTCGAGTCCTGGGCCAACGTCCCTGAAAACCCCTTCTACGCCCCCGTGGCCGACGTCTCGGCGCTCGAGGCCTATATGGACGAACTGCGCCGCGCCGGCGACTCGTGCGGAGCCCGGCTTCGGGTGCAGGCCACGGGCGTGCCGGTGGGCCTGGGCGAACCGCTCTACGACAAGCTCGATGCCGATATCGCCCATGTGATGATGGGCCTCAACGCGGTCAAGGCAGTCGAGATCGGTGCGGGTTTCGAGTCCGTGGTCCAGCGCGGCACGGTGCACGGCGATTCCCTGACGCCAAGCGGCTTCGCGAGCAACAATGCCGGCGGCATTCTGGGCGGTATCTCCACCGGACAGGACATCGAGGTGACCATCGGCATCAAGCCGACCAGCTCCATCCGTTCGCCGCGCGAGTCCATCGACCTGGCCGGCCAGTCGGCGACGGTCGAGACCTTCGGCCGTCACGACCCCTGCGTCGGCATTCGCGCCACCCCGATCGCCGAGGCCCTGCTGGCCCTGGTGATCATGGACCATGCACTGCGCCACCGCGCGCAGAACGGCGATGTGCGGGTGGATACACCGGATATCGCCGCCGCCGCTCGCTGACGGCATGGTTTGCCGGGCGCCCGGCCCGGCAGTCCTTTTTCTTCAGTCCACGCCGTCGGGCTCCAGCCAGCCCAGCCGCCCTTGTCCCACGTCGTTGAGCCGAGCCACCATTGCGGCGGCGGTGTCCTGCGGCAGGCTGAAGCGGACGGTGACCAGATGGCCGTGGGCCACGTCGAGCAGCCGGGCGCCGGCCGCATCGAGTTCGCGGCGCAGCAGGCCTTCCATCGCATAGGGTACACAGCAGGCCAGCGTCTGCAGGCGCAGCAGCGGTATCTTCTCGGCCTGCAGCAGGGCCTGGGCAATGGCATCGGTGTAGGCACGCACCAGGCCGCCGGCACCCAGTTTCACACCCCCGAAATAACGCACCACCGTGGCCAGCACGCCTTCGAGATCCTGGTGGCGCAGCACGTCGAGCATCGGGCGCCCGGCCGTGCCGCTGGGCTCGCCGTCGTCGACCGCGGCCGATTGCCCGCCCGCCAGCAGGGCCCAGCAGACATGGGCCGCGCCGGCATGTTCGGCCCGCAGGCTACCGACGATGGCCTGGGCTTCGGCTCGCGTGGAGACCGACTGCACGCAGCCGATGAACCGGCTCTTCTTGATGACGAGTTCGCTGTGCGCGGGATGGGCGATGGAGTAGGGCATGGGCGGGCCGAAGCTTAGCGCATGTGAAACATGCCGAGGCGTCTGCCCGCCGCTTTCGCTCAGGCGTAGTCGGCCACCGGCACGCAACTGCAGAACAGGTTGCGGTCGCCATGGACGTTGTCGATGCGGGCCACCGGCGACCAGTACTTGGCCTGGCGCAGGGCCGCGACCGGATAGGCTGCGGTTTCGCGGCTGTAGGCGTGCGGCCAGTCGCTCGCCGTGACCTGCAGGGCGGTGTGCGGGGCATGCCGCAGCGGGTTGTCGTCCCGTGTCCAGGTGCCGTTTTCCACCATTCGGATTTCCTCGCGGATGGCGATCATGGCGTCGCAGAAGCGGTCGAGCTCGAACAGGCTTTCGCTTTCGGTGGGTTCGACCATCAGCGTGCCCGGCACGGGGAAACTCAGCGTGGGCGCATGGAAACCGTAGTCGATGAGGCGCTTGGCCACATCCTCGGCACTCACGCCGCTGCTGTCCTTGAGCGGGCGCAGATCCAGGATGCACTCGTGCGCGACATGCCCGTTCTCGCTGGCGTACAGCGTCGGGTAGTGATCGCGCAGGCGGGCGCTGATGTAGTTGGCGCTGAGGATGGCGGTTTCGGTCGCAGCCTTCAATCCTTCGGTGCCCATCATGCGCACGTACATCCACGAAATCGGCAGCACCGAGGCATTGCCCAGGGGCGCAGCCGAAACGGCGCCCACCGCCGCGGCCGCCTGCTCGCCACCCGATGCGGCTAGTCCTGCGGCATGGCCGGGCAGGAAAGGCACCAGGTCCTCGACCACGCACACCGGACCGACGCCCGGTCCGCCGCCGCCATGGGGGATGCAGAACGTCTTGTGCAGGTTGAGATGGCTCACATCGCCGCCGAACTGGCCGGGTGCCGCCACGCCCACCAGGGCATTCATGTTGGCGCCGTCCACGTACACGCGGCCGCCATGCGCATGGACGATGCGGCACAGTTCCGTGATGCCGGTCTCGAACACGCCGTGGGTGCTGGGGTAGGTAACCATGATGGCCGCCAGTTGCTGCGCATGCTTGGCGCACTGGGCCTGCAGATCGGCCAGGTCGACGTTGCCGCGGCTGTCGCACTTGACCACCACCACCTGCATGCCCACCATCTGCGCGCTGGCCGGATTGGTGCCGTGGGCCGATTCGGGGATCAGGCAGACGGTGCGCTGGCTGTCGCCGCGCGAGGCATGCCAGGCGCGGATGGCCAGCAACCCGGCGTACTCGCCCTGGCTGCCCGCGTTGGGTTGCAGGCTGATGCCGGCATAACCCGTGGCCTGGCACAGCCAGTCACGCAACTGGGCGTCGAGCGCGGTGTAGCCGGCCTGCTGGTCGGCCGGTGCGAAGGGGTGGATCTGGCCGAACTCGGGCCAGGTGACGGGGATCATCTCGCTGGTCGCGTTGAGCTTCATGGTGCAGCTGCCCAGCGGGATCATGCTGCGGTCGAGTGCCAGATCCTTGTCCGAGAGACGGCGGATGTAGCGCAGCATGGCCGTCTCGGAGTGGTGGGTGTTGAACACCGGATGCGTGAGGAAGGCGCTGGTGCGGCGCAGCGCAGCGGGGATCAGCGTCTCGATGCCGTCTTCGTGGTCGGCAAAGCCGGGCAGCGCCTGCCCGTCCTGGGCGAAGATGCGCCACAGCAGTTCGATGTCGGCGCGGGTGGTCGTCTCGTCGAGCGACACGCACACATAACGGTCCCAGGCGATGCGCACGTTGGCGCCCAGGCTGCGGGCGCGGGCGGCGATCGCGGCCGCGCGCTCGGGGTCGAGGCACAGGCTCAGGGTGTCGAACGCCGACGCGTGGTGACGCTCGGTGTAGCCGAGCTCGCGCAGGCCGGCCCACAGGATGGCGGTGTAGCTCGCCACGCGCTGCGCGATGCGGGTCAGCCCCTGCGGCCCATGGTAGACCGCATACATGCTGGCGATCACCGCCGGCAGCACCTGGGCCGTGCAGATGTTGGAGGTGGCCTTTTCGCGGCGGATGTGCTGTTCGCGTGTCTGCAGCGCCAGCCGGTAGGCCGGCTGCCCCTGGGTGTCCACGCTCACGCCCACCAGACGGCCGGGCATCGAGCGCTTGAATTCGTCGCGGCAGGCCAGGAAGGCCGCATGCGGGCCGCCTGCGCCCAGGGGCAGACCGAAGCGCTGCGTGTTGCCCACCACGATGTCGGCGCCGAACTCGCCCGGCGCGCGCAGCAGGGTCAGGGCCAGCAGGTCGGTGGCGACGATCAAGGCCGCCTGGCGTTCGTGCAGCGTATCGGCATCCTGCTGCCAGTCGGCCAGCCAGCCGCTGCTTGCGGGATATTGGGTCAGTGCGGCGAAACAGTCGTCGGCTGCAATGGCCGCTTGCCAGGCTTGTGCCGATTCGGCCACGACGACGCTGATGCCCAGCGGCTCGGCGCGGGTCTGGATGACCTCGAGCGTCTGCGGATGGCAGTCGCCGCTGACCACGAAGACCTGGCCGCGTGCCTTGACCGAGCGCTTGGCCAGCGTCATCGCCTCGGCGGCTGCGGTGGCCTCGTCGAGCATCGATGCGTTGGCGATGGGCATGGCCGTGAGATCGCACACCATGGTCTGGAAGTTGACCAGCGCCTCCAGGCGGCCCTGGGAAATCTCGGCCTGGTAGGGCGTGTAGGCGGTGTACCAGGCGGGGTTTTCGAGGATGTTGCGCAGGATCACACCGGGCGTGTGGCTGGGGTAGTAGCCTTGGCCGATGAAGCTCTTGTAGACCTTGTTCCTGCTGGCGATGGCGCGCAGTTCGGCCAGTGCCGCCGCCTCGGTGACCGCCGGCGGCAGCACCATGGCCTGCTCGCGCTGGATGTCGGCGGGCACGATGCCCTCGATCAGCGCGCGGCGCGAGGCCGAGCCGACCGCAGTCAGCATGCGTCGTTCGTCGTCGGCATCGATGCCGATGTGGCGGGCGATGAATTCGGAGGCGTTTTCGAGTGCGCCCAGGGGCAGGGCAGGGGATGTCGGCATGGCGGGGGCGTCCGGATGGCGGGGGGCTGGCGGAAAGACGGTCCGCGGGCGCGAGGCGCGCCGCGCGGATGGGCCTGGGTGATCAGGCGTTCTGCGTGAAGGCGTCGTAGGCGGCTGCGTCGAGCAGGGCGTCGAGCTGCGAGGCATCGGCGACGCGGATCTTGAAGAACCAGCCGGTGTCCAGCGGGTCGCTATTGGCCAGCGACGGATCGTTGCGCAGCGACTCGTTGACCTCGACCACTTCGCCCGTGAGGGGCATGTAGATGTCGGCAGCGGCCTTCACCGACTCGACCACGCCGGCGACTTCGCCCTGGCCGTAGCTCTTGCCGACTTCGGGCAGGTCGACAAAAACCACGTCGCCCAGCGCATCCTGCGCGTGCACGGTGATGCCGACGACCGCAGCCTGCAGGTCGTCGATGCGGACCCATTCATGTTCCTGGGTGTATTTGATGCTCATGGGGTTCTCCGAAAACGAAAGAATCGAAACGATGGATGATCGAAAAAAGCAAGCGCGCGATCCGGTCGCGTTTGGCGAGGACATCCCCCGCACCCGCGGCCCGCGCCCGGTGGCGCTCAGCCCCGGTAGTATCGCGCGGGCAGGAAGGGCGTGGGCGCAACTTGCATGCGAACCGGCTTGCCGCGCACCAGCGCCACCAGTTCGGTGCCGGCCTGGGCCAGTTCGCTGCGCACATAGGCCAGCGCGATCGGCTGGTCGACGGTCGGTCCCAGCAGTCCGCTGGTGACTTCGCCGGCCGGCTGGCCGTCCAGAGCCTGCAAGGCGGTGTGTTCGCGTACGGGCACGCGGTCGAGCGCGATCAGGCCCACACGCCTGCGGGCCACGGGGACCGAGCCGTCGAGCTGCCCCAGCACCCGGTCGGCACCGGGGAAACCGCCCGCCCGTTCGCCGCCGCTGCGGCGCACTTTCTGGATGGACCAGTTCAGCGCGGCCTCGATGGGGGTGGTGGTGGTGTCGATGTCGTTGCCGTACAGGCACAGGCCGGCTTCCAGGCGCAGCGAATTGCGGGCACCCAGCCCGATGGGGGCGACCTCGGGCTGTGCCAGCAGCAGGCGGGCCAGCGCCTCGGCCTGGCCGGCCGCCACGGAGATCTCGAAGCCGTCTTCGCCGGTATAGCCGCTGCGGGTCACGAAAGCCGGAATGCCGCCGATCTCGAAATCGCCGCCGCTCATGAAGACCAGGCCGGCGACATCCGGCGCCAGACGCGCCAGGGCCATGGCGGCCTGCGGACCCTGCAGGGCCAGCAGCGCGCGGTCGGGCAGGGGCGTGACCGCGCAGCGGCTGCCGATGCGGGCCTCGATGTACGCCAGGTCGCCGGTCTTGCAGGCGCCGTTGACGATGACGAACAGTTCGTCGGACGCGCGGCGGAAAAACATCAGGTCGTCGACGATGGTGCCGTCGTCGGTCAGCAGCAGACCGTAGCGCTGCTTGCCCACCGGCAGGCCGATCACGTCGGCCGGCACCAGGCTCTCGAAGGCAGCACAGGCATCGGGGCCTGTCAGGGTGAGCTGGCCCATGTGCGAGACGTCGAACAGGCCCGCCGCCTGGCGGGTGTGACGGTGTTCGGCCATCAGGCCGGCGGGATACTGCACGGGCATGCTGTAGCCCGCGAAGGGCACCATGCGGGCGCCGAGCGCGACATGCAGGTCGTGCAGCGGGGTCTTCAGCAGATCGGCAGCGGAAGCGGGGGTGGACATGGCGGACTCCTGCAAGGGCAAAAAACGACAAGCACGGCGCATGCCATGCCTGCAAAAGGTTTTTGCCCCTGTCCGCTTTACCTGAGAGATTCACGGCCCGGCGTGGATGCGATGTTCCACGGCGCGTGCGGCTTGCTCCTTCGGTGGACGGCCTCGCAGGGCCGCCTCTCTCCAGGGGAAGACGTCCGGTTTCCCGGGCGTTTGCCAGTCCTCGGTACCTGAGCGTTCGGTGCCCGCGAACGGGCCCTGCGCCTTCGGCGGCAACGCAATGGACACGGACGGCTGGGCCGGCTGCGCAATGCGTCACTCTCTCCTGACAGGGCGCATTGTAGGGGATAGCGTGCCGTTGCCTGTGGTGCAATGACGTAAAAATCAACTGCAGCCAGGAGCCCTCTGCCCATGTCCATTCCCGTCCTCGACCTCGCCGATGCCTTGCAGCCCGGTGCGCCGCGCAGCGCCGAAGTGGCCGCGCAACTGCGTGCCGCAGCCATGGCGTCGGGGTTCTTTTATGTGCGCCGCCATGGTCTGCCTGCCGGGCTGATCGAGCGGCAATTCGGACTGGCGCGCCGGTTGCTGGAGGACGTTCCGCTGTCGACCCGCACCGCGCTGGCCATGCACCACTCGCCCACGATGCGAGGCTACGAACTGATGGGGGCCCAGACGCTCGACCTCGCCGCGCGTCCCGACGTGAAGGAAAGTTTCTACTGCGGCAGCGCCTATCCGGACGATCACCCCTATGTGCGGGCCGGCTACCAGACCTACGGCGGCAACCAGTGGCCGCCGCAAGTGCCCGAGGCGCCGGCGGTATGCGAAGCCTACATCCAGGCCCTGCTCGGCCTGTCCCGCCGGTTGATGCAACTGCTGGCCCTGTCGCTGGCGCTGCCCGAGGATTTCTTCGATGCCACCAGCGCCAGCCCCATGCTCACGCTGCGCATGATCCGTTATCCCGCCCACCCGGAAGACGCCGATGCCGACACCTATGGCGCGGGCGCGCACACCGACTGGGGTGCGATCACCATCCTGGCGCAGGATGGACACGGGGGCCTGGAAGTGCGCATGCCCGATGGCCGGTGGGTGGCCGCCGTGCCCATCGCCGACTGCCTGGTGGTGAATCTGGGCGACATGATTCCGCGCTGGACCAACGACCTCTACCACTCCAATCCGCACCGGGTGCGCAATGTGCATTCAAACGGCCGGCCCCGTTACTCGATCCCGTTCTTCTACGAACCGGATTACCTGGCCCGCATCGAGGCCGTTCCCGGCACGGTAGCGCCGGGCGAGGCGCCGCGGCACGAGCCCTGCACGGCCGGCGAGCATCTGCGCCAGATGTACGCCCGCACCTATACGCTCAAGCCATCGGCCGGCGATCCGTCCTGATCGGACCGCCCTGACGGCTGTGCCTCACATGCCCGAGTAGTTCGGACCGCCGCCGCCCTCGGGCGTGACCCACACGATGTTCTGCGTCGGGTCCTTGATGTCGCAGGTCTTGCAGTGCACGCAGTTCTGCGCATTGATCTGCAGCCGCTCGCCGCCCTGTGCCTCGTCGGGCACGAACTCGTACACCCCTGCCGGGCAGTAGCGCGACTCCGGCCCCGCGAACTTCGCCAGGTTGATCTGCACCGGCACGCTCGTGTCCTTGAGCGTCAGGTGCGCCGGCTGGTTCTCGGCATGGTTGGTGTTGCTCACGAACACCGAGCTCAGCCGGTCGAAGGTGATCTTGCCGTCGGGCTTCGGGTAGTCGATCTTCGCGCACTCGGCCGCCGGCTTGAGGAAGGTGTGGTCGGCCGCCGGATTCTTCAGTGTCCACGGCGGCGTCTTCACGCCCAGCCGCGGCAGCAGCCAGTGCTCGATGCCCGTCATCAGCATGCCCACCGTCTGGCCCTTCTTGAACCACGGCTTGAAGTTGCTCGCCGCCTTGAGCTCGTCGTGCAGCCAGCTCTTCTCGAACGCCTCGGGGTAGGCCGTGAGTTCATCGTACTGGCGGCCCGCCGTCACCGCCTCGTAGATCGCATCGGCGGCCAGCATGCCGCTCTTGATCGCCGCGTGGCTGCCCTTGATGCGGCTGGCGTTGAGGTAGCCCGCATCGCAGCCGATCAGCGCACCGCCCGGGAACACCGTCTTGGGCAGACTCGGGACGCCGCCGTTGTTGATCGCGCGCGCGCCGTAGCTCAGGCGCTTGCCGCCCTCGATGTGCTTGAGGATGGCCGGGTGCTTTTTCCAGCGCTGCATTTCCTCGAACGGGCTCAGCCACGGGTTCTTGTAGTCGAGCCCGATCACGAAGCCCAGCGTCACCTTGTTGCCCTCGAGGTGGTAGAGGAAACCGCCGCCGAAGGTCTGCTTGTCCATCGGCCAGCCTGCGGTGTGCACCACCAGGCCGGGCTGCGCCTTGTCGGCCGGGATCTCCCACAGCTCCTTGATGCCGATGCCGAAGCTCTGCGGGGCCTTGCCCTCCTGCAGCTTGAAGCGTTCGAGCAACTGCCGGCCCAGGTGGCCGCGTGCGCCTTCGGCAAACACCGTGTACTTGGCGTGCAGCTCCATGCCGAGCTGGAACTCGTCCGTGGGCTCGCCTTCCTTGCTCACGCCCATGTTGCCGGTGGCCACGCCCTTGACCGAACCGTCGTCGTTGTAGAGCACCTCGGCGGCGGCAAAGCCGGGGAAGATCTCGACGCCCAGGCCCTCGGCCTGCTCGGCCAGCCAGCGCACCACGTTGCCCAGGCTGACGACGTAGTTGCCTTCGTTGTGGAAGTTGTTGGGCACCAGGGCGGCCGGGGTCTTGGTGGCCCCGGTCTCGGAGAGCAGCAGCACCTCGTCGGCCGTCACCGGCTGGTTCAGCGGTGCGCCCTTGTCTTTCCAGTCGGCGATGAGTTCGGTCAGGGCCTGCGGGTCCATCACGGCGCCGCTGAGGATGTGGGCGCCGGGCTCCGAGCCCTTCTCGAGCACGACGACGGAGAGGTCGCCTCCCTTGTCCGCGGCGAGCTGCTTGAGCCGGATGGCGGTGGCCAGGCCGCCGGGGCCTGCGCCCACGATGACCACGTCGTATTCCATGGACTCGCGCGGGCCGTATTGTTCGAGGATTGCTTGTGGGGTCATGGGGCTGTGCCTGTCGTGGCGCGCAGGCATCGGGCCGGCGCACATGTCATCAAACCGTTTTTGGAAGGCGGGTCGGAGGTGGGGCATCCCCAGGCGCCGCAAAGCCTTGTATTTTATGTGGATAACAGAGGGCGCGCGTCACCCATGTGCCTCTCTGGGCTCTTGGAGACCCGGTGGAGCGACCGGGCCTGCCTGCGCCGCGTGCCGGGCCCGCCGCTTCAGCGCCAGCCGTCGAGCTGCCGCAGGGCGACGGCCGCCAGGGCCTCGATACCGGCCGGGCTGTCGTTCAGGCCGGGGATGTAGCTGAAATTGCCGCCTCCGGCCTGCATGTAGGCCGCGCGCACTTCCTGGTTGATTTCTTCCAGCGTCTCGATGCAGTCGGCCGGGAAACCGGGGCAGACCACCTGCACATGCCGTACGCCCTGCCGGGCGAGTTCGATGAGCGTGGGTTCGGTATAGGGCTGCAGCCACTTGGCCCGCCCGAAGCGCGATTGGAAAGTCATGCGGTAGCGCGTGTCGTCCAGGCCCAGGCGTTGCGCCAGCAGGCTGGCCGTCACGCCGCACTCCTGCTGGTAGGGGTCTCCCAACTGGACATTGCGCGCCGGCAGGCCATGGAAACTCATCACCAGTTGATCGGGTCGGCCATGGCTTTCCCAGTGCCGCTCGACCTGCCGGGCCAGGGCCTCGATGTAGGCGGGGTCGTCGTGGAAGCTGCGCACCAGCCGGATCTCGGGCACGGCGCGCTGGCGTTGCGCCCACTGGTAGACCGTGTCGCTGACGCTGGCCGTGGTGGTGCCCGAATACTGCGGATAGGCGGTCACGACCAGCAGGCGCCGCAGGCCCCGGGCCTTCAGCGACTCGAGCTGATCGAGCAGGGCGGGCTGGCCATAACGCATGGCCGGCAGCACCGGCACGTCGTGTCCGGCGGCACGCAGCGCATCCTGCATCAGGCTGGCCTGCCGCACCGTCCAGACCTTGAGCGGCGAGCCGTCGGCCATCCAGACCGTGGCGTACTTGGCGGCCGACTTCGCGGGGCGCACCCGCAGGATCACGCCGTGCAGCAGAGGTAGCCAGAGCGCGCGCGGGATCTCGATGACGCGCGGATCGGAGAGGAACTCGGCCAGATAACGGCGCACGGCGGGCGCGGTCGGCGCTTCGGGGGTGCCCAGGTTGACGTAGAGCACGGCGGTGCCGTCGGCCAGCGGCGGCAGGTCGCCGGGCACGGACGAGGGCCGGGCTGCCGCGGAAGAGCCCGCCGGCGGTTGGGGCGGGAAGGAGGGCGAGGAGGAAGGCATGCGGTATTCTCGCCCGGAAAGGTAGACTTTATTTTCATGCTGGATCTCACGCGCATACAAGGCATTTCCCTCGACCTCGACGACACGCTCTGGCCGGTCTGGCCGGCCATCGGCCGCGCCGAAGTCGTGCTGCACGATTGGCTCCGCCGCCACGCACCCCGCACCGCACAGGCCTACGACAGCCCGCAGGCCCTGCGCGAACTGCGTCTGGCTGTCGAGCGCGACCGCCCCGATCTGCATCACGACCTCAGCGGCCTGCGCCGCGAGTCCATACGCCTGGCCCTGACGCAAAGCGGCGACGATCCGGCCCTGGCCGAGGCTGCGTTCGAGGTCTTCTTTGCCGAGCGCCAGAACGTCGAGCTGTTCGACGACGTGCACGAGGTGCTGGGCACGCTCGCCGCGCATCTGCCGCTGGTGGCCCTCAGCAACGGCAACGCCAACGTGCATCGCACGGGGATCGGCCAGTATTTTCGAGGCGCCATTCACGCCCGCGAGTTCGGCGTCGGCAAACCCGACCGCCGCATCTTCGAAGCGGCGGCCCAGGCCATCGACCTGCCGGTGGCGCAGGTGCTGCACATCGGCGACGATGCGGTGCTCGACGTGCAGGGCGGCAACGACGCCGGCATGCAGACCGTCTGGATCAACCGCGCAGGCAAGGCGTGGGGACTGCCGACGCCGCCGAGTCTCGAAGTGACCTCGCTGGCCGCGGTGGTCGAGGCCTTGCAGCCGATCCTTCGCGGCGCGCAGCCGCAGGGCTGACGTCCAGCCCTGCGGGGCGCTGCGGCCCCGGCCGCAGGCGAGGAAGGATCAGCCCAGCGCCTGGATGCGCCAGGCGCACCACAGCTTGCGCAGCGGCGTCAGTGCGATGCGCTGGTGCAGCACCTGGCAATCGCTGCGCTCGATCTCGTCGAGCAGGGTGTGAGCGATGCGCGCCAGGATCAGGCCCGGCTTCTGTGCGCGTCTGTCGGCCTGCGGCAGCAGCGTCACCGCCTCTGCCAGGCTTTGCCGGGCCCGCTGGCACTGGAAGGCCATCAGGGCGCCGAAGCCCGGCGAATAACTGCGGTTCAGAATGTCCTGCGCCTTGACTTCGAACTGCTGCAGCTCGTTGACCGGCAGGTAGATCCGCCCTTGCGCCGCATGCGCGCCGACGTCGCGCACGATGCCCGCCAACTGCAGGGCCACGCCCAGCGCGTGCGCATACCTCAGCGTCTCCGTCTGGCTTTGGCCGAGCAGGCGCACCGCCACCTCCATGGGAATGCCGCCCGCATGCTGGCAGTAGTGGCGCAGTCCGGGAAAATCGAAGAACCGCGTCTGCTCCAGGTCGGTGCGTGCGCCTTCGACCACCGCCTGCAGCAGGCGCGGATCGATTTCGGCGCGGATCAGGTGCGGACCCAGGGCCCGGGCGATGGGATGCTGGGCCTGGCCTTCGTAGGCGCGCTGGATCTCGGTTTTCCACCAGGTGAGCTTGGCCGAGGCCACGCCGGCGTCGCTCACGGTGTCGACGACGCCGCGCACTTCCCGGCAATAGGCGTGAAAGGCCGTCAGCGCCTGCTGGGTGGTCGAGGGCAGAAAAAGCAGCGCATAGTAGGCGCTGCTGCCTGGCGCGAGCGGGGCTGCGGTGGGGACGGGGGACGGCTGCGGCATGACCGCGATTGTCCCATGGCTTTTGTGTGCTTCAGGCGGCCTGCCGGCGCGCCCTCAGCCGGACGTCCGGCCCCACGCGGTCGATGCCGGTGAAGACGAACGCCGGCGCCTGGTCCAGGCCAGGCAGAAGGGGCAACGCCGCCATCTCCAGCCCCTGGCCCAGCCATTTGGGTGCCAGGTAGACCAGGCACTCGTCGGCCAGCCCCGCCTGCAGCAGCGCACCGTTGAGCGTGCGGCCGGCTTCGACATGCACTTCGTTGGTCCCGGCACCGGCCAGGTCGCTCAGGACGCCGCGCAAGTCGACCTGGCCGTTGGCGGCAGGCAGAAGCACCACCCGGGCCCCCGCCGCTTCGAGCGCCGCGCGGCGGGTCGCGTGGTCAGCGGCCGCGTAGATCAGGGTCTCGCCGGGCAGCGCCAGCATGCGGGCGGTGGGCGGCGTGCGCAGCGCCGAATCCACGATCACGCGCCGGGGCTGGCGGGTCGCGCCGGGCAGCCGGACATTCAGGCTGGGATCGTCCGCCAGCACCGTGCCCACGCCGGTCAGGATGGCGCAGGCGCGTGCGCGCCACGCCTGCCCGTCGGCACGCGCCTCGGGGCTGGTGATCCATTGGCTGGTGCCGTCGGGCAGGGCCGTGCGGCCGTCGAGCGAGGCCGCCACTTTCATCCGCACCCAGGGCATCTGCCGGGTCATGCGGCTCAGGAAACCGAGGTTGAGTTCGGTGGCCTCGTCGGCTCCCGGACCGACCTCGACCGCCACGCCGGCCGCGCGCAGCCGTGCAAAACCTTGTCCGCCGACCAGGGGATTGGGATCGGTGAGCGAGGCCACCACGCGGACGACGCCGGCGGCGATCAACGCGTCGCAGCAGGGCCCGGTGCGGCCGTGGTGGGCGCAGGGCTCCAGCGTCACGTAGGCCGTGGCCCCCTGCGTCGAGTGGCCGCGGGCCTGTGCGTCGCGCAAGGCCATGACCTCGGCATGCGGGCCGCCGACCGGCTGTGTCGCGCCCTGGCCGATCGGCTCGCCCGCAGGGCCGATCAGCACGCAGCCCACGGCGGGGTTGGGATTGGTCTTGCCCAGGACGGAACGGGCAAGCGCAAGAGCGGCAAGAATGGGGGAGGACATGGAGCGGCAGCGGCGGTCGGACAGACGCCACACTGTAGCGCCCCTCGCGGCGGGCCGGGCGGCACGCACGCGATAACCCGATGGCGTCCTGGGAACCCGCTATCAGCAGGGCCGCGACAGGCCGGCCGGTACACACGCACGAATGCGCCCGGTCCGCGTGACCACGATGCGGCGGCTCGACGCAACCGGATCGGCATCGTTGCGCCAGATCTCGACATGGCCCATGGCCAGGCCGTCGTTGACGGGACTCAGGGTGCCGGCCGTGCCGTAGCGGATGGCCAGCGATGCGGTCGCACCGAAACCGCTGAAGGCCGCCTTGACGGACAGGAAACCGGGCAGGGCAGGGGCGCGTGCGAGCAGCAGTTCGTCCGGTCCCCGCTGGTGGTCGCCATCGGCATCGACAAACGTCGTCCAGCCGTATTCCCATCGGGCCTGATCGCCTTGCGGCTCGCGGGCCGCCTCGACGACCACGGGCTGGCGCCTCAGCAGGGCCTGGCTGCGGGCATGGGCGAACGTGTTCTGAAGCCGCAGGGCCGCGGTGTCCAGCGCCAGCTCCCGCTGCAGGCGAATCCAGCCCGGGACCGACCAGGCCGACAGCAGTGCCACGAGGGTCATCACGACCATCGTCTCCATCAGGGTGAAGCCCGACGGCGCCGGCTTTTCGCCATGTGCGGCAGCGTGCCGAACACCCGGTGGACGCAACGCGGCTCTGCCCGGCCGGTCTGCGGATGCGCTCGTGTTCAAGGCGCCGACGGTGTTCACGGCGTGCAGGGCGACCCGCCGCCGTCCGTGTCGGAGCAGGCCGCGCGGCCCAGGCTGTCGAGTGTCAGGCGAGGGTGCCGTGCGCCGTCGGGCAAGGGCTGGGCGACCAGTTCGATGCAGGCGCTCAGCGGCCATGAGGCCGAATCCTGGATCGAGGCGGTGGTCGGTGCTTCGGCCCCGGTCGGCTCGCTGGCCTGCCGAGGGCAGGCGCGAGCCTCGAGCCGGTAGCGCGCATGGCGGGGGCCGTTGCCACCGGCGTAACGCAGAAATTCCGGATGGCCTTCGGGGCCGATCGCGGTGTACGAGCCTGTGCCGGCCCTCCGGTTTTCCTGCTGCAGCATGAGTGTGAGCAGGGCGGACCGGCCCTCGGCCTGCCGTGCCCGGTCGACGTGCCGCAGCAGCGGTGGATAGGCCATGGCGGCCAGCAGGCCGATCAGCGTGAGTGTGACCGTCAGTTCGATCAGTGTGTGGCCCGCCGGGAAAGACCGGACCGGCATGCGGCTGTCGGATGGGCGCCCGGGCGGAGGTGCAGGAGGTGCGGGAGGGGGGTTAGTGGGGTGGGGGCTTTGGCGGGACGGGATCATCGTGCCGGGTTCCTCGATTCGGATGGCGGTGTCAGCTCGCGCCAGCTCAGGCGGCCTGCCGTCGTGTGGACCGGCATCAGCGCCCAAGCGGTCTCGCCGAGCTCTCCAAGCAGGATCAGGTGACTGTGCAGCACCACCCCGCGCCGTCCGCTTCCCGGCGGACCGGACCGTTCTTCTCGGCCGGTGGCGAAGATCAAGGGCGGCCCGAGGGCGCCGACCGGCGAGGCGGCGAAGTGGACCTCGCCACGCTCCGGCGCGATGTCGAGGATGCGGCTGGTGCCGGGGCCTGCCGCAGATGGCTGGAAGGTGTGCGCGATGACGCGTGTGCCATGCGGTGCCATGCGCTGGTCGAGCCCTTCGCCGGCTTCGAAGTCGAAACGCCAGCCGGCATGGATGCGATCGCCGGGCTTCGCTGCGGAAGGGTGGTCCCATTGCCAGCCCGGCGGGACGGCCAGGCGGTCGGCATGCGTGGGGTATGGCACGAGCGGGGTGGGGGTGGACGACGTGGCGGGCGTGCTGGATACGGCCGGTTCGGCCTGTGCCAGGTCGAGGCGGCCGAGTACCGGCGGGGGTGTCGGCGTGTCGCCGCGTTCGGGGTCCAGCAGCACATAGAAGCCGTGGTGGGCGTTGCCGGATGCGGGCGTGGCCATGCCGGGCGGCCTGCCGGTGCCGAAGGCCACGACCCAGCTGTTGCCGGGGCCTCTCAGCAGTTGGGGCGGTGCCACGATGGGTTGTCTGCGGCCTTCGCTGTCCGTGGCGACGAAGACCTTGCGGCCCCGGGTCGAAGGCAAGGGTGCGGGGGCGGTCTCGGCCGATGCCAGGTCGGTCAGCTCGATCCGCCACAGCCGGCCGTGCCAGTCGCCCACATACAGCGCACTGGCGATGCCCGAGCCCTCGATCGCGGCCCGCCACGCACTGGCCCCGGCCGGCGCCGTCGCCAGTGCGCTGTCTGGAGGCAGGTCGTAGCGGTAGTAGTCCATGCCGTGTATCCACGGCTGTTGTGTGTCGTGGTCGAGTGCCAGCAGGAAAACGGCGGGCGAACCGGAACTGCCGGTGTCGCCGGCACCTTCACCCGGTGCGTCGACGGGCGTGCTCGCCAAGGCGGCAAACCAGCGTATCGACGGGCCGATGCGCAGGCGCAGCACCTGCGGCTGGCTGGTGACGTGGCCCATGCGGGCATCGTCCTGCGGGCCGAACTCCCACAGGGCCTGGGCCGGCGTGAACTGTGCGGGATCGCTCACGTCCAGCGTGAACACGCCCGGCGCTGCCTGCCCCTTGCCCGAAACCAGGATCGCCTTGCGGCCGTTCGATGCCGCCCAGTCGACATCGGCCACTGCGGGGATGGCCGTGCGCCCCGGTCTGGCCTGATCGGCGGGATTGGCGGGGGGCGATGGTTGCCCGGACGCAGCAGAACCGGACGATGCCGCAGCCGAAGCCGCAGCGGAGGGCGGCGTCAGCGTCAGGCCGCTGGGAACATAGACAAAATGCTCATCCCCGCTGGCCGCATCGAACGCATGCAGGGCACCAGCCGTTGTGCCGATGTACAGCGTGGGCGACCGGCCATCCCCATCCAGACCGGTCTGCCGGCGCGCCAGATCGCGAAGGGCCAGCGCGTCGGTGCCGTGCCGGATGGGCTCCTGGCGTACGGGGTCGCCGAACACGCCGGAACTTGAACCCTGGCCAGACGTCTGCCCCGCTGTCGCGAGTTGCGTCAAGGAAACCATCGCATCGCCCGTGGCCAGATTCCGCGCCGAAAAAACCGTGCCGGTGCCTCGCTCGCCGATCACCCGGTTGCGCTCACCGTCGGGGCGCAGTGCCAACCGCTCCGCGGCAGACCAGGCGAGTGTGCCGAACAGCACACTCGCGAGCGGTGCGGGATCGGTGGACGGCACCCCGTCGAGCTCGCGGGCAAACAGGTCGGTGCTGCCGGTCTGGGCATTCCTTCGAAGCCGGTAGACGTGGCCCGATACGCCGCTGCCCATGGCCCATTCGGCACCGAGCGGCGCCGGCCGGTAGAGAACCTGCTGCATGGCGCGCGTGCCGGCGTTCAGGCCGTAACCCAGTGCGGTGACGCGGTAGAGCCGGCGTGCGCCCGCGGGTTCGGACGCCAGCGTATCCGGCAGGCTCTCGATGATGTAGCGAGGCGGCTCCACGGGCAGGGTGGACGGATGGGCCTGGGCAAAAGCCGCACCGGTGTAGCGGCCCAGCTCGACGCTGCGGCTGTCGGCCGAACGATCCTGCCAGTCGACCTGCTGCCAGACCGGCTGCCCTTCGGTGGCCGGCACGCACAGCCCCCGGTCGTGAGTGGTGTGGCCGCAGCCTGCCGTGAACCACGGGCTTGGGCCCTCCGAAAACGCAGCGTCGGGGCGGTCCGTTCCCGACCCGGGCGGCGACGCCGATGCCGTTCCCTGGCCCTGGATTTTCATCCGGTGAGCGTTCACCCCCTGGTCGATGTCGCGCAGACCGTCCGCCAGCGCCGCTGCAGCCGCTTCGCCGGCCACTTGCCCGTCGTGCAGTTGGCTGGGCCCATGGCGGGCGAGCGAATTCGCCTGCAGGGCGGCGAGTCCCAGCCATCCGGCCAGTGCCAGCACGAGGGTCACCGGGATCAGCGCGCTGCCCCGACCGTGCCGCACGGCGGGGTGGCGTGCGGCTGGCCGGCGGACGGCGCCGTGCCCGTGCGGCCGGACGTCGCAGGCCAGGGAGGGTGGAGGGACTGCAGCACGGATCATCGCGTTTCAGGGCTGTTGCGCAGCGCCACGTCGAAGGTCAGGACCTGACGGCGACGGCCATCGGGGATGGGTATAAAGACGCTGCCGGCGTCGCTTGCCGCATCGCTCATGATCAGGCCGAGAGGATGCAACTGCGGACTGTCGCGGCCGGTTCCCCGGGCGGCAATGGCCGACCGCAGCACCAGCCCGATGCGCACGGCGTGAACCCGTGTCCAGGCCTCTGCGTGGGCGACTTCTGCGGCCGGGCGATAACGCAACGAACCGCCGTCGTCTTGCCAGCCGTACAGCACCTGCAGCGTTTCGACGCCATGCACCAGCGCTTCCTTCTGGGGTCTGCCGTGCCGGCCCCATGCCAGGCAGTACAAGGCGGGCTCGTGGCGCGCATCGCGATCGATGTACAGGTAGCTGTCCAGCATGCGCGGGCCCTGCGCATCGTCCGGCTGACGCACGATGCCCAGGCAGTTCGGCGGCGCGGGTTCATCGGGCTCGCGGCCACCGTGCACGATCAGCACGTCGCTGTGGTTGACCACGGACGTTGCCGCGATGGCCGCCGCCGTCCCCGGTGCCAGCGTGCGGTCGTCATGTCCTTCGATCACCGGGCCATTCCGCGGACCGGTCGCCAGAAGCAGTCCCCTGTCTTTGCCGCTTCGGGCATAAGCGGCACGTGCCGCTTCGGGGTAACCCGCCTGGGCCACGAGGGCACGGATCACCGCGTAGGCCAGTTGGCCCCGCTCGTCGAGCTCGGCCTGGGCCTCGACAGCCGCATAAGCCCTTTGCAGGGTCGCCAGCAGGCCGCTCGCCGCCAGAATCACGCTCAGACCCAGCGCAGCACCCACCATCAGTTCGACCAGCGTCATTCCGCGTTGGCGAGACCGCCGGCCTGTATGGGGATGGGCGCGGCCGGCAGGGCCGGGAGGCGCGTGTGATGTGGACATGGCCTCGTCAGCGCTCCGCAACGAGCGGCAGCGCCAGACGGCCGAACGTTTGTGCAGAGGCCGGCGAGATGCGGGCGGCCCGTGTCGGAGGCTCTGCTTCTGCGGGAGCGAGCCCGGAGGGGTCCTGAGTCTGGACGGCAATGGAGGGCGGGGCCGGCCAGCTCAGGCGCAGGCTTCCGATGGTCGGAGCCGCTGGGTTCGACGTCGACGTCGGCGCCGCGCCCGCGCAGCCGGCCTGCGGCGGCGAACCGCCATGACCATGGCTGCAAACCTGAGCCTGGGCGCCGGGCAAGGCGTGCTGCAGGCGAGCCGTCCATTCGGCCAGCCGCCAGGTTCGGGCCTGTTCGGCATCGCAGGCCGCAAGGCGGCAGTCGGTCTGTGCCGAGGCCGACGCGCCGATCTGCTGCGCCTCGCTGTTGCCGGCCGTGCCGCCCGCACCGGCTGCAGGCCTCGGGGGCTGCAACGGGTGCTGCCGAATCAGATCGGCCAGGTCGGCCGCCAGTGTGGCCGCCTTCAGGTGCTGGCCGGTCTGTCGAGCCGACGACAGGGCGTGCAACTGCACGCCAGCCAGTCCCAGTGCGCCGACCGAAAACACGAAGGCGGCCACCACGGCCTCGATCAGCGCGTGCCCGAGGCCGGGCCGGCCGCGTGCGACAGGCCAGCGGCATCGGGCGTCAAGGACGGCACTTGGCAGGGTGGGCATCGCATCTCCGGAAGGCAGTCGGCCAGGCGACCCGACTTGAAACAACGGCCGGCCGGAAGACGTCACGACTTCGGCGTCCCCGGCGGCCCGACACCTCACGTGTCGGAGGCTGCCGCATCATGCCGAATGCCTAGCGCCGAGATCGGTGATCTGAGTTAGCATGCGTCGGGTCGGGCGTAGCCCGCTCAGCGAGTAGTTGCCGATGCCGAGACTGTCGACCGATCCCGCCCGCCTGGAAGCCTTGATGCGAGACTGCGCGCGGGGCCATGAGCCTGCGCTCGCCGAGCTCTACCGGCTGTGCGCGCCCCACCTCTTTGCGCAAGCGGTCCGTCTGTTGCGACGCAGCGACTGGGCCGAGGAGGTCTTGCAGGATTGTTTTGTCAGCATCTGGCAGAACGCCGGCCGTTATGCTGCCGAGCAGAGCCAGGTCATGACCTGGATGACGCGCATCGTGCGCAATCGCTGCATCGACTGGCTGCGCCGCCCCGATCTCGAACGCCCCGACCCCGACGGCACGATCGTCGAGGCGTGGGCCGACGATGCGCCCGGGCCCTTCGAGCGCCTGCAGTCCAGCCACGAAGGCGGCCGGCTGGCGGCCTGCATGGCGGGCCTGGATTCCCATCAGCGCATGGCCATCGCCCTCTCGTTCTTCGACGACCTGAGCCATGGCGATATCGCCCGGCAACTCGGATTCCCCCTGGGCACCGTCAAGAGCTGGGTTCGTCGGGGCATGGAACGTCTCAAGAGGTGCCTGTCATGAGCGGGAGCAAACGTGAAGCCTGGTGGCCGCAACTGGCGGCCGACTATGTCTGCGGCAGCATGCGCGGCGGCGCACGCCGGCGTTTCGTCGCCATGATGGCCAGCCATGCGGCCTTGCGCCAGGAAGTCAGCGACTGGGAGGACAAGATCTACCCCTTGGCGTGGGCGCTGCCCGAGCGACAGCCGCCTGCAAGGGTGTGGCGGGCCGTGCAGGCCCGTATCCGCGGTCCGGGCAGAGCACATCCGTGGGGATGGCGTGGCCTCAACCTGTGGCGGCTGGCGAGCGGTGTTCTCGCCTGTGCGCTGGTGGCGGTCGTGGTGGTCGACAGGCCGCGTCCCGGCCCGGAGACACCGGTCGCCGGGGCGAGCTGGCTGGCCGTGCTGCAGACCCCGCAGGCCCAGGCACTGGCCGCTGTGCGCACCCTGCCGGATGGCGCCGTGCGTATCCACCCCCTGCAGGATCTGAACACGGTGGCCGCAGGCCGCACACTCGAACTCTGGGCGCTGCCGCCCGGACAGCCGCCGCGCTCGCTGGGCCTGCTCGCGATGCAGGGCGTCACCACGCTGAGCTGGCCAGCCGGACTGGCCGGGGTGCAACAGCTCGCCGTCAGCCTCGAACCGCCGGGCGGCTCGCCCACCGGCCAGCCGACCGGGCCCGTCGTCCTCAGCGGCAGCGTGCTGGCGTTGTAAGGGCTGGATCGCCATGCGGCACGTCGTCCCGAACTGCATCCAGAACGGCCTGCCGGCCGTATCAGGAGACATCACCTGTTCGAGGACCTGTCCATGACCCGAGGACTTCCCCACGCCATCCGATGGATGATGGCCTGCGTTGCGGCCCTGCTGGCCGCCTGTTCACCGATCCGCATCCTCAACGGTGCGGTGCCCGACGACGCCAGCACCGTCCTGGCCGGCCTGTCCTATGGCAGCGATCCGCGCCAGGTCCTGGACATCTATGTGCCCCCGGGCGTGCAGCGTCCGCCGGTCGTCGTCTTTGTGTATGGCGGCAGCTGGAGCAGCGGTGACCGCGAGAGCTATCGTTTTGTCGGCGATGCACTCAACTCCCGAGGCATCCTGGCGGTCGTCATCGACTACCGGCTCTACCCGCAGGTGACGTATCCCGACTTCGTGGCCGACACGGCCCAGGCCGTGGCCTGGACGCTGGATCACATCGGTGCCTACGGCGGCGATGCCGGCCGGGTGTTTCTGGCGGGGCACAGCGCCGGAGGGTACAACGCCGCCATGGTCGCACTCGATCCGCGCTGGCTGGCCCGGTTCGGCCATTCGCCGCAGCAGCTCAAGGGCTGGATCGGCATGGCGGGTCCGTACGAGTTCCTGCCCATCGTTTCGCGCACGCTCCGGCCGATCTTCCATTTTCCGGATACACCGCCGGACTCCCAGCCGGTCGTCCATGCCGGTGCCGATGCGCCGCCCACATTGCTCATGGCCGGTACCGACGACACGCTGGTCGATCCGGTCCGCAACACGCGTGCCCTGGCCGACGCCTTGCGCCGTGCAGGGGCACGGGTCGAGCAGGTGGAGTACCCCGGACTCGGTCATCAGATGCTCGCCGGCGCCCTGGCTCGGCCGCTGCGCTGGCGGGCTCCCGTCCTCGACGACCTCTCGCGTTTTGTCCTTGCGCCCGTGCCTCCGCGCCTGCAGGGCGATCCGCCCTGAGCATCGGTCCATCGCCTGTTTCCGCTCGGCCGGCGCCGCGCGCAGACCTCACGATTTTTTGCGCGCACTGCATCCAGACCGCCACGAAGACCGTATAGCAGGACAGTCGGCACGCCGGCGCCGCTCGCCCGTCCCGGGCCCGCTGTGACTGCCGTGCCTTGAACCGTGACCGATGCGTGCATCGCCCTGGAGGTCGACATGGACTTGCTCCGACATGCCCCCGCAATCGTTTTGCGCAGCGGGGTGCGCCTCGTGGCCGCCGTTTTATGCGGCCTGTCGACCCTCGCGGCCGCACAGGTCGACGACGGCCGCCCGCTCGATGCGGTCCAGGCCGCCGGCGGCGTGACCGAACACTTCTGGGGTCTGGCCTACGCGTCCGGCAGTACGCGGTTGCTGTACCAGGAAGAGCATTGGGTCGAAGAGCGGGACGGTCGGCAGTACCGGATCGTGCTGTACCGCTGCCCGGCCGGTCCGGCTTTTGCACGCAAATGGGTCCGTGGCCCGGTCGGCGGTTCCGCACCCGATTTCCTGCTGGTGGACCAGCGCGACGGCTATCAGGAGGGTGTGAACCGCGTCGGCGGCCGGCGGCAAGTCCATGTGCGCGAGAACGCGGGCGCCGCCGTGCGCAGCGCCGTGCTGCCGGATCTGCCTGGCGCCATCATCGATGCGGGCTTCGATGCCTATGTGCGCAGCCACTGGTCCGATCTGGCGGGGCCCGTGCCGCCGACGCTGGTTTTCCTGGTCCCCAGCCGGCTGGCGTTCTACGACTTTCGGGTTGCGTCAGGCGGCCAGCCGGGGCAGGGCGGCCGACCCACACGGTCGATCCGGCTGCGGCTCGACGCCTGGTACGGTTTTGCGGCACCGTCCATCGATCTCACCTACAGCGAAGCCGACCGGCGCCTGCTGCGTTTCGAAGGCCCCGGCAACATCCGGGATGCCGCCGGAAACACGCCGACGGTGCGCATCGAGTTTCCTGCATCCAGCCGCCTGCCGCCGCCGGATGCGGCTGCGATCGAGGCCGCCGCCGCCACACCGCTGGTTGCGCGATGTCCGGCATGAAACCAGGCGCGCGGCCTGCCTGCATCCAATCGACACCGCCGGCCGTATCTGTCACAACGCATCAATCCCGTTTACGAAACCGTGCCATGACCCAGTCTCCCGCCACGCCCGTCCCTCGGCGGCATGCCATGCCCGGCGCGGCGCGTCGGCGCGAGGTTCTGCATTTCTGGGGCAATCTGCTGGGCTATCAGGCCGTGTGGTTCATTGCCGTGATCGGGGCCGGGCACGGCTGGGCCTGGCCCGGCCCCATCTCAGCCCTGGTGTTCGTGGCATGGCAGCTCCGTCTTTCCGACCAGGTCCGCTCGGATGCGATCCTGGTCGTGGCCGCGCTGGCAGCGGGCTGCGTGGTCGACGGCGTGCTGGCCGCGACAGGGTGGGCCGTCCACGCCTCGCCCGCGCCGGCCGTTCCCGCCGGCGGCGCGCCGATCTGGATCCTCGGTCTTTGGGCAGCCTATGCCATGACGCTCAACCACTCCCTGGCCTCGCTGCGCCGCCATCCCTGGCTGGCCTGCGCGCTGGGGACCGTGGCCGGCCCGCTGGTCTATTGGGGGGCCGGCCGGACCTGGCAGGCGCTCGCCTTCGCCAGTCCCGCCTGGCACGGCCTGCTGTGGCTGGCCGTGGGCTGGACAGGCGCCATGGCGGTGCTCATCGTGCTGGCGCGGCGGGGCTTGCATGAGACGGTGGCCGTGGGTGCCGAAGGCCGGATCGATGCGGGGGATCCGTCATGACCTGGACACCCGGCCTGCAACTGCTGGTGCTCGGACTGATCATGGTGGTGCTGATGAGCGCGGGCTGGGCCTGGCAGCGCCGGTGGCGCAACACCGGCATCGTCGATGCGGTCTGGGCGGCCGGGGTCGGTCTCGGTGCGATTCTGATGGCCGTGACAGGCTCTGGCGGCACGCCGCCGCGGCTGCTGTTGGGTGGGCTCGGCGCCGTCTGGGCCGCCCGTCTGGCGTGGCTCATCGCGCGTCGCCTCCGGCAGGATCCGCACCGCGAGGACGGGCGTTACCGCGCGCTTCGTGAGCACTGGCAAGACAATCAGCTCAAGCTCTACGGCCTGTTTCTGGCCCAGGCTTTTCTGGTGGTGATGTTTGCCTTGCCGTTTGTCGCGGTGGCCGCCAATCCCGTGGCGACGTTCACGCCTGTCCTGTGGCTGGGCGTGGCCATCTGGGTGATCGCCGTGGCGGGTGAAACCTGGGCGGATGCCCAGCTCGCCGCATTCCGCAGCGTGCCGGCCCATCGGGGACGGACCTGCCGGCAGGGGCTCTGGCGCTACTCGCGCCATCCCAACTATTTCTTCGAGTGGCTGCACTGGTTTGCCTATGTCGCCCTGGCCTGGGGCTCGCCCTGGTTCTGGCTGGCCTGCATGGGGCCGCTCGTCATGTACGTCTTTTTGCGCTGGATCAGCGGCATCCCCTACACCGAAGCGCAAGCCTTGCGCACCCGTGGCGACGATTACCGCCGGTATCAGCAGGAGACGCCCATGCTGATCCCGTGGCCGGTGCGCCGCCGTTCTTCCTCCCCTCCGCCGCCCACGCCATGAGCTCCACGCCACTGATTTCCGACTGCAATGAACTCGCCAGCGACCGGCCGGCCTCGGGTCCGCTGGGCTGGGCCGAGCGGGGCTGGGTGCCCGACGCGCTCATCCGGCACGGCATCCGGCAACTGTGCGCCCGCCGCCTGGACGACGAGGGCGCCTGTGGCCCCGAGGGCCAGGGGGCCCGGTACCAGTCCCTGGTGCGGCAGTTGCGAGACAGTCCGGTGGCCCTGCACACCGACGCGGCCAACCGCCAGCATTACGAACTGCCCCCGGAGTTCTTCCGTCTCTGCCTGGGGCCGCGCCTGAAGTACTCGGGCTGTTATTACCCCACCGGCCACGAAACCCTCGAGCAGGCCGAACTGGCCATGCTGGCCCTCTACGGCATGCGGGCCGAACTGGCCGATGGACAGGACATCCTCGAGCTCGGCTGCGGCTGGGGTTCGCTCACCCTGTGGATGGCCGAGCAGTTTCCCCGGGCCCGCATCACCGCCGTTTCGAACTCGCAGGCCCAGCGCCTGCACATCGAGGCCCAATGCCGGGCCCGCGGCCACAGCCACGTCACCGTGCTGACACGCGACGTCAACGGCCTGACGCTTCCTGCCGCGTCATTCGACCGCTGCGTGTCGGTGGAAATGTTCGAGCACATGCGCAACTATCAGGCCCTGATGGGACGCATCGGCCAATGGCTGCGCCCCGGCGGCAAACTCTTTGTCCACATCTTCGCGCACCGTACGCTGATGTATCCCTTCGAAACCGAAGGTGCCGACAACTGGATGGGCCGTCATTTCTTCACCGGCGGCATCATGCCTGCGGCCGATACGCTGCTGTGGTTCCAGGACGACCTGAAACTGGAGTCACGCTGGATGGTCGAGGGCACCCACTACGCGCGCACCGCGAACCAGTGGCTGGCCAATCAAGACCGTCAACGCGACGCCGTGCTGGCCATCCTGGCGCGGCACTACGGACCGTCCGTCGCCACCTTGTGGAGCCAGCGCTGGCGCATGTTCTGGATGGCTTGCGCCGAACTCTTCGGTTATGCCGGCGGCAAGCAGTGGGGGGTCTGCCACTATCGATTCGTGCGACCCGGCCTTTCGAGGCGGCCATGAAAAAAGCCGCGCCACAATGGCGCGGCCCGTTCGGCGGTCGAGACGGCGCGGCGCCGACCTAGAGGTCTTCCTCGAGCAGGCGGCGGAACTCGTCCGTGTCCTTGAAGCTGCGGTAGACCGAGGCGAACCGCACGTAACCCACCTTGTCCAGGCCCTTGAGCGCATCCATCACGAAATCGCCCAGCCGTGCCGACGAGATCTCGCGTGCGCCGTTGCTCAGCACCTGATGCTCGATGTGGTCGATGGCGTTGTCGATCTGCTCGATGCTGACCGGCCGCTTGCGCAGCGCGAGTGCCATCGAGGCGCGGATCTTGCCGCTGTCGAAGTCGGTCCGGCTGCCGTCCTTCTTGATCACCTGAGGCATCACGACCTCGGGGCGTTCATAGGTCGTGAAGCGCTTGTCGCAAGCGCCGCACTGGCGGCGCCTGCGGATGAAGCCGCCTTCTTCCGCCACGCGCGTCTCCACGACCTGCGTTTCGAGATGGCTGCAGAAGGGGCATTTCATGGGCTTACTTGTAGACCGGGAAACGCGACGTCAGGGCATGGACCTTGGCGCGCACGGTTTCGAGGTTGGCCGCGTCGTTGGGGTTGTCCAGCACGTCGGCCATCAGGTTGGCCGTGGCGCGTGTTTCTTCCTCGCCGAAACCGCGTGTCGTGATCGCGGGGGTCCCGACGCGCACGCCGCTGGTCACCATCGGCTTTTCCGGATCGTTGGGGATCGCGTTCTTGTTGATGGTGATGTGGGCCAGGCCCAGTGCGGCTTCGGCGGCCTTGCCGGTGATGCCCTTGGCACGCAGGTCGACCAGCATGACATGGCTTTCGGTGCGGCCGCTGACGATGCGCAGGCCGCGTTGGGTCAGGGTCTCGGCGAACACGCGGGCGTTCTTCACCACTTGTTCCTGGTAGGCCTTGAACTCGGGCGACAGGGCTTCCTTGAAGGCGACGGCCTTGGCTGCCACCACATGCACCAGCGGGCCACCTTGCAGGCCGGGGAAGATGGCGCTGTTGATGGCCTTCTCGTGCTCGGCCTTCATCAGGATGATGCCGCCGCGCGGGCCGCGCAGGCTCTTGTGGGTGGTCGACGTCACGACGTCGGCATGCGGCACCGGGTTGGGGTACACACCCGCGACCACCAGGCCGGCGTAGTGGGCGATGTCGACCCACAGAATGGCGCC
This sequence comes from Comamonas sp. BIGb0124, assembly GCF_003752175.1. GTDB lineage: Bacteria > Pseudomonadota > Gammaproteobacteria > Burkholderiales > Burkholderiaceae_C > Comamonas_F. The sequence continues at coordinate 42,285 of NZ_RJVF01000015.1, read as the reverse complement.
GACGTCCTTGGCGATCTTGGCGAAGCGCTCGAAATCGATGCGCAGCGCATAGGCCGAGGCGCCCGCGATGATCAGCTTGGGACGCGATTCATGGGCCTTCTTCTCGAGCGCGTCGTAGTCGATCTCTTCCTGGGCGTTGAGGCCGTAGGAAACGACGTTGAACCACTTGCCCGACATGTTGAGGGGCATGCCGTGCGTCAGGTGACCGCCTTCGGCCAGGCTCATGCCCAGGATGGTGTCGCCGGGCTTGAGGAAAGCCAGCAGCACGGCCTGGTTGGCCTGCGAACCGGAGCTGGGCTGCACGTTGGCGGCATCGGCACCGAACAGCTGCTTGACGCGGTCGATGGCGAGTTGCTCGACCACGTCGGCGTATTCGCAACCGCCGTAGTAGCGGCGGCCCGGATAGCCTTCTGCGTATTTGTTGGTGAATTGCGAGCCTTGCGCTGCCATGACGGCGGGCGAGGCGTAGTTCTCGCTGGCGATCAGCTCGATGTGCTGTTCCTGGCGGGTGTTTTCGGCCTGGATGGCGGCCCAGATTTCAGCGTCGGCTTGCTCGACGAGGATTTTGCGGTCGTACATGTGGCAGTCCTTCAAAGACATGGCGCCTTGCATCAATAAAAACAACAAGGGCTGCCCAGGCGAACGGCTGATACACGCCGGTCTGCCCTCACCGAGGCCAGACCCGACGCTGCGCGCTCCCCGGTGGTGATCCACCTCGACGGCCCCGGCACCGCAAGGGGTGCCGACCGTCTATCGCCAGTCGCGCGCGGGGCGTAGTGTACCCGATGCGCCGTCTGCGATCAGGAGTTGGCGACCAGCGTCTGGGGATGATCGGGGCGGGTTTCCGCTTCCAGAGCCGGTTTGGCCGGCCCATTCGCGGGCACTGCCGGGGCGGGCGGGCTCAGGGGCGCCATCATGCGCGGAGCCTGACCGCCGACCACGCTGCGCAGGCGGTTGTACTCGCCGAGCACCTTGGTGACATAACCGCCGTCGTTGCCATGGCCGCCGGCACCCACGTAGCAGCGCAGGCCGCCTTCGATCGAGCCGCTGCCCTTGACGCAGTCCTGCAACACCTTGATGCCGACGCGCAGATTGGCGACCGGATCGAAAGCCGCGAGATTGCCGCCGAAGTAATCGTACTTGTCGGTGTGGACCCGCGTCATGACCTGCATCAGGCCCTGCGCACCCACCGGGCTTTGCGAGAAGGGATTAAAACGCGACTCGATGGCCATGACAGCCAGGATCAGGGCCGGATCGAGCTTGACCGTGGCACCCACGTTCCAGGCTTCGGTGACCAGCACGCTCAGCGGCTCGGGCGCGACCCGGTACTTCTTGCTCAGCCAGTTCGTCACGGCCGCCTGCTGCTGCGTCAGCGAGGTGGGATCGGCGGCGCGCACGCGCTCGATCACATCCGGCTCGGGTGTCATGCCCGAAGCGGCGACCTGGGCGGCGGTGTGGCGGTTCTGCAGCCAGCCCATGAGGTAGGCCTCGCCCGAATGGCGGAGGTCGGGGCGGGCGAGCAGGGCGACGACGACAAAAGCCGTGGCAAGGCCCAGCAGGGCAAAGCCGTTGTGACAGATTTCAAAGAAACCGCGGGCCGCGTCCGTGGCGCATGTGCGCACGCCGTGCCCTATTTTTGCGAATACGTTCATGACGAACATCCTTTTCTAGGCGAGGCCATGCTTGTGGGGCGGGCACATCGTTCGATGGGGGCTGCAGCCGGGGCCGGGCGAAACGTGTGCCCGGCAAAAAGAAGCACGCTGCAGATCGTCAGCCCATGGGGGGGCTGCAGGTCGTCTGTTTGGAGGGAAGAATGAGCTTCCCGACTTGGCACAGACCGCCAAGGGAAGGAGGAGTGGGGCGGATTCTAGGAGGGCTTTAAATAACAAGTCAAGAATATCAAATCAGATTGATTGATGAAATATTGCATATGGAGTTCAATTTTTGTCGGAAAAAACCGGATTTCCTCTTCAGGACATGTCTGTTTTCGCGGCTTGGCGGTTCAGCATTGACGCACTCAATGAAATACAACGCAGCGTCATAAAAATATGATTGGCTTGCGCACCCGACCTTGGATAAGGTGGAACCGCCTCCCTTGCGGATGGCATCAGCCAACCTCGTGTTGGCAACCATGAAGGCCATCTCTGGCCTTCGGTTGGGCCGGCGACCTTCTTCTCGCCAGTCCGCCAAACCGGTGGCATCGACCCATGATGTGGTCGCCACCTGGCCCGGCAGCTTCTTCCCGAGGCTGCCGGGCTTTTTATTGCGTGCGGGCGGTGGCCACCGCGCGATCGCCCCGGTCCGTGCCGCCGCCCGGGGACTCGTGGCATCATGAGCCCGTTCACATCAAAGAGGACTGTGCGATTCAGCCCATGGCCGCTCCAGACTCCACTCCCCCCGGTCGTCCGCCTGTCGCGGCCGCCGTCAACCGCAGCCGCCGCACGACTGCGATGCGCTGGATGCGCCGCCTGGCCTGGGCCCTGCTGGCCGTCTTGGGGCTCTGGCTGCTGCTGTGGCTGGCGCTGCCGCCGCTGGCCCGCTCCCAGATCGAAAAGCAGGCGACGCAACGCCTCGGCCGTGCCGTCACCGTGGGCCAGGTCTCGATCAAGCCCTGGTCTCTCGAGTTTCGTCTGCTGGACGTGACCGTGGCCCATGCCCCGGCTGCCGACCGGCCGGCCGAGCCTCAGTTCCAGGTGCACCGCATCTATGCCAACCTGAGTGCCCGCTCGTTGTGGGAACTGGCACCCGTCGTCGATGCCCTGGCGGTCAACGACCCGGTGCTGCGCCTGCGCCGCGAAGCCGATGGACGCACCGATATCGACGATGTCCTGGCGCGTTTCGCCACGCCGCAGCCCGAGCGTGCAGCCGACGAACCGTTGCCGCGTCTGGCGCTCTACAACGTCACCCTGGACGGTGGCGCGATCGATATCGACGACCGGCTGGCGGGGCGCTCGCACACCGTGCGGGACATGGCATTGGCATTGCCTTTTCTCAGCACGCTGCCCGGCAAGAGAGAGGTCGAGGTGCAGCCCCGGCTGGACTTCGAGATCAACGGCAGCCGTGTCGAGAGCGAGGCTTACAGCCTGCCGTTTGCACCCAGCCGCAAGACCCGCGCCAAGCTCCAGACCGCGGGTCTCGATCTGTCGCCGTATCTGGCTTACCTGCCCGACGACCTGCCGGCCAGGTTGCAAGAGGGCCGTCTCGACATCGACGTGGATGTCGCCTTCGAGCAGCCCGACAGCACCGAGCAACCGGTCGTCGAGCTGTCCGGGCGCCTCACCGCGCTCGGCCTGCAGATGCAGGACACGGAAGACCGCGAACTCCTGACGGTCGAACAACTGGCCGTCGACGTGGCCAGTCTGAAACCGCTGCAACGGTCGGTCGCGATCAGCCGGGTGGATATCGTCTCTCCTCGGTTGGCGATGCGTCGCGATGCGCGGGGCGAGTGGGTCGGGCTGCAGGGATTCCTCGGCGCGCCCGCACCGTCCGCCGGGCCTGCGGCCGCCTCGCCGGCAGCACCGGGCAAGACGCCGGCAGACTCCGCCGCAACCGATCGGCCGCCCGAGTCCTGGCAGGTCCGGGTCGACGAGTTTCAATTGATGGGGGGCCGGGTGCAGGTGGCCGATGCCGCGGTGCGTCCCGCCACGAACCTCGAAGCCCACGACATCGCGCTGTTTGCGCAGGGTCTGGCCTGGCCGATGGACGAGCCGCTGCCGATTCGGGCATCTGCTCAGGTCATGGGGGCCCGGCTGGCCCTGCAGGGCGAGGCCAGTGCGCGAAAGGCGACGCTGGGTTTCAGCCTGGGCGCGATGGACATCGCTCCGTTTGCCCCTTATTGGGCACAGGTCTTCAAGGCCCCGCTGGCCGGCCGTGTTTCGACCGAGGCCACGTTGCACTGGCAGGCCGAAGGCCAGAGCCTGAGTCTCGATGTGGCGCAACTCGGTGTCGCGCAGTTGCAGATCGGCCAGGGCAGGGCGCCTGCCGTCCGGGTGCGCCAGCTCTCGCTGACCGATGCCCGGGTGGATATGAACCGGCAGACCGTGGCATTGGGCGATGTGGCGGTCGATGCGCCGCGCATCGCCTACGCACGGGACAGCCGCGGCCGCTGGACACACGAAGACTGGTTGGCGCCCGCTGCCGCGCCGGCGGCCGGAGCGTCCTCGCGCCGTCCCCAGGCGGCAACGCCCTCCGCAGCCTGGCAGGCCAGTCTGGCGAGCTTGCGCATCAGCGACGGCGAACTCGACTGGGACGATGGCCGGCAGATGCAGGTGGGCCAACCCGTGCAACTGCGCGTGCGGCAACTGGGGCTGACGCTGGGGACTTACGCGCAAGTGCGCAGCGCCGGCACCCCGATCGAAGTCAAGGCCCTGCTGTCGAGCCGGCGCGGTCCCCGCGGCCAACTCGACCTGCGGGGCACGCTGGGCGAGATCGTGGATTGGGTGCCCCGTTCATTCGACAGTCAGCGGCTCGCCGCGACCCGCTTGCCGCTGCAGGCCCTGGCGCCTTATGTACCGGCGCTTTCGCAGCTCGACATCCACCGGGCCGATGGCAGTTGGACCGGTCCCGTCAGTTACCGCGCCACGCCGGCCGGGCCGCGTGTGTCGGCCAGCGGCGATCTCACTGTCGAGGGGGTGCGCGCCGATCTGCGCATGCCGGACGGCCTCGATGCAGAAGGCCGCGCCGCATGGGCCCGCGAAGACCACCAGTTGCTGAGCTGGCGCGAATGGGTCGTGCGGGGCGTCAAGCTCACCCTGGCACCGGATCGCCGGACCGAGCTCGATCTGGCATCGAGCCGCCTGACCGATCTCTTTGCCCGTCTGGTCGTGACGCCGCAAGGCGAGCTCAATCTGCAAGGCCTCTACGGCGGGGACGAGCCGGCCGCCGAAGCCGCCGTGGCGACCCGGCAGCCCGGCCAGGTCGCGGTCTCGCAAGTCCGCAAGCCCGCGTCGCCGCCCGCCGGGGACGGGCCGGGTTCCGCGCCCCGGGTCAATGTGGGGCCGCTCGAACTGATCAATGCCCGCATCGCGTTCAACGATCAGTTCGTCCAGCCCAACTACCGCGCCGATCTCAGCAGCCTGACAGGGCGGCTGGGCGCTTTTTCGTCGGTGGCTCCCGAAGGCCAGCCGCAGATGGCCGAACTCGAGCTGCAGGGCCTGGCCCAGGAGACGGCCGAGCTCTTCATCAGCGGGCGCGTCAACCCGCTGGCCCAGCCCCTGATGCTGGACATCCGGGCGCGCGTCAATGGCCTCGACCTGCCGCCGTTGTCGCCTTACAGCATGAAGTACGCCGGTTACGGCATCGAGCGCGGCAAACTCAGCATGGACGTGCGTTACGAGATCAAGGCCGACGGACAGCTCACCGCCACCAACCGGGTCGTGCTCAATCAACTGGCTTTCGGCGACAAGGTCGACGGCAGCGGCAGCAGCCTGCCGGTCAAGCTCGCCGTCGCGCTGCTCGCGGACCGCCGTGGCGTCATCGACATCGATCTGCCGGTCAGGGGCTCGCTCAACGACCCGCAGTTCTCGATGGGCGGCCTGATCTGGCGCGCCTTTGTCAACCTGATCGGGCGGGCCGTGACCTCGCCTTTCAGTCTGCTGGGCTCTGCTTTTGCAGGCACGGCGGCCAGCGAACTCAGCACCATCGCGTTCGCACCGGGCTCCAAGGCGCTCGATGCCCAGGCCCGGGCCAGCCTCGACAAGGTGGCGCAAGCCATGCTCGACAAACCCGCCCTCAATCTGACACTGACCGGTCTGGCCAGCCATCCGGCCGAGCAGTTGGCCTTCCAGCGGGTCGAGCTGGCCAAGCAGGTGGGCTGGGAAGCCCAGCGCGACGGCAGCCGCCGCGGCGCTGCGGGCGGCACCAGCACCAGCACCAGCACCAGCAACGATCCGGCTGCCCAGCCCGAGGCCAACCCGTGGGACGACAGCCCCGTGCTGCAGCCCGCCGTCTACGAAGAGGCGCTGCGCCGGCTCTATCGCCGCAGCGACATCGACGACAAGCCGCGCAACTTCATCGGCCTGACCCGCGACATCTCCGTCGCCGACATGGAGAAGCTGCTGATGGCCGAGATATCGGCCAGCCCGGCTGTCTTGCAACAAGTCGCAGCCGAACGGGCGACGGTGGTGCGCAGCTACCTGATGGCGCGCAAGGTGCCGGCCAGTCAGCTGTACCTGGGCGCGTCGCGCAACGTGGCCGAGCCCGGTGCCGCGACCTGGGTCCCGCGTGTCGAACTCAAGCTGGGACTGAATTGACAGGAGCGGACTTGATGCAGGAATGTCCCGATGCAGCCCGGCCCGCCGTCGGTTCGATGCATCTTTTTTGAAAAAATGTCAGCCGATTTGCAAAAAGCAAAAACACCGTGGCATAATAGCGTTCTGCCTTGAACAGGACGTCTTGCAAAGCCAGCAAGCAAGACAAGTGGGGGGGTAGCTCAGCTGGGAGAGCGTCGCGTTCGCAATGCGAAGGTCGGGAGTTCGATCCTCCTCCTCTCCACCAGCGTAGATTTTTGCAGATAAGTGGGCTCTTAGCTCAGTTGGTAGAGCAGCGGACTCTTAATCCGTAGGTCGAGTGTTCGAGTCACTCAGGGCCCACCACTTATCCCAGTAGAAACAAGCACTTAGCGCGAAAGCGTTAGGTGCTTTTTTCGTTTCCGAATCTCATTCGGTGAATTCCGATCCGTCTCGCTTGCGAGGGCGAGTTGTCCAACCTACGACCAGTCTTTCGCAAGCCCGAAGTCGACGCGCAACCTGTCGGCGACCCGGGCCATGCTGGAATCCCGGGGTGTGCGTGAATCGACCGCGCAAATCCGGCAATGTCTTCCCTGTCTGCCCTGGCAATGAAAGGGTAGACATCTATCTGATTCTTGATCTCATTTACAATCTCCGGCTTTGTTGTCCCTCTCGATCGGCCAAAGGATCTCCTCGTCCTCCCGACCGGTCCCGAACGCGGAGTATTGATGAGCACCCACCCGGTACCCCCCTTGACGGCTCCGTCGCTGATGGCTGCGCTGGAGCTGCACTACGAGGATCTGGTGGACTACATCCGCCAGCGGTTCGGCAGTTGGGGCTTTGCGCGGGATGTGATCCATGACGTCTGTGTCGAGATGATCGAACGTCCGCCGAGCCAGCAGGTGCACACGCCGCTGGCTTTTCTGCGGCGGGTGAGCCGGCATCGCGCCATCGACCGCAGCCGCAGCGAGGCGACCCGGCGGCAATGGATCGATTTTGTGGACGAGGTGCCGGACGAAGCCTGCCATGTCTGCGACGGCGCCTGGGAACTCGAGTTCAAGCAGCAATTGCAGGCACTGGTGGCCGTGATCGAAGGCATGCCGCCGCGCCCGCGCCAGATCTTCCTGCTGCATCGTGTCCACGGCATGAAGCAGGACGACATCGCACGCGAGCTCGATATCTCGCGCAACATGGTGGCGCAGCATCTGGCTCGTGCCTTGCAGCTCATCCGCACGCGTTGGGCTCCGGCCTGCCGCGTTGCCGGCGAGGCCGCCGAATGACGGACCCGCGCCGGATGCCGACAGGCCGGACGGCCTCGGCGAGCGACTCCGAGCCGACGCAAGCCGCCGGCAGGGCAACGGCACCGTGGCCGCATTACGAGGACGCATTGCGCCACTGTTTTCCCGACAAGGATGCGCTGCTGGCCGAGGCGCGGGCCCTCTCGGCCGCGCACCGGCAGGCCCGGCGACGGCGGACCCAGGGCACGGCGCTGGGCGTGCTGGCGCTGGCGATCGCGGGCACCTGGTGGGTCGACCCGGCCTGGCGCAGCGAGACGCTGCGCACCGCCGTGGGCGAGCGCAGTGTCTGGACGCTGCGGGACGGCAGCCGCATCGACCTCAACACCCACACCACGCTGGTGGTGGAGAGCCGCCTGCGCAGCCGCACATTCCGGCTGGAGAGCGGGGAGGCGATGTTCACCGTGGCGCATGCCTGGCGGCCCTTCGTGGTCCACACGCCGCACAGCGCGGTGCGCGACATCGGCACGGTCTTCAACGTCCGTGTGCAGCCCGGGCAGGACGACGTGACGGTGAGCGAGGGGGCGGTGGACGTGACGGCCCGAGGCCGTAGCGACGCCCGGCGCGTGGTCGCCAACCAGACCCTGCGTGTGAACCCCGACGGCGCCGCATCCGCCACCGCGTCCATGGCCCTGCGCACGGTGAATGCCGGCGAAGTCGTGGCCTGGCAGCAGGGGCGGCTGATCTTCCGCGAGACGCCGTTGACGCAGGTGGCCGAGCAGATCGAACGTTACCGTCCCTACCGGCTGCGCATCGCCGATGCGCGCGTCGGCCAATGGCGGCTGACCGGGGCATACGACATCGCCGGGCTCGATCAACTGCTGCGTGACCTGCCGCATATCGTTCCGGTGAAGGTGGTCGCCGAAGGGCAGGGCTACCTCATCCAGCCCGCGGGACGATGAGGCCGGGCGCTGCGAATCGCCGGCATTTGTAAAGTTTCGCAACGGACCTCAACAACGCGGGTTTCCACCACGCCATACCCCCTGTAGGTCCTGCCGCGCAATCGCGGCTGGACCGTCCATTTGTCCAATCCAGATCCAAGGGGTATCCAACGTGCGGTCCATCGTGTGTGCATCTCGTGAACTTCAACATCGCCGGGGCGTTCGGGCTTCTGTCGCTTCGGCATCGGCTGCGCGCCCGCCGGTCCGGGTCTGGAAGCCGGTGGCCCGCGCCGCGGTCGCTGCACTCGCCCTGTCGTTTTCCGCAGGCCATGTGCTGGCGCAGTCGGCGGGCGGGGGGACGGCCGCGACGGCCGTTGCGCAGCGTTTCGACCTGTCCGCGCAGCGGCTGGATCTGGCCATCGCGGCACTGGCCAGCCAATCCGGCGCACGCATCGTGGTCTCGACCGAACTGACGCAGTCGCGCCAGTCGCAGGCCGTGCAAGGCAACCTGACGGTGCGGCAGGCGCTCGAGCGGCTGAGTGCGGGCAGCGGCCTGGTCGTGCGGGAACTGGGAGACGGTGGCTACACGCTGGTACAGGCTCCCGCGCAGGGAACGGTGACGCTGGGGACCGTCACGGTGGCCGCCACGGCCGAACGCAGTGCCAGCACCGAGGGCTCGAACGCCTACACGCCGCGATACACCAATGCAGCCAAGGGCGAGCAGTCGTTGCGCGAGATCCCGCAGTCGATCACGGTGGTGACTCAGCAGCGCATGCAGGACCAGGCCCTGCGTACGCTCGACGAAGTCATGGCGCAGACCACCGGCGTGACCCAGACCACCAACTGGAACGGCAGCTACAACTTCTATTCGCGCGGCCTCGCCGTCGACAACATCCGCTACGACGGCGGTGCCACCTCGAGCAACTCGGGCGGTTTCGCCAGCCTCTCGGACATGGCCCTGTACGACAACGTCGGCATTCTGCGGGGTGCAGACGGTCTGTTCGGGGCCGGCGAGGCGGGCGGGGTGCTGCTGCTCAATCACAAAAGGCCGCTGGCCGAACGCCAGGTCAATCTGGCGGTTTCCGCCGGCAGCTGGAACAACTACCGCGCCGAGATCGACGCCACCGGCCCGCTGGCGTTCGAAGGCCGCCTGCGCGGCCGCGCCGTCGCGGTGCATCAGGATCAGGACTACTTCTACGACTACGGCAAGGACAAGCGCAACGTGTTCTACGGCGCGCTGGAAACCGACCTCACGCCCGACACCGTCGCCCTGGTGGGGGCCAGCTATCAGAAGGACAAGCGCCGCGGCATCTTCGAGGGCCTGGGGCGCAATGCCGACGGTTCGGCGCTGAACCTGCCGCGCTCGGTCAACACCGGCACGCCCTGGAACATGCAGGACGTGGAACTCGCCAAGGTCTTTGCCAAGCTCGAACACCGCTTCGATGCCGACTGGAAAGGCACGGCCACCTTGCAGCGCCTGCACGCCAAAACGTATTACGACTACGCCAACCTGCGCGGTCCGATCGACGCCAACGGCGAAGGCCCTTATTGGGCCGGCTACTACCAGCGTGCCACGCCCAAGCAGACTTCCTTCGACGCCAACCTCACCGGCAGTTTCAAGGCCTGGGGGCAGCGGCACGACGTGGTCGTCGGTGCCGACGTGACCTCGACACGCGACGCCAACGATGCGGGTTACGTCGAGTTCGACTATGCCGACAGCAATGTCTACAGCGGCCTCTATCCCTCGCGCGAGGTCTTCGTCAACGAATCGCAGCTCTATCCGGGCCAGACCTACACCACGCAGCGCAAGACCGGTCTGTACGGCTCGCTGCGGATCCGTCCGATCGACCGCTGGTCGGTGATCGTCGGCGGCCGTTATGTGATCAAGGACCGTTACCGACAGTACGACGGGACCGGTGAACTCGGCGCCAACCGAGACGAGAAGAACGTGTGGGTGCCCTATGCGGGCCTGGTCTTCGACCTCACTCGCTCGACCAGCCTGTATGCCAGCGCTTCCGAGATCTACCAGTCGCAGGCCGACCAACTGTCCGGGCCCTTGCCCGGCAGCTCGCTCGATCCCATCACCGGCCGCAACTACGAGCTGGGGGTCAAGAGCGCGTTGTGGGACGGCAAGCTCAACGGCAGTTTTGCCCTTTACCGTGTCGAGAAACGCGGCGCGGCCGTCAGCGACCCGGCTTACCCCGAGAGCTCGCTGCCCAGCGGTTCGAGCTGCTGCTACTTCCGTGACGGCTATCAGCTGAGCCAGGGCTTCGAGACCGAACTGAGCGGCGAGGTGCTGCCGGGCCTGCAACTGTCGGCCGGTTACACCTACAACGCCAACCAGAACAAACGCGAGAACGACGAGCAGTTCAACACCGTCACGCCGCGCCACCTGTTCAAGCTCTGGGCCAACCAGACCTTCAGCGGTCAGCTGCATGGGCTGCAACTGGGTGCGGGTGTGACGATGCAGAGCCGCCACTACCAGTCGGGCGCCGTCACCGTCGATGGTGTGCGTTCGAACTACGACTTCACGCAGGGGGGCTACGCCGTGTGGGGCGCGCGCGCCGAGTATGCGTTCGACCGTCGTTGGAGCCTGGCTCTGAACGTCAACAACCTGTTCGACAAGACCTACTTCCACACCGTCAGCAGCACCAGCTATGGCAACTTCTATGGCGCCCCTCGCAGCGTGCTGCTGACGCTGCGTGCCAAGCTCTGAGGCGAATGCCCGGCCGCTGCCGATGCGCTGCATCTGGGCATTGGAACGCAGGCGGAATGGAAAGCCCTCACGCTCGGCAGTCTTGAGGGTCGAGCTTGTGTCCGATTCTCATTTGCGATTAAGATGCGCGCCTGCGGCCGCTTGGGCAAGGGGTCGCAAACGCCTTCCTGCAAGAGGGCGCGCGCTGATTCCTCAACACCGACGACCCGATCCGCCATGACTCGCCAAACATCCCGCAACCGGCAGGCCCGCTCGACGACGCATGCCTTGCAGCGCTGACGGGAACTGACCGTGGCCGTGATGTATTACGCCGAGCTCGTCAGCTTTTTTGCAGGTTCTCTCAAGAGCCGCGATGCTGCCCAGGATGTCGTGCAGGAAGCCTACGCCCGCGTGCTGGCGCTGCAGCAGGACGGAACAGCGGTGCGCAACCTGCGGGCCATGCTGTACCGGGTCGGCAAGAACGTCGTGGTCGACGACCTGCGCCGGCGCGGCACCGAGGCACGCATGCTCGAGAGCCTGGCGATCGTGCAGCCCAGCCAGGCGCCGACGACCGAGCAGCAGGTCCAGGCGCGGCAGGAGATCGCGAGTTTTGTCGCGCGTCTGGAGGCCATGCCGCGCAAGCGGCGCGAGGCCTTCATCCTGGTCCGTATCCATGGCTGCACCTACGCCGAGGCGGCCGAATGCATGGGCATCTCGCGCGATGCGGTGGACCAGCATCTGGTGCGGGCCGTGATGGATCTGGCTCATTTCCGCGAGGAAGAGGCATGAGCTCGCGGGCGCTGGTCGAGCAGGCCTTGTCCTTCATCGGCCGCCGGCACAACGATCCCGACTGCGACCCGCAGCAGCTCGAGCAAGCCCTGGCGCAGTGGAGACAGCAAGACACGCGGCACGAACAGGCCTATCGGCTGGCGCTGCAGTATTGGGCACAGACCGATGCCTCCGACTTGCGCGAGAGCGTCGCCAAGCCGGTGGATGCCAAGGTTCGGCGTGCCGGCCGGCGCCGGGCGCTGCAGGTGCTGTGTCTGGCCGCGCTGGCCGGCGGAGGAGGGCGCTGGTGGTGGCTGCAGCCCGTGCAGCGGCTCTCGCTGGCCACGGGACAGGGCCAGCAGATTCTCGAACAGCGTCTGGCCGACGGCAGCGTGCTGGACCTTGCAGCGGCGACTGCGCTCGAAGCGGTGCTTTACAGGGACCGGCGTGAGGTGAATCTCGCGAAAGGCGAGGCGCGTTTTGCCGTGGCACGCGATGAATCCCGGCCGTTCCGCGTCACCACGCCGTGGGGGCGTGTGCAGGTGCTGGGTACGGTCTTCAGCGTGGCGGTGCGCGACAACGCCATGACCGTCTCGGTCGCCGAAGGGCGGGTGGCGGTCTGGCCGTCCTCCGCCGGTGACGAGGATCTTGCGGCAGCCGTGCTCACGGCCGGGCAGCAGGCGCAGATCGATCGTGCGGGCCGGTTGTCTCTTCACGACATGAACCCCGCCAGCGTGGGTGCATGGCGTGCGGGTTGGCTGGTGTTCGACCAGACGCCGTTGCCCGAGGTGCTGGCACGCTGGAACGACTATCTGCGTGAACCGATGCGTCTGGCTCGTGCGGACACGCCAGAGGGCCGGGGCTTGTCCGACCTGCGCCTGACGGGCAGTTTTCCGCTGCGCGATCCTGCAGCTTTCCTGCGCAGCCTGCCGCTGATGCTGCCCGTGCGCGTCGACAACCAGACGGTTTCGGCGCGTTGAGGGCTTTCGCCCAACGGCGCTGCACGCCGTCGGCGGTTCGAGTTTCGTTTTGTTGCAAATCATTTGTCGGTGTTTGGCTGGCTGGACCGTCCTCACCGGGAGATCACAGCCCAAGACGAATCCGATATGCATTGCCTTTTCATCACAACACGTCACCCGTCCCAGCGCATGGCGCGCCCGCATGTCCTGGCCGCGGCCGCGATGCTGGCCCTGGCCGGCTGGGCCGCCAGTCCCTCGGTCCATGCGCAAGGCTCGGCCGAAGGCACTTCGCGTCCCGCCACGCCGGCGCGCAGCTTGCGTATCGACTTGCCGTCACAATCCCTGTCCCGCTCCATCGACGCGCTGGCCCGGCAGTTCGGCGTGGGCATCGGGCTCGATGCCACGCTGGTGCAAGGGCATGCCGCCCCAGCCGTACGCGGCGATTACACGCTGAGCCAGGCCTTGGGCCAGGCGCTGGCCGGCAGCGGCTTGCGTGCGGTGCCCAGCGGCGGCGGCATGGTCGTCGTGCGCGACGGCGCATCGCTCACGCTGGGGGCGATCACGGTCACGGCGGCCGCACCGACGGCCGATGAACTGCCCGAGGCCTATGCGGGCGGGCAGGTCGCCCGGGGCGGCCGCGTGGGTCTGCTGGGCAACAGGGACTTCATGGAGACGCCCTTCAATACCACCAGCTACACCGAACAGTTCGTCAAGGACCGGCAGGCGCAGGACATCGGCAGCGTGATCGGGGCGACCGATCCATCCGTGTATGTCAGCGGCTCCACAGGCATGATCAACGACGGCTTCAGCCTGCGCGGTTTTGCCGTGGCCGCCAGCGATGTCGCTTTCGGCGGCCTGTACGGCGTGATTCCGTACTGGCGTGTCACCCCCGAGCTGGCCGAGCGCATCGAAGTGCTCAAGGGACCGTCGGCGCTGCTCAACGGCATGCCGCCCGGCGGTTCCGTGGGGGGCAGCATCAACCTCGTGCCCAAGCGCGCAGGCGACGAACCGCTGACGCGCATCACCGGCACCTACGCCTCGGATGCACAGTTCGGGACCCATGTGGACGTGGGGCGTCGGTTCGGCGAGAACAAACAACTGGGCATCCGGTTCAACGGGGTCTACCGCGATGGCGACAGTGCCGTCGATCACCAGTCCAAGAAGGCCACGCTGGCTGCATTGGGGATCGACTGGCGCTCGGATCGTGCCAGGCTGTCGGCCGATCTCTACACCAGCGAAGACCGTGTGGACGGACTCAATCGTGGCATCTCACTGGCCTCGGGCTTGGCGGTGCCGACGCCGCCCAAGGCCGAAACGCTGCTGTCGCCGGACTGGACGTATACCGACACCCAGGACCGTGCCGTGGTGCTGCGGGGCGAACTGGATGTCACGCGCGACATCACCGCCTACGCGGCCTATGGCCACAGCGCCACCGATTTCGATTCGGTCGCCGGTGCCACGTACGAAGTATTCAACGCGAACGGCGACTACCGCAACAACTTTTCGCACCAGCGCATCCGGATGGACAAGAACACGGCCGAAGCCGGTGTTCGCGGGCGTTTCGAGACCGGCGAGATCCGGCACGAGGTGGCCGCGACGGCCAGCTATTACCAGCACGACTACCACTTCGGTTTTGTGCGCAACATGCTGGCGTCGAACTGGGTGACCAACATCGACGACCCGGTCTGGGGCAGCCCTGTGGACAACAGCTTCAGCAGTGCCGCGCTGCCCAGGACGGCTGCGCTGCGCACCACCAGCTACGGGCTGGCCGACACCTTGTCGTTTGCGCAGGACCGCGTCCAGCTCACACTCGGACTGCGGCGCCAGAACGTGGTGAGCGATACGTTCGACTCGGCCACCGGCAGCCGCACTGCGCGATACGACGCCGGCGCCACGACACCGGCTGCAGCGGTGCTGTTCAAGGCCACGGACTGGATGTCGCTGTACGGCAACTCCATCCAAGGCCTGAGCCAGGGCGCCACGGCACCGACCACGGCCGTCAACGCGGGCGAGGTGTTTGCGCCCTACAAGACCCAACAGCAGGAGGTGGGTGCGAAGTTCGATCTGGGCTCGTTCGCCACGACGGTGAGCGCATTCCAGATCCGCCGGCCGAGCGCTTACACCGATCCGGTCACCAACGTGTATTCCTTCGGCGGAGAGCAACGCAACCGTGGACTGGAGTTCGGTTTCTTCGGCGAACTGGCCCGCGGCGTCCGGCTCATGGGCGGCATCTCGTACACCGAGGCCAAGCTCACCCGAACCGCCGGCGGCGTGAACCAGGGACGTTATGCCACGGCCATGCCCAGGTGGCAGGGCAAGCTGGGGACCGAGTGGGACATCCCCGGTGTCCAGGGGCTGACGGCGTCGGCAAACATGGTCGCCATGTCCAAGCAGTACATCAGTGCCGACAACTCGCTGTGGGTCGCCGGGCGCACGGTCTACGACCTCGGGGCGCGTTATGCCACCACGGTCGCCAATCGCCCGGTCACGCTGCGGGCCAATGTGTCCAACGTCTTCAACAAGGCGTACTGGGCGGGCAGCCTGGGCAGCGGACTCGGCGCGCCGCGCACCTTCCTGCTGTCGGCTTCCGTCGACCTCTGATCCTCTCACCGAAAGTCTTTTGCATGACCTGCCGATCTGTCTTCCATCACCTCCTGTTCGCCCTCTCGGCCGCCGCTGCAGGTTGCGCCTGCGCGCAAGGCGCAGACAGCCCGCCCCCTCTCACGCCGAAAGCCGCCACGCCCTCGAATCCGATGAATGCCCAAGCCTTGCCTCAAGCCACCGTGATCCGTCGATCGCTCGCGCCTGCGCTTTACGAACTGGCGTATTCCGACAAACAGAAAGCGGTCTTCGTCGCTTCGGCCGGCGGCCGCGAAAAGGATGCGCCGCAGTCGCGGATTCTTCGGCTCGACCCCACCACCCTGGCCGTCGTGGCCGAGATACCGCTGAAGGAAAGAGGGCTCGGCGTGGCACTGGACGACGACGGCAACCGGCTGTACGTCGGCAACGCGTTCGATGCCGCCGTGACGGTGATCGACACGCAGACCAACGGCATCGTCGGCACGATCCGGCTGGCCGAAAAAATCCACACCACCGATTTCGAAGGCAAACCGACCGAGCGCGCCCCTCACAATCTGCGCGAGCTCGTGCTGGACAAGGCCCGTCACCGGCTGTTCGCGCCCGGCATCTGGATCGAGGACAGCGCGCTGTATGTCGCCGATACCCGCAGCCTGCAACTGGAAAAGGTCATTCCCGGCTTTGGCTTCGGCGCAGCGGGAGCCACCGTCGACGAAGCATCCGGCAAGCTCTACGTGGGCAACATGCAGGGTCAGCTGTTCACGATCGACACGCGCAGCCTGGTCCTCGAACGGCAGTCCGAAGTCGCTGCGGACCAGTTGCTCAACCTGGCTTTCGACAAGCGGCAGCAGCGTGTCCTGGCCGTCGACCAGGGGGGCGGCAACGTCGACATGGTGCGCCGGAAGTTTGCCAAGCTGGCGTACCAGGCGCGAGGCGAGGGCAACCGGATTGTCGTCATCGATCCCCGGGACGGCCAGGTCGAGACCCGCATTCCGACGGGCCAGGGGCCGGTGGCGGTGCTGATCGACGAGGCACGCCACCGGCTGATCGTGACCAACCGAGGCTCGGGCACGGTCACCGTGCACAGCCTCGACGACTACCGCCTGCTGCACACCCTCGATCTGCCGTCGCACCCCAACAGCCTGGCGCTCGATCGGCAGACCGGCGCGATCTTCGCGACCGTCAAGAACTCGGACCAGGATCCCAAGGGCAGCAACGAGAGCGTGGTGAGAATCGCCTTTTGAGCATTCATATGACTGCTATCGAAAGTGAGCATGGCTGGAGCGAAAACGCTATGGCACACGGGCACCGCCCGACCTGACCCATGGCAAGACGGCCTGGCGCCGCCGTTCCGGGTCGGTCACAACCTGGCCGTGTCCTTCCTGCCCGGTCGTTTTCCCGATCCGTTGGCCTACACGCTGGGCGACTGATCGTCGGCTTTTGAAAGAAACCACCTTCGGGTGGTTTTTTCATGGGGCACGGCGAGACGGCGTGCCCCGAGGGCCTACCAGCGGTGGTGGCCGGTGCGGGCCTGCACCCTGTGGCGGCTGCGGGTCTGGGTCATGGCGTAGGCCACGAGATGGGTCTTGGCCGACAATTGCGGACGAATGCCGCGCAGCGCCGTTTCACGCATTTCGCCGTTGGGCAGATGCACCACCAGGTGATCGTCTTTGGTCACCTTGTATTGGGCCGTGTAGACGTGGCCCAGGTATTCGATGTTCAAAATGTTCATGTCATTCCCTCGCTAGGGGGCAATGATAGAGATTTATATAAAAATGAATACTGATGGCTTAGTCTAAATGGATTTAGTTCATGTAACAAGAGACAGGATTTCTGTTACAAATGCGGCCGGAAACGAATGGCCGGCCGTCGTTCCCTGCATCAGTTCTCTTCGTCCTCGGGATCCTGTTCGTCCGAAAGACCGATCTCGATGTCCAGGTCGTCCACGGTGACGGTACAGTTTTCCGTGGTCCATTCGCTGCCCGAGTTGAGCACGCCTGCCGGATATTCGTAGATCTCCTTGCGGAGCGAAAAACTGTCGGATTCGTAATAGATCTGATAGCAGTTTTCCGGCCCCAGCTGGCGTTCGCCGCTGCTCAGGTACTCGACTTCGAATTCCTCCGCCGAAATCTCGATCTCGTCCTCGTCTTCATCCTCGGTCTCGAAAGAGACGATCACTTTTCCACTGATATCCACTGACATGTCTTGGCTCCTCGGTTGGGGCGATCTTACCTGCGGGCCCGATGGGCCAAGGCCTCCGCAGGGGGTCTTCGGGCAGGCCTGAGGGTTGCGTTTCATCATCGCGATCGGCAGCGCTATATCCGAAGAAATACAATGCCTCCGAGGCGACTCCCCGCATCGCCGCCCAGTCGCGTCTTCTCATGCAAACCGAACACCTCAAATGCCTGTCCGCCCTCGCCGAGCACCGCACGCTGGCACGGGCTGCGCAAGCCCTGGCCGTGGACGTGGCGGCGCTCCACGAGGCGGTTGCCGCGGCACAAGCCTGTTACGGCGGCGGTCTTGTCGAGACCGCCAGCGCGATGGACGAGATCCTGTTCACGGCGCGGGGCCAGGCCGTTCTGGCCATTGCACGACAAAGCCAGGGCGAACTCGACGGACTGCACCGGGATCTCGCGGTGTTCCGGCAGAACAAAGCCGTCGCACCGCTGGTCGACCGGCGTTCGGTCTCGCCCAGAAGGCTGGGGCTGCCGGGACCGGATGCGGAGACCCTGCCGCTGATGCTCGCGGCCGCCTTGCGTGCGCCCGACCATGGCCGACTGCGTCCGTGGCGTGTGATCGAGTTCCCCCGGGAGTCGCGTGAGATGCTGGCCGTGCTGTTCGAGCAGGAAAAGCTGCGCCGCGATCCGCTGACCTCGCCGCAGGATCTGGCCCGGGCGCGGGCGCACGCACTGCGCCCGCCGGTTCTGCTCGGGTTCGTGGTTTCGCCTGTCATGAGAAGCCCGGTGCCCGTGCAAGAACAATGGCTCTGCGCCGGCGCCGCCCTGGGCAATGTGTTGAATGCCGCTCACCAGCTGGATTTCGGCGCCATCGTGCTCAGCGGCGATCGGTGTTTCGATCCCATCCTGTCGGCCCAGCTCGGCGTCTCGGGCGACGAGACGCTGGCGGGCTTCGTGAGCATCGGCACCGTCGTCGGCCAGCCGGCCGCAGCGTGCGCCGTATCGCCTGCGTCGGCGATGTCGCGCTGGACAGGGCTTGCCCCTGCGGCTGCATCGCCCGAAGAGCAGGGCGATTGCGCTGCCTGCCGGGGTCTTGGGATAGCATGTCGGCACCGGTGTCGAGTTTGATTTCAGCCGGGTTCAATCGCTCTTCTTGGAAGTCCTACATGAGAATGCTTTTTGCCCCCGCTGCCGCTCTTGTTTCTGCCATGGTGCTGTTTCCCGTGGCCGCGACGGCCGCACCGCTTTCCTTCATCAACAACACCATCGCCTCGCGTATCCCCGCCAAAGACCTGCCGGCTTTCAAAGCGGCCGTGGCGCAGGCGCTCAACGAGACCCCCGATCGCGCAAGCTCGGAGTGGACCAGCAGCCCCGGCCGCGGCCGTCAGCCGGTCAAGGTGGTCTTCAAGCCTCAACAGACCGCACAGACCCAGTCCGCCGGGACGTGCCGCTTGCTGGCGGCCGAAGTGAGCCAGCTCTCGACCTCTGAAAACTGGCGGTTCTGGTTCTGCAAGCAGCCCAATGGCTCCTGGAAGTCCAGCGGCAGCCAATTGCCCTGAGTGAACGAGCCATGGGCCGCCTCGTCAGGCCTGACGAGGCGGCAGGGTCGCCAGTTCGTTGCGGTGCAGCCGGCCATCCTTCATCACCAGCTTGAGGTTGCGCTCCGGATCGGCGAGCACGTCGAGGTTGCGCAAGGGGTCGCCTTCGAAGACCAGAAGGTCGGCCAGAGCACCCGCGGCAACCACCCCCAGCGGGCCTGGGTAGGGTGAGCGTGCGCCCGACAGGGCCAGCAGTTCGGCATTGCGGCTCGTGGCCAGGCGCAGCACGTCGACCGGCTCGAACCAGCGTGCGAGCTTGGCGAGCTGCCGGCCCTGTCCCGCCGTGCCCTTGGGGTTGAACAGGATGTCGGTGCCGAAGGCGATCTTCACGCCATGCTTGCGACCGAGTTCGAAGGCACGCACGGTGCCTTCGGCAATGCGTTGCTGCTGCATGCGCTGGGATTCGCTGGCGTAGACGTTGGCATCCTCGTCCGCCAGAAAGGGCTGCAGGCTCCACCAGGCGTCCGCATCCTTCATGCGGCGAACCGCGTCTTCGTCTGCGAGCTGGCCGTGCTCGATCGACCTGACGCCGCAGGCCAGCGCGCGGCGTATGCCGTCTGCCGTGTAGACATGGGCGCAGACATACGTGCCCCAGTCGGCGGCAGCGCCCACCGCGGCGCGCATCTCGGATTCGGAGTATTGAAGTGCATCGATCGGATCGTAGGCCGAGGCCACGCCGCCGCCGGCCATGATCTTGATCTGGCTGGCTCCCAGCATGAGTTGTTCTCGCACCCGTCGAAGGACCTCGGCCTCGCCGTCCGCAATCGCCGAAATGCCGGCCGCCTCGGCCGCGCCGATGTCGTTTCGGCTGGTGCGTGGCAAGTCGCTGCGCTGGCGAAAATCGCCATGGCCCGAGGTCTGGGAGATCATGGCCCCGCTGGGGTAGATGCGGGGACCCGCCACGCCGCCTTCATCGATGATGCGCTTGAGTGCAAACGCCGGCCCGCCGACATCGCGCACCGTGGTGAATCCGCGCAGCAGCGTGCGTTCGGCTTCCTGCGCTGCGACCAGATGCACGTAAGGCACATCGGCGGTGAACGCGACCAGTTGCGGAATAGCGGCCAGAAGGGCGTGCCAGTGGGCATCGATCAACCCGGGCGTGAGGGTGCGCCCGCCGCAGTCGATCGATTGGGCATCGGCGACGGTAGTCCCGGCCTCCAGCAAGGCTTCGATGCGATTGCCTCGAACCAGGACGTCCCGGCCTTCGATCAAGCGCGCACTCTGGCCGTCGAATATGCGGCCACCGCGCAAGACGGTGAGGCCTGGATGAGACGGCACTTGGGCGAGGCTGGCCACCGGCATGCCCAGCATGGCTGCAATCGCCGAAGCGCTCGTGGCAGCCAGCAAGGTACGGCGCGACAGACGGGCCTCGACGCGCGAAAACAGCGCCATGGCATCCGACCCATGACATGGACACGTCAATGTCCGCGTGGCGGAGCCGGGCGTCGCCGGCCATTTCATCCTCATGTGCACGTCCTTCTCTGGCGTTGATTCACGCGAATCGAGAAGACCTCGCGGCATCCGCACGAGACCGTCGCGAAATTCAGTTCGGAGAATACCCGGTTCTCACCCCAGACCGGTGCACAACGTGACGGCTCGCGGCTCGCAGTCGGCGGCCTTCCGACGGCCTCGGTCCGGGATCAGGCCAGCGGGCGCGTGACCGGGATCTGGCCTGCCCGCACCAGCCCATGCACACTCGCGCGCAGCCGGGTTTCCATCTCGGTCTGGCTGAGAACCATGGCGGTGTCGCAGCTCAGGCAGCGATAGAGCTCACGCCGGCCGAACAGACGCAGCCACAGCGGCCGCTCGAGACGGTTGTAATGCGCGTCCGTACACAGGCATCGTTCCAGGCCGAGCATGATCATCCGTCCTTTTCAATGGGTGTGCTGTTGATTCGCACCATTATTGGCAGCGCGCGCACATCCATCAAAAACGGGGACGAAATGAATACTTTGGTATTCAAGTCAATGCGAGAAGCCCCGCAGGACCGGACGATGTCCGCGGGTCCGCACGGCGGGCAAGCCCGGCTCAGTAACCCCAGAGCAGCCGCTGCGCGACCCAGCCGGTCTTGCCCTGCGGCTGCTGCCTGACCTTGACCCAGCCGTCGTTGTCGTGCGCCAGCGTCTGCAGGATCGTCCCGTACGAGAGTTTGCCCAGCACCCGCGATTGAGTGGAGGGGCGGGCGCGCAGATTGGCCGTGGGTACCTTGACGATGAAGTGGGGGGTGCGGCTGGTCGCCGCTGCACGGATCCAGGTGCGGTCGCCTTCGAAGTCGCGCACCTGCAGCCAGCCGCTCTGGCGCTGGACGATCTGCAGCGGATAACCCCGTGGAACGCTCCAGAGGCCCTCGTGGCTGAGCCCCGGGCCCTTGCGCAAGATCGATTCGGAAACACCCACGCTGACCATGGCGGGCGCGGCGGCCTGTACCGCGACGGACGCGGTCAGTGCAACCAGGCCCAGGCCTGTTCCCAACAAAAGGCGGCGGATGATCTGACGGCCCCAATGCATCGTATGGTTTCCTTTCCGGCCCATGGCGGGCACCTTGAAGTCACAAGAAAAAATCGCCGCGGCGCTGTGTGGGTGCGTCGCGGCGATTCGATTGTGCAAGTGCAAGCGGCAGATGTGCGCTGCATCGCAGTAGAGGGCTCGGGTTTCAGCACCCGCGCACGGCGTGCTCAGGCGTGGTCGCCCAGGCTGTCGATGAGCGGTCCCAACACGGGAAAAAGGATGGCGGTATGGGCCGCGGCAAAAGCCGTCAGGGCGGCCTTGCGGGCATGGAAGGTGCCGAGGCCGAGGTGCAGGTCCAGCTCGTCGAGCAGCGCGATCATGCGGCTTCGGATCGAGGGCTCGACCTCCGATTCCTCGAGATTGCTGCGCATGGCGGCGAGGATTTCCGAGCGTTTGTGCAGCATCGCAGGATCGTCGGCCGCGACCGGCGAAGAGCCGCTCGACGGAACATCCTCCGAGCGACGGCGAAGAACCACGGGAGTGGCTGCGGACAGGCCGATCGAATTGAGTTCGTTCATGTGAGCATCCTTGTGCAGTGCAACATCCAAGTCAGTTCTGTGCCACTTTAGTGAAAACCCTGGTGCGCCGCAAACGTTTTATGTCAGACAAAAGGCCAAATTTTTGGGGGTGTGGCCGGAAATCTTGGATTTTTCGGCATCCGGCGGGGTCGCGTGCCGGCAGCAGGCCGTGAGGCATCGGGCGCTTGCCGATAATCGCTGCATGACCGAGCAGCCGATGGCGTCGCCCCTTCCTCTTCCTCTCCCGTCGCTCAGACGCCGGCCGGCGGCGCGCCTGCTGGTGCAGTCGCCGGACGGTTGCATCCTGTTGTTTCTCGCCCGTCACGCCCACGGGCCCTATGTGGGCCGCGACTATTGGGCCACGCCGGGCGGGGGCGTGGAGCCGGGCGAGAGCTTCGAGCAGGCCGCGCGCCGCGAACTGCGCGAGGAGGTGGGCGACTACCCCGGCACGTTCGGCGCGGAAGTCGCGCGCCGCGAGTTCGAGATGCTCATGCCCGACGGTGAGCGCGTGCTGGCCGAAGAGCGCTATTTTCTGGTCCGCATGGACAAAGTCGAGCCGCAGCAGGCGGGATGGACCGAAGTGGAGCGTGGCTGCATTGCCGGGCACCGGTGGTGGGAGATGGCGGAGCTGGCGGCCAGCAGCGAGCGTATCTTTCCGCCGCAGATCGTGGCGCTGGTCGAGCGGGCGCGGCAACTGGACGGTCAGCCCTGAGGGCGTGCCGGCCGCCGATCGCCAGGGGCGGGCGCATGCCGGTGCAAGGATCGCGGATTTGGGCTGCATGCTGCAGTCGTGCGCTCCTACGTGCGCCGGCGAGGCCAGCGGCAAGACTGCTCAGGCCGCAAGACGCGCGGCGCTGCAGGACGGATCGGACAATGAATACACAACAAGCCGGCCCAGCCGGCACCGAACACACGACCCATCACCACGAGGGCGAGAGCGAAAGCGACGAACGCGCCAGGCACCTGCCGTCGAAGGCCGCGGCGGTGCACGAAATCATCTGCGAACATGGGGAAAAGGAACTGCGGCGCGATGCCATGGCGCTGCTGTGGTCCGCCCTGGCCGGCGGCATCACGATGAGCACGTCGTTGGTGGGCGAGGGCGTGTTGATGGCTTATCTGCCCAAGGGCGACCCTTTTTTCCTGATTTCCACGCTCGGTTATCCGCTGGGCTTCATGCTGGTCATCACTGCGTCGCAGCAGCTGTTTTCCGAAAACACCGTCACGCCGGTGCTGCCGGTCATGACCAAGCCCAGCCTCTACGGCCTGTGGCGGCTGGTGCGGCTGTGGATGCTGGTGCTGGCGGGCAATGTCTGCGGCGCGGCCGTGGCGGCCTGGGTCTTTGCGGTGCTGCCGGTGTTCCCGGGCCCGGTGGATGCAGCGTTTCAGGAGCTGGGCGTCAAGCTCATGGAGTACGACGCCTTCACCATGTTTTCAAAAGCCATTCTTTCGGGCTGGCTGATTGCCACGTTGGTGTGGGTGCTCAGCAGCATCGACCAAGGCAAGATCCTCATGATCTTCATCGTGACCTACCTCATGGGCCTCGGCGATTTTCCGCACATCATCGTGGGCTCGGTCGAGGTGCTCTATCTCATGTTCCTCGGCAAGCTGGCCGTGGCCGATGCGCTGTGGACCTTCGGCGTGCCCACGCTGCTGGGCAACCTTCTGGGGGGGACGGTGATCTTTGCACTGATCAGCCATGCGCAGGTCCGCAACGACATCGAGTGATGCCGTGCCGATGCTGCGGCCCGTTCAGTGGCGCGGAGCGGCTGGGGGTTTCGGCACGGGCGGGGGAGCGGATGCAGTTGCAGAAGCGGTGGCGGGTGCCGATGCCGCCGGCAGACCCGGACGGGCCGACGCGGCCTGCGGCGGACGGGTGCGGCGCGTCGCGGCACGCTTGAGCACCATCTCGTTGACCGCTTTCAACGCGGCCTGCCGTTCCTCGTCTTCCTTCTGCTGGCGTTTTCTGTGCTCGGCGGCCTTGCGATTCTTTTCGGCCTGCTCGATGCGCTCGATGCCCAGCAGCAGACCTTCGTAAGCCTGCTGCACCGCATTCGCCACGGCTTGTGCCGTGAGGTTTTCGCGGGCGGGTGCGCGCTTGGCCAGCAGCGTCGCGGCCAAGGTGGCAACGGGGTTGATCAAATCCTTTTTCATCGGGTGGAATTCCTCAACGTACTGCTCTCGAAATACAACGACTCGAGTATGCCGCACGAATCTGAAGGCAACTTGACGAAAACGTGGCGCACAGCCGAATTCTCGAGCGCCGCACGGACGGTGCCCGCGTGCGCCGAGAGCGCGGCGTGAACGGTCTCAGCCCTTGCGGTCCGAATGCAGTTCAGAAGGGGGTTTGAGGCGTCCACTGTCCGCACCTTCGTCGTCCCAGGTGCCACCCTGACGCACGGGGTGAGGACCATTCGGGCGGCTCTCGTCGCCATCGTCGAAGTCCAGAGGCTGGGGCGGTGCCGACTGGTCGTCGATGCCCGTGGTGTCGTCGCGCCATTCGTCATCCGATCCGTCGTCGTGGCGCGAACTCGCTTGGCCTTCCAGGGGCCAGGTCTCGCCCGGCTCGATTTCGTCCTCGGGCGTGGCCAGGGTGTCGGGATCGACGGGCAGGTTGGGTTCTCCATCGTCCACGGGATGGCGGGTGTCGTCGGGGCGGCTGTTCTTGGGGTTCGGGTTGGCCATGGGGTCTCCTGTCTGTGCTTCGGCATTGCATGCGAAAGAAATACGGATGCATGAACGCATGGTGCGCTCGGGACGGGGCCGTGCCTGTCGGCGACGGATGGGCAAGGCGGGTAGGAAGAGGCCGGTCATGACGCGAACCGGCCTGCGTGCAGTGCATAAGAAAAGAAACAATGCATCGTTGTTGAGGCTGGGGCGAACTCCTAAGGTGGATGAACACACAACTTCCATCCGAGGTCCACGATGTCAGCTACGCTCGAATCCGTCACCGCTTACGCCCCTGCAGCAAGTGCTCGTGAAAAAAGCCCGGCGGTCTCCGATCTGCGAATTCTTCCCCAGTCGGGCTGGACCGGTGCCGAGATCCAGGGGGCCGATTTGAGTCGCCCTCTGCCGCCTGCGCATTTCAAGGCGATCAAGGAGGCCTTGCTGCGCTGGAAAGTGGTGTTCTTCCGCAACCAGAATCTCGACCACGCCGGCCAGATCGCGTTCGGCCGGCAGTTCGGTCCGGTGACGCCCGGCCATCCCTACGAGGGCGATGTGGCACCCGCAGGCTTTCCCGAGATCCATACCGTCTCGCCCGACGCCTACGCCAAGCGCTATGGCCCGAACTACCAGAAGCAGGTGGGCGCCAACGGCCCGGGCTGGCATGCCGATGTGACGCCGCTCATCAACCCGCCAGCTTATTCCATCCTGCGTGCCGAGGCGGTACCGCCTTACGGCGGCGATACCCAGTTCACCAATGTCGCGGCGGCCTATGCGGGATTGGCCGAGCCGATCCGAAAGTTCATCGACGGCCTGCGCGCCGAGCATCGTTTTGGGGCGAGTGTCGGTGCCGAGCGCAGCCGCGAGAAGATCGGCGATCTGGTGCGCAGCAATCCGCTGGCCTCGATCCATCCGGTGGTGCGTGTGCACCCCGAGACGGGAGAGAAAGTGCTGTACGTCAATCCCAGCTTCACCAAACAGATCGTCGGTGTCTCGGCGCGTGAAAGCCGCCATCTGCTCGACCTTCTGTTCGAGCAGGCGGTGATTCCCGAGTACACCGCGCGCTTTCGATGGGAGCCCGGCAGCGTGGCGTTCTGGGACAACCGCGCTGCGCTTCATCTTGCGCCCCGTGACTTTGCGCATGTGGAGGGCGACCGCATTCTTCACCGCATCACCCTCGAGGGCGATGTGCCGGTCGGCCCCGACGGCAAGCCTTCGGAGTCGATCGAGGGCGCGGCCTTCAAGGGAGCCTGAGGCCCCATGACGACTTCTGCAGAAGCAAGCCTGCAGCGGGTGAGCCGGCCCGCCCGTCTGCGCGACGACGGCGCGGGTGTGCACGTATCCGCACCAGTTGCCGCACCGGCCGGCGGCTCGCTCGATCGGGTCGATCCGCGTCTCGACGGCCCGGTCGCCGCCACGGCCCCCCGCATTCCGCGGTCGCTCCAGCGGCTGTCCGGTCCCTTGCTGGCACTTGTGGTGTGGCAACTGCTGTCCTCGTTCGAAGTCTTCGATCCACGCACCACGCCCAGCCCGCAGACCGTGGTGATGACGGCGGCCAGTCTGCTGGCGTCCCAGGAACTGCAGGGTCACCTCGCGGCTTCGCTGGTGCGTGTGCTGAAAGGCCTGGCACTGGGGTTGTCGATCGGGGTGAGCAGTGCCGTCGTGGCAGGTCTCACCCGCTGGGGCGAGAACGTGATCGACACCAACATGGAAGTGCTGCGTGCCGTCCCGAATTTTGCGCTGCTTCCCGTGCTGATCGCGTGGTTCGGCATCGGCGAGGAGCCCAAGGTGGCCCTGATCGCCTTGAGCGTGCTGGTCGTGATCTACATCAACACCTTCAGCGCCATCCGGAACGTCGACGCCTCGCTGGTCGAGGCGGCGCGAACCTTCGGCGTGAAACGGCGTGAACTGGTCACCGCGGTCATCCTGCCCGGGGCTTTGCCAGGCTTTCTGGTCGGGCTGCGGTTGGCTCTGACGGCCGCCTGGCTGTCGCTGATCTTTGCCGAGACCATCAATGCACCCATCGGACTGGGGCGGCTCATGAGCGATGCGCGCGAGTATTTCCGCATCGACGTCATCTTTGTGCTGCTGGCCGTCTATGCCTTGCTGGGATTGCTGTCTCTTTCGCTGGTCCGCTTTCTCGAGGCCCGCCTGTTGACCTGGCGGCGTGCATTCGATGGCACCTGAATCGCTTGTCCCTGCCACGGGCTCTTTGCCGGCGTCCCACCTGGCCGTATCGGCCTACGGACTGAACAAGTCGTTTGGCGAGCGGCCGGTGCTGCAGGACTTCACGCTCGAGATGGAGCCCGGCGAATTCGTCGCGCTGCTGGGCCGCAGCGGTTCGGGCAAGAGCACGTTTCTGCGTGTGCTCGGGGCGCTGGATGCGGACGCGAGCGGCGAGGTGCAGGTGCCCCGGCGGCGTGCCGTCGTCTTTCAGGAGCCTCGGCTGATGCCCTGGCTTTCGGTGCTGCGCAACGTCACCATCGGACTGCCGCAGACACGCCAGACCGTGAACCTGGGGCTTGCCGCACTGGCCGAGGTCGGATTGGAGCGGCACGCGCAGGCGTGGCCGCGTACGCTGTCGGGCGGCGAGGCACAGCGTGCGGCACTGGCCCGGGCACTCGTACGCGAGCCTCAGCTCCTGCTGCT
This sequence comes from Comamonas sp. BIGb0124, assembly GCF_003752175.1. Lineage (GTDB taxonomy): Bacteria > Pseudomonadota > Gammaproteobacteria > Burkholderiales > Burkholderiaceae_C > Comamonas_F. The sequence continues at coordinate 14,772 of NZ_RJVF01000015.1, read as the reverse complement.
CGACGAGCCCTTCGGTGCCCTCGACGCGTTGACCCGCATCCGCATGCACGCGTTGCTGCGGGAGCTCTACCGCAAGCACCGTCCGGCCGTGCTGCTGGTCACCCATGACGTCGATGAAGCCATCCTGCTCGCCGATCGTGTGCTGGTCCTGCAGGACGGCCGGATCTCGATGAGTGTCGAGGTCCGGCTCGAGGAGCCTCGGCACCGGTCGGCCTCTGGCTTTGCCGCCCTGCGCGAAACGTTGCTGTCCGAGCTGGGCGTGGTGCCCGACTGAGCAGCGATGTCGCCGGTTCACCGACTTCGCATTTTCAAACTCTCAATGTCAACGGGCTCATCCTCATGATGTTTCCTTCCCTCTCCCTTTTCAAACAGGCCGCCGCGGCCGTTGCCGCCGGCGTCCTGGCTTTCGGCGTCCATGCTGCGGAATCCGCCGATGCGCTTGCTGCGGCCGTGCCCAAGGGGACTCGGCTGGTGGTCGCCGAGCAAAGCAGCCAGGCCTCCATTCCGTGGAAACTCTCGGGCGCCGACCAGGGAGTGCCCTACGACATCAACTTCGCCAACTTCAATGGCGGCCCTGCCGTGCTCGAGGCCTTGATCTCCGGTGGGGTGGACATCGGTTATATCGGCGAAGCGCCGTTGCCCATCGCCGTGGCCAGCGGCGTCAAGGATCTGGTCGCCGTGGGTCTGATCGCGAATCCGGGCAGTCCTTCGAACACCTATCTGGTGGTTCAGCCCAACAGCGGGATCCAGTCCGTTGCGGATCTGCGCGGCCGCACGGTGGCGTATCCGCCCGGCACCGGCCGGCACATGATTCTCTCGGGGCTGCTGCACGAGCAGGGATTGAGCCTGAACAAGGAGGTGAAGGGCGTGCAGCTCGCAGGCTCGGAGGTCGCACCGACCTTTGCGTCCCGTTCGGTGGATGCGGCCATCGTGCTCGGCAACCAGTACTTCAAGCTCGGTTCGCCGCCCATCATCGGCGACGGGCGCGGTCACAACTGGGGTCTCGGCGTCATCCTGGTCCGCAAGGCCACGCTCGACAATCCGGCGAAGACGGCCGCAGTCGCCGACTTCCTGAGGCGCGCCGTTCAGTTCTACAACTGGCAAGCCAAGAACCCCGACGCATGGATCAAGGCGACCTACGTGCAGCAGCAAGGCCTGAGCTTTGCCCAGGGCAAGCGGCTGGTCGACGAAGCCGGCTTCGGTACCTTCTACCCGGTCGACCAGGAAGTCGTCTCGGTGTTCCAGCAGATCGCCGACGGGCTGCGCGAAACCGGGGCTCTGAAGACAAAAGTCGACATCGCCCCCTACGTCGACGGTCGTTTCAATGCCGTCGTCGCCGAACAGAACCGGCGCGACGGCGTGACGCCCAAGCCGCTGCTCGAAACCGACGCCGCGGCGAAGTCTGCCAGGCGGTGAGGGGGCTGGTTGGACAACCCCGCTTGGGTCAGACATTTGCCAAAAAAATAAGCACCTAGACCGTGAGGCCTAAGTGCTTGTGCAAATTCGATATTTCGATGGTCGGAGCGGAGAGATTCGAACTCCCGACCCACTGGTCCCAAACCAGTTGCGCTACCAGGCTGCGCTACGCTCCGACACGAAGCTCGCCATTGTAGCGGGTTTTTGGCAGGCGCCTGGACTCGGCATGGGCTCAGGCTTTCTGGGCAAATTGCCAGGCCAGTCTGGCCAAGGGGACGGCGCCCCGAGCCGACGCCATGGCCTGTGCGCTCGAGGCCGTGCCGTCTTCCACGCGCTTGGCGATGCCTTGCAGGATGGCGGCCATGCGAAACAGGTTGTAGGCGAGGTAGAAGTTCCAGTCTTCGCGCAGGGCAGCAGGATCGGCCAGGCCGGTGCGTTCGCAATAGCGGCGGATGTAGTCCGATTCGGAGGGAATGCCCAATGCCGCCAGATCCAGTCCGCCGATGCCCCGGAAAGCGCCGGGCTCGATGTGCCAGGCCATGCAGTGATAACTGAAGTCGGCCAACGGATGGCCCAGGGTCGAGAGTTCCCAGTCCAGCACCGCCACGATGCGCGGCTCCACCGGATGGAACATCAGGTTGTCGAGCCGGTAGTCGCCATGCACGATGGCCACCGGCCCGTCGCCGCACGCGCTGGCCGGCATGTTGCGGGGCAACCAGTCCATCAGCCGGTCCATTTCGGGGATCGGGCGGGTGATGGATGCGGTGTACTGCAGGCTCCAGCGCTTGATCTGGCGCGCGATGTAATCGCCCGGCTTGCCGTACTGCGCCAGCCCTGCGGCCTGTACATCGACGCCGTGCAGCGCGGCGATGACGCGGTTCATTTCGTCGTAGAGGGCTCCGCGCTCGGACGGCGTGGCGTCGGGCAGCGACTGATCCCACAGCACGCGGCCACGCATGTCCTCCATGATGAAAAAAGCCCGCCCGATCACGGATTCATCCTCGCACAGGCACACCATGCGTGGCACGGGCACATCGCTGCCGGCCAGCGCCGCCATCACGCGGTACTCGCGCTCGATGGCGTGAGCCGAGGGCAGCAGACGTGCCACGGGGCCGGGCTTGGTGCGCATCACATAGGTCTGGCCTGGCGTCGAGAGCCGGTAGGTGGGATTCGACTGCCCGCCCGGAAAACGCGCCAGCGCCAAGGGGCCCGCGTAGCCTTCGACATGGCTGTGCAGATAGGCGTCGAGCGCGTCGCAGTCGATGGCCGTGGCGGTGGCGGTGGACGGCGAGAGTGACGGTTCCTCGGGTCTTGGCGATGCCTTTGTGCTCATGAGCCGCTTTCTCGCCTGCGTTCAGCCGGCATCCGAACTGACGATGCCCAGCAGGGCCTGCCGGTTGCGGATGACCAGGCCGCCGGGTTCGATGCGGATGATGTGATCGCGCTCGAGCGACTTGAGCTCCTGGTTGACGCGCTGGCGCGAGGCGCCCAGCAATTGCGCAAGCTCTTCCTGCGCCAGTTGCAGGCCGATGCGGATCTCGTTGCCGTCGGCCAGGCTGGGCAGGCCGTAACTGCGGGCCAGATGCAGAAGCTGCTTGGCCAGCCGTGCGCGCAGGGGCAGGGTGTTGAGGTCCTCGACCAGCCCGAAGAGCTGGCGGATGCGCCTGGCCTGCAGGCGGGTCAATGCTTCGTACAGCTCGCTGTGCTGGGCCAGTATGCGCTGGAAGTCGGCCCGTGCCACGCACAGCGCCGTGGTGTCGCCGTGGGCATAGGCATCGTGCGTGCGCTGCTCGCCGTCGAACATCGCCACGTCGCCGAACCACACGCCGGGTTCGACATACGTCAGCGTGATCTGCTTGCCGGTCAGCGAGGTCGAGCTCACGCGCACCGCGCCGCGGGCACAGGCCATCCACGACTCGGGCGGATCGCCGCGGGCGGCAATGAGTTCGCCGTCCCTGTAGCGCTTGACATAGGCGCATCGCAGGATGTCGTGGCGCAGGGACGGCGAGAGCGTGGAGAACCAGCGCCCCGCGTTGATCGCTGCACGTTCTTCGATATTGAGAATGGGCTCATCCATGGCGTGTCTTGAGAGTGACTGCGAAGGCGCAAGGCACCTGTTTGAAGCGAGGGCTTCACTCTCACATGCGTGGCCGATACTGTGAATGGGGTTTCCCATGACGCGATGCAGCATGACGCTGCCGGCCGTTGTCTTTCAGCGGTTCGCTGCACCGGCCCGAGGCGCCTTCAGGGTGCCTGCTGCGCCACGCTGTCGCGCAGGCGGTCGCGGCTGCTCGACAGGTGCAGGCGCAGCAGGGCGCGCGCGGCATCGGGGTCGCGGCGTTCGAGCGCGTAGCAGATGTGGTCGTGTTCGCGGTGCATGCGTTCGCGCAGCGAGCTCAGGGCCTTGCCCTCGAATTGGCGCGAGCGCAGTTGGGCGCGCGGAATCAACAGGCCGCCGATGTAGTTGAAGAGGCGCACGAACTCGGGGTTGTCCGTCGCCTCGGCAATGGTCCGGTGAAAACGCAGGTCGGCTTCGAATGGCTCCTCGCCCTGGTCGATGGCCGCCAGCATGTCGTCGATGGCCTGGCGCATTTCGTCGATCTGGCGAGGTGTGCGGCGCAATGCGGCCAGCGCGACCGCCTCGGACTCGACCGCGATGCGCAGCTCCAGAACGTTGAGCAGCGACTGCGCGGCCGTCAGGCTTTCGGGCCGGATGGCAAAGGAGTCGGCCAGCGGGGCGGCCTGCTCGACCACAAAGATGCCGACGCCCGGCACGGTGGTCACCTTGCCGCTGGCACGCAGGTTGGCAATGGCTTCTCGCACCACGGTGCGGCTCACGCCGAACTCTTCGATCATCGCCTGTTCGCTGGGCAGCCGCTGGTCTTGCGGATAGAGGCCCGTGGCGATGTGGTCGGCCAAGGTGCGGGTGATGCGCTCGGTGAGGGTTTCGCGTCGGCTCATGTCGGGGCGTGGTTGGCTGGGAATGGAGTCGACCCATCATATGGCATGGTACGGGTTGACTCATATGATGGGTTGTCGTCGGTCCCTGTGATAACAGTCTGAATCCCTGAATTCATGGTCGATTTTCGCTTGTATAAAGGGATAACCCGGAATCGAGAGGTCATATGATGGGTTCAGAATGGGTGTCACGAAAAGACGTCATATGACGTGGCGTCTCCATCACTTCCTTACCACTCGACAAGCATGAAAATCGAAAGCATCAAAGGCCAGGTCTTCACCTTCCCATCCCGTCGGACATCCGACAGCGCAGGGCATTCCCACCCCAGCGACACCGTCACACAGGCCAAGCTGGCGATGCTGACGCTCACGGCCGAAGACGGCACGGCCGGCCGCGTGTTGGCGCCGGTCGAAGTGATTCGTCCTTTCGTGATCAACAGCTTCGGACGCAAGGTGCTGATCGGTCAGGATCCCATGGACCGCGAGCGCCTGTGGCACGACCTGGAGCACTGGCAGCGTGGCAGCGCCGGACAACTGACCGAGCGCGCCCTGGCCGCATTCGATCAGGCCCTGTGGGATCTCGCCGCGCGCAAGCTCGGGCTGCCGGTCTACAAGCTCATCGGCGGCTATCGCGACAAGGTGCCCGCCTATGGCAGCACGATGTGCGGCGACGAGCTCAAGGGCGGCCTGTCCACGCCGGACGAGTACGCGGCCTTCGCGGTCAAGCTGGTGCAGCGGGGCTACAAGGCCATCAAGCTGCACACCTGGATGCCGCCGGTGTCGTTTGCGCCCAGCGTCGAAATGGACATCAAGGCCTGCGAAGCGGTGCGTGAAGCGGTCGGGCCGGACATCGCGCTGATGATCGACGGCTACCACTGGTACAGCCGGATGGAGGCCTTGAAGATCGGCCGTGCGCTCGAGCGCCTGAACTTCACCTGGTTCGAGGAAATGATGAGCGAGCAAAGCATCGCTTCGTACGCCTGGCTGGCCGGGCAGCTCGATATTCCCATCCTGGGCCCCGAAACGGCCGCGGGCAAGCACTGGACGCGCGCCGACTGGGTCAAGGCCGGGGCCTGCGACATCCTGCGTGCCGGCGTGCCGGGCGTGGGGGGCATCGGCCCGACGCTGAAGGTCGCCCATCTGGCCGAGTCGTTCGGCATGGATTGCGAGGTGCACGGCAGCAGCGCGGGCAACCTGGCGGTCTGTGCCGCCATCAAGAACTGCCGCTGGTACGAACGCGGCCTGCTGCACCCCTTCCTGGATTACGACGAAGTGCCTCCCTACCTCAACAGCCTTTGGGATCCGATGGATGCCGACGGTTATGTCCACCTGTCGCAGAAACCCGGTTTGGGCGAGGACATCGATCTCGATTACGTCGAAGCCCATACGATCGAGACGTACTGAAAACCCGAGGCGATTCCCGGGATGCAAAACAAAGGAGACAACGTGGCAGAAGATCCGACAAAAGCCATGACCCCCGTGTTCCGTGCGGCCGAGGCGGGCCGGGTGCTGGCGGCCGGCGTGCGTGCCGGTGTGCTGGCCCTGGGCACCGCGTGTGCGCTGGCCCTTGCCCTGCCCGCCGGGGCTTTGGCCAAGACGCCGCAAGACCAGCTCATCGTCGGCATGAGCATGAACAACCTGCTGTCGCTCGACCCGGCCGCTGCCACCGGCAACGACGTGGTCGAGATCGCGGCCAACCTCTACGACTACCTGGTCGAGCTCGACCCGCAGCGCCTGACCGACGTCAAGCCCGGCCTGGCCGAGCAGTGGGAGATCGCTCCGGACGGCCGCCAACTGACTTTCCACATCCGTTCGGGCGTGACCTTCCATTCGGGATATGCCTTGACCGCGCACGATGCGGCCTGGTCGCTGCAGCGGGTGCTCAAGCTCAATCTGGCGTTGGCCACGGCCTGGAAAAGCTATGGCTTCAACGCCGGCAATGCCGAGCAGCTCATCGCCGCACCGGACGATCGCACGCTGGTGATCCGGCTGCCGAAAGCCACCGACCCCAAGCTGGTGCTGTACACGCTGGCCACCAGCGTGAGCAGCGTGGTGCTGGACCGCCGGACGGTCATGGCGCACGACCGCAACGGCGACCTGGGCCATGCGTGGCTGAGCACCCGCGCGGCGGGCTCGGGGGCATTCAAGCTGGACGAATGGCGCGCCAAGGACGTGCTGCTCATGAGCCGGTACGACGGCTATTGGCGCGGCCCGGCCCGGTTGCGCCGTGTCGTGATGCGCCACATGACCGAGTCGCAGGCCTTGCGCCTGATGATCGAGCGCGGCGATATCGACATCGCGACGGGCATGTCCGTGCCCGACATCCAGGCCCTGCAACGGGCCGGCGACCTGGTGAGCGAAGGCGTGCAGCGCGGCACCATGTACTACGCGGCGGTCAGTGCACGCGAGGGGCCGTTTGCCGATGCGCGGGTGCGGCTGGCGCTGCGTTCGCTGATCGACTACCAGGGCATCAATGCGTCGATCATGCCGGGTTACGGCGTGCTGCATCAGCGACCGGTCCAACGCGGGCTGGATGCCACGCTGCCCGAGCCGGGTTATGCGCTCGACGTGGACGCCGCCCGGAAACTGCTGGCCGAAGCGGGTTACCCCCAGGGCTTCAAGACCACCATCCGCGTGCTGGCCGAATCGCCCTTCATCAACATCGCCACCAGCCTGCAGGCGACGCTGGCTCAGGCAGGCATCCAGGCGGCCATCCTGCCGGGCACCGGCAACCAGGTCTATGGCGCCATGCGCGAGCGCAAGTTCGACATCATCGTCGGCCGGGGCGGCGGCGGCGCCGAGCCTCACCCCCATTCCAGCCTGCGGGCCCTGGTCTACAACCCCGACAACCGGGACGAAGCGCGGCTGACCAACTTCCAGGGCTGGCGGACATCGTTCTTCAGTCCCGCAATCAATGCGCGGATCGAGGAGGCGGTCACGCAGGCCGACCCGGTGCGGCAGAAGGCGATGTACCAGGATATCCAGCGCGAGTTCGAGCGCGAGGTGGGCGCGATCTTTCCGATCTCGCAGATGCTGGACACGGTCATGCTGACGCGCGATCTGCGCGACTACCACGGCCACCCCGCCGTCACCACGCGGTACCACGAGGTCTACAAGCAGCGCTGAGGCCTGCCTCCGACGCCTGCCCGCGGGCCGGCGCTTCGTCCGAATCCAGATGGGAGCCGCCTGCTCAGCCGAGTGCACGGCGCCCCGTCCCACCGTACAAGGATCGCTCACATGTCTCATCTCGCTGCAACCCGGCCCTGGGCCGGCGCCCAGCCCCTGGCCGTCTGGGCCAGAAAGCTGTCGGCCATCGTGCTGACGTTGCTCGGTCTGCTGGCCTTGACCTTCATCATCGGCCGCGTCATGCCGCTCGATCCGGTTCTTTCCATCGTGGGGCCGGATGCCGACCAGTCCACCTACGAGCAGGTCTATCGCCAGTTGGGCCTCGATCAGCCCCTGTACGTGCAGTTCGTGTACTACCTGGGCGACCTGCTGCAGGGCGATCTCGGCAACGCCATCCTCACGGGCAATCCGGTCACCCACGACATCGCCCGTGTCCTTCCGGCCACGATCGAGCTGGCCAGCGCGGCCATCGTGCTGGGCACGCTGCTGGGCGTGCCGCTGGGTGTGTTTGCCGCCACGCACCGTGGCCGCTGGCAGGACCAGCTCGTGCGGGTGCTGAGCCTGACCGGCTATTCCGTGCCCATCTTCTGGTTCGGCATGATGGGGTTGCTGGTGTTCTACGCCTGGCTCGACTGGGTGGGCGGCGTCGGCCGCGTGGGCCTCGCCTTCGACGGCCTGGTTCCGCGGGTCACCGGCATGCTGCTGATCGACTCGGCACTGGCCGGGAACTGGGCAGCCTGGCGCAGTGCGCTTCATCACCTCGTGCTGCCGGCCTCCATCCTGGGCCTGCATTCCATGGCCTACATCAGCCGCATGACGCGCAGCTTCATGCTTTCGCAGCTGTCGCAGGAATACGTGTTGACGGCGCGTGTCAAGGGCCTGTCCGAGCGCGAAGTGATCTGGCGCCATGCGTTCCGCAACATCCTGGTCCAGTTGCTCACCATCGTGGCGCTGGCCTACGGCGGCCTGCTCGAAGGCGCGGTGCTCATCGAAACCGTCTTTGCCTGGCCGGGATTCGGCCAGTACCTCACCAGCAGCCTGCTGCTGGGCGACATGAACGCCGTCATGGGCAGCGTGCTGGTGATCGGATTGATCTTCATCGGCCTGAACCTGCTGTCCGATGCGCTGTATCGCGTCTTCGATCCCCGTACCCGATGAACGGCACAGCCGTCATCGTCGATTGACCTCAAGCATCATCTGACAGGACTCTTCATGGCCAGTCTTCCGACATCCCGGTCTGCCCTGGCGGCATCGGCCGATACACCCCGGTCCGGCGCCTGGCAGCGTTTCAGCGCACACCCCGTGTGCCAGGCGCTGCGCAAGCTGCGCCGCAATCGCCTCACGCTGGCCGGCCTGGCCGTGGTCGCCGGCCTGATCGTGGTCGCTCTGTTCGCCCCCTGGATCGCTCCCTACGATCCCGGTGCGCAGGATTTGCTGCGCGCGCTGCAGCCCCCCGGGGCGCAGCACTGGTTCGGCACCGACGAGTACGGTCGGGACGTTTTCAGCCGGCTGGTGCACGGCTCGCGCATCACGCTCTACATCATCACGCTGGTGGCGGTCGTGGTGGGGCCGATCGGCCTGGCCATCGGTGTGGTCGCGGGCTACTTCGGTGGCTGGGTCGAGACGGTGTTCATGCGCATCACGGACATCTTCATCTCCTTTCCGAGCCTCGTTCTGGCGCTGGCTTTCGTCGCGGCGCTGGGCCCCGGGCTGGAGCATGCGGTGGTCGCCATCGCGCTCACATCGTGGCCGCCGATCGCACGGCTGGCGCGGGCCGAGACGCTGTCCCTGCGCCATGCGGATTTCATCCAGGCCGTGCGTCTGCAAGGAGCCTCGGCCCCCCGCATTCTGCTTCGCCATATCGCTCCGATGTGCCTGTCGTCCGTCGTCGTGCGGCTGACCATGAACATGGCGAGCGTGATCCTGACGGCCGCCGGGCTGGGCTTTCTGGGCCTGGGCGCGCAGCCGCCGCTGCCGGAGTGGGGCGCCATGATCTCGACCGGCCGCAACTACATGATCGAGTGCTGGTGGCTGGTCGCCATGCCGGGTGCCGCGATCCTGCTCGTGAGCCTGGCTTTCAACCTGCTGGGCGACGGCTTGCGCGATGTGCTGGATCCCCGGGCCTGAGCCCGGCCGGCCGCCATTCAACAGAAAACGAAGACAGGAGACACGTCGATGACGACACCCCCTCTTTCCATTCCGCCGACCCGGGCAGGGGCGCGCGATCGCCACGAACCCTTGCTGGAGGTCGACAACCTCGACATCACGTTTGCCGGCGACGACGGCCCGGTGCACGCGGTGCGCGGCGTCTCGTTCCGGCTGGGGCGCGAGAAGCTGGCGATCGTGGGCGAGTCGGGTTCGGGCAAATCGACGGTCGGCCGCGCCATCCTTCGCCTGCATCCGGCCAGTGCCCGCATCACGGCAGACCGGTGCAGCCTGCAGGGCCAGGAACTGCTCACGCTGTCCGAGCGCGAAATGCAGAAGGTGCGCGGCCAGCGCATCTCCATGATTCTGCAAGACCCGAAATACTCGCTGAACCCGGTGATGCGGGTCGGCGAACAGGTCGCCGAGGCCTATCTCGCGCATCACCGCATCGGTGCCGACGAGGCCCGCCAGCGTGCCGTGGCGATGCTGGAGACGGTCCGCATCCGCGATCCCCGCCGGGTTTACGACCTCTATCCGCACGAGGTCTCGGGCGGCATGGGCCAGCGCATCATGATCGCGATGATGATGATCACGCGACCCGAAGTCATCATTGCCGACGAACCGACCTCCGCACTCGATGTGTCGGTGCGACGCCAGGTCCTGTCGACGCTCGACGGCCTGGTCAGCGATCACGGCATGGGACTGATCTTCATCAGCCACGACCTCAACCTGGTTCGCAGCTTCTGCGATCGGGTTCTGGTGATGTATGCCGGACGGGTGGTCGAGTCGATCGCTGCCGCAGATCTCGATCGGGCCCGCCACCCCTACACACAAGGCCTTTTGGCCGCATTGCCGCGCCTCGACAGGCGCCAGGAACGCCTGCCCACCTTGCAGCGCGATCCGGCCTGGTTGCAGGCTTCGAGCGAAGGAGTCTGCGCATGATGCCGAACACCGACACGGGGACGGAAAACGCTGCCCGCATGATCGATATCCGCGGGCTGGATCTCAGCTTCGGGCAGGGGGCCCGCAGCGTTCAGGTCTTGCGCGACGTGAGTTTCAGCGTCGCGCAGGGCGAGTCCTTTGGCCTGGTCGGCGAGTCCGGCTCGGGCAAGACCACGGTGCTGCGCTGCCTGGCCGGCCTGCTCACGCATTGGCGCGGAGAGCTGTCGATCGGCGGTCGGGCATTGGGCCGAACGCTGGATTTCGACCGCTGCCGGCTGGTGCAGATGGTGTTCCAGGATCCGTATGGCTCGCTTCATCCGCGCCAGACGGTGGCGCGGGCCCTGCGCGAACCCTTGATCATCCACCGCAAGGACCGGCGTGAACAGCGCATCGACGAGGTGCTGGTCAAAGTCGGTCTCAACCCGGGTTTCCGCGATCGTTTTCCGCATCAGCTTTCAGGCGGGCAGCGTCAGCGCGTGGCGATTGCGCGAGCCCTGATCCTCGAGCCGCGTGTGCTGCTGCTCGACGAACCGACCTCCGCGCTCGATGTGTCGGTGCAGGCCGAGATTCTCAACCTGCTGGCCGATCTGCGCGTGCGCGACGGACTCACCTACCTCATGGTCACGCATGACCTGAGCGTGGTCGCCCATCTGTGCGACCGCCTCGCGGTGATGCAGTCCGGCGAGATCGTCGAGACGCTCGACACGCGGACGCTGGCGCAGGGAACGCCCCGGCACGACTACACCCGCATGCTGGTCGAGGCCAGCCTGAGCTACAGCCGGGACATGGCCACCGCAGCCTAGCGGTCCTTTATCCGGCTGCCGGGCCGGGTCGCCGACACCCGGCGAGCCCCAGGCCCCCATCGACGCCCTTGCTTCTAAAAAGCGCTGAAACAGCGCGAGGGCGGAGCCACGCCTGTTGCTTCATCGCCTTCGAAAGGTGAGCCCCCGGCGTGTTGTGTTGAAACGAACGACAACGGAGACAAGACATGAAGAAGAGGACCTTGCGCTGTGCGGCGATCATGCTGGCGGCCCTGCCGGCGGCATCGGCCTGGGCCCAGTCGTCCAACATCATTTATGGCCGCGTGGACCTGGGCGTGCGCTACATGAAGGATGTGAAGGAACCCGATCGTCCGGCCCTGCGCATCGACGACAGCTCGCGTGGCCGTATCGGTTTTCGGGGCGTGGAGGATCTGGGCAACGGACTGTCGGCTTTTTTTCAACTGGAGCACCGGTTCTTTGCCGACACGGGCGTGCAGGATGGCGAGGGCATGTGGAAAGACAAATCCTGGGTAGGCCTCGAAAAGCAGGGCCTGGGCAGCGTTCGGTTCGGCCGCATGAGCAGCCCTGTCAACGAGCGCGGCGTCAGCGGACGTTTCGAGTCGTTCGGCGGCGACAGCCTGGCGGGCATGGGGACACGCGGCGCCGCTCAGAACGAGAAATGGGACAACACCGTCACGTTGCAGTCGGCCTATTTCAGCGGCTTCAGCGTCGCCGCTTCGTATGCCACCGGCGAGGGTTCGAGCCAGAAGGATCTGTACGGTTTCCAGGGTGAATACAAGGGCGACAGGCTCATCGTGTCGGTGGCCTGGCAGCGCGACACGAGGGCCCAAAGCGGTACGCGAGCCGCGGACGAATGGCAGACCGCCGCCTTGTCTGCCACCTACGATTTCACCCGTTTCGCGCTCTACGGCATTGCCGCGCGCAGCTGGGATCTGGGCGCCAGCGGTGCCGGACGTGCCGCGACCTACACCTTGGGGGCATCGGCTCCGCTGGGCGTCGGCGAAGTGCGTCTGTCCTACCAGGCCAGCACCCAGCGGCTCATGAATGGGGTAGACCGTGGCGGCGATGCACAGCGTCGCAGGGCCAGCCTCGGCTACGCCTATCCTTTCAGCAAACTCACTTCGCTGAACCTGTCGTTGCTGCACGACCGCTACCGGGTGTTCGGTTCACCCCGGCAGATCGGATCGGGCGGCGAAATCGCCTTGCGCAAGAACTTCTGAACAGCCGGCTTCGGCCGGGTTGTTCACGCCGTTGTTTCCCTGTCGCGGGCCCTTGATTCAGGGGCCCGCGCTCACGTGTCCATCGCGTTTTCCTTCATCGCCGGATCGAGACCGGTGTCGTCGAAACCCCTCATCACGCGGATAGGCCCGGGACGCCCATGGCGGCCCCGCGGTGCGTCGCTCCGGCAACAAGCCAGCTCAGGCAAATGAGCATGATTATTCTGCTCGGGTGCCGTCGTCGCGCTACCGGTCACCGGACAGGCGCGCGAGTCCTGGATATCCGACGATCCCCTTCGCGCTTGCCGCTGCGCCGGGTTGTTCGATGGTCCAGGGGGCTCTCAGACAACCTGACATTTCCACAACAGCGATCGCGATGAGTCAACTGATGAACGCCATGGTTTCTTCTTTTTTCACCGGAGCAGACGTGCCCGCGCTGCGTGAAGCGGGATGTCCACGGACGCTCGCCGGGCGGCCTGCCCTGCGCGAGCGCACCCGTCACCTTCCCGGTTCATGAGCCCTTGAACAGCGTGCCGTCCTGGCGCGCGACGCCCTCGGCATCTGCCGTTGTGCGAGCTTGATTCGGCGTGCAACGCCTCGAACGCATCGTCGATGCGGCGGGGGCGTGCACGGCGCCTTGCGACGGTTCGACGTCTGCACAGGCGCACAACGGGGTCCTCCTCATGGTGCCCCTGTGCGAACAGGATGGGCTTGCCCGTTCTGCTGTCTTTCGATGTTTTCCCCTCGACCTGCTCTGGCTTTGTCTGGCCCAAGGAGCGTTCCCATGAACAGCAATCTCTACAAACTTGTTTTCAGTACCCGTGTGGGTACGTGGGTGGCGGTGTCGCCGGTGACGCGTGCACGCGGCAAGGGCAGCCGAAGCGGGCCGGGTAGCCAGGCCTTGGCAGTGGTGATGGCGACGCTGGGCCTGCTGCCCGCGATGGCGCAAGCGGGGCTGGAGGTCGACGGCAATGCGTCGGCCGGCCAGCGCGCCGGCATCTCGCAGGCCGCCAACGGCGTGCCCGTCGTCAACATCGTCGCGCCGGGCAGCCAGGGCATCTCGCACAACAAGTTCACGCAGTTCGATGTCGACGCACGCGGCTTGATCCTCAACAACAGTCAAACCGACGGCATCTCGCAGATCGGCGGTTTTGTCGTCAAGAACGGCAACCTGGGCAACGGCCCGGCCGCCCGCGGTGCGCTGCTCGAAGTCAACGGCGGCGCCCCGAGCCAGCTGCGCGGAGCCCTCGAAGGCTTCGGCAACCAGAAGATGGACGTCTTCATCGCCAACGAGAGCGGCATCGTGGGCAACGGCGTCTCCAGCGTCAACCTCAACAGCCTCACGCTCACCACGGGGCGCCCGCAGCTCAACGCCGACGGCACGGTGCGCTTCGACGTGCGCGGTGGTCAGATCACGGTCGAGGGCAGCGGCATCAACACCAGCGGACTGAGCTACTTCGACCTGGTCGCCCGGGCCATCCGGCTCAACGCCCTGGTGGCCTCGCACGGCAGCACCGCCGAGATCCAGGTCGTGGCCGGCCTCAACAGCTACAACCCCGCGAGCCGCTCGTTCTACAAGTTGGCCGACGGCGGCGAGGGCGCGCCGGTGTGGGCCATCGACGGCAGCACGCTGGGGGCCATGTACGGGCGGATGATCCGCTTCGTGAGCACGGAGTCGGGACTGGGCGTGCGCCACCAGGGTGTCGTCGCCTCGACCGGGGACGTGCGCATCACGGCGGCCGGCGACCTCAGCGTGGCCGATGTGTATGCCAAGGTCGGGCTGCGGCTCGAGGGCGAGGGCATCGCCGTGGCGGCGGGCAAGCGGCTCGATGCCGATACGGTCAGCGTGCTGGCGCGGGGCGAGCTGGCCGTCGACGGCAGCCTCACGGGCGAGCGCATCGGGCTCGAGGCGCAGGCGTTGAACAACCGGGGCAAGATCGTCGCGGAGCGCGTGCTGGCCGTGCAGGCGGGTCGCGTCGACAACAGCGGGGCGCTGCAGGCGGGCGAGTCGATGAGCATCGATGCCACGGGGCGGCTGGACAACCGCAAGGGCGGCACGATCAGGGCGGGGGATGATCTGCTGCTGAAGGTCGGGGCGCTGGGCAACGAGGGCGGGGGCGTGCTGGCTGCGATCGGCGGCAAGGTCTCGGCGGTCGTGGCGGGGGATGTGAACAACGCGGGCACGG
>NZ_RJVF01000014.1 GCF_003752175.1 Comamonas sp. BIGb0124 | reverse complement strand
GACCTTGCTACGGATCCGAGACCTCCCCACCTCGCCAACCACTCCCAAAAGAGCAGCCTTGCGTTGAAGGGAGGCGAATTATGGCATGGAAAAACCGCGCTATCCCGATCGACGCCAATTATTTGAGGAAATGTGAGCAAGGCGAGGCCCAAGCCGGCTGGCGCCCTGCTCCGCCCTTGCCCCGAGATGAAATCAGGGGCCAGGAAGCAGGAAGCAGGAAGCAGGTTCAAGCTTGTGGCTGCATGTGTTCCTCCGTATTCATCGGACGCAGTCACGCGCGGGAGAACCATTCAGCGCTATCTGCGCGGCCAGTCCGGCTACCGTCCAGCCTGCCCCTGTATCGCGCTTCGACTCGTGCCCGCTCCATAGAGATGGCGATCACGATCGAGAAGATCGCTCTCTACTCTTTAGATAGGGGGCAAGGGATGGGGAGCGAACCGGCGTAGCCGACCAGCCCGGCGGGTCCGCCTGCCGGCCGAATCCAGGCCGGCTCATGGCCGACCGGCCCGTTGTGCCTGTGCACTGGAAAGCGGTCGCGGGTGCGGCGCACCGATAATGCCGACCATGGCACTGATCACATTAAACGACGCACAACTGGCTTTCGGCCATGTTGCCCTGCTGGACAAAGCCAGCTTTTCTCTGGAGGAGAACGAACGTGTGGGCTTGATCGGACGCAATGGCGCCGGCAAGTCTTCGCTGCTGAAGATTCTGGGTGGAATGGAAAAGGTGGACGACGGCACCCTGCAGTACCGGCAGGATCTGCGCCTGGCCTATGTGGCCCAGGAACCGCAGCTCGATGCGTCGCATACCGTATTCGAGTCGGTGCGCGAAGGCCTGGCCCCGCTGATGGCGGTGCTGGACCAGTACACCAGCGGCGAAGGCGACCTGGATCGCCTGCAGACGCTGATCGAAGCCCAGGACGGCTGGAACTGGCTGCAGCGCGTCGAAGAAACCCTGCAGCGCCTGCACCTGAATCCCGATGCGCTGATCTCCAGCCTGTCTGGCGGGACGCGCAAGCGGGTGGCCCTGGCTCAGGCACTGATCCAGCAGCCCGACGTGCTGCTGCTCGACGAGCCGACCAACCATCTGGATCTGGACTCGATTGCCTGGCTGGAAGAACTGCTGGTGGGCTTTGGTGGCAGCCTGGTCACGATCACCCATGACCGCGCCTTTCTGGATGCGGTGTCGACCCGCATCGTCGAGCTCGACCGTGGCTTGCTGCGTTCATACCCGGGCAATTTCGGCCGCTATCTGGTGCAGAAGGAAGAGCAGATGGCGCAGGAGGCGGTGATCAACGCCAAGGCGGACAAGCTGCTGGCCCAGGAAGAGGTCTGGATTCGCAAGGGCGTCGAAGCCCGGCGCACACGCAGCCAAAGCCGCATCGGCCGGCTGGAGGCCCTGAGAAACAACCGGGCCCAGCGCCGCGATGCAGTGGGACGGGTGAAGATGGAGCTGACCTCGGGCCAGCCCAGCGGCAAGATCGTGGCCGAACTCAGCCAGGTCAGCAAACGCTATGGCGACAAGGTCATCGTGCAGGACTTCAGCACCACCATCCTGCGCGGCGACAAGATCGGCCTGCTGGGCGCCAATGGCGCGGGCAAGACCACCTTGCTCAAGATGATCCTGGGCGAACTGCAGCCCGACAGCGGCCAGACCCGTCTGGGCACCAACATGCAGGTGGCGTACTTCGATCAGATGCGCGACGGCCTGAATCTCGATGCCACGCTCGAGGATTTCATCAGTCCGGGCAGCGAATGGGTCGAGATCAACGGCCAGCGCAAGCATGTGAAGAGCTATCTGAGCGATTTCCTGTTTTCGCCGGCCCGTGCGAATGCACCGGTCCGCACGCTCAGCGGGGGCGAACGCAACCGCCTGCTGATGGCGCGCCTGTTTGCCCGTCCTGCAAATGTACTGGTGCTCGACGAGCCGACCAACGATCTGGATATCGACACGCTGGAACTGCTGGAAGACCTGCTGCAGGACTACCCGGGCACCGTGTTCCTGGTCAGTCACGACCGGACCTTCGTGGACAACGTCGTGACGAGCATTCTGGCTTGCGAGTCGACGCCCGAGAACCCGGGTGCCTGGCGCGAGTACGAAGGTTCGGTGCAGGACTGGTTGACGCAGTCGCAGCGCTCGGGTGTGCTGAGCCGTCAGGCGCAGGCCGCGTCGCCCGTGCCGGCGTCGATGCCGGCGCCCGCCCCGGCCCCGGCTGCAGTGCCGGTGCCAGCCGCTCCGCCCGCCGAGGCTGCGCGCAAACGCAAGCTGAGCTACAAGGAGCAGCGCGAGCTCGACGCCCTTCCTGCCCAGATCGCGCAACTGGAGCAGGAACAGCAGATCCTGGAGAAGGAACTGCAAGGCGGCCAGCTCTACGGCAAGGATGCGGGCCGGGCGGCGCAGGTGAGCGCACGCATTGCCGAGATCGAATCCGAGCTGATGGCGGCGCTGGAGCGCTGGGAAAACCTGTCAGCGTGACAGCCTGTCGGCTGTCACGACCGGGCAGCGACACCTGACCATACTGGCGGCAACATGCACGCAAGCCGCCTTCTCCATCTGCCCGTCCCTTCGCATCGGCAATCGCCAGGTTCCGGGCTGGACGGCGTGGCGAAGGGCCTATGGGCCATCACGGCCATGAACCTGGCCCGCATGCGGCGGCTCTGGATCGCCGGATTGGCGCTGGCGATGTTGGCCGGTTGCTCGAGCCTGCCGCGCGATGTCGAACGGCCCGTCAGCCATGCGCTGTCGCAGCCCCAGCAAACGAAGCTGGGTCAGTGGGTGCAGGAACGGCGGCCGGCCACGGCGCGCAGCCGGGACTCGGGTTTCCAGTTGCTGGGATCGCCCGAGACGGCATTCGCCAGCCGCATCGCACTGATCGAGGCCGCTCAGAAGACGCTGGACATCCAGTACTACGCGATCCACGCCGATGCCACCACCGACGAACTGGCCACGGCACTGGTGGCGGCAGCGGCGCGCGGCGTGCGCGTGCGTATCCTGCTCGACGACTTGAACACGGCGGGCAGCAATGCACAGGTGCTCAAGCTGGCGCTGGTGCCGCGCATCGAGGTGCGGCTGTTCAACCCCCTGCCCGGCTCGCGGCAGTCGCAGATGCTGCGGCTTCTCGACGCGCTGCATGACTTCGAGCGCATCCAGCGGCGCATGCACAACAAGATCTTCGTGGCCGACAACAGCGTGGCCATCACGGGTGGCCGCAACCTGGGCGAAACGTACTTCGGTCGCGGCACGGGCAGCAACTTCGTCGACATCGACGTGCTGGCGGCAGGCCCCGTGGTGGGCGATCTTTCGCGCAGCTTCGATGCGTACTGGAACAACCCGCTGTCGTACCCGGTTCAATCGCTGAAGACACGCGAAGAGCTGCAGGCCCTGGGGCAAGGGACCGCACCGCAGCCCGCCTTGCTGTCGGCCCTGGGCTCGGGCCAGGACGACACGCCGGATCCCGACACGCCGCCGGCCGACACGCCCGCCGAGCGGAAGGTCGTTGCAGAGGTGGCTCGCAGCCTGGATCTGCGGCAACTCAAGCTGACATGGGCGCCGGCACTGATGATGGTCGATACGCCCGACAAACTCGATCCGGAACACGACACCAGTCAGGAGCCGACGACGGTCGAAGGCCTGATGGGGCTGATGGGCAGAGCGCAGGGCGACCTGCTGATCGTGTCGCCCTATTTTGTGCCGGGCGAAGACATGATGGCGCTGTTCGAGCGCCTGCGCCAGCGAGGCGTGCGCATCCGGGTGCTGACCAATTCACTGGCCTCCAACGATGCACCGGTGGCGCATGTGGGCTACGCACGCTACCGCAAGGCACTGCTGCGCATGGGCATCGAACTCTACGAGATGCGGGCGGAGCAGCCGACACGGCTGCGTGGACTGGGTTCGTCGGGCAGCCAGATGACCAGCCTGCACGCCAAGCTGGTGGTGATGGACGGCCAGGTGATCGTGGTCGGTTCGATGAATCTGGATTTGCGCAGCCATTTGCAGAATACCGAAGTGGCACTGCTCATTCGCAGCCGGCAACTGGCGGCGCAGGCCACGGCGACGATCGAGCCGACGCTCTCGTCGGGCGCGTACCGGCTGACGCTGGACGACAACCGCATCCATTGGCAAGCGCCGCCCGGAGTGACCCAGCCGGAGGGCTGGGGCGAACCCGACGCCAGCGCCCCCTTGCAACTGCTCCTAAAGATCATCGGGCCGCTGGCGCCCGACGAGCTGCTGTAGGCAGGGCCACGGGCGCTACGGAATCGGGCGTGTGTGCGACACGCCGCTCAGCGGCGTGCACGCGTCATGTCGACGATGCGGTCGCGCAGATCGTTGGCCAGGGCGCGCCTGTCGCGGCCCTGGGCCGTTTCGGCTTCGCCATAACGCACCACGGCGCACAGGCCGGTTTCGCTCAGGGTGCGCCAGACGGATGCGCCCAGGCTGTCGTCGCCCACATAGATCGGCGCCGGGCTGGGCCGACCGGTGCCCCGATCGACATAAGCCAGGGCCACCGGCCGCACCGGCAAGCCCGTGGCGACCACCGACTGCAGCAGGTTGGCATGAAACGGCAGCACCTGCGTGCCGTCGCTGGTGGTGCCTTCCGGAAAGACGGCGACCACCTGGCCTTGCTGCAATGCGTCGGCCATGGCGTGCACGACACGCTGCGCGTCGCGCCGCGAGCCCCGCTCGATGTAGAGGGTGCCGGCCCCGGTGGCCAGCGGGCCGACCAGCGGCCAGTCGCGCACGTCGTCCTTCGAGACAAAACGACAGTACCGGCTGGCGTGCATGACCAGGATGTCCAGCCAGGAAATGTGGTTGGCCACCAGCAGCACCGGTCCCTGAACCGATTCGGCCCCCTGTACCTCGAGCGTGATGCCCATGCGCGCGAGCATGGCCTGGGCCCATTGCTGGACGGCGGCTTCGCGCTCGGGCTGGCTCATGCGGCCGAAGTGGCGGCGGATCGTCCACCAGCCGTGCAGGGCATGGCCGAGCACACGCACCAGGCGCCCGCTGGCGCGCAGAAACTTCATCGCCATGGGGCGGGACTCCTCTGGAAAACCGGAATGAACGATGCGAGTGGGCGCATGGACGGCAGGGGCTCGGCCTCGGCGGCTAGGCAAGCTGCCGCAGGAATTGTTCGAGGATGACGCAGGCTGCGCCCGCATCCGCATCGCGGGCCCCCTGGGCATGGGCCTCGGTGGTGCTGTAGCGCTCGTCGACGGTGTAGACGGGCAGGCCGAAGCGGCCGTCGAGCTGGCGGGCAAAGCGCGTGGCGGCCCGGGTCATCTCGTGCGGCTGGCCGTCCGGGTGGCACGGGATGCCGACCACCAGCGCATCGGGTTGCCACTCGGCGATGAGGCGGGCGATGGCGGCAAAACGGGCATCGCCCTCGACCTTGAGCGTCGGCCGGGGCTGGGCCTGGGACAGCAGCCGGTTGCCCGTGGCCACGCCGGTCCGCTTGGGCCCGAAATCGAAAGCCAGGAAGGACTGGTGGGCGGTGGACGCAGCGTCGGCGGCGAGCAAACTCATGACGGTTTCAGCATGGGGGCGACGGCAAGGTCGGGACGGCAGAAGGACAGCGGGGATGCCGGCGCTCAGGCGTGGCCGACCTGCTGGGACAGCATGTACTCGCTGATGCCCAGCAGCGACAGGGCCCGGCTGTAGCGCAGCTCGACCGGCGTGTCGAAGATGATGGAGGCATCGGCGTTGACGGTGAGCCAGTTGTTCTCGGCCAGTTCGGACTCGAGCTGGCCCTGGCCCCAGGACGCGTAGCCCAGCGAGACCAGCATCCGGCGAGGACCGGCACCCGATGCGACGGCTTCGAGCACGTCGCGCGAGGTGGTCATCTCCAATCCGCCGCCGGGGATGCGCAGCGTGGAGGCGTAGGCCGATTCGGCTTCGTCTTCAGCGGGCTCCACGGACTCGGGCGCCTCGGCGGCCAGCGTGATCGGCGAGTCGCTGGAAGGCGCCTGCGGTTCGCCGCCGTCGGGTGCGGTACGGGTCCCTTGCAGGTCGGCATCCTGCGGCGGGGACACGGTTTCGTCGGTCCCCTGCTGCTGCGCCATGGCCTGCTCGATCAGCTTCTCGACCTCTTCGGTCACGCGCTGGCGCAGGCGGCCGCGGTGCACACGCACGGCGGCAACGCCGGCCACCAGCCCCTCGGACATGGCGTCGTGCAGCACAAAACCGTGCTCGGTCTGGACCGGACCGCCCTGGAAGACGGGCTGATCGGCCAGGTCGGGGCGGCGCATGGGCAGCTCGACCTTCTCGAACAGATGCTTGAGGCTGAAGTCGCTGGGCTTGTTGATCATGAGCCCGAGGGCGCCGTTCTCATTGTGCTCACAGAGATAAACGACGCTCTTGCCGAACAACTCGTCCTCGAGGCCAGGCATGGCAATCAGGAAATGGTTGGTCAGGTTGATCGAATCGGCAGGGGATGGCGCAGGCGCTTGATGATCGGGCATGCCGCGATTTTAGTTCGCCGGCGCGGGCAGGCTCCCGGACAGGGAATATCCGGCCCTCCGGCGCTTGCGCTCTCGTCCGGCACGGCGCTGCCGACTTCGGCCCGACAATCGGGCCACCTTCGTGTTTCTGCCGCCCCGGCAGCCTCTGTCTTCATGTCCCCTGCTCACTACGCCACCGGCCTGATGTGGTTCCGCCGCGACCTGCGTTTGCACGACAACGCGGCCCTGCACCATGCGCTGTCCCAATGCGACCGTCTGCACGCGGTGTTCGTCTACGACACCGACATCCTGGACGATCTGCCGCGGCAAGACCGGCGGGTCGAGTTCATCGTGCACAGCGTGGCGGAACTCGACGCCGAACTGCGCCGGCGTGCGGGCGATGCGCAGGCGGGCCTGATCACCTGCCACGGACCTGCCGCCTCGGAAATTCCCCAGTTGGCCCAATCGCTGGGCGTTCAGGTGGTGTGGGCCAGCCACGACGACGAACCCTCGGCCCTGAGTCGCGACTCGCGGGTGCTGGGTGCACTGGCCGATCTGGGGATCGCGTTCCACACGGTGAAGGACCATGTGGTGTTCGAACGCAGCGAGGTGCTGACGCGTGCAGGCACGCCGTACACCGTCTTCACGCCCTACAAGAAGGCCTGGCTGCAGCGTCTGGCCGACGAACCCCAGGCGCTTCATCACTATCCGTCGGAGCAGGACGACTATGGCCGCCTGCTGCCGCGCCCTCCACGCTGGCAGACGGCGCGGTCGCTGGCCGACCTGGGCTTCGAGCCGACCAACCTGAGCGAGCTGCCGTTGCCCGCCGGCGAAAGCGGCGGTGCGCAACTGTTCTCGGAGTTCCTGCAGCATCGCATGGCCGACTATCACGCGACGCGCGATTTTCCGGCCGTGAAAGGACCGAGCTACCTGGGCGTGCACCTGCGCTTCGGCACGGTGTCGGTGCGGAGCCTGGCACGCGAGGCCTATGGGCGCCATCAGAAGGGTCAGGAAGGCGCTTCGGTCTGGCTGAGCGAGCTGGCCTGGCGCGACTTCTTCCACCAGATCCTGGCCCACTTTCCGCACGTGGTGGGCCACGCATTCAATCCGGCCTACGACGCCATCCGGTGGGCCCACGGCAAACACGCCGATGCGACTTTCGAGGCCTGGTGCGAGGGCCGCACGGGCTACCCGCTGGTGGATGCCGCCATGCGTCAGATCAACAGCACGGGTTACATGCACAACCGCCTGCGCATGGTGGCGGCGTGTTTTCTGGTCAAGGACCTGGGCATCGACTGGCGGCGCGGCGAGGCGTATTTCGCCCGGCTGCTGAACGACTACGATCTGGCGGCGAACAACGGCAACTGGCAATGGGCGGCCTCGAGCGGCTGCGATGCGCAACCCTGGTTCCGCATCTTCAACCCGGTCCGGCAGAGCGTGAAGTTCGATCCCCAGGGCAAGTTCATCCGCCGCTATGTACCGGAAGTCGCCGGGCTCGACGACAAGATGATCCACACGCCCTGGCTGGCCTCGCCCATCGAACGCGAGTCGGCCGGGCTGTCGGGGTCGGACTACCCGGGCCCCATCGTGGACCACGACGAGGCGCGCGAACGCACCCTGGAACGTTATGGCGTGCTGCGCCGGCAGCGGGAAGAAGGCTAGGCCAGGGACGCCGGCTGCGGACTCAGATCGCCATCATCTCGAAATCGTCCTTGCGCGCGCCGCACTCCGGGCAGGTCCAGTTCATGGGCACGTCGGCCCAGCGGGTGCCGGGAGCGAGGCCGTGTTCAGGGTCGCCTTCGGCCTCGTCGTAGATCCAGCCGCAGGTCAGGCACATCCAGGTCTTGAAGTCGGTATCGCTCACAGGGATTCTCGTGGTCTTGGGGCTGCGGCCTCCGGGCGGCGCGAACAGCCTAATAGAATGAACTTCATTCTATCGAGCGGCCCGGCGCCGTGCGCCATCCCGGCGCCGGCCGAGCGGCCACTCCCCTGCGCATGACCGAATCCCAAAAGCCCCACGTTGCCCCCACCGACGAGATCCTCGACGACGAAGAACTGAGCCCTGCGTGTGTGATGACGTTCAACGCCGGCGACCCCAGTGGCGCAGGCGGTCTCACGGCCGACATCGCCAGCATGATGTCGGTGGGCGCTCATCCTCTGGCGGTGACGACGGCGATCTACCTGCGCGACACCGCCGAGATCTTCGAACACCATGCGCTGGACGACGAATGGGTCAGCCAGCAGGCACGCCATGCGCTCGAAGACATGCAGGTCCAGGCCATCAAGGTGGGTTTCCTGGGCTCGGCCGAAAACGTCAGCATGGTGGCCGAGCTGGCGACCGACTATGCCGAGGTGCCGCTGGTGGCCTACATGCCCAGCCTGAACTGGTGGGACGGCAGCGAGGCGGACAGTTACTACGACGCCTTCTTCGACCTGCTGCTGCCGCAGACCAGCCTGCTGATCGGCAGCCACGGCACGCTCTCGCGCTGGCTGCTGCCGGACTGGCCGCATGAACGCAGGCCCTCGGCCCGCGACATCGCCAAGGCGGCCAGCACCCAAGGCGTGCCTTATGTGCTGGTGACCGGCATCGCGCAACCGGGCCAGTACACGGACAACCAGTTGGCGACACCCGAAACCGTGCTGGCCAGCAAGTCGTTCGAGCACTTCGAAGTGATCTTCACGGGTGCCGGCGATACGCTGTCGGCGGCCATGACGGCGCTGGTCGGTTCCGGCTGCCATGTGGAAGAGGCCTTCGAGGAAGCCCTGACCTACCTGGACCAGGCGCTTCACCACGGCTTCCGCCCGGGCATGGGCCATGTCGTTCCGGATCGGCTATTCTGGGCGCAGCCCGAGAGCGAAGACCCCGACGGCGGCGAGTCTCCCGGCCTGGCCACGGCGCAGGACTTCGAGCTGCCCGACCACGACACGCGCCACTGAGCGCCTGCAGCCGGCTGGCACTGCTCGCCGGATCTCCGCCTTTTCCTCCGGCCAGGACGCCGGGGCTTTCCATGTTCCGAACGCTATGATTTCCGCATCCGCCTCTTCCCCCGACCGCAATGCCGACCTGTTCCAGCGCGCACAGGCGCTGATCCCGGGCGGCGTCAACTCGCCCGTGCGGGCCTTCAAGGCCGTGGGCGGCACGCCCCGCTTCATCGAACGCGCGCAGGGTGCCTATGTCTGGGACGCCAACGGCGACCGCTACATCGACTACGTGGGTTCTTGGGGCCCCATGATCCTCGGCCACAACCATCCGGCGGTGATCGAGGCGGTGCACAAGGCGCTGGAACAGGGCCTGTCCTTCGGTGCCCCCACCGAACGCGAGGTCGAGCTGGCCGAAGAGATCGTCCGCCTGGTTCCGTCGATCGAAATGGTGCGTTTGACCAGTTCGGGCACCGAAGCCGGCATGAGTGCCATCCGCCTGGCACGCGGCGCGACGCAGCGTCCGCGCATCGTGAAGTTCGAGGGTTGCTACCACGGCCATGCCGATGCGCTGCTGGTGAAAGCCGGCTCGGGACTGGCGACGTTCGGTACCGCGACGAGTGCGGGCGTGCCCGCCGAAGTGGTGCAGCACACGCTGGTGCTCGAGTACAACAACGTGGCTCAGCTGGACGAGGCCTTCGCCATCCACGGCCCCGAGATCGCCGGGCTCATCATCGAGCCGATCGCCGGCAACATGAACTTCGTGCGGCCCACGCCGGCCTTCATCCAGCGCTGCCGCGAGCTGTGCACGCAGCATGGCGCACTGCTCATCATCGACGAGGTGATGACGGGTTTCCGCGTGGCGCTGGGCGGGGCGCAGTCGGTGCTCAAGGTCAAACCCGACATCACGGTGCTGGGCAAGGTGATCGGCGGCGGCATGCCGCTGGCGGCTTTCGGCGCCTCGCGCGACATCATGCAGCACCTGGCTCCGCTGGGGCCGGTCTACCAGGCCGGCACGCTGTCGGGCAACCCGGTGGCCACGGCCTGCGGTCTGGCCACGCTGCGGGAGATCCAGAAACCCGGTTTCTACGAAGCCCTGGGCCAACGCACCCGCAGCCTGGTCGACGGCCTGCAGGCAGCGGCTCGCGAAGCCGGCGTGCCGCTGGTGACGGAAAGCGAAGGCGGCATGTTCGGTTTTTTCCTGCTCGACCAGTTGCCACGGAACTACACCCAGGTGATGAAGAGCGACGGGGCGCGTTTCAACACGCTGTTCCACGGACTGCTGGACCGGGGCGTGTCGATCGCGCCGGCGCTGTACGAAGCCGGATTCGTCAGTGCCGCCCACACCGCGGCCGACATCGACGCCACGCTGGACGCGGCCCGCGCGGCATTCAAGTCGGTGTGATCGCCATGCCGATGAGCGACCTGGGCCGATTGGTCTACTCTACCGATGCGGGCCGCATGTGCCCGGAATGCCGGCAGCCGGCGGCTCGATGCCGATGCCGCGAGGCCGCGCAGGCCCTGCCCGCCGGGGATGGCGTGGTGCGGGTGTCCCGGCAGACCAAGGGCCGCGGCGGCAAGGCCGTGACGGTGGTGACCGGCCTGCCCGTGCCGGTTGCCGAACTGCCCGAGTGGGGCAAGAAACTCAAGACGGCGTGCGGCAGCGGCGGAACCGTCAAGGACGGCACCATCGAGGTCCAGGGCGACCACGTGCCCCGCATCATGGCCGTGCTGCAGGCTCAGGGCTGGACGGTCAAACGATCGGGCGGATGACCGGAGCGTATCGCCGAAGACTATCCCCAGCGCCTGGGCGCAAAGCTGTGGATAAGCCGTGTTCTTCACCGTATGGATTTTTCAAGTCCTTGTCGTATATCGATTTTCCACTTATTGCCTTATTTTTGTGCAGATTTTTTCCGCTTATCCCCGTTGTCGGCGAACAACATTGTGGATAACTTGGGGCAAGTCACGTATGGATACGATAAGTCTTTGATTCGACAGGATTTTCCATAGAATGCCCAAGATTTAGGCAGCCCAGTCCGGTTCGGCTTGTCATCGGGGCATCAAAAAAGGCCGGATCGACCGGCCTTTCTGTTCGTCACCGCCAGCGAGCGGCCATCACGGCTGTGCCAGACGCACCACGCTCTCGAGGCTGCCCTTTTCGGCATCGCGTCCGTTCTTGACCGTCACATACCAGACGTTGCGGGCTTCGTCCTGCGCCAGGCTGTTGGGATGGGCCGGTGCGGCCACTGTCTGCAGCAGTTGGTAGCTGCGGCTGTCGAACAGCGTGACCGTGCCCGCGCCGCGGTTGGTCACCGCCAGGCGCTGGCGTGCCGCATCGAGCTTGAGGGCCACGGGGCCGGCACCCGTGGGCAGGCTGGCCAGGGATTTGCCGCTGTCGGCATCCAGCACGATCACGCGGTTGCCGGCACGAGGGGTGTAGCCCGGCTCGCTTTTCTGGCGGCGCTGCTGAATCTGCTCCAGTCCCTGGTCGGTGGCGAACAGGCGATTGGTGGCGCCGTCGAAGGCCAGGTTCAGCGGCTGATCGGCACCGCTGTCGAAGGTCTTGTTGACGATCAGGCCCACCGTGTCGACCACGGCGATCTCGCCCTTGAGGTTGGAGACGAACAGGCGGTTGCCGGCTGCATCGAGCGCCACGCCGGTGGCCAGTTGGCCGAGGCCGGGCACGACCTTCTCGACCTTCTGACTGCGGGTGTCGACCACGTACAGCGCGCTGTCGGCCATGCTCATGCCGGGCGCATAGAGACGGTGGCGGGCGGTGTCGAGCACGAGTTCACGGAAGCTGTGCGGCGCCTTGGCCTTGCCGTCGGCACCGACGGTCTTCTCGGCCAGCGTGATGACGTGGCTCACGCGGTTGGCCGCCGTGTCGACGACGGTGATGCTCGCCTCGCTGGAGTTGCCGACATACAGGCGGTTGGCGGCATCGTCGAGAATCACGCCGAAGCCGCGGTTGGGCAACTGGATCTCGGCCTGCACGGCCAGCGTGGCCGGGTCCAGACGCAGAATGCGGGCCGGCGCGGCATCGGCACCGAAACCGCCGGTGGAGGCCACGAACACGGCATTCTGACGAGGGCTGTAGGCCAGTTCATACAGGCCCTGGCCCACCGCACGGCGCTGCTGCGCCACGGCCGGGGCCGACACGGCACCCGGCTGCGAGGCCGAGACACCCGCAGCCGGCGTGCCGCCGGGTTGGGCGCAGGCCGCCAGCAGCGCCGCTGTGGCCAGGAGGGAGAGCGAGGATTTCCAGGGGAACATGTGTGTGCTTTCTAGGGTGAAAAAAGATCTCGGCGTGAGGGTGGATCCGGTTTGCTGCATCAGCGCGAAGGGCGCGACCGGCGCCCCTCCCGCCAGCGATCGAGGCGCATCAGAGCGATGAAGACCAGGCCG
Organism: Comamonas sp. BIGb0124; assembly: GCF_003752175.1. Taxonomy (GTDB): domain Bacteria; phylum Pseudomonadota; class Gammaproteobacteria; order Burkholderiales; family Burkholderiaceae_C; genus Comamonas_F. The sequence goes on along the minus strand of NZ_RJVF01000014.1, from coordinate 356,933 downwards.
GCACCGGCCGAGGTGTGGCCGCTGTAGGCGACGAGTCCGGCCGCCCAGCCCATGGCCAGCACCGCGAGCCAGAGCGCCGACAGCAGCAGCAGCCAGCCGACCCACCGCAAGGTCCGGGTGCGCCCAGGCGGCAGTTCATGCCCCAGCACGTCCTCCTGGTGCCGCACCATGGCCATCGCCAGGCAGGCAAAGCCGCCCAGGCACAGAAAAAGAATCAGGACGTGGTCCACGAGCGTCGCGTTCATCGCCGAACTCCTGCGCCCGTCGCCAGCGGCGCGGGCTCGGCCAATGCGCGCTCGACGGCCCCCGCGACCGGTCTCGCCGCCTTGACCCGGGGCCGGTGACGCCAGGTGCGCCATGCCAGCCAGCCGTGTCCCACGGCAAACACCAGCAGCGTGGCATCGAATGTCGCGTAGACCCAGTCCCCGGCGAGCACGCTCGCGGGCAGTCCCCGATCGGTGGTCAGGGCGTTGAGCAGCGGCAACAGCGCCAGCAGCACGGCTGCCAGGCCCAGCAGCTCGACCCAGGCGCGCTTGGCCGGACGGCAGCAGGCATAAGCCAAGGTGGCGGCCCAGGCGATGAAAAAGAGATGGATTTCCCAGGCCGCCCGATCCGCCAACGACAGGGGCAGCAGGCGATTGCCCCACAGGAAAGCTGTCATGGCCACCGACAGGCCCGCGATGGAGGCGATATTGAGCCGTTCGACCAGCCGGAATCCGACATACGGCCGCTCGGGGTCGGGCAGTTTCTGGCGGCGCTTGACCGTCCACAGCACCAGGCCGGTGCCCACCATGGCGGTGCCGGCGAGACTGACCAGGAAATACAGCCATCGCGTGGTGGTATCCGCAAACCGGCCCAGGTGCAGGCCATACAGCACACCGCGTGTCTCGGCGGCACCCGAGACCTGTTCCTTGGCCTGCAGCAACTGGCCCGAGACGCCGTCGAAAAGCAGGAACTGGGGACTGAAGTCGACCCGGCCGCCCTCGGCACGCGAGACCACCACGCGCGCCTCGGTGTCGAAGGCGTTGTTGACCAGGACACGGCCGACCTGGCCGGTGCCCCAGCGCCGTTCGGCCTCGCGGACCATGGCATCGACCCGGGCCAGCGGCGCCTGAACGCCGGCCGGTTTCACGGGCGCGACATAGGCGCTGAGTTCGGCAAAGGCTTCGGTGCGGGCCTGCGGGACGGCCATGCCGCCCCAGGGCATGTACATCACCATCAGCGTGATCAGCCCGCTGTAGGTGATCATGAAATGGAAAGGCAGGCCCAGCACGGACAGCGCGCTGTGCGCGTCCAGCCAGGAGCGCTGGCCCTTGCCGCCGCGGAAGGTGAAGAAATCGGTGAAGATTTTCTTGTGCGTGATGACGCCGCTGACGATGGCGACCAGCATGAACATCGCGCAGAGCCCTGCGATCCAGCGCCCCCACATCGGCGACATGTAATGCAGGTTGAAATGAAAGGCATAGAAAAAATCGCCGCCCTGGGTGTGACGGGCCTGCACGCGTTCGCCCGTGGCCGGATCGAACGTGCCCGAGCCGTAGCCCCGCCGGCCCTGCCCCGCCTCGATCCAGTAGCCGTTGACGACCGGATTGCGTGCGGTCGGCAGCCCGATGTTCCATTGAGAGCTCGTCGGCGCGTGATGGGCGCCCATGGCGTCGACCATGCGCTGGGTGACCGCCGGCGCATCGACGGCACGGGCCGCCGACAGCTCGGGCCGCATCCAGGCCGAGATTTCCTCGCGGAAATAGCTGACCGTGCCGGTGAGGAACATGGCGTAGAGGATCCAGCCCACCAGCAGGCCGGTCCAGATGTGCAGGTCCGACATGGTCTGGCGGATGCCCGGCGGCTTGGGTTGCCGGGGCGTCCTGGCCGCTGTCCTGGCGGTAGCGGCCGCCGATTCGCCGGCTGGACGCAGGGCGGCATCCGGCGCAGTCACGGGCGGTCGACTCATGGGGCCGATCCGCCCGTGGACCACCACAATGGCAGCGCCGCAAGGCCGAGCGCGGCAGCGGCGACGACCAGACCCAGCCAGGCATGCCGGGCCGAACGGACGGCAAAGACCCAGACGACGGCACCGGCATAGGCCAGGAAGCTGAGCTGCATGCCGGCCATCATCCCGGCACCGGCCGCGCCGGGCCAGGCGGTGCAGGCCAGGGCCACCAAGGCGGCGACGGCGTACCCGCCCAGCACGGCGGCCACGATGCGGGAAACCAGGGGAGCCCAGCGCACCACGGCGCGCCCGGTGCGGTGCCACGGCCAGGCCAGGGGCCGGATGGCGTGCCAAACGAGTTGTCTTTTCATGTCGAACGGAACGGCCGGGCATGGCCCTGGCCCAGCAAGACCGGGACTGCGCGAGCCTGTGGGCAGAGGCCTCCGGCGGTGTCGTGGACGACGTGCGGGGGCTTCTGAACGGCGGTGCGGGTCACCGGTGGGTGTCGATCTGGTTCTCGGAGGCTGCAGTTTGGCGGCGGCTGTCGGCAACGGTTCGAGGCTGCGAATGATTATAAACAACAAGCCCCCGCCGGCCTCCGCAATCACCTGTTCAGGCCAAAAGCAAAAGCCCGCACGAGGCGGGCTTTTTGTACGGGTTCACCCGTCGGGCCCGATCGACCGGGCCGGATGCAGGCGCTGGCTCAATGACGGAAGTGACGCACACCGGTGAAGACCATCACCACGCCGCGCTCATTGGCGGCATCGATGACTTCCTGGTCGCGCATGCTGCCGCCGGGCTGGATGACACACGAGGCGCCGCCGTCGATCACCACGTCGAGGCCGTCGCGGAACGGGAAAAAGGCGTCGCTGGCGACGGCGGAGTCCTTGAGCGTCAGGCCGGCGTTTTCAGCCTTGATGCTGGCGATGCGGGCCGAGTCGATGCGGCTCATCTGGCCGGCGCCGACACCCAAGGTCATGCCGCCGGCGCAATAGACGATCGCGTTGCTCTTGACGAACTTGGCGACCTTCCAGGCGAACAGCAGATCGTCGAGCTGCTGCTCGCTGGGCTGGCGCTGGGTCACGACCTTGAGGTCGGCACGCGTGAGTTCGTGGTTGTCGGCCGTCTGCACCAGCAGACCGGAGCCGATGCGCTTGACGTCATGCGAGTTCTGGCCACGGGCATAGGCCGTCTGGCCGCCGCGCTGCACGCCGTCGAGCGAGATCTCGAGCACACGCACATTGGCCTTGGCCTTGAACACGGCCAGCGCCTCGGCGGTGTAGCCGGGGGCGATCAGCACTTCCACGAACTGCTTGGCCACCTGCTCGGCAGCTGCGCCGTCGAGCACGGTGTTGAAGGCGATGATGCCGCCGAAAGCCGAGGTCGAATCGGTCTTGAAGGCCTTGCCGTAGGCTTCGAGCGGGTTGGCGCCGACGGCCACGCCGCAGGGATTGGCGTGCTTGACGATGACGCAGGCCGGCACGTCGAAGCTCTTGACGCATTCCCAGGCGGCGTCGGAGTCGGCGATGTTGTTGTAGCTCAGTTCCTTGCCTTGGAGCTGGCGTGCGGTGACCAGCGAGCCGGGCGCCGGGTAGAGGTCGCGGTAGAAGGCGGCCTGCTGATGCGGGTTCTCGCCGTAGCGCAGGTCTTGCAGCTTGACGAAGCTGCTGTTGCTCTGGCCAGGAAACGCGCTCATGGCAGGCGCCTGCGCGTCGGCGGCGATCTCGGTCACACCCGAGAGGTAGTTGCTGATGGCGGCGTCGTACTGCGCGATGCGGTTGAACGCGGCGACCGAGAACGCGAACTTGGTCTTGTCGCCGAGGCGGCCATCGGCCTGCAGTTCGGCCAGCGCGACGGCGTATTGCGATGCATCGGTCAGCACGCCGACGTCTTTCCAGTTCTTGGCGGCCGAGCGCACCATGGCCGGACCACCGATGTCGATGTTCTCGATGGCATCCTCGAGCGTGCAGCCGGGCTTGGCGACGGTGGCTTCGAAGGGATAGAGGTTCACGACCAGCAGGTCGATGGGAGCGATGCCGTGCTGCTCGATCGCGGCGACGTGGGCGGGCACATCGCGGCGGGCCAGCAGGCCGCCATGGATCTTCGGATGCAGGGTCTTGACGCGGCCGTCGAGCATTTCCGGGAAACCGGTGTGGTCGGCCACTTCGGTGACGGGCAGGCCGGCGTCGGCCAGCAGCTTGGCGGTGCCGCCGGTCGAGAGGAGGTGGATGCCGAGGGCATGCAGGCCCTGGGCAAACTCGAGGATGCCGGTCTTGTCGGAGACGGAGATGAGTGCGTTCATGGTTGGCGGTCTATCGGAAAAATCGTTGGAATGGCCCACTGTCCGCCCATAGGCGAACGGCGGGGGCCCGGAATCACGGCTACTTGATCAGCTTGTGGTCGAGCAGCTTCTTGCGCAGCGTGTTGCGGTTGAGCCCCAGCCATTCGGCAGCCCGGGACTGGTTGTTGTCGGCGCGGGCCATCACCACCTCCAGCAGGGGGCGTTCGACCATGCGGGTGAGCATGTCGTGCAAACCGTGGGGTTCTTCGCCCCGCAAGTCGTCGAAATAGCCTTCCAGGCTATCGCGCACGGAATCCTCGATGTTTTTTTTGCTCATGCGCAGAGCTCCATTTTCATATCGTCCTCTTGATCTTGTGTTGGCTCTTTCAGCAAGGCCTGCTGGAGCGGCAGCCTTTCGTGACCGATTTCAAGCGCATCGAAGAAATCCCGTACCGCAGCCCACTGCAGCTTCGCCTCGTCGAGGGCATTCATGGCCTGCCGGAACGCTTCGCCACCGGGCAGCGCCCGCACATACCAGCCGATATGCTTGCGCGCGCTGCGCACGCCGGTGAATTCGCCGTAGAGCGCGTAATGTTCCTCGAGGTGCTCGAGCAGCAGGCTGCGCACATCGGCCACGCGGGGTGGCGCGAGGTGCTCGCCGTTGGCCAGGAAATGGCCGATCTCCTGGAAGATCCACGGCCGCCCCTGCGCCGCGCGCCCGACCATGAGGGCATCGGCACCGCTGGCGGCGAGCGCCAGCCGGGCCTGCTCGGGGCTGTCGATGTCGCCGTTGACCACCACCGGCACCCGCACGGCGGCCTTGACGGCCGCCACGGTGTCGTACTCGGCGCGCCCTTTGTAGCCCTGTTCGCGGGTGCGGCCATGCACGGTCAGCATCTGGATGCCGGCTGCTTCGGCGCTGCGGGCAATCGTCACGGCGTTGCGCTGGGCCGCACACCAGCCCGTGCGCATCTTCAGGGTGACAGGCACGCCGTGCGGTGCACAGGCCTGCACCACGGCCTCGACGATGGACAGGGCCAGGGCCTCGTCCTGCATGAGCGCCGAGCCGGCCCATTTGTTGCACACCTTCTTGGCCGGGCAACCCATGTTGATGTCGATGATCTGCGCACCGCGATCGACGTTGTATCGCGCGGCGTCGGCCATCTCCTGCGGCTCGGTCCCGGCGATCTGCACGGCGATGGGCGCGGATTCGCCCTCGTGGTTGGCCCGCCGCGAAGTCTTGAGGCTGTTCCACAGCTCGCGGCGCGAGGTCACCATTTCGCTCACGGCGTATCCCGCGCCCAGCCGTTTGCACAACTGGCGGAATGGCCTGTCGGTCACGCCCGCCATGGGCGCGACGAACAGGTTGTTCGGCAACAGGATGGATCCGATCTGCATGTCTGGAAGAACTGGGCACGACGGCCGCGACGGGCGGCGCCGACAGGCTTTGCTGAAAAAAGAGGCAAGAGTATAGCCGCGACACATCGGCCTCGCCCAAAACGGCGTTCCGGCTGGCTTGGCAGCAACATCATGAGCCCTATACTCGCGCCACATATGGAAGCATGGTTGAACACACTGCTGCAATGGCTGGCGCTCCCGGACGTCGGGCTCAGCACCGTCTTCGTGGTGTCGTTCGTCTCGGCCACGCTGCTGCCGCTGGGCTCCGAGCCGGCGGTCTTCGGCTTGGTCAAACTCAACCCGCACCTGCTGTGGCCGGCCATTCTGGTCGCCACCGCCGGCAATACCCTGGGCGGTGCGCTCAACTGGTGGCTGGGCTACGGCGCCCACAAGGCGGCCGACAAGTACAGCCATTCCGGGCACCACACCCGAGCCCTCAAATGGCTCGAACGCTTTGGTCCCAAGGCCTGCCTGCTGTCGTGGCTGCCGGTGGTCGGCGATCCGTTGACGGCCGTGGCCGGCTGGCTGCGGCTGTCGTTCTGGCCCTGCGTTCTCTACATGGCCATCGGCAAGTTCCTGCGCTACGTGACCATGACGATGATCCTGTTGCAGGCGTTCTGAGACGACTGCCGTTGCACGGCGACGGATGATGCCCGAACCACAAGGGTAAACCCTATACTCGCATCATCGACACGCCCCCGGTGCGTGTCGCAGCCCATTCCGCCCTCGAGGCCCATCCGGAGAGTCGCTTTGCTACCCGTCTCGCATCCGCTGCGTGAAGAACTTCACAACGAAGTCCACGCCCGCCCGCACGAGCATCTGTCGGGGCCGCTGGCGCTGACGCACTTTGCGCTTCTCACCCCGGCGCGCGAAGTCGATCCCCAGGCGGTCCGCGATCACCTGTGCGCCCTGCTGCGGGGACGCCACCTGCCGCTGCCCGCCGAAGGCGACAGCCACCTCGGCGTCGACCTGGGCGGCGTCCATCTGCGCTGGGAACAGCACACCGAGTTCCAGACCTACACCTTCCGCCGCACCCTGCCCGCCTCGCCGACAGCGTTCGACACCAGTGCCACCGCCCTGGTCCCGCACGAATGGCTGGCCCGCATGCCGGGCCAATGGCTGGTGGGCCTGCACATGCTGGTGCTGCCCGCCGAGCAATGCCCCGACGCGCTGATCGACGGCGCGCTCGATGCCAGTGCGCTCTCGGGCTCCCACCTGATGGACGGCGAGGCCCGTGTCTACACCGATTTCAGGTTGCATGCCGACGGCCTGGCCCGCATGGTGGTCGCCACGTCGCCGGACATCTCGCAAGCCCACCTGGGACGCGCGGTGCAACGCCTGCTGGAAGTGGAGACCTACCGCATGATGGCCTTGCTGGGTCTGCCGGCCGCGCGCGAGGTCTCCGCCACGCTGGCCGATGCCGAGCCCGACCTGGCACGCATTGCCAGCCGCATCCGCAGCGCCGATCGCCACAGCGAACCCGAACTGCTGCACGAGCTGACGCAACTGGCCGGCAATGTCGAGAGCCTGTATGCCAGCACGCATGCACGCTTTTCGGCCAGTGCGGCCTACTTCGAACTGGTGCAGCGCCGTATCGACGAGCTGCGCGAACAACGGCTGCAGGGTCTGCCCACCATCGGCGAGTTCATGGACCGCCGCCTGGCGCCGGCCATGCAGACCTGCACCTGGGCCGCGCGGCGCCAGCAGCAGCTCTCGGAACGCATCTCGCGCACCAGCAACCTGCTGCGCACGCGCGTGGAGATCGAGCAGCAGCAGAACAGCCAGGATCTGCTCGACACCATGAACCGGCGCCAGAAGGTGCAGATCATGCTGCAGAGTGCGGTGGAAGGGCTGTCGGTGGCCGCCATCACCTACTACGGCGCCGGACTGGTCGGCTACATGGCCAAGGGGCTCAAGGAAGCCGGCGTGCCGATCCTGCCGGATGCGGCGATCGCCGTTTCGATCCCGGTGATCGCGCTGGCGGTCTGGCGCGGCATCCGGCGGCTGCATCGGGTGGCACACCGTGCCGCAGGCGAGCGCGAAGGGTCGCTGTAAGCCCGCCAACCCCATGAGAAAAGCCTGCCGGCAGATGCCAGGCAGGCTTTTGAGTTTCGGCACAAGTACACGCCCGGGCCATGCCGGGCATGCAGGCTTATGACTCCTCGACGAAGGCTTCCTCGCGCCGCTTGCTCACTGCCGGCAAGGTCACGATGACCACCAGCAGCAAGGCGGCAGCCAGCAGGCCGGCCGAGATCGGACGCGTGGCCAGCACGCTCCAGTCGCCCCGCGACAGCAGCAGTGCACGGCGCAGGTTCTCTTCCATCATCGGGCCCAGGATCAGTCCCAGCAGCAGCGGCGCAGGTTCGCAGCCCAGCTTGTAGAACATGTACCCGACGAAACCGAACAGCGCGACCAGCCAGACATCGAAGGTGTTGTTGTTGGTGGTGTAGACACCGACCGCACAGAACAGCACGATGGCCGGGAACAGGAAGCGGTAAGGCACCGACAGCAGCTTGATCCAGATGCCGATCAGCGGCAGGTTCAGGATGATCAGCATGGCGTTGCCGATCCACATCGAGGCGATCAGGCCCCAGAACAGCTCGGGGTTGCTGGTCATCACCTGCGGGCCGGGCTGGATGTTGTGGATGGTCATGGCACCGACCATCAGCGCCATCACGGCGTTGGGCGGGATGCCCAGCGTCAGCAGCGGGATGAAGGAGGTCTGCGAACCGGCGTTATTGGCCGACTCGGGAGCCGCCACGCCGCGGATGTTGCCCTTGCCGAACGGCACTTCGCCGGGCTTGAGCTTGGTCTTCTTCTCGATCGTGTAGGCCGCAAACGAGGCCAGCAGTGCGCCGCCGCCAGGCAGGATGCCCAGGGCCGAACCGAGCAACGTGCCGCGCAGCACGGCAGGAGCCATGCGCTTGAAGTCTTCCTTGGTGGGCCACAGGCCCTGGACCTTGGCGGTGAAGACTTCGCGTTCCTCTTCGGGGCGCGACAGGTTGGCGATGATTTCGCCGTAACCGAAGATACCCATGGCGATCACGATGAAGTTGATGCCGTCGGTCAGCTCGGGAATGTCGAAAGAGTAACGTGCCACACCCGAGTTCACGTCGGTGCCCACCAGGCCCAGCAGCAGACCCAGCAGGATCATGCAGACTGCCTTGATGAGCGAGCCCGAAGCCAGAACCACGGCGCCGATCAGGCCCAGGACCATCAGCGAGAAGTACTCGGCGGGGCCGAACTTGAAGGCGATTTCAGTCAGCGGCGGCGCGAACGCAGCCAGGATGATCGTGCCCACGCAGCCCGCGAAGAACGACCCCAGGCCGGCAGCGGCCAGCGCCGGACCGGCACGACCCTTGCGGGCCATCTGGTAGCCGTCGATCACGGTCACCACCGAGGCGGACTCACCCGGCAGATTGACCAGAATGGCGGTGGTGGAGCCGCCGTACTGGGCGCCGTAGTAAATGCCGGCCAGCATGATCAGCGCCGACACGGGGGGCAGCGCGTAGGTGGCGGGCAGCAGCATGGCGATGGTCGCCACCGGGCCGATGCCGGGCAGCACGCCGATCAGCGTGCCCAGCAGGCAGCCGAGAAATGCATAGAGCAGATTGGTGGCCGTGAAGGCCACGCCAAAGCCCATCGACAGATGTTCAAACAATTCCATGATCTGGGGTCCTCAGGCGGTTCAGCCGGTGATGAAAGTGGGCCAAACCGGCATGATCAGTTTGAGCGCATAGATGAAGGCGAAGTAGCTGCCGACGGCCAGCACGGTGCCCAGCATGAGCACGCTGGGCCAGTGGAACTCGTTGCCGGCCTTGCTGGCGATGATCACCAGTGCGTAAATGCCGAGAATCAGGCCCATGGGCGGAATGCCGATGCTCGGCAGGCCGCCGAGCGCGACGCCGAACACCAGGTTGGCCACCAGGATGAAGAACACCTGACGCCAGGCCCAGCGGCCGATCTTTTCACCGTCTGCGGTCTCGACGATGAGCGCACGGAACATCACCAGCGCACCCATCAGCGCCAGCACGATGCCCAGGATCAAAGGAAAGTAGCCGGGCCCCATGCGAGCGCCCGAACCGATGGTGTAGTTCGTCGCCCCGATGGCAAATGCGCCGCCTACAACGGAAAACATCAGCCCGGCGAAGAAGTCTTTTTGACTTTTGATATTCATTTCACCAATCACCCCGAAGTTGCAAGTGGGGGCGATTCTGCCGAGGGACGCTCGTCATTTTGTTGTGGACATTACTTACGAGGGTGTTCCCTATACTGGAAAACCCGTAGTACCCCCTTCAAAAAGCTTAAGAAAATCCAGGAACTGGCCAGCGTGAATACTTGATGAGCGCTATCAATTCTAAAAAATGAAAGTGTCGCTTGCGCAAACAAAACTAAGGTTTCTCCTAATGCCGTCAGCAGGGCTCGGCAGGACCCGAAACAACAGCTTTTCAGCGTGGATCGGCGTCCTGGGCCAGGCCGGGCTCGACATCGGCCGGCTTGAAGACCCGCAGCCATTTGCGGGCAGGCAGTTTCCAGCGCTGTTCGATCAGATCGGCACGGCGCGCCAGCTCGTCGGGCGCGGGCCGCTGCACGGTGGACTGGGCCAGCACCACGGTGTTGCCTTCGCGGGTGGGCCGGAAAGCCCAGACGGCATCGGCCCCGAAAGCCTGGACGATGTGGGCCAGGCTGCGGGCATAGCTGCCGGTGCGGCCGAACAGGTTGACGGTCATGCAGCCGTCGTCGGTGAGCAAGCGGCGGCAGTCGGCATAGAAGTCCGGGCTGTCGAGCACGGGGGCGCCGGCGTCGTGGTCGTAGAGATCGACCTGGAGCGCGTCGACCTGGCCTTGCCAGGTCGGTTCGGCCACCAGTTGCCCGGCATCGGCCAGCAGCACCTGCAGGCGTTCGCCGTCGGGCGGCAGCTTGAACCAGGCGCGGCAGATCGCGACCACCTGCGGGTTGATCTCGACTGCCGTGGTGCGCATGCGCAGGCGCTTGTGGCTGAACTTGGTGAGGGCGGCGGCGCCCAGGCCCAGTTGCATGGCATGAAGCCGCGGCACGCGGGCCGGGTCGGCGAACAGCAGCCAGGCCATCATGCGCTGCACATAGTCGAGGTCGATGTCGAACGGGGCATCGAGACGCATCGAGCCCTGCACCCAGGGCGTGCCGAGGTGCAGGTAACGGGCCTGCCCGTCTTCGGAAATCGTCACCTCGGGCAACGCGCTCACCGCGCCGACGGCGGCTCGGCCGGTGCGACGCGGGGCCGATGCAGCCAGGCCGTCGAGGGTGCGGGTGCGGCGCGATGCGGCCGGTGGAGGGGCCGATGCGCGAGCCGATGCAGTCGTCGTGGCGGAGTTGCCGCGGCCGTCGTCACGCGCGCGGCGCGGGCGCGAGGTCTTTTCTATCATCCATCAATCCATAGAGCCGAAACACGTCCTGCCAGGCCGTCAGCTTGCGCTCGAAGCTCCAGCTGGCATTGGCCGGGCTGGTCGAGGGCAGACGGTGGACAGGAACGCCCAGGGCAGCACTGTAGCGTGCATGGCGATGGCTTTCCCCGCCGTTGTGCGCCACGGCGCGCAAGCCGGGGCACAGTCGGCGAAGGCCGGCGAGATCGTTGACCTCGGGCGAGCGGATCGCCGAGTCCAGGCTGCCGGTGCGTTCGCAAGAGGCGTACACGTCCCACAGACCCAGTCCATGGGCCTGCAGCACGGCCAGGCGCTGCGTGTAGCCGGCTTGCCGCAGGGCCTGGGAGTCGCCCAGCCAGGTGGCGGCGACGATTTTCCAGAACGCGTTCTGGGGATGACCGTAATACTGCTGCGCGGCCAGCGAAGCCGCACCGGGGAAGCTGCCCAGCACCAGCAGCCGTGTGCCGTGCCCGACGACCGGCGCCAGGCCGGTGAGCCGGACGGGCTCGGACTCGGCGGCGGCGATCGGCAGGTCCCCCAGCCCGTTCTCCCCTCTGCTCATCGCTGGACGGGGTCGTGATCGGCAGCGCCCACGACATTGCGCGGGCCTTCGTCGATGCGCTCGAGCTCGACGACGCCGACATCCACACTGAACAGGAAGTAGCCCGTGCTGGTCCGGAAGTCGTCGTCGGGATCGGGTTGTGTGCCCGGCTCGACCCGGCAGATGGCGGCGAACGCGGAAGCCGCGCAGCGCGGCTTGGCGCTGGCCACCTGGCCGGCGAACATGGCTTCGTAATCGGCACGCTGGAAAGCACGCAACTGCTGCGGACCATCCGTGGCCCCGCTCTGGCTCAGCAACCAGTGGCTACCGGCCCGGCGCACCTCGAGCAGAGGCGTCTCGCCGCCCGGGTCGCCGGCGACAGGGGGACGCTTGAGACGGTACATGCCGCTCAGCAGATCGGGCCCAGGCGACACAGCCGGCCCCTTATGGCGATTGGGATGGGCACTCACGCTGGCCGACGTGGTCTGCGCCAGGGATTGGCGCTGGACTTCGGCCGCAGCCGGCACCCCGTGCCAAAGTGCCGCAGCAGCCAGCCAGGCCGCCATCCAGCGCCGCCAGGGGGTGGCGCGGGTGTCGGCACGGAAAGCGGTGTTCGGAGCACGACGCGGCTTGCACCTGCGCAGGCCAAGCTCGCCCGCGCGGCGCAAGCGGGCTGCGACCCGGGCAGCCGAGCGGACGCGGCGGCGGACGGCCAGGACGACGTGAGACACGGGGACGGTACGCCGTTCGGCAATGCGGGAAGTCGGGCGGGACAGGCTCATGGCGGGCTTTCAGGAAGAGTGGCGAGCCGGACGAATCAGGCCGCCCTGCAGCGGCGGCGACGGGCAGGCGGCGGCGACCGCACCCATGCCAGAACATGGATAAATTCTGGCATGGGCGACCCGGGCCCCGCTGTCAGCGGGCGCGCCATCCCACAGAAACAAAGCTACTGGGACGAGAGCAAACCTTCCAGCCTGGGCATGGCTGAAATCGCATTATCCCAGGCTATTCTCTGCAATGCCTCGAGCGGCAGACTGCGCAGATCCGCCACACATTGCGCGATGCGCGGGAGCTCGGCCGGCGTGTTGCGGCCCTGCGGCTGGCCATCGGCCCGTTGTTCCGCCGTGCGGTACAGCCAGTGCGGCGGCATGTCGGGCGCATCGGTCTCCAGAACCAGGCATGCGGCCGGCATCTCGCGCGCCAGAAGACGCAGTTGCCGGGCCCGGTCGAAGGTCGCCGCGCCCCCGAATCCCAGCTTGAAACCCATCGCGACGAAATGATCGGCCTGCTGCCGGCTGCCATTGAAGGCGTGGGCGATGCCGCCCGGAACCTCGATCTGGCGCAGGCTCTGGCGCACGGCATCGACCGAACGCCGGGTGTGCAGCAGCACCGGGAGTTGGTGTTTGCGCGCCAGCTTGAGCTGGGCCCGGAAAAAATGGAGCTGGCGTTCACGCAGCGGCGGACGCTGCAGGGCCGGTACGAAAAAATCCAGACCGATCTCGCCGACGGCCACCAGACGGGGATCGTCCCGCCACTGCGTCAGCGCGGCATCGAGCCGTTCGAGATCGCCCTCTTGGGCATGCGCGACGAACAAGGGGTGAATGCCCAGCGCATAGGCGTCGCCCAGACGGTGCGCCAGGGCGCGTGCGCCCTCGAAATGATCGGCGGCGACAGCAGGCAGCACGCACAGGCGCACGCCGCGTTCGGCAGCCAGGGCCCGGACGACGTCGATGTCGTGCGCGAGCTCGGGGGCGTCGAGATGGCAATGGGTGTCGATCCACAAAGGCAAGGTCATGCGCGCTCAGGAAAAGTTGAGAGAGCCGGCCCCGTCTTGCGGCACGGCCGTCAATCGTTGTGTTCGTCGTGCGCGCCGGCGCTCCCGGCACGCCAGTATCCCGCAGCTTTGATCCACTTGGGATTGTGGCCCCGCGAGTCGACCAGATGGCCGCGCAGGGTCTTCGCCACACTGGATTCGGCGGCGATCCAGACGTGCACGTCACCGGCCGGCCAAGCGGCATGCGCGAGCACATCCAGAAACCGGCCGGCATCGCTGGCAGGCGCGCCGTCGCGGTGCAGCCACTGCAGATCGACACCGGGCCGGACCGGCAGCTCGACCTGGCTGTCGGGGCCGTCGACATCAGCCAATACCAGAACCGGTGCGTCGGCGGGCAGTTCCGCGAGCCGGCGCTCGATGGCCGGCAGCGCCGTGTCGTCGCCGATCAGCACATACCCGTCGAAGGTCATCGGCAGCACGAACGAACCTCGCGGGCCGCCCACGCCCAGTACGTCGCCGGGCCGAGCCTGTTCGGCCCAGCGCGTGGCGGGGCCGGCCTCGTGCAGGGCAAAGGCCAGTTCCAGGGTCCGGGCCTGAGCGTCGTAGCCCAGCGGCGTGTAGTCACGCGAGACGGGCCGCGGGCCCTCGGGCCAGATCAGGCCGTCGGGACCGGCCTGCGGCATCACCAGTTCGCCGGTCGCGGGGTCGGGGAAAAAGAGCTTGACGTGGTCGTCGAAGCCCGCGCTGGTGAAGCCCTCGAGCGCATCGCCGCCGACGGTGATGCGGATCATCTGGGCCGAGGTGCGCCGGGTGCTCAGCACCGTGAGGCGCCTGAAGCGCAGTTCGTGGCGCACGCGCACGGGCAGCCGGGCGGAATCGGAAACGGGCGCGGCGGATGGGGAAACAGGGTTGTGTGTCATCTCAAAGGCTTTCGATGTCTTGGGCCGCAGCATCGAGCACCCGGGCAAAGGCCCGGATCTGCTGCGCGTCGAGCGGTCCGCGCGCCAGGCGCATATGGACCGCCATCTTGAAATTGGCCACCGCACGCTCGATCTGGGGCGGTCTTTCGTGGGGCTCGCTCACCACGGCGGCCATGCGGGCGTGCAGGGCATCCAGGGCGGCGCGGTTGTCGGCCAGATAAGCCTGACCTTGGGGGGTGATCTGGAAACGTTTGCGGCTGGCGCGTCCGGGCAACTCGCCGGCGGCTTCACTCGCGCTGGGGGCGATGAAATCGAGCTCCTCCAGCCAAGTCAGCGTGGGGTAGAGCACCCCGGCGCTGGGGCTGTAGCGGCCCTGCAGGCGGTCCTCCACGGCCTTGATGAGTTCGTAGCCATGGCTGGGCTTGTCGGCAATCAGATGCAGCAGCACCAGCCGCAGGCCGCCATGGCCGAACACGCGGCGTCCCAGTCGCGAGCCGCCGCCATGCGGCGTATCGGCAGGGGCATCCCAGGGGCGGGCATCGGAGGATGAAGGCAGCGGACTCATTTCAGGGGGACTTTCTTCAGGCTGCTGCATCGGCTCGGCGCGATCGAGGGCGCTACACCCGAAGTGGGCACCCCTGCAGCTTTCAGCGATTGTTTTGATCCAATTTAGATATAACTAAATCATATCGAAGATCAGACGAAATTTCACGTTCCCCGATTTGCCCCCAAGGCGTCCGAGGTCTTGTGTGGGACAATCCGGCCTCACTTCCTATCCCTATGTCTGCTGGTCAACTCCAACTCTTCCTGCCGTGCGCAGGCGGCGTCGAGCCTTTGCTCGCCGCCGAAGTCCAACGTATCTGCGGCGCCGAGCCCCATGTCCTGCGGGGCGGCGTGCTCGTGCAGGCCTCGTGGCGCGATGCGATGATGCTCAACCTGCACAGCCGCCTTGCGCAGCGGGTGCTGATTCAACTGGCCCGCGCGCCCTACCAGGGCGAACAGGATTTGTACAACGTGGCCTCGGAAGTCGCCTGGGAGATCTGGTTCACGCCCAAACAGACTTTCAAGATCGAGATCACGGCCCAGCACAGCCCGCTCAAGAGCCTGAATTTCGCGGCGCTCAAGATCAAGGATGCGGTGGTCGATCGTTTCCGCGACAAGCAAGGCGTGCGCCCCAGCATCGACACCCACTGGCCCGACGTACGTCTCTACACGCACCTGACCAACGACCGGGTGACGCTGTACATCGACACCTCGGGCGAGCCGCTCTTCAAGCGCGGCTGGCGCGAGGACAAGGGCGACGCGCCGCTCAAGGAAACGCTGGCCGCAGCCATGCTGGCCGCCAGCGGCTGGACGCCCGAGCAGCCGCTCTACGATCCGTGCTGCGGCAGCGGCACCATCGTGATCGAAGCGGCCCTGATGGCCGCCAACATGGCCCCGGGCATGCTGCGCAAGTTCGGTTTCGAGAAGCTCCTGCCCTATCAGGCACACGTGTTCGAAGCCATCTACAACCAGGCGCGGGCGGCCGAGAAACCGCCCACCGAGCTGCAGGTGTTCGGCAGCGACGTCTCGCACCGCATGGTCGACTTTGCCCAGCGCAATGCCGAACGTGCCGGCGTGGCCGGTTTCATCAAGCTGCGGGGCGGCGACGCGCTGCAGCGCATGCCCCCCACCGACGCACCCGGCGTGCTGCTGCTCAATCCGCCCTATGGCGAACGCATTGCCGTGGGCGGTTTTGCCGGTGCCGGCGGCGGACGTGGCCCCCGGGCGCCCATGGGCCGTGAATCGGCGCAGATGCAGGACGGCGACGACAGCGATTTCTTCGAGCGCCTGGCCAGTCACTGGAAAAAGAACTACACCGGCTGGACCGCCTGGCTGCTGACACCCGACCTCAAGCTGCCGGGCCGCATGCGCCTCAAGGAATCGCGTCGCGTGCCGATGTGGAACGGCCCGATCGAGTGCCGCATGTTCCGCTTCGACCTGGTCGCCGGTTCGTCGCGGCGCAAGCCCGCCGAGTCGGGCCCGGCCACGGACGCAACACCGCAGCAACAGCCCACGCCGCATGGCGGCGATACCGCGGCCGGCCTGCCACGCCCATGAGCTCGCCGCCGCTGATCGTGATCGACACCAACGTGGTGCTCGATCTGTTCATCTTCTCGGATACGCAGGCCCGGCCCTTGCGCACGGCACTCGAGGCCGGGCAGTTCAGTTGGATGGCGACCGAGTCGATGCGCACCGAGCTCGAACGGGTGCTGGCCTACACCCACCTGCTGCCCCGCATGGCGTTCTACCGCCTGCAGGCGCAGGACGTGCTCGACGCGTTCGACCGGCATTGCCGCATCGTGCCCGTGGCGCCTTCGGTGCCGGTGGTCTGCAAGGACCGCGACGACCAGAAGTTCATCGATCTGGCCGTTCAGCACCGCAGCCTGCTGCTCAGCAAGGACCGCGCCGTGCTCAAGCTTCGCCGGCGACTCGAGAAGCTGGGCGTTCACACCGCGCCCGCCCTGGCGATGCTGCCCGGTTACGCCGCGCCCGCAGTGCCGGCCGGCGAGCCTCAGCAGACGCTCGGGCCTCAGGCTGCGGCCGCCGTGAACGCATCGGCATAGAACGCCGCATCGGCCAGCCCCTGCGACACCAGCAGGGCGCGGGCCCCGGCCACCATGACCGGCGATCCACAGGCATAGGCCACGTGGTCGGACAGATCGGAAAAATCCTCGCACACCGCCTGCTGCACATGGCCGCGCCGGCCGTGCCAGTGGGCAGGCGCGCGCGACAGCACGGGCTCGTAGCGAAACCAGGGGTGCTGCTGCGCCCATTGCAGGCACAGGGCGTGCAGGTACAGATCGGCGGGCACACGGCCGCCCCAATACAGCGTGACGGGACGCCGCGTGACGCCGGCGATGCAGGCTTCGATCAGCGCCTTCACCGGCGCCAGGCCCGTGCCTGTCGCCAGCAGCAGCAAGGGCCGGCCGGCGATGTGGGGCGCCTGGACATCGACCGTGCCGAAGGGACCTTCGAGCCGCAGCACGTCGCGCGGCTTGAGGCGACCGAACACCTGGCCGGTGAACAGGCCGCCGGGGCGGTGCCGGATGTGCAGTTCCAGCGTGCCGTCCGGCTGCGGTGCGTTGGCGAGCGAGTAGCTGCGGCGCACCCCGCGCGCGAGCAGCACGTCGACGTACTGGCCCGGCCGAAACGCCAGGGCCTGGCCGGCCGGCGGCGTCAGGCGCAGCACCATCACATCGGCGGCGACCGGCTCCATCGCACCGACCCGCACCGGCAGGCGGGTGACGGGCAGCGCTGCGTCGAGCTCACGGCAGGCCAGGGTCACGTCGCCGAGCGGCCGGGCGCGGCACAACAGCACGGATCGTTGCGGATCGGCGGATGCACTGTCCTCGCCGTCGGCATCGGGTCGCAGATCGCCCGCCAGCCACTGTGCGCGGCACGACAGACAGGCGCCCGTCTTGCATTGATGAGGCAGCACGACACCGTGGCGCAAGGCACCGTCGAGCACGGTCTCGCCCGGCGTGCAATCGAACTGGCGGCCCGAGGGCTGCAGGGTGATGCGGTACAGGGCTGAAGAAACGTCGGCAACGGAAGACATGGCGGCAGGCTCGGGCGAAGGCATACGGAAGATCCAGGCCCAGGCCCGGCACGCATGCAGCCAGTCTAGAAATGCCGGGTGCGCCCCGCTAGCCGCAAAACGCCGCCGCCGCCGGCACCTCTGTCCGCTTCGTGCAGCAGACCGGCATCGGTTCAGGCGAACGGCATGCGGTCCGTCCGCTGCATCGTGGCTGCAGGCGGCTCAGACGCCCAGGTAGCTGGTCCACAGGCTGCGGTCGGCATCGAGCTCTGCCGAACTGCCCTGCCACACCACCCTGCCCCGCTCCAGGATGACATGGCGATCCGCCAGGCCCACGAGCCGGTGCACATACTTGTCGACCACCAGGATGGTCTGTCCGGCGGCACGCAGCGTGGCCAGGCAGCGCCAGATTTCTTCGCGGATGACGGGCGCCAGGCCCTCGGTGGCCTCGTCGAGAATCAGCAGACGCGGGTTGGTCGACAGCGCCCGGCCGATGGCCAGCATCTGCTGCTCGCCGCCCGACAGTTGGTTCCCCATGTTGCGCGCCCGTTCCTTCAGGCGCGGAAACACGCCGTAGATGCGCTCCAGCGTCCAACTGTCGCGCTGGTCATTGCGCTGATCGGCAAAGGCCACCAGATGCTCTTGCACCGTGAGGTTGGGAAAACACTGCCGGCCCTCGGGCACGATGGCCACGCCCAGGCGGGCGATGGCATCGGGCCGCAAACGGGCCAGCGACTGGCCGCCGAAGCGGATCTCGCCGCCCCGCAGGCCCAGCGCGCCGATCACGGTCTTGATGGTGGTGCTCTTGCCCATGCCGTTGCGGCCGAGCAAGGTCAGGACCTCGCCGGCGTGAATGTCGAGATCGATGCCGAACAGCACCTGGCTGGCGCCGTAGCCGGCCTCCAGGCCACGGCACGACAGCAGAGGCTCCTGTCTTTTGCTGAGGGTCATGCGGCCTCCATGGCATCGGCCTCGCTGCCCAGGTAGACCTCCTGCACACGCGCATCGGCCTTGATCTCGGCCGCCGCGCCCGAGGTGAGCACGCGGCCATAGACCAGCACCGAGATGCGGTCGGCAAGCTGGAACACCGCGTCCATGTCGTGTTCGATCAGCAGGATGGCCATGTCCTCGCGCAACTGGCGGACGAGCGTGACCATCTCGGCCGATTCGACCGGCCCCATGCCGGCCATGGGCTCGTCGAGCAGCAGCAGCTTGGGCCGCGCCGCGATCGCCAGCGCGACATCGAGCTTGCGCTGCGCGCCATGCGGCAACGTGCCGGCGGGCCGCGCCCATTCGGTCAGCAAGCCCACCCGTTGCGCCAGGGCCTGCGCCTGCGACCGCAGATCGGCTTCGCCGTCACGGCGGGCGAGGAAACGAAAACTCGATCCCGCATGGGCCTGCACGGCCAGCAGCAGGTTGTCTCCCACCGTCTGGTCGCGGAACACGCTGGTGACCTGGAAACAGCGCGAGAGCCCGGCCCGCACACGCTGATGCGGCGCCAGGTGGGTGATGTCGGCGCCGTCGAGCACCAGCGAACCCTCGTCGGCCGCCAGCAGGCCCGACACCAGATTGACCAGCGTCGACTTGCCCGCACCGTTGGGTCCGATCAGCGCATGGATCTGCCCCGGCGCCACCTCGAAGCTCACGTGGTCGGTGGCCAGCAGCGCACCGAAGCGCTTGACCATGCCCTTGGCGACAAACAGGCTCATGCGGCCCTCCTGCGTGCGCGCCCGGCGGCCAGGCCCCGGGGCGCAAAAAACACCACGGCGATGAGCAGCAGACCCATCGGCGCATGCCAGTACTCGGTGTATTGCCGCAGCACTTCCTCGATCACCATCCACACCGCCACGCCCAGGGGCGCACCCCAGCGGTGGCCGATGCCGCCCACCACCACCATGACGATCAGCGTGGCCGACTGCGTCCAGTGCATCAGGGTGGGGCTGACGAAGGCGTTCTGCGTCGCCATCAGCGCACCCGACAGCCCGGCGATGCCGCCGGCGACCGCGTAGGCGCAGAGCTTGAGCGCATAGACCGGGTAGCCCATGGCCTGCATGCGGGTCTCGTTGTCGCGGATGCCTTCGAGTGCCCGGCCGAAACGCGAGGCGTCGACCCGCCACTGCAGCACGAACACCGCGGCCACCAGCGCCAGCACGGCCCAATAGAGGGGGTTGCCGCCGGCCGGCCAGGAGGCCGCCCCGCTGCCCAGCACCAGCGGGCTGTAGAGCGTGTAGCCGTCGTCGCCACCGTAGCGGCGCACCGAGACCGCCAGGTAGTACAGCATCTGCGCGAAGGCCAGCGTGATCATGATGAAGTACACGCCGCGCGTGCGCAATGCGACTGCGCCCACCGCTGCCGCCACAACCGTGGCCACGACCACCGCCAGCAGCCAGATCAGCCAGGCCGAGCCCAGCCCGGCTTCGGAGGCGGCGACGACGACGTAGGCCCCCACGCCCACGAAGCCTGCATGGCCCAGGGCCACCATGCCCGCGCGGCCGATGAGGAAGTTCAGGCTCATGGCCGCCAGCACCACGATGAGGATGCGGCGCACAAAACCGATGTAGTAATCCATGCCCAGCAGCGGCGCGATCAGCGGCACGGCGGCCAGCGCCAGCAGCACGAGGGCTGCCGCCGCCAGCGGCAGAGCGGGCGCGGCCCTGGAGGAATCTCGCGTGAAATCGTTCATGCGCGTGCCGGGAACAGCCCGGAAGGTTTGAGCACAAGCACCACGGCCATCAGCACATACATGCCGATGCTTGCCACGGCGGGACCGATGTCGGCCGCCAGCGAGGGCGACAGCACCTCGCGCAGCAGGGGCGGCAGGAAAGCGCGGCCGGCGGTATCCACCATGCCCACCAGCATGGCCGCCACGAATGCGCCGCGGATGGAGCCGATGCCGCCGATCACGATGACCACCAGCGCCGGAATCAGGATAGCTTCTCCCATGCCGACCTCGACCGAAGCGATGGGGCCCATGAGCGCACCGGCCAGTGCGGCCAGCGCCGCACCCAGGCCGAAGACGAGCGTGAACACACGCGACACCCGCACGCCCATGAACTCGGCCATGGCGCGGTTGGATGCCCCGGCACGCACCAGCATGCCCAGCCGGCTGTGGTTGACCAGCACGTACAGCCCGGCCGCCACGCCCAGGCCCACCGCCAGGATCAGCAGGCGATAGGCCGGGTAAGGCAGGCCCTCGAACAGCTCGATCGGACCGGCCAGCGCGGCGGGGGTCGGCGCCATGATGGGCGACGGGCCCCAGATCGCCTTGACGGCATCGTCGGCGATCAGGATCACGCCGAAGGTCGCCAGCACCTGCGAGAGGTGGTCACGCCCATAGAGCCGGCGCACCAGCAAGGCCTCGAGCAGCAGCGCCACCAGCACCGTCACCGCGATGGCCACCAGCACCGCGCCGACGAACGAGCCGGACTGCGTGTGGACCGTCGCCGCCACGTAGCCGCCCGCCATGAAAAGCGAGCCATGTGCCAGGTTGAGCGTGTCCATGATGCCGAAGACCAGCGTGAGGCCGGCCGCCAGCAGGAACAGCATTAGGCCGTAGCCCAGCCCGTTGAAGAGCTGCTCGATGAAAAAAACCGCATCCATCGTGTCGTTTCTGCCGCCGCGTTACTTCATGGCGCACTGGCTGGCGTAGGCGTCCTGGTGGGCGCTCAGGATCTTGCCGGGCTGCAGCCGGTTGGTGATCTTGCCGGCCGCGTCCTTGCCGATCTCGCGCAGGTAGTAGTCCTGGATGCCGAACTGGTTGTTGCCGTACTTGAAGGTGCCGCGCACCGACTGGAAATCGGCCTTGGCCAGGGCCTGGCGCAGCGCTTCGCGGTCGCTCACCTTGCCGCCCAGCTGACGCACTGCGGCATCCATCGACATCACGGCGTCGTAGGCGAACGCGGCGTAGAGCGAGGGGTAACGGCCGCCGTAGGCCTGGCGGAAGGCATCGACGAACTTGCGGTTGGCCGCGTTGTCGAGATCGTGTGCCCAGGACGAGGCGTTGAACAGGCCCACCATGGGTTCGCCTATGGCGGGAATGATGTCTTCGTCGGCCGTGAACGGCGAGGAAATCAGCACGATGTCCTTGGCCAGGCCTGCGGCCATGAACTGCTTGATGAAGTTGATGCCCATGCCGCCCGGCTCGAAAATGTAGACGGCTTCGGGTTTGGCCGCGCGCAGTTGCGCCAGTTCCGCCGCGAAGTCGAGCTGCCCCACGCGGGTGTAGATCTCGTCGGCCACGGGTTGCTTGTACAGACGCTTGAAGCCGTTGAGCGCATCCTTGCCCGCCGGGTAGTTGGGGGCCATGATGACCACCTTCTTGTAGCCCTTGTTGGCGGCGTACTGTCCGGCGGCTTCGTGCATGCTGTCGTTCTGGTAGCTGATGCCGAAGAAATAGGGATTGCACTGCGCGCCGGCGAACTGGCTGGGGCCGGCGTTGGGCGTCAGGTAGGGAATCTTGGCGCCGAACAGCGTGGGGCCGACGGCCAGTGCCACGTTCGAAGCCACCGGACCGGTGAACAGGTCGATCTTGTCGCGCTGCACCAGGCGATCGACCAGTTGGCGCGCCTGCTCGGGGTTGCCGGCCATGTCGGCCTGGATGAACTCGGCCGGGTAGCCGCCGAGCTTGCCGTCGAGCAGCTTGACCGCGAGGTTGATGCCGTCACGCACTTCCGCGCCCGGGGCGGCGAAAGGGCCGGAAATGTCGAGGGCCACGCCCACCTTGATCGGATCGGCCGCCCAGGCCGTGGACAGCCCACCCAGGGCCGTGAAAAGCGCAGCACCGACGGCGCATCGGGCAAAACGGAAAGACATGGTCATGCTCCTGAGCAAACAAGGATCGATCGATGGGAAGAAGACAAAAACATCCTGGGCAACGCTTGCAATAAGCGTACCGGCGGGCCGAGGATACACGCGCCGGAGCCGCGCCTAGGCGGCGGCGCCGGCAGGGATAACGCCAACTTCGACGCGGCCGGCGACGACTCGCACCGGAAAGCTGCGCACGGGCTCGGTCACGGGGGCCTTGCACGGCGCGCCGGTGCGCAGATCGAAAGTGCCCTGGTGCAGCGGGCACTCCACGCAGCCGTCCTCGACATAGCCATCGGAGAGCCGCGCCGCGCCATGGCTGCAGAGGTCGTAGAGAGCGAACAATTCCTCGCCCTGACGGAACACCGCGACCGGCAGGCCGGCGGCAGCCACCGGCCAGGCCGCACCGTCGGGAAAGTCGTCCGGCTCGCCCACGTCGTGCCAGGCCACGGCGGATTCGATGATGGGATCCATGCTGAGCACTCCCGTTTCAGATCGGCGTGGCCAGCAGGGTCTGCACACGCGAGGTGTCGTAGACCACGCGCTTGGAGCGGTAGCGCCATTCGCCCTCCACCCTCACCAGCTCGTCCTCGTAGCAGCCGGCCTGGTAGACGCTGGACTCGCCCGCCTGCCCCGTGATCACCACGACGTAGTTCGAGCGCGTGCGCACGGTGCCGCCCTCCACCCCCTCGACCACCAGGCCCGAGACCATGTGGCGGTAGGTATGGCCCTCGAAGATATTGGCGTTGCGCAGCGAGACCACGCGGTCGCGCAGCATGCCGCGGTTGCGGCAGTAGATGATGGGCGCCGGCAGCCCTGCATCGACGTTCTCCTTGGGGATGATCTCGTAGCGGCAGTCTTCGGTGAAGAACTCGGCCCAGGCTTCGAGCCTGTCGTTGTCCAGCGCACTCACATAGCGGTGCTGGAGTTCGCTCAGCTCCAGCCACAGCAGCAATCGCTCGTCCATGGTTCAGTACCCCATCAGTTTCTGATAACCCACCCAGAAGCGGCGGATCAGGTTTTCGGTGATGACCGTGTCGGTCTGCTGCGGCGCGCTGCGCGCCATGGCGATGTAGGAGTGCTTGTCGCCATCGCGCGCCGTGCCGCGCTGCACCAGCTCGGTCGCCTCGGTGTCTTCCATCGAGATGTAGCCGGCGGGCCCTACCAGGTTGGCCTGCAGCAGGCGCAGTTCGCGCAGCTCGGGCGTGTCGTCCTCGTAACCGAAGAAATGGAAGACCAGCTCGAAATTCGACGGTCCCTTGGGCAGCAACTGGCGCGCCACCAGCGTGTTGTGGATCTGCTGCACCACCAGTTGCGGGAAGATCGGCTGGATCTGGTTGGTGGTCATCTCCTCGTACTCCTGGATCTGGCCCAGCAGTTCCGGGTCCTCGAGCGCGAAGCCGTCGTCCATCGACCGGATGTTCTGCGCCGAATAGGCGGCAGCGGTATCGGCGTTGTCTTCGGGTTTGGTGACGGTGATGATGCTGTGCAGGCCGTGCGTGGCATCCGGAATGGAGCGGGCCTTCATGCCCACCCGGAAGATGTTGAACGTGGTGTGGAACAGGTGCAGCAGGCTGGCGTGATAGGGATCCTTCACGTTCTCGAAATACAGCTTCCAGTTGGACTTGGAGTACTGGCGCGTGCAACCCAGGTAGACGATGGGTTTGTGGAAGATGCGGTCGATCCACGGGCGCATTTCGGCGCCCAGGTAGTCGGGCAGCGGCGGCGTATCGTCGCGGAAGGTGGCGAACAGCAGCCCCTTGTAGCTGTCGACCCGCAGCTTCTGCAGGCTGTGTTCCTCGGGCTTGAAATCCGGCGGCATGCCGACCATGCCTTTCTGCCCCCGCCTGAAAGGCACCCCCTGCAGATCGCCGTTCGCCGCGAAACTCCACTGGTGGTAGACGCACGTGTGCGAAGCGGCGTTGCCGCGTTTTTCCCGGCACACCACGGCACCGCGGTGAGCGCAACGGTTGACCCAGCAGGCCAGACCGTCGGCCGTGCGGGTCACGACCACCGGCGTGTCGCCGACGAAGGTGCTCTTGAAATCGCCGACCTTCGGGATCTCGGCCTCCAGGCCCAGGAAACTCCAGACAGGTCCGCGAAAGATGCGTTCCTGCTCGCGCTCGTAGACCTCCTGCGAACTGAAGACGCGGTACGGGACCTCGGAACCATCGGGCTGCGGGAACGACAGGGCACGGCCGACAGGCGGCGGGGCGCTGATGACAGACTCGGACATGAGAGGGGCTCCTGTAGGGTGCCTGTGTGGCGGTATGCACTCAGTCTAGGAAACACATCCGCTGGCCGCTATCCGCAAAAAGAAGCGTGGCGACGCTGCGATGTCCGCTTTTGGAAGTCGTGGTGCCGGGGCATGTACATGCGAACGAAGCCGGGCCGACGTCCGGCATCGAATCGAAGCGACAGAGGTCGGCCGGCGAGCGATTCAGGCTGCGCGCAGGGCCGTCTGGCTGGGCAGTTCGCCGAAACGTTCGCGGTAGTAAGCCGAGAAACGTCCCAGATGCCCGAAGCCGTAGGTCAAGGCGGCTTCGGTGACGGCGGCGCCCGGTTCGCGCATGAGCCGCGCACGCACGGCATCCAGGCGCAGGGCGCGCAGCAGATCCATGGGCGACACGCCACGGTGCTTCTGGCACAGCGTATGCAGCGTGCGCACGCTCACGCCCGCCACACGGGCCAGATCGGCCAGCGCGATCGGTGCGGCCAGGCGCGCGCGCATGTAGTCCTCCATGGCCTCCAGCCGGCGCTCGTCGGTGCCGGCATGCGCTGCGTCCGCCTGGCGCGCAGCGATCATGTCGTACCTGTCGGTCATGTCATGCATGTCCCGTCCGGCAGGTGCATGCTGGGCCAGCATGAAACCCGCCACGCCGCGCTCGAAGGCATCGACCCAGGCCGTGCGCGTCGCCTCGTCGCCGGGCAGCGCCGTGGCATGCAGCAGGGACTGCATGAGCGCCAGCCACTGCGGCTCGGCATGCGTGGGCAACAAGGCCGTGGCAGGCAGCCGCGACACGGCATCGGGCGTGCCCGTGCACTCGCGCAGCAGGCTGCCCGGCACTTTCAGGATGAGCTGCTCGGAGCCCTGCTGCCAGCGCATCCGCAGGTTGCGGCGCGGCGCGATCACGGCCGATCGGCCGCGATGCAGCACGGTGCGGCAGCCATCGGCCTCGATCTCGGCCACGCCCTGGAGCGTCAGGTGCATCAGCGCAAAATCGTCGAAGGGTTTGGGCCGGATCTCGATTTCCGCACCATAGCGCAGCATGACCACGCTCAGCCGGCTGGCGCGCGCCCGATACATCACCGTATCGACCGAGCCGCCCTTCCAGTCGAGGTTGTGATCGGAGAACTCCCGGGCCACCCGTTCGTGCGAATCCATCGGTTCACGCGAGCGGAACAGGCAATGCCGATAGAGCGGCGCGAGATCGAGCGGCGCACTGGAAAGGTTCGTCATGGGCGAAAACCTGCATCGTGGGTCTGGCGACGGCCTGGTTTGCCCCTTGGCAGGGCAACCGGCCTCTTTTGTCGGGGCGGAGCACGATGCTGTCGTGCAAGTTCCATACCATCGCGTCCGCCGACCCGCGCGGCCCGCCGCAGGGGCGCACAGACGCACTTAAGAATCTTCTAAGGGCTGCGGGCCACAGTGACGTCCATCGACATCCCCCTCTTCCGCTTGCCGGGTGTCGTCCTCATCCACCAGGAGCATCCACCATGTCCGAGCAGCACGATACCCCGTCCACCCCCCGTGCCAAGACGGCCGCGCCCCCCAATCTCGCCTCGCGCCTGATCCTCGCCCTGGCCGCCGCCGGTGTCATCGGCGTGGCCGGCGTCGCCACCGTCCGCAGCGAGCATGCCCAGGCAGCCGAACCCGTGGCGACCGCCGCCTCCGGCAGCCCATCGCCGGTGATCGGCACCGCGCAGTTGCCCGACTTCTCGCGCATCACCGAGCTCTACGGCCCCGCCGTGGTCAACATCAGCGTGACCGGAACCACCAAGGTCAGCGACGATGGCGACGACGATCAGGCCGCACAGTTCTCCAGCCCCTTTGTCGGACCCGATGGCCAGGACCCCTTTGCCGAACTGTTCAAGCGTTTCCAGCAAGGCCAGGGCCAGGGCGGCGGTCGCCACAAGGCGCAGGAAGTCCCGATGCGCGCGCAGGGCTCCGGCTTCATCATCAACGACGACGGCATCATCCTCACCAACGCACACGTGGTGGCCGGCGCCAAGGAAGTGACGGTCAAGCTCACCGATCGCCGTGAATTCCAGGCCAAGGTGCTGGGTGCCGACACCCGCACCGACGTGGCAGTGCTCAAGATCAACGCCAGCCACCTGCCCACCGTCAAGCTCGGCAATCTGCGCGACCTCAAGGTCGGCGAATGGGTCTTGGCCATCGGCTCGCCTTACGGCCTTGAAAACACCGTGACCGCCGGCGTGGTCAGTGCCAAGGGCCGCAGCCTGCCCGACGACAGCACCGTGCCGTTCATCCAGACCGATGTGGCCGTCAACCCCGGCAACTCGGGTGGCCCGCTGTTCAACTCGCGCGGCGAAGTCGTCGGCATCAACTCGCAGATCTACAGCCGCACCGGCGGCTACCAGGGCCTGTCGTTTGCCATTCCCATCGACCTCGCCATGCGCATCGAGGAACAGCTCGCCGCGCACGGCAAGGTCGAGCATGCCAAGCTGGGTGTGGCCATCCAGGACGTCAACCAGAGCCTGGCCGATTCGTTCGGTCTGCCGCGGCCGGCCGGTGCGCTGGTGAGCGCAGTGGAAAAAGGCAGCGCCGCCAGCCAGGCCGGCCTGAAACCGGGCGATGTCATCCTCAAGGCCAACGACGAGACCATCAACACCTCGGGCGATCTGCCGGCGCTGGTGGGACTGGCGCAACCCGGCGAGGAACTGCGTCTGAACATCTGGCGCGCCGGGCAGTCGCAGGAGGTGGTGGCCAAGCTCGCCAACATCAACGAGAAATCGGGTGTCAGCGCCCGCAACGACGGCAGCGACCAGAACGGCAAGCTCGGACTGGCCCTCAGGCCGCTGCAGCCCGCCGAACAGCGGGCCTCGGGCGTCGAGCACGGCCTGCTGATCGAGGACAGCACCGGGGCCGCCGAACGGGCGGGGGTGGAGTCGGGCGATGTGCTGCTGGCCGTCAACGGCACCCCGGTCGACAGCGTGGCGCAGGTGCGCGCCGCCGTGGCCAAGGCCGACAAATCGATTGCCTTGCTGATCCAGCGCGGCGACGCCCAGATCTTCGTGCCCGTGCGCCTGGGTTGACCCCCGCGGGGCACCGCCGCTCGGGTGCCTCGCCGACGTCGTCCGCACGACGTCTTGCCGCCGCCCCTCGCACGCGAGGGGCTTTTTGCGTCAGGCGCCGGTCTGGTCCGTCGTGGCCGGCGGCTCAGTCCGCCAGTTGACCGGCGACCAGCCGCAGCGTCCGGTCGCAGCGTGCGGCCAGGGCTTCGTCGTGCGTGACCAGCACAAAAGCGGTATTGCGCTCGCGCGCCAGCGACAGCATCAGCTGGAAGACCTGATCGGCCGTGCCGCGGTCGAGATTGCCCGTGGGCTCGTCGGCCAGGACGCAGGCCGGTTGCGCCACCAGCGCACGGGCGATCGCCACACGCTGACGCTCGCCGCCCGACAGCTCCGAGGGCCGGTGCTCGAGCCGGCCCGCAAGGCCCACGGACGTCAGCATGGCTTCGGCCTGCACGCGGGCCTCGCCGCGCGACATGCGCCGCACCCACAGCGGCATCGCCACGTTGTCGACGGCGCTGAACTCGGGCAGCAGGTGGTGGAACTGGTAGATGAAGCCGAGGTGGCGGTTGCGCCAGACGCCTTGCTGCGTCGCGCTCAACCGCGTGAAGTCCTGGCCCTGCAGGCTGACCGTGCCCTGCGAAGGCGCATCCAGACCGCCCAGCAGGTGCAGCAAGGTGCTCTTGCCGGAGCCCGAGGCCCCCACGATGGCCAGCGTCCGGCCGGCATGCACGTCGATGTCCACGTCCTTGAGGACCTGCACGGCCAGACGACCGTCGGTGTAGCGTTTGCTCAGGCCGCGCGCCTGCAGCACCGCGGCGAGCGTTTTCGGGGTCGGTGCGGTGTCATTCATAACGCAGCGCCTCCGCCGGATTGACTCGGCTGGCACGCCAGCTCGGATACAGCGTGGCCAGGAAAGCCAGCACCAAGGAAATCACCGCGATCGGCCAGATGTCGGCCGACTGCGGATCGCTGGGCATGCGGCTGATCAGGTACACGTCGCGCGGCAGGAAAGTGGTGTGCAGCGTGCGCTCGATGAACGGCACGATCACATCGATATTGAAAGCGATCAGCAGTCCCAGGCCCAGGCCGGCCAGCGTGCCGATCACGCCCACCATCGCACCCTGCACCACGAACACCCCCATGATGCTGCGCGGGCTGGCCCCCAGGGTGCGCAGGATGGCGATGTCGCTGCGCTTGTCCGTCACTGTCATGACCAGCGTCGACACCAGGTTGAAAGCCGCCACGGCCACGATCAGCGTCAGGATGATGAACATCATGCGTTTCTCGAGCTGCACGGCGGCAAACCAGGTCTTGTTCTGCTGCGTCCAGTCGCGGATGTACAGATCGCCCGTCAGGCTGCGCGCCAGTTGCTGCGTGACGGCGGGGGCCTCGTGCAGGTCCTTGAGCTTGAGCCGCACGCCCGTCGGCCCCTCGAGCCGGAAGATGCGCTGCGCATCCTCGATGTTGATCATGGCCAGCGTGGAGTCGTATTCGTAGTGGCCGGAGTTGAAAAGTCCCACCACCGTCATCTGCTTGAGGCGGGGCACCACGCCCGCCGGCGTGACCTGGCCGCTGGGCGAGACCAGCGTCACCGTGTCGCCCTCGACCACCCCCAATTGAGCCGCCAGATCGGCGCCCAGAACGATGCCGAACCGACCCGATACCAGACGATCCAGCACATGCTGGGCGGCGGCGGTCCCGAGGTCGATCACTTCGTTCTCCCGCGCCGGGTCGATGCCGCGGATGATGGCACCCTTCATGTCCTCGCCGCGGGCCACCAGCCCCTGGCTGGCCACGAAGGGGGCGGCGCCGATGACCTGCGGATTCTGCCTTGCCTCGGCAATCGTGCGGTTCACATCGGGCACGGCCGCACCTTGCGGCGCAAAGATCTCGATGTGCGAGACCACGCTGAGCATGCGGTCGCGCACCTCTTTCTGGAACCCGTTCATCACGCTCAGCACGATGATGAGGGCAGCAACGCCGAGCGCGATGCCCAGCATGGACACGCCCGAGATGAAAGAGATGAAGCCGTTGCGACGGCTGGCACGGCCGGCGCGGGTGTAGCGCCAGCCCAATCGAAGTTCGTAAGGTATTTCCACGCGGCAGATTGTGGCATGGCGGCAGGGCCGGCAAGGCAGCGGTTCGCCCCGCCGGGCGTAGGACACCGCCGGCCCCCCCGCAACAGCGCAGCGCCCGGGCCGCCGCAACACGCGCGAACGCGTATCCGCACGGCCCCTTGCCCCCGATCACCGACAATCGCACCATGCATGTCCTGATCCCCTACGCCAGCAGCGCCGCCGAAGCCCCCCAGGCGCTGTGGCCCACGCTGGCCCTGCCCAACCTGGCCCGCACGCTCGACCGCATGGCCTTCCAGCCGGGTACCGACCGCACTGCGCCGGACGAGCGCTCGCTGAGCACGCCGGCCGAACGCCATCTGGCCACGCTGCTGGGCCTGCCTGCGACCGACGGCCACATCCCCTGGGCGGCCTGGCAGCGCCTGCGCGAAGGCTTGCCGGCTGCACCGGACCAGCCCTGGGCTCGCCTCACGCTCTGCCACTGGCAGGTCACCACCCAGCAGGTGCGACTGCTGCCCCCCCAGGACCTGGCGGTGACACCCGGAGAATCCGAGGAGTTGCGCGTCACGCTGGGCGACTTTTTCCGTGACGACGGCCTGGCGCTCGAAGCCACCGGCCGGCCTGGCGAGTGGCTGGCGACGGGCGAGCTGCTGCGCGCACTGCCCTGCGCCTCGCTCGACCGCCTGCTCGAACCCGGCGTCGACGCCGCCCTGCTGGGCAACTCGCCCGACCCGGCCGCCCGGACCCTGCGCCGGCTGCAGAACGAAACGCAGATGCTGCTCTACACCCACCCGATCAACGACAGGCGGGCCGAACAGCGGCGGCCCCCGATCAATGCCTTCGTGCTGACCGGCGCGGGTGCGTGGCCCGCTCAAGCCGCTCAGGCGCCGACACCCGGCGCCCCGGCCCTGCCCCTGCACCACTGGAACGGCCAGGATGCATGCCCCGTCGCGCTCGACACGCCCGGCGTGCTGCAGATCGACAGCCTGCGCGAACACGCCCTGCACGAAGACTGGCATGGCTGGGCCCAGGCTTGGCAGCAACTCGATGCCCTGCTGGAACGCCCCGAGTGGCAAGCAGCCAGCCGCCGCAGCGACTTCACCCTGACCCTCGGCGGCAGCGCCCGCAGCCAGACCTGGCAGGGCCAGGCCGGCTCGGGCTGGCAGAGCCTGCTGCAGAAATTCAAGGCCAGGCGCGGCTATTCGGCCAGCCTCGCCGAGGTGCGCGCCTTATGAAAATCATCCAACGCGACGTGCCGCCACGCGCCGCCTGGGCGCTCGAACAAGCCGGCGTCCACCCGCTGCTCGCCCGCCTCTATGCCGCCCGAGGCGTCGAGGTGCCGGACGAACTCGACGACGACCTGTCGCGCCTGCTTCCTCCGGGCACCCTGCACGGCGCTCAAGAGGCAGGCCGGCTGCTGGCCGACCTCATCGCTGCCGATGCCCGCATCACGGTGGTGGCCGACTACGACTGCGACGGCGCCACGGCCTGCGCCGTCGCCGTGCGCGGCCTTCGACTGCTCGGCGCGCGCCATGTGCGTTTCCTGGTGCCCGACCGTGTCACCGACGGCTACGGCCTCACACCGCCGATCTCCGAGCGCGTGCACGCCATGGGCACCGACCTGCTGCTGACGGTCGACAACGGCATCGCCAGTCTCGACGGCGTGGCCCGTGCCCGCGAACTGGGCTTGCGGGTGCTGGTCACCGACCACCATCTGCCCGCATTGGCCGACGGCCGCATCGTGCTGCCCGAGCCCGACGTCCTGGTCAATCCCAACCAGCCGGCGTGCGCCTTCGCCAGCAAACACATCGCCGGCGTGGGCGTGATCTTTTACGTGCTGCTGGCCCTGCGTGCCGAGCTGCGTGCGCGTGGCGCCTTCGAATCGCGCCCTCAGCCCAAGCTCGACAGTCTGCTGCCGCTGGTCGCGCTCGGCACCGTCGCCGACGTCGTCCGGCTCGACGCCAACAACCGGCGCCTGGTCGCCCAGGGCCTGCGCCGCATCCGTGCCGGAGTCCTGCCGCCGGGACTGCAGGCCCTGTTCGCCGTCGCCGGCCGCAAGCCGCCTGCGGCAACCACTTTCGACTTCGGTTTTGCCCTGGGTCCACGCATCAACGCCGCGGGCCGGCTGGCCGACATGACCGTCGGCATCGAGTGCCTGCTCACCGAGGACAGCGCCCGCGCCGAAGCCCTCGCGCAGCAGCTCGACGCCATCAACCGCGAGCGCCGCGACATCGAGGGCGGCATGCGCGAGCAGGCGCTGCGTGCCGCCGAGACCCTGTTCGACGGCAGCATCGAGCCGCCCGCGGCCATCACCCTCTTCCATCCGGATTTCCACGAAGGGGTGGTCGGCATCGTGGCTTCGCGCATCAAGGAAAAGATGCACCGCCCCACCTTTGTCTTTGCCGCCAGCCAGTCGCCCGGCCAGGAAAACGTGCTCAAGGGCTCGGGCCGCTCCATTCCCGGTTTTCACCTGCGCGATGCACTCGACCTCGTCACCAAGCGCCATCCCGGGCTGCTGCTGCGTTTCGGCGGACACGCCATGGCGGCAGGCTGCACCCTGCTGCGCGAGCATCTGCAGACGTTCGAGCAGGCCTTTGCCCAGGCCGCGCACGAGCTGCTCGATGCGGCCAGCCTGCAGCGCCGGCTGGAAACCGACGGTCCGCTGGCGCCCGAGTACCGCCGCATCGACATGGTCGATGTGCTGCACCGCGAGGTCTGGGGACAGGGCTTCGCGCCGCCCACCTTCTCCGAGGAAGTCGATGTGCTGTCGCAGCGGCTGATCGCCGACAAACATCTCGCCCTGCGGCTGCGCCATCAGGGCCAGCCGGTCGACGGCATCTGGTTCGGCCGCACCGACAGCCTGCCGGCTCGCGTGCGCCTCGCCTTCCGGCTCGAGGCCGACGAATGGCAGGGCGTGCGCAAGGTGCGTTTCCTGGTCGAGGGCGCGGAGCTCTGAACGGAGCCCGCCGCGCCCCGGCGTCAGTGCTCCAGGTTGTCGAGCGTGCTCGCGGGCAAGGCCCCCAGTCCGGGTGAATCCCGCCAGCGCCGCAGCGACTTCTGGAAAAACATGCTGTTGGGGATCTGCAGATAGGCCCCTGCGCTGTCCTCGCCGCCCATGTCCATGAGCGTGGTGTACAGCAGATGCACCGCAATCACCCGGCCCTTGAGTCCGGGCTTGTCGCCGCTTTCCAGCAGTTCCACCACATCGCCCACCCGGAACGGGGAACTGCTGAAGATCAGGAACGCACAGAACAGGTTGGACAGCACGCTCCAGGCGGCGAAGAAAGCGACCGCGGCCATCGCCGCGAAACCGGTGATCGCGGTCCACAGCACCGTCATCGACACGCCCACGCGCTCCATCACCATCAGACTCGCACCCACGATGATGAGCCAGCCCGAGAAGGTGCTCAGCGGCACCAGAAACTCCAGCGGCATCTGGTGGCGTGAACCCAGCCGCTGCACCAGGCGGCGCAGCATACGGCGCAAGCCCCACGCCCCGGCCACGATCAACAGGATCTGCAGGCCGACGCCGATGGCCTGCAGCCAGGGCAAGGCCCAGAGGGGCAAATAATCACGAATCAGCTCAACCACAGTCACTCCTGGCCATCCTGCTTCGGCCCTGCTCGGGGCCGTCGCGCGCACCCATGCGGCGCGACACCGGCCGGCACGGCACCGCGCAGCGCCGGCCAACCGGCCAAACCGTCAAATGTACCAAGGCCGCATGACCGTCAGGAGCCGGCCGCATCGACGGCGCCCCGCCGGCACACGACGGAGCCCCTGCGCGCCGTATAGTTCGGCATGGCAAAAGACAAGACCCACTACGTGTGCAGCGAATGCGGCGGAACCAGCCCCCGCTGGCTCGGCAAATGCCCCAGCTGCGGGGCCTGGAACACACTCATCGAAAGCGTCGCCGAAGGGGGCGGGACGGGCAAGAACCGCTTCTCCTCGCTGGCGGGCGCGCAGCCGGTCACCGCGCTGGCCGACATCGAGGCCCGCGACGTCGACCGCACCCCCACCGGCATCGACGAGCTCGACCGCGTGCTGGGCGGCGGCATCGTGGCCGGCGGCGTCATCCTCATCGGCGGCGATCCCGGCATCGGCAAGTCGACCCTGCTGCTGCAGGCGGTCGACGCCCTCCAGCGCGCCGGTACCCCGACGCTCTACGTCACCGGCGAAGAAAGCGGCGCCCAGGTGGCGATGCGTTCTCGGCGCCTGGGCATCGAAGGCTCGCAGGTCAAGGTCCAGGCCGAGATCCAGCTCGAGAAGATCCTGGCCACGCTCGATGCCGAACGGCCGGCGGTCGCCGTCATCGATTCCATCCAGACGATGTACTCCGACCAGCTCAGTTCCGCGCCCGGCTCGGTGGCCCAGGTCCGTGAATGCGCAGCCCAGCTCACGCGGGCCGCCAAATCCGGCGGTGCGGCCATCGTGCTGGTGGGCCATGTCACCAAGGAAGGCACGCTGGCCGGCCCCCGCGTGCTCGAACACATCGTCGACACGGTGCTCTACTTCGAGGGCGACACCCACAGCACCTACCGCCTGGTGCGCGCCATCAAGAACCGGTTTGGTGCCGTCAACGAGATCGGCGTCTTCGCCATGACGGAAAAAGGCCTCAAGGGCGTGAGCAACCCCAGCGCCATCTTCCTGTCCACCCACAGCGAGCCCGTGCCGGGCTCGTGCGTGCTGGTCACGCTCGAAGGCACGCGTCCGCTGCTGGTCGAGATCCAGGCCCTGGTCGACAGCGGCGGCCCCAGTCCACGGCGCCTGTCGGTGGGCCTGGACCGCGACCGCCTGGCCATGCTGCTGGCCGTGTTGCACCGCCATGCAGGCGTCAACTGCTTCGACCAGGACGTGTTCGTCAACGCGGTGGGCGGCGTGCGCATCGGCGAGCCGGCGGCCGACCTGGCCGTCTTGCTCGCCATCCAGAGCAGCCTGCGGGGCAAGCCGCTGCCCAAGGGCTTCTTCGCCTTCGGCGAGGTCGGCCTGGCCGGCGAGATCCGCCCCGCCCCGAGGGGCCAGGAGCGCCTGCGCGAAGCGGCCAAACTGGGCTTCTCGGTGGCACTCGTGCCCAAGGCCAACGCCCCCAAGAAGCCGATCGACGGCCTGACCATCCACGCCGTCGAGCGCGTCGAGGAAGCCATGTCGCTGGTGCGCGGCCTGGATTGATCCGGCTCAAGGCCGGCGCCCCGCTTTGGCGCTACGCTATGTCTGTCGTCCACCCTCCGAGGAGTCTCATGCAATTGTCCCTACTCACCCGCTGCACCCTGGGCGCCCTGGCCGCCGTCTCGTGCACCGCCGCACTGGCCCAGACCGGCGCGGTTCCCGTTCCCCCGCGGCTGACGACCTACGTGGCCTTCGCGCCCATCGACGACGGCTCCTACAACGTCATCGTGCTCTCGCCCAAACAAGACCGCGCCATCCACAAGTCCCAGCCACTGGACTTCTGTGCCAAGGATGCGGGTTACGCCACCGTGCGCAACGTCGAAAAGCTGCCCTACCGCGACGAGATGGCCAGCGTGCTGGGCTGCTGGGAATCCACCGGCTCGGCCGATCCGATCGCCGCGGGCTCGACCGTCACCGTCAAGTTCCACAGCAGCGCCAACAACCAGGTCCGCCAATTCAGCCTGCCCGGCGACCAGTTCAAGCCCATGAGCTTCGACTGGCGCAGCGAAAAGCTCTTTGCGCCCAGCATCTCCACGCGCTGAAGCCCGCCGACGGGCCCGGTCCGGCGGCCAGGCCTGCCGGTGCTGCGACAATCGGGGCCATCATGCAACTATCACCCCGTCTCCAACGCATCCTGGTCCCGGTCGCTGCCGTGGTCATCCTGTTCGGCGCCTGGCGCGCATACGGACTGCCCGGCCTCGCGCTGGGCGCAGCCGGCATGCTGATGTTCGTGCTGCTGCACTTCACCCGCCTCATGCACATCCTGCGCAAGGCCTCCGAGCGGCCGATCGGCTACGTCGCCAGCGCCGTGATGCTCAATGCCAAGCTCAAGCCGCGCGCCAGTCTGGTCCATGTCATGGCCATGACCCGCAGCCTGGGCGAAGCCCGCTCGCCGGCCGACACCCAGCCCGAAATCTTCCGCTGGACCGACAACGGCGGCTCGTATGTCGACTGCGAGTTTCACCAGGGCAAACTGGCCAGTTGGTCACTCACACGGCCCGAACAACCCGTCGACACCGCCGACACGCCCCAGGCCGAAGGTCCCGCGACGTTCGAAGCCGCCGCCGAGGCCGGCCCGGCGGTCACGGCTCCGGCTGCCGCTCCTGCACCCACCACCCTGCCTGCGGCTCCATCCAGCGAACCACGCTGACCCCTGCCGCACCGCGTGGCCGAGTCTCCCCGGAGCAGCGCGGCCACGCCCCTCGCTGTCACGCGTACGTCACATCGCCATCCTAGGCTTGCCGGGTTTGACCATAACAACCCGAGGGTACGACGCGTGATGAAATCCAGATTTGCCGGCGCCTGTGGCGCTTCCGCCCTGCTGCTGGCCCTGTTGGCCGCCTGCGGTGGCGACAACGACAACCACGATGCCGGCAACGACCCGGTCACCCCGCCGCCCGTGGTGGTGACGCCCCCCGAAGCCACGCCCGCCAGAATCGGCCTGTCGCTGCTGGGCCGCTACACCAGCGCAGACAACGGATTCGCCGTCAGCGCCGCCGAGATTCCGGCCTTCGATGCCGCCAGCAAGCGCGGTTTCGTCGTCAATGCCCAGAAGGGCAAGGTCGACGTGCTCGACCTCAGCGATCCGGCTTCGCCGCGCTACATCGGCGAACTCGACGCCACGGCCGTCCTCGCCCAGTCCGAGGTCAACAGCGTCGCCGTGCGCGACGGCGTCGTCGCTCTGGCGGTGCAAGCCCCGGTCAAGACCGATCCCGGCCTGGTCGCCTTCTACCGCGCCGACAACCTGTCGCTGATCAGCAGCGTCGCCGTCGGTGCCCTGCCCGACATGCTGATCTTCACGCCCGACGGCAAGACCGTGCTCGTGGCCAACGAAGCCGAACCCAGCGACGACTACCAGATCGATCCCGAAGGCTCCATCGGCATCGTCGACGTCAGCGACCTGAGCAAGCCCACCGTCCGCTTTGCCGGCTTCCGCGCCTGGAACGGCAAGGAACAGGAACTGCGCCAGAAGGGCGTGCGCATCTACGGCCCCAACGCCAGCGCCGCCCAGGATCTGGAGCCCGAATACATCGCCGTCTCGGCCGACGGCACCACGGCCTGGGCCACGCTGCAGGAAAACAATGCCCTGGCCAAGATCGACATCGCCAGCGCCACGGTCACCGACCTGCTGCCCCTGGGCTACAAGGACCACGGCCTGCTCGAGAACGCACTCGACACCAACGACGAAGACGGCACGATCAACATCCGCAACTTCCCCGGCCTGCGCGGGCTCTACCTGCCCGACGCCATCAAGTCGTACACGGCCGCCGGCAACACCTACCTGGTGCTGGCCAACGAAGGCGACGCCCGCGCATGGGGCGAAGACAACGCCGCCTACTGGCAGGGCGATGCCAGCAAGGGCTTCGTCGAGGAATTCCGCGTCAAGCACCTGGTGCACACCTCGGGCTTCGCACGCCGCCAGGGCGACGACCTGCCGCCGCAGCTCGCCCAGCTCGCCGCCGGTGCCCTGCTCAACCCCGCCACCTTCGGCTGGTGCGGCGCCGCTGCCGGCAGCCCCGGCACCTGCCGCGACGACAACGTGCTCGGCCGCCTGAACATCACCTGGACGATGGGTTATCGCCAGAACGCCGACGGCACCCCCGTGAAGTTCAACAAGAGCGGCGTGCAGGACAACGCCGGCGACCGCCTCATGTACGACAACCTGTACAGCTACGGCGCCCGTTCGTTCTCGATCCGCGACGCCAACGGCAAGCTGGTGTTCGACTCGGCCGATCAGTTCGAGCGCATGCTCGCCAGCGACAGCTGCATGCTCGGCCCGCAACGCAACATCCCCTGCAAGGATTTCTTCAACAGCGGCCACGACGAAGGCAATGCCAAGGACAGCCGCAGCGATGCCAAGGGCCCCGAGCCCGAAGGCGTGGAGATCGGCACCATCGGGACCAAGACCTTCGCGTTCATCGGCCTCGAGCGCATGGGCGGCGTGATGGTCTACGACATCACCGACCCCAAGGCACCGGTGTTCCAGGACTATCTCAACACCCGCACCGACTGGACCACCGAGGACACCGAGAGCGTGGCCGCCACGGCCGGCGACCTGGGTCCGGAAGGGCTCGCCTTCGTACCCGCTGCACAGTCGCCCAACGGCAAGCCGATGCTGATCGTCGGCAACGAAGTCAGCGGCACGACCGTGATCTTCGGCATCGACCAGACCTTCTGATCCTCCGGGCCGACCCCGGGGCCGTGCGCCGTAGAATGGTCCGCAGTCAGACGCGGCCCGGTGTCCCTGGCACCGGGCCGCGCCTTTTTTTGCACCATCCCTTGCAACGATCGAAAAAGAAGGACTCGACATGACACCCGTGATTTCCGCGCTGGACGACCGCGACGGCAAAATCTGGTTCGACGGCCAATTGGTCGACTGGCGCGATGCCAAGATCCACGTGCTGACCCATACCCTGCACTACGGCGCGGGTGTCTTCGAGGGTGTGCGCGCCTACGACGGCCAGGACGGCACTGCCATCTTCCGTCTGCAGGACCATACCGAGCGGCTGCTCAACAGCGCCAAGATCCTGCGCATGAAAGTGCCCTACACCGCCGAGCAGATCAATCAGGCGCACCAGGACGTGCTGCGCGCCAATGGGCTGAAGAGCGCCTACATGCGCCCGCTGGTGTGGATCGGCTCCGAAAAGCTCGGTGTCTCGCCCAAGGGCAACACCGTGCACGCCATCGTCGCGGCCTGGCACTGGGGCGCCTATCTGGGCGAAGACGGCCTCAAGCGCGGCATCCGGGTCAAGACCTCGAGCTACAGCCGGCACCACGTCAACATCACCATGACCCAGGCCAAGGCGGTGAGCAACTACACCAACTCCATCCTGGCCAACATGGAAGCCACGGACGACGGCTACGACGAAGCGCTGCTGCTCGACTCCTCCGGTTTCGTGAGCGAAGGCTCGGGCGAGAACATCTTCATCGTCAAGAACGGCGTGATCTACACCCCCGATCTCTCGGCCGGCGCACTCAACGGCATCACCCGCAACACCATCCTTCACATCGCCCGCGACCTCGGCATCGAGGTGGTGCAGAAACGCATCACCCGCGACGAGGTCTACATCGCCGACGAAGCCTTCTTCACCGGCACCGCAGCCGAAGTCACGCCCATCCGGGAACTCGACCGCCTCGAGATCGGCAGCGGCTCGCGCGGCCCGATCACCGAAAAAGTGCAACAGGCTTTCTTCGACATCGTCAACGGCCGCAACCCGGCCTATGCCCATTGGCTGACCAAAATCTGAGCGCGGCCCACGGGCAAACACGGCCGTACCCGCCGCACGCTGCGACAATCACGGCCAGTCCAACCGACACCGACGACAGGAGACCCAGAACATGAGCGCCCCCACGACCGGCAACCCAGCCAACACGACTGCTGCCGGCACCCCCGCCCGCCGCCCCGCACCGGTCATCGAGCTGACCGCCAAGGAGGTGCACGACCATGGCGGCGTGTTCTGTCCCAACCCCAAGGCCGGCATGAAGATCTGGAACACGCATCCGCGCGTTTTCATCGAGATCGCGCATGCAGGCGAAGGCAAATGCCCCTATTGCGGCACCGTCTACCGCCTGAAGGCCGGCGAGGTGCTCAAGGGCCACTGAGCCCGGCCGGCTCGCCGCAAGCCGTCAGTGCTTGTGAGGGGTGCCGTGTCCACCGGCCGCGGCACCGTCTGCGCCGTGCGCAGGTGCGGCAGCGGCGCTGCCCATCGCCCGGATCGGCACCTCCAGCGCCACATCCTGCTGCTTGCCCTGCGCATCGACGATGCGCAGCGTCAGCGGCAAGCGGTCGCCCGCCTTGAGCGGCTGCTTGAGATCCATCAGCATCACGTGATAGCCGCCCGGCTTGAGCGCCACCGTCTGACCCGCAGGCAGCGGCAGGGCCTCGATGGCCCTCATGCGCATCACGTCGCCGTCCATGCGCATCTCGTGCACCTCGGCCACGCCGGCCACGGGCGTCGACACGCCCACCAGGCGGGCGTCGCCCGTCGCCTTCAGGTTCATGAAAACGCCACTGCTCTTCTGGCTGGCCACGGTGGCACGGGCCCAGGGCTGCTCGACGCTGACCTGCGCACAGGCTGCGGCAGCGCTCAGGCCCATGGCGGCGGCAAGGGCCGCAGCCCGGGCAAGACGGTCGAATCGTAAGGTCATGGGAATCCATCCGCAAAATCAGTCAACAGGCCGATGCCTGCCGCACACGGCACCGGGGCCGATCAACCGAACGTTCGCCCGGCGCCCACCTCGCACATGCGGCAGCCATTATCCGATGCCGTAAAGACCGCGCCCGCGTGCAGGGACAAAGCGCGAGCCGGTCAGCCCCTGAACCCGTACAGCCAAGGCATGTCCAGCAGTTTTTCACCGCGCAGCGACATGGCGAGGTCGCGCCCCCAGCGCAGCGGGCCGGACGCCTGCATCACCATGCCGTTGAACTGGGCCCGCAACTGCACGCGCGCGTTGCGGCGCCAGCGCCGATCGGCGTACACGGCCAGCGCCGCCGGCAAGCCCTCGGCGCCGTCACGGGCCGCCAGGCCGGCCAGGGCCTGGGCATCCTCCAGCGCCATGGCCGCTCCCTGCGCCATATGCGGACGCATCGGATGGGCCGCGTCCCCCAGCAACGCCACCCGTCCCTGGGCATAACCCCGGGGATCCAGCAGCGCCGGCCGGTCGTGCAACACCCACCGGCGCCACAGCGGAGCGGCATCGACCAGCGCCCGCAGCGCGGGGTGGGCAGCCGAAACCGCCTGCTGCAAGGCCTGCCGCTGCGCGTCCAGAT
Organism: Comamonas sp. BIGb0124; assembly: GCF_003752175.1. GTDB lineage: Bacteria > Pseudomonadota > Gammaproteobacteria > Burkholderiales > Burkholderiaceae_C > Comamonas_F. The sequence goes on along the minus strand of NZ_RJVF01000014.1, from coordinate 316,040 downwards.
CCCAGTCCTGCGCGGCCGCAAGGCCGGCCTCCTCGCCTTGCGACGCCCCGTGCAGGTCCCCGGCATGCGTGAACAGCACGGCATTGAGCCACTCGCCGCGCGCGACCGGGTAAGCCACCGCGTGCAAACGCGGCGCCACCCAGACGCTGGTCTGATCCGGCGCCACGCCCGCAGGCAGCGCCGACCGCGGCAGCAAGGCGCGCCAGGCGATATGGCCCGTGGCGCGCGGTGCGCCGTCGGCACGGACATGCGAGCGCACCGCGCTCCACAGCCCATCGCAACCGAACAGCGCGTCGGCCCGCCGCATGCGCCCATCCGAGGTATGCACGGCGACCGCCTCGGGCGTCTGCTCGACCCGCGACAGCGCCTGGCCCAGCGCCAGTTCGACCTGGGACTGGCCGCGCACGGCCTCGAGCAGCACGGCCTGCAGGTCGGCGCGCCGCACCGTGAGGTTGGGCCAGCCGTAGCGCTCCCGCATCGCCTGCCCCAAGTCCATGCCGGCCAGCGTCCGGCCGCTGCGCGCATCCATGATGCGCAGCCGCTGCGGCTCGGCCGCCACCGACTCCAGTTGCGGCAGCAGGCCCCAATCGTCGAGCACCCGCACCGCATTCGGTCCGAGCTGAAGTCCGGCCCCCACCTCGCTGAGCGATTCGGCCTTTTCCAGCACGGTCACACGCAGGCCCGATCGGACCGAAGCCAGGGCGGCACCCAGGCCCGCGATTCCGGCGCCGGCGACAATCACATGAGAAGTTTGCATGGTCAACATTGTGCAATGCAGGGGCATGCACGCACCTTGAGCCAGGGCAAGGCGGGACATGCAAGCACCAAAAGCCTAGAATGGAAGATTGCATCCAGGGCAGACAAGACACTCACTGGCACATATCCATGGACTTTCTCAAATGGGGCATTCTGGCCCTGTTCATTCTTTCCGCGGCCTACATCCACTTCCGTGGCAAGGTCCGCACCAGCTTCTGGCGCCAGGTGATCAACCACACCACGGTGCTGGCGCCGCTCAACTGCTTCATGTACCTGTTTTCGCGGGTGCCGGCCAAGCCTTACCTCGACCACCGCGATTTCCCCGGCCTCAAGCTGCTGGACGACAACTGGGAAATCATCAAGGCCGAAGCGCTCGCGCTCGAGGAAGCCAAGAAGATCCGGGCCGCCGAACAGAACAACGACGCCGGCTTCAACTCCTTCTTCAAGGAAGGCTGGACCCGTTTCTACCTCAAGTGGTATGAGGCCCACCACCCTTCGGCCGATGTGCTCTGCCCCCAGACCGTCGCCCTGCTCAAGCGCATTCCCGAGGTCAAGGCCGCGATGTTCGCCTCGCTGCCGGCCGGCGGCAAGCTCAATGCGCACCGCGACCCCTACGCCGGATCCATTCGCTACCACCTGGGTCTGGTCACGCCCAACGATGCCCGCTGCTACATCGAAGTCGACGGCGAACGCTATTTCTGGAAAGACGGCGAAAGCGTGCTGTTCGACGAGACCTTCATCCACCGCGTCGACAACACCACCGACCAGGGCCGCATCATCCTGTTCTGCGATGTCGAGCGGCCGCTGCGTTTCGGCTGGGCCGAATCGCTCAACCGCTGGTTTGCCCGCAACGTCATGACAGCCGCCAGCTCTCCCAACGAGAACAGCGACCAGACCGGACTGGTGAACCGCCTGTTCTACATCTCGTGGATCATGGGACAGTACCGCAGGCGCTTCAAGGCCTGGAACCGCACGGCCTACAAGGTCACCAAGTTCGCGCTCATCATCGCGGTCGTCGCCGCTTTCGTCTTCTGGCTCTGAGAGCGCTCAAGCCGGGTGGCGCCCTGCGCCACCCGTTTCAGTCGGCTGTCCACTCGCGCACATAGCGGCTGCGCGGTGCACGCGCCACCGGCTCGAGCGCATGCACGCGCGTGCCGATATTGAGCAGGCCCAGCATGCGGTCCTGCGGGCCAAAACCCAGCACATCGTGCAGCAGCCGGCCCAGCGCGCCGGGCGTGCTGCTCCAGAACGCACCGTAACCCAGTGCAAAGGCCGCATTCAGCATATTGGTCGCCGCGCCGCCCACCGCCAGCAGTTGCTCGAACTCGGGGGCCTTCGGATGGTCGGCCACATGCGCCGCCAGCACCAGCACCACCGGTGCCGTCGTCAGCTTGGCGGTGTACTTGCCGCGCAGCGCCTGCACCTCGTCGGTCTGCGCCTGCGGATGGGCCAGCACCCGCGCCAGCACATCGTGCCGGGCCTGGCCGCGCAGCATGACGATGCGCCACGGCACCAGACCCGCATGGTCGGGCGCACGCGCGGCGCTGTCCAGAATGGCATCGAGCTCCGGCTGTTGCGGGGCGGGTGTGGTCAGCGGCCAGCACGAACGGCGGGCCAGCAGCGTGTCGATCGGGGAATCAAGCGGCATGGACAGGAAATCCTGGGGCAGACGGTAAAGACGGACCGCACCGATGGCGGCAAACCCGCATCATCGCAGCTTGCCGCAGCCCCGCCAAACGGGCATGAAAAAAGCACCTCCATCCGAAGGTGCTTGCAGCCGGGGGAAGCGGCAGGGCCGCCTCCGTGGCGTCGGTCTGTGTCAGCCCGCCAGCAACTGGCGCAGCACATAGGGCAGGATGCCCCCATGCTCGTAGTAGTCCACCTCGATGGGCGTATCGATGCGCAGGATCAGCGGCACACGCTGGCGCGTGCCGTCCTCGCGGTGAATCACCAGCGTCGCTTCGGCCTGCGGACGGATGACCTCGCCCAGCTCGATGTCGATCGTCTCGTGGCCGCCCAGGCCCAGGCTTTCCCATGAATCGCCGGGCATGAACTGCAGCGGCAGCACGCCCATGCCGACCAGGTTGGAGCGGTGGATGCGTTCGAAACTCTTGGCCACCACGGCCCGGATGCCCAGCAACTGCGTGCCCTTGGCCGCCCAGTCCCGGCTGGAGCCCGTTCCGTACTCCTCGCCGCCGAAGATCACGGTCGGCACACCCGCCGCAACATACTTCATGGCCGCGTCGTAGATGGCCATCTTGCTGCCCTGGCCTTCACCCGGCAGCTGGAACAGGGTGTAGCCGCCCTCCTCGCGCCCGCCATCCTGCCGGGCCGGCAGCATCAGGTTCTTGATGCGCACGTTGGCGAAGGTGCCGCGCATCATCACCTCGTGGTTGCCGCGGCGCGAGCCGTAGGAGTTGAAATCCGCCTTCTGCACGCCCTGCGCCAGCAGGTACTGACCCGCCGGCGTCGTGTCCTTGAACGAACCCGCCGGCGAGATGTGGTCGGTGGTGATCGAATCCCCGAACAGGCCCATGATGCGTGCGCCATGCACGCCCAGCGCCGTTCCCGGCTCCGGCCGGACCGGCTCCTGGGTGAAGTCCTTGAAGAACGGCGGCTCGGCGATGTAGGTGCTGGTCGGCCAGTTGTACACGTCGCCCGTGACGCCCTTGATCTTCTCCCACAGCTTGCCCGGATCGGTCTTGACCTTGTCGTAGTTGTCGCGGAACTTCTTGCCGTTCATCGCGTACTTGAGCAGCTTGTAGATCTCGTCGCTGGTCGGCCAGATGTCGCCGAGGTAGACGTCCTTGCCGCCCTTGCCCTTGCCGACCGGCTCGGTCATCAGGTCGATCTTGACATTGCCGGCGATGGCGTAGGCCACCACCAGCGGCGGGCTGGCCAGGAAATTGGCCTTGATGTTGGGATGGATGCGCGCTTCGAAATTGCGGTTGCCCGACAGCACCGCCGCACAGATCAGATCGTTGCGGATGATGGTTTCGTTGATCTCCGCCGTCAGATCGCCGGCATTGCCGATGCACGTGGTACAGCCATAGGCCGCCACGGAGAAACCCAGCTTCTCGAGGTAAGGCAGCAGCCCCGCTTTCTCGAGGTACTCGGTGACGATGCGCGAACCGGGCGCCAGCGAGGTCTTGATGTGCTTGCGCACCTTCAGGCCGGCCTCCACGGCCTTCTTGGCCAGCAGGCCTGCCGCCAGCAGCACGCTGGGGTTGGAGGTGTTGGTGCACGAGGTGATGGCCGCGATCAGCACATCGCCGTTGCCGATTTCCAGATCGTTTGCAGAAGCCTTGTCCGGTGCCTTGCCGGTGCTCTCCGCAGCGGTCAGCGTATGGCGGTTGAGCTCCATCTCGGCCAGTTCACGCGAGGCGCCGGCCGGCGTGGCCGGTGTCTCGGGCGATTCGTCCTTGCGGGCGGCCCGCGTGGTGTAGCGGCGATCGAGCTTTTCGGCGGCCTGGTTGAAACCGTTGGCCGAGATCGGCTTGGAAAACAGATCGACGAAATTTTCCTTGACCCGGCCCAGCTCGATGCGGTCCTGAGGCCGCTTGGGGCCGGCCAGGCTGGGCGTCACACTGCCCAGATCGAGGCTGATGACCTTGGTGTAATCGACCTCGCCGCGCTGCGGCATGCCGTAGAGTTTCTGGGCCTTGAAATAAGCCTCGAAGGCTTCGATCTCGGCCTTGGTGCGGCCCGTGCCCTTGAAGTAGTCGATGGTCTTGTCGTCGACCGGGAAAAAGCCCATGGTGGCGCCGTACTCGGGTGCCATGTTGCCGATGGTCGCGCGATCCGGCAGCGCCAGGCTGGCCGCCCCCTCGCCGAAGAACTCGACGAACTTGCCCACGACTTTTTCCTGCCGCAGGCGCTCGGTCACCGTCAGCACCAGATCGGTTGCCGTCACCCCTTCCCGCAGGCGGCCGGTGAACTCGAAGCCCACCACGTCGGGCGTCAGGAAATAGACCGGCTGGCCCAGCATCGCAGCCTCGGCCTCGATGCCGCCCACGCCCCAGCCGACCACGCCGATGCCGTTGATCATGGTGGTGTGGCTGTCGGTGCCCACCAGGGTGTCGGGGTAATAGAGCTTGTCGGCCGTCTTGTGCACACCGCGCGCCAGGTATTCCAGATTCACCTGGTGGACGATGCCAAAGCCCGGAGGCACCACGCCGAAGGTGTCGAAGGCCTGCATGCCCCACTTCATGAACTGATAGCGCTCCTGATTGCGCTTGAATTCCAGCTTCATGTTCAGGTCGAGTGCCTTCGGCCCACCGAAGTAATCGATCATCACCGAATGGTCGACCACCAGATCGACCGGCACCAGCGGCTCGATGGTCTTGGGTTTCTTGCCCATGCGCTCGGCCACGTTGCGCATCGCCCCCAGATCGGCCAGCAGCGGCACGCCGGTGAAATCCTGCAGCACCACACGCGCCACGACAAAGGGAATTTCGTCCGTGCGTTCGGCCGTGGCGCCCCATCGGGCCAGTTGCGCCACATGTTCGGCGGTCACCTTCTGGCCGTCGCAATTGCGCAGCACGCTCTCGAGCACGATGCGGATGGACACCGGCAGGCGGTTGATTTCGGGATACTGCCTGGCCAGCGCGGGCAGAGAGAAGAACTGGCCTTCCTTGCCCGATGCGGTCTTGAAGGTCTTGCGGGTCGACGCAAACGGGTGCTTGGGCGCCAGGCTCCGGGCGGCGGACCCCTTGGCCTTGGGCGACTTGGCGGCCTTGGCAGGTTCGGGCGAACGGCCATGGGCGGCACGCGGCTTGCGGGTTGCTACGGTCATGTCTAAAGCTCCTTCATCATGGTTCTTATGAACAGCCTCGACGCCAGACCCAGCCGGTCCCCCAGGCTTTCCGGAACATTGTGGCAAAAAGCCGAGCAAGCCGCTGTAGGTGGATAACGGTTCAGTCAGGATTGCGACACCCCGGCACGACAGGCACCCGCCTGCAGCCGGGCGTCACGACCCTGTCACGCCGTTCGGCGCAGGCCCGCCACGATCTCCAGCGAACGCTTGCGCAGTTCGGGTTCGTAGATGTCGCTGACCAGCATGAGCTCGTCGGCACCGGTTTCCGCCACGACATGTTCCAGCCAGGTGCGTACGCGCTCGGGCCCGCCGATCGCTGCCAGGCCCAGGAAACTCTCGACCGCGTGCTCTTCCTGAAGCGACCACGTCGCGGCGAGCGCGTCGGGCGTCATCGGCGGCTGCATCCGGATGCGGTGACCGCGAACGATGGACAGCACACGCTGCTGCATGGTGGTGGCCAGGTAGGCAGCCTCCTCGTCCGAAGGCGCTGCCACCACGGGCACGCCCACCATCACATACGGTTGAGCCAGCGTGGCCGACGGCCGGAACAGCTCCCGGTACATCTTCACCGCCTGCAGCAGGAAGCGCGGCGCGAAGTGCGAGGCAAAGGCATAGGGCAGGCCCATGTGCGCCGCCAGCTGCGCACTGAACAGGCTCGAGCCCAGCAGCCAGATCGGCACATTCGTGCCGGCACCCGGCATGGCGACCAGTTTCTGACCGGGCTGCATCGGCCCCAGCAGTCGCTGCAGCTCCTGAACGTTCTGCGGAAAGTCCTCGCCATCGCCCATGCGATCCCGGCGCAGCGCCCGCATGGTGGCCGGATCGGTGCCGGGTGCACGGCCCAGGCCCAGATCGATGCGGCCCGGGTACAGTTCGGCCAGCGTGCCGAAGTTCTCGGCCACCACCAGCGGCGCATGGTTGGGCAGCATCACGCCGCCCGACCCCACGCGAATGCGCTGCGTGCCGCCGGCGATATGGCCGATCAGCACGGCCGTGGCCGAACTGGCGATGCCGTCCATGTTGTGGTGTTCGGCCAGCCAGAAGCGCTTGAAATCCAGGGCCTCCAGGTGCCGGGCGAGATCGAGCGACTCCTTCAGGGCTTCGGCGACGGTGCCCTTGTCGCGCACCGGCACCAGATCGAGCATCGACAGGGCGACGCCGGCCAGCGGATTGGGACGGGCGGCGTCGGGCGTGGGGGATGTTGTGGTTGAAGTCTCGGCGTTCATGCAAAGACCATACACTCAAGCCGTTCACTCTGCATGGCACAGCCGACATGTCCTTGACCGCATCCTGCCCACCGCCGGCCGCGCCGAGCGTGACTCGCCAGACCGATGTCACGGGCGTGATCCTGGCCGGAGGCGAGGGACGCCGCATGGGCGGTCTCGACAAGGGGCTGCAACCCTTGCACGGCCAGGCACTGGCCCGGCATTGCGCCACGCGCCTGGCACCGCAGGTGGCCGTGCTGGCGCTCAATGCCAATCGGCACCTCGACCAGTACGCGGCATGGGGCTGGCCCGTCTGGCCCGATGCGCGCGTGCAGGCCGCCTCGCCCGCCTCGCGCCCATCCGCACCCGAGAGCCGCTCGAGCGAGCCGCCGCCACGCCACGACGGCCCGCTCGCCGGCCTGCTGACCGCCCTGTCGCATGCGGCGACGCCGCTGGTTCAGGTCGCCGCCTGCGACACCCCGCTGTTCCCGCACGACCTCGTCGCCACCCTGCACCGCGCCTTGCACGAGGCAGAAGCGGACATCGCTCTGCCCTGCACACGCGATGCCGACGGCCGAACCTGGCAGCACCCGACGTTCGCCCTGCTGCGCACCGCTCTTTGTCCTTCGCTGCAGGCCTACCTGGCCGCCGGCGACCGGCAGATGATGCGCTGGCTCGCCAGCCACCGGCACGTCCAGGTCGAGCTGCCGCACGATGCCTTCCGCAACTTCAACACCCTGGCCGACCTGCAGGCCTATGCCGACCGCACCTGAAGAACCGGCAGCAGGCGCGGCGCTTTTGTCCTACGCCCCCAATCCGCCTTGACCTAAGGCCGCGCGACATCCGGCGTTTTATCCTGACGGCGTGGTTCAAGTACCGCAGGTGACCGGCAAAACCACCGTTTCGACAACACGCCAGGCCACCCATTCAAGGAGTCCACCATGCTGAAATACGCCATCATCTTTGCCGTCATCGCGCTCATCGCCGGGGGCCTGGGCTTCAGCGGCATCGCAGCCGGCGCGGCAGGCATCGCCAAGATCCTGTTCTTCCTGTTCCTGATCGTGGCCGTGGTCATGATCGTCCTGGCCATCCTGGGCATCGGCGCGATCACCTAGCACTCGGCCTGCCGGCGCGACGTCCCGGCGTCCCCGATGCGCCACGCGCGCCTTCTGCCTCGGGGGCCCTGGGTGCGCGGCGTTCGACATCCGGCATTGGCCGGTCCTTGCCAAGCGGGGACCGGCCTCTTGCTGTTCAGTCTCTGCCGAATGGGCTCTATGTACGACGTTCCACCCTGAAAAAAAGCCGACCCGGTCACCCGGGTCGGCTTTTTCATCTTGCCCGGGCGCTCACGCGCCCGGGTTCGTCAGGTCCTGCGTCGAACCGGCTCAGGCGGCCACGCCCTTGGCCGTATCGGCATACTCTTCGATCTGGTCGAAATTGAGGTACTTGTAGATCGACGTGCCGTCCTTGTTCACCACACCCATCGCTTCGTGGTACTCGGCGACGGTCGGGATCTTGCCCAGCTTGGAGGCGATCGCGGCCAGTTCGGCAGAGCCCAGGAACACGTTGGTGTTCTTGCCCAGGCGGTTGGGGAAGTTGCGGGTCGAGGTCGAGATCACCGTCGCGCCTTCGCGAACCTGGGCCTGGTTGCCCATGCACAGCGAGCAGCCCGGCATTTCGGTGCGGGCACCGGCCGTGCCGAAGGCGGCGTAGTGGCCTTCCTTGATCAGTTCGCTTTCGTCCATCTTGGTCGGCGGGGCGACCCACAGCTTGACCGGGATGTCGCGCTGGCCGCCCAGCAGCTTGGCAGCCGCACGGAAGTGGCCGATGTTCGTCATGCACGAGCCGATGAAGGCTTCGTCGATCTTGGTGCCGGCCACTTCGGACATGAACTTGGCGTCGTCCGGATCGTTCGGGCAGCAGACGATGGGTTCCTTGATGTCGGCCAGATCGATTTCGATCACGGCAGCGTACTCGGCATCCTGATCGGCTTCGAGCAGCTCGGGCTTGGCCAGCCAGGCTTCCACCTTCTCGATACGGCGAGCCAGCGTGCGGGCATCGGCATAACCGTTGGCGATCATGTTCTTCATCAGCACGACGTTGCTGGTGAGGTATTCCTTGATCGGCTCGGGGTTGAGCTTGATGGTGCAGCCGGCAGCCGACCGTTCGGCCGATGCGTCGGACAGTTCGAACGCCTGTTCCACCTTGAGGTCGGGCAGGCCTTCGATTTCCAGGACGCGGCCCGAGAAGATGTTGATCTTGCCGGCCTTGGCCACGGTCAGCAGACCGGCCTTGATGGCATACAGCGGAATCGCATGCACCAGGTCGCGCAGGGTCACGCCGGGCTGCATCTCGCCCTTGAAACGCACCAGTACCGATTCAGGCATGTCCAGGGGCATCACGCCGGTGGCGGCGCCGAAAGCCACCAGGCCGGAGCCGGCCGGGAAGCTGATGCCGATGGGGAAACGGGTATGCGAGTCGCCGCCCGTACCCACGGTATCGGGCAGCAGCAGGCGGTTCAGCCAGCTGTGGATCACGCCGTCGCCCGGGCGCAGGGCCACGCCGCCGCGGTTGCTGATGAAAGCGGGCAGTTCACGGTGCGTCTTCACGTCCACCGGCTTGGGATAAGCGGCCGTGTGGCAGAAGGACTGCATCACCATGTCGGCCGAGAAGCCCAGGCAGGCCAGATCCTTGAGCTCGTCGCGGGTCATCGGGCCGGTGGTGTCCTGCGAACCGACCGTCGTCATCTTGGGTTCGCAGTAGGTGCCGGGACGCACGCCCTGGCCTTCCGGCAAGCCGACGGCGCGACCCACCATCTTCTGCGCCAGGGTGAAACCGGCCTTGGAGTCGGCAGGAGCCTGCGGCAGGCGGAACACGGTCGAAGCAGGCAGGCCCAGGAACTCACGCGCCTTGGCGGTGAGCGAGCGGCCGATGATCAGGTTGATGCGGCCGCCGGCGCGCACTTCGTCGAACAGCACGTCGCTCTTGAGCTGGAACTCGGCCACGGTCTCGCCGTTCTTCACCAGCTTGCCGTCATACGGCAGCACGTCGATGACGTCGCCCATCTCCAGCTTGGAGACATCGACCTCGATGGGCAGCGAGCCCGAATCTTCTTGCGTATTGAAGAAAATGGGAGCGATCTTGCCGCCCAGCGTCACGCCGCCGAAACGTTTGTTGGGCACGAACGGAATATCGGCGCCGGTGGCCCAGATCACGCTGTTGGTCGCCGACTTGCGCGAGGAGCCCGTACCCACCACGTCGCCCACGTAGGCCACCAGGTTGCCCTTCTTCTTGAGGTCGGCGATGAACTGCATCGGACCCCGCTTGCCGTCTTCCTCGGGCGTGAAGGCCGCGTCCGAGCGGGTGTTCTTCAGCATGGCCAGGTAGTGCAGCGGAATGTCCGGACGGCTCCAGGCATCGGGGGCCGGCGACAGATCGTCGGTGTTGGTCTCGCCAGGCACCTTGAACACCGTCACCGTGATCTTCTTCTCGACTTCGGGGCGGCTGGTGAACCATTCGGCATCGGCCCACGACTGCATGACTTCCTTGGCCTTGGCATTGCCGGCCTTGGCCTTTTCCGCGACGTCGTTGAAGAAGTCGAACATCAGCAGCGTCTTCTTCAGACCTTCGGCCGCCACGCCGGCGACTTCGGCATCGTCGAGCAGCTCGATCAGGGGATGCACGTTGTAGCCGCCCACCATGGTGCCCAGCAGTTCGGTGGCCTTGGCCTTGGAGATCAGGCCCACCTGCAGATCGCCGTGCGCCACGGCAGCCAGGAAACTGGCCTTGACCTTGGCGGCATCGTCCACGCCCGGGGGCACGCGATGGGTCAGCAGGTCGAGCAGGAAAGCGTCTTCGCCGGCGGGGGGGTTCTTGATCAGTTCGATCAGTTCGGCAACCTGCTTGGCTTCGAGCGGCAGGGGGGGAATGCCCAGCGCCTCGCGCTCGGCAACATGTTCACGGTAGGCTTGCAACATGGTTATCTCCAGTTTCATCGGTTATGGGTGGGGATGGGATGCGGCGGCACCAGGGCCGCCGGAATTCGGCAGGTGGGCCGTCTGGCCCACGGTCGGCCACCAGGCCAGGATCTCGGCGGGCAGCACGCAACCGGCTTGGCGGGCACGCACCAGCACATGCCAGTGGTAGCGGTAACTCGCGCGGTCGTGCAGGTGGCCCCGGTAGGCGATGGGCGCCCAGTCCGACGCCATCGCCTGCGACAGGATGGCGACGGCCTCGTCGATGGCCGCTGCATCCGGTGCAAAGGCCTCGACGATGGGCTGAATCTGCGCGGGGTGGATGCTCCACATGCGGGTGTAGCCCAGTTCCCGGGCCGCCCTGCGAGCGGCCACGCCCAGGGCGCCGAGATCGGCAAACTCGGTGACCACGCCGTGCGCGGGCACCTTGCCATGCGCATGGCAGGCGCTGGCGATCTCGAGCTTGGCCCGCTGCACCAGGGGGTGGTCGAACTGGCCCGCCGCCGTCATGGCCTGCGCCGGAATGGCACCGCCATGGGCCGACACAAAATCCATGAGACCGAAACTCAGCGATTGCACGCGCGGATGTGCCGCGATGTCGAAGGCCCGGTGGACGGCCGCCGGCGACTCGATCAAGGCATGCACGGCCAACGGAGCCACCCCGGGGGGCAGCGCCGCATCGATGGCGGCCACGGCACGCACGACGTCGTCGACCGACTCCACCTTCGGCAGCATGATGTGGCACAGCGCCGCACCGGCACGGCCGACCAGCGTACGGATGTCGTTCTCGAAAGCCGGATGGTCCACGGCGTGCACGCGCGCAGCCACACGCAGCGGCACGGCGCTGTCGCGCGCAGCCTGCGCCAGCGCCAGTTCGGCCACCAGCGACGCATGGTCGGCCTCGCCGCCCACGGGCGCGCCGTCCTCGCAGTCCAGCGTCACGTCGAACACGCAGGCTCCGCGTTCGTGCGCCATCTCGGCCTGCAGGGCCAGACTCTTGCGCATGCGCGGCTCGACCCCGCTGTAGTGGTCGCACACCGGCAGCGCCACCGCGCCGCCCTGCGCATCCAGCAAGGCCAGGCCGGGCGTGAGGGGAGATGAAGCCGGACGGATCATGCAGCCCGCCGTGCAACGATGAACATGCGGGGAAAGGCCAGCAGACGCAGACCGTCGCGCTGCGCCGGGTAGGCGGCATCGATCTGGCGTTCGTATTCGGCCAGGTAACCCGCCTGCAACGACTCGGGCAGGCGGGCCAGGAAAGGCTTGAGGCCGGTGGCCCGCACCCACTCGACGATGGCTGCGGCCGAGGCCATGGGGTGCTGGTACACGGTATGCCAGACATCCACGCCGGCGGCCTCGGGGGCCAGCAGGTCGTAGTAGTCGCGCAGCGGCAGGATGCCGGTGCGCATGGCATGCACATCGCCCATGTGCGATGACCAGGGCGCCGCAGCGCCCACCTCGCGCATGAGCCGGTGCGTCGGCTCCTGCCGGTTGTCGGGCATCTGGATGGCGAGCACGCCACCCGGCGCCAGCGCGGCAAACAGCCGGGGGATCAGGGTCTCGTGCCCATCCACCCACTGCAGTGCCGCATTGGCATAAATCAGGTCGGGCGCGGGACGGCCAAGGGCGGCCCATGCGTCCGGAGCGGCCAGATCGGCCTGCTCAAAGGCAACGCCCGGCAATCTGAGCCGGGCGCTGGAGATCATGGCGGCATCGTTGTCGATGCCCGTCACCTGCGCCTGGGGATAACGGCGCACCAGCAACTCCGTCGAGTTGCCGGGGCCGCAGCCCAGATCCACGATCTCGCGCGCCTCGGACAGCGGCACACGCGCCAGCAGCTCCTGCGCCGGGCGGGTACGTTCGTCTTCGTAGCGACGGTAGAGATCGGGGTTCCAGGCTGTCATCGGTTCAGTCGACGGTGAAACACAAAGTCACGCCACGCGCGGCCATCACAGCAGGTGCGACACGCCGGCTTGCTCGTCTTGCAGTTCCTTGAGGGTCTTGTTGATGCGTTCCTGGCTGAATGCATCGATTTCCAGGCCTTCGACGATCTTGTATTCGCCGTTCTCGGTGGTCACGGGGAAACCGAAGATCACGCCGGCCGGAATGCCGTATTCGCCATTGGAGGGAACGCCCATGGTGACCCAATGGCCGTTGGAGCCCAGGGCCCAGTCGCGCACGTGGTCGATGGCGGCGTTGGCAGCCGAAGCAGCCGAGGACAGGCCACGGGCTTCGATGATGGCGGCGCCGCGCTTGCCCACGGTGGGCAGGAACGTGTCGGCATTCCACACCTGGTCGTTGATCAGGTCCTTGACGGCCTTGCCGCCGACGGTGGCGAAACGGTAGTCGGCGTACATGGTGGGCGAATGGTTGCCCCACACGGTCAGCTTCTGGATGTCGCCCACGGCGGTGCCGGTCTTGGCGGCGATCTGGCTGGCGGCGCGGTTGTGATCCAGGCGCAGCATGGCCGTGAAGTTCTTGGCCGGCAGATCGGGCGCGCTCTTCATGGCGATGTAGGCGTTCGTGTTGGCGGGGTTGCCCACCACCAGAACCTTGACGTCGCGCGAAGCCACTTCGTTCAGAGCCTTGCCCTGAGCCGTGAAGATCTGCGCGTTGGCGGCCAGCAGGTCGGCGCGTTCCATGCCCGGACCGCGGGGGCGTGCGCCCACCAGCAGGGCGTAGTCGGCATCCTTGAAGGCCACCAGCGGGTCGCCCGTGGGAATCACGCCGGCCAGCAGGGGGAATGCGCAGTCCTCGAGCTCCATGATCACGCCCTTGAGCGCCTTCTGAGCCTTTTCGTCGGGAATCTCGAGCAGTTGCAGAATGACGGGCTGATCCTTGCCCAGCATTTCGCCGGAGGCGATACGGAACAGCAGGGCATAACCGATTTGACCAGCAGCACCGGTAACGGCGACACGAACGGGCTTTTTACTCATTGAAGGCTCCTGTATGGGGGTGTTGGATGTGGGATTCTCGACCGCCTGGATGACACCTGCTGCTCGTCTCGTTGCCAGCAGTCCGACGGCAGGACCCCGCACAGCATTCGAGTGTACTGCTGCAGGATAAACCGAGTCAATTTGTCTTATATCTTATATAAGATATGATCGCGGCCAGCCGATCCCCAGCCCCGGCTGCGGTCTTTGCCGCAACCCGGATCGGCCCGGCCGTCCCCGCGAACTTTCAAGAGATCATGGCTACTTCTTCTTCCAGTGCTCCGGTGCCCCGCGCCGCGACCGCCGAGACGGAAACGCCCCCCCTGAGCGGGCCGGCCGGCCCGGCTTTCAGTCCGCTGTACCAGCAGATCAAGGGCTTGATCCTGCAGAGCCTCGAAGGCGGCGAGTGGAAACCCGGTGAGTCCATCCCCAGTGAAATGGAGCTGGCCGCGCGTTACCGCGTCAGCCAGGGCACCGTCCGCAAGGCCATCGACGAGCTGGCCGCCCACCACCTGCTGATCCGCCGCCAGGGCAAGGGCACGTTCGTCGCCACCCATGCCGAGCAGCACGTCAACTACCGTTTCCTGCGCCTGTCGCCCGACCGCGGCGACCAGCAGAGCGAAGGCCCGGCGCTGCGCCGCTTCCTCGATTGCAAACGCCTGCGTGCCTCGGCAGACATCGCCCGCGCCCTGGGCCTGCGCGCGGGCGATGCCGTGATCTACGTGCGCCGCACGCTCGCATTTGCGCAGCAACCCACGATCCTCGAAGACCTGTGGCTTCCTGGCAACGCATTCAAGGGCCTGACCCTCGAACGCCTGGCCCGGACCGATGCGCCGATGTACGCCCTCTTCGAATCCGAGTTCGGCGTGCGCATGGTGCGCGCCGAAGAAAAACTCAAGGCCGTGGCCGCGGACACCGACAATTGCGAGTGGCTGGGCGTACAGCCCGGGGCACCGCTGCTGAGCGTCGAACGCCTGGCCTACACCTACAACGACGTCCCGATGGAGTTGCGCCGCGGCCTCTATCGCACCGACATCCACCACTATCGAAATATGCTCAGCTGATTCCGCATCCATGCGGTCATCGGCAAAAAACAAGACAAAAAGGAGACGACTGCCCCCCTCCATGCCACTCCGAGTACCTTAGTCAAATATGACGGGTACCTCGGTCATTTATCGTGCGGTGCAATAGAATTTTCGGTTGTCCGCGCGTGGAGATCGACTCGGGTTACAAGCGAGTTACATCGCCAATCACGACAAATAGCATTCCCTTCCACGAAAGAAAGCCATGCCATGACTGAGCTTGCCAAAAAAAGGCCGGAATTCAAAAATATCAATGCCATCAAGGACCTGACGACCTACCGGCTGCCTCCCGCAGGATGGGTTTCCATCCTCCATCGCATCAGCGGCCTGCTGATGTTCCTGTTCCTGCCATTCATCATCTGGCTGTTCGACACCTCCGTGTCCTCGGAATACTCCTATGCCGTGTTTCGCGGTGCCTTCAATGAAGGTCTCGGTTTTGTTCCCGGCTGGTTCCTCAAGCTCGTGGCTCTGGCCCTGATCTGGGCTTACCTGCACCATTTCATCGCCGGCCTCCGCCACCTCTGGATGGATGTGGCTCACGCCGTGAGCAAAAAATTCGGCCACACCTCGGCTCTGGTCACCCTGGCGCTGAGCATCGGCCTGACCGTGGTCCTGGGCGCCAAGCTCTTTGGCCTGTACTGATCCGTCCGCAGGAGTCTCCCCACATGTCTACATACGGTTCCAAGCGCACGGTCGTCGGCGCACACTACGGCCTGCGCGACTGGCTCATCCAGCGCATCACCGGCGGCCTCATGGCCCTCTTCACCGTCATCTTGCTCGCGCAAGTGATCTTTACATCCGGCCCCATCGGCTACGAGCAATGGGCAGGCATCTTCGCGTCGCAATGGATGAAGGTCCTGACCTTCTGCGTGATCGTCGCCCTGCTCTATCACGTCTGGGTCGGCGTTCGCGACATCTGGATGGACTACGTCAAACCCGTGTCCATCAAAATTGCCCTCAACATTTTCACCATGGTCTGGCTCGTCGGTTGTGCGGGTTGGGCGATTCAAGTCCTCTGGAGGCTGTAAACCATGACATCGTCCCGTTCCGTCAGCACCCGTAAATTCGACGTCGTGATCGTCGGCGCCGGTGGTTCCGGCATGCGCGCATCCCTGCAACTGGCCCGTGCGGGCCTGTCCGTGGCGGTGCTCTCCAAGGTCTTCCCGACCCGCTCGCACACCGTGGCAGCCCAGGGCGGCGTGAGCGCCTCGCTCGGCAACATGTCCGAAGACAACTGGGAATGGCACTTCTACGACACCATCAAGGGCTCCGACTGGCTCGGCGACCAGGATGCGATCGAGTTCATGTGCCGCGAAGCCCCCAAGGTCGTCTACGAACTTGAACACTTCGGCATGCCTTTCGACCGCAATGCCGACGGCACCATCTACCAGCGCCCCTTCGGCGGCCACACCGCCAACCACGGCGAGAAGCCCGTGCAACGCGCCTGCGCCGCGGCCGACCGTACCGGTCACGCCATGCTGCACACGCTCTACCAGAAGAACGTCGAGGCCCGCACCCAGTTCTTCGTGGAATGGATGGCGCAGGACCTGATCCGCAACGACGAAGGCGACGTGGTCGGCGTGACCGCGCTCGAACTCGAGACCGGCGACACCTATGTGTTCCACGCCAAGGCCGTGATGCTGGCCACCGGCGGTGCCGGCCGCATCTTCCAGGCCTCCACCAATGCCTTCATCAACACCGGCGACGGTCTGGGCATGGCGGCTCGCGCAGGCATTCCGCTGCAGGACATGGAGTTCTGGCAGTTCCACCCCACCGGCGTGGCCGGCGCGGGCGTGCTGCTGACCGAAGGCTGCCGTGGCGAAGGCGCCATTCTGCTCAACAGCAACGGTGAACGCTTCATGGAGCGCTATGCGCCCACGCTGAAGGATCTGGCCCCGCGCGACTTCGTGTCCCGTTCGATGGACCAGGAAATCAAGGAAGGCCGTGGCTGCGGACCCAACAAGGACTTCATCTACATGAAGCTCGACCACCTGGGCGCCGAAACCATTCGCAAGCGCCTGCCCTCGGTGGAAGAGATCGGCCACAACTTCGCCAACGTCGACATCACCAAGGAACCGATCCCGGTGGTGCCCACCATCCATTACCAGATGGGCGGCATCCCGACGAACATCCACGGCCAGGTCGTCGAACACAAGGGCGACAACTACGCCTCGCCCATCAACGGCCTCTACGCCGTGGGCGAATGTGCCTGCGTGAGCGTGCACGGCGCCAACCGCCTGGGCACCAACTCGCTGCTCGATCTGCTGGTGTTCGGCCGCGCCGCCGGCAACCACATCGTCGACCAGCACTACAAGACGCGGGCCTACCGCGACCTGCCCGCCGGTGCCGCCGACTTCACGCTCTCGCGCCTGGCCCGCCTCGACGGCTCGACCGGTGGCGAGTACGCGCAGGACGTGGCCAACGACATCCGCCAGTGCATGCAGACCCACGCCGGCGTGTTCCGCACGCAGGAAAAGATGGATGCCGGCGTTCAGTCCATCAACCAGATCCGCGAACGGGTGCCGAACGTCACCCTCAAGGACAAGTCCAAGGTCTGGAACACCGCCCGCATGGAAGCGCTGGAAGTCGACAACCTGATCGAAGTCGCGCAGGCCACCATGATCTCGGCGGCGGCCCGCCACGAATGCCGCGGCGCGCACTCGGTCGACGACTACGAACGTCCCGCCGACGATCCGGAATTCCCCCTGGGCCGCAACGACAAGGAGTGGATGAAGCACACCCTGTGGTACAGCGCCACCAACAGCCTGGACTACAAGCCCGTGCGCCTCAAGCCGCTGACGGTGGCCTCCATTCCGCCCAAGGTTCGTACCTTCTAAGCGTTCGCTCCACGACGAAAGAACATCATGCAAAAGCGTACATTCAAGATCTACCGCTACGACCCGGACAAGGACGCCAAGCCCTACATGCAGACCGTCGAGATCGAACTCGAAGGCAACGAACGCATGCTGCTCGATGCACTGGTCAAGCTCAAGGCCCTCGATCCGTCCCTGTCGTTCCGCCGCTCGTGCCGTGAAGGCGTCTGCGGTTCGGACGCCATGAACATCAACGGCAAGAACGGTCTGGCCTGCCTGACCAACCTGCGCACGCTCAAGGATCCGATCGTGCTCAAGCCGCTGCCGGGCCTGCCGGTCATCCGCGACATGATCGTGGACATGACCAACTTCTTCAACCAGTACCACTCGATCAAACCTTACCTGATCAACGAGTCGCCGCTGCCCGAGAAGGAACGCCTGCAGTCTCCCGAAGAACGCGAAGAGCTCGACGGCCTCTACGAGTGCATCCTGTGCGCCAGCTGCTCGACCAGCTGCCCCAGCTTCTGGTGGAATCCGGACAAGTTCGTCGGCCCGGCCGGCCTGCTGCAAGCCTACCGCTTCATCGCCGACAGCCGCGATCAGGCCACCTCGGCTCGCCTGGACAACCTGGAAGACCCGTACCGCCTGTTCCGCTGCCATACCATCATGAACTGCGTGGACGTGTGTCCGAAGGGACTCAACCCCACCAAGGCCATTGGCAAGATCAAGGAATTGATGGTCCGCCGCGCGGTCTGACACAATCCTGAGTTTTGGCCACAATAACCATCTGAAGAAACCTCGATGCAAGACGATCAGCAACCTCTCGACGCAAGATCGCTGGGCAAGCTCAAGTGGCGTTGCCGCCGCGGCCTGCTCGAGAACGATCTGTTCATCGAGCGTTTCTTCAAGCGCTACGAGGCCACGCTCACACAACGCCAGGCCAGGGGGCTGACGCTGCTGACCGACCTTTCCGACAACGATCTCATGGATCTGCTGCTCGGACGCAAGACTCCCCCCGAAGAATTAGCCACCGAAGAAGTGTGCGAAGTACTACAACTGCTGAGACAACCGCCCGATGTGGTCGCCTCTTCTCTTTAGAAACCGGTAACTCGAAGGAAAGCGTGAAATGAAACTCGCCGACAACAAAGCAACCCTCTCGTTCAGCAACGGTGACCCCAGCATTGAGCTGCCCATCTATCAGGGCAACATCGGCCCGGATGTGATCGACATCCGCAAGCTCTACGGCCAGACCGGCAAATTCACCTACGATCCCGGCTTCCTGGCCACGGCTTCGTGCCAATCGTCGATCACCTACATCGACGGCGACAAGGGCGAGCTGCTGTACCGCGGCTACCCCATCGAACAACTCGCCACCAACTGCGACTTCCTCGAAGTCTGTCACCTGCTGCTCAAGGGCGAACTGCCCAATGCCGAGCAGAAGGCGTCGTTCGACGAGAGCGTGACCAAGCACACCATGGTCAACGAGCAGATGCAGTTCTTCCTGCGCGGTTTCCGCCGCGATGCTCACCCCATGGCCGTTCTGACGGGCCTGGTGGGCGGCATGTCGGCCTTCTATCACGACAGCACCGACATCAACAATCCCGAGCACCGCGAGATCTCGGCGATCCGCCTGATCGCCAAGATGCCCACGCTGGTCGCCATGGCCTACAAGTACGGCATCGGCGCACCCTACATGTACCCGAAGAACGACCTGAGCTACTCGGGCAACTTCCTGCGCATGATGTTCGGCAACCCGTGCGAGGAATACAAGGTCAACCCGGTGCTCGAACGTGCGCTCGACCGCATCTTCATCCTGCACGCCGATCACGAGCAGAACGCATCCACCTCCACGGTGCGCCTGTGCGGCTCGTCGGGCACCAACCCGTTTGCGGCCATCGCCGCCGGCGTGGCCTGCCTGTGGGGCCCTGCCCACGGCGGTGCCAACGAAGCCTGCCTGAACATGCTCGAGGACATCCAGCGCCAGGGCGGCGTGGCCAAGGTCGGCGAGTTCATGGAAAAGGTCAAGGACAAGTCGTCCGGCGTCAAGCTCATGGGCTTTGGCCACCGCGTCTACAAGAACTACGACCCCCGCGCCAAGCTCATGCAGGAAACCTGCAATGAAGTGCTGGCCGAACTGGGCCTGGAAAAGGATCCCCTGTTCGCCCTGGCCAAGCAGCTCGAGAAGATCGCCCTGGAAGACGACTACTTCGTCCAGCGCAAGCTGTACCCCAACGTCGACTTCTACTCGGGCATCGTGCAGCGCGCCATCGGCATCCCGGTCAACGTGTTCACGGGCGTGTTCGCGCTGGCCCGCACGGTCGGCTGGATCGCCCAGCTCAACGAAATGATCAGCGATCCCGAGTACAAGATCGGCCGTCCCCGCCAGCTGTTCACCGGCAGCCCGGTGCGCGACGTACCCGCCATCGACAAACGCTGAAGCACAGGCGGCACACCGAAGTCAAAGCCCTTTCGCTTTTTCTGCCGCCACGAGCCCACGGCCCCAGCCGTGGGCTTTTCGTTTTTATCGGCGTTCGTATTCAGGCCCCGTTTTGCGCTTGCCGCAACAGCACAGCAGCCCGCGTCGCCCAAGCAAACTTAAAATCACCCCTTTGCGATTTGTGTCCCCTTCGGACGCGCCCGTTTTTCACCGCTCATGTCAGATCAAAATCCCCCCCAGGCAGCCCCGGCGGCCGCCCCCGCCATCGACGACAACCAACTGATCGCCGAGCGGCGCGAGAAACTCAAAGCCCTGCGTGCAGCGCAGGCCGAGGGCCGGGGCGTGGCCTTCCCCAATGATTTCAAGCCGGCCCACCACGCCGCGACGCTGGTGGCCGAGCACGGCCAGACCGAACCCGAAGCCCTCGAGGCGGCGGCAGCGACCGTCAGCCTGGCCGGCCGCATGATGCTCAAGCGTGTGATGGGCAAGGCCAGCTTTGCCACCGTGCAGGACGCCACGGGCCGCCTCCAGCTCTACGTGACGCGCGACGCCGTGGGCGAAGAGGTCTACGCCGATTTCAAGCGCTGGGATCTGGGCGACATCGTCGGTGCCGAAGGCACGCTGATGAAGACCAAGACCGGCGAGCTGTCGGTCAAGGTCACCCGCCTGCGCCTGCTCACCAAGAGCCTGCGCCCGCTGCCCGACAAGTTCCACGGCATGTCCGACCAGGAACAGAAGTACCGCCAGCGTTACGTCGACCTCATCACCGACGAACAGGCCCGTGCACGCTTCGTGGCCCGCAGCAAGGCCGTCAGCGGCATCCGCGAGTTCATGGTCGCCAACGGCTTCCTCGAGGTCGAGACGCCCATGCTGCACCCCATCCCCGGCGGTGCCAATGCCAAGCCCTTCGTGACGCACCACAACGCGCTCGACCAGGAGATGTACCTGCGCATCGCCCCCGAGCTCTACCTCAAGCGGCTGATCGTCGGCGGTTTCGAGCGTGTCTTCGAAATCAACCGCAACTTCCGCAACGAAGGCATCTCGGTCCGTCACAACCCCGAGTTCACGATGATGGAGTTCTACGCGGCCTACTGGAACTACCGCGACCTCATGGACTTCACCGAAAGCCTGATTCGCGATGCCGCGCAGAAGGCCGTCGGCACGCTGGCGCTCACCTACCAGGGCAAGCCGGTGGACCTGGCCGCGCCTTTCCAGCGCCTCACCATCCGTGAAGCCATCGTCAAGTACACCGAGGCAGGCGAGCAGGTCGACAGCCGCGAGTGGCTGATCGCCGCATTGCAAAAGCTGGGCCTGAGCGAAGGCAAGAACAAGCTCGCCGCACGCACCCTGGCCAGCCTGCAGGTGCTGTATTTCGAGGAAACCGTCGAAGACAAGCTCTGGCAGCCCACCTTCATCATGGAACACCCCACCGAGATCTCGCCGCTGGCCCGCGCCAACGACGACCGTCCGGAAGTGACCGAGCGTTTCGAGCTCTACATCACCGGCCGGGAGTTCGGCAACGGTTTCTCCGAGCTCAACGACGCCGAGGATCAGGCCGCACGCTTCAACGCCCAGGTCGCCGCCAAGGACAGCGGAGACGACGAGGCCATGTACTTCGACCACGACTTCGTGCGTGCCCTCGAATACGGCATGCCTCCCACCGGCGGCTGCGGCATCGGCATCGACCGCTTCATGATGCTGCTCACCGACAGCGCCAGCATCCGCGACATCATCCTCTTCCCTGCCCTGCGCCGCGAGAGTTGATCCGCGCTGCCCGACAGGCCAGCCACCCTGCCGCCCCATCCGGCCGGGGTGGCTTTTTTGTCTGCTCCCCTGGTCAGGGCCGGCCCGTTCGTCCTGCCAGCCACGCGACCGAAGCCGCGCTCGGCTGCCCCCGTTTTCCCAGCTTTCCTTTCCCATGAGTCCCTATACCCTCGGCATCGACTTCGGTACCTCCAACTCGGCCATGGCCGTCACCGGACCGGACGGGCAAGCCCAGTTGATACGCCTCGAAGGCCAGGCCACCGCCATGCCCACGGCCCTCTTCTTCAACGACGAAGAGCGCAGCACACACTACGGCCGCGACGCCGTCGGCCACTATCTGGCCGGTACCGAAGGCCGTCTGATGCGCTCGCTCAAGAGCCTGCTCGGCAGTCCGTTGCTGCAGGAAAAGACCGCGGTGCATGGCGAATCCGTGAGCTTCCAGGACATCATCAGCCGTTTCCTGGCCGAACTGGTGCGGCGCGCCGAACGCCAGACCGGCCGGCGCCCCGAACGCCTGATGCTGGGCCGTCCCGTGCACTTCGTCGACGACGACAGCAGCCGCGATCAACAGGCCGAAGCCGCGTTGCGGCTGGCCGCGCGGCAGGCGGGTTTCGCAGACGACGACATCCGTTTCCAGCTCGAGCCCATCGCCGCCGCCTTCGACTACGAACGCCGCATCAGCCAGGAATCCCTGGTGCTCATCGTCGACATCGGCGGCGGCACCTCGGACTTTACCGTCGTGCGCCTGGGGCCCGACCGCACGACCCGCCCCGACCGTGCCCAGGACATCCTGGCCACCAGCGGCGTGCACATCGGCGGCACCGACTTCGACCAGCGCCTGACGCTGCAGCAGGTCATGCCCCACCTGGGGCTGCGGCACATCGGACCGCAGGGCCGCGAGGTGCCCAGTCCGCTGTTCCTCGACCTCTCGACCTGGCACCTCATCAACTGGCTCTACAGCGCCAAGGTGCTGCATCAGGCCCAGTCGCTGCGCGAGAACTACAGCGACACGCATCTACACGACAGGCTCATGACGGTGCTGCGCGAGCGCCTGGGGCACCAGGTCCTGCATGCCGTCGAAACCGCCAAGATCGGCGTTTCCAGCACGCGCGAGCCGGCCTCGATCGACCTCACGCAGATCGAGCGCGGCTGGTCGCTGCCCCTGCAGCCGCAGGAACTCGAAGCCGATCTGCTGCCGCAGCTCGAGCGCGTCGGCGCCAGCGCCCAGGAATGCCTGCGCCGCGCCGGCCTGGCCCACAGCCAGATCGATGCCATCTACCTCACCGGTGGCTCGTCGGCCCTGCAACCCCTGCAGGCACAGCTGCGGCGCGACTTCGCCGGTGTGCAACTGGTCGAGGGCGATTTCTTCGGCGGTGTCGCCAGCGGTCTGGCCTACGCCACACGCCAGTGACCCCTCGGCACACACCATGAACCCCATCGGCGCTTATCCTCCGGAGCTCCAGGCCCAGGCCCTGCAACTGCTCGAAGCCGGGCAGCTCGCAGACTGGCTGCGCCGGCGTTTCCCCGGTGGTGTGCACGGCGTTCGAACCGACGGCGCGCTCTACGACTACGTGCAGGCGCTCAAGAACGCCCATCTGCGCAATGCACCGCCCATCCAGAAAGTCGCCTACGACAGCAAGATGCGCGTGCTCGAACATGCCCTGGGCATGCACACCCGGCAGTCGCGCATCCAGGGCAGCAAGCTCAAGGCCAAGCGCGACATCCGCATCGCCAGCCTGTTCCGCGAGGTGCCCGAGCCCTTTCTGCGCATGATCGCCGTGCACGAGCTCGCCCACGTGCGCGAGCGCGAGCACGACAAGGCGTTCTATGCCCTGTGCTGCCACATGCAGCCCGATTACCACCAGGTCGAATGGTCCGTGCGCCTGTACCTGCTGGAACTGCAGCGCCACGGCACCATGGAATGGACCACGACCGGCTGAGCCGGTCCAACGGCCGTCCGCCGAGCCTCACGGCAGCAGCGACAGCATCTCCTGGTAGACCGGATCGTGCATGAGCTCGTCCCAGGTCAGGGGCGGCAGTTGGGGCAGCAGCGCACGGCGGCGCAGCTCGCCGGTTTCGTGGGCCTGCCATTGCCGTGCCTCGTGGGCCCGCTCGAGTCCTTCGATCAGCGCATCGATGGGTGCACCGCCGTCGACCACACTCTGGTTGCACAACAGCACCAGATCGCAGCCGGCGTTCAACGCGGTGGTGGCGGCCTCGGTATAGCTCACGATTTCGCCGCCCAGGCGCCGCGCGCCCTCCATGCTGAGGTCATCGCTGAAGATCGCCCCCATGAACCGCAGCTTGTCACGCAGGATGTCCTGCAGCCACTTCGGCGAAAAGCCAGCCGGCAGCGCATCGACCTTGGGGTAGATCACATGCGCGGGCATCACCGACGTCAGGCTGCTCGACAGCCACTGGTAGGGCGCGGCATCCTCGGCCAGGATCGCCTTCAGGCTGCGCCGATCGACCGGCACGTCCACATGCGAATCCGCCTTGACGTAGCCATGCCCCGGAAAATGCTTGCCGCAATTGGCCATGTCGGTCAGCAGCAGGCCGTGCATGACGCTTTTGGCCAGCAGCGCGACCACCCGCGGATCGCGGTGGAATGCGCGATCGCCGATCACGCTGCTGGCGCCGTAGTCCAGATCCAGCACCGTGGTGAAACTGAAGTCCACGCCGCAGGCCCGCAGCTCGGCGCCCAGCACGTAACCCAGCGCCGTGGCGGCATTGGTCGCCTGCAGCGGCTGGGTGTTCCAGAGCTCGCCCAGGGCCCGCATGGGCGGCAGATGCGTGAAGCCGTTGGTGCGGAAACGCTGCACGCGGCCACCTTCGTGATCCACGCAGATCAGCAGATCGGGACGCACGGCCTTGATCTCGGCATTGAGTGCGGTCAGTTGCGCCCGGTCCTGCCAGTTGCGCGCGAAATGAATCACGCCACCGACCAGCGGATGGGCCAGCCGCCGGCGGTCGGCGTCCGTCAACGTCAGCCCGGCGACGTCGATGATGAGAGGGGCGTGCGAAAAACCGTCGATCTCGTCGAAGCCGGCGGCAGGCGCGGCCGGTGGTCGGGTCTTGGCTTTGGCCTTGGAAGTCTTGGCGCTCATGGTCGATCAGAAAAGATGAATCAGGATGCCTGTACAGGCGGGTTTCGGTATTCCACGACCACGAAGCTGGCCGCGTAGTCCGATTCGTCGGTCACGGTGACATGGGCCACCAGGTCATGGCTCTCGAACCACGCCTTGAGCGCGCCGTGCAGCACGATCACCGGCTGGCCCGAAGGCAGCTTGCCGATCTCGCAGCTGCGCCAGGTCATGGGCATGCGCATGCCCATGCCCACGGCCTTGCTGAAGGCCTCCTTGGCCGAGAACCGCGTGGCCAGGTAACGCACGCCACGCTCGGGCCAGCGGGCATGGCGCGACTGCCAGGTGGCGTACTCCACATCGCTGAGGATGCGGCGCACGAACCGTTCGCCATGCTTTTCCCAGGAGGCGCGGATGCGCCGCACGTCGCAGATATCGGTGCCGATGCCATAGATCATGGTGTTTCAAGCGCCCTGCGGCGCCCCCTCGCGTGCAGCCACCCCTTGGTCGATGGCCGCCCGATAGGCTTGGACCGCAGCCACGTAGCCTCGTTCCAGCGCATCGGCGATCAGTGCATGGCCGATCGACACCTCGGCCAGCGCGGGCAGGCCCCGCACCAGTCCGGCGAGGTTGTCCAGATTCAGGTCGTGACCGGCGTTGACGCCCAGTCCGACCCGCGCGGCCGCACTTGCGGCATCGGCAAAACGGGCCAGTTGCAGGGCCTGGTCGGATGTGCCCCAGGCCGCGGCATAGGGTTCGGTATAGAGCTCGACCCGATCGGCACCGGCGTCCCGGGCATGGGCCATGACCGGGGCGTCCGCATCCATGAACAGGCTCACGCGCACACCCAGGTCGCGGCACTCCTGGATTAGCGGGCGCAGCCTGTCGAGGTCCTGCGGCAGCGACCAGCCGTGGTCGCTGGTGAACTGGCCCTCGCCATCGGGCACGAAAGTGGCCTGGTGCGGCCGCAGCTCGCGCACGAAGTCCATCAGGTTGTGAAAGGGATTGCCTTCGATGTTGAATTCGGCGCGGGGCCAGTCCTTGCGCAGCAGCGCGTGCAGCGCATGCACGTCGTCGCCACGGATGTGCCGGGCATCGGGCCGGGGATGTACCGTGATGCCCTGGGCACCGGCCTGCAGGCACAGTTGCGCCGCCCGGGTGACGCTGGGAATGCCCAGATTGCGGGTGTTGCGCAACAGCGCGACCTTGTTGACGTTGACGGACAGAGCGGTGGAGGACGGGAGGGTCACGGTCGGAAATCCATGAAAATGCCGCGGCGCGAATCGGGCCACACCGCCGGCTAGAGGCTTTGCAAGTCCAGCATCATCTGCCTGGTGCGCAGGGTGCCGACGCCGCAATGGTAGTTCAGGAGCGTGCGCAACTGGCTGCGCAACGCGGCACCGGCCTGTCCGCACACCGTCTGCAGCACGCCGTAGGCGGCCGTGTCGGCCGATTGCAGCAATGCCTGCAGCGTCCGCCACTGCTGTCCGCTCAGCGCCGCACGTTCGCCGTCCTGGGCCAGACGCAGCCCGGCCTCGGGCACCAGCACATAGCTCAGCTCGGGCGCCAGGGGCTCCAGCGTCTGGGTCTGCACGTCGAGCGCCGGCAGCCAGCCCGTTTCACGCAGCAGCACCAGCTCGAAGGCCCGCAGCGCCGGTTGCTTGTCGGCCAGGCCGCGGTCGGCCAGGTGCGCCACCGTCCGGGCATAGGCCTCGAACACCGGCACATGCGGATCGTCGCGCGCCAGCAGGCGCATCAGCAGTTCGTTGAGGTAATAACCCGAAAGCAGCGCATCTCCGCCCGGCATGACATGCCCACCCAGCCATTCGGCTCCACGCAGGTTGTGCACCTCGGATTCGCCTTCGCTCATGCCGTAGGTCACACGCAGCGGCTGCAGCGGCAGCAGCACCGGACGGAAGTTGGATGTCGGTTTCTTGGCGCCCTTGGCCACCAGGACCACACGGCCCCGATACCGCGTGTACACATCGAGAATCAGGCTGGATTCGCTCCAGTCGTAGTGGTGCAGGACAAACGCGTCCTCCTGCACCGTCGTGCGTCTGGGGGCCATGCGGCGGGCCTGTCTTTACTCGTAGCCGAAAGAGCGCACGCGCGCTTCGTCGTCGGCCCAGCCCGAACGCACCTTCACCCACAGTTCCAGAAAGACCTTGCAGTCCATGAGCTTCTCGAGTTCCTGCCGGGCTTCGGTGCCGATGCGCTTGAGACGCTCGCCCTTCTCGCCGATCACCATGGCCTTGTGGCCATCGCGCTCGACCACGATGGTGGCGGCGATCTTCACCAGACGCCCGTGCTTCTTGCTGGTTTCCTCGTCGAACTTGTCGATGATCACGGTCGAGGTGTAGGGCAGTTCGTCGCCCGTGAAACGGAACAGCTTCTCGCGCACCGTCTCGCTGGCCAGGAACTTCTCGCTGCGATCGGTCAGCTCGTCCTCGGCATACCACCAGGGCTGCTCGGGCAGGTACTTGGCGCAAATGCCGAACAGGCGGCCGATGTCGCCCCGGTTCTTGGCCGACATCGGCACGAACTCGGTGAAATCGTGACGCTGCTGCATGTCGCGCAGCCACGGCGCGATTTCGGCACGGCGGTGCACGCGGTCGAGCTTGTTGGCGACGAGCAGCGCCGGAATGCCGGGCTTGAGGAGCGACAGCACCTTGGCATCGGCCAGCGTGAAGCTGCCGGCCTCGACCACGAACAGCACCAGGTCGACATCGCTCACCGCGCCCATCACGGTCTTGTTGAGCGACTTGTTGAGTGCCGTGGCATGCCGCGTCTGGAAACCCGGGGTGTCGACGAAGATGAACTGCGCCTGGCCCAGCGTGCGAATGCCGGTGATGCGGTGACGGGTGGTCTGGGCCTTGCGCGACGTGATGCTGATCTTCTGGCCGATCAAGGCGTTGAGCAGCGTCGACTTGCCGACGTTGGGTTTGCCCACGATGGCAATCACACCGCAACGCGACGGGCCGTTCGACAGGGCGGCGCCCACGGCTTCCAGGACCTGGGCCGCGCGCGAGCCGGGCTCGCCGGCGTCGGCCAGATCGTCTTCGTCATCCTCGCCGTCGTCGTCGGTCTCTTCGCCGTCGTCCTCGAGGGCGGTTTCGGGCGTCCCGGCGGCCGGTGCCGCAGCCGGGGTCTGCACCGGCGTGCGGCGCCGCTGGGCCGGCGCCAGTGCGGCGGCCTGGGGCGGCGTTTCGGCATCCTCGGCCGGAACATCGCCGGCCTCGGAGCCCTCCACGACCGGTGCCGGCTCGGCGGGTGCAGGCTCGGCCACGGCCGCCGGGGCGGCGGCGGGTTCGGCATCCGGCTGGGGCGCAGCCGAGGGCTGCCGGCCCAGGCCCACCTGAGCCAGCAAGGCCTCGAGCTCGTCGGCCGACTGGGCAGCGGGAGCCTGGGGCGCGGACGCCTGGCTGGTCTTGGAAGTTTTTTTGCTCGATCCGGCGTTCATGGCTGGTTTGCTTTCAGATAAGTCAGCATGGCCGCGGCGGCAGCCTGCTCCGCAGCACGCCGCGAGCCACCCAGGCCGCGCTCCGTGTGCTGCAATTCTTCGATGAGGCATTCCACATCGAAGGTCTGTTGGTGGGCGGCGCCCGTGGTGGCAGCCACCCGGTAAGCCGGCAACTGCATCTTGCGTCCTTGCAGCCACTCCTGCAAAGCCGTCTTCGCGTCCTTGCTCGCGGCCTGCATCTGGGGGTTGATCTCGACATTGCGGTAGAGCCGACGCACGAGGTCATCGGCAGCGGCAAAACCGGCATCCAGGTAAACCGCACCGATCAGCGCCTCGAGGGCATCGGCCAGAATGGACGGCCGCTTGTGGCCACCCGAATGCGCTTCGCCCTCGCCCAGCCGCATCATGCCGGGCAGCCCGAGATCGACCGACAGGCTGTGCAGCGTGTCCTGCTTGACCAGATTGGCCCGTACACGCGACAGGTCGCCTTCGTTCAGCGAGCCCAGCCGCTCGAACAGCAGGCCCGAAACCGCCAGGCTCAGCACCGAATCGCCCAGAAACTCGAGGCGTTCGTAGTGCGTGGACGAGAAGCTGCGATGGGTCAGCGCCTGCTCCAGCAGTTCGGGACGCGCAAATTCGTGCTGCAACCGCTGCTGCAGCGCTCGCAGGGCAGGACTCAAGGGAGGCCGGGACAATGATGAGGTAGCTTGTGGACTCACGCGTCGTTCAATCGCTGAAGGACAGGACCGTCGGCCCTGAAGGGGAACCCGGCCTGTCCTGAAAAAATAAGGCCGCCACGGCATGCCCGCAAGCGGGCGGTCGCCTGGCGGGCCTGTTGCCGGCCCGATCGGACCGAAGGCAGTTCCCTGGCCCTATTTGTACAGGGACTTGCCGCAACAGCCAAGTGCGCTGTCCCCAAGGACGGGCTGCCGGCCGCCGGAGCCGGCGAGGTGCCCCGCGGCGCACCGGTTGGACAGCACGTCAGTGGAAACTTCCGATGCGCTTGAAGTCGCCGAAGTTCATCCAGATGAAGAAGGCCTTGCCGACGATGTTTTCGTCGGGCACAAAACCCCAGTAGCGCGAATCCTCGGAATTGTCCCGGTTGTCGCCCATCATGAAGTAATGGCCGGCAGGCACCTTGCACACGAAGCCCTGGGCGCTGTAGTCGCACAGTTCCTTCTGCGGGAAATCGTAGGTCGCCGGCAGCATGGTCGGCCGCGAAGGATCGTTGAGGATCCTGAAGTCGACGCCGCCCAGCTTCTCTTCGTACTGCTTCTCGTAGCGCATGCTCTGCTCGTCGAGAAAATCGGGCTGGGCCGACTTGGCCACCGGCTCGCCATTCACGGTGAGCTGCTTGTTCAGATAGGAGACCGTATCGCCCGGCAGGCCCACCACCCGCTTGATGTAATCCAGGTTGGTGTTCATGGGGTACCGGAACACCATCACGTCGCCGCGCTCGACCGGCGAGCCGTCGGTGAGCTTCTTGTTGATCACCGGCAGACGCAGACCGTAGTGGTATTTGTTGACCAGGATGAGGTCGCCGACCAGCAACGTCGGGATCATGGAGCCCGAGGGAATCTTGAAGGGCTCGAACAGGAAGGAACGCAGCACGAACACGATGACGATCACCGGGAACAGGCCTGCCGTCCAATCCAGCCACCAGGGCTGCATGATGAGGCGCTCGCGGGTCTTGGCGACGGGCTCGCCGCCCTCGACATGCCGGATGCCCTGGGCGTCGAGCGCAGCCTGGCGTTGTGCCAACTGCAGCTCGAACTGCGCAGCGGCGGCGCGGCGGCGCGGCAGGAAGACCAGTTTCTCGGCCACCCAGTACACCCCGGTCACCACCGTGGCCGCCAGCAGCAGAACTGCGAAATTTCCCTGGATGGCACCTGTGTACCAGCCGGCGGCATAAGCCGCGAACAGCGCCAGAATCGCGCCGGTCAACCAAGCCATATCAATCTTCCACCTGCAGAATGGCCAGGAATGCCTCTTGCGGCACTTCGACCGAACCGATTTGTTTCATGCGCTTCTTGCCAGCCTTCTGCTTTTCGAGCAGCTTGCGCTTGCGCGAGACGTCGCCGCCGTAACACTTGGCCAGCACGTTCTTGCGCATCGCCTTGATTGTCTCACGCGCGATGATGTTTGCGCCGATGGCCGCCTGGATGGCCACGTCGTACATCTGCCGGCTGATGATCTCGCGCATCTTCGCCACCACCGCGCGCCCGCGATACTGGCTCTGGCTGCGGTGCACGATGATGGAAAGCGCATCGACCTTTTCGCCGTTGAGCAGAATGTCGACCTTGACCACGTCCGAGGCCCGGTACTCGAGGAACTCGTAGTCCATCGACGCATAACCGCGGCTCACCGACTTCAGCTTGTCGAAGAAGTCCAGCACGATCTCGCCCAGCGGCATCTCGTAGGTCAGCATGACCTGACGGCCGTGATAGGCCATGTTCATCTGCACGCCGCGCTTCTGGTTGGCCAGCGTCATCACCGCGCCCACGTAGTCCTGCGGCATGTAGAGATGCACGGTCACGATGGGTTCGCGGATCTCCGCCATGCGGCCCACGTCGGGCATCTTCGACGGGTTCTCGACCATGAGGATCTCGCCGTCGGCCTTCACCACCTGGTAGACCACGCTGGGCGCGGTGGTGATCAGGTCCTGATCGAACTCACGCTCGAGCCGTTCCTGCACGATCTCCATGTGCAGCAGCCCCAGGAAACCGCAACGGAAGCCAAAACCCAGGGCCTGGCTCACTTCGGGCTCGTACTGCAGCGAAGCATCGTTGAGCTGCAGCTTCTCGAGTGCGTCGCGCAACGCGTCGTACTGGCTGGCTTCGGTCGGATAGAGGCCGGCGAACACCTGCGGCTGGATTTCCTTGAAACCGGGCAGCGCCGACGTGGCGGGGCCCAGGTTGTTGGGCAGCTTTTTCTCGAGCGTGATGGTGTCGCCCACCTTCGCGGCCTTGAGCTCCTTGATGCCCGCGATGATGTAGCCCACCTCGCCCGCTTCGAGCGAATCGCGCACCAGGTTGGCCGGTGTGAACACGCCCAGGTTGTCGGCGTTGTAGACCGCACCGGTGGCCATCATCTTGATGCGCTCGCCCTTGCCCAGGCGGCCGTCGACCACACGCACCAGCATCACCACGCCCACGTAGCTGTCGAACCAGCTGTCGACGATCATGGCGCGCAGCGGCGCATCGGGCTGGCCGCGCGGGGCGGGCACCTTGGCGACGATGGCCTCGAGGATCTCGTCGACGCCCATGCCGGTCTTGGCCGAGCAGGGAATCGCCTCGCTGGCATCGATGCCGATCACGTCCTCCACTTCGGCCTTGGCGGTTTCGGGATCGGCCTGGGGCAGATCCATCTTGTTGAGCACCGGCACCACCTCGACGCCCAGGTCAAGCGCCGTGTAGCAGTTGGCCACCGTCTGGGCTTCCACGCCCTGCGAGGCGTCGACCACCAGCAGCGCGCCTTCGCAGGCCGACAGCGAACGGCTGACCTCATACGAGAAATCGACGTGGCCGGGCGTATCGATCAGATTGAGGTTGTAGATCTGGCCGTCTTTGGCCTTGTACTGCAAGGCCGCAGTCTGCGCCTTGATGGTGATGCCCCGTTCCTTCTCGATGTCCATCGAGTCGAGCACCTGGGCTTCCATATTGCGCTCCTCCAGGCCGCCGCAGCGCTGGATCAGGCGGTCGGCCAACGTCGACTTGCCGTGGTCGATGTGCGCGATGATGGAAAAATTTCGAATGTGATTCATCAAGGGAACCGCTGTTGAGGAGAACAAACGCCGGCTCGGGCCGGCATAAAAAAAGGCGCGTCAATCTGCGACGCGCCCTTAAACCAACAATCTTCGGCAACTGCGATGGTTGGGACTTCATTGTAGGCAAATCCCCCAGACACCACACCCAAGACTGTCGAATCGAACGCATTGCACGGCTGCCGCGAAAATACAACAACCTGCGATCCTCCCCGAGATCCAGGCCTGGAACGGCTTCTTATAACCGTCCAAAAAGCCCAGCCCCGGATGAACGGGGCTGTAGGGCATATCGGTCCCACATCGTGAACCGCCAGGCGCTGCTTATAACCTCAGGAAAAATCCGGTCCCCGATTTTACCGAAAACGGTTGTTAGTCTGGCCAAGCCCATCCGAGGCCGGGGCCGGCAGCCTGTTGTGCATACCGTGGCATTTTCCGCAAACCCGATCAGCACAGGCTGGCATGCCCCTGACCGGCCCAGCCGGGGCCGGCGCCGGCACGGCGCCCGGCGACGCCAGACTCAGCGTTGCGGGCCCGGACGAATCACCACGTACTGGGCCCATTCGCCGCGGCGCAGCAGCAGGGTCAGGGGCTTGGCCTTGTCGACCTTGGCATACAGGGCTTCGAAAGAACGGACATCCGACACCGGCTGATTGGCCAGCGACAGCACCACGTCGCCCGCCCGCACGCCCGCCCGTGCCGACAGGCCTTGGGCCCCATCGACCCACACACCGCCGTTGACCTTGAGCTCGGACTTCTCGGCTGCGGTCAGGTTGCGCAGGTTCAGGCCCAGCGACTGCACAGCCCCGGCGCTCGGTGCCGCCTGCGACTTGGCGGCGGCCGCCGATGCACTCTGCTCGGGTTCGAACTCCGCCACCATGATCGACAGTTCACGCGGCTTGCCTTGACGGAACACGGTAATCGAGGCCTTCTTGCCCGGAGCGGTATTGCCGACCAGGCGCGGCAGATCGCTGGTGCGCTCGATATCGGCCCCTTCGTAGCGGATGATGATGTCGCCCGGCTCGATGCCGGCCTTCTCGGCCGGCGAGCCCGGCTCCAGGCTGCGGACCAGCGCACCGCGCGGACGGCCGAGCCCGATGGACTCGGCCACGTCCTTGCTCACCTGATCGATCTGCACGCCGATGCGGCCGCGCGTCACCCGGCCGGTTGCCCGCAGCTGGTCGCTCACGCGGATGGCTTCGTCGATCGGAATCGAGAACGAAATGCCCATGAAGCCGCCCGACCGCGAGTAGATCTGGCTGTTGATGCCGACCACCTCACCCCGCATGTTGATGAGCGGTCCGCCCGAATTGCCCGGGTTGATGGCCACATCGGTCTGGATGAAAGGCAGATAGTCGCCGGTATCGCGCTGCTTGGCGCTGACGATGCCGGCCGTGACGGTGTTTTCGAGTCCGAACGGCGAGCCGATGGCGATCACCCATTCGCCCACCTTGAGCTGGTTGAGGTCGCCGATCTTGACGGCGGGCAGACCCGTCGCCTCGATCTTGACCACGGCCACATCGGTCCGGGCGTCCGCGCCGATCAGGCGTGCCTTGAACTCGCGCTTGTCGGGCAAGGTCACCAGCAGCTCATCGGCACCCTCGACCACATGGGCGTTGGTCATGATGAAGCCGTCGGTCGTCAGGATGAAGCCGGAGCCCACGCCCGTGGGCCGTTCCTCTTCCTGCTGGGGCTGCTGCGGCTGGCCGCGGCGCGGCGTGGGCTGGCTGGGCATCGGCACGCCGAAGAAACGTCGGAAGAACTCCTGCATTTCCTCGTCCATCTGGCCACCGCCAGGGGCGCTGTTGGCCGCCACGCGCTCGGTCGCCCGGATGTTGACCACCGAGCCCGCGTTCTGCGTGACCAGTTGCGTGAAATCGGGCAGCCCCTGAACCTGGGCATAGGCGTCCGAGGGTGTCCACAACGCCCCGCTGGTCGCCACGACCAGGGCCGCGGTCAACATCACGCTGCGCGTACGCTTCCATTTGGAGACCATATCCATACTTCCATCTCTCCTGTCATCAAAGCGGAATTGCTGGGTGCGACCCCAAATCCTGGCCCAAGTTCACTGGGCAGCCGTTCGATCGCGACCGCTGCGCTCAACATGCAGGCGCAATCGCGGCATTCAAGACTGCCACACATTATGGGGTGAGGTGGCCGTGACCCTCGGTGCCCCTCAGGGCTTGCGTTCGAGCGCGTCGGCGAAGGCCTGCAAGGTCTGGGCCGGCACCTCGCCCACGGCCGTGAGCCACCAGTCCTGCACCCGGCGCGTGAGCACATGGGTCGCGCCTTGCACGAGCTGGACCTCGCGCAGATGCTGTGCGCTGTCGTAGGGCTGCAGGAACAGGGAAACGGAACCCAGGCCGTCGGAAAAAATCCATTGCATGGCGACCGGCGCACCGGCGGAGTCGCCGTGCCCCAGTTCACGCCGGTAACAGCTCACCGGCATGAAACCCGGAACGTCGCGCGACAGGCGCCAGCCTTCCTGATCCGCCGTGGTGCGTTGCAGGGACGACGTCTTGACGGTATAGCCTTCGAGGTCGCGGCGCTGGCGTTCCAGGGCGTCGACATCCAGGGCCGGCGACAGGCGCAGTTCGGAGAAAGCCGACTGTTCGAGCACCTGCCCTCGCGCATCGACGATCTGCATCTTCACCGGCAAACCGGTGCGAGCTTCGCTCCAGAGCCGGTAGCCAAACCGCCAGTCGTCGCGAGGCATCAGGTCGATGCGTTTGGATGCATGGCCCGCAACCGCGTCCGAACCGGCCACGCCGACCCGGTACACCTGGGACAGGCGGCTGGCAGGGCCCTGCAGCAGGTTGGGGAAACTCATCAGCGGATCGCGCTTTTCCCGCACGGCCTGGCGGCTGGCGGGCCACAGGGTCAGCACTTCGTCGGCATGGCGGTAGGCGATGCGGGGACGGTTGCCCTGGGTCTCGATGCGGTCGACGGTCTGCCCACCCACCAGCGTGTGCTCGATGCGGGACGAAGACACGTGTCCGCCGATGGAGACCTCGACGGTCCCGGCATAACTGTTGCGCCGGGGTGCGCTCTGCAGGCGCTCCAGCCATTCGTCGACGGTTTTCTGGGGCTGGGCAGCGGGCGATGCCGTCGGGCCCGGCGCTGCAGACTGCTGCGCCCAGACACCGGAGACACACGCCACAAACATGACCGCACCCACGCACAAGGCACGAGTGCTCGGGAGACGCACAGCTGAAAGAACGGTCATGGACAAAGGATTCAGGACAAATCAAACAGACGCGCCGCACTCGACCTTGAGCGACCCATCCGGTTGCGGCAGCTCAAGGTGCCGACTGCACGGTGGCGTCGCGCACGAAGTCCACCGGGGTCTGCAGCACCGACGCACCGCCCTGGCGATGCGCGGCAAGGAATTCATCGAGACGGGGATCGCGGATCATCATGCTCTCCACGCCGCCGTCGTTGGCGGCCTGAAGGGCGTAACGGGAAGCCACCGAGCCGACCGCCTCGCGCTCGACCACCAGACCCGGCTGGGAAATGCGGCGCAGCGAGCCCTGAGGCAGCAAAGCCACGGCCGAGCCTGCCCCGGCCACACTGGCCGACACCTGCTGAATGGCCGCATCGCCGGCCAAGGATCCGCCGGCAGCCAGTTGAGGCGCGGGCGCCGAAGGCTGCTGCAGGGCAATCTCTTGCGGCGCAGGCGTCGCGGGCGCGAGCGAAGATTCGTCGAGCGCTGCCCAGCCCACCACCAGAACGGCCATCACGGTGGCCAGACCGGCCACCATCTTCCAACGGTAGATTCCGTCGTTGGCCGCGCTGCGCGGAGCCGGCTCGGCCCGTTGCACAGGCACGCTGGGCGTATTGAGCGGCAAGACGTTGTCTGCAACGACCGTCTGCACGTCCGGTTCGGCCGCCAGTCGCTCGCGAAAAGCAGCCAGGAAGGCCAGTTCGTTGCCCGACCCCGCCAGCGCCGCACCGCCACGCATGACATCGCCGATGCGCTGGTAATCCGCCCAGTCCTCGAGCAGCCCGGGATCGCGCGCGATCGCCCCCATGGGCGCCGCGCAGGCCGCGCGCTCGACTTCGCCATCCATCAACGCCGACAATTGCTCGCATGCGCGGTCACGCGCCTGCACGCCATTCAGTTCCGTACTCATTTTCGCAACCTTTCGCGACCACTCGCTCTTGTTCTAGACATCGCACCGCACGCAAAACCGGCCTTACCAGCGTTTTCCGGTCTGCTTGTTCAGCAACGGTTTCACCCTGGCGGAAATCGCTTCGCGTGCCCTGAAGATACGCGACCGGACGGTACCGATCGGGCAATTCATCATCTGGGCGATTTCCTCGTAACTCAACCCTTCGATCTCGCGCAGCGTCACGGCTTGCCTCAACTCCTCGGGCAAATCCTCGACGGCCGCGTTCACGGCATTGGCGATTTCCTTGGCTTGCAGAGACGCTTCCGGGGTCTCGGAACTGATTGGTTCGTTTTCGGGGCGGGAAGTTTCATCGTCGTCGCTCGCCCCGCGCAAAGCGCTTTCCGTGAGCACCGGATCGCGCTTCATGTCGACCAGCGCCTTCTTGGCGGTATTGACCGCAATCCGGTAGAGCCAGGTGTAGAACTGCGCGTCGCCACGGAACTGTCCGAGGGCCTTGTAGGCCCGGATGAAGGTCTCCTGGGCGATGTCCTCGACCAGATCGACATCACGCACCATGCGGCCGATGAGACGCTGGATCCGTCGCTGGTATTTGATGACCAGCAGTTCGAATCCCCGCTGATCACCCTCCAAGGTACGGCGCACCAGCTCGGAATCGCTGTCCGGATCCGCGGGTTGGGGTGGGATGGCCTCAGTCATCAGGCGTGGCAGTGCTCATAAAAACGAAGTTTGCGCGGCGCATGCACCACGCTCTTCAGGATTCGGAGACGCTCGCCGCATCCGGCTCACGTCTGGCGGGGGAATATACAGCACGACGCAACGACAGCCATGCCTCGTCGTCGGCCTCGTGCACGACACGCGCCATCCAGAGCCAGCGAGGGAGCCGTCCGCCCGGGCTTTGTGGCCCGCTGCAGCGCAGCAAGATCGCCCACTGGACATCCAGCATGGGCTGAACGGCGACGGACACGCCTGCAGACGGCGGCGAACCGTCGGCCAGCCACAGCCACTGCAGGCCGGTCCAGCGCAAGACCCCTTGCTCGAGGCTTCGAAGATTGGAGCGCACGAGCCAGGCAGATAGGGGCGACAGGGCCAAAATCAAGCCGCCGCCCGAGAAAAACGTCGTCTGCAGCGCCCAGCCCCACCCCAGCAACACGCCGACACCCCAGACGCTCCACATGATCCAGGAGAGACGACGGCACGCACCGACCCGGCCCTGCGGCGTAGCCGGCGCGTTGTAGCGTTGAAAGTCGGGCCGCACGGCGCATCAACAGACAATCGGCCTTGCCGCCGCCCCGACCCGGATGCCAGGTCGGAGGGGGAGGCGATCAGGGGGCGCGCTTGAGCACCAGCGTGCCGTTGGTGCCGCCGAAACCGAAGTTGTTCTTGACGGCGATATCGATCTTCATGTCCCGCGCGGTGTTGGCCACGTAGTCGAGGTCACACTCGGGATCCTGGTTGAAGATGTTGATGGTGGGCGGGCTCTTCTGGTGATACAGAGCCAGCACGGTGAACACCGTCTCGATGCCGCCGGCGCCGCCCAGCAGATGGCCGGTCATCGACTTGGTCGAATTCACGGCCAGCTTCTTGGCGTGGTCACCGAAAGCGGCCTTGATGGCCTGGGTCTCGTTGGCATCGCCCAGCGGCGTGGATGTGCCATGCGCATTGAGGTACTGCACCTCGTCGGCATTGATGCCGGCATTCTTCAGCGCCATGGCCATGGAACGGCGCGGGCCGTCCACGTTGGGAGCCGTCATGTGATAGGCGTCGCCGCTCATGCCGAAACCGATCAGTTCGGCATAGATCCGGGCGCCGCGCGCCTTGGCATGCTCATATTCCTCGAGCACCACCACACCACCGCCCTCGCCCAGCACAAAGCCGTCGCGGTCCTTGTCCCACGGACGCGATGCGGTCTGCGGATCGTCGTTGCGGGTCGACAGGGCGCGTGCGGCCGCGAAGCCACCGACACCCAGAGGGGAAACGGTCGACTCGGCACCGCCGGCGATCATCACATCGGCATCGCCGTACTCGATCATGCGAGCCGACATACCGATCGCATGAAGGCCCGTGGTGCAGGCCGTGACCACCGCGATGTTCGGACCCTTGAAGCCGTAGCGGATGGAGACGTGGCCGGAGATCATGTTGATGATCGAAGCCGGCACAAAAAAGGGCGAGATGCGGCGCGGCCCGCGGTTGGCGTATTCGCCATGCGTGCCTTCGATCATCGGCAGACCGCCGATGCCCGAGCCGATGTTCACGCCGATGCGTTCGGCCTGCTCGAGGGACAGGTCGTCGCCCGTCTTCAGACCGCTGTCGGCCACTGCCTGGACGGCTGCCGCATAGCCGAGATGGATGAAGCGGTCCATGTGACGCGCTTCCTTCTCGGGCATGTATTGCGTGATGTCGAAGTCCTTGACCTGGCCGGCGAATTTGCAGGCGAAGTTGGAAGCATCGAAGG
Organism: Comamonas sp. BIGb0124; assembly: GCF_003752175.1. Lineage (GTDB taxonomy): Bacteria > Pseudomonadota > Gammaproteobacteria > Burkholderiales > Burkholderiaceae_C > Comamonas_F. The sequence goes on along the minus strand of NZ_RJVF01000014.1, from coordinate 277,372 downwards.
CCCGGATCAGATCCACACCGGACTGACCGGCCAGCAACTGGCTCCAGGCTGCATCAACCGTATTGCCAACGGGACTGACGCAACCCAGGCCGGTGACGACAACACGACGTCTGGACATAGCTCGCTCGCTTATAGAGAGTGTTGGACAGACGCCCGCACGCCGACCACCAGTTGCCTGGCAGATGCGGCGCCTTGCCGGCGCTGTAAAAATTCTGGAAAGGAATGAAGGAAAGTCGCCACAGGGGCCGAAGGACTGCTGTTTGCGTCCCCTGCTGTCGCCGCACATTGGCGAGATCGGACTGTTCCAACGGAGAGCCCTGACATGCAGGACAACTCCAGGCCTGCCGGAGAACACAGCAAGATCCCTGTGCAATGCCCACAAGGGGCGGATCGTGCCGATCTGTTCCGGTCAAGGCAAACGGCCATCAGGCCTTCTGGTGTGCCACTGCGTAGTCAATGGCGTTTTGCACCGTGGTGATCTTCTCTGCATCTTCGTCCGGGATTTCAATGCCGAACTCATCTTCGAGAGCCATCACCAGCTCAACCGTGTCCAGGGAGTCTGCGCCCAGGTCGGCCACGAAGGCCTTTTCGTTGGTCACTTGGGACTCTTCCACGCCGAGTTGTTCGGCAATGATTTTCTTGACACGTGCTTCGATATCGCTCATGGTTTCCCTCTGGGGGTAGTCTAAACAATCCGTCATTCTAACCGGCCTTGCATGGACTACTCCCATGCATGACGAGGGTTGGGCCGTGCGGACACCCGGCCATCGAAAACAGCAGCGACAAACGCTGCTGCCGTCAACTCATGTACATGCCGCCATTGACATGCAGTTCCTGCCCGGTCACATAGCCGGCCTGCGGGCTGGCGAGGTAACCCACGGCGTGGGCGATGTCGGACGGCTGGCCCAATTGGCCCAGCGGAATCTGGCTGAGCAGGGCCTTGTGCTGCTCTTCGGGCAGCACTGCGGTCATGTCGGTGGCGATGAAGCCCGGTGCCACACAGTTCACCGTGATGTTGCGGCTGCCCAACTCCCGGGCCAGCGCACGCGTGAGACCTGCTACGCCGGCCTTGGCCGCCGCGTAGTTGGCCTGTCCTGCGTTGCCCGAGGCGCCCACCACGCTGGTGATGCTGATGATGCGGCCATACCGCTGTTTCATCATGGGCCGGATCACGGCGCGGCTGAGGCGGAAGATCGCCTTGAGATTGGTGTCGAGGACCGCATCCCAGTCGTCGTCCTTCATGCGCATGGCCAGCGTATCCCGCGTGATGCCCGCATTGTTGACCAGAACGTGCAAGGCGCCATGCTCTTTCACGATGGCGTTGATGAGCGCCTCGGAAGCGGCGGCATCGTTGACGTCCAGCGCATGGCCCTGGCCACCCCAGGCAGACAGCGCTTCGGTGATCTTCTGGGCACCGGATTCGGTCGTGGCGGTGCCGATGACCTTGAGGCCCTGGGCCGCCAGTTCGCTGGCGATGGCTGCGCCGATACCGCGCGAAGCGCCGGTGACGAGGGCCACTTGGCCCGCAAATTTCACATCAGTCATGGTGTGGATAGAGATTCAAAAAAAGGACCGCAACGCAGCCGCGCGGCCGCCGGCACTCAGGCCAGAGCGGCCTGGGCTTCGGCCAGCGTGGCGGGATCGTAGACGGCGACAGCCGTCAGCTCGGGTGCGATTCGTTTGGTCATGCCCGAGAGCACCTTGCCCGGTCCGCACTCGACGATGTGCGTGATGCCCCGGGTCTTGAAGGTGTGGAGGGTCTCGACCCAGCGCACCGGGCCGAAGGCCTGGCGGTACAGCGCCTGACGGATCGCATCCGGCTCGGACTGTTCGGTGACGTCGATGTTGTTGATCAGCGTGATGCGGGGCACGGCAAACGAGGTCGATGCCAGCGCCTCCTTGAGGCGCTCGGCCGCCGGCCGCATCAGGCTGGAATGGAAAGGAGCCGAAACCGGCAGAATCAGGGCGCGCTTGGCACCGGCCTTCTTGAGCGCTTCGCAGGCGGCATCGACCGCGGCCTTGCTGCCGGCGATCACGGTCTGGAGCGGATCGTTGAAGTTGACGGCCTCGACCACCTCGCCGCTGCCATCGCCGAAACCGCGCGCCACCTCTTCGCAGGTGTCGATCACGATGCCGGCCGGCAGGCCCAGCACGGCCGCCATGGCACCGACCCCCACGGGCACGGCATCCTGCATGGCCTGGGCACGGAAACGCACCAGCGGTGCGGCATCGGCCAGCGACAGCGCACCGGCAGCGACCAGAGCGGAGTACTCGCCCAGCGAATGGCCGGCTACCAGGGCCGGCGTCGCGCCGCCTTCGGCCTCCCAGACACGCCAGGCGGCCACACCGGCCACCAGCATCACGGGCTGGGTGTTGGTGGTCAGGGCCAGCGCTTCCTTGGGGCCTTCGTGGATCAGCTTGGCGATGTCTTCGCCCAGCGCGGTCGACGCTTCCTCGAGCGTGGCACGCACGACGGGATGGTCGCCCCAGGCGTCGAGCATGCCGACAGACTGTGAGCCCTGGCCGGGAAAAACGAATGCGAAGGTGGAGTCCATGGATGTGGGATCGGTGGAGGTTGAACTGAAGCCGCTCGATGCGGCACGGGATGTCGGGCCTTGCAGTGCCGGTCAGAGGTCGAGCAGGACCGCACCCCAGGTGAAGCCGCCCCCCACGCCCTCGAGCATGAGCGTGTCGCCAGGCTTGATCTTGCCGTCTCGGATGCCCGCGTCAAGTGCCAGCGGAATCGAGGCTGCCGAGGTGTTGCCGTGTTCGCCCACGGTGACGATGACCTTGTCCATGGGCAGGCGCAGCTTGCGCGCCGTCATCTGCATGATGCGAATATTGGCCTGATGCGGAATCAGCCAGTCGATGTCCGCTGCGGTCTTGTCGGCCTTGGCCAGAACTTGGCGCGCCGCATCCTCGAGCACGCCCACGGCCAGCTTGAACACCGCCTGGCCGTCCATCTTGAGCAGCGGATCGCCCATCGCCTTGCCGCCCGAGACGTTGCCCGGCACGCACAGGATGCCGGCATGCTTGCCGTCGGCATGGAGGTCGCTGGCCAGGATGCCCGGCCGGTCGCTGGCTTCGAGCACCACGGCACCGGCGCCGTCGCCGAACAGAACGCAGGTGGTGCGATCGGTGAAATCGAGCAGGCGCGAAAACACTTCGGCCCCGACCACCAGGGCCCGGTTGGCCGAACCGCTCTGGATCATGGCATCGGCCACGGTCAGGGCGTAGACGAAGCCGCTGCAGACCGCCTGGACGTCGAACGCCGCGCTGCCCGCGGTGCCCAGCTTGTGCTGCAGCAGCGCGGCGGTGGAGGGAAACACCATGTCGGGCGTCGACGTCGCCACGATGATGAGATCCAGATCGTCGGCCTGCAGTCCTGCTGCCGCCAAGGCGCGCTTCGAGGCTTCGAGCGCCAGGTCGCTGCTGCCGACATCGGGCGCAGCGAAATGACGCGCGTGGATGCCCGTCCGCTCCACGATCCATTGATCTGAAGTCTCGATGCCGTCGAGGGCCAGTCGGGCAGCCAGCTCGTCATTGCTGATGCGCTGCTCGGGCAGAAAGCTGCCCGTTCCGGTGATGCGTGAATAACGTCTGGTCATAGCTGATGCGTATCTCTCACCGGCCCTGACCGAGCGTGCATCCGATCCACACGGCAGCCGGACCCGACCGGGTCAAGCCTGGGATACCGAAGGATGGCGCGCGGGCGCTGCCGGCTGTTGTTGTAACGGCTCCGCGCCGGTCGCGGGCAACAGAAGCGGCGCGGCCTGGGCGATGCGGGCCTGGACCCGCTGGAGCAACTGGTTTCGTGCCGCATCATACGCGCGCTGAAGCGCATGCTCGAAGGCCAATGCATCGGCGGAGCCATGGCTCTTGAACACCAGTCCCCGCAGTCCGAGCAGTGCCGCGCCGTTGTAGCGGCGATGATCGACACGCGTCTTGAAAGCCTTTAGGACCGGATAGGCCACGATGGCGGCAAATTTGGTCAGGATGTTGCGCGAGAACTCCTGCTTGAGGAATTGGCCGATCATCGAGGCCAGGCCTTCGGTGGTCTTGAGCGCGACATTGCCGACGAAACCATCGCAGACCACGATGTCGGACGTGCCCTTGAAGATGTCGTTGCCTTCGACGTTGCCATAGAAGTCGATGGCACCGGTCGCCGCCGCTGCACGCAGCAGTTCGCCTGCACGTTTGATTTCTTCGCTGCCCTTGATGGCCTCGGAGCCGATGTTGAGCAGGCCGACCGTCGGCCGCGCCTTGTCCTTGAGCACCGAGTCGAGGGCCGAACCCATGACGGCGAACTGCAACAGATGTTCGGCCGTGCAGTCGACATTGGCGCCCAGATCCAGCACCGTCGTGGCCTCGCCCTTGGCGTTGGGCAAGGGATAGGCGATGGCGGGCCGCTCGATCCCCTCGAGGGTCTTGAGCACATAACGGGCGATGGCCATCAGCGCTCCCGTATTGCCGGCCGAAACCGCAGCCTCTGCATGCCCGTCCTTGACCTGAACGATGGCCACGCGCATCGACGAGTCTTTTTTGCGGCGCAGAGCCAGTTCGATCGGATCGTCCATGGCCACCACCTCGGTGGCGATCACGGACCGGGCGCGCGGGTGTTCGAAACCGGCCAGCGCATCGGCCTGACCGACCAGCAACAGGCGAGCGTCGGGATGGCTGTCGAGAAAATGCCGGCAAGCCGCCAAAGTGACTCGAGGGCCATGGTCGCCCCCCATGCAATCAACGGCGATGGTGGTGATGGTCATCTCTCAAACAAACTGCTACGGGACGAGGGCCGACAGAGCTCTCGAAAAAAAAGGCCTGGCGCCGCACTTGCCGTGCAGCGGCAGGCCCTCTCGCGGTCTGGGCTACAGAACGAAGTCTGCATGCCCAACCGATCAGGCTTCGCTGGAATCAGCCTTGGTCTTCAGGACCTTGCGGCCACGATAGAAGCCGTTGGGGCTGATGTGGTGGCGCAGATGCACTTCACCGGTGGTGGGTTCCACGGCAATGCCGGGAGTGTTCAGCGCGTTGTGCGAACGGTGCATACCGCGCTTGGAAGGAGACTTCTTGTTTTGCTGGACGGCCATGATCCGCTCCTGAACTTAAATGTTTGACGGCACATGCCGCTGGGTGGGTGTTCGGTGCACGACAGGTATGGCTGCGCGCGTGAATCGAGGATTATAGCCCAGGCCGGCGAACAGGCCAAGCCCCCTGCCCGTTCCCGATCCGAGGCGGGCAGCGGTAGGAGCCCGCGCATCGACGCGGCAATGGCATCAGAGCTTCTTCTTGAGCACGTCCAGCGCGGCAAACGGATTGCGCCGCTCCTCCTGCACCTCGTCGTAGCCCTCGCCTTCCGCGGTCCAGGCAATGTTCTGCGGGCAGGTGTCGTGGCGCGGAACCAGCGGCGCCCCCATGAGCAATTCGTCCTCGATCAAGGCATGCAGGTCGAACTGGCGGCTGATGACCAGGACGTCGTCCTCGGACTCCTCATCCAGTGCGGCAGCCGTCTGTTCGTCGGCGACGAAACGAAAGGAACGTTCTATGTGCAGGGCCGAGCGCATGGGCTTGAGGCAACGCTGGCAGATCTGCGGGATCTCGGCATCCACGACGAGGTCCAGCCAGAGCTCGTCGGCGGCTCCGGCCACCGGCACCACACGCCCCTGGGCCTGCCAATCCACATCGCCGTCGATCTCACCGCCCGCCTCCGTCCCCTGGACGTCGGCGGTGACACGACCGAAGGCGGCCAGCGGCAAGGGACCTGCCAACGAGGCCTCGGTCTGGATCAAGGCGCGGATATCGAGTGCTTCGAGCGAAAAATCGTGATTCATACCCTCAAGTGTAGAGGTCCGCACCCGCCGGGAAAACAAGTTCCCGGTTCGCACCGTCCGGACAGGGCCACGATCTCCCTGGGCAGTCACGGGATAATCCGGGAATGACTTCTCATCATCCGGCGGCCACGTCCGCACGCACCCTGATCCTGGGCTCGACCTCGCGCTATCGGCGGGAGTTGCTGTCGCGCCTGAACATTCCCTTCGAGACCGATGCCCCCGATGTGGACGAAACCCCGCACCCCGGCGAGTCGCCGGTGGACCTCGCCCTGCGACTCGCCCGCGCCAAGGCCGTCGAAGTGGCGACCCGTCACCCGCAGGCCGTGGTGATCGGCTCCGACCAGGTCGCGGATCTCGAAGGCATGCCTCTGGGCAAGCCCGGCACACACGAGCGTGCAGTCGAGCAGTTGACCCGCATGAGCGGAAAGACGGTGATATTCCAGACGGCGGTCAGCGTGGTCTGCCTGGCCACGGGATTCGAACAGTTCGACCTCGCCGCCGTGGAAGTCCAGTTCCGCACGCTCGACGCCCGGGAAATCGAAACCTATCTGCGCATCGAGCAACCCTATGACTGCGCAGGCAGCGCCAAAAGCGAAGGCCTGGGCATCAGCCTGCTCGATCGCATCGTCAACGACGACCCTACCGCACTCATCGGACTGCCGCTGATCCGGACCTGCCGGCTGCTGCGCGCCGCCGGTCTGCCGCTCTACGGAGCGCACGCATGATGCCTTCCACTCCCCGAACCGAACGCGGACGTCTTTATCTCGTTCCGGCTCCCCTGGATTTCGGCTGCCTGCCCGACAGCGCGGACCCCGCGCCCATTCCCGTGCTGCCCGAGACCACACTGGCAACCGCCGCACGGCTGACCTACTGGCTTTGCGAAAACGCCAAGACCTTGCGGGCCAGCCTCAAGCGCGTCGACCGCACGCACCCGCTGGCGCAACCGCTGCAGGCTCTTCACATCGCCGAACTGCCGCGCCAGATGCACAAGAAAGGCGACCATGCCACGGCGGTCACGGCGCAGCGAGGCGGCAGACCGGCGACGGACAGCGTGCCCGCGGCCGTGGCCGCCTTGCTCGAGCCGTGTCTGCAGGGACACGACATGGGCCTGGCCAGCGAAGCCGGCATGCCGGCCATTGCGGATCCGGGCAGCTCCATAGTCCGCGCCGCCCATGACCTCGGTTTAACCGTCATTCCACTGGTCGGCCCCGTTTCCCTGATGCTGGCGCTTGCCGCCAGTGGATTGAATGGCCAAAGTTTTGCTTTTGTCGGTTATTTGCCGCAAGACGCTGCGCAACGGGCTACCCGCTTGCGTGAACTGGAAAAGACCGCACACCTGACGGGACAGAGTCAAATTTTCATTGAAACCCCCTACCGCAATGCCGCGCTGCTCGACAGCGCCATTCAGCATTTGCAGCCGCACACCCGGCTGGCGGTCAGCTGGGGATTGACCCTGGAGATACAGGGATTGTCACAAAACGTCAGTGCAGCCGTTGCACAGTGGCGAAAAAACCCGACAGCGCTCAAACCCGCTGCAGAGATCATGGCTTTACCCGCTGTTTACACAATAGGTTGCTGACGGTCTGCAAAGCGCTTCGGCGCCCGAACACAACCCCCAGCAGGACAGTTGCTGCACCGAGATTTGACGCACTCGGTCCATGATGAGGTTCATGTACCGCAAATCAAACCGCAGCAAAGAAAAAGCCGCTCGGCAGGGAGCGGCTATTTTTGTTTTGGGAGGGTGAAAATCACCCCGCCCAGGATCCGAATGAGATCAGATCAGGAATTCCTCGACCTTGCGGCCTTGCTTGAGCAATTCGGCAAGCCACACGGGCTTCTGACCACGACCGGTCCAGGTTTCGCCATTCGGGCCCTTGTACTTCACGGGCACGATGCGCTTGGGCTTGTCGCCGTCGGCCTTGGCCTTGACGCGTTTGCCGCCCTTGAGGTCGTCGGGGGTCAGGCCCAGTTGCTCGAGACGTTGGTTGATTTCGGCGATCGCGGATTCACGCTCGTTGACCAGCAGTTCGTCGGCTTGCTTGAGCAGAGCTTCTGCCTGCGCCTTGAGTTCAGCATATGTAGCCATGCAAATTCCTTGAGAGAAAAAGTTCGACCCCATGCGACAACCGCATCGAGTTTATCGAGTGCGGCCTATTATATTCACATTATCTGCCGGCTGCGTGAATCAATAGTCAAATCACCGCTCGACGTTAACGCAATGAATAATTCCGGAGCACGGTTCCGACGGCTTCCGAAGCGAACGAGGCACCAAAACGCCGGGCCAATCGCTCCGAGACGCTTTCACGCTCGGTATAGTCCACCAGCTTCTCGGCCTTGATGACCTCGCGGGCGACATAGGACAGGCTGCCCAGATGATCGATTAAGCCAATATCCATCGCGTTCTCGCCGGTCCACACCAGTCCGCTAAAGGTATCGCCGTCTTCCTTGAGCCGCTCGCCGCGGCCCTCGCGAACCACTTTGATGAATTGCTGGTGGATCTGGTCCAGCATCACCTGGACATGGCGCTTTTGCTCCGGAGATTCCGGACTGAAGGGATCCAGCATGCCCTTATTAGCCCCGGCAGTCTGCAAGCGGCGTTCGACTCCAAGTTTCTGCATGAGTTCCGTAAAACCAAAACCGTTCATGAGCACGCCGATGCTGCCGACCATGCTGGCTTTGTCGGCGTAGATGTCGTCGGCGGCGACGGCGATGTAATACGCTGCCGAGGCGCACAAATCATCGACCACGGCATAGACGGGCTTCTTGTGCAATTGTTTGAGCCGATGAATCTCGTCGTTGATGATGCCGGCCTGTACCGGGCTGCCGCCTGGGGAATTGATCCACAGCACCACGGCCTTGGCCTGATCGTCCTCGAAGGCACGGCGCAGGGCGGCATTGATATTCATGGCGCTGGTTTCACCGTCCGCACTGATCTCGCCGTCGATCTCGACCACCGCCGTGTGCGGGTTCACGCCTCCGGCGCCACCGCTGCCGGAACCCGTGCCCAGGGCGATCAAGCCCCAGGCGATTCCGCCCCACACCACCAGCCAGGCCAGACGGAAGAATATCTTCCAGCGGCGAGAGGACCGCTGCTCGCTGAGCGCCGCATAAGCGAGCTTTTCGATGGCCTCGCGTTCCCAGCCGGGCTGGCCGGCGGCCGCAGGCGCCGCAGCACCGCGCACCGCAGCCTGCGGCGGTCCTGGGTTGGCATGGGCCGGCGCCGGTCCGTCATGCCACGACGGCTCATCCCGCTGGTCGGCGCGATCGCGCCCGGTCGGATCTTGATTCATAAGACAGGCATCTCCATGGCACCCCGAAAGCTTGGGGCATAGTCGTCAGAGGATAGGAATCGGGCGATGTCTTCAGCCCTGGCTCAGCAGCCAATCGTGCAGGGACTGCGTACTGTCGGCGATGAACTCGGGATTCAGGTCGGCGAGGCCCTGATGTGCATGGGCGCCGTAGCTCACGCCCACGGCAGCACAGCCGGCACGGGCCGCCATCTGCAGATCGTGCACGGTATCGCCGATCATGAGGGTGCGATCCGGCGTCACGCCGAATTCGGCCATGAGTTCGTTGAGCATGAGCGGATGGGGCTTGCCGGCGGTTTCGTCCGCGGTGCGCGAGGCATCGAACAGGCCACGCAAGCCGACGCTCTGCAGCGCCTCGTCGAGGCCGCGCCGGCTCTTGCCCGTCGCCACGGCCAGAAAATAGCCGCGCGACTTGAGTTCATGCAGCATGGGCAGCGTTCCCGGGAACAGCACCACGTCGTCGACATGCTTGGCATAGTGAAAACGGTAGCGGGTCATGAGCTGGGGGTAATGCTCGGCCGCCAGATCGGGAGCGGCGTGCTGCAAGGCCTGCATGAGGCTCAGCCCGATCACATACGACGCATCGCGGTCGCTCGGTACCCGCCCGCCGACATCGCGTACAGCCTCTTGCAGACACCGCGTGATGATCTGGGTCGAGTCGAACAGCGTTCCATCCCAATCGAAAGCCAGCAAGTCGAAACGTCGGGGCATCCGGACTACTCCTGTTGAAGATTCATGCAAGCCCCGTCGGGGGGCTCTGGCTGTGATTGAAGCCGACCAGGGCGTCGAGTTCCCCGGGCAGGGGCGCCTCGAGGGCAATGCGTTCGCCGGTGGCCGGATGATCGAACTGCAGCCGCCAGGCATGCAGGAACATGCGCTTGAGCCCGCGCTTGGCCAGCGACCGGTTGAGTTCGAAGTCACCGTATTTGTCGTCGCCCGCGATGGCGTGCCCCTGGCTCGCCAGGTGCACGCGGATCTGATGGGTCCGACCGGTCTTGATGGTCACCTCGAGCAGCGAAAAAGCGGCGTCGGGCGGCGTCGCCGGGCTGATGCGCACCAGCGTGATGGAGCGCATGCCTTCGGGATCGTCGCGGTCGGTGACGCGTACACGGCGTTCGCCCGCGCCGTCTTCGCCGCCCGGCAAGGTGAACTTGCGCAGCGGCAGGTCGATGACCTTGAGCCTGGCAGGCCACTGTCCGGGCACCAGGGCGAGATAGGTCTTGCCCGTTTCCCGCTCGCGGAACTGATCCTGCAGACGGGTCAGGGCGGACCGGCGCTTGGCCACCAGCAGCACGCCCGAGGTTTCACGGTCCAGCCGATGAACCAGCTCGAGAAACCGCGCCTGCGGCCGTGCCCGGCGCAATTGTTCGATGACGCCGAAGCTGACCCCGCTGCCGCCGTGCACGGCCACGCCCGCCGGCTTGTCGATGGCCAGCACATGGTCGTCCTCGAAAAGGATGGGAAATTCGCGTGCGGGCGCGGCCTGGGCCGCCGGCTCGGGACGTTCGGCAATGCGCATCGGCGGAACGCGGATCCGGTCGCCGGCCTCGATGCGCGTGTCGGCGCTGGCCCGGCCCTTGTTGACACGGACTTCGCCGCTGCGGATCACCCGATAGACATGGGTCTTGGGCACGCCCTTGAGGTGGCGCATGAGGAAATTGTCCAGGCGCTGACCGCCCGATTCGTCGTCGACCTCGATCAACCGGACCGCCAGCGCGGCTTCGGCGCCGGGCGCCGGTGCGCCGCCGGGCCGAGCCTCGGGGCCGGTGGGAGACACAGGAGCGGCAACGGGCGACTGGCCCGGAGCCAAGGGACGCGGCGCCGCCGTGGATCGCCGCGGAGGACGTACCGAAGGGGCCGAGGAGGAACGAGAGGCAGGGAATCGAGGCATCAGGAGATCAGGATACGGGGCGTCGCACAGGCGGCACCAAGATGGAAAGGGCTCCCCCGCTCCTGGTTTGACGGCGGGCCGACCACCCGCCATCGACGCAGGTGGCCAGTTTACCGTGAGCGCGCTGGCCTGAGTCGTGGCACGCACTTGCCCCGGCAGCGGCGAGTCCTGCTTCGGGACAATGAGCGAGTTGCACAGGGATGTGTCGTATGCGTGACCGGCACCGCAGGTTCTCATATAAAATGAATCGCGACAGGACGAAGTCTGTCCATCAGCAGAACGGCACGCCGTGCCCCGCCTGCTGGATGGATGGAAACCAGTTCTCGGAAGAGCGGGGTTTTCTGAAAACACCGCTTTTCTTGCGTATCCGGCTGGGGCCGCCTGACTTGAAGAGCAACTAAATTCAGGCCCGTTCCGGCAGGATCGCGACATTCAGGTCGATGCACGCGCACTGTCTGCTCCACTCCCGCTGCCCGTACATGACGGCAGCCGGACTGGCGAAGGACAGGGTGTTCGGGCTGACGCTTGGCGAACTCGAATTGCTTTGAATATTGAACGTTGGCGCATGCGCCGGGAGGATTTCCCGGCCGCGCCAGCGGGGACATCTGGATTTCCTTGACGACATGAAACTGCTGCTGGATCTGGTTGGAGTGTGCCTTGCCTGGGCAAGCGGCGTTTTGCGCCCCTTGCACGGCGGCGCGAGCCTGCCCGCAGCATGGGTCCGCGTCCGGCTGCAGACCGCAACCCTGGTTGCCTGCTTACCCGCACGCCGCGTCGTCACCTGCCATATGACTCACGCGCCGCCATCGTTGCGGCAGACAGCAGACTGATTCAGCCCTGTTGCCTGCCGCCCGGTTCCCGTCGTCCGTTTCACGTTCACCTTTGGCCGTTCCCGTTCGCCACGCCAGCCCTGTGCATCGTTTGCCCCCACGGGCAGGAGGAGTCGCAAGACTCCACGAGGTGAGGTGAGCGGATGCCGTGCCATGCATCGCTTGCCTGACCTGTAACGAACAGAGAAGGAACAGCATCATGAAACGGATGCTCATCAACGCGACGCAGGCCGAAGAGCGCCGTCTGGCCATCGTCGATGGCCAGAAGCTGCTGGACTACGAGATCGAGATCGAGGGCCGCGAACAGCGCAAGGGCAATATCTACAAGGCCGTGGTCACTCGCGTCGAGCCGTCGCTCGAAGCCTGTTTCGTCGATTACGGCGAAGACCGCCACGGCTTCCTGCCCTTCAAGGAAATCTCCAAGCAGTATTTCGCCTCAGGCGTTTCGCCCAGCCAGGCCAAGATCCAGGATGCGATCCGCGAAGGCCAGGAACTGCTGGTTCAGGTCGAGAAGGAAGAGCGCGGCAACAAGGGCGCGGCGCTCACGACCTTCGTCAGTCTGGCAGGCCGTTATGTGGTGCTGATGCCCAACAACCCGCGCGGCGGCGGCGTGAGCCGGCGCATCGAGGGCGACGACCGGGCCGAGCTCAAGGAGGCCATGGACCAGTTGGAATACCCCAACGGCATGTCCATCATCGCCCGCACGGCCGGCATCGGCCGCTCGGCGCCCGAGCTGCAGTGGGACCTGAACTACCTGCTCAAGCTGTGGAACGCCATCGACGGCGCGGCCAAGGGCGGCAAGGGCGCTTTCCTGATCTACCAGGAATCCAGCCTGGTGATCCGGGCCATCCGCGATTACTTCAACGGCGACATCGGCGACATCCTGATCGACACCGACGACATCTATGAACAGGCCCAGCAGTTCATGTCGCATGTCATGCCCGAGCATGCCAGCAAGGTCAAGCGGTACCGCGACGACGCAGCGCTGTTCTCGCGTTTCCAGATCGAACATCAGATCGAATCGGCCTACGCCCGCACGGTGAGCATGCCGTCGGGTGGCGCGATCGTGATCGACCATACCGAAGCGCTGGTGAGCGTGGACGTCAACTCGGCACGCGCCATCAAGGGCGGCGACATCGAGGAAACCGCCCTGCGCACCAACCTGGAAGCGGCCGACGAAGTCGCACGCCAGATGCGCCTGCGCGACCTCGGCGGCCTGATCGTGATCGACTTCATCGACATGGAGGAATCCAAGAACCGCCGCGAAGTCGAGAATCGCCTGCGCGATGCGTTGCGCCAGGACCGCGCCCGTGTGCAGTTCGGCACGATCAGCAAGTTCGGCCTCATGGAAATGAGCCGCCAGCGCCTCAAGCCCGCACTGTCGGAAGGTTCGTCCATCCCCTGCCCCCGCTGCGGCGGCTCGGGTCACATCCGCGACACCGAAAGCTCGGCGCTGCAGATCCTGCGCATCATCCAGGAAGAGTCCATGAAGGACAACACCGCGGCGGTGCACCTGCAGGTGCCGGTCGAGGTGGGCAGTTTCCTGCTCAACGAAAAGCGCCCCGAGATCGCCAAGATCGAACTCAAGCAGCGTGTCAACGTGACGCTGATCCCGAACAAGTCGCTGGAAACGCCGAACTACAGGCTCGACCGCATCAAGCACGACGATGCGCGCCTCGACACGTTCCCGGCCAGCTACAAGTTGGCCGAACAGGTGGAAGACCCCACCACGGTGACACGCCGCTCGCAGGAGCCGACCAACAAGCAGACGCCGATCATCAAGGGCGTGCTGCCCGATGCCCCCGCGCCTGTGGTCGCGCCCAAGCCGGTGGCCCAGCCCGTCCCTGCTCCGGTGGTCGAACCCGCCGCGGCCGAAGGTGGCGTCTGGGGCTGGTTCAAGCGCCTCATCGGACTGGAGCCGCAAGCCGTACCGGCACCCGTGCCGGCACCCGAGAGCACGACACCGGCCAAGTCCTCGCGCAATGCAAAGGACGGCCAACGCCGTGAAGGCCGCAATGGCCGCAATGGCGAACGGACGGAAAGCGGCCGTGGCGACCGCCAGGAACGCGGTGAACGCGGTGAACGTGGCGAGCGCAGCGGCGATGGCCGGCGCCCGCGTGGCGAACGTCCCGCCCAGGGTGAGCAACGCGCGGCCGACCCGCGCGGCGAGCGCGGCGACCGCAACCCGGCTGCCGCTGCCGTGACGCCGTCGACCGAGCGCGGTGGCGACAGCCGCCGTCGCGGTGGCGAACGTGGTGATCGTGGCGAACGCGGAGAGGCACGGGGCAACAACGAACGCCGCGGCCGTCGCGAGGCACCCGAGGCCATTGCCGATGCCGCCGCGGATGTGACGCTGCAGCAGGCCGATCCGGCACGCAACGAGGCCGAAGGCCAGGACGCCGCACGCCAGCCGCGCGGTGAGCGCAATGGTCGCCGCGAGCGTGGCGACAATACCGGTCGCAACGAGAACGGCAGCCCTCGTCCGCCCCGCGGCGAGCGCCGTGAACGTCCGGCCCGCGAAGAGGAGCCGTCCGACGTCGCGGCGAATCCGTCCGGCGTGTCGGAAGCCGACGCCGGCACCGCCAATGCCGAGCCTGTGCAGTCCCGTCAGCCGGCCCGTTTCGCCGCTGCGGATATCGCCCAAGACACGAGCACCGAGTCTGGCGAATCCTCGGTTGCACCGGCAGCCGACGCCAACGGCACCGAAGGCGCACCGCGGGAAGGCCGTGAACGCCGCAGCCGTGACCGCTACGGACGCGACCGCCGCAATGGCCGCCGTGAAAACGCCGGTACCGAAGGCACGGCCCTGGCCCCCGTGGCCGAGCCCGATGCCGCTGGCGCCGTCGTGGCAGCAGCACCCGCGGTCGAACCCGTCGCGGTCGCCTCGGAACCGGCCGTCGTGCAGACCACGGCCCAGGCCGTGCCGGTGATTGCCGTCGAATCCGAAGCACTCGCAGCCAGCGCCGCGCGTGTGGAAGCTGCGGCTCCCGTGCAGCAGCCCATCGAGGTCGTTTCGGTGACCGCCGCGGTCGCTCAGCAAACCGAACCCCAGGCCTCCACGCCTGCACCGGCCCGCTACGAATTGCCGCAGTCGGAACTCACGGCGCTGGCCACCCAAGTCGGCCTGCAATGGATCAGCTCGGATCCCGAGAAGGTTGCGTCGGTACAGGCTGCCATGGCCGCCGAGCCCCAGCCCATCCACGTGCCGCGCGAACGGCCGCCGGCTGTCGTGCTGGACGAAGGTCCGCTGGTGCTGGTGGAGACCCGCAAGGATCTGCGCGACGTCAAGCTGCCGTTCGAAGAAACGCAAGCCTGATCGTGAACCCGGCCGCCTCGCGCGGCCGGCCATGAAAAAAGCCAGCCCGGCGCATGTGTTGCGCCGGGCTGGCTTTTTTGTATCGCCGCCGCGCGAGCGGCATGCACAAACCGACCCGTCAGGCCGTTCGCATGGCGATCAGACGACGGCCGGCTTGTCGACGCCGGCAGGCGTCGTCTTCAGGCCCTTGGGCAGCGGGAACTTGACGGTTTCCTCGACGCCCGACATCTTGCGCACGGCGACCACACCCAGTTCGCGCAGGCGCGCGATGACCGATTGCACCAGCACTTCGGGCGCGGATGCCCCGGCCGTCAGCCCGACCCGGTTGCGGCCCTCGAACCATTCGGCCCGCAACTCGCCGGCGTTGTCGACCATGTAGCTGTCGACCCCCAGCCGCCGGGCCAGCTCGGCCAGGCGGTTGCTGTTGGAACTGGTCGGACTGCCCACCACGATCAGCACATCGACCTGCGGGCTCATGACCTTTACTGCATCCTGCCGGTTCTGGGTGGCATAGCAGATGTCCTGCTGCTTGGGCTCGCGGATGCTGGGAAAGCGTGCTTTCACGGCCGCCGAGATGGCCGATGCGTCGTCGACCGACAGGGTCGTCTGCGTGACGACCGCCAGCCGTTCGGTCTGTCCCGGCTGCACCGTGGCGACGTCGGCCACATCCTCGACGAGGTGGATTCCTTCGTTGAGCTGGCCCATCGTGCCCTCGACCTCGGGATGGCCCTTGTGGCCGATCATGATGAACTCATAACCCTCCTTGGCCAGCTTGGCGACTTCCACGTGAACCTTGGTCACCAGCGGGCACGTCGCGTCGAAGACCTGGAAACCACGGGCCTTGGCTTCGTTTTCCACCGCCTTGCTCACGCCGTGGGCCGAAAACACCAGGATGGACCCCGGCGGCACGTCGTCGAGGTCCTCGATGAAGATGGCGCCCTTGTTCTTCAGGTCCTCGACCACAAAGGTGTTGTGCACGATCTCGTGGCGCACATAGATGGGCCGGCCGAATTTCTGCAGCGCCCGTTCGACGATCTCGATGGCGCGGTCCACACCAGCACAGAAACCGCGCGGTTCGGCCAGGATGACTTCACGAGCCATCAAAGCACTCCGATCAGCTGGACTTCGAAGACCACCGGCTGGCCCGCCAGCGGATGATTGAAGTCGAACAGCACCCGAGCCTCTTCGACCTTCTGGACCGCACCTGCGTACTGGCTCAGACCATCGGGGGTCGGAAACTGGACCACATCGCCCGGCTGGTACTGCTCGTCGGGGTCGCCCAGCTCGGCCAGCAGACTGCGGGCCACCCATTGCTGCATCTCGGGGTTGCGTTCGCCGAACGCCTCGCCCGCCGGGATATCGAATGCCGTGCGTGTGCCTTCGGGCAGTCCGATCAGGCGCTGCTCGACGGCGGGAGAAAGCTCCCCGTTGCCCAGGCTCAACGTCGCGGGTTTGCCCGCGAAGGTGTTGATGATGTCCCCGGTCGGTCCAGACAAGCGGTAGTGGAGCGTGAGAAAGGCACCGGGTTCGACAACGACCGGTCCTGAATCAGGAGCATCAGTGGCCGCCTGGGCGGTATTTTCATCAGTAATGGACATGCGTGGTCTCGATAATTTGCCCTCCATTGTAAAAAACCGGCCTCGGCGCGGCCTGCTTACCTGACTAACCCGGAGACTCCGCACGGCCATGGCGCTGAAAAATCTACCCCTCGAAGCGCATCCGCGAGAGAAGCTGATCGCA
Source organism: Comamonas sp. BIGb0124 (assembly GCF_003752175.1). Classification (GTDB taxonomy): domain Bacteria; phylum Pseudomonadota; class Gammaproteobacteria; order Burkholderiales; family Burkholderiaceae_C; genus Comamonas_F. The sequence continues at coordinate 260,456 of NZ_RJVF01000014.1, read as the reverse complement.
CGCGGTCCGCAGGCACTGGGCGACACGGAACTGCTCGCGCTGCTGTTGCGCACCGGCATGGCAGGCAAGAACGTTCTGGCGCTGGCCGAGGAACTGCTGGCGGCGTTCGGCGGCATCAGCGGGCTGCTCCACGCCACGGCCCCCGATCTGCTGGTCATCAAGGGAATGGGCGGCACGGCCAAGCGCGCCCAGGTGCTGGCGGTACTCGAATTGGCAAGACGGGCGCTGGCCGAACGCATCCGGCTACCGCAGACCCTGAGCGACCCCAAGGCCGTCAAGGACTACCTCCGGCTGCAGTTGGGCTCGAGGCGCCACGAGGTGTTTGCCGTGCTGTTCCTCGATGCCCAGCACCGCCTGATCGCACTCGAGGAGCTGTTTCGCGGAACCCTGACGCAATCGTGCGTCTATCCGCGCGAGGTCGCTCTGCGGGCCCTGCACCACCATGCGGCGGCGGTCATCCTGGCCCACAACCATCCCAGCGGAACACTGATGCCCTCCCCGCAAGACGTCGCGGTCACGCAGCATCTGCGCACCGCCCTCGGCCTGTTCGACATCCGGGTCCTGGACCACATCATCGTGGCGCAGGGTGGGACCTGTTCGATGGCCGAAGCCGGCTTGATCCGAGATCCTTCCTGATATCTCTTCGAGGAGATGCACCGCTTGGGGTAAAACCGGGGCATGAAAGCGAAATCCCTCCAGGACCTCAAGACGATGCGCCAGGCGGTGGCCGATGCCGCCGCCCGCGAAGCCGAGGCACAGAAAATCCGCCAGGAAAAAGAACGGCGCCAGCGTGCCGAGCAGGCCGTCTTCCTGCAGGCCGTGGGCCCCGTGCGGGCGCTGAGCGCCAGCCACCGGCGGGTGGAACACGAACGGGAACTGCCGCTGCCGATCGCAGCACAGCGCACGCTCGACGAACAAGCCGTGCTGCGCGAGTCGCTGAGCGACGAGTTCGACGTCACGACCTTGCTGGATGTCGACGATGCAATGAGTTTCCGCCGCCCGGGCATCGGCACGGACGTGACCCGCAAACTGCGCTCGGGCCACTGGAGCCTGCAGGCGCAGCTCGATCTGCACGGTCTGCGCCGCGACGAAGCGCGTGAAACCCTGGCCAACTTCATCCGGGAAGCCCACCGCCAGGGCCTGCGCTGCCTTCGCGTGGTGCACGGCAAGGGATTGGGTTCGCCCGGCAAGACGCCGGTGCTCAAGGCCAAGGTACAAGCCTGGCTCATCCAGAAGAACGAAGTGCTGGCTTTTGTCCAGGCCAAGGCCAGCGAGGGCGGAGCCGGTGCCTTGGTGGTGCTGCTGCAGCCCTCGCCCAAGCACCCGGGCCCCCGTGCCTGATCCGCGCCGATTCGGACCGCGCTGGCCGCTTTCGATGACGGACGCCCTGTAGGCCCGAGCCGACCGCGACTGGCCGCGCGCGACTACGGGCGGCTCCACGGGCGACACCTACAGTGGAATCCCCTGCCCCGTGCCTGCGACGTCTCGGCTCCCGGTATGCGGCATGGGCATTCCAAGACTTAAAACAAAGGAGTCCGTCATGCACAACACCCTCTCCCTGAAGAATCTGACCCGTGCCATGGCCGCGGCGGCCGTTGCCGGCTGCCTGATCGGCAGCGCCATGGCCCAGTCCGCCCCATCGATGACCCGGGCGCAGCACAGTGCGGCCGAGGACACCATCAAGGCCGACTACAAGGCGGCCAAGAACCAGTGCGACAGCCTGGCGGGCAACAAGAAGGACGTGTGCGAAAAAGAGGCCGAGGGGCAGCGAGACATCGCTCTGGCCGAATTGGAAACCCGCTACAAGCCCAGCGCGGACAACGATCGCAAACTTCGCGCGGCCAAGGCCAAAGCGGCGTATGAGGTGGCCGACGAGAAGTGCGAGGATTTCAACGGTTCGGCCAAGGACAGCTGTGAGCTGAAGGCCAAGTCCGACTACGAAGCGGCCAAGGCCGCGCCCTGACCGAGGGTGACCGGCAAGCAGGCGGGTCGCCTGCGGCCTGCCTCGGGGCTCAGATGCCCTTGTTGCGCATGAAATCAGCCGTCTGAAAAAACGATTGTTTCAGTCGCGCGCGCAGGGCCGGATCGACTTCGGTCTCGCCCATGGCCTGGTCCATGCAGGCCACCCACTGGTCGCGCTCGCGGATGCCGATGGAAAACGGCATGTGGCGCATGCGCAGGCGGGGGTGGCCAAAACGGTCGGTGTAGTGCTGGGGCCCGCCCAGCCAGCCGCACAGGAACCAGAACAGCCGCTGACGCGCCTGATCGAGCTCGGGCCCATGGGCGGCCCGCAGGTCGGCATAGGCCGGTTCGAGATCCATCAGATCGTAGAAACGATCGACCAGCGCCTGCACGCGGGGCTCGCCGCCCATCCATTCGAAGGGCGTGTCGTAGGGCGGTTTGTCCTGTATCTGCATCACGGGGAAGGATTGTCGGGCATATCGTGCGCTTGTCAGTCCATTGCCTGCCTGAGCGTCTGGACCACCGGCCGCGTGAGCACGCCGCGCAGCGCCCACCAGCCTGCTGCCCAGGCCAGCACGGCACCCGCCAGCGCGCCGCCGAACGGGACATACCACGAGCCGTTCCAGGTGAAATCGAATACAAAACGCGCCAGCGCCCAGGCAACGACCATGGCGACCAGGCTGGCCAGCAGACCGGCAAGCAGACCGACGCCTGCCAACTCGGCCCGCTGCACCTGCCGCAGCAGTTGTGAGCTCGCCCCCATGGCCCGCATGATGGCGAATTCCCGTGCCCGCTCCTCACGTGTGGCACCGACGGTGGCCAGCAGCACGATCAGGCCGGCCGCCAGGGTGAAACCGAACAGGAACTCGACGGCCCGGATCACCTGATCCAGCACACGCTGCACCTGCGCCAGGGTCGCCGTCATGTCGACATTGGTGATGTTCGGAAATTGCCGCACCAGGGCATTGTCGAACGTCGGCGTGGCAGGCGCACGGAAGGCGGCCAGATAGGTCACCGGCAGATCCGGCAGCTCGGCGACGGGGAACATGACAAAGAAGTTCGCATGCATGGAGGCCCAGTCCACCTCGCGCAACGAGGTGATTTCCGAGCTGTGGGTGATGCCGCCCATATCGAACACCAGCCGGTCGCCCAGCTTGAGGCCCAGCGTCTTGGCCAATCCGTCCTCGACGCTGGCGCCCCCTGCCCCACCGGCCGTCCACTGGCCGGCAACGAGGTCGTTGTGCGGCGGTTGCTCGGCCGCGTAGGAAAGATTGAATTCGCGGTCGAGCAGCCGCTGGGCTCGCTCGTCCTCGTAGCGTGCCGGATCGACCGGCTGCTCGTTGATGGACACCAGCCGGCCCCGCACCATCGGGTACCAGTCGAAGTGACCGATGCCCGCTTGCGACAGGGCACCACGGAAATCGTCCGCCTGGTCGGGCTGGATGTTGATCACGAAACGATTGGGTGCGTCGGCCGGCGTGGCTTGCCGCCAGCTGTCGATCAGATCGGTGCGCAGCAGCACCAGCAGCACCAGGGCCAGCAGGCCGACGGCCAGGGCGCTGGTCTGCACCACGGCAAACACCGGTCGCGCCGAAACCTGCCGTGTCGCCAGGACCAGCCAGCGCGGCGCGGTCTGGTCGTTGACGCCGCGCCTGAGGGCTTTCACCGCGACCCAGGCCAGGCCGGCAAACACCAGCACGGCGCCGGCAAAGCCGCCGACGGCAATGGCGCCCAGCGTCCAGTCGCGCGCAACCGCCAGCAGCAGGGCCGCAAAACCCAGAACGCCCAGCACCAGCACGGCCAGCGACGCAGAGCGCATCTGACCGATGTCGCGCCGGATGACACGCAAGGGCGGCACCTGCGCCAACTGGAGCACCGGCGGCAAGCCGAAGGCCACCAGCAGCACCAGCCCCACGCCGACGCCCAGCAGCGCCGGCCACAGGCTGGCTGCAGGCAGCGCGGTCGTCACCAGGCCGGCCAGCAGGGCCACGAACAACTGGTGCACGCCATAACCGATGGCCACGCCCAGCAGGCTGGCAAAGAGCCCGGCCAGCACGAATTCCAGGGTGTAGGCCAGCGCGATGGTGCGCTGGCTCTGGCCCAGGACCCGCAGCATGGCGCAGTCGTCGAGGTGGCGCGAGGCAAAACCGCGGGCGGCAATGGCCACGGCGACGGCGCTCAGCAAGGCCGACAGAAGGGCCACCAGACTCAGGAATTTCTCGGCCCGTCCCAGCGTGCGCTCCATTTCGGGCCGCCCGCTGTCCAGCGATTCCACACGCATGCCCCGAACCGCTTCGCCGCCCGGCCCGCCTTGCGCGCGCGCATCGGCCCACTGCACAAAGGCCTGGACCTGCGCATCGTCTTCGCCGGCCACCGCCATGCGCCAGCGGATGCGGCTGGCAGGCTGCACCAGGCCGGTGGCGGCCAGGTCGGCTTCGTTCATCATCAAGCGGGGCGCAAAATTCATGAAGCCGCCGCCGCGGTCGGGCTCCATCACGATCACCCGCGTGATCCGCAGGCTGGAGTCGCCCAGCAGTATCGTATCGCCCACGCCGATCTCGAGTGCGGCCAGCAGTTGCGGGTCGGCCCAGGCCGTGCCGGCCGCCGGGATATCGGCGGCCGCTTCGCCGGGCTGGTCCGCCGCCGTGGCGACTTCGACCCGGCCGCGCAACGGATAACCGCTTGCGACCGTCTTCAACGCCACCAGCCGCGCCGCGCCGCCCTGCTCGTCGGAAGCCCGGGCCATGGTCGGGAAAGTCGCCGTGGTTGCGGTGCGCAAGCCCAGTTCATGCGCCTTGGCGACAAAATCCGCAGGGGCCGGGTTGTCGCTGGCAATGACCGCGTCGCCGCCCAGCAGCTGTCTGGCGTCGCGTTGCAGGCCGCTCTGCAGGCGGTCGGCAAAAAACGCCACCGCGGCCAGAGCGGCGACGGCCAGCGCCACCGCCACGATCAGCAGGCGGAGTTCGCCCGCCCGAACGTCGCGCCACAGGCTGCGCAGGCCCAATCGGACAAAGGACTGTTTCATCATCGTCTTTCCCGCGCCGGGGTAGGCCGGCGCACTGCTCGGAATGCATGCGGGACAGCCGGACACGACCGCCGACGGCCTGTGTCCGCTCGCTGCCGCAAGGGCGGCCTCAGGGCTGGGTATGGCCCGGCGTGGACGGCTGTGCGCGCCCCGCGCGCCAGGCGCCGAAGATGGCGATCAGGCCAGGCACCAGGATCAGGGCCCAGATGATTTTCTCGAGGTTGTCCTGCACGATCTTCATGTTGCCGAAGAAATAGCCGGCCGTCACGATGCCCAGCACCCAGATCAGCGCGCCGACGACATTAAAGAAGGTGAACTTGCTGCGCGTCATCTCGGCAACACCGGCCACGAACGGGGCGAACGTGCGGATGAAGGGCATGAAGCGGGCCAGGATGATGGTCACGCCGCCATACCGTTCGTAAAACGCGTGGGCCTGGTCGAAAGCCTTCTTGTTGAAGAAACGGGAGTTTTCCCATTTGAAGACCTTGGGCCCGAAATACCGGCCGATCGAATAGTTGCACTGATCGCCCAGGATGGCGGCCACCAGCAGCACAGCCACTGCGATCTGGGGATTGAGCAGCCCGGCACCGGCCATGGCCCCGACGATGAACAGCAACGAGTCGCCGGGCAGGAAAGGCATGACCACCAGTCCTGTCTCGACGAACACGATCAGAAAGAGGATGAGATAGACCCAGGCGCCATACTGTTCTACAAAAGTCGCCAGATACTGGTCGATGTGCAGTATGAAATCGATGAGCAGGTGAACGTATTCCAAAACCGGTCCTTGTGAGTGAATCGTCGGCCGCGGCAGGCACCCGCCACCCGTGCGGGCGGTGCGCATGCATCGCAAGCGGAGGCTGTTTGAGTCTTGTTATGAGCGGTACTGTATCAGTGCCGTCCCCCGGTGCGGCACATGGCCTGCAATTCATGCCATGGCACTACATTCGCCGGCAGCGGCAATGGCCCCGCACACAGCCTCGCCGCACCACTCGCCCTAGAATCGACGGGTGAACGCCGAACCCGACCGCCTCGATTCCCCCGCTGCCGCCCCCGAACGATCGGCCGCGGCGCGCCGCCGCATTCTCGAACTGCCCGACGAGCTCATCAGCCAGATCGCCGCAGGTGAAGTCATCGAACGCCCTGCTTCGGTGGTCCGCGAACTGGTGGACAACGCGCTCGATGCCGGCGCCCGCCAGATCACCGTCCGGCTGCTGGCCGGCGGCGTGCGCGCCATCGTGGTCGAGGACGACGGCCTGGGCATTCCGCGCGACGAGTTGCCGATCGCCTTCAAGCGCCACGCCACCAGCAAGATCCACAGCCTCAAGGAACTGGAGTCGGTCTCGACCATGGGTTTCCGGGGCGAGGCGCTGGCCGCCATCAACTCGGTCGCCGAGGCGTCCATCCTTTCACGCTGCCCCTCTGCGCAGGCGCATGGCGAACATGCGTGGCTGCTGGACGGCCGCAGCGGCGAGTTGCAGCCGGCAGCCCGGGCGACGGGCACCACGGTCGAGGTCAAGGAGCTGTTCTTCAGCACCCCCGCCCGCCGCAAGTTCCTCAAGACCGATGCCACCGAGCTCGCGCATTGCATCGAAGCCGTGCGGCGCCACGCGCTGGCCCGGCCCGATGTGGGCTTTGCCATCTGGCATGAAGGCAAGCTGGTCGACCAGTGGCGTGCGCACGATGGCGTGACGGCGGACGGCAGCACGCCGCTCGAGCGCCGCCTGGCCGATGTGCTGGGTGCCGATCTGCTGGCCGCCAGCCTGCGCATCGACTACACCAGCTCGGCCCAGGCCGACCATGGCGACGGCCGTTACGGCCCTGCCGTGCGCATCACCGGACGCGCCGGCCTGCCCGACCACTCCCGCGCGCGGGGCGACCAGCAATATGCCTACGTCAATGGCCGTTTCGTGCGGGACAAGGTCATCGCGCACGCCGCGCGCAGTGCCTATGAAGACTTCCTGCACGGCCAGCGTCAGCCGGTCTATCTGCTGCACATCGAAGTCGCCCCCACGCGCGTCGACGTGAACGTGCACCCGACCAAGATCGAGGTCCGGTTCCGTGACAGCCGCGAGGTGCATCAGGCCGTGCGGCACGGTGTGGAAAATGCCCTGTCGGCGCCGCGTGCGGCGGCGGCAGGCCAGGATGCGGCGGCGGTCAACCCGCTTCTCGCAACGCCCCCCGCGAACCCGATCCCGGGTGAATCGGGCGCACCGGGCGCTATCCCTCGTACCGGCAGGCCGCTCGACTACCACTGGACCCAGCCCGCCATGGCGCTGCAGGGCCATCGTGTCAGCGAGCTCGGCGCACTGTGGCAACGCCAGCCGCGCGACGACGAGGGCGCTGCACCCGGCGCAGCCTCGTCGGCGGCCCCATCGGACGATGGTCCTCGCGGCGTCCCCCTGCCCTCGCCGGCCGCGAGCCCGGGCACGTCATTCACCACGCAGGCCGGCGGTCTTGCACAAGAGACGGCGACCGGCGAGCCCCCCTCACCGGCTTCGGCCGCGGCCGCGGCCGAAGAGTGGCCGCTGGGCCGCGCACTGGCTCAGCTCATGGGCATCTACATCCTGGCCGAGAACCGCCAGGGACTGATCATCGTGGACATGCACGCGGCCCATGAACGCATCGTCTATGAACGACTGAAGCAGCAGTTCAGCCAGTCCCGCATCGCCAGCCAGCCCCTGTTGATCCCCGCGACCTTCGCGGCGACACCGGCCGAAGTCGCGGCCGCAGAAAGCCACGGCGACACCCTGGCCCGCCTGGGCCTGGACATCTCGCCGTTCTCGCCCCGGACACTGGCGGTGCGCGCCATGCCGTCGGCCCTGATCCGCGGCGACAGCGGCGGGCAGGCGGTCGAGCTGGCCCGGGCCGTGCTGACCGAACTGGCGACCCAGGAAGCCACCACGGTCATCGAACGCGCCCAGGATGAACTGCTGGGCACCATGGCCTGCCACGGCTCGGTGCGTGCCAACCGGCAACTGACGGTCCCCGAGATGAACGCGCTGCTGCGCCAGATGGAGGCGACCGAACGCTCGGACCAGTGCAACCATGGCCGGCCGACCTGGCGGCAGGTCACGCTCAAGGATCTCGATTCGCTGTTCCTGCGCGGCCGCTGAGGCGGCGGAGTCCGCCGGGGCGGACCGCAACGCGCGCGGGCACGTCCGACCCGCCTGCTGGCCCCGCGGCTGCGCGAAACCTACTGCAACGTGCCGTCGAGGCCTTCGGGCAGCGGCAGGCTCACCACGTCGATTCCCTCTTCGGCAAGGGCCTGGCGCTCTTGGGGACTGGCCTGCCCTCTGATCCCATGGGCCTCGCTCTCGCCGTAATGCATGCGGCGGGCTTCCTCGGCAAAACGGGGACCGACATCTTCGGTATTGCGCAGCACGTGCCGCACCGCCTCCAGGTAAGCGGCCTGCAAGGCGACCTGTGTCTCGGAGGGCGGGGGATTGTCGGCCGGCACGCGGGCCTGCGGCACGACCGGCGGCGCGGCGCGCCGTGCAGCCGGGGCCGCCGAAGCCGAAGGCTGGACCGCCGCCGGCAGCGCATTGCTCTTGCGGTTGAGCCGGGGCGCACTGATCAGCCGCTGGACCGCTGCATCGCCGCAGACCGGGCAGGTCAACAGGCCGCGCGCCAGTTGGCTGCGGTAGTCGTCTTCGCTGCCGAACCAGCCTTCGAACACATGCTGATGGGCACACTGCAGATCCAGGACTTTCATGGCCGAATTATCGGGCAGAGACGGTCGGCGTGTGCGGCCCCGTCCCTCGCGCAGCCGCGCCGACGTCGCGCCAGCCTTCCTGACCTTCGGCCAGGGGCGGGAGGAAGCATCGGAATGGCAAGAAATGCACTGAAACAGTGCAATTCATCTTGCGTCGTCGGCTCTTTCGGCCCAGGAAATCGCTGCGTTTTTACAACACGGGTAAGTACCAGAAATCGGTTTCAGGCTTCCACCCAACAATCGCGCACTGCATCATGCGAATGCATCCCGAAAACAGGGGATGGATGCACTCAGGGCGGACGTGTGACGGACAAAAAACAGACCAGGCACGACCATTGCAGGAATAGCACCGGGCGAACTTTTCATCGCCCAGGGGGTCTGTGACGATGATGATGACGACGATTGCACGACGCTGGGCCGCCTGGATGCTGTTGGCACTCCTCGCGGTGGCCGGCCTGATTGGCTGCTCGGCCCTGGACGAGCGCCAGCGTCAGTTCATCTTTAATCCCGGCATCAGCCGCTGGGGCCATGGCGACATGGATCTGAAGGACGTGTGGATTCCCTTCACGTCGCGCCTGACCTCCGAATCCGTCAAGATGCACGGCCTCTGGCTGGGCGACGCGCCGGCGATGCTGGGCACCAAGCAGCCGGTCGTGCTGTACCTGCACGGCGCGCGCTGGGACGTATGGGCCAGCCGGACCCGCATCAGCCGGCTGCACGACATGGGATTTGCCGTGCTCGCCATCGACTACCGGGGATTCGGCAAGACCACGAGCGGCCTGAGCGAAGGCAGCACGCCCAGCAACACCCTGCCCTCCGAGAGCATGGCCTACGAAGACGCGCAGGCCGCCTGGAACTGGCTGGCCGAGCGTTTTCCCAAACAACCGCGCTACATCTACGGCCACTCGCTGGGCGGCGCCATCGCCATCGATCTGGCCAGCAAGGTCAACGACGAGCGGGGCACCATCGTCGAGGGCACATTCAGCTCGGTACGCGATGTCTTCGCCACCACCAACTGGGGCTGGCTGCCCATCGGCCCGCTGCTGACCCAGCGTTTCGAGTCCATCGACAAGGTGCGCCGCATCGGCTCGCCGCTGCTGGTGGTGCATGGAAGCGACGACGAGATCATCAAACCCATCCTGGGCGAGCGGCTCTATGCGGCCGCCAACTCGCCCAAACGTTTCATCATGGTCGAGGGCGGCAACCACCACAACACCAGCAGCGTGGGCATGGAACAGTACAGCAAGGCCTTGAAGGACCTGTTCGGCATACTGCCGCCAGCCGCCCATGAACTGCCGCCCGCTCTGGCCGACGCCGGCAACGCAGCGGCTCCGGCCTCCATCGGCACGGGAGCGACGCCCGGCCCCGTGGCCGCAGCATCGGTGATCGGCCTGGCGACCACCAAACAGCCGGTCAAACCCCGGTCGTCGACCAGCCGAAACGGCTCGCTCAAGCAGGCTGCCACGTCAGGGACCAGCGACCTTCCGTCACGTTCTGCAGCCACAAGCAACAGCTGAGCGTCTTGGCATCGGTCACCTGCCCATCGCGGCAGGCCGCCAGCAGCTCGTCGATCGACATCGTCGCCAGATCCAGGAATTCACCTTCGTCGAGCGATCGCTCGCCGGCCTTCAGCCTGCGTGCAAAATAGATGTGGATCACTTCGGTGGAGTAGCCGATGGCCAGATGGGTCGAGGCGGCATAGGCCCACTCCTCGGCGGTGTAGCCGGTCTCCTCGCGTAGCTCGCGCTGACCGCAGCCCAGGGGATTCTCGCCCGCATCGAGCTTGCCGGCCGGCAGTTCCAGCATGACCTGCCCGACCGGGTAACGAAACTGCCGCTCCAGCAACACCCGCCCGTCGTCCAGCAGCGGAACCACCACCACGGCCCCCGGATGGACCACGTACTCACGGGTGGCCGAACCGCCATCGGGCAGCCGGACGGTGTCGCGGTGCACCGTGAGGAAGTCGCCGCGGTGCACGACTTCCCGGCTCAGCAGGGTTTCGGCCAGGTGGAGGTCTGGAGAGGAATCACGCATAGGTCACTCTTGGATACGCCGATCGGCAAAAAAGAACAGAAAAAGAGGAATGGGCAACACGCCTTGCAACGCCCAGCCGCATCAACGCCGCCGAAGCAGCAGGTAACGGTAGACAAACCCGGGAAACGCCAGGATCAGGAACAACGCTGCGGTAATGGCAAAGAACTCCCACCCCTGGGACCAGACCGGCCCCATGCGGGCCTCGACCAGCCACGAAAGGCCCAGAGTGGTGCCATACAAAGCCAACAGCAGCAAGGCCCGCACCGCCAAACGGCAGCCGCGCCATTCGGCGACAAAGGGGAGATTGGCCAACACGGCGGCCACGATCAGCAAACACAGAGCCAGCCAGGGAGACATGGGACGACGAATTCCTTGCGCACGGCAGCACCGACCGGCCACCGAACCATAAAAAAACCCAGGATACCGCAAGGCATCCTGGGCTGCTGCGGGCGCCGCGGCGCCTTTACTTGTTCAGCAGGTTCGCGATGGCCTGCCCACACAGCGTCATCAGGCCGCCGGGCATCAGGCCCAGGACCAGGATCAACGCGCCGTTGACCGTCAGCAGGCCACGTGCATGCAGCGGCACATTGACGGCGATCTCGCGGCCGGCGGGCGGCTCGTCGAAGTACATGACCTTGACCACCCGCAGGTAGTAGAAGGCACCGATCAGCGACATGACCACGGCAAAAATGGCCAGTGCGACATAACCCGTGATTCCCGTCGACACCAGGGACTGCAGCACCGACAGCTTGGCGTAGAAACCCACCAGCGGCGGCAAGCCGGCCAGCGAGAACATGGCCACCGACAGGATGCCGGTGTAGAGCGGATGGCTGTGGTTGAGGCCGGCCAGGTCACTGATGTTGTCGCATTCGAAACCTTCGTGGGACAGCAGCAGGATGCTGCCGAAAGCCACCAGCGTGGTCAGCACGTAGGTCACCACGTAGAACATGGCCGAGCCGTAGGCGAGCTCGCCGTTGAAGGTGTTGCTGTCGATGACGCCGGAGAGCAGACCCAGCAGCACGAAGCCCATCTGCGCGACGGTCGAGAAAGCCAGCATGCGCTTGAGATTGGTCTGCGCGATGGCGGCCAGGTTGCCCACCAGCAGCGAGCCCACCGACAGCACGACCAGCATCTGCTGCCAGTCGAAGGCCAGCGGCAGCAGGCCTTCGACCAGCAGGCGGATGCTGATGGCGAAGGCGGCCAGCTTGGGCGCGCCGCCCACCAGCAGCGTCACCACGGTGGGGGCACCGTGATAGACGTCGGGAATCCACATGTGGAAAGGAACGACACCCAGCTTGAAAGCGAGGCCGGCGACGACAAACACCAGCGCAAGGATCAGCACGAAGGGGATACCGGGGGCGTTGTTGAGGGCAGCCGAGATTTCGTTGATGTCGAGCGTGCCGGTCGAGCCGTACAGCATGGACAGGCCATAGAGCAGGAAACCGCTGGCCAGAGCGCCCAGCACGAAGTACTTCATGGCGGCTTCGGTCGCCATGGCGTGATCGCGGCGCAGGGCCACCAGGGCATAGCTCGACAGGGTCAGCAGCTCGAGGCCCAGGTACACGATCAGCAGGTTGTTGGCCGAGATCATGATGAAGATGCCCAGCAGCGCGAACAGCGACAGCGTGAACAGCTCGCCGCCGCGCAGCATGCCGCGGTCGGTGGCGTAGTTGCGGCCATAGACCAGGGTCACGCCCGTGGCGATGGCGGCGAAGCACTTGAGCCAGTTGCCCATGGCATCGCTGACCACCATGTTGCCCCAGCCGTATATCACGTCGCCCGTGACGGCGTAGTAGCCCTGCATGGCGGCGACGACCGCCAGCGTGACCAGGGTCAGGGTGTAGGTAGGCGTGCGGTACTTGCCCTGGACCGAGAGGTCCACGAGCAGGATCACGCAGGCCATCACGAGCAGGAGCAGGTCGGGATAGATCGCGATCCAGCTGAGTTGATCAAGCATTGGTTTCTCTCTTGTCTCTGTAGGCGTGCCGAATCAGTTCAGCTTGGAAATGGCCACGTGGCGCAGCAGTTCGAAGATGGAGGCATGCATGACGTCGGTGAAGGGCTTGGGGTACACGCCCATGTAGATCACCGGGATGGCCAGCAGCGTCAGCATCAGGAACTCGCGGCCGTTGATGTCGGTCAGCTCGCGCACATGTTTGTTCGTGATCGGTCCCAGGTAGACACGCTTGAACATCCACAGGGTGTAGCCGGCACCGAAGATCAGCGCGGTCGCTGCGGCCATGCCGATCCAGAAGTTGTACTTCACGGCTGCCAGGATGACCATCCATTCACCGACGAAACCGGCGGTACCGGGCAGACCGGCATTGGCCATGCAGAACAGCAACGCAAAGGCCGCGAACTTGGGCATGACGGTCACGACACCGCCGTAATCGGCGATTTCACGCGAATGCATGCGGTCGTAGAGCACGCCGATGCACAGGAACATCGCGGCCGACACGAAACCGTGGGCCACCATCTGCACCACACCGCCCGCCAGACCCATCTCGACGAACAGGAAGATGCCCAGGCTGACGAAGCCCATGTGCGCGACGGACGAGTACGCCACCAGTTTCTTCATGTCCTGCTGGACCAGCGCCACCAGACCGACGTAGATCACGGCGACCAGCGACAGCGCGATCATCAGCCAGGCGTATTCATGAGCCGCATCGGGCGCAATGGGCAGCGAGAAGCGCAGGAAACCGTAGGCACCCAGCTTCAGCATGATGGCCGCCAGATCGGCCGAACCGCCTGTCGGGGCCTCGACGTGGACGTCCGGCAGCCAGGTGTGCACCGGCCACATCGGGATCTTGACCGCAAAGGCGGCGAAGAAGGCGAAGAACAGCCAGGTCTGCTCGCTCATCGACAGCGGCAGTGCATACCAGTCGCGGATGTCGAAGCTGCCCGAGGCGTTGTAGAGGTAGATCAGGGCCACCAGCATCAGCAACGATCCCAGCAGCGTGTACAGGAAGAACTTGAAGGCCGCGTAGATGCGCCGTGGTCCGCCCCAGATGCCGATGATCAGGTACATCGGGATCAGCGTGGCTTCGAAGAACACGTAGAACAGCATGCCGTCCATGGAACAGAACACGCCGATCATCAGACCCGAAAGTACCAGGAAGGACCCGTAGTACTGGTTCACGCGGATCTTGATGACTTCCCAACTGGCGATCACCACCACCACCGTCACGAAGGCGGTCAGCGGCACGAACCAGAAGGACAGGCCGTCGATGCCCAGGTGGTAGTTGATGTTGAAACGGTCGATCCAGGCGATGTTCTCGACGAACTGCATCTCTGCCGTGCCGCCGTGGAAGGCGGTGTACAGCGGGAAGGTCACGACCAGCGCGACCAGCGATCCGATCAAGGCCAGCCAGCGGACCAGATTTTCCTGGCCGGGACGGCCGAAAGCGATCAGTGCGGCACCCCAGATGATCGGTACCCAGATGGCAAGGCTCAGCAAACCCATTTTGTTCTACTCCTCAACCGTTGAGCCATTGCGTCAACATCGGCCAGCTGACAAACCATGTCAGCAGGATCAGCACACCCGCGATCATCGCCAGCGCGTAGTGGTAAATGAAGCCCGACTGCAACCAGCGGACCAGGCCGGAGAACCAGCCGACGACCTTCCAGGAACCGTTGACCACCAGGCCGTCGATCAGCGCCTGGTCGCCGCCCTTCCAGAGGCCGCGGCCCAGCAGGCGGGCACCGGCGGCAACGATGTTCTCGTTGATCCAGTCGAGGTAGTACTTGTTTTCGAGCAGGCGGTAGATCGGACCGCAGTGGCGCTTGATCGCGGTCGGCACGGCCGGGTTGATCATGTACATGTAATAGGACAGCGCCACGCCGGCGATGGCCAGCCACAGGGGCGGCGTGTACAGCGCGTGGGCAGCCATGGCCAGCGGGCCGTGGATGAGTTCGCGCAGCTCGGCCATGGCCGGATGCTTGGCGGTGTCGACGAAGATCACGCCGTCGAAGAAGCTGCCGAAGAGCATGGGCATGAGCGTGAAGAAACCGACCAGCACCGAAGGCACCATCAGCAGCAGCAGCGGCACCGTCACCACCCAGGGCGACTCGTGGGGCTTGTGGGCGTCGTGGTGGTCATGGCCGTGGCCGTCGTCGTGCGCGCCATGCGTGTCGTGCGCATGATCGTCGTCGTGATGGCCGTGGTGCGCATCGGGATTCTGGTCGTAGCGTTCCTTGCCGTGGAAGACCAGGAAATACAGCCGGAACGAATAGAAGGCGGTGATGAACACACCGGCCAGCACGGCGAACGAGGCAAAGCCCGCAGCCGGCAGGTTGCTGGCGTGCACGGCCTCGATGATGGCGTCCTTGGAATAGAAACCCGAGAACAGCGGCGTGCCGATCAGGGCCAGCGAAGCCAGCAGGAAGGTGATCCAGGTGATGGGCATGTACTTGCGCACGCCGCCCATCCAGCGGATGTCCTGGTTGTGATGCAGACCCATGATCACCGAGCCGGCACCGAGGAACAGCAGCGCCTTGAAGAAGGCGTGCGTCATCAGGTGGAACACGGCGACCGAGTAGGCCGAAGCACCCAGCGCCACGGTCATGTAACCCAGTTGCGAGAGCGTGGAATAGGCCACGACGCGCTTGATGTCGTTCTGGATGATGCCCAGGAAACCCATGAACAGCGCGGTGATGGCACCGATGATCAGGATGAAGTTGAGTGCCGCATCCGACAGTTCGTACAGCGGCGACATGCGCGCCACCATGAAGATGCCGGCCG
Organism: Comamonas sp. BIGb0124; assembly: GCF_003752175.1. Lineage (GTDB taxonomy): Bacteria > Pseudomonadota > Gammaproteobacteria > Burkholderiales > Burkholderiaceae_C > Comamonas_F. Next base: position 244,982 of record NZ_RJVF01000014.1, on the reverse strand, counting down.
TCACCATGGTCGCCGCGTGGATCAGCGCCGAGATGGGGGTCGGGCCTTCCATCGAGTCGGGCAGCCAGATGTGCAGCGGGAACTGGGCAGACTTGCCCATGGCGCCGATGAACAGGCAGATGCAGATCACGGTGATCAGCATCCAGTCGGTGCCGGGCAACGTCAGCTGGCTGAACGAATCGACACGGGCAAAGACTTCACCGTAGTTGAGCGTACCGGTGTAGGCCACGAGCAGGCCGATGCCCAGGATGAAGCCGAAGTCGCCGACACGATTGACCAGGAAGGCCTTGAGGTTGGCGAACACCGCGGTGGGGCGGTTGAACCAGAAGCCGATCAGCAGGTAGGAAACCAGACCCACGGCCTCCCAGCCGAAGAACAGCTGCAGCATGTTGTTGCTCATGACGAGCATCAGCATGGAGAAGGTGAACAGCGAGATGTAGGCGAAGAAACGGTCGTAGCCCGCGTCTTCTTCCATGTAGCCGATGGTGTAGATGTGCACCATGAGCGAGACGAAGGTCACGACCACCATCATCATGGCCGTCAGACTGTCGACCAGGAAGCCGATCTCCATGCGGAGATCGCCGATCACCATCCAGGTGTAGAGCGTCTCGTTGAAGCGGGCCCCGTCGACGGCGACGCTGTAGAGCGTCATGGCCGAGATCACGAAGGCGATGAAGACGCCCAGGATCGTGATGCTCCGGCTGGTGCGCCGGCCGATGAGATTGCCGCCCAGAGCCGTCCCGAAAATGCCGGCCACCAGGGAGCCGACGAGCGGCGCCAGAGGCACCGCCAGCAGCGTGCTTGCGGAAAGGGTAGTGCTCATTGTTGTTTTAGCCCTTCAACGTGTCGAGTGCATCGACATTGATCGTGGAGCGGTTGCGGAACAGCTGGACCAGGATGGCCAGGCCGATCGCCGACTCGGCAGCCGCCACGGTGAGGATGAAGAACACGAACACCTGTCCGTGCATGTCACCCAGGTAGTGCGAGAACGCCACGAAGTTGATATTGACCGCCAGCAGCATCAATTCGATCGCCATGAGCAGGACGATCAGATTCTTGCGGTTGAGGAAAATGCCCACCACGGAGATCGCGAACAGGATCGCGCCCAGCGTCAGGAAATGGCTCAGGGTCAATGTCATGCTTTGCTCTCCTCCACGGCGGCCGGCGGTGCGGGCGGCAGCGCCGCGCCCGTTGCGTCGACCTTGACCAGCGCGACACGGTCGCGGGCTCGCACATGAACCTGCTGCGAGGGGTTGACGTGCTTGCTGTCCTTGCGGCCACGCAGCGTCAGCGCGATGGCGGCGATCATGCCCACCAGCAGCAGCACGGCGGCGACTTCGAGCGGGTACAGGTACTCGGTGTAGAGCAGGATGCCGAGTTCCTTGGTGTTGGAATAGTTGGCGGCCGCTTCACCGGTGAGAGCCGGCGGTGCAGGCACGTCCTGGAAGGTCAGGCCGAGCACCAGGGCGAGTTCGAGCGCGATGATCACGCCGACCACGGCTGCCAGCGGGAAATGTTTCCAGAAGCCCACGCGCAGTTCCTCGAAGTTGAGGTCCAGCATCATGACGACGAACAGGAACAGCACCATCACGGCGCCGAGATAGACCAGCACCAGGGTGATGGCCAGGAACTCGGCCTTCAGCAGGAACCACACGGCGGAGGCCTGCGAGAAGGTCAGCATCAGGTAGAGCACCGCGTGCACGGGATTGCGCGCCGTGACGACCCGGAATGCCGCAAACAGCAGCACGGCCGAGAAGAGGTAGAAGAAACCGGTTTGAACATCCATGGGACTGGTCTTTTAGAAGGTCTGGAGCCGGCTCAGCGGTACTTGGCATCGGCTGCCTTGGCGGCCGAAATCTCGTTTTCATACCGGTCGCCGACGGCCAGCAGCATGTCCTTGGTGAAGTACAGGTCGCCCCGTTTTTCGCCGTGGTATTCGAAGATGTGGGTTTCGACGATCGAGTCCACCGGGCAGCTTTCCTCGCAGAAGCCGCAGAAGATGCACTTGGTGAGGTCGATGTCGTAGCGCGTGGTGCGGCGGGTGCCGTCGTCGCGCACGTCGGACTCGATGGTGATGGCCAGCGCCGGGCAGACGGCTTCGCACAGCTTGCAGGCGATGCAGCGCTCTTCGCCGTTCTCGTAGCGGCGCAGTGCGTGCAGGCCGCGGAAACGCGGCGACAACGGTGTCTTTTCCTCGGGGAACTGGACGGTCACCTTGCGCTTGAACATGTACTTGCCGGTCAGGGCCATGCCCTTGAGCAGCTCGGTCAGCATGAAGCTCGAGATGAAGTCCCGGAAGGAAAACGAGGGACGCGAATTGCGTGGAGTCAGTACAGCGGACATGGTGGGTATTCCTCTGTTTTTAATGCCAGATATTCCAGGAGGTCTGCATCCAGCCGGCCACCACGATCAACCAGATCAGGGTGACGGGAATGAAGATCTTCCAGCCCAGACGCATGATCTGGTCGTAGCGGAAGCGCGGGAACGTGGCGCGGATCCAGATGAACAGCGACACGACAAAGAACGTCTTGAGCGCAAGCCACAGCCAGCCCGGCAGGAAGTCGAGAGCGGCGATCGGCGACAGCCAGCCACCCAGGAACATCAGCACGGCCAGGATGGAGACCAGCCACATCGCGGCGTATTCGGCCAGGAAGAAGATGGCAAAGCCCATGCCCGAGTACTCGACCATGTGGCCGGCCACGATTTCGGCTTCGCCTTCGACCACGTCGAAGGGGTGGCGGTTGGTTTCGGCAACGCCCGAGATCACGTAGACCACAAAGATGGGCAGCAACGGCAGCCAGTTCCAGGACAGCAGGTTCAGGCCCATGTCGGCGCCCATGCCGCGCGCCTGAGACGCCACGATTTCGCCGAGGTTCAGGCTGCCGGAGACCATGACGACCACCAGGAAACAGAAACCCATGGCGATTTCATAGCTCACCATCTGGGCCGATGCCCGCAGCGCGCCCAGGAAGGCGTACTTGGAGTTGGAAGCCCAGCCCGCGATGATCACGCCATAGACTTCGATGGAGGTCAGCGCCATGATCAGCAGCAGGCCTGCGTTGACGTTGGCGATCACGGCATCGGGACCGAAGGGCACGGCCACCCATGCAGCCAGCACCGGCATGATGGACATGACGGGACCCAGACGGAACAGGCCCTTGCTGGCCGCCGTCGGGTTGATGAGTTCCTTGGTCAGCAGCTTGAGCGCATCGGCGATGGGCTGCAGCAAACCGCCGGGACCCACGCGGTTGGGACCATGGCGCACCTGGATCCAGCCCAGCAGCTTGCGCTCCCACAGCGTGAGGTAGGCCACGGCGCCCAGCAGGGGCAGCAGCACGGCGAGGATCTTCAGAAAATTCCAGATGACGGGCCAGGCACCACCTGTCCACCAATCCTGAGCGACCAGATTCAGGCCGCCGTTGTACAACGCGTCGATCATGCGACGACCTCCTGGGCATGGGTGTGTGCGTGATCACCGGTCTGGTCGGTCCAGGCCTGGCCTTGACGCGCATCGGCGGTGAGCTGCAGCGCGGGCGCGCGGCGCACGATGCCGTCGAGCTGGTAGATGGTGGCCACGCAGGGCTCGCCCTCGGCTGCACCGAGTTCGACGGCCGCGGTCGTCTGGTTGGACAGCGCCGCAGCGATGTCGTGCGGCAGCGCTGCCGCACGCACGTCCTCGATGGTGTCTTGCGAGAAACCGGGAAGGCCCAGCATGTCGCCCAGCACACGCAGCACCTTCCAGCCCGGACGGGCTTCGCCCAGCGGACGCACCACGCCATGGAAGCTCTGGGCACGGCCCTCTGCGTTCACGAAGGTGCCGGCGGTTTCGGTGAAAGGCGAAATCGGCAGGATGGCGTCGCACAGGTCGAGGTTGGCCTTGAAGGGGCTGAAGCTCACGACCATGTCGGCCTGGGCCAGTCCCGCGCGGGCCTGCTCGCCGGCGGCGGAGTCGAACACCGGTTCGTTGTTGAACAGCAGCGCGGCCTTCAGACCGCCGGCCAGCATCTGGCCTGCATTCTGTCCCTGGGCGCCAGGAAGGGCTCGCACCAGTTGTGCACCCACGGTGTTGGCGGCTTCGGTGAGGTAACCGAAGGTGGCGCCGGTCTGGGCGGCAATCCACTGCGCCAGGGCCAGCAGGCTTTCGCCCTGCGCATGGTGAGCTGCGGCGTTGCCCAGCAGCACGGCCTTGCGTTCGCCCGACAGCAGGCTCGCGGCAATGGCCTTGGCACCGTCGGTGGCCTGGCCTGCGGCGGGCGCAGCCACGCCCTGGCTCTCGGCCACGGCGGCGGCGACGTCGGCCAGGGTCTGGGCCCACTGCGACGGCGCAACCGTGATGCGGCTGGCCACGGACAGGGCCCAGTCCTGCGATTCGGAATGGATCACGTGCACCGAGCCGCCCTTGCGCACGGCCTGGCGGATGCGCTGTGCAAACAGCGGGTGGTCCTTGCGCAGGTTGCTGCCGACGACCAGCACCGACTGCAGCGACGACAGGGACGCGATGGACGTGCCCAGCCAGCGCACGCCGGAAGACTGCGGGAACTGCGCGTTGCGCAGGCGGTAGTCGATGTTGTCGCTGCCCAGGCCGCGCACCAGGGCGCCGGCCAGGTAGAGTTCCTCGACCGTGCTGTGGGGGCTGACCAGAGCGCCGATGGACGAGGCACCGTACTTGGACTTGATCTGCTTGAGGCCGTTGGCCACATACTCGAGTGCGGTGGCCCAGTCGACCTCGATCCATTCACCGCCCTGCTTGAGCAGGGGCTTGGTCAGGCGCTCGGGGCCGTTGAGGGCTTCGTACGAAAAACGATCGCGGTCGGCGATCCAGCATTCGTTGACGGCCTCGTTTTCGAGCGGCACCACGCGCATGACCTTGTGGTTCTTGACCTGCACGATGAGATTGGCACCCGTCGAGTCATGCGGACTGACGGACTTGCGGCGCGACAGCTCCCAGGTCCGGGCGCTGTAGCGGAACGGCTTGCTGGTGAGCGCACCGACCGGGCAGATGTCGATCATGTTGCCCGACAGCTCGGAGTCGACGGTCTCGCCGAGCACCGTGGTGATCTCGGCGTGTTCGCCGCGATTGACCATGCCCAGTTCCATCACGCCGGCCACTTCCTGGCCAAAGCGCACGCAGCGGGTGCAGTGGATGCAGCGCGTCATCTCTTCCATCGAGATCAGCGGACCGACATCCTTGTGGAAGACCACGCGCTTTTCTTCCTCGTAACGCGAGGAGGAAGAACCGTAGCCCACGGCCAGATCCTGCAGCTGGCATTCGCCGCCCTGATCGCAGATGGGACAGTCGAGCGGATGGTTGATGAGCAGGAACTCCATCACCGACTGCTGGGCCTTGATCGCCTTGTCGCTCTTGGTGCGCACGATCATGCCTTGCGTCACGGGCGTGGCGCAGGCAGGCAGCGCCTTGGGCGCCTTTTCGACATCCACCAGGCACATGCGGCAGTTGGCCGCGATGGACAGCTTCTTGTGATAGCAGAAATGCGGGATGTAGGTGCCTGCCTTCTCGGCCGCATGCATGACCATGCTGCCCTGGCTGACCTCTACTTTTCGCCCGTCGAGTTCGATTTCGATCATTCGTGTCTACCTCTCACCTCAGGCGTGTTCGGCGGAGGCCGGAGCCTGCTGAACCAGTGCCTCGAATTCGTGACGGAAATGCTTGAGCATGCCGCGCACGGGCATGGCGGCGGCATCGCCGAGCGCGCAGATGGTGCGGCCCATGATGTTGCCGGCCACCGAGTCCAGCAGATCCAGATCCTGCGGACGACCCTGGCCATGCCAGATCCGGTCGACGACGCGCCACAGCCAGCCCGTGCCTTCGCGGCAGGGCGTGCACTGGCCGCAGGATTCGTGCTGGTAAAAATAGGACAGGCGCAGCAGGGATTCGACCATGTTGCGGCTGTCGTCCATGACGATCACCGCGCCCGAGCCCAGCATGGAGCCGGCCTTGGAGATGGAGTCGTAGTCCATGGTGCAGGCCATCATGATGTCGGCCGGCAGCACCGGAGCGGACGAGCCGCCGGGAATCACGGCCTTGAGCTGGCGACCCGTGCGCACGCCGCCGGCGAGCTCGAGCAGCTTGGAGAAAGGCGTGCCCAGCGGGACTTCGTAGTTGCCGGGACGTTCGACGTCGCCGCTGACCGAGAAGATCTTGGTGCCGCCGTTGTTGGGCTTGCCGATCTCAAGGTAGGCCTGGCCACCGTTGCGGATGATCCAGGGCACCGCCGCGAAGGTCTCGGTGTTGTTGATGGTGGTCGGCTTGCCGTACAGGCCGTAGCTGGCCGGGAACGGCGGCTTGAAGCGGGGCTGGCCCTTCTTGCCTTCGAGCGACTCGAGCAGCGCGGTTTCCTCGCCGCAGATGTAGGCGCCGAAGCCATGGTGCGCATGCAGCTGGAAGCTGAAGGCGCTGCCCATGATCTTGTCGCCGAGGTAGCCCGCGGCACGGGCTTCTTCGAGCGCTTCCTCGAACCGTTCGTAGACCTCGAAGATCTCGCCGTGGATATAGTTGTATCCCAGCGTGATGCCCATGGCGTAGGCGGCGATGATCATGCCCTCGATCACAATGTGCGGGTTGTAGCACAGGATGTCGCGATCCTTGCACGTGCCGGGCTCGCCTTCGTCGGAGTTGCACACCAGGTGCTTCTGGCCCGGGAAGGAGCGGGGCATGAAGCTCCACTTGAGACCGGTCGGGAAGCCGGCACCGCCACGGCCGCGCAGGCCGGATTCCTTGACGGTGGCGATCACCTGATCCTGCGTCAGGCCTTCGCCGCCGTCGGCAGCCAGGATACGGCGCAGGGCCTGATAGCCGCCGCGGGCCTCGTAGTCCTTGAGCCGCCAGTTGGCGCCGTTGAGACCGGCATAGATCTGAGGCTGGAGGTGGCGATCGTGGAAGCAGGTCTGCACACCGGTCGCGGTGAACTGGCCAAGCACTTGTTCAGCGTTCATGACGTCTTTCCTTCCGCAGCACGCAAGCCGTCGACCAGTTGGTCGAGCTTGTCGTTTTCCATGAAACTGCACATCGTGCGGTCGTTGACCAGCATCACCGGCGCATCGGCACAGGCGCCCAGGCATTCGCTGGGCTGCAGCGTGAACAGCCCGTCGGGCGTGGTGTCGCCGGCCGGGATGCCCAGTTTCTGCTCCAGGTACTTGAGCGCTTCGGCGCCGCGGCGCAACTGGCACGGCAGATTGGTGCAGACATTGAGCTTGTACTTGCCAACGGGACGCTGGTTGTACATGTTGTAGAAGGTCGTGACCTCGTGCACGGCGATCACCGGCATCTCGAGACGCTCGGCGATGACGCGTTCGTGCTCGGGCATGACCCAGCCGAACTCCTGCTGCACGATGGACAGGCAGGCCATCACCGCAGACTGCTTCTGCTCGGGCGGGTACTTGGCGACCTCCTGGTCGAATCGTGCGCGTGTGGCTTCGGAAATCGTGGCTGTCATGGCGTTCTCTGTCCCTCTTACCTGTCGATCTCGCCGAACACGATGTCCATCGTGCCGATGATGGCCACGGCATCGGCAATCATGTGGCCCCGGACCATTTCGTCGAGCGCGGCCAGATGCACGAAGCCGGGCGGACGGATCTTGAGGCGGTACGGCTTGTTGGCACCGTCGCTGACGAGATAGATGCCGAACTCGCCCTTGGGGTGCTCCACGGCGGCATAGGCCTCGCCTTCCGGCACGCGGAAACCTTCGGTGAAGAGCTTGAAGTGGTGGATCAGCTCTTCCATGCTGGTCTTCATGGATTCGCGGGAAGGCGGAGCCACCTTGTGGTTGTCGGTGATGACCGGACCGGGGTTGACGCGCAGCCAGTCCACGCACTGCTTGATGATGCGGTTGGACTGGGCCAGCTCTTCCATGCGGACCAGATAACGGTCGTAGCAGTCGCCGGTCTTGCCCACGGGGATGTCGAAATCGACCTGTGCGTAGGCGTCGTAGGGCTGCGTCTTGCGCAGATCCCAGGCGATGCCCGAGCCCCGCAGCATGGGGCCGGTGAGGCCGAGATTGAGGGCACGCTCGGGCGTCATCACGCCGATGTCGACCGTGCGCTGTTTCCAGATGCGGTTGTCGGTCAACAGCGTATGGTACTCGGCCAGATAGGTCGGGAAACGCTGCGTGAAATCGTCGATGAAGTCGAGCAGCGAGCCCTGCCGGTTCTCGTTCATGCGCGCGATCTCGCGGGCATTGCGAATCTTGTTGACCTTGTACTGCGGCATGGTGTCGGGCAGGTCGCGGTAGACGCCGCCCGGACGGAAATAGGCCGCATGCATGCGCGCGCCCGACACGGCTTCGTACATGTCGAACAGATCCTCGCGTTCGCGGAACGCGTAGATCAGGATGGTGGAGCTGCCGCAGTCGTTGCCGTGCGAACCCAGCCACATGAGGTGGTTGAGCATGCGCGTGATCTCGGAGAACATCACGCGGATGTACTGGGCGCGGATCGGCACCTCGATGCCCAGCAGCTTCTCGATGGCCAGGCAGTAGGCGTGCTCGTTGCACATCATCGAGACGTAGTCCAGCCGGTCCATGTAGGGCAGCGACTGGATGAACGTCTTGTTCTCGGCCAGCTTTTCAGTGGCGCGGTGAAGCAGGCCGATATGCGGGTCGGCGCGCTGGACGACTTCGCCGTCGAGCTCGAGCACCAGCCGCAGCACGCCGTGCGCAGCCGGATGCTGGGGACCGAAATTCAGGGTGTAGTTCTTGATCTCTGCCATGGATTCACATCACTCGATGACGACGGGCGCCTTCAGTGCAAGCCTCCGTAGTCTTCTTCGCGGATGATGCGCGGCGTGACTTCACGCGGCTCGATGGTGACGGGTTCGTAGATGACGCGCTGACGCTCGGCGTCATAACGCATCTCGACATGGCCCGACAGCGGGAAGTCCTTGCGGAAGGGGTGGCCGATGAAGCCGTAGTCGGTCAGGATGCGGCGCAGATCGGGGTGGCCGTCGAAGACGATGCCGAAAAGATCGAACGCCTCGCGCTCGAACCAGTTGACGGACGACCACAGACCCACCACGGACATCACGACCGGCAGGTCGTCGTCCGGGCAGAAAACCTTGACCCGCACCCGCTGATTGAGCGAGACCGACAGCAGATGGACGACCACGGCGTAGCGCGGTCCTTCCCAGACGCTGTCGCGGTAGGTGGAGTAATCGACGCCGCACAGGTCGATGAGTTGTTCGAAACGGCACTCGGCGGCATCACGCAGAATCTGCATGGCCTCGAGATAGTGGCTGGCAGCCACGTGAACGGTCAGTTCGCCGTGATCGATCGTCAGGCGCTTGGCTTTTTCACCCAGCGCGGCGGCTACCCGATTCTTGAGGACTTCGGGATGAATTGCAACTTCTGCCATACGACACCTCAGGCTCTTGCAATGGTATGGGTGCGACGGATTTTCTGCTGCAGCTGGATGATCCCGTAGAGCAAGGCTTCGGCCGTGGGCGGACAGCCCGGCACGTAGACATCGACGGGAACAATGCGATCGCAGCCGCGCACGACGGAATAGCTGTAGTGATAGTAGCCGCCGCCATTGGCACAGGATCCCATGGAGAGGACCCAGCGCGGCTCGGACATCTGATCGTAGACCTTGCGCAGGGCCGGCGCCATCTTGTTGCACAGCGTACCGGCCACGATCATCAGGTCGGACTGACGGGGGCTGGCGCGAAACACCTCGGAACCGAAACGGCCGATGTCATAACGTGCGGCTGCCGCGTGCATCATCTCGACCGCGCAGCAAGCCAGGCCGAACGTCATCGGCCACAGGGATCCCGTCTTCGCCCAATTCACCACCGAGTCGTAGCTGGTGGTGATGAACCCTTCTTTTAAAACGCCTTCTATCATCGTGTCTCCTGTTATTGGCGGCGCTGACGACTGTTTTACTCCCAGTCGAGAGCACCCTTCTTCCACTCGTAGGCGAAGCCCACGACTAGGATGGCCAGGAAAATCATGGCGGCCCAGAAACCGGCGATACCCACATCGTGCAGCGCGACGGCCCACGGAAAGAGAAACGCGATTTCGAGGTCAAAAAGAATGAAGAGGATGGCCACCAGGTAATAGCGGACATCGAACTTCATACGCGCGTCTTCGAAGGCTTCGAATCCGCATTCGTAGGGGGAGTTTTTGGCTGCGTCGGGCCGATTCGGGCCGAGCAAATATCCCAGGACCTGAGGCAATACGCCAATTGCCACGCCAACAAGGATAAACAAGAGGACGGGGAGGTATTGCGCGAGGTTCATCTGGGAGAGCTACTTCATCGCGTCACCGACAGGTTTCCGCACAGGGAAAACCCATCGATGAGATTTATATGGTGCCGTCGGCGAGACTCGAACTCGCACAGCTTTCGCCACTACCCCCTCAAGATAGCGTGTCTACCAATTTCACCACGACGGCTAGTCATATCCAGATGGCATGAGGAACTGTTTTTGAGGCAGTTATTTGGCTTTCTGAACAGTCCTCGATTCTACTCTGAAAAAACGAGAGGTCCTGTACAAGACCTCTTACCCGAACAACTCACTTGGTTGTAGCTTGACCATCCACCGGGGCGGAAGGCGCTGTCTGAACGGGTGCGGGCACCGAGTTGTCGGCGGCCGCAGGGGCTGCCGGAGCCGTGCTGCCGGGCGTAGCGGCGCCAGGGATCTGGTCGACCGGGCGGGCGGGCTGCTGCTGGGCGGGCACGGGCAGGTTGTCGAGCACGCTGTTCGAGCCGCCGCTGCCGGCAGGACGGTTGCCAAAATACGCCAAGGTGAGTGTGGCGACCAGGAACAGCCCGGCCAGCACAGCCGTGCTGCGCGACAGGAAGTTGGCACTGCCGGAGGCACCGAACAGGCTGCCGGAAGCCCCGCTACCGAAGGCGGCGCCCATGTCGGCGCCCTTGCCTTGCTGCAACAGGATCAGCACCACCATGGCGATGGCCGACAACAGCTGCACAGCCAAGACGATGGTCAGAACTGCATTCATGGATAACTCCTCAAACTTTCTCTCTGGGGCCCGTGTTGTTATTGGGCTGAAGCAATGATTTTCAAGAAATCGGCGGCCTTGAGCGACGCACCGCCGATCAAGCCGCCGTTGACATCGGGCTGTGCCAGCAAGGATGCAGCATTGGCCGCATTCATGCTGCCGCCGTACAGCAGAGGCACATCCTGGGCGCCGGCCTCGGCCAGTTGCGCCCGCAGCGAGGCATGGACCTCTTGAGCCTGCTCGGGGCTGGCGGTGCGGCCGGTCCCGATGGCCCAGACGGGCTCGTAGGCGACGACTGCGCGAGCAGCATCCGCACCGAGCACCGCCAGGACGGCGGCCAGCTGACCGCCGACGACCGAAGCGGTTTCGCCGGCTTCGCGCTGCTCGAGCGTTTCACCGACACAGACGATGGGCACGATGCCGGCGTCGAGCGCGGCGCGGGCCTTGGCGGCGACCACCGCATCGGTCTCGCCGTGGTATTGGCGCCGCTCGGAATGGCCGACGATGACGTACTGCACGCCGAAATCCTGCAGCATGGCGGCCGAGACCTCTCCGGTGTAGGCACCCGAGGCCTGAGCCGAGACATCCTGCGCACCCAGAGCCACACCGCTCTGCGCCATGAGCGCCTGCATCTGCTCGAGGTAGACGGCCGGCACGCACAGCGCGGCCTGGGCCGCGCCGGTGCCGCCGGCGGCCAGGCCGGCAGCGAGTTCCAGCCAGAGGCGCTCGTTGGCAGCCAGGCTGCCGTTCATTTTCCAGTTGCCAGCGATCAGGGTCTTGGGCATAGGTAGAGTCTCTAGATAAGAATCGATGGGGCAACCGCTCAGGCCGCCGTCCAGTCGAGCACGATCTTGCCGACATGCGAACCGGATTCCATCAGCGCATGCGCGCGCGCGGCGCCGTTGTCGTAACCGTCGCCGGCAGCCAGAGCCGCAAAACGGCTGTGCACGACCGCCTGCACACGACCTTGCTCGAGCATCGGCCAGACCTGAGCCCGCAAGGCCTGCGCGATGGCCGCCTTGAATGCCACAGGACGGGGACGCAGAGTGGAGCCGGTCAACGTCAGGCGCCGGCGCAGCACCTGACCGGCATTGAACTCGGACTTGACGCCGCCTTGCACGGCAATGATGACCAGGCGGCCGTCATCGGCCAGGCAGGCGATCTCGCGCGCGACATAGCTGCCGGCGACCATGTCGAGGATGACATCGGCACCGCGACCGTCGGTCAGGGCCTTGACGCGCTCGGCGAAGTCTTCGGTCTTGTAGTTGATGGCGTGATCGGCGCCCAGGTCGAGGCAGGCTCGGCACTTGTCGTCGCTGCCCGCCGTGACGATGACGGTCGCCCCCCAGGCCTTGGCCAACTGGATGGCCGTCACGCCGATGCCGCTGGTGCCGCCCTGCACCAGCAGGGTTTCGCCCGGCTGCAGGCGGCCGCGCTCGAAGACGTTGCTCCACACCGTGAAGAACGTCTCGGGCAGGGTCGCCGCATCCTGGAGGCTCCAGCCCTTGGGCACGGGCAGCAACTGGCCGACCGGCGCCACGCACAGTTCGGCGTAGGCGCCGCCGGCCACCAGGGCACAGACCGCATCGCCGACCTTCAGACCGGCCGCGGCGAGCGCCTCGGTGTCGCCGGCCTCGACGATGCCGGCGCATTCGAGCCCCGGCAGGTCGGAGGCGCCGGGCGGCACCGGGTAGTTGCCGGTGCGCTGCAGCACGTCGGGCCGGTTGACACCGGATGCCGCGACACGGATGAGCGCCTCGCCCACGCCAGCCACCGGATCGGGGCGCACACAGGCGCGCAGCACCTCAGGCGCGCCGTAACTGCTGATCTCGATGGCTTTCATGGATGCTCGCCTTGCGGTATGCCGACAGGTTGCCGAGTGCGTGGATCAGGCCGGGTCGCCCTGGTCTGCAGCGTAAGCGGCAGGCGCGGGACGGTCCAGCAGAGCCTTCATGGACAGCTTGATGCGACCCTTTTCGTCGGTCTCGAGCACCTTGACCTTGACGATCTGGCCTTCCTGCAGGAAGTCGGTGACCTTCTCGACGCGCTGGTGCGCGATCTGGCTGATGTGCAGCAGGCCATCCTTGCCGGGCAGCACGTTGATCAGCGCGCCGAAGTCGAGGATCTTGACCACGGGGCCTTCGTAGACCTTGCCGATTTCGACTTCGGCCGTGATTTCCTCGATGCGGCGGCGGGCTTCGTCAGCCTTGGCGGAATCGTTGGAGGCGATGGTGATGGTGCCGTCTTCGCCGATGTCGATCTGCGTGCCGGTTTCTTCGGTCAGGGCACGGATGGTCGAGCCGCCCTTGCCGATGACGTCGCGGATCTTCTCGGGGTTGATCTTGAAGCTGAACAGGCGAGGCGCGAAGCTGGAGACTTCGGCCTTGGCTTCGCCCAGGGCTTCGGTCATCTTGCCCAGGATGTGCAGGCGGGCTTCCTTGGCTTGCGCCAGGGCCACTTGCATGATTTCCTTGGTGATGCCCTGGATCTTGATGTCCATCTGCAGTGCGGTGATGCCGTTGCCGGTACCAGCGACCTTGAAGTCCATGTCGCCGAGGTGATCTTCATCGCCCAGGATGTCGGTCAGCACGGCAAAACGGTTGTCTTCCTTGATCAGGCCCATGGCGATGCCGGCCACGTGTGCCTTGAGCGGCACGCCGGCGTCCATCATGGAGAGGCAGCCGCCGCAGACCGAAGCCATCGACGAGGAGCCGTTGGACTCGGTGATCTCGGAGACCACGCGGACGGTGTAGGGGAACTCGTCCTTGCTCGGCAGCACGGCGACGAGCGCGCGCTTGGCCAGGCGGCCGTGGCCGATTTCACGGCGCTTGGTGGAGCCCATGCGGCCGACTTCGCCGGTGGCAAAGGGAGGCATGTTGTAGTGGAACAGGAAGCGGTCTTCGAATTCGCCGGCCAGCGCGTCGATGCGCTGAGCGTCGCGTTCGGTGCCCAGCGTGGTCACGACCAGCGCCTGGGTCTCGCCACGCGTGAAGAGGGCCGAACCGTGGGTACGGGGCAGCACGCTGTTGCGGATCTCGATGGGACGCACGGTGCGTGTGTCGCGACCGTCGATGCGCGGCTCGCCGGCCAGGATCTGGCTGCGCACGATGCGGGCTTCGATGTCGAACAGCAGGCCTTCGACCTTGACGGCGTCGAATTCGACGCCTTCTTCCTTGAGCGAAGCGAGCACGCCGGCCGTGGTTTCGCGCAGGGCTTGGGTACGGGCTTGCTTGCTGCGGATCTGGTAGGCGGCACGCAGCTTGTCTTCGGCCAGGGCGGAAACCTTGGCGATGAAGGGCTCGTCCTTGGCGGGCGGCTGCCAGTCCCAGACGGGCTTGCCGGCTTCGCGCACCAGTTCATGGATGGCGTTGATGGCGACCTGGCTCTGCTCGTGGCCGTAGACCACGGCACCCAGCATGATGTCTTCGGACAGTTGCTGGGCTTCGGATTCGACCATCAGCACGGCGGCTTCGGTGCCGGCGACGACCAGATCGAGCTGCGAATCCTTGCGCTGGGTCTGGCCCGGGTTGAGCACGTACTCGCCATTGACGTAGCCCACGCGGGCTGCGCCGATGGGGCCGCTGAAGGGGATGCCCGAAATGGACAGGGCTGCACTGGTGCCGATCAGGGCCGCGATGTCGGCGTCGACTTCGGGGTTGAGCGAGACGGTGTGGATCACGACGTGCACGTCGTTGTAGAAGCCTTCGGGGAACAGCGGGCGGATCGGGCGGTCGATCAGGCGGCTGGTCAGCGTCTCGAGTTCGCTGGGCTTGGCTTCACGCTTGAAGAAGCTGCCGGGGATCTTGCCTGCGGCGTAGGTCTTCTCGATGTAGTCGACGGTCAGGGGGAAGAAGTCCTGGCCGGACTTGGCGGTCTTGGCTGCGACCACGGTGGCGAGCACCACGGTGCCTTCGATGTCGACGAGCACGGCACCGGAGGCCTGACGGGCCACTTCACCGGTTTCGAGCTTGACGGTGTGCTGGCCCCATTGGAAGGTCTTGGTGACTTTGTTGAAAATGCTCATGTACGAATACTCCAATTTGAAGAGCAGGCAATCCTTGCCTGGTAAGGCCGGAGAGGAAATCGAACACGATGCCATTCCAGAAGGACCCGGCCTGCTGCGCGGGGGCGGGGCCTTGTGGAATGACACAGCGCGTATTCGCGATTCCGTACTCCGAAGTAAAAAACGCCTGAGCTAGCGGGCTAACTCAGGCGTTCTTGTGCAATCGGTGCTTACTTGCGCAGGCCCAGCTTGGCGATCAGCGCGGTGTAACGATCGGCGTCCTTGGACTTCAGGTAGTCGAGCAGCTTGCGACGGCGGCTGACCATGCGCAGCAGGCCGCGGCGACCATGGTGGTCCTTGGCGTGTTGCTTGAAGTGGGGCGTCAGTTCGTTGATGCGGGCGGTCAGCAGAGCGACTTGCACTTCGGGGCTGCCGGTATCGCCAGCGGCACGTGCGTTGTCGGCAATGACTTCTGCCTTGTTGAGTTGGGTCATGATGTTTCCTAGAAAAACGACAGGCGAACGCAGGGGGAAATCCCCGCGCCGTGAATGATCCGCATGGCTGGCCTGCCCATTCGATGGGAATCGACAAAGGCGCCACGCAGAACTTCGGGATTATACGCCATGCCGCCACGCACCCCAAACCGGGTCAATCCAGCCACTTCTGCCAGAACTGCGCCTGCCCCTGGCTCTCGCCCAGATCGTAGGGCGCATAGCCCTGACTGCGGTAGGCGCGCTGCGCGACGGCATTGCCGGCCAGCACTTCCAGCGTGAGCTTGCAGCAGCCGCGCAGGCGCGCCTGCCGCTCGGCTTCGGCCATCAGCGCCCGGGCAATACCGCGGCCGCGGAAGGCCTCGAGCACGGCCACATCGTGCACATTGAGCAAGGGTTGGGCCTTGAAGGTGGAAAAGCCCATGAAGGCATTGAGCAGACCGACCGGCCGGGGTGCGGATCCGGCCTCGCCGCCCTGCCCTGCTGCGGCCGGAACATAGGCCAGCAGGCTCAAGGCATGCGGAAACGCGGCGAGCTGCGGCACCAGGGTACGGCGTGCGTGCTCCGGCAGCGGCTGCCCACCGCCCATGGGATCGCGCGCATAGGCATCGAGCAGCGCCACCACGGCGTCGGCATGCGGCCCATGCGCGTAATCGGCCACGACGATCTCGACAGTCGTTGGGTTGCCTGGCAACAATGGTGCGGCCGCCGATGGCGGAGAGGAATCGACAATCATGGGACAGACAGCAGTAAGGGCAAGTTCGGGCGCAGTGTCGCACAGCCAGGCCGGGCGCAGGCTCCGGGGGCCGATGCGCTGGATCGGGCTGGTGGCGATGGCCGCCGCCGCGCACGGGGTCCTGGCGGCAACCGCGCCCGAGCCTCGGCATCGTTCGGCCCAACACCGGGCCGCGGCCGACCTCGCCAGTCCGGCCCTGCGATTGCCAGCCATGCAATGGCCGACCACGCATCGCCAAGGCCTTTTCAGGCAGGGCCCGAACAGCGAAGCCGGCTCGGCAGCGCCTGCGCGCCGAACGCGCAAGCGGGCCCAGACGCCACCGCCGGGCCCGCGCGGCTCGGGCGGCGAAAGCGTCACGCAGCGCGACCAGCGGCTGCAGCGCGAGTGCCGGGGCCATCCGAATTCGGGCGTCTGCCTGGGGTACGCCCGACCCCGGCGCTGAGGCGGCCGTGCAGCAGCCTTCAGCAACCTGAATCATCAATGATGGTCAGGGCTTACGTGTCTTTTTCAAGATCGCCGAGACAAAAATATAAAGGCTTGAAAAGTGTCTGGACGATCGCAGATCTGCATCAAGCGGCAGCCAGTTCGACACCCGTCCCATCGGATCGCCGCGGTTTTGAACGTCAACCGTTTCATCTGAAAGACACCTATGTTCCTGACGCCTTCCCTGCGCTCCCTGAGCTATTCGCCCGCCCTGCGTTCCTTCGATCGTTCGTTCGAACGCTTCATCGGCGACACCGTGCAGCCGTCCGCGCGCACATCGCAACGTTTCACCGAGAACGAGACGAGCTGGACGCTGTCGCTCGATCTGCCCGGCCTGAGCCGCGAGCAATTGACCCTCACCATCGAAGACAGCGTGCTGCGTATCGCCAGCACGGACGATGCGGCTCGCAAGGTCAAGCTGGCCTACGAGTTTCCGCTGGCCATCGATACCCAGGCCAGTTCGGCGAAGCTCGAGCACGGCGTGCTGACGCTGGTGATCGGCAAGACCGTGCCGCAGAAAACGTCGACGACGCTGTCCATCGACTGACGCCCTGGCTGCCGGGCCAGGCCGCTGCAGCCGGCCCGGCAGTGCCAGAGGCAGATGCTCTCCGCGACCGGGCACGAGCCTGCTCGCGGTTTTTTTATGCCAAAGAGACCCGCGCGGGCCGATGCCAGGCCGTGGCGTGGATCTCAATGCCCGAACAGCCGGTCGATCCCGCTTTTCAGGTGCTCCTCCATGGCGAGCCGTGCGGCGGCCGCATCGCCTTGGGCGATGGCGGCTTCGATGGCGGCATGCTCGCGGCGCACGTCCGACAGCCGGTCGTCGCGCGAGCGGCCGCCCAGGCTGCGAACCAGCCCGATGGCAAAACGGGTCTGCTGCGCCAGCGCTGCGAGGGTCATGCCGTAGAAACGGTTGCCGCTGGCCTGCGCGATCGCCGCATGGAAGGCAATGTCTTCCTCCATGGCCGAATCGCCTGCCGCAAGCGCTGCATCGAAACGCTCGCGGTGCAAGCGGATATCGGCCATCTGGGCCGGCGTGCAGTTGAGCGCCGCACGCGCTGCGGCCTCGCCTTCGATGCTGCAACGGAACTCGAGAAACGCCCGGATGTCGGGGATGTTGGTGAGCGGACCGTAGTCCATGCCCTTGCCCTGCGGCAAAACCTCGGCCACGAAGTTGCCCGAGCCCTTGCGGGTATGGATGCGCCCTTCTTCGCGCAATCGCGCCAGCGCCTGGCGCAAAACGGGCCGCGAGACGGAGAGCCGCTGGGCCATCGCATTCTCGCCCGGCATCCGGGCCTGGGACTCGAAGCCGGGAGTGCCCAGCAAACGCAGCAAATCGTCGTAGACCTTGTCCTTGAGGAGGCGGTCGGCAGCAGGGCTATTCATAGAGCGTGAGTTTGACCGACTTTGGCCCTGTCTGCAGCTGTGATGACTCTTTCGGCAAACACAAACAGCTTTTAACAGGGTAATCATAAAAATAACAGATATTGACACAAAGGAAGGCTGCCCGCGATACTGCGCTTCAGCACGGACAGCGGCTGGGTCGCACGCTGTGCAAGGCATGCCGCAGCCCGTCTGCGGCTTCGGCCTGGCGTGCTGCCGTGTTTTCTTTCCGTGTTCCTTCCAGTTTTCGGCTTTGTCATCCATGTCCACGATCACCTGCCTGCGCACCTACCGCCTGCCCGACCGTCCCAGCCTGATCTGGCTGGAACTCGAGACCGACGACGGCCTGACCGGCCTGGGCGAAACCTTCCGGGGCGCGGCCAGCGTCGAGACCTGCCTGCACGAAGAACTGGCACCCTGGCTGCTGGGCCGCGACGCACGCCACATCGAGGGCATCTCGCGCCATCTGCTCACGCCCTATGTGGGCTACAACGGTTCGGGCGTGGAGGTGCGGTCGGCCAGCGCGATCGACATCGCACTCTGGGACCTGGCCGGACAACGCCAGGGCGTGCCGGTGTATCAGGCGCTGGGCGGCGGCGCCCGCTCGAGCGTGCCGGTCTACAACACCTGCGCGGGCTACGCTTTCAATACCACCGGACAGCGGCGCGACATCACCGGCGACGACCAGTCCGCGGGCCCCTACGACGATCAGGTGGCGTTCATGCGGGATGCCGGCGCACTGGCCACCAGCCTGGTCGACGAAGGCTACAAGGCCATGAAGATCTGGCCTTTCGACATCTATGCACCGGCCAGCGCAGGCCACATGATCAGCCTGCCGGACCTGGAGAAAGGGCTGCAGCCTTTCCGCCAGATCCGCGAAGCCGTGGGCAATCGCATCGAGGTGATGTGCGAGCTGCACAGCCTCTTCGGGGCCCATTCGGCGCTGCGCATCTGTCAGGCGCTCGAGGAATTCGGTGTGTTCTGGGTCGAGGATCCGCTCAACAAGATGGACGATCCGCAAGGCCTGGCCGACTTGCGCCGCCGCACGCGGGTACCGATCTGCGGCAGCGAGACGCTGGGCGGCCTTCGCCCCTTCCGGGATCTGCTGGCGCAGGACGCGCTGGACGTGGTGATGCTGGATCTGGCCTGGTGCGGCGGTTTCACCGAGGGCCGCAAGATCGCCGCGCTCGCGCAGGCCTACAACAAGCCCCTGGCCCCGCATGACTGCACCGGTCCGATCACGCTGATGGCCGGCCTGCACATGGCGCTGCATGCGCCGACGGCGATCTACCAGGAGGTGGTGCGGGCAACGCTGGCCACGTGGTATCGCGACATCGTCACGCACCTGCCGGTGATCGACAACGGCATGGCGCTGCCGCCCACGGCGGTCGGTCTGGGCACCCGGCTGGCGCCGGCGTTCAAACAGAAGCCCGGGCTGATCGTGCGCGAGACCCGCAAAGCCTGAACGGCACACGGCCCGGCTCTTCGTCCTTCTTTCAAACTCGTTTCACGCGCCTCCATGCACATCCTGATCGCGGGCCTGCACGCCCCTCATGCACCCCGGCTGCAATCGCTGCTGGGCCCCGAACACCGCGTCGAGGGCATACCGGCCTTTGCCGACAGCGGCGAGATCGCCGCCGACGTGGTGGTCTGCAACCAGATCAACCCGCAGCAGGCCGCGCGGCTGCGCTGCCGGTTGCTGCAGGTGCCCGGCGCGGGCTGGGAACAGATTGCCTGCGAGGCTCTGCCGGCGGGTCTGCCGGTGAGCAATGTGCACGGACACGAGGTGCCGATCGCCGAATTCACGCTGCATGCGGTACTCGAACATCAGTTGCAGCTCTGGAAGTACCCCTCCCGACTCGATGCGCAGGCCTGGGCGGAGGTCTACAAGGCCAGGCCTCAGCACGACGAGGCCTGGGGCAAGACGCTGGTGCTGGTCGGTTTTGGGCATATCGGGCAGGAAATCGCACGCCGGGCACGGGCTTTCGGCATGCGGGTGGTGGCCGTGACGCGCAGCGGACGGGCAGCGACCGAGGGCCCGGCAGCCGGCCTGGCCGACGAGACCGTGGCGGTTGCGGAACTGGCCTCGGTGCTGCCGCGGGCACAGGCCCTGGTGCTGTGCTGTCCGCTCGACGACAGCACGCGCGGCCTGATCGGCGCGCGACAACTGGCGCTGATGCCGCCCGGCGCCCTGCTGGTCAACGTGGCACGGGCCGAGGTGGTGGACGAAGAAGCGCTCTATCACGCGCTGACCGGCGGGCAACTGGGCCGTGCCGCACTGGATGTCTGGTACAGCTACCCCAAGGCCGGCCAGACGCCGGCGCCGCCGTCGCGCTGGCCTCTGCATGAGCTGCCGAATGTGCGCGGCACACCTCACATCTCGGCCATCACGCCCGCGCTGCTGGAGCGGCGATATGCCTTCATCGCCCACAACACGATGCGGGTGGCGCAGGGCCTCGAGCCCGAGAACGTGATCTACCGGTCGCGCTGAATGCCGGCCGGCGGCTGAACCGGCGGCGCCTGCCGGCCAGCCCCGCAGACCGGTCCCGTTCAGCGGAACCGCGCCGATCACCGGCACCACGCTTTCATCGAATCCGAACACACCCCGTCAGAGGCCGGGTATGCCGCTGCTTTGCCTATCGATTCAACGACACCAGGAGACAACGACCATGACTTTCGACTCTTTTCGCATCCGCCGGTCCGGCAGCCGCCGAGCCCTGCTCCGTGCCTGCCTGCCACTGGCCGCGGCCGTGGCGACCTGGACGGCCGGCAGCGTGCAGGCGCAGGACAGCGCACAGGCCTATCCCAGCAAGATGATCCGCATCACGGTGCCCAACCCACCGGGCGGAACCTCGGACGTGCTGGCACGGCTGCTGGCCAAGGAACTGGGCAGTTCGCTCAAGCAGACGGTGGTGGTGGAAAACAAGGCCGGTGCCAATGGGCACATCGGTGCCTCTTATGTCGCGAAATCGGCACCCGACGGCTACAACCTGCTGCTGCTCGACATGAGTGTGCTGACCATCGGCCCGGGCGTGATGCCACAGCTCAACTACGATCCGGTGCGCGATCTCGCACCCATCGCGATCCCGGCCTATTCGCCCCACCTGCTGGTGGTCCGCAACGATCTGCCGGCCAGCAATCTCGACGAGCTCACGCGTTACGCCAAGAGCAGCGGACAGCCGCTGAGCTTCGGCACGCCGCTGGCCGCGATCAGCCAGTTGGCCGGCGTGGTGCTGGCGCAGAACCGTGGGTTCGAGCTCAATGTGATCGGCTACAAGGGCGGAGCGCAAGCGCTGGCCGACTTGGCCGGTGGACAGATCGACTCGGCCATGGCCAGCGTGCTGGCGACCGCGCCTCTGGTTCAGGGCGGCAAGGTCAAGGCGGTGGCCGTGACCAGTGCCCAGCGTTTCAGCACGATTCCGAATGTGCCGACGGTGGCGGAAACCATTCCGGGCTTCGTCACGGGATCCTGGCAGGGCCTGCTGGCACCGGCCGGTACGCCCCAGGCCATCCTGGACAAGCTGGAAGCCGAGATCCATCGCATCGTCGCGCAGCCCGAGATCCGCCAGCGCCTGCAGGAACTGGGATCGGAGCCCGTCGGCAAGAACCGCACGGAGATCAGCCAATGGATGAAGGAAGAAACCGTGCGCTGGGGCAAGGTCGTCAAGGACAACAACATCAAGGCGGATTGAGCCGGAATCCGGCTGGGGCCTGCGCTCAGACGATCACGGGCTCGGGCTCGAGCCGGATGCCGAAGCGCTCGTAGACACTGGTCTGGATGGCCCGGGCCAGCGTGACCACTTCGCCGCCGGTGGCGCCGCCGCGGTTGACCAACACCAGGGCCTGGCGGTCGTAGACGGCGGCGTGCCCCATGCTTTTGCCTTTCCAGCCGCAGGCATCGATGAGCCAGCCGGCCGCCAGCTTGAAACTGCCGTCGTCGAGCTGGTAGTGAACGATGCGGGGCTCGCGCCCGATGATGTCGGCACATTGTTCGGCGGTGACGGTCGGGTTCTTGAAGAAACTGCCCGCATTGCCGACGACGCGCCAATCCGGCAGTTTGTTCTGCCGGATGTCGCAGACCCAGCCGAAGATGTCCCGTGCAGTGGGCTGCTCGACACCGGTTTCCTCCTGCCGCTTCTGCAGATCGAGGTAACCGAGCTCGGGCCGCCAGGCCTTGGGCAGGCGCAGGCGCACACGGGTGATGAGGGCCCGGCCGGCCAGGCCGAAGTCGCCCGGCTGCGCGGCGGCGTGCTTGAAGACCGAGTCGCGGTAACCGAAGCCGCACTGTGCGGCGCTCAGCGTGAAGGACTCGCCGCTGGCGAGGTCGATGGCGTCGAGCGATTCGAAGCGATCCTGCAGTTCGACGCCGTAGGCACCGATGTTCTGCACCGGGGCGGCACCGACGGTGCCGGGGATGAGCGCCATGTTCTCGAGGCCGGGCAAGCCCTGCTCGACGGTCCAGGCCACCAGCTCGTGCCAGGTTTCGCCTGCGCCCGCCTCGACGATCCAGGCGTGCTCGTCTTCGTGCAGCAGACGGCGGCCCATGATTTCGACCTTGAGCACCAGCGGACGAACATCGCCGGTGATCACGATGTTGCTGCCGCCGCCCAGGATGAACTTGGGGCTGGCGGCCAGGGCGGGATCGGCGGCCAGGGCGCGGACGTCCTGCTCGTCGCGGATACGGACAAGCGCATGCGCCTTGGCAACGATGCCGAAGGTGTTGTAGCGCTGAAGGGGGACCTGGTTCTCGACTAACATGGACGCCATTTTCTCATCCGGCCCTGCGCCCCGAGATCGCACGTGGAGAATTTCCGACCCGGCCCGCAGCCGACCGGCGCATTCGCGCGCGCTCGGTGGCAGATCCGCCAGACGGGTTCTGTGTCCAACCGGTCGAGCGAGGCTCTCCCACGGAGTGACCGTCATTCTCGACTACCATTCTCCCATTCACTCTTTTCATCATCCAACCGCCCCTGCCCCCACCCGGCCCAGGGGCCGCAGCCAGGAACACACCCCCCATGCCTTCTTTTGACATCGTTTGTGAAGCCGACTTCGTCGAGGTGAAAAACGCCGTGGAGAACGCGGCCAAGGAAATCGGAACGCGTTTCGACTTCAAGGGCACCTCGGCCAATATCGAGCTCAAGGACAAGGAAATCACGATGTTCGGCGATGCCGAATTCCAGCTCACGCAGGTCGAGGACATCCTGCGCAACAAGCTGACCAAACGCAATGTCGACGTGCGTTTCCTCGACATCGAGAAACCGCAGAAGATCGGCGGCGACAAGGTCAAGCAGACCGTGAAGATCCGCAACGGCATCGAGTCCGACCTGGGCAAGAAACTGCAACGCCTGATCAAGGACAGCAAACTGAAGGTGCAGGCCGCCATCCAGGGCGACGCCGTGCGGGTGACGGGCACCAAACGCGACGATCTGCAGGCCACGATGGCGCTGATCCGCAAGGACGTGACCGACGTGCCGTTGTCGTTCAACAATTTCCGCGACTGAGCGGACCGGCGAACGGGAGGGCTCTCAGGCATGCCAGGCGCCCGGCTCGATCGCGAGGATGACCGCCGGCCCGATGGCTGCGGCGCCATGCCATGCCGTCCGGGGCCGGCTGGAACGCCGGTCGGAGCGCTGGGCCGGGCAGCCGTGTTGGGCGCTGTGGTTCTGGCGGGCTTGGCGATGCATGGCCCTGCCCCGGCCGCCGATGCCCCGGCGGAGCACGCACAGAGCAGCGCGCGCCGGGCCATTGCGGCGCAGGCTCCGGCCATTCGGCGCATTGCGCTCGAGGCCGTGGTCGACGGCCGGCACGCACGCCTGGTGGTCGACGAGGGGGTGCCGCGCACCCTGGCCGAGGGGCAGTCGGCCGGCAGCGTGACGCTGCTGAAGGTGATCGCCCCTGCGACGGCAATTGTCCGCGTGACCGGCGGGCCCCATGGCACGCTCGGACGTGAACTGGTGCTGCGGGCGGGCGAAGCGGCGACGCGGCTGCGCTGAGGACTCTTACTTCTGCGCGGCCGTGGCCACGATCTCGATGCGGTACTGGGCGTTGGCCAGCCGAGACTCGACGGTGGCTCGCGGCGGCGCATGGCCGGGCACTTCGCCGATCCATGCATCCCAGACTTCGTTCATCGCACCGATATCCTGGATGTCGTGCAGGAAGATCTGCACCATCAGCAGGCGGGACTTGTCGCTGTCGACCTCGGCCAGCAGGCGGTCGATCATGCCCAGGACCTGGCGGGTCTGGCCCTTGATGTCCTCGGTGACGTCGTCGGGCACCTGGCCGGCGAGATAGACCACGCCGTTGTGGACGGACAGTTCGGACAGGCGCGGGCCGACGTGCAGGCGCTGGAATTCACTCATGGTGTTCGGGTCTTTCGATCGGAAGAACAGGCAGCGCTGCGCCCTCGATGGACGCCGGCTGCCCGGGTCGGCAGGAACTCAGCGGCGACGCCGTCCCGTGCCGGATGAAACGGGTTTGGCGGCCGGGGCAGCGGAACGCGGCGACGCGCCCGGCTTGCCGGCGGCTTTTTTGGCGCTCTTGTCGCCGATGCGCGATTCCTGGCCTTTCATGAGCCGGGAAATGTTCTGCCGATGGCGCCAGATGAGCAGGGCACTCATGACGACGATGGCCAGCAGCACGGCATCGACGGTGTACCAGAGCGTGCCGTCGCCCAGCAGGTAGACGACCGGCGCGGCCAGGGCCGCCACCAGCGAGGCCAGCGAGGAATAACGCGACAGCACGGCGACGCCCAGCCAGACCAACAGCACGGCCAGGCCCAGCCAGCCCTGGATGCCGATCAGCACGCCGGCGGCGGTGGCCACGCCCTTGCCGCCCTGGAAACGGAAGAACACGGGATAGAGATGGCCCAGGAAGGCGCCCAGCGCCACCAGGGCGACCGTCCCGCCGTGCAGGCCGTAGGCCGGACCCCAGAGACTCACCGCCCACACCGGCAGCCAGCCCTTGGCGGCGTCGAGCACCAGGGTGATGATGGCCGCGGCCTTGCTGCCCGAGCGCAGCACGTTGGTCGCGCCGGGATTGCCGCTGCCGTAGCTGCGGGGATCGCTGAGGCCCATGGCCCGGCTGACGATGACGGCAAAGCTCAGCGAACCGATCAGGTAGGCCACGCAGGCGGCCAGCAAGGGATAGACAAAGTCGGACAACAAACGGGTTTCCTCTCGGGGATCGGAATCTCTGGCGGCAAGCGGCCTCCTCGTCGAGGGGCCGGCCCCTGCCGCCGGACGGAACGCGACACATTTTGCCAGTTCGTGCCCGGCGCGCATCGCGCAATACCCGCACGGCCGCCGAAAAACACGAATCGGACAAAACGGGACTACTCGAGCGGCAAGGCGCAGTTCACGGACTGGGCACCCAGCAGCTCGACGCAGACCTGCGGCGCGATCTGCACCAGGTATCCGCGGCGCCCGCCGTTGATGGCGATCAGCGGGAGCGCGAGGATGCTGTCCTCGATATAGACCGGCATGTCGCGCCGCGTGGCGAACGGCGAGGTGCCGCCCACCAGGTAGCCGCTGTGGCGGTTGGCCACCTCGGGTTTGCAGGGTTCGACCGACTTGGCGCCGATCTGGCGCGCCAGGTTCTTGGTCGAGACCTGGCAGTCGCCATGCATCAGCACCAGCAGCGGCCGGGCGTCCTGGTCCTGCATGACCAGCGTCTTGACCACGGCATGCGGATCGAGGCCCAGCACCCTGGCGCTGTGCTGGGCGCCGCCATGATCCAGGTACTCGTAGGCCAGCGGCACGAAGGCCACCCCGTGGCGTTTGAGCAGTTGGGTGGCGGGCGTTTCGCTGACGTGGTCTTTTCGGGCCATAACGGAATCGGGAGGCCGGCCTGCCCCTGCGGCTGTACCGGCGCGGTCAATGACGAACGGAGGGCGGGTTCAGACCGCCGGGTCGCGGTGGGTCCAGCGGATCTGGTCGATGGCGGCCAGCAGTTCGGGCGACAGCGTGGTGCCCCAGGCGTCGAGGTCCTCGTCGAGCTGGGCCACCGAGGTCACGCCGATGATGGTGCTGGCCACCGACCAGCGGGTGTAGCAGAAGGCCAGGGCCAGTTGGGTGGGCGTGTAGGCGTGGTCGCATGCCAGCCGGTTGTAGAGCCGGGCGGCCTCGAGCGCTTCGGGGCGGCCCCAGCGCTGCTTGCGCACCGATTCGTACGACGCGATGCGGGCACCGGCCGGCGCACCCGGCCCGGTGAAACCGCTTTCGTCGTACTTGCCCGTCAGCAGACCGAAGCCCAGCGGCGAATAGGCCAGCAGCCCCACGTCGAGCTGGTGCAGCGTTTCGTCGAGCGCGTTGTCGACGACGCGGTTGACCAGGCAGTACGGGTTCTGCACGCTGGCCACGCGGGGCAGGCCGTGCTGCTCGGCCAGACGGACGAACTCGCCGACGCCATAGGGCGTTTCGTTCGACAGTCCGATGGCACGCACCTTGCCGTCGCGCACCAGGCGTTCGAGGCCCTGCAGTTGTTCGTGGATGGACGACAGGCCGGGCGTGTCGGCGGTCGGGTCGTAGTAGACACGGCCGAAGGCCGGCACCGAGCGCACCGGCCAGTGGATCTGATACAGGTCGATGTGGTCGGTCTTCAGGCGGCGCAGGCTGTCCTCGCAGGCCGCGACGATGTCGTCCGCCGTGAGGTTCTGGCTGCCGTTGCGGATCCAGGTGGAGCCGCGCGAGGGGCCGGCGACCTTGGAGGCCAGCACCAGGCGTTCGCGTGCGCCCGGACGGCTGGCGAACCAGTTGCCGAGGATGCGCTCGGTGGCGCCGTAGGTCTCGGCACGTGCGGGCACCGCATACATCTCGGCCGTGTCGATGAAGTTGACGCCGCGTTCGAGCGAGCGGTCGAGGATGGCAAAGGCGGTGGCCTCGTCGACCTGTTCGCCGAAGGTCATGGTGCCCAGGCAGATCGGGGTGACGTTCAAGTCGCTGCGGCCCAGCTGGACCAGGGAAAAATCAGACATCGGTTCTATCCTTGAAGCTGACGGCTGGCGTCATGGCTAGGCTCCCGCTGCAGTCCACGCGCCGCGCGGGGGGGCCAGCCGCGTAGTGTAAAAGTCCTGCGGATTTTGTGCAGGAGAGCAGACGGGCGCGCGGCCCCGACAGGGGACGGCACGGTCCTCCTATGATGAACGGCCTGCCACCGCATAGAACGAAGACGGACCGAACACGCCATGCCGATGTACCGACCCCTGCGCCCCGCCGGCACCCTGGACGTGCCGATCCGCCAAGGCCGCTATCGGCTGCACGTGTGGGAGCCTGCCGAAGCGCACGACGAGCCAGCCCCGCCGGCGCCCTCCGGCGGACAGGAACAACCGCTGCTGTTGCTGCTGCACGGCTGGATGGACGTGGGAGCCTCGTACCAGTTCATGGTCGATGCCTTGCCGGAGGCCTTCATGCAGGGCCGGCGCATCGTCGCGCCCGACTGGCGCGGCTTTGGCCACAGCGCCCTGCCGGCGGCCGATCACGTGGTGTTTGCGGACTATCTGGCCGATCTCGACGCACTGATCGATACCCTCAGCCCGCATCGTCCGGTCGACCTGGTCGGCCACAGCATGGGCGGCAACGTGGCCATGCTGTATGCGGGCGTACGGCCCGAGCGTGTGCGGCGCCTGGTCAACCTCGAGGGATTCGGCCTGCCCGCGAGCACGGCGGACCAGGCCCCCGGGCGCTACGCGCAATGGCTGGACGAAATCCGCGATCTGCACCGGGGCTCGCTGGCGCTGCGCGGCTATGCGGATGCAGGTGCGGTGGCACGGCGGCTGGTGCGCACCAACCCGCGCCTGGATCCCGCCAGGGCGGACTGGCTGGCCCAGCAATGGGCCGAGCCGCGTGCCGACGGCCAATGGCACCTCCTGGCCGAGGCCGCGCACAAGGTGGTCAGCGCCCAGCTCTACCGGGCCGACGAAGTGGCGGCGGTGTGGCGCGCGATCCGGGCGCCGGTGCTGGTGGTGGAGGCCAGCGACAATGCCATGGCCGGCTTGTGGCAGGGCCGCTACACGCTGGATGATTTCCATGCCCGGCTGCAGGCGGTTGCCCATGCGCGCATCGAACGGCTCGGACCGGCCGGGCACAACGTGCACCACGACCAGCCCGAAGCGCTGGCGGCGCTGGTGTGCGGTTTTTTGGCCGGCTGAGACGGGCCGGGGCCGGCAACCCGGCCAGCGCCCCTGCCCTCTACCTGCCTCCCGGTCCTGGCGAACGGGCTCAGAGCCTGCGCTCGGCCAGCACCACCGGCGCATCGGGCAGTCCTTCCCAGGCCTTGGGCGTCGCCAGCAGCTCGATGCGCGCCAGCGGCTTGCGGCCCGGAACGTTCACGGCCCAGGTACGGAAACTGTTGCCATCGAGCGGATCGCCGGCGCTGGCAGGCGGGGCACCCGAGGGCTGGCGCGCAGGGCGGAAACCGCCCTGCAACAGCGCCCGGTGCTGGCTGCCATCGGCATAAGTCACCCGCACGGTGTAGTCGCAGCCGCCCGACAGGCAGTACTGCCCATAGGCCGTATCGCCCGGTGCGATGGCGGCACGGTCGGCGGCCAGCGCCGGGTCGATGGTGCGCCGCAGGTGACCTTGGAAGCTCAGCGGCGGGTAGATCTGGGTGGCGCCGGCCGTTCCGGCGTAGCTCATGGTCAGGGCGATCGCGTGCACCGGCACGTTGGTTTCGGCAGGCAAGCCCCCGTCCAGGCCATTGAGGCCGTTCTTCTGAGTTTCGGGCGCGACACCGACCCAGGTGCCGTCGATCGCATCCCAGCGCCGATAGCCGCCGGCGAAGGCGGCATCGGCGACCAGTTTGCCGCCCGAATAGGCATGACTGCCATCGGCCTGCAGCACGGTGCGGCCCTCGAGATGGCGCTGCATCATGGCCGTGCTGAAATCGGAAAACGTGGCATAGGCGTAGCCCTGGGCCTGGTCGCCGGCACCGCTCTGCATCGGGTCCTGCTTGATGCAACGGCCGGAACGGTCGAGCGGTCGGATCCGACCGGCGAATGCCTGCTGGGCACAGCGCACATACCGCGACGAGCTTCCGGGCATGTAGGGAGGAAGGAATTCGCGGCGACCGGCGTCGTAGCCCCAGACCGAACCGTCGAGGCTGCCCCAGTCATAGGGGAAGCGGCCGTTGTCGTAGGCCTCGCCCTGGTGGGGCAGACCCAGGCCATGCCCCTGTTCGTGCAGGAAGATGCCGCCGAAGAGGTGGTCGCCCGTGGCCGTGGCGCCGCCGATCAGCCCGAGGCCGCCCCGGGGACTGGCATAACGGCCGTTCGCATCGAGCATGACCAAGGGTGCGTAGTACTGCACGGCCAGCGGCTCGTCGCCATTGGCCTGGCGCAGGCGGTTGAGCACGGCGAGCACCGAACTCATGGCCGCATAGCCTTCTTTCTGCTGGCTGCTGTTCGACAGCACGTAGGCCGGCTGCGCGGTGCCGGCGGCATCGTCGCGCGGAGAGACCACCAGGGTGGGCCACGCCGCCTGGCCGGCCGCGTGCGGACCCACGGCCAGTGCGGCGACCGGCATCTTGAGCGCCATTTCCTCGCGCAGCGCGGCCGCCGGCGTCCCGATGGCGTCGAGCGCGATCCCGCTATTGGATTCGTCGGCGCCGAACAGGTAGAAGGGCAGGATGCGCCAATCGAGCGTGGTGTCGGCCCCCACGGCGGGACTGCGCCATTCGCTGGCCAGGCCGTCCGCCACCACCCGCAGTTCCAGGCCGCGCCGCAGCCATGCGGCCGGCAGCGTGGCGCTGTACCAGTCGGGTCCGTAGGCGCTGCCGCCGTCTTCGGTCGGCGGCAGTTGCGTCGGGTCGGCGAGCGGCAGGCTGCCCAGCCGGCGGTCGCCCAGCCAGCCCTCGATGGCCGGGCCGACGATGTCGCCGGCAGCCGCCAGGCGCACCAGGGCCAGCGCGGAACGGTTGCCGATCAGATGCAGTTCCTCGTCGCCGATGGGGGCGGCCTGCCCCTCCCAGCGCCGGCCGGACTCGGGCAGCACATGGGTCTGCGCCAATTGCAGGGCCAGCACGTTCAGGCGCTCCCGGGCCGGCTCGTTGGCGACGGGTCCGCGGCCCGTGACCGGCACTTGTGCGGAGGGTCCGTCCGGGGTGGACGATCCTCCGGCGCCGGCCGGCGGCGCGGTGTCGCCGCCCCCTCCCCCACAGGCACTCAGCAACAGGGCCACGGACAACAACAACGCTCGACGCGACGAGCGCACAGGACTGGCGGACATGGAACGACTCTCTGATGTTTCGAAGGGCTCAGAGAGTACCTTGGTATTAAATCATTAGTATTAAAAATCAGAGAGTTTCAGATTTTGTTTTCAGCCTGCGGAACGACGAAATGTCGCCCGCCCGCCGTGACATCGGCTCGGCGTGGGAAAATAACCGTTTGCGCAGGCCCGGCGCCTGACCCCTTACTACGTGGCCGCGTCCGCACGCGGCCACCCGATACCAGCAGGAAC
Source organism: Comamonas sp. BIGb0124 (assembly GCF_003752175.1). Taxonomy (GTDB): domain Bacteria; phylum Pseudomonadota; class Gammaproteobacteria; order Burkholderiales; family Burkholderiaceae_C; genus Comamonas_F. The sequence goes on along the minus strand of NZ_RJVF01000014.1, from coordinate 214,467 downwards.
ACACCATGGACGCAGAACACATCAACCAGATCGGCGCCAAGCTCGAAGACCTCCAGGCTCGCACCGCCGAGCTACGGGGGTATCTTTGACTACGATCAGAAGGCTCGCAAACTAGAAGACGTCAACGCCGCGCTGGAAGACCCCGCGGTCTGGAACGACCCCAAGCGTGCCCAGGAACTGGGCAAGGAAAAGAAGGCGCTGGAAAGCATCGTGCTGGTGCTCGACGACCTGACGCGTGAACTCGCCGACAACGAAGAGTTGTACGAGATGAGCCGCGAGGACAACGACGAGGCTGGCCTGCTCACCATCCGCGACGAGGCCGCGAAGCTCGAGGCCGAGGTCGAGAAGCTCGAATTCCGCCGCATGTTCAACCAGCCGGCCGATCCGATGAGCACGTTCCTGGACATCCAGGCCGGCGCCGGCGGCACCGAGGCCTGCGACTGGGCCAGCATGCTGCTGCGCCAGTACCTGAAGTACGCCGAACGCAAGGGCTTCAAGGCGACGGTCGAGGACGAGACCCCGGGCGACGTGGCCGGCATCAAGAGCGCGACCATCAAGATCGAGGGCGAATACGCCTTTGGCCTGCTGCGCACGGAAACCGGTGTGCACCGCCTGGTGCGCAAGTCGCCGTTCGATTCGTCGGGCGGACGTCACACCAGCTTTGCCAGCGTGTTCGTCTACCCCGATATCGACGACACGATCGAGATCGAGATCAACCCGTCGGATGTGCGCACCGACACCTTCCGGGCCTCGGGCGCGGGCGGCCAGCACATCAACAAGACGGACTCGGCCGTGCGGCTGACCCACATTCCCACCGGCATCGTGGTGCAGTGCCAGGACGGCCGCAGCCAGCACAGCAACCGCGACGTCGCCTGGCAGCGCCTGCGCTCGCGCCTGTACGACTTCGAGATGCGCAAGCGCATGGAAGAGCAGCAGAAGCTCGAGGACTCCAAGACCGACGTCGGCTGGGGCCACCAGATCCGCAGCTACGTGCTCGACAACAGCCGCATCAAGGATCTGCGCACCAACGTGGAAATCTCGAACACGCAGAAGGTGCTCGACGGCGATCTCGACGCTTTCATCGAAGCCTCGCTCAAGCAAGGCGTGTGATGGATCAGCAGCAGCCCGTTCAAACCGTGTTTCCCGCCGTCCACGCCATCGTCTTCGACATGGACGGCACCCTGATCGATTCGCTGCCGGCCCATCTGCAGGCCTGGCAGGTCTTCGCGCAGCGCCACGGCCTGCGCATCGAAGATCCGGTCGCGTTCCTGGCCCGCATCAACGGCCGCAACGGCCGGGAGTGCGTGAGCGCGATGTTCGGGCGCGAGTTCTCGGATGCCGATGCGCTGCCGCTGAACAATGAAAAGGAAGCGCTGTACCGCGAACTGTTCGCGGCGGACTTCCGGCCCGTGCCCGGCGTGGCTGCGTTTGCCGCCCAGGCGGCTGCACGCGGCCTGCGCATCGGCGTGGGCTCGGCCAGCGATCGCCACAACCTGGCCTTTGCGCTCGAGCAACTGGCGCTCGACCCGGCACCGCAAGCCGTGGTGGGCGGGGACGAGGGCCTTCCCGGCAAACCCGATCCCGCCATCTTCCTGGCGGTGGCGCAACGCCTGGGCGTGGAGCCCGCGCACTGCCTGGTGTTCGAGGACGCGCCCTACGGCATCGAGGCCGCGCGCCGTGCCGGCATGCAGGCCGTTGCGGTCTGCACCACGCATACTGCGCAAGAACTGGCCGGCCCGCATGTGCGCGCCGCCATCGCCGACTACCGCGAACTGATCGCCAACCTATTCCTGGAGAAACTCGATGTTGCGTGACGACCTGGGACAGCCCCTCACCATCCTGCGCGAGGACTACAGCGCGACGCCCTACTGGATCGACACGGTCGACCTGACCTTCGACCTGGACCCGGCCAAGACCCGCGTGGTCAACCGCATGACGCTGCGCCGCAATGCGGATGTGCCGGCCCAGCCGCTCAAGCTCGACGGCGAGGAGCTGAACCTGGCGCGTGTGCTGGTGAACGGACAGTCGGCCTCCTTCCGCATGGAAGGCAAGCAGCTGGTGCTCGACAACCTGCCGGCAGAAGGCAGCTTCGATCTCGAGATCTTCACCACCTGCTGCCCGGCCAAGAACACCAAGCTCATGGGCCTGTACGTGAGCCAGGACGCGTTCTTCACGCAATGCGAGGCCGAGGGTTTCCGCCGCATCACGTATTTCCTGGATCGCCCGGACGTCATGGCGAGCTACACGGTGACGTTGCGTGCCGACAAGGCGCGTTACCCGGTGCTGCTGTCCAACGGCAATCGGGTCGACAGCGGCGACCTGCAGGGCACGGGCAACGAGGGCCGGCATTTCGCCAAGTGGGTCGACCCGCACAAGAAGCCCTGCTACCTGTTTGCGCTGGTGGCGGGCCAACTGGTGGCCCGCGAGCAGCGCATCACCTCGCGCGCCGGCCAGGAGCATCTGCTGCAGGTCTACGTGCGCCCCGGCGACCTCGACAAGACCGAGCACGCGATGACGTCGCTGGTGTATTCGGTGCTGTGGGACGAGGCCCGCTTCGGGCTGCCGCTCGATCTCGAGCGTTTCATGATCGTCGCCGTGGGCGACTTCAACATGGGCGCGATGGAGAACAAGGGCCTGAACATCTTCAACACCAAGTACGTGCTGGCCAATCCTGCCACCGCGACCGATGTCGATTTCGCCAACATCGAGAGCGTGGTCGGCCACGAGTACTTCCACAACTGGAGTGGCAACCGCGTCACCTGCCGCGACTGGTTCCAGCTCAGCCTGAAGGAAGGGTTGACGGTGTTCCGCGACCAGGAGTTCAGCATGGACCTGGCCGGCAGCGCGAGCGCGCGGGCGGTCAAGCGCATCGAGGACGTGCGGGTGCTGCGCACCGCGCAATTCCCCGAAGACGCGGGCCCGATGGCCCACCCGGTGCGGCCGGACAGCTACATCGAGATCAACAACTTCTACACCGTCACCATCTACGAAAAAGGGGCCGAGGTGGTGCGCATGATGCAGACGCTGGTGGGCCGCGAAGGCTTCCAGAAGGGCATCACGCTGTATTTCGAACGCTTCGACGGCCAGGCCGTGACCTGCGACGATTTTGCGCAGGCCATCGCCGATGCCAATCCCGAGAGCGAACTGGCACGCCAGTTGCCGCAGTTCAAGCTGTGGTACAGCCAGGCCGGAACGCCGCGTCTGCGCGTCGAAACCGCCTACGACGCGCAGGCCCAGACCTTCAGCCTGACCTTCACGCAGACCGTGCCCGACACGCCCGGCCAGAGCGGCAAGTCGGCGATGGTGGTCCCGGTGACGCTGGGACTGCTGGCGGCCGACGGCCGCGCCCTGCCGCTGCAGCAGTCGGGCGATGCGGTGCCGGTGGCTGCGGCCAGCGGCACCGAGCAGACGCTGGTGCTGACGCAGGCCCGCACCACCGTGACCTACGGCGGCGTGACCGAACAGCCGGTACCGTCGGTTCTGCGCCAGTTCAGCGCCCCCGTGGTGCTCGAGGCGGACGACAGCGACGATCAGTTGCTGGTGCGCCTGCGTCACGACAGCGATCCGTTCAACCGGTGGGAAGCGGGCCAGCGCCTGTCGCTGCGCCGCATCCTGGCCGGCATCGCCCAGGAGCCGGCCGCCGCCTCGGCCGACGGCCAGGTGCTGCTCGACGCCGCCTACATCGATGCGCTGCGCCAGTTGCTGCGCGACGCCACGCTGGACGCGGCCTTCAAGGAGCTGGCGCTCACGCTGCCGTCCGAGAACTACATCGCCGAACAGCTGGACGTGGTCGACCCGCAGCGCATCCACGCGGTGCGCGAATCGCTGCGCGAACAACTGGCCCATGCGCTGTACGACGACTGGCTGCACGCCTACGAGGCGCATCACGACAACGGCGGCTACAGCCCCGACCCGGTGTCCTCGGGCCGCCGTGCGCTGGCGGGACTGGCGCTCGGCATGCTGGTGCTGGCCGCGCGCCGCACCGGCGATGCCGTGTGGCCGGGCCGCGCCTACCAGCGCTTCAAGGATGCAGGCAACATGACCGACCGCCAGAACGCCCTGCTGGCGTTGCTGGGTGCCGGCCACGAGCTGGCGCAGCCGGCGCTGCAGCGCTTCCATGCCCTGTTCCGCCATGAGGCGCTGGTCATCGACAAATGGTTTGCGCTGCAGGGCGGCGCGGTGGACCGCCAGGGCCAGGTGCTGCCCCAGGTGCGACAGTTGATGAAGCATGCCGACTTCAGCCTGAAGAACCCCAACCGCGCACGCAGCCTGATCTTCAGCTACTGCAGTGCCAACCCCGGCGCCTTCCACCGCAGCGATGCCGCGGGTTATGTGTTCTGGAGCGAACAGGTCATCGCCCTGGATGCCATCAACCCGCAGGTCGCGGCCCGCCTGGCGCGTGCGCTCGACCGCTGGAAGAAGCTGGCCGAGCCCTACCGCCATGCCGCGGAAGAAGCGCTGCGGCGCGTGGCCGCCAAGGCCGATCTCAGCAACGACGTGCGCGAGGTGATCTCGCGCGCACTGGCCGCCTGATCCGGTTTTTTTATCTAGGAGAGTTCCATCGTGTCATCTCGTATCTCCCTTACCCGCTATCTCGTCGAGAAACAGCGTGTCGACGGCCACATTCCGGCCCAGTTGCGCCTGCTCATCGAAGTGGTGGCCCGGGCCTGCAAACGCATCAGCTTTGCCGTCAACAAAGGCGCGCTGGGCGATGTGCTCGGCACCGCCGGCAGTGAAAACGTGCAGGGCGAAGTGCAGAAAAAGCTCGACGTCATCGCCAACGACGTGCTGATCGAGGCCAACGAATGGGGCGGTCACCTCGCGGCCATGGCCAGCGAGGAAATGGACAGCATCTACGTGGTGCCCAACCGCTACCCGCAAGGCGAATACCTGCTGTTGTTCGATCCCCTCGACGGCTCGTCCAACATCGACATCAACGTCAGCATCGGCACCATCTTCAGCGTGCTCAAGAAGCCCGGCGAACACCCCGGCGTGTCGGAGCAGGATTTCCTGCAATCCGGCCACGAGCAGGTGGCCGCAGGCTACTGCGTGTACGGCCCGCAGACCACGCTGGTGCTGACGGTGGGCGATGGCGTGGCGATGTTCACGCTCGACCGCGAACAGGGCTCGTTCGTGCTGGTTTCCGAAGATGTGAAGATCCCTGCGGACACGCAGGAGTTCGCCATCAACATGAGCAACCAGCGTCACTGGGATCCGAGCATCCAGCGTTACATCGGCGAACTGCTGCAAGGCAAGGAAGGCCCGCGCGGCAAGGATTTCAACATGCGCTGGGTGGCCTCGATGGTGGCCGACGTGCACCGCATCCTGACCCGTGGCGGCGTGTTCCTGTATCCCTGGGACAAGCGTGAACCCAACAAGCCCGGCAAGCTGCGCCTGCTGTATGAAGCCAACCCGATGGGCTGGCTGGTCGAGCAGGCGGGCGGCGCCGTGAGCACGGGCCGCGAACCGATCCTCGACGTCAAGCCCAGCAAGCTGCACGAACGGGTGAGCGTGGTGCTCGGCGCGCGCAACGAAGTCGAGCGTGTGCAGCAGTACTACGCCGAAGCCGCCGCGCCGAAGCCCTGAGCGGATGCGTGCATGAGCGGCCGACGCGCGGGTCTTGAGCCCGCGCGCAAACACACGCTATAATAGGCGGCTTCGCCGGTGTAGCTCAGTTGGTAGAGCAGCTCATTCGTAATGAGAAGGTCGAGGGTTCGACTCCTTTCTCCGGCACCAAATCAGAACAAAGCCTGCTATCTCACCGATAGCGGGCTTTTTTCATGGGCGAACGGGTTGGGTCTCCTCAGTACACGTCCCGCCGATACCGCCCCGCCTCGCGCAGCGCCAGCACGGCCTCGTCGCCCAGCAGTTGCAGCAGGGCCTGCTCGACCCCCTCGCCCAGCCGCTGGCGGCTGCCGCAGACGTACAGCAGCGCGCCGGCGTCGAGCCAGTCTCGCAGTTCGGCGGCATGCTGCACGAGCAGCGACTGCACATGGCGGCCCGGCCGGCCGTCGGCAGGCCGCGAATAGGCGTGATCGGCACGCTGCAGCACGCCTTGCGCCAGCCAGGCGTCGATCTCGTCTGCGAACGGGCGGTCGTGCGCGGGCGAGCGCTCGCCGAACAACAGCCACGCAGGGCCGCAGGCGGAAGGTTGGCGACCCAGAGTCTCGCCACGCGCCTTGAGCTGGGCCCTCAATCCGGCCAGGCCCGAGCCGCTGCCGACGAGGATGAGCGGTAGCCGGGCTTCGGGAACATGGCAAGCCGGGTTGGCGCGCACGTCCAGGCGGATCGAAGCGCCCAGGGGCAGTTGCCGGGTCAACCAACCCGAACCGCGGCCCAGACCACCGTCGGACCGGCGATGCAGGCGAACGAGCAATTCGGCGCGACCATCGCTTGGCAGACTGGCCAGCGAATAGTCGCGCACCTCGCCTGCGCCGGCGAGGACATCCCCCGCAGGCCGCACCGACCCGGCTGCGGGCCAGACCTGCGGACCGGTCGCGCCGCTCGGACCTGCGGTGTGGGCGTCGACCAAGTCCTGAGCGGGGGCGTCGGGTTCGGTCTCTTCCAGGACGATCCGGGCGATGTCCCCCGCCCGCCAGGCCGGCGTGGGGCCCAGCGGTTCGAACACGAGGTGGTAGAGCGGCTCGCCGGGGCTGCCCGGATTGAGATGGGTGCGCGCAGCCAGTTGCCAGCGGACGATCGACGGCTCGGACTCGGACTCGGACTCCGGCGGCGCAAGGCGGCCGGGGGCCAGCCTGTCCAGGGCGCGGCGCCAGGCCGCCAGGGCTTGCGGATCGCCCTGGTCGACATCGATGCGGTCAAACAGCCGCTGCGCGCCGGATGCGGCCAGCGCCTGATCGAGCGCGCGGCCGAAGCCACAGAAACGACGGTAGTGGCGATCGCCCAGCGCCAGCACGCCGTAACGCAGACCGGTCAGCGAAAGGCCGGGCACGGCGGGCAGCGTCCGGGCCACAAACGCCGCCGCGTTGTCCGGCGGGTCGCCTTCGCCGATGGTGCTGGCCACGATCAGCAAGAAGGACGTGGCACGAAGGCGTGCCGTATCCACGGCAGACAAAGGCAGCACCGTGACCGCCATCCCGGCCGCACGCAGGCGGGCTGCGGCCTCGTGCGCCAGCGCAGCCGCCAGGCCGGTCTGGCTGGCATACGGCATCAGCACGGTCGACGGACGTTCAGCCGCCCCTGCGCGCTCTTCCATCGCATCGGGCTGCACCGCCCGGTTGCGCCACCAGACCCATGCGGTCCAGCCCACCCAGGCCAGCCCCAGCGCCATGGCGGCCAACAGGCGCAGCGGATCGGTGTTCATGCCGTCTCCTCCAGCATGGCGGCCAGGGCCTCGGACACATGCTCGATCCAACCCGACGGGGTACGCTGGACCAGGCGGGCCGCGACACGACGGTGGTTGGCCCACGACAGACCGTCCGCGACACCCATGACACCCAGAGCCGTGGCATAGGCATCGGCCATGAGGGCCCGTTCGTGCAGCACGGACACACAGGCCCATCCGTGGTCCGCAGGCTGGCCGGTCCGGCCGTCGAGGGTGTGGCTGTAGTGCCGCCCCCCGTGTTCAAAACACTGGCGGTAGTCTCCCGAGGTCGCCAGCGCCAGATCCAGCAATGCCACCAGGGTGCGCGGCAGGGCTGCACCGGGCGGATTCTCGAGTTCCACCCACCAGGGCTGGCCATCGGGCCTGACGCCCCGGGCGCGGCACTCGCCGCCGAGCTCGAACAGGTGCGACGCGGCGCCTTCGTCGGCCAGGCGCTGCGAGATCCGGTCGACGGCCCAGCCTTTGGCGAGACCGCCGAGATCGAGCCACAGCCCCCCGGGCTGCAGCAGGGCACGGCGCGCGGGGTCGGTCTGCAGATGCGTCCAGCCGCTGGCCTGCAAGGCTGCAGCGAGCACCTGCGGTTCGGGCACACGGGCCGCGGCGGGTGCGTGGCGGCTGGCCGAAGGTCCGAACCCCCAGGCCTGAACCAGCCGGCCCAGCGTCGGGTCGACGGCACCGCCGCTATCCTGCGCCAGCGCCAGGCCGTCCTGGATCAGATGCCAGAAATCGTCGGAGCACGGCCAAGGGCCCGGTGCGGAACGGTTGAACCGCGAGAGTTCGCTGCCGGACTCCCAATGGCTGAACAACGCGGCGGTATACGACAGCTCGTCTTCGATGGCCGTTCGCAGCGCGGCCTCGCTCGTCGCCTGCGACACCGCAAGGCGGGCGTTCCAGGCCATGCCCATGCTGCGGCCCGAGAGCGCCAGCACGGTGCGGCCCAGCGGCAGTTCGGGCGCGTGGGGCGTGGGCGGGATCAGGACACGGTTGCGGGGCGGAAGAGACATGCGGGCCAATCGGAGGCTATCCACAGGCATCCGGACTGGCCGGCCTGTGGACAAGTCGGTCAGTGGATGAACAGCAGCACCAGCACCAGCGGCACCACCAGGCCCAGGCTGGCCAGCGGCCAGGTCATGGGGCGGCCGCGGCCATGCAGGTAAAGCAGACCCAGTCCGGTGAGCGAAAAAACGATGCAGGCCACGGCCATCACGTCGATGAACCATGACCATGCCACGCCCGCATGGCGGCCCTTGTGCAAGTCGTTGAGAAAAGCCAGCCAGCCCATGCGGGTCTGGCGGTAGACGGCCCATCCCTCGGCCCGGTCGATGGCCAGCCAGCTGTCGTGGCCCGGCCCCGGCAGAGCGATGTAGAGCTCGTCGGCGCTGACCTCGGTTTCACGGCCGGCCAGCTCGATGCCGAACTGTCGTGCGGCCCAGCCGGCCAGGGCGGGCGGCACGGCGATGCGGCCCTCGCGGGGCAGTTCGGACAAGGCCTGCCGCAGCGGGGGCGGCAGGGCGAGTTCAAGCTCCTGCGTCACGGCCTGGGTCTTGAACCAGGCAGCGTTGTTGAGCGTCAGGCCGGTGGCCGCGAACAGCAGCATGCCCAGCAGGCTGACGGCGGCCGAAACCCAGTGCCAGGTGTGCAGTTGCCGCAGCCAGAACGCACGCGTGCCGTTCATCGCCAGACGCCCTTCTTCATCAGCGGCCGGCGCCGACCTGGATGGCGGCGATTTCGCTGGTTCCATTGACATGGGCCTGTGCCGCAGCCGCGCCGGCCGCGGCCCCCTGCCACTGGAAAGGCGCGCGCAGCAGCTCGCGTCCGCCTTGCTCGCGGGCGACTTCGACCACCAGGTTGTACTCGCCCGCAGGCAGCCCGGCGAGGACCGGATGATCGGGGCCGAAACGCAGGGTGTGACGCCCCGACGGCCGTGTCGGACCGCTGACGCCATCGGCCGGCAGGACCAGCGTCTCGCCGGCCTTGCGCCACCAGGTGCGCAGATTGCGCAGCCAGGTGGTGCCGAGGTTGTCGCGCAGGCGCTGGTCGTACCACACGGCCAGCGTGCCGGCCACGGACTGGTCCGCCGGACGTTCGACCCAGGCCGCCAGATAGGGCCGGTGCACCGGGCCCGTCTGCACCTCGGGCAAGGTCACGTCCAGGCTCAGGCCGGCTGCGGCGGCCGGCCCGCAGGCCAGTCCGAGCGCCAGCGCGGCACCGACCCATGCCGTCGGTGGACGGGTATCGGTCGGGGTCCCCATCAGGGCGTGGCGCCGTCGCCGGCGGGGGCTTTCTGCGGATCGGCGGCCGAGACCACGCCATCGCCGTTGGTGTCCTGCGCCTTGAAGGTCTTGTCGGCAATGGCCAGGTCTTCTTCACGCGACAGACGGCCGTCGCGGTCGCGGTCGAGCAAGGCAAAACGCACGTGCGCCTGCTTGATGTTGCCTGCGTAGGCCGCATCGGGCTCGCGGCCATCGGCCAGGTACTGCTGCTTGAGGCGCAGCTCGTACTCGGCCACGTATTCCTCTTCGCTCAGGAAACCGTCGCCGTTCTTGTCGGCGCTGTCGAAACGCTGCTTGCGGATGGCATCGTATTCGGCACGCGTGACCACGCCGTCGCGATTGCCGTCGAAACTGCCGATGAAAGCCTTCTGGCCATGGCCGCCTGCCGGACGCGGCGGCTGGCCGGTTGCCGCCGAGGGCGACTGGGTTGCGGCACAGCCGACGAGGAGCAAGGGAATGAGGGCCGCCAGGGGCCGGATCGCTGCACGCATGGAGTTCTCCTGGTTTTCGAGTGGGGAAAAAGATTCAGGGCGCCGCCACCACCTGGCGTGCGCCCGTCGAGGGGGATCAGTACGCCACGGACAGGGCCAGGCTGTAGGTGCGGCCCGGGTTGGTCAGCAGTTCGATGTCGCGCGCGTCGCGCGCCGAGGCCGGCGACACCTGCAGGTTGCGGGCGCTGGCGTAGTCCCAGTAACGCTTGTCGGTGATGTTGGCGATGCCGCCGCTCAGACGCACGTTCTTGCTGATCTGCCAGTAGCCGCCCAGGTCGAACACCGCGTTGCCGGGCACCGTGAACAGCGTGGTGGTCGACTCGGTGATGGCTGTGCCGCCGTTGGCGTAGCTGTTGCGGTTGGTGGCGATGGCCCGCTTGCTCTTCACAAAAGTCCCGGTCAGGCCGGCACCCCAACGCTTCTGCGGGGCGTCGAAACCGATGCCGACGATGGCCTTCCTGGGCAGCACGCTGTCGAGGTCGGTATCGGTGTCGCCGTCGTAGCGCGACTTGGAACTGCCCTTGCTGTAGCCCAGTGCCCAGGTGCTGTAGAGGCCGCGCACGGCCGGCGCCCACTGGCCGTGGTCCAGGCGGGTGCTGACTTCGAAGCCGTAGATGTGGGCCTTGTCGCGGTTTTCAGCCTGGTAGATGGTCCCGATGTGTGCGGGCACGTTGGTAAAGAGATCCGGGGCACTGGCCCGGGTGTAGCGGGTGTAGGCGATGAAGTCCTTGTAGTGCGTGTAGAAGGCCGAGGCACTCATCTGCACGCCTGGCGTGGGCTGGCCCTTCAGGCCGATGTCGATGGACTGTGCCGTCTCGTCCTGCAGGTCGCGGTTGCCGGTCAGCGCGTACTGATTGCCTGTGTTGTAGTTGCTGGCCATGTTCCACGAGCCGAAGATCTCGCCGGCCGTCGGCACGCGGCCGCTGCGCTTGTACTGCACATAGGCACTCAGCTTGGGCTGGATGTCGTAGACCAGGCTCAGGCTGGGGCTGACGACGTTGCGCGTCGGCACGTTGCCATACAGTTTTTCCACATCGGCCTGCGTCAGCACGCCGCTGACGAAGTTGTCCAGGTCGCGGGCCTTGATCTCGTAGCGGTCGACTCTCAGGCCGGGGATGAGGGCCAGGCGCCTGCCGCCCGCATTGAAGGTGATCTCGTCCTCGACAAACAGGCCGAAGCGGTTGTTGGTGGTGTCGGGCTGGGGTTTCATGTAGCCCGACACGCTCCACGGCCGGTCGATTTTCTGCGTCGATGCGTTGACGCCCACGCTCACGCGGTGGTTGTCGAAGCGTTTTTCGGCCGTGCTGGAAAAGCCCCAGGTCCGCGTCTTGTTCTGCGACAGGTTGTTAGTCACGCTGCCGCCGGCGAGCGAGGTGGTGTCGGTGGCGTCGCGGGTATCGGTGTCCTGGAAAAACACCCGGGTGTCGAGCTGGTCGAGCCAGCCGGCGCTGGGCGTCCACAGGTGGCTGAACTGCAGCGTGTTGCGCGCCGTGTCGCTGTGCTGGCGCGAGTTTTCGGTGATGGCGGCACCGTTGCTGTCCCAGGCATCGAACACCGTGTTGTTCTTGCGGCGATACAGATCGGCCGACAGACCCAGCTTGTGTTCGGACGACAGTTGCAGGCCGCCCTTGAGCAGCAGCGCGTCGGAATGCCAGTTGTCGGGGTAGCTGTCGATGGTGTCGCTGTTGTTGCGCAACGCATGACCGTCGCGGCGCGAATAGGCGATCAGGCCGCTGAGCGCACCGCTGCGTCCGGCTGCGGTCACGCTTTCGTTCCACGACCGGTCGGCGGAATCGTAGCCGAGCTTGCCGCCGAAGTAGCTGGACTTGGTCGGCGTGAGGTAGTTCTCGGGCGACTTGGTCTTGAAACCCACCGCGCCGCCGATGCCGCCGGCCGAGCGCCGCGACGAGGTCGTGCCCGACTGGATGTCGACACCCGAGAACATCTCGGGGTCGATGAAGTCGCGGCCCACACCAAAGGTGTTGCTGCCCACCCGGCTGACATAGGGGCGTGTGGTGGCATCGGGCAGTTCGATGCCGTCGATGTCCAGCCCGATGCGGTTGCCCTCGATGCCGCGGATGTTGTAGCCGGTCGTGCCGCCCCGGTCGAAGCTGCTCTTGTTGCGCGAAGCGCCCGTGGCCACGCCAGGGGCGGATACCAGCGGCTGGTAACGCACCACGTCGGCCATGCTGTTGATGCCGGGCTTCTCGAGGTCTTCCAGCGTCAGCGTGGTGGTGGCGCCGGGGGTGTGCTGCGCCTGTTGTTCGCGCTCGGCCTTCACTTCCACCACCGGCAAGGTCCGCACGCTCGCGGCCTCGTTCGGTGGGGACACGGCGGTCTGGGCATGCAGGGCGGGTGCAGCCATCGCCAGCAAGGCGCCCTGCACGGCGAGGACCACCAGGCGGCGGCGGGGGCGCAGTTCGGACGCTGCAGAAGAGGAAAACGCCACAACCGGCGTCGATTCGGGGCAAACCATAGGTCAGGAACCTCGGGAAGGGTGGGAACGACATGGCTGGCGAATCAAGGACGCGGCGTAAAAATGCCCTGGCTTCGGTTGGGAGAAGACAGGGCTGCAGCAGCGCTGACGGGGCTGGCGAGAGGTGTGAATTATAGATTCGTATTAATAATGGTTGTTATTAGTTTTTACAAAAAAGTAGCCAAAATCGTACACCTTGGCCCCGGTCGCCCGACGCGGCGCCGCTCCGCCTCGCGTTCGTCTTCAGGTGCTCTGGCGCACCACCACCTCGAAGCCCAGATCGACCTGGACCGGCTCGAGCGGCTCTCCCTCGATGAGGGCCAGCAGCATCTGCGCGGCCTGCTGCCCCACTTCGACACGCGGCGTGCGCACCGAGGTCAGCGGCGGCAGCATCAGGTCGCTGCCCTCGAGGTCGTTGAAGCCGGCCATGGCCACGCGCTGCGGCACCGCCACGCCCATGCGCTGCGCGGCCAGCAAGGCCCCGTGGGCCAGGTCGTCGTTGCAGAAGAAGATGGCGTCCACATCGGGCCGCTCGGCCATCAGCCGCTCGAACATGCGGCCGCCGAGGGCCATGCTCGAAGGCTGTGCATCCAGACATTCCAGGCCTGCGTCGTAGCACGCGGCCTCGCGCATGACCTGCCGGTAACCTTCGGCCCGCATCATGGCGCGGGGATCGAGCTGGGCAGCGGCAAAGGCGATGCGCCGGCGGCCCCGCGCCAGCAGGTGCCGCGTGATGTCGCGGCCGGCATCGGTCTGCGAAAAACCCACGCAGGGCAGCTCGGGTTCGCCCGGCGCCAGCTCCATCATGTGCACGCAGGGAATGCCGCTCTGGGCAATGAGTTCGCGTGTCGCCGGCGTGTGGTCGAAGCCGGTCAGCAGCAGGCCGGCCGGGCGCTGCGCGGTGTGGATCTGCAACAGGCGCTGCTCTTCCTCGGGGCGGTAGTGGGTCACGCCCAGCAGGGTCTGGTAGCCTGCCTGCATGAACACCGTCTGTGCGGCCTCGAGCAGGTTGACGAACAACTGGTTCGAGAGCAGCGGCACCAGCACCGCCACCGACTGGCTGCGGCTCGAAGCCAGCGACCGTGCGGCCAGATTGGGCACGTAACCCAGCGCGACAGCGGCCTGCCGGACCTGTTCGACCAGATGCGGCGCCACGCTGCGTGCCCCGCGCAAGGCCCGCGAGACCGTGATCGGGCTGACGCCTGCGGCCTGAGCCACGTCGTCGAGCGTCACGCGCCCGGTCGAGCGCGGCGTGCGCGCGCGTGGCGGCGGGGAAGGAGGCTGGGTCATGGGCAGCGGCAGGAGAATCGGATCGTCGGCGACGGGGCGCGGCTGGGCCGCGCGCTGCATCCTAAGCCAAGGGCGACCCGCGCTCACGTTGTCCGAGCAATGTCGTGCGGCAAACCGCGCCGTAAACGCTCATCCGGCGGCCAAACCGACGAAAACCAAGGGTAAATACTTATTTGCCGATGAGGCACAATTCGTAGGATAGCGCTGTCTCATTTCATCTGCGACCGGTCACCGGGTGTGCACGGCAACAGGCCAGCTTTTGCTGGCTTTTCAACATTTCAAAGGGATAGCGCTATCCGTTCGCCGGCTCACGATGCCGGCACGAACGGACGACCCGGATGCCGCTCAGGCGGCATCCCGCCATCATCGATTCAAAAACCACAGACGCCCCGCCCGCCGCCTGCCGCGGCGCAAGCGGGGTCATGACACCGGAGTATCCCCTCGTGTTTGGACTCAGCCCGCAAGTCTTCTTGCTGCTCGACGCACTCGTCGCCATCATCCTGCTCATCGTTCTGATCACGCGCTGGCGGGTGCACCCCTTCATCGCCCTGACACTGGCCGCAGGCTTCCTGGGCATCACCTCGGGCATGCCGATCGAGAAGGTCGTCAAGTCGTTCCAGGACGGCTTCGGCGGCGTCCTGGGCTTCGTCGGCATCGTGCTCGGCCTGGGCACCATGCTGGGCAAGATGATGGCCGAATCGGGCGGCGCCGACCGCATCGCCCGAACCCTCATCGATGCCTTCGGCCGCGAGCGCGTGCACTGGGCGATGATGCTGGCGGCCTTCCTGACCGGCCTGCCGCTGTTCTTCGAGATCGGTTTTGTGCTGCTGGTGCCGCTGGTCTTCATCGTCGCGCGCCGCACCGGCCTGCCGCTGGTGCGCATCGGCGTGCCGCTGCTGGCCGGCCTGTCGGTGGTGCATGCACTGATCCCACCGCACCCCGGCCCGCTGCTGGCCATCCAGGCCTTCGGCGCCGACATCGGCAAGACGATTTTCTACGGCCTCATCATCGGCCTGCCGACGGCCATGATCGCCGGCCCGATCTACGGCAAGTTCATCGCCCGCCACGTGCCCGGCGAGCTGACCTCGGACATGGCCGAGCAGTTCGCTCAAGAGCGCGACAGCAAGGACCTGCCGGGCTTCGGCATCACGCTCTTCACCGTGCTGCTGCCGGTGCTGCTGATGCTGATCAAGGCCTTTGCCGACGTGACGTTCGACGAGGGCTCGACCGCCCGCCACTGGATGGATTTCCTGGGCAACCCGATCACGGCGCTGCTGGCCGCCCTGCTGCTGTCGCTCTATACCTTCGGAACGGCGCGCGGCTTCGACGGCAAGCAGATTCTCAAGTTCCTCGACCAGAGCCTGGCCCCGACCGCTGCGATCGTGATGATCATCGGCGCCGGCGGCGGTTTCAAGCAGATGCTGGTGGCTTCGGGCGTGGGCGATGCGATCGGCCACATGGCCGTGCAGGCGCACCTCTCGCCGATCCTGCTGGCCTGGCTGGTGGCGGCGCTGATCCGCGTGGCCACGGGTTCGGCCACGGTGGCGACCATCACCGGCGCGGGCATCGTGGCCCCCATCGTCACGCTGGTGCCCGACGTCAATCGCGAGCTGCTGGTGCTGGCGACCGGCGCAGGCTCGGTGATCCTGTCGCACGTCAACGATGCCGGTTTCTGGCTGGTGAAGCAGTACTTCAACATGACGGTGGCGCAGACCTTCAAGACCTGGACGGCGCTCGAGACACTGATTTCCGTGGTCGGCATCGTTTTCATCATGGCCCTGGCCACCGTTCTGTGATGATCCTCCTGTCCGGCCGTCCGGCCGCCTCAGCGCACAAAGTCCTTCCATGACCCAGAAGATCGTCATCGGTGTCGACATCGGCACCACCAGCACCAAAGCCATCGCCATCGATGTGAAGGGCCGTGTGCTGGCCCATCACGCGGTCGACTATCCGCTGCTGCGCCCCGAGCCCGCCGCCGCCGAACAGGATCCGCAGCAGATCTTCGAGGCCGTCACCACGGTCATCCAGTCCTGCGCCGCGCAGTGCCGCGCCAAACAGGCCGACACGCAGGTGCTGGCCGTGTCGTTCAGCGCCGCCATGCACAGCCTGATCGCCATCGACGGCGACGACCAGCCGCTGACGCACAGCATCACCTGGGCCGACAACCGGGCCGCGCCCTGGGCCGAACGCATCGGCGCCGAGTGGGATGGACTGGCCATCTACCGCCGCACCGGCACGCCCATTCATCCGATGTCGCCGCTGGCCAAGCTGGTGTGGCTGCGTCACGAAAAACCCGAACTGTTCGCGCGCACGCGCCGTTTCGTGGGCATCAAGGAATTCGTCTTCCACCGCCTGTTCGGGCAGTGGGTGGTGGATCACTCCATCGCCTCGGCAACCGGCCTGTTCAATCTCGAGCGGCTGGACTGGGACGAAGGCGCGCTGGTCATGGCCGGCATCGAGGCCGACCAACTGGCCACGCCCCGCCCCACCACCGACAGCCTGCGCGGCCTGCCCGCCAGCCTGGCCGAGTCGCTGGGACTGCCTGCGGATACGCCTTTTGTGCTGGGCGCCAACGACGGCGTGCTCTCCAACCTGGGGGTGAATGCGATCCAGCGCGGCGAGGTGGCGGTGACCATCGGCACCAGCGGCGCCATGCGCTGCGTGGTCGACCGGCCGCTGACCGATGCCGAAGGCCGCACCTTCTGCTACGCATTGACGCAGGACCACTGGGTGGTCGGCGGACCGGTGAACAACGGCGGCATCATCCTGCGCTGGGTGCGCGACGAGTTCGCCGCTGCCGAGACCGAAACCGCCAAGCGCCTGGGCATCGATCCCTACGAAGTGCTCACGCGCATCGCCGAACGGGTCTCGCCCGGCGCCGAAGGCCTGCTGTTCCACCCTTTCCTGGCCGGCGAGCGTGCCCCCTACTGGGACGCCCGCCTGCGCGGTTCGTTCTTTGGCCTGGGCATGCACCATGGCAAGGAACACATGATCCGTGCCGCGCTCGAGGGCGTGATCTTCAACCTCTACAGCATCCTGCCTGCGGTCGAGGCCGTGGCGGGCACCAGCCGCGCCATCAAGGCCACGGGCGGTTTTGCGCGCTCGCCGATGTGGCGGCAGATGATGGCCGACGTCTTCAACCGCGACGTCATCGTGCCCGAAAGCTTCGAGAGCTCGTGCCTGGGGGCTGCCGTACTGGCCCTGTATGCACTGGGGCATGTCGAGAGCCTGGACGTGGTGGCGGACATGGTGGGCGCCACACACCGCCACAGCCCCGATCCCGAATCGGCGGCGCTCTACGATCAGCTCAAGCCGGTGTTTCTGTCGCTGCCGCACAAGCTGCAGGACGAGTACCGCACCCTCGCCGCTTTCCAGCAGCGGGTCGGCAGCCGGGCGCTCAACAGCAGCCAGTGACTCCGGCCCGGGCGACCGGTCAGAGGCTCTGCGCGATCGCGCGGCCCAGGTCGGACGTGCTGGCCGTGCCGCCGATGTCGGGCGTGCGCGGCGCATCGCTGCCCGGCTCCAGCGCCGCCTCGATGGCGCGCAGCACGCCGTCGTGCGCTTCCTTGTAGCCCAGGAACTCCAGCATCATCGCGCCGCACCAGATCTGCCCGATGGGATTGGCGATGCCCCGGCCCGCGATGTCGGGTGCCGAGCCATGCACCGGCTCGAACAACGAAGGCGTGGTGCGGTCCGGGTTCAGGTTGGCGCTGGGCGCAATGCCGATGGTGCCGGTGCAGGCCGGGCCCAGATCCGACAGGATGTCACCGAAGAGGTTGCTGGCGACCACCACGTCGAAGAAATCCGGCCGCTGCACGAAGTGGGCCGTGAGGATGTCGATGTGGAACTTGTCGAGCCGGATGTCCGGATAGGCCTGGGCCATCTCGGCCACGCGCTCGTCCCAGTAGGGCATGGTGATGGCGATGCCGTTGGACTTGGTGGCGCTGGTCAGGTGTTTCTTGGGACGCGATTGCGCCAGCTCGAACGCGAACTTGAGCACGCGGTCGACGCCGTGGCGCGACATCACGGTTTCCTGCATCACGATTTCGCGCGGGGTGCCGGCGTACATGCGCCCGCCGATGCTGGAGTACTCGCCCTCGGTGTTCTCGCGCACGATGTACATGTCGATCTCGCCGGGTTCGCGCGGCGAGCCGTCGCGGCGCACCACGGGTGCGGTGATGCCGGGCATGAGACGGGCCGGCCGCAGGTTGACGTACTGGTCGAACTCGCGGCGGAACATCAGCAGCGACCCCCAGAGCGAGACGTGGTCGGGGATCTTGTCGGGCCAGCCCACGGCGCCGAAGTAGATGGCGTCATGGCCGCCGATCTGCTCTTTCCAGTTGTCCGGCAGCATCTGGCCGTGCCGCTCGTAGTACGCCCAGCTCGAAAAATCGAAATGGTCGAACTGCAGGTCGATGCCGTACCGGGTGGCCGCGGCTTCCATCACCCGCAGCCCTTCGGGCATGACTTCCTGACCGATGCCGTCGCCGGCGATGACCGCGATGCGGTGGGTTTTCTTCGTCATCAGATACTCTCCAGAATCATAGGAAACACGGGCGCCGAGCCCTGCTCAGGCGCAGCGGAAAAAATCCTGGCACTGGGCCAGCAGCCGTTCGGGGGCCTCTTCGGCGATGTAGTGGCCGCACGGCAGGCTCTGGCCGGCGACGGACTCGGCCCGCTCGCGCCAAAGCGCCAGCACGTCGAAGCAGCGGCCCACGGCACCGTGTTCGCCCCACAGCACCCGCAACGGCTGCGCCAGCTTGAGGCCGGCGGCGACATCCGCCCGGTCGTGCGCGAGGTCGATGCCGGCCGAGGCCCGGTAGTCCTCGCAGAGGGAGGCCGCACTGCCGGGAATCGAGAGGCAGCGGAGGTACTCGGCCAGCGCTTCGGGCGCAAAGGCGCTCATGCCCGCATGCCTCTTGCCCATCACCCCGCGCAGGTAGCCCTGGGGATCGGATTCGATCAGGCGCTCGGGCAGCGGCGCCGGCTGGATCAGGAAAAACCAGTGCCAGTAGGCCCGGGCGAAAGCCTCGGTGGTGCCCTCGTACATGCCCAGCGTGGGGGCGACGTCGAGCAGCATCAGGCGTTCGACGGCATCGGGATGGTCGGCCGCCAGCCGGTGTGCCACCCGCGCCCCGCGGTCGTGTGCCAGCACCTGGAACCGCGCATGCCCCCAATGGGCCATCACGGCCAGGGCGTCGAGCGCCATCTCGCGTTTGGCATGGGCGGCGTGCGCGGCGTCCGGCAGCGGGCGCGACGAGTCGCCGTAGCCCCGCAGGTCCATCATCACCACCGTATGCCGGCGCGCCAGATCGGGGGCGACGCGGTGCCACATGACATGGCTCTGGGGATGGCCGTGCAGGAGCAGCAGCGGCGGGCCTTCGCCGCCACGCCGGCCGGCCAGGCGCACACCGTCGCGCTCGATTTCGAAGGGCTGGAAGTCAGTGAACATGGCTGCATTGTGCGCAGGCAGTTGCCATCCGATCAAGCATCAATCATGACATTCATTCGGTCATAATTTGCATGAATCAAGGACTACACATGGGCATGGACCGATCCGATCTGCTGCTGGTCAGCAGCCTCAAGTCCCGCGGCAGCCTGGCCGCCGCGGCCGCCGAACTGGGCGTCACGGCGTCGGTGGCGAGCAAGCGCCTGGCCCGGCTGGAAACCGAGCTGGGTGTGCGCCTCTTTCTGCGCACCACGCGGCGGCTGGCCGCCACACCCGAGGGCGAACGCCTGGTCGAAGGCGCGACACACCTGCTGAGCGGGTTCGAGGCGCTGGAGCAGGCGGTGCACGACCAGCACACCACAGCGGTCGGCACCCTCCGGCTGGCCGCCACCTTCGGATTCGGCCGGCTGTGGCTGGGGCCGGCACTGGCCGATTTCCAGCAGCGCCATCCGGGGGTCGCCATCCAGTTGCAGTTGACCGAAAAGCTGCCCGACCTCGCCAGCGAAGGCTACGACGCGGCGATCTGGCTGTGGTCGCCGCGCGCCGACCGCAGCCACGAGTGGTCGGCCCGCCGGCTGGCGCCCAACCGGCGTGTGCTGGTCGCTGCGCCGGCGTATCTGGCTGCGCGCGGCACCCCGGCATCGCTCGACGACCTGGCGGGCCACGAGTGCCTGGTGGTGCGCGAAAACCAGCAGTTCGACACCTGGACGCTGCAGTCCGTCGACCGCGAGGGCCGGCCGCTGCCAGGCAGTGCGCCCAGCACGGCGCGGGTCAAGGGCGCCCTCTCGAGCAATTCGGGGGAACTGGTGCGGGACTGGTGCCTGGCCGGTCACGGCATCATGCTGCGCAGCCTGTGGGACGTCGCCCATCACCTGCGCGACGGCACCCTGCACCCCGTGCTGCCGGACCTGGCCATGCTCGACGCCGACATTCACTGGCTCGCGCCCTTCCGGGTCCAGGCGCCGCGCCGCAGCACCCTGCTGGCCGAGTTCCTGCGCGATCGCTTCGAGTCGCAGCCATGGCGCGACGGACTGGGCGTCTGAGCCCGTCAGGCGGCATCGGGGCATCAAAAAACCCGCGGCACGACAGGCGTGCGGCGGGCCGTTCCAGGGCGGTGGAGGCATCGGCAGCAGCGCAGCCGAGGCCTTGAATTGGTCGTGGGCACTTACGCGGCCCACGTCACGGCAGTTGAAGTCCGGTCGCCTGGGCCCTTCACTGCATGGACCCAAACCGGTGTCGTTCAAGCCGACGAAGCGAATCATAGCCAGCCCCGGCAAAGCGACTTGTAGGACAGCAGCGAAACCCGTGCCAGCCTGTGCGCATGAGCCGATTTCCCCGCGCATTCACCTCTTCCGATACGGGTGATTACTGGTACAGTGACTCCGCCGTATTCAGCCCCGCAGGCCGACGTGACCGCGCTTTCCAGGGCCGCAGCAGCCGTGCGCACGATGCCTGCGCACAGGCCACGACTCGAATCATTGGATTTTCATGAAGCACATCATCAGGCGCGAGCTCTCGCGCACTTTGGGACAGGGACGCCCGGACACCCATGCGATCGACGAGCCCGCCCTTCTGCGCCGCGAGCGCCACTCGCTGCCGTTGACGACGGTGCTGAGCTTCCTGGCGGCGGCCCTGTCCGTGATCGTCATGGGCGTGGCCAATTACCAGAGCCACATGCAGCGCCTGCAGGTCGCCGATGCCATTGCCCACGCCGGCGCCGTCTCGGCCGAGTTGCAGGAAGCGCTCGTGGCCCTCAAGGATGCCGAGACCGGCCAGCGCGGCTACTTGCTGACCGACAACGACGCCTACCTCCAGCCCTACCTGAACGCCCAGGTCGAGCTGCCGGGTCACATCCAGAAGCTGCGCGAGCTGCTGGCCAAGAGCCCCGAGCAGTTGTCGAGGCTCAACCA
Source organism: Comamonas sp. BIGb0124 (assembly GCF_003752175.1). Classification (GTDB taxonomy): domain Bacteria; phylum Pseudomonadota; class Gammaproteobacteria; order Burkholderiales; family Burkholderiaceae_C; genus Comamonas_F. The sequence continues at coordinate 193,233 of NZ_RJVF01000014.1, read as the reverse complement.
GATGGCCACGCTGGTCGACGAGAAGATGGCGGAACTGGAACAAACGGTGGCCCTGCAGCGCGGCGGCAATGCCGGACAGGCGCTGAGCCTGGTGCAGACCGACCGCGGCAAGCTGGTCATGGACCAGTTGCGTCAAGGGCTCCAGCGTATCGACACCACCGAACGTGACCAGGCCCGTATCGACCGCGCGCAGTGGTCGGAGATCGTCAACCGCACCCTGATCGTCAACCTGATCGGCGCCGTGCTGCTGCTGGTGCTCATCAGCACCTCGGCCCTGAGTGCCGGGGCCGAGCACAGGCGCCGGGCCCGCGAGGCCTGGATTCGCCGCAGCCAGCTCGTGCTGGCCAACCAGTTGCAGGGCGATCCGCGCATCGAACAACTGGGCGAAGGCGCGCTGTCGACCATCGCCCAACTGCTCGACGCGCATGTCGGCGCCTTCCATCTGGCCTTGCCCAACGGCCAGTTCCAGCGCATCGCCGGTTACGCGCTGCCGTCCGAACTGGCGACCCGAGCCGTGGTCGAGCCCGGCGAGGGACTGGTGGGCCAGGCGGCCAAGGGCCGCAGCCTGATGCACGTGCAGGACCTGCCCGAGGGTTACCTCCAGATCACCTCGTCCACCGGATCGTCCCAGCCGCGCGAGCTGCTGCTGGTGCCTGCGGTGGTCGGCAACCGTGTCCAGGCCGTCCTGGAGCTGGGCTTTTTCCGTCAGGTCGACGAGGCCGATATCGAACTCATCGGCGGCCTGGTCGAGAACCTGGCCATGAGCGTGCGGGCGGCCCGCGACCGCACGCGCCTCGAGGAACTGCTGGAGGAGACCCGCCGGCAGGCCGAGGAACTGCAGACCCAGCAGGAAGAGCTGCGCGTCAGCAACGAAGAGCTCGAGGAACAGAGCCGGACCCTCAAGGAATCGCAGTCGCAGTTGCAGAACCAGCAGGCCGAGCTCGAGCAGAACAACCTGCAGCTCGAGCAGCATGCCAGCGAGCTCTCGGCCCAGCGCGACCAGTTGGCCAGCACCAAGCTGGCGCTGGCCGAACGGGCCGAAAAGCTCGAACGCGCGAGCCAGTACAAGAGCGAGTTCCTGGCCAACATGAGCCACGAGCTGCGCACACCGCTCAACTCCACCCTCATCCTGGCCAAGCTGCTGGGCGACAACAAGGACGGCAACCTGACCGCCGAGCAGGTGAAGTACGCGCAGACCATCTCGTCGGCCGGCAACGACCTGCTCAATCTCATCAACGACATCCTGGACCTGGCCAAGATCGAAGCCGGCAAAGTCGAGATCGACATGCAGCCGGTGTCGCTGCCGCACCTGCTCAAGGGCCTCCAGCAGACCTTCGAGCCGCTGGCCATCGAACGCGGCCTGGTGCTGCGACTGGATCCCCTCGGCCCCGACGTGCCGGCCATGATCGTGACCGACGAACAGCGGACCAACCAGATCCTCAAGAACCTGCTGTCCAATGCGCTGAAGTTCACGTCGCGCGGCGAAGTCTCCCTCCGGGTGGCCGCGGATACGGAGCGCCGCCGCCTGCATGTCGTGGTGCAGGACAGCGGCATCGGCATCGCGGCCGACAAGCTCGACGCCATCTTCGACGCCTTTGTGCAGGAAGACGGCAGCACCCACCGAAAATACGGCGGCACGGGTCTGGGCCTGGCCATCTCGCGCGATCTGGCCACCTTGCTCGGCGCCAACATCCAGGTGCAGAGCACCCTGGGCGAGGGCAGCACGTTCACCCTCTCGCTGCCGCTGGATGCCAAGGCCGGCGACGCAGCCCCCGCGCCCGAGCGAGCACCGGCACCGCCCCCGCCCGCCCCCGCGGCGGCGAGCAGCAGTTCCTTCTTTGCACCGGCCCCCCAGCCCGCAGCGCAGACCGCGTCCGAACCGCAGCCCGAGGACGACCGCGCCAACCTCAAGGAAGGCATCCGGACGATCCTGGTGATCGAGGACGACGTGCGTTTTGCGGCCATCCTCAGGACGTTGATCAACGAGTCCGGCTTCCAGTGCCTGCTCACCCACACCGCAGCGGCCGGGCTCACCGCCGCCCGCACCTACCAGCCCAGCGCCATCCTGCTGGACATGAATCTGCCCGACCTCTCCGGCCTGGGCGTGCTCGACCAGCTCAAGCGCGATCCGCGCACGCGCCACGTGCCGGTGCACGTGATCTCGGTGGCCGACTACTCGCACGATGCGATGGAGATGGGTGCCGTGGGTTATGCGCTCAAGCCGGTCGACCGCGACCAACTGGTGGTGGCCCTGCGCACGCTGGATGCACGCATGTCGCAGAAGTACAAGTCCGTGCTGGTCGTGGAAGACGATGCGCGGCAACGCGAGAGCGTGCGTGAACTGCTGGCGGGCGACGACGTGCTGATCACCGCCGTGGAGACGGCCGCCGATGCGCTGGCCGCCCTGCGCGACAAGACCTTCGACTGCATGGTGATGGATCTGAGCCTGCCGGACATGAGCGGCTACGACCTGCTCGAACGCATGTCCAAGCAGGACGCGGTGAGCTTTCCGCCCGTCATCGTCTACACCGGCCGGTCGCTCACCCGCGAAGAGGAAGCCGAGCTGCATCGCTTCTCGCGCTCGATCATCATCAAGGGCGCACGCTCGCCCGAACGGCTGCTGGCCGAGGTCACGCTGTTCCTGCACCAGGTGGAGAACCGGTTGCCGGCCGAGCGCCAGCGCATGCTCAAGCAGGCCCGCAACCGCGAGGCGCTGCTCGAGGGCCGCCGCGTGCTGGTGGTCGAGGACGACGTGCGCAACATCTTTGCGCTGTCGGCGGTGCTCGAACCCAAGGGCGTCATCGTCGAGATCGCCCGCAACGGCCGCGAGGCGGTGGACGCCCTGGATGCCACGCTGGGCACCAGCGGCAAACCCCAGGTCGACCTGGTCCTCATGGACATCATGATGCCCGAGATGGACGGCTACACCGCGATGCGCGCGATCCGCCAGCGGCCCGAGTTCGCCAAGCTGCCCATCGTCGCACTGACCGCCAAGGCCATGCGCGACGACCAGGAGAAATGCCTGGCCGCCGGCGCCAACGACTACATCGCCAAACCCCTGGACGTGGAGAAGCTGATGTCGCTGATCCGTGTCTGGATCCGCAAGTGACGAGGTACACCCCGACTGCGCCCATGCCACACCGCATCTCCGACATCGAACTGCACCTGTTTCTCGAGGCCGTGTACCTCAGGTACCACTACGACTTCCGGGCGTACGTGGGCGCCTCGCTGAAGCGCCGCCTGCGCGCGGCCATGACACGCTTCGAGTGCCTCACGCTCACCCAACTGCAGGACCGCGTGCTGCACGACGACGGCATCATCAACGAGTTGCTGAACTACCTCACCGTGCAGGTCACCGAGATGTTCCGCGACCCCGAGTACTACATCGGCCTGCGCCGGCATGTGATGCCGCTGCTGCACACCTACCCTTCGCTCAAGCTGTGGGTGGCCGGCTGCAGCAGCGGGGAAGAAGCCTGGTCGCTGGCCATCCTGCTGGCCGAGGAGGGCCTGCTCGAGCGCTCCATCATCTACGCCACCGACATCAACACGCTGGCGCTGGAAACCGCGCAGGCCGGTGTCTATCCGCTCTCGCGCATGGCCGAATACACCCGCAACCATCGCATGGCCGGCGGACGCAGCTCGCTGTCGGACTACTACACCGCAGCCTACGACCACGCCAAGTTCGACGAGCGGCTCAAGCGGCACCTGGTTTTTTCCGACCACAGCCTGGCCACCGACAGCGTGTTTGCCGAAATGCAATTCGTCTCGTGCCGCAACGTGCTGATCTATTTCAACCGGGGGCTGCAGGACCGTGCCCTCGGCCTGTTCCACGAGTCGCTCTGCATCGGCGGATTCCTCGGTCTGGGCTCCAAGGAGTCGCTGGGCTTTTCACGCCACGCCCACACCTTCACCGAGATCGCGCCGCAGGAACGCATCTATCAGAAAGCGTCGGCATGAGCGCGCTGCCGCCCCTCGACCAACCGTCCCAGCAGTTGGCGCGGCTGGCCCGCAGGCGGTTCGATGCCATCGTCATCGGCGCCTCGGCCGGCGGCGTGGAGGTCTTGCTGCGGCTGCTGCCTGCGCTGCAAGCCAGCCTGCAGGCGGCGGTCTTCATCGTGGTTCACCTGCCCCGCGAACACGAAAGCCTTCTGCCCGCCATCTTTGCGCCGCGCTGTGCATTGCCCGTGAGCGAGGCCCGGGACAAGGTGACGCCGAAGCCGGGCCACGTCTATGTCGCGCCCCCCGATTACCACCTGCTGGTCGACACGGGGCCAGTCCTCGCACTGTCGGTCGACGAACCGGTGTACTTCTCGCGTCCTTCGATCGACGTGCTGTTCGAAGCCGCCGCCGATGCCTACGGCCCCCGTGCGCTGGGCATCGTGCTGTCGGGCGGCAGCCCCGACGGCGCTGCGGGTCTGGCCTGCATCGCGCTGCAAGGCGGCGGTGCCGTGGTGCAGTCGCCGCAGACGGCCGCGGTCGACACCATGCCGTTGGCCGCGATCGAACACTGCCCGCAAGCCCTCGTCCTGAGTCCTCCGCAGTTGGCGGATTTCCTGCATTCGTTATCCTGAACAAAGTCACGACCATGGATACACAGCCTCTCCCGTCCGTCCCCCAGTCGCCCGTCAAGTGCCTGCTGGTCGACGACCATCCGGAAAACCTGCTGGCCCTGTCGGCGCTGCTCAAGGGCGAAGGCGTCGAGATCCTCTGCGCGAACTCGGGGCAGGAAGCGCTCGAGCTGGCGCTGCAGCACGATCTCGCGCTGGCCCTGCTCGACGTGCAGATGCCCGAAATGGATGGCTTCGAGCTGGCCGAGCTGCTGCGCGGCAGCGAGCGCACGCGCCACATTCCGCTGATCTTCGTGACGGCGGGCGCACACGACGCCTCGCGCATGTTCAAGGGTTATGAAACCGGTGCGGTGGACTTCCTGTTCAAGCCGATCGAGCCCCGGATCCTGCAGACCAAGGCCCGGGTGTTCTTCGATCTCTACCGCACCAAGCGCCAACTGGCCGAGGAACTGGCCGAACGCACCGAGACCCTGCGTCTCAACGAGACCTTCTCGGCCATCCTGGGACACGACCTGCGCAGCCCGCTCTCGGTGATCCAGATGCTCTCGACGCTGCTGCAACGCAAGGCGGACGACCCGTCGGTGCAGAGCAAGGCGGCGCAGATCGCCGAATGCGGCAAGCTGATGAGCCGCATGATCAACGACATCCTCGACCTCTCGCGGGCCCGGCTGGGCGGCGGCATCCCGATCTCGCCCCACGCCCTCGACGCCGGCGAACTGGTGGCGCTGACGGTGCAGGGCAAGTCCACGGTGTTCCCCAATGCGCAGATCCAGGCCGACTGCCAGGGCGACCTGGCCGCCCGCTGGGACAGCGACCGCATCGGGCAGTTGCTCACCAACCTGGTCACCAATGCCGTGCGGCACGGACAGGAAGGATTTCCGGTGGAGATCAAGGCCGACGGCAGCCAGGCAGCCGAGATCGTGCTGACGGTGCGCAACAAGGGCGCCATTCCCGCCGATATCCTGCCGCATGTGTTCGAGCCGTTCCGGCGTGCCAAGAATCCGTCGAACAGCGACGGGCTGGGGCTGGGGCTCTACATCGTCTGGGAAATCGCGCAGGCGCACGGCGGCTCGGTCACGGCCGAGGCCACGCCGGACGACCACACCGTCATGCGCGTGCGGCTGCCGCGCGGGCAGTAGGACTGCCGCGGCGGCTTCGGGGCCGCCGCGTGCCTTACTTCACCCGCGAACGGATCTCGGGGATGGCCTTCTGCAGGTAATAGATCATCGACCACACGGTCAGCACGGCAGCCAGCCAGATCAGCCAGACGCCCCACACGCCGGTGTCGACGAAGCCGAAGAGACGTCCGTCATACAGCAGGAAGGGAATGGCCAGCATCTGCACGGTGGTCTTCACCTTGCCGAGCATGTGCACCGCGACACTGCGCGAGGCGCCGATCTGCGCCATCCATTCGCGCAGCGCGGAGATGGCGATCTCGCGGCCGATGATGATGAGCGCCACGAACACATCGGCGCGCTGCAGGTGCACCAGGACCAGCAGCGAAGCGCAGACCAGGAACTTGTCGGCCACCGGATCGAGGAAAGCGCCGAAGGCCGACGTCTGGTTGAGCTTGCGCGCCAGGTAGCCGTCGGCCCAGTCGGTTGCCGCGAAGACGATGAACATGACCGTGGCCACGAGGTTGCGGGTGGACTCGGGCAGCGGCAGGTAGAACACCCCCACGATCAGCGGGATCGCAATGATGCGTGTCCAGGTCAGCAGGGTCGGCAATGTGAAAAACATGGCGGCGATTGTTGCATGGATACGGCCGACACGGCGAACGGGGCCCGACCGAAAGCGGTAGGACAGCCCCGCGACACGCGCGATCTGGGGTAAACCGGGGCATGCCCGGACTGGGCCTCACTTTACAGTAGACACCCGGCGCCGGCCCGGGGACCGGTCTCCAAGGGGGTACGCCATCAATCTGCGACAGCTCAAATACTTCGTCCGGGTGGTCGAGGCCGGCAACATGACACGTGCGGCCGAACAGCTTTTCGTGGCCCAGCCCGCACTCGGCATGCAGATCCGCCAGCTCGAGGACCATCTGGGCGTGACGCTGCTGCGCCGCCACTCGCGCGGCGTCTCGCCCACCCGCACCGGACAATTGCTGTACGAACGGGCCTGCGAGGTACTGCGCCTGGTCGACGAGACCGAACGCCAGGTCACCGCCGCCGGCCGCCGCGAACGCGAAGGCGTGGTGCTGGGCGTGACCAATGGCTACATGAACCTGGTGGCCCGCGAACTCATCGAGCAGGCGCGTCTGCAGTTGCCCGGCGTGCGCCTGAGCCTGGCCGAGGAACGCAGCCCGGTGCTGCTGGGCGCGCTGGAACAGCACGAGGTCGATGTCGCTCTGGCCTACGAGGTGCACGAGCGTCCGGGCCTGCTGCGGGTGCCGCTGCTCGAAGAGGAACTGCTGTTCATCACGGCCAGCCGGCCGGGTGCGACGGGGCTGCAGCCGAGCTCGGCCGGTCAGCCGGACATGCCGTCCCGGCTGGCGTCCATCGACTTCGAGCAGGTGCTGCAGCACGAGCTGGTGCTGCCCGGCCAGCGCGACGGCGTGCGCCAGCAGGTGCTGTCGGCGGCCCGGCGGCTGGCCCTCGAGGTGCGGGTCCAGCTCGATGTGTCGTCGATCTCGACCATCAAGAACATCGTGATGCAGGGCGAGGCCGCCGCCGTCGTTCCGTATGGCAACGTGCGCGACGATCTGCTGCGCGGCAGCCTGCAGGCCCGGCGGATCACCGATCCGGGTCTGCGCCGCACCCTGTACCTAGTGCGTTCGCGCAAGCGCGCCGCCATGCGGCACGAAAGCGCGCTGCTCGATCTGCTGGGCCGCTGCACCCAGGTCTATTGCCAGGCACTGGGCGAACTGGCCCATCCCTATGGCGCGCTCGAGCAGCCCCTCTCGCAAGCCATGGCGACGGCCATGGCCGAGGAAACCGAAGCCGGCGGCTGAATCGCTGCGGCACGGCCTGCCGACCTAAGAAAAACTGATGGCTGGCCTATGCCTATCGTTTTGGACTTGCACGCCGCCCTTGGCTGTAATGGATGCATCCCGCAGGCACACGGCGGGTCCATGACAAGACAAGGAGACTGACATGCAGGAACAGACAGGATCCGGCGACGGCCGGGGCCGGCTGGCCGTGATCATCGGCGGCGCCAACGGCATCGGAGCCGCCACGGCGCGTTGCCTGGCCGGACACGGCTGGCAGGTGGCCGTGGCCGACCTCGACGAAGCCGCTGCGCATGAGACCGCACGGCACTGCGGCGGCCAGGCCTACGCGGTCGATGTGCGCGACGCCGAATCGATCGAGCACACGGCCCAGGCCATCGAAGCCCGGCAGGGTCCGGTCTTTGCCCTGGTGAGCGCCGCCGCCATCTTTGCACCCCGCATGGCACCGGAAAAGCTGCCCGTCGCCGACTGGGACCGCATCGTCTCGATCGGCTACCGCGGCACCTATCTGTGCAACGTGGCCTTTGCGCAGCGCATGGCACGGCAGGGCGCCGGGGCCATCGTCAATATCTCGTCGATGGTGGGCCAGCGGCCCAACCATGGCCACGCCTACTACTCGGCCAAGGCCGCCGTCAACATGCTCACCGAAGGCATGGCCGGCGAATGGGGACGCAGCGGCGTGCGGGTCAATGCCGTGAGCCCCGGCTTCGTGGCCGTACCGCGCATGCTCGACAACATCCGGGACGGCCAGCGTTATGCCGTCTCGCCCGCCGAGGTCAGCGCCCTGGGCCGGCTGGTCGAGCCCGCCGAGGTGGCGGAAACCATCGCTTTCCTGCTGAGCGACCGGGCCTCGGCGATCACCGGCGCCAATCTGGCCGTGGATGCGGGCGTACTGGCAAGCAACGGCTGGGCCGTGCACGGCGGCGTGCCGCCCGCGCGCCCGCGCTGACGACGCCGGCCCCCTGCAGAGCCCCAAAAGACAGACCGACAAGACAAGACAAGACAAGGAGACAAGCATGCACAACACCCGCCCACCCCATCGCCCCGAAACCTCTCCCGGCCGCGCCCTCGGCGGGCGTCGGCGCCTGCTCGCCCTGGCGGCGGCAGCCTGCGCCGGCGCGGCCTTTCTGGCGTTGCCGGCGCACGTCCAGGCCCAGGACTATCCCAGCCGGACGATCAAGATCATCGTGGGTTTTGCCCCCGGCGGCCTGACCGACGGCCTGCCCCGGCTGCTCGCCGGCCCCCTGAGCGAACGCCTGGGACAACCGGTGGTCATCGAGAACCGTTCGGGCGCAGCCGGCAACCTCGCCACCACCTTCGTCGCCAGCGCCCCGCCCGACGGCTACACCCTGCTGGCCTCCGGCGTCGGGCAGATCGTGGTCTCGCCCCACACCACGACGATGTCGGTCAATCCGGTGACCGATCTGGCCCACATCACCATGATGGGCGACGGCGACCAGATCCTCAGCATCCACCCGGACGTGCCGGCCAAGTCGATGCAGGAGTTCGTGGCGCTGTCGAAGGCCAAGCCCGGATCGATGTTCTACGGCGACGCGGGCATCGGCGGCAACATGCACCTGTACCTCGAGTATCTGAAGATGCTGTCGGGTGCGGACATCGACTCCGTGCACTACAAGGGCGCCGGCCAGCTGATGCCCGATTTCCTGGCCAACCGGGTGCAGATGAGCCTCAACGCGCCGCCGGTGGCCGAACCCTACATCGCCGAGGGCAAGCTGCGGCCCATCCTCATCTTCGGCCGCACGCGCAACCCCAAGATGCCCGATGTGCCCACGGTGGCCGAGGTCGGCATGCCGCAGCTCGAAGCCGCCAGCAACTGGTTCGGCCTCCATGCTCCCAAGGGGACGTCCGATGCCGTGGTGCGCCGGCTCAACGAGGCCGTGGTGCAGGCGCTGAAGGCGCCCGAAGTCCAGGCCGGACTCAAGACCATGTCGGTGCGGGCCGTCGGCGACAGCCCGGCGCACTTCAAGGCCCGCATCGACAAGGACTATCAGGATTTCGGCGCCGTCGCCAAGTCCGCCAACATGCTCGCCAAGTAAGCGAGGGACACGATGAACGACCAATCCCCCGAGACACCGCCGGTGTCGGTCCCGCACGCGGATCTGCAACGTTTTGTCCGTGCGTGCTTCGTGCAGGCCGGTCTGAACGGCAGCGAGGCCGAGGATGTCGCCGCCAGCCTGGTCGACAGCGACCTGCGCGGCACCCATTCGCACGGGGTCATCCGCCTGCCCTTCCTGGTGGCCCGGCTGGTCGACGGCGGCGCCAAGCGGCAAGCCGAGGTGCGGGTGCTGCAGGACGCGCCGGCCACCGCCCTGCTCGACGGCGACGGTGCGCTGGGTGCGGTCACGGCCACGGCGGCGATGCGCCTGGCCGTGGACAAGGCCCGCACCCAGGGCATCGCGATGGTCGCCGCCACCAACAGCGACTTCGTGGGGGCCTGCGCGCATTACGCCATGATGGCCCTGCCGCACGACATGATCGGCCTGGCCTGGACCAATGGTTACCCCGGCATGGCCCCCTGGGGCGGCCGCCGCAACACCATCGGCAACAACCCGATCGCGCTGGCCGCGCCCAGCGCCAGCCAGGGCCCCATCGTGCTCGACATGGCCCTGAGCGTGGCGGCGGGCGGCAAGGTGCGGCTGGCCGCCAAGAAGGGGGAGGCCATTCCATCCGGCTGGGTCATCACCGGCGATGGCCACGACACCACCGACCCCGCCGACCTGCCCGCCGGCGGCGCGCTGCTGCCGCTGGGCTACAAGGGATACGGCCTGGCCGTCTTCGGCGAGATCCTGTGCGGTGCGCTCACCGGCGCGCGCATGCTGGGCGAGATTCCCGCGTGGTTCCAGGCCACCGAACAGCGCATCGGCAACGGCCACATGCACATCGCCATCGACATCGCGCGGCTGACCGATCCCCAGCAGTTCAAGCAGCGTGTCGACACCATGGTCGCCATGCTCAAGGCCACGCCGCTGGTCCCCGGCGTGCAGCAGATCCTGATGCCCGGCGAGCGTGCCTGGGCCACCCAGCAGCGCCAGTTGCGCGAAGGCATCACGCTGCCGCGCAACGTGGCGCACGACCTGCATGCGCTGGGCAACCGCCTGGGCGTGCCGCTGCCCGAGGCGCTGGCCAGCCGCCCGGCGATCGAAGCCGCCTGACCCACGGATCGGCCCTGTCCTCCGTTTCCCATCCTTGAAAGCCCAGTCTTGAAAACACTCACCCTTGCCCACCTCACGATCAGCGCCACGCCGATGGAAACGGTGGATGCCGCCTGCGCCGCCGGCTTCGGACGGGTCGGCCTGCGCATCTGCGGCCGTCGTCCCGGCGACCCCTTCGCCACGCCCGTCATCGGCCAGCCCGCGCTGATCCAGGCCCTGCGCGACCGTGCCGCGCAGGACGGCGTGGCGATCTCCAACATCTCGGCCTATCAGTTCTACCCCGACGTGACCTGGGATCACCTGGCTCCGGCCGTCGACACCGCACATGCGCTGGGCGCAGGTATCCTGGTGGTCAACGGCTTCGACAACGACCTGTCGCGTTTTGCCGACCGGCTGGCCCGCTACGGCGAAGCCGCTGCGGCCGCCGGCATGCGTGTGGCGCTCGAATTCCTGCCCTACAGCGCCGTGCGCACGCTGGGCCAGGCCATCGAGGTCATCGCCCGCAGCGGCGCGCCGCAGACCGGGCTGCTGCTCGATGCCCTGCATCTGGAGCGTTCGGGCGGTACGCCGGCCGACCTGGCCGGCCTCACGCCCGAGCAGGTGGTGTTTGCCCAACTGTGCGACGCCCGCCGTCTGAGCGCCCCCGCCAGCGACGAAGCCCTGATGCAGGAGGCCCGCACCGCCCGCCTGCCGGCAGGCAGCGGCGACCTGCCGCTCGACGACTTCCTGGACGCCCTGCCGCCCGGCACCGAGATCGAATACGAGGTCTCGCGCCAGGATCTGGCCGACCGCAGCCCCCGCGACAAGGCCCTGGCGGCCAGCGCGGACGCGCGGCGCTTCATGCAGGGCTACGACCAGCGGCGCGCGGCGCGGCAGCCCGCCCGGCTCACCGTCGAAGGAGCCCTCCATGGCTGAAGCATCGACACGCCCGCTGCGCGTCGGCGTGCTGGGCTGCGGCATGATCAGCGGCAACCATTTCTCGGCCTGGTCGCGCTGCCAGGGTGCGCAGGTGGTGGCCGTGTGCGATCCGGTCGCCGAGCGCGCCCGCCAGCGTGCCGCAGAATTCGGCATCGCCGCCAGCTACGGCTCGCCCCAGGAAATGCTGGCCGCCGAAGGGCTGGACGCGGTCGACATCGTCACCCCGCGCGAAACCCATGCGGACATGATCCGCCTGGCGGCCCGGCACGGCGTGCACGCGCTGTGCGAAAAACCGCTGTGCCCCAGCCTCGACGAAGCGCAGGCCCTGCTGGAAGACGTCGGCTCGCGCATCCACGTGATGGTCAACGAGAACTGGCGTTACAGGGCCTATTTCAGACAGATCGCGCAGTGGCTGTACGAAGGCCGCCTGGGCCAGCCGGTGCAGGCCCGCATCGCGCTGTGGCGCTCCAACATGCTGCGCCGGGAAGACGGCCTCGTCACCTCGCTCACCCGCCAGCCCTTTCTGGCCCGCGAAAGCCGGGTGCTGGTGGCCGAATCGCTGATCCACGAGCTCGATGTCGCCCGCGCCCTGTTCGGCGAGCTCGAGATGCTGGCCTGCAGCCTGGGCCGCGCCAGCGAACACATCCGGGGCGAGGACAACGCCGTCATGCTGCTGCGCGCACCGGGCGGGCTGAGCGTGGTGGTCGAAGGCAGCATGACGGCGGCCGGCTACGCGACGCGTGCGCCGGACCGCGTGGAAATCGCCGGCACCCGCTGCAGCGTGACCCTGGAAAACGGCACGCTCAGGCTCTTCGGTGCCGAGGAGCAGACCCTGCACTACGACGAGGATGCGGTGCGGCAGGCGTGTTTCGACGACGCCGTCCAGCACTTCACCGACCGCCTTCGAGCCGGCCGCGGCGATTTCTGGACCTCGGCGTCCGACCAGCTCGGCAGCCTGCGCCTGATGGACCAGGCCTACGCCCTGGCCGGTGCGATCCGGCCTCTGCAGGACACCGCCCGTCCACGGCATGCGCCTCCGGCGATCGGCAGCGCACATGCGGGCGAGGCGCAGGCGATCCCCGCCTGAGGCACCGCCTGCCCCCCGTCTCGCATCGACTCGATCAACTGTTCAATCACTCAACTGGAGACACGACATGGCACTCGCCGGTCACGCCCTCGTGGCGATCTGGAACGACATCCTGCCCGAATCACGCGCCGATTTCTTCGAATGGCATCCGCGTGAACACATGGTCGAACGCCTGGGCATCCCGGGCTTTCTGCGCGGCCGCCGCTGCATCGCCGTCGATGGCGGCGTCGAATTCCTCACCCTCTACGAGGTCTCGGGCACCGACGTGCTCGCCAGCGACACCTACCTCCAGCGGGTGCTCAACCCGACGCCGTGGTCGAGCCGCGTGCTGCCGTCCTTCCGCAACAACGTGCGCGGGGCGTGCGACATCGTCTACAGCCAGGGCCATGCGATGGGCGGCTTCGTGCATACGCTGCGGCTGAAGGCCGAGCCCGGCCGCGAGCAGGCTCTCGACCGGGCCCTGGCCCAGGATGTGCTGCCCGCCCTGCACGAACTGCCCCACGTGTGCGGGGTGCATTACGTCGTCAACGACGTGGCGCTCACTGCCGGCAATGCCGGCCAGCAACGCGGGCGCACCATCGGCCTGCCCGAGCGCATCGTGCTCATCGAGGGCATCAGTGCCGCCGGTGTGAGAGACACCGTGGCCGCCCATCTGGCAGCCGACCGGCTGGCCGCGCTCGGCGCCCAGGCCGATGCGGAGGGCGCGCTCTACCAGCTCGAATACAGCATCCAGAACCTGGCCCCCTGAAGGCACCCGGCCGCCGTGTTCGCCGTCGAGATCAGCGGCCTTCGACCGTGGTGCGCAGGCGGAACTTGAGCTGGCTGTTGAACAGGAAGGTCTCGGTGAACTGCGCCGGCTGGGGCAGTTGGGCCGTGCTGCCGAACGGCGCGGCACGGTAGATGGCGTCAGTGGCGATCTGCACGGTCTCGGGCGATTGACCGGGCTCGCGCGCCACGTCCACGCGGCTGACATCGCCGTCTGCCGTCAGGTGCACACGCAGCACCGGTATCGCCTGGAACACGCTGGGCAGGTCGCCGTCGTACAGCCCCTGGGGATTGGCGCGGTTGATGCGGTCGGCCGCACGCAGGCGGTATTCCGTCCAGTTGCGCGCCGGCGGCTGGTTGTCCGGCGGCAAGGTCGCCGAACGCGACACACCGTCGCCAGGCGTCACCACCGAGCCTGCGCTGAGCGTGCGCGGCGCTTCGGGGGTGGCGGCGGCGGCGGTGCCGGCGGCCGGTTGCCCGTCCGGACTCCAGGCCGGCAGCTCGACCGTCGAACATCCGGCCAGCAGGACCAGCAGCACGGGAACAGAGACAGCAAGGGCTCGTTTCATCACATCACACTCCAAAATAAACATCAATGCAGAGCCTGGTAGATCGCCTCGGCCAGGTCGCGCGAAATGCCATCGACCGTGGCGATATCGTCCACGCTGGCCGCGCCGACGCCGCGAATGCCGCCAAACCGCTGCAGAAGTTTCGCACGACGCTTGGGGCCAATGCCAGCAATATCCTCGAGCTTGCTGCCGCCGGTGCGCACGCTGGCCCGCTTGGCACGCATGCCGGTGATGGCAAAGCGGTGGGCTTCGTCGCGAATCTGAGCCACCAGCATGAGCGCGGCCGAATCCTTGCCCAGGTAGACCTTGGGCCGGCCGTCGGCAAAAACCAGTTCTTCCAGACCCACCTTGCGGCCTTCGCCCTTTTCCACGCCCACGATGCGGCTCAGGTCCAGTCCCAGGCTTTCGAACACCTCGCGCGCCATGCCGACCTGGCCCTTGCCGCCATCGATCAGGACCAGATCGGGCAGGCGCGGACGCGGCGCCACCGGGGTGGCCTCGCCGGCCTTGCCGATCTCGACGTCGGGCGGCGCCTCGCCGGCCTGTTCCTCGGCCAGGCGCATGGCTTCGGCCAGCTTGCCGTAGCGGCGCAGCAGCACCTGCCGCATGGCGGCGTAGTCGTCGCCGGCGGTCACGCCCTCGATGTTGTAGCGCCGGTACTCGCCGTTCTGCATCTTGTGGTGCTGGAACACCACGCACGAGGCCTGCGTGGCCTCGCCCGCCGTGTGCGAGATGTCGAAACACTCGATGCGCACCGCGTCGAGCGGGTCGTCCTCGCCGTCGTCGTCCAGGGCCAGGCCCAGCGCATCGACCAGCGCACGCGTGCGGGCCTTCTGCGAACCCTCTTCGGCCAGCAGCCGGGCCAGTTGCAGATCGGCGTTCTTCTGCGCCATCTCCAGCCACACCCGGCGCGGCCCGCGCGGCTGGTGCACCGCCATGACCCGCTGACCGCGCTGCTGGCTCAGCGCATCGAGCAGTTCGCGCCCGATCGGCTCGCTCACCAGCAGCATGCCCGGCAGCGGAGCCTCGATGTAATGCTGCGCGACAAACGCCTCGAGCACCAGTTGCTCGGGCGTCAGCGCCTGCGGCGAGGCGGCGTCGACGCGGTCGTCGGCACCGTGGATGGCGGTGGCGTCCTCGACATGGGTGGGGAAATAAGGACGGTCGCCCAGGTGGCGCCCGCCGCGCACCATGGCCAGGTTCACGCACGCCTTGCCGCCCTGGACTTTGACCGCCAGGATGTCGACATCGCGCTCGGCGCCGTTGGCGCTGCTGACCTCGACCGACTGCTGCTGCAGCACCGCCGAAAGCGACTGGATCTGGTTGCGCAGTTCGGCCGCGGCCTCGAACTCGAGCCGCTCCGCATGCGCGAGCATGCGGCCTTGCAGCGCATCGAGCAGTTCCTGCGTGTCGCCCTGCAGAAAGGACTCGGCATGCGCCACGTCGGCGGCGTACTGCTCGGGCGTGATGTGTCCGGCCCAGCGTGGATCGCTGCCTGCCAGATGCGACACGCAAGGCCCCGTGCAGCGCTTGATCTGGTAGAGCAGGCAGGGACGGGCGCGATTGGCGAACACGGTGTCTTCGCAGGTGCGCAGGCGAAACACCTTCTGCAGCAGCTGGATGGTTTCCTTCACCGCCCAGGCATTGGGATAGGGGCCGAAATACTGGTTGCGCTTGTCGATCGCGCCCCGGTAGTACGACATGCGCGGGTAGGTATGGCCGCTGATCTTCAGGTAGGGATAGCTCTTGTCGTCGCGAAACAGGATGTTGAAGCGCGGATTGAGCGTCTTGATCAGGTTGTTTTCGAGCAGCAGGGCCTCGGCCTCGGTGCGCACCACCGTGGTCTCCAGGCGCACGATGCGGCTGACCATGAGCCCGATGCGGGTGCCGCCGTGGTCTTTCTGGAAATAGCTGGCCACCCGCCGCTTGAGGTTGCGGGCCTTGCCCACGTACAGCACCTGGCCGGCTGCATCGAAGTAACGATAGACACCGGGCAGCGCAGGCAGGGCCGCGACATCGTGCAGCAGTTGTTCGGGGAACCGCTGCGGGTCTTGCGGCTCCGGGCTGGATTGCGGATTCGGTTGCGGGGTTTGCGCCATGCGGCCTATTGTCTCCGTTCGCGGGGCCATTCCGCAGTCGCCCGGCCGGCGCTGTTAAAGTGCGCCGCCTCACCCGAACACCGCCCAAGGACCAAAGCTCATGCGCTGGGACATCTTCTGCCGGATCATCGACAACCATGGCGACCTGGGCGTCTGCTGGCGCCTGGCCGCAGACCTCGCCACGCGCGGCGAAACCGTGCGCCTGTGGGTGGACGAGCCCGCCGCCCTGGCCTGGATGGCGCCCCAGGTGCCGGCCGGCATCACCGTGGTGCACTGGCGCCAGGCACCGTCGGTCCAGGGCGCGGTGCTGTACGCCGACGGCCGGCCGCTGGCCGATGCCGTGCCCGGCGATGTTCTCGTCGAGGCGTTCGGCTGCGAGATCGACCCGGAATTCGCCGCGCGCCAGGCCCCGGCTGCGGCCTCCGATGCCCGGCGCAACTGGATCAACCTGGAGTACCTGTCTGCCGAAAGCTACGTGGAACGCAGCCATGGCCTGCCGTCCCCCGTGATGGCCGGCCCTGCCCAGGGTCGCCTCAAGCATTTCTTCTACCCGGGTTTCACCGAACGCACCGGCGGCCTGCTGCGCGAAGCCGATCTGCCGGCGCGGCAAGCCGGTTTCGACCGCACCCCCTGGCTGGCCGGGCTGGGGGTGCATCCGGCGGCCGACGAACGTGTGGTCACGCTGTTCTGCTACGAGCCGGCCGCCCTGGTGCCCTGGCTGCAGCAGTTGCGCACGGGCCCGGGCCGCACGCGGCTGCTGGTCACGCCGGGCCGCGCCCAGGCTGCGGTGCGTGCCGCGCCGACCGGCGATCCGGCTGCGCCCTCGCACCTGACGGTGACCGAACTGCCTTACCTGCCGCAGCCCGACTTCGATGCCCTGCTCTGGAGCGGCGACCTCAATCTGGTCCGGGGCGAAGATTCGCTGGTGCGCGCCCTGTGGGCCGGTCGGCCCTTCGTCTGGCATATCTACCCGCAGGACGACGGCGCCCATTGGGCCAAGCTCGAAGCCTTCCTGGACCTGTGGCTGGACGGCGCACCCGCGCCCCTGGCGACCCGGGTACGAGCCTGGCACCGCTGCTGGAATGCCGACAGGCCACAGCGCCCCGAGACCGCGCCGCCGCCCCCTGGACTGGACGACGAGGCCCTGGCGGAATGGCGTGAATGGGCCCTGCTGGCCAGGGAGCGACTGTGGCGGCAGGACGACCTGGCCGGCCAGCTGATTCGCTTTATCAAGCAAACCGGGTAAAATCGCGTGCTTTGCGCTCGCCTGCCGGCCACGGTGGCTCCCGCTTGCCTAGACTTCTCTAGAGCGAGTTCAGCCTGCCAGCCCCCGCCCGACGCCGCGCAACAGACCGCCTCGGGCGACCCATGCGTCGCTGTCTCGGTCACTTCTTTTGCCGCCCAGCGGCACAACCGACCCAAGATCTTATGAAAATCGCTCAAGAAATCCGCGCCGGCAACGTCATCATGCAGGGCAAGGACCCCATGGTCGTGCTCAAGACCGAATACGCCCGCGGCGGCCGCGGCGCAGCGACCGTGCGCATGAAGATGAAGAGCCTGCTGTCGAACTTCGGCAGCGAAGTGGTCTTCAAGGCCGACGACAAGATCGACAACATCGTGCTCGAAAAGCGGGAGTGCACCTACTCCTACTTCGCCGATCCGATGTACGTCTGGATGGACACCGAGTTCAACCAATACGAAGTCGAAGCCGAAAACATGGGCGACGCCCTGAACTACCTCGAAGACGGCATGACTGCCGAAGTGGTGTTCTACGACGGCAAGGCCATCTCGGTCGAACTGCCCACCGGCGTCGAGCGCGAAATCACCTGGACCGAGCCGGCCGTCAAGGGCGACACGTCGGGCAAGGTGCTCAAGCCTGCCAAGATTTCCACCGGCTTCGAAGTCGGCGTGCCGATCTTCGTGGCGCAAGGCGACCGCATCGAAATCGACACGCGCACCGGCGAATACCGCAAGCGCGTCTAAGCCCGCTTCCCGCCGAGATCGCCGTCCGCCGTCCGCCCCTCCCCTGCGAAGGACTGACGACATGACGGCAGCTTCTCCCGAGCCACTGCAGTTTCAAAGACCGCAGTGGCTTTTGTTTTGCGCCGCCATCCCCAACTGAACGCCATGAACGCTGCCGAAAACCTGCACGAGCGCAAGCTTGCCGACGCCTGGGCCACCCTTCAGGCCCATGCCAACGACGGCAATCCGCTGCGCGCCGAATCCAACCGCCTGGCCTTCGCCGATCCGGAATTCCTGCTGCGCCGCGAGACCCGCGGCATCCGCATGCAGCTCGAGCTCATGAAGCCCGACCTGCAGCAGCAGGCCTCGGGCATCGAGAACACCGTCGTCGTCTTCGGCAGCGCCCGTTTTCGCTCCACCCAGGAGACCCAGGAGCTGCTCGCCCATGCCCGTGCGGTCGGCGAGCCCAAGGCCATCGACCGGCTCGAGCGGCTGGCGCGCAACGGCCGCTACTACGATCTCGCCCGCGAGTTCGGGCGGCTGGTCACCGAATACAGCAACGGCTTGCCCGACAGCGACCGCCTCTACATCTGTACCGGCGGCGGCCCGGGCGTGATGGAGGCCGCCAACCGCGGTGCCCACGATGCAGGCGGCAAGAGCGTGGGCCTGGCCATCGCCCTGCCCTTCGAGGAAAAGCCCAACCCCTACATCCCGCCCGAGCTGCTCTTCAAGTTCCACTACTTCGGCCTGCGCAAAATGCATTTCATGATGCGCGCCAAGGCCATGGTGGCCTTCCCCGGCGGCTTCGGCACGCTCGACGAGCTGTTCGAGACCCTGACGCTGGTGCAATGCGGCAAGTCCAAGCCCATTCCCATCGTGCTGTTCGGCAGCGACTACTGGAAACGCCTGCTCAACCTCGACGTGCTGGTCGAGGAAGGCGCCATCTCGCCGGACGACGTCCACCTCTTCAAGCACGTCGACACGCCCGAAGACGCATGGGCGCATATCTGCGATTTCTACGAAATGCCGCACCGCAGCACCTGACCCAGGAATGACCTGTAAAAACGACTAGAATGCGCTCCGATTGTTGCTTTCTCTGCTCAGTCGGTTGACACCGGCAGAGTCCATGGCTGTAATGGATCTTCCTGGGGCTGGCATTGCCACGCATGCCTTGCGCGCTCGCGAAGAGGCGGTCGTGCCCGGGTCGCCGGCAGACTCGCTTGCGAACCCCGCCACCAGCACCGGACCCAGTCAACGACCATGCACTTCATTGAAAAAGAGGGCTTTTTGTGAATAAAACTGAACTGATCGAACACATCGCCAAACATGCCGATATTTCCAAGGCAGCGGCAACCCGCGCACTGGAATCGACCATTGGCGCCGTCAAGACCACACTGAAGAAGGGCGGCTCGGTGTCGCTGGTGGGTTTTGGCACGTTTGCAGTCACCAAGCGGGCCGCTCGCACCGGTCGCAATCCCCGCACCGGCGATACGATTAAAATCAAGGCCGCCAAAGTTCCGAAGTTCCGTCCGGGTAAAGCCCTCAAGGATGCATTGAACTGACGTGGTTGATCAGGAGGGGTGCTTAGCTCAGTTGGTAGAGCGGCGCCCTTACAAGGCGTAGGTCGGCGGTTCGAGCCCGTCAGCACCCACCACCCTCCGTCCACCGATCCAAAGGCGAACCCCGGTTCGCCTTTTTTGTTATCTGCCTAGAGAAAGAGACATCGAGCCATGTTCGATTTCGTCCGCAAGAACACCAAGTTCCTGATGATCGTGCTGTTCTTGCTCATCGTGCCCTCATTCGTCCTTCTGGGCGTGGAAGGCTACACGCGCAACCAGGAACGCAGCGAGACCGTCGCCGTGGTCGACGGCCAGAAGATCACCGCAGCCGAATGGGACAACGCCCATCGCGCGCAGGTCGATCGCATGCGGGCCTCGATGCCGCAGATGGACGCCAGCTTCTTCGACTCGCCCGCCCTGCGCTACCAGACCCTCGAGTCGCTGGTGCGCCAGCGCGTGATTGCCGCCGCCGCCGTGCAGCGCCACCTCACCGTGCCCGATGCCCAGCTCGCACGCCTGCTGTCCGAAGACCCGGCCATCGCCTCGCTGCGCGGCCCCGACGGCAAGATCGACATGGACCGCCTGCGCGCCATCACCGGCTCGCAGGGCATGACGCCCGACGGCTTCGTCGAAGCCATGCGCGGCCAGCTGGCCACGCAGCAGGTTCTGGGTGCCGTCACCAACACGGCCTTCAGCACCAGCGAAGACGCGCGTGCCGCGCTCGAAGCCTACTTCGGCCAGCGCGAGATCCAGCGCGTGGCCTTCGCCACCGCCGATTTCGCCGCCAAGGTCAATCCGGGCGATGCCGACATCGAGCAGTACTACCAGGCCCACCTCGACAGCTTCCGCGCGCCCGAGCAGGCCTCGATCGAGTACCTGGTGCTCGACATCGATGCGCTGCGCAAGAATGTCAAGATCAGCGAAGCCGACCTGCGCAGCTACTACGAGCAGAACCAGGCCCAGGCCAGCGCAGCCGCCGAACGCCGCGCCAGCCACATCCTGATCACCGCACCCGCCTCGGCGTCTGCCGCCGATCGCGAAAAAGCCAAGGCCCACGCCGAACAGTTGCTGGCCGAGCTCAAGGCCAAGCCCGACAGCTTTGCCGACGTGGCACGCAAGGAATCGCAGGATCCGGGCTCTGCCGCCCAGGGCGGCGATCTCGACTTCGTGACGCGCGGCGCCATGGTCAAGCCCTTCGAGGACGCCCTGTTCGCACTCAAGAACAAGGGTGACCTCAGTGGCGTGGTCGAATCCGAGTTCGGTTATCACATCATCAAGCTGACCGACATCAAGGCCGTCCAGCCCAAGAGCTTCGAACAGATGCGCGCCCAGCTCGAAGAGCAGGTTCGCACCGAAGAAGCCCAGCGCGAATACGCCAAGGCCGCCGAGACCTTCACCAACATGGTCTACGAGCAGTCCGACAGCCTCAAGCCCACCGCCGACGCGCTGGGCCTGGAAATCCGCACCGCCCAGAACATTCACCCCACCCCCATTCCCGGTGTGCAGGGCGTGCTGGGCAGCGCCGGTTTCCTGCAGGCCGTGTTCGATGCCGACAGCGTGCAGAACAAACGCAACACGCAGGCCATCGAGATCGGCAGCAACCAGCTGGCCGCCGGCCGCGTGGTCAGCCATACCCCTGCCCGCACCCTGCCCCTGGCCGACGTGCGCGACACCGTGCGCCAGCGGGTGATCAACACCCAGGCAGCCGAACTGGCCCGCAAGGAAGGCGCAGCCCGTCTGCAGGCCTGGCAAGGCGGCGAAGCGGCCAGCGGCCTGTCCACGCCCGTCACCGTGTCGCGCACCGCCACGCAGAATCTGCAACCCAAGGAAGTCGATGCCGCCTTGCGCGCCGACGCCGGCAAGCTGCCCGCCTGGGTGGGTGTCGACCTGGGCGACGGCGGCTACAGCGTGATCAAGGTCAACGCCGTGCAGCCGCGTGCCGCCGTGAGTGCCGAGCAGGCCACCGCCGAGGTCAGCCAGTTCACCCAAGTGTGGGCCAGCGCCGAGAGCCAGGCCTATTACGACTGGCTGAAAAAACAGCTCAAGGTCGAAATCAAGGTGGCCAAGCCTACTTTAGGCGGACTGAACGGTTGAAGCCCGGGAATTTACGGCTATAATCATTTTCTCTAGTGGTGGCTGTAGCTCAGCTGGTAGAGTCCCAGATTGTGATTCTGGTCGTCGTGGGTTCGAGTCCCATCAGCCACCCCAAAAAATGCTAGTCAAAACAAGGACCTTCGGGTCCTTGTTTCGTTTCTGAAGCCGAAAGCCCAAAAGCTCGCCCTTGGTCGAGCTTTTTTAACGACTCAAACGCGCCTCACGTGCTCAACGCGGTACGCGTCGACGGCAGTGGCCTGCACCGCTGCGGGATGCAGCGGTTCGATCTGGACAGGCGGCTGGTTCAGGGCCTGCTGCGATACAGGCGTAAACCAGGGCACAGAAGTTGTGCAATACAACCTATGAGTTGTATGATGCAACCACTCTTAAGGAGGCGTGCATCATGAAGCTTTCTCCTGTGCTGGTCGACGAGATCCGCTCCGCGTCGCGAACCATGGTTCGTGAACTGGGGTTCATGCGTTCGACATTGGCCGCGACCGACTATTCGCCTTCCGCCGTCCATGCGCTGCTGGAGACGGATGCGCAAGGTGGCATGACGGCCGCTCGGTTGGTGCAGATCCTGGGCCTCGAAAAGTCGAGCGTGAGCCGCATGCTGGGCAAGCTCATCGAGGCCGGCGAACTGCAGGAAGCCGACGACGGCCCCGATGGCCGGCTCAAGCACCTGGTTCTCACGCCCCAAGGCCAGGCGTTGGTCGCGAAGATCCACGCCTTTGGCCGGATGCAGGTCACCACGGCCCTGCAGCATCTCAACCCGTCGCAGCAGCAGACCGTCGCTCAAGGTCTGGCCGCCTATGCACAGGCCCTGAAGCAATGCCGATCGGGCGCCGTCGAAGCCTCGCCCGGCTCGATCCAGATCGCCTCGGGCTATCGGCCCGGGGTGATCGGTCGGGTCGCCGAAATGCATGCGGCCTTCTACGCGAGCCACGCTGGATTCGGGCAGTTCTTCGAAAGCCAGGTCGCCACCGGCTTCGCCGAATTTGCCGGACGGCTGAACGATCCCGTCAACAACGTGTGGGTCGCCATTCAGAATGAACGGATCGTGGGATCGGTCTCGATCGACGGACAGGATCTCGGCAACAACGAAGCCCACTTGCGCTGGTTCATTCTGGACGAAGGCTGCCGGGGCGGCGGCGTCGGCCGCAAGCTGTTGGGCGAGGCCGTGGCGTTCTGCGATCGCATGGGGTTTTCTGCGATTCAGCTCTGGACGTTCAAGGGGCTGGATGCCGCCCGGCGTCTCTACGACGCATTCGGCTTCGAACTCGTGCACGAAGCCGAGGGCAAGCAGTGGGGCAGCCTCGTCACCGAGCAGCAGTTCACGCGCCAAAAGACCGCCTATCCATCGTAGTCATTCGGGAACTGCGCCATGACTTCAGACCGCATGGCCATGGCTGCAGCGGCAACCGTCGGCATCCTGGTCGGTGCCGCATTGGTTTCAAGCCAAGCGATCTCTGCGGATGTGGCACCCGGCACACTGGCTTTCCTGCGTTATGGGGTCGGCATCGTGGTGCTGTTGCTGCCGATCGCAGTGTTTCAGTTTCATCGCGTGCGGTTCACCGGCAAGGACGCCGCAGCGATCGCTTTGCTCGGCATCTTTCAGTTTGCCGTTCTGATGCTGCTGCTGAACCATGCCCTCACCCATCTTTCGGCCACCACCTGCGCGCTGGTCTTCTCCACCATGCCGCTGTGGACGGTCTGCCTGGCCCTGCTGACGCGCCGCGAAGCCTTCGCCGCCGACAAGCTGCTGGGCGTCGGCCTGGCCGTGGGCGGCGTCGTCTACCTTCTGGATGCATCCGCCATGCAGGGAGCGGCCCACGGCCATGTGCTTGCGGGCCTCGCCGCGCTGGCGGGCGCCACGCTGACGGGCGCCGTCACCAGCCTGCTTTACGCGCCCTATCTGCGCCGCTATGCCGCGCTGCCGACCTGTGCCCTGGCCATGGGGGCGGCCGTCGTTTTCCTGTCGGTGTTCTGCCTCGTCACGGCGCAGCCGCTGATCCCGGCCTTGACTGCTTTTCAATGGGGCCATGTGATCTTCATCGGCCTGTCCAGCGGCGTGGGCTACTTCTGCTGGCTCTGGGCCTTGGGCCGCATGGATGCGAGCCGGGTCGTGGCGTTCCAGGCGCTGGGCCCCGTCACGGCCGCCCTGATCGAAGGGCTGATGGCCCGCCGATGGCCACCCCTGCCGCTCGTCGCCTCGCTCGCGATGGTCGCAGGGGGACTGGTGCTGGCGATGTGGCGCGGGCGGAGGTGAGTGGGGGGGGTTCCAGACTGTGACCGTCCTGTCGGTTCGCCTGCAGAAACTGCGTAGACAGCTGATTTCCAGCTCGAACTCCGACGCATGGCCAATAGGGAACACGTGACGCGCGTAGGCTGATGCCCTCCGTCTTGGACAAATGAAGGCTCACCAGAAACTTCTGCGCCAGGAGCAGGCCCCTGGCTCATTCGAGCTATCGCCCCTGACCGCACCCCCAGGAAGCCTGGCTTTGGCTGGGTTTCAGAAAAGCCACCACAAAATTCTGTTTTTGGTGGCTTTTCACTTTGATCGACTTGGCTTCTCAGTTGAATGCATTTCTGTGAAACGCATGCACCGAATGCAATCATGAGCGATCGCCATGGCCATGCTGACAGTCCGCAACATCTCCGACGAAAGATAGGCCGGCTTGGTCGCCCGAAAAGAAGGCGCAGTCGCAGCTATCCCCTCAAGAAGGGGCCAGCGGTTTTTTTGCTGCGCGCATGACCCGTTTACGGCGGGTCGTGCAGGGACACCCGCCAGGGTGTGCCGGTCCTTAGTCCGGTCGACCAACCTTGCACGGCCTGCCACCTTTGCTTGGTCGCTATGGGGGCAGGTTTCCAACCCGTCACGAAGGAGCCATTCATGGCTGACATCCTCGCCCCCGCGTGCGCACGCCGCTGCGCCGTCCATCCCAGCGCCGCCGTAGCCGTCATCCAGCGCATCGCGCTCGACACGCCCCTCTCGCCACCCTGCACGCCCGTGCATTGAGCAAGAGGCCCCCATGTATCAAAAAGACAATTTGCAGGCCGCCGCCATGAGCGGCTCGTTGGTGTTCGCCAGCCTTCTCGGCGAGCGTGAAGAGCAGTTGGATCGTCTGCGAACCACCGTCGCCGCTTTGCGCTGGGCCGCCGCAGAAAACCCGGCGTTCGATACCCCGATCTTGCTGGAGGCGATCGGTGAACTGGTACCCGCACAGGCCAATTTCGACGATGCAGAGCAACTGTGCTGCAAGGCCATGACCGAGGTGCTGCTGCGCGATCGCGCCACCGCCCCCGCCACCGAGGTCAGGGCTGCATCGGCGATGACGCCCAGCATGAGCATCCCGATGGTCCTGAGCCTGATGTATGCCCTGGACGAATCCGGCAGCAAGGAACAACTGGAGTCGACGCTGCAAAAACTGCTGGACTGTCACGGCTCTTTCAGCGATCCGTCCACAGATCCTTTCGCAGATACGTCTACGGCCTCGTCTGCAGGCCTTTCGGCCGACACAGGGGCCGAGGTTTCAGCAGACCCAGGGATTGCCGCTGAAGCCCCCGGATACCGGCACGTGTTGGCCGAATACCAGGCCTTCCTGCGCAAGCAGGGCTGGGAAGCCCGGGCCGAGCGGCTCGCGGACGAGGGCGTTCGGGGCTGGCTGGTGGCGGTGAAGGCTGCAGCCAAGACCGGCAGGGTCGGCAGCGCCGATGCAACCGGCAAGAACCGCAAGACGCAGGCGACGCGCCCCGCGCGGGCCACCCGTCGCCGCAAGCCCGTTCCAGGCGCAGCCTGACGGCTCGCCGACCCGCGGTGCCTGCAGGCTCCAGGCCCTTCGGCCTGTTTGGTTTGGCGCCGAAGTTAACTGGCAGCTTCGAGAAAAAGCGTGCGCGCAACTTGGGCGAACGAGGCGAAGGCTTCATCGAAGTGGGGCTTAAAACTCCCGTAGACGAGCGGCAGCAGATTCTGTTCGTATTCGACCCGACTCTGATCGTCCGCCCCCACCTGGGTCAGAGCTTTCTCCATGACACGCAGTGGATCCGCGGCAAAGTCCGGCTGCTGCTGACCGAACGCCTCGACATCTCCCTTCACCAATGCAGCGAAGGCCGGTGCGCTGATGGCCAAGAGTTCTGGTTTGCGTGCGAAGATGCAGTGCACGTCATAAATGTGGCGCACGAGTGCAGTGTCCCAAGCTTGCTGCATCTGCCCCGAGCGGTGTTGCGCGAATCGGCGCAAGAAAGAGAGAACCTTTTCGGATTGCGTCTCTGCCACGGAGATGGTTGACACTTCGAAAGGTGAACCAGACTGCGCGGCAAAACGATCGGCCAGCGCATGGAGTGTTGTGCGTTCGACTGGAAGCGCCGGCGCGCACATTGTCAGCTCGAACTGAAGACTCGGACGCAGGCCTGCGGTCGCAGGATAACTGCGCTGGTACATCCACTGACTGTGCAAGTAGCGGTGTTCGTTGAAGGCCATGGCTTTGTCGAGCTCTTCGACCAAACCGATGTCAGAGAGTGCTCTGCCCACTCGGACTCGCACTTCGTCGCCGAGATAACGCCTGAGCTTGGTACGACTCAGTTGGCGCCCCGCGTCCGTGAGGACAACCTTGATGTCCGCGTCTTCAGACATGCGCTCGATCAGGCCATGCGCCTTGGACAAGCTCGTTCCGCCACAAAAGACCAATTGCACGCAATCAAACTCCAGCGCAAACACGGTACGCAGTGCATCCGTCAGGTGCTCGTCTTTTTCCAGGAGGCCGGCCGTCACTCTGCCGAGATCTGTTTCGGCGACCAACGCTTCGATGAGGTCGGCACGGTCTTTGGCCAGAATCCTCATGCGCGCTCGTATTCGACGAGCTTGCCGTTGAAGCCGAGCTTGCGCTGAATGCGCTGTTTGCCAACACTGAAAACGACGCCGGTCGGGATCTGCGTACTGTTGCCGGAGTTGTACTCGCGCGTCTGACGTGACTCTCCGACCTGGACACCCAACTTCTTGAGAGCTTCAGGCGCCAGGACTTCAAGGGGCTTGATGGGGATGGGTTTGCCCGAGAGCACGCTGGGTTTGGCCTTGGCGTAGACGCCCACCCCCAGCTTAACCAGCACCCCCTCGCTCTGGAGTTCGTTGAGTGCGCGGCCGACCTGGGCCTGGCTTCCAAAGGGCATGAAATCGGCGCGGACGAAAACATCGGCGTTCCGATTCGCCACCGAGCGCTTGATGCGGTCAACGATGTTCATGGCTTCAATCCTTGCTTGATGACCTCACTTTAACATGCTCATAAAGATGATGATATCAAACGATTTATTCAGACAAATGGCAATCATCCACCTATCCTCTCTACGCCAACGACACACGCCTTGGCTGTGCGACTTTCTCTTGCTCTGCGCGACGACGAAAAAGTCGGTGGCATGAGCATGATGGCCTCTGCCTGCCCATCGGCGCATGCAGCAGTCACGGTCGAAAGCACCTGCGGATCGCCGTAACGCGTGGGCATGAAAACGAAATACCAGTTTTTTGCACCACTGGACCATGGCGCTGTGCGCCCCTGCAACGCGTTTTCCGGCGGTCGGACCCGGCACCGGGCTTGCTCCTACAATCGTTGCCTATGCGTATCCTGATTTCCAACGACGACGGCTACCAGGCCGCAGGCATCAAGGCTTTGTACGAGGCGCTCAAGACGCTGGACGGCGTCGAGGCCGAGGTGGTCGCGCCCGAGCACAACAACAGTGCCAAATCCAATGCGCTGACGCTGCATACGCCGCTGTACGTGCACCAGGGGCCGCCCGGTTTCCGTTATGTCAACGGCACGCCCGCAGACTGCGTGCACATCGCGCTGACGGGCCTGCTGGATTACCGGCCGGACTTGATCGTGAGCGGCATCAACAACGGCGCCAACATGGGCGACGACACGATCTATTCGGGCACGGTGGGGGCGGCGATGGAGGGTTATCTCTTCGGCATTCCCGCGATTGCGTTCTCGCAGGTCGAACGGGGCTGGCAGCACCTGGATGCGGCCGCCGCCAAGGCACGCGATCTGGTGCAGCAGCTCACGCAAGGCCAACTGGCCGGACGCCGGCCCTGGCTGCTGAATGTGAACATCCCCAACCTGCCCGAGCCGGAGCTGCTGGATTTCAAGATCTGCCGGCTGGGCCGGCGGCATGCGGCCGAGCGGGTGATCCTGCAGGAAAGTCCGCGCGGCGAAACGATGTACTGGATCGGCAGCGCCGGTGCCGCGCTCGACAGCAGCGAAGGCACGGATTTCCACGCGGCCGAGCGCGGCCATGTCACGGTCACGCCGCTGCAGGTCGACCTCACCGATCACGATCAGTTGGTGTACTGGGCGCAGGCGGCCAAGCAATGGCAGCCCGAAGACCAGACACCGGGCGACGGGCCTCCGCCCGGGACGCCTGCGCAGGCGGAAGGTGTTGTGGCGGCCGCCGAGCCCCGTTCCGCGGCATGAGCGGGCGGCGTCCCGGGTTTCCCGCCCGGCTCGACCTGACCTCCGGGGCACCGACCCCTGCCCGCACCGGCCTGCCGCCGCTGCGCACGCCCGTGGCCGACGCCGCCGAACGCACGGCGCTGTCCCGCAGTTTTTCTTCCGCGCCGCCCGAGCGCGCAGCGGCCCAGGCGCCGGCTCAGGCCGCCCCGCAGTCCACGGCCACCACCACCGCGCCCTTGCGTGCCGGGGTGCCTGCCGGCCTGGCCCAGGGCGCAGACGGCCTGCTGCAGTTCCGGCGACGCATGGTCGAGCGACTGGCCCGGCAAGAAGGCATTCGGGATGCGCTGGTGCTGCAGGCCATGGCCCAGGTCGAGCGCCACCGCTTCATCGATCAGGCCCTGCGCAACCAGGCCTACGAAGACACCAGCCTGCCGATCGGCCTGAACCAGACGATTTCCAAACCCAGCGTGGTGGCTCGCATGATCGAGCTGCTGCGCCAGGGGCTGCCCGGCGCTGCCGTGGGTGCGGCCCCGCACCAGACGGTGCAGGGCACGGCCGAGGCCCGGCATCCGGGCCGTGTGCTCGAGATCGGCACGGGCTGCGGCTACCAGGCCGCGGTGCTGTCGCAGCTCGTCCGCGAGGTCTATAGCATGGAGCGCCTGCGCGGCCTGCACGACAAGGCGCGCGAGAATCTGCGGCCTTTTCGCATTCCCAATGTGCATCTCCTGCTGGGAGACGGCATGCTGGGCTACGCGCAGGGGGGGCCTTATGCGGGCATCATCGCTGCGGCCGGGGGGGAAGCGGTACCGCAGGCCTGGATCGACCAACTGGCCGTGGGTGGCCGGCTGGTGGCGCCGCTGGTGGTCGGTGAGGCGGGTGGACAGCCGCAGCAGGCTTTGCTGGTTCTGGACAAGACCTCGACAGGCCTGCGGCGCACCATCCTGGAGACCGTGCATTTTGTCCCTCTAAAATCGGGCGTCGCCTGATGGACGGGCCGGCGGGTATCCGGCCCAGAAATTTTTGCCGGACGGTGCTGAACGAAGTAATGCCAGTCCGCTCGAAAGAAACACGAAAGGAAACAGTATGACGGTGCGTGCGAAGAACTTATGGTGGACTCTGCCGATGGTGCTGGCGCTGGGCGCTTGCACATCGACCAGTCTGACCAAGGCGCCGGTGGAAGACAGGACGGGCGGACAGGGCACGGTGACGGCCCCGGTGCTGCCCGGCGCCGAAAACGCCGGCAAGCCGGGCTACTACACCGTGCAGCGCGGCGATACCCTCTATCGCATCAGCCTCAACAACGGCCAGAGCCAGAGCAACATCATGCGCTGGAACAACCTGACCAACCCCAATGCGCTGGAAGTCGGCCAGGTGCTGCGCGTTGCACCGCCCACCGACCAGCCGGCCGCTCCGGCGGCCAACGGCGTGGTGGTCACGCCCGTGCCGTCGCCGGGTGCCGCCGGCACGGTGCCGCCGCAGGGCGCCGCCCAACCGGCCTCGACGCCGGGCAACGGCCCCGATGAAATCGCCTGGATCTGGCCCACGCAGGGCGGTTCGGTGATTGCCGGCTTCAACTCCAACACCAACAAGGGTCTGGGCATCAGCGGCAAGGCCGGCGATCCGGTCTACGCGGCTGCCGATGGACGCGTGGTGTATGCCGGCTCGGGCCTGCGTGGCTACGGCAACCTGATCATCCTCAAGCACAACAACACCTACCTCAGCGCCTACGCCCACAACCAGACGCTGCTGGTCAAGGAAGACCAGACCGTCAAGCAAGGCCAGAAGATCGCCGAGATGGGCAGCAGCGACAGCGACCGCGTCAAGCTGCATTTCGAGATCCGCCGCCAGGGCCAACCGGTCGATCCGGCACGTTACCTGCCGGCCCGCTGATCCGGACGCACGCCACACGCGTGGCGTGAAACAGACGGGTGGCGCGGACCACGGGCCACGCCGCCAGGGCGGGCCCATCGGTCTGTCCACCGGTACCGAATCGATGCCAGCGAAGCGCCACATCATGGCGCGACGCTGGCATTCATCGTTTTTGCCACCTTCTCCCTGCCCTGCCCGCCCAGCCCCGGCCCCCGACATCCGGTGGGCCTGGCGGCCCTGGCGGATGCCCCCAAACCCGAGAGCACCACCCCGCCAAGCCACGGCCCGAAGGGGTCCGGCTGCGACAATCTGCCCATGAGCGAAGTCCTAGACCACAACACCCCCACGACACCGCCCGCCGCGGATCCGGCGACGGCGGCCGATGCGCCGGCCTCCGAGGCCCCCGCCGTGCCTGCGCCCTACGTCCCCCCGAAAGAGGCGCAAGACCTGCCGCCCGGCTGGCTGTATGTCGAGTCCCTGGATCTCGAAGCCCAGGGCGTGGGCCACCGCCTGGACGGCAAGGTGGTGTTCATCGACGGCGCCTTGCCGACCGAGCTGGTGACGGCCAACGTCAACCGCAAGAAGAACAACTGGGAACAGGCGACGCTGACCGAGGTGCACCGCGAATCGTCGCAGCGCGTGCGTCCGGCCTGCCCGCATTTCGGGCTGCACACCGGGGCCTGCGGCGGCTGCAAGATGCAGCACCTGCACCACGGCGCGCAGGTCGCCACCAAGCAGCGTGTGCTGGAGGACAACCTCTGGCACCTGGGCAAGACCAAACCCGAGACCCTGCTGCGGCCCATCGAAGGACCGACCTGGGGCTACCGCTACCGCGCGCGCCTGTCGGTGCGCCACGTGCTCAAGAAGGGCGAGGTGCTGATCGGCTTCCATGAACGCAAGAGCCGCTACATCGCCGACATGCGCGAATGCCACGTGCTGCCACGCTACATGAGCGACATGCTGCTGCCGCTGCGCGCGCTGATCTTCAGCATGGATGCACGGGCCACCTGCCCGCAGATCGAAGTGGCCCTGGGCGACGACGTGACGGCGCTGGTGCTGCGGCACCTGGAACCGCTGTCGGCCGCCGATGTGCAGCGCCTGCGCGATTTCGCCCAGGCCCATGCCGAGCACAAGGTGCAGTGGTGGCTGCAGCCCAAGGGGCCGGACACCGTGCACCTGCTCGACACCGATGTGCCGCAACTGGCCTATGCGTTGCCCGAGTTCGGCATCCGCATGCCCTTCAAGCCGACCGATTTCACGCAGGTCAACCCGGCCATCAACCAGGTCCTGGTGGGCCGTGCGCTGCGCCTGCTCGACGTGCGCCGCGACGAACGGGTGATCGACTGGTTCTGCGGCCTGGGTAACTTCACGCTGCCGTTGGCCACGCAGGCGCGCGAAGTGCTGGGCATCGAGGGCAGCGATGCCCTGGTCGAGCGTTCGCACCAGAACTACGACGCCAACCAGGCCACCCGCCCGGTGGGCTCGCCCCTGGCGCCGACCCGCTTCGTGGCCCGCAACCTCTTCGACATGACGCCCGAACTGCTGGTGGCGGACGGTTCGGCCGACAAATGGCTGGTCGACCCGCCGCGCGAAGGCGCCTTTGCACTGGCCCGGGCCGTGGCCGACCTCAACCAGAACCGCGAGCTGCGCGGCAGCTGGACGCCGCCGCGACGCATCGTCTACGTGAGCTGCAACCCCTCGACACTGGCCCGGGATGCCGGCCTGCTGGTGCACCTGGGCGGCTACCGCTGCACGGCCGCTGGCGCGGTCAACATGTTCCCGCACACGGCTCACGTCGAGAGCATGGCGGTGTTCGAACTGGCAGACTGACATCGGTGCACCCGGCTCGAGGGGCCTCTGCCGGGGCTCGTCGATACGGGACACCCGGCGTTTCGCGGCCCGGCCGATCCGGCTTTGCGCAGAGGCCATGCGGGTTGATGCGTAGTGCCACGGTTGCGGGACTGCGAATCTGCCGATATCGTCGAGGACATGGCCCCCGCTGGCCTGCACGGCCCGGCGGGCGTGCGACGCCCGCGGAATGCGGCTCGGCGGCGGCCTGGGCCGTTCAAGCAGGCGCTGCCGTGCCGTGTCCCTACCCACCCCGATCGGCAGGAGCGCGACCATGTCTTTTTTCGGATTCAATTCTCACGCTGCGGCCAGCAAGCCTGCCGACGGCCCCAGCCCGGACGCCGTGCTCGCCTTCTGGCGCGAGGCCGGCCCGGCGCGCTGGTTCACGACGTCGTCCGATTTCGACAACGACTTTCGCCGGCGTTTCATGACCGCCCACGAGGCGGCCGTTCAGGGTCTGCTGATGCGCTGGATGGGGCATGCCGACAGCGCGCTGGCCCTGATCCTGCTGCTCGACCAGTTTCCGCGCAACTGCTTTCGCGGCACGCCGCGCATGTATGCCACCGACGCGCAGGCCCTGCTGCTGGCGCAGAAGGCACTGGGCGCGGGCTACGACACGCTGGTCGAAGCCGACCTGCGGGTGTTCTTCTACCTGCCGCTCATGCACGACGAGCACCTGAACTCGCAGGAGCGCTGCGTTGCCCTGTGCGCCTCCATCGGCGGCATCGCGCTCAAGTCGGCCCACGAACACTACGACATCATCCAGCGCTTCGGCCGTTTTCCGCACCGCAACACCATCCTGGGCCGGCCCACCCGCCCGGAGGAGCAGCGTTTCCTCGACGCAGACGGGTTCTCGGGCTGACTCCAGCAGTTCCGGGGCTCGGCAGGCCGCAGCCCCGTGACGGGCCGTGGCTCAGCGGACCATCAGGTTGCCCATCATGCCCAGGTCCTCGTGCTCGAGGATGTGGCAATGGAACATGCGCAGGCCGGGCTGGTCCTGCACCAGCCGGATGCGCACGATCTCGGCCGGGCGCACGTTGACGGTGTCGCGCCAGGCCAGCACGGGCTCGGGCACGGTCCGGTTGTCGTAGACCCGCTCCACCACCTGGAACTGCGTGCCGTGGATGTGGAAGGGGTGGTCCATGTCCGAGGCGTTGATGATGTCCCATTGCTCGATTTCGCCC
Organism: Comamonas sp. BIGb0124; assembly: GCF_003752175.1. Taxonomy (GTDB): domain Bacteria; phylum Pseudomonadota; class Gammaproteobacteria; order Burkholderiales; family Burkholderiaceae_C; genus Comamonas_F. Next base: position 160,151 of record NZ_RJVF01000014.1, on the reverse strand, counting down.
CGCTGCGCGGTGAAATCGATGCGGTCCATGTCGTAGAGCTGCCCGTTGACCATGAACTGCATGCCCTGGGGCCGCATCTCGGCGTGTTCGTCGATGCCGTGCATGGCCTCCATGTCCATGGATTCGGTGAACATGACCTGCCGCTGCACACGGGCCTCGCCCAGGGCCGCGACGGGGCGCAGGGTGGCCGGCACGACGGGCGGCGGACGGGTCTCGGCGCCGGTGGTGCCGGGGGTACCTGTGCTGCCTTCACGGCGAGCGGATGCGCTGGGCGGGGCAGGCGCAAACGACACGGACGCCAAGACCCTTCGCGGCGATGCGGGTGCCGGCTGCTCGGTCTCTCCCATCATGCGGGCCATGTCCATGTAGCCCCGCGCATACGGTTCGGCCACCCAGTCGAAGCGGCCGCCCTGGGCGGGAGGCTCGACCACGATCTCGGCGCGCTCGGCGGGCGACAGCAGCAGTTCGGTCAGTTCACGCAGCGGCTGGCCCAGCAGGCCGCCGTCGGTGCCCACCTGGGTGAAAGGCAGCCCGCCCAGGCTCAGACGCAGGTAGCGCGCACTGCAGGCGTTCCAGATGCGCCAACGCTCGGGCCCGGCCACGGCCAGGCGCGGCCGGTGCCCCCCATTGACCAGGGCGAACTGGCCTTCCCGGCCATTCATCCAGTCGAGCACGCTGTTGTCGGGAATGCGCCCGTCGGCGGCCAGCTTGAGGTCGGAGACGAACAGATGGCGCTCGGGCAGGTGGGCCAGCGGATCGTCTGCCGCATCCGCCGGCCGCACGACGAAGGCGCCGGCCAGGCCGCGGAACACCTGCTCGGCGGTCATGAAATGAGGATGGGGATGGAACCAGTAGGTGCCGGCACTGCCTTTGGGCAGGGTGAAGCGGTAGAGCCGGCGCGCGCCAGGGGCCACCAGATCCATGGGGCTGCCGTCCTGGTCGGCCGGCACGGGCAGTCCATGCCAGTGAACGGTCGAGGGCTGGGGCAGGCGGTTGTGGAACTCGATCTCGACCGTGTCGCCCTCGCGCACGTCGATCAGCGGACCGGGAACCTGTCCGTTGTAGGCCCAGACGGTGGTGGTTCGGCCCGGCATGAGCGCGACCTGGACCGGCTGCGCGGTGAGGCGCGCACGAAACAGGCCCATGCGCCGGCTGGTGTTGGGCAACCGGACCAGTTCGGCCAGAGGCTGGCCCGCAGGCAGGGCGTCCAGCGGTGCCAGGGCACGGGCGGCCGCCGCACGGTTGCCAGCCGACGGTCGCGCAGCACCGCCGGCCGGAGCGCCATGCCCCGCATGGCCGCCGTGCATGCCCTGGGCCTGCAGCAGGCCGGGCAGCGTCAGGCCCAGGGGGGCGATCAGCAGGGCGCGGCGCCGCAGGTCGATGGCGCGGGCCGTCTCGTGACCGCGCTCGAGATCAGGGTCGGAGGAAGGATCGGAAGAAAAAAAGACGGAAGGGGTGTTCATGGCAAATCCTGAAGACAAGAGGCCTCGGGTCTGTCCGTCCACACCGGACCTCGGGCCTGGCCCGGTATCTTGCGTGGTGCAGACCCGCGCGGCAAGCAAGCCTGCCGCACATCGGTGCGATCGATGGGGTCTTCAGGACTGGGGGGGCCGCAGCGGCGGCCGATGGCGCACGCTGGCAAAACCCGGCAGCGGCGGCGGCGCCAGCAGGCGTGGCGACGTGCCGGCCACGTCGACGGTGCCGCAGGGCAGCGCCGGCAGGCACGCCAAGGCGCAGACCACGGCGCACCGCAGATCGGCGGCCGGATCCTGGCCGGTGTGATCCCGGTGACGGGTGGGGTCCATGGCGACCGGTGCGTCCAGGCGCGCCCCATGCGCCATGCCCGCCAGGGGTGCCCTGTGGCGCGCGGCACTGCCGTGATGAGCAGCCGCGGCTGCCATGGCCGTCGCAGCCAGGGCCTCCGTTGTCTGCGATGGCGACATCCCGGCGCCAGGCCAGACGGCGGCAGCCACCTGCGCCCCCGACAGCGCCGACCACAGGACCAGCAGCACGGCGGCGAGCCACGGGGCGGCCCGCCGGGCCATCGACGCAGCGACCGGCCACGCCCGTGCCTGGCTGCTTGCCAGCCGGCCGGCCGGGGTCATCGCGCGTTGCAAGGCGTTCAGCCGCCCAGCGCCTGCCGGAAATCGCCGAGCAGGTCGGCCGGGTCTTCCAATCCCACCGCCACGCGCACCAGGCCATCGGCAATGCCCATGCTGGCCCGCACTTCGGCACCGGCTTCCCAGAAGATCGTGGGGGCCACGGGGATGATCAGCGTGCGGGTGTCGCCCAGCCCGGTCGACTTGATGGGCAGGCTCAGGCGGTTGAGGAAAGGCAGGCAGTCGCTGCTGTCCCGCAGTTCGAAGGACAGCAGCCACGAGCCGGAGCGGAACAGGCGCTGGGCCGTGCGGTGCTGGGGGTGCGACTCCAGTCCGGCATAGAACACGCGGCCCACGGCCGGATGCGATTCGAGCAGGCGGGCCAGCTCGAGTGCGGTGGCGCTGGAGCGGTCCATGCGCAGGGCCAGGGTTTCGGCACCCACCGAGATGGCGTGCGCATGCTGGGCCGACAGCGTCGCGCCCATGTCCCGCAGGCCCTTCTTGCGAATCTGGGTGAGGCCCCACTGGCGGCTGTCGCCCTTGCGGTAGCTCTCGGCGATGTTGGGGTAGCCCTGCCAGTCGAACAGGCCGGTATCGACCACCACGCCGCCCAGCGCCTGCCCATGGCCGGCGATGGACTTGGTCAGCGAATGGATGACCAGGCTGGCCCCCACCGCCTTGGGCTTGAACAGCCAGGGCGACAGGATGGTGTTGTCGACCACGAACAGCACGCCCTTGTCGCGGCACAGGCGGCCGATGGCCTCGAGATCGGCGATCTGGGTGGCGGGGTTGGCCAGGGTCTCGACGAAGACCAGCCGGGTCTCGGGGCGCAAGGCCGCCTCGACGTTGGCGACGTTCGTCACATCGACCTTGTCGCTGGTCACGCCCAGGTCGCCCAGGGTGCCCAGCAGGCTGTTGGTGTTGCCGAACACGAACTGGCTGGAGACGACGTGGTCGCCGGCCTTGAGCAGGGTCAGGAAAACCGCCGTGATGGCAGCCATGCCGGTGGCGAAGGTGATGGCGCCGACGCCCTCGTCCATGGCGGCGAGCTTGGATTCGAGGGCCGCGGTGGTCGGCGTGCCCTGACGCGAATAGCTGTAGGCGCCCTTGAGCGTGCCCTGGAACACGCCGATCAGGTCTTCGACGCGGTCGAAGCCGTATTGCGTGGACGTGTGGATGGGCTTGTGGATGCCGCCGTGCTCGACGCCGAACTGGCGGTCGGCGTGCAGCAGGGCCGTGGTGAATTCTGGAGTGGTCATAAGGAGGTCGACAGGTCGGGGGTGGAGTCCCGCGGATACAGGTGCAATGGTAGCCCACGGCGCCTTGCGGCGGGGTGCCCCGCCTACTTGGCCAGGGCCTTGAGGGCCTGCTTGATGCCGTCGCTCACGCCGACGTCGGCGGGCAAGGCCTTGAGGGCCGCCGCCGCCTCCTTGTCGCTGTAGCCCAGCGCCAGCAGGGCCTGCAGGATGTCGACCTGGTTGTCGGTGCCGGCATGGGGGGTGACGCCGATGTCGGGACCGAGCTTGCCCTTGAGCTCGAGCAGCAGGCGTTCGGCGGTCTTCTTGCCGATGCCCGGAACCTTGACCAGCCGGCCGGCCTCCTGAAGGCTCACGGCCTGGGAGAGTTCGTCGACCGACATGCCGCTGAGCACGGCGAGTGCGGTGCGCGGCCCGACGCCGGAGATCTTGATGAGCTGGCGGAAGGCCTCGCGTTCGGCCGGCAGGCCGAAGCCGTAGAGGATCTGCGCGTCCTCGCGCACCACGAAGTGCGTGAGCAGCGTGACGCGCTCGCCCAGGGCCGGCAGGTTGAAGAAGGTGCCCATGGGCACCTGCACCTCGTAGCCCACGCCGTGGCAATCCACCAGCACCTGGGGAGGGTTCTTTTCGGCCAGAAGGCCCTGCAGGCGTCCGATCATGAGTGGGGTTCCTCGCGGCCGGCGGGACTCGGCTGGCCGCGGGACGGCCCCGCGCGCCGGCACGCCGGACAAAGCGGCCATTATCCGCGCCGCCCGGCCCGTGTCGCGAACAGGCACAATCTCGTTTTTGCGCGCGGACCCGGCGCGCAGTCCCGGCGCGCGCCAGCCGTCCTCAAACGCACCGAAAGCCCTGCCCTCGTGATCATCCGCCACGCCTTCACGCCTGTCAGCAACACCCGGCTGCTCAACCTCTGCGGCCCGCTGGACGCCCACCTTCGCCTCGTCGAAACGGCCCTGAAGGTGCGCATCGGCCACCGCAACGAGCATTTCCGCATCGAAGGCGCCAAGCCTGCGGCAACCCGTGCGCTCGAAGTGCTGCAGGCCGTCTATGAGATCGCGTTGCGCCCCGTCGATGCGCAGAAGGTGCAGCTCATGCTGGCCGGCGACGCCTCGATGAGCGAAGGCGAGGACGGCACCATGCAGTTGAGCACGCGCCGCACCGACCTGCGCGCACGCACGCCCAACCAGAGCGTCTATCTCGACAACATCGCCAACCACGACATCACCTTCGGCATCGGGCCGGCCGGCACGGGCAAGACCTACCTCGCGGTGGCCTGCGCGGTCGATGCGCTCGAGCGCAATGCCGTGCAGCGCATCGTGCTGACGCGCCCCGCGGTCGAGGCCGGCGAACGTCTGGGTTTCCTGCCGGGCGACCTGACGCAGAAAGTCGACCCCTACCTGCGGCCGCTGTACGACGCCCTGTACGACCTGATGGGTTTCGAACGCGTGGTCAAGGCCTTCGAGCGCAACATGCTGGAGATCGCGCCGCTGGCCTTCATGCGCGGACGCACGCTCAACAACGCCTTCGTGATCCTGGACGAGGCGCAGAACACCACGCCCGAGCAGATGAAGATGTTCCTCACGCGCATCGGCTTCGGCAGCAAGTGCGTGGTCACCGGCGACGTCAGCCAGATCGACCTGCCCAAGACCCAGCCCAGCGGGCTGATCGATGCCGAGCGGGTGCTGCGCCGTGTTCCCGGCATCGCCCACACCCGCTTCACCAGCGCCGACGTGGTGCGCCATCCGCTGGTGGCTCGCATCGTCGACGCCTACGATGCCGCACGCAAGCCCGAGGCTGCCGCCCGCGCCCCGGCGCAGGGCTGACAGGCTCCGGCATCGCCGCCCCCATAGAACACCCCCACGCACTCGCTCGCACCCGATCACCATGGCCCTGCCCGAACTGACTTTTTCCCTGCAATTCGCCCTGCGGCACGACCCCGAACTGGCGGCCCGCCAGCGGGCGGCGCTGCCGCGCGCCAAGGCCATGCGCTGGCTGCGCGAGGCGCTGGCCGCCGGCAGCGACCTGCCCGGCGAGATCACCGTGCGTGTCGTCGACGAGGAAGAGGGCCGCGCGCTGAACCGCGACTACCGGAGCAAGGACTACGCGACCAACGTGCTGACCTTCGACTACAGCCAGGAACCGGTGGTGGCCGCCGACCTGGTGCTGTGCGCGCCGGTGATCGAGCGCGAAGCCGAGGAGCAGGGCCGGACGCTGCAGGCCCACTACGCCCACATGCTGGTCCACGGCGCCTTGCATGCGCAAGGCTACGACCACGAAACCGGCGAAGCCGACGCCCAGGAGATGGAAGGCCTGGAAACCGAGGTGATGGAGCGCCTGGGCTTCGCCAATCCCTACGCCTGAGGCCCCGGGCCCCGTTCAGCTCAGGGCAGCAGCACCGAGGCACCCGTGGTGCGGCGCTCTTCCAGGTCGCGATGGGCCTGCTGCACATCGGCCAGGGCATAACGCTGGTTGATCGGGATCTTGACCTGCCCGCTGCCGACGATGTCGAACAGCTCGTTGGCCATCTCTTGCGTGCCCTCGCGCGTGGCGATGTGGGTGAACAGCGTGGGCCGCGTGATGTAGAGCGAGCCCTTGGCACCCAGCGTTCCGAGGTTGACGGGCGGCACCGGTCCGCTGCCGTTGCCGAAGCTCACCATCAGGCCGAAGGGGCGCAGACTGTCGAGCGAACCCTCGAAGGTGTCCTTGCCGACCGAGTCGTAGACCACCTTGACGCCCTGCCCGCCGGTGATGTCCTTGACGCGCTCGGCAAAGTTCTCGGTGCGGTAGTTGATGACATGCGCGGCACCGTTCTCGCGCGCCAGCGCACATTTTTCGTCGCTGCCCGCCGTGCCGATGAGCTGCAGACCCAGCGCCCGGGCCCACTGACAGGCAATCAGGCCGACCCCGCCGGCGGCGGCATGAAACAGCACGAAATCGCCGGCCTCCAGGCCGCCCGCCGGCAAGGTCTTGCGCAGCAGGTACTGCGCCGTCAGCCCCTTGAGCATCATGGCCGCACCGGTCTCGAAATCGATAGCATCGGGCAACTGGCAGACGCTGGTGGCCGGCAGGTTGCGCAGCTCGCTGTAGCTGCCGGGCGGCTGCGACGCATAGGCCACGCGGTCGCCCAGCGCCAGGTGGTGCACGTCGCGGCCGATGGCCTCGACCACACCCGCGCCTTCCATGCCCAGCGTGAGCGGCAAAGGCAACGAATACAGCCCGCTGCGCTGGTAGATGTCGATGTAGTTCAGACCGATGGCATGGTGGCGCACCTGCACCTCGTTGGGGCCGGGCTCGCCCACGTCGACCTGGACCAGTTTCATCTGTTCGGGACCGCCGGGTTGTTCGATACGGACGACTTGGGTCATGGAGGGCTCCTGGAGAAAGTTCATCGATACCGCCGCGTGCGGCGCCGCCGTGCAGTCTACTGTGCACGCGCGGTGTGCGTGTGTCCCCGCCGGGCGCCCCTGCGGCGTCAGGGTTTTGGCAGGCTCTGCAGGGTGCACGTTGCTCTGGCATGATGCCAACCCCCCTCCGGCACGGCCGGTGCCGCTCCTCCAAGCCCCCTGCCCCATGACCCAGCGCCTGACCGCATCCGCCATCGCCCTGCTCACCGTGCCGCCCCTGCTGTGGGCCTGCAACGCCGTGATCGGCCGGGCCCTGGTGGGTCTGGTGCCGCCGATGACGCTGAACGTCATCCGCTGGACACTGGCGCTGCTCATCCTGCTGCCGATGGGCGCCGTGGTGCTGCGCGCGGGCAGTCCGATGTGGACCCAATGGCGGCGCTACGCACTGCTGGGCCTGCTGGGTGTGGGCTGCTACAACGCCTTTCAGTACCTGGCGCTCGAGACCTCGCAGCCCCTGAACGTGACGCTGGTGGCGTCGAGCATTCCGATCTGGATGCTGGCCACGGGCCGGCTGTTCTACGGCCAGCGCATCACCGCCCGCCAGGCCGGCGGCGTGCTGCTGTCCATTCTGGGCGTGCTGGTGGTGATGACGCGCGGCGACTGGCATGCCCTGGCCAGCCTGCGGCTGGTGGCGGGCGACTTCTATGTGCTGATCGCCGCCCTGTCATGGGCTTTCTACAGCTGGGAGTTGAGCAAGCCGGTGGACGACCCGGCCGTGCGCGGCCACTGGCCCAGCTTCCTGGTCGCCCAGGTGCTGCCGGGCGTGCTGTGGTCGATGGGCTTTGCCGGCGCCGAATGGGCGCTGGACGGCGGCGTGACCATCCACTGGAGCTGGCCGGTGGCCGCGGCGATCCTGTTCGTGAGCGTGGGCCCGGCCATCGTCGCCTTCCGCTGCTGGGGGCTGGGTGTCGAGCGGTCCGGCCCGGCGGCGGCGAGTTTTTTCATCAACCTCACGCCCCTGTTTGCCGCCCTGCTGTCCGCGGCCTTTCTGGGCGAGATGCCGCAGCCCTTCCACGGGCTGGCCTTTGCGCTGATCGTGGCCGGCATCGTGGTCTCGTCGCGGCGCTGAGCGGCTGCCGCAGCGGCACGCGCTGCCTGATCGTGCAAGGGCCGCCGCGACCGGGTCTTGCTGCATCGAGCCGACATTTCTTGCCGCCCGGCACGACATGTAGGCACAATCGGCGCTTACAGCTGTTCAAATTTCCAGTCCTCCCGTTCGCCCGATTGCTCCGCATGTCCATCCAGACCGACGATTTTGCCGCCCCGCCGCCCCGCATGGTCTCGGCCGCTCCCGCCTCGCCCCAGGAAGACGCGCTGGAGCGCGCGCTGCGGCCCAAGCTGCTCGACGAGTATGTCGGCCAGTCCAAAGTGCGCGAGCAGCTCGAGATCTTCATCGGCGCGGCCAACAAGCGGCAGGAGGCACTCGACCACGTGCTGCTGTTCGGCCCGCCAGGCCTGGGCAAGACCACGCTGTCGCACATCATCGCCGCCGAGCTGGGCGTCAACCTGCGCCAGACCTCGGGGCCCGTGCTCGAAAAACCCAAGGACCTGGCGGCGCTGCTGACCAACCTGGAAAAGAACGACGTGCTGTTCATCGACGAGATCCACCGGCTGAGTCCGGTGGTCGAGGAAATCCTCTATCCCGCGCTGGAGGACTACCAGATCGACATCATGATCGGCGAAGGCCCGGCCGCGCGCAGCATCAAGCTCGACCTGCAACCCTTCACGCTGGTGGGCGCCACCACGCGCGCCGGCATGCTGACCAATCCGCTGCGCGACCGTTTCGGCATCGTGGCCCGGCTGGAGTTCTACAGCGCCGACGAGCTCGCGCGCATCGTGCGGCGCAGTGCCGGGCTGCTGGGCACCCCCATCGAGGACGACGGGGCCTTCGAGATCGCGCGCCGTTCGCGCGGCACGCCCCGCATCGCCAACCGGCTGCTGCGCCGGGTGCGCGACTACGCCGAGGTGAAGGGCGACGGCCGCATCACGGTCGAGATGGCACAGCGGGCGCTGACCATGCTGGATGTCGATCCGCAGGGCTTCGACGTGATGGACCGCAAGCTGCTCGAGGCCGTGATCCACAAGTTCGACGGCGGCCCGGTGGGACTCGACAACATCGCAGCCAGCATCGGCGAGGAAAGCGGCACGATCGAGGACGTGATCGAGCCCTACCTCATCCAGCAGGGCTATCTGCAGCGCACGCCGCGCGGGCGCATCGCCACGCTGGCGGCCTACCGCCACCTGGGGGTGGCGGCACCGGCTTCCGATGCGCCGGGTCTGCTGGCAGACGCCTAGAACCGCACGCCCCGCTTGCGCCAGGCTGCGGGGCGAAGTTCAGTACACGTCCCGCACATAGCGCTTTTCGCGCTTGAGCCCGTTCACGTACTCGGCCGCCTGCTCGGCAGAGAGGCCGCCGTGTGCGCCGATCACCGCATGCAGGGCTTCGTCGACATCGCGCGCCATGCGGCTGGCGTCGCCGCAGACATAGAAGTGCCCGCCCTCCTGCAGCCAGGCATAGAGCTCGGAGCCGTGTTCGCGCATGCGGGTCTGCACATAGATCTTCTCGGACTGGTCGCGCGAGAACGCCAAGTCCAGCCGGTGCAGCGTGCCGGCCTGCTTGAAGGCCTGCAGCTCGGACTCGTAGATGAAGTCGCTGGCACGGTGCTGGTCGCCGAAGAACAGCCAGTTGCGGCCGGCCGCGCCGCTGGCCTGGCGCTGCGCCAGAAACGCGCGGAAGGGTGCGATGCCGGTGCCCGGCCCGACCATGATCATGGGAGCCTTGGGATCGGCCGGCACACGGAAGGCCTTGTTCGGAGACGCAAAGATGCCGACGGCGCCCTGCTCGGCCACCCGATCGGCCAGGTAGGTGGAGCAGACGCCGCCACGGTCGCGGCCGCCGGCGCGGTAACGCACGCTGGCCACGGTCAGGTGCACCCGCCCCGGATGGGCCAGGGGGCTCGAAGAGATCGAATAGGCGCGATGCTGCAGCGGCTTGAGCAGCGGCAGCACGGCCTCGGCGGCGCGGGCCGCAGAGGGGCACATCGCCACCAGGTCGAGCACGTCCTTGCCCCACAGCCAGGCGGCCAGCGCTTCCTTGTCGCCATGCGCCAGGATGTGGCTCAAGGCCGCATCGCCGGCGTGCTGGCCCGCGTAGTGGATCAGTTCGCGCGAGGGCGCTCCGATCTCCAGGCGGCGGGTCAGCAGTTCGTCCAGCGGAAGGTCATGGCCGGCAACCGCCTGGCCCGCTCCCGCGCCCAACTGTTCGAGCAGCAGCGCCACCAGCGCCGGGTCGTTGAGGGGCAGCACGCCCAGTGCATCGCCGGCCTCGTAGTTCAAGCCGCTGTCGCCCAGGTCGAACTCGAAGTGCCGGATGTCCTTGCCCGAGTCCGGCCCCGACAGGCGCCGGTTGACGGCCAGCGGGGCGGCCAGCGGATTCTTGCGGTTGTAGGCAGGTGCGGCAGGGGCCGACGGGACGGCAGACGCGCCGGCCGCGGGCCGCGCGGGGGCTGCGGCCGTTTCGCCCTCGCCTGCGGCCACGCCCGCCAGCGCGGGGACGGCCTGCTCGAGCCAGCCCTCGGCGGCGGCTTCGTAGTCCACATCGCAATCGATGCGCTCGGCCAGGCGCTGCGCGCCCAGTTGCTCCAGTCGCATGTCGATGAGTTTGCCGGCTTGGCAGAAACCGTCGTAACCCGTATCGCCGAGGGCCAGAACGGCATAGTGCAGGCCCTCCATGCGCGGGGCGGTGCCGGCCTGCAGGGCTTGCCAGAACAACTGGGCGTTGTCGGGCATCTCGCCTTCGCCATAGGTGGAGGTCACGACGATCACCCGCCGCCACTGCGCCATCTCGTCGAGCACGACATCGTCGAGGGCCACGATATCCGCGGCCAGCCCGTGCGCACCAGCGTGTTCGGCCACGGTATGGGCCAGGGCTTCGGCGTTGCCGGTCTGCGAGCCGTACAGCACCTTCAGCGGCAGGCCGGCCGTCGCGCCTCGCGCGCCCGCACCGGCCCCGGGATCGGCCAGCAGACGGGTGTGCAGGCCGGCCAGAAAACCCGCCAGCCAGACCTTCTGGTCGGCACTGAAAGGCGCATCGGATGGAATCGAGGGAATGAGCAGCGGAGTGTCGACGGGCATGATCGGGCGATGCGGAAAAAAGGAATGGCGAAGGGCGGGACGGCTCAGCCTGCAGTGGCCAGGACGACCGGCGTGCGCGCCAGCTCGGGCAGCGCCGAACGGGCAAAGAGCTCTTCGTAGCTGGGCATGCGGCCCAGGTTGGCGCGGTTGCAGGCCGCCTGGTGCAGGATCCAGCCATAGGTGGCCGGGCTGTCCATCGACAGCGGATTGCGGCGGGCCAGGGCCTCCTTGTAGTCGATCAGGCGCTTGTCGGCGACCAGGCTGGCGAGCGCGTCGTCGCCGTAGCTTTCCAGCGCTTCGCGGGCATGGCGCTGCAGCTTCTGCATGAGGGCGAAGTCTTCGGCGAGCAGCAGCTTGCGCACGGCTGCGGCCACGGCCGGGTCTTCGGGCCCCTGGGCCTGCGGCAGCCGCGCCAGGGCCAGTTGCCGCGCCATGTGCAGCACCGTGTAGTTGTTGAGCAGCAGCACCATGGCCGCGCCATCGGTCTCGCCCTGCCCCGGCACGGCGCCATCGAGCAGCGTGCGGCCGTCGCGCAGCGCCAGCTTGAACTTGCGCACCTGGTGGCCGGCCAGCGCGGCCGACAGCTCTTCCAGCAGCTCCTTGCGCGGCTTGGCCTTCAGGATCTCGCCGGCATCCTGGTACAGCAGCAGCGCACGGGGCATGGCGTAGACGATGTGCTGGCGCTCGGTGTCCCAGTGCGCGAGCAGCCAGGCGGCACGTGCCGAGCCGGTCTCCTCGTGGTGCCAGCGCAGCAGTTGCAGCACGGCATCGTGGTGGACACGTGCCATGGGATCGTCGTCGACGATGTGGCCCAGCAGCACCGAATCGGCAGCGGCGCAGCGCGGCAGTTCGCCATACGGGTCGTACTGGTAGGCATAGCCGCCGCTCATGCCGTTGGCAAAGCCCGTGCCGAAGCTGCCGAGGTTGAGCACGGCGCCGTTGGTCATGTACTCGCAGCAGAAATCGCCCACGCCTTCGACCACCGCCGTGGCGCCCGAGTTGCGCACGGCAAAGCGGTCGCCCGCCTGGCCCTCGACGAACAGCCGGCCGCCCGTGGCGCCGAACAACGCGAAGTTGCCGACCAGCACGTTGCCGCCGGGTTCGGGCGAGCCGCCGCCGGGCGATGTGACGGCGATGACGCCGCCGCACTGGCTCTTGCCGACGCCGTCGTTGCAGGTACCGCGGTGGCGCAGCACCATGCCGTCGTTGGCGAAGGCGCCGTAGGACTGCCCCGCCGAGCCGTGCGTCGACAGCACCACGCTGCCCGGCTGCAGGAAACGCCGGCCCCGGTCGTCGGTCGACACGGCGGGCAAGGCCGCCGCCTGCCGTGCATCGAGGGTGTGGTTGAGCAGGCGTTCGATGTCGATGGCCAGCTGTCCGCCGACCGTCTTGTTGCGGTTGTTGAGCCCTTGCTCGAGCGCGATGTCGACCGACGCCTCGCCGCCCTCGAAGAGCGCGGCACGCACGCGTTCGAGGAAAGCATCGTCGTGCACGAAGTCCTTCTCGAGATACACCGGCTCGGCGATGCGGACCTCGGGCACCACGGCCAGCATGGCACGCAGGTCGAGCCGTCCCACGGCGGCCGGATGCTCGATGAGCTGCAGCAGATCGCTGCGCCCCCGTGCCTCGCGCAGCGAACGCAGGCCCAGGCCGGCGAGCAGCTCACGGGTCTCGTGGGCGATGTTGAGCAGGTACTGCGCCAGCGCACGCGGGTCGCCATCGAAGGCCTCGGCATTGGTGGTCAGGCCGGCCGGGCACTTGATGTTGCAGTTCTTGGCCATCACGCACTTCAGCATCATCAGCGCGGTGGTGCCGAACTCGAAGCTGTCGCCGCCCAGCATGGCCGACTTGATCACGTCGCTGGCCGTCTGGTGTGCGCCCGAGCAGCGCAGCACCACCTTCTGGCGCAGGCCGTTGGCGCACAGCGCCTGGTGCACCTCGGCGATGCCGATCTCGGCCACGCGGCCGGTGTACTTCAGGCTGGTGACCGAAGCCGCGCCCGTGCCGCCGGTGTTGCCGGCCACGTTGATCACGTCGGCCCCGGCCTTGGCCACGCCCACGGCGATGGTGCCGATGCCTTCGGACGAGACCAGCTTGACCACCACCCGCACGCGGGCCGCCTTGCAGTCGTGGATGAGCTGGGCCAGATCCTCGATGGAGTAGGTGTCGTGGTGCGGCGGCGGCGAGACCAGTTCGACGCCCGGCGTGCCGCCCCGCGCGGCGGCGATCTCGACCGTCACCTTGGGCGCCGGCAACTGCCCGCCCTCGCCGGGCTTGGCGCCCTGCCCGATCTTGATTTCCAGCTCCTCCAGCATGGGATCGGCCAGGTAGCCGGCCCACACGCCGAAGCGGCCCGATGCGAGTTGTTTGATGCGCGAGGCCCGGATGGTGCCGTAGCGGCTGAGGTGCTCGCCGCCTTCGCCCGAGTTCGACATGCCGCCGACCATGTTGGTGCCGTGCGCCACGGCTTCGTGCGCGGCCGCGACCAGCGCGCCATGGCTCATGGCCCCCGACGCCAGCGCGGCGGTGATCTCGCTGGCCGGCTGCACGTCGGCCAGCGCGATGGCGGCCGGCGCCTCGACCAGCGCGCTCAGCCAGCGCCGGGCCTCGCCCTCGGCCGTCGCCACCAGGGCATGGCCCTCGGTCTCGCGCTCGATGACGAGCTCGCCGCCCCACCACTGCGCCAGGGCCTCGGCCAACGCGCCGTGGCGGGCCTCGGCGCCGGCGGTTTCGGTGCCTGCGGTCAATTGCAGCCGGAAACGGCTGGCGGTCAGCGGCTCGCAGCGCAGGCCGCGTACGGCATGGCTGTTGTTGCCCTGCAGGGCAAAGCGGCGCAGCCCGCGCTCGAACTCGACCGCAGCCCGGCAGTCCGACACATCGGCCGGAAACGCCAGCACGTCGCGCAGCGCCGCCGGCCGCTTGCGCCGTTCATCGGCCATCAGACGCGAGAAGTTGCGGTAGCTGGCGCTGATGGCATAGGTGTCGATCTGCTGCGGCGTGAGACGGCCGTAGCCGCCGCTGCGGTAGGCGTCGTGGCCCAGCGCGAAGGCATCCTCCAGGCGCGAGAGCGTCATCAGGCGCAGGAAGTCGCCGTCGGCATCCGGCCGTGCGGCACCGCGCCCGTCGAAGAACACGGGCTCTTCCGTCATGTCGACAAAACCGCGCACGGCCGTCGTGCCGTACGAGTGCCCGGCGCCCTCGGAACGTTCCTTGAACAGGCCCAGCAGCGGCACGTCGGCCTCGGCGGCAACGGTCAGCGCGCGCTGGTGCCAGTCGCACGCCATCTCGGCAATGGCGGCAAAGCCCGCGCCGCCCACCGGCGAACGCAGGTTGGGAAAATAGCGGTGCAGCACCCGATTCTGCGTGTCGAGGAAGTTGGGCTCGAAGAACTCGCCGCCGATGTAGCTCTCGACCGTGCACAGGCCGACCTTGCCCATGGTCTTCATCAAGGCCTTTTCGGCCGCCTTGGCATAACGCTTGAAGGCCTTGTCGGCCTCTGCGCCGAACTTGTCCTCGGCCCGCATCTGCACGCCCAGCGCATACACGGCCGAGGCGCCGAAGCCCAGCGTGGCCGCGACGTGGTGCGACGAGATCACCTGGCCGCTCTCGACCACCAGCGACACGTCCAGGCGCAGCCCTTCGTCGATGAGCCGCTGGTTGATCGCCGAAACCGCCACCAGCATGGGGATGGCGGCCAGGCGCGAACTCACATGACGGTCGCTGAGCACGGCGATGCCGCCCTGCGAACGGGCAAAGTCGACCACCGCCTGGCCCAGGGCATCGATGCCGGCTTCGAGCGCATCGGCATTGGCCTGGCGCGAAACGGCGTCGCGCCCGACCACCGGTTCGTACAGCATGTCGAAACGTGCGCAGGGCGCGACGTCCTGGCGGCGCAGGGCCAGCATGTCGAGGTGGGTGAGCAGCGGCGACGGCACCACGATCTGCCGGCCCTTGCCACGCCCCAGATGGGGCTTGGCGCCCAGCGCCACACGCAGCGTCATGCCGTCGACTTCGCGGATCGAATCCAGCGGCGGGTTGGTGACCTGCGCAAAGCGCTGCGAGAAGTAATGCGCGACGCCGCCTTCGTGATCCGACAGCGCATTGATGGCGTTGCCGTACCCCATGGCCGAGATCTTCTCGGCGCCGGTGGCAAGCATCGGATCCATCAGGAACTTGAAGCTTTCCTGGTTGTAGAAATACGCCACGAAACGCTGGTCGCGCTGCAGGTCGCCGTCGTAGCGGCCAGGCGCTCCCGGGGGCTGGGCCGGCGGATGCGGCAGGTCGGCCAGGTGCACCCGTGCCTGCTCGAGCAGTGCGGCGTAGTCGCGCTGGGCGGCCAGGGTCTCCAGCGCTTCGGCGGTGCCGTAGGCACGCTGCTCGCGGTGGTCGTAATACAGCATGCCGCCGGCTTCGATACGGCCGCGCCGCAGCACGTCCTCCGGCGCAAAGCCGATCTGCCCGGCTTCCGACATGGCACACAGGTACTCGGCGGTTTCCACGGTGCGCAGCGGCCGCAGGCCCAGGCGGTCCAGGCGTGCCCCCACCACCTGCCCGTTGCCGAAGATCAGCGCCGCGGGGCCGTCGTTCTTTTCCTCGTAGAGCGAGAAGTACTCGAGCATGGCCCGCACCGCCGGCGGCAGCGTCTCGTCGTTCTCCCAGGCCGGCGGCATCATCGAGACCACGGCTTCGACCAGGCCCAGGCCGTCGTGCATCAGCCGGCTGTTGAGGGTCTGGTCCAGACGCGAGCTGTCGGATTGGCCTTTGGGCCGGTAGATGCGGCTGCCGCGCGCCCGCGCCAGCGCCGCTTCGGCAATGCGGTTCTTGCGGTCGGTGTTGAGTTCGCCGTTGTGCGCCATCAGCCGGAACGGCTGCGCCATGCTCGGATGCGGATCGGTGTTGGTCGAGAAACGGGTGTGGAAGTACAGCGAGCGCACGGCATGGTCGGGCGCCACGAGGTCGCGGAAATAAGGGATGACCTCGTTGGAGTTGAGGCGGCCCTTGAGCACCTGCGTGGCCGACGACAGCGACAGCGGATAGAGGCCGGCGAGCTGCGGGTCGGTGTAGGCCTGCTCCTCGATGACCAGCAGGGCGTCGTAGATGCGGCGCTCGAAAGCGGCCTGCGCCGGGGCATCGAGCGGCTGCACGGACTCGCCCGGCAGGCCGCGCGGCACGAACAGCCACTGCCGGATGGCCAGTTGACTGCGCACGGCGGCTGCACGCAGCACACCCGTATCGACCGGCACATCGCGGCGCAACAGCACCTCCAGCCCGTGGGCGGACAGCGTCTCGTCGATCAGCGCCTCGGCCCGCTGGCGCGCGGTCACATGGCCCGGCAAGCCGGCTTCGGAAGCCGCGACTTCGGGCGGCAGGAAAAAATTGCCGACGCCGAAACCGCCGGACACCAGCGGGCGGCCGGCCAGCCGCGAGAAGAAGGCCTGCGAAAGATCCAGCGAAACGCCCGCGCCATCGCCGACGCCTTCGGCCGACATGCCGCCTCGATGGGGGATGGTGCACAGGGCTTCGTGCGCCAGGCGCAGCACGTCGGGGCTCTGCACGCTGTCCTTGCGGGTGATGAAACCGACGCCGCAACTGCTTTTGTCTTCCGCAGGGTCGTACAGACCCTGGACGGGCGCGGCAATGGGTTGCAGCGCAGGCTGCGACAGCTCGGAACGGTTCACGGCGATCTCTCCACGACAAATGCCAGGGCCGCGCGGCCGGGCTTTCGGGCATCCGGCTGGCGCGCCCGGGCGGGCTGCTGACGGACACCGCATGCGGTGCCCTGGCGACTGACTCTTTTTTCGTGGGGATCGCGCCGCCGGTCATGCACAAGCGGCCGGCAGCTGCGCCACGTCCGTGTTTCCGGACGTTGGGGGAGCGATCATATTACAGCCATGCATCAAAGTATTCTGATGTTGCATAGTTGTAGGGTTTTTTGCACAAATTCTTGCAACGCTCCCTGTAAAGGCTGTCACGCAGCCTTCTTTTTTCGCACCCCTATAAAACACCGAGATCGGCACGCATCGGCGCCGGCGACCTATACTGTCCCCTGCTCCGGGGTGCCTGCGTGCTGAGATGGTGGTGACACCAAACCCGAGAACTTGATCCGGTTAATACCGGCGGAAGAAGAGCTGTACCTGTCTGGCCTGGCGGCCGGTGTGCGTGCCCCCGGGGTGCGCGTGCCGGCGTGCCGTGTGGGCCATTCCGTGCGCGCCGGCCTCTGGGCCATGCGGGCACGGAAGACTCGGCGGGGGCACCGATCCGGAGCATGTATCCACCGGAACCAGGAGACCCCCCATGAACGCCCCCGATCCCTCCCAGCCCCTGAACTGGGCCCAGCGCCTGGCCGAATCGTGCCGGCCCCTGCCCGCCTCGCAAAAGATCCACGAGCCCGGCATCCTCCATCCGGATATCCGCGTGCCCATGCGCAGCATCACGCTGACCAACGGCGAAGTCGTGACGGTCTACGACACCTCGGGGCCCTACACCGACCCGGCCGCCCGGATCGACGTGCGCCGCGGCCTGCCCGAGGTGCGGGCAGGCTGGCTCGATGCGCGCGGCGACACCGAGCGGTACGAAGGCCGGCTGCGCCAGGCGCTGGACGACGGCGTCAAGAACGAAATCCGGCAGCAGGCCCATATCGAGACGCTGCGCCGGGAGGCCGCTGGCCTGCAGCGAACGCCGCGCCGCGCCAAGGCGGGCGCCAACGTCACGCAGATGCACTACGCCCGCCGCGGCATCGTCACCCCCGAGATGGAGTACGTGGCCCTGCGCGAAAACGGCCGCCGGGCCTGGATGGCCGAGTACCAGCGCGACGCCGCACGCGAACGGCGCCTGGCCGGCAACGGCCTGGGGGCGAATCTGCCGGCACTGATCACGCCCGAGTTCGTGCGCGACGAGGTCGCACGCGGCCGTGCCATCATTCCGGCCAACATCAACCATCCCGAAGTCGAGCCCATGGCCATCGGGCGCAACTTCCTGGTCAAGATCAACGCCAACATCGGCAACTCGGCCGTCACCTCCAGCATCGAGGAAGAAGTCGAGAAGCTGGTCTGGGCCATGCGCTGGGGCGCCGACAACGTGATGGACCTGTCCACCGGCCGCAACATCCACACCACACGCGACTGGATCGTGCGCAACAGCCCGGTGCCCATCGGTACCGTGCCCATCTACCAGGCGCTCGAGAAAGTGGGCGGCATCGCCGAGGACCTGACCTGGGAAATCTTCCGCGACACCCTGATCGAGCAGGCCGAGCAGGGCGTGGACTACTTCACCATCCACGCCGGCATCCGCCTGCCCTTCGTGCCGCTGACCGCCAACCGCGTCACCGGCATCGTCTCGCGCGGCGGCTCCATCATGGCCAAGTGGTGCATCGCCCATCACCGCGAGAGCTTCCTCTACGAGCACTTCGAGGACATCTGCGACATCATGAAGGCCTACGACGTGAGCTTCAGCCTGGGCGACGGCCTGCGCCCGGGCTGCGCCGCCGATGCCAACGACGAGGCACAGTTCGCCGAGCTGCGCACGCTGGGCGAACTCACGCAGATCGCCTGGAAACACGACGTGCAGACCATGATCGAAGGGCCCGGCCATGTTCCCATGCACCTGGTCCAGGCCAATATGGCCGAGCAGCTCAAGCACTGCCACGAGGCGCCCTTCTACACCCTGGGTCCGTTGACCATCGACATCTCGCCCGGCTACGACCACATCGCCAGTGCCATCGGCGCGGCCATGATCGGCTGGATGGGCACGGCCATGCTGTGCTACGTCACACCCAAGGAGCACCTGGGCCTGCCCAACCGCGACGACGTCAAGGCGGGCATCATCGCCTACAAGATCGCCGCGCACGCCGCCGATGTGGCCAAGGGCCAGCCGGGCGCACGGGCTCGCGACGACGCGCTGTCGAAGGCGCGCTTCGAGTTCCGCTGGGAAGACCAGTTCAACCTGGCGCTGGACCCCGACACCGCACGCGCCTTCCACGACGAGACGCTGCCCAAGGACACGGCCAAGGTGGCGCATTTCTGCTCGATGTGCGGACCCAAGTTCTGCTCGATGAAAATCACGCAGGAGGTGCGTGACTACGCCCATGCGCTCGGCGTGGCCGACAATGAGGCCCTGGCGGCCGGCATGGCGCAGAAATCCGGCGAGTTCAAGCGCGCCGGCAGCGAGGTCTACGTGCCCATCGTGCACGCCCGCGACACCGCCTGAGGGCCTGACGGCTTCTCTGTTCATTGTTTTGACTTGATCGCATCAGCACGCCCGCTGCGCGGCAGCGGGCCCATCGTTATGAAAATAGGTATCGCAGGCGCGGGCCTCACGGGCCGGCTGCTCGCATGGGAACTGGCCGCTCGCGGCCACGCCGTCCAGGTCTTCGACCCGGCCGATGGCCCCCACGAGCCGGCGGCCGGCCAGGCAACACCCTACGCCGCAGGCTGGACCGCGGCCGGCATGCTCAGCCCCGTGGCCGAACTCGAAACCGGCGACGACGACATCTACGCCCTGGGCCAGCGCTCCCTGGCGCGCTGGCCGCAGGTGCTGGCGCAGTTGCCCGGCGCCGTCTTTCACCGCCAGCAAGGCAGCCTGATGCTGGCCCACCGGGGCGACGAAGGCTCGGCGCGGCGCATGACCGAGCTGCTGACGCACAAGCTGGCACGCCAGGGCTCGGATGCCCAGGCCATCGACGCGGTGATGCGCCGCATCGACCTCGCCGAACTGCGCGCGCTCGAGCCCGCGATCCAGGGCCCCTCGCAAGCCTGGCTGCTGCCCGGCGAAGGACAGTTGCATACCCGGCAGGCCATGCTGGCCCTGGCCGAGGCGGGCAGCCGTCTGGGCGTGCAATGGCACTGGCAGACGCACGTCGAGGCGCTGTCGCCCGGCGTGCTGCATGCACGGGGCGGCGACCTCGGCTTCGACTGGGTCTTCGATGCACGCGGACTGGGTGCCCGTCCCGAACTGCCCACGCGCGGCGTGCGCGGCGAGGTGCTGTGGCTGCATGCCCCCGGCGTGGTTCTCAACCGTCCGCTGCGCCTGCTGCACCCGCGCCACCGGGTCTATATCGTGCCGCGCCCCGGCGACATCGTGTTCATCGGGGCCAGCGAGATCGAAAGCGAAGACCGGGGCCCGATGTCGCTGCGCAGCGCCGTCGAACTCATGGCCGCCGCCCACAGCGTGATGCCGGAGCTCGCCGAGGCCCGCATCGTGCACATGGAGAGCAATCTCCGCCCGGCCCTGCCGGACAATCTGCCCCGCATCGACACCGACCCCGGCCTGAGCCGCATCAACGGCCTCTTCCGCCACGGCTGGCTCATCGCGCCGGCCCTGATCGAACGCGCCCTGGCCGCTTTCGATGCCGCCCGCGACGCCGGCTCGCCCAGCAAGGACAATATCGCCCCATGACAAGCACCATCCACATCACGGTCAACGGCGAACCCCTGCAGACCGAGGCCCGAGACCTGGCGACCCTGGTCACGCAGCTCGGGCAGGCCCCGCAGGCCCTGGCCACCGCACTCAACGGCGAGTTCGTGGCCCGTACGGCACGCGCCGACACGCCCCTGGCCGAGGGCGACGCCATCTTCACGTTCCAGCCCATCACCGGGGGCTGAGGCCCGACACCCGACATCCGATACCTGGCAGCGACGCGACCCGTACCGAACCGGCCGCCCCCTCGCCTTCCCCCATTCGCGGAGACTTCCATCATGACTTTGAGCATCGGCGGCATCGAACTGCAGAGCCGCTTTTTCCTCGGCACAGCCGGCTACCCCTCGCCCGAGGTGCTGCGCCAGGCCATCACGGCCTCGGGCGCCCAGGTGGTCACCGTCGGCCTCAAGCGCCAGTTGGCGGGCGGCGCCGGCGCCAGCGATTTCTACCGCATGATCCGCGACAGCGGAGCCCATCTGCTGCCCAACACGGCCGGCTGCCGCAGCGCCCACGAAGCCGTGACGCTGGCACGCATGGCCCGCGAGCTGTTCGGCACCCACTGGATCAAGCTCGAAGTGGTGGGCGACGAATACACCCTGCAGCCCGACCCGTGGGAGCTGGTGGACGCCGCGCGCACCCTGGCGGCCGAAGGCTTCGAGGTCTTCCCCTACTGCACCGACGACCTGGTCACCTGCCAGCGCCTGCTCGATGTCGGCTGCAACATCCTCATGCCCTGGGGCGCCCCCATCGGGTCGGGCCAGGGCCTGGTCAACCCGTATGCGCTGCGCACCCTGCGCGCGCGGCTGCCCGGCGTGCCGCTGGTGGTCGACGCCGGCATCGGTTCGCCGGCCGACGCCGTGCAGGCCATGGAACTCGGCTACGACGCGATCCTGCTGAACTCTGCCGTGGCGCAGGCGCTCGATCCGGTCAAGATGGCCGCCGCCTTCAAGCTGGCCATCGAAGCCGGCCGGCTCGGTCACGAAGCCGGCGTGATCCCCAAGCAGGACATGGCCACGGCCACCACGCCGGTCACCGGCCGCCCCTTCATCCTATGACGACATCCGACGCTCGACCTTCCCCCTTGCCCTCCTCCGCCGCGCGGCCCGTGGTCTGGAGCATCGCCGGCTCGGACAGCGGCGGCGGCGCCGGCATCCAGGCCGATCTGCGTGCCTTCGGCCTGATGGGCGTGCACGGCTGCACCGCGATCGCCGCGGTCACCGCGCAGAACTCGGTGGCCGTCACCCACATCGAGGCCCTGTCGCCCGAAGTCCTCGACGCGCAGCTCGCCGCGCTCGCCGCCGACCTTCCGCCTGCAGTGATCAAGACCGGCATGCTGGCCTCGGCCGACAACGTGCGGGTGGTCGCGCGCTGGGTGCGTGCATTGCGTGCGCAGTATCCGCAGTCGCCGCCCGCGCTGGTCGTCGATCCGGTGCGTCGCGCCAGCACAGGCGCCGAGCTGGGCGGCGAAGCGCTGCGCATGGCCCTGCTGGCCGAACTGCTGCCGCTGGCCACGCTGATCAAGCCCAACGAAGCCGAAGCGGCCTGGCTGGTCGGGCGCAGCGGCACTCCGCCCGAGCTGGCGACCGATCTGCGCCGGCGCGGCGCAGGCGCCGTCGTCATCACGGGCGGCGATGCCCACCCCGGCACGGGCACCCCGCAGGCGGCCCAATGGTCGCTCGACTGGCTCGACACGCCGCAAGCCCACGGCTGGCTGGCCCTGCCGCGCGTGGACACCCCGCACAACCACGGCACCGGCTGCACCTTCGCCTCGGCTGCCGCGGCGGCGCTGGCGCGTGGCTACTGCGAAGCCGATGCGGTGGTCATCGCCAAGATGCTGAGTACCGACGGCCTGGTCCACGGCTACGCGGCCGGCCGGGGCGCCGGTCCGGTCCATGCCCAGTCCGGCTTCGCCCTGCAGCCCGCACGGCTGCCCCTGCTGGTGCCTGCGCTCGACCGGCTGCCCGGCCATGCGGTGCACGCCGGCCGGCCGGCCTTTCCTGCACTCACTCAGGCCTGGATGGGTCTGTACCCGGTGGTCGACAGCGCCGACTGGGTGGAACGCACACTCGCGGCCGGCGTGCGCACCGTGCAACTGCGCATCAAGGCCGAGGCGCTCGACGCGCTGGCCGCGCAAGGCATCGATGCCCAGGCCTATCTCGACGAGCAGATCGCCCGCAGCGTGCAGGCCGCGCGCGCGGTGCAGGCCCAACTGTTCATCAACGACCACTGGCAGGCCGCACTGAGCCATGGCGCCTACGGTGTGCACCTGGGGCAGGAAGACCTCTTCAGCGCCGACCTCGACGCCCTGCGTCGAAGCGGCATCCGGCTGGGCCTGTCCACGCACAGCTACTGGGAAGTCTGCCGGGCCCATGCCGAAGCGCCCAGCTACATCGCCTGCGGCCCCATCCACGCCACCGTCACGAAAGACATGCCGTGGTGGCCGCAGGGCCCGGGCAATCTGGCCTACTGGAGCGCCGTGCTGGACGAGCCGGTGGTCGGCATCGCCGGCATGGACGAGGCCCGCAGCCTCGAGGCCGTGCGCTGCGGCGCCCAGGGCGTGGCCGTGCTGCGCGGCATCACCCACGCGGCCGATCCGGAAGCCGCCATCGCCGGCCTGGCCCAGGCCATCGAGGCCGGCAGGGGCAGTCCGCCGCTGGCCCCGCCGCCCCTGGCCCGGCCCACGCTGCGCGGCCCCGTTGCCGTGGACGTTTTCCCATCCGCCTGACCCGCCCCGAAGGAGCTGCCATGACCCCAGCCACACCGTCGTCTCTGCCGTCCCCGGCCACGCCCTGCGCGGAACGGGAACGCCTGGCTCTGGCGCTCGCGCGGCAAGCCGGCGACCTCGCCCTCGGCTACTTCAAGCAGTTGGCGCAGACCGACATCGAGGTCAAACTCAACGGGCAGGATGTGGTGAGCGTCGCCGACCGGGCCGTGGAACGTTTCCTGCGCGAGGAACTGGCCCGGCACTTCCCGGCGGACAGCCTGCTGGGCGAGGAATACGGACTGGAAGCCGGCAGCTCGGGTTATGCCTGGGTGATCGATCCGATCGACGGCACCAGCTGTTTTGTGCATGGACTCGACACCTGGTGTGTCTCCATCGCCCTCGAGCACCAGGGGCAGACCGTGGCCGGCGTGGTGCACGCCCCGTGCGCCGGCGAGACCTTCCATGCCAGCCTCGGCGGCGGCGCGTTCCTCGACGGCAGCCGCATCGCCGTCGACGGCACGCAGAGCCTGCAGCAGGGCCTGACCGGGCTGGGCATCAATCTGCGGGTACCGCCCTCGGTCGCCACGCAATTCCTGGGACGGCTGCTCGAGGCCGGCGGCATGCCCTACCGCAACGGCTCGGGAGCGCTGATGCTGGCCTATGTGGCCGCCGGACGCCTGATCGCCTATCACGAGGCCCACATCAACGCCTGGGACTGCCTGGCCGGCCTGCTGCTCATCCGCGAGGCCGGCGGCTGGACTGCGGATTTCCCCGGCGCCGGCCGCGACCTGCTCGACGGCGGCCCGGTCAGCGCCGGCGCGCCGCAAGTGCGCGAGCCGCTGTTGGCGCTAGTCGGCAACGCCCAGCCGCGCTGACCCGCGGCCAGCCCGCCCGGGCGGTCGTCGCCCCCGGGTCAGGCGGCACAGGCCGTCTCCCACGGCTCGTGCCTGCTCGAGAACGCTCAGTGCGCGCCTGCCGCCGCATCTCCCGCATCGGCCACGCTGCGCTGCGGCCTGGCCAGCCACACCAGCGGAATCAGCGCCAGGAACAGGATCGCCGACGCATAGAACACATCGTTGGCCGCCAGCATGAAGGCCTGCTGGTTGACCAGCCGGTCCATCTGCGAGAGCGCCTGCTCCGCGCTCAGGCCGGCAGACTGCAGGCCCTGCAGCAGTTGACCGGCCGGACCGCTGCCCGGCGTGAGGTTCTCCACCAGTTGGGCATGGTGCAGCGTGGCGCGCCGTTCCCAGAAGGTGGTCGAGACCGAGGTGCCCACCGCACCCGCCGTGATGCGCACGAAGTTCGACAGTCCCGAAGCCGCCGGCACCCGCTCGGGCGGCAGGCCCGAGAGCGTGAGCGTGATCAGCGGAATGAAAAAGAACGCCATGCCGATGCCCTGGATCAGCGTCGGGATCATGATCGTCCAGAAGTCGACCTGGGTATTGAAGTTCGAGCGCATCCACAGCACCAGACCGAACACCAGGAACGCAAAGGTCGCGTAGTGGCGCGGATCGACCTTGTGCATGGTCTTGCCCACCACCGGCGAGAGCACGATGGCCAGCAAGCCCACCGGGGCCATCACCATGCCCGCACTGGTCGCGGTATAGCCCATGTACTGCTGCAGCCACAGCGGCAGCAGCACCACGTTGCCGAAGAACAGCCCGTAGCCCACCGAAATCGCCAGCGTGCCGGCCCAGAAATTGCGCAGGCGGAACAGCGACAGGTCGACCACCGGGTGCTTGTCCGTGAGCTCCCACACCAGGAAGAACGCAAAGCCCACCACGGCCACCACCGCACAGCCCAGCACCACCGGCGATTGGAACCAGTCGTGCTCCTTGCCGATGTCGAGCATGATCTGCATCGCCGCCACCCAGATCACCAGCAGCGACAGCCCGATGGTGTCGATGGGCAGCGAGCGCGTCGGCGTCTCGCGGTTGCGGAAGATCCGCCAGGTCACCAGCACCGACAAGATGCCGACCGGCACATTGATGTAGAAGATCCACGGCCAGGTCATGTTGTCGGTGATCCAGCCCCCCAGCAGCGGCCCGGTGACCGGCGCCACCAGCGTGGTCATGGACCACATCGCCATCGCCAGCCCCGCCAGCGCCTTGGGATAACTCGACAGCAGCAGGGCCTGCGACAGCGGGATCATCGGCCCGGCCACGAAGCCCTGCAGAATGCGGAAGGCGATGAGCATCGTCATGTTCGGGGCCAGTCCGCACAGCCACGAGGCCAGCACGAACAAGGCCACGCTGGCCATGAACAGCCGCACCTGCCCGAAGCGCTGCGACAGCCAGCCCGTCAGCGGCACCGCGATCGCGTTGGCCACGGCAAAGCTGGTGATCACCCAGGTCCCCTGGTTGGTGCTCACCCCCAGGTCGCCCGCGATGGCGGGCAGCGACACATTGGCGATCGAGGTGTCGAGCACGTTCATGAACACGGCGGCCGACAGCGCCAGCGTGCCCCAGTGCCGCGCCGAGCCCTCGAGCGGCGCGTGCGCAGCGGTAGATGGATTAGCCATGGTTCGCCCGGCTTACATCAGCGTGCCGCGGGCGGCAGCGGCAGAGCCCCGGGTGGCGGCGGCCAGCGGCTTGCCCACGTTGGCCGCGATGACCTTGGCGATCGCCTCGTCGGCACCCTGCTCCTGCACCGCGTACACCTCGGTCTGCACCAGAGGCTCCGCGCGCGGGGCATCGGCCAGCAACTTGCCGTCCTGCTGGGCAATGTCGACGGTCACATCCATCGACAGACCCACGCGCAGCGGATGCTCGGCGAGCTGCGCGGCGTCGAGCGTGATGCGCACCGGCACACGCTGCACCACCTTGATCCAGTTGCCGGTGGCATTCTGTGCCGGCAGCAACGAAAACGCCGCCCCGGTGCCCATGCCCAGTCCCGCGACCTGGCCGTCGTACTCGACCTTGCTGCCGTAGAGATCGGCCGTGAGCTTGACCGGCTGGCCGATACGCAGGCCACGCAGCTGGTTTTCCTTGAAGTTCGCATCCACCCACAGCTGGTTCAGGGGCACCACCGTCATCAGTTGCGCACCGGGCGCCACGCGCTGGCCGACCTGCACGCTGCGCTTGGCGACAAAACCGTCGACCGGCGCGATCAGCGCGCTGCGCTGCACGGCGAGGTAGGCCTGGCGCAAGCGGGCCGCCGCGGCCTGCACGCTCGGGTGGCTGGCGACGTCGATGCCTTCGGTGTACGAGCGGTTGCTCTGCAGTTGCTCGCGTGCCGATTGCGTGGCGGCCCGGGCCGAAGCCAGCGCCGCACGTGCGGCTTCGAGCTGGCTGCGCGTGTGCTCGAGCTCCTCCTGCGACACGGCGCCGTTGCCGCTCAGCGACTGCCGGCGGCGCAGGTCTTCGGTGGCCCGCGCCACGTCGTTGCTGGCACGCGCGGCCTCGGCTTCGCGCAGGGTGACCTGCGCCGACAGCGAACCGTTGTTCACGAACAGCGTGCGCACCTGGCGCACGGCCTGCGCCAGGTCGGCCTCGGCCTGCTGGTAGGCGACGCGTGCATCGGCCGGATCGAGCTTGATCAGCGCATGGCCGGCCTGCACGAAATCGGTCTCGTCGGCCATGATGGCCTCGACCGTGCCGGTGGTCTGGGGCGTGATCTGCACCAGGTTGCCCTGCACATAGGCGTTGTCGGTGTTTTCGTAATGGCTGGCGACCAGCCACTCGTAGGCACCCCAGGCGATGCAGCCGATGGCCACGACCGCGGCCATGCGCACCAGCAGCTTGCGGCGCGTGCCGGGCTGGGCGTTGGACGGGGCGGACGAAGGGCTCGAAGACGGTGTGTTTTGACTCATTTTTTCAGTCTCGATAGCGGGAGAAAAGCGGGAAAGAATTCAGCGGAAAGCCCGTTGCCGTTCAGCGGGGTCTGCGGTTCAGTGCGGGCCGGTCGGGCCCGGGCCGGCAGGCTGGGCCTGGGCCAACGGGCCGTCCGGGTCGCCGGCATAACCGCCGCCCAGCGCATGGGCCAGTGCCACCCGGGTCGTCAGGGCCCGGGCCGTCAGGTCCACGGCCTGCCGGCGCTGCACCAGCACCTGGGTCTCGGCCGTCAGCACGTTGAGATAGGTGCCCAGGCCGGCGGCATACCGCTGGCGGGCGATGTCGAAGGCGCTCTGCGCTGCGGCGCCGGCCTGGGCCTGTTCGCGCTGCTGGCGGGCGACCGCATCGATGGAGGCCAGTTGATCGGCCGTGTCGTGCACGGCGCCGATCACCGTCCGGTTGTATGTTTCGACGGCCAGGTCGTAGCCGGCCGCTTCGCCGCGCAGATTGGCACGCAGACGGCCGCCTTCGAACACCGGCAGCGTGATGGCCGGCCCCACGCCCCATTGGCGGCTGCTGCCGTTGAGCCAATGGTCCAGCCCCAGGCTGGAGAGACCGGCGAATGCCGTCAGGTTGATGTCCGGGAAAAATGCCGCCTGGGCACTGTCGATGCCCCGGCGCGCGGCCTCCACGCGCCAGCGGGCCGCCACCACGTCGGCTCGCCGGCCCAGCAGGCTGGCCGGCAGTTGCCGCGGCAATTCGAGCCCTTGCAGGGCCTGCAAGTCGCCCACCTCGATCGAAGCGGCCTTCGCAGGCTCGCCGATGAGCGCAGCCAGCGCATTGCGGGCCAGCGCGATCTGTTCGCCCAGTTGTTCGATCTGCAGACGGGCATCGGGCAGGCCGCCTTCGCTCTGGCGCACCTCCAGCGTGGTGTCCAGGCCGGCGGCGTAACGGTCACGCACCAGGCGCAGCGTCTCGTCGCGCTGCGCCAGCGCGCGTTCGGCCACTGCCAGTTGGGCCTGCAGGCGAGCCAGTTGCACATAACCCTGCACCACTTGGCTGGCCAGCACCAGGCGCGCAGCCTGCTCGTCGGCCTGGGCCGCGCGGGCCGAGCCGATCGCGGCCTCGAGTGCCGCCCGGTTCTTGCCGAACAGATCCAGCTCCCAGCCCACGTTCAGCTGCAGCAGGGCGTCGTTGCGCACGCTGCCGGCCAGCGGCACGGGCACCTGGCCGTTTTCCGTATAGCGCTTGCGCGTGACGTTCATCTGGGCATCGACCCGCGGCAGATCGTCCGCGCGCTCGATCTGGGTCTGCGCCCAGGCCTGCTCCAGCCGCGCCCGTGCCATGCGGATGTCGGGGTTGCCGGCAACGGCCTGGTCGACCAGGGCGTCGAGCCGGCTGTCGCCCAGTTGGCGCCACCAGGCGTCCTGCACGCCGGCAGGCAAGGCCGCCGCATCGGCAGCCTGCACTCCGGACACCGGCTGCTGCGCCGCCGGCAGGCCCAGCGACTGCGAGGTGCGCATCTGCGCCCGTGCCTGTTGATCGAGACCGCGCATGTCGGCACAGCCGGCCAGCATCAACAGGGCCGCAGCCGAGACGACGGCCAGCGGCTGCCGCATGGGAAAAGAAGAAAGAAGCGTCATGGTGTGCCGTCCTGGTCGGCGGAATCGATGGAATCGGTGAGCGCGTCGGAATCCGACACGCCGGTGGTGCCGGCCGCGCGCGCGGCCACCCGGTCTTCGAGCGTGCCGAGCACCCGCTGGAGCAGGGACTTGAGCTGCCGCGCTTCGTCTGCGCTCAGGTTTTCGAGCGCCTGTTCGTTGACCTCGCGCAGGATGTCCGGCACGAACCGTGCGGCAGACAGCCCCTCTTCGGTGAGTACCAGGTTGACCACCCGGCGATCGTTCCGGGAGCGCACGCGCTCGACCAGGCCCTTGGCCTCCAGCCGGTCGAGCATGCGGGTCATGCCGCCGGGCGACTGCAGGCAGTTGCGCGACAGCTCGGCCGCCGTTCTGCCCTCGCCCGAAGCCAGATGCAGGATCGGTGTCCACTGGGCGTCCGTCAGGCCGACGGATTCCATGCGTTTGTCCATCTCCATGCGCATGTGCAACAGGATGGATTTCATCAACCAGCCC
Source organism: Comamonas sp. BIGb0124 (assembly GCF_003752175.1). Taxonomy (GTDB): domain Bacteria; phylum Pseudomonadota; class Gammaproteobacteria; order Burkholderiales; family Burkholderiaceae_C; genus Comamonas_F. The sequence goes on along the minus strand of NZ_RJVF01000014.1, from coordinate 131,232 downwards.
GCGCTGTCGCGGGAATGCCGGGGGATTTCCGGCGTTTCGGCGGGGGGAGTTTGTCCAGTCATGGCGCAATTTTATTTGACTGGTCAACAATTGTCATGACACCATTGACGGATCAACTATTGGCTGTGGTCTCTGTGCATCGCAATAAAAAGGGTGTATCGCGCGCGTCCATGGCATAGTCGTGGCAAACATCCGCGCATGGCGGCCTGCCGGGCCGACTGCGTGCTGCGGAGTACCCGGAGGGGGAAGTTCACGCCATGAAGATCTCCACACCTCGCCATCGGCGCGGCTGGCACGTGGCCATCGTGCTGGCGGCCGCCGTTCTGCCGATGCTGCTGGCCTATCCGCTGGTCATGCGCGAGGCCGAACGCCGGGCCGAAAGCGAGGTGACCCTCACCGCCACCCTGGTCCTGCGCCAGCTCGACCGCATCTTTTCCAGCACCGATCGAACCATCCGGGATACCGCCGAATTGCTCGGACGCCCCTGCGACGACGGCGTCAACCGGTCGCTGCGCGAGCTCAGCACCTTGCGGCCGTATTTCCGGGCCCTGCTGTTGATCCAGGACGACCGCATCTACTGCTCGTCCCTGCTGGGCAACATCGATCTGCCGATCTCGGTCTACAAGGATCTGCACAGCCTGCCGCCGGGCCGGGCCATCACGCCTACCGACCGCACGCCTTTCGTGACCGACCGGGGCGCGGTGCTGGTCACGCTCAACCAAGGCGGGCAGAGCGGCGTGCTGGCGGTGATCGACGAGCGTTACCTGCAGGACATCCAGGTCGCCGCCGAGGCCGAATCGCATTTCGACATCGACATGCAGTTGGTCGACGGCCGTGCGCTGCTCGCGACCTCCAAACGCCATCCGACCGCACCCGGCAGGAATGCCCATCAGTCGTCGAACGGCACCCTCGAGACCGTGCGCTCGCAGCAGTTTCCTTTCGAGGTCAGCAACCGTCTGATGCCGGCCTACGCGGCACGCGACATTTCCGGCATCTGGCGCGATACCCTGCCCATCATCGCGCTGGCCGGCCTGTTTGCCGCCTATCTCGCGCATCTGGTGTGCAGCCGGCAGCTCTCCCTCACCGGCGAGATCACCCGGGCCATGCGGCGCCACCAGTTCCACATGGTCTACCAGCCGGTGATCTCGCTCGACAGCGGCACCCTGGGCGGCGTCGAAGCGCTGATCCGCTGGCAGCACCCCAGCGCCGGGCCCATGCGGCCGGACTTCTTTATCCCGATCGCCGAAGAAAACGGCCAGATCGCCGACCTCACGCGCCACATCTTCGGGCTCGTCGCGCGCGATCTCCCGACACTGGGCCTGCGCCCGGGCGACCACCTGGGCATCAACGTCAGCGGTTCGCATGTCGCCAGCCCCGAGTTCGTCGGCGACGTGCAGCGGCTCATACGCCAGATGGGACCGGACGCGCCCATCCTGACCCTCGAAGTGACGGAACGCGAGGCCTTGCCCGATCAGGACAATGTGCACCACAACATGGCTCTGCTGAGACGGCAGGGTGTGCAGTGGGCCCTCGACGACTTCGGCACCGGGCAATCGTCCCTGGCCTACCTCGAGTGGCTCAAGGCCGACTTCATCAAGATCGACCGCTCCTTCGTCCGGGGCATCGGCACCGGTTCGGTCACCTCGGTGGTGCTCGACACCCTCATCGCGCTGGCGCAGCGCCTGAACCTGGCCCTGATCGCCGAAGGCATCGAGACCGAGGGCCAGGCCGACTTCCTGAGGCAGGCCAACGTGGCCTACGGCCAGGGCTTTCTCTATTCACAGCCGCTGCGCGCGCACGATTTCAGCCTGTGGCGCGCCGCCTACCAGGCCGCCCACCCGCAGAAGCCCGGCCTGCCGCCCTCCGCACTCGCGGCTTCGTCCGCCTGACCGTTGCCGCCCGGCAGCGGCCAAAAAAAAGTCCGGCCTCACCGGGAGAGCCGGACTCTGCGCCGCCATGCGCGGGCAACGCCCGCGCACGAGACGTCTTCTGGTTACTTCTTGGCCAGCGCGGCTTCGTAGCGGCGCGAGACTTCGGTCCAGTTGATGATGTTGAAGAACGCCGAGATGTAGTCGGGACGGCGGTTCTGGTAGTTCAGGTAGTACGCGTGTTCCCACACGTCCAGGCCCAAGATGGGGGTGCCGCCGGACAGGCCTGCGAATTCGCCCATCAGCGGGTTGTCCTGGTTGGCGCTGCTTTCGACCAGCAGCTTGCCGTCGTGGCCCACGGTCAGCCAGGCCCAGCCGCTGCCGAAGCGGGTCTGTGCAGCCTTGGTGAAGGTGTCCTTGAACGCATCGTAGCCGCCCAGGTCGGATTCGATGGCCTGGGCCAGCTTGCCTTCGGGCTTGCCGCCCTGGGCGCTCAGCACGGTCCAGAACAGCGCATGGTTGGCATGGCCACCGCCGTTGTTGCGCACGGCGCCGCGGATCTTTTCGGGCAGAGCCTTGATGTCCGCGATCAATTCTTCGACCGGCACTTCCTTGACGCCGGCGTCAGCCACGGCGTTGTTCAGGTTGGTGACATAGGTCTGATGGTGCTTGGAGTGATGGATCTCCATCGTACGGGCATCGAAATGGGGCTCGAGTGCATCGTAGGCATAAGGCAGTGGGGGCAAGGCGTAAGCCATCTGGAATGCTCCTTCTTGGGGTTTTCAGTGGTCTGTAAACAAGAGACGCGTTGCCCGACCAGCTTTAGGCACGCGCGCCATTCAACTCACAATGTAATACCAGTCGGCCGGACCGCACCCGGCAGCCCGCGCTTAACCCGCCTGCCAGGGCCGTCTTCCGGCGCGACACGCGGGGGTCGCACGAGCCGGCACGGCCTGCCAGTGTCTCGCCAGCGGTCGGCCGGGGTCTGTCGGACCATGCGCCGTGTGCGTTGGATACGGCCTGCGGCTCTGCCGCCGATGATAGTGCGTCCGGCCCCGGGCCGGACACAAGCGCCGGGACGAGGCCCGGGCCACCCCGCTCATCGCCAGATCCTGCCATTTCGCCGAGAATGCCCCCTGCCGCACCGGCATTTCTGGCTGCGGCCTCATCGCATGACGCCCCTCTCCGCCGCTCCGCCCGCCGTCGACGCCCAGCCCGATCCGCCACCGCACCTGCTTTGGCTGGTGGCCGTGGCCTTCTTCATGCAGACGCTGGACGCCACCATCGTCAACACCGCCCTGCCCTCCATGGCGGCCAGCCTGGCGGAAAGCCCGCTGCGCATGCAATCGGTGGTCATTGCCTATTCGCTGACGATGGCCATGCTGATTCCCGCCTCGGGCTGGGTCGCCGATCGTTTCGGCACGCGCCGCGTGTTTCTGGTCTCGATCGCGCTGTTCACCCTCGGCTCGGCCGCCTGCGCGATGTCGCACACGCTCAGCCAGCTGGTGGCCTCGCGGGTGCTGCAGGCCTGCGGCGGCGCGCTGCTCCTGCCCGTGGGCCGGCTCTCCGTGCTGCGCAACTACCCGCGCGAGAAATTCCTCCAGGCCATGAGCTTCGTGGCCATTCCCGGCCTGATCGGTCCGCTGCTCGGCCCGACCCTGGGCGGCTGGCTGGTCGAAACCCTCTCTTGGCACTGGATTTTCCTCATCAACCTGCCCGTGGGCCTGATGGGCTGGATCGCCACCCTGCGCTGGATGCCGGACAGCCGCGCCATCCTGCCCCATCGTTTCGACCTCAGCGGATTCCTGCTGCTGGCCATCGCCATGGTTTCGATCTCGTTGTCGCTCGACGGCCTCTCGGGCATCGGCATGCAGCGCGCGCTGGTGGTCGTCCTCATGCTGGGCGGCTTCGCCGGGCTGGCCGCCTACTGGCTGCATGCGCTGCGGCACCCCGCGCCCCTGTTCTCGCCCATGCTGTTTCGCAACGGCAGCTTCCGCGTCGGCCTGCTGGGCAACCTCTTTGCGCGCATCGGCAGCGGCAGCATGCCTTTCCTGATCCCGCTGCTGCTGCAGGTCTGCCTGGGCTACAGCCCCATGCAGGCCGGCATGATGATGCTGCCCGTGGCCCTGGCCAGCATGGGCATGAAACGCTTCGCCACGCCGCTCATCCGCAGCCAGGGCTACCGGCGCGTGCTGGTGGGCAACACGCTGCTCATCGGCGTGCTCATCGCCAGTTTCTCGCTGATCGGCCCCGAGATGCCGCTGCCGCTCAAGATCCTGATGCTGGTCGTCTTCGGCGCCTTCAACTCGCTGCAGTTCACCGCCATGAACACCGTCACGCTCAAGGATCTGGAAACGACCGACGCCAGCGCCGGCAACAGCATGCTGTCCATGGTGCAGATGCTGGCCATGAGCATGGGCGTGACCGTCGCCGCCGCCCTGCTCTCGACCTTCGAGCAGTGGCTGGAGCCGCGCCCCGGCTTCGACACGCTCGACACCTTCCATGCCGCGTTCATCTGCATCGGCCTGATCACCGCCGCTTCGGCCTGGATCTTCTGGCAGCTCGAGGCCGACGATCACCCGGACGTGCGCAGCCGCAAGGAAGACGCCCACAAGCCGCAGGACGTGCCCCTCGATTGACGACCCGAATCGGCCGGCGCGAGGGCGACCTAACCGTTGAGACGCGAGGTCTTGGGCAGGTGAGCCATCAGGAACTCCATCTGATCCGCCAGGATGCGCCGGTTGCGCAGGATGAAGTCTTCCCACAGCGTGGGCACGTAAGGCGTGTAGAGCAGCGGCATGCGGGCCTGCTCGGGCGTGCGATTGGCCTTGCGGTGGTTGCAGGCGCGGCAGGCCGTGACCACGTTCATCCAGTGGTCGGCGCCGCGCTGAGCCAGCGGCGTGATGTGTTCGCGCGTGAGATGGTCGTCGGCAAAATGCTGTCCGCAGTAAGCGCACACGTTGCGGTCGCGGGCAAACAGCTTGCCGTTGGAGAGCGCCGGCTTGATCTCGAACGGATTGATGCCGGGCACGCCCTTGGTGCCGATGATGCTGCTGATCGACAGCGTGGATTGCAGACCCGTGCGCGCATTGATGCCGCCCCGGAACACGGCCACCTGCTCTCCAACCTCCCAGCGCACGGCATCGGCGGCATAGTGCAGCACCGCTTCCTCGAGCGTCAGCCAGGACTGCGGCAGACCCTGGGCCGAGAGTTTGAGAACCTTCAACGCAACCTCCGATCGACATCCGTGATGGAACAGGCAAAACCGAGGTACAGCAGCAGGCGGCCACACGGCCCCCCCTGTCCGTAATATATACACAATCCCCTTGACTGGCGCATGTCCGCACGAAGTCCGTGCAGAGGCCAGGGCCCGCGCTCTCGTTTGTCCCTCAAGCCCCCCGCAGACGCCAATCCCGGGATAATCCGCCCCATGCAAGTTTTCAGAGGCTTCCAGCACCCCGGCGTGGCACCCGCCTGTGCCCTGACCATCGGCAACTTCGATGGCGTGCACCGCGGCCACCAGGCCATGCTCTCCCTCCTGCGCGGCGAGGCACGGCAGCGCGGACTGCCCTCGTGCGTGCTGACCTTCGAACCCCATCCGCGCGACTACTTCGCCCGGGTCCTCGGCAAGCCCGCACTGGCTCCCGCCCGCATCGTCACGCTGCGCGACAAGCTCGACCAGTTGCAGGCCTGCGGCGTGGACCAGGTGGTGGTGCTGCGTTTCGATGCGCAACTGGCCGCGCTGTCGCCCCAGGCCTTCATCGACCAGGTGCTGTGCCAGGGCCTGGGCGCGCGCTACGTGCTGGTGGGCGACGATTTCCGCTTCGGCGCGCAGCGGGCGGGCGACTATGCGCTGCTCGATGCCGCCGGCGCCCGCCAGGGCTTCGATGTGGCACGCATGAACAGCTACGAAGTCCACGGCCTGCGGGTCTCGAGCTCGGCCGTCCGGGCGGCGCTGGCCGAAGGCGACATGACCGCCACGGCCCGGCTGCTGGGCCGGCCCTATGCCATCTCCGGCCACGTGGTGCATGGCCGCAAGCTGGGCCGCACGCTGGGCTTCCGCACCCTCAACCTGCGGTTCGCGCACTGGAAACCCGCAGCCAGCGGCATCTTCGTGGTCCAGGTCCACGGCCTCGAAGGCCCCCTGGGCAGCCATGCGCCGCGCCTGGGCGTGGCCAACCTGGGCGTGCGCCCCTCGCTCGACCCCTCCGACGTCAACGGCGGCCGCGTGCTGCTCGAAACCCATGTGCTCGACTGGCCCGACCGGCTCGCCGCCAGCGGCCAGGAAGTCTATGGCCAGGTCATCCGCGTGGAGTTGCTGCACAAGCTCCACGACGAGCTCAAGTACGACGGCCTCGAGTCCCTGACGGCCGGCATTGCACACGACTGCACCGAAGCCCGGGCCTGGTGGGACGCACGCGCCGAAGCCCTGCCGCTAAAATAGCCGGGTGAACACCTTGCACAGGCTGCACAGCGGCCCCACCCCTCTTCTCCTGGCCCATGCCACCCAGGGGCACACGCGTACCCGCCGCCAGACCACGCGCGACCGAATTTGACGCCCGGCGCAGCCGCCCGCCGCCCCGTCCGCCCCACCCCTGCAGCACCCTCGGCTTTCCGAGGGGTGACGCATCCCGTAGTTCCAGAAGTCGACATCCATCATGTCTGAGCAAAACACCGATTACCGCAAGTTCCTCAACCTGCCCGACACCCCCTTCCCCATGCGTGGCGACCTGCCCAAGCGTGAACCGGGATGGGTCCAGTCCTGGGAGGAACAAGGCATCTACAAACGCCTGCGCGACGCCCGCGCCGGCAAGCCCAAGTTCATCCTGCACGACGGCCCGCCCTATGCCAACGGCAAGATCCACATCGGGCATGCGGTCAACAAGGTGCTCAAGGACATGATCACCAAGGCGCGCCAGCTCGAGGGCTACGACGCGCTGTACGTGCCGGGCTGGGACTGCCACGGCCTGCCCATCGAGAACGCCATCGAGAAACTGCACGGCCGCAACCTGCCCCGCGACGAGATGCAGGCCAAGAGCCGCGCCTTCGCCACCGAGCAGATCGAGCAGCAGATGGCCGACTTCAAGCGCCTGGGCGTGCTGGGCGACTGGGAACACCCCTACAAGACCATGAACCACGCCAACGAGGCCGGCGAGCTGCGGGCGCTCAAGCGTGTCATGGAGCGCGGCTACGTCTACCGCGGCCTCAAGCCGGTCTACTGGTGCTTCGACTGCGCCTCCTCGCTCGCCGAGTTCGAGATCGAGTACGCCGACAAGAAATCGCAGACCCTGGACGTGGCCTTCCCGAGCGCCGACCCCGACCGCCTGGCTGCCGCCTTCGGCCTGCCCGCGCTCGACAAGCCGGCCTTCATCGTGATCTGGACCACCACGGCGTGGACCATCCCGGCCAACCAGGCGCTCAACGTCAACCCCGAGCTCGACTACAGCCTGGTCGAGACCGAACGCGGCCTGTTCGTCGTCGCCGATGCGCTGGTCACCGCCTGCCTGGCACGCTGGGGCCTGGAAGGCCGCGTGCTCGCCACCGCCAAGGGTGCGGTGCTCGACCACCTCGCGTTCCGTCACCCCTTCGCCCACATCGACGCCGGCTACGACCGTCTCAGCCCGGTCTACCTGGCCGACTACGCCACCGCCGACGACGGCACGGGTGTCGTGCACTCGGCCCCCGCCTACGGCCTGGACGACTTCAACTCGTGCGTGGCCAACGGCATGGCCTACGACGACATCCTCAACCCCGTGCAGGGCAACGGCGTCTACGCACCCGAACTGCCGCTGTTCGGCGGCCAGCACATCTGGAAAGCCGCGCCCGTCATCATCGACGCCCTGCGCGACGCCGGCCGGCTGATGCACACCCAGACCATCAGCCACAGCTACCCGCACTGCTGGCGCCACAAGACACCCGTCATCTACCGTGCAGCCGCCCAGTGGTTCGTGCGCATGGACGAGGGCGAAGGCGTCTTCACCCGGGACAAGGCCCCCGGCACGCTGCGCCAGACCGCGCTGGCGGCCATCGAGCAGACGCGCTTCTATCCGGAAAACGGCCGCACCCGCCTGCGCGACATGATCGCCAACCGGCCCGACTGGTGCATCAGCCGCCAGCGCAGCTGGGGCGTGCCCCTGCCGTTCTTCCTGCACAAGGACAGCGGCGAACTGCACCCGCGCACCATGGAGATCCTGGACCAGGCCGCGGCCATCGTCGAGGAAGGCGGCATCGAGGCCTGGAGCCGCGTGACCGCGCAGGACATTCTGGGCGCCGAAGCCGAGGCCTACACCAAGAGCACCGATATCCTCGAGGTCTGGTTCGACTCGGGCTCCACCTTCTGGCACGTGCTGCGCGGCACCCACCCCGACGTGCACCACGACACCGGCCCGGAAGCCGACCTGTATCTCGAGGGCCATGACCAGCACCGCGGCTGGTTCCACAGCTCGCTGCTGCTGGCCTCCGCCATCGAAGGCCGCGCGCCCTACAAGGGCCTGCTGACCCACGGCTTCACGGTCGACGGCCAGGGCAAGAAGATGAGCAAGTCGCTGGGCAACACCGTGGCCCCGCAAGAGGTCAGCAACAAGCTGGGCGCCGAAATCATCCGCCTGTGGGTGGCGTCGACCGACTACTCGGGCGACCTGGCCATCGACGAAAAGATCCTGGCGCGCGTGGTGGACGGTTACCGCCGCATCCGCAACACCCTGCGTTTCCTGCTGGCCAACACCAGCGACTTCGATCCCGCGCAGGACGCCGTGCCCTTCGACGAACTGCTGGAAATCGACCGCTACGCCCTGGCGCGCGCGCAAGCCTTCCAGGCCGACGTGCTCAGGCACTACGATGCCTACGAGTTCCACCCCGTGGTCGCCAAGCTGCAGGTCTACTGCAGCGAGGACCTGGGCGCCTTCTATCTCGACGTGCTCAAGGACCGCCTGTACGTCACGCCGGCCAAGAGCCTGGCGCGCCGCAGCGCCCAGACGGCGCTGTGGCACCTCACCCAGGCCATGCTGCGCTGGATGGCGCCGTTCCTGAGCTTCACCGCCGAAGAGGCCTGGCAGGTGTTCGCACCCGGCCGCTCGCCCTCCATCTTCACCGAGACCTTCTGGGACATCCCCGCGCCCGGCGATGCACCCGCGCTGCTGGCCAAGTGGAGCCGCATCCGCGAGATCCGCGACGAGGTCAACAAACGCATCGAAGACGTGCGGGCCGAAGGCCGCATCGGCGCCTCGCTGCAGGCCGCCGTCACCATCCAGGCCGCGCCCGAGGACCATGCGCTGCTCGCCAGCCTGGGCGCCGACCTGAAGTTCGTGACCATCACCTCGGTGGCCACGCTGGCGGCCGGCCCCGAACTGGCCGTCGACGTCTCGATCGCCCCCGGCAGCAAGTGCGCATTGACCTGGCACTACAGCGAAGACGTGGGCCAGGACGCCCAGCACCCGACGCTGTCGGCCCGCGCCATCGCCAACCTGTACGGCACGGGCGAGACCCGCGGGGTGGCCTGATGAGCACATCCACCTCGCCCCTGCCCTCCGGGGCCCGCAGCAGCCTGTGGCCCTGGCTCGGGCTGGCCCTGGCCATCATCGTGCTCGACCAGTTGACCAAGCAGTGGATCCTGTCCGTCTACGCCCATGGCGAAGGCACGGTGGTCACCGGCTTCTTCAACATCGTGCGGGCCCACAACCCCGGCGCGGCCTTCTCGTTCCTGGCCGAACACGACGGCTGGCAGCGCTGGTTCTTCACCGTCATCGGCGTCGGCGCCTCCATCCTCATCGTCTGGCTGCTGCGCCGGCATGCCGGACAGACGCTGTTCTGTTTTGCGCTCGCCTGCATCATGGGCGGTGCGCTGGGCAACGTGGTGGACCGCCTCATGCACGGCTACGTGGTCGACTTCCTCGACTTCCACTGGGCCGGCTGGCACTATCCCTCCTTCAATGTCGCCGACATGGGCATCACGCTGGGCGCCATCTGCCTGATCGTCGATGAACTCCGGCGCATGCGGCGCGCCAAGGACTGACGGCCCCGGGCCCTCGCTCACGAGGACAACCGCCGGTTTCATCGCAGACCCGCCCATAGCGGGTATGCTGCCGGAGACACCTTTTGTCTCTGCACGCATGAAGCACCTGCTCAACCTCCTGGCTGCCATCGCCCTGCTCGTCTGGGGCACCTACCTGGTCCGCACCGGCGTGCTGCGCACCTTCGGCGCCAGCTTGCGCCAGGCGCTGGCCTTCAGCATGGGCAACCGGTTCACGGCGGCGCTGTCGGGCGTCGGCGTCACGGCGCTGGTCCAGTCGAGCACGGCAACCGCGCTGATCACCTCGTCTTTCGTCGGCCAGGGCATGATCGCCCTGCCGGCCGCGCTGGCCGTCATGCTGGGCGCGGACGTGGGCACCAGCGTGATGGCGGTGGTCTTCTCCTTCGATCTGTCCTGGCTGTCGCCGCTGTTCATCTTCGTCGGCGTGGTGCTCTTCATCTCGCGCCAGGGCACCAACGTGGGCGGCTTCGGCCGCATGCTCATCGGCCTGGGGCTGATGCTGCTGGCGCTGCGCCTGGTCACCGAATCGACCACCCTGCTCACCCAGGCACCCGCCGTCCAGCTGATGCTGGAATCGCTCACCAGCGACCTGATGCTCGAAGTCATCCTCGGCGCCGGCCTGGCCGTGCTGAGCTATTCCAGCCTGGCGGTGGTGCTGCTCACGGCCACGCTGGCACTGCAGGTGGTGTCCGTCGAGGTCGCGCTCGGACTGGTGCTGGGCGCCAACCTCGGCAGCGGCCTGCTGGCCGTGCTCACCACGGCCAAGTCCTCGATCTCGGTGCGCCAGGTGCCGTTGGGCAACCTGATGTTCAAGATGATGGGCGTGGCGATCGCCTCCTTCCTGATCCAGCCCTGGCTGCAACTGGCACGGCGCTACGTGGACGATCCGGCGCAGCTGGTGGTGCTGTTCCACCTGAGCTTCAACCTCATGGTCGCCGTGCTGTTCATCGGCGTCACGCAGGTGGTGGCCCGCTGGGTCGAGAAACTGCTGCCGCGCAACAAGGGCGGCAACAAGGCGCTCGACCGGCCCAATCATCTCGATCCATCCGCCCTGAGCACGCCCGCCCTGGCGATTTCCTGTGCCACGCGCGAAGCCATCCACCTGGCCGACACGGTCGAGACCATGCTGCGCGGCGTCATGACGGTGCTCAAGACCAGCGACGTGCAACTGGCCGAGAACCTGCGTGCCATGGACGACAAGGTCGATTCGCAGTATTCGGCCATCAAGTACTACATGACCAAGATCTCGCGCCAAGCCCTCAGCGAGGACGAAGGCCAGCGCTGGACGGACATCATCAGCTTCACCATCAACATGGAGCAGGTGGGCGACATCATCGAGCGGGTCCTGCAGGACATCGAGGACAAGAAGATCCGCCCCGGCCGCAACTTCTCGCCCGCCGGCCAGACCGAGATCGAGGAGCTGCACGCCCGCCTGCTGGCCAACCTGCGCCTGGGCATGAGCGTCTTCCTCAACGGCACCGTGCGCGACGCACAGAAGCTGCTGGAGGAGAAAGTGCGTTTCCGCGAGCTCGAGCGGGCCTACGCCACCTCCCACCTCGACCGCCTGAGCGAAAAGACCATGCCCAGCATCGAGACCAGCTCGCTGCACATCGACCTCATCAGCGAATTCAAGCGCATCAACTCCCACATCTGCTCGATCGCTTACCCCATCCTGGATTCGGCCGGTGCGCTGGCCCCGAGCCGGCTGCTCAAGCAGGATCGCTGAGACCGGGGGATCGCTTCCCGGCGCGCCGCTTGATCCGGCGGCGTCGCCAAACGGCCCCGTCCGGTCCTGATCCAAGCGATTGGCCCACTACCGGCGCAGTGGGTACTAACCTTCATTTTCGTAGTACTTTTAGCAACATCTGAAGCGTTTTGTTTCAGGCTATCCAATCCAGGAGCCGAAGGCCCGGAATCGCTAGATTCGGCGCGGCTTCGCATGATTTTGGTGCGCGCTGTGCCCCACAAAAAACTCTACATATGGGGTTGTCGAAGCTATCCAGCCACTACCGGTAGTGTTACGATCAAATCCACGCCAGCAGCCAGACACCTGACTTCAGTCGCTGCGTGTCACGCTGACGAGCCGGTTCTGACACCGGCTTCTGGCGGTTTTCTCATGCAAGACCGCCGTTTTACCCAACCCGATTGATCATCCGATTACAAGGAACATTCATCATGAGCATCACGGTTTACACCAAGCCCTCCTGTGTCCAATGCAACGCCACCTACCGTGCCCTGGACCGTCAAGGCCTTGCCTATGAAATCGTGGATCTGACTCAGGATGAAGCGGCCCTCCAGAAGGTCCGTGACCTCGGCTACCAGCAAGCCCCCATCGTGGTGGCCGGCGACGACCACTGGTCGGGTTTCCGCCCCGACAAGATCAGCGCACTGGTTGCCGCCACCGCAGCCTGAAAACGGCGCTTCCCGAAAATTTCGTCGGAAGGCCAGGCCGATGTCGATCTTGGTCTACTATTCGAGCCCCTCGGAAAACACGCACCGTTTTGTCCAGAAGCTCGGGCTGCCCGCACTGCGCATCCCGACTCATCCCGTCGACGCCGACCCGTTCATCGTCGATCAGCCGTACATCCTCGTCGTACCCACCTATGGGGGAGGCAATGTCAAGGGCTCGGTGCCCAAGCCTGTCATCCATTTCCTGAACGACCCGGTCAACCGGTCATGGATACGGGGTGTGATTGCCGCGGGCAATACGAATTTCGGCGAGGCCTATTGCCTGGCGGGGCGCATCATCGCCCAGAAGTGCCAGGTGCCTCATTTGTACAACTTTGAATTGCTGGGCACGGTCGATGACGTGGCCCGCGTTCGCCACGGAGTGGAAACATTTTGGAAACAGCAACCCTCAACCCAAAAGCCGCAGATGCAGGCGACGCCGGCTCTGCCCCCGTTGCAACCAGCACCGCTGCATCCCGCGCACTGAACGCCAAGCCTGTGAACAAGCCCGTCGCCGCCCCCGCCGCCGTCAGCCCCGAGCTCGACTACCACGCACTCAATGCGATGCTCAACCTGTTCGGCCCGGACGGACAGATCCAGCTCGACAAGGACCGCGCCGCCGCACGCCAGTACTTCCTGCAGCACGTCAACCAGAACACGGTGTTTTTCCATAATCTGAAGGAAAAACTCGATTACCTGGTCGAAAAGGGCTATTACGAGAACGATGTGCTGGCGCAGTACAGCCCGGCCTTCGTCCAGCAGCTGTGGGACGCGGCCTATGCCAAGAAGTTCCGTTTCCAGACCTTCCTGGGCGCCTTCAAGTACTACACCAGCTACACGCTCAAGACCTTCGACGGCAAACGTTACCTCGAACGTTATGAAGACCGCGTGTGCATGGTCGCGCTGGCCCTGGCCAACGGCGACGAAAAACTCGCCCTCGGCCTGGTCGAGGAAATCATCTCGGGCCGTTTCCAGCCTGCCACGCCCACGTTCCTGAACGCCGGCAAGCAGCAGCGCGGCGAACTGGTTTCGTGTTTCCTGCTGCGCATCGAAGACAACATGGAGTCCATCGGCCGCTCCATCAACTCGGCGCTGCAGCTCTCCAAGCGCGGCGGCGGCGTGGCTTTCCTGCTCACCAACATCCGCGAAGCGGGTGCGCCCATCAAACACATCGAGAACCAGTCGTCGGGCGTGATCCCGATCATGAAGCTGCTCGAGGACGCCTTCTCGTACGCCAACCAGCTCGGCTCGCGCCAGGGCGCCGGTGCGGTCTACATGAACGCGCACCACCCCGACATCTTCCGTTTCCTCGACACCAAACGCGAGAACGCCGACGAGAAGATCCGCATCAAGACGCTCTCGCTGGGCGTGGTGATTCCGGACATCACGTTCGAGCTGGCCAAGAACAACGAGGACATGTACCTGTTCTCGCCCTACGACGTCGAGCGCGTCTACGGCGTGCCCATGGCCGACATCAGCGTGACTGAAAAGTACCGCGAGATGGTGGACGACCCGCGCATCCGCAAGAAGAAGATCAACGCCCGCGAGTTCTTCCAGACCCTGGCCGAGATCCAGTTCGAATCGGGCTACCCGTACATCATGTTCGAGGACACGGTGAACCGGGCCAACCCGATCAAGGGCCGCATCAACATGAGCAACCTGTGCTCGGAGATCCTGCAGGTCAACGAGCCCTCGCTCTACAACGACGACCTGGGCTACGAGAGCACCGGCAAGGACATCTCCTGCAACCTGGGTTCGCTCAACATCGCCAAGACCATGGACTCGCCGGACTTCGCCCGCACGGTCGAAACCGCGATCCGGGGTCTGACCGCGGTCTCCGACATGAGCCACATCCGCTCGGTGCCCTCGATCGAGAAGGGCAACGACGACTCGCACGCCATCGGCCTGGGCCAGATGAACCTGCACGGCTACCTGGCACGCGAACGGGTGTACTACGGCAGCGAAGAAGGCATCGACTTCACCAACCTGTACTTCTACGCGGTGACTTACCACGCCGTCCGGGCGTCCAACCGGATCGCCATCGAACGCGGCCAGACCTTCAAGGGTTTCGCCGACTCGAAGTACGCCAACGGCCAGTACTTCGACCAGTACGTCCACCAGAAGTGGGAACCCAAGACCGCACGCGTGCGTGAACTGTTCGAGCAGGCCGGCATCGCCCTGCCGACGCAGGACGACTGGCGCGCGCTCAAGGCCTCGGTCATGGCGCATGGCATCTACAACCAGAACCTGCAGGCCATTCCGCCGACGGGCTCGATCTCGTACATCAACCACTCGACGTCGAGCATCCACCCGATCGTCGCCAAGATCGAGATCCGCAAGGAAGGCAAGGTCGGCCGCGTGTACTACCCGGCGCCCTATCTCTCGAACGACAACCTGCAGTACTACCAGGATGCCTACGAGATCGGTCCCGAGAAGATCATCGACACCTACGCCGCGGCCACCCGCCACGTCGACCAGGGCCTGTCGCTGACGCTGTTCTTCCGCGACACCGCCACCACCCGCGACATCAACCGCGCCCAGATCTACGCCTGGAAAAAAGGCATCAAGACGATCTACTACATCCGCCTGCGCCAGATGGCGCTCGAAGGCACGGAAGTCGAAGGCTGCGTGTCCTGCTCGCTGTAAGGCGGCAGCGGGCCGCAAGGCACCGGCACCCATCCGAGGGCTGGCGAAACAGCCCTCTTTTCATGGCGGGCGCGGGCGGCAGATGCAGCCCGGCGCCCCTTTTACTCATTCACTCTGACTGCGCTCTCCCACCATGAGCATCCCTCTGCTGAACACGCCTTCGCTGATCCCGCCGCTGGTCAACGCCATCAACTGGAACCGCATCGAGGACGACAAGGACCTCGAGGTCTGGAACCGGCTGACCAGCAACTTCTGGCTGCCCGAAAAGGTGCCGCTGTCCAACGACATCCCGGCCTGGGCCACGCTCACGCCGCGCGAGCAGCAGCTCACCATCCGTGTCTTCACCGGCCTGACCCTGCTCGACACCGTGCAGAACACGGTGGGTGCGATCAGCCTGATGGCCGATGCCGTCACGCCGCACGAAGAAGCGGTCTACACCAACATCAGCTTCATGGAAGCGGTGCATGCGCGCTCGTACAGCTCCATCTTCTCGACGCTGTGCATGACCACCGACGTCGACGATGCCTACCGCTGGAGCCTGGAGAACGAGTACCTGCAGAAGAAGGCCACGATCGTGCTGGGCCACTACCGCGGCGACGATCCGCTGATGCGCAAGGTCGCCAGCGTGTTCCTCGAGTCGTTCCTGTTCTACTCGGGCTTCTACCTGCCGATGTACTGGTCGAGCCGCGCCAAGCTGACCAACACGGCCGATCTGATCCGCCTCATCATCCGCGACGAAGCCGTGCACGGCTACTACATCGGCTACAAGTTCCAGTTGGCCCTGGCCAAGGAAAGCGCCGAACGCCAGCAGGCCGTCAAGGACTACGCCTACGAGCTGCTGCAGGACCTCTACGACAACGAAGTCAAGTACACCGAAGACCTGTACGACGGCGTGGGCTGGACGGAAGACGTCAAGAAGTTCCTGCACTACAACGCCAACAAGGCGCTGATGAACCTGGGCTTCGAGGCGCTGTTCCCCAGCTCCATGACCAATGTGAACCCGGCCATCCTCGCCGCGCTGTCGCCCAGCGCCGACGAGAACCACGACTTCTTCTCGGGTTCGGGCTCGTCCTATGTGATCGGCAAGGCCGTCAACACCGAAGACGAAGACTGGGCCTTCTGACAGGCCCCGGGGCCCTGCGGGCCTCGGAGCCCCGAGGCGATCTCAGACGCCCGGCGCGGCTGCCGCCTGCCGGGGCTGCGGATCCCAGCCCCCGCCCAGAGCCCGGACCAGCGCCACCGTGGCCTGGTACTGCGCGGACCGGACCTGCAGGGCCTGCCGCCGGTTGCGCAGTTCGCTGCGCTGGGCATCCAGCAAATCCAGCTGACTCACATAACCGTTGCGGTAGCGCAGGTCGCTGAGCTGCGTGGCCCGCCGGGCCGAGGCCACGGCGCGCGACTGGGTCCGGGCCTGCGCCTCGAGCAGGTGCAGCGACGACAGCTGATCCTCGACTTCCGCGATCGCCCCCAGCACCTGCCCGCGATAGCCGGCCAGGGCCTCGTCGAGCTGAGCGGCAGCCTGCCGCACGCCGGCCTCCCGGCGGCCGCCATCGAAGATCGGCAAGGACAGCAGCGCACCGATCCCCCAGGAACGCATCGACCACTGCAGCAGATCGCCGATGTCGGGCGACGCATAACCGCCGCTGGCCGTGAGCATGATGCGCGGGAACCAGGCGGCCTGGGCCACCCCCACGCGGGCCTGTGCCGCCAGCACGGCGGCCTGCGCGGCCGAAACGTCGGCACGCCGCGCCAGCACGCTGGCCGGCAATCCGGGCGGCACCACCGGCAGCCGGGTGTCCCAGTCCTGCTCGGCCAGCGCAAAACCCGAAGCCGCTTCGCCGACCAGCACGGCCAGGGCATGTTCGTACTGGGCCCGCTGGCGGTCGAGCGCCAGCGCATCGGATTCGGTGGCGGCCAGCTCGGTCTGGGCCCGGGCCACATCCAGCTCGGCCAGGTCGCCCGCTTGCTGGCGGCGCTCGGTCAGGCGCAGGGTGTCGCGGTAGATCTCGACCGACTCCCGCACCAGCTGCCGCTCGGCATCGAGTGCGCGCAAGGCCAGATAGGTCTGTGCCGTGTTGGCCTGCGCCAGCAGCCGGACGCTCTCGAGCAGGGCGGCACGGTTCTGCGCGTCCAGCGACGCGGCATCCCGCGCACGGGCCAGCCGCCCGAACAGATCGACTTCATACGACAGCTCGGCGCCCGCCTTCAGCACGGTCGCCGGCTGGCTGCTGCCGGTGCTCTCCAGGCCGGCCTCGCGTCCGGCACCGGTATTGATGCCGACTTGGGGCAGGCGATCGGCCTGTGCGCTGCGCAGCAGTGCACGAGCCTGCGCCAGCCGGGCCGCGGCCTGCTGGACACTGCTGTTGGCGGTGCCGGCGCGTTCGACCAGCGCGTCGAGCCGGGTGTCGCCGAACGCACGCCACCATTCGCCGCGGGGCTGCGCCTCGGCAGGCGCGGTGGCGACCCAGCGGCCGGCATCCTCGGGCGCCAGGGATTGCCGGGCCTGTTCCTTGAACTGCGCCGGCAGGGTGTCGAGTGCGGCAGGAACGTCGGACGGCGCCGTGGCGCATCCGGCCAGGACCAGGGCCGCCATCAAGGGCATCAGCGGCCACGCCAGCTTGCGCCAGGCGGACCGGCTGGACTCGGGAGCAAAACGATAGGCAGGCATGGTGTCTTTTCCGGATTCAAACATGTGGGTTCAAGGGAGCGGCCGGCACAGGCAGAGCGACGGCGCCGGGGCCGTGCGCGGCGGGTGCCTGCGGAGCGGCATCGTCTTCGTCGAACGGCGCCGGGCCGTGCTGGCGCAGCGGCCGGTTGCCCGCCAGCCGGCGCAGCAGCACGTAGAAGACCGGCGTGAGGAACAGGCCGAAGGCCGTCACGCCCAGCATGCCCGCGAACACGGCGACGCCCATGGCGCTGCGCATTTCCGCGCCGGCCCCGGTGGCCAGCACCAGG
Source organism: Comamonas sp. BIGb0124 (assembly GCF_003752175.1). Lineage (GTDB taxonomy): Bacteria > Pseudomonadota > Gammaproteobacteria > Burkholderiales > Burkholderiaceae_C > Comamonas_F. Next base: position 113,286 of record NZ_RJVF01000014.1, on the reverse strand, counting down.
GGCAGCACCCCCATCACGAAGGCCAGCGACGTCATCAGGATGGGGCGCAGGCGCAGCCGGCAGGCCTCGATCGCGGCCTGCAGCGGCGTGCGGCCGGCAAATTCGAGCTCCCGCGCGAACTCGACGATCAGGATCGCGTTCTTGGCCGACAGGCCGACCAGCACCACCAGTCCGATCTGCGTGAACACATTGCTGTCGCCCCCATCCAGCCAGACCCCGGCCATGGCCGCCATGACGCCCATGGGCACGATCAGGATGATGGCCAGCGGCAGCGTCAGGCTTTCGTACAGCGCCGCCAGCACCAGGAACACCAGCAGGATGGCCAGCGGGAACACGATGAGCGCCGAATTGCCGGCCAGGATTTCCTGGTAGGTGAGCTCGGTCCATTCGAAGGACACCCCGGCCGGCAGCGTTTCGGCGGCGACGCGTTCGATGGCTTCGCGGGCCTGGCCGCTGGAATAGCCCGCAGCCGGACCGCCGTTGATGTCGGCCGACAGGAAGCCGTTGTAGCGCATCGCCCGCTCGGGCCCGAAACTGGGCTCGACCCTCATCAGCGCCGACAGCGGGATCATCTCGCCCGATGCCGAGCGGACCTTGAGCTGGCCGATGTCCTCGGCCCGCGCGCGGTACGGTGCATCGGCCTGGACCCTGACGCTGTAGGTGCGGCCAAAACGGTTGAAGTCATTGGCGTAGAGGCTGCCGAGATAGATCTGCAGCGTGTCGAAGATGTCGGCCACGGGCACGCCCAACTGCCGCGCCTTGGTGCGGTCGATGTCGGCATAGAGCTGCGGCACGTTGACCTGCCAGCTCGTGAACAGGCCGGTGAGCTCGGGGGCCTGGCGGGCCTTCGCCATGAAGGCCGCCACCGCGGCGTCCATCTGTTCGTAGCCCACCGAGGCGCGGTCCTCGAGCTGCAGCTTGAAGCCGCCCGTGGTGCCCAGGCCCTCGACCGGCGGCGGCGGGAACATCACCACGAAGGCATCCTGGATGCCTGCGAACGCCGCGTTGAGCTGTCCGGCCACGGCCTGTCCGCTCTGGTCGGCCTCGCGACGCTGGTCGAAGGGCTTGAGCATGGCGAACACGATGCCGGAGTTCGAGCTGTTGGTGAACCCGTTGATCGACAGTCCCGGGAAAGCCAGCGTGCCTTCGACGTTGGGGTTCTGCTTCATGATGTCGCCCATGCGCTGGATCACGCGGTCGGTGCGGTCGAGCGTGGCGCCGTCGGGCAGCTGTGCAAAACCGATCAGGTACTGCTTGTCTTGTGCGGGCACAAAGCCGCTGGGCACCGACTTGAACAGTCCCACCGTCAGCACGATCAGCCCCGCATACATCGCCAGCATGAGCACCTTGCGCGAAATGGCGCGGCCCACACCCCTGCCGTACGCGTCCCCGGCACGCGAAAAACCGCGGTTGAAACGCGAGAAGAACCAGCCGAAGGCGCGGTCCATGCCCCGGGTCAGCGCATCCTTGGGGGCATCGTGCCCGCGCAGCAGCAGCGCCGCCAGTGCTGGCGACAGGGTCAGGGAGTTGATGGCCGAGATCACGGTCGAGATCGCGATGGTCACCGCGAACTGGCGATAGAACTGGCCCGTCAGCCCGCTGATGAAGGCCAGCGGCACGAACACGGCCACCAGCACCAGCGCGATGGCAATGATGGGACCGGACACTTCACGCATGGCCCGGTAGGTGGCCGCACGCGGCGTCAGGCCGGCTTCGATGTTGCGTTCGACGTTCTCCACCACCACGATCGCATCGTCGACCACGATGCCGATGGCCAGCACCAGGCCGAAAAGGCTCAGGGCATTGATCGAGAAACCCAGCATGTGCAGCACGGCGAAGGTGCCGACGACAGAGACCGGCACGGCCAGCAGCGGGATGATGGAGGCCCGCCAGGTCTGCAGGAACAGGATGACCACCAGCACCACCAGCGCCACGGCCTCGAGCAGCGTGTGCACCACCGAATCGATGGATGCGCGCACGAACTGGGTCGGGTCGTAGGCGATGCGGTACTCCAGGCCCTCGGGCATGTTGTGCGCCAGCTCGGCCATGGTCTGGCGAACCTGGTCGCTGATCTCGAGCGAGTTGGAGCCCGGCGACTGGAACACGCCGATGCCCACCGCCTGCTGGTTGTCCAGCAGCGAACGCAGCGAATAGTCCGCCGCGCCCAGTTCGAGACGCGCCACGTCGCGCAGGCGCACGACCTGCGTCGAGCCGCCTTCGGCCCCCTTGACGATGATGTCGCCGAAATCCTCTTCGTTCTGCAGGCGCCCCTGTGCGTTCACCGACAGTTGCAGATCCACGCCCGGCAGGCCGGGCGAGGCGCCGACCACACCGGCCGCGGCCTGGATGTTCTGGCTGCGGATGGCCGCCACCACGTCCGAGGCCGAGAGGCCGCGCTGAGCGACCTTCTGCGGGTCGAGCCACACCCGCATGGCGTATTCGCCGCCACCCCAGATCTGTACCTGCCCGACGCCGCCGATGCGGGCCAGCCTGTCCTTCACATTGAGCACGCCGTAGTTGCGCAGGTAGTCCATGTCGTAGCGCCCGTTGGGCGACACGAGGTGAACCACCATGGTGATGTTGGGCGAACTCTTGACCGTGGTCAGGCCCAGCCGGCGCACCTCTTCGGGCAGGCGCGGCTCGGCCTGCGCCACCCGGTTCTGCACGAGCTGCTGCGCCTTGTCGGGGTCGGTTCCCAGGCGGAACGTGACGGTGAGCGTCATCACCCCGTCGGTGGTGGCCTGGCTGCCCATGTAGAGCATGCCCTCGACCCCGTTGATCTGTTCTTCCAGGGGCGTGGCCACCGTCTCGGCGATCACCTTGGGATTGGCGCCGGGATACTGCGCACGCACCACCACCGACGGCGGAGCCACCTCCGGGTACTCGGAAATCGGCAACACCCGCAGAGCCAGCAGCCCCGAGATCAGGATCAGCAGCGACAGCACGCCCGCAAAAATGGGCCTGTCGATGAAAAATCGGGAAATGTTCATGACCGGGCTCCAGCGACCTGGGCCTTCTTCAATGCTTCTGGAACGGGGGCCACACGGACACCCGGACGGATATGCTGCAGGCCGTTGACCACGACGCGCTCACCGGCTGCGAGCCCCTGCGTCACGACCCGCATGCCGTCCACGGGCGCACCCAGCGTGACTTCGCGGTAGACGGCCTTGTCGTCGGCATCGACGACCATGACGTAACGGCGGCTCTGATCCGTACCCACCGCCTTCTCGTCGATCAGCACGGCCTGCGTGGCCGTGGGCTGTCCCATGCGCAGACGCACGAACTGCCCGGGCATCAACGATCCGTCGGCATTGCCGAACACCGCCCGCAGCCTGACGGTGCCGCTGCTGGCGTTGACCTGGTTGTCGATCAGTTGCAGACGGCCGGCCAGCGGCGTGCCGTCCATCGCCGCCGTTCCCATGCGCACCGGGATCAGATCCAGCCGCCCGGCCGCACCGCGTTCGTCGGGCAAGGCCGCCAGGGCCTGCGCCACGGCACCCTCCTCGGCATCGAAACTGGCGTAGATCGGGTCGACCGAGACCAGCGTGGTCAGCACAGGCGCGCCCGGGCCTGCGGCGACCAGGTTGCCCACGGTGACTTCGACCCGTCCGACACGGCCGGCGACCGGTGCACGAACCTGGGTGTAATCGAGGCTGAGACGCGCCGAGCGGCTGGCCGCCTGAGCCGCGCGCAAGGTCGCCTCGGCCTCGAGCTGGGCGTTCTGGCGCTCGTCGAACTCCCGCTGCGCGATCGCATGGTCGTCGAGCAGACGGCGGGCCCGGCTGGCTTCGCTGCGGCTGTAGGCGACCCGCGCCTGCGCGGCCACCACCTGGGCCTCGGCACGGTCGAGCTCGGCCGCGTAGGGCGCGGGGTCGATGGTGATGAGCAGGTCGCCCTTCTTCACCAGGGCCCCTTCCCGGAAATGCAGCGACTGCACGGCGCCCGCGACACGCGAGCGCACGTCCACACGCTCCACGGCCTCGACCCGGCCGGAATAGTCCTGCCACGGCGTGATCTGCCGCGATTCGACTTCGGCCACCGTGACCGGCACGGCCGCCGGTTCGGCCGCCACGCTGGCCTGGGCGGCGGAGACGGGCGCGCCTTCGCCGCCCAGCAGACCCCAGGCCAGCGCGGTCACGGCCACCAGCGTGGCTGTCACGGTGGCTGCAGGCCAGAGCCGCCTGCGGCGGTTTTCTCGGTTCGATGTTTGGGACATGGTTCTTCCTTCCTCTTGCCTAGGGCACATGGATCTAAAAAAATGGGCAATGCAGCGGCCGGACCGGCCCCTCGGGGCCAGAACGACGTTGTCTTCAAACGAGGGTTAAATCAGGACCGGACTGGCGTCTTGTCGGTGGGCGCCTCATGCGGCGTATCGGCCGTTCCCAGGAAGTTGCGGAAATGCAGTTGCATCACTTCGCAACCGGCCTGTTCGGGGCTGGCCGGTTCATAGAGCGCCGCAGGCCAACACTCCGCCGGACACAGCTCGGCGGACTGCACGCAGATCCCGGCCTGCGCCAGCCGGCAGGCATAGGCCAGCCCTTCGTCGTGCATCGGATCGCCCCGGCTGACCAGCACCAGTGTCGGCGGCAAGCCGGCAAGCCGCAGCGACGCGCCCGGCACGGCATACGGATGGGTGGTGTCGCCGGGCGAGCGCAGATAGGTGCTCCAGCCCTCCGCCCAGCGGCAGGTGGTGGCATCGCGCACGACCTGCCTCAGCGACGAGGTGCCCGAGCACGGATCGAGCATGGGCGACAGCAGGATCTGGCCGGCGAGGGGCGGATGGGAGCGGTCGCGTGCCATCAGGGCCACGCCGGCAGCCACGTTGCCGCCCGCCTCTTCTCCGGCCAGGTACAGGCGGGCGGCCTTGCCGGCCAGCTTGACGCGATGCCGCCAGGCCCATTCCAGCGCCACATAGCCGGCGTCCACGGCGTCCGGGAAGGGGTGGGCATCGCCCACGGGATAGGCCAGGGACAGCACGACGGCATTGCTGCGGGCCAGCTCGCGGGCCACGAGCGCTCCGTTCTCGAGGCCGCCGCCGGTGAAGTTTCCGCCATGGAAATGCAGCACCAGCGGCCCGCCGGCAGCAACCCTGCGGCCATAGAGGCGCGCGGCCAGCGGCGCATGGCCGGGCCATTCGAGGGTCAGATCGCTTTCGCGATCGTCGGCGGGGGAACGTTGAGCGGTAGTCATGGCATGGAGGTCATCGAGCGTCGGCAGACAGTAAAAGAGAAAAAGACAAAAGCAGACGATGCAAATACTATCCCCTGTGGCGTTTCGGAAAAATGGCCCTGCCGCTCATACACCGTTTCCAACAGACCAACAATCGGCCCGGCCGCCCGTGTGAGAATCCGCCGCGAAAGGAAATCTCTCCCTATGGATGCACTCCAGGCCATGCGCGTGTTCGTTCGTGTCGTCGAAGCGGGCAGCTTCACGCGCGCGGCCGATTCGCTCGGCCTGCCCAAAGGCACTGTCACCAAGCTGATCCAGGCCCTGGAGGCCCGGCTGCGCACCCGGCTGCTCAATCGCACCACGCGGCGCGTGACCGTCACACCCGACGGTGCGGCCTACTACGAGCGCAGCGCCCGCCTCATCAACGAATTCGACGAGATGGAGGCCAGCATCACCAATGCGCAGGCCTCGCCCCGCGGACGTCTGCGGGTGGATGTCGGATCGTCCATCGCCCGCCTGCTCATCATTCCCGCGCTGGACGATTTCTACGCGCGTTATCCGGACATCCAGCTCGAGCTCGGCGTCAGCGACCAGATGGTCGACCTGGTCGCCGACAACGTCGATTGCGTGATCCGCGGCGGCGAACTGACCGACCAGTCCCTGGTCGCGCGCCGCATCGGCAACCTGCCTTTCGTGACCGTTGCCGCGCCCGCCTACCTCGAGCGCCACGGCACACCGGCCACGCCCGCCGACATCGAGACGGACGGCCATCGCCTGATCCAGTATTTCTCGAGCCGCACGCGCCACCTGTACCCCATCGAGTTCCGCCGCGACGGCCAGGTGGAGGACATCAGCGGCAACGCGCGCACGCTGGCCGTCAACGAAAGCAATGCGCTGCATGCCGCATTGCGCGCGGGCCTCGGCATTGCCCAGTGCGCGGCCTTCCTGGTCGACGGGCAGCTCAAGAGCGGCGAACTCGTCCGCATCCTGCCCGAGTGGCACTGCGAGCCGCTGCCCATGCATGTGGTGTATCCGCCCAACCGCCATCTCAGCGCCAAGGTGCGCGTGTTCGTCGACTGGGCGGTCGAGCTGTTCGCGGCCCATCCCCAATTGCAGTTGCCCGCGCAACGATGAACACAGGCCGGCACGCCCGGCGTGTAGGCCATCGGCGATCCACTGTTCTATTTTTGGAAACGATCTGTTGAGCGCAGCGGCCTTTATCGGCCGGATGATGAGGTCTACAGTTGAGCCCATCGATGAGATGAACTGAAAAAACAAGCACTCATCGAACCCCGGGCCACTTGGATCCGGGGCGTGCAAGCATCGTCATCAACCAAAGGAACACATCATGAACCGCACTCTCGCCGCTTTCGTTTTCGCTGCCGCCAGCCTGGGCGCCACCGCCAGCTTTGCAGAGAACCTGAACAACCCCGCTTTCCCCGCCGACACCGCACAAGGCACCCAAGTCAGCCGCGCCGAAGTGCAGGCCGATCTGGCCCAGGCTCGTGCAGACGGCTCGCTGCTGTCTGCCGGCGACAACACCGCCTACCCCGTGATTCAAGCCCGTTCGACCCTGAGCCGCGAACAAGTCCAGGCCGAAGCCCGCAGCACCAGCCGCGCCAGCTACGCCAGCCTGAGCACCCATCGCGAAATGCCCCTGTAAGGCAGACACGGCCGGGCATCCGGCTGCATGAAGAAAAAGAGAACACCCAAAGGAACAGCCCCCGGGGACCGCAAGGTCTCCGGGGGCTTTTTTTCGATGTGCCGCCGCGCTTCAGCGTGAAACCGCGTCCTGCGGCTGGGCGGCGGCGGGCAACGCCGCTTGAGCGGCCTCGCGTGCCATGGCACGGCGGGCATAGCGTTGAGCCAAGACCGAACACACCATCAGCTGCATCTGGTGGAACAGCATGATGGGCAGCAGGATCGCGCCCACCGCACTGGCTGCAAACAGCACATTGGCCATGGGCACACCGCTGGCCAGGCTTTTCTTGGAACCGCAGAACATCATGGTGATGCGGTCTTCCTCGCTGAACCCCAGACGCCGTGCCGACCAGGCGGTCAAGCCCAGCGCAAGCGCCAGCAGCACCGCGCAGATCACCAGCAGACCGCCCAGTTCGGTCCACGACACGTGGTGCCACAGGCCTTCGATCACGGCCGCGCTGAAGGCCGTGTAGACCACCAGCAGGATGGAGCCCTGGTCCACGACCTTGAGCAGTTTGGCGCGCTGCTTGACCCAGCCGCCGATCCACGGGCGCAGCAGATGGCCGCTCACGAACGGCACGAACAACTGCAGCAGGATGCGGCCGATGGCTTCGAGTCCGCCCGCAGCGACGGCAGAGCCCTGCGTGGCCACCAGCAGGCCCACCAGCATGGGGGTGATGAAGATGCCCAGCAGGGTCGAGGCCGAGGCGCTGCAGACGGCTGCGGGAATATTGCCGCGGGCGATCGACACCATGGCGATGGAGGACTGCACGGTCGACGGCAGCACGCACAGGTACAGCACCCCCACATACAGCGCGGGACCGACGAGCGGGCCGAGCAGCGGGCGCAACGCCAATCCCAGCAGCGGAAACAGCACAAAGGTGCTGGCCAGCACCATCAGGTGCAGCCGCCAGTGCAGCGCACCGGCCACAATGGATTCACGCGACAGGCGCGCGCCGTGCAGGAAGAACAGCGCGGCCACCGCCAGCGTGGTGATGCCCTTGAAGAGCGTGGCGCCCTGGCCGTAGGCGGGCACCAGGCTGGCCAGAATGACGGTGCACACCAGCATCAGCGTGAAGTTGTCGGGCAGGAAACGAGGTCGGGACATGATGAAAAGGCCTTCTTGGGCCGGTTATTCCGGGAAAGGTGCCGATTACACTGCAGAGCGATTCAAAAGAGAAATGTATTTATCTGATGAATTCATCAGGATCGATCATGAGTTCAACCGCCAACATCACCTTGCGTCAGCTGCGTGTCTTCCTGGCCGTGGCGGAACTGCGCAATTTCAGCCGGGCCGGCGACCGCATGGGCCTGACCCAGCCGGCCGTCAGCCGCATCATCCACGAGCTCGAGAGCCAGGTCGGGCTGGCCCTGGTCAACCGCACCACGCGGCTGGTCGAACTCACGCAGGCCGGACGCAGCCTGGCGGCCAAGCTCGAACGCCCGATCGACGACCTGGAACTGGCCCTCGGCGATATCCAGGACCTGACCGGCCAGCGGCGCGGCACGGTCCGCGTGGGCAGCAGTCCGACGCTGTCGGCCCAGCTCATGCCGGCCTGCATCGCCGAAAGCGCGCGCCGCTGGCCCGACCTGCGCCTGCAGTTGCTCGACCGCGTGCAACAGGACGTACTGGCCAGCGTGCGGGCCGGCGAGGTCGACTTCGCTGCCGTCATCGAACCGCAGGACACCCAGGATCTGGACACCGAAGTCATCCAGCACGATCCTTTCGTGCTGGTCTGCCGCGCCGACCATCCGCTGGCGCGCCACCGGTCGCTGAACTGGCAGCGGCTCGACGGACAGCCGCTGGTGCTGCTCGACCACGCGTCCGGCAGCCGGCGCCTGATCGACCAGTCGCTGGCCCAGCAGGGCATCGCCGCCGAGGTGGTGCAGGAACTCGGCCACGTGACGACGGCCTTCCGCATGGTCGAGGCCGGCCTGGGGGTGAGCGTGTTGCCCGGCCTGGTCGCCCCCGACCTCGGCTCGTCCCAGACTCTCGTGGTGCGCCCGTTGCTGCCGCGCGTGGAACGCCGGATCATGCTCGTGCGGCGGCGTCACCGGGCGCTCAGCCCCATGGCGGCCGACATCTGGCAACTCGTCGCCGGCCTGGCCGCACGCTCCCAGGCTCCGTCGCAGCGCCAGCCGTCGCCGCCCTGACCGTCCGCGCGCCCCTGCGGCGGTCCTGCGCGCACCGCAGCCCTGAGGCGCAGGGTCAGATCTCGACCTTGCCGCCGAGCTCCACCACGGCATTGCTCGGCAGGTGCAGATAGTCGGCCGCGCCGCCCGCGTTGTGGTGCAGTTGCGCAAACAGCTTCTCGCGCCAGGGAGCCATGCCGCTGCCCAGCGTCGGGATGACGATGTCGCGCGACAGGAAATAACTGGTCGTCATCGGATCGATCTGGCAGCCGCGCAGCTTGGCGTTGGCCAGCGCACGCGGCAGGTCGACGTCGTTCTTGAACCCGTAGTTCACGATCACCTGCCAGCAATGGCGGCCCAGCGGTTCGATCTGGATCCGGCCTTCGAGCGGAATCCAGGGCACTTCGTGCTGGCGCAGGGTGACGAACAGGTTCTCCTCGTGCAGCACCTTGTTGTGCTTGAGGTTGTGCAGCAGGGCATTGGGCACGATGCCGGGCGTGGCCGTCAGAAACACGGCCGTGCCCTCGACCCGGGCAGGCGGACTGATGAAGACCGCATCGAGGAAGCTGCGCAGGTCGATGGCGTCGGCGCGCTGCGCCTCGGTCACCAGCCGGCGGCCCTCTTTCCAGGTCTGCATGAGGATGAAGACGGCGCCGCCGATGAACAGGGGGAACCAGCCGCCGTCGCCCAGCTTGAGCAGGTTGGAGGCAAAGAACAGCACATCGACCACCAGGAAAAAGCCGGTGGCGGCCAGGCACAGCACCAGCGGGTACTTCCAGGCGTAGCGAATGACGAAAAAGGTCAGGATGGTGGTGATGAGCATGTCCAGCGTGACCGCGATGCCGTAGGCCGCGGCCAGGCTGCTGGAGTTCCTGAACAGCAGCACCGCCAGCACGATGGCCACGAACAGCCCCCAGTTGACGAAGGGAATGTAGATCTGCCCGGCCGCCCGCACGCTGGTGTGCTGCACGGTGATGCGCGGCAGGTAGCCCAGTTGGATGACCTGCCGCGTGACGCTGAAGGCCCCCGTGATGAGGGCCTGCGAGGCGATGACGGTGGCAGCCGTGGCCAGCAGCACCAGCGGAATCACGGCCCATTCGGGCGCCATCATGTAGAAGGGGTTCTTCACCGCCTCGGGCGTCTCGAGCAGCAGCGCGCCCTGCCCGAAGTAGTTGAGCGTGAGCGCGGGCATGGCCACCAGGTACCAGGCCAGGCGGATCGGCCGGCGCCCGAAGTGCCCGAGGTCGGCGTACAGGGCCTCGGCACCGGTCACGCACAGCACCATGGCGCCCAGCAGCACAAAGGCGGTCACCGGATTGTCGATTGCAAAACCCGCCGCATAGGTCGGGCTGATGGCCTTGAGGATTTCGGGGTGCCCGACGATCTGCCACACGCCCAGCGCGGCGATCGCCACGAACCAGGTCAGCGTGATGGGGCCGAAAAACTTGCCGATGCCTGCGGTCCCGCGCTTCTGCACGGCAAACAGCAGGAACAGCACCACCAGCGTGACCGGCAGCACGAAGGGATGCAGCGCCGGCGAGATCACTTCCAGCCCCTCGACGGCCGAGAGCACCGAGACCGCCGGCGTGATGACGCCGTCGCCATAGAACAGCGAGGTGCCGAAGATGCCCACCACCAGCAGCACGCTGCGCAGCCGGGGCTTGTCGGCCACCGCCTGCGACGCCAGCGCCAGCATGGCCACCAGCCCGCCCTCGCCCGCGTTGTCGGCGCGCAGCACCAGCAGCACGTACTTGAACGAAACGATGATGGTCAGCGTCCAGAAGAACATCGACAGGATGCCGTAGACGTTGTCGATGGTGAAGGGCACGTGTCCGTGCCCGAAGACCTCCTTGACGGCATACAGCACGCTGGTGCCGATGTCGCCATAGACAACGCCGATGGCGCCGAGCACGAGTGCGGGGAGTGGGGTTTTGCTGTCTGACACGCGGGCGGCCGGAAACCGCCTCGGCGAGTTCCGGTGTTTTGACCTGGGAGCGCCATTTTGCGCCCCGCCGTCTGCCGGGCGCGTGTCGCTCTCTCGCCCCCTGTTGCAAGGCCGCGACGCCCGCGACGCGCATAATGGGACGTTTGCGCGTCCCGGCGCTGGCGGATTCCCGCCGCAGTTCCCCGGGCCGCCCACCAGGTCCCCGCCATGAAGAAGACGTTCCTGCTCCACGCCGAAGGCAAAAATCCCGACCGCGTGTTCGAAGCCGTCAAGCACGACATCCGCAAATACATCCAGCGCGAACGCAACAAGGCCCTGCCCAAGGGTGCGGACTATTGGGACTTCGACTGCCGCTTCGGCGCCGACGAAGCCCATGCCGAAGCCATCCATCTCTCGGCCATCACCGAATGCGTGAACGCGGCCCGGGCCGAGGGCCGCCAGCAGTTCTACCTCGAGATCCTGGCCCGTCCGGCCAACCGGCAGCCCCGCGCCGAAACCGGCCCTGCCGATGCGGACGAGGCCGACAGCGCACCGGATTGATTCATGCGGCCGGCACGGCGCCGGCCTTTGCTACACTCGCAGCCACTATGTTCGTTCATCGCATTGCTCAAAAAGGTCGCGCCGACCGGGGAGCCTGGCCCTGGCGCCAGCCATGCAATGCGCATTTCTGATTGACGCGGCGTCCGCCCGCGTCCACCGCCGGTAACCCGCCGCGGCCGCCCTCCGGCGCGGCAACGGCAGGACCCCCAACTTCCCGACCGATAGAAATGACCCGAGCGCCCCTGCCCGGCGCTCCCGAGCACAGGAGGCTCGCTGCGTGATGACCGAACTCGAATTCAAAAGCCTGGCCCAGCAAGGCTACAACCGCATTCCCCTCATGGTCGAGGCCTTCGCGGATCTGGAAACCCCCTTGTCGCTCTACCTGAAGCTGGCGCACGCCAAGGACAGCGGCGCCTACAGCTTCCTGCTGGAGTCGGTGGTCGGCGGCGAGCGCTTTGGCCGCTACAGCTTCATCGGCCTGCCGGCCCGCACGCATCTGCGCGCCAGCGGCTTCGGCGATCAGGCCCGCACCGAGGTCGTGACCGACGGCCAGGTCACCGAGACCGACCACGGCAACCCGCTGGACTTCATCGCGGCGTACCAGAAACGCTTCAAGGTCGCGCTGCGCCCGGGTCTGCCGCGCTTCTGCGGCGGGCTGGCCGGCTACTTCGGTTACGACACCGTGCGCTACATCGAGCGCAAGCTCGAGAAATCGTGCCCGCCCGACACGCTGGGCTGCCCGGACATCATGCTGCTGCAATGCGAGGAACTGGCGGTCATCGACAACCTCTCGGGCAAGCTCTACCTGATCGTCTATGCCGATCCGGCCCAGCCCGAAGCCTACGCCACGGCCAAGCGCCGCCTGCGCGAGCTGCGCGAGCAGCTCAAGTACTCGGTCTCGGCGCCGATCATCCGGCCCACGGCCCCGCATGCCGTCGAGCGCGAGTTCGCCAAGGCCGACTACATCGCGGCCGTGGAGCGGGCCAAGGAACTCATCGCCGCGGGCGACTTCATGCAGGTGCAGGTGGGCCAGCGGCTCAGGAAACGCTACACGGAGTCGCCGCTGTCGCTGTACCGCGCGCTGCGTTCGCTGAACCCCAGTCCCTACATGTATTACTACAACCTGGGCGATTTCCATGTGGTGGGGGCCTCGCCCGAAATCCTGGTGCGCCAGGAATCCACCATCTTCAACGGCGAAGAAGCCCAGAAGATCACCATCCGCCCGCTGGCCGGCACGCGCCCGCGCGGCAACACCCCCGAGGCCGACAAGGCCGCCGAACGCGAACTCGTGGCCGACCCGAAGGAACGGGCCGAACACGTCATGCTGATCGACCTGGCACGCAACGACATCGGGCGCATCGCGCAGACCGGCAGCGTCGAGGTCACCGAGGCCTTCGCGGTCGAGCGCTACAGCCATGTGATGCACATCGTCAGCAATGTCGAGGGCAAGCTCAACGAGGGCATGTCGGCCATCGACGTGCTGAAGGCGACCTTCCCGGCCGGCACACTGACCGGCGCGCCCAAGGTCCATGCGATGGAGCTCATCGACCAGCTCGAGCCCAGCAAACGGGGCCTGTATGGCGGCGCCTGCGGCTACATCAGCTATGCCGGCGACATGGACGTGGCCATCGCCATCCGGACCGGCATCATCAAGGACGACACGCTGTACGTGCAGGCCGCGGCCGGCGTGGTGGCCGACTCCGTGCCCGAACTCGAATGGAAAGAAACCGAAGCCAAGGCACGCGCCATGCTGCGCGCGGCCGAACTGGTCGAGGAAGGTCTGCAATAAGACCCGGAGCGGATCGCCGCAAGCGGCCGGCCGGGCGGGCCGCTGTTACCTGCCGTCACATGCCGGGGTCGTGCAAAGCCCCTAAACTGCGGGGCATGTCATGCCCTGCCGGACTGGCCTGCAGCGAGCCCTTCTTTCCACGTCTTTTCACTTTTCGCTCGAGCCATCCATGAAAAAAACCGCCGTATACGCCCTCAGCGCCGTTGCCCTGGCCGCCGTGGCCTATGGCAGCGCCACCTGGTGGGCCGGCAAACGGACCGAGACCCTCTACGCCGAACAGATCGCCCTGCTGCAGCAGCGCTACCCGGGCATCACGGTGCTCGACCATCAGTACGAGCGGGGCTTCTGGCACTCCACCAGCACGGTCACCCTGCAGTACGGACGCCCGGACAGCACGGTCGACGAGAACCAGTCGCCTGAGACGACCGAGGAACAGACCGCCGCGCCGGACAGCAACGGCAGCGACAACCCGCAGGCCGACCAGGAAGGCGAGGAAGAAGAACAGACGGCCGACGAACAGAGCGACGAGGACGACGATGCCGACTCCGCCGAGGCTGCGGCGCCGCTGTTCCTGACCTTCGTGCTCAGCGACCGCATCACCCACGGCCCCCTCACCAGCCTGCGCTCGGTCGGTGCGGCCAGCGTCGACTCCACGCTCACGCTCGATGCGCGGTCCACCCCCGAGATCGCCGCGACACTGGCCGGCCAGACCCTGGCCACGGCCACCACCGACGTCGATTTCTCGGGCGACTTCAGCAGCCGCTTCGAAGGGCCCTCCCTGCAGTGGGCGACACCGGGCGGCGACACCATGAACTGGCAGGGCTTCCAGGGCTCGCTGACGAGTGCCGGGCAGGCGCAGACCCTCAACTACGAGCTGACCGCACCGGGCCTGCAGCTCGACAACCCGGACGACGGCATGCACCTGGGCTTCAGCGGCCTGAGCCTGCGCGGCATCGACAAGTCCATGAACGCCCTGTGGGCGCTGTCCGGTCGCGACGAAGGCCAGATCGGCCAGCTCAGCGTACGCGCCGACGAGACCGCCGACGACGGACAGCCTTTTGCGCTGGCGCTGCAGAACGTGCAGTTCCAGCAGACCAACAAGATGTCGGGCGACCTGCTCGACGGCATGCTGCAGGTGACTGGCTCGGGCCAGGCCGGCGAGCTGCCCATCAACCGTTTCGAGGTCCGGACCTCGCTGACGCGGCTGCACGCACCGACCTATCTGCGCATGGCCGAAAAGATCGCCGGCCTGAGCAGCGACGACACGGAAGGGGCTGCCGCCATCATGCGCAACAACCTCTCGGCCCTGCTGGCCTACAACCCCGAGTACGCGCTCGACACGCTGACGGTCGAGATCGACGGCCAGCAAGGCGAACTGTCGTACAAGCTCGGCATGCCCGGCATCACGCCCCAGGAGCAGGACGTGCCCCTGTCGCTGCTCGCCATGAGCCGGCTGCGGCTCGACGCCACCGCCAGCGTGCCGACGAGCTGGGTCGAGTGGATGGCACGCGAATCGGCGCTGGACGACGGCGGCACGCTCACGCCGGCCGGCGCCCGGGCCCTGATCGAGGAACTGGTGCGGCAAGGCCTGGCCGTGCGCGACGGCGAACGCCTGCGCAGCACGGTGCTCTTCGACAAGGGCCGGCTCGAGGTCAATGGCAAGCCGCTCAAGGGCGGACTGGGCGCGCTTGGCAATCTCTGACGCCGAAGCGGGTCTCCCGGCCCGCCGGTTAAGCCGGGCCTAAGGGGATTGGCGCCACAATGGCGCCGAGGGTTCACTGGCATGCACCGTGCTTCATGGTGCCTGGGCCGCAAGGTGCAGCACCGTGCAGCGGCACGCCGGCGCCCTCCCCCATGACTGAACCGGGATGATCGAATGGATTGGAATACCGAACTGGGCCGCAGCGCGCTCTGGCTGCTGCAGGCCTATGTGATTGTCTGCGTGGGCGCTGCGGCGCTGGGCGCCCTGGCCGTGCGTTACACCCGCTGGGGCCGGCAGTTCTGGCGGCTCGGCGGCGCCTACCTCGACCCGCGCCGCAACGGCTGGAAGCCCCTGGGCGCGGTGGCGCTGCTGTTGTTCTTTGCGCTGTTCGCGGTTCGGCTGTCGGTGCTTTTTTCGTTCTGGTACAACGGTTTCTACAGCGCACTGCAGGCGCTCGACCAGCCGGCCTTCTGGTCCTACATCGCCCTCTTCGGCGTCTTGGCCACCATTCACGTCGGCAGCGTGCTGCTCAATGCCTACATCGGCCAATCGTTCGACATCCGCTGGCGCGTGTGGCTCAACCAGCGCCTGACGCAGGATTGGCTCGACGGCGAGGCCTACTACCGCGAGCAGTTCCTGGGCGAGCCCATCGACAACCCCGACCAGCGCATCGAACGCGACATCGCGGCCTATGTGACGGCTTCGCGCGCCCTGTCGATCGGGGCCGTCAGCGCGGTGGTGTCCCTGGTGGCCTTCACGGGCATCCTCTGGGCGCTGTCGGGGCCGATGACGGTGGCCGGCGTCGAGGTGCCGCGCGCCATGGTCTTCCTGGTGTATGTCTACGTGATCGTCGCCACCTTCTTTGCGTTCCGCATCGGCCGCCCGCTGATCCGGCTGAACTTCCTGGCCGAGAAACTCAGCGCCAACTTCCGTTATGCGCTGGTGCGGCTGCGCGAGTACGCCGAGAACATCGCGTTCTACCGGGGCGGCACGGTCGAGCGGCAGGCGCTGTCCGGCCGCTTCGGCGCGGTCATCTCCAACGCCTGGGCGCTGCTGTTCCGGGGCCTGAAGTTCGATGGCTACAACCTGGGCGTGAGCCAGGTGGCGGTGGTGTTCCCGTTCATCCTGCAGGCGCCGCGATTCTTCAGCGGGGCCATCAAGCTCGGCGACGTGATGCAGACGTCGCAGGCCTTTGGCCAGGTGCAGGATGCCCTGTCGTTCTTCCGCACCTCGTACGACGCATTTGCCCAGTACCGCGCGGTGCTCGACCGCCTGACGGGTTTCATGGAGGCCAACCGCGATGCCCGCGCGCTGCCGGCGATCGAGGCCGCGCCCGCCGACAGCGGCCTGCACATTCGGGCACTCGACGCCCGCAAGCCCGACGGCCAGCCGCTGGTCAGCGGGCTGGCGCTCGACGTGGAACCCGGCCAGGCGCTGCTGATCAAGGGCCCGTCGGGCAGCGGCAAGACGACGCTGCTGCGCGCGCTTGCCGGCCTGTGGCCGCATGTCCAGGGCCAGGTCGAACGGCCGGCCGGGGCGGACACGCTGTTCCTGTCCCAGCGCCCCTACCTGCCGTTGGGCGATCTGCGGACGGCGCTGGCCTATCCGTCGGAAACCGGCGCGGCCGACGACGACCGCATCCAGGCCGTGCTGCAGCAGGTGCAGCTGGGCCATCTGGCCGGCCAACTGGACGTGAGCACCGATTGGTCTCGCATCCTGTCCATCGGCGAACAGCAGCGCCTGGCGTTTGCACGCGTGCTGTTCAACCGCCCCCGGCTGGTCTTCCTCGACGAGGCCACCTCGGCCACCGACGAGGGGCTGGAGCACATGCTCTACACGCTGCTGCGCACCGAGCTGCCGCAGGCCACCATCGTCAGCATCGGCCATCGCAGTACGCTGGACGCCTTCCACACCCACCAGCTGTGGCTGGCGGGCGGCGGCGCCTGGCGCACCGGCCCGATGGCCGCCCTGCCGGACGCTTCGCGCTAGTGCCGGGGCCTCAGTAGGTTCCGGGGTAGGCGCCGCCGTCGAGCAGGATGTTCTGGCCGGTCATGTAGGCCGCCTGGCGGCTGCACAGGAAAGCGCAGACCTGGCCGAATTCGGCGGGGTCTCCCAGCCGGCCCACGGGAATGGTCTTGCCGACGATCTTGCGGGCCTCGTCGGTGCTGACGTTGTGCTGCTGGGCGGTCTTGCTCAGCGTGGTGGCCAGCCGGTCGGTGTCGAAGCGGCCCGGCAGCAGGTTGTTGATGGTCACGCCCTTGGCGGCGATCTCGGGGTTGCGCGCCACGCCGGCGACAAAACCCGTGAGGCCGCTGCGTGCGCCGTTGGACAGGCCCAGGATGTCGATCGGCGCCTTGACCGAGCTCGACGTGATGTTGACGATGCGGCCGAACCCGCGCGCCAGCATGCCGTCGATGGTGGCCTGGATCAACGCCACCGGCGTGAGCATGTTGGCGTCGAGCGCCTTGATCCAGGCTTCGCGATCCCAGTCGCGGAAATTGCCGGGAGGCGGTCCGCCTGCGTTGGTGACCACGATGTCGAAATCACGGCCCGGACCTTCGGCGTGCGAGAAGACCGCTTCGCGGCCGGCCTCGGTGGTGATGTCGGCAGCCACGGCCAAGGCCTTGACGCCGTACTGGCTGCTCAGCCGGGCCGCGGCCTCCTCGAGTGCCTGCGCGCCGCGCGCCACCATCACCACATGGACCCCTTCGGCAGCCAGCGCCGTGGCGCAGCCCAGGCCCAGCCCCTTGCTGGCACCGCCGACCAATGCCCATTTGCCTTTCAAACCCAAATCCATCGCGATCTCCTTTTCTGATTGATTGACTGACTGTTGACTGATTGATCGAGTGACTGCCGCCGCGCGGCCCACTCACGACTTGCGCCGCGTGACGATGTAGACACCGCCCATGACCAGCGCGGTGCCGGCCACGATCCATGCATTGAAGGGCTCGCCGAGCAGCCAGATGCCCATGAGGATGGTGGACATCGGACCGATCATGCCGACCTGCGCGGCCAGCCCCGGCCCGATGCGTTCGATGGCCATCATGACCAGCAGCACCGGAATGACGGTGCAGGCCGTGGCATTGAGCACGGACAGCCCGATCACCTCGGGGGCCACCACGGCCGCCGACAGCGGCTGCGTCACCACGAACTGCAGGATACAGAATACACAGGCTGCACTGCTGGCCAGCCCCGCCAGGCGCAGCGAGCCCAGCCGCTTGACCAGCTCGCCGCTGTAGACCAGGTAGACCGCATAGCTCACCGCGCTGCCCAGAACCAGCCCTGCGCCGATGGCGGTGCCCCAGCCGTCGAAGCGCATCTCGTGGCCGAAGACCAGCAGCACGCCCGCGTAGCTCACGCCCATGGCCACCCACTGCGCCGGCTGCGGCCGCTTCCTGTACATCAGCATGCCGAGCAGCAGCACCAGCGTGGGGTTGAGATAGAGGATGAGCCGCTCCAGGCTGGCACTGATGTAGTGCAGCCCCGCGAAGTCGAGATAACTCGCCAGGTAATAGCCCGTGAAACCCAGCCAGGCCACGCCCAGCCAGTCGCGCAGCCCCAGGCCGGGTTTGCCACGGCCCGCCCACCAGCCCATCAACAGGAAAACCGGCAGTGCAAACAGCATGCGGTACATCAGCAGGGTGACCGGATCCACGCCGTAGCGATACGCCAGCTTGACGATGATGGCCTTGCCGCTGAAAGCAATGGAGCCCAGCAGGGCCATGGCGATGCCTGCGGCCATCGAGCCGGACGGCACGGCGGACGAAGACGCAGAGGAGGGGGAGGAGGAAGAGGAAGAGGAAGAGGTGCTCATATCGATCGGCACGGCCATCGGGTGCGCGAAGGCCGGAGTGTGGCACGGTTGGCCGGCGTTCGCCTGCAGCATGCGACAAGCCTGAGCACGTGGCTGGCGATGCCGGCCCCGGCCGGGCCGCGACACGATATGCCGTCCTGCACCCTTACCGTCACGCAAGCCTGCCACAATGGACGAGCCGCACCGGCAACATGTCGCGCCGCAGAACCCGGCACGCATGCAACCCAACTACGCAAGATACATGAGCTCCATCCATTTCATCGGCGGCGAAAAAGGCGGCGTCGGCAAATCCCTGTTCGCGCGCGTCCTGGCCCAGTACCTCATCGACCATGAGTTGCCGCTGGCAGCCTTCGACAGCGACCAGTCGCACGGCTCGCTGCTGCGCTACTACGCGGACTACACCCAACCCATCGTGCCCGCCAAGACCGACGGCCTGGACCGCGCCGTCGAGGCCGCTGCCGAGGACGGCCAGCTCAGCGTGCTGATCGACCTCGCCGCCCAGACCCACGGCTCGCTGCAGGCCTGGCTGCAGAGCGCGGACGTGCCCGGCCTGGCCGCCGAGCTGCAGATCGGTCTGACCTACTGGCACGTGATGGATGCCGGCCACGACTCGGTGAGCCTGCTGTCCCGGCTGATCGACGAGCTGGATCCGCGCGTGCGCCTGGTTCTGGTGCTCAACGAGATCCGCGGCGACCAGTTCGAGCAACTGCAGAGCAGCGGCGTGAAGGCCCGCGCCGAGGAACGCGGCGCGCTGGCACTGGCCATGCCCCGGCTGCCGGACAACACCGTGCAGCGCATCGACAGCCATGGCGCCAGCTTCTGGGCCGCCATCAATCCGCAAGACCCGAACGGTTCCGCACTGGGGCTGATCGAACGCCAGCGCGTGAAGGTCTGGCTGCAGCGCCTCTACGCGGAAATCGCCCGCGTGGGCGTGGTGGGCTGAGCCCGCTCCTCAGCTCACGCTGATCTCGGCCCGTCCCACGCCGGGAAAATCGGCCACCACACGGGCGCCCGGCTGCACGAACTCCGAGCCGGTGCACGAACCCGTGGTGACCCACTGGCCGGCCTTGAGGCCGCCCAGGCTGCGCGCGCCCACGTTGGCCAGCCACACCAGCAGACGGAAGGGATGGCCGGCCGAGTTGCCGCCGGCCTCGTGCGCCACGGCCACGCGACCGTTGACGCTGATGCTCACGGGCTGCTCGAGCGGTGCGACCTGGCGGAAATCCTGCCGGCCCGAGCCGATGATCAGCGCGCCATGGTTGGCCTGATCGGCCAGGCGGCTGAGCGCATCCTGCTGGCCCCATTGGGCGTAGCGGGTGTCGCAGACCTCGATGGCGACCCGCACCGATCCGACCGCGTCCAGCACTTCCGCTTCGCTGTAGGGCTGCTCGCGCGGCGGCAGATCGGCCACGATCTCGTAAGCCAGTTCGGCCTCCACGCCGATGACATGGAAAGCCGCCGCATTGAGGGCCACGAACTCGCCGACATGCACCGAATCGGCGGTCAGGGCGCTGCGCGCGGGCTCGGCTTCGGGCGACGCTGCGCCCACTTTCCAGCCGGCGACCACACCGCGCGACTGCACCACGATGTCCTGGACGGCATAGGCCTGGGCTTCATCGGACGGACGCAGGAACTCGGGCAGATCGAGTGGCCGCTGCGCCGGCGCAAGCCGTGCCGAGGTCAGCACGGCCGCAGCGCTTTCGGCGTCGTAAGGAGAAAAAGACATGGCATCCTCAATGGGGGGCTGGAAGGCATCGCATGGCGCACGCGAGGCATGCACCGAACCGGGCACATTATGGCGACATGCCACGCACGCGGTCATTCACGTGGGCGATTTCACAGCGCAACGCTGATATATGCATATGGCATGTGGTTATGAATTTTTCGGGACAATGGGATCGCTTGGGGGCTGGCGCACAAATTGCCTGCTCCGATTGCATCTTCTCGCTCTCCCGGGTTCTCCACCATGCTACGCACCGCCTTGCGCTCCTTCTCCATCGCCGCTGCCGCCTGCACGGCGCTCGCCGCGCCCCTGCACGCCCAGGACACCGACTACCCGCACCAGCCCATCATGCTGATCATGGGCTTTCCTGCAGGCTCCGGCGTGGATGTGGTGGCACGTGCCATCCAGGAACCGCTGGCGCAGAAGCTGGGCCAGCCGATCATCATCGACTACAAGTCGGGCGCGGCCGGCAACATCGCCAGCGAGTACGTGGCACGGGCCAGGCCGGACGGCTATACCCTGGTCTTCGGCACGGCCGCCACGCACGGCAGCAATGCCGCGCTCTATAAAAAGCTGCCGTTCGACGTCGAGACCGACTTCGTGCCCGTCGCCCCGGTGCTCGATGTCTCCAACGTGCTCACCATCAATCCCGACGTGATCGACGTGCGCACGCTCAAGGAATTCGTCGACACGGTGCGGGCCAATCCGGGCAAGTACAACTTCGCGTCCACCGGCAACGGGGCCGGCACCCACATGGCGTTTGCCGAGTTCAATTCGCGCCTGGGCCTGGACATGATCCATGTGCCCTACAAGGGCGGCCCCGAGGCCATCCTGTCGGTGACGCGCGGCGAGACCTGCTGCATCATGAACCAGGTCCAGACCGTGCTGCCGCACTACAAGGCGGGCAAGGTGCGCCTGCTGGGCGTGACCACGGCCAAGCCGGTGGCCGCCATCTCCGAGGTGCCGACCATCGCCTCCAGCGGCATCAAGGGCACGGAGAAGTTCGACAGCTCGATCTGGTTCGGCATCTTTGCGCCCAAGGGCACGCCGGCGCCCGTCGTCGCCAAGCTCAACACGGCCGTTCGCCAGGTGCTGGAACAGCCCGATGTGCGCGAACGTTTCGAAAGCCAGGGCAACACGATTCGCATCGAGAGCCCCGCGGCGTTCCGCCAGACGGTACACAATGACCGCCTGAAATGGGCCAAGGTGGCCAAGGACGCCAACATCAGCATCGACTGACGGCGCCGCCCGGCGCGCCTTTGTCCCGACGGCCCTGCATGCGGGGCCGTTTGCTTTTGGCGGCAGGCCCGGCCTGCTCCGATGTCCCCCGACGAGACCGATCTGTCCATGAACTCCCCTTCCCCCATCGGCCTGGCCGCGCACGACGTGCGGGTGGCCGACGACCTGCTCAGCCTGGGCTGGCCGGCCAAGCCCTGGATGCCCGCGACGACACACGACGGCCAGACCGTGCACGACGTGATCGTCGTCGGGGCCGGCCAGGCCGGACTGGCCTTGGCTTTCGGGCTGGCGCAGCAAGGCATCGCGGCCTTGCTGCTCGACCGCGCGCCCGCGGGTTTCGAGGGTCCCTGGGCCACCACCGCCCGCATGGAGACGCTGCGCTCGCCCAAGGAACTGACGGGGCCGGCGATGGGGGTGCCTGCCTTGACTTTCCGCGCTTGGTTCATCGCGCAGCACGGCCAGGCCGCGTGGGACGACCTGGGCAAGATCCCGCGCCTGCAGTGGATGGACTATCTGCGCTGGCTGCGCCGCGTCACGCACGCCCAGGTGCGCAACGGCTGCGAGGTGACGGACGTGCAGCCGCAGGGCGAGGCCCGCGTGGCCCTGCAGGTGTCGCAACGGCAGCCCGACGGCAGCCAGGTGCAGGCGCAATTTCTGGCACGGCGCGTGGTGCTGGCCACCGGGCGCGACGGCCTGGGCGGCCCCAGCGTGCCCGCGTTCGTGCGGGATGTGCCCCGCACGCGCTGGGCGCACTCATCGGACGCCATGGACTACGCCTCGCTGCGCGGCCGGCGCGTGGCCGTCGTCGGCGCAGGCAGTTCGGCCATGGACTGTGCCGCCACGGCGCTCGAGCACGGTGCGACCAGCGTCGACCTGCTCATCCGCCGGGCGGACATTCCGCGCATCAACAAATCCAAGGCCTCGGGCGTGCCCGGACTGACACAGGGCCACTACGACCTGCCCGACGCATGGAAATGGCGCATCCGGCATTACATCAATGCGCAGCAGGTGCCGCCGCCGCAGGGCAGCACGCTGCGTGTGGCACGCCACCCCAACGCCTATTTCAACCAGAACTGCGCCGTGACATCGGTGCAAGAGTCCGCCGGTGCCGAGGGTGGCGCCTCGCAGCTCGAGATCCACACCACGCAGGGGGTGTTCGAGGCGGATTTTCTGGTGGTCTCGACCGGCTTCCAGATGGACTGGGCGCAGAAACCGGAGTACGCCACGATCGCACCGCACGTACGCCTGTGGCGCGCACGCCGGCCGGCCGATGCGGACGAGGCCGATGCGGAGCTCGACGGTTCGCCCGACCTGGGACCGGCCTTCGAGTTCCAGCAGAACACGCCCGGCACCTGCCCGGGCCTGGGCCGCATCCACTGTTTCTGTTATCCGGCCACGCTGTCGTTCGGCTCGATTGCCGGCGACATCCCGTCGATCAGCGACGGCGCCCGCCGGCTGGCCGGCGCGCTCGCCAGCCTGTTCTACCGCGAAGACATCGAGGTGCACTGGGCACGGCTGCAGGCGTATGCCGATCCCGAACTCACGGGCCAGGAGTGGACGCCCGCCGACAGCAGCCTGCGCGTGCGGCGCTGAACGGCGCCGAGTGCATCGAGGCGCGGCACCGCCACCGATCGCGGCTGCCGTACCCGCCCTGGCTGCAGCGGCGATCCGCCTGCGGTAAGCTACCGGACCGCATTCGCCTGGCGAACCGCACCGCATTTTTCCGTGTATTGCCCATGACTTCCCTGCCCTTGTCTCGCGCCGAAGCCGGTGCCGATGTGATCAACGAACTGGCCGCGCTGACGGCCGGCAGCCACGGCTGGACCGTGCGCCAGCGGCGCGAGAAGGTGGCGACCGCGACACAGGCCTGCCACGCCCTGATCTTTGCCGAATCGGCCGAGGCCGGACCCGAGGGCCTGAGCCTGGCCGAACGCCTGTGGGCCGCGCAGCAGACGGCCGAGGCCTCGGGCCTGCCGGCCACGGCGGCCTACTACGCCGCAGCCCTGCAAGCACAGGCCGGCGCCGCACCGGCGTCCACGCCGCGGCTGCAGGCCATCGCCCGTTTTGCATCGACCATCGCCCGCGACCCGCTGGCAGCCGACCGGCAGGCCCTGCTGGCGCTGCAGGACGACGGCCTGACGCCGGCCGACATCGTGCTGCTGGCGCAGTTGATCGGCTACGTGGCCTATCAGTTGCGTGTGGCAGCCGGGGTCGCCGCGCTGGACGCGCTGGGCCCAGCGCCCGCCGCCGCAGAGCCGGCCGACGGCGCGGCGGATGCGGCGCCCTTCGTTCATCCCGCCAACCTGCCGCCGCCCGGCCAGGCCTTGCGCATCAACGGCTACACCAGCGAAACGCTGGGCTGGCGCGCCTGGCTGCCGGTGGTCGATCCGGCCACGGCCACGCCGCTCCAGCAAGCCGTGCTGGATGCCAGCCACCCCAAGGCCCGGACCTCGGACTTCTACCTGCTGCTGGTGCACCAGCCACGGGTGCTCGAGGAACGCTCGGCGGCGTTCAACGCCATCATGTACGCACCCGGCGGCCTGGCGCGTGCCGAACGCGAACTGGCCACGGCGGCCGTCTCGCGTGTCAACGGCTGCGTGTACTGCCTGTCGGTGCACGCCCAGCGTTTCGAGCAACTGGCCAAGCGCAACGACGTCATCGCGCAGTTGTTCCAGGATCCCGAGACGGCCGGCACCTCGGCGCGCGAGCGGGCCATCGTGCAGTTCGCACTGGCCCTGACGCGGCAGCCGGGCACGCTGTCGGCCGCATCGCTGCTGCCCTTGCGCCAGGCCGGCCTGTCCGACCTGGAAGTTCTGGATGTCATCCACGCCAGTGCCCTGTTCGCATGGGCCAACCGGCTGATGCTCAACCTGGGCGAAGCGGTGCTGCCGGACTGACGCAGCGGAAGCCGGACCGGTCGAAAGAACGAATCCGCCGAGCCGGACCGCGCAGGTCCGGCCGGCCAGGACCGCAAGGTCCCCAACAGACAGGTGTGATCATGGGTGCAGGAGTCTTGTGCGGTTTGCTGGCCGGTGCGTTCTGGGGACTGGTGTTCCTGACCCCCCGGCTGCTGCCGGCGTTCACGCCCTGGGAGCTGTCGATCGGGCGTTATGTCTGCTACGGCGTGATCGCCCTGATGTTTCTGGCCCCCGCGCTGCGCCGGACGCTCGCGCGCGTGGACCGGCACGATCTCGCGGCCATGGTCCGGCAGTCGCTGGCGGGCAACATCGTCTATTACATCCTGCTGGCCTACGGGGTGCAGTTGGCAGGCATCGCCCCCACGTCGCTCATCATCGGGCTGCTGCCCCTGCTGGTCACGCTGATGGGGCGCGCCGACCATGGTGCCATTCCGCTCAAGAGCCTGGCCTGGCCGCTGGCCACGGTGGCGGCGGGCATCGCCTGCATCAACATCGATCTGTTCACGCACAGCGCCTCGGGTGCGTCGGGCCGCTCGCTGATGCAGAACGTGGCGGGCGTGGTCTGTGCGGTGCTGGCGCTGCTGTCGTGGTCCTGGTACACGCTGGACAACACCCGTTACCTGCAGCGCAACGCCAAGTTCACCGGCGGTCAGTGGTCGGCGCTGTACGGACTGACCAGCGGCGCCATCGCGCTGGTCATGGGCCTGGTGGGCCTGCTGCTGTTCGCGCCCCAGATCACCGGTGCGGCCGCCCAGGCCACCGGCCGCGACTGGACACTGTTCTGGCTGGTCAATGCCGCGCTGGCCCTGGGTGCATCGATGATCGGCAATCAGCTCTGGAACATCGCCAGCCGCCGCGTGCCGGTCACGCTGTCGGGCCAGCTCATCATCTTCGAGACGCTGTTTGCCCTGCTCTACGGTTTTGTGTACGGGCAGCAATGGCCCCGTCCGCTGGAACTGGCGGCCATCGTGCTGCTGGTCGCGGGCGTGGCCTGGGCCGTGCGCAAACATGCCGAGGTGCGCCCGGCCGAACCCGCCGCCAAGGCGCTCGACGGCGCCCATGGCTGAACCGGGCCGCGCCCGATCGCTAGCCCTTGAGCCGGCCGCTGTCGACCAGCGCCTGCAGGCGCACGATGTCGAGCAGCAGCAGGGCCTTGCCGTCCTTGGCGGCCAGGCCCTGCCGCTGCAGCCATGAGAGCTCGCGCGTGACCTGTTCGCGGTTGGTGCCGATGTAGTTGGCCAGCACCTGGTGGCGCGGCGAGGGCTCCAGCCTGGCCTGGTTGGCCTGCACGCCCACGCGGTGGGCCATGCGCAGCAGGGCCGCGTGCAGCCGACCGCGCACCGTCAGCGTGCTGAGCTCGACGATGCGCTGGCTGAAACGCCGCACCGCATGGGCCATGTTCTGCAGCAGCGCCATGGCGAAAGCCGGATCCTCGCGCAGCATGGCGAGGAAGGATTCGGTCTCGAGTTGCGCCACCAGACTGGGCTGCATGGTCACGGCCTCGACCGATTCGTCGTAGTCCGGGCCCAGCAGGATGGCGACGGCGCCGAAGCAGTCTCCCGGCCCCATGACCTGGAACGCGACCTCGCGCCCGCTTTCTTCGTAGGTGGTGATGAGCACCCGCCCCGTGGCCACCACACAGAAGCCCGCGGTGTACGAGGCCGGAATGGTGTAGCCCGCCTCGTAGGCGTGCCAGGTGCAGGCCTGCGCCAGGGCCTGCAGGCGCTCGGCCGACAGGTCCTGGAACAGCGTCACGCTGCGCAGGGTCTGCAGCGACACGGGCGGACGGGCGAGCCGCCCGGGTGCTTCGCCCGCTTCGGGAGACGCACGCAGCGGCTCGAGTATCGGGCTGTCTCCAGCGGTTGTAGTGGTCATCGGGCGAACGGGGTACCTGGCAAACAGCCAAAGCCGAACATTAACCCGAAAACACGGACCGCACCGTCGCCGGCGGCCCAGGCGGCAGGCCGCCTTTGCGTCAATCGCCCCGGATGCCGCGCTCCTTGATGAGCTTGCCGAAACGAACGGTGTCTTCCCGGGCCTTGTCGCCGAAGGCCTGCGCGCTCATCGGTGCGGGCGCGCCGCCCAGGGCCTCCATGCGTTTCCGGAAGTCGGGGCTGGAGACGATGCGTGTGATCTCGTCGTGCAACCGGTCGACGATGGCGGAGGGTGTGCCCGTCGGCGCATAGACGCCGAAGTAGGTGTCGGCGTCGAAGCCCTTGAGGCCGGCTTCGTCGAGCGTGGGAACATCCTTGAATTCGGCCGAGCGCTGCTGGCTGCCGACGGCCAGCAGTCGCAATCCACCCGACCGCACATGCGGCAGGCCGACACCGGAGTCGAACAGGTAATCGATCTGGCCGCCCAGCAGATCCTGCAAGGCGGGCGCGGCGCCGCGATACGGCACGTGGGTGGACGTCACGCCCGCCGCGGTGTTGAACATCTCGCCGGCCAGGTGGGGCGAGCTGCCGTTGCCCGGCGAGCCGTACGACAGCTTGCCCGGATGGGCGCGGGCATAGGCCATGAACTCGGCCGCCGTGCGCGCCGGAAAATCGGGCTTGACCACCAGGTAGACCAGAATCCGCGAGGCCGAGGCCACCGGCACCAGATCCTTGGCGGGATCGAAGGACATGTTGGCGTAGATGGCCGGGTTGATGGAGACCATGCCGCCCGAGCTCAGCAGCAGGGTGTAGCCGTCGGGCTGAGCCCGTGCCACCGCTTCGCCGCCCACGTTGCCGCCGGCGCCCGAGCGGTTCTCCACGATCACCGGCTGGCCCAGGGCCTGCTGCAGCGGGGTGTTGAGGGCACGCGCGATCTGGTCGGCGGCCCCGCCGGGGGCGAAGTTGACCACCAGGCGGATGGGTTTGTCGGGGTAGGCCGGGCCGGCCTTCTGCGCCGAGGCCGTCTGCGGCAGGAGCGCCAGCGTCGCGGCGGTGCATGTCACGGCGGCGAGCAGCAGCCGGCGGCGCCCGTTCCGCAAGCCTGCGGCGGGAAATCTGAGTGGCATGTCGTCTTGTCTCCAGCGGTTTGTCTTTGTGATCGGCCCGAGCCACAGGCCGGGTTGCAGTATCGAGCCGCATACACTATTCACCAATAAAATCGGCTTGATAAGCACTATTGCCCCTGCGCATGTTGCCAGGACCGGCCTCGACACACACCATGCACATCAACGACATCGATCTCAACCTGCTGCGGCTGTTCGACGCCATCTATCGCGCGCGCAGCGTGAGCCGGGCGGCCGATCTGCTGGGTCTGTCTCAGCCGGCGGCCAGTCAGGGCCTGGCGCGGCTGCGCCTGCTGCTGGGCGACGCGCTGTTCGTGCGCAGCGCCGGACGCATGGCCCCCACGCCCCGCGCCGACCGGCTGGCGCACGCGGTGCAATCGGCGATTGCCACGCTGGAGTCGGCGCTCAACGAAAACACCCGCTTCGATCCGGCCACGGTGCGCATGGACCTGCGGCTGCATCTCAGCGACATCGGGGAGGCGCGGTTCCTGCCCCAGCTCATGCGTGCGCTGCGCCAGGAGACACCGGGCGTGCGCGTGCACAGCCGTGCGCTGCCGCACGAAGAAATCGCCCTGGCCCTGGACAGCGGCACGCTGGATTTCGCCATCGGTTTCCTGCCCTCGGTGCACGACACCCAGCGCCATGCGCTGCTCGACGACCGCTACATCGTGCTGGTGCGCCGCGACCACCCTCTGGTGGTGCCGCTGGCCGGGCCGCGCGACCGGCCCGTGGCAGGCACCGCGGCGTTCCAGGCCGATCTGGACGCTCTGGAATACGTGGCCGTGCGCACCCACTCCGACACCATCCGCATCCTGCAGCTGCTGCGCCTGGAAGACCGCGTCCGCCTGACGGCCTCGCATTTCATGGCCCTGCCACCCATCGTGCGCACCACCGACCTGGCGGTGATCATGCCGCTGGACATCGCGCAGGGCTTCGCCGCCTCGGGCGACTATGCGCTGGTGCAGCCGCAGATGCCGCTGCAGGATTTCACCGTCTCGCTGCACTGGAGCCGCCGCTTCGAACGCGATCCGGCCCTGCACTGGATGCGCCAGCGGGTGGTGCGGCTGTTCGACCGCCGGCAGACCGGGGACGGGCCGCCGCAGGCGGATTGAAACGCGGCGGAGGGGGTATTTCCAGAACCATTCCCCACTCCCTAATACGTTTTAGCAGGCACCTACAATGAGCGCCCTGCCTCACCCGCGAGGCCAGAACTCCATTACCCGCTCCTCATGCAGACATCTCAACGACAACTTTCTGCGCTCGCCCGAATCTGGCTGGTCCTCCTGGGACTGTTGATTCTGGCCGGTGGCGCTTTCTTTGCCATCAACGGCTACACCCTCGCCACGCTCGGCGGCAGTGCCTACTTTGTGGTCTGCGGCCTGGTGCTCGCGGCCGCGGGCATCCAGATCATCCGCCAGCGCCCGAGCGGCGCCGTGCTCTATGCCCTGGCCGTTGCCGGTACCGTCATCTGGTCCCTTGCCGAGGTCGGCCTGGACTTCTGGCCGCTGGTCTCCCGCGCCCTGCTGCTGGTGGGCGTGGCGGTGCTGGTCGCGCTCTCGTTCCCGCTGCTGCGCCGCGCGCAGAAGCAGCCGGTCTCCCGGACCCGGGCCAACGCGGTCGCCGGCGTGCTCGCGCTGGCCTGCCTGGCCACGGTGGGCGGCATGTTCGTGCCGCACGCCCCGGTGCCTGCCGTGGGCGACAGCGTGGCCCTGAAACCGGTCGCGCCGGATCAGGAACAGCGCAACTGGGCGCACTACGGCAACACGTCGGGCGGCACCCGTTTTGCCGCGCTCGACCAGATCACGCGCAACAACGTCAAGGATCTGGCCGTGGCCTGGACCTACCGCACCGGCGACACACCGGTCAGCCCCGGCGGCGGCGGTGCTGAAGACCAGCTCACGCCTTTGCAGATCGGCGAGCGGGTGTTCGTGTGCACACCGCACAACAACGTGATCGCACTCGACGCATCCACCGGCAAGGAGCTCTGGAAGACCGAGATCAATGCCAAGCAGAAAAAATGGATGCGTTGCCGTGGCCTGGCGTATTTCGACGCCACCCAGCCCCTGGAGCAGCCCACCGTGGCCGGCGCCTCGCCCATCCCGGCAGTCGCCGTCGCCCCGGGCGCGGCCTGCCAGCGCCGTATCCTTATGAACAGCGTCGCCCCCGAACTGGTGGCGCTGGATGCAGACACCGGCGAGTTCTGTGCCGACTTCGGGGTCAATGGCCGCGTCGACCTGCGCGCGGGCCTGGGCAAGGGCGCCGACAAGGGCGAGGTCTATCCGACCTCGGCCCCGACGCTGGCCGGCACCACCGTCGTCATCGGCGGCCGCGTGGCCGACAACGTCAGCACCGACATGCCCGGCGGCGTGGTGCGCGGTTTCGACGTGATCACCGGCCAACTGCGCTGGGCCTTCGATCCGGGCAACCCTGACGACACGCAAGCCCCTGCGGCAGGCCAGACCTATGTGCGTTCGACGCCCAATGTCTGGGCCCCGATGTCCTACGACCCGCAATCCAACACCGTGTTCATGCCCGTGGGCAGCGCTGCGGTCGACCTGTGGGGCGTCAAGCACACCGCGCTGGACCGCAAGTACGGCGCATCCATGCTGGCGGTCGATGCCACCACCGGCCGCGAGAAATGGGTCTACCAGACCGTTCACGACGACCTGTGGGATTTCGACGTGCCGATGCAGCCGACCTTCGTCGACTTCCCCGTCGCCGAAGGCAAGACCGTGCCCGCGCTGGTGTTCGGCACCAAGGCCGGCCAGATCTTTGTGCTCGACCGCCAGACCGGCCAGCCTCTGACCCCGGTCGAGGAACGCCCGGTGCCGGCCGGCAACATCGAAGGCGAGACGTATTCGCCCACCCAGCCGTTCTCGGTCGGCATGCCGGCCATCGGCGCCGACGACCTCAAGGAATCGGACATGTGGGGCGCGACGCCGTTCGACCAACTGCTGTGCCGCATCCACTTCAAGTCCAAGCGCTACACCGGCCTGTTCACGCCCCCGGGCACCGATGCATCGCTCAACCTGCCCGGCTCGCTGGGCGGCATGAACTGGGGCGGCCTGTCGCTGGATCCGGTCAACCAGTTGCTGTTCATCAACGACATGCGGGTCGGACTGGAAGTCCAGCTGATCAAGGCCGACCCGGCCGATGCCGGCGCCAAGAGCGACGGCAACGAGGCTGCCGCGATCACGCGCCCGGTGCCGCTGGACGGCACGCCGTACGCGATCAACGCCAAGGTGCGCTTCATGTCGCCGCTGGAGATTCCGTGCCAGAAGCCGCCGTTCGGCACGCTGACCGCCGTCGACCTGAAGACCCGGAAGATCGCCTGGCAGGTGCCGGTCGGCACCGTCCAGGACACCGGCCCGTTCGGCGTCAAGATGGGCCTGCCGATCCCGGTGGGCATGCCCACCATCGGCGGCACGATGGCCACCCAGGGCGGCCTGGTGTTCATCGCGGCCAGCCAGGATTACTACCTGCGTGCCTACGATGCCGGCACCGGCCGTGAAGTCTGGAAGGGCCGCCTGCCCGTCGGCAGCCAGGGCACGCCGATCAGCTACAAGTCCACGCAGACCGGCAAGCAGTATGTCCTGGTCTCGGCCGGCGGCGCCCGCAATTCGCCGGACCGCGGCGACTACGTCGTCGCCTACGCGCTGCCCTGATCGTCAGCCAGCCCAGGCCCCCGCCGGGCCTGCGACCTCGAAGCCCGATGCAGCCGCATCGGGCTTTTTTTACGCCGGGTGGGGGGGGGTGTGCGGGGACCGGAAACGACGACGGCCGCACAGGGGCGGCCGTCTCGATGCGTCATCGCCGTCGGGGCCGTCCGGCCCCGGGCAGGGTCAGACGTTGATCACACGTTTAAACGTTGATCGGTCGGCAAAGGCCCGTGAATGCTAGGTTTCGCGGAGAAATCGGGCCACGGCCTTTGCGGGAATCGCTGGAAGTACCCCCAGTTGTATCCCCATAGGGGTATCGGGATGATAGATCAGTCTGGAAGCTGGTGCCAGGACTATGCGTGCAGAATAAAACGACTATGGCGCAGACAGGATTGTTGGCTGACTGCCGAGAGTACGCGGTGAGACACAGGGGAACGGGCCAATGTGGCCCAGACCTTGGAGAACTCTCATGGCAGACCATCACACCCGCCACAACCCGCTGGGGCAAAACGCCCTGTTAATCACACCGACCTCAAGCATGCTCGATGCTCGACTCACGCCGCTGGAGCGCAATGGATGGCAGGTGCTGCTCATGCTGCGCCCTGCCGAGGGCATCAGCCCGCTGGCGAATCTGGGGCAGTTGCGCCGCAATCTCACCACCACTACACCGTTGGAGCAGGGGGCCGGGTGCGAGACGGCCCGGCGTGTCGTCGTCGTGCTTCGGCTGACTGGATGGATGGGTCGGCTTGATATGGCCGCAGTATTGCGGCCCTCCAAGGAACCTTTGCACGGTTCCCCTTGAAATGTGCTTTCCTTGATCAGCATCGGCGTGTCAATTGCATCACAGTAAGCAAGCTGGCCTAATTCAGCCCATTCGAACAAGCGCACGCGCAAGCGGTAGTTCCTAGAGTGGACGGATCTAGGTAATGCCGTGGAGCGACCAATTTGCACTGTTGGTGCACTACCAGCCCGAAGGCGGTCGGTACGGCCAGCATCCCTTTGCACCCGAGACCATACTGTGTATCTATTTTCTCCAACAGTGGTTCCGCTTGTCGGACTCGCCAATAGAAGAACCACTGCACGACGTGCCGCTGTTTCGCGATTTCGAGGGCTTGAGCAGTTGCGAAGACGCGGTACCCAGCAAGACGAGTATCCTACGCTTTCACCACCGGCTTAAAACGAACAAGCTCCCCCGGCCAAATTCTGGCCGTGGTCAATGACCTGCTCAGCAGCATAGGCGCTGCTACTGAAAGCCGGCACCGTGTAGACGCCACGCTCATTGCTGCGCCAAGCTCGGCGAGGAATAAACGATGGAACACGTGACCCAGAGATGACCAGAGCAAGAAGGGTCAGCGGTATGAGAGCGGTATGAAGGCCCCTATCGGTGTTGACGCCGACTCGTGCGTGGTACATCCGGTGCCGGAGAACGTCGGGTAACCTCGCTGACGTGGTGGAGGCCAACAGCCTGCTGCACGGCCAGCAGACAGATGCCTTTGGCGATGCGGGCTATCAGAGAGTCCACAGGCACCCTGATGCCAAAGACAGCGTACAGTGGCACGTGGCCATGAAGCCGTCGACACGGAGGAACTGGGAAAGGAGCACCGCCGTATAGGCGGCGGGCGGTGCATCAGTTGGAGAAGGCTCAGGCAAGCATTAGGGCCACGGTGGAACACCTATTTCCGGCGATCAAAAGCCCGTTCCACCACACCAAAGTGCGCTACCGGGGGCTGCAGAAAAATACCGAGCAATTCAAAGACGTTGTTTACGCTGAACGATTTGTCGATGGTGCGCCACCGGCTGCTGCCGGCGGCATAGATGCGTCTGCGACGCGCCTAATGACTGGGCACGATGTCGCTGGACGCCTCTGGGTAGGGCAATTGTGCGTGCATGACTTCAAGTGAGTGCCTTTGCGATGATGGTGCCCTGCACGCATACGTCAAACCGATTCGTGCAGACCCTCCCTAACCGCACTCATTTCTGCCTAATCTTCAGCTTGACCCGTAGCCGAGCCTGCCTCACTTCGATGAACCTCCATAGTTGAACACAAATGTCGCGCTCCAAACACTGGTGTATTTTTAGTGAAACGATCTGCCTCCGTCGACGGCCAATGCCGAGCCAGTAATGTAAGAGGACTCGTCACTCGTCAAGAAAAGAATGGCATTTGCTACCTCTTCGGGGTCTGCAAGCCTCTTGAGTGCGTAATTACCTACGTTGGCTCGAAATCCTTCGGCCATCGGCGTATCGACCATGCCCGGGCAGACGGTATTGGCTCGGATCTTGGGTGCGACTTCCGCTGCCAAGGCACGCGTGAAGCTGATCACCCCCCCTTTAGACGCAGCGTATGCCGTCAAGCCTGGCGTATTGGATAGTAAACCAGCGGCCGATGAAATATTGACGATCGTGCCCTTCTTTTCGCTGGCCATCCATTTGAGGCAACTCCGCGTAACGGCGTACGTTCCAAAAAGGTTGACCTCTACGACACGCCGCCACGCTGAAATGGAAAGATCATGGATCTGCCCGGTTGACATAATGCCGGCAGCATTGACGACGCCGTCAATTCCACCCATCGAAGCCGCAGCCTCATCGATGATGCGTTCGATGTTGACATCGTCTGTCACGTCGACCTCAAAGCGATAGACGTTGGGTAAAGAGGCGAGGGAGGAGGTATCCGGATGACTCCTGTCCAGCAAGGCGAGAGATGCACCAGCTTGCGCAAATAAATGGGCGGTCATCCTCCCGATACCGGACGATGCCCCGGTTACGACAATCTTGCGCCCTCGAAGTCGGTCGGCTGATTTGGAAAATTCCGATTCGATGTTCATTGTGAACCCTATTTAAGCGGTGGAACAGTACGGTAGTAATTTATCTGTCAGCGCGGTTGAGCGCCATTCATCGTGGTTTACGAGGTCACACTGATTTTGTTATCCGCAATGACCTTTTTCCACTTGGCTGCTTGGGTGACCATGAAATTTTGAAGTTCGGCACCCTTGATGAGATCGGTTTGATACGCTTGCGGATCCATGAGATTGTGAAAGGCCGAGGTGTTCACGGCGGTTTCAATCGAGTCGGCGAGCTTGCTGACGATGGCTGGGGGCGTACGCGCCGGCGCCACAAAGCCGTGCCAAAGCATCGAGTTAATGGAGGGATAACCCAGTTCCGCCATCGTTGGGACATCAGGCATGTTGACGGCACGCGTACTCGAGGTGACGGCAATGACCTTGATCTTCTTGTCCGGTCTGAGGGCAGCAGCCTCCGAGGCCGAGGCAAAGATCATGTCCGCAAACCCGCCTGCCAAAGCCTGAAGAGCTTCGGGATTGTTCTTGTATGCGACGTCGAGTCCATCGCCTTTGATGGTGTTAAGGAACATGATCGCAGTCAGATGGGCCACGGTACCCACACCTGCATTGGCGAAAACCACTCCTTTGCTGGATCGCGCCTTGGCAATCAGCTCATCGAGGGTGTTGATATTGGATTCAGCCGAGACCGTCAGCGCCAATGGATAGCCGCCAATTCCGATGATCGGTGCGAAGTCCTTCAAGCCATATCGAAGATTCTCCCTGAGAGCGGTTTGTGCAATACCCGCACTCGTCAGGCAAAGAACGTTATACCCGTCAGGGGGCGACATTGCGAGCGTGGCGCCTGCAATCGTGGTGGAACCACCGCCTTTGTTCTCTACCACGATGGGTTGGCCCAGAGTGCTGCCCACGCTTTGAGCAATGGTCCGACTCAACAAGTCATCCGTCCCGCCCGGAGGATTGCCGACGAGAAATTTGATCGGTCGGCGCGGATACGTTTCCTCCGCATGGGCCCATGGAATGAGCGAACTCGCCAGCACGGTTGCCGAGGTATTGCTGATGAATTTTCTACGTGAAATCATGTCTTGTCTCCTGTCGTCATTATTGATGTCATTCAGCTGTAGCCGCTATCTCTGCACAAATGGGTTGATGGGGGCGGACGAATCCGTGGCGATCATCACACTCTTTGTTTCAAGGTAATCGTGGATGGCTTCAATCCCACTCTCGCGCCCAAGTCCTGACTGTTTCATACCGCCGACTGGAACGAGGAAGCTGTAAGCTCGATAGGTATTGACCCAGACCATTCCCGCTTTGATTGACTTTGAAAGGCGAATCGCACGACCGATGTCACGAGTCCAGATCCCCGCAGCGAGGCCATAGACCACGTCGTTGCCCAGGCGAATGGCTTCTTCTTCCGTGTCGAAGCCCATGATCGAGAGGACGGGCCCAAATACTTCTTCCTGGGCGATGCGCATGTCCGGTGTCACGTCGGTGAAGATCGTCGGCTTCACGAACTGGCCGCATCCCAGGTCATCGCCTGTCGCGGCTTCGCCACCCAGCACGCACCGCGCGCCCTCGCTCTTGGCCAAAGCGATGTAGCGGAGCACTTTGTCGAACTGGGGCCTGGTGGCAATCGGGCCGATATTGGTTTCGGCCTGTTTCGGATCGCCGAGCTTGAGCGCTTTTGCCAGGTCGATCAGGCGCTGCGTGAAAGACTCTCTGATGGTGTTCTGCACGAGCAGTCGGGACCCGGCTGTGCACATCTGGCCCGCTGCTCCAAAGATGCCGGACACGGCGCCGATGATCGCGCTGTCGAGGTCCGCATCTTCGAACACGATGTTGGGAGACTTGCCGCCCAATTCCATCGAAACACGCTTGACCGTTTTGGCCGCTGCGGCGTACACCTTCGCTCCCGTGGTGTCCGAGCCTGTGAACGTGACTTTCGCGACATCGGAGTGCTCGACCAGGGGCGTACCCACTTCATGACCGAACCCCGTGACCACGTTGATTACGCCTGGCGGCAGGCCCGCCTCGCGGGTCAGGGCAGCGAACTCGAGAGAGCTGACAGAGGCGAACTCGGAAGGCTTGAGTACCACCGTGCATCCTGCCGCCAGTGCGGGAGCGCATTTCAGCGCAAAGAACATCAGGGGCGAGTTCCATGCCGTTAGCGCGACCACGACGCCCACGGGCTCTCGGTACGTGAGCGCGAGCATGTCGGCCTTGTCGATCGGGGGAATCGTTCCTTCGACCTTGTCGGCCAGACCGGCGAAGTAGTACCAATGCTCCGGCAGGTACTTCAGTTGGCCCTGCATTTCGGCGAGGAGCTTCCCGTTGTCGCGGGACTCCAATTCGGCAAGCCGCTGTGCAACCGCAGGCTCACTCAAAAGGTCGCCAATCCGGCGAAGAATCTTTCCCCGAGCCGTCGCGGACAAGGTGGCCCACTCCCCCGAGTGCAGTGCATTCTTTGCCGCAGCCACCGCGCGGTTGGCATCAGTGGCGCAACCTTTGGGGATCTTGGCCCAGACCTTGCCGTCGAAGGGATCGCTGGTCTCGATCCACTCTTGGCTGGCGGGTTCGGTCCATTGCCCATTGATCCAATGTGCGTAATTCTTCATTGCTGTTTCCATGTCATCTGCCTTGTCTGGTTCGTTTTACCCATGGCCTCATTCGGCTCAACTGCTGTGCGTCAATCCGCCATCGCAAGCGATCGTCTGGCCGGTGATGAACGAAGACGCACGCGTGCTGAGGAAGAGCACGAGTCCTACCAGATCGCTGGCAACTTGTGTCCTCGGGATGCATTGCTGGGTCAACTGCTGTTGACGCCTCTCAAGCGAGGGGTTGACCGCTCGGTCTACTTCCGTGGCCACACCACCGGGCCTCACGCAGTTGACCGTGATGCCCTGCGGCCCCAACTCGCGGGCGAGCGATGCCGTCATGCCGATCAGCGCGGATTTGGAGCTGACGTAGTGGAGATAGTTGGCGACGCCCAGGCGCACGGCGTCTGAGGAGATGTTGACGATGCGTCCCCATCCTTGCGTGCGCATCTGCTGCGCGACGGCGCAGACGCTGTTGTAGACGCCAGTCACGTTGACTTGCATGACCTGGTCCCACTCCGGCAGTGGAATTTGATCGAAGGGGCGTTTTTCCAGCGAGGCAAAGATGCCTGCGTTGTTAATCAGCACCTCGATCCGCCCAAAGCGCTCAACCACGGCGCCGACCATGGCGTCGACCGAGCGTCTGTCGCCGATGTCCAATGCCACCGCCATCGACTGGCCACCGGCCGCCTGGATCTCGGACGCCACCTTTTCCGCTGCCGCGAGATTGAGGTCTGCGACGATCGAGATCGCCCCCGCTGCGGAGAATTGTCGGGCTAGTTCACGCCCTATTCCTTGGCCGCCGCCGGTGACGATGACGACGCGCTCCACGACGCTGAAGTCTCGGGCCGCTTGCGGCACACCAGAATCTTCCTGGACTTTTACAAATGCTGTGTTGTTCATAGGTCTTCGATGCGTTGATTGGTGATTCGGCATTGAAAATGCCTGCCGTCGACTTTTGGTTGTAACGGGGGCGTGAATTGGGAGCGCTGCAGATCAATAAAAAATAGATTGGTTTTCCGAGATAAACAGCGTGCGACCTGGTCAATCGAACGCGCGATTGGGCCGGAGAATTATTGAGATAATCCGTTTTCCTTCAGCGGCTTTGCGTCAGGTATTGGGCGCAAACTATCGCGAACATTCCAATCCCGATCGGGATAGCTATAAATGACGGTTGATTCTAGGCAGAAAAACTGAAAGATCACACACTCCGGAGCACGGAAGCCAATTGCATATAACTTCAGGCTATATCATGTGGTAAACCCTTGGGAAATATTAAATGCAATTCCAATCAGAATGAAGCGGCAACGACGGTCGCCCGACTGATGTGCGAATGGCTATTGTTCGTTGCAAACATAACGCTTTGGAGACAACCATGAAATTCCACGCACACATTGCTCGTCACGTCGCAACTGCCTTAGTTGTCATGGCTAACGTTGCCCCGGCGGCGGCGACTCAGAACTGCCCCGGCGGTGCGGTGAAGCTGGTC
Organism: Comamonas sp. BIGb0124; assembly: GCF_003752175.1. GTDB lineage: Bacteria > Pseudomonadota > Gammaproteobacteria > Burkholderiales > Burkholderiaceae_C > Comamonas_F. Next base: position 75,078 of record NZ_RJVF01000014.1, on the reverse strand, counting down.
ATCGCCAACCCGCCGGGTGGAACCACGGATTTGCTGGCGCGCATCCTCGCTGACAAGTCCCGGGCTGTCCTGGGCCAGTCGGTCATGATCGAGAACAAGCCCGGCGCGACGACAACGCTCGGGGCAAACTACGTCGCCAAATCGCGCCCGGACGGTTGCACCGTCCTGACGCTCACCGCTGCGGGCGTGGTGGCCTCTGTCTACCGGGACAAGCTCCCGTACAACCTCAACACCGATTTCGTTCCCGTCTCGAGCGTTGGGTCATTTCCGATGGTCATCGCGGTATCGACCGGATCGAACCTGCGAAACTTCCAGGATGTTGTGGCCGCGATCAAATCGAAAGATGGCATCGTCTACGGCTCGGGCGGCCCTGGCAGCCTCGGTCACTTGTCGACCGTGCGTCTCATTGGCGATCTGGGTGGTCGCGGCAATCACATTCCATACAAGGGCAATAGCGAAGCCATGCATGCACTGATGGCCGACCATGTCCAGCTCTTCTTCCCGTCAGCCGCCGAGGCGCTGCCATTGGCCACGGATGGAAAGATCAGACTGATCGCCGTGACCGCAGCCGAGCGTCTCAGTGCGCTCCCGGATATCCCGACCACGAAGGAGCTCGGCTACCCCGAGTTCAACCCACGCCTGTGGTATGGGTTCGTGGTGCCCACCGGTACCCCCGAAGCCGACGTGACCCGGCTGCGCGAGGCATTCATGGCCGCCGCAAACGACCCGACCGTGAAAGAGCGCTTCGCTTCGTTGGGCTTTGCGTCCGAGGTGGGGGGTGGCCAGGCACTGGCGGACCACATCAAGCGAGAAGCTGCGCGGTGGTCGAAGATCATTGACGACAACAATCTGAGGGCTGCCCAATGAACCATCGCTTCTTTCGACAACAATAGACAAATCACTGGGTTACTCGCGCATGGACCCCCATAAGCTTCTACATTTGGCCGCGATTATCGAGCACGGCAGTCTTGCGAAAGCGGGCAAGGCGTTGGGCATCTCGCAGCCGTCGTTGACGAAATCGATGAATCGGCTGGAGCGGGAGCTTGGGATTACGCTTTTGGAGCGCAAGCCGACGGGTGCCGAGCCGACCTCGGCGGGTGAGCTCGTCTACACGCACGCCAGGTTGATCCGTGACGAGATGCAGACGGCAGCGGCGCGCCTGCAGGGGCGTGAAAGCCAAAGCGACGTTGTCACCCTGGGCGTGCTGCCGAGTCTTGCCAGCCACATCGTTCCTGTGGCCATTGCGCAGTGGAAGCGCCTTTATCCCGAGGTCCAACTGCGGCTGGTCGAGAAGGTTCAAATCGAATTGTTATGGGGTCTGTTGCGTGGCGAGTTCGACTTCGTCATCGGTCAGACCGAGTTCTTCGATGTCGCGCTCGACGGGCTCAAGCAGCGAGTACTTTTTCGCGACCACCTTAACATCTATGCGCGTACCGGGCATGAGCTGTTTTCCCAGCGAGAAGTGACTCTGAGTGACCTTGCTCGGTTTCCATGGGTATGTCCTCTGGTGGGGGGGCGGCAAAGGAACCTCCTGGACAAGTTGATGGCGGACGCAGGAATCCAGTCATTTCCTCGACCGATTGAAGGGGGCTCCGTGGATTTCATGAAGGCACTTCTTGCGAGCAGCGATTACGTCGCCATGCTCCCTGAACACGCAATCACATCGGGCATGAACGACATCGTGCTCAAACCATTGCCGATCGTCATCCCGGCGCTCAAGAGAGATATCGCCGTCATCCTCCACGAGCGGCGGCCGCTTGGCGTGGCCAGCCTCGATCTGGTTGCTCAGATCCAACTCACGGCGATCCAATTGATGGCAGGCACGGCTGCAAATTGAACGTAAGCCCTCAATAAACAATACCCTCGCCCGGTTCATCAGCATTCGCATCGGCATTACGTCGGCTTGGCCTGATCGATGCCGAACCGGGTGCCGAATTGAACGATGCGGCATGGCGCATGCAGATCGACGCTTGCATGCCCACCCGTGCCGACATCACGACAGAAGAACTCTGCGGCGCTCATTGCGAGCGCGATCTGATCGTACGGGAATGTGGTGGCATAAAAGGGCCGCATGATCTGCGGGCCCTTCGCAAGATGGAATTCCTTGCCGTTACTCCGCAACGTTATCGCGGTACAGGCCAGCAGCACGAGCACGTTGCATGGCCAGTTCGATGACCAGGTCCAGCGTCGGAGTCGGGACATCGACCAGCCTGGCCAATTCGAGCGGCACACGCAGCATGGCATCAATCTCCATCGGCCGTCCGGCCTCCAAGTCCTGCAGAATGCTTTGCTTGTGCCCGGACGAGGCCAGCTTGCCGATGCCTTCGTTGCCCGGTTCGCAACCCAGGGCACGAGCGATAGTCGCGGCTTCCTTCGCCATGGCATCGGCGGCCCGCGCGACCGTCGACTTGTCCAGCACGTGTTTCATCGCCGAGGCAGTGAGGATGCCCAATGAACCGCCCACCAAGTTCATCAGTAGCTTGGCCCAGATGGCATCCCGGATCCTGGCGGTCGATTCGAACTCCAGACCGCTGCCATCGAGCAACGTGGCCAGCCGCTCCAGTCGGGGATCGGGGCGGCCATCAGGACGGCCGGCCAGCAAGCGGTTGCGCGGGTTCTCGGCCTTGATCACGCCGGGCGCGACGACGCTGCAGGCGGTATAGGCCACCGCCCCAACGGCGCGCTCGGGCCGAACCTTGTCCCACAGGGCGCCTGTGGGGTCGATGCGCGGTAGACGCGTGTTCGCCAGAGCCCCATCCTGGCCATGGAAATACCACCACGGGATGCCGTTCATGGCGAACAGCGCCAGGCTGTCCGGTCCCAATAGGCCACTGACGCCGTCGGCGATGCTTGGCAGGGCCGGCGCCTTGACCGCCACGATCACGAGATCCTGCGGGCCCAGCGACTGCGGATCATCCGTCGCTACCGGATGGCTGGTTAGCACACCATCGCGCGTTTCCACGCGCAGGCCGTGGCGTTGGATGGCCGCCAAATGCTCGCCGCGGGCGACCACCGAAACTTCAGCGTCGCCATGAATGGCCAACCGAGCGGCGATGTGGCCGCCTACCGCACCGGCACCGTAAATACAGATCTTCATGCTTATCCCCGGGGTATTGTTTGTTTGCTGCTGCAAGACGATCGGTGGCGAATCAGGGAACCCTCGATTCGTCCAGCTCAATCGCTGGTGTTCGTTAGGCGAATTGTTGGCGTTTCTGGGTCGCCGCGGCGCTCAGGAAAGTGATGTCGTTGCCCGTCGAGACGAAGCGCGCGCCTAGCTCGAGGTACCGGCGGATCAAGTCCGCTCGCGCGCCCAGGCCGCCGATGCCCACCGTCTTGCCATGGGCCTTGCAGGCCGCGATAACACGCAAATACGCCTGATGCACGAGCGGGTGATCGACCTGCCCGGTCACACCGAGCATCCCGCTCAGGTCGCTGGCGCCGACCAGGATGATGTCGATGCCATCGACGGCGGCAATGGCTTCCACCGCATCGAGTCCGGCCTGCGATTCGATCATCGCCACGATCAGCGAGGATTCGTCCAGTGCTTGCACGGTCTCGACCGCAGGCAAGGACCGGTAGTGCAACTGCGGCGCGGGGCCGGCCATCGAGCGCTCTCCCCAAGGGGCGTGCTTGACTGCTCGCACGATAGCGTGTGCATCCTCGGCCGATTGCACCGCTGGCACCAGGATGCCATGCGCGCCGGCGTCGAGCACCTTGGCGATGAGGTGAGGATCCGGGCTGGGTACACGAACCAGCGGGGTCACGCCCAGCGCCGCAGCGGCGATGCTGATCTGCCCAGCTGCCTCCAGTGGAAAGCTGCTGTGCTCCAGGTCAATGTAGATCGTGTCGAAGCCGGCGGCGTAGGCGATGCTGGCGATATCAACGGTGCGAACCAAGCGCACCGTCATCGAGTAAACCGGCTCTCCCCGTGCCAGTTTCTCCTTAAGCGTATTGTTCACTGCGACAATCGGTTGGGTCATATTCGGTACTCTGAAATGAGAACGGCGGGTGTCATCCATGAATGACGGGTAAGGTCTCGGCTTCTTCTTGAAAGCCATAGACGGATTTGGTTTCCAGATACTCTTCCAGACCGAAGACGCCCATTGATCGTCCGATCCCGGACTGTTTGTATCCCCCCATGGGGGCCAACGAGTCTGTCGCCGCGCCGTTGAAGCTAATACGCCCCGCACGCAGTTCTTTAGCCACCTCATAACCTTGGGCGCGATTACTGGTAAAGACATATCCACCCAGGCCATAGATCGAGCCGTTGGCAATGGCGATGGCATGGTCTTGATTCTCATAAGGAATCACCGCCAGAACCGGACCGAAGATTTCCTCAGTGGCTATCTTCATCTTTGGATCAACCTCGGCAAACACCGTGGGCTTGACGAAGTACCCACGGGTGAGCCCTTCGGGGCGTCCAACGCCTCCGCAAATCAGTCGAGCGCCTTCGTCGATACCGCCCTGAATGTGGTGCTGAATAGTTTCAAACTGCCTGGCGCTCACCGTGGGCCCCATGGTCGTCGCCGTATCGAGTGGATTGCCGAGACGGAATTGGCTGGCTTCGTCCACGAGGAACGGCAAAATCTGCTCGACTTGACTTGCATGGACCAAGAGCCGGCTCGGCGCATGGCAGGACTGGCCGGTATTGAAGAAGCAGCGCTGGATGTTCCAGCGAGCGGCTTTCTCCAAATCAGCATCCGGCAGCACGAGGTTGGCCGACTTGCCGCCCAACTCCAGGCTTACCCGCTTGACCGTCGCGGCCGCAGTCGCACCGACTACACGGCCCGCTCCGGTGGAACCGGTAAAGGACACCATATCCACTCCGGGATGGCTGGACATTGCTTGACCCACCTCGCGTCCGGAACCATTGACGAGGTTGAATACCCCTTTGGGAACGCCGGCCTCGTCCAGCACCTCAGTCAGCAAAAGGGAACTGAGCGGGGAGTTTTCACTGGGTTTGGCGACCATCGTACAACCGGCAGCCAATCCGTAGATCAGCTTGATGACTTTGGTCTGAATGGGCCAGTTCCAAGGTGATATCAATGCGCACACGCCTATGGGTTCGCGCCGAACAATCGCGTGACCCAGACGGGAAACGAACCGGTAGCTGCGCAGCAAATCGCGCGCGACTTGCATATGCTGAATCGGGCCGTAGACCTGAGCCCGACTGGCCCTCGGAATGCCTGCCTCACGAGCGATGACTTCAGAAAATTTATCAACGCGTTTTTCATAAGACGAGATGATGCGATCGATCAGCCTGATTCGCTCTTCGATCGTGCTATTGGAGAAATCGGCAAAAGCAGCCCGCGCAGCGGCTACTGCCTTATCGACATCAGCAGCTCCACCCATTGCTACGCTGGCAATGGCTTCTTCTGTGGTCGGGTCAATGACATCAATGTAACGAGGTTCGACTGGCGCGGTCCAAGCGCCATCGATGAACAGATGGGGATACAGCTTCATTGAACTTGCGCCCTTTGCGAAACAAGTGGGGGGGGAGGCGACCTAATCGTTGCCGCGGATGACCGTTGGGTTCCTTCATCGGTTGCGCCACGAAATGTTGGAAGCAATGGCTTGAAGACCTGGCATAGGCCTGCGGATTCTTCAATATTGATGACTTCCCAAATCGAGCGGTATGAACACAATCATAAGGCAACAAAAAGGCCACAGGGTCTGGTTGTTTCTACACCCTATAACCACAGCGAATAGGATGGTAAAAACCCTGACTCGTCCATCGTGGCATATCCATGAACCTCAAATGAAAATATCAGCACATGCTTGAATTGTATTTTTGAGGCGTGTCTGGCAATCCCGCCGGCAGGGATCGGGCCGTATAGGCTGACATGCCCCAAGCGGTTGGCGCACCGATGTGCGTCAAGGCCATGAGTGCCAAATCAACTTCTAGAGAGGTCAGGATCATGCGAATAGGTAAATCATCCGATACCGAGAGTGAACTTGTCGGTAGCATGCGCGAAGGAAAGCTTGCGCAAAAACACTTGTTGTTCGGTGAAGACGGGTCGGTGAATAACTACGATCTGAACATGGGGTTGGCAGGCTCGGGGGGGTGGCGTACGCCTCGGCATCGGCATAACTTCGACCAGATTCGTTATGTGGCAAAGGGGCGCCTTCCATATACCGAAGACAAAGCACTGGAAGAAGGGTGGGTTGGATATTTTCCAGAAAGTATCCATTACGGCCCTCAAGATCGGGCTGAGGGGCTTCAGACCGTGGTATTGCAGTGTGGCGGGGCCAGCGGATTCGGCTATCTGAGCGTGGCTCAGCGCGAGGCCGTCAACCAAATCCTCAGCGATCGCGGTGAGTTCAAGAAGGGCTTGTTCACCTACACCGATGAGCACGGCGTGACGCACACCCAAGACGGCTCGCAGGCGATCTTCGAACATGCGACTGGCCGGAAGCTCGAATTCGCACAGCCTCGGTATTCCGAGGTCATCGCCATGGATCCGGCCGCTTATGAATGGGTGCCAATGGACGAGAAAGGCACATGGGTCAAATGGCTGGGCAGCTTCACTGAACGCAATCTACGGATTGGCTTCATTCGCCTAGACGGCAATGCGGTCTACCGTGCCGGCCAGCATTCCTCCATCGAAATTCTTTTTCAGACGAAAGGCAAGATTCAAATCGGGCCCGATATTCATGGCCCCGAGACTGCCTACGAGTTTCTACCCAAGGAAGGGCCCATCGAACTGCGTGCGGTGGAACCGAGTGAGTTTTTCAGCGTGGTGCTGCATACGTTCTGACGGCCTGTTGCCGACTTCATGAGCGGTCGCGTCATTAAGCTCCACCTGTCAGGGGTTTCGATGGCTTTCACCCACCGACCCAGCCTCGTCCTATCGGATTCCAATCGTGTGGACACACTGCCAGATCGTGGGCAGTGATTACTCTCAATCAGGATGTTAAAAACATGTCCAATTTCCCCGGTCGGCCCACCTTGAATAATCCGGATCTTCTTCAAAGCCGCAATTTTGTGAATGGTCAATGGATCACCGCCGCTAGCGGAAAAGTGATTGAAGTTCACAATCCCGCCACGGGCGAGTTGGTCGCCACTGTGCCCTCCCTGAGCCAGGACGAAACGCGTAGGGCCATCGACGCCGCCGGCCGCGCCTGGCCCGCTTGGCGAGCCCTGACGGCTCAGGCGCGCAGTCGAATTGTCGGTCGCATAGGCGAGTTGATGCGTGAAAACAGGGAGGACTTGGCAGCGATCATGACCGCCGAGCAAGGTAAACCGCTGGTCGAAGCACAAGCTGAAATCGATTACGCCGCAGGTTTTTTTACATGGTTTGCCGGTGAAGCCGAGCGGGCCTATGGACAGGTTCTGCAACCGAGCGTCGCGGGTCGGCGCATCCTGGTCACCAAAGAGCCCATCGGTGTGTTTGCGGCGATCACGCCTTGGAACTTTCCCGCGGCGATGATTACCCGAAAGGCGGCACCCGGTTGGGCAGCTGGATGCACGGGTGTGATCCGGCCGGCAAGCCAGACACCTTTGTCGGCACTGGCGATTGCCGTGCTGGCCAAACAAGCGGGCATGCCAGACGGCGTATGCAACGTGGTCACCGGTTCCGCTGAAGTGGTTGGCCGAGAACTTACCGACAATCCTATCGTCCGCAAGCTGTCCTTCACAGGATCCACGGAGGTGGGCCGCGTTCTTTTGGAGCGCTGCGCGAAAACGATCAAAAAGACGTCGATGGAACTGGGCGGCAATGCACCCTTCATCGTCTTTGACGACGCGGATCTGGATGCCGCAGTCAAAGGCGTCATGGCCTCAAAGTTTCGCAACACCGGGCAGACCTGTGTCTGCGCTAACCGAATCCTTGTCCAGGATAGCGTCTACGAAGCATTCTCCGAAAAGCTCAAAACCGCTGTTGAAGCCCTAGTGGTCGGCAACGGAACTCACACGGGCGTCACGCAAGGCCCGCTCATCAATCAGGCCTCCGTCAACAAGGTCGAACAGCATATCGGAGACACATTGGCCAAAGGAGGGCGCATCGTGACTGGGGGCAAACGGCACAGCTTGGGCGGGAACTTCTTCCAACCGACAATCCTGGCCGATGTTCCACGCCATGCCCAGATTTTCAGCGAAGAAACTTTTGGCCCCGTGGCGCCCTTGTTTCGGTTCAACACCGAACAGGAAGCCATCGACATGGCCAACGATACCCCTTTTGGTCTGGCGAGCTATTTCTACTCGCGCGACTTGGGTCGCGTGTTTCGTGTCGCTGAAGCCCTCGAGTACGGCATCATCGGGATCAACGAAGGGCTTATTTCCGCACCCGAGGTACCCTTCGGTGGCATGAAGGAAAGCGGGCTTGGGCGCGAGGGCGGCCCGAACGGAATAGACGAGTACCTCGAGGTCAAGTACATGGCCATAGGGGGTCTAACGTCATCGCATGGCAAGCTTCATTGAGTAGAAAATGATTCACGGTGATTATGTGTATTAACGGGGGTGCGGGAGAAATCTTGGATGAGTCTATGTAGCACGGCCACGGCTCCGCCGGTTTTTGCCCTCTGGATTTCAAACGCGGTGTCTGGATTGAATGATGATGGCGCATGCTGATCGAAGCTCGCGTGCCCACCTTTGCCGACATCACCGTAGAAGAACTGGCCGCGCTCATTGCCAAGCGCGATGCGTTGGTAGGTGCTCTGGGTGTGGCTAACGCCGAGCGCGATCTGGCCGCCGAGCGGCTGTACGCCTTCCAGCGCTAGCTGTTCGCCGCCAAGAATCACACCCGTGTGGCAACACCATCGCAAGAAGCGGGGTCCCAAGCCGCTGAACGATGCATTGCCCAGACCACGCCCGCCGCCAGGCCAGCCACGAACCGGGAAGCGGCGGTCAGCCCGTACGAGGTCGACAATGCTGTGACCGCATTGGCCATGGCAAAGCTCAGTACCAGGCCGAGGTAGAGTGGCTTGCGAGGCAACGCACGGGTCAGCGCGACCATGTGAATCGCCGCCAGCGCCGAGGCGAGTGCATAGGCCGAGACCAGTTGGCCGATGCCGGATGGCGACTGCCCCAGACTGCGCGCCATGTCCGGCAGCAGCGCTGCAGGCAGGGTCTCGGTGAGGATGGTCAGGAATGCCGTCGTCGATAGCGCCAGCAAGCCGAGTAACGGAAACGTCGTTTTCGCTGTCTGATGGGCCATGTTTACCGTTCCGATAGCGCATCGGCAGGGCCTCTGGTGCCTGGCTGGGCGCTCTTCAATTCATTCTTCGTCGAACCAATCGTCATGGCGATGATTCGCCAGCGGGATGACGCTGGAGCCAGACGGCGACGGGCACTGCGCACAGCGAGAGAATGGCGGCGATCAGGAAGATCGCCCCTAGACCAAGCAGATTGGCGATCAAGCCCAGAAGAGGCGCGAGGACTCCCAGCGCGATATCGATAAAAGCCGTGTAGACGCCCATGGCCAGTCCCCGCGACCGCGCCGGCGCCCGCGCGACCGCCTCAATGCCAAGTCCTGGATACACCAGGGCATACCCGAACCCGGCCAGTGCCGCACCGGCAAAGCCAAGCCAAGCGAAAGGCGCGATCCAGATCAGCCCCAATCCAGCGCCATGGATGACGATGAAGATCGAAGCGGTGCGCGCGCCACCAAGCCGGTCCGGCAGCGATCCAAAGCACACGCGCGCCAACATCAGTGCGGCCGCGAACGCGGTAAAGGAAAGCCAGGCCGGCTGCCAGCCACGCTGAGCGAACAGAAGCACTGCGAATGCCGTCACGATGCCGTAGCCGACACTGGAGAACGCCATCGCACCGCCGGGCACCCACACTGCACGCAAGACCCGCCTGATGTCAGCTTCGGCTCGGCGCACCGGTTTGATTGCTTGCATCGGAGCGATCAGCGGCAGGACGAGCAGCGCTCCCCCACAGGTTAGAACGCCGATGGACGCAAAGCCAAAGGAGGCAAACAGATAGCTGCCCAGTGGTGCACCTACTGCCATCGCGACAAACATGGCGGTCCCGATCCAGGCGAGCATCTTCCCGACGCTTCCAGTGCCGGAAAGCGCCAGACACCAACTCTGCGCACCGATCATGACGAAACTCTCTGCCCCACCCAGCAGCACCCGCCCCAGGATCAGGATTGCGATCGCAGCGCCGACGTCGTGCGTGAAGTACATGGAGACCACATAAAGCAGCCCAGCCAGGGATGCCATGATCAGTCCGACAGTGACGGCGAACTTTGGTCCCCTCTCGTCCGAGATTTTGCCGGACCACAGCCGGCAAAGCAGTGCGGCCGCGAACTGGGCGCCGGAGACCAGACCGACGGCAAACGTGCTCAGACCCAGACCATCATGGATGTGCAGCGGCAAGGCAGGAAGCGCGGCGCCAGTGACGAGAAAAACCGAGAAAACGCAGCACGTCAGGCTTAGCAGGCTGCGTTGCGAAGACGACCGGGGCACGCGAGTCAACGGCATGGACCACCCCCGACAACCCGTCTAACGAGCCTGGCGTTACCATCCATGAAAGCCACAGAGGTCTTCGGCGCAACGCTCATTTTCTTGGAGCTAGAAGTTCGACCTGTGGTCGCTCCGCTCGCCCAACGAACCCCTCGCCATGCGCGCGGCTTAACGCCACGTGGTACGTGACGCACCATGACTTCAAACTGCACTCGCTGGATTGACGACGCCTGTCGTGAAAACAACTGGGTCATCGCTTCCTGGGGCTAGAAGGCGCAGTCCACCGCAGCGCCTCAAGGACAAGTGAGAACGCATGCGAGGGTTGCTTGCGGCTCGGGTAATACAGGTAATAGCCGGGAAATGGCGGACACCAATCCTCCAGCACGCGCACCAGTTGTCCATTCTCCAGGTGAGGCGCGAACTCCTCCTCCGGCAGCGACGCGATACCAACCCCCGCCACTGCCGCATCCACCATGCTGGGCGAGGTGTTGAAGACGAGTTGGCCATCCACCCGCACACTCAATGCCTGACCACGACGCTCGAAGTCCCAGGTGTAGAGGCCGCCCGCTGTCTGCATGCGCATGTTGATGCAGTTGTGCTTGAGCAAGTCGCGCGGCGTCTTGGGAATCGGGTGCATCTTGAAGTACGCGGGCGATGCCGCGATCGCCATGCGCAACGGCGGCCCGATCGGAACTGCGATCATGTCCTTGTCGATGGTGTCGCCCATACGCACGCCCGCATCAAAGCGATCGGCCACGATGTCCCGGAACCCGTAATTGATGTCGAACTCCATCTTGATGTCGGGGTATTCGAGCATCAAGGGCGTGAGCTTGGACAGCACCGTGGTCCGAAGGATGTGCTCGCCGCAGGTGATGCGCACCGTGCCGGCAGGCTTGTCCCGCATCTCGGTTAGCTCATCGAGTTCGGCGTCGATCTCGTCGAATCGGTTTCCGATCGCATTGAGCAGACGCTCGCCGGCCACCGTGGGTGACACGCTACGCGTGGTGCGCGTGAGCAGTCGGATCTCCAGCCGTGTCTCCAAACCGCTGATGGCTTGGCTGAGGGCCGATTGCGTGACGCCCAGCAGCGAGGCGGCGCGCGTGAAGCTGCCTTCCCGTGCCACCGTCACGAAGTACAGAAGATCATTGAGGTTGCGCTTGACCATGGGAAGAAGTTTCCCACGGCGAATTGATTAGCGCAACTAATATGCCTTTTAAGTCTCCATTAGCTAGTCAAGTTGACCTCCAAGCATCAATATCCAATGTGTGAAAAAGTCAATACCGACACCTCCAGGCTGACCAAGCCGCCACCCCGGCGGGCCTTGTGGCCTAACCCGATCAACGCGGAGAAATGAATCATGGCAAATGTCGACTCGAAACCCGCTCAGGGAGATGCAGCCGTATCACGCGGCCGTCGGCGCACGATCCTCGGCGTGGCAGCGCTGGCCATGCTTGTGCCGGCCCTGCCGGCGTTCGCGCACCACGGGTGGCCCGGCTTCGACACCGACCGCCTCATCTATGTGGCGGGAACGGTTTCCTCGGAGGGTGTCTGGGGCAATCCGCACTCACTCTTCGACATCACCGTGGACAGCAACCTGCCTGCCCGCACGCCCACGCTGACGATTCCGAAGGAGTTGCAAGATCCCGAGGACAGTACCCGGGTCAATGCCGCCCCCTCCTACAAGGGCTCCCGCAAGGAGCTGAAGATCATCATCGCCCCGCCGGCCTGGTCGGGCCGGTGGGGCCTGGACCGCCCGCTGAAGGTCGGGGAACGCGTCCAGGCGGTCGGCTACATCAATCGGACAGACGACGGCTTGTTTAGGCCGGTTGTGTTCTGGTACGGGCCTGACGCCGTGCCCGTGAACCAGGTGCTCGGCAACACGCTCCCGGTACGGGCACCGATACCGAAATAAGGCGGCTGCGCTGGATGCGGGAGGGTGCTGCCCTCCCCGCACCAATCGCCCACGACGAAACGGAATGGCTCATGCCTGAATTGCTCAACTCGTTGCTGAAGCTGTTGCAGGACTCCGCGCTCGGCGAGGCGGTGCGCAACGCCGAATACCTCTATCCCGTGCTGGAGGCCAGTCACATCCTCGGGATCGCGCTCCTGGTCGGCCCGGCTTTCACCTTCGACCTGAGATTGCTGGGATTCGGCCACCGCGTCGTGCCCGTCACCGCCGCCGCGCGCCATCTGCTGCCCGTCTCCCACATCGGCTTTGCCATCGCCATCGTCACGGGCATTGCACTGCTCAGCTCGCAGGCGACCGTGGTCGCCGGCACCGGTGCTGCGCCGTGGAAGTTCGGTTTGCTGATTGTCGCTTGCCTCAACGTGCTGGTGTTCCACGGCGGTATCTACCGCCGCGTCAATGAATGGGCAACAGCTGCTGCAACACCGATAGCCGCGCGCGCAGGAGCGGGCGTATCACTGATCGCATGGACGGGGGTGATCTTCGCCGGCAGGCTTTTGGCCTACACCTGACCCAGATCTTTCGAGCTCAGGGTCGTCCCCAAGCGGCTATCTGCTGGATGACTATGAAGGCGACTTCACGGTCATTCATTAGCTACGCTTCTATGCCCTAGAAGTTTTGATTAGCTAGTCAAATTGACTTTCCGACGTCAATATTCAGGGCATGAAAAAGTCAATGCCGATGCTCTGGAGATAGCTGAAACGACTGAATGTCACGGTGCTGACCCATGGGGGACGGTTAGCTTGCGGCGCGCTAGCCAAGCCCCCTGGCTGATTCGCCCGTCCCCACACAGGAGGTGCACATGAATATTCGCCTAACGGTCAATGATCAAGTGGCAACTGCCACGCTATACGACAACGCTACCGCGCAAGGCTTTGCTGCGTTGCTGCCGTTGTCGTTGACGCTGGTCAATTACGCGCGCATCGAGCGCATCGCCGATCTGCCGTCCAAGCTGCCCCGGAGCGGCGACGAGAGCGCAGTTCCCGTGAAAGCCGGCGATTTGGCTTACTACGCCCCGTGGGGCAACTTGGCGATATTCGTGCAGGACGGGCCCGGCAACTACACCGGTGATTTGATGCGTCTTGGTGCAGTGAATACGGGACTGCCTGCATTGCAGCGGCCTGGACCGCTGCCAGTCAGGATCGAGCGGGATCTCGGCTGATCAACTCACAACCCGCCCCTGGCACCCAATAGCCCTCGGGTATGAAGAGAGTTGGTTGTGTGCACGCAGAACATCACCCCAATCGCTAAGGGTGACGAAACAGTTCGCAATCGATTCTCGTCCCGATGGCGCGCCTAGGGAGTTCACAAACCAATAGACAGAAGATAAAGAAAACGTACATGGCAGAACAGATAGCCGCAGTTCCTCGCGGAGCGACCCACACCCATCAGGCAGGCACCGAGCAACCCACTCATTGGAGTGGCGTGTTCGCGATGTCGCTATGTGTGTTCGCGCTGATCGCCTCGGAGTTCATGCCGGTCAGCCTGTTGACCCCGATTGCAGCCGACCTGCGCATCACCGAGGGAATGGCTGGGCAAGGTATCGCGATCTCCGGCGCCTTTGCGGTCCTGACCAGCCTGTCGATTTCATGGCTGGCCGCCGGCATGAACCGCAAGACGCTGCTGCTGGCGCTGACGGCGCTGATGGCCGTCTCCGGTGCCGTGGTGGCGCTGGCGCCGAACTTCCCGGTCTACATGGTCGGCCGCGCGCTCATCGGCGTGGTCATCGGTGGGTTCTGGTCCATGGCAGCAGCCACGGCCATGCGCCTGGTGCCCGTCGATCAAGTGCCTCGCGCCCTGGCCATCTTCAATGGCGGCAATGCGCTGGCGACGGTCATCGCGGCGCCCCTGGGCAGTTACCTGGGCTCCATTGTGGGATGGCGCGGGGCGTTCTTCTGTCTGCTGCCGATCGCGGCGATCGCGTTGATCTGGCAGTGGAGCAGCCTGCCCACGATGCGGCCCACCAAGCGGTCGTCCGGCTCAGCCAACGTGTTCAAGGTGCTGGCGAGCCGCCCGGTGGCCCTGGGTATGGCCGCTTGCGGCGCGTTCTTCATGGGACAGTTCGCCCTGTTCACCTATTTGCGGCCGTTCCTTGAAACCGTAACGCGTGTGGATGTGTCGACGCTGTCGCTGACCCTGCTGGTGATTGGCGTGGCTGGCTTCATCGGCACCGCGTTGATCGGCGCCGTTCTCAAGCGCAGCCTGTACGGCACGCTGATCGTCATCCCCGTTTTCATGGCGGTGATCGCGCTGACGCTGATCCCGTCCGGCACCTCGGTCACTGCCGTGGTCGTGCTGCTGGGCCTGTGGGGTCTGATGGCGACCTCGGCCCCTGTGGGCTGGTGGAGCTGGATTGCCGAAGCGATGCCGCACAACGCGGAGGCTGGCGGCGGCCTGATGGTGGCGGTGATCCAGTTGGCCATCGCCTTGGGCTCGACAGTCGGCGGCTTGTTGTTCGATTCGATGGGCTATCAGAGCACCTTCATGGCGAGTGCTGCTGTGCTGCTGGGCGCGGCAGCGCTCGCTTTCCTCACCTCGCGTTCACAAGGACGGCAGACGGCCTGAGCCGGGCCGACGACGGGAGATCACCACAACCATGCATATCAGCATCCCTCGCCACCGCTGGCATACCGCCATCGAAGCGCGCCCTCCCGCACCCGGCCAGCGTGCCCTGCGCGCGCTGGGCTTGCTGTGCGGATTGATCGCGCTCGGAGCGTGCGAAGCCGCCCAGCCGAGCGCATCGGCTGTACCTGCCGCTTTACCTGCCGCCACGTCAACCAGCGCCTCGGCGGCAACTGTCCAACCGGAGGAGTCCCGCATGTGGATGACCGTCGGCGAACGCCGCTTCGCCATCACCCTGGCCGATACCGAAGCGGCCCGCGCCTTCGCCGCCATGCTGCCGCTCACGATCGACATGCCCGATCTCAACAGCAACGAGAAGCACGCGAAGCTGCCGAAGGCCTTGCCGACGAACACCATTCGGCCCGGCACGATCCGCAATGGCGATCTCATGCTCTACGGCTCGCAGACCCTGGTCGTCTTCTACCTGACGTTCGATTCGATCTACTCGTACACGCGCCTTGGCCAAGTGGACGACCCCGCTGCCCTGCCGAAAGTACTTGGAAGCGGCACTGCGCGGATCACGTTTTCCAGGGACTGACTCGACCATGAAGAAAGTGCTTCTGATCGGCGCCAATGGCAGTACGTCGAAAGAGATCATTCCTCGTCTGCTCGAGCAGGACGACGTGAAGCTGACCTTGTTCCTGCGCCGCGCCAGCCGCATGCAGGACATGCAAAGCGATCGCGTCGATGTCCTCGAAGGCGACGCCAACCGCCTCGCGGAGCTGACGCACGCGATCCGTGGACAGGAGATCGTCATCAGCACCCTGGGCGGCATGGACCTGGACGCCAAGACCGCGAACATCGCCCGGGCCATGAAAGATGTCGGTGCGCCCCACCTCGTCGTCATCAGTGCCGGTGGCATCTATGACGAGCTGCCTGAGGCCTTCAACGCCTGGGACAAGGGCATGGTCGGCCAATACCGCCCCATCAACCTGAAGGCGGCCGAAATCGCCGAGCAGTCGGGCCTCGCCTACACCATCCTGCGCCCGGTGTGGCTGACCAGCAAGCCCACCGAGGCATTCCAGTTGACCCGCAAGGGCGAGACCTACAAGGGCACGGAAACCTCTCGCGCGAGCATTGGCCGCTTCATGGCCGACCTCGTGAAGGACCCGCAGCGCTACGCAAACCAGAACCTGGGCATCAGCCAGCCCGACACCGACGGCGACAGGCCGGCAGCGTACCGCTGACCGTCATCCGTAAGAGAGAACAGAACCGACCTGCGACCCCATTCACCCTTCATGCAAAGGAAAACATCATGAACGAAGCCATTCTGGAAATCCCGAACATCAAGCGGCGCACGGCCCTCAAGGGCATGGTGCAAGGCTCGATCCTTGCAGGCGTCGCGGCAGCGGTCGGCGGCCAGGCGGCACTGGCACAGACGCCACCTGCCACGACTGAAGTGGGCGGCCTGCGGCTGACGCAGGAGTGGGACAAGGTATTTCCCAAGAGCGAGAAGGTCGATCACCAGAAGGTCACCTTCAAGAACCGCTACGGCCTCACCCTCGCGGCCGATTTGTACCTGCCGAAGAACCGGGCGAACCAGCGGCTGGCGGCGCTCGTCGTCGGCGGTCCGTTCGGCGCGGTGAAGGAGCAGTCCTCGGGCCTGTATGCCCAGATCATGGCCGAGCGCGGCTTCGCCGCGCTGGCCTTCGACGGCTCCTACACCGGGGAGAGCGGCGGCGAGCCGCGCAACGTCGCCTCGCCAGACATCAACACCGAGGACTTCATGGCGGCGGTGGACTTCATCGGCCTGCAGGCCTACGTCGATCGCGAGCGCATCGGCGTCATCGGCATCTGCGGTTGGGGTGGCTTCGCACTGAATGCGGTGGCGGCCGACAAGCGCGTCAAGGCCGTCGTCGCCAGCACCATGTACGACATGACCCGCGTCATGTCCAAGGGTTACAACGACGTGGTGACCCCCGAGCAGCGCACGCAGACGCTGGAGCAGCTGAGCCGGCAGCGTTGGGAAGACGCGGCGAACGGCAAGCCGGCCTACCAGCCGGCCTACAACACCCCGCCGAAGGGCGGCGAGCCGCAGTTCATGGTCGATTACTACAACTATTACGGCACGCCGCGCGGCTACCACCCGCGGGCAGTCAATTCCGGCAATGCCTGGACGATCACCAACAACTTCTCGTTCATGGACTTCCCGCTCCTGACCTACATCAAGGAGATTTCGCCGCGTCCGGTCCTGTTCGTCCATGGCGAGAAAGCCCATTCGCTCTATTTCGCCCAGACCGCCTACGCGGCTGCTGCCGAGCCGAAAGAACTGGTGATCGTCCCGGGTGCCAGCCACGTCGACCTGTACGACCAAGTGGACAAGATTCCATTCGACAAGATCACCGACTTCTTCGGCAAGCACCTCAAGGGCTGAACCACTCAAGGAATCTCTCATGACCATCAAAGCCTATGGCGCCTATGCCGGCGACAAGCCCCTCGAACCCCTGGAGATCACCCGCCGAGCGGTGGGTGCGCACGACATGCAGATCGACATCGCCTACTGCGGCGTGTGCCACTCGGATCTGCATCAGGTGCGTGCTGAATGGGCCGGCACGCAGTTCCCGTGCGTACCCGGCCACGAGATCGTCGGCCGCGTGGCCGCAGTCGGCGAGCACGTGAGCGGGTTCAAGGCCGGCGACCTGGTCGGCATCGGCTGCATCGTCGACAGCTGCAAGCACTGCGCCGAGTGCGACGAAGGGCTGGAGAACTACTGCGACGGCATGGTCGGCACGTACAACTTCCCGACGCCGGATGCGCCGGGCTGGACCCTGGGCGGCTACTCGCAGCAGATCGTCGTGCACGAACGCTACGTGCTGCGCATCCGCCATTCCGAGGAACAGCTCGCCGCCGTGGCGCCGCTGCTGTGCGCCGGCATCACGACCTACTCGCCGCTGCGCCACTGGAACGCGGGACCGGGCAAGAAGGTCGGCATCGTCGGCATCGGCGGCCTGGGCCACATGGGCATCAAGCTCGCGCATGCCATGGGCGCGCACGTGGTCGCCTTCACCACCTCCGAGTCCAAGCGCGAGGCGGCCAAGGCCCTGGGCGCCGACGAAGTGGTGGTTTCGCGCAACGCCGAAGAACTAGCTGCGCACGCCAAGAGCTTCGATCTGATCGTCAACACCGTGGCCGCGCCGCACGACCTCGACCCGTTCCTGGCCCTGCTCAAGCGCGACGGCACCCTGACGCTGGTCGGCGCGCCGGCCTCGCCGCATCCCTCGCCCGAAGTGTTCAACCTGATCTTCAAGCGCCGCGCGATCGCCGGCTCGATGATCGGCGGCATCCCCGAGACCCAGGAGATGCTCGACTTCTGCGCCAAGCACGGCATCGTCTCGGACATCGAGATGATCCGCGCCGACCAGATCAACGACGCCTACGAGCGCCTGCTTAAGGGCGACGTGAAGTACCGCTTCGTGATCGACAACGCATCGCTTGCCGCCTGACCGCCTGGCAACCCACAAGGAAACAACAACATGATCAAAGACAAAGTCGTCATCATCACCGGCGCATCCGCCGGCATCGGCGAGGCAACCGCCAAGCTCCTCGCCAGCCAAGGAGCCAAGGTCGTGCTCGGTGCGCGCCGTGAAGACAACCTCAAGCGCATCGCGGACGAGATCCAGCAAAGCGGCGGCCAGGCGATCTACCAGGTCCTGGACGTCACCAAGCAGGAAGACAACGACGCGATCGTCAAGCTGGCCAAGGACACCTTCGGCAGCGTGGACGTCATTTTCCTGAACGCCGGGCTGATGCCGAATGCGCCGCTGTCCGCGCTCAAGACCGCCGAGTGGCACCAGATGGTCGACGTCAACATCAAGGGCGTGCTCAACGGCGTGGCCGCGGTGCTGCCGTCGTTCGTCGCGCAGAAGTCCGGCCACGTGATCGCCGTGTCTTCGGTCGCCGGGCTCAAGGCCTATCCGGGCGGTGCCGTCTATGGCGGCACCAAGTGGTTCGTGCGTGACTTCATGGAAGTCCTGCGCATGGAGTCCGCCATGGAAGGCACCAACATCCGCACCGCGACGCTGTACCCAGCCGCCATCAACACCGAGCTGCTGACGACGTTCAGCGACAAGGAATCGCTCGACCAGATGAAGGGCATCTACGACAAGTACGGCATTTCCCCGGATCGGATCGCCGACGTCGTGGCCTTCGCCATCGATCTGCCCGAGGACACGACGGTCAATGAGTTCACGGTCGGCCCTGCCAATCAACCTTGGTAAGGGCCATTCCATGACGCCAGCATCTTTGCGCGAGGCGGGTCGCCATCACGGCGGCCGCTCCGGCGCCACGGTACGAGCGGCACTGGTCGCGACCTGCCTGGTCGTGGGAATGGGCATAGGCTTCGTACCGGCGGCGTCGGCTCAGCAAAGCAGCGCCGCCGGGCTGGCCTACGACGCGCAGACGCGCAGCGCGGTGCCGATCCCGGCATCCGAGCGCGCTTTGCAGACGGCCGTGGCCGAGTCCTGGTTCAAGGTGTCCAACGAGGGCTTGATCCTCGAAGGGGCGATCTTCGACCGCAGCGGCAATCTGCTGTTCTGCGACGTGAGCGGACGCCGCGTGCTGCGCCTGACGCCGGACCGGCAGTTGTCCACCGTCGTCACGCTGGACGCGCTGTCGCCGGGCGGCCTGGCCTTCCACCCGGATGGGCGCCTGTTCGTCGCGGCCCTGGACATTCCGAACGGCCGCGGCGCGATCTACGCGGTAAACCCGGACGGCTCAGGCCTGCAGGCGATCGTGCCGCCCGTGGCCGGGTACATGCCCAATGACCTCGTGTTCGATGCCCGCGGCGGCTTCTACTTCACCGACTTCAAGGGCAATGCGACCGAGCCCAGGGGCGGTGTGTACTACGCCGAGCCGGACCTGATCACGATCAAGCCGGTGCTGCCGCACCTGGCGATGGCCAACGGCCTGGCGCTCAGCGCCGATGGCAAGACGCTTTGGGCCACCGAGTTCGGCCGCAACCTGCTGCACCGCATCGAGCTGGCCGACGCGACCACCATCGCGCCGATCGGCTCGGCCATCGCCTACCACTTCACCGGGCCGGCGCCGGACTCGATGCGGGCCGACGCGGACGGCAACGTGTACGTGGCGATCTACGGGCAGGGCCGCGTGCTGGCCTTCAACCGCAACGGCATCCCCATCGGCCAGGTGCTGCTGCCCGGACGCGATGGCGGCCACAACCTGGCCTCCACCAGCCTGGCCATCGATCCCCGCCGCAACGACCTCTACGCGGTCGCCAGCGACATGGACAAGGGCCAAGGCGCGACGGTGTTCCACACCAAGGCGTTCAGCAAGGGGCTGCCGCCGGCTTCATCCCAATGATCTACAACGCCGCGCCGCGGCCGGCCACGTGGCCACTGCGGCGTCTGGCGGCCTGAACGGAGGACACACCCATGGACCGTCGAACCTTTCTCACCGCCAGCGCCGGGCTGGCTTCGACGCTGGCCGCGGGTTCGGTGCTGACCGCCTCGACGTCCTGGGCGCAGACACCACCGAGTTCCCGAAAGGAGTCCCCCATGCCCAACGCACAACGAGGCCAAAACCCAGGCGATCGCACAGACGGTCGCACAGGCGGCAAGGCCCGCGTCTTTGTCACCGGCTCGGCCGACGGGCTCGGCCATGCCACGGCCAAGACGCTGCTGGTCCAAGGCCACGACGTCGTGGTGCACGTGCGCTCCCAGGCCCGGCTGTCGGCGGTGAAGGAACTGGTGGACCAGGGGGCCGTCGCCACCATCGGCGACCTGTCGGACCTCGCGCAAATCCGCGATCTCGCCCGCCAGGTCAACGCCATCGGCCCGATGGATGCCGTCGTCCACAACGCCGGCATCCTGTCCGGTTCGCAGGTCCTGGTCGTCAACGTCGTCGCACCGTACCTGCTCACGGCCCTGATCCAGCGCCCCAAGCGCCTGATCTACCTGAGCAGCAGCATGCACCGGGGCGGACGCGCGAGCCTCACCGGCATGGACTGGACCGGCAACACGGCCACCGGCAGCTACTCCGACAGCAAGCTGTTCGTCACCACGCTGGCCGCGGCCGTGGCGCGTCGCTGGCCCGAGTCCTTCAGCAACGCCGTCCATCCGGGCTGGGTGCCGACCAAGATGGGCGGCCCGGGCGCGCCCGACGACCTGCGGCTGGGGCATGTGACCCAGGAATGGCTTGCCACCAGCAGCGACGCCGAGGCACTGACCAGCGGCGGCTACTGGCACCACCAGCGGCGCGAACAGCCCCATGCCGCCGTCAACGACACCCGGTTCCAGGATCTGCTGCTGGCCGAACTCGCGCGTGCCACCGGCACGGCGCTGGCGTGATGACATGAGGAAGTTCCGGAGATTCCTCATGGCATTGGTCGGCATCGCCATTCTCGGCGTGGCGGGCGTCTTCGCCTATCTGCAGCAGCCGGTGTTCGGCGAGTTGCCCAGCGGCGAGCGACTGGAGCGCATGACCCTTTCGCCCAATTACGTCGGCGGCGCATTTCTCAACCAGATCGACACGCCCATGAAGACCACGGACCAGTCCGAAGTGTCGATGTGGATGGGAACCCTCTTCGGCGAGGAGGGCCAGACCCGGCCGCCGGGCACCGTGCCCACCGTCAAGACCGACCTCAAGGCGCTCGACCCCGCGCAGGACCTGGTGGTCTGGCTGGGCCATTCCTCCTATTTCGTGCAACTGGGCGGCCAGCGCATCCTGATCGATCCGGTCTTCAGCGCCAATGCAGCGCCGATTCCCGGGGCGAACGAGGCGTTCGAGGGCACCAACCTCTATACCGCCGACGACGTGCCCGAGATCGACGCGCTGCTGATCAGCCACGATCACTACGACCATCTGGACTACCCGACCGTGCGGGCGCTGCAGCCCAAGGTCCGGCAGGTGATCGTGGGACTGGGCGTCGGGGCGCATTTCGAGCGCTGGGGCTACGACATGCGCCGCGTGCGCGAGGCTGACTGGAACGAGGTCGTCGCGCTCACGCCGCAGGTGCAGGTCCACGTCACCCCCGCCCGGCACTACTCCGGGCGCACCTTCACCCGCGACCAATCGCTGTGGGTGGGTTTTGCGCTGGTGTCGCCCGAGCGGCGCCTCTTCGTCAGCGGCGATTCGGGCTACGGGCCGCATTTCGCCCAGATCGGCCAGCGCCTCGGCCCGTTCGACTGGGTGGCGCTGGACGCCGGCCAGTACGACCCGCGCTGGGCGAACGTCCACATGAATCCGGAGCAGGCCGCACAGGCGGCCGACGACCTGCGCATCCACGCGCTGATGCAGGCGCACGTGGGCCGCTTCACCATCGCGCCCCACGACTGGGATGACCCGTTCAAGCGCATCGTCGCCGCCAGCCGTGGACATGCCTATGCGCTGTGGACGCCGGAGATCGGACAGCCGGTGCACCTGGACGGCCGCGCGCAGTCGTTCACGGCGTGGTGGGAAGGCGGCGCCATGACCAAGCAGCCCCGGCTTGCGGCTGAGGCGAAGGAGCAATGACCTAGTGTACCCGTCCCCCGTCCCCTCCCGTTGGCAGCGCCTGGCCGGCGTGCGCCCCGAAGAAGCGCCCGCCATGCTGCGGTCGATGCTGTATGTGATCGCGCTGTTCCTGGCGTACTACGTGCTGCGCCCGATCCGCGACGAACTGGGCGTGGCCGGTGGCGTGCAAAACCTGCCGTGGCTGTTCACCGGCACGCTGCTGGCGATGCTGGTGGCGAGCCCCTTGTTCGCACTGGCGGTGCGCCACCTGCCGCGGCGGCAGTTCATCGCCTTGGCCTACCGCTTCTTCGCGGCGAATCTTGTGCTGTTCGCCTTGCTGCTGCACTTCGCCGGACCCGATGCGCAGGTTTGGATCGGGCGTGCCTTCTTCATCTGGGTCTCGGTGTTCAACCTGTTCGTCGTCTCGGTGTTCTGGTCCTTCATGGTGGACCTCTTCGACAGCGAGCAGGGCAAGCGGCTGTTCGGGCTGCTCGCCGCGGGCGCCACGACGGGCGGCATCATCGGCTCGGCCATCACCTCCGGCCTGATCGCGCACCTCGACCGCTCCTGGCTGATGGCGATCGCCATCGTATTCCTGGAGGTGGCGGTGCTGGCATCGCGCCGACTGTCCCTGCTTGCGCCATCGTTCGAGCACCGGCCACGCCGCGACAACCCGGACCAGCCCCTGGGCGGCGGCATCTTCGCGGGCATGGTCCACACGCTGCGCTCGCCTTACCTGGGCGGCCTGGCGCTGTTCATCCTGCTGTACTCGGTCACCTCGACCTTCCTGTATTTCCAGCAGGCCAGCATCGCCCAGGCCTCGTTCCCCGACCGGTCGGCGCGCACCGCGTTCTTCGCCAACATCGACCTGATCGTCAATGCGATCACATTGGTGTTCCAGCTCTTCGTCACCGGCCGGATGATCGCCACCGTGGGCATCGTGGCGACCCTGTGCGTCCTGCCGCTGGTCAGCCTGGCGGGCTTCGCGGCCCTGGCCGCCAGCCCGAGCGTCGCCGTCATCGTGGGCGCGCAGGTGGCCCGCCGCGTCGCGAACTTCGCACTGGCCCGGCCCGCCCGCGAAATCCTGTTCACCTCCAGCGCTCGCGAGGACCGCTACAAGGCCAAGAACTTCATCGACACGGTGGTGTACCGCGGCGGCGACCAGCTCGCCAGTTGGGGCTACGCCGGCCTGATGGGCGTGGGCCTGACCCTCGCGCAGATTCCGATGATCGCGGTGCCGCTGTCGGCCCTCTGGCTGGGCCTGAGCGTCTGGCTGGGGCGTACCCACCAGGCGCAAGAACAGCAAGAACAGCAGCCGGACGGCCCCATCACTCTCTCCCCCGATTGAGGACACCACTATGAAACCCTCCCGCCGCTCCGTCCTGAAAGCCCTCGGCGTCCTGGCCGCCGTGCCCTGGCTCCTCCCGGCGAACCGTGCCTTCGCGGCCGCGCCCATGCGCATCGGCGTCATCGGCGCCGGCTGGCTGGGCGGCACCGTGGGACGCCTGTGGGTCAAGGCCGGGCATGAGGTGATGTTCTCCTCGCGCAACCCCGACAAGCTGGAAGCCATGGCCCGCGAGCTGGGGCCGCGCGCTTCTGTCGGCACGCCCATGGCCGCGGCCGAGTTCGGCACCGTGCTGCTGCTGGCCGTGCCCTTCGAGGCGCTGCCCCAGGTCGGGCGCGATCTGCGCAGCGCCTACCGCGGCAAGGTCGTCCTGGACTCCACCAACCCCTGGGGGGCGAACAGCGCCGACGTGTACCGCGAGGCGCGCGAGCTGGGCGTCGCGCAGACCGTCGTGAAGTACATGCCTGGCGCGCGTCTGGTGCGCGCGTTCAGTGCGGTCGATGCGACCGTGGTGAAGACCTCCGGCTCCCGTGCCGGCGGGCGCATCGGCATGCCCATCGCCAGCGACGACGTCGAGGCCATGCGGGTCGCTGCCGCGCTGGTGCGCGATGCCGGGTGCGATCCGGTCGTCGTCGGCAATCTGGCCGCATCCGCGTCGTTCCAGCCGGGCGGGCCGGGTTTCCGCGCCCACCTCACAGCGCCGGAACTGCGCCGCCGCCTCGGCCTGCCGTCCGCCAACTGAGCACCGCATGGCCATCGAACGAATCGGGCGAACCCCAATCCATCCTCGACAACCTACCTCCGATCCACGAATGGAGACCTGACACCATGAAGCTGCGCATGCTCGGCCTTGCCTCCACTTTCTCACTCGCCCTGTTCGTGGGTGCTGCCGCCTCGACGCCCACCAACGCGCAGACCAGTGCGCCCGCGGCCCGTGGCCTGCCTTTCGAGGTCAAGGCGGTCGGCACGTTCGAGAGCCCCTGGGCCATGGCCTTCCTGCCCGACGGCAACATGCTGGTGACGCAAAAGCAGGGTGCGATGATCCTGTTCGACCCCAGAACGGGTGCCAAGCGCACGCTGTCCGGCACACCCGCCGTCAGCAGCAGGGGCCAGGGCGCGCTCATGGACATCGTCCCCGCTCCCGATTTCGCGGCCAGCAAGCGGGTCTATTTCAGCTACTCCGAGGCGGGTTCCGGTGCCGGCAGCCGGGTCGCGCTCGCCACCGCGACAGTGGATCAGGCGGGCGGTGCGCTCAAGGAGACGAAGGTCATCTTCCGCGCCCAGGATGCCTCCACCGGCGGGCATTATTCAGGCCGCATCGCCTTCTCGCCGGACGGCAAATATCTCTTCTTCACCAGCGGCGACCGTCAACTGCTCGATCCGGCGCAGGACCCCAAGTCAACGCTCGGCAAGGTGCTGCGCCTGAACCTCGACGGCACGCCGGCCGCCGGCAATCCGCTCGCGGCCAAGGGCTTCCATGCCGCCGTCTGGTCCTACGGCCACCGCAATCTGCTGGGCGTCACCTTCGACAAGGAGGGGCGCCTGTGGGAGATGGAGATGGGTCCGCGCCATGGCGACGAGATCAATCTAATCAAGCCCTCCCTCAACTATGGCTGGCCCAGGGCATCGAACGGCGACCACTACGACGGCCGGGACATCCCCGACCATGTGCCCGGTGATGGCTTCGAGGCGCCAAAGGTGTTCTGGAACCCGGCCATCTCCCCGGCTGGCCTCGCTTACTACGACGCGGACCTGTTCCCGCAGTGGAGGAATTCCCTGTTCATCACCGGCCTCTCGGGCCGGTCGCTGGATCGCATCGCCCTCGACGGCGAGAACGCGACCCAGGCAGACCATTGGGACATGGGCGAACGCATCCGCGCCGTGCGCACCGGGCCGGATGGCGCGCTATGGCTGCTGGAGGATGGTACGAGCGGCCGGATGCTGAGGTTGACGCCGAAGGGTTAGTACAGAGCAACCTGCGTATCGGCAGGCATGACCCAAGAGAGAGAGAGTTCGATCCCCCTATGAGCCTGACCTTCGTCTTCTTCCGTTCCCTCGTGCTGACCCTCGTGGTCGGCCTGTTCCTGCTGGCCAGTGGCAAGGCCGCGCGCAGGCCGAGGGCCCAGGCGGCCTTCTGGACGACGGCCGCGCTCGTCCACCTGGTCTGGTGGTTCCTGCCCGATCTGGAGGGCGTCTGGAGCCAGGCCGGCCGCTGGCTGGTCACCATCTGGGTCGGTGCACTGGTGACGGCGGTGCTTTTGATCGTGCCTTTCGCGCTGTTCCTGGCCGGGCGCTGGCTGCTCGGGCGGCGTGCGGCTGCGGGGACGCAGGCGCGTGGCCCACGGGTGCAACTCGTGTACGTCGGGCTGTTGCTGGCGACCGGCATCGCCGTGAGCTTCGGCACCGTCGGCGGCCCCGTGGTGCGCGAGGAAGTGGTCCAGGTGAGCGGTCTGCCCGAGGGCCTGGACGGCCTGCGCATCGCCAACATCGGCGATGTCCATGTCGGCCCCTTCATCAAGCCCGCCGACCTCGCCGCCGCCGTGGATCTCGTCAATGCCCGCAAGGTGGACCTGCTGGCGATCACCGGCGACCTGATCGACGACCTCGACCAGCTCGAACCGACGCTGGACGCCCTGGAGCGCAGCGAGGCGTTGCCCGTGCTCTCCATCCTCGGCAACCACGACAAGTACCCCAACGAGGCGGCCGTCGTCGCCGCCCTCAAGCGCCGCAATCCGCGCATCCAAGTGCTGATCAACAGCAGCATCCAGGTGCATCCGCGCGGCGTGCCGTTGCGCGTGGCCGGCGTGGACTATCCGCTGGCCGCGGACGGGCGCCACATGCTGCCGCGCGATGAGCAGGACGCCGCGATGCGCCGGTTCGCCCAGCTTGCTTTCGCGCAGACCACGCCGGGCGAGCCCCTGGTCGTGCTTTCGCACCACCCCGAGTTCTTTCCCATTGCCGCCAGGCAGGGGGCGATGCTCACGCTGTCCAGCCACACGCATGGGGGCCAGGTTCGCCTGTTCGGGCGGCCGGTGATCGTCGCTTACGACTACATGCACGGCATCTACCGCGAAGGGAACGCCTACCTCGACGTGAACTCGGGATTGGGGCACTGGCTGCCGCTGCGCATCGGCGTGCCGCGCGAGATTTCCATCGTGACGCTGCGGCGCGGCTGAAGTAATTTCCAAAACAGAGCATCCATCGCCTCCTGGGAGAAAACCTATGAACTCACCCGACACTGCGAAGCGCTCCCCAGGGGGCGCGAACGTCGAAAGCTCACCCGCCGATGCGCCTCGCTCCTGGCCGCGGCGCATCGTCGCACTGATCCTGCTTGCGTTCGGCCTGGCGCTTGCGGTTGGCGGCGCAATCCTGGCCGTCAACGGCGGTTCGCTCTACTACCTGATCACCGGCTTGGCCTACATCGTCAGCGCCGTGCTGCTCTGGCGGGGTGATGCGCGCGGCGTGTGGCTCTACGGCGCGATGCTCGTCTGGACCGTGGCCTGGGGCCTCTGGGAAGTCGGTTTCTCGGGCTGGCAGCTCGCGCCCCGGTTGATCGCCCCGTTCGTCCTCGCCGCCTTGCTCCTGCTGCCGTCCGTCAGGCGGTTGCCGGCGCCGTGGCGGATACGTGGCGGGGCCACCTTCGCTGGAGGCCTGGTCGCTGCGGTGGTCGTGGGCAGCGTCGCCCATAGCTTGGGCGAAGACACCGAGATTCCCTCGCTGCGGCGCGGTGTCCAGGCGCAGGCACCGGGACCGCTGCCACAACCGCTGGCGACGATCGAGCGCGAGGACTGGCAGGCCTATGGCAACGACCAGGGTGGTACACGCTTCAGCCCGCTCGACCAGATCAACACGTCCAATGTCTCCGGCCTGACGAAGGTCTGGGAGGCCGAGATGACGGCGACCGTGCCCGGCGAGATGAACGCGCTGCAGGTGACGCCCATCATGGTCGGTGGCACGCTGTACGCCTGCGACGGCAACAACGGCGTACACGCCTTCGACGCCGAGACCGGCGAGGTGCGCTGGCGGCGCAACGTCTCCGATGGCCAGGAGCCATCCGGCAAGCCCTGCCGCGGCGTGGCCTACTACAAGGTACCGGATGCGCCGGAGGGCAGCATGTGCGCCGAGCGCATCTTTGCGCCCAGCCACAACCCGACCCTGGCAGCCATCGATGCGCGCACGGGCGAACTTTGCCCGGGCTTCGGCAACAAGGGCCTCGTGGATCTCCAGCAGGGCATCGAACCCTATCCCCACGGCCTGTTCTACGTCAGTTCGGCACCGCAAGTCATCCGCGGCAAGGTGGTGGTCGGCGGCGGCATCCCGGACGGCCAGTACTGGGGCGGTCCCTCGGGCGTCATGCGGGCTTTCGATGCCGTGACCGGCGAGTTGACCTGGGCGTTCGACGCCGGCGTGCCAGACCGGATCGGCGCGCCCCCGCAGGGGCAGGTCTATACGCCGTCGCTGCCGAACAGTTGGGCGCCGATCAGCGCCGACGAGCAGCTCGGTCTGGTCTACATGCCGATGGGTGGGGCCACGCCCGATGCGTATGGCGGTCAGCGCCGGCCGTTCGATGACGACATCGGCAGCGCCGTCGTTGCGCTGGATGCCGAGACGGGGCGGATGCGCTGGCGCTTCCAGACCACCCACCACGACATCTGGGACTACGACGTCGCCTCGCAGCCCACGCTGGCCGATCTGCCCACGCCGCAGGGCGTGCGCCCGGCGCTGATCCAGCCGACCAAGCGCGGTGAAATCTTCGTGCTCGACCGCGAGACCGGGGAGCCGATCAAGACCGTGCGTGATCTTCCGGTGCCGCAGGGCGGCATCGCCGAGGGCGAACGGCTGGCCCCCACCCAGCCTGAATCCAGCGACCTGCCGGCCTTCCGCGAGCCCGAGCTGCGCGAAAAGGACATGTGGGGAATGACGCCGCTGGACCAGTTGATCTGCCGCATCGAGTTCAAGCGCTCGCGCTACGAGGGCATGTTCACCCCGGTCACGCTGAACAAGACCATCGTGATCGCGCCCGGCTCCATGGGCGGCGTCAACTGGAACGGCATCTCCCTCGACGCCGACCGCGGCATCATGGTCGTCAACTGGACGCAGGTGCCCGACCGGCTCGAACTGATCACGCGCGCGGAAACCACGCGCCGCAACTTCCAGATCGCTCCGGGCCTGGACGCCGGCGGCCAGACCGACCAGCCGATGCTCAACACGCCCTATGGCGCCTACCGGACGCAGTTCCTCTCGCCGCTGGGCAGTCCTTGCACGGCGCCGCCATGGGGGCTGATCGCGGGCGTTGACCTGGTGAGCGGCAAGACGATCTGGTCCAAACCCTTCGGCACCGGACGCGACATCGGCCCGCTCAATCTGGGGGTGAAGACGATGCTCCCCATCACCATCGGCACGCCCACTGCGGGTGGTGCGGTCACTACACGCGGCGGGCTGGTGTTCATCGGCGGTGCGGCCGAACACTCCTTCCGTGCGCTCGACACCGCGACCGGCAAGGAACTGTGGAGCAGCCGCCTGGCAACAAGTGCCAACGCGACGCCGATGACCTACCGCAGCCCGGTCAGCGGCCGGCAGTTCGTGGTGGTCGCCGAAGGCGGTCGGCCCGCCTACGGCACCAAGCCGGGAACGAAGTTGGTGGCGTTTGCGCTCCTATCTTCAGGGAAGCAATGAGAGCGGCGCGAAGCCGACATCACTTGGGTAAACCAGCAATCGAAGGAAGCGGCAGAGCCTGACCCAACAGGGGATTGGCCTCTGCCTTACGTTGTCGTCAGCGGAGAAGTGCTGTTTTTAAGGAGACCTTATTAATGAGAAAAAAATTGGTACCAATATTGGCCGTTTTGAGTGGACTCATAGGCTTGGTGCTGTTAACCGTGGGAGGCTATCTCGCGATTCTCGGTGGCTCGCCATACTACGTCCTTACCGGCCTGGCGCTGGCTGTCTTTTCGGTGCTTTTGTGGATGAGGCACCGTGGATCTATCGTGTTGTTTACCCTCATCATCATCACAACAGTGCTGTGGTCATGTTGGGAGAACGGCTTGTACTTCTGGGGCCTGATTCCTCGGTTGAGCTGGGCCCTGCTGCTTGGCATTCTGGTTGCAGTCGTCACGCCGGCACTTATGGAAGGCAGGTTCAGGAAAGCATCCGCATCAGTCGCCGTCGTTTTCCTCGTACTCTGCGCCTCGGGTTTCGCAGCGATGTTTTCCCCACACTTCCTAGTTGCAAATGCGGTGCCCGAGCGTGACCTCACGCCTTCCTCGCCTACCTCGCCGAATGGATGGTTGGCGTATGGCAACAGCCCATATGGCACACGCTTTGCCAATGCCACACAGATCACGCCGGCAAACGTGAAGGATTTGGAGGTCGCCTGGAGTTTTCATACGGGCGATATTGTCAAGGATGGCGCCGAGGACCAGAACATCCCGCTGTTCGTGGACGATACGGTCTACACATGCACGCCTTACAGCAAAATCATTGCGCTGGATGCAGAGACCGGACAGGAAAAGTGGCGGTATGACCCGGTACTTTTCGAAGGCAAAGGCAAGAGCTGGCGCTATCGTTGCCGCAGCCTCGCCTACTACCAGCCAGCAGAGCAAGACGCCACGTTGAAGTCCGGCGTCATGCCCGCTGCCGCAGTCTCCATGACTCTGTCAGCAAACACCACCAAGGAAACCGATGCCGTCCAATGCCACGCGCGCATCGTCTTCGCGACGGTGGATGCGCGGCTCATCGAACTCGACCCAAGAACCGGCAAACGCTGCCAGGGCTTTGGCACCGACGGCGAAGTCAGTCTTAAGACCGGCATGGGCGATCTCGGACCACATCCCAGCTACATCCCCACAGCAGGGGTGATCGTTTCGCGCAACCGCATCATCGTCACCGGAGCTGTCCGCGACGGTTTGAGCACGGACCAGCCTTCGGGCGTCGTGCGCGCCTATGACGTAATCACGGGCGAGTTGGTCTGGGCTTGGGACAGCGGCAACCCGAGCATAACCAAGCTGCCCCCACCCGGCGAAACCTATACGCGCGGGAGCCCCAACGTATGGGCGGTTGCATCGACTGACCCTGAACTAGGGTTAGTCTATCTACCAGTCGGCAATGCCACACCCGACTATTGGGGCGCGTATCGATCGAAGGAAGAAGAGACCTATGCCTCATCAATCGTTGCACTGGATGTGGAAACCGGCAAGGTCCGCTGGCACTTCCAAACCGTCCACCACGACCTCTGGGACTATGACGTTCCGGCGCAACCGGTGCTCTACGACCTGCCGACCGAAAAAGGCACCATTCCCGCAGTAATTCAGTTGACCAAGAGCGGCCAAGTCTACGTACTTGATCGGCGTACCGGGACACCCATCTCCGAAGTCGAGGAGGTGCCGGTTCCGACTACAGGCGGCGTCGAATCCGACTGGCTGTCGCCGACCCAGCCACTATCGGTAGGCATGCCATCGGTCGCCGATGATCTGCTATCGGAAAGCCGGATGTGGGGCGCGACAGTTTTCGATCAGATGCTTTGCCGCATCGAATTCAGAAAAGCCCGCTACCAAGGTATGTTCACCCCACCAGGCACAGATCCGACCCTGCAGTATCCGGGCGACACCGGCGGCTTCAACTGGGGAACGGCCGCGATCGACGAGCGAACCGGGATGCTGTACGCAGCCGAAATGCGTTTGCCGATGTGGGTTCAGCTCATCCGTCGCGAGAACGTCGAAGAAGTCGCCAAGCAGATCAAACCCGGCGAGCGGCTCGGCCGCCAACTGGGAACGCCGTACGCCGTGCGCCAGAGCCTGATGATGTCGCCGCTGGGAATTCCCTGCATCGAACCGCCGTTTGGAATGATCTCCGCCATCGACTTGGTCGATCGAAAGATGGTTTGGCGCCGTCCCATGGGAACCATAAGGGACACACAACTGCCGATGGGTTTCGGCTTGCCGCTTCCAATTGAGATCGGCATGCCGCCCTCCGGCGGACCGCTGTCTACGGTTACGGGCCTGGTGTTCTACGCGGGAACGCAGGATTTCTACCTGCGTGCGCTGGACGCCCGCACCGGCAAGGAGCTCTGGAAAGGCCGGATGCCAGTAGGGTCCAATTCCACGCCGATGTCCTATGTCTCGCAAAGCGGCCGGCAGTTCGTCCTCGTCACCGCAGGCGGTGCAGCGCGCTCCGCAGACAACCGCGGCGACCTGATCGTGGCCTACGCGCTCCCTTCGCAAAGCCGATAGAACGCCCATGAATACTCAGGCCGTGTTCGCCATGACGTTGACCAGTGAGATGCCCGCTCCATGCGTGAACTTGCTGCGTAGCCAGTCTACTTGTTTCACTCGCTGGAAAGCTCCGGCATGGGTAGGGCTACCCGGCAACCCAGCGAGGTTGATATGAGCAAACTACCCGTGAAGCGCATCGCTGCAATAGCTCTGGTCATGCTCACGGTACTTGGCCTGAGCGCCTGCGCCTACCTCCACAAGCCGCTGGGACAGTTGCCGGAAGGTGAGCGACTCAGCGCCGTGCAAGCCTCGTCCCAGTACCGCGATGGCGCCTTCCGCAACGAGGTGCCGTCCCCGCCGCGCCCCAATGGCCTGGCCTTCGCATGGCGGGTGATCCAGGGCCAGTTCGCAACCAAGGACCGGCCGAGGCCCCCGGCACCGCTGCCGGCCATCAAGACCGACCTCGCAGCCCTGCCGCGCAACCAGGATGTCGTGGTCTGGCTCGGCCACTCGTCGTACTTCGTGCAGGTGGGCGGCAGGCGCCTGCTGGTCGATCCGGTGTTCAGCGACTACGCGGCGCCGTTGCCGTGGATGGTGAAGGCTTTCGAAGGCACGAACATCTACCGCGTGGAGGACATCCCGGAAGTCGATGCCGTGCTGATCTCTCACGACCACTACGACCACCTTGACTACTCCAGCATGAAAGGCCTGCTGTCCAAAACCCGTGTTGTGATCGCCGGGCTGGGCAACGGCGCGCATCTGGCGCACTGGGGCTATCCGCCTGAGAAGATCCGCGAGATGGACTGGAACCAGACGGTGGAGCTTGCGCCCGACCTGAAAATCCACGTGCTACCGGCCCAGCACTACTCAGGCCGCTTCATGGACCGGAATCAATCGTTGTGGGCCAGCTACGCCGTCGAGACGCCGCAGCGGCGTTTGTACTTCAGCGGAGACACCGGCTTCGGCCCGCACTTCGAGAACATCGCCAAGCGTTTCGACAGCTTCGACCTGGTTGCACTGGACGCCGGCTAGTACAACGAGCGCTGGGCCGACATCCATATGAATCCGGAAGAGGCCTCGCGCGCTGCCGAGATCCTGCGTGCGAACGCGCTGCTGACGGCGCATGCTGGCCGCTTCACCCTGGCGCGCCATGCCTGGGACGAGCCTTTCGTGCGCGCTGCGGCAGCGAGCATCGGTAAGTCCTACCGCCTGCTCACGCCGCGCATCGGAGAGGTGATCCGCGTGGGCGACGAGGAGCAGCAGTTCCAGACTTGGTGGACGAGCATTGAATAGGCGCTTACCTTTTCAGAACGGAACTCACTGCCTGAGCGATTCCACTCAGAATCTATAGGCCGCACCAAGGCCCACACCCCAGTTGCGCCCCGGCGCAGGCTCGAAGTAGCGGGCGTT
The DNA here is from genome assembly GCF_003752175.1 of Comamonas sp. BIGb0124. Taxonomy (GTDB): domain Bacteria; phylum Pseudomonadota; class Gammaproteobacteria; order Burkholderiales; family Burkholderiaceae_C; genus Comamonas_F. The sequence continues at coordinate 41,669 of NZ_RJVF01000014.1, read as the reverse complement.
GCCCTCGTTGACGATCACCGAGCCGGCGTAGCGCCGGTCCGCCAGGTTGTCCACGCGCGCGAAGGCATTGAACTCCCATCGATCCCATTGCTGCACGTAGCCCGCGTACAGCGACGTCACGGCGTAGCCGGGTGCGCTGGCCGTGTTCCGGTCATTGGCCTGGATGCGGCTGAGCGCGCACAGTTCGACGCCAGCGCGCCAGCCCTGTGGCGGCACCCAGCCGAAGCTGGCGAACAGCGCTCGAACGAGCCGAGCCAGCGCACATCCATCCCACCATAGTCGCGGTTCAGGTCGATCACGCCGCCGGCATGCAGCGGGTTCTGCTGCGCTAAAGGCATCCGTCCCTCGCGGATGAAGGATCAGTCTGGATGCCGGTGACAGCACGGCAGGATAAAACGGTTGTGAGGCAGACCACATTGTTGGCTGACGCATGGAGCGGTACGCGGTGAGATGCAGGGGAACGGGCCACTGTGGCCCAGACCTTGGAGAACTCTCATGGCAGACCACCACACCCGCCACAACCCGCTGGGGCAAGATGCCCTGTTCACCACGCCGGTCTCGCTCATGCTAGATGCCCGCCTCACGCCGCTGGAGCGCAATGGTTGGCAGGTTCTGCGCATGCTGCGCTCTGCGGAGGGCATCAGCCCGCTGGCGAATCTGGGACAGTTGCGCCGCTATCTCACCTCCACCCCGCTGGGGCAGAGGGCCGGGTACGAGACGGCCCGGCGCGTTCTCGTTGTGCTTCGGCTGACGGGCTGGATCAGCCTGGTAGGCCAGCACCGCGATCCTCTGACCGGCCATGTACTCAGCGAGCTGTATCAGGTTCACGAAAGCGCCCTCGACTTCCAACAGGCTTGCACGCTCGATGCCAGCCTGCCCGCGCTTCTGCAATCTTCCATCGGCCACGAAAACAACCAGGTGGATCGGGTGGCCGTCCACATCCAGGCAACGCTGGCGCAAGTGTCTGAAGCCGCGTCCATTGCGACCCACGGTCAGTTCCGCAATGACGATGATTTGCCCCCTACCCCGCCTTCGCAGGCGAGCGAGACAGCCTCCCCACCGCCATCGTCTGGCGATTCAGCTGGCAGCACGCTTGTTCCGCAACAGAACGGACACGCTCGCCACATGACGGCTGAGCAGGGCAGTACGTATAAGACGTATATGTATAAAAAAAAAGAACGTACGTACCGCGCGCGCGAAGGCGACGGCGATTCGGCATCGCAGTCGGTGAGCTTGCCGCCCTGCCTGAGCAATGCCCAGGCAGATCAGCAAAAGGACGTGCAGGCAGCCTTGCGGCGGCTTCCGCCACAGCACCGCCAGGAAGTACTCGACGAGTTGCAAGCGCGCAGCCAGAGCGGCACCGTACGCAATGTCGTAGCCTACTTCTTCGCCTTGGTGAAGCGCGTATTTGCGGGTGAGTTCCGCTTGTGGGCAGGACGCAAGGAGACTTCTGCCGCCCCACGGGCTGCAGAGAATCGGCCTGCTGGTGCGCCACGCACCGAAGACCACCCAGTACCGACTGCGCAACCGGCATCGCGTGAAACCGCCCTGGCGCACATCGCCCATATCCGCAAGATGCTGAACGCCTCGACGAACGCTGGGGACATTGCAGCGCAGGCAATGCAGACCAGGGGATGGCAGCCGCATCCTGCGTAGTAAATGCTGCCGCGAAATGGGCCGTCACTGCCAGCCGCAGTGACGGCCCCGCACACGCCAGCAACAATGCGGGCGAATGCCGAATCCTATTGCGTGCGGCAGACATGATGATGGCCGCCCTACACTGACCGGGCAGTTGCCAAGACCGATGGGCTTCGTACATCGGCACCCCAACAGCGCAGGTTCCCGCAAGCGCTGGCCCGTCAGGGCGGAACCACCCCAGGTATGCCCAGGCTCCGATCGCATACCGGCCCTACCCAGGGCGGAGCCTTCTTCGTCTGTTTGAACTCATCCCTACCGCGCCGTCTGGCGCACTGTCCTTTGCGGCAATTGTCTGTGCGCAATGCACAGGGTTCCCGCTGCATTTCTCATCCCACTCACTTCGTAGGAGGACTCGTCCACGTTCGCATCACTTTCGTTTTGTAGTACCTCCGTCCGGGCTTCCAGCAGGGAGCAAGACGGACGCCTCATTCGAGGCTCTGGTGTCTCCTGAACACCATGCCCTTGCCCTCACGGGATCTCGCCTTGGCGAGTTGGCACCAACACTAACCATTGAGTTTCAGGACAACGCAGTACAGCGCTTTGCTTGGAGGCCGAAAGATGGACGACTTGACCTACACCCTGCGGCAGCTTTGCCAGCGCAACCGTGACGGCAGCTACAACACACAGGCCGACCGGATGCGTTCTCTCGCGCTGGCCGCGCGGCAACTTCGCGAGGCCGGTTTCCGGCAGATGAAGGCGTCGTCACTCAAGGGCAAGCACGTCCAGTCGTTGCTGGAGCGCTGGCAAGGCGAAGGTTTGTCGTCAGGAACCATCAAGAATCGACTCTCTCACCTGCGCTGGTGGGCCGAGAAGATCGGCAAGGCCGGCATCCTGCCCTCGGACAACACACAGCTTGGTGTGCCCGAGCGTCGCTATGTGACCAATATCAGCAAGGCTCGCGAACCGGATGACAGGCTGGCCAGGATCACCGATCCCCACGTCCGTGTAAGTCTACGCTTGCAGGCCGAGTTCGGTCTGCGGCGGGAAGAATCCATCAAATTCCAGCCCCGTCACGCTGACGGTGGCGACCATATCGCCATCAAGGGTTCATGGGCCAAGGGCGGACGCGACCGGACAGTGCCGATCACGACGCCGGAGCAGCGTGCGGTGCTGGACGAAGCTCATCGGCTGGCAGGGTCGGGCTCGCTGATCCCGGCGCACAAGACCTACATCCAGCAGCGGCACGTTTACGACGGCCAGTGCAAGGCGGCGGGGTTGAGCAACATGCACGGACTGCGGCATCGGTATGCGCAGATGCGGTATGAGATGCTGATGGGGTGGAAGGCGCCTGTAGTCGGGGGAACTCATTATTCGGCCATGTCTGCTGAACAACGCCTACAAGACCACCAGGTCCGACTACATATCAGTCTTGAACTAGGGCATGGGCGAGTCGGTGTAGTCTCGATTTATCTTGGCCGGTAGCAATATTCAAACCGTCTGTCCCAGCGGCAGCGCATTCAGTTCCCCACGAGCATCCCGCCAGGCAGGATAGTGTTGGGTCAGCAACGATATGAACCGCTCGCTGTGCGTCGGCTCGATCAGATGGATCATTTCATGCACTATCACATATTCAAGCAAGTCACGAGGCTTCTTGGCCAGTTCCGTGTTGAGCCGAATGTGGGCCTGGCGATGATTGCAACTACCCCATTTGGTTTTCATCCGTTGCAGGAAGTAGCCATTGACCTTCACGCCGATACGTGGTTCCCAGTATTCGATCAGGGGGGAAATGGCCTGGTGTAGCAAACCGCGTTGCCAGCGTTGATAGATGGCTTCGCGCTTGGCTGCATTGGTGCCGGGACGCACATGCAGGGTGATGCGACGGTGGTCCATCTTCACCGTAGGTGGGGCATCGCGCTCCAGCACCGTGAGCAAATAACGGCGTCCCCAGACGTAATGGCTTTCTCTGGTGACGAACTGACGAGGAGTTTCGCGGGACTGTGCCTGCAATTGCGCCTGTTGCTGGCGAATCCAACGCAGCTTGGAAACAGCATAGGCACGCGCGACTTCCAGCCGCGTGCCTATCGGGGCCACCAGCGTCACCGCACCCTCGGGCGGATGCACGGAAAGATGGACATTCTTCACGGTCTTGAACGTGATGGCGATGTCCAGTTCCCCCAGATGTATGTGCGTCTGCACCATTAGTAGCCCGGCTGATTTCTCAGCAAGTCGAATAGTTTGAGCGTGGCCTCGCGGTTGCGTCCGGTCAACGCGTGCAGGAAATTCTGCACGATGCGCTCCTTGGCTTCGTCGCCACGCCATCCTGCCGGGGCTTCGTCACGCATCACACGATCGATCTTCAGCGCCAGCAAGGCCAACGGGTCTCCGTATTCGGCCTGTGGCTCTTTGACTACACCATTCGTATCGGGCAGCACATCGCCGGAAATGATGTCAGGCAGATTGCGATAAATCACCAGCACACCCGCATTGCCGCGCAACATGGCAGGTTCATCGATGTCGTGTTGTTTCGCGCGGTGCTTCTTCAGTATGTCTTCTGCCTTGCTAAGAAATGATTCGTAGGCCTCCGTGCCTTCACGGCTTTGCTGGATCAGGTCATCGAGCAGCTTGGACATCTGCTCATAAAAGCGTGGATCAGTCAGGCGGTCGCGAATGATGGTCTTGCGGACGTTGTTGATGATGGTTTCCGCAATGGCGTTCTTTGACAGCTTGCCCTTCTCGTTGAGCTTCTTGGCGATGGCATTGTGGATGCCGGTCTCGATAATCAGCTCGGTCAGCGACAGTTCGGCCAACTCGCCCAACGCCTGCGCTGGCTCGGCCTGGATATAGGTGTTGATGAGGTGACGCATGTCGGCCTCATAGGGCTTGATGTCCAGCTCTTCGCCGCTGTAATGCTTGATGGCCGAACGCACTTCGGCATAGAACTCGGTTTCCCGCCGCAAGGTGTCAGCTTCGCTGTCTGAGTAACCCGCCTCGGTCAGGCTCTGAGCGATGTCCGCGAAGGCACGCAGATAGGTCGCCACCGCCTTGTAGAAGGCAATACGCAGCGCCTCGCTTTCCAGCAGCGCCTCCGGATTCCCGGCATGACCGCAGAAATAGTGGATGAACTGCTCAAGATCTCGCGGCTGCGGAACCGGCTCGCACAGGTAATGCAGCGTTTCACGGGCTTCGTCCAGTTGCTTGCGGCCTTCCTCCAGCCAGTTCTTCAGGTGGACGTTGTTTTCGCCGCCGTTGCCCGTGTCGATGTCCAGTTCGTCGGAGCTGTACACCGCAATGGCCTGTTGCACATCACCGAACAGCTCCTTGTAATCGACGATATGGCCATAGTCCTTGTCGTCACCGTCAAGCCGGTTGGTACGGCAGATGGCCTGGAACAGGTTATGGTCGTGCAGTTCGTTGTCCAGGTAGATGTAGGAGCAGTTGGGTGCATCGAAACCGGTGAGCAGCTTGCTGACCACGATCAGCAGCTTCATGCTGGCAGGCTCTTCGATGAAGCGTCGCTTGGTTTCGTCTTCGTACTGTTTGGTAGTCTGGCCGGCGCGCAGCACATGCTGCTTGTAGGTGTCGTATTTGTAGCGTTCGTCACTACCGGCCGATTCTTTCGAGATGGCAACCGGGTTGGGTTCGTACGAGGTGATGATGCCCACATGGGGGCCGAAATGCGTGTTCTGAAACAACCGGAAGTAATGGCAGGCATCATAGATCGAAGCCGCCACCAGGATCGCCGTGCCACGATTATTGTCCAGGCGAGGCTTGAGGCTGAAATCCTCGATGATGTTGGCGACGATGCGATCTTTGCGCTCCTTGGCGCTCATCAGCTCTTCCATCGTGGCCCAGCGCTTGCGCAGGATGGATTTCTGGAAGTTGTTTAGTCCGCGCGTTTTCTTCTCGAACCAGGCATCGATGGCCTTGCGTGAAGTCAGTCGCTGCGGCACATCACGGGCCTCATATTTCAAATCCAGCACCACCTTGTCGGCCACCGCTTCGTGGAACTTGTAGGTGTGGATATACGTGCCGAACACTTCGCGGGTGGTTTGCCGATCCTTACGCAACAGCGGCGTGCCGGTGAAGCCGATGAAGATGGCGTCGGCCAGCCAGCGCTTCATCTGCTTGTTCATGTTACCGCCCTGGGTGCGGTGGCACTCATCCACGAACACGTAGAAATGCCCATGGATGGGCGGTGGCTCGCCCTTAAGATCGGCCGCATCGAATTTGTGGATCAGCGCGCACAACAAGCGCGGTGTGGTGGCACTGAGTTTTTGCACGAAGTCTGCGCGTGAAGTGATGCGCGGGGGAGCCGATCCCTCACCTATCACCTCGGCATTCCGCATCACGCCTTCAATCTGCTTGTCCAGCTCGTCGCGGTCGGTCACCACCAGCACCCGCGCCTGCGGATCATGCTCCAGCAGCCACTTGGCCAGCAGTACCATCAGGATGCTCTTGCCGCTGCCCTGGGTGTGCCAGATCACGCCGCCCTCACGTTTGGCGATGCGTTCCTGCGCGGCCTTGATGCCTTGGTACTGGTGCTGCCGGGGCACCTTCTTGAAACCCGCATCGAAGATCACGAAATTGCGGATCAAATCCTGCAACCGCGCCTTCTCGCACATCTGGGCCAACGGGCGATCCAGCAGCGCGCCCGCTGTTGCCATGGCTGACGGTTGTTCATCCTTCCACTGCACGAAGAACTGTTCCGGTGTGCCAGTGGTGCCGTAACGCAAACCTTGTGCATCGCTGCCCGCCAGCAGCAACTGCACGGTGCTGAAGAAGCTCTGATTGAAGGTTTCCTCCTGACTGCTGCATAACTGGCGAATACCATCGCCCACATCGACCGAGCTGCGCTTGAGTTCGATCATCGCCACCGCCAGGCCATTGATGTACAAAACGATGTCCGGCCGGCGGGTGCTTCCGCCCCGTAGCGTCACTTCCTCAGCCAACGCGAAGTGATTGAGCTCGGGCTGCGCCCAGTCGATCAACTGCACTGTCTCATGCGATTGGCCCGCCGCGATCTGCACCGGCACGCCGTAGCGCAGCAACTGGTAGGTACGCAGGTTGGCCTGGTAGGGCGTGATGCCGGTAACATCAACCGCGACTTCCAGCTTCTGCAAGGCGGCGCTGATGTGAGCGGGCGAGTACCCGCGAGCGGCCAAATTGGCGCGCAGCAACTCGGTTTCGATGGCGCGGTTGTGGTCGCGCTTGCTCCAGTTGCCCAGGTGTTCGTAGGCCAGGCCGCCATCGGCCAGTGGGGTAGTGAACAGCCGCGCTACGCGGTTCTGTGATGTGCGCTCGGAGCGCGGCATGGGTTGGGTCATCGCATCATTCCTCGGCGCCATCATCCGTGGGCTTGCCCAGCTCCCGCTCGATCTGTTCGATCGTCGGCAGGCTGGTTTGCAGCTCTTGCGGCAGGGATTCCACCAACTTGTATTCGGCAATGCCCATCGGTTGCGACTTGTCGCCCAGGGCGTACTCGGCCACCACCTTGTTCTTGCTCTTGCACAGCAGCAGGCCAATGCTCGGGTTGTCCTGCGCGTGCTTCACCTGCCGATCCACCGCCGTCAGGTAAAAGCCCAGTTGTCCCAGATGCTCGGGCTTGAACTTGCCCGCCTTCAGTTCGATCACCACGTAGCTGCGCAGCTTGAGGTGATAGAACAACAGGTCGATGAAGAACTCCTCGCCGCCCACGTCCAGCAACACCTGCCGCCCGACGAAAGCAAAGCCCGCACCCAGCTCCAGCAGGAAATCGGTGACGTGCTGCACCAGCGCATTTTCGATCTCGCGTTCCTGTGCTTCCTCGCCCAGGCCGAGGAAATCGAAGCGGTACGGATCTTTCAGCGACTCGATGGCCAGATCGGGCTGCGATGCAGGCAGGCGCTGATCGAAATTGGTGACGGCTTTGCCCGTGCGCTCCAGCAAGCGGGTTTCGATGTGGATGTTCAACACATTCCGCGACCAGCCATGCTCGATGGCCGCGCGGGCATAAGCCAGGCGCTCCGTTGGCGTTTTCAGGCGATCCAGCAATACCAAGTTGTGCCCCCACGGCAATTGTGCAGCAGCCTGTTGCACAATTTCGGCGTCTGGCCAGGCCTCGGCAAACGCCCGCATGTTTTGGGGAAAGCCGCCAATGGCAAAGAGGTTCTCCTTGCCTTGCAAGCGGTACTTCCACCGCCAGAGCTTGCCACCGGTAGGCTTGACCAGCAGGAACAGGCCCCCGCCGTCTGAAAGTTTCCAGTCTCGATCAGTCGATTTGGCCGACCTGACCTTGAGGTCGGTGAGTAAATTCTCGGGCATCGTTGGACTCCACTGCGGGGAGATGTACCCCCACGGTTGAACACGAGTACCCCCAACGCTACCCCCGAATTTTTCAGACCTCGATGAACAATAGGAACGCTCAGCAGACCGTATTGTTTACGCAACCCATTGATTTTAAATGGGCCAACCTGTCCACCAAGCGCTACTGAGCGCCACCGAGATCCAGCAAAAATCGTCAGACGTTGAACAGGAAGTTCATCACGTCGCCGTCCTTGACCACGTATTCCTTGCCTTCCGAGCGCATCTTGCCGGCATCCTTGGCGCCCTGCTCGCCCTTGTGCGCGACGTAGTCGTCGAAAGCGATGGTCTGCGCGCGGATGTAGCCGCGTTCGAAATCGCCGTGGATGACGCCGGCGGCCTGCGGGCCGGTGTCGCCGATGTGGATGGTCCAGGCGCGGACTTCCTTCACGCCGGCGGTGAAGTAGGTCTGCAGGCCCAGCAGCTTGAAGGCGGCGCGGATCAGACGGTTCAGGCCCGGCTCGTCCTGGCCGATCTCGGCGAGGAACATCTTCTTGTCTTCGTCGTCCATCTCGGCCAGTTCGGCTTCGATCTTGGCGCAGATGGCCACGACGGGCGCGTTCTGCGCATCGGCATAGGCCTGCAGGCGATCGAGCAGCGGGTTGTTCTCGAAACCGTCTTCGGCCACATTGGCCACGAACATGGCGGGCTTGGCCGTGATGAGCGAGAACTGCTTGACCAGCGGACGCTCTTCCTTGGTGAACGCGAGCGCGCGCACCGGGATGTTCTCGTTGAGCGCGGCCTGGCAGCGCTCGAGCAGGCCGACCAGCTTGATGGCGTCCTTGTCGCCCGAACGGGCGGTCTTGGTGTGGCGGTGCAATGCCTTCTCGACCGTGTTCAGGTCGGCGAGACACAGTTCGGTCTGGATCACCTCGATGTCGGAGATGGGATCGACCTTGCCGGCGACGTGGATCACGTTCGGATCTTCGAAGCAGCGCACCACGTTGACGGTGGCATCGGTTTCGCGGATGTGGGCCAGGAACTGGTTGCCCAGACCCTCGCCCTTGCTGGCGCCTGCCACCAGACCGGCGATGTCGACGAATTCGACGATGGCCGGCACCACACGCTCGGGCTTGACGATGTCGCTGAGCGCATCCAGGCGCGGATCCGGCACCTCGACCACGCCCACGTTGGGCTCGATGGTGCAGAAGGGGTAGTTTTCGGCCGCGATGCCGGCTTTGGTCAGGGCGTTGAAAAGGGTGGACTTGCCGACGTTGGGCAGGCCCACGATGCCGCATTGGAGGCTCATGGTGTTCTTTCGGTGGACGGCGTGCCCTGCCGTGCGGCGGGTTCGCCCGTATCGGGGAATGCACGCCCGGCCGGCTGCGCTGCGCGGCAAAGGGATGCGAAGCCCAGGATTTTAAGCGCCCCGCCCAGCGTTTACCATGGCAGCCCCTCTTTCGGCCCGCCCAAGGAACGACCATGCCTCTTTACGACCACGCCGGCAAGCTGCTGCTGCGCCTGACGATAGGCCTGCTGATGCTGCCGCACGGCCTGGCCAAGCTCTTCAACGATTTCCCGAGTCTGACCGGTCCGTCGGCCATCAAGATGATGCTGGTCGTCAAGGGCCTGCCCACCTGGCTGGTCTACGGCGTGTACGCGACCGAGATCGCGGCCCCGGTGCTGCTGGTGCTGGGCCTGTTCACGCGCTCGGCCGCACTGGTGGTGGCGCTGGGCATGCTCGTGGCCGTCTACCTGGCCCGCCTGGGGGCGATCGACGAACTGTCGTCGGCAGGCACCTGGGGCGTGCAGACCGAGGCGCTGTTCCTGTTCGGTGCACTGGCGATCGCGCTGATGGGGCCGGGACGGTACGCCGTCCGGCCGGGCTGACTCAGAAGTCCAGGCCGACACCGACGCGGGCGCCCCGCTTCAGCAGATGTTCGATGCCGCCCGTGACGATGGCGTTCATGCCCACGGTCACGGCGCCTTCCATGCGGCTGTCGGCGCGGTAGCCGGCCAGCGTGGCGTTGGGCTCCGAGCCGAATTCGCCCGTGGCCGGATCCACGTTGGGGATCTCGCAGCGGGTGCAGGGCTTGACCAGGCGCAGTTGGGCCTGTCCATCGGCGGTGGCAATGGTCAGTTCGCGCCAGTAGTCCTCGGCGTGCGGATCGATCGCCTCGCCGCCGGGCAGCGCCTCGATCACGACGTTGGGACGAAAACGCCGCCAGTCCACCGGGGCGTGTCCGCCGTCGGCCAGCCGCCGGTTCAGGTCGGTCAGGGCGGCATCGGTGCACACCAGCACCGCATACCCATCGCCGAACTGCACATAGCCGGCATCGTCCCCCGTCCACTTGGGGCTGGACACCCGCGGCTGCTCCGGGTCGAAACGCACCAGGCGCACCGTCTGGCCCAGGAAGTCGCTGAACCACTGGGCCGCCAGCCGGCCCATGTCGTAAGCCTGCACCTCGTCCTTCCACACCCGCACCCGCACCGGCTCCTCGGCCCTGTCGAGCGAGAGGTGCAGCGCCAGCATGCCGGGGGCACGCACGACCAGGTCGTCGCGCCGCAACTGGGGATGGATCAGCGCCATGCGCGGCGCCGTGCGCTGGGTCACGAAACGCCCCTGCTCGTCGACCACCATCCAGGCGCGGTCGAACTCCAGGCCGGTCTCGATCAGCAAGGCCTGCTCGACCTGGATGCCGGCGCAGGATTTGATGGGGTAGAGCCAGAGTTCGCGGATGCGGGCCTGCAGATCGCCGGGAAGATCGCCGGACAGGTCGGCCGCCGGTTCTGCAGCGGAAGAGGAGGAAGGCTGGGTCATGGCATCGGGAAAGGAGGGGCGCGGAGCGGGGCACACCGCTGGAGAACGGTAGGCGGATGGCCCGATTGTGCCGTGTGCACCGACGCCCTGCGCACACGGCGGCGGCTCAGGTCCTACAATTTGGCGATGGTCCATTCCCCCGTCCGTCCGTCGCCCCGCAGCGGCGCACCGTCCTCGCCCGCGTTCGACATCTGTATCCGCGGCGGTGGCATCGTCGGCCACACGCTGGCCCTGCTGCTGGCGCGCGACCGCCTGCGCATCGCGCTCTACACGCCGAAGGCGCCCCCGGGCGCGGCCCCCCGTCCCGAAGATGTGCGGGCCTACGCCCTCAACGGCGCCTCGCGCGAGCTGCTGCAGTCCCTGCGGGTCTGGCCCGACGAGGCGCAGGCCACGCCCGTCCGGCGCATGGAGGTCTTCGGCGACGAAGGCGGTCTGGTGCAGTTCGATGCCGAGGCCCAGAACCTGGATGCGCTCAACTGGATCGTGGACGTGCCCGCGCTCGAACAGCGACTGGCGCAGGCCGTGCAGTACCAGGCCCATGTCGAGCTTGTCGACGAGCCCGTGCCCGCCGCGCTGACCCTGGTCTGCGAGGGCCGCGAAAGCGCGACCCGCGCCGAGTTCGGCGTGCGATACAGCGCGGCGGCCTATGGCCAGCGCGGTATCGCGGCACGTTTCAAGACCGAATTGCCCCATCGCATGGTGGCTCGCCAGTGGCTCTCGCCCCAGGACCGCCAGGGCGAAGTGCTGGCCTTGCTGCCCTTGGGCGGCCCGGCCGGCCAGGAGGTGGCCCTGGTGTGGTCGGCCGCCGATGCACATGCCCAGGAACTGCAGGCCCTGCCCGACGACGAATTTGCCGCCCGCGTGATGCAGGCCTGCGGCCACGCGCTGGGCACGCTCACGCTGTCGAGTGCCCGCGCCCAATGGCCGCTGCAGATGGCGCTGGCCGACCGCTGGGTCGGCCCCGGTTTTGCGCTGGCCGGCGACGCCGCCCACACGGTGCACCCGCTGGCCGGCCAGGGGCTCAACCTGGGTCTGGGCGACGCGGCCACGCTCGCCGCCATCATCCACGCACGCGCGCCGCACCGCGCCCTGGGCGACCTGCAACTGCTGCGCCGCTACGAACGGGCGCGCAAGCTGGACACCCATGCCATGCGCGCAGCCACCGACGGCCTGTTCCAACTGTTCGCACAGACCCCCGCGCCCGTGCGCAGCCTGCGCAACTGGGGCATGCAGCTCTTCAACCACAGTGGTCCGCTCAAGCAGTGGGTCACCCGCCGCGCCGTCGGCCTTTGAAAGGGTGTCGACACAGACACCGCGCCCCGCATCGATCCATCCGGCCCCGGACGGCCGCGACGCCGGCCCGCCGGAGACACCGCCGCAGGCCAGCCGACACCCCATCCGTCTACCCGCACACCCAGGAACCCTTGTCATGACGCGATCCCCGCTGTTTTTCCGACTGATCTCCCGGCTGGCCACGGCCGCCCTGCTGGCCTGCGCCGCACTGCCCGCCCTGGCTCAGGAGGCCGCCATCCGCAAGGCCTTGCCCGATCGCCTGCCCAGCCTGCCGGCCATCGACGAAGTGCGGACCACCCCGTGGTCGGGCCTGTACGAAGTGCGCATGGGCAGCGACGTGCTCTACACCGACGCCGGCGGCAACTTCCTCATCCAGGGCGAGCTGCTCGACCTCAAGACCAAGGCCAACCTCACCCAGCAGCGCATCGCCGAACTCAGCGCGGTCGATGTCTCCAAGCTGCCGCTCGACGACGCCTTCGTCACCAAGCGCGGCAAGGGCGAGCGCAAGCTGGTGGTGTTCGCCGACCCCAACTGCGGTTACTGCAAACGCTTCGAGTCCGAACTCGCCAAGGTCGACAACGTGACCGTGCACACCTTCCTGTACCCCATCCTGGGCCAGGACTCGGTCGAGAAATCCCGGAACATCTGGTGCGCCAAGTCGCCCAGCCAGGTCTGGGACGACTGGATGCTGCGCGGCAAGTCCATTCCCAGCGCCAGTTGCAGCGGCGACCGCGAGGCCGCGCTCAAGCGCAACGTCGCGTTCGGCCAGAAACACAAGATCGAGGGCACGCCCACGCTGCTGTTCGTCGACGGCCAGCGGGTACCGGGGGCCATCAGTGCCGCCCAGATCGAAAGCCTGCTGGTCGCCAGCAGCAAGAAGTAAACCGCCGACGCCATGCCGGGCCCCGCAGGCCCGGTTCTTTTTTGTGCCGCCATGACCTCTTCCTCCAAGACCTCCGCCCTGCACTACCGGATCGAAGCCGCCGACCTGCAGGCCCACCTCTACGGCGTGACCTTCACCATCGCCGAACCCGAGGCCGGCCAGATCGTGGCCCTGCCCGTCTGGATTCCCGGCAGCTATCTGGTGCGTGAATTCGCCAAGCATCTGCAGAAGCTGCGCGCCAGCCAGGGCCGCCGCAAGCCCGCCGTACGCCAGCTGGACAAGCACCGTTGGCAGATCGACTGCACGCCGGGCGTGCCGCTGGTCCTGCACTACGAGGTGTATGCCCACGACGACTCGGTGCGCACGGCCTGGCTGGACACGCGCCGCGCCTTCTTCAACCCGACCAGCCTGTGCCTGCAGGCCGAAGGCCAGCAGGATCGGCCGCACGATCTCGAGGTGGAGGGATTCGACGGCATCGCCGGTGCCCGCCTCTACACGGCCCTGAAACCCTTGCGTGTGGCGCGCAAGACCGGCTTCGGCCTGTACCGTGCCGCCGACTACGACGAACTGGCCGACTCGCCCGTCGAGATCGGCGACTGCTGGGTCGGCGAATTCGAGGCGCACGGCGTGCCGCATCGCTTCGTCGTCGCCGGCGCACCGCCCACCTTCGACGGCGCGCGCCTGATCGAGGACAGCCGACGCATCTGCGAAGAAGCCATCGCCTTCTGGCACCCGGCCGCGCCCAAGGCCCGCGGCACACGCGGCTCACGCGATGCCGGCCAGCGCCGCACGCCGCACGACCGTTACGTGTTCATGCTCAATGCAACCGGCGAGGGTTACGGCGGCCTGGAGCATCGCCACAGCACGGCGCTGATCTGCACCCGGCGCGACCTGCCGCTGCTCGGCCAGCAGAACGGCACGCAGGCCCAGGGCGATGGCTACATCACGCTGCTGGGGCTGATCTGCCACGAGTACTTCCACACCTGGAACGTGAAGCGCCTGCGGCCTGCCGAACTGGCGCGTTACGACTACGCGGCCGAGAACTACACCGAGCTGCTCTGGTTCTTCGAGGGTTTCACCAGCTATTACGACGACCTGCTGCTGCGCCGCGCCGGCCTGATCGACGATGCGGCCTACCTCAAGCTGCTCTCCAAGACCATCAACCAGGTGCGCCAGACGCCGGGCCGCCAGGTCCAGAGCGTGGCCCAGTCGAGTTTCGATGCCTGGGTGAAGTACTACCGGCAAGATGCCAACAGCCCCAACGCCACGGTCAGCTACTACACCAAGGGCGCCACCGTGGCGCTCGCGCTCGACCTCACGCTGCGCCAGCACGGTACGGGCAACGGCACGCTCGACCACGTCATGCGGCTGCTGTGGCAAAGCAGCGAGGGCGGCCCCATCGCCGAATCCGATGTGCGCCAGGCGCTGGCCCAGGTGGCCGGCCAGAGCCTGAATGCCGAACTCGACGCCTGGGTCCATGGCACCCGCGAACTGCCGCTGCAGGAGCTGCTCGCGGCCCATGGCATCGACGTCAAGCTCGACCCGGCCACGCTGGCGCAGCGCCTGGGCCTGCGCGCCAGCGAGGGCGATGCGGCGCAGCGCAGCAGCGTGAAGATCAACACCGTGCTGCGCGGCAGCGCCGGCGAGGCGGCCGGTCTGGCCCCCGGCGACGAAGTGCTGGCGGCCAACGGCTGGCGCCTGCACAAGCTCGACGACCTGCTGCTCTACCGGCAGCCCAAGGCCACCCGCATCAGCCGTGCGGCCCCGGCCGGCACATCCGGCAAGGTGCGTTATGCCGCGACCGAACTGCTCGTCTCGCGCGACCAGCGTCTGCTGACGCTGCACCTGGAATGGCCCGAGGTCGACACCCAGAGCATCGTCTGGCGTCTGGCCGTGTCGGACGCCACGCGGGCCCAGGCCTGGCTGGAAACCGCACAGGCCGGCTGACGCCAAGGCCTCAAGGCGTCTGTGCGAGGCCGGTGACCGTCCATCCGCCGCCCAACGCCACCACCAGCCGCACCCGGGCCTCGAGCTGCTGCCCCAGCGTGCTCAGGGCATCGCGCTGGCTCGAGAACGTGAGGTTCTGCGCGGTGCTGAGTTCCAGGTAGGTGACCAGGCCTTCGCGGTAGCGGTTGCCCACCACACGTTCGTTCTCCTGCGCCAGCGCCACCAGGCGGGCCTGCTGTTCGGCACGCGCCGCCAGCCACTGCTGCGCGGCCAGGGCATTGTCGACCTCCTGCCAGGCCGTCAGCACGGTCTGCCGGTAGGTGGCGACCTGCTCGTCGTAGCTGGCCTGCGCCTCCTGGCTCACGGCCGCCCGCCGCCCGCCGTCGAACAGCGTCGCGGCCCAGGCCGGGCCCAGCGACCAGATGCGATAGGGCGCATCGAACAGCCGCGCCCATTGGCTCGCACTGGCACCGTAGCTGGCGTTCAGGCTGAGCTCGGGCAGCCAGGCGCTGCGGGCCACGCCGATGGCGGCGTTCGCCGAGGCGACCTGCCGCTCGGCGGCAACCACGTCGGGCCGCCGCACCAGCAGGGCCGATGGCAGTTCGGCGGGAATCCGGGGCAGCGTCAGGTCGGGGTAGGCCGCCGCGACGCGGGCCCGGTCCGAGCCGGCCTCCTTGGGCGGGGTTTCGGCCAGAGCGGCCGACGGCTGCAACTGCCATCCGCCCGGCGCACGGCCCAGGAGCACCGCCATCGCGTTCTCCAGCTCGGCACGGGTCTGCGCCAGCTCATAGACCTCGACCCTGAGCGATTCGAGCTGGGTCTGCGACTGGATCACGTCGGCCCGAGCCACCAGCCCCGCCTCGTACTGGTTGCGCGTGAGCTGCAGCGCCCGCGCATAGGCAGCCAGGGTCTGGTCGAGCAACACCTGCTGCTGGTCGTTGATGCGCAACTGGAAATAACTCTGCGCCAGCAAGGCCTGCACGCTCAGACGCGCAGCGGCGAGGTCGGCCGCACTGGCCTGCAGACTCGCATCGTCGGCCTCGACCTGCCGGCGGACACGGCCCCACAGATCCAGCGTCCAGCTCAGTTGCACACCCGTCTCGTAGCCATTGCCGACACGCTCGCTCTCGCCGCTGCTGCCGGCCCGGCTGCTGGCGCTGCGGGTCGCGCCCAGGCTGGCGCCCAAGGTCGGCGCGCCCTGGGCCCGCGCGCCACGCAGCCGCGCCCAGGCCTGGCGGTAACGCGCCTCGGCCTGAGCCACGGTCTGGTTGGCCACGGCGCTTTCATCCAGCAGCGCACCCAGCAGGCGGTCATCGAAGGGCTGCCACCATGCGTTGCCCGCCGCGCCCGGCACGGCCTCGGCTCCGGCGGCGATCGGGTTCCCGGTTTCATTGCCGTCCGGCGCCACACGGGCCCGCGCGGCGGCCACCGTCTGCCAGCCCGCCTCATGGCGATAACGTTCGGGGGCCTCGATGGCGGGCCGCTGGTAGTCCGGCCCCACGGCACAGCCGGCCAGCGTCAGCGTCAGCAGCCCCAGGCTGCAGGACAAGGCGGCCATGTGGCGGCGCAACGGAGGCTTGCAGAAATAAGTCGTCATGTACACGTCACGATGAAAGCGGACCCGTCGGGGCCCGGCCCGGCCGGGGAGCGGGCGAAAGAGGCGTGGACGGCGTGCCGCTCCTGCCCGGCAGGTGGGCCCTGAGCCGCTCCAGGCCGAGGTAGACCACCGGGGTGGTGTAGAGCGTGATGAACTGGCTCACGGCCAGGCCGCCCATGATGGCCAGGCCCAGCGGCCGCCGCAGTTCACCGCCCTCGCCCATGCCCAGCACCAGCGGCAGCGCACCCAGCAGACCGGCCAGGTTGGTCATCAGAATGGGCCGCAGGCGCAGGGCCGCCGCCCGGTGGATGGCCTGGTCGGCCGCCAATCCCAGACGCCGCTGCGCATCGAGTGCGAAGTCGATCATCAGGATGGCGTTTTTCATGACCACGCCGATCAGCAGGAACAGGCCCAGCAGGGCCATCAGGCTGAACTCCGTGCCCGTGATCCACAACGCCAGCAAGGCCCCGATGCCGGCCGGCGGCAGGGTCGAGAGAATGGTCAGCGGATGCAGTGCGCTTTCGTAGAGCACGCCCAGCAGCAGGTAGACCGCCAGCAGCACGCCCAGGATCAGCAGCGGCTGGGCGCGGATGGTGCTGGCCTCGGCGCCCTCCTGCCCCGACGGCGCCCGGTGCACGCCCGAGGGCAGCATGATGCGCGCCAGCATGTCGTCGATGGCGCGGCTGGCCTGCGCCTGCGTCACGCCCGGAGCCAGGTTGTAGCCGACGTCCATCGCGGCGAACAGGTTGAAGTGGCTCACGCGGTCGTCGGCCAGTCCGTAGCCCCACGAGGCGAAGGTCGACAGCGGCACCCGCTGGCCGCCGGCCGTCAGCACCTGCACCTGCGCCAGGCTCTGCGGCTGGCTGGTGTAGCGCGGATCGACCTCCATCACCACGTGGTACTGGTTGAGCCGGTCGTACAGCGTCGCCACCTGCCGTTGCGCATACGAGTTGCTCAGCACCTCGGCGATCATGGCCATGTCCACGCCCAGGCGTGCCGCGGCCTCGCGGTCGATGTTCAGCACGACCTGCTGCGCCCCGCCATCGCTGAGCGGCGACACGTCGGCCAGTTCGGGCATCTCGGCCATGGCCAGAGCCGCCTTGCGGGCCCAGGTGCGCAGCAGGCTCAGGTCGTCCGAGCGCAGGATCAGTTCGTGGTCCACGTTGCCGAACGACATGCCGCCGATCTGGATGTCCTGCTCGATCATCGGGCTCAGGATGGCCCCGGGAACCGCCGGCGCCAGCGTGCGCAGCCGGTTGATCACGGCCTGGGTCGGCTCGCCGCGCTCGGCCAGCGGCTTGAGGCTGACCATCAGCGAGCTGTTGCTGATGCCGCCCGCGCCGCCGCTCGTGCCGGCCACGTGGGCCACGGCCGGGTCGCGCACCAGCAGGCGCCGGTAGGCCTCGATCTTCGGCTGCATCACCTGGAACGAAAATCCGTCGTCGCCCCGCACAAAGGCATGCACGATGCCGGTGTCCTGGCGCGGCAGCAAGGTCTTGGGCAATGCCATGTACAGGTAGACGTTGAGCGCGATCACGCCGCCCAGCACCAGCAAGGCCAGCCAGCCGTGACGCAGCGTCCAGGCCAGGCTGCGGCCGTACAGGCGCTGCACATCCGAGAACATGGCGGCCGCGATCCGTGACACCCGCGCCGCCCGGCCCGGCTGTGCCGCATCGGTCCGCCGGAGCGTTCGCCCTCGCAAGCCGTAGGCGCACAGCACGGGCGTGAGCGTGAGCGACACCAGCAGCGAGATCATCACCGCCGCCGACAGCGTGATGGAAAACTCGCGGAACAGCCGCTGCACCACGCCGCCCATGAAGAGGATGGACACGAACACCATCACCAGCGCCAGGTTCATGGCCAGCAGCGTGAAGCCGACTTCGCCGGCGCCGCGCAGGGCCGCGCGCAGCGGGCTCAGACCCCGTTCGATGTGGCGCTCGACGTTCTCCAGCACCACGATGGCATCGTCGACCACCAGCCCGGCCGCCACGATCAGGGCCATCAGCGACAGGTTGTTGAGCGAGAAACCCCACGCATACATGACCGTGAACGTGCCCACCAGAGAGACCGGCAGCGCCACCGTGGGGATCAGCGCCGTGCGCAGGCGCCCCAGAAAAGCGGCCACCACCAGCACCACCAGCACGATCGACAGGCCGAGCGTGAGATAGGCTTCGTGCAGCGTGGCCCGGATGCCCTGCGTCCGTTCGAGCACGATGTCGAGCCGGGCGTCGGCCGGCATCAGCGTGCGCAGGTAAGGAAGCTGGGCGCGGATCGCATCGACCGTCTGCACGATGTTGGCGCCCGGCTGGCGCTGGACCTGCAGGATCACGGCATCGCGGTCGTTGTGGAAACCGCTGCTGTAGCGGTTTTCGGTACTGTCGCCGACGGCGGCCACATCGGCCAGGCGCACCGGCCGCCCGTCCTGCCAGCGCACCACCAGAGGCCGGTAATCGGCGGCCCGGCGCGACGGCTCTTCCAGCGCCACCTGCCAGCGCCGGCCGTCCTGCTCGACGACACCCAGCGGACGCAGCGGCGAAGTGGCGGCGATCGCGGCACTCACCTCGTCGAGCGCGACGCCCTGATGGGCCAGCGCCGCCGGATCGACCTGCACCCGCACCGCCGGCAACGAGGCCCCGCCGATCGACACGCGGGCCACACCGGGCACCTGCGCGATCTTCTGCGAGAGCACGCTGGCGGCGGCGTCGTACAGCACGCTGGGCGACAGGCGCGGCGAAGACAGCGCCAGCACCAGGATGGGCCGCTGCCCGGCCTGGATCTTGGTGAAAGTGGGGCTGCGCGGCATGCCTGCCGGCAGTTGCGAGCGCACCGCGTTGAGCGCGGCCTGCACGTCGCGCGCCGCCTCATGGATATCGTGGCCGAGCTCGAACTCGATGTCGACCTCGGCCGACCCCTGGTTGCTGCTCGAGTAGATCGCCGTGACCCCGGCGATGCTGCCGAAGGCACGCTCCAGCGGCGCGGCCACCGTGCCCGAGATGCTTTCGGGGCTGGCGCCCGGCAGGCTGGCAGAGACCTCGATGACGGGGTAATCGACCTGCGGCAGCGACGCCACCGGCAGGTGGCGCCAGGCCGCGGCACCCAGCAGCACCAGGCCCAGCGCCAGCAGGCAGCAACCCACCGGCCGGCGGATGCACAGACGGGGCAGATTCATGCGTCCGTCATCCGTTGCGCGCCCGTTGCGGCCGCGGGCCCCCGTGCGCCGAGCCGATGGCCCAGACGATCGAACAGCAGGTAGACCACCGGCGTGGTGAACACCGTGAGCACCTGGCTCAGCAGCAGACCGCCCACCATCACGATGCCCAGCGGCTGCCGCAGTTCGGCACCCGAACCCGACGCCAGCATCAGCGGAACGGCGCCGAACAGCGCCGCCAGCGTGGTCATGAGAATCGGCCGGAAACGCTGCAGCGCCGCACGCCGGATGGCGTCGAAAGGCGCCAGCCCGTCCTGGCGCTGCGCCTGCAGCGCGAAATCGACCATCATGATGCCGTTCTTCTTGACCAGGCCGATCAGCAGCACGATGCCGATGACGGCGATCAGATCCAGCGGCCGGCCGGCGATCCACAGCGCCAGCAAGGCCCCCACCGCCGCCGACGGCAGGGTCGAAAGAATCGTGACCGGGTGAATCGCGCTTTCGTACAGCACGCCCAGCACGATGTACATGGTCACCACGGCGGCCAGGATCAGCCACAGCGTGCTGGAGAGCGAACCCCGGAAGGCCTCGGCCGCCCCCTGGAAACGCATCTCGACGGCAGCCGGCAGGGCCAGCGCATCACGCTCCTGCTCGATGGCCTCCACCGCCTGGCCCAGCGACCAACCCGAGGCCAGGTTGAACGAGACCGTGGCCGCCGGGAACTGTCCCTGCTGGGTGAGTTGCAGCGCGGCGGGCCGCTGCGACACGGTCGCCACGCTGGCCAGCGGCACCGCGCGCCCGGCGGCCGTGTTGACGTACACCTTGTCGAGGCTGTCCAGCCCCTGCAATTGCCGGGGGTCGGCCTCGAGCACCACACGATACTGGCTGGCCTGCGTGAACAGCGTGGCCACCTGGCGCTGGGCAAACGCGTTCTGCAGCGCCGTCGCCACATCCGCCACGCTCAGGCCCAGCCGCGCCGCGGCATCGCGATCGACCTGCACGAAGGCCTGCTCGGCCTGGTGCTGCAGATCGCTCGCCACATCGACCAGTTCGCCACGCGTGCTCAGGCGCTCGACCAGCCGCGGCACCCACTGCTGCAGTTGCTGCGCATCCGGCGTGGTCAGCGTGAACTGGTATTGGGTGGGCGAGACGCGGTCCTCGATCGCCAGCTCCTGCACCGGCTGGAACCAGGCGGTGATGCCCTGGACACGCGCCGCGCGCACCCGCAGCCCCTGCAGGATCTCCTCGGCGCCGGCAACGCGCTCGCCATGCCCGCGCAGATTGATCAGCATGCGGCCCATGCTCAGCGCGCTGTTGCTGCCGTCGACGCCGATGAAGGACGACAGGCTGGCGACGTCCGGCTCCTCGAGCAGCGCGGCCGCGAGCGCCTGCTGCCGCTGCGCCACCACCGTGAATGCGCTGCCCGGCGGCAACTCGGTCACCACCTGGATCACGCCGCTGTCTTGCACCGGGAAAAAGCCCTTGGGCACCAGCCACCACAGGGCGGCCGTCAAGGCGATCGTGGCCGCCAGGGCCGCGAGAGCCCAGGACTGGCGAGCCAGTACCCAATCGAGCATGACGGCGTATCGCCGGATCACCCGTCCCAGCACGCCGCCGTTGCCGTCGTGCGCGGCCGGCGGCTCGCGCAGCAGCCGCGCGCACATCATGGGCGTGAGCGTGAGCGAGACCACCAGCGAAATGCCGATGGCCACCGCCAGCGTCACCGCGAACTCGTGGAACAGCCGGCCCACCACATCGCCCATGAACAGCAGCGGGATCAACACGGCGACCAGCGACACCGTCAGAGACACCAGCGTGAAACCGATCTCGCGCGCGCCCCGCAGCGCCGCCGCCAGCGGCGGCAGACCCGCCTCGCGATGGCGTGCGATGTTCTCCAGCATCACGATGGCATCGTCCACCACGAAGCCGGTGGCGATCGTCAGCGCCATCAGGCTGAGGTTGTTGATGGAAAAACCCAGCAGGTACATCACGCCGAACGTGCCCACCAGCGACAGCGGCACCGCCACCGAGGGGATGAAGGTCGCAGCGGCACGCCTCAGGAACAGGAAGGTCACCAGCACCACCAGCCCCACGGCCAGCACCATCTCCTTCTGCACATCGCGCACCGACGCCCGGATACTGTGCGTGCGGTCGGTCAGCAAGGTCACCTGGACGGCCGCCGGCAGCGTCGCCGTGAGCTGCGGCAGCAGCGCCTGCACGCGGTCGGCCACAGCGATCACATTGGCGCCGGGCTGACGCTGGATGTTGACCAGCACGGCCGGCTGGCGGTCGGCCCAGGCGGCCATGAAACGGTCTTCGGCCGCGCGCTCGACCTCGGCCACGTCGCCCAGCCGCACCGGTGCGCCGCTCCCGTTGAGGGCCGACGGCGTGCCGCTGCTCGCGGTGCCCGGAAGGCCCGTCCCGCTCGCAGCCGTCGTGGCCTGGGCCGCGCCGCCGCGCCAGGCCAGCACCAGGTCTCGGTAGTCCGAAGGCGAAAGCAACTGGTCGTTGGCGTCCAGCAGCGTCGTGCGGTAAGGCCCGTCGAAACTGCCCTTGGCCTGATTCGCATTGGCCGCCACCAGCGCCCGGCGCACGGCCTCCATGTCCAGGTCGTGCGCAGCCAGCGCCGCCGGGTTCACGCGAACCCTCAGTGCCGGCCGCTGCCCGCCGGCCAGGCTGACCATGCCGACCCCTGGGATCTGCGCCAGCTTCTGCGCCACGCGGGTCTGGATCAGCTCGTGCACCTCGTGCAGCGGCAGCGTGTCCGACGTCACCGCCAGCGTCAGGATGGGAGCATCGGCCGGATTCACCTTGCGATAGATGGGCGGCGCCGGCAAGTCGTCCGGCAGCAAACTGCCGGCGACCTGCAACGCCGACTGGACATCCTGCTCCACCACCGCCGCATTGGCCTCCAGCGTGAACTGCAGCGTCACCACGGACGCCCCGCCCGAGCTCGTCGACGACATCTGCCGCAGCGCCGGAATCTGGCCCAGCTGGCGCTCCAGCGGCGCCGTCACGGTCCGCGCCATCACGTCCGGACTCGCCCCCGGCTGGAAGGTGTAAACCTGGATGATCGGATACTCGACCTGCGGCAATGCCGCCACCGGCATCAGGCGCCAGGCCATCAGCCCGGCCACCAGCATGGCCAGCATCAGCAGCGTGGTGGCGACCGGCCGCAGGATGAAGATGCGCGAGACATTCATGGCGATGCCGGCTTGGCCTGCGCGTCCTGCAGTTGCCGCACCGTGCGCGGCGGCTGGCCGTCGGGCACCACCACCACATCCGCGCCTTCACGCAGCCGGTCCAGGCCCTCCAGCACCACCCGCTCGCCGGGCGCCAGGCCGGACGTCACGGCGACCTGCTCGCCGTCCCGTGTGCCCAGTGCCACCTCGCGCACCCGCGCCTTGCCCTCCTCGACCACGTACACATACGTGCCCCGGCTGCCGTACTGCACGGCATCGGCCGGAATCGCGCGGGCATCCTGCGCCGTGCGCACCAGCAGCCGCACATTCACGAACTGATTCGGAAACAGCGCCTCGTCGCGGTTGTCGAACTGCGCTTTCATGCGCAGCGTGCCCGTCGCGGTGTCGATCTGGTTGTCCAGCGTCACCAGCCGGCCCAGCGCCAGGCGTTGCGATTCGGTCCGGTCCCAGGCCTCCACCGCCAGCGAGCCGCCCGTGCGTGCCGCATCGCGCCATGCCAGCCGCACGTCGTTGAGCTGCTGCTCGGGCACCGCGAAGAGCGCGGTGATGGGCTGGGTCTGCGTGATCGTCACCAGTCCGTCGCTGTCCGACGCCGTCACCAGATTGCCCGCATCCACCCGCCGCAGGCCCAGCCGCCCCGCAGCCGGCGCCTCGATGCGCGTGAACGACAGCTGCAGCGCCGCATCGTCCACCTGTGCCTGTGCGGCCTGCACGCTGCCGCCCAGTTGGGCCACCAGCGCTTCCTGGCTGTCGAGCTGCTGCCGCGCAATCGAATCCTGCTCGAACAGTGCCCGGAAACGCGCCAGATCCCGCTGGGCATTCGCCAGTTGCGCCTGGTTCTGCCGAAGCGCACCGGTGGCCTGCGCCAATTGCACACGGAAGGGGCGGGCATCGATTTCCGCCAGCAACTGGCCCTGCTTCACCTCCTGCCCTTCCGTGAACAGCACCCGGGCCAGCAGACCGTCCACACGGCTGCGCACCGTGACCACCTGCAGCGGCGTGACCGTGCCGATCGAGCGCACCCTCTGCGCCAGCGCCTGCTGCCCGACCGGCACCACGCGCACGGGCACCGGTCCGGTCCAGGGATTGGGACCGCTCGCCGTCACCGGCGCCGGCTTCAGCCACATCGCCCAGGCGGCCCAGGCCGCAAGCCCCAGCACCACGGCCACCGCCAGCCACCGCCAGGCGCGGCGTGTCGAAATCCCGCCGTCGACGCGCGGCTGCCCTGTTCCATCCACCATGTCCGCCCCGTTTCCGTTTCGTGTTCTGTCTGCCGGCAGGCACGCACGGCCTGCCTTGGGCTATCCAACTTTGGATAACGTCGGGTCGCACTGTAGCCGCCGCCCCGACACCGCCCTCAAGCCACACCCACACCGCGTGGGGTCTTCCGGGCAGCCGGCGTCGCCGCCTGGCTGGTGATCTGCACAAACACCGGCGCATCGCCGAGGCTCAGCCCGCGTTCCCGCAACACCTCGGCCAGTCGCTCGCGCAAGGCCGGGTCGCTGAACAGAAACGTCCGCCCGGTGCTGCGGCAGGCCAGGTGAACCGCCTGCCCCTGGGACTCCGGGCGCCAGATCATGTAGAGCGAGCGGCCGTCCTGGTCGAACTCGCGCACGAGCACCTGGTTCTGCTCCAGTTCCTTGAGAATCCGGTAGACGGTGCCCAGCGAGGCCCGCCTGTCCTGCGTGCTCAGCGCCTGATAGATCGCCTCGGCATCCATCGGCAACTGCGACGGCTGATCCAGCAGCGCCAGCAAGGCCAGGCGGGCACGCGTCGGCCGCAGCTTGGCCTGCGTCAACCGCACGAACAGAGCGGCCTGCTCGCCGCCGGCCGCGGCCAGGGCCACCTGTGGAGAAGAAGAAGCCGTCATGCCTTACTCCACCACGAACGACAAGGTGGCCGAGTGGCGCACATCCTCGTACTTCTTGCCCTCGACCGTCGCCGAGCCATTGACCCGCGCCGTCACTTCCAGCACATACAGGCCCTTGAAGGGCGTGGCCAGGCTCACGGTGCCGTCCTGCGCCGGCTTGAGCACCCTGCGCCAGCCTTCCGAGGTCTGCACCATCACCTGCGACGCCGACACCGCGCTGCCCTTCCACATCAGCTTGAAGGTGTTGCCGCCCGGCGCCAGCGGCACCAGTTCGAGGTCGTTCACGGCCCGGGTGTCCTGGCGTCCCAGCCGCGCCTGGTAGTAGACCAGCGCGCCTTCGGGCAGCACCCGCCGCCCGCTCAGGCGAACGTCGGCAGCCGCATCCGCGCCCTCCGCCGGCCCCGCCACGCTCACCGCCTCGCCCTCGAGCCGTGCCACGGCCTCGCGGCCGCCGACCCGGGCCTTCAGCTCCGACAGGCTCGCCGCCGTCTCGACCGGCCCCTCGAGCTCGCCCAGGCGCGCCACAGCCCCGCCCCCCGAAGCCGCCGGCGCCAGCCAGACATACTCCACGGCCCACACCGGCGCCAGCGGCGCCATCAGGACAAGCCCGGTACAGACCACACGGGCCCAACGCCGCGGACGGCCTTCGAATCGGGGTTTCATCGCTTTCTCCTTCAAACCAACTGAAGGCCGCCTGCAGTACGACGTACTGCACCCCTGCATCGTGCGTGCAGGCTGCTCCCGCCAGGGATCGCTCCACGGCAGACGGACGGCTGGCCTTCATCCATGCGAAATCCCCAAGCCGGCGCCAGACACCGGTACCCAACCGGCGAACGCGTGTCCTGAGGAATTTTCAAGGGGTCGACAGCAGAGCCATGCGAATGCAGGGCCGGCCTTATTGATCCCTCTCAACATGTAAGTCGTTTGAGACGGTCAAAAGGGATATCCCAGAGGTGGGATTTTTTGAAACAAATTGAAACAGAGGGACTGCCGCAGCCCCTGCCCCCGGCTCAGAAGGCCATGGGAATCGTCACCGGGCCGTCGTTGATCAGCGCGACCTGCATGTCGGCCGCAAACCGCCCGGTCTGCACCACGGGGTGCGCGAGGCGCGCACGAGCCACCAGATGGTCATAGAGGCGCCGGCCCTCGGCCGGCGCAGCCGCGCCGGTGAAACTCGGGCGATTGCCACCCGTCACATCGGCCGCCAGGGTGAACTGGCTCACCAGCAGCAGCCCGCCGGCCACATCCTGCACACTGCGGTTCATCTTGCCCGACTCGTCGCCGAAGATGCGCAGCTTCAGCAGCTTGGCCAGCAGCCGGTCGGCATTCGCCTCGGCATCGCCCTGCTCGGCACAGACCAGTACCAGCAGACCCGGTCCGATCTCGCCGATCACCTCGCCGTCGACCGTGACGCTGGCGCGGCGCACCCGCTGCACCACGGCCTTCACGACGAGGCTCCCGGCATGGCCTGCCTGCGCATCAGCCGAGCGTGACCCGTGCGAACTTGCGTTTGCCGACCTGCAGCACATACGTGCCGGCCGCCAGCTTCAGGCCCTTGTCGCTGATCACCGAGGAGTCGACCCGCACGCCGCCGCCGTCGATCAGGCGATTGGCCTCCGAGGCCGACGAGGCCAGGCCTGCCTGCTTGAGCAGTTGCCCGATCCCCAGGGGCGCACCCGAAACCGCCACTTCGGCGATCTCGTCGGGCACGCCGCCCTTGCTGCGGTTGATGAAATCCTGCTCGGCCGCCTCGGCCGCCGCAGCGCCATGGAATCGTGTGGTGATTTCCTTGGCCAGAGCCACCTTGGCATCCTTGGGATTGCGCCCGCCGGCCACTTCGGCCTTGAGCGCTTCGATGGCGGCCAGCGATTGGAAACTCAGCAGCGTGTACCAGCGCCACATCAGCGCATCCGAAATCGACAGCACCTTGGCGTACATGGTGTTGGCCGGCTCGGTGATGCCGATGTAGTTGTTCTTGCTCTTGGACATCTTGTCCACGCCGTCCAGCCCTTCGAGCAACGGCATCGTGAGCACGCACTGCGGCTCCTGGCCATACTCCTGCTGCAGATGGCGGCCCATCAGCAGATTGAACTTCTGGTCGGTGCCACCCAGTTCCAGGTCGCTGCGCAGCGCCACCGAGTCGTAGCCCTGCAGCAGCGGGTAGAGGAACTCGTGCAGGCTGATCGACACGCCGCCCTTGAAGCGCTTGTCGAAATCGTCGCGCTCCATCATGCGCGCCACCGTGTACTTGGCCGACAACTGGATCAGCCCGCGCGTACCCAGCGGATCGCACCATTCGCTGTTGTAGCGCACCTCGGTCTTCGACGGATCGAGCACCAGGCTGGCCTGCTTGTAATAGGTCTCGGCATTGACCTTGATCTGCTCGGGCGTGAGCGGCGGCCGGGTGCTGTTGCGGCCCGACGGATCGCCGATCAGGGTGGTGAAGTCGCCGATCAGGAAAATCACCTGATGCCCGAGGTCCTGCAACTGGCGCATCTTGTTGAGCACCACCGTGTGCCCGATGTGGATGTCCGGCGCCGTGGGATCCAGGCCCAGCTTGATGCGCAGGGGCACGCCCGTTGCCTCGGAACGGGCCAGTTTCCTGAGCCAGTCCTCCTGGGGAATCAACTCTTCGCATCCGCGCAGGCTGACGGCCATCGCTTCCTGAACCCGATCGGTCACGGGATAGGCAGGCCCTCCTGCATGGCCCTGGGGGGTCGGTCCTACAGGAATATCGGCGATTTTCTCTTGACTCATTGCGCGGTTCGGGTTGAAAAAAAATCAGTGCTGGTTATACTTTAGCGGCAGTTGCGCGCCTGAACCTCTCATTTTAGGGCTTATTGGTTTCGACCTCCCTGGACAGGCATTTGTTGTTTCGTTAGCCCGGCGGCCCCTGTGCCGCTCCTCATCCAGGATCATCGCCTTGACACCGGCCCGCTCGAACCTTGCCAGCTTCACTGCAGCGTTCACCCGATACATTCACCAGCATCCCAAAAGTCTCTCGGCCACATTGGCCGTTTGCATGCTGACCAGCGGGGCCACCGCCTTCGCCGTCGCCACGCTCGGCCCGGATGCCTCCGACCTGCCCGTGCACCAGGTGCTCGAGACGGTCACCCCGCAGGTCACCGAACTCTCCCCCCTGTCGGCCGCCGACGTCCTGCCCTTCACGCTCTACCGCTCCGAAACCGTGCGCAACGGCGATTCGGTCGACAGCCTGCTGACCCGTCTGGGCGTGGCCGACACTGCCGCCGCCGCCTTCCTGCGCCGCGACGCCACCGTGCGCCAGCAGATCCTGGGCCGCACCGGCCGCACCATCCAGGCCGAGACCGACGATCGCAACGCCCTGAGCAAGCTCACCGTGCGCTGGGTCGACGACGACAGCGGCAATTTCAAGCGCCTGGTCGTCACGCCCGAGGCCCAGCCGGCCGGCAGCGTCGGCACCCGCGTGTTCACCAGCCGCATCGAGTCCGCACCGCTGGTGGCCACCGAACGCATCGGCGGCGGCATCATCACCAGTTCGCTGTTCGCGTCCATGGATGCCGCCAACCTGCCCGACCGGCTGACCACCGAATTCGCCGAAATCTTCAGCAACAAGATCGACTTCCACAACGATCTGCGCAAGGGCGACCGCTTCTCCATCGTCTACGAAGCCCTCGAAGCCGATGGCGAGCCCATGAGCACGGGCCGCATCCTGTCGGCCGAGTTCGTCAACAAGGGCGTCGCCCACAATGCCATGTGGTTCCAGGCCGATGCCAGCCAGAAAGGCGCCTACTACGCCTTCAACGGCGACAGCCTGCAAAGCAGCTACCTGAGCTCGCCCCTGCAGTTCTCGCGGGTCACCAGCGGCTTCTCGCGCCGTTTCCACCCCATCCAGAAACAATGGAAAGCCCACACGGGCGTCGACTTCGGTGCCCCCACCGGCACCCCCGTGCGCACCGTCGGCGACGGCGTGGTCGATTTCGCCGGCCGCCAGACCGGCTACGGCAACGTCATCTTCATCAAGCACAACGCGACCCAGACCACGGTCTATGCCCACCTGAGCAAGATCAACGTCAGCAAGGGCCAGAAGGTCGCACAGGGCCAGAACATCGGCCTGGTCGGTGCGACGGGCTGGGCCACCGGTCCGCACCTGCATTTCGAACTGCGGGTCAGCGGCCAGTTCAAGGATCCGCTCAACATCGCCCAGTACAGCGAAGGCCGCAAGCTCCCCGCCAGCCAACGGGCCGGCTTCGAGCGCCAGGTCGCCCTCTCGCGCATCAACCTGAACGCCGCGGCCACCATCCAGCAGGCCAGCGCGCAATAAGCCGCGTGGCAGCCCCTGCCGTCTTTCACCCGTCCGGCGTCGTCCGCCCATGGCCATGCTGATCATCGGACTCATGTCCGGCACCTCGCTCGACGGCGTCGATGCCGTGCTCGCCCGCTGCACGCCTGCCGGCGGCAGCGGCCCGGCCGTCCATCCGCATGATCCCGCAGCCTCGGCGACCGCTCCGGGCACCGATTCCGCACCCGCGCACGCCATCCAGACCCTGGCCCACGCCAGCCTGCCGCTGCCCACCGGCCTGCACGACGAACTGCTGGCCCTCAACCGTCCCGGCGGCCACGACGAGCTGCACCGTGCGGCACTGGCCGCCAACGCCTTGGCCCGCCTCTATGCAGAGGCCTGCCACAGCCTGCTGGCGCAGACCGGACTGACTGCCGCCCGGATCCACGCCATCGGCGCCCACGGCCAGACCGTGCGGCACCGCCCCGGCGCCCAGGCCGGCAGCCTGGCCGACCCCACCGGCTACACCCTGCAGCTCAACAACCCGGCCCTGCTGGCCGAACTCACGGGCATTGCCGTGGTCGCCGATTTCCGTTCGCGCGACATCGCGGCGGGCGGTCAGGGCGCCCCGCTCGTGCCGGCCTTCCACCAGCAGGTCTTTGGCCTGCCGGGTACCGACACGGCCGTGCTCAACCTCGGCGGCATCGCCAACCTCACCCTGCTGCCCGCCGACGGCGAGCCGGTACTCGGCTTCGACACCGGCCCGGCCAACGCCCTGATGGACGCCTGGACCCAACGCCACACCGGCCGGCCCTACGACGCCGGCGGCCAGTGGGCGGCCAGCGGACAGGTGCACGCAGGATTGCTGCAGGCGCTCGCCGCCGAACCCTTCTTTCGCCAGCCACCGCCCAAAAGCACGGGACGCGACCTGTTCCACGACGCCTGGCTCCAGCCGCACCTGTCCGCTTTCCAGGGACTGGCACCCGCCGACGTCCAGGCCACGCTGCTCGAACTCACCGCTTACACCGCCACCCAGGCCCTGGCACGGCATCTGCCGGCCTGCCGGCGCCTGCTGGTCTGCGGCGGCGGCGCCCTCAACACCCAGCTCATGCTGCGGCTCGACGCCCAGCTCGAGGCCGCAGGCGTAGCCGCCCGAGTCCAGAGCACCGCCGACTGCGGCCTGCCGCCGACCCAGGTCGAAGCCGCAGCCTTTGCCTGGCTGGCAGCCTGCACCCTGGCCGGCCTGCCCGGCAACCTGCCTTCGGCAACCGGCGCCGCTGGCCCCCGGATACTCGGCGCCCTCTACCCGGCTTGACCGACCCGGACCGGCCCGGCCCACCGGCCGAGGCCTGAGGCCTGCCCCAAAACACAAAAACGCCCGTCGCGGCCTGCGCATCGGGCGTTTTTACATCGGGCGGGGACCGGAGCGCCATCGTGCGCCCGGGACCCGGGTCGATCAGGTCGAGAAGCTGGAACCGCAGCCGCAGGTCGACGTCGCGTTCGGGTTCTTGATGACGAACTGGGCACCTTCGAGGTCTTCCTTGTAGTCGATCTCGGCGCCGACCAGGTACTGGTAGCTCATCGCATCGATCAGCAGAGACACGCCGTTCTTGCTCAGCGTGGTGTCGTCCTCGTTGACGATCTCGTCAAACGTGAATCCATACTGGAAACCCGAGCAACCGCCCCCCTGCACAAACACCCGCAGCTTGAGATCGGGATTGCCCTCTTCGGCGATCAGGTCGGCGACCTTGGCCGCAGCGCTGTCGGTGAAGACAAAAGGCAAGGGCATCTCGTCGGTCGACGAGACGGTGGAATCAACGATTTGTTCGGCTACAGCGCTCATGGGGGTTCTCCAATCGGTCTGGGATGGATGTGTCGGGTGGGGCATCGCGGCCCGGTTCACCGCGGCCCGATACGGTGTCGGGGGACTGCTGATATACGAATGGTACTGCAAGGCCCGTTCTGGCGCAGAACAGGGGGCCAGAAGCCCTATTGCACCCCTTGCAGTGATCTGCACCTGTCTTTTGTACGCCACCGGCAAACCGTAGCTGAGGCCGGAAACGCAAACGACAAGACCGCCCGAAGGCGGTCTTGTCGTTGTCCCGTGCATCGCGCCACCCGAAGGCGTGCGATGCAGGGAGAGGCCGATCAGCGCTTGCTGAACTGCTTGCGACGACGGGCGCCGCGCAGGCCGACCTTCTTACGCTCGACTTCGCGAGCGTCGCGGGTCACGTAACCGGCTTGCGACAGGCCCGGCTTGAGGGCTGCGTCGTAGTCGATCAGGGCACGGGTGATGCCGTGGCGCACAGCGCCGGCTTGACCCGATTCGCCACCGCCGTGCACGTTGACTTGCACGTCGAAAGCTTCGACGTTGCCGGTCAGCACGAGGGGCTGCCTGGCGATCATGATCGAGGTTTCACGGCCGAAATATTCGCCGATGTCTTTCCCGTTGATCGTGATCTTGCCAGTGCCTTTTTTCAGGAACACGCGGGCGACGCTCGATTTGCGACGGCCGGTGCCATTGTTCCATTCACCAATCATCTCAAGTACTCCTTAGATGTCCAGCACTTTGGGCTGTTGAGCGGTGTGGGGGTGCTCAGCACCGCCGTACACCTTGAGCTTCTTGATCATGGCGTAGCCCAGGGGACCCTTGGGCAGCATGCCCTTGACGGCCTTTTCCAAGGCGCGGCCGGGATGCTTGGCTTGCATGTCGCGGAAGTTGGTCGCGTAGATACCGCCGGGAAAACCCGAGTGACGGTAGTACACCTTGTCCAGGGACTTGGTGCCGGTCACTTTGATCTTGGCAGCGTTGATGATGACGATGTAGTCACCGGTATCGACGTGAGGCGTATAAATGGCTTTGTGTTTGCCGCGCAGACGGAGGGCAACTTCGCTGGCTACCCGTCCGAGCACCTTGTCGGTGGCGTCAATCACAAACCACTCGTGCTGCACGTCAGCGGGTTTTGCGCTGAAAGTGGTCATGAGTTTCTCTTTCGAAAATAAAGGTTTGGCGGGCTCTTTTCCACGGTCGGTGCTCCTCTGAAGGGAGCCTCTTAGGTGGTGTTGCATCAGCCCGCGCACCCCCGGCACCCCCGAAGGGAAGCCTGAAATACCCGGTCTGAGCCTTTGCCGCGGAGCCCAGTCGTCGCTGCAAAGCCTGCCATTATAAGAAAAATCCCCCGGAAGTCCGCTTGCACCAGACTTCCGGGGGCCAATGAGCCCAAATGTGTCCGCCAGACGCGACACCAGGGCTCCAGGCGACACCGCCTGCCAGACAAACCGTTTCTGCTTCTCTCGTCTCCTCGCGATCCTTTACCCGATCGATCGGCGGGCGCTCAGAACCGCCAGCCCAAACCGACGCCCACGAGCACGGGATCGGCCTTGAAGCTGCCGATCTTTTCGCCCGCCAGCTTGACGTCGGTCTTGATATAGACCTTCTTGACGTCGACGTTGAAGTACAGGTTCTTGCCGATCGGCACATCCACGCCCGCTTGCAGGGCACCGCCCAGGCTGTCGTTGTCCATCGACACGCCGGCCGGCAATTCGCGGTCGCTGAAGCGGGTGTAGTTCACGCCGGCCCCCACGTAGGGCTTGATGCCGTAGGGCAGGCCCGTCACGTGGTACTGCAGCGTCAGGACCGGCGGCAGATGCTTGAAGCTGCCGATCTGCGTGCCGTTGGCATACAGCTTCTGCTTCTGCGGCACCGTCAGGATCAGCTCGGCCGCCCAGTTGGGCGTGAAGAAGTAACTGAAGTCGACCTCGGGCAGCCACTTGTCGTTCATGCTCAGCCCCAGGTCGGGGGTGGTGCTGCCCTTGTTGGCGCTGTCGAGGTGCACCGCACGCACGCGGACCAGCCAGTTGCCGTCTGCCTGTTCGGAGGATGCGGATTGTGCCCAGGTGGACGAAGCCCCCAGGCCCAGGGTCAAGGCCATGGCCAGCGCGGTGGCCAGGCGTTTCGTGTTGGATGCTTGAATCATGCTGGTTTCCATCGGATCACATCGACGGGTTCGATCCCGTGACCTGATTAAGCGCCCCGACGGCCCGGGCGCCTTTGCGCCAGATCAAACAAACAGCCCCGTCCCCGCCCCTGTTCCAGGGCGGATTTGAGCCAGATCAAACAACACCTCGCCTGAAATCTTGCATACGGCATGCCCGGAAGGTCGGCCCTGCGGGTACCATCGCGCCATGTTCAGTTATCGCCACGCCTTCCATGCCGGCAACCATGCGGATGTGCTCAAGCACACCACGCTGGTCGCCATGTTGCAGCATCTCACACAAAAAGACGCCGCCCTCACCGTCGTCGACACCCACGCGGGCGCGGGCCTCTACCGGCTCGACGGCGACACCGCCGAAGCCAGCGGCGAAGCCGAGCAAGGGGTGTTCGAACTGCTGCGCCGCATGGAGCACCTCGAGGGAGCGCTGGCGCCCGCGCTCGAAGCCTATGTCGAGCTCGTCGCCACCTTCAATCCCTCGGGCGTGCTCAAGGCCTATCCCGGCTCGCCCTTCATCACCCAGCACCTGTTGCGCGAGCACGACCGCCTCAAGCTCTTCGAACTGCACCCCGGCGATGCACGCAGCCTGCGCCTCAACACCGAACAGCTGCAGGCCGGACGCCAGATCCAGCTCTTCATGGAAGACGGCTTCGAGGGTTCACGCAAATACCTGCCGCCCCCCAGCCGCCGCGGCCTGGTGCTGGTCGATCCCAGCTATGAACTCAAGAGCGACTACGGCCGCGTCGTCGCCTACGTCGACGAAATGCTGGGACGCTTTGCCACCGGCACCTTTGCCATCTGGTACCCCATCATTCCGCGCCCCGAATCGCACGACCTGCCGCGCAAGCTCAAGAACCTGGCCCTGCGCGCCGGCAAATCGTGGCTCAACGCCTCGCTGGCCATCAAGTCCGGCAGGCCCGAGCCCGGCAAACGCTCGGGCCTGACCGAAAGCGGCATGTTTGTCGTCAACCCGCCGTTCAAGCTCAAGGCCGCCCTGCAGCAGGCCCTGCCGCAGATGGTCACCCTCATGGGCCGCGACAAGCTGGCCGCCTTTGCCCTGCAGTCCGGCGGCGAACAGCGCCCCAAGGCCGGCACCGCTCACGACGACTGAGCGCCGGCCCGCCAAAACGAAAAAGCCTGCTTTCGCAGGCTTTTTTCATGGTCCGGCAGCAGGCGTTCAGGCCTTGACCGGCCCCAGCCCCAGGCGTTCGCACAGGCTCAGCATGGTGGCGCTCTGGTTCATCGTGTAGAAATGCAGCGACGGCACGCCGCCCGCCCGCAGGCGTTCGCACAGATCGGCCACCACGTCCAGCCCGAACGCCCGGATGCTGGCCACGTCGTCGCCGTAACTCTGCAGCCGCAGGCGGATCCAGCGCGGAATCTCGGCGCCGCAGGCATCCGAGAAACGCATCAGCTGGCTCGAACTGGCGATGGGCATGATGCCCGGCACCAGCGGCACATCCAATCCCAGTCGGCGTGCATCGTCGACCAGCCGGAAATAGGCGTCGGCGTTGTAGAAGTACTGCGTGATGGCACTGTCGGCACCGGCCTTCACCTTGGCGGCCAGCGCCTGCAGGTCGTGCTCGGGACTGCGCGCCTGCGGATGTGTTTCCGGATAACACGCGACTTCGATATGGAAGTCGTCGCCCGTGGTTTCGCGGATGAACGCCACCAGATCGCTGGCGTACTGGAACTCGCCACCGGTGCCATAGCCGCTGGGCAGGTCGCCGCGCAACGCCACCAGCCGGCTCACGCCCATGCGCTTGAGCTGGCCCAGTTGTTCGGCCACCGAGGCCCGCGTCGCACCGATGCAAGAGAAGTGGCTGGCCGCATCCACGCCTTCGGCAAGGATCTGCGACACGGTATCGAAAGTCCCCTGCTGCGTCGATCCGCCCGCACCGTAGGTCACCGAGCAGAATTCGGGCCCGAGCCCGTACAGCTGCTGGCGCACCAGGCGCAGCTTGTCGGCGCCCTCGGCGGTCTTGGGCGGGAAAAACTCCAGGCTGATGGGCAGAGTGGTCATGCTGTCTTTCCTCGTCGGGCCGGACACCATGCCGGCCTTGCGGTTGCTCGTGTTGCGTTGTGGATCGGTCGGTTCGCCGGCTCCGGGGCCGGCGACGGGCACTCGGGCAGCCTCAGGCCGCGGCGCGCCTTGCATGTACAAAAAACTCCCGGTTGCCGTCGCCACCGGCAATGGGCGAATCCAGCCACGCCACGACAGCCAGCCCCGCTTCCGCGCAGGCTCGCCGCAGGCGCAGCTCGACATCGGCATAACGCGCCGGGTCTTTCACCAGCCCGCCCTTGCCGATGTCCTCGGGCTGCAGTTCGAACTGGGGCTTGACCAGCATCAGCAGGTCGCCCTGCGCCGCCAGCAGCGGCGCCAGCGCGGGCAGAACCAGCGTGAGCGAGATGAAGGACAGATCGCCGGTGATCAGGTCGAACGACACGGCCCCCGCCGGCGCCAGCTGAGCGGCTTCGAGCTGCCGCGCATTGAGCCGCTCCAGCGCCACCACCCGGGCGTCGGTGCGCAGGCGCTCGTGCAGTTGGCCGTGACCCACGTCCACCCCCACGACACGCTCCGCCCCCTGCTGCAGCAGGCAATCGGTGAAGCCGCCGGTCGACTGCCCCACGTCGAGACAGATCCGTCCCTGCACGCCGAGCCCCGTGGCCGCCAAAGCGCCCTCGAGCTTGAGCCCGCCACGCGACACATAACGTGCCTCGGCGTCGTCGGCCAGCTCGAGCTCGGCCTGCTCGGGCAGCTCGTCGCCGTTCTTGCGAACCGCACGCCAGGGCTGCCCGGGCGCAAGCCGCCAGCGCAGCCCGCCGGCGATCAGCCGCGTGGCCTGCGACCGCGAGGCGGCCAGGCCGCGCTCGACCAGCAGTTGATCCGCTCGCATGCCGGCCGTGCTCAATAGCGGTAGGTATCGGGCTTGTAGGGGCCCTCTTTGCTCACGCCGATATAGGCGGCCTGCTCGTCCGACAGCACCGTCAGTTGTGCACCCAGCTTGGAAAGCTGCAGGCGCGCGACGTGTTCGTCGAGGATCTTGGGCAGCACATACACCTTGCCGGCCTGGTAGGCCGTGGGCTTGGTGTAGAGCTCGATCTGCGCCAGCGTCTGGTTGGCGAACGACGACGACATCACATAGCTGGGGTGGCCCGTGGCGCAGCCCAGGTTCACCAGGCGGCCCTTGGCCAGCAGCGTGATGCGTTTGCCGTCCGGGAAGATGATGTGGTCGACCTGGGGCTTGATCTCTTCCCACTCGTACTGTTCGAGCGAGGCCACGTCGATCTCGTTGTCGAAGTGACCGATGTTGCAGACGATGGCTTCGTTCTTCATCGCCACCATGTGTTCGTGGCGGATCACATCCTTGTTGCCCGTGGTCGTCACGAAGATGTCGGCCTTGTCGGCGGCGTATTCCAGGGTCACGACACGGTAGCCTTCCATCGCGGCCTGCAGGGCGTTGATGGGGTCGATCTCGGTCACCCAGACCTGCGCGCGCAGCGCCGACAGCGCCTGCGCACAGCCCTTGCCCACGTCGCCGTAACCGGCCACCAGAGCCACCTTGCCGGCGATCATCACATCGGTCGCGCGCTTGATGCCGTCGACCAGCGACTCGCGGCAGCCGTACAGGTTGTCGAACTTGCTCTTGGTCACCGAGTCGTTGACATTGATGGCACGGAACAGCAGCGTGCCCTTGGCCGACATTTCATTGAGGCGGTGCACGCCGGTGGTCGTTTCTTCGGTCACGCCGATGATCTGAGCGCCCTTGCGGCTGTACCAGGTGCCGTCTTCGGCCAGCTTGGCCTTGATCGCGGCAAACAGCACACGCTCTTCCTCGCTGGCCGGGTTGGCCAGCAGCGACGGGTCGGTCTCGGCACGGCGGCCCAGGTGCATCAGCAACGTGGCATCGCCGCCGTCGTCGAGGATCATGTTCGGGCCTTCGCCTTCGCTGCCCTTGGGGCCGAAGTCGAAAATGCGGTGGGTGTAGTCCCAGTAGTCGACCAGGCTCTCGCCCTTGACGGCGAACACCGGGGTGCCCCGGCCGTCTTCGGCACCGTTGGCCACGATGGCGGCAGCCGCATGGTCCTGGGTCGAAAAGATGTTACACGAGGCCCAGCGCACCGTGGCGCCCAGTGCCTGCAGCGTCTCGATCAGCACTGCCGTCTGGATGGTCATGTGCAGGCTGCCGGTGATACGGGCGCCCTTGAGCGGCTGGCTGGCGGCGTATTCGTCGCGAATCGCCATCAGGCCGGGCATCTCGGTCTCTGCGATCCGGATTTCCTTGCGGCCCCAGGCGGCCAGGGACAGGTCGGTCACGACATGGTCGACGGCCACAGTGGATTTCAAGCTAGCGTTCATGGTTTTTTCCTTCTCGGATATCAAAAAACCACGTTCTGGGGAATCAGTCTCACCGCACAGAAGCGTGGGCGAGCGTCGTTGCGATGAATACCGAGCCTCGCACCCGCAAAAAAGGGATGCTGCAACGCTCCTCGGCAGGCCGCATTCTAGCCCAGCTCCACCCTCTCCTCCACTGCACCGCGCCGCAGCGGGCGCAGGCCGGTAAAATCATGCGATCCGCGGGGCCCGAGCCCCGCTTTTCCTTGCGCAGGCCTGTCCCAGGCCCTGCCGGCCTGCGTGACGCCGCCCCCCAAGACGGCATCCACGCACGTGTCCGGCAGCCCGGGCGCAAGCCCAGCCTCGTTTGCGTCTACTCCAACGTGTCCACATTCACCTCCGAAATCCGGCGCCGCCGCACCTTCGCCATCATTTCCCACCCTGACGCGGGCAAGACCACGCTCACGGAAAAGCTGCTGCTGTTCTCGGGCGCGATCCACATCGCCGGTTCGGTCAAGGCCCGCAAGGCCACCCGCCACGCCACCAGCGACTGGATGGAAATCGAAAAGCAGCGCGGCATCTCGGTGGCCAGCTCGGTCATGCAGATGCTCTACCGCGAGCACGTGATCAACCTGCTCGACACCCCCGGCCACAAGGACTTCTCGGAAGACACCTACCGCGTGCTGACCGCCGTCGATTCGGCTCTCATGGTGATCGACGCCGCCAACGGCGTGGAGCCGCAGACCAAGCGCCTGATCGAGGTGTGCCGCCAGCGCGACACGCCCATCATGACCTTCGTCAACAAGCTCGACCGTGAAGGCCGCGATCCGCTCGAACTGCTCGACGAGGTCGAACAGGCACTCGGCATCCCCTGCGTGCCCATGACCTGGCCCGTGGGCCAGGGCAAGGCCTTCGGCGGCATCATCGATCTGCGCCAGCAGCACATGCGCATCTTCAAGGCCGGCGCCGACAAGCGCTCCGAAGACGACGCC
This sequence comes from Comamonas sp. BIGb0124, assembly GCF_003752175.1. Lineage (GTDB taxonomy): Bacteria > Pseudomonadota > Gammaproteobacteria > Burkholderiales > Burkholderiaceae_C > Comamonas_F. The sequence goes on along the minus strand of NZ_RJVF01000014.1, from coordinate 3,409 downwards.
GACGAAATCGTGCCCCTGAGCGACCGCGCCACGCTGCTGGCACGCTTCGGCCACGACTTCGAACTGGCGGAACAGAACATCGAACTGCTGCAGGGCGCCGCCCCGACCTTCGACTCCGAGGCCTTTTTTGCGGCCCACCAGACCCCGGTGTTCTTCGGCTCCGGCGTGAACAACTTCGGCGTGCAGGAAATCCTGGATGCCCTGGTCGACCTCGCACCTCAGCCGCACGCCCGCAACAGCACCCGCAAGGACGGCAGCCTGGTGGAAATCGCCCCCGATTCCGACGGCTTCTCGGGTGTGGTGTTCAAGGTGCAAGCCAACATGGATCCCTCGCACCGCGACCGCATCGCCTTCGTGCGCGTGTGCTCGGGCCGCTACGAATCCGGCATGCGCCTGAAGGTTCAGCGCAGTGCCAAGGAACTGCGCCCCACCAGCGTGGTGACCTTCATGAGCCAACGCCGCGAAGCGGTCGAAGAGGCCTATGCCGGCGACATCATCGGCTTCACCACCCACGGCGGCGTGCAGTTGGGCGACACCATCACGGCAGGACTGCCCAACCAGAATGAACTGCAATACACCGGCCTGCCCTTCTTCGCACCCGAGCTGTTCCAGGTCGTCGAACTGGCCAATCCCATGAAAAGCAAGCAGTTGCAAGCCGGATTGGTACAGTTGGGAGAAGAAGGCGCCATTCAGGTGTTCCGCCCGATTGCCGGCGGATCCATGCTGCTCGGCGCCGTGGGCCAGCTGCAGTTCGAAGTCGTTCAGCACCGCTTGAAGGCCGAATATGGCGTGGAATGCCGGCTGATGGGCTCGAATTTTGTCGGTGCACGCTGGATCACGGCGCAAACACCCGAAGAGCTGCGGAAGTTCACCGACCGCAATGCCGTCAAGCTGGCCTACGACAGCGCCGACACGCTGGCCTACCTGCTGACCTCGCCCTACGACCTGCGCCTGACGCAGGAACGCCATCCGGAAATCACCTTCCATGCCCTGCGCGAACACGCCGGGCTGGCTTTGCAGCAGTCATGAGCCACGGCAGGCCTCCCGCCAACCGCCTGCGCCCGCTCGATGCGTGGCCGCTGGCGGCGCGTGCGGGGCTGGTCGGCGTGCTCACCGACATCGACGACACGCTGACCACCGAGGGGCAGGTCCCCGCCTCCACCCTGGCGGCCATGGGCGCGCTGCGCCAGGCCGGCCTCGCGGTCATCGCCATCACCGGCCGGCCCGTCGGCTGGTCGCTGCCCTTTGCCTCGACCTGGCCGATCGATGCCATCGTGGCCGAAAACGGGGCCGTCGCCCTGTTGCCGGCGCATACCCGGCTGCCCCACCATCCGGACGGCGTCGCCGCAATCGACGCGCCATCGCCCTGCGTCGACCCCACGCAGCGACCGGACTCGCCGGACGCCCATCGACCCCGCAGCGATCGCGGTGAGCCCCCAGCAGTCCGCCGCCTCTATCAGCAGGATGCCGACGTCCGCGGACGCAACTTCGCACGACTCCAGCAGATCGTCTCCGCCATCGAGCATGCCGTCCCCGGCGCCCATCGGGCCAGCGACAGCGGCGGACGCGAAACCGACATCGCCATCGACCACAGCGAACACCGCCACCTCGACGCCCGGCACATCGATCAAGTCGTCCACCTGATGCGTGCAGCCGGCCTGCATGCGAGCGTCAGCTCCATCCACATCAACGGCTGGTTCGGCGAACACGACAAGCGCCAGGGCGCACAGTGGATCGTCCAGAGCCTGCTCGACCGCGATCTCGCCGCCGAACGGGAACGATGGGCCTATATCGGCGACTCCACCAACGATCAACGCATGTTCGACTGGATGCCCCACAGCCTGGGGGTCGCCAACGTCCGGCGTTTTGTGCCCCAGCTCGATCACTTTCCCGCCTACATCACACCCGGTGAGCGAGGCGCGGGTTTCGAGGAAATGGCCCAAGCCATTCTCACCAGCCGGGACTGAAGCGCCACAGGCAAGCGGGGGCCGAAACGCCCCGGCTGTGGCTTAGCGCGAGGGCGCCGGCATCGCCAGAAAGCGCAGCACACTGTCCACGACACCCGGAGCCAAGGGCCGTTGCGCATCGCCGTAGGTCGCGAGGTTCTCGTGGACATCGTCGCTCGATACCTGCTTCAAGACGTGGTTGGTATCGACCAGCCGCACCAGCACGGCCTGCGGGGCCGAGCGGGCCGAGCGGGCCGAGCGGGCCAGCATCTCCGCATCGCCCATCGGCACCTGCAGATCGCGTGTGCCTTGCAGGACAAGAACCGGCCGATCCACCCCGGCCATGTACTGCACCGGATCGAGTGTCAATGTGGCGATCAGGAACCCCTGCAGGCGCGGATGGAACAAGGGCCGCAGCGCCGGGTTCATTGCGCGGACATCCACACGCCGACCGGCCTCCAGCTCGGCGATTGCGGCTTCGGCCTGTTCCAAGATAGGGGCATTTGCCGGATTGGCCTGCAGTTGGGCCCGCAACAACTGCCCCATCGGACGGCCCGGCGTCGCCACCAGCATCAGTCCACAGATCGATGCCTCTTCCCCGGTACCCCGCTGAGCCGCGACCAACGCGGCCAGACCGCCCTCGCTGTGCCCCAGCACCCAGACACACGCGGCCCCCGTCTGTTCACGCAGGACATTGACCCAACTGTGGATATCCTGCGCGTAATCGGCCATCGTCACGTCATTCGCATCGATCACGGCCTGCGAACTGCCGTGCAGGCCTCTTTTGTCGATGCGGGCAACCGTCACTCCTTGCGCGGCAAGATCCTGCGCAAGCAGCCGATAAGTCGATGCACGAACACCCAGGGGACTGTTGCCGTCACGGTCCGTCGGACCGGAGCCCGGCACGATCAGCACCACGGGCGCCCGAGAGCCTGCAGAATCCAAGGAAAAAAGACCGCTCGCTGTATCGCCGGAAGCCGAACGGGCCGCACGGCCCGCGACCGGAGCCACCAGCGTACCCCGCAACGGCCCTCGTGGCCCGGGCGCCTCCACATCGGTGGCGACAGAGGCCGTTGCCGTTGCCGTTGCCGTTGCCGTTGCCGTTGCGGTTGCGGTTGCGGTTGCGGGCAAGATCATGGCGAGCGCCAAACCCGTTGCGGCGGTCGACAGGGTGCACTGCCGGGTCAGCTTGCAGAGACCCAGGCTCGCCCTCCCCACCGTCGAACAACCGCATATCGTTTTCAACACGCGTGCCACGAAGAGACGCTGTCCTGCTGCCGGGGCGATTGCAGCGTGGCGGTAAGCTGGCATTGCTTTTCGTTTTCCCAAAGCAAAACGCCCAACCTTTTGAGGGGTTGGGCGGTTTGGTTATAAGAGCCTGACGATGACCTACTTTCACACGGGAACCCGCACTATCATCGGCGCGGAGGTGTTTCACTGTCCTGTTCGGGATGGGAAGGAGT
>NZ_RJVF01000013.1 GCF_003752175.1 Comamonas sp. BIGb0124 | reverse complement strand
ATGATAGTGCGGGTTCCCGTGTGAAAGTAGGTCATCGTCAGGCTCTTATAAACAAACCGCCCAACCCCTCAAAAGGTTGGGCGTTTTGCTTTGGGAAAACAAAAAATCACCCCACAAACGCCTGCCGGATACCCAGCAGGCGTTTTTGTTTGGGGTTGGCTGGTTACCTTGTCGACCATCGTGTGGTCAAGGCAAATGATTGAAGGCTGCCTTGCCGTCGGCGCCAGGCCTCAAGCCCACAGGCCTTGGCGAATGCCGTGCGAGATGGACTGCATGCTGTTCATCTTGACGGGTTGTCGGGGCGCGGAGGTCTCTCTCGTCATCACGGGATTTTGAATCTCGATACTCGAACCGTCTTCGAACGTCCAACGACTGGCACTGCGATCGGACTCGGCCTTGCCCATGGCATGCAGGGCACGCGCCAGACTGGCAATGTCACCGTCGAGGCGGGAGAGGAATTCTGAGGCTTGAGACATGGTGGCGATGCGTTGTATCGACGCTGAGAACTTGTTTGTATGGGTGTCTAGAATAGCCATGCTCTCAATTTGATCGTGTCAGAGAACTGCCTGCGGTGGCGTGCGATAGCTATCAAAGCGTGAGCGTAAACGTCATCGACGGACCGTCTGAACCTGGCCTCGAAGCCGGCTGGCAACGATGGGAGCGCGAGTTCTGCTCGACGCGCGCGCTGCGTCGGTGCTATCGTGAGGTGCATAACCTATGAATCAAGAAGGATGGAATCCATGCTCGAACTTCGCCCGAACTGTGAATGCTGCGACACCGATTTGCCGCCGTCGGCAGAAAACGCGTTGATTTGTTCGTTCGAATGCACGTTTTGCGCCACCTGTGCGGAGCAGAAATTACTGGGCTTCTGCCCGAACTGCGGAGGCGAGCTGCTCAGGCGTCCCCGCCGGCCTGCAAACAAACTGCAGAATGCGCCGGCATCGACTCGGCGGGTCGTGGCGGCGCAGACCTGTTGACGAGACGGCCACTGCACGGCACCGGCATCGGCTTCGGCTGCCCGCAATTGCTACTGCCACTGCCACGGCAACTGCAACTGCAACTGAAATGACAGGGGTCGTTTCAATCGCGACATCAACGACGATTGCGGTGCGGTGCGGTGCGGTGCGGTGCGGCTGCAGCTCAGGCTCTGGCAAAGACCCTGACGACAGCAATCGCAAGCGGAGTCGGGCGTAGGACACATTGCCGATACCTGGGGGTATTCAGGTTTCCCCCGATGGCAGGGTCAGGACAGGGGTATGGAATGGAGTTGTCAGTGATCTTCAGGAGAACATCATGCGTCACCCCCATTCCCCCGAACGACTGGAAGGCGCGCTGGCCCTGCTGGGAGCCGGTGCCGTTTTTGCCTGGTCGATGACCATGATCTGGGCGATGCTGGTCGTTCACAGCTAGAGCGGTTTTTCTACATCGTTGGCGGCAATCGGGCTGAGGGCTTTCTGCGGGCTCGACGATTGGCGCAATACCGATGGCGATGCCGAAGCCGAAGCCGATGCCGTCGGTGTCGGTGTCTGGGTCCATGGCACGGTCCTTCCGTTTCTACTGCATGGGAATGCAGGATGCCCGAGGGGATGCGGAGCGCAATTCATCGAATCGATGGCACGCTGCGGCCCTGAAATGCGTGAGGGCAAAGGTGATCGATGCCGCTTGCCTCGTTTTGCGCCTTTTGCTCACCGTGCGGGCGCTTGCGATCCGACACGGCGGCTCGTTCCGAATCACATGTTCACGCTATCGTGACTGCGCCGACGGACCGGGTGTGTCCGGTACGGACCTCCATCGCCCCAGGCGGGGTGACAACCGATCGGACGCAAGCCCATGAGTGCAAGCAAGACCACGCTGATGCAGTTTTTCCACTGGTACTACCCGGATGGCGGCAAGCTTTGGCCGGAGGTGGCCGAGAAAGCCGAATCCCTGGCTCGACTGGGCATCACGAATGTCTGGTTGCCGCCCGCGGCGAAGGGGGCGTCGGGCGGTTATTCGGTGGGTTACGACACCTACGACTTGTTCGATCTGGGAGAGTTCGACCAGAAGGGCAGCCGGGCGACCAAGTACGGTGACCGCGAAGCGCTCGAGCAGGCTGTCCATGCGCTCAAGGCCCAGGGTCTGCATGTGATGTACGACGTGGTGTTCAATCACAAGATGGGGGCCGACGAAAAAGAGCGCGTGCGGGTGCGCCAGGTCGACGAGAACGACCGCACGCAGATCTCCGAAGAGGTGATGGAGGCCGAGGCGTACACACGCTTCACGTTCGAAGGCCGAGCCGGCCGGCACTCGGAGTTCGTGTGGGATTTCCGCTGTTTCAGCGGTGTGGATCACATCGAAAACCCCTCGGGACAAGGCATTTTCAAACTGGACAACGATTTCGGCGAAGACGGCTGGAACGACGAGGTCAACGGCGAAAACGGCAACTACGACTACCTGATGGGCGCGAATATCGAGTACCGCAACAAGGCGGTGCGCGAGGAATTGAAGTACTGGGCACGCTGGCTGATGGAGAGCCTGCCTTGCGACGGTTTCAGGCTGGATGCCGTCAAACACATCCCCGCCTGGTTCTTCAAGGATTGGCTGGACCACGTGCGGCATGAAGCCGGGCGCGATCTGCTGGTGGTGGCCGAGTACTGGTCGCCCGACATGGCGGCGTTGGGACAGTATCTGGAGCAGGTCGACAACAAGCTGATGCTGTTCGATGCCGCGCTGCATCACCGGTTTCACGAAGCCTCGAAGCAAGGCGCTCAGTACGATCTTCGCGGCATCTTTTCGGACACGTTGGTGGGGACCTTGCCCGCGCATGCGGTGACGCTGGTCGCCAATCACGACACACAGCCGCTGCAGTCGCTGGAAGCGCCCGTCGAGCCTTGGTTCAAGCCGCTGGCCTATGCCTTGATCCTGCTGCGCGAGCAGGGCGTTCCCTGCGTGTTCTATCCGGATCTCTACGGTGCGCGTTACACCGACAAGGGACACGACGGCTCGGATTGCGAGATCGAGATGCCGGCGATCGCGGCGCTGCCGGGGTTGATCCAGGCGCGTCAACGTTATGCCCATGGTCCGCAGACCGACTATTTCGACGATCCCAACTGCATTGCCTTTGTGCGGGCGGGCACGGCAGAGGCACCGGGCTGCGTGGTGGTGCTGAGCAATGGCGAGGCCTCGGGCAAGACCATCGTCTTGGGGGATGGCCACGCCGATGCAGTGTTCCGCGATGTGCTGGGGCACTGCCAGGACGAGGTGGTGACCGATGCGCAGGGGCAGGCCGTTTTCCCGGTGCAGGGGGGAAGCGTCAGCGTCTGGGTCAGGGCCGATGCGATACAGGGCTAGGCAGGGCTAGGCGCCCGACCGAACCGAAGGCAACAGGCGCGCCGGGTGAGAGGCCGGGTGCCGCCGTGCGGCAGGCGCGAACCGGCAGGGCCGCTCAGACCGATGTCGCCGCGCGCGAGTTGGCGTCGGTGCGGAACACCAGGGCCTGACGGTCCTGCGGGCCGGCCGGGCCGGGCTGGCGTGTGGCTGCAGCGTGGCGCGTCTGGTCGATGACTTCGTCGACCACATGCCGCTGGGGCGAGCGCGAGCACACGGGATCGGTGGCGGAGGGGTCGCCGGTGAGCATCCAGGCCTGGCAGCGGCAGCCGCCGTGGTCGCGGCTCTTTTCGCTGCAATCGCGGCAGGGGGCCTGCATCCAATGGTCGCCCCGGTAGGCATTGAAGGCCTGGCTGCGCCGCCAGATCTCCTCGAGCCGCATGTTGCGCACGCTGGGCAACTGGATGCCGGGCAGCGCACGGGCGTTGTGGCAGGGCAGGGCCAGCCCGTCGGGGGCGACGCCGAGAAAGATCTGGCCCCAACCGCTCATGCAGGCCTTGGGCCGGTCTTCGTAATAGTCGGGCACGACGAACAGGAGTTTGCATCGATCGCCGATGCGCGCCCGATAGTCGTTGACCACCGCTTCGGCTTCGACGAGCTGCTCGCGTGTGGGCATGAGTTCGGCGCGGTTCTTCATGGCCCAGCCGTAGTACTGGGTGTTGGCGAGTTCGAGGTACTCGGCGCCCATGGCCAGGGCCATGTCGATGATCTGGCCGACATGGGGCAGGTTGTGACGATGCAGCACGCAGTTCATCACCATGGGGTAGTCGTGCTCCTTGATCAGAGCGGCCACGCGCTGCTTGAGTGCAAAGGTGCGTGTGCTCGAGAGGAAGTCGTTCATCTCGCGCGTGGAGTCCTGGAACGACAGCTGGATGTGGTCGAGTCCGGCGTGCTTCAGGGCCTGGATGCGGCGCGCGTTGAGGCCGATGCCCGAGGTGATGAGGTTGGTGTAGAAGCCCAGGCGTCTGGCCTCGGCGACCAGTTCCTCGAGGTCGTCGCGCAGCAAGGGCTCGCCACCGGAGAAGCCCAACTGGGCGGCGCCCATGGCGCGCGCCTGGCGCAGCACGTCGACCCATTCAGCGGTGCCGAGTTCGGCGCCGTGCTGGGTGTAATCGACCGGGTTGTAGCAGAACACGCAGTGCAGCGGACAGCGGTAGGTGAGTTCGGCCAGCAGCCAGAGCGGGGGGCCGGACGGGGTGACGGGGGGATCCTGCGGGACCAGAAAGGGCGAACCGTCGGGGCGCACGGAAGAAGCGGCCGGCCGCGGCGGTGCAGGGCGAACCGTGGAGGCCTGCTGAATGGGGATGACGCGGCGGGGTTGGGGCATGGGGGAGGTGGGAACGCGGTAACCCGGTGGGCGATCGAGGTGGCTGTAGCCGGGGCAAGGCGTGAAGCGGTCTCAGACGATCCAGCGGTGATGGGTGGCCGTGGCCAGCCAGGCGTGGACGTCCGGCGTCAGTCCTTCGGTTTTGTAGCGGGTTTCGAGTTCGGCGACGATGGCCGGCACGTCGCGCTGACCGTCGCAGCATTCGAGGATGGCCGCTGCGCTGGCGTTGAGTTTGACCATGCCTTCCGGATAAAGGAGAACGTGGGCCTGCTGTGCAGGTTCCCATTGCAGGCGGAACAGGCGGTTGAGCCTGGGCTGCGCGGGAATGGCTTCGGGCGTGATGTCGGCGGGCGGCGTGCGGCCGGCCGCGCCGGGGCTGGCTGGGTGGGTTGCGGGGTCGAGACGGCTGTCGCTGGTGCTCATTGGGGATAGGCTTTCTCGATGGCGTCGAGCATGCTCCAGAGCACGTCGAGCTTGAATTGCAGGATGTCGAGTGCGCGCAGTTGCTGCTCGTGCGTGGTGAAGTGCGCCAGCGTCACGGCCAAGCCGTGGTCGACGTCGCGCTGGGCCAGGGGAATGCGGCTGCGGAAATAGGACAGGCCGTCGGCCGCGATCCACGGGTAGTGCCGAGGCCAAGTGGCCAGCCTGTCCTTGTGGATCTGGGGCGCGAACATTTCGGTCAGCGAGGAGCAGACGGCTTCCTGCCAGGGCGCGTGGCGCACGAAGTTGACGTAGGCATCGCAGGCGAAACGCACGGCGGGCTGCACGTGGTCGAGGCGCCAGAGGGCGTCGCGGTCCAGGCCTGCTGCCAGCGCCAACTGGGTCCAGGCCTCGAGGCCGCCGGCGTTGTCGCCCTCGAAATCGCCCTGGCCGTCGTGATCGAGCAGGCGGATCATCCATTCGCGGCGGACTTCGCGGTCGGGGCAGTTGGCCAGCACCGCAGCGTCTTTCTGCGGAATGCACCACTGGTAGTAGAAACGGTTGGCGATCCAGCCGCGAACCTGCGCGGGAGAGCATAGACCGCTGTTGAGGCGGACATTGAAGGGGTGATGGATGTGGTAGCCCGCACCCTTGTCCCGCAGGCGGGCTTCGAATTCTTGGGTGCTCCATGGCACCGGACGGGTGGAGGGCACGGGTCGCACCGGCGCGATCACGGGCGTGTGCAGGAAGGGGGAATGGATGGCGGGATTCGTCACGGAACGATCTCCATGCCGTCGTAGGCCAGCTCGATGCCGTGGGCGCGCAACTGGGCGTGCTCGGGCGAGTCGTGGCGCAGGACGGGGTTGCTGTTGTTGATGTGGATCAGGATGCGGCGCTTGTCGGCGTAGTCGCCAAGCCGTTCGAGCATGCCGCCGGCGCCGCTTTGCGGCAGGTGGCCCATGCTGCGAGCGGGTTTGGAGGACAGCTCCAGCCGGATCATCTCGTCTTCGTCCCAGAAGGTGCCGTCGAGCATCAGCACGTCGGCCGACCGCATGGCCTGTGCCACGGCGGGGTCGATCTCGCCGAGGCCCGGGGCGTAGAACACGCGGCGGCCGCTGCGGGTGTCGGTGATGAGCAGGCCGATGTTGTCGCCGGGATGGGGGTCGTGCCGGTGGGGCGAGTAGGGCGGTGCCTTGCTGCTGAGCGCCAGGGCCTGGAACCGAACATGCTTCAGCGGCGCGATCGCGAAGGGCTGGCCGTCCAGCGCCAGTGTGTGTTCGACCGTGCCGCAGTAGTGCGAGAGCACGGTCAGCAGAGGCAGGCCGGTGCGCAGGTCGGCCAGCACGGGCGCGGTGGCGTGGATGTTCAGGGGGCGGGACGATTCACGCAGCATGAGCAGGCCGGTGACATGGTCGATCTGTGCATCCATCAGCAGCACGGCGGCGATGCCGCTGTCGCGGCGGCCGCGGGCGGGTTGAAGCTCGGGGGTGGCGCGGATCTGCGTCAGGATGTCGGGCGAGGCGTTGATGAGCACCCAGTCCGCAGAGCCTTCTTCACCCACGATGAGCGAGGATTGGGTGCGTGCATGGACGGTGGGGTTCGCAGCGTCGGGCGAGGCGGCGTGGGCCGAAACGGCGGGCTGACCGGCTGTGCGGCGTGCCAGGGTGCAGTTGCCGCAATTGCAGTTCCATTGGGGAAAGCCGCCGCCGGCGGCGGAGCCCAGGACTTTGATTTTCATGCGCGGGGGAGCAGACCGTGAGTGTCGTGCCGGGCGGCGGGGCCGATGGCAGACAGGGGGAAACGCAGAGGTGCGACGGATGCCGGCGGCACACCGGCCTTGTCCTGGCCCGGGATGGGACGGGAAAGGCCGGTGCGGCGATCAGCGGTTGAACACGTACATCGTGATTTCAAAACCGAAACGCAGGTCGATGGCCTTCGGGGTTTCCCATTTCATGATCTGTGACTCCTGTGTCGTTGGGGGGAAGAAAAAAGAATGAAAAGAGCACCGTGGCGCACCGGCCGGTGTGCACGGGCTCGAAGCATTGTGCGGGGCGGGATGGGCGATGTCGCGCGCTGAAACCATGAAACGGGTCTCATGATTTTCATGAAAATGCGCCGGCTCGCAGGGGCTATGCAGGCTGTGTATCGGAAGCGGCCATGCTTTTCTTAGAATCCCGCCATGTCCAGTCATCGGCTCTTTCCCGATCTCGAGCCGCATGCCTGCGGCCACCTGTCCGTGGGCGGCGGTCACGAGGTGTATTGGGAACGGGTCGGCCATCCGAGCGGGCGACCCTTGCTGTGGCTGCATGGCGGGCCGGGCAGCGGCGCGTCGCCGCGGCAACGGCGTTTCTTCGATCCGGCGCGCTGGTGCGTGACCTTGTTCGATCAGCGGGGCTGCGGGCGCAGCACCGTGCGGCCGGACTTGGGCGGCGGCGAGGCCGGTGCGAGCATGGACGGACAGGCGCATGCTTCACACCGGGTCGTGCACAATCGCACGCCCGATCTGCTGGCCGACATCGAGTCGCTGCGGCGGGCCGCCGGCGTGACGCGCTGGGTGGTTGCGGGCGGATCGTGGGGGGCCACATTGGCACTGGCTTATGCGGCGCGCTGCCCGCAGGCGGTGCAGGGGCTGGCCTTGCGTTCGCCTTTCCTGGCGTCGCGCGGCGAGGTGCGAGATCTTCTGAGTGCGCCCCCGGCGGGCGTGCATGCCGTGGTGCAAGCCGCCTGGGACCGCTTGGCGGCGGCCCTGGCGATGGGGGACGACCTGGGGCCCAGGGCGGCGGATCGTGACCTTGCGCAGGCCCATGCCGTCTTCCGGCAGGGCGGGGAGGCGTGCCGTGGGCTGGCCGTGGCCTGGAGCGTCAACGAATGGGCGCGCTCTGCGACCCCCGCTACGCTGCAGCAGGCGCTGGACCAGGGCTTTTTGACGGCCCCCGTCGAATGGGCCCGGCGACTGGGCGATGCCGATGACCTGTGGCGTCGCGCGTTGGTTCAGACGCACTATCTGGTCCATGGTTGCTTTGTCGATATGAGCGCTGTGCTGGCCGATCTTTCCGGCGGCTTTGCAGGCCCCGTGGTGCTGGTGCGAGGGGCGCTCGATGCCCTGTGCCCGCCGGGCAACGCCGACGTCATCGTGCAGGCGCTTCGAGCCGGCACAGCGCGGATCTGGACGGTGCCAGGCGCCGGGCACGATGCGCTGGACGATGGCATGGTGGCGGCCTGGCACGACGCGCTGAATGCGCTGGCGCACGATCTGGACCTTACCGAGGCCTGTGCATGACCTTGCGCGCACGCATCAACCTGATCATCGCCAGCCTGATGCTTGTGGTGGTGGGGACGCTGACGGTGGTCGATCTGCTCGGCACACGCAATGCGGTGCGCGAGGAGATTTCCGCGTCGCACCGGATCGCCACGCAGTTGGTGAGGGAAGTGCTCGAACACTATGGTCAGGGGAATGCCGGTCAGCTGGTGCAGTTCCTGACCCGGGTCGGGCGGGTCCGGTCCAACGACATGACGCTTTATGCGGCCGACGGGCAGGTGCTCTACCGGTCGCCGCCCTCGGCCTACAAGCAGGGACGGGATGCGCCGGGCTGGTATGCCCGCCTGGTGATTCCGGATCTGCAGCCGGTGGAGCTGCCGGTGTTTGGCGGCTCGCTCGTGATTCGTTCGAATGCCTCCCGGGCAGTGCTCGATGGCTGGGACGACATGAAGGCGCAGATGCTGGGCACGCTGGTGCTGCTGCTGGCGGTGAACCTGCTGGTGTTCGCGATCGTGGGGCGCTGTCTGCAGCCCTTGTCGGATGTCCGGGCCGTGCTGGACCGGATGGGACAGGGCGACTACGCGGTTCGCCTGCCGAGGCTGCCGGGGGCCGAAGCGCAGTCCATGGGCGAGGCCGTCAATCGACTGGGGGCAGCGATCGAGACGAACCGGGCGGCCAGTCTGCAGGCGGCACAGGCCGAAGCCCGGCTGGCGGCCGAACGCGGTTTTGTGCAGGAGCTGCAGTCGCGCATCGAGGCCGAACGCCGGGATCTGGCGGCTTCGCTGCACGACGAGATGGGCCAGTCGGTGACGGCGGTGCGCACGCTGGCCCATACGCTGGTGCAGCGCTGCGGGGCGGCGCCCGGTGGGGATCCGGCGGCGCGCCGGGCCGGGGAGTTGCTGCTGCGTACCACGGACGGTCTGTACGATGCCATGCATGCGCTCATTCCGCGCCTGCGTCCGCCCGCGCTGGACGCGTTGGGACTGTCTGCGGCGGTGGCCGATCTGGTGCAGGGCTTGCGGATCCAGCATCCCGGTATCGCATTCGAATTGAACCTCCCGGATGCGCCGGATCTCGCGTTGCCCGAGCCTCTGCAGATCGGCGCCTACCGCATCGTGCAGGAGGCCCTGACCAACGTGCTCCGGCATGCCCAGGCCACCCGTGTGCAGGTGGGGCTGGTGCGGCGCGAACACGCACTGCATCTGCAGGTCGACGACGACGGCGTCGGCATGGCGCGGCCCGAGCCGGTGGCCGGCCGCTACGGCCTGTACGGCATGGTGGAGCGGGCCCAGGCCCTGGGCGGGGCGCTGCGGCTGGGCCGTTCGCGTCTGGGCGGCCTGGCCGTGAGAGCCCGCCTGCCGGTCGACGGCTGGGTGATGCCCACCCCGGTCCCGCCTCTTGCCTGATCGTCCCGACGACAACCGAAAATTTCAGATGCCTGCTGCTGCCACCTTTCCCCCCGCGTCCTCCGCCCTTGCACCGGCCCTGCGGGTCCTGCTGGTGGACGACCATGATCTGGTCCGCATGGGCTTCCGCTTGCTGCTGGAGTCGACGGCGGGCATCGAGGTCGTCGAGGAGGTGAACAGCGGCGAGTCGGCTCTGGACTGGCTGCGGCGCTGGCAGGCCACGCCCGAGGGGGCCGCCGGCGAATTGCCGGTGGATGTCGTGATCATGGATGTGTCGATGCAAGGCATCAGCGGGATCGAGGCCACGCGGCAACTGCTGGCGCGTGCGCCGGGGCTGCGGGTGCTGGCGCTCAGCGCGCACGAGGACCCCAGCCACGTGCGCCACCTGCTGGCGGCGGGCGGGCTCGGGTATCTGTCCAAACGCGCCGATCCGCAAGTGCTGGTCGAAGCGGTGCGCTGCGTGGCGCGTGGCGAACGGTTTCTGGATGCGGCACTGGCTCAGCGCATGGCGCTGCAGGCGCTGGCGCCCGCACCGCAGGGGACTGCGGCCGGCGAGGCAGCCGGACGGCATGGCGTGGTCGCAACGCTGTCGGAGCGCGAGTTCGAGGTCTTCCTGCATCTGGCCCGCGGTCTGTCGGCGGCAGACATCGCGACCCAGTTGCACATCTCGCCGCGCACGGTGGGCACCCATCTCTACCACGTCAAGCAGAAGACGGGCGCCCGCAACCAGGCTGAAATCACCTTGCTGGCGATTCAGCAGGGGCTGCTGCAGGTCTAGGCCTGCTCGCGAAACGGGCGGAGCCCAGTTGGCCGTCAAGGCTCGCCCTCACAGGCCCTTCTGCGTGGCCGCGGCCAGTGTCCGGGCCACCCAGGCCATGGCTTCGGGGACATCGTAGTTGCCGGCATGCGGCTGGTCCCATGCCAGGCGATCGTTCAGGTCGAGCACATCGGCGTCGGCGGCCAGGGCGCGGTTGAGGTTGATCGACACGGTGAAGGCCGTATCGCGGTCGCGTGTGCCATGGCGGACATACCAGTAGGGGGCCGTGGTGGCGGTGGTGCCGATGTAGCGCATGGGGTTGTGGCGATCGTGATCGGGGCGCCCGAGAGCGAGCGCTGGGTGGCGGACATGGCGACGGGCTTGGCCACGAGCAGACTTCCTTGCACCAGCGCACCGGCCTGACGCCGCCGGCCGTAGGGGCCGTGGTCAACTCGACGCTGGCGCTGATGCGGGTCGCCACGGGCGACTACATCGTCCTGATGCCGCTGGCGGTCGGGGCCATTCTGCGGGGCGAAGCGGCCTTGTCGCCGGTGCTGCGCCACTTCATTGCGCATCTGCATCGGTCGGCCCATCATGCGACCAACCTGTTCAGGGGGGGAAGCTCTTCATTTATGAGTGCATGCCAGGCGTTATCATCGCCGCATCGTTCCCCTGGCTGGCATGGCGGCCGTCCGGCCGGGCTCGAACCGTAGTTCCCCCTCTGGCGGCCTAGCCGTTTTTGTCTGTTTTTTCGACCGGGTTCGCCGTGCGTCTCAATTCCATCAAGCTCGCTGGCTTCAAATCGTTCGCCGAGCCGACCAATTTCCTGCTGCCGGGGCAACTCGTCGGCGTGGTCGGCCCCAATGGTTGCGGCAAGTCCAACATCATGGATGCCGTGCGCTGGGTGCTGGGCGAAAGCAAGGCGAGCGAGCTGCGCGGCGAGTCCATGCAGGACGTGATCTTCAACGGCACGACGACCCGCAAGCCGGCCAGCCGGGCCAGCGTCGAACTGGTGTTCGACAACAGCGACCACCGCGCGGGCGGCCAGTGGAACCAGTTCCCGGAAATCGCGGTCAAGCGGGTGCTCACGCGCGAGGGCAACTCGAGCTACTACATCAACAACCAGGTGGTGCGCCGGCGCGACGTGCAGGACGTGTTCCTGGGCACCGGCCTGGGCCCGCGCGCCTACGCCATCATCGGGCAGGGCACGATCAGCCGCATCATCGAATCCAAGCCCGAGGAGCTGCGGCTGTTTCTGGAGGAGGCCGCGGGGGTCTCCAAGTACAAGGAGCGGCGGCGTGAAACCGAGAACCGCCTGTCGGACACACGCGAGAACCTGACGCGGGTGGAAGACATCCTGCGCGAGCTCAACGCCAATCTCGACAAGCTGGAAAAGCAGGCCGAAGTGGCCAGCCGCTACAACACCCTGCAGTCGCAGGTGGCGCTGCGGCAGCAGCAGCTGTGGTTCCTCAAGCGCAGCGAGGCCGAGGCCGATCAGGCCAAGATCCAGACCGAAGGCCTGCAGGCGGTCAACGACCTGGAGTCGCGCATGGCCGACCTGCGCCGCATCGAGGCCGAGCTCGAGACCATCCGGCAGGCGCACTACGGTGCCGGCGACAAGGTCAACCAGGCCCAGGGCCAGCTGTACGAGGCCAGTGCCGAGGTCGGCAAGCTCGAGGCCGAGATCCGTTTTGTGGTCGATGGCCGCCAGCGCGCCGAGCAGCGCCTGGTGCAGCTCAAGGAGCAGCACGCCCAGTGGAGCCAGCGGCAGGAAGACGCCGCGGTCGAACTCGAACAACTGTCGGAGCAGACGGTGGGGGCCGAGGAGCAGGCCGAGACGCTGGCCGCCCAGGTCGAGGAGCAGAGCATGCGCCTGCCCGAGCTCGAGGACGCGCTGCGCCGCGCCCAGCAGCAGGCCAACGACCAGCGGGGTGCCGTGCACGCGGTGCAGCAGCAGATTCAGGTGCTGGCAGCCGACCAGCGCAACATCGACGACCAGAGCCGGCAGTTCAACGTGCGCCGCGAACGGCTGCAGGCCGACCGCCAGGCCTTGGCCGCGCCCGACGAGCAGCGGCTGCTCAACCTGCAGGAACAACTGGCCGAGCTCCAGGAGAGCCAGGAACTGGCCAACGCCCGCCTGGCGGAACTGCAGGATCTGGTTCCCGAACTCGACGAGGCCCGTCGCGACCGGCAGCAGGCGGTGAACCGCGAGTCGGCTCGGCAGGCCGACCTGTCGGCCCGGCTGGAGGCGCTGCGCACGCTGCAGGACAAGGTCAAGACGGACGGCAAGCTCCAGCCCTGGCTGGCCCGGCACGGACTCGACAGCCTGCAAGGCCTGTGGAGCCGGCTGGGCATCGAGCAGGGCTGGGAAAATGCGCTGGAAGCCGCGTTGCGCGAACGCATGGGGGCGCTGGAGATCGGCCGCCTCGAGACCGTGCGCGCGTTTGCCACGGATGCGCCGCCGGCCAAGCTGGCTTTCTATACGCCGCCGGTGGCCGGTGTGGCCCCGGCCGCAGGTCACGGCCTGCCGCGTCTGGCCGACAAGTTGCGTGTGCACGACGCCGGCCTGCGGGCGCTGCTGGGCGACTGGCTGCAGGGTTGCTACACCGCCCAGCAGATCGACGATGCACTGGCGCGCCGTGCCCAACTGCAGGCCGGCGAGGTGATCTACCTGCCCGACGGGCATGCGGTCAGCGCGCACAGCGTGAGCTTCTATGCCCAGGACAGCGAACAGGCCGGCATGCTGGCACGGGCCCAGGACATCGAGAACCTGGAAAAGGAAATCCG
Source organism: Comamonas sp. BIGb0124 (assembly GCF_003752175.1). Taxonomy (GTDB): domain Bacteria; phylum Pseudomonadota; class Gammaproteobacteria; order Burkholderiales; family Burkholderiaceae_C; genus Comamonas_F. Next base: position 371,210 of record NZ_RJVF01000013.1, on the reverse strand, counting down.
GGCGCACAACTTCATCGCCGAGGAATCCCGTACGGCGCTGGTGCGGGCCGATGCCGCGTATACCGACGCCACGCAGCGCCAGGTCCAGGCCCGGCGCGAACAATCCGAAGGCCAGGGCCGGCTGCACGACCTGCAGGTCGAGACCCTGCGTCTGGGCCAGTTGGCCGAGCAGGCCCGAGCGCGCAGCCAGCAGATCGCGGGCGATCTGGCCGAGGTCGACGAACAGCTCGAGGCCCTGCAGGAGCGGCGTGTGACCGCCGAGGCGCGCTTCGAGGAACTGGACATGCAACTGGCCGATACGCAGGAGCGCCACGCCCAGCTCGACGACCGGGTGATCGAGAACGAACGCAAGCTGGCCGAGGCGCGCGAGCAACTGCGCGCGCTCGAACGTCAGTCGCAGGAATCCGGCTACGCCCAGCGCAGCCTGACGCAGCGCCTGGGCGAACTCAACCGCTCGATGGAGACCGCAGCGCAGCAGTTGCAGTCGATCGATGCCGAGCGGCAGCGGGTGAACGACGAACTGACGCGGTTCAACGACGCCGCGGCGCAGGGCGGCCTGCAAGAGGCGCTGGCCGCCAAGATGGCGCGCGAACAGGCACTGGCCGCACTGCGCAGCGAGTACGACGATCTCACGGCCAAGCTGCGGGCCAGCGACGAGCGCCGCCTGCAGCTCGAGCGTGAACTCGATCCGCTGCGCCAGCGCATCACCGAATTCCAGCTCAAGGAGCAGGCCGCGCGCCTGGGCCTGGAGCAATACAGCCAGATGCTGGCCGAGGCCGAGGCCGATCTCGAGGCCCTGGCCCGTTCGGTGGCCGACGGACAGGTCCGGCTGACGGGACTGCAGGGCGAGATCGACCGCTACAACCGCGAGATCGCCGCACTGGGCGCCGTCAATCTGGCCGCGCTCGACGAGCTGACCGCGGCCCGCGAGCGCAAGCAGTTCCTGGATTCGCAGATGGCCGACCTGCTCGACGCCATGAACACGCTCGAGGACGCGATCCGCCGCATCGACGGCGAAACGCGCGAACTGCTGGGCAGCACCTTCACGACGGTGAACGAACATTTCGGACGGATGTTCCCCGAGCTGTTCGGCGGCGGTCAGGCCCGCCTGGTGATGACGGGCGAGGAAATCCTGGATGCGGGCGTGCAGGTGATCGCCCAGCCGCCGGGCAAGAAGAACCAGACCATCCATCTGCTGTCGGGCGGCGAAAAGGCGCTGACGGCCATTGCACTGGTGTTCGCGATTTTCCAACTCAACCCGGCACCGTTCTGCCTGCTCGACGAGGTCGATGCACCGCTGGACGATGCCAATACCGAACGGTATGCCAAACTGGTGGCGCACATGAGCGACGAAACACAATTCCTATTCATCAGCCACAACAAGATCGCCATGGAGATGGCCAAACAGCTGATCGGCGTGACCATGCAGGAGCAGGGCGTATCGCGCATCGTGGCGGTCGACATGGAAGCTGCCAACACCCTGATGGAGGCTGCATAAATGGAGAGTTCACTGCAGGTCGGTCTGGCCATCGTCGGCGGCCTGGTGCTGGCCGGCGTGGTGGCGTACAACGCCTGGAATTCACGCCGTCACATGCCCCGGCAGGCCCGCCCGTCCGAGGAGGGACATGACCCCGAGCTCGGCGACGGCGACGGCCCTGGTTACGGCAACGGCGGCGACACCGACGACGGTTCTGCCCGAGCCGATCGGCGCGAGCCCGGCCTTTATGGCGGCGACCACGACTTCCAGGCCCGGCGCGACGAGGCCGAGCCGGTGGGCTTTGCCGAGTTCGACGGACCTGCCGACGAGGACCGGCGTGGCTCGGCATCGGGCAATGGCCGGGCGGCACCGGCATCTTCCGGGTCGGTGTCATCTGCGGGATGGACGGGACAGACCTCGGGCCCTTCCGCAGTTGCGGCACCGGTGGGACTGGCCCCCGAGTTCTCGGCCGTCGGACCGTCCGAGCGCCGTACCGGGCAGCTCGACGCGCTGATCGATGTCATCGCGCCGATTGCGCTCGACGGCGTGGTTTCCGGCGATGCCGCGATTGCGGCGCTGCCGGGCACGCGGCGTGCGGGCAGCAAGCCTTTCCTGATCGAAGGGCTCAATCAGATTTCATCGAGCTGGGAACCGCCGCATCTGGGCCGCCGCTACACGGCGTTCCAGGCCGGCGTGCAACTGGCCAACCGCAACGGTGCGCTCAACGAGATCGAGTTTTCCGAGTTCGTGATGAAGGCCCAGGCCTTTGCCGACGCCGTGGGCGGGGCGCCCGATTTTCCCGACATGATCGAGCAGGTGGCCCGGGCGCGCGAGCTCGACCAGTTCGCCGGGGCACACGATGCCCAACTGGGCTTTTCGCTGCGGGCTCGCACCACGGCCTGGAGTCCGGGTTATGTGCAGCAGCAGGCGGGCAAGCTCGGTTTCATTGCCGGTGCGATTCCCGGCCGCATGGTGCTGCCGGCATCGTCTCCCGGCCTGCCGCCGGTGCTGGTGTTGAGTTTCGACACCCAGGCTGCGCTGGCCGAGGATCTGGCCCAGGCGGCGTTGCACGAGATCGCGCTGTCGCTCGACGTGCCGCAGGTCAGCCGCGACGAACAGCCCTTCGAGCGCCTGCGCGAAGCCGCCCATGAGCTGGCGACCGCCATGGACGGGCTCATCACCGACGACAACGGCACGCCGATCTACCTCGAAGCCATGGATTCGATCGCGCAGGATCTGTCGCAGTTGTACGATACGCTCGATGCGTACGACCTCTCGGCAGGCTCTCCGCAGGCGCGTCGCCTGTTTTCCTGAACGACAACAGTCGCTGGCGGTTGGCGGGCCAGGCCGCTGCCGGCCGTTATGGATGCCTTCGCAGCCTTCGTCCGCAATGGCTGGCGAAGGCTGATTTGTTTGGCGAGGCGATGCGGCCGTGCAAATGGCCGATGCCCGTCGATGTGCGGCGCATGGACTGGCCATGCGTCCCCTGATTGAATTGAATGAACAAGGCGCGGCAGATCCATGCCACGCGATGGACCCCGACATGAGTGCTCAATCCCCGTCTTCGCTCCCGCTCTTTCCTTCCGAGCCGGTCGGCCAGGGCAGCGAATCCCCCCAGGCACCCGAACTCAGCGCCGCCGAGCGCATCCGCCAGTTGCGTGAGCAGATCGTGTTCCATGCCCATCAGTACTATGTGCTCGATGCGCCGCAACTGCCCGATGCCGACTACGACGTGCTTTACCAGGCCCTGGAAGCGCTGGAGGCTGCCCACCCTGAGCTGATCACGCCGGATTCACCCACGCAACGGGTGATCGGTCAGGTGCTGCCCGATTTCGAGCCGGTCAGGCATGCCGTTCCGATGCTGTCGATCAAGACCGAGACGGACACCACGCCGGCGGGCGCCCAGGCTTTCGATGCACGTATCCGGCGCGAGCTGGCGCTGGGCGAAGGCGATCCACCCGTGGCGTATGTGGCCGAGCTCAAGTTCGACGGTCTGGCCATGAGCCTGCGCTACGAAGACGGTATGCTGGTGCAAGCCGCCACGCGGGGCGATGGCGAGACGGGCGAGAACGTGACGCAGAACATCCGCGGCATCCGCCAGATTCCGTTGCGGCTGCATGCCTCCGGGCTGGCCGTACCGCCGGTGCTGGAGGTGCGTGGCGAGGTCTACATGCGGCGTGACGATTTCGAGGCGCTCAACGCCCGTCAGCGCGATGCGGGGGGCAAGACCTTCGTGAATCCGCGCAACGCGGCTGCGGGCGCGGTGCGCCAGCTCGATCCGGCCATTGCGCGCCAGCGTCCGCTGAGCTTTTTTGCCTATGGCGTGGGCGAGGTGACGCAGCAGGCCGACGGCGGGCCGGCCTTCGAGACCCATTACGGCCTGCTGCAGGCCCTGAAGGCCTGGGGCTTGCCGGTGGCCGGCCAGACCGAACAGGTGGCGGGCAGCGAAGGCCTGGCGGACTTCCACCTGCGCATCGGTGCCGAACGGGACCGCTTGCCCTACGACATCGACGGCGTCGTGTACAAGGTCGATGCACTTGAACTGCAGCGGCAGCTCGGGTTCGTGAGCCGCGAGCCGCGCTGGGCCGTGGCCCACAAATACCCGGCCCAAGAGCAGACGACCACCGTGCTGGGCATCGACATCCAGGTCGGACGCACGGGCAAGCTGACGCCCGTCGCGCGGCTGCAACCGGTGTTCGTGGGAGGGGTGACGGTCACCAATGCGACATTGCACAACCGCTTCGAGCTGCGGCGCAAGCGGGTGCGGGTGGGCGATCTGGTCATCGTGCGGCGCGCGGGCGATGTGATTCCCGAGGTGGTGGGCTCGGTGCCGCAGCCGGGCGGGCGGCCGGCCTATGTGCCCAATTTCCCCATGCCCGAGGTTTGCCCGGTGTGCGGCAGTCAAGTCGTGCGCCAGCGCGGCGAGGTGGCCTACCGCTGCACGGGCGGTCTCTTCTGCGCAGCCCAGCGCAAGCAGGCGCTGCTGCATTTTGCGCAGCGCCGTGCACTTGATATCGAAGGTCTGGGCGAAAAGCTGGTCGACCAGCTGGTGGACGGCGATATCGTCAAGGTGCTGCCGGACATCTACAGGCTGGGCCTGAGCAGCCTGTCGGCGCTCGACCGCATGGCCGATAAGTCGGCGCAGAACGTGCTGGCCGCGCTCGAAAAATCCAAGTCGACGACTCTGCCGCGATTCCTGTTCGGCCTGGGCATCCCGAACGTGGGGGAAAGCACGGCCAAGGACCTGGCCAAACATTTCGGTCTGCTCGATCGGGTAATGGATGCCACGACCGAGCAGCTGCTGGAAGTCAATGACGTGGGACCCATCGTCGCCGGGAGTTTGCGGACTTTCTTCGAGCAGGCGCACAACCGGGAAGTGGTCGAGCAGTTGCGGGCGTGCGGCGTGCACTGGCCCGAGCAGGAGCCGGTGCGTGCGCCCGCGTTGCCGCTGGCCGGGCTGACTTTTGTGATCACGGGCACCTTGCCCACGCTGTCGCGCGACGAGGCCAAGGACAGGCTGGAGGCCGCGGGTGCCAAGGTGGCCGGTTCGGTGAGCAAGAAGACCAGTTTTGTGGTCGCCGGCGAAGAGGCCGGCAGCAAGCTGGCGAAGGCTCAGGAACTGGGCATTCCGGTTCTGGACGAGCAGGGCATGCTGGACAAGCTGGCCTGAAGGGATGGCCTCGCCCCGTCGCCGGGGCGGGTGGATCAGCGGTCGACGCGGTTGCGGGTGCCGCCGTCGTCGTTGCCCGTGCTGCGCAGTGCCAGCGCGGCGGCGGCCACGCACATCAGCACGGCCACGGCCTGCATCAGGGATTCGATGGCCTCGGGGTTGTCGAACAGGATCACGACCAGCAGCGTGAGGGCGGCACCGAGGGTCAGTCCGACCGGCGGCAGCCGTTGGGCCAGCACGGGCGGTTGCCAGCCGTAGGCGGTGCAGGCTTCGTGGTAGATGGTGCGCCAGGCCTTGGGGAAACCGTGGTAGCGGCGCAGTCGCTTGAGGTAGAGGCGGTCGCGCAGCACCGGGTGATAGATGCGGTTGTCGCGGGGCGCGCGTTCGTAGGCCCGGTCGAGCACCGGGTAGTCGAACGAAAAACCGGGACGGGCATAGAGACCGGGGACAACCGCTTCGAGCTCGCGGCAGTCGTAGCCGTCGTTGACGAGGATGGTGGCCGCAAAACTCTCGTCGTTGGCCAGCGCGTCGGTGCTGGCGGCGCGCTGATGCCGCAGATGGGTGCAGGCGGCGCGGCTGACGCGGGTGAGCGGGAAAAAACAGCGGTAGGCCTCCTGACGCAGCGCAGCCACATGCACTCGCCAGGACCAGCCCAGATCGGCGGGACGCAGGTCGGACGCCAGGAAGTCGGCAGGGCAGTCGTCGAACAGCCGGAAAAAATCCTCGAGCCGGTCGAAGCCGATGCGCAGATCGGTTTCGAGCAGCCACAGGTGACGAAAATCCGGAACCGCCTGGGCCGCCAGGTAATACGCGTAGTCGCCGCAGCGCCATTGCATGTCCCGCCGCGTGGGCAATCCGAGCGAACGAACGGTGCGGGTGTCGAAGGCGACATGGCGGAAACCGCTGTACTCGAAATGCCGTTTGCGACGATCGGCCACCACGACGATTTCGAAGCGACCGGTGCGGTCGGCTTCGATCAGGGTCTGATGGCTGGCACGCGAATAATGATCCGCACGCAAGACCAATAAGTCTTTCACAGGCTGGGCCTCTGGATTTTTTGCGTTGAGGGTCGCCGGCGCGCGTCGCCGGCGCTTGGCATTATCGGGGCAAATCGGACATTCGAGAAACGGCGTGCGGCCTTGTCCGGCACAGGTGACGGCCCCCCGGGAGAGCTCAACTGTTGGCGGGTTCGATCCAGAACCAGGCTGCGGCCTGCGACGGCACCCGGTCGTAGCGGATGCGCACGCCGTCGAGGGTCTGCTCGGCCGACTGGGCCCCGCCCTGGTAGCTGGCGACCAGACGGGCGACCAGCGGGGTCAGCGTGGAGAGGGATTTGTCCGGCATGGCCGCAGCCGCCACGGCCGCAGTGGTCAGCAGCACACTGGCGTCGGAGTCGGCCGATTGGTCGCCGTTGACGATGAGGGTGATGGACGCCACGCGCAGGCTGTTCTTGTCGACCAGCACGATCAGCGTGTTGTGGTTGTCGAGCGCCAGAGTCATCGAGTCATGGATTTCGCCGATCTCGACCTCGGGTTGGGCCGGCAGACGGTAGGGTAAGGTCGCCTCTTCCATCAGGATGTTCAGACGTTGGGCATAATCCTGCGGCGTGCAGGGTAGGAATGCTTTCTCAATAGGCCGCGCCTGCAGAGCCGCAGCCTGCTGGCGAGCCTCGTTGAGGCTGTGCAGCTTGTCGTTCCAGTAGATGCCGACCAGGAAGGCGGCAACCAGGGTGACGCCGGTCAGGCACAGCAAAGTGATGTGTTTGTTCAAGCTCATATCTCGAGATGGCATTCCTCGTCCGGTCAGAGTGCCTGGCGTCCGTGAAGTTCGGGCGCGCAGGTCGACCTGGTCCGCTCCCGGCCGGTTCCCCGTGTGCACGTGGCGCCATGCGTGGGCCCGCGTTACGCTGACAGTGCATTAAAAAAAACGATACTTTCAATGATTTTCCTGAGCATTATCGCCGCCACGCTGCTGGCGGGCATCGGCAGCGTCTGGCTGGCCTCGTTTCTGAGCTTCGGCGTGCTGGCGCGTTACGCCCAGCACATGCTGAGTCTGGCGGCCGGGGCCCTGCTGGCGACCGCTTTCATGCATCTGCTGCCCGAGGCCTTCGAGAGCGGCGAAGCCGTGCACCGGCTGTTCACGGTGTTCCTGCTGGGGCTGGTGTTCTTTTTTCTGCTGGACAAGGCCGAGCTGTGGCATCACTCGCACGAGCACGGCCAGCTCGACGAGGTGCTGCAGGCGGAAGCCGAGTCGCTCGAACAGGCCCGCGAGCAGGTGCCCGGTGCCCACGCGGCCGCCCATGCGGACGGCGCGCATGCTCACCATGGACACGACCACGGTGCGCATGCCCACGATCACCATCGCCCGCATGGCCACAGCCATGGGCATGCCCACACGCACCGGAGCGGGGGCTGGGCCGTGCTGTTCGGCGACGGCCTGCACGCCTTCGGCGACGGCATCCTGATCGCCTCGGCTTTCCTGGCGGACATGCACCTGGGCATCGTGGCGGCGCTGGCCGTGCTGGCGCATGAGGTGCCTCATCACATGGGCGACATCGTGGTGCTGCGCCAGAGCAGCGGAAACAACCAGCGCAAGGCTCTGGTGAAGGTTTCGATGGCCGGCGCGATGACGGCGGCCGGTGGGGTCATCGGTTATGTGCTGGTCGACCAGCTCCATGACTGGCTGCCGTATTTTCTGGTCGTGGCGTCGAGCAGCTTTGCCTATGTGGCGCTGGCCGATCTGATTCCCCAATTGCAGAAACGCCTGTCCGCCCGGCAGACGACGGCGCAGGTGGCCTGGCTGGCGGCCGGCATCGTCATCGTCACGCTGGCCAGCGGGCTGGCGCACAGCCATGGCGGGCATGATCATGCCCACGGACAGAGCGAGCCGGGCACGCAGGCCCACGATCATCGCGGGGCAGCGCTGCCGGGCGAGGGGCAGCACGCCGACGAAGACCATGACCACCACCACGACCACGAGGGTGGGGGTCGCGATCAGGGGAAGTCGGCCCCCTGAGTCTGGACTCTCAGCCCTGGGCGACCGGCCGCGCCGGATCGCTGCACCAGTCGCTCCAGCTTCCGGCATACAGGCGGGCGCGGCCCAGGCCGGCGATTTCCATGGCGAGCAGGTTGGGCGTGGCACTGACGCCGCTGCCGCACTGGTGGACGACGCCTGCCACGTCGTGGCCGGCCAGCAGTTCGTCGAACTCGGCTCGAAGCACGGCGGCAGGCTTGAACTTGCCGTCGGCGCCGAAGTTGCTGGTGAACGGCCGGTTGAGGGCTCCGGGAATGTGGCCGGCGACCGGATCCAGCGGCTCGACTTCACCCCGGTAACGCGGTGCGCCCCGGGCGTCGATGACGGTCTGGACGGGCGAACCCAGCTTGGCGAGCACGTCCTGGGCATCGACCAGGTCGGTCAGGGCCACGGACAACTGGAAGTCGCCTTCGGCATGCACCTGGGCTTCGGTTTCGAGTGCGCCGCCGGCAGCTTGCCAGGCCTGCAGGCCGCCGTCGAGCACGGCGACGGCATCGAAGCCCACCCACTTGAGCATCCACCACAGGCGGACGCAGTAGTTGCACTGCTGGCGATCGTAGACCACCACCTGCATGCCGTGCTGCAGGCCGGCCTTGGCCAGCCAGGCGGCGAAGTGCTCGCGGCTGGGCAGGGGGTGACGGCCGCCCGAGGCCGCCTGGCCGCTGCCGCTCTTGTCGCTGAGCGACAGGTCGAGGTCGGCGAAGACGGCGCCGGGAATGTGGCCTTCGGTGAACTGGGCCGCACCGGCCTGCGGCTTCATCAGGTCGAAGCTCACGTCGAAGACCAGCAGGGGCTTGCCGCTGGCCTGAAGGGCCTGCAACTGCTCGGCCGAAATCAGGGTGGTGTAGGGCGCGGATGAAGAGGTGGATGCCATATCGGATCGTCGTTCAGGTCAAACGGGTGAAAACAGCGGGCTGCACGGGGCCCTGTCGGCCGGCCCGGAAGGTTGCAGAGGCCGCGATGCGGAGCGGCGCGAGGGCTGCAGCAGTGGCCGCAGGAGGCGACAGATGTCGCGACCGGTGCGGTTCGGGGAGTCATCTTAATCGACGGGGCCATGGCCACGCGCCGCTTTGTCCCTGAGGCCGGTGGCTGGCGGACTCGGCGGCGCTCAGCGGTCTTCGGCGGGGACCTGGGGGGCCACGCGGGCACGCAGGATGCTGGCCAGCACGCCGCTGAGGATGATGAGCCCCATGCCGGCCCAGCCGATGGGCGGAATGTGTTCGGCAAAGACCAGCATGCCCAGGATGGACGAGAAGATGATGCCCGAGTACTGCAGGTTGGCGACCAGCAGCGTGCCCATGTGACCCTGACTGCGGGAGTAGGCGCGGGTCATGCAGAGTTGGGCCATGGCCGCGAGGATGCCCACGGGCAGCAGCCAGATCGCGCCCTGCCAGTTCCAGGGCGACAGACCGGTGGCCAGCGCGACCAGGCCGCCGGCCAGGCAGCAGCCCACGGCGAAGTAGAAGACGGTGCGGGTTTCGGATTCGCCCACCCGGGCCAGGGCCACGACCTGCATGTAGGCGAAGGCCGCCAGCATGCCGGAAAGCAGGCCGATGAGGCCGGCGAACATCTGGCTGTTGTCGATCGAGGGCCGCATGATCATGAGCACGCCGGCGAAGCCGATCAGCACGGTCAGGCTCAGCGGGCCCTGTGCCAGCGGCGAGGGGCCCGGGCGCAGCGGGCGCCAGGCGAGCAGCGAGCCGCCGACGATGAAGGTGGCGATCCAGATGCTGCTCATGTAGTTGAGCGTGACCGCCGTGGCCAGCGGCAGGAAACCGATGGCGTAGAACCAGCCGCCCATCGAGATGACGCCGATCAGGCTGCGCCAGGCGTGCATGCCCGGATACCGGGTCTTGAGCGTCACGCCTTGCGAGCGGGCCAGCAGGCCCAGGCAGACGGCCCCGATCAGCCCGCGGTAGAAGATCAGTTCGGCGGCCGAGTAGTACGCCGACGCCAGCTTGACGCAGACCCCCATGAACGCAAACAACAGGGTGGCCAGCAGCATCCAGAGGGCTTGCATGGGATCGGTATTCCAGAATGCGAAAGCCGTCGATTGTAGGCCGCTTCGCCGGCCGGGAGGGCGGGGCTTCGCGGGCTCAGGTGCGCCACATGCCCTGGGCGGCCATGTCGGCGACGATGCGTACCAGGTGGTCGGAGACGGCCTTGACGGCCAGCGAGGGGCCCTTGGATTTGGAAAACGCCATGGCCACCGTGCGCTGGAACGACGGTTCGACGATGCGAGCGGCCTGCAGCCGGTTCTGCTGCACTTCGTCCCAGACGGCATGCAGCGGCAACACGGTGTAGAGGCGGGCCTCGGCCGTGAGCTGCTTCTGCAGCGGCAGCGAATCGGCCTCGATGGCCGGTGCCAGCGTGATGCGGGCCTGGCGGGCGCCGGCGTCGAGTGCCGTGCGCAGGCCGTTGGGTGCGCTGGGCAGAATGAAGGGCAGGCCGTCGAGCCGCGCGAAAGGCACCTGGCCCTGTGCGGTGAGCCGGTCGCCGCTGCAGCCGATGAGGCAACTGTCGACGGTGGCCAGGGCTTCTTCGCCTTCGGGCAGGCTGCTGCCGTAGCGGTAGAGGATGGCGATGTCCACACGGGCCTCGGTCAGCCATTCCTCGACCTGGCCGCTGGAGCCTTCGAGCACCTTGAGGCTGACACCGGGGTGCAGGGTGTGGATGCGCTCGAAGAGCCGGCCGATTAGGATGGTGCCGATGGACGGCAGCGAAGCGATGGTGACGGTGCCGACGGGCTCGTGCAGGTCGGCCCGGATGTCCTGTTCGAGCGAGCGCGCACGTTCGAGCAGTTCCTTGACCTGCGGGAACAGACGCAAGCCGGTCTCGGAGAGCTCGACGCCCCGCCCGGTGCGCGTGAAGAGGCGGGCACCGCACTCGCGCTCCAGGGCGTTGATCTGGCGGCTCAGGAAAGACTGGCTGCTGTCGAGGAACAGCGCGGCACGTGTGAGGCTGCCCAGTTCGCCGATGGCGACGAAGGACCGCCATTTCTGCAAATCGGCGGTGATGTCGAGACGGAAGTCGGAAGCCTTGGCGCGGTACATCAGCGGGGATTATTCATGACATGCGCCCAGTCGGCAATGGCATCGGCCACCGCCAGGGGCTGCTCGGGCACCATGGCATGGCCGGCGCCCGGGATGCTGCGCACGGTGACCCCGGTGCCGAGCAGGGCCGAGAACTCGTCGCGGCTCGACGGCGGACGCCAGGCGTCGTCGCTGCCTTGCAGGTCGAGCACGGGAATCTGCGACGGGTGTTGCCATTCGGTGCGTGGCGGCTGCTGGGCGGCGGCCCGGTAGGCGGCCCGCCATTGCGGATGCCAGCCGTCGAGCCAGGGCCGGGGATCGTTGCCCGGGGCAAACATGCAGAGTCGCAGGGCTTCGAGGCGAGCCGCTTCGGGCTGGGCGGGGTCGGAGGCCACGGCCAGGGCCTGGGCCATGCCGTCGGGAAACGTGCGTGCGGCGGCGGCCATCAGCACCAGTCCGCGCACCTGGGCGGGATGGCGCCAGGCCGCGACGCGCGCCACCCAGTGGCCGTAGGCATGGCCGGCCACCAGCGCGGGGCCGTGGACGAGTTGCGCGACGACGGCGGCGACGTCGCCGGCCAGGGTGTCCAGCGTCATGTCGGGCGGCGGCGGACTGCTGCGGCCCATGCCGCGGGGCTGTGGCCGCAGCACCTGGAAGCCGCGCAGGGCCAGCAGCTCGGCCAGGTCGTCGAAATCCAGCGAATCGCGCAGCGAGGAGGGCAGGAGCACGAGGGCCGGGCCGCTGCCCTCGGTGACGACGTCGATCCGGGCGTCGCCATGCGAGAGCAGCAGCCGGCGACGGGGTGAGGCCGGGCGTGTCATTCGATCTGGGCGCCCGAGGTTTTTACCAATTGGGCCCAGCGCGGGATGTCGTCACGCAGCAGCGCCGCAAAGGCTTCGGGCGTGGAGGTGGTGGGTTCGATGCCCAGGGCCAGCAACTGGCGGCGCGTGTCTTCGTGACGCATGGCCTGGCGGGTGGCTTCGTTGAGCGTGCGGACCAGCGCGGGCGGCGTGCCGGCGGGGGCAAAGACGCCCAGCCAGTTGGAGACTTCGTAGCCCGCCAAGCCCGATTCGGCCAGCGTGGGAATCTGCGGCAATGCCGCCATGCGCGTGCGCGAGGTGACGGCCAGCGCCCGCACGCGGCCGTTGCGGATGTGTTCCTCGTAGACCGAGTAGGAGTCGAAGGTGCAGTCGATGCGGCCGGCCAGCAGGTCGGTCACCAGCGGGGCACTGCCGCGATACGGCACGTGCGTGAGATCGACGTTCGCCAGGCTTTCGAACAGGGCGCCCGACAGGTGGCTCGAGCTGCCGTTGCCTGCCGATCCGTAGGTGAGCTTGCCGGGCTGGGCCTGCGCCAGCGCCTTGAACTCGGCCACGCTGCGTGCGGGCACATCGGCGTGGACCAGCAGCACGCGCGGCGTGATGTGGGTGAGCGAGATGGGCGTGAAGTCGGCCACCGGGTCGTAGCGCAGGCGCGGGTACAGCGCGGGGTTGATCGCATGCGTGCCCATGGTGCCGAGCATGAGCGTCAGGCCGTCGGGTTTGGCGCGGGCCACGAATTCGGCAGCCAGGCTGCCGCCTCCGCCGCCCCGGTTGTCGACGATGACTTGCTGGCCCAGTACAGCGCCCAGTTGCAGCGCCAGGGTGCGGGCCATGATGTCGGCGGCGCCGCCTGCGGGGAAGGGCACGACCAGCGTGATGGGGCGGTCCGAAAACGCCGCCATCGCCCCGAGGGGCACCATGGCCACGGAGGCCAGGGGCAAGGCGGCGAGGATGCGCAGCACGCCGCGGCGACGGCGGGCGGCGCCTGCAGGGCGCGGGCGGGGCAGAGGGGTCACGGTTTGTCTCCTGAATGCTTGTTGTGCGTTGCACTCTAGCGGCGAGCCGGCCCCGCGCCTATGCCGATCCGCGCATGGCTGGGTTGCGGGCTGCGGCACGACGGCGTGCAAAGCAGCCTTGCCGGTTTGGTGCAAGGCGAGGCGGCAGGCGAGTCCTAAACTTTGTGCAAACAAGGGTCGGCGCCAGGCCGGCCTTCCATTCGCAACCGGAGACAAGACATGAAAACGAACCGCCGCATCTGGGGCGCAGCCATGGCGCTGCTGACCGCCGCTGCCACCTTGGCCCTGCCCTCGGCCCACGCACAGGACTGGCCCAACCAGCCGATCAAGCTGGTCGTGCCCTATGCCGCAGGCGGCCCGACCGATGCGATCGCGCGCCTGCTGGCGACCAAGCTCGGCGAGTCGCTGGGCAAGCCGGTGGTGGTGGACAACCGCGCGGGTGCCGGCGGCATCATCGGCGTGGAGGCGACCGCCAAGGCCCAGCCCGACGGCTATACCCTGGCACTGATCGCGCCGGGCCCGCTGGCCGGCATGCCCAATCTGATGAAAGCGCCGTACACGCTCGACGACGTGCAGTACCTGACGGTGGTCGCACGCATTCCCAGCGTGATCGTGGTCAACAGCAAGTCGGGCATGCACACCCTGGACGATCTGATCAAGAAGGCCAAGGCCGCTCCGGGCAAGCTGGCCTACAGTTCGGCCGGTCCGGGCACCACGCCGCACATCGGCATGGAGCTGTTCAAGGACCAGGCCGCCGTGGATCTGCTGCATGTGCCCTACAAGGGCGCGGCGCCCGCGGTGACGGCGCTGCTGGCCGGCGAGGTCGACGCCACCATGGTCGATTTGCTGCCCGTGCTGCCGCACGTCGGCAGCGGCGCCTTCACGGTGCTGGCCGTGGCCGGCCCCGAACGGGCGCCGCAACTGCCCCATGTGCCCACCACCCACGAGCAGGGACTGAAGGGTGTGTCGATGGAGACCACGTATGGCCTGATCGCGCCCAAGGGCCTGCCCGCCGCGATTGCCAACAAGGTGCGCGAGGCCGCCGTGGCTGCGGTCAATGCCCCGGAGATGAAGCAGACCTTCCTCAAGCAGGGGGCGATTCCTGCCACTTCCACGTCCGACGAGTACCGCCAGTTGATGGCCGCCGAGTCGCAGAAGTGGAAGGGCATCATCACCAAGTCCAAGATCACGCTGGAGTAAGCCGCCGTGACCCGGACGATTGTTTCTGCCTCTTTCGAGCCTTGCGTGCAGGGCCTGGCCGATCCCCAGTGGAAGTTTGCGCGGGCCCAGGTGCCCCGGCTCGAGGGCTGGGTGGTGCGGGTGCGCGACGACGAAGGGCACGAAGGCCTGGGCTACTGCCATGCCATCCCGGCGATCTCCACCCACGGCGAGGGCGCGCGGGCCGGACTGGCTTTCCTGGTGCCGATGCTGGTCGGCCGCAGCCTGGATGAACTGGGGGCGGTGCTCGACGAGCTCGACGCCACGCTGGCCTACCAGCCGACCGTCAAGGCCGCCATCGACATGGCGCTGCACGACCTGCTGGCGCGTGCGATGGACGTGCCCGTGCACGTGCTGCTGGGCGGGCGGCAACGCGAGCGGGTGGCGCTCTCGCGCATCCTGCCCATCAAGGCGCCGGACGAAATGGGCGCATTGGCACGCCAGCTTGCCGGGCAGGGTTATGGGCAACTGAAACTCAAGCTGTCGGGCGATACCGACCTGGACATCCAGCGCCTGGCCGCCGTTCGCGAAGCGGTGGGGCCCGATGTGGTGCTGACGCTGGATCCGAACCAGTCGTACAGCCCCAAGCAACTGATCTCGGCTTTTTCGCGGATGGAGCGTCATGCCGTCGCGCTGATCGAGCAGCCGGTGCCGGCGGCCGATTTCGCCGGGCTCAAGCTGCTGACGCAGGCCTTGCCCGTGGCCATCGAGGCCGACGAAGCCGCGCAGAGCGTGCGCGACGTGTTTCGCCTGGTTTCCGAGCGTGCGGTCGACGTCATCAACCTCAAGGCCACCAACCTGGGAGGGCTGCGGCGCTTTCTGCAGGCCGTGCGCATCTGCGAGGCGGGCGAGGTGGCGGTGCGCGTGGGTGCCGCCTTCGGCCCGGCCCTGATGCAGGGCATGGCGCTGCAGGCGGCCTGCACGGTGCGGCGGCTGCCTTACGGCTGCGAGCTGTCCGAACACCTGCATCTTCTGGACGACCCCTTCACCCCCTTGCCCGTGACCGACGGGCATCTGGCGCTGCCGGCCGGCGCGGGCTGCGGCGTGACCTTCCGCGCCACCACCGGCTGACCCCTGGAGTATTTGCATGACCTCACACGCTTACATCTGCGATGCCGTGCGCACGCCCTTCGGCCGCTACGGCGGCGCTTTGGCCACGGTGCGCGCCGACGATCTGGCGGCGGTGCCGATCAAGGCCCTGATGGCGCGGCATCCCGGTCTGGACTGGGAGCAGCTCGACGACGTGATCCTGGGCTGCGCCAACCAGGCCGGCGAGGACAACCGCAACGTGGCTCGCATGGCCGGCCTGCTGGCGGGGCTGCCGCTGTCGGTGCCGGGCAGCACCGTCAACCGGCTGTGCGGCTCGGGCCTGGATGCGCTGGGCAGTGCGGCGCGGGCCATCAAATCGGGCGAGGCCGGCCTGCTGCTGGCCGGCGGCGTGGAAAGCATGAGCCGCGCGCCCTTCGTGATGCCCAAGGCCGAATCCGCTTTCAGCCGCGCCGGCAGCCTGCAGGACACGACCATCGGCTGGCGTTTCATCAACCCGCGCATGAAAGCGCTGTACGGTGTGGACGCCATGCCCGAGACTGCCGAGAACGTGGCCACCGATTACGGCATCGGCCGCGAAGACCAGGACCGCATGGCGCTGGCCTCGCAGCTCAAGGCGCTGGCGGCGCAGCGCAACGGATTCTTCGATGCCGAGATCACGCCGGTGAGCGTGCCGCAGCGCAAGGGAGAGCCGCTCTGCGTGGACCGCGACGAGCATCCGCGCGAGACCTCGATCGAGGCGCTGGCGCGGCTCAAGGGTGTGGTGCGGCCCGACGGCACGGTCACGGCAGGCAACTCCAGCGGCGTGAACGACGGCGCCTGCGCCCTGCTGCTGGCCGGCGAGGCGGAAGCGACACGCCTGGGCCTGGTGCCGCGTGCCCGCATCGTCGGCATGGCAACGGCCGGCGTGGCACCGCGCGTGATGGGCATCGGACCGGCGCCGGCCACGCTCAAGGTCTTGGCCCTCACGGGATTGAGTCTTGCGCAGATGGACGTGATCGAGCTCAACGAAGCGTTTGCGGCCCAGGGCCTGGCCGTGCTGCGCCAGTTGGGAATCGACGACGACGATCCGCGCGTCAATCCCAACGGCGGGGCCATTGCGCTCGGTCATCCGCTGGGCGCATCGGGTGCGCGTCTGGCGACCACGGCCATCAACCAGTTGCACCGCACCGGCGGCCGCTACGCACTGTGCACGATGTGCATCGGCGTGGGGCAAGGCATCGCGGTGATCCTCGAACGTGTCTGACTCTGTTTTTTGCTCACACCATGCACGATTACACGCAACTCCGTTTTGAACTCGACGGGCATGTCGCCACGCTCACGCTGGACGCCCCGCCGGTCAATGCCCTGACCCGCACCCTCAACGACGAGCTCACGCTGGCGCTCGACCGCATTTCGGAGCTCGACGAGATCCGGGCCGTGGTGCTGACCGGTGCCGGCCGAGTGTTCTGCGCGGGGGCCGATCTCAAGGGCCGGGCCTCGGTGATCAAGGCACCGGGCGACCTGCCGGCCCATTCGCGGCGCACACGCGAATGTTTTCACGCGATCCGGGAATGCGCCAAGCCCGTGGTGTGTGCGGTCAACGGGGCGGCGCTGGGTTCGGGCCTGGCCATGGTGGCGTCGAGCGACATCGTCGTGGTCTCGGACAAGGCGCAACTGGGCCTGCCCGAGGTCGATGTCGGGTTGCTGGGCGGCTGCAGCCATGCGATGCGGCTGTTCGGCCATTCGCGCCTGCGGCGCATGGCGCTCACCGGATTTCGCGTGGGCGGCGAGGAGCTCTATCGCCTGGGCGTGGCCGAGGCCTGCGTGCCGGGGCCCGAGCTGCTGCCGCTGGCCATGGAGATCGCGCAAAGCATTGCCGCCAAGAGCCCGGTCTCGACCCGCATGGGCAAGCACACCCTGAACGTGATCGAGGACATGAGCCTGCGCGACGGCTACCGTTATGAGCAGGACATGACCGCGCAGATCGGCCGGACCGAGGATGCGCGCGAGGCGCAGCGGGCCTTTGCCGAGAAACGCGCGCCCGTATTCGTGGGACGCTGAGCGCCGAGCCGGGTGGGCGGCACATGCCGCTGTCTCTCTGGTGATTGGCAGGGCGCGGGCCGGGGGGCCTAATCCGGGCAGATACCCAAGGAGCCCGCCCCATGTTCTCTGACCTGTCCGCCAATGCCCAGGCGCTGCGCGAGCGCCTGCTGCAGTTCTTCGAGGCGCACATCTACCCCAACGAGGGGCGCTATCGAGAAGAGACGGATGCCCTGCGCCGCAGTGGCGATCCGTGGCAGACCGTGGGGCTGATCGAATCGCTCAAGCCGCTGGCACGCGAAGCCGGGCTGTGGAATTTGTTCTTGCCGCATGCCCACGAGGGGCAGGGCGGCATCTCCAACCTCGACTATGCGCCGCTGTGCGAAGTGATGGGCCGCGTGTCGTGGTCGGCCGAAGTGTTCAACTGCTCGGCGCCCGATACCGGCAACATGGAGACGCTGGCGCGCTACGGCACGCCGGTGCAGAAACAGCAGTGGCTGGAGCCTTTGCTGCAGGGCGAGATCCGATCGGCTTTCCTCATGACCGAACCGGCCGTGGCGTCGTCGGACGCCACCAACATCCAGTGCACCATCCGGCGCGACGGCGACCACTATGTGCTCGACGGGCGCAAGTGGTTCTCTTCCGGCGCCGGCAGTCCGCACTGCCGGCTCTTCATCGTGATGGGCAAGACCGACCCGGACGCGCCCCGACACGCGCAGCAGTCGATGGTGCTGGTGCCGCGCGATACGCCTGGGGTGACGGTGCTGCGGCACCTCTCGGTCTTCGGCTACGACGATGCGCCGCACGGGCACATGGAGGTCGTGCTCGACAACGTGCGTGTGCCGGTGGATCACATGCTGCTGGGGGAAGGCCGTGGTTTCGAGATCGCGCAGGGGCGGCTGGGGCCGGGGCGCATCCACCACTGCATGCGCTCGATCGGTGCGGCCGAACGCGCACTCGAAGCGATGTGCGATCGCCTGCTGGCCCGCGTGGCTTTCGGGCGCCCGCTGGCCGAGCAGTCGGTGTGGCACGAACGCATTGCCGAATCGCGTTGCCTGATCGACCAGGCGCGCCTGCTGACGCTGCAGGCGGCGTGGAAGATGGACACCGTGGGCAACAAGGCCGCCCGGGCCGAGATCGCCATGATCAAGGTGGTGGCGCCGAACATGGCCTGCCGCGTGGTGGACTGGGCCATCCAGGCGCATGGTGCGGCCGGGGTGAGCCAGGACTTCTGGCTGGCCGAGGCCTATGCGCTGCAGCGCACCGTGCGCATCGTCGACGGGCCCGACGAGGTGCACCGCAACGCCATCGCCAGGATCGAGCTGGCCCGGCGTGCGCAGGCCGGTATGTCTGGCACCGCATCCCAGGATTGACGCCGCTCGCGTAGGCGAGAGCGCAGCGGGTTTCCATAATGCCAGGCATAAAGGAGACCCGTTACATGAGCACCGCACACGGTCCGCTATCGCATATCAAGGTCCTGGACCTCAGCCGAATTCTCGCCGCGCCCTGGGCCGGTCAAGTCCTGGCCGACATGGGCGCCGAGGTGATCAAGGTCGAGCGCCCCGGGGCGGGCGACGACACCCGCAGTTGGGGCCCTCCCTTCCTCAAGGACGCGCACGGCCAGGACACCCGCGAGGCCGGTTATTACCTGGCCGTGAACCGCGGCAAACGCTCCATCACGGTGAGCCTGGAAAAACCCGAGGGGCAGCAGATCATCCGCGAGCTGGCCCTGCAGGCCGATGTCGTGCTCGAGAACTACAAGGTCGGCACCCTGGCGCGCTACGGACTGGACGAAGCGTCGCTGCGCAAGCTCAATCCGCGCCTCGTGTATTGCTCGGTCACGGGCTTCGGACAGACCGGCCCGCGCCGCGATCAGCCGGCCTACGATTTTCTGATCCAGGCCATGGGCGGCCTCATGAGCGTGACCGGCGAGCGCGACGGCCTGCCGGGTGCCGGACCGCAGAAGGTGGGCGTGCCCATCGTCGATCTGATGACGGGCATGTACACCGCCGTGGCCGTGCTGGGCGCGCTGGCGCAGCGCGAGCGCACGGGCCAGGGCGAGTTCATCGACGTCGCCATGCTGGACGTGCAGGTGGCCTCGCTGGCCAACCAGGCCATGAACTATCTCGTCTCCGGCAAGGTGCCCCGCCGCAACGGCAATGCCCATCCCAACATCCAGCCGCAGGATGTGTATTCGTGCGCCGACGGCGATGTGATCCTGGTGGTCGGCAACGACGGCCAGTACGCGAAGCTGTGCGAGGCGCTCGGCCGCCCCGAGCTGGCCACCGATGCGCGATACGCCACCAACGCGCAGCGTGTGCGGCACATCGCCGAGCTGTCGGCTACGCTGCGCGACTTGTTCGGGGCCTGGCCGCGCGAGCGGCTCATCGCCGCGCTCGATGCCGCCGGCGTGCCCTGCGGCCCCATCAATTCGGTGGCCGATGTGTTCGAGGACCCGCAGGTGCAGGCGCGCGGCATGCTGCGCCGCGTGCCGCATCCCAGCGGCGTGGAGGTGCCTCAGGTCGCCAGCCCGCTGCGCTTCGGCGGCCAGGCGCCGGTCGATCGCGATCCGCCGCCGTTGCTGGGGCAGCACAGCGAGGACATCCTGTCGTCGCTGGGCTACGGAGCCGCCGACATCCGCGCCCTGCGCGAGAAGGGAGTGATCTGATGGCCCGGCAACTCACGCTGCACTGGTCGCCCAAGTCGCCCTACGTGCGCAAGGTCATGGTCTGCGCCCACGAGCTGGGGCTGGTGCCGCAGCTCGAACTCGTGCGCTCGGTGGCCGCCATGCTCAGGCCCAATGCGGCCTTGATGGAGGTCAATCCGCTCTCCAAGATCCCCACGCTCGTGTTGCCGGACGGCCGCGTGCTGTACGACTCGGTGGTGATCTGCGAGTACCTCGACCACCTGGCGGGCGGCACGCTGTTCCCGGCCACGGGCGATGCCCGCTGGCAGTCGCTGCGCTGGCACGCGCTGGGCGACGGCCTGCTCGACGCGCTCATCCTGTGGCGCAACGAACGCGAGCGTGGCGTGCCGGTCGAGCAACTGCTCGATGCCTTCGCGCTCAAGGCCGACAAGGCCCTGGCCGTGCTGGAGCACGAAACGCCCGCACTGGCGGCGGCTCCGCTGTGCATCGGCCAGATCACCGTCGCCTGCGCGCTGGGCTACATGGACTACCGCTTCGACACGTTGGGCTGGCGCAGCCGCGCGCCGCGTCTGGCCGGATGGCTGGCCGAACTGAGCCAGCGGCCGTCCTTCAAGGCCACGGAGCCGATCGATGGCTGAAGAACAACGCACATTCACGACCGCCGCCGCACTGCCTCGCGAACGCGGTGTTCTGGTGATCGGCGCGGGCACCATGGGCAGCGGCATTGCCGAAGTGGCCGCCGCCGCCGGCCATCCCGTCTATCTGCGCGATGCCAGCGATGCGGCCGTCGAACGCGGCCTGGGCCTGATCCGCGCCAGCCTGGAGCGGCGGGTCGCCAAGGGCCGGCTCGATGCGGCCGAGCGCGATGCCATCCTGGCACGCGTGATGCCTGCACCCCCCGAACTGCCGGCCGGCCTGGGTCTGGCGATCGAGGCGATCTACGAGGATCTGCAGGCCAAGGTCGATGCCTTCGAGGCCGTGGAGGCCATGTTGCCGGCAGATGCCATCCTGGCCACCAACACCTCTTCCCTGTCCGTGACGGCGCTGGCCGGGCGGCTGGCCCGGCCCGGCCGTGTGGTGGGCATGCATTTCTTCAATCCGGCGCCTGCGCTGCCGCTGGTGGAGGTGGTCAGCGGCCATGCCACCGACCCGATCGTGGCCGACACCGTGGCCGCCACGGCGCAGGCCTGGGGCAAGACGCCGGTGCGCTGCCGGTCCACGCCGGGCTTCATCGTCAATCGTGTGGCCCGGCCTTTCTATGGCGAGGCATTGCGTCTGCTGCAGGAACAGGCCTGCACGCCGGCGGCACTCGACGCCGTGCTGCGCGAGTCCGGCGGTTTTCGCATGGGGCCTTGCGAGCTGACCGACCTGATCGGGCAGGACGTCAACCTGGCCGTGACCCGATCGGTCTACGCGGCATTCGACGGCGATCCGCGCTACCGGCCTTCGCTGGTCCAGCGCGAACTGGTCGACGCCGGCTGGCTGGGCCGCAAATCGGGGCGCGGATTCTTCGACTACGGGCCGGACGCGATCCGTGTGCAGCCCGACGACGCGGGGGCCGGGTTGCCGTCGCCCCGTACGGTGCACATCAAGGGCGACCTGGGTGCGGCGCAGGGGCTGGTCGCGCTGCTGGGCGGGCTGGCGGGCGTGACCGTGACATCGACCCCGTCGCCGGATGCCCCAGCCGGTCGGGGCCTGCTGCGTGTCGACGGCCATGTGCTGGCGTTGACCGACGGCCGCACGGCGGCGGCGCTGGCACGCGAGCTCGGCGAACCCGTGGTGCTGTTCGATCTGGCGCTGGACTACGCCCGCTGCACGCGGGTGGCCGTGGCGGCCTCGGATGCGGACGATGAACGGGGCTTGCGTGCGGCGCTGGGCCTGTTCGCCGCGCTGGGCAAGCCGGCCTCGGTGCTGGCCGACCTGCCCGGGCTGGCCGTGATGCGCACCGTGGCCATGCTGGTCAACGAAGGCGCCGAGGCGGTGTTGCACGGCATCTCGGACGAGGCCGGGGTGGATGTCGCCATGCGGCTGGGGGTGAATTACCCCGTCGGGCCGCTGGCCTGGGGCCGGACGATCGGGCTGCCGAATGTGCTGCGGGTGCTCGAGAACCTGCGTGCCGCTTATGGCGAAGACCGTTACCGTGCATCGGTGTGGCTGCGGCGCGAAGTGGATCGGCAGGCCGTCCGGCAAGGAGCATGAACATGAGCATGAACCCCGCCATCGAAGCGACGACGCCGGCGGCCCCGCCGAACACGCCTGCGACGCCTGCCGAAGCGAGCCCGGACGTGGTGCGCACGCAGCGCAGCGGGCCGGTCGCCGTGATCTCCATCCACCGGCCCGAGCGCCGCAATGCGCTCAACATGCGCATCAAGCAGGCGCTGGTCGAGGCCCTGCAGGCGGCCGAAGACGACCCGGCCGTATCGGCCGTGGTGCTGACCGGCAGCGAGGGCTACTTTGTGGCGGGCACCGACATCGCCGAGATGGCCGGCATGAGCCCCGCCGACCATGTTCGCCTGGAGACCGGCCGCCTGTTCGAGGTGGTGCGCGGTCTGGCCAAGCCGACGATCGCCGCAGTGGAAGGTTATGCGCTGGGCGGAGGATGCGAACTCGCCCTGGCGTGCGACATGATCGTCGCGGCCGACGATGCGCAGTTCGGTCAGCCCGAGATCCGGGTCGGCATCATGCCCGGGGCCGGCGGCACGCAACGCCTGCTGCGCAGTGCCGGGCGCTACAAGGCCCTGCTGTGGACCCTGCTGGGCGAGAACATTCCCGCGCGCGAAGCCTATGTGGCCAATCTGGTGAGCGAGCTGGTCGCACCCGGCCAGGCGCTGGAGCGGGCCGTGGCGATCGCCACCCGGCTGGCCGGCATGCCGCCCCTGGCCGTGCAAGCCATCCGCGAAGCCGTGCGCCTGGGAGGCGACGTGCCGCTGGAGACCGCGCTGGCGCTGGAGCGGCGTTATTTCGAACGCCTGTTTGCCAGCGAGGACCAGAAGGAAGGCATGCAGGCCTTCCTCGAGAAACGCCGCCCGCAGTACAAGGGGCGTTAACGGTAGAGGCTCTCGGGATTGCTCACCAGCACCTCGCGCACCAGGGCCTCGTCACCCGTCCAGTCCATGAACATGTCGAGCAACTGGACCGGGTCCGGCGTGGGCGTGACCCGCAGATGGGGCCAGTCGCTGCCCCAGAGCAGGCGGTCGGGGCGCGCCTGCAGCAGTTTCTGCTGGAATGCCCGGCCCACTTCCCAGTCGGGCGATTGCAGCAGGTTGCGGTAGGCGCAGAGCTTGACCCAGACCTGACCGGTCTCGAGCAGGTCGAGCAGGGTGCGGAAGCCCGGCTGATCCACCCCCGAGGCGGCGTCGAAACCGCCCATGTGATCGATCACCACCGGCACCGGCAGGCGCCGGATGGCCTCTGCCGCATCGGGGAGCGCCACGCAGTCGGTCCACAGTTCGGCGTGCAGGCCGGCGTCGGCCAGAGCAGGGGCCAGGGCCTGCAGATCGCTCAGCGCGGCGCTGCCCGCGAAGTTGCCGCCGGCAGCGCTGCGGTGGCTGAAGCGCGCACCGCGTACGCCCCGGCTGCGCAGTGCGGCCAGCGGCAGCGCGGTGTCCTGGCGGATCACCACCACGCCGCGCAGATCGGGTTGTGCGGCCAGCGCATGCAGCAGCAGCGAGTGGTCGTCGCCATAGGCGCTGGGATGCACCAGCACCCCGTGGCCCAGTCCCAGGCGGCGCAGCAGCGCCATGTACTGCGGCTCGAGTGCTTCGGGCGGCGTGTAGCTGCGGTCTGCGGCCAATGGAAAGCGCCGGTAGGGTCCGAACAGGTGGGCATGGCAGTCCCAGCCCCCCAGGACCAGGTCGTCGGATGCGGTCATGCGAGCTCTCCGTGCTGGGGCAGGGCAAAAGCCGGCTGCGCGCCTTCGGGCAGCGGGATTTCGTGGCAGTTGAGGGTCATCGCCACCAGGGTGTAGTAGCCGATCAGTGCCGTGAGTTCGACCACCGTGCGTTCGCCGAAATGCGCCACGGCTGCGCGGTAGGTCGCGTCCGAGACCGACTTGTGGGCATTGAGCTCGACGGCGTAACGCCACACCAGCGCGTCGGAGACCGACAGGCCGGGCGGCTCGGTCTGCGCCAGCAGGGCCTCGATGATGGCCGGCTCGATGCCGGCTTTTTCACCCTCGATGCGGTGCGCGTGCCATTCGAAAGGCGAATTGCAGGCACGGCCGGTGACCAGGATGGCCAGCTCGGACAGGCGGGGCGGCAGCGACGTGCCGTAGCGCAGCAGCGCGCCGAGGGCCTGCCACTTGTCGGCCAGTTCGGCGTTGTGCAGGGCGGCGCGCAGCGGCCCCTGGATTTTGCCCCGGGGCCCCGAGACGATCTTGTCGTAGACCGCTTTCTGGTCCGCGTTCATCGTTTCGGGCGTGGGCAAGGAAATGCGAGGCATGGCGAGTTCCCGGATGGATGGAGTTCGTTGATGTGATCCGGGAAATCATAAGCAGGCCTCGCCCGCCGGGAAGGCCTGCAGCGGCAAGCCTGCCTTGCGTGTTGCCGCATGGCAGGGGCCGCAGCCGCCGGTTCAGCGCGCGGCCGAGCCCGGCACGGCGTCGGCCATCGTGCGCCGATACCACTCGTGGAAGTGCTGCATGCCGTCTTCCATGGGGCTCTGGTAGGGGCCGACCTCGTTGTCGCCGCGCATCATCAGCGCCTTGCGGCCCGCATCCATGCGCAGTCCGATCTCGTCGTCTTCCTCGCAGGTCTCCATGTAGGCGGCCTGCTGGGCCTCGATGTACTCGCGCTCGAAAGCGGCGATTTCCTCGGGGTAGTAGAACTCGACCACGTTGAGCGTCTTCTGCGGGCTGATCGGCACCAGCGTCGAGACCACCAGCGAATTGGGATACCACTCGACCATGATGTGCGGGTAGTAGGTCAGCCAGATCGCGCCGTGCTTGGGCACGCGGCCGCTGTCCTGGCTGAGCACGGCGTCGTGCCAGCGGGAGTAGGTGTCGCTGCCGGGCTTGGCGAGTTCGTTCGAGACGCCCACGGTCTGCACCGAATACTCGGGCTTGAACTCCCAGCTCAGGTCGTCGCACGTCACGAAGCGGCCCAGCCCCGGGTGGAAGGGGCCGACATGGTAGTCCTCGAGATAGACCTCGATGAAGGTCTTCCAGTTGTAGTCGCACTCGTGCATGCGCACCGAGTCGAGCACAAACCCCGAGAAATCGAGCTCGGCGCGGGGCCCCATGTTGGCGAGGTCGGCATGGATGTCGCGGCCGTTGTCCTCGAACAGCATGCCGTTCCAGTTGCGCAGCGGGTAACGCTTGAGGTTGAGGCAGGGGTCTTGCGCAAAATGCGGTGCCCCCACCAGTTCGCCCTTGGTGTCGTACGTCCAGCGGTGCAGCGGGCACACGATGTTGCTGCCGGTATTGCCCCGGCCCTTGAGGATCACGGCCTGGCGATGGCGGCAGACATTCGAGATCAGCTCGATGCCGGTCGGCGTGCGCACCAATGCGCGCCCGTCGCCTTCGTGGGCGAGGGTGTAGAAATCGCCCACTTCGGGCACTGCCAGCTCATGCCCCACATAACGGGGCCCAGCTTGAAAGATGGTCTCCAGTTCGCGCGCAAAAAGCGCTTCGTCGAAATAACTGGTAACTGGAAGTTGGCTAGTCGCCTGCTGCAGTTGAAGACTTAAATCAGACATGGATGACCTGACCTAAAGACTCCCCACAGGGGGAACACAAAGATAAAAGGGATACGCGCTGTTCAGGACGGTGGGCAGCAGGTGCCCGGCGCGTGCGAAAAGAGTGAAGGGGGCGATTGTACCCGACATAAAACGTGGGGCAATTGCCGCAGTGCGGCAGTCGGAGAAATTCTTGATTTGATAGCGTGAGATGCAAGCCGATAAAGGGCTTGATCGATGATTGTCATATTTCTGTCATCATTCGGCGCGACCGTGCATGCCGGAGCGGCGGCGCCGAACGGCAGACGCCGGGTTGCCGCCGACGCCTCGGCCTGCCGCCACGCGCTTGGGCAGCACGGGAGAACCGGCATGCCCTGGCCATGCCGATTTGTCCGACTATGGCTCAACTGCGGCAGGCCCAGGCCGCCCCGGCTTAAAATGAGCGGTTATCGTGGCGTGGCGCCGCGCGGCTGTGGATCGTGCGGATCCAGGCCGATCCAGACGAGCCCCCATTGATGCCCAAGAAGACCCTCACCGCCGACGACGACACAACCCCTGCGGCCGGCCTGTTCGGCTCGCAGCCGCCCCAGCCTGCCTTGCCGCCCCTGCCGGAAAGCTACGAGGCGGGTGTGCAGGAGCTCGAGAGCCTGATCGCGCGCATCGAGTCGGGCCAACTGCCGCTCGACCAATTGCTGGCCGGTTATCGGCGCGGCGCACAGTTGCTGGCGTTTTGCCGCTCGCGGCTCGAGGCCGTCGAGGAGCAGATTCGTGTGCTCGATGGCGGCGAACTGACGCCCTGGAGCGGGACGCGGGACGGCGCGGCATGAGCGCCCTCGAACGCCAGGCGAGCGGACGCGATCCGGCCCCGGCGGCCGAGCGGGGTTTCGATTTCGACGCATGGAGCACGCAGGCGCGCGATCGCGTCGAGTCGGTCCTGTCGACGTGGGTCGGCGCGGGCGTTCCGGCCGGCCTGGGCGATGCGATGCGTTACGCCGTGCTCGATGGCGGCAAACGCCTGCGGCCCCTGCTGGCGCTGGCCGCTGCCGAAGCCGTCGACGGCATGCCCGGTGCGGCCTTGCGGGCCGCTTGCGCCGTCGAGCTCATCCACGCCTATTCACTGGTGCACGACGACATGCCGTGCATGGACAACGACGTGCTGCGCCGGGGCAAACCCACGGTGCATGTGCAGTTCGGGCAGGCGCAGGCCCTGCTGGCCGGCGATGCCCTGCAGGCTCTTGCATTCGAACTGCTGACGCCGGCTTCGCCTGCCGACGACCTGTCTGACGGGCTGAGCAATCTGGCCCACGCGCAGGGGGTGCCGGGCCAGTCCGACCACGCCGATGCCGATGCGGCCACGCAGGCGCGCCTGTGCAGATTGCTGGCGCAGGCCGCGGGCGGCCGCGGCATGGCGGGCGGACAGGCGATCGACCTGGCCAGCGTGGGCCGGCAACTGGACGATGCGTCGCTGTCGCAGATGCACAGGCTCAAGACCGGGGCCTTGCTCCAGGCCAGCGTGCTGCTCGGAGCCGCATGCGGCAAGCCCGCGCCGGCGGCCTGGCGGGCCCTTGCCGAATACGGCGCGGCCATCGGGCTGGCCTTCCAGGTCGTCGACGACATCCTGGATGTCACCGCCGATACCCAGACGCTCGGCAAGACGGCCGGCAAGGACCAGGCCAACGACAAGCCGACCTATGTTTCGATGATGGGCCTGGCGCCGGCCCGGGCCTATGCCGGCGAGCTGCTGGCGCAGGCGCTGGCCGCGCTCGACGGCAGCGGACTGCCACGCATCGATGCCCTGCGTGCGCTGGCCACTTCCGTGGTCGGCCGCAGCCACTGAACGGGTGGCAAGCCGGAATTGTGCTGATACGTGCGGAGGCCCTCTGGGGCTTGCACACATGAAGAATTGATCTAGAGGTTACCTGGGATGTCCTATCCACTGCTGCAGACCATCAACGACCCGGCGGACCTGCGCGCCGTGCCACGCGAGCGCCTTCAGCTGCTGGCCGACGAATTGCGCGCCTACGTGCTCGAAAGCGTTTCCCGCACCGGCGGCCACCTCAGCTCGAACCTGGGCACCGTCGAGCTGACGCTGGCGCTGCACTATGTCTTCAATACCCCCGAAGACCGCATCGTGTGGGACGTCGGCCACCAGAGCTATCCGCACAAGATCCTGACCGGCCGCCGCGACCGCATGTCGACGCTGCGCCAGGCCGGCGGCCTTTCGGGCTTTCCCCGCCGCGACGAGAGCCCCTACGACACCTTCGGCACGGCGCACTCGTCGACCAGCATCTCGGCCGCACTGGGCATGACCCTGGGTGCACAGCTCAAGGGCGAGCAGCGGCATGCGATCGCGGTGATCGGCGACGGCGCCATGACGGCCGGCATGGCCTTCGAGGCCCTGAACAACGGCGGAGTGCACGACAACGCGCGCCTGCTGGTCATCCTCAACGACAACGACATGAGTATCAGCCCGCCGGTGGGCGCGCTCAACCGCTATCTGGCGCAGCTCATGAGCGGCCGCTTCTATGCGGCTGCACGCCAGGTCGGCAAGAAGGTGCTGGGCGTGGCGCCGCCGCTGCTGGAGCTGGCCAAGCGCTTCGAGCAGAACGCCAAGGGCATGGTGGTGCCGGCCACGCTGTTCGAGACCTTCGGTTTCAACTATGTCGGACCGATCGACGGGCACGATCTCGAATCGCTCATCCCCACGCTGGAAAACCTCAAGCATCTGCAGGGCCCTCAGTTTCTGCATGTGGTCACCAAGAAAGGCCAGGGCTACAAGCTCGCCGAGGCCGATCCGGTGGCCTACCACGGCCCGGGCAAGTTCGATCCTGCGGTGGGCCTGCAGAAGCCTGCCACGCCCTCCAAGCCGACCTTCACCCAGGTCTTCGGCCAGTGGCTGTGCGACATGGCTGCGCAGGACGCGCGCCTGGTGGGCATCACGCCGGCCATGCGCGAGGGCTCGGGCATGGTCGAGTTCGAACGGCGTTTTCCCGACCGTTACCACGACGTCGGCATCGCCGAGCAGCATGCGGTCACCTTTGCCGCCGGCCTGGCCTGCGAGGGTCTCAAGCCGGTGGTCGCCATCTACTCGACCTTCCTGCAGCGCGCCTACGATCAACTCATCCACGATGTGGCGATCCAGAACCTGCCGGTGGTGTTTGCCCTGGACCGCGCCGGTCTGGTCGGTGCCGACGGCGCCACCCATGCGGGGGCCTTCGACATTCCCTTCCTGCGCTGCGTGCCCAACGTGAGCGTGGCCACGCCGGCCGACGAGCGCGAATGCCGCCAGTTGCTGAGTTCGGCCTTTGCGCAGGATCATCCGGTGGCCGTGCGTTATCCCCGCGGCGCCGGTGTGGGCGCAACCCCCGACGCGGGCCTCGACGCCTTGCCCATCGGCCGTGGCGAGATCCGCCGCGAGACGACACGGACCACGGCACGCGTGGCCATCCTGGCTTTCGGCACGCTGCTCTATCCGGCCCTGCAGGCCGCCGAGTCGGTCGACGCCAGCGTGGCGAACATGCGCTGGGTCAAGCCGCTCGATACCGCACTGCTGCTGGATCTGGCCGGCCGCCACGACATGCTGGTCACGGTCGAAGAAGGGGCCGTCGCCGGAGGTGCGGGCAGCGCGGTGCTCGAAGCGCTGCAAGCCGCTGGCATTTCTCTGCCGGTGCTCAACCTGGGCCTGCCCGACGTGTTCATCGAGCATGGCGACCCGGTCAAGCTGCTGGCCGGCGTGGGGCTCGATGCCGCCGGGATCGAAGCCAGCCTGCGGGCACGCTGGCCCGAGCTCGGCTGAGCGGCTTCTTCCGCGCTGTGCGCGAAAGCCTCGCCGTGTCTCGCGACATCTCGATGCCTCGCGAAACGGGGGCCTCGTTCAGCCCTCGGTGCCCCATCCGAAACGGATGCCCACACCGGGCTCGGTGACGAGGTAACGCGGCGAGAGTGCGTCGTCCTCGAGTTTCTTGCGCAGCCGCGCGACGACGATGCGCAGGTAGTGGGCATCGTCCTCGTGCGACGGCCCCCAGACTTCCCGCAGCAGGCGTTTCTGGCTCACCAGTTGGCCGGGCGTGCGCGCGAGCAGATCCAGCACGGCGAATTCCTTGCGGGTCAGGGCCAGTGTCTGGCCGCGCAGCGTCACGCTATGGCGGACCAGGTCGATGTGCAGCACGCCGTCGTCGAACACCGTGACGGCCTCGTCCTGGGGGCGTGCACGTTGCCGCAGCGCCAGCCGGATGCGCGCCATCAGCTCCTGGATGCCGAAGGGCTTGGTGACGTAGTCGTTGGCCCCGGCGTCGAGCAGTGCGACTTTCTGGGTCTCGCCGGACCGCACCGTCAGCACGATCACCGGCACCTCGGAGACCGCGCGCAGCCGCTCCAGCACTTCGGCACCGTCGAGATCGGGCAAGCCCAGATCGAGCACGACGAGGTCGGGGTGCAGGGCCGAGAACTCGGCCAGGCCCGCGCGCGCGGTCGGCGCCAGGGTGACGGCATAGCCCTGCGAGCGCAGGCTGATCTCCAGGAACTTGCGGATTTCAGGTTCGTCGTCGATCACGAGAATGCGGGCGGACGTCATGTCGGGCGGATGGCTTGAGCGAGGATCGGGCTAGAGGGAATCGAGCGCATGGGGCGGATCGGCTTCGCGCCGCAGCACATCGGGCGGCAGCGTGATGCGCACCAGGGTGCCCTGGCCGTCCGGCCCGGCATAGGCCTCGGTGCGGCCCATGTGGGCGCCGACGATGGCTTGCACGATGGCCAGGCCCAATCCCGTGCCCTGGCCGCCGCGGTCGCCCCGTTCCACACTGTAGAACATGTCGAAGACCCGGCGGCGTTCGTCGGCCGGAATGCCCGGGCCGCGATCGACGATGTCCAGCGACAGGCCTGCCGCCGCATCGGCCCGGGCCACGATGCGCACCGGTGCGCCGGGAGGCGAGAACTTCGCGGCATTCTCCAGCACGTTGAACAGCGCCTGCTCGATCAGTGCCGGATGCACGTGCAGTGCCGGCAGGTCGGGCGGCAGGTCGATCTCGAAGCTCAGCTGCGGCACGTAGCGCTGCAGGCGGCGCGTGGCCGAGGCGATCAGTTCGTCCACGCCGATCCAGTCGCGTTCGAGCTTGAGGCCCTGCTGGCCCAGGCGCGTCATGTCCAGCAGATTCTGGATGTAGCGGTCCAGCCGCTGGCCCTCCTGGGTGATGGAGGCGAGCAGGGCGGCGCGGTCCTCGCGGCTCATGTCGTCCGCGTAGGCCGCCAGACTGTCGGCCGCACCGATCATCGAGGCCAGAGGCGAACGCAGATCGTGCGAAACCGAGCTCAGCAGCGCCGTGCGCAGGCGCTCGGTCTCGCCAGCCACCCGTGCGGCTTCGAGGTCGGAGACCAGCGTGGTGCGCAGCGCCGCCTGCCCGATGTCCTCGGCCATCGATTCGGCCAGCCGGCGCTGCTCGATGGACAGGCTGCGCACACCGGCCGCAAAACGCAGACCGACGACGCCGCTGGAATCCTCGCCCGCGTTGATGGGCAGAAACCACCAGGAGGAGGACGACAGGGTGTCGGTGTAGCGCCCGCTGGGCTGGCCATGGCGGCGCGTCCACGCCATGGCGCCCTGGTCCTTGGCGCCCGGGGCTTCGCCCGCGCTGGGCGGCACGTCGATGCCGTCGTAGGCGATCCAAGCCATGGCACCCAGCGCTTCTTGCATGGCGCCACGCCCGACCTGCAGCACCTGGCCCAGGTCGGCGGCAATCGAGAGCTTGCGGGCCAGGTCCTGGATCAGCGTGGCATGCGAGTTGGCGGCCCGCAGCGCCAGCACCTGCGCGCGCAACCGCGATGCCAACTGGCCGGCGATCAGCGCGGCGGCCAGGAACAACCCGACCGTCGCCACGCCTTGATTGGCAGCGATGTGGAAGGTCAGCCGGGGCTCGATGAACAGGAAATCGTAGGCACTGAAACACAGCAGCGCCGTGATCACCGCGCCGGCCATGCGGCTGCGCGCACCCACCATCAGCACGGCCAGCATGAAGATCATCGACACGTCCTGCAGGCCCAGCAGCCGGTCGGCCAGCCAAGCCGTCAGGATGGCGCCGGCGGTGTAGGGCAGCACGATCCCGAGATCGGCCCAGCCCGATGGCAGACGCGGCAGCACCGGCGCATGCCGGCTGCGTGGCGGATGGGCGGCCGAGCCGATGATGGTGATTTCGTACTGGGCACCGCGGCGCAGCAACTGCTGGCTGATGGTGCGGTTGAACAGGCGGGCGACCGGCCGCACGCGGGTTCGGCCCAGCACGATGGCGGTGGCACCATGGGCCTGTGCCGCGTCGAGCAGGGCCGAGGCGATATCGTCTCCGTGCAGCAGCGCGGTGTCGCCGCCCAGCCTGCGGGCCAGGGCAAAGGCGCGGTCGATTTCCAGGACGCGCTGGACCTGCCGGCGGTCGATGCCCTTTCCGGGTATGCCGGGCCCGGCCCGCTCGGCTGCGCCTGCGTGTGCCCGCTGCACGGCCACCACCGACCAGGTGGCGCCGCGCCGCTCGGCCATGCGGCTGCCGGCACGCACGAGATCCTGCGACTGGCCATGGCCGTCGATGGCAATCAGCACGTGCCGGCGGATGCCCGCGACCGTGCGTTGGCCTCGCGCGGCGTTGTGCTCGCGCAGATCGGCGTCCACATGGCTGGCCACCGTCTGCATGGCCAGCTCGCGCAGGGCGGTGAGATTGCTCGGTGAAAAGAAGCTCGCCAGCGCCCGCTCGGCCGCCTCGGGGACGTAGACCTTGCCTTGATTGAGCCGCTCGATGAGCTCACGGGCGGGCAGGTCGACCAGGCGGATGTCGCGCAGCCGGTCGAGGACCTTGTCGGGCACGGTCTCGGCGACCCGCACGCCGGTGATCTGGAACACCACGTCGTTGAGGCTCTCGAGGTGCTGCACATTCACGGTGGTGTAGACATCGATGCCGGCGTCGAGCAGTTCCTCAACGTCCTGCCAGCGCCGTTCGTGCCGGCTGCCGGGCATGTTGCGATGCGCCAACTCGTCGACCAGCACGATGGCGGGGCGCCGCGCCAGCACCGCATCGAGATCCATTTCCTCGAGCGTGCGGCCCTTGTGCAAGAGCGTCCGGCGCGCGACCACCTCCAGTCCCTGGAGCTGCCGTGCCGTGTCTTCCCGGCCATGGGTCTCGACGATGCCGACCGCGATGTCGCGGCCCTGCCGGCGAAGTTCGTGGGCGCGCACCAGCATGGCGTAGGTCTTGCCCACGCCGGGTGCCGCGCCCAGAAACACGGTGAGGCGGCCGGCCGATTCGCGCTGCAGTTCCTCGACCAGGGCATCGGCCTGCTGGCGCTTGTCTGGATTGTCGTCAGTCATGGCGGATGCGGCGGGGTACGGAGGGTGGAGACAGTGTAGTGGTGCCGCGCAGCAGCGCATGCCGCCAGGCCAGCTTGCAGCCCGGCGAACACGTCAACTGGCGACCGTAGGCCAGCGCGTGCAGCACCGGATGCACGGCATGGCGCAGACCGCAGACCGGACAGGCATGGATCTCGAACGGGCTGCCGGGGGCTCGCTCGGGCTTCAATCCGCGCTCCGTGCAAACCGTGCGAGTTCGGCTGCAGAAGGTTGCCGGCCCGGCGGCGCCAGCACATAGACATGCCAGTCCTCGCCGCGGCACAGCGCCAGTGCGATCTCGACGGCGTCGCGGCCCGCGACGGCGAGGCGCACCTGAGGCCGTTCGTGCTGCAGGCACGCCCGCAGCGCCGCGATGCCCACCGGCGTGACGGGAAAACCGGCCTCTGCCATTGCACCCTGTTCGGTGGTGGCCGCAAACGTCATCTGCTGCGCATCGACGAACAGGCCGGCGCAGATGTCATGTGCCGATCTCATGGCATGGTCCCCCCGAGTAAGAATGGATCGGACTGGACATGCCAGTGGCCGAGCAAGGCCAGGACCTGGGCGGGGCCGTTGCAGGCGAGCAGGGCGTCGGGCAGCCGACGGCTGGAAAACAGCCGGCAGATGGTGGCCAGCAAGTCGAGGTGCTGCTGATTCTTGGGTTGCGGCACCAGCAGCACCATCGCATGGCGCAGCGCGATGCCGTCGGGCGTGGCGTAGCTCGAAGTCGGCAGCGGTCGGGTCAGCCGCGCGTAGATCGCGCTGGATCGGGCGAGTCCGTCGAGCCGTGCGTGAGGAATCGCCACCCCGGCGCCGATGGCAGTGGACGACAGGGCTTCGCGACGGGCCAGGATGGCGTGGCCGTGCTGTGCCGCGACGCCGTGGCGGGATTCGATGTGTGCCCCGAGCACACCGAGCAAGGCATCGAAGTGCGGTGCGTCGATGTCGAGCAGCACATCTTCGGGTGCCAGGAAATGGCGGATGTCTGGATTCATGTCTGGCTCACCGGCTCGCGCCGGCCGCAGAAGGCGAGGGTGCCAGGTGCTGGTCGAGCGCCGCGTTGAGCAACAGCACGTTGACGCGTGCCGCGCCCGGCGAGAGCGGCCAGGGCCGTTCGATGTGCTGCGCAAGCAGCTCGCGGATCCGCGCCGGCGGCACGGCGCGGGCGCGGGCCACACGTTCGACCTGGATCTCGGCGGCTTCGGGGCCGATGTGCGGGTCCAGGCCGCTTCCGGACTGAGTGACCAGATCGCGCGGCACCTGAGCGGGGGCGATGTTCTCGCGCCGGGCCACGGTGTCGGTCTCCAGTTGCACACGCGCCGGCAGGTCGGGGTTGCTGCGGGCCTGGTTGCTGCCCGCCGCCGCCATCGGGTCGAAGGCTGCGGCCGATGGGCGGGGCATGAAATAACGCGCATCGGCAAAAGGCTGGGCCACCAGGGCCGACCCGATCACCCGGCCGTCGGCGGCCTGCACCAGGCTGCCGTTGGCCTGGTGCGGGAACAGCCACTGGCCCAGGCCGACACCGGCCAGGTTGTAGCCCAGGCCGATCAGGGCCAGCGACAGCACGGCCAGCACGGCAGAGGCACGCAGGGCACCGCCGTCGTGCAGGCCCGGGGCAGACGGGGCGGTCGCGGGCGGGGTCGTGGGTTGCACCGAGGACAGTGCCTCGGGCATCGGGATCGTCTTTGAAATCGG
This sequence comes from Comamonas sp. BIGb0124, assembly GCF_003752175.1. GTDB lineage: Bacteria > Pseudomonadota > Gammaproteobacteria > Burkholderiales > Burkholderiaceae_C > Comamonas_F. The sequence continues at coordinate 336,496 of NZ_RJVF01000013.1, read as the reverse complement.
CAGAGTCATGATGGGGATCTCCTGTTCATGGGCGGTCAGAGACCGAACAGCGCCACCAGCGCCATGTCGAGCAGCTTGATGGCAACGAAGGGCAGCAGCACGCCGCCCACGCCGTAGACCAGCATGTTGTTGCGCAGCAGTGCGGTGGCCGAGGCCGGCTTGAAGCGCACGCCGCGCAACGCCAGCGGAATCAGCAGCGGGATGACGAGGGCATTGAAGACCAGTGCGGCCATGACGGCGCTGGCCGGACTGTGCAACTGCATCACATTGAGCGCCGCCATCTGCGGAATCGCGGCGGCGAACAGCGCCGGCAGGATGGCGAAGTACTTCGAGACGTCGTTGGCCAGCGAGAACGTGGTCAGCGCGCCGCGCGTGATGAGCTGCTGCTTGCCGATCTCGACCACCGCCAGCAGCTTGGCCGGATCGCTGTCGAGATCCACCATGTTGCCCGCCTCCTTGGCGGCCTGCGTGCCGGTGTTCATGGCCAGCCCCACGTCGGCCTGGGCCAGCGCGGGCGCGTCGTTGGTGCCGTCGCCCACCATGGCCACCAGCCGCCCGCCGGCCTGCTCGGCGCGGATGCGGGCCAGCTTGTCTTCGGGGCGGGCCTGCGCGACGAAGTCGTCGACACCGGCGTCGGCCGCAATGGCCGCTGCCGTGAGCGGGTTGTCGCCCGTGATCATCACCGTCCTCACGCCCATTTCGCGCAGCCGTGCAAAACGTTCACGGATGCCGTGCTTGACCACGTCCGAGAGCTCGACCACCCCGAGCGCCTGCCGGTTGCGCGCCACCACCAGCGGCGTTGCGCCCTGGCGCGCCACCCGGTCGGCGCAGGCGCGCAGATCGGCGGGCACCGCGATGCCCTGCGCGGCGAGCCAGTCGGTCATGGCATCGACCGAGCCCTTGCGGATGGCCTCGCCGCCGGCCAGGTCGACGCCCGACATGCGCGTGGCCGCCGTGAACGGCACGAAGTCGGCCCCGGCCGGCTCCTGCAGGTCATGCCCCTGTTCACGGGCCAGCCGCACGATGGACTTGCCCTCGGGCGTGGGGTCGGCCAGCGACGACAGCAGCGCGGCCTGCGCCAGCATGGCCGGGTCCACGCCGGGCAGGGCATGGAAGGCCGTGGCCTGACGGTCGCCATGGGTGATGGTGCCCGTCTTGTCGAGCAGCAGCACGTCGATGTCGCCTGCGACCTCGACCGCCTTGCCCGACTTGGCCAGCACGTTGGCCTGCAGCGCCCGGTTCATGCCGGCGATGCCGATGGCCGGCAGCAGTCCGCCGATGGTCGTCGGGATCAGGCAGACCAGCAGCGCCACCAGAATCACCACGTTCACCTTCACGCCGACAAAGGCGCCGATGAAAGGCAGCGTCACCACCACGATGAGGAAGGTCGCCGTCATGACCATCAACAGCAGGCCCAGCGCGATCTCGTTGGGCGTCTTCTGCCGGTTCGAGCCTTCGACCAGCGCGATCATGCGATCGAGGAAACTCTGTCCCGGCTCGGCCGTCACCCGCACCACGATGCGGTCGGACAGCACCTGGGTGCCGCCGATGACGCCCGAGCGGTCGGTGCCGGCCTCGCGCAGCACGGGGGCCGATTCGCCGGTGACGGCCGATTCGTTGATGCTGGCCAGTCCTTCGACGATCTCGCCGTCGGCGGGAATGGTCTCGCCGGCGTCGACGAGCACTTCGTCGCCGGGGCGCAGCAGGGCGGCCGACACGCTTTCCTCCTGTCCGGCCCCGATGCGGCGGCGGGCTATGAGGTCGCGGCGGGCGCGGCGGAGCGAAGCCGCCTGGCCCCGGCCGCGCGATTCGGCCAGCGCCTCGGCGAAGTTGCCGAACAGCACCGTGGCCAGCAAGGTGAAGGTCACGCTCCAGCCAAAGCCCGGCGTGGCGAGGCCGGCCGCCGTGGCGGCGCCGGTGACCAGCGTGCCCAGCCAGACCACCGCCATGACCGGGTTCCTGGCCATGTGCCGGGGCGACAGTTTGCGCACGGCGTCGCGCAGGGCGCTGCCCCACGGCGAGGGCTCGGCCCGCCGGGCAGCCGGACGTTCGACGACGGAAGTGTTGTGTTCCATGATTCGGGGCTCCTCAAGGTTGAGCCAAGGGCTGCGTCGAGGCCGGATGGGCCAGCGACAGGTGTTCGGCGATCGGGCCCAGGGCCAGCACCGGCATGAACTGCAGCAGGGTCAGGATGACCACGATGCCGATCAGCGTGAGCGCAAACGTCGGGGTTTCGATGTGCAGCGTGCCGGGGCCTTCGGGGGCTTGCCGCTTGCGTGCCAGCAACGCGGCGATGGCCAGCGGCAGCACCAGGGCGGGGTAGCGGCCCAGCAGCAGTGCGGCCGATGCGGACAGGTTCCACCACGGCGTGGCATCGCCCAGGCCCTCGAAGCCCGAGCCGTTGTTGGAAAACGCCGAGGTGTACTCGTAGAGCACCTGGCTGATGCCGTGAAAGCCCGGATTGGAGTTGCCGGCGAGTCCCGGCACGGCCAGTGCCAGTGCCGTCAGCCCCAGAACCACGAATGGCTGCAGCAGCACCAGCACTGCCAGCAGCCGCACCTCGGGTGCCTCGATCTTGCGGCCGAACAGCTCGGGCGTGCGACCGGTCATCAGGCCTGCAATGAAAACCGCCAGCAGCAGGTAGACCAGAAACTGCTGCAGCCCGCAGCCCACGCCGCCCCAGATCGCGTTGATCAGCATGTTGGCCAGGGTCGTCAGGCCCGTCAGCGGGGCCGCAGAGTCGTGCATCATGTTGACCGAGCCGTTGTTGACCTGGGTCGTCAGCGAGGCCCAAATGGCCGAACTCTCCACGCCCAGCCGTACCTCCTTGCCCTCCATGGCCAGCACCGACTGGCCGGCAGCCGCGTACGACTCGGTCCACAACGTGGCCGCAGCGGAGACGACCGACATGCACAGCATGGTGCCCAGCACCATCAGGCCGAAGCGCCGGCGGCCGGTGAACGGGCCGATCATCATGATCACGGCGACCGGGACCAGGGCGATGGCCAGCAGCTCGAGAAAATTCGAGGCCGGTGTCGGATTCTCGAGGGCCACCGCGCTGTTGGGGCCGTACCAGCCGCCGCCGTTGCTGCCCAGTTGTTTGATCGCCACCATGGGTGCCACGGGGCCCAGCGGAATCTTCTGGGCGGCAGCCGGTGTGGCGCCGACCTGCGCCGACGGGTCCAGCGTCTGGACGGTGGGGCCGGCCTCGAGCGTCGCCGGCACGCCTTGCGCGGTCAGCAGCACCGAGCCCACCAGTGCCAGCGGGATCATGATGCGGCCGGTGGCGCGCACCACGTCGACCCAGTAGTTGCCCACATCGGCCTCGACCGCTGCGGCGGGGCGGGCCTGCTCGCCGGCCGCGTCCCGCGTGCCGCTCTCCGGCATCGGGTCGGCCTGCATGCGCGCCCGGCCGCCGAACAGCGCGCGCAGCGTGGCGGCGACCATGGCCAGGCCCATCACGGGGGTGAGGAACTGCAGCGTCACGATGCCCACCATCTGCGAGAGGTAGGACAACTGGGCCTGCCCCGAGTAGTGCTGCTGGTTGGTGTTGGTCAGGAACGAAATCACCGTGTGCAGCGCAAGGTCCCAGCGCATGTCCGGCGCGTTGTCGGGATTGAGCGGCAGCCCGGCCTGGAGCATGAAGAGCGCCCAGACCAGGCCCAGCAGCACGGCGTTGCTGAGCCCGAAAGCCAAGGCGTAACCGCGCCAGCTCATGCCGGAGCCGGGCCGCACGCCCATCAGCCGGTAGGCCGGCTGCTCGATCCATCGGAACAGACAATCGGACCGCATCGGCCCGCCCCGCATCACCGCCGCCATATAGCGGCCCAGCGGCCATGAGAGCAACAGAATCGCCCCCATCAAGAAAATAAACTGCAGCATCACGCCACTCCATTGAAATCAATGAATACAAGGCCGGCCCATACCCTTTTGTCGGGGACAGGGCGAACGGGTTTTGAAACCCGGGCCTTGTTTCCGGCCGATATCGGCCAGCGGAGGCAGTGTGCTGCGGGGGACGCTGGCGCGTCGTAAAAAGTGCGTAAAAGGTGGTTTCAGGGCACGCGTTTTTTACGCACTTTTTACGCCGGCCGGCAAGGCGCTTGAGGAGAATGACGGCATGCCTTCCGGACGCCCGGTGGGGCCTTGTCTCGGAGAAGAATGGCCATGATGCACGTCGTGTGGGATATCGTATTTGTCGCGGTGGTGTTTTTTGTTTTGGTCCAGGCGCTTCGGTATTTCACCCGGAAAAAGAATGGCCCGGCGAGCTGAAACTCCCGGGCCGTCGTCGGCGTGAATGCCGGATTAAAAAACGAAGTCGCGAACAAGAAGAATGAACGGGCGCCGAAAACACGGCGATGCCCGGCCGCCCAATCGGCCTGGACGATCGGAGTCGACCCCTTACTTGATGCGGATCAGGAACAGCCTGCGCCCTTTGGCGTCGAGCACCAGTCCATCGTCGTCGGCGAAGCCCAGCAGGGCACCCGCCAGTGAATACACTTCGTCGCCATCGAGCCGGAACATCGGCTGGCTGCCCTGTCGTGCCCGGATGAAGGTGTCGTGGTCGATCAGCCCGATGGGCGCTTGCTGGGCATCGGCCGTGACCACGTCGAAGCGGCCGGAACGGTAGTCAATAGTCATAAGCGTGCACCTCTCAGCCCCAAATTAGCACCTTTTGCCCGGTGCCACAAATCGCCATGGCGAGTACGAAAGTATGGTGATCCGAATCCCCTTCGCGTGGTCGAGGCCTGCCGCATACCCCGGCTGCGTGTATGGTGACGGTCGTATGCAAGACTCTCCTGGCTTTTCCGCCGTTCCCGGGCCGTCGGTTGCCCCCGCGCCCGCTCCGGGCCATCCGCCTGCTGCGGCAGGCATCCCGCGCGCGACCTGTCTGGTGGTCGGCGCCGGCATCGTCGGCACGCTTTCGGCCTTGCGGCTGCTGCAGCAAGGGCATGCCGTCTGCCTGGTCGATTCCGATTTCGAGGCCCTGTGCTGCTCGACCGGCAATGCGGGCAGCGTGAGCGCCGGGTCGGTGGTGCCGCTGGGCATGCCCGGCCTGTGGAAACAGGTGCCGCGCTGGCTGATCGATCCCGATGGGCCGCTCAGCATCCGCCCCGAGTACGCAGGGCGCATCGCCCCCTGGCTGCTGCGTTTTCTGCAGGCCTCGACGCCCGATCGGGTGGCCCGGATCGCACCGGCGCTGCACGCCCTCAATGCGCCGTCGATCGCGCTGTACCGCGAGCTGGCCGATGCGCTGGGCGCTTCCACGCTGTTCCAGGCCACCGGTCAACTGCAGGTCTATACCAGCGAGCAGGCGCGACAGAAGGACGCCGGCGGCTGGCGCCTGAGGCAGGCCCACGGCGTGGCCATGCAGCCGGTCGAGCGGGCCGATATCCAGGCGCTGGAACCGGCTGTCGGTGCGCAATACACGCACGGCATGTTTCTGCCGGACGAAGGCATGGTGACCGATCCCCGCGGCCTGCTCCAGCGCCTGCGCCAGGCCGTGGTCCAGGCCGGCGGCGAGCTGCTGCAGGCCCGCGTGCAAGGCCTGCAGCCGCAGGCCGATCAGGGGATGCGGGTGGAAACCACGCACGGGCCGCGCACCGTGCAGCACGTCGTCGTGGCCGCCGGGGCGTGGTCGCATCGACTCGCCGCGCAGCTGGGCGACCGGGTGCCCCTGCAGCCCCAGCGCGGCTACCACGTCGTGTTCGAAGACAGTGGCGTGGCGCTCAAGCGGCCGGTCGTGGCGGCCGAAGCCAAGTGTTTTGCCACGCCGATGGACATGGGCCTGCGCGTGGCCGGCACAGTCGAGTTCGGCCGTCTCGACGCGCCGCCCAGTCCGCGGCGCACCCAGGCGCTGCTGAAGCACAGCCAGGCCCTGTTCCCCGGCCTGCGTGTGGGCGATGCCGCCACGCGCAGCACATGGATGGGCTGCCGGCCCTGCCTGCCCGACTCGCTGCCGGTGATCGGCCCCTCGAAGGCCGGTGCACGCGTGATCTACGCATTTGGCCACGGCCACCTGGGACTGACCCAGGCGCCCATGACCGCGCGTGTCGTCGCCGATCTGGTGGCCGGCCGTTCGCCCGCCATCGACATCCAGCCCTACCGGGCGGCGCGCTTCGGCGCCGGCGCTTGACGGCCGGGCAGCCTGCCGGTGGCTGTCAGGGCGGCGTGGAGCCGCCGGCCGCTGCCGCCGGGCTCTGCGGCAGCATGGGCGGTGCGGCGGTGGCCTTGAGCAGCACGCCGGCCAGCTTGTCGTAGTCGCCGTCGAAATGATGGCCGCCCTTGAGCGCCAGGATGCGCACGGGCGAGCCCGCCTTGTTGAGCTTCGGGCAGACGGCTTCCTTGTCTTCGACACCGTAGACGCACAAGGCCAGGCCGCGCGGCAGCTTCTCGGCCTCGGGCAGCGTGGGCAGCCCCTTGTCGTTGCTCTTGATCCAGTTGGTGACGTGGAACTCGAACGAGGCCTTGTCGCCCATGCCGATGAGCAGTGCGGTGGCGACCTGCGCCCGCAGATCGGCGGGCAGGCGGTTGAGCACGAAGGGCATCACGTCGGCGCCCTGCGAGTAGCCGATCAGCAGGATGCGGCTGCGTTTCCACTGCGGCTGGGACTGGTAATACCGCATCACGCGCACCACGTCCTGCGCGGTGGAATCGGGCGTTCGGGCCTTCCAGAAATAACGCAGCGAATCGAAGCCCACCACGGGGATGCCTGCGCGGTTCATCGCATCCGAGAGATCGCGGTCGATGCCCGCCCAGCCGCCGTCGCCGCTGAGCATGATGGCCAGCAGATCGTGCTCGCCCTGGGGCGCCTTGGCCGGTTCTTCGACCAGCGGCAGATCCTTCACGGCTGCGGGCGGCGCGGCCGTGCTTTGCTGATGGGGGCTCAGGCGTGTGTAGGCGTCGGCCAGCAGGGCATCGATGCGGTTGCCGTCCACCGCGGGCATGAGCGTGGCACCCGGCACCGATTGCACCAGGGCCGTGGTGGCGGCGTCGCCGCCGGCTTGCGGAAACACCAGCCATGGATCGGCGAGCTTGGCGGCCGGCAGCAGGCTGTAGACGTGACCCTGCCCGGGCTGCGCTTTGGCAATGGGCGCATGGTCGCGGCACAGCTTGAGCGGCAACTTGAGATCGGTCGAGACCAGGCCCCACGAAATCGCACCGCTGAACGTATCGGCCGGCGCCGTCGCCGCGGCGCCGTAGGCGAGGGCGGCTCCCACCGGGCCGCTGCCCACCAGCACCGGCTGGTGATAGCCGTTGAGCTGGTAGCGGGCCTGCAGGAAACGGCTGAAATTGTCGAAATCGCCCTGCGGCCCCAGGCAGTCCGCGCCGTCGCGGCGCATGCTGGCGATCATCTTCTTGACGTCAATGCCGGCGGCCAGAAGTCCCTGCGTCCGCAGCGATTCGGCCAGGGCCTGGTCCTGCGCCGTCCAGCCGTCGAGGCCCGAGAGCACCAGGGCCACGCCCCGCGGATCGCCCGCAGGTCGATAGACCGGGGCCTTGTCGAAGTAACCGTGGCTGAAGGTCTCGCCCGGCGAGGCCGCTGCAGCAGACGCTGAAGACGCTTGAGACGGCCGGGGCGATGCGTGGCCGGCCCCGGCCGCAGCTGCCGGACGGTCTGCGGCGGGCGTTCCGGCGGCAGGGGCCGAGGCGGCCAGGGCCGGACTGGCGGCCAGGCCCAGCGCCAGCAGCAGCGCGCAGCCCAGTCCGGCAGAAGGGGCCGCCATCGGCAGCCTAGCCGTTTCCATGCAGGCGGGAGCAGGTGCCGGGGTCCGGCGGTACAACGAATCAGGATGGGTCATGCGCGACAACGACAGCGGGTTTGGGAAGCGCCTGCGAACGGGCGAAGCGCGCGCCCAGCCGGCTGATCAGCGCTGCCGTATCCATGAGGATGAGCAGGGCCGAGCCGGCGCTGGGGGCGATCAGGTAGCGGGCTTCCCAGTGGGGATCGAATTTTTCCTTGAACGACCTCAGACCCCTGAAATGGTAGAAACGTTCACCGTGACCGAACATCAGCCGTGCCAGACGGTGCCAGTTCGAGGCCAGCTCGTGGTTCGCCATGCCCGAAAGCGGTGCCATGCCCAGGCCAAAACGCTCGAAACCGTGGGCCTGGTAGTGCAGGATGAGCTGCACGAACAGGTAGTCCATGGTGCCGGGCGGCGCATCGTCGGTCTGCCGCATCAGGTCGATGCTGGCCTCGAGCCGTTTGCCGGTCTCCATCAGCGTGGCAAAGGCCACCGGCTCGTCGTTCAGGGTGATCAGGGCGATGGGGCCGCGCGCCACATAGGCTTCCGAGAACGAACCCAGCGAGTAGCCTTTTTCGCGTGCGCGGTTCTTGACGAGCCAGTTGTCGGAGATGTCGCGCAGACGGGGCAGCAGCGGCTTCACATCGGCCGCACCGACCACCTGGAAACGCAGGCCCTCGCGCTCGGCGCGGTTGACCGACGTGCGCAGATTGGCGCGTTTGCCGCCCTTGAGCGTGAACTCGCCCAGCGGCACCCAGGCGAACTCGCCCAGCTTGCGGGCCTGCATGCCGGCGTCGAGGTACATGCCCAGCTTGTCCGGCCGCACCTGGTAGAAGCCGGCGCGGCCGCCGTGGGCGTGGGCGGTCTCGATGAAGTTCCAGATCAGTTCAGGCCATTCGTCGGTGGGGCCGACCGGGTCGAACAGTCCGATCCACGAGCGGCCCTGCTTGCCGTACATCAGAAAGGATTTGCCCGATGTCGAGAACAGCACGCTCTTGTCGCCCGCCAGCATCAGGTTGGCCGAGGCCGACGGCTGGGTGGCGATGATGGCCTGCGCACGCTCGATCTCGGCCGCGCTGGCCGTGGCCGGCACGCCCGACGGCCGGCGCATCAGCTGCCAGGCCGCGAACACCAGCGTGACCAGCGCCACCGCCAGTGCCGCGCGCAGCGAACGCGGTGCATTGGCGTTGAACTCGAAGCGCCACCACAGCTCGTGCGTGTAGGCCACGTTGCGGTAGGTGAAGAACAGGATCCAGGCCACTGCGGCCAGCGTGGCGCCCAGGCAGATCAGCCAGTAGACGTCGAAACGCAGCGAAAACAGCGAAGAGCGCCGGTTGAACTGCCGCCGCGACACCACCAGCAGCAGGAAAAGGAAACCCAGCAGCATCATTTCGTGCACGGCCAGGCCCTTGGGCAGCGACAGCCAGAAGTTGGCCCCCGTGGCCAGCAGCGCCCCCCACCAGGCCGCGTCCAGCCGGTGCAGCAGCCCACGCGCCAGCACCAGCAGCAACAGGCCGCAGATGCTGCCGATCATGTGGGCAGACTCCACCACCACCAGGGGCACGTTGACGGACAGCAGCTCGGCCGCGCTGTGGCTGGCCGGCGTGACGCCGGAGACCAGCAGCACGATGCCCGCGATGAAGGTCATGGCCGCCAGCAGCATCGGGCTCAGGCGGGCGGCGGCGCGCGCCAGCGGCAGGCTGGCGCCGAGCACCGCCTTGCCCTTGACGATGCGGCCCTGCATGCGCGCCTCGTAGCCGACCAGCAAGGTGGTGGCCACGGCCAGCGGCAGCAGGAAATAGATCATGCGGTAGAGCACCAGCGCCGCAGCCAGATCGGCCGGCGGCACCTGGCTGCCGATGCCCAGCAGCATCACCGCTTCGAACACGCCCAGTCCGGCCGGCACATGGCTGATCACGCCCACGGCCAGCGCCAGCAGGTAGAAGGTGAGGTAGTTCCACCACGAAAGATGGTCGGTGGGCAGCAGCAGCCACAGGGTGAGGGCGGCAAAGGTCAGGTCCAGGGCCGTGATGACCAGCTGTTGCAGCGCCAGCTTGAGCTCGGGCAACTGGAACTGCCAGTTGCCGACGTGCAGCGTGGGCCGTGTGGCGCAACGGTAGAACAGCCAGCCTACGGCTCCCAGCAGCAGAAGGGCGACCAGCCGCAGCGTGACCGGCGGCCAGCCCACCAGGCTGGCAATGGCCGGGGCGCCCCACAGCAACGCACAGGCCCCGAAGGTGGCCGTGCCCACGCCGAAGGCCAGGGCATTGAACGTGGCCGCGCGCGCCACCTGCATCGGCTCGAGCCCGGCGGCGGTGAACAGGCGCATGCGCACCGCGCCGCCGGCCAGCGCCCCCAGTCCCACGGTGTTGCCGAGGGCAAAGGCGATGAACGAGGTGAGGGCGATCGTGACCTTGCGCAGCTTGCCTGCCAGCCCCAGATAACGCAGCGAGGCAAAGTCGTAGCCCATCAGGCAGATGTAGCTCAGGGCCGTCGAGGCCGTGGCCAGCACCAGCAAGTGCATCGGCATGGCATCGACCAGCGCGGCGATCTTGCGGTACTTCACCTCGGCCAACAGGTGCTGCAGCGATTCGAACACCAACGTGCCGACCAGTGCGGCGGCTGCGATCAGCAGCAGGGCGCGCAACCAGGTCCGATCCAGCAGCTTGATCAGTTTGCCCAGTAAGGCGGGCATCGCGAGCGACATGAAAAAAAGCTCCGGGAGGAAAGCGAAGAGTGACGCCGGGCGGACCCTCTTCCGCCGCGGCTCTCGTCGTCTGCATGATTTAGCTGCAGGAAGCGCGATGGTAGCGGCGCGAATTCCTTTTGCGATCGAGATTTTCCCATGGATGTAGGTCGTTCTGATTAGGGTGGCGCTGGAGGCCCCCCGGGCGCTTCTGTTTTTGGGGTGGGCGGGCCGGTGGTTGTCCATGGCGGGGGCCGGGGCCCCGGGTGTTGTTCACCCGCCTCACCCGGGCCGTGCGCCATGCCTGTACACCATGCCCATCCCGGGCGCACGCGGTGCCTCTGCATTGGGCGGCATGCACGCCGGCGGTGCGGCGAGGTGACCAATTCCAGGCAAAGACGGCCCTTGTGGTGCGCCCGCCTGCCGATGGGGCATGCCAAGAAAAAGTTGACTTCGATCTGCAGAAAAAGTGCTTTGACACTTTTTGCTGCAGCGCGGCAAAGTGAGCCGGTCGATGCCGCTGCGGGCGCCTTCCGGCGCTGTGCGGCGCAGCCGTTCGATCCGTCCATCGAAACCGTTCATTGCCTATCTGGAGATGTCGAAATGAAGCACCCCATCCGCCGCGTTCTCGCGGCTGCCCTCACCGTCGCCGCCATGGCTGGGGGCACGGCGTTCGCCAAGAGCTGGAACCTGTCGGCCGAGCAGCCCGACAGCAACTACCACACCAAGAACATCCGCCTGTTTGCCGAAGACGTGCAGAAGGCCACCGGCAACGAGCTGGAGTTCAAGATCCAGTCCAACGGCATCCTGCTCAAGCGCCCCGAGGTCAAGCGCGGCGTGCAGCAGGGCATCGTGCCGATCGCCGACGTGCTGATGGCCGCCATGGCCAACGACGATCCGATCTTCGAGATCGACAACATTCCCTTCCTCGCGCCCTCGTTCGATGCCAGCGAGCGGCTGTGGAAACTCGCGCGGCCGCTGATCGCCGAGCGGCTCGACAAGCAGGGCCTGGTACTGGTCTACGGCACGCCCTGGCCGCCGCAGGGCATCTACACCAAGAAGCCGGTGCAGTCGCTCGACGACTTCAAGGGCGCCAAGCTGCGCGCGGTCAACGTCGCCGTGGCCCGCATGGCCACGCTGATGGGTGCGGTGCCCGCGACCGTGCAGGTGGCCGAAGTGCCGCAGGCCTTCTCCACCAACGTCATCGACATGATGATGACGTCGTCGGCCACCGGCGTCGACACCTCGGCGTGGGACTACACCCGCTTCTACTACGACGTCCAGGCCAGCCTGCCGTATTCCATCACCATCGCCAACAAGCGCGCCCTCGACGGCCTGACCCCCGAGCAGCGCAAGGCCGTGATGGATGCCGGCGCCCGTGCCGAGACCCGTGGCTGGGCGATGGCGCGCGAGCAGAACGCCAGCTTCGTCAAGGTGCTGTCGGACAAGGGCATCCAGGTCGAGCAGACCCCCCCGCGCCTGGCCGAGCAGATGAAGTCCATCGCGCAGACCATGGCCGAAGAATGGGGCAAGAAAGCCGATCCGCAGGCCCTGGAGGTGCTCCGTGCATTCCGTGGCCAGTGATTCCGGCACGCCGCAGGCGCAGGCCGTGGCCTCGGGCCTGTCGCTCTGGCTGGACCGCTTCGACGCCCTGCTCGACGGTCTCTCGCGTGTCTCGGGCGTGTGCGGCGGCGCGGCCCTGCTGGCCACGGGCATGATCGTCACGGCGCAGATCGCCGCCCGCCTAGTGGGCTCGCAGATCCCGGCGACCGACGACTTCAGCGCCTGGGCCATGGCCGCCTCGCTGTTCCTGGCGCTGCCCTACACGCTGCGGCAGGGCGGCCATATCCGCGTCACGCTGCTGCTGCATGTGCTGCCGCAACGCCTCGCGCTGGGATTCGAGCTTCTGTCGACCGGCGTGGCCCTGGCCCTGGTGGCCTGGGGCGGCTGGCATTCGGCCCTGTACGTGCACGACGCCTACCTCAGCAATGAAGTGGCACAGGGCATGGTGGCCGCGCCGCTGTGGATCCCGCAACTGAGCATGCCGCTCGGACTGCTGGGCCTGGCCCTGATGCTGGTGGGGCGCCTGGTGGCCATCCTGCGCGGCAAGCCCTGGAAGGAAGACGAAAATGAATGAATGGATGCAGAGCGCAGTGCTCATCGGCACACTGCTGCTGCTCTTGGCCGGCGGCCTGTGGGTGGCGCTGGCGCTCATCGCTTGCGGTGTCGTGAGTCTGGTGATGTTCACCGAAGTGCCCGCCGACCTGGTGTTCGCCACCAAGGCCTGGGATTCGGCCGCGAACTGGAGCCTGGTGGCGCTGCCGATGTTCATCTGGATGGGAGAGATCCTTTTCCGCACCCGCCTGTCGCAGGACATGTTCAGCGGTCTGGCCCCCTTGATGCGCAGACTGCCCGGCCGGCTGGTGCATGTCAACGTGCTGGGCTGCGGCATCTTCGCGGCCGTCAGCGGCTCGTCGGCCGCTACCGCCGCCACCATCGGCAAGATCTCGCTGCCGGAACTCAAGGCACGCGGCTACGACGAGGGCTTGAGCGTGGGCTCGCTCGCCGGCGCCGGCACGCTGGGGCTGCTGATCCCGCCGTCCATCGTGATGATCGTCTACGGCGTGGCTGCGCAGACCTCGATCGTGAAGCTGTTCGTCGCCGGCATCCTGCCCGGCATCCTGCTCATGTTCATGTTCTCGAGCTACATCGCCCTGTGGTCCTGGCGCCATCCCGACAAGGTGCCGCCGGCCGATGCGCCCTTGCCCTGGCGGGTGATCTTTTCCCGGCTCAAGCTGCTGCTGCCCGTGATGCTGCTGATCATGGCCGTCATCGGCTCCATCTACACCGGCGTCGCCACGGCGACCGAATCGGCCGCCGTGGGTGTGCTGGGCTCGCTCGGCATCGCGCTGTGGAGCCGCTCGCTCGACCGCGCATCGTTCGTCGCCAGCCTGATGGGCGCGGTCAAGACCTCGTGCATGATCTCGTTCATCATCCTGGGTGCAGGCTACCTCACGGCGGCCATGAGCTTCACCGGTCTGCCGGGCAATCTCGCCGCCTGGATCTCGTCCATGGGGCTGAGCCAGTACGAACTGATCTTTGTGCTGACGCTGTTCTTCATCGTGCTCGGCGCCTTCCTCGACGGCATCTCCATCGTGGTGCTCACCACCGCCGTGCTGATGCCCGCCATCCAGCAGGCGCAGATCGATCCCATCTGGTTCGGCATCTACCTCATCCTGGTGGTCGAGATGGCGCAGATCACGCCGCCCGTCGGCTTCAACCTGTTCGTCATCCAGAACATCACCCGGCACAACCTCTGGTACCTGATCAAGAAGTCGTTTCCCTTCTTCCTGATCCTGGTGGCGGCCACCGGCGTGGTGACCGTGTTCCCGGACATCGTGATGGTGCTGCCGGACGCCATGGCCCGGCCTTGAGGTGAATCAGCGCGGCCGCGGCGCAGGACCGGCGTCCTCGATCGGGCCCTGGAAGCCGCGTCGGCTGAACGGTCCCGATCGGTTGCGCAGCGCTCAGTCGGCCGATTCGCGTGCCGCATGCATCCAGGCCTGCCCCGTGCGTTCATGCAGGCGCTGTGCGAGCTGCGCGGCCATGTGCACGGCCAGCTTGGCGGTCTCGCGGATGGCCGCCGTCTCGCCGCGCCGCGTGATGGCCGTGGTGTTGATGGTCGGCAGCGCCGGGCCTGCCAGGCGCACCAGCGTGCCGGCCTCGAGCTCCTTGACCACGAACGCCCCGGGAATCGCAGCCACGCCGTAGCCGTCGAGCACCAGCTGCAGGATCGATTCAACCGATGGAAAACTGCAGATCGTGGGCTCGAGCTCGCGGTCCATGAACAGATTCTGCAGATGCGCACGCGGCAGCGACTGGCGCGAGAACGTGAGCAGACGGTACTCGGCCAGCTCCTGCAGGCTCATGCGCTGCGTGTGCGGCACCAGCTTCGGGCTCGCCACCCAGTGCACCACGTAGTCGCAGATCGGCCTCACTAAAAAGTCGGACGTGCCCGTGGCTTCGGGAAAAGGCGTGTCCTGGATCAGCACGTCGATTTTTTTGCGGCGGAACAGGTCCTTGAGGTTGGCCGAGGTATCGACCGTGATTTCCGGGTCGATCAGCGGCAGCGTCTGGTTGAGCTCGAGGATCAGCGGCGACAGCCAGGTCTTGACCACGGTCTCGGTCGCGCCGATGCCGACCTTGCCGCTGGGCGGCGTGTCCGAGCGCGCGTACTGCAGCATCTCCTTTTCGAGCTTCAGCATGCGCTTGGCCTGCGTGACGATGTACTCGCCCTGCGGCGTCAGCGCCAGCTTGCGCGAGCTGCGATCGATCAGCTCGAGGCCGATCAGGTCTTCGAGGCTGGCAATGCGCTGCGACACGGCGGTCTGCGTGACGTGCAGCGCCTCGGCGGTTTCACGGAAGCTGCCGACGCGGGTCAGGACGACCAGGGTTTCGAGGAAACGGGTATTCAAGAGTCGATACGGAAAAAGTGAGGAACGTGTCCGCCGGCACCTGTGCGGCACCGTCGGCGAACACCAAGAAAAACTGTTCGGCGGGCTCCAGAAAAACTCGTTTGCCAAGGCGGGCCGGCCCGTCCGATCATCACGGCATGGCCTGCAAGAACCGTGCAGGGCTTGCAACCACAGGAGTTTTCAAGATGAGCAAAGGCTTGCCCGCAGAGCCGGGCACGGCATCGCCGCACGACGCGGAGCCGCGCATCCACATGGCCGGATTGGGTGGCCTGCTGCTCGATGGCGGCGGCGCGCATTTCAGCCTGCCGCTGCAGCGGCGCGTGTGGGCACTGGCCGAATCGCTGCGCCGTGCAGGCCTGCCCGGCGTGCGCGAGATCGTGCCCGGCGTCAACAACCTGCTGCTTCTGTTCGACCCCCTGAGGCTGGCGCCGGCAAAGGCCCGCGACCGATTGCTGGCGCTGTGGCAGGACGCCTCCAGCGAGGGCACCGACGAAGGCCGGCGGGTCGAAGTGCCGGTCACCTACGGCGGCGCGTCCGGCGAGGATCTGCCCGATCTCGCCCGCGCGCAGGGACTGAGCATCGCCGACTATGTCGAGCTGCACACCTCGATCGACTACCGCGTGGCCTGCGTGGGCTCCATGCCCGGCTTCGTCTATCTGGCCGGACTGCCGCTGCCCATGGCCACCCCCCGCCGTGCCGTGCCGCGGCTGCGCGTGCCGCCGGGCGCCGTGATGATCGGCGGCGTCCAGGCCGGCATCATGCCCATGCCCGCACCCTCGGGCTGGCATGTGCTGGGCCGCACCGAACTGCAGCTCTTCGATCCCCACCGCGAGGCGCCTTGCCTGCTCCTGCCGGGCGATCTCGTGCGCTTCAAGGCGCTGGAGGTGCAGGCATGATCGAGATTCTTTCCTCGGGTGCCGCCAATCTGGTGCAGGACCAGGGCCGCAGCGGCCTGCTGCACCTGGGCATCAGCCGCAGCGGGGCGATGGACGGGCTGGCGCTGAGCTGCGCCAACCTGCTCGCCGGCAATCCGGCCGATGCAGCCGGTCTCGAGATCGCGATGTTCCCGTTCAAGCTGCGTTTCCTGGGCGATGTGCGATTCGCATGCACGGGTGCCGATGCCGAACTGCGCCTCGACGGCGAGGTGCTGCCGCCCTGGTGGAGCGGGCAGGCGCACAACGGGCAGGTGCTGACCCTGGGCCTGCCGCGCACCGGGGCACGGGCCTACCTGGCCTTTGCCGGGGGCATCGACGTCCCCGTGGTGCTGGGCGCACGCGCCACCGATCACAAGACCGGTTTTGGCGGCCTGGCCGGACGCGGGCTCAAGCGCCTCGACCGCCTTTCGCTCGAGGCTGCAGGCGAGGGCCCCGCCATCCCCGGCGGCGACGTGGGCTGCGTGCCCGCCGGGCTGCCCGCCTTCTGGCGCGAGCTGGCCTCGGGCTGCGTGACGCTGCGGGTGCTGCCGGCCGCGCAGTACGCGCAGTTCACCGCCGAATCGCGCCGCATCCTGGTCGAGGCCGCCTGGCAGGTCACGCGCGATGTCAGCCGTCAAGGCTATCGCCTGGCGGGCAGCGAAGCGCTGCGCCTGGCCGAGCCGCTCGAACTGCTGTCGCACGGCATCGTGCCGGGCACCGTGCAGGTTCCGCCCGCCGGCCAGCCCATCATCCAGCTCGCCGAAGCCAACACCTGCGGCGGCTACCCCAAGATCGCCACCGTCATCGAGCCCGACCTGTGGCGCCTGGGCCAGGTGCCCAGCGGCTGCGCCGTGCGTTTCGAGCCCGTCACGGCCGAAACCGCCGAATCCATCTGGCGTGCACAGGACGCCGAACTGGCCCGCCTGGCGCAATGCATCGCCCCCATGGCGCGCCGCGCCGCCTGAACCGTCATTCCCCCACCACGGAGAGATCAACACCATGCCTGCCTTGCCCCCCAACATCGCCATCGACCTCAACTCGGACATGGGGGAGGGCTTCGGCGCCTACCGCATGGGCGACGACGAAGCCATCCTGGACTCGGTGACCTCGGCCAACGTGGCCTGCGGTTTCCATGGCGGCGATCCGGAAATCATGGCCCGCACCTACACGCTGGCCAAGGCCAAGGGCGTCACGGTCGGTGCGCATCCCGGTTACCCCGACCTGTGGGGTTTCGGCCGCCGCGACATGGCCTTCAGCCTGGGCGAACTCGAACGCCTGGTGGCCTACCAGATCGGCGCCGCCTTGGCCGTGTCCACTTACGCGGGTCATCCCATCCGGTATGTGAAGTGCCACGGCGCGCTCGGTCAGCAGACCTACCACAGCGCCGAGATCGCCACCGCCGTGTGCCGTGCCGTCAAGGCCGTCGATCCCTCGCTGGTGATGCTGTCGATCGCGCGCGGCCAGCAGGACCGCATCGCTGCAGAGATGGGCCTGATCACCAAATCCGAGATCTACGCCGATCGCGGCTACGACGAAACCGGATTCCTGGTCTCGCGCAAACTGCCCGGCGCCTTGCTCAAGGATCCGGTGCAAGCCGCCGAGCGCATCGTGCGCATGGTGCGCGAAGGGGCCATCGAAACCACCAGCGGTGCCTACCTGCCCGCACGCGTCGAATCGGTATGCGTGCACAGCGACACGCCCGGTGCCGTCGAGATGGCCTCGCAGGTCCGCACCCTGCTCGAAAAAGCCGGCCTGACCCTGCGCGCTTTTGCTTGAGGAGCCCTGCATGCGAGAAGAATTCGTCGAACGCCTGATCGAGCTGTTTGGCCGCAGCGGCGCCAGTGAACTGCAATTCAACGACGGCGACAGCAGCCTGCAGCTCACCCGCAGGGCCGCAGGGCAGGGCGTTGCCGCCGCGCTCCCGGCCGAACCCGCCCATCCCCGCGCCCAGCCTGACAGCGCGCCGGCTCGGCCCGCCGGCGGCCAGCCCCACGCGCTGGTCGCCGGTCTGTCGGGCATGTTCTACCGCGCCAGCGCGCCGCACGAGTCGCCCTATGCCGCCGTCGGCGACGTGGTGGAAGAAGGGCAGGTGCTGGGCCTGATCGAGGCCATGAAACTGCTCAACGAAGTGGAAGCCGATCGAGCCGGCCGCATTGCCGGCTTCTGCGTCGGCAATGGCGATGCGGTCGAAGCCGGCATGCCGCTGGTCATGATCGAGGCCCTGGAGGGCAGCGCCTGATGTTCGACACCGTACTGATCGCCAACCGGGGCGAGATCGCCCTGCGCATTCTGCGGGCCTGCCGCACCCTGGGCCTCAAGACGGTCGCCGTCTACGCCGAGCCCGATGCGGACCAGCGCCATGTGCACCTGGCCGACCAGGCCGTGTGCATCGGGCCCGCCCCGGCCGCGCAGAGCTATCTCGACATGGATCAGCTGATCCTCGCCGCATGGCATACCGGGGCCGGGGCGATCCATCCCGGCTACGGTTTTCTGTCGGAGAACGCGGCGTTTGCCGAACGGGTCGAACAGGCCGGTCTGGTCTTCATCGGCCCCGAATCCCGCACCATCCGCCAGATGGGCGACAAGATCGAGGCCAAACGGGCCATGCTGGCCGCCGGCGTGCCTTGCGTGCCCGGCACCGAAGCCATCCGGCCCGGCGGCGAAGCCGAGGCGGCCGAACAGGCGCTGGTCATCGGCTACCCCGTCATCGCCAAGGCCGCGGCCGGCGGAGGCGGGCGGGGCATGCGTGTGGTGCGCGAGCCCGCAGCCCTGGACGGTGCACTCAAGCTCACCCGCGAGGAAGCGCAGCGGGCCTTTGGCGATGCCTCGGTCTATCTCGAAAAATTCCTCGAACACCCGCGCCATGTCGAGATCCAGGTATTGGCCGATGGCCAGGGCCACGCCGTGTGGCTGGGCGAACGCGACTGTTCCATGCAGCGTCGTCACCAGAAGGTGCTCGAGGAATCGCCGGCCCCCGGCATTCCGCGCGAGCAGATCGCCCGTATCGGCCGCCTGTGCGCCAGCGCCTGCATCGACATGGGTTACCGCGGGGCCGGCACCTTCGAGTTCCTCTATGAATCCGGCGGTTTCTACTTCATCGAGATGAACACGCGGGTGCAGGTCGAACACCCCGTCACCGAGATGGTGACCGGCGTGGACATCGTGGCCGAGCAACTGCGCATTGCCCAGGGCCAGCCGCTGCGCATCCGGCAAGAGGACATCGTCTTCAGCGGCCATGCCATCGAATGCCGCATCAATGCCGAGCATCCCTGGACCTTCGTGCCTTCGCCCGGCCGCGTGGCGCAGTGGCGCGTGCCGGGCGGTGCCGGCATCCGCGTCGATTCGCATGTCGATGCCGGCACCGCCGTACCGCCTTACTACGATTCGCTGATGGCCAAGTTCATTGCCCATGGCAGTACCCGCCACGAGGCCATTGCCCGCATGCGTGCCGCACTGGGCGAGGCCGTGGTCGAAGGCGTCGCCAGCACCGTCGCGCTGCAGCAGGCGATTCTGGACGACGCCGGATTTCTGGCCGGCGGCACCGACATCCACTACCTCGAATCGGCCCTGCCGCGCTGGGCGCCACCCACTGGAGCCAAGGCATGACCCCCGAACCCCTCGAACGCATGGACCGCATCGAACGCGTCGAAAAATGGCTGACCGCCCTGGCCCCTCTGGGCCCCGTACGGCTGCACTACCAGGCGCCGGGACAGTCGCTCGTGCTGGCGTTCGGCACGGAGGCTGCGGCCGATCCGCCGTGCAGCGCTGTGCCTCGTCTGGCGGACCCGGCCGCCGAGCCCGCAGGCGCTGCAGGCCCTGCACGCGTCGCGGCCCCGACGCCACCGGCAGAGTCTGCCGGCGGCGAGCCCGTGAAGGCTCCGGCTTTCGGTGTGTTCCAGGCGGCGCACCCGTTGCGCCCCGATACGGCGCTGGCACCCGGCAGCCGTGTCGCCCTGGGGCAGACAGTGGCGTATCTGGCCGTGGGGCCCGTGCTGCAGGCCTTGCGTGCACCGCGCGATGGCGTGCTGCTGGCCTGGACGGTCGAGAGTGGTGCCCGTGTGGATCGGGGCGATGTGCTCTACCGGCTGAGCTGACTCAGCCCGTCGAAGCGCCCGCAGCGACCGCCAAGGCGAGGGCGTCGACGTCGGCATCGGCATCGGCATCGGCTCGGCATCCACATCCGCATCCGCATCCGCATCCGCATCCGCCACAACGCCGCTCCTCCCGAAGCCCGCGATGCCGCCCTGTGCTCAGTTGCGGCTGTAACGGTACACCGTGTTGCGCGACACGCCCAGCTCGCGTGCGGCCGCCGACACATTGTGGTCGTTGCGCGCCAGCGCCTCGTGCACCGCGGCATGGGTGATCTGCCGCATGCGGACGGCAGGCTGCCACCCCATGGGTTCGCCGGCTGCACCGTCCTCGGCCCGGCCGTACACGTCATCCATTGCCCATGCGGCGGCGCCCCATCGGCCCGAATCCAGCGCCCGTGCTGCATCCCCCGGGCGTTCACGGCCCGGCCGTGCGAGAGCCGGATGGGCGGGTTGCCCATGGGCCTGTGTGCCCGGTGGCGCGCCGTCTTGCAGTTCCTCGAGAAAATCGTCCGGCAGGTGCCCGCGTTCGATCCACCCCTGCGCGTCGGCCATCAGCGTGGCAGACCGCAGCACGTTGGCCAGTTGCCGGATGTTGCCCGGCCAGGCATGGCCGAGCAGCAGCCGCGCCACGTCGGGCGCCAGCCGGGGCGGGCGCGTACCCGCAGCGCCGTGCTGGGCCAGCAGCGCGTCGATCAGCGCCTGCAGATCGCTGCGCTCGCGCAGGGCGGGCAGCTTCAGGGTCAGGCCGTTGAGGCGGTAATACAGGTCTTCGCGGAACAGGCCCTGGGCCATCAGGCTCTTGAGATTGCGGTGCGTGGCGCTCAGCACCCGCACATCGAGCGCCACATCGCGCGAGCCGCCCAGCGGGGTCACCGATTGCTCTTGCAGCACGCGCAGCAGCCGCGCCTGCATGGCCAGCGGCATGTCGCCGATCTCGTCCAGAAACAGCGTGCCGCCCTGGGCCTGCAGGATCTTGCCCGCATGCCCCTTGCGCCGCGCCCCCGTGAAGGCGCCGTCCTCGTAGCCGAACAGCTCCGATTCGATCAACGTTTCAGGGATGGACGCGCAGTTCACCGCCACGAAAGGCCCTTGCCGCCGAGCGCCCGCCGCGTGCAGCGCATGGGCCAGTAGCTCCTTGCCCGTGCCGGTCTCGCCCAGAATCAAGACATTGACATCCTGCTGGTCGAGCACCTTGCGGGCGCGTGCCAGGCACTGCGCCATCTGTGCATCTCCGGTGTCCAGCGTCGACAGGCTGTGGCTGGCCGTGGATGGGGGACGGTGCAACGGATCGCCCGCCACGGTGCGATTGGCCGGCGCCAAGGCCAGGCCCGAACGACGCGATTCGGCGCGAGGTGCCACCGACCGGATGCCGGTGTCCGTGCCCTGACGGTCGGCGGTGGCTGCCGCACCGGGCTCGTCCCACCCCGAATCGGCCCAGGCGATGCGGGCCGCAGATCGCTCGTGGGCCACACGGGCCTGCACGGCCACGCCGTTGTGCATCTGCAGCCTGAGGCGGCTGGTGCCATGCCGCCGCGAGTGTTCGAGAAGTTCGGGCATCGCCACGCCAAACAGCGAACCGAAGGTGTGCGACTGCAAGCCGCTCAAGGGCAGGCCGAGCTGGAACTGCCCGCTCTGGTTGGCCGACAGAAAACGTCCATCGGGCTCGAAAGCGGCCAGGCCTTCGACCAGGGTGTCGATGAATTCGCCGCGCGTGTGGAAATGCAGCAGCACGCTGTGTGCGAAGCGTTTGGCGAACAGATGGTTCTCGACCATCTGTGCCGACATGCGCACCAGCGCCAGCGTGTGTTTGTGCGGGGCGCGATGGTCTCCGCTCACATCCAGCGCACCGATCACCTGGCCCATGGGGTCGCGGATCGGGGCGCACGAGCAGGTGAGGATGTGGTTGGCGCGCAGGTAATGCTCGTGGCCATGAATCTGCACCGCGCTGCGTTCGGCCAGGGCCGTGCCGATGGCATTGGTGCCGCGCCGCTGCTCCGACCAGAGCACGCCGGGCCGCAGCGCCACGCGCTCGGCCTTGGAGAGGAATTCGTCGTCGCCCAGCGTGTGCAGCACCGTGCCCGCGCTGTCGGTCAAGAGCACCATGCTGTCGGTGCCGGCGATCTGCTCGCGCAGCGTTTCCATCACCGGTCTGGCGTGGGTCCACAAGGCTTCGTTGCGCGCCAGCAGCTCGGCCAGGCCGGCCCTGGGCTGGGCATCGGGGTCGGGTTGGGCCCGGTCGTCGAGCCCGAACTGCAGCGAGCGCCGGTGCGCTGCGGCCAGCACCGCCTGCGGGGCCTCGAGCGTGCGGGGCCAGGCCGTGGTCGTGGGCGACGGGTGGGATGTGGGCAACCGGTGTCTCCTTCAGCGTGGCGGCGAGGGCTTGCCGATTCACGTTACCACGGCATGCTTCAGAGGCAAACCGGCAAAACCCCGCAACCCGTGCGCCCAATAAAAAACCCGGCATGCAAGCCGGGTTTCTGGGGGAAGCAAGGCGCGGAACCAGCCGCGCCGGGCCATCCGCTTTTTACTTCAGGTGTTGGTTCACCAGCTTGGTCAGCTCGAACATGTCGACCTTGTCCTTGCCGATCACGGCCTTGAGCTTGGTGTCGGCCACGATCACGCGGCGTTGGGCGGCATCCTGCAGGTTGTTGGCCTTGATGTATTCCCAGATCTTCTTGGTGACTTCCGTGCGGGGCAGGGGAGTGCTGCCAACAATCGCGGCCAATTCGGCGCTGGGCGTCAGTTCCTTCAGAAAGGCAGCGTTGGGCGTGCGTTTCTTAGCAGGAGCGGTTTTAGCAGTTGCCATGATCTTTTCAGTCCTTGTTGGGTATTGGAACCGTCCGGGGCAAGCCCGGAGCAAGGCCGCATGCTACTGGAGAAAAACCGCCTTTCCAAGCAATCGGCCAAGTTTTTTCTAAGCAAATGTTGCATGGCCTCCCTGGGGAGAAACCCTGGAACGGTGCCGGGGCTTGCTTTTGGCCGAGGTCGAATCGAGGTCAGACTGCAACCTCCATCGCGCCGTGGCATGCTCTCGGCTCGACCCCAACCGAACCGACCGGAGACCCTAACATGAGTGCTGATTCCACAGTCCCGTCCGCCGTGCAGACCCCCGGCACGGGCTTCTCGACCTGCGATTTCGGCGATGCCCACAAGGCCGATCACAGCGGCGAATTCCGTGTGCTGCCGCCGCTGTTCAACAGCTATGGCGGCGTGGTCCGGTTTCACGGCCAGGTGGTCACGGTGCAATGCTACGAAGACAACACGCCCGTCAAGGCCGTGCTCGAGTCGCCGGGTCATGGCCGCGTGCTCGTGGTCGATGGCGGCGCCAGCCTGCGGCGTGCACTGGTCGGCGGCAACATCGCCGCATCGGCCGCCCGCCAGGGGTGGGCCGGCGTGGTGGTCGACGGTGCCGTGCGCGACATCGCCGAACTGCGCGCCACGCCCATCGGCATCCGTGCGCTGGCCCTGATGCCGCTGCCCACCGAACGCCGGGTGCCCGGATTGCGCGACGTCGGCGTGCGTATCCAAGGGGTCTGGATACGGCCCGGCGAATGGCTGTATGCCGACGAGGACGGCATCGTCGTCTCGACCCGCGCGTTGACCTGAGCGCAGCCTGAAAAAGCTTTTCGCATGGTGGAAAACGACCATGCTGCGCCGCCGCAATCTTTACCGAATCAAGATAAATGATTTCGCGATACGGTATTGTTTTTGCAAGATGTTGATTTTTAATATTAAAAAATAACTCTTACATAAGACATAAGACTGATCGGCGACAGCGAGGGTCTTTTAAAGTTGTTTCCAAGGACAGGCGATTTCAAAGCCTGCACTGTCAACCACACCCCCTTGGAGCAACAGCATGAAGAACCTCACGCGTGACCAGCAGATCGCCGCCCTGCAGCAGGACTGGGCCGACAACCCCCGTTGGAAAGGCATCCAGCGCGGCTACAGCGCCGCCGACGTGGTCCGCCTGCGCGGATCCTTTCCGATCGAATACACCCTGGCCCGCCGCGGTGCCGAAAGGCTCTGGGAGCTCGTCAACAAAGAGGACTTCGTCAACTGCCTCGGTGCGCTGACGGGCGGCCAGGCCGTGCAGCAGGTCAAGGCCGGCATCAAGGCCATCTACCTGTCGGGCTGGCAGGTCGCTGCCGACAACAACGGCTATGCCTCGATGTACCCCGACCAGTCCCTTTATCCGGTGGATTCGGTGCCCAAGGTGGTCGAGCGCATCAACAACGCCTTCCGCCGTGCCGACGAGATCCAGTGGTCGAGAAACGTCGGCCCCGGCGATGCCGGCTACACCGATTATTTCGCCCCCATCGTGGCCGATGCCGAAGCCGGTTTCGGCGGCGTGCTCAATGCCTTCGAACTGATGAAGGCCATGATCCGCGCAGGCGCCGGCGGCGTGCATTTCGAGGATCAGCTCGCTTCGGTCAAGAAGTGCGGCCACATGGGCGGCAAGGTGCTGGTGCCGACGCAAGAAGCCGTGCAGAAACTCATCGCCGCCCGCATGGCGGCCGATGTCTACGGCGTGCCCACGCTCGTCATCGCCCGCACCGATGCCGAGGCGGCCGATCTCGTCACCAGCGATGTCGACGAAAACGACAAGCCCTTCCTCACCGGCGAACGCACGGCCGAAGGTTTCTACAAGACCCGCAAGGGCATCGACCAGGCCATCTCGCGTGCCGTCGCCTATGCCGACTACGCCGATCTGGTGTGGTGCGAAACCGGTACCCCCGACCTCGAGTTCGCCCGCCGCTTTGCCGAAGCCGTGCACAAGGTGCACCCGGGCAAGATGCTGGCGTACAACTGCTCGCCCAGCTTCAACTGGCGCAAGAACCTCGACGACGCCACCATTGCCAAGTTCCAGCGCGAGCTGGGCGCCATGGGCTACAAGTACCAGTTCATCACGCTGGCCGGCATCCATTCGATGTGGTTCAACATGTTCGATCTGTCGCAGGACTACGCCCGCCGCGGCATGTCGGCGTATGTCGAAAAGGTGCAGGAGCCCGAGTTCGCCGCACGCGAACGCGGCTACACCTTCGTGTCGCATCAGCAGGAAGTCGGCACGGGTTACTTCGACGACGTCACCACCGTCATCCAGGGCGGCAAGTCGAGCGTGACCGCGCTCACCGGCTCGACCGAGGAAGAGCAGTTCCACTGAGCACCGCGCACGGTGCTCCGAAGGCGCTCAGGATACGGTCATGAGGCGCGCTGGGCCGACCACTCGCCGCCGCCATCCACACGCCCGACCAGGCGGCCGTCGCGCAGTTCGCCCTCGTAGCGCTGGCCGCCGGCCGTGAAGGCGACCTTGCGGCCGTCGATGCGGGCCTCGCTCAAGGCATGCTGCTGGCCGTCGCGCAGCAGCGTGCCCTCGAGCTTTTGGTAGGTCTGCTCGAGGCGCAGTTCGCCGTTGGCCAGCCGCCAGTTGCCGTGCAGCTTGGCGGGTACCACCCAGGCATGGGCCTGGCAGTAGTAGCTCGAGCATTCCGGCCCGCCGCCCGCGCTCTGGTCGGGTTCCCACTCGTCCATGGTGAACGAGTTCGACACCACCCGGGTTCCGGGTGCCATGTCCAGCAGGATCGGGCGCAGCTTGATGTTCAGCTCGGGCAGCAGAAACAGCGTCACCACCGTGGCCTTCGAGAAATCCGAGGCAAAGATATCCGCCTTCTCGAAGGTCGCCTTGTCGCTCACGCCTTCTGCACGAGCGGTGCGCTGCGAAAGCGCCACCAGATCGGCGTTGTATTCGATGCCATGGGCGCGTGCCCCGCGCTTGGCTGCGGTGATGACGGTACGGCCGTCGCCCGAACCGAGGTCGACCAGGTAGTCCTGCTCGGTCAAGCCGGCCATCTCCAGCATGCGGTCGATCAGCGCCTGCTGCGTGGGCACCCAGATCACATCCTTGCCCTGCTGGCCCTGCTTGGGCACGTATTCGGGGGTCGCAGCCTCCGGCGGCGTGGCCGGGGCGGCGGACGGGGTCTGTGCCAGGGCGGTGTTCAGCGACAGCACGCAGGCCGCGCAGGCCAAGGCCAGTCTGCTCAATCGAGTCATTGCGTATTCTCCAGTTTGACGAACGGGTGTGAGGTTCAAACTCGGCGCGGCGGCCGGAGGCGCCACGTCGCCTGCCAGCGGGGCAGGGCGGGAATTCTTGGAGCCGACGACGTGCGGCTCATTGTTGTGTGTGCATCGAATGTAGCAGCCTGACGCCGTGCCTGCTGGCCGCAAGGTGTTAACGGATTGGCATCCGAACGACGCCCGAGGAGATCCCCCAGGGCCTGCTTAATTCGAAGGCAGGCCGGGAAAGTGCCCGGAAATACTAGAGAAATCGCGAAATCGACGCCGACTTGCCCCCAGTTTTTGGGGATAACTTCATGTCCTACAAAAGGACCGGTTCAGTCCTGATCGCCAGGGTCAAGCCCAGGGCTCACACTGCATCAGTCACCGGCCCTGCGTGATGCCTTGGGCACACGTGCTGGCGTCGTCGTGATCTGGCGTACGAAAGCCTCGCAGCAGGCAAGAAGGAGCTTGAATATGCAGCATCTGTTCAGAGTGTTGGCCGGTCTGGCCATCATGCTGATCACCGGCTTGGTGTTCATTGCCTTCCATTGGTTCGCGCCCAAGGCCGCCTGGGCCAATGCGCTCACCGCGCTGCTGGTGTGCTACGCCGTCGGCAGCCTGGCCCAGGCCCTGGCGCAGCTGTGCGTGAGTTCGCGTCGCGCCCGCCGCAACCGGGCGCTGGACGATGCAGCCCGCCATGCCTCGCCCAACGCCTTACCACCCTTCCGTGTGCTGCCCGTACTCGCCCCGAGTACCGAGGCCGAGCGCCCGGGTTTGCCCGGCGTTCCGGCCGCTGCTAAACCAGAACCCCATTAAGTCAGCAAGATTACAGCGGTGTCTGGAGATGTGCCGGCGCGCGACGTTACGTTCATTCCTTGCGTTTGTAACGTAACGGAGTAAACTAAACCCCTGACAGACCGGGAGGCAGCGTGCATTCGGTCTTCGGTTTAGAAGCCTAGCTACAACCGAAGTATGCGTTTTGTAGTCATAGACAATTTCTATGGACATTGGAAGAATGCGGTCAGCTGGATTCAAAACAGACCAACGATAAGGCCTGAGCATTGCACGATAAAGGCTAGGAGACTCATTGCTGCAGTGAATTCACAGACATAGAGGAAGAGTAATGCCAAAAATTCGAATGGCATGGGGCCGCAAGTCCGATGACCGCAAAACACACAGTCATGGCCGCTGGATTCCGGACAATGACCACAATCGACAGGTGCTCCAAGACTCGTTGGCGTTTTTCCAGGGCAACGAGCAGCACAAACTGGCCGATTTCTGGCTCGAGTACCGTAAACCGCGCGCCAAGCGCAAGTCCGACGGGCATCTCAGCCCCGACGAACTGAAGACGCTGCCCTGGTGGCAAGCGAGCGCCGCAGAGAGCACCAGCGCTCCCTGAGCCGGCCCTGCGGTCGGCTGCTTCACGCCGCCCTGGCCGCATCTGAACTTCTCCACGCCTGATCTCGCACGCCGGCTCGGCTCGGCTGTGCGTGTCCGTGCCAGGGTGTCGATTCAAACCCGTCGGCACCCTTGCGCGTGGCCGCGTGGCGGCCCGTCCACTCTGCATCCACGCGTCGACCGTCTGCCTTCCAACTGGCGGCGCGGTCGTTTGCCTTTGCCCATGGGCGACCCTGCACGCCTCGATTACGGAGGTCATGGAAAACATCGTTTCGATTGTTTCCAATTACTCCATCAATGGGGTTTCAATACCCGTTGACGAAGGGTTTGATTCAGGTTATTTGAGGGATTTATGTCTTAAACCCTGCAACGTCCTTCGACCCAATCGTCGAATAATGTGTCGCCTCCCATCTGTCCCCCTTTCAGCATCCATTCAATATTCCCAGTAATGGAATCGGCGCTGTGAGTCAGGCTCACTGTTACGCCGGGCGCTAGAGTGTTACGAAACGTCAGGCCTGAAATACCGAGGGCCAAAGTGGCTTGGCTGGACGTGTCGCCGCCGGCGATGCCCACCCGGCCCAGACGCCGGCCCGCAGCCGCACAGGCCCGGATCAGCGCGGCCACGAATTGGCCGGTGGCGGCGGCCACGGCCGTGGTGCCGGCGTTGCCGGTCGACTCGACCGGTGCTTCGGGCCGGTCGGTGTGCACCAGCACATGACGGCCTTCGGCCAGCGCCCGGGTCGCCCGCTCCAGGCTGGCCTGGGCATAGCCGGGCTCGTGCAGCAGGCGCTGCACGGCCAGGGGCTGGCGTTCGAACAGTCGGCAGTGCGCCACCTGGCGGGCCGTCACGGGCGACAGGCTGCCGGCAAAGACCAGCACCGGCCCTTGCGCCGGGCCCAGCGGCGCCGGCGGCACAACGGCGGGCAGGCCGTCACGGGCATCCGCGTGGCCGGGCCGATCGCCGCTGTCGGCCGCCCAGGCCAGCGCCAGAGCCTGCTGCACGCTGCTGGGGCCGACCGCCAACAAGGGCGCTTGCCGGGCCGCGAGCCACATCAGTCGGCCCAGCAGGGGCAATTGAGCCTCGTCGGTCACATCCAGCAGCAGAGGTTGCCCGCCGTGCCGGGCCAGGGTCTGGTCCAGCCAGCGCAAGACGTCACCGGCCGCCGCTGCCCCCGCCGCCGTAGCGGCGCAAGAGGAGGAAGAGGCGGACGCCCCGGTGGGATAAGCCGTATGCGGCAGGCTGCCCACGCCGGCCAGCCCCTGGGCCTGCAGGTGCAGGCGCAGATCCGCTTCGTGCATCGGTGTCACGGGGTGGTGGCTCATCACCGGATGGCGGTCGATGCGGTAGATCTCGGGCGAGCCGCCCGCGCGAGCGAACAACTGGGCAAAGCTGCAATAGCGGCCGATGCCCGGCTGGCCTCCCACGATGGGAACCAGGCCCGGCGGCAGCAAGTCGCGCAAGGTCTGGATCGCGACCGCGATATTGCCCACGTGGGGGGCGCTGTCGAATGTCGAACAACACTTGTAGTGCAGCACGCGTGCACCCGTGCCGACCAGAAAGCGGCCCGCGGTGCGCAGTTCCTCGGCCATGGGGCCGGGCGCCATGCCGCGTGCCGCGCCAGCGATGCCGATGGCGTCGAGCGGCCCGGCCGCCGCCAGTTGCTCGGGCGTGGGCACGCCCATGAACAGCATGCTGCGCCAGCCGGCTCGGGCCACGACGGCCAGCGTATCGGTCGCACCGGTGAAATCGTCGCCGTACCAGGCGACCAGCGGCGTCGTCATCTCAGCCTGCCTTGCCAAAGAAATCCAGCGCACGCCGCAGCTCGGGTGCCTGGCGTGCGGCGTCTTCCAGGGTCTGTCCGCCCCGTGCGGCCTGCCAGGCCTGGCGGATGCTGCGCACGCCGGCGGCAGGGCCGTCGGGGTGGGCGAGAATGCCGCCGCCCGACATGAACAGCACGTCGTCATGCGCCAGCGCCGACCAGGTCGCGGGCACGGTGCCGGCCCACTGGCCGGACGACAGTGCCGGCATCACGGCGTCGTCGATCCCCGGCGACAGCGGCTTCAGGCAGTCGTGTGCCGACTGCACCACTTCGCTGTCTTCCTGCGAGAACTTGCCCTGCAGCCCGTGCACATGCATGTGGTCGACGCCGGCCAGCCGCCACAGCGCCTGATAGGCTTGAAAACCCATGCCCAGCCACGGATGGCGCGACAGGGCGCCATAGCCGTTGCGATGGCCGTGCAGCGCCAGCGGCGTGCGGCGGCGCAGTGTCTGGATGGCCGAAAAACCGCACCAGTTCAA
Source organism: Comamonas sp. BIGb0124 (assembly GCF_003752175.1). Lineage (GTDB taxonomy): Bacteria > Pseudomonadota > Gammaproteobacteria > Burkholderiales > Burkholderiaceae_C > Comamonas_F. Next base: position 306,837 of record NZ_RJVF01000013.1, on the reverse strand, counting down.
GCTCGCCATCACACAGCTTCCGCCTTCGCGTTCGACCAGCTCGGCATGGCGCAGCATGGCATCGGTCTCGTCGCTGATGTTGAACGCCACCATCACCTGCCGGCCCGTGCGCTCGCGGTGCGCACGCACCACCTTCATCACCGCCGGTACACGCTCGGCCAGCGGGGCATGCACCGGGTTGGCGCAGACCTCGTCGTCCTTGATGAAATCCACGCCCGCCGCGCACAGCTGGTCGACCAGCGCGGCCGTCTGCTGTGCCGTCAGGCCCACGTTCGGCTTGATGATCGTGCCCACCAGCGCGCCCTGCGGCACGCCGGTCAAGGCCCGGGTGCCGGCGATGCCCACTGCGGGCAGATCGAACCGCGCACGGTAATGGCCGCCGAAGGCCAGCGTCTCCAGGCGCATGCCGGTGACTTCGCCCAGGTCGTAGAGGTTGCCGCTCACGGTCGAGGCCAGCGTGGGCAGATTGGCCCCGATGTTGTCGGCCGGAAAAGCGATGCGGATGCGGGCGCGCCGCCAGCCGCCCGGCGGACGGATGCCCTGGCGGTCGAGCCAGGCGTTGGGCAGGCTGGGCTGCGCGGCGGGCGGCAGCTCTTCGATGGATTCGACCTGGGCGCGGGCGCGGGCGCGCAGCTCGTCGGTCTCGCCGTGCACCCGCGTGAAGGTGCCGCACGATTGTTCGCCCGCCATCACCTCGGCCACCCGGGCCGGATCCAGCGGGGTCTCGATCAGGTAACTCGCGTGTATCGTGTCTGAAGTCATGGTTGGTGCAAGGCTCACAGCGTGCGCAGATCGGGGAAGGGGCGGACCGGATCGCTGCCGTCCCAGCCTTCCGAGCTGTGGCGGATCAGGTCGAACAGCTTGCCCTTGGGGCCGGCCACTTCCGAGAGCTCGATCACCGTGCCGGGGTGGTACTCGGTGTCGAAGTAGATGAAGCGGCCGCGCTCGCCCACTTCACCGCTCATCTTGGGTTGGAAGCCCTGGGCCAGCAGGCGCTCGAGGTCGGCGTCGTAGTCGCTGGTCCAGTAGGCCACGTGCTGCAGGCCGGTGTGGCCGGCGCGCAGAAAGTCGCGGTACATCGAGGGCACGTCGTTGCGCGTCTGGATCAGCTCGACCTGCACGTAACCCGAGTTGGCCAGCGCCACCGAGTTGTGGGGCGTGTAGGCCTCGCCGTCGTAGCGGTAGTTGACGATGGGCACCTGCGGGTTGTAGTACCAGGGGCCCACGCCCAGCGTGCGGCTCCAGTAGTCCATGGCGGCCTCGATGTCGTGCACGACATAGCCCAGTTGGCGGATCTCGCCCAGAAAACGGCTCATAAAGAATCCCATGCCTTGAAGTTGACGCACCCATCCCCGCGGACGGGCGCGTTGAGAAAAAACACAAACAAAAAACAAGAACGACAGCGGCCGTCGCGATCAGGCCGCAGGGGCGGGGCCTTCGGCGGCCCCGGCCCGCCCTACAGGAAACCGATGGAGATCCACGGAATCGCCGCCACCAGCAGCAGGCCCACCAGCAGGGCTGCCATGTAGCCCCAGATCGGCTGCATGCCTTCGGCCGGATCGACCTTGCCGATCGCGCAGGCCGCGTAATAGCCCACCCCGAAAGGCGGCGCGAACAGGCCCACGCCCATGGCCAGGATCACCACCATGGCGTACTGCACCTCGTGGATGCCGACGGCGCGTGCGATCGGGAACATCAGCGGCCCGAACAGCACGATCGCCGGAATGCCCTCGAGCACGCTGCCCAGGATCACGAAAGCCACCAGCGACACCGCCATGAAAGCCCACTTGCCGCCGGGCATGCTTTCCATGGCCTGAGCCAGGTCGGTGGCGAAACCCGATTGCGTGAGGCCCCAGGCCATGGCCGTGGCTGCACCGATGATGAAAACGATGGCACCCGACAGCGTGGCCGTCTCGACCAGCATGCGCGGCAGGCGCTGCAGGTCGAACTGCCGGTAGATGAGCAGGCCGGCCAGCACCGAATAGGCGATGCCGATGGTCGAGACCTCGGTGGCCGTGGCCACGCCCTCGACCACTGCCGCGCGGATCACGAAGGGCAGGGCGACGGCCGGCAGGGCATAGACCAGCGAGCGCAGGATGGTGTGCAGGTTGGGACGCTCCACCGCGCTCAGGTCTTCGTGGCGGTAGCGCCACCACACCACGGCGCACAGGGCCAGACCCAGCACCAGGCCGGGCAGCAGCCCGCCGGTGAACAGCGCGGCGATCGACACGCCCGTCACCGAACCGATCGTGATCAGCACGATGGAAGGCGGAATCGTCTCGGTCTGCGCCCCGGTGGTCGACAGCAGCGCCACCAGATCCCCCGGTTTGGCCCCGCGTTTCTTCATCTCGGGGAACAGCACGGGGGCGATGGCCGCCATGTCCGCCGCCTTCGAGCCCGAGATGCCCGACACCAGGTACATGCCGCCGATCAGCACATAGTTCAGCCCGCCGCGCACATGTCCCAGCAGACTGGCCAGGAACTGCACCATGGCGCGCGCCATGCCCGTCATCTCGATCAGCAGACCCAGAAAAACGAACAGCGGAATCGCCAGCAGGATCAGGTGCGACATGCCTTCGTCCATGCGCCCCACCATCACGATCATGGGCGTGCGGGTGGTGAGCGCCAGAAAACCGAAGGTCGCCAGCGCAAACGAAAACGCGATCGGCACGCCTGCGAATACGCAGCCCCCCACCACGATCACAAAAAACACGATCAGGTTGAGCTTGCCCAACGGCATCAGCCACGGACCGGCCAGCCACAGCAGCAGGGCGATGCCGCCCACGGTCGCCAGCGCGGCCAGCACCGTGCGGGGCGAAGCCGTGCTGCCGAGCAGCCGGGTCAGGCAGAACAGCAGCATCAGTCCCACACCCACCGGCAGGGCCGAGGCGCGCCAGGCATTGCTGATCTCGAGCGCGGGCGTGACCACGATGGCTTCTTCGTACGCGTACTCGAAAGCCGGGTGGGCGATCAGCAGCAGAAAACCCAGCGCCGCAGCCACCGCCAGCACATCCAGAAAGGCGCGGCGGGCCGGCGTGGCCTTGGCGACGAAGGCCGTCATGCGCATGTGTTCGCCACGCCGCAGCGCCACCACGGCACCCAGCATGGAAAGCCACAGGAACAGGATCGAGGCCAGTTCGTCCGACCACACCAGCGGTGCGTGGAACACGTAGCGGGCCACCACGCCCGACAGCAGCAGCATGATCTCGGCCAGGACCAGCACGGCGGCCACGGATTCGACCGTCCAGCCCAGGCCCCGCTCCAGCGGATCGAGCCACGCGCGCCAGCCCTCGCGCGGCGGGGGCTGCAGGTGCAGGGTGCCCGCCTGCATCAGGACACCTTGCCCACCATGGACTCGAGCAGAGCCCAGGCTTCATCGCCGAACTTGCCCTTCCACTCGGCGTAGTAGCCGGCGCTGCGCAACTGGTCGCGGAAGCTCTGCGGATTGGCGTCGTTGAAGGTCATGCCCTTGGCCGAGAGGTCGCCGCGCAGCGTCTCGTTGAGCTTGCGCAGGTCTGCGCGTTGCTGCAAGCCGGCTTCGTTGAAGGCCCGCGAGTAAATCGTCTTGAGGTCGTCGGGCAGGCCGCGCCAGGCCCGGCCGTTGACCACCAGGTGGTAGCCGTCCCAGCTGTGATTGGTGACCGAGCAGAACTTCTGCACTTCGTACAGCTTGGCCGTCTGCACGATGGCCAGCGGGTTCTCCTGCGCGTCGACCACCTTGGTCTGCAGCGCCGAATACACCTCGCTGAACTGCAGGCTGGCGGGCGAGGCCGACAGCGACTTGAACATCGAGATGCCCATCGGGCTCACTGGCACGCGGATCTTCATGCCGCCCAGGTCGGTGGCGGCCGTGACCGGACGCGTGCTGGTCGTGATCTGGCGGAAACCGTTGTCCCACATGCGATCCATCGTGTGCAGGCCCACCTTGGCGAAGGCGGCGCGAATGCTGTTGCCCAGCGCCCCGTCCACGGCGGTCCAGACCTGGTCGTAGCTCGAGAACGCAAAGCCCACCGCCGTGATCGCGCTGATGGGGGCCAGCGTGGCGATCACCATGGTGCCGGGGTTGAACATCTCGAGGCCGCCGCTGCGCACCTGGGCCAGCATGTCGGTGTCGCCGCCCAACTGGTTGTTCGGGAAGACCTTCACTTCCATGCGGCCGTTGCTTTCGGCCAGGATGCGATCGGCGGCTTCCTGGGCCCGCACGTTCAGCGGGTGGGTCACCGGCAGGTTGTTGCCGAACTTGAACACGTACTCGGGTGCGGCGGCACGCGCGATCAGCGGCCAGCCGGCGGCACCGGCAAGGGGCAGGGCGGATGCGCCACGCAGCAGCGTGCGACGCGAGAGCCCAGCGCCGGGCGAGGGAATGCGGGTCATGTCTTGTCTCCAGGTTATGTAAGGACCGTCTCTGTGGTCCGGTCATGCCGCTTCATGCTGGCGGCTGGGGGCAACGATACTGCCACGCCGCAGTGGCGGCAAATCGCGAATTTGATGTGTTTTGATGTTTGTCAGTTGCAGCGCGCGTGCAGGCCGCCGTCGACCAGCAGCTCCACGCCGTTGATGTAGCGGGCCTGGTCCGAGGCCAGGAAAACCGCCGCGTTCGCGACATCCCAGCCGTCGCCCATGCGGCCGGTGGGCGAGAGCTTGTTGCGTGCGGCGACCATGTCGTCGGGGCTGGCGTAGAAGCCCGAGATCTGGCTGTAGATGTGCGGCGTGTCCATCACGCCGGGCAAGATGCAATTGGCGCGGATGCCCTGCGCGGCGTACTGCAGCGCCACGCTCTGCGTGAACGAATTCACCGCGCCTTTCGATGCGGCATAAGCACAGTAGGCGTAACCCGTCCACCGCACGCCGCCCAGCGCGCCGATGTTCACGATCGCGCCCGAGCCTTGTTCCAGCATCACCGGCAGCACGCACTTGCAGGTGAGGAACATGCTCTTGGCGTTGACCGTCATCACGCGGTCCCAGGTGTCTTCGGTGGTTTCGATGGGCCCGCCCTGCGAGGTGATGCCCACGTTGTTGTGCAGCACGTCGATGCGGCCGAAGGCCGCCAGCGCCTGGCCCACGGCCTGCTGCACGTCGGCCAGCCGGGTCACGTCGGCGGCCACCGAAATCGCCTCCAGCCCTTCGCCACGAATGATGTCCCGCGTCACCGCCGCGGCATCGCCGTCGACGTCCACCGCCACCACCCGCGCGCCTGCACGGGCATAGGCCACGGCCGAAGCCTTGCCGTTGCCCCAGCCGTCGCCTGCCGAGCCGGCGCCGAAGACCAGCGCCACCCGGCCCTCGAGTTGCGGGCCGGGCGCGTTGCCGCGGGGAGGTTGGAATGCTGTCATGTCTTGTCTCCTGTGGTTTTCCCGCGCGGCACTGGCGCGGCGATGGCCGATAAGATAGCCTCGCGCCTTGATGCAACCAACCAGGTTTTATGATGGATTTTGATCGATGGGCGTTGCACCCATGACACGCCTGCTGCCCGGAATCACCGATGTCGCCGCGCAGGCCGGCGTCTCGACCGCCACGGTCGACCGTGTGCTCAATCGCCGTGCGGGCGTGCGCCAGGCCACCGTGCAGCGTGTGCTCAAGGCTGCCGCCGAGCTCAACTACCTGCCCGAAGCCGACCTCTACGCCATGCTGGCGCCCGCCCCCACCCGGGTGACGTTCCTGCTGCCGCGCGACACCAGCGGTTTCATCAACATGCTGGGCGACATGGTGGGCTATTCGCAGGGGCAATGGGCCCCGTACAACGTGAAGTGCCGCACCGAGTGGGTCGACAGCTTCAACCCCGAAGCACTGGCGCAGGCCCTGTTGCGCCATGGCAAACGCAGCGACGGGCTGGTGATGATGGCGCTCGAGGACCCGGCCGTGCGCGAGGCCGTCGCCACGCTGGCCGAGCGCGGCGTGCCGGTGCTCACGGTCATTTCGGATATCGCCCATTCGCAGCGCGCGGCCTACATCGGCCTCGACAACCGGGCCGCCGGCCGCACGGCGGGTTATCTGATCGGGCGTTTCATCGGCGCGCGCGAAGGCAAGGTGGCATTGATCGCCGGCAGCCTGCGTTATGCCGCGCACCACGAGCGCGAAGCCGGCTTCCTGCAGGTGATGCAGGAGATGTTTCCCAACCTCACGGTGGTCGGCCTGCGCGAAGGCCACGACGATTCGGCCAAGAACTACCGCCAGACCCGTGCCCTGATGGACCAGTACCGCGACTTGGCCGGGCTCTACAACATCGGCGGCGCCGCCGACGGCGTGGCACGCGCACTGAGCGAACGCGGCCGCGATCAGCCCGTGGTGTTCGTGGGCCATGGGCTCACGCCCGACACCCGCGCCATGCTTATCGACGGCAGCATGGATGCCGTCATCACCCAAAGCCCGCAGGCCACGCTCATGAGCTGCGTGCGGATCTTTGCCAACCTGCGCGACAAGCGCGATCTGCTGTCGGGCGTGGAGGTCACCCGCAGCCAGGTGATCTTCAGGGACAACCTGCCTTAGTGCCTTGCGGTCAAGGCGCGGCCGGGGCGCCGATCCCGCCGCCTGAATGCGGCTGCCGGTGCCGGGATCCGTGCCGAGATCCGTGTCGTGATTCGTTTTGTGATCAGTGCGGCGAAAGCAGGCCCGCACCCAGCAGGATGAAGACCAGTGCGCCCAGCAGCAGGCGGTACACGACAAACACCATGTAGCTCTTGCTGGAGACGAACTTCAGGAAAGCGACGATCACGCCGTAACCCGAGACGAATGCGATCAGCGTGGCCAGTGCGGTGGGGCCGGGCGCCACGGGCGTGATCTCGCCCATGCTCTTGAAGAGCTGGTAGAAGCCCGAGCCCATCACCGCCGGAATCGCCAGCAGGAACGAATAGCGCGCAGCGGCTTCACGCGTGTAGCCCATCAGCAGGCCGGCGGTGATGGTGCCGCCCGAGCGCGACACGCCGGGGATCAGTGCCATCGCCTGCGCCAGGCCGAACAGGATGCCGTGCTTGGGCGTGAGCTGGTCGAGCGTGCGTTTCTTCTCGCCCACGCGATCGGCCCAGGCCAGCACCAGCGCGAACAGCATCAGCATGGCGGCCGTGATGTACAGGTTGCGCAGCGAGGTCTCGATCATGTCCTTGAACAGCAGGCCCAGCACCACGATGGGGATGGAGCCCAGCACGATCAGCCAGCCCATGCGCGCATCGGGATTGCGCCGTGCCTCGGCGTTGTTGAACGAGGCGAACCAGGCCAGCGCGATGCGCAGGATGTCTTTGCGGAAGTACAGCAGCACCGCCAGCTCGGTGCCGATCTGCGTGATCGCCGTGAAAGCGGCACCCGGATCGCCACCCGACGGCAGCAAGGGGCCGACGATGCGCAGATGCGCGCTGGACGAAATGGGAAGGAATTCGGTGAGGCCCTGGAGCAAGCCCAGGAATGCGGCTTGCGCCCAGCCTATGGATTCAGTGTGGATCATCGGTTCCTGCTGCTACAAATGTCGTGCCGGGCGATTGTAGAGGCACGGTGCTGCACTGCATCATGCAAACGGAAGTATCAAAAAATATCAGGCCGGGATGGCACGTCGCTGGCGCAGCCAGACGATCAGGTCTTCGAGCATCATCGGCCGCGCAAACAGATAACCCTGCATGTGCAGGCTGCCGCGGTCTTTCACCTGCTGGCGCAGGTAGCGCACCTGCTCTTCGGTTTCGACGCCCTCGGTCACGATCTCGAAATTCATGTTCAGCGCCAGGTCGATGATGCTGTCGATGATGTGGTGCGAGATCGTGTCCGGGCGCGCCATGCCGACGAACATGCGGTCGATCTTGATGATGTCGAAATTGAAGCGGTGCAGGTAGGCCAGGCTCGAATTGCCCGTGCCGAAATCGTCGATCGCCAGCTTGACGCCCATTTCGCGCAGGCGCTTGAGGATGCGGTCGGTCTGCTCGTCCTCGGCAATCGGCTGGCGCTCGGTCAGCTCGAGCATCAACTGCAGGCCGCGTGCCGAGGTGCGGTCGAGAAAACGCTGGCAATCCTGCAGCAGGCTTTCGAGCGAGAAGTGCTCGGCACAGACGTTGAAGGCGACCTGCATGCCGCGCGGCACGCGATCGATGTTGGCCACCAGCATGCCGCCGGTCTTTTCCATCAGGTGATGGGTGAGCGGCACGATCATGCCCTCGCGCTCGGCGGCCGGGATGAACTGGTCGGGGCTGAGCACGCCGGCGCGCGCCGTGTGCCAGCGCACCAGCACCTCGACCCCCAGCACCGAGGCATCGGTGCTCGAGACCACGGGCTGAAAGTAAGGCACGAACTCGTCGCGCCGCATGCCGTCCTCGACCAGCCGGCGCGTGGTGTAGAGGCGCTGCGTGAGCCGCCCCACCATGAGCCCGACCAGCACGCTCAGCGCCGCGATGAACAGATACGAAGGCCAGTAGGCGCTCCAACTGCCGATGGACAGGCCGTGGCTGGGCGCCAGCAGCACGCTGGCCGAGTGGCGGCTCGAAGCCACCTGCCGGATGTTCTTGGGGTGACTGCTGGCCGGCACGACGGCTCCCTGCGTGTCGAGGGTCGCATCGCCTACCTGCAGGATCAGGTGCGGGCCGGGATAGGCCGAATGCAGCGCCGCGCGCAGATGCTGGGTGTCGATGGTGGCCATGACACCCACGCCGTTGGCCGCCGTGCTGTCGCGCAGCATGAGGTTGGCGCGGCCCGATGGATTGCCCGGCGCGCCCGCGTCGACCAGCTCCAGGGTGCGACCGCCGGGCGGCTGCACGGGCGGCAGAGCCGTGCTGCGGTCGCCATAGAGACTGGAGCAATACACCGTGTTGCCCCGGAACAAGCCGAGCGATTGCAGTTGAGACAGCGAGGCCACGGTCTCGCGCAACAACACCAGCGTGCTTTCGTCGCACGGGGCATTGGCCGGCAGGCGCTGCACCAGCGCGACGGCATGGGTGGCTTGGTCGAAGGTGTCGTCGAGCTGCGTCAGCGTGGCGTGGGCCAGCGCCTCGTCCTCGTGCTCGCGAGTCAGCTTGATCTGCAGGGCCAGCACCCCCAGTGCGCTCAAGATCGTGAATGCCATGGCCAGCACCACGCACACCAGCGTGGTCGGCTGCGATGGGTTCTTGGACCTCGGCATGGCGTGGGTGCGCTACGGATCTTTGATCAGTTGTATCGGGGTGGGGGGGCGGGAACTGCGGAGGGAATTGCGCTTGCGCGCCGTGCAGGATCGTTCATGCTAATCGTAATTTCTCTGTCAGACAGCGCAATCACGTGCGGCGCTATAAAAAAAGCTGAGCGCCGTGGCAGACACGATGAACACCGAGCATCCGGGATGCGCCGCACACCGCCGCTGTTGCGAGAGCGCTCCAGTTTCGCGGATTTTTCTTGACGATGTTCGATCGTTGTGAATGTTAAAGTACTACAAACTTGATCGTAAAGTCAGTTTTGTGTAAGTAAACTGAAAGGGTGGCTTGCTCCAATCGGGGCCAAGTAAAACCGTGGGAGTAGTGGAATGTCTTACCTTCGAGCCGGCCTGGCAGGGCTGTGGCTGGTGCTGGCGTGGTCGTCGGCGCTGCAGCCTTATCTTGCGCTGGGCTTTTTTGGCCGCCTGATGGCCGACAGCTTCCTGTTCGCCACGGCACTTTTCTATGTGCTGCCCATCATCGAGGGCGCCCTCAAGAAGCATCCCGATCTGCCGCGCATCGCCGCCGTCGACCTGCTGCTCGGGTGGACGGTGATCGGCTGGCTGTGGGCCTACAAGACCGCACGCAGCGCGCCCAAGGTCAAGGCGCCGCCCAAACCCAAGCCGGCCGTGCAAGCCGCGCCGGCGGCCGCGCCCAAACCCGCCGTGTTCGTCGCGCCGACCAACCATCTGGGCCCGCAAGTGGCCGATCGCCTGCAGAAGGCCAGGGATCTGTACGTGGTGGGCGTGTACACCGAAGAAGAATATGCCGCACAGAAAGCGTCGATCCTGGGCAGTGCCGCCAGTTGATGGCGTGGTTGCCCTGCTGTTATAGAGCAATAGAGCAGCAGGCACCTTTCGATTTTTTACCCGCCTCTTGGCGGGTTTTTTTGTCTTGAACCGGGCTGGATGCACCGTGGTCGCGCATGGTCGTTGGCTTGGAGCACGGTTCAGGATCAAATTCAAGGGTAATCACTTATCGATTATGGTGTATTGCCTTTACTGGGTATTTAACGGATCTGAATACCTTTTCTTTACTTTTTCATTTACTCCAGGATGAGCCGGGCGGCATTTTTTTGCATTTCGTGGTTTATCGTCCCTGGCATCCCGCCTTGCAGTCCTGCTTGGGCACGTGGCTCGATGCCGCCGGTTAATACTTCCGGTGGTTATGTTGACATCAATTCTTGAGTCATCGAAGGTATTCATATTTTTCTCTGTTTGACAAGATCGATTCCATGTGGGTCGAGCCCCGCGTGCCGCCATAAATCGTTGATTTGACTGGTTAATGAGCCTGTTCGATGACACCTCGCGCTGTCGTTGGTTTCCTTCGGAATCGCTGTGGGGCCGTCATTTTTGAATAGGCTGCAAGTATTCATCGGGATACCGATTTTGCAGTTTTCTTGCAGATGATGTAGAGGCGTGAGATTCATCCGATCCTACCGGTGACAAACCTTTCTGTAAGAAATCAGTAAGGTTGCGTTGTTTCAATCATTAACACCTGTGAAGGTTGGTTTTATTGAAATGCATCAAGCACTTAACGGCTTGTTTTCAAGCTAAGTCAACAGTTGGCGCAGGGCGATCAGGGTTGGTGGTTCAGACCCGGTCGATCAGGGATGGCATTCATAAAAATTCGGTCGAATCCCTGCTGGACAGTTTCCTGACACAGGCCGCGCGGCTTTTCGAATCGTTGCAGCCGGTGACCAGGTACTCGAGGCAGGCATCGAGACCCATGGCGCAACAGGCTTCAGGCCAAAGTGAAGGGATAACCTATGTTCAAGACCACCCAAACCCCCCAGCTGAGGGCAGCAGCAGGGATTCGGCACGACACCGGCAACTTTTGCGGAACGTGGCGTTTGTTGGCTGAACACAGGCCCCTCTGGGCGCGGCCCCTGTGTGCCGTGCCCGTGCTGCTGGCCCTGGTGCTGGGCGGCGAATCGGCACAGGCGCAGTGGGCCACCGTGACCAACGGCAATGTCAACATCCAGGGCACGCTCGACCTCAACAGCCCGTCGGGCACCAACACCCTGACCGGCATCTCGGCCGGTGCCGTCACCGCGACCAGCACCGACGCCATCAACGGCGCGCAGTTCCACTCGCTGTCGACCGGCTTGAGCACGGTCAACAGCAATGTCGACGGCATCTCGGCCTGGCTCAGCACCACCAACACCGGTCTCGGCACGCTGTCGACCAGCACTTCGACCAGCCTGAGCACCGTCAACAACAGCATCGACGGCATCTCGGCCTGGCTGAGCACCACCAACTCCAATCTCAGCACACTGTCGACCACGGCTTCGACCGGCCTGAGCACCACCAACAGCAACGTCGCCGGCCTGTCGACCAGCACATCGACCGGGCTGAGCACCGTCAACAGCCGGGTCGACAATCTATCGACCGGACTGGCCTCGACCAACACCAACCTCAGCACCCTGTCGACCAGCACCTCGACCAGCCTGAGCACCACCAACAGCACCGTGGCGGGCCTGTCGAGCAGCACGTCGACGGGGCTCAGCACGGTCAACAGCCGGGTCGACGGGCTTTCGACCGGCCTCAGCACCACCAACAGCACTGTGGCCAGCCTGTCGACCAGCACCTCGACGGGGCTCAGCACCGTCAACAGCCGGGTCGATGGGCTCTCGACCGGCCTGAGCACCACCAACAGCAACGTGGCGAGTCTGTCGACCAGCACCTCGACCGGGCTGAGCACGGTCAACAGCAGCATCAGCAGCCTGTCCACCGGGCTGAGCAGCACCAACAGCACCGTGAGCGCGCTCAGCACCACGGTATCGACCGTCTACAACAACAACAAGTACTTCAATGCCAACGGCACTGGCACCGGCGCAGCGGCGCAGGCCACCGGCAGCGGCAGCCTGGCGGCCGGTGCCGGTTCGGTGGCGCAGGGCACCCGTTCGGTCGCCGTGGGCGAGGGCGCTCAGGCCACCGCGGCACAGGCGACGGCGATCGGCTCGCGGGCCGTGGCTTCTGCCGCCAACTCGGTGGCGCTGGGTGCGGATTCGGTGGCGCTCGAAGAGAAGACCGTGTCGATCGGCTCGGCCGGGCAGGAGCGCCGCCTCACCAATCTAGGCGAAGGCGTCAACGGCACCGATGCGGCCAACGTGAACCAGCTCAACCGCGTGGCCGCCGGCATGAACCAGAAGATCCATTCGGTCGAACGCAATGCCAACGCCGGCATCGCCGCGGCCCTGGCCGCTTCGTCTCTGCCCCAGCCCACACAGGCCGGCAAAAGCATGGTCATGGCTGGCGCCGGCTACTACAGCGGCGAATCGGCCGTGGCGGTCGGGGTTTCCAAGATTTCTGAAAACGGCAACTGGGTGGTCAAAGCCAGTACATCGGTCAATACCCGCTCCAAACCCACGGCCGGCGCCGGCGTGGGCTTCCAGTGGTAAGCAAAGGGATACGCACCATGACGCTGCAACACACCCCACTCGGCCTGCGAAGCGAGCCGGTCCGGCCCTCGCGCTGGGCTCTTGCCGCCGCCGCCGCCCTGATGCTGCTGCTCACGGCCTGCGCCGGTTCGATCAGCCGCTCCATCGCCGACGACGGCTCGGGGGCCGGTGAAATCCGCTTTCCCGACGTCGCGGCCGGCGAGATGCGCCAGCGCGGCGTGTTTGTGCCCGAATCCAAGCTGCAACTGGTGAAAACCGGACTCAACAAACCGCAGATCCAGGCCTTGCTGGGCCCGCCGCATTTCAGCGAAGGCCTGGCCGTGGTGCGCGAGTGGGATTACGTGCTCAACTTCCACGAGGCCGACAACCGCGTGCAGTCGTGCCAGTTCAAGGTGCTGTTCGATCTGGAAGGCGTGGCACGCTCGTTCTACTGGCAGCCCCGGGCCTGCGCCAGCCGCTGGAGCAACCAGGCCCAGGCCACACCCGTGGCCAGCCCTTTTGCCGCCGCGCCGCTGGCCCCCCTGCGCAGCACCCGCCAGTTCACCCTGCAGGGCGATGCGCTGTTCGCTTTCGGCAAGAGCGGCCTGCAAGACATCCAGCCCGCCGGCCGCGATCAGCTCGACCGCCTGGCCGAACAGCTTCGCCAGACCCCGGCCGAGCGCATCGACGCCATCGGCTATTCGGATGCCATCGGCAGCCCCACCGGCAACATCGCCTTGTCGCAGCGCCGCGCGCAGGCCGTGCGCAGCTACCTGGTGAGCCGTGGCGTGCCCGCCCACCTCATCCATGCCAGCGGCAGGGGCCAGGCCAACCCGGTGGTGCAGTGCGACCAGGCGGCAAAGGCCCAGCGCATCAGCTGCATGGCGCCGAACCGCCGGGTCGAGGTCGAAGTCGTTCCCCGATCCGCCTCCTAGGCCATCCCCTTTCGTCGTCATTCATGCGAGTCGGTATTTCGGTACTCACCCGGCAGGGTCAGAGCCTGTGGGAAAACGGCATCGGCCAGAACGCGCTGGCCTTGGCCATGCTCATGCAAGAGCTGCCCAACGTGCGCAGCGTGGTGCTGGTCGACGTGGGCGAAATGGCCGGCCTGCCGCACGAAGCGCAAGTGCTGGGGCTGCAGTTCCCCGTCATGCGGCCGCGCGAGGCCACCCACCACATCGATGTGATGATCGAGCTCGCCGGCGGGCTCGATCTGGAATGGCTGGACTACCTGCGGGCCCTGGGCAAACGGGTGGTGTTCCAGGCCTGCGGCCATCCCTATGTCAACCTGGCCGAGCCCAGCGTGTTCGGGCGCGACGCGTACTTCTCCCGGGCCCAGCGGTGCGACGAGGTGTGGCTGCTGCCCATGTTCGCCCATCTGCTGCCCTTGATGGTGACGCTGCACCGCTGCCCGGTGTATGTGATGCCTTATATATGGAGCAGCCAGTTTCTGGCCCAGCGCGTGCGTGCCGTGCAGGCCGAGGGCCATGCCTTTGGTTTCGACGGCGGCAGCATTCACCGGCCCTGGCGTGCCGCCGTGTTCGAGCCCAACGTGTCGGTCGTCAAAAGCGGGCTGCTGCCCATGCTGATCTGCGATGCCGCCTACCGGCAGGCCGCGGACAGCTTGTCTTGCGTGCACTTGCTCAATACCGTGCAGTTTGCCGAACACCCCACGTTTGCCCACCTGTGTACCGGCCTGGCGTTGAGCGTTGCGGGCCGGCTGGCGCTCGAGCAACGGCATGATTTTGCGGGCTTCATGGCCACGCGCGGTGTCGACCTGGTCGTTTCGCACCAGTGGACCAACATGCAGAACTACCTGTACCTCGATGCCCTGCATGGCGGCTACCCCCTGGTGCACAACTCGCCCTGGCTGCAGCAGGCCGGGCAGGGCTACTATTACAGCGGCTTCGACATCGACCACGGCGCTGCCCAGATCGCCACCGCCCGGGCCCAGCACCGCGCCGACGATCGCGACCAGGCCAGCCGCCGACAGGCGTTTCTGGCAGGACTGGAACCCTGCGGCCCCGACAACCTGCGCGCCTACGGCCAGCAGATGGCCCTGCTCGACCCCCGCCACCGCAAGGGGGCGGCATGAGACAGAACCTGCGGGTCGGCATCACCCTCATGCTGCGCGACGGGCCGCAATCGGTTTGGGAAAACGGCATTTTCCAGAACTGCTTTTACCTGGCCATGCTGTTGCAGGCCTCACCCGTGGTGTCGCAGACCTGGATCGTGCACGACGGCGCCGCTGGCCCCGATGCCCATCGGGATCTGCTGGCCCATTCGCCAGCCCCCGTGATGGACCTGGCCACGGCGCAGCAACGGCTCGACGTCGTCATCGAACTCAGTGCCCAGCTCGCGCCCGACTGGAGCCGCGCCTTTCATGCCCGGGGCGGGCGGGTGGTCGCCATGCACGTCGCCAACGACTACGTGATCGACATCGAACGCATCATCTACGGCCTGCCGCCGGGCATGCAGGCTTCGGGTACACCGTACGACGCCGTCTGGACCTTGCCCGCCTTCGAGCACAGTTGCACCTCTTATTACCAACACGTGCTGCGCGCACCCGTCAGCACCATGCCGCACCTGTGGAGCCCCGCCGG
The DNA here is from genome assembly GCF_003752175.1 of Comamonas sp. BIGb0124. GTDB lineage: Bacteria > Pseudomonadota > Gammaproteobacteria > Burkholderiales > Burkholderiaceae_C > Comamonas_F. The sequence goes on along the minus strand of NZ_RJVF01000013.1, from coordinate 291,715 downwards.
CCTGATCCGCCACCTGCGGGCACAGGGCAGGGCCGAAGTCGACTTCGACTACCGGCCCGGGCGCGACCGCTGGCGGCTGGCGGTGTGCGAACCCAATCTCTGCATGGTCAAGACCTGCCACCTGCCCATGCTGCTGTGCGACGCCGCACACCGCGCGCAGCCCGATTTCATCGAACACCTGCGGGTCTACAACGCCATGGGCCTGAAAGAAAACGCGCTGTTCGTGCGTTTTGCCCGCAGCCTGGATCTCGTCAACCATGGCCTGGCCAGCTTCGAGCCGCGCCTGCCCATCACCGACATCCTGGGGCCGCAGGCCGACGCACTGGTCTCGCACCATTGGGAAAACGGCCAGAACTACCTGTATTACGAAGCCCTGTGGGGCGGCTGGCCGTTGATCCACAACTCGGCCTGGCTGGGCGATTGCGGCTACCGCTACCCCGATTTCGACTGCCTGGTCGGCGGCGTGGCCTTGCGCACGGCGTTTGGGGTGCACGACGCGCAGCTCGTACGCTACCGGCAGCAGGCCCGCCAGTTTCTGGCCGCGCTGGATCCGTGTGCCCCCCCCAACGTCGCGCACTACGGTGCGGCCCTGCAAGCGCTGTTTCAATCATGATTGTCTTGTCGAGCTTTTTGCGCGGCCCGCGTCGCGCCGGGCAGAGCCTGTCGCTCAAACTGCTGGCTCCACTGGCGCTGCTCGGCGCAGCCGGCATCGGCACCCTGCCTGCACCGGCCCGATCCCAGCCCCTGCATGCCGGCAAAAGCGCCCCGGCGGCCGATGCCCATGGCAAATGGACGCTACAGCCGGCCGCGCCTTCGCAGCCGCTGCTGGCCCAGACCGCACGGCGCGCCGGCATACGCCGGTGCGTGGATGGCATCGCTTTGATCTCGCGCGGGGCCACGGCCGCCGCCCAGCGGCAAGACGTGCTGATGGACTGGAACCGGGCCAGTCCCAACGACAGTGCACTCTTCAGCCTCACCGCCATGGAAGCCCAGAGCGGCAATTCATTGATGTCGCTGGTCAGCGTGCCCGAGCCCGACGGGCTGGGCTGCTCGATGCTGGTCGAAACCATCAGCACCAAGGCCCAGGCCTGCTCTGCCGTCGCCAAAGCCGAACTGCCGGGCTACACCCGCAACGCACTGCTGCCGACGGTGGATGTCTACACCCGCAGTGCCTCTCCGCAAGAAACGGTGGTGCTGGCCCAGCAGGGCAAACGCAGCTGCCTGATGGTGTGGCGGCACGTGCAGTACGGCTGGAACCTGCAGGGCAGGGCGATGCAGGAGGCTCCCCGCACCGGCCACGCTGCACCCAGCCGCTGAGGCCTGCACCCCTGGCCATCGGCCTCAAATTGCTGCGCCGCATCAATCTGGCGCATGCCCGACTCGCGCCAGAACACGCACGCACTACAGCGGCGCACGGCGCGACCTCGAGCAGATGCCTGCAATTCGCAGGCCAGCACGCAAAAAACCTTCCCTGAACCGGCCAAACCATGGAATGTGAACTCTATTTTGGTATTGTTTTCAATTCATAAAATGAATACTTTTGGGTGGGTCAAAAGTTGAATGGCAGGAACTCAAAAACTATGTTAAGTGCCTGCCAACCGGCGAAAACGTGCGGTTGTGCTCCTATTTATTGCAAAAAACACGCTTCCTGGCACTCTCCTGTGTAGGAATTGTCCTGCACCTGTAACGGACATGACCTACACGGTTGAATCGGCGTGAACTTTGGTTGTGGCGAAGCTGCAATTGATAACTTTCTTATCAAACAAAGCCGCAATAAGACTGGGGTATCATCGCCCGTCAGCTAACCAGCAGTGGAAACCCTTGGTCGCGTTCCCGTGACATTCGTAACATTTGTGTCGCAGTGCAACGTAACACTCGGGGTTTGGGCTTAAAAATTGCTAGGTTTCCGGTTGTGGGGCACCGCGATCTTCCCGATGAAGAGCGCAGCCGGTGCAACCGGGCGATGGAGGATGAAAGAGGGAGATGAGAACAGGCGCCTGCGCCGCACGGAGTCCGCACGACAAGAGCGGGCCCGCTGCACGCAGGATGGTTAAGGACGGCATTGGGCCGCGACATTTTTTTCGAGAGGGCCGGGTGCCCTCCGTGTCGCGGCTCCTCCACCTTGAGGTGTCATGCAAACTGAAACGACAACAGACGGGCCGCTACAAACGCCCCGACACGTTGCCATCATCATGGACGGCAACCGCCGCTGGGCCGCTCAACGCGCGCTGCCCAGGGCGGTGGGCCATGCCACCGGCGCCAAGCGCGTCAAACAAATCGTCACGACCTGCATCGATGCGGGCGTGCAATGCCTCACCCTGTTCGCCTTCAGCACCGAAAACTGGCGCCGCCCGCAAGACGAAGTCTCGGGCCTGATGAAGCTGCTGATGCGCTACCTTAGCAAAGAAGTCAGCGAGCTGCATGCCGAAGGCGTGCAACTGCGCATCATCGGCGACACCACCCAGCTCGACGCACCGCTGCGCAAGATGATCGACGACGTGCATGCGCTGACAGCCGGCAACACCCGCTTCACGCTCAGCATTGCCGTCAACTACGGGGGCCGCTGGGATATCTTGCAGGCCATGCGCCGCTGGCAGGCCGCCCACCCCAACAGCCCGGTGACCGAACTGGACGAGGCTGGGCTGTCTCGCCACCTGAGCACCGGCGACCTGCCCGAACCCGATCTGCTGATCCGCACCGGCGGCGAGATCCGCATCAGCAACTTCTTGCTGTGGCAGATGGCCTATACAGAGATGTACTTCTCGGATGTGCTGTTCCCCACCTTCGGTACCGCGGAGCTGCAGGCCGCGTTCGAGTGGTTTGGCCATCGCGAGCGCCGTTTTGGTGCAGCTGCCGGCCAGTCGGGCGCCATCGACAGCGCCACCGCCCAGGCGAGCCTCGCCGCCGGCGCACACATCCTTCAAAAAGACACACAGCGCAGTGCCTGAGCAGGCCCTGCGCTGCACACATCACCCCATCTAAAAACTCAACGACTTTTGATTAGAAAGCTAGGGAAATCTCATATGACTATCAAGAAGATTCGCACTGCCGTGTTCCCCGTGGCCGGCTTGGGCAGCCGCTTTTTGCCTGCCACCAAAGCCATTGCCAAAGAAATGCTGCCGATCGTGGACAAGCCGCTCATCCAGTACGCTGTCGAAGAAGCGCGCGAAGCCGGCATCACCAGCATGATCTTTGTCACTGGCCGTACCAAGCGCTCGATCGCCGACCACTTCGACAAGGCCTACGAGCTGGAAGTGGAGCTGGAACAAGCCGGCAAGACCGAACTGCTGAAGCTGGCCCAATCGGTGACCCCGGCCGGTGTGACCTGCGCCTATGTGCGCCAGCCCGGTGCCCTGGGCCTGGGCCACGCCGTGCTGTGCGCCGAGAACCTGGTGGGCGACGAGCCCTTTGCCGTGCTGCTGGCCGACGACCTGATCGACGGCAAGCCCGGTGCGCTCAAGCAGATGGTGCAAGCCTATGAAGAACACCAGGCTTCGGTGCTGGCCGTGGAGAACGTGCCGCGCGACAAGACCGGCAGCTACGGCATCGTCAGCGCCGAGCGCATCGACGACCACAACGAACTGGTCAACGGCATTGTGGAAAAGCCGGCACCGGCCGATGCCCCCTCGACCCTGGCCGTGGTGGGACGCTACATCCTCGAACCGCAGATCTTTGAAGAACTGCGCAACATTCCCCGCGGCAAGGGCGGCGAGTACCAACTCACCGACGCCATTGCCGAACTGCTGAAGAAACGCAAGGTGATTGCACACCGCTACGACGGCGTGCGTTACGACTGCGGTTCGAAGCTGGGCTACCTGAAGGCCAATGTGGACTTCGGTGTGCGCCACCCCGAACTGGGTCAGGCTTTCGCCGCATATTTGCGTGAGCGGCAAGGTTAAGCAGCCAGGGGTGTACTGGTAATCTTGGCCACACATTTTTAACACGGCGATGTTTACCTGATCACTCCCGTATTTCAAGAAGGAGCATTCCATGTACGCCAGCCGGACGACAGATAGTGCACTTATGCCACATACAGATGCCGTTGAATCGGTTTCATCGCCTAAAAGCACAATGAACAAAACATCACCCGTGACACATATCGATCCCGGGCCGGTCATGGCTCTGCGCGCCACAGATACGCCAATGACGCAGTCCCTGGCTAGGCAACGAGGCGCGGAGTCGATGCCGGGAGATGAGGTGAACACCCCCATTGTGCTTCGTGATACCGACGTCGACGAAAATATAAATCATTCAATCGTCGTGAAGTTTCTCAAGCGCGGCGTAGATGTGTTGGGTAGTTTATTGTTTTTTGCTTTCTTTGGGTGGCTGTATTTTGCCCTCGCAGTTGGTGTATGGATCAGCTCTGGTCGCCCGATCTTGTTTTCTCAGAAACGGTACGGGTATAAGGGTGAAACCTTCGAATTCTATAAATTTAGATCAATGGTGCCGGATGCTGAGGCCGTTTTGATTAAATATTTAGAAGCGAATCCTGCTGCGGCTGAAGAGTGGAATAAGTATCAGAAATTGGATAATGATCCGCGAATTACGAGGTTTGGACATTTCATTCGAAAAACAAGTTTGGATGAGCTGCCGCAATTTTGGAATGTTCTCAAAGGCGATATGAGCCTTGTAGGTCCTAGGCCCTGCTTGCTTTCGCAGAAAACGCTGTATGGAAAATATTGGTCGAGCTACATTGCCGTCCGTCCTGGAATTACAGGCTTGTGGCAAGTCAGTGGACGAAATACGGTGAGCTATCGTCGACGTGTATTGCTGGATGTTAGATATGTTCAGCAGTTGTCGATTGTTAATGATATTTCCATATTTTTAAGAACTGTATGGGTAGTTTGTACTGGCCATGGTTCGAAGTAATTAAATAGTATATAGAGGTAGAAAAATGAATGTTACTGTAGTTGGAACGGGGTATGTCGGTCTTGTCACCGGTGCGTGTTTTGCCGAGGTGGGTAATATCGTAACCTGTGTGGACGTGGATCAGGTTAAGGTTGATAATCTTCTAAAAGGCATCTTGCCTATTTATGAGCCTGGACTTGATGATGTCGTTATCAACTGTCATAAGCAGGGTCGTCTGAAGTTCACCACATCCCTTAAGGAGGCAATGAATGACTCCGACCTTTATTTCATTGCAGTTGGTACACCTCCGGGGGAAGATGGTTCGGCAGATCTTAAATACGTTTTAGCAGTTGCACGTGAAATTGGGGCCAATATCACCCGGCCTAGCGTGGTCGTAAATAAATCGACCGTTCCAGTCGGTACAGCGGACTTGGTTCGGCAAGCCATCAACGAAGAAATGGCGAAGCGGGGAGTAGAGATTGCTTTCGATGTTGTTTCAAATCCTGAATTCCTGAAAGAGGGTGCGGCTGTTGACGACTTTATGCGACCTGATCGAATTATCGTTGGCGCATCATCCGAAAATGCACGTAATGTGATGCGTGAACTGTATTCGCCATTCAATCGTAACCATCAACGATTGGTGTTTATGGGGGTGCGCGATGCAGAGATGACGAAGTACGCAGCGAATGCCATGCTTGCAACTAAAATTTCGTTTATGAACGAAATCGCCAGTTTGTGTGAACGTCTGGATGTAGATGTTGAACATGTCCGTTTGGGAATTGGCAGCGATCAACGTATTGGCTTCCATTTTATCTATCCTGGGGCGGGGTATGGTGGTTCTTGCTTCCCGAAGGATGTCAAAGCCTTGGTTCACATGGCTGACAAAGTAGACTTCGAAGCCAGCGTACTTCGCGCTGTCGAGCTGCGAAATGATCAGCAAAAACAAACGTTGTTTCAAAAGGTTAGTGACGCTTTTCAAGGTGATTTGGCGGGGCGTAAATTTGCTGTCTGGGGCTTGGCATTTAAGCCCGGAACAGATGACATGCGCGAAGCGCCGAGCACTGTCTTGATTAAGGCATTGCTCGATGCTGGGGCAACAGTCACCGCGTACGATCCTGTTGCGAAAGAAACCGCAAAACTGGAGTATTCCGAAGAAGTGTTTTCGAATGGAAAATTGACTATCTCCGAAAATCAGTATGAAGCTCTGATTGATGCTGATGCACTGATTCTTGTCACCGAATGGAAGCTTTTCCGGAATCCGGAGTTCAAAACGATCAAGAAGTTGCTCAAGAATCCCATAATTATTGATGGCCGAAATCAATATGACTTGGCTGTGATTGCGCGTGAAGGATTTAGTTACGTTGGCGTGGGACGGCAAGCAAAGTTGAGCGAAAAATGAAAATTCTGGTAACCGGAGCCGCCGGATTCATTGGTTTTCACTTGGTGCAGGCGCTCGTGAAGCGTACATGCACAGTCGTTGGGATCGATAATTTAAACGATTATTACGATGTCACTTTGAAGCAAGCGCGACTTGCTGAATTGACATCTCATAAGAACTTCGATTTCCGAACAATCGATCTTGCTGATCGAGCGGCGATGGCCAGCCTGTTTGAAAAGGAGAAGTTTGATCGAGTCATTCATCTCGGCGCTCAGGCTGGCGTGCGCTATTCCATTGATAATCCGTTTGCCTACATAGATAGCAATCTTGTAGGGACGATGACTGTGCTGGAAGGATGTCGCCATTCTAATGTGAAACACGTGCTTTATGCATCGTCATCTTCGGTTTATGGCGCAAATACTAAGATACCTTTCTCTGTGAGTGATAGAGTCGATCACCCGGTGTCTTTGTACGCAGCAACTAAGAAATCCAACGAGTTGATGTCGGAGACTTATGCTCGATTGTATGGGCTAACTTTGACTGGCTTGCGTTTCTTCACGGTGTATGGACCGTGGGGGCGGCCCGATATGGCTTATTTCAAATTTGCTCAATCGATAGTCGCCGGGAAATCTATCCCTGTCTATAACAATGGTGATATGAAAAGGGATTTCACTTATATCGACGATATTGTGAGTGGTATATTGAGGATTCTCGATGTCGGCCCCGAGAAGTTGGGTTTGGGGTTGCACAAGGTTTATAACCTGGGGAACAATAAGCCAGAGTACCTGATGGATATGATATCGATGCTGGAGCGGCATATGGGTCAAGAAGCCTCAAAGGACTTTTTGCCAATGCAGCCAGGTGACGTTTACTCAACATATGCAGACATTGATGATTCAGTTCGTGATTTTGGATATGCTCCCAATATTCCTCTGGATGAAGGATTGAGACGGTTTGTTGACTGGTTCAAGAAGTTTTATAAGATTTAGGTAATCCTTTGTTCAATAAGTCTTTGGGCAAAACTGGAAAAGGGGCAATTTGGACTTTGCTTGGCAATGGGTCCTATGCCCTTTCTCAGTTTTTTATCATTTTTGCATTGGGACGAATTCTGAATGCCGAGGGCGTAGGAGTCTATAGCTATGCTGTTTCTCTAGCGACTCCTGTTTTGGTTTTCTGTAATTTAGGGCTGAGAATTCAGTTGATGACTGATGTAAAGCAGGAAGTGCCACTCTCAGTATATGAGCGTACCCGACTGATTACCAGTTTCATCGGGATGCTGGTGTTGATGGGGTTGGTCGTTGCGCTTAACGATAACCGTCTCGTGATCTCAGCTGTTCTTTTGGTTGGATTGGCCAAGACATTCGAATACCAATCTGAGCTATTTTATGGGCTGTTCCAACGCCTTTATCATTTTCGTGTTATTGCCTTTTCGCTGGCTCTGAAAAGTGTGCTCGTCGTTTTTGCCATTCTGACGACTGTGATCGTCACTGGTGATCTCCTGGCCGGGCTTTTGGCCGTCCTATTTGTCACGGCAGCGGTATGCATTTTTTACGATAGGAACCGACGAAAGAGTCTAATAGGAACTGGGGGCGAACGGCTAAATTCTGCGTCTCTGAAGTTGATTTTGTACACAGGACTTCCGCTGGGTGTGTCCGCCTTGTTAATCAGTCTCAATGTAAATATTCCACGCTTGATACTGGGCGGTTATGTCGGCATGTCCGAATTGGGATATTTTGCCAGTGCGGCTGCCTTCGTTCAGGTGGGCAGTCTCGTGATCATCTCTCTTGGACAAGCGCTTGCACCTCGCATGACTGTCGCGTTTCAGGCGGGTCGATATGCCGAGTACCGTAAATTTGCACTGGCTGGTGTTGGGTTTGCGGTTTTGACCGGTATGATCGGGATGGGCGTGGCCTACGCTTGGGGTGAGTTTTTCCTTGCGCTTGTCGTCAAGTCGACTCATCCTGAAGTCCAGAATTTTATGTTCTGGGTCTTCTTGGCGGCACCGTTTCAGTATGCGATGAGTATGTATGGTTTTGTTGTAAGCTCCACTCGCCGAAATCGGGCGCTGGTTTATGTGAATCTTGCTGTTTCAGTCGGTACTGCTTTGGTTGGCTGGTATTTGATTCCTTCGCAAGGATCATTAGGCGCCGTCTGGGCGTTGGTTGTGGGCTCCATGCTAGGATGCGCTCTCTACACCATCGTGCTGGTGAAAAACATCCGGGATCAAATAGGATCATGAGTTCTCTCACTATATCTGCATTCGCATGCGTACTAATATCCTTGGGCTTCGTGTTGAACGATGTCGAGCTGCCTGGGTTGTTCTACGTAATTTGCTTGGCATCCGGTATTCTCATATTGCGGGATGGGATTGATTATTTGCGTGGACGAATGGGATCATTTGACCCGGTTGGTATTATCGGCTTGGTCGGCGTCATGATGTTTTTCGTTAGCCCTGTTTTGCAGCGCTCTTGGAATTATTGGCCGTTCTTGCCAGATCTTTCGCAAGCAGATGACTGGATGATTCTCTGGGCGACGCTGAATTTGCTCGGTATCCTGATTTATCGCACTATCGTGCATGCCCCATTCAGTAGAGCTACAGTGGCTCAAACTGGTTATACCTTTAATCGACGTCGATTCAAGATTGTTATCGCTCTGGCGTTGGCGTTTAGCTTGCTTATGCAGCTTTATGTCTATTCAAAGTTCGGTGGTATAGCGGGTTTCATTGCAACATTTACTGAGCGTCAATCCGAAGGATTGGTGGACGCCGCAGAAGATCCCTTTGAGGGCATGGGTTTGCCTATGCTTTTTGCCGAAAGCTTTAAGCTGCTCATTGCGATGGGCGTGATTTACCTTATTAAAGGTAAGCCGTGGGCTGCTCGAAATTCTACGCTTGTGATTCTCATGGCGATTTTTGGTGTTGTTTTCCTTTTCTTTGGTGGTTTGCGTGGAAGCCGGAGCTCGACTATCTTTGCTCTGTTTTTTGCTGCTGGGATGTATAGTCTTTGGATTAAACCAATTAGAATAAAATTTATTGTGATTGGTGCACTGGTGGCCTCTGCATTCCTTACGACCTATTATTGGTACAAGATCGCAGGCACAGACGGCATGTTGGCCATGTTTGATAGTAGCTATAGAGCTAATTTTAATTCGGCACGCCAAGATGCCAGTAAGTATATTGTGGCGCGTGACATGGGGCGCATGGATGTTCAGGTGTTGGCATTGAAGCAATACTACGAAAAAGATTACGATTTTTCTTATGGCAGAACCTATTTGACAGCTATTTTTGCTGCGATTCCAAAATCAATAGTTCCATATAAGCCTGATCAGATCACCAAGGAAAAAACTGAAATTATCTATGGCCGGGGATCTTATATACCGGATTCACCTCGTCAAACAACTTTAGTACTTGGGCAGTTCGGAGAATTTTTCATCAATTTTGGATTGATTGGTGTATTTGCTTTTTGGATAGTCCTTGGTCTGGTTGTTAGGCGTTTGAGGATGTGGAGTTATCAATGGCAAGATTGGGATGTGCGGCGATTTATACTGCCAGTGCTTACTTTGATTCCTATTTTGATGTTGATAACTGATATGAATGTCTTGTTGTTGAATATGACGCGATATCTATTCTTCCCAGTTTTTGTTGCATTGCTGTGTATTCGTAAGAGAAAACCCGTACCTGTTTTGAATAACGGCGCGCACCACCTGGCTGTGGCGTAATTTCGTATGTTGCAAATAATTAAACTTGATTTGCTTGCATATGGGAAGCGTCGAGGCTTGTTCGGATTCTTGTCGGCGCTTATCCTGAATGCAGGGTTTTCCACTGTATTTTGGTATAGGGTGATTTGTGCACTGAATCGGTTTGGACTTCCTGGGCGTATCATCTCAAAGGTGCTTCTAAGGATTCACGTGATTTTTACTGGATGTTATCTGAGCCCTCAAGCAAAAGTTGCCGGCGGTCTCCGTCTTCCACACCCTGTGGGTGTTGTGATTGGTGAGGGGGCCGTAGTCGGTGCTGGAGTTACGTTATATCAAGGTGTCACCTTAGGGCAAAATCTAAAGAATCAGTATCCAATTTTGGAAGACGATGTTTGCTGCTATGCAAATAGTGTTTTGATTGGCGATATTCGAGTAGGGCACAGTGGCGTAGTTGGTGCAAATTCGTTTGTTAATCGAAATGTTGAGTCGTATTCGATTGTAGCAGGTGTGCCCGCACGTGTAATTGCCAAGAACAAGCAGGAAACATAATGAATGACGAGTTAGTCCCACACAGGGGGCGAGTTGTGCTTTGCACGCTGCGTTACAGTGATAACTTAGGCGACGGTGTTATTGGCGATTGCATGGAGTTTCTCATCAAGAAGCAGAGGCCTGGCTTTGATGTTGAACATTTAGATATGGCAGGGCGAGCTGGCTTTTCTGCGCCAAAAGAAAGCCGATTAGGATATTTGCGTAAGATTTTGTTTTACGCGTGCCCCGTGCCGATGCGCGGTACGGCATTTCGTTTACTTTGGCCTTTGTTATTTGAAAAGCGTATGGCCCATGCATGTGGCCATGCTTTTCGAGAGAACGTGGATGCGTTAGTATTTGGGGGCGGTCAAATGCTAAATGATGTAGCATTGAATTTTCCGCTGAAATTTCAGTATGTGGCTAAATACGCATCTCAAAGGCGTACGTCAATGGCTATGGCCGGTGTTGGCGTCTCTAGTAATTGGTCTAAACGAGGTTTGGATTGTTTTCGAGGCGCTTTATCGAGTCCGTTATTTAAATATGTGTCAGTTAGGGATGAGCGCTCTCGCAATACCCTTACCTCATATCTCGAGTCGAGGACAAGTGAAGTTGCTGTCACTTTGGATCCAGCCATTTGGTCCAGTGAAGCCTATAAGGTAGTTCCTCGAGAAAAATCTGTTGATGTTTTGCGTGTAGGCTTTGGAATCGCAAATCCGGAGGAGCTGGCTACTCAAGCTCAGGGCGAAAATTTCTCTGCAGCATCATTTGATAGTTTTTGGCTTGATGTCATAGATGGTGTCAAATCATTGAATTGCAAAATCGTTCTTTTTAGTAATGGCGCTGTAGAAGACGATACCTATTTGCGTCAGTTTGCGGCGAAATTAAAAAGTGTGCGTCCAGATGTCCTCTTCGAGGTGCTTCCTCGTGCGGAAAGACCTCACGAATTGGTGAGTCAAATTGCCGGCATGGATGTCATCGTTGCCCACCGGTTACACGCAAATATCATTGCTTATTCATGTTCTGTACCCAGCATTGCCTTAGTTTGGGATGCCAAGGTTGCAGGATTTTGTGACATGGTTGGACGCAGTCGATGGTGTTACCATTCTTTGACGGATGGGGCGCGTGTTGCAGCGGATGTTGAGCAGGCTTACAAGACAGGAGTTGACTTGGATCAACAACAAAAGTTGAAATCTATTTGCCTGTCTAAAATTGAAGATATGTTAGGAGCGGTCGGGAAATGAAGGTTTTTGTTATTCGGGATGGCGTTTTTACTTTGAATGACGGTGTGCCATCCTCCAATTTATTATACTACGCCGCATTTCCCAAGCGTTATTTGGCAGTTTTTGATAGTGTTACGATGGTGGGTCGTCTTTTTAGCAAGGAAGATCCTACTGCTAAGCCGGTTACAGGTCCGAATGTCGACTTCGTTTCATTGCCTGGTTACCACGGGCCGATAGGTTTTCTGAAAAATCTGCCCAAAATAATATCGGTTATTAACCGTAGCATTGATCCGAATGCAGCTTATATTTTAAGAGTTCCGACTACGGTGCCGAGCTTGTATTCTGTCTTGCTTTATTTGAAGCGCATTCCATTCGCCGTCGAAGTTGCTGCAGACCCGTATGATGGATATAGCCCTCAGGCACTTGGGAACCACCCCCTGAGCCGTTTTTTTCAATGGTTTTTCCCTCTGTTGATGCGTTGGCAGTGCCGCAATGCAGTCGCAGCAGCTTATGTGACGCGCGACGCATTGCAAAGGCGTTATCCGGCGCGTAATGCAGAGTCATCGTTTTCTTTTACGTCTATCGATTTGGTTCCTGAAGCTTATAGAAGCGAACCTAGGACTTATGAGTCAACGCGAAATGCTAGCCTTAGGCTTGTGATTATTGGCAACATGCAAAAAACCCTTAAGGGGCATGATGTTTTATTGCATAGCCTTGCTAAACTCCGATCCAAGAATTTTGACTTGAAGTTGACGATTATCGGGTATGGCGAAAATTTAGCCTTTTTTCAAAAAATGGCTGAAGATCTTGGATTGAAAGATCATGTCGAGTTTACTGGGAAGCTGCAAAACGGTGAGCCCATTCGCAGTGTGCTAGATCGTTGCGATATCTTCGTGCTGCCGTCACGGCAAGAGGGACTTCCTCGCGCTTTGCTTGAGGCGATGGCTCGTGGCCTACCTGCCATCGCTACGCGTGTGGGGGGGACACCCGAGCTACTAGAAGAGCACGCTCTTGTGGAACCCGACGACATAGACGGTCTGGCTGGACGCATACAGCACTTCGTAGAGAATCCAGAATTGCTCAACCAAGAGGCTGCGCGAAATTTGGCGCTCTCACATGAATACAGCATGGAGAATGTCACAATTCAGCGTAATCGCTTCTTCGAGCGAGTTAAGCAAGCCAGTCGGCGGGTTTGAAGATGGCAATCATCGTCTTTCATGCTGCCGAAACGATTAAAGGTGGAGTTGCAAGTGTACTCAACTTACTAGTAAGTCACCAAAGGCAATCTGGCATGGATGTGCATGTGCTTGTCCCCAGCCAGCAATGCGAGGAGCTTACAGGGATTGATCGCTCTGCAACTACAACCTTTGACCGCCCGGGTAGGAGTCTGCGATCTTTCTTCAATTTTTTTATTTCCTTCCTGCGCTCAGTGTGGACGTTGCGACCGGATGTTGTGCATCTGCATAGCAGCTTTGCAGGTGTTTTGGGCAGAGTTGCATTATTATTTTTGCGACCGTTTCGTCGTCCCCGTGTTATTTATACTCCACATGCATGGTCATTTATCATGGATGTTTCAGAGAAAAAGAAGAGAATTTATTCTTATTTAGAAAAGATACTTCTTCCTCTTTGTGATGTTGTGACATGTGGTAGCAAATATGAAAAAAATGAGGCGGAGAAATATGGAATAATTTCGCCTAAGATTGGAGTTATCTATAACGGTGTTCTGGATCCCCTTGTCGTGGACTCGTTGCCGCTTCGATCAAGTCGAATGGAACTTCTTTTTGTAGGTAGGTTGGATCAACAAAAAGGCTTTGATATTTTAATCAGTGCCATGCGGACGCTCGATCCATCTTTGTACCGGCTTACCGTCGTAGGCGGAGGGGTTCACGATGACTCTGACCATAAATTGGAAGATCTGCCCAATGTGGAGTATGTTGGATGGGTTAAACAAAATCAGTTGCCCAAATATTTTGCTGCATCCGATGTTTTGGTTATGCCCAGTCGTTGGGAGTCTTTTGGTTTAGTCGCCGCAGAAGCTCATAGCTGCGGGCTCCCTGTCATTGCTTCGCGATGCTGTTCGATCCCGGAGATTGTTCAGGACGGCGTAACAGGATTCTTGTTTGAAAAAGATTCGAGTAGTGATCTGGTTGACAAACTTGGGCTTTTTAGTCGAGAGACTGCACTTGCGATGAGGTCTGCATGCTTGTTGCGTTATGAATCGTTGTTTACGGCTAAATCAATGTGCGAGCGCGTAGCTCAGACTTACAAGTTCTCTTTTGTTTGGAAGTAATTAAGATGACCTGCCCTTTCCAGCCATACCAATCAGTTGGAGAGAGGTCCAAGGGTTTGCAGGTTAACTGATCCTGCCTCGGTGGTTGATGGGTTGGGATTGCGGTGTTTGGCGGCGAACTCAGCCGGAGGAATCCGGTCAATCGTTCCGTGCGGTCGGACCTCGTTGTAGTCCTGGCGCCAGATGGCGATGACCTCGCGCGCTTGGGCCAGGGATTCGAACCAGTTCTCATTGAGGCATTCATCCCTGAACTTGCCGTTGAAGCTCTCGATGTAGGCGTTTTGAGTTGGCTTGCCTGGCTGAATCAGGATGTGCTGTATGCCTCGTGTCTGCATCCAGGTCATGAAGGCTCGGCATGTGAACTCTGGGCCGTTGTCGCTCCTGATGGCCTCTGGGTAGCCCCTGAATCTTGCAGCCCGCTTGAGGACGCGAGCGACGTATGCCCCAGGCATGGAAAGGTCCACAGCGATGTCGACGCACTCATGGGTGAAGTCATCGGCGATCGTCAGGCATTTGATGCGGCGCCCGTTGGACAGCGAGTCGCTGACAAAGTCAAGGCTCCATGTTTGATTGACCCGGGCAGCGGCCACCAAAGACGTCCGCTCACCACGGTACTTTTTGCCCTTGTTGCGCTTGCGAACAGCACAGGCCCTGTGCGCGGTAAAGCCGAAACACCTTCTTGTGGTTCGTGCCTGGAAACTCTTTGCGCAGCATGTCGTGCACACGACGATACCCAAAGCGCCGGCGCTCCATGGCCACTGCATGAATGCGTTCGTGTATTGACCCACTGAAAAGCTGCACAGGTCTTAAACTCGAAGAAAGAGACCTGAGCATGAAGATGGAAGAAGAGATCAAACGGTGGACGGCCAAGCGCAAGAGCGCCTTGGTGATGGACATCATTCAAGGCAAGACGACGGTGGCAGAGGCCAGCCGAGCGCATGATCTGACGCCCTCGGAGATCGAGAGCTGGGTGGACGATGCCAAGCGCGGTATGGAGAACGCCCTGCGGGCCAAACCCGAGGACGTTCGTGAACAGTACGAACGCCAGCTGCGTGATCTGCAGGAGGCGTACGGCGAGGCGATGCTGGAGCTGCGTGCGAGAAAAAAGCTACAAGCCTTGCTGGACGAGGACGGGAAGTGATCCTGCGTGTACAGCAAGGCTTGGCCGATGAGGGCGTTGCGGTCAGCTTGAGCCAACTGTGCCGGTGGTTTGAAGTACCTCGACGCACGGTCTATTACAAGACAGTCAAGGTGCCTCCCAAAGTCGAGCCCCGGTTTGCCGAGCCCATCAAGGCACTGATCGAGGAGTCGCCATCGTTTGGCTACAGGACCGTGGCACATCTGCTGGGCTTCAACAAAAATACCGCGCAACGGATCTTCCAGATCAAGGGCTGGCAGGTTCGCAAACGGGCTATTGGCATGCGACCGCGGATCCAGGCTCTACCCTCAGTGGCCACAGCGCCCAACGAGCGATGGTCGACCGACCTTTGTCGAATCTGGGCCGGTCGCGACGGCTGGGCCGCGTTGGCGCTGGTGATCGACTGCCATACCCGGGAGTTACTGGGCTGGCACCTGTCGCGCAGCGGCAAGGCGACAACGGCATCGAGCGCGTTGGAGCAGGCCTTGATTGCCCGGTTCGGCACGCTCGGGCGTGTGCCGCAGCCGTTCCTTCTGAGGTCTGACAACGGCCTGGTGTTTACCAGCCGGGACTACACCGCCCTGGTCAGAAGCTACGGATTACACCAGGAGTTCATCACGCCCCATTGCCCTCAGCAAAACGGAATGGTCGAGCGGGTGATCCGAACACTGAAGGCGCAGTGCACGCGTCGGCACCGATTCGAAAGTTTCGAGTACGCGAGCCGGTTGATCGGCGACTGGATTGGTTTCTACAGCACTCGCCGGCCACACTAGGCCCTGGCGATGATGACTCCCGCTGAGGCATACGCACTAGCGGCCTGATCTGTGCACATTCTGCTGGGTTAATACAGCTGCGCAGCAGCCACATGCCGATTTGCTCGCAGCGAGCTCCAGAACCGCCAATTCGAGCGCTCAAGTGCAATCGGCGGATCTGGCTTTCGATCGGCAATTGTCAGCCATCCGCAACGCGAAAGAGTGCAGCCTCGTGTTTGAGGCTGTAATCATGTGGTCGCAGTGAAAATTTGTCCGTCCGATTGGTGGCTGGGATCACCACCGAACTTGACATACAACTTATTCTCGTTTGACCAAATCCTAGCAGGGCCAATATGAACAGGAGACTCCCAGGAACCTTCGAATTGAACAGCCTTTCCTGGATTTACTAAAAGGCGGTCGGGCGTTTTCTTACTAAATGCCAGCTCTCCACTTTGCCCTTGGCCGTCGCTGAGTCGTATCGACGCGCCTTGTGCTGTTACACGCACATCAAACTCATTGGATTTACCCTCAGCTGAACGGTATGCATAAGGCGTTACCATTGTATGGACAGCTCCAGCTTGCACCAGCCACCCGACTGGGTTACGAGAATGATCTGGGATGCTTACTATCTGTGTTGTGCTATGTTGTTCACGGAAAACACCTCTTGGATCAAAGACTTCAACAGTGTTAGTCCCTGACATACGATAGCTGACTTCTAGGCGTGCTGATTTTGATGGATTTGCTTTTGGCATAACCAAAACTCCGACTGCTCCATCTCCGCTGGCATTTGATACTACGCTGGCCACAAAGCGAACATCGCTGGGGGCTTTTCTCCCTTCATCGCCTACAAGTATGCCAATGGTGTCGTTGCCGTCACCATTTCTAATATTGGTGCCATGGACGTTAAGATTGAATGCATATCCAACTTCAATCATCCGTTGATTGTCCAAAACGCGAATTTCTTTAATATCTTTTTGGCGTTTGGGATATGCGTGAATATGCCCGCCGTAAATATTGAAGTGCGTAACAGGACGTGCTGCTGTTTTTGATGAGTCGATACGCACGAAACAGGCATTGCCACAGTCACGTATTATTGGCGAATACAGAGTGAACTGATTGCTACGATCGCCAGTGTCGATAATGGTGTCATGTAGTTCAAAGACGGCTTCGTCTTGATATCGTTTTTGCCAATATCGATCTTCAATTTTTTCTGTATTGGTGTTAAATTCACGAGGATCTTTGCCCGAATTGGTTTTTGTGCAAATGTAATCTTCGTGAGGAATTCGTCGCCACTGTGACTTGGATGATGCTGGTGATGCGCCTGCGCTCTCGGTAATGGCTATGTATCTATTGCCTTGGTGTCGAATAATACTCTCAATGGCATATTTCTTTTGCGGTTCCCATTCTGGATTGGAGATTCTTGTTAGCTCTCCCTGCTTATATCCGCGTGCATTCGTCCAGAAATCAGGTGAATCAAATGCCAGCCGCTCAGTGCAATTGACAAATTGGGGGAAAAATAGGGTGGATTCTCTGATCTTATCTCCGTAGAATCCGTGGCCCCGAGCGCGCTCTACGCGTAAATTGGCGATGCATAAGTGGTCAATGCCTACAACTCGTATTCCTCGGCATTTGTAACGCGCATCAATGTGAATTTTATTGGCGACGACTGGCCATCTAAAGTAGGGTGTCGATTCTTCAGCAATGATTTCGACCAAGTACTCGCCTTCAAAGTCATCGCCTGCAACAACAATTCCATCCCATTTTATGTTCTGAAAGCCCTTTTTTATGATCACAGGGCGATCTACTACCCAGGTCCCAGGCGGTATGTGTGGGGCGCCAAATTTTTCCGAATCCTCAAATAGTTTGTCCATGGCATCGCTATTGGTGCGTGCCATAGATCTGTCTGATGTTGGGGCGTCTCGTTTTGCGCCTTTATCTGACAGGGTCTTGAATTCCGATAGCTTTTCACTGAGATTTCGATCGATTGATCCATCACCTTCAGCTCTAATTCGAATCATTCCTCCTCCCTTTTGGGGGTCGGTAGTATTCGAAAGGTCTGTTTTTATAGTTGATGAGGCAATTTCTGCTAGATAGCCTTCACTTTTATAGCCTGAAGCAGCCCAGGCTACTTCTCCATGCTTATTCTTTGCAATGACTTGATAGGGTCCATCCCAAAAAATTGATGCAGCGCCGTCGGCGTCAAGCTGAATAGAGTGATCATAAGCCTGCTTGAACTCAGGATCTCTATAGGCCGTTTTGGGAGCACCGGTGGACGGATCAAAAGTGCTGATGGAGCCGAGTGCCAATCGCCGTCCATTTAAATCATGGAACTGATTGCTTCCTGATATAGGGAGTGAGGGTGGCAGATGCAAGGGCTGCGAGCCTGACGGTTCCGTGACCTGATTAGCAATTGCTGAACTTCCAATGCCCAATCCAACAAAAGAGAGGGCTCTGCTGAAGAAATTTCGACGGCTCATGAGATTCTTTCCATTGGATGCACGAAACAATCTGATTGCACGATTGTGTTGAAGTTCAGTCTGGTCGCAAGCGATTGGCAATAAAAAAAACGCATCGACTTATCGATGCGTTTTGAATTTTTTTATTACGACTTATTGCTTGGTGCGTAATCGTAATTAGCGTATCGATAGCCACCGTATTTGTAACCGTATGCTCCAGCATACCGCCGGGTCGTATCTATGCCATTGAACAGCACACCGTTAACGCTACAACCGCTGTGTGCAAGCCGCTTAACGCTTTCGTTTAGTTCTCCAGTTTGCGTCAACTCTGCCCGGGCAACAAGCATCACAATTCCTGCTGTTTTCGCTGCCGCAGCGGTATCTGCAGCTACCAAAACTGGAGCGGTATCGATGATAACCATATCGTAATCACTAGAAACGCGTTCGACGATGCGCGCAAACGCCTCCGACATCAACAGCTCCGCCGGATTTGGCGGGAATGTGCCCGTCGTCAGAACATCGAGGCCGCTTAAAACATTCTTATGAATAGCTTTTTGAGCATCGATAGAGCCGACGATAAGATCTGAAAGACCATTGTTGCGAGGAAGCCCAAAAAATTGATTGATGTACCCTTTGCGCATATCGGCGTCGATGAGCAACACTCGTTTACCACCTGATGCAACAATGGCTGCAAAATTGGTTGAAACAAAGCTCTTACCAAGTCCAGGTGTAGCTCCTGTAATAACAATGCGGTTGTTGGGCGCTTCGAGCATTGCAAATTGAAGCGATGTCCGTAGGCTGCGGAGGCTCTCTATCGCTGGATCTGCTGCATGCGAATGTGCAAGAAGGTGAATGCCCGGTGCCTTATTTGCAACTTGCTGTGAGATCACCTTTTGGGTGGGACTCAAAGGAATCATGGTGTATACATTGAGCCCTGTATGTGCCTCGATTTCTTGAGCACTTCGTATGCCGCGGAACATCGAGTTTCGAATAAATGCCAATATAACACTGAGAAGAAATCCAATTGCAAAGGCGAGCGCGACTGCCATTCCTTTGCGTGGTTTAACCGGTTCAATTGGCACTACTGCATTGTCAAGCAAACGGACATTTCCCGTTTTACCCTCTTTTACCAACTGCAATTGCATTGAGTTGTTCAGGAGGGATTGATAAAGTTCAGTGTTAACTTGAATGTCGCGCTGGAAGCGCAGAGCATCCTGCTGAACTGTGGGCATGCCCTTGATACGAGTATTGAGTCCTGCGATTTGGGCCTGCCATGCCTGAATCTGACGATCCAGTGTTTGCACGCTTGGGTGTGACGAAGTAAATCGTTCTTCGAGTGCTCTGCGTTGTTGTTGAGCCTCGAACAGTTTTGTCTGCAGGTCGACCGTTTGGGTTAACGCAAGCTTGGCCTCTTCATCCAGTGCAATAGTGCCCTGTCGATTGCGATACTGATTGTAGGCCGCTTCTGAAGATTCCAACTGTTTTTTGAAGTCAGGTAGCTGAACATCAAGAAATGCAAGAGTTTTTTCGGCTTCAGCCGCTTTTCTTTGTACGTTCTGTTGAACATACTGCTCCCCGATTTCATCAAGGATCGTTACCAATCGACTTTTGTCAGAATCCTGCAGACTTACGTTTATGATGCCTGATTGACGACCTTTTTCTGCAATCAATAGATTTGTTTGTATATCATCTACCACGCCATCACGAGACAGCCGGTTCAAAACAAATTGAGCACCTGCCATTCCTTGAAGACTATCGACAGTGAGTGCAATAGGGCCAAGCGCGGTCTGTTGTAATAGAGGTACGCCGATCACGCCACGAACGGGTTGTTCAAGATTAGCTGTGGTTAATGTGTAGGATTTTTCCTCACCAACAGTGAGGATGAAATCTTCGCCTTCCAAGATCGAAGGAACATTAAACTCACTGACTGTGATGTTTTCCTTCCCTGATACATAGCCAGCAGCGCCTAAAAAACCTGGAGTGGACAGGTCTGTTGCACGGCTGGCCATCCAACGTCCAATCACTGGAACATACCGGGGTTGAGCGCTGATGTAGATCTTGGTTGCATCGACGGCACGTCCGATCACCATACGTGATCGCAGTACCTCAATTTCACCACTGGCCGGCGTTTTCACATCAAATAGGCTGGAGGCTGCCCCAAGAAGCGACTGCGCGGCTGATGAAGCTCCAGAAGAATCTTCGACTTGAATTAATAAGTCAGTTTGATAGACTGGTTTTGCCAAGATGGCATACGCAACACCTACGGCTAATGCGACCGTAGTCACCGACGCAATTAGCCATTTATTATCAAGAAGGATATCAAAGTACTCCCTCAGATTGATATCGCTGTCTTCCTCCACGTAGGAAACGGGTGGTTGATTGTTCGAAGGTAGATGAGCGGTTGTCATATGAATAAGAGGGAATTTTGTGGATGCTGTTTTAGAGTTTACGGATGCGCTGAGACCAGTCGTCAATGCCCGCTTCAATCAATCGGAGTGCATATTCGAAAGCGGATTTATCTAAGCGGTAAGGATCCGGGATGTCTACATTCTGATTATGTCCGATTCTGAAGACTTTTCCTTTGGTAAACGGATACATCTTTTCAATTGCATCTCGATGCTCATTTTCCATTACCAAAATCATGTCATGCTCCTTGCACATTGCGAGGGTAAGCTGTCGGGCCCGATGAGGCCTTATGTCAAGTCCTGCGTCGGTCATCAGTTCAACGGCGTGTGGATCTGCCGGATAACCTACTAATGCTCCTAAGCCTGCTGAACCAACTTGGATGTTGTTCAATTTATTACGCAAAAGTGCTTCTGCCATGGGACTTCGACAGATGTTGCCTACGCAAACGATTAAAACCTTTCCAATCATCGTGTGCTAATTTCGCTTCCGTAGTTAATGGCACTGGCAGAAGGCAGAATCAAACTGATGATTCGGTTCCAGCGAGCAAGGCCGACGGGATCGATATAGACCACATCTCGGGACTGTAGTTTAAAGCCATCCGCTACTGCGAGCATAGTAGGATTTTTGGCATCCAAGTGAAATACGCTGGGCGTTCCACCTTGATCACGTCTGATGACGTAAATTTGACCAGGATTGGCTGTGGCCAGATTGATACCTCCGGACTCGCCCAATGCTTGAGCCAAGCTCAATCGTCCATCTCGCATCAGCAATGCGGATGGCCGGAGTGTTTCACCCATCACATAAACCTTGCGCTCATCCCGGTTGCGCACTTCAAGTGCATCCCCATCTTTGAGGATGATTTTATTGGCGTCTAGGCCTTTGGCCTGTAAGTCGGAAAGATCGATTTTAGTTGAACGCCCAGACCGAGTTAAAACAACATTGGAACGATCGCCGTTGGTTGTTATTCCGCCTGCTCGATTCAAAGCTTCTAAGAGCGTCATGGGTCGATCCGTGAAGATCTGAGTACCTGGAGTGCGAACCTCTCCCTCCACATATGCCCGTTTGCTGCGAAAAGCTTGAATCCGTACCGTTAACTGAGGACTTCGAATGAACTCTGCCATTTTGTTGGCTATAAGTTCGCTGGCTTGGAGTTCATTGAGTCCAGCGATTTTTACTCGTCCGATGTAAGGGTAGCTGATTTCTCCATCGGCCCCAACAATAAGTCCTGGGGCTGTACTTACACCGGCAGGATCAACCTGCTGGCTGATAACTGCACCTGCAGAGGGCATGAGCTCTGGGTGATCATAAACAGTGATGGCTATGACGTCACCAGGTCCTATCGTATAAGGTGCGGCTGCATCCGAAAAGAGGGCTGACAACTCCGGAGAAACACTTCCGGGTTGCATTTGATCCATGGCAGTAACAACCTCAGGCGTGATCTGAATAATCGAAGGTTGGCGCGAATTGCTAAATGTTCCCCAACCACGCCCATCATCAGTCGGCAATCCAGTTGTGGCGATGCCACCATGGCCGGGTCCAATCAAACTGCAGCCAGAAAGGGCCGTCAGTGCGGCAAGAGCTGTTGCCTTCAGTAAAGACTGGAATGACCCGTGCATCATGACCTGGGTTTGGCTTATGCCGAATCTTTTAGTATTCAGTTGTTGCATTTTGACTTGATTCGATGAACGAATGCTGGAAATAATTAAAATGATAGTCGGAAGCCATGATCATCCTTTTGGATTGTGCTTGGCTTCGTCGTGAGCGGCTGTTATCTTGATGGCCAGAGATAGTCTTGTCCTGTCTCGCTCGGCTTGATCTCTCGCTGTCTAGCCATGTCCGGTTCGTACTTGAAAGCCGATGCATCACGTGTCGATGTCATTGAATAAAGCTGCCATGAACGCGCCAATTTGGCTCCTCCATCTCGCGTTAGCGGCGTATAAAGGAATGTTCCGTTTGTAATGGTCGATTTAGGCAGCATCAGATCGAATGGGATAGTAACGAACATGCCCTTGTCAAAACTGCCTTCGCCGAATTGAGCCGCGGATACGTTCGTCTTGGTTGCCCAAGCACCTAGCAATACGCCGTTTTTGAAGCGTTTGCTGAGCATCACGGTAGCCCCCCTGTCGCCAGCTAGATACTGCCCTGCACTAAGACTTGCATTAATGCCTTGCCAGCCCGTATCCCAATAGAAAGTCGCGTGTCCCGTGTTGACGTTGTAGTCTCGCATCGAGAAGCGTTGCTCGAAATCGCGTTGTTTTACGCGATTCACATCTATTCCGAATGCCCAGCGGCTGGCGACGGGACGATACAGCCATTCACCACCTACACCCGCAAACATTGGTTCTAACAGCCCGCCGTACACCATTGCGAATTGGTTCGGTGTCAATTGACGTGCGTGCGTAAGTTGTAGATTTGCGAGAGTCAAACGTTCTGTGACGGCATATTCACGCATGTACGTGCGTACCCGCGGAAGACGGCTTGGCGCTGTGTACTGAAATTTATCGTAGTTGTCGATTAATCTCAGATTTGCTGAGCCGCTGAGCCACGTGCGAGGCGTTATACGGTACTCTGCGGATGCTCGAACACCGACCTGATACAACAGGAAAGTATCAGGCCCCCCAAACGATTGCCAGAAGCTCGGCGTGAAGCCTCCTCGGAAGCGGTCTTCCTCACCTGTCCATAACACCTGTTGCTCGCTATTGGCTGCTGTTGGCGTGACAGGAGGGGTAGTCAGAGTATACTTAGAGGGTGTTGGTTTTTGAGTATCTTTTTCTCGTTGATTCTGGATGGCGAGTTCACTCACATCACCTTGCATACGCCAAGGACTGTATGGCAGACCACGATTCCCAAATTCGGTTGGATAATGGGCTTCGACATGGCGAGTTACCCAATCCTTTCGATTGATTCTTTGGGTGTCAAGCAGTAATCCATGATGCGTGAAATCGATGGCAAAATATTGAACACTTGCGGGCGCGTCGCGATTAAGTACCGCAATAGTTCTTTCCAAGCGCTCTTTACGATATGTTGAACCCGAATCTTCGACATTGACGTGTAGCGTTTTGTCTTGTTGGGCGATTGCTTGTACAGGCCAACTGGTCTGTTCAACGAGATCTGCCGCAGTTTCATTCCATTTCGTTGTGCCGGATACGTCCCTAGGCGCTACATTGGCGGGGACGGGGGGCGGATCGAATGGTTTTGGTGTGTATGCCGTCGCGAGACTATTTCTAAATGTCACGCCTAGCATTATTTTGTTCCCGCGTTCGAAGGCAGCGGAAACGTCCATGTACTTATTGACCCTGTAAACTGCTCCAATATTCAAGGGTGAGCTTGCGTTGATCGGGTTGCCTGCGCGATCTGATTTGTAGTCGTTGCCGTCATATTCTAGTTTTAAAATTAACGGTTCATATGGCGTATGCCATTGTACGCCGCCGAATAAACTTGTTCGGCCTCTGAAGAATGTACTGAAACTGGCTTCGCCTGTACCTGAGGTCGTAGGCCGCGTAGAAAATTTGTCGCTCAATAGGGAGAATGGGTTGCTTAGGTTTCCTCGTGCTCCCAAATATCCCCAGCCTAAACCCACGCTCCAGTCAAAGTTGCCAGTTCGTTTATTTGAAACTACATATTCGCCAGAAAATAATCCGGTGCCGCCTAAGTCACGAACACCAACTGCGAGTTGAGGTAACCATCTTGATTCCTGCCAAAGTCTGACTTTGAAGTCAATGCTTTTGTCTTTGTATGATTGATTAGGGTTGACAACGCCATAAGGCCGGTCTGAAATGTCTGCGTACCTGAATCCACCTTCTAGCCATTCCAATGGCTGGAACATGAGGGTGGCACGTGTATAAGGGCTGATACGGCTTAGCGTAAATCGAATATCACCTTCTTCCGCCATCCGTGATGTAGGCGTTTGAAGTAGACCGATCTCTCCGAAGTCGCTGGATGTAACAGGTAAGTCCCGGCTTCGCCTTGTCGGCGTTTCGCCGTCTTCCGTCAAGGCTGCAGTTGTTCTGCCTATGCCGTCGGTTGCTACGCCCTGAGTCGCCAAATATGCGGCCATGCGCTCCGAGAATTCCTCTGGAATATCACTGTTTCGAGTGGGCGCCCAAATCCAAGAGCCCGGTGCCGGTGGCATTTGAGCTTCCGCATTCCATAGCGAAATGCCGTAGGTTAACTGTTGCCCATCGGGCTGAGTAATCCAAGCCCGATCCCGTTGGTTGGCGTCGCTGCGAGAAGTGCAGGCAGCCAGATACTGCCAAGCCAACGCACCTGCGCGATGAGGTACTTGACAGATCTCGCCGTTTTCTAAGACCACAGTCACGGTGTTCGGCCGCACTGGCAGCACAACACTTTGGCCGGTTTGCAGAACTGGATCTTCGGATGGGTTGACAAACAACCATCGTTCGTCTGGTACGCCCAGCGCCACACGGCCCGTAGCAGACTGTCGTTGGAGCCAAGTCACCAGTCGTGGAAATCGCCTAAAGGATGCCGCCTGTAGGACCAGTTGTTGTTGAAGCGCTTGCTGACGAACTCTTTCCTGCGGAACTTGCCATTGCAGACCTGCATAGTAGGCGTTCTCCGTTTTTGGCTGGCGTGCAAGATAGGCACTCAGCCTTTCCCCCGCAACGACTTGTCCAGTAGCAGATGTAGTGGCCTGCTGCTGCGCGATAGCGGTTGAAGCGGCACCAGCGACCAACAGCGGCAAGGCGCCGTTGCGAATGAACTGGGCAATGATGGAGGGCGCGTAAGGGGGGCGAATTCCGGTCGGTGACATCAGCCACGTTCTCCAACAGATGCAGTTTTTTGTTTGTCGTTGTTTGTGTTGGAGGAGGTCACGGGCCATTGCTGCAAGGTCATGCAGAAATCGGCCGATAAGCACTGCTCACTGTAGACCACGGCTCCGGTTGCCGGGTTGACGGCAAAACGCGAAGCGGGCAGGCGGTCTTCTGACGCGCCACCCGTGGTCGATGCTGTTTCTTGGTACCAGCGCAATGTACTGGGATCTAGCTGCACGAGGCGTGTACTCCACGGCGCACCGTCCATCGGACGGATGGTCACCTGATCGATCAAGCCAGAGCGGTAGCCGGGCATGACGTCGCGCAGGCGCGAGTACTGACTGTCGCTCGACGACGATTGGCCGGTCATAGTCGCCCATGCCGGTGCGGATCGGAGTTCGACATGCCGCCAGTCCACCAAGCGAATGCCCGATGTGCCAGCCACGCGGCCATCGACAAGCCGCAACACCTCACCATCACCGCTGAACCACACTTCGGTGGTGCTCACACGGCCCGTGGCGGGATCTGTATATTTTTCGGTTGCACCTAGCGCAAGCAAGAACGGGATGCCGCTCACCGTGGCGCGAAGATATCGTGCGTTAGGGACCAGAGGGATTGCCTCTACGTCGGTCCGTTTGGTCTTCCACCAGCCAGCCACAGTGTCGACCCAGGCGTCGCTGACGGAACTGCATCCACTTAGCGTAAAAGCGGACGCCACTAACAACAACACGGTGCGGGAAGCCCGGCACCGTGTTGTTGTAACGGGTACTGCCGGAGCCACAGATTACTGCGTGCCGGTGGTGCCGCCTGTACCGCCGGTGCCGCCTGTGCCGCCCGTACCAGTGTTGTTGTCGTCGGAGTTGCTGGAAGCCAATCCGATAGCGGCGATGGTGCCGAGACCGATAGTGGTACCGGCAATGCCCGCAGCGGTGAAGCCACCTGCGCCTGCAGCGCCACCAGCGGCGGCGCCTTCGGTCGCTGCAGCGGCGGGTGCAGTTTGTTCAGGGGCGGCTGCGGGAGCCGCGACTTGGGCGCCAGCGATCAGCGGCGCACTGACCAGAGCGGCCAGCAAAATCTTATGCAGTTGCATGATGAATACCTTTCAACAAAGAGTTGATAGCGATGTGAAGAGGCATGGACCAAGCGCCCAGACCCGATGTCATGGGGATGATAGCATCGTGTGGGCGCAAGACAAAATAAACGTGGCAATCCGGGGAACTGCTAGTTCTGCGCAACATTTTTTGTAGGACTGGGCCGACAAAATTGTACGCCCGCAGTTGTATACAGGCATCTGAGTAAGTCGTTTGGATTACTGCTGTCCGTCTTAATTTCTCCCTCAAAATAAGCGAATTATGAAAGTATTTGTTACTGGTGGTGCCGGCTATATTGGTTCGCACACTGTGGTCGAACTGCTGCAGGCTGGGCACGATGTTGTGGTGTTCGACAGCTTGGTCAATAGCTCTGTTGCGGCGCTGGATCGCGTCTCATCAATTACAGGTAGGTCTGTTGTCTTCATCAGGGGCGATGTGCGTGATCGAGCCGCGTTGGATGCGGCTTTTGCTGCTCATGCGATCGAGGCAGTCATCCATTTCGCGGGCTTGAAGGCCGTTGGCGAGAGCTCAGTCCGGCCTTTGGCCTACTACGACGCAAACGTGTCGGGTTCGATCACACTGTGCGAGGCCATGGCCGCCGCTGGCGTCTACAACTTAGTGTTCAGTTCGTCTGCTACGGTGTATGGGCCCGATGCGCCCGTGCCTTACGAAGAGACCATGCCCTTAGGCCGGGCCTCTAATCCCTACGGTTCGAGCAAGATCATGGCCGAGCAGGTGATGCTCGATCTGTGTAAGGCCGATGCTCGGTGGTCAGTAGCATTGCTGCGCTATTTCAACCCAATCGGAGCTCATCCGTCAGGCCTGATCGGCGAGGATCCCAAGGGCTTGCCGAACAACCTGCTTCCGTTCGTGACACAGGTTGCGGTCGGAAAACGAGAGTCATTGTCGATCTATGGCGATGACTACCCCACTGCTGATGGGACTTGCGTGCGTGATTTCTTGCATGTAGTGGACTTGGCCGTCGGCCATCTGAAAGCACTGGAGGCGCTGGCTACTGTCTCTAAAGGTGCCAGAACTTATAACTTGGGCACTGGCCAGGGCGTGTCGGTACTGCAGATCGTCAAGGCCTTCGAGGCCGTCACCGGGCAGAAGGTGCCTTACACCATTGCGCCGCGCCGGGCGGGTGATCTAGCCGCCTTCTGGGCCGATGCCACCCGGGCCGGTGAAGAGCTGGGCTGGCAGGCCACCCACACCCTCGAAGACATGCTGGCCGATGCCTGGCGTTGGCAATCGGGCAATCCGGACGGTTATGCCGATGCGTCCGCAGCGGCAAAGACGGATGCATCAGGCAAAGCCACCGAGCCCGCCCTGGTCGCGTGAGCATGTGCACAATGCAGGGCTGAACTTTTGGCCCGTGCCGTGCCCCAAGCGGCAACTACTCACTTCGCACCATGTCCACCATCCACATCCAATCCATCGCGGTCGACAACCGCAAGCCCTTTGTGCTCTTTGGCGGCATCAACGTGCTCGAATCCAAAGACCTGGCCTTGACGGCCGCAGCCGAGTACGTGCGGGTGACCAACAAGCTGGGCATTCCGTATGTGTTCAAGGCCAGCTTCGACAAGGCCAATCGCTCGTCCATCCACTCCTACCGCGGCCCAGGCCTGGAAGAAGGCTTGCGGATCTTCGAAGCGGTGAAGCAGGAGTTTGGTGTGCCGGTGATCACCGATGTGCACGAACCTTGGCAAGCCGCACCGGTGGCCGAGGTGGCTGATGTGTTGCAACTGCCGGCCTTCTTGGCGCGCCAGACCGACTTGGTCGTGGCCCTGGCCCAGACTGGCAAGGTGGTCAACATCAAGAAGCCGCAGTTCCTGAGCCCTCAACAGATCGGCAACATCGTCGAAAAATTCCGTGAGGCCGGCAACGAGCAGATCATTCTGTGCGACCGTGGCACCTGCCTGGGCTACGACAACCTCGTGGTCGACATGCTGGGTTTTGGTGTGATGAAAAAGGTCTCGGGCGACTTGCCCGTCATCTTCGACGTGACGCATGCCTTGCAGCAGCGCGAATCGGGTGCGGCGGCATCGGGTGGCCGGCGTTCACAGGTGGCAGACCTGGCCCGGGCGGGGCTGGCCGTCGGTATCGCCGGCTTGTTCCTGGAAGCGCATCCCGACCCGGCACAAGCCAAATGCGACGGGCCGAGCGCGCTGCCGCTGGATCAGCTCGAGCCCTTCCTGGCGCAACTGAAGGCGCTGGACGATGTGGTCAAGGCTTTCGAGCCCCTGCAGATCGATTGACCGCAGAGGCACACCTTGGCGATGCATGATTTTTGGTTGATGGTAAGTGAGCTGGGCAACAGCAAATGGCTGCTGCCTGCTGCTTTCCTGCTCGTCTTGGCATCGGGTGCCAAGCGCTGGCAACTGGGCTGGCGATGGCTCAGTGGCTTGGCGGTTGCCAGTCTGGTAGTGCTGGTGTCCAAACTGGCCTTCATGGGCTGGGGCATCGGTTCGCGGGCCTGGGATTTCACGGGTTTCAGCGGGCATGCGGCGATCTCGGCGGCGATCTACCCGGTAGCCTTGGGTTTGCTGGTAGGTTTGCGTTGGCGTCTGTGGGGGGCTGCAGTTGGTGTGGCAGTGGCCTTGCTGATTTCTTATTCACGCTTGCCGTTGCATGCGCACAGCGTGTCTGAAGTGGTGCTGGGCTCGTTGGTCGGCTTGTCGGCCAGTGCCTGGTTCTACCTGGGGCCGCCGCAGGTGGCTCGGCCCACGTTGCTGGCCTGGGTGGGCGCCGTGGCGCTGGCCTGGGCTGCATCGTTTACGGTGCTGCCGGGCGTGGGGACACATGACTTGGTCATGAAGATGGCGCAGGCGGCTTCAGGCCGTGAGGTGCTGTATACCCGAAAATGGCTACGCCAGCAGGGTTAGATTTGAGTCGCTCAGTATAAAAACTGTCCAGTTGGACAGTTTTTTTATGCCTGCGTATTTCTACATGGGTGCACTCAAAACTCGCTCTGTCATCTTGCCGTTTTATAAATTCTCCAGAATAATCGATCGGAATTCATATAAAGATCGATAGAACTGGGGAAACGACATGGGAATGTTGTGGGAGCGTTGCGCGTGCGCGCAACCTGAATACGCGCGTCTGCATCGAAAACCTTGGATGAAGCTGTTTGGCTCGCGCCGCTTGTATGAGTGCAATGCTTGCGGCAAGCATCAGCTCATTGCTCGCATATCCGAAGCGCGTGAGAGCGGGGATCGCTTTCGTGCGCCTTTGAATCAAGGCCAAAGGCCTTCTGTCTAGCAAGCGCTGACACGGGGATGCCATCTGGCCGTTCTTAGACGGCCGAGCTGATCCTGTCCTCCGCGGTGGGTGACTGCGCGTGTTCTGCTGCCTCATCCGCTCTGCTGGCGGCCTTGGTCATGCTGTAGAAAAACATGCCGCCGATCGGCCAGGCGACTGCAAGCGTGAGTAGAAGTGTTCTCCACATACGGGTCTCCTGAAAGTTGTGACCACGTGGATAGGTTAAAGCCATATCCCTATCAAAGCGCTCAGGGTTAACGTCAGCGCTTTGTGGGAGAGCCGCGCATGGGCCTGTGGGCATCGTGCCGTTTTTGCATGTTTGGTGCGGGGCAGCAACGTTTTGAGCCCAAAACGTGCGCTGTGAACTTTACTTCTTTAAAAACATCACATCCCAGGCATTGCGGGTTTTCCCCGTTCCGGGCTACAGCCTTTGGCAGGTGACCGGTTTCAACTCAAATTCCATAGCAGTTCTTGGTAGAGGAGTGAAAACCCCAATAAAAATACGAATCGTATGAGATAGTGCTAATTCACTGAACTGATACATCAATTTTGATAGCTTGAGGCGTTTTTTGACGAGTACTTAAGTATTGGTTAATTTCGCATTTTGTTATACTGAATGCGGTGTGACAATGCAATCATGACAGCTTGGCATTTGGGATATGACATCTCATCACGTACCAAGTTTTAGTCTCAAAAGAGGATGATCATGGGAGCCCGGCCACTTTTCCACTTGCGTGATGTCGAGATCTATCTAGACGTGCCCAGCTCCAGCCTGGCGTTGGGCCCCATCGTGGTCAACGCCGAAGGTCATGTGCAGCTCGGCGAAGGCTTCTTGATGAGCTTGGAGCAGGCCGAGTCGCTGATCCAGGCTTTGAGCGGTGCAGTGAAGAATGCCCGGGTGTTTCTCGAGCTCGAAGGCAAGCTGCCTTCAGTGCCCGAGTCGGCCAACTAATCGGCGTTCTTCACCGCATCGATGGTGAAGGTGCCCGTAAAGCTCTGGCCTGGCGCCAGTGCGACAGGCTGGTCGACGATGACCGGTTCGACACACACAAACCGCTGCCAGTCTGCGTCGGGCAGATCGGCCAGTTCACGGGCACCGTCGGCACCCGGATTCCAGACCATCCATTGCGTAAAGCCCGTGCTGCTCAGGCGCAGCGTGCGTTGCGGTGTGTGCAGCTCGATCGACTGGCCGCCTGCATACAGGCGTTCGAAGGCTTCTCCCGTCCAGTTCAATTGCGGCGCGTTGTCGATGCTGAAGTCGGGCGCATAGCGGTCTTGCGCCGCAGAGCCTTGCAGGCCGGTGAGCCGGGCCTGCAGCAAGTCTTCAACCGCAAAGTAGGGGTGCAGTCCGCCGGTAAAGCTGAACGCGGTGTCACCGGTGTTAAGCACATCGATCGCCAGTGTCAGGCATGAAGCGGTGAGGGTGGCCGTGAAGGTCAGCTGCGCATGGTGCGGCCAGGTGG
The DNA here is from genome assembly GCF_003752175.1 of Comamonas sp. BIGb0124. GTDB lineage: Bacteria > Pseudomonadota > Gammaproteobacteria > Burkholderiales > Burkholderiaceae_C > Comamonas_F. The sequence continues at coordinate 260,416 of NZ_RJVF01000013.1, read as the reverse complement.
GCTCGGTGAGCTGCAGGCCGTAGCAGGCCGTTGCCAAGTCGGCGGTGCCGGCTTGGGTCTGCAGTGTCCAAGGCAGGCCGCGTACAAAACCGTGTTTTTTGAGCGGACCGCGGTCATTGAACTGTGGAAACAGCAGGGGCACGCCGCCACGCAATGGCTGGCCGGCGGCAGGCGTTGGGGTCACATAGAACAACTCGCCGAGCTGCGCACTGCCTGCATGGGCAATCTGGGCGCCCAGCTCGCGGTGATCGAGATGCAGGAGGCGTGTGGGCGGCGTGAGGGTGTTCATCGTGGATGGGGTTCGAGTGAGTCGAGGGCAGTGTACGGGTTGCCCCGAGTAAAGAATTGCATCTTCAGGGTCAACCGGCGCGCTTGGGATGGGACGGTGAAATAATGATGATGATTATTCAGCCTGGTTGATGGAAAAAGCATGATCCCAGTTATTTTGTCGGGTGGCTCTGGGACCCGTCTGTGGCCCCTCTCTCGTGCCAGCCACCCCAAGCAGTTTCTGGACGTGACCGACCAGCAGACGATGTTCCAACTGACGTTGGGGCGATTGCAGGGACTTCCCGACGGCGGCGAGCACAGCCGGGCGCCCATCGTGGTCTGCAACGAAGCGCACCGTTTCATCGTGGCCGAGCAGGCCCGGGTGGCACGCACCCCATTGCGCAGCATCCTTCTCGAGCCGGTTGCCAGGAGCACCGCGCCGGCCATCGCCGCCGCCGCTGCAGTTGCCACCGCCGATGGCCAAGATCCGGTGTTGCTGGTGCTGGCCGCAGACCACGTCATCAACGATGTGGCCGCTTTCCATGCGGCCGTGAAGGCCGGCTTGCCCGCTGCCGAAGACGGCAAGCTGGTGACGTTTGGTGTGGTGCCGACCGCGCCCGAAACGGGGTACGGCTATATCAGCGTGGCGCATGCCATCGAGGCCGGTGCAGGCCCGCAGGTGCAGCCGGTTCAGGCCTTTGTCGAGAAGCCCAACCTGGCCACGGCCCAGGATTACGTGGCCGGTGGCCGCCATCTGTGGAACAGCGGCATGTTCATGTTCCGTGCATCCGCTTACCTGGCCGAGCTCGACAAGTTTGCCCCCGATATCGCCAGCGCTGCGCGTGCGGCGGTCGAACTGGGCAAGAAGGATCTGGATTTTGTGCGCCTGGATGCGACGGCGTTTGCCGCTTCGCCGGAAGACTCCATCGACTACGCGGTGATGGAGAAGACCGACAAGGCCGTGGTCGTGCCGCTGCAGGCCGGCTGGAGCGACGTGGGCGCCTGGAACGCCGTCTGGCAGGTCAGCGACAAGGACGCACAAGGCAATTCGCTGCGCGGCGATGTGGTGGTGCACGATGTGCAGGGCAGCCATGTGCATGCCGGACACCGTCTGGTGTCGGTGCTGGGGCTGCAGGATGTGGTGGTGGTGGAAACCTCGGACGCCGTGCTGGTCGCATCCAAGGACAAGGTGCAGGACGTCAAGAAGATCGTCGAGCAGCTCAAGGCCAAGTCGCGGCCCGAAGCCAGCCTGCACCGCAAGGTGTATCGCCCGTGGGGCGCGTACGACTCGATCGGCAATGGCGACCGCTACCAGGTGAAGTGCATCACGGTGAAGCCCGGCGCCAAGCTGTCGGTGCAGATGCATCACCATCGTGCCGAGCACTGGATCGTGGTGTCGGGCACGGCCAAGGTGCAGATCGACGACAAGGAAGTGATGTTGACGGAAAACCAGTCGACCTACATTCCCCTGGGTGCCGTGCATGCGCTCGAGAACCCAGGCAAGATTCCGCTGGAGCTGATCGAAGTGCAGTCGGGCGCCTATCTGGGCGAGGACGATATCGTGCGCTTCGAGGATCGTTACGGCCGCGCAGGCTCGTAAGACCCAACGATCTGCGGTGAAGAACCGGATGGCCCGGCGTCGAAAGGCGTCGGGCCATTTTTGCGAGTTGAAGATGAAGGCGGCCTGAAGCCCTTGCGGAGCGAACGAGTGTCACACGCCTGGGAAGGCGGGGGCCCTACAGTCGTGCTTTTTGCATAACTGAACACTCGGGGAGTCGGCACGATGGATGGATTGGTCAAGGTAGCAGCGGGTGCGGTGGTCGCGGTGGCGGCCGTGGTGGCGCTGGGGGTGGGCGCGCTGGATCACGTCAAGACGCTGGCCGGCGATTTTCTGGGCGAGGCCCAGAACACGGCGGTGCAAAGCGCCGAATCGCTGACGCAGCAAGGCGCCGGCCTGGCGGCCGCGATGGCGACGCTGGGCATGGGCACGGTGCAAGACACGACCTCGGGCCAGTTGACCCGGGCCCTGCAGTTTTGCCTGGACAACACCTTGCTGACGACCGAAGAGGTGAACCCGGTGCGCCCGGGCATGACGGCCAGCGGCGAATCGGCGGCGGGGCAGGGCGGGCGTTCGTCCAGCGGCTCGACCGATCTGGAAAGCAGCCTGCGTGCGCTGGGGGGCGAGGTGAAGCGCTCGGCCCAGAACAGCGCATGCGATCTGGTGTTGTCGACTGCGCGGGCGACCGCACCCAAAGGCTGACCTCGGCCTACGAATGGCGGGGGCTTGAGCGGGCTGGCTTGAGCGGGCGGCTTGCCGATGTGGGGCCGGGGTGGTTGGGCTATGCTGAATCGCATCGGCATTCCCCTTCGCAGTCCCCCCACTTTTGCACGGCATGACCCAGAACTCCGGATCGACACATCACGGTTGGCGAGCTTTCGCCGCCGACACGACAGCGCTCATCCTGTTTTTCACGACCACGGGGGCGTTGAACGAGCGTTTCATTGCCGGCATGAGCTGGGAAGAGGTGTTGCACGCCCGTTTGTTGGGCGCCGTGCTGATGGTGCCATCGGGCCGGCCCTATGGGCTGTGGCGCGACTGGGTGGTGAGCCATGCCCGGCCGTCGCGGCTGTCGCAGTTGCTTTGGGACACCCTGGCGCTGGTCAGTTTTCAGGTGCCGATCTATGCGGCCATCATCGCCATCAGCGGCGCTTCGGGCCGGGGCCTGTTGCTGGGTGTGATGGGGGCCACGGTGATGATGCTGGTGCTGGGGCGGCCTTACGGTGCTTTCTTGAACTGGGTTCGGGCCTTGTTCAAGTTGCCGCCGGGGGGGAACAAGCCCATGAGCCTGGGGGGCTGAGAACCGGGGCGGGGCTCAGTCCGATCCCGGATGATGACCGGCGGGATCGAACTGCCCGACCCACCAGCGCAGGCGCCAGGGAATGATCTGGACTTGCGCGCGGATGCCGGCTTTGGCGTAGGGGTCATCTGCCTCGAAGCGGATGGCTTCTTGCCGGTCTTCGGTGTCGATGAGCGAGGCGCCGCCGATGATCTGCTGACCGGTCTCGTCGAGCAGTGCGCCCGAAGACAGCAGTTTTCGGCCGTATGACGCGAGGTAGTCCCGGTGCGCTTGCCTGACCTGTTCACGGGCTTCGTCCATGCCGTCGTGGTCGTGGGCAATGATCAGAAAAGGCATGTTGGCTCCTGGATACGACTCGTTATGTTGGAGTTGACTCAGCCATCCTGCGTTAAAAAATGTGTGCTTAAAAGCTGTGACTCAAAGCTTACAAAAATACGCATTTAAAAATTTTTAACAATTTCGATCACGTTCCGTTTTTGTGTCCGTTTTTGTGATTGCAAATTGCGCCCTGAAATCGAGCATGCGATAATTGACTGATTGCAGATGGTGGACTTAGGCCTCATCTTCACTGCGATTTCGTTCGGAATTCATGGGTCAAAATGGCAATCCCTAAAGCTAAGTCTCCAGAGGTGCGCTACGCGAAGAAGTTCCATCGCGTGGGCGGCGTTCGCGTGACTGCGCGAGATGCGAAACGTGCTTCGTTTTTGGAACAAGTTGCCAAAACCAAGCCGACCGATGAGTTTTTGAAAGAGGCTCGCGCGATGGCGCATGAAGTTCAAGTCGCAAAGGATGCGACTTTTCTGGATCGGTTCCGCCGCACGTTGCCAGTGTGATGTTGAGCCTAGAGGGGTACGGGCTTCTGCCGATATCTGAGATCGAGCGGCGGCATCTGGATGGCTTCACGTGTGGCATCGACAGTCTGGATACATGCCAACTATCGCTCGGCGGCCCGTCTGATTGTGGTGGATGCAGCGAATACAGCCAAAGTCCTTCGATTTTACGAGAGCAACGGCTTTGTTTCGTCTCTATGGGCAGAGGATCAGGCTCGGCATCAGGGGCGGTCGGTGCGTGGAAGAAACAACTTGGCGGCAGAGACCGTCAAAATGATTGCGGACATCATGAGGCCATGATCTTGCGTGGCTTACGTAGAAATGCCGCGTAAGTTGAGGCATGGTGCGCATCCGTGGGATGCGTCGGACTGGCCGCATTGCCATCAGTCTACAAGCGCTGTCGCTTTTTTAGTTACACGAAATCGAGTGTGACCAGAGGTCATGCCTCGGCTTGGTGCACGGTGTTTTGCAACTGTGTTTAAAGCGGGTAAGCACCTAGCCCTTGGCTATGGCTAACACTTTCGAGTGCACCTACACTGGCATTGCATCACGAGATGTTTTATGTCAGGAGTTGAGCATGTTGGTTCACGGAATTGCTGTAATCGCTTTGGTTCAGGTCGCGGGTGGCCTGGTTGTCTACAGTCTTGCCAAGGCGGCCAGCCGCGGCAACCGTGAGTCGGAGTTCGCTGCGCAGTAAGACGACGCTCCCCAATCAGCAAGCCCGCGTGTGACGCGGGCTTTGTCGTTTCTGGGGAGGATTGAGCATGGCGTCTTACGCCCGTCTGCTGGGTTGCGGCTTAAGGTGAATGGATCCGTGAGGACCCATGTTCACGAGGCCACCCTCGTCGAGCGTCACGGACTTGGCCCGCCTTCTGGCGGGCCTTTTCTTGGGCTTCGGACGTGTGCCTGCCTCCATCATCAAGTAGCATGACGGCCGCCCGACTCAGCCCTTCCAATCCCGATGTCTGCTCCACACATTCGCGCCAAGGCGCTCTGCATTTTTTCTCATCACGGCAAGATTCTCGTGAGCGAAGCCGTGGACCCCGCCGGGGGCACACGTTTCTGCCGGCCTTTGGGTGGCAGCATCGAGTTCGGCGAAACCAGTGCGCGAGGAATCGTCCGAGAGATCCGTGAGGAGCTCGATGCGGAAATCGTCGACCTCCGCCTCATCGGCACGCTGGAAAACATCTTCACGTACGAAGGCGAGCTCGGACATGAAATCGTCCAGGTCTATGACGCTGCGTTCGCCGATCGATCGTTTTATGGTCGGGCGTCCATCAGCGGGGTGGAAAGCAATGGCCAATCGTTCTCGGCTTTTTGGCTCGATCCAGCGGAACTGGCGCCGGATTGTTTGCTTGTACCGGACGGCCTGTTGCAACTGTTGACCGACCGATAGGGAACTGGGGCACCAGATGCCTTATTCGGCATGCTGCGCGCGATAGCGGCCGCACCAAACGGCCGATATCAGGACTTGCGCAACAGGAGGTCGTTGAGCAGGCGCGTGCCCTTGACGGCCGCTTTGTGCGTGGATTTGACGACTGCCTGTTCGATCTGCTGGTCGACCTTCCGGGCCTTGCTGGGCAGGATGTAGGCCCCGGTACCGGCGAGAGCGACGGCAAAGACAAGTGCTGTCGAAAGATAGCGAGGTGCCATGTCGGTTCTCCTGGAGGCAGGCTCATGGGAGAGCAGATGATGCCGCTCAACGCGGGCTGTGGCAAGTTGCCGTTTCAGGTTCGGCTAAGAAATGCCCTTCATATTGGCTGCACGGACGGTGAGATGTGTGGGCTTGCCTGGTGACCGAATCGTCCGCTTCAGGAGATGAACATGAAGACAGCTTCCATGAATGCATTCCGGATGATCCCCATCGGTGCGACGCGAGCTGCATGGCTGGCGGCGGCGGTGGGCACTGCAACCCTGGTCTCTGCTTGCGTGGTAGCGCCGCCCAGGGCGCACGAAGCGGTTTCGTACCGGGTAGAGGTCGCTCCGCCGCCGCCGCGGGTCGAAGTGATCCCTGCGCCGCGATCGGGCTATGTGTGGGCGCCGGGCTACTGGTCGTGGGATCCGCAGATCCGCAGGCATGTGTGGCTGGAAGGCCGGTGGGAGGTCGAACGCCCGCGCGCCCACTACGTGCCTGCGCATTGGCGGCAAGAAGGGCCGGGCTGGGTTTTTGTGCCGGGCCGTTGGGATCGTTGAGACCCGCGGCTGCGGTGAGCGAGGCCGTGGGCCCCGCTGGCATTCACAATTTTTTCAAGAAAAGATCAATGGCCAGCGGCTTGCTCGATATTGTCGTGCTGCAATGCACTTGCATACTCAATTGTGGGTGATGCTAATGTTTTGAAGTCTTCGACGCCATCAAACAAGCTGAATCCATTCTCGCATGTTACGGCGACTTCGATCAGGACGCGCATATTAAGTGGTGCGTCTAGATTGATCTTCTTGATCTTGCAGCGCACCTCGCGTTTTGCCAGTAGTAGTTTTCTCAGTCCGAGGCAGAAATAGCGGGGTACGTAGCCCAGCAGCGTTTGATAAGGGCTCTCCGCACGGATCGCGATTGCGTTTTCATCTCGAATGTTTTGCAAATCCAGCATCAAGTAGGCATCTGCAGAGCCCTGGTTGTCAGATGCTCTTTCTAGGGCGTCATGGCTGATGGATTTTGCGCCGCGCGAGAAGAAACTGAATGAAAATTGCCCATTGATGTTTTCTGGATCGGCAATCAGTTCATATCCATCGGTCGCTCGGACCCCCCCTGTCACCGCCAATAATTCCATCGGTGTTGTGGGTGTCTCGTTTAGGCCTAGCCAGCTGATATAATTTTTATATTCAGGTCTGGATTTAGAGATGACTCTATTTCTGAAGAATGGAAATAGTGATTTGGAAAGATACGAATATTCCAGTGTCTGCATGCGGCTGAGACCGCTGAATCCCGTAAGGCGTAAGGCACCTCTGGTGTATTTGAGCTCATACCCCATTGCGCTTTCGGTCAATTGAGCCACTGGAATCCACTCGCGTGATTCAGGATCTTGGCCCGCGACAAATAATCTTTTCATGACAGTTTCGCATTCAAAATGCGTTCCTGATTGATTTTTAAAAGCTGGAGTGTGAATTCACGCGATTTTTCACTCATCCAGTCATCCGGCACGTCGTTGATGACACGAGCGACATCATCAAAATCCACAGACGCCAACCTGTTTTTCCACCATTCCGCTGCTCCTGTCGATCTCGCAGACGCACGACGATAGGCTTCTACGGTACCGAGCGCCACCGACTTTTCCCCTTCCTCGTGTGGGAAGAAACCGCTTTTGGCCTTTGTGGCAAATGTCGATATGTGGTAGCCCTTGTCGCTGGTCGTCAATCGTTTTTCTCTCTCGGAATCCATGAGATTTCGTGCCAGACTCGACCCATGATCGTATGAGGGGGACAGTGACAGGAGCCCGTTTGACTTGCGAATCAATGCCCAATTCTGATCATGGCGGTCTTGATTTCCGATCCATGCGTCGAACATTATATAGCCTATGAACACATCCAGGGCTGTATGGATATCTTTTGATGCATCCCATTCCGCCGGGGGGGCGACCGAGTCTTGTGTCTGTTTGAAGTAGGCTAGAACCCGCTGCAGCTTGTGGCTGGTATTTCGATAGGGTCTGAGCTCTTCTGTATGAGCATCGTGGGCTAATGCAGCAAGAATTTCATTGCCATGAATAATTCTCGAGCCAAAGGTTGCTAGGGTCGGCGTGATGACGCCTCGACGTTGTTCATAGGTGGCCAGTTCATATTGCGCATGAGGTATTCCCAGAATTTCGGCAAGATGCGAGGTGACCTTTTCGGCCCAGTTCTCCCCCGTGTTCGGACGGCCCTCTTTGAAAAGACATAATCCAAGATTGGTATCTTGATACCAGAATTTATATTTGGTGCCAAGAGGCTCTGTGTTGATTGCAGCACCGTCCGGAACGGACATTATTGGATACATGTCTGAAAACTGGCCTTTCACCGTTTAAGTACAGTGCTTCAATCGATAGAGGCTGCATTCGCCTTCTCATCAGGCCGACCGCGCGGCCTAGACTAGCACCCTTTGTACCGCTTCACAATAACGCCTTGATTCGCGACATGGCGTGGCGAATGTAAGCATGCAGATCATGCTCACACAGGATGCCCTGTTGCGGGCATTCCTGCGTGTTCAGCCGGCTCAATGCATGCGGGCCAGCCCCAGCGCTTCGCCCGCCACATCCAAGCCATCGACGGCCAGCTCGAGCCGGCCCTGGATGCACTCCAGGAGCACGGCAATGCCCAAGCCGCTCTGTTCATCGAGGGGCGCGGTCTCTCCGCGTACAGCCGACATCAGCAGGCCGATGGCCGCAAAGCTGCCGTACACATCCATTTGAATCTGACGGAAGTCGTTCAGATCCAGCGGGGTGGCCGTTACTGCATCGAAAGAGGGGGATTGGGCGGACGTGCCCGGCGAAATGGTGTTGACCATTGGCTGCTCCAGTTACGGTTTGAGTACTGCCACCTTCCCGCCAAGGAAGGTGGCAGCCCGAACGAGGTTGGCGGACCGATGGAGCACCGGCAGGTCTTGCGACCTCCCCGCCCGAGCCACCGTAAAGGGGGCAGGGCGAAAAAGCCGCATCAAAAATGCGGCCATACGCCGCTCCATTCAGGCCGCCAAGCCCGATCCACTCTTTTGCAGTGGATTTGCTAAGTGTACGGCATGTGCAACCCCTTCAGATGCGTGTATCCGACGATGGAAAAAGTGAGCCGCATGAAGGTCGTTGATCGCACGCAACAAAGGCAACCGCAGCGGAATGATCGGGCTGATCCGTGCCGATGAATGCAAGCTCGCCTACAGCCAGCAGATCTCAGTCGCGTAGGGTGAAGGCTTCGATCTACAGAGAAAAGGAGAACACGCGGTGAATATTCGGTTGAGTTGGAAGTACACGCATGCCAACGGTGGCGTACTCTATGGCCATAGCGAGTGGATGCGAGACAGTGCCGAGGTCAGGCAATCGTTCACGCGACGCATGCAGAATGCATCGAACGACGAGCTGGGGTTGCCAGCCGAGGTTTGGATTGAAGAAGATTCTTTCGACCGGTATCCGGCACAACAACGCGCGGCCTCGGGACGAGGCAAGGGGTGAAATCGATGACCAGGATCTATACCGAGGACGAGCTGGCCGGCGTCGACCTCGCGAGCTTCGAGAGTTTTGTGCTGGTTGCAGAAGACAACCACGCCGAGGGCAACGAGATCGTGAGTGCGCGCAGCGTGAGCCAGGCGATTCCGGTGCCGTCGAGTCAGGCGGGGGCCGTGGCCGAACGGCGTCTGCTGATCGAGGTGAAAGACCCCTTCGATGCGGCGATCGTGGAACGTGTGCGCGACGTGATCAATCAGCAGTTGCTGGCTTGAGCCGTTGGCTCGCCCGTTACCGGCGAGCGGCTTTTGCCGGCTTCAGCATCTTGATGGCCGGGCCGATGGATCGGGCGGCGCTTGAATAGTCGTGCCAGGGCGCGTTGCCCTGGTCGAGCCGGCGGTGGATGTTGCGTACCGTCCAGTGTGCGCCGCCGGTCAACTGGCCGAGTTCGGCCCACGCACAAGGCACGGAGACGCCCATGCCGGGCCGCACGCGGGCCGACCACGCCGAAACGGTGGTGGCGCCGAAGCCGTTGCGCAGGTAGTCGACAAAGATCTTGCCGACGCGGTTGCGCGGACCCATCTTGGCGACGAACAATTGCGGAAGGGTGGCGGCCAGGTGCGAGACGACGGCTTGCGAGAAGGCCTTGACGGTATCCCAGTCGTGCTGGCGGCGGATGGGCACGACGACATGCAGCCCCTTGCCGCCGCTGGTCTTGAGAAAGCCGGCCAGGCCGAGTTGATCGAGGAAGGCATGCAGCAGTTGGGCCCCTTGCTGCACGGTTTTCCAATCGACGCCGGCGCCCGGGTCGAGGTCGAAGGTGATGCGATCGGGCTTCATGAGGGCCGATCGGGTGGCGTTCCACGTATGGAATTCGACGACGTTCATCTGGGCGGCCGAGAGCAGGCCGAGGGCGGTGGCCACTTCCATGTAGGGCTCGTGATCGGGGTCGAGCGATTGCGGCAGCTCGCGGATGCCGGTCATCTTGGCGTTCTCGAGGTGTTTCTGAAAAAACTGCTGACCCTCGATGCCGCTGGGCGCGCGGACGAGCGAGACGGGCCGGCCCTTGAGGTGCGCCATCATCAGCGGGCCGACCAGCCCGTAATGGCGGATGAGCTCGATCTTGGTGATGCCGGTGGATGCATCGACGACGCGGTCGGGGTGGCTGATCTTGAGCTGGGCGGGCAGGGTGCTGCGGGTTTCCTGGGGCTTGAAATCTTGCGGGTGCTGCGGGCGTTCGCGAACGATGTTCTTGGCGGGTTTGTCGTCGCGCAGGGCGTGAAAGACGGGATGCCGGAGATGGCCGTCTTGTGTCCAGTGAGAAAACGTGACTTCGGCCAGCAGGGTGGGCTTGACCCAGTGCGCCTGCCGATCGTGTTCGGTGGGGCCGGCGAAGGGGCTGGTCTTCTGTGCCAGCTTGTGCAGCTTGGCGTGGATGTCGACCAGGGCCTTGTTGTTGAAACCGGTGCCGACGCCGCCGGCATAGACCAGGCGGCCTTGCTCGTCGTGAACGCCGACCAGGATGGCGCCCAGGGCCTGTCGTGAGCCTTTGGGATCTGTCCAGCCGCCGATGACGAACTCTTGCCGATGGCCGCATTTGAGCTTGATCCAGTCGGCGGAGCGGGTCGAGGTGTAGGTGCTGGTCTTGCGTTTGCCGATGATGCCTTCGAGCCCCATCTGGCAGGCGGATGTGACCATGTCTTGCGGCGGGGCGTCGAAGGTGTCGCTGAAGCGCAGTGCCGGGGGGGCATGGGTGAGCAGCGTGCGCAAGGCGGCGCGGCGCTCGACGAGGGGGAGGCCGGTGAGGTCGAGGCCGTCGTGGAAGGGCAGGTCGAAGAGGAAGTAGACAAAATCCTGCTGGCGGTCGAGATCGAAGGCGTTCTGCAGCGCCTGGAAATCGGGCGCGCCGTTGGCATTGAGGACGACGATTTCACCGTCGAGCCATGACGGCGGCAGGTGCAGATCGGCGATCTGCCGGGCGATGCTTTTGAGCTTGGAGGTCCAGTCGTGCCCGTTGCGGGTGAACAGGCGGACCTGGCCCTGGTCGTCGATGCGGGTGAGCATGCGGTAGCCGTCGAACTTGATCTCGAACAGCCAGTCTTCGGCCTGGGCCGGCGGTTGGTCGACGAGGGTGGCGAGCACGGGGCTCATCTTGGGCGGCAGGGTGCTGCGCGCAGGTGCGGCGGCCTTGCGTCTGGCAGACGAGGTGGTGCTTGCGCTGGTCTTGCGGGCGGACTGGTGCGGGGGCTTCGACGGCGTCGGCGTGCCTTGAGCCGAGGTGGGCGCTGCGAGGGCGGGCAAGGCGGCGACGCTGTCGGGCAACTCGTCGACGACGCTGAATTCGGATGCGGGGCGGGCGAGGGTGTCTTTTTCCTTGATGAGCAGCCAGGCGTCTTGGCGGGTGTTCTTGCTTTTGATGCGGATGAGTGCCCAGCGCCCTTGCAGCTTGTGGCCGTGGAACTCGAATTTGAGATTGCCTTGGGCATAACCTTCGTGGGCATCGCCGATGGGCACCCAGGTGCCCTTGTCCCAGACGATGACTTTGCCCGCGCCGTATTGTTTGGCGGGGATGACGCCTTCGAAGGTGTTGTAGCTGATGGGGTGGTCTTCGACGTGGATGGCCATGCGTTTGTCGGCCGGATCGAAGCTGGGGCCTTTGGGCACGGCCCAGCTTTTCATGGTGCCGTCGAGCTCGAGGCGCAAGTCGTAATGCAGGCTGCTGGCCCAGTGTTTCTGGATGACGAACTGCCGCGCGGCTTCATTGCCCACCCCGCCCTCGGCGGGCTCGGTGGTGAGGGTGAAGTTGCGTTTGGATTTGTATTTTTCGAGCGGATCGGTAGCCATGGCATGAACCCAGCGCGAGAGCCGGAGGTGTGGGTCTCCAGTCCCGACTGTGTACCGGTCGGTGCTTTGGGGGTGTGAGGAAAGCTGCAGTGTTGTTGTCAGGGCGGGGCGGCGGCATCTGCCAGGGCCATCCGGATGCGGCAAGGCGACGCTGCGATAATTTGTCTTTCTTTGTTCATGGGGCTCGCCAGATGCCGATCGATGTCAAGCAGGCTGTGGTCACTGCCAAAGATGCCGTGCAGAAGCTGTTCCACGATGAGGATTTGCGAAACATCGGGCTCGAGGAAGTGGTGTACGACGAGCTGAATCACTGCTGGCGTGTCACGGTGGGTTTCTCGCGCCCTTGGGATGAGCCCATGGTGGCAGGGCTTGGCTTCGCGTTTTCAAAAGAGCCTGTTTCGGTCAAGCGGACGTACAAGGTGGTCAAGTTAAACGATCAAGACGGCTCATTGATGGCGGTGGAGAACCGTTGTTGAATCGTCCGCGTGTTGCGGTCGACACCAATTTATTGTTGTTGTTGATCGTCGGGATCACATCTCGCGATTTCATTGCAAAACATAAAAGACTGAACACCTTTGTTGCCGCAGACTTCGATCTGCTGCTCCAACAGCTTTCGCATGCCGATCAGATCGTGCTGACTCCCAACGTGTTGACCGAGACTTCGAACTTGGTGGATCACATTGCCGAGCCGATGCGGTCCAGGATTTATGCGCAGTTCGCTGCTCTTATCGGGCAATCGCTTGCGTGTGAGATATACGTTCCAACCCTGCGCTTGACTGGGCATCCGACATTCAGCCGTTTGGGGGTCAGTGATTCGGCGTTGCTCGAGTTGGTGGAACAAGGGGTGGTACTTCTGACTGTCGATCTTGATCTATTTCTAGCGGCGGTGAGCACCGTCGCAGGTCAAAGTGCTATTAATTTCAACAATTTGCGAGAACCTAATTTACTGCGCTAGTCGTGAATGGGATGGTCGTGCGGTCGATCCATCTCGACCGCCGCGTTGGTGTACCGCTGTCTATCGTCTTACCGCAAACGGTGCCAGGCTCAGCAACCCCGCGACGGCCAGTGCGAGCCCGACCCAAAGCGGGGATTGCAGGCCGAAGCCCGCATCGATGGCGGCGCCGCCGGCCCACGAACCGAAGGCAAGACCGGCGGTGATGAGGGAGGCGTGCATGGTGTTGACCAGCGGCCCGGGCGAGGCGGCACGCATGACGCGGGCGACCATGGCCGGGTTGAGGGCGACGCCGCTGACGCCGATGGCGAGGAAGGCGGCGATGCTGATGACGGCATGGCTGGCGAAGGCGGCAAAGGCGGCCAGCCCCATGGCGAGGACGACGAGGCCGACGGCGAGCACACGCAGGGTGTAGCGGTCTGCCAGTCGCCCGACGACGAGGTTGCCGACGACGTTGGCCAGCCCGTAGACCATGAGCAGCCAGGGAATGGATGGGGCCGAGAAACCGGTCAGCTCGACGAAGATGGGCGAGAAGTAGCTGAAGGCTGCAAAGGTAGCACCGATGATCAGCGCGCTGGTGGCGTAGGCGGCCCAGAGCGGGCCGTTGGCGAGGGATTGCAGCTCGGCACCCAATCCACTGGGGGCGTTGTTTTGACGGCTGCGGGCGGGGTCTTGCGCATCGGGATTTTGCGAGGACTTGTGCGAGTGCTTTCGCGAGTGCTTTTGCGAGTGCTTTTGCGAGTGCTTTTGCGAGGGCACGCGCCAGGCGACCAGGGCGGTGCAAAGCACCGACAGCACCGCGACGGCCCAGAAGCTGGCGCGCCAACCGTGCTGCTGTTCGATGAGCGAGGTGGTCGGCACACCGAAGACGGGGGCGAGCATCAAGCCGGCCAGCACGAAGGATGCGGCGCGGCCCCGTGATTCTGGCGCGACCAGCCCGGCGCAGAGGGTGAGCGAGACGCCGATGCACGCGGCGCTGGCCACGCCCATGACGATGCGGCCCAGTGCCATGCCGGTGTAGCTCGAGACCGAAGCGGCGAGCACCGCGCCCGCCACATACAGCACCAGCAGCCACATCAGGGCCGATTTGTGGGGCACCCGCAAGGCCAGGAGCAGCGCGGTGAGGATGGGGCCGCCGATGGCCATGCCCAGCGCGTAGAGCGAGATCAGGTAGCCGATTTCGCCGACGGAGACCTGCAGTGCGGTGGCGAGGGCCGGCATCATGCCGGCGACCATGAATTCGGCGGTGGTGAGGCAGAAGATGGTGAGGCCCAGCAGGTAGACGACAGGGGGCATGGGGGTGGGTTTGCTCATAATGGAATGATCGTTAAAAAATAGGCGAATAACGGTCTGGAGCCGAGGCACGGGCCGGCTCACAGCGAGGTGAGGATGCCTTCCAGGGTGTCGATCAGGAAATCACGCTCGGGCATGGATCGGCCGAGCAGGCGCAGCCCGTAGTAGCTGCTGAGGAAGGCGCGGGCGGCGGTACGGGCGGGGCGGCAGGTGGCGAGTTCGCCGCTGGCCTGTCCTTCTGCAAAAAGATCGCACAGCACCTGTTCGAGCCGGGCGACGTAGACCCGGCTGATCTGCTCGACCTTGGGATCGGTGCCCGAGCGTTCGAGCACGGCGAACTGGGCCATGCAGCCGCGTCGTTTGACGGGGTCGAGATCGATGTCGATGCCCCAGAGCATGAGCTCGCGCAGACGCGCTTTGACCGGGCCGGGGCGGCAGAGGATGCGCGACTGGATCTGGATGCCGAGCTGCTGGTAGTGCTCGAGGGCCTCGTGGTACAGGCCGAGCTTGCTGCCGAAGGCGTTGTAGAGGCTGCCCCGCCCGAGCCCTGTGCGCTCGACCAGCGCCTGGGCCGAGGCGCCTTCGTAGCCGTGCGACCAGAACACATCCATCGCCGCTTCGATGACGGCGATGTCGTTGAATTCTCTGGGGCGACCACTCATGGGGGCATTGTAGGGGATATTGGAATGAGTGGTACAGAATTCGCCATCTACAGCACCAGCTCTGCCACGGTCGAGCGCAGCCAGCGGTTGGCGGGATCGTGCTGATAGCGTTCGTGCCAGTGCTGCTTGATCGAGAAGACGGGAAAGCGGTAGGGCGGTGCGAGCGCTTTGACGCGGGCGATCTTGACGAGGGTCTGGGCCACGCGGTTGGGCACGGTGGCGATGAGGTCGGTGTTGGCGAGCAGGTTGCCGACGCCTGGCAAGGTGGGCAACGAGAGCGCGACTTTGCGCTGGGCGCCCCGGCGCTTGAGTTCGTGCTCGACGATCTCGTTGCCGGTGCCCGGTGCGGTGAGAACGACGTGGGGCTCGCTCTTGAATCGGCTTTCGGTGAGGTTGCGGTCGATGCGGGGATGCTGCCGGCGCACGACGCAGGCAAAGCCGTCGTCGAACAGCCTTTGCTGGTAGAAGCCGGCCTCGAGTTCGGGCATGTAGCCGATGGCCAGGTCGGCGCCGCCCGATTCGAGCAGCTTGGGGGTTTCGGCGGTGATGCGGAGCACCTCGATACGGACGTCGGGTGCGGCCTTGGCCACCTTGTTGACCAAGGCGGGCAGGAACTCGAGATGGCTGATGTCGGTCATGGCGATGCGGAACGATCGGGACGACGAGGCCGGATCGAATTCGGAAGGCTGCTGGGTGGCCGATTGCAGCAGCTCGAGCGCCTGGCGCAACTGGGGCACCAGCATGGCGGCGCGTGGCGTGGGCAGCATGCCGGCGCCCGTGCGCACGAACAGCGGGTCGTTGAACAGCCGCCGCAGCCGGCCGAGGGCAAGGCTGACGGAGGTCTGCGGCAGTCCGAGATTGTCTGCGGCCCGGCTGACGTTTCGGGTCTGGTAGATCTCGTTGAAGACGGCCAGGAGCTTCATGTCCATTATTCGATTTCCCGCTAGTGCGTATTCATCAACATCAATCGACGACATGATGCCCTTTGCCTAGAGTTGGGGCAAGACTCTGGCGAAGGCGCCGGGGATAACGAGAAATCTGGAGACATGTCGATGAAATTGCCCTGGCTGAGGCCCGTTCTTCTATTTGCCGGTCTGACTGTTGCGAGTGCACATGCAGGGTCGCAGGAGTGGCCCAGGACGCCTGTGAAGGTGGTGGTGCCTTTCGATGCGGGCTCGACGCCCGACGTGGCGGCGCGGGTGGTGGGCGATCGGCTGGCGGCGCGGCTGGGCCAGCCTTTTGTGGTGGAGAACAAGAGCGGTGCCGCCGGCAACATCGGCACCGACACGGTGGCCAAGGCGGAGGGCGACGGCAAGACGATCGGCGTGAGCATTGCGGGGCCGCTGGGCGTGAACGCACTGCTGTTCCGCACGATGCCTTACGACGTGGAGAAGGACATCGAGCTGGTGAGCATCGCGGTGTCGCAGCCTTCGGTGCTGGTGGTGGGGGCGAAGTCGTCGACGACGGATGCGAAGCAACTGGCGGCGCTGATGGCGCAGAAGACGCGGCTGAGTTTTGCGTCGATCGGTGCGGGTTCGATCTCGCACCTGGCGATGGCGGCGCTGGTGGCGCAGACGGGTGCGGATGCGGTGCATGTGCCGTATCGCGGATCGGGGGCTGCGGTGACTGCGCTGCTGTCGGGCGATGTGGACATGGCCTTGCTGCCTGCGGCGGCGGTGATGCCGCATGTGAAGGCCGGCAAGCTGCGGGCGCTGGCGGTGGCGTCGCCCGAGCGATCGCCGTCGCTGCCCGATCTGCCGACGCTGGGCGAGAGCGGCTTGCCCGACATCAAGGGCGATGCGTGGATCGGTTTCATCGCACCGGCCAAGACACCGGCGGCGGTGATCAAGAAGCTGCATGACGGGATCGTGCAGGTGCTGGCCGAGCCCGAGGTGAAGGAGAAGCTGCGCCTGCAGTACATGGACCCGGTGGGCAATTCGCCCGAGGCGTTTCGGCAGGTGCTGGCAGCCGATGTGAAGCGATGGAAACCCGTCGTCGACAAGAACAAGATCACTTTGGACTGAAGCCCCGAGAAGGCGAATGAATACACATGACTGAATTGCAAACGACATTGCGTGAGCCTGCCCGCAACCTGCCGGTAGCCGGCGAGTACGACGTGGTGGTGGTGGGCGGTGGGCCGGCTGGACTGGCTGCGGCGGCCAGTGCCGCTCGCCGGGGCGCACGCACGCTGCTGGTGGAGTCGTACGGCTTTCTGGGGGGCATGGGCACGGCGGGGGGCGTGACGAACTTTGCCGGTCTGTACGGCCGCCACCGCGGAGAGATGCGGCAACTGGTGCACGGCGTGGTGGACGAGCTGCTGTCGCGCCTGGATGCGTTGGGCGGCTTGAACCGGCCGCAGGACGGCATGGAGGGACGGATCCGGGTGCGTTCTTACGATACCTCGATGTACAAGTGCGCGGCCGATCGATGGATGATCGACAGCGGCGTGAATCTGCTGTTCCATGCCCGGGCGGCGTCGGTGCTGATGGAGGGCGCGCGGATCACGGCGCTGGTGGTCGAGACCAAATCGGGACGGCAGGCGATCCGGGCCCAGGTGGTGATCGATTGCTCGGGCGATGCCGATGTGGCGGCGTTTGCGGGTGTGCCGTTCGAGGTGGGGGACGGGCAGGGCAGCGGGCTTTTTCCGTCGACGATGTTTCGCGTGGGGCATGTGGATGCGGCGCCGGCGCTGGCGGCAGTGGGCGAGTTCAAGGCGATCAACGACTTCATGGCGCGTGCGCAGAGCGAGCATCCGGGCCGTTACCGGTTTCCACGCGAGGGCGCGATTCTGCGGCCGCAGATTCACGCGGCGGAATGGCGGGCCAATGTGACGCAGATCACGAACGCCGAGGGCCAGGCGATGAACGCGGTGGATGCGGTGGAGCTGAGTGCGGGAGAGGTCGAGGGCCGGCGACAGATCGTGGAATATTTTCGATTTCTGCGCGAGCAGGTGCCGGGTTTTGCGGCGTCGCGCATCGTGGAGATCGCGCCGCAGGTGGGCATACGCGAGTCGCGCCGCATCGAGGGGGTGTATGCGCTGACGGGGGACGACATCCTGAACTCGGCGCGCTTCGAGGACACGATCGGCATCAACGCCTGGCCGATGGAGCTGCATCGCGCGGGCGGCATCAGCTGGGGTTTTCCGACCGATCCCGACCGCGCCTACAACGACTTGCCGTGGCGGATGGTGGTGCCGCGCACGATCGAGAACCTGCTGGTGGCGGGGCGATGCGCATCGATGACGCACGAGGGCCAATCCGCAGCACGTGCCAGCGGCGGCTGCTTTGTGATGGGCCAGGCCGCAGGAACGGCCGCGGCGCTGTGCGGCGGCGAGGCGATGCAGACGCTGGATGTGAAGCGGCTGCAGCGGGCGTTGAAAGAGGATGGGGCGTTGTTGGCGGTTTGAGAGGGATCGGGCGGTTCGGGGGCGCGCGGTGACGGGTCAGGCCGTTGGCGCGTGGTCGGCGGATGTGGCTGCCAGGAGTGCGGGCAGATGGGTCTCGAGCCAGTCGGTGAGGTCGCGGACCTTCTCGGCGCCTTGGCGGCCGAGGGGCGTCAGCGTGTATTCGACATGCGGGGGCACGGTGTTGAACGCATGCCGATGCACCATGCCGTCGGCTTCGAGCCACTGGAGCGTCTGGGCGAGCATGCGTTCGCTGACGCCTTCGATCTGGCGCCGCAGGGCACTGAACCTGAGCGTGCCGGGGAGCAGCGCGATGAGCACCAGCACGCCCCAGCGGCTGGTGAGGTGCTTGAGGATTTCGCGGGAGGGGCAGGCGGCGGCCATGACGTCGCCCCGCAGCATCCGTTCATGCAGCAAGCCGTGAGCAGACTCCAAGGCCGTTGGCGCGGTGTTTGTCGGATTCATTCTAAGCTTACCTTTTTGTACGTACTTACTAAAAGTTATTGTCGAGACTATATTGGATGGGTCATCGATCACGCAAGCAAGGAGTTACATCATGACCATCGCTATCACGGGCGCCACCGGCCAACTGGGCCGTCACGTCATCGGCAAGCTCAAGCAGAAGACCGGCGCGGACGGCATCGTCGCGCTGGTGCGCAGCCTGGACAAGGCCCAGGATCTGGGGGTGGAGGCCCGTGTGGCCGACTACACGCAGCCGGCCACGCTGGAGGCGGCGCTTGCGGGTGTGGACACGCTGCTGCTGATCTCGGGCAACGAGATCGGGCAGCGCGCCGTGCAGCACGCCAATGTGATCACCGCGGCCGGCAAGGCGGGCGTCAAGCATGTGGTCTACACCAGCGTGTTGCACGCCGATCGTTCGCCGCTGAGCCTGGCGCCGGAGCATCTTCAGACGGAAGCCGACCTCAAGGCATCGGGTATCGCATACACGATTCTGCGCAATGGCTGGTACACCGAGAACTACACCGGCTCGATCAAACCGGCGTTGGCGAACGGCGCTTTTTACGGCAGCGCGGGCGAGGGCCGTATTGCCTCGAGCGCCCGGGCCGATTACGCGGAAGCGGCCGTGGTGGTGCTGACGACCGACGGCCACGCCGGCAAGACCTACGAGCTGGCAGGCGACACGGCGTACACGCTGGCCGAACTGGCGGCCGAGATCTCGAAGCAGACCGGCAAGGATGTGCCCTACAAGGACATCCCTGAAGCCGATTACGCTGCAGCGCTCAAGGCGGCGGGCCTGCCGGAGGGGTTTGCGGCAGCCCTGGCATCGTGGGATGTCGACGCTTCGCAGGGGGCCTTGTTCGACGAGGGCCGCGAGCTGTCGCGTTTGCTGGGCCACCCGACGACACCGCTTGCCGAAAGCGTGAAGCTGGCCCTGGCCTGAAGCCGGCCGGGCCGGTGTGTGGCGGCGGGCGGCGACGGCCTTTCAGGTCGGGGGCATGGATCGAAGGGCCGCCACGGCTTGTTCCAGCCCGCCCAGTAGGGTTTCGGCGACCCTCGCGGAAAAATCACCGGGAAGGCTTGCCTGGGTTTGCGCGATGACCGCCGGTGTGCGTGCGATGATTTCCTCGATGAGGTCTTCCGCATCGGGGCCGTATCCGATTCGCGCTGCCGTCGAGTTGAAGTGCCTTCGCTGGATGCGAGAGGCTTCATCGTGACGGCTTTTCCCCAGCATGGCCATGGCCAGGCGCAGCCGTTGAGGGGCCCACTGGTTTGCGCCGTTGCCGAGAACGGGGTAGGCGCTCATCACATCGTAGAGCGGCGTCATCGAGATCCGGCCCTTCGCACTCAGGTGGATGCTGAAGTTCTTGGCGTGACCGTCTGGCGCGCGGAGCAACCAGAACAAGATCTGAGAGGCCATGAGCGTGCGCAGATCTTGTTCTCGACGAAGCGATGTCTGCAGAATCATCGAGAGTTGTTCGAGACCGGGGCCACCGTCCGCCTGGTATTTACGGGTGGGTGCGGTTCCGGTGGCCTGACAGAAATCTTCTTGTGGCAGGCGCAGGATCCATTGGCCGTGATCGGCGATTTTTCGATCGAATCGCTTGACCACCAGGACACGATGCCGGCCGAACGTCGCGATGTCGGCTTCGTTGACGGGCAAGCCGTACGCCTGCAGCAGCTTGAGGCACAGCCATTCGTTGTCGACCGATGTACTGAAGTCGGCCTGTTTGCCTCCCATCAGTCCCAGCGGCAGCTTGAAGATATGGGTGGTGGGCGTGGAGCCGGTCGGCTTGAGCCACTGCCCGTTGTGCCAGAGAAAGGCGGTTTTTTCCTGGGCGCCTGCCAATGAGATCCTGAAGTCGTCGTCTTCGTCGCGCGCAGCCCGGAGCGATGCCGGGGCGGTTGTCTGGGTGAGGTAACGATCGAGATCGGCCTCGCTGCAGGGGATGCCTTCGATGCGGTCGAAGCCCTGGGGTTCTTCGTCCTCTCCCATGATCTGGATGGCACCGACACAGTCCCTGCCGATGGCCTTGAGCAAGTCGAAGGCGTCGGTGGACGGGGTGCCGAATTTCTCGGCAATCCGACGGCGGATGGTGTCGCTGTCGGGGAGCAGATTCTCGAAGTAGGCCGACACGGCAGGACCGGTGATCGGGGCGTTGTCGAGGTCGAACGGCAGCGAGAGCGAGAGCGGACGGCCCAATGACGAGTCGAGCCAGGCGGGGTCGTACTGCAGCATGGCCTGGTTCGGCCGGAGCGTCCATACGCCGACCCGAACGCCATTGGCCCAGATCGTGAGGTTGCGGCTCGAGGATGGGCGACCCATCTTTTTCACCATTCCTGAGCGGTGTCGTCGACGGATGGCGAGGCAGGACGCCCGACCGAGACTTCCAGGCCAAGCGCCGCACACCAACCCAGGAGCTGTTGCACGCTGATATCGCCGGCGTTCGACTCGAGCGTGGAAAGCCTCGATTGGCTGAGACCGATCTTGGAGGACAGGGACGCCTGAGAGATTCGCCTGGATTTGCGAGCCGACTGCAGGATGCGCCCCAGATGAACGGGGGTGGACAGAACCTGGCTGGTGGGTTTCATGGCTTTTATCCGCTATTCAGATAAGTCGATTTTATCTGAAAGACGAATAAAATGAAATTATCGCAATAGCGAATATTCCGCTTCTTTGCAAACGACCTTCATGCGCTGCACGAACTGATGCAAAAGAGCCCATCCTGTCGTTCCATGGGCGACCTGGGCTACCCCGCGATAGGGGAGCCGACGTCGGCTTGGACGTGTGTCTTCAGAACGGGATGGCCAGCGGTGCAAAGCTGGCATCCGCGTTGATCAGTTCGATCTTCTTGCGGCGAATGTGCAGTTGGTCGCCGGCACGCGCCAGTTGATGTGTGGTTCTGGCGGCGAAGAAGCGTTGATGGCCTTTTCTGTAGTCGGCAACGAGCAGCGCCGACGAGACTTCGACGGTGTCTTGGGTCTGCTTCTCGATGCGGACGTTGCTGACGAGCCTCACGGTGCGCGAGGGGGGCGATTGCACATGGATATCGGGATGGCGCAGGCGTGCGATGCGGTTGCCCATGAGTTCGCGGTCGTCGAAGAAGATGGAGACTTCGGTGTAGGGATCGGCCTGGCCGGGGCGAGCCGGAACCCAGTACTCGGCGTCTTCGGTGTAGAGCGCCTCCCAGTCCTCGAAGCGGCGTTCGTCGAGCAGGCGGGCTTCGAGGTAGAGGAAGTCTTCGACGTCGCTGCGCAAGAGGGCGGGCAGGGCAGCGGCTGGTGCGGGGACGGATGCGGCGGTCAGGGAATCGCTCATGGCTGGATGGCGGTTGGAGTTGTCGTTGCAGGAGCCGTGGCAGCGGCGGAAGTCGGGGCCAGATGGTCGAGCCAGGCGCGGTATTGATTGCGCATGGGCAGCTCGGTGGCGAGGTGACCGGTGGTGCTGCCGTCTGGCTGCACGGTGTCTTGGGCGATGCCGCGGGCGTAGACCAGCCATTCGAAGCCGTCGGCGGCGAGGCCGGTCTGGATGCGTTCGAAGGCTTCGAGGTCGTCGGTCTGGATCAGGGAGGCTGCGGAGTGCGAGACGTTCAGGTAACGCACGACATCGCGATTGATCTTGTCGGGGGCACCCTTGAGCAGGACAGGGAACACCAGGATCTCGGTGCGGTCGACCGAGATGGGGTTGATGACCCGGATGTGCTGGGCGGCCGACTGGATGACGACGTTGGGATAGATGATGGCGTTGTGCCAGTCGGGCTGCAGGATCTCGCGCGTGCGCTGCTCGCCGTGCCGTTCGGTCAGCAAGGCACGGTAGCGTTCGAAGTCTGCCCCCGAGCGCTTGTCTGAAAACGGCATGCTGCCGCAGTAGCTGTGACCCTGTGCAAAGGCGTGCAGCGGGATTTCGTCGAAGGCCTTGCTGGGGTTGGCACCGCCGGCTTTTCCGCCGCTGCCGATCTGGGGACCTTCTTCGTCGCCGCTGCGGCGCTTGAACTGGCGACCGTCTTCGCGCACGGTCGAGGCGTGCGAGAAGAAGGGGTGGTACAGGTCGTTGAGGTTCTCGAGCTGGTGTTTCCAGTTGCCTCGGAACTCGTAGCGATGGACACCGCCGGTGACGAGCAGTTCGCCGTCCGGCGAGAGGGCGACGAGATCGTCGATGTGACGGCGGATGGGGCCGAGGAACTCGCTCAGTGGCACGCCCTCTGGGCTGAAGCTGGCAAAGACGAAGCCTTGGTAGGACTCGACACGGGGCAGTTGCACCATGCCGAGGTCGGGGTCCTTGAGGTCCAGGCAATCCTTGTAGCCGGCGCGCAGCGGGACGCCCTGGAGCGCGCCGTCGGTGGCGAAGGCCCAGCCGTGATAGAGGCAGCGAAAGAGCTTGGTGTTGCCCGAATCCTCGTTGCAGACCACGGCACCGCGGTGTCCGCAGCGGTTGAACAGGACATGCACCGCACCGTCGCGATGGCGAACCAGCACCACGGGTTTTCCGGCGAGGACGAGGGTCACGAAATCGCCGGGCTGGGGGATCTGCGATTCATGCCCGACATACAGCCAGGTGCGATTCCACAGGCGCTCCATTTCGAGTTCGAAGATGGCTGGATCCCGATACAGCGAACGATGGATGCGGTCGGGACGGACCAGGCTTCTGAGCTTGTCGTCGGAGGGCGTTGCAGGCTTGAAGTGCAGCGGCTGTGCAACGGCCGCGCCGTGGCCGGCGTGCGTGAGAGGGCTGTCGTGTTCTGCGGCGGTACAGGGCATGATCGGGTCTTTGTTCGGGCGGGCGGACGGAAAACTCAGCGTGTGGCCTTGGCGGCAGGCACGGCCTGGGCGGCGCGGCGATCGATGAAGAGTTCGTCGGTGGCCTTGTCCGAGATCTGGAAGAACTCGCGGGCCTTGGCGAGCTTGGCGTCGTCGAGCTTCACCGAACGGGGCAGGTAGGGCACGGTGTTGTCCCAGGCCTGGTTGCGGATGGCGCTGGGGAAGGCCTGGGTGATTTCTGCCGAGTCGGCGAAGTAGGTGAACACGGCGTCGCGGGCCTTGTCCTTGTCGCTGTGGATCAGGTCGAGGGCACGCTGCACGGCGCGGAGGTATTTGCCGATGGCTTCGCCGCGCTGGTTCAGCACGTCCGCGCGGGCGACCTGCACGGTGTATTCGAAATCGGTCTGGTCCTTGAGGTCGAGGGCAGGGTCGACGAGCTTGACGCCATAGCCTTCGGTGGTGGCCTGTTCGATGGCGGGCGAGGAGTTGACGAAGGCATCGATGCGGCCGGCCTTGAGGGCCGCCAGTTGGGCCGCGACGGTGGGGATGTTCACCAGCTTGATGTCGTTGTCCGCGACCTGGGCGGTCTTCAGCACGAAGCGCGCGAATTCACCGGTCGAGCCGCCGATGTCGGTGACGGCGATGGTCTTGGCGCGCAGCAGGGCGCCCTTGTCGGTCAGCGTGGCCTGGCCGGAGAGCGCGCTCAGGCCGGGGAGATTGGTTCGCGCGACGATGGCTTGCGGAAAGCCCTGCACGCCGGTGGCGAAGGCCTTGAGCGGTTGGCCCTTCACGACGGCCTGCGAGGCGTTCTTGATGCCGACGATGCCGATGTCCGCACTGGAGCCGACCACCGAGGCCACGGCGTTGGAGCCGCCGTTGCCGTCGGCGATGGTCACGTCCAGGCCCTCTTGCTTGAAGTAGCCGAGCTGCTGGGCCACGTAGACGGGTGCAAAGATCAGGTTGGAGACCGAGGTCACGACCTTGATCTGTTCGGCGGCATGGGCAGCGGGCGCAAAAGCCAGCAGCGCGGTGGCCAGCCAGCCTGCAACGTGGGGAGCGCGCAGTGAAAGCGCGTTCCGGGAGACGAGTTTCATCATGGTGTGTGTCCTTTTCATGGGGTCGAGGAGAAATCCGGAGGCTCAGTTCTGAAGACGCCAGCGGGTGCGGCGTGCCAGCCAGCCGACCAGCGAGCCGCTTGCGGCGCCGAGCAGCGTGACGCAGGCAATGGCGCTGAAGGTGCCGGCGGTGTTCATGGCCGCGGCGTTGTTCTTTGCGAGCAGCCCGAGCCCGCCTGCAGAGGCGACGATTTCTGCGCTGGTGACGGCGACAAAGGCATAGGGC
Organism: Comamonas sp. BIGb0124; assembly: GCF_003752175.1. Lineage (GTDB taxonomy): Bacteria > Pseudomonadota > Gammaproteobacteria > Burkholderiales > Burkholderiaceae_C > Comamonas_F. Next base: position 235,626 of record NZ_RJVF01000013.1, on the reverse strand, counting down.
ACGGCGATGCGTATCGAGGCCAGCGTCCAGCCGAGCGATGCGGGCAAGTAGAGCAGGCGCAGGCGCTGGAAGGGCGTTGCGCCGTAGAGGTGGAGCACGTTGTTCATGGTCTGCGGCAGGCTGCGCATGCCTTCGTAGCCGGCAAAGAAGAAAAAGAACGAGACGGTGAGACTGGCCAGCACGAACTTCTGCAGGTCGCCGGTGCCGAACCAGAGGATGAACAGGGGAATGAGCGCGACCTTGGGCAATGCGAATCCCACCTTCACGAAGGGCATCACGATGTGTTCGCAGCGCCGGGAGGCCCCGGCCAGCAGGCCCAGAAGCAGGCCGATGCTTCCGCCGGCCAGCAGGCTGATGGCCACGATGCGGGTGGTATCCCACGCGGCGCGCTGCAGCACGCCGCGCTTGAGCCAGGCCAGGCTTTGCGCGTAGATGTCGGACGGCGTGCTGGCCAGCAGGGTGTCGATGTAGCGCCCCGAAGACCATTCCCAGACGGTCAGCACGGCGATGAGCAGAATCAGCTGGCAGACGGCGATTTCGCCCCGGCGGGGCGTGCGGGGTTCAGTCATGGATGTGCTCCTGCTCGGGCGTGAGCCACTGCCACAGTTGTGCGTAGAGAGCGGTCTGCACATCCTGCGCCGGGGGCTGGTCGCCCGTGCGGGGCACTTGCAGTTCATGGATCAGCTGCGCCGGGCGTTTGCTGAACACCAGGATGCGATCGGACAGGGTGATGGCCTCGTGCAGGTCGTGGGTGACGAGCATCACGGTCAATCCCAAGGCATCGACCAGCCGGCGCAGTTCGAGTTGCATGACCAGACGGGTCTGCGCATCGAGTGCACCCAGGGGTTCGTCGAGCAGCAGGAACTCGGGGCTGTAGATCAGCGTACGCGCGAGGCTGACGCGTTTGCGCATGCCGCCGCTCAACTGGTTGGGATAGTGCCGTTCGAATCCGGCCAGGCCGACGCGCGCCAGCATCTCGGCGGCGCGGGCGTGCCGTTGCGGCTTGGCGATGCGCTGGATTTCGAGCGGCAGGGCGACGTTGTCGAGCAGGTTGCGCCAGCCGAACAGGGCATCGTCCTGGGTCATGTAACCGACCCGGCGGTTGGGTCCGCCGACGGTCCGGCCGTCGAATGCGACTTCGCCTTCGTCTGCGGCCATCAAGCCGGCGGTGAGGTTCAGGATGGTGCTCTTGCCGCAGCCCGAAGGGCCGATGAGCGAGACGAACTGCCCGCGCTGGACGGAGAACGAAACGTCGTCGAGCGCCTGCGTGGTGTCGCCTTTGGCTTCGAAGGCCTTGCTCACGCCCAGCAGGTTGAGCAGGGGCGCAGCGGGGGCCAGGGATGTGACGGCGGTGCTCATGTCCGGCTCCCGGCCGGTGCGCTGAGCGCGCGTTCGACGGCGCGCAGCAGCACCACGGTGATGGCGCCGAGCACCGCCAGGAGAGCCAGCACGCCGTTGGCGTCCATGTCCGATGCGGCGTAGACCAGGGCGTAGCCCAGTCCCGAGGTGGAGCTGGTCATTTCGCCCACGATGGCGCCGTGGAACGCGTAGACGAGTCCTTGCTGCAGTCCCAATGCGACATAGGGCCGTGCGGCGGGAAGGCGAACCTTGACGGCGAGTGTCCATGGGCCGGCACCCATGAGGCTGGCCGCATTGAGCAGGGCCTGGCTGGTCTGGCGGACGCCGCTGTAGACGTTGAAGAAGACCATGAAGAAGCCGGTGACGAAGGCCATGAAGACCACCGGCAGGGAACCGACGCCGAACCACAGCAGCAGCAGCGGGGCCAGGACGATCTTGGGCAGGGCATACAGGCCGTAGATGAACGGGGCGAGGATGCGGTCGAGCAAGGGCAGGGAGCCCAGCAGCAGGGCCGCGCCGATGCCGAAGAGGGCGGCGAGCACAAAACCGGTCACGGTGTTGACCAGCGTGGCCGCGAGGTGGTGCCACAGGTAGCCATCGAGAGCCCACGCCAAGATCTGGCGCCCGATGTCAAACGGATTGCTGAGGTAATAGGCGTTGAACAGCACCCCCGAGCCGAGTTGCCAGACGACCAGAGCGGCCAGGATGGCCGAGGCGCTCCAGAGCGAGCCGGAGCCCGGAAGCCGGCTCCATTTTTCGGAGAACCCACGGGAAGGGGCGGGACGCGCGCGGGTAGCCGCGTCCGGGGACAGGGTGCTTGGATTCATCTTGATGCAAGTGGGGCAGCGCCGCCGTTGCCCGGGAGTCCGGGTGTGGAAGCTGCTTTATCGTTGCAACAAATATAGTTTTATACCTATGAATCCAGTTAATTTATTTTCTATTTTGAATAATTGAAAAACAGATAAAGCACCCCGATCCGATCCGATCGGACGCGGTCTCAGTACCAGGTGACGCCGTCGATGAGGCGGGCCGGTGTGCTGGCGGGATCCCGCAAGGCCTGGAACAGCGTGCCGTCGAGGCTGCGCTGCACAAAGGCGTCGGCGGCGGCGGAGGCGCTGCCTCCCTTGCGCTGGAGCAGGCCGACGTCTCGTGCAATGTGGGCGCCGGCGATGGGCAGGACGGCGAAGCGGCTCGGGTCGATGGTGAGCAGCGTCAGCGCGGGCAGGATGGCGACGCCCTGGCCGGCTTCGACAAGACCCAGCACGGTTTCGATTCGGGCGAGCATGTGGCGGGTGTTGAGGTAGAGGCCCTGGTCGCGCAGCGCATGTTCGACGGTCGCACGGATGCTGGTGCCGGGCAGCGTGCTCAGCAGCGGGTGCTGCAGCAGATCGCTGAGGGTGAGGCGCGCGCGTTTCGAGAGCACATGTCCGGCCGGCAGCACGGCATAGAAACGTTCGCGGTAGAGGGGTTGGAAAGCGAGCGTGCTGGGCCGTTCGGGGGCGGCACCGAAGCCGAAGTCGGCGACTTCGCTTTCGATGAGATCCTGCACGATGGCAAAGCTGTCTTCGTTGAGCTGGATCTCGATCTCGGGAAACCGGCTGGCGAAGACATTGATGGCCTGCGGCAGTATGGCGGCCGACACCGAGGGGGTGGAGGCGATGACGATGCGGCCCCGTGCGAGCTGGGATTGCTGCCGCATCTCGAGGACGGCCATGTCGACGTCGGCGAGCATCTGGCGGGCGCGATTGAGAAACCGCTTGCCCTCGGCCGTCAGCGTGACGCTGCGGGTGGTGCGGCTGAGCAGGCTGACTTCGAGCACCTGCTCGAGCTCCTTGATCTGCGCACTGAGCGAGGGCTGGGAGATGCCCAGCCGCTCGGCCGCCCGGCTGAATTGGCATTCTTCGGCGACGGCGACAAAACTGCGAAGCTTGCCGAGGCTAATGGGCATGGTAGTGGACGGCTGTGAATGGGGGGAGGAGCGGCGAGTGTCCCACAGGCTTCGACCGACTGTATCGCTTGCACCGGCTGCCCCGCTTTTGTTTTCGGTTTGCACGGATGACCGAGCGGGTCTGCTCGGACGGTGAGCCTTTAGGGGGGCGCCGCTGTCCTGGCTTGCGCAGGAGCTGCAAAGATGTTTTTTGCATATGCAAGCTCATAAAGCGAGCTGTCGAAAAAAACAATTTAGATGCAAAGTTGGCGACCTCAACGTGGCAATACGCTAAAGGATCGTTTCAAATGTCGAATATTGGAAACCGTGTAAATACAATTTATGAGCAAGTCGATGGCGATGTGATTGATGTGGCCCGGCAAACGCCGGTCGCCGTCATCGGGGATGTGTCGAATCGGCTGTACTGCTTTCCGGGCGGATTTCAGAACTATGCGAGGACGGCAAAAACGTTCGCCGGACCGGCGTTCACGGTGCGTGTTCGCCCTGGCGACAACCTGTTTCTGCACAAGGCTCTGGACATCGCGAAGCCGGGCGACGTGATCGTCTGCGACGCCGCCGGCGCGCTGGACAACGCGATCCTGGGTGAGTTGATGGGCCGCTATGCGGTGACCCGCGGCGTGGCCGCCATCGTGATCAACGGTGCTGTTCGCGACCTTGCAGGTCTGGCTTCGCTGCCGATCCCCGTCTATGCGCGTGGTGTCACGCCCAATGGCCCGTTCAAGAGCGGTCCCGGAGAGATCGGTTATCCGGTTGCGGTGGGGGGCGTCGCCATTTCGAGTGGCGACCTGGTGGTGGGCGACGAGGACGGCCTGATCGTCTTGCCGCGTACGGAGGCACCGGCCGTTCTGGCCCGGGCCCGCGACCATGTGGCTGTCGAGGCGCGCTGGGTGGAACAGATTGCGGCGGGCACGTGGCCACGGGGATGGGTGGATCAAGGCATCGCAGCCTTGGCTTGAGCACAAAAAGGAGGACCGGAAAAATGAAGTATTCGAATAAGAGAACAGCGCTCAAGACCTTGGCGCTGATGGCTTCGGCGCTGGTTCTGGGCAACGGCGCGGCGCTGGCCGAAGCGGCCTATCCGCAGCGCTCGATCGTCGTCATCGTGCCTCAGTCGCCGGGCTCTGTCGCCGACATCATGGCCCGTGCCGTGAGCGCATCGCTGTCGACGACTTTGGGGCAGACCGTGGTGGTCGACAACCGCGCAGGTGCCAGCGGCATCATCGGTGCACAGTCGGCCGCGCGGGCTGCACCGGATGGCTACACGCTGTTCATCGGCTCGGTCAGCACGCATGGATTGCTGTCGGGCACCGAGAAGAAGTTGCCGTACGACCCGGTCAAGGATTTCCGGGGTGTCTCGCAGATCAACGATTCGCCGCTGGCGCTCGTGGTTCATCCGGATTCGGGACTGAAGACGCTCAAGCAGGTGGTGGAGCGTGCCAGGCAGCAGCCGGGCGTGCTGTCGTACGCCTCTGCGGGCAATGGCAGCGGATCGCGGTTCACGGTCGAGCTTCTGCGCGTTCAGGAAGGGCTCGACATGCTGCATGTGCCGTACCGCAGCCCCGTGGAAGCGGTGAATGCGGTGGTTGCCGGCCAGGCGACGCTCGCCTCGCCCTCGCTGCCCAGCGTTCCAGAGCTCATCAAGGCCAATCGCCTGACGGCTTTGGCGGTGACGGGAAAAACACGTTCCCCGCTTCTGCCCGATGTGCCGACGACGACCGAGGCCGGTTATCCCGGTGTGCAGTTCACGAGCTGGACAGGTCTTTTTGCGCCTGCGGGGACACCGGATGCCGTGATCCAGAAACTCAACAAGACGGTGGAAATCGCGCTCAAGGATCCTGCCGTCATCGACTACATCGAGAAATCGGGTGCGACGCCGGTGCGCCAGTCGCCGGCTGCGTTCGACAAGTTCGTGAAGTCGGAAGTCGACAAGTGGGTCAAGGCTGCTCGGGATGCCGGTGTTTCGGCGCAATAAGCCCTCTTCGGCCGTCGCTACAATCGTCGGAAAATGGGTGTCTGCGTGGGCACCCAGCCAGGCCCACGATCCATCACCGCTCAGCTCCTGCAGTATGCCGAGATCCACTTCCGATGTTTATTCGATTCTGAGACGTCGCATCATCCTCGGCGAGTTCCTTCCGGGTACCCAGTTGAAAGAGGCGGCGCTGGCGCTCGAGCTCAACGTCAGCAGAACGCCGGTGCGGCACGCCTTCAAGAGCCTGCTCGACGATGGACTGGTTTCGGCCGAGCCCAACCGGGGCGTTTTTGTGGCGCCGTGGGCGGATCAGGACAACGACGAGGTGTTCGATCTGCGGATCATGGTGGAATCGCACGCCGCCGGTCTGGCCGCTGAGCGCAGGCAGCCCGAGCATCTGGCCAAGCTGCAGGGGCTCAACGCGGAGATGAGCCGCCTGATCGAAGATCGGCCGGACGGCTATCTGGACGGAATCCAGACCTGCAACCGCAACTTTCACTGGGCGATTCTCCAGGCCTCGGGTTCACCGAGGCTGATGAAGTTCGCGGAAAGTCTGCTGACGGTGCACCGGGTGATCGGCGCGTTTTATTACTACACCCCCGAGCAACTCCAGAGCAGCCTGCATGATCACGTCAGCATTACCGGCGCGATCGAACGGGGCAATGCGAAACTGGCCCGTGCCTTGGTCGAAGCGCATATCGGCGAGACCTGGCAACGGCTCAAGGAAAGCCGACTGAGCTTGCCCGCCAGCGAAGATGCGGCGGAGGCGAGCGGCGTGCTGTCGCATCTTGCAAAAGTCACCTGATTGGGGTGCTCAATCGCGCAGCGTGCGCTCCGGTTCCTGCCTGCTGACCCGGCCGGCGGCGCGCACCAAGCTGTAGAACAATACACCGCACGAAGGCCAAACGATGGCGAGGCTCATCAAAGCATAGCGCATTTTTATTTCCCCAATTGAATCAACGGCTTATCTGTTTTTATCCAGCCCTGATCGGTGCCGCGGAACGCATTGTGCTGAAGATGGCCTGGGCTTTCCAGGGGGCGGGGCCACATGAATTCTCATGGTGAATATAGAGACGCTCTATCGACTTTGATTTTCGTTAGGATTGACCGGCAGAGTGCAACTGCCACGTAAACGTCACCGACGGTTTGTAAAGTTTTCACTTTCTGACCACTGGAGTTGAGTGTGCGTTCTGTGCTTTCCGCGGCCTTGCTGCTGCCTTTGCTTTCGTCGCCCGCGTATGCGGATCTGTTCTTCAGCGAGTACGTCGAGGGCTCCAGCTTCAACAAGGCGATCGAGGTCTACAACCCGGGCCCGGGTGCGGTGGATCTGTCGAGCTACACGGTCGAGCAGTACAGCAACGGCGGCCGGACGACCAGTGCGGACATCGGCTTGTCGGGCACGCTGGCTGCGGGGCAGGTGTACGTGCTGGCGCACACGCAGGCGGCTGCAGCCGTGATCAAGCGCGCCAACCAGACGCATGCTTCGCTGGGCTTCAATGGCGACGATACGCTGTTGCTCAAGAAAGCCGGCACGGTGATCGACCGGTTCGGGCAAGTGGGTTTCCGTCCGGATCAAGCCTGGGTGTCGGGCGGTATCTCGACGCTCGATCGCACGCTGCGCCGCAAGTTGACGGTGGCCCAGGGCGACACGGCCTACGAAACGGCGTTCGACCCTGCGGTCGAGTGGGACGGTTTTGCAAAGGACGATTTCACGGGCCTGGGCGTGTACAGCGGCACGGTGCCGGACGAGCCCGAAACGCCGGCGGTGGTGGCACAGTGCGGAGCGACGGCGCTGCCGATCGCCGAGGTGCAGGGCAACACGGCGACCTCGCCGCAGGTGGGCAAACGAGTCGGCGTCGAGGCGATCGTCACCGGCAACTACCTGGGCACGAACGGTTTCGGCGGGTTTTTCTTGCAGACGGCCGACGGCGAACGCAAGAACCTGGCAAACACCTCGGAAGGACTGTTTGTGTACGCGCCCAACCTGGCCGCCGGTGCCGTGAAGGCCGGCGCACGGGTGCATGTGGTGGGCACGGTCGAAGAGGCGTTTGGCCAGACCCAGCTCAAGCTGGAAAGCAATCTTGCCGAATGTGCGCCCAACGGGCAGGCCACGGCGCAGGGGGTGACGCTGCCGCTGGCAGCCCATGCCGAGTTTGCGGATTACGAGGGCATGCTGGTGACGTTCCGCCAGCCGCTGGTGGTCAACGAGGTGTACGAGCTGGGCCGCTACGGCAGCGTGGTGCTGGGCAGCAGCCTGCTGCAGGTGCCGACCCACACGGCGGCACCGGGCGCCGCAGCGCAAGCGGTGATGGCGCAGAACGCGCGTTCGCGCATCATTCTGGACGACGGACTGAACAACCAGAACCCCGATCCGGTGGCGTATCCGCAAGGCGGGCTGAGCGCGGCCAATACGCTGCGCCGTGGCTACACCACGCAGAGCGCAACGGGTGTGATGGAAAAACGCTTCAGCGAATGGCGCATCCAGCCGATACCCGGCGCAGCGGTGCCGACCTTTGTGGCCGACGGCAATCCGCGCCCGCAAGCGCCGGTGCGCAGTGCCGGCAGCGACACGCGCGTGGCGGCGTTCAATGTGCTCAACTACTTCAACGGCGACGGCACGGGCAGCGACGAGGGCTTCAAGGACCCGAACAACCGCGGGGCCTCCGACCAGGCCGAGTTCGTGCGCCAGCATGACAAGATCGTGGCGGCCATCGACGGCATGGATGCGGACATCGTCGGACTGATGGAAATCGAGAACGACGGTTACGGCAGCCGGAGCGCGATCCGGACGCTGACGCAGGGCCTGAAGGGCGACTGGCAGTTCGTCGATCCGGGCGTCGACCGGCTGGGCACCGATGCCATTGCCGTGGCGCTGATCTACCGTGCGGACAAGGTCAAGCCCGTGGGCCAGGCCGCGACGCTGGAGATCGACGACAAGAACCGCCAGCCGCTGGCGCAGACGTTCGAACCCTTGGCCGGCGGCAAGCCGGTGACGGTGGTGGTGAATCACCTGAAATCGAAGGGTTGCTCGGGCGCGACCGGCATCGATGCCGACCAGGGCGACGGCCAGAGCTGCTGGGCCCCGACGCGCAGCCGCGCCGCCGGCCTGATCAACGACTGGCTGGCCACGGCCCCCACGCAGGTGGCCGACAGCGCGACGCTGATCATCGGCGACCTGAACGCGTATGCGATGGAGAACCCGATCCTGCGCTTCGAACAGGCCGGTTATGCCGACCTGCAGCGCAAGGCGCACGGTGCCGCGGCCTACACCTATGTGTTCGAGGGCGAATCGGGCTATCTGGACCACGCGCTGGGCAATGCGGCCGCACAGGCCCGCACGCGCGGCGTGCAGAGCTGGCACATCAATGCGGACGAGCCGATCGCGCTGGAGTACACGGTGGACTTCAAGTCCGAAGGCCAGAAGGCCAGCTTCTATGCGGCCGATGCCTACCGGTCGTCGGATCACGATCCGGTGATCGTCGACCTGGCCCTGGTGGATGCGCCGGTGGTGACGCCGCCCGTCGACGGTGGCACGGGGGGCAACGACGGCGGCAATGCCGGCGGCGATGAAGGCAGCGGTGGCGGCGGCGGCGCGTTGGCCTGGTTGCCGCTGGCGCTGCTGGGATGGCTGGCTGCGCGCGGTGTCTGGGGTGTCCGGGGTGCAAGCCTGGGCCGTCGCCGCGTCGGCTGACGGCGAGGCCCGGTCGGACGGTCGGGCTTAAGCGTCCGGCGATGCGGAGCGGGCGGTGGTGTAGCGGTTTTCCGGGTAGTCCAGGCCCAGATGCTCGCGCAGCGTGTCGCCTTCGTAGTCGCGGCGGTAGATGCCGCGCTGCTGCAGGATGGGCACGACCTGCTCGGCGAAGTCGTTGAAGCTGGTGGGCGTGCCGCCGCGCACGATGAAGCCGTCTGCGGCGCGGGTTTCGAACCAGTGCTGCAGGCCGTCGGCGACGTCTTCGGCGGTGCCGAGGAAGGTGGGGCGGGGCGTGGCCGCCTCGAGCGCGGCCTGGCGCAGGGTGTGGCCATGCTTGCGGGCATCGCGCTTGATGGCGTCGGTGGTGCTGCGGAAGCTGTTCTGGCCGAGCTCGCCGAGCTCTGGGAAGGGTTCGTCGAGCGGGTACTGCGAGAAATCGTGGTGCTCGAAATACCGGCCCAGATAATCCAAGGCATTGCGAATCGTGACCAGGCCCGCGGTTTCCTGGTATTTGCGTTCGGCGTCTTCGCGGGTGCTGCCGACGATGACGGTGATGCCCTGGAAGATGCGCAGCTCTTCGCCCGACCGGCCTTGCTCTGCGAGCTGGCGGTGCACGTCGGCGTAGAAGGCGCTGGCCAGCACGGCATCGTCCTGGTGGGTGTAGATGGCGTCGGCGTGGCTCACGGCAAGCTTCTTGCCGTCTTCGGATGCGCCGGCCTGGAACACGATGGGGCGGCCCTGAGGCGAGCGGCCGATGTTGAGCGGACCTTCGACGCGGTAGTACTGGCCCTGGTGGTTCAGGGTGTGCAGCTTGTCGGGGTCGAAGAACACGCCGGTCTGCTTGTCGCGCACGAAGGCGTCGTCTTCCCACGAATCCCACAGGCCCTTGGCGACGTCGAGGAATTCGGAGGCGATGCGGTAGCGTTCGGCATGCTCGGGGTGCTTGTCGCGCGAGAAATTGCGTGCCGAGCCTTCGAGCGGCGAGGTGACCACGTTCCAGCCGGCGCGGCCGTCGCTGAGGTGGTCCAGGCTGGAGAACTGCCGGGCGACGGTGAAGGGATCGCTGTACGAGGTCGACAGCGTGCCGACCAGGCCGATCTTGTCGGTGACCAGGGCCAGGGCGGAGAGCAGGGTCAGCGGCTCGAAGCGGTTGAGGAAGTGGGGGATGGACTTGGCGTTGATGTAGAGGCCGTCGGCCACGAACAGCAGGTCGAACTTGGCGGCTTCGGCCGTGCGCGCGAGGTCTTGCACGAACTTCACGTTGATGCTGGCGTCGGCGACCGCTTCGGGGTGGCGCCAGGCGGCCATGTTGCCGGAGGCGCCCTGGATGATGGCGCCCAGGCGCAACTGGCGGGGAGCGGGGGAGAGGGAAGTCGAGGAAGGCATGGTGCTGGACGACGCTGCGGTCGGAGGATGGAAGACGGTCAGGCCACGGCACGCAGCAGGGGCGCGGCAGTGGGTGAAGCTGTGGATGAGGCAAGCGGTTGGTGCGCGGCCGAGGCGAGGTCGGTGCGCGGGGGCAGCACGGGCAGGGCGTCGAGCAGCGCGCGGGTGTAGGCGTGGCGCGGCGCGGCGAACACGGATTCGACGGCGCCGGTTTCCACGACCTGGCCGTCCTTCATGACGATGACGCGATCGGCGATGTGGTGCACCACCCCCAGATCGTGCGAGATGAAGAGCAGCGCGGTGCCGTGTTCGGCTTGCAGATCGGAGAGCAGATCGAGCACCTGGGCCTGGATGGAGACGTCGAGCGCGCTGACGGGTTCGTCGGCGACCAGCAGCGCCGGGTTGGGCGCGAACGCACGCGCGATGGCCACGCGCTGGCGCTGGCCACCCGAGAGCTCGCGCGGGTAACGATTCAAGAAAGCAGGGCCCAAGCGCACTTCGTCGAGCAGTTGCAGCACCCGGCGGCGGCGCTCGTCGCCGTAGACCTGCACGGCGTCCAGGCTCTCGCCGATGATGCGGCCCACGGTGTAGCGCGGATCGAACGAGCTGTAGGGATCCTGCGCGATGAGCTGCATGCCGGAACGGCGCGCGCGGCGCTGGCGTTCGGGCAGTTCGCTCCAGGGCAGGCCGTTGACGTGCACCTGGCCGCCGTCGGGCTGGACCAGGCCCAGCACCATGCGGGCCACGGTGGTCTTGCCCGAGCCCGATTCGCCGACGATGCCGAGGGTTTCGCCGGCGGCGAGTGCAAAACTCACGCCGTCGACGGCCAGGCGGGCATCGGCCTTGTCGCCGTATTGCTTGCGCAGGCCCTGCACGGCCAGCACTTCGCGGCTGGGGTCGATGGCCTTGGGGCGCAGCGGGATGCGGACGGGGAGGGTGTGGGGCTGCAGACCGGACGGTGCGGCCCGATCGGCGGTGTCGGCAGGCTCCGTGGGCGTGGACAGCCGCCAGCCGCGCGATTCGCGGGTGGGAACGGCCTGCAGCAACTGCTGGGTGTACGGGTGGCGTGGCGCGCGCAGCACGTCGAGCGTGCGGCCTTCTTCGACCACCTGGCCGTCTTTCATGACCAGGACCCGGTCGGCCAACTGGCTGACGACGGCGAGGTCATGGCTGATGAGCAGCAGGCTGTTGCCCAGGGCACGGCGTTGCTGCAGCAGTTCGAGGATCTGCTTCTGCACCGTCATGTCGAGGGCGGTGGTGGGCTCGTCGGCGATGAGCAGCGAGGGTTCGCCGGCAATGGCGGTGGCGATCAGCGCGCGCTGGCGCAGGCCGCCCGAGAGCTGGTGGGGGTACTGGCGCAGCCGTCTTTCCGCATCGGCAATGCCGACCGAGCGCAGCAGTGCGGCGCTGCGTTCGGCGATGGCGCGCGGAGACAGCGTGGTCTGCACCCGCTGTACTTCGCCCAGCAGCGAGCCGATGCGGCACAGCGGATCGAGCGAGACGAGTGCATCCTGCAGGACAAAACCGATGCGGCGCCCGCGAATGGCGCGCCACTGGCGTTCGCTGTAGGCGCGGACATCTTCGCCGTCGATCTCGAAGCGGTCGGCATGGATGTGGGCGCGCTGGCCGTTGAGGCCGACCAGCGAACGGGCGGTGACGGATTTGCCCGAGCCGGATTCACCGACGAGTGCGACGGATTCGCCGGCCTGCACGGTGAGGTTCAGGCCCGAGACGACGGTGCGCTGTTCGGACCCGCTGCCGAAGCGGATGGACAGGTTCTCGATGCGCAGCACGGCAGGGGCTGCGGTGGGGGATGAGGTGGGGTGAGTGTGGCTCATGCGGCCTCCCGGCCTTCGAAACGGGTCTGCCAGTAGCGGCCCAGGACGCTGACGGAAATCACGGTGAGCGTGATGGCGACGCCGGGCCAGACGGCGATCCACCAGGCGTTGTAGAGGTAGTTGCGGCCTTCGGCCAGCATCAGGCCCCATTCGGCTGCGGGCGGCTGCGGGCCCATGCCCAGGAAGCTCAGGCCGGCGGTGCCGATGATGGCCGAGCCCAGGCCGATGGTGGCCAGGATGGGGACCTGGGCGACGGCGTGCGGCAGCACATGGCGCCACACCAGCACGTGCGATGCGAGGCCGAAGGTGCGGGCATGTTCGACATAGCCGGACTGCGCGACCACCAGGGTCTGGGCCCGCACCACGCGTGCGAACCGGGGCACCGAGGCCACGCCCAGCGCCAGGATCAGGTTGGTGGTGCCGGGGCCCGTGAACGAGATCAGCATGAGCGCCAGCAGCAGGTCTGGGAAGGAAGAGACGACGTCGAGCAGGCGGCTGATGAACTCGTCGAACGCGCCGCGCGCCAGGCCGGCCAGCAGGCCCAGCAGCGTGCCGGCCACTGCGGCCAGCAGCATCGCGGCGACGCTGATCAGCAGCGAGTAGCGGGCGCCATGGACGACGCGGGAGTAGATGTCGCGGCCGAGCTGGTCGGTTCCCAGCCAATGCTCGGTGCTGCTGGTGAGCTGGGCGGCGATGGGATCGGCGGCCAGCGGATCGTAGGCGGTGAGCCAGTGCGGCGCGACCGTGGCGATGGCGGCCACGACCAGGAAAGCCGCGGCCAGCACCAGGCCGGGATGGCGCAGCAGCCAGCGCACAAGTCGGTGGCTGCTCTGGCCCACGCGATGCGGTTCGGAGAACGTATGCGGGATGAAGGACATGGCGGCGTTCCCTGGATGATTCTTGAACGGGTTGCGGGCGCGGTCAGCGCGGCGTGCGGGCATCGCGCAGCCGGGGGTCGATCAGCAGGTAGAGCAGGTCGACCAGGGTGCTGAGCACGACATAGATGAAGGCGGAGAAGATGGCCACGGCCAGCACCACGGGCATGTCTTGCGCCAGCACGGCTTCGACGGTGATGCGGCCCAGGCCGGGGCGGCCGAAGACCTGTTCGGTGATCACCGCGCCGCCGAGCAGGCCGCCGAAGAGCCAGCCGGCCAGCGTGACGGCCGGCAGTGCGGCGTGGCGCAGGCCATGGCGCAGGCGCAGCGCGAATGCGCTCACGCCCCACGAGCGCACGGTGAGTGCGAAGGGCTCCTCGAGCGCACGTTCGAGGCCCTGGCGCAGCACCTGCCCGATCACCGCGCCCTGGGCCAGGCCCAGCGAGATGGCCGGCAGCACCAGGGAGGAAAAGCCCCGGTCGCCGGCCACCGGGAACAGCTTGAGCGTGAAGCTGAAGACGAACAGCAGCACGATGCCCAGCCAGAACGACGGTGTGGAGGCCAGCACCAGTTCGATGCCCGAGGCCACGCGTGCGCCCCAGGGCCGGCCGGCCGTGAGCACGGCCAGGCCGACGGCGAAGACCAGGCTCACCACCAGCGCCAGGCCGGTGAGCTTGAGCGTGGGCCAGAGCTGCGACAGGATCAGGCCCGAGACATCGGTGTTGAGGATGTACGAGCGGCCGAAATCGCCGTGCAGCACACGCCACAGATACAGCAGGTATTGCTGGTAGAGCGGCTGGTCCAGGCCCCATTCGAGCCGGATGGCGGCTTCGAGCGCGGGCGTGCTGGGCTGCTCGCCGATGAGCACGTCGACGATGTCGCCCGGCGCCAGCTGCACCGCCAGGAAGGACAGCGTGATGGCGGCCCACAGCACCAGCAGGCCGGTGGCGATGCGCACCGTGACGGGCGACCGCAGCACGGCCTGCACACTGTGCTGCCAGGGGCGGCGGGAGGGAATGGAAGCGGCGATCTGGCTCATGGCGTGTCGGGAGGTTCGCGTGCGGAAGGGAGCGCTCAGGGGCGCTTGATCCAGACGTCGTAGGCGTTTTCGGGCAACTGCGCGAGGGAGCGGAAACCGAGGCCCTGCACATGGCGGCCGGCGGCGATCTGGTCCTCGGGGATGTAGAGCGGCACGGCCAGGGCCTGATCGGCGACGGCGAACTTCTGCAGCGCACCGTACTGGCGGCGGCGCTCGGCGTTGTCGAGCGAGCGGGCGCCGGCTGCCAGCCAGCCGCGCAGCTCGGGGGCGGCGGTGCGGCTGTAGTTGATGGCGCCGCCCTGGTCCACGGGCAGATAGTGGTAGCCGATGTTCAGGCCGTCGGTGTCGGTGCGCGAGTTGGGAATGGAGCCGAACTCGCCCGTCTTGCGCACGGTGGCGTAGGTGCCGATGTCCACGTAGCGCAGCTTGAAGTCGACACCGAGGCGCTGGCGGGCCTGGGCCTGCAGGGCCAGCAGCAGCACGTCGCGCTGGTCGCGCACCGTGGCCTGCGATTGCACGATGTCGATGCTCAGGCGCTCGCCGTCCTGGGTGCGGTAGCCCTGGGCGTCGCGCTGGCTCCAGCCGGCGTCGTCGAGCAACTGGTTGGCGAGCTGCGGCTTGTTGCCATAGGCGCGCTCGAGCTCGGCGGTGTAGTAGGGGTCGACCGGCGAGGCGATGCCCCAGGCCCGCGTGCGCTCGCCCCGGTAGACCGAGGCGATGACGGCGTCGACATCCAGCCCTTCGAGCAGCGCGCGGCGCACACGCACGTCGCGCGTGGGGCCGTAGGTGACGTTGAGGTAGAGCGAGTAGGGCGTGCCGGCGTTGTAGCCCTTGAGGTATTGGTAATCGGGCTGGCCCTTGAAGAGCCGTGCGTCGTTGCCCGAGATGCCTTCGATGACATCGACCTGGCCGGACAGCAGGGCGCCGGTGCGCACGGCGGATTCGGGCAGGAAACGGTAAGTCACGCGATCGAGCCAGGCCGGGCCCTGGTGAGCGGCGGTGGCGGGTGCCCAGTTGTAGTCGGGATTGCGCACGAACTCGACGTTCTGGCCCTTCTGGTAGCGCTTGAGGATGAAGGGGCCGGTGCCGGCGAGCTCGGGGCCGCCCGACTTCAGGCTGGGTGCATCGTAGGCGGCGGGCGACAGCAGTTCGAGCGCCGCAGCGAAAGGCAGGAAGGGCGTGTAGGCCTCGGTCAACTGGATGCGCACGGTCCGCGCATCGACGGCCTCGACCGACTGGATGCGTGCGCCGAATTCGCAGGCGGTGGAGCTCGAGCAGTAGGTGGCGTGCCGGATCTGCTCGAAGTTGGTGGCCACGGCCGCTGCGTCGAAAGCCCGGCCGTCGGTGAACTTGACGTTGTCGCGCAGCGTGAAGGTGTAGCGCTTGCCGTCGGGGCTGATCTCGTAGGCGGTGGCGAGCCAGGGCACATAGGCGCCATCGGCCTGGCGGGCGAACAGCGACTCGTAGCTGGCGCGCAGGATGAGCTTGGCCTTGGCTTGGCCGTTGAGCTGGGGGTTGAGCGTGTTGGGTTCGCTCTCGACACCCCAGGTGAGGTCACCCCCCTTGACCGGGGTGCCCGCTGCGCCTGCCGCATGGGCGGCCAGGGGCAGCGCGGCAAGGCCCGTGAGGCCCGCCGCGAGCAGGGTGGTGGCGGCCCGCCGGCGGGCGCTGGATTTCAGGACGGATCGTGTCATGGCTGTGTTTTTTTACTTCTTGATCCAGATGTCGTAGGGGTTCTCGGGCAACTGGTGGAAGACGCGGAAACGCACGCCCTGCACGTGGCGGGCCGCGGCGATCTGGTCTTCGGGTTCGTACAGCGGCACGGCCAGTGCCAGCTCCTTGATCGCGTAGTGCTGCAGTTCGCCATAGAGGCGTTTGCGCTCGGCGGTCACCGAGGTGGCTGCTGCGGCCTTGAGCCAGACGCTGAGCTTGGGATCGGCCGAGCGGCTGTAGTTGATCGAGCCTCCCTGGTCGATGGGCAGGTAGTGGTATTCGATGTCGATGCCGTCGGGCGGTGTGTTCGAGTTGGCGATGGAGCCGAAGCGGCCGGTCTTGCGCAGCTCGGTGTAGGTGCCGGCATCCACGTAGTTGAGCTTGAAGTCGATGCCCAGCTTCTGCCGTGCCTGGGCCTGCACGGCCTGCAGCAGCACGTCGCGCTGGTCGCGCACGGTGGCCTGGGCCTGGATCAGTTCGATGGTCAGGCGCTGGCCGTCCTTGGTGCGGTAGCCCTGCGCGTCGCGCTGGGTCCAGCCGGCTTCGTCGAGCAACTGGTTGGCCAACTGGGGGTTGTTGCCGTAGGTGTTCTCGATGCGCTTGTCGTAGAAAGGATCGATGGGCGAGGTGATGCCCCAGGTGCGGGTGCGTTCGCCTCGATAGATGGACTGCAGGATGGGCGAGACATCGAGGCCTTCGAGCAGCGCGCGGCGCACGCGCACATCCTGGGTCGGACCGTAGTCGACGTTGAGGAACAGGGAGTAGGGCGTGCCGGTGTTGAGGGCGCGGTGGTAGCTGTACTCGGGGCTGTCCTTGAACAGGCGGGCGTCGTTGCCCGAGATGCCTTCGATCAGGTCGACCTGACCGGACAGCAGCGCGCCGGTGCGGACCGAGGATTCGGGCAGGAAACGGTAGGTGACGCGCTCGAGGTAGGCCGGGCCCTGGTGGCCCGCGTTCGAAGGGGCCCAGTTGTAGGCGGCGTTACGCGCGAATTCGAGTTGCTGGCCCTTCTGGTAGTTCTGCAGCACGAAGGGGCCCGTGCCGGCGATGCCGACACCGCCGGACTTGATGTTGGGTTTGTCGAACGAGGCCGGCGAAAGCAACGCGAAGCTGCCGGCAAAGGCCAGGAACGGTGCATAGGCCTGCTTGAGCGTGAGCTGAACGGTGTAGGCGTCGAGTGCCTTGACGTCGGCCAGGCGTGCGCCGTGTGCGGCCAGCGAGCCCGAGCTGGAGGTGTAGGCCGGATCCTGAATCGCCTTGAAGTTGCGCACGACGGCTGCGGCGTCGAGTGCGGAGCCGTCCGAGAACTTCACGTCCTGGCGCAGGGTGAATGCCAGCGTCTTGCCGTCGGCCGACAGGGTGTAGCCCGTGGCCAGCCAGGGCAGGAAGCCGCCGTCGGGCGTGCGGGCCAGCAGGCTTTCGTACGCGTTGCGCAGCAGCAGCACGACCTTGTCCTGGCCGTTGAAATGCGGGTTGAGCGTGGCCGGTTCGGTCTCCACGCCCCAGGTCAGGCTGCCGCCGGAAACCGGTTGCGCCTGGGCCATGGCGGGGGCCGCGGCAGCGAGGCTGAAACCGACGGCCAGCAAGGCCAGGGCCATGCGCAGGGGCCGGGTCGAAGGGGGGGTGGTGAGCAGGTTCATGGGTGTGTGCAAGACAGCGTGTCGAACGGGTGGATGGAGATGAAAAACGCGGACCAGGCCGTGAATCAGGCCGCTAAGGAAGCGGTTTTGGACGGATGCAGGGGACGTGCATCGGCCTGTGCCGGGTCGGCGGATGTGGATGTGGATGTGGATGTGGAGGCAGGGGCCGGCGGCCGGTGCGGCAGCAACGTCGGGTACAGGTCGGGCAGCAGCGCCTTGCGCAGCCACACCAGTTCGGTGCCGAGCGCATTGGTCGAGTTGCCGAAGGGCTCGTAGCCACGCGAGAGGTAGAGCTGCGTGAGCCAGGGGTGCTTGATGGCCGTGGCCAGGTGCACGGCCGGTGCCTTGACCGTGTCGCGCAGGAAGTTCAGTTCGGCGTGGTCGAGCAGTCGTCTGCCCAGCCCTTGCTGTTTGTGGGCAGGCGATACGGCGAACCAGTGGATGAAAGGATAGGGGGCACGCGGGGCTTCGTCCGGAACCCACGGAAAACGGATCGACACCGTGCCCAACAGGTCGGCTTGCCGATCGGGGCCGTTGCCGCCGGCCTGTTCGATCACGAAGGTGGTGTGCTGCCGGATACGCTGGCGAACGAGATCGACCCCGGCACGCGTGACGGTGAACAGCACGCCGGGCGGCAACTCGGAATAGGCGGCGTGCAGCAGCTTGAGCAGGCGGGGCGCATCGGCTTCGGTGGCGATGCGCAGGGCGGTTTGGGTCATGAGGGCTCTCTGTAAAGCGTCGATCGGCCGGACACGGCGTGGGTACGGACCGGCCGCCCTGGGGTTCGGCGGCCATGCCTGCATTGCGCCCCGTTGGAAGGCTCGGCAGCCGGGATCAGGCCGCGACGGCCACCGGAGCCGCGACACGCGCGGCAGCGAGTTGTTCGATCGAGGCCAGGCGAGCGGCACCTTCGCTGATGGGGGTGTCGATCACGAACTCCTCGATGCCGAACTGCGCGTGCAGTGCATCGAGCGCCCGGACCACATCGGCGCCGGTGCCGTGCAGCACTTGCACCTCGCGTTGTTCGATGTGGTGTGCGCCGCCGCCCGATTGCCGGACGAAATCCTCGGCCTGACGCAAGGTGCCGACATTGACGGCCTGGCCGTCCCCGACCCGCACACGGTAGCGCTGCTGGGATTGGGCCTGTCGTGCGGCCTCTTCGGCGTCCTCGGCGACGATGGCCGAGACGGCCAGCAACGCCGGGCTGCCGGTGAGCTGGCGATAGTGGCCCAGCACCTTCTGGATTTCGGCGGGCGCGCCGTTGATGTGTGCGGCGTAGACGAAACGCCAGCCCTGCTGTGCGGCCAGTTCGGCGCTGGCGACGCTGGCGCCCAGCAGAAAGGTCTGCGGCGCCTCGGGCGGGCGGGGCTGGGCGCGCAACTGGGTTTCGGCTGGGGCATCGGCGTCGCAGAGCTGGCCGTCGTCGGCCGGCGCAATGGCCGGTGCCTGCTGCGCCGCGAGGTGTTCCGAGAGTTCGGCCAGCAGGTCCTCGAAGGGCCGCTTGTGGGCCGCATCGCCCGGGCCTTGCAGCGCACGGGTGGACAGCGGCAGGCCGCCGGGGGCCTTGCCCACGCCCAGGTCGATGCGCCCCGGGGCGATGGCCGACAGCAGGTTGAAGTTCTCGGCCACCTTGTAGGGGCTGTAATGCTGCAGCATCACGCCGCCCGAACCGACGCGGATGCGCGAGGTGTGGGCCAGGATGTGGGCGATCAGCACCTCGGGCGACGAGCAGGCCAGCTGGCTGTTGTTGTGGTGCTCGGCCACCCAGTAGCGGTGGTAGCCCCAGCCCTCGGCCTTGCGGGCCAGATCGATGCTGCGGGCCAGGGCCTGGGCGGCGGTGTCGCCGGTGCCCAGAGGGGATTTGTCGAGCAGGCTGAGCGTGTAGGCCATGTTGTTGTGTCTTTCCGGGCGGGCGGCAAGGCCAATGCGAATGCGGGCCCCATGCGCCGTTTTTCCATTTGAATGTGGGCGGATTCTGTGGCGCGGCGATGGGTGTGCACAACGAAGAAAGGCGTATGTACAAATGCGGGATGTGATGCCTGATCGGCGTGTTTCGATCACAAACCTTCTTATGCGGATCGGTGGCTAGCTCATGCGCCTTTGTTCGTGTTCATCGGCGCGCCGGGCCGGTAGCATGCGGGCCGTTTTGCGTGCGAATCATCTGCCGATCCATCCAGTCGGGCAGGCGCGCACAGACGGGCGCGGCCGGCCCGCCAGGGCACGGTGCGAGCGCCTCCACGACAACAAGGAAACACTGTGACCTCTGCATCCCGTCCCCGCCGGCTCAAGACTCTGGTCGGCGCCGCCAACTTCGTGTTTGCCGAATCCGACACGCGCCCGCTGCCCGGCCCGCGCCGTGCGGTCGAGCTCGCGCGCAAGGCCGAACAGCACCGCATCACGGGCCTCTTCACGGCCGACCTGCTGCAATCCGATCCGCATGGCCTGGCGGGTACCACGGGCACACAGGAGCCGATCGTGGCGCTGGCTGCGCTCAGCCAGGTGACCGAGCGCATCGGGCTGGTGGCGACGGTGTCGACCACCTATTTCGAGCCCTACAACCTGGCACGCCTGATCGGCACGCTCGATCACGTGAGCGGTGGTCGCGCGGCATGGAATGCGGTCACGTCTTCGGTGGGCGAAGAGAACTTCGGGGGCGGCCTGCCGGATCCGGCGGAGCGTTATGCCCGCGCGGACGAGTTCGTCGCGGCTTTCCACGCGCTGTTCGATGCCAACGACAGCCGGGCCGTGCGGCGCTCGCCGAGCGGCTCCATCGGCATCGATCCGGCACATCTGCATCGCATCGATTTCAAGGGCCGCCATGTGCAGGTTCAGGGACCGCTGAACGTGCCGCCGCCGCCGCAGCGCCGCCCGGTACAGTTCCAGGCGGGCCAGTCCGAAGAGGGCATCACGCTGGGTGCACGCCATGCCGAGGTGGTCTACACCTCGCAGCCCACGCTCGAATCGGCGCAGGCCTTTGTGGCCGAGCTGCACCGGCGTGCACGGTCTTTTGGCCGCGAAGGGCGGCTGCCGCGCATCATGAATTCCTTCCACTCGGTGATCGGCGAAACCGATGCCGATGTGGCGCGGCGCGTGCGCGAACGCAATGAACGCATCGACTACGATCTGGGTCGCCTGCAACTCGCCGACATGCTGGGCGGCGGCATCGATCTGTCGGATCTGCCGCTCGACCGCGCGCTGCCGCAGAGCCTGCTGCCCGATGTGGACGGTGTGAATCGCCGCCGTGGCCGTGTCGAGATCTTCCGCCGTTATGCGTTGCAGGGGCTCACGCTGCGCGAGCTCATCATCCAGGCCCGCGAGACCGGTCACTGGTTCAACACCGGCACGCCCGAACAACTGGCCGATGCCATCGAGACCCGGTGGCGCGCGGGCGTGCTGGATGTGATCTCGCTGCATGGTCTGGGCCAGCCCGACCAGGAAACGCTGCTGCTCGATGGCCTGCTGCCCGAGCTGCGCCGGCGCGGCCTGATCGACGAGGACTATGTGGGCGAGACGTTCCGCGAAAACCTCGAGCTGCCCGAACCGGTGGCGCTGCCGGCGCTGTCCGCGCTGGCGGCCTGAAGGCGCACCGGCAACCGTTCGGCAACCGGTCGATCGGGCCGGTTGCCGAGCGGCTTGGCCGGCGGCCGACCAGAGAACGACGGGACTAGGCCGGCGAGCCCGGCTCTTGCGAAGCGGCGCCGACGTGCGCGTCGACCGCAGCCGCCAGGAATCGCCGCGCGGCTGCCCACGAATGCGCATCGGCGTGGGCATTGTTGGCCGGTGTGCCGCCCGTCGTGCTGCTGCGGCCCGATACCGGGTGCAGATAGACCAGTTGCGTGGTCGGCACGTAGGGGAACAGGATGCTGTGGCCGGCATCCGCATAGTCATGCCGCTGCACATCGTGCGGGTGCTTCACCTCGGCCAGTTTGTCGGCGACCATCTGCGTGTACAGGCTCGAGGGCCATGAGCCGTCGTCCGTGGCCGACAGCAGCAGCACCGGCGCCTGGATCTTCTCGACCGGAATGCGGGCGCGAGCCACGGCTTCGGGATCCTGCAGTGCGGTGCGGATGGCGCGTTCGTTGCGGCGCGGCAGCGGGCCGGTGTCGTAGGGCTCCCAGGTCGCCGTGCGATTGTTCTGCCAGACGTGGACCAGCGGCTGGCCCCGGTAGAGCCAGGCCGGCCCGTTGCGGCCCACGGCCGGGTCGGCAGCGGCCTGTCCGCCATGGACGAGTGCACCGGGCACATAGGCCAGAACGGCAGACACGTCCTGCGGGAACAGGGTGGCCAGCAACAGCACCAGTTCGCCGCCGCGCGACTGCCCGCTGATGGCCACGAAGCCATGCAAGGGCCGCTGGGTCCGGCGAACCCAGTCCAGTCCGGTCTTGAAGTACTCCAGCGGGGTGTTGGAGATGTAGTCCGGGAGGCCCGGGGCCTTGAAGTACCCCAGGGCCAGGGCGGCGTAGCCATGCGAGGCATACAGCGCCGCGCGCGGCTCGTTGATGCCGCCGCCCGAGCCGTTGAGCACGACGACCGCAGGATGCGGGCCGGGGCCGGCCGGCAGGAAGAGGGTGCCGACCAGGCCGTCCTCGCGCACCTCTTGCCGCTGCACGCCGGGCGCGCACAGGCTCTGCGTGAGCACGGCCTGCAAGGGCTCGGCCGCGCCTTCTCGCAGCGCCTCGATGCGGGTGGCCAATGGCCGGGTCACGTCGCGGCCGAACAGTTCGCGGCTGCCTTCGGTATCGGGTGTCTGCGACCACAGCAGGCCCATGGCCGAGACGCCCTCGTAACTGCCGCCCGGCAGCGGCGTGTCGCGGCCGAGGTCGACGGTGCCTTGCGCATCGGCCTCGAACACGGCGTGGCTGCGCCAGGTCACGTCCGCGCCGCGCACGGTGCTGCTGCGCACCGTCACGCGTTCGTGCGGGAGCAGGCCCTGCAGGCGGATCCGGCGCTCGACGTCGATCAGCCCGTCGGCCGGCTCGACACGCAGCGTGGCGCCGGACGGGGTCGTACCGGGTACGGTTGTGCCGGCCATGCTCACTTGCCCTCGCGCGTGACCATCTGCGCGGCCATGCGGTCGCTGATGTAGGGCGCGACCTTCAGGCCCTTCTTGGACGCCCAGATGTTCTTGTAATGAAACAGCGGGATCACGGCCACATCGTCGGAGATCAACTGGGCCGAGTGGCGCAGGATGGCCTCGCGGCGTTCGCTGTTGAATTCCACGGTCGCGGCTTCCAGGGCCTTGTCCACGCCCTCGTTGCTGTAGCGGCCCCAGTTGGAGTTGCCCAGGCCTTTCTTGGCATCGGCGGTGGCGAACACGTTCACCAGGCCGTAGCCGGCTTCGCCGGTGCCGTTGCCCCAGGCCAGAACGCTGACTGCAAACTCGTTCTTATTGGCGCGGCTGGAATAGATCGACCACGGCACCACCTCGAGATTGACCTTGACGCCGATGCGGGTCCAGAACTGCGCGACGGCCTGCAGCGCTTCGGGCGCCTGCGGGTAACGGTCGCCGGGGACGTGCACTGTCAGGCGGAAGCCCTCGGGGTAGCCGGCTTCGGCCAGCAGGGCCTTGGCGCGTGCGGCATCGTAGGCGATGTCCTTGACGGTGGGGTTGTAGCCGAAACTGCCCTTGGGCATGTTCTGGTTGGCTTCGGTGACCGTGCCTTGCAGGATGCGGTCGACGATGGCCTTGCGGTTGATGGCGATGGACAGGGCCTGCCGCACCCGCACGTCGGCCAGCGGGTTGTTGGCCAGGGGCTTGCCGGCGTTGTCGGTGATGAACTCGTTGGGACCGGGGCGGAAGCTGGGCTGGATCAGCAGTGCGCGCAGGCCGGGGTAGGCATGGATGGCGATCTGGGGCGACTTGCGCAGTTTCTCGACATCGGCGGGCGCGACCTTGTCGATCACGTCCACGTCGCCCGACAGCAATGCGGCCGTGCGGGCCGAGGCATTGTTGATGTAGCGGTAGTCCACGCGGGCCCAGTCGGCCTTGGGACCCCAGTAGCCGGGGTTGCGCTCGAGGATGGAGCGGTCGCCCGGGGTGTACGAGACCAGCTTGTAGGGGCCCGTGCCCACCACGGCGCGGCCGGCGTTGTAGTCTTCGGTGGTGGCTTTTTCGCCGACATGGCGGCTCACCAGATAGACCGCGCCGATGCTCAGCAGCAGGTTGGGATCGGGAATGGTGGTCTTGATGACGAGGGTGTGGTCGTCCTTGGCTTCGGCCGAGGCGACGGTGCGCAGCGAGCTGGCGTACGAGGCCACGCTGCCGGGCACCTTGCGGGCGCGCTGGAAAGAGAACACGATGTCGTCGGCGGTGAAGGGCTGGCCGTCCTGCCACTTCACGTTCTTGCGCAGCTTGAACTCCCAGGTCTTGTCGTCCAGGGTCTTCCAGCTTTCGGCCAGGCTGGGCAGCACCTGTCCGTCGCGGCGGTCGATGATCGAGTCCCAGATCTGCAGCGCCAGCGAGCGGTCGCCGGCATGGTTGTTGAGCTGCGGATCGGCGGATGAAACCGGGTCGGCAAAGCCGATCGAAAGATTCTGCGCGGTGGCCGTGAGGGCGGCCGTGGCCAGCAGGGCGGCGGTGAGCAGGGGAAGCAGTCTGGGGGTCATGGATGAGCCTCGAACAAGGGATGGTTGAACGGTCGATGCAGTGAATGCGTCGGGTCGGGAAAGGCGGTTTTTGTAGGGCCGGGGCGCATCAGCGCCCGTCGTGCAGGTGGCAGGCGGCTTCGTGCCGGATGGCGATGCCGCGCAGACGCGGAGCCTCGCTGCGGCAGCGCGGCATGGCCTGCGGGCAGCGGGGGTGGAAGTGGCAGCCCGAGGGCGGTGCCAGCGGACTGGGGATCTCGCCCTGCAGCGGCGCAAAGCGGGTGTGGCGGGTCGAGAGCTTGGGGATCTGGGCCAGCAGGGCCTGGGTATAGGGGTGGGCCGCCCCGCTGAACAAGGCCTCGACCGGTGCGCTTTCCACCACGCGGCCCAGGTACATCACCACCACCCGATCGCTCAGGTGGCGGATCACGCTGAGGTCGTGGCTGATGAACAGATAGGCCAGCCCGAGCTCGTCGCGCAGGTCCATGAACAGGTTGAGCACCTGGGCCTGGATGGAAACGTCGAGCGCTGCCACGGCCTCGTCGCAGACCAGCATGCGCGGACGCACGGCCAGGGCGCGCGCGATGCCGATGCGCTGGCGCTGGCCGCCGCTGAACTGATGCGGGTAGCGATGGCGCAGGGCCGGGTCGAGGCCCGCACGTTCGAGCTGTGCGCAGACATAGTCGTCGTAGTCGGACTCGCCCAGCAAGCCGTTGAGCCGTGCGCCTTCGCCCACGATGCGGTCCACGCGCAGGCGCGGGTTGAGGCTGGCGTAGGCATCCTGGAAGATCATCTGGATGTCGAGCGCCGCGCTGCTGCGGGCCGGGCCCTGCAGGGTCTGGCGGTCCCGGCCGTCGACCAGCACCTGGCCCGACGTGGGGGCGTCGAGCCCCACCGCCAGGCGGCCCAGCGTCGACTTGCCGCAGCCCGATTCGCCGACCAGGCCGACGACCTCGGAAGGCCGCACCAGCAGGTCGACCTCGTCCAGCGCATGCGTCACGGGCGAAGGCCGTGCCAGCCGCGCGCGTTGCAGGACACGCTCGAGAATGCCGTCGTTCGCGTGGCCGAAGCGTTTGCTCACGGCCCGCAGGTCGACGATGGGCGCGGCTCCGGCCGTCGGTGTCGCCGGGCCGGCCGCCTGTGTGTGTGCAGTGGGGTGGATCATGCCAGGGCCTCCTCGGCTTGGCCGGCGTGAAAACAGCGCACGGCATGGGGCGCCTGCCGGCCGGCCTGCGGATGGGCTGGTTCTTGAGCGTTGCTGCCGGGCCAGGGCCGCATCGGCGGCTGCTGTGCACACTGGCTGCTGGCCCGGGCGCAGCGCGCCGCAAAGGCGCAGCCCGCAGGAGGATCCGCGAGATTGGGCGAGACGCCCGGAATCTGCCGCAGCCGCTGGCCACGGGGGTTGTTCGAGGGCAGGCTGGCGATCAGGCCCTGGGTGTAGGGATGGGCGGCATGGTCGATCACGTCGTCGACCGGTCCGTGTTCGACCACACGGCCTGCGTACATCACGGCGATCTCGTCGGCCAGTCCGGCCACCACCGAGAGGTCGTGGCTGATCCAGATCAGCGAGGTCCCGTGCTCGTCCACCAGCCGCTGCACTTCGGACAGGATCTGGGCCTGGATGGTCACGTCCAGCGCGGTGGTCGGTTCGTCGGCGATGATGAGCGAAGGGCGGTGCAGCATGGCGATGGCGATCGCCACACGCTGGCGCATGCCGCCCGACAGCTGGTGCGGATAGGCGCGCAGGCGCTCTTCGGGGCTGGCGATGCCCATCAGGGCCAGCGTGTCGCGGGCCAGATCGCGGGCGGCGGCGCGGCTCACGCGGTCGTGGGCCTGCACGGCCTCGATCATCTGCGCATCGACCCGCAGCACGGGGTTCAGCGTCATCATCGGGTCCTGGAAGATCATGGCCACATGGCGGCCGCGCAGGCGGCGCATCTCGGCCGGCTGCAGGCGCAGCAGGTCCTGTCCTTCGAACAGGATCTCGCCGCCGGCCACGCGGCCCGGCGGATCGACCAGACCCATGATCGAGAAACCGGTCACCGACTTGCCGGAACCCGATTCGCCCACCAGGCCCAGCACGCGGCCGCGTTCGAGCGTCAGGGACACGTCGTTCACGGCGGCGACACGGCCGGCGCGGGTGTTGAATTCGGTACGCAGGTTGCGCACCTCGAGCAGAGGCTGGTTCATCGCTGGAGCCTGGGGTTGAGTACGTCGCGCAGACGGTCGCCGACCAGGTTGATGGCGACGATGGTGACGAGCAGCGCAATGCCCGGAAAGACGCTGATCCAGTATTCGTTGGACAGCATGAACTGGAAACCGTTGGAAATCAGCAGCCCCAGCGAAGGCTCCGTGATGGGCACGCCCAGGCCGAGGAAGGACAGCGTCGCCTCGAGGGTGATGGCGCGCGCCACCTGCAGCGTGCCGATCACCATGAGCGGCGGCAGGCAGTTGGGCAGGATGTGGCCGCAGACGATACGCCAGGCGGCAATGGCCTGGCCGCGCGCCGCATCCACGTACTCGCGCCGCGATTCGACCAGCGCCTGCGCCCGTGCCGTGCGGGCGTAGTAGGCCCATTCGAGCAGGACCAGCGTCAGGACCACGTTGCCCACCCCCTTGCCCAGGTAGGCCAGGATCATCAGCGCCATCAGGATGGTGGGGAAGGACAGCAGCAGATCGACCACCCGCATGATCAGCGCGTCGACGCGGCCGCCGGCATAGGCCGCCAGCAGGCCGACCAGCGTGCCGATCACGGCCGCGGCCACCGCCGAGCCGATGCCCACCAGCAGGCTGATGCGCAGCCCGTAGACGATGGCCGAGTACAGGTCGCGGCCCTGGCCGTCCGTGCCCAGCCAGTAGGTGTAGCCCTGGGCTTCGCTGACCGATCCGGGCGGCAGCCGCGAGTCCAGCACGTCGAGCTGCATCAGGTCGTAGGGGTTCTGCGGCGTGATCCAGTGGGCCGTCAGCGCGCTCAGCACGATCAGCGCGAGCACCACCATGGCACCCAGGGCCACGGGCGAGGCGCACAGGTCGTCCAGCGCCTGCCGCCAGACCGAGCGGGTGCCGCCCACGGCAGCGTATTTCTTGAGGGGAGTGGGGGATGGTGTGCTCATGCTGCCGCCAGCCTCACGCGCGGGTCGAGCAGCCGGTAGGCGATGTCGACGACCAGGTTGACGAAAACGAACAGCAGCACGACCACCATCAGGTAGGCCACGATGACCGGGCGGTCGAGCGCGTAGATGCTGTCGAGGATGAGCTTGCCGGCGCCCGGCCAGGCAAAGATGCTCTCGGTCACCACCGCGTAGGCGATGGTCGAGCCGAGCTCGAGGCCCAGCACCGTGACCAGCGGGATCAGCGTGTTGCGCAGCACGTGGGCCAGCACCACGCGGCTGTTGCGCAGGCCTTTGGCGCGTGCGAACTTCACGTAGTCGAGCGGCACGATCTCGCGCACGCCGGCCCGTGTGAGCCGCAGCACCAGGGAGACCTTGAACAGCGCCAGATTGAGCGCGGGCAGCAGCAAATGGTGCAAGCCGTCGAGCGTGAGCCAAGACCACTGCACGCCGAACAGCGCCGCCGTCTCGCCGCGACCGCTGGAGGGCATCCAGCCCAGTTGCACGGCAAACACCAGGATCAGCATCAGCGCGACCCAGAACGAGGGCAGCGAGAAACCCACGATGCTGCCCGCCATGATGGCCTTGGCGACCGGGTTGTCGGGGCGCAGGCCCGCGAACAGGCCCAGCGGCACGCCGATGAGAATGGCCAGCACCATGGCGGCAATGGCCAGCTCCAGCGTGGCCGGCAGGCGCTGCAGGATCAGGTCGATGGCGCTGATGTTGTAGACAAAACTGCGGCCCAGGTCGCCCAGCGCCGCCTGCTTGAGAAACACCAGGTACTGCTGCCACAGCGGCAGATCGAGGCCCAGCCGGCGGATGGCGTCGAGCCGCTCCTGCTGGTTCATGTCGTCGCCCAGCAGGATATCGACCGGGTTGCCGATGGCGTGCAGGCCGACGAACACGATCAGGCTCATGGCCAGCACCACGAGGGCGGCCTGGCCGACGCGGCGGATGATCCAGCCGATCATGGCCGGACTCCGAGCGGCGCCGGGGCGGCTGCGGAAGGTTCAGTGGGGTACATCGTTGTTGTTGTCTTCAGGTCAGGGCAGGGAAGAGATCAGGCACGAGAGCCTTCAAGGCACGTGATCGGCATACAGCTGCTTGAGCAGCTCGCCGTGGCGGTCGGCGTCGTGGCACACAAAACCGGGCAGCGTTTCGGTGGCGACTGCCAGCAGGGCGTCGCTGAGCGCCCGCAGCGCAGCGTTCACGGGCATGGATTGCGGGGTCACCACGCCGAAGAAGAACGGAATCTCCTCGCTCAGCGGCCGCGCCACCAGGCCGGGCAGCAGCGTGCCGGTCAGGGTCACGGGCTCCAGCACGGCCACGCCCAGTCCGGCACGCACGAAGGCCTGCGCATTGAGGGACGAATTGGTCTCGATATGCGGCGAGCGCAGTGGGCCGTTCAGGCCCGACCAGGCCCGGTCCAGTTGATGGCGCAGGCGGTAGCGGTTGGCCATGGTGATCAAACGGCGGTCCGCCAGCTCGCTCAGGGCCAGCACCGGACGGGCAGCCAGGGCGTCGTCCTCGCGCAGCGCGACCGCGCAGGGCGCCTGCCCGATCCAGTGCACGTTCAGGCCCTTGTGTTCGAGCGGCAGGCTGCTGAGCCCGCAATGCGCGGCGCCGCTCTGAACGGCATGCACCACTTCCTCGGGGGCCGCGCTGCGGATTTCCAGCGGCGTGGCATCGAGCGTGGTCTGGATGCGAGCGAGTGCGGCGGGCAGCAGCCCGACGGCCAGTGCGCTGGTGGCGACCAGGCGCAAGGGGCGAGACCGTCCCCGTGCGATGTCTTCGGCGCGTTCGCGGATCTGGCGAAGGCTCGAGAGTGCGCGCGACACATCCTCGAACAACAGAAAACCCTGTTCGGTGGGGCTGACGCGAGGGCCGCTGCGCACGAACAGCGCATAGCCGATCTCGGTTTCGAGTTCCTGGATCAGCCGGCTCACGGCGGGCTGGGAACGTCCGAGCAGTCGTGCCGCGCCACTGACGCTGCCCGACGACATCGTGGCGGCAAAGGCTTCGAGCTGTCGTAATTCCATGAAATATCCGTTTCGTGGAATCTTATGGAGTCAGTATGCGAAATCCAAATACATAAAACACAGAAGCTCATGCGCTGGCGATGGAACGGGCGCACACCGACATCCCGCACAGCCGCCGGCAGGCCGGCTTGGCGGGATCGCAGCGATGTCGAACGGAGGGCGGCAACTGACCCGGCGAGGCAGGCCGCGCACGGTGGCGCAGATCGCCGGTGGGCTGTCTTAGAAGAAGCCGGTGCGCGGCAGCTCGGTGCCGTGCAGCGCCTGCTCGCCGACCGAGCGGGCCTTGAGCGTGGCGGGGTTGTGCGAGGCCAGCGTGCGCACATTGCGCCAGTGGCGATCGAGGTTGTAGCGTTGCGTGGCGGCCGAAGCGCCGCCGACGTCGAACAGCTGGCTGGCCGCACGCACCGCCAGTTCGTCGACCACCACCTTGGCCTTGGCTGCAGCCACGGCGGCGGCATGGGCCAGTTCGGCCTGCTCGCCGCCCAGTGTCTGGCGGGCCTGGTCGGCGCGATCCAGTGCGTCTGCCGCAGCCAGCACGGTGGCCTCGGTGGCGAAGGCGGCGCTGCTGATCTCGCCGATCGACTGCTGGATGACCGGATCGTCGACGGCGCGTTCGGCAGGGCTGTGCGTGAAGTTGCGGTCGCCGCGGCGGTGCACCAGGGCGATGGCATCGGCCTCGACGGCGCGCACGATGCCGGCTGCCACCGTCGTCAGGAACAACTGGGGCAGGGTGCTGCTGTAGGCCAGTGCGTAGTTGGCGCCGGCGCTGTCGAGCAAGACCTCGTCCGCACGCACGCGCACCTGCCTCAGGTGCGTGGTGCCGGTGCCCGTCAGGCGCTGGCCGATGCCGTCCCAATCGTCGTCGAGCTGCAGGCCCTGGCGATCGGCCGGGATGACGGCCGATGCATTTGTTCCGTCCGGCGTGTGCGCGCGCACCAGCACATAGTCGGCATACAGGCTGCCGGTGCTGTAGAACTTGATGCCGTTGAGCAGCCAGCCGCCCTGCGTGTCGTCGGGATCGGGCACCAGCGTGGTTTCGAGATGGCGCTGGCCGACCGAGCGCGACGCCAGTTCGCCCGATGCCAGTCCAAAGATCGCGCCGTCGAGCACGGCCTTCACCCAGGGGTGTGTCGGATCGCCCGCCAGGGGCACGACAAAGCGTTCGATGAACGAGAAATGGTTGCGCAGCACATGGGCCACGTTGGAATCCGCCGCACCCAGGCTCAGCACGGCTTCGAAAAGCTGGCGCAGCGTGGCGCCGCCGCCGCCGATCGCCGCAGGCAGACGGAAAGCACCGAACCGTGCCTGCCGCAGCCACGCCACCGCTTCGTACGGATGGCTGCGTGTGCTGTCGCGTTGCGCAGCGCCTTGCGCGATGGCGTCGAACAGGGCCTGGAGTTCGGGCGCCCCAGGGCGAACCGCGCCGTCGAAATGCGGAACGGAAGGGGCGGCGTCGACAGCCTGAAGAATGGCATTCATGGTGATGCAGGGGGGATGGCGGATAGGTCATTCACTGTAGCCAGCCCTTAGCGGGTCTCTCGCATAAGTTCATGCGAATTTCGCGTCAAGTTCTTCTTTATTCGATATCTAAATAAGGTTATTCGGTTCTTGATTTGAAGTGCGTTTGGATATGCCAAGAAATTCGTTCGCTGTGCAGTGCAGCATCCCTAAACTCGCTCGTCGTTGGCTACCCGATGAGGGCCTTGGTATGTGAGTGCCGAGGAGGGGGTGGTCTGCAACGGTCGAGCAGTCAGAAAAAAACGGATGTCCATTCACGACGCCACTTACCCCGATCGGGCCGCCGCGCGTGCGGCCGAACCAGCGTCCGGGACCGACGCCTTGTTGCCGTCGCTGGTGACGGCATTGCGCCTCTCGCGCGAACAGACCCACAAGATCCGGCATCGCGGACGCATCCGGGAATTGCCCTCGCGCGATGCGATGGAGCAGGTGCTGGGAGGCTGTCTGGCGGCCTTGTTTCCCACCCACTACGGACGGCCCGATCTCAATGACGGCAGCATCGATTTTTTTGTCGGCCAGGCCTTGAGCGACATGTTGCGCACCCTGCAGGAACAGGTGCGGCGCGGCCTGTTCTTTGTCGCCGATCAGGACATCGAGAACGACCAGGCCTTGCGCGAACGCGCAGCCGCCATCACGGCCGAGTTCGCACGCCGGCTGCCCGATGTGCGTGCCGACGTGGTGAGCGACCTGCAGGCCGCCTACCTGGGCGACCCGGCCGCCACCAGCGTTTCCGAGATCCTGCTGTGCTACCCCGGTATCCAGGCCGTGATCTGCCACCGCCTGGCGCACCGGCTGTACGGGCTGGGGGCGCAGTTTCTGGCGCGTTTGCTGTCCGATATCGCCCATGCACGAACCGGTATCGACATCCATCCCGGGGCCCGCATCGGCCGCAGCTTTTTCATCGATCACGGCACCGGTGTCGTGATCGGCCAGACCGCCGTGATCGGCGAGCGCGTGCGTCTGTACCAGCAGGTCACGCTGGGCGCGAAGCGGTTCGAGGTCGACGACGACGGCAGCCTGGTCAAGGGACTGGATCGGCATCCCGTGGTCGAGGACGACGTCGTGGTCTATGCCGGCGCCACGGTGCTGGGGCGCGTGACGATCGGGCGCGGCTCGGTGATCGGCGGCAATGTCTGGCTCACGCACAGCGTGCCGCCCAACAGCCAGGTGCACCAGGCCCACAACGTCAGCAACGGCCAGCCGCGCAGCCTCTGAACGCATTTCTTCTTTCACCTACCTGTTTTTCAACGGAGTCTTTTTCATGGCCACCAAACACGAACCCCAGACCGCACTAGGCGATGTCGCCGCCAGACAGTTGGCGGTTGCGACCCGCACCGTGCCGCAGATGGAATCCATCACGCCGCGCTGGCTGACCCATCTGCTGAACTGGATTCCGGTCGAGGCGGGCGTGTATCGCGTCAACAAGGTGAAAGAAGGCTCGGTGGCCGAGGTCGATTGCTCGGGCCGCGACGAACGGGTGCTGCCCAGCACCTTAGTCGACTATGTCGAGAACCCGCGCGAGTACTACCTCTCCGCGGTCAACACCGTGCTGGATGTGCACACGCGGGTGTCCGACCTCTACAGCAAACCCTACAACCAGATCAGCGAACAGTTGCGCCTGACCATCGAGACGGTCAAGGAGCGCCAGGAAAGCGAGCTCATCAACAACAAGGAATACGGCCTGATCGCCAGCGCCGCGCCGCGTCAGGTCATCAAGACCCGCACCGGCGCGCCCACGCCCGACGACCTCGACGAACTGCTGAGCAAGGTCTGGAAAGAGCCCGGATTCTTCCTGCTGCATCCGCTGGCGCTGGCTGCCTTCGGCCGCGAGTGCACACGCCGTGGCGTGCCGCCGCCCACGGTCTCGCTGTTCGGCTCGCAGTTCATCACCTGGCGCGGCGTGCCGCTGATCCCTTCGGACAAAGTGCCGGTGGTGGGCGGCAAGAGCAAGATCCTGCTGATCCGCACCGGCGAGAGCCGCCAGGGCGTGGTCGGCCTGTTCCAGCCCGATCTGCCCGGCGGCACCAGCCCGGGTCTGGCCGTTCGTTTCATGGGCATCAACGACAAGGCCATCGCGTCTTATCTGGTGTCGCTGTACTGCTCGCTGGCCGTGCTGACCGACGATGCACTGGCCGTGCTCGAGGGCGTGGAAACGGGCAAGTACCATGAGTACAAGTGATTTCACGCCACCGCCGGGCCTGCCCGACGTGGCGGCCCTGGCGCAACTGGCCAATGCCTTGTTCTCGGCACCGCCGGGCGGTGGGCCCGCAAGCGGCGTGCAGCCGGTGGCCCTCGCGCAGCCCGCAAGTTTCCAGCCGGCAAGCCTTCAGCCGGCGAGTCTGCAGCCCGGTGGCTTGCAGCCCGCGCCCGTGCAGCCGCCGGCGCATGGCCTGCAGGGCGACAGCGTGCGCAGCCTGGCGCAGCCCCAGAGTGCACTGAGCGACCCGCACGGCATCGCACGCCGGCCGGGCGACGGCGTGCCGGTGCCGGGTGCCGCCGGTACGCTGCCCGCCTCGGCGAACGGCGGCGGAGCTTCGCCAGGCCATGCGCTGCCGTCGGCGAGTCCGGCCGCGTGGGAGACGCACCCGTCCGCCAGCCGGCCCGAGGCGCCCTCGCATCACGCGTTGCATGGCGCGTCGCATGGCCGGTCGCCGGGTGTGTCTCCGGGCCTGTCGCCGGGTGGATTGCCGGGTGGATCCCCGGCCACCCCCGCCGGCGGCTCCAGCCTGCCGTACGCCGACGAACAGCCTTTTGCCCGCGAGCTGGCACAACTGCTGCAGAGCCCCGGCCGCCCTGCGCCGCCTCAGTTGCCCTACGCACAGTCCGCCGGTGCAGGCAGCAGCCCGTTCTACTTTCTGGAGACCCGCGTAGCCGCCCACGCCAGCCCCTTGGGGCCTCTGCACGCGCCTGTGTCGCAGCTCGGTGCCAGCCGTCTGCCGGGTGCGTCGCCGCAGGCCGGCCAGTTGCCGCATGCCTACACGCCGGCCTTCGATGTGGAACGCGTCAAGCGCGATTTCCCCATCCTGCGCGAACGGGTCAACGGCCGGCCGCTGGTCTGGCTGGACAATGCCGCCACCACGCAGAAACCGCAAAGCGTGATCGACCGCGTCAGCTACTTCTACGAGCACGAGAACTCCAACATCCATCGTGCCGCGCATGCCCTGGCCGCGCGCGCGACCGATGCCTACGAGGGTGCGCGCGAGAAGGTGCGGGCCTTCGTCAATGCCCGGTCGACCCACGAGATCGTGTTCACGCGCGGCACCACCGAGTCCATCAACCTGGTCGCCCAGACCTGGGGCCGCACCCACATCGGGGAGGGCGATGAAATCATCGTCTCGCACCTAGAGCACCATGCCAACATCGTGCCCTGGCATCGCCTGGCGCAGGAAAAAGGCGCTCGCATCCGCGTGATCCCGGTGGACGACGACGGGCAGATCCGGCTCGATGCCTACGCGCAGCTGTTCACGCCGCGCACCCGCCTGGTGGCCTTCACGCAGGTCTCGAATGCGCTGGGCACGGTCACGCCGGCACAGCGCATCATCGACATCGCGCGTGCAGCCGGCGTCACGGTGCTGCTCGACGGCGCGCAGTCGGTCTCCCACATGCGTGTCGATCTGCAGGCGCTGAGGCCCGACTTCTTCGTGTTCTCGGGACACAAGCTGTTCGGCCCGACCGGCATCGGCGTGCTCTACGGCCGCGAGGAACTGCTCAACAGCCTGCCGCCGTGGCAAGGCGGCGGCAACATGATCCAGGACGTGAGCTTCGAGCGCATCCAGTATCACGACGCCCCCAACCGTTTCGAGGCGGGCACGGGCAACATCGCCGATGCGGTCGGGCTGGGCGCAGCCATCGACTACGTCGACGCGCTGGGCATCGAGAACATCGGCGCCTACGAGCACCATCTGCTGGCCTACGCGACCGGGCTGATCCGCGACGTGCGCGGCATCCGGCTGATCGGCACCGCCGCGGACAAGGCCAGCGTGCTGTCGTTCACGCTCGAGGGCCATCGCACCGAAGAGGTCGGGCAGGCGCTCAACGAGGTCGGCATCGCCGTGCGCTCGGGGCACCACTGCGCGCAGCCCATCTTGCGGCGTTTTGGTGTCGAAGCCACCGTGCGGCCTTCGCTGGCCTTCTACAACACCTGCGCGGATGTCGATCTGCTGGTCGAGACCCTGCATCGGCTGCAGGCGGCCCGGCATCGCATCTACTGATGGCATGAAACGCCCCCGGTGCCCGAGCGGGCGCGGGGGCGGCAACGCAGGTTTGTGCGATCGGGGCAGGGAATTCGCTCCGATTGCGTCATTTTCGGGTTATCTTTGTGTCTTTTACGCAGATCCGGGGCGGCACCGCCGATCCGGGCCGCGTTCCGTCCGCGCAGCCGTTCCATCGTTCGACTCACGACGAAGGACGCATGGCGGCCTTCTCGACACACAAGCTGGAGACCCACCCATGGTCATGATGTTGAACACCCCCCTGCGCCGTGCCCTGATCGCGGCCGGTCTGGCCGCCACCCTGTTCCATGTGCCCGCCGCCATGGCCGAGACGGTGCGCTG
Source organism: Comamonas sp. BIGb0124 (assembly GCF_003752175.1). Lineage (GTDB taxonomy): Bacteria > Pseudomonadota > Gammaproteobacteria > Burkholderiales > Burkholderiaceae_C > Comamonas_F. The sequence continues at coordinate 200,363 of NZ_RJVF01000013.1, read as the reverse complement.
GGTGCGTTCGTCCGATGCCGCGACGCTCGACCCGCACTCGGTCAACACGGGGACCAACATCAATGTCTCGCACCAGATCTACGAACCGCTGGTGCTGCGCGACATCAAGGGCAAGCTGATCCCCGCCCTGGCGACTTCGTGGGGGCTGACCAGCGACCCGACGGTGTGGGAGTTCAAGCTGCGGCCCAACGTCAAGTTCCACGACGGCGCCACGCTCACTGCCGACGACGTCGTGTTCTCGCTGGAGCGCGCCCTGGCGCCTTCCTCGGGCTTCAAGGCCCTGCTGGCCTCGGTCGACAAGGTGAGCAAGGTCGACAACCTCACGGTGCACGTGAAGACCAAGGGCCCCAACCTGATCTTCCCGGACAACCTGGTCAACATCTTCATCGTCAACGCGGCGTTCTCGAAGGCCAACAAGGCCGAACTGCCGCAGGACGAGAAAAGCACGGTCGAGAACCACTACACCCGCAACGTGAACGGCACCGGCCCCTACGTGCTGGCTTCGCGCGAGCAGGACAGCCGCACGGTGCTCAAGCAGTTCCCCGACTACTGGGGCAAGGGCCAGGTGCCGCTGCAAGTCACCGAAGTGGTGTTCATGCCCATCAAGGCGCCGGCCACACGCGTCGCGGCACTGCTCTCGGGCGAAGTCGATTTTGTGCAGGACGTGCCCGTGCAAGACATTGCCCGGCTGCAGGCCGACAAGTCGCTGCGCGTCAACGAAGGCCCCGAGAACCGCACCATCTTCCTGGGCCTGAACGTGGGCGCCGAGCCGCTCAAGAACGCCGATGTGAAGGACAAGAACCCGCTGGCCGACCCCCGCGTGCGCCAGGCCTTCAACATCGCCATCGACCGCGACGCCATCAAGCGTGCGGTGATGCGCGGCATGTCGCAGCCCACCGGCATCATCTCGCCGCCTTTTGTGCACGGCTACGAAAAGGCCTTCGACCAGTATCCCAAGACCGACGTCGCGCAAGCCAAGAAACTGCTGGCCGACGCGGGTTACCCCAACGGCTTCGGCATCACCCTGCATTGCCCCAACGACCGCTACGTGAACGACGAAGCCATCTGCACGGCGATCTCGGGTTTCCTGGGCCGCATCGGCGTCAAGGCCTCGGTGGCGGCACGGCCGATCGCGCTGCACTCGGCGGCCATCAACTCGGCCGACACCGACTTCTACCTGTTCGGCTGGGGCGTGCCCACCTTCGATTCCGCCTACATCTTCGATTACCTGGTGCACACCCGCGGCAAGAACGGCCGGGGCTCGACCAACGCCACGCGCTACAGCAATGCCGAGCTGGATCAGAAGATCGTCTCGCTTTCGTCCGAGAGCGACAAGGCCAAGCGCGATGCGGCGCTGCACGACATCTGGAGCGTGGTGCAGAAAGAGCAGATCTACATCCCGATCCACAACCAGGTGCTGCATTACGCGATGAACCGCAAGCTCGACATCCCGGTCGATCCGATGAACTACACCTACTTCAAGAACGCCACGGTGACCAACCGCTGACGCGGGGGCACAGGCCATGCTGGTCCATGTGCTTCGCCGGCTCGGGCAGTCGGTGATCGTCCTGCTGGTGGTGTCGTTCATCGCCTTCGTGGTGTTCCGCTACATCGGCGACCCCACCATCAGCCTGCTGGGCGAAGACGCCTCGGTGCAAGAGCGCCAGGCGATGATGGCCAGCCTGGGCTTCGACCGCCCGGTCGCCGAGCAGTACCTCGATTACCTGCGCCGCGCGGTGCAGGGCGATTTCGGCATCTCTTATCGGCTGCGGCGCCCGGTGGTCGACGTGATCGCCGAACGCCTGCCCGCCACGCTCGAGCTCGCCCTGGTGGCCGCCGTGCTGGCGGTGGCCGGCGGCATTGCGCTGGGGGTGTACACCGCCATCCGGCGCGAGAGCTGGGTCTCGCGCGGCATCATGTCGCTCTCGCTGGTGGGGGTGTCGCTGCCGACCTTCCTCATCGGCATCGGGCTGATCTACCTGTTTGCGGTCGAGCTGCGCTGGCTGCCTTCGTTCGGACGCGGCGAGACCGTGATGCTGGGCAGTTGGCAGACCGGGCTGCTGACGGCCTCGGGCTGGGCCTCGCTGATCATGCCGGCCTTCACGCTGGGGTTCTTCAAGCTCACGTTGATCATGCGCCTGGTGCGCGCCGAGATGCTGGAGACGCTGCGCGCCGACCACATCCGCTTCGCGCGGGCCCGCGGCATTCCCGAGCGCCGCATCCACTTCGGTTATGCGCTGCGCAACACCATGATTCCGGTGATCACCATTGCCGGGCTGCAGATCGGCTCGCTGATCGCTTTTGCCATCGTCACCGAGACGGTGTTCCAGTGGCCGGGCGTCGGGCTGCTGTTCATCTCGTCCATCCAGGCAGTCGATGTGCCGGTGATCGCCGCGTATCTGCTGCTGATCGCGGTGCTGTACGTCAGCATCAATTTCCTGGTCGATCTGCTGTACGTGCTGGTGGATCCGCGCCTGCGCAAGCGCTGAGCCGCCTCTGCCGCTGGCCTCGTCCCGCGTGCGCCGTCTTCCTGCCCACCGTCTGCTGTCTGTTTTCCCGAGGCTTATGAAAACTCTGTCCTGGCGCCGATCCGACTCTCCCGTGAAGCGATCTTGGGCGCATTCACGCACTGCGCAGTTGGCCACCGTGGCGCTGCTGCTGTGCCTGCTGGGGGCCTTGCTGGCACCCTGGCTGGCCAGCCAGAATCCGTACGACCCGGCCGGGCTCGAGCTGCTCGACGCCTTCACGCCGCCGGGCCAAGAGGGCATGGCCGGCGGCCGCTACCTGCTGGGTGCGGACGACCAGGGGCGCGACGTCTGGTCGTCGATTCTGTACGGCCTGCGCATGTCGGTGCTGGTGGGCCTGTCGGCCGTGGCGCTGTCGCTGCTGATCGGCGTACCGCTGGGCCTGGCGGCGGGCTACTTCGGCGGCTGGTTCGACAACCTCGTCATGCGCATCGCCGACGTGCAGCTCACCTTCCCGGTGCTGCTGGTGGCCTTGCTGATCTTCGGCGTGGCCCGCGGCATTCTGCCGGCCGGTTACCGCGACGACATGGCGATCTACGTGATCGTGCTGGCGATCGCGCTGTCCGACTGGGTGCAGTACGCACGCACCGTGCGCGGCGCGGTGATGGTCGAGAAACACAAGGACTACGTGGCCGCCGCCCAATTGATCGGCCGCTCGCGGGCCGCCATCCTGGTGCGCCACATCCTGCCCAATCTGCTGGCGCCGGTGCTCGTGATCGCCACCATCAGCTTTGCGCTGGCCATCGTGACCGAGTCCACGCTGTCGTACCTCGGCGTGGGGCTGCCCCCCACCGAGCCTTCGCTGGGCACGCTGATCCGCATCGGGCAGGGGTTCCTGTTTTCGGGCGAATGGTGGATTCTGCTGTTTCCCGCGTTGATGTTGCTGCTGCTGGCCCTGTCGGTGAACCTGGTGGGGGATTGGCTGCGCGATGCGCTCAATCCCAAGCTGCAGTAACGCAAAAGGCTGCACGGCACCATGCAAGACACACAGGATTCACGCACCCGGGACCCGCAGGGTCCGGCCGATTCGCTCAACCCCACCGCAGACCCGCACGACATGAACGCCACCGAGCCGGTCCAGCCACGGGCCGCATCCGCCTCCGCCTCTTCCGGGCATCCGCCTGCCGCTGCCCGGTCTTCGCCCGTCCCGCCCGTGCTGCGCGTGCAGGATCTGAGCGTGACCTTCGACACCTACCGCGGCCCCGTGCATGTGCTCGACCGTGTCTCGTTCGAGATCGGCCGCGGCGAGATCCTGGGAGTGGTGGGCGAATCGGGTGCGGGCAAGTCCATGACCGGCCTGGCCGTGATGGGGTTGCTCGAAGCGCCCGGACGCATCTCGCACGGCACGGTCGAGCTGCAGGGCGAACGCATCGACACCTTGCGCGGCGAGGACCTGCGCCGCATCCGCGGCCGCCGCATCGCCATGGTGTTCCAGGATCCGCTGACCAGCCTCAACCCCGTCTACACCGTCGGGCAGCAACTGGTCGACACCTTGCGCACCCACCTGCGGGTGAGCGCCGAAGAAGCGCGGCGCCGCGCCATCGCCTTGCTCACCGAGGTCGAGATTCCGGATCCGTCGATCCGGGTCGACCAGTATCCGCACCAGCTTTCGGGCGGGCAGCGGCAGCGCGTGGCGATTGCACTGGCGCTGTGCGCCGAGCCCGAACTCATCATTGCCGACGAGCCGACCACGGCACTGGATGTGTCCGTGCAGGCCCAGGTGATCCGGGTCTTCCAGCGCGTGTGCCGCGAGCGCGGCATGGCCGCCATGCTGATCACCCACGACATGGGCGTGATCGCCGAGGCGGCCGACCGCGTGACCGTGATGTACCGCGGCCAGGTGCTCGAGACCGGGCCGGTGCGGCAGATCCTGCATGCGCCGGCTCGGCCCTATACCCGTGCGCTGATGGCCGCGATTCCCTCGGTGCATCGCCGGCTGCATCGGCTGCCGGTGCCGGAGATCGGCCAGGATGTGGCCTCGGGCACGGCACCGGTGGCTGCTGCCCCCGAGACCGTGCCGCCGGCTGCGCGCGGTGGCGGCGCGGCCGCACAGCCCGTGCTGCTCAAGGTCGACGGCCTGGCGCGTGAATTCGATCTCTCGGCCGGCTGGCTGACGCGTGTGCTGGCGCGCGAGCCGCGCAAGGTGCTGCGTGCGGTCGACGGGGTCAGCCTCGAGATCCGGCGCGGCACCACCTACGGGCTGGTGGGCGAGTCGGGTTCGGGCAAGTCGACCGTGGCGCGCATGGTGGCCGGCCTGTTGCAGCCGACCGAAGGCCGGGTCTGGTTCGACGGCATCGACCGCTGGGCCGGCGGGCATTCCGGGGCCTCGATGCTCAAGCTGCGCCGGCGTTTCCAGATGATTTTCCAGGATCCGTATGCCAGCCTGAACCCGCGTTGGCGGGTGGAGCAGATCATCGCCGAGCCGCTGGAGGTGCTGGGCCTGACCCGCACTGCGGCCGAGACCCGCGAACGCGTGGCCGAAGCCCTGTCGCGTGTGCGTCTGCCGGCCGACGTGGCGACGCGTTACCCGCACCAGTTCTCGGGCGGCCAGCGTCAGCGCATCGCCATTGCGCGTGCGCTGGTGAGCAAACCCGACTTCATCGTCTGCGACGAGCCGACGTCCTCGCTCGACGTCTCGGTGCAGGCCCAGGTGCTCAACCTCATGCGCGATCTGCAGGACGAGTTCGGGCTCACCTACCTGCTCATCAGCCACAACCTGGCAGTGATCCGCTACATGTGCGACGACGTCGGCGTGATGCAGCGCGGCCGGCTGGTCGAGCAGGGCCCGGCCGAGGCCGTGTTTGCCCAGCCCAGCCATGCCTACACCCGCGAGTTGATGGCCGCGGTGCCCACTATGGACGCGGTTTGACGCCCTGACTGTTTCAGCGCCGCCGGCGTCGCTGGAGGCCCCGTGCAGCGGGCTGCCGCAGTCTGCACACTCCCTGACTTTTGAGCGTCGATTGCCGGTTCGCCGCAGCGGGACTCGGCACCCCGGCGTTCGCCGGGCCTACTGCAGCGGCTGGTCGTTCGGTGCGCGATAGAGCTGAAGCAGCTTGTCGTGCGGCGGCCAGTTCATGTTGAGGTTCTTGGGCGGAATGGGCTGCTGAAACCACTTGGTGTACAGCGCCAGCGCCTCGCCCGAGGTCATCAGGCGCGTGAGTTCTCGGTCCACGATGGCCTTGAGCCGGTGGTCGTCCTTGCGCAGCATGCAGCCATAGGCCTCGGACGACATGGGGGTGCCCACCACCACCCAGTCCTCGGGCCGGTTGGCCTTGGCGCGCTCGCCGTAGAGCAGGGCGTCGTCCATCATGAACGCATCGACACGCCCCGATTCGAGCAGTTGAAAAGACTCGCTGTGCTCGCGCGCCGTGATGAACTGCAGGCGCGTCGCGGTCTCTTCGACAAAAGTGCGCAGCAGCCGCTCCGAGGTGGTGCCCGCCGTGACCACGACCCGTTTGCCTGCCAGGTCGGCAAAGTCGTTGATGCCGGATTGCCGGTGTGTCATGAGCCGGGTGCTGATGACAAAGAACGAGGTCGAGAACAGCACCTGCCGTGCCCGCTCGACGTTGTGCGTGGTCGATCCGCATTCCAGGTCGACGGCGCCGTTGACCATCAGCGGGATGCGGTTCTGCGCCGTGACCGGCACCAGCTTGAGCGTGAGCGCCGGCAGCCCGACCGCATGCCGGATGTGCTCGGCCACCCGCAGCATCAGGTCGTGCGAATAACCGATGACCTGTTTTTTGTTGTCGTAGTACGAGAACGGCACCGACGATTCGCGGTGCCCGAGGTTGATCGTGTGTGTCTGCTCGATGCGGGTCAGCGTGTCGCTGGACCAGCCCCGCGCCGGCATGCCCGCCATGAGCAGCCCCAGGGCCAGGCTGGCGGCTGAGGCCAGGGCCCGCGTGCGCATCCCGGACAGGCGGGTCGGGGTTGCGTTTTTTCTGAACATGTCGGTTGAACGATGGATCATGCGGGGCAGGTCTGGGCGATTGGGGCGGGGATCGGGGTAGGGGGCCGTGCGTGCTGCGAGGGGAGGGCTTGATCCGCCGCCGGTGAACGAACGCTGCGCTCAGCGGCCGGCGCCGGGCAGGCCGTGCCCATCGCGCTGCGAGCCCCGAAGGCCCGCAGGCGTGGCGCGGCGCAGCAGCCCGCGCAGCGCCAGCAGGGCGGCCAGGGCCAGCACCATGCCGAGCGCCAGCGATCCGCCGCCACCGCCGCCGCTACCGCCGCCACCGCCGCTGTCCGTACCGCCCGAGGGCGGCGCGACGAGGGTGGTGTCGTGGGCCGCCTTGACCGCCTGGCCGGCATCGAGCAGGCCGGCGCCGCAGGTGGCCGTGGTGCAGAAACACGATCGGAAGTTGCTGGTGGCCGAGCACGACGAGGTGCCCGCGATATGCGTTCGCGACGAGGACTGCAGCATCGATGCCAGTTGAGTCGGGGTGAGCTGAGGGGCGGCCGCGAGCATGAGCGCTGCGGTACCGCTGACCAGCGGCGCGGCGAAGCTGGTGCCGGCGGCATAAACGTAGCCGTTGAGCTGAGGGGTCGTCTGGCCGCTGTTGCCGATCAGGAACAGGCCGTCGTTGACCTCGCCGCCCGGCGCCGCCAGCGTCACGGCCTGGCCCAGGCGCGAATAGCCGGTCTTGAGCCCGCTGCGCTGAACCGCGCCCACGGCGACCACGCCCTGGCAGTCGGCGGGGCGCTGCGGCTGCACGCCGCCGGTGCCTTCCTGGTTGCCGGCGGCGACGACCACCAGCGCGCCGGCGTTGGTCACCTCGCGGATGACGTTCTGCACGATGGGCGTGCAGGCGACGTCGCCGCCCATGCTCAGGTTGATGACGCGGGCCGGGTAGGGGTTGTCGGGCACGCCCTGGACACGCAGGCCGGCGGCCCAGCGCATGCCGTCGAGCACGTCGCTGAGCAGCCCGCCGCAGCGGCCCGAGACCCGCACGGGCAGGATGCGCGGGGCCGGGCCCAGCAGGCCGGCCACACCGTAGCCGTCGCCGCGAATGGCGCCGATCTGTCCTGCAATGGCGGTGCCGTGCCAAGTGCTGTTGCCGACCGGGCAGCCTTCGAAGGCGCCGCCGGTGATCGACGATTCGCTGGCGAGCACCCAGTCGCCCGGATCGGAGGGATCGCTGTCGCGGCCGTCGCCGTCGTTGGCATAGACGGCACCGAAGGTCGGATCGAGCGAGACGAAGTCGTAACCCGGCAGCAGTGCGCCGCGCAGGTCGGGGTGGCCGGGCAGCACACCGCTGTCGAGGATGGCGACCACCACGTTGCTGGTGGGGGCGATGTCCCAGGCGGCCAGGGCGTCGATGGCAGCGGGCAACTGCGACATCGGGGCTGCCATTTCCCACTGACGCGACCACAGCGGATCGTTGGGCGTGGCGGCGAGGGGAATGCGCACATCGGGCTCGATGTGCTGGATGCGCGGATCCTGGCCGAGTTCTGCCTGCGCCTGGCGCAAGGCATCGCCGGACAGCGGCCGGGGCAGGGCGATGACGGCACGGCCGCCGCCGTCGGCCGCCGGGATGCCGGCGGCCTGGTCGAGCTGGAGCCGGCTGGCGGCCGAGAGCGTCGATCGCTGCCGGCTCGCCGAAGACGTTTCGGATGCGGTCACCTCCTGTGCGGGGCGAATCTGGACCAGGAAGCCGCTGGCCGTCGGTTGCGCATGGGCCGCAGCCGTCATGGCCCCGGTGGCACACAGAGCGAAAGAAAGAGCACAGGAAATACGCGACAGGATCATGTCTGGCATCCACTTCGAAAGCAGGGGTCGGCGTTCACGCCGGCGGCAGAGGGTGCCGGGCCACATGCAGCCTGCACATGGCCCGGGGCCTGGTTTTCCAACCAGGCCTGTCGGCAGTATTACATCGGAACGACGCAACGCGCCGCTGTCGCGGTCGGCCTTGCAATCGGTGTGTAGCTGCTGAACGACGCTGCCGTGCCGAAGTTGAGTCGGCGCTGCGCCAGACCGGCGGTGGCGGCTGTGCCGGTGCCGATCACGAAGTGCTTGAGCACGCCGTCGGCCGGGTCGATCGCACCGAACGGTGCCGTGGCGGCGGGGCAGGCTTCGGTGCTGGTCGTGGGCACGTTGCGGAAGCTCTGGATGTCGTTGGGGCCGCGCACGTAGATGTACTCGACCACGGCGCCGTTGCCGCTGCCCGAGACGGTGCGGCTGAAGTAGCGGCCCGACCAGATGCGGCTGCGCGTGGCCTCGGAGAAGCCCGTCACCGCCTTGGCGCCTTGTGCAGAACCCAGCTTGACCAGCCGCAGACCGAACAGCGAGATGCTGCCGTCGTTCTGCAGGTGGGCCACGCCCGGGTTGCTGGGCACCGACAGCGCACCGTTGAAGTCGACGGTGGTCTCGCCGAAATCGATCACGTCCGCGTTGGCCGCATTCACGGTGTACGAGCCGATCTGCAGGCCGACGTTGCGGGCGGTTTCCAGCGCCGTGGCGGTGCCGGTCTGCCTGTCGTTCTGGTAATAGAACGTGCCGTGCGCGTAGGTGCCGTCCTCGAAGATCACCATGTACTCGGGCGTGCTCAGGCCGTTGGGGCGAACCCAGCCGCCGACCAGCGCGTTCGATGCACTGGCCACGCGGGTCAGGCTCGAACCGCCCAGGTTCATGGCGTTGCCCGAGATGTTGAAGGTCTGCACGCCGTTGGCCGGACCCGAGCTGTTGGCGGCTTCGAGCAGCGTGATGGCGATCGTGCCGCCGCTGATGCTGTAGCGGCCGTAGCGGTAGCCCAGGCCGTTGTCGAAGGCCGTATCGGTGCTCGACGGCCCCTGCAGGAACTGGTGCACGAAGGTGCCGTCGCCGGCGAAGACATAGACTTCCTTGCCGGTGCCGCTGGTCTTGATCCAGGCGCCTTCGATGGCTTCGGCCTGGGTCTTGGCCGCGGCCTTGGCGACGGCGGCCAGGGCCTGCGGGGTGGCGACCAGGCTGTCCTTCACGCTGGCGAACAGCGATTCGCGCTGGACCGGATCCAGGGGGGCGGTGATGGGGTACAGCACCTGCTGCAGCGAACCCGATGCGGCCTGGCCGTAGGCGGCAAACGCGGCCTTGGCGTCGAGGCCCGCCATGCCGCTGGTCTCGGCGAAACCTCGCGTCAGCAACTGGCCCAGCGTCAGCATCTTGGTCTGCGCCAACGTGCTTTCGGTGTCGGGCAGCGGCAGGTAGTTGTCGTAGAGCTGGATGCCGCCGACCTGGCCGGCCGAGCCCACCAGGAAGGACAGCAGCGTGCCTTCGGCCTGCGTGAGGTTGGCCGCGCGGCCGCTGTCGACTTCCGACTGCAGCAGCGTGGTGAAGGGCGTGATCGTGGCGTGGCGGCCCAGCGGTGCGGTCAGCACATAGGGGGCGGCCACGGGGCCGTCGGCGGTCTTGGCATCGGTGCCGGCCTGGATCAGCACGATGTGATCGCTGCCGACGTTGCTGGCGATGTCGAACTGGCCGCCGGCGGTGCGGGCCTGCGGCTCGTCGGCATCGCAACTGCGGTTGTTGTTGACGTCGAGGCAGGCGATGGCGTTGTCGATGCCGCCGTCCAGCACGAATCCGGTCACCGAGACCGTGGGTTCGGGTGTCGGCGTGACCGGCGGCGTGCCGGGGCCGGGGGCCTCGTCATCGTTGCTGCCGCCTCCGCCGCCACAGGCGCTGAGGAGCACGGTCACGGCAGCGGCAACGGCCGCCAGTGTATGGGTATGACGCAAGTACATGGTTGTTCGGAATCTGTAAGGGTTGACTGGAAAGGCCGGCCCGGCCCCGGCACGGCGGCCGGGGGGCAGGGCGGGCCTGGATGGTCCGCAGGCGTTCAGAGGCCGCGCTGGCGGCGGGTCCACAGGGCGCGCGCGCCCCAGGCCAGGCCCAGCAGGCCGGCGAGATAACCGAGTGCGCCGCCGCCGCCGCTCTTGGGCGGTTCGGTGGTGCCGCCGCCGTTGCCGCCACCGTTGCCCGGTGCCGTGGGGCTGGCGGACACGTCCAGGAAGGCGGCCGAGACGGCGCCGGGCTTGCCGTCGCTGTTGACGCCCTGCACGAACACCATGTGGCGGCCGGCGGCCAGGCCGCTGGTGTCGATTTCACCCACGGCCAGCTTGGTGGCGTCGGGGAAGTCGGCACGGGCCTGGTCGGAGGTGGTCAGGTCGAGCTTGACGCGTGTGGCCTCGGCGCCTTCTTCCCAGGGCATCTTGTCGATGTAGGCATAGGCTTCGCTGATGTTGTAGACCACGGGGTAGGGCGGCGGCTTGATCGTCGACTGGCCCGCATTGCTGTAGCGGTAGCGGTTGTCGTCGACCAGGGCCGAGACGGCGACCTTCGAGCCGGCCTCGACGGCGGCGGTCTGGTCGACCTTGACATCGACCGTGTCGGGTCCGAAAGGCAACTGGTAGACACGGTGCAGGGCACGGCTGAGGTAATGGAAGCCGTTGAAGTTCTCGGGGTAGGTCTCGTTGGCGAAGACACCGCAGTCCTCGTAGAACGAACGGCCCATTTCCACGGTGTACGAGGGCGCACCCAGGAAACCGTAGAACGCGTCCTTGGTGGTGCCTTCGGTGTTGTAGCTCAGCAGTTGCTGCGACGAGTAGTTGTTGTGATACGCCAGACGCTGCGCGATCACGGCCATGCCCTTGTTGTTGGGCGAATGGGTGTTGAAGTCGTTTTCCGTGCGTTCCACGCCCCACGGCCACAGCACCGCGCGGGCATTGCTGTGCAGGTCGATGAACATGCCGCCGCCGTACTCTTCCGATGCACCGGTCTTCCAGTCGAGTTCGTTGGTGATGTTCGAGCGGTTCTCGGGGTTGCAGTACTCGGCGCTCTTGGGCCGGCCGTCCGGCAGCGCGCCGCCTTCCCACTTGCACTGGGCCTGGTTCCAGGTTCCGCGCACGTAGTTCATGACGGCCTGGGTCTCGGGTTCGGACGCAGGTCCCGTGCCGCGGAAGGTCTCGCCGCAGATGTTGCCGTCCGAGCCGCCCGCGCCGCCGGTCGCCCAGCCGAAGGGGTAGTTGCGGTTCAGGTCGACGCCCGAGCTCAACTGGCCGTTGGTGCCGGTCGTGCACTGAGCCGTGACGTAGTTGGTGTTCTTGCGCTGGCGGGCGCTGCGGTCCTGTTCGGCGAGCTTGCGGCCGTCTGGGTTGTGGATGATGAAGTGATACTGGTTGTGGTCCAGCATCATCGTCGCATTGGCATCCTTGCCGTAGTTGTCGAGCAGCCATTCGATGAACTTGGTGCCGACTTCCTGCGGGGCGTATTCACGTGCGTGGATGCCGCCGGTCCAGACCATGCGCGGGACTTCCTTGCCTTCCTGTTTCTTGAAGTTGCCGACGACGATGGCGCGCACGTCGTGCGGCTGTTCGGGAAACAGGCCGAGGTTGAATCGCTGCAGCAGGCTGGCCGGCAGGAATTTCGTGAGCAGGCCGGCGTAGCTGGACCAGGAATAGTCGTACTGGTTGCCGACCACCGTCGGTTCCTTGATCTGGGTTTTCATGAAACCCGGGCCCAGGGTCTTGAGCTCGACCAGGTCGGGGTACTTGGCCTTGAGTTCGTCGAACGTCGAATAGGTTTGCTCGACCGTGCGGTAGCAGGAATGCACGCCGTCGGCCACGCTGCTGGGGCGGTCGCGCTGGGTGCGGACCAGCGAGCCCGAAGCCAGGTCGCGGGTGCGCGAAGACACCCACTTCTGGATGCGTTCGGTTTCCTGCTGGTCGATCTCGACGGCGTAACCCATGTCGCGGATCGCCTTGAGTTCGGCTTCACCGATTTCCGCGTGGATCTTGCTCGATTTCTGGTCCACGTAAGGGTGGTCCAGCATCGCCGTCATCTTGGAAAGCTGCTCCTCGGTGGCGTAGGTGATCTGCACCGAATACACGTCTGCGCCATGGTCGTGCGAGTCGTGGGCCAGGCTCAGGCTGGAGCCGACGCTCAGGAATGCGGTGGTCAGAATGACCGCCAGGGGCGTCAGGCGGGGGGGCTGAAATCTTTTCATCGAACGCTAACTCCTCAGTAACTGATTGACGACGGTCGGCGTGCCGTCCGGTCACCCCCGGATCGCGATCCGGGGGCCCCTGACGGGACATCCGCGCGGGGCGTTTTCAGGGCTTGGTTCCCTCGCCTCCACGTGTCCTATAGTGCAGAAAGCGTGCCACGCGAAAATCAGTTTGAAGTTTTCGTAAGTGATTGATTCAAATAGGGTATTTAAAAGCCTGAAACCGCTGTGTGACGAAATTCCGCGAACTGTCACGAACGGCTGCCGGAAAACCGTTGCGGCACGGCGGGTGGCGGTTTTCCGGCACCTGCGACGGCCTTCCGTTCAAGGGGTCTCCAGGCCCTCGTCGAGCCCTCGCCGGCCGCCCGCGCCGCGCCTTGCCCCAGCCTCGCTCAGGCCGCGCTCAGGCCGCGCTCAGGCCGTATTTGCGGATCTTGTCGTTGAGCGTGGCGCGGGCGATGCGCAGGGCACGTGCGCTGCGGCTGACGCTGCCGTCGTGGCGGCGCAGTTCGGCGGCGATGAGGTTGCGCTCGTAGCTCTCGACCGACTCCGCCAGCGACAGGCTGGTGTGTCCGCCGTCCACGCCGGGCTCGCCCGCCGGCGCGAAGATGTCGTTGTGCACGCCCAGGGCCAGGCAGTCGGCGGCGTTGCGCAGTTCACGCACGTTGCCCGGCCAGTCGTGGGCCATGAGTTCGCGCAGCGTCTGGTCGCAGATGTGCGGCAGCGGCCGCGAAAAACGGCTCGCGGCAAGCAGCAGAAAGTGCTCGAGCAGCAGCGGCACGTCCTCGCGCCGTTCGCGCAGGGCCGGCAGGTGCAGCGTCACCACATTGAGCCGGTAATACAGATCGGCGCGGAAGTTACCCCGGCGGGCCCGTTCGAGCAGGTCGTCCTTGGTGGCCGCGACGATGCGCACGTCCACCGCGATCGGCTGGTTCGAGCCCACCCGTTCGATCTGCCTTTCCTGCAGCACCCGCAGCAGCTTGATCTGCATGCCCATCGGCATGCTTTCGAGCTCGTCGAGGAACAGGGTGCCGCCGTTGGCGTGCTCGATCTTGCCGATGCGGCGTTTCTGCGCACCGGTGAACGCGCCGGGCTCGTGGCCGAAGAGTTCGCTGTCGAGCAGGTTGTCGGGCATGCCGCCGCAGTTCAGCGCGACGAAGGGCGCATGGCGGCGCGAGGACAGATCGTGCAGCGCCTGGGCGACGAGCTCCTTGCCGGTGCCGGTCTCGCCATGGACCAGGATATCGACCGGCGAGTCGGCGATGTCGACCACCAGGCGGCGGATCTTTTCCATCTGCGGCGACTGGCCGACCAGCTTGGCCACGCCCTCGCGGCGCGAGAGGGTGGCGCGCAGGGCGCTGACCTCCAGCGTCAGGGCCCGTTTCTCGAGTGCCCGGCGCACCACCTCGACCAGGATGTCGGGGGCGAAGGGCTTGGTCATGAAATCGTAGGCGCCGCTGCGCATGGCCTCGACGGCCAGGGTGACGTCGCCATGGCCCGTGATCATGATGACGGGGATGTTGGCGTCGACCTGCTGCACGTAGCGCACCAGGGCCAGCCCGTCCTGTCCGGGCAGGCGCATGTCGGTGACCACGGCACCGGCAAAGCCCGGGGCGATGAGCGGCAGCGCGGCTTCGACCGTGCCCACGGCGCGCGCGCGCAGGCCGGCGAGCTGCAGGGCCTGGACGCAGCCGAGCTGCATGGCCAGGTCGTCTTCGACGATCAACACGGAGAGTTCGGTGTGCAGTGTCATGTTCGGGGTGTGGGGTCTTCTGAGAGGCCGGCCAGCGGCAGGTGGATGCTGAAGCAGGCGCCGGGGCCGTTGCGGCGGCTGGCGCGGATGCTGCCGCCGAAGTCGCGGACGATGTCCCGCGAAATGATCAGGCCCAGGCCCATGCCGCGTGGCTTGGTGGTGTAGAAAGGCTCGAAGAGATGGGTGGCGAAGTCGTCGGCCAGCCCGCAGCCGGTGTCGAGCACGTCGATGCGGGCCCAGCCGGCGGCACACAGCGCCGCATCCTCGGGGGCGTCGACGCCGCGCATGGCCTCGAGGGTCAGGATCTTGTCCGGCGCCGTGGCCATGGCGTCGATGGCGTTGCCGATCAGGTTGATGAGCACCTGCTCGAGCCGGTTGATGTCGCACCAGGCCATCACGTCGCCGGGGCCGATGCGGTTGACGACCTCGATGCCGCTCTGGGTGAGCTGGGTCTGGTAGAGAAACAGCGCATTGCTCACCGCATGCGCGACATCGACCTCGCCCAGCCGCGGCGTGGTCTTGCGCGCGAAGGTGCGCAGGGGGTGGATGATGGCGCCCATCTTCTCGGCCAGGCTGGCGACGATGCCGAGGTTGTCGCGCGCAGCCACGTAGTCCTTGCGGCTCATGAACTCGATGGCGTTGCCCGCCAGCGCCCGGATGCCGCCCAGCGGCTGGGTGAGCTCGTGCGTCATGCCGGCCGCCAGCCGGCCCAGCACCGCCATCTTGGCGGCATGCACCAGCTCGTCCTGGGTGGCGCGCAGGGTGGATTCGGCCTGTTCGCGTTCGCTCACCTCGCGGCGCAACTGGCTGTTGGCTTCGGTCAGGGCCTGGGTCCGGTCCTCGACCTTTTGTTCGAGCTCGGCATTGATGCGCGCCAGCATCTGCTCGGAGCGCAGGCGGTCGCGGAAGATGCGGCGTCGCTGCGCCATGTACAGCAGCGCCAGGATCAAGAAACCGATCACCACCGCCGACATGGCCGATATCGTCAGCGCCTGGGCCCGCACCGGGCTCAGGTCCGAAAACATCATCACCCGCCAATCCATGCCGTTGAGCGTCTTGCCCGAGACCAGCGTGTCGTGGGTCGAAAGCCCGCTCCACCCCTGGCCCCGCGACAGCACGCCTTCGACCGACTGGTTCTCCTCGTCGATGGTGAGCGTGACATCGAGCGGGAAACGCGGCGTGCGCACATGGTTGTACATGCGGTTGAGCTGCAGGTCGACCCGGCGCTCGACCGGCAGATTGGCCAGCGTGGTGTAGCGCCACTCGGGGTTGGACGACAGGATGACCACCTGATTGGTGTCGGCCAGCAGGGCCGGTGCGCCCAGCATCTCCCAGATCTGGTTGACCGGTTCGAGGCTGATCTTGATGGCGGCGACGCCCACCACACGCGAGCCGTCGTGGATGGGGTGCGAGACGAAGTAGCCCGGCACATTGCTCTGCGTGCCGATGGCGAAGTGGCGCCCGACCCGGCCCGAGAGCGCTTCGAGGAAATAAGGCCGGAACGACAGGTCGACGCCCTCCAGGCTGTTGGGCGAGAGGCGGGGGCTGCTGGTGGCCAGCACCACGCCGCGGTCGTTGAGCACGTAGATCGACATGCCGGCCATGAAGGCATTGAGCCGTTGCAGGTAACGGTCGGCTGCCACCATGGCGGCGGGGTCGGTGGGCGAGCGCAGCAGGCGCTGCACCTCTTCGCTGAGCTGAACGGTGGCGGGCACGTGTTCCAGCCGCTGGATCATGCCCTCGACCGCCGAGGCAAACAGCTCGAGGCGGTGGTTGACGTCGACACGCAGGTTCTGGATCGCCTGGCGTTCGGCGATCTGGTAGCCCAGCCACGCACCCAGCCCCACGGCGAGCAGGGCCAGCGCAGCCGAGACGATCTTGCGGAAGGTACGCAGGTTCATCGCCAGCCGCGTGTCGGCTTGCCTGCGGGCGTACGAGGGTAGGCGCAAGGCGATCGCATGGATCGGTAGCGGCGGTCTGAATTCATGGTCTCCGGGGGCATGGTGGGCATTTTTTTGTCGGGTCGCTGCGTGGGCTGCGGCCAGGCCCCTGGACAGGGATGGCCGGTTCTGGATACAGGCAAATTCCAGGCCAGCATGAAGCGGCAGATGCAGATCACGTGCGCAGGGAAGGGGCGCGGGACAGGCTTCACGGATTGCCGTCGGCATCCCGGTCGGGATGGCGGAATTCCGTACACGGTACATGTACCGAAACGGGATATCACCCGCGTCGGCCGATTGTGCAGGCCGACTTGACGCGGAGGCTCCAGATGACGCCGAAGTCGGGAAAGCCCTAGGAACGGCCTGCCTTCGAGTGTGAGCGCCGCCGGACTACGTGGCCGGTAGGAGCCCGGCGTTCCCCGGAGTGGGGCCAGCGCCCGTGATCGCCGGCAGGACACGCCTGCGGCGCGGTGACCTACGGAAGGGGTACAGCCGGGTGTTTACAACGGGAGGCATGACAGGTTTAAGGACACGGCGTGCTTCGGCGTCGAAGTCCCCAGGCGCTGAGACATGCGCGAACAAAAGGTGATAGCCATGATGCATTTATGGGCAGTGACTTGGATCTGCCAGCGCGATCACAGCCGTGGCGTACTGCAGATGAGCGGCCCGGATCGGCCCAGCAGCGAACAGGCGGCGCAAGCCGTGGCACGCGCGTTGAACCTCGAGCCCCAGCTCGCGACACAGACGGACGACGCAGCGGGCAGCCAGGCGGCGTCCCTGCTCGACCGGCTGGGGTACACCCTGATCGTGAGAAAGACAGCCTAGCGCCGCCCGCACCGCAGGCCCGGCCCGCGCTTGCCGGCCTCCACCCGCGCCATCGAACCGCCTCACCCTGGGCGCAGTCGCCTCGGACGGATCCGATCGGTTTGACCCCTGTCAATCGAGGGCTTGTCCGACGCCCGGATGACAGGCAATGGCCCCTGAACTGGTTACCATTTTGTCCGCAGCCCCGTGCTGCAAAAGCAAAAATAACCGGCCAGGAGTACACCGTTGTCGACGCCCGATTCGCACGCGCCCGCCGGGGCGCCTTCTTTGTCCTCTTCTTCGACGTCGTCTGCGGATCCGCGCCGGGCTTCGGGCGACGCTCCGGATGCCGGGGAGCCGCACCAAGAAAACGCCGCCCGCCCGTCTCCCCTGAAGAATCCGCGTGTGCGGCTGGCCCTGTCGATCGCCACCCTGCTGCTGGCGGCCGGGGGCATCTGGTGGGCGTACCACTGGTGGACGGAAGGCCGTTTTCTCGAGGCGACCAACAACGCCTACCTGCAGGCCGACTCGGTGGCCGTGGCGCCGCGCATCAACGGGCATGTGACCGAGGTGCTGGTGCGCGACAACCAGGCCGTGCGGGCCGGCGAGCCGCTGGTGCGCATCGACAGCCGCAACTACCAGGCGATGCTGGAACAGGCCCAGGCCGTGACGGCCGTGCGCGAGGCCGACATCGCGGCGGCACGCGCCAACATCGAGGCCCAGAACGCCGCTCTCGAGCAGGCCCGGGCCCAGGAAGAGGCCGCTCGCACCAGCCTGGCATTCGCCGGCTCCGAGGTGCGCCGCTTCGAGCCGCTGGCGCTCACCGGTGCCGATACCCATGAACACGTGGAGGCCTTGCGCCACCAGCGCGACCAGGCACAGGCTCAGTACACCGGCGCGCGGGCGCAGGTCAGATCGGCGCAGGGCCGTGTGCTGGCGCTCAGGGCACAACTGGCCCAGGCCCAGGCCGGGCTCAAGCAGGCCCAGGCCGATCTGGATCGCGCCCGCATTCCGGTCGACGATGCCGTGGTGACGGCCCCGATCGCCGGCCGCATCGGCGACCGGACGGTGCAGGTGGGCCAGGTCGTGGCCGCCGGCACACGGCTGATGTCGGTGGTGCCGCTCGATGCGCTGTACCTGCAGGCCAACTTCAAGGAAACGCAGGTCGGCTGGATCCGGCCGGGACAGCCGGCCCGCATCGAGGTCGATGCCTTGCCGGGCGTCCGGATCGACGGCGAGGTCGAGAGCGTGTCGCCAGGCACCGGCTCGCAGTTCGCCCTGCTGCCCGCAGAAAACGCCACCGGCAATTTCACCAAGATCGTGCAGCGGCTGACGGTGCGCATCAAGCTCCAGCCCACGCCCGAGCAGCGCCAGGTGCTGGTGCCGGGCATGTCGGTCGAGGTGACGGTCGATACGCGCTCGGCCCGTGAGGGCACCGGCCGGACGGATCGCCCGACGGGCACGCCGCCCGCCGCGGGCCGCTGAAGGAGCGGCGCATGGCGGCCTCTTCAGCAGCAGCATCGCCGGCTGCGGCGCCGGCATCCGGGCCCCAGCGGGCCGACGCGGCCGCCTGGATGGCGGTGGCCGCGGGCACGGTGGGCTCGTTCATGGCCACGCTCGACATCTCCATCGTCAATGCGGCGCTGCCGACGATCCAGGGCGAAGTCGGGGCCAGCGGCACCGAGGGCACCTGGATCTCCACGGCCTACCTGGTCGCCGAGATCGTGATGATCCCGCTCACCGGCTGGTTCGTGCGCACCGTGGGGCTGCGCAACTTCCTGCTGGTGTGCGCGGTGCTGTTCACGGTGTTTTCGGTGCTGTGCGGCATCTCCACCACCTTGGGCATGATGATCGTGGGCCGGGTCGGCCAGGGCCTGACGGGCGGGGCGATGATCCCCACGGCCCTGACCATCGTCGCCACGCGGCTGCCGCCGGCGCAGCAGACCATGGGCACCGCGCTGTTCGGCATGACGGTGATCCTCGGCCCCGTGGTCGGGCCGCTGCTGGGCGGATGGCTGACCGAGAACTTCAGCTGGCATTACGCCTTCTTCATCAACGTGCCCATCTGCGCGGCGCTGGTGGTGCTGCTGCTGGTCGGCCTGCCGCACGAGAGAGCGCGGCTGTCCGAGCTCTGGTACGGCGACTGGCTGGGCATCGCGGGGCTGTCGATCGGGCTGGGCGGATTGACGGTGGTGCTCGAGGAAGGCCAGCGCGAGCGCTGGTTCGAATCCTCGTTCATCGTGGTGCTGTCGCTGATCTCGGCGGCCGGGCTGGCCATGCTCGCCGTCTCGCAGGTCACGCGCAAGGATCCGGTGATCCGGCTGTCGATCCTGTGGCGGCGGGATTTCGGCTCGGTCTTTCTCATGATCATGGCGGTGGGCATGATCCTGTTCGGCGTGATGTACATGATCCCGCAGTTCCTGGCGGTGATCGCCGGCTACAACACCGAGCAGGCCGGCTACGTGATCCTGCTGGCCGGCCTGCCCACGGTGCTGCTGATGCCGGCCATGCCGTGGCTGCTGGCCAAGGTCGATGTGCGTATCCTGGTCTTCATCGGCATGAGCTGTTTCGCGGCTTCGTGTTTTGCCGACATGTCGCTCACGGCCGACAGCCGTGGCTCGGAGTTCGTGGCGGGCCAGTTGCTGCGCGGCTGCGGCCTGGCGTTCGCGATGATGGCGCTCAACCAGGCGGCGATCTCGTCGGTGCCGCGCGAGCTGGCCAGCGATGCCTCGGGTCTGTTCAATGCCGGGCGCAACCTGGGCGGGTCGGTCGGGCTGGCGCTGATCTCCACCTTCCAGGACCGCCGCATGAGCCTGCATGTGGACCGGCTGGGCAGCGCCACCACGGCCAACTCGCCGTATGCGCAGGAAGTCATCCAGAGCATCGCGCAGCGCCTGCAGCAATACGGCGGCGACTCGCAGCATGCCATGAGCCAGGCCGCCAGCGTGCTGGGCCGCATGCTGCAGCAGCAGGCGCTGGTGATGACCTACAACGACCTGTTCCTGATTTTTGGCGTGATCGTGCTGGCGAGCATGCCGCTGATCCTGTTTCTGAAACCATTGCCCAAGGGCGAAGGAGTGAGCCTTGCAATGCATTGACCCGAAAACCCGTGCCGGCAGGGCCGCAGGGCTGCCGGGCCTGGGCGCGCTGGCCGGCGCGGCGGTGCTGGCGCTGACCGCCGGGTGCACGCTGGGGCCGCAGTACGAAGGGCCGCCCCAGGTGGCGCCGCAGGCGGTCTCGGCCGCTCAGCTGCAGCGTGCCGGGCAGGCGGGCGTGGTGGCGGCCAGTCCACCCGCGCAATGGTGGCGCACCCTGGGCGACGACGCGCTCGCCAGCCTGATTGACCAGGCGCTGCAGGGCAATCCCAACCTGCGCGCAGCCGACGCCCGGCTGCAGGCGTCGCGGGCGCTGTTGAGCCAGAGGCGGGCCGAGATGCTGCCGTCGGTCGGCGCATCGGCGGGCTACACCTATCTGAACGCGCCGCGTTCGCTGGAGCGCGGCCTGGACCGCGCACTGCGCGGAGCAGCCGAGGCCGGCGGCAGCGATCCGAACGCGGTGGCGGGCGTGGACCTCGACACCGAGCTCTACACCGTGGCGCTCGACGCCAGTTGGGAAATCGATCTGTTCGGACGGCGGCAGCGGGCCACCGAGGGTGCCCTGGCACAGGCGGGTGCCGACGAGGCCGCACTGGCCGATGCCCAGGTGCGGCTGGCGGCCGAACTGGGCCAGGTCTATGTGGGCTACCGTGCCGATCAGCGCCGCCTGGCGCTGGCGCAGGACGGGCTGGCCAAGGTGGTGCGCATGCTGGAGCTGACGCGCCAGCGCCGCGCGCAGGGTGTCGCCACCGAGATCGAGATCGAACGCCTGGTGCTGCAGCAGCGCCAGGAAGAAGCCCGGCTGCCCCAGCTCGAGGCGCAATTGCAGGTGGCGCTCGACCAGATGGCGCTCATCACCGGCCAGGTGCCGGGCGCGCTCGATGCCCGGCTGGCCGGCTCGCAGGCCTTGCCGCGCCTGCCGGCCGAGGTGGCGGTGGACGATGCCGCCAGCCTGATCCGCCGGCGGCCCGATGTGCGGCGCGCCGAGCGCGAGCTGGCGGCTTCGACGGCACAGATCGGCGAAGCCCTGTCGGGTTATTTCCCCCAGGTGCGGCTGCTGGGCCTGATCGGCCTGGGCGCCACCAGCCCCAGCGGTCTGACGGCCGATTCGGCTGCGGTGATGGTCTCGCCCATGCTGAGCTGGTCGCTGCTGGATTTCGGCCGCGTGCGGGCGCGGGTGGACCAGGCGCGCGCGGGGCGCGAGGCGCGTCTGGCCAGCTACGAGGGCACGGTGCTGGCCGCGCTGCAGGACGCCAACGGCGCGCTGACCCGCTTCGGTGCCGCCCGCCGCCAATGGGCGACGGCAGGGCAGGCGCAGGCTTCGGCCGAACGGGCACGCGACCTGGTCCAGCAGCGCTACGCGGCCGGCGCAGCCAGCTTGATCGACGCGCTCGACACGCAGCGGCAGGCCCTCAATGCACAGGATCAGGACGTCGGCGCGCAGGCCCAGTTGCTGGCGAACTACATTGCGCTCCAGAAAAGCCTGGGATTGGGCTGGCAGCGGCCTGCAGGCGTATAGTTTGCCGCTTTGCGACGGTCCCGTTCATATTTTCATCGCCATGTCACAGCCTGCCTTCGAGCCGCCTTTCACCTCCGTCGCCGAATTGGTGCCCCTACTGCGGCGCCAGGGATATGCCGTGGTGAATGCGGCCGCCGTGGCCCAGCTGTGCGGCGACGGGCTGGCCACCTGGGATGCGTTTCGCGAAAGCTGGCGTGACCTGCCTTCGGATGCCTACTTGAAGGATGGCGGCCGGTACCGCCGGCGCCGTCACGCCTCGTTTGTCGTCGAGCCCGGCGACTGCCGCCCGGTGCCGCACCGTGCGCACTGGCAGCCGGTGCACTACAACGCGCTGCATGGCGGCATGGAGCGCTGGTTCGAACCCATGGATGCCGAACTGGTGTCGCAGCCGCAATGGCAGGCCCTGCTGTGCGGGCTCTCGGGGGTGTGCACGGCGCTCAGCGGGGTCTCGACCTGGTTCGTGGAAGCCCACCAGTTCCGCATCGACACCACCGACGGCATCGGCCGGCCCACGCCGGAAGGCGCGCATCGCGACGGCGTGGATTTCGTGGCCATCGTGATGATGGCGTGCGCGGGCGTGAAGGGCGGCGAGACCCGGGTGTTCGAGGCCCAGGGGCCGAGCGGCCAGCGTTTCACGCTCAACCAGCCCTGGAGCATGCTGCTGCTCGACGACACCCGGGTGATACACGAGACGACGCCGATCCAGCCCGACGGCGAAGCGGGTTGCCGCGACACGCTGGTGCTGACCTTCCGCCGCCAGGGCTTCCAGGATGCCGTGCCGGGCGCGCAGGCCGCCGAGTCCAAGGGAGCGGCCGCCCGGCATGGCTGAGCAACTCATCCCCCATGCTCGCAGCGGGTTCGACGACGAACCGGATCTCGGCTGCCTGGAGGAGTTCGACCAGATCATTCGCCTGCAGGGCCTGCGCTCGGCTCTGCTGTACCTGAATGCGCTGGTGCCCCACCGCTTCACGGCGCTGTACCGGCTCGACGGCCCGACTTTTGTTTGCAGAGCCGCGGTCGATGCCGAGCAGGAAGAGCTGACGCTGGACCTGACCGAAGTGCCGGTGGCCGACAGCTATTGCCAGTTCGTGGTGCGCGACGGCGTGTACTGGACACCGGACTCGCTGACCGACCCGGTGCTGGCCGGGCACAAGCACCGTGAACTGGTGCGCAGCTATATCGGGACGCGCGTCGGCCACCCGGGCCAATCGGCGCAGGGCAGCCTGTGTCACTTCGATTTTTCGCCCTGGTCCGTGAATGTGGATCAGGTGGCTTTCTTCGAACACGCCGCGATGCGGCTGCGCCCGTTTCTCTGAAACGGGCGGCGAGGGCGGATCCGCCGGTTCAGCCCATCGAGCGGGACGACTCCAGCACCGAAGCGCTGGTCGGGCCCCACCAGGGCAGGGCACGGATCTGCGAGGCCGAGTCGTCGCGGCTGGCCTTGCGCGCACGCGGCTTGCGTGTCTCAAGCCAGAACTCCAGGTTGCTGGCCGTCTGGTGCTGCTCGACATAAGCCAGCGACTCGGCCAGCACGTGACGGTTGTGCGCCGTATCGGCCACCCAGCGGCCATGGCCCTTGACTGTGGGGCCGCCATCGCCGATGCGTGCACTGGCCCAAGCCATTCTGATTTTTGGCATTTCTCTTTTCCTCCCTGATTGACCTGTTCGACGCAGGCGGGGGAACCGACGGACGTGCTGCCGAGCCGGGCCTGAAGCCTGTGTGACGTCAGGAAGAATACCTATTCCGAGTACTTTTGTGTCTGAGCAAATCTGAGCGTTTTTCTGTCATGAAGGCGTCAAAAAACGATGCTGCACACGGTTTAGCCTGGCGGTCTGGCACCCGTTTTGTGTATTGCCCGGGTGGTCCGCTCGGAGACTCGAGCGATCCGGGCGCTCCGAGCGGACGGGCAGGGACGGTCCGCCCAGCGTCAGGACCGAGCGGCGTACCAGCGCCGGGCCTGGTCGGCCATGCGGCCCAGCCAGCCGGCCTGCGCCACGGCTTCGCGCACCACGAGCGGGACGCTGGCCAGCGGCCGGCCATCCAGCGTGAACTGCAAGGTGCCGACCGACTGGCCCTGCGCCAGCGGTGCGATCAGATCGGCGGGCGTCTGGGGCGCCCAGCGGATGTCGGCGGTACGGCCGCGCGGCACCGTCACCCACACCGGTTTTGCGGGGGCGAGCACGGCCTGGTCGGCTTGCCCTTCCCAGACCGTCTGGCGCAGCGGCGCTTGGCCGGGGCCGAACAGGCGCACCGTTTCGTAAGCCTGGTAGCTCCAGTCCAGCAGCCGGGCGCTTTCCGTGGTGCGGGCGTTGACGCTGCCCGTACCTGCCACCACGGTGAGCACACGCCGTCCGTCGCGCAGCGCGGTCGACACCTGACAGTAGCCTGCCGCATCGGTGTAGCCCGTCTTCATGCCGTCGACCGAGGCATCCGAAAACAGCAGCCGGTTGCGATTGGGCTGCGTGATGTTGCCGTAGGTGAAGCTTTTCTGGCTGAAGTAATGGAAGTACTGCGGGAAATCGCCGATGAGGCGCGAGGCCAGCCGCGAGAGATCGCGCACGGTGGTGAGGTGGGCCGCATCGGGCAGGCCGGTGGGGTTCATGAAACGGCTGCGGCTCATGCCCAGGCGCTGGGCCTGCTCGTTCATCAGCGCGACAAAACCGCTTTCGCTGCCGCCCACGGCTTCGGCCAGCGCGGTGGCGGCGTCGTTGCCCGATTGCACCAGCAGGCCCTGCAGCAGTTCGTCGACGGTGACGGCATGGCCGGCCTGCAAGAACATGCGAGAGCCGCCGGTGCGCCAGGCATGGTTGGACACCGCCACCGGCTGGGCCGGCGACAGGCGCTGGTGAGCCAGGGCATCGAAAACGACATACGCCGTCATCAGCTTGGTCAGCGAGGCCGGAGCGAGCTGCTGGTCGGGCTGGGCTTCGCTCAGGATCGCGCCGCTGTTGAGATCCAGGCTGAGCCAGGCACGGGCAGCGAGCACGGGCTCGGCAAGAACGGCTGCTGCCGGCGCATCCGGTGCCGCGTCCAGAGGCGCGAGCGGCACCAAGGGGGTCAGCGGCGCCAGCGCGGCCGACGAAGCCGGTGCAGCGGAATTCGCCGATGGCGTGTCGGCCGGCCGCAGGGCGGCCACTGCCGCAGGGGCGGTCGCTGCGGTCGCTGCGGCTGCCGGACGTGGCGATGCAACCGGGGCCGAGGATCGTACGGCTGCGGTCGGAGCCGGGGCCGGGGCGGGGGCATTTGCCGGGGCCGGCAAGGCCGCCGCAGGCTGCACGGGCGCGGCGGGAGCAGCAGGGGCGACGACAGGCGCGGGCGCCGGCGGCATCCACGGCGAGATGGTCAGGATCTGCGGCTGGGCGCCGTTGGCGGCCGACGCGTTCGTGTTGGCGGAAGTCGACGTGACGGGGCCCGTCCCCGCTGCCTGGGCGGCGGCGATGAGAGCCGGCATTGTGGCCAGGACGAGTGCGGCGGGCAGCGAACGGAGGGCGAATCGAGGGGAGGAGGAGGGCACGTTGAATGGGGCGGAAATCAGGCGGACAGGCAGACCGGCGGACGGCCACGAGGACGATGTACCGCCATCGGCGGCAGGCACCGGTCGGCTCGAATCATGGGGGGTTTGGGCGTCAGTCTGGCGACTGCGGTAACTGTAGTACAAAAGTGGTGCCGCGGCGGGGCTGTTCCGGTTCGGTCGAAGGGCTCGCTGCAGCCTCCATCCGAGCGCGGTCGTGGTCGGCCTGGCCGGGCAGCCACTGCACCGTGGCCTGCAGCGCCTCTGCCCGGTTGCGGATGTTGGCCAGGCCGCGACCGCCGGTGCGCGCCCGGCCGGGCGTCATGCCGATGCCGTTGTCGTGCACGCTCACGGTCACGCGGCCCTCGTCGGCCGTCGCATCCACCCGGATCGTGCTGGCTTGCGCATGCTTGATGATGTTGGTGATGGCTTCCTGCAGGATGCGCAGGATATGGAAGGCATGACTGGCACTCATCCAGCCCAGGGGCGGCAGCGTGTCGACTTGCCACTGGAGCGTGATGCCGGCGTGCTTGAGCCGGGTATCGAGCCGGTAGCGCAGCGTGCCCAGCAGCAGGGCGAGGTCGGCCTCGACCGGGTCGAGCGAGTCGATGGCCAGCCGCAACTCGTCCAGGCATTCGCGCAGCGCCTGCTGCAGGCCGGGGCCGGCGTCTGCACCTTGCTGAGACAGCCGCAGCGCATCGTGCAGCGTGCCGCCCAGGCCGTCGTGCATGTCGCGCATGATGCGGGCGCGCTCCTGCGTCAGCAGTTCGCGCTGTTCGACCGCACGCAGTTGTTCGTAGCTCTGGCGCAGCTCGCTTTCGCGCTCGGCCAGTGACAGGGCGAGTTTTTCGCCGCTGCGTTCCAGTCCGTCGATGCTGTCGATGTAGCGCCGCGCCATGGCCCAGCCGAACACGATCGCCACCGAGATCTGCCAATAGGCCATCAGGTAAGGCTGGTCGAGCGGCAGCAGATAACGCTGCAGCATCAGGTCGTGCACGGCCAGCGGCAGGGCCAGCAGGTTGAGCACGGCCAGCGTGCGTGCGGGGGCGCGACCGCTGCGCCACGAGGCCAGCAGCAGGATCGGGATGGCGATCAGCGCACAGGCCAGCATCAACAGATAACAGGCAAAGGCCAGCGCCGCGAGGTCTTCCGGTGCCCGCCAGCCCGGCAGCGTGAGCAGGCTGGTGCCGAGCACGCTGGCCGCCAGCACGCGTTCGAGCCAGACCCTGGGCCGGGCCCCGCACAGTCTGAAGTTGATCGTCAGGCCCAGCATCACCAGCCACGACAGGCTGTTGATGGTGAGCCAGCCGAACCAGTCCGATCGCATGATCGCCGGATCCAGCGGTCCCCAGTAATGGAGGCAGCGCACGGTATACAGCACCGAGACCATCACGAACAGCAGGTACAGCGTATCCCGGCGCCGCGCGCCCCAGATCGCCAGGGCATAGAGCCCCAGGCCCAGCATGCCCAGCCCGATGCCCAGCGGCAGGCTGTTCTGCAGAAACGAACGCACGGCATGGCGCCAGCGCAGATCGGCCCGGGCACCCAGCCAGGGCGCGGTGATGCCGCCGCCATGCTCGCCCAGCGTGTCCATGCGCAGCGTCAGCACCGCCGGGCGGGGCGAGCCGTCGAGCGCATCCAGCACCAGGCCCAGCGGCCGGTTGAAGCCGTTCCACACCGGGTCGCCTTCCGAAACCCAGATCAGCTGGTCATCGGCATACAGCGAGACCACGCCGACGGTCTGCCAGCGGGGCAGGTAGAAAAACAGCGGTTCGTCCATGTCGCGCAAGGCGGGGTCCACGGCGATGCGGTACCAGGTGGTGTGGCGTGTCTCGTCGTCGTCGTCGTCGGCAGCCGCCGTCGAGCCCGGGGTACGGGCATCGGGCAAGGTGCGCGGCGACCAGGCCGCCGTACCCCAGGGCGGCATGCCGCTGGCCGACAGCCGGGCCGGGGGGATCAGCGGCGCATCTTCAGGCGTCCGAGCCTGGGCGGCGTCGACCTCGACGACACGATGCGGTCGGGGGTGCGCGGCCGATGCGGCCCACGCGTCGCCCCAGCCGTCTGTCAAGAACCAGCATGCCGTCATCAGCAAAGCCGTCCACAGGCCGATCCGCGGGGCGAGCCGCCGCAAGGCCGAAAGCGCGGCGACGCCGGACAGTCCCGTCACAGGCCGGGGGCACCGGGCGGCGTGACCAGCCCCATGAGGTGAGCGCGGCTGACGGCTTCCGCCCGGTTGCGCACGCCCATCTTTTCATAGATGCGGCGCACATAGGTCTGGATGGTCCAGTGGGACAGGGACATGGACTTGGCGATCTCTTGGGCCGTGTAGCCCCGGATCACGAACTCCAGCACCTGGCGCTCGCGTGCCGAGAGGTCCATGGCGAGTGTCGCGCCCGCCCGCTGGCCCTGGTCTGCCGCGGCCGCTGCGGCAGCCGCTTGGGCCGCGGCCGTGAAATGGCGCAGCAGGCGCCGCGCGATCATCGGGTTGATGGGGCTGCCGCCGGCGTGTACGGTCTTGATCTCGTTGACGATGTCCGTGGCAAGGGCGTCCTTCAGCAGGTAACCGGTGGCCCCGGCCTGCAGCGACTGCATCACGCGTTCCTCGTCGGCAAACATCGTGGTCACCATGACGGCGCACGACGGCCAGCGTTCACGGGCCCGGGCGATGACTTCGACCCCGCTGCCGTCGGGCAGGCTCAGGTCCACCAGCAGCACATCGGCGGCGGGCCGGTCCAGCATCGACAGGCCCTCGGTCACCGTGCCGGCCGAGGCGATCAGCTCGACCTCTGCCGACCGGGCCAGCGAATCGGCGATCTGCTGCTGGAAGCCCGGGTCGTCCTCGACCAGTGCCACGCGGATGGCCGTTGGGGTGTCGCGGCTGGCATCGCCGGGGGCAGTAGGGGGAGTCATGTCTGCAAGCTCATCAAGGAGCTTCTAGCGGTTGATCTGTCCATTAATGTATCTTGTGTAACGATATGGGTGATTTGACAGCCTGCCCGCCAGCCCCCAGGTGTGGCGGACCCGCTAACATCGCGCTTTTGCGCGCCGCTGCACGGCAGGCGCGAGACGTCACTTCAGATGGCACCCCAGACGGCACGATCGGTATCCATGACCCACGCAGTTCTCAGCAGGATTCCCGCATGACCGGGGCATCGCCGATCGAACCCGGCTTGATGGTGATCCATGGCAACCAGCCCGAGAGCCTGCGCGAGCTGCTGGTCAACTGGATGCGCCTGCATCCGCTGTCGCCGCTCGAGCGCGAGACCGTGCTGGTGCAGAGCAACGGCATCGCGCAATGGCTCAAGTTCGCGCTGGCCGCCGATACCGACGCCGGCGGGTTGGGCGTGGCCGCCGCGCTGAGCGTGGAGCTGCCGGCGCAGTTCCTGTGGCGCGCCTACCGCGCGGCACTGGGCCCGGATGCCGTGCCCGAAACCTCGGCCCTCGACAAATCCGCACTGGCCTGGCGGCTGATGCGGCTGCTGCCGGTGCTGCTCGAACGCCCGGCGTTCGGGCCGCTGCGCCGTTTCCTGGCTCAGGATCGCGACATGCGCCGCCGCCACCAGCTTGCCGAGCGGCTGGCCGATCTGTTCGATCAATACCAGGTCTATCGCGCCGACTGGCTCGACGACTGGGCCCGGGGCCGCGACCAGGTGCGGCAGGCGCGCGGCGGCGAACGCGCGCTGGGCGAGGACGAACGCTGGCAGGCCGAACTGTGGCGCGCGCTGCTCGAAGACGTGGGGCCCGAGGCGGCGGCATCGGGGCGTGCTGCCGTTCACGAGCGCTTCCTGGCCTGCATGGCGGCGCAGACCGAGCGCCCGGCCGGCCTGCCGAGGCGGGTGGCGGTGTTCGGCATCTCGTCGCTGCCCGCGCAGTCTTTTGCGGCGCTGCAGGCGCTGGCCCGTTACAGCCAGGTGATGCTGTTCGTGCACAACCCCAGCCGCCACCACTGGGGCGATATCGTCGCCGATAAGGATCTGCTGCGTCACAGCTACAAACGCCAGACGCACCGCCCCGGCACGCCGTCCGGGCTGGACGAGGACGCCCAGCACCAGCATGCCCAGCCGCTGCTGGCGGCCTGGGGCAAGCAGGGGCGCGATTACCTCAACCTGCTCGATGCGGCCGACGACCCCGAGCGTTACCGGGGCCGTCTCGAGCCCGTCAACGGCGGGCGCATCGACCTCTTTGCCGGCGGTCGGCTCGATACCCTGCTGGGCCAGTTGCAGGACGACATCCTCGACCTGCGCCCACCCGCCGAGAGCCGTGCCCTGTGGCCCGCCGTGCCGGTGGCAGCCGATGCCTCGGTCCGCTTTCACATCGCCCACAGCGCGCAGCGCGAGGTCGAGGTGCTGCACGACCAGCTTCTGGCGCGCTTCGATGCCGACCCGGCGCTCACGCCGCGCGACATCATCGTCATGGTGCCCGACATCAACGCCTACGCGCCGCACATCGACGCGGTGTTCGGCCAGTTGCCGCGTGCCGATGCGCGCCATATTCCGTACACCCTGGCCGACCAGGGCCAGCGCGGGCGCGAACCGCTGCTGGTGGCGCTCGAGTACCTGCTCAAACTGCCCGAAAGCCGCTTTGCCGCCAGCGAGATCCTCGACCTGCTCGACGTCGGTGCCGTGCGCCGGCGGCTGGCGCTGGCCGATGCCGACCTGCCCACCGTGCGCCGCTGGATCGCCGGCGCGGGCGTGCGCTGGGGACTCGACGGCGCCCAGCGCGAACAGATCGCCCTGCCGGCCGCACACGACACCAACAGCTGGCGCTTCGGCTTGCGCCGCATGCTGCTGGGCTATGCGGTGGGCGAGGGGCCGTCTTTCGAAGGCATCGCCCCCTATGGCGAGATCGGCGGCCTCGATGCCGTGGCCCTGGGCCCGCTGGCCGCGCTGCTCGAACGCCTGGACGTGCACCGGCAGGCCCTGGCCGAGCCGGCCGATCCCGCCACCTGGGCGCAGCGCCTGCGCGATCTGGTGGATGCGTTCTTCACCCCGTCCGACGAGGCCGAGGAACTGCTGCGCCAGCAACTGCTGCAGATGCTGGACGACTGGCTCGCCACCTGCCAGCACGCCGGCTTCGACGACCCCATCCCGCTGACCGTGGTGCGGGAGAGCTGGCTGGCCGGGCTCGACCAGGGCGGTCTCAACCAGCGTTTCCTGGCGGGGGCCGTCAACTTCTGCACCCTGCTGCCCATGCGTGCCATTCCGTTCAAGGTCGTCTGCCTGCTGGGCATGAACGACGGCGATTACCCGCGCCAGCAGGTCGGCATGGACTTCGACCTGATGCGGCAGGATTACCGGCCCGGCGATCGCTCGCGCCGGGAGGACGACCGCTACCTCATGCTCGAGGCGCTGCTGTCCGCACGCGAGCAGCTGTATGTGAGCTGGGTGGGCCGCAGCATCCGCGACAACAGCGAACGCCCGCCCTCGGTGCTGGTGGCGCAATTGCGCGACCACCTGCGCGACGGCTGGCGCGCCACCCCCGACGGCACCGATCTGCTGCACGCGCTCACCCAGGAACACCCGCTGCAGCCGTTCAGCGCCGCGTATTTTCCGCCTCGGGCGGCGGCGGGCGATGCGGTGCATGGGCTGGACGGGCTCTATACCTATGCGCACGAATGGGGCGCGGCCCAATCGCCGGCGGCATCCGAACAGCCCGCGGCGCAGCCGGAACCCTTGCCCGAGCACCTGCCCGAGGCGCCGCTGCGCCTGCGCGAACTGGCCGATTTTCTGGCACAGCCGGTGCAGGCCTTTTTCCGCTCGCGCCTGCGTGCCGTGCTGGGGCAGTCCGAAGCGGCCAGCCTGGACGACGAGGCGTTCTCGCTCGATGCGCTGCAGACCTGGCAACTCCAGAACGAACTGTGCCTGCGCCTCAAGCCCTGGGTCGAGCAGGAATGGCCGGCCGGGCCCGCCGCAGACCCCAGCACCTACCCGGGGGCCCACGGCCCGGCCGACGCCGCCGCCGAGGCACGTCAGGCGGTGGCCTCGCGCCTGGCCGATGAACTCGATCGCCTGGCCGAACAGGGCCAGTTGCCGCTGGCGGGTTTTGGACCGCATGCCGCCAACACACTCGCCGCACCGCTGACCGATCTGCTCGCCCGTTACCGCGCCCAGCTCGAACGCTACGACGCCGGTGTGCTGCCCGTGCAGGAACTGTCCGTGTCGGCCGCCCGCACGGAGCCGCCCGGCAGCGGCACGCCGGCGCTTGCGTTGGAGGACGACGTCGACGGCGTCCGGCTATCCGGCTGGGATGCCGTCGGCAGCCAGCCCCCATCCGCACGCATCCAACTGGTCAGCGGCAAACTGCACGAAGGCCGGGGCTACAAGTGGCACAGCCTGGTGCGGCACTGGGTCGATCATCTGGCCCTGCAGGCCGTGGCGCCGCAAGCCGCCACCGTGCTGGTCAGCCAGACCGGCGATCTGGTCCTGGCCCCGCTGCCTGCCGGCGAGGCCCGCACGCGGCTGGCCGATCTGCTCGACGCCTGGGCCCAGGGCATGCGCGAGCCCTT
Source organism: Comamonas sp. BIGb0124 (assembly GCF_003752175.1). Taxonomy (GTDB): domain Bacteria; phylum Pseudomonadota; class Gammaproteobacteria; order Burkholderiales; family Burkholderiaceae_C; genus Comamonas_F. The sequence continues at coordinate 168,736 of NZ_RJVF01000013.1, read as the reverse complement.
GCCGGTCAGCTGCAAATCCGCTTTTGCCTGGCTGGCCGCAGGCCCCGAGCCCGAGCGCCGGCTGCGCGATGCCGCCACCGCCTACGACGGCAGCTTCGGCCTGGCCGGCGAAGCCGAGCGCTCGCCCGAACTGGCCCGTGCCTATCCCCGTTTTGCCGACCTGGCGGCCACCGGTGCCTTCGAAGCCTGGTGCGACCGCCTGTACCGGCCCTTGTTCGACGCAATCCAGGGCGCCCCCGGCGAGCCGGCCGATGGCGACAAGCCCGGAGATGCAGCATGATCCCGACCTCCATGCCGACCGATACCGCCACAGCCGTGACCCAGGCGCTCGACCCCTTGCGTTTCCCGCTGTACGGCAGCCGCCTCATCGAGGCCAGCGCAGGGACCGGCAAGACCTACACCATCGCCTTGCTGTACGTGCGGCTGGTGCTGGCCCATGGCGGCGGCCACGCCCTGGGCCGGCCGTTGACGCCGCCCGAGATCCTCGTCGTCACCTTCACCGATGCCGCCACGCAAGAGCTGCGCGAACGCATCCGCGCACGGCTGAGCGAAGCAGCGGCCTGTTTTTCCACGCCCTTGGACGACAACGAAGGGCACGAAGAGGGCGGCGACACGGCGAATGCCGAGCGCAAGGGCCCCGCCCACGATCCGGCCCTGCTGGCCTTGCGCGCCGATTACCCGCCCGCCGCGTGGCCCGGCTGCGCGCGCCTGCTGAGCATGGCCGCGCAGTGGATGGACGAGGCCGCCGTCTCCACCATCCACGGCTGGTGCTACCGCATGCTGCGCGAACACGCCTTCGACAGCGGCAGCCTCTTCACCCAGGAACTCATCACCGACGAATCGGCCTTGCTCGAAGCCGCCGTGCACGACTACTGGCGGCGCACCTACTACCCGCTGCCAGCCGCCGATGTGGCCGAAGTGCTGCGCTGTTTTGCCGATCCGGCCGCGCTCAGACGCCAGATCGAACCGCTGCTGGCCCGCGGCGATGCGCTGCTGGCTTGGGGCGGACAGGTCATCGGCGGGCCCGGTGCGATCGCCGAAGAAACCTCGCCCGCCCGGCTGCTGGCCGGCCTGCAAGGCTGGAATGACACCGCCGAGACCCTGACACTGAAGGTGCGCGAGACCTGGACCCGGCCCGGCGGTGCCGACAGCGTGCGCCAGTGGCTGCACACCCTGCGGCCCGACCTCAACGCACGCAGTTTTCCCGAACGCAAGGACGACGCCGCATTCGACGCCTGGCTGCAGGCCCTGGCCGACTGGGCGCACACCGGGCAGGGCGATCCGCAGTCCCTGCGCCTCGAGCGCCTGGCCCCGCAGCGCCTGCAGCTCAACGGCAAGAAACCCGTGCCCGAGCACCCGCTGCTGCAGCCCCTGGCCGATTGGTTCGACCACGGGCAGTCGCGGCCCGACGTGCGTGCCGCGCTGCTGCTGCATGCGCTGGCCGGCATCCGCGCCAACCTGGCCGAAGACAAGAGCCGGCGCGCCGAACTGGGCTTCAACGACCTGCTGGTGCGCCTGGATGTGGCGCTGCAAGGCGCGCAGGGCGACCGCCTGGCCCTGGCCATCCGCCATCAGTTTCCCGTTGCGCTGATCGACGAGTTTCAGGACACCGACCCGCTGCAGTACCGCATCTTCGACCGCATCTACGATGTGGCGGGCAACGACGCGGCCACCGGGCTCTTCATGATCGGCGACCCCAAGCAGGCCATCTACGCCTTCCGGGGCGCCGACATCCACACCTATCTGCAGGCCCGCGCCGCCACCGCCGGGCGGCATTACACGCTGGCCACCAATTTCCGCTCCACCCGGGCCGTGGTCGAGGCCGTCAACCACGCCTTTGCCTATGCGGAAACGCACCACCCACGCGGCGCCTTCCGGTTTGCCGAGCCCGATGGCCGCAATCCCGTGCCCTTTGTGCCCGTGCAAGCCCAAGGCCGCCGGGAACGCCTGCTGATCGACGGCGCCGAGGTGCCCGCGCTCAATGTGTGGATGCTGGAGAACCCCGTCGATCCGCTCTTGCCCGTGGGCGCGACGATGTACCGCGAGCAGATGGCCGAACGCAGTGCCAGCGCCGTGCGTGACTGGCTGGCCCTGGCGAGCGAAGGGCGTGCAGGCTATGCGTCCGACGAAGCCGGGGCGCTGCCGCGGGTGCAGCGTGCGCTGCGGCCGGCCGATATCGCCATCCTCGTGCGCGGCCGGGCCGAAGCCGAGGCCGTGCGCTCTGCATTGGCCCGGCGCCGGCTGGCCAGCGTCTACCTCTCCGACCGCGACTCGGTCTTCGACACCCCCGAGGCGCAGGATCTGCTGCGCTGGCTGCAAGCCTGCGTCGAGCCCGGCCACGACGGCCGGCTGCGCGCCGCGCTGGCCACCCGCACCATGGGACTGGCCTGGGCCGCGCTCGACCGGCTCAACGAAGACGAGCAGCATTGGGAGACCCTGGTGCTGCGCGTGCACGGCTACAAGCTGATCTGGCAGAAACAGGGCGTGCTGCCCATGCTGCGCCGCTGGCTCTCGGACTTCGACTTGCCCGAGCGCCTGCGTGCCTTGCCCGACGGCGAGCGCAGCCTCACCAACGTGCTGCACCTCAGCGAATGGCTGCAACGCCAGTCGGCCGAGCTCGACGGCGAACACGCGCTGGTGCGGGCTTTTTCCGAAGAACTCGCCCAGCCCGGCGCCGAAGAGATCCTGCGCCTCGAAAGCGATGCCGACCTGATCAAGGTCATCACCGTGCACAAATCCAAGGGGCTGGAATATCCCTTGGTACTGCTGCCCTACATCTGCGCCTGGAAGGATGTCGACGGCCGCAGTGCAAGCCTGGGCTACCACCAGTCGCCGCAGGACGCCAGCGGCTGGCCCGGCGCCTATGTGGTCGAACTCTCGCGAGACAAGGTGCTGGCCGGCACCGCCTACGAACGCGCCAACGACGAACGCCTCAGCGAAGACCTGCGCCTGCTGTACGTCGCGCTCACGCGTGCGCGCCATGCCATCTGGATGGGCGCCGCGCCGCTGGTGGCCGGCAATGCGCGCCACTGCGAACTGCACAAGGGCGCCGTCGGCTACTTGCTGGCGGGCGGACAACCGGTGCCCACCGCAGAACTGCCCACCGCCCTGGCCACCTGGCGCGGCACCTGCGACGCCATTGCCCTGGCACCGGCCCCATCGGCCCATGACGACAGCCTGCCCCGGCAAGCCGCACCCACGCCCGGCGCGGCGCGTATTCCTGTGGCACGTGTGCGCACACCGTGGTGGATCGCCAGCTACTCGGCCCTGCGCATCGCAGACCCTGACACCGGCGCGTTGCCCAGCCTGTCCGACCTGCCCGAGGTGCAGGACACCCTGGAGCGCACCCCCGCCGAACCCGCCACGCCGCAAGAGGCCCGGCTGCGCGAATCCGCCCACCCGGTGCCGCCCACCGTGCCGCTGGTCACGCCGGGGGCCGTGCCCGAGATCGAAGCCGGCAGCCCCCATGCCTTTCCACGCGGTGCTGCGCCGGGCAGTTTTCTGCATGGCCTGTTGGAGTGGATGGCCGAGCAGGGCTATGCGCAGGTCGTCGCCTCGCCCGCGCTGCTGCGCGACACCGTGGCCCGCCGCTGCACGCTGCGGGGCTGGACCGAATGGATCGATCCGCTGGTGACGTGGCTGCTGCGACTGGCGACCACCCCGCTGCCGCTGCCCGACCCCGGCGCCAGCCCGCCCGTCGCCCTGGCCGCACTCCCATCCAGCCAGTCCGAGATGGAATTCTGGTTCTCGGCCAGCCATGTCGATGCGCTCAGGCTCGATGAATGGGTGACACGCTACACCCTGCAAGACACGCCGCGTCCGCGGGTGCGCCCCGACCAGCTCAACGGCCTGCTCAAGGGCTTCATCGATCTGGTGTTCGAGCACGAGGGCCGCTATTACGTCGCCGACTACAAATCGAACTGGCTGGGCCCGGACGACAGCGCCTACAGCCATCCCGCCATGCGGCTGGCCATGGCCGAACACCGCTACGACCTGCAATACAGCCTGTATCTGTTTGCACTGCACCGCCTGCTGCGCGTGCGATTGCCCGACTACGATTACGACCGCCATGTCGGCGGAGCCGTCTACCTGTTCATGCGCGGCATCGGCGCGCCGGGCCAGGGCGTGTATGCAGACAAACCGCCGCTGGCGCTGATGGACGCGCTCGACGCGCTGTTTCAGGGGCAGGAGACCCCCACACCATGACCACGCCCACCCACGGCTCCGGCCAGCTCGACCTCCTGGCCCCGGCCACGCCGTTCCCCGGCCCGGCCGGCATGATGGATCTGCTCGGCGAATGGGTGGCCCAAGGCTGGCTGCGCGCGCTCGACCGCATGCTTGCGGCTTTCTTGCTGGAACAAGACCCGACCGCCGATGCCCGCCTGCTGCTCGCCGCCGCACTGGCCAGCCACCAACTGGGCCGTGGCCATGTGTGCCTCGACCTGCAGGCCACGCTCGACAACAGCCGGTTCGTGCTCTCCCTGCCGCCCGACGGCGAAACCGGGACCGCCTTGCCGCGCCTGCCCTCGGACGTGCTCGAAGGCCTGCAGGCCGACGACTGGCGCCGCGCGCTCGATGCCAGCCGCCTGGTCGAGTCGATCGATGGATCGCAGCCGGGCAGGGCGATCGACGATGGCGACCATCGGCGGGCGGCCTCGGCAGAGGCCGCCCGCCCGTTGGTCTTGCACGGCAACCGTCTCTACCTGCGCAGATACTGGCGCTACGAGCAGCAGGTGCAGGCCGGCATCGAAGCCCGCCTGGCCGGCAACGCCGCACGGCGCGAAGCCCTGCCCACCGCAGTGCTGCGCGATGCGCTCGAGGCGCTGTTCCCGCCGCCGAAGCCGGCTCGGACCCTTCCCGACGCCGCCGAAGCCCCGGCCGGCCCCGCCACCGACTGGCAGAAACTCGCCTGTGCGCTCATGGCCGGCACCGCCTTCGGCGTCATCACCGGCGGGCCCGGCACCGGCAAGACCACCACCGTCGTCAAGCTGCTGGCCCTGCTGCAAAGCCTGGCGCTCACCGGCGAGCGTCCCGCCGCCTTGCGCATCCGCCTGGCCGCGCCCACCGGCAAGGCCGCAGCCCGGCTCAACGAATCCATCGCCGCCACCGTACTCCAGCTCGATCTCGATCATCTAGCCCATGGAGAAACCGTGCGCCGGCACATTCCGGTCGAAGTCACCACGCTGCACCGCCTGCTCGGCAGCCGTCCCGACAGCCGGCAGTTCCGCCACCATGCCGGCAACCCGCTGGCGCTCGACGTGCTGGTGGTCGACGAAGCCTCGATGATCGACCTGGAGATGATGGCCGCCGTTCTGGCCGCGCTGCCCGCGCATGCCCGGTTGCTCATGCTGGGTGACAAGGACCAGTTGGCCTCGGTCGAGGCCGGTGCCGTGCTGGGCGAGCTCTGCGCCCGGGCGCGCACCGCGCACTACCTGCCGCAGACCGCCGAATGGCTGCAGCGCGTCAGCGGCCAGCCGGTCGATCCGGCATTGACCGATGCCCAGGGCCGCCCGCTGGACCAGGCCGTGGCCATGCTGCGGCACAGCTACCGCTTCGACGCCCGCAGCGGCATCGGCCAACTGGCCGAGGCGGTCAACGCCGGCCAGCCGCAGTGGGTGATGGCCGTGCTGGCGCAGGGGCATCACGATCTGGCCACGAGCTGGCTCGCCCCCGAGGGAATCGGGGCCGGCCCGGCGCAAGGCATCCCCGGCCCAAGCGGATACGCGCCCCGCACCCAGGCATCCGCCGGTGCACTGGCCCGCCTGGCCGTCGAAGGCGGCGACTGGCCCGGCCACGCCGCCAAGCCCGGCAGCCCGAAAGGCTACCGTCATTACCTGACGCTGCTGCGCGACCGCCAGCCCGATCTCGACGCCGACGACAGCGCCTTCGACGCGTGGGCTCGCCAGGTGCTCGAGGCGCATGCCCAGTTTCAGATTCTGTGTGCCCTGCGGCGCGGGCCCTGGGGTGTGGAGGGGCTCAACCTCACCATCGCACGCGAGCTGGCCCGCCAGGGACTCATTCCCGCCGCGCAGGGCTGGTACCTGGGCCGGCCCGTGCTGGTCACGCGCAACGACTACGGCCTGGGCCTGATGAACGGCGACATCGGCATCACCCTGGCCCGACCGGTGGCAGGGCAGGGCGGCCGGCTGGCCTGGTCGCCCCGCGTGGCCTTTGCGGCCGGCGACGGCAGCCAGGGCATACGCTGGGTGCTGCCCAGCCGGCTGCAGGCCGTCGAATCCGTCTTTGCGCTCACCGTGCACAAATCGCAGGGCTCGGAATTCGCCCACGCCGCCATGATCGTGCCCGATGCGCTCAGCCCCATGCTCACGCGTGAACTGATCTACACCGGCATCACCCGCGCCAAAAGCTGGTTCACGCTCGCCCTGGCCCAGCGGCGTGCCGACGCCACGCTGGCCGCACGGACCGCCGTGCTGCGCACCGCCGTCGAGCGGCGAGTGCAGCGCAGCAGCGGCCTGGGGCAGCCGGGAGACGACCGCGATTGAGTCGGACAACAGCGGGTTTCGAACCCCTGTTCCCTGGGGCGAGTACCTTCGACTTCGCCTGCGACCTGTCTGCAGCCAAGTCAAACCCGGTATCATCGACCGCGTTGCCGGGCTGGACCAGCCCTGGATAGTCGGTTTTGTCGGTTTCGAAGTTCAGATTTTCAGATTTTCAAACTCTATAGGAGCAACCACTGTGCATCAGGAACAATTGGCCAAAGTCAAAGAAGGCAAGGGCTTCATCGCCGCGCTGGATCAAAGCGGCGGCAGCACCCCCAAGGCCTTGAAACTGTATGGCGTCGAAGAATCGTCGTACAGCGGCGACGCCGAGATGTTCGATCTCGTGCACGCCATGCGCACCCGCATCGTGAGCAGCCCGGCATTCGACGGCAAGCGTGTACTGGGCGCCATCCTGTTCGAAGCCACCATGGACCGCCAGTTCGATGGCCTGGACGCAGCCGCCTACCTGTGGGAACGCAAACAAGTCGTGCCTTTCCTGAAGGTCGACAAGGGCCTGGCCGCACGCGCCGACGGCGTCGAGCTCATGAAGCCCATCGCCGGTCTGGACGAACTGCTCAAGCGCGCTGTCGCCAAGGGCATTTTCGGCACCAAGATGCGTTCTGTGGTGCATGAAGCCAACGCCAAGGGCATCGACGCCGTCGTCGCCCAGCAGTTCGAAGTCGGCCAGCAGATCCTTGCCGCCGGCCTCGTGCCCATCATCGAGCCCGAAGTCTCCATCGCCGCGCCCGACAAGGCCGACGCCGAAGCCCTGCTCAAGAAATCCCTGCTGGCCCACCTCGACGCACTGCCGGCCGACGCCGTCGTCATGCTCAAGCTGACCCTGCCCGAAGTCGACGGTTTCTACAAGGAACTCGTCGAACACGCCCGTGTCGTCCGCGTCGTTGCGCTCTCCGGCGGCTACAGCCGCGACGAAGCCAACGCCCGCCTGGCCCGCAACCCCGGCATCATCGCCAGCTTCAGCCGCGCCCTCACCGAAGGCCTGAGCGCACAGCAAAGCGACGACGAGTTCAACAAGACCATCGATGGCACCATCGAAACGATCTACCAGGCTTCGATTGCCTGAGTGTTGATCGACTGATAAGTTGAATTGACCGTTTCTTGGGACGAGCTGGCCTGCCGTGCTGCAGGTCTGCCTGTTCTAAGGCAGAGACCCCGCTGAGTGTGAACTTGGCGGGGTTTTTGTTTTGCCATGACGCCAGTTGGACACTTCAAGGATGGCGTAATGCGCCAGGCCGTATTGATCCGACCGAATTGGTGCGGGTGATATCGCTAAAAGCGTAAGCTGCAAAGGAGTTGTTGAATGCCAGCTTTGGTGTGAGCGGCTATGATTTTTTGTCCCATCCTGCGACGTGGCCATTTTCAACAGTGATCCTGAGTCCATAGCGATTGACACCCTGCCGGTTGTACTTCCAGACTTCCTTGATCTTGGTCTTTAGTAATTTGTTGTCTACCGACTCAGGACGTCCCAGCGAGTCCAACAGTTGCTCGGCAGTCTGACCTTCCCAGAAATAGCCAGCGTAAATTTTCTGCACAGTTGTTTCGTCTTTGTATTTGCCTCTAAGGTAGGTGAGGCGCTTGTGCTTTTTGTTGTATTTGTACAGCGCAATCGCCACTACCAGCCCCAACATCGCCAAGAGTGGAATTGCCCAGCCCGAAGAGTCGATGACTTTCGAGGCGCCATAGATAGGTAAACCTATGACTGCCGCCGCTGCGATGAGAGTTCCTTGAACTTTGGATGATTTGCGGGCCATTAGATGTCCTTTATTCGAGGGGCGATGTTTTGGAATGACCGGCTTCTCGAACCTGCCACGAAAAATTGAGTAGGTCGATCTATTTTTACCTGACTGCCGTGATGCCCAACGCGTTCATCGTCTCCGTCGACATCAGCCCATTTGCAGGCAGCGATTTAACGATCTGGAACCGTTTCAGCGCCTCGACGGTCTGGGGCGTCATCACGCCGTTGGCCGGTCCGTCATAAAGTCCTACCGACAGAAGCTTGATTTGCACCCTCATGATTTGCAGTTTGAGCTTCTCCGTGCGGTTCATCTCGACCCCATCGCCTTGTCCAACTGCCGTAGCGCCTTTGGCGGATGTGGCACTGGATGTCGTTGCAGGCTGGACAGTTGTCGAAGACGGATTCGGCGATGGAGCCAGTGGGCGCGACGGCGAACCCAAGAGATTGCTGGCGGTGCCCGCCGCTGTCGACGAAGAAGAACGAGAAGGTGCGGGGGCAGGCGTTGGAGACGACCTCGGCGCGCTGTAGCTGGGGGCAGGCGAGGGCGCAGGTGAGGAGTAATACGAGGAACGGCCGCTTGATCCCGAGTAATGTGAGCTGTGACTGGAGTGAGATCGATGGCTGGAATGTGACCGATGACCCGCGAACAGGTTGTCGTGCTCGAAGTTCAGGGGACGCAACGGCACAGCCTGCGGCTCGTTGAGTGCATTGAGTGCCAGTTCAGAGGCCGGAATGGCTGCATCGGCAGTCTTGCTCCCGGCCAACGGGGTGATACTGGCCAGAAACAGGCCGATGTTTTTGATGAAACGGCTCATGCCGTGTACTCCTCGCGCGTAATGGGGATGGTTTTGGCGGGTTTCCAGCCTCGCTCATGCCAAGCAAAAAAGCCGGCGCAGTCCGGTTTGAGCTGGCAAGGTTCACAGACTGGCGTGTAGACGTTTTTCCAGTCCGAGATGCTTCGGTGAGCGTGCCCATGAAGATCCGTCGGCAGTGCGCAAAGCGGCGTGTTCATGAAGAGAAAGGGAACGGAATGCCGTTTCAGTTGGCGAGCGGCTTGTTCCAACGTGCCCTGCCAGTCCGCCAGGTCAACCTCGCACAACTCCCGGTTGGCCAGCGCAAAGCCGATAGGCTCGCAAGCCATGAGGGCGACCTCTTTGACGAATGGCAGGTTGCGACCAATGAAAGTACACAGCTCCGGCAAAACATCCAGCACTGGCTTGATCAAGACGATACGCAACTGAATCGGCTGGCGGTGTTGCTGGAGATTGAGCAGCCCCGCAAGCGTCTGCTCGAATGCGCCATGGGCTTGCACAACAAAATCGTGCAAAAAATCGACGTGGCCATACAGTGGCACCAACCATGTGGTCGGTGTCTGCAATCCATCCACAACGGCTTTGCACAGAGGGGCATTGGCAAGCAAGCGGCCGTTGCTCAAAATCTCGACCCGAGTGCTCGGGTGACATTCATGCACATGATCGAGAACCTCACGCAGACCCTCGCCTAAGAGCAAGGGCTCTCCACCTGTGAGTCCCAGTACCGGCGGGGAACTGCCCATGTGGCGAATGACCTCGACAGCCTCACGAACCATCCAGTCGTCAGCTTGCGGCGTCGGGGGTTGAGAGCACATCAGGCAGTTGCTGTTGCACCGATTCGTGAGTTGCAAGCCATGGTGAAGGTCGCTTGGGCGGTAAAGCACCGCTGCTTGCGATCGATGGGGTGTGGTGACTACCACGTCGCCAATCTCGGTATCGCAGGCATCCATCCATTCGACATTGCCAAGACCTGCAGCCTGAAGTTGGTGGACGTGCTTCCGGTCACTGTCACGGGTGACCTTGACCAGAAACTGCAGATCCGATTGCCATTGGGCTGCGAGAGTTTCAATTGATACCACGCGCCAAATGTCTTCGTTCTGCACTCGGCTTCCAAAGCTTGCACTCATGCGTCGCATAAGGTCTCCTGCTCGGGGGACGATGTGGGCCTGGCCCACGCATGAAATAGATCCAAGCGATCCTCGTCAGCCTGACGTACTGCATCGAAGAAGAAATCGAACAGCCACTGGTGTCGTTGGCAGTGCTCGGTTTCCAGGGCCGGTGTGTCCAGTCGACCAAATTGCGCCTGTGCGTCGACCGGGTTGGGCGCACAGTAGCTCTGGAAGGCGCACGTTCGGCAGTCATCGACCCGCTCGACTTGACTGGCCTCAATCAATGCCTGTTGAACGGCGGACTGTTGAAGCTCGGCCAGCGGCGTACCAATGGGCCCCAAACGCAGCGAAATGTCTCCCGATTCAGCCAGCATGCGTGCTTCATCACTTGGATAGACGTAACCGTCGTAGTTGTAGACCAGTACGCTTTGACCCGCCCCTGTCGGACTTTGCAGGTCGACATAGCCGCTGTCGAATGGCGAGAGAATCTTGTTGAGAATGATGGACGCATAGACTTCTCGTAGCGGCACACCCTGACGGTTCCAGTGAAGTACGCGCTCAAAAGCTCGGCGGTAGAAAGTCTCGAACTGAGCGGGTCGATAACCCAGTAAGGCCTGATTGCGCTTGGCAAAGCCATAGCTGCTGAGTGGACGCAAAAAGATCTCGGCAAAGCCCAGCCGTACGTACTCGTCGACGATCGCCTCGGGGTGCGCCAATGATGCCTTGGTTGTCGTCATCAGCGCTGAAACGGCATCGTGACCCATCCAGCGCCGCGCTCTCTCGATGCCCGCCAAAGTGCGCTCGTACGCATCGCGCCCCGGGAGGGGCCGATTACGGTTATGCAGTGACGCCGGACCATCCACGCTGGTGGACAGTACAACGCCGTGCTCGCGAAAGTAGGCACACATGGCGTCGTCAAGTTGATGCAACGTCGAAGCCACCACAAATCGCAGCAGTCGTCCCTCATGACGGTTTTTAATCTGGATCCGCTCGATGGCTTCCCGCACCAGATCAAAGCGCAGCAGCGGGTCCCCGCCCTGAAATTCGATCGTCAGCGTTGGCGATTGACTGTCGAAAATTCGATCACAAGCGGCATGCAAATCTTCACGAGTCATCGTGTGGCCGGTATCGTGCAATGAACGGCTGACTTGGCAATACTGGCACGAATGCGCACACTGCAGAGTGGGAACAAGAATATGCAGACTGGGGCCCGCAGTGACCGTTTCTCGACGTGCCGCCCGTCTTGAATTGAGGAGCCGCCGCGTGCCTGGAGTATCGGTGCTCGCTGTGAAGAAGCGGGATTTGAGCGTGGCTTGCAATGCCAGCGGCAATTCGCTGACGCACCCTTTGTTCAGTGTTTCGACTTCAGGTCCCGATAAGAAAACATGGTCACCCGAGCCGCTGACTGCCAGCCAGTCGTCTCCCAATGGCCGTTTCCAAAACGGCAAGACCTCGACTGCGTAAATCCCCACCTCATCCTCCCGACCCGTGTTTGAAACACTTGTTTGTCCTGTACTGAATCATCCTGACATGGAATCGGCTACAGCTGTATTCGTGCTCACCCGTTGTCGCACGAGGTTCATCAACTGTCAGGAGGATGTAAGGATGGATTGGGGATTTAGATTTTTAAGAAAATAGGATTCAATCTCGTGAAGATGAAAAGATTCCTATACAGAATTGCAAACGCCCGATGAGGCTACTCACCGGGCGTCCATTTTCAGCCTCACCAAGCCGACTCTTCATCCCCGAGAGGCATCACCTCCATCTCGGGACTGCGCGCAAACCCAACGCATCATCAGTGATGCGTCAGGTCCGCAGCGTGCCTTTCACTGCAAAGCGCACCGATAGCTGGCCGCCACCGCCACGTCGCCCGCGACGTACTGGGGGTAAGAGGGGTACCGGCACATGGGCTTGGATGCCTTGACGGCATAGGGGGGCAGGGGCTCATAAGACGACAGGGTCAGGTTGTCTGCCGGTTTGCTGCCCTCTTTCACCCATTTGTCCAGAAGACTCAGCAGATCCTGCTGACCGGGGATGCCGTACGCCGGGGCGTTTTGCGCACCGGCCGCGATGCCAGGCGAGGTGTGGGGCAGGCCGGTCGCGGCATAGGCGATGAAGAATTTCTCGACCGTCTCACGTCCCATGGTCGAGACGACCGAATCCCAGTAGTTGAGGCCTGTTCTCGGGCTCTGGGCCGTGTCGGCCAGATTCTCGCGCAGGATCAATTTTCCACCCCTGGCGTAGAAACGGCTCAGATCGGGGTTGGTTGCATCCATCATGGACGAGACTTCTTGGACGCGAGAGCGGTACGTGTCGGGGTTGTAGCCCAGCGGGTTGAAATCCTTGTCTTGCGCGATGAAGTAGCGGATGTAGCCATTGCCATAGGCAAAAAGATTGCCCACCCGCGTTTCGTTCGGCGCGGCGCTGAACACAGGCGCTTTGGAGCCGGTCATCCAGGCGCTCCAGTTCGAAGGCAGTCCCTCGCCACCATACGCAAAGCCAGCGTATTGGGTCATGTTGTTGGCGAGGGGGAAGTTGAATGTGTAACCGCTGTGCGCGGCACGCACCACATCCAGTTGTGCGTCCGACAGGCAGGCCGCACCCGAATCATTTCCGTCGGAGCAACGCAGCGCCTCGAGGGCAGGTCGTGCAACGGCGCCGCACGCGTTGTAGTTGCTGATGACGCCATCGGCCAGGCCATCGAGCTTGTCGCAGGCCGCCACCACCGTGTCGTGCACCCGTTGGACTTTGGTGCCCAGCCACGCCGAAGGTTTGCTCTGGAGCACGCCTCCCACGTAGTTGCCGAAAGTCTGAAGACCCGACCAGTTCATGACCGGATCGATCGAGATGATGCCGTCGTAGTCCTCGGGATAGCGCTGTGCCATGGTCATGCCTTCGCGGCCCCCCTCCGAGCCGCCCATGTAGTAGGTCGTGCCGGGTTTGGCGCCGTAATACAACTGCGCAACCTCGACCGCCAGATCGTGGGTCTTGTTGTACGAGGCATAGGCAAAGTTGCGCAGTGCCTCTGCATTGAGGGCAAAGGCCTGGGCTTCGACGCCGGTTGCATTCTGATGCCCGGAGTCGGTTCCCGCGGTCATGTAGCCCTGCGTGATGGGGCGGGGTGTGTCGGGGCCTGCCAGACGAACACCATCGAGCCCGGTGACCAGCGCGCCGTTGTAGCCGCTGCCACCGAACTGAAGAAACTTGTTGTTCCAGGCGCTCGGCAGGTTGACTTGCACGTTGATCAACGGAGCGGACGGATCCACGGGTTTGATGGTGGCCAGCACCTTGCAATAGTCGGGTGTCGCTTGAACCACGGCCGTGCCTGCCGTGTTCTGTGCATCGGCAACCGCCACGGTGAACACGGCGCTGTCGAGGGAGGCCTCGCCAGAGGCCTCTCCGAATGCCGTGGCGGCGACCTTCTTGCCCGCCAGCGCATGGCATGCAGCCTCGCCGACCGTCGGTTTGACAGGCGTCTCGCCGCTTGAATCATCGTTGTCGCTTCCTCCGCAGGCGACCACCAACAGCGTGGTGGCGCAGGCTGCGGCAAGCAGGTGCGGGCTGAATTTTTTCTTGTCTCCGGACATTGTTCTAGCTCCAAGTGAAGGAGCCCAGATGATTGTTTTTGGAAAAGATTTTCCGATTGGGGTTAGCACCACCCGTTGCAGAAAGATTGCGCGATCACCGCGCAATGTGTCTATTCATCGCGCAATAAGAATCGCCACTCCCGTAGTAACCAGTAGACGCCAGAGCCCACACCTGTTCCATCATTCCGCTAGCTCAACGACACGGGCGTCGCTTCGGCCGGGGTGGCCGAGGAACGCACGACAAACACATCACTGACGAGGGGTTTTATGAGGAATGACAGCGTGAACATGAAGCGTCGACACCTGGCCATGGCCATGGGGCTGTTGGCAACCGGTGTGGCAGCACCCGCCTTTGCACAATCGGGCTCGGCGAATTGGCCCGTCAAGCCCGTGAGGATCATCAATCCGTTCCCGGTGGGCGGAGGCCCGGACGGCGTCGCCCGACTGGTCGCCGACAAGCTTTCTCGGACCTGGAATCAATCGGTCGTCGTCGAGAACCGCCCCGGAGGCAATGGCTTCATCGCGATCGCGGCGTTCAAGCAAGGCGCGACGGATGGAACCGACATCATCCAGCTCGACAACGTGCATCTCGCGGCTTACCCCCATCTGTTCAAGAAGCTGCCTTACGATGTCCAGAAGGATTTCGAAATCATCACGCCGTTGTTCCGCACGTATTTTTTTGTGTGCGTCCCGGTCAACAGCCCCTATCAGTCGGTCGGCGATCTGATCGCCGCCGCAAAAGCCAACCCCGGCAAGTTGAACTACGGCTCATGGTCGGTCGGCAACCCCGTCCATCTCGGCTCGGCCCTGCTCGAGAAAATGACCGGGACCAAAATGGAGCATGTGATCTACAAGGAAACCAGCCAGCTCTACCAAGGCGTGGCCAATGGCGAACTCGACTTCGCGCTGGGCTCGAGCGGCACCGCCGGACCGATGGTGCGAGCAGGCAAACTTCGGCTGCTGGCGATCGCCGCGCCTGAGCGTCTGCCGGGCTACGAGAATGTTCCCACGGTGGCAGAGTCCGGAGGACCGGCCAACTATTTCGTCACGGGCTGGAACGCATTTGCCGTCCGCCCCGGAACGCCGGCCGAAGTGCAAAGAAAGCTGCGCACCGATGTGCAGGCCGCGCTTTCCGGACCCGATGTCAAAGAGAAATTCCAGACATTTGGATATGTTCAGTACGCGCCGACCCCCGAAGAGTTCAAGGTGTTCATGGCCGCCGAGAGCAAACGCTTCGAGGAAGTGATCAAGGCAGCCGGCCTGTCGCTGGAGTAAAGCTTCCGCAGGCGCAGCGCGGCTCGACCCAGGATCGTCCCTGCGCCTGCCGGCCAGCATCCATCTTGTCGACAGCTTTTGCCGTTGCCAGGGCGCCGAGTCACCGAACCGCGCGCATCCTGGCGACGGTCAATGCATCGGCCGTCCAAGCCGTTTACTCGCTCTGGATATCGCGTAATTCACGAGGCAATAAAGCACCGCCACGACCAGGTACACGGGCACCAGCGAGTTGTAGTTGGCGACCAGCACCTTGGCGTTCTGCATGAGTTCACCATAGGTGACGACGTAGCCGAAGGTGGTGTCCTTGACCACGATGACCAGTTGCGCGACCAGCGCCGGAACGATGTAGCGCAGCGCCTGCGGAAAGACGATCGAGAAAAAAACCTGCGCTTCGGTCATTCCCACACTGCGCGCCGCATCGGTCTGCCCGCGGGGAACGGCGAGCACGCCCGCGCGGTACACCTCGGCCACCACTGCGGCGGTGCTGAGGCCGACGGGCAAGGTCAGCATCCAATAGGTGCTCAGCTTCATCCCGACCGACGGCAGCACCAGAAAACACACATAGATCAGCAGCAGCGTCGGTGTGCCCCGCAGGAACTCGATGACCGCGATGCTGGGCCAACGCACGAGCCGCAACCGCGACCGGCGGCCCACCATCAGCAGCAGCCCGAGCGTCAGCGCGATGACGGCAGCCGTCGCCGCCGAGGCCAGCGTGCCGAGCAGGCCTTTGGCCAAGAAAGCCCAGGTCGTCGGCCGGGCGAAGAATTCCCACAGTGCGACGTCGAGCTGCCCTGCGGCATGGAACCGGTACACGACGCCCGCAGCCAACAGCAGCAGCACGGCCGCAGCGGCCACGCTCGCAGCCCGCATGACGGTGCGGGTCTGGGGATTGGGTGCACCGAACAGAATGTCTTCGAGAGGACGGCTCATCGCAGTATCCGTGCCTTCTTGTCCAAGGTGGCGCCAGCCCAGGCGATGAGCAAGCCTGTCACCACATACATCGCAGCCGCCACGGCGAACGCGGCAATGCCGCTGGCCGAGTCGTTGGCGATCTTGGCGACCAGCGCGGTGAGTTCTCTCCCCGGAATCGGCACCTGCGACGCCAGCGAGGTCGACAACATCAGCGCAATGAGCAGCGAGGTCATCGGCTGCACCACCGAGCGCAGCGCCTGCGGCAAGACCACGGCAGAGATCACCTGCACGGGCCGCATGCCCAAGCTGAGCGCGGCCTCGATCTGGCGGCCGTCGATGGTGTTGATGCCTGCGCGCAGGTAATCTGCCGTGAACGCGGAGCAGATCAGCGTCAACGTCAGGATCACGCTGTGCTCATAGTCGATCAGGACATCGAGATCGGGCAAGGCGAATACAACGAAGATCAGCAGCGCCACGCCGGGAATGTTGCGAAAGACTTCGACATAAGCGGTCAGGACCCCACGCAGCGGCGGCAGCGGCAGGAGCCGGAGCAGCGCCACGAGCACGCCCAGCACGAAGCCGGGCACAAACGACACGATCGTCAGCTTCCATGTCAGCAAAAGGGCCTGCCCGAAGGCAGGCCCATAGTTGGCCAGAAGCCGGGAGACCTCGTCCATCGCTCAGGGGATGGAGGGCGGCGTGGGAACGTCGGTGCTGCCGGTGCGCTGTCCGATGGACACGGTCCACAGCTTGGCCCAGGTGCCGTCGGCTTCCAGCTTCTTCAGGAAGGCATTGACGAAGGCCACGCCGTCCGAGCCCTTGGGCAGGCCGATGCCGTAGGGGTCTTGCGCGCCAAAGGGCGCGCCCGCCAGCCGCGCTTCGCTGCCGCCGAGGCTCAGCACATTGAGCAGCAGCGTCTGGTCGGTGACGTAGGCGTCCACGCGTCCCTGGCGCAATCCGTTGAGCGCCTCCTGGTGCGTCTGGAACTCTTGGACGACCGCCTTGGGCGCATATTGCGCCAGGATCGCGGGCCCCGTGGAGCCCGCCTGCGTGGCGACCTTCTTGTCGGCCAGGTCGTTGTACGACTGGATCTCCTTGTTGCTGGCCTTGACCAGCACGCCCGCCTGCGATGCGTAGTAAGGACCGGCGAACGCGATCTTCTCGGCGCGGGCCGGGGTGATGGAGTAGGTGGCGAACACCACGTCCACCTGGTCGTTGATCAGCACCTGCTCGCGCGTGGACGAGGTCACCTGCGTGAACTGGTACTTGGACTGATCGCCCAGGATATAGCGCGTGAGCAATTGGGCCAGGCCGGCGTCGAAGCCGCGGATCTTGCCGTCTTTTTCGTCGAGCAGAGAGAAAAGATTCGCGGTTTGCGTCGTGCCCAGGCGCAGCGCGCCAGCCTGCTTGATCTTGCTGGCCCAGGCGCTCGATGCAATGGTCGAGGCGCTGGCCACGGGGCCCTGCGCAACCAGCGCGTCGAACTGCGCGGCGTTGATGGGCGTGCCCTGTGCAAAGACCGATCCCCCGGTGACGATCGCCAGTGCCGCCACGGTGGATTTCAGAATGGATTTGATCGACATGCGATCCTCTCGAAGGGTATGTTGAGTGAATCAAAATATAGCAGCTATCGCGTGTGCAAGCTGCCGATCCGGTCAAGTCTACCGCCGTGCGCGCGATGCTGCTGGCAGGGCGTTCAGGCAAACTGCGTCGTCATGGCTCGCCAAGGTTATCCCGACCTCGGCGATGCGTCGGCACGCGGGGGCCGCATCACCTGGCGAGATCTCCAGGGCTTCGATCACTGGCGCTTGTGCGCCCACACGCCGATGACCAAGGCCGCGACCGCAGAAGCCAACGCGACGGCCGCTCCGACCAGGCCCACGCTCTCGATTCCCCACCAGGGGATGCTGGCACCGCCCAGGGCCGCACCCATGGCGACGCCACCGTTCGCCGCGGAAACATTGATTGTCCCAGCGAGCGCCTGTGCATGCGGTGCCGACTTCATCACCCGAATCTGGCAGATCGGGTACAGCGCGGTATTGGCGATGCCCCAGACGCACAGAGCGATCGCCAGGGCGGCTTGCATCTGCGCAAGCAGTACCGTGGCGGTCATCCCGGCGGCGAGCAGCATGCTGAACAAGGCGGTCGTGGCCAACGGCTTGCGGTCCACCCCAAGGCCGCCCAGCCAATTGCCGATCAGGCCTACGGCACCGAAGCCCATCAGCCACCATCCGACCTGTGCGGAAGGGACGTTCGCCGCCTTTTCGAGCAGTTCGGCAAGGTAGGTGTAGCCCGTGAACATCGCGGTAAACACCGCCACCGACAGCAGCACGTTGGCGACGAACGTTGGATCACGGAGGATGCGGGCCTGCTCTGCCATGGCCACGCGCTTGCCGGCCTTCAGGGTCGGCATCGAGACGTGCAGCAGCAAGGCGATCGACAGCGACATGATGGCCAGTGCCCAGAACGCGCCCCGCCAGCCGATGGCATCGCCGGCAAGAGTGCCTAGCGGAATGCCCAGCAGCATGGCTGCCGAGATGCCCAGGTACACCATCGACACGGCTTTGCCGGCGCGCGCCGGACCGGCCATCTGGGCGGCCGTCTCGCTCGCCGTGCCCCAGAACACCGGCAGCGCCAGGGCAGGAACGATACGTGCCAGGCTCAGCACCCAGATGTTGGGCGCGACGGCTGCCAAGGCGTTCGAGGCCGCAAACAGCAAGACCACGGCAACGAACAGGCGCTTGCGCTCGATGTGCGCGAGCCAGGCCGTCAGCGGTGGACCGAAGACCATGACCACCACCGCAAACAGCGTGACCAGTTGCCCCGCCGTGGAGACCGACACGGCGAGATCTCGGGCCAGCGCAGGCAGCAGGCCGACCATGAGGAATTCGGTCGTGACGATGACAAACGCCGCGACTGCCAGGATGAGAATGGACGCCTGGCTGTTGGAGGTCGGGCTCGCAGCGTCGCTGGCAGGGGCCGGGGATGAAGACGAAGACATGGAAGAGCTTGCAGAAAATCGAAGACAAAGACGCAAGCTTATTGATTCCTCATGGTCTAGTGTTGGATGACTTTTCCTCTCAATATGGCCTGGGATTCCGCAATTCACACCTGTAGCGTGCCGGACAGGTGCTGGAGCAGCGCATCGACCTTGGGCAATTGCTGCCGGCTGCGCAGCCACAGCAGATACAGCGGCAGTCCCTCGACCGCATGGGCGGGGAGCACCTCCACGAGCTCGCCGCTGGCCAGACGGTCTTCGATGAGCCAAGTCGAGAGCTGAGCGATACCGAACCCGCTGACCACGGCCTCGACGTGGGCCTCTGCACTGCCGACTGCCATCCGCGCCAGGGGGTGGAAGTGTTCGACCGGGCCCGTGTTTCGGCGGATGAACCACGGACTGGCCGATCCGTCCGCGCGCTTGTAGACCACGGCATCCCGTGCGGGCAGTGCCTCCAATCCCACGATGGGGCCGGCGGACGCCAGATACGCGGGGGAACAACAGAAAACCCGACGTTCGTGGCCGATGAAGCGGTAGCCGATGGGCGTTGGCCAGGTGTCGCTGCCTCCAATGCGCACGGCCAGGTCGATGCCGTCTTCCACCAGATCCACAAAACGATCCGTGAACGAGATGTGCGGCTGCACGCCGGGGTACTTCTTCAGGAACTCAAGCAGCAGAGGCATCACCCGCATGCGGCCATACGTAGCCGGCAAGTCGATGCGCAGCTTGCCCACCGGGGCCGTGCCCTCGGCTTTCAGCGAATGCTCGGCCTCTTCGAGATCACCCAGCACCTGCTGGCAGGTGCGGTAAAAGGCCTGACCTGCATCGGTGAGGGAGAGGCGTCGCGTCGTCCTCTCGAATAGCCGGACACCCAGCCGTCCTTCAAGACGCGCCACCGCCTTGCCGACCGCCGAGTTGGTCAGGTTCAGCCGCTCGGAGGCCGCCGTGAAACTGCCGGCATCGACGACCGACACGAACACATCCAGACCCTTCAAGCGTTCAGAGGAATGCATAGACTGTGGAATTCAAGGCCATATTTGGGATGGATGGTATCCAAATTTGGAGCCTGATTCCTGAATATGAGCCAGTCGATGACAGGCGTCACTGCAGGTGAGCGGTCGAGCGAGTCTCAGGACCTTTCAATGGTCATCGCGCCGCGACTGATGTTTGCTTCAGGTCTCACTGTCGCGGGTCCCCGATTCAGTGTCTGACTCAATGGTATCGGTAGCCACTGATTGCTTGAAAATCGTCTTCCGAGATGAGGTCGAAGTTGCGCAAGTGCTCGAGTAGCGCACCTGTTCCAATGCCGAATGTTTCGGCAAGCTTATTGATCACTTTCCTGTCACGACTCGATACGGAATTCAAAGCCCGTTCCAAGGCGTGGGGTGTGGCCAGAAACATGGCGGCGAAGGCGTTGGCGCGCTTTTCAACGCGCCCCGATGTCCAAGGTCCGCTGATGTGTGAGAGACGCTTTGCACGCGAACGATCAAACAGGATATGGCAGAACTCGTGCGCAAGCGTAAAACGTCGGCCACGGGCGCTGTTGTTGAATTTGTGGCTCGTGTTGATCACGATCGTCGGCAAGAAATCTTCGCCGGCAATGGCAACGCCGCGAACGCTGTTGGTTTTTAGATCGATCTCTTGTATGGCGATGCCCAGTCGCTCGAGATGCTTCTCCACATCCACAAATGCGACATCCGTATCGATCTGGAGAGCTTCTCGTATCTGATAGGCCAGCTCGTAGCCGTGTGTGTAGGGCTGTAGATACTCGTAGATGGATGGCGAAGAAACAAGCTCTGCGAGCTCTTTGTCGTCCGTTCCTCGGTGCTGTTGCACGAGGACGTCGAATAGTTTTCGCACATCGCTCGTGCCGATGTCGACATTCAAGCCGCCGAACATCAGTACGGGCATGTCGAATTGAGTGACCACTGGAATGTCGGTCAACGCCTTGCCGTTGGGTATCCAATGACTCGAGCGAATCTTGTCCATCACCTCGTGACAGATATCGTCTGCCATGTAAGCAGCTTCGAGTTCGACGGATTGGGTCTGTTGGGTTGCCTCGAGCCGTTTGCGTAAGCTTTGTATCTGCGTGTGATCATCTCGTGTAACCGGTTGCGCAGACGTCGTCGCCCATTGCAGGAATTCCCAAAGCGGCTTTGCGACTTCTTCGACTGGGAAGAGTGCCACGCCCGGGTTGAGATTCAGCTCATGGCCTTCTGGAGAAAAGTCGGGCTGCTTGTCCAGCCAAGACACTTCGATGGTGTCCTCGACCCGGCGAATGACGATGGAGGGAAGCAAAGCGCTTGGATCGGCCGAGCGCAAAGCGTGCCTCATCCACCACGCACGGATATGCTTGTAGACCAGTCTGTCGCTGGGATATGCCGATGCCATGTATCGCTCGAGATCGGCTTCTACCGTGAAGGCTGCGGATTCTCCCGAATGCGTTTTCCAGGTATAGGCTTCTTCATGCATCAGCCATTTCCACTGGCTGAGCAGCCAAGCAACCACGGGTCCCAGGTACCATTGGATGCCCTCCTTTGACTCACCGTGAATGCGATGCTCGGTGAGGGTGACTCCGCCAACCTTTATGCAGAGTTCGCCCATCGACCACCCATGATCTTTGGGCAAACGATCCCTGGGCTCCTGATCTTGGACCCACCGAGCCGAAATCTCGAAGCGATCGGGATCGCCAAATGTCTGCATGCCAGTCATCGGGAGTCGCTATCTAGAGCCCATGTCATGTTGTTTTTTCCATGTTTTCGGTGCCTTTTGATATCACGGTTAGTGACGACACCTTCATCGAGCCAGCGATCAAGGAGGTCGGTGGGCACGCCTTCCCAAGGAATCGGATAACCATGCCAATAACCGTCGTTGGATGGTTTGGCCTCGAAAGCGATCCCTCTTGACGTTGCATAGCGGCGCTGTTCGCCGTCGGGGTGGGGTTGTGAGCTTTCAAAAATCCGGTGAGCTTCAGTCTGCAACCAGGCGTGGCTGAATGGATCGTTTTTAAGACCACCCATCGGCGTTGAGTGGGTCCACTCAGGGCATAGCGTTCCTTTGGCGCCGTGCGCTGGCCGGTTCTTGTGCTTCTCTGACCCGCGGTAGCGACTGGTGATGACGTTCATTGGGAAGTCGAGGATCCGGTGTGCAAGGATATCAAATCGAAGCTGCGTGGACAGCGGCCAGTTCAACCACACGCGCCAAATGACCTTGTTCGATGGCCTGACGCGGTGTACGGCCACCCAGAGCGCCCAATGGCGTCTCGAGGAAAGTGAGCAGTGCCCAGCCCTCGCGGGTGTCCAGAGCTTTGGAAAGCTGGGGGACGGCATCCCACATCGCCGGTTCGAACTGCCAACTGGGCAGCTTGAAACCACGCCGCATTTGGGTCAATCCGATGGCCCGCCCTTTGGCAATCCACGCGTTGATCGTCACCCGGGTTGTACCCACCAGATCGGCTGCGCCATCGGTGCTGAGCATGTCATTGGCTTCCAGGCGGTTCATCCGGGCCGCCAAGCTGCCGGCCATCATGGCCTTGGTCTGAGTCGCTGACACATAGGGCGACGGAAGAGCAACTGCACTTGGGGTGTTGGTTGAACGGTGACGAGTCGTCGGGGCCGATGGTGTCGAAAGAGTTTTCATGGGGGACCTCATCAGTGGCGCTTCAGGGCGCTTTGTGGCCGTTGACCTTGCTACCGAAGCAGGAGATGCGGGGCCGGTTCAATGTATGAGAAGGCTTGCGCCCGGTCAGGGACAGGGCCAACGGGCAAATGGCTGCGACGCTTTGCAACACCATCTGATCAGTTTGAACAGTTGGTTAAATTCGATTTATTCGTTAAGTTTGATTGTCTCGGAATAGCTGCTCAGAGACTACAGCCAGTTTCAGTCCCTCGGCGCAGTTTGGGCTCGGCCTAAGCAGACGTTGTCAGTCACCCCCGCACGTGCCACAATCACTTCAACCCGAAAGGGCCGGTGCGTAGAAACACCTCGTCAGTTAGCGGCCATACCGCCCCGTTAGAGCGGTTTTGTCACGCCCATGTTTTGTGAGGGTCCATGCTGGACTCTTCGCGATTACGGACGGGATGGGTCTGTCCGTAAGGCTGGCCGCACGTCTAACTGCGTGTTTCTAACATCCCGTCCACCCGTTGCGCGTAGAAACGTTGCGAGTGGTCTGCAGACTCAGTTAGGAGCCTCGACCATGATGACAGCCGTCGTCTTCAATGCCAGCCATCGCGCTGTGCCGGATCCGCCCAAACAGGGCGATCTCTTTTCCCCCAGCCGACTCATCCCCGCGTGCACCCGCGCCACGATGGTCGCCTGCGCTTTCCACCTGGGAGGCGCAGCATGACCCCTTCCACCCCACCTCAATCCACGGCGCCCGGCGTCCAGACGTTCTCTGACAACGATCTGTGTGGCTTGATCGAGGCCGATCTGAATCGCCTGACCGGTACGCTTTTTGTCATCGGCCACTTCTTCGAAGGCGCTGAAGAGGCTGAGTCGCTCGTCGCTCAAGAGCGCCTCATGTCGATGATTCAGCATGCGGCAAAAGTCGCCGATCGTGTGGTGACCTACTCGCAGCATGGCGCGAACCTCATACCCGGCACTGCGCAAACAGAGGTGATGCAGGCGGCTGGCATTCTGGCCAGTCTGGATGTCATGACGGCCACGGCGGATCGGCACAGCCATGCATCCGATGCCGTGATGAGCAGCACGATCGATGCGGCGCGTGACTGTGTCGATCGTGCCATTGCGCTGATGAGCCCGGACAGCGCGGAGGGCGTGCGTTATCGCGGCATGCTCGAGTTGGAAGCGCGGCACTAGGGGCCGCTGGCCTCGCGTCGGCAGAGTCCAGCGTCCGCAGGCGCTAGGCGCGTCCTTCGGCAGCCCGAAGTTCGTTTCTGGCCTTCAACGATTTGCACACCGTGCTCCAGATCGCCCAGGCCAGCCGCAGGGCGGCGATGCCGAGCAAGGATGCGCCGATCGACCGGTCGAAGAACACGCCTGGGTGCCACGCGAAAGCCATATCCCAAGATGCCGGGCAGGGCCACCATGTCGATGTCGAACTCGTTGTTGTTGACGCTGTACATGCCCCGTGTCGGGGAAGGTCGTCTCGGTTGAGTCATGGCAAAGCTGCGCCCGGCCGGTGCGCCGGCTTCTCACAAAAGTTGGGGAAAGCTAGAGCAGCAGGAGTGCGGCAGCCGCCATGGCGGTCGGGCCCAAGGCACCGAGGAACAGCGCGCCGACGCTGACGGTCTCGTCCTTGAAGCCGCGCTTGAGCAGGGCGACGCCTGCCGGATTGGGTGCGTTGGCGATGACGGTGAGGCCGCCGCCAGCGACGGCCCCTGCGACCAGCATGTACTTGGAGGCGTCCGAGATGCCGTCGATGAGTGAACCGAGGTAGGTGAGGGCCGCGTTGTCGGTGATGGCGGTCAGTCCCAATGCGCCGAAAAACAGCACCAGCGGTTCGAGTCCTTCGACGATGGGACGCAGCCACCACTGCTGCATGCCGCCCAGCACCACCAGGCCGGCCAGGAAAAAGCCCACCAGCAGGGCTTCCTTCAGAATCAGCGGGTTCTGGTACTTCTCGTAGGCCTGCGTGAAACCCAGGAACAACAGGAAGATGCCGATGAAGACCACCGGGTGATGGGCTGCCGCGATCACCGCAGCGAGCATCACGACATGCACGGCCACGACGGGCAGCGGCATCGAGCCGGAGGGCGCGCCGCCGGCCTCTGCTTGGCCCGACTTGGGCAGATGGTTGCGCAAGACGTAGGTCGCCGCCGTGGCGTTGACGATGACGGCCAGTGCCGCTTTCCAGCCGAACTGCGTCAGCATGAACCAGCTGTCCCAGCCCCAAGTGGACGCAACCATGAGCACGGGCGGCGCTGCATAGGCTGTCAGCGTGCCGCCGATCGACACGTTGACGAAAAGAACGCCCAGGGCGAAGTATTTGACCGCCTCGGGTACGGCGGGACGGAAGATCTGAAGCGCCAGCATGAGTGCCGCAATGGTCATCGCGGCAGGCTCCGTGATCAGCGAGCCCAGCAGGGGCACCACGGCCAGGCCCAGCCAGGCGCTGGCCAAAGGCGTCGGCACCGGCATCTTTCGGGCGATGGCGTTCAGAATGAAGCCGACGGTATGCAGGATCGGCTTGGAGGCGGCGATGACCATCACGACGAACACGAACAGCGGTTCGGTGTAGTTCCTGGATTCGACGTAGTCGAGCGCCTGCGTGCTGCCGCCGACAACGGCCAGGGTCGCGACCAGCACGATCGCCCAGAAGCCGAAGACGACCTCGACTTCACCCAGCAGGTGAAAGACGCCGGCATGGCGAGGGTAGCGATGGGAGAGCCGCTCGAACTGCTTGGCTGCAAACGTGTGCAACAGCGCGACGGCAAAAAGAATGGCGGCAAGGGAATCGAGCAATGAAATCATCGGTTGGACACGGAAGTACCGCGAGGCGCCCCTACCTTCGCGATTCCTGCCTCACACCGTGTGTCGACACCCTGCCGCGCAGTCTATGGGCTAAAACACCCAAAAACGTACGTAGAACTGCGTACAGGCAGCGCAAATGACTCGGTAATTACCCTGATGGTGCCTTCTCGGATCAACCGCCGTCAGAACTTGTAGCTCAGCGTCGCGCGATAGCTGCGGGGCGTGCCCCACATCACTTGTTCGTTGAAGTTCACCGAGGTGTAGTACCACTTGTCGAACAGGTTGTCGACGTTGAACTGCAGCGACAACTGCGGCGTGAACTGGTAACGTGCCATCAGGCTGCCCAGCACATAAGCGCCCTGGCGGTATTCGCCCAAACCGTTGGGATTGTCCGGGTGATACACGCCTGTGGGGTTGGTGGTCTTGGCTTGCCAGTTGGCGCCCCCGCCCACCGTCAGGCGGTGCCAGTCACCGGGCAGGCGGTAAGTGGTGAACACACGCAGTACCGTACGCGGCGAATCGGTGTTGTACGCGTCGCCGTCGGCGTCTTCGGCCTTGAAGTGCGTCGCGTTGAAGGCCAGGTTCCAGCCCGGGCTCAGTTCGCCGTTGATCTCGAACTCCACGCCTTTGCTGACCACGCCGCTGGCACCGACGTAAGCCTGCGTCGCCGAGCCGGGCACGAGCTGGCCGACATCGGCCGTGGCCACGTTGTCTTGTTTGATGCGGAATACGGCGGCCGATGCCTGCACACGGCCGTTGAGGAATTCACCCTTGATGCCGGCTTCCCAGTTGCTGCCCTCGACCGGGTCCAGAAAGTTGCCGTTGCGGTCCTGGTAGTTCTGGGGGTTGTAGATGCTGGTGTAGCTGCCGTAGAGCGAGTAGCTGTTGCCCAGGTCGTAGACCAGGCCCGCATAGGGCGTGAT
Source organism: Comamonas sp. BIGb0124 (assembly GCF_003752175.1). Classification (GTDB taxonomy): domain Bacteria; phylum Pseudomonadota; class Gammaproteobacteria; order Burkholderiales; family Burkholderiaceae_C; genus Comamonas_F. Next base: position 142,432 of record NZ_RJVF01000013.1, on the reverse strand, counting down.
TTTGCTTTGCTCGAAATCGTACGGGCTGCGGCCCGCGTAGCCGGCACCGCTGCGATGCCACCGATTGAAGCGGCCGCCGACGATGAGCTTGAGCGGGTCTGCCAACGACAGCCGCAGCGCGCCGTAGGCACCTGTTTGCCGCCGGTCGTAGGTTCCGGATTTCACGGCAGTGCCCCAGGTCGCCGGCTCGGGGTAGTCGGCCCAGTCGAACAGGCTGATCGCCGGCACTGCATCGGTTGCACCGATGCGGTCGAAATCCATCTTCTGGCGCGAGTAGCTGAATCCGAAAGCCGCCTCGTGCGACCGGTCGAAAGCGTCGAACGAGCCGGTGCTGCGCACATCCAGACTGCGCTGATCGCGCTGACCGGGGAAATCGACGCGCGAGGGGTTGCTGCTCATCAATCCCGTTGCAGCGTCTGGAAAGCCCCATGGGAAAAGCCGTGTGTTGCTGCCGACCTCCTGCCGGCTGTACATGGCCAGTGCCGTGGTCTTCCAGCCATTGCGCCACTCGTGCGTCAGTTCGGCAAACGCATTGGTGCTGTCGGTTTCCTCGCTCGACCAGCGTGGCCAGATCGAGAACGAACGGCCCAGGCTGCGCCAGTCGATGGCCGTGCCGTCGCTGTACACCAGCGGGAATCCGCCATAGGTCACGCCCTTGGCACGGCCACGCTGGTGGCTCACGCCCACATCCAGCTGAGTGGCGGGCGTGAGGTCGACCGCAACCGTGCCATAGAGCGTGCGGCGTTCGCGGCTGTAGTTGTCGATGTACGACTGCTTGTCTTCCTCGGCGACCACGAGGCGGCCCCGGATGCGGCCGTCCTGCGTGAGCGGTGCCGACAGGTCTGCCGAAGCGCGGTAGTTGTCCCACGAGCCGGCGCTGGCCGTGAGCTCGCCGGTGAAGACCTTGCTGTCCGCGCGTTTGCGCACCAGGTTGATCGCCGCCGAAGGATCGCCGGCACCCGTGAGCAGGCCGGTGGCGCCGCGCACGATCTCGACGCGGTCGTAGATGATCGAATCGACCTCGGATTCGCCGGCGCCGTATTGCGTGGCGTATTGCGTGGGCACGCCGTCGTACTGCAGGTGGTCGATGCTGAAGCCGCGCGAGTAGAAGGTGAAGCGCTCGCTGTCGAGCTGCGTGACCGTGATGCCGGGCGCGTTGTGGAGGATTTCCTGAACCGACTGCACCGCCTGGTCATCGAGCTGCTGTCGCGTGATGACACTGACCGACTGCGGTGTTTCTTTCAACGTCAGGCCCAGCGGCGTGGCGGTGTTGCCGGGGCCTCGGGTCGCGTAGCTGCCGGTTCCTTCCGTCGTTCCGCTGCGCGGTGCCTGGGCCGTGACCGTCACGGCGGGCAGGGTCGAGGAGCCGGCAGCGGGCGTGCTCGCCGGGGGGGCCGCCCGCAGCGTGAATCCGCCGCCTGCAGCCGGCACAGCCATCAGTCCGGTGCCTCTCAGGGCCTGGGCCAATGCGTCTTCCACGCCGTAACTGCCGCGTGCACCCGGGCTGCGCCGTCCTTCGGTCAGGCCCGAGCCAAAGGTGATGAGCACGCCCGAATCCCGGCCCAGGCGGTTCAACACGCTCTCCAGAGGGCCAGCCGGAATGTCGAATGCCTGCACCCCGTTGCTTGCAGCCTGTGCCCTGGTGTGCTGCGGCAGCGTGACGCCGCCCACCGCCACCATGCCCACGCACAAGGCGTGCAGGGCCAATGCAAGAGGCGTCCGCTGCCGCAAGCGGCTTGGACTGTCAGGGCGATGGTGTGGATGGCCGGCGCGCTGCCCGGTGCTCTGCTGCATGGAAATCCCCTCGATGGACTTGTTGCTCTGTGAAGCGGAATGGGCGCAAAAACTGCGCCTCATCCTCCTTGACAACAAGGCCGGCCAAATCGGCTCAACTATTTTTCAGGACGAGTTGCGGGCAGGCCGCACGTCGATCCAGAAGCGGGTGAAGCGGTGCACCTCGATGGGCAGCGCCGACGTGAGCGAGGTGAGGATGCGGTCGGTGTCCGCCAAGGGGTAGGCGCCCGATACCGAAAGATGGGCGATGGCCGGATCGCACCCCAGCCGGCCGCGCCGATAGAGGGCAAGCTCGGCCAGGAAGTCGTCCAGCCGCATGTGAGACACCACCAGCATGCCTTCGGCCCATGCGGCATCGCCGTCTTTCAACGGGGGGCTGGCGCTGGCTTGCAGGGGCGTGAAACTGGCCGATTCACCCGCTTGCAGCAGACGGGCGGCCTGCGGGGCATCCGCCGGCAGCAGCTCGACAGCGCCTTGCAGCACAGCCACCTCGACGTCCTTGTCTCGCTGGCGCACGGTGAAGCGTGTGCCGACGGCCCGGGCCAGACCCGCTTCGGTCTGCACAAAAAAGGGCCTGCCCATGCGGTCTGGCGCTGTCTGCACCAGGATTTCTCCGTGCAGCAACTGCACCACGCGCCGCCGGTCATCGAAGCGCAGGTTGATGGCGCTGGCGGTGTTGAGGGTCATGGAGCCGCCATCGGGCAGTTGCACGGTGCGGATTTCGCCGGTAGCCGACGCGACATCGGCCATGGCAACCTGCCAAGGGTTCGACTGCCGCACCAGGGCCGCACCGCCGCCTGCGACGACCAGCGCGGTCAGCAGTTGCACCGTGCGGCGACGTTGTTTCGAAGCCGGCCCTGCAACCAAGGCCGCGCGCGCAACCGGCAGGGGAATCTGGGCCAACTGGCTGCGCATGGATTCGATGCGCTGCCATGCCGCTTCGTGTTGGGGATCGGCTTTCCGCCAGGCTTCCAACGCGGCCAGTTGCGCGGCTCCGGGGTTCTTCGACTGCAGCGCCATCCACCATTGCACGGCTTGCTGGGCCACAGCAGGGGTCACCGCAGACGGCCCGGCGGCTTTCCCGGAACGTGAGGCAGCCGAGTCGTCGACCGGGATCGGAGAAACCACGGGCAGCGCTTCTTATTCGGGAAAGAAACAGCGCATCGCCGCCTTGGCCAGATGCCGCTTGACGGTCGAGACGGAAATGCTGAGCTCTGCCGCGATCTCGGCATGCGACAGCCCTTCGAGCTGGGCCAGCAGAAAAGCCTGCTTGGCCGCCGCAGGAAGACCGTCGAGGCGGCGGTCGATCTCGACCAGTGTCTCGAGCACCATCAGTCTGACTTCGGGGGGCGGAGCCGCCGGCTCGGGCAAATGGGCCAGCGCTTCAAGATATGCCTGTTCGATCGCGCGCCGTCGCACCTGGTTGACCAGCAGGTTGCGTGCAATCGTCGTCAGGTAGGCGCGCGGTTCGGCGATGCGCCCGACATCGTCGGCCACCAGCAGGCGCAAAAAGGTGCTTTGCGCCAAGTCGGCCGCATCGAACGCATTGCCCACCTTCTTGCGCAGCCAGCTTTGAAGCCACTGGTGGTGGTCGACATACAAAGAAGCGACTTCGCTGTGGAGAACGGTTGGAGCAGAAGACATGATGGCGCGCTGGATGCGGATGCAGTCGGGTGTAAATAAGGATAATTCTTGTTTATTGTACCCAGTACCCGACCGGCGATCCCCCCTACTTGCCGCCGGTCACATCCAGAAAAGTACCGGTGATGAACGAGGCCTCGGCGCTGGCCAGCCACAAGATGGCTCGGGCGACTTCTTCGGGCTGGCCGCCGCGGCCCATGGGAACGGTGTCCTTGACTCGGTTCACGCGATCCGGCTCGCCGCCGCTGGCGTGCATCTCGGTGTAGATATGGCCCGGGCGGATGCAGTTGACGCGTATGCCTTCGCGTGCGACTTCTTTGGCAAAGCCCGTGGTGAAGGTCTCGACGGCCCCTTTCGAGGCGGCGTAGTCCACGTATTCATTGGGACTGCCGAGGCGCGCCGATGCCGACGAGATGTTGATGACCGAGCCGCCACGGCCGTTGTACCGGGTGGACATGCGTTTGACCGCCTGCTGCGCGCAAAGAATCGGACCGATCGAGTTGACCGCAAACACGCGGCGCACGCGCTCGAAGTCAAGGTCTTCAAGGCGCGATTGACGGGCCAGCATGGCAGCGTTGTTGACCAGCACATCGAGCCGGCCGAACGCCTTGTCGATCGCTGCGAACAACGCGGCGACCTGCGCGGGGTCGGCATTGTCGGCACGCACGGGCAGGGCGCGGCGCCCCAGGGCCTCGACATCCGACGCCACGGATCGGGCCGCGCTTTCGTTGGCGACAAAGCTGATGGCCACGTCGTAACCCTGCGCCGCCGCCAGCCGGGCCGTCGCGGCACCCACGCCGCGGCTACCGCCCGTGATGAGGATGACGGGTGCTTGTGATTCGTCTGTCATTCGATCGGTCTTTCTGGAGGGCGCGGCGACGATGCGTCGGCAGGTTGTCCATCTCGACGGCAAGAGCCACGGACATCGGTCGGCTCGGCTCGGCTTGTCGGGTCACGCACGGCAACGGCCATGCGCCGATAAAAATTATCGGCCGAGTCGGCGAACCGCGTTCTCGACACCGCCTTTTGCCGAGGAGCGATCGGGGTCACTCGAGTTCAGAGGCTGATCTGTCTTGCATCCTTGAACCACGCGGCCAGAAAATCGATCATCGCGCGCAACGCGCCGCTCATCTGTCTGCGCGATGCAAAGACGCCATACACCCCGCCCGCGAGCAACAAGGCCTCCGCAGGGGAGGCCTTTCGATGACTTCGGCAGGTCTGAACTCAGTTCACCGCAACGGAGGGTGATCGGGCAGGAATGCCATACAGAGGCGATGCCTGCCAGACGCCCGAGGCGCGTTCGTACTTCTTGTCGATCGCCGTGCGGGCCGCCGCCTTGGCCTCGCTCAGGGCCGCGTCCCAACTGGCCCAGGGGCCGTTGAGTGTGGCCAGGATCTCGAGAGGACCCTCGTTATGGGTCGGAACCCGATACGCGACGATGCCGATGGGCTTTTCACTGCCGTTCAGCCACTCTCCGGTGATGACGACCTGTTCCCGGTTGTAGCGATAGCAGAAAGGCTGATGCAGCTCAGGCGACGAGATCATGAATACTCCTGTGATGACGAAGACCAAAATGGGCCTATAGATTGCCCACGACTGCGTTCAGGGGATGTCGGTTTCAGTCCTCGATCAAGGGTCGGACGAATCCGACAAGCGCCCGGTTGGCGCACCCCCCAGTGTCACGAATGGGCGATTTGATTGCGCCCATTTCTTTTTGCCCTGTAGAGCGCGGCATCGGCGAGTTTCAAGACATCCTCGCCGCTCTCCATCGTTTGCTGCGTGTCGGCCACGCCGATCGACAGGGTGATCTTCAGCCCGGGGTAGGGCGGTGAGTCGGTCGCGAGTGCCTGCACGAGCCGTTCACACACGTGGACGGCCTCACGGCCCGGCGTGCCGGGTAGCAGAAGGGTGAACCCATCACCCCCGTTGCGACACAACACGTCGCCGGAGCGTGTTGCCCGGCGCATGTGAGCCGCCAGGAACTGCAGAGCGGCGTCGCCCACGTCGTGGCCATACGTGTCGTTGATGGATTTGAAGTGATCGATATCCAGCGCAACCACGGCAAAAGGAATCCGCAGCTCTTGCCATTGCTGAAGGGTGTCGTCCAGCCCGCGGCGATTGAGCAAGCCGGTGAGCGGGTCGGTGAGCGTCTCCTGGTTCAATCGTGAGATCTTGTGCTGCATCTGGCTCAGTCCGGCCTCGATCGCTTTCTTCAGGGCGATCACCTCGTAGTACCACGAGGGCACCTGGGTGATCTTCTGATCGGTGTCCGCATCGCTCAGCCGGTTGGTGATGCGCGCCAGGTCATGCAGCGGGCTCGAGATCAATCGCGAAAAAATCCAGATGCCCAGCAAGGTCAGGCACAGCAGCGGCGCGATCTGCAGCAGCATGTCTTGGGCCTGGCGGCTGAGCAGCTTGAGCGTGAGATCGGTCGGCCTTTGCACGATCACGCCCCAACCCGTCGAACTCACGGGGGCAAAGCCCGCCAGCGTGGCGCGCCCCTGCGTGTTGACCGTCTCGGCGCTACCTGTCTCGCCACGCTGCACCACGGCTTGCACCACCGGGTTGGACAAGACGTTCTGGCCGATGCGTTGGGGCTCCCAGTGGTAGATCAGGTTGCCGAGACGATCGACCACATAAAGATAAGAGCCGTTTTGGTAATGGTGATGGGCCAGCATTTGCTCGAGCCCGTTCTTTTCGTGCAAGTAAACGGCACCGCCGATGAAACCGCGAAACACGCCATCCGGCGCAAAGATCGGCTTGCTGATCAGGATCAAAAAACGCCCCGTCCCTGTCGTGAAGGGGTCGCTCACCAACGGTCGACGCGCGTTCAGGGCCTCGACCAGGCTGGCGCTTCGGACCTGCTGGCCCACGATCTCTTTCATGGGGGGCGATACGTCGATGAGTGTGCCTTGGGCGTCGACGATGATGACGGAGTTGAACGTCTGGCTCTGCTCGGCGAGCCGGCGAGTCTCTGCGGCGCGAATGGCCGGGTCGTCGAATGCGCTGCCCAGAACCATCGCGCTGAAGCCCAACTGGGTTTCGGCCTGCTGCAGGAACTGATCCGTCATCGTCGCCAGCTTGCTGGCATACGCTTCGTTCGAATCCAGCGTGTTGCGGATCAACATCTCGCGCTGCTGCGAAAAGCCGGCGTAAAACGTATTGGCGAAGGTGATCAGAACCGCCAGAAAGGACAGCCCCAGGATCAGACTCCGTAGATCCAGGATCGACCCCCACGGCTTTCTGTGGGCGCCACGCCATTTCTGCATAAGAGCTGAATGAAACACGATAGGTACCTCGATCGAATGAGACTGCCTGCGCGCCGGTCTGTTTCAAGACCACCAATGCGCGGAGCCGAATGGGTACACCTCGTAGAACCAGAGCGCGGCCAGTGTGGTGATCACAAAGATCACCAGGAAGACAACGATGACCGCAAGAATTTTTCGCATACGACGTCCATCACTTTCCGTGGCGAACATCAAACCCCGTGCGACGCCTGTGCGGACGAGCTCAAAATCATTGTTTGATGCTGTTCACTCGACAGGGTACACCGGGCTGACGGCATCACCGGGGAAAGCAGGATTTGTGCTGACGCGGGGCCTTGGCCATCGATTGAAACGGGGTGTCGAACGGGTCAGCAGTCGACTTGCCGCCGATCGACGTGTGTGTTCGACTCGTCTCTGCTATCGAAAGGCCCTGCAAGAGCGGCAGCCGGTACGGCCATTCGCGCCCAGGGCCGGAAGCCTGAGACCGAGGTCGCAAGGGGGAGGAGGAGGAGGGGAGCGTCACCGGCCCATGAGCGAGGGCGGGGCTCCTAGTCATCGTCCGCGCGGCGGGTTGCTTATCTGGAGGTTTCTTCGAACCCCGGGCTGCCGTCATGACTGCGGGTCGACGAATCCGATTCGGTGACCGATTCCAGCTCGCGCAGTTCAAAACGCCCATCGTTCAGGTGCCCGTGCTCGAACCATTGGCACACGCCTCGGCTGCCGCCTATGGCTGCCACGGCCATCGTCGGTCCGCCGGACTTCAGTCGCACTTTGTCGCCCGCTTTGATGTCGGCCATGTCTGTCTCCAGCTTGATGTGATGTGAAACACGCGAACCCGGTATACCCGGCTTGGATTTTCGGACGGTATGGATGCCTTGCATGTCAGACAACGCCGATGGGGCCATTGACGTTCGGCTCCAAAGATCGTTTTGTGGGGGTGAGCAGGGGCCCACGTCGCCACAGACAGCTCCTACGCCCATCTCGTCGATTGACTGCCATCGCCACGAAGCCATAGGCAACAAGATGAAGGCATCGTTCAACTCACTGGAGAAAAGTCTTGTCCAATCGCCTTTCCATCACCGATCCCCGTACCCAATATCCCCAGCCGCCGTTCCCGCGTCAGCCGCAACCCGTGCCCGGCAAGGCATCGAAGATGGAGCCGACCCCCGACCATGGCGAGACTTCGTATCAAGGCTCCGGCAAGCTCAAAGGCCGCAAGGCTTTGGTCACCGGCGGCGACAGCGGCATCGGCCGTGCGGCTGCCATCGCCTATGCCCGCGAAGGCGCCGATGTGGCCATCTCGTACCTGCCCAGCGAAGAGGCCGATGCCCAAGAAGTCATCCAGCTCATCGAAGCCGAAGGCCGCACGGCCGTGGCCTTGCCCGGCGACATCACCGATGAAAAATGGTGCAACGAACTCGTCACCCAAGCCGTCGGCAAGCTGGGCGGGCTCGACATTTTGGTCATCAATGCCGGCCGACAGCAGTTTCGCGAAGACCTCTCGCAAGTCACCACCGAAGACTTCGACAAGACCCTTAAGACCAACCTCTACGCCTTGCACTGGATCGCGCAAGCCGCCGTGCCGCATCTGCCGGCCGGTGCGTCGGTGATCACCACCTCTTCGGTGCAAGCCTACGAGCCCTCGGCCATCTTGCTCGACTACGCCACCACCAAGGCGGGCATGGTCGCCTATACCAAGGCGCTGGCCAAACAGCTGATCAAGAAGGGCATTCGTGCCAACGTCGTGGCACCCGGACCGTTCTGGACCCCGCTGCAATCCTCCGGCGGCCAGCCGCCCGAGGCCGTGTCGAAGTTCGGCTCGAAGAGCGAGTTCGGCCGCCCAGGCCAGCCCGTGGAAATCGCGCCCGTCTACGTGCTGCTGGCCAGCCAGGAAGGCAGCTACATCAGCGGTGAGGTGTTTGGCGTGACCGGGGGTGCCGGCATCGCTTGATGACGTTGCCCGTGTCATCGAAACGCAGTGATCACGCGTATTGCCCTGACCCCGTATTCGAATAAAATATACGGTGTATAAATAGGGGCGACACAGTGGTCACTGCACACGTTTTCATCGCCATCAGTCTGGACGGTTTCATCGCCCGGCAAGATGGCGATCTCGCTTGGTTATTGCAACGCGACAACGGCACCGAGGATCACGGTTATTCGACGTTCATCGCCGACAAGGACATGATCGTGATGGGCCGGGGCACCTACGAGAAGGTCTTGGCCTTCGATGCATGGCCCTATGACCGGCCCGTACTCGTGCTGTCCAAACAGTTGGTCGCTGAACCCGTACCCGAAGCGCTGAAAGGCAAGGTTCGGTTCTCCAGCCTCGCACCCCAACAAGCGATGGCCGAACTCGCAGGGCAGGGCGTGCATCGCGTGTATGTCGATGGCGGGCAGTTGATCCAGTCGTTCTTGCGCGAGGGCCTGGTCGCCGACCTGGTGATCACCACCGTGCCCGTCTTGCTGGGCTCGGGGCGGCCGCTGTTTGGCTCGCTCAGCCAAGATATCGACTTGAAGCTGATCTCGAGCCAGAAATTTCCGTCCGGGCTGGTTCAATCCACGTATCGCGTGGTGCCATGACCCGGCCGCGTGGACGCCCCGCCCAAGGGGCCGGTGTGACTCGCGACGACATCCTGACCGCAGCCTTGAGCCTGCTGGATGAAGGCGGAGGGAGCGGGTTGACGATGCGCGCTCTGGCCACCCGCCTGGGCGTCACCCCCATGAGTCTTTACCACCACGTCGAGGACCGGACAGGGCTGTTGCGGGCGCTGTCGGACAGGGTCTATGCCGACGTGCTGGACGGCATGGTTGCGCCGGCGGATCACCGGTCGGAGATCGAGATGATCTTGACCCGATACCATCTGGCGGTGGGCCGCCACCCGCAACTGACGCTGGCCATCTTTGCCACGCCGGAAGCCTTTGCCGGCGTGACGCTCAAGATCACCCATCGTCTGATCGCGCTGCTGGCCGGGTTCACAGCCGAGCCCCGTTTGTGGAGCGACATCCTGGTCGACCATGCGCACGGCAGCGGTCTGACACTGGCATCGGCTTACGCGGATCGGGAGAGGGCGCAGAACTTGCACGAGCACTATCGACAGGCTCTCGGTCTGCTGCTGGATCGTGTGACCGGTCTCTGACGACACCCATCAGCTTCAGGCGTTGCAAGCCCGGCGAATAGCGCCAATGCTGGTCGTTGCCAGCCTCTTTGGCCCGTGCCACAATCGCCTTAACCCGAAAGGGCCGGTGCGTAGAAACACCTGTAAGCAGCGGTGCAACCTCCCCGTAAGTGAGGTTTTGTCACGTCCATATTCGGTGGTGGTGCGTTCGCGCACGCCCCAAGATTACGGGCGGGATGGGTCAGTCCGTAAGGCTGGCCGCACGGCTGTTTACGTGTTTCTAACATCCCGTCCACCCCGTTGCGCGTAGAAACGCATCGAAGTGGTCTCTGGTCTCAAACAGGAGCCCGACCATGATGACGTTCGTCGTCTTTAATGCCAGCCATCGTGCTGTGCCAGATCCGCCTGAACAGGCCGATCTTCATTCCCCCAGTCGACTCATCGTCTACGCGCACAGCGGCGCCACGATGATTGTCTGCGCCTTCCAAACGGGAGGTGCAGCATGACCGGTTCCACCCAATCTCAACCTCAATCGGCTGAGCCTGCGGCCCATCAGTTCTCCGACATCGATCTGTGTGCATTGATTGAAGCGGATCTGAATCGCCTGACCGGCACGCTATTCGTGATTGGCCACTTCTTTGAGGGGGCAGAGGAGAACGAATTGCTCCTTGCGCACGAGCACCTCATGACGATGATTCAGCATGCGGCGAAAGTTGCTGATCGAGTCGTGACGTATTCGCGGCGTGGTGTAAATCTGGTGCCAGGGACGGCAAAGGAAGAGATCATGCAAGCGGCTGGGATTCTGGCGAGTCTGGATGTCATGACGGCCACAGCGGATCGCGATAGCCACGCGTCGGATGCGGTGATGAGCAGCACGCTTGATGCTGCGCGGGATTGTGTGGATCGTGCGATTGCGTTGATGAGTCCGGATAGTGTGGAGGGGGGGCGGTATCGGGGGGTGATGGAGATGGAATCAGGGCGCTGCTAAAAGTCTGGCGTATCGGTCATGCTCCTCTGAATAGAGGGGGTAGGGTCTGTTGTATATGGGTGATCAATCCACTTGAAATTGAGAATTTCAACAGGGGTGATTACGCCTGCAGTCAACCGCCGAGAATTTGTGAACCCTGCCAGTGATAGTATCTCAGCACGTTTGTCACTGGTAGAGTTGCAACATATTCTTGGTCCACCCGTGTTATTTGCCCGCAGATTTCATGTTTATTATATTTATCTCGCTCCTCATTCCGTAGCGCGGGCCACCTTCATCTTCTATATAATTTTATAGGATTGGTTAAGAGATAGTGCCAAGGTTCATGATATGTTTACGGAGTGCAGTCGCAGCTGGGCCAAACTTTGCTTCTGAATCATTTTTTTCGTCATAAACATATGATATCGTCGTAACGCCAGCCATATCGCTCGGAAGCTTAACGCCCTCGCCGCGCGGCTCCATTAGGATTGCGCGTTTACGTCCGAGACGTCCCATAAATAGGCCGAGTTCGAAGACTACATTATCGCGCGGTGCAGGCCATTGTGTGCCACGAGCAGTGGTAACATCGTCGCCATGCGCGATCGCCACGGCAAAATCGCATTGATCCAATTCACGTTCGATATCGTCAATCGTATAATTCGCAACTCTGAATACTCCTTGGTTCCACGGAACAGTCAGGAACTTGTCATGTGCAAACATGGATTGGAGCAAGTTCGCAACAGGAATCGCTTCAGCGCTCGAAATCACAAACACGCGAATTTTTTCGCGCTTGGCGTTCACAAAGTGATTGCGCTCGATTAGGCGTTTTGAGAGCTCTTGCGCCATTCGCCGCCAAATGCCAGGATAGCGGGTGCCGAGTTCATTTAGTTGGTGTTCAGTAATTTTTGCAACTAGGGAATCTTCAGCGGCACTTACGGTAGCAGACCGTTTCTGAATCGGCTCCACGGCTGCCATTTCTCCGATGGAATCACCTGGAAAACGTCTACGTATTGGTGTATTGTTGACGACAATGTCGAATGCCCCGGTGATAATAAAATACATATCGTTGTCGGTGGCATCCTGCTGGATAATAATGGTTCCAGCTTTGACCGAAATCAGCTCGGCCACGTCAGCCAAGGCAAGGGCCAGGTCATTGGCTCCACGGACTAATTTCTGGCCTAAGAACGCTTCAATGAGGAGGCGTTTTCCCATTTCTCCAGAAAATCTTTCAATCATTTTTCTTCTTTCTTTTCATTTAAGGAATCAGTGCTAGCGCTGATTTTAATAGGGGATAGCTAGATTCTAGACCCATAGAGAGAAAGCGTATAGCAGGTTTCTTTTTTATCCATTGTGACGATGAGCGCAGTTCTTGTTAAATAGACATCGCGCTTTTTTACCAGTAAATTGTTTGCTTCAACGAAGCATCACGCGTTGACCCTCGAGAATGGCCGTTGTTTGCCCGCAGAGCAAGTTTTTGGCGAAGAGATAGCTGGGTAGAGGGGGTAATCTCGGTGATCGCGTCGTCTTGCCCGTATATGGCCAACGGCACGCGAATTGGCGTGAGGCCATGTGCGAACGCGTGGGCAGATGCCTCAAGCTTACCGGCGATCGATCGTTTGACTATCAGCAGCACGAGGAAATTTGCCACTTGATCTGGCGCTGTGAGTAGCGAGCACATCGTAAGGATGTCTTTGGAGCTTGGCAACGCAGGAAAGCTCGGGTGAGAGTGCCACTCGCCTAAATAGTTATACCTACTATATTGATGTCTAGTCTTGTTGTGGAATCGACGCATAAATCCCTTGTGTAGACTAGCATCTCGAGAAAACCTTGAAAAAGAGCCTCCGTTACGTTGCACAGACAAGTCAACGATACGAAAAATGCTGTTGGCAACGTGCTCGGCTACTAGGATGCCACCTATCTCATGTGTCCCCGCGCGACGAAGCTCACGCAGTAGCTTGGCGGCGCATTCCAGTGTCAATTGAATCTCTATCATTTGCTCACTCTCCCCGTTACGGCGCTAAAAATTTCCAGCAGCGCTTTATTGCCCTCGGCACGCACGTCGGGGTTGACTTCAGCGGTATGTTCTAGCCGGCCTGAACCGAGATTGATCGGCCAAGTATCGAATGGCCTCTCGAAAATCCATTCCCTACGCAACCCTATCATGTAGGCCGAGCATTCGAACTCGGAGTCGTCGCCGCCGATGGCGGCATCGATGAGCAGGCGGGCGAAATGTGCGGCGATAGCCGACACGTCGGCATCGTCAGCAACCATCGGCGGGCCCTCCTCCGTTCGCGAGGCATAGTCCTTTTCCGGCTGAGGTGGTTCGGGAAGCCCGGGCCTAGCGCACCACTGGTCGATCATCGCACGCGCGTCGAACGGATTCGGATCTAGCCCGGGGCGTGCGCGGGCAATCAGGCCTCCATAGCCGCCCGCAAAGACGCGTGCCCAGCACATCGTTTTCTGGTTGAGCCTAGCTGCCGCTGCCGCGTAGTTGAACACGTCCTGGTTGCCCGTAGCGTCGACGATGATGTCCGCGCTGGCAATTTCTCGTACCACCGTGTCGTTCTTGCTACCGGGTTCTTGCCCACCCAACAGGAAGTTGTGCACCTTTACATCGACGCCGGCAGCTACGCGCTTCAGACGCTGAGCAACGGCAGACGCTTTCGACGCACCTGCTTGTTTGGCGTCGAGTTCGTTGCGAACAAGGTTCTCGAGCTTCAGGACGTCCGCGTCGATCAGGATGAACTTGCGCGCACCACTACGCGTTATGGTCGTGGCTACCTTGGAGCCGAGGGAGCCACAGCCCAAGATGGCAAACGTCTTTTCTGCGAGGCGCGCGTTGTAGGTCGGTAGGCGTTGGCCAGAGTCGGGAGGAATCTGTGCGAACTCATACGGCCTACTGCCGTCTGGCCGGACGTAGAATGCGCGTGTTCCTCTCGGCGTGACCAACATGAGGCAGCGATCTTCGTCGTTGGCGATAGGGTCCGTGACGAACTTGCTCCAGAATACGCGACTGTCCTCACCCTCCTTGAGGAAGTTTTGGATGTCATTTAGACGCTCGTCGTCGGCGGCTATAGCTATAGCCCGTCCCTCTAGACGTGCATCCTCGACGAATGCTGTCGGCACTGTTGGATCGACCCACTGCGTATTGTCCTGTTCTGTGACAGTGGTTAACGTGACCATGATACTTTGCGGGCCCCAGCACTGGTGGAGCTTGATTGGCTGGATTCCTGACACAGTAGCGAGCTTGGCTTGGCCGGTGGTAGTCATATTCATCCGGTAAAAGCTCCCGCGGATTTGTTGACCTTGCGTCACGTTGTGCGCCGACGGTAATACCCAACCAGACGTGTGAGTGATACCCAAATCGGCGGCCATTAGCTTCAACGCACTGCGCAGCATTACGGCACCGCATAGGTCCGGATGCCAGTTGTCTGCGCGGTACTCAAGGCAGAGATCACCGCTGACGACGTACTGGTGAGCGCCCCAGTATGTGTTTTCCCCAATGGGACGCACAACTGGTGGTGCATTCGGGAAAATCAGTGGGTAAGTCATGGTGACCGCTCGAACCTTGTCGCCGATTCGCAGATCGACATCCACCTTCAAGGCGAGGTCGGACCCCAATACACCCCATTGGACGTTCTCTATGCCAATGTCTTCCGCGACCAACTGATCGATCGCGCCACGCTCAGCTAGGAGACGCGTTGGATCGCTGATGAACCACCACATCAGGCGAATCCTGCCGGAACTTTGTTCGGATTCGTGGGCCCTGCGGCCTGTGCGGGCAGAGTGAACGTCGCTGTGGCCGATGCTGCGGTGCGACCGAGACGGTCTGGCTGGATCGACGGCAACGTGGTGGCGAGCGCCGAAGCCGATGTTGCTTTTTGGCTGTCGGCTTCGTCGGCAAGTGCGTCGACCGCTTCATCGTAGTCGAAGTCCGAGCGGATCCGACTGCCACTGAACAAGATGCGGAATGCCTCCGGCGCACAATTGTATGTAGTCGGGCCAATCGCAGTTTCATTGCCCTTGCAACGACGCTGCTCGTCCTCGGCGCGCAGCACGGCGCGACTGATACAGCAACGCGTCCGCTCGCCCTTATACCCCAGCCGGGTTATTGCCGTCGGACCGTGCTCCAGCCCGATCTGGATGCCTAGCTCACCGGCGTCGATCCCTTTTTCCTTGAGGACGGCAATCGCCTCCCCGAAACTACTGCGTAGAGCAGCTGCGCAAAGCATGGCGTTTTTGGTTGTCACAGCATCATCGGTTGTGTGAGACGTCCCCTCGATCAGCACACCGTGTATGCAGTCTCCGATGAATCGAATCTTGCGGCCACTAAAGTCTGCGTGGAGGACGGCATCGAGCTCGGCTCGCAGCACATGCAGCGCGCGGACGACATCTTTGGCCGAGTCGTCAGTATCGATCCTGTCAGACACGTAAGCGGTAAAGCCGTCGATGTCAGCGTAGATCGACGTCGAATCCTGGCGTCGAGAATTGCCTGGTGTTAGTGTTTCCAAGTCGAGGTCAGCAAACGGCGGCGTGTGCCTCTTGAATTCGAACGAGCCGAGCGGCTGGTTGGAGAGACCCTCTTCCCAGTCCATGACCACATCATCAGCAGCGACATGTAGATCCGCGACATCTTCGGATTTTTCGATTTGCGCCTTAGTCAACGCTGTCTTATCCTCATCGTCGACCGTGTTCCAGCCCACAACCGAACGTGCGGTGTTGGTCATGTAAATGCCTGTGTCGGCGCCTCCACCCGAGCGCTTTGCTGCTAGGTTGGCTGGCTCGCCAAGGAAAAGCGGCTCGCGATTGCCGCGACGACCGTTGTTGACGGCAAGAGCCTTGCCGGAGTCGATGCCTGCCCGCACTTTAGCCGCTGGCAGCGGGTCGTTGCTGTTCTCCCCCGTGCGTTGAAGTACATCGATTATTAGTTGCGCGGTCGCAACCGCTTTATGGATTCGGCCGGTCTCGTTGCCATAGGGTTTGGCAATGACAGCGTGAAGCCGCTGATTGTGGAAGTCCACCTGGATCGCGTCTACGCCCTTCAAGATGTCGCGTACTGCTCGATAGTGCCTGTCTAGGAAGCGCAGCGTGCGACTGTGTGCCCGCACGCCTTCTGAGCCCGTCACTCCAAGCATTTCGTCAAGGTTGAGAATGTCGACATAAAGGTGTACGCCGTCGATGCGATAGGCTACACCACTCCGAATTCCGGTCAGATTCGTATCTCGAAGATACTCTTTGATTTCGACCGTGCTGACTTGGTTGAACCACCCGCGGATGCGTTCCTGAGCACGTTCCCTCTTCCAGTTCCTGCTTGTCATGCTGTTTTACCCTAATGAATTAGATGCTTGGCCTCAAATGCGACGGCCAGAACGCGTTGTTGCGAGATGTTCGAGAAATGATAATAGAGCATTGAACCACGATTTCTTAATGAAGGCAGCTTGTCTTATAGAGCTGTGGTAAAGAGCATCTTACTAAGTGAGAGCCATGTACCGCCTAGGTTACGTGCATAGACCGAAGAGTAGGACTTAGGTGTCTTCTTCGCTACGGAAGGCGGTGGGCAGTTTGTAGGCGTGACATAGTGATCTTATCAGACCATTTCAATAGCCAAAACTGGGTACATGGAAAGGCCAAATGAGTCCGTTCATTGCTAAGTACTTAACCTAGTCGCTCGAGATATTCAGGTTCAACAGTGACCGGCTGTAATTGCCCTCAAATAACTTATGGCCTAGTTAGCAGCAAGGTGGCGGGATGGCTTACTCAGGCGATCCACTTCCTGCTGACCATTGCTGCAAAGCCACGCCAATCGTAATTTCCGCACCTCTCCTCTCTTGACCTGTCTGTCAAAATGAAACATCATAAGTTACATGAAAAGAGACAGCCGTTTATCCTCCGTCCTGCACGCGTTGCTGCACATGGCCGAGCAAGACAAGCCGATGACTTCCGAGGCCCTGGCGTTGTGCCTGGGCACGCATGCGGTGGTGGTTCGGCGCACGATGGGTTTTTTGCGCAGGGCGGGGCTGGTGGCGTCAGACCGGGGGCATGCGGGGGGATGGCGTATCGATGCCGATCTGTCGGCGATCACGCTGCGGCAGTTGCACGAGGCGTTGGGCGAGCCGATCGTGTTTGCGATGGGCAACCGCCATGAGTCGCCCGAATGCCTGGTCGAGCAGTCGGTGAACGCGGCGCTCGACAAGGCGTTTGTCGAAGCCGAAGCCTTGCTGCTGAGTCGCTTTTCTGAAATCACGCTGGCGGATCTGGCTGCCGATTTTGCGCAGCGCCACGCCTCTCACCAAAAGCACGCGAATCACGGAGCAGTCGGCCATGCAGCATGACGTCGTCATCATCGGGGGCAGCTATGCGGGCATGGCTGCGGCTTTGCAACTGCTGCGGGCACGCAAGAAGGTGCTGGTGATCGATGCGGGCCAGCGGCGCAATCGCTTTGCCAGCCATTCGCATGGCTTTCTGGGGCAGGATGGGCGCGACCCGGCCGAGATTGCGTCAAGTGCGCGTGCGCAACTCGAAGCGTACCCATCGTTGACTTGGGTTCAAGGCCGGGCCGAGGCGGTTGCCGGGCAGGTGGACGATTTCACGGTGACGACAACCGATGGGCAGTCTTATGCAAGCCGGCGCATTCTGCTGGCGACGGGTGTGGCGGATCAGCTGCCTGCAATCACAGGTTTGGCCGAGCGGTGGGGGCAGTCGGTTTTTCATTGTCCTTATTGCCACGGTTACGAGCTCGATCAGGGCCGCATCGGCATCGTGGCGACGGGCGCTGTGTCTGCGCACCAGGCCGAGCTGCTGACCGAGTGGGGCGAGGTGACGCTGCTGCTCAACGGCGCTTTCGAGCTGGCCGACGATGTTCGCCACACACTCGAAGGCCGAGGCGTGGCGATCGAGCACACACCCATCGGCCGCATCGAAGGCGTGGCCGATGTGGTGCTGGTGGATGGTCGGGTGCTGTCTTTTGCCGGTCTGTTCACCGCGCCTCGCTGTGCGCCTTCGAGCGGCGTGGCGGCTGCGGCCGGCTGTGCGTTGGAAGACGGCCCGATGGGCACGCAGATCGTGACCGATGCCGAGAACAAGACGTCGGTTCGCGGCATCTTTGCCTGCGGCGACGTGGCTCGCGCACCGCATTCGGTGTCGCTGGCCGTGGGCCATGGGGCGATGGCGGGCATACAGGTGCATCGCTCGCTGGTCTGGCCAGACGCAAGCTAGGGCAGGGCGCAGCACAGCGGCGGAGTTCACAGGTCGATTGAGTTTTCACGGAAATCGATCCTGGCCTGTCTGCTGGCCGCGTTCTTTTTGGTCGGTGCCATCGGCAACAGACTGTGGGGTGCGACCTTGACCTTGAGCGCGATCAGCGCCGCCGCGAGCAGCATCACAATGCCGCCTGCGATGAACACGCCGGCGATGCCGCTGAAGCTGAACAGGGCACCCCCGGCTGCGGCACCCGCGGCGATCGAGGATTGCACCGACGCCACGACCATGCCGCCGGCGCTCTCGGCCTGATCGGGCACGGCACGGGCAACCCAGTTCGACCACGCCACGGGCACGCCGCCGAAGGCCATGCCCCAGAGCGCGACGAGCAGTGCCAGCCCCGCGACCGATGCGGGCAGCAACACCAGGGCCAACGCGGCGATGCCGACCAGGCCGGGCATCAGGGCCAGCGTGACACGCAGGCTGCGCTGCATCAGCCACCCGGCCAGCAGGGTGCCGCCGAAGTTGGCCAAGCCGAAACCCAGCAGCAAGAGCGCGAGTCCATCGGCTCCGACGCCTGCCGTGCTCTCGAGGAAGGGCCTGATATAGGTGAACAGCGCAAAGTGCCCGGTATGCGCGAGCACGCAGCCGAACATGCCCATGGCGATACCGGGGCGCAGCAGCACCTCGAGTATCGTGCCGAGCCGCGCGGCCCGAGTCGGCGCCATTCGGGGCAGCGTGAACCACTGGAACAGCAGCGTGATCGTGCCCACGGCCGCAGCCGCCACAAAGGCGCTGCGCCAGCCGTACAGGCCGCCCATGTAACTGCCGAGCGGCACCGCGACGACCGTGCCCACGGCTATGCCGCTGAAGATGATGGACAGCGCGCGGGGCAACAACGCCGCCGGCACAAGCCGCATCGCCACGGCGGCGGCCATGCTCCAGAAGCCGCCCAATGCAATGCCCAGCAGCACCCGCATGGTCAGCAGCACCGCCATGCTGGACGACAGGGCAACCAGCAGGTTGGAGGCGACCATCAGCACCGAAAACGCCAGCAAAACCACGCGGCGGTCCAGCCCTCGCGTCAGGCCGGGCACCAGCAGACCAGCAAACAGGGCGACCACGGCCGTCACGGTCACGGCCTGGCCTGCCAGGGCTTCGGATACACCCAGATCGGCGGCCATGGGGGTGAGCAGGCTGGCTGGAAGGTACTCGGCCGTCAGCAGGCCAAACACGCCCATCGCGAGCGAGAAGACGGCCATCCAGGCCGGTGAGGCCGGGGACACCGGCGCTGCCGCGGTTGCACCGGCAAGGCGCTCGTCGGGGGAAACATCGCAAACACTGTGGCTCATCTAAAAGGTCCTGAGAAACTGTCGATAGCCGAAAGTCTAGAAGCGATGTTCAGGATGATCTATGATGATTCGTCTTGAATTTTTGATCGAAACTCCTGGAATGCCTGTGTCAGATCCGTTCGCTCTTTCGTCCGATCTCATCAGCGAACTGTTGACCGGCATGCGCCTGCGTGGCGTTCAGTACCGGCGTATCCAGACGGGCCCATCCTTTGGCCTGCGCTTCGACGCCCGGCCAGGGCACGCCTACTTCCACTACCTGGCGATCGGCTCGGCGGTCTTGCGCATGGACGACGGCACGGTGCACGAACTGTCTGCGGGCAATGCCGTGTTGATCCCGCAGGGCAGGGCTCATGACCTGCTGTCCGGCCCCGACGTCGTTGCGCAAGACATCGGCGATTTCGAGGCCGCCCCATTGGGCGACACGGTGTGTGCGGTGGACATGTGCCCGAGCATGAGCGTGATTCCCAGCGCGATCCTTTTTTATGGCTGTATGGCGTTCGATCTGGGGGGCATGCAGGGTCTGGGCAAACTGATGCCCGATCTGATGCTGGCCGATGCAAAGGGCCAACGTTACCCGGGGCTGATGCCGATATTGGCCGCGATGAAGAATGAGATCTGCTCGGGGCGCATCGGTTTTGCCGGCATCCTCGCGCGGCTTGCCGATGTGGTGGCCGCGATGATCGTGCGGGGCTGGGTCGAATGCGGTTGCGACAACGCCTCGGGTCTGGTGGCCGCATTGCGCGATCCGCGGCTGGCCCGCGCGATTCTGGCGTTGCACCGTCAGCCGGGTCGCGACTGGACGGTGGCCGAGCTGGCGGCGGAGTGTCACACGTCGCGCTCTGTTTTTGCAGAACGTTTTCAGGCCACGATCGGCATGCCGCCGTTGCGTTATGCCACCGAGCTGCGCATGGGCCTGGCCCGCCAGTGGCTGACCGAAGACCGCCTACCGGTCGAGGCCGTGGCCCAGCGCCTGGGTTACAACTCGCAGGCAGCCTTCAGCCGGGCTTTCAAGCGCATCGTCGGCCTGCCGCCGGGGGCGAGCCGAAGCGTGGTGCGCGTGGGCTGATCGATCGGCCGGCGCCTTCGGTGAATCGAGGCGCTCTTTTCAGTGCCGAGCCCCGAGCCCCGAGCCCCGAGTCCTGAGCACTGCAACAGCCGTCCATCCCGCCCCTCACCACGAACCCGCAAGCGCCGGCAGCGCTTCATGCGAGGGGAAGTACGGCAGCACCTCTTCGGCAAGTTCCTGGATGACTTCGGCGGCTGGCCGCTCCGAGAACTGGATGCCCAGGGCGGCATGGTTGACGCCGGCTTGCCGCCATTCCTCGAGCAGGGCGATGAGGCCTTTGCGGCCGGTGCGCAGCACATAGCCGCCGCGCAGAGGGGTGCGCGGGTGGTCGGGGTCGTCGACCAGGTCCAGCCATTCGTTGGTCATGTGCGGCCTGAATCCGCCGTCGGGAATGAGCTCCCGCCAGGCGCGGATCTTTTCTGCGAGGCGTTGCGGCCCCTGTCGGTTGTGTGTGGCTTCCGGGTAGGTCAGCCAGCCATCGGCATGCTGGCCGACCCATGCCAACGACTGGCCCGACGAGCCGGTGACGATCAACGGAATGGCCCCGGTGGCGGGTTGGGGCAGCAAGGTCGCACCGTCGATGCGGCCCAGGGGTGAGTCGATGACCGGTTGGCCCGCCTGCATGAGCTGGCGAAAATACGCGACGGCCTGCGAGAAGCGCTCGCCGCGCTGGCTGTGTTGCAGGCCGTAAGCGGGAAACTCGCTGGCGCGGTCGCCGGACGCGATGCCCAGCACCAGCCGCCCGCCCGACAGCTGGTCGATCGAGGCGGATGCCTTGGCCAGGTCGATCGGATGGCGCAGCGAAAAGATGGCGCTGCCGGTGGCCAGCGCGACGGTCTTGGTCCTGGCCGCCAGAAACGCGAGATAGGTGAAGGGGTCGAACAGTTGCCCGGCATCGCCGAACGCGGGATCGAACAGCGGCACGTCGCGCACCCACACGGCGGCGAATCCGCGACGGTCGATGTCGCTCACCCGATCGGCCTGACCGGCCAGCACGCGCATGTCGCCCTGGTAGAAGCGCAGGGGCAAAAAGAGGCCCAGCGTGAGCCGGCCGGGGGCGAACATGCGCCGATAGCCTGGATGGGCTGAGAACGCTGCAAACGAAGCGCCGCCCGAAGCGGGAATGGAAGTCATGAGGGGTGTGTCCTGCGGAGTCATCGGTTCAAGCGCCCGTTGCGGGTGCGGGCAGCGTGACGCCCTTGCGCACGGCGGGGCGGCGCGCCACGCGTTCGTGCCAGGCGGAGAGGTGCGGGTAGGCGCTGAAATCGAAGCCGACGATTCGGGCGATATGGGTCCAGCCGAAGTGGGCGATGTCGGCGATGGAGTAGTCATCGCCGGCCAGGTAGGGGTGTGCGGCCAGGCGAGCATCCACGGTCGAAAACGCGTCGTGCGTCAGGCCCCGGTAACGGGCGATGTTGGCGGGCTGCCTGTCTTCGGCAAACAGCTCGAAGTGCACCCGCTGGCCCAGGATCGGCCCGACGCTTGCGGCATGGAACACCAGCCATTGCATGGCCTGCCAGCGTGGCTTGGGTGCTGCCGGCAGCAGGTGGCCGGTCTTGTCGGCCAGGTAGAGCAGGATGGCTGCCGACTCGAACAGCGTGATGCCCGTTTCATCGTCCTGGATCACGGGAATGCGACCGTGCGGATTGAGCCGCAGGAATGCGGGTCGGCGGTTCTCGCCTTGGTCGATGCGGATGGGGTGCAAGGTGTAGGGCAAGCCCAGTTCTTCGAGGGCGATGGTGATCTTGAATCCGTTGGGCGAGCTGTCGGTGTAGAGATGGATCATGTCGGCCTCTCCGTCTCGCAGGGTTGGCGGTGCCGAGGGGGTGTATGAGTCTGCATTTGAATGTAGTTTTTCTAAAGTCATCAAGTTTTCTGAACACGCCTTATGATGGCCAATCGGCGAGATGATGGGAAACGATCATTTCTTTTCTTATGGTTTAGAAAAACTGAATTCAATGACGACTGTGCTCCCCTTGTCCGCGTTGCGCGCTTTTGTCGAGGTCGGGCAGCGGGGCAGCATCAAGGCCGCGGCCGAGGCCCTGCATGTGACCTCTGGCGCGGTCAGCCAGCAGATCCGTCTGCTCGAGGATCGGGTGGGGGTGGCGCTGTTCACACGGGAGCGGCAGGGCCTGCGGCTGACCGAGGCGGGGGCCGGGGTGCATCCATCGTTGCTGCAGGCCTTCGAGCAGATCGAAAGGGCGATGCAGACGCTGGATCGCGCCCAGGCCCGGCAGACCCTGACGGTGAGCACGGTGGCGACTTTTGCGGCATCGTGGCTGGTGCCTCGGCTGGGCCGGTTCAACGCGCGTTGTCCGCACATCGAGGTGCGGGTCGAGGCCACCTCGGCCGTGGTCGACATGCGGCGGGATCGGGTGGACGTGGCGCTGCGGCATGGGCTGGGCGTCTATCCCGGCTTGCACGTCACGCGGCTGATGGCACCCGTCTTGGTGCCGGTGGCGAGCCCGCAATGGGTGGCGGCAAACGCGGTGCTCGAGGAGCCGGCAGATTGCCTGAACCACCCGCTGCTGCACGACAGCGACCGTGCGGATTGGCCGCTCTGGCTGGCTGCTCACGCGGTTGCCGAAGACCCACGGGCCGAACGCGGCACGGCATTCGAAGACGACTTTCTGCTGATCCGCGCGGCGGAAGCGGGCCAGGGGCTGGCCTTGGTGCCATCCGAGTATGCGAAGGATGAAATCGCCGCGGGCCGCCTGGTGCAGGTGCTCGACAAGCCGTGGCCCGCCCGGTTTGCCTACTACGTGGTCACGAAGCCCGAAGCCGTTCAAAGGCCCGAGGTGCGGGCGTTCGTCGACTGGATCATGGAAGAGGCGCAGGGCGCCGCACGAGGCGACCCGGAGCGGCCCGGTTCATAGCCTGGCCGCTGCCGCAGCGCCTTGCTTCAGCCGCTTCACATCGCCCCGGGGCGCCACGCCGTACACACGCTGGTATTCGCGGCTGAACTGCGAGGCGCTTTCGTAGCCGACCCTGAAACCCGCTTCGGCGGCGCCGTGGTCTTCGGCGATCATCAGGCGGCGGGCTTCCTGCATGCGCAGCAGGGTGCGGAACTTGAGCGGGCTCATGTGGGTGGCCGACTGGAAGTGCGCATGAAAAGTCGACACGGCCATGCCGGCCTCGGCCGCCAGGCGTTCGATGTCGATGGGCTCGGCATAGTGCTGGCGGATATAGGCCACAGCCTTGCGCACGCGGTTGAGCCGGCTGGTGCCGTGGGCGATGCGATGCAGGGTGCTGGCTTGCGGACCGCCGAGCAGGCGGTACAGCAGTTCTTTTTCGAACAGGGGGCCGAGCACGGGCAGATCGTGCGGGGTGTCGAGCAGGCTCAACAGCCGCACGGTGGCGTCGATCAGGGGCGGTGTGGCCCGGCTCAGGCCGATGGCCGGCGCAGTGGATTCGGCCGAGGCCGGCAGGGCAGCCTGCGTTTCGAGCAGCTCGGCGAGCAGGCGGCGGTCGAGTTCGAGCCGCAGGCACAGGTAGGGCGCATCGGGGCTGGCCTCGACGACTGCGCCGATCACGGGCAGGTCGATGCCGACGACCAGGTACTGCGCCGGATCGTACACATAGCTCTGCCCGCCCACGGTGGCGTGCTTGCGGCCCTGCGCGGCGATGCAGCACGAGGGCTCGTACAGGGTGTGCAACGGCTCGGTGGTCGAAGACGATCGTATGAGTTCGATGCGGGGGAGGGCCGTGGCAAATGTGCCGTCGTGCGGGGCGTGCCGGGCGATCAGTGCGGCCAGGGCGGAGAGGTCTTGCATGGGCTCGATTCTGATCCGTGTGGGCCGGGTGCGCAACGACGGCGATGCAGATGCAGATGCAGATGCAGATGCAGAGAATCGTGCAAACATCCCGGAGGATGCGGCTACCGCTACCCGTCCTTGCACACGGATGATTCATCTCAGGCCGCCATGGGGTGGCCCTTGGAATCAACGAAGAGGCAAATCATGCAAGGTATCGAAGGAAAAGTCGTACTCGTCACCGGCGCCAGCAGCGGCATCGGCGCAGAAACCGCGCGTTACCTGGCGGCGGCAGGCGCTCGGGTGCTGATGGGCGCCCGCCGTGTGGACCGGCTGGCCGAGCTGGCCGAAGAGATCCGCAACGCCGGCGGCACGGCGATCTACCGGGCGCTCGATGTCACGAGCCGCGCGGCCAACACCGCGTTCGTCGAAGCCGCATTGGCGGAATTCGGGCAGGTGGACGTCATCGTCAACAACGCCGGCATCATGCCGCTGTCGCCGCTGAATGCGCTCAAGGTGGATGAGTGGGA
Organism: Comamonas sp. BIGb0124; assembly: GCF_003752175.1. Lineage (GTDB taxonomy): Bacteria > Pseudomonadota > Gammaproteobacteria > Burkholderiales > Burkholderiaceae_C > Comamonas_F. The sequence continues at coordinate 117,751 of NZ_RJVF01000013.1, read as the reverse complement.
CAGCATGGTGGACGTGAACATCAAGGGCGTGCTGTACGGCATCGCCGCCGTGCTGCCGGTGATGAACCGCCAGGGCTTCGGGCAGATCATCAACATCTCGTCCATCGGCGGCCTGGCGGTGTCGCCCACGGCGGCGGTCTACTGCGCCACCAAGTACGCGGTGCGCGCCCTATCCGACGGCCTGCGCCAAGAGAACGACACCTTGCGCGTGACCTGTGTGTATCCCGGCGTGGTCGAATCCGAACTGGCTTCGACCATCACCGATCCGACCGCAGCGGCGGCGATGGTGGGATTCCGCAAGATCGCCATCCAGCCCCAGGACATCGCCCGCGCCATCGGCCACGTCATCGCCCAGCCGGCCGGTGTCGACACCAGCGAGATCGTGGTGCGGCCGACGGCGAGTCCTTATTGAGGGGCTGTGCGTGTGCCGCTGCAGCTGGCCTGCGGTCGCCCTGCGGACGGGCTCAGCTTGCGATGCTTGCCGGAAAGTGACCGCCCAGCAGGGCGGTTATTTCTTGGGCGCAGGCGAGAACGTGGGGCGCGTGGGCGTGATCGAGCCGATGCGCGGGCATGGTGAGCGTGACCGCCCCGGCTAGGGTGGTGCCTTGTGAAAACACCGGGGCGGAGACGCCCGAGATTTCAGGCGAACGGTCTTTTTCGAGCACGATCACGCCGTCGCGGCGGATGGTGTCGTAGAGCTCGCCTTCGGCGCCGGTGAATGCCATCAGCACGCGGGCACCCGCGCCTCGCGTCAGCGGCAGGATGTCGCCGACCTTGATGTGTTCACGCACGAGCTGCGGCGATTCGACTCGAAACAGGCAGATGCGCTGACCTTGCTGCAGCACGTGGAAAGCCGCGCTTTCCCGCGTCTGGCGGACCAGTTTCTCGAGCGCGGGGACGACCACCGTTTCGAGCGAAAACGAGTTCGAGTAGGTGGCGAACAGCCGTGCGACTTCCGAGCCCAATTGGTAGCCCGCCGCAGTCTTGCGAATCAGCGACCCGTGTTCGAGCGAGGCCAGCAGCCGCAGCACGGTGCTCTTGTACAGGCCGGTCACTTCGGAGAGCTCTGTCAGCGTGAGCGTGGCGCGGTCTTGAGAAAACGCATGAAGGATGGTGATGGCGCGGTCGACGGCGGCAGCCCCCCCTGGCGCGGCGGACAGGTCTGCGACCGAGGCGGTGATGGCTTTCTTGGGCATGTCTGGGTGCTGACCGTGGAACGAACGTTGAAGGCGATTTGCAGCGCTGCATTTTGCTCTGGATACGACGGCTCGTTGTCCGAGCCTTGGGCATCGGGCCGCTCGTCAGGGTAAGCCCCCGATGCCCGAGCATAAACTCTTGCGTATGATTAATTTATAGAACATGGTTCTGTCTTGCGGAACAATAGAAATGAACAACCCTTTGAATCCTCATGTCCTGATCAGCGAAGTCGGGCCGCGCGATGGGCTGCAGTCGGTCAAGGCGACGATGCCGACCGCAGACAAATTTCGCTGGATCGACGCACTCGTGGCCGCCGGCGTTCGCGAAATCGAGGTGGCCTCGTTCGTGCCGCCCAAGCTGCTGCCTCAGATGGCCGATGCGGCCGAGGTGGTGAGGTATGGCAAACAGAAAGCCGGCGTGACGATCATGGCGCTGGTCCCCAATCTGCGCGGCGCAGAGAACGCGTTGCGCGCGGGTGCCGACAAGCTGACGATGCCGGTCTCTGCCAGCACGGCGCATTCACTGGCCAATGTCCGCCGGACGCCGCTGGAGATGGTGGAAGAGGTCCGGGCCATTGCCCGGCTGCGCGACGAGCTGGCTCCCCACGTCAAGCTGGAGGCGGGCATCTCGACGGCCTTCGGCTGCACGCTGCAGGGCCTCGTGCCTGAGGACGACGTGATCCGTCTGGCCGCAGCCTGCATCGAAGCGGGGGCGGATGAATCCGGTTTGTCCGACACGGTGGGATATGCCAACCCTGCGCAGGTGAGGCGGCTGTTCCGGCGGCTCAAGGAAGAGATCGGCGATCGCGCCGGTGCCGCGCACATGCACAACACGCGCGGGCTGGGCCTGGCCAATTGCCTGGCGGCCTGGGATGTGGGCGTTCGCACATTCGATTCGTCTCTGGGCGGCCTGGGCGGCTGTCCGTATGCGCCGGGGGCCTCGGGCAATGTGGTGACCGAAGACCTGGTGTTCATGTTCGAAGCCATGGGCGTCTCCACCGGCATCGATCTGGAAAGGATCGTGGCGGCGAGAGCCCCCCTGATGCAGGGACTGCCCGGCGAGCCGGTCTACGGCATGACGCCCGACGCAGGACTGCCCAAGGGCTTCCGCCTAGCCGCCTGAGTTTGCCCCGATCGTCTGTTCGAGAGTTGGAACATGAACCACACAAGCTGCCATTCATTGCCGTACGAAGGTCTCCGCGTGATCGAGTTCACCCACATGGTGATGGGGCCGACCTGCGGCATGCTGCTGGGTGACCTGGGCGCCGAAGTCATCAAGATCGAGCCCCTGGGAGGCGACACGACCCGCACGCTGCTGGGGTCGGGTTCGGGATTCTTTCCGATGTTCAACCGCAACAAGAAAAGCGTGGTGCTCGACCTGAAAAGCGCCGAAGGGGTCGAGGCTGCGTTGCGCCTGATCGATACCGCGGACGTGGTGAGCGAGAACTTCAAGTCGGGCGTGATGGAAAAACTCGGCCTGGGCTACGACCTTCTCAAGCAGCGCAATCCCCGCCTGATCTACGTGAGCCACAAGGGTTTTTTGCCCGGCCCCTACGACAACCGCACGGCCCTCGACGAGGTCGTGCAGATGATGGGCGGACTGGCCTATATGACGGGGCGTCCGGGCGATCCGCTGCGGGCGGGGACCAGCGTCAACGACATCATGGGCGGCATGTTCGGCGCCATGGGGGCGATGGCGGCACTGGCCCAGCGCGAGAAGACGGGGGTGGGCACCGAAGTGCAGTCGTCGCTCTTCGAGAACAACGTGTTTCTGGTCGGCCAGCACATGATGCAGTTCGCCTCGACGGGCAGGGCGGCCGCGCCGATGCCCAGCCGCATCTCGGCCTGGGCCATCTACGACGTGTTCACGGTCAAGGACGGCGAGCAGATCTTTCTGGCCGTGGTCAGCGACAAGCAATGGAACATCTTCTGCAAGGCCTTCGGCATGGAGGAACTGAAGAGCGATCCGCGCCTGACCACCAACAACGACAGGGTGCTGGCCCGCGAATGGCTGATGCCGCGGCTGCGATCCGAACTCGCCCCGCGCAGTGCGCAAGAGCTTGCCGCAGTCTTCGAAGCGCAGGGCCTGCCCTTTGCGCCGATCACGCGTCCCGAGCAACTGTTCGACGATCCGCATCTGCAGGCCACCGGCGGGCTGGCGCCGGTTCGCCTGGCCAACGGCACCGAGTCGCTGGTGCCGCTGGCCCCGCTGACCTTGGGCGGCCGCCGGCCGGGCATCCGCCTGCAGCCCCCCCGGGTCGGCGAGCACACCAAAGAACTTCTGCGTCAGGTCGGCTACAGCGATGCAGACATCGCCGATCTCGAAAAAAGATCGATTACACAAGGAGACACATCATCATGAAATCCATCACCCGCCGCAGCGCGATCGGCGCCGCATTGATCGCCATGGGGATCGGTGCAGGGACCGGCGCATGGGCCCAGTCCGCCGCCGACTACACCGGTGGCCGCCCGATCAAGCTGATCGTGCCGTACACCCCGGGCGGAGGAACGGACGCGGTCGCCCGGGCCGTTGCCGACAAGATCACGCAGGCTTCGGGCTGGACGGTGGTGGTCGAGAACCGGCCGGGTGCCAGCGGCAACATCGGCATGGATGCAGTGGCGAAATCCAAGGCCGACGGCTTGACGATCGGCATGGGCCAGACGGCCAATCTGGCCATCAATCCTGCCTTGATGCCCAAGATGCCGTTCGATCCCAAGACCGACCTGGCACCGGTCGCACTGGTTGCGTCCTTGCCCGTGATCATGGTGGTCAGAGCCGATTCGAAGTGGACCAAGCTCTCGGAGGTGGTCGAAGCCGCAAAGGCCCAGCCCGATCAGGTCAAGCAGGCCCTGGCAGGCACAGGCACGGTCGGGCACCTAGCCGGCGAGCTGCTGGCGTACCAGGGCAAGTTCAAGGTGTTGAATGTGCCGTACAAGGGCGCATCGCCCGCCCTCACGGACTTGCTGGGAGGCAGCACCGATTTCATGTTCGGCACGCCCCAGGCGGTGCTTGAAATGATCAAGGGCAAACGTCTGCGCGCGCTGGCCGTGACGTCGCCGAGCAGGCTCAAGGTGTTGCCCGATGTGCCGACGGTTGCGGAATCCGGGTACCCCGGTTTTGAAGCGGTCGATTGGAAAGCCATCGTCGCGCCGGCGGCGACCCCGCCTGCCGTGGTGCAGGCGCTCAACCAAGCCACCGAGAAGGCCTTGGCGAATCCCGCCATGCTCGAGCTGCTGGCCAACGAGGGCAGCAGCCCGCTCGGTGGATCGCCGAGCCGGGCCCAGAGCTATATCCAGGCCGAACAGAAGAAGTGGGCCGAACTGATCGAGAAGGCCCAGATCACGCTGGAGTAGGCCGGCGGCCGATCACAGGCCGGCATGTTGAAGATGCTGGCCGTGACGACCGCCCGGCGTCTGGCCCGGTACCGTGATGTGCCGACCATGGCTGAAGTGCCGGGAATGAAGGACTTCGAAGCGTCGTCCTGGTATGCGACGTAGGCACCGGCAGGCGTTCCGCCAGAGATCGCGGCCAAGTTGTCGAACGCCATCGGCCAAGTGGTCGAGGCCGCAGCGATCAAGCCCGACTGAGCATCGTGCAAGGTCGCTGCTTTTGCACGCAGAATCCAGTCCATGCTTTCCTCTTTGACGATCCGCCCGTTCCAACCGGGAGACGAGCCTTCGCTGCGCCGGGTGTTCGAGTCGGCCATCCATGGCGTGGCCTCGCGCGACTACTCGCCCGAGCAGATCCAGGCCTGGGCGCCGGCCGATCACGACCCGGTTCAGTGGGCGGTGCGCATGCAGACGCTCCGGCCTTTCGTCGCGGTGATGGATGGCGAGATCGTGGCTTATGCCGATGTGCAGCCTAGCGGCTACATCGATCACTTCTTTGTCTCGGGCGATCGTCCGCGCCAGGGAATCGGCACGCGACTGATGGACCGGCTTCACCGGGAGGCCGTGGCGCTGGGCATTGCCGAGCTCACATCGGACGTGAGCCTGACGGCCGAGCCCTTCTTCCTACGCCATGGTTTCGAAGTGGTCGAGCGGCGCTTTCCGGTTCGCGGAGGGGTGACGCTGCAGAACGCGCTGATGCGCAAACGCGGTGTGTTGCGCGGCATTGTTTTCGATGTCCTACGCCGATGATCGAAATCGTCTTTCCCGATGGCACCGAGAGGTATCGGAACATGGGCTTTCCTGCAACGCACGCAGGCGCTTTTTTTGTCATTCATTGAACGCGGAGGGTGTCGCTGGATGCCCGCCCGCCCTGAAAGGAGACCCGTGATGATCACCTCAGAACGAGAAATTCGTGCCTTGATGACCGCGCCCGAACAGCAACTGTTCGATCTGAGCCTTTCCAAGGAACTGCCCAAGTTCTCCGGCCCGCAGATACGCGCCAAGCTCAAACGTGCGCGCGATCTGCGCGACAAGGCACAGGATACCTACCGCCGTCAGGTGATGGCCACCCAAGGCCGCACCGGCACCAAACGCGGTCTCACCGGCGGTTCGAACGAACGCACCCGCATGAAGGCCGCTGCGCTGTCGGGCGTGGTCGAACGCCTGGCTGCGGCGGCGACCGCTGCGGACGACAACAGCACGATCCACTGAAACCCGCCGTCCCAGGGAACTGGGACCGTCTTTTCCAGGCCGTCCGAGACGGCCTGTCTGTCGTCTGGCGGGGCTGACCGGTGCGATGCGTTACCGCGCCGGCGGAAGCTGCAGATTCAGCGTCAGGGCGACGATCGTTGCGTGTCCCAGAAACGCACAGAACTCTGCCATGCCTTGCCGTCCAAAACGATCGAGGCCTTCGTCACGCAAGCCGACCGTCAACGGCAGACCTCCGAACAGGCGATCCGCCAATTGCCAGGCCAGCCGCACGTCGTTGGGGCCCTTGGGGCACATGCCTTGCTCGATTGCCGAGAGGCTGTCGGCCGGGATGCCTGCGGCGAGTGCCTTGGGCCAGTGGCGTTCCCACTGTTCACGGCATTGAAGGCGTCGGGCGACGACCATGAAGGTCGCCTCCAGCACCGGGCGGGAGAGGGCACCCGACCAGAGACGCTTGGAAAGCGCGTCGATAGTCAAGGCGATGTCGGGGCTGGCCAGCAGGACACGGTGGATCGGCGGCAGTGCCGTCGCATTGGCTTGCAACACGGCACAAGCGCGGGCTGCCGGCTCATCGAGTGCTGCGGCATCGAATGCCCAGCCGCTGAATCGACTGTTCCGCTCGGCGGCGGACAGGTCTTCGCTCATCGCCACCGTGCGAGCCGCAGAGTCGGTCTGCATAGGTGTGTTCCTGATTCGTCGATCGATGATGCCCCTGAGAACGCGCGCAGCGATCAGCGGGCGAACACTGGAAACTGGTAGAGGCGCTCGGGATTGGCGACCAGGATCGCTTGCCGCTCGGCCTCATCGGTCCATCGCGCGAAGATGTCGAACTGCAGGCCATCGTCGACCGGCCGCAGCGGCTCGGGGGTGTCGCGTGGCCTGGGGCCCGAAGCCACGGGGTTGGTGTGCGGCCAGTCCGTGCCCCACAGCATGCGATCCAGCCGGCATTCGATCAGCGCACGCACCACTGGAACAGCGTCGTCGCCCAGGGGGTGTTCGATGATGCGGTAGGGGGCGGAGAGCTTGACGTAGGTGCTGCCTTCCTTGACCAGATCGAGCAGGGTCGAGAACCCCGGCTGCGTGGTTCCTCCGCCGGCATGGGCCAGGCCGAAATGGTCGACGACGACGGGCACACCCAATCGTGCGATCACATCGGCCATGGCCTGCACCACGGTGAGCTGCGCATAGATCTGCACATGCCAGCCCATGCGGGCCGCCAGCCTTGCCGTGTCTGCCAACTGTTGGCGGGCGATTTCTGGCTGCGAGATTCCGAATGACTGCAGGTTGACGCGCAGCCCGCGAACGCCTGCGCGGTGAAGGACCTGCAGCGCTTCGTCGTCGGCTTGCGCGCCGACCACGGCCACGCCGCGCGCCTGGCGGCCGTGCGCTTCCAACGCGGCCAGCGTGTCGAGCAGGCAACGGTTGTCGGTGCCCTGCGGGCTGGCTTGCACCACCACCGAGCGGTCGATGCCCAGCAGATCCTGGAACCGCATCAAATGCTGCACGGTGACGGGGTGGGGCATGAACGTGCGCTGCTCGCTCAGGCTGTAGCGCCCCGGGGGGCCGAAGACGTGCACATGACAGTCGCAACTGCCTGGTGGCAGCGGAAGGGTCGTGGGCGAGTGGGTGACGTCGAGTAGCGAGTTGTCCATGGCGGGTCGTTCAGGGATCAGTCGGCCTTGATGTCGGCATCGCGGATGAGCTTGCCCCACTTGGCATGCTCGTCCCGCATGAAGCGGCCGAACGCGTCGGTGCTCATCGGCGCGATCTCGAAGCCTTGCGCCGCCAGCTTGGTGCGCACTTCGCTCAAGGCCAGCACGCGGTTGAGTTCGGTGTTGAGCTTGGTCACCACCTCCTTGGGCGTGGCCGCAGGCGCCACGATGCCCAGCCACGTCGCCGCCGAGAATCCGGCCACACCGCTTTCGGCGATGGTCGGAATGTCGGGTGCGGCAGGAGTCCGGGACTCGCTGGTGACGCCCAATGCACGCAACTTGCCGGCGCGCACGTGGGGCAGGGCGGCCGCTGCATTGGCGAACATCATGTGGATGCGCTCGCCCATGATGTCCATCATGGCGGCCTGTTCGCCGGGATAGGGCACGCTGGTCAACTGGATCTTGGCGGAGTAGCCGAACAGCACGCCCGCCATGTGCGGTGTGGTGCCCACTCCGCCGTTGCCGAAGTTGATTTCGCCCGGCTGGGCTTTGGCTTGCTCGATGAGCTGCCGGACGTTCTGAGCCTTGAGGGCCGGCCCTGCGACCAGCACCAGGGGCGCGGTGCCGATCAGGCCGATGCCCACGAAATCACGCAGTGGATCGATGACCTTGGATTTTTGCAGCACGGGAGACACGGCGATGGCCGTCTGGCTGGCGAGCAGCAGGGTGGTGCCGTCGGCAGGGGCGCGTGCCACGGCATCCGCGGCAATCATCTGGGCGGCACCGTTCTTGTTTTCGACGATGACGGGCTGGCCCAGCTCGATATGGTTGGCGATCAGTCTCGCCACGGTGTCGGGTGCGCCGCCGGGCGGCCCGCCGACGACGAGCCGTATGGGCTTGGCCGGCAAGGCGGCCTGGCCGAATGCGAGAGGCGCTGCCAGCAAGAGCGGCAGCAGGGCGCCGAGGCTTCTTCTTTTCACGATGTCTTGTCTCCGTTGTGGTTTGTCGGTTGTCGCTTGTCTCCAGGGGCAGTGTTGATCCAGAATCGACATGCGTCAAATTGATAAATCCACTCATTTCATAGACAGATCATATGAACACCCGCGAAATTCGGCTGGTCTGGGAGGTCGCGACCACCGGCTCGGTGACCCAGGCTGCGGAACGTGTCCACATGACGCAGCCGTCGGCCAGTGCCGCGATCAAGGTCATCGAGGAGCGTATGGGCTTCGCCATCTTCAGCCGTGAGAACCGTCGTCTGGTGCTGACACCCAAGGGCCGCGCGCTGCTACCCGAACTGTCCAATGCGCTGACGGCCCTGGCATCGCTCGACAGGCTTTCGGAGGAGTTGCGTGTCGATGTCGCCAGCAGCATCGCGATCGGCTGCATTGCGCCGGCAGCGACGACCGTGCTGCCTTTTGCGCTGACCGCGCTCAAGCGCAGCGTGCCGAAAGCACGCATCGTCGTGCACACGGCACTGGCGGTCGAGATCGCGGCGATGGTGGCCGAGCAGCGCATCGACTTTGGACTGGTGATCGGCGACACGCTGCCCCCGGAGGCGGGCGTCGCCGATGTGGCCCTGCTCAGGCTGCATGCGGTGATGCGCCCGGACCATGTGCTGGCATCGCATGCGTCCATGGCGTGGCATCAACTCGGCCAGCATCCGTATGTGACGTTGACCCGGCGCTTGCAGGTCGGCTCGCTCGTCGCCCGCAGGCTCGAAGAGAGCGGTCATGCATTCAACCCGGTCGTCGAGGTCACGCAGTTCTCGTCGGCTTGCGGTTTTGCATTGGCCGGGCATGGCTTGGCGGTGCTCGACAACCTGAGCCTGCCGCTGGCACAGAGCATGGGCCTGGTCGCGATTCCCATCGGCCCCAACGACTCCGTACCCTTCCGATTGATCTGGCCCAAAGGCCGCGCACTTTCGAAACACGCGGACGCTTTTGCGCTGGCGCTGCGCGATGCCTTGAGGTCGGGTTTTGCCCCGTTGCCCGGCTGATCGCCTCTGGCCGTGTCAGCCGGAAACCCGCGCGCCCTTCGCATCGACCACCTTCTCGCCATCCTCCTTGGTGAACGAGGCCTGCTGAGGGTTGGGCAGGATATCGAGCACCTGCTCGGAGGGGCGGCACAGGCGAACCCCCAAAGGCGTCTTCACGAGGGGGCGGTTGATCAGGATGGGGTGCTGCAGCATGAAGTCGACCAACTGGTCGTCGCTCCACTTCGGGTCGCCCAGACCCAGCTCGTCGTACGGCGTGCCCTTGCTGCGCAGCACGTCGCGTGTCGTCAGGCCGCTGGCCTCGATCAGGCCTTGCAGCGTCGCCCGGTCGGGTGGGTTCTTGAGGTACTCGACGACCTCGGGCTCGACGCCCGAATTTCGAATCATCGCCAGCGTGTTGCGCGAGGTGCCGCAGGCGGGGTTGTGATAGATGGTGATGGTGCTCATGATGTGTTCAGTGGGGCGGGTGAGGACTTCAAAGCCCTTGGGGATCCGGCCGATGATGCACGTATTCCACCACCGTTCCGTCGGGATGGACCGCGTTGAAGGCGGCGCCGGTGGGGACGACCTGAAGCGGGAAGACGATTTCGGCGCCGGCTGCGACCAGCTTGTCGTAGTAGGGCTGCACGTCGTCGACCAGCAACGTGCCGGTGGTCGATTTGAACGGTGCCAAGGCTTCGTCCGTGCCTTCGATCAACAGAAACGCGCCGACCATGGCCAGCCGCAGTCCGGCTTCAGGGAAGGGAAAACCGCCGTCGGCTTTCAGGCCCTGAAGCGCTTCGTAGAACCGCACGCTGCTTTCCAGCTGACCGGGCCGGACGAACACCCGGATCAAGACCCGTGCCTGGGTCTGACCGGAGGTGTCGTTGCGCAAGCGCCAGAGGTGATTGAAGTCTGATGTTTCACTCATGCCTGGAGCGTAACGCAGGCTGGTGGACACAGGTCGGCCATGCGGGTCGCTGGCTGTTTTTTCGAGCATCCGTATGAGATTTGCGCATGAACCACATGGACCCTCGGTGAGGGTCACTCGGCTTTTGCGCCGGCTGCCTTGATGACCGGATCCCAGCGGCGGATTTCGTTTTGGGTGAATTCACCCAGTGTCTCGGGCTTCAGCCGGTCGGCAGCGGGAATGATCACGCTCATGTCGGTGAAGCGCTTGACCAAGGCAGGGTCGGCCAGTGCGGTGCGGGCGGCCTTGTTGAGGCGCTCGATGGTGGCGGCGGGCGTGCCTTTGGGGGCATAGAGTCCGTGCCACACCGACAGCTCGAAGTTCGGCAGGCCGGTCTCGGCAAAAGTCGGAACGTTCGGCAGGGTGTCCAGGCGTGCCTTGGTCGCGACGCCATAGGCCTTGAGCAAACCCGCCTGGATGTGCGAACCCGTGGCCACGGGCTGGTCGCAGATGACGTTCACATTGCCCGAGATCACGTCCTGCAATGCAGGACCCGTGCCTTTGTAGGGCACCATCGTGGCTTGCGTCCCGGCGGTCTGGTTCAGCAGCATCGCGCACAGGTGCGAGGTGGCGCCGACGCCGGCGTGTGCGAAGGTGACTTCACCGGGCTTGTTTTTCATGACCTTGATGAGCTCGCCGACGTTGCCGGGCGCAAAGTTCTTGTTGCCCACCAGGATCATCGGCACATCGCCTGCCAGCGCGATCGGTGCCAGGTCCTTGGTCGCGTCGAAGGTCAGCTTGGCGTAGAGGGCCGGCGCTGTCGCGATGCCCATGTTGTGCAGCAGCAGGGTGTGGCCGTCGTTGGGCGCGCGGACCACTTTGCTGGTGCCGATGGTGCCGCCGGCGCCGCCCGCGTTCTCGACGATCACGGGCTGGCCGAGGTCCTTGCCCATGGCTTCGGCCAGTACCCTGGCCAGCACGTCGGTCGATCCGCCGGCGGCGTAGGGCACGACGATCGTGATCGGTTTGGTCGGAAAGGCCGATGCCGCAAAGGATGCGACGGCGAACGTCGCGGCAACGATGTTGTGGGTGAACCGGGTCATGTCTTGTCTCCTGGGATGCAATGGTTTTGTGGATGGGTCAGGCGCTGCCGAGCGAGCCGAAACACACGTACTTCAGCTCGGTGTATTCGTCGAGGCCGTGTCGCGATCCTTCGCGGCCCAGGCCGGATTGCTTGACGCCGCCGAAGGGCACGACCTCGCTGGAGATCAGGCCGGTGTTGACGCCCACCATGCCGGACTCGATGGCGTCGGCGACTCTGAAGCAGCGGCCGATGTCCTGCGAGAAGAAGTAGCTGGCCAGTCCGAACTCGGTCGAGTTGGCCAGGGCGACGACCTCCTGCTCGGTCTCGAAACGCACCAGCGGTGCGACGGGGCCGAAGGTTTCCTCGCGCATGCACAGCATCCCGGGGCGAACGTCCAGCAGCACGGTCGGCTCCAGAAAATGTCCGAGGCCAGGCAGTGCCTTGCCCCCAACGGCCAATCGGGCGCCGTGGCTCAGCGCATCCTCGATGTGCGAGAGGGCCTTGTCGCGTGCGGCTTCGTTGATCAGCGGGCCTTGGGTGACGCCTTCGTCGAAACCCGGACCCGGCTTGAGCTCGCTCACGCGGCGCGCCAGTTTGTCTGCGAAGGCGTCGTAGACCGCGTCTTGCACATACAGCCGGTTGGCGCAGACGCAGGTCTGCCCCGAGTTCCTGAACTTCGAGGCGAGTGCGCCTTCGACAGCCGCATCGAGATCGGCATCGTCGAACACGATGAACGGTGCGTTGCCGCCCAGTTCGAGGCCGAGTTTCTTGACGGTCGGGGCGCACTGTGCCATCAGCAGTTGCCCGATGCGGGTCGAGCCCGTGAAGCTCAGCATGCGCACCACGGGCGACGACGTGAGGACACGGCCGATTGCCTCGGCATCGCCGACCACCACGTTGAGCACGCCCGGTGGAATGCCGACCTCGTGCGCCAGCTCGACCAGCAGCAAGGCGGTCAGCGGTGTCAGCTCGGACGGCTTGATCACCATCGTGCAGCCGGCCGCCAGCGCAGGCGCGGCCTTGCGCGTCACCATGGCGGCCGGAAAGTTCCAGGGCGTGATGGCGGCGCACACCCCGATGGGTTCGCGGCTCACCAGGTTGCGCTTGTCCCGGGATGACGAGGGAATGAGCTCGCCGTAGAGGCGGGTCGCTTCTTCGGCATAGAAGCGGACGAAGCTGGCCGCATAGGCCACTTCGCCCAGGGCTTCGGACAGCGGCTTGCCTTGCTCCAGCACCAGGGTCCTGGCGATGTCGTCCTGGCGATCCAGCATCGCCTCGAACCACAGGCGCAGCAGGCGCGACCGCTCGGATGCAGGCTGCGCCCGCCACGAGATCTGTGCGACGCGGGCCGCTTCGATGGCCTGCTCGGCATCGGGTGCGCCGGCTGCCGGCACCCGGGCCACGAGTTCGCCCGTGGCGGGATTTGTGACATCGATGCAGGGGCGATCGGCATCCGAGAGCGCGATGCCGTCGACGACACCGAAGCCTTTTTTCTCTGTCAACAGAACGAGTTTTTCCGCCATGGGGCGATCTCCTGGCCATGCAGCGGCCGCACCCGGGTCGGCGGGTGCAGGCTGCGGCGGTTTTGAAACAGGCCGGTTAAGGCTTGGCGGCGAAGCTGTAGAGCTCGGTGTGGTCTGCTGCAGGCCCGAGCTTGCCGGAGGCGAGCGTGGTCAGATCCGACACCTTCTGGGCCAGCGTCATCGGGACACCGAGGGCAGGGCCCAGCGAGGCGGCGATGCCCACATCCTTGGCTTGCAGAGCCAGCGAGAAACCCGAGTTGAAGGCGCCGTTCAGCATGAACTGATGGGCCTTGTTCTCGGTGGTGTTGTTCTTGCCCGTGGATGCGTTGATCACGTCGACGATGGTGGCCGGATCGATGCCGAATGCGGCGCCGGCATGGATGGCTTCTGCGGTCGCGATCAGGGCTGCGGCAGAGACGTAGTTGTTCAATGCCTTGAGCGCATGGCCGGAGCCGACGGGACCGACGTGCGTGATCTGTTTGCCCATGACCTCGAGCACCGGCTTCAAGCGTTCGTGGACGGCGGGATCGCCGCCGACCATGATGGCCAGCGTGCCGGCAACGGCTTTTTTCACACCGCCCGAGACGGGGGCGTCGATCAGCGAGACGTCGTGTTCGGCCAACCGGGCGGCCAGTGCACGGGTGCGGCTGGGATCGGCGGAGCTCATCTCGATGACGCTGGCCCCGGCTTTCAGGTGCGGAGCCAGTTCGGCGAGTACGGCGTCGACGATGTCCGAGTTGGGCAGCATCGTGAGCACGATGTCGCAGTCGGAGAAGGACGCGGCATCCGAAGCCGCGAGTGCCCCGGCATGACCCGCCACGAACCGGCGCGTGGCCTCGGCATTGACATCCCGGACGACGAGTGGATGGCCTGCTGCGTGCAGCAGATGGGCCATGGGCTGGCCCATCATGCCCAATCCGATAAAACCGATGCGGCTCATGGTGTGGTCTTTCCTTGGATGTCCATCTCTTTGAACACTTCCGCGGCGACACGGAACGAATCGATGGCGGCCGGCACGCCGCAGTAGATCGCGGCCTGCAGGAACACTTCCTTGATCTCGTCCTGGGTCAACCCGTTGTTGATCGCGCCGCGAACGTGCAGTTTCAGTTCATGGGGCCGGTTGAGGGCCGTGATCATGGCCAGGTTCAGGAAGGAACGGGTCTTGCGCTCGAGGCCGGGCCGGTTCCACACATCGCCCCAGCAGTATTGGGTGACCAGTTCCTGCATGTCGATGTTGAAGTCGGTTGCGTTCTTGATCGACGCATCGACGTATTCAGGGCCCAGCACCGAGCGGCGGGTGGCCAGGCCTTGTTCGAATAGCGCTGGGTTCTTGGGGGCGTAGGCACGTGTCATGAAATCTCCTGTGAAGTGAACATCAACGAATCGAAGTTCATTTGAACAGATTGTCAGACAATCATAATTAAGGAAGATCGGGATTGTGGATTGTTTTCGTCTGATGTATGACAATCGGATCATCAGAAAGACAAGGAAATCGGCATGAGCCAGATGTTGCGTGTTCCCCGCGAAGAAACCTCACTGCGTCAGAAGACCACGGCCATGCTGCGCACGGCCATCCTCGATGGCGTGCTGACGCCCGGCCAGAAGCTGTCGGAGCGCGAACTGTGCGAGAGCCTGGACGTGAGCCGGTCGTGCCTGCGCGAGTCGCTGCAGCATCTGCAGGCAGAGGGTCTGATCACCATCGTTCCACACCGGGGGCCTGAAGTCACGACGATTTCGGCGCAGGAGGTGCGCGATATCTATGCGGTGCGCGGCAGTCTGGAAAGCCTGGCCGGCAAGGCTTTTGCGCTGCAGGCCAGCACCGGGCAGCGGCAATCGCTGCGGGCGAAGCTGACCGAGCTGTCGTCGGTCCACGCGGCAGGGCGCAAGGACGAGGTGCTGGCGCTCAAGAACCAGTTCTACGACATCCTGATCGAAGGCTGCGGCAACGTCGTCGCCGGACAGATGCTCAAGCAGCTCAACAACCGGGTGACGGTGCTGCGGCGCATCTCGATGGCGCAGCCGGGTCGCCTCGACCAGACCCTGGCCGAGCTCGAGGCGATCGTCTCCGCGATCGAGAACCGGGACGGCGACACCGCAGCCCGGCTGTGCAGCGAGCATGTGCAGAAGGCCGCGGCCAATGTGCTCAAGAGCATGGAGAACGCCCAGCCACGGGCCGCTGCCTGAGAATTTGAAAAGGGTCAGCCGACTCTTGTTTGCGCTCTGGCCGGTTATGTGCCGTCCTGAATGCGGTATTCCACTCGGTCGGTTTGTTTTCAGTGGGGTGCCGTTTCGGGCGCGATTTTTTCGCCTTGGGCCACCGCATCGAATTCGACCTCTTTCGGGGCGATGAATAGGTAGAGCTCGGTGCGAATGGACGGTTCTATCCGGGTTTGATGTCGGTAGATTTTGAATTCGCATCCGCTCACAAGTTTGCATCCGCAAACAGATAACTCATGGTCACCCCCAGCGCGGCAGCGATCTTGCTCAGCGTGAGCACCGCGACGCTGTTGTCGCCGCGCTCGACTCGGCCCAGGTACGAGCGGTCGAGATCGGCCGTGAAGGCCAGTGTTTCCTGAGAAAACTTGTTGATCAGGCGGATGCGTTTTATCGCGTGCCCGAGGGCAACGAGTTGGGGATTTTTTCTTTGACGCGAGAAGTTGGGCACTTCTCATATTTAACAGGTATCGAGTAAAAGACCACGGCTTATGTCCCCCATTCTGGTAACGAGATATATTCCAAGGCGATAAAGCGGTGCAGCAGGGGTTTTGTATCGCCTGCATGCACCGCCTTCAGCGACTCGTTTATCGATCAGCGGCGTGTCGCCGTGGCTCGCGGCGCGCCTGCCTTGTTCGCTTTGTACTTTTTCCAGAAATAACCGGCGATCGCCATCAAAATCATCTTGCGCATGAAATGCTCCGTTTTTCGAATAAAAACCGAGTATCGGGACAAGCGTGCGCGCGGCATGTAGGAGCGGTTGGCAAAGCCCTGTCGGCCTCTGTAAACGAACGATGCCCGCCCGACCGCAGACGCTCTCGGGCGCTCAGAACTTGTACTTCAGCGTGACCACCGCATTGCGCGGCGAGCCGTACAGCGCATGGGTCGCCGTGCCCGTGTAGTAGTTGCGGTCGAACAGGTTCTGGATGTTCAGTGTGGCCGTCAGATCCCGGTTGATCTCGTAGCGCGCGAGCAGGCTGGCCAGGGCGTAGCTGCCCTGCATGTAGTAGCCGGGGTAGCCGTTCTCGCTTTGCCAACTGATGCCGCCGCCCACCGTGACGGCGCGCAGCGCACCCGGCAGCCGGTAGGTCGTGAACAGCTTGACGCTGTTGCGCGGGATCTGGGTCATGGTCCGGGCGCCTTCCGCGTCCTCGGTGGCGGTGAAGGCGTAGCCGGCGCTCAGGTTCCATCCCGACAGGGGCTCTCCGGCCAGTTCGAACTCGAAGCCCCGCGAAGTCAGGCCTTTGCGGGCGATGAATACACGGTAGCTGGCAATGCTCTCGTCGCGCATGGCGCTGTTGTCGAGCCGGGTTCTGAACACCGAGGCGCTGGCCTGCAGGCGGTTGCCGAGCAGGTTGGCCTTGACCCCGCCTTCGATGCTCGTGCCTTCCTCGGGATCGATTTGGCGGCCGTTGATGTCGAGGGTGCCGTAGGGCTGCGGATTGAAGATCTGGGTGTAGCTCGTGTAGGCCGACCACGTCTCGTCGAAGCGGTAGACCAGACCCGCGTACGGCGTCACGATGCCTTTTTCTTGCTGGACCGTGCGGCTCGCCACGCCAGTGACCGGCCGGGTGACGGTCGTCTGTTTCCAGTCGGTGATGCGGGCGCCGGTGACCAGTGTCGCGGCGTCGGTGAGGTGCAACCGGGACGTCACATAGGCCGCATCCTGCTCGACCTTGGTGTCGCCTCGGCTGGCCAGATCGAACACCGGCACGTTTGCGCTGCCGTTCCAACCCTGAATACTGCCGATGGTGCCGTCATAGCCCGTCCACGGTCCCAGGAACCAGCCGTACGAGGGCGCATCGCGGTTCTCGGTCCGTGAAACCGTGAAGCCCGCCACCAGTTCATGCTGGCGGCCGAACAGCGGGAAATGGCCCGTGACGTACCCGTCCAGGGCGTTTTCTTCGGGCGCGCCGATCCAGTGCGCGGGCTGGACGACGCCGCCCAGGCCGGTGATCGGATCGAAGCTACCGTCGAGGTAACTGACGATGCCGTCGTAGCGGAACTGGCGGTAGTTGTACTCGAGCTTGCCGCGCCAGCCGTTGTCGAGCCGGTGTTCCAGCGAAACGAAAGCGTTCTTGAAGTTCTCGTCGTAATAGGTCCAGTCCGGCGAGCTGTTGAACGATCGCGGCAGCACCAGCCGCGAGCCGTCGCTGTTGAACAGCGGGAACCCCGTGCGCTGCGGTGCCGTGTTGCGGTCCTGCTGGTAGCTGAACCCGACGGTGGCCAGCGTGGCATCCGTCAGGTCGGCTTCGAGAATGCCGTAGGCCGTCGCGGTCTTGCTGCGCAGACGGTCGACCCACGAGTCGCTGTTGCGTGCGTCGACCACCAGGCGACCCCTCAGGCTGCCGCTTTCGTTGAAAGCGCCGGACAGATCGGCCGTGGCGCCGCGGCGGTTCCAACTGCCCGCATCGATGCTGATGCTGCGCTGTGTTTCCACGGTGGGGCGTTTGCGCATCAGGTTCACGGTGGCGCCCGGCGAACCGAGTCCGCTCATCAGGCCGGTCGCGCCGCGCACGATCTCGACGCGGTCGTACAGAACCGTGGATTCACCCACGCGCAACTGCGACGAGCTGGGGATGCCGTCGACCTCGTAGTTGGCGATCGAGAAGCCGCGCGACATCAGTCCGGCGTTCAGGTCGCTGCCCATGCTTTGACGGAAGGCGGTGACGCCGACGGCCGTCTCGACCGCGCCGCTGACCGTGTCGAGCTTGCGATCGTCGAGCCGTTGCCGGGTGATGACGGTCAGCGACTGCGGGGTCTCCTGCCATTCCAGAGGCAGACGGGTCGATGTGGCGCTGGGGGCGTTGGTCGCGTAGGAGCCGGTTCCCTCCGTCGTGGCATCGTGCTCGGCCGACGCGACCACCCGCACTTCGGCCAGCGTGACGCCGGCGGCCGAGGCCGAGCCGCCGCGTGTGCCGCGCTGCACGTCCGGGGTTTCCTTGAGCCGGTAGCCGCCGTTTTCGGCCTGGGCTTCCAGGCCGGTGCCCGCCAGAGCCGCATCCAGGGCCTGCCGGACCGACAGCGTGCCCCGAACGCCGCTGCTCTGCCGGTCCCGCGTCAGGTCGGCATTGATCGACAGCAGGATGCCCGCTTCGCTGCCCAGCCGGCTCAGCGTGGCGGCCAGAGGGCCCGGGGGAATGTCGTAGGCCTGCGCCGTCGGCGCCTGGGCATGGGCCGACGACACCACGGCGGCCATTGCAGCGGCCGTCAAGACCCGGCCGATGTCGTTCCATTGCCCGAACGCGCAGCTCAGACTCAGTGTCAGGTTCCTGGCCCGCAGGCCTTTGGGGCATCCCATGCTTTTCCCTCTTTCGCTTGTTTTGCAAAGGTTGAAGAACCTGCCGGTTGCAGGTCCACACCCGGTTGCCACGCGAACGCGCTGAAAAGGCTCACAGGGAATGAAAAAAATCAGGCAGCGGCCGAAAGACGGGTCCAGTAACGCGTCACGTAACGAGCGGCCAGCGCATGCTCGGCCACCAGCATCCGCAGTGCGCGGTCGGTGTCTTCGGCGCTGCGCAGAGGAAACGTCCCGTTGATGCGCAACGAGGCGATCGCCGGGTCGCAGCCCAGGTAACCCGAGCGGAAGAGCGAGAGCTCGGCCAGGAGCTCGCCCAAAGGCATGTCCTGCGCGATCAGCATGCCCCGGGTCCAGGCCGTCGTCGCGGCGCGGGATGCTTGCGGTTCACCCAGTCGACCGCCCTCGAACACCATCGACTCTCCCGCCCGAACGGCCCGTGTGGCGGCCGGGGTTCCGGCGCGTGCAAGACCGACCTCGACGCGCCCACCGTCCACGAACAGTCCGGTCGCCAGGTGTTCCCGCTGGCGCACGCCGAAGCGCGCTTCGCCGGCTTCGATCCGGCCATGGCGTGTCGTCAGCCTCAGCGGCAGGCTGCGATCCGGGGCGAGGGGGGCCGAATGAACATAGAGCTCTCCTGAGATCAGCCTTACGGTGCGCTCGACTGCCGAGAACACGATCGACACCGCGCTGTCGGCATTGAGCTGCAGGCGCGATCCGTCCGGCAGCTCGAGATTGCGGCGTTCGCCGGTGCCGGTGCGGATGTCGCTGCCCCAGGCCGCAAGCCAGACCGGAGCGGTGTCGCTCTGCCGCCAGACGACCAGCCCGGCCGCGCCGCCGATCGCCGCGCAGGCTAGTTGCTTGATCGCCTTGCGGCGCCCGGCCTTGCTTGCCGCCGTCGACAGAATCGCGGTGCTGGTGCGATGGGTGCGTTGCGGGCTCAGCGGCTGAAGGCGCGCGCCCATGGCCATGACGCGTTGCCAGGCCCATTCATGATCCGGGCTCGCCGTGCGCCAGGCCGTCAGCCGCGACGTGATCGAGGCATGCTCGTCCGGCGTGAGCGCGTCCGCCTGCAGATCGACCAGGAACTCGGCCGCCTGCATCAAGGCCTCGGTCGTTGCGGGCGCCTGCGTCATGGCACCGCATCCGCAAGCAGGCAGACATGGACCACCGCCCGCGCGATGTGGCGCTTGACCGTCGCCAGCGACAGACCGAGCGCCTCGGCGATATCCGCTTGTTTCATCTCGTCGACCTGAGACATGAGAAACGCCTGGCGAACCGGTGCCGGCAGCGCTTCGAGGTGACGGTCGAGCTCGATCAGGGCCTGCAGCACGATGGCCTGCTGTTCGGGCGAAACGGCCAGGTCTTCGGGGACATGCGCCAGGGATTCGAGAAACGCTTCCTCGACGCAACGCCGGCGAAAGGCATTCGCCGCAAGCGACTTGGCGATCTGCGTCAGGAAAGCGCGGGGTTCGCGCACGTCGCCCAGTTCGCCGTTGGGTTTGCCCAGCAGCCGCTCGTAGGTGTCGTGGGCGATGTCGGCCGCATCGAACGCATTGCCCATCCGCCGGCGCAGCCAGCCTTGCAGCCACCGGTGATGATCGACATACCAACCCTGAATCAGGTCTCGGCTGGCGGGGACGGTCGGCAGGGAATCAGGCATTGCTGCGGCGTTCGGTGTTTTTGGGCATGAGAATTGATCTCAATTGTAGCCTCACCGTTCGAGGACACGGCGCAGAGCCATGATCGAACGTTGGGCTCGCCCAGATCGATCGGTCTGCGGTCTTGCAGCTTGATATGTTTTATATATAATTCATATACGTTTCATATAAAGTCTAACGATGGGCATCGTCAAAATTTCAGACCTCATGCACGAGAACCTGCGCGTGGCGGGCAACGCCTTGAGCCGGTCGATCAATGCGCAGGCCGAGCACTGGATGCGGGTCGGCATGCTGGCCGAGCTGCATCCCGAGCTGGATCATCGCGCGATCTGCCAGTTGCTGATCCAGGCCGAGCTCGCCGGGGGCCTCGATGTCGTCGCAGCGGTCTCCGCGCAGCCCGGCAAGTCGCCGCGCGCATCTGCGCCCGCATCCGCATCCGCAACCTCGGCCGGGAAACACTGATGGCTCGCGGCATTCCCATCCGCTCGGCCTCCGACATCGAGATGGCCCGGCAGGCGGGCCGCCTCGCGGCCGAGGTTCTGGGCATGATCGAGGCTCACGTGGTACCGGGGGTGAGCACCGAGGCGCTCGACCGGGTCTGCCACCGGTACATCGTCGACGTGCAGGGCGCGGTGCCCGCCAACCTCGGCTATCTGGGGTATCCGAAGACCATCCTCACCTCGGTCAATCAGGTGGTCTGCCACGGCATTCCCTCGCCCGACAAGATCCTGAAGCAGGGCGATATCGTCAATATCGACGTCGCCATCATCAAGGACGGCTGGTTCGGCGACACCAGCCGCATGTTTTTTGTCGGTGCCCCCAGCGTGCTGGCCCGGCGGCTGGTCGATACCACCTACGAGGCCCTGCTGGCCGGCATCCGGCAGGTGCGGCCCGGTGCGACGCTGGGCGATGTGGGCCATGCCATTCAATCGGTCGCGCAGCGCGAGCACTTCAGCGTGGTGCGCGAATACTGCGGCCACGGCATCGGTCAGGTCTACCACGACGAGCCACAGGTGCTGCACTACGGACGGCGCGGCGAGGGATTGAAACTGGAGCCGGGCATGATCTTCACGATCGAGCCGATGCTCAACGCCGGCGGCCGCGAAACCAAAGAGTTGCCGGACGGGTGGACCGTCGTGACCCGGGACCGATCGTTGTCGGCCCAGTGGGAACACATGGTGGCCGTCACGCCCGAAGGGTACGACGTACTGACGCCCTGGCCGGGAGGCACGGGGGCCTACGCGGCGGTCTGAGCGCCCAGTTGCTCGAGCTCTGCCGTGCGCAGGCCGATGAAGTCGCGCAGGCAGCGCAGCAGGGGCGTGAACTGGCGGCGGCTGGGCAGCACCATGAACAGCGGTGCCGCTTCCGTCGTCCAGTCGGGACACAGCACCCGAAGGCGGCCTTCCGCCAGATCCACCGCCACGTCGAACCGGGACTTGTAGGCGATGCCCTTGCCCAAAACCGCCCAGCGCCTGACCGCATCGCCGTCGTTCGAAACGTTCACGGCCTTGACGCGCACGGTGAGTTCGGCCTCGTTCTGCCTGGAAAAGGCCCATCGGTCGTGCACGCTCTCGCCGAACATGAAGCACAGGCAGTCGTGCTGGGCCAGTTCGTGCGGTGTCTCCGGCATGCCGTGCCTGGCCAGGTAGTCGGGTGACGCACAGAGAACCCGGCGGTGGGCCGGCGCCAGGGGCAGCGCGACCAGGCTCGAATCCGGCGGTTTGCCGTAACGAAACGCGGCGTCCACCGGTTCGCTGTAGACATTGGCCATGCGATCGGACAACTGCAGGCGGATATCGACCCCCGGGTGCAGGTTCTGGAACTCGTCGAGCCAGGGCAGCAGCAGGTTGCGCCCGAAATCCGATGTCGCCGCCAGCTTGAGCGTGCCGCGCAGCGCCTGTTCTCCGGCGCCGAGCTGCTGGCTCACCTGCTGCAGTGCCTGCAGGGCAGGGCGGCATTGCTCGAGAAACTGCTCGCCCTGTTCGGTCAGGCGCAGGCTTCGTGTCGAGCGTACGAAGAGCAGCACGCCCAGCTCCGCCTCCAGCCGCTTGAGCGCGGCGCTGGTGGCCGCAGGCGTCAAGTCGAGCGCACGGGCGGTGGCCGACAGGCTCCCGGTGTCCACGGTGCGAACAAAGATGTCGAGATCCTGTAGAGCTTTCATGGGGGCGTGGTCGTGATGCGAGTGCGGATCATATTAAAGCAATATTTGAAGATGCCTGCATGTTTTAGCCTCTTTTTCCAATGAGGTCATTCTTGGATCATCGCTACATCTCTTCAAGGACCCCTACCGTGACCTCCATCGCCTCTTCTTCCTCGCCCCGCATGCCTTTGGCTGTCTGGGTTCTGACACTGGCTGCATTTGCCATCGGCACTGCAGAGTTCGTGATTGCCGGCATCCTGCTGCAAGTCGCCCAATCGCTGGGTATCAGCGACGGCGCCGCCGGCAACCTCATCACCGCCTATGCGCTGGCCATCGTGCTGGGCGGCCCGGTGCTGACCATCTACCTCGCCCGCTTCGATCGCAAGCGAGTGCTGATCGGCCTGATGGTGCTGTTCACCATCGGCAACCTCGTGTCGGCCCTGACCCACGACTACACCGTGCTGCTGGTGAGCCGGGTCATCACGGGCCTGGCCCAGGGGCCGTTCTACGGCATCGGTGCCGTCGTCGCCACCCGCATGGTGTCGCAGAGCATGGCGGGCCGTGCGGTCGGCCAGATGTTCGCCGGTCTGACCCTGGCCAATGTGCTCGGCGTGCCTGCCGGCGCCTTCATCGGCAATGCGTATGGCTGGTCTGCCACCTTCTGGGTCGTGGCCGCGCTGGGTGTCGTGGCCATTGCCGCCATCGCTGCGCTGGTGCCGCACATCGCTTCCGAAAAAGTCGAATCGGTGGCCGGCCAGTTGAGCGCCTTCCGCAATCCCCAACTGTGGCTCAGTCTCGCCATTACGATGTTCGGTTGGACCGGCTTCATGACCTTCTACGGCTACATCGCCCCGGTGGCGCAGCATGTGGTGGGTCTGACGCCCCAAGGTGTCACCGGCCTGCTCGCTGCGGTCGGCCTGGGCCTGGTGGCCGGCAATGCCATCGGTGGCCGTGCCGCCGACGCCAATCTGCGCAAGGCGCTGTTCGGCGGTGTCCTCGCCATGATCGTCTCGCTGCTGATCGTGGGCTTTTCCACCGGCCACATCGTCACCTTCGTGATCGCTTCCATGGTCTTCGGCGTCGCGTCTTTTGCCAACGTGCCCCCCATGCAGATGCGGGTGATGCAAAACGCCGGCAACGCGCCCGAACTGGCAGCCACGGCCAACATCTCGGCCTTCAACATCGCCAATGCCCTGGGCGGCATCATCGGCGGCTTTGCGGTGGACCACGCGTCCATCGGTGCATCGAGTGTGCCGTTTCTCGCCGCCGGCGTGCCGCTGATCGGCCTGGTGCTGATCGCCTTCGCCGAACGCAAGAAGAAGGCGGCCCTGCCGATGGCCGCCGTGCAGCCCCAGGCTTCCCAGCCGGTTTGAAGCCCGATCCCGAAACC
This sequence comes from Comamonas sp. BIGb0124, assembly GCF_003752175.1. Taxonomy (GTDB): domain Bacteria; phylum Pseudomonadota; class Gammaproteobacteria; order Burkholderiales; family Burkholderiaceae_C; genus Comamonas_F. The sequence continues at coordinate 94,112 of NZ_RJVF01000013.1, read as the reverse complement.
CACCGAACGAAAGAGCCGCCATGATGTCGACCTCGTCCCTGTTCCACCCCCTGCAGCTCGGCCCGCTGCAGTTGCCCAACCGTATCGTGATGGCGCCGATGACCCGCAGCCGCAGCAGCCAGCCCGGTGACGTGCCCAACGATTTGATGGCCCGCTACTACGCCCAGCGCGCCAGCGCCGGCCTGATCGTCTCGGAAGCGACGCCGGTCTCGCGCCAGGGCCAGGGCTACAGTTTCACGCCCGGCATCTACAGCGAGGAGCAGGTGGCCGGCTGGCGCCGGGTGACCGATGCCGTGCACGCCGCCGGCGGCCGCATGGTCGTGCAACTCTGGCATGTGGGCCGCATGTCGCACGCCAGCTTCCAGCCCGATGGCGTGCCGGTGGCGCCCTCTGCGCTGTCGCCCGACGCGCAGGTCTGGGTGGTGGGCGAGGACGGTGTCGGCCGCATGGTCGATTGCCCGTTGCCGCGCGCGATGACCGTCGACGACATTCGTGCCGTGGTCGGCGACTTTCGCCGGGCTGCAGCCAACGCCATGCGGGCCGGGTTCGACGGTGTCGAGATCCACGGCGGCAACGGTTACCTGCTCGACCAGTTCCTGCGGACCACCTCCAACCACCGCACGGACGACTATGGCCGCAGCATCGCCAATCGCACCCGCTTCGTCGAAGAGGTGGTGGCCGCCGTGGCCAGCGAGGCCGGTGTCGAGCGCACGGGCATCCGCCTGGCGCCCTTCATCACGCAGCGCAACATGAACTGCCCCGAGATCATCCCGACGATCCTGTCGCTGGCCAAGAAGCTCGATGAAATGGGACTGGCCTACATCCATCTGGCCGAAGCCGACTGGGACGATGCGCCGGCGATTCCCGAGGTCTTCCGTCACGCGTTGCGCCAGACCTACAAGGGCCGCGTGATCGTCGCCGGCAAGTACGACGCCGGGCGCGCCGAGCGCATCCTGAACCAGGGCCTGGCCGATCTGGTGGCTTTTGGCCGGCCCTTCGTCGCCAACCCCGATCTGCCGGCCCGCTATGCCGCCAAGCTGCCCCTGGCCGAGCTCGATCCGCAGTCGCTTTTCGGCGGCGATGCCCGCGGTTATACCGACTACGGGGTTTACGCCGGCTGAACGGCCGGCATGCAGAACCGGGCCCGGATCGGCCCGGGGCGACGGCAAAGCCTGCCCCCGGCGTTCAAGCATCATGGGCGCCCCTTTGGGGACTCGACAGCGTGGTGCGCCTGGATCTGAACGCGTTGTGAGGGCAGGGGCCCCTGCCGCAGTCAGGCCGCAGAGGCCGCCGGCAAGCCGTTCAGATAGGCCTCGATCTGTCGGGTACCGCGCAGGTGGATCACAGGAACCTGCGGACCTTGCTTCGAACGCGCCGCCTCGATGCCTGCGCGGTAATCGCGATCGAAAGTCCAGACGTACTTCAGAAAAGTCAGGAACGACCGGTCGAGTTTCTCGCGGCAGCCTGCAGGGAGATCCGGGCGAGGGCGGTTCGACAGGCTGCGCACGAGCACACGCCGCAGGCAGGTCGCTGTCGGCGTATCGAGCCAGATGATCAGGTCGGCACGAGGCAGGCGCAGATCGAAGGTGCGCCGGGCATAGTTGCCCTCGCATATCCAGGTCTCGCTGGCCACCGCCGCACGCACCCGTGCACGGAAGCGATCGGCTTCGGGCTCGATCCAGCCAGGCTCCCAGAACAAGGTGTCCAGATGCACGACCGGCAGCCCCAGGCGCTGGCCGAGGGCGCGGGCCAAAGTGGACTTTCCACTGCCCGCATTGCCCAGAATCACAATCCGTTGCATGGAACCTTCCTGTCGCGAAAAAAGTCGGCGATTCTGCCGGTTTTTGCGGGTCTGTCAACGCCGCAACGGCCCGTCGTTGCGAGGGGATGGCGTGCGTGTCGTCATCGCCGCTGCCGAACACGGCCAAACACCTTGCCAGAGCTCGTTACAATTGGGAATTACTCTTATTCAATGGGCGTGCACGATCTGCCGCTCCAGGAGCCCTATGCCTACCTCGCCTGGTCTGACCGGACACAACGTCGCTGCGCTCTACAGCGAGCATCACCGCTGGCTTCAGAGTTGGATCAAACGCAAGCTCGGCAACGCCTTCGATGCAGCGGACCTGGCTCAGGACACGTTCACCCGCATGCTGACGCATCCGGCGTTCCAGCCCGAGCACACCGATGCCGAGAAAGTGCGGGAGCCTCGGGCCTACATCCTGACCATCGCCTACAGGTTGGTGATCAATCACCAGCGGCGCCAGTCCCTCGAGCAGGCTTACCTGGCTGCGCTCGCCATCCTGCCCGAGCCGATGGCGCCGTCGCCGGAGCATCAGCTCATCATTCGGCAGACGCTGCAGGAAATCGATGCGATGCTGTCGGGCATCGCGCCGAAGGCCCGTGCCGTTTTTGTGATGTCGCAGGTCGAGGGCTTGAGCTACGACGAGATCGCCGCCCAGCTCGAACTGAGCTCGCGCACCGTGAAGCGCTACATGGCCCAGGCCATGGCGGAATGCATCGTGGCGACAGGCGAATGAAGTGTCGATGACCCCGATGCGTGCCGAAGAAAAGAACACGCCGCCCGTCAGCCGCCGTGCCGCGGTCGAAGCGGCCGAGTGGTTTGTCACCCTCAGCGATAGCGGTACCTCGGCTCATGAGCGGCACGGTTTCGAGACCTGGCTGGCCCGCTCCGAAGAACACCGCCTGGCCTGGGAACGTGCCACGCAGATCAGCGCCAAGGCGGGCGGCCTGCCATCGGCCATCGCCGTGCCCGTGCTGACGCGGCGCCAATCTGCCGTCAGCAAGCGGGCCGCCGTTCAGGCGCTGGCGGTGCTCATCGTCGGTGTGCCGGCCGGGTGGATGGCCTGGCAGAGCGGCTCCCTGCAGCATCGGCTCGCCACGTTTGCCACCGCGACCGGAGAACGTCGCCAGTGGACACTCGCCGACGGAGGCCGGGTCACGCTCGACACCGGCAGCGCGGTCGATGTCGAATATGGACCCGCAATCCGGCTGCTGAGACTCCACGCCGGAGCCATCTACATCGAGACCGCCGCGGATACGGATGCGGCCAACCGGCCCTTTGTCGTACAGACCGACCACGGCCGTGTGCGGGCCATCGGGACACGTTTCACGGTGCGCCAGGATGCCCGGCGCAGCCGCGTCGCCGTGACGCAAGGCGCGGTCGAGGTCTCGCTGGCCGACGGCTCGGACAGCCGCCGAATCGAGGCCGGCAACGAGGTGTCGTTCAACGCCAGCGCCCTGATGCCGACCGCGACGGCCGCGGCCGGGTCGGTGCAGTGGGCACGGGGCATTCTGGCCGTCGAGAACATGCGCCTGGACGAGTTCGCCGCGGAGCTGGCGCGCTACCGTCCCGGCATCGTGCGATGCGACCCGGCCGTGGCCCACCTTCGCATCACCGGCGCTTTCCAGCTCAACGATACCGAGGCCGTGCTGCTCAACGTCATCCACCTGCTGCCGGTGGACGTGGTTTACCGAACGCGGTACTGGGCAACCCTGGTTCCCCGGGCGCAATCCACCTGAGGCTCGCCCGGTTTCGCCTCGTTGCAAGAAAAATTTCAGACCCGTGTCCCTTTTCGAGGGTGTTGCGTGTCTTCTTCTATGAAGACTTTTTTCAACAACCGACACCGCTCGAGGGAACACTCCAACATGGCTACTCAGCCCGCCGTCCATGCCTGGCCGCATGCACGTACCAACACCCGCCCCAGCCCCAGGCTGACCCAGACAGCCTTCGCCGTGCTGCTGACCCTCGGTGCATCGATCGCGCTGCCGGCCCCGGCCCGGGCGCAGACGGCACCGTCGTCGGTACAGGATGCGGCCAAGCCGTTTCAAGTGGCCGGTGGCAACCTGTCGGACGCGCTCATCGCCTTCGCGGCCGATGCCGGCGTGACCGTCAGCGCCGCGCCCGAGCTGATTCGCGGCAAGACGACCGGTGGCGTGCAGGGCCGGCACGCCGTGACGGCTGCCCTGCAGCGCCTGCTCGCCGGCACGGGCCTTCAGGCTCATGCGGTGTCCGACGGCAGTTTTGTGCTGCGCGCGGCATCCGGCGACTTATCCGGTGCGCCATTGCCCCTGTCCCGCGAGGTGACGCTCGGCTCTGTCACCGTCACCGCTGCGGCCGATGGCGGGGTCACCGAGGGCACCGGCAGCTACACGCAGACGGGGCCCAGCGGCACGGCAACCGGGCTGGCACTGACACTGCGCGAGACACCGCAATCGGTGACCGTCATGACGCGCCAGCGCATGGAAGACTTCAAGCTTGAAACCCTCGCCGACGTACTCGACCAGACTCCCGGCGTGGCGATCGACCGGCAGGGCGATGCCAACAACATCCTGATCCGCGGATCGTCGGCCAACCTGCAGGTCGACGGCATGCGCCTGCTGTCGAGCGGCTGGCAAACCGACTCCCAGAAACTCTATTCGATGGACGATCTGGTCGAGTACGACCGGGTCGAAGTGCTCAAGGGATCGTCCGGCCTGATCAACGGCGACGGCGCTTACGGCGGCACCATCAATCTGGTCCGCAAGAAACCCACCGCCGATTTCAAGGCCCATGTCACGGCCGGCGCCGGCAGCTGGAACAACTACCGTGCCAGCGGGGACGTCAGCGGCGCGTTGAACGACGGCAAGACGCTGCGCGGCCGACTCGTCGTCGCGGCCGCAGACGGCGAGGGCTTCCGGGATGGCGTCAAACACAACAACAAGACGTTCTATGGCGTGGTCGAGGCCGATGTCACGCCCGACACCGTCGTCAGCGCCGGCCTTTCGTGGCGCGAGCGCGACTACTACGGCGCAGGCGATACCTCGATGATCCAGGCCTACACCGCATCCGGCCAGTACCTCGGCCTTCAGCCCCGATCCTTCAACGTCGGTGCGCCGTGGTCGGGCTACAAGCAGACATCGCGGACGCTGTTCGGCAGCATCGAGCAGAAGCTGGGCGGCGGTTGGAAACTCAGCCTGCGCGGCAGCAGCGAGCAGACCCGGACCCCGGGCGAGATGGGCATCTGGTGGACGGTCAACCCGCAGGCCATCGACGTCGCACAGACACGGAGCTACGAGAATCGCAACCGGAGTTTTGCCCTCGATGTCAAAGGACCGGTTGAACTGTTCGGCCGCACGCACGAGCTGCTGGCCGGTGTCGATGCGCAGCGTGCGACGAGCGAGAAGTTCTCGGCGTCGAGCCGGCTGTCGAACCTCGGGCTGGACTATGCCGACGGCGGCGGTGCCATCGTGCGCCCCGATCTCGACAGCCTGGCTGTCGGCAACCACAGCCGCTTCAGCTCGGACCGTCGGTCGGTCTACGCCGCCGGCCACTTCAGCCTCGCCGATCCGGTCAAGCTGATCGGCGGCGCCCGGGTCACCAACTACCGGCAGTACGACGTCACGCCCTACGCCTGGAGCAACTACGACCTGAAGGAAAACGGCGTGCTCACGCCCTACGGCGGCCTGGTCATCGATGTCCATCGCAACGTGTCGATCTACGGCAGCTATGCCAGCATCTTCAATGTGCAGAGCTCGCGCGATGCGCAGGGACGGACGCTCGATCCGGAAGAGGGCGTCACCTATGAACTGGGCACCAAAGGCGAGTTCCTGGACGGCCGTCTCAATGCCAGCCTGGCGCATTTCTGGATGAAGACCCGCAACACGGCCGAAGCCACCGGCGACAGCTTCTCGGACGGCACGGCGATCTACCGGGCCGTCTCCGAAGCCACGCGCCGAGGCTACGAGCTCGAACTCTCCGGGCAGCTCACGCCTTCGTGGCAACTGCAGGGCAGCTACGTCGTGAACGACAGCAGCCTCACCAGTGCCAGCACCAGCCCGCGCAAGCAGTTCAAGCTGGCCAGCACCTATCGCCTGGACGGCATGCTGAGCGGGCTGACCCTTGGCGCCGCAACGCGCTGGCAGAGCAGCGCCAACGCCGGTGTGCTCAAACAATCGTCGTTCTGGCTGCTCGACCTGATGGCACGGTACCAGGTCACCCCCAAGCTGAGCGTGTCGGCCAACGTCAACAACCTGTTCGACAAGGCCTACTTTTCGGGCATGAGAGATTTTGGGCGCATCCAGTACACCTGGGGCGCACCCCGAAGCTTCAACCTCGGCGTTCGCTACGACTTCTGACCCGCGCGGGAAAGACCCGCGTTCACAGCGCGCTGCGTGAACCTTGAACAGCTCGTGGATCAGGGTTTACGCTAGCGGCCTGCATTGAACCAAACGGTACACTCATTGGACTAAATAGTTCAATGTGTACCCATGACCCAGCCTGTTCCTCCTGCACCTGCTGCGCCGCCGGCCGTCAACCGGCGAGCCAAGGTCAACCCCGAGGCCAACCGCCAGGACATCCTGCGCGTGGCCACCGAGGAATTCGCCTTGCACGGCCTGTCGGGGGCCCGCGTCGACGAGATCGCGCGGCGCACCGACTGCAGCAAACGGCTCATCTACTACTACTTCACCGACAAGGAAGGGCTGTATCTCAAGGTGCTCGAGAACAGCTACCAGACCATCCGCAGCATCGAGCGCGATGTGCACTTCGACGAGTACCCCCCGGTCGAAGCCATGACGCGGCTCGTCGAGTTCCGCTTCGATCACCACATGAACATCGAGTACTTCGTGCGGCTGATCATGATCGAGAACATCCACAACGCGCAGTACCTGGCCAAGTCCAGCGTGGTTCAGGATGTCAACCGGCAGGCGGTCAGCGTCATCCAGCGCATCTACGACCGCGGTCAGCGCGAAGGCCTCTTCAGGCCGGGGCTCGATGCCCTGCACATCCACTGGCAGGTCAGCGCCCTGAGCTTCTTCAACGTCTCGAACCGCGCCACGTTCTCGCTGCTTTTCCGATGCGACATGGCCGCGCCCGACACCGTCCAGTCGCTGCGCCGGCAAGCCGCCGAGTCCGTGCTGCGCTACATGCAGACCTGATCTTGCAGCCCTGACCTGACCTGACCTGACCACGCCACGCCGCATTGCATTGCATTGCATCGCTTTCGCCGCATTCCCGCCATCAAAGACAAGCCGGTACCCCCGGCGCTACAACCACAAGGCCATCCATGAGTACCACTACCCCCCTTGCACAAGAGCCCTCCGGGCGGCCCGCCGAGGCCGACGGCGCGCAGACGGCCGCCGCCAAGCCCACCCGTGCGCGCTTCGGCATCCTGGCCCTGCTGGCCACCGGCACCATGATCAACTACCTCGATCGCACGGTGCTGGGCATTGCCGCCCCCTCGCTGTCGCAGGATCTGGGGCTGTCGCCGGCCATGCTGGGCATCGTGTTTTCGGCTTTTGCGTGGACCTATGCGGCAGCGCAGATTCCGGGCGGTGTGTTCCTCGATCGTTTCGGCAACAAGCTCACGTACTTTCTGAGCATCACCTTCTGGTCGCTGTTCACCCTGCTGCAGGGCTTTGCCACCGGCCTCTACAGCCTGCTGGCCATGCGGCTGGGCCTGGGCGTGGCCGAAGCACCTTGTTTTCCCACCAACAGCCGTGTCGTGAGCACCTGGTTTCCGCAGAAAGAGCGGGCCCGTGCCACGGGGATCTACACCGTGGGCGAGTACATCGGCCTGGCATTCTTCAGCCCCTTGCTGTTCCTCATCATGGGCCTTTACGGCTGGCAGACCCTGTTCATCCTGGTGGGCGCAGCCGGCATCGTGTTCGGCGCGGTGTGGTGGCTCTGCTACCGCGAACCCGGTGAAAGCCGCTGGGCCAACCGGGCCGAGCTCGACTACATCAAGGCCGGCGGCGGCGCAGCCGACCAGGCCAGCATCAGCGTGCCGTTCTCCTGGAAGAACGTGCGCATGCTGCTCTCGCACCGCCAGATCTGGGGTGCCAGCCTGGGCCAGTTCGCCGGCAACGCCACACTGGTGTTCTTTGTGACCTGGTTTCCCACCTACCTCGCCACCGAACGCCACATGCCGTGGGTGAAGGTCGGTTTCTTTGCGATCCTTCCGTTCGTGGCGGCCGGCGTCGGCGTGATGTTCGGCGGATGGCTTTCGGACAAGCTGCTGAGCCGCACCGGATCGGCCAACATCGCACGCAAGCTGCCCATCGTCACCGGCCTGCTGATGGCCTCGATGATCGTCGGTGCCAACTACGTGGACAGCGACGCGATGGTCATCGCCATTCTTTCGCTCGCATTCTTTGGCCAGGGCATGGTGGGCCTGGGCTGGGTGGTGGTCGCCGACATCGCACCGCCCAAGCTCATGGGCCTCACCGGCGGCATCTACAGCTTCATGACCAACCTCTCCGGCATCACCACACCGCTGGTGATCGGCTTCATCGTCGCGGCCACCGGCTCGTTCGTGTGGGCGCTGGCATTCATGGCCATCCTCGCCGTGCTGGGCGCACTGTCGTACATCTTCCTGCTCGGCGACGTCAAACGCATCGAAGTCGAGCCCGTACTCTCCTGAACCATGACACCCCATTCCATCTCTGCCGATCTGCGCTGCGTCTTCAACGGGCGCGATCAACTCGGTGAAACACCCCTCTGGTGCCCGCGAAGCCGCCGGATCTGGTGGATCGACATCGAGCAGCCCCAACTGCATGCCTACGACGAGCGGACCGGGCGGCACGAGGTCTTCGACTTTCGCGACCGGGCCAGTTTTCTGGGCAGCCTGGCCCTGCATCGCCAGGGCGGTTTTCTGATCGCGCTCGACACCACGCTCTACCGCTTCGATCCGGCCGACGGCACGCTCGACAAGATCGTCGAGATCGAGCCCGCCAGCGCCGGCACCCGCCTCAACGACGGCCGCTGCGATCATCAGGGGCGCTTCTGGGTCGGCACCATGGATGCCGCCATCGAGAAACCGCTGGGCAGCCTGTACTGCGTCGAGCCCGATGGCACGGCACGGCGCTACTTCGGCGACATCATCGTCAGCAACTCGATCGCCACATCGCCCGACGACAGCACCCTGTATGTCTCGGACACCCGCCGCTACAAGCTCTGGGCCTTCGACCTCGACGCCCGCACGGCAGAGATCAGCGGCCAGCGCGTGTTCGTCGACTACGAAACCCTCGCCCCGGGCCGGCCCGACGGCGCCTGCGTCGACGCCGAAGGGTATGTCTGGAACGCCGTCTACGCCGGCAGCCGGGTCGTCCGCTACAGCCCCCAGGGCGAGGTCGACCGCGTGATCCACCTGCCCACCACCAACCCCACCTGCGTGTGTTTCGGCGGCGACGACCTCGGCACCCTCTACATCTCGACCGCCACCAAAGCCATCGCCCCCGAGATCTTTGCCAACGAGCCCTGGTCTGGCGCGCTGCTGTCGATCAGGCCGGGCGTGAAGGGGCTGCCGGAGCCGATGTTCGGGTAGGGTATGCGGTGACCCGGTTGGCTTCGGGAGGCATGTGGCAGATTCAGTCCACCAGCGTGGAGGCCGCCTCGGGATAGAGATTGGGGAACAGGATGGATAGCGAGTTCAAAGGAAAAGCAATTGCCAGCGGTGCCTTGTGGCTTTCGCTGATCAGAACGCCATCCGAGATGAGGCGGGAGATGGCTTTGCGTGCGGTGCGGTCTTCGAGACCCATCATGCGGATGAAATCGCCGCGCTCGATCGGGCCGGCTATGGCTGTCATCTGCAAGGGCAAGACGGCCTCCTGTCGATAGCCCGAAGCCGAGCCGTGTCTTGCATTTTCAAACAAGACGTAATGGGCAATTCGCTCTTTCAACCCATTGATGTCCAGCATGCGCGACATGAAATCAACCTGATCCTCGCACACGCCGATGAAGTAGTCGCACCATTCCAGAAGCGCTGCCTGGCTTAGATTGCCACGCCCATCCAGATCGCCGCGACGGGGTTCGTCGGCTGAATCCAAATGGGCGTAATAATCGTTTTGACGACGCGCCAAGCCCCGATTCACCGACCACAGGCCGCCGCTGATGAATGACAAGGCGCAGTGTGTCTGGAGCCTGACGGCACGGCCGTTGCCATCTAGAAATGGGTGGGTCCAGGCTGCGCGATGATGCGCGCAGGCAATGTTGATCAGTACCTCGTCCATGCCTTGCAACCGCCCATAGACCTGATCCATTCTTGTCAGAAAACGAGGCAGCGAGCCATGTGAAGGAGGGATATGCCGCCCGACGCGGACTTCTTTGTTTCGAAGCTGCCCAGGTTCGACGACTTGACCTTCATCGGTCTGACGCTCGGCAGGTTGCAGGCGCTCATACAAGGCCGCATGCGCCCGGATCAAGAAGGCGGAGCTCAGTGCCTGCGCCTCGCTCTCTACCGTGCCTTCGAGCTCGCGCTCTGCTTCGATGTGGGCCAAGGCCAGCCGCTGTCGCCGCGCCGTATCGGGCTTGTCGGAAAAATGCTGCCGCAACGCACCCGCGATGTTCGCCGGATGAGTCGCCTGGCCTTCGATTCGGTTGGAGTAGTACGAGTTCATCTCCCGCACCAGTTCCCGGAGGGCCTCGTGTGCAGGTGCGCTCACCACACCCTTGAGCGCCATTGACCGCTCAAACACGCCACGTGTACGCGCGATAAGCGGTTCGAGTTTCACGGCGGGAAGCAGTGGCTCGAACTGGTGAGGAGAGTCGTAAAGCTGAACTTTAGATGGCATTGATTTTCCGGTTTAAATTCCGGTTGATCATATCGGTATGTATATGAGTATGAAAGGGATTTTCGTATATTTTCTGAAATATTTCCTGTAGATTTTCCGGATGTTTTTCCGGTTCGAAGTGCCTGCCTGTCCAGGCTCTGTACAGAGCTCCCAGCGTTCTTGGCATTGCTCCGGGTCTGACTGTTCTCGTTCTGGGGTGACCGCGTTAGCTCATTGAACTGAACCACCATCGATCGGTCACGTGACCGAGCATGTCGCCCGCCCGGGCAACCCGAGCAGGCGACTTTTGCCAAGTCGACCCCTCAGGCTCCATCCACGCTACAGCCTCGTTACCGACGCCTCGTTCGTGGGACGTGTCTCCAGCGCAAACAGGCCCTGGTACCGAACCCCTTCGCCGCTGTCCGGGCTCATCAAGGCAAGCGCGCGGTCGATGCAGTCACGCGCCGCATCGATTGCGCTGCTCATCACGGCGTCCGACGCAGCGCTGCCCTTCTCGGTTGTCGCCGTCATGACCTCGAGGCTGGCCAGGATGCCGGCGGCCTGCCTGATTTCTTCCTGCGCAGCGCCCGACATCGGATGCACGCCGTGCTGCGAGTAGGTGACCACACGATCGGCCACTTTGGCCGCGTGCTGGATCATGGTGATGACGTGTCCCTGTGCCTGTAGCAAGGCATCCTCTTCGGCGCCTTCGAAGAAATGACCGATCACGAACAGCGTGCCGGTGAGGCGGTTCAGATCGGCCTCGATCAGGGCGCAGAGATCGTTGTCGGGGAACGGCTGTGCATCGGGCTCAGTGCGCCGAGGGTGGGTCGAGCGGGTCATGCGGCACCTCCCTTGCGGAGGGCGTGTGTAGCCAGCGTGGCACCGTCGTGGGCGCAGATGTGCCGTTGACAGGAGGGGAGGGGGCGGCCCAGTGGGGGTGTGAACGGCGCAGCGCGGCGGCTGGCCAGGGTGGTGACGGATTGCGTCATGTGCGGCTCCTTGACGAGCCTCGCTTACGGGGAGGGGGTACCGCTTGGCATGAGGTGTTTTCAAGCACCCTCCCTTTCGGGATGCGCGGATTGTGGCATGGGCTGGGGCGGCGGGCAACAGAGGCGATGTGGAGTCAGGTCCGAACGATTCTTCAGCCGAAGCCGGCGTGGGCTCGGATGGGTTGGTTTGGGGCCGACATTGCTACGATGTCTGCATTTCGCCAGAAGCGGACTGTCGCTGAGTTTCAGACAAGGATTCAACGCATCCGCGAGACTCGTTACAGCCGACAGCGCTGTCGCTGTATCAACCCAGTCTGTTTCACACCCGCTGAACCCAATGATCATGTTGAGAAAAATGGCCTGCGCCCTGTCTGCATTGTTGATTGGCGGATGCTCAACCCACACCGATCAGAGCATTTCAAGAACGAAGGCCGCAGGCAGCGTGCTCGGTAGCGAGACTTCCTATTTCTGCCAGCACGCCAGTTATGCCACGAACGACAGCGTCTATCGGGGAGGGCAGGTGTTGTCCCATCTTCTGGGATTCTGGACGGCGCAACAGGTCGCTTTGGTCAGATTCAAACCCTTGTCCGAAAACGAGTTTTCAACGGAATATTGGGATAAGAATCTGAAAGTCGTCGACTCTCGTCATTACGTGAGGGGTGTGGATTATCAGGTGGAAAGCGATGGCACGTTGGACATCAAGACCTCATCGCGATGCGCGGGAGGTGACAGTCCCGGACTCGGCTGCACCTGGAGCAAGATCAGACTCTTTACCGATCCAACGGGCCGTCTGGCCGTGATACAGGAGACGGGTGGCGCAGGGATCGCCGGAATCGTTCCCGTTGCTTCGAGCTCGAAGTATCTCTCGCTTTTCCCCCCGATTGCTGTTTCCGATGGATCGTTGCCGGAAAATCTGGCCAGATGCCCTGAGAGCAGAGCGTCAAAAGTCGAGGCCGAAATGAAGCGGCAAAAGGTCGAGCCGACCTTCGTGGTTGGCGACGTGATTGTTCCCTATCGTCGCTACGACCCAGCCAGGAAAGAGGTCGTGTTGGGGCCGCGGGAAGACCTCGAGGGCACTAAATGGCGGGTCAAAGATATTTCTGGTCAATATGTGCGAGTCGAACTCATTGAAGGTGAATACAAACCCCGCTATTTGAACGGTGTCGTCCATCGGGCTGGCGCGTACTCGACCCAGTTCGGCTCATCCGATGGCTACAAGGCGGCCAAGCCGTACGCTGGCGATCATGGGCAGGTCTTCGAGGAGTTCAGGAAGGACGACTGATCGTCCGGAATTGCATCGCCCCATCCAGGCCACGCCCGCCATCACCGGGCAAAATACCGCATGCAAGAAAATCCGCCCTCCATCCCCCAGCCGCAAAACCCGCTCCACGGCGTGACGCTCGAAGCCATCGTTCGGGCACTGGAGGCCCGTTATGGGTGGGCCGATCTCGCGGTTCGGATCCCGGTGCGCTGTTTTTCGCATGACCCGAGCGTCAACTCCAGCCTCAAGTTCTTGCGCAAGACGCCGTGGGCACGAGAGAAGGTCGAAAGCCTTTACCTGTTCATGCTGCGGGAAGAAAAACGCATGCAGCGTCATCCCGGTTGAGCGTTGCCGGCCAAGCTCGGGTGAGCTTGGCCGGGCATCGCGAGCCATGCCCCATCAAATCGGACATTCAGCAAAGGGGGCAGAGAAACAGGCCCGCGCTTTTGTCGTCCGGCTCGACCCCGGTGTTTATACCGGGACCGGTGAAGCCTGTGCCAGCACCACCGATTGACCCACCCCGACGCCATTCGGCCAGTAGAGCAGGGTGTCGGCCTGGCTGCCTTTTTGCCATTTGCTGAACCACTCTTCCCACAGCTTGTTCAGGTCGCCCGGAATCATGTTGTGGCCGCGTCCGTAGCATTGGCCCCAGACGAACAGGGGCAGGCCGTTGCGGGTCCAGGTGTAGGTCTTGTAGCGATTGGTGGTTTCGGTGGGCTTGAGCAGCAGGTTGATGGAGGTGTTCTGGGGAATGAGGCTGGCCGTGATGCCGTCTTTCAAGGCATAGGTGGGCGCGGCCATTTCCTCGGTCAGGGTCTTGCCGATCAAGCGGTCGAGCCAGTAGTTCTGGACGTTGGTGGTCCAGGCGAATTGCGAGTTCTGCGAACCGCGCCAGTCGCCGGCAGCCAGGGGGCCCACCTTCATCGGCCAGTAGTCGTATTCGCCGTAGATGGCATAGACCGGAATCAGCTTGGTGGATGCGCCTGCAGCCGGGTTCACCCACGTCCCCGACGTAATGCCGAAGGCGGCAAAGGTCGCGACCAAGGTCGCGTCCCGGGCAAAACCGGTGGTCGCGCCGCCGCCCGCCGAGTGGCCATACACATACAGGCGGCTCGGGTCGGCGGCCACGCCCAGGCTCAGGCAGTCCTGCTTGACCAGTCCGACCAGATCCGTGAGGTAGGGTGTGGTGGTCGTGTCGTAGGTCACGGCAATGAAGCCATGCTTTTCTGCCGCGGCCTTGATGTCGGTGGCTTCGAAAAACACAAAGGCCGTCTGGCCCGCGCCGTGGGTGGCAAACAAGACCGGCGCGGGTTTGTTCAGGCTGTAGTTTTTCTTGACGCTGTCGGGGATGTAGACGATGTAGGTCTGCTGGGTGGTGCTGCCGCTCCACGCATGGTTCTTGAAAACCATGTTGCCGGTCGAGACGGCTTTTTCGTAATCCAGGCGCTGGGTGATGTAGTGGCCATAGACGGTGTTGTTGTCATAACCGCTGTACTGGCTCAAGAAACGATAGACGTTCTGGGTGATCGCCGGGTCGTTCAGCGCCACGCTGCCCGTGAAGGTCGCGGTCTGGGCCAAGACGTCGGTATCGGCCGTGGCGAGCGCATTCGAGATCTGTTTCTCTTGCCAGTAGATCTGCCCATACGCATCGTCGGTGACGGACAGAAAGCCCGAGTCGTTGACCCCTGCCCAGTAAGAGAGCAGCGAGGCCGAGGTGTTGCCCACGAACCAGGTCGGAATGGGAATGTCCCGGTAGTACTGGGCCGCAAAGGTGCGCTGCTGGGTCACCGGGTTGTTGTTGATGTCCAGGTAGCCGGTGAAATCCATGTGGTTCGGCTGACGGGTCGCGCCGACCTGCGTGTTGCCGGCGGCCGTGAGCAGGGCGTTGTAGCTGCCGTCCGCCGTGGCTTCCAGATAGACCTGGCTGATCATCGACAGCGGGTTGTTGGCCGCATAGAGCTGCAGGGGGGCCGCACCCGCGCCGTAGCCCACCACATAGTGGTAGGTGAATGCCGAGTAATGCGCGCCGCTGCTCACCAGGGTGGCCATGGCGGCGGTGACATAGTCCAGCTCGGTCTTCACGTCGCCCCATTTGCCGCTGCTGTCCGGCTTCATGATCAGCAGGCACGCCAGGCTGTCATCCGCGATATCGAACCAGCCGGCATCGCCGAGGAACTCGTTGCTGGTCACGCCCGCCGGCAGCGTGATGCCGATCCAGAATTCGCGCTGACGTGCGCCCTTGGGGATATAGACCTCGATCTCGCGGTTCACGCCCAGCGAGGTGACAGACCAGGTGAAGTAGCCGTTCTTGCGCTGATAGCTGCCGATGGTGGCGGGTTGCGCTTCGGTGTCGGTGATGGGGGTGGCGACGGGGTAGACCTTGGGTTCGGTCGGATTCGTCGGGTTGGTCGGATCGGTGGGGTTGGTGGGATTGGTCGGGTCGGTCGATGGGTTGTCGTCACCGCCGCTGCCGCCGCAGGCTGCCAGCGACAGGGTGGACAACAGCAAGGTGTGTACGCCCAGAAGCTTGCCGAAATCCCGGCGCTGTAGTTTTCCGGGCACCAGTCCGCCTTTTTCTGCAGTCACCAGACTCTGGGTCGATTCGACTTCGACATTGCGTTTTTCCGCCATGTTTGCCTCTAATTTTTAGTTCGTTGATAAAAGGATTTCCACCGTCGGAACTGGCCGTCGACACGCATGAAAGTCAACTAACCATTTCGTTCATGGGCGATCCTATGCGGGTGGAAAGGTTTTCGTTTTTGGTGAAAACACCTACGGGGTGCGTGCGGCGGGTGGTGCGCGATCAGCGACAGCGACCCGAAGTAGCGGCTACGCCGCGATGGATCCGACAAATTCCTGCACCATCGCCAGCACGACATCCGCCTGCTCTCGATGCGGCACATGCCCGCAGCCTGCGAGCAGCGCCAGCCGGCGCGGTTCTCCCCGGCTCAGCGAGACGATCGTTTCGGGGTGGCGTGCGGATCCATACGCGTCGTGGTCGCCGTGAATCGCCAGCACCGGGCAGTGCACGTGCGGCAAGGTCTGGGCCAGCGACCAATCCCTGAAAGCGGGGGCGAGCCACGTGTCGATCCAGGCGCTGACGACCCATGGGGCCTTGTCGCCGTGGTAGCGGGCCAGTCGCTGCATCTGGCTCTCGTCGGCGAAGGCGATTCGGGCGTCTTCGATGCCTTTGATCGTCCGGTCTTCGACAAAGGCTTGTGCCGATTCCGTGATCAGCCCGACACAATCGGTACCGAAAGCCGCTGCGCATTCGACGGCCATGCCGCCGCCGACGCTGTGGCCGAAGGCGATGAAGGCATCGATGTTCCAGGCTGTGCGGACGGCATCGAAGTGCGCTGTTTCGCCGGCGATGAAGCCGCGTTCGAGCTGGGCTCGGGACGGGGCGGATTGGCCGAAACCCAGTCGGTCATAAGCCACGACCTGCCGGCCGGTCGCCTGGGCCAGGCGGCCGGGAAAATCTCGCCACAACGCGACGCTGCCCAGCGAGTCGTGAAACAGCACGATGGGTGCACGGCGTGCAGTGGGCGGGGTGCCGGGCATCCAGGCCGCGGAGTGGAGTGGGCCGCTTCCGGTTTCGACTCGTTTTTCGTGCACCGATGTTCTCCTTGGCAAGTCCTGCGGATTCACCCTGAACACGCGCTGCCATCTTGCTATCGAGGCGTGGCGGTTGGCAAGCCGCTTTCGAACTGGATCGTCGCCAGGCCCCGGTCGAGGTGGGTGTTCAGTTCGGCCAGCATGTCGTCGAGACTGTCGCCCAGGGCACACTCGAGAAAGCGCCGATGGTTGGCCTCGAAATCGACTTTCGGTGCATGCGCGATCTGGCAGATGGCAAAGCCGAGCTGGATTTTCTGGGTCATCTGCTGCCAGAACGCCGGCATCAGATGGTTGCCGCAGGTCTCGAAGACCAGGCCGTGGAAATGCGCCTCGGAGCGGATCTGCTCGGCCAGATTGCCGCTGGAGACAGCATCGATCATCAGGTCGAAACGGTTCCGGAGTTCGTCGCGGAAGGCCGCGTGGCGGTTGGGCCAGATCCGGCTGTAGGCCTGGGCTTCCAGCATGCGGCGGATCTCGTAGACGTCCTTCAGCACGGCGGCGTTCACTTCCGTGACATAGGTGCCGGCGTAGGGGCGATTGACGGCGAGGCCGCTTTCGATCAGCTCGCGGATGGCTTCCCGCAGCAGTCCGCGGCTGACCGCCAGCTCGGAGGCCAGCCGGCTTTCGACCAGTTGTGTGCCCGGCGCGATCAATCCGGAAAGAATCGCGCGGCGCAGGGCTTCGGCGACATGGTCGCGGCGCGTCAGGTTGGGAACTGGGGCGAGTTTGGGAAGACTGCTCATGGTGTGGCGGCGATTATCACAGGGCGGTGCCGCACTCAGGTCCGCAGGGCGTATCGTTTTTCGAGCCGCGATGCGAGGTAGGAACCGGGGTAGATCAGCAGGAAATAGATGATGCCGACCGCCGTCAGGATCTCGAGCGGCCGGTAGAACGCCGCCGACAGGGCACGGCCCTGGTACATGAGTTCCTGCACGGCGATGACCGAGGCGATCGAGGTGTTCTTGGCCAGTTCGATGCCCCGGTTGGTGAAGGCCGGCAGCATGCGGGCCAGCACCTGGGGAACGACGATGCGGCGCATCAGTTGAGTGCGGCTCATGCCGAGCGCACGCCCGCCTTCCCACTGGCCGCTGGGCAACGAGGCGATGCCGCCGCGGAAGATTTCAGAGCAGTAGGCCGATGCATTCAGGATCAGGCCGCACAGGGCCGCCATCACCGGGCTGAGCTGCTGGCCGGTGAGGATGGGGAAGGCGTAGAAGAACCAGATCAGCTGGATCAGCACCGGGGTGTTGCGGAACACCTCGACATAACAGCGGCCGGCGCCGACGGCGATTCTGTTCCTCGAGCCGGTGGCCAGCGACAGGGCCAGGCCCAGTGCCATCGAAACGGGAAAAGCGATGGCCCAGAGCAGGGCGGTCATGCCGACGCCTTTGAGCAGGGCCGGATAGTTTTGCAGGACGGCGGAAAAATCCCAGGAAAAGTCCATGAGGCGCCTCGGTTAGCGGATGGCGTGCCGCGGCAGGGAGAAACGTTTCTCCACGGCGTGCGCGCACAGGCTCAGGGTCAGCAGCGTGACGAAGAAGATCGCGGCCACGAAGGTGTAGACCTCCAGCGGCCGGAAGGTGATGGAGTTGACCTGCATGGCCAGGTAGATCAGGTCGGAGTAGGCGAGCGTCGAGGCCAGTGCCGTGGTCTTGATCAGCTCGAACGAGCGCTCCATGAACGGCGCGAGCATGCGCTGCAGGGCCTGCGGCAGGACGATGCGCCGCAGGACCGCGACCGGCTTCATGCCGATGGCGCGTGCGCCCTCCCACTGCCCGCGTTCGACCGAGGTCACGCCGCCGCGGAACACTTCGGCATAGAACGCGCCGGATTGCGTCGACAGGGCGATGATGGCGGCGGCGTAGGGCTCGAGGCTCACGCCCAGCACGACGGGCAGGGCGTAGAAGGCCCAGAAGAAGTGGACCAGCGGCGGTGTGTTGCGGTAGAACTCGGTCCACCACAGCGCCGGGTACGCCAGCCACCGCACCTTGGATAAGCGCATCGTGGCCAGCACGGCCCCGATCAGGATGCCCGCCAGGATGGCGACCACCGCAATCCGCAGCGTACCGAGCGCACCGTCCAGAAACATCTGCCGGTAGGCCCAGACTGCAGCGAAGTCCCAGTCGTAGTTCATGGCTGGCCTGCTTGCGCTGTGCGCGTTACTTTTCCAGGGATTCCTTGGTCACGCCCGGCAGCTTGTCCGGATCGAGGCCCTTGGTGCGAAGGTATTGGCCGTACAGGGCCTGGGTCTTGCCGGACTCGTACAGCTGCTTGAACTGGGCGTCGAGCATGTCGCGAAAACCGGTGTCCTGTTCCTTGCGGATGCCGGCGCTGGTGGCGATGGCGACCGTGGGCTGCGGGATCTGCACCGAACCCTTGCGGATCTTGGAATAGGCGATGGTGAGCACGGCGTGATAGAAAACGACGGCGTCCACACGGCCGGCATTGAATGCCGCCACGGTCTCGTCGGTGTTGGTGAAGCGCTCGATCTTGGCGTTCGGCAGGCGTTTGGTCACATCGCGATCCGAAGCCGTTCCGAGGGCGACGCCGATGCGGATGTCCGGCTTGTCGAGGTCGGCCCAGTTCTTGGCCACCAGGCCGTCCTTGGCCAGGATGCCCTGGGCGTACCACAGCAGCGGATTCGCCGGGAAGTCGATGGCGCGTTTGCGTTCCTCGGTGGCGTCGAGCACAAACATCACGTCGATCTGGCCGGACTGCAGTGCGGCCACGCTGTTGGCCCATGTCGTTTCCACGGGCACCATCTTGACGCCGATGTTCTGGGCGATCTGCTGACCGATCAGCACACCGACGCCGCTCCATTGGCCCGTGGCCGGATCGCGGTAGTACCAGGGGTCGCCGGCGGCCACGCCGATCCGGAACTCTCCGGTCTGCTTGACCTTTTGCAGGGTCTGGGCCTGGGCGGGTGACGAGGCCAGGGCTCCCAGGCACACGGCGCCGGCGAGGAGTGCGCGGCCCGTGGCCGCGAAACGTGAAATGAAGGTCATGAGGAGGATCTCCGGATCGAGTCGAACGGTCTTGGAATCAGGCAGAAAAAGACGCGGCCTGTGGCGCGGTGATGTCGTCCTGGTACAGGGCTGCCAGGCGCTGGGTCAGGGCGCCCATGCCCTGGGTCGGCAGAGTGCGGCCGTCGACGATCGACACCGGGGTGATACCGCCCAGAGTGCCGGTGACGAAGGCTTCGTCGGCCGTGTACACCTGGGCCAGCGTGAAGTCGTCCTCGCGCACGGCAATGCCGGCTTCGCGGGCCAGCCGCACCACGGTGGCCCGTGTGATGCCGTTGAAGCAGTAGCGGCCGGACGAGGTCCACAGCTCGCCCTTGCGCACGATGAAGAAATTGGTCGAGTTGCAGCTCGAGACAAAGCCGTTCGGGTCCAGCATCAGCGCCTCGTCCGCGCCGGCGTTGATCGCCTGGATCAGGGCCTGGATGAGGTTCAACCGGCTGTGCGAGTTGAGGTGCAGGTCGAAGACGTCCGGCGCGCTGCAGCGGATGGCCGATGTGTGCAGTTTCAGGCCGCCGGTCTTCTTGCTTTCCGGATCGACGACCTTGTGCTCGGCCACGCAGACGACGGTGGCCTTGCCGATGATGAAGCGCGGATCCTGGTTGGGCGTCTTCTTGATGCCCCGCGTGACCATCAGGCGTGCGTGGGCACCGTCGTGCATGCCGTTGACCCGGAAGGTCTCGGTGATCACGTCCTTGAGCTGCTGCCGGTCGAGGCCGATGTCCAGCACGATCGAGCGGGCGCCTTCTAGCAGGCGGTCGATGTGGGCGTCGAACGACACGATGCGTCCGTTGACGAGGCGCACGCCTTCCCACACGCCGTCGCCGCAGACGTAACCCGCGTCGAACACCGAGACACGGGCCTGCGAACGCGGCACGAACTCGCCGTTGACATGGACCAGGACATGCTCGTTGCGGTCGTCGGCCTGGTAGGCCTGCGAGCTGGTTTTCGATGCTTGGGCGGAGAATTGCATGATGGTTCAGGCCAATGGGGGTCAGAAACTGAAGGCGGTGAATTTTTCGAGGAAACGCTGGGTGCGTTCCTTCTTCGGGTGCTTGAGCACCTCGTCGGGCGTGCCCGTCTCGTAGAGCTGGCCGTCGGCCAGGAACAGCACCTTGTTGGCGTAGTGATAGGCAAAGCCCAGTTCGTGCGTGACCAGCAGCATGGTCCGGCCGTCCTGCGCCAGGTCCTTGATCACGTTGAGCACTTCGCCCACCAGCTCGGGGTCGAGCGACGAGGTGGGCTCGTCGAACAGCAGCACTTCGGGATCCATGGCCAGCGCGCGGGCAATGGCGACACGCTGCTGCTGCCCGCCCGAGAGCTGGGCCGGATAGGCGTCGGCCTTGCTCTCCAGGCCGACCTTGCCGAGTTCGGCCATGGCGCGGTCGCGTGCCGTCCGGGCCTCGATGCCCAGCACGGTGGTCAGGCCTTCCATGACGTTCTGCAGCGCCGTCATGTGCGGGAACAGATTGAATTGCTGGAACACCATGCCGACGCGCTGCCGCACGGCAGCCAGTTCGTTCTGCGTGTAACGCATGCCACGGTCGGTCGGGCGTCCGATGGTCTTGCCCTTGAGCGCGATCTGGCCCTCGCTCGGCGTTTCCATGAAGTTGAGGCAACGCAGAAGCGTGCTCTTGCCCGAGCCGCTGGAGCCCAGGATGGCGACACGGTCGCCGGCCTGGACGTCGAAGTCGATGCCGCGCAACACGTGGTTGTCGCCAAACCGCTTGTGCAGACCGCTGATGCGAATGATGGGTTGATCCATGGGAACGTCGGAGTGAAACGATCGGTGATGTTGTTCGATTGTTCGACAATCGACAATCTGGTTTTCACCAAGCAGTAACTGTGCCACCGGTTCGGTTGCCGGTGGGTCCGCTGCTTCATCGTTTTTCTTCTGCTCTTATCCGCTTTGCTCATTTGCAAACTCGGCGGCTATGCGTCATATCGGGGCGTTTCTCGCAACTCCCGATGGTTGTAAGTCGATAGTACGCTCTAGAATCGTGCATCTTTGACGACGCCCGCACCTCCCGTTTCCGGTGCAAGGTGAACCAAATCTGGGAGCGCAAACTGAATGACCGATACAGATGGCGCTTGAGAAACCCGTGCCCCTGCCGGCTGCGGAGGCCAGCCGCGAAGAGGCCTATCGCGAGCAGACACTGAGGCGGCTGCAGCTCACGGCCGTGGAGATGGGCGTGACGGCCGTGCTGGGCACCGCGGTGACGCTGCTGGTGCGGCTGCTGATACCCAACCCCGAATACGTCTGGCTGCGGGTGCTGCTGCTGCCGCTGACGGCTTTGTTCGCCTACCTCATCACCCGTGCGCCCACGGTGCGCCTCTACGGGGCGGCCTGCATGGGCACCATTGCCACCATCAGCTTCAGCAGCTACCTGGGCGCGCTGGGCACCGAACGGCCGCTGATGTACTTTCTGCCGGCGGCCATCATCATCGTGCTGACGACCAGCTTCTTCTGGGTCACGCTGGCGCAGTGGGTCGGTGGAACAGGGGTCTGCTATGCGTTCTTCCTGCCTTTTGTGTTCGATCACACTGCAAGCCGCACCGACACGGTGTTCAGCCTGCTGTTCGCGGCGATGGCTCTGGTGACCGGCTTCGTCACCTACATGCGCATCCAGGATTACCAGCGGCGAGCTTTCGATCAGGCGTTCCAGCTCGAGGAGCTGTCGGTCACCGACACGCTGACCGGTGCGCGCAGCCGGGCCGAGTTTCTGAAGCAGGCCGAGACGGCGGCCGTCAAGGCCCGGATCACCGGCGCATCGCTGACGCTGCTCTATATCGACATCGACCATTTCAAGCGCCTCAACGACGGCCATGGCCATGCGGCCGGCGATGCCGTGCTGCGCGGGCTCTCGGATGTGCTGCAGCACGCACTGCGCAGAAGCGATGTGTTCGGCCGGCTGGGCGGCGAGGAGTTCTGCGTGCTGCTGCCCGAGCAGGGCGAGGACAACGCCCTGGCCCTGGCCGAGCGCCTGCGCACCCTGTTGGCCGCCATTCCGCGGCCCGACGGACGGTTGACCGTCTCGATCGGTGTGGCCAGCCTGCGCGACGGCGAGCCGGTCATGCAGACGCTGCACCGGGCCGATCTGGCCATGCTGAAGGCCAAGCAGGCCGGGCGCGATCAGGTCCATTTGGCGGACTGAGCCCGGGCCGGCCCGAAGGCGCGACGGCCTGCGGCGTTCGACATAACCTAGAACAAATATCGCATTTGTTCGGACCGCGATGAAACGATATTCTCAGCCGCACACCGGTGGCCGGGTGGTTCGTTCTGCGTCCGTTCGGATCTGCCGCTTTTCCATTCCAACGAAAAAAAGCACATGACGAACGATGTGGAAAACGCCGTCCTAGTCGAGCAGATCGCCACGGCCGCCAAGGAGGCGCTGGAGCCCAAGCTGTGGGATTACGTGGTCGGCGGTGCGGGCCGCGAGAGCACCGTGGCGCGCAATCGGCAGGCCTTCGATGCCTGGGGTTTCAGGCGCCGGGTGCTGCGCAACATCCAGACGGTCGAGACCTCGACCTCACTGCTGGGCGAGGAACTGGCCATTCCGGTTTTTCTGTCGCCCATCGGCTCGCTCGAGCTGCTGCATCGCGAAGGGGCCCGCGCCAGCGCACAGGCGGCCGGCCAATACGGAACGACTTTTTTCTACGGCGTGAACTCGGCCACGCCGATGCAGGATGTGGTGGATGCCGGCCGTGGCCAGCCGATCTTCCAGCTCTACGTGCGCGACGGCCGGGACTGGTGGCAGCCCTTGCTCGAATCGGTCGAAAGACTGGGTTTCCGGGCGTTGTGCATCACCGTGGATGTTCCGGTCATCGGACGCCGGGACCGCGACATCCGCAACCACTTCTTTGCCCTGACGGCCAGCGACACCCGCCGGCCCAATCTGAGCGCAGCCGCGGGCTTCTCCGATCCGTCCCGATTGCACGGACTGGACTGGGACGTGCTCAAGGACATCGTCGCCGCGACCCGCCTGCCGGTGATCGTGAAGGGCATCCAGGATCCGGCGGATGCCTTGCTGGCCGTCGAGGCCGGCGCCGCTGCGGTGTATGTGTCCAACCACGGCGGGCGGCAGCTCGACGACGAGCCGGCGACGCTGGAAATCCTGCCGGGCATCGTCGATGCCGTGCAGGGCAGGGCCAAGGTGCTGATGGATGGCGGCATCACCCACGGCATCGATGTGGTCAAGGCGCTGGCGCTGGGTGCCGATGCGGTCGGTGTCGGCAAGATGCAGGCGCTTGCCCTGGCCTCGGGCGGAGCGCCGGGCGTGGTCAGGCTGCTGCAGCTGTTCGAGGAAGAGATCCGCAACACCCTATACCAGTTGGGCGTGGCTTCTGTCGGCGCGCTGGGCCGGGATGCGCTCCATCCCCTGTCGCGCATCGATCGGGATCGGCCCTGGATCGCTTAGCGAGCCCCTTGCGGCAGGCGCAGCCGGCCGAGATGGGACAGGCACGTGCGGCTGCGCCACCCCCTTCAATGCCCGCCGACCGGTGCGCCCCCGCTGCGGAGTCCCGGCCGGAACGCATGCGAGCGCGACGACCAGGCCATGATGAAGGCGACCGTCAGCAGCATCACCAAAGACCCAGGGAACGAGCCCACGCCCCACGAGTCGAGCAGCATGCCGCCAACGACTCCCCCGCCGGCAATCGCTGCATTCCAGGCCACCACGTTCATGGAGAGCGCCACATCGGCACCACGCCCGGCGGCATCGGCCAAGGCGGTTTGCAGCAAGGTGGCAGCGCCTCCGAAGGTGATGCCCCACACGACGACGCCGAGATAGATGACGACGGGATTCCGGGCACCCAAGCCGAACAGGCCAGCGGTCAAAGCGAATGCCGCCAGGCTGGCCAGTACGGTGGTCCGCAAATGGCGGTCGACCAGCATGCCGGCGAACCAGATGCCGACAAGAGCCGCAGCACCAAAGGCCAGTAGAACCAGGTCGATCCGTTCGCCCAGTCCGGCCGGCACCACGAACGGCGCGATGTAGGTGTAGAGAATGTTGTGGGCCAGCATCCAGGCGACGACGACCGCCAGCACCGGCCGTACCCCGGGGGTGGTGAACACGGTTCTCAAGGGCATCCGCTCGTGCCTGGACTGCCCCGGGTAGTCGGGAACCTTGGCGATCACCCATCCGATCAACAGCAGGGCCAGGCCCGACATGATCCAGAACGCGGTCCGCCAGCCGATCAGCGAGCCCATCCATGTGCCGAGCGGAACACCCAGCGACAGGGCAATCGGGGTTCCGACCATCGCCACGGCCAATGCACGGCCTTGCTGATGCGGGGCGACCATGCGCCGGGCATAACCGGCCAGGAGACTCCAGGCCAGCCCGGCGGCCACACCCGCGAAGAAACGCGCAACCAAGGTCAGCACATAGTGGTGCGAAAGCGCAGTGACCGTGTTGAAAACGAAGAACCCGGCGAGCGTCAGCAGCAAGACGTTGCGCCGCCGCCAGCCGCGTGTCGCAATCGTCAGCGGGATGGCCGCCAGCAGCGATCCCAGCGCATAGGCCGTCACCATCTGGCCGGTGATCGCCTGGCTGATTCCCAGGCCGGCCCCGATCTGGGGCAGCAGTCCGGCGGGCAACGTCTCCGTCACGATGCAAATGAAGCCGGTCATGGCCAAGGCCAGCAGTGCAGCCATCGGCAAGCGATCCGGCACTGCCGCCGTCGCCCGATTGGAAGATTGGTTCACGAAAAAATGTCCTTTTGAAGAGGGTGGCCCATCGCGCCGGCAGCGATGAGGTTTGCGACAACATATGTATTGATCGGTACAAATGTAGGTGTGGCCACCGATCCTTGTCAAGGACTTTTGTATCGAGTAGTATTTAAGTCATGACGATCGGAGGCTACGATGGCACAGATGGGGCGCCCCAGGACATTCGACCGGCAGCAGGCTGTCGAGCAGGCGATGCATCTTTTCTGGGAGCAGGGTTACGAGACCACCTCGCTGAGCCAACTGAAGGCGCATATCGGTGGGGGCATCTCGGCGCCTAGCTTCTACGCGGCGTTCGGTTCCAAAGAAGCTTTGTTTGCCGAGGTGGTGAGCGGCTACCTCGCGACCTACGCACGTGTCACGGACTGTCTGTGGGACGACGGGATGGCCCCTCGGGAAGCCGTCGAGCTTGCGTTGCGCCGCTCGACCCAGATGCAGTGCGAATCGGGACATCCCAAGGGCTGCATGGTGGCATTGGGCATCATGAGCGCACCCACCCCCGAGCATGCCCATCTTGCCAAGCCCCTGACGGCCTCGCGTGCGCGGACGCTGCAAGGATTCGTGCGATGTGTCGAGCGCGCAATCGCTGCGGGCGAACTGTCCTGCCGTACCGATGCCCGGTCTCTGGGCGTGGCCTTCAACAGTTTCCTGCTGGGGGTGTCGATATCGGCCAGAGACGGTGTGAAGGTCTCGGTCTTCAACGCGTCCATCACCGAGCTCATGAAACTCTGGGATGCCGCCCGGACCCGTGAGTCGTAGAGGCCGGCTCCAGTCAAAAGGCCCACCACTCGGGGTGGGCCGCCGAATTCACCGCACGCTCTCAACCAGACGCGCAGGCGTCCAGGCGCAGCGGTCGCTCACGGCGGGCTCAGCCAGACCGACTTCAGCGAAGCCTGCGCGGCATCGGCGTCGTTCGACAGTCCATGCACACGGGTGTTGTAGATCGTGAAGTTGCGTTGCTCGAACAAGGGGATGACGGGCAGGTCGGTCTGGGCAATGCGTTGCAGCTGATGGAAGAGCGCCACCCGCTTGGCCGGATTGCCCTCGGCGATCAATGCCTCGATCACGCCATCGGCCTGCGGGTTGCTGTAGCCCGACGCATTGGTCCACGGGGTTCCCTTCGAGATGGCACGCGTCCAGTAGTGACGAAGCACACCGATCTGCGGATCCATCATCGGGCCCCAGCGCCCGGTGTTGAGGTCGAAGTCGTACGCGTCGTAGACCCGCTTGGTGAAGGTCGGCAGATCCTGGTTGCGCACATTCACCTCGATGCCGACACGCTTGAGGTTCTGCTTGATGTAATCGGCCTGCTGCTTGAACGTCTGGTGGAACGGCTGATAGTCGAAGTTCAAGCTGAACCGCGTACCGTCGGCCCGGCGGGGGTAACCCGCTTCGTCGAGCAGGGCCTCGGCTTTTTTCCAGTCGTAGGGGTATTGCGGCACACCCTGCGTGGTGTAGAAGTTCTTGAGCGTGGACGGGATGGGGCCGGTCGAGGGTTTGCCGAAGCCGAACCACACGGCGTTGATCAGGCCCTGCACGTTGATGGCCTGCGCAATTGCATGGCGAACCTTGGGATTCGCCAGGATGGGGTTGCGAAGATTGAACTCCACGAACGTGTAGGCGGATTCCCATGAATAACCGCTGGTGCCGACTCCGATGAACGGGAGCTTCTTCAGCCGCTCCACATCCGAGAAGGCCACGGCGTCGAAGGGCGCGTAATCCACTTCCTGGCTCTCGAAGGCGGCCACACGGGCGCCGGCGTCGGGGATGACACGGAAGATGACACGGTCGAGATAAGGCTTGCCCGTGTCCCAATAATCGGGATTGCGCTCGAGCTCGATGTACTGGCCCTGCTGCCAGGTCTTGAACCTGAACGCGCCGGTGCCGATCGGTTTCTGGTTGGCCGGGTTCGAGAGGATGTTCGTGCCTTCGTAGACATGGCGAGGCAGCACCATCGACCCCTGCGCATTGGCATAGCTCAGCACCACCAGCGAGGGCTTCGTGAAACGAAACACCGCCGTGTCGTCGTCGGGTGTTTCGACATCCGCCAGCGCCGCGTAGATCGTGCGCCCGATCGGATGGTTGACCTTCCACGCCTGAAGCGCGCTGAACTTGACATCGGCCGAGGTGAACGGCTGCCCGTCGTGCCACTTCACACCCTTGCGCAGCCGGTAGGTGATGGTGAGCCCGTCGGGCGAGACCTCCCACTGCGTGGCCAGGCCGGGGCGGGGCTGCTGGTTTTCATCGTAGGTCAGCAGCCCCTCCAGGATGTTGGAGGTCACGATGCCGTTGACGAAGGTGGTGTTGAACGTGGTGTTCAGCGCGATGGGCTCGGGTTGCACGATGGCACGCAGCGTGCCGCCATGCACCGGCTGCGTCGACTGGGCCAGTGCCCAGCCGGAGGTGAAAGTCAGCGCCGTGGCGATCGCCAGGGGCGTGGCGGCTTGGAGGATGGAGCGGCGTGGGGTCATGAAAGGGAACGGCTGGTCGTGCGGGTCATGTGGGTGGTGCGGGTCGTACGGGATGGACTGAAGTGGGGGCCTGCCCGGGCGCAGAAAAACGGATCGTGCGAACCCGCGCCGTCAATCGAATCCATAGAACTCGCCGGGATTGCGGACCAGGATGCGGAACGCCAGGTCGGCGTCGTCGCGGACCACGTCCCAGAAGGTGTCGACGATGGGGTCGAGCGCGGGCTTGACGGTTTCCGAGCCGTACGGCCAGTCCGATGCCCAGAAGAGCCGGTCGGGCGCAAGCTGGACCAGCTCGTCCGCCATTTCGGTGAAATCCGCATAACGCGGTGCGCCCTGCAGGGACTCGTGATACGGACCCGAGACCTTGACCCAGGTGTTGCCTTCGCCGAGCAACTGCTTGAGCAGCGTCCATCCCGGATCGGAATGCCGGGTCGGGGGCCGGGCCCGGCCCAGGTGGTCGATCACCAGCGGAACGGGCAGGGCCCGCAGTGTGTCTGCGTGTGTTGCCAATTGCTCTGCACGCATGTGAAGCTGGATGTGCCAACCCAGCGGGCGGACCCGGGCGGCGATCTCGCGCATCTCGTCCATGGCGGTTGCGCCGAACTGGATCTGGTTGAAGCGCACGCCGCGGACGCCGGCCCGGTGCAACGTCTCGAGTTCCGCATCGCCGACCTGGGTGCCGACGACGGCAATGCCCCGCATGGCGTGTTTGGCCTGGGCCAGCGATTCGAGCAGGCAGCGGTTGTCCGTGCCGTAGAACGAAGGCTGCACGATCACGGACCGCTGAATGCCGACCGTGGCGCAAAACTGCTCGTATTCGGCCAGGGATGCCGGATCGACCGGAACCATCGGTTTGGCGATGGTCGGATACCGGCTGTCGATCACATGGAAATGGGTATCGCACGAAAGAGGGAGAAGAGTACGCCGCATGGTGTCGCTTGAACGAAGGATGGCCAGAATATCGTTTCATCCAGGCGCAGACAAAGCCGAATAACGAGCGTCGTTATTCAAAAAATCTCGAGGCGAAAGCGGCACGGCCGCAGTCTGAAGTCTGGTTATCCGGTAAGCTCGTTTCACAGACCCATCGTCCACACACCCATGAGTTCAAATCGACAGGCCAGAATCTGCATCTACGGGGCCGGTGCCATCGGCGGACATGTCGGGGCACGCCTGGCGCATGCCGGACAGGTGCAACTGTCCGTCGTCGCGCGCGGCGCGCATCTGCAGGCCATCCGGCAGCACGGCCTGCACCTCACCAGCGGCGCCGACCAGTGGCAGGGCGCCGTGGCGCAGGCGACGGACGATCCCTCGACGCTGGAGGAGCAGGACTTCGTGCTGGTCGGCCTCAAGGCGCATTCGTTGCCCGCGCATGCCGCAGCCATCCGGCGGCTGCTGGGCCGCACGGGCGTGGCGGTGTTCATGACCAACGGCATCCCGTGGTGGTGGAACCATGGCCTGTCCGGCGAGCAGGCGTACCTGCCGCTGCTCGATCCCGACGGCACGCTGTGGCACGAGATCACCCCGCAACGGGCCATCGGCTGTGTCATCTATTCGCCCAACGCCATCGAGGCCCCGGGCCGCATCCGGCATGCCCCGGGTCGCAACCTGTTTGTCTTCGGCGAACCGGCCGGGGGCGGCTCCGAGCGGCTGTCGCGCCTGCTCGATCTGTTGGCGACCAGCGGCCTGCCGGTGGCAAGCACCGACGACATCCGCCAGGAAATCTGGCTCAAGCTGCTGATCAACGCCTCGGGCAACACCCTGAGCGCGCTGACACGCCTGGGCAATGCCGCGCGAGCCGCCTCGCCTGAACTCGAGTCCCTGGGCGCCGCACTGGTCCATGAGGTCGCCCGCATCGCGGCAGCGGCAGGCTGGCCGTTGCCCGACGAGCGCGTCGTGGCGGCATCGACGACGCTGTCCGGCGGCGTCAACCAGTACCCGTCCATGCTCCAGGACGTGTTTGCCGGCCGGGTGATCGAAGTGGAGCCCATCCTGGGCCAGCCGCAGGCATTCGCCCGCCATCTGAACATCCCCACGCCGGCGATCGATGTCGTGGTGGCCTTGCTGCGCGGGCTCAATCGGCATCTGGAAATCGGCCAGACGGCCTGACGTCGACGTCTCGAGAAAGCGTCCGCGGTTCTGGCGGCTTGCTCTGCAGCAGCGGGGCAGGGAGAACTGTTTTTTCCCACGGATTCGACAAGGATCTGGCTAAACCCCAGGTCGGTTGCGCCTGGGTTTCTGCCTCGTTTGTCGATTGCGTTTCTGGATAAACCGCCCGCCGGCCGGTCATGAAATCCGTTATCCGGATTCATCATGAATGCATGCGTAAATCAAGGTGAATCATGCGCGATCGCGCATTTAGTATTTTGCATTCTCATCTTGAATGCTGATCGATTCGTTCAGCGTGGAGCATGGCATGGCAAACGCACAAATAGGTATCGTCGGCGGCGGATTGGCTGGCGCATTGACGGCTCTCAAGCTGATCCGGGCCACGACCGAGGGGATCGACATCACCCTGATCGGCAGCGACCCGGAGATCGGCCGCGGCATCGCGTACAGCACGCGCAACCCCAGTCATCTGGTCAACGGCCCGGCCAAGAATTTCGGCGTGGAGCCCCAGCAGCCCGATCACCTGGCGCGCTGGCTGCAATCGCACGCGGCTGCACTCGGTTGGCAGCCGCCCGCGGGCGTGGCATTTGCCGATTCGTTTCCGCCCCGCTGGCTCTACGGCACCTACGTGCAGCATCAGCTCGAGCAGGCCATCGCGCAGAACGCCGGCCGGGTCGGTTTCCGGCATGTGTCCGACCGGGTCGTCGGTCTGCGGCGCCATGGGCAGGGTTATGGGATCGTCACGCAGTCCGGCGCGGCCATCGCGGTGGGGCAGGTGGTCCTGGCAACAGGCTTGTTCAGAAAATCCGCAACCGAGCCCGCCGAAGGCGCTCGCGGTGCACGGCCCTCGATTCACGATCCGTGGCACGACCAGGCTTACGACGGCATCGATCGAGACCGTGAGGTGCTGGTCGTCGGCACCGGCTTGAGCGCACTCGATGTCATCCTCAGCGCCGAAGACGCCGGTTTCAAGGGCCGTTACATCGCCATCTCGCGCCGCGGGCTGCTGGTGCAAGAGCGCCTCGATCTCACGGCCTGGCCGGATGTGCTCGACCCGCAGGATTTGCCCACCCAGCTCTCGCAGGTGGTCGCTGCCGCACGCCGGGCACGGCGATCCATTCGGCAGAATGACGGCCACCTGCACCAGATCGCAGGCGCCATCCGCCCGCATCTGCCGGAGCTCTGGGAGCGGGCCACGCTGCGCGAAAAACGGCAGTTCATCCGCCATCTCCGTCCCTTTTGGGAAAACATCCTGCATCGCGCGGCGCCGGTCTCGGTCGAGCGGTTGCAGGCCATCCAGCGCGCAGGGCGGTTCACGCAAGTCTCCGGCCGACTGACCGGACTGGACCGCGCCGAAGACGGCAGCCTGGCCGTGCAATGGACGCCGCGTGGAAGCCAGGTGACTCGAACCGTGAGGGCCGACCGCGTCATCGGTGCGGACGGTTTCGAGTTCGATTGGCGCAAGGTGTCCGACCCCCTGGTGAAGGATCTGTTGGCTCAGGGCCTGGTGCATCCCGACGACACCGGATTCGGCATCGCCGCCCATGGCGCCAGCGGACAGGTCCTGGATTCCGCAGGGCAGGGCGTCGACGGCCTGTATGCCGTCGGCCACCCCCTGCGCGGCGTCAACTGGGAGTCGAACTCCATCGGCGAACAACTGGCCGGCGCCATCCGCACGGCCGAGTTCATCGCCAGCCGAACCCCATCCGGCGGCGTGCGCGCCGAGCTCGAAGCGTCGCAGTGATTCAGCCCTTGCGGCAGTGGCCGGCCTGGCTTGCCGCAGCTCAAGGCCCCGGAGAAAGCGACGCATGGGCTGTCGCCGTCTCCTTCGCTTCGTCCTGTATCCATCGAGCAAACGCCTGTACCGGCGAGTCGCTCAAGCCGATCGGTCCGGGGAGGATGAGGCAGAAGGTTTTCGAGATGGTTTGACCCTCTGGCCACGGTGCGACCAGTCGGCCCGATGCCAGCTCGGTTTCGACGTAGAGGCGTGGCACCAGAGCGACTCCCAGACCGGCCAGCACCGCTTCGATCAACATCGAATGAAGATCGTAGCGCGCACCCATCGCAGGGTGGGTCAGCGGGATGGCCGTTTCCTGGGCGTAGCGTTGCCAGGCATCGGGATTCTGCCGTCGATGCAGGCGCGGCAAGCCGTCCAGCGTCGCTGTTCCGTTCTTTCCCTTCACGAGTCGCGGGTGGCACACCGGCACCAGCACCTCATTGAGCAGGCGGTGCGTCCGCATCCCTGCCCAGGCTGCATGCTCGAAGTGGATCGCTGCATCGAATCCGCTTCCGGCCAGGACAAATGGCTCCATGCGCTCGGCAAGATGCACGGTGATGTTCGGGTAGCGCTGCTGAAATCTTGACAGACGGGGAATGAGCCATCGCATTGCGAAAGTCGGAATGGTGGCAATGTCCAGGCTTGCACCGTCCGGGGGCTGTCCCATCAGGTACTGACTGTCCCGGTCCAACCGATCGAGCGCTTCACGTACTTGAGCCGCGTAGCGTTCCCCGTGGGGTAGAAGCCTGACCCGGTTTCCGACGCGCTCGAACAGCGTGACACCGAGGAACGCCTCCAGTTTTCCGATCTGGCGACTGACGGCCCCTTCTGTGAGAAACAGTTCCTCTGCGGCGCGAGCAAAACTGCCGTGACGGGCCGCGGTCTCGAACGCCATCAGGGCCGCATTGCTGGGGATCTTTCGGCGCATGGGTGCTCCGGGGTGTGGGCTGGGCATTCAGGTCATCTTGATCTTTTGTCACTGAAGCATACCGAAAAATCGTTTTATAGACCTGCATCGAGCTTCTACCATGATGAAACGTCAACAAAAAGAGCCGAGGGCGTCAAGCCCCCCGGTCGTGATCCGATGATCTATACAGTCGAATGCAGCTTTGCCGATACAGCCCGTGAAGCGGAGTGGAATGATTTCTACAGTCTGAACAAGTTACCCGCGCTCATCTCCGTCGATGGCTTTCATACCTCACAACGCTTCAAAGCGTTGAGTCCGGGTTGCCCCGTCTACCTTGCCATCCATTCGATCGACAGCCTCGGTGTTCTTCAGGGAGACGAATACCGTCAGAAAGGCGGAGGAAGTTTCGCCCGTTGGCAGCAGCACATTACCGAGTGGCACCGCAATCTTTATGACGGCCTTGACCGGGCTCCGGTCATCGGTGACGGCGAATACCTGGTGGCCAGCGAGATCGGCCCTGAGCCGCTGATCGACATGGGCCTCACACCTTGCTCGATGCAAGCCGTCGCATTGGATGGATTCCCTGAACACCGGTGGCTGGCGAAGCTGGCCCATTCCATTGATCTCGGTGCAGTGCGTCTTCCCCAGGGTGTCTCTCTCTATGCGCCGATGACGGCACAGTTGACGAGTCGCCGCGACTCCACGTCCCAGACGTCACGGTAGCCGCCAGATGCCCAACGTCACGATTTTTATCCCCGCCGACAAGATGCCGGCCGATGGGCAGCTCTTGGAACTGACCGATCAATGCACCCAACTTTGTACCGGAATCCTGAACGCGGCACTGGACAACGTGCACGTCATCTATGTCGTCGTTCGTCATGGGCGAGGTCATCCCGCATTTGCGGAAATCAAATACCGCTCCCAGCCCTTCAGAACGAAACAGGTCATGGATTTCTTCATGAAAGCATTGGATGACGTCATAGAACGAAACACCGGCCTCACTGCGCGCATACGTTGCTTGGGTTATGCGGAATCTGTAATTCATGCGCGCAACTGACAGTCGACCAGGAACACGATGATGAACAACATGAAATCCCCCAGTCAGCAGATTGGAGAGTTCTCGATCACGGCGATCAGTGACGGATATCTGTCTGCAAGCCTGGATCTGCTCTCCAATATCAGTCCCACAGATGCATTCGAGCTGCAGCAGGGTGCCGGTGCGACCGACCCTTCTTCCATTCACATCAATTGTTACTTGGTTCGCGGCCGTGGCCGCACGGTTTTGATCGATGCGGGCGCGGGAGGATTCAAGCAATGGGGAGGTCAACTGCAAGCCAATCTTGCGCGGGCTGGCGTGCACCCGTCCGACATCGACACGATTTTGCTGACTCACGCACACCCCGATCATATTGGCGGGCTGGTCGACTCGTCGGGAGACGCCGCATTTCCCGATGCAGAGTTGGTCGTCCACCCCCATGAGGTCGATTTCTGGGAGGACGATGGCCATCTGGGCAGAGCCAGTGAGCGCGCGCGCGGAAATTTTTTGTTCGCCCGGAAGGTGTTCGACAGGTATCGGGAGAAGATGCGCGCGTCGACTCATGACGACATTCTTCCCGGCATCAGTGCCGTGCCCTTGCCGGGGCATACCGCAGGGCATTCTGGTTATCGCATTGAGTCTTGCAACCGCAGTCTGCTGGTTTGGGGGGATATTGTTCATTTCCCCCAAATCCAGATTGCCCATCCGGACGTATCCATTGCATTCGACCAGGATCCGCTTCTTTCCGCCGACACACGATCAAGGCTGTTGGATGTCGTCAGTTCGGACAAGCTCCTCATTGCCGGCATGCACCTAGGCGAACTCGGATTTGCACATATCGAACGGGCTGGTAAGCGCTATCAAATGGCCTACGACACTTGATTGGAAAGGCCGCATGAGGCTGTCCCGCTCTGTTGGCGGGCCGGGTTGCCGCCACCCTGTCGCACGGTACTGGCGTCGTCGTGAAATGAAAAAAGGCCTGCGCGTGCGGGCCTTTTGTTTGTCGGTGCCTCTTGGGCTCAATGCCAGAACAGCGCCAGCAAGATGATGATGGGAATCGGGATGCCCAGAAAGTAAAGAAGGATGGATCGCATGGAAGACTCCTTTTGAAGTTAAAGATCGCGCTGGCGACCACCGTAAGTGGCGGCGAAGCTGGCGGTGAAGGCTGCGATCAGCAGCGAGATGAAGAGCCACAGCGCCGTGTACGCAGAAGCCTTGCGGGCCTTGTCGGCGGCTTCCTTGGCCGTGGTGACAGCCTCGTCGATGCCTTGCTTGGCCTGGGCGTACAGGTCGGTCACGCGTTTTTCCGCGTCTTGTTGGCTCAAGCCCGTGCGCTGGGCAACCAGTTGCCCGACATAACGGACATCGTCCTGGGGCAGTTCGCCGGTGCCGATGCTGTGAGCAAAGATCGTGGTGACTTCAGCGGCAGTCTGAGCCGAAGCCTGCGCGTTGTCCGTCGAGGGGGCCACGGCCGCCGCGCCATCGGCAGCGGGTGCGTCGGCCGCCTTGCGGAACAGCGCATTGACGAAGTAACCCGTGCTGCCACTTGCTGCGGCATTCGAATCGCTGCCCGCTGCGCCTGCCGCTCCAGCGGTGGCAACCGTGGCTGCCGAAGCAGCACCGCCCACCACGGCTGCGCCGGCTTGTGCACCGGCACCCAGCACCGAACCCACAGCCGAGGTCAGCACCGTAGCCGTCACCAACGTGGCGACGGCCCAGGCCAGAAAGCCATGAGCCGTATCCCGGAAATACACCTCATCCGAATGCACCGCGATCCACTTGGTACGCAGACGGCCGGCCAGATAACCGCCCGCACCCGAGGCGATGAGCTGCGTCAGCGTGATCCAGACGATGCCCGCGACGCCCAAGGTGGCCGCCTCGGCGCCCTTGTCGGCCCAAGGCGAGGCGGATGCCATGCCCAGGCCCGCGCCCAGCAGCAACAGGATCAGCGACAGCGCCGCAGCGGCTGCCGCCCCTGCAAAGATCGCGCCCCAAGAGACGGCACTGGCCGATAAAGCCGCCGAAGCAGGCTCCCCGACCGCCGCTGCGGAAGACGTGACGACATGGGGCGAACGGCCCGGCAGATCTGCAGTTGTAGTGGTGTTGTAGCTCATGACAGTCCTTGGAATGGGAGCTGTCATCATGTTCCTCCCACCCCGCGCCGGTTCCTGCCCAAAGGCTTGGATCGCTGTAGTCCCGGGGGATGAGCGCTGTAGTCCTTTTTTCGCCGCAAAATGAGAGCGGACGCGCCAACGGCCATCGAAACCTGGCTATCGGGAAAACACGTCCGACCGATGCCGTGCCAGAAACGGCAGCAGCGCCGCCAGTACCTCGTCGGGGGCATCTTCGGGCTGCAGATGGCCGCCCCGAATGGCGGCACCGGCGACGTCGGTCGCCCAGCGCTGCCAGGTGTCGAGCGGTGTCGGCTTGCCGGGCAGGGCCTCGGCGTCGGGCCACAGCACCAGCACGGGGCAGGGCATTTGGCGACCCGCTGCCCGGTCGGCCTCGTCCAGTGCCAGGTCTTCGTTTAAGGCCGCGCGGTAGTCCTCGCAGATCGCGTGGCGCACGGCAGCGTCGCGGAAGGCCGCCCGGTAAGCGTCGCGGGCCGCAGGCTCGATGAAGTCGCGGCCACCCGTCATCACGTGCAGCGCGCGGTCGATGAACGCGTCCGGATCGGCGGCCAGCAGACGTTCCGGCAGATCGGCCTCTTGTGCAAAAAAGAACCAGTGAAAAGCGCGCGCCGCAGAGCGGAAATCCATCGCCGCCATCGCGTCGAGTGTCGGCACCACCGTCAGCGAGGCAAAGGCCGATACACGCGCCGGGTGATCCAGCGCCAGCCGGTATCCGGCCCGCGCGCCGCGATCGTGGCCCACCACCGCAAAACGTTCATGGCCCAAGCGGCTCATCAGGGCGGTCAGCGCCTGGGCGACTCGCCGCTTGGTCCAGCGGGTGTTCGACTCCAACGTTCGGCTGGCCCCATAGCCCGGCAGATCGGGCATGACCACGGTGTGCGTCCGGGCAAGCTCAGGGGCAACGCGCCGCCAGGTAATGTGCGTCTGCGGATACCCATGCAGAAGCAGAAGCGGTGGACCCTCGCCCCCGACCGCACCCGCAAAATGCACCCCACCGGCTTCGATGCCGAGTGGCGCAAAACCAGGAAAGAACGCTGCTGAATCGGTGGGCACTGTGGTTGAAGTCATTCGACTCTCCGTGACAGGGGATGTGGCTTTTTTGTTTAATCAAGGTCGATAACGATCATGAAAATTCATTTGAACACTCTTGCGTGTTCGAGGGATTCGTACAAGATCAATGCTGTACTTCAATCGTCAGTGATTGGTGGGGGCTGCGTTGGGGCGCAATACGCTTGCCTAGCTGTCCGCCGACGGACTGCGTGTTTCGGTGGGCGTGAACAGCCATCCGGCAACGTGTTAGGACATACCGTTCATCGCCAGATTGCAACTTGAAGCGTTGCCTGCCGGGTGCGGAGCGCACGGCTCCTCGATTGGATAAGGCGGTGTGGACCGCGATGACGACCTTACGCCTGAGGACGAGACAATGTTCTTCAACAGCGCGCTGCAGCACGGCCGCTACGGCTGCAAACCGTGGGGCTTTATTCTGGATTTGCAGACAAAAAAGGAAATGTCGCCTGTTGCGACGATTGCTTTTGGCTAGTGCGTGCGTTTACTTCGGGTCAAAAACAGTCATTCGCAAATGTCCGCTTTCGACCCAAAGCGGTAGTTCGGCCGACAAAAGCCAATGGCTGCTTCGCAGCGATTGCGGCAGTTCGCCTCAGCATCGTGAACTCACACTCTTCGCTCCACTGCGGTCATATAGGCGGTAGCGCCCTACAGCGATGGCCGGAGTTGAGGTGGTTTGCACTTAACACTGCGTTGTACAGGTCTCCCAAGTCTAGTAACCCGCGGCTACCAGCTTTCTGAAGTCGGAAACGAACTCCGGCCGCAGATAGAACTTTCGATACGCCTTCTCAACCAAGCTAAAGAATTCGTCAGGTCGGCCCCACGTGACGCTCTGCAGCAAGGCGCCAGCCGGACCGTCTTCCGCGTGATAGTCGTTGTACTTCACAAGATCCTCGAAGCGGAAACCGATGTCGGCCAGCTTTTTATAGGTTCTACGCTCGACAGCGCTGGCTGGCGTTCGAAGGCCTGTGCGCCGCATCGCTTGGGCGGGCACTTTGCTACTCGCTGATTCGGAAAAAGCATCGTCCCATCTCGGCATCATCTGCTCGTACTCGAGCAGGCTGGCCGTTGAATTAGCACCGACACCCTGATCCTTGCGCAGTTGCTCTCGCGCCGGGACGAAATCTTTGTACAGCGCAAAGTAGGCAAGCGTGGCACCACAGTTGACGGCAAAGGAGATCGTCTCCTCGGTAGACGCTGCAGACTCCTTCTTGCCGCCGATGATGAAGTAAGCCTTGCTGAAAATCCCCGCGTCACGAAGGCGTCGAAACAAGCTTGTGATCGCGTCGTTCGTAACCTCACGTCCGCCGGCCTTGATCGAGTGCCGTCTTGCTGCGACGCCTGACTCCACGCCGAAGGCGAGCATGTTGCAGCCTGCCTCGGCTAGCACGCGCACGAAACCTCCCGCTTCGCCGAGCAACTCGTATGCAATGAAATCCTCAAGCCTGAAGATCCCACGCCAAGTGAGATTGCCATCCACCTCGTCGCGAATTTGCTTCAAGCCGCTCAAGAACTGCACCGCCCACGTCTTGCCTGCTTCTCGTTTGATATCACCTGTGTTGTGGGGTGACGCAATCTGCGGAAACAGGTTGTCGTCGATGAATTGGATTCTGAGATTGGCGTACTTCGTAGCGAGTTGTCGCACCTCCCGCAGCACGGAGTCAACGTCGCGCCGCCTTTCGCCACCACTCAGCTCGCGACGCTCGGTGCAAAAACTGCAACTCCAATCGCAGCCTTTTGACATCACGACGTGAGCCTCGTGCACACGCCCGCGTAGATCGCGCGTCTTCCCAGGTTCGTACTGCCCATGCGGCCCGGAGTACAGCCGACGATCCAACTGCACCTTCATCCAACCGGTATCTTCGTTGGTGGCGCTTTCAATGGCACTGACCGGCGCCGCCGATTCAACATCCCGACGTGTGACAAGTTTGCTGTGGGCATTGGCCATGATGCCGCTGCTGTTCGGCCACGGATCCGTTGTCTTAAGTGCATCCACCAGCCGCTGGAGGTTACTGATCGCGTCATCGGACACCGCAAAATCCCAGTTCCGCTGGTCGTCTTGATCTAGCGCTGAATACTGCCAGCCATCTAAATTTACCGCCGGCCCGCCTACCACCAGCATTGGCCGCTGGGTGGCACCGCGGATATCCTTGAGCAGGCGCCGTGTTGCACGAACGGTGCTGAAGACTGTTGTGAAGCCGATTAGGTCAAACGTCTTCGCTAGCCGCGTCACTTCTTCTGCGAGGTCGGGGAAGCGATGGCAGTCCACCAGATGCACATCGTGCCCTTGCTGAGACAAGTGGGTTGCCAGCAGGCCCAGCCCGAGGGGAGGCGTGCTGGTCTTCGATGCCGCCTGTCCAGTGGCCGGATCTACCGAGATCGGGGGCAATACAAGCAGCACACGCTTAAAGACTTCGCCTGCGCGCGTTTGGATACCTATGACTTCCGGGTGCATCGGCCGCACTAAGACACTGGTATCTCGTGCGACGACGGGGCCTATCAATTCCCGCGACTTCGGGAAGTCCGCCAGCATGAACTTTGCCACCTGAGCAGTCGCCGCGGTCGGCGAGGTGTACTCGTCCAAGTAGTGACTCAGGAATTCACGCGCCAGCCAGGGGTGGCCATCACCTGTGATGACCGCTGTGTCCACAATCCTGCCGAGATTGATCCGCAGTGCCTTGATGCCACCCGCGTCCTCCTCCATCGCTTCGAGCCGCGCACGAAGGATGGGAGAAAAAGCCAAGTCGAGCGCAGCCCAACGGATCGCCTCTTCCTCATCGCCCGCCATCGATTCCAACACTCTTAGAACGTTGTGGCTCGACAACGTGACGGTCACCATCGCTGCTGCTAATCGCTTGTCGCCACGCCACGAACCTGTGACTGCATAGCTCGGAACTAGCTGCTTGAAGAATCCAATGGGTTGGTCGATGGACTGGCGCGCAAGGTCCGGCTTCAGGCTGGACAGCGCTAGCGCGGTCGATGCGAGATCCGGTGACTCCTCCAGCAACTGGCTAAAATCGAAGAGTCGATTCAACGCCTTCGCACATCGAAACTTTTCAGCATCAAAGTCGATATTGCCGTCCATGGGCATGAGTCGAAGCAATGACGGGTATACCGTTGACAAGCGAGCCAGTCGGACGAGTAGCGGGCGATCACTCGCCAGACGCTTGATCAACGGCGCCAGGAACGAAGTCGCCTGCTCGTCGGATCGGCCATCGAACTCCGGCGCAAAACGGGCCACATAGAACAGTAGCTCTCGGCGTAAAAATCCATCGCTGAAGATCGCCTCGCGCATGCCGCTGGGTAAAAGCGCTGTGAACTCGCTGAACGATGTTGCCACCCTTGAAGCAGCCGCGAGGTACCTCCAGCATAGGTCGAGGAACACCGTGTCAACAATCGGCAAACTCCCTCGCGTAGGTCTTGTGCTAACCGCGGTTGCAATTGCTCCACCGATCACCAGCAGATCATCCCTGAGCACCTGGCGCTCGCTCAGTTTGGCTTTTCCGCCGCGGTCGCTGAGCAGATTCAATGCTGAACATGCCAATGTCCACTTGGTTTGGACCAAGCCCGATTGGCAGGCTGCAAGCGCTTCCAGGACCATATCGGCATTCGCAACACCTTCGCCGCTCCCGGAGGCTGTATCGGCCGCCCTCTGACGCTGCCACCAGTCCTGCGAGGTCGCCAATGGCCACTTGAGCGGCCCGATCAGCCTCGAGGCACATCCTTCCCAGGTGAAGAGGCGCTTAATGTGGAGGGCCAGCGAGAGTGCAGCTGCCTTCCGTGCCGGGTAGTCGGCGATCACATTTCGAACCGCTCGCGACACCGCCTCGATATCCTTGGCGTTCGGCATGCCTACTGGAGACCCACCAGTTAGTTGGACCGATTCGATGCTGAGAAACTTCTCCTCGGGCAGTTGGCTTCTGAGTTCAGCGATTAGCAACGCTAAACCTGACTGGCTCGAACAGACGAGGGGCACGCCTGCGCATATGGCCTCCCAGCCTGCCAAGCCGAATCCCTCGTGCCAAGAGGGCATCAATGCGACATCGCACTTGACTAGATGCCGATGCACCTCGTCTTGCCGATCCGAGAACGGGATCGCCTCGATCTCGAAGGCAGCCTCCTGACGTACTTCCTCCTCAAGAGCCCGCAGAAGGTCGCCATCCTTCACCGGCTCGACCCCGCAAGCGTAGAAATGCCCACGCGTTTGCCACCGGCCTGGCTGACCCGAAATTCGTTCCACTCGGTAGGCGTCCAGCACGGCACGCACGCTCAGCACACCGTTCTTGATCTGGTCGTCTTCAAGTCCTAAACGACCGCCGATGAAGAACGAGAGCGACGTCGCCTTCGCAGACTGAGGCTCGATGATGGCGGCGCCCGGAGTCAGAGCGATCACCTTCTCGACGAACTCGCTACGAGCGCCCTGAAAACTGTTCGACAGCAGAGGCCCTACAGCGAACGCGTAGTCTGCATTGGCCACGATGGTGCGTTGGTTTGACGACTTCTGATCGACTTCCGCCAGGCCTTGCCCCTTGCGGCGAGCGTACTCTTGATAGTCCATATGGCTTACTACCGCGGACTTCACTGGAGTGCGCCCCATGCCGACCTGCAATTGCCTCGCACAGTCAATGGCCATCTTGCCGGTGTGCAGATCGTGACCAAGGATCAAAATCTCTTCAACATCTCGTGTGGGCCGTTGCTCGATGGCCGCGGAGACGACGCTGGCGACCGACTCGGTATCCCATTTGGGCGGTTTGATCAGCCTGACATTCGAGTCTGGTTCCACCGATGGCTTTTCTTCCACGACGCAGATGCACTCGCTAGGCTTCGGAATAATCTTGGCAATACCTGTCGCCAACCCCGTGTTGAACACGTTGATGCCTCCCAGGGCGCTGCCCCAACGGGTGGCGATGCAAACGACGATGTAGGCCATTCGCCTCCTCAATTTATTAGCCTGTATTGTCCATGGCTTCAGTGAGCGGCAGGCGGATATCTACACATAGTTCACGCAGTTCCTGCATGGAACCGGGGCATCGACGGACAAGCGACACCTGAGTCTGCTTGAGCTCTTTACCGGCGAAGGCGTAACCTTCCTCAGAGGAGCTGACGGTTGCCACGCGAGACGGTGATTGTCGGGTTTCGGCAGCAGCTGTCATTCGGCTGCCGAGCTTGAGCGACAGCAGCCAGCCTTAAGAGGTCGCTCAGATGTCAACACAGTATGACCGCTTCTGGCCGAAAGCAGCCATGGTAACGCTTCCAACAAGCACTTATGCTACGCCCGTCACGGAGTCACAGCGACAGGCTCGCTGAGTGGGGCCCTCCAGTCTCGTTCATGACCCTCTCATCTACACGGCCTCCAGATGGCTGCGTTCGCGTGGTGCATTAGGCCCATCGGATCACTTTCCATACTGAGTCAATGCGCAGGCTGCGATCGAGATATTCGATGGGAAGCTCCAACATCGCATGACCACGAGGCCGGACGGGTGCCCACGGCCAACTGGGAAAGGTGTGCAGCTACGTCGGAGTAAGCCGACTAACCCATGCACAATGCGCCATTCGACAGAATGGACAGAAAGAATCGGCATGAGCCATGGCGAAATAGAGATCGGTTGCGCCACCGAGAATGATCTGGACAGCATCGTGGCGCTGCAAGTGGCCAATCAGTCCGATCGAGGCGGCACGCTTTCGGCAAGCATGCCGCGCGAGCGAATAGCCGAGATGATGCGCGAGATGCCGTTGATCGTTGCGCGGCGCGACGGTCGCGTGGCCGGTTTTCTGATGACGGGATCGCGGGCGATGGTGGCCGATGTTCCGATCATCCAGGCCATGCTGGACGCCTACCCCGGCGCGCCCGACGCTTATGTCTACGGCCCCATCTGCGTCGCTGCCGAAGAGCGGGGCAAAGGCCTGGCGCAAGCCATGTTCGCGGAGTTGCGGCGCCTGGTCCCTGCGCGCGAAGGTGTTCTGTTCATCCGGCGCAACAACGCCGCCTCATTGCGCGCGCACAAAAAGATGGGAATGGAAGAAGTCGCCGGTTTTGCGCTGGGTGGCAACGAGTTCACCGTTCTCGCCTACATCGGTTAGAGCCGGAAACAGTCGGCCGACAAAACCGATGAGGCGGTGATCCCTGGCTAGCTAGCCGAGGTTCAGGTCGCCCGCATCCAGCGAAGGGGGGCGCAGCAGGTCTTCGTTGATCCCCATGACCTCGCTGGCACGTTCGATCGCCTGCCAGAGCGATGCAGGCATCTTCAGGATCTCTTCGGGCGTGTCGGCGCTCGCAATCCATGAGGCGATTTGGTGGTGCTGCTCGGAGGTGAGCAGATCCAGGTTCAGCATCTCGTCGATAGTCTTCATCTTGGGCGGGTAGGGCGTTTTTTTCACGGCCGTTCAACGGCGAACGGCATGTGGGATTCTGGCACGCAGTTGCGGCCACTCTGGTTGGGTTCAAGGTGAGGGGTGCTCGTGAGCACTGCGCTCGCGGCTAGATTGATGCGCAGCTCAGACGTATCTGGGTGGGCTTTGGGGCTTCCTCGGGGGGCTCCACGAGCTGGCCGCGCGGCGTCGGCGGCCCTCATGAGACTCGTGCTGCAAATGGGCGCTCTGACCGCTTGCCTTCAAGGGATGCTCGTGGAAATTTCCGTGCAGGCTCAGCGCTGTGAGCGGGCTGCCTCAAGTGTGATCCGAAGCGCGGGTTGTATTCGTTGCCAGTCGACCCCTCCCGTGCCACAATCACCTCAACCCGAGAGGGCCGGTGCGTAGAAACACCTTGTACATC
This sequence comes from Comamonas sp. BIGb0124, assembly GCF_003752175.1. Classification (GTDB taxonomy): domain Bacteria; phylum Pseudomonadota; class Gammaproteobacteria; order Burkholderiales; family Burkholderiaceae_C; genus Comamonas_F. Next base: position 50,685 of record NZ_RJVF01000013.1, on the reverse strand, counting down.
GCGGTGCGACCTCCCCGTAAGTGAGGTTTTGTCACGTCCAGATTCGACGGTGGCGCAGTTGCGTCCATCCCAAGATTAAGGACGGGATGGGTCAGTCCGTAAGGCTGGCCGCACGGCTATGTACGTGTTTCTAACATCCCGTCCACCCTGTTGCGCGTAGAAACGCATCGAGTGGTCTCCAGTCTCACATAGGAGCCTTAGACCATGATGACGTCCGTCGTCTTCAATGCCAGCCATCGTGCTGTGCCTGACCCGCCTGAACAAGGCAATCTCCTTTTCTCCATCCGACTCATTGCCGACGCGCACAACCGCGTTGCGATGGTTGCGTGCGCCTTCCACAAGGGAGGTGCAGCATGATCGGACCCACCCGACCTGAACCGGTCGCGTCCGACGCGCAGAAGTTCTCTGACATCGATCTGTGTGCGTTGATAGAAGCCGATTTGAACCGCCTGACTGGCACCCTGTTCGTCGTCGGCCACTTCTTCGAAAGTGCAGAGGAAAACGAACTGCTCCTCGCCCAAGAGCACCTCATGACGATGATTCAGCATGCGGCAAAAGTTGCAGATCGCGTGGTCACCTATTCACAGTGTGGCGTGAATCCCATGTCCGGCGGTGCTCAGGAAGAGATCATGCAGGCAGCCGGAATTCTCGCGAGCCTGAATGTCATGACGGCCACCGCGGACCTTGATAGCCATGCATCGGATGCCGTGATGAGCAGCACGATCGATGCGGCTCGAGACTGTATCGACCGAGCCATCGCCCTGATGAGCCCCGATAGTATCGAGGGTGTTCGGTACAAGGTGATGTTTGACTTGGAGGCACGTCACCCAGTGGGATCGGGTTCTCCAGCCACAGTGTGACTGGATCAGTGGTCAGCGGGCGTGTCTGTGTTGTCTGGCCGATTTCCCAGCCTGCCATCGGGTGGGCAGGTTGGGTTGGTGTATGGATGAAAATTCTGTGTCGACGGGGGTATGAACGTGATGCTCAACTGACCCGAGCAGCCACGATGCAGATCGTGAAAGTGGCAGATGCGGCTGGCCGCTGTCGGCCATGAGGCGCCGCTGGTGGGATCAAGAAGCAGGGATTCAACGTTGGAGGTAACCGGACTGCCGCTTGCGGCAGGTCCGGTTGACCGAAGGGTTAGGGAAACTACAGACTGATGCCAAGCGCATTGAGCACCACCATGACAAGCAAGATTGCAAGTAGAGCACTCGCAATAATCAGACTGAACTGGAAGAGAATGGCACCAACCCCAAGAGCCGCAGCGGCAGCAGCAAATCGGCGGGGCTCTTTCACCACGAATGACACAGCAGCACACACGAGTGCGAGCGCTCCTAATGACACTGCTACGGCAGAAAGTACTTTTGAAAGATTTGCTCGCGTAGCCGGTTCTTTGTACTCGACCTTCTGTACTTTGGCCGCCACTCGGTCTTTAATTCTTTGCGCCACATCCACAACCACTTTGTCGATAGGCTCAGGCGGCTGTACCAACGGCAACACCCACAATGGCAAGACTGCTGCCAAAATTGCTAGGCACCCAAAGAGCGTGCCAAAAAGTCCAAACCAATGCTTCTGTGGCGCAGTTGTCATAAGGGGTTCTCCCTAACGTAATGTAGACCGCACCAAGCCGCAGGCCATATCTGGCGCTTGCGGTTTAAATTGGCACGAAAAAAACGCGAAAAGGGGCTTGTAGCCTAACTTGACGGCGCGTATTTTGTATGAAAATACAGTGCTAAATTTAGGCATGAAACCCGCCTTCCCCCTGTGTTGCGCGCCACACGGTTGCGGGATCAGGCCCGTGAGCGAATTCGTTACAAACACTATAGCCTGCGCACCGAGCAGGCCTATGTGTAATGGGTGCGCATGTTCGTGAAATGGCGCGGCTTGCGGCATCCACGAGACATGGGCAGCTGGAAATCGAAGGTTTTCTAGCCATGTTGGCTAACGAGCGGCAGGTGGCGGCTGTCACGTACAGCCAGGCGTTGAACGTACTGCGATTCCTCTACCGCGAGGTATTGGGCATGGACCTGCCATGGCTCGATGGCGTGCAGCGCCCGCGCACCCCAAAGCGCATTCCCTCGGTTGTGACGCTGGCCGAGGTGGCGGCTCTGCGATCGGCGTTGCCAACCGATATGGCTTTGCTCGTCCCCCTGATAGACGGCACCGGCATGCGGCTGATGGAAGGCCTGCGTGAGTTCGCTAAAAGCAGTTTTGATCGAGCAACAGAGGAGGGTGGTGGATCTGACCGCCGATGTCCTGTCTGAAGCGGGACAGAAGTGATAAACAAACGCCTGCGTCATGGCCGTCAATCGATCACTTCCATCCCTTCGTAAGCCCTAAAGACTTCAGCTACACATCACGCCGACAGTTCCCGTCGAATGATCTCTGCACCCGCACTGAGAGCATTCAGCTTGCCTCGTGCCACTCGGCGAGACAAGGGCGCCATGCCGCAGTTGGTGCACGGATAGAGCTTGTCGGCATCGACAAACTGGAGCGCTTTGCGCAGGGTATTGGCGACTTCCTCGGGCGTTTCAATGGTGTCGGTTGCCACGTCGATGGCGCCGACCATCACTTTTTTGCCACGGATCAGTTCGATCAGATCGATGGGAACATGAGAGTTGTGGCATTCCAGCGAGACGATGTCGATGTTGGACTGCTGCAGCTTGGGAAAGGACTCTTCGTATTGGCGCCACTCAGACCCGAGCGTCTTTTTCCAGTCGGTATTGGCTTTGATGCCGTAGCCGTAGCAAATGTGGATGGCGGTTTCGCACTTCAGTCCTTCGATGGCCCTTTCCAAGGTGGCCACTCCCCAGTCGTTGACTTCGTCAAAGAAGACATTGAAGGCGGGTTCGTCGAACTGGATGATGTCGACGCCGGCGGCCTCGAGTTCCTTGGCTTCTTGGTTGAGGATCTTGGCGAATTCCCAGGCCAGTTTTTCGCGGCTCTTGTAGTGGTTGTCGTAGAGCGTATCGATCATCGTCATGGGACCAGGCAATGCCCATTTGATGGGTTGCTGGGTTTGCTGACGCAAGAATTTGGCGTCTTCGACAAACACCGGCTTCTCGCGACTCACGGCGCCGACGACGGTCGGCACACTGGCGTCATAGCGGTCACGAATTCTGACGGTCTCGCGTTTTTCGAAATCGACCCCGCTGAGATGCTCGATGAAGGTCGTGACGAAATGCTGGCGGGTCTGTTCGCCATCGCTGACGATATCGATGCCGGCTTGCTGTTGCTCTTGCAGTGACAAACGCAACGCATCCTGTTTGCCTTCGGTCAATTCCTCGTCTTGCAGTTTCCAGGGCGACCAGAGTTTTTCAGGCTGTGCAAGCCACGAAGGTTTGGGCAAGCTGCCGGCCGTCGAAGTGGGCAATAATTTTTTCATGATGAACGATTCCGTTTATTCGGGTTGATTAGAGAGCGTAGTTGGCAGCCCATTGCTTGAGCACGTTTTTGTAGGGCTTGATGAAGTGCTCTTCGGTGAACTTGCCCTGCTTGATGGCGCACTGGCTGCGTTCTTCTCGGTCATAGACAATCTGGGTCAATGAATAATCCTGGTTCTTCAGGCTGGGGCGATAGGATTTCCCGGCCGCAGAATTGGCGTTGTAGATCTCGGGGCGGTAAATCTTTTGAAATGTCTCCATCGTGCTGATGGTGCTGATGAGTTCAAGATTGGTGTAGTCGCTCAGCAGATCGCCGATGAAGTAGAAGGCCAACGGCGCAACGCTGTTCGGAGGCATGAAGTAGCGAACCTTCAGACCCATCTTTTCGAAATATTGATCGGTCGGCGAGAACTCGTCTTGCCGATACTCGACGCCCAGGATGGGGTGCTGGTTTTCGGTGCGATGATAGGTCTTGCTGCTCGAGGCGCTGATGCAGATGACGGGCGCCTTGCTGAAGTGCTCTTTGTAGATGTTCGAGTTGACAAAGTGCTTGAACAGCTTGCCATGCAGATCACCGAAATCGTCCGGCGTGCTGAATGCGGATTTGTTTTTATTGTGCTCGGGCAACACGACACTGAAGTCGTAGTCGCGCACGTAAGACGAGAAGTTGTTCCCTGCGATGCCTTCGATGCGTTCGTTGGTTTTTTTGTCGACTATTTTGGTCTTCAATATTTCGATCAACGGAAACGCAATGGGGCCGTTTTCGGCGCCGACATGCATTTCGATGGAAATGATGTCGAGCTCGACCGCGTAGCGGTCACCCTTGGGATTGTCCCAATGCGCCAACTCGTTGAAACGGTTGTCGATCATCCTGAGGGTGTTGCGCAGGTTCTCCTGGCGGCTCGTTCCTCTGGCCAGATTGGCGAAGTTGGTGGTGATGCGGGTATTGTCTGACGGATGATAGTTTTCATCGAAAGCAATACTCTTGATGCCAAATGTGAAATCTTGGGTCATAGCGGTCGGGTACTCTAATTTTTTGCGATTGAATCTGGCGCTGGCCTGTTTCAGGCGGGGACCATGTCCTCGGTGGCGGCAGCGCGTGCATGGCGGGTCAATTCGACCAGCGGCAATGCCCGTTGAATCGCCAATCTGGTGCGCTGGATCAGGGCTTCGTTTTGCAGGCGGTAGTCCACAAAATCGTGGTCGGTCGCGTACACACCCAGTGGCAAGGTGCGCGCTTGAAAAAAGCTGAACAGCGGCCGCAACTGGTGGTCGATCACCAGGGCGTGGCGCTCGCTGCCGCCGGTGGCCGCCAGCAAGACCGGCTTGTCGATCAAGGCGTCCTGATGAACGAAGTCGAAGAAGTGCTTGAACAGTCCGGTGTACGAGCCGCGGAAGACCGGCGTGGCCACCACCAGCACGTCGGCTTGTTCGACGGCTGCGAGTGCTTGCTCTACCGCGTCGGGCAGTTGCGAGCGCCAGACGGCGCCGGCAAGCTGCGGTGCGAGCTGGCCCAACTCGACCAGGCCTTGCGTGCTCGGCACTTCGTCGGCGATCAGGTCCAGCAGGTGCTCTGCCAAGGCTGCCGACTTGGAGGGGCGTTGCAGGCCGCCGGAAACCGCGACTAAACGAAGTGGACGTGTCATTTTTGTTTTCCTATGGATGGATCTGTGCGGAGCCGGATCGCCGCACGGCCTCGCCCTGAGGTTGGCCGACAAATGCAAACGAGCAATGGGAGCGGATGTTAGGGGTGCGGGTCGATGAAGTAAAATGGTTTTATTTCATAAATCCATGAATACGGATCATCTGAATGCTTGAACGCATCCACCTCAGCATCGTTCAGCAGGTCGAGAAACAAGGGTCGTTGACCGCCGCCGCGGGCGTGCTGAATCTGACCCAGTCGGCCCTGAGCCACAGCATGAAAAAACTGGAGCAGCAACTGGGCACCGACGTCTGGTTGCGGGAAGGGCGCAGCCTGCGCCTGACGCAGGCCGGCCAGTACCTGCTGGCGGTGGCGAACCGGGTGCTGCCGCAACTGGACCTGGCCGAAGAACGCCTGGGCCAATTCGCGCTGGGCGAGCGCGGTGCGCTGCGCATCGGCATGGAGTGCCATCCGTGTTACCAGTGGCTGCTCAAGGTGGTTTCACCTTATCTGGCTACCTGGCCCGACGTGGATGTGGACGTCAAGCAGAAGTTTCAGTTCGGCGGGATCGGTGCGCTCTTCGGCTACGAGATCGACCTGCTGGTCACGCCCGATCCGCTGTTCAAGCCGGGGCTGAAGTTCGAGCCGGTGTTCGACTACGAGCAGGTGCTCGTCGTGCCCAAGGGCCATGCCCTGGCGTCGGTGGCCTATGTGAAACCCCAGCAACTGACCCAGGAAGTGCTGATCAGCTACCCCGTGGACATCGAGCGCCTGGACATCTACAACCAGTTCCTGCTGCCGGCCGGTGTCACGCCCAAGCGCCACAAAGCGATCGAAACCACCGACATCATGTTGCAGATGGTGGCCAGCGGCCGCGGCGTAGCGGCCCTGCCGCGTTGGCTGGTCGAGGAATACGCCGTCAAAATGGACGTGGTGCCTGTGCGGCTGGGCGTACGCGGCATCGCCAAGCAGATTTTTTTGGGGGCACGCGAGGCGGAGACCGCCATCGACTACGTGCGGGCCTTCATCGAACTGGCCCGCCAGCCGGTCGCCACCGCAGCTGTCGCCGGCGGCACCGGGCAGTGAGCCAGCGGTGTGTCGTCACAGGCACTACCGTGTTGACTCCACCCTCATCGTCCGACAACACGACGCTTTGCCGAACTCGCATGTCCTCCAACACGATCCGAACCATTCCGAGCGAACGAGGAATGCTGATCGCTGAGCGACGCATTCCGGCGATTGCCGCCAAAGCCGGTCACGATGCCTACCTGAACACGCTCAGGCACACCGGCGCGGTGACGGTCAAGATCGCTAACGGCCAAGTCGTCGAGCGCAAGAGTGACGGCAGCGTGACGGTCATCAAGAGCCTTCCGATTGGCAAGCGCGTCAAGCCCGGCACGATCCTGAAGCGTATCAAGCCAGGCGACTGACGAGAGCAGGTGTCCAAAGTTGCCAGACCCGCTTCGCCGCGCCTTCCTGTCCACAACGTCTCCCGCTCCCCCCCCACGCCCCACCGCACGTTAAAGTGTCGCTGCACATCGCATCACTGCTTTAGGAGCCAGAAAAAGTGGAAGAGAGACAACTCAAGGGGAAAGTGGCGTGGGTCACGGGATCGAACCGGGGGATCGGGCTGACGGTGGCATCGCATCTCGCCAGTCTGGGCGCGACGGTGGTCGTGCATGGTTCGACGGCGGGGGCGCCGCGGCTGAACGAGTCGGCCGGATCGCTGGAGGACATCGCCCGCACGGTGGCGCAGACCCATGGCGTCGAGACCCTGCACGTGTATGGCGATTTGACCCAGTCGGCTGCGGTGCAGTCGATGGCGGCGCAGATCAAGGCCCGGTTCGGCCGCATCGACATTCTCGTCAACAACGCCGGTGGCGATATCGGGGCCAAGGGGGTCGAGGCGCCAAAGGCCGGGAAACCCGAGCGCAACGATGCGATCTTCATTGGCGAAGACGATCTGCGCACCGTGCTCGACCGTAATCTCATGACTTGCATCCTGGCCTGCCGCGAGGTTGCACCCGACATGATCGAGCGCCGGCAGGGCAGCATCGTCAACCTCGGCAGCATCGCCGGTTTGACGGGTGTTGCACAAGGCGCCATCTACGCCACGGCCAAAGCGGCGGTTCACGAGTACACGCGCTGCCTGGCCGCCACGCTGCGGCCTTACGGTGTGCGCGCCAATGTGGTGGCCCCGGGCAATACGATGACCGAAAGGTTCGCAGCCAGCCGGCCCACCGATGCGAGCATGGACCGCGCTTCGGGTTCGCTCGACCGGTATGGCCAGCCGCTCGAGATCGCCAAGGCGGTCGAGTTCCTGGCCTCGGATGCCTCTTCCTACATCAGCGGCCAGGTGCTGCGGGTGGATGGAGGAGGGCAGTTGTGGCCGGCCTGATTCGCCGGCTGCGAACCCGGCCCGCCGATCGGTAGACGCACCGACGGCTTCAGTGGGGTCCGAGGGCGGCCGGCGCATTGTCTCCAGGGCCGGTCCCGGTTTCTGACGGTGCGCTTCGGTGCACCAGCCGATACAGCAAGGGCAGAACCAACAGGGTGAGCAGGGTGGACGACAGGATGCCGCCGATCACCACCGTGGCCAGCGGCCGTTGCACCTCGGCGCCGGTTCCCGTGGCGATGGCCATGGGTACGAATCCGAGGGATGCCACCAAGGCGGTCATCAAGACGGGGCGCAGCCGGGCCAGGGCGCCTTCGGTGACGGCATCGCTCAGGCTGCGGCCCATCTCGCGCAATGAGCGGATGAACGAAATCATCACCAAGCCATTGAGCACCGCCACGCCCGAGAGCGCGATGAAGCCGATGGCGGCCGAGATCGACAGGGGAATGTCTCGCAGCCACAGCGCGACGATGCCGCCGGTCAGGGCGAAGGGGATTCCGGTGAAGACGACGAGGCCGTCGCGGGCATTGCCGAACATGGCGAACAGCAGCACGAACACCAGCCCCAGCGCCACGGGCACCACGAGGGTCAGGCGCTGGCGTGCCGATTCGAGGTTTTCGAATGTGCCGCCCCAGCGGGTCCAGTAACCTGCGGGCAGCGGGATCTGGTCGAGCGATTGCTGGGCCTCGGCCACAAACGAGCCGATGTCGCGATTGCGGACGTTGGCACTGACGACGATGCGCCGCTTGCCGTCTTCGCGGCTGATCTGGTTGGGCCCCGGCCCCGTCGTGAAGCTTGCAATGGCCGACAGGGGCAGGTAGTTTCGCCGGCCATCGGCGCCCATGGGCAAGGCGATGGGCAAGCGGGCCAAGGCCTGGGGATCGTCGCGCAGCGCATCGGGCAGACGCACCTGGATCGCGAAGCGGCGGTCGCCCTCGAACACCGTGCCGGCCTCCTGGCCGCCGAAAGCGGTGGCCAGCGTTTCCTGAACATCGCCCAGGTCGAGTCCGTAGCGCGAGGCCTTCTCGCGATCGATGTCGACGGTCAGCACCGGCAGGCCGGAGGTCTGTTCGACCTTGACTTCGGACGAGCCCGGAATCTTCTGCAGCAAGGCGGCGACCGCTTGTGCGTTGTTTTCGAGCACGGCCATGTCGTCGCCGAAGATCTTGACGGCCACGTCGCTTCGCACGCCCGAGATCAACTCGTTGAAGCGAAGCTGAATCGGTTGCGAGAACTCGTAGCTGTTGCCCGGTATCTCGTCGACGCTGGCCTGCATCGCCGCCAGCAGATCTTCGCGTGTGCGCCCGGGATCGGGCCATTGGCTGCGGGGCTTGAGCATGATGTAGCCGTCCGAGATGTTGGGCGGCATCGGGTCGGAGGCGATCTCGGCCGTCCCGGTGCGTGCGAAGACTCTTTCGATCTCCTGAAAATCCAGCATCAGGCGTTTTTCGATCTGCATCTGCATGTCGACCGATTGCGTGAGGCTGGTGCCGGGGATGCGCAGGGCCTGGATGGAGAAATCGCCTTCGTTCAAGTTGGGCGCGAATTCGCTGCCCAGCCGGGTCGAGAGCATCAGGCTGAGCGCCACCGCAATGCCGGCACCGACCAGCACGACGGCGGGGGCCCGCATCACCCAGGCCAACACCGGCGCGTAGGCCCGTCGCGCCAGGCCCATGAGCCGGCTTTCGGTTTCTGCCACCCGCTCGCCGATGAACAGGGCGATCGCCGCGGGGATGAACGTCATCGACAGGATCATCGCGCCCAGCAGCGCCAGCACCACGGTGAACGCCATCGGATGGAACATCTTGCCCTCGACCCCGGTGAGCGCAAAGATCGGCAGATAGACCACCATGATGATCAACTGGCCGAACAGCAACGGGCGGCGTGCTTCCTTGGCGGCGGCAAAGACCTCGTGGAAACGCTCGCTGCGGGTCAGCGTCCGGCCTCGGTGTTCCTGGGCATGGGCCAGCCGACGCACGCAGTTCTCGACGATGACGACGGCGCCGTCGATGATGATGCCGAAATCCAGCGCCCCCAGGCTCATCAGGTTGGCGCTGACGCGGTAGTGGACCATGCCGGTGAACGTGAACAGCATCGACAGCGGGATGACCATGGCCGTGATGACGGCGGCGCGGATGTTGCCCAGGAACAGGAACAGGATGACCACGACCAGCGCGGCGCCCTCGAGCAGGTTCTTGCGGACGGTCGAGATCGCTTTGTCGACCAGGTTGGTGCGGTCGTACACGGTGACGGCGTGCACGCCCGGCGGCAGGCTGCGGTTGATCGCTTGCATGCGCTCGTCGACCGCTGCGGATACCGTGCGGCTGTTCTCGCCGATCAGCATGAAGACGGTGCCGAGCACGACTTCGCGGCCGTTTTCCGTGGCGGCGCCGGTGCGCAGTTCGCGTCCGAATTCGACCTCGGCAACATCCCGCACCCGGATCGGCTGCCCTTGTGCCGTGCCGACGATGACTTCCCGAAGGTCGTCGATGCCCTTCACCTGCCCGGGCGAGCGGATGAGGTACTGCTCGCCCTGGCGCTCGATGTAGCCTGCGCCGACGTTGCCGTTGTTGCGCTCCAGGGCGGCGACCACCTGCTGCAGGGTCAGGCCATACGAGGCCAGGCGATCGGGCCGCGGGGCGACGAGATATTCCTTGGCAAAGCCGCCGATCGAGTTGATTTCGGTCACCCCGGGCACGTTGCGCAATTGCGGCTTGATGATCCAATCTTGAATCTCGCGCAGGTCCATCGGCAGGTAGGGCGAGCCGTCGGGTTTCCTGGCGCTGGGTTCGGCTTCCACCGTCCAGAGATAGATTTCGCCCAGCCCGGTCGAAATCGGGCCCAGCGAGGGCGTCATGCCGCGGGGCAACTGTTCTCGCGCCTGCTGCAGGCGCTCGTTGACGAGTTGCCGCGCAAAGTACAGGTCGGTGCCGTCTTCGAAGATCACCGTGACCTGCGACAAGCCGTAGCGCGACATCGACCGGGTCTGCTGCAGGCCCGGCAGCCCGGTCATGACGGCTTCGATGGGGTAGGTCACCCGCTGCTCGGTTTCGAGCGGCGAGTAACCGGCGGCGTCGGTGTTGATTTGCACCTGCACGTTGGTGATGTCGGGCACGGCGTCGATGGCCAGCCGTTGGTAACTGAAGACACCGAGGCCGGCCATGGCCAGCACGGCCACGAGAACCAGCCATCGCTGCTCGATGGCGAAACGGATCATGCGTTCGAACATGGATGAAGTCCCCGGTCAGTGCGCGTGTTCGGCAGAGGACTTGCCCTGCTCGGCTTTGAGCATGAAACTGCCTTCGCCGACATAGGCTTGCCCGGTTGGCAGGCCCTCCAGCACCTCGGTGCGTTCGCCGTCCGAGCGGCCCACCCGGATCGGCAGCGCCTTGAATCCGCCCTCGACAGGGATGAAGACCGAGGTGTCGTTGCCTTCGACGCGCTGGATCGCCCGGGTCAGCACGGTGACGGGCACACGGTCTTCCGACGCCGTGACACCGACGTTCACGAACAGGCCGGGCCGCCAGGCGCCGTCTGGATTCGGCAACGAAACCCGGGCCGTGGCCGTGCGGGTCTGTTCGCCGAGCAGGGCACCGACATACGAGACCTGGCCCTCGGCGACCGAGTCGAAGGCGGCAGCCGCCACCGTGACCGGTGTGCCGACTTTCACCAGCGCCAGCTCGGAGGCCGGCACGCCGATCTCTGCCCAGACCGTTCGAAGGTCCGAGACCGTGAACACGGTGGCATCCTCGGCCACCGATTCGCCGGCCGCCAGGTGTTTGCCGACCACCACGCCGTCCATCGGTGCACGCAGGGTGTAGCGGGCCAGATCGCCGCTGTCGGCCGCATCGATGGCCTTCAGCTTCTGGCTGGCATTCGAAGCCGCAATGCGAGCCTCTTCGAACTGTTGCTGCGCCTGGAGGTAATCCTGCTCGGCAGAAATCCTGTCCTGCCAGAGTTTTTTCTCGCGTTCGTAGGTTGTCCTGGCCAGCGCCAGACGTCGCTGCGCGGTCTGCGATTCGCTTCGCAGATCCGATACGGCCACGCTGCTCAGCACGGCGAGCGTCTGGCCTTTGCGAACCGTCTGGCCCAGTTGGGCTGAAACCGACTCCACGATGCCCGCCACGCGCGGCACGACATGGGCGGTCCTGTCCTCGTTGAATTTGATCTCGCCGGGCAAGGTCACTTGCCGGCGAATCACCGAGGGCTCGGCCCGGGCGAGCACGATGCCGGCCGCTTCGATGCGATGCGCGTCCATCGCGATCCGCTCGTCGGTGGTCTCGGGGTTCTCGGGTTTATCGGTTTCGGCATGCGCATCCTCTGCGCCGGCCCTGCCGGGCGACTCGCTCTCGCCTTCGGCGTGGGCTGCATGACCGGGCTCTGCCTTCTTTTGCCCCGACACCCCCGGCTGGGGTTTGAGGATCAGCGCTGCGAAGCCGAGGCCGACAGCGATCATGAAGGCCATGGCGAGCAGGTGTGAGCGACTGGGTCGCAGGCGTATCCCGCGATCTGGGTTTGACATGGTGGAACTCTTCAATGCAAAAAATCAGGAGTCGAGGCGGCCGCCGGTCAGCCGGTCGATGTCGGCCGAGGCGAGGTGTGTTTCCAGGACGAGGTCGAGGTACTTCTGTCGGATGGCGATCAGGCTGCGCTGTGCATCGACGACATCCAGAAAGCTGAACTTGCCCAGGGCATAACCGCGCGTAGCCAAGTCGTAAGCTTGGCTCGCGGCCGGCAGGGCCTGCTGCTGCAGGTGCGCGGCTTGCTCTCTGGCGGTCCGCAGCCGCTCGCGGGCCGTGTAGATGTCGGCCGCGACAGCCGATCTCGTCGCAAGCAACTGGGCTTCGGCCTGTTCGATGCGGCTGTAGGCCTCGCGCGTGGCGCCGCGATTTCGGTCGAACAGCGGCAACGGCACTTTCACGCCCACGATCAATCGGTTGCGTCCGGCTTCTTCCTCGCGTGCAAAGCCGAGGCTGACGGTCGGTTGTTGCCAGGCGCGGCTTTCTTCGAGCGCTCCACCGGCACGGGCCGCTTCGAGTGCTCGGCGGGCACGCACGTAAGCCGGTGATTCCAGCGCGAGCAGGCTCGGGTCGTCCGGCAGCCCATCGTCTTCGGCCGGCTCCAGGGTGCCGGCGAGTTGAAAGGCATCGCTCCGGGGCATGCCCAGCACCGCGGTCAATTGGGTCTTCGCGACACGAAGTGCGGATTCGGCGGTACTCACCTCGAGCGTCACGGCGGTCTGTTCGACTTCGGCCCGGGTCTGTTCGAGCGGAGCGACCTTGCCGGCCGCGACCCGTTTGGCAGCGGCATCCCGTGCGGCCCCTGTCAGTTGCCGTGTGCGCTGGGCGAGCTCGACGCGCTCCTGCGCGGCCAGGACGCTGTAGTAAGCCCGGACAAGCTCGGCCCGCAGCGCGGATTGGGTCAGGATCAGGTCGGCTTCGGCGATGGCGACCCCGGTGCCGGCCTGCTTCATCGAAGCCTGGCGCCGGCCCGACAGGTCGAGCGGTTGATCCAGCTGAGCCGTCCAGGTGCGATAGCCTTTTCGGGTGTCCTCCTGGCTCAGGCTGAGTTCCGGGTTGTCCCGAACGCCGCTCTGCTCGAGTGCCCCCTGGGTTGCCTCGACCTCGAGCGTTGCGGCCTTCAGCAGCGGGTTGGCCCGTCGTGCCAGGGCCCAGGCGCGCTCGAGCGTCAGCGAACCCGAGGGGATGCCGGCCATCGTGTGCACGGAAGGCGAGGGCCCTTCGCCGGCGGATGCGACCGAGCCGAAGCCCGACGAAAGAATCGCCAGGACCAGCAGGGTCGGGCTCCACGATGATGATTGTTTCCAGGCCATCCACACTCCCTTTGTTATCGTTGTGGGTTGAGCGGCAGAGTCTAGAAACGCACCCCCGACGGGAGATTGACCCGGAGATTACAAATTTGTCATCTTCGTTTCGGGGCCATGCATGAAAGAATGACGGCATGAAACTGCTCTTGATCGAAGACGAAATCAAACTGGCCGGCTATCTCAAGAAGGGCCTGTCCGAAGAGGGTTTTGTGGTCGACATGGTGCACAACGGGGTCGACGGGCTTCATCTGGCGATCGAACAGTCCTACGACGTCATCGTTCTCGACGCCATGCTGCCGGGCATCGACGGTTTTGCCGTGCTGGCGGCTCTGCGGCAGACCAAGCAGACGCCGATCCTGATGCTGACGGCCAGGTCGCAGGTCGAAGACCGGGTTCGGGGCCTGCAGAGCGGAGCGGACGACTACCTGGTCAAGCCGTTTGCATTCGCCGAGCTGGTGGCACGCCTCTTTGTCTTGCTGCGACGCAATCAGGGCTCGGTCAGTCTCGCCGAGCCCACGGTGCTTCATGTCGCCGATCTCGAAGTCGATCTGATCAAACGCAAGGTCTTCAGGGCGCGCACCCGCATCGATCTCACGGCCAAGGAGTTCTCTCTGCTCGCATTGCTGCTGCGGCGCAAAGGTGAAGTCCTTTCGCGCACGCAACTCGCGGCCCAGGTCTGGGATATGAACTTCGACAGCGACACCAACGTGGTGGAGGTCGCCGTTCGGCGCCTCCGGGTCAAGCTCGATCAGCCCTTCGAGACGCCGCTGCTGCACACCGTGCGCGGCATGGGTTACGTGCTCGAAGAGCGGGCGCCATGAATGCCGGCAAGCCCGGTCCTTCGCTGATCACGAGGCTGTCGTTGTGGCTGGCGATCCAGGGTCTGTTCGGGGCGGCTCTGCTGTGCGGTTCGGTCTATTTTTTCGTCGCCTTGTCGCTCGAGCAGCGGCAGGACGAGATCCTGCTCGACAAGGAAGCGACGATCAAGCACGTGCTTGCAGAGAAACGGCCCAAGAACCTCGACATGGATCTCCAGCACAACCTCGAAGACGTGCTTGCCGGCTACGACGAGCTGTCTCTTGTCATCGTCGATGAGAACGGCAAGACGTTCTTCAAGCGGGAGGGCACACGCAACGACCCGAGATTCATCGCCCATCGGCGATTTCCGGTCTCGATCGCGTTGCGCGACGGCTCTTACATCGATGCCGAAGCCGAGATGCTGTTCGACTTCAGCCAAGACGACGACCTGCTCGATCAACTGGCCTGGATCCTGACGATCGCTGCGGCGCTCGGAACCCTGCTGGTGTCGTGGACCAGTGTGTGGTTGGTCAGAAAAGGCCTGAGCCCGCTGGCCGCGCTGGCGGCACAGACGCGACAAGTGTCTGCGCTCGACAACCACAAACGGCTCGACGCTGCGGGACAGCCGCAGGAGCTCGTGCCCCTGATCGCCCAGTTCAACGATCTGCTCGAGCGGCTGGCGGTGTCCTATGGGCAGATGCAGGCCTTCAATGCCGATGTGGCGCACGAACTCAATACGCCGCTCGCCACCTTGATCAGCAGCTCCGAACTGGCTTTGCGCAAGCCCCGGCCCGTCGAAGAACTGCGCGAGGTGCTGGGCTCGAATCTGGAAGAGCTGCAGCGCATGGCCGGCATCGTCGCCGACATGCTGTTCCTTTCGCGTGCAGACCGGGGCCAGGGCAATGCACGCCGGGTGCGTGTTGCCAGCCTGGCGCAGTTGGCGGCCGAAGTCTCGGATTACTACGAGGCTTTGCTTCAGGACAAGGAGCTGCACGTCGCATTCGACGGCGACTCGCCGGCCCGGGTCGACATCGGTCTGATCCGGCGGGCCATCGCCAACCTCGTCGGCAATGCCGTTCGATATGCACGAGCCGGAACGGCGATTCGCATCCGGATCTTCTCATCCGCATCCGCGGCGGGCACCCCTGCCGGCCCGTGCGTGACGCTGCTGGTCTCGAACGAAGGCGACACCATCGACCCGCAACACTTGCCGTGCCTCTTCGATCGTTTCTATCGCGCGGACGCGTCACGGGAACACGCGGACCTGAATCACGGCATGGGATTGGCCATCGTGGCGGCCATCGCGAATATGCACGGTGGAGAAACCAGGGCCCAATCGGAAAACGGCAAGACCCAAATCGGTTTCACGATCGGCGAGTGAAACGTTCGGGCAATAAAAAAACCCGCATCGAGCGATGCAGGTTTGTTGTTCGTATTATTTCGAGTATCGAAAGATAATCAAGGGCCCGTGGCACGATCGACGCCGGCGGCGCGAAGTTGCTCGGCATACCGCAGGGTTTCCGCATCGATCTGCTGGCGTGTCATGCCTCGGCCTGCTGCGGATTCTGCCGGAAAATTGGAAGCATCCGATCGAGCCAGGTCCTGGCCTTTTAGGGCTTTACGTGCCTCGGCCTGCAGCTCGGCACGCGATGGGCCTTGCTGAAGATGATCGGGATAGGCCGTCAGGCGCGACCCTTCCTGGTGCCAGTATCCGGTGGCATTTGCGGCAATCGGCATGGCGCATGCGGCTGCCGTTGCCAATCCCAGGGTCGTCATCGTCTTTTTGAAATCAACTGTTTTCATCATATAGCCTCGGTTTAGGTAAAAGCTGGGTTTGTTTTTGTTTTCCCAGGTGAGGCCATAGTCTAGAAAATGCAGGCCGTCGTTTGCTGGACAGCCGTATGACAAATCCGTCATCGAAACCTCGGCAAGGGTCAGGCGCTGTCGTTGGTGAGCGAACTCAGCAGCCATTCGCGCAGCGGCGCCAGGGCCGGCAGGTCTTCGTTGCGCGGCGGATAGATGAAGTAGTAGCTGCGGCGGCTGGGCACCGTTTCGCCGAAGGCCACGAGCGTGCCCCGCATCAGTTCGTCCTTGACGAGTGAATGGGGCAGCACGCCGATCCCCAGTCCCGCAGCGACGGCCTGGATCAGGTGCGAGGTCAGCTCGAAGCTCGGGCCGTGCCGCATGGGCAAGGGGTCGATGGCGTGATGAGCCAGCCAGTCGGACCAGGCCTGCGGATAACTGACGATGGTCAGGAAGGTCTGTGCATACAGCCATTGCGGGCTGGGCATCTGCGAGTGGGGCCGCACGCCGGGTGCGCAGACGGCGATCAGCGACTCCTTGGCCAGCCGGTGCGCCACGAGGCCCGGCCAGGCGTCTTCGCCGACGGTGATGGCGGCATCGATGTCGCCGGCACTGAAATCGACCGCGCCGATACGCGAGTGGATGTGCACATTGGCGCCGGGGTGCAGGGCGTAGAAGGCGTGCAGCCGAGGCAGCAGCCACTTCGAGCCGAAGGTCGGCAGCGTCGCCAGCCTGAGTGCGCCGAAACCCGATTGAGACGACATCGCCTGCAGGGTCGCCTGCCGGATGCGATCGAGCGCGGGCCGCAGTTCTGAGTGGTAGCGGCGGCCCACCTCGGTCAGCTTCACCGAGCGGCCCTGGCGGCGAAACAGCGCGGCGCCGAGCTGCTCTTCCAGCGCCTGGACCTGCCGGCTCACGGCGCTCTGGCTGAGCGCCAGCTCGTCGGCCGCCCGGGTATAGCTCTCGTGCCGTGCAGAGGCCTCGAACACCAGCAGCAACGACATCGAAGGGGTGAGTTTGCGGGGATTCATGACTTCCATGCATGTTTCACGGACAAAAAATCCGTTTGTGGAATTGTGGCAGAACGGCCAGACTCACCGTCGTAAGATTCCACGCGGCATCGCTTGCAGCGGCGATGCGATAGCCAAAGAAATACATGACCACGATGAATATGATTGCCGAACTCCCCACCCGAGAATCGGAGCTCTCCCCCAGGAATCGAGCCTTCATGGATGCCGTTCGGGCCGAGGGTTTCAAGGGCGAGATCTGTACCGATCAGGCCAACCGCACGGTGCATGCCACCGACAACTCGATCTACCAGCGCCTGCCGCTCGCCGTGCTCTATCCCCGCGATGCCGACGATGTGCAGAAACTCGCCGGCGTGCTGGCGCGGCCCGAGCATCGCGAAGTGGTCCTGGCACCGCGTGGGGGCGGCACCGGCACCAATGGCCAGTCCCTGACCGATGGCGTGGTGGTCGATCTCTCGCGTCACATGAACCGTGTGCTGGAAATCGACACCCAGAAACGCTGGGTTCGGGTGCAGGCCGGCGTGGTCAAGGATCAGCTCAATGCCGCGCTCAAGCCCCACGGCCTGTTTTTTGCGCCCGAACTGTCGACCTCCAATCGCGCCACCCTGGGCGGCATGATCAACACCGATGCCAGCGGGCAGGGCAGTTGTACCTACGGCAAGACACGCAATCACGTGCTCGAGCTGGACTTCGTGCTGATGGGCGGCGAGCGTTTTCTCAGCGCACCGCTGGACGACGAAGCGCTCGATGCGCGCTGCAGCGAGCCGGGCCGCGTGGGCAAGGTGTATCGCACCGCACGCCGCATCGGCGAAGACAAGGCCGAGCTCATCGCCGAGAAGTTTCCGAAACTCAACCGCTGCCTGACGGGCTACGACCTGGCCCATCTGCGCGAGGAAGACGGCCGGTTCAATCTCAACAGCGTGCTGTGCGGCGCCGAAGGCTCGCTGGGTTTTGTGGTCGAGGCCCGGCTCAACGTGCTGCCCATTCCCAAGTACGCCGTATTGGTCAATGTGCGCTACGCCAGTTTCATGGATGCGCTGAAGGACGCCCGAGCCTTGATCGCCCACCGGCCGCTGTCCATCGAGACCGTCGACTCCAAGGTGCTGTTGCTGGCCATGAAGGATTTTGTCTGGAACAGCGTGTCCGAGTACTTTCCGTCCGACAGCGCGTCGCCGACCCTGGGCATCAACCTGGTCGAATTCAGCGGCGACGACCCTCTGGAGGTCGATGCCCGGGTCCAGGCCTTCATCGCGCATCTCGGCCGCGATGCCGGCGTGCAGCGGCTCGGCCATACGCTGGCGATCGGCCATGCCGCGGTGTCGCGGGTCTACGGCATGCGCAAGCGGGCCGTCGGCCTGCTCGGCAACATCCAGGGCGAAGCCCGGCCTCAGCCCTTTGTCGAAGACACTGCGGTGCCCCCCGAGAACCTGCCCGAGTTCATCGCGGATTTCCGGGCGCTGCTCGACGGGCATGGACTGACCTACGGCATGTTCGGCCACGTCGACGCCGGCGTGCTGCATGTGCGGCCGGCCATCGACATGAAGGATCCGCGGCAGGCTGCGCTGGTCCGCACCGTCTCGGACGAAGTGGCCAAGCTCACCCAGCGTTATGGCGGCCTGCTGTGGGGCGAGCACGGGAAAGGCGTTCGATCGGAGTACTCGCCCGCTTTCTTCGGTGAGCTCTACGGCTCGCTGCAGCAACTGAAGGCGGCGTTCGATCCGTTCAACCAGTTCAACCCCGGCAAGATCGCCACCCCGCCGGACAGCAAGACGCTGCTCCTGAAGATCGACGGCGTGCCGACGCGCGGCGAGCACGATCGGCAGATCGACGAGCGGGTATGGCAGAGCTACGGCTCGGCCATGCATTGCAATGGCAACGGGGCCTGCTACAACTTCGATCCGGACGACGCCATGTGCCCGTCTTGGAAGGCGACCCGGCAGCGCGTGCACTCGCCCAAGGGCCGGGCGTCGCTCATGCGCGAGTGGCTCAGGCTGCAGGGCGGGCAGGGCGTCGACGTGCTGAAGGTCGCGCAGCAGAAGCGGTGGCCGTGGTCGGGCCTGACCGGCCGGGCGCGGCAGTCCGGTCAGGCCGGTCGGGACGGCGACGATTTTTCGCACCAGGTCTACGACGCCATGTCCGGCTGCCTGGCCTGCAAGTCATGTGCGGGCCAGTGCCCCATCAAGGTCGATGTGCCCGAGTTCCGGTCGCGCTTTCTGGAGCTCTATCACACGCGTTACCGGCGCCCGCTGCGCGACTATGTGATGGCCTCGCTCGAATTCGTGATGCCTGCGGCAGCGAAGTTTCCGGCGGTCTTCAACGGCTTGATGAAACAATCCTGGGTCCGCCAGGCGATGGCATCCGGACTCGGCATCGTCGACAGCCCGCTGCTGAGCCGGCTCGACATCGCCGCGGCGCTCGAGGCCCACGGGGTGCGTCATGCATTCGTGCCCGAGCTGGAGGCGCTCGATCCGGCGGAGCGCGCCCGCAGCGTGATCCTGGTGCCCGACAGCTTCACCTATCTCTTCGAGACGGAACAGATGGTGCCGCTCATCGAGCTGGCGACACGGCTGGGCTACCGGGTGTGGATGGCGCCGCTCAAGCCCAACGGCAAGCCCTTGCATGTGCAGGGTTTCCTCAAGACTTTCAACCGTGTGGCCCGGCGCAACAGCGAACATCTGTCCAGCCTGGCGCGCACCGGCATTGCGCTGGTCGGCCTCGACCCCGCGATGACGCTGGTCTACCGGCAGGAATATCTCAAGGTGCCCGGATTGACGCAGGTGCCCGAGGTGCTGCTGCCGCAGGAATGGCTGGCCCGGGTATGGCCTCGCGCAGAGAAAACCGAGACGGCGCCGCAGACCGTCACCTATCGCTTGCTGCCGCATTGCACCGAGCGAACCAACGCACCGGTCAGCGTGGGGCAGTGGCAGGAGGTCTTCGCCAAAGCGGGCCTGAGCCTCCAGGTCGAAGCCAGTGGGTGCTGCGGCATGTCGGGCACCTACGGTCACGAGGCGCGCAACTACGAGACCTCGCGCGTCATCTTCGAGCAATCCTGGAAAAACGCATTGGATGCGAGCGGCGTTTCGGCAGACGCCGAGCCTTTGGCCACGGGGTATTCATGCCGCAGCCAGGTCAAACGTTTCGGTGCCCGCGAAATCAGGCACCCCTTGCAGGCGCTGCTGGCGCATGCAAGGTTCTGAACGCACGGGGGCGATGCGGGATCGGTGAGGCGGGGCTAGCGCGGGGTTAGCGCTCTTGCGGGTAGTCCCTGCCGATCCGCCGTGAGACCTCTTGCGCGCATTGCCGCAAGGGGCCGGCGATCACACCATCCCATTCGCTGTCGAAAGTCGCGGCCGGGCCCATGACCAGGATGCCCAGCACCAGGTGCCCGGCAGAGTCGAACACCGGGGCGCACAAGGCGTCGATGCCGGGAATGGGCTGGCCCCGCGTGCGCGCCAGGCCGTGTTTGCGCGTTTCCGCCAGCAGGGTCTCGAGCGTGTCCGAATCGACCGGCGGGCCCTGGACCGTGCCGTAACTCAATCGCGAGATCTCTTCGGACAGCAGCCGCTCGACCACTTTGGGCGGCATATAGGCGGCGAACAGCCGTCCCGTCGCCGTGTTCACCAGCGACATGACCGTGCCGGTACGCAGGTTCACGTGCAGCGGCTGTGCTGGTTCTTCCAATCGGACGATGGTCGGGCCGAAATTGCCCCACACCGCGACGGCCACGCTCTGGCTGGTCTCGTCCGCCAGGGCTTCTATCAGAGCCGAGGCTTCCTTGACAGGGTCCATGCGCTGCAGGCGCGTCAATCCCAGTTGCAGCGCCAATGGCCCGAGTTCGTAATGACCCACCGCGGTCTGCGTCACGAACCCCACCTTCAGAAAACTGACCATGTACGGGTGGGCTTTTCCCGCCGTCATGCCGGCCGATTTCGCGAGATCTTTCAGCGCGACAGGACGTACATGGCGTGCCAACTGAAGCAGCAACGCGCTACCGATTTCGATGGATTGAATCCCTCGACGATTTTTTTCCATTGCCGGGCCAGATGAGAGAGAGGTTCGCAGTATATCCATAAGGGTTTACCCGAAAATATCGAATGCACTAGAGCTAATCGTATCATCTGATAGTGTTTGACGCGTTGACAATGATCAAACGATTTCTATAATTCGTCCAACACCTGTTAGGAGAGTTCAGATGGAGCAAGACGTGGTCAATGTGGATGTGCTGATCGTCGGCACCGGTGCATCCGGGATGGCGGCAGCGGTCACTGCCAAGGCTCAGGGACTGAAAGTCCTGGTTGTCGAGAAAGAGGCTCTGTACGGCGGCACGACCGCACGGTCCGGCGGCTGGCTGTGGATTCCAGGCACCCGCCTGGCGACCGAGCAGGGCATCGAAGAGCCTGCCGGCGCGGCAACGGCCTATATGCGCCACGAGGCCACGACGCACTACGACGAAAAGCGGGTCGACGCTTTCCTGAAGCACGGCCCCGAGGCGATCGAGTTCTTCACCCGCAACACCTGTGTGCAGTTCGACATGCCGGCGGTGTTCCCCGACTACCACGCCGAAGCCCCTGGCGGTCAGCCCGGCGGGCGCTCGATGGTGACGCGTCCCTTCGATGGGCGGGAACTGGGCGCTCGCGTCAAGCAGCTCGCGCCGCCGCTGCCCGAACTCACCGTGTTTGGAATGATGCTGGGCTCGGGTCCCGAGATCAAACACTTCATGCGGACGTTCAAGTCGTTCACCTCGTTCGTGTATGTCACCAAACGGTTGAGCCGCCACTTCCTGGATGTGCTCCGGTTCGGCCGGGGCATGACGCTGACCAACGGCAATGCGCTGGCCGGACGGCTGGCGAAGGCCGGCATGGATCTGGACGTGCCGGTCTGGCTGTCGTCTCCGGTGCGCCAGTTGATCGTCGAACAGGATCGCGTCACCGGGGCCGTCGTTCAGCATGAGGGCAAGACCCTGCGGGTGCTGGCCTCGCAGGCGGTGGTGCTGGCCTGCGGCGGTTTCCCTTACGACGTGGCACGGCGCAAGCAGCTCTTTCCGCACGCCCCTACGGGCCATGAACATTACTCGCCGTCGCCTTCGACCAATACCGGCGACGGGCTGCGTCTGGCAGAAGCGGTGGGCGGCCATGTGGACGGCACGATCCCGCATGCAGCGGCCTGGGTCCCCACGTCGGTGACCCGCCGCAAGGACGGCAGCCCGGGCGTGATGCCCCACTTCATCGACCGCGCCAAGCCGGGTGTCATCGCCGTCACCACGCAGGGCAAACGCTTCACCAACGAGGGCAATTCGTACCACGACTTCGTGCAGGACATGGTCAAGGCCTGCGAGGGCCAGGGCGAGGTGACGGCCTGGCTGCTGTGCGACCACAAGGTCTTGCGGAACTACGGTCTGGGCTGCGTGGCGCCGGCCCCTCTGCCCATCGGCCGCCACCTGCGCTCGGGTTATCTCAAGCGCGGCGCGACCTGGGCCGAACTGGCCCGCGAGATCGACGTACCGGCTGCCACGCTGGAGCGCACGGTCGAGGCCTTCAACGCAGACGCGGCGCGTGGCGTCGACAACGCCTTCGGCAAAGGCAGCAAGGCCTACAACCGTTATCAGGGCGATGCGCTGGTGACGCCCAACCCCTGCCTGGCCCCGCTCGAACAAGGGCCGTTCTATGCGATCAAGCTGGTGGTGGGCGATATCGGCACCTTTGCCGGCCTGGTCACGAACGAGCATGCGCAGGTCCTCGACGACGACCGGCAGCCGATCGCCGGCCTGTATGCCGTGGGCAACGACGCGGCCAGCGTCATGGGCGGCAACTATCCGGGCGCCGGCATCACGCTCGGACCCGCGCTGACTTTCGGTTATGTGGCGGGCATGCACATCGCCGCCGCCCGACGCCAGGCCGGCGAACACGATGCCGATGCGCTGCGCGTCGTGCCATCGCGCGAAAAGACACTCGAGGTGGCTTGAGTCATCGCTCGCCCCCCGCTCGACAACGACAGGAGACACAAGACATGAATTTTCCCGATACGCTCGCACCCCGTTTGCTGGAAGGCCGCCTGGCGCTGATCACCGGCGCAGGGCAGGGCAACGGCCGCACCATCGCCCTCGGTCTCGCTCAGGCGGGTGCCCGGGTGATCGTGACCGATCTGAACGCGTCCACCGTCGACGAGACGGCGAGTGCCATCCGGCAAGCGGGCGGGCAGGCCTGGTCGTATGTGCTGGACGTGACCCAGGCCGACGACTGCCATGCACTGGCCGCCCGGGTGGCGGACGAAGTCGGCCAGGTCGATCTGCTCGTCAACAACGCCGGCATCATCATCCGCGAGACCACCTCGTCCCCGCGTGCGGCAGCCAACTGGAAAAAGACCATCGATGTCAACGTCCACGGCACGTTCAACGTGACCCATGCGTGGCTCGATGCGGTGAAGGCCACCCGGGGCTGTGTCATCAACATCGCCTCGATCGCTGCTTACGCGGGGCAGGCCGCCAGTCTCGGTTACGCGCCCAGCAAAGGCGCGATCAAGATGCTGACGCAGTCCCTCGCGCAAGAGCTGGCGCCGGCCGGGGTTCGCGTCAACGCGCTGGCGCCCGGCGTCATCGCGACGCCCATGACCGCAGCGACGCGCGAAGACCCCAAGCGCCTCGAATCGTTCATGACCCGCATCCCCATGGGCCGGGTCGGCGAAACCGAGGATCTGGTCGGTCCCGTGATCTTCCTGGCCTCGGACATGGCGCGCTACGTCACGGGCATCACGCTGCCCGTGGACGGCGGTTTCCTGGCCGTGTGAACGCCAGGGCCGCAGCCCGGCAACGACAGTCAAGCCGTCACAGAACGGCAGTTTTAGAGCCTCAAGCCCAACTCAGTAGGAGACAACCATGAAACTGAAAAGCATCTATACCTCGGTGATCGCCGCCCTCGCCCTGACGGCCGTGGCCCATGCCGCCCATGCCCAGGACATCAAGCTGGGCTACAACGGAGACCTGTCGGCATCGCCCTCGGCGCAGAGCGGGCAGGCTGCGGTGCTCGGCATGGAGGCCGCGATCGCGGACATCAATGCCGCCGGCGGCGTGCTGGGCCGCAAGCTCACCCTGGTGACGCGGGACGACACCTCGGCACCGCCTCGGTCCATTCAGAACATGAGCGACCTGATCGACCGCGAGAACGTCGTCGCGGTCTTCGGCCCGACGAACTCCGGCAATGCGATGGCCTGGAAACACATCGCCAATCAGAAGAAGATCCCGGTGATCGGCAACGTGGGTTCGGGCACCGACATCACCAAGCCGTCCAGCCCGAATGCCGACAACTACATGTTCCGCGTGTCGATGGTCGACCGCGAGCAGGTCGCCGCCTTGATGGCGTACATCAAGAAGAACGCGAGCCAGTCCAAGGTGATCGGCCTGATGGCCGAGACCACGGGCTACGGCCAGGGCGGTCTGAAGGACATGCAGGAAATCGCCGAGATCCAGGGCATCAAGCCCGCGGGCACCGAGCGCTTCGGCGTGGGCGACACCGACATGACGTCGCAACTGAGCAAGATGAAGGCCGCCAATGTCGACACCCTCGTGGTGTGGGCGCAGGGAACGCCGATTGCCCAGTTGATCCGGAGCATGGACAAGATCAACTACCACCCGCTGGTGCTGACCTCTTGGGCCGCCGACAACATCACGTTCTACGACGCAGCAGGCAAGACGCTGGCCGAAAAACCCCTGTTCATGCGCACCGTCAGCGAAACCAAGACCCCCGCGCAACAGAAGCTGTTCGACCGCATCGGCTCGAAGCTCAAGGCCCCCGGATCGTTTTCTTTCGCGCTGCATGGCTATGACTCGGTGCTGATCTATGCCGAAGCCGTCAAGCAGGCCAAGTCGACCGACGGCGCCACGGTGCGGGCCGCGCTCGAGGATCTGACGACACCGGTCCAGGGCTTGCTCAAGACCTACGACAAGCCGTTCAGCAAGACCACGCGCGAAGCCCTGACGGCCAAGGATCTGGTGTGGATCAAGTGGAGCGACGGCAAATTGCTGCCGTACAACGACGCCATCATCGGGTCCTTCCAGCCCGCCGATTTCAAGCAATAAGTCATTGATTGCAATCGCCGGGGAGGCGCGCGTGCGTGCGCCTCCCCGCGCGACAACGGAGACACAGTTATGGCAGAAGCGCTACTTCAGGCGTTGATCAGCGGACTAGCGGTGGGCGGAGCCTACGCATTGGTCGCGCTCGGCTTCAGCATCACCTTCACGACCACGAAGACCCTCAATTTCTCTCACGGAGAGTTCGTGTCGATCGGTGCTTTCGTGGGCATGAGCGCCTTGCTCCTGCTGCTCGGCTTACCCGTCACGTCGACCACCTTCGGCGAGGCTTTTCCGGGCGCGGCGTCCCAGTTGCTGGCCCTGGCCGCAGCGGTCGGCGTCATGGGCGTACTGGGCTGGGTCTTGTACCTGGTCGGGGTGCGGCCTTTCGCGGGCCGGCCCGGCATGGCCTGGGTGATGAGCACCCTGGGCTTCGGCGTGATCCTGCAGAGCATCGGCCTGGCCATCTGGGGGCCCAAGCCGGTGGTGGTTCCGGGGCCGATCGG
Source organism: Comamonas sp. BIGb0124 (assembly GCF_003752175.1). Lineage (GTDB taxonomy): Bacteria > Pseudomonadota > Gammaproteobacteria > Burkholderiales > Burkholderiaceae_C > Comamonas_F. Next base: position 25,241 of record NZ_RJVF01000013.1, on the reverse strand, counting down.
CGACGAGGTGATCCGGTTCGCGGGTATCGGCATCCGGCCGCAGGAGCTTCTCATCCTGGGCGTCGCGGTGGTCGTGATGATCGCCTTCGACTGGATCATGAACCGGACGATGGTCGGCAAGGCCATGCGCGCCGTCGCAGCGAATGGCCATGTGGCCAGCCTGATGGGCATCAACACAAACGCCATGATGATCGGCGCTTTTGTCGTGAGCTCGGCGCTGGCCGGCTTGTCCGGATTTCTGCTGGCGCCGATCGCCCAGGCCTCTCTGTACATGGGCCTGATCGTCGGGCTCAAGGGATTCTCGGGCGCCATGATCGGCGGACTGAGCAATCCAAGAGGCTGCGTCATCGGCGGATTCGCCTTGGGCGTGCTGGAGTCGATGGTGAACCTGTGGCAGGCCCAATGGCGTGAAGTCGCGGTCTTTGCCTTGGTCATCCTGGTGCTGGCCTTCCGCCCGACCGGTCTTTTCGGCAAACGAATCGTGGAGAAGGTATGAGCCGATTGAACCATCTTCTGGGCGTGGCGGTTGCCGTTGCCGTGCTCATCGGCGTCACCTCGCTGGTGAGCAACGACTACTACCTGCGCATCGTCTTCATGATGTGTGTCTATTACCTGTGTGCGGTCGGCATGAACGTGCTGGTCGGTTACGCCGGCCAGAAATCGCTGGGCCAGGCCGGGCTGTTTGCGGCAGGCGCCTACGCCGTCGCGCTCATCACCTCCCGGTCCGAGCTGAGTCCGTGGCTGGCCCTGGTGCTGGCAGCGGCGATCTCCGGGTTCTGCGGTGTGCTGATCGCCTTGCCCTCGCTGCGCGTCAAGGGCCCCTATCTGGCGATGGTCACGCTCGCGTTCGGCATCGTCGTCGAGAAGCTGATCGGCGAATGGACCGATGTGTTCGGCGGCGCGCAGGGGATCTACGGCATCCGGCCGCTGACCTGGAACGACGTGCCCTTCGACACCCAGCAGTGGGTGTGGTTCGGCATCGTGCTGTGTGCGGTGACCCACCTGTTGCTGCGCAATCTGCTCAAGGGGCGATTCGGGCGCGCCTTGCTGTCGCTGCAGGCCGACGAGATCGCTTCGTCGTCGGTGGGTGTACGGGTGTATCGCGCCAAAGTGATCGCTTTTGTCGTCGCCGCCGTGACGTGCGGCATCGCCGGCGCTCTGGTGGCGCAGCAGAACCAGTACATCAATTCCGATTTCATCACCTTCCATCTGTCGATCTTCATCCTGCTGCTGGTCTTGTTCGGCGGTGCCGGATCGACTTACGGCCCGCTGATCGGCACCGTGGTGCTGACCGTCATCGATGCGATGCTGGCCCGCTGGCCTTCGGCTCAGCATTTCCTCTACGGTTTTCTGCTGCTGTTCGCGCTCTACGCCATGCCGGGCGGTGTGGCCGGGCTGTTCGCGAAGTGGTGGCGCAAGCCGAGCGCAGCGCCCGAGCCTTCGGGTCTCCCGCCCAAGCGGATCGGTTCGGGCGGCAGCGGCGATCTGCTGGTGGTCGACAACGTGACCAAACGTTTCGGCGGCGTCAAGCCGGCGCAGAACGTGTCGTTCCGGCTTCAGCGCGGTCACATCCACGCCCTGATCGGACCGAACGGTGCCGGCAAGAGCACGATGATCAACATGCTGGCCGGTCTCATCGACCCCAGCGAGGGAACGATCTGTTTCCAGGGCAAGGACACGGCCGGCAAGCCGGTTCACGAGATCTGCAAGATGGGCATGGGACGCACGTTCCAGAACCTGCGCCTGTTTGCCGATCTGTCCGTGCTCGACAACGTCATGCTCGGCCGCCACAGCCGCATGGAAAACGGCTTCTGGGCGTCGCTGCTGGCGTTGCCGCGGGCCCGTTCGCAAGAGGCGGCGACCCGCACCCGCGCACTGCAACTGCTCGAACTGGTCGATCTGCTGCCGCTGGCGCATCAGCCCGCCGGCAGCCTCTCGTATGGACTCCAACGGCGGGTCGAGCTGGCCCGGGCCCTGGCCACCGAACCGCAGCTGCTGCTGCTCGACGAACCGGCCGCAGGCCTGAATCCGCAGGAAACCGCCGAGCTGGGCCGGCTGCTGGTCAGGATCGGCTCATGCGGCGTGACCATCCTGATGGTCGAGCACCACATGGATCTGGTGATGTCCGTGTCCGACCACGTCATCGTGCTGGACTACGGCATCAAGATCGCCGAGGGCAAGCCGGCCGAGGTCCAGGGCAATCCGCGTGTCGTGGAAGCCTACCTGGGGGTCGACGACGATGCTGCGCCTGCCCCCGTTCCCGCCTGATCCTGGAGCTAGAGATGTTGAAACTGGAAAACGTGAAGGTCAGCTACGGGGCCATCGAAGCCGTCAAGGGCGTGAGCCTCGAAGTCGGTGCCGGCGAAGTCGTCACCATCATCGGCGCGAACGGTGCAGGCAAAAGCACCTTGCTCAAGAGTGTCGTCGGATGGGAGCTGCCGTCCGCCGGCCGTATCGTGCTCGATGGCCGGGACGTGACCACGGTGCCGGCTCACCAGCGCGTCGCCATGGGACTGGCGATGTCGCCCGAGGGGCGGGGCGTGTTCGCCGATCAGACGGTCCGTGAAAACCTCATGCTCGGCGCCTATTCCCGCCGTCGCGATACGGCGGCGATCGACGCGGCCATCGACAGGGAGTTCCGGCGCTTTCCGAGGCTGCGGGAACGGCAGGATCAGCAGTCGGGCACCTTGTCCGGCGGCGAGCAGCAGATGCTCGCGATCTCGCGCGCCCTGATGAGCGACCCGCGCCTGCTGTTGCTGGACGAGCCGTCGCTGGGTCTGGCGCCGCTGATCATCCGCGACATCTTCAATGCGATCCGCGAGCTGCGGCAGGACGGACTCACCATCCTGCTGGTCGAACAGATGGCCAAGCAGGCACTGGGCGTCGCCGATCGCGCCTACGTGCTCGAGACCGGTCGGATCACCTTGCAGGGCTCGGGGCAGGAACTGCTCGACGACCCCAAGGTCAAGGCGGCCTACCTCGGCAGCCATTGAACTTCGAATCATCTACCCATAAGGAAAAACATGTCGACAACAAAGAAATTTGCCTCGCAGGCCGATCTCGAAGAAAAGAAGGTCACGTTCAGCCAGATCTCCGAACATGCCTGGGCCTACACGGCCGAAGGCGACCCGAACACCGGCGTGATCATCGGCGACGATGCCGTGCTGGTCGCCGACACCCAGGCCACGCCCGCGATGGCTGCCGACGTCATCCGTCGCATCCGCGAGGTTACCGACAAGCCCATCAAGTACGTGGTGCTGACGCATTACCACGCCGTGCGTGTCCTGGGCGCCAGCGCGTTCCAGCCCGAGCAGATCCTGGCCAGCCAGGACACCTACGACCTCATCGTCGAGCGTGGCGAGTTCGACAAGGCCAGCGAGATCGGGCGTTTCCCCCGCTTGTTCCGAAACGTCGAGACGGTGCCGGACGGCCTCACCTGGCCCACCATGACGTTCACCGGCAAGATGACGCTCTGGCTGGGCCAGGTCGAAGTGCAGTTGCTGCAGTTGGGCCGCGGCCATACCAAGGGCGACACGGTGGTCTGGCTGCCGCAAGAGCGTGCGCTGCTGAGCGGCGATCTGGTCGAGTTCGGCGCCACGCCCTATGCCGGCGACGCGTACTTCAAGGACTGGCCCAAGACACTCGACAACCTGGCGGCCCTGAAACCTGCGGCGCTGGTGCCGGGCCGGGGTGCGGCATTGACCACGCCCGAGTCGGTCGCCCGAGGCCTGGCCGAGACCCGCGATTTCATCTCGGACGTGTACGCGAGCGTCGAGCGGGGTGTCGGGGCGGGACACGATCTCAACCGCGTCTATCGCGACACCATCGAAGCACTGCGCCCGAAGTACGGCCAATGGGTGATCTTCGACCACTGCATGCCTTTCGATGTCACACGTTGCTACGACGAGGTGACGCGATACCCCGACCCCCGAATCTGGACTGCCGAGCGGGACATCGAGATGTGGAAGACGCTCGAGGGATGAGCCGCCGAGGCCCTCACGCCATTCGGGAGAAATGAATGTCCTTGCTCTTTGAAGCCCTTCGGCTCCGTTCGCTGCGGCTGAAGAACCGCGTCGTCGTCTCGCCCATGTGCCAGCATGCCGCCAATGCCGGATTCGCGACCCCGTGGCACATGGTTCACCTGGGCAAGTTTGCCCTGGGCGGCGCCGGGCTGATCCTGACGGAAAGCACCGCGGTGGACTCCCGAGGCCGCATCGGCACGGCCGACCTGGGGCTCTGGCGGGACGAACAGGTCGGGCCCCTGAAGGCCATCGTCGACTTCGTCCACCAGAACGGCGCGGCCATCGGTGTCCAACTGGCCCATGCCGGTCGCAAGGCCGGCAGCCAGCCGCTGTGGGAGGGCGGGGCGGCCATCGCCGATGCCGACATGCGGGCGGACGCCGAGCCCTGGGCGCGCCTGGGCCCCAGCGCCATCCGGGCGGGCCCGGCCTGGTCCGAGCCCGAAGTGCTCGACGAGCCGGGCATCGCATCCATCGTCGAAAGTTTTGTCGCCGCGACGCGGCGCGCCGACGAAGCCGGCTTCGATGTGATCGAACTGCATTTCGGGCATGGTTATCTGGTCGCCAGTTTTCTGTCGCCTCATTCCAACCACCGAACCGACCGGTGGGGCGGCAGCCTCGAAGGGCGCATGCGCCTGGCCTTGGAAATCGCAAGCCGCGTCAGACAGGCCTGGCCTGCCGGCAAACCGCTTTTCTGCCGGCTGTCCGCCGTCGATGGATCGGTCGACGGCTGGAGCCTGGACGACTCGGTGATCCTGTCCCGAGCACTCAAGCGCTGCGGTGTCGATGTGATCGACTGCTCGTCCGGCGGGCTGACCGAAGAAACCAAGGCGCTGCCCGTTCCACGTGGCCTGGGTTTTCAGGTTCCGTTCTCGGAGCGTATCCGTGCGGATGCCGGCATCGCCACCCAGGCGGTCGGAATGATCGTGAACGCCGAGCAGGCCGAGGGCATCCTCAGGGCCGGCCAGGCCGATCTGATCGCCATCGGACGTGAAGCCCTGCTCGACCCCTACTGGGCCCACCATGCCGCCCAGACCCTGGGCGTCGACCCCGAGTTTGCGCAATGGCCGGTGCGCCATGGAATCTGGCTGGCCAAGCGGGCGCCCGGACTGGCGCGTGCCCTCGATCGAACGTAAAGACATCCAAAGAAAAGGAGACGGTATGCAGGTCAGAATGGGTTTGCTGAAGAAAAAACCGGAGGCCAGCCCGGCCGAGTTTCGCGCCTATTGGCGCAACCATCACGCAGCACTCGCCTCGCGTGTGCCGAACCTGCAATGCTATTGGCAGAATGCGGTCACCGAGCGTCTGCAGCGCGGCATCGACTTCGCCAGAGGCCCCTGGGATTTCGACGGTTTTTCGCAACTGTGGCTGGACTCGGATGCCGCTTCGGCCGGTTTCAGGAACGGCGATCTGGCCGCGGAGTTGATCCAGGACGAAAACCGTTTTCTCGGCGATCTGCATGTGGTGACGGCCGAGCAGCGGGTCGTGATCCCCGTACCCCAACTTGCCGTCCGTGCCCGCCTGCTGAAGCGCATCTCGATCCTGCGGCGCAAGACCGGTCTGTCGGAAGAGGATTTCCGACGCGAATGGATCTTCCATGGCGAACTCGTCAAGAAGATGCCCGGTGTATCCGGCTACCGCCAGAACGTCGTGGTCGAACGTGAACGCGTCAAAGGCGTCCTCGGCGATTACGACGACCTTCCGATCGACGGCATCGTCGAGCTCTGGTTCGAAGACACCGAAAAACTGGCCGCCGCCTTCGCTTCGGCCCCGGGCCAGGAAACCATGCAGCACGCAAAGACGTTTCTGGAGGAAATCACGGCTTATGTCGTCGAGGAGGACAGGGTGAAATAAATGGACCTGGGCGCCGCACTCATTCTTGCCGGATCCTGAACCGTCCGTTCCGGGGTATTTCGTCCCAGGGCAAGGAGGAGGCCAAGCTCGGACGGATCATGTATCGCACGGCCGGTTTGCTGCGAGCTCGATGACGTCCATCACCCGCCGAACACGAGCCTGGACTGAGGTGTCCCCTTCGATACGAAGGATTGGACAACTGCGCTGCGCAAGCCAGGATTCGTGTTTGGCCAGACTTCGTCCTTCGGGCGGGCCTTCGTCGTATTGCGAGGCCCATGTCAGGAATGCCGGGTCCGCCGTACCGAAGCGCTCCGTTTCTCTCCGCCGAATACGCGCCAGCCGTGTCTGAGTCGCAACGAAGAGAAACACGATGAGGTCGAAAGCGTCTTCCACGTCGCGTCCCCATCCGACCAGACTGCCGGAGGCAATGACATCTTCGTTCACATGCAAGTCGCGCTGCAATGTCTGCAGTCGCTCCAACCCGTCACGTTTTTGCCGATACGGTGGCGAAGTCGGAATCCAGTAGTAGTCATCCAGATCGAGATGCGTGCAGTCCAATCGATTGCCGAGTATCTGTCCGAGGGTCGTGGTTCCTGACCCCGATGCGCCGATGACAAGAATCTTCATGTCCCGATTTTACGGACTCGGTCTGGTTCATGTAGGAGGCGGGAGCGGGCGTGCATCCAATCCCCTATTCGCAATCACGTTGAATTGCGCCAGGGCCCGGCTGACCAGACGACCACTTCATCGTACGCGCTTGTAGAAAAAAGTCGTGCCGCACATCGCGCCGTCCGGCATGAGTGCGTAATCCGGCACCATGCCCACCCTTTGCCAGCCCGCGCGTTGGTACAAGCGCTCGGCATCGCTGCCGGTTGCGGTATCCAGCACGAGCACGGTTTTTTCGGCGGCTCGCGCGGCGTCTTCCACCGCGGCCAGCAAGCGCTGCGCCAGACCTTGGCGGCGGGCTTTTCGATGCACCAGCATCTTGGCCACGTCGGCGCGATGAGGCTGGTTTTCGGGCATGCCGACAATCAATTGTGCGGTGCCGACGAGGTTGCCTTGCGCATCTTCTGCGATCAGCAAGATACGCTCTTCGCGAGCGACGCCTTCGGCTACACCGCGCCAGAATGCCCGTGCATCGGCGCGCGACAGAGGCCACATGAAACTCACCGAAGCGCCGCCCTGCACGCAGTCGATCAAGACATCGGCAAGCGCGTCGACGCAAGCCGCGGCCTCGTCGGCATTCAGGCGCCGGATGGTGGTGGAGAGCGGGGCGGGGACAGGATCGTTCATGGTTGTCTCGGTTCAGTCATGGCGCGATGCGAAGCGGCCGGGTGGCGGGGTGACCGTGGTCAGTGCGACCAGATACCGTGCGGGTCGTGTCCCGGGGTTATGGAACACGATCGGCTGATCGAGCTGCATGGCCAGGCAGTCGCCCGCCGCCAGTGACCAGGTGGTGGTGCCCACGGTCAGTTCCATGCGGCCTTCGATCAGCCACACCTGCTGATGAATCGCCGCATCGTGCACGGCAGAGTCCAGGGCCACACGCTGGCCGGGCGGAAAAAGGACCTCGACCATCTGCAAGGGTGAGGGCGCAGGTGGCGAGAGCCGCCGGCGGATGTAACCCGAGGCGGGGTCTTGCCAGACCGGCTGCCCGGATCGCCGGATCATGGGTGAGGGGGGGCTGCCCGCGTTGCGGTCCTCGCTGTCGTCGAAAAACGAGGCCAGTGCCACGCTCAGGCCGATGGCCAGCTTGTCGAGCACCACAGCCGTCGGACTGCTCTGGCCGCGCTCGATGAGCGAGATGGCGGAGCGGCTCACGCCACTGCGTTCTGCCAGCGCTTCGAGCGAGTAGCCGCGTGCATCGCGCAGTTCGCGCAGACGCTGGGCGATTCGGGTGTTGATGTCCATGCTGTCAGTTTAATAGATTAATTGTGCATTAAAGTAGAATTCGGAGATCGCGCAAGAACTGTAAAAACAGATTGAGGTTTGAGATGCACCAGGCCATCGCTCGGTCTGTCCGACGTTTTTCGTTTTTGGAGGCGCTCTTGCGTGGCTCTAACGCGCCACTGGTCAGACGCTGCTCTTGGCGATGCCATGCACGTCCAACCCGGCCGCGCTCGCCGCGCAAAACTAGAATCGGGCGATGACCACCGTGTACGCCCCCATTGCCGATTCATCCCCGAGTGCCTTCGATCCCCACGCCGAACTGGCCGCGCAGTTGATGCCCCATGCGATCGACACGACCAGCGGCACCCGCGACGGCGCCCACGACGAGGCTCATCTGCACCGCGTGTGGCGGAGCGTGCAGGGCATCCAGGCGGTCGAGGGCGGCGATCTGCGGGCGCTGCTGGCCGCCACGCTGCTGCACGACTGCGTGAACGTCGAAAAGAACTCGCCCTTGCGCACGCAGGCCTCCCGGCTGTCCGCACAGAAAGCCGCCGCCGTGCTCGCCGGGCTGGGGTGGCACCCGGAGCGCATCGCCGTCGTCGCGCATGCCATCGAGGCGCACAGTCACAGCGCCGCCATCGCTCCGCGCAGCGTGGAGGCGCGTATCCTCCAGGATGCCGACCGGCTCGATGCCATCGGCCTCATCGGTGCGGCGCGCTGCTTCTACGTGGGCGGCCGGCTGGGCCGGGCGCTTTACGATGACGCAGATCCGCGTGCACAGCAGCGCCCGCTGGATGACACACGCTACACCATCGACCACTTCCAGGCCAAGCTGCTGCGCCTGGCCGATGGCTTCCAGACGGCCGAGGGTACACGCCGGGCCGCGCTGCGGCAGCAGAGGCTGCGCGACTTCTACGAAGCGTTCCTGGGCGAGGTCGAGCATGGCTGAGACGACCCCGGCGGCTCGAGTTCATCTCATCGATCGCCCAACCTTCCGCGCATAGGCCATGACAAAATTCCTCGCCCTGTCCATCGTTGCGCCGCATGGCAAAAACATTGCCGAGGGTCGAAAGACCATCGAGGTTCGATCCTGGATGCCGCCCAGGCTACCCCTGCGCGATGTGCTGATCGTTGAAAACTCGGTGTACCTGACTCGAGAGGGGCAGACCGACCCCGAGGGTGTGGGTGTGGCTCTGGTGGACATCGACACGGCCGAACCCTGGCGGCCGTCTCAGGTCGAAGCCGCCTGCTCGGCGGGCTGGCAGCCGGGTTTTTTTGCCTGGCAACTGGTCAATGTCCGCCCGCTGCCCATCCCCCAGGCCGTCCTGGCTGCGCGGAAGTTCTACGAGGTCGAGCTCGATCTCTGAGTCCTCGACGGCTCTCGAGCGAAGTTTCTCCTCCACGAGGTGGGATTCACACCGAGCCTGTGCCTGAAGTGGTGGCGCAGCGAGACGACCGAGCCGAAGCCCGCCATTTCCGCGATGCGCTCGACGGATTGATCGGTCTGCTCGAGCAATCTTTGAGACAGCGTCAAGCGCTCGGCCAAGAGCCATGACTGCACTGTCGTGCCGGTCAATGCCTTGAAGTGACGCGTGAAGCTGCGACGGCTCATGCGTGTCTCCGACGCGAGACTGTCGAGGCTGTGCGCCTCATCGAGGCGCCGGCGAACCGAATCGATCAACTGCGCAAGCCGGGTTCCGCCCGCGCTACTCGGCAGCGGTTGTTCGATGAACTGCGCTTGTCCGCCTTGGCGATGCGGTGGCACGACGAGTCGTCTGGCCAGCCTGTTGGCGACCTCGCTGCCCAAGCGCCTGCGAACGATGTGCAGACAGGCATCGATGCCGGCTGCCGTGCCGGCGGATGTCAAGACGTTCCGGTCTTCCACGTAGAGCACGTCGGGGTCGATGTCTACCGCTGGAAAGCGTTCGGCCATTTTTTCCGCGTACACCCAATGGGTCGTTGCACGCCGGCCATCCAGCAGGCCGGCCTCGGCCAGAACATGCGCGCCAAAACACAGCCCCACGATCTGCGCGCCACGTGCGTAGGCCTCGCGCAGGGCCTTGAGCAGGCGCGCCGGCGGTCGTTCGTTCACGTCGCGCCAGCTGGGAACCACGATGGCATGCGCTTTCTTCATTGCACCCAGCGGTGCCAGATCCGACAGGCTGAACCCCGCCGTCGTCTTCAGCGGCAATGGATCCGCCGTGCAGACGACGACCTCGAAAGGGTAGTCTGCTCCCATCGCATCCCCGAAAACCATGCATGGAACGGACAGATGGAATGGGCTGATGCCGTCGAACGCGACCACGGCGACGCGGGTCTTCTGTGGGGTTTCCGGCATCTGATCCTACCTGATGGAAGATTGGCCCGATCTTATCGTTATTGGTTGTTCAGGCCAATCGCCAGATGCAGTCGGCGGTGAAAAAATCCGGCAATCCAAAGTAATGAGCCCACCCAGCAAGGAGCATCCCATGAGCACGCCCGCCCTCGTCGTCATCGACCTGCAGAACGACTATTTCGAGGGCGGCGCATTTCCGCTGTGGAATGCCGAGCCCACGCTGGCCGCCGTCGAAAAAGCCATCCGCATGGCGCGTGCCAAAGGCCTGCCCGTCGTGTTTGTCCAGCACGTTGCCCAAGGCCCTGCGCCGTTCTTCAACCCCGGCACGCCAGGGGTGAAACTCCACGACAGAATCGATGCACTCGTCGACTCGTCACCCGTGGTCACGAAACAGCATGCCGACGCATTCGAAGCCACCGGCCTGCACGACACGCTGCAAGGGCAGGGCGCAGACGAACTGATCGTTTGCGGGATGATGACCCAGAACTGCGTCACCCACACCGCGATATCTCGCCGCGCGGACGACTACCGAAAGGTGACGGTGCTGAAAGACGCCAGCACGACGGTCAGCGAGATCCTGCATCTCATCGCCTTGTCCGGCCTTGCCAACCGGGTGAACCTCGCCGCTGTCGACGAGACGTTTGCCTGAGCGTCAGCTCGTGGACTGTGCGGTGGTCGAAACCACGTCGCCCGCCGACGCTAGCCCAGCCACTGCATCCTTGCCGCATCCAGGTGGCTGGCTTTCAACGCCGCAAGACTGCCCTCGCGCCTGAATGCATCGACCAACGCGTTGGCCGGAGAGCGCCCGGCCTTGACCGCGTCGACGACAGGTGCCAGCAGGTCTTTTTCCGTGTTCGACCCGCTTCGGCGTGACAACCCGCGATCGACGATATCGAGCAGTTTCAGCGACAGGTCGCGCAGAGAACCCGGGCCGCGATTCGATAGGCCCAGCCGGCTTGCCGTCATGTAGATCTCGGGCAGATTGACACTGCCGAACCCTTTCAACAAGTCGAGCGCCTCTTGCCTTGACTCATCGGAATAGGCCAGACCCTTCCAGATCACAGCCAGCGCTGCCGCCATGGGGGGAGTGCAGGTATCGGCCGAGCGCAGCTCGACGACGCGCTTGAGGCGCGCCTCGGGAAACAAGGTGCCCAGGTGCATCGACCAGTCGTTCACCGTGGCCCGGTACCCGCTCCAGCCGTGCTTCAGGAACTGCGCAAAACGACAGTCGGGCACGACCTTCAGGTCGCCTGCACGCTGAATGAGCAAGAGCGGCTTTTCAAGTGCCCATCGGGTGTAGTGAGCGAATGCATGCTGCGGAAAACCGGACTCGAGCATGACCGGCGGGATCCCCGCGCGTTGCGAGCCAAAGCCGGACCAGGTCTGCATGCGGTAGCTGTTCCAGCGGGTGGGCCGCCCTTGGCTGAGCGGTGAGTTGCCAAACATCGCGACGATCAACGGCTGGCACTTCAATCCCAGTTGCAGCAGATGACCGGCATGCAATTCCGAGGTGTAGTCCAGCGAAACCTGCATCGAGGCCGTCATCTTCTGCCCGGTTGCCATGCGGGCCTGTTCCGTCAGGAGCGGCATCAACTCGCGGTATCGCCGCCGCGGAACGGTGGCAACGGAACGCGCCGAACCGAATGGCCGGTAGCCCGTGCAGACGATGGCGATCGCCAGTCGCTCGCAAACAGGCCACAGTTCACCCAGAAAGTGCACCAGTTCGCTCAGCAACGGTGCCACATCGTTGTGGGGTGAGCCGGAAAACTCCAGTTGTCCCCCAGGTTCCAGGCTCACCGAAGCCGCCTCGCGTCTCAGCCCGACGATCAGTCCGCCCTCCAGCACAGGCTGCCATCCCCGTGGGACGAGTTCTCCGAGCAGAGTCGACAGGCTGCGGTGGCCGAAGAACGGAACAGCCAACGAGGTCAGCTTGTCGATCAGCACCATCTCGTATTCGAGCCCTACACGTCTTCCGTGCAGCGGCTTGATCGAGTCATGAAAGAACCGGATGCAGTCGGCCTCTCCCGCCAGCACCACCGAATCAGGCGCGGGTCGATCGTCGGCCACGATCAAACGCCTCTCTTGATGCGGTCGTGAGGTCGGGCGGCATTCAGCAGCGGCGCAATGTCGCGCAGCGCGGCCATCGCAGAGGTCATGGCGTGCGGTTCAGGCATGGGCGGCCGGCGCAACGTGCCTGATCGTCGTGAATTTGCCTGAAGCTTCCGGATGGATCTCGTCGACTCGTTCGGCCGAGGCGTTGGCGTGGGCTGCAGCAAGTCGCGGAACGAATCGGGTGCTGACGGCGGCGCCATGGTCACCGAGCCGTTCGTGCGTCTCGCTCATGAAATGGGACGAAGCATGTTCCGGTACGATTCGCGCAGCGACATCGCACACCACCACCGGCGTAAGTTCTTGTGCACGAACACCAGCGATTCGCATTGGGCCTGCAGCAGAAAGTCTGTGTAGGGAACGAAGCTCAGATCGGCCAGCGTGACAGTGTCGCCGGCCAGGTAGTCGCTGCGCTCGAGTTGCGTTTCCATGGCATGGAATACTGCGGTCAGCTTCTCTTCTGCGTTGCCGATCACGGCCATATCGGGCTGCGCGCCCATTCGGGGCAGGAGAACCTTGTGCAGCACCAGGTCGCGGGCGTGCGGCTGGAAGTCGCAGCTTTGAATGCTCGTCCACTGATCGACGACTGCGCGGCCAGCCGGGGTGGCCGGCATCAGTGCAGGGCCGGGCAGTACGCCGTCGAGGTAGCGGTTGATCGCCTGTGATTCGTACACCTGCAGCCCGCGGTGCTCGAGCACCGGGATGCGGCCGAACGGGTTGCGGGCGAGGTGCGCATCGCTGTGGTGTGCACCGCGAGAAATGTCCACGTTCTCGAACGCGACCGGTACGTCCTTTTCGACGAGCACCATCAGCACGTTACGCGTGCAGGCGCTGTGCGGGGATCCATAGAGTTTGATGATGTCGTTTCCTCTCGTGCGGGCTCGTTTTTTCGATCGCCGTCCAGGCCATCTGGCTACCCGTATCCGGTATCTTGACTCGGCTGCATTGACGGTTTTGGAGCACATCGATGTCGGAACGCAGGGGCGCGACTCCCGGCGCCGTCAGCCGCGCACGGCCGGCCCACCGGTGCCGATTGGGAAAACGACGACGAGTCCGATCGAGCCGTGAACTCGCGATAGACTTCGTGCCGGCTATTTGCAGTTGAGGTTTGTGAGGGAAATCATGATCACGTGTTATCTCCGATACATCATCGATCCGTTCAAGCTCAAGGAATTCGAGCACTACGGCAAGCTCTGGATTCCGCTCGTCAATAAGTTCGGCGGCACACATCACGGCTACTTTTTGCCGTCGGAGGGCGCCAACAACGTCGCGCTGGCCCTGTTCACGTTCCCCAGCATGGCGCTGTACGAGCAGTACCGCACCCAGTCGTTGCAAGACGCGGAATGCCAGGCAGCCTTCAAGTATGCGGAAGAGACTCGCTGCATCGTCAGCTATGAGCGAAGTTTCTTCCGGCCGGTTTTCGAAGGTTGACCAATCGTTCGAGCCGAGCCTGCCGGCAGGGTGGGCGAGTCGAGAGGGTGTCAGGGAGGCGAGTCCACGATCACCGACTCAGAATGGCCGTGCCGGAAATCGTGAGCAGGGCGCCTGCCTTCGGCAATGCGGTGATACCAAAGACGGTTCGGGCCGGGTGAGGCTTGCTCAGCAGCTCCTCGAACGCCCGGTTCATTTCCTTGAAGTCGTCGACGTCGATCAAGTGGACCTGCAGCGTCACCAGATCCTGTTCCGTCCCGCCAGCGGCCTCCACCATCGCAATCAGGTTGCTCAGCGCCTGGCGGGCCTGGCCATAGGCCGTGGTGTCGGTGATCTGTCCCGTCTTGGGGTCGATGCCGGGGGTTCCGGACAGATAGAGCTGGTTTCCGGAAACCACGACGTGGCTGTACGGGCCGATAGGGGTAAACAGGTGGGTTTCGATGGCGCTTCTGGGCATGGTTTTCCGTGTTGTGGTCTGCGCTCGGACGAGCAGTCGATCGAGTGTAGATGATCGATGAACCCTGCTGACCGCACCGTCCACTGTTCCGCGCGGAGCACGTCGACATGCCGCGTTCGACGTGCTCAAACGTCGTTTTGCGACTGCGCGATCAAACGGTCTGCGTACGCTTGCCATGGGCTGCGGTCGTCCACGCCTTGGAACACGCCGTCGCGGGCCTGTTGCGCCACCCAGTCGTGTTTGCTGGCAATGGCGGCGGTCATCAAAGGCTCGAAACCCGCTTCCTGCACGGTGCGAGCGGCCTCGCGCATCTCTTCGGCGCGGCGCTTGCCATGCTGCACGACGCGGCTGAAGAAATAGGCGCCTTGCTGCTCCCAGTCGATCTGGGGAAAGGTTTCCTTCAACGTGGGCAGGACATGCGCTTCCACGCCGTAGCGCCGCGCCGTCGTGTAGCTCTCGATGACCAGGGCTTCGAGGCCTTTGATCATGATGCTGCGGCTCATCTTGATGGCCGATGCCACGCCGAGCTGGTCGCTCACACGGCGTGCGTCCATGCCCCAGGCCTGCAGGGTCACGGCCAACGACTCGGCGGTGGCGCCACCCAGCAAAATCGGCACGCGTATGCCGTAGGGCGGCACGGACGTCATCACGCCCGCCTCGATGTAGTGCACGCCTACCGCCTCGAGAGCGGCCGCTGCACGTTGTTTGGTGCCGGGCGATGCCGAGTTGAGATCGAGAAAACACGCACCACGGCGGGCGTGGGGTGCAGCCGCCTCGGCCACCGCCAGCGTGTTGGATGCTGTCACCGCCGAAATCAACAGGTCGGCCTGCGCGCACAGTTCGGCCACGTTCGCGGCCACGCGCATGCCGTCTGCCTGTGCGGCGGCGCGGGCCGCTTGGCCTGTCGACGCGCTGTCGAAATTCAAGTCCCAGACCCAGATCGCGTCGATGTCGCCTTGCGGCAGCAAGCCACGTCCGAAGATGCCTCCGACCTCGCCGTAGCCGATGATGCCCAGTGTCATGCCCATGGTATGTGTCCTTGTAGAAGATGAAGTGAAACGAAGATTCAGTCGAAGCCGTACAGGCGGGCCGGATTGCGCACGAGCACCCCGTCCAGCATGGCGACATCGCCGTAATGCGCAAGCAGGTCGACCAGATCGCCGTCATCCGGCATCTCTCGTACGTTGGGGTGCGGCCAATCGGTGCCCCAGACGGTGCGATCCGGCGCGGCCGCCAGCAGTTGCCGTGCGAACGGCACGACGTCGGCATACGGGAACGCGCCACCGTGCGCGAGCGTGGCCGAGATGCGCTCGGGGCCGCTCAGCTTGATCCAGGCGCGGGGGTCGGCGAGCACATCGAGCAGTGCGATGCAGGCCTCCTGTGCCAGGCCCCCGGCGACCGGCGTGCGTCCCATGTGGTCGATGGCGAACGGGCACTGCAGGCGGTGCAGCAACGGCAACTGATCCAGAAGATCCTGTGCGCCGAAGTGCAGTTGCACGTGCCAGCCCATTGCGCCGATTCGCTCTGCCAGGCGCAGCACGGCTTGCGGGTCCGGCGCATCGCCGAGGTGTTTGATGAAGTTGAAGCGGACACCGCGCACGCCGGCCGCGTGGAGGTTCTGCAGCGCCGCGCCGCTGATGTCGGTGTGCACCAGCGCAATGCCGCGGGCCTGAGATGGATTTCTCGCGATGGCGTCCAGAATGGCTGCGTTGTCGAAGCCATGCACCGTGGCCTGCACATACACGGCACGCTCCAGGCCCAGCCAGCGGTGAAGCGCTTCGAGCTGCTCGACAGGCGCATCCTCGGGTGTATAGGGCCGATGTGGATCGAATGGAAACCGGCTGGCCGGACCGTAGACGTGGACGTGGCTGTCGCAACTGCCAGCGGGCAGTGCAAGGCGTGGGCGGCGCGGTTGCGCCATGGGCGACGTCACCTTGGATGGGTTGTGCATGGTCTGGCGCCAGTCTTCATTCGGCTCGAATGCCAGCCGCGCGCACCGTCTCGCGCGAGCGTTCGTATTCGTCGTGCAGGTACGCACCGAATGCAGCCGGGGCCCGCATGGCCGCGCTGGCAGGTTCCACGCCGAGTGCCTGCAAACGTTCTTCCATGCCGGGCGCGGCCAGCGCCGCCTGTGCGGCCGCGATCAGCTTGCGGGCCGCCGCCTCGGGCGTGCGGGCGGGGGCCAACAGGCCGACAAAACTGTAGGCCGTGAAATCGCGCACGCCGCTTTCGATGAACGTCGGTGCGTCAGGCGCCAGCGGGCTGCGCTGGGGCGAGGCCACGGCCAGGATCCGGGCCTTGCCGGATTTGTGAAGCTGCAATGCGGTCGAGAATTCCATGCAAGCCGTCTGGATGGTCCCGCCCAGCAGATCCGGCACCAGTGAGTTGCCGCCCCGGTAGGGCACATGCATCAGCCGGCCCCCAGTCGAGGCGTTCACCCGTTCCAGGGTGAGGTGTGTGGAACTGCCGATACCGGAGGACGCGCAACTGACAGCCTCTCGCTTGGACAAAGCGATCAGGTCCTTCAGCGTTTTCGCGGGCAGATCCTTGTTGGCCAGCAGCACGTGGGGCACCACGCAGGCCAGCACGATCGGCACAAAGTCTTTCAGCGGATCGTAGTTTTGCTTGGCCTGAACGAACGGATTGACGGTCAGAGGCCCGTTCGAACCGACCAGAAGCGTGTAGCCGTCCGCCGGCCCTTGTGCGACCGCTGCCGCACCCAGGCTGCCGCCCGCACCGGCCTTGTTGTCGACCACCACGGGCTGGCCCAGAAGAGGCCCCATGGCGGCGGCCAGCAGGCGGCCCACGCCATCGACGTTGCCGCCCGCATTGAATGGGACAACGAACTTGATGGGCCGATCCGGGTAGTCGGCTGCACGCGAAAGCTGAGGGAAAAGACCGGTTCCTGCCATGGCCGCAAAAGCGCGAACCAGGTCCCGTCGGTGGTACTGAGTAGTCATGCTTGTCTCCATCTTGTGCGGTCCTGCGCATCGTGATCGACACCCGATTCCGCTTTTTCGGGTGACGCTTCATTGTCGAAAAGCGATCCGTTGACCGGGTTGCTTTCGGCCCGTCCGACTGTTCGAATCTATTGATCGGGTTGCGCCATGCATGGCATCATGAGTTCCATGTCCGTCACTCCGTTGCTTCCCCTTCGACACCTTCGCGCCTTTGCTGCGGTCGCCCGTGCGGGCAGTGTGCGGGGCGCATCCGATGTCTTGCTGCGTGCCGCCTCCGCCGTCAGCCGTTCGGTCACTCTTCTGGAGGCTGCACTCGGTACGCAACTCTTCGAGCGGCGCGGCCAAGGCATGCTGAACACGCGAGCGGCCGATCTCGTGCTGGGCCGCCTCGAAGGCATCGAGCGCGAGCTGGACGCGGTGCTGAGCGAAAGCATGCCGACACGCGCTTGCACACGTGCAGCGTCAGTCCGCGAAGTCCTCTTCGATGAACGGCGCCTGCTGGCCGCGTCGGCTTTGGGCGAGATACAGCACATGCCGACGGTCGCCCGTCAGCTCGGTGTGACTCAGCCTGCCGTCAGCGCGGCTCTGGCGAGGCTGGAAGAAGTGCTGGGGCACAAGCTGTTCCTGCGCAGTGCCCGCGGCCTCCTGCCCACGGACGTGGGGGCACGCTGCCTGGTGCGCTTTGGCCGCGTGCTGGCAGAGCTCCGGCACATCGAGGACGACGTGAACGCCGCACAAGGACGGCTCGAAGGACTGGTGACGGTGGGCACGCTGCCCCTGGCTCGCACGCGCCTGCTCCCGATGGCCATCGATGCACTGATGGCGCAACACCCGCTGCTGCGCGTGCATTCCTTGGAGAGTCCGTATGAGCAACTGTGTGCCGGGCTGCTGGGTGGCAAGGTCGATTTCATCCTCGGCGCACTGCGGCCGATCGCCGACCGCGAACTGGTCAGCGAGGTGCTGTTCACCGAGCAGTTGCACGTGATCGCATCGGCCAGCCACCCGCTGGCCAATCGGCGCAACCTGTCCCTTGCCGACCTGCGGCCCTACCCCTGGATTCTGTCGCGGCCGGGGACGCCGTTGCGCGAGTCTCTCGCTCAGTTCTTCGCCTCCCATGCGGAGCCGGCCCCGCGCGCGACAGTCGAGACGGGCGATCAGGCACTGGTGCGCGGCATGCTGTTGCGGGGCAAGATGCTGACTGTCTTGTCGACCCATCAACTTCATTACGAGATCGAGGCGGGCCATCTCCGAGCCCTCGACCTGCCGATGACCGGATTGGAGCGGCATATCGGCGTCACCCTCCGTTCCGGGGCGCGGTTGTCGGCATCGTCCACGGCATTGATGGCGCACATTCGAAGCGCCGTGAAGGATGGCCGGTTTGGCTCCGTCGAGCCACCCGGCTGACGCGAAAGACCTTCGGCCTCGCCCTCAGACCGTGAACCAGTGATTGCCCCGTTCAGCAACGGGTGGCGAAGGCTTGCCCGACAGCTCGTAAGACAGCCGGTTGGCCGTGGCGATCACCAGAGGGGCAAGTGTCTGCAGCTCGGAGGCGGTGAGGCGTGAAGCGGGCCCCGAGATGCAGACCGCTCCCATGAGCCGCCAATGCATGCCGAAAACCGGTGCCGAGACGGTCGAGACGCCCGATTCCCGTTCGCTGATGGACCAGTGGTAGCCGCGCTGCCGAATCTGCTCGTAGATCTCGCCGGGCTCGCCCGAGAAGGCCAGGATGACCCGTCCCGGCGAGCCCCGGTCGAGCGGCAGTCCTTCGCCCATGCGGGCGTGATGGCGCAGGGCCTGCGGGCCCTCGACCCGGACCAGACACGTTCGCATCGAACCTTCGCGGACGTAGAACGCGGCACTTTCGCCGGTGCTGAGCGTGAGTTGACGCAACGAGGGTTCGAGGATGTTCTGCACATCGAAACCGGCCTGATAACGCGCACCCAGCCAGCCTGCGGCAGGACCCAGTCGCCAATCCCCGTCCTCGCGCTGGACCATGAAGTTGGACAGCGCAAGCGTCCGCGCCAGCCGCAGGACGGTGGTTTTGTGCAGACCCGTACGCCGGCTCAGTTCGGCCAGAGCCAGGTGCGATTCGCCGAGTGAAAACGCCTCCAGCAGGCGCAGGGCACGCGTCACGGCGATGACGCCTCCGGAGGATTCGGTGCCGGCAGGCGCGGATTCCTCTTGCATGGCAGATGCCGCAACCGTCGAAGAGGAGGGGAGGAAAGAGTTGCCCATGATGGAATGCGTTTTGCTGTGTGAAACGGTATTGTACTGAGTGAAACGATTTCATAAAGTCGCATCCGTCGTCTGTGTGCAGGTCGCAGACGTCGCCACATAAACCGAATCAATAACGGAGACAAATACCATGCCTTGTTCGACTCATGGCCAGTCGCTTCAGCAGACTCGCGCCTCGCGCTCCAACACTTCGCTCGTCAGACTCTCGACAGCCGCACAGCGCCTGGCTGTGGCCGGCCTGGTGTTGGCTGCGGGCGCGTTGACCTGGGGTTCCGCTCACGCCCAAGCGGTGTGGCCGCAGCGTCCGATCCGGATGGTCGTGCCTTTCCCTCCGGGCGGCGGCACCGACCTGATTGCCCGCACGGTGGTGCAGCGGATCGTCGACAGCAAGGGCTGGAACGTGATCGTCGAGAACCGGCCGGGTGCCGGCGGCAATCTCGGCGTGGATGCGGTCGCCAAGGCCACCCCGGACGGCTACATGGTGGTCATGGGCCAGACCAGCAACCTGGCCATCAACCCCGCGCTCTACGCCAAGCTGCCCTACGACCCCCTGAAGGATCTCGTGCCCGTGGCGCTGGTGTCGTCCTCGCCGATCGTGATTGCGACGTCCGTGAACTCGTCCTACCGCACCTTCGCCGATGTGGTCGCCGCCGCCAAGGCCCGCCCCGATCGGGTCACGCTGGGCTACTCGGGCAACGGCACCGTCAGCCACCTGGCCGGTGAACTGGCCCAGGATGCGGCCGACGTGAAACTGAGTTTTGTGCCCTACAAGGGCGCGGGCCAGGCGATGACCGATCTGTTCGGCGGCCAGATCGATCTCTACATGTCGACCGTGGCCACGCTGGTCGGGCAGGTGCGCAACGGCAAGCTGCGCGCGATCGCCATCACCTCGGCCCAGCGTACGCCCTTGCTGCCCGATACCCCCACGCTGGCCGAGTCGGGCTACAAGAACTTCGAGGCCTCGTCGTGGTTCGGTGTGCTGGCACCGGCCGGCACCCCCCCGGCAGTCGTGAAGACGCTGAATGCCGCCATCAACGATGCGCTGAAAGACCCGATCGTCGCCGACAAGCTGCGCGGCGAGGGGGGCGACGTGCTGGGCGGAACGCCCGAGCAGTTCTCGCAGTTGCTGCGCACCGAGCTGCCGCGCTGGGCCCGCATCGTGAAGGACTCGGGCGCCACCGTGGAGTGAGCGTGTTCCTGCGCTTGCCTGCTTACCCCTCTGTTTCTTGATCTTTTGCTTCTTATCCGTTTCCAGGAATCCCCATGAGCCAACTTCCCGACATCATTCGTGAGATCCCGCGCGTCGCCGCCGATGTGGTCGCCCAGGCCGCGACCTACCAAGCCGCCATCCTGGCCGATGTGGCCGGCCGACGGGGCACGCTGCACGGCCGGATCTCGCCCGTGCACGAGCAGATGAAGGTGGCAGGGCCCGCCTTCACGGTCGAGGTGCGCCCGGGCGACAACCTCATGATCCACGCCGCCATCGCGCTGGCCCAGCCCGGCGACGTGCTGGTGATCGACGGCAAGGCCGACCTGACGGCGGCGCTGATGGGCACGCTGATGCTCAGCGCCTGCAAGAAACGCGGGCTGGCCGGCGTGGTGATCGACGGTGCGATCCGCGACAAGCTCGAACTGCTGGATCTGGGCTTCCCGGTGTTCTGCGCGGGCTACAACCCGGCCGGGCCCACCAAGTACGTGCCGGGCCGCATCAACCATGCGATCTCGGCCGGCGGCGCGACGATACAGCCCGGCGATCTGGTGGTGGGCGATGCCGACGGCGTGGTGATCATCGAGCGCGAGAAAGCGCCCGCCATGCTCGCCCTGGCCGACAAAAAAGTGGCCGACGAGGCCGCGCGCCTCGAAGCCATCGGCCGTGGCGACACCGCCTCGAAATGGCTGCCCGCTGCGCTTCGGGCCGCCGGCGTGCTCAAGGAAGGAGAGTCGCTGTGAGCGCCATCCTTGTCACCGGTGCCGACCTGGCACCCCAGGCGCTGGCGCTGCTGCAGGGTCACGAGATGGTCTACGCCGGCAAGACGCCCGGCCCCGACGACCTGCTGGCCCTCTGCCGTCGGCACGACCCGGTTGCCATCATCGTGCGCTACGGCAAGGTGACGGCCGAGATGATGGACGCCGCACCGTCGCTGCGCGTGATCTCCAAGCACGGCAGCGGCACCGACACCATCGACAAGACGGCGGCGGCGGCGCGCGGCATCGAGGTGGTCGCAGCGGCCGGGGCCAATGCCGCGGCCGTGGCCGAACAGGCGCTGGCGCTGATGCTGGCCTGTGCCAAGTCGGTGGTTCCTCTCAACGCACGGGTGCATGCCGGGCAGTGGGACAAAGCCACCCACAAGGGCGTGGAGCTGGGCAGCCGCACGGTGGGCCTGCTCGGCCTGGGCGCCATCGGCCGGCGTTTCGCCGCGTCGGTCCAGGTGCTGGGGATGCGTGTGCTGGCCTACGATCCCTATGCGCAAGAGGCCCCCGAGGGCGTGACGCTGGTGCCGCTGGCAACGCTCTGGCGTGAGTCGGACGTGCTCTCGCTGCATTGCCCGCTGACCGACGAGAATCGCGAGCTGATCGATGCCGAGGTGCTGGCGCAGTGCAAGCGCGGTGTGATCCTGGTCAACACCGCACGCGGTGGCCTGATCGACGAGGCCGCGCTGCTGCAGGCGGTGCGTTCGGGCCAGGTGATGGCTGCCGGGCTCGACAGCTTTGCGGTCGAGCCGATCGCCCCCGACCATCCGTTCCTGGGCGAGCCCGGCTTTGTGCTGAGTCCGCACATCGGCGGGGTCACGGGCGATGCTTACGTGAACATGGGCGTGGCCGCTGCCCGCAACCTGCTGGATGTGCTGGCACGTCAGCCCAGCCCCCAGAGCGCCTGAATGCCTGAACGCCTGCCGTACCCCAATAATGAATCCCGAGACAAACCCCATGCTGCAACACAAGATCAAGACCCTGTTCACCGCCTGTGCCTGTGCCCTCGGCCTCACCCTGGGCGCGACCGGCGCGCAGGCGGCCTTCCCTGAGCGTCCCATCACCATCGTCGTGCCCTATGCACCGGGCGGGGCCTCGGATGCGGTGGCCCGGGTGCTGGCCACCCGATTGGGCGACAAGCTCGGCACCAGCGTCATCGTCGACAACCGGGCAGGCGCCAGCGGCACCATCGGCGCGAGCTTTGTGGCCCGTGCGGCGGCCGACGGCTACACCATGCTCTACGACGCAACGCCGCATTCGATCAATCCGCATCTGTTCCGCAAGATGCCGTACGAGAAAGACGCGCTGCAACCGCTGTCGCTCGTGCTGCTGGCCTCGAATGTGCTGATCGTCAAGGCCGACTCGCCCTACAAGAACGTCAACGAGTTGGTGGCCCAGGCCCGCAAGGAACCCGGCCGGTTGAACTTCGCTTCGGGCGGCAGCGGCACGGTGCAGCGCCTGGCCGCGGAACTGCTGCGCCAGCAGCTCAAGCTCGACATGGTGCATGTGCCCTACAAGAGCGGCGGGCCGGCGATTGCCGATGTGATGGGTGGTCAGGTCGACTTCATGTTCGGCACGGTGGCGGCGACCTCGCCGCTGGTGGCCGGCGGCAAGCTGCGTGCGTTGGCGGTATCTTCGCCGCAACGCGCCGCTGCCTTGCCCGATGTGCCCACCGTGGCCGAGACGGTCGCGCCCGGCTACGAAGCCTACGAGTGGAACGGCATGTTCCTGCCTGCCGGTACGCCCGCAGCCATCGCGCAGCGCCTGTCCGATGCGGTGATGGCGGTGCTCAAGGAAGACGAAGTGAAGAAACGCCTGATCGACCTCGGCGCCCAGCCCATCGGCTCCAGCCCGGCCGATTTCACGAGCTTCTTGCAGAAGGAAGACACGAAGTGGGGCGAGGTCGTGCGCAAGGGCAATATCCAGCTCGACTGAGAATAGGGCGTTGCGGCGCCCCCTGTTCTCCGCGCCTCTGTCAGATCCACGCCATCCATCCAGCCATGTTCCTTCTGCATCCTCCTCAGGTCCGCGAGCTCACGCTCTTTTCTTCCATGCCTGCCTCGCTGCGACGCCCCGAGCGCAGTGCTTGGGCCGATGCCAATCGGGGCGGTGCACCGGTCGACTCCTTTCTCGAAGGACCCGTGTTCGACGATCAGGGCAACCTGTACGTCACCGACATCCCCTGGGGCCGCATCCTGCGGGTGGATGCACAGGGTGAGTGGTCGGTGGTCGCCGAGTACGACGGCGAACCCAATGGCATGAAGTTCCTGAATGCGCAGACGCTGCTGATCACCGACTACAAGAACGGCCTGATGCAGCTGGATGTCGCGAGCGGCCGGGTCACGCCTTATCTCGAGCGGCGCAACAGCGAACGCTTCAAGGGCGTGAACGATCTGGTGTTCGATTCGTCGGGCAATCTGTATTTCACCGACCAGGGCCAGAGCGGCCTGCACGACCCGAGCGGCCGGCTTTACAGGCTGCGTCCCAATGGCCAGCTCGACCTGCTACTCGCCAACGTGCCCAGCCCCAATGGGGTGGCGCTGTCGCCGGACGAAAAGGTTCTGTATCTGGCGGTGACGCGGGGCAACTGTGTCTGGCGGGTGCCGCTGCTGCCCGATGGCAGCGTGGCCAAGGTCAGCCAGTTCTTCACCTCGTACGGCCCCAGCGGTCCGGACGGTCTGGCCGTGGACGAGCGGGGCCGCCTGCTGGTGGCGAACCCCGGCCTGGGCTATCTTTGGGTGCTCAACACCCGCGCCGAGCCCGTGCTGGTCTTGCGAGGCGATCCGGGTTCGTCGATCACCAACCTGGCCTTCGGGGGCGCCGATCGAACCGAGATCCATGTGACCGATTCCACGCATGGCCAGATCCTGCGTGCCACCTTGGATGTGCCGGGTCTGCCGCTGCACTCCGCCTAGGGCGCGGCAGTCGCAGGCATTCCGCTCAGTTGCCCAGTCTTTCTCGCGGCAACTTGGCTTTCACGAAGTTTCCACCCTGGTGACGCGCCGCGGCATCGGTGACGTCGGGGCTGGACGTGGTGGTGAATACCTCATGCCGGAAGCTGTCCGAGCTGTCCTGGGGCCGGTAGCCGATGTGTTTGGCGCACCGGTTGTCCCACCAGGTCACCGCATTGTCGGACATGCCGAAGACGATGGTGTGATTCAGGATCGGGGTCTCGAGGCAGGCCGTGACCAGGCGGTGAAGATCGTCGTAGCTCAACCAGGTGGCCAGCATGCGTCGGTCCTTGGGCTTGGGGTAAGACGACCCGATCCGTACACACGCCGTCTCGATGCCGTAACGGTCGAAGTACATGCGCGACAGGCTTTCCCCATAGACCTTGCTCAGCCCGTAGTAGCCATCCGGCCGCGGAGCGTCCTCCGCATCGATCGTCTCGCCTTGCGAGTAGTAGCCCACCACATGGTTGGAGCTGGCGAACACGATGCGCTTGACGCCATGCTTCACCGCGGCTTCATACAGGTGGTAGACGCCCAGGATGTTGGCCTGCATGATCGACTTGAAGGGCGCCTCGACCGAGATGCCGCCCAGGTGCACGATGGCGTCGCAGCCCACCACGGCACTGCTGATCTGCTCGAAGTCGCTCAAGTCGGCCTTCACGAACTCTTCGTTCGACTGGAGGTCGCCGACGGACTGGATGTCCGAGAGTCTCAGCACTTCGCAGTTTTTCGAGAGTCGCGATCGAAGCGCTTGGCCCAATCCACCGGCTGCACCGGTGAGCAGGATTCGGTTGAAGGTCGTACCGATTGCTGAATTCATGTTGTCGTTCTCATGTTCCGGGGATGAAGGGTGTGGACTCAAAGTCCGAGATACCGGGGCAGCCACAACGACAGCCAGGGGATGTAGGTGACCATGCCCAGCACCAGCAGCAGCGCCAGGAAGAAGGGTTTCATGGCCGACAGCACCTCCCCGATGGAGAGTTTGGCCACCGCCGATCCGGTAAACAGCACCGCACCCACGGGCGGCGT
>NZ_RJVF01000012.1 GCF_003752175.1 Comamonas sp. BIGb0124 | reverse complement strand
TGATCTACAATCGTAGCTTCAAAGAAATATGCCAAGAGACGCAATCAAAAAATTCTGAATAAACAAGCTGAATTCGATTCTATAAATTCGTGTTGCAGTTCATTCGAACTGCAATGCAACCAGTTATGCCTGATGACCATAGCGAGGTGGTCCCACTCCTTCCCATCCCGAACAGGACAGTGAAACACCTCCGCGCCGATGATAGTGCGGGTTCCCGTGTGAAAGTAGGTCATCGTCAGGCTCTTATAAACAAACCGCCCAACCCCTCAAAAGGTTGGGCGTTTTGCTTTGGGTCAACACCTTTTCGTTGGCGCTCCAGCCGATGCGCAGGGGATGCGGTCGCTGAAAGCACGCTTTTCTGCGCCTGCGACCTGTGGCCGACGGCCGCGGCCCTGCATGGGACAGCCGCTAGGGCTATTGTTGGGGCCGAGGCATAAAACACGGCCACTGCCTAGAATCCGGACTGCGATGAAAGCTATTTCCTTCCAATCCATCACCAAGCAGTACGACAGTCCCAAAGGATCTGTCCGTGCCTTGTCGAACGTGTCGTTCGACATCGAGCCCGGCGAGTTTTTTGGCCTCCTGGGGCCCAACGGCGCCGGCAAGACTTCGCTGATCAGCATCCTGGCCGGCCTCAGTGCCGCCTCCGACGGACGGGTGACCGTGCACGGTCACGATGTGCAGAAAGACTTTGCCCAGGCCCGCCGTACCTTGGGCATCGTGCCCCAGGAACTGGTGTTCGATCCTTTCTTTTCCGTGCGCGAAACGCTGCGCATCCAGTCGGGTTATTTCGGCATCCGCCAGAACGACGACTGGATCGACGAGCTGCTGCACAACCTGGGCCTGACCGACAAGGCCGGGGCAAACATGCGGCAGCTTTCGGGCGGAATGAAGCGCCGCGTCCTCGTGGCGCAGGCGCTGGTGCATCGTCCGCCGGTGATCGTGCTCGACGAGCCGACGGCCGGTGTCGATGTGGAACTGCGCCAGACGCTGTGGCAGTTCGTGGCACGCCTCAACAAGCAAGGCCACACCGTGCTGCTCACCACCCATTACCTCGAAGAAGCCGAGGCGCTGTGCTCGCGCGTCGCCATGCTCAAGCAAGGCAAGGTCGTTGCCCTGCAGCGCATGTCCGAACTGCTCGGTGCCTCCACATCGAATGTGCTGAAGTTCAAGATCGATGCGATCCTGCCCGAGATCCTGGCCGCCAAGGCCCGTGTGACGGGTCGTATCGTTCAGCTTCCGGCCAGCAATGCGGCGGAAATCGAGTCCTACCTGACGGTGCTGCGCGAAGCCGGCCTGTATCCGGAGGACGTGGAGATTCGCCGTCCCGATCTCGAGGACGTGTTTCTTGAAGTGATGGCGCGTGGTGACGTGCCGCAGGAGTTTGTGGCATGACCGGCTGGCGTACGCTGTTCTACAAGGAAGTCCTGCGTTTCTGGAAAGTGGGTTTCCAGACCATTGCCGCGCCCGTGCTCACGGCATTGATGTATGTGATGATCTTCGGCCATGTGCTCGACGACCACGTGCGTGTCTACGATCAGGTGGCCTACACCTCGTTCCTGATTCCCGGCCTGGTGATGATGAGCGTGCTGCAGAACGCCTTTGCCAATGCCTCGTCGTCGCTCATCCAGAGCAAGATCATGGGCAGCCTGGTCTTCATCCTGCTGACGCCGCTGGGGCATTGGGCGTGGTTTGCCGGGTATGTCGGCTCGTCGATGCTGCGTGGCCTGGTGGTCGGCCTGGGCGTGCTGCTGGCCACGGTGGCGTTCGTGCCGGTGAGCTTTGCCCATCCGCTATGGATTCTGTTGTTCGCGCTGCTGGCGGCCGCCCTGTTGGCGACGCTGGGTTTGATTGCCGGGCTGTGGGCCGAGAAGTTCGACCAGATGGCGGCGTTCCAGAACTTCCTGATCATGCCCATGACGTTTCTGTCGGGCGTGTTCTATTCCATTCACTCGCTGCCCGCTTTCTGGCAGCAGGTCAGCCTGCTCAATCCGTTCTTCTACATGATCGACGGTTTCCGCTACGGCTTCTTCGGTGTGGCAGACGCTTCGCCGTGGCTCAGCCTGGCGGTGGTGGGCTCGGCTTGGCTGGTGGTGAGCGCATTGGCCATACACTTGCTGAAAATCGGCTACAAGATACGCCATTGACGATGCCCGGCGCCGTCGCGCCCGGCTCGGCCCAGGTGGCGTACGCTCGCCGCCTGCGGTTTTTTATACCTATCAGATCAAGCCCCATCCATGACATCCGAACAACTGCAGCAACTGATTGCGGCGGGCCTGCCCTGCGAGCATCTGGTCGTCGACGGCGATGGACGCCATTGGTACGCGACCGTGGTGTCCGTAGCCTTCGAAGGCAAACGCCTGATCCAGCGTCACCAGGCGGTCTACGCCACGCTGGGTGAGAAAATACGCACGGACGAGGTTCATGCCTTGTCGATGAAGACCTATACCCCCGCCGAATGGGCGGCACAACAACGCTGACTGGCCTGCCGCGACGACCCCTGCGGGTTGGCAGCGGATGCACAAAAACATGGACAAACTATTGATCAAGGGCGGTCATCGCCTTCAAGGCGACGTGCAGATTTCCGGCGCCAAGAATGCTGCGCTGCCCGAACTCTGCGCCACGCTGCTGACGACCGACACCGTGACGCTGCACAACGTGCCGCAGCTTCAGGATATCCGCACCATGCGGCAGCTGATCGCCAACATGGGCGTGGTGATCGAGCCGGCCGGCGACAACAGCGACCTGAACTTCTGTGCCCGGACGCTCGACAAGCACGAAGCCCCCTACGAGCTGGTCAAGACCATGCGCGCCTCCATCCTGGTGCTGGGCCCGCTGCTGGCCCGCCTGGGCGTGGCGACGGTGTCGCTGCCGGGTGGCTGCGCCATCGGATCGCGTCCGGTCGACCAGCACATCAAGGGTCTGCAGGCCATGGGCGCGCAGATCATGGTCGATCACGGTTACATCCAGGCCCAGTTGCCCGAAGGGCAGACACGGCTCAAGGGCGCGCGCATCACCACCGACATGGTCACCGTGACGGGCACCGAGAACCTGCTGATGGCGGCGACGCTGGCCGAAGGCGAGACGGTGCTCGAGAACGCGGCGCGTGAACCCGAGATCGTCGATCTGGCGGAGATGCTCATCAAGATGGGCGCGCGCATCGAAGGTCACGGCACGAGCTGCATTCGCATCCAGGGCGTCGAGCGCCTGCACGGCTGCGAGCATGCGGTGGTGGCCGACCGCATCGAAGCCGGCACCTTCCTGTGCGCGGTGGCGGCGACCGGCGGCGACGTGCTGCTGCGCGACGCCCGCGCCGACCACCTCGAGGCCGTGATCGAGAAGCTGCGCGAGGCCGGTGCCTCCGTCGACGAGCAGCCCGGTGGCCTGCGGGTCAAGGCGGCCGCGCCGGCGTTCGTGAACCTGAGTGCGCAGACCTTGCGCACCAGCGAGTATCCCGGTTTCCCGACCGACATGCAGGCGCAGTTCATGGTGCTCAACGCGGTGTCGAACGGCGCCTCGGTGATCACCGAGAACATCTTCGAAAACCGTTTCATGCATGTCAACGAACTGGTGCGGCTCGGCGCCAACATTCGCATCGACGGCCGCACGGCGACGGTCGAAGGCGTGCCGCAACTGTCGGGCGCCACCGTCATGGCGACCGATCTGCGGGCCTCGGCCAGCCTGGTGATCGCCGGACTGGTGGCCTCGGGCGAAACGGTGGTCGAACGCATCTATCACCTCGACCGCGGTTACGACCGCATGGAAAGCAAGCTGCGCGGTATCGGCGCGGATATCGAAAGGATCAGCGCATGATCACGCTCGCCTTGTCCAAGGGACGGATCTTCGACGAAACCATGCCGCTGCTGGCGGCTGCGGGCATCACGGTGCTCGAGGATCCGGAAAAATCCCGCAAGCTCATCCTGCCGACCAATCAGGACGACGTGCGGGTGGTGCTGGTTCGCGCCACCGACGTGCCGACCTACGTGCAGTACGGCGGCGCAGACCTGGGCGTGACCGGTCTGGACACGCTGCTCGAACACAGCGCCGATTGGGGCGCTTCGAGCGGGGCTGCACTGTACCAGCCGCTCGACCTGCGCATCGCCCGCTGCCGCATGAGCGTGGCGGTGCCCGACGGCTTCGATTACGCGGGCGCCGTGCGCCAGGGCTCGCGCCTGCGGGTGGCCACCAAGTACGTGGCCATCGCGCGTGAGTTCTTTGCCAACAAGGGCGTGCACGTCGACCTGATCAAGCTCTACGGCAGCATGGAGCTGGCGCCCCTGACGGGACTGGCCGATGCGATCGTCGATCTGGTCTCGACCGGCAACACGCTCAAGGCCAACCGGCTGGTCGAAGTCGAGCGCATCATGGACATCAGCTCCCGCCTGGTGGTCAATCAGGCGGCGCTCAAGCTCAAACAAGCCCGTATCCGCACCATCATCGATGCCTTCGCCGGAGCCATCCGGCCGGAATGAACGCCATGGAATTTATTGCCCGTCCCGTCCGCCTTTCCACTCAGTCGGCCGATTTCGATGCCACTTTCAAGGCCCGGCTGCACTGGTCGGCCGAAGCCGATGCCGCCATCGAGCAGCGCGTGGCCGAGATCCTGGCCGATGTCCAGGCGCGCGGCGATGCCGCCGTGCTCGAGTACACGCACCGTTTCGACGGCCTGGCGGCCGAGGGCATGGAGGCGCTGACGCTGACGGCCGACGAATTGCGGGCGGCTTTCGACGGCTTACCTGCCGAACAGCGCGAGGCGCTGGAAGCGGCCGCACGCCGGGTCCGCAGCTACCACGAGGCCCAGAAGAAGGCCAGCGGCGAAACCTGGTCGTATCGCGACGAAGACGGGACGCTGCTGGGCCAGAAAGTGACGCCGCTCGACCGCGTGGGCATCTACGTGCCGGGGGGCAAGGCGGCTTATCCGTCCTCGGTGCTGATGAATGCGATTCCCGCACAGGTGGCGGGCGTGAGCGAGATCATCATGGTCGTGCCCACGCCGCGCGGCGACAAGAACCCGCTGGTGCTGGCGGCCGCCTATGTGGCGGGCGTGACGCGTGCCTACACCATCGGTGGCGCGCAGGCCGTGGCGGCTTTGGCTTACGGCACGGCGACGATTCCGGCGGTCGACAAGATCACCGGTCCGGGCAATGCCTATGTGGCCGCTGCCAAGCGGCGGGTGTTCGGCACGGTGGGCATCGACATGATCGCCGGTCCCAGCGAAATCCTGGTGCTGGCCGATGGCAGCACGCCGGCGCCGTGGGTCGCGATGGATCTGTTCTCGCAGGCCGAGCACGACGAACTGGCACAGAGCATTCTGCTGTGTCCCGACCTGGCCTATATCGAGCAGGTGCAGGCCGAGATCGATCGCCTGTTGCCGCAGATGCCGCGCGCGGCCATCATCGCCAAGTCGCTGTCCGACCGGGGTGCGCTGATCCACACGCGCAGCATGGAAGAAGCCTGCGAGATCGCCAACCGCATTGCGCCCGAACATCTGGAGGTTTCGAGCCAGGATCCGCATCGCTGGGAGCCCTCGCTGCGCCATGCCGGTGCGATCTTCCTGGGGGCCTATACCAGCGAGAGCCTGGGCGACTACTGTGCCGGGCCCAACCATGTGCTGCCGACCAGCGGCACGGCGCGGTTCTCGAGTCCGCTGGGCGTGTACGACTTCCAGAAGCGCAGCAGCCTGATCGAGGTGAGCGAGGCGGGTGCCCGCAAGCTGGGGCAGATCGCCGCCGTGCTGGCCTATGGCGAAGGGCTGCAAGCGCACGCGCGTGCAGCCGAAATGCGCATGGAAAAACCCTGAACCGGCCATGACGGGCTAGGGCAACGCAGGCTTTCGACCTACTTGCCCGACCCCCGACGTGTCCCAGGTGTGGGCCTGACGCGACGCTGGACGGGCTTGCAGTGCTCCGTTGCGGTGAGCGGCGGGGCCGGCGCGACGGGCTGGCCGGTGAATCGGCGACAATACGGTCCATGAACGCCCCGCGCATCGCAGAAGTGTCCCGCCAGACGGCGGAGACCCAGATCACCGTCAAACTCAATCTCGACGGCACCGGCCGTGCCACCCTGGCCAGCGGCATCGGTTTCTTCGACCACATGCTCGACCAGATCGCCCGACACGGGCTGATCGATCTCGACATCCATTGCCAGGGCGACCTGCACATCGACGGCCACCACACCGTCGAGGATGTCGGCATCACCCTGGGGCAGGCGGTCGCCAAGGCCGTGGGCGACAAGAAAGGCATCCGCCGTTACGGCCATGCCTACGTGCCGCTCGACGAGGCGCTGAGCCGTGTGGTCATCGACTTCTCGGGCCGGCCCGGGCTGCACTTCGAGGTGCCGTTCACCAGCGGCATGGTGGGGGCATTCGACACCCAACTGGCCTACGAGTTCTTCCAGGGCTTTGCCAATCACGCCGGCGTGACGCTGCACATCGACAACCTGCGCGGCATCAACGCCCACCACCAGGCCGAGACGGTCTTCAAGGCGTTTGCACGTGCGCTGCGTGCCGCGCTCGAGCTCGATCCGCGCAGTGCGGGCGTGATTCCGTCCACCAAAGGTTCGCTGTGAGCGCTTGCGCCGCCCGATATGAATCCTGTCGTCCTGTCTTCCCAACCCCTGATTGCTGAAGTCGCGTTATGAATGGTGGAGTGAAAACCGTCGCTGTCGTTGACTACGGCATGGGCAATCTGCGGTCGGTGTCGCAGGCGGTGAAGGTCGCCGCCGAAGGCACGGGCTACGAGGTGATCGTGACCTCGCAGGCCGACGATGTGCACCGGGCCGAACGCGTGGTGCTGCCGGGCCAGGGCGCCATGCGCGACTGCATGCGCGAACTGCGCGAATCCGGCCTGTTGCCCGTGGTGCTCGAGGCTGCGGCCAACAAGCCGTTGTTCGGTGTGTGCGTGGGCATGCAGATGCTGCTCGATCACAGCCAGGAGGGCGACACGCCGAGCCTGAGCCTGATTCCCGGCGAAGTCGTGAAATTCGACCTGGCCGGCCGCAGCCAGCCCGACGGCAGCCGTTTCAAGGTACCGCAAATGGGCTGGAACCGTGTTTGCCAGGTTCGGCCGCACGCGGTCTGGGGCGATGTGCCCGACGACAGCTGGTTCTATTTTGTCCACAGCTACTATGCCCGTCCGGCCGATGCGATCCACAGCGTGGGCGAAGCCGATTACGGCGGG
The DNA here is from genome assembly GCF_003752175.1 of Comamonas sp. BIGb0124. Taxonomy (GTDB): domain Bacteria; phylum Pseudomonadota; class Gammaproteobacteria; order Burkholderiales; family Burkholderiaceae_C; genus Comamonas_F. Next base: position 401,661 of record NZ_RJVF01000012.1, on the reverse strand, counting down.
CGCTTTACCGCGGCTGTTGCACGCGATAATATTTTTGCCACGCAGTTCCATCCCGAAAAGAGCGCAGCCCAGGGGCTGGCGCTTTACCGCAATTTCCTGGGATGGCGGCCGTGACGCCGACGAAGCCGCTTCCGTGCGCTTCGGGCGTCCGGCCAGGCTTCGTGTATCTTTCCTTTCCATCCATTTTTTCGGCCGGCGCGCATCCGGTCGTGTTTTGCCTGTAATCCCGTATCCATCATGCTGCTGATTCCCGCCATCGATTTGAAAGACGGTCAATGTGTACGCCTCAAACAGGGCGACATGGCACAAGCCACAACCTTCGGCGACGATCCCGCCGCCATGGCCACCCAGTGGCTGGAAGCCGGCGCCCGGCGCCTGCATCTGGTCGACCTGAACGGTGCTTTTGCTGGCAAACCGCAGAATCTGTCGGCCATCAAGTCGATTCTGAAAGTGGTCGGCAACGACATTCCCGTGCAGCTCGGGGGCGGTATCCGTGACCTCGACACGATCGAGCAGTACATCGATGCCGGCATTCGTTACGTCATCATCGGCACGGCAGCGGTCAAGAACCCCGGCTTCCTGCAGGATGCCTGCAGCGCTTTCGGCGGGCACATCATCGTCGGCCTCGATGCCAAGGACGGCAAGGTGGCGACCGACGGCTGGAGCAAGCTCACCGGTCACGAGGTCGTGACGCTGGCCAAACGTTTCGAGGACTACGGCGTGGAGTCGGTCATCTACACGGATATCGGCCGCGACGGCATGCTCAGCGGCATCAACATCGAGGCCACGGTCAAGCTGGCCCAGGCCCTGTCGATCCCGGTGATCGCCTCGGGCGGTCTGTCGAACATGGCGGACATCGACGCCCTTTGCGCCGTCGAGGACGAAGGCGTGGAAGGCGTGATCTGCGGCCGTGCCATCTACTCGGGCGACCTGAACTTCACGGTGGCCCAGGATCGTGCCGACGAACTCAACGGCTGAGCCGGTTTTCCTTCTGTCCCGCCCCGAGGCAGCCGGCTGCCTGCCGGCACCGACCTGATTTCCCATCGCGATTCATCATGCTGGCCAAACGTATCATTCCTTGCCTGGACGTCACGGGCGGCCGCGTCGTCAAGGGCGTCAATTTCCTCGAACTGCGCGATGCGGGCGACCCGGTCGAAATCGCCGCGCGCTACAACGAGCAGGGCGCCGACGAACTGACCTTTCTCGACATCACGGCCACCAGCGACGAGCGCGACGTGATCCTGCCCATCATCGAGGCGGTCGCGTCCCAGGTGTTCATTCCCCTGACCGTGGGCGGCGGCGTGCGGACCGTGGCCGATGTGCGCCGTCTGCTCAATGCCGGCGCCGACAAGACCAGCTTCAACTCGGCTGCGCTGGCCAATCCGCAGGTCATCGACGAAGCCTCGGACAAATACGGTTCGCAGTGCATCGTGGTGGCGATCGACGCCAAACGCCGCCAGGGCGACGACCTGTTGCAGCGCGGCGAGGGCTGGGACGTCTACAGCCACGGCGGCCGCCGCAACACCGGTCTGGATGCGGTGCAGTGGGCCAGCGAAATGGCCCGCCGGGGTGCCGGCGAGATCCTGCTGACCAGCATGGACAAGGACGGCACGAAAAGCGGTTTCGACCTGCTGCTCACGCGTGCGGTGAGCGATGCGGTGGGTGTTCCGGTGATTGCATCGGGCGGCGTGGGCAACCTCGATCACCTGGCCGATGGCGTGCAGCAGGGCGGTGCCGACGCGGTGCTGGCCGCCAGCATCTTCCACTACGGCGAATACACCGTGGGCCAGGCCAAGGCGCGCATGGCCGAACGCGGCATCGTCGTTCGGCTCTGATCGCGCCGGGGCCGCCTTACATCCGGTAGGCTGCGCGCGCCAGGGCCCGGGCCAGGATGGCCGAGGGGTCGACCAACGGCCAGTCTCGGGCCGCAACGGCCTGGGGCAGGGCCAGCGGGATTTCCGTGCAGGCCATCACCAGCGCAATATCGCCATGCTGTTCGCGCAGCCGCATGCCGGCCTGCACAAATCGTTCTTCGGCGAGCGCCAGACGGCCGACCTTCACGCCGTCGTAGATCCCTTCCATCAGCCAGCGCCGGGTCTGCTCGTCGGGCACGATGCAGCGAATGCCGTGGGCCTCGAAAGCCGGGTCGTAGAGCCCCATGCGGTAGGTGCCCGTCGTGGCCAGCAAAGCGGCCTGCCGGGTGCCGCGGCGTGCCAGTTCGGCAACGGTTTCCTGGGCGATGTGCAGCAGTTGCACGCCCGGTGCGCTGGCCTGCAGCGGCGCATGCCAGGCATGCGCCGTGTTGCAGGAGATGGCCACGGCCTGGGCGCCGAGATCGGCGAGCCGGCCCAGCGTACGGCGCGTGGCTTCGAGCGGTTGGGGGGCCTCGGGGTCGTTGAGCGCGCGGGTGCGGTCGACGATGGGCACCTGGGCCAGCCAATGCTCGGGATAGGCCTGGTCGTTGATGGCCTGCCCGCGTTCGAGCAGGCAGGCGTCGCAGGACTGAAGAAACAGCCGGGCGAAGTCGACCCCCGCAGCCGGGCCCATGCCGGCCAGGATGCCGACGGTCGCCGTCGTTGCCTCGGTGTCGGCCACGGAAGCAGATAAAACGGAAGAGGCAGGGTGGGAGACGTGGGTCATCTGAGCATGCTGGACATGGCGGACAGGCTGTTGATCATACGCACCGCCGACTCGATGTCGGGCGCCGAGAAGCGCAGTTCGTCGCCTGCCGTGCGCACCAGGCCCGGCCACTGGCAGAACAGGTCGGCCAGGGCGGTGGTCTGGGTCTGCAGCGTGATCTGCAGCGGCTTGCCGGTTTCGGCCAGCAGGAGCGGCCGGCAGGCGCTGCGGCCGGCGACGGCCTGCTGCACACCGGCCCGGATGGCGGCGCAGGACTGTGCAGGCGACAGGCTGATGCCGCTGTTGGCGCCTGTGGCGCGTTTGGTCTGGACCCAGGTCGTGTGCGGAAACAGGTCGCGGTTTTCTTCGATGAACACGTCGTCGCCGCTGGCCATGATGACGGCTGCACCATAGGCGCCGGCCAGGGCGCCGTAGAGGCCCGCCTCGCCGAGCTCGCGGCCGTCGACGGCGATGCGGGCGAACGCGAAGCTGTTGATGGTGTGCGCCAGGATGCCGAGCCCCTGGGCGCGCGAGTGATAGCCGATCAGGCACACGCCGTCCATGCCGAGCTCGACGCCCGAGACCATGCTCAGGTAACGGGGCTTGCCCTGGATGGCCTGCGCCCGTTCGTCGAGCAGATCGGGCGGCATGTTGCGGAAGGCACCATGCGAGTCGTTCACATAGACCTGGGATGCGCCCGCGTCGTAGGCGCCGGCGATCGCGGCATTGGCCTCGGCGGCCATGAGCCGGCGTGCACGTTCGTATTCCGGGTTGCCGGGGCGTACCTGCTCGGGGTGGTAGACGCCGGCGACGCCTTCGATGTCGACAGAGATCAGGATGTTCATGGATAAGGCGGGTCCGTGCGACGGACCTCGATCGAGGAGCGGATTCTTGTTTGTCAGTCCAGGCGGGCCAGCAGATCGCGCAGGGCGCGGCGATGGTGCCCGTTGCGGCCGGTGACCGGTGAAGCCCACCACAGCGCATGCACGATGGCTTGCTCGACGCTGTCGGCGGCGGCCTGGAACAGGCCGTCGAGCAGGGTTTCATGCACCGTGGAGACGGCGGGCATGGGCCGGTCGGCCTGGTGGGGCAGGGTGTAGGCGGTCGAGAACGCCAGCGCGATGTCGCCGCTGCCGTGACCGTAGACCGATCCGGTGCGCGCCAGGCCGGCGCCCGCGCGTGCGGCGAGCCGGCTCAACTGGCGTGCGTCCAGCGGGGCATCGGTGGCCAGGACCATGATGATGGAGCCTTTTTCCGGCGCCTGGGCCTGGGCGCGGGCCTCGTCGTCGAGCAGCGTGGCCAGTTGCGGGCCGAGCCGTTCGCCGCCCCAGCAGAAATTCGGCAGCACGCCATAGTTGGAGAGGACCAGTGCCCCGACCGTGAAGGTCCGGGGAACGGGCCGGCCCTGCTGGATGGCCTCGTGGGGCTGGGCATGGGACATGGGCACACGGCGCGAGGCGCTGCCGATGCCGCCCTTGAGCTGGAAACTCGACATGCCGCGACCGGCGCCGACCGAGCCCTGAGCGGGCTGCAGGCCGGCCTGGGTGCAGGCCGCCAGGTAGTCGTCACCCGTGACCGCCATGCGCTGGATGTCGTTCAGAAAACCGTCGTTGCATTCGAGCACCAGCGGGTTGACGGTGGGCAGGCTGCGGCCGGTTTCCGGATTGGCCTGCCCGCACTGGCGGATCTGCGCCTCGGCGACTGCGCTGACCGAGTACGTGTTGGTCAAGGCGATCGGTGTCTCGAGCTGCCCCAGTTCCTGGAGCTGGACCAGCCCCACGCTCTTGCCGAAGCCGTTGATCACCGCCAGCCCGGCCGGCACCTTGTCGCGGTAAGGATCGCCGGCATGGGGGTCGATGACGGTCACGCCCGTCTGCACGTCGTCCCGGTCGAGCGTGGCGTGACCCACGCGCACGCCGGCGACGTCGGTGATCGCATCGAGCGGGCCGCTGGCCAGCAGGCCGATGCGCGGCGGCTGCGATCGCAGCCGTGCGGCAAGGGCCTGCGCCGGCGACACGTCATGCATGGTGGCGGACATCATGTCTGACGGTCGATCTTGGGGTCGAGCGCATCGCGCAGGCCGTCGCCCAGCAGATTGAAGGCCAGCACGGTCAGGAAGATGGCCAGGCTGGGGAACAGCGCGACGTGGGGTGCGTTGACCATGTCGGCCCGCGCCTCGTTGAGCATGGCGCCCCATTCGGGCGTGGGCGGTTGAGCGCCCATGCCCAGGAAGGACAGGCTGGCCGCCGTGATGATCGAGGTGCCCACGCGCATCGTGAAGTACACGACGATGGACGAGATCGTTCCCGGCAGGATGTGGCGCATGATGATGGTCCAGTCCGACGCGCCGATGCTGCGGGCCGACTCGATGTAGGTCATCTGCTTGAGCACCAGCGTGTTGCCGCGCACCAGCCGGGCGAAGGCCGGCACGCTGAACACGGCCACGGCCACGACCACGTTGGTCATGCTGCTGCCCAGGATGGCCACCACGCCCAGCGCCAGCAGGATGCCGGGGAAGGCGAACAGCACGTCCGAGATGCGCATGACGATGCGGTCCCACCAGCCTTCGTAGTAGCCGGCCAGCAGGCCCAGTGCGGTGCCGATCAGGCCGCCCACCAGGACCGACAGGAAACCCGCCGCCAGCGAGATGCGGGCACCCATGAGGATGCGGCTGAAGATGTCGCGGCCCAGCGGATCGACGCCGAACCAGTGCATGGCCGAAGGACCGTCGTTGAGGCGGTCGTAGTCGAAGAAGTTTTCTGCGTCGAAGGGAGCGAGGTAGGGCGCCAGCACGGCGGCGAGCACCAGCAGCAGCACGAACACCAGGGCGGCGACCGCCACACGTTGCTTCTTGAACTTGCGCCAGAACTCGCGCCAGGGTGTGCGGATCGCCCCGTCGGCGACGGATGCCGCAGTGGCTGCGACGGAGGCGGCAGCAATCTGTGCCGCGTCGGGAGGGGTAGGAATGGAGGGCGTGGTCATGCCGGAATGTCTCGGTGGGGCTGCGGTTTATTTGTAGCGGATGGTCGGGTTGATGTAGCCGTAAAGCATGTCCACCACCAGGTTGATCAGGATGAACTCCAGCGAGAACAGCAGGACCAGGGTCTGGATCACGGGGTAGTCGCGCATGTTGACGGCGTCGACCAGCAGGCGGCCCAGACCGGGCCAGTTGAAGACCGCCTCGACGACGATGGAGCCGCCCAGCAGGAAACCGAACTGCAGGCCCATCATGGTGACCACGGGGATCAGCGCATTGCGCAGGCAGTGCTTGAGGATGACCACCCGTTCGTTGAGGCCCTTGGCACGCGCGGTGCGCACGAAATCGTCCTGCACCACTTCGACGAAGGAGGCCCGCGTGAAGCGTGCCATCACGGCCGCGACGGCCGCGCCCAGGGTGATGGACGGCAGGATGTAGTGCAGCCACGTGGAGGCGCCCACCGTGGGCAGCCAGCCCAACTGGACCGAGAACACCTGCATCAGCACCATGCCCAGCGCAAAGGCGGGAAACGAGATGCCCGAGACCGCCAGCGTCATGCCCAGGCGGTCGGGCCATTTGTTGCGGTAGACCGCGGAGACGATGCCGATGCCCATGCCGAAGATCACGGACCACACCATGCTGGTGATGGTGAGCAGCAGCGTGGGCATGAAACGTTCGCCGATCTCGTCGATCACCGGACGGCGGGTGCGGATGGATGTACCGAAATCACCTTGCACCATGTGCTTGAAGAAGTTCAGGAACTGCTCGGGCAGGGGCTTGTCCAGGCCCAGGTCCTGGCGAACCAGGGCGACCGTGGCTTCGTCGGCGTCCTGTCCGGCCGCCAGCCGGGCGGGATCGCCGGGCAGCATGTGCACGAAAAGAAAAACCAGGACAGAGACGATGAGCAGCGTGGGCAGCAGGCCGGCCAGTCGTTTGAGAAAGTAGTTCAGCATGAAAGCGGGACTGCACGAGGCAGTCGATGGTGCAAGGTCACCGGGGGCACCTCGGACGAGGCACCGCCGGTTTTTTTTGAGAAGGGTTCCCCACGGCCGGTCCGCCGCGGGGAACGGGGGCTGCCAGGCAGCCTTACTGGGTCGCGATTTCGTCGCTGTTGATGTTGCCGTCGGGCATGACGAACACGCCGGACAGGCGCTTGCTGTGCGCCGACAGGTTCTGCTCGGTCACCAGGGGGATGCGCGGCAGATCCTTGGCCAGTTGTTCCTGGGCGGTCTTGTACAGCTCGGCCTTCTCGGCATCGTCGACGCTCACGAGGGCCTTGGCGATGGCGCCGTCGGTCACCGGGCTGCTGTAGAACGACATGTTGTTGAGCTTGGGGGCCCAGGCTTCGGTGGCGAACAGCGGACGCAGCGCCCAGTCGGCTTCACCGGTCGACGACGACCAGCCGGTGTAGTACAGGCGGACCTTGGCGGTCTTGGGGTCGGGCCAGGAATCGACCTGCTCGGCACGCTGGCCGGGTTCGAGCGCCTGCACCTGCATCTTGATGCCGACCTGTGCGAGCTGCTGCTGGACGAACTGGATCACCTTCTGGCTGGTGGTGTTGTTGTAGGCGCTCCACAGCGTGGTCTCGAAGCCGTTGGGATAGCCGGCTTCCTTGAGCAGGTCGCGTGCCTTCTGCGGGTTGTACGGGATCGGGTCCATCTTCACGGCGTACTGGATGCCTTGCGGCACGAAGCCCTGGGCCGGGAAGGCAAAACCGCTGAACGCCACCTTGGCCAGCGCTTCCTTGTTGACGGCGTAGCCGATGGCTTCACGTACCTTCGGGTTGTCGAAGGGTTTCTGCAGCATGTTGAAGCTCAGGAAACGCACGATGATCGAGGGCGTGGTCACCACTTCGATCTTGTCGACCTTCTTGAGGATGGCGGCCTGTTCGTAAGGCAGCGGGTAGGCGAAGTCGGCTTCGCCGGTCTGCAGCATGGCGGCACGCGTGTTGTTTTCCAGCACGGGCTTCCAGCTCACGCCGTCGACCTTGGGGTAGCCCTTTTTCCAGTAGCCGTCGAACTTCTTGCCGACGATGGCTTCGGTCTGCTTCCATTCGACGAACTCGAAGGGGCCGGTGCCGACGGGGTGGAACGCGATGTCCTTGCCCCACTTCTGCAGTGCGGCCGGCGAGATGATGGCGGCCGAGGCATGGGCCAGCGAGTTGATGAAGGGGCCGAAGGGCTCCTTGAGGGTGATGCGCAGGCTCAGGGGGTTGACGGCTTCGACCTTGGCGATGCGGTTGAACTGGGTGGCGCGCAGCAGGCGGTTCTCCGGGTTCATCACGCGATCGAGGTTGGTCTTGACGGCGGCGGCGTTGAACTCGGTGCCGTCATGGAACTTCACGCCGGCGCGCAGCTTGAAGGTGTAGACCAGGCCGTCCTTCGAAACGTCGTAGCTCTCGGCCAGCACGTTGCGGACCTTGAGGTCCTTGTCGAACTGGAACAGGCCTTCGTAGAAGGTCTTGGTCACCGCCGTGGTCATGGTGGTGTTGGTGTTGTACGGGTCCAGCGTCTCGGGCTGCTGGCCGATGGCCAGGATGGCATTGCCGGCGGCCAGCACCGAACCGGAAGCAGCCAGCGCGGCCAGGGCCAGCAGGCTCGACGCGATGCGTCGGGAGTGGATCGTTTTCTTCATGGTGAACTCCAGGTTGGAAGTGAGAGAGGACAGGCTTTGGATGAAGAACTCGAACAGGGTCGAGCGTGCTTGGGTGCCACGGTCCGCCCGGCGGGCGGCCGCGATCTGGGTGATGTCGGTCAGTAGAGGTTGGCGATGGCGTGGCGGGCCACGAAATGGCCTTCGCCCACCTGCACCAGGGGTTGCACGACGGGCTCGTCGCCCAGTGCCCGGATGGGACTGGGGATCTCGCCCTCGAGCAGTGCGCGCTTGAGGTGGCGGCGCGCCGGGTCGGCGATGGGGACGGCGGCCATCAGCTTCTTGGTATAGGGGTGCTGCGGGTTCTCGAAAATCGCGCGGCGCGGGCCGATCTCGACGATCTGGCCGAGGAACATGACGGCCACGCGGTGGCTGATGCGTTCGACCACGGCCATGTCGTGCGAGATGAACAGGAAGGCCACGCCCAGCTCGCGCTGCAGGTCGAGCATGAGGTTGACGATCTGCGCCTGGATGGACACGTCGAGCGCGGAAACCGACTCGTCGGCCACCACCACCTTGGGGTTGAGCGCCAGTGCGCGCGCAATGGCGATGCGCTGGCGCTGGCCGCCCGAGAACTCGTGCGGGTAGCGCTGCGCATACTCGCGCGGCAGGCCGACCTTCTCGAGCAGCCAGTCCACCCGTTCCTGCGCGGCCTTGCCGCTGGCGACCTTGTGCACGAGCAGCGGCTCCATGATGGAGAAACCCACCGTCAGGCGCGGGTCGAGCGAGGCGAAAGGGTCCTGGAAGATGAACTGGATGTCGCGGCGCAAGGCCTGCACCGCGCTGGTGGGCAGGTCGAGGATGTTGCGGCCACCGAACTCGATGGCACCGCTCTGGCTCTCGACCAGGCGCAGCAGCGAGCGGCCCGTGGTGGACTTGCCGCAGCCCGATTCGCCGACGATCGCCAGCGTCTCGCCGGGATACAGATCGAAACTCACCTTCTCGACCGCGTGAACACGCCGCTTGACGCGGTTGAGCAGGCCTGCGCGGAGGTCGAAGCGGGTCACCAGATCCTTGACGCGCAGGATCGGCTGCGCGCCTGCCGGCCGGGTGTCGACCGGTGCCGATTCGAGTGTGACCGAGGCCGCTTCGACCTTGTTGATCAGCTCGAAATGACGGGGCAGGTCGGTGCCCTGCATCGCGCCCAGCTTGGGCACGGCCGACAGCAGCGCACGGGTGTAGGCATGGCGGGGTGCGGCGAAGATCTGCGACGACGGGCCTTCCTCGACCTTGTCGCCACGGTACATCACCACCACCCGGTCGGCGACTTCGGCCACCACGCCCATGTCGTGGGTGATGAAGATCACGCCCATGTGCATGTCGTCCTGCAACTGGCGGATCAGCTGGAGGATCTGGGCCTGGATGGTGACGTCGAGCGCCGTGGTCGGCTCGTCGGCGATCAGCAACTGGGGTTTGCACGACAGCGCCATGGCGATCATCACGCGCTGGCGCATGCCGCCCGACAACTGGTGCGGGTAGCGGTCGAGCACATTGCGCGCTTCGGGAATGCGCACCAGCTCGAGCATGCGCAAGGCCTCGGCGCGTGCCGCCGCCCGATCCATGCCCTGGTGATGGCGGATGGATTCGGCGATCTGGTCTCCGGCGGTGAACACCGGATTGAGCGAGGTCATGGGCTCCTGGAAGATCATGGCCACGTCGGCGCCGCGCACCGACCGCATGGTGGCGTTGCCGGCGCGTGCGAGGTCGAGCACCTGGCCGTTGCGGCGGCGCAGGGCGACCTGGCCGTTGACGATCTTGCCGCCGCCGTGCTCGACCAGGCGCATCAGGGCCAGCGAGGTCACCGACTTGCCCGATCCGGACTCGCCCACGATGGCGACCGTCTCGCCGCGGTCGACATGGAAGGAGAGGTCGCGCACGGCATCGACCGTGCGCTCGGAGTTGGCGAACCGGATCGTCAGGTCGGCCACGCTCAGCACGCGTTGCTCCGGCATGCTGGCGGCCAGCGACGGGGAAGATGGAGTAGAGGAGGGGGTCATAGGGAGAGAGAGGCGCCGGGCACGCGAACGGCCCTGCGGGAGGTCAATCAAACGAGGGGTTCGTCGCGGAAGATGGCGGTCTGCGGCCGTTCGCCGACCCGGGCATGACCGCGGTACATGCCTTCGGTGTTGAAGCACAGGCTCACGCTGCCCGTGCGGTCCACGGCGATCAGGCCACCCGTGCCGGCGATGGCCGGCAAGGCCTGGTGCACCACGGCCTGGGTGGCGTCCTGCAGCGTGGCGCCGCCGTAGGCCATGCGTGCGCAGACGTCGTGTGCGGCGCTGACGCGGATGAAGCTCTCGCCATGGCCGGTGCACGACACGGCGGCGGTGCGGTCGTCCGCATAGGTGCCCGAGCCGATCAGCGGACTGTCGCCGATGCGGCCGGGCTGCTTGTTGGTCATGCCGCCGGTCGAGGTCGCCGCCGCGAGGTGGCCCCGCGCGTCGAGCGCCACGGCACCCACGGTGCCCATCTTGCGGTCTTCGTCGAGCGGCCGGCCGGCGAGTGCGGCGGCGCCGTCGTGGTCGAGCACGGCACCGGCGTGGCGGGCACGGGCGGCATGCAGTTGCTGACGGCGTGCCTCGGTCGAGAAGTAATCCGGCGATACCGCGGCCAGCCCGGCTTCCCGTGCCACGGCCTCTGCGCCTTCGCCCGCCATCAGCACGTGCTGGCCCCGGACCATGACGGCGCGGGCCGCCTCGACCGGGTTGCGCACCCGGCAGACGCCGGCAACGGCGCCTGCAGCCAGGGTGGCGCCGTCCATGACGGCGGCATCGAGCTCATGGGTTTCCCGCGACGTGAAAACCGCCCCGTGGCCGGCGTTGAACAGCGGGCAGTCTTCCAGCAGCTTCACGGCCAGGCAGACGGCGTCCAGCGCCGTGCCACCCGCCGCCAGGATCTGCTGGCCGGCTTCGAGGATGCCGTGCAGGGCTGCGTGATAGGCCTCGGCCTGTTCGGGCGAGATCTGGCCGCGGCTGAGGGTGCCTGCGCCGCCATGGATGGCGATCACGGGACGAACGGCAGCCGATGCGGCGGGAAATGAAGGGGCGGACATGGAAAACGGAGGCAATGGAAACGGAGCGGCAGAAACTGGAGCGGGGCGGTTGGAGACGGGCGTGATCAGGGAAGCGAGATTGACATCAGGCGATTTCCGAAAGAGGTGATCGAATCAGCCCGGATCGCGCAGCGGCGGCACCTGAGGCCCGCTGGGCGAGGGCGCAGGCACGGCGGCGGCCACCGTGGCACCCTGGCCTCCTCGCGGACCCGCACCGGCCTCGAGGCGGCCGCGTGTGCCGTCGTGCAGCCAGGGCAGCACGGCTTCGGTCATGCGTGCCGCGGACTTGACCGACTCCTTGGCCTGATGGGCGACGGCGCTGGTCAGCGCCTCGATCATGGCCAGGGCCGACGATTCGGAGTTCGCCGCGTACTGGTTTTCGGTCTGGGCGAAAAGGCAGACGTGGGCATGCGGCACCAGCGGTGAACGGGGGCCGTCGGTGAGGGCCAGCACGCTCACGCCGCGCTGGAAGGCACCCTGGGCCAGCAGCACCGTGTCGGTCAGGTAACGCGGGTAGCTGATGGCGATGAGCATGTCGTCGGGCGTCATGCGCGGCAGCAGGCGCGCGCCGTAGGAGGCACCGGCCACGCCGGCCAGCAGGTGCACGTTGTCGCAATGGCCGTCGAGGCCGCGCTGCAGCAGGCCGGCCAGCCAGCCGCTGGCGCCGAAGCCCGCCAGATAGATGCGCCGTGCGCGCAGGATGGTGCTCACCGCCGCCTCGCACGAGGCCGCGTCGAGCGCCTCGCGGGTCGCGGCCACGTTGCGCTGGCTTTCCTCGAGCGCGGCGGCGAACACATCGCGCATGCTGCTGGGCTTTTCCAGCTTGATGCGCATTTTTTCGATGGGGGCCAGCATGGCCTCGAAGCCGCGCACCAGCTCCGCGCGCAGCATGGGATAACCGTCCAGGCCGATGGCGCGCGCAAAACGATTGGCCGTGGCCACCGACACGCCCACGGCGGCCGCCAGCTCGTCGATCGGCATGGTGGCGGCCTGCAGCGGGTGGGCCAGCACGTAGTCGGCCATCTGCTGGTGCGAGCGCGTGAGGTTGGGGCGCACCCGGCTGATGCGGATGGCGATGGTCAGGTCGCTGGCGTCGGACGTATCGGGCATGGCGGGCAGGCGGTTTCAGAGCCGCGAGCGGTCTGACAAAAAATTTACATTTGTCGAATCATAAGGAAAATTTTTGATCATTCAAGCTTTAATTCATGAGGGACTTCCCGGTGCGCAACTGCTGTGCCGTGCCCGCAACGTTCCCGGGCCGAGGCTTTCGGACCCTGGGCGTGTGCCACGCGGGCCAAATGACAGACAATGGCGTGATGAATTGGCTCGATGAAGTGAAATGGGATGAACAGGGGCTGGTCCCCGTCATCGCTCAAGAGCACGGCAGCAAGGACGTGCTCATGTTTGCCTGGATGAACCGCGAGGCGCTGGCCCGCACGGCCGAGCTGCGCCGTGCGGTCTACTACAGCCGTTCGCGCGGCAAGCTGTGGTTCAAGGGCGAGGAGTCCGGCCACGTGCAGATCGTGCACGACATCCGCCTGGACTGCGACAACGACGTGGTGCTGCTCGAGGTCACGCAGACCGGGCACGAACCCGGTATCGCCTGCCACACCGGCCGTCACAGTTGTTTCTTCAAACGTCACGACAATGACACGTGGCTGACCGTCGAACCGGTCTTGAAGGACCCGGCCAGCATCTATAAGTAAGACCCATGAGCGCCCCAGATTTCTCCCAGGACGCGCTGGCCCGCTTGGCCGCCGTCATCGAATCCCGCAAGCCGGCCAATGGCGGCGACCCGGACAAGAGTTACGTCTCCCGCCTGCTGCACAAGGGGCCGGACAGCTTTCTCAAGAAGATCGGCGAAGAGGCCACCGAGGTGGTCATGGCTGCCAAGGATGTCGACCATGGGGCCGATGCCTCCAAGCTGGTCTACGAAGTGGCCGATCTCTGGTTCCACAGCATGGTGGCGCTGGCGCATTACGGTCTGTCGCCGCTGGACGTGGTGACCGAACTCGAGCGCCGCGAAGGCACCAGCGGGCTCGAGGAAAAGGCGCTGCGGAAGGCCCAGGCCCGCGAGTCCGGCCAGGCCTGAGACCGCGTTTCCGTATCCTTCAACCCGGGAGACCTGTCATGCAAACTCCGTATCGCGACGACAGCAGCCTGAGCACCGTGGGCTGGGTCAGCTACATCCTCCACCTCATCGTGGCGGTGGCGGCCGTCATCCCCACGGCGCAGGCTTCCATCCTGCTGCTCCTGCTGGCTTTCATCCTGGACATGGTCAAGCGCGGCGACGCCGTGGGTTCCTGGCACGAAAGCCATTTCAGCTGGCGCATCCGCTCGGTGGTCTGGGCCGGATTGCTCTACCTGATCACCGCGCCGCTGTGGCTGTTCTTCATCGTGCCTGGCTGGATCGCCTGGGCCGCCATCTCGATCTGGTTCCTCTATCGCATCGTGCTCGGCATGGTGCGCATGAACCGGCATCAGCCGGTCTGAGTCCCGATTTCCCACGAACGAGTCTTTTCGGAATCCGAACGTGTCCGTTTCCTCTCTCCCTGTCGATGCCGCCGAGGCCCGCACCGCCGCTCACGATCCCGACTGCATCTTCTGCAAGATCGCTGCGGGCCGGATTCCGTCGCGCAAGGTCTACGAAGACGACGAGCTGTATGCCTTCCACGACATCGCGCCCTGGGCACCGGTGCATATTCTGGTGATCCCGCGCCGGCATATCGTGTCGCTGGCCCATGTCGGGCCGGACGATGCCGCGCTGCTCGGGCGCATGGTCGCCCTGGCGCCCGTGCTGGCGCAGCAGGCCGGCTGCCGGCCTTACCCGGAGGGCGGTTTCCGGGTGCAGTTCAACACCGGCGGCGACGGCGGGCAGGAGGTGCATCATCTGCACATGCACGTCGTGGGAGGCGCGAGGCCCTGGCTCAAGGGCTGACCGCAGACCGCATTCACGCCGGCCCGCAGCCGCCGCTGGCGCCGCCGGGCTTCCGACTTCGATCCTGTTTTGATATCTTGGGGTGCAACAGGCGCGCCGCCAGCGACCGGAAAAAACGCTGACGGTGTGAAACACCTTGTTCCTGTAGCGGGCAGCGAGTGCTGCTCACCACTAAAATACTCGTTCACTTAGGAGATTTCCATGGGTTCCTTTTCCATCTGGCACTGGCTGATCGTGCTGCTTATCGTGGTGATGGTGTTCGGCACCAAGAAACTGCGCAACATGGGTCAAGACCTGGGTGGTGCGGTCAAGGGCTTCAAGGACGGCATGAAAGACGGCAACGAAGCGGAGAACAAGCAGGTCACCGAATCGTCCGCGCTCGACAGCAAGCCCACCATCGACGTCGACGCCAAGGAAAAACGCTGAGTGCGTGTCTTGGCAGTCGTTCAGGACACCGGTGGGATCCATCCACCGGTCGGCTGGACGTCGTGTGGCTTGATTGAAGTCATGCCTCGGGTTCAGCACGCAACGGGTTTTTGCGCATGATTGATATCGGTTTTTCCAAAATCGCACTCATCGGGGCGGTCGCGTTGATCGTGATCGGCCCTGAGAAACTGCCGCGCGTCGCCCGCACCGTGGGCATGCTGCTGGGCAAGGCGCAGCGTTACGTGGCGGATGTGAAGGCCGAAGTCAACCGGTCGATGGAGCTCGACGAGCTGCGCAAGATGAAGGACACGGTCGAGACCGCTGCACGCGACGTGCACAGCAGCGTGCAGACCCAGGTCAGCGATTTCGAACAGACCTGGCGAGACACCTCCAGCGACCTGTCGAGCAGCTACGACGGCAGCGGCGCCTCGTCGGAGGGCAGCACCTCGGCGCTCGAAGCCGCCGGATCGGGCGTTCTCGGCAACGTGGTTCCGGCCTACCGCAACCCCAACAAGAACTGGCGTGCCAAACGCACGGCCGTGCCGCAGTGGTACAAGGTCCGTAGCCGCAGCAAGCGCGCCAGTGCGCTCTCGGGCGCCGCGCGGGTGGTGCGAGAGCGCCAGTCGGGGCCGTCCTCGTCCGGTCCGTGCGCCTGAGCGCGCGCCACCGCCTCGTCATGTCCGCCGGGGCCCAGACGGCGGCGGGCTGCCCCAGGCAGCCCTTTTCCTGGCCCTGAGTTTTCCCGAGAGATTTGATCTTGGCTGATCCCAAAAAAGAAGACGAGCTCGCCGGCAGCGAACAACCCTTTGTGCAGCACCTCATGGAGCTGCGCGACCGTTTGCTCAAGGCCGTACTGGCCATCGCCATCGTGGGGGGCGTGCTGGCGTTCTATCCGGGGCCGGGTCGTCTGTACGATTTCCTGGCAGCGCCCCTGGTTGCCCACCTGCCCGTGGGGGCGACGCTGATCGCCACCTCGGTGATCTCGCCTTTCCTGGTGCCGCTGAAGATTCTGCTGATGGCGGCGTTCCTGATCGCCTTGCCGGTCGTGCTCTACCAGGTCTGGGCGTTTGTGGCACCGGGCCTGTATTCGCACGAAAAGCGGCTGGTGCTGCCCCTGGTGGTGGCATCGACCCTGCTGTTCCTGATCGGCGTGGCCTTCTGTTATTACTTCGTGTTCGGCCAGGTCTTCCAGTTCATCCAGAGCTTTGCACCCAAGAGCATCACGGCGGCGCCTGACATCGAGGCCTATCTGAGCTTTGTGCTCAGCATGTTCCTGGCTTTCGGCGTGGCCTTCGAAGTGCCCATTGCGGTGGTGGTGCTGGCCCGCATGGGCGTCGTCACCATCGAAAAACTCAAGAGTTTCCGCGGCTACTTCGTGGTGGGCGCATTCGTGGTGGCCGCCATCGTGACGCCGCCCGACGTGGTCTCGCAACTGGCTCTGGCCATTCCGATGTGCCTGCTGTACGAGCTGGGCATCATTGCGGCCCGCCTGTTCATTCGCAACACGCAGGCTTCCGAGGACGAATCCACCGAAGTCAACAAGGACTCGGCGGCCTGAATCCAGGCCCATGTCCCCGCCCATGGCGTGGCGGGTCGACGATACAAGACAGAACGGCAAGAGGTCATGAGGCCTCTTGCCGTTTTTGTTTGCTGCTCGGGTGCCGGCCCGTCTCCCCGGTCTTGCCGGGGCCGGTTCTCAGCGCGGGTTGCGCTGCGGGCGCGTGCCCGGCACGACCTTGAGGCTCGCGGCACGGTTCTGACGCTGGATCTCCAGCGTGGCGGGCTCGCCCGGGCGCAGCGCGGCGACGCGGGTCAGCAGTTCGGCCACGTTGGCGATGGGCTGGCCTTCGAGGCTGGTGATCACGTCGCCCGGCTGAAGCCCGGCCTGGGCACCCGGACCGGCCTGCAGCACGCCGGTCACGATGACACCGCTGTTCTGGCCCAGGCCCAGCGTCTCGGCCAGTTCGCGGTTGAGCTCCTGGGTCTCCACGCCGATCCAGCCGCGGATGACCTTGCCGTCGCGCACGATGCCGTCGAGCACCATGCGTGCGGTCGAGACGGGAATCGCAAAGCCGATGCCCATGGAGCCTCCCGAGCGCGAGTAGATGGCGGTGTTGATGCCCAGCAGATTGCCGTAGGTGTCGACCAGGGCGCCGCCCGAGTTGCCGGGGTTGATGGCGGCATCCGTCTGGATGAAATTCTCGAAGGTGTTGATGCCCAGCTGGTCGCGGCCCAGCGCGCTGACGATGCCGCTGGTCACCGTCTGGCCCACACCGAAGGGGTTGCCGATGGCGAGCACCCGGTCGCCGATGGCCGCGCTGTCGGCTTGCGCCATGGTGACCACGGGCAGGTCGGGCAGGTCGATCTTGAGCACGGCCAGATCGGTATCGGGATCGGTGCCGACCACGCGGGCCTGTGCCGTGCGCCGGTCGTTGAGGGTGACTTCGATCTGGTCGGCGCCCTCGATCACATGGTTGTTGGTGAGGATGTAGCCTTCGGGGCTGAGGATCACGCCCGAGCCCAGGCTGGCTTGCGCCTGGTTGCTGGGGGCGCCGAAGAATTCGAACCAGGGGGCCAATCCTTCGGGGATCTGTGCCGGCGTCTTGCTGCTGTTGATGCTGACCACGGCCGGCGCCGCTTTCTGGGCCGCGTCGCGGAAGCTGTCGGGCGCACCGCGTTCGTAGTGCTCCTGCGGCGCCTCGACCACGGGTACGGCGCCCTGCGTGTTGAGACTCGCGCCGCGCTGCAGCCATTGGGGCTTGAGCGTGGACACGACAAACAGCGCGGCCAGCAGGACGGTCACGGATTGGGAGAACAGCAGCCAGAGGCGTTTCATGGGCAGGGCAATGGGCTTGGAGATGACGATGGCGCCCGCAGGGTACACGGGCGCTGGGTGTCATTGTGCTTCAAGTGGCCCGGCACGGCGGTTCGGCGCACGCCCCTGTTTGCACGAGGGCTCGCGGGCCTACAAGGGTAACGCTAAGGGTCTACCCTTAGAAGCGATTTAGAATGTCGGGCTTGCCCTTTGCTCGCCGCCGTGTCAGCGGTGGATGGCGACCCTGCCGGATCGCCGCAGGGCAGGCTGCCGCCCCCTTCGACCGGCGCGGCGTCTCTCGGTTCATGCCTTCTTCCCCTTCGTGGAGCGACCGTGCACCTGCGTGCACTGAAGGCCGGCCTGTTTTTGTTTGTTTCGGATATTGATCATGTCTACACCTGCCGCCCCTGCGGGCGCCCTGACGGAGTCCACGCATCGACCGCTGACACGCGGCGATTACAAAACCCTGGGTCTTTCGGCCCTGGGCGGCACGCTGGAGTTCTACGACTTCGTCATCTATGTGTTCTTTGCCACGATCGTCAGCAAGCTGTTCTTCCCGGCCGACATGCCGGACTGGCTGCGCATGCTGCAGACCTTCGGCATCTTTGCGGCCGGTTACCTGGCGCGTCCCATCGGCGGCATCGTCATTGCGCACTTCGGCGACGTGGTGGGCCGCAAGCGCATGTTCACGCTGTCCATCTTCCTGATGGCGGTGCCGACGCTCATCATCGGCCTGCTGCCGACCTACGAGACGCTGGGCGTGGCCGCACCGCTGCTGCTGCTGGCCATGCGCATGCTGCAGGGTGCCGCGATCGGCGGTGAGATGCCGGGGGCCTGGGTCTTCGTGGCCGAGCACGTGCCGGCCAACCGCTACGCCTTCGGCGTCGGCACGCTGACCGCCGGCATCACGGGCGGCATTCTGCTGGGTTCGTTGATGGCGATTTTCATCAACGCCGTGTACGAACCCCAGCAAGTGATGGACTACGCCTGGCGCATTCCGTTCATTCTGGGCGGCGTGTTCGGGCTGGTGTCGGTCTACCTGCGCCGTTACCTCGAAGAAACGCCGGTGTTCAAGGAACTGGCCTCGCGCCGTGCCAAGGCGATGGAACTGCCGCTCAAGACCGTGCTGCGCGAACACCGTGCGGCCTGCGTGCTGACGGCCGCCATGACCTGGGTGCTCTCGGGCGCCGTGGTGGTGGTCATTCTGATGACCCCGGCTTACCTGGAAACCTGGTACCAGATCCCGAGGCAGGATGCGATGGTGGCCAACTGCGCCGCCACGCTGATGCTGACCATCGGCTGCATGCTGGTGGGCTGGGCCTGCGACCGCATCGGCACCCGGGCGGTGATGATCATCGGCTGGGGCGGCCTGGCGCTGTCGAGCTACTGGTTCTACAGCCAATTGCCGGGCACCGGCAGCTCGCTCATCTGGGGCTATGCGTTGATGGGCTTTTTCGTCGGCAGCATTTCGCTCACGCCCATCGTCTCGACCCGCGCCTTTCCGCCGGCCGTGCGTTTCACGGGCCTTTCGTTTGCCTACAACATGGCCTACGCCGTGTTCGGCGGCCTCACGCCGGTGCTGATTTCGCTGTGGGTGAAGCAGGACGTGCAGGGCCCCGGCCATTACGTGCTGGCCCTGGCGCTGCTGGGCATGGCCCTGGCGTTCGTGCCGATGAGCAGCCGCGGCTACAAGGCCTGAACCTCGGCCGACTGAACGAGCGGGACCGAAGACGGCCCGGGCCGGCTTTGCGACAATGCGGGCCATGACTGCCACGACGACTTCTCCCGCCGTCACGCGCCAGCACCTGCTGGCGGCGTTCGACGATATTCTCCAGCCCGGCCGCTTCAAGGACTATGGCCCCAACGGCCTGCAGGTCGAGGGCAAGGCCGAGATCCGCACGCTGGTCTCGGGCGTGACCGCCAGCCTGGCGCTGATCGAAGCCGCCGTGGCCGCCGGCGCCGATGCCCTGGTGGTGCACCACGGCCTGTTCTGGCGAGGCCAGGATGGCCGCGTCACCGGCTGGATGAAGCAGCGGCTGGCTGCGCTGCTGGCCAGCGGCATCAATCTCTATGCCTACCACCTGCCGCTCGATGCCCATGCCGAACTGGGCAACAACGCGCAGCTCGGCGCGCGGCTGGGGGTGCAGGCCGAACGGCATTTCGGTGAGCAGGATCTGGGCAGCGTAGGGCCGCTCGATGCGCCGCTGGCCGCCGAGGAATGGGTGAGCCGGGTCGAGCGCGTGCTGGGACGGACCCCGACCTGGGTGCCCGGCGACGGCCGCCCGCTGCGCCAGATCGCCTGGTGCACCGGGGGCGCGCAAGGCTACTTCGAAGCGGCTATCGCGGCCGGTGCCGATGCCTATGTCACCGGCGAAATCTCCGAGCCGCAGGCTCATTACGCCCGCGAAATGGGTGTTGCCTTCATCGCTGCCGGCCACCACGCCACCGAACGGTATGGCGTGCAGGCGCTGGGCGCGCAAGTCGCCGGCCAACTGGGCCTGTCGCACCGGTTCATCGACATCGACAATCCCGCATGAACGGCCCGTCCTCTTTTTCCGTCCCCGCCGACAGTGCGGAACATGTGGCACAGGCGCAGGCCCCGGTGCGGTTGCCGCTGGCCGTGACCCTGGGCGATCCGGCCGGCATCGGCCCTGAAACCATCGCCATGGCGTTCCGCGACCACCCGCAACGCATGGCAGGCTGTTTTGTGGTGGGCGACGTGGCCGTCATGCGCCGGGCGGCGGCCGTGATCGGCGGACATCTGCCCGTGGTGACGATCGGGCAGCCGGCCGATGCCTGTGCCGACCTGCCGCCCCGGTTGATGCCGGTGCTGGCCGTGCATCCGGGCGCCGAGACCGATCCGGCTCGTGCGCCGTTGCCGGCTTTCGGTGTGGTGGATGCCCGCGCCGGCCGCATGGCCGCCGATGCGGTGGTGTGGGCCGCGCGCGCCGTGTTGCGCGGCGAAGCCGCCGGCATGGTGACTGCGCCGCTGCACAAGGCCGCATTATCCGCAGCCGGCGTGGCGTTTCCCGGCCATACCGAAATGCTGCAGGCCGAGGCGGCGCGTGCCTTGGGCTTGCCCGTCGAGCAGGTCCCGGTGCGCATGATGCTGGCCAACGAGGAGTTGCGGACCGTGCTCGTCAGCATCCACGTCTCGCTGCGGCAGGCCATCGATGCCGTCAGCCGCGATCAGGTGCTGGAGACGCTGCGCATCACGCATGCGGCTCTCAACCGCTGGCCCGAGATCGCCGCGCAGGGCGGTCCCCGCCTGGCCGTCGCGGGCCTCAATCCCCATGCCGGAGAAGACGGCCTGTTCGGCCGCGAGGAGATCGACCACATCGCCCCGGCCGTCGAGGCGGCGGTGCGCGAGGGCATCCAGGCTTTCGGGCCCTATCCGCCGGATACGGTGTTCATGAAGGCGCGGCGCCCCGAAGGCGCGATCCGCGGTACCTACGATGCGGTCATCGCCATGTACCACGACCAGGGGCTGATCCCCGTGAAGTATCTGGGGGTGGAGCACGGCGTCAATGTCACGCTGGGCCTGCCGCTGGTGCGCACCAGCCCCGATCACGGCACGGCATTCGACATCGCCGGCCAGGGCGTGGCCTCGCCGGCCAGCCTGCTGCAGGCGGTCAAGATGGCGCGCCAGCTCTGCGGCACGCCGGTGGTCTGATCAAAGGGCACCCGGCGCGCCCGGCGTGAGACCGCGCTGCCGGGCAGGCCGCCTGGCTCAGGGCAGGGGCGGTGTGTCGCGGCCCTTGAGACTGTCGCGGATCTCGCGCAGCAGCACGATGTCTTCCGGCGGGGCCTTGGGGGCGGCAGGTGCGGGCTTGGGCTCTTCGCGCTTGAGGCGGTTGATCTGCTTGATCATCAGGAAGATGATGAAGGCCAGGATCAGGAAGTTGACCGCCACGGTGATGAAGCTGCCATAGGCAAACACCGGAACGCCCGCTGTGCGGAGGGCCGTCAGGTTGTCGGCCACGCCGGCCGGTATGTCGCCGATCACCACGTAGTAGTTCGAGAAATCGAGATTGCCGGCCACGGCCCCGACCAACGGCATGATCACGTCCTTGACCAGCGAATCGACGATCTTGCCGAAAGCGCCGCCAATGATCACACCGACGGCCAAGTCGATGACGTTGCCCTTGATGGCGAATTCCCGGAATTCTTTCATCATGCCCATACAGTACTCCTTGTCTGGTGACGGTCAAAAAACGAAGTGCGAATGGGCGGATTATGAGGGTCTCATGCCCATTTTGGGAATCTGGCCGAGTCGGTGTCGGCCGCCTGAGCCTGTCAGCAGCGCCGTCGGCACGGTCCGTTCGCGGCGATCGCGGGGCCATTACTCGTCGCCCGCGATCAACCTCTGGCCCTGGTTTCGGGCATATCGGGGATAATGCTCGGTTCGCGGTCTTCCGGAGACCGTGCCTGGCCCTGCGGGGCCTTGAGTGAACGTTGACCGCAAGCACTGCTTTTCGAAGTGCTTTTCGAGGTGCCGGATGCGTGTAAAGCCACTGTCATTGCCAGGGTCGTCACCCGTCGGGAGTACGCAGGGCGGTGTGCGCTGTCTTCGCCTGGTCTGGCGCTTGCGCCCGTGGGTTGCGATCTCCGGTGCATCGAACGGCGTGTCCGGTAGGCCTTTCGGTGCCGGGGATGAACCGGGTCGTCTGCATCTTCGCACAGCGGGGATGTGGGCAGGCCGGGCCGGTTCGGTCGAACGAACGAACAATGGATTCGGGAGCCGCGTATCGATGCGTACGCGACTCCTTTTACGATTTTTTAGGAGCTGATGCCATGATGGTGCTGTATTCGGGAACGACGTGTCCGTATTCCCACCGTTGCCGTTTTGTCTTGTTTGAAAAAGGCATGGATTTCGAGATCCGCGACGTGGACCTCTACAACAAGCCCGAAGACATCAGCGTGATGAACCCCTACGGTCAGGTTCCCATCCTGGTCGAGCGCGACCTGATTCTGTACGAGTCGAACATCATCAACGAGTACATCGACGAGCGTTTCCCTCATCCGCAGCTGATGCCCGGCGACCCGGTCGACCGCGCGCGTGTCCGCCTGTTCCTGCTCAATTTCGAGAAGGAGCTGTTCACGCATGTCTCCACGCTGGAAACGCGCGGCGCCAAGAGCGGCGACAAGAGCCATGAAAAGGCCCGTGCCCACATCAGCGATCGCCTGACGCAGCTGGCACCCGTGTTCCTCAAGAACAAGTACATGCTGGGCGACAACTTCTCCATGCTCGACGTGGCCATTGCCCCGCTGCTGTGGCGCCTGGATTACTATGGCATCGAGCTGTCCAAGAACGCGGCACCCCTGCTCAAGTATGCCGAGCGCATCTTCTCGCGTCCGGCCTACATCGAGGCGCTGACGCCCTCGGAAAAGGTCATGCGCAAGTAACAAGCAGCCCGATCGATTGCTGCAACCCAGGATGCGGGGCCTGCGAACGGAGCGACCTCTGTTCGCCGGCCTCGCGTCGTTTTGGATTCCCGGTTATGACTGACATCGCCAATACCTCGACACGTCCCTACCTGATCCGCGCCCTGCATGAATGGTGCTCGGACAACGGCCTCACGCCCTATATCGCCGCCCATGTCGACGGTTCGGTGCAGGTGCCGATGGAGTTCGTCAAGGACAACGAAATCGTGCTCAACGTGAGCTACGACGCCACCAGTGCGCTGCAGCTGGGCAACGAATTCGTTTCCTTCAGGGCCCGCTTCGGCGGCGTGCCGCGCGACATCATGGTGCCGATCGACCACGTCGTGGCCATCTACGCCCGCGAGAACGGCCAGGGCATGGCCTTCCCGCCGCCCGCGCCGGTCGCAGCCGCTCCGGCCGCGCCCAGCCTGGCCTCGGTCGACGGCGGCGGCCAGTCGTCGTCTGCCGCCTCTGCGCTCGGCGACGAGACAGCCGGCGATGCGCCTGCGACGTCTTCTTCCTCGTCTTCGCCCGTGCAACTCGTGGTGGCTTCTTCGGGCAGCAGCAGCAGCGGCGACGGCGGCGACGCCGCCACGGCAGCGCGCGACGACGCTTCGGGTGCCGCCGACAGTCCGGAAAAAGACGATGGCGACGTGCCGCCGACCAGCCCCCCGCCCGGCGGAAGCCGGCCGTCGCTCAAGCTGGTGAAGTAAGCGGGCAAGGGGGCAAAGGCCGCTGCTGCCGATGCAAGTGTTGTGCAGTTTGGCCCGATCCGGCCCCGCCTGCCATTACAATATTGCGAGTCGCCGGTTTAGCTCAGTTGGTAGAGCACCCGCCTTGTAAGCGGTAGGTCGTCAGTTCGAATCCGACAACCGGCACCAGTTCAAGCCCCCAGTCTTCCGAGACTGGGGGCTTTTTCTTTTGAGGCACGGCTGTGCACGGGTTTTCCATCAGTTCTTCAATCGTCTATATGTATACGATTAGGCGAATGGAGCCTCTTATGCAATTTCTCAAGCCTGCCCTTCAACCGTCCGCCTTCGACGAGATCAAGAACACGTCCCTGGGGAAGCTGGTCCGGGACCAACTGCTGGGGCAGATCATGTCCGGCGCTCTGGAGCCGGGTCAGGCTCTGCGTGAACCCGATCTGGTCGAGCAGATGAAAGTCTCACGGGTGCCCGTGCGCGAGGCGCTGCGTGAGCTCGAAAGCATGGGTCTGGTGGTGTCGCGCAAACATTCGGGCGTGTACATCCGCGAGCTGTCGCTGCAGGAGGTGGCCGACCTGTATGCCTTCCGTTCGGTGCTCGACCGCCATGCCGGCCAGATGGCCGAACGTCTGCCCCAGCCGCAGCGCGATGAGCTCGTCGCGAAACTGCAGGCCTGCGTGCAGCAGATGGACGAAGGCCTCACGCAGGGCCATGGACAGACCTACTACCAGGCCAATCTGCAGTTCCACTGGCTGTTCATCGAAAGCACGGGCAACCGCGAGATCGCGAACAGCTACCGCGACATCATCCAGAAACTCCACCTCGCGCGGCTCAAGAACCTGTCGAGCCAGGATCACCGCCGTGCATCCAACGAGGAACACAAACGCATCGTGCGTGCACTGGAGCAATCCGCGAGCGAACTCGCGCCACAAGCCTGTGCCGGCCTGCTTGCCGACCATGTGCTGAATGCTTACCGACGACTCGCCGAAAACTGACTGACGGCATCCGTCTAGCCATCCGGACCTAGCCCACCGGATCGGCCAGCCGCAGGCGAAGTCGCTTCCCCCCGGCGACTCTTCATGGCGAGCCGCGCCAGGCGGAGCCATGGGAATTTGCGATCTTTCCTCTCGATAAAAAACCTGAACAGGAGACAAAAATGGATCGTCGTGTTTTCTTGATGGCTGCCAGCGCTGCAGCTTGGGCTGCCGGACCGGGAGGGCTGCGGGCGCAGCCGCGGTACCCGGACCGGCCCATCACCTATGTGGTGCCCGTCGCGGCGGGGGGCGGAAGCGATTACGTGGGGCGGGCCACCACCACCTTGTGGGGCAAGGCTCTGGGGGCCACGTTCGTGGTCGAAAACCATGGCGGGGGAGGCGGCGTGATCGCCTGTCAGAAGACGCTGCGCTCGGCACCCGATGGCTACACCCTGATGCAAGGCTATGTGGCGACGCTGGGCACCAGCCCGGCCACCCGCACCTTGCCCTACGACCCGATCAAGGATTTCACATCCATCGGCATGATCGGCGGCACGCCCAACGCGCTGATCGTCGATGCGAACCTGCCGGTTCGCAACTTCCGCGAGTTCGTCGAGTTCATGAAATCCGGCCCGCATCACAACTACGGGTCTGCGGGCGCCGGTTCGCTCACCCATCTCTTGATGGAACTGCTGAAGCTGAAGCTCGGGTTGTCGATCGAGCATGTGGCTTACAAAGGCATTGCGCCGGCCATCAACGATCTGCTGGGCGGCCAGACGCAGGCGATGTTTCCGGGGCTTGCGGCGGCCGTGCCGCATCTGACGGGCGGCAAGGTGCGCGCGATCGCGGTGACCGGCGAGCAGCGGACCGCAAAGTACCCCGACGTGCCGACTTTCAAGGAGCTTGGGGTCGACGGCTTCGACGACATTCTGCAGTGGTATGGCGTCTCGGGGCCGGCCGGCATGGATGCCGGCACGGTGGGCGTGCTCAACGAATCGCTGCAGAAGGTGCTCGCCAATCCCGAACTGGAAAAACTGCTGGAGGTCGAGGCGATCGTGCCGATGGCCATGACCCCGGCGGCGTTCGACGCGTATGTCAGAAAAGACCTCGCACGATGGAAAAAAGTCGCTCAGGAACAGAGCATCAAGCTGGATGCCTGACCCGATCGACTCGGGGCACCCACGCCGTGGGTGTCCTCATGTTTGTTCCCCTGTTGTCTCAACTTCATTTGAATCATGGCCATCAACACCAAAATCGAAGCAGATCAGAACGCCCCTGCGATCACGCAGATTCTCGGCGCATTCGTTGCGCAGCATCCATCGGGCGGCTGGCCTGCCGAAGTCGAGCATGAAGCCCACCGGACTTTTCTGAACTGGCTGGGTTGTGCCGTCGGCGCAGCGCATCACGAAGCCGCATGGGCCGCGCTGCGTGCGGTCCAGGTCCTCGAGCCGGCCCCGCAGGCGGCGGTGCTGGGGCGCGCCGATCGGGTGGATGTCGCCAACGCGGCGCTGATCAACGGCATCACCTCGCACACCTTCGATTTCGACGACACCCATCTCAAGACCATCATCCATCCGGCAGGCCCCGTGTGTTCGGCGGTGCTGGCCCTGGCCGAACTGACGGGCGCGACGGGGCGGCAGGTCATCGACGCGGTGGTCATCGGCATCGACGTGTCGTGCCGACTGGGCAACATGATGTATCCCCATCATTACGACCGAGGCTGGCACATCACCGGATCGACCGGCACGCTGGGCGCCGCTGCCGCGTGTGCCCGCCTGCTGGGGCTGGATACCGAAAAAAGCATCATGGCCCTGGGCATCGCCGCCTCGCAGCCGGTGGGCCTGCGCGAGCAGTTCGGCACCATGACCAAACCGCTGCACCCCGGTGCGGCCGCCAAGGCCGGGCTCATGTCGGCCCTGATGGCCAGAGAGGGCTTCACCGCCAGCCGCCGGGCCATCGAGGCCCCGCGCGGCTTTGCCCAGGTGGTGTCGACCAAGTACGACTGGAGCGAGGTCACCGGCGAACTGGGCTCGCGCTTCGAGATCTCGTTCAACGCCTACAAACCCTTTGCCTGCGGCATCGTGATTCACCCGAGCATCGATGCCTGCGTGCAACTGCGCGCCAAGGGCGTGACCGCCGACAACCTCGAACGCCTGGACCTGCGTGTGCATTCCCTGGTGCTTGAACTGACCGGCAAGAAGGAGCCGGCGGACGGCCTGCAAGGCAAGTTCAGCGTGTACCACGGCTGTGCCGTCGGGCTGATCGAAGGACGCGCCACCGAAGACGAGTATGCGGACGACGTGGTGACCCGCGGCGATGTCGTGGCCACCCGGCGCAAGGTCGTCGCCACCATCGACGACAGCATCGACGAGGCCGCAGTGGATGCCGTGGCCACCTTGAAGGACGGCCGCCAGGTGCATGTGTTCGTCGAGCATGCCATCGGCTCGCTGGAGCGTCCGATGAGCGACGCCGACCTCGAAGCCAAGTTCAGCGGCATGTCCGATGCGATCCTGGGTGCCGATCGGACCCGGCGACTGCTGGACGCCTGCTGGACGCTGGGCGCTGCGGGCAGCGTGCGCGACATCGTGGCTCTGGCTTCTGCCGCCCGGCCATGAAGACGTCCGCAATGAGCCAACCCGCAAGAAACACCGTCGTCGTGCTCGACGACTGGGAACATGCCCTGCGCGAACGGGTGCGCTGGGATGAGATCCGGACCCGGGCCGAGGTCACGATCCACAGCCGCCGGCTGGTGGGCGGCGAACTCGTCGAGGCGCTGCAGGGGGCGCAGTGTGTGGTGCTGTTCAGGGACCGGACGCCCATGCCCCGCGCGTTGCTCGAAACACTGCCCGACCTGCGCCACATCGTCTACACCGGCACCCGCAACAGGACGCTGGACATCGAGGCGGCGCAGAGCCTGGGCATGAGCGTGAGCCATACGGAATGGGGGCCGTCGAAGGCCAGCACCTGCGAGATGACGTGGACACTCATCCTGGCGGCAGTGCGGCGCTTGCCGTCCATCCAGCTGACGCCGAGCAGGCCCGTTTGGCGGGCACCGCATGGCGCCAGCTTTTTGCCACCCGTTCTGGAGGGCAAACGGCTCGGGTTGATCGGGCTGGGGCAGATCGGCCAGCGGGTCGCGGCCGTGGGGCAGGCACTGGGCATGGAGGTCGTGACCTGGAGTCCCAACATGACGGCCGCGCGTGCCGCGGCCAGCGGCGTCACCGCCGTGTCGCTCGAGGAACTGCTGGGCACCGCCCAGGTCGTCAGCCTGCACCTGGTGCCTTCGGCATCCACCCACCATCTGCTGAATGCGGAAAGGCTGGGGGCCATGCGGCCCGACAGCGTGCTCGTCAACACCTCCCGTGCCGAGCTGGTCGACAGCCAGGCCCTGGTCCACGCGCTGCAGGCCGGACGACCGGGCCTGGCTGCGCTGGATGTGTTCGCGCATGAACCCCTGGATGCGGCGTCGCCGCTGCTGGCGATCGAGAACGTCATCTTGACGCCGCACTATGGGTTTCTGAGTCGGGAAGTGGTGGAGGAGTTTGCGAGGGGGGTGGAGGGGAGGTTGATGGCGGTGTTGGGGGGAGGGCCCGAGCGGGGCGGGATGACGTCAAGCGTTTGAGCCAGCCGCACGCGTTTGCGGCCGAGGATGCCGGGTACCACGCCGTGCTGCGCCGGGCCCTGCCTGTTTCTACGATCTCACACGCGCCCGCTGCACGGCGCTGCGGGCCGCCAGGTAGGCAAACACCAACCCGGGGCCCAGTGTGATGCCGGGTCCGGGGTAGGTGCCGCCCATGATCGAGTGCTGGTCGTTGCCGACGGCATAGAGGCCTTCGACGGGCTGGCCCGACGCATCGAGCGTGCGTGCCTGGTCGTCGGTCTCGAAGCCGGTGGCGGCGCCGATGTCGCCGGGGTACAGGCGCAAGGCGTAGAAGGGGGCGGTTTCGATCGGGCCCAGGCTGGGGTTGGGACCGGTCCAGGTGGCATCGCCGTTGGCGCGCTGGTAGGTGGTGGTGCCGCGCTGGAACTGTTCGTCGACGCCGGTCTGGGCAAAGCGGCCGATGTCGGCGGCGGCCTGCTTGAGGTGGGTGGCGTCGATGCCCAGCTTGCCCGCCAGTTCTTCGAGGGTCTGGCCCTGCACGATGTAGCCGTCGGCAATGCCTGCGCGCAGGCCCATGCCGTTGGGGCGCACCATGCCCAGGCCGTATTTGCGCATGCCGTTGGCATCGGTCACCAGGAACGAGGGCACGCTGGGTGCCTGGGCGTTGGCCTCCTGCATGGTGATGCCGGTCAGGTGGTACGAAGTGGATTCGTTGTAGTAGCGCTGGCCCTTCTGGTTGACGATGACGGTGCCCGGCTTGGCGCGATCGAATACGAAATGAGGGAACACGGCCGTACTGCCATCCGTGCGTTTGCGCAGCGAGACGGGCGCCCAGAAGCAGTTGCTGCGGCCGCCGCGTCCGTAGACGGCGCCGACGGTTTCGGCGAGGTCGTGCATGGCGCCGGTGTGGCCGGGCGCGCCGGCGCACCAGGCCACTGCAGAACCGGGTGCCAGTTGGGCACGCCGCTGCGGGTGGCGATTGAAGCCGCCGCTGGCCAGGATCACGCCGCCCTTGGCGTGGATGGTGCGGGTGGCGTCGTGCTGGCTGATGACCAGCGTATCGACCGCGCCCGAGCCGGCGCGGCTGCGCAGCAGGTGGGTGACGCGGGCTTCGGTCAGCAACGTCACGCCGCGTTCGCGCAGCGACAGCAGCAGCCGTCCGATGAGGGCATTGCCCATCACCAGCCGGGTGCCGCGCGGGCCGCTCAGGCGATCGCTGACGTGGCGCAGCATCGTGCGCGTGACGTACTTGAAGGTGGACCACGAGCCCCACCATTTGCGGTTGAAGGCCAGGAGCTGAATGATGTCGTCGCGGTCGACCATCATGCCGCCCAGCACGGTGAATTCGGGGATGGGCGGACGGACCAGGTCGAAGTCCTTGCCCAGCAGCCGGCCGTCGAAGGGCAGGGGTTCCAGTGCGCGTCCGCAGGTGGTCGAGCCTTCGAGTTCCGAGAGGTAGTCGGGGTGGAAGTCGCGGGGACGGTATTTCACATGCGAGTGGTCTTCGATCTTGGCGACGGCATCGGCGCCGTTGTCGAGGAAGGCGCGGCGCACCGACCGGTCGGTGCGATCGCCCACGGCCAGATCGAGGAAACGTTCGGCCTGGTCCAGCGTGTCCTGCGGATTGACTTTGGGGGCATGGCGGGTGCCGACCACCCACGTGGTCGCACCCGAGTAGGCGGTGGTGCCGCCGACGTATTCGGTGGATTCGACCAGCAGGACCTTGGCGCCGTCGATGGCGGCGAACAGGGCGGCCGACATGCCCGCACCGCCCGCGCCGACGACCACGACGTCGAATTCGCTGGGGTCGGGCAGGGATTTGAGTTCTGTTTTCATGAGTGAAGTGTCTGGGTGAAGGGTGTGTGGGCAGAGATGCCCGCGACGGAGGGGGATGAGCCGGTGTCTTGCGCGGCCTGCCGCTGGTAGACCTCGAGCGTGCGCAGCAGGCCCTCGCGCAACGGTGTGGGCTGGTAATGGGGGACGAGCTGCCGCAGATCGTCGGCCGGCAGCTCGGCGGCGATGGGCAGGGGGGCGCCCTGGGCCGAAAGCTCGACGCCGGGGCCGAGCGCGCGAAGACGGGTCAGCATCTGGTCGGTGGTGTAGACATCGCCCACCATGTTCAGCACCAGGGCGGCTTGCGGCCCGGCGGTCGCCGCGGCCACGAAGACCTGGGCCACGTCTTCGACGTAGACCAGTCCGGTGGCGCCGGTGAAAGGAATCACGTAGGGCTGGCGCAAGGCGATCGCGCGGCAGGCCAGCGACGGGCCGGCGCTCGATCCGGTCTCGCGGCCGGCGCCGTAGATCACGAAGGGCCGCAGGCCCACGCTGGCCACGCGGTGACCGGGCCGACCGTCGGCCTGTGCGGCCGGGTCGCACCAGTAGGCGCGGGCGATGCCTTCGCAGGCCAGCTTGGTGGCGCCGTACACGGTGGCGGGCGCCGGGTGCAAGGCGTCGTCCGGCCCGTAGACGCCGGCGCTGCTGGCATAGGCCACACCGGCCCAGCATTCGCGCCGTGCGGCCTCGAACACATGGATCGTGCCCTTGATGTTGACGTCGACCGCGCGCAGGGCGTCGTCGCGGCAGGTGGGCGTGAGCAGGCCCGCGAGGTGGATGGCGCCGTCGCAGCCCGATGCCGCAGCGGCCACGTCGCCGCCGTTCGAGACATCGCCATCGTGCCATTCGATCGCTGCGGCACGTGCGCCGACGATGCCGTGCACCAGGCTGCGGTCGCCCGCCCGGTCGAGTACACGCGCGCCGTGGCCTGCTTCGAGCAGGGCCTTGAGGACCCAGGCGCCGAGGAAGCCCCGTCCGCCTGTCACCAGAATCTTCATGTCCGTGGTTCTCTCGTCGTTGAAGGTGGAATAGTGGAATGGAACAGGGCTCGCCATCAATAGGTCGCGCGTCCGCCCGAGAGGTCGAACACCGCGCCGGTCGAGAACGAACAGGCCTCGGATGCCAGCCAGGCCACCATGGCCGCGACCTCGGCCGGCTGGCCCATGCGCCGCACCGGGATGCGCGACAGGCTGGCCGCCAGTGCCTCGGGAGTCATCTGCTGGACCAGCGCGGTTTCGATCACGGCCGGGGTGATGCAGTTGACGCGGGCGGGCGTGAGGGCCAGTTCCTTGCCCAGCGACTTGGTCAGGGCGATCACGCCGGCCTTCGCGGCCGAGTACGCGGCCATGTCGGCATTGCCTTCCTTGCCGGCGATGGAGGACAGAAACACGATGCGTCCGGCAGCCGATTGGCGCACCAGCGGCACCACCGCCCGGGCGCACAGAAAGGCGCTCGTGAGGTTGATGTCCAGCGTGCGCCGCCAGGCTTCGAGCGGGTAGCCCGCCACCGGCAGACAAGGCCCGGTGATGCCTGCGCCATGCACCAGCACGTCGACGCTGCCCAGGGCCTGCACGGTCTGCTTCAGCGCCTGCTCGACACCGGTTTCGTCGGTGAGGTCGGCGGCGCAGGCGTGGGCCTCGGCGCCCGAGTCGCGCAGCTCGGCGGCCAGCGCGTCGAGTGCCCTGGCGTTGATGTCCCACAAGGCCAGGCGCATGCCGTCGGCTGCCAGGCGCTGCGCCACCGCACGGCCGATGCCGCCGCAGGCTCCGGCGATCACGGCCACGGGGGCGGAACGGGCCGGCACGGGGCTCATGCCGGTTCCTCGCGCAGCAGGAAAGCGACCATCAGATCGCGTACGCAGGCGAACATGTCGCCGCCGGTCATCGTCGGGTGCCCGCCGGCGCGGGCGGCCGCGATCAGCGGCGTGATCGCCGGTGCCGTGATCACGTCGCCGACAAAGGCATGCGAGGCCAGGTGCGCCACCTGCACGGGGATGGGATCGTTTTCGCGCATGCCCACGGGCGTGGCGTTGAGCACGATGTCGAAGCCCGTGGGATCGGGCGAGCCGGCCTCGACGCGGGTCGAATCGAGCGAGGCCAGCCGCGCGATCAGGCTGTCGCGGCGCGTGGTGTCCTCGTCGTGGATGGCCAGCGCGCTGGCGCCGGCCTCGACCAGGGCGTGTGCGATCGCCGAGCCCGCGCCGCCGGCGCCGACCAGCAGCACACGCCGACCGCGCGGATCGCAACCCTTGCGCCGCATCGCCGTGACATAACCGAGCCCGTCGAACATGTCGCCATGCCAGGTGCCGTCGGCGTTGCGGCGCATCGTGTTGGTGGCTTGCAGAAAATGTGCGCGTTCGGAGGCCGTCGTGCACAGGCCGTAGGTGGCGAACTTGTGCGGCACGGTGACGATGATGCCGTCCACGTTCTGCACCCGGGTCAGGCCCTGCACGCAGGCGGCGAGGTCGGCCGGTGCGACATGCGCGGGCATGACGATGGCGTTGTGCCCGCGGTCGTGAAACGCCTGCGTCACGCCCGAAGGCGATTTCACCTGCGCAATCGGGTCCCCCACGATGATGTGGACCCGTGTGGCGCCGTCCAGATAGTCCTGAATGTCAGGCATGTCTTTTTGCTCCTGTCTTCTGTTTTGTCTGTCTTGTCGATCCATGGGCCGGGATGGCCGGCTTCACTCGTGCACGATACCCAGCAGGCGGGCCTGCGTGGCGGTGTCGGCGGCGAGGTCGGTGGCCGCACCTTCGTACGCCAGCTTGCCGTTGACCAGCACGCAGGCACGGTCGGCGATGCCGAGAACCGATTCGGCATGGTGCTCCACGATGATCATGCTGACCTGGCCGCGCAGGCGCTTGACGGCTTCCATCACCTCCTGGACCACGGCGGGTGCCAGGCCTTCGAAGGGTTCGTCGAGCAGGATCAGCCGGGCCGGAGCCATCAGCGCACGCGCGATGGCCACCATCTGGCGTTCGCCGCCCGACAGGCTTTCGGCCTTGATGTTGCGGCGGTTGTGCAGGCGCGGGAACAGCTCGTAGGCCTTGTCCACGCTGATGCCGCCGGGGCGGGCGGCGAGCACCAGGTTTTCATAGACGGTGAGGTTGGGGAACAGCCGCCGGCCTTCCGGCACGATCGAGATGCCGGCGCGGTTGATCGCGTGCGACTTGCGGTTGGTGATCTCCTGCCCGTCGAAGCTGATGCGGCCGGCGCTGACGGGCATGGCACCCATGATGGCGCGCAGGGTGCTGGTCTTGCCCACGCCGTTGCGGCCCAGCACCGCCAGCACCTCGCCCTCGTTGAGGCTCAGGTTCAGGCCGTCGATGATGGTGCTGCCGTTGTAGCCGGCCTTCAGGCCTTCGATCTTCAGCAGCGTCTTGCCGGTGCGTGCCGTGGGCTGGAGGACGGGCTGGGCCGGGCTGACTTGCGGATGAACCGTGCCGGCCGTTCCGCTGCCCGCTGCCGCTGCATCCGGGGCCGGCGAGGCCTGCGCGCCCTTGGTGCCCAGGTAGGCTTCGATCACCAGCGGATGCACCGCCACTTCCGCAGGCTTGCCGTCGGCGATCAGTTGTCCGCGGTGCAGCACCGTGACCCGATCGGAGATGGCCAGCACCCGGTCCATGTCGTGTTCGATGAGGATCACGGCATGCTGGCGGGCCAGCGTGCGGATGAGCTTGGCGACGATCTCGCGGTCGGCTTCGGCCAGTCCGGCCAGCGGTTCGTCGAGCAGCAGAAGCCGGGCCTCCATGGCCAGCGAGACGGCAATCTCCAACAGCCGCTGTTCGCCGTGCGACAGGTCGGTACAGCCTTCGGCGGCGCGGTCGGCCAGGCCCACCGCATCGAGCAGCGACCAGGTGCGGTCGTTGACCTGCGCCATGTCGTGCGCATCGCGCCACAGGCTGGGCAGGCCGGGCTGAGCGGCCTGGACGGCCACCCGCACGTTCTCGAACACCGTCAGGTTCTTGAAGATGCTGAGGATCTGGAACGAGCGGCTCATGCCCAGCTTGATGCGCTTGTGCACCGGCAGGCGGGTGATGTCGCGGCCTTCGAACACGATGCTGCCTTCGCTGGGAGGAAGGATGCCGGTGAGCATGTTGAAGAACGTCGTCTTGCCGGCGCCGTTGGGGCCGAGAAAGCTGTGGAGCTGGTACGGGTAGATGTCGAGATCGATCTTGTTGGCGGTGACCAGCGAGCCGAAGCGTTTGCTCAGGCCGCGCACGCTCAGCACCGGCTTGCTGGCATCGGCCTGCATGCGCGCGCCGGCATAGGGCTTGATGACGGCCGGCCGCGCGGGGATGCCCTCGCGCACCAGCGTCCAGCGCTGGCGGCCGAACAGGCGCTGCACCAGGCCCTGGATGCCTTCGTGCGAGAACAGGGCGAACAGGATGATGATGGGCGCGAAGATGAGCCACCAGTGCTCGGTCAGGCCGCTGAGCTTGTCCTCGAGCACGATGAAGGCGATGGCACCCCACAACGGGCCGAGCACATGGTGCACGCCGCCCAGCACGGTCATCAGCAGGCTGTCGCCCGCGTGTTCCCAGCTCAGGTTGTTGGCGTAGGCCCCTTGCAGCAGCAGGCACAGCAGGCCGCCGGCATATCCGATGATGCCGCCGGCGATGACGAAGGCACCGAGTTTCAGGCCATAGGTGTTGTAGCCCAGGCTGGCCGCACGTTGCTCGTTGTCGCGCGCGGCCTGCAGGGCACGGCCGAAGGGCGAGTGCACCAGCCGCCACATGAACCAGACCACGGCAAGAATCGTCAGCACCGCAAAGACGTGGAAGGCGGCGAACGAATCGAACATCGGGCGCGGCACGTTCTGCAGGCCGTTTTCTCCGCCGGTGAACTCGGTCCACTTGAAGGCGATCTCGAATGCGATCTGCGAGCAGGCCAATGTCAGCAGCGAGAAGTACAGCCCGCGCCGGCGCAGGATGAAGGCCCCCAGTGCCGCAGCGAGGATGAGCGAGAACACCACCGCCAGCGCCAGCGCCGACAGCTCGTTGCCGCCGACGCGCAGCAGCACGATGGCGACCACATAGGTGGATGTGCCGAAGAACACCGAAGCCCCGAACGGCACCAGGCCGCTGTAGGCGACCAGCAGATTCACGCCCATGCCGTAGAGCGCGTAGATGGCGATCTGCGTGGCGCGCGACAGCGGCGTGCCCATCACGATCATCAGCACGGACAGGCCGGCCAGCACCAGGGCCATCACGACCACCGGATGGCGAAGGATATTTGTCGATTTCATTCAAAACGCTCCCAGCGTTCGCCGAACAGACCGCGCGGACGCACCAGCAGGATGAGGACCATCAGCACATACATGGCTGCGGCCGAGGCTTCCGGAAAGAACTGCACCGTGAGCGCGGTGACCAGTCCGACCAGCAGGCCCGCGACCACGGCCCCGGGGTAGGAACCCAGGCCGCCGATGGTCACGATCACGAAGGCCGGCATGATGGCTGCGGTGGCCATGGTGGGCGTGACGGTCTGCAGCGGCGCGGCAAGCATGCCCGCGGCACCGGCCAGAAAACAGCCCAGGCCGAAGGCGCCGGTGAGCACACGCGGCAGGTTGATGCCGAGCAGGCCGACCATCTCGGGGTCGCGGCTGCCGGCGCGCAGGATGCGGCCGAACGGTGTGAACTTGAAGAACGCCCACAGCGCGATCAGCAGGATCACCGTGGCCACCAGCACGGCCAGGCGGTACTTCGTCAGCAGGATCGGGCCGTACTCGATGAAGCCGCTGAAGATCGGGGGCGGGCTGAAGGGCAGGCCGCCCGCACCCCACACCAGCCGCATCAGCGAGATCATCAGCAGCGACAGGGCAAACGTCAGGATCAGCCCGAGCAGGGGCTCCTTGCCGTAGAGCCTGCGGATGAGCAGCCATTCCACCAGCATGCCGACCAGGCCGACCAGCACGGGCGCGAAGACCACGGCGTACCAGCCGAATTCGGCTTGCAGCGTGAGCGCGAAATAGGCGCCGAGCGCAAAAAAGGCCCCGTGCGCGAAGTTCACCACGCCCAGCATGCCGAAGATGATCGACAGGCCGGTGGCAATCAGCACATACAGGAAACCAAGCACCAGGCCGTTGACGGCCTGGGACAGGATGAGATCCAGCATCTCCAACTCCCTCAAAAAATAGAACGGCCCGCAGCGCGCCGGCTGCCGCGCGCCGCGTCGGGGCGGCGGCGGCAGGCCAGGGCTGCGGGAAACAAGTCAGTGCATCGGGAGAAGATCAGCGGGGATCCATCCGGCAGCCGATTTCCTGCTGCGTGCCGTAGAGGGCATCGAGCTGAGAGGCGTCGTTGGGCGCCGTGGCCACCACGTCGAGCCAGTCCCACTGGTCGGTGATCTTGTCCTTGACCTTGAGCACCAGGGTCTTGCGCAGCATCTGGTGATCCCACTTGCGGTAGTAGGCGGGTGTGCCGCCGTCGTCGATGCGCACCGATTCCAGGGCCGCGGCGATGTCGCCGCCCTTGACGTTGCGGGCCTCCTCGATGCCCGCGATCAGCATGCGCATCGAGAACCAGCCGAGCCAGACCTTGTCGGCCGGCGGCTTCTTGTACTTGGCGACATAGGCCTGCGTGAAGGCCTTGTCGGCCGCCGGGTTGTCGGGCGAACTGAAATGCCAGGGCTTACCGAAGTAGCCGGTGGCGGCCTCGGGGCTGATCGACCAGAGATCGGCGTCGCCGATGATCGGGCAGGCGATGGGGATGCGGCCTTTCATGCCCATTTCGGCGTACTGCTTGAGGAAGGTCGAGAGGTCGCCGCCGGGCAGGCCGGCCACGACCACGTCCGGCTTGGCCTGGCGCAGCTTGAGGATGAAGGAGCTGAAATCGGTGGTGCCCAGGGGCGTGGCGTCCTGGCTCTGCACCGAGCCGCCGCCTTCCTTGAGCAGGCCGGTCATCGAGGTCTGGATGTCCTGCCCGAACGCGTAGTTCGCCGTGAGGAAAGACCACTTCTTGCCGACCTTGAGCAGCTCGGGCGCCATGGCCCGGCTGGCCACCAGCGTGGTCGTGAGGGTGCGGAAGGTATAGGGGTTGCACTCCGAGCCCGTCAGCTCGCGGGCTGCGGCATTGGGAGAGATGTAGGGCACCTTGGCCCGCCGCGCCACCGAGGCCATCGCCAGCGAAGTGGCGCTGTTGGTGCCGCCCAGCACCGCCACGACCTTGTCCTCGTCGATCAGCTTCTGCATGTTCTGCTGCGCCGACTGCGGATTGGGTTCGTCGTACCAGACCAGCTCGACCGGGCGGCCCAGCAGTTTGTTGCCGACGGCTTCGAGCGCCATGCGTGCGCCGGAGACCAGTTGTTCGCCCTGAACCGTCCAGGTGCCTTGCTTGGCAAACACCAGTCCGATCTTGATCGGCCCCTCGCCCTGCGCCCTTACCAGGGCGGGCATGCCCAGGCCAAGGGCCATGCCACCTGCCAGGGTCTTGGCGGTTCTCCCCAGCATTTTTCGGCGTCCGTGATCAAACACGTTGTCATTTTTCATAGCGTTGTCTCCTAATTGTCGGCGGTCCGGTTGGAACTACGAAAGGCGCCTTCAGGCCAATCACACCTTCAGGCGATGTCTCGGAGCGGATACTACATAAAACTGGAACAACGTTCAACTATTGAATATCGTTTAATTTCAGGATAGGATTCGACTCAGATCGGCGGCGAGGCATTGCGGGCCGCCGACACACAGAAAAAACAGGAGACACCGACAGATGACGCCAACCCCTGCAACACCCCCATCGCCCACGGATCGCCCGGCGCAGCGACCGCGCATCGCGGTCATCGGCGCGGGTGCGATCGGGCGCATGCACATCGGCCACATGGCTCAGCGCACGGACATGACGCTCGCAGCCGTGGTCGAACCCACGCCTGCCGGCCGCCTCTGGACCGAGTCGCTGGCGGTGCCCGTGTTTGCCGATCACCTGGCCATGCTCGAAGCCGTTCGGCCCGACGCCGCCATCGTCGCCACCCCCAATGCCACCCATGTGGATGTGGCGATCGACTGCCTGCGCCACGGCGCCGCCGCGCTGGTTGAAAAACCGGTGGCCGACACGCTCGACGAGGCCCGGCGCCTGCTGGCTGCCGAGCAGGAATACGGCCTGCCCGTGCTGGTGGGTCATCACCGGCGGCACAACCCCATCCTGCGGCGTGCCCGCGACATCGTCGCCAGCGGCCGGCTCGGCACCGTGCTGAGTGCCACGGCGCTGGCGACGTTTCTCAAGCCCGACAGCTACTTCGACATGGCCTGGCGCCGGCAGGCCGGTGGCGGCCCGGTGCTGATCAATCTGATCCACGACATCGACCTGCTGCGTTTCCTGATGGGCGACATCCAGTCCATCCAGGCCTTCAGCGCCAACACGGCCCGGGGTTTCGAGGTCGAGGACACCGCCGCTGCCATCCTGCGTTTCAAGAGCGGCGCCCTGGCGACGCTGTCGGTTTCGGATGCGACCACGGCACCCTGGAACTGGGATCTGGCCAGCGGCGAAGCCGAGCATTACCCGCGCCAGTCCATCAATTCGCACTACATCAGCGGCACGCACGGCTCGCTCACGCTGCCTCAGCTCGAGGTCTGGAGTTACCCGGGCGCGCGCGGCTGGCACGATCCACTGACCCAGGAGCGCAGTGCGCTGCACCGGGGCGATCCCTATCAGGAGCAGTTGCGGCACTTCCGCGCACTCGTCACCGGCGAGGAAAATCAGCCGGTGTGCAGCGTGCAGGACGCCATGCGCACGCTCGAGGCCACGCTGGCCGTGCGCACCGCGGCCCTCACAGGGCAGCTCGTGAGCCTGGCTGCATGACGGATCGGGCGTGCAAATCCGGTACGCTCAAGTGAATTTCACTTGAACCGATTGCTCCACCATGAACGGAATCCTCGACCGCACCCTCGGCATCCTCGAACTGCTGGCCGCCCACGTGGAAGGCCTGCCGCTGGCCGCCATTGCCGACCGCATCAACACGCCGCGCAGCGCGGTCCATCGCCTGCTGGCCGACCTGATGCGTCACGGCTATGTGCGCCAGGTGCGCGAGCAGGGCGATTACGTGCTGACCACCAAGCTGGTCTCGATGGGGCTGAGTTTCCTGAGCAATTCGGGCATTCTCGACATCGCGCAGCCGCTGCTCGACCGGCTGGCGCAGGCTTCCGGCGAACTGGTGCGGCTGTCGGTGATCGACGGCGAACGGCTGACCTGGGTCGCCCGCGCCCAGGGGGCCACGCGCGGCCTGCGCTACGACCCGGACATGGGACAGGACGCCAGGTTCTCGTGCTCGGCCTCGGGCTGGGCCTGGCTGTCCACGCTCAGCGACGAACAGGCGCTCGAACTGGTCGCACGGCAGGGCTTCGGCAGCCGCGAGGAGTTCGGGCCCAACGCGCCGACCACCGTCGCAGAACTGCT
The DNA here is from genome assembly GCF_003752175.1 of Comamonas sp. BIGb0124. GTDB lineage: Bacteria > Pseudomonadota > Gammaproteobacteria > Burkholderiales > Burkholderiaceae_C > Comamonas_F. The sequence goes on along the minus strand of NZ_RJVF01000012.1, from coordinate 362,261 downwards.
CGAACGCCTGCAGCAGACCCGCGCCCGAGGTTTTGCCGTCACGGTCGAAACCTTCACGCAAGGCATGACCGCCATGGCCGCGCCGGTGCGCCGGGGCAGCCAGCAGGCCATCGGCTGCATCAGCGTCGCAGGCCCTGCCTTTCGATTCACCGAGGAACGCATGCTGGCCATGGGTGAAGAACTCATGCGCGTGGCCGCCGAACTGGCGGCCATCAGCGGCTCCTCTCCGCTTTTCTACGCCCCACCCCGAGACGCACGACATGTGATCGTCTCGACCTGATGTCATGACCCCCCACACCACCGCATCCTCTCCTCAAACACAACGGCAAGACCTGCAATGTGACGTCCTGGTGATCGGCTCCGGCGCCGGTGGATTGGCCACCGCCGTGACGGCCGCCAAGCTGGGACTGGATGTGGTGGTGATCGAGAAAGAGCCGGTCTACGGCGGCACGACCGCCTGGTCCGGCGGCTGGATGTGGATTCCACGCAATCCGCTGGCCCTGCGCGGAGGAATCCGGGAAGACCGGTCCGCGCCGCTGGCCTACCTGCGCCAGGAGATCGGCGAGCACTACAGCGCCAGCCATGTCGAGGCTTTTCTCGACCACGGTCCGGCGATGATCGAATTCTTCGAGCGGCACACCGCGCTGCGGTTCGTCGACGGCAACGCCGTTCCGGACTTTCATGGCAACACGCCGCATGCAGCGCTGGGCGGACGCTCCGTCAGCGTGCAGCCTTTCGATGCGCGTGAGCTGGGACCGCACGGCCGGGACATGCGTCCGCCGCTGGACTTGATTTCGCTGTGGGGCATGGGCATCGCATCGGGGGCGGAGTTGCGCCATTTCCTGCGTGCGATGCGTTCGCTCTCGTCTTTTGCCTATGTGACGCGACGGGTGCTCGGCCATTGGCGCGACCTGCTGGTGCATGGCCGCGGCATGCGGCTGGTGAACGGCAATGCGCTGGCCGCACGTCTGGCCAAGTCGGCTTTCGATGCCGGCGTACGGGTGCTGACGTCGCATGCGGCCCGGCGCCTGATCGAGCAGGATGGCCGTGTCGCCGGTGCCGTGGTGCAGACGCCCGCCGGCGAGATCACCGTGCGCGCCGGCCGTGCGGTGGTGCTGGCCTGCGGCGGTTTCCCGCACGATGTCGAACGCAAGAAGGCACTGTTCGACCATGCGCCCACGGGCCGGGAACACTGGTCTGCGGCCGTGCCGTCGTGCACGGGCGACGGTCTGCGGCTGGGCGAATCGGTGGGCGCGCGCCTGGAACACCGGACGGACAGTCCGGGTGCCTGGGCGCCGGTTTCGCTGGTGCCGCGTGCCGACGGCAGCCAGGGCGTCTATCCGCACCTCATCGAACGGGCCAAGCCGGGCGTCGTCGCTGTCACGGCGCAAGGAAAACGCTTCGTCAATGAGGCGGATTCCTACTTCGACTTCATGGAAGCGCTGCTCAAGACCGTGCCACCCGGGCAGACCGTGCATGCCTGGCTGCTGTGCGATCACCGCTTCATCCGCCGCTACGGGCTGGGCGCGGCCAAGCCGGCCCCCATGCCGTTCGGCCACCTGATTCGCTCGGGTTACCTCAAGCGGGCCGACGACCTGGCGCAACTGGCCCAGGCCTGCGGCATCGACTCGGCCGCGCTGCAGGCGACCGTGGCGCAATACAACCTGCATGCCCGCAGCGGGCACGACCCCTTGTTCGCCAAGGGCCAGACGGCCTACAACCGCGTGCAGGGCGACCCCACGCATGCGCCCAATCCCTGCATGGCCCCCATCGAGCACGGGCCGTTCTATGCCGTCAGGATCGTGCCCGGCAGCCTGGGGACGTTCACCGGTCTGCGCACCGATGCCAGCGCACGCGTGCTGGATGCGCGCGACCAGCCCATCGCAGGGCTCTATGCCTGCGGCAACGACATGCACAGCGTCATGGGCGGACGCTACCCCAGCGGCGGCATCACGTTGGGGCCGGCCCTGACCTTCGGTTTCATCGCCGCTCACGACATGGCGGGCGTGCCGCTGCAATCCGCTTATCCCCAAGCCGCCTGAAACCCCATGCCGGGTTGTCGCCGGCCGGCTTTTTTTCCTTCACTTCCAATCCTTCGACAGGAGCCACACCATGTTCTTCGAACTCGCTACCCTGACCGTGCGTTTCGGCACGGCCGCCAAGGCCAATGCCGCCATCAAGTCCTATTGCGAAGCCCCCGAGGCGGGCGGCACGCTGTACGGCGTGTGGTTCTCCGACATCGGCGACCTCAACCAGATCGCCGTGCTGCGCGGTTTCGACACGCTCGAGGCGCTGTACGCCGAACGCGAGCGTGGCCTGCGCAGCGCCGATCCCTTCGGCAGCGCCGAGTTCACCACCGCGCTCGAATGGCACAGCTACAAGGGCTTCGACTGGCTGCCCGCACCCACGCCGGGCAGCTACGGCGCGGTCTACGAAATCCGCACCTACGATTTCAAGACCGGCGGCCTGCCGCATACCCTCGAGAAATGGCAACAGGCCTTGCCCGCGCGCCAGGAAGTCTCGCCCTGCCTGGTCGCCATGTACGCACTCGACGGCCGGCCGCGCTTCACGCAGATCTGGCCCTATGCCAGCCTCAACGAACGATCGGCCGCCCGCGCCGACGCGGTCAAGCAAGGCATCTGGCCGCCCAAGGGCGGTCCGGACTGGCTGACACCCGCCATGCACTCGCAGGTGTTCGTGCCCACCGATGTCTCGCCCCTGAAATAAGCCCGCAGCCCAACCTTCACGCACCCGTCCATCTGAAAGGGGGAGACCGACATGACTTCTGCAACATCGACCCGACCGGCGCGCGCCTATTCGCTGGCGCAATTGACCGTGCTCTCGCTCGGCCCGCCCGAGATCGTCGCCGTGGCGGCCCAGGCCGGCTACAGCCATGCCGGCATCCGCCTGCTGCCTGCAGCGCCCGGCGGCACCGCCTATCCGCTCATGAACGATGCCGCGCAACTGCGCGAGACGCTGGCCGTGCTGCGCGACACGGGCGTTCAGGTCTTCGACCTGGAAATCATCCGTCTCGGCGAGCGCTTCGAGGCCGGCGATTACCGCGCGTTTTTCGAAGTCGGCCAGCAGCTCGGCGCCAAGGCCGTGCTGGTCGGCTGCGACGATCCCGACCCGGCCCGGCTGGCCCAGTCCTATGCGGCACTGTGCGAGGCCGCGCGGCCCTATGGCCTGACGGCGGATGTGGAGTTCATGCCCTGGACTGCCGTGCGCAACGCCGCCGATGCCGTGGCGGTCGTCGAGGCCGCGGGCCGTCCGGCGAATGCGGGCATCCTCGTCGACGGCATCCACTTCGGACGTTCGCACACCACGCTCGACGAGATCCGGGCATTGCCGCGCGAGTGGCTGCACTACGCTCAGATGTGCGATGCCGTGGCGGGCACGGACTTCAGCGATGCCGAACTGATCCACACCGCGCGCTGCGAGCGCCTGCTGCCGGGCGAAGGCACGGTCGATCTCAAGGGGCTGTTCGAGGCCTTGCCGGCGGATCTGCCGGTGAGCGTGGAGATTCCGCACGATGTGCGCGCACCGCAGCTCGGCGCGCTCGAATGGGCACGGCAGACCCTGGCCGCGACCCGGCAACGGCTGGAAGGCGACGGCGCCCGATGCCCGGCGCCATGACGACAGACACCGGCTTCTCTGTGTCCCCCGGCGACGGCGCTGCGGCAGCAGGCCTGTCGCGGCGGGTGCTGGTGACCGGGGCGGCCGGCGGCATGGGCCGCGCCATCTGCCTGGCGCTGGCGCACGATGCCCGGCGCCGTGGCCAGCGGCTGCAGCTCGCGGCCTTCGGTTCACGGCCCACCGCAGCGCTCGAGACGCTGCAGGCCGAACTGGCTGCGTTGCAGGCCGATGTCCGAGTCGTCTGCGTGGACCTGACCGAACCGCAAGCCACCGCGCAGGCCGTGCAGGATGCGATCGCCTGGGCGGGTGGGCTCGATACCCTGATCTCGAACGCCGGCCAGTCGCGTCCCGGCCAACTGGCGACGCTCGACGTGGCGGAGTGGGACCGCTGTTTTGCCCTCAACACCCGGGCCACCTGGACGCTGGCGCAAGCCGCGCGGCCTGCGCTGGCCGCCTCGCGCGGCAGCCTCGTCGCCGTGGCGTCGATGTCCGGTCTGCAGGCGCATCCGGGCTACGGCGCGTACTCGGCTGCCAAGGCCGCACTCATCATGCTGTGCCGGCAACTGGCGCTGGAATGGGGCGACATGGGCATCCGCGTCAACACCGTCAGCCCCGGCATGATCCGCACGCCGCTGACCGAGTCGGTCTATCGGCACGCCGATGTCGCGGCACGACGCGAGTCGCTGGTTCCGCTGGGCCGCATCGGCCAGGCAGAGGACGTGGCCCAGGCGGTGCTGTATCTCGCCAGCCCCGAAGCCGCATACGTGACGGGCAGCAACCTGGTCGTCGACGGCGGCGTGGCCGGCAACATGCTCACGCAGATTCCCGGGCGCCCGGACAAGGCGCGCTGACACGCCGCCTCGCTCGCAACCGCAGGCCGCGCCGGGCCCGGCGTGCATCGCCCCGGGACCGGATGGCTGCGTGTTGGCCGTCTAGCGCTGGACGCCCCAGCGGCGCACGGTCACGCGCTCGAGGGTCGAGAACACCACGTTCTCCACCAGAAGGCCGATCACGATCACCAGCACCAGGCCGGCAAACACCCGGTCGGTATAGAGCTCGTTGCGGTTCTGGAAGATGAACCAGCCGAGTCCGCCGCGCCCGGACGAGGCACCGAACACCAGCTCGGCGGCGATCAGCGTGCGCCAGGCAAAAGCCCAGCCGATCTTCAGGCCCGACAGGATGGACGGCAGCGCCGCCGGCACCAGAATCTGCAGCACGTAGGGCAGGCCCTTGAGCCCGTAGTTGCGGCCGGCCATGCGCAGCGTCTCGGGCACGCCCTGGAAGCCGGCATACGTATTGAGCGCCAGCGGCCAGAGCACCGAATGGATCAGCACAAAGATCAGGCTGCCCTGGCCCAGGCCGAACCACAGCAGTGCCAGGGGCAGCAGGGCGATGGCCGGCAGCGGGTTGAACATCGACGTCAACGTCGACAGCAGATCGCGTCCGAACTGGGTGGAGACGGCCAGCGTGGTCAGCAGAAAGGCCAGGCCGATGCCGGCCAGGTAACCCTGTACCAGCACCACCAGCGAGATCTGGACTTTTTCGATCAGCTCGCCGCTGGCCAGGCCGTCGACCAGTGCCAGGGTCGTCGCGCTGAAGGTGGGCAGCAGCAGATCGTTGTCCTGCCAGCGGGCAAAGATCTCCCACAGCAAGGCCAGCGCGGCGATGATGACGCTCTTGCGCAGCCAGCCTTGCTGCCACAGGCGGGTGGCCAGCGGCAGATGGCGCTCGACCGGCGCCTCGACGAACGGAGCGAGTTCGCGCTCGTACTCGGCGCGGATGGGGGGATTCAGCGGGGTGGTCATCGGAAACTCGTCAAACGGCCTGGAGGTGCGCATCGCCAGGGGCCTGCGCCGTCTCGTCGAAAAGCAGGCGGTGGATGCGCTGCGCTGCCGCCTGGAAGTCGGTGCCCCCCAGGCTGCCGAGGTCCCAGCCATGGCTGTTGATCTCGGCGCGCACGCGTCCGGGGTGGGGCGAGAGCAGGGCCACGCGGTTGCCCACGACCAGCGCCTCCTCGATCGAGTGGGTGACGAACAGCAGCGTGAAACGCACCTCGTCCCACAGCGCCAGCAGCTCTTCCTGCATCTTGCGGCGCGTCAGCGCGTCCAGTGCGGCAAAGGGTTCGTCCATGAGCAGCACCTTGGGCTGCATCGCCAGTGCGCGTGCAATGGCCACCCGTTGCTTCATGCCGCCCGACAACTGGTGCGGATAGACATGGGCGAATCGTGCCAGACCGACCTTGTCGAGGTAGTGCAAAGCCCTTTCGCCGGCTTCCTTGCGCCCCAGGGTTCGCGAGGCCAGCAAGGGGAACATCACGTTCTGGTGCACCGTTTTCCAGGGCGGTAGCTGATCGAACTCCTGGAACACCACGATGCGGTCGGGCCCGGGGCCCTGCACGCGCTGGCCGGACAGGCGGATCTCGCCTTCGGTCGGTTCGATGAACCCGGCCACCGCCTTGAGCAAGGTCGATTTGCCGCAGCCCGACGGCCCCAGCAGCACAAAACGGTCGCTCTGGTACAGGTCGAAATCGACCCGGTGCGTGGCCCGCACCACCCGCTCGGGGGTGCGGTACTCCAGCGTCACGCCGTCGACGCGCAACAGCAGGGAGGATGCCTGTGCGGCAGTCCGGCCCTGCGTGTCGTGCGGCGCGATCGTGGCGGCGGAGCCTTTTGGCTCGAGGCCGGATTCGAGGTCCGGGGCCTGTCGCAGTGCATGGCTGCGGGCATTCATGAGGGCGGGATCCTTGTTGTCGTTCGGCGCGGCGGCCCCGGCGGGGCCGAGGCCGGGGTCGGGAGGTCAGTTGCCCTTGGCAACGCGCGGGTCGTCGAAGAAGTAGTCCTTCAGCGCCTTGGGCTGGTTCTTGATCGCGCCCACTTCATGCATGAACTGGCCCAGGCCCAAGGTGTTCTGCGGTTCGACCTTGAACTGCACTTCCGGGTTCTGGATCACCGACAGCAGCAGCTTGCGGTCGGTCTTGGCGCCCGTGATCTTGATGTAGATGTCCGCCGCCTGTTCCGGGTTGGCCGTGATGAACTTGGCCGCGTCGTCCAGGCCTTCGATAAACGCCTGGTAGGTCTTGGGGTTCTCGTTGCGGAATTTCTCGGTGCCGTACAGCACGGTCGACGAGGCCGGGCCACCCTGCACGTCGTACGACTTCAGCACGATGCGGGCATTGGGGTTCTCGGCCAGTTCCTGTTCCTGGAACGGGGGGTTGCCGAAGTGGCCCGTGATCTCGGTGCCGCCCTTGATGATGGCCGCCGCTGCATCCGGATGGGGCAGGGCCACCGAGATCTTGTCGAGCTTGGCGTATTCCTTGTTGCCCCACTGCTTGGCCGACGCCCACTGCAGGATGCGCGACTGCACCGACACGCCCACGGCGGGCACGGCGATACGGTCTTTCTCGGTGAAGTCGGCGATCGTCTTCACGTTGGGATTGTTGCTGACCAGGTAATACGGGAAGTTGCCCAGCGAGGCGATGCCCTTGACGTTCTGGCGGCCATGGGTGCGGTCCCACAGGGTGAACAGCGGCCCGACGCCGGCACCCGCCACGTCCACGCTGCCCGACAGCAGCGCATCGTTGACGGCCGAGCCGCCCGACAGCTTGACATACTCGACCTTGATGTCGACGCCGGCCTGCTTGCCGCGCTTTTCGATGAACTGCTGGTCTTGCGCCACGTTGAGCAGCAGATACACCACGCCGAACTGCTGGGCGATGCGCAACTGGCCCTCGGCCTGCGCCGACAGGCTCGCGGTCATCAGGCCGGCACCGGCCAGCAAAGCCACGGTGGCGTGTCGCGTGAGCTTGAAACGTGTCATGGGAAAGCCCTCTACTCGTAGTTGGTGTATCCCACTGACTGTAGAAGGAGGCTCTGCGCAGGAAAACGAATGAATTGCGCGAAGCGAGATCAAAAAACGCCTAAGCAGATCCGGTGATGAGCTTATGCCGTGCGTCTTGCCTGTGCCAGGTGAACCTTGAGGCGGATCTTGGCGTTGGGCCAGCCCTTGGTGCGCAGGTGGGCCTCGAAGGCGGGCAGAAGCTGGCGCAGCTTGGCGGCCACCGCCGTGCTGTCGACCAGCAGGCACCAGGCCTCGCCATCGAGCGGGCCCGGGCGCACGGCCGGGCGCAGCATGGCCGGAATCAGCGGTTCGATCGTCCGCATGCGCGAATTCGAGGCCTGCGTCAGTTCGGCCAGGCGCGCCAGACCCGGGGCATGGCTCATGGCCTGCTGAAGGGTGAAGGGGCGGTGGCTGCGCGGCATCGGGCTCCGGGGGGCGGGCCGGGCGGTGGCCCGGCGCTGGCAGGCATTATCGCCCCTGGGCGGCTTCGGCGGCGTCTGCCTGCCGGCGGGCGATCGGCGCACTGAGGCCGTCGGCGGTTGCCGCGATGCGCTTTGGCGGTAATGAGGTGTAGGTAGAATGTCCGATTCGTCTTCGGAGCCGTCATGCCTGTGGGAGTGGGGTATTGAATCAGGAGCCGCAGGCGCCATTTGTATTCCAGGATTACAAGGACGTCGTCGCCGTGTCACCGCAATGGGGGGGCAAGAGGCGGCGCAATTTTCATGGCCAACAATTTTCTGACCAGACTGTTCGGCAGTCGCAATGACCGCCTGCTCAAGGGTTACCGCAAGACCGTGGAGCGGATCAACGCGCTGGAATCGACGTTCGAGGCGCTCAGCGACGACGAACTGCGGGCCAAGACCCAGGAGTTCAAAGACCGCGTGGCCCAGGGCGTGCCGCTCGACGACATCCTGCCCGAAGCCTTCGCGGTGGTCCGCGAAGGCTCCAAGCGGGTGATGAAAATGCGCCACTTCGATGTGCAGATGCTGGGCGGCATCGCCCTGCACGACGGCAAGGTGGCCGAAATGCGCACCGGCGAAGGCAAGACGCTGACCTCGACGCTGCCGGTCTACCTCAATGCGCTGGCGGGCAAGGGCGTGCACGTGGTGACGGTCAACGACTACCTCGCCAATCGCGATGCGCAGTGGATGGGCCGCCTCTACAACTTCCTGGGCCTGAGCGTGGGTGTGAACCTGCCCTTCATGCCGCGCGACGCCAAGCAGAGCGCTTACGGCAGCGACATCACCTACGGCACCAACAACGAGTACGGTTTCGACTACCTGCGCGACAACATGGTCTACGACCCGGCCGAGCGGGTGCAGCGCGGGCTCAACTTCGCCATCGTCGACGAAGTGGACTCCATCCTGATCGACGAGGCCCGCACGCCGCTGATCATCAGCGGACAGGCCGAAGACCACACCCAGCTGTACCTGGCCATCAACAAGGTCGTGCCGCAGCTCAAGAAGCAGATCGGCGAAGAGGACCCGCGCACCGGCGAAGGCGTCATCGAACCGGGCGACTTCACGGTCGACGAGAAGTCGCACCAGGTCTTCCTGACCGAAGACGGCCACGAGAACGCCGAGCGCCTGCTGGCCGAAGCCGGCCTGCTGGCCCCCGACGCCTCGCTCTACGACCCGTCCAACATCTTGTTGATGCACCACATCAACGCCGCCCTGCGCGCCACGCACATCTACCACCGCGACCAGCATTACGTCGTGCAGCAGGGCCAGAACGGCGGCGAGATCGTCATCGTCGACGAGTTCACCGGCCGCCTGATGGCCGGCCGCCGCTGGAGCGAAGGCCTGCACCAGGCCGTCGAAGCCAAGGAAGGCGTGCCGATCCAGCCCGAGAACCAGACGCTGGCCTCGATCACCTTCCAGAACTATTTCCGCCTCTACAACAAGCTTTCCGGCATGACCGGCACGGCCGACACCGAGGCCTTCGAGTTCCAGAGCATCTACGGCCTGGAGACGGTGGTGATCCCCCCGCACCGGCCCAGCAAACGCATCGACCAGCTCGACCGCGTGTACAAGACCTCCAAGGAGAAGTACGACGCCGCCATCGCCGACATCCGCGACTGCTACGAACGCGAACAGCCGGTGCTGGTCGGCACGAGCTCGATCGAGAACTCCGAGCTCATCTCGGCCCTGCTGACCCAGGCCAAGCTGCCCCACCAGGTGCTCAACGCCAAGCAGCACGACCGCGAAGCCGACATCATCGCCCAGGCCGGCCGCAAGAAGGCGATCACCATCGCCACCAACATGGCGGGCCGGGGGACCGACATCGTGCTCGGCGGCAACATCGAAAAAGACATCGCGGCCATCCAGTCCGACGAGTCGCTCGACGAGGCCGCCCGGCAGCAGAAGACCGCCGAACTGCGCGGCCTCTGGCAGACCGAGCACGACGAAGTCCAGGCCCTGGGCGGCCTGCGCATCGTGGCCACCGAGCGCCACGAGTCGCGCCGCATCGACAACCAGCTGCGCGGCCGCTCCGGCCGTCAGGGCGATCCGGGTTCCTCGCGTTTCTTCTTGAGCCTGGACGATCCGCTGATGCGCATCTTCGCGGGCGACCGCGTGCGTGCCATCATGGACCGCCTGAAGATGCCCGAAGGCGAGGCCATCGAGGCCGGCATGGTCACACGCAGCATCGAAGGTGCCCAGCGCAAGGTCGAAGCCCGCAACTTCGACATCCGCAAACAGCTGCTCGAATACGACGACGTCTCCAACGACCAGCGCAAGGTGATCTACCAGCAGCGCAACGACATCCTCGACGCGGACGATCTGCAAGGCCAGATCGATGCGCTGCGCGAAGGCGCGGTCACCGACCTGGTCCGCCAGTACGTGCCGGCCCAGTCGGTCGAAGAGCAATGGGACCTGCCCGGCCTCGAAAAGGCGCTGCTCGACGAGTGGCAGCTCGATGTTCCGCTGGCGCAGGAAGTCGAACAGGCCAGCGCGATCACCGACGAGGATGTGCTCGAGCGGGTGCTGACCGCGGCCAACGAGTCGTTCGACGCGAAGCTCAACCAGGTGGGTGCCGAGCAGTTCAAGCCTTTCGAGCGTGCCGTGCTGCTGCAGACCATCGACAACCACTGGCGTGAACATCTGGCCTCGCTGGATCACCTGCGCCAGGGCATCCACCTGCGCGGCTACGCCCAGAAGCAGCCCAAGCAGGAATACAAGCGCGAGGCTTTCGAGCTGTTCGGCCTGATGCTCGACACCGTGCGCAACAGCGTCACCAAGGTGCTGATGAACGTGCGTGTGCAGTCCGAAGCCCAGCTCGACGAAGCCGCCTCCGATCTCGAAGCCCGTGGTTCGGCACTCAGCCATGTCACTTACACGGCTCCGGCCGAGGGCGGCGACGGCGTCGAGTCGGTCGAGCGTCCGTCCGAAGAGGCACGAGCCGGTTCGGCCGGCGGCGGCCTGCAACGCGTGGGACGCAACGATCCGTGCCCTTGCGGCAGCGGCAAGAAATACAAGGCCTGCCACGGCAAGCTGGCCTGATGGCAGCGCTGCCCGGTTGCTGCCACGACGCAGTGGCCGGCTCGCAGCGGCAGCCTCTCGTCCACAGACGGCCTTCGGGCCGTTTTTCAATGGGGCGGCGCACGGCCGAAAAGGTCATGAACAGGTTCTAGAATGGCCGATTCATGCCGAGCGGGCCACCAGGCGGAGGCTCGCCCGGCACCGTGTCCTTTGCCCGACCCCGCGCCTGCCCGTGCAGGCGCCGATCCCAACAAACCCAGAGAGAAAATCCATGGCTGTTCATCTTCATGCGCCCGATCCCGCTTCCCTGCTGCCCATCGCGGGCGTGCGCATCGGTTTTGCCGAGGCGGGCGTGCGCAAGGCCAATCGCAAGGACGTGACCGTGTTCCTGCTGGATGAAGGGGTGGCCGTCGCCGGCGTGTTCACGCAGAATCGTTTCTGTGCCGCTCCGGTCCAGGTGTGCCGCGAGTCGCTGGCCCGCGTGGCCGAAGGCGGTGAGGGCATCCGGGCCCTGGTGGTCAACACCGGCAACGCGAATGCGGGCACGGGTGCCGACGGCCTGCAACGCGCGCGCGACACCGCAGCCAGCCTCGCCGCGCTGGTCGGTGTGGCGCCCGGACAGGTCCTGCCTTTCTCCACCGGCGTGATCATGGAGCAGTTGCCGGTCGACCGCATCACCGCGGCCCTCCCGCAGGCGCTTTCGGCCGCCCGCGCCGACAATTGGGCCGTGGCCGCCGAGGCCATCATGACGACCGACACCGTGCCCAAGGCCTTCAGCCGCAGCGTGCAGATCGGCGGAGCCACGGTGAGCATCACCGGCATCAGCAAGGGCGCGGGCATGATCCGTCCCAACATGGCGACGATGCTCGGTTTCCTGGCGACCGATGCCCGTGTGGCACCCGGTCTGCTGCCGGCCCTGGCGCTCGAACTGGCCGAGGGTTCGTTCAATCGCGTGACCATCGACGGCGACACCTCGACCAACGATTCGTTCGTGGTCATGGCCAGCCAGAAGGCCGACCATGCCGAGATCGCCACCTGGGACAGCGAAGAGGGCCGTGTGCTCAAGGCCGCCCTGCTCGACGTCGCACGCACGCTGGCCCAGGCCATCGTGCGGGACGGCGAGGGCGCCACCAAGTTCATCACCGTGCGGGTCGAAGGCGGCAAGACGGCGGCCGAGTGCCGCCAGGTGGCCTATGCCATCGCCCATTCGCCGCTGGTCAAGACCGCGTTTTTTGCCAGCGATCCCAACCTCGGCCGCATCCTGGCCGCCGTGGGCTACGCGGGCATCGCCGACCTCGACCAGACCGGCATCGACCTGTTCCTCGACGACGTGCATGTGGCCGTTCAGGGCGGCCGCAACCCGGCCTACCGCGAGGAAGAGGGCCAGCGCGTCATGAAGCAGGACGAGATCACCGTGCGTGTGGTGCTGGGCCGCGGCGATGCCGTCGACACCGTCTGGACCTGCGACTTCAGCCACGAGTACGTCACCATCAACGCCGATTACCGCTCCTGAGCGGCTGCCGTGCCGCTCGGCGCAGCCGGCCCGGAAAAGAGAAGAACCAGGATGAACGAAGCTTTTGAACGCCTGCTCACGCGGGCCGAGGCGCTGCTGGCGCGCATCGAATCGGTGCTGCCGCAGCCGCTGGCCGAACCGGATTGGCAGGCCTCGGTGGCCTTTCGTTACCGCAAGCGTGCCGGTGGGCACGGTGTGCTCGAACCCGTGCGGCATGTCGCGCAGATGGCGCTCGACGACCTGCGCGAGATCGACGACCAGAAAGAGAAGATCCGCCGCAACACCGAGCAGTTCGTGCGGGGCCGTCCGGCCAACAACGTGCTGCTCACCGGCGCCCGGGGCACCGGCAAGTCTTCGCTGATCAAGGCCATGCTGACCACCTATGCCAGCCAGGGTCTGCGCCTCATCGAGGTCGACAAGGGCGACCTGGTTGACCTGCCCGATCTGGTCGAGGTCATGGCGAATCGTCCGGAAAAATTCATCGTGTTCTCGGACGACCTCAGCTTCGAGGACGGCGAACCGGCCTACAAGGCGCTCAAGTCCATCCTCGACGGCTCGATCTCGGCATCGACCACCAATGTGCTGATCTACGCGACCAGCAACCGCCGGCATCTGCTGCCCGAGTACATGTCCGACAACCAGAGCTACAAGCACACCGACGACGGCGAACTGCATCCCGGCGAAGTGGTCGAGGAAAAGATCTCGCTTTCGGAGCGTTTTGGTCTGTGGGTGAGTTTCTATCCGTTCAGCCAGAACGAGTACCTGGCCATCGTGGCCCAGTGGCTGAGTTCATTCGGCGTGCCGCCCGAGCGCATCGAGGCCGCACGGCCGCAGGCCCTGGTCTGGGCGCTCGAACGGGCCTCGCGCAGCGGGCGCGTGGCGTACCAGTTCGCACGCGACTATGTCGGACGGGAGGGCGCATGAGCGAGCAAACCTCTCAAGCCACCCTGGTGGCCCATGGCGACCGGCCTCGTACCGGCGGCGCCGACCGCAAGGCCGTCGACGTGGCCGTGGGCGTGCTGATGCAGGCCGACGGCGCTTTTCTGCTCACCTCGCGCCCCGAAGGCAAGGTGTATGCCGGCTACTGGGAGTTTCCCGGCGGCAAGCTCGAAGCGGGCGAGAGTGTGGCCGACGCGCTGGCCCGTGAGCTCGAAGAGGAACTGGGCATCCGCATCGGTGGCGCAGAGCCTTGGCGCACCGAGGCGGTCGATTACCCGCATGCCCTGGTCCGCCTGCATTTCTGCAAGGTGACCGATTGGCAAGGTGAGCTTCAGATGCGCGAGGGCCAGCATTTCTGCTGGCAGCAGTTGCCAGTGACCGTGCACCCGGTGCTGCCCGGCGCCTTGCCTGTGCTGCGCTGGCTGGCCGACGAGCGGCAGTGGTCCGGCGAGATCACCGAGCTGCCGTTGGATCCGGCAACCGGGACACGGCTCGGCGCTTGAACCGACAATCAGTGCGGCAGGCCCGGGGTGGCCGTTGAACCCTCGGTTTCGCCGTCGTCTTCGGGATTCTCGACCGCCTGCACGCGGAACTCTTCATTCGCCCAGGCGCCCAGATCGAAGTTCTTGCAGCGCGCGCTGCAGAACGGCCGGTAGGGATTGCTGGTCGCATACACCGACTGTTCACCGCAGCCGGGGCACTTGACGGTTTGCTGGGCGAACGGGGCGGACGGGGACGATTCGGTCGCTGACATGTCTGGAAAGCAGAAAAAAAGAGCGCGTTCGCGCGTCGGCGCTCAACTGAGCGCGATTTCGAAGTTCACATCCCCGGCCCAGGGCTTGAGGTGACCGGTTTCAGTGGTTTCCAGGAAACGCACCGATGCCAACAGCCGGTTGCCGCTCATTTCCGGCACCAGATGGGTGTTCGGATCCATGCGCAGCCGCAGCAGCTGAAAGGTGCGACCCTGGGGTAGATTCTGCTGGAAAACGCCGCGGACCGCTGCCACTTTCTGCCAGCCGCTGGCGTCGCGCAGCAGGCGCAGCAGCATGTAGACGGGCTCGGCCAAGGGGGCCAGCGACTGCGCCCAGCGCTCGAGATCGGCAATGCGGCGCGTGGGGGGCAGGTGCTGCCAGGCGTGGTAGACGGGCAGATCGAACTCGCAGGTGCCGCCGGGAATGGCAAACCGGCTGCGCAGCGTGGACAGCCAGTCGTGCTCGAGCAGCTCCTGGCCGGCCTTGCCGGTCTGCTCGTGCAGCGCCGTGAAACAGCCTTCGAGCTGCCCGATGATGTCGTCGAGCGTGGCTTGCGAGATATGCGGATTGTCCCGGTAGGCGTTCAGGATCTGCTTCTGACGCTCGAGGTCCTTGAGCAGATCGGTCTTCAGGTCGGGGCGCGCCGAGACGTCGATGATCTCGAACATCGTAGCCAGCGCGTAATGATGGTCGAGCGGCTGTTCGCGCGGTACCAGGACGCTCAGGCGACGCAGCAAGTGCTCGAGCCGGAGGTAGGTGCGTATGCGTTCGTTGAAAGGAAATTCGTACAGCATCGTTAGGCTAGGCATCTTGGATGGGGCGCGAGAAGAGGGATACCCAGGTTGGCTGCAGCCCGGCGGGGGCTCCGCACAGGCTGCGCACCGCATGTCCAGTATTGTGCAGTCAATTGCGGCGGCGTCGACGGCCCAGGCTGGCCGGCGCATGTGCAGTACGCAAAAAATGCAGCATCGACTGGCCGCACAACTGGCTGTGCGCGCCAGCCCCAGCCCGTGTGACTGGGGTGGTGAACATCATAGTGCCAAGCTGGGTACCCACTGTAGGACAGCAGCCAAGACGGTTTTTCGCAGTGCTTCGAGCCCGATGCCGTCGTTGAACACGACCGCATCGGCGATGGCGCGCCGCTGCGCTCGCGTGGCCTGCCGGGCGATCATGGCCCGCACCGTGGCTTCCGGCCAGCCGCTGCGAGCCATGACACGCTGCACCTGGGTGGCTTCGCTGCAGTCCACCACCAGGATGTGATCCAGCCGCCCTCGCCAGGTGTCTGCGGATTCCGCCAGCAAGGGGATATCGAGCACGATGCAGGGGGCTTTCGCCTCGACGGCGGCCTGCACCCGGCGTTCGATTTCCTGGCGCACGAGGGGATGCACGATGGCTTCGAGCGCGGCCTGGGCCGCAGGGTCGTCGAGCATGCGCCGGCGCATGGCGGGGCGGTCGAGGGCACCGTCTGCATCGATCACGCCGGCACCGAAGCGTGCGCGCAGCGGCTCGATCGCCTGGCCGCCGACGGCGGTCAACCCGCGCGAGATCGCATCGGCATCGATGACGGCAGCGCCCCGGTCGGCCAGCATGCCGGCCACCGTGCTTTTGCCGCTGCCGATGCCGCCGGTCAGGCCGATGCGGGGCGGCACATGCCGTGTTTTCAAAGGGTGAGCGGGCTGCTCGGGTGTCTGGTGGTCAGTCATGGAATCAGCAGGGCTTGCGTGCCGAGGTAAGGACCCAGCACCAGCGTGGCCAGCCCGGCGGCCACCAGGAAGGGACCGAAGGGGAAGTAGCCGCCCGCACGCAGTCCATGGCTCAGGTGCAGGGCCAGTCCTCCCAGCACGCCGGCCACCGACGACAGCAGCACGATGGGCACCAGGGCCTGCCACCCCAGCCAGGCGCCCAATGCGGCCAGCAGCTTGAAGTCGCCATGGCCCATGCCCTGGCGTCCGGTGACGGCCTGGAACACCGCGCACACCAGCCACAGCGACAGGTAACCCGAAATCGCGCCCCACAGGGCATGCGGCAGCGGTGTCTCGGTCAGGCCCAAGGCCGACCCGATCAGTCCGATCCACAGCAGAGGCTGCACCAGGTGATCGGGCAGCAGGGTGGTGTCCCAGTCGATGAACGCCAGCGCGACCAGCAAGGCGCAGAACAGGCCCCACAGCGCGCCTTCCGGACTGATGCCCCAGCGCCATCCGCAGTACAGGAACAGCAGGCCGGTCAGCAGTTCGACGGCCGGGTAGCGCAGGCCATAGGCCTGGCCGCAATGGCCGCAGCGCCCGCGCAGCAGGGCGTAGCTCAGCAGGGGAATGTTTTCATACCAGCGCACGGTGTGACCGCAGGCCCGGCAGTGCGAGCGGGGTTTCGACAGGCTCAGGCGGGGAAGGGCGTCGAGACGGGTCTGTGCTTGCCGCGCACCTTCGGCCAGCCCGGCCGGCGGCGCGCTGCCCGGACCGAAGACCGTGCGCCAGAGGCTCGTGCCGGTCGCATCGGGCTCCTCGCCCAAGGCCTGCAGCGATTCGTCCAGCCAGGCCCGGTACATCATGCCCGGTGTGCGGTAGATCACCACGTTGAGAAAACTGCCGATCAGCAAGCCGATCAGTGCGGCAAGGCCGCCGTCGATCCAGGGGGAATGCAGCATGGGGGAACCGTTTGTAGGGATGAGAGGGGGGACGGGACGCCCGGGGTGGCCGACAGTGCCGATGTTAGTGGCATTGCGCTCACGCCAGAGCGCCCAGTTGAAAGATGGGCAGGTACAGCGCCAGAACCAGGCCGCCGACGAGCGCGCCCAGGACCAGAATGATCACGGGTTCGAGCATGGCCGAGAGACCGGCCACGCGGTCGTCGACCGCCTGCTCGTAGAAGTCCGCGGCCTTGTCCAGCATGGTGTCGAGCGCACCCGATTCCTCGCCGATCACGGCCATTTGCCGCATCAGAGGGGGAAACAGGGGACCGCAGCGGCTCAAGGCCGCGGCCAGGCTGCTGCCCTGGGCGACGTCGTCGCGGATGCGGCGGGTCGCCTGCTCGTAGGGGGGACTGCCCGCCGCGCTGGCGACATCGTCGAGTGCTTCGACCAACGGCACGCCCGCTGAGAACAGCGTGGCCAGCGTGCGGGCCCAGCGCGCCAGTACCGCAAGGCGCAGCAAGGGCCCTGCCACCGGCAGGCGCAGCACCAGCCGCGCCAGGCCCTGCCGCAGCGCCGGGCTGCGTCGCAGCAGGGTCCGGCCGGCAAGGCCTGCCGCCAGCACCGCTGCCGCAAGCCAGCCCAGGGCATCGGCGAGCCACAGGCTTGCGCCCAGCACCAGGCGGGTCGGCCAGGGCAGGGGCACGCCCATGCCGTCGAACATTTGCTG
Source organism: Comamonas sp. BIGb0124 (assembly GCF_003752175.1). Lineage (GTDB taxonomy): Bacteria > Pseudomonadota > Gammaproteobacteria > Burkholderiales > Burkholderiaceae_C > Comamonas_F. Next base: position 344,749 of record NZ_RJVF01000012.1, on the reverse strand, counting down.
AAAGGCCGGCACCACCCAGGCCATCATGACGGCCACCAGGGTCGCAGCCACCGCGACGATCGTGGCCGGATAGGCCATGGCGGTGCGCACCTTCGACTGGATGGCCTCGGTTTTCTCGAGATGGCGTGCGAGCTGCCGCAGCAGGGTGTCGAGGCGGCCGGCCGTTTCGCCCGCAGCCACCAGGCTGCAGTAAAGCGGACCGAATTGCCGAGGATGCCGTGCAAAAGCCGACGAGAGCGAGGCGCCGCCTTCGAGGTCGCTGCGCAGGGTATCGAGCAGCCGTGACAGGGCGGTGCCGGGATGGCTGCCCGCGATGATCGCGATGCTCTGGAGCAGCGGAATGCCGGCCTGCAGCATCGCGGCAAGCTGCCGGGTGAAGACTGCGATGGCCTGGGGCCGGATACGGCGGTGCCAGCGCCGGTCCTCGCGGCCGATGCGGATTCCGGTGATGCCCTGGCGCAGCAGCCGGGCCTCGACCTGTTCGGGCAGATCCGCACGCATCTGTCCGCACACCGGCCGGCCCGCGCGATCCTGGCCCTGCCAGTCATAGAGCCGCGCGACCGGCTTGCGGCCGTTCGGATCGTTGCGAAGAGAGGAGGTTGCCGTCATGTCGTGTCGGGAAGAGAGTGGGGCGGGGCGCGTTTCGGACCGTTTGGCCTCAGGCCCGTGTCAGCGCCAGGACTTCCTCGAGCGAGGTCAGCCCCTGGCGGACCTTGCGCAGTCCGGCGGCACGCAGCGTGGGGATGCCTTCGCGCGCGGCCTGCTCGGCGATGTCGAGCGCACTGCCGCCGCACAGCACGATGCGCTGCGTGGCTTCGCTCAGCGGCATCACCTGATGAAAGCCGATGCGGCCCTTGTAGCCCAGCGTGCAGGCCGCGCAGCCCAGGGGCCGGTACACCTGCCAGTCTTCTTCAAGCTCGGCGGCCGAAAAACCGGCGTCGAGCAGGGCCTGGTGTGGCACGTCGGCGGGTTGGCGGCAGTCCGGGCACAGCCGCCGGGCCAGCCGTTGAGCCGACACCAGCACGATGCTGGCGGCGATGTTGTGGGCCGCGATGCCCATGTTGAGCAGCCGCGTGACGGCGGCCGGCGCATCGTGCGTGTGCAGCGTGCTCAGCACGAGGTGGCCGGTCTGGGCTGCCTTGATCGCGATGTCCGCGGTCTCGGGGTCGCGGATCTCGCCGAGCATGATGACGTCGGGATCCTGGCGCAGGAAGGCCTTGAGCACGGTGGCGAAGTCCAGTCCCGCCTTGTCGTTCACCGAAACCTGGTTGATGCCCGGCACGCCGATTTCCGATGGATTCTCGACCGTGCAGATGTTGACGCCCGGTCGGTTGAGCAGCTCCAGGCAGGCGTAAAGCGAGACCGTCTTGCCCGAGCCGGTCGGGCCGGTCACCAGGATCATGCCGTGGGGATGGGCGATCGCGTCGAGCAGGCGGGCCTGGTCGGCCGGTTCGTAGCCCAGCGCGGCGATGCCGCGTCGGGTGCTGGCACCGTCGAGGATCCGGATGACGATTTTTTCGCCATGCAGCGTGGGCAGGGTGCTCACGCGCAGCTCCACCGTCTGCAGGGCATCGATGCGCAGCTTGAGCCGGCCGTCCTGCGGCAGCCGTTTTTCGGCGATGTCGAGCCGGGACATGACCTTGATGCGCGAAGCCAGCTTGTCCTTGATGAGCACGGGAGGGCTCAGCGCGTGACGCAGTTCGCCATCGATGCGCAGCCGCACCCGATAGTGGTGTTCGTAGGGCTCGAAATGCAGGTCGGAGGCGCCCAGCCGAACGGCCTCGAGCAGCACATGGTGCAGGAAGCGGGCGATCGGTGCGTCGCCGGCCCTGGCTTCGAGCAGCGGTACCTCGGGCGGCAGCTCGTGCAGGTTCTCGGCCTGCAAGGCGGCTTCACCGAAGGCGAACTGCAGGTCGAGCGAGGCGGGGTCGGCCGGCAGCCCGGGTTGGGGGGAAGAGGAAGGGGCTTCGGGCATGGCTGGCTTGCGGGCAAGCACGGCATGCTAGCGGCGGCTGTTTGCCACTTCCGGTAATTCTGGTGCGGACGCAAAAAAGCCCTGGCAAGGGCCAGGGCTCGAGCAGGGCGGGCCGGCGGCGGCCGGTGCCGCTTACAGGCCGGCAGCAGCGCGCAGCAATGCGGCCTTGTCGGTGCGTTCCCAGGTGAATTCGGGCTCTTCGCGGCCGAAGTGGCCGTAGGCCGCGGTCTTTTCGTAGATCGGGCGGCGCAGGTCCAGCATCTGGATGATGCCCTTGGGACGCAGGTCGAAGTGTTCGTTGACCAGCGCTGCAATGCGCTCGTCGGAGATCACGCCCGTGCCTTCGGTGTAGACCGTGATGTTGATGGGGCGTGCCACGCCGATGGCGTACGAGACCTGGATCTGGGCCTGGCGGGCCAGCCCGGCGGCCACGATGTTTTTGGCCACGTAGCGTGCCGCGTAGGCTGCGGAACGGTCGACCTTGGTCGGATCCTTGCCGCTGAATGCGCCGCCGCCATGGGGGCAGGCGCCGCCGTAGGTGTCGACGATGATCTTGCGGCCCGTCAGGCCGGCGTCGCCTTGCGGTCCGCCGATGACGAAGCGGCCCGTGGGGTTGATCAGGAAACGGGTTTCCTGCAGCCATTCGGCAGGCAGCACCGGCTTGATGATCTCCTCGATCACCGATTCGATGAAGCTGGCCTTCATCTTGGTCGGCGTTTCGGACTGGTCGGGGTGATGCTGGGTCGACAGCACCACGGTGTCGATGCTGTGCGGCTTGCCGTCGACGTAGCGCATCGTCACCTGGCTCTTGGCGTCGGGACGCAGGAAGGGCAGGCGGCCGTCCTTGCGCAGTTGGGCCTGGCGTTCGACGATGCGGTGTGCGTAGTAGATGGGCGCGGGCATCAGCTCGGGCGTCTCGTCGCAGGCATAACCGAACATCAGGCCCTGGTCGCCGGCGCCGGTGTTGAGTTCGTCGTCGCTGGCCGCGTCCACGCCCTGCTTGATATCCTGGCTCTGCTTGTCGTAGGCCACCAGCACCGCGCAGCCCTTGTAGTCGATGCCGTAGTCGGTGTTGTCGTAGCCGATGCGCTTGATGGTGTCTCGCGCCACCTGGATATAGTCCACGTTGGCGCCGGTCGTGATCTCGCCGGCGAGGACCACCAGGCCGGTATTGCACAGCGTTTCGGCTGCGACACGGCTGTTGGGATCCTGCTGGTAAATCGCGTCGAGAATAGCGTCGGAGATCTGATCTGCGACTTTGTCGGGATGTCCCTCGGAAACGGACTCCGAAGTGAAGAGGAAATCGCTCGCCATTTGAATAAACTCCTAGTCTTGCTGGCCTGGGCGTTGGCCGGCAGCACAAAGAGCTGACTGAGGCGAACGCTTTAGCGGTGTAGGTTTAACGTCGCCCCGCAAGTTGCTCAGGTTAACTCGGCGACACGGATATTCTAGCGCTGATCGTCAGCCGCGTTTTTTTGCCCATTTATGAATACCCTGTTTGAAGTGTTGTCGCGTTTGCCCCTGTGGGCCGTTCACGGCATGGGCTGGCTCTGTGGCTGGATCACCCTGGCCGCCTCGCCCAAATACCGTTACCAGTTCCTGAACAACGCCCGTCTGGCGGGTTATGGCTTCTGGCAGGTGGTCGCTGCCGTGGGGCAGTCCGGCAAGATGCTGCTGGAACTGCCCCGCCTGTGGCGTGGCCGGCCCGTGCGGGTGCGCTGGACGGGCGTGGAGCTCATCGAGCAGGCGCATCGCGACGGCGCGGGCATCCTGTTCCTCACGCCCCACCTGGGCTGTTTCGAGATCACGGCGCAGAATTTCGGCCGGGTCTACGCGGCCGAGCACGGCCCCATCACGGTGCTCTATCGCCCGTCGCGCAAGCAGTGGCTGCGCGATCTGGTGGACAACGCGCGTCAGCGGCCCGGCGAACTCGAGGCCGTGCCCACCACGCTGGCCGGCGTCAAGCAACTCATCAAGGCGCTGCGCAAGGGCGAAGCCGTGGGCCTGCTGCCGGATCAGGTTCCTCCCGAGGGCATGGGCGTGTGGCAGCCGTTTTTCGGCAAGCCGGCCTACACGATGACGCTGTCGGCCCGCCTGGCTCAGGTGCCCGGCACGCGTGTGCTGCTGGCCTGGGGCGAGCGTCTGTCGTGGGGCCGCGGCTTCTGCGTGCATGTGCATGCTTTCGAGCAGATGCTGGGCGGCGAACGGCTGGACGACGACATCGCCGTGGCCGCCGGCCAGATCAACCGCGCCATGGAAGCGCTGATCCGCCAGCGTCCGCAGCAGTACATGTGGGGCTACGAACGCTACAAGAAGCCGCGCCGGCTGTAGATCCATGAAAGGCGCCCAGGCACCGCGCCTGGGGGACAATAGCGTCGGTTTTTTCGAACGACACCTCCGTTTTTCGCTCCTATTTATTCTGTTTGCTGCATGGCCACACGTCTGCTGATCGTTTTTCTCCGTGCGCTGGGCTGTCTGCCCCTGTCGTGGATTCGTGGCTTCGGCTGGCTGGTGGGGCGGGTGCTGTTCCTGTTCCTGGCCAAGCGGCGGCACATCGTGCGCACCAATCTGCGCCTGTGTTTTCCCGAGAAAGGCGAAGCCGAGCGCGAAGCCCTGGCCAAAGACGTGTTCGTCAAGTTCTGCCAGTCGTCGCTGGATCGGGGCTGGCTGTGGCATGCCTCGCCGCGCACGCTCGAAAAGCGCCTCAAGTTCTCGGGTGACGTCGCAGCCCTCAAGCCCACCACGCCGCAGCAGCCGACCATCGCCTTCTGTCCGCACTTCTTCGGCCTGGATGCAGGCGCCGTGGCGTTGTCGCTTTGGATTCCGCGCGACTACATCACCATCTACGCACGCCAGCTCGATTCGGTCGCCGACGAGTGGATCAAGGCCGGGCGGCTGCGTTTCGGCAGCGTCAAGATGCTGGCGCGGGACGAGGGCGTCAAACCGGTGGTGAGCCTGTTGCGCAAGGGCGGTTTTCTGTATCTGCTGCCCGACATGGACTTTGGTCGCAGCGAGTCGCTGTTCGTGCCGTTCTTCGGCGTGCCGACGGCCACCGTGCCGTCCCTGCCGCGTTTTGCACGCCTGGGCAGGGCGCAGGTGGTGTCGCTCATCGCGCGGCTCACGCCCACCGGTTACGACATCCACATCTCGCCGGTCTGGAGCGACTATCCCACCGACGATGCCGAGGCGGACACGCGGCTGATGAACGAGCGGCTCGAGGCCGAGATCCGCAAGACACCGTCGCAGTACTACTGGGTGCACAAACGCTTCAAGACCCGCCCGGAGGGCGACGCCGGTTTCTATTGACCGGTGGACGGCCGTCCGGCCGACGGGCCGGCCGTCCGATCGCCGCGAAGCGCCCCGCCCGGGGGGCAGGCGCAGCGCGATGCGCGTGCGTTTCAGCTCGGGTCGGTGCGTTGCTCGGTGGTGTTGTCCGGTGCGGCGCTGTCGTCGGTGGCCGCGACATCCTGCCCGTCATCCGCATCCGCATCCGCATCCGCATCCGCAGCTTCGGCATCTTCCGGCTCCTGCCCGGCGGCATCGGCCGCGGCTTGGGCGGCCTCCTGGCTTTCCTGGGTCCACTCGTGGGTCCATTGCCACAGCAGCAGCGCGGCATCGTCGACGCCTTGCTTTTTCATGGCCGAGAACAGCTTGGCTTCGCCGCCACCGGCCTGCAGGCGGGCGATGGACAGGGCCTTGGTGGCCTCGGCGCGCGTGAGTTTGTCGGACTTGGTCAGCAGGATGAGGAACTTCAGGCCTTCCTCGACGCGAGGGCGTATCGCTTCGAGCAGCAGTTCGTCGAGCTCGGTCAGGCCCAGGCGCGGATCGCACATCAGCACCACGCCGCGCAGGTTCTCGCGCGTCATCAGGTAGTTGGCCATGACACGCTGCCAGCGGATCTTGGCTTCCTTGGGCACGGCTGCGTAGCCATAGCCGGGAAGATCGGCCAGCACGGCGTCGGTGATGCCCTGCTTGCCCAGCGAGAACAGGTTGATGTGCTGTGTGCGCCCGGGTTTCTTGGACGCGAAGGCCAGGCGATTCTGCTGGGTGAGCGTGTTGATCGCGGTCGATTTGCCGGCATTCGAGCGTCCGACGAAAGCGATCTCGGGGTACTCGTGCGGCGGCAGGAATTCGAGTTGCGGCGCCGTCGTCAGGAAACGGGCCGTGTGCATCCAGCCCATGGCCGCCACCTTCTCGGGATTGTGGGTGGACTTGGCGTAGAGATGCTGCTTGCCGTGGGCGGTGGAGGGAGTCTTGGTCATGAATGCCTTGTTTGGACCCTGTATTTTAGAAGAGGGGGCCCAGCCGTTGGTTTTTTGCGCCCGCCACATGCCTTCCGGTCCACGACGTGGCAGACTCGACGGCCTGGCATTCATCTTGCATCGATCGGTTTGCCCTGGGGCAGGCCGCCGTGCGACGCACCGGCCATACGGCTTGTGCCGGTCCCCGATCGCCGTTCCATTTTTTCTTTCATGTCCGTTCTTTCCCAGGGCCTGCAGCCGCGCCGGGGACCGCCCGCCTGGCGCGTGGCGGTCGAGCTGTGCTCGTCCATGCGTTTTGCCATTGCGCTGCTGACGCTCATCTGCATCGCCGCCGTGATCGGGACGGTGCTGCCCCAGGGGCAGTCCCCGGTCAGCTACATCGATCGCTTCGGTCCGTTCTGGGCCCCGCTTTTCGACGCTGCAGGGTTGTATGCGGTCTACAGCGCCTGGTGGTTTTTGGCGGTGCTGGCCTTGCTGGTCGCCAGCACCAGCCTGTGCATCTATCGCACTGCGCCGCGCCTGCTGGCGGACTGGCGTTCCTTCAAGCACGACATTCGCATCCAGAGTCTCCGGTCCTTTGGCCAGCAGACCACCGCAGAGTCCGGACAGCACCCGGGCGCTCAGGCGCAGGCGCTGGCCCAGGCCCTGAGCGCCCGGGGCTGGCGGGTCCGTACCCGGGAGCGAGACTTGCCGTCCGTGCAAACCGGTGCACCGGTGTCCGCCGGATCGGGTTCCGGCTGGCTGGTCGCTGCACAGAAGGGCGGCGCCCGCAAACTGGGTTATGTGGCCACGCACGGTGCCATCGTGCTGATTTGCGTGGGAGGTCTGTTCGACGGCGATCTGGCCGTGCGGGCCGCGATGGCGTTCAAGGGCGTTTCGGCCTATGGGGGCGGCGGTCTGGTCGCGGAGGTGCCTGCCACCCATCGCCTGTCCGAATCGACGCCCAGCTTCCGCGGCACGATCGCCGTGGCCGAGGGCACGCAGTCCAGCACGGCCCTGCTCAACCGGCCCGATGGCGTCGTGCTGCAGCCTTTGCCGTTTGCGATCGAACTGCGCCGATTCATCGTGGACTACTACCCCACCGGTATGCCGAAGCTGTTCGCCAGCGAGGTGGTTTTCCACGACCGCGCCACCGGTGAACAACGGGCCGAACGCATCGAGGTCAACCATCCGGCCGCCTGGCGCGGGGTGCAGGTCTTCCAGTCGAGTTTCGAGGACGGCGGATCGGCCCTGGCGTTGCGGGCCCAGCCGCTCGATCGCGCCCGTGACGGCTTCGATATCGCCGCGACCGTCGGCATCCAGCAGCCGTTTCCGCATGCGAAGCCGGATTCGAATACGGAGGCGGCCGGCGGCAACGGGGTTCCCGCTGCCCCGCCGCCGTGGACGCTCGAAGTCACCGGCTTGCGGGTCATGAACGTGGAGCCCGTCGTTCCCCAGCCGCAACCGCCCTCGGGCGGCAGAAACGACCCGGCCGGCCGGGCCGACGGCGATGGCCCGGTCGACGTGCGGGCCGTCGACACCTCGCGGCTGGGCGGCCTCGGCCTGCCGCTGGGTGCGGCCGCCCGGCCGGATGCGGCACAGCGCATGCGCAACATCGGTCCGAGCGTGGCCTACCGGCTGCGCGATGCGGAAGGCCAGGCCCGCGACTACATCAGCTACATGCAGCCGGTCGACCTGGGCGACGGCCAGCAGGTCTACCTGCAGGGCGTGCGTCCTCCCGACGGCAGCGACTTCGTCTACCTGCGCCTGCCGGCCGATGTGCTGCCGCCGGTGCCCCCGGGGGCCGTCGATGGACTGCGCGACCCCGGGCCCCGGCCTGAATGGCCCGATGGCCAGCAGGATTTCTGGCGGCTCTGGCAGGCCCTGGGCGATCCGGCATTGCGCCGGGCTGCCGTGTCGCGTTACGCACAGCAGGCCGCAGCGGAACGCGGCGGCGCGGCCGTGCATGAACTCGAGGCTTCGGCTGCCCGTGTCCTGGCGGTGTTCGCCGGCGAGCAGGGCAGGCCCGAGCCGTTCGCGCCGGCCTCCGGCATCGGGTCCGGTGGCGGCCTGCAGGCGGTCTCCGCGCTGATCGAGCGGCAGGTGCCCATGGCCCAGAGGGCCCAGGCCACCCCGTTGCTGGTGCGCATGCTGCAAGGCGTGCTCTACCAGTTGCTGCAGGTCGCCCGGCAGGCCGATGGCGCTGCGGCAGCCCCGCCGGGCGAAGGCGGCGCGGCGGGGCCGCAGGCCGTCGACACCTATCTGCGGCTCGCCGTGCTGGCCCTCAACGACGCCATGCTGTATCCCGCGCCCGCCGTGCTGACGCTGCAATCGTTCGAGCCGGTGCAGGCGAGCATCTTCCAGGTGACGCGCACGCCCGGCCGCGGCCTGGTCTACCTCGGTTGCCTGTTGCTGGTCGCCGGTATTTTTGCCATGCTGTACGTGCGAGATCGCAGGCTGTGGGCGTGGGTGGTGCCCGGAGCCGAAGGCGGCAGCCGGGTCACCCTGGCCTACGCGGCCAACCGGCGTTCGTTCGAATCCGACCGGGAGTTTGAGGCGCTGGTGCCCGAGCTTCTCGGACCGCCGCGCGGAGCCGTCCACCCTGCGACATGAAGGGCAGGCCCGCAGCCAGCCCCTTTTTCGACTTGATCCCCGACCCATGAGCACTCCTCGCACTTCGCCTCTGTCTTCTCTGCCTGCGGCCCGGCCGGGCCGGCGGGCGTGGCTGTCGCACCGCAATCCGGTCGACTGGCTGTACGCCGCCGGGCTGGCCGTGGGGGCGCTGGTGGCCCTGTGGCGTCAGGGGGCAGCCATGGACGGTTATGAAACCGCCATCCTGCTGGGCACCGTGCCTGCGCTGGTGGCGCTCGCCAGGCACTGGCGCCCGCTGCAGGCGTTGACGGCCGTGGCCGGCCTGCTGGCGCTGAGTGCCATCGCCTTGTATCAGGGCGATCTGGCACGCGGCGAGCAGGTGGCCTGGCTGCGGCTGGCGCTGTCCAGCCAGTCGGCCATTCTGTGGATGGCGCTGCTGTTCGGCCTGAGCACGGTCTGCTATTGGCTGGCCCTGTTCATGCGCGGCGGCGCGGCGCAGTCCACGGCGGTCTCGCTGGCCTGGGGCGGGGTGCTCATGGCGCTGACGGGCACCCTGGTGCGTTGGTATGAAAGCCATCTGCTCGGCCCCGACATCGGTCACATTCCGGTGAGCAATCTGTATGAAGTGTTTGTGCTGTTCGCGTGGGTGACCACGCTGATGCAGCTCTACTACGGGGCACGACACCATGCCGTGCGTGCGCTGGGCGCTTTTGTGATGCTGATCGTGTGCGCGGCCGTGGCTTTTCTGCTCTGGTATGCGGTGGCGCGCCAGGCCTACGAGATCCAGCCCCTGGTGCCGGCGCTCGACAGCTGGTGGATGAAGCTGCATGTGCCCGCGAACTTCGTGGGTTACGGCACCTTTGCGCTGGCGGCCATGGTGGCGCTGGCCTACCTGCTCAGCCAGCGCTGGCCCGCCAGTGCGCTGGCGCGTGCCTTGCCGCCATCGTCGGTGCTCGACGAGGTGATGTACAAGGCGATTTCGCTCGGCTTTGCGTTTTTCACCGTGGCCACCATCCTGGGTGCGCTGTGGGCCGCCGAAGCCTGGGGCGGCTACTGGAGCTGGGACCCCAAGGAGACCTGGGCCCTCATCGTCTGGCTCAACTACGCCGCCTGGCTGCACATGCGCCTGGTCAAGGGCCTGCGCGGCACGTTCGCCGCCTGGTGGGCGCTGGTGGGCCTGGCCGTCACCACCTTTGCTTTCATCGGCGTGAACCTGTTCCTGAGCGGGCTGCACAGCTACGGCGAACTCTAGGGCGAGAGAATGCCTGACACCCGGGCAGGCATCTTTTGGCTGGACAACGGAATTCCGGCGCGCAGAATGCATCTGAATGCCATCGGGATCCGTAACTGAAACCATGCCCGCGCGGTCGCAGCGCTGCCTTGCGGTCTTTCGGTGATCCGATCCTCATCCGATTCCAGGAGTCCCCCGCCATGATCATCCGTCCCGGTTCCTCGCCTCTGGTGCCCGTGCGTGAAAAAGAAGCCGATGTCACGCCGCAGGCCGTCTACGAAAGCCGGCGCCAGTGGCTGGCCTGGATGGCCACCGGGGCTGCCGGCGTGGCCATGGCCAGCTGGGCCGGCCGCGAGGCGATGGCCGCCGAGACCGCCGGGCTGGCGCCGCTCAAGGGGGCGCGGTCGGCGGTACCCGGTGCGCTGGCCATGGACAAGCCCACGGCCTACAAGGACGCCACCACCTACAACAACTTCTACGAATTCGGCACCGACAAGAGCGATCCGGCGGTCAATGCGCATACCCTGGTGACCAGTCCCTGGAAGGTCAAGGTCGAAGGGCTGGTCAACAAGCCCGGCGAATACGCGCTCGAAGACCTGCTCAAGCTCAGCCCGATGGAAGAGCGCATCTACCGCCTGCGTTGCGTCGAAGGCTGGTCCATGGTCATTCCCTGGGTGGGCTACTCCTTGTCCGCGCTCATCCGCAAGGTCGAACCGCAGGGCAGCGCCAAGTACATCGAGTTCCTGACCCTGGCCGATCCCAAGACCATGCCTTACATCCGCTCGCGGGTGTTGCAGTGGCCCTATGCCGAAGGCCTGCGCATGGATGAAGCCATGCATCCCCTGACTCTGCTGACGTTCGGTATGTACGGCGAAGTCCTGCCCAATCAGAACGGGGCGCCCGTGCGCCTGGTCGTGCCGTGGAAATACGGCTTCAAGAGCGCCAAGAGCATCGTGACCCTGCGCTTCACCGAGCAGCAGCCCGGCACCGCCTGGAACAAGGCCGCGGCCAACGAATACGGTTTCTATTCCAACGTGAATCCCGAAGTGCCTCATCCGCGCTGGAGCCAGGCCACCGAACGCCGGATCGGCGAGGACGGGCTGTTCGCGCGGCGCCGTCCCACTCTGCTGTTCAACGGCTATGCAGACCAGGTGAGCCAGCTCTACGCCGGCATGGATCTGCGCAAGAACTACTGAGCGCCGGACGCAGGCGGCCTGCGGCGTGCGGCGTGCGCTTGCGGGCCGGGCTGCATTGCCAGCGGACCGGCTGCCCCGCCCGGTGCTCCCTTCGCGTATCAGCAGGAGACGATACATGCCTTCTTCCACACCCGCCTCGCCGCCCTCGGACCGGCCGGGCGGCGTTCGCAGTCCCGTTGCCGGTCATGACGACCGAGGCGCAGCGGCCGGTTCCCGTGCGCCCGCGCGAGGCGGCTGGCGATCCCGGCTCAAGCATCCCGCTGCCAAGCCGCTGCTGTTCGCGTTGTGCCTGATTCCGTTCGCTCAACTGCTGCTCGGCGCCCTGACCCAGAACCTCGGGGCCAATCCGGCGGAAGCCCTGATCCGCGGCACGGGCGACTGGACCTTGCGTTTCATCTGCATCGGCCTGGCCATCACCCCGTTGCGGGTGACCGGCAAGACCCCCGAACTGGCGAGGTTCCGCCGCATGGTGGGCCTCTTCACTTTTTTCTATGCGGTGCTTCACCTGTCGGCCTATGCCTGGCTCGACGGCGGGCTCGATCTCGGTTTCATCGTCTCCGACATCGTGCAGCGCCCCTTCATCCTGGTGGGGTTCGCGGCCGTGGTGGGGCTGAGCCTGCTCGCCGCCACCTCGTTCAACCGCGCCATACGCTGGCTGGGCGGCCGCCGCTGGCAGGGGTTGCATCGGCTCGTCTATGCCATCGCCTTGTTGGGCCTGCTGCATTTTTTCTGGATGCGCGCCGGCAAGAACGACTTCAACGAGGTCGCCCTCTATGGCGCCATCATCGCGCTGCTGCTGGGTTGGCGTGCCGTTCGGGCATTGCGCGGCCGTGCTTGAGTGAATTGTCCCCGTCCTGGCTGGACAAGGTTGTGGACAACTTGGGGCAAGCCCCGTATGGCCGACGCATGTCTTTGATTTCAAAAGGAAATCGTTTCCGTGCCTGAAAAAGTGGCAGACATCTGCCGTCTGCCGGCGTGAGGCCGCCTCCTGCCGGGTTGGGCAAGGTCGGCCCGACGTGCGCCATGCCTCATGGATGCCGAGGGTCCGCCGCGATGGGGGATGTTGGTTTTTTGCATCGGAAAACCGGCGGCTCCACGTGTTTTGTAAATTTTTATGAATCTCCGTTTTGGTAGTCATTATCATTAACGAAAGAGATTGAGGTTCGTCCTCATTCTCGAAAAGCCAGCCAGATTCATCACAACTACAAGCTGTCATCCCGACGTTCGCCTCCGGTTTCCCTCGAGGACCGGTGTACGCGTGCGCCTTGCCGTGCCTGTTGTGTCCGCTTCCAGCCAGCGACGACACCCGTTTTCATCAACAGGCTCCTGGAGCATCGCATGGCGTACATCAAAAATCGCAAACATCCCATTGCGCGCAGCAACCCCGTCGCACAGACCTTGGCCACGGCCAAGGCAGCCACCGTCCTCACGGGATTGGCCCTGACGCTGCCGCTGCACGCACAGACCAGCACCTCGGGCGCTGCGCCCACGCTGCCCCAGGTCAATGTGCGGGGTGAAGCCTCGAGCGACTACAAGGCCGACAGCGCCGGTTCGCCCAAGTTCACCCAGCCCCTGGTCGACACCACCCAGTCGATTTCGGTCATCAAGGAACAGATCATGCGCGAGCAGGGCGCCACCACCCTGACCGAAGCGCTGCGCAACGTGCCCGGCGTCAGCACGTTCTTCGTCGGTGAAAACGGCAACTCGAACACCGGCGATGCCGTCTACATGCGCGGTTTCGACAGTTCCAGCAGCATCTTCGTGGACGGTGTGCGCGATCTCGGTTCGATCTCCCGCGATGTCTTCAATACCGAACAGATCGATGTGATCAAGGGCCCGTCGGGCAGCGATTTCGGCCGCAGCGCGCCCACCGGTTCGATCAACATGGTGACCAAACAACCCCGGCTGGACGACAGCTTCGATGCCAGCCTGGGCCTGGGCAGCGGCAGCTACAAACGTTCGACCGTGGACTGGAACAAGAAGCTCGAAGGCTTCGACGGCGCCGCTTTCCGCCTGAACGCCATGGTGCAGGACGCCGGCGTGCCCGGACGCGACCATGTCAAGAACGACCGCTGGGGCATCGCCCCCTCGCTGGCTTTGGGACTGGGCACCGACAACCGTGCCTTCATCGACCTGCTGCATGTGAAGCAGAAGAACACGCCCGACGGCGGTGTCTTCACCCTCGGCCTGCCCGGCTACACCTCACCCGATCCGGCCCGCCCCTACCTGGGCACGGCGCCTGCGGTCAACAGCAAGAACTACTACGGCACGGCCTCGGATCGCGACGATGTGACGGCGGACATGGCCACGCTGCGCCTGGAGCACGATTTCTCGGCCGACACCACGGTGCGCAACACCACCCGCTGGGGCCGCAGCAAGCAGGACTATCTGCTGACGGCACCTTTTGCCAGCAGCGCCTTCTTCATCGCGCCGGCCGGCAGCGATCCGTCGACCTGGCGCATCCGCCGCCTGCTCAACACGAAGGACGTGCGCAACGAGATCCTGACCAACCAGACCAACTTCACGACACGGCTCGAAACCGCAGGCCTGCGCCATGACCTGAGCACGGGCGTCGAGCTCACCCGTGAAAAGCAGACCAACTGGTTGTTCGCCACCCTGAACGCGCCCGAAGCCAACGTCTACAACCCCGACAGCAGCGTCACCATCGCGCCCTACGATCGTTCCGGCGCCTACAACGAAGGGCAGACCACCACCTATGCCATCTATGCCTTCGACACGCTGCACCTGAACTCGCAATGGCAGCTCAATGCCGGCTTGCGCTACGAGCACTACCGTACCGAGTACGACAGCTTCCCGGCCACCGGCGCGACCACGGCGCCCACGTTCCTCAAGAAGTCCGACAACCTGCTGAACTACAAGGTCGGCGTGCTTTACAAGCCCCTGCCCAACGGCAGCGTGTACGTCAACTACGCCCTGTCGCAACAGCCCCCGGGCGGCAACAACTTCCAGCTGGCCGCTGCCGGCTCGGGCACCAGCGCCAACCGCACCGATTTCAATCCGCAGAAGGCCAAGAGCACCGAACTGGGCACGAAGTGGGAGCTGATGGACAAGAAGCTGCTGCTGAGCGCCGCGCTGTTCCGCACCGAGATCGAAAACGAAGTGGTCAACGACACCGCCAACGGCGGCGGTATCAGTCAGGACGGCAAGAAGCGCGTACAGGGCCTGGAGCTCGGCGCCGTCGGCCAGATCACGCCGGCCTGGTCCGTCAGCGCAGGCTTCACGGTGCAGAATGCCAAGGTCGAAAAAGGCGCGAGCCTGGCGGCCGACGGTGGCAGCGAGCTGACCTACACCCCCAAGACGGCTGCCACGTTGTGGTCGACCTACCAGTTGCCTTACAACCTGACGCTGGGCGGCGGTGCCCGTTACTCGGGCGGCCTCAAGCGCGGCACCGACGGCGCCATCGGCACCCCGAGCTACACCGAGTCCTACTGGGTCTTCGATGCCATGGCGGGTTACAAGGTCAGCAAGAACGTCAACCTGCAGTTCAACGTGTACAACCTGTTCGACAAGGACTACGTGGCCGCGATCAACAAGAGCGGTTACCGTTACCTGCCGGGCGTCGAGCGTTCGTACCGCCTGGTGGCCAATGTCAGCTTCTAAGGCCTGAGGCCTGAGGCTTCACGCGAGGCGATGTCCCGGAGCCAGTTGGCATCCGGCACCTTCGGGTGCCGGGCCGGCTGGTTTTTTTCGCAGGTGAAAGGATGACCCCATCATGATGCTGCATCTCGAACAGGTCCTGCCGCCCGAGCAGGTCGCCGCGATGCGGGCGCAGCTCGATGCCGCCGACTGGACGGACGGCCGCGCGACGGTCGGCCCGCAGGGCGCGCGCGTCAAACGCAACGAGCAACTGCCCGAACACTCGCCGCTGGCGCGGCAACTGGGGGAGGGGGTGCTGGCGGCACTGTCGCGCCATCCACGGTACTTTTCCGCGGCACTGCCGCGTCGCACCGTGCCGCCGCTCTTCAACTGCTATCGCGGCGGCGGCGAATACGGCTTTCATGTCGACGGCGCCGTGCGCCAGATGCCCGGTGCCGCCGACTACCTGCGCACCGACCTGTCGGCCACGCTGTTCCTGTGCGAGCCCGAGGAATACGAGGGCGGTGAACTCATCGTCAGCGACACCTACGGCGAGCACGAGGTCAAGCTGCCGGCCGGCGACATGATCCTGTATCCGTCGAGCAGCCTGCATCGCGTCACGCCGGTGACCCGGGGTGCGCGGATCTGCTCCTTCTTCTGGATCCAGAGCCTGGTGCGCGACGACGCACGCCGCGCCACGCTGTACGAACTCGACCAGGTCATCATGCGCCTGCGTGCCCGCGGCGAAGACGCCGAGACGCTGGCCCTGGCCAATCACTATCACAACCTGCTGCGCATGTGGGCAGACGCCTGACCCAAGCCGGGCATGCCCGGTGCGCGGCCGGACTCAGGCGCGCAGGTGCAGGTCGCCTTCGCTGTAGGTCACGCCCAGCGGCTCGATCACGACCTGCTTGGGGCCGCTCTCGACCGTGCCCGCCACCCAGGCCTCGACACCGGCCTGCCGGGCGATGGCCGCCACTTGCTCGGCCTGCTCGGCCGCCACGAACAGCGCAAAGCCGGCGCCCATGTTGAGGCTGCCGTAGGCTTCGACATCGTCGATGGCGGCGTGCTGCTGAACGAACGCCAGCACCGGCGGCACCGGCGGCACCGTGTGGAAACGGTAGGTGAGGGCGGCCGGATGGCGCATGATCTTGCGCCAGCCGTGGCCGGTGATGTTGGCACAGTAGTGCGGCACGATGCCGGCGGCAAACAGGGCCTCGGTCACGGGCACGTACAGGATGGTCGGGTCGAGCAGGGCTTCGCCGTAGAGGCGGCCGTCGCCGATCGGTGTGGCATAGCCCTGGGGCAGGCGCTCCACCAGCTTGCGCGCCAGGCTCACGCCGTTGGCGTGGATGCCGCTCGAGGCCAGCAGCACGATGGCGTCGCCTGCCTGCAGCTTGTCGCCCAGCGTCAGCCGGTCGCGCGAGGGGATCACGCCCACGGACGAAGCGGCCAGGTCGATGCGGCCGGCTTCCACCACGCCTGCCAGCGCCGGCGTCTCGCCGCCGCCCCAGCTCACCTTGCACGTGTCGCAGGCCCGTTGCCAGCCTTGCACCAGATCGTGCATGCGGTCGGCATCGTCGAACCATTCGCTGCCGCCGGCAGACCAGTAGGCGTGCACGGACAGCGGCGTGGCGCCGACCGTGATCAGGTCGTTGACCGCCATGGCGATGGTGTCCTGGGCGATGCTGTCGTAGTGGGTCTTGCCGGTCAGGGGACGCACCGCATCGGCCAGCAGGGCCTTGGTTCCCAGGCATTCGGTGATCGATGCGATCAGCGTGCCGCCGATGTCCATCACATAGGCCGATTCGCCGCGGGTGGCTGCGATCTCGGAGACCTGGTGGTGCGCCAGATTGCCCGAAGTGTCGCGGGCCGCCTTCTGGGCCAGCAGTTTGAGCGGGTCGATCTTGCTGTAGTCCACGCCGGCGGCGGTGTAGTCAAGGGGAGTCGTTGTCATCAAAAGGCTCTGGGAGATCGCTAAACAGGAAAAACGGACGGCGCGCGCCCGATAGAATGCCCGGATTCTAGTGGAGTGGTCCTGGAGGACCGATCGCCCCGGCTTGTTCCTGGCCTGTTGTTTTCCTGCCCTGATGTTTTCCAACCGTGTTCCGACCATCAACGCACGTGTGTCCGCAGAGGCCGGGGCCTGCGCGGGCGCCTGGGCCGGCCGTGGCCGGCTGAGCGCATGACGAACTCGCCGTTCCCCCCCTCGTTGCCCGGCATGCGGCAACTGGCGCTCGACATCGGCCTGCATCCGGTGCCGA
This sequence comes from Comamonas sp. BIGb0124, assembly GCF_003752175.1. Lineage (GTDB taxonomy): Bacteria > Pseudomonadota > Gammaproteobacteria > Burkholderiales > Burkholderiaceae_C > Comamonas_F. The sequence continues at coordinate 327,653 of NZ_RJVF01000012.1, read as the reverse complement.
CCCTCGACAACTTCTTTGCCGGCCCCAACACCGAGGCCCTGGACCACTTGCGCCGCGCCACCGGCAACATGCTGCGCTTGCCCGTTCCCACCTACCTGTGGGGCGAGGAGGCCAGCGGCAAGACCCATCTGCTCAAGGCCGTGCGCGTGGCCATCCAGGAACAGATGGGCAGCCCGGTGGGCGTGGGCTGGCTCGATGCCGACACCGTCGACATCCCCATCTACGACGAACGCTGGCGCGTGGTGCTGCTCGACGACACCCATCTCTACACCCCCGAGCAGCAGCAGACCGCTTTCAACTGGTTCATCAACGCCCAGACCTACCATTGCTGGGTACTGGCCTCGGGCCGCCTGCCGCCTGCCGATCTCAAGTCCAAGGTGCGCGAAGACCTGCGCACCCGGCTGGGCTGGGGGCACATCTTCCAGCTCCACGTGCTCAGCGAAGCCGAACGGCGCACCGTGCTGCGCCAGGAGGCGGGCGCCCGCGGCATCGTGCTGACCGAAGACGTGGTCGACTTCATGCTCACCCGCTTTTCGCGCGACCTGGGCTCGCTGTCCCAGTTTCTCGACCATCTCGACGGCTATTCGCTGGTCGAGAAACGCGCCATCACCATTCCGCTCATCAAGTCGATGCTGTCCTCGACTTGAGTCCTACCCTGCCTGAACCCGCCATGCGCCTCGCCCTTTTCGATCTCGACCACACGCTGATTCCGCTCGATTCCGACCATGCGTGGGGGCAATACACGGTTCGGATCGGCTGGCGCGATGCGGAAGTGTTTGCTGCACGCAACAACGATTTTTATCAGCAGTACAAGGACGGCACGCTCGACATCCATGCCTACGTGCGTTTTGCCACCGAGGCCGTCCGCGAGCGTGGCCGGCAAGCCGCCGAAGCCGCCCGCGAAGGCTTCATGCGCGACGTCATCGAGCCGGCACTGCTGCCGCAGGCCCGCGAACTGCTCCGGCACCACCAGGATGCGGGCGACCGCGTCGTCATCGTCACCGCCACCAACGAGTTCGTGACACGCCCCATCGCCACCGCCCTGGGCGTGGACGAACTCATCGGCATCCGCCTGGCCCGGGGCCCGGGTGCGGACGACTGGATCAGCGGCGAGATCGAGGGTGTGCCCTCGTTCCGCGAGGGCAAGATCGCCCGCGTGCAGGAGTGGCTGGCCCAGCAGAACCTGAGCTGGGAATCGGTCGAGCACAGCGTGTTCTATTCGGATTCCCTCAACGACCTGGCACTGCTCGAACGTGTGCACGAACCGGTCGCCACCAACCCCGATGACCGCCTGCGTGCACTGGCTTTGGCCAGAGGGTGGACAATACGGGACTTGTTTGCCTGAACCAGTGCTTTTGGTGCGCAGCGAAAAAAAGCTCGAATGACTCACTTTTTTGTATAGATGGGTCCCGGTTTTTTCTCACTGCGCACGAAAAATGGTCTGAAGTCCTACGTCTCGAACATCCCTGCGCACGCTCGCTCCGTGCCGCCGGGATGCGGGCCGATGGCTGTGTGACGGACCCGCTGGCCAGGCTTTTTTTAGCCTTTCCTGGATCAGCATGATCAAAAAATTCCTCAATCGCATCCTGGGCAAGGATGCCCAAGCCGGGCGTCCCGCCGTCGATACGCGTTTCGGCAAGCGCCGTGAAGTCGGCCCGGCCGAGCACGGCATCGATGCCAGCCTGGTCGACGAGCGAGCCGTGCGCGTGGTGCGCGACCTCAAGGCCGCCGGCTACGAGGCCTACATCGTGGGCGGTGCCGTGCGCGACTTGCTGCTGGGCCTGCGGCCCAAGGATTTCGACGTCGCCACCAACGCCACGCCCGAGCAGGTCAAGGCCTGTTCGCGCCGGGCCTTCATCATCGGCCGGCGTTTCCGCATCGTGCACGTCGTCTTCGGACGCGGCCGGCAAGACCGCGGCCTGAGCGAAGTCATCGAAGTCACGACCTTCCGAGCCTTCCTGGACAACACGGCGGCCGAGCAGGTCAGCGGCAACGAGAAGACCTCCAAGGCCGCGCTGGCCAACATGCAGCATGCGGTCGATGCCAGCGGGCGCGTGCTGCGCGACAACGTCTGGGGCAGCCAGCAGGAAGACGCGGCACGTCGCGACTTCACCATCAATGCCATGTACTACGACCCCGAGACGCAAGTCGTGGTCGACTACCACGGCGGCATCGAGGACGCGCGCAAGCGCCTGATCCGCATGATCGGCGATCCGGCCACCCGCTACCGCGAAGATCCGGTGCGCATCATCCGCGCCATCCGCTTTGCCGCCAAGCTGGCCAAGCTGGGTTTCACCTTCGAGCGCAAGACGCTCGAGCCCCTGCCGGCCATGAAGGCGCTGCTGGCCGACGTGCCGCAGTCCCGCCTGTTCGATGAAATGCTCAAGCTGTTGCAGACCGGCCACGCGCTGGCCAGCGTCGAGCAGTTGCAGAACCTGGGCATGGCCCGTGGCATCTACCCCCTGCTCGACGTGGTGGTGGAGCGTGCTGCCCAGCCCTTCGTGCAGGCCGCGCTGGCCGACACCGACCGTCGCGTCGGCGAGGGCAAGCCCGTGGCACCCAGTTTCCTGCTGGCCTGTGTGCTGTGGGCCGACGTGCGCGACGGCTGGGCGCGCCGGCAGGCTCAGCGGCAACCGTCGTTTCCCGCCTTGCAGGATGCCATCGACGATGCATTCGATTCACGCATCGGCGATGTCTCGGGCCGTGGCAAGCTGGGCACCGACATGCGCGAAATCTGGCTCATGCAGCCGCGCTTCGATCGCCGCACCGGGAACGCCCCGTTTTCGCTGGTGCAGCAACCGCGGTTCCGCGCGGGCTTCGACTTCCTGCGCCTGCGGGGTCACACCGGAGAGATCCCGGCCGAACTGGCCAACTGGTGGGAAGAATTCAGCCTGGCCTCCGACGATCGCCGCGAGGACATGATCCAGGGCGTGCGCCAGTCGCAGCAACAACCGGCCAAGAACGCCGCCAAGCCGCGTCGCGCCAAGGGCCCCAGCAAGACCTACACCGTGGCGCCGGGCGCGACCTCGGCCACCCAGGGCGCGCTGGTGCCTGCCGAGCAGGACCTCGATGCCGAGGCCGGTGCCTGGGATGACGACGGCGTCGACGACGGCCCGCTGATCGGCAAGGATGCGGCTTTCGGGATCACCGAAGGCGATGCGGCCGCGCCCAAGAAACGCCGCCGCCGCCGCAAGCCCGCCGCCAAACGGGTGTCCGAGGGCGGCGAGCCGTCCCAATCCCCGGCTCCCGCACCGGCTGCCCCCAGTCACGAAGGCGTCTGAGGAGACTTCGGGACATGGCCTCGCGTCAGCCCGTGCGGGCTTACATCGCCCTGGGCGCCAACCTGGGCGATGCCGCCGACACCCTGAGCGAGGCGCTCCACGCGCTGGCCGCCTGTGCCGGCGTCGACCGCGTGCGCGCATCGTCTTTCTATCGCACGGCACCGGTCGACTGCGTCGGACCCGATTACGTCAACGCCGTCGCCCACATCGACACCACGCTCGATGCCATGGCCTTGCTGGCGCTTCTGCAGGCCCTGGAACAGGCTGCGGGCCGGCAGCGGCCCTACCGCAACGCGCCGCGCACACTGGACCTCGACGTGCTGCTCTATGGCAGCGCGTGCATCGTTTCGCCCCACCTGACCGTGCCGCATCCGCGCATGGCGCAGCGCGCCTTCGTGCTGGTGCCGCTGGCCGAGCTGTCGCCCGGTCTGGTGCGCCCCGAGCAGCTCCTGGCCGTGGCCGATCAGCCCATCGAACGTCTGCCGCTGCCGCACCGATCCGACGGTTTGCCGCCGCCCTGAGGCTCGCGCGGCGACGGGCTTGCCTGGCCGCCGAATGGCCGTGCCGGCTCAGCCAAGCACAACTGCAGGCTCCTTGGCAACTGGCTTGTGCACTCCGGGTTCACCCGGAGTCCTTTTTGCGGCTTCAAACGCGTCAGGCTTACACTCGCGCCTGTCATCAAAAAGTCATAGAGCGGATGTAGGGGCTGGTGTGTCCGTCCAGCCCCGCATACGCCGCCATAGGAGCCCCCTCATGTTGTTTGGCAAACTGTTGCCGCGCGAAGGCAATTTCTTCGAACTGTTCAACCAGCACGCGAACCATCTGGTCGCCGCCGCCGAGGCGTTTGAACAACTGGTCGCCGGATACGGCGACGAAAACGACCGCGAACGTGCGGCCAAGGCCATCGACGATGCCGAGCATGCCGCCGACCGCGTCACGCACGAGGTCAACCGCCTGCTGCACCAGACCTTCATCACCCCGATCGACCGCGAGCAGATCCATGCGCTCATCAACACCATGGACGACGTCGCCGACCTGATCCAGGACGCCGCCGAAACGCTCTCGCTCTACGACGTGCGCAGCATGACGGACGACATCAAGCGCCTGAGCGATCTCAACCTCAAGTGCTGCGGCCGCGTGCGCCACGTGGTGTCCCTGCTGGGCAAGATCAGCGATTCCGCAACGTCGCAGGCCGCGCTCAAGACCTGCGAGGAAATCGACATCATCGAATCCGATGCCGACCGCATCATGCGCAACGCCATGAGCCGCCTGTTCCGCGAGGAAAAGGACGTGCGCGAGCTCATCAAGCTCAAGGCCATCTACGAACTGCTCGAATCCGTCTCGGACAGCTGCGAGGACGTGGCCAACGTCATCGAAGGCATCGTGCTGGAAAACGCGTAAGCGCCACTCAAGGACTCACGCGCCATGTCTGCTGTAGAAATCAGCCTCTGGGTGGTCGTCATGCTGGTGGCCATCGCCATCATCTTCGACTTCATGAACGGGTTTCATGATGCCGCCAACTCCATCGCCACCGTGGTCTCCACGGGGGTGCTCAAGCCGCAGCACGCCGTGCTGTTCGCGGCTTTCTTCAACTTCATCGCCATCTTCGTCTTCCACCTCAGTGTGGCGGCGATGATCGGCAAGGGGATCGTCGATCCCGGGGTGATCGATCACCACATCGTGTTCGGCGCACTCGTCGGCGCCGTGGTGTGGAACTTCATCACGTGGTACTACGGCATCCCCAGCAGCAGCTCGCATGCGCTGATCGGCGGCATCGTGGGGGCCACCATCGCCAAGGCCGGCGTCAGCGCGCTGATCGCGGGCGGCATCCTCAAGACCGTGTTGTTCATCTTCGTCTCGCCCCTGCTGGGTTACCTGCTGGGCTCGCTGATGATGGTGATCGTGGCCTGGATCTTCCGGCGCACCACGCCCGGATCGGTCGACAAGTGGTTCCGCCGGCTGCAACTGGTCTCGGCCGGTGCCTACAGCCTGGGCCACGGCGGCAACGATGCACAGAAGACCATCGGCATCATCTGGATGCTGCTGATCGCCTCGGGCCACGTCGCGGCCACCGCGGCCGAGCCGCCGCTCTGGGTCATCGTGATCTGCTACTCCGCCATCGCCGCCGGCACCATGTTCGGAGGCTGGCGCATCGTCAAGACCATGGGGCAGAAGATCACCAAGCTCAAGCCCGTCGGCGGTTTCTGCGCCGAAAGCGGCGGAGCGATGACCTTGTTCTTCGCCACCGCGCTGGGCATTCCGGTCTCGACGACCCACACCATCACCGGGGCCATCGTGGGTGTCGGATCCACGCAACGTGCTTCGGCCGTGCGTTGGGGCGTCGCCGGCAACATCGTCTGGGCCTGGATCCTGACCATTCCGGCTGCGGCCTTCGTGGCCGCCATCTCCTACTGGGTCAGCCTGCAACTGTTCGCCTGAGCACCTCGCGCGGCGGGCCGCGCGAGCGGCCACGCCGCCTGGAAACGCCCCGCGCCTGTCTTTCTTCGAAGACCGGTGCGGGGCGTTTCCGTTTTCGGCCTGCGTTCAGTCCGGGCGCGTGGTGCCGCCGGCGCCCAGCACCCGGTCCATCAGCACGGTGTCGAGCCAGCGCTCGAATTTCCAGCCCGAATGGCGGATCAGGCCGCAGTCCTGGAAGCCCAGCGCACGGTGCAGGTGGATGGAGGCCAGGTTGTCGGTGCCGCCGATGACGGCCACCATCTTGCGGATGCCGCGTTGCTCGCACTGGGTGATGAGTTCGGTCAGCAGCAGCCGTCCGATGCCGCGCCGTACCGTGTCCTGCGCCAGGTAGATCGAGTGTTCGGCCATGTAGCGGTAGGCCGGACGGGGCTTGAACCAGTTCGCATAGGCATAACCGAGGATCCGGTCGCCCTCGGTGCACACCAGGTAGGGCAGCCCCTTGCCGAGCACGTCTGCACGGCGTTGCGCCATGTCGGCGACGCCGGGCGGGTCGAGTTCGAAAGTGGCCGTGCCATGCAGCACGTGGTGTTCGTAGATCGAGGTGATGGCCGCGAGATCTTCGTCGCGGCTGGGGCGGATGAGGGGCATGGAAGAGGGCGCTCGAGAAAAAACTGGTCTTGGCCAGGGGTCACGCTATAATGTAGGGCTTTTCAGCGTGTCGCTGGCCGGGTGGCCATGTTGCGTGTCTCAACGCTGGAAGACATCCACCCCACCCGAAGGATTTTCACCATGGTCGTTATCCGACTTTCCCGTGGCGGCGCCAAGGCTCGCCCGTTCTACACCATCGTCGTTGCCGACAAGCGCGTGCGTCGCGATGGCGCGTTCATCGAACGCCTGGGCTTCTACAACCCGTCCGCCCGTGGCGCCGAAGAGTCCCTGCGCCTGGCGCAAGACCGCCTGGCCTACTGGCGCGGCGTGGGCGCCCAAGTGTCGCCCACCGTCGAACGCCTGGCCAAGCAAAACGCCAAGGCCGTCGTGGCCGCCTAAGCCCTCCGGCTTTTGACTTCGACCGTTCGCGTCACGATGTTGCCATGCCTCGAATCCACCGAATTGCCGGTGGATGCCATCGAGGTCGGGCGCATCGCCGACGCCTGGGGCATCAAGGGCTGGTTCAAGGTCCTGCCCCACAGCGCCGATCCCGAGGCGCTTTTTTCTGCCAGACGCTGGTTTCTCCAGCCGGCCACCCAGGGAGCGCGTACCTTCGAGGGTACGGGCCTGCTGCGCCTGCGCGAAATCAAGGAGCATGCCGACACGCTGGTCGCCTGCGCCCATGACGTCCCCGACCGCAATGCCGCCGAAGCGCTCAAGGGCGCCCGCATCTTTGTGCCCCGCACCAGTTTTCCGACTGCGGCCGAAGGTGAGTATTACTGGGTCGATCTCATGGGCATGTCGGTTGTCAACCGCGAAGGCCATGGTTTCGGCATCGTGCGCGAACTGCTGTCCACCGGTCCGCAGACCGTGCTGGTCATCGAGTCCGAACCGGCTGGCGCCGAAGCCAAGCCCGTCGAGACCCTGATTCCGTTTGTCTCCGCTTTCATCGACGATGTCGATTTGCCCAGCCGCCGCATCACGGTCGACTGGCAGCCCGATTACTGACCGCGCGCACGGCCCGCGCTGAGCCATCGCCATGCGCTTCGACATCATCACGCTGTTTCCCGACATGTTTGCTCCGCTGCTGCAGCAGGGCATCACACGCCGCGCCTACGAGTCCGGCCTGGTCGAAGTGGCGCTGTGGAACCCGCGCGACTATGCCGAAGGCAACTACCGCCGCGTCGACGACCGGCCTTTCGGGGGCGGTCCCGGCATGGTCATGATGGCGCAGCCGCTCGAGGACAGCCTGCAGGCCATCCTCGAGGCCCGCGCGCTGGCCGCCTGTCCCGCCGGCGCCCCGGTGGTGCTGTTCTCGCCCACCGGCGAGGTGCTCACCCACACGGCCGTTGCGCAGTGGTCGTCCAGCAGCGGTGCCGTGCTGGTCTGCGGCCGCTACGAGGGCATCGACCAGCGCTTCATCGACCGCTACGTGACCCACCAGATCAGCCTGGGCGACTTCGTGCTCTCCGGGGGCGAGATCGCCGCCATGGCCTTGGTCGATGCCGTGGCGCGGCTGCAGCCCGGCGTGCTCAACGATGCCGGCAGTCACCAGTTCGACAGCTTCAACCCGGCCATCGACGGTCTGCTCGATTGCCCGCACTACACGCGCCCCGAGGTCTGGCAAGGGCAGGGTGTACCGCCCGTCCTGCTCTCGGGCCACCATGGCCAGATCGAGCGCTGGCGGCGGGAGCGGCAACTGGCGCTGTCGGCGCGTCTGCGCCCCGAACTGGTCGACGCGGCCCGTTCGGCCGGCCGTCTGGCCCGTGCCGACGAGAAATTCCTGAGCCAACTGGGCGACGATCCGGTCCGCTGAGCGACCGACCCCTGCAGCGGCCGCCGCACGCCGGCGCTGCCGCGTTCAGCGGCAATGCTGCGGGGTGGCGAGCTGGCCCAGGCGTTCCGCATCGACGATGCGCACATGGCGGTGCTTGACCTCGATCAGGCCGTCTTCCACGAACTTCGAGAAGGTGCGGCTGACGGTCTCGAGCTTCAGGCCCAGGTAGCTGCCGATTTCCTCGCGTGTCATGCGCAGGATGACTTCGGTGCTCGAGAAACCCCGCGCATGCAGCCGCTGGGTCAGGTTGAGCATGAACGCAGCCAGCCGCTCTTCGGCCCGCATGCTGCCCAGCAGCAGCATCACGCCGTGCTCGCGCACGATCTCGCGGCTCAGCACCTTGTGCACGTGGCGCTGCAGGGCCGGCACTTCCATCGACAGGGCCTCGATGTGCTCGAAGGGCATGATGCAGACCTCGGCATCCTCGAGCGCGACCGCATTGCAGGTGTGGTGGTCGCCCACGATGCCGTCCAGCCCCATGATTTCGCCCGCCATCTGGAACCCGGTGACCTGTTCGTGGCCGTTCTCGGTCGACACCGTGGTCTTGAACGTGCCCGTGCGGATGGCGAAGAGCGACTGGAAGGGAGCCCCCAGGCCGAACAGCACGTCGCCCTTGGCCAGGCGTCTGCGACCCGCCACCAGCGTGTCGAGCTTGATCATTTCGTCACGGTCCATGCCCACGGGCATGCACAGCTCGCGCAGGTTGCAGTTCGAGCAGGCGACTTTGAAGGCTTCCGGTTTCATGGCAGTGTCGGTTCTTTGTTGAGTTTTCCGCCTGCGGGGGCACGACGTTCTGCGTTCATTGTAGGAGCGGTCCGTATGCCGTACCCGGCGACGTCGCCTGGGGGGGGCGGCACGCGGGGCAGGCCGACGCCGACCTGTGGCGTCCGGGATGCACGGAACTGGCCCGCGGGCCGCGGTCGTCCGGCTTGTTGACGCACATCAACGCAGCCGTTGCTCAGCGCCTGCACAGTAGGGCCGTGCGGCAGGTGCGCCATGCACCGGGCGTCTGCCCGCGATGCAGGCGCCTCGGGACACTGCGGCCCGCCATCCAGGAAAACCTCATGATGATGCTCAACCAGACTTCTCCCCGCTGCCCCGCCGCAGAGCCCGTTCGCGCCGCCCTGCTGCCGGCGGCGGTCATCGCCCGTCACGACACCAGCGGCCCCCGCTACACCTCCTACCCCACGGCCGACCGGTTTGTCGAAGCCTTTGGCTGGGCCGACTACACGCAGGCCCTGCGCGAACGCCGGCACGACGGCGCGGCCGCCGGTGCCGTCCTCGCCCGGCCCCTGTCGCTCTATGTGCACATCCCCTTTTGCGATTCGTTGTGCTACTACTGCGCCTGCAACAAGATCATCACCCGCCACCACGAGCGGGGCGACGAATACCTGGCGCTTCTGGCGCGTGAGATGGCGCTCGTCGCCGCCGAGATGGGGGCCGGGCAGACCGTCGGCCAACTGCACCTCGGCGGCGGCAGCCCCACGTTCCTCGACGACGACCAGTTGTCGACCTTGATGGCGACGGTGCGGCGCCATTTCAGCCTCGCGCCGGGCGCCGAGTGCGCCATCGAGGTCGATCCGCGCACCGTCGATGCCGGTCGCCTGGGCCATCTGCGTGCCCTCGGCTTCAACCGTCTGAGCCTGGGCGTTCAGGACTTCGACCCCGACGTGCAGCAGGCCGTGCACCGGCTCCAGTCCACCGAGCAGATCTTCGATCTGGTCGCCCATTCGCGCGAACTCGGCTTCGAGTCGCTCAATGTCGACCTGATCTACGGCCTGCCGCGCCAGACTGCGGCAAGCTTCGAACGAACCCTGGCCAGCCTGGGCCGGTTGGCGCCCGATCGCATCGCGCTGTACGCCTATGCCCACTTGCCCGAACGGTTCAAGCCGCAGCGCCGCATCGCGGCCGCCGAACTGCCCGACGCCCATGCCAAGCTGGCCATGCTGGCCCGTGCCCAGGCGGTGTTGGCCGAACAGGGTTATGTCGATATCGGCATGGACCACTTTGCCCTGCCGGCCGACAGCCTGGCCGTGGCCAAGCGTCAGGGGCGCCTGCACCGCAACTTCCAGGGCTACAGCACCCAGCCCGATTCCGACCTGATCGGTCTGGGGGTGTCGGCCATCGGCAAGGTGGGCGCGACCTACAGCCAGAATGCCAAGACGCTGGAAGCCTACGCCGACCTGCTCGGCCAGGGACGCCTGCCCGTGGTGCGCGGGCTGGCCCTGACGCGCGACGACCTGTTGCGGCGCGCCGTCATCATGGCCGTGATGTGTCAGGGCCGCGTGGATTTCGAAGCCATCGACAGCGCGTATCTGGTGGACTCGCGGCGTCTGCTGGCCGCCGAACTGGACGCCTTGGCCCCCTTCGTCGAGGAGGGCTCGCTGGTCCTCGGTGCCCAGGGGCTGGAAGTGACGCCGCAGGGCTGGGCGGTGGTGCGCGCGGTGGCCATGGTGTTCGACCGCTATCTCCAGGCCGATCGCAGCCGCGCACGGTTCTCCCGGATTCTCTAGCGGGAACACGTCACGGACCGGCCGGGGGAGCGGGGTCGCCGAAGCGGGGCCGGCGAGGCTCCCGCAAGACGAAAAGCCGAGGGCTTGCCGGTGCGCCGGGGCTCGATTTATAATGGCGGGCTTTCCGATCCTCTACCCGGCCGCTTTTGGGAGCGCCAGGCTTTTCAGCCTGCAATCACCGAGAGCCTTTTGTGCAGCGCGGGCATGATCGTTTTAGGAAAACCATGAGCAACCTGATCCAGATTCTCGAGCAAGAAGAAATTGCTCGCCTGAACAAGGAAATCCCCGCTTTTGCCCCTGGCGACACGGTCATCGTGAGCGTCAACGTGGTTGAAGGCACCCGCAAGCGCCTGCAGGCTTACGAAGGCGTGGTCATCGCGATCCGCAACCGTGGCCTGAACAGCAACTTCATCGTGCGCAAGATCTCGAGCGGCGAAGGCGTGGAACGTACGTTCCAAACCTACAGCCCCCTGATCGCCAAGATCGAAGTCAAGCGCCGTGGTGACGTCCGTCGTGCCAAGCTGTACTACCTGCGCGAGCGCAGCGGCAAGTCGGCTCGCATCAAGGAAAAGCTGCCCAACCGCGCCAAGGCTGCAGCAGCCACCGCCGCGTAAATCACGTGGACAGAGCAGTTCGCCTTCGGGATGGACTGCCGGTGACTGGAAAAAACCGTCGATCTTCGGGTCGGCGGTTTTTTTTTGCCCGATCGCCGTGGAGCGGGCAGGGCTCCCTGGCACCGCCTCCGGCGGCTTCTGCCCGCGCCGGTCTCTGAAGAATGGCAACAATTGGTGTACGCTGCAAAGCGCTGACATGACCACTCCCAACCACCCGGCTTCCGTTCTCTCTTTTGCAAACGGTGCCGCCAGCCGACCGGCTGCGGCGCCCGCGCTGTCGTCCTTCGATCCCCGCACCGTACCGGTCGTCGCGGCCGACGAGGGGCTGGGTGCCGTGATGCCCGGTCGTCTCACGCCCGAGGCCCTGCGCCATCGTTTTCGCCATCCGCCCGTCTGGCAACCCGACCGCCTGCGCGAGCCGCCCCTGCTGGCGCGCGGGCCCATCGCCGCCGCCGTGCTGATTCCGCTGATGCGGCGCGATCCGCTCACCGTGCTGCTGACCGAGCGTTCGGCCCAGCTCACCCACCATTCGGGCCAGATCGCCTTTCCGGGCGGGCGCGTCGACCCGGAAGATGCCGATGCCATTGCCGCCGCGCTGCGTGAAGCCCACGAGGAGGTGGGTCTGGCCCGTGCCCGAGTCGAGATCCTGGGGACCCTGCCTGCCTACGTGACAGGCACGTCCTATGTCGTCACGCCGGTCGTCGGTCTCGTCGATAGCGATGCGGTGCTGCAAGCCAATCCGGACGAGGTGGCCGATGTCTTCGAAGTACCGCTGGCCTACCTGATGGACCCTGCCCGCCACCGCCATCACCGCCTCGAGCCGGCCGTCCAGACGGACCTTTCCCAGGCCGCGCCGGGGCGGCGCGAATGGCTGTCCATGCCGTATCACGATCCGGCAACCGGTACCGAGCGCTTCATCTGGGGGGCGACCGCCGGCATGCTGCGCAATCTCTACCGCTTCCTGGCCGCCTGAACCGGCTGCATGGCGGCGCGATGGCGCTATCATCCGGACATGAGTTTCATCGCCATCCTGTTTGCCTTGTTGCTCGAGCAGGCACGCCCGCTCGCGCGCGGCAATCTGGTCCACGCCGGCTTGCGCCACTGGGCGTGGTGGTCCTGCCGCAACTTCGATGCCGGCCGCCCGGCCCATGCCTGGGCCGCCTGGCTCATTGCCGTGGGCGTGCCCTCGCTGGTCGCGCTGGGCGGGCATTGGCTGCTGTGGCATACGCTGGGTGCTTGGGCCGCGGTGTTCTGGCATATCGCCGTGCTCTACGTCACGCTGGGTTTCCGCCAGTTCAGCCACTATTTCACGGCCATCCGCGACGCCCTCGAGTCCGGCGACGAAGACACGGCGCGTGAACTCCTGGCCAAATGGCGCCAGGTCGATGCCCACGAACTGCCGCGCAGCGAAGTCGTGCGGCATGTCATCGAATTCTCGGTGCTGGCCGCGCATCGGCATGTCTTCGGCGTGCTGGCCTGGTACACCGTGCTCTCCGTCCTGGGGTTGGGACCGGCGGGCGCCGTGTTCTACCGCATGGCCGAACTCGTGCCGCGCTACTGGCCCTACAAGGGCCGGCGCCTGAGTCACCCCGTCAGCGTGGTGCTCATGGATGTCGCCCGCCGCATGTGGTTCGTGGTCGACTACGTGCCCGCCCGCATCACTGCGCTGTTCTTTGCCATCGTCGGCAGCTTCGAGGACGCCATCGACAGCTGGCGCAGCCATGCACGCCGTTTCCCCGATCCCAACGACGGCGTCATCCTGGCCGCCACGGCCGGGGCCTTGGGGGTCCGGCTGGGCGGTGCGTCTCTGCAACGCCTGGTGATCCCGGCCGATGCCGTGCATGACAGCACGGCGATCGACGGCGACAATCTGGCCGAGGACACCGAGCTCTACCAGCCCGACACCACCGACACGGCCGGCCGCACGCCGCAGATCGCCCATCTGCGCAGCGTCGTGGGCCTGGTGTGGCGAACCGTGGTGCTCTGGATGCTGCTGCTGGCGCTCCTCACCCTGGCCCGCCTGCTGGGCTGAGGCACGACGACGATTCCCTCTGGCAGCCGCCGGGCGCGTGCCGGCGCCGGCCGCCAGATTTTCTGTGATGAAACCCGAGGTCCCTGTGTCCACCAAGACGTCCTACTGGAGCCCTATCGTGGGCGAGCTCGATCCCTATGTGCCGGGCGAGCAGCCCAAGATCGACCGGCTGGTCAAGCTCAACACCAACGAGAACCCCTATCCGCCATCGCCCAAGGCCATCGCCGCCATTCAGGCCGCAGCCGCAGGCCGGCTGGAGCTGTATCCCGATCCGGATGCTTCTTTGGTGCGCGATGCCGTCGCCAAGTACCACGGCATCGGTGCCGAGCAGATTTTTGTCGGCAACGGCTCGGACGAGGTGCTGGCGCATGCGTTCTTTGCGTTCTTCCAGCATGCCGGCCGCAGCCTGGTCATGCCCGACATCACCTACAGCTTCTACACGGTCTACTGCGGTCTCTACGGCATTCCCTACAGCGTGGTGCCGCTGCGCGACGACATGCAGGTCGACATCGGCGCTCTGACCGATCCCGCACGGGTCGCCCAGGCCGCCGGCATCATCGTGGCCAATCCGAATGCCCCGACCGGCATCGAGTTGCCGCTGGCCGACATCGAGCGTCTGCTCCAGGCCTACCCCGAACAGGTCGTGCTGGTCGACGAGGCCTATGTCGATTTCGGTGGCACCTCGGCCATCGGCCTGGTGTCGCGTTACCCCAATCTGCTGGTCGTGCACACGCTCTCCAAGTCCCGGTCGCTGGCCGGCCTGCGCGTGGGCTTCGCCGTCGGCCAGCCTCACCTGATCGAGGGGCTGGAGCGCGTCAAGAACAGCTTCAACTCCTACCCGGTCGATCGCCTGGCCAGTGCCGGTGCGGCCGCTGCCTACGAGGACGTGGATTACTTCGAGCAGAGCCGGCAGGCCGTGATGCGGACCCGCGACGAACTCACCGTGTCGCTGCAGGCTCTGGGCTTCGAAGTCCTGCCGTCCAAGACCAACTTCGTGTTTGCGCGCCATCCCGGGCACGATGCCGCCGGGTTGCTGGCCGGGCTGCGCGCCGAGGGCGTGCTGGTGCGGCATTTCAAGAAACCGCGCATCAGCCAGTACCTGCGCATCAGCATCGGAACGCCCGAGCAGTGCACTCGCCTGGTCGATGTCTTGCGTGGCATCCTGGGCTGAGCGCCGAGGGCTCTGCTTTCAAGGTTAGAATCTTCGGTTCTGACCAATTGCAGACGGGCGGCCCCAGGCGCGCCCGTTTTACTTGAACACCGCGCGGGTGGCGAAATTGGTAGACGCACCAGGTTTAGGTCCTGACGCCAGCAATGGTGTGGGGGTTCGAGTCCCCCCCCGCGCACCACGGATCATCTCCGCCGGTATCTCGACGATGCCGCCGGGTCCCGTGCAAGGCTGTTCTCCCTCAAGGAGAACGGCCTTTTTTTATGCGCGCTGGCATGGGGCGCCATCGGCCCTGGACGGCCTCGGCAGGCGAGGGCGCATCGATAGCCCGGTTGTGCGTGTTGTTATTAAATGAGATTCATGCGCAATTGAGGTATGATCGCCTCATTGCAAGGGACCTGCGGGTTCCTGCACCGTTTCATCGTGGGGCGACCCGAAGCTTCAACAGCTTCCAAGGTCGTTTTTGCTAGCCATCGGTACGCCGGCCAGCCAAGCCTTTTTTCCACGTCTTCGCGCCGTCTGCGGCCATCCCGTTGATCGGGACGGTCCCGGTCCGTGCCTGTTTCATCCCCGATCCACACACTTTTCAAGTCTCGCCCGACCGGCGCAGAGGCCTGCATCGGCATGCGTGTTTTCCCAGGGAGGCGACGGGCAGTTGTGCTGATTTGCGGCCCGCATCCTGGCTCGGGCTACAATTGCCGGTTGATTTTCAGATGAGTGGTTTGCCAACAGGTCCATGCCCGGACCCGCCGGGGCCCCGGGCCTCGCCATTCAGTTTTATCCGTCCATCCCCAACAGGCCGCGCCGGTCCTGCCGACTGCTCGACAGTCTGCCGGCCGCGCGCCCCAGACCACCACAGGAAAGATCCTCATGGCTGTGAACGTAGAAACCCTCGAAAAACTCGAGCGCAAGATCACCCTGACGTTACCCGTCAGCACCATCCAGTCCGAAGTCGATGCCCGCCTGCGCAAGCTGGCTCGCCAAGTCAAGATCGACGGTTTCCGCCCCGGCAAGGTGCCGATGAACATCGTGGCCCAGCGCTACGGTTACTCGGTCCAGTACGAAGTGGTCAACGACAAGGTCGGTGAAGCCTTCTCGCAGGCTGCCAACGAAGCCAAGCTGCGTGTGGCCGGCCAGCCCACCATCAGCGAAAAAGACGGTGCGGCCGAAGGCGAGATCGCTTTCGACGCGGTCTTCGAGGTCTACCCCGAAGTCGTGATCAAGGACCTGTCCGAAGCCGAAGTCGAGAAGATCTCGGCCGAAGTCACCGACGAAGCCATCGAGCGCACCATCGAGATCCTGCGCAAGCAGCGTCGCACCTTCGCGCAGCGCGCCCAGGTCGATGCCGCGCAGGACGGCGACCGCGTCACCGTCGACTTCGAAGGCAAGATCGACGGCGAACCCTTCCAGGGCGGCAAGGCCGAAGACTTCCAGTTCCTGGTCGGCGAAGGCCAGATGCTCAAGGAATTCGAAGACGCCGTGCGTGGCATGAAGTCGGGCGAAAGCAAGACCTTCCCGCTGGCCTTCCCCGAGGACTACCACGGCAAGGACGTGGCCGGCAAGCAAGCCGACTTCCTGGTCACGGTCAAGAAGATCGAAGCCGCCAACCTGCCCGAAGTCAACGAAGCCTTCGCCAAGTCGCTGGGCATTGCCGACGGCACCGTCGAAGCCCTGCAGGCCGACATCCGCAAGAACCTCGAGCGCGAAATCAAGTTCCGCGTGCTGGCCCGCAACAAGAACGCGGTGATGGATGCGCTCATCAACAACGCCGAGCTCGACCTGCCCAAGGCCAGCGTGCAAGCCGAAGTCGGCCGCATGGTGGAAGGCGCCCGCGCCGACCTCAAGCAGCGTGGCATCAAGGACGCCGACAAGGCGCCGATCCCCGACGACGTGTTCCGTCCCCAAGCCGAGCGCCGCGTGCGTCTGGGCCTGGTGGTCGCCGAGCTGGTGCGCGCCAACGAACTGCACGCCAAGCCCGAGCAGATCAAGTCGCACATCGAAGAGCTGGCTGCCAGCTACGAAAAGCCCGAAGACGTGGTGCGCTGGTACTACGGCGACCGCAACCGCCTGGCCGAAGTCGAAGCCGTCGTGATCGAAAACAACGTCACCGATTTTGTCCTGGGCAAAGCCAAGGTCACTGAAAAATCCCTGGCGTTCGACGAACTGATGGGCCAGCAGGCCTAAGGCCGGACGGCGGCGGTCCTGCCGCCCGTCACCCGACATGGGGCCTGTGGCCGGGACTTGTGCTCCCGGACACAGGCCCCATGTTCATCTGTGCGCCCGGCTCTATGCCTTAAAGTCGGGGGCACCTAGTGGAGAACCTATGAGCGCACTTGATACCCAAGCCCTCGGCATGGTGCCGATGGTGATCGAACAGTCCGGCCGCGGCGAGCGGGCCTACGACATCTATTCGCGCCTGCTCAAGGAGCGTGTCGTCTTTCTGGTCGGCCCGGTCAATGACCAGAGCGCCAACCTGGTCGTGGCCCAGTTGCTGTTCCTGGAAAGCGAGAACCCCGAAAAGGACATCTCGTTCTACATCAACTCGCCTGGCGGCTCGGTCAGCGCCGGCATGTCGATCTACGACACGATGAATTTCATCAAGCCGGCCGTCTCGACCCTGTGCATGGGCATGGCGGCGAGCATGGGCGCGTTCCTGCTGGCGGCCGGCGAGAAGGGCAAGCGTTTCTCGCTGCCCAACTCGCGTGTGATGATCCATCAGCCCTTGGGCGGCGCCCAGGGCCAGGCCACCGACATCGAGATCCATGCCCGCGAGATCCTGCGCCTGCGCGGAGACCTCAACCGCATCCTGGCCGAACGCACCGGCCAGCCGCTCGAGAAGATCGAGCGCGACACCGAGCGCGATTACTTCATGTCCGCTGCCGAAGCACAGTCGTACGGCCTGGTCGATCAGGTCATCAACAAGCGTTCTTGAACTCCGCATGGCCGCCCGCGCCGGCCCGGCTCGACCGGGCGCCGCGGCAGGCCGTTTGGGCGACGGCGTTTTCCCCCACGGAAGGCGCCGTTTTCTTTTCGCTATCATAGACAGCAACACCAGATTTGTAGGCACCTCTCCATATGGCCGAGAAAAAAGGCTCCTCCAGCGAAAAAACCCTCTATTGCTCGTTCTGCGGCAAAAGTCAGCACGAAGTCAAGAAGCTGATCGCGGGCCCCTCCGTGTTCATTTGCGATGAGTGCATCGATCTGTGCAACGACATCATTCGCGATGAGTTGCCCGCATCGGGCCTGACCGAGCCCGGAAAGAGCGATCTCCCTTCGCCCGCCGAAGTCAAGGCCGGTCTGGATCACTACGTGATCGGACAGGACGTGGCCAAGCGAGCCCTGGCGGTGGCGGTCTACAACCACTACAAGCGTCTGCGGTACAAGGAAAAGGCCAACAAGGACGATGTCGAGCTCAGCAAGACCAACATTCTGCTGATCGGACCGACCGGCTCGGGCAAGACACTGCTCGCGCAGACCCTGGCTCGCATGCTCAACGTGCCCTTTGTCATGGCCGACGCCACCACGCTGACCGAAGCGGGTTATGTGGGCGAGGATGTCGAGAACATCATCCAGAAGCTGCTGCAGAACTGCAACTACGAAGTCGAACGGGCCCAGCGCGGCATCGTCTACATCGACGAGATCGACAAGATCTCGCGCAAGTCAGACAACCCGTCGATCACGCGCGATGTCTCGGGCGAAGGCGTGCAGCAGGCCCTGCTCAAGCTGATCGAAGGCACGATGGCCAGCGTCCCCCCTCAGGGTGGCCGCAAGCATCCCAACCAGGATTTCCTGCAGGTCGACACCACCAACATCCTGTTCATCTGCGGCGGTGCCTTCGCCGGTCTCGAGAAGGTCATCGAAAGCCGTACCGAAGCCTCGGGCATCGGCTTCGGCGCTGCGGTGCGCAGCAAGAAGCAGCGTGCCCTGACCGAGGTCTTCAAGGAAGTCGAACCCGAGGATCTGATCAAGTTCGGTCTGATTCCCGAGCTCATCGGCCGCATGCCCGTGATCGCCACCCTGGCCGAGCTCAGCGAGGAGGCCCTGGTGCAGATCCTCACCGAGCCCAAGAACGCGCTGGTCAAGCAGTACGCGCAGCTGTTGAACATGGAGGGTGTGGATCTCGAGATCCGTCCCGCCGCGCTCAAGGCCATCGCCCGCAAGGCGCTGGTGCGCAAGACAGGCGCCCGCGGCCTGCGTTCCATCCTCGAAAACACGCTCATCGACACCATGTTCGAGCTGCCCAGCGCCAGCAATGTCGAGAAGGTGGTGATCGACGAGTCCACGATCGAAGAAAACCAACCGCCCCTTCTGGTCTACCGCGAGGCAGCCAAGAAGGCCTGAGCCGTCGGGGGGGAACCCCCTGCGTGCCCCTGTCGTTTACTGTACAAGCCACGAAGCCCGACGCGGCTCTGTGGCTTTTTTTGTAGCAAGCCTCCATTCCTTGAGCAGGCCGACGTCGCGATTTCTCCCTTCTGCCTGCAGGCGCCACGCCGCATGGCTATGATGGATTGAAGTCGCACCGACCGCCCGCATATGATCATCTGATATACGAGAGGCCCAAATATGTCCGGACAGTCCGCCCCTACGCCCGACACGCTCGAGCTGCCGTTGCTGCCCCTGCGCGATGTCGTGGTGTTCCCCCATATGGTGATCCCCCTGTTCGTGGGGCGTCCCAAGAGCATCAAGGCGCTCGAAACCGCCATGGCCGCCGAACGCCGCATCATGCTGGTGGCCCAGAAGACCGCAGCCAAGGATGAACCGTCGATTTCCGACATGTTCTCGATGGGCTGCGTCGCCACCATCCTGCAGATGCTCAAGCTGCCCGACGGCACCGTCAAGGTGCTGGTCGAAGGGCAGGAGCGTGCGCTGGTCGAGAAGATCGAAGAGAACGAGCACCACTTCACGGTGGTGGCCCGCCCCGTGCCGGCCGCCGAGTCCGAGCAGCCCGAGGCCAGCGAGATCGAAGCCCTGCGCCGCGCGGTGATGCAGCAGTTCGACCAGTACGTCAAGCTCAACAAGAAGATTCCGCCCGAGATCCTGTCCTCCATCGCCGGCATCGACGACGCAGGACGGCTGGCCGACACCATTGCCGCCCATCTGCCGCTCAAGCTCGACAGCAAGCAGACGGTGCTGGACCTGGCCGACATCAAGTTGCGCCTCGAGAATCTGTTCGAGCAGCTCGAGCGCGAGGTCGACATCCTCAACGTCGACAAGCGCATCCGCGGCCGCGTCAAGCGGCAGATGGAGAAGAACCAGCGCGACTTCTACCTCAACGAACAGGTCAAGGCCATCCAGAAGGAATTGGGCGAAGGCGAAGAGGGCGCCGACATCGAGGAGATCGAGAAGAAGATCAAACTCGCCAAGATGCCCAAGGATGCGCTGAAGAAGGCCGAGGGCGAGCTCAAGAAGCTCAAGCTGATGTCGCCCATGTCGGCGGAAGCCTCGGTGGTGCGCAACTACATCGAAGTGCTCGCCGGCCTGCCGTGGGCCAAAAAGAACAAGGTCAAGCAGGATCTGCTGCACGCCGAGGAAGTGCTCAACGCCGACCATTACGGCCTCGACAAGGTCAAGGACCGTATCCTCGAGTACCTCGCGGTGCAGAGCCGTGTCGACAAGGTCAAGGCGCCCATCCTGTGCCTGGTCGGGCCGCCCGGCGTGGGCAAGACCTCGCTGGGTCAGTCCATCGCCAAGGCGACAGGCCGCAAGTATGTGCGCATGGCCCTGGGCGGCGTGCGTGACGAGGCCGAGATCCGCGGCCATCGCCGTACCTACATCGGCGCCATGCCGGGCAAGGTGATGCAGAACCTGAACAAGGTCGGCACCCGCAATCCGCTGTTCCTGCTCGACGAGATCGACAAGATGGGCTCGGATTTCCGTGGCGATCCGTCGAGCGCGCTGCTCGAGGTGCTCGATCCCGAGCAGAACCATACGTTTGCCGACCACTACGTCGAAGTCGACTTCGACCTGTCCGACGTGATGTTCGTGGCGACCTCGAACTCGATGAACATTCCGCCGGCGCTGCTCGACCGGATGGAAGTCATCCGCCTCTCCGGCTATACCGAAGACGAGAAGATCAACATCGCGCTCAAGTACCTGCTGCCCAAGCAGATCGAGAACAACGGCGTCAAGGCCGGCGAGCTCGAGGTCACCGAAAGCGCGGTGCGCGACATCGTGCGTTACTACACCCGCGAAGCCGGTGTTCGTTCGCTCGAACGCGAGCTGTCCAAGATCTGCCGCAAGGTCATCAAGGGCCTGCAGCTCAAGCAGTACACACCCAAGGTGGTGGTGACCAGCGAGAACCTCAACGACTTTCTGGGCGTGCGCAAGTTCAGTTATGGCCGTGCCGAGCAGCAGAACCAGATCGGGCAGGTCGTGGGACTGGCCTGGACCGAAGTGGGCGGCGATCTGCTGACCATCGAGGCCGCCACCATGCCGGGCAAGGGCCAGATCCAGCGCACGGGTTCCCTGGGCGATGTGATGAAGGAGTCGGTCGAGGCCGCGCGCACGGTGGTGCGCAGCCGGGCCCGCCTGCTGGGCATCCGCGACGACGCCTTCGAGAAGCGCGACATCCACATCCACGTGCCGGACGGTGCCACGCCCAAGGATGGCCCCAGTGCGGGTGCGGCCATGACCACGGCGCTGGTCTCTGCCCTGACCGGTATCCCGGTGCGCGCCGATGTCGCCATGACCGGCGAGATCACGCTGCGTGGCGAGGTGACGGCGATCGGTGGCCTCAAGGAGAAGCTGCTGGCTGCGCTGCGCGGCGGCGTCAAGACCGTGCTGATCCCCGAAGAAAACGTGAAGGATCTGCAGGACATCCCGGTCAACGTGAAGGATGAGCTCGAGATCGTTCCGGTGAAGTGGATCGACAAGGTTCTGGAGATCGCGCTCGAACGCGTGCCGCAGGCCTTGCTGGACAACGACGTGGTGCCGCCCGTGGAGCCGGCCACCACCGACAAGCCCGAAAAGGCGCCTTCAGTGAAGCATTGATGAAAAAAGTGCGCTGACTTGCCAAGGCCCAAATTTTTGGGCTACAATGCAAGTCTTGCAACGCGGGAATAGCTCAGTTGGTAGAGCGCAACCTTGCCAAGGTTGAGGTCGAGAGTTCGAGACTCTTTTCCCGCTCCAAATCCTAAAAGGAAGCATGCACTGGCTTCCTTTTTCATCAGGACGGTTGCGAGGCTGGTCACAGCCTCAAGACAGTGCTGGTAGAGGTGAGGCACGGCGCGGTAGCAAAGCGGTTATGCCCCGGATTGCAAATCCGGTTAGTCCGGTTCGACTCCGGACCGCGCCTCCAAAAAGTTAGTGCGGGAATAGCTCAGTTGGTAGAGCGCAACCTTGCCAAGGTTGAGGTCGAGAGTTCGAGACTCTTTTCCCGCTCCAATACAAGTCCCAGATATCGAAAGATGTCTGGGACTTTTTGGTTTCTGGCGCCGGATACCAGGGTTTGCCTGCAGCCTGGATGCCGACAGAACATCGGCCAGGAATATCGGCCAAAAGAAAAGGGACCCCGAGGGTCCCTTTTTTGTCTGTGCCGCGAAGCACTGCCGAGCGAGGTCGATCAGGGCAAAGCACATGCAGGTCCGCGTGCCGATCGATAGCCTGGATCCGGTCAGCGTGCTGCCGTTGCGACTGCCTGGTTTTCAGGGGCCATCAGGAAGTCGACCAGCGCGTCGAGCTCGTTCGATTTGTCGAACACCGCATCGGCCCCGAGCTCCTTGCAGCGGCGACGCATGTCGTTGGTGGCGTAGTTGCTCAGCACGATGAGTTTCTGGCTGCCGGGGCGTTCGCGGAACGCTTCGATGACACCCAGGCCGCTGCCCTGCTTGAGAAACAGGTCGACGATCGCGATGTGCCAGCGTTCGGGGTGGCGTTTGAGCCACTTGCAGGCATCTTCTTCGCTGTCGGCCGTTCCCACGATTTCCAGCGACGTGAGCTCTTCGAGTGCGCTGATCAGGTTATCCCGGATCGTCGCGTTGTCTTCAACAATAAAGGCGGGCACTTTCACAATAGAGGACTCGGTCGCTGGCAGTTTAGAGGAATGGATAGAGCATAGTCGCATCGGGTGCCCTCAACTGACGGGTAAGTGCAAGATGCATCGTGGGATGTCTCCTACGTCTCCCCGTAGCCGGGCTGCCGTCG
The DNA here is from genome assembly GCF_003752175.1 of Comamonas sp. BIGb0124. GTDB lineage: Bacteria > Pseudomonadota > Gammaproteobacteria > Burkholderiales > Burkholderiaceae_C > Comamonas_F. The sequence goes on along the minus strand of NZ_RJVF01000012.1, from coordinate 305,000 downwards.
ACGTTCAAGCCTCCGGTTCGGTCCTGAGGAAACGCTCGCGGTAGAACGCCAGTTCCTCGATCGATTCGTGGACATCGGCCAGCGCGGTATGGGCCTGCCGTTTCTTGAACTGGCTGTAGATATCGGGTCTCCAGCGCTTGGCCAGCTCCTTGAGCGTACTCACATCGAGATTTCGATAGTGGAAGAACGCTTCCAGCTTGGGCATGTAGCGCACCAGGAAACGGCGATCCTGGCCGATGGTGTTGCCGCACATGGGGGCGGTGCCCTTGGGCACGTACTTCGAGAGGAACGCGATGATTTCGGCTTCGGCCTGGGCTTCGTTCACGGTCGAGGCCTTGACCTTGTCGATCAGTCCACTGCGCCCGTGGGTGCCCTTGTTCCAGGCATCCATGGCGTCGAGCAGGGCATCGTCCTGGTGGATCACGAACACCGGTCCTTCGATGCGCGGTTCGAGCTGCGGACCCGTGACGACGACCGCAATTTCGATGATGCGTTCTTTCTCGGGGTCGAGGCCGGACATTTCGCAGTCCAGCCACACCAGGTTCTGGTCGGATTTCTTGAGTTCGGCCGCGGCGGCGGCCTGGATGGGGTAATCAGGTGTTTCTGGCATGGGGCGCATTGTCGCTGAAAGCGCGGCGGGTGCGGAGGCGACTTCATGTCCCTGCGGACATCTGGCAACACCCGGCCCGCCTAGAATGGGGGATGTCTGAAACGTCGATATTTACAGGAATCGTGGCTGCCGCCATCGTGCTGCAGGTGCTGGTCAAAACGTGGCTGGCGCAGCGCCAGGTTCGCCACGTGGGCGCTCACCGCGGAGAAGTGCCCGAAGCCTTCCGGGGTGCCGTGAGCCTGCAGGCCCACCAGCGGGCGGCCGATTACACCCGCGCCAAGTCGCGGCTGGGCAGCTTGGAACTGCTGTACGGCACGCTGATGCTGCTGGCATGGACGCTGGGCGGAGGCCTGCATCTGGTCAACGAGATGCTGCTGGCGGTGATGGGCCCCGGCATGCTGCAGCAACTGGCTTTGCTGGGGGTGTTTGCCGGCCTCTCGGCACTGCTCGACCTGCCGTTCTCGCTTTACCAGACCTTCGTGATCGAGCAGCGCTTCGGTTTCAACCGCATGACCGTGTCGCTGTGGCTGGGCGATGCGCTCAAGGGACTCTTTTTGAGCGTGCTCATCGGTCTGCCCCTGGCGGCCCTCATGCTGTGGCTGATGGGCGCGGCCGGGCAGGCCTGGTGGCTGTGGGCGTGGGCCGTGTGGACGGGTTTCAGCCTGCTGCTGCTGGTGATCTATCCCATGTTCATCGCGCCACTGTTCAACAAGTTCAAGCCGCTGGACGACGAAGTGCTCAAGAGCCGGGTCACCGCACTCATGCAGCGCTGCGGGTTCTCGGCGCAGGGCTTCTACGTGATGGACGGCAGCCGGCGCAGTGCGCATGCCAACGCCTATTTCACGGGTTTCGGAGCGGCCAAGCGCGTGGTCTTCTACGACACGCTGCTGTCCAAGCTCAACGCGGCCGAGGTCGACGCCGTTCTGGCCCATGAACTGGGGCACTTCCGGCACAAACACATCGTCAAGCGCATGGTCACGATGTTCCTCATGAGCCTGGGCGGCTTCGCGCTGCTGGGCTGGCTGGCCGCGCAGACCTGGTTCTACACCGGCCTGGGCGTCCAGCCCACGCTGGGCGGTCCCAACGACGCGCTGGCGCTGCTGCTCTTCATGCTCGTGGTGCCGGTGTTCACGTTCTTCCTGTCGCCCGTGATGGCCGCATCGTCGCGCAAGCACGAGTTCGAGGCCGATCGTTATGCCATGGACCAGACCGATGGGCGTGACCTCACCAGCGCGCTGCTCAAGCTTTACGAGGACAATGCCTCGACACTGACACCCGACCCGCTGTTTGCGCGGTTCTACTATTCGCATCCGCCGGCGAGCGAGCGGCTGGCCCACCTGGCGGGTTGACCGCGGGCCGGCACGACGGCCCCGGCTGCAGGCGGCCATGTCGATGGCCGCAGAGGATTGAAAGGAATAGCCATGAGCAAGACTGCTTCCGCACTGAAGATCAAGGATCGCAGCGGTGCGCCGCTGCGCAAGGCGACGGCCACCGAGGTGGTGTCCCAACTGGCCCAGGTGCAGGGCTGGCAACTGCGCGGCGACGGTGCCGATGTGAATATCCACAAGTCGTTTGCGTTTGCCGACTACTATGAGACCATCGCCTTCGTGAATGCGGTGGCGCTGGTGGCGCATCGCATGGACCACCACCCCGATCTGGGCGTGCATTTCAACCGTTGCGACGTGCAGCTGTCCACGCATGACGTGGGAGGGCTGTCGCAAGCCGATTTCGAGGTCGCGGCGCTGATCGATGCGCTGCTGGCCTGACCCCTACTTTTTCCGATCTCCTGAATGACACAACAATCCGGCCTGGTTGTCGCCGCTTATGGACGCCACTGCCTGGTCGAGACTTCGACCGGCGAGCGCGTGATCTGCCATCCCCGCGGCAAGAAGAACCAGGTGGTGGTGGGCGACCGCGTGGCCTGGCTGCCCAGCACGGACGAAGGCACGGTCGAGAAGGTGCAGACACGGCGCAACCTGTTCTACCGGCAGGACGAGATCCGGACCAAGGCGTTTGCGGCCAATCTCGACCAGGTTCTGATCCTGATCGCAGCCGAACCGGAGTTTTCGGAAGGGCAGCTCACGCGTGCGCTGATCGCCTGCGAGGCCGCGCACATCGAGCCGCTGATCGCGCTGAACAAAAGCGATCTGGTCGAACCCTTTGCCAGGGCCTGGCAGCGCCTGCTGCCCTATCGCCACATGGGTTACGGCGTGCTGCCGCTGTCGTTGCGCGAGGCTGCCGATATCGACCGCGAGCATCTGCTGGACAAACATCTGCGGGGCCGTACCACGCTGGTGCTGGGGCCTTCGGGTTCGGGGAAAAGCACCCTGGTCAACTTGCTGGTGCCCAGTGCACAGGCGCAGACGGGGGAGATCTCGCAGGCGCTCAATTCGGGACGCCACACCACCACCAGCACCACCTGGTACTGGGTGGATGGCACCGAGCGCCGCACGGCCCTGATCGATTCACCGGGTTTCCAGGAGTTTGGCCTGCGCCATATCGATCCGGCCCAACTGGCGGCCTACATGCCGGATCTGCGGCCGCATGTGGAGCGCTGCCGCTTCTACAACTGCTCGCACATCCACGAGCCGGGCTGCGGCGTCATCGCCGCGGTGTCGGCCGAAGCCGGGCCGAGCGAGATTTCGGAAAACCGCTACCGGCTCTACACCCAGCTCTTCGAAGAGCTGTCGCAGACCCGCTATTGACGCGAAGCGGGCCGGGTCGGCGAGACGAAGGTCAGGCCGCCGTCAGCAATTGCTGGAGTTCGCCGCTTTCGTACATCTCCATCATGATGTCCGAGCCGCCGACGAACTCGCCCTTGACGTAGAGCTGCGGGATGGTCGGCCACTGGCTGTAGTCCTTGATGCCCTGGCGGATGGCGTCGTCCTCGAGCACGTTGACCGTGACGAGCTGGGTGCGGACATCCACGCCCAGAGCCTTCAGGATCTGGATGGCGCGTCCCGAAAAGCCGCACATGGGAAAGCTTGCGCTACCTTTCATGAACAGCACGATCTCGTTGGTTTTGACGAGGTCGTCGATGCGTTGCTGGGTATCGCTCATGGTCAATTCGCTCCTGTTGGTGTTGCTGTGCCCGGTTCATTCGTGGGCTGTCGAAAAATGGAGGGTCGGCGCTGCGGGACCGGGTCCCGGCAGCCTGACGAGATTATCTCGCGCCTGGGAATAACCCGCCGGAGCAGCGTTCGATGGACGCCAGGTCCCTGCGGCTTTCGATATCGGCATAACCCGCATCGGCCAGCAGGGCGCGCACCGCGGCTGCCTGGTCGTAGCCGTGCTCGAGCAGCAGCCAGCCGCCGGGCCGAAGCACGGCGCGGGCCTGTTCGACGATCTGCCGGATGTCGTCCAGGCCGTCGGTGCCGGCGGTCAGGGCCTGGCGGGGTTCGAAGGCCAGCGCGGGAAGGTGGCTGTCGTCCTCGGCGATATAGGGCGGGTTGGAGACGACGAGGTCATAGCCGCGCCCGGTGTGGCCGGCCAGCCAATGGCCTTGCCAGAAGGTCACCGGCAGGCCGAGCCGCCCGGCATTGGCCCGGGCCACCGCCAGGGCGTCCGCACTGGCATCGAGTGCGTGTACCTCGGCGTCGGGGCGCTGCTGGCGCAGGGCCAGGGCAATGGCGCCGCTGCCGGTGCCCAGGTCGATGAGGCGCGGTGCCGTGAACGGCCGGACCGCGTCGAGGGCCCACTCCACCAGGATCTCGGTGTCGGGCCGGGGAATCAGTACCCGGCCGTCGACCTGCAGATCGAGGCCGTAGAAGTCCTTGCGGCCCACCAGATAGGCCAGCGGCTCGCCCTGTGCCCGGCGCAGGCAGAGCCCGGCATAGGCCGCGCGGGCCGCTGCGGGCAAGATGTCTCGATCGTGGCTGATGAGCCAGGCGCGGTCGTGCATGCGCCCCAGCACCCACAGCAGCAGCAGTTGAGCGTCGAGCCGATCCAGTCCGGCCATCGCGGCCTCGCGCAGGGCCTGGGCCACCGTAGGGCCGCCCGCATCGTCCGGGGCGTGGAGGGGGGGGGATGCGTGCGTGTTCAAGCCCGCTGCTCCAGGTCGGCCAGTTGTTCGGCCTCGCGGGCCTGCTTGAGCGCCTCCAGCACTTCGTCGAGATCGCCTTCCATGATGAACGACAGCTTGTAGAGCGTGAGGTTGATGCGGTGGTCGGTGAGCCGGCCTTGCGGGAAGTTGTAGGTGCGGATCCGGTCGCTGCGGTCGCCGCTGCCGATGAGGCCCCGCCGCTGCTCGGCATCCTTGGCCGCCTGCTCGCTGCGTTCCTTCTCCTGGATGCGCGCCTGCAGCACCTGCAGCGCCTTGGCCTTGTTGCGGTGCTGGCTGCGGTCGTCCTGGCACTCGGCCACGATGCCCGTCGGGATGTGGGTGATGCGGACGGCCGAATCCGTCTTGTTGATGTGCTGGCCGCCTGCCCCGCTGGCCCGGTAGGTATCGATCCGCAGGTCGGCCGGATTGATCTGCACCGCCTGGGCCTCGTCGGGCTCGGGCAGCACGGCCACGGTGCAGGCGCTGGTGTGGATGCGCCCTTGCGTTTCGGTTGCGGGTACGCGTTGCACCCGGTGTCCGCCCGATTCGAAACGCAGCCGGCCGTAGACCTGCTCGCCGACCACACGGATCACGATTTCTTTGTAGCCGCCGATTTCACTGGGGCTTTCGCTCACGATTTCGGTTTTCCAGCCCTGGCGGTCGATGTAGCGTGTGTACATGCGCAGCAGGTCGCCGGCAAACAGTGCCGATTCGTCGCCGCCCGTGCCTGCACGGATTTCCAGGAAGGCATGGCGGCTGTCGTCCGGGTCCTTGGGCAGCAGCAGACGCTGCAGTTCCTGGTCGAGCGCGACGAGTTCGCTCTCGGCCTGGGCGATTTCCTCGCGGGCCATGTCCGCCATCTCGGCATCGCCCAGCAGTTCGTGCGCGGCGGCGAGGTCGGTTTCGCGCTGCTGGTAGCGGGCCCAGCGGTTGGCCAGCGGGGTGACCTCGGCATGTTCGCGCGACAGCAGCCGGTATTGCGCCATGTCTCCCATGATGTCTTCGCGGGAGAGCAGGAAGTCCAGTTCGCCCAGCCGATCGGCATAACGGGCGAGTTGCTGGCGGATGAAGTCTTTCATGGCGTTCTCGGGATCGACTGGACGGCGCAGCATACACGCGCCAGGCTGGCTGATGGGGGAAAGCGTCGAGGCATGGCGCCGGCAAGAAATCGCCGGCTACCCCCGGGCCGCAGGTCGGGAACGCCAGTGAAGGAGCCGGCGCAGAGGCCGCCTGCAAGGCTGCGCGGCGTCGAGGCGGCGCTAACGTTCCTTGCGCAGGAACAGCTTGCTGACGGTCTGTGCGGTGCGTTCGCGCTGGAGCGCATCGCCGGTGTGCAGCTCGGCCATGGTGCCGTGCAGCATCTTCTGGGTGATGCCGCGCGACAGGGCCTCGAGCACCTCGTCGACGGAGTCTCCGCGCGCCAGCATCTTGCGGGCCCGGGCGAGTTCCTGGGCACGCCAGGCGTCGGCCTGGCTGTGCAGTTGCTGGATGAGCGGCACCGTGCCGCGCTGGTTCATCCAGCTCATGAAACCCTGGACACCGGTGTCGATGATGGCTTCGGCCTGGGCCACGGCAGCCTGGCGGTTGGCCTGCGCGGTCTGCACGGCAGTCGCCAGATCGTCGACGGTGTAGAGGTAGACATCCTCGAGCGCCTGGACTTCGGGTTCGATGTCGCGGGGCACGGCCAGGTCGACCATGAAGATGGGGTGGTGACGGCGCGCCTTGAGCGCACGCTCGACAGCGCCGAGCCCGATGATGGGCAGGCTGCTGGCGGTGCAACTGATGATGATGTCGAACTCGTGCAGCCGCGCGGGAAGATCGGCCAGCTTGAGGGCTTCGGCGCCGAAGTGCGTGGCCAGCTTTTCGCCGCGCTCGAGCGTGCGGTTGGCAATGGCGATATGGGCCGGCTTCTTGGCCGCGAAATGGGTCGCGGCCAGTTCGATCATCTCGCCGGCGCCGATGAACAGCACCTTGGTGCGGGCCAGATCTTCGAACAACTGCGAGGCTAGGCGCACGGCCGCAGCGGCCATGCTGATGCTGTGGCTGCCGATCTCGGTCGAGGTCCGGACCTCTTTGGCGACCGCGAACGAACGCTGGAACAGCTGATGCAGGGTGGTGCCCAGGGCGCCGGCTTCTTCGGCCGCCCGCACGGCGCTCTTCATCTGGCCGAGGATCTGCGGTTCGCCCAGAACCATGGAGTCGAGACCGGAGGCCACGCGGAAGGCATGCCGAGCCGCGCCGTCGCCATGCAGGCTGTACGAGTGACTGCGCAGGAGGGACGGGCTGACCCCGCCCGTGCGGGCCATCCAGTCCAGCGTCATGTCGACATCGGGGGTGGCGCTGGAGAGGTAGATTTCCGTGCGGTTGCAGGTCGACAGCAACGTGGCTTCCGGCGCCTGGCTGGCAGAGGCCGACCGGTGCGACATGGCGTCGCGCAGGCTGAGCAAAGTCGGCTGCAGCTGATCGAGGGCAAATGCAAAACGGCCCCGCAAATCAAGCGGCGCCGTTGTATGGTTGATGCCCAATGCCCAGACTGTCATAGCTGATGATTATAAAATTTCCGCCGCAGGCACGCGACCCTGCGGAAATCTTGTCCATTTGGGTCGGATAAGTTTTTCAGTAATTATTGAAATTGAAAAAATAATTCGAAATCAACGGCTTGCGGCCGTTTTTTCCGGCCTTTCGGGCTGTCAAGTGTTGTTTGGGTAATGAACTGGTTTGAATTTATCAATCACATCGTCAACCTCGTGCTGCCGGCATGCGGGGTCGCCCTGCTGCTGGGGCTGGCTGCAGGGTTGGTGGGCCGCAAGGGGTCGCGTCCCGCCGCTTCTGTGTGGGCATGCCGGGTCGCGATCAATGCGGCCGTGGGCAGCGGGGTGCTGCTGGCCGGTCTGCTGATCATGGGGGGGGACGGCCACATGGCGACCTATGCGGCGCTGGTGATCGTGATGGGCGGCATGCAGGCCTGGCAGATGCGTGGGCGCTGAAGACACCCTCCAGGCCTTTTCCTGCGGTTCCGGCTCGCCGCGCCGTACCCGCGCCCCTGGTCCCGAAAGGCGTGCGAAACCTCTCAGATCGCCAGGGGATCGACGTCGACCAGCCAGCGGATCAGTCCCTTCGGCCGTGTCGTGTGCAGCACCGGTTGCCAGGCGGCCAGGAAACGCTGCAGGGCCATGCGCGTCGGGCTCTCGAGCAGCATCTGTGCCCGCTCCACGTTGGCCACGCGCTGGATCGTCATGGGGACGGCCGGATACAGCGTGACCTCCGTGGCCCCGGGCAGGCCCTGTGCGGCGGCCGCTGCATCGTTGAGAAAGGCCTGCGCCACCTCCTGGCTGCGGGCGTCGGCCCGGATCAGCGCCTGGAAAGCCACCGGGGGAAGCCCGGCCCGTTGCCTTTCGCGCAGTTCTTCGGTGGCGAACGACGCGAAGTCATGCCGTTTGAGGGCTTCGAACAGCGGATGGGCCGGGTAGGTGGTCTGAATCCAGAGTTCGGCGCGGCTGCCTTGGGCCCGTGTGTAGCTGGCATCCCGTCCGGCCCGCCCGCCGGCCTGCATGAGCAGGGCGAACAGCCGCTCCGGTGCCCGGAAGTCGCTGGAGAAGAGCGCGCCGTCGGGATTGATCGCCGCCACCAGCGTGACCCGCCGGAAATCGTGGCCCTTGGTCACCATCTGCGTGCCCACGAGCACATCGACGTCGCCCGCATGGACCTGGGCCAGTTGGCTCTCCAGCGTGCCTTTGTGTTTGGTCGTGTCGGCATCGATGCGCACGATGCGGGCCGGCTGGCCGTCGGCGCGGGTGGCCCCCGCCAGCAGTTCGGCCAGGTGTTCCTCGATGCGTTCGGTGCCTCGGCCCAGCGGCTGGATGTCCAGATTGCCGCACGCCGGGCAGGCATGCGGCACCCGTTCGGTGAAACCGCAATGGTGGCAGCGCAGCGTACGGTCGATCTTGTGAAACACCCGGAACGCACTGCAGTGCGGGCATTCGCTTTTCCAGCCGCAGTCCGCGCAGTGCAGGACGGGGGCGTACCCTCGCCGGTTCAGGAAGATGAGGCTCTGCTCGCCGTTGGCCAGCCGCTCTCGCAAGGCGGCCACCAGCGGCGGCGCAATGATGGCCCGCCGGGGCTGGTGGTTCATGTCGACACGGCGCACCGTCGGCAGGTCGCCCGCGCCGATCCGGCTGGGCATGTCGAGACGTCGGTAGCGCCCGCGTTCGCAGGCAGACCAGCTTTCGAGCGAGGGCGTGGCCGAACCCAGCAAGACACGGCAGGGCTGCAGGGCGCCGTCGGCATCCGGGTGGCGGCTTTCCTGGTGAGCCCGGTAGACCGCCATGTCGCGCGCCGAATAGCGTGCCCCCTCCTGCTGCTTGTAGCTGGGGTCGTGCTCTTCGTCGACGATGATCAGCCGCAGCCCCGGCATCGATGCGAACACCGCCATGCGGGTGCCCAGCACGATGCGGGCCGTGCCGGCGTGCGCCGCCAGCCAGCTCTTGAGGCGCTGAGGGGGTGTCATGCCGCTGTGCATCGACACCACGGCCTGTTCGCCATAGACCGGTGCAAAACGTTCGACGAAACGCTGTTCCAGTTGCGGTGTCAGGTTGATTTCGGGGACCATCACCAGAGCCTGATGGGACGGGTCGCGCAACAGCAGCTCTTCGACCAGGCGCAGGTACACCTCCGTCTTGCCGCTGCCCGTGGCGCCCCACAGCAGCGCAGGCCGCTCGTCCTCGGCAAAGTGCTGCAAGGCGGCAGCCTGTTCGGCCGTGAGGGTGACGGCAGAGTCGTTTTGCGCAGCGACGTCGGTCCCGGCATCGGCATCCGTATCCGTATCCGCCTCGGCGGGGCGAGTGGCCGGAACCTCGTCCGCAGGCCGGTTTTTTTTGGGCTTCCTGGGCGGAGGTTTGGGTTTGAGTCGGCGAGCCAGTTGTTCGGCGTTGAGCTCACGCAACTGTGGCGGCAGAGCGGCCAGGGCGACCTCGCCCAGCGAGCGCTGGTAATACTGCGCGGCAAAGGCCACCATCTGGCGCCAGGTGTCCGACAGCGGCGAGAGATCGCCCACCACCGCAACGATGTCGCGCAGCGGGCCGTGCCCGCCTTCGGCCTGTTGCCCGGGATCTTGTACCGACCAGACGATGCCCAATGTCTCGCGCTGTCCCAACGGGACCCTGACCAGGGTGCCGGGCGCCAATGCGGCGGGGGCCTGGTAGCTCAATGCATCGCCCAGGCCGCTGTGCGCGGGAGTGGGGACGACGATCTGCAGGACGGCGGGCATGGTCAGGCTGGGAACTTTCAGGCGATTTGGTGAAAAAGCCCGGTAAGTGGTTGATTTAAAAACGTTTGAAAGTCATTCACGCAAACTGTGGATAACTTTGTGGAAAGGAGTTGCCGATACCGGTCTGCGGCCCTGGCTTCACCCGATTGTCATGCCGTGGACGTTTGTGGGGATAAATATAAAAATGCAGTTAAATCAATGGATTGCATGTGTTTTTGATCATTCTCCCCAATGCCTGACCGCTCAGGTCGCTCCGCATGAACGGCCGTCGATTTTGTGCATAAGTTCGATCGCCAGGGGCCTCGAAGCCTCGGTGGCGCCTGGATTTATGCTAGGCAAGCCTGTTCAGCTGGCTTGCGCGGCCCTGGCCAGCTGTCGCTGCAGGCGGGAGTGGCGATGAACGGCCTCGACCAGCGCCGTCACATGTTCAGGCGGCGTGAACTGGCTGATGCCGTGTCCGAGGTTGAAGATGTGCGTCGGACCCCTGGTGGCGGGATCGGTGTGAGGGCGCCCGAACGAGTCGAGCAGACGGACGGCCTCGGCCTCGATGCGTTGTGGGGGGGCGAACAGCACGTTCGGGTCCAGATTGCCCTGCAGCGCCTTGCCGGGGCCGCCGGCATCTCCGCCCACGCGCTCTCGTGCGGCAGCCAGATCCACTGTCCAGTCCAGACCCAACACTTCGCAGTCGAGGGCGGCCATCTCGTGCAGCCACAGACCGCCGCCTTTGGTGAAGACGATGCGTGGAATCGCAACGCCTGCATGTTCCCGCTTGAGCTGGGAAAGCACGCGGGAGATATACGACAGGCTGTAGTTCTGGAAGGCGCCGTCGGCCAGCACGCCGCCCCAGCTGTCGAACAGCATGACGGCCTGTGCGCCGGCTTCGATCTGCGCATTGAGATAGGCGGCGACGGCATCGGCATTGACCGCCAGGATGCGATGCATGAGGTCGGGGCGCGAATAGAGCAGGGTCTTGATCTGCCGGTAGTCGCTGCTGCCGGCGCCTTCGACCATGTAGCAGGCGAGTGTCCAGGGGCTGCCCGAAAAGCCGATCAGCGGCACGCGCCCCTGGAGCGCATGGCGGATCGACGTGACGGCGTCGAAGACATAACGCAGCTTGTCCAGGTCGGGCACGGTCAACTGGGCAATCTCGGCTTCGCTGCGCAGCGGGCGTTCGAAACGGGGGCCCTCGCCGGCAGCGAAGGACAGGCCCAGGCCCATGGCATCCGGCACGGTCAGGATGTCGGAAAACAGGATGGCGGCATCGAGCGGGTAGCGCTCGAGGGGCTGCAGGGTGACTTCGGTGGCGTAGTCCCTGTTGGTCGCCAGTCCCATGAAGCTGCCGGCCCGTTCGCGGGTCGCGCGGTACTCGGGCAGGTAACGGCCGGCTTGCCGCATCAGCCAGATGGGCGTGTGATCGGTGGCTTGCCGCCAGCAGGCCCGCAGGAAAGTGTCGTTCTGCAGCGGGGCGAAGGGCGATGGGGCGGGGGCGGGGCGGGCTTGGACGGTCTCGATCATGGGTGCATTGTCGCAGGGCGAGAGGCTGCCAGGATTGATCCAGATCCAGATCAAGATCCAGTCGGCCGGCGCGGATCGAGAACGGGACTGGATTCTCGGCTGGAGTCCAAACGACAACAGCCGCGGCAAGCCGCGGCTGTTGTGATCCGGCTGGCGGGCCGGCCCGTTGTCACCGCAGCGTCGGGCTGCGGGCAGGGCCGTTCGCGATCAGCGGGGGGTCTTGCGGTCGGAGGCGGCCATGAGTTCGTTCATGACGCGGCCATCGCGCTGGGCCAGGGCCCACAGTTCCTCGTCGCTTTCGCGTTGTTCGAGGTACGTGATGTAGTTGTTCCAACCTTCGGGCAGGGCGCTCAGAACCTGCAGCGGGAAGCTGACCAGTGCGGCACCGATGTGACGCAGGGTCTGCAGCGCTTGTTCGGCGCGTTCGGCACCTTGGTGGTTGGTGAGAGCGGAGTTGACGAAGCTGGTCATGATGTGTCCTTCTGACTGAACGCGCAGTTACCGGCTGCGCTCGGGGTGTGTGTATCGACTCGGGTTAACCCTATGTTAGGGTAACTACTTATTCGATTCAAGTGGAACGTTAGAGAGGACACTCTAGGAACAGGGAGAAGCGTGAGATCCGTCGATGCGGTTCGAGGGCTTGCCTACTGATTTAAAAGGGAAATTTTCAAACGGAAAAACAAAAAAGCCTCCGCGCAAACAGAGGCTTTTCGTTGCTGCAGAGCAGCATCGACAGAATCGAACCGTCGGAAGACGGTCCAGGCCCACCCGTCGGGGCGGGCCTCGTTCGTCGATCAGGGGCGAACGATGATGTCGTTCTTGACCGACTTCACGCCCTTGACGGAGCCGGCCAGGCTGGCAGCGGTGCTGCGCTCGGCCGAGGTCTTGGCGAAACCGGAGAGCTGAACCGTGCCGTTGAGCGTTTCGACGCTGATGGCGTTGGCGCTCACGGACTTGTCTTCCACGAGCTTGGCTTTCACCTGGGTGGTGATGGCTGCGTCGTCGACGTAGGCGCCCACGGACTGCTGGTCGCGAGCGACGGCACAGGCGGTGGTACCCACCACGACAGCGCCAGTCATGGCTGCAAAGGCAATGGCACGGAGCGTATTGTTCAAGTTTTTCATGATGATCTCCAGAGTAAAGCTAACGAAGGACCCAACCGAAATCGATTGTTTGTGAAGGCCGAGACGGACTGCGATCAGTCGCCGCGGCGCGAAGAGATGCTGCCGACGAGCAGCGCGGCCAACGCTGCGCCGATACCGGCTGCCAGCAGGACCGATTTCACGGGCTGCCGACGGATATAAGTGGTGGTTTCCCGGGAATAACGATCGTAGGTTTCGCGAGCCTGATCGACCCCGTCGAACGTGGCGGAGATGCCCCAATCGGCAAATTCGTGCGCACGGTCCGCGGCTTGGTCGATGGCGGTCTGGACCCGGTTGCGGGCCCGGAGCTGCCGGACGTTGTCGGATGCGGCATCGCGGCCTGCGACCACGGTTTCTGCAATGTCGTCGGTGACTTCGCGCACGGCTTCACGCACGGTGTCGCTGGTTTCCTGAACCTTGTCCTTGGCCTTGTCGACCAATTCCTCGACGTTGTTCTTGGCGTTTGCGGTGGTTTGTGCCATGGAAATTCCTTTTGCTTGTCTTTAGCGGTATGAAGGAGGGTTCACCCTATTTCTTGATCATGCCGAACAGGAAACTGGCAACGGCCATGATGATGAACACAAAAAACAGTACCTTGGCGATGCCGACGGCACCGGCGGCAATACCGCCAAAACCAAAAACTGCTGCGATCAGTGCGATGACCAGAAAAACGACGGCGTAGTGCAACATGACGCGCTCCTTCGAGTGGGATGGAATCGATTGGAGGGAGCGCCGTTCGGCGGCTCGTCCCGCAACCCATGACTTCACTGTAGCGAGCAGGTCGTGCACGGCTTATAGGCGCCGTGCGGTGCAAGGCGTCAGGGGAGGCGCTTAGCGCCGTGTGGGTGGCTTCCTACGCGCAGGGCGGCTGTGGCTCGTGCGGGTCGTTGCAGCGCCGGGTCGAGACCCGGAGGCAATCGCGGCATCAGCCTGCCGGGTGATGCGGCGGCTGGTCGGCCGGGTCGCCTTCTGCCGCCTCGTCTTCGCGCTGACGGGGCATGCTGGCTTCGATGGTGGTCCCTGCGCCGGTGGCCGAGCGCACCACCAGCCGACCGCCGATGGCCTCGACCCGGTGTTTCATGCCGTCGAGTCCATGCGTGGATGGCTTGATGTCCTCGGGATTGAAACCCCGACCGTCGTCGCGCACCAGGATCTGGACTTCTTCGTCCTCGGTGCTCAGGCGCACTTCCACGTGACGTGCCTCGGCATACTTGCTGACGTTGGTCAGCGCTTCCTGGACCAGCCGGTAGATGGTCAGCTCGGCATTGGGCGTCAGGCGATCGACGGGCTCCATGCGCAGGTTGACCTCGATGCCGGAGCGGTCCTGGTATTCGCGGGTCAGGATCTCGAGCGCGGGTGCGAGGCCCAGATTGGAGAGCGACGAAGGCCGGAGGTCCTCGATGATGCGGCGCTTGAGGGCGATGCCCGAGTTGAGCATCTCGACCAGATGGCTGATGCGGGTGTTGGCATCCTCGTTGGCATTGCCGATGTAGTTGCGCAGGCGGGTGACGTCGAGCTTGGCCGCCGTCAGCAGGGCGCCGAGCTCGTCGTGCAGTTCGCGCGCCAGACGCGCCCGTTCGTCCTCGCGGACGTTCTGCAGGTAAGTCGCCAGCTGCGCGAGCCGGTGCGTGCGCCGCATGACCTGGATCTCGAGCTGATCGCGTTCCTTCTGCAGCAGGCGCTGCTGCCGCTCGTTGATGGTCTGCAGGCTTTCGCCCTGACGCAGATAGAAGTAGATCCCCAGCAAGCCCAGCAGGCTGACGATGGCGATGGCCCCGCGCGAAATCATGAGCGTGTTGCGGACCTGCTGCTGGGCCACCGCCGACGCGTCGACCAGGCTGGCGAGCATGGCGTCGGCGACTTCGCGGATGACGCGCATCTGCTCCAGTCCGACATTGGTGTCCATCACCGAGCGCAGGGCCACCTGATTGCCCGCGTTGTGCAGGCGCAGGCTGACTTCCATTTCGAGCTGCTTGCGGGTGATGCGCGAAAAGAATTCCGGCATGCGCGCGATGTCGTAGGGATGGGTGGAAACCCATTGCTGCAGCACGGCCCGTTCTTTCTCGATGTGCAGCGTGGCGGTCCGGTAGGGTTCGAGATAACGGCTGTCGCCGGTCAACAGATACCCCCGCTGACCGGTTTCCGCATCCAGAACATACCTCAGCATATCCTGTATGGATTGGCGTGCATCGACCAATTCGCTGACATCCGTCAGCGCCTGGCGTGAGCGCTGGTAGGACAATTCGCTGATCCCGATGAGGACGACAACCACAAGTACAGCCAAGGGGAAGCTGATGTAAAAACGGGGCAAGCGAATGAATTTCATGGCGACTTATCGTTCTACACTGGTAGCTGTTTTTAGGAGTTTGTCAGGTGGACTGATGGGCTCGCCGACTCAGATTCAACGACTTCAGGATACAAAATTATGATCAACGTAGCGATTGTGGATGATCACGCACTGGTTCGTACCGGTTTGCGCCAATTCCTGTCCGAGGAAACCGATCTGCGTGTCCTGGCCGAGGCCGCCAGCGGTCGCGAAGCCATCGATCTGGTCCGCCTTCAACCCGACCTCGATGTGCTGATCCTGGATCTTTCCATGCCCGGCCAGAGCGGTCTCGATGCGCTGGCCATGATCCGCGCCAAGGCGCCCGACCTCGCCATTCTGATCCTCAGCGGCTTCCCTGAAGAGCATTACGCCATGAACCTGATCCGTCAGGGTGCCAGTGGCTACCTGAACAAGGAATGCGACCCGGCGGAAATCGTCCGTGCCATCCGTACCGTGGCCCAGGGCCGCCGCTACATCACGCCTTCGGTCGCCGAACTGCTGGCCGAACAGCTCAACCGCAAGGACAGCGGGCCCCTGCACGAACAACTGTCCGAGCGCGAGTTCCAGGTCTTCCTGCGGTTGGCCCAGGGCGACACCGTGGGCCAGATCGCCGAGGCTCTCTCGCTGAGCGTGAAGACGGTGAGCACCTACCGGACCCGTCTGATGGAAAAGCTGGCGTTGCAGTCGAACAGCGACCTGACCTACTACGCGCTCAAGAATGGCCTGATCAGCTGACGACGGAACGGGGTCCGAGGACCCGTTCAGCACAGCGGACCCCGGGTCCGCTTTTTTGTTTTTATTTGTTGAGTGACGCCCCTCAACAACAGTTGCTGCGCGTCAGGCCGGCCGGCGCGAGCGCATGCGCCGGTGGCGCCGGGACCCGAGGCCGCTGCGGGCGCAGAAAACGGGGATCGCCGGACGACTGATAGCATGGATCCCTGTGGCGCTGCGACAGCAGTCCATGGCAGACGCGGGCGGGTCGATCGCTCGAACGTCTGCCATGCGGGAGCCGGATGGGCCCGTCCGCCTCGTTGTTTTTGAAGAATAGTGTCCGATGAAGATTGCCACCTGGAACGTCAACTCCCTTTCCGTCCGGCTGCCGCAGGTGCTGCAGTGGCTCGAGACCGAGCCCGTCGATGTGCTGTGCCTGCAGGAGCTCAAGCTCACGGACGACAAGTTTCCGCTGGAAGCCTTGGCGCAGGCGGGTTACCAGAGCGTGAGTTTTGGCCAGAAGACCTACAACGGCGTGGCCATTCTGAGCCGCCACCCCCTTCGGGATGTGGTGCGCAACATGTCCGCGTTCGAGGATCCCCAGTCACGGCTGATTGCGGCCACGATCGATACGCCGCTGGGGCCCCTACGGGTGCTCAACGGCTACTTCGTCAATGGCCAGGCGCCGGGCAGCGAAAAATTCGAATACAAGATGCGTTGGCTGGATGCGCTGCGTGCCTGGGTGGCCGCGGAGCTGGCTGCGCACGGCAACGTGGTGCTGCTGGGCGACTTCAACATCACGGTCGACGACCGCGACACCTACGATCCCGAGGGATTGAGGGAAACCATTCACCACACCACGGAGGAGCGCCAGCAGTTCCAGGCCCTGCTGGACCTGGGACTGGTCGACGCCTTCCGCCATTTCGAGCAGCCCGAGAAGAGCTATTCGTGGTGGGACTACCGCGAGCTGGCTTTCCGGCGCAACCGGGGTCTGCGCATCGATCACATCCTGGTGAGCGAAGCCCTGCGCCCGCGCCTGGCGGCCTGCACGATCGACAAGGCACCGCGCCGCTACGAGCGGCCCAGCGATCACGCGCCGGTGATCGTCACGCTGGCCTGAGCCAGAGAAACCGAAACGGCGAGGCGGCTACGCGGTTCCGACGCAGCCGGTCCTCTTTCGGTCAGTCTTCCAGTCCGAGTTCCTGGATCTTGCGGGTGATGGTGTTGCGGCCGATGCCCAGCTTCTGCGCGGCCTCGATGCGGCGTCCCCGGGTGTTGAGCAGCGCGACATGGATGAGGTGGGATTCGAAGCGACGGGTCAACTGATCCCAGACGTCGGGATGGCCGGCTTCGAGCAGTGCCTTGGCTTCTTGTTCCAGCCCGAGTTCCCATGATTCGGCACCGCTGGCCGGGGCGACGCCCGGTGCCGCGACGGGCGCGGTGCTGGCTGCATACGAACGCACGGCGTCCGGCGCCGTGCCGGGAAAGTCGGCCGACAGCGCGGTGCTCGATGCGGCGCCCGGCGCAAGGTCGCCCGTGTGCTCGCCGGATGCCGCCGGCGCGGCGAGGATCGCGGTCTCGGGGGCAGCGGGGGCCACCGCAGGGGCCGGCATGACTTCGGGCGGCAGATCCTTGAGCTCGATGACCTGGGCCGGCGCCATGACGGTCAGCCAGTGGCAGATGTTTTCGAGCTGGCGGACGTTGCCGGGAAAAGAGAAGGTGCTCAACAGGCCCAGCGCGGCCTCGGAGATGCGTTTGGGTTCGACGCCCAGTTGCTTGGCGCTCTGCTGCAGGAAGTGGCGTGTCAGGGCCGGCACGTCTTCCCGGCGTTCGCGCAGCGCGGGCAGGCGCAGCCGGATCACGTTGAGGCGGTGGAACAAGTCCTCGCGGAAGATGCCTTCCTTGACGCGTTGCTCGAGATGCTGGTGAGTCGCCGCGATCACACGCACATTGGCCTTGACCGCACTGTGGCCACCGACCCGGTAGAAGTGCCCGTCGGACAGCACCCGCAGCAGGCGGGTCTGCAGATCGAAGGGCATGTCGCCGATTTCATCGAGAAACAGGGTTCCGCCTTCGGCCTGCTCGAAGCGACCGCGGCGCATGGTCTGCGCGCCGGTGAAGGCCCCGCGCTCGTGGCCGAACAGTTCGGATTCGAGCAGGTCCTTCGGAATGGCCGCGGTGTTGATGGCCACGAAGGGACCGTTGCTGCGGGGCGAATGCTTGTGCAATGCCCGGGCGACGAGTTCCTTGCCGGCACCCGATTCGCCCGTGATGAGCACGGTCACATTGCTTTGCGACAGCCTGCCGATGGCGCGGAAGACGTCCTGCATGGCCGGAGCCTGGCCCAGCATCTCGGGGGTTTCGACGATGCGCTCTTCGATGACCTCTTCGCGCTGGCTTTCCTCGACGGCGCGGCGGATGAGCTCGACGGCCTTGGGCAGGTCGAAGGGCTTGGGCAGGTACTCGAAGGCACCGCCCTGAAAGGCCGAGACGGCCGAGTCCAGGTCGGAAAAGGCCGTCATGATGATCACCGGCAGGCCGGGGTGCTTGGCCTTGACCTTGTCGAGCAGTTCCAGGCCCGAGCCACCCGGCATGCGGATGTCGCTCACCAGGACCTGAGGCCCCTGGCCGTCGGCGTCGTCCTCCTCGAGGGCGGCGAGCACTTCACGGGGATTGGTGAAGCTGCGCGTGGGCAGGTCTTCACGCAACAAGGCCTTTTCCAGCACAAACCGGATCGACTGGTCGTCATCAACAATCCAGATGGGCTTCATGGGCGGTACTACCTCAGGTTGGGCCACCAAGCCCCAGGGGTCATGGCAGCGGGATCAGAATCTTGAAATCGGTCCGTCCGGGCACGCTCTCGCATTCGATCATGCCGTGATGCTGCTGGATGAAGGTCTGCGCCAGCGTCAGTCCAAGGCCGGAGCCGCCGTCGCGACCCGATACAAGCGGGTAGAAAATGCGGTCCCTGATCGACTCCGGTATGCCCGGTCCGTTGTCGATGACATGCAATTCCAATGCCAGCCGGTAACGTTGTTTGCCGAAGGTGATCTGGCGCGCGATCCGTGTCCTGAAAGTGATCATGGCATCGCCCACGGCAATGCGCTCGGCCAGCGCCTGCGCGGCGTTGTGCGTGATGTTGAGGATGGCCTGGATCAGCTGCTCGCGGTCGCCCCGGAACTCGGGGATGGAGGCGTCGAAGTCGCGTTCGATGACCAGTCCGCGCGGGAACTCGGCCTGGATCACGGCCCGGACCCGATCGAAGACTTCGTGGATGTTGACGTCGCTGACGACGTGCGGCTTGCGATGGGGGGCCAGCAGGCGGTCGACCAGGGTCTGCAGGCGGTCGGCTTCGTGGATGATCACCTGGGTGTACTCGATGAGCTCGCGCGAGTCGATCTCCATCTGCAGCAGTTGGGCTGCGCCGCGGATGCCGCCCAGCGGGTTCTTGATCTCGTGGGCCAGGTTGCGGATGAGCTCCTTGTTGGCCTTGGCCTGGTCGAGCAGCCGTTCCTCGCGTTCCTGGCGAACCTGGGCTTCCTGGGGCAGCATCTCGACGACAAAGGCCTCGGGCCCGTCGCCCTGGGTGACGATCACGTGCACGGCCACGGCGTCGTGGTTGGGACGCTGCAGCGTGCCGTCGTAGCGCAGGGCCGAGAACGCATGGCTGCCGGCGCCGACCAGGGCCTGCATGAGCAGATCGTCCTCACCCAGGAAATCGGGCAGGTAACGGCCCTCGATGGCGCGGCGCGAGATGCCCATGGCGTCCTCGAAGGCGGTATTGGCGAACACCACCGTCCCGTCGAGTTGAACCACGGCCACCAGGGTGGCGAGCAGGTCGAGGGATTGGAAATGCCGTGCGGCATTGTCGGAGGGCAGGTTGGACATGGCGTGGGATGCGTTGAGGGCGGGCGGCCAAGGGAAGTATGGGCGTTTCAGGGCTGGGCGGGAAGGCGGCCGATCTCGCGCCGCAAGCCTTCGATGTCGCTTTGGGTGCGGTCGATGTCGGCCTTGAGCTCGGCCACGCGGCCGGACTGCGGGTCGGTGCCCGCCGCAGCGCGGCTTGCGCCCAGCGTGCTGTCGTACTCGGATTGCAGTGTCTGCATGCGATTCATGCTCCTGTCGAGTTCCGCGGCCAGGATCTGCCGGGCCTGCAGGTCGCGGCTGCGCTGGATCCCGGTATCGATGCGGTTGGGGCCGGCGGCGGCCACCGACGTGGAACCGGCCGTTGCCGCCGGACCCGAGGCGCTGGCGGGCTGCTGCGCCCGCGCGCCCGGTGGCGGGCCGTTCTGGATGATCGTGACGTTGCCGCCCTCGACGAGGGTGCAGGGCCGCGTGAGGATCAGGCGGACGTCGTTGGTGTACTCGTTGCCGCAGCGGTAGACGCGGCTGTCCTGCGCCTGGGCGGTGGCGATGCCGCCTGCCAGGCAGGCGAGAACGACGGATAAGGGAAGAGTCCTCATGAGCGGAAGCGGTGTCTAGGCATGCGGGAGCCGCCAGTATGCGCCATCGTGTCCGGCCGGGGCCGCCCCATGAAAAAAGGACGCGGCGAGCGCGTCCTTTCGAAGCTTGTTTCCCGGTCCCGTCCCGGCCGAGGCTGGGAGAGGAACCGGGCAACCGGCTTACAGCGAGTAGTACATGTCGAATTCGATGGGGTGAGTGGCCTGGCGCAGGCGGGTCACTTCCGTCATCTTGAGTTCGATGTAGGCGTCGATGAAGCTGTCGGTGAACACGCCACCCTTGGTCAGGAATGCGCGGTCGCCGTCCAGGGCTTCCAGGGCTTGATCCAGGCTGTGGGCCACGGTCGGGATCAGCTTGTCTTCTTCAGGCGGCAGATGGTACAGATCCTTCGTGGCGGCTTCGCCCGGATGGATCTTGTTTTCCACGCCATCGAGACCGGCCATCATCAGTGCGGCGAAGCACAGGTAAGGGTTGGCCGAAGGATCGGGGAAGCGGGCTTCGATGCGGCGACCCTTGGGGTTGGCCACGTAGGGGATACGGATCGAGGCCGAGCGGTTCTTGGCCGAATAGGCCAGCTTCACCGGGGCTTCGAAGCCGGGAACCAGGCGCTTGTAGCTGTTGGTGCCGGGGTTGGTGATGGCGTTCAGGGCACGGGCGTGCTTGATGATGCCGCCGATGTAGAACAGAGCGAACTCGGACAGGCCGCCGTAGCCGTCGCCGGCGAACAGGTTCTTGCCGTCCTTCCAGATGGACTGGTGCACGTGCATGCCGGAACCGTTGTCGCCAACAATGGGCTTGGGCATGAAGGTGGCGGTCTTGCCGTAGGAGTGAGCCACGTTCCAGACCACGTACTTCAGCAGCTGCGTCCAGTCGGCGCGCTCGACGAGCGTGCTGAACTTGGTGCCGATTTCGTTCTGGCCTGCGCCTGCCACTTCGTGGTGGAACACTTCGACCGGGATGCCCAGCGATTCGAGGATCAGGACCATCTCGGCGCGCAGATCTTGCGTGCTGTCGACCGGGGGCACGGGGAAGTAGCCGCCCTTGGTGGTGGGACGGTGGCCCTTGTTGCCTTCTTCGAGCTTGGCGCCGCTGTTCCAGGGCGCTTCGTATTCTTCGATCTTGAAGAAGGCGCCCGAGGCGTCGGCGTTCCAGCTGACGTTGTCGAACACGAAGAATTCGGGTTCCGGTCCGAAGTAGGCGGTGTCGCCCAGTCCGGAAGACTTCAGGTAGGCTTCGGCGCGCTTGGCGATGGAGCGGGGATCGCGGTCATAGGCCTTGCCGTCGCTGGGTTCCAGCACGTCGCAGGTCAGGATCAGCGTGGTTTCCTGGAAGAAGGGGTCGATGTTGGCGGTGCTGGGGTCCGGCAGCAACAGCATGTCGGAGGCTTCGATGCCCTTCCAGCCAGCGATGGACGAACCGTCGAAGGCGTGACCCGACACGAACTTGTCTTCGTCGAAATGAGAAAGCGGCACGGTCACGTGCTGTTCTTTGCCACGGGTATCGGTGAAGCGGAAATCAACGAACTTGACTTCGTTTTCCTTCACCATCTTCATCACGTCGGCGACGGTCTTCGTCATCTAAATCTCTCCTGGTTGAAAAAACTTCGGCTCGGTCAATTCCATTCGAATGGCTTCTTTCGAGACGGGCCGACTCTAACATTGGCCCGCACCTAAATGCAGAATCTGTGCCAAGGAAATAAACAGAAACACGCACTGCAGATGCACTGATTTCCAGCAGTCCCCCTGGCGAGGTATGGATGGATGATCAGTTCCAGGCCAAGAAATGCACCAAAATGGGAATAACCGCTGTGTTATGCACTTCAATAGTGCATTCTGTTTTCTAGCGCACCAATTCGGTGATGATGGGATGGCCCAGCGTCTGCAGTTCGGCGCGCAGGCTGGCATAGGCCTGTGCCACCAGCGGGCCGCGCCCTTTGACCCCCAATTCGATGTGTACGCCATATTGCGGGTGGTCGACGCTGGGCAGGCTGAAGACCTTGATGCCGGGGTATTCGGCCTCGATACGCTCCATGAGCGGGACCAGTCGGCTCTCCATGGCGCCCTTGACGATGGCGGACTGCTCGACCCAGTTCTGCGCCTTGTGCAGATCGGCGTATTCGTAGTCGAGCACCCATTCCATCATCGGCCATGCCATCACGGGGAAGCCGGGCACAAAATGCACGCGCTCGACCGAGAAGCCGGGGATCTTGTTGTAGGGGTTGGGGATGATGCGGGCGCCTTCTGGGAACACGCCCATGTTGAGGCGGTGCATGTTGTCGGGGCGGTCGGGCTCGTAGGGCAGGCCCTGTTCGCGCGCGGTGTCCTGCATGCGCTCGCGGATGAGGTCTGCCGCTTGCGGGTGCAGGGCCAGCGGGCGCTGCAGGGCCTCGGCTGCGCATTGGCGGGTGTGGTCGTCGGGGGTGGCGCCGATGCCGCCGCACGAGAAGACGACATCGCCGCTGGCAAAGGCGCGCTGCAGCGCGGCAACGAGGCGCTGGCGGTCGTCGCCCAGATATTCGGCATACGACAGGTGCAGCCCGCGTGCCCCCAGCAGCTCGATGTACTTGGCGAGGTGCTTGTCGGCCCGTTTGCCCGAGAGGATCTCGTCACCGACGATGATGAGGCCGAAGGCGGGCGCGTTACCGGGTGAAATGGCAGGGACGGGAGCGGGAGGAATGGATGCAGCGGTCATGGCTAGACTCCAGGCGAATGCCCCTCGGACCGCCGGATTGCCGTGGAACGAAGGGGGATGGATAAATGCGGATGAGCGGACAAGGGCCGATGCGCCTCGGGTCGATCAGGGGGATTGGGGTGTGGCCAGATTTTCGGCGGGTGGCGGCGGCTCGGAAACCGGGTAGGCCGGCAGCCGCCGCTGTTCCAGGGCCGCGAGCGCGTAGTTGGCGAACCACAGCGCCGAGAATGCAAAGATGACGGTGTAGAGCCACATGGCCAACGGGATGATGATCACGAAGGCGACGGCCAGGAAAATGCCCGAGGCCCACAGCACGGCAGGCGCGGTGCCGAGCAGGCCGCACAGGATGCCCATGGCCAGCAGGGGCAGCCGATGCGCGCGCATGATGCCGGTTCTCTCTTCCTTGCTGGCGTGTTCGGCCAGCGCGTCGTAGGCCATGATGCGGTAGGTCAGCCAGCCCCAGATGAGCGGCGGCACGACGAGGATGAGCGGGGGGATGAACCACAGCGGCAGGCTCACGGCCAATGCCGCCAGGGCGATCAGGGACGACCAGGTCGCCCACAGCAGGCTGCCGGCCAGCGAGGCGCCGCGTTTGCGTTCGAGATGAGGGAAACGGCGGGCCGCGACCAGGCGCGAGAGCACGGGCGACATGATCAGCCCGACCACCAGCAGGCAGACGACCACGAGCACGGGCGTGACGAGCAGCAGGACCAGCACGGGCGCCAGCACCTGTCTGAAGCCTTCGCCCTGGCCGGCGCCCAGCCATGACAAGGTGGCGTCGATCCAGCCCCAATGGCCGAGCCAGGTCTGCACGGCCTGGACGGAGGCGTTCCAGTACACATAAGCCCAGGCGCTGGCGAGCACCGACAGCAGGGCCAGCGGCAGCAACGACATCCCGATCACGCGGGGCAGCAGGCATTGCCCGGTGGCCCGCCAGAAGGAAGACAGCAACAGGTTCATGGCGTCGAGCATACCGTGTTGCCGGACGGCCGGGGAGTGCCGGCGTCCGGCGAGCAGGCGGACGGGATCGGGTCCGGCGTCAGGGGCGCAGGTTTTCGAGGTCTTCGGCCGACAGCCAGCGCCATTGGCCCGGTGCGAGATCGGCGGGCAGTTCGAGCCGGCCGATGCGCGAGCGATGGAGCCCTTCGACACGATTGCCCACGGCGGCCAGCATGCGCTTGACCTGGTGGTATTTGCCCTGCGTGAGCGTGAGCTGCAGGTGATGGGTGTCGACGGCCGTGCATGCCGCGGCCGCAACCGGTTTGGGATCGTCGTCGAGGACCACGCCGGCCAGCAGCCGGTCTATCTGCTGGGCGTCGAGCGGATGCTTGGTGCGCACCTCGTAGACCTTGGGCAGGTGTTTTTTGGGTGAGCTCAGGCGGTGGATGAACTGGCCGTCGTCGCTGAGCAGCAGCAGGCCGGTGGTGTCCTGGTCGAGTCGGCCGACCGCCTGCACCCCCTGCACCGCACCCTTGACCGGCCGCTGGCGCAACGGGGCCGGCAGCAGGGTGTAGATGCTCGGGTAGGTGGAGGGCTTTTGCGAGCACTCGGTGCCGGCCGGCTTGTGCAGCATCACATAGGCCTTCGCCTGATAGAGCCATTCGGTCCCCTGGACGCGCAGGCGCAGGCCTGTGGGGTCGTCGATCTCCCGTGTCGAGTCGAGCACGCCGACAAAACCGGGCGCCGGTTCGTCCTGCCAGATCTCCACATGGCCTTGTTGGATCAGGCCGGAACACACGCGGCGGATGCCGAAACCCTGGGAATAGAGAATGTCCTGAAGCTGCATGGGCGACATTGTGGGTCAAAAAAAGATGCCCCGGTCACACGGGGTGCGTGACCGGGGCATGGACCGTTCCCCGTGCGCAGGGCGCCTCGGGGAACGGTGTCGAGGGCGTCGAAGCTCAGCGGACCGGCTTGCGAGCGCGCTTTTGCGCGTCATGCGGTGTGAAGACCTTGCCGGCGGGTTTGGCCGGACGGGCGCCGAAAGGCTTGTCGCCGAAACGGCGGTCGCCTTCTGCACGGGCCGGGCGGTGTTCGCCGCGGGCATCGCCGAAACGCGGATCGTGGTGATGTTGGGGGCGATCGCCGCGGTCGCTGAAACCGTGGCCTGCGCCGCCACCGCTGCGCTGGTTGAAGCCGCTGCGGTTGGCGTAGGGGTTGCGTTCGCTGCGTTCTCCGCCGCCGAAACCACCACCGCCGCCGCCACGGTTTTCGCTGAAGCCGCCACGGTTGCCGAAATCGCGCGGTGCGCCGAAGCCGCCTTCGCCGCCGCTCGAGCGGTTGTAGCCGCCACCGCCGCCGCCGAACTTGCCGCCGCCGCCGCTGCGACGTGCCGGGCCGCCGAACTTGCTGCCGCCGCCGCGCTGCTCTTCAGGGAAACGCTGCTGGGGTTCCAGGCCGGGGATCTTGTCGGCCTTGAACTGCTGCTTGCTGAAGTTCTCGATCTCGAAGATCTTGCGGCGATCGCGGAACTCGGCGAAGGTCACGGCCAGGCCGTCGCGACCGGCACGGCCGGTACGGCCGATGCGGTGGGTGTAGTCCTCGGCCTTCATCGGCAGGCCGAAGTTGAAGACGTGCGTGATGGTGGGCACGTCGATGCCGCGTGCGGCCACGTCGGTCGCCACCAGGATCTGGACCTGGCCGTTGCGCAGTGCCATCAGGCGGCGGTTGCGCAGACCCTGGCTCAGGGCGCCGTGCAGCGCGACGGCCGAGAAGCCTTCCTGCTGCAGATCGTTGGCCAGGCCGTCGCACTCGACTTGGGTGCTGGCGAAGACGATGGCCTGGTCGATGGACGTATCGCGCAGCCAGTGGTCCAGCATCTTGCGCTTGTGTGCGGCGTTGTCGGCCCAGAACAGCGCTTGCTTGATGTTGGCGTGCTTTTCCTGCGGGCTGTCGATGGTGACGCGCTGGGGTTCGCGCATCACGCGGGCGGCCAGTTGCTGGATGCGGGGCGCGAAGGTGGCGCTGAACATCATGGTCTGCTGGCGTTCGGCGGTCAGCTCGTTGATCTCGGCGAGGTCGTCCGAGAAGCCCAGGTCGAGCATGCGGTCGGCTTCGTCGACGACCAGGAACTTGACCTGGTCGAGCTTGAGTTGCTGCGAACGTTGCAGGTCGAGCAGACGGCCGGGCGTGGCCACCACCAGGTTGGCGTTCTGCAGCTTGGCGATCTGGACCTGGTAAGGAATGCCGCCCACCACATTGGCGACACGGATGCCGCGGCAATGCTTGACCAGCTCGATGGCGTCGTGGGCCACTTGCTGGGCCAGTTCACGGGTGGGGCACAGCACCAGCGCACCGGGCACGGCGGCCGAGAAGCTGCGGGTGTTGAGCGGGTTCTTGCGCTTGGGTTTCTTGGGCGGTGCTTCGCCACGCGCGGCGGCTTCTTCGGCCAGGCGCTGGTATTCGGCACGGGCCTGGGCTTCGGCTTCGTCCTGCAGCTTGATCAGCGTGTGCAGAACGGGCAGCAGGAAGGCTGCGGTCTTGCCGCTGCCGGTCTGGCTCGACACCATCAGGTCGATGTAGTTGCGGCTGCCTTCTTCGTCGTCGGCCGACATGGCCTTCGGAATGACCTGCTCCTGCACGGCGGTCGGCTGGGTGTAGCCCAGGTCGGCGACGGCTTGCACGAGTTCGGGTGCGAGACCCAGCTTGATGAAGCCTTCGGGCAGAGCGGGAGGCTGGGGGGCTGCTTGCTCGGGCGCAGCGGCGAAGGTTTCCTCGGCCGTTTGCGGAGCTTGTGCTTCGGCGGGGGCCGAGTGCGAGATTTGTGTGGTTTGTTCGTCGGCCACGATCGAGGTCAGGCCGTCCAGCGTCGATTCGACGCCATGGTTCAGGGTATCAGTCATTCATCACTTCCACGAGCGCAGCTGCACACGCGCTTGGGGCGTGCGATGCGTCACTCTTCGTTTGTGGTCAGAAAAAACATCCACCATCAAACGACACCCGTCTGCTTGCTGCCAGGACTCGTCGCGGGCATGGGAGCCGGACGGTGGACCTGTCGAGAATCGGGGGCTTCTTTCGCGAAGCCAAGTGAGTGAAGGAGATGCAAGGAACCTGCCGGATATGCCCTCTGCTTGCCCGTTGCGTTCATCGAGAACGCATCTACAAACAAAGTGACGCCGACAGAACCTCGAATTATGGCATGAGTTCAGGGTTTTGCCTAGTCCCCTTTATCCGGCAGTGTGCACTGCCGTGTTCTTGCACAATGGCCGGCCGGCCCTCGGCGTTTTTTGAGACAACGGGGGCGAGCAAGATCAGACCGCGAGGACAAACGACTTGAACAAGGCTTTCACCAAAGAGTCCGATGGCGACGAGGACGACGACGAGCTGTCGCTGCCGGACCTGCCCGCGTCGAGCCAGGGCAAGAACTACATCACGCCCGCCGGCGAGGCCCGGTTGCGCGAGGAACTGATGTCGCTGATCGACCACGAAAGGCCGAAGGTCGTCGACATCGTGCACTGGGCGGCGAGCAACGGCGACCGGTCGGAGAACGGCGATTACCTGTACGGCAAGAAACGCTTGCGCGAGATCGATCGCCGCATCCGTTTTCTGACCAAGCGGCTGGAGATGGCGGTGATCGCCGATCCACGGGTGCACCATGGCAACGACCGGATCTTCTTCGGTGCGACGGTGCGTTACGTCGACGAAGCCGGCGTCGAGCGCGAGATCACGATCATGGGCATCGACGAGGCCGACAGCGCGAAGGGCGAGGTGTCCTGGGTCTCGCCGATCGCCCGCACGCTGCTGGGTGCGCGCGAAGGCGATGTGATGACCTTGCTCACGCCCAGCGGGCCCCAGGAGATCGAGGTGCTGTCGGTGAGTTATCCGGCCTGAGCCGTCAGGGGCTGGTGGCGTGGAAGATGCGCCAGGCGATGACGCCCATCGAGCCGACGATGCCCAGCATCATCAGGGCGGGGCCGATACGCGATTCGCGTGCGGAGAAACCGACCAGCAGCAGCACGCAACTGGCGCCCAGGATGAGGAAGGTGGACTGAAGCAGGGTCATGGGCGAGATCTCGAACCGGACAAAACAAGCATTGTCGCGGAAGTGATCTCGTCATGTCCTGTATAGGATAAATCGCAGGCGGCAGCCGTGGGCCGGGCTCCTTCGGCGAGGCTCAGTGCAGCGACCGGATGGTCCGCGAGCCGCCGCTCGAGACCAGCAGGTACTGTCCGCCCACCTGCACCCATTGCTGGCCGGCGGGGGGGCGAGTGAGCCCGTAGGCACGCCAGTCCTCGATCACGAACTGCCGGTCCCTGAAGGCGGGCGGCAAGGGGGCGCCAGGGCGCAGATCGGCCGGTTGCCAGTTGGGATCGGGACGCGGCACGCTGCTGGCGTTCGGTGTATTGCGAACTTCGGGTGGTGCGGGCTCGACCGGCATGGGGTGTCCACGCGGACCCGGACGGGGCTTGACGACGGGTTGCTGGGTGACATAGACCGGGGCGGTGCGGGGCTCGGCCTGACCGACCGGGGCGGGCCGTGGCGACTGCGCCCAGAGAGCGCCGCTGGCCAGCCAGGAAAGCAGGCCGAGTGCGACGAGACGAGGGGCCTGGCGGCGAATCCGGGGAGGGCGGGATAGGGACATGGCGGGAACTCCGTGAGACGCCTGCAGCGGGGCCACGGCGGTCCTGCGCGTGAACGTCTGGTGACGGTTGTACGTCACAGCCTGCCGTGCGAGATGTAGGCCATGTGCTCTATCTTGAGGCAGCGGTTCTGCACGGCCGTGAACCCGGCCTGGCGGGCCCGGGCGATGGCGCTGTCGTTGCGTACGCCGAGGGGCAGCCAGATGAATCGTGCACCGATGGCCATGGCTTCGTCGATGGGGTCGTCGGTCTCGCTGCTGCGCCGGAAGATGTCGACCAGGTCGATGTTGTGTTCGGCGGCGGCCTGGGTCAGGGTGGGGTAGGCTTTTTCGCCCAGCACTTCGCCGGCGTCGGGGTGGACGGGGACGATCCGGTACCCGTGCGACTGCAGGTAGGTGGCGACCCCGTAGCTCGCGCGGTCGGTCCGGGGCCCGAGGCCGATGACGGCGATGGTGGTCGAACGGGTGAGCGAGTCGATCACGTCCTGTTCGGGCGCGTCGTCGAAAGGAGAAGGACGCTGAGTCATGGCGGGCATCATACGGCGACATCCCTGCTTCGGTGCATGGGCCTATGGCTAACCCTAGGGCCGCTGCGCCGCGTTCGATGCCTTGTCCTACGCCCGGCCCGGAAGGTGCCATGCAGCGCCGTGCAGCCCGGTGTTTTCAGTCGGCCGCGAGGGCTTGGGAAATGGTGTTGGTGCTGAGGATTTCGGGCAGCAGGTGCGGCGGCCGGCCCGGCTTGTGCAGCACATAGACCGGCACGCCGTTGCGGCCCAGGGACGCCAGGGCCGCCGTGATGGCTGCATCGCGCCGTGTCCAGTCGGCGCGCAGCAGGGCCACGTTCCGGCGCTGGAAGATCGCCTGCACCTCGGCATCGTCGAGCACGGTCTTCTTGTTGAACTGGCAGGTGATGCACCAGGCCGCGGTGTAGTCGACAAAGACGGTGCGGCCCTGGTCGAGCAGGGCCTGCTCTTGGGCGGGACTCCAGGGCGCCCAGCCGCCGGCAGGCACCTGGGTGCTGGCGGTGGCGGGCGCCTCCTCGCGCACGACAGTCGGGCCGACCAGCCATGCCAGGGCGAGCAGCACGGCCAGGGAAAAGGCGGCCAGAGGGAGGCGCAACCGCCCGGGCCGGCCGAGGCTCCACAGCAGCATGGCCAGTGCAACCAGCAGGGCCAGCAGCGCGGCGACGCTGTCGCCGCCGCCGAGCTGGCCCAGAACCCACACCAGCCAGACCACGGTGCCGAACAAGGGAAACGCCATGAGCTGGCGCAGGTTTTCCATCCAGGGGCCGGGCCGGGGCAGCCAGCCGGCGGCCCTGGGAACCCAGGACAGGATCAGGAACGGCAGCGCAAGGCCCAGCCCCATCGTGGCGAAGAGCAGCAGGGTCTGCCCGGCGGGCAGGGTCAGGGTGTAGCCCAGCGAGGCGCCCATGAACGGAGCCGTGCAGGGCGAGGCGACGGCCACGGCCAGTACACCCGAAAGGCCCGCATTGAGGGTGGGATGGCGCAACTGCCGCGTGGCCAGCGACGACGGCAGCACGCTGCCGGTCTGGAACAGCCCGGCCATCTGCAATCCCAGCACGGTGAACAGCGCGGCCAGGCCGGCCACGACGCCGGGCGACTGCAACTGGAAACCCCAGCCGACGGCCTGGCCTGCGGCCCGCAGGCTCAGCAGCAGGGCGGCCAGGGCTGTCAGCGACAGGATCACGCCGGCCGCATAGGCCAGTCCGGCGCGTCGCTGGGCCGGGCGGTCGCCGGCATGCGCCGCCATGCCCATGGCCTTGATGGCCAGAACGGGAAAGACGCAGGGCATGACGTTGAGCAGCAGGCCGCCGAGCAAGGCGCCGACCAGCGCCGCCAGGTAGGCGGGCCAGGATGCCGGCGACGCGGGGCCGGCCGGCAGCGGGTCTTGCGCCGCATCGGGACGGGGCCAGGGGGACGCGGTGGCCGGGGCGGCGGCGACCGGGGCCACGGCGGCGGGCCAGGCGCCCTGGATCGGCAGTTCGGCGCGCCAGCCTTGCAGACCGCCGTCGGCAGCCGTCAACGTCACGACGAGGGGGAGTGTGTCGGGGCTGGCCTGACGATAGGCCGAGAGCGGAACACGTGCCAGCCACTGGTCGCCCTGCCAATGCTGCTGCCACTCGGCGCCGGTCTCGATGAGCTCGGGCGTTTCGGTCAGGAATTCGAGGCGTTGGCCTTGCCAGGCAGGGGGCAGGCCGGCGAGCGCGATGTCCAGCGTGCCGGCTGGCGCGGCGGGATCGATCGCGACACGCTGGCCGGGGTGTGCAGGCAGATCGCGGGGCTGGCTGGCCAGGGCGGCCTCGAATGCCGCGCCATGGATGGCCGTGCTGCTGCGGGCATTGAGGCGAAGCGAGAAGTCGCCCTCTTCGGGAATGCATTCGACTCGGCAGACCAGCCAGCGTGCGTGCAGGCGGATATCGACCGTACCCAGCGGCGAGGGCTGGAAGCCGGCGTCCACGGTCAGGGGGACGGGCAACAGCACGGTGTCTTCGTAACCGTAGTTGGCGAGAGGGCCGACCGGGATCTTGCGCGGGACGGGCCAGGCAATGGGGCCGGCGGAGAGCCCGGCGGGCAAACGCCATTCGAATTCCGTGGGCAGGCCCGAGTCGCCGGCGTTTTTCCAGTAGGTGTGCCAGCCGGGCTGGTGTTCGATCCTCAGGCCCAGCCACAGGGGGGCTTGCGGCTGCAGGCCCTGCGGGGCGTAGGCCTGCAGCTCGGCGGTGACATGGGGGGTGGTCACCGTCGCAGTGCCGGGCAACTGGGCGTACGCGCCGGGCGTCTGGACGGCCCACAGCGCGAGCAGGGCGGCGAGGCCGGTCAGCCCTCGGCGCAGGCCGGGCATGCGTGTACGGGCGGTCTGTGCACAGGCGGCAGGGGTCGGGGGCTGCAGGGCGGTCAGGGCGTCGAGAAGCAGGTGCAACAACATGGGCACGGCGATCCGGCGTGTGGCGCGCCGGCACGCATCTGGCAGGGCAAAGGGCTGGAACCATCGCCGGGCGGGCCCGGCGATCGGATCGAGATGGAGCGTGTGATTATGACCAGATCGCCGGGCTTGCACCGATGCCGGCCTGCCGGGCGATCGTGGCGCTCAGACCGGCCTGGAGGCTGCGGGGGCCATCGGGGCGGCCGCGCCGGGCTGGCCCGGGCCGCCGGGCGGCAGCGAGGGGGGCGGCGCGATGCGCATGGCCCAGGCCCAAAGCGCCATGCCCAGCAGCAGGAACAGCAGGTGGCCGATGGCGATCAGCTGTGCGGAGTGGAACACCAGCGGCGCAATGAAGCCGGAGACCAGCGAGAAGGTCATCATCTGCACAAAGCTCTGCATGGATGCGGCCAGGCCGCGCATGTGCGGGAACATGCCCAGGGCACGCAACACCATGGCGGGCATCACCAGCCCCAGTCCGAAGGTATAGAACATGAGGGGCAGGACGGCATAGGGAATGCGCACGGGCCAGATGCTGGCGTAGAGGGCACCGGCGACCGCGGAGGCCAGCATCACGGCCATGCCCGCCCGCAGCATCTTGGCGGGGGCGACCTGGCGGGCGAGGCGCCGCGCGAGTGCCGCGCCGGCCACCGTGCCGGCCACCAGCGGGATGAAGAGCCAACCGAAGGCGGTCTCGGGCAGGCCCAGGATGTCCATCACGAAGGATGCGGCCGAGCCGATGTAGAGCGGCAGTCCGCCGAAGATCATGGCGATGGCCAGGATCATGAGCACAAAGGCCGGCTGGCGCAGCGACTCGAGGTAGCGCGCGGCGATCTGCCTCAGGTGGAAGGGCGAACGCTGCGCGGGCGGCAGGGTCTCGGGCAGGCCGCGCTGGCAGATCACCCAGAGCACCGCGCTGTAGAGGGCCATGAAGACAAAGATCGAGCGCCAGCCGGCCAGGCTTTGCAGCACGCCGCCCAGGATGGGGGCGATGGCGGGAGCCAGGCTGAACACCATGGTGATGGTGGCCATGACGCGCTGGGCCTCGGCGCCCTTGAAGAGATCCTGGACCATCGCGCGGCCGACCACCAGGCCGGCACCGGCGCTCAGGCCCTGCAGCGCACGCACCAGGATCAGCGCCTGGGCATTGGGCGCGAGCGCGGCGGCAAGAGAGGTCAGGGTGTAGCCGATGACCGAGACCAGCAGCACGCGGCGGCGGCCGAACGAGTCGGAGAGCGTGCCGGAGAACAGCATGGTGAAGGCCATGCAGGCGACGTAGACGCTGAGGGTCTGCTGGACCACCAGCGGGCCGACCTGCAGATCGGCGCCGATGGCGTGAAAGGCCGGCAGGTAGGTATCGATGCCCAGCGCCCCGACCATGGTGAGCATGGCGAGGACGATGGTAAGGGAGGCGTGAGTCATGACTGCGAGAGTAAACCGGGGTGAAAAGTGCCGCGAACGGCGGCGAGGAAGCGGCAAGGGGCCGGCCAGGCCGGGTGCGAAGGCCCGTAGCCGTCGATCCGGGCGCCAGGGCGCCGAGGCAGGGCATCGCGTCGCCGGCCGGTGAGGCTTCGGGTCGCCCAACCCGGCATTGTCGCCGGTTTGGCGTCGCGACGCATGGGGGGCTGGGCGTGCCGGACCGGCGGCAGCGGTAACATCGCAGTCCATGGCGTCTCCCGATCAAACCGCTCCTTCCGCTCGCACTCACGCAGGGCCCCGCAAATGGTCCGAGATGACGACCCGCGACTTCGAACGCCTCGATCCGGCGCGCACGGTGGCGGTGTTGCCTGTGGGGGCCACCGAGCAGCACGGGCCTCATCTGCCCCTGGGGGTCGATACGGTGCTGGCCGACGCCATGCTGGATTCGGCGCTGGGCCGGCTCGCCGCCGACCTGCCCGTGCTGGTCCTGCCCACCCAGCCGATCGGCTACAGCCCGGAGCACCTGGCTTTTGCCGGCACGCTGAGCCTGTCGATCGAGACCGTGGTGCGGCTGTGGACCGAGATCGGCGAAGGCGTGGCGCGAGCCGGCGTGCGCAAGCTGCTGCTCTTCAATGCCCATGGCGGGCATGTCGCCGTGATGGACATCGTCGCGCGCGAACTGCGAACGCGCTGCGGCCTGATCGTGTACGGCTGCAGCTGGTACAACCTGCCGCTCGATGCCCAGGCGACCGGCGCGTTCAGCGCGGGCGAGCACCGCTTCGGCGTGCATGCGGGCG
Source organism: Comamonas sp. BIGb0124 (assembly GCF_003752175.1). Lineage (GTDB taxonomy): Bacteria > Pseudomonadota > Gammaproteobacteria > Burkholderiales > Burkholderiaceae_C > Comamonas_F. Next base: position 271,501 of record NZ_RJVF01000012.1, on the reverse strand, counting down.
ACATCGAGACCAGTCTGATGCGCGCCATACGGCCGCAGGACGTGCGGATGGAGCAGGCCCGCGATTTCGATTCGGCCTCGCGTGTGCGCAGCGAACGGTTCGACATCCTGGGCAACGGGCGAAGCGCCAAGCTGGGCTGGCAGATGCAGGACTACAACGCAGACGGTGCCGCAGGCGATGCGGCCGCGGCGACCGCCGCCAAGGGGGAGGCGCTGCTGGCATCGGTCGGCGAGCAACTCGCGCTGCTGCTGGGCGAGTTGTGCGATCTGCCGCTCGATACCGTGGCGCCCCGGCAGCCCTGAGCCGCGGGGCCGTAGACCGGCCGTTGCGCCGTCGGCTGCTTGCGCGCTACAGGGTCACGTGCCCGTCGATGCAGGTCACGGCATGGCCGCCGACCCAGACTTGGCCGTCCGCATCGCGTTCGATGAAGATCTGGCCGTCGCGTTCCAGGCACTGGCCCTGGTAGGCGCAATAACGCTCGGGCATGACGCCATCCTCGATCAGCCATTGGGCCAGGCTGGCGTTGAGGCTGCCGGTGACCGGGTCTTCGTGCACGCCGATCGGGGCTGCGAATGCCCGCACCTCGAGCGTGGGGGCGTTCGCCTGCGCGGCGTCCACCGGGGCAACCGCCGGGACCGGCCGTGCAAAGGCCCGTGCCTCCCGGCTGGAGCGGGCGATCAGGCGGCTGTCGAACGGATCGGGCTTGATGGCGCACACGCCGACCTTGTGGCCGAGCTTGCGCAGCGCTTCGTGATCGGGCTGCAGTGCCAACACGGCCGATTCGTCGGCCAGCAGCAGGCCCAGCCAGACCGGGCCGTTGTCGAGGATCTGGGCGGCTTCGATGTGCTGGCTGCGGATGTCCAGCGCGGCGGCGATCTGGGCGAGCAATGTGGCACTGATCGGGCGGCGGCGCAGGGGCGGTGCGGCAAACGACAGACGACCCTGATCGTGGCGCAATTCGACCAGGCCGACCGCGCATTCCTGCACGATGCGGCCCGGACGCCGGGGCTGGCCGCCGGCTTCCAGCCATGCATGGCAACTGCCGAGCGTCGGGTGGCCGGCGAAGGGGAGTTCGCCGCCCGGCGTGAAGATCCTCACGCGGTAGTCGGCTTGCGGGTGCGTCGGCGGCAGCAGGAATGTCGTTTCGGACAGGTTGGTCCAGCGGGCCAGCCGCTGCATGGCCTCGTCGTCCAGATCCTGGCCATTCAGGACCACCGCCAGGGCGTTGCCGAAATACGGACGGTCGGTGAACACATCCACTTGTTTGAAGAGGCGTTGCTGGGACATGGGAAGGCCTTCTGTCGTTTACGGCCCCGGGGGCCGAGCATGCCGCGGCGAATGCTTCGGCGCGGACTTCGCGGAAGCGGGCGACCCCTGCCGGAGGCGGGCGGTCTGCCGAGGGTCAGGTGGGGATGAGGTCGAGCACGCCCAGGGCGCCCGGACGGGCCTTGATGGCTTGCCACCAGCGCATGAGGGCGGGCCGGTCGGCATCTTGCTGCAGCGGCAGTGCCAGCCAGCGGTGCACCTCGCAGGCCACGGGGATGTCGGCCATGGTGAAGGCGTCGCCGGCGAGGAAGGCCTGACGTGCCAGGTGGCGGTCGAGCAGGTCGAGCAGCGGTGCCGTGGCGGCCACAGAGGCTGCCAGCAACGCGGGCTGGCGCTGGGCCTCGGGTGTGCGAACCAGTTGCAGGAACGCATCGCGCCCTGCCGGGTTCAGCGTGGTCTGCTGCCAGTCCATCCAGCGTTCGGCATCGAAGCGGTCTTGGAGGTCTTCCGGATAGAGCGTACCGGCGGCATGCCGCGCACACAGGTAACGCACGATCACGTTCGACTCCCACAGCGTGTAGGGCTGCTGGCCATCGCCGTACTCGATCACGGGCACCATGGCGTTGGGATTGAGCGCCAGGTACTCGGGTGTGTTCACCAGGCCAAAGGCGCCGCCCGCTTCGGTGCGCTGGAACGACAGGCCGAGTTCCTGTGCGCACCAGACGACCTTGCGGACGTTGATGGACGACAGACGTCCCCAGATGTGCAGCATGGCGAGGGCTTTCCTGTGATGCGCGACGGCGGGATGGCGGCGGGCGTGGCTCAGGCCACGGTGTCGAGCTCGGCGGCCGAGGCGGCCTGGAGCGGCTTGGGCTGGGCGGCGATTTCCGCGCGCAGCACTTCGGCCAGGGCCGTGATCGCGATGTTGATCTGCTCGGCGCTGGCGGTCACGAAAGACAGGCGCAGCGTGTTTCGTGCCGGTGTGCCGGCATAGAACGCCGCACCCGGGACGAACGCCACGTTGCGCTCGACCGCCTTGGCCAGCAGGGGCAGGGTATCGATGTGCTCGGGCACGCGAACCCACAGGAACATGCCGCCTTCGGGCTTGCTCCAGCGCACGTCCAGGCCGGCCATCTCGCGCTCGAGCACGGCCAGCATGGTGTCGCGCTGCTGCTTGTAAAGCGCCCGGATGGTCGGCACGTGGCGGTCGATGAAGTTGTCCTTCAGGACTTCGGCCACCAGACGCTGATTGAAGATCGGGGTGTGCAGATCGGCGGCTTGCTTGGCCTGCAGCAGCTTGGGGTAGAGCGCCTTGGGGGCGATCACGTAACCCAGGCGCAGGCCGGGTGCCAGGATCTTCGAGAACGAGCCCATGTAGATGCTGCCCTCGGGGTTGTAGGAGCTCAGGGCTGCCGGCGGCGCTTGCTCGAACCACAGCTCGCCGTAGGGGTTGTCCTCGACGATCGGCAGGCCCAGGCGGGCGGCTTCGGCCATGAGCGCGGCGCGGCGCTCGGCGCTCATGGTGCGGCCCGTGGGGTTCTGGAAGTTGGGCAGCAGGTACATGAAGCGCGCACGGTCGGCGCCTTCGCCGATCTTGACGGCCAGGTCTTCGGGCAGCGGGCCCTGCTCGTCGCAGTCCACGCTCACCACGTTGGGTTCCATGGGCGAGAAGGCCTGCAGCGCGCCCAGGTAGGTGGGCGTTTCGACCAGGATGCGGCTGCCGGTGTCGATGAGCACCTTGCCGATCAGGTCGAGAGCCTGCTGCGAGCCGGTCGTGATGAGGACCTGGTCGGGATCGACCGTCATGCCCTGGTTGGCCGCAAGCTGCTCCGTGATCCAGATGCGCAGGGGCTCGTAGCCTTCGCTGGCGGCGTACTGCAGGGCGGCAGGGCCGGACTTGGAGAGGACTTCCTGGCAGGCCGCGGCCATGGCTTCGATGGGGAAGGTCTTGGCCGAGGGCAGACCGCCGGCCAGCGAGATGATGCCGGGCTTTTCGGCGACCTTGAGGATTTCGCGCAGGACGGATGGGTTCATGCCTTCGGCACGGCGCGAGAGAGTCCAGTTCATGTGATGTGCTCCGTTGGAGTCAGGTGAAAATCGTTAGCGATGCGGGGAGCTTGCCAATTTGTAGGGTGTACTTTAATCTTCATACCAGTACAAGACCAGTACAGTTTTCGCGAATTAACCACAATCTGTATCGGTTCTGCCACCAGAACATGACGATGAGTGCCGTGCCATGCTGACCCGTTCCCGAACCCTGAGTCTGACCGAACAGCTCGTGAGCCACTATGCCGGGCAGATTCGCGCCAGCCTGCTGGCGGCCGGAACCCGGCTGCCCTCGGTTCGCGACTGTGCGCGGCGCCATGGCGTCAGTCCCCATACGGTGGTGGCCGCCTACGACCAGTTGCTGGCCCAGGGCCTGATCGAGGCACGCCAGAAGCAGGGTTTCTATGTGCGGGCCCTGTTGCCGCCTGCCACGGCGCTGGTGAGGCATGTGCGCGATGCGACGCCGCCGTACCTCGACGCCGCGGCGCTGCTGCGCGGGATGATGCAGCCGCTGGGGCACCGGCCCATGCCCGGGGCGGGTGTGCTGCCGGCCGATTGGTTGCGCAACTCCTTTTTGAGCTCGGCCGTGCGCCGGGTGGTCAACAGTCCTGCTTTCGAGGAGCTGTCGCTGCATTACGGCGAACCCATGGGCGATCCGGTGCTGCGCGAGGCGCTGGCGCGACGCTTGCAGGACGTGTCGATCGCCGTGCAACCGGAGCAGATCGTCACCACGCTGGGGGCCACGCAGGGCCTGGACCTGGTTGCGCGCACGCTGCTCAGGCCCGGCGATGCGGTTCTGGTCGACGAACCGGGCTGGGCGCTGGAGTTTGCGCGCCTGGCGGCGATGGGCGTGCAGGTCTTGCCGGTGCCGCGCGGCCCCGAGGGGCCCGACCTGGCGGCCATGGCGCGTTATTGCGAGAGCCATCAGCCGCGCTTCTACGTGTGTGTGAGCGTGCTGCACAACCCGACGGGCTACAGCCTGACCCCCGCCGTGGCGCACCGCGTGCTGCAACTGGCCCAGCAGCACGACTTCTATGTGGTCGAGGACGATACCTATGCCCATTTCGCCCCGGCTCACGCGACCCGGCTGACGGCGCTCGACGGGCTGGTGCGTTCGGTCTACATCAGCGGTTTCGCCAAGCAACTGGTGCCGAACTGGCGCATCGGTTATGTCGCCGCGCCGCCTGCGCTGGCCGAGCGGCTGACCCAGACCAAGCTGCTCAACAACCTGACCACGCCGGCCTTGCTGGAACGCGCGCTGGCCGTCTGTCTGGAGCAGGGCCAGGTGCGCCGCCATGCCGAGCGTCTGCGTGTGCATCTGGAAGCGGCGCGCAGCCGCAGCGCGAAGCTCGCCCGCGCGGCCGGCTGCCGGTTCGTCTCCGAGCCGGCAGGCATGTTCGGCTGGGTCGATACGGGTGTGGATGCCGATGTGCTGGCCCAGCGCATGCTCGATGCCGGTTGGATGCTGGCCCCGGGTTCGCTGTTCTATGCCCAACGCAAGCCCAGCACGTACATGCGCATCAATTTCGCCACCACGCAGGATGCGGAATTCTGGCGCACGTACGCCCAGCATGTGAGGGCCTTGCGCGCCTAGGCTCAGGCCTGGGAAAGATCCTGTTCCGCGCGCAACTGGTCTTCGATGGTCTCGCGGCGGCGGACGACCCGGGCGGCGTTGCCGCTGACCAGGATCTCGGCTGCACGCGGGCGGCTGTTGTAGTTGCTGGCCATGCTCATGCAGTAGGCGCCAGCCGAAAGCACGGCCAGCACGTCGCCTGGCTCGACGTCGAGCAGGCGGTCGCGGCCCAGCCAGTCGCCGCTCTCGCAGACCGGACCGACCACGTCGTAGGTGGCAGCCGTGCGGCCGTCGCGCGCTTCGAGCGGCACGATCTGGTGGAAAGCCTCGTACATGGCCGGGCGCGGCAGGTCGTTCATGGCCGCGTCGACGATGGCGAAATTCTTGGCTTCGCCGGGCTTGAGGTAGAGCACCTCGGTCAGGCAGACCCCGGCATTGCCGACCAGCGAGCGGCCGGGTTCGATGACGATGCGGCGATCGCCGTAACCGCGGGCATCGAGCTTGGCGAAGAGCTGCTGCCAGAGCGTGGCGGCCTCGGGCGGCGTGTCGCCCTTGTAGTCGATGCCCAGTCCGCCGCCGAAATCGATGTGGTGCAGGGGGATGCCTGCATCCTCGATGGCGTTGACCAGATCGAGCACACGGTCCATGGCATCGAGGTAAGGCGAGAGCTGGGTGATCTGCGAACCGATGTGGCAGTCGATGCCGACGACCTTGAGTCCGGGCAGGCTGGCCGCGTGGCGATACACGTCGAGCGCGCGGTCGTGGGCGATGCCGAACTTGTTGCCCTTGAGTCCGGTGGAGATGTAGGGGTGGGTCTGGGCGTCGACGTCCGGGTTGACGCGGATGCTGACCGAGGCGGTGCGGCCGAGGCCGGTGGCCACGGTGCTGAGCACGTCGAGTTCGGCTTCGCTTTCGACGTTGAAGCAGCCGATGCCGATTTCCAGCGCCCGCGTCATCTCGGCGCGGGTCTTGCCCACGCCCGAGAAGATGATGCGCTCGGGGGGGGCGCCCGCAGCCAGGGCACGCTCGAGTTCGCCGCCAGAAACGATGTCCAGGCCGCAGCCCGCGTTCACGAACAGCTTGAGGATGGCGAGGTTGGCGTTGGCCTTCATGGCATAGCAGATGAGGGCATCGCGGCCCTCGAATCCGCGCTGGTAGGAGGCCAGGGCGGCGAGCATGGCGCCTTCCGAGTAGACGAACAGGGGCGTGCCGTGTTCACGGGCCAGCGGCGCGAGGGGAACGTCTTCGAGGTAGAGCGACTGGTCGCGCAGGTGGAGCTGGGGTTGGCCGGGCAGGGTCATGATGGTCGGGATGGGTCTGGGACGCCGCGCCGTGCGACGCACGCGGTCTGCACAGGGCGGGTGCAGGGGCGGCGCTGGGGCGCGAACAGGGTTAGCGGGTGGTGCCCGGGGTGACGGTGGCAGGCGAGGTGCCGCCGGACGGCGTCACGGCCGTCGACGGCCCAGGCACCTGGGCTGCCGCGCCGCTGCGCTGGGCACGCGGTTTCTGGCTTTCCGGCGGGTTGTCCGGCAGGTACAACGGGCCGGACTGGCCGCAGCCGGCCAGGGCCGAGACCAGTACCATGAAAAAGGCAAGGGCAAAGCCCCTGAATAGAATTGGGCGTGAATAAGAACACATGATCGAAATTGTATGACCGACCTCGAATACCAAGACCACGCTGAATCTCTTTTGCACACGATCGAGACCGCGTGCGACCGCATCAACGACGAAACCGATGCCGACATCGACAACCAGCGGGTGGGCGGCATGATCACGCTGCTGTTCGCCAACCGGAGCCAGATCGTCATCAACCTGCAGCCCCCCTTGCACGAGGTCTGGCTGGCGGCCAAGGCGGGCGGTTTCCATTACAAGTTCGATGGCGCGCATTGGCGCGACACCAAGGCACGCACCGAATTCCTGGCCGATCTGAGCCGCTACGCGTCCGAGCAATCCGGGCTTACGCTGGTGTTCGCCTGAGCGAACGGTCTCTCGGGGCCGGGCTTGCCCGGCCTCGATCCGATCCAGCCGGCCGTGACCGGCTTCAAGGGACCGGCTGCCGCGTCGAGCGGTGTCCGGTCCCTTTCGACGTCGACGATCAGTTGCGGAACAGGTCCAGAATGCGGTTGCGTTCGTCGCCCGAGGGCATGGGCTGGATGAACTCGTTGCCCGTGGTGCCGGTGTTGTCGGGAATGAGCTGACCGTCCGTCATGCCCAGCGTCTTGACGCCCTGGTCGTAGGCGTACTCGTCGTAAGCCCAGTCGCCGTTGACGTTGGTGACCCCCGAAGGCACCGCGTATTCACGCACCGGCACGCCCTTGAGGGCCGTCTGCATGAAGGAGATCCAGACCGGCATGGACAGGCCGCCGCCGGTCTCGCGCGAGCCGAGCTTGCGGGGATTGTCGTAGCCGATCCAGGTCGCTGCCACCAGGCTGGGCTGGAAACCGACGAACCAGGCGTCGTGCGAGTCGTTGGTGGTGCCCGTCTTGCCGTAGACGTCCGGGCGGCGCAGCGTGGAGGACGCCCGTGCGGCCGTGCCGCTGCGGGTGACTTCCTGAAGCATGCTCTGCATGATGAAGGCGTTGCGCGCGCTGATCACCCGCATGGATTCGTCCAGCGGCTTGGGCTGGGTCTCTGCCAGCACCTGGCCGCGCTGGTCGGTGACCTTGGTGATGATGTAGGGATTGACGCGGTAGCCGCCGTTGGCGAAGACCGCGTAGCCCACGGCCATCTGCATCGGGGTCACCGAACCGGCGCCGAGCGCCATGGTCAGGTAGGCCGGGTGCTTGGCGGCTTCGAAGCCGAACCGCGTGATCCACTGCTGCGCGTATTGCGGCGTGATGTTCTGCAGCGTCAGCACCGTGGGGATGTTGAGCGACTTGGCCAGCGCCCGGCGGGCCGAGATGGGGCCGTTGAAGGTGCCTTCGTAGTTCTTGGGCGCCCAGGCCTGGCCGCCGGTCACCGACGAGCCGAAGAACAGCGGCGCGTCGTTGAGCACCGTCATGGGCGTGATGCCTTTTTCGAGGGCGGCCGAGTAGATGAAGGGCTTGAAGCTCGAGCCGGGCTGGCGCCAGGCCTGCGTGACGTGGTTGAACTTGTTCTTGTTGAAGTCGAAACCGCCGACCATCGAGACGATGGCCCCGGTGTTGGGGTCGAGCGCCACGAAAGCGCCTTCGACTTCGGGCAACTGGGTCAGGTCCCAGCCGTCCTTGCTGTTGGGCGAGATGCGGACGACGGCGCCGGGCCGGATCTTGATCTTGGGCGGGGCATTGGCGGCCAGGCCGGATTGCACTGGCTTGAGGCCGTCGCCGGTGATGGTGACCTGATCGCCGTTGCTGCGTTCGACCACCACCTTGCGGGGCTCGACCGACAGCACCACGGCAGCCAGCACGTCGCCGTTGTCGCGATGGTCGTCGAGGACCTGGTCGATCGCATCCTCGCGCGCGGCGGGATCGGACGGCAGTTCGATGAAGGCTTCGGGACCGCGGTAGAACTGGCGTTTCTCGTAATCCTGGATGCCTTCGCGCAAGGCGGTGTAGGCGGCGTTCTGGTCGGCCGACTTGAGCGTGGTGTAGACGTTGAGGCCGCGTGTGTAGGTTTCCGCACCGTAGCGGGCGTAGATCAGCTGGCGCACGGTCTCGGTCACGAACTCGGCGTGCACGCTCTGGCTGTTGCCCGAGTCGTCGACGTTGCCCGTCGATGTGATCACCGAGTTGGCGCCCCGGCGCAGCACGATCTTTTCTTCCTTGGCGGCCTTGCCCTGTTCGGCCGTGATGAAGCCGGCATCGACCATGCGGTCGACGATGTAGAGCTGCCGCTGCTGGGCGCGCTTGAAGTTGTTGAACGGGTTGTTGGCCGAAGGGGCCTTGGGCAGGCCGGCCAGCATGGCGGCTTCGGCGATGGTGATGTCCTTGAGCGGCTTGCCGAAGTAGGTCTCGCTGGCGGCTGCGAAACCGTAGGCGCGGTGGCCCAGGAAGATCTGGTTCATGTAGATCTCGAGGATCTGGTCCTTCGAGAGCAGGTGCTCGAGCTTGAAGGTCAGCAGGATTTCGTAGATCTTGCGGGTGTAGGTGCGCTCGGACGACAGGTACACGTTGCGTGCGACCTGCATGGTGATGGTCGAGGCACCCTGGTTGATGGAGCCCCCCAGGTTGGAGACGGCCGCGCGGACCACGCCGATGTAGTCGACGCCGCCGTGCGAGTAGAAACGGGCGTCCTCGATGGCGAGCACGGCGTCCTTCATGACCTCGGGGATCTCGGCGATGGGCACCAGGCGGCGACGCTCCTCGCCGAACTCGCCCAGCAGGTTGCCTTCGGCCGAATAGACACGCAGCGGCAGCTTGGGTTTGTAGTCGGAGAGCTCGGAGATGTCGGGCAGGTTGGGATAGGCCATGGCCATGGCCACGCCGATCACGCAGGCGGCCGTGAGCAGGCCGGCGGCGAGCAGTCCGCCGCCCCAGGCCAGGCCGCGCATGGCCCAGGTCCAGGTGGTGGCCGGCTTGGCTGGCTTCTTGGCTTTCCTGGGCGCGGCGCGCTCAGCGCCGCTGCGGCCGTTGGCCTTGTTGCCGCTCGAACGGCGCGAGGGGTCGCGGTCGTCGGGCGAAGCATGGAAATCGTCTTGGGGATCTTTGGGATTCATGGCTGGGAGCCCTCAGGCAGGGAAGCAGCATTGTAGGAAGTGTCTGGCAGCGGCCTTGTAGGGCAGATGCCCGCGTCGTCCGTTTGATGCACGGCTGCGACACCGCCCGCACCCGCCGGGAACGTGCTGGGCGGCAGGCATGGGAGGATGGATCGACAGGCTTCGACACCAAAACCGGGCCGAGGTTCGCAAAAAACGCAGCGTGCTGCGCAAGACGGCGGAGCCGGCCTCGTTCAGGGCCGGCTCCGCCGTCGAGGCAATCCCGCCGGATCGCTGCGAGATCAGCCCAGGCGTGCAAGCTGATGCTGCACTTTTTCTAGCGTTTGCGTGAAATCGGCCAGGCGCTTGTGCTCTTGCTCGATGACGGCGGGCGGGGCCTTGGCGACAAACGCCTGGTTGCCGAGCTTGCCGTTGACCTTGGCGAGTTCGCCGGTCAGGCGCGCGACTTCCTTGGCCAGGCGGGCCTTTTCGGCCGCCACGTCGATTTCCATGAACAGGCACAGGCGTTCGGTGCCGACCACGGCGACCGGCGCGGCCTGGGCGGCGGCGGCCCATGCCGATTCGTCGGCAAAGGTCTTGACCTCGCCGAGCTTGGCCAGGGCCTGGAGCACCGGGGCCACGCCGTCGATGAAGGCGGTGTCGCCGGTGACCAGCAGCGGCAGGCGCTGTGCCGGCGAGACGCCGAGTTCACCGCGCAGGGTGCGGCAGGCATCGACCAGCGACTTGAGGCGCTGCATGTCGGCGATCGCCGACTCGTCGATGCGTTCGAGGTTGGGCTGCGGATAGTCGGCGACGCTGATCGAGGCGCCTGCACGACCGGCCACGGGAGCCACCTTCTGCCACAGCTCTTCGGTGATGAAGGGAATGACGGGGTGGGCCAGGCGCAGCACGGTCTCGAGCGTGCGGATCAGGGTGCGGCGGGTGCCGCGCTTCTGGGCCTCGTTGCCGGTCTGGATCTGGACCTTCGCGATTTCCAGGTACCAGTCGCAGAACTCGTTCCAGACGAAGTCGTAGAGGCTGTTGGCGACGTGATCGAGGCGGTAGTCCGTGAAGCCCTTGGCGATGTCGGCCTCGGTCTTCTGGAGTTGCGAGACGATCCAGCGGTCGGCGGAGCTGAACTGCAGGTAGCCGCCGGACGCGCACTGCTCGGCGCTGTGTTCCTCGAGACCGCAATCCTGGCCTTCGCATTGCATCAGCGCAAAACGCGTGGCGTTCCAGAGCTTGTTGCAGAAGTTGCGATAGCCCTCGCAGCGCTTGCTGTCGAAGTTGATGCTGCGGCCCAGCGAGGCCAGCGCCGCGAAGGTGAACCGCAGGGCGTCGGCGCCATAGGCGGGAATGCCTTCGGGGAATTCCTTCTCGGTGTTCTTGCGCACGGCCGGTGCCGTTTCGGGCTTGCGCAGACCGGTGGTGCGTTTGTCGAGCAGGGGGGCGAGCTCGATGCCGTCGATCAGATCGACCGGGTCGAGCACGTTGCCTTCGGACTTGCTCATCTTCTTGCCCTGCGCGTCGCGCACCAGGCCGTGGATGTACACGTGGCGGAACGGCACGCGGCCGGTGAAGTGCGTGGTCATCATGATCATCCGGGCGACCCAGAAGAAGATGATGTCGTAGCCGGTGACCAGCACCGAGGAGGGCAGGTAGAGGTTGTAGTCGTCGGTGGCCGCTTCGGTCTGCGCGGGCCAGCCGAGCGACGAGAAGGGCACGAGTGCCGACGAGTACCAGGTGTCGAGCACGTCGTCGTCGCGGCGCAGGGTCTTGCCCGGGGCCTGCAACTGGGCTTCTTCCGCATTGCGCGCAACGTAGACCCGGCCGTCCTCGTCGTACCAGGCCGGAATCTGATGACCCCACCAGAGCTGGCGGCTGATACACCAGTCCTGGATGTTGTTCATCCACTGGTTGTAGGTGTTGACCCAGTTCTCGGGCACGAAGGTGACTTCGCCGGTGGCGACCGCGTCGATGGCCTTCTGCGCGATGGACTTGCCGGTGGGATCCTGTTCGCTGACCTTGCTCATGGCCACGAACCACTGGTCGGTGAGCATGGGTTCGACCACCTGGCCGGTGCGTGCGCAGATCGGCAGCATCAGCTTGTGCGGCTTGACTTCGAGCAGCAGGCCTTGCGCCTCGAGATCGCGCAGCACGGCCTTGCGGGCTTCGAAGCGGTCCAGGCCCTGGTAGGCCAGCGGTCCGTTTTCGTTGATGCGGGCGTCGAGGGTGAAGATCGTGATCAGCGGCAGGCCATGGCGTTGTGCGCAGGCGTAGTCGTTGAAGTCGTGTGCGCCGGTGATCTTCACGCAGCCCGAGCCGAACTCGCGGTCGACGAAGTCGTCGGCGATGATGGGGATGCGGCGGTCGCACAGGGGCAGGTCGACGAACTTGCCCACCAGATGGGCGTAGCGTGCGTCTTCGGGGTGCACGGCCAGGGCACCGTCGGCCATCATGGTTTCGGGCCGCGTGGTGGCGATGGTCATGCCCTTCTGCTCGACGCCGTCGATGGTCTGCGGACCGTCCGAGAACGGGTAGCAGATGTAGTGCATCTTGCCCTCGGACTCGGTGCTCTCGACCTCGAGATCCGACACGGCGGTCTTGAGCACGGGATCCCAGTTGACCAGGCGCTTGCCGCGGTAGATCAGGCCCTGCTCGTAGAGCTTGACGAAGGTGTCGGTGACCACGGTCGACAGCTTGTCGTCCATGGTGAAGTACTCATGGCTCCAGTCCACGCTGGCGCCCATGCGCCGCATCTGACCGGTGATGGTATTGCCGGATTGCTCTTTCCATTCCCACACACGCGAGACGAAGTTCTTGCGTGCCTCGGCAGGGGTGGGACCCATGTCGTGACGGCTGATGCCCTGGGCCTGCAACTGGCGCTCGACCACGATCTGCGTGGCGATGCCCGCGTGGTCGGTGCCCGGCACCCACAGCGTGTTGTAGCCGCGCATGCGATGGTAACGCGTGAGGCTGTCCATGATGGTCTGGTTGAACGCGTGCCCCATGTGCAGCGTGCCGGTCACATTGGGCGGCGGCAGCTGGATGGCGAAGGCCGGCTCGTCGGCACGCGGCTGGCCGGTGCCGCGGTAACCGGCACGCGCGTACTCGCGCGTTTCCCAGGCCGGTCCCCACTGGGCCTCGATGGCTGCGGGTTCGAAGGATTTGGACAGGCTTTCCAGCCCGGGTTGGGTCGTGTTGGTGCTCATGGCTCGGCAAGTATCGAAAACGGCAGCCCGGGCCGGGGCCGGAAGGCGGCGTGTGGGGCGGCTATTATTCCGCTTCTGGACAGTCACGCCTCGCCGGCAGGCAAGTGTCGGGGCGAACCCGTCATTTTATCGGCAGCGGCGCCAGACTGTCGCGAGCCGGGTCTGTACAGGTCCGGCGGCCCTGCGGGCTGCCGAACTTTCTGTCGATCGCCGGCTCCATCTCGGGAGTCCCCGGCGGCTCGCTTCCATGAATTTCCGATGTGCAAGTCGATGTCATTTAAATCACATTCACACTGGGCAGACCGGTCTTTTGTTGCCCGTGCCCTGCGCCTGCTGGCCCTGTCGGCGGCCATGGCCGTGATGACGGGTTGTGCCACGGCGCCGGGCAGCGACCTGGCGCCACCGGGCGATCTGCCGGCCGACGGCGTGTCCACTTCGCCGCCGGCTCCGTCTGCGCCGCAGGGCGGGCCATTGCCGGGAGCCGATCGGGCGCCGCAGGCCGTGCCCGTCCCCCCGCAGCCGGGTGCGCAGCCGAGCCGGCCGGCCCCGCCGGTGGTGGTCGATCCGGCACTGCTCAAGCAGGTCGAAGCGGCCCGGCTGGTGCGGCGCTGCTGGCAGGCCGCGCAGAACAAGGCCAACGGTCTGGCAAGCAACAAGTACATCGTGAGCTCGTGCCAGAAGCTCGAGGCCGATTTCAAGGCGCAGTACGGCGTCGACGCCTGGTAGCTGGGGCTGTGGCCGGCGACAGGCGGGGCCGGCGTCCCGATCGTCGGCCGGCCTCGTGCGATCGACCTGCCGCCGGTGTGTGCCGTCCGGTCCGGATCCCGCCGGGATCAGGTGGCCGGACCATCGCGACGGCGGGCATGCCCGCTGACCTGACCGCCGGCATCGGCCGGCAGGCGCAAGGCGTCGGCCAGGGCCAGCACGGTGAGGGCGGCCGACAGCAGCAGCGCCCAGCGGAACGTGGCCAGCGTGACGATGGAGCCGGCCGGGCCGCCGCCCGGATCGCCCAGCGCGTGGCCGGCCAGGCTGAGTGCCAGCGCACCGAAGGCGATGCCCATGCCGGCATTGAACTGCTGGAACATGCTCGAGAGAGTGGACGCATCGCTCATGCGCGCGGGCGGGATGTCGGCGAAGGCCAGCGTGTTGAGCGCGGTGAACTGCATCGACCGGTTCATGCCGCTGATGAAAAGCACGACGGCAATCCACGGCAAGGGGGTCTGCGGGGTGAACGCGGCGCAGACGGCAAAACCCGCGGCGACCATCAGTCCGTTGACCAGGATCACGCGCTTGAAGCCCCAGCGCCTGAGGATGCCGGTGGTGGCGGGCTTGACCAGCAGGTTGCCGGCGAACAGCGCCAGCATCAGCAGACCGGCATCGACGGCCGACAGGCCGAGGGCCAACTGGAACATGAGGGGCAGCAGAAACGGCGCGCTGCCGATGGCGACGCGGAACAGCGAACCGCCGCCCACGGTGACGGCGAACGTCTGGATGCGGAAGGGGGCGAGGTTGACCAGTGGCGCTGTGCTGCGCAGCAGATGCCGGCAGGCCCACGCCAGCACCCCCACGCCGATGGCCAGCGCGGCGAACACCTGCACGGCCTCGAAAGGGGTATGGCTGGCCCATTCCATGCCCAGCATGAGGGCGGTGAACCCGATGGCGCTGAGGACGAAGCCGGGGATGTCCAGGCGGCGCGACTGCTCGGATGCGCCGTCGCGGATGAGAAGCCAGGCCGCAGCCAGGGCGATCAGGCCCAGCGGGATGTTGATGAAGAAGATCCAGTGCCAGCCCCAGTGCGTGGCGATGAAGCCGCCCAGCGGCGGCCCCAGCACAGGTGCGGCCAGACCCGGCCAGGTGATGGTGGCGATGGCCCGGATGAGGTCGGCCTTGCGGGTGCCGCGCAGCACCACCAGCCGGCCCACCGGCACCATCATCGCGCCGCCCAGACCCTGGGCGACGCGGGCCGCCGTGAAGCCGCCCAGGCTGTCCGAGAGCCCGCACCAGACCGAACTGAGGGTGAAGATGGCAATGGCCGCCGCAAAGACGTGGCGCGGGCCATAACGGTCGGCCAGCCAGCCGCTGGCCGGAATGCCCACGGCCAGCGCCAGCATGTAGGCGCTCATGCCGATGGACATGCGCGACGGCTCGACGCCGAAGCTCTGTGCCATGGCGGGCAGGGCCGTGGTGATGATGGTGGCGTCGAGGTTCTCCATGAAGAACGTGGCTGCGACGAGCCAGGCAATCCAGGGCGAGGGCACGGCCGAGGGCCGCGAGGGAGCGGAAATTGACATGGTCGGAGGCGTGCCGGACGCCGGCGGGCCTTGCCTGGCTTCGGCAGGTGTGCCCGGCGCAGAGGGGCGGAGCGACCTGGAGAGCACGGGCTGCGGACGGCGCCCGGCTGGGACTGGGCAAGGGCAGGGAGAGTAGGCGCACATTATGGAGAGATTCGGCCGAACGTGCCGGGCATGCGGCAACGGGGCGCGTGACGTGCGGGTCGGGGGTGTGCACCGGGCTCTGGCGCGGCCCATAATCAGCGCAGTTGCAGAATGTAGGAAAGCTTGTCATGTTGTTTGTGTTGTCCCCGGCCAAGGCGCTGGATTACGAAAGCCCGATCCCGCCCGCGCTGGCCGACCTGGGCCACACGCAGCCCCAGTTCCAGGCCCGGACCCGCGAACTGATCGCCGTGCTCAAGGAAAAATCACCCCAGCAGATCGCCGAGCTCATGAGCCTGAGCGATGCGCTGTCGGCCCTGAACGTGGCGCGCTACCAGGCCTTCGCCCCCAAGTTCACGGCTCGCAATGCCCGGCCGGCCGTGCTGGCTTTCAACGGCGACGTCTACGAGGGACTGGATGCGCGCACGCTGCCGGCCGACGATCTGAAGTGGGCGCAGCAGCACGTGGCCGTGCTCAGCGGGCTGTACGGCGTGCTGCGGCCGCTCGACCTGATGCAGCCCTACCGCCTGGAAATGGGCACTCGCCTGGAGACCGGGCGGGGGAGCAATCTCTACAAGTTCTGGGGGTCGGAGCTGGCCGAGTATTTCAATACCTGCCTGCAGGCCGACGCCACGCCGGTGCTGGTCAATCTGGCCTCGCAGGAGTACTTCAAGTCCGTCGACCGCAAGGCGCTCAAGGCCCGTGTGATCGACTGCGTGTTCGAGGACTGGAAGGGCGACCGCTACAAGATCATCAGTTTCCTGGCCAAGCGGGCGCGCGGACTGATGGCGCGCTACGCCGCCACGCACCGCATTGCCACGCCCCGCAAGCTCGAGGGCTTCGACCTCGAAGGTTACGCGTTTGCGCCCGAAGTCTCGCAGCCGGACCGGCTGGTGTTTCGCCGGCGGCAGGCCGCTTGAATCCAGTGGACGCGGTGCACGCAGGAACTCGCGAGGACTTCCGGGACTCGCATGGCGCTTGGATTGTCGTTTTGTGTTGCCGAGGAGATCGCAGGACATGAGCCAGATCGTCACACCTGAACTGCAGGACTGGATTCGCGAACAGACCGCCGCCGGGCAGCCGCCGACCGCGCTGCTGGCCAGCATGCTGGCTGCGGGCTGGAGCGACGAGGCGGCGCAGCAGGCGCTGAACGCCGTGCGGCTGCCTGTCGCGGCGGTGCAGGCCCCCGGGGGCGCTGCGTTTGCACCGGCCGAGGGGCTGCCGGAACCCGACCTTTCGGCGTCGCCGCTGTACGTGGATGCCGGCGACCGCCAGGTGCACGTGCTGGCCAGCCTGACCCATCCTCGTGTGGTGGTGTTCGGCAATCTGCTCGACGACGCCGAATGCCAGATGCTCATCGATGCAGCCGCGCCGCGCATGGCGCGCTCGCTGACGGTGGCCAGCAAGACCGGGGGCGAGGAAGTGAACGACGACCGCACCAGCAGCGGCATGTTCTTTTCCCGGGGTGAAAACGAGGCCGTGGCCCGGCTGGAGCGGCGCATCGCGCGTCTGCTGCGCTGGCCCGAGGAAAACGGCGAAGGCCTGCAGGTGCTGCGGTACGGCGTGGGCGCCGAGTACAAGCCCCACTACGATTATTTCGATCCGGCCGAACCGGGTACGCCCCGCATCCTGGCTCGCGGCGGACAGCGTGTGGCGACGCTGGTGATCTATCTCAACGAGCCCGAGCAGGGCGGCGGCACCACCTTCCCCGACATCGGCCTGGAGGTCGCACCCAAACGCGGCAACGCCGTGTTCTTTGCCTACGGCCAACCCGACCCATCGAGCCGGACGCTGCATGGCGGTGCGCCGGTGCAGCGCGGCGAGAAATGGATCGCGACCAAATGGCTCAGGCAGGGGCGTTTTGCATGAGGGTGCAGGCCAACGGCGTTTCGATCGAGGTCGAGGACAGCGCCCCTGGCGACACACGGCGGCCGGTGGTGCTGCTGATCATGGGCCTGGGCATGCAGCTCATTGCCTGGTCGGACGAACTGGTCGGGGCCCTGCACGCCGCGGGTTTCCGGGTGGTGCGTTTCGACAACCGCGACGCCGGCCTCAGCCAGGACATGGCCGAGCTGGGGGTCCGCACGCCCAACGTGCTGTGGTTCGGTGCGCGCAGCAAGCTGGGCCTGCCTGCCCATCCGCCTTACACCCTCGAGGACATGGCGCACGACGCGCTCGGCGTGCTGGACGCCCTGGGTGTCGAACAGGCCCATGTGGTGGGCGCGTCGATGGGCGGCATGATCGCGCAGCGGGTGGCGCTGGCTGCACCGCACCGGGTGATCAGCCTGGTGAGCATGATCAGCACCAGTGGCGCACCGACTTTGCCCGGACCGGAGCCCGAGGTCGTCCGGGCTTTCCTGCGCCCGGCGACCCGGGCCGAACGCCAGGGCGACGAACAGGCGCTGGTGGCGCGTGCCATGGGGGCGTTCACGCTCATCGGCAGTCCTGCCTATCCCTTCGAGCATGAGGCGCTGCAGGCCTCGACCCGGCGTGCGGTGCAGCGCAGCGTGAGACCGCAGGGCACCTTGCGGCAACTGATGGCCGTGGTGTCCGACACCACCCGTTTCGAACGCCTGCACGAGATCCGCTGCCCGGTTCTGGTGCTGCATGGCGATGCCGATGCCATGCTGCCGCTGGCCTGCGGCGAGGATACGGCCCGGCGCATTCCCGGTGCCCGCTTGGTGGTGCTGCCGGGCATGGGCCACATGTGGCCGCAGTCCCAATACATGCAGTGGGGCGCACAGGTGCTCGCGTTCCTGCAGGCGCTGACCGACCGGGAACGCATGCCGGAGCCTGCGGTGCCGGCCGGGTCGGCCGAGACTTCCTAGAATACGGTCTTTGTCCGCGTCTCCGCAGCGGCCCGTCCGGGCGGCCCCGGGGCCGCTCCTCCTGCTTCGACCATCATGTCCGATTCCCAGCCCGCTGCCGCCCCGAACACCGCCGAGAACTCGCAGCTCGGCAAGACCTCGGCCTATGTCGATCAGTACGATGCCGGCCTGCTGTTTCCCATTCCGCGGCTGGGCAAGCGCCAGGAGATCGGCCTGCCGGGTGCGATTCCGTTCATGGGGGCCGATCTGTGGACGGCCTACGAACTGAGCTGGCTCAATCCCAAGGGCAAGCCGCAGGTGGCGCTGGCGCAGTTCACCGTGCCCTGCGATTCGCCCTGCATCGTGGAGAGCAAGTCGCTCAAGCTTTATCTCAACAGCTTCAACAACACCCGGCTGGCCGATGCCGACGAAGTGCGCGTGCGCCTGCAGCAGGACCTGAGCGCGGCGGCCGGAGCCGGCGTGGCCGTCGCCCTGGTGTTGCCCGAGGCCTTCGATGCGCAGCCCATCCACGAGCTCGACGGCCTGAACCTCGATCGACTCGATGTCGAGTGCAGCCACTACACACCCGAACCCGCGCTGCTGCAAGCCACCCGCAACGAGTTGCCGGTCAGCGAGGTGCTGGTCTCGCATCTGCTGAAAAGCAATTGCCTGGTGACCGGCCAGCCGGACTGGGGCAGCGTGCAGATCAGCTACACCGGTCCGCAGATCGACCAGGCCGGGCTGCTGCAGTACCTGGTGAGTTTCCGCAACCACAACGAGTTCCATGAGCAGTGCGTCGAGCGCATCTACATGGACATCTGGCGCCAATGCAAACCGGTGAAGCTGGCGGTCTATGCCCGCTACACCCGCCGGGGCGGCCTCGACATCAACCCCTGGCGCAGCAGTTATCCGCAGGCCCTGCCGCGCGCCGTGCGCACGGCGCGACAGTAAGGCCGCGCGCTTGCGGCCAGGGGCTGTAGGACACAGCGCCTTGCAGGGCCTGCCACCCATCCACATAATCGAAGACAACCCGATGCAGGCTGGAAACAGCCTGCTTTCGTTTGTCATGGTTTGCTGCGTATGGATTGAAAGGACTGGTTTTGCAAGATTGGATGGATCGCATCGAGGGCTATACGGTCATGGGATTGCCGCTGATCAGTTGGTTGGTGGCGGGGGCGGCGGTGGTGCTGGCCTATGTGCTGATCGGCGGTGGCCTGGGGCTGCTGCGCAGCCGGCTCGAGTCGATAGCCCGCAGCCGTGGCAGCCGCGGCGCTCATATCGCAGCCGAGGTCTTGCGCGGCACCAGTCAATTGCTCATCGCCCTGGTGGCCCTGCTGATCGGCGTCGGCCTGCTGGATGTGCCCGAGCGCTGGCAGAGTCGCCTCGGCCAACTGTGGTTTGTCGCCGTGGCGGTGCAGATCGGCCTGTGGGGCACACGTGCCATCATGCTCAGCGTGCAGGCCTATGTCGATCGCCATGCGGGCAACGAGGGCACTGCCACGACGGCCCAGTTGAGCGCCTCGGCCATGCTGGTGACCTGGGGCCTGCGGACCTTGCTGTGGGCCACGGTCCTGCTGGCGATGCTGGCCAATCTGGGCGTGAACATCACGGCCTTCGTGGCCAGCCTGGGCATCGGCGGCATCGCGATCGCCCTGGCCGTGCAGAACGTGCTGGCCGACCTGCTGGCCTCGCTGGCGATTGCCGTCGACAAGCCGTTTCAGGTGGGTGACTTCATCGTGGCCGGCAGCGCCGTGGGGACGGTGCAGCACGTCGGGCTGAAGACCACACGCCTGAGAAGCCTGAGCGGTGAACAGGTCGTGATGTCGAATACCGATCTGCTCAAGCAGACCATCAACAACTTCAAGCTCATGGCCGAGCGGCGCATCGTCTTCGGATTCGGCGTGAGTTACGGCACGCCCGTCGAGCAGGTCGAACAGATCCCGGGCATCGTGCGGGGACTGATCGAGGCCGAGCCTCAACTGCGCTACGACCGGGCGCATTTCAAGGGCTTCGGCGAGAGCTCGCTGGATTTCGAAGTCGTCTACATCGTGCTCGATCCGGGCTACAACCTCTACATGGATCTGCAGCAGAAGGTCAACCTGGGCCTGATGCGCGAGTTGCAGGCGCGTGGCGTTTCTTTTGCACTGCCGACCCGTACGCTGCATGTGAGCACGCCCACCAGCGCAGCGCGCGACGAGCCGCAAGGGACCGGACTTCGGCCGGCGCAATCCTGATCGGTACACGGTCGTTCGGGGCTGAACGGGTGCCGTCCGGCCCGCTTCTTGCGTGAGTCGATCGTGCGTGCGCCGCCTGTCTGCGCGGCGTCCGCTTCATCCCGATCATTCTCGATAGACCTGTTCCATGAGTGCTTTTGCCGAACCCACTGCCGCGCTTGCTGCCGAGCGTGCTGCCCCTGCCAGCGTTGCCGAACCGGCTTTCGACGCGCAGGATCTCTACCGCTCGGCGGTCACCACCCAGTTGCGGCACGACTTGGCGCTGGCATTGCGAGCGGCCGCGCTGCATGGGCTGGGAGAAGGGGTGTGCAACCATTTCAGCGTGATGTTGCCGGGCGATTCGGGCTGCTTCCTGATCAACCCGCGGGGTCTGCTGTGGAGCGAGGTGAAAGCCGATGACATCGTGCTCACCGATGCGTCCGGGCAGCGGCTGGCGGGCCGGCACGAAGTGGAGCCGACGGCGATGTTCATCCATGCCGCCATCCACCGCGTGGCGGGCAAGGCCTGTGTGCTGCACACGCACATGCCCTACGCGACGGCCCTGACGCTGGTGGCGCCACGGGCGCTCGACACCACGCTGTCGCAGAATGCCATGCGTTTTCATGGGCGCGTGATGATCGACCCCGACTACAACGGCCTGGCGCTCGACGATTCGGAGGGCCTGCGCATCGCGCACGCCATGGACGGCGCCGATGTGGTGTTCCTGGCCAACCACGGCGTGGTGGTCTGCGGCACCGATGTGGCCTATGCCTACGACGACCTCTACTACCTCGAGCGTGCCTGCCAGGCCGAGGTGCTGGCGCGCTCGACGGGCCTGCCGCTCAAGCCCGCCGCGCCCGCCCTGGCGGCGCATGTGGGTGCGCAAGTGGAGAGCGAGCGGCTGCAGTCCACCTTGTTCTTCGAAGCCTTGCGCCGGCAATTGCCGGACTGAGGCGCAACCGGCACGGTCGTCAGCGGCCGGTGCTGGCGGCGTCCACGCAACTGGGCTGCCGTTCAGTGCGGCAGCGATTCCGAAATGGCGCGGGCACACGCGGCCACCAGCGGCCCCAGTTTCTGCCGTGCCGATTCGGCTGTCCAGTGGCTGCTGGGCGGCGCCAGGTGGACGGCGCCCAGCGGCGTGCCCCGGCTGTCGACGATGGGGGCCCCGACGCCCATGTCGCCCAGGAAAAGCTCCTCGACATTCATGGCAAAGCCCACGCGGCGGCACTCGTCGATCGTGGCCATCACGTCGTCCACCTCGACCCGCGTGTGCGGCGTTCGGGCGACCCGGTTGGACTGTTCGATCATCTGCCGCACCGATTCGTCGGGCAGGCGGCTGAGGTAGGCCCGGCCCGAGCTGGTGCAATACATGGGCACCCGCATGCCGATGGGGGTGAGCATCGGGATGAAGGCCGACGTGCCCGATTGCGATACGTACATCATGTCCAGGCCGATCGGCT
This sequence comes from Comamonas sp. BIGb0124, assembly GCF_003752175.1. Classification (GTDB taxonomy): domain Bacteria; phylum Pseudomonadota; class Gammaproteobacteria; order Burkholderiales; family Burkholderiaceae_C; genus Comamonas_F. Next base: position 249,877 of record NZ_RJVF01000012.1, on the reverse strand, counting down.
CGGTGAGGCAGGCCGTTTCGCCGCTGGTGTGCGCCAGCTGCGACAGGTAGGGATGCGCTGCACGCAGCGTCGAGTTGGCGATGACGTAGCTGAAGCCCAGCTCCATGACCTTGGGCAGCAGGCGGAAACGCCGCGTCTGCGGGTGCTTTCCGATGTAGCCCAGAACCTGCAGCGTGTGCACCGTGCGCTGCGCCGATGCCTTGTTCATGCCGGCGGCGACAGCGATGTCGGCCAGCGTCATGGTGCGATGGGTGGCGTCGAAGGCACGGAGCACCGCCAGCCCTTTTTCGAGCGACTGGTTGAAGAGCGGATCGGCCTCGACGGCCTCGGCAGTGTCGGAGCGCATGAAAGGAAAGGCGTCGGCCGGGAGAAATCGATAGACGATTCTACCGACGCGGTGTGCCTTTCGATTCGGATCAGTCGTGATTCGTCAGGAAACCGCCGCTCTGGTGGGCCCAAAGCCGGGCGTAGATGCCGCCGCGGGCGAGCAGGTCGGCATGGGTGCCTTCTTCCACGACACGGCCCCGATCGAGCACGATCAGCCTGTCCATGGCGGCGATGGTCGAGAGCCGGTGCGCGATGGCGATCACGGTCTTGCCCTGCATCAGCGTGTCGAGGCTGCCCTGGATGGCGGACTCGACCTCGGAGTCGAGCGCACTGGTGGCTTCGTCGAGCAGCAGGATGGGGGCATCCTTGAGCATCACGCGCGCGATCGCGATGCGCTGGCGCTGCCCGCCCGAAAGCTTCACGCCGCGTTCGCCCACGTGCACGTCGTAGCCGCTGTGGCCTTGCATGTCCCTGAGCGCCGTGATGAACTCGTGTGCGTGGGCCTGCCGCGCGGCACGTTCCATGTCCTCGTCGCCGGCCTGGGGTTTGCCGTAGAGGATGTTCTCGCGCACCGAGCGGTGCAGCAGCGCCGTGTCCTGCGTGACCATGCCGATCTGCGCCCGCAGGCTTTCCTGCGTGACGGTCGAGATGTCCTGGCCGTCGATGAGCAGGCGGCCGCTGTCGATGTCGTAGAAGCGCAGCAGGAGATTGACGATGGTCGACTTGCCCGCACCCGAACGGCCGACCAGGCCGATTTTTTCGCCGGGCCGGATGGTCAGGTCGAGGCGGTCGATGACGGGTTTGTCCTGTCCGTAGCCGAACGAGACGTTCTCGAACTTGACCTCGCCCCGGCTGACCTTCAGTGCGGGCGCACCGGGCTGGTCGCGGATGGTCTGGCCGCGGGCGATGGAGTTCAGGCCGTCCTGGACGGTACCCAGGTGTTCGAACAGGGCGGCCGCTTCCCACAGGATCCAGTGCGACAGGCCGATCAGCCGCAGCGTCATGGCCGTGGCGGCGGCCACCGCGCCCGGGCCCACCTGGCCTTGCACCCAGAGGTAGATCGCCACGCCCGCGGTGGAGAGGATGAGCAGGACCATCAGCGCATGGTTGACGATCTCGAAGGCGCTGACCAGACGCATCTGGCGGTACACGGTGGACAGGAACTCGCGCATCGCGCTGCGGGCGTAGTCGGCCTCGCGTCCGGCGTGCGAGAACAGCTTGACGGTGGCGATGTTGGTGTAGGCATCGGTGATCCGCCCCGTCATCAGCGACCGTGCGCTGGCCTGCGCCTTGGCACTGGCCCCCAGGCGCGGCACAAAAAAGACGATGGTCAGGATGTACAGCGTGAACCACGCCGCGAACGGCAGCAGCAGCACGCTGTCGAAGGAGCCCACCACCACGACCATGGCGGTGAAGGTGATGCCCATGAAGACCAGCACGTCGCCCACGATGATGCAGATGTCGCGCACGGACAGGGCCGTCTGCATGACTTTGGCCGAGATGCGGCCGGCGAATTCGTCCTGGAAAAAGCCCATGCTCTGGTTGAGCAGCCAGCGGTGGAAGCGCCAGCGCAGCATCATGGGGAAGTTGCCGGCCAGCGCCTGGTGCTTGAACACCGTCTGAAGAGCGATCAGCACGATGCTGCCCAGCAGGATCGCGATCGCCCAGGCGATGCTGGCCTTCTCGGTCTGCAGCAACTGGTCGGCCGGCGTGGCGCTGAGCCGGTCGACGACCTGGCCGAGCATGGCGTACAGCCAGGCTTCGAAAGCCCCGGCCAGCGCGGTGAAGAACATCATCGCCAGCAGCCACGGGCGAGCCCCTTGGGTGGCGGCCCAGATGAAGGGGACCAGCCGCTGAGGCATCGGTTCGGCCTCGGCGGCCAACGTGTCCTGTCCGTCCCGGCCGAAGGGCGGGAGCAATTTTTCGAACCACTGAAACAAAATCCGTGTCTCCTCGTCTGGATGCGCCGGCTCGGTGAAAGTCCGGCGGCGTGCCATGATGCCCGGCCCGCTTGTAGATCGCATGACAGGACGCGGCTGTCCCTGTCGTCTGTGGTGTCAGCGCAGAATCTCGAGCAGGCGGTCGAGGCCGCCCTGGTTGATGGCCACCTTGGCGACCGCCCGCACGCGCGGTTTGGCGTGGTAGGCCACCGACAGGCCTGCGGCCTCCATCATCGGAATGTCGTTCGAGCCATCGCCCACGGCAATGGTCTGGGCCGGACTGATGCCGATCAGCGAGGCGATGCCCAGCAGCGTGCGCCGCTTGATGTCGCCGTCGCACACGTCGCCCCAGTCCTGGCGGACGACCTGCCCGGTCAGCACGCCGTTGTCCTGCTCGAGCTGGTTGGCGCGCACGAAATCCAGGCCCAGGCGGTGCCGCAGTTTTTCGGAGAAGAAAGTGAAGCCGCCCGAAACCAGCAAGGTCTTGAGTCCGGCTTCCTGGCAGGCACGCACCAGCGTCTCGGCCCCGGGACTGAGCTGCAGGCGCTGGTCGTAGACCTCTTGCAGGGCGCCCACGGGCACGCCCTTGAGCAGGGCCACGCGCTGGCGCAGGCTGTCGCGGAAGCTGGTGATCTCGCCGCGCATGGTGGCTTCGGTGATGGCGGCGACTTCGGCCTTCTTGCCCACCGCATCGGCGATCTCGTCGATGCACTCGATGGTGATGAGCGTGGAGTCCATGTCGAAGCCGATGAGTCTGTAGTCGGCCAATGCCAGGGGGGCTGCGATGCCCTGCAGGGTCAGGCCGGGCGCGAATTCGTGTGTGTTGCTCATGATGAGGGAAGGAAAGGATCAGGAATAGGGCTGGACGACTTGCCTGCGCACCAGGTTGATGACCATGGCTGCAGCGGAAAAACTCATGGCGGCCACCAGAGCCAGCGTGGCCCCCTGGGCCGTGGTCAGGGCAAAGCATAAACCCGCCAGGGCCGCGCCCCAGGTCTGCCCGTTGACACGGGCCGTGGCCTGCATGCCGCCGGCCGCGCCGCTGCGCGAACGCGGCGGTGCGGACAGCATGTCGCGGTTGTTGGGGGCCTGGAAAAATCCGAAGCCGATGCCGGCGACCAGCAGGCCGACGACCAGCCAGGTGTCGGGCGCGGCCGCAGGCAGCAGGGCCGCGCCGCCCAGGCCGGCGATCAGCAGTCCGGCACCGATCACGCACAGCGTGGCGGCCTGGACCCGGTCGACGAAATGCGACACCGCCAGGTTGGTGAGCGACGAGCCGATCGGCCAGGCCGTCATCAGCAGCCCGGTCTGCACGGCGCTGCGGCCCAGCGTGTGCTGCAGATAGAAGGGCAGGGCGACGAACGCACACATCTGTGCCGCGAACATGCAGAACGAGGCCGAGATCGCCCAGCGAAAGCGCTGGATGGCAAAGAGGTCGAGCGGCAGCAGGGGCGCCGCCTGACTGCGGCTGCGCCGCACCAGCAGCCACACGCAGACGGCGGCCAGGGCGATCAGCGGCAGCGCGACCCGGGGGGCGCGCGCCAGCAGGTCCAGCCCGACCACGCCCAGGCACATGCCCAGGGCGTTGAGCACGATGCTGGACACGTCGAACGTGCGCTGCTGGCGCTGCGTGTGGGGCAGCGTCCGGCTGGCGGCATAGGCGGCCAGGCCCAGCGGGACGTTGAGCACGAACAGCCAGGGCCAGTCGGCCACCGACAGCACCGCCGCGCAGACGCTGGGGCCGGCAGCCGAGGCGATGGTCACCACAAAGGCGTTGCGGCCGATGCCGCGGCCGAACTCCGCCGCCGGATAGGTGTAGCGCAGCAGGGCCGACGAGCAGCACATGATGGCGCTGGCCCCCAGCCCCTGCAGCACGCGCAGGGCAACCAAGGCATGGATGGAGCCCGCCAGCGCGCAGCCCAGCGAGGCCAGCGTGAACAGCACCACCCCCGCACGGAAGATGTTGCGATAGCCCAGGTGTTCGCCCAGTGCGGCCAGCGGCAGCAGCGTGGCGATGATGGCGAGCTGGTAGGCGTTGACGATCCACACCGCATCCGAGGGGCTGGCGCCCAGGTCGCGTGCAATGGTGGGCAGTGCCACGTTGGCCAGCGTGCCGTCGAGCACGCTGAGGATGATGGCCAGCGAGATCGCCATCACCGCCCAGATCCGTCGCGGCATGGGCAGGCCGTCTTCGGTGCCAGGCGACGGCGCGGTCCCTCGGGGCGATGCGGCACTGCTCATGCGGTGGCCTTTTCGCGAGTGCCGTCGGCAGCGGCCATGGGCTGGCCGAGGTTGCGCAGCACGTCGCGCACCATCTGCGCGCGGTCCTTGGGATCGGGCAGGGGTTTCTCGATGCGCAGCTTGTCGTTGCCGGCGAGCTTGATGTGCTTGTTCTTCTGGATCAGCCCGATGATGGCCATCGGGTCGACCGGCGGATTGGGCTTGAACGTGATGCTGATCACGCCCGGCGCGGCATCGACCTTGAGCACGCCGTAGGGCGCGCTCAGGCAGCGCAGGCGGTGCACGTCTACCAGCGTCTGGGCCTGCGGCGGCAGCTTGCCGAAACGGTCGACGATCTCCTCGAGCAACAGGTCGATCTCGTCGTTGCGGCGCGCGGTGGCGAAGCGTTTGTAGAAGGACAGGCGCAATTGCACGTCGCCGCAGTAGTCGTCCGGCAGCAGGGCGGGCGCGTGCAGGTTGATGTCGGTGGTGGCGGCCAGGGGCGCCAGCAGATCGGGTTCCTTGCCTTCCTTGAGGCAGCGGACGGCTTCGGCCAGCATCTCGTTGTAGAGCTGGAAACCGACCTCGAGCATGTTGCCGCTCTGGTTCTCGCCCAGCACTTCGCCGGCGCCGCGGATCTCCAGATCGTGCATCGCCAGGTAGAAACCGCTGCCCAGTTCCTCCATCTGCTGGATGGCCTCGAGGCGCTGGGCGGCCTGCTTCGTCAGGCTCTCGATGTCGGGCACCATGAGGTAGGCATAGGCCTGGTGGTGACTGCGTCCGACGCGTCCGCGCAACTGGTGCAACTGCGCCAGGCCGAAGCGGTCGGCACGCGCCATGACGATGGTGTTGGCCGTCGGCACGTCGATGCCGGTCTCGATGATGGTCGAGCACAGCAGCAGATTGTGGCGCTGGGCCACGAAGTCGCGCATGACTTTTTCCAGCTCGCGCTCGGGCATCTGGCCGTGGGCGACGGCGATGCGGGCCTCGGGCAGCAGTTCCTGCAGGCGCTCGCGCCGGTTCTCGATGGTCTCGACCTCGTTGTGCAGGAAGTAGACCTGGCCGCCGCGCTTGAGCTCGCGCAGCACCGCTTCGCGGATGACGCCGTTGTTCTCGTTGCGCACGAAGGTCTTGATGGCCAGCCGGCGCTGCGGTGCCGTGGCGATGACGGACAGGTCGCGCAGGCCTTCGAGCGCCATGCCCAGCGTGCGCGGAATGGGGGTGGCGGTGAGCGTCAGCACGTCGACCTCGGCGCGCATGGCCTTCATCGCCTCTTTGTGACGCACGCCGAAGCGGTGTTCCTCGTCGATGATGAGCAGGCCCAGGCGGTCGAACTGCACGTCCTTGGACAGCAGCTTGTGGGTGCCGACGACGATGTCGACGGTGCCGTCGCCCAGGCCCTTGATGGCGGCGTTGACTTCCTTGGTGGTGCGGAAGCGGCTCATCTCGGCGACCTTGACCGGCCACTTGGCAAAGCGGTCGACCAGCGTCTGGTAATGCTGCTCGGCCAGCAGCGTGGTGGGCGCGAGGAAGGCGACCTGCCTGCCGCCCATGACGGCGATGAACGCGGCACGCAGGGCCACTTCGGTCTTGCCGAAGCCGACGTCGCCGCAGACCAGGCGGTCCATGGGCTGGGGCGAGATCATGTCCTGGATGACGGCGTGGATGGCGGCGTTCTGGTCGGCCGTTTCCGCGAAGCCGAAATCGGTGGCGAAGGTCTCGTAATCCTGGGCGCTGTAGCGGAATGCGTGGCCCTCGCGTGCGGCCCGGCGGGCATAGATGTTGAGCAGTTCGGCGGCGGCATCGCGCACCTGTTCGGCGGCGCGGCGCTTGGCCTTGTCCCACTGGCCGCTGCCCAGGCGGTGCAGCGGCGCTTCGTCGGGCGAGACGCCGCTGTAGCGGCTGATCTGGTGCAACTGGCTGACGGGCACGTAGAGCGTGGCCTTGTCGGCGTACTCGAGGTGCAGGAACTCCTGCAGCGCCGGGCTGCCGTCGGGGTTGCTCTGGCCGATGTCCATGTTGACCAGGCCGTGGTAGCGGCCGATGCCGTGCTGCGCGTGCACGACGGGGTCGCCGACCTTGAGTTCGCTGAGGTCCTTGATGAGGGACTCGACGTCGCTGACCTGTTCCTGGCGGCGCCGGCGGCGGGCGCCCGTGCTGGTGGCGAAGAGCTCGGTCTCGGTGACCAGGGCGATGCCGGTCTCGGCCCAGTCGAAGCCGTTGACCAGGGTCGACGTCGCCATGCCCAGGGCCTCGTCGCTGCCCTGGAATTCGGCCAGGGAATCGAATAGAACCGGTTGCAACTGGCTGGCGCGCAGAAAGTCGAGCAGGCTTTCGCGCCGGCCGTCGCTCTCGGCCAGCACCAGCACGCGACGTGCCGGCTGGCGCAGGAAAGCCTGGAGCTGCTGCAGCGGTTCTTCGCCGCCCTTGCTCACCACCAGCGACGGCAGGGCGAGGGCAAAGGCGCTGTCGGCGATATCGTCGGCGCCGCCTTCCCTGGCGCTGCGCAAGGCCAACTGGGCGTGGCCCTTGGCGAGTTCATAGAACTGCTCGGCGCGCAGGAACAGGCTTTCGGGCGGCAGGGCCGGGCGTTCGGGGTCGGTGCGGGCCAGGCGGTAACGGTCGGCCGTGTCCTGCCAGAAGGCGTGGAAGGCCGATTCCAGATCGCCATGGAGCACCAGCGTCGCGCCGTCGCCGGTCGCGGCCTGGGCGAAATAGTCGAACACCGTGGCCGTGCTCTCGAAGAACAGCGGCAGGTAGTACTCGATGCCGGCGGTCGCCACGCCGTTGCCCATGTCCTTGTAGATGCGGCTCTTGGTGGGGTCGCCTTCCAGAAGTTCGCGCCAGCGGTTGCGGAAGCGCGCGCGCGCTTCGTCGTCCATGGGGAACTCCCTGCCCGGCAGCAGCCGCACTTCGGGCACCGGGTAGAGGCTGCGCTGGCTGTCGGGATCGAAGGTGCGGATCGAGTCGATCTCGTCGTCGAACAGATCGACCCGGTAGGGCTGCAGCGAGCCCATGGGGAACAGGTCGATGAGGCTGCCGCGCACGGCGTACTCGCCCGGGCTCACCACCTGGGTCACATGGGTGTAGCCGGCCAGCGTGAGCTGGGCCTTGAGCTTGGCCTCGTCGAGCTTCTGGCCGCTCGTGAAGTGGAAGGTGTAGCCGGCCAGGAAGGCGGGCGGCGCCAGGCGGTAGAGCGCGGTGGTCGCCGGGATCAGCACCACGTCGGCTTCGCCCTGCGAGATGCGCCACAGCGTGGCCAGGCGCTCGGAGATCAGATCCTGGTGCGGCGAGAAACCGTCGTAGGGCAGGGTCTCCCAGTCGGGAAACAGCGTGCAGCGCAGTTCGGGTGCAAAGAACGGCAGCTCGCCCATCAGGCGCTGGGCATCCTGCGCGCTGGCCGTGACGATGGCGGTCAGCCGCCCCGCTCGGCGCTCGCGGTCGGCGAGCCGCGCGAGCAGCAGCGAATCGGCCGAACCGACCGGACGGGGCAGGGCAAAACGTTTGCCGACGGAGAGTTTGGGCAGTTCCATGGGTCTTGAGCTGAGCCGGAGGGCGCCGCGAGCCGGCAGCCGCCAGGGCGACACGGGGGCACGGCAACGACAAAACCCCTCGCCGGGCTGGAGAGGGGGTCGTGACAGCCTTCGATTTTAGTGGCGAGCGGCGCACGGCGCTTGCGGCCTGCCGGATTGCCCATGCAGAAACGGGGGGAGACAGGCCCTGGCCGGTTCGCCGGGCGCGGCGTCTGGCCGTGCGTTCAGCCGCCGGCGTCGACCTGGCGGCGCAGGAAACGCATGAGGGTGGGATCGTTGGCGTAGCAGACGTTGAAGCGCAGCCAGGGGATGGGCCGCTGGTCCGGGTAGAACAGCAGGCCGGGCGCCAGCAGCAGGCCCTCCGAGACGGCCTCCTGGGCCACTTTCTGCACGTCGATGTCGCGCGGGAATCCGGCCCACAGGAAGGGACCGCCGGCCGGACGCGTGAAGAGTGTCATGCCTGCCGCCTCGAGGCCGTCGCACACGTCGTTCTGCGCCTGGGCCAGGCGCTGGGCCAGCCGGTGGATGTGGGAGCGGTAGTTGCCGTCGACCAGCACGCTGTGCAGCAGCTTTTCGCTGAGTTCGGAGCTGGTCAGGCTGCCGACCATCTTCTGGTAGACCATCTTTTCGGTGACGTCCTCGCTGGCGGCGACAAAACCGACGCGCAGGCTGGGCGAGACGGTCTTGGCGAAGCTGCCCACATAGATCACCCGCTTGAGCTGGTCCAGACTGGCGAGGTTGGGCAGTCCGGGGGGCTCCAGCCCGGCCATCACGTCGTTCTCGACGATGCGGAAATCGTACTGCTCGGCCAGCCGCAGGATCTGGTAGGCCACGGTGGGCGAACAGGAACTGCCGGTGGGGTTGTGCAGGTGCATGGTGGTGAAGAACACCTTGGGCCGGTGGCGCTGCACCAGGGCCTCGAGCGCCTGCACGTCGGGTCCGTCGACGCGCCGCTCGACGCCAGCCAGCCGCAGGTCGAGCGAGCGCAGCGTGGCAAAGAAATTGGTCGATCCCGGCGCATCGACCAGGGCCACGTCGCGCGGCTGCAGCAGCGCCCGCCCGGCCATGGCCAGGGCCTGCGAAGCACCGTGCGTGAGCACGATCTGGTGGGCCGGCGCCTGGATCGAGCGCTGGGCCAGCAGCGTCTCGATGTGCTGGCGCAGCGGCAGGTAACCCTGCGGCGTGCCGTAGCTCGCCAGTCCCGCCGATTTCTTGCGGGCCAGGCTGGCCAGGGCCTGTCTCACACCGTCTATATGCAGCCAGTCGGGGCGTATCCAGCCGCAGCCGGCATTGAGCAAGGTGCTGTCGTCTTCGTAGACCCGTTGCAGCAGCCACAACGAATCGACCGAGGTACGGCCCACGAACGGCTTGCGCCGCTGCAGTGCGGGCGGCGGTGCGCTGGTCACGTAATAGCCGCTTCCCGCGCGGGCCTCGATGTAGTTCTCGGCCACCAGTCGGCCATAGGCATTGGTCACCGTCATGGTGCTCACGCCGGCCTCGCGGGCCTGCTGGCGCACCGAGGGCAGCTTGCTGCCGGGCTTGAGCTGGCCCTTGTCGATCTGCGCGGCCAGGGCTTCGTAGAACTGGCGGACCAGCGGCATGCCCAGGTTCGGGTCGGGAATGAAGGTCGGCATGGCGAAAGGCTCCAGGGCGGTGGCCGGTGATGTTCCGAAGTGGTGCGGCGCATGCACCGTGCAGGGGCGTGTCGGGGGCGCGGCGACCTCGCAGCCAGGGTCCGGCGCCAACTGTATTGGTAATGCTATGAGCAACTGTCTATATCCACAAGCGCTTTGTGAACCTACATTCGCCATCAGCAGGACAGCGGTTCATTTCACCGCTGACCTGCGCCAGATCAGCCCGCGGGCCCGAACGGCTCGAACCCATCACAGGAAACCGGTCCATGCATCCCACCCAAGTCTTGAAAGCCTGGCGCACAGGCCTCAACCGCCGCCAGATCGCCTGGGGCGCCGCGGCAGCCCTTCTGGGCGCGTCCACGCTGGGCATGGCCCAGGGTGCAGCCGCCGAGACGCTGCGCATCGTGCCGTCGACCACCATCACCGTGCTCGATCCGATCTGGACCACGGCGTATGTCACCCGCAACTTCGGCTACATGGTGTTCGACACCCTGTTCGGCACCGATGCCCAGGGCAAGATCCAGCCGCAGATGGTGGGCAAGTGGACGACTTCGGCCGACAACAAGACCTGGACCTTCACGCTGCGCGACGGCCTGGCCTTCAGCGATGGCGCCGCAGTGACGAGCGAGGACGTGATCGCTTCGCTCAAGCGCTGGTCCAGCCGCGATACGCTGGGCGGGCTGATGGCGCAGTCGCTCGACCGCTACGAGGCCGTCGATGCCAAGACCTTCCAGATCGTGCTCAAGCAGCCTTTCGGGCTGGTGCTCGAAGCCCTGGGCAAGCCGTCCTCGAACGTGCCCTTCATCATGCCCCGGCGCATCGCCGAGACCCCCGGCGACACGCAGATCAAGGAGATCGTGGGTTCGGGACCCTATCTCTTCAAGGCCGACGAGTTCCGTCCGGGCCAGGTCGCGGTGTTCGACAAGAACCCTGCCTACAAGCCGCGCGCCGAGCCGCCTTCGGGGACTGCCGGAGGCAAGGTGGTGTATGTCGACAAGGTCGAATGGCGCTTCATCCGCGACCCGCAGACCCAGATGAACGCGCTGCTGACCGGCGAGATCGACATCATCGAGCAGCCGGCATTCGAGCAGTACGCCACGTTCCGCGACAACCCCGATATCCGGATCGTCGACGCACAGCCCAACGGCTTCCAGTTCAGCCTGCGTTTCAACTTCCTGCATGCGCCGTTCGACAACGAGAAGATCCGCCACGCCGCCCTGCTGGCGCTGGGCCAGGAGGCGATGCTGCGCACGCAGGTGAGCGACAAGCAGCTCTACAAGACCTGCCGCAGCATGTACCCGTGCGGTACGCCCTTCGCGTCCGACAGCACGGGCGACTACACCGGCGTGCCGCAGATCCAGAAGGCCAAGGCACTGCTGGCCGAGGCGGGCTACAAGGGCGAACCGATCGTGCTGATGCGTCCGACCGACCAGACCACCATCGGCAAGCTGCCCCTGGTGGCCAAGCAGCAGCTCGAGCAGGCCGGCTTCAAGGTCGATCTGCAGAACATGGACTGGCAGAGCCTGGTCTCGCGCCGCGCCCGCAAGGACGCGCCGCAGGCCGGCGGCTGGAATGCCTTCATCACTTCGTGGGTGGCCGAGGACATTCAGAACCCGCTGACCATGGCCATGATGAACGCCCGCGGCGACAAGGGATGGTTCGGCTGGATGGACGACGCCAAGCTCGAGGAGATCAAGTCCCGCTTTGCGCAGGCCACGACGGACGCCGACAAGAAGCGCATTGCCGAGGAGGCCCAGCTGTACGCCTTCCAGGTCGGCACCCACGTGCCCTTGGGCCAGTACACCGTTCCTGCCGCCGTGCGCAAGAACATCAGCGGCATCGTGCCCGCCGGTGCCCAGGTGTACTGGAACATCAAGAAGCAATAAACAAGACCCGGGAAGGGCGGGGACGCGAGCCGTCCTTGCCCCGCCGCATGCCACGCATCACGAGGAGCTAGACAAGATGCTGACCTTCCTGGCCAAACGTTTGGCCGCCACCCTTCCGGTCCTGCTGGTGGTTGCCGTCGCGGTCTTCATGATCGTCCGGTTGACCCCCGGCGACCCGGCCGCCGTCATCGGCGGCAATGGCGCGACCAGCGAAGACATCGACCGCATCCGCGAGCAACTGGGACTGACCCAGCCGCTGTGGCAGCAGTTCACGCTGTGGGCCGGGCACGTGGTGCGCGGCGACCTCGGGCATTCGTTTTTCCTCAACGAATCGGTGCTCAAGCTCATCGGCCAGCGCATGGAACCCACCTTGTCTCTGGCCGGCGGCACGCTGTTGCTGGCCGTGCTGATCGCGCTGCCGCTGGGCACGCTGGCGGCCTGGCGCATGGGCGGCTGGCTCGACCGTGCCGTGATGGCGTTCTCGGTGGCGGGTTTCTCGATTCCGGTTTTTGTGATCGGTTACGTGCTGATCTATTTCCTGGCCCTCAAGGTCCAGATCTTCCCGGTGCAGGGTTACCGTCCGTTGTCGGGCGGTCTGGGGCCCTGGGCCTATCAGCTCGTGCTGCCCTGCCTGACGCTGGCCGTGACCTACGTGGCGCTGCTGGCCCGCGTGACCCGCGTGGCCGTGAGCGAGGCCCTGACCGAGGACTACATCCGCACCGCGCGCGCCAAGGGCATTGCAGAACGCACCGTGCTCATGCACCACGCGCTGCGCAATGCCGCCGTGCCCGTCGCCACCGTGGTCGGCGTCAGTGCCGCGCTGCTGCTCGGCGGCGTGGTGGTGACCGAGACCGTCTATGCCATTCCGGGCCTCGGCCAGCTCACGGTCGATGCCGTGCTCAACCGCGACTTTCCCGTGCTGCAGGGCGTGGTGATGTTTTTTGCCGTGGCCTACGTACTCGTCAACCTGCTGGTCGACCTGAGCTACCTGGTGCTCGACCCTCGCATCCGCTATTGATGCCCCCCACGACTGCTGACGACAAGGATCATTGCTGATGAACACCCTGCACAAACTCTGGCGCAACGGCTCGGTGCGCGGCGGCTGCATCGTGCTGCTGCTGTTGCTGGCCCTGGGCCTGATGGCCCCCTGGTTGGGCACCTTCGACCCCTCGGCCATGGATGCCTCCTTCATTTCGGTGGCTGCCGGCACGCGCGGCGACGTGCTGCTGCCCGACGGCAGCGAACTGGCCCACACCTTCTGGATGGGCAGCGACAGCATGGGACGCGACGTCTGGAGCCGTGTGCTCTACGGCACCCGCATCTCGCTGCTGGTCGGTATCGTCACCGCCATCGCGGCCGTGCTGCTCGGCTGCGTGCTGGGCATGCTGGCCGGCTACTTCCGGGCCGTCGATGCGGTGCTGATGCGTGTCATGGACGGCATCATGGCCATTCCCGCCGTGCTGCTGGCGATCACGCTGGTGGCGATGTTCGGCGCCAGTCTGCCCACGGTGATCCTGGCCATCGCCGTGCCCGAGATCCCGCGGGTCACCCGCCTGGTGCGTGCCCTGGTGATGAGCCTGCGCGACGAGCCGTTCGTGGAAGCCGCACGAGCCCTGGCCACCCCCGACGCCATCATCCTGTGGCGCGACATCCTGCCGAACTCGCTGGCGCCGCTGATCGTGCAGGGCACCTTCATCGCCGCCTCGGCCATCCTCACCGAAGCCATCCTGAGCTTCCTGGGACTGGGCCTGCCGGCCGACGTGCCGACCTGGGGCAACATCATGGCCGAAGGCCGGATCCAGTTCTCGCAGAACCCCGGCAACGTGCTGTTCCCGGCGCTGTTCCTGGTGCCCACGGTCCTGGCCATCAACTTGCTGGGCGATGGCCTGCGCGATGTGCTCGATCCCAAGTTCTCCAAGCGCGCATGAGCGGCGCGATCTACGACAAGGACCTCGACGTGAGCGATCTTTCCGATGTGAGACATGCCCAGGCTGCGAGCCTGAACGCCCCTGCCGGGCAGACGGATCAGCCGGTGCTGGCGGTGGACGGCCTGCAGGTCGCGCTGCCTCGCGGGGCCGACCGCCCGCATGCCATCGAGAACCTGAGCGTGCGGATCCACGCCGGCCGCACCCTGTGCATCGTGGGCGAGTCGGGCTCCGGCAAGTCGGTGCTCGCGACCACCATCATGGGTCTGCTGGCCAAGGAGCTGAACGTCACGCAGGGCAGCATCCGCCTGGGCGGCGAAGCCCTGATCGATGACGGCCGCGCATGCAGCGACCGGCGCCTGCGCGAACTGCGCGGGACCGGCATGGGCATGGTGTTCCAGGAGCCCATGACCGCGCTCAACCCCGTGCATACCTGCGGCGAGCAGGTCGACGAACTGCTGCGCACCCACACCCGGTGGAGCGCGGCCGAGCGCCGGGCCCACATCCTGTCCATCTTCGAGCGGGTGCGCCTGCCCGATCCGCAGCGCATCTACGGCAGTTATCCCCACCAGCTTTCGGGCGGCCAGCGCCAGCGCATCGTGATCGCCATGGCCATCGTGCTCAAGCCGCGCCTGCTGATCTGCGACGAGCCGACCACCGCGCTGGATGTGACCACCCAGGCCGAGATTCTCAAGCTGGTGGCCGAGCTGCAGGCCGAGCAGGGCAGCGCAGTGCTGTTCATCACCCACGACATGGGGGTGGTGGCCGAGATCGCCGACGACGTGATGGTGATGCATCTGGGACGCGTGGTGGAGCAGGGCCCGCGCGAACAGGTGCTGCGCCAGCCGCGCGAGCCGTACACGCGCATGCTGCTCGATGCCGTGCCCAGCATGACGCCGCCGCTGCCCCGCACGCTGCCTGGCGGTCCGCCGCTGATGGCCGCGCAGGGCGTGGGCAAGACCTATGTGCGGCGCGACTGGCTGGGCCGCGGCAAGAGCAACGTCGCCCTGCGCGACGCCGCCGTGGCCGTGCACCGGGGCGAGACGGTCGGCGTGGTCGGCGAGTCGGGCTCGGGCAAGTCCACCTTCGCCCGCTGCATGATCCGCCTGATCGATCCGACCGAAGGCACCATACACTGGGGGGGCGACGAAGTGCAGGCGTTGCCCGAGCGCCAGCTGCGTGCGCTGCGCTCGCGTGTGCAGGTCGTTTTCCAGGATCCCAACCGGTCGCTCAACCCGCGCCGCACCGTCGGTTCCTCCATCATCGAAGGGGCCATGAATTTTGGTCTGGACCGCAACGCCGCGCTCAAGCTGGCCGGCGAGCTGATGGATCGCATCCGGCTGCCCCGCACCGCGCTCGAGCGTTATCCACACCAGTTCTCGGGCGGACAGCGCCAGCGCCTGGCCATTGCCCGTGCCGTGGCTTGCCAGCCGCAGGTGCTCGTGGCCGACGAAGCCGTGTCGGCACTCGACGTTTCCGTGCAGGCCCAGATCCTCGAACTCCTGCGCGAGATCCAGCGCGACCTCGGGCTGGGACTGCTTTTCATCACCCACGACCTGCGTGTGGCTGCACAGCTCTGCGACCGGGTGATCGTCATGAGCCGCGGTGAGATCGTCGAGCAGGGCCTCACGGCCGATGTCTTTCTGCGGCCCCGCGACGACTACACGCGACGCCTTCTGGCTGCCGCACCGCGTGCAGAACTGGGCACGCAGCCGTCGACCGATGCGGTGCACGAAGCCGTATAACGTCGGTGACAGGCACTCTATTTTTTCACAGACCTACCGTCAGCAGGAATCGAAATGACACTCGCCATGAGTTGGGATGAATGGGCCGCACACGATGCCCTGGGTTTGGCCGAACGCGTGCGCCAGGGCGACGTGAGCCCGGCCGAACTGGCCGCGCAGGCCGCGGCCGGCGTGGCCAAGACCAATGCGGCCATCAGCGCCGTGGTCGAGGTGTTCGACGACGTGGTGGCCGATCCGCTCAAGGACGGCATGAACCCCGACGGCGTGTTCGCCGGCGTGCCCTACCTGATGAAGGACCTGGGCCCCACGCTCAAGGGCCGGCTGCAGGAAATGGGCTCGCTCCTCATGAAGGGCAACCGCGCCACCGAAGACAGCTATCTGGCGAGCCGCATCCGGCAGGCCGGGCTCAACGTGATCGGCCGCACCACCACGCCCGAATTCGGGGTGTGCAGCTCGGCCGAGAACCCGGCGGTCTACGTCACGCGCAACCCCTGGGACGTGAACTACACCACCTGCGGCTCGTCGGCCGGCACGGCGGCCGCCGTGGCTGCAGGCGTGCTGCCCATCTCGCATGCCACCGACGGCGGCGGCTCCATCCGCATCCCGGCCGGCTTCAACGGCAACATCGGGCTCAAACCCTCGCGCGGCGTGTTCTCGATCGCCCCCAAGGCGTCGGACCTGACCGGCCTGGTCTCCATCCAGGGTTGCCACACCCGCACGGTGCGCGATACCGCGGCCTTCGTCGATGCGTGCCGGGGCGGTGCACCCGGCGAATTCATGCCCTACTGGAGCCCGGCCGAAACCTACAGCGAGCTGATCAAGCGCGATCCGCGCCCGCTGCGCATCGCCCTGTCGCACGAGTGGGGCGACTACCGCGCCACGCCGCATTTCGTGGCCGAACTCGAGCGCGCCGGACGCCTGCTCGAGAGCCTGGGCCACCAGGTCGAATGGGCCTTGCCCGACGTGGATTTCCGCGCGGCCTTCGAAGCCCAGACCACCTGCTACATCAGCAACTTCGCGCAGACCATCTCGAACATGCTGCCGCAGTTCGGCCTGGACAAGCCGCCCGCCGACCTGATCGAACCCATCAACATCAAGATCTGGGAAGCCGGCATCGACACCTCGTTCTCCGAACGAGCCCGCATGCAGGCGGTGTTCAACACCACCGCGCGCGGCTTCGGCCAGTTCTTCGAGTCGTGGGACATCATCCTCACCCCCATCACGGCCCTGCCCACGCCCAAGGTCGGCACCACCGAATACCTGACGATCAGCGACAACCCGTCGGTGCACGACTGGTTTGCCAATCTGTGGCGCTTTTTCTCGTACACGCCGCTGTCCAACCTGTGCGGCATTCCGGCCGTCTCGCTGCCGCTGGGCATCCAGGAAAGCGGCCTGCCGCTGGGCATCCAGGCCCAGGCCGCGCAGGCCCATGACGGCCTGCTGCTGCAACTGGCGGCGCAGATCGAACGCGCCATCGGCGGCCAGTGGAACGGCGGACGCCGGCCCGCCGTGCATGTGACCCAGCCCTGAGGTCGCAGCCGATCCGGTCCCGTCCGTCCGTTCGTGCGGCACGGCGGACCGTTGCCTCGTGTCGATCTTCCTTTCACGTTTCTCATCCATGGCAGCCCCACCCCCATCCGAATCCCGCCGCGCGCAGGCCGGCCACGCCGGCCGTCCCGCCGTGCGCGAGTTTCTGCTGGGCGTGCGCGATATCAGCGGGCCGGCCCTGGGCACGCTGGCCGTGGGATTGGTCACCGGAGTGGCCATGGCCAAGAGCGGCCTGCCGCTGGCCGTGGTGCTCGCCGCCGGCCTGCTGGTCTTCGCCAGCGCCTCGCAACTGGCCTGCTTGCCTCTGGTCGCGGCCGGTGCGCCGCTGTGGCTCGTCGTGACCACCGCGTGTGTGCTCAACCTGCGTTTTGTGGTGTTCAGCGCCTATTGGCGCCCCTATTTCGCCCACCAGCCGCGCGGACGGCGCCTGTTGCTGGGCTATATCTCGGGCGATCCCATCTTCGCGGCAATGAACCAGCGGTTTCCCCTGCCTGCGCCCGGACAGCTGCCTTATTTCCTGGGGCTGGCGCTGTTCAACTGGCTGGTCTGGCAAGTGGGGTCGCTGATCGGCCTTTTCATGTCCGACGACATCCCCATGGATCTGGGCTTGAGGTTCCTGGGCATGCTGGCGCTGTTCGCGCTGGCTTTGCCCATGCTGGTCGATCGCGCGACTTGGACCTCCGCCGCCGTGGCCTGCGCCGTGGCGATGCTGGCCAGCGGCCTGCCTTACGGTCTCAATGTGGTGCTGGCCCTGATGGCGGCCGTCGCCACAGGGGTCTGGCTCGACCGCCGGCGCCCGGGCGCCGCCACCGCATGATGGGGAGCTGGCACGAATGGCTGGCGGTGAGCGCGCTGGTGATGGTGACCGTGCTCACGCGCGGCATCTTCCTGGTCTCGCGGGCCGAGTGGCGCATGCCGCCCTGGCTGCGGCGTGGCCTGCGGCATGCTCCGCTGGCCGCCCTCATGGCCATCGTGGCACCCGAGATCTGGCTGACGCCCGGCCTGGGCTACACCGGGCCGGATGCCCGCTGGCTGGCCGTGGCCGCGTGCGGCGTGTGGTTCTTCTGGGTGCGCCGCAGCGTCACCGGCGCGCTGCTGGCCGGCAGCGCGGCTTACCTGGCCTTCACCTTGTTCTAGATCGCCCGGCTGCGCCCGGCCCACCGGCGGCGCGGGGCCATTGCGCCTTAAAATTCGCGGCTCGTTCCTCTCGACTGCCTGCCGTGCCTGCCGCCCTTTCTTCTTCCGCCTCTCCGTCGATCTGGGTTCTCGTGCCCTGCGCCGGCGTGGGCAGCCGCGCCACCCGGCACGACGCCGAGGCCCAGCCCCTGCCCAAGCAGTATCGGCGCCTGGGCCACGACACCCTGGTCGGCCATACCCTGCGTGCGCTGCAGCAGGTGAGCCGGATCCGCGCCACGCTGCTGGTCGTCGCGCCCGGCGACACCCAGGCCGCATCGCTGCTGGCCGGGCGACCGGTGCAGATCGTCGCGCGTGGCGGCGAGACCCGCGCAGCCACGGTCGCGCAGGGGCTGCAGTGTCTGGCCGAGCTCGGCGCCCGCGAACACGACTGGGTGCTGGTGCACGACGCGGCACGCTGCCTGGTCACGCCCGCGCAGATCGACCGGCTGCTCGATGCCTGCCTCGACGATGCGGTGGGCGGACTGCTGGCCTTGCCCCTGCCCGATACCCTCAAGGAAGAAGGCGATGGACGGGTCGCCCGGACCCTGCCGCGCAGCGGAAAATGGCTGGCCCAGACGCCGCAGATGTTCCGGTTGGGATTGCTGCGCGATGCGCTGTCCGGAGCTGCCGCGCAGGGCGTCGAGGTCACCGACGAATCGAGTGCCATCGAGGCGCTGGGCCTGGCTCCCCGGCTGATCGAAGGCAGCGCGCAGAACTTCAAGGTCACCTACGCCAGCGACTTCGAGCTGGCCGAGGCCGTGCTGCTGGCGCGCGCGGCCGCACCGTCGCCATCCGTTCCGCCACAGCCCTTCACCGCACCATGAACACACCCGTCAGTCTTTCATCCCTCCTCGGCGGCCTGCGCATCGGCGAAGGCTGGGACACGCACATCCTGGTCGAGGGCCGTCCCCTCATCCTCGGCGGCGTGACCGTGCCGCACGAGCGCGGCCTCTACGGCCACTCCGACGCCGACGTGCTGCTGCACGCCATCACCGATGCCATCGTGGGTGCCGCCGGCATGGGCGATATCGGAACGCTCTTTCCCGACACCGATCCGCAATTCAAGGGCGCGGATTCGATGGTGCTGCTGGCCGAGGCCATGCGGCGCGTGGCCGCGCAGGGCTGGCAAGTCGTCAACGTCGACAGCACCATCGTCGCACAGGCGCCCAAGCTCGCACCCTACAAGGCCGAGATGGCCGCCAATGTCGCACGCGCGCTGGGCATCTTGCCCGCGCAGGTCAACGTCAAGGCCAAGACCGCCGAGAAGATGGGACCCGTGGGGCTGGGGCAGAGCATGGAAGCGCGCGCCGTCGTGCTGCTGGTCAAGGGCTGATCCCTTTTCCTTTTCCCGTTTCGCCTTGCGAGCGGCGAGCCCCCTCTAGGGCGTGAAGCGTGTCACCTCGTCGGTGATCAGGCCGTCCACGCCCAGCGCCATGAGCTGCTGGGCCAGTGCGCCGTCGTTGACGGTGTAGCACAGGGCCCGCAGGCGGTGGGTGTGCAGGATGTGGCGCAGGTCGGCCGTCATCAGGCTGTGATGCGTGACCACGGCCACGCAGCGCAGCGCCAGGGCGGTCGCCAGCCAGTCCAGACCGGTGCCGGATTCTTCCGCGTTCCACAGCGTATCCAGCAGCAGGCCGCGCGGCAGACCGGGCGCGGTGTCGAGCGCCGCCTGCAGCGACTCGGGCTTGAACGAAGTCAACAGCGGCGGCTCGACTTCCGCCGGCCAGCGTTGCTGCAAGGTCTGCGCCACGACTTCGCCCGTGCGGTACTCCACGCCGGGTGTCGGCTTGATCTCGACATTGAGCGCCAGGCCCTGGCCCAGACACAGGTTGAGCAGGTGTTCGAGCCGGGGCAGCGGTTCGCCCGCATAGGCCGGGCTGTGCCACGAGCCCGCATCGAGTCTCGACAGCGTGTTCCAGCCGATCTCGCCCGCCACGCCCGACTGGCCCGTGGTGCGATCCAGCGTGGCGTCGTGCATCAGGAAGACCTGTTCATCGGCGCTGAGCTTGGCATCGCACTCGAACATGCGGTAGCCCTGGGCCGCACCGAAACGAAATGCCGCCAGCGTGTTTTCCGGCACGTGTTTTCCGGCACCCCGGTGGGCGATCCAGAGCGGGTAGGGCCAGTGGTCGTAGTCGACCGGCAGCAAGCGGCTGCCTGAGGAGGATGAGGTCATGGCTGCAGTCTCGAGCGTGTCGGGATCGGCGTCAATCGCCGATGCGGCGGCCGTCCTGTGCCGAAAACCAGTGCAGCCGGTCGGTCCGGGGGGCGAGTTGCAGCGTCGAGCCGATCTCCGGCAGCGGCACCGATTCGTCGGTCCTCACCACCACCGGGCGTTCGCTGCCCTGTCCGCCGAGCTGGCCATAGATCAGGTGCTCGGCCCCCAGGATTTCGACCATCTCCACGAACAGCGGCCAGTGGCCCGGCGCAGGCGGCTCGTCGGCGGCCAGCACCCGGATGTGCTCGGGCCGGATGCCCAGCGTCACCGGCCCCTGCACCGGAGACACCGCTCCCGGCGGCAGCGCCAGCGTGCGTGCGCCGATCGTCAGCCCGTCCGGGCCGGCATCGCCCGGCACCAGGTTCATGGGCGGCGAGCCGATGAAGCTCGCCACGAAGGTGCTGGCCGGCCGGGCATAGACCGTTTCGGGCCTGCCGAACTGCTCCATGCGGCCGCCGTTCATGACGATCATGCGTTGGGCCAGCGTCATGGCTTCCACTTGGTCGTGTGTCACGAACAAGGAGGTGATGCCCAGTTCGCGGTGCAGTTTCTGGATTTCCAGCCGGGTCTGCACCCGCAGTTTGGCGTCGAGATTGGAGAGCGGCTCGTCGAACAGGAAAACCTGCGGCTGGCGCACGATGGCGCGTCCCATGGCCACGCGCTGGCGCTGGCCGCCCGAGAGCTGGCGCGGCTTGCGGTCGAGCAAATGGCCGAGCTCCAGGATCCGCGCGGCCTTGTCGACACGCGTCTTGATCTCGTCCTTGGGCACCTTGGCGATCTTCAGGCCGTAGGCCATGTTGTCGAACACGCTCATGTGCGGATAGAGCGCGTAGTTCTGGAACACCATGGCGATGTCGCGTTCGGCCGGTTCGAGATCGTTGACCACGCGCGGGCCGATCGCGATCTCGCCGCCCGAGATTTCTTCCAGGCCCGCGACCATGCGCAGCAGCGTCGACTTGCCGCAGCCCGAAGGGCCGACGATCACGATGAACTCGCCATCGTCGATCTCGGCATCGATGCCGTGGATCACGGGCTGGGCCGAAGCACCCGTGCCGTAGTGTTTGAGGACTTTGCGTAAGGAGATGGAAGCCATGGATTCAGCTCGAATGGGGTGATGCGGTGAAAGGCGCGGACAAGCCAGGGCGCGGCATTATTTTTCGGTATCGACCAGGCCCTTGACGAACCATTTCTGCATCAGCAGGACCACCGCGGCGGGCGGCAGCATGGCCAGCAGCGCCGTGGCCATGACGATGTTCCACTCGTTCTGGCCGTCGCCGCCGGCGATCATGCGCTTGATGCCGATCACCACCGGATACATGTCCTCGCTGGTCGTTGCCAGCAGCGGCCACAGGTACTGGTTCCAGCCGTAGATGAACTGGATCACGAACAGCGCGGCGATCGACGTGCGAGACAGCGGCACCAGGATGTCCTTGAAAAACCGCATCGGGCCGGCGCCGTCCATGCGGGCGGCCTCGACCAGTTCGTCGGGCACGGTCAGGAAGAACTGGCGGAACAGGAAGGTCGCCGTGGCCGACGCAATCAGCGGGATCGTCAGGCCGGCATAACTGTTGAGCATGCCCAGATCGGACACCACCTGGTAGGTCGGTGCGATACGGACTTCCACCGGCAGCATCAGCGTGACGAAGATCAGCCAGAAACACAGGCCGCGGAACGGGAAGCGGAAATACACCACCGCAAAGGCCGAGAGCAGCGAAATCGCGATCTTGCCGAAGGTGATGACCAATGCGCTCACCAAGCTCACCCACATCATGCGGGCCACCGGGGCCGTCGATCCGGCGCCCGATTCGCGTCCCAGCAGCGCGGCCTTGTAGGTCTCCCAGAAATGCCCGCCAGGCAGCAGCGGCATGGGGGCCTGCACGATCTCCTGCGCGGTGTGCGTGGAAGCCACAAAAGCCAGGTACAGCGGAAAAGCGACGATCAGCACGCCGAGGATCATCACGGCGTGGGCCAGCAGGCCCAGGGTCGGACGGCGCTCGATCATGGGGCCACTCCTGTCTGCCAGGTGCGGGCCACGGAAACAGGGCGTGCCATCAGTAGTTCACTTTCTTTTCGACGTAGCGGAATTGCACCACGGTCAGCGCGATCACGATCAGCATCAGGACCACCGACTGCGCGGCCGAACCGCCGAGGTCCATGGCCTTGAAGCCGTCGTAGTACACCTTGTAGACCAGGATGGACGTGTCCTTGCCCGGTCCGCCCTGCGTGGCGGCATCGACGATGGCGAAGGTGTCGAAGAATGCGTAGACCACGTTGATCACCAGCAGGAAAAACGTGGTGGGCGACAGCAGCGGGAACTGCACCGACCAGAAGCGCCGCCACGGTCCCGCGCCGTCGATGGCAGCGGCCTCGATCAGCGACTTCGGAATCGATTGCAGCCCGGCCAGGAAAAACAGGAAGTTGTAGGAGATCTGTTTCCACACCGAAGCCATCACGATCAGCGTCATGGCATGGGTGCCGTTGAGCAGATGGTTCCAGTCGATGCCGAGGTGTCCCAGCGCGTAGGCCACCACGCCCAGCGAGGGCGAGAACATGAAGACCCACAGCACCGCCGCCACGGCGGGCGCCACGGCATAGGGCAGGATCAGCATCGTCTTGTAGAAGGTCGCGCCCCGCACCACGCGGTCGGCGAACACCGCCAGCATCAGCGACAGCGTGATGCCGATCGTGGCCACCAGCGCCGAGAAAATGGCCGTGGTGACAAAGGAATCGATGTAGCTCGGGTCATCGAGCAGGCGGCGGAAGTTGTCCAGGCCCACCCATTCGGTGGATGTGCCGAAGACATCCTGCATCTGCATCGACTGCAGCAGCGCCTGGCTGGCCGGCCAGAAGAAAAAGACCAGGATCACCGCCATCTGCGGTGCGATCAGCGCCCAGGGCAGCCAGGCGGATTTGAAGCGAACACGTTTTTCCATGCGCGGGTCCTGCAGGCGCCGGCCATGCGGCCAGCGCAGGGAAACTCATCCCTTGTTGGCTTTCTGGAAACGCTCCAGCTGCTCGTTGCCGCGCTTGACGATGGCGTCCAGCGCTTCCTTGGCCGTCTTCTTGCCGGACCACACCTGTTCGAGCTCTTCGTCCTCGATCGCGCGGATCTGCACGTAGTTGCCCAGGCGGATGCCACGGCTCTTGTCGGTGACCTTGCGGATCATCTGCGTCACCGCCACGTCGGTGCCCGGGTTCTGCTTGTAGAAACCGGATTTTTCGGTCAGCTCGTAGGCGGCGGTGGTCACCGGCAGGTAACCCGTCCGCTTGTGGCTGGCCGACTGCACTTCAGGGGTGGAGATGAACTCGAAGAACTTGGCCACGCCCTTGTACTCCTCGGGCTTCTTGCCGGCCATCACCCACAGGCTGGCGCCGCCGATCACGGTGTTCTGCGGTGCGCCCGGAACATCGGGGTAGTAGGGCAGGGGGGCGAGGCCGTAGTCGAACTTGGCATTCTTGGCCACGTTGCCGTAGAAACCCGACGAGGTGTTGATCATGGCGCACTCGCCCGAGACGAAGCTGGCCTCGGGCACGTTGCCGCGGCCCTTGTAGACGAACAGGCCCTGCTTGGACATGTTGCCCAGATTCTCGATGTGGCGCTGGTGCAGTGCCGAATCGACCTTCATGCGGGCGTCCAGGCCCTGCAGGCCGTTGGCCTTGGTGGCGAACTCCACGTTGTGCCAGGCCGAGAAGCTCTCGAGCTGGGTCCAGCCTTGCCAGGCCGTGGTGAACGGGCAGCGGTGGCCCGATGCCTTGAGTTTGGCGGCGGCGGCAACCACCTCGGGCCAGGTCGACGGCGCCTTGTCGGTGGGCAGGCCCGCGGCCTTGAAGGCGTCCTTGTTGAAATAGAAGATCGTGGTCGAGCTGTTGAAGGGGAAGCTCAGCATCTGGCCGTTGGGCGCCGTGTAGTAACCGGCGACGGCCGAGATGTAGGCGTTCGGGTCGAACTTGGCGCCGGCGTCCTTCATCACCTGGCCGACCGGCACGACCGCGCCCTTGCTGGCCATCATGGTCGCCGTGCCCACTTCGAACACCTGCAGGATGTTGGGCGCATTGCCGGCCCGGAAGGCGGCGATCGAGGCCGTCATCGACTCGTCGTAGCTGCCCTTGTAGGTCGGCACGATCTTGTAGTCCTTCTGGCTCTCGTTGAACTGGCGAGCCAGATCGTTGACCCATTCGCCGTTGACGGCCGTCATCGAGTGCCACCACTGAATTTCGGTGACGGCCAGGGCGGGCGTGCTGGCCGCGGCAGCGAATCCGGCAATGACGGCGAGATGTTTGAGATGAAGCTTCACGAAAGACTCCTGTGGCGTTCGTCGGAAAGAAGACGGATGTTTCCTGGCGGTTGCGCCCACGGGAGGAGCGGGCGGCGGGCTCAGGCCTGGATGCCTGGCGGGCGGATCAAAGGCCAAGTCGGCAAGACCGTCCGTGTCGGCATCAGTCGGCGCATGCTAGGCCGCGTCTGTGACAGTTTGGTGATTTTTGTCAGTGAAGTGAAAAATTCGTGACGGGGTTAACCCGTTGATGCGCATGTCTCGACGGCAGAAGGGTTTTGCCGGATCGCGCCCAAGGCCTTTCGGGGCTGCGTGCTAGCATCACGGGCTGCACGGCGGATGTGCCCGCCGCAGAGCGGGCGCCCGGGCATGCGCGTCAGCCGGGCGCAGGTTACCCTTTTATTGCGCCAGATTTGGCGGCTATTTTCCTATGAGCAAAACGTCACTCGACAAAAGCAAGATCAAGTTTCTGTTGCTGGAAGGTGTGCATCCTTCCGCCATCGAGGTGCTGCGCGCCGCCGGCTACTCTCAGATCGAAGCATTGCCCAGTGCCCTGCCCGAGGAAGAGCTCAAGGCCAAGATCGCCGATGTGCATTTCATCGGCATCCGCTCGCGCACCCAGCTGACGGCCGATGTCTTCGCCGCCGCCCAGAAACTGGTGGCCGTCGGCTGCTTCTGCATCGGCACCAACCAGGTCGACCTCAACGCCGCGCGCGAACGCGGCATCGCGGTCTTCAACGCCCCGTATTCCAACACCCGCTCGGTGGCCGAGCTGGTGCTGGCCGAAGCCATCCTGCTGCTGCGCGGCATCCCCGAGAAAAGCGCCGTGGCGCACCGTGGCGGATGGCTGAAATCGGCTTCCAACTCCTACGAAATCCGCGGCAAGACGCTGGGTATCGTCGGCTACGGCTCCATCGGCACGCAGCTCTCGGTGCTGGCCGAGTCGGTCGGCATGCATGTGCTGTTTTACGATGTGGTCACCAAGCTGCCCCTGGGCAATGCCCGCCAGGTCCACAACCTGACCGACCTGCTGGCGCAGAGCGATATCGTGACCCTGCACGTGCCCGAACTGCCCTCCACCCAGTGGATGATCGGCGAGAAGGAAATCGCCGCGATCAAGCCCGGCGGCATCCTGATCAACGCCTCGCGCGGCACCGTCGTCGAGATCGAACCGCTGGCCGCGGCCCTCAGGGCCAAGAAGCTGCTGGGCGCCGCCATCGACGTCTTCCCGGTCGAGCCGCGTGGCAACAAGGACGAGTTCCAGTCGCCCCTGCGTGGCCTCGACAACGTGATCCTCACGCCGCACATCGGCGGTTCGACCATGGAGGCGCAGGCCAACATCGGGCTCGAAGTCGCCGAGAAGCTGGTCAAGTACAGCGACAACGGCACCTCGACCTCGTCCGTCAACTTCCCTGAAGTGGCCTTGCCTGCCCACCCCGGCAAGCACCGCATCCTGCACATCCACCACAACGTGCCGGGCGTGCTCTCCGAGATCAACAAGATCTTCTCGGAAAACCAGATCAACATCGCCTCGCAGTACCTGCAGACCAACGAGCGTGTGGGTTATGTCGTCATCGACATCGACGCCACGTCCTCGCCGCTTGCCGTCGAGAAACTGTCGCAGGTCGCCGGCACCATCCGCTGCCGCGTGCTGTTCGACTGATCGGCCAGGCCGACCGGCGGCCGGCCTGAAACGGGCCGCCGTCGCCTTGCCGGACGCCCCAGGCGGGGCGCCTCGATCCGGGCCCGGCCGGGGCCGCCGTTCGTCATCGAACCGACCGGTCGATCCGTTCCGGCGCCGATGCCCGCGGGTGCCGCATGCCGCGCAGCGCGGAATTTTTCCAGGACCTCGTTGTGGATCGGCGCGCCGTCCGGCCGCCGGGGCATGCCGGCTGGCTTATGCTGCCTGTGCCGCGCCGCCGCAGGCCAGTCCGTCGGACGGGCCGGCTTGCGGGCCGCTTTGTCCCCCACACATTCCCACATGAAGGAAACAGACGGTGTTCAAGAATTTGATCGTCTACCGCATCGGTCCGACCTGGCAGCCCCAGCTCGAAACCGTGGTCGAACAACTGGCCAAGGCCGAATTCGCCGAATGCAGCGCCACCCAGGAAAAATCCATGGGCTGGGTTCCGCCGCGTGGCGACGCCCATGGGCCTTTCGTCGAAGCCATCGGCGGTCAATGGGTGCTCAAGCTCATGATCGAGACCAAGGCCGTGCCCAGTTCGGTCATCAACCGCAAGGTCAAGGACAAGGTCGCCGAGATCGAGCAGGCCACGGGCCGCAAGCCGGGCAAGAAAGAAACCAAGGAACTGAAGGAAGAAGCCAAGCAGTCCCTGCTGCCCATGGCCTTTTCCCGCCAGGGCAGCGTGGGGGTCTGGATCGATCCGGCCGCACGCCTGCTGCTGGTCGATGCCTCCAGCCAGGGCAAGGCCGACGACGTCGTCACTGCCCTGATCGAGCAGATCGAGGGGCTCACCCTGACCCTGCTGCAGACCCAGCAGAGCGCCGGCACGGCCATGTCCGGCTGGCTGGTGAGCCAGGAGGCGCCGGCTGGCTTTTCCATCGATCGCGAATGCGAGCTCAAGGCCACGGACGACTCCAAGGCCGCCGTGCGTTATTCCAAGCATGCGCTGGACATCGATGAAGTGCGTGCTCACATCGAAGCCGGCAAGGTGCCGACCAAACTGGCGATGACCTGGCAGGATCGCGTGAGTTTCCTGCTGACCGACAATCTGCAGATCAAGAAGGTCACGTTCCTCGAAGGCGTCTACGACGGGGCCGGCGGCAACAAGGAAGACGGCTTCGACGCCGATGTGGCCATTGCCACGGGTGAACTCGTGCAATTGCTGCCCGAGCTCGTCGAGGCGCTGGGGGGCGAGGTCGAACTGGCCTGAAGCCCGAGACCCGGCGGGCCCACGTCATGGCTCGTGGGCTCGTGGGCGTTACCATAGCGGCATGGCATCCAGCAGCTCCCCCGTCCCGCGTCCGCGCAGCGTCATCCCCGTCTCGATCACCGTGCACCAGAAGTCACGGCAGCTCGAGATCGGCTGGGACGATGGCGCCCTGTTTTCCATCCCGCTCGAACTGCTGCGTGTGTACTCGCCGTCGGCCGAGGTGCAGGGGCACGGCCCGGGCCAGGAAACCCTTCAGACCGGCAAGCGCGAAGTGGGGTTGCTGGCGCTCGAGCAGGTGGGCAACTACGCCGTCAAACCGGTGTTCGACGACGGTCACGAGAGCGGCCTCTACACCTGGCCGTATCTCTATGACCTGGGTGCCCGCCAGCAGCAGCACTGGGACGACTACCTCAGGCGCCTGCAGGCCGCCGGTGCCGATCGCGATACGCCGATGCCCGGCAAGAAGCAGTCTTCCGGCGGTCACGGCTGCGGCACCGAAGGCGGGAGCTGCGGCAGCCATTGAGGCCCGGTCTGCCCGGCAGGGCCGACCCCGCCGTGCACTGTAGGGAAACGTGCCATCGAAGCCCGCACCGGCGTCGCCAGCCCTGACAATACAGGGGCGGCAACGCGCGGCAAATTCACAACACATGTCCTGGGATGGCCCTCGGTTGTAAACCGGCCGGCCCGTCTCTTGCATCTAGTATCAAGTTATGAGCGACACGCATTTCGGTTACGAAACCGTCAACGAAAAGGACAAGGCCCAGCGGGTTCGCGGCGTGTTCGATTCCGTTGCATCCAAATACGACATCATGAACGACCTCATGTCGGGCGGGATGCATCGGCTCTGGAAGCGCTACACCGTCATGGTCGCGAACGTGAAACCCGGCATGCGTGTGCTCGACATCGCCGGCGGCACGGGCGATCTGGCGCTGGCTTTTTCTCGCCAGGTCGGCGCCACCGGCCAGGTGGTGCATACCGACATCAACCACGCCATGCTGAGCACCGGCCGCGACCGTCTGGTCGATGCCGGCGTGATCCTGCCGACGGTGGTCTGCGATGCCGAGCACCTGCCGTTTCCGGATGCCCACTTCGATGTCGTGACCGTGGCCTTCGGCCTGCGCAACATGACGCACAAGGATCAGGCGTTGCGCGAGATGCAGCGTGTGCTCAAACCCGGCGGCAAGCTGCTGGTGCTGGAGTTTTCCCGGGTGGCGCAGCCGCTCGAAAAGCCTTATGACTGGTATTCCTTCAAGATCCTGCCCTGGCTGGGCCAGAAGGTGGCGGGCGATGCCCACAGCTACCGTTACCTGGCGGAGTCCATCCGCATGCATCCCGGTCAGAAGGAACTCAAGGAACTGATGAAGAGCTGCGGCTTTGGCCATGTGGACTACCACAACATGACGGCCGGTGTCGTGGCCCTTCATGTCGGAATCAAATGCTGAGCCATTGAAAGCGGGGCCATGGCCCGCATCTGAGAAGGAGATCGCCGTACCGCGCCTTGCGGGCGGATTCGCACGGAACGCCAGAAAGATTCAAAACATCCGCGTCTGCCGTATTTTTGTAGTGTGTGTTGATGAAAGAAAGACGTAGGAGATGTCGATGAACAAACTCTGGTCCGTGTTATTGGTGGCAGCGCTGTCTATCACGGCGCTGGATGCCGACGCCCGCCGTATGGGGGGAGGCCGTTCCGTCGGCCAGCAGTCCGGCAACGTGATGCAGCGCCAGGCGACCCCGCCCGTACAACCCGCGGCACCCGCCCAGAACGCCGCCGCGCCCCGCCAGGGTGCTGCGCAGGGCGCCGCCGCCGCACAGGCACAACGCAAGCCTTGGGGCGCCATGCTGGGCGGCCTGGCTGCAGGCCTGGGACTGGCCTGGTTGGCCTCCAGCCTCGGCCTGGGTGAAGCCTTTGGCAACATCCTGACCATGCTGCTGATCGGCATGCTGGTGCTGGCCGTCGTCGGGTTCTTCCTGCGCCGCCGTGCGGCTGCAGCGATGCCCGCAGGCGCCGGCGCCGGAGGCCCCAACATGGCCTACCGCGAGCCCGCTCCGGCGTACAAGCCGCAGAACGTCGGCAACGACGCCTCGGCACGTCCCTGGGAAAACCAGGCTCCGGCCGCCGCCAACTTCCAGTCGGCCGGTGCGGCTGCGGGTGGCAGCATGATCGGCGCGGCTCTGGGTGGCAATCAGAACTGGGGCGTTCCCGATGGTTTCGACACCGAGGGATTCCTCAAGGCCAGCAAAGCCAACTTCGTGAGCCTGCAGGCGGCATGGGATCGTGGCGACGTTTCGTCGCTGCGCGCCATGATGACCGACGACATGCTGCGCGAAATCCAGTCGCAGCTCGCCGAGCGCGAGGCGCAGGGCGGCCAGCCGACCAAGACCGAAGTCCTGACGCTGGATGCCAGCCTGCTGGGCATCGAGGAACGCGGTGGCGACTACATGGCCAGCGTCGAGTTCACGGGCGTGCTGCGTGAAGACGATTCGGCAGGCCCGAGTCCCTTCCGCGAAGTCTGGAACATCACCAAGGCCAAGTCCGGCGGCGGCTGGCTGGTGGCAGGCCTGCAGGCCATGCAGTGATCGTGCCGGAACGGCGGGCGGTCGTCCGCTGACAGCCGGACGGGCTGACGGAGAATCCGCCAGCCCACCGGTTTTCCTTCGATAATGGGGCGTATGAAGAGTACGCCCCATTTTTCTTTTCCGCCGCCGTTCGTGACCCAGTTCCTCGGCGGTCTGCAGCCGCCGGCCTGGATGGTCGACGAGGTTCAGCAGCGCGTGGTTCTGTTCCTCAACCATGTGATCATGCAGGAACCGCAGGCGCAGCAGCGCATGGTCCAGCAGACGGGGCGTGTGATCCTCGCGCAATGGCGTTCCTTCAACATCCGCCTGGCGGTCACGCCGGCCGGCCTGTTCGACCGCGCCGATGAATCGGGCGTGCCCGATCTGACCCTGACCGTCAACGACACCTCGCCGCTCGACCTGGCCAGAAGTGCCGTCCGTGGCGAGAAACCGTCGCTGCGCATCGAAGGCGACGTGCAACTGGCGGCCGACGTCAACTGGTTGATCGCCAACGTGCGCTGGGATGCCGAAGAGGATCTGTCGCGTGTGGTGGGCGATGCGCCGGCCCATGCGGTGGCTTCGGTCGGTCGCCGTGTCGCCGAAGGCCTGCGCAGTTTCGTGGCCGAGCGCCGAGCCAGCCGCTGATGCGCTGGTTCAGGCAAGCAGCCCGCGGGCTGTTCATCATCTGGGTCCTGTTCCGACATGGGCTCGACGAGCTGGTTCTCAGCAGTTTCGAACACCCGGGCCTGCGCCGGGTGACCCGCATCCTGACGATCGGACGCAAGCTCGATGCGCCGCGCGGCCAGCGCCTGCGTCAGGCGCTCGAAAGCCTGGGACCGATCTTCGTCAAGTTCGGCCAGGTGCTGTCGACCCGGCGCGACCTGCTGCCGCCCGACATCGCCGACGAACTGGCGCTGCTCCAGGACCGCGTGCCGCCCTTCGACAGCGCCGTCGCCGTGCAACTGATCGAAGCCGAGTTGCGCCGTCCGCTGATGGCCGTGTTTGCCACCTTCGAGCACGTGCCCATCGCCAGTGCCTCGATTGCCCAGGTCCACTTCGCCACGCTCTTCGACAAGCAGGGCATCGAGCGCGAAGTCGCGGTCAAGGTGCTGCGGCCGGGCATGCTCAAGATCATCGACCAGGATCTGGCCCTCATGCGCGTGATGGCCGGCTGGCTCGAACGCCTGTCGTCCGATGGCCGCCGGCTCAAGCCGCGCGAGGTGGTGGCCGAGTTCGACAAGTATCTGCACGACGAGCTCGACCTGCTCAAGGAAGCCGCCAATGCCGCGCAACTGCGCCGCAACATGGAGGATGTGGACAGTGTGATCATCCCCGAGATGTTCTGGGACTACTGCCATTCCACCGTGCTGGTGATGCAGCGCATGAACGGCGTGCCCATCAGCCACAAGCAGGAACTGCTCGACGCCAAGGTCGACTTTCAACAATTGGCGCGCGACGGCGTGACCATCTTTTTCACCCAGGTCTTCCGTGACGGCTTTTTCCACGCCGACATGCACCCGGGCAATCTGCAGGTGAGTCTCGCGCCCGACAGTTTCGGCCGCTACATCCTGCTGGATTTCGGCATCGTGGGCACGCTCACCGAGTACGACAAGGAATACCTGGCGCAGAATTTCGTGGCGTTTTTCCGCCGCGACTACAAGCGGGTGGCCGAGCTTCACGTCGAGAGCGGCTGGGTGCCCCGGCAGACCCGGGTCGACGAGCTCGAAGCGGCGGTGCGCGCCTGCTGCGAGCCGTACTTCGACCGGCCGCTCAAGGAAATCTCGCTGGGCATGGTGCTGATGCGCCTGTTTCAGGCCTCGCGCCGTTTCCAGGTCGAGATCCAGCCCCAACTCGTGCTGCTGCAAAAGACATTGCTCAACATCGAAGGCCTGGGCCGCCAGCTCGACCCCGAACTCGACCTCTGGAGCACGGCTCGTCCTTTCCTCGAGAAATGGATGCGCGACGAACTGGGCCCCCGCAAGTTCTTCGAGCAGCTCAAGGCCGAAGCGCCGCGATACGCCAAGCTGCTGCCCGAATTGCCGCGGCTGTTTCACGACTACCTGCAGCAAGGGCAGGCCGTCGAGGGGCACCGCCGCACACTCGAGGCCTTGCTGCTCGAGCAGCGCCGGACCAACCGCCTGCTGCAGAAACTCATCTACGGTGGCCTGGGTTTTGCATTGGGTGTTCTGGCTGTGCTGGTCTTGGTGCGCTGGCGATTCTTTTGAACGCCAGATGTGGCTATCCAACAAAAAACAGGGCCGATCGCCCTGTTTTTTTGTGTTTTTGACCAATAATCCGCGCAGTTTTTTGTTCAACCCTTGCGTTTAATCCTGCCTGCATGAGGAGTGTCCGGTGCTACTGACCCTGGTGATTGCCTATCTGATCGTGACCATCGCCATTGGCCTGTGGGCCGCCCGGCGCGTCAAGACCACTGCCGACTTTGCCATCGCGGGGCGGCATCTGCCCCTGTTCATGATCATCACGACCACGTTCGCGACCTGGTTCGGCTCGGAAGTGGTTCTGGGGATTCCCGCCAAGTTCGTCGAGGGCGGTCTCAACGCCATCGTGGAGGATCCGTTCGGTGCCGGCATGTGTCTGGTGCTGGTGGGCATCTTTTTTGCCGCACGTCTGTACAAGCTCGATCTGCTGACCATCAGCGACTACTACCGCGAGCGCTTCGGCCGCGTGATCGAGATTCTCTGCTCCATCATCATCATCATCAGCTACCTGGGCTGGGTGGCCGCCCAGGTCACGGCCCTGGGGCTGATGTTCAACCTGCTGTCGGGCGGCGCCGTCAGCATCCCCATGGGCATGGTGATCGGTACCGTGTCCATCCTGACCTACACGCTGTTCGGCGGCATGTGGTCCGTGGCCGTGACCGACCTGGTCCAGATGATCATTCTGGTGCTGGGCCTGAGTGCGATCGCGATCTTCGCGGCCGACCTCGCCGGCGGCGCCGACCAGGTGATCGCCCTGGCCTCGAGCCGCGACATGTTCCGTTTCCTGCCCGAGCCCAGCTGGCACGACATCCTGTTCTTCGTGGCCGCCGCCATCACGATGATGTTCGGCTCCATCCCCCAGCAGGACGTCTACCAGCGCGTGATGTCCGCCAACAGCGTGAGCGCGGCGACCAAGGGTCCGGTGATCGGTGGCCTGGCCTACATGCTGTTTGCCCTCGTGCCCATGTTCCTGGTGACCAGTGCGCTCATCATCATGCCGGAGCAGACCCAGGCGCTGATGGCCGAAGACCCGCAGAAGATCCTGCCCACGCTGGTCATGGATCACATGCCTTTTGTCATGCAGGTGGTGTTCTTCGGCGCCTTGCTGTCGGCGCTCAAGTCCACCGCCTCGGCCACGCTGCTGGCGCCGTCGGTGACCTTCGTCGAAAACATCTGGCGCCAGTTCGTGCCGCGCCAGGCCGGCGCGGCGGGCGACCGCAAGGAACTGTGGACGATGCGCATCGCCACGCTGGTGTTCAGCATCTTTGTCTGCGCCTACTCCATTGCCATGGAAGGCACGTCCATCTATGAAATGGTGGCGGGGGCCTACCAACTGCCGCTGGTGGGGGCGTTCGTGCCGCTGGTCGCGGGCCTCTACTGGAAGCGTGCGACCTCGCAAGGGGCGGTCTGCTCGAGCGTGCTGGGCCTCCTGACCTGGCTGGCCCTGCTGTACACGCCGGCCGGCGAAATCTTCCCGCCGCAACTCGGCGGCGTGCTGGCGGCGGCGCTGGGCATGATCGCCGGCACGCTGGCCCCGCAACGGGTGCGCAATGTGCAGGGGCCGGTCTATCTGGCCTCGCTCGAGCCGACGGCCCGCTGAGGGGCTCCGAGGCACCCCGGCGGGTGCGAGTCCGCCGTGCGAAGGTGCCCGACCGGCCACGCGACAGGCGCGCCTGGCCGCTTGCCCCTGGCAAGAATCTATAATCGGCGGCTTTCCATCCCGCCTGAGCGTGGAGTTCCTGATTCATGCCTATTTACGCCTACCGATGCGACGCCTGTGGCCATGCCAAGGATGCGTTGCAGAAACTGTCCGACGCGCCGCTCAAGGATTGTCCCGCCTGCGGCCAGCCTGCGTTGGTCAAGCAGATCACCGCTGCCGGTTTTCAGCTCAAGGGCAATGGCTGGTATGCCACGGACTTCAAGAACAGCGGCGCCCCGTCCAAGCCTGCTGCTGCGGCATCTGCCGCGGCCCCTGCGGCCAGCCCCGCACCCGAGGCTGCGGCCGCCGCGCCGGCTGCAGCGTGCGGTGGCGGTTGCGCCTGCCACTGAGCGGTGCGACCCAGGGCGCCTGGCGTCACGCACAGTCCGCCTGTGCAACGTGGTTTTCGATTTGATGATGTGCATGCGCCACACTGGCGCTGAAAGATAAAGACATGGCAATGCGTTCCCTCTACTGCGGTCACGTGACCGAAGCCCTGCTCGGCCAGACCGTGACCCTGGCAGGCTGGGTCAACCGCCGGCGCGACCACGGCGGCGTGATTTTTGTCGACCTGCGCGATCGTGAAGGTTATGTGCAGGTGGTGTGCGATCCCGACCGCAAGGACAGCTTTGCCGTCGCCGAAGGTCTGCGCAACGAGTTCTGCGTGCAGATCACCGGTGTGGTGCGGGCCCGCCCCGAAGGCACGACCAACGAGAACCTCAAGACCGGCAAGATCGAAGTGCTGGCCCACGAGGTGAAGGTGCTCAACCCCAGCCTGACGCCGCCTTTCACGCTCGACGACGACAACATCTCCGAGACCACGCGCCTGACCTACCGTGTGCTCGACCTGCGCCGCCCCTACATGCAGCGCAACCTGATGCTGCGCTACAAGGTGGCGATGGCGGTGCGCAAGTTCCTAGACGCAAAGGGCTTCGTCGACATCGAGACGCCCATGCTGGGCAAGTCCACGCCCGAAGGCGCACGCGACTACCTGGTGCCCAGCCGCGTGCACGACGGCCACTTCTTTGCGCTGCCCCAGTCGCCCCAGTTGTTCAAGCAACTGCTGATGGTCTCCGGTTTCGACCGCTACTACCAGATCACCAAGTGCTTCCGCGACGAAGACCTGCGTGCCGATCGCCAGCCCGAGTTCACCCAGATCGATATCGAGACCTCCTTCCTCACCGAAGAAGACATCCGTGCCCTGTTCCAGGAAATGATCGTCGATGTGTTCAAGGACACCATCAACGTCGATCTGGGCGAGTTCCCGGTGATGACCTACCAGGAAGCCGCTGCGCGTTTCGGCTCGGACAAGCCCGACCTGCGCGTCAAGCTCGAGTTCACCGAACTCACCGAACTGATGAAGGGTGTCGAGTTCAAGGTGTTCTCCGGCGCCGCCAACCTGCCCAACGGCCGTGTGGTGGCCCTGCGCGTGCCCGGCGGTGCCAAGGAAGGCTCCGGCCTGTCGCGCGGCGAAATCGACGGCTATACCGAATTCGTCAAGATCTACGGCGCCAAGGGCCTGGCCTACATCAAGGTCAACGACGCGGCCAAGGGCCGTGAAGGCCTGCAGTCGCCCATCGTGAAGAACCTCGACGATGCCACGCTGGCCGAGGTGCTTCAGCGCACGGGCGCCCAGGACGGCGATCTGCTGTTCTTCGGTGCAGACAAGACCAAGGTGGTCAACGACTCCATCGGCGCGCTGCGCATCAAGATCGGCCACAGCGATTTCGGCAAGAAGAACGGCCTGTTCGAGAGCCGCTGGGCTCCGCTGTGGGTGGTCGATTTCCCGATGTTCGAGTTCGACGAGGACGAGCAGCGCTGGTCGGCCGTGCACCACCCCTTCACCGCGCCCAAGGACGGGCACGAGGACTGGATGGAAACCGATCCGGGCCGTTGCATTTCCAAGGGGTACGACCTGGTGCTCAACGGCTGGGAAATGGGCGGCGGTTCGGTCCGTATCCACCGTGCCGAAGTGCAGCAGAAGGTCTTCAAGGCGCTCAACATCAGCGCCGAGGACGCACAGATCAAGTTCGGTTTCCTGCTCGACGCGCTGCAGTTCGGTGCCCCGCCGCATGGCGGCATCGCATTCGGCCTGGACCGCATCATCACGCTGATGACCGGTGCCGAGTCCATCCGCGACGTGATCGCCTTCCCCAAGACCCAGCGCGCTCAGGATCTGATGACGCAAGCGCCGTCCACGGTGGATGAAAAGCAGCTGCGTGAACTGCACATCCGCCTGCGCAACCCCGACGCGGTCAACAAGCCGGCGTAAGCGGGACAAAGGGGCAGGGTCGTCGGATCACGACCTTCCCTGCCCAAGGCGTACCGGCTGGATGCATCGGTCGCTACATCAAAAAAAAGAGGCTCTCGGGCCTCTTTTTTTTGTCGGTGCCATCGGTGCACGGTCGAAAAAAAGCGCCCCGGAAGGGCGCTTCGGTGTCCGGATCCCGGGCCGATTGCATCTGAAGCAACCCAGCCGCGGCAAAGCCGGCGCACGATCAGCGACTGCGGGGCGTCGGCGGGGTACGGCCGGCAATGAAGCGGAAGGTGATGCGACCCTTGGTCAGATCGTAGGGCGAGAGTTCGAGCGACACCTTGTCGCCCGCCAGGATGCGGATGTGGTTCTTGCGCATCTTGCCGCCGGTGTAGGCAATGAGCTGGTGACCGTTGTCCAGCGTGACGCGGAAACGCGAGTCGGGCAGCACTTCCGTGACCAGTCCGCCCATTTCGATCAGTTCTTCTTTGGCCATCTTTCTATCCTTCAACCTAAGAGGGCATGGCGCAGGCATCGACCCGCGCACACACCATGTGTGTATTCATGCGTTCAATTCGCTCTGTCAGGCCAGCGGCAAGCCGTTCGTGCATGCAGGCAGCGCTTCGGCTCGGCCCAATGGGCTTTGATCCAGCCTCCGCCCCGAATGGTGCACCGCCACGCCGATCCACAAGCATGGCAACCGTTCAGGCCAAGGCGGCAGGCTAGCCCGATCAGGCAACAGAAACACTGTGCCCAGGCTGCCGGGAGATCGGCCACCCCAGTACCCCGACAGGCCTGAAAAGGCCCAGGGCGTGCGATGGCGCCGCGACAAAGGCAGGGATTATATCATCCGCCTGATTTTTGGGCGATGGCCGCACCGGGCCGAGGATCAGGCCGGCGTGTAGGCCAACCGGACGTAGATGGGGGCGAAGGCCTCTGCCTGCGTGATCTCGACCAGGGTTTCCTTGCCCAGCTCGAGCAGGGCGATGAAGGTGACGACCAGCACGGGCACGCCGCGCGAGGGATCGAACAGCTCTTCGAACTCGACGAACTTGCGGCCCTGCAGCCGCCGCAGCACGATGGACATGTGTTCGCGTACCGAGAGCTCCTCGCGTGTGATGGTGTGGTGCTGTATGAGCTTGGCGCGCTTGACGATGTCGCGCCAGGCGGCCTGCAGTTCGCTGGCATCGACATCCGGAAAGCGCGGCTGCAGCGACTGCTCGATGTAGACCTGGGCCCGCAGGTAGTCGCGGCCGGCCTGGGGCAGCGCGTTGACCTGGTGGGCGGCGAGCTTGATCTGTTCGTATTCCAGCAGGCGGCGCACGAGTTCGGCGCGCGGATCTTCGGCTTCCTGCTCGCCATCCGACTTCTTGGGCGGCAGCAGCATGCGCGACTTGATCTCGATGAGCATGGCGGCCATCAGCAGGTATTCCGAGGCCAGTTCGAGATTGCGGCTGCGGATTTCGTCGACGTAGCTCAGGTACTGGCGGGTCACGGCCGCCATGGGGATGTCGAGGATGTTGAAGTTCTGCTTGCGGATCAGGTAGAGCAGCAAGTCGAGCGGCCCTTCGAATGCCTCGAGAAACACCTCGAGCGCATCGGGTGGAATGTAGAGGTCCTGGGGCATGGCGAACAGCGGTTCGCCATAGAGCCGCGCCACGGCCAGATTGTCGACGACCTCGGGCTGGCCGGGCACGTCGGGTGCGGGCGTGTCGGGCCACACGGGGCGGTTCATCGGGGCAGGGCGGGACGGGGGTGAGTCGGCAAGCGCGGCGGCGGAGGGCCGGGGGCGTTCACTCGCCTTCGATTTGGTAGACGTAGGGTTTCTGGCTCACACGGGCACGGGCCGAGTCGGCCTGGCTTTCGCGGTTGATCTGCTTGTCCCACAGCAAGGCACGCCCGGCTTTCTGCTCGGCTTCGAGCGTGGGGCGCTGTGCGTGCAGCTCGGACAGGAACTGGGTGATGTCCGAGGTGTAGTCGGGGCGACGGAAGATCGGCATAAACTGCGGCTTTCTTGTCTCTTGTGGGAAGCGCCCAGCCTAGCGGACGGGCGGCTCCCATGATTTTACTGCCGGGGATACGGGATGTGGCAAAGCTGGATGCAGAGTGTCGAGAACCATGGGATTTGGCTGGCGCTGGGCGCCGTCGTGCTGGCGGTGCTGTTGCTGGCAGGCTGCGATGCGCGGCGCATCGAGCAGCTTGAAGAAGGCGTGTCGACCGAAACCGACGTGCGCAAGGCGATGGGCGAGCCCGAACGCGTCTGGCCCGAGCCCGATGGGGCCCGGACCTTCGAGTACAACCGGCAGCCGACGGGACATCGCAACTACATGATCACGCTGGCGCCCGACGGGGTGATGCGGTCCTTGCGTCAGGTGCTCACGCCCGAGAACATGGCCACGGCCACGCCGGGCCTGGAGGAAGAGGTGTTGCGCAGGCGCTTCGGCAAGCCGGCGCGGATCGTGCCGTATGCCTTGAGCGGCGAGACCGACTGGGTCTGGCATTACCTCGAGGACGGCAATCGCAGTTACAGCTTCACGGCCACCCTGGGCCGGGATGGCCGCCTGCTGCGCACCTCGCGCACGCCCGATCCCACCAACGATGCGCCCGATACCCGTTGAGCCCAACTGGCCTTGCCGCACACCGGAGGCTGGACGAAAAAAAGCCGTGCGGGGAGTCATCCGCCGCACGGCTCAAGCTGGCATGAAGCCAACAACAAAGTTGTAATCGTGACGCGCTTCAGTCAGGCGTCGTGCCGGTCACTTGGGCTCAAGCCTGCTTGAGCGCACCGTCCACCAGACGCCAAAGGCCCAGCGGATTGCCGTCCTTCAGTGCTTCGGGCAGCAGGGCGTCGGGCAGGTCCTGGTAGCTCACCGGCCGCAGGAAACGGTCGATGGCGGTGGCGCCCACCGAGGTGTACATCGCGTTCGAGGTCGACGGGAACGGACCGCCGTGCACCATGGCGTGGCAGACCTCCACACCCGTGGGGAAGCCGTTGGCCAGGATGCGGCCGGCCTTGCGCTCGAGCACCGGCAGCAGGCGGCGTGCGTCGGCGTGATCGGCTTCGTCGATCTGCAGCGTCACCGTCAACTGGCCTTCCACGTGCTCGGCCACCGCCAGCAGTTCGTCGAAGTCCTTGGCACGGATCACGATCGAGGCCGGTCCGAACATCTCGGACTCGAGGTCGGGACTTGCCAGCAGGCGCTGGGCATCGGTCACGTACAGCGCAGCCTGTGCGGCATTGGGCTGGTCGCCGGCGGGCACGCCCTGGGCGATCTTGTCCACACCCGCGACGGCGTCCACCTTGGCCGTACCCGAACGGTAGGCTTCGTGGATGCCGGGCGTGAGCATGGTCTGCGCGGCCTTGCCGGCCAGTGCCTCGCCGGCAGCCGAGACGAACCGCTGCAGGTCGGGGCCGTCGACGGCCAGCACCAGGCCGGGGTTGGTGCAGAACTGGCCGGCGCCCATGGTCAGCGAATCGGCAAAGGCCTTGCCGATGGCTTCCGCGCGTGCGGCCAGTGCACCGGGGAACAGGAACACGGGGTTGATGCTGCTCATCTCGGCATAGACCGGGATGGGTTCGGGGCGGGCGTTGGCGATATTCACCAGGGCCAGACCCCCCTGGCGCGAGCCGGTGAAGCCGACGGCCTTGACGGCGGGATGGGCCACCAGCGCTTCGCCGAGCTTGCGGCCGGCGCCGATGAGCAGCGAGAACACGCCTTCGGGCAGGCCCTGGTCCTTGACGGCTTTCTGGATGGCGCGGCCGACCAGCTCGGAGGTGCCGAGGTGGGCGCTGTGGGCCTTGACGATGACGGGCGCACCGGCGGCCAGGGCCGAGGCGGTGTCGCCGCCGGCCACCGAGAAGGCCAGCGGGAAGTTGCTGGCGCCGAACACGGCCACGGGGCCCAGCGGTACCTTGGCCAGGCGCAGGTCGACGCGGGGCAGGGGCTGGCGCTCGGGCTGTGCCGGGTCGATGGTGGCGCGCAGGAAGTGGCCGTCGCGCACGACCTTGGCGAACAGGCGAAGCTGGCCGACGGTGCGGGCGCGTTCGCCGGTCAGGCGGGCGAGGGGCAGGCCGGTCT
Organism: Comamonas sp. BIGb0124; assembly: GCF_003752175.1. Taxonomy (GTDB): domain Bacteria; phylum Pseudomonadota; class Gammaproteobacteria; order Burkholderiales; family Burkholderiaceae_C; genus Comamonas_F. The sequence continues at coordinate 209,750 of NZ_RJVF01000012.1, read as the reverse complement.
CGGCGTGGGCGCGTGCGAGCAGTTCGTCGCCGATGGCCACGATGTTGTCGGCGATGGCTTCGAGGAAAGCGGCACGCTTTTCGAGGGGCAGGTTGCGGTAGGGGTCGAAGGCGGCAGCGGCGAGGGCGGCTGCGCGGTCGACTTCGGCGGGGCCACCCAGGCCGAAGGCGGGATCGATCTCGGTGTTGCGGGCAGGGTCGAAGGCGCGCTGGCTGCCTTCGTTGCCGCGAACGGCGGTGAAGCCGATGAGCATTTCGCCGGTGATGGTCATGAGCAGGGTCTCCTAGGATGAAGCAAAAGGACAAACAGGCCAGGCCGACGGTTCACGTCGGCTTTGGCCCGGTGCTATGGCGGTGGAAACCGCAGATACGGTGACATGCGGTCCGCCCGCCAAGGCGGTGTTACTGCGGACCCAGCTTCTGGATCAGCGTGTTCAGGGATTCCATTTCCGCTTCGGTCAGGTCGGTCAGCGGGGCGCGCACGGGACCGGCGTCGTGGCCGACCAGCTTGGCACCGGCCTTGACGATGCTGACCGCATAGCCTTGCTTGCGGTTGCGGATGTCCAGGTAGGGCAGGAAGAAGTCGTCGATCAGGCGAGCCGTGGTGACGTGGTCTTCGGCGGCGACGGCGCGGTAGAAGTCCATGGCCGTCTTGGGGATGAAGTTGAACACGGCCGACGAGTAGACGGGCACGCCCAGCGCCTTGTAGGCTTCTGCGTAGACTTCGGCAGTGGGCAGGCCGCCCAGGTAGCTGAAGCGGTCGCCGAGCTTGCGGCGGATGCGGACCATGGGTTCGATCTCGCCGATGCCGTCCTTGAAGCCGATCAGGTTGGGGTGGGCGTCGGCCAGCTTGGCCAGCCAGTCGGCGCTCAGGCGCGAGTTGGCGCGGTTGTAGAACACCACGCCGATCTTGATCGACTTGCAGACTTCGGCCACGTGGTTGGCAATGCCTTCCTGGCTGGCTTCGGTGAGGTAATGGGGCATCAGCAGCACGCCGTGCGCACCGAGGCGCTCGGCTTCCTGGGCTTGCTGGATGGCGGTGCGGGTGGGACCGCCGGCACCGGCCAGGATGGGGACTTGACCCTTGGCGCCGGCCACCGCGGCGCGGACCACGTCGCTGTACTCGCTGCCGTTCAGAGAAAAGAGCTCACCCGTGCCGCCGGCGGCAAACAGCGCGCTGGCGCCGTAGGGAGCCAGCCATTCCAGGCGTTCCGAATAGGTCTTGGCGTTGAAGTTGCCTTGCGCGTCGAAATCGGTCACGGGGAAGGACAGCAGGCCTTCGGAAATGATGCTCTTGAGTTCTTGAGGTGTCGTCACGGTGGTCTCCAGTTTCAAGGAATTTGCGGGTCAGCGCCGCAAGGTAGGATTTGATGATGTCGGTCATCATACAACATGGGTTTGAGCCCTGTCTTGGTGATAACCCTTGCGGACCCGGCCATTGTGGTTTTCTTGCAGCCGGGCCGTCAAGTCAGGGCTATCCAGCAGGCCTGTCGGCAGGCGCTGGACAGCCGCTTTCCTAGCCTTCCTGGCGCAGCTTGGCGACGCTTTCGTGGGCCTGCCGCAAGCGTTCGCGGCTGTTGGTGAGGTGGGTGCGCATGGCCGCGCGTGCGGCTTCGGCATCCTTGCGTTCGATGGCCGACAGGATGAACTGATGCTCGTGGTTGACGCGCTGCAGATAGGCCTGCTGGTCGTTGGCAGCCAGCGCGGCCGAGTTCACGCGGGTGCGCGGAATGATGGTGGTGCCGAGCTGGCTCAGGATGTCCGAGAAGTAGCGGTTGCCGGTGGCATGCGCGATCTGCAGATGAAAACCGATGTCGGCCTCGACGCTGCTGCCCGGGCCTTGCTGCACGCTGGATTCGAACGCGGCCAGCGCGGTGCGCATGTCGGCGAGGTGGCGGTCGGTGCGGCGTGCGGCTGCCAGGCCGGCGGCTTCCGATTCGATGCTGATGCGGAATTCGAGCACGGCCATGACATCGAGCAAGGTCAGGATGTTGCCGGTGTCGAGCTGCAGCGAATTCGAGATCGGCTTGTCGAGCACGAAGGTCCCGATGCCATGACGGGTTTCGACCAGCCGCGCGGCCTGCAGGCGCGAGATGGCTTCGCGCACCACGGTACGGCTCACACCCTCCTGCTGCATGATTTCGGTTTCGGAGGGAAGCTTGGTGCCCGTGGGGAATTCGCCGGCTTCGATACGCTGCGACAGCGAGCCCACGACTTCTTCGGTCAGGCTGCGTCCGCGGCGGCGGCGGCTTTCGGGATAGTTCATGATGTGTGACGAGTGGCTGGCGCCACGTGCTGGCGTTGATCGTGAGTTTCGCATGGTCACTCCTGGTGTGGATGCTTCTTTTATTTCATCAGGGTAATTCCCAGGTACTCGTAGAGTGTGAGTTCCTACAATTCTTGTACGACAACGTACATCACAACATGGGCGAATACCCTTGGTTTCAGGACCTCGGCGACGCCCTCAAAAATGGAGTCACACATGTTTCCCACAAACTCTGCCGTGTCGCGCGCCGTCGCGGCCGATCGCAGCCGCACGCGCTATTGGATCCTGGCGATGCTGTTCATCGTCACCACGGTCAACTACGCCGACCGGGCAACGCTGTCCATCACCGGTCCCGCCATCAAACAGGAATTCGGCTTCAGCGACCTGCAGATGGGCTACATCTTCTCGGCCTTCAGCTGGGCTTACGTGATGGCCCAGATTCCCGGGGGCTGGTTGCTGGATCGATTCGGTGCACGCCGGGTCTACGCCGCCAGCATCTTTGCCTGGTCGCTGTTCACGGTGCTGCAGAGCACCCTGGGTGCTTTTGCGACCGTGGGCGCCACCGCCTCGGTGCTGTTTCTGATGCGATTCACCGTGGGCCTGGCCGAATCGCCGGCCTTCCCGGCCAATGCCAAGGTCGTCGCATCCTGGTTTCCCAAGACCGAGCGCGGGACGGCTTCGGCGGTGTTCAACTCGGCGCAGTATTTCGCCACCGTGCTCTTCACGCCGCTGATGGCCTGGATGACGCACGCCATCGGCTGGCACCATGTCTACATCTGGCTCGGGGTGTTCGGCATGGCGCTGGCGCTGATCTGGATGATGTTCGTCAAGAGCCCCGCACGCCATCCCCTGGTCAACACGCAAGAGCTGCAGTACATCCGCGACGGCGGCGGACTGGTCGACATGGATGAGGGCCCGCGCCTCGACCAGGCGCCGCTCACCCGCGCGCAGCGGTGGGGCCAGGCCAAGCAGTTGCTGACCAACCGCATGCTGCTCGGGGTCTACCTGGGGCAATACTGCATCAACGTGCTGACGTACTTTTTCCTGACCTGGTTTCCGGTCTATCTGGTCCAGCAACGCGGCATGACCATCCTCAAGGCCGGTTTTGTGGCCTCGCTGCCGGCGGTGTGCGGTTTTGTCGGCGGTGTGCTGGGCGGCATCCTGTCGGATGCGCTGGTGCGCCGTGGCTATTCGCTGACGGCCGCACGCAAGATTCCCATCGTCGGCGGCCTGCTGCTGTCGACCTGCATGGTGGCCTGCAACTACGTCGAGCTGGAGTGGATGGTGGTCGGTTTCATGGCGCTGGCGTTCTTTGGCAAGGGCATCGGCGCCTTGGGCTGGGCCGTGGTCTCGGATACCGCCCCGCGTGAGGTGATCGGCCTGGCCGGCAGCATCTTCAACATGTTCGGCAACATCGCCGGCATCGTCACGCCCATCGTGATCGGCTACATCGTCTACGAGACCCATTCCTTCAATGGCGCCCTGGTGTTCGTGGGGGCGAATGCGCTGCTGGCGGTGTTTTCGTATCTGGTCATCGTGGGCAAGATCGAACGCCTGAAGCTCAAACCCGTCTGAGAGCCGGGGAAGCGGCGGTCATGCTGCCGCACAGTCACCCACCCAGGCACCCGGCCTCGTCGAGCCGGCCCGGTCCTGCGCGGCGCCATCGGCTCATCGTGCCTGCATGAAGTCCGACACCTCGAGCAGGATGAGTTCGTTGTCGTCGGCCCGGTTCGGCTCGCGGCTGCTGGAGTAGGGCAGGTTGTTGTCGTTGCCGACCACGATATGGCGGGCATCGACCGCATCCACGTTCTCGATGGTGAAGAACGGGAAGGTGAAGACGTCGCCGTTGAGGGGTTTGCGGGCCAGCCGCGCCGGGTCCTGGATGGCCATCAGATCGATGTAGCCGATCTTGCGAACCGGCTGTCCGACGTTGTCGTTGCCGAAGGCGATCTTGTAGACGCGCTTGAACCTGGCGATGTCGTCGAAGCAGTTGGCGGCCTTGGCGCCGGCCGGGCAGGCCCGGTCTGCCGTTCCTTCGCCGTTGTCCCGTTCGATCACCAGGCCCACGGCATGGCTGCCGTCGGCGGCCGACTGCATGTCGACGAGGTTGAAATCGCCGATGGCGTGACCGTTGGCCTCGAGCGGGTAGAACCACGAGCGGCCGGTCCAGGCGGCCTGGCGCGTGTCGAATTCGAGCACCCGCAGGGCCTCCTTGCCATCGACCTGTTCGTAGGCCTGCTCGGTTTCTTTCCACAGAGGACCTTCGAGCAGGGCGTAGAGCTTGCTGCCGTCGGGCGATGCGGCCATGCCTTCGTAGCCCTTGGAGCGGCGGGCCTCGAAGGCGACCTTGCCGCCCGGGGCTCCGGGCGTGGCGACCGAGGGATGATCGGGCGAGCGCACGCGCTTGCCGTCGACCAGGGTCTCGAACACGCCCAGCACACGCCCCTTGAGATCGGCCTTGATCAGGTAGGGGCCGAATTCCTCGCCGATCCAGAGGGCGTCGGCCGTGATCTGGAAACTCTCCGGGTCGAAGTCGCTGCCGGTCAGGTAACGCGTGGCGCTGCCTTCCTGCACGATGCGGAAGGGTACTTTCTTGTCGGGATCGTGCAGGAAGACGGTGGCCAGGCGCTGCAGCTGTCCGCTCTTGAAGTCGACCTTGTAGTGGTTGAGGTAGAGCATGAAGTCCGGTGAATTGGCCTTGCTGCCCGCACCGTTGTCGGTGATGACCCAGAAGCTGCCGTCCGGCATGTGCTGGATGCCCGAGTGGCCCTGCAGGGGCTGGCCCTTGAACGGCAGAGACACCCCCGTGGGCCGTCCGCCCGACCGGCCTTCGACGGTGCCGGCCTGCTCGACCCGGCTGCCGGTGGTGAACTTGCCGCTCATCTTGAGGTCGGCCGGCGCATCCTTGGGTGCGGCGATGAAACTTTGCGCCGGCAGCACGGCGTGGCCTGCCAGGGTGGCCCTGAAGTTCGGGACGGCTGAATCGGCAGGGGTGGGCTGCTGGGCTCGTGCCGCGCCCAGCGCAGACAGCAAGGCCAGTACGGGGATCAGGCGTGCCGCGCGAGATGCGGCCCGCTGCACCGAGCGGGTGGGCAAGGGCGACACCCAGGGGTGCACAGGGAGGGGGAAAGACATGCTGGGACTCCGGACGTCGGGGCTGGAACGCGATGACTGTGGAGCGAGGGCATGACAAGCCTGTGACGCCTGGACGCAAAAAAACCGCGCCGCAGAGGCCCCGAAGGGCGGCTGCGGCGCGGCTCGGTGAAACGCGGAGGTCAGCCCTGGACTTTGCCCAGCAGCAGGAATTCCATCAGGGCCTTCTGGGCGTGAAGGCGGTTCTCGGCCTCGTCCCACACCACCGATTGCGGGCCGTCGATGACGTCGGCTTCGACTTCTTCGCCGCGGTGGGCTGGCAGGCAGTGCATGAAGAGCGCGTCGGGGGCCGCCACGGCCATCATCTCGGCATCCACGCACCAGTCGGCAAAAGCCTGCTTGCGCGCCTCGTTCTCGGCTTCGTAGCCCATCGAGGTCCAGACGTCGGTGGTGATGAGGTCGGCACCCCGGCAGGCTTCGAGCGGATCCTTGAAGACCTTGTAGTGCGAGCCCTTGGCCACGCCGGCGACGCTGCTGTCGATCTCGTAGCCGCTGGGCGTGCTGACATGCACGGTGAAGCCCAGTAGTTCGGCGGCCTGCAGCCAGGTGTTGGCCATGTTGTTGCCGTCGCCCACCCAGGCCACTGTCTTGCCGGCGATGGAACCCCGGTGTTCGATGAAGGTGAAGATGTCGGCCAGGATCTGGCAGGGATGGAATTCGTTGGTCAGGCCGTTGATGACCGGAACACGCGAGTGCGAGGCAAAGCGTTCGATCTTTTCCTGCTCGTAGGTGCGGATCATGACCAGGTCGACCATGCGGCTGATGACGCGTGCGCTGTCCTCGATGGGCTCGGCACGGCCGAGCTGGCTGTCGCCGGTGGTCAGGTGCACGACCGATCCACCCAGCTGGTAGGTTCCTGCCTCGAAGCTCACGCGGGTCCGGGTGGATGCCTTTTCAAAGATGAGCGCCACGGTGCGGTCGGTCAGCGGATGGTATTTTTCGTAGCTCTTGAACTTCTTCTTGATCACCGCGGCACGCTCGAACAGGTGGGCGTAGTCGTCGGCGCTCAGGTCTTTGAATTGCAGGTAATGTTTCATGGCGTGCAAAAGGAGTCGGCCCGGCGGATCCTGCGGCAGCGGGCTGCTGCAGGATCGCACCGGGCACCGGGTTCCAGGAAGCTCAGGCTGACTGGGCGGCCAGGAATTTCTTGATCAGCGGCACCAGGATGTCGATGAGTTGATCGGCTTCCTCGATCGTCATGATAAGCGCAGGGACCAGGCGCACGACCCGATCGGCCGTGACCGAGAACAGAATGCCGGCCTCGGCGCCCAGGCCCACCAGTTCACCGCAGCTGTGCTTGAGCTCGACGCCGATCATCAGGCCCTGTCCGCGCACTTCCTGAAAACCGTCGACCGGGCCGAGTTCCTGTTGCAGGCGGTCGCGGATGTGGGCCCCGACCGTGGCGGCGTTTTCCAGCAGGCCGTCCTGTTCGGCGATGCGCAGGGTCTCGACGCCGGCACGCATGGCCAGCGGGTTGCCGCCGAAGGTGGTGCCGTGGTTGCCGGGCTGCAGGATCTGCGCTGCAGCGGGGCCGGCCAGCACGGCGCCGACGGGCACGCCGCTGCCCAGGCCCTTGGCCAGCGAGACCACGTCGGGCTTGATGCCCGACCACTGGTGGGCAAACCACTTGCCCGTGCGGCCGATGCCGGACTGGACTTCGTCGATCATCATGAGCCAGCCGCGCTCGGTGCTCAGGGCACGCAGCTCGCGCAGGTAGTCGTCGCTCATGGCGTGGATGCCGCCTTCGCCCTGGATGACTTCGAACATCACCGCCACCACGTTCGGATTGCCTTCGGTGGCCTTCTTGACGGCCTCGATGTCGTTGAGCGGCACGCGGATGAAGCCTTCGACCAGCGGGCCGAAGCCGGCCTGGATCTTGGGGTTGCCGGTGGCCGACAGCGTGGCGATGGAACGGCCGTGGAAGGCGTGTTCGTAGACCACGATCTGCGGGCGATCGATGCCCTTGTCATGGCCGAACTTGCGTGCGATCTTGATCAGGGCTTCGTTGGCTTCCAGGCCGGTGGAGCAGAAAAAGGCGTTCTCGAGGCCGGAGAGTTCGACCAGCTTGGCCGCCAGTTGCTCCTGCAGCGGGACGTGGTAATAGTTGGAGGTGTGGATGACGCGGCTGATCTGTTCCTGCAGGGCGGGAACCAGCTGCGGGTGGTTGTGGCCCAGCGTGTTGACGGCGATGCCGGCCAGGCCGTCGAGGTACTTCTTGCCGTTGACATCCCACAGCCAGACGCCGTCGCCGTGCGAGAAGGCCACGGGCACGCGACCGTAGGTGGTCATCACGTGAGGGGAAGCGGCGGGGATAGGTGCTGCGGTCATGATCTGGACTCCATCGGATAACAGGGGGGACGAGTCGGGCGGCGCGTCGGCGTCCGTCCCGGCCGGCGGCTTTGTTGCCGGATGCGTCGAATTCTAGGCGGCACCGGCCGCCGGCGGGCCGCGCCATTGCTGAGTTATTCGCATGGGTGTGATGCGTGCCGTCATGCCCCGGTCACCGAGCTTGACCCCGCCGGGTGCTCGGCTGACATACACACGACAGGGGCTGCGCGCTAAAATGGCAGTCTCTCGACCGCGGTCTGCCGGGGGTCTTCCGGGCTTGCGCGCCGGTTGCTGGCACCCGTGGTATCCCACGGCCCGTGCCACCGCCATTCGATGACAGAACCCACAGCCAAAGAAGTTTTTATCCAGGGCATCACCCAGGACGGCAAAGTGTTTCGCCCCAGCGACTGGGCCGAACGACTGGCCGGCGTCATGAGCCAGTTTCGTCCTGGCGGCATGCGTCCAGGAAACCACCTCGGCTATTCGCCCTGGTGCATTCCCACCCAGCAGAACGGCGTGAAGTGCGTGGTGGTCCATCGCGACCTGCGCGACGCCGAACCCATGGCCTGGGATTTCGTCATGAACTTCGCCCGCGACAACGGCTTGACCATCGCCGAGGCCTGCTACGTGCCGCCGAAGTCCGACGGCAAGTGAATCGCCGGTTTGGCGCGCCGTGTGCGGCCGGCCGCGGCGGCGAGTCCGCAAGAGGGCGGGCCCCGGCTAGCTCGCGCGACAAGACTGCGGATCGATTTCCGGTCGTCGTGTGGACTTGAATGCCCTCGACGGAGCGCCGGAAACGAAAAAACCGCCCGAAGGCGGTTTTTTCGTTTCTGCTGACAGCGCACCCGGTTCAAACAGCAGGGCGGCTCAGCCACCCCGTGCGGGTTTGTCTGTTTTTAGGCTCAGGCGGCTGCGGGAGCCAGTGCCAGAGTCTTGACCTTGGAGGCCAGGCGGCTCTTGTCGCGAGCGGCCTTGTTCTTGTGGAAGATGCCCTTGTCAGCGATGCTGTCAATGACGCTTTGTGCCTTGGCGAACAGTTCTGCAGCCTTGGTCTTGTCGCCGGCCACAACGGCCTTTTCGACGTTCTTGACGACGGTGCGGTACTTCGAGCGCAGCGACGTGTTGGCTGCGTTCAGGGCGACGTTCTGGCGTGCGCGTTTGCGGCCGGACGCCAGACGGGGGTTCTTTTTCTTGGGCTTGGTTGCCATGTTCGTAATCCTTGAGGGTTTGAGGATGATGTCAGCAGAACCCGGCATTCTAACACCGACCGACCGCGAAGGCCAGCAAGCCCGCCCGGCATGGCTACACTGCGGGTTGTGAGTCTCTTCAAATCCGCTTCCACCGTCTCGCTCCTGACCCTGGTTTCCCGTATCACGGGGCTGGCGCGGGAGCTGCTCATGGCTTCGGCCTTTGGCGCCAGTGCGCTGACCGACGCCTTCAATGTCGCGTTCCGCATTCCCAACCTGTTTCGGCGCCTGTTTGCCGAAGGCGCGTTCAGCCAGGCCTTCGTGCCGGTGCTGGCGGCCAGCAAGGCCCGCAACACCGAGGCGCAGACCCGCCACCTGATCGACCAGGTGGCCACGGTGCTGGCCTGGGTCCTGGTGCTGGTGAGCCTGGTGGGGGTGCTGGCTTCGCCGCTGATGGTCTGGGTGCTGGCCAGCGGCCTGCGGCAGTCGCCCGAGGGCTACGACGCCGCGGTGCTGATGACGCGCCTCATGTTCCCCTACATCGCCTGCATGTCGCTGGTGGCGCTGGCCGCAGCGGTGCTCAACACCTGGCGGCATTTCGTGGTGCCTGCCGCCACGCCGGTGCTGCTGAACGTGTGCATGATCGCGGCGGCCTGGTTCGGCGCGCCGGCTTTTGCCCGCGTGGGCATCGAGCCCATCTACGCCATGGCGGTGGGCGTGATGCTGGGCGGCTTGCTTCAGCTCGGCGTGCAGGTGCCCGCCTTGCGCCGCCTGGGGCTGCTGCCCCGGCTGAGCGTGAGCTGGCGCGGTTTCCGGTCGGCCTGGCGCGACGAGGCCACGCGCCGCATCGTCACGCTCATGGGGCCCGCGTTGCTGGGCGTGAGCGTGGCGCAGCTGTCCCTCATCATCAACACGCAGATCGCTTCCTACCTGGGGGCGGGCAGCGTGAGTTGGCTGTCGTACGCAGACCGGCTGATGGAGTTCCCGACGGCGCTGCTGGGCGTGGCGCTGGGCGTGGTGCTGATGCCACAACTTTCGGCCGCGCGGGCCAGCGGCGACGACGAACAGTATTCGGGCATGCTGGACTGGGGCCTGCGACTGGTCGTGCTGCTGGCGGTGCCCTGCGCCGTGGGGTTGCTGGCTTTTGCCGAGCCGCTGGTCTCGGTGCTCTATCACTACGGCGCATTCAGGGACTCGGATGTGAGTCAGGTCGCGCATGCGCTGGCCGGCTACGGTGCGGGCCTGCTGGGCCTGGTGGCCATCAAGGTGCTGGCGCCGGGTTTCTATGCCAACCAGGATATCCGCACACCGGTGCGCATCGCGGTGGGCGTGCTGGTGATCACGCAATTGCTCAACGTGGTGCTGGTGCCGCGCCTGGGTCACGCCGGGCTGGCCTTGTCCATCGGGCTGGGTGCCATGCTCAATGCCATGGCCTTGCTGGTGGGGCTGGTGCGGCGCGGCATGTACCGTCCGCGCCCGGGCTGGTGGCGTTTTCTGCTGCAGGTCGGCGGAGCCAGCCTGGTGCTGGCCGCCGGGCTGCTGTGGGCCGCGGGCGCGGTAGACTGGATCGCGATGCGGGCGCAGCCCGGGTCGCGTATCGGCCTGATGGCGGCGATACTGGCAGGGGCAGCGGCAGCCTACTTTGCCCTGCTGATGATCACCGGCGTCAAGCTGCGTCAATTGTTCAGGAAATGACGAGAGGCCGATGGCCATGCGAGGATAGCCCATGAACCTGAATTTCTCGGCTCCATCGGCATTGGAGTACTTCGCCGCGCTGGTGCACAGCGACGATGACATGCCCCTGCTCGAGGCCGCGGTCTCGATTGCGCAGGACGAATACCCCGAGCTCGACATCCAGCAGGTGCTGGGCGACATCGACCAGTTGCTGGCGCGCCTCAAGCGCCGGCTGGCCCCCGATGCCACGCCGGTACAGCGGTTGCGCCTGCTCAACCACTTCTTTTTCCGCGAGCTCAGTTTCGGCGGTAACGTCAACAACTACTACGACCCCGACAACAGCTATATCCATGTGGTGCTGCGCACGCGCCGGGGCATCCCGATCACGCTGGCCCTGGTCTGGATGGAGCTGGCCCAGGGACTGGGCCTGCCGGCCACGGGGGTGTCGTTTCCCGGGCATTTCATGGTCAAGGTGGCACTGGCCAAGGGGCAGGTGGTGATCGACCCGTTCACCGGGCAATCGCTGAGCCGGGAAGAGCTCGCCGAACGTCTGCAGCCCTTCCAGAACCGGGGGCGTGTGGGCCAGGCGGATTCCGAGCTGCCGCTGGCGCTGTTTCTGCGCAGTGCCGCACCGCGCGACATCCTGACCCGCATGCTGGGCAACCTCAAGGAAATCCATCAGCAGCAGAACGACTGGACACGGCTGGTGGCGGTGCTCGACCGCATGGTCATCCTGCAGCCCGAACATTGGGCGAGCTGGCGGGACCGCGGTCTGGCGCGCGCAGAGCTGGGCCATCACAGGCTGGCGCTGGCCGATCTCGAACGTTATCTGGTGCACGAGCCCCATGCCGACGATGCCGAATCGGTGGCGATCCGGCTGCAGTCGCTGCGCCGCATCAACTGAACGCGCGGCGCCCGCCTGATGCGCCGAGTTGTTCCAACGTGTAATTTCCGGAACCGGGCAGGCCCTGTCACTCTCCAACCCTGACCGATTCAACCGTTGGAGTGTCTGATGAAAGCTCGTTTATGGATGGCCGCCGCGCTGTCGGCGGCTTGTCTGGCCGGTGCTGCAGCGGCCCAGGCCCGTGATTTCGGTCAAGACCGTGGCGGTCCGCGCGGCCACGGTCCAGGCCAAGGCCAAGGCCAAGGCCCCGGCTATGGTCACCGCGAGCCGCCCGGTTATGGCCATCGGGCGCCACCGGGTTACGGCGCACCGCGGCACCAGGGGTACAACCCGGCCTACCGGGGCGGCCCGCCGCCGCAGTACCGCTACGTGCCGCCTCCGCCACCGCGCTACGCGCCGCCGCCGGTGGTGCACTACGGTTATCCGGGTGCCCGGCCCTGGTTTCATGCGGGCCGGCCCATGCCACGCGGCTATCGGCAGCAATACTACGTGGTCGATGAATGGCGCCGTTATCCCCGGCTGTCGCCGCCGCCCCGTGGTTACCACTGGGTGCGGGTCGGTGCAGACTATGCGCTGGTGGCCATCGCCACCGGCATCATCGCCTCCATCATTCTCGATTGAAGCCCGGCCGCCGCCAGGCTTTCGGGGGCGTGTCCACCGCAAAGGGCGGCACGGCCGGCGTGGCCGGTGCGCTCAGCTCAGGATGACCGAGCTGAGGCGGCGGCGGTAGGTCGCCACGGTGGGGTCCTGCGGGGGAATCTGGCCTTCGGCGACCTTGACCGGCGGCGGTTCGATGAGTTCGAGCACCGAGACATAGGTCTTGCGGGCGATCTCGTCGTTCCAGGTGCGGTCCCGCATGAGAATCTCCAGCAATTCGTCCATGGCGGCTGTCCACTGCTGGCCGGCGATCAGCGTCTGGGCCAGCGCAAAGCGCGCTTCGAAGTCGCGTTTGTTGGCCGCAATGCGGGCCTGCAGGGCTTCGGCCGACAGGGCCTGGCCGGTGGTGTTGCTGGCGTAGTCGCTGGCATCAATCCAATGCTGGATAGCCTGGAAACGGCGATCGACGATCACCTTGGGCAGCACCGGCGCAAAGGCCACCTTGGCGTCGTCGTCGCGGCCCAGTTGCAGCAGCAGCTTGAGGTAGTCGAAGCGGGCGGTGTCGTTGGCGGGATCCGTGGCGACGGCCTGTTGCAGGGACTCGAGCGCACTCGGCGTGTCGCCTTCGGCCAGGGCCTCGTGGGCGGCCAGCTCTTCCTGAACCGCTTCGGTTTCGTCAGCCGTGGGCACGTGCTTGTCGAGGAACTCGCGAATCTGGGCGGCCGGCAGAGCGCCGACGAAACCGTCGACGGGCTGGCCGTCCTTGAACATCACGCAGAACGGGATGCTGCGCACACCGAACATCTGGCTGAGTTGCTGCGAAATCTGCGGGACCTTGTCGGCGTCGAGCTTGGCCAGGACAAAACGGCCGGCGTATTCGGTCTCGAGTTGCTCGAGGACCGGGCCCAGTTGTTTGCACGGGCCGCACCATTCGGCCCAGATGTCGAGCAGAACAGGCGTCTGGGTGGAGGCTTCGATGAGTTCGGCCTGGAAGTTGTCGAGGGTGATATCAATCATGTCGGTCCTGCGGGAAAACGGGGGATGGGGGGCGGCCGGGCTTCAAGGCGGATGAGACCTGGTGCACAAAACACACGGCGAACACATGGCGTACGGGGGATAATTGAGGGTTCGCTTTAAAATTCCAATATGAACAGCCCCAAAATTGGCGTCGTCATGGGTTCCAGCAGCGACTGGGACACCATGCAGCACGCCGTCCAGATCCTTCAGCAATTCGGCATCGCCCACGAGGCACAGGTGGTTTCGGCCCATCGCATGCCGGACGACATGTTCCGTTATGCCGAGCAGGCCGTGTCGCGCGGCTTGCAGGCCATTATCGCTGGCGCCGGTGGCGCGGCGCACCTGCCGGGCATGATCGCCGCCAAGACGGTGGTGCCGGTGCTTGGCGTGCCGGTGGCCAGCCGTCACCTTCAGGGCGTCGACTCCCTGCATTCCATCGTGCAGATGCCCAAGGGCGTGCCCGTGGCCACGTTCGCCATCGGTGCGGCCGGTGCCGCCAATGCGGCGCTGTTTGCCGTCGCGCTGCTGGCCAATCACGATGAGAATCTGCGTGCGCAACTGCAGGCGTTCCGCGAAAAACAAACCGAATCGGCCCGCGCCATGACGCTGCCGCCCAAGCCATGAGCGGCAGCGCTCCCATCCTGCCCGGCGCGACGCTGGGTGTGCTCGGCGGCGGCCAACTGGGCCGCATGTTCGTGCACGAAGCCCAGCGCATGGGTTATGTGACGGTGGTGCTCGAGCCCGACCAGAGCAGTCCGGCCGGCCTGGTGGCCCATCACCACATCCGGGCTGCCTACGACGACGAGCATGCGCTGGCCGACATGGCCCGGCTGTGCGCGGCCGTGACCACCGAATTCGAAAACGTGCCGGCCCCCACGCTGCAGGCCCTCTCGCGCAGCAAGCCGGTGAGCCCGGCCGCCGAGGCCGTGGCGATCGCCCAGGACCGGGCGCTCGAGAAAGCCCATTTCGTGCGCTGCGGCGTGCCTTGTGCGCCGCATGCGGTGATCGAGACGCCCGACCATCTGGCGGCCGTGCAGGACGACCTGCTGCCGGGCATCCTGAAGACGGCGCGCCTGGGATACGACGGCAAGGGCCAGGTCCGGGTCGCGACCCGCGAAGCCCTGGCCCAGGCCTGGAATGAACTCAAGCAGGTGCCGTGCGTGCTCGAGAAGATGCTGCCGCTGGCCGCCGAATGCTCGGTGGTGGTGGCGCGGGGCCAGGACGGCCAGATCGTCAACCTGCCCGTGCAGCGCAACCTGCACCGCGAGGGCATCCTGGCGGTGACCGAAGTGCATCCGGGCAATGTGTCCGAAGCGGTGGCGCAGCAGGCCGTGGCCGCGGCGAAATCGATCGCCGAGGGCGTGGAGTATGTCGGCGTGCTGTGCGTCGAGTTCTTTGTGCTGGCCGACGGCAGCCTGGTCGTCAACGAGATGGCGCCACGCCCGCACAACAGCGGCCATTACAGCCAGGATGCCTGCGACGTGTCGCAGTTCGAACTGCAGGTCCGTACGCTGGCCCGCCTGCCGCTGGTGCAGCCGCGCCAGCACAGCGCCGCGCTGATGCTGAACCTGCTGGGCGACATCTGGCGGTCGGATGGCGAAATCCCGCTCGAGCCCGACTGGCCGGCCGTGCTGGCCCTGCCGGGCACGCATCTGCACCTCTACGGCAAGACCGAAGCGCGGGCCGGCCGCAAGATGGGCCACCTGAACATCACCGGAGCCGACGCCGCCGGCGTGCGCGAGGTGGCGCTGAAGGCTGCTGCCATCCTGGGCATCGATTCGTTCTGACGGGAGAGGTGTCGTGATCCTTCGTGGCGACGATGCCGGGGCGATTGCCCAGGCGGCCGAAGCGCTGGCGCGCGGCGAGCTGATCGGCCTGCCGACCGAAACCGTCTACGGACTGGGTGCGGATGCGGCCAGCGATGCGGCGGTGGCCGGCGTGTACGCGGCCAAGAACCGCCCGGCCGATCATCCGCTCATCGTCCACGTGACCGGAGCCGACCGTGTCGGCGAGTTTGCGCACGATGTGCCGGATTTCGCCGCACGCCTCATCGACGCGTTCTGGCCGGGACCGCTGACGCTGATTCTGCCGCGGCGGCCCGACCGGGCTGCGGCGGCGGCCGGCGGCCAGGATTCGATCGGCCTGCGCTGCCCCTCGCATCCGGTCGCGCAGGCGATTCTGCAGGCGGCCTGGGCCCGTGGCGTGCACGGCGTGGCCGCACCCAGTGCCAACCGCTTTGGCCGGGTCAGCCCGACCACGGCCGCGCACGTCGCGGACGAACTGGGGCCCGAACTGCTGGTGATCGACGGCGGGCCGTGCGAGGTCGGCATCGAGTCGACCATCATCGACTGCACACGGGGCGTGCCGGTGCTGCTGCGTCCGGGCCTGCTGCCGGCGGCCGCGCTCGAGGCCGCAGCCGGCGAGCGGCTGCGCGGGCCGGGCGATCCGGGGCTGGCAGAGGCTGCCGCACCGCGTGCGTCGGGCACGCTGGCATCGCACTACGCGCCGCAGGCCAAGGTGGTGCTGATGGAGGCGCCGCAACTTCAGGCTGCGCTCGACGCGCTGACTCCCGATCGGCCTGCGCCTGCGGTCTATGCCCGAACGCCTTGCCGGGTGGCGCCGGGCACGGTCGTGCAGCAGCTTGCCATGCCCCGATCGGCCGCCGATGCGGCGCATGATCTGTTTGCGGTGCTGCGTGCGCTCGACGCCACGGGTGTGCCGGAAATCTGGATCGAACGTCCGCCCGCCGATGCCGAATGGGATGGCGTACGAGACCGGCTGCAACGCGCAGCGGCGTGACCGGTCGCGCGGTTCTGCCTAATCCGGATCGTTGCCCGGCGCATGTCACCCCGGCAAAAGTCTAGCGGCGTGCGCAGTTTCTTGACGTGTCCTGTTCGGGTTCCATCGCACAGGCCACAATAGCCCGGCGATTCGCGGCGGATGCACCAGCCAGCGAATGCCGCTGCCGCACGTTTTGCCGTGCTTCGGCGACGCCCGGCTGGTGTTTCATCGTGTGCTCGCATGGCCACGTCAACTTGCTTGACGTGCAGTGTTCATTGACTAAGATGCAGCACCATGACCATGGAACCCCTCACTCGACAGATGGAGGCGCGGCTGGCCCAGTTGCCGGTGGCCGTCATGTTGGAGTTGCCGAACGGGCAGCGCGTCGGCTCCGAGCCGGCGCAAGTCCACGTCCGGCTGAAGAACTGGTCCAGCCTGGCCAATCTGGCGGCCGGCCAGATCGGATTGCTGGGACAGGACTATGTCGAGGGGCTGGTCGACATCGAGGGCGATCTGCACGATCTCATGATCGCCGCTTCGCACCTGATCGGCTCGAATCCGGCCGGCGCCACCCATACCTGGTGGACGGAAGTCTGGCGCAAGGCTCGATCGGTCACCCATCACACGCTTGAACGCGACGCAGCGCAGATCCAGTTCCATTACGACGTCTCCGACGATTTCTATGGCCTGTGGCTGGACCCGCGCCGGGTGTATTCATGTGCCTACTACCGCGACCCGGACATGGAGCTGGCGCAGGCGCAGGAAGCCAAGCTCGATCACATCTGCCGCAAGCTGCGGCTGCAGCCGGGCGAGCGTTTTCTCGACGTCGGCGCGGGCTGGGGCGGCATGCTGCTGTGGGCGGCCGAGCACTACGGGGTGGATGCGACGGGCATCACGCTGTCGCGCAACCAGCATGCCCACGTGAACCGGCTCATCGAGGAGAAGGGCTTGGGCGGGCGCGTGCGCATGGAGTTGCGCGATTACCGTGAACTCGACGAAGGCCAGGCCTACGACAAGATCTCGTCGATCGGCATGTTCGAGCATGTGGGGCGGGCCAACATGAGCGCGTATTTCCGCAAGCTCTACCGCTTGCTCAAGCCGGGCGGTCTCATCCTGAACCATGGCATCACGGCAGGCGGCACACGCAACGCGCAATTGGGCGCGGGCATGGGCGAGTTCATCGAGAAGTACATCTTTCCGGGCGGCGAGCTGCTGCATGTCAGTCACGTGATGGAGTACCTGGCCGGCAGCGAGCTCGAAGCTGTCGATGTCGAGAATCTTCGGCCGCATTACGCCAAGACCCTGTGGGCATGGTCCGATGCGCTCGAAAGCCAGCTGGGCGATGCACTGGGCGTGCTGCGCAAGACGGCGGGCGATCGGGCCGAGCGGGTTCTGCGTGCCTACCGCCTCTATCTGTCGGGCTGTGCGCTGGCCTTCGAGCAGGGCTGGATCAGCCTGCATCAGGTGCTGGCCATCCGGCCGGACCACGACATGTCGCACGGCGAGATGCGGGGCGCGCAGTCGGTTTATCCCTTCACCCGGGACTACATCTATGGCTGATGTCCGACGGCCGATGTAGGCGCGTCTGCGAGGGTGTGCCGGTCTGGCGTCTTCAGAATGATCTAAGCTGACCGGCCTAGAGTCGGTGAGAACGACAACAACCACAGGAGAACGCCATGCTGTACACCTTCAAATCCAAAGCGACTGCCGATCTGACCATGCTCGAAGTGCCTGCCAAGCAGGTGCTGAAGATCATCGGCAAGGCAGCCGGCCCCCAGGGCGTCATCTCGCCCGAAGAGGTGCCTGCCGCCATCAGCGCGCTGCAGCAGGCGATCGCCGCCGAAAACCTCGTGATCCAGCAGCACAAGGGCGATGCGGTGAGCAAACACCCGACCAAGGAAGCCGAGGCACTCAACGATCAGCTGGTGTCGCTGCGCCAGCGTGCCGTGCCTTTCATCCACATGCTCGAAGAGAGCGCAGGCGCGGGTGAACGCGTGATGTGGGGCATCTGAGTACAGAGTTCCTCAGCCAGGCAAAAAAAAGCCGCCTCGAAGGGCGGCTGAATGGGCAAGGCCTCTTTTCGAGGCCTTTGCTTTTGCAAGGGGAGATTTTAATCGGCAGAAACGCCGGCTGCCTTGATGATGGGCGTCCACTTGGCGATTTCGGCCGCCACGAAGGCCTTGTGGGCCGTCGGCTCCTGGCGGTTGTCGGTGACCACGACGGCGCCCAGGCCTTCCTGTTTCTTGATGAAATCAGGATCCTTCAGTGCGGACTTGAGGGCCGTGTTGATCTTGGTGGCGACATCGGCGGGCAGGCCCTTGGGACCGTACAGGCCGTGCCAGATGGTCACTTCGAAGCCCTTGAGGCCGGACTCCTGCAGCGTCGGCAGATCCTTGAGCAACGGAGTCTTGAGACGCTGTGCCGTGGTGACGGCGTAGGCCTTGACCTTCTTGGCCTCGATCTGACCCGAGGTGTTGGTGGTCTGGTCGCACAGCAGGTCGATCTGGCCGCCGATCAGGTCGCTGATGGCCGGCGCGGTGCCCTTGTAGGGCACGGGTGTCATGTCGGCCTTGATCGCGCTGTCGAGCAGCAGTCCGCACAGTTGCGAGGCCGAACCCAGTCCTGCATTGCCCAGGTTGATCTTGCCCTTGTTGGCCGTGATCCACTTGGAGAGCTCGGCGTAGTTGTTGGCTTCGAGCGAGGGACGGGCGATGAGCGTCATGGGCACGTCGTTGACCAGCCCCAGGTAGTCGAAATCGCTTTCGACCTTGAAGGGCAGGCTCTTGTAGAGCGCGGGCATGGTGGACATGCCGATGTGCGTGAGCAGCAGCGTGTAGCCGTCGGCCGGAGCGCGCGCGACCTTGGCCGTGCCGATGGAGCTGCCGGCGCCTGCCGCGTTGTCGATGACGATGGTGACGTCATTGAGCTGCTTGCGCATGGCTTCGGCCAGATCGCGTGCAACGCGGTCGGTGGGACCGCCGGCAGAGAAGGGGACCACGAAGGTGATCGGTTTGGTTGGGAAGCCTTGTGCCAGCGCGGCAGTCATGCCGGCGGCGGCCAGCAGGGCAATGGATAGGCGTTTCATGATCATCTCCTCTTGCTCGGTCTCTGTGGAAACCGGTCCAGATTACAGACCGGTAGGCGATCCTACGGTGCGAAACCATCATGTGAAATAGAGGTAAACACCAAAAGGAAATCCGGGTTTCGCCGCTAGCTTGTCAGCGTGGTGCAAGTTCCATGCGGTCGGCCCGTATTTGGAACTTCGGCACCGGTCTCTTGCCATCGGTCCTGCGCAGCGTCGGCTCGCCCGGTTGGCGTTCGCCATCCGGTGCCGGCGACGGCTACTGGTAGCTGCGTTCGTCGACGATGACCTTGCCGTCGTTGGCCCACTGACCGGGCGGTACCGGCTCGATGTCGGCGCGCAGCTTGGTGACGTCGCGCACGCATTGCAGGCACTGTGCGGCCAGTTCCTCGTTCAACGGGCCTGGGTGGGCGATCTGCAGCACGAGCTGGTCGTCTGCCCGTTCACCGCGCACGACCAGGCGCACACGAGGCTGTCCGGGCAGCCGGCGGGCGACCTCGGCGACCTGGCCGGGATGGATGAACATGCCGCGCACTTTGGTGGTCTGGTCGGCACGTCCCATCCAGCCTTTGAGCCGGGTGTTGCTGCGCCCGCTCGGGCAGGGGCCGGGCAGCACGGCCGAGAGATCGCCCGTGCCGAAACGCAGCAGGGGGTGATCGGCATTGAAGTTGGTGACCACGACTTCGCCGACCTCGCCTTCGGGAACCGGCTCGCCGGTGCCGGGACGCACGATCTCGACCAGCACGTCCTCGTCGACCACGAGCCCCTGGCGGGCCGATGTTTCGTAGGCGATGAGACCCAGATCGGCCGAGGCGTAGCACTGGTAGGCCGCGATGCCGCGCTCGGCGAACCAGGCCTGCAGCGAAGGCGGGCAGGCTTCGCCCGAGACCAGCGCGGTGCGCAGCCAGGGCAGGGCGGTGGCGTTGTCCTCGGCTTTTTCGAGCAGGATACGCAGAAAGCTCGGCGTGCCGACGTAGGCGGACGGACGCAGGTCGAGCATGGCCTGCAACTGCTGTTCGGTCTGCCCGGTGCCCCCTGGAAAAACGGTACAGCCCAGCGCGCGTGCGCCCGACTCCATCATGGCGCCGGCCGGCACGAGGTGGTACGAAAAGCTGTTGTGCACCAGTTCGCCCTGGCGGAAGCCGGCCGCGTGCATGGCGCGGGCCATGCGCCAGTGGTCGGCTGCCAGACTGTCGGGCTCGTAGATGGGGCCGGGACTGGCGAAGGCCCGCGGCATGGCCGCCCCCCAGCCCTGGGTGGCGAAGCCGCCGAAGACGCGCAGGCGTGGGTCGTCGCTGACCGGCCGGGCCTGCCGTGCCTGCTGTTGCAGGGCCAGCAGCTCGTGCTTGCGGATCACCGGCAGGCCGGCGAGCGCCGCGCGGCTGGCCACGCCGTCCGGCCCGATGGACAGGTGGGCGTAAGCGGCCTGGTAAGCCGGACTGTGCTGCAGCGCGTGAGTGACCTGGCGGGACAGGCGTTCCATGAGATCGGCTTCGCGCTCGGCGCTGCCACGGGTTTCGCGCGGATCAGGAAAGGACGTTGAGGTCATGGGACGTGCCTGGGTGGAGAAGAGGGCGTTCGTGTCGGGGCCTTGCCGATCAGGCGAGCCAACGCTTGCGGCGCTTGTACGACTTGGTCTCGCGGAAGGACTTGCGCTGGGATCCGCCCATGCCGAGGTAGAACTCCTTGACGTCCTCGTTGCTGGCCAGCGCCTGCGCCGCACCGTCCATGACCACGCGGCCCGATTCCATGATGTAGCCGTAGTCGGCATAACGCAGGGCCATGCCGGTGTTCTGCTCGGCAAGGAGGAAACTCACGCTCTCCTTGACGTTGAGGTCCTTGACGATCTCGAAGACCTCTTCGACGATCTGCGGCGCCAGTCCCATCGAGGGCTCGTCGAGCAGCACCACCGAGGGGTTGGCCATGAGCGCGCGGCCGATCGCGCACATCTGCTGTTCGCCGCCGGAGGTGTAGGCGGCCTGGCTGGCACGCCGTGTCTTGAGCCGCGGAAAGTAGGTGTAGACCTTGTCGAGATTGGCGGCGATCTCGCCTTTGTCGCGCCGGGTATAGGAGCCTGTCAGCAGGTTTTCCTCGATGGTCAGGTGGGCAAAGCAATGGCGGCCCTCCATGACCTGGACCACGCCGCGGTGCACGAGATCGGCCGGCGAGAGGTTGTCGATGCGCTCGCCGCGCAGCGTGATGCTGCCCTTGGTGACTGCGCCGCGTTCGCCCTGGAGCAGGTTGGAGATGGCGCGCAGCGTGGTGGTCTTGCCCGCACCGTTGCCCCCCAGCAGCGCCACGATGGCACCCTGGGGCAGGGTCAGCGACACGCCCTTGAGCACCAGGATGATGTGGTTGTAGATGACTTCGATGCTGTTGACCTGGAGCAAGGCCGCGGGGGCCGCCGCGCCGGTGCTCTCGGTGCGGCCGGTACTGTCGGTGTGCTGGTCCATCTGGTGGTGTCTCCGGGTGTCGATGGGCGGGGAATGCGCCTCCCGGTTCGCGGGGAGGTGCGGGCGATGCAGGGGTCGACGGATCCCTGCATCGCCGGCTGCCGGGGATCAGTTGCAGCTGCGCGGCGTGATGCCCTTTTCCTTGGCGTACCGCTCGGCATAGGTCTTGACCAGCGGGCCGACCACTTTGGCGTCGGCCTGGTACCAGTCGGACACCACGTCCCACTTCGAGCCGTTCCACTGCGCGATGCGGGCCCAGTCGGCACCGATGTGGTTGCTGCACGAGGTCTTGACGGGGCGCAGGATCTTGCCGAAGCCCAGTTCGTCCAGGCGTGCCTGGGTCAGGTTGAGGTTTTCCAGGCCCCAGCGCACCTGCTCGGGCGTCACGGGCTTGCCCTTGCCGAACTTTTCTTGCGCGGTGCGGATGGCCTCGACCTGCAGCATGGAGATCACCATGCCGCGGGTATGGGCGATGGAGCCCACCTCGGACTTGTCGCTGGCGGTGCCCTGGTTCTTGTCGTAGACCAGCCGGCGCAGATCGTCGTGCACGCGGTCTTGCGAGGCGGTGTCGTGGATGGTGATGGTGTTGTAGCCCTTGGCGCCCGCACCGATGTCCTTGACGTCATGGTCCGATCCGGCCCACCAGATCGCATAGATCTTCTCGCGCGGGTAACCGGTCGCCTGCGCCTCGCGGATGGCGGTGGGGGTCATCACCCCTGCGCTCCACAGCAGCACGTAATCGGGTCGCAGTTGGCGGACCTGCAGCCAGGTCGATTTCTGTTCGACGCCGGGGGCCGTCACCGGCAGCAAGGTGAGGGCGAAGCCGTCCTGTTCCGCGCGTTTCTGCAGCAGGGCGATCGGCTCCTTGCCATAGGGCGAGTCGTGATAGACCAGTGCGATCTTCTTGTCCTTGAGCGAGCCTTTTTCCTTTTTGAGGATGTCCTGGATCATGACGTCCGCAGCGGTCCAGTAGGTGCCCAGCAGCGGGAAGTTCCATTCGAAGACCGAGCCGTCGGCCGATTGCGACAGGCCGTAGCCGGGCGTGATGATGGGCATCTTGTCGCCCGGGGCCTTTTCGCTGACCGCGAAGGTGATGCCGGTCGACTGCGAGTCGAAGCCCGAGGCGCCGCCGCCCCGTGTCTTGAGCCGCTCGTAGCATTCCACGCCGCGCGCCGTGTCGTATGCCGTTTCGCATTCCTCGTAGGCGAGCTTGACGCCGTTGACGCCGCCGTCGCGCGAGTTGACCAGCTTGAGGTAATCCTGCTTGCCGTCGGCCCAGGGCACGCCCAGCGGGGCGAACTGTCCGGTGCGGTAGACGAGCAAGGGCACGAACTGTTCCTGGGCCTGGGCGGCCGCCGGCACGAGGGCCGATGCCAGAGCTGCTGCGGCGCAAGACGCCGCCAGCGTGAAGTCACGTAGCCTGTTGAACATGGTGGTCTCCTGGTACTTGTTATGGCAAAGAGCGGTAAAGGCGGATCAGGCCGACGGACACTGCACTCGAGGCCTGTGCGCGCGGTCGCGTGCCCTGCTGGCGGGGCGCGGCGGCGAAGGGACGGTGTGCGGCTTTCAGGTCATGGCGGAATTCCTCGTGGACGGGTTGCGGGATGCTGCTGGCTGGTACGGGGTCTCGACGTGCGTGCGGCGGGCCGGCCTAGTGGGGGAAGGGCCAGATGCGCAGCTTCTGCCGAGCGGTGGCCCAGAGCTTGGCGAGCCCATGCGGCTCGACGATGAGGAAAAACACGATCAGCGCACCGAACACCATGTGTTCGAGATGGGAGGCCGTGGCGGTGGAGATCGGCAGGCCGATGGCATGCGGCACCGCGTTGAGGACCAGCGGCAGCAGCACAAAGAACGCCGCGCCGAAGAGGCTGCCCACGATGGAGCCGAGGCCGCCGATGATGATCATGAACAGCAGTTGAAAGGAACGGTCGAGACTGAAGGCCGCAGGCTCCCAGGCGCCCAGGTGGACAAAACCCCAGAGCGCGCCCGCCAGGCCGACGATGAAGGAGCTGACCGCAAAGGCGGTGAGCTTGGCGTACACCGGCCGGATGCCGATCACGGTCGCGGCGACATCCATGTCGCGCATGGCCATCCATTCGCGGCCGATGGCCGAGCGCACGAGGTTCTTGGCCAGCAGTGCAAAGATCGCCAGAAAGGCCAGGCACAGCAGATAACGCTGCAGCGGCGTGTTGAAGGCGTAGCCCAGGATCTCGAGGCGGCCCGCGCTGACCGAACCCGACGGCGAATGGTTGCTGACCCATGGCACGCGGTTGGCGAACCAGTCGACGAAGAACTGCGCGGCCAGCGTGGCCACGGCCAGATACAGGCCGCGGATGCGCAGGCTGGGAATGCCGAACAGCACGCCGAGAAGCGTGGCGCAGACGCCGCCGCCCAGCAGTGCGAGGATGAGCGGCATGCCGTCGATGCGCACGTGCAGGTTGTAGGCGGCATAGGCGCCGGCGGCCATGAAGGCTCCGGTGCCCAGCGAGATCTGGCCGCAATAGCCCACCAGGATGTTGAGGCCGATCGCCGCCAGCGCCAGGATCAGGAAAGGAATGAGCACGGCGCGCAGCATGTAGTCGCTGGCGACCAGGGGCACCAGCACAAAGGCCACGGCCAGGATCAGGCCGATGGCGATGCGGTCCTGGCGCACCGCGAAGATCTGCTGATCGTCCTGGTAGCGGGTCTTGAACTGGCCGTTTTCACGATAGAACATGGTGCTCTCGCCTCCTGTGCTTGGCCGGTCAGACCCGGTCGATGATCTTGTCGCCGAACAGCCCCTGCGGGCGGATCAGCAGGAAGCCCAGGGCCAGCACGTAGGCGAACCAGCCCTCGATGCCGCCGCCCAGGTAGGGGCCGAGATAGATCTCGGCGAGCTTTTCGCCCACGCCGATGATGAGCCCGCCGATGATGGCGCCGGGGACCGAGGTCAGGCCGCCCAGGATCACCACCGGCAGCGCCTTGAGCGCCACCAGCGACAGCGAGAACTGCACGCCGAGCTTGGAGCCCCAGATGATCCCGGTGACCAGTGCCACGCCGCCGGCGACCGACCAGACGATGATCCAGGTGCGCGACAGCGAGATGCCGATGGATTGGGCGGCCTGGTGGTCGTCGGCCACGGCGCGCAGGGCACGGCCGGTGCCGGTCTTCTGGAAGAAAAGTGTGAGGGCCGCGACCAGGGCCGCGGCGATGACGGTGGTGTAGAGGTCTTCCTGGCTGACCAGCAGCCCGCCCTCGAACACCGAGTCGAACAGCAGCAGCGGATCTTTCGGCATGCCGATGTCGATCTGGTAGACGGCGCTGCCGAAGATCAGCTGCCCCAGTCCATCGACGAAGTAGGCGATGCCCAGGGTGGCCATCAGCAGCGTGATGCCTTCCTGGTTGACCAGCCGCGAAAGCGCCAGCCGCTCGATCAGCCAGGCCATGGCGATCATCAGCAGAAGGGCGGCGGCGAGGGCCAGGAGGTTGGCCAGCAGGCGGCTTTCGAAGCCCAGCCACTGCGGGATCCAGACCGAAAAGCGCGCCATCGCCAGGGCCGCGAACAGCACCATGGCGCCCTGCGCGAAGTTGAATACGCCCGAGGCCTTGAAGATGAGCACGAAGCCCAGGGCCACCAGCGAATACAGCATGCCCACCATGAGGCCGCCGATCAGGGTTTCGAGGAAAAATCCCATGTCGTGTGCTCC
The DNA here is from genome assembly GCF_003752175.1 of Comamonas sp. BIGb0124. GTDB lineage: Bacteria > Pseudomonadota > Gammaproteobacteria > Burkholderiales > Burkholderiaceae_C > Comamonas_F. Next base: position 184,623 of record NZ_RJVF01000012.1, on the reverse strand, counting down.
CTCAATGTGCCGCGCCGAGATAGGCGCGGATCACGTCTTCGCTGCGGCGTACCTCGTCGGGGGTGCCGTCGCCGATCTTCTTGCCGTAGTCGAGCACCACCACACGGTCGCTGATGTCCATGACCACGCCCATGTCGTGTTCGATCAGCACGATGGTGGTGCCGAACTCGTCGTTGACGTCGAGCACGAAGCGGCACATGTCCTGCTTTTCCTCGATGTTCATGCCCGCCATGGGCTCGTCGAGCAGTAGCACCTGGGGCTCCATGGCCAGCGCGCGGCCGAGGTCGACGCGTTTCTGCAGGCCGTAGGGCAACTGGCCCACCGGGGTCTTGCGCCATGCCTGGATTTCGAGGAAATCGATGATGTGTTCGACCTTCTCGCGGTGCCGCAACTCCTCGGCGCGTGCGGGCCCCAGATGCAGGGCCTGCAGCAGGATGTTGCTGCGCATGCGCAGGTTGCGTCCCGTCATGATGTTGTCGAGCACGCTCATGCCCTTGAAGAGCGCGAGGTTCTGGAAGGTGCGGGCCACGCCCATCTCGGCGACCTGGCGGCTGTTCATGTGCCGGAAGGTCTGGCCTCGGAAGGTGATGCGGCCCTGCTGGGGTTGGTAGACGCCGTTGATGCAGTTGAGCATGGAGCTCTTGCCGGCGCCGTTGGGGCCGATGATGGCGCGGATCTCGTGCTCGCGGACATCGAAGCTGATGTCGGTGAGCGCCTTGACGCCGCCGAATGCCAGCGAGATGTTCTGCACTTCGAGAATGACGTCGCCGATGCTGCGGGTGGACATGCGAGGCTTTCCTTTGTGGCTCAGGCGGCGTGGCGCTGGGCGTCGCGGATGGGCAGGGTGGCGGACACGCTGCCGCTGCGTCCGTCCTCGAACTTGACCTGGGTCTCGATGAACTGCTCGCCGAGGCCGCCGTAGAGTGCATCGATGAGCACCGCGTACTTGTCGGCCACGAACTTGCGACGAACCTTGCGGGTGCGGGTGAGCTCGTCGTCGTCGGGGTCGAGTTCCTTGTGAAGAACCAGGAAACGCGCGATCTGCGTGGCGGCCATGCCTTCTTCGGCAGCCAGGTCGGCATTGACCTGGCGCACGCAGTCGGCGATGAGATCGAGCACCTGCGGTTTGCTCGCGAGGTCGACATAACCGCTGTAGGGCAGGCCCTGGCGTTCGGCCCAGTTGCCCACGGCCTCGAAGTCGATGTTGACGAAGGCACAGACGTTTTCGCGCTCGTGGCCGAAGCAGACGGCTTCCTTGATCTGCGGAAAGAACTTGAGTTTGTTCTCGATATAGTTGGGCGCAAAGATGGCGCCGCCCGTGAGCCGGCCCACATCCTTGGCGCGGTCGATGATGCGCAGGTGGCCGTCGCTGTCGATGACGCCGGCGTCGCCGGTGTGGAAGTAGCCTTCGGCATCGAGCACCTCGGCCGTGGCATCGGGCCGCTGGTAATAGCCCTTGAGCACGCTCACGCCCTTGACCAGCACCTCGCCCGAGTCCGCGATGCGCAGCTCGATGCCGGGCGCTGCCTCGCCCACGGTGTGCAGCTTGACGCGCCCGTTGCGCTGGATGCAGACATACGCGCAGGTCTCGGTCTGTCCATAGAGCTGCTTGAGGTTGATGCCGATCGAGCGGTAGAAACGAAACAGGTCGGGCCCGATGGCGGCACCCGCCGTGTAGGCCACGCGGATGCGCGAGAAACCGAGCACGTTGCGCAGCGGCCCGTAGACCAGCAGCGAGCCCAGCGCATAACTCAGCCGCGCGCCCAGCGGCACGGGTTTGCCGTCGAGGAGGTCTGCGCCGTGGCGCCGTGCCACATCCATCGCGCGGCGGTAGAGCCAGCGTTTGGCGGCCGAGGCATCTTCCATCCGGATCGACACCGACGTGAGCAGCCCCTCGAAGACACGGGGCGGCGCGAAGTAGTAGGTGGGACCGATCTCGCGCAGGTCGATGGCGGTGGTGGCAGTGGATTCGCAGCAGTTGATGGTGAAGCCGGCGACCAGCCACTGCGCCACCGAGAACAGGTGGTCGCCGACCCAGGCTGCAGGCAGGTAGGAGATGACGTTGTCATGCGAGTCCAGGCCGTCGACTTCGATGCCGCCGCGCGCCGAGGCGATGAAGCTGGCGTGGGTCTGGCACACGCCCTTGGGTTTGCCGGTGGTGCCCGAGGTGTAGAGGATGACCGAGGTGTCTTCGGTTTGAATCTGCGACAGACGCTCGTCGAGCAGTGCGGGACGGGCCGCGGCCTGCTCGCGTCCGAGCGCGATCAGGGCCGCCATGCTGATGAGCCCTGGCTGGTCGTAATGGCGCAGGCCACGCGGGTCGTCGTAGACGATGTGGGCCAGCAGGCCGGGCTCTGCTGCGGGGTCGGCCTCGAGCAGGGCCCGTGCTTCGAGCAGCTTGTCGACCTGTTCCTGGTTTTCCGCGAACACATAGCGGATGTGGGCGTCCTGCAGCACGAACACCATCTCGGCGGCGATCGCGTCCTGGTACATCGGCACCGGCACGCCGCGCAGGCTCTGCGCGGCGAGGAAACCCATGTAGAGATAAGGCCGGTTGTCGCCCACGATGGCGAGGTTGTCGTCCGGTGCAAAACCCAGCGCATCAAGGCCCCATGCCAAGTGGCGCACGTCCTGGTCGACTTGCTGCCAGTTCCAGGTTTGCCAGATGCCGTAGGCTTTCTCGCGCAGCGCGGCGTCGCTCGGACGCCGGGTTGCATGCAGACGCAGCAGGTGGGGGAAGGATGTCTCCATGGCGCTCTTTCTGGGCGGGATCACGACAGGGGGCTCGAGCCTGGGGCGGGGCCGCTGCAGTGTCATCAACGGAAGGGCTTGGAGACAATGGTAGGAAGCACTTTGACGCTGGGATGTCGTTTTGCCGACAAATCGCGGGTTACTCCCATTGGGACGTGTCCTAGGGATTTCTCACACTGAAGACTTCCACATGACGACTCAAGATGGACCCTCTACCCCTGCAGCAACGCGCCCGTTTCGCAGAACGCAAGGAACTCGACGGCATTCCCTGGCTGGCAGTGCTCGACGCCGGCGCGCGCGAGCAGGCGCTGGCCGCCATTCGCGTGAGCGAGGTGCTGCCCGGCGAGCATGTGTGCCGCATCGGCCGCCCGGTGGTGTACTGGTTCGGCGTGATCGAGGGATTGCTCAAGATGAGCCGGGACAATGCCAAGGGCACGACCATGACCTTCGCCGGATTGCCGCCGGGGGGCTGGTTCGGCGAAGGCACGGTGATCAAGCGCGAGCCCTATCGCTACGACATCCAGGCCCTGCGCAAGAGCCTGATCGCCGGTCTTCCGGTGGATACCTTCCATTGGCTGCTGGATCATTCCATCGGTTTCAATCGGTTCGTGATGGGGCAGCTCAACGAGCGGCTGGGGCAGTTCATCATGGCCCGCGAATACGACCGCCTCAGCAGTCCGGACGTGCGCGTGGCGCGCAATCTGGCGGCACTGTGCAACCCGGTGCTCTATCCCGGGGTGCAGGATCTGCTGCGCATCACACAGCAGGAGCTGGCTTACTTGGTCGGCCTTTCGCGTCAGCGCGTGAACGAGGGATTGCAGTTTCTGCAGGGCCGGGGCCTGATCCGCATCGAGTATGGCGGCGTGCGCATTCTCGACCTCGATGGCCTGCGCGTCTGTGAGTTCTAGGTGCCTGCCGCGACGGCGGCGGTGCAACGGGGCGCCGGTCTTGCAGGGTGCGAATCTTCTGTGCCCGTGCAGCCGGCAGCGCCGCGCAGGGCAGGCTCTTAGAATCGACTGCTTTCCGGCCCGCTTGCGGCCGGCGACTTTTTCCGCGCGGATCGGCTTTCGGGCCGTGCGCCCGCGCGTTGCCCGACCATGAATCGCCACGACTCCCGTCCTCCGTCTCCATCCGCTCCACGGCCCACGTTTGCCAATCGGCGATCGCCTGCCGCAGGTACCTCCGAGTCTGCCCCGGGCCGCCAGCCGTCCGCCGGTCGTCCGGCCGCCCCGGGCCGTTCCGCCGCGGCATCCGATCGTGTTCCGGACCGTGCACCTGCGCGCGCGCCCCAGCCCGCGAGGCCTCCGCTGCCCGCCAGCCGGGGTGCACCGGTGCGTGTGAGGGCTGCGCCTTCCGCACCCGATGCGGGGGGCGATCCCGGGCTGACGCGCCTCAACAAACGCATGGCGGAAATGGGACTGTGCTCGCGCCGTGAAGCCGACGACTGGATCGACAAGGGCTGGGTCCAGGTCAACGGGCAGGTGGCGGGCATGGGGGTGAAGGTCTCGGCCAACGACCGCATCACGGTCGACCGGCAGGCCCACGGACAGCAGTCGCAGCAGGTCACCATCCTGCTGCACAAGCCCATGGGTTATGTCAGCGGCCAGGCCGAGGACGGCCACGAGCCGGCCGTGGTGCTGGTGCAGGCGCGCAACCGCTGGGACGGCGACCGGTCTCCGCACCGCTTCAACCCGGGGCAGTTGCGCGGTCTGGCGCCGGCCGGCCGGCTGGACATCGATTCGGTGGGCCTGCTGGTGCTGACGCAGGACGGCCGCGTGGCGCGCCAGCTCATCGGCGAGGACTCGACGCTCGAAAAAGAATATCTGGTGCGTGTGCACTACGGCACCGTGGCCACCGACGTACAGGCCGTGTTCCCGCGCGAACAGCTCGCTCGTCTGCGTCATGGCCTGTCGCTCGACGGCAAGGCGCTCAAGCCCGCGCAGGTGGATTGGCAGAACCCCGAGCAACTGCGCTTTGTGCTGCAGGAAGGGAAAAAACGCCAGATCCGCCGCATGTGCGAACAGGTGGGACTCAAGGTCGTCGGCCTCAAGCGCATTCGAATGGGGCGCGTGCAGTTGGGCCAACTGCCGCCCGGCCAGTGGCGTTACCTGGGGCCGGACGAGCGCTTCTGAGCCAGGTGTCGGCGCTTTGCGACAGGCCCGGCCAAGGCTGAAAAAAATTGCCGGCGGGCGTCGGGCGGGATCGGGCTTGACCCTGCAAGGAAAAGACTCGCGCCTGAGTATAAAAGTGTAACAAATGCAATGAAACGAACAAATCCGATCTCGTGCCAAGATAGTGAGCGAGATTGGATTCATATCTATCTTTTGTCTACGGTATTGCTATAATTTTTGAAGTAGTTACATCGAACATTCTGGCGACACAACTCATGATGCAGAGATCGATACATTCGGGGCCGGCCTGGCCGTGCGTCGCTCGCCTGGCGCTGGAAAGCCTCTATGCCGGCACCTTCGCCTGAAGGCCCGCGGTCACCCACCGCGACAGCCGCCCAGGCCTTGTTGCTCTCCGCGCAGCAGCAGCAGCCAGCGTTGCTGGAACTGGGCAGCGACGGTTGCATCCGCTATGTCAACGGGGCGGGCGAGCGTCTGTTCGGGGCCGAGTCGATCGACCTGGTCGGGCGGCACCACACGGTGCTGGTTTCGGCATCCTGCCGCGAGACCCCGGCCTATGCGTCGCTCTGGCAGCGGCTGGAGCAGGGCGAGGTGGTGAACAACCGCCTGAGTTATGTGGCTTCCGACGGGCAGATCTTCGACGACGATGCCCTGTATCTGCCGGTCCCGACCGTCGAGACGGGCGACGACGGCGTGAGCGGGCCCGTCGTGATGCTGATCGCCGGACGCGACGGGGCCGAGATCTTGCCGCTCCCTGCAGTGGCTCAGCTGCCCGACGCAGACGGCACCCTGGCCGCGTGCCTGCAGGTGGCGGTCGAAGCCTCCGACCGAGCCGTCCTGATCGCCGATGAATACGGCCGCATCGAATACGTCAATCCTTTTTTCGTGCGCATGTACGGGTACGAATCGCGACTGGCGGTTCAGCGCAATGTCGCGGACGTGCTGTTTGGCGAAAGCACGCGGGCCCATCTCTCCAACGAGTGGCGGCAGGCCGTCGGCCGCGACAGCCGTTTCATTCAGTACTGCATGACCGAAGGCCGGTCGGGCCAGCGCTACTGGACCCGCCTTGCCACGCTGGTCGTGCGTCAGGGCAGCGCGGGACAGGGGCGGACCATCGTGTTCGCGACCGACGTGACCAGCGGCCGTCTGCGCAAGACCGTGCAGCAGCCGGTGCTCGAGGCCCTGGTGCGCGATGCACCGGTGCTCGACGCCATGAACCTCATCTGCCGCGAGATCGAGTCGATGGTGCCCGGCACCCGGCTGGTGCTGTCCCAGGTCGGCGAGGGCGGCATGTTGCGCACCCTGGCTGCGCCCAGCGTGGCGCCGCACCTGGTGATGTCGTGGTCGGAAATCCTGGACGACGACGAAGGCGCAGGCACCCTGCGTTTTGCTGCGGTGCTGAGCGGGCAGCCGGTCTTTGTGCCCGATGTCCGCGATACGCCTTTTGTCGGTCTGCTGGCCGCCGACGAGCAGACCGATGCGGAGGCCAATGGCGCTCCGGCGGCGGTGGCGCCGGTGGCCTGCTGGGCCGTGCCCATCCAGTCCAACGACAACGACGTGCTGGGCGTGCTGGCCTGCCTGGGCCGATGGCGCGGCCAGCCCGACCCCTTCCTGATGCGGGTGGTGGACAGTTGCCTGCAACTGTGCGGACTGACCCTCGAGCGTCACCAGGCCCGCCAGCAGCTCGAGCAACTGGCTTTCTACGACACCTTGACCGGGCTGCCCAATCGGCGGCAGCTGCAAAGCCTCTCGGGGCAGGTGATCGCCGATGTGCAGCGCCAGGGGCAGCAACTGGCGGTGATCTATATGGATGTGGACCGGCTCAAGCAGGTCAACGACTCGTTGGGTTATACCGCCGGCGACATCGTGCTGCGCAGCGTGGCCCAGCGGCTGGCGGATGTCGACAGCCGGGCCCTGGTCGGCCGGCTGTCGGGCGACGAGTTTGTCCTGGCGATGCCGATCGATGCCGACAGCGAGGCATTGCCGCTGGTCGAGACGCTGCACGAGCGTCTGTCCGAGCCGGTCGAGATCGCCGGCATGAAACTGGAGATGTCGGTGTCCATGGGCATCAGCCTGTATCCGGCCGATGGCCGCGACATGGAAACCCTGCTGCACCGGGCCGATATCGCGCTGCACCAGGCCAAGGCGGGCGGCGCGGGCAGCACCGGCTTCTTCAGCCGCGAGATGAACCGGGCCAGCCATGGCCGTCTGGTGATGGAAGCCGCCTTGCGCGACGCGCTGCGGACGTCGCAACTGAAGCTGCATTACCAGCCGCAGGTGAGGATCGCCGATGGCAGTCTCTACGGCGCCGAGGCCCTGTTGCGGTGGCAGCATCCTGAATGGGGAATGATCGGCCCCGACCGGTTCATCCCCCTGGCCGAGGAACTGGGGCTGATGAACCCGCTGGGCCTGTGGGTTCTGGCCGAGGCCTGCCGCCAGTTGCAGGCCTGGCGTGCGGCGGGTCTCGCGGTGCCCGCGGTGTCGATCAACATGTCGGCATCCAGCCTGCGCAACGCCGATCTGCCTCAGCACATCACCAGCACCCTGGCTGCACACGGGCTCAGCACGGGCGACCTGCTGATCGAGGTGACCGAAAACGTGATGCTGGATTCGGACCCCGGCACCCTGGCCGTGGTCCGCGAAATCGAGAACCTGGGCGTGCGCCTGTCCATCGACGATTTCGGCACGGGGTATTCGAGCTGGGGTTACCTCAATCGCCTGCCGCTCGACGAGATCAAGCTCGACAAGAGTTTTGTCCAGGCCGTGGCCAGCGACGAGATCAGCCGCATCCTGAGCCAGGCCGTGGTCAGGATCGGCGAGGCGATGGACCTGACCGTCATCGCCGAAGGCGTCGAAACACAGGAACATTTCGATCTGCTCGAACGCCAGGGTTTCGACGTGGTCCAGGGTTATCTGGTGGCCAGGCCCATGCCGCCCGACGAGTTCGTCGTCTGGCTGGAATCCCGCCTGCCTGCCCTGACCCGACCGTCCTGAGCGGATCGCCCGATCGCGGGCCATTCACAGCACGGCATGTCCCGTTTCGTACATCGTGTGTCGAACTGTGGTATGCGGACGACAGATGGCGGCGCGGGGGAAAATAGATTTTTCCCAGTCGAGACCGGATGACGACGTCAGTCTCTAGACTTAGTGAGCGTCTTTGACAATTGAATGCCATGTAGACTCCGGGTTCTAAGGGAGTACGGTTGTGAATGCTTTGGGAATCTTGAGATTCATCCCATCAATGACCGGACGATTTCGGCGCAAAGACTGAAAAAAGGGATAAACGAGATGGATGCACCTTTGATTCATTACGTACGCGAACTGCAGGCGGATCCGTCGTGGACGCCCTTCTTGCGCACGCTGGGCCAGGAGCTCGAAGCTCAATTGGCACCCGCAGATCTGCGGGTGTTGATGGCGCGTGTGGGGCAGCGCTTTGCCGCCTCCTATCCCTTGGGCGCCAGTGCGACGTTGCCCGAGCTTCAGGTGGCGATGAACGAGCGCTGGTCGGCGATGCGCTGGGGCCTGGTCTCTCTGGAAGAGAGCAGCGGTTTCCTGCGTGTGAATCACCAGCTTTCGCCGCTGGTGGCGGTGCTGGGCGAAACCTCGGCGAGCTGGAGCGCCGCCTTCCTCGAAGGCGTCTATCAAGCCTGGTTCACGGCCATGGGGATCGACCCGGCGCTCAAGATCCGTCAGGCCGCCGAACCGGATGCCCTGGGGAGTGTTGAATTCCGCCTGGAGCGCAAGGAGGCGCCTGTGCCCAAGGCGCCCAGTATTTTTGCTTGACTGCGAGGGCAGCATGTTGTGATTTGGGACCTGCCATGAGAGAACTCGACGACGTCAAGAGCCTGTTTGCCGAAATCGGTGTGAGCGGTAGCTCATACAAGGAGATCGCGCGTGACGACTTGGCGCGAGAGTCCCTGTCGCGCTGGCCCCTGCTGTCCACCGTCCACGAGACTGCGGCAGCCGAGGCCGGGCAGGTTGCGTCGACACCGCCGGCGGCGGTTCCCGTGACGCCTGCGCCGCTCGACAAGCCGGCATTCCCCGCGGCCGCTGTTCCTTCTTCGGCACCTGCGCCTGCGCCTGTCTTGGCTCCCGCGCCGGCTGCGCTCGGGATGATGTCGGCCGCCGCACGGTTGTTTTCCCGCAAGCCCGCCGCCGAAGTATCGTCGCCTGCACCGGCTGCCGCGCCTGTCGCCACGCCGCAAGCGGTTGCACCGCAGGCCGACACGCGAGTCGAGCCCGTGCTGGCCAACGCGCCGCTGTTCCGCGCCGCAACGGCTGCGCCGGCCGCGCCAGCCGCGCCGGTGACGGCCCCTGTGCCTGCCCCGGCCCCTGTCGCTGCCGAGCCGGCCCCCGTTGCCAAACCGCCTTCCAAGGCCCAGTTCATTCCCCCCCGGCCGCGTCCGCCTGTGACGGCCGTGTTGCCGGACGGTGCGCCGGCGGTGCCGGGGCAACCCGCCTCTGCCGTGGCTGCGCCGGCCTCGACGCCTGCGCCGTCCAGCCCTGTGACGGGCAGCACGGTTTCGTCTTCACCGCTGCGATCGGCCCTGAGCGCGGTGCTGAAGGCGCAGGAACCGGCGATCCCCGCGCCCGCTCCAGCACCTGCCGACGCGCTCGTCTCGGTGTTCGACCGGCTGCTGCACGGCGCGGCGGTCGCCGGCGATGCCCCGCCTCGCCCAGGAGGGCCTCCCGGGCCTGCTGCTGCCGCGACGCCCGTGCCGGCGCCGACCAGCCTGCTGCAGCAGCTCAACCGCTTATGAAGCGCGTAGCCGTTGTGTCCCCCAAAGGCGGGGTGGGCAAGACCACGGTAACGGTCAATCTCAGCGTCGCGTTGCACCGGGCCGGCCATCAGGTCATGGTGGTCGATCTCGATCCCCAGAGCGCCTTGCGTTTTCACTTCAATCTGGATCTGGAGCATCCCGGCGGACTTTCGCGCGCGGCGATCGACGGTACGCCCTGGCGTGATGCGTGTGTCCAGAGCGAATCCGGCGTCGTCGTGCTGCCCTTCGGTGAGGTCGGCGAAAGCGAACGCGAACAGATCGAACTGGCCATCCACCATGACCCCGACTGGCTGCTGCGTCACCTGCAGGCCATGGGCCTGTCGCAGGACGCGATCGTGCTGCTCGACACCCCGCCGGGGGCTTCGGTCTATCTGCGGCAGGCGCTGCAGGTGGCCCATGCCGCACTGGTCGTGGCGCTGCCCGATGCCGGCAGCTATGCCACCTTGCCCGGCATGGAACGGCTGCTGCAGACCTATTGCGCCGGCCGGCCGGATTTTGTCGGCTCGGGCTACGTGATCAACCAGATGGACGCCTCGCGCCAGTTGGCGCGCGACGTTGCCGGCGTGCTGCGCCAGGACCTGGGCGAACGCCTGGCGGCCGTGGTCCATCAGGACGCGTCGGTGGGCGAGGCCGTGGCGTTCCGGCGCAGCATCTTCGACTATGCACCGCACAGCCTGGCTGCGCAGGATTTCGCGACCTGCGTGCAGTGGCTGCAGGCGCGTTTCGACACCGGCACGACGTGGGCTGATCCCAGCGCGCACTCGGCCTGACTTTTTTTGATTTAACCGGCACATTCCGATGAGCACCACCGAAGTCCCTTCTGCCGATCGCCCGCCGAGCTGGGCTCATCGACTGGCCGGTCTGGGCGACCGCATGCTGGCTTCGCGGGGCTGGGACCATCCGGTGCTGCGTTATGCCGCGATCGCCTTCGCCGCCGTGCTGTTCATCACCGTGGTGACGGTGCCGCTGGATGTCACCATGCAGGCGATCTTTGCCGGCACCTGCGTGGTGCTCGCCCTGGTGCTGCGCAAGGTGCCCGGCCGGCTGGCCATCCTGACGATGATCATCCTGTCGCTGATCGCCTCGCTGCGCTATATGTACTGGCGCCTCACGTCGACGCTGGGCTTCGAGACCTTCCTGGACGCCTTTTTCGGCTTCGCGCTGCTGATCGCCGAGTTGTATGCGCTGATCACGCTGCTGCTCGGGTATTTTCAGACGGCCTGGCCGCTGCAGCGGCGGCCGGAGCCGCTGCCGGCCGATCCGCAGACCTGGCCCAGCGTCGACATTCTGATTCCCACGTACAACGAGCCGCTGTCGGTGGTGAAACAGACGGTCTACAACGCGTTGGCGATCGACTGGCCGGCCGACAAGTTCAAGGTCTTTGTGCTCGACGACGGCCGCCGCCCCGAGTTCCGCGAGTTCTGCGAGATGATGGGCGTGGGTTACGTCACGCGCGACAACAACTTCCACGCCAAGGCCGGCAACATCAACTCGGCGCTCAAGCTCATGGAAGGCGAGTTCGTCGCCATTTTCGACTGCGACCATATTCCGACACGGTCCTTCCTGCAGGTGAGCATCGGCTGGTTCCTGCGTGACCCCAAGCTGGCCATGCTGCAGACGCCGCACGTGTTCTTTTCGCCCGATCCGTTCGAGAAGAACCTCGGCACCTTCCGCACCACGCCCAACGAAGGCGAGCTGTTCTACGGCCTGATTCAGGACGGCAACGACCTCTGGAACGCGACCTTCTTCTGCGGTTCATGTGCCGTGCTGCGCCGCGCGCCGCTGCTGGAAGTCGGCGGCATCGCCGTGGAGACCGTGACGGAAGACGCCCACACCGCGCTCAAGATGAACCGGGCCGGCTACAACACGGCCTATCTCGCGATTCCGCAGGCCGCCGGCCTGGCCACGGAAAGTCTGTCCGGGCACATCGGACAGCGGATCCGCTGGGCGCGGGGCATGGCGCAGATCTGCCGCGTCGACAACCCGCTGTTCGGGCCGGGGCTGAAACTCGGGCAGCGGCTGTGCTACCTCAATGCCATGCTGCACTTCTTCTACGGCCTGCCGCGGCTCATCTTCCTGACCGCGCCGCTGGCCTTCCTGCTGTTCGACATCCAGATCTTCGAGGCTTCGGCCCTGATGATCACGGCCTACGCCATGCCTCACATCCTGCACGCGACGATGACCAATTCGCGGGTGCAGGGGCAGTTCCGGCATTCGTTCTGGAACGAGGTCTACGAGTCGGTGCTGGCCTGGTACATCCTGCGGCCGGTGCTGGTGGCCTTCATCAACCCCAAGCTGGGCAAGTTCAACGTGACGGCCAAGGGCGGGGTGATCGAGAAGGCCTACTTCGACTGGGTGATGGCGCGGCCCTACCTGATCCTGCTGCTGCTGAATCTGGCGGGTTTCATCGCCGGCGTCATGCACCTGGTGTTCTCTGCGGAAGGAACGAGCGGCCTGGCCTTCACCATGCTGATCAACTTGTTCTGGACTTTCTACAACATGCTGATCATCTGCGCCTGCGTGGCGGCGGCCAGCGAGACGCGCCAGGTGCGCGACAACCCGCGTGTGCCGCTCGACCTGCCGGCCGCGCTGCACCTGCCGGGTGGCCAGACCATCGCCTGCGACATGACGGACTTCTCGCAGGGCGGCATCGGCATCCAGTTGCCGGAAGGCGCGGTGGTGAATCTGCACGAGCAGGTTCGTGTCTCGTTGTTCCGCAACCGCGCCGAGTCGGTGTTCCCGGCCGATGTGGTGTTTGCACGCGGCAACCGGGTCGGACTGCAACTGCGTGACCTCACGCCCGCCCAGCAGGTCGAGTTCGCGCAAATGACGTTTGCCCGTGCCGACATCTGGACACGCGAATGGGGCAAGACCCAGCGCGATGCGCCGCTGAACGCGCTCGGCACGGTGTTTCGCACGGGAGCCCGGGGTTTCGGCCTGGTCTTCGTGCATCTCTGGTCGATGGTGGATTCCTGGCGCAAGGGCGAACTCAAGGTCGTCAAAACAAAACTGGATACGGGGGATTGATGTCTGTCTATTTTTCGATGCGGCATAGACCGCTGACGAGAGCGGCCCTGGCTGCTGCCTGTGCGGTGATCTGCTCGCCGCTGGCCTTGGCGCAGAACACCGGTTCTGCCGGTGCACCGCCGGCCGCCGGTTCGCCCGCGCCGGCCGTGGCGCCCGTGGGCGGCTCGGCTGCGGTGCTGCCGACCGATGCATCCTTCCAGCCGACGGGCAACAGCGCCGTGGGTGGCAACCGGGTGCATCGCCTGACGCTGCGCCAGCTCGGCGCGATCTATCCACTGCAGTTGCGTGGCGTGGACGGCATCAACAGCGTGCCGTTCTCCGTGCGATCCGACGAGATCATCGTCGGCGCCCGCCTGCGCATGAATTACAGCTACTCGCCGTCGCTCATCACCGAACTCTCGCACCTGCGGGTGCTGGTGAACGACGAGGTGGTGGCGACCATCCCGGTGCCCAAGGACCAGGCCGGCACCAATCTCACGCGCGACGTGCCCATTCCGGTCCGTGTGCTGACGGACTACAACCGGGTGGGTGTCCAGCTCATCGGCCATTACACCAACGAGTGCGAGGATCCGGCGCACTCCAGCCTGTGGGCGACGGTCAGCAACAGCAGCGTGCTGGAGCTGACGGTGGCCCCGGTGGCGCTGCAGAACGATCTCGGCCAGTTGCCGCTGCCTTTCTTCGACGAGCGCGACGTGCAGCAGCTCAACCTGCCCTTCGTCTTCGCCAACCCGCCCGGCAACGATGTGCTGGAAGCCGCGGGCAGCCTGTCGTCGTGGTTCGGTGCCAAGGCCGGCTACCGCGGCGCCAAGTTCGACGCATTGCGCGACCTGCCGGCCACCGGCAATGCCGTGGTGCTGCTGACCGGCCGTGAGCGGCTCAACGGCGTGGCCACGCCCGAGAGCGTGACGGGCCCGACGATTTCGGTGCAGACCAATCCGCGCGATCCCAACGGCAAGCTGCTGCTGGTGATGGGCCGCGACGCGAACGAGCTCAAGCGTGCGGCCGAGGCGCTGGCCCTGGGCAATGCCCCCCTGTCGGGGCAGACCGCGACCATCACGCAATTCACCGAGACCAAGCCCCGCGTCGCCTACGATGCGCCCAACTGGCTGCGTGGCGACCGGCCGGTTCGTTTCGGCGAACTGGCACAGACCCAGGACCTGGAAGTCAGCGGCTACGCCCCCGACCTGATCCGCGTGAACATGCGGGTCCCGCCCGACCTGTACGCCTGGCGCGGCAAGGGCGCGCGCATCGATCTGAAGTACCGCTACACGCCGCGCGTGGCCTCCGGCAAGTCGACGCTCAACGTCAACATCAACCAGCAGTTCCTGCTGGCCTTCCCGCTGACCGCGGCAGGCCATCTGGGCGACACGGCGCTCGAGCGCCTGGTCAACCGCTTCGTGCCTGCGGGCGTCCAGCCGGTGAACGCGCCTTTCGACCTGCCGCTGTTCCAGTTGCCGTCGAAGTCGCAACTGCAGTTCCACTACTACTATGAAATGTCCAAGGGCAGCTGCGAGGCCCCCCTGGACAACGTGAAGGGCACGATCGATCCGGAGTCGACCATCGACATCTCGGGCCTGCCGCATTTCATCGCCATGCCCGACCTGGCTGCGTTCAGCAACATGGGTTTCCCCTTCACGCGCATGGCCGATCTGTCGGACTCGGCCGTGGTGATGCCTTCCAATGCCGGCGTGGGCGACTGGTCGGCTTACCTGACCCTGATGGGCCGCATGGGCGAGTCCACCGGTTATCCGGCGACGCAGGTCTCGGTGGTGCAGCCCGGCGAAGTGCAATCGATGGGCGGCAAGGATCTGCTGGTGCTGGCTTCGGGCGACAACCAGCCGCTGATCACCCAGTGGGCCTCGCGCATGCCGGTGGCCCGGCAGGGCGATACGCGCACGTTCCAGGTCTCGGATCTGGTCTACAAGATCGCCAACTGGTGGGATTCCGATTCGCGCGTGAACGTCAACGACTCGCGGGCCACGATCGGTTTCCGCAGCAACGGCTCGGATGCCTATCTCACCGGCTTCGAATCGCCGCTGTCGTCGGGCCGCAGCGTGGTCGTGGTGGCCGGCGATTCCTCGGGCAGCCTGCAGAACGCCGTGTCGACGCTGATGGATGCCGACCTGGTCAAACGCATCCAGGGCAGCCTTGCCGTGATTTCCGGCCGCGAGGTCTCCAGTCTCGTGGCCGACCAGACCTATCATGTAGGTGACCTTGGCCCCATACGCTACGTGCAGTGGTTCCTGTCGCAGCGGCCCTACCTGATGGTCTTCGGCGGCGCGGCGGCTGCCGTCCTGCTGGCCATGGTCTGGTATCTGGCTCTGCGCGGCCGTGCCCGGGCCCGACTCAAGAGGTAAACATCTATGGCGCTACCCCGCTCGTCCCGTCCGTTCGATCCTTCGCGCCGCCGCCTGGCCGCCGGAGGTCTGGCGGCGGCCGCGTGGTCCTGGCTGGCCGCTCCCGGCCTGGCCGGGGCGCAGCCGGCGGCACCGGCCGGCGGCAATCGCAAAGGCTCGTGTCCCGCGGTCACCTGGCCGCTCTGGCAGGCCTTTGCCTCGCACTACCTGCAGGCCGATGGCCGTATCGTCGACTACAGCGTGCCCCAGATGCACAGCACGTCGGAAGGGCAGTCCTACGGCATGTTCTTTGCCCTGGTGGCCAACGACCCGGCCGCCTTCGAGCGGATCTGGCGCTGGAGCGTGCTCAACCTTGCCGGCGGCAACCTGTCGGCGCGGTTGCCCGCCTGGCAGTGGGGCCGCCGCGAGGACGGCAACTGGGGCGTGCTCGACCCGAATGCCGCATCGGATGCCGATCTGTGGTTCGCCTACGCGCTGCTCGAAGCCGCTCGCATCTGGAAAAAACCGCAGTACCGCGACGAGGCCCGTGTGCTGCTGGCGCGTGTGCAGCGCGACGAAGTGGTGAACCTGCCGGGCCTGGGCCAGATGCTGCTGCCCGGTCCGCAGGGTTTCAACCTGCCCGGCGGTGTGTGGCGCCTCAATGCCAGTTACCTGATGGTGCCGCAATTGCGCCGTTTCGCGACCGAGGACCCGAGCGGACCCTGGGCCGCGATTGCACGCAATTCCCTCAGGGTGCTGGCCGAGTCGCCGGGCAAGGGTTATGTCGCCGACTGGATCGGTTACCAGGTTTCGGGCTCGTCCGGCGGCCGTTTCATCGTCGATCCGGGCAAGGGCTCGGTCGGCAGCTACGACGCGATTCGCAGTTACCTCTGGGCCGGCGTCACCTCGGCGGCCGATCCCCTGTTCGCGGATTCGCTCAAGGCGCTCGACGGCATGCGCGCTGCACTGGTCACCTCGGGCGGTCTGCCGCCCGAGAAGGTCGATGTCACGACCGGTCAGACGACGGGCACCGGGCCGCTGGGGTTTTCCGCCGTGCTGCTGCCCTACCTCGACGCGCTGGGCGAAAGCGCCCTCTACAACACGCAAATGCGGCGGGTGCTGAGCATGCTGCCGGCAGCCAACGTCACGGCTGCCAACATCCCCGTGTACTACGACATGGTCTTGAGCCTGTTCGCCCTGGGGTGGACGGACGGGCGCTATCGTTTCCTGCAGGATGGGCGTGTCCGCCTGTCCTGGGCGGTCGGGTGCTGAATCCAGCCCCGATGCCGACTACCTGAGTGAATTTCATGAGCCTCCTGCTTGTCGAATCCTTCCGCACCGGTCCGCTGGGCGCCTCGCGGCCCCGGCCCGAGAGCGCCGGCCTGATGTTGCGCGCCGTGGCCGTGGCGTGCGTGCTGCTGGCCTTGCAGCCGGCCGATGTGCGGGCGCAATCCGCTTCGGCCACGCCCGAGCCGGTGCGTGTGCTCATCGAGCAAAGTCAGTACTGGCAGGCCCGCGGCGATCGTGCACGGGCTCGCGAGAATTGGGAAAAGCTCCTGCGCATCAGCCCCAACCAGCCCGAGGCGCTGGTCGGCATGGCGCAGTTGGCCCTGGACGAAAACCAGACCGACAACGCCCGCGAGTACCTTCGCCAGTTGCAGTCCTCGCATCCGGAAAGCCCGCTGATCGCGCAGCTTGAGCAGAGCATTCGCGTGGGCGGTAACCGGCAGCAACTGGAATCCGCGCGTGCGCTGGCCCAGCAGGGCCGCTCCAACGAGGCCGTGGCCGAGTACCGGCAGGCGCTGGGCGGTCAGGCCCCGACCGGCGACCTGGCCCTGGAGTACTACCAGACCCTGGGCGGCAGCGCGCAGGGCTGGGAAGAGGCACGCCAGGGTCTGGAACGTCTGGCCCAGGCCGACCCGGGCAATGGCACCAAGGCGCTGGCCCTGGCCCAGCATCTCACCTACCGCGAGAACACGCGGGCCGAAGGCATCCGCCGGCTGTCCGAGTTATCGCGTCGTCCCGAGGTCACGCAGCAGGCCATTCAGTCCTGGCGTCGTGCGCTGGCCTGGCAGGGCACGGGGCCGGCCGCCATTGCCGCCTACCAGTCCTACCTGCAGCAGAATCCCGACGATCAGGGCGTGCGCACGCAGCTCCAGCAACTTCAGCAACAGCGACAGGCCCAGGCGCAGGCCCAGAGTCAGACGGTGCAGGAAACGCGCGACCCTCTGCGCGAGCGCAGTACGGCCGGTTTCCGGGCACTCGACCAGGGCGATGTCGCCGCTGCCGAACGCGACTTCCAGGCCGTGCTGGCCTCGCGTCCCAACGATGGCGACGCCCAGGGCGGCATGGGCCTGATCCGCCTGCGCCAGGAACGCTTCGAAGAGGCACAGCGCCTGCTGCAGCAGGCCTCGCGCGGCAGCGACGCCTCGCGCTGGCGTACGGCGCTCAACAGCGCCACGTACTGGACGCTGGTGCGGCGCGCCGACACCGAACGCAATGCGCGCAACTGGCCCGAGGCCCAGCGTTCGCTGGAACAGGCCGTGCGCATCGATCCCAACGAACTGACCGGCCAGAACGCGCTGGCCGACGTGCTGGCTCGCAGTGGCCAGCCCGCCGCTGCGGAAACCGCGTACCGCAACATCCTGCAGCGCCATCCCGGCAACACCGATGCCACGCGCGGACTCATCGGCGCGCTCTCGCAGAACAACAAGTCGGCCGAAGCGCTGCAGTTGCTCGAGCAGCTTTCGCCCGAGGAACAGCGTCAACTGGGCTCGATCGGCGCCTTGCGTGCCGAACGCGATCTGGCACTGGCCAAGCAGGCCCAGCAGCGCGGCGACCTGACCGCTGCACGCAGTTCGCTCGAGCGGGCCATGAGCAACGATCCGCAGAGCCCCTGGGTGCGTCTGGATCTGGCCCGCATCTACCTGCAGATGGGTGCGCCCGACCAGGCCCGCAACCTGATGGCCAACATGCTGACGGCGGGTCCGGCCACGGCCGAATCGCTTTACGCGTCGGCCCTGTTCGCCTCCGAGACCGCCGACTGGCCCACCACCCTGAGCCTGCTCGAACGCATCCCGGCGCAGAACCGCACGACCGACATGGGCGCCCTGCAGCGCCGTGCCTGGGTGCACGCGCAGGCCAAGCAGGCAACCGCCCTGGCCCAGCAGGGCCGCACGCAGGAAGCCATCAACCTGCTCAACCAGGCCCGCGGCTTTGCCGGCCAGGACAACGAACTGATGGGCGTGGTCGCCAACGGATTCTCGGACGCCGGCCAGCCGGCCCTGGCCATCGACATGCTGCGCCAGTCCATCGTCAGCACGGTGCGGCCCCAGCCGGGTCTCTGGCTGCAGTACGCCGGCATTCTGCTCAAGACCGGGCAGGACGCCGAGCTGGCCGGGATCCTGCAGCAGCTCTCGACCCAGCCGCTCAATGCCGAGGACGATCGCACCTACCAGGGCCTTCGCGTGTCCTATGTGGTGCGTCAGGCGGATGCGCTGCGCGAGGCCGGAGATCTGGCCGGTGCCTACGACATGCTGGCGCCGCTGCTCGTCCAGTTGCCGGGCAACGGCGACGTGATCGGGGCCCTGGCGCGCATGTACGCCGACCACGGCGACTACAACCAGGCACTGCAGCTCTACACGCGCCAGCGCCAGTCCAACCCGCGCGACGTGCCCACCTTGCTGGCGGCCGCCTCGACCGCGACGCAGGCCAAGGAGTACGGCTATGCCGAGAATGCGCTGGCCGCTGCGCTTCAGGTGGCACCGCAGGATCCGGAGGTGCTCGCCGCCGCTGCGCGCGTGTACCGCGCCCAAGGCAAGAACTCGCGTGCCGAACAGCTCTACACCGCTGCGCTCCAGGCGCAGCAGCGTGCAGCGGGCGGCAGCATCGGCTTGCCGACGGGGCAGGTCTCGTGGTCGGATGCCCGTCCGCGCAATCCCTTCCGCAATGCGACGACGGGTGTGCCTTCGAACAGCCTGACCGCAGCGGCGGCAGCCGGCGGCCGCCAGAACGCGGGCAATCCGTTCGCGGCCTCCAATCTGCAGCCGGCTGCGGGTGCGTATGCCGGTGCCTACGGCGCTCCGGCGCAGCAGCCGGTCTATCCGCCGATCGCCTCGGCCGGTCAGAATTTCATTCCTGCGCCCGTGATGGCAGCGCCCCAGGGCCAGGCGGGCTACGGCGGCTATCCCGCCACGGCCGCGCAGCCTTACGGTGCGGCCAGCATGCCGTCGGCCTATGTGGCAGCACCCGTGGCGCGCACGGCACCGGCGGCCGCCACGGCTCGCACTTCGACAGCCAACAGGCGAACCGCCACGGCCGCAGCCCCGGCGGCCGCACCCGCGCAGATGGCGGCTTCGCTGCCCCAGGCCTACTACGGCGCGGCACCCGCCGCACAGGCGTATGGACAGCCTGCACAGCCGGTCTATCCCCAGCAGGCCTACCCGCAGAACTACGCGATGCCGGCCCAGGCCGGCGTCTACGGTGCACCGGCGGCCTATGGCGCCCAGCCGGTCTACGGCGGTGTCCAGCAGCCTTACGGCTTGCCCCAGCAGCAACCGCAGCAGGGCCTGCTGGCCTCCATCTTCGGGGACAGCGACGTTCCGGTGCAGCGTGCGCCCGCCACATTGGCCGAGGAACTGGCCAGCCTGCGCGAAGAACGGGGTGCCACCGTCTCGCTCGGCGCCACGCTGCGCACGCGGCAGGGCGAGGCCGGTCTGGGCAAGCTCGACGATCTCGAGACCCCGTTCGAAGTCAGGGTGCCGGCCGGCAACGGCAAGGTGGTCTTCAATGCGACCATGGTCAGCCTCGACGCCGGCACGCCCGCCACGGCCACCAGCCTCTCGAGCTACGACCAGGCCAGCCGCTTCGGCGGCGGACCGGTGGCCGCTTACAACTCCTATCTGTCGGCCACGGGCGGTGGCCGCGGCATATCGGCCGGCCCACAGAGCGACGACGGCGTGGGCCTGAGCATCGGCTACGAGAGCGAGCGCTGGCGCGCGGACATCGGCACCACGCCCATCGGTTTCCTCTACAGCACGGTGGTCGGCGGGGCGCAGATCGAAGGGCCGCTCAACGACCAGATCGACTACAAGGTCGGCGTCTCGCGCCGTGCCGTCACCGACAGCCTGCTGTCGTTTGCCGGTGCCAAGGATGCACGCACAGGCGACGAATGGGGCGGCGTGGTGGCCACCGGCGCGCGCGCCGAACTCGGCTTCGAGACCCAGCCGGGCCAGGGCTTCTACGGCTACGGCTCGTACCACACGCTCAACGGCCACAACGTGGCCTCCAACAGCCGCTTCGAAGGCGGCGGCGGCATGTACTGGCGCCTGATCGACGAGCCCAACCGCACGCTCAGCTCGGGCCTCAACGTCACCATGCTGGGCTTCGGCAAGAACCGGCGTTACTTCACTTACGGTCACGGCGGTTATTTCAGTCCGCAGAACTTCCTGTCGGTGGGCGTGCCCGTCGACTGGACCGGACGCAGCTCCCGCCTGAGCTACCGCGTGCAAGGCTCGGTGGGCCTGCAGCACTTCAAGGAAGATGCGGCCAATTTCTTCCCGACCAGCAGCGCACGCCAGGGCGCCGCCTTCGAAGCCGCCCAGACCGCCGGCGGCCTGACCGAACTCGGCGACGACGCCGCACGCGCCCGCTATGCCGGCCAGACCAAGACCGGACTCGGCTACAACGTGGGCGGCTCGCTCGAGTACAAGATCGGCCCGCAGCTGTTCGTGGGCGGCCACCTGGCCTTCGACAACGCCAGCGATTACCGTCAGATGACCGGCGGCGTCTACCTGCGGTATGCGCTGGAGCCGCAGACCCGGGCCATGGCCATGCCGGTCAACCCACTGAAGTCGCCTTACGCACCGTATTGAGCCCCGCACGCCGTGCAGAGCGCGGCGGCGGGTCATGCACCCAGCAGGAAGGATGTCCGGGATGGGCATCCAGGAGTTGAAAATCGTGAAGACAGCAAACATCAAAAAACATTCAGGGATGACACGCGCCGGACTGTGGAGCGTGGCGCTGCTGGCGGCGGCGACGCTGGCCTCGTGCGGCGGTGGCGGCGGCGACGACAGCGACATCGGCGCCGGCGGCGGCACCGACTCGGGCAGTTCGTCGGGCCAGCAGTATCCGGCCGGCATCTGGTCGGGCACCAGCGGCGGCCAGACCTTCTTCGGCATCATCGATCCGGGCAGCGCGACCGGCACCAGCGGCTTCTACTACTTCTCGCGCGGCGGCACCGATGCGATGGGCTTCGACGGCCTGTACGGCACCGACCTGCAGACCACGGGCGGACGCGTGACCTCCAACTCGGGCGTCTACTACCAGCGTCCCGCCGACGAGCAGGGCACCGGCACCTTCGTGACCAGCATCGCGCTGACCGGCACGCTCAGCGGCCGCGGCACGCCCAGCTGGACATCGGCCAACGCCACGTTCAACGGCAACTACACCAACCCCGGCAACAGCGCGACCCGTCTGCAGTTCACCAGCAGCTACGACGTCAACCTGGCCAAGCGCACCGCCAATCTCAGCCTCAACGGCGGCATCCAGGGCGCCTACATGGGGGCGACGTCCGATACCAGCGGCTGGGGTCTGTACGTCGACTGGGCCGGCCGCATCAGCGGACGCAGCGGCAACTGTCAGCTGTATGGCTCGGTCCTGCCGCAAAGCAGCGGGGGGCCGTTCTACAACGTCACCATCACGCTCGCCAACACCATCGACGGCACCACCTGCGCGCAGGCCGGTCATGTCCTGTCGGGACGCGCCATCGTGCGCTACAGCACCGACGACGTGAAGACCGGCCTGTGGCTGGCCGTGCGCACGGTGAGCGGCACACGCAACACCTTCATCCTCGACGGCAGCTTTGCCGCGACGGATTCGACCACCGTGCCGCGCAGTTTCGATGTCGGCTCCATCGCCACGACCAGCCAAGTGCCTTCGGGCATCTGGAAGGGCACCGATCCGTTCAACAACGAAGCCATCGACATGGTGGTGCTGGCCAACAACCAGTTCCTGATGTACCGCAACAATGGCAACGGCGACGTGTTCTACAACCCGTCGAATATCGGCATGGGGAACGCTTCGGGCGGTTTCTACTCGGAAAACAACATCTTCTGGCGCCGTTCGACCGACACGCTCTACAACAACATGCACTTCGCCGGCGCCGTGGCGACGCGGACTTCGCTCAAGGCGATCTACGACGACCCGTCGAAGCAAAGCGCCAACGGCAGCACCCTGGCCTACAACGGCCTGCCGGCGGCCATGTCGCTGACTCCCGCCGCCACGAGCGCGCGCGAAGTCGCCTTCGTCAGCGAACTGACCGGACAGACCTACCGCAGCACCAATTCGGCCGGCTTCGGCAGCCAGCCGCGCGTGACGTCGATCACCATCGGCAGCACCGCCAACACCGACGGCTCCTACCCCTTCAGCGGCACCGCCAGCGGAGGCTGTACCGTGAAGGGCGCCATCACGCCCATCCGTGAAAGCATCCAGACGGCCGGCAACATGTTCTCGGTCAGCGACCTGAGCTATTCGGTCGCAACCGGTTCGACGAGCTGCTCGCAGTCGGGTACCGACACGCAAAGCGGCGTGCTGATCGTCGATCTGAACGCATCGAGCCAAATTTCCGCAGTTCGCGTGCTCACGGCGTCCAGTACCGGCTTTACAATTTTTCTAGGCCAGCCCTGACCGGGGTTGATTCTTCGTCCAGCGGTTCACAACCCGGATCCACGCCACTTCCATGCCTGCCGCAGACCTCACGCAAGACTCCCACATCGTCGACAGCCTCGCGCAAGGGGTGTTCGTCTGCGATGCCGAGGGCGTGCTGCTGCGCGTCAATCCGGCGCTCGAACGCCTGACGGGCTACAGCGCTCACCAGCTCGTCGGCAGCGGGAACACCACGGTGGCGCAACTGCATGACACGCCCGAGCTGCTGCGGCGCGCGGCGCAGTTGCCGTTCGAGGTGTCGGTCGGTGCGCAGGGCCAGCCCGTGCTGGCCGCGCGTGCCTCGGCGCTGCCGACCAGCGGTGCGGAGTTCGACCGGCAATCGTGGACCTACCGCCGGCGCGACGGCACCAGCGTGCGTGTGCAGGTCACGCTCACGACCTTGCCGCAGGCCTGGCCGGCCGCGCTGCGCACGCCGTGCTACATGGGGCTGGTGAACCTCGAAGGCGCCTCGGCGCGCGACGCCTCGCATGGCGCCAATTGGCACGAGGGTTTCCAGGATGCCTGGACCCAGTTGCCCAACGTGACCTGGTTCCAGGAGCGTGCCTCGCTCAAGCTGCAGCATGCACGGCTTCGCCACCGTCCCTGTTCCGTGCTGGTGATCGAGATCGACCAGATGTCGCGGCTGCGCGACTCCATGGGCGACGACATGCTGGGCCAGGTGCTGCAACTGTGCGGTCACCATGTGCGCGGCGTGATCGGGCCGGATGCGATCCTGGCGACCATCGGCGGCGGGCTTCTGGCTTGCGTGGTCGACGGCGACACCCACGAAGTCGACATCCTGATCGGGCATATGCTGCGCCGGGTCTCCCAGCCCATGCAGGCCATCGATCGCAATCTGCGGCTCACGGCCAGCGTCGGCGCCTCGCTGTACCTGCCCGAGCTCAAGGTCGATACCGGCGAGCTGCTGCATCGCGCACGCGTGGCGCTGGGTGCTGCCAAGGCCGCGCACGGCAACCAGGCGTGCTGGTTCCGCAACGCCATGCAGTCCGAAGCCGTCGACCGGCTCGAACTCGAAGGACTGCTGCGCGAGGCGCTGGAGCAGCAGCAGTTCAGCCTGGTCTTCCAGCCGCAGGTCAATCTGTCGACCGGCCGCATCCTGCTCATGGAAACACTGCTGCGCTGGCAGTGTCCGGGGCGCGGTTCCATCAGTCCGGCGACCTTCATCCCGGTGGCCGAGGACATCGGGCTGATCGTGCCCATCGGCGAATGGGTGCTGCGGGAGGCCTGCCGCGAAGTGGGACGCCTGCGGCGCATGCTGCTCGGCAAGTCCGCCGAAGTGCCGCAGGTCGCCGTCAACGTCTCGGCCCGGCAACTGCTTCAGCCTGGCCTGATCGATCTGGTCAAGAGCGCGCTGGACGATGCCGGACTGCTGCCCGAGCACCTCGAGATCGAAGTCACCGAAAGCGTGCTGTTGGGTGACACCGAAGGTGCCCTGGCCACGCTCGAAGGCCTGCGGGCCCTGGGCGTGGGCCTGGCCATCGACGATTTCGGCACGGGGTACTCGAGTTTTTCGTATCTCACGCAGTTCCCCTTCGACCGCCTGAAGATCGACCGTTCGCTCATCATCAACATCGACAAGCCCGGCAAGGGTTACGCCATCGTCTCGGCCATCGTCTCGCTGGCGCATGCCCTCGAGATGCTGGTGACCGCCGAAGGCGTCGAGACCGCCGAGCAGGCCGAGGCACTCAAGAGCCTGCAATGCGACGACGTGCAGGGCTACTGGTTCTCCCGGCCCCTGGCACCCAAGGCGCTGGAGCGGGTGCTCACGGCGATTGCGGACCAGGCCGGCCTGCATGCCGCTTCGGCGCAGACGGCCGGCTGAACGACGCCGGCCCGGCGCTGCGGGCTGCCGGTTTTTCTAGGTACGTTCCGCTACCGCGATCTGATTGCGGCCGCCTTGCTTGGCCCGGTAGAGCGCGACGTCGGCTGCCTTGAGTGCGTCTTCCACATGCCGGTCTTCCAGCCGGAAATCCGCCACGCCCATCGACAGGCTGATGGGCACGCCTTCGTAGGCTTCTTCGATGGCCAGGGCCTGCGCCAGCCGTTCACAGGCGTGCACCGCCTCGTTCGAAGGCGTGCCGGGCAACAGCATCGTGAACTCGTCGCCGCCATTGCGGCACAGCACATCGCCCGAGCGGGCCGTTCGCCGCATGCGTTCGGCGAGGAAACGCAGCACGGCGTCGCCGACATCGTGGCCATGCGTGTCGTTGATCGACTTGAAACGGTCGATGTCGAGCACGACCACCGAGAAGGGCAGGCGGGCCTCGTCCAGCGCGCGGAGCGTGTCGTCCATGCCGCGCCGGTTGAGCAGACCCGTCAGCGGGTCGGTCACATTCTCGTGATTGAGCCGCGAGATCTTGCGCTGCACCAGGCTCAGCCCGGCCAGGATGGCGTGCTTGAGCTTGATGACCTCGTAGTACCACGATGGCACCTTGCCGATTTTTCTTTCGGTGTCGGCATCGTCGAGGCGGCTGGCGATCATGGCCAGGTCGTGCAGCGGGTTGGCGATCAGCCGCGTCAGGAACCAGATGGCCAGCAAGGTCAGCATCAGCAGCGGTGCGACCTTGAGGAGCATGTCCATGACGGGCTGAGTCAGCAGTTCGAGCGTGAGATCGGTCGGGCGCTGCACCACGACCCCCCAGCCGGTCGAGCTGACCGGCGCGTAACCCGACAGCATGGCGGTGCCCCGTGTGTTCTCGGACTGCGCGCTGCCGGTTTCGCCCCGGCGTACGGCCTGCACCACCGGATTGCGCATGACGTTCTCTCCGACGCGCTGCTGATTGGCGTGGAACACCAGGTTGCCCTGCCGGTCGACGACAAAGAGGTAGGAGCCGTTCTGGTAATGGTGGCGCCCCAGCACGCTGTGCAGCCCGTTGTCTTCGTGCAGGTAGACCGTGCCGCCGATGAAGCCCAGGAAATCGCCCCTCTGCGAGTAAACCGGATAACTGATGAAGATGACCAGCCGGGCCGTGCCCGAGGTGACGAAGGGCTCGCTCACCCTGGGCTCGCGCGCCTGGTAAGCGGAGAGCATGCCGGCGCTGCTGATCTGCAGGCCCAGCACTTCGGTCAGCGGCGGGGTGATGTTCACGATCTTGCCATCGGCATTGACGATGAGGACCGAGTTGAAGGTCTTGTTCTGATGAACCAGACGGCGCGTTTCGGCGGTCTGCAGCGACACGTCGTCGAAATTGGAACCCAGCACGTGGGCGCTGAAGCTGAGTTGCGAGAGCGCCTGCTGCAGGAACACGTCGGTCAGCTCGGCCATTTTCGAGGCGTAGGCCTGATTGGCGTCCAGCGTGTTGCGGATCAGCAGTTCGCGCTGCTGCGAGTAACCCGCATGGAAGGTGTTGAGGAAGGTCACCAGCACGGCCAGCAGCGACATCCCCAGGATCAGGCGGCGCAGATCCACACGCAGCAGAAGCGGCAGCAGCCGGGACGAGCGGAGCCGGCTGAGCAGTCGGACGGAGCGGGGAGGACGTTGGGTTGACACGCGGTCGAGGAAAATGAAACGGTCGGGGATGGAAGGCGTCGCGCAGGCATCGGCTTGCCGCGACGGCCGGAAGGCGAGACGGCGGGCTCCCGGCGTGCACCGGGCTGGCCTGTCGGCGGCTGTCGGGTGGCGGATTCGGCAGGGTGCGCAATGTTGCAGAATGGACGGACTGCTGGTCCGGTCGTCGACGGCTTCCCCCAAGTTATTGAAATTCGGCCGCGCACCCGCACTTTCTATCGGCCGTTACTATTTGTGAATCGAATTAGATACCAATGAGCAAGAAAACGCTATCTTTTCAGGCGGAAGTCGCCCAGCTGTTGCATCTGGTCACCCACTCGCTGTATTCCAACAAGGAAATTTTCCTGCGCGAGTTGATCTCCAACGCCTCGGACGCGTGCGACAAGCTCCGCTTCGAAGCCCTCGACCGCCCCGAGCTGTTCGAGGACGCACCCAACCTCGAAGTCCGCGTCAGCTTCGACAAGTCCGCGCGCACGCTCACCATCGTCGACAACGGCATCGGCCTGAGCCAGGACGAAGCCATCGAGAACCTGGGCACCATCGCCAAGAGCGGCACACGCGATTTCGTGAGCAAGCTCTCCGGTGACCAGAAATCCGATGCCCAGCTCATCGGGCAGTTCGGTGTGGGTTTCTACTCCGGCTTCATCGTCGCCGACAAGATCTCGGTGGAATCGCGCCGCGCCGGATTGCCGGTCGACCAGGGCGTGCGCTGGACCAGCGGCGGCACCGGCGACTTCGAAGTCGAGTCGATCGCCCGCGCCCAGCGCGGCACCAGCGTCACGCTGCACCTGCGCGAGGATGCCGAAGACTATCTCAATGCCTGGACGCTCAAGAGCATCATCGGCAAGTATGCCGACCACATCTCCCTGCCCATCCTCATGGAAAAGGAAGAGTGGAAGGATGGCGAGAACGACCAGCCCGGCGACATGGTCAAGACCGGCGAGTGGGAAGCGGTCAACAAGGCCAGCGCCCTGTGGAGCCGCAGCAAGAAGGACATCACGCCCGAACAGTACGGCGAGTTCTACAAGCAGATCGCCTACGACGCCGACGAACCGCTGGCCTGGACGCACAACCGCGTCGAAGGCAGCACCGAGTACACCCAGTTGCTCTACGTGCCGGCCAAGGCGCCGCAAGACCTCTGGAACCGCGATCGCAAGACGGGTCTCAAGCTCTACGTCAAGCGTGTCTTCATCATGGACGATGCCGAGGCGCTGCTGCCCAGCTACCTGCGTTTCGTCAAGGGCGTGATCGATTCGGCCGACCTGCCGCTCAATGTCAGCCGCGAGTTGCTGCAGGAAAGCCGCGACGTCAAGGCGATCCGCGAAGGCAACACGCGCCGCGTGCTCGGCCTGCTGGAAGACCTGGCTTCGCGTCAGCGCACGGCTGCCGACAGCAGCGACGGCAAGATCGACATCGGCACCGGCGACGCCGTGCCGGCGCCTGAATCCACCGGCGGCAGCGACGACAGCGCGACTGCCGCAGGTGCGGCCGCCGAGTTCGCGGACGAGGCCGACAAGTACGCCCGTTTCTACGCCGAGTTCGGTGCGGTGCTCAAGGAAGGCCTGGGCGAGGACCAGTCCAACAAGGACAAGATCGCCAAGCTGCTGCGCTTCGCCTCGACACACGACGACTCCGGCAAACCGGTGGTGAGCCTGGCGACCTACAAGTCACGCATGAAAGAGGGCCAGGACAGCATCTACTACATCACCGCCGACAGCCTTTCCGCTGCGCGCAACAGCCCGCAGCTCGAAGTCTTCCGCAAGAAGGGCATCGAGGTGCTGCTCATGACCGATCGGGTCGACGAGTGGGCGCTGAACTTCCTGCACGACTTCGACGGCACGCCGCTGCAGAGCGTGGCCAAGGGCGCGGTCGATCTGGGCAAGCTGCAGGACGAGGAAGAGAAAAAGGCGGCCGAGCAGGCGGCCGAGTCGTTCAAGCCCGTGCTCGACAAGCTCAAGGACGTGCTCAAGGGGCAGGCCAAGGACGTGCGCGTGACCACGCGCCTGGTCGACTCGCCGGCCTGCCTGGTGGTCGAGGACGGCGACTATTCGGCGCAACTGGCCCGTCTGCTCAAGCAGGCCGGACAGCAGGCGCCCGAAGTCGAGCCGATTCTCGAGATCAACCCCGAGCATGCGCTGGTCAAGAAGCTGGAGCAATTGGCAGGGGCCGACAACGGCTCGGATTTTGCCGACTACGCCCACATCATCTTCGACCAGGCCCTGCTGGCCGAAGGCGGCATGCCGGCCGATCCGGCGGCCTATGTGCGCCGCGTCAACAGCCTGCTGGCGACACGCTGAGGCTGGCCCGCCTGCGGGTGGGCCCTGGGCAAAAAAAAGGATGGCTCCGCGAGGACCATCCTTTTTTTCATGGGGCACCATTGCACTGGCCGCCCGGGCGTGCGGCCTCAGAGCGCCTTGCGCAGATTGGCCGGCGCGATTCTCAGGGCTTCGCGGTACTTGGCCACCGTGCGGCGCGCGCACTCGATGCCTTGCTCCTTGAGCATGTCCGAGAGCTGGTTGTCGGACAGCGGTTTCTTGACGTTCTCGGACGACACGAACTGCTTGATCAGCGCCCGCACCGCCGTGCTCGAGGCATTGCCGCCGGTCTCGGTCGACAGCGCGGAACCGAAGAAGTACTTGAGCTCGAATGTGCCGTAGGGCGTGGAGATGTACTTGGCGGTCGTCACCCGGCTGATGGTGGATTCGTGCAGGCCGAGTTCGTCGGCGATCTCGCGCAGCACCAGCGGGCGCATGGCGAGTTCGCCGTGAATGAAGAAGTTGCGCTGGCGTTCGACGATGGCCGTGCTCACGCGCAGGATCGTGTCGAAGCGCTGCTGGATGTTCTTGATGAACCAGCGGGCCTCCTGCAGCCGCTGCTGCAGGCCGCCGTCGCCCTTGTGGCCCTTGAGCGCGTTGGCATAGATGTCGTGCACCCGCAGGCGCGGCATCACGTCGGGGTTGAGCTGGGCGCGGAACTTCATGTTGGGACCGTGGCCGCTGCTGGTCACGATCACGTCCGGCACGATCACGTTGCGCTCGACGTTCACGAAACGACGGCCGGGCTTGGGTTCGAGCCGCGCGATCAGCGCCATGGCGGTGCGGATGGCGGCGTCCGGTGCGTCGCACAACTGCACCAGCTTCTTGATGTCGCGCCGCGCCAGCAGATCCATGGGCTGGCGGCAGATGCGCCGTGCCACTTCGCATTCCTCGCTCGGCGGCAACTGCGCGAGCTGCAGGCTCAGACACTCGGCCAGATTGCGCGCACCGACCCCGGCGGGCTCCAGGCTCTGCAGAAGCTTGAGAGAAATGCGGAACTGCTCGACCAGTTCCTCGAATTGCTCGAGATCCGGGTCGGCGCCCGTCAGGCTCTGCGCCAGTTCTTCGAGGGGGTCCTCGAGGTAGCCGTCGTCGTTGAGCGATTCGATCAGGAAGTACAGCGCCTGGCGACCGACCTCGTCGAGCCGCAGGCCCAATGCCTGCCGGTGGAGATGGTCTTGCAGCGACTCGTGGGCACGCGCCAGATCGGCCGCGCTGACATCGTCGTCGTCGCTGGCCGCACCGTTGCGCGCCGGGGCATCGCCGCCCCATTCGCTGTCGTCGGCCGCCATGTCGATGCTGCCGTCGCCGTCCCAGTCGCTCAGCGTTTCGGTTTCACTCGATGTGTAGTCGTCGCCCGTATCCGCTGCGCTCTCTGCGGCAGTGGTGGATTCTTCGCTCGCGGCCGACGTGCTGCCGGTGCTGCCGGCGGCCATGCCGTCCTGGCCGAATTCCTCGCGCGGCGCTGCCTCGTCGCCGACCTCCAGGAAGGGGTTTTCATCGAGCATCTGCTCGACTTCCTGGTTGAGCTCCAATGTCGATAACTGCAGCAGCCGGATGGACTGCTGCAGTTGAGGCGTCAGGGCCAGATGCTGGGAGACGCGTAGCGACAGGCTTTGTTTCAAGGCAGATGACTTCTTGCGTTACATGCGGAAATGCTCGCCGAGGTAGACCCGGCGGACGTCGGCGTTGTCGACGATCTCGGCTGGTGTGCCGCTCGCCAGCACATGCCCGTCGTTGATGATGAAGGCGCGGTCGCAGATGCCCAGCGTCTCGCGCACGTTGTGGTCGGTGATCAGCACACCGATGCCGCGCGACTTCAGGAAACTGATGATGCGCTGGATTTCGATGACGGCGATCGGGTCGATGCCGGCAAAGGGTTCGTCGAGCAGGATGAAGCGCGGTTGGCTGGCCAGCGCGCGGGCGATCTCGACACGCCGGCGTTCGCCGCCCGAAAGGGCCAGCGCAGGCGACTGGCGCAGGTGGTCGACACGCAGGTCCTGCAGCAGTCCGTCGAGCCGCTGGTTGATGGCGGCCTTGTCGAGCGGACGTTCGTTCTCGTCGAGCTGGAGCTCTAGCACGGCGCGGACGTTGTCCTCGACCGACAGCTTGCGGAAGATCGACGCTTCTTGCGGCAGGTAGGACAGCCCCATGCGCGCGCGCTTGTGGATGGGCATGTCGTGCACCGGCAGGCCGTCGATGCTGATGTGGCCCGCGTCGGCGCGAACCAGCCCCACGATCATGTAGAACGAGGTGGTCTTGCCCGCCCCGTTGGGGCCGAGCAGGCCGACGACCTCGCCCTTGTCGACGTCGAGCGACACGTCCTTGACGACCTTGCGGCTGCCGTAGGACTTCTGGAGCCCCTTCGCGATGAGGCGGCTGCGCGCGGTCTGCCCGGCCGCCGGCGCCTGGGAGGGATTCAGGGGTTTGCTGCTCACTGGCGGGGCTCCGTGAGAGTGGTGCTGCCGCGCAGGCTCTGTCCGGCCGGCGCAGGGGTCTTGGCGGGGGCGGCCTGTTCGCCGGTGTTGCGGGGCGAAATGGTCGCGCGGACCCGGCCGCCGCCTTGTGGCGAGCCGTCGACCGTGAACACCTCGGTGTCGGTGCGGTAGACGATGCGCTGCCCCGAGGTCTCGTCGCTCAGCTTGCTGCCGACGTAGCGCCGCATCTCGGCATTGCCGATCAGGCGCATTTCGGCAGCCTTGCTGTCGTACTCCAGCGTCAGGGCTTCGCCTTCGATGTATTCGTCGACGCCGTCGCGCTTCTGCCGGAAAAAGGCACGTTTGGACTTGGTGCCGTGCGCCACGCCGAACTGTTCGCCGGCCGCATCCTGGCGCACGTCCATGCGGTCGGCCCGCATGGTCAGCGTGCCTTGCGTGACGACGACATTGCCCGTGAACTGGCTGGTCTGCTTGGCATCGTCGAAGCGCAGCGAGTCGGCCTCGACATTCATGGGTTTCTGGCGATCGGCCTGCTCGGCCTGCACCGTACCCGCGCCGAGCAGCATGGCCGCGGCCAGGAGGATGGGGGAGAGGAGGTGTATCGCTTTAGTCATGAGGCATGAATCTTGCTCTGTTAGCTTTTCATTGTAGCCAGCAAATCGCCGCTGGCAGCGTGCAGGCTGTTCGGCAGACCGCGCGATGCGGGATTTCGCCGAGGACTTGACGGGGCGGCCTGGGCATGCGCCAACAAAAAACCCGACGTCAGGCATCGGGTTCGTTGTGCGGGAAAGACAGGCGCCGCGGGCGCCCGGCCGGGTCAGCGGCCCTTGCGCAGTTCGGCGACCAGGAAGTCGGTCGTCTGCAGCACACGTTCCATGCTGCCGGCTTGCTGGCCGTCGGTATAGAAACGTCCGCCGACGCCGATCGAGGGCACGCCCGCGACTTCGTAGGCATCCTGCAACTGGCTGGCACGGCGGGCCTTGGAGGCGACCGAGAACGAGTCGTAGGTCTCGAGGAACTTGGCCTTTTCGACACCCTGCGTGGCAATCCAGGTGGCGATGGCGTCCTTGGTCGTCAGGTTCTTGCGTTCGACGTGAATGGCATAGAAGACCTTGGCATGTAGCGTGTCGACGAGGTTGAGCGCCTCGAGCACAAAATACAGGCGCTGCTGCGGCTCGAAGTCGGCACGGAACGAAACCGGCGCGCGGCGGAAGCTGACGTCCTTGGGCAATTGCTTGACCCAGGCTTCGAGGCGGGGTTCGAAGGCGTTGCAGTGCGGGCAGCTGTACCAGAAGAACTCCACCACTTCGACCTGCCCCTTGGGCGCATCGGTGGGGGCCGGCTTGCCCAGGACCAGGTATTCCTTGCCTTCCTTGGGCGCATTGCCCTGGGCCTGGCTCGCGCTCACGGCCAACAGGCTGCTGGTGGCCGCCACGGTGGCAGCGAAATGACGACGGTTGATCATTCGGAAAGACTCCTCAATTGGGTTGCTCCTAACGAGGAGTCAGAACCCGCAGGTCATGAAAAAGTTTCGGCGACGGCGAGAAAGCCATGCGGGCGCGAACGGATGCGAGATCCGTTCACGCCGCAGCCGCTCAGCGCTGGACCCGCACCAGGGCCGCTTCGACGCCCAGTTGGGCCAGGCGTGATTTCACGCCTTCGGCTTCCTGCTGGCTGTCGTACGGACCGCTGCGCACGCGGTACACAGGACGGCCATTCTGCTCACGTTCGGTGATGCGCGTGGAGATGCCCGAAAAAGACAGCTTGGCTTTCTGGGATTCCGCTTCCTGGTTGGAGCGGAATGCCCCGGCCTGCACGAAGTAGCTGTAGGCCGCGGCCGAGGCGTCGGGAGCCGAGGTGGCGCCGCCTGCACGCGACATGGCCAACTGGCCCAGTGGATCGTTGCCGCCCACGGTCGCCGGCGGACGCACGGGTTGCGGGGTCTGGGCCTGGCCGCCGGCCACGGCGGGCGGCAGGTTGGAGGCGGCCGGCGGTTGTGCGGTGGCCGGCGCCACATCGGGGGTCGCAGGGGCGGGCTGGCGTCCGTACAGCGGCGAGTTGGGATCCCAGTTGGGGGTGTTGGCCGTGCTGCCCGCGCTCGACGACGGCGAGGGCGTGACGGGGGTGATCGCCGTGGAGCTTGCCGGCGTGTCGGCCGCAGCCGGTCCACGCTTGAGGAAAGGCACGGGCACCTTGGTCACATAGACGGCAACGGCCAGGGCGACGCCGAGGCCGAACACCAGGCCCAGGATCAGTCCGAGCACAGTGCCGCCCAACTGGTGAAGGCGACGGCCGGGGCGCGGGGAAGTGGGGATACGAACCATGTCTGGGAAAAACTCCTTGGGGTTACATTTTCTGCGGCGCGCTCACGCCCAGAACGGCCAGGCCATTGTGCAGGACCTGCGCGGTGGCCGCCACCAGCGCCAGCCGTGCCTGCTTGACGGCTTCGTCGTCGACCAGGATGCGCTCGGCGTCATAGTAGCTGTGATAGGCGGCGGCGAGTTCACGCAGGTAGAACGTCACGTCGTGCGGGGCGAAATCCTGGGCGGCCGAAGACAGCATGTCCGGGTACTTGGCCAGTTGCAGCATCAGCGCCTGGGCCTGCGGGCTCTGCAGGGCGGAGAGGTCGGCCTGTTCCAGGGTCGCCACGTCGCCGCCCCAGGCGGCCAGCACCGAGCGGATGCGCGCATGCGCATACTGCACGTAGTAGACCGGGTTGTCGTTGTTCTGGGCCAGCGCCAAGTCGATGTCGAAGATGTATTCGGTATCGGGCTTGCGCGAGAGCAGGAAAAAACGCACTGCGTCCTTGCTGGTCCATTCGATGAGGTCGCGCAGCGTGACGTAGCTGCCGGCGCGCTTGGAGATCTTGACCTCCTCGCCGCCGCGCATCACGCGCACCATGGTGTGGAGCACGTAGTCGGGGTAGCCCTGGGGGATGCCGACGTCGGCCGCCTGCAGGCCGGCACGCACGCGGGCGATGGTGCCGTGGTGGTCGGTGCCCTGGATGTTGACGACCTTGCTGTAGCCGCGTTCCCACTTGGCGATGTGATAGGCCACGTCGGGCACGAAGTAGGTGTAGGTGCCGTCCTGCTTGCGCATGACGCGATCCTTGTCGTCGCCGTAGTCGGTGGTCTTGAGCCACAGCGCACCGTCTTTTTCGTAGGTGTGGCCGTTGGCGATCAAGCGGTCGACCGTGCGCTGCACGCGGCCGCTGGTGTAGAGGCTGGACTCGAGGTAGTACTCGTCGAACTTCACCGCGAAGGCCTGAAGGTCGAGATCCTGCTCGCGGCGCAGGTAGGCGACGGCGAACTGGCGGATGGATTCGGTGTCGTCGACATCGCCGCTGGCCGTGTCGCTGCGGTCGTCGGCCTGCACGGTGGCGCCGGCCAGGAACTCGCGTGCGATGTCCTGGATGTAGTCGCCGTTGTAGAAGCCCTTGCTGGCCGGATTCTCGGGGTCGATGGGCCAGCAGTCGTCGCCGGGCTTGTGGCCCTGGGCGCGCAGCCGGGTGCTGTGGGTGAGCGTCTGGATCTGCACGCCCGCATCGTTGTAATAGAACTCGCGGTGGACTTTCCAGCCTTGCGTTCCGTACAGGTTGCAGATGGCGTCGCCCAGCGCGGCCTGGCGGCCGTGGCCCACGTGCAGGGGGCCGGTGGGGTTGGCCGAGACGAACTCGACCAGGACCTGCTGTCCGTTGGCGGCCTGGCTGCCGAAGGCATGGCCCGCGGCCAGCACTTCGCGCACCACTTGCTGCTTGGCGTCGGGCTTGAGGCGGATGTTGATGAAGCCGGGGCCGGCGATGTCGAGGCCGTCGGTCCAGCGCACGAAGGCGGCGTCCTGCTGCAGCCGCTCGACCAGGGCCTGGGCCAGTTGGCGGGGGTTCTGCTTGAGCGGCTTGGCCAGTTGCATGGCGGCCGTGCAGGCCCAGTCGCCATGCGCGGCGACCTTGGGCGATTCGAAGACGGCTTTGTCGCCGGAGCCCGGCGACAGGTGCTCCAGCGCTTGGGCCAGGGCGGACAGGAGTTCTTGTTTGACGGAAAGCATAGTCGGGCGATTCTACGAGGTGTGCATGGCAAGTGGCCGCGCTCGCAGCAGCGGCGGGCCCGGCCGGACGATCAGTGCCACCAGCCGCGGGCGTAGAACACGGCCACGATGGCGATCACGGGAATGGCGTGGGCCTGCATCATGATGAGTTTGCGGGTGCGCAGGATGGCATCGGCCGGCGGCAGGGCGCCGGTGGCGCGGTAACTGCGCCGCCACGACAGAATCGTCAGCGTGGGCTTGATCGAGACCAGCGCGAGCACGATGAACAGCGTGAGCTTGAGGTGCAGCAAGGGGCCGCCCCAGTACCAGCCCATGCCCTTCATGCCCCACACCGTGCGGGCCAGGCCGGTGGCCAGCACGGCCACCGCCGAGATGCCGTAGATCATGTCCACGCGCGCCAGGCGCTCGAGCAGCGGGCCGTTGAACCATTCGGGCCGGCACAGGGCGGCCGCGCTGGAGACAAAGACCACCAGGGTGAGGATGGCCGTGATGTGCAGGGCGGCCAGCAGGGTTTCGAGTGTCATGGTCGGGGGCAGGGAGTCGTCGGGGGGAGGCGCCGGTCGGGTCCAGGCAGGGCATGGACGGCTTGCCAGGCTGACCGCATTGTCGCGCGGGCCGGCCGCGACGGGGGGCATGACGGCGTTCGGGCCATGATCGAGATTCATTTGGTTACAAAAAAGACGGCCCAAAGGATGTCCTTTTGGCAGGGTTCAAACGACATAGATCACGTAAGCCGCCGTAGCAGGCATCCTCGGCCCCGGCCGGACGGCGTCTGCGCGATTCTTCTTTTTTGACCTCGAGCTTCGATCATGACTCTGAACCTGTCCAAATCCGTTGTCGCGCTGGGCGCCTGCCTGTCGCTGGCCTTGCTTGCAGGCTGTGCCGCCCCTTCCTCCGGCTCCGCCGACACGGCTCAGGCCCCATCGGCCGCAGCGCCGGCCGCCGTGCAGCGCCAGGATGTCGCCGTCGGCCTGTACGAAATCGCGGCCGCCAGCCCCTCGGCCCTGTTCGTGGCCGCCACGCCGTCGTTCGAGAAGACGCAGGGCGGTCTGCTCTACCAGGTCGACCCGGCCACGCTGCAGGTGGCGCGTACGCTCAAGCTCGATCGCCGCGCGTTTGCCCTGGGCTACAACCGCAAGACCGGCCTGCTGTACGTCGGCAACACGCTGGACGGCTCGCTGACCGTCGTCGAAGCCGCCAGCGGCACCGTCAAGGGCGTCGTGCAGGTGGGCCAGCCCGATGCCAAGGGTGAAGCGCCGCATACCCGCAAGGTCATCGTCGACGAAGCCGGCAACCGCATTTTCGTGACCAGCCCCGAGCAGGAGGGCAAGGTCTGGATCGTCGACGGCGCCACCGGCCGCGTGACCAAGACCTTCGAGGCCGTGGGCAAGTGGTCGACCGGCGCTGCCTACGACGCGGCTGCCAAGCGACTGTACGTGGGCCATGGCGGCCGCAACCAGATCGTGGTGATCGACGTCGACGCCCAGACGATCGTGCAGCGCCTGGACGTGCCCGACGGCCAGGAACACTACTTCATCAACCTGGCGCTCGACAACCAGGGACAGCGCATCTTTGCCGCCGATGCCCAGCAGAACGCGCTGCTGGTGATCGATCCCCGCAACGGCCAGGTGCTCAAGCGCGTGGACACCGGCCTGGGCACGCTGGATGTGCTGTTCAATGCCGCGCGCCAGGAGGTGTATGTCACCAACCGCGGCGTCTCGCGCGAGCAGCCGGTGGGCAGCGGCAAGCTGACGGTGATCGATGCAGTCACCTATGCCGTCAAGCGCACCGTCGATCTGCCGGTGCACCCCAACAGCCTGGCCTTGTCGGCCGACGGCCAGACGCTGTACGTCACGGTGAAGGCGCCCCATGGCGACAAGCACCCGGCCTACCGCAAGGGCGCGCTCGACAGCGTGGTGCGCATTCCGCTCGGCCGCTGAGCCGCTGAGCCCGGGAGCCGGCCTGCAGGCGCCGGACCGGGCCGGCTCGGCAGATCTGCCCGGCCGGACCTGGGCACCGGGCCCTCAGCGCCAGTAGCTGCTGGCGCCGTAGGTGCTCTTGAGGAACTCGATCCACAGGCGCAGGCGGACCGGAAGGTGCTTGCGCTGGGTGAAGACGGCATGAATGCCGTTGGGGGCGGCCGCATAGCCGTCGAGCACGCTGACCAGGCGGCCGCTGGCGATGTCGCCCGCGACCTCCCAGGTGCTGCGCCAGGCGATGCCGCGGCTTTCGAGGCACCAGGCGTGCAGCACCTGGCCGTCCGAACAGTCGAGCGGCCCGCTGGGCTTGATGTGCAGCAGTTCGCCGTCGACCTGGAAGGCCCAGCCGCGCGTTTGCGACGCCTCGCTCGACAGGGCCAGGCAGGCATGGCGGGTGAGATCGGATGGGCGTTGCGGTGTGCCGTGGCGCTGCAGGTAGGCCGGCGTGGCCACGCACAGGCGGCGGTTGTCGGCCAGCCGTACGCTCACCAGCGATGAATCGGGCAGGTCGCCCACGCGCACGGCGCAGTCGTAGCCTTCGGTCGCGATGTCGATCACCCGGTCGCTCAGGTTGAGCGAGAGGCTGACATCGGGATGGAGGTCGCAGAAGCGCGGCACCAGCGGCGCCACGTGCTGGCGGCCAAAGCCCGCCGGGGCGGTGATGCGCAGATGCCCGCTGGCCTGCACGCTGCCGGCGCTGACACTGGCTTCTGCATGGTCGATCTCGGCGAGCAGGCGCTGGCAATCTTCGACGAAGGCGCTGCCCTCGTGCGTCAGGGTGATGCGGCGGGTGGTCCGTACCAGCAGCTTGACGCCCAGGCGTGCCTCGAGCGCATCGAGCCGGCGGCCCACCACGGCCGGTGCCACGCCTTCGGCGCGGGCCGCTGCCGTCAGGCTGCCACGGGTGGCGACGGCCACCAGGGTTTCAAGCTGTTTGAGTTTGTCCATGTCGGGCCGCGGCGCGGCATGCGGTGTGAAGACCCGCCACGGTCAGCCTGCAGCGAGGGCCTTGGCCCGGCACAGATCGGCCCAGGCCTTGGCCTTCTGGTCGGCCTTGCCCAGCAGCAGGGAAGGCGGATAGCTGACCACTACCGGGATGCCGAAGGCCTCGAGGGCCTGGCCGCGCAGCCGGCCGGGTGCGACCGGCGTCTGCAGCAGGCTCTGCGTGGCGTAGCGGCTCATGAGCACGATCACACGCGGTTGCAGCAGCTCGACCAGCCGAGCCATCCAGGCGTGTCCCTGGCTGCCCGCCGCATCCTGCGTGGCATGGTGGGTGTAGGCCAGGAAGGCCCCGGCCTGGCGGCTGAGCCCGCAGGCGCGCAGCATGTTGTCGAGCAGTTGTTCGGCCGGTGCGGCGCGGCCGCCTGCAACCGGGGCCGCCACCGGCGCATCGCTGGGGGCATCCCCGATGAACAGCCAGCGGGCCTGGGCATCGCCGTGGCCCGACAGCACCCGGGTTTCGCCTTCGGGCAGCACGGCCTGGGCCAGACGGGCCTGGAAAGCGGGCCAATCCAGGTCGGCGAGCTCGGCCGGCACGGCGATCGGCGCCAGCCCCGTTGCCGGGATCGAGCTCGCGGCAGGGGCGGCGGGCCGGGTCGGTGCATGGCTATCGACCGCAGCCGCAGGCGTTTCAGCGCGCGCCGGCTGCGGCTTGCCGGGAACGGGCCGGGCCGCCGCTCGTGTGGCCGGATCGACGCTCGGCGACGCCGGAGGGTTGGCCGGCCCGGCGCCGGATGCCGGCCGTGTGCCGAGGCCGACATCGAGTCCCTGCCGGAGCGCGGGTGCGGCTTGCTGCGCCGTGTTGCCGGCCGCTGCCGCAGAGCTTGCAGGCGCCGCAGCCCGGGTAGCCGGGGTGGGGGCCGCATCGTCCAGCGGTGCCCAGGTGCGGATGCCCATCTCGGCCAGCATGGCGCGCTGGCGTGTGTCGAGGGCAAGGCTGGGGGCGGAAACAGGCATGAACGTGCAGTGAAATGAAGAGAAAACAAAAAACGGTTCGGCGACCGGGCCGGCGACCGCGCGCCGCGCACGGCGGGCGCCCGGTGCGACGATCGTCAGGCCGCGGGGAGCGCCGGGGTCTGCAGATCCAGGCTCATGACGATCGCGTCCTCGCGCTTGGTCCAGGACACCGGATAGTAACGCTTGCGTTCGCCGACGACCTGAAAACCGTAGCGTTCGTAGATGGCACGGGCCCGGTCGTTGCTCTGCCTGACTTCCAGCCAGAGTTGCTGTGCGCCTTCGCCGCGCGACCACAGGGCGAGCGCATCGAGCATGACCCGCGACCAGCCCTGGCCGCGCTGATCCGGTGCCACGGTGATGTTGAGCAGGTGCACTTCACCCACGCCTTTCATGGCGACGAAATAGCCCAGGATGCGTTCGCCGGCCATCAGCAGTTCGACCAGATAGCCGTTGTGAACCGAGTCGGCGAAGTTGCCGCGTGTCCAGGGATGGGTGTAGCTGGCGGTCTCGATGTCCATCAAGTCGCGCAGCCGGAGTTCATCGGCCGCATTGACGAGCACGAGCCGCTGCAGGCGGGCATCGTCGGGGCCTGGGCCTGGCTCTGGCGGCGTGGAGGGACTGACAACGGCATTCATGCGCAAGAAAGGGCTGCTGTGGAAGAACGGCTGGCCGGCGGCGCGGCGCCGGTGGGCTTATTGTGTCATTGCAACCCGCCGTTGGTGAAGAGGGCGCGAATGAAACCGGCCGGGGCCGGGCTAGCGTGGGGCTGCGGCGACGGCTGCGGCCTGGCGTTCCGCCAGGCGCTCGGCGGTGGTCTTGGCGACCTTGTCGCGTACGTAGCGAGGCATGGCCAGCGCCGGATCGACTGCGTCGCCGCGCTGCAGCAGTGCCGGGGCCAGCCGCAGCAAGGCGGTGGCCGTGGGCAGGCAGTGGACAAAAGGCAGCGCCCGGGTGGCGGCCGGCAGGCGCTCTCCGAACACGGCGCGTGCGTTGCCGGCGACCAGCGTGTCTGCCGGCAGATCCAGGGCTTCGGGGGCGGCCAGGCCGGCCTCGCCCCGTGCGGCAGGCAGCCCGGTCGACGGCGAGGACAAACCCGCCGGCCACTCGAAGACGCCCAGGTAGATTTCGTCCATGCGGGCATCCATGGCCGCCGCGACGCGGCTGCACGGGGACTCGCCCGGGTGGGACAGCGTGTACTGGTAACGGGCTTCCTCGGCCACGCACATCAGGGTATCGACGGGAATCACGCGCAGCCCGGCACCCAGTGCCAGGCCCTGAGCCACGGAGCAGGCCGTGCGCAAGCCGGTGAACGAGCCCGGCCCTGCGCCGAAGACGATGGCGTCGAGTTCATCCAGGCGCCAGCCGGCATCGGCCAGCAACTGCGAGATGGCGGGCAGCAGCGTGGCCGACGATTGCGCGCCGCCGGCGCCGCTGTAGTGGCCGAGGACGACCGGCGTGGGGCCGGCGGAGCCGGGGGCGGTGGCCATGGCACCCAGGGCCACGGACAGGGTATCGGTGCTGGTTTCCAGCGCGAGGAATTTCATGGTGTCGAGGGGACGGGCGGCCGAGCCGCGTGATCAAGCGCCGATTATCGCCCTCGCGCCAGTCCGGCCCTGCCGCGAGCAAAATGGCGGGCATGCCCTTTCTGCCCATGCAGGGCGCCCGCGCGGCGACCCGTTCATCGTCCTCCCGTTCCCTGGTCCTTTGCCTGGTGGCCGCTGCTGCCGGCTTCGCCGCCGCCGCGCGTGCGCAGGATGCCGTACCGCTGCCGGCTTCGCCTGCGTATCCCGCCGCTGCGCCGACGGCGGCCCCGGGGCCTGCCCGTGCGCCTGTGTTCGCACCGTCTTCCGCACTGCCGGCGGCCGTCGATGCCGCCTTGCGTGCCGCCAAGCTGCCGGCCTCGTCCGTCACCGCCCTGGTGGTCGACGCCGGCGCGCAGCAGGGCGCCCGGCTGGCCTGGCAGGCACAGGCGCTGGTCAATCCCGCTTCGATCATGAAACTGGTGACCACCTATGCCGCGCTCGAGAACCTCGGGCCGGCCTACACCTGGCAGACCCGGGTCTACCTGACCGGCCCCATCCGCAACGGCGTGCTCGAGGGCGACCTCGTGATCCAGGGCGGCGGCGATCCGGGGTTGGTGGTCGAGAAGCTCTGGCTGCTGATGCGGCGTGTGCAGGGCCTGGGCATCCGCACCATTGCCGGCAGCATCCTGCTCGATCGCGCCGCCTTCTCGTTGCCCGCCCACGACGCGGGTGCGTTCGACGGCGAACCGCTGCGGCCCTACAACGCCAGCCCCGACGCCTTGCTCGTCAACTTCAAGTCGCAGGTCTATACCTTCGTGCCGCAGCCTGCTGCACCCGGTGCGACGGCCTATGCCGCAGTGCACGCCGAGCCGCCGCTGGCCGGGGTCGAGGTGCCGGGCCTGGTGCCGCTGAGCAACGAGCCGTGCGGCGACTGGCGTGCGGCGCTGCAGGCGGATTTTTCCTCGCCTCAGGCGGTGCGCTGGAACGGCCGCTACCCCGCAGCCTGCGGCGAAAAGAGCTGGCCGCTGGCCTATGCCGATCCCGCCACCTTCACCGCCCGGGCCGTGCTCGGCCTGTGGCAAGGGCTGGGCGGCACGCTGCTGGGCGAGGTGCGCGACGGCCTGGCGCCGGCCGGCCTGGCACCGGTCTTCAGCCAGGGCTCGCAAAGCCTGGCCGAGACCATCCGCGACGTCAACAAGTTCAGCAACAACGTCATGGCGCAGCACGTGTTCCTGAGCCTCAGCCTGCCGCTGCCGACGCAGCCCGGTGCCGCCGCGCAGCCGCGTTTCGCCGCCAGTTACGATCTCTCGCGCCGTGCGCTGGCACGTTGGTGGCAGTTCCGTTTCCCCGGCTCCGAGGTGCCGGTGGCCGACAACGGTGCCGGGCTCAGCCGCGAAGCCCGGCTCAGCGCCGAAGGACTGGGCCGCATGCTGCAGGAAGCCTACCGCTCGCCGCTGCAGCCCGAGTTCATGGCGTCGCTGCCCATCGTCGGCGTCGACGGCACCCTGCGGCGCAACCGCAGCGGTGTCTCGGGCCACCTGAAGACGGGCACGCTGCGCGATGCCTCGGGCGTTGCCGGTTACGTGCTGGGCGACAGCGGCCGCACCTATGTGGTCATCATGATCGCCAACGACCCCAACGCCGCCGCCGTGCGGCCGGCCTACGACGCCCTGATGGCCTGGGCCGCGCGCGACGGCGGGCCCCAATGACGGCCAGCTCGCACGCAGGCCGTGCCGGGGCGGGCAGGGGACAAAACCGCAGGGGCCTCCAAGTCTTGCGATAATCCGGGTCCCGTGGTCTGCCACGGGCTTTTTTCCGCATCCGCCGGTCGTCCCCTTCGTTTTGCCGGACACCGGTGGCCTCGCCAGCCCACGCCCAGCGCCCCCTGCGCCCTCACCATGACCGCTGCCCTCCATACCTCTTCCCTGAAATCCTTGCCTTTGCTCGCACGCGGCAAGGTGCGCGACAACTACGCCGTGGGCGAGGACCGCATCCTCATGGTGGCCAGCGACCGCCTGTCCGCCTTCGACGTCATCATGGGCCAGCCCATCCCCGGCAAGGGTGAACTGCTCACGCAGATGGCGCTGTTCTGGTTTGCCCGCCTGGGCCATATCGTGCCCAACCACCTCACGGGCGAGGCGCCTGAAAGCGCCGTGTCGGCCGACGAGGCCGAACTGGTGCGCGGCCGCTCCATGCTGGTCAAGCGTCTCAAGCCCATTCCGGTCGAAGCCGTGGTGCGCGGATACCTGGCCGGTAGCGGCTGGTCCGAATACCAGCAAAGCCAATCCGTCTGCGGCGTGCCGCTGCCTGCCGGCCTGCGCAACGCCAGCCCGCTGCCCGAACCCATCTTCACCCCGGCCGCCAAGGCCGAGATGGGCGAACACGACGAAAACATCGACTTCGCACGCGTGGTCGAGATCGTCGGCCCCGAGCTCGCCGCACAGATCCGCGACATCAGCATCGCGATCTACAAGGAAGCCGCCGCCTTCGCGCGCACCAAGGGCATCATCATTGCCGACACCAAGTTCGAGTTCGGCCTGGATGCCGACGGCACGCTGGTGCTGATGGATGAAGTGCTGACCCCCGATTCCTCGCGCTACTGGCCCATCGAAGGCTACGACGAGGCTTTCCGCACCGGCGCCAATCCGCCCAGCTACGACAAGCAGTTCGTGCGCGACTGGCTCGAATCCGTGCGCATCGACGGCCAGCCCTGGCCCAAGACCGCGCCGGCTCCCGAACTGCCGGCCGAAGTCATCGGCAATACCGCCGCCAAGTACCAGGAAGCGTTGACCCGTCTCACGGCCTGAGCGGTTCGGCCTTTCACCCGCCCATCCTGCGCAAGCGCGTGACGGCCGGTCCCCGCAAGCAGCCGGCCGTCCGCCACCGGCCGCCTCGTCGTCTGCTGGGCGCGGGCTGGCATACCCGCCGCCAGGGCGATCCCTGGACGGCCATGGCGGGGCTGGCTTCGCTCACCGCCGCGCTGCAGTCCCTGGGGCCGCTGCGGGTCGTCGTGCTGCGCCAGGCCCTGGCACGGCCCAGACGCGATGAACGCCGCGCCCTGCGGCTGACGGCTTCCTTTGCGCTGGTGCGCGAGATCGAACTCCATGTCGGCGGAGTCGCCCTGGTGGCGGCCCGCTCGGTGCTCTCCGTCGGCGCCTCGCGCGGCGCATGGCGGGCGGTGCGCGGACTGGGCCACCGGTCGCTGGGCAGCCTGCTCTTTGCCGATCCGGCCGTGTCGCGTTCGGTCCTGGTTTTCGGACGGCCACCGGCGAGGACGGCCCGGCAGCGTCCTGACGCGTCCGGTCCCGGGTTCGGCAGCCGCCGGCAGCATCCCGCCCGGCGGTCGGTGTTTGTGCGCCAGGGGCAGGGCCTGCTGGTCATGGAGCGTTTTCTGCCCGCTTTGCTCGAGCAACTGGCGTCGGATCGCGCAGCGTCGGCCTCCCTGGCCCGTGCGTCGATGACGGCACCCGATTCGGCCCCGCGGCGCAAAAGGCCAGTGTCCTAGTCCACTAAAGGCTAGTTTTGCGGACGGGGTGCCATAATTTTGACGCCTGTTCCAGCCAGCCGCGCTTCTTTTCTCGTGTTCACACGCGAGCGCACAGCCAGCCTTGCGACATGCACCGACTATCCGGCCAAGCCAGCTCTATTGCCGACCCCCGCTGATTCGTTGTTCTTGTTCCAGCCACTCGCGCATTAATCCAGCCAGCCTTATTTTCTGCGGTCCTTCCGGCGCCTGTGCGC
Source organism: Comamonas sp. BIGb0124 (assembly GCF_003752175.1). Classification (GTDB taxonomy): domain Bacteria; phylum Pseudomonadota; class Gammaproteobacteria; order Burkholderiales; family Burkholderiaceae_C; genus Comamonas_F. The sequence continues at coordinate 140,370 of NZ_RJVF01000012.1, read as the reverse complement.
GTGGTGGGGCGGTGTCGACGGGTCTGCTGCTGCGCTGCGTTTTTAGGCGAGTCAGCACCGGCCCCCCGGTCCGCCCTCTGCGTGCAGAGCCGGGGATTGCACCCTGTGCGAGACAAAGAGACAAAAGGAACACGTCATGGAACACACCAAACGACAGCTCCGCCCGGCCCAGCCCGCCACCCCTGAAGATCCGGACCAGGGCAGCCACAGCGCCGAAGCCCTGCTGGCCGGCACCCTGGCCCTCATGACCGGCCACGCGCAGGCCGATGGCCGCCCGGCCGAACAGCAAATGATCGCCGCCAAGATCATCGACAACCTGCTGCGCCTGTCTGCCCACCCCACCTTGTCCACGCCTTTCTGCGCCATGGTGAACAAGCTTCAGCACGACTGGTTTGTGCTCATGGCCGAAGACCGCCCGGCGGTCGGACACGCCGGCGGCGAGCGTCAGCGCCCCGCCGTGCCCTGGGTGGATGCGCCGGATGCCTTGCAGTAGGCCTGCGGCGTGTGCTGCCTGTATCGGGCAGTCCTGAGAAAACAGCTGGTGCTCTCGCACAGGTACAGGCGCGGTGCCGTTCGAATCGTGCCTGTCCTCAACCGCCATGCGGTCGATGGGCTGCGATGTCGTCGAGCCGGGCGGTTCTGGACCGATCTGGGACAGGCGAGCATTTCAGCCCTCGAGCACCCCTGACATTCGCTGCCTCGATCTATCGGCTGTGTCGTTTCGGCAGCATCCCGTTGGTTACGTGTGGCCTGGAAGGATGAACTTCGTGGCCAACAGAGACAGGGCGCGAGCGTTCTTTTGACGCCGCTCGCTTCGACGACGAGCTCATGAGCGGCTATTTCGATGCCATGGCCCATTGTGCGGCGTGCGCCCTGGCGACGATCGATCTCGACCAGGCGTCACCGAGTCTCAAGGAGCGCCTCGCGGTCGAGGAAATGAGCAGGAAAAGGGCGGCAGCGGCTACGCTTGCGAGGGAGCACGGGTGTCCGCAATGACGCAGGTGGACGCGGAACGTCGAACCTAGCAACCTCAGGTTCATCAGATCGGTTGGGGATCGAAATATGACAGATGTCGTTTGTGTGCGAGTTCGCTTGAAAGAGGGCAGCCTTCCTCGGGCACGGGAGTGGGCTCGTGAAATCGCTGGTCGCGAATCAGAAGCGCTTGATACGCTTGCATCGGAAGGTGTGTCTATTGAGTCCGTGTTTCTAGACTCAAGCACCGAAGGAGATTTTTTGATCTACTACATGCGAGCCCGATCCATCGGGCAGGCGTCGAAAGTTGCAGCGACTTCTGTTGCTGCTATCGATCAGTTTCACCAAGCGTTCAAGCGCGAAGTTTGGGTCGATGTGCGCAAACTGGAGCTGTTACTGGATCTGCAGCAAAAGCAGACGTAACACCAGAGACAAGACAGGGACCGTTTTCGCAGATCGCGCGTTTGCCATGCATGTCCTTCATGAGCGCATGCTTGTACGTCCGATTCTGCGTGGGCAGGTCTTAACGTGCCGCATGCTGCATCGACCTATCCGCCGCTTAATAAAAAAGTCCGGACGGTTGAACACCGTTCCGGACCCTGATCTGGTGCCCTCAACAGGAATCGAACCTGTATCTAGCGCTTAGGAGGCACTCGTTCTATCCGTTGAACTATGAGGACGAAGCCCCGGATTGTAGATGAGATGAACGGCGCCGACCTGCAGACGCAGGAACGGGACGGCGCAGAAGCGTGCGGTCCGTGTTTACCCGGCTTGGTTTCTTTTGACAGCCTTTTGAAAGGTTCCGTTTTTTATCGTGATCGAGGGTTAGTGACAGCCAGCCCGATCACTTGAAAAAAGAACGGAGACCTTATGAAGAAGTACAGACTGTTTGCGCTTGGTGCGATCTGTAGTGCGGCCGCGATCGTTGCAGCCTGCGGTGGTGGAGACTCGGATGACGACGTGGCTCAGCCGGTCGATCCGGTCGATCCGCCGGTCGTGATCCCGGCAGACCAGCCGCGCGAAGTGCGCACCACCTGGTTCGGCATCAGCAATTTTCATTATCAGGCCGGCGACTTCGGCTTCATTCTCGACGGCGAGGTGGTCAACAGCGGCAGGGCGCCGACGCCGGCGGCTGTGACCAAGGTGCTGGGTGCACTCTCGAAAAAGGGCAGCGTCGACGCTTTCCTGGTGGGCCATGAGCATGGCGACCATGCACTTCAGATTCCCGAATACGCCAAACAGACGGGCAAGCCCATCTACGCCCCTCGCGCGGTCTGCGAAGACGTGGTGGCCTATGGCAATCCGGCCTCGCAGTGCACGTCGCTGAAGGGCGGGGAAACGTTCGAGTTCTCTCCCTATGTGACCGTCAGGGTGGTCCGCTGGCTTCACAGCCTGAGCTGCGGCGTCAGCGGCAACGGGTCGGCCGGCGTGGAGACGTTCGGTTTCCTGATCACGGCCAGGACACCTGAGAAGGTCGTGTCCATCTACGCATCCGACAGCGGTGCGGGCGGTCAGGAATTGTTCATTCCGCGTGTGGTCAACAAGGGCACGGCCAGCGAAGAGAACTATCCCTCGCCGTTCGACAACCTGATGACGGCCTTCAAGGCCGCCGGGATTCCCAACATCGACCTGTGGCAGGGCGGACCGGAGTCGCGGGTGGTCAATCAGGCGCGCATCATCGTGCCTGCCTTCGGCGTCAAGTATTTTGCCCCGCATCACCTCGGCACGCGCAACACGCTGGTGGATGGGCAGAGCGTGGGCTTCAGCCTGGAATACGGTCTGCACTTTCCGTATCTCGAGTCCGAGGTTCCGTTGCTGACGGCCTATCTCAAATCGGTGGGCACCACGGCCTTCAATCCGGACAACTATTTCGACGCCTGGAGCCTGACGGCCAACGGGTTCACGACTGTCGACAACGCAGAAGTCAAGGCTGTCTACGGACTGCCGGCCACGGGTCCGGGCCCAGGCAAGCAGGGTCCCAATCCGCGGGCTGGCCAGCTCGAATGCGCGGGCGACTGATCCCGGCGCCGGCGATGCATCGACGAGGGGGCCGAGTTGTCGATGCATCGTCCCCATCCCGACGTCTGCCCGTGCAGCGCCTGCATGCGTTGCAGTTGCAGGGTGTCGACGACCTCGCTCTTCCTTCAAAAAAACGGAAACAACATGGAACATTCTTTGATCGATGGCACGGCACGCTTGACGCGCAGGCGTGTCTTGTCCGGTGCCGGCACGCTGGCGGCTGCCGGCCTTTTGCCCCGTCTTGCCAGTGCCCAGACAGCGTGGCCCACCAAGCCGATCCGGTTCGTGGTGCCTTTTGCACCGGGCGGCAGCTCGGAGATCGTGGCCCGATCGACGGCGGCCGAACTGGGCAAGACGCTTGGCCAGAGTGTCTTTGTCGACAACAAGCCGGGGGCAGCCGGCAACATCGCGATGTCGGAGGTGGCACGCGCAGAGGATCAGCACACCGTGATCCTGGGGCACATCGGCACCTTGGCGGTGAATCCCTACATCTTCGAGAAAATGCCCTGGAAACTGAGCGACTTCAAACCCGTCAGCCTGCTGGCCAAAGTGCCCAGTCTGTACGTCGTTCATCCCGACGTGCCGGTTCGCAACCTGCGCGAGTTCATCGCCTATGCCAAGAGCAAGCCGGGCAAGCTGAGCTACGGCTCTGCGGGCAACGGCAGTGCCGGTCACCTGGCGTTCGAGTTTCTGAAGATGTCGGCCGATATCTTCATGCTGCATGTGCCTTACCGCGGAACGGGCCCGATGCTCACGGACTTGATGGCGGGGCGCCTCGAGGCTTCGGCCGTCGGTGCCGCCGCCATCATTCCGTTCATCAAGGCGGGCAAGGTTCGCTGCATCGCCACTGGTTCCTCGCAACGATTGCCTCAGTTGCCCGACGTGCCCACGGTCGCCGAGCAGGGTTTTCCTGGGTTCGAGATGACCCAGTGGTATGGGTTAATCGCCCCTTCGAATCTGGCGCCCGATCACTTGGCCAAGCTGTCGGCCGAAACCATGAAGGCCGTGAAGGCACCCGACGCCCTGGCCCGACTGCATGCCGACGCCGCCGAGCCCATCGGCGATACGCCGGATCAGTTTGCGAAGTTCATCGCTTCGGAGCAGGAGCGCTGGAAAAAGGTGATTGCCCGAGCCCAGATCAAACCTGACTGAACCAGGCGCGGTGTTGGCGCTCCCTTGGATGCTTATCGATGCGTATCCTTCTCGCGGAAGACGAGCACACGCTCGGGACCTGGCTGTGCAAGGCGCTGGAGCACCTCGGCATTCAGGTCGAGTGGGTCGACAACGGCCGCTCGGCCGACAGCGCGCTCCAACTGCGCGATCACGACGCGCTGGTGCTGGACCTGGGCTTGCCCGGCCTCGACGGCCACGAAGTGCTCCGGCGCCTGCGCGAACGCGACCAGCGTCTGCCGGCGCTCATCCTGACGGCACGGGATTCGGTGAATGACCGTGTCGACGCGCTGAATGCCGGTGCAGACGACTACCTGGCCAAGCCGTTTGCCTTGCCTGAGCTCGAGGCTCGCCTTCAGGCTCTGGTGCGGCGATCGCGGGGCATCGAGCATCCCCGGTCGAGTTGCGGCCCTCTGGTCTACGAAACCGCTCGCCGGCAGTTCACGCTGCATGGCGAGGTGCTGCACATGCCGCCGCGCGAGCATGCGGTGCTGCGCGCGCTGCTTCAGCGCAGCGGGGAGCCTCTGTCCAAACAACAGATCATCGACCGGGTCTTTTCGGACGACGACGAGGTTCATCTCGAGGCGATCGAGGTCATCGTTCATCGGCTGAGAAAACGCCTGAGCACGACGCCGGTTCGCATCCATACCTTGCGGGGGTTGGGTTATGTCCTTGAGCTGGCTTAGCGACAGGACGATGGCCAAAGCCAGGCGCGCCAGCCTGCGCCAGCGACTGGCGGTCCTGCTGCTGCCCTTTCTGGTCGCCCTCACGGGAGTCGAGTTGTGGATGACCCGAAAGGATGCGATCGAGGCCGCCAACTCGGCTTATGACCGCTCGCTGCTGGGGGCGCTCAAGGCCATCGACGCCAGCATCTCCACGGCGTCGGGGGGCCTGTCGGTCGAGTTGCCCTATCGCCTGTTCGAGTTCTTCGAGCTGACGGCGAACGGGCAGGTCTATTTCCGCATCGCGACCTCGGACGGCCTCGTCGAGCTGGGAAGCGCCGACATGCCCATGCCGTCCTCGCCCGTACTCAGCGACAGGCCTGTCTTCTACGACGACGTCTACTATGGGGAGACGGTCCGCCTGGTTGCCTACCGCCGCGCGCTGGACCGCGCACCCATCGGCAGTCAGACCCGGACGGTCTTGGTACAGGTCGCCGAAAGCACATTGTCCCGGCAGGAGTTCATCGACCGGTTTGTGCAGAGAGCGGCGTATCGCGACTCGGCCGTGCTGATCCTGATGCTGCTGGGCACCATGCTGGCCTTGGCGGCGGCGCTGCGGCCGCTGGCCATTCTGGCGCGCAAGGTCAAGGAGCGCCGCCCGGACGATGTCACACCGCTGCCCGATCGGGAGTTGCCTGCGGATGTGCGTCCGCTGGTCACGGCCGTCAATCATCAGATGGCCCGGGTCGAACTGCTCCTCGATCAACGCCGGACGTTCCTGGACGACGCGTCCCATCAGCTTCGAACACATCTCACGACCTTGCAGATGCAGATTGCCGTGGCCCAGCGATTGGGCGGCGGTCACGGCGTGATCGATGCACTGTCTGCGCTCGATACCGAGGTCCGCCGGGCGACGCGCACCACGCGCCAGCTTTTGACGCTGGGGCGAAGCGACAGCGTCGAGATCAGGAAGGACAGGCTGGATCTGGCGGTCTTGCTGCGGACGGTCGCCGTGTCCCTGCTTCCGCGAGGGAAGGCAAAAAACATCGATCTCGGTATCGACGCCGCGCCCTCTCCTTGCTGGGCGATCGGTGACGCCGGTCTGCTGCAGGAGGCCTTGGCGAACCTTATGTCCAATGCGATCGACCATACGCCGGAGGGCAGCGTGGTGACCGCATCCGCGACGCGTGTGACGATGCGCGGTGCGGGGTGGCTTCTGGCCGTAGAGGACAACGGTCCGGGGCTTTCCGAGGACGAGCTGCAGTCCCTGGGGACACGTTACCGAAAGGGGGCCCACGCGAGCAGCAGCGGGTCGGGGCTCGGCCTGGCGATTGCACGCTCGATCGCCGGCCGGCATGGCGGCGAACTCGGATTGCATCGGCGGCCGGATGGCCCCGGACTGCGAGCCACGATCTGGTGGCCGGACAACACACAGGATCGAACGCATGATTGACCGTTTTGCACCCCGATCGGGACCGCTCGACCGCCGGCAAGTTCTCGTGAGGATGGCCGCGGTGTTGGGCGCCACGGGTTGGCCGCATGCGCATGCGGCCTCGAGAGAGCCCTCCAGCGCGGCCGCGGCTTCTCAGGTAGGCGCGGCGAATGCGGCAGAGTGCATCATCCCGTCGAAGGCGGGAGGGGGTTTCGAGCTGACGTGCTTCATTGCCCGCGACGGTCTGCAACTGGTTCGCAAGCATGAGCCCCCGCTTGAATCCACCTATCTGCCGGGCGGCATCGGCGCCATGGCCTATCAGCGCATGGTGTCGAACGCCATCGGCGGGGATTCGACGGTGGTCGCCTTCTCCAGCGGCTCGTTGCTCAATCTGGCCCAAGGGCGCTTCGGCCCGCCTGGAGAGCCGGTCCGATGGCTTGCCGCGCTGGGCGCCGACTACGGCCTGATAGCCGTCCATCGCGACTCGCCCTTACGCAGCATGGCCGATCTGCTGGCCGCGATTCGGGACGACCTGCGGCAAGTCGTGTTCGGGGCAGGGGGCACGGTGGGCAGTCAGGATTGGGTCAAGGCGGCATTGATCGTTCGGGCGGCGGGCCTCGACCACAAGGCCATGCGTTTTGTCTCTTTCGAAGGCGGCGGTGACGCCTTGGCTGCGCTATCGGGCGGGCACATCAAGGTCTTCACGGGCGATGCCGCCGAGGCCATGCTGGCACTGAACGACGGCGCCGCCTTGCGGCCGTTGGCCGTGCTGTCCGAGCATCGGTTGCCAGGCATATGGTCCCGCACACCGACCGCCCAGGAACAAGGCGTCGATCTGGTCTGGCGCACGGTTCGCGGCCTGTACACCGGGGGACAGGTGTCGGCCGAGGCCGTTGCCCGATGGCGTGCCGCCCTGGCCGAGATGCTGGGGCATCCCGCGTATCCCGCGATCCGGGATCGATACGGCCTGTTCGAGTTTTCGCTCACCGGGCCGAAGCTGGAGCAGTTCGTGGAAAAGAGTCTGGAAGACTACCGCGCTCTGGCCGAAGATTTGCGGTTGCAACGGTGGCTTTTGCGGTGATGTGGTCTCCAGGATCGGCGGTCATCGCAGAGTCTGTCTGAAAGCGTCTCCATCCTGGGGTGATGAAGCCTTTCGTCCTACTCGATGCACGCTTGAAAAGCCGAACACTCACTGGCGCCTTGCAGTTGACCATGAGCATGGCCAAGTGAAGCCTCTTGATCCCGAATCCGCATCATGCCCTGTTTCGAGAACTTGAGTAAGCCGGATTTTCAGAAATGGCAAGGATGTTTTCACCGGGTTATACGTTGCTTTTTTCCCCACTGACGAAGGCTGCGGAGATTTTGCCGAAAGCGGCCCCATTTGCTGATGCTTTCGCTATCATCTGTTCGATGTCGTAAAGAAAAAACAGAACGTTTTTTCGTAATGAGCGACGACAAATGGCTGAAATTGCGTTGAGACCTGCTGGGTTGGGCCTGCCGGGGCAATGACAAGATTTTTTAATAATTGTCATTACGGACGCAGGTTGTCTCGGCTTGCGAAGAGAATTGAGAAATCAGGAGGCAGATTCGCTGTGAGGTTTTTCTTTGCCGATGTTTGGCATTCAATAGAATCGTTTTTATGTTCTCTGTCTGAGTTGATAAATCTCATTTTTCACGCGATCGCCTTTGACGTGCACGCGTGTCGGCAGGCTGGGTGTGCATGATTATCCATTGCCTGTTTGATGGGCTTGAGAATATTGTCTACAGCTCGGTCAGTACAGGCGAGTCGTATGTAGAGGGCTCTGCAGCTTTGGAATCGAAAAGACTGCCCAAGTGAATTATTTCAACTATGTCACTCGGCCACTTTTGCGCCGAATGTTTGCAAAGGGACTCCTTGGGCGTCCTCCGCGCGCGCCTGCGGATGTTCCTCGTTTTCGGGTGCTGGTGTTGGGAATCTACCTGACCGACCGTGTCAATCAGGCATCGCAATTGGTTGTGGATTTCGCCAAGTCGCAGCACCATGATGTCGACCAGAAATGGGTCGCTCTGGGCGCGACGCCCCCGACTTCGGATCCGGGCCTGAAAGCGGTGACCGTCAGGCACTGCAGGCAGCTGATCCCGAAATTCAAGTTGCTCAATGAAATGCTGGCGGGTCTCGAGGTCGATGACTATGACTACATCATCTTCACGGATGACGATGTGGCGTTGTGTCCGGATTTTGTCGATGCCTATTTGGCCTGGGTAGCGAGCTGCGGCTTCTCGATCAGCCAGCCGGCTCGTACGCGTTTCAGCTACCGAGACCACAAGTTCTGTTTGCGGACGTGGGGTGTCAAGGCGCGCGAGACCTTGTTTGTCGAGATTGGACCGGTTTTTGTTTTCGACAGGGCTGCTGCTCGTCATTTGTTGCCTTTCGACGAGCGAAGTCCCATGGGTTGGGGCATTGATTTTGTATGGCCCAAAAAGACCCGAGAGCTGAATATGACGATGGGCATCATCGATGCGGTCACGGTGGACCACAGCTATCGTGAGCAGGGGAAGACCTATAGCTCGAGCGATAACAGAATCATCATGGATGAATTTTTGCGCGACGTCGAGCATTTGAAGCCTGAAGAGGCCAGGGTCTCTATCAGGATTTACCGGTGAGAGTTTATCAATGGATTCGATGAGTTTTTCGATTCTCCAAGGGCTGTGCAGAGAATGAGATTTCTGAGTCGTATTTTTATACTGCCGGCCAGTTTCTATTACTGCCGAAATATCCGGGAATGGCTGGATGAGCGGCGGACCAATCCCCACTTTTATCAGTCGGTGATGATCGACTCCCTGCACATCAGACGGCGTTTGATCAAGCGCAAACGCCTTTGGCAAAGCCTGGTCTGCGGTGGGTTTCTGGTGGCCCGTGAGCTGGAATCCGGGGCGTCTGCACGCCAGGCTTTGACGACCGTCTGGACGCACTACCGGCGCTTCGGCGCGAAGGCCATCCGAGCCCGGGTTCTGGATTGGTCAGAGAGCACCCCTGCCGCATCGCTCAGCATGACCGCGAATCCGCGAAAGATTCTGGTCGCCGATAGCAATCTGCCCCGTGCCGACTTCTCTGCCGGCGAACTCGCAACCGTCGGCATGCTGCGCAGCCTGGTCCGACTGGGATATGAGGTGGTGTTTTTACCCGCGGATTTCCAGGACGATGTTGTGTATCGGCAGAAGCTGGAGACGCTGGGGGTCGAAGTGATCGTCAAGGGTCGGGGTTATGAGTCTGTCACTCGCTACCTGGTGACGGAGGCTCATGCCTTCGCGAGTATCTACCTGATCAGGGTGAATGTTGCCGAGCAACTGTTGCCGGTCATCGAAAAGGCGGCGCCGCACGCCAGGCTGATTTTCCATGCACCCGATCTGTATTTCCTGAGAGAAATGCGGGAGGCCGACCTGAGCCAGGATCCCAAGATGCGGATCCAAGCCAACCAAACGCGTGACCGAGAGTTCTCGGTCATGGGGCGAGTCCACCACACGGTGGTCGTCAGCTCGGCAGAGGCCGCCGTCCTGCGCGAAGCGTTGCCCTCGCTGTCGCTTTCCGTTTTCAACGTGCTTTATGTGGATGTGACGTCGCGCCCTTATCTTCCAGAAGAGCGCAAGGGACTCTTTTTCATTGGGGGATATGCCCACAGCCCAAACATCGATGCCGTGATGTGGTTTGTGAAGAAGGTCTGGCCCTCGATCCACCTACGCCATCCAGACGCCACCTTCCATATCCTGGGTGCCAAGGCGCCCCCATCGGTCGTCGAACTGGGCAAGGTGGCGGGTGTCCGGTTTGTCGGCCATGTCGGTGATCTGGATGAGGCCTTTTCATCGTATCGCCTGGGCGTCGCGCCATTGCGTTTTGGCGCAGGAATCAAAGGCAAGGTCGCCGCGACCATGGGGGCGGGGGTTCCCATGGTCTGTACCACGGTAGCGGTCGAAGGCATGGGAATCGTGGACGGGCACCATGCGCTGGTCGCAGATGGAGAACGGGCTTTTGCCGATGCCGTGAGCCGGTTGCTGGACGATTCGGATCTCTGCCGGTCGATCTCCGATCGGGCGCGCCCATTGGTGACCCGCCGCTTTGGTGACGAGGCCAATCACACGGCGTTCATGGGCATGCTCAACGATGCGCAGGTTCTGGATCTGTCTCTTTATCTCGAGTGGATCAAGAAGGAGCATCCGCGAGAGGACGCTCGATCCTTGCAGCGACTATCCGGTTTCGGTCAATCCGAAGAAATAGATGTCTCGATCATCGTTCCTGTTTTTAACCAGTGGCATCTGACGGAGATCTGTCTTTATGCATTGGTGAAGACGCTGTGGAACAGCGAGCATCGCATCGAAATTCTGCTCGCCGACGACGGTTCTTCGGACGACACGTTGCGGGCCTCGGAATTTTTCCCGTCGGTCAAGGTGATTCGCAATCCAGCCAACCTCGGGTTCTTGAGGAACTGCAATCATGCGGCGTCGCTGGCGCGCGGGCGATATCTGCTTTTTCTGAACAACGATACGGTGGTGCTACCGGGTTGGCTGGATCACCTGGTCGAGACCTTGGCGGCCGATTCCTCGGTCGCCATTGCAGGCTCGAAACTGCTGTATCCGGACGGCTCGCTGCAGGAGGCCGGCGGCAGTCTGCTGCGGGACGGCAGTGCCATCAATCAGGGGCGTGGTCACGCCAGATTTGCGACGATGTTCGATCTGCAGCGCGAAGTCGATTACATATCGGGTGCTTCGATTCTGGTCGAGCAGGCCTTCTGGAAAGCGGTCGGTGGATTCGACGAACGGTATGCCCCGGCCTATTGTGAAGATTCGGATCTGGCCATGGCCGCTCGCCACCTGGGCCGGCGTGTGGTCTATCAACCGAAATCCGAGGTTGTGCATTTTGAACACGCTTCGTATGCAGAGCAGGCCAGTCACCAACCCAAGACTCTGCAGCAGGTCAACAGCGTCAAGCTTTACGAAAAATGGGCGCCTCGATTCGAAGTGGATCATTTGGCTTCGAGTGTCTCGGCGGAAGTGGCGTATGCCCACGGAGAGCGTCGGCCCAGTCGGCACGCGGCCCGGTTAGCGGGCAACACGCGGCTGAATGTCCTTTATCTTTCTTTGTTGTCCTTGAAGCCTGGCCCTGCACACCCCCCCGGTCATTCGTTCATCCGTGAAATGACGGCGTCCGGCATGAATGTGCGGATCGTGCTGTTCAGCGAAGATCGATTCGACGAGGCTCTCAAGGCCGAGATTCAGAAATCCTGGCAGCCGTTCGATGTCGTCTCTGTTCTGCGGGCAGAACGTTCCTTGCAGGGTGGCGAGACGGGGTTCGATGGCTCTTATTCTCACGCGCTGGGTGCTGTGGTTGCAAAGTGGTGTCATCGGGAAGAGATCGATATCGTCTACTGCGATGCGGTCTACTTGGTGAGGCTAATGGATTATGTGCCCGCTCATGTATTGAAGGTCTTGGAGACACGAGGTGAATGGATGGGAAATTCTCAAGCGGGTGTGCTGAAAGCTGTGTCGAACGACCAGCCCATCGAGCCTCGCGGTGCTGGGGAGACGTATTTGCAGAGTGCAGATATCGTGGATCCGTTCGACATCGGCGTCTTGATTCAGCACGCAAAGATCACTTCTACTCATCCATGACACCATGCTGTTTCGAGCACGCGCACCTTTGAGACTGGGGCTGGCAGGAGGCGGAACGGATGTTTCTCCGTTTTGCGATCTGCATGGCGGATATGTACTCAACGCCACGATCGATCGGTATGCCTATGCCGTTCTGCAGCCTCACGAAGCCCGCGAAATCCGTTTTGCGGCGACCGACCAAGAGGTTGCAGTGACCTTGTCTGCCGACGAACAAGTAGAGTTGGATCCGGCATTGATGCTGCACCGAGCGGTCTATCGACATTTCGTGGACCGGTATCACGAGGGAGTGAACATCCCCCTGACGCTGACGACGTATTGCGATGCCCCGGTGGGGTCCGGGTTGGGCGCGTCGTCGACGCTGGTGGTTGCGATGATCCGGGTGTTCTCCGAGTTTCTGAACATTCCCTTGGACGATTACGCAATCGCCGGTCTGGCCTACGATATCGAACGTGAGGTGTGCGGGCTGGCGGGTGGTCGGCAGGACCAGTTCTCAGCCTGTTTCGGTGGTTTCAACTTCATGGAGTTCTACAGCGAGAAGCGCGCATTGGTGAACTCCCTGCGCATCAAGAACCACATCATTTGCGAACTGGAAGCCTCGCTGGTTCTGTTCTATACCGGTGTGTCGCGTGAATCCGCACGCATCATTTCGGACCAGAGCCGAAATGTCTCGGCAGGGCAGGAGCAGGCACTGGAGGCCATGCAAGGGCTCAAACAGGAGGCGTTGTCCATGAAGGAAAGCTTGCTGAAAGGGGATTTCGAAGGCATCGTCGAGTCCATGCGCCTGGGGTGGGAGAACAAGAAACGATCCGCTGCAACGGTCTCGAATCCGCATATCGAACAGATCTACAGCGCCGCCACAGCCGCGGGGGCATCGGCCGGCAAAGTATCGGGGGCAGGCGGCGGTGGTTTCATGCTGTTTTTTGTGAATCCCGAGAGTCGCATGGATGTGATACGTGCCCTGAGCCGATTCGAGGGGCAGTCTTCCAACTGCCATTTCACCAAGACGGGAGCGCAGGCATGGAGCGTGAAATGATCGAAAAACTGCGGCAAAGTGTGGGGCAGACCGCCGATCTGATTCAGATGATGATGAGCGACGATGTGCTGCTCGGCTCTCTCGAAGAGGTCATCGAAGCGTGCATCCTGAGCTTGAATTCCGGTGGCAAGATTCTGCTGGCTGGCAATGGCGGCAGTGCTGCCGACGCTCAGCATATCGCCGGGGAGTTCGTCAGCCGGTTCGAGTTCGATCGGCCCGGTCTGGCTTGCATTGCGTTGACGACCGATACCTCCATTTTGACCGCGATTGGCAACGATTACGGCTTCGAACGTTTGTTCTCGCGCCAGATCCAGGCGTTGGGAAGAGCGGGTGACGTCTTTATCGGTTACAGCACGTCGGGGCAATCGTCCAATGTGATCAATGCGCTGCGAGTCGCCAGGGACCAGGGCTTGGTCACAGTGGCCATGACGGGCAACCGGGGAGGGCCCATGCTCGAGTTGTCCGACCATGTCCTTGCGGTGCCTTCGCCCCATACCCCGCGCATACAAGAAGGCCATCTTGTACTGGGCCATCTTCTCTGCAAAGAGGTCGAGCATGCCCTTTTCGGCGAACGGAGGGTTTGAGTGATGGAGGCCATCGTGCTGGCAGGGGGCTTGGGTACTCGATTGCGGTCGGTGCTTCCCGATACGCCTAAACCCATGGCGCCCATTTGCGGCAAGCCGTTTCTGGCAATCTTGCTGGAAAACCTGGCCCGTCAAGGATTTTCACGTGTCGTCCTGTCGGTCGGCTACAAGGCCGATGTGATACAGGCGTATTTCGGCGATGTCTACGCCGGTTTGGTCCTGCGTTATGAAGTCGAAACAGAGCCGCTCGGAACAGGGGGCGCCTTGCGCAAGGCGTTGGGGCAGATCCAGGGCGATCATGCCTTTGTGTTCAATGGCGATACTTTTCTGGATCTTGAGGTCGACGCGGTTGCAGCGCTTTGGGGCCGGTATCGACAGCCGGTTATCGTGGCTCGCGAAGTAGACGATGTTTCGCGTTATGGTCAGGTTTTTCTGGAGAACGGCCGGGTCCGCACATTCGGGGAGAAGTCGGGTGTCGGGGCGGGATTGATCAATGCCGGCTGTTACGTGTTGCCCGTTGACGCATTCGCAAACATCGCCGTGCCGGCACCGTTTTCGCTCGAGCATACCGTGCTCGCACCGTGGGTCGCCAGCGGATGTGTGAGAGGACATGTCACGCGGGGTCTTTTTATCGATATCGGTATCCCGAGCGATTATGCGCGGGCACAGACGTTGCTGGGGGAGTCCTGAGGCGTGGTCGGCAGCAGAGCACTTTTTCTGGATCGCGATGGCGTCATCAATGTGGACAGCGGCTATGTTCATCGCATCGAAGAATTCCGATTCCTACCCGGCATCTTTGAATTGGTTCGCCAAGCCAACGCTTGCGAATACCGTGTGGTTGTGGTCACGAACCAGGCCGGCATCGGTCGTGGTTATTACACAGAGATCGATTTCAGAGTGTTGATGGATTGGGTGCGCGAACAGTTTGCCTTGCAGGGTGCCGTGCTCGATGCCGTTTATTTTTGTCCGGATCACCCGGAACACGGCGTGGGCCAGTACCGCCGCCAGTCGCCCATGCGCAAGCCCGGGCCCGGGATGCTGCTCCAGGCCCAGCAGGATCTAGGGCTCGATCTGTCGCGCTCCATCATGGTCGGAGACAGCCTGAGCGACATGCAGGCCGGCCGCGCCGCAGGCGTTCCGGTCAACCTGTTGTTGAATGCGGATGTAAAATCCGGCGAGGATCACACGCTCATTACCCACTTGGCCGATGTCACGCCATACTTGGTGCCGCCCGCAGTCGGCAAGGCGAGATAACTCTGAAAGCGCTTGAAGGATGGCCGCTTGTTTCTCTGGCTGCCGGGCTCGTGCCGCTGCGTTTTTTGCCGCGTATCGGCATGTGAGGCGATGAGCCCGTGACAGACACTTGCAGTCACGGCCTAGAGGCTCTTCCTTATGCCGAACGGCGCGTGCTCGTGGCGCCTTCACGGCACAGTTGGCATTGCCGCTTGAATAAGTATCCTTGCTGTGGAGCGTTGGCGTGGATGTTTTTATAAAGTTTTGATATGCAGATCGTCAGCTCCGCCCCGCCGAAAAAGAAAATGCTTTTTCTGTGCATCGGGCATTTTGGTCTTTACAAGATCTTTGAGGAAGGCTTTGCAACCCACGGTCATTGCGATGTGACGACCATACTTTACAAGGGCTACTTCTATCAGTATAGAAGTGTGTGGGAGCGTCTCTACAATGTCTTCAGCAAGATTTTTCTGGGCGTCAATATAAAGATCGAAAAGACGGCGCTCCATCATTTTCAGAGCTTGAGCGCAGAGGCCCACTTCGATTACCTTTTTGTGATCTGTCCCGAGATGATGCATCCGTCGGCTCTCGACTACATCACGGCCAAGGCGGACCAGTCGATCGTCTATTATTGGGATGGCTTTGACCATTTTCCGGCTTACCTGGATACGGTCAAGTATTTCGATGAGCACTATAGCTTCGATCCGGTGGATGCGAAGAAATATGGTCTACAGTTCATCACCAATTTCCACTTCTATGGCCATGACGACCGTCCCGTCGAACAGGATTTTTATTTTGTCGGTACGTGCGATCGGCGTTATCCTGAAATCGAGAGAATCGCGAAGTGCCTTTCCGAGCAAGGTCAGCAGGCTGTTTTTAAATTGCTGATCGACAAACCCGAATGGGTGCCGGCCGAACGATCGCCGTTCATCGAACTCATCGAAGAGCCGGTGCCGATGTCGGAGGCCAAGGAACACTTCAAGCGGTCACGGTATGTGCTGGATGTGCACAAGGAAATTCAGCATGGCTTGAGCTTTCGGATTTTCGAAGCCATGGGCATGAAAAAGAAGCTGATTACCACCAATGCCGATGTCAGGAATTACGATTTCTATCGGCCGCAGAATATCTTTGTCTGGGAAAGCAGCACAGACCGGATTCCCGATGAGTTCTTTGCGACGCCTTATCTCGACCTGCCCGATGAGATTTTCCGGAAATACAGCCGCGAGCATTGGGTGAGGACGGTGTTGAAGATGGATGCCGACACCGCCTGATGGCGGCCGGCATCCCGGTCACGAGGCACGAAGTTTCACGCTGACCGCTCGGCTTCCACCAGCCGCCCCACCAGACTGTCCGGGCGATACAGACCCCGTGCCACGTAGGCCTCGATGTACTTGCGGTCCATGCTGCGCAGCTTGATCAGGGCGGGCGCGTCGGGCGGTGCGGGATGCGCCAGCAGTTGGAGCTGCAGGGGTGTTCTGCGCCAGCCGGCTTGCTCGTGAAGGCGGAAGGCGGTGTCTTCGGCCTTGTACAGGGCCAGGCGATAACGGCTGCGGCCCTGGTCCTGATCCTGATCCTGAATGAGTTGCTGCGCGCACAGGTGCATGGTCAGGTAGTCGGGCATGCCGATGGCCTGGGCCAGCGTGTCCAGCCGGCCGCTGTCGCGCAGCTGTGCCACATACCGGGCGGCTCCGCCTTCGATGATCTCGCGTGTGAAGATCTCGCGCCAATCGGCAATGAAACGGCTGCGGGCGGGCGCGGCGAGGAACCAGTTCTCGATCACGGGATAACGCGGGTCGCGCTGGCTTTGGGCGATCTGGAAGCCGACCCACTCGCTGCCCGTTGCGCGCTGCGTGTCGAACACCCAGTCGAGCGGTGCGGTGAGCACCGTGCTGGCATCCAGCCAGATGCCGCCGTGGCGATGCAGCAGTTCGAGCCTGATCCAGTCGGCACGCTGGTGGACGGAGGCGCGGGCCAAGCCGGGATGCAGCACCAGATAACGCGGCAGATCGTCCGGGCGCAGCAGCCGTACCTCGAGTTTCGGATTGAGTCTGCGGACACCGGCGATGCACCAGGCCACGAAGGTCGGGATGCGTGCGGCGTCCCAGTACATCCACACGACGGGCGGCACGGGATCCGAGTGGGCGGGCCCATCGCCCCAGAGGGCGGCAGCGGGCCGCGATGCCGCGTCGCGACCGGCATGCGTCACGGCCGGTGCCCGAGGCTCGGCCTGGGCCTGCTGGAAGGCGCGCCGCCACCGATGGGTGTGGTAGCGGGAGCGCAGTGCATGAAGAAGGGCGGCGAACGTCATGTGGGCGGGATGATACCGCCGCATGCGGCAGGTCAGACCTTCCTCACTGCCGTTCGTGCAGCCGGCAGCGGCGAACCGTCGCTGGCTCGCGGCGCCATGGCCGGGATGGGGCGACCGGTCTGCGTGTCGATCAGCACGGAGTGGCGTTCACCGCGCGCGAACAAATGCCGTTCGCCCCATTGCCGCAGGGCGACCACGACGGGGAACAGGCTTACTCCCTGGGTCGTCAGTACGTACTCCTGGTAGGCCGAGCCGTCCGAGGCCGCCCGGGTCTGCAGGATCCCGGCCTGGACCAGTTTGCGCAGCCGGTCGGACAGGATGTTGCGAGCCACGCCCAGGCTGCGCTGGAAGTCGCCGAAACGGTGCAGTCCATCGAACACGTCCCGCACGATGAGCAGCGACCAGCGGTCCCCGATGACATCCGCCGCACGCGCAACGGGACAGGGTTCGGTGGGGTCGGGCATCGACGGGGCGGGCATGGGATCGGTGATGGGCATATCGAAGGCATCGCTTTTCTGGTTGCATTTTAAAACCAATATTCCTATCATCCATCTGGTTTTGTTTTGCAACTGGATCCAAGGTCATGGCCATCGCTCCCGTCAGTTCCACATCGCCGTCTCGAGAGGGCTGCGTGTCGAGACCGCTCACCGGCATGCCGCGCAGCCTGGTGCTGCTGTTTGCGCTGGCCAGCGGATCGAGCGTGGCCAATGTCTATTACGCCCATCCGTTGCTGGATGTGCTGGCGCGCGATTTCGGCATCGGCCTGGCGGCGGTCGGCGGTGTCGTGACGGCCACGCAACTGGGGTGCGCGCTGGCCTTGCTGCTGCTGGTGCCGCTGGGCGACCGGGTGGACCGGCGCCGCCTCATGGCCGTGCAGATTCTGGCCTTGACGGCGGCCTTGGGGCTGGTGGCGCTGGCGCCATCCACGCCGTGGTTGCTGGCCGGCATGCTGGCCGTGGGATTGCTCGGCACCGCGATGACCCAGGGATTGATCGCCTACGCGGCCAGCGCAGCCGCGCCGCACGAGCAGGGCCGGGTGGTCGGTGCGGCGCAGAGCGGGGTGTTCATCGGCCTGTTGTTGGCCCGTGTCTTTGCCGGTGGCGTCGGCGATGTGGCAGGCTGGCGGGGAGTCTACTTCTGCGCGGCCTTGCTGATGCTGGCATTGGCCGGCTTGCTGTGGAAGCGCCTGCCGGTGCTGCCTGCGCCATGGCAGGCGATGCGTTATGCCCGTCTGCTCGCATCGCTGCCGGTGCTGCTGCGCGAGGAACGGGCGCTTCAGATTCGGGGTGTGCTGGCGCTGCTGATGTTTGCAGTCTTCAACATCTTCTGGAGTGCGATGGTGCTGCCGTTGAGCGCACCGCCCCATGGCCTGTCGCACACCGCCATCGGCGCGTTTGGGCTGGTCGGAGCGATGGGGGCGCTGGCTGCTGCCCGAGCCGGGCAGTGGGCAGACCGGGGGCATGGCCAGCGCACCAGTCTGGCGGCCCTGATGCTGCTGTTGGTGGCGTGGTGGCCGCTGTCGCAACTGCAGGTGTCGTTGTGGGCGCTGGCGGCGGGCGTGGTGTTGCTCGATCTCGGCGGACAGGCTCTGCATGTCACCAACCAGAGCCTGATTTTTCGCAACCGCCCGCAAGTGCACAGCCGGCTGGTGAGTCTGTACATGCTGTTTTACGCCGTGGGCAGTGGATTGGGGGCCCTTGGCGCGACGGCGACCTATGCGCGGGCGGGCTGGTCCGGGGTGTGCGCATTGGGGGCGGGCGTCAGCCTGCTGGCCCTGGTGTTCTGGTCGGCGACCCGGCGGTTCATGCCTCCGCCGTCCGTTGCGCGGTGAACGGCGTGGCCTGGCGTGCCAGAAGGCGTGCGCAGAGGTCGAGCAGGCTGCACATCAGCCAGTAGACCGCACCGACGAAAAGAAACACCTCGGCCGGGTGCAGCATGAGACGGGCATTGATCTGGGTGGCGAGAAAGGACAGTTCGTTCACGCCCACGATATAGGCCAGCGAGCTGTCCTTGACCAGGGTCACCCACTGGTTGATGAAAGAAGGCAGCATCATACGCAAGGCCTGAGGCAGCACCACATGGCGCAGCGCCCCCCAGCGCGTGTAGCCCAGCGACAGCGCCGCTGCCATCTGCCCCGAACCCACACCGCGGATGCCGGCGGCCACGCCGTGTGCCAGATAGGCGCCGCTGACGAGTGCCAGCGCCGCCATCACCGACAGCACGCCGGGCACCGAGATGCCCAGCACGACGGGCAGCAGAAAGTAGGTCCAGAAGACCAGCATGAGCACCGGAACGGCTCGCAGAAATCCCAGCACGACGGTCAGCGCCAGCAGCGCGGGGCCCCGCAGCAGAACCAGCAGCAGGCCCAGGCCGAGGCCCAGCAGCGCCGAGGCCACGCCGGAGCCCAGGCTGAGCAACAGCGTCAGCAGGGCGCCGCCGGGCGGACCGTCCGGAAAGGTCCCCCAGAGCAGGTAGCCCAGGTCGTCTTCGAGGAATGAAAAATCCATGGTTGCGATTTCGCTTGTCTTGCCGGCGGCCGCCGTTCGGCTCAACCGCGCAGCCGCGCCTGGCGCCGCTGCAGAATCTGTCCCAGCACTTCCAGCAGCGCGATCGCCACGATGTAGAGCAAGGTGGCCACACCGTAGACCTCGAAGGTTTTCCAGCTCTCGGCCTCGGCCTGGCGGGTGCGGTAAGACAGTTCGACCAGGCCGATGGCCATGCCCAGCGAGGTGTTCTTGAGGATGTTCATGTACTGGCCAAGCAGCGGGGCCGTCGCAATGCGCAGGGCCTGCGGCAGCACCACGTGGCGCATGACCTGCGCGGGCGTGAAGCCCATCGCCCGTGCGGCCGCGCGCTGGCTGACGGCCACGCCACGCAGGCCCGAGCGGATGTCCTCGCCCACGTAGGCGGCCGAATAGAAGACCAGCCCCGTGATGGCTGATAGAAACTCGAACGAGGGCCAGCGAGCCAGCACCCAACCGCCGATGGCCAGCTCGTGCGTGCCGTTGAGCCATTGCAACGTGGCCTCGGGCAGCAGGGTAGGGATGCCGAAGTACCAGAAGAACAATTGCACCAGCAGCGGGGTGTTGCGGAACAGCGAGAGATACACGCGGGCCGTCCGCGCGAGGCCGGGCCGTGCACTCTCCCGGGCTGCGGCCAGCGCGATGCCGAGTAGGGTGGCCCCGGCCACCACCAGCACGGTGGACCACAGTGTCATCAGCCAGCCGTCAATCAGCCAGTCGAGGTACTTGGGCGCGAGCAGATCCGCAAGGCGAGCTTGAAGTTCGGATGTCATGAAAGCCGAAAAATGAAAACCGCCCTCGCGGGACGATCGGGGGCGGTGTGTATCGGTGAGCCGGCATCTTGCCGGTCGAGCCGGTGGATCAGCCCTTGTCGCCGATCTTGAAAATGCGCTTGAGCGGAGACTTTGTGGTCGGACCGAACCAGGTGTCGTAGATCTTCTGGGCCCGGCCATCGGCCTCGAGTTCGCGCAGCGTGCCGTTGACGAAATCGGTCAGAGCGGTCTCGCCCTTGGGGATGCCGACGCCGATGTAGTCCTGCGAGATCGCAAACGGCGGTACTTCGTACTTGTCGCGGTCGGGCACATTGGCCAACAGGCCGATCAGCTTGGGGCCGTCCTGCGAAATGGCCTGCACCTGTCCGTTGCGCAGCGCGGTGAAAGCGAAGGGCGTGTCGTCGTAGGCCACCAGCGTGGCCTTGGGAAACTGCTCGCGCAGCTGGATTTCGTTGACGGTGCCTTTGTCCACGCCGATGCGCAGGCTGTTCAACTGGTCGGGCGATGTCAGCGTGCCCTTCTTGGCGATGAACTGCGTGCCCGATGCGAAGTAGGGAATGCTGAAGTTGACGACTTTGGCTCGCTCTTCGGTGATGGTGAAGTTGGCGAACACCAGATCCACCTTGCCCGATGTCAGCAGCGGAACCCGGTTGGCGGGATTGGTCGGAACGACTTCCAGCTTGACGCCGAGCTTCTTGGCCAACGCATGGGCGTAGTCCACGTCGAGACCGACGATCTTGCGGCCCTTGCCGTCGACAAAACCGAAGGGCGGATTGGCGTCGAAGGCCGCGACGCGGACCACGCCCGCCTTCTTGATGTCGTCGAGGCGATCGGCCCATGACAGGGTCGAGGCCAGGGCCAAGCCCGCAAACAGGGCGATCTTGCGTTGGAGGTGATTCATGATGTTGTTCTTCCGTCTGATCTTTGGATGGTGGCGCGGGCGTTCAGGTGCCAGGGCCGCGGTGTATCCGCAGGTCTGGCAACTGACCGTTCGTGCTGGAAGAATGCTAAGCCCGCGCCGTTTCATCCCCGGCCGCAGGCGAAGAACCAATCTGGCTTTGCTTATGCGCATCGCAAGCAATGGCCGTCGGGATTGCCTGCACGGCCGGCAGGACGCCGCCGCTGCGTCGCGCCGTTACGGCAGCCAACCGGTCAAGCGCTCGCCGACGGCGTTGGCGACCCAGGCGCCGGCCAGCCCGGCCAGGGCGATGCAGAGCATGCCTGCTGCGAGTCGGCGCACCAGCAGCGGCTGCCGTGTGCGCCAGACGAAGCTGAGGCTGAAGCCGATGCTGGCCAGCGAGGCGAGTACTGCACCGTGCCCGGCCACGATGGCGGGCAAGTCGCCCTTGGCGGCGAGGCTGGCGGCTGCGGCAACCGCACTGGCACTCGACATCAGACCTCCCAGCAAGGTGACGGCATAGAAGCCGGCGTCGCCGAACTGGCGCTGCATGAGGTCGCCCGCCACGTGCAGCACCAGAAACAGCAAGCCATAGCGCAGCGCCACCGGCAGGGAGAACGGCAGCTCCAGTTGCATGTCGAGTGGCTGGGCTTGCCCTGCAAAGCCGCCGCGCCAGTAGCTCAGCAGCACCATGGCGGCACTCACCAGCAGCATGAGCAGATACGAGGGCAGGGCACTCACGAGAGCCGCCGGCGCCAGGATCAGCAGCAGGCAGGCATTGCGGACCAGCATGGCCGTCATGGCCAGCAGGATGCCGCGGTACGCCGTGGGCACCAGTCCGGCATGGCCTTCACGCACACGGCCAGCCAGCTCGATCACCGTGAAATTGCTGTTGACCAGGCCGCCCAGGAAACCCGACAGCTCGGTGCCGCGCGCACCGTAGAGTTTCCACAGGATGTAGTTGACGAATCCGATGGCGGCAATGAGGATGACCGTCACCCATGCGGCGCGGGGCTCGATCAGGCCCCAGGGGCCGATGGCGCCGCGCGGCAGCGCCGGGTAGATCACGATCGCCAGAATGGCCAGCAGCAGCGCCGAGCGCAGTTCGTTCTCGGTCAGGCCCATCGAGAAACCGGACAGCCGCTCTTTCCAGGCCAGCAAGGCCGTGGCCATGACCATCACGGCCGCGGGCGCAATGGTGTGGCCTTGCCCGCACAACACGCCGGCCAGGCAGGTCACCAGCATGGCCGCCGACGTCGTCAGCTCCGCACCCTGGCCGGCACGCAGCGTCTGCACATTGAGCACCATCACCAGCATGCCCACGAGCAACAGGGCCAGCAGCGCAAAACTGTCGCCCATCGCACCGGCGAGCGCCCCCAGCAGCGCGACGAAGCCGAACGTGCGCAGCCCGGCTTCCTTGCCGCGGCGCTCACGCTCCAGGCCGATCAGCAGGCCCAGCGCCAGGCTCAGCGCCAGGCGGACGAGTATGTCCACATACGGCCATTCCGCATGCGGGAGTTCGGAGAAGACATTGAGCATGTGTTTTTGTGCGCTGGCTGGAGAGGTGCGTTCATCGGCCCTGGAGCCCATGCCTGCACGCATCCAGGCCAGCGGTCTGGTTCTTGTTTGCCGAATGAGTGAGCCCGAGACCGGCACGCGCCGGATCGGGGCTGTCTATCGTAGCCAGACCCACGAGGCCTGCAAATGGTTTGCCCTTCCTTGGTGCATTTTTGAGCGGTTGTCCGGCAGGCTTGCGGTGGCCAGATACAAAAAAGCCCGGCGCTGTCACGCGCCGGGCTGTTCGCGAGGCTGGGCTCGGGCTCAGCGCACCAGGTAGTCCCCGGTGTCGATGGTGGTCGGGTAGCCGTCGGCATCGAGCGCGTCGTCGTTGCCGAAATACAGGCGGTCGCCATCGACATCGGCCAGGTCCTTGCCGGCCTGCACCAGGTCGAGCTCTTCCAGTTGTGCCATGGTGAGCGGGACCGGAACGGTCTCGCCGTTGCGGGTGGCGGTGGCGTCCTTGAACGTCAGGTCGGCGCGGATCACGTTGCTGCGGCCGGCAACCGTGACCGGGCTGTGCGTCAGGTCGAAATTCAGGCTGATCGTGGTTTCGTCGAGCTTGCAGGCGCTGTCGGTGTAGGCGTACGACAGGATCGAGGCCGAAGTCTCGCTCAGCGTCACGGCGAATGCATCTCTCACGAAAACCGCACCGGCGTCGTCGGCCTGCCAGCACTCGGACGAGGCGGTGGTTTTCCAGGTGCCGAAGAATTCGTCGAAATAGTTGGCACTGCTGCCATTGCCGTTGCCAGCGCCGTTGCCGGCCTCCGAGCCGGTCCCTGCGCCGCCGTCTCCGCTTCCACCGCCCCCGCCGCAGGCCTGCAACAGTCCGACCAGGAGCAGGGCAGGCAGCACGCGCCAGACGCGGCGCAGGGGGGGAGTGAGGGTTGCAGTCATGTTCGTTTCTTTCTTCGGGCGAGCGTATGGAAGAGATAAATGCTCAGGAGCAGCCCTTGCCGGGCCGCCTTGTCGTGGCACATGGCCGGCAAGGCCGGAAATCTGTCCTTGCGCGGCTATTCCTTTGGAGGATCGACGAGTTTAGCTATGGTTTCTGATGAAGAGAATGCTTCGAAGGCTTTTGTTTCATTTTTGTAAAGCTTCCCGATCCCTGTCCTCGGCGGGGGCCGACCGCGGGCTCGGAAATTGCATACAAAAAGTCGGTAGACCGGATGCGATGCAGGCATGCATCCCATCTTTCCGCGACATCGTCTTTTTCATCCTCGAGGACCCGCTATGCAACGTCGGTATCTGATCTCTTCCCTTGTCTGCGCGATGACCACGCTGGGCCTCGCCTCGCCTGCCGTCGCACAAGGGACCTACCCCGACCACCCTGTCAAAGTGATCGTGGCCTTGCCGGCCGGCGGCAGCGTGGACATGATCGCGCGGGTGATGAGCGAACGGCTGTCGTCCGCGCTCAAGCAGCCGTTCGTCGTCGACAACCGGGCCGGTGCATCGGGCCAGATCGGCGTGCCGGCAGTTGCGCGCGCGCCGGCCGACGGCTACACGCTGATGGTTTCGCCGGCCTCGTTCCTGACGACCAACAAAAGCATCTTCAAGACCTTGCCTTACGACCCGGAAGCCGACTTCGTACCCATCACCAAGCTGGTCAACCAGCCGATGGTGATGGTGGTGAGGGACCGGCTGAAATTCCCCACGCTGCAGGCCGTCATCGCCGCGGCCAAGGCCAAGCCGGGCGAGATCACCTTCGCTTCTTCGGGCGACGGCAGCCCTCAGCATCTGGCCGCACTGATGTTCGAAACCCGCACGCAGGTGAACATGCTGCATGTGCCCTACAAAGGCGGTGCACCGGCCATCAACGATCTGCTGGCAGGCCACGTGAACATGATGTTCTCGCCGATGCCCGAGGCGTTGCCGTACCTCAAGAGCGGTCAGCTTCATGCGCTCGGCATCATGAGCGACAAACGCGCGAGCATATTGCCCGGCACACCGACCATGCGGGAAAACGGAATCGAAGACCTGACACTCTCGGCCTGGATCGGCCTGCTGGCCCCGGCCAAGACCCCCCAGCCCATCGTCGATCAGCTCAACCAGGCGGTGCACGCGATCCTGGCATCGGACGTGCGGACCAAACTCGTCGAGAGCGGCATGGAGATGGCCCCCACGACGCCCGACGAGCTCAAGAAAACCATCTCGCAGGAAATCAAGATCCACGCGGAACTGGTGAAGAAGGCCGGCCTCGCTCCGCAGTGATGGGACAGGGGTCTTCCATGCCGCAAGACGAAGCAGCCTGCGCGCACCCGCAGCAGGCTGCTTGAACGTCAGCGTGCGGCCTTGGCGGCTTCGTAATCGGCCTTGGCCTTGCGTTCGCAATTGTCCTTGGCGTCGCCGCTGAGGTCGTCGCATTTCTCGTCGGCGACTTCGTAGGCGGCCTTGGCCTGGGCTTCGCGGAGTTTCCTGGCGTTTTCCGGACCCGGCTTGTAGCTGTGCTCCAGTTCAGCCAGGGCGACATCCCGCTTGCCTTCGGCTTCCTTTTCACAGACGTCCTTGGCGTTGTCCTTCAACGAATCGCAGCGGTCGTCTGCTGCCTTGTAGTCCGCCTTGATCCTGGATTCGGCCGCACTGTGCTGGTCGCGGGTCATGGGCGCGGGAACCTGCGTGCCCTGAGCCATGGCGGTGCTGGCGATCAGGCCGGCAAACGCTGCGGCGACGAGGTTGCGCAGGAGGGAAGAGTTCGGGCGGATGGACATGATTGTTCCTTTGTGAATGCTGAAACCGTGGACCCGTTCTGCCGACATCGGCTGGGCTGGATCGCACACCTCGTGACGAGGTAGATGCACTTTAGAGAGCAAGCGGCAGGCGCCCGGTAGTCACGTGTGACCCCTGGCCGTCGTCAAGGGCCCACAGGCTTTGTAGCCGCCGCGTCCGACATGGCCTGTAGGCACCTGCATGTCCCACACCGGGTGCCGCTGCACTCCGACGTCCGGCGCCGCAGCAACTGTCTACGGTGAAGTCATGCGCCCGCAAGGGCCGGCTACTCCCTCGGGCAACGCCCGGGGTGTTCACATCCCGCACCACACGTCCACGCCATGTCCGCTCTGTATCTGCCGCCGTCTCCCATTACCCGCGAAGCTGCGGTCAGGAGTGCCGGTGCGCTGACCGAACCCGACACCGATCTGGCGCCTCGCATCGAAGCCCTGCTGGCCTCGCTGGCCCAGCCTCTCGATCCCGCGGCGGCTTTGCGTGCACTGGTCGACGCCCGGCTCGACCGGCTGCCCTTGCCCGGCAGCGGCCGCACCCTCGATCGCTGGCGGGCCTTGGCCCGTGTCGCCAGGCATGACCTTGTGCTCGCCAAGCTCTACGAGGGCCATACCGACGCACTCGCGATCCTGGCCGAGCTCGGTGCCTCTGCGTTCGAGGACGATGTCCCGGCGCTGTGGGGGGTCTGGTGCGCCGAGCCCCCGAATGCCCGGGTCGTGGCCCACGCGACCGGTGCGCATGCCGACGCGGTGCGTGGGGGTGAGGTGCGTGGGGGTGAGGTGAACTTGCAAGGCACCAAGGCCTGGTGTTCGGGCGCCGGTGTCGTCACGCATGCGCTGATCAGCGCCTGGAACACGGATCGGCAGCCCGTCCTGGTCGCCGCCGATCTTCGGCAGCCTTCGGTGTCGATCGACGAAGACGGATGGGGCGCCGTCGGCATGGGGCGCTCCGGCAGTTACAGCGTGATCCTGGACGGTGCCGTCGCGCGCCGGGTCGGCGCGCCGGGCGCCTATGTCGCCAGGCCCGGCTTCCTGCAGGGCGGTGCCGGGGTGGCCGCATGCTGGTATGGCGGCCTCGAAGGCATCGCCCAGGCCCTTCGCCGCTCGCTGGATCAAAAGGCCGGCCGTTCGGCATCGGAGGCGGCTGCGCCGCCGGAACTTGCTCATGCCTTGGCTCACCTCGGCGCTGTGGATGTGGCCTTGACCCAGGCCCGCGCAAGCCTGAGAGAGGCTGCGCATCACATCGACAGCCATCCCGACCGGCCCGCCGGGCCGTCTGCAGCCCGCGCCCGACTGGCTGTCGAAGCCGCCGCCCGCGACGTGCTGGACCGCGTGCCGCGGGCCTTGGGCGCGGGTCCGCTCTGCCACGATCGAGCCCTGGCCCAAGCCTTGGCCGATCTGCCCGTTTTCATCCGCCAGAGCCATGCGGAGCGCGATCTGGCCGCCCATGCCTGGCAGTTGCTGAAGGGTCCCGCAAAAGAGGACCCGTCATGCGGCACCGAGGACCGCTCATGGAACCTGTGAACACCTTCACCGAACACGACAGGCTGATCCAGGGCAGCGGGACAACTGCGGCCGATTGGCGGCATTGGCTCGATGCACATCTCCCGCCGGCCGTCGACATCGACGCGCTGTCGGCCGCTCACGGCACGCTGTGGGTCGTCGCACCCCACCCTGACGACGAAGTGCTGCTGGCGGGCGGGCTGCTGGCCTTGCTGGCGCAGCGGGGACGGCTGGCGCATGTGGTGGCGGTGACCGATGGCGAGGCCAGCCATCCCAGGTCCACGCGCTGGCCAGTCGACGCACTGGCGGCAGCCCGTCGCGAAGAAACCGCGCGTGCGCTGGCGCAACTGGCGCCCGGCACGCCCCTGCAGCGCCTGGGTGTACCAGACGGCGGCGTGGCGAAGCATGAAAGGGATCTGGCGATCCGCCTGGCGAGCCTGTTCGGGCCCCGGGATGTCGTGCTCACCACCTGGCGGCTGGACGGTCACCCCGATCACGAAGCCACGGGACGCGCTTGTGCGTCGGCTTGCCGATTGCGTGGCGCTCGGCTTTACGAGGTGCCCGTATGGGCCTGGCATTGGGCTCCGGCAGGCGATCCACGCTTGCCCTGGACCCGGGCCGTCAGCGTTCCGCTCGGTGCGCAGGCCCTTGAAAGCAAGCGCCTGGCGCTGTTGCAGTACACGAGCCAGACGGAGCCCGATCCTTCCACCGGCGCATCGCCCGTGCTGCCCGGGACGGCCATCGCCCGGCTGCTGCATCCCTACGAAATTCTGTTTTCACCATGACGACGCCATCCTCGCCGACGGCTGCCAGCCGCGCGCACTTCGAGCAGCTCTACCGTCAGGATGCCGATCCCTGGCAGGTCGGTTCACGCTGGTATGAGCGCCGCAAACGCGCCCTCGTGCTGGCGGCTCTGCCGCGCGAGCGTTATGGCCACGTCCTCGATGCGGGCTGCGGCACGGGCGACACCGCGTTTGCGCTCGCCGAACGCTGCGACGAACTGCTGGCCGTCGACTACTCACGGCAAGCCGTATCCCGCCTGCAAGCCCGACTGGCCGGCCATCCGGTGGGTCACCTCTCGGTGGCCTGCATGGATCTGACGGGGCACTGGCCGAGCCGCCGATTCGACCTCATCGTCGTTTCCGAGCTGGCTTATTACTTCAGCCCGGCGCAGGCGCAGTCGTTCATCGCACGCTGCCAGGCCGGCCTGGCCCCCGGAGGCGAACTCGCGATGTGCCACTACCTGCCGGATTTCGACGACAGGCAGGTCGATACCGAAACGCTGCACGGCTATGTGCATGCCTGCCATGGTCTGCAGCCCAGCGTCGCCTACCGGGATCGGGATTTTCTGCTCGACATCTGGCGCGCGGGGTAGATCGAAGCCCATGAACGCATAGGCCTTGCCGAGGGCTCAGGGTGCCTCCGATGGTCTACTTCTCCGAGTGCTCCCGGTCGTTCTGCCTCAGGCCGCGGATGTTCATGAAGAGCAGGGCGAACTGCAGGACGATGAGCGCGTAAGCCTGCGTCGACCAGCCCCATGCGACCCACAGGGCATTGCTGGCCAGATAAAGCCAGAATCCGCTCCAGCGCAGTTGAGGTCTGTTCGAGGCCACACACCACGCTGCTCCGATCGTGGCCAACATGGCGGGCCACTGAAGCCAGGCGATCCAGTTCTGCATGGTGATGAAATTTCTCGAATGTGCCGAATGTGACCCCCCATCGTGCAGCACCGCAAGGCTGGCGCGTGTCGGTCGTGATCGGCTTCTGCTGCGGTCCCAGGTCGGGCTGCTCCGCAGGCGGGCATGGCAAAGCCGCCTCGGCGCAGCACCCGGCTTGCCGCGTGGGTGGGCATAGGCCTCGACGTGCGTGACGACACGGACAAGCGTGACCGTCTCACAGTCGCGAGCCGGCTTGAGGTTCACCATGACAGCAGGCGGCGCGTACAAGCCCGCTGCATCAACTGCATGAACGTCCGATCTCTCCCCATCCTCAGGAGCCCCCATGTCAGGTGACAACAAAGAACCCAATGCCATCCTCAACGCCCTGTCCAACACGATCGCAGCGATCCGGGCGGACGACGACATGCTCGAGTTGGCCAAAGCCCATGAGGGTCTGCATCCGAAAGCCATCGAAAAACTCACGCCTGAAGAGGCGCGGCGTCAACCGACCATCGCCGATGCCGTGCATGCGCTGCTGCAATCCAAGGGGTTGAGCACCGATCCCGCCGTGCTGGTCCCCGGCGTCAGGTCCCGTGACACGGTCGTCGACGGCGCCGCGGGCGTGCTGCCTGCGCGTGTGTTCACGCCCGAAGGGGTTGGCCCCTTCCCCGTCATTCTGTTTTTCCACGGCGGAGGCTGGGTGATCGCCGACAAGGCGGTGTACGACGCCGGCGCGCGCGGTTTGAGCCATGCGGCGCAGGCGGTCGTGGTCTCGGTGGACTATCGCCAGGCGCCCGAGCACAAGTTCCCCGCTGCCTGGGACGATGCGCTTGCCGCCTACCGCTGGGTGCTGTCGCACGCGGGCGAAATCGATGGCGATGCCACCCGGCTGGCACTGGCCGGTGAAAGCGCGGGCGGCAATCTGGCCGTGGCGACGGCGGTCGCGGTGCGCGATGCGGGCCTGCCGCCGCCGCTGCATGTGCTCGCCGTCTATCCGGTCGCCCAGACCAGCCTCAACACCGAGTCCTATCTCGAGAATGCCATTGCCAAGCCGCTCAATCGCGCCATGGTCGAGTGGTTCGTGGGGCACCTGCTCAACGATCCCGACGAGAAAAAAGACCCGCGTCTGTCCCTCGTCGATGCCGATCTGCGCGGTCTTCCTCCGGTCACCCTCGTCAATGCCAGCATCGATCCGCTGAGAAACGACGGCGACAAGCTTGCCACGGCCTTGGAGGCCCAGGGTGTGGCGGTCGAACGCCGGGTCTACGACGGCGTGGCGCACGAGTTCTTCGGCGCTGCAGCGGTGGTCGAGAAGGCCAGGCAAGCCCAGGCTTACGCCGGCCAGCGTCTGTCTCGATCGCTGCGACAGTCCCCGCGCACGACCCCATCTCCCATCTGACGTGCCGGCGCCCATGTCGTTGCCGCGCTCGGTGCCTGTCTCGGGCATGAGGCGGCGAGCCGCAGCCGGTGTGTCTTTCCGGTTCACGAGGTCTCCATGATCGGTATCTGCATTCCTGCCCACAACGAGCAAGACGAGATCGACGCCTGTCTTTTCTCGATCCAGGCCTGTGCGCATCATCCGGCCTTGCTCGACGAAGCCGTTCAGGTCGTGGTCGTACTGGACGCGTGCGACGACGACACCGCCGGGCGAGCGGCGGCGATGGGTATTTCCACCTTGACGGTGTGTGCCCGCAACGTCGGCACGGCACGGGCCACCGGTGCCGAGTGGCTGTTGAGCCGGGGATGCCGGTGGCTCGCCTTCACCGACGCCGACACGCGTGTCTCGCCCGATTGGCTGGTCGCGCAATTGCAGCTCCACGCCGATGTCGTGTGCGGCACGGTGGGTGTGGCCGACGAGGCCTGGGCACTGCACGGCCAGTTTGCCGAAAGCGTGCGCGAATCCTTCAAGGTGACGTACAGGGACGAAGACCATCACCGCCATGTTCATGGCGCCAATCTGGGCATCTCGGCCGATTGGTATCGGCGCAGCGGCGGTTTCGGCGCGTACCCGTGCGGCGAAGATCAGCGCCTGGTCGACCAGTTGCTGGCCGTGGGCGCGCATGTCGCCTGGAGCGCCAGCCCGCGCGTGCTGACCAGCGCCAGGCCGACATCCCGTGTCGAAGGCGGCTTTGCAACCGCGCTGCGGATGGCCTGGGCTCCCTCGATCGGCATCGACATCGTGCCGACGTGAGCGCATGGAGAGAAGGCCGTGTGTTCCCGGTGCGCATGTCCATGCACCGGGTGCCGTGATCCTACGTCCGTGCGGCCTGATGCCCCATCCGTGTGCAGAGGGGATCGCGTTAATCTGAATGCGAGCCCGCGTTTTCTCGCGAAAGATGCTCCGCCGCCGCCTTCGCTCATGCGCTGCTCCGGCCCGTTCTTTTCTTGCCGGCCCTCCCCAGCCCATGAGGGTGCTGTTTTCCCTGCCTTTCGAGAGACCTTCCCATGACGATTTCAGACAAGCCGACGCCGCCCTTTGCAGAACACGAACAGGCATTTCCCGGCAAGACCTTCGACATGAACATCAAGCCCGACCATGGCGAAGCCAGCTACAAGGGCAGTGGTCAGCTTGCGGGTAAAAAAGCACTGATCACCGGTGGCGACAGCGGCATCGGTGCGGCCGTGGCCATTGCCTATGCCCGCGAAGGCGCCGACGTCGCGATCTCTTACCTGCCCGACGAACAGAAGGATGCAGAAGCCATCGCGCACTGGATCGATGCCGCCGGCCGCACGGCACTGCTCATTCCGGGCGACATCAGCGATCCCGCCCATGCGAGCCACATGATCGAGCGCACCGTCGACAAGCTCGGCGGCCTGGACATTCTGGTCAACAACGCGGCCTATCAGAAATACTTCGACCGCTTCGAGGACATCACGCTCGAAGAGTGGCAGAAAACCTTCGACACCAACGTGCATGCGGTCTTCAACCTCATACGCCTGGCGGTGCCGCACCTGAAACCCGGGTCGAGCATCATCAATACGGCCTCTCGGAACGCCAAGAATCCCAAGCCCAATCTGTTGCCGTATGCGACGACCAAGGGTGCATTGGCCAACCTCACGGTGGGCCTGGCGCAGTTCTTGGCCGACAAGGGCATCCGCGTGAACGCCGTGTTGCCCGGACCGATCTGGACGCCGTTCATCGCGGCAGGGACCAACCTCGAGATGCTGCAGAACTTCGGTTCCGAGACGCCTTTCAAACGACCCGGGCAGCCGGCCGAACTGGCTTCTGCCTATGTGCTGCTGGCCTCGGATTCGTCCAGCTACACATCCGGCGCGCTTCTCACGATCGCGGGCGGCGATCCGGTGTTCTGAGCGACGGCACAAAGAAGTTCCAGCCTTCGCGACGGGCTGGCGTTCGGCGGTCCGGATCCATACGCCAACACTCACAGGATCTCTTCGATGTCCCCCAAGCAAAACAACCCCGATTTTCCCGATCCCGATCGCGAGCCTCTGCACGACGTGCCCGCCCAGCCGGATTCCGCCGATGCGCCCGCCAGCGACGGTCATGCGCGGGACGAACCTGCCGATCCCGCGCAAGAACGTCCTCTTCGTTCGCCCGGCCAAGCGCTGGACGACGAGCGAAACGACAGACCGTGATGACGCGAGCCGAACCGGCAATCCGGCGGGGCAGCCGGGGGCACCGCGCGGGGGCCGTCCGATGCTCCCTGGCACCCGTCATGGGCAGCCGGTTCGTGCAAGGCCATGGAGTGGCCTGAAGCCTGTATTCCAATCCCCGCCGAAAAGGAAGTTGCCGATGGCCCAGCAAACCTCAACCGCCGATGCCTTGCGTTCGGCCCGGAGCCTGCATGGCCAATTGCCGCTGAAGCTCTACGGTGCACTGGGCGACGGACGCTCCGTCGCGCTCAGCGGTTCGGATGGATCGCTGGACTGGTGGTGCGTGCCGCACATGGATTCACCGCCGTTGTTCGACCGCCTGCTCGACGCCTCGGGCGGGGGATTTTTCCACATCGAACCGGTCGGCCATTACCGCGTCGAGCGCGCGTACGTCACCGACAGCAACGTGCTCGAAACACGCTTTGTCGGCGATTCGGGGACCGCGTTGCTGGTCGAGTCGCTCAACAGCGGCCCCGCCGGGCGGCTGCCCTGGGCGGAGCTGGCCAGGCGCGTCGAAGGCATCAGCGGAACGGTGGAGTTCAAGGTCATCCTGCGCCTGGGGCACCGTGGCGGCAGTGCCAATCCCTATCTCGCGTCCGTCGGACGCCACCGCATGTTCCAGCTCGGACCGGTCTCCGGGCTGTTCCTCTGCACGGACGGCGTCCGCATCGTGCATCAGGACGACGAGGGCCTGCAGGGGCATTTCCGGGTGAAGTCCGGACAGCGGCAGACACTGGCCATCGTGGCCGGTGAAAACGAGCCCCTGGTCGTGCCCGACATCCAACTGATCGATGCCCGCATCGATGGCTCCGACCGCGAATGGAAACAGTGGGCCGGGTGTCTGGGTTTCGAGGGTCCCTTCGAAGGCGTCGTCAAGCGCAGCGCGCTGGCGTTGAAGCTGTTGCTGTCGTCGCCCAGCGGAGCCATTGCCGCCGCCGCCACGACGTCGCTGCCCGAGCATCCCAACGGCAGCAAGAACTACGATTACCGCTATGCCTGGGTGCGGGATGCGGGCTACACCATCAAGGCCTTTCTCCGCATCGGTGCCATGCCCGAAGCCCAGGCGGCATTCAAGTGGCTGCTCAAGCAATTGAGAGACCACGGCGCCCGGGTCTGCTACACCCTGCACGGTGGCCTTGTGCCGCCGGTTCGCGAACTGGAGCTCGCCGGCTATCGCGGCGCGACGCCCGTGGTCACGGGAAACCTGGCCGGGCATCAGCACCAGCACGGCATCTATGGCGACATCTTCGAGACCGCCGCCGCGTTTGTCTCGCGTGGCAATCTGCTCGACGCTCAAAGTGCAACGACACTCTCGCAGCTCGCCGACGAATGCGCCGACCGGTGGCGCCAGCGCGACGCCGGCATCTGGGAACTGCCGGACGACGAGCACTACACCATGTCGAAGATCAGTTGCTGGCAGGCCCTGGCTCGCGCGGTCGAGTTGGCAGACAGCGGGCAGATGCCCACCACCTGCCGCGACCGGTGGTCGCGCGAGCGCGATCGCATCAAGGACTGGATCGATGCGAATTGCTGGTCCGAGGCCAAGCAGGCGTATGTGATGTATCCCGGCAGCGACAGGCTCGATGCGTCGATTGCGTTAGCCGTGCGGTTTCGCTTCGACGGACACGAGCGCCTGGCCCGCACTCTCGACGCCATCGACCGCGAGCTCGGATGCGCACCCTTGCATTACCGCTATTCGGATGTGGCGGTCGAGGAGCATTGTTTTCTGGCGTGCACCTTCTGGATGGCCGAGGCCCGTGCGCTGTTGGGCCAGAAGGCGCGAGCAAGACGCCAGTTCGACGAGGCCCTGGCGGTGCTCGACGGCGGCATGGGCGTCTACGCCGAAATGTGCGATCCTTCCACCGGCGAATGCTGGGGCAACTTTCCGCAAGGCCTGACGCATCTGGCGTTGATCCAGGCGGCCGCGACGATATCCGGCCGTCCGCTCTGAGCGCGGTGCCGGCGTGTGTGGGTGCGTCCGGACGTGCTCAGTCCAGCCGTATCGAAGGCCGCACGCGTTTGTTGATCAGGTCCACCAGCCAGATCAGTCCACCGCGCCAGAAACCGTACAGCCGGGACTGATGGGCGCGGTACAGCAGCACATGGCTGAGCTGGGCCACCCGGCCCTTGATGAAGCCGCCCTTGAAGAAGCCGAACTTGCCCAGCGACCCGTAGGCGTCGAAATGGCCGAGAGAGACCAGCGCGCCCATGTCGCGGTAACGGTAGTGCGGAACGTCCTGCCCTTGCAGCAGGGATTCGAGATGGTTGATGAGGTACTGGGCCTGCTGGTGCGCGACCTGCGCGGTGGGCGGGAGCGGTCGTTCCTCGCCGTCGGGCGTGTAGCTGGCGCAATCGCCCAGGGCAAAGATGGCGGGGTCTCCCGAGGCGCGCAGGTGGCCGTCGACCACCAACTGGTTGTTGCGGCCGGCTTCCAGTCCATCGAGCTGGGCCAGAAAATCAGGCGCCTTGACCCCTGCCGCCCACACGCGCAGCGAGGCCGGGATCAGCTCGTCGTCCTGGGTCACGAAGCCCACCTCGGTCACGGCCTTGATGCGGGTTCCCGTGCGGACCTCGACGCCGAGCGCCTGCAATCGCTGGGTGGCCAGCAGCGAGATGCGCTCCGGAAACGCGGTCAGAAT
This sequence comes from Comamonas sp. BIGb0124, assembly GCF_003752175.1. Lineage (GTDB taxonomy): Bacteria > Pseudomonadota > Gammaproteobacteria > Burkholderiales > Burkholderiaceae_C > Comamonas_F. Next base: position 105,435 of record NZ_RJVF01000012.1, on the reverse strand, counting down.
GCGCGAGCCGCTTTCGATCAGGGTGATCTTGAACTTGTTGGCCAGGCCGTGGGCACCGTAGGCGACCGTTGCTTCCGCCAACTGAACCAGTTCCGCCGCGAGTTCGACACCCGTTGCGCCGCCGCCCAGAATCGCGATGCGCAGTTCCTCGTTCCTGACCAGGCTTTGCAGCATGCGGATGCGCAACTCCTGGTTGAATCCGTCCGCGGCCAGGCGTGAATCGATCATGTAGCAATAGTCGCGGGCGCCAGGCGTGCCGAAGTCGTTGGCGGTGCTGCCCAGCGACAGGATCAGCGTGTCGTAGGGCAGGCTGCGCGCCGGCACCAGCTCGCGGCCGTCTCTCGCCAGCAGGGGCGCAAGCAGAATCGTCTTGCCTGCACGATCGAGGCCGCACATCTCGGCCGGCTGGTAGTGAAAGCCGGCATCGCGGGCCTGCGCGATATAGGTCATCTGCTGCTGCGCCAGATCGCGTGTGCCCGCGGCCATGGTGTGCAGCATGGGTTTCCAGACGTGAGCCGAATCGCGATCGATCAAGGTGACCTCGTAGGCCCCGTGTTTGTCCACCTGCTTGTTCCAGAAACTGCCGCGGTAGCGACGTCCCAGGGCGGTTGCGATTTCCAAGCCGGCGACGCCGCCGCCCACGATCACGATCTGCTTTTTGTCCATGTCGATACCTGTACTGATCAAGACTGCCGGATACACCAACGGCATCCCGATGGCAGTCTAGGCCGCGCAGCGTGTCGGCGGCGTGTCCGTACAGGCCTTGTGGATGTCAGCGGGGGTCGATGATCGCCTTTGGGAGAGGGGCAGGCCTCTGGGCCGGGCCGGGCCGGCGTCCGCGGTCGTCAGGCGGCTTTCGGGCGATCGGTCTCGTCGATCGCATCCTCGGGCTGCCAGTTGCGGGGCCAGCCTTGTTCCTGCTCGCACCACTTCAGCAGTTCGTCGGCCGTGTCGCCGAAGTGCCGCTCGAGAATCGCGCTGGCGCGGTCCATGTCCTTCGACAGAACGGCATCCAGCAGCACCTGGTGTTCGTTCTCCAGCGAGCGTTCCTTGGGGATGAAGCCGATCGAGGCCAGCCGGTATCTCTCGCCTTGCACGTAGATCTGTTCGCGCAGCTTGAGCAGCCACGGGCTGTCGCAGGCCGAAATCAGCACACGGTGGAAGTGGGCGTGCGCAGTCGCCCACGGCCGTGTGGGTGCCGCATGGCGCTGGGCCGGATCGACGGGCGCGCGCATGAGCGCATGGAAGGCGCCCACCACGCGCGATTCCCATTCGATGTCGCCCAGTGCCATCGAACGGCGCAGGCACAGCACCTCGATTTCGATGCGCACCCGGGTGATGTCGCGCAGTTCGGCCGCAGACATGGTGGCGACACGGAAACCGCGCTGCGGCTCGGCCGTCACCAGTCCTTCCGCGCCCAGACGCGCCAGCGCCTCGCGGACGGCGCCGGGGCTGACGCCCAGATCCAGCGCAAGTCCATTGATCTTGAGCTTCTCGCCGGGGCGAGCCTGTCCGGTGACCAACAGGTTGCGCAACTGGTCGTAGGCCGATTCGGTGAGGCTGATCGGGGCGATTTTGAGGCTGCTCATGGTGATCCGGAAAACAAGCGGGGGGGTCGCTCGCCTGTGCGCTGCAGAAGCCCTGCATTGTGCCCACTTCGGCAAAGCGCGGTTCCAACAAAAAACAGATGAGCTAATAGAAAAATATATTTTTTCAAAAAAATATTTCATTCATACCATGCAGCCCTCACGACCTGTTCCACATCCTAACCAAGAAGCCGCTGCACGTGTCCACCCGCTCCCCCGCGACCCTCCACCCGACCTTGCCGGCCCGCAGGAGGGTGCGTCCCCTCTGGCTGGCTTGCGCGGCGTTCGTGGCGCTGTTTGCCGCAGCCATGCTGGCACCGCTGGCCACGGCCCTGGTGGGCAGTTTCGAGCCACCCGTCAGCGGTTACACGCTGCAGGGCTGGCTGGCGCTGTGGAACGAACCCCGGCTCGCCAAGGCCCTGGCGAACTCCATCGGGCTGACGGTGGTCACGCAGTGCATTGCGATGACCTTGGGCATCGGGCTGGCATGGCTCATCGGCCGCACCGACCTGCCGGGCCGCCGATGGCTGGAATTCGCGTTCTGGATCTCGTTTTTCCTGCCCTCCCTGGCCGTGGTGCAAGGCTGGACGCTGCTGCTGGATCCCCACTACGGCCTGCTCAACACCTGGTTGATGCGTTCCTTTGGACTGTCCGGCGCTCCGCTGGACATCTATTCTTGGGGCGGCATCGTGTTCGCCCACCTGGCGACCACCACGGTCTCGGCCAAGGTGATGATGCTGACACCCGCCTTCCAGGCCATGGATGCGCGGCTCGAGGAAGCCGCCGTCATGGCCGGAGACAGCCGCTGGCAGGCCTTGCGCCGGATCACCCTGCCGGTGCTGCGGCCGGCCATCATGGTGGCGGCCCTGCTGGGCGTCGTGTATGCGCTGCAGTCCTTTGAAACCGAGCTGGTGCTGGGCTCACCGCGCAACATCGACGTCTACAGCACCGTCATCTACGACCTGACGCGTTCCGATCCCATCGATTTCGCAGGCGCCTTTGCGCTGGGCAACATGGTGGTCGTGGTGACCCTGGCCTTTGCCTGGGTGTCGCGCCGGGTGTCGAGCGGCGAGGGCCACGTCACGATCTCGGGCCATGCCCGAACGCAGCCGGTTGCGCTTGGCCGCTGGCGCTGGCCGCTGGGTGTCCTGGTGGGGGCCTTTGCCTTGCTGCTCACGGCGATTCCGCTGCTGTTCCTGGTGGCCAGCAGCCTGATGACCCGGTTCGGATTTTTTGGCCTGCCGCAGGTCTGGAGCACCTCGCATTGGCGCAGCGTGCTGCAGGACAGCGGTTTCATCGACGCGTTGACCAATACCCTGGTTCTGGCGGGCGGCAGTGCGCTGCTGGCCGTGGCGCTGAGCATCCTGGTGGCCTATCTCATCGTGCGCCTGCGCCATCGGGCCATCGCCGTGCTGGAGCTGGCCTCGTGGATTCCGTCGAGCATCCCGGGCGTGCTGTTCTCGCTGGCGTGGCTCTGGCTCATCCTGCGCAGCGGCGTCGACGGCCTGTACGGCTCGACGGCCAGCCTGATCCTGGTCGTCGCCCTGGCCTGGATGACCATGGCCGTGCAACTGGTGCGCAGCCAATTGCTGCAGATCAGCCCTCAGCTCGAAGAAGCCGCGCAGGTCGCCGGGGCCTCGCATTTCAAGATGCTGCGCACGGTGGTGGTGCCGCTGTGTGCCCGCACGCTGGTGGTGGTCGGCGTGATGGTCTTCGTCTCGGCCATCCGCGACGTCGGCCATGTCGCCTTGCTGACGACGGGCAACAACCAGCCGCTGTCCATTCTGCAACTCGGCCTGCTGACCGAAGGCCGCAACGAGGCGGCCGCCGTGATCGGCGTGATCCTGGCCGCCACCGCCATCGTTGCCGCGCTGATCGCACGCCGCCTGGGCTACAGCCTGGCGCGCCATTGACCCAAGGACCGACATGCTCACGCTTCGCCATCTGCACAAACACTTCGATGCCCCCAATCGCCATCAGGCGGGCCACACGGTGCTGGACGACCTGTCGCTGGACATCCATGCCGGCGAGATCTTCACGCTGCTCGGCCCCAGCGGTTGCGGCAAGACCACGCTGTTGCGCCTGATAGCCGGACTCGACCGGCCGGACCGGGGCTACATGGCCTTTCGCGGCGAGCCCTGGGTCGACACGGAGCGCGGCATCCTGGTGCCGCCGCAGCACCGCGGCATCGGCCTGGTGTTCCAGAGCTATGCGGTCTGGCCCCACCTGAGTGTCTTCGACAACGTGGCCTACCCGCTGCGCAACCAGAAGCTGGCGGCCGCCGACATCCGGCGCCGTGTGCACAAGACGCTGCGCAGCGTCGGCCTCGACGGCCTGGCCGAGCGGGCGACCCACCAGCTCAGCGGCGGGCAGCAGCAGCGCGTCGCGATGGCGCGGGCCCTGGTGGGCGAACCCGGCCTGCTGCTGCTGGACGAGCCTTTCAGCAATCTCGACGTCGGACTGCGGCACAAGCTGCGTCTCGAGCTCAAGGATCTGCAACGCGAGCTCGGCCTGACCGTGGTGCTGGTCACGCACGATCAGGAGGATGCATTCGCGCTGTCCGACCGCATCGCCCTGCTCGAAGCCGGGCGCGTCGCGCAGATCGGCACGGCCGAACAACTGCACGACCAGCCCCGGTCGGCCTATGTGTACGACTTCATCGGCAAGAGCTCCGCGCTGCATGCGGTGGCCCAGGCCGCCGTGCCGGGCGGATTGCCGCGCGCTGCGGTGGCCGACGCCAGCGTGGCCCTGTCGCCCGACGGCGAGCACTTTGCGCCGGGCAGCGAACTGGTGTTGCGCGTGCGGCCTCAGGACGTGCGCCTGAGCGCGCAGGGCGAGGGCCTCTGGGGTGAAGTCAGCCACACCATCTTTGCCGGCAGCCGCTATGAAACCCATGTGCGCCTGGCCGACGGGCAGCAGCTCATGGCCTACCAGCCCCGGGATGCCTACTGGAAGGCCGGCCAGCGCATTCACATCGACATCCTGGCCGCGCCGTATGCAAGCGCGGCCGCCACCCCCTCCGCGCAACGGCCTTGACTCCCATGACCTCATCCTCCATCGCACACGACCTGGCCACGGCCAACCACATCCTGGCTCGCGAGGCCGTTGTCGACAGCTACGGGCACGTCAGCCTTCGCGACCCTCAGCGTCCGGATCACTTCTGGCTGTCCGCCTCGGTCAGCCCCGAGCAAGTCCGTGCCGAGGATGTGCTGCTCTTCGGTCCCGATTCGCAGCCTGTGGAGCCCACCGGGCGTGCGCTCTATTCGGAGCGGGTCATCCACTCCGCCATCTTCCGGGCACGGCCCGATATCCATGCCGTGGTGCATGGCCACGCCGAAGAGACCGTGCCGTTCTCCGTGACCGACGTGCCGCTTCGACCGGTGCTGCATGTCGCGGGCATCATCGGCCGCAACATCCCCGTGTGGGACATGCGGCAGCGGTTCGGCGACACCGACCTGCTGGTGACGGAGTCCGAGCAGGCCGACGACCTGGCCCGCACGCTGGGCGACGGCCGGGTGGTCCTGATGCGAGGCCACGGCTTCACCGTCGCGGCCGAGTCGCTCGAGCTCGCCGTCCGCACGGCCGTCTATCTCAAGATCAACGCCCGCATCCTGCTGCAGGCCCTGCAGCTCGGCGGCCGCGTCACCCCGCTCACCGACGGCGAGATCGACGCCGTCAATGCCCGCATGGGCAGCCCGCGCGCGACACGCCGCGTGTGGGACAACTGGCAGCGCCGAAGCGCATCCGGTGCCGAGGGCGGAGGCGTGCAATGAGCCAGGAGCTCACCATTGCGCTGGCCAACTTCGACCGGCACATGCCCTTCTTCATGAACTGGCTGCCGCCGGCGTCCGGTTTTCATCTGCGTGCGCTGGATGTCGGCATCAATCCGCCGGGACGCGACGGCGGCGATCGTCACGGGCGCATGCTGGTCGACGGCGAGTTCGATGTGGCCGAGGTCTCGCTGGCTTCCTACATCATGGCCCGTTCACGCGGCGCGCCTTTCACGGCCGTACCGGTGTTTCCGCGACGCCTGTTCAGCCAGAACCACATCTACGTGGGTGGCCGCAGCGGCATCCATTCTCCGGCCGATCTGGCCGGCCGCCGCGTGGCCATCCGTGCCTTCCAGGTCACCCTGTCGGTGCTGGCCAAGGGCGATCTCAAGAGCCACTACGGCGTGCCGTGGGAAGACATTCGCTGGGTGGTGCAGGAAGCCGAGCAACTCGCCTGGTCCAACCCCCGCCTGAACATCGAGCGCATGCCGCCCGGCACGCGCGGTGCGGATCTTCTGGCGCGCGGCGAAGTCGATGCCTACATCGATCCGAGGCCGCCCGCCGCCGTGCTCGATGGCCATGCCGGCGTGCGCAACCTGTTCGCCGATCAGCGCGAGGCCTGCCTCGACTACCACCGGACCCGCGGCTGCTTTCCGATCATGCATCTGCTGGCCGTGCGCGAAGACACCGTGCGGCGTTTTCCTCATCTGCCCGCCTACCTCATGGAGGCCTGGGAGGACGCGCAGGTCAAGACCCGGCGCGTCTATGAAGACTACGCCTACACCGCCATGCCGTTCGGCCGCCTGGCCTGGCAGGACGACCAGCGCCGCTTCGGCGCCGATCTCTGGTCGTCGGGTCTGGCCGCCAATGCCGACAACCTGCGCTGGTTCATGGATTACCTCGTCGACCAGACGCTGCTCGACAAGGCCCTGCCCATCCCCGAGCTGTTCCACCCGTCCGTGCAGGCGACCTGACCTCTGCACGACGACCACCCCATTCAATCCCCAGCCTCAATCACAGCCCTGTTGCGGGCCGATTCATCCAGGAGTTTTTCTCATGACGTTCTCTCCCTCCCGACAATGGACCCGGCGCCATGCGCTGGCCCTGGCCGCTGCCGTCGCGCTCTCGGGCACCGGCCTGGCCGCCCATGCACAGACCGCCAATGACTGGGCCCGCATCGTGGCCGCTGCCGAGCAGGAGGGCGAAGTGATCGTCGCCGGTCCCGTGATCCAGCCCTACCGCGAAGCCATCGAAGGCTTCCGCAAGGCCTATCCCAAGATCAAGCTCGAGTTCAACGCCGTGACCTCGCCTGCATTCGATGCACGCATCAGCAGCGAGCGGCGCGCCAACAAGCACCTGACCGACGTCGTGGTGCTGGGCTTCAGCGGTGCGGCCTTCACGCAGCAGATACCGGCCGGTTGGTTCGATCCCATCCGCCCCTTCATCGTGCAGCCCGACGTCCGTTCCGACAGCCAATGGCTGGGCGGTTTCGATGCCGGTTTCCTGGATGCCAAAAAACAGTACCTGTATGCCTTCCAGGCCGGCAAGCAGAACAACCTCAACATCGACCGCAGCGTGGTGCCCGCAGCCGAGTTCAACAAGCTCGAAGATCTGCTGGATCCGAAGTGGCGCGGCAAGATCGCCATCCTCGATCCGCGCCAGCGTGGCAGCGGCCACCTGGTCACGCTGCTGCAGACGGCGCTGGGGGCCGAGCAGGCTCGCCGTTTCCTGGTCGAACAGAAGCCCGTGATCGCCTCCAGCAACCGGCAACTGGCCGACTGGGTGGCGCAAGGCGCCTATCCCATCACCTCGGGCCTGAGCCCCTCCGAAGTGGCCACGCTCAAGGAGCAGGGTCTCGCCAAGGACGTGCAGGCTCTCGACACGCCGCCCGAGCGCACGGCCTGGACCCCCGGCTGGGGTGCCATCGGCCTGCTGAGCCAGCCGCCGCATCCGAACGCCGCCAAGGTCTTCATCAACTGGTTCCTCTCCCAGCCCGCGCAGGCCGAATGGGCACGCCTGGGATTCGTCAACTCCCGCCGCAAGGACGTGCAGCCCGGCCTGCCCATCAGCGCGCTGAGCGAAGAAGCCTTCAGCAAGGGCCTGTCGTTCAACACCGAAGGCCATGCCCAGACCGCACTCGACGCCACCGAACTCGCCAAGAAAGCCCTGCAATGAGCGCCCTTCATCCCCTCGCTTCCAACTCGCCGACCCTCTCTTCCACGCTGGACGTGCCGGACCGGCGCTCCGTCACCCTCGATGCCGCCCAAAGCTGGATCCGCAGCCAGCGCGAAGCCTTCCGTGCGCGCGGCGCACAGGCCGACCGCGACGGCGTGGTGCCCGTGGAGAGCCTGCAGGCCCTGCATGCCCAGGGCTTCTGGCACCTGACCCATTCCGCCGCCCTCGGCGGGCCCGACGGCAACCTGCTGGGCCAGCGGCCGGATCTGTTCCTCAACGTGCTGCGTGAAATCTGCAGGGCCGACGGTCCCACCGGCCACAGCTTCCAGCTGCACAACCATGCGCTGTGGCAGCTGGAGACCATCGGCACGCCCGAACAGATCGAGAACATCGTCAAGCCCGCACTGCGCCGCTTCAGCGTGTTCGCGGCCGTCGGCAGCGAGCCGGGACGCGTCAACATGTACGAGATGAAGACACGTGCGCAACGGGTGGACGGCGGCTGGCTGGTCAACGGCGTGAAGAACTTCGTGACCAACGGCACCGTCGCCGACCTGATCATCACCTCGGTGGCGCTCGATGGCGTCGAAGGCTACTTCGACAATCTGCAGATGCTGCTCATCGACCGCAACATGCCGGGCGTGAGTTGGGACGACGACTGGTACCGGCCGCACGGCATGCGCGCCGCGAGAAGCCCCATCATGCGTCTCGAGAACGTGTTCGTGCCCGACAGCCATGTGCTGGGCGAGCCCGGCACCTTTGCCCGTCAGCGCTGGCAGGGACGTTTCCACCTGGGCTTTGCCGCCAACTACCTCGGCAGCATCGAGGGCCTGTACGACTGGTTCCTCGACTACCAGCGCCAGCGCAACAAGGCCGGCGATCCGTACACCCAACTGCGTGTGGGCGAAGCCAAGCTGCGCCTGGATGCCGCGGCGGCTCTGTTCGACAAGGCCATCGACGGCTGGCGCCATGGCGACGTGGTGCCGGCCGAGCTGGGTTCGATGAGTGCCAAATCCACGGCAGCGCGGGCCGCGTACGAGGTCCTCCAGACCATCTTCTACTCGGCGGGTGCCACGGCACAGTTCGAAGAACACCCGCTGGGGCGGACGGCGCGCAACATCGAGACCTTCGTGGTCCATGCCGGACACGACCGGACCGCGCAGATCATCGGCCAGGCCCAATTGGGCGCGACCTTCGATTCGACGCTGCAGCGCTGAAGGCCTTTTTGCCATGACTCAACCGAAACTGCACCTGGGCCTGTTTCTCCAGGAGGCGGGCCATCATGTCGCGGGCTGGCGCCATCCGAAGGCCGTGGCCCTGGCGGCCAGCGATTTCCGCCATTACACGGCCCTCGCGCGCCTAGCCGAAGCCGCCTGCTTCGACATGGTGTTCATCCAGGACTCATATGCCATGCGCGGCGCATCCGATCTGCAGGCGCTCAGCGGCACCGCGCGTGCACTCACCTGGGATCCGCTGACGACCCTGGCCGCGCTCGCCGCGGTCACCGAACGCATCGGGCTGGTCGGGACGGCCACCACCACCTACAACGAGCCCTATGCCGTGGCGCGTCAATTCGCCAGCCTGGATCATCTGTCGGGAGGCCGTGCGGGCTGGAATCTCGTGACCTCCAACAACGAGTCCGAAGCACGCAATTTCAGCCGATCGAGCCACGCCCAGCATGCCGACCGCTATGCGCGGGCCTCGGAGTTCCTGGACGTGGTGCGCGGCCTCTGGGACAGCTGGCAGGACGATGCCTGGCTGCTCGACAAGGAGAACGGCCGGTTCTTCGACCCCGAGCGCCTGCATGTGCTGCAGCACCGGGGCGAGCATTTTTCGGTGCAGGGTCCGCTCACCGTGGCCCGGCCACCCCAGGGCCATCCGGTGCTGGTGCAGGCCGGTTCATCCGATACGGGCCGTGCATTGGGCGCCCGGGGCGCCGACGTGATCTTCACGGCCCAGCACCAGAAGGAAACCGCGCAGGCTTTCTACCGCGACATGAAACAGCGCGCGGCCGACGCCGGTCGTTCGGTCGGGGCGCCGCTCATCATGCCCGGACTCGCACCGGTCGTCGGCCGTTCGCGCCAGGAAGCGCAGGACAAGCAGGCCCAGTTGCAGGAAGCCGTGCCGCCCGCGGTCGGACTCGCCACGCTGGCGACCTCGCTCGGCGAGGTGGATCTGTCGGCCTATCCGCTCGACGGGCCGCTGCCCGAACTGCCGCCCACGAACGGCCCGACCAGCCGGCGGCAACTGCTCGTCGAGCTGGCCCGGCGCGACAACCTCACCATTCGTCAGCTCTACCAGCATGTCACCGGTGCGCGCGGGCACCTCACGGTGGTCGGCACGGCTCAGGACGTGGCCGACGTCATGCAGGACTGGCTTGAAAGCCAGGCGGCCGACGGATTCAACATCATGCCGGCCCATTTCCCGGCGGCACTCGAGGATTTCACGCAAGCCGTCGTGCCGGAACTGCAGCGCCGCGGACTGTTCCGTACGCAGTACGAAGGGCACACGCTGCGCGACCATCTGGGTCTGCAGAGACCGGTGCATCCGCATGCCCGATAAGACGCCCGACGGCGCCGGCAAGCCGCCGGCAGCCAGCCACAGTCACGGCATCGCGCAGGCCGTGACGAAGCTGCGGTACGACGATCTGCCCGCCGAGGTGGTGAAGCACGCCAAACGCCTGATCGTCGACACGCTGGTGGTCGCCGCAGCCGGCGCCGGCCGTGCCGGAGGCACCAGCAGCCGGGCGCTGCGTACGGCCGTGCCCGCTGCGCCCGGCCGCAGCAAGCCCTGGTTCCTGCGGCAGCCTGCCGGCGTGCATGCGGTCGATGCCACCTTCGTCAACACCCTGCATGCCGCAGCGCTCGACTTCGACAGTCTCAACCGTGCGGTGCATGCCGATCTGGTGTGCCTGCCGGCGGCCTGGAGCATGGCCGAAGCCAGCGGTGCCGGCGGACGCGATTTCATCGCCGCCTATGTCGCCGGCAGCGAGCTGGTCAGCCGCTGGTCACGCGCCGCGCAGGGGCCCTCCAAGGGCTGGAGCGGCACCTCGCTGTATGGCGGACTGGGTGCGGCAGTCGCCGCAGGCAAGCTCATGCAACTGCCGGACGTGACCTTGCGGCACGCGATCGGATTGGCCTGCAGCCAGGCTGCGGGCACCCAGCAAGCCAATGTCGAACAAGTCCTGAGCAAACGCCTGCAGCCCGCGCTGGCTGCACGCCAGGGCGTGTTTGCCGCTCATCTCGCGGCGAGCGGCGCCAGCGCGCCCGAGCATGCGCTCGAAGGCCGTTTCGGACTGCGGGCGCTGACGCAACCCGGCGACGACAGCCAGGTCCTCGACGGGCTGTGGCAGCAATGGCAGTTCCTGGACACCGGGCTGAAAGCCTATCCCGTATGCGCCTGCAGCCACGCCGCCATCGAAGCCTGCCTGTCGCTGCGTGCCCGGTATCGGTTGAACGCCAACGACATCGCCTCGTTGACCGCCACGGTATCGCCTTTCATGGCGAGGCTGGTCGGGGCGGCGTTTTCCCGGCGCGGCGATGCACAGGTCACGGCCCAGTTCAGCCTGCGCTACCACCTGGCCTGTTGCCTGGTGCACGGCCGGATCGGCCTGGACCAGATCGAGCCCCAGGCGCTCGACGATCCCCGTGTGCTCCCGCTCATCGAGCGCATCCGGATCGACATCGATCCGCTGAACACGGCCGAGCTCGCTCCGGCCAGTGTCTCGATCGTGCTGCAGGGGGGCCGAGAGGTGACCGCACGCTGCGAACAGGTCGTCGGCGGATCCGAGGCCCCGTTGACGGACGAAGCCCTGTTTGCCAAATGGACGGATTGCGGCGCACGCGCCGAGACGCCTCTGTCGGCCGACGATTTGCACCGGCTCGTCGAGCAGGTCGATCGACTCGAACGGATCCAGCACATGGATCGGCTCCCCTCCGGCCTCGAAGGCCTCATCCACTGATCCAGCCAGGAACCTGCTTCATGTCCACACTCGCCGATCGCGTCATCTGGATCACGGGGGCCACGGGTGCCCTGGGCAATGCCCTGGCCCATGCCCTGCATGCACAGGGGGCCCATGTCGTGCTGTCGTCTCGCCGCATCGACGATGCAGAGCCTGCCGAAAGCGACCGCTGGTCGCCCCTCGCGCTGGATGTCACGCACGGTGCGGATGTCGAGTCGGCAGCCCGGCGGATCGTGGCCACGCAGGGCCGCATCGATGGCGTGGTCTGCCTCACCACGCTGCCCCTCTTCGGCGACTTCCTGTCCCTGGACGATGCGGCCTGGCGTCAGGTCCTCGACACCAAACTCCTGGGCTCGGTGCGTGTCGTGCGGGCTGCGCTGCCCTTCATGCTCGAACGCGGGCAGGGCAGCGTGGTGCTGGTCAGCGGACGGGGCGGCAGCGAACCGCCACCGCGTCATCTGCCGGGTGCGTGCGCCAATGCCGCCATCAATCTGCTGGTCCAGGGATTGGCCACGGCCTACGGGCCCCGGGGCATACGGGTGAATGCCGTTGCCCCCGGCCCTGTGGACTCGCCCCGGCTGCGCGCCATGCTGGCGCAGGGCGCCGGCGGCATCGGCAATGCCTTGCAACAACCCGCGCGATCGTCCGATGTGGCACAGGCCATCTCGTTTCTGCTGTCGGATGCAGCGGCGCACATCACGGGTGCCGTCCTGCCCGTCGACGGCGGACGCGGCGCCAGGACCTGAGCCGGCCGGGGTCGGCCGTTGCGGGGGACGGGTCGAGGCGAGCCGGTACGCGACCGCGCCGGCGATGGGCTGGCGCACCGATTCTTCTTGTTCGGCAGTGCCGGTCAGTTGGGTAAACTCAGTGCGACAAGCACCGAACCAGAAAGAATCCACCATGCGAATGCTCCACACGATGTTGCGCGTCGGCGACCTGCAGCGCGCCATCGATTTCTACACCCAGGTGCTCGAGATGAAGCTGCTGCGGACGTCCGAGAACCCCGAGTACAAATACTCGCTGGCGTTCCTCGGCTACGAAAGCAACCCGGCTCAGGCCGAACTCGAGCTCACGTACAACTGGGGCACCACGCGTTACGAACTGGGCACGGCCTACGGCCATATCGCGATCGGCGTACCCGATGCCTACGCGGCCTGCGACAAGATCCGCGCTGCGGGCGGACAGGTGACACGCGAACCCGGCCCGGTCAAGGGCGGCACCACGGTCATTGCCTTCGTCACCGATCCCGACGGCTACAAGATCGAGTTGATCCAGCGCGCCGACGACGCAGCGCCGGGTGGCGGCCTGCGCGCCTGAAGAAAGAGATCCTGCGCACGGTCCGGTTTCCTCCGGTCCGCTGCGTGGCCTGCCGGCCTTGCCGCGGGGGCACGAGCCCGGCGCTGCGGTCGTTTGCCGGTGTCAGACCGGCAGCACTCTCGCTTGCAGAGGGACCGTGCCGCCTTCAGGGTTGAAGAACGCGTCGAGCAGCGGAACGAGTGTCGGAAAATTCCGGGTGAACATCGTCCGATTCACAAAATACGCCTCGCAGGCCACGGCGAAGAATTCCGCCGGGGCGCTGGCCGCATACGCGTCGAGCCACGGCGGCGGCGCGCCGAAGCGCTGATACATGATCACCTGCTGCCGGAAATCGTCGTACGCGACGCCCCAGGTCTGGTTCCATTCCTGGTAGACGGACGATCGGTTCGCATGGCCCATGAAACCGCTGGGCAGGGGAGGGCAGCCGTCGGCCGGGCCGTTGCGCATGTCCATCTTGTGGATGAACTCGTGGATCACCAGGTTGTAGCCGTCCATCGCCAGCACGGCGGCATCGGCGACCATGGGCCAGCTCAGCATCACGGGGCCGCCTTCCATTGCCTCGCCATCGATCACCTCGGTGTAGTAATGCACCACACCGCTGTCGTCGTGCGTCGTGCGCCGGGCGACCACCTCGCTGGGCTGCATCACGATGCCGACAAAATCGTCGTACCACTCGAGCGCCATCCAGGGCCGGTTTTCGGGGGCCATGTGCAGCAAGGGCAGGCAGGCCTGCACGGCCACCAGCAAGGCGACCTGATCGGTCACTTCGAAGCCGTTGACGCCCGTGAATTGCTTGTGGTCGAGGAACAGGCTGCTGAGCGTGCGCAGGTGCCTGAGCTCGCCCGGCTCGAGTTCGTGAAGGAACGGCAGGGCGGTCAGCGCATGGTTCCACAGCACCTCTGGAATGGCCTTGCGCCTGAGGGCGCGGCGGGCTTTCCAGCGGTCAAGCCACATAAGTTGATAAAGGAATGCGTTGCCACGAGACGCCCGCGCCGTCGGTGAGCGTCAGGCGCAGGGCTTCGAGCCTCGGCGGCGTGGCGGTGGCCTCCCAATCGCTCAGCACGATGCGCTGGTGATCGGCATCGAGCGTGTGCTCGGCAGGCCTGTGGGTGTGTCCGTGGATCATCACGGGACTGTTGTGAGCCTGCAGCCAGGATACGGTGGCGGGACCGTCGAGATCGGCGTGGCTTTCCACGCGGCTCTGCTGGGCCCGGCTCTGTGCACGCATCTGGCTGGCGATCATCTGCCGCTCGGCCAGGGACTTGGCCAGCAGCGGCTCTTGCCACTGCGGGCTGCGCACCATGGCGCGAAACTGCATGTAGCGCGTATCGGCCAGGCACAGCGCGTCGCCATGGCTGAGCAGCCAGCGTGTGCCGCCGAAGTTCAGCACCGTCGGGTCGGCCAGGCCCCGCACGCCGCAGGCGTCGAGGAAGGCCGGACCCACCAGGAAATCCCGGTTGCCGGGCATGAACAGCAGGTCGCGCTGGCGGCTGGCTTCCAGCAGGATGCGGCCGCAGCGGGCCTCGAAACTGTCGGTCTGCTCCAGCGCGGCATCGTCGCCGATCCACACCTCGAACAGATCGCCCAGCATGAAGACCGCCTCGGCCGGTGTCTGCGCGAGATAGCGCTGCCAGGCCTCCAGGGTGGCCGGCTCGCTTTCCTGCAGATGCAGATCGGCGATGAAGTCGACGGTGCGCCACTCGGCGGGCGCGACCAGTTCTTCGGCGTGGGGAATGGCAGGCGAAGTCGTCATGACAGGGGTGCGTCGGCGTTCGTCGATCAGACGGCCACGGCCTTTTCGATCACCACGTCGGTGGCGGGCACGTCGTCGTGGTAACCCTTGCGTGTCGTCTTCACACGGCGCAGCGCGTCGACGAGTTCGGTTCCGGCAACGACCTTGCCGAACACGGCGTAACCCCAGCCCTGGGCGCTGGGCGCCGTGTGGTTGAGGAAGCTGTTGTCGGCGACGTTGATGAAGAACTGAGCCGTGGCCGAGTGCGGGTCGGAGGTGCGAGCCATGGCCACCGTGTAGCGGTTGTTGGCCAGGCCGTTGTTGGCTTCGTTTTCGATCGGTGCATCGCTGGGCTTCTGGGCCATGCCGGGTTCGAAACCGCCGCCCTGGATCATGAAGCCGTCGATGACACGGTGGAAGATGGTGTTGTCGTAGTGGCCCTTGGCCACGTAGGCCAGGAAGTTGGCTGTCGACTTGGGGGCCTTGTCGGCGTCGAGTTCCAGCGTGATGACGCCGTGGTCCTTGATATGCAGGTCTACTTTGGGATTGCTCATGGGTCTCACCTTTCGAGAGTGGCTTGTGTGATGGTAATGGGCGTGACCGGGACGTTCTGATGGGGTCCGCGGTTGCCCGTCTGGACGGCACGGATCTTGTCGATCACCTCCATGCCTTGCGTGACACGGCCAAACACGGCGTAGCCATGGCCGTCGGGCCGGGGTGCGTCGAGGTTGGCGTTGTCGGCCACGTTGATGAAGAACTGGGCCGTGGCGGAATTCGGATCCCGGGTGCGGGCCATGGCCACCGTGCCGCGCGTGTTGCGCAGTCCGTTGCCGGCTTCGAGCTTGATGGGCGCACGCGTCTCGCGTTCACGCATGTCTGCATTGAAGCCGCCGCCCTGGATCATGAAACCGTCGATGACGCGGTGGAAAATGGTGCCGTTGTAGTGGCCATCCTTCACGTACTGGACGAAGTTCGCCACGGTCACCGGCGCCTTGGCGGCATCGAGGGTCAGAACGATGTCGCCCGCCGTCGTCTTGAAGCGGACGACCGGTTGCGAACTGCCCGCTGCGGCGGTCTGCGCCATGGCGGGCATCGTGACGGCCAGGGCCAATGCCAGGCCACTGAGGCGGATGCCCCATTGTCTGCGGGTGGCCGAGGATGTGAAAAAGGAAGAGCGGTTTGTATTCATCGCTTTATATGCTTTGTTTGCTATCTTAATGCGGAAAAAAGCCGGAAAAGGAATAAAGAGGTGATTGTTCCAGGTGCCTTCAGCGCCGCGCTCACTGCGGTGCGAGCAACTGCGAAGTCAGGCGCAGCTTGGGGGCCAGGCGGGCATTGCGGGCATCGAGGCTCTGGGCCTGCTGGTACTCGCGTGCGGCCAGCTGGATATAGATGTCGCCCAGATTCTCATGCGCCACGGCATAGGCCGGATTGGCCTGTACCGCTTGCTGCAGCAACTCGCGGGCCTTGTCGAAATCGCCTCGACCGGCGTAGATGGCGGCCAGGTTGTTGTAGGGCTCTGGCAGTTCGGGGTAGACCTGGACCAGTTCGGTGAAGGTCGCGATGGCGGCATCGGTGTTGCCGCTGCCCGTCTGGGCCACGCCCTTGAGGAAACGCACCTGGGGGTCGCGGCGGTTGTCGGCCAGGTAACGGTCGGCGGCGGCGATCGCCGCGTCGTAGCGGCGTTCGGCGATCAGTTGCTGGATGTTCTGGTAAGCCAGATTGACCTGCGCGGCAACGGCGGCCTGTGCCTGTGCCGATGTCGGCAGGGCGGCGGACAGCACGACCATGCCGGTCGCCAGCACGGCGGAGAACAACGCCGAACGCCACCGTTGCGGCACGTTCGCGCGCGTGGCGCAGGTGAAGGCAAGCTGCGGCTTGACCGAGGACGGTTGGTGCATGGAAAAACTGCCTAAGGATGAATGCACGATGAGGCCGTGCGTGCGCGGACAGGCGTCCAGTGCGCAGGATAGCGCAAAGGCACGGGGGCCGGACGTCAGCGGACGACTTGAAACTCGTTTGTCGTGGTCTGGTTCTACCGGTGACATTTTATTGTCACATCGAATACTTATGGTTGGGGGTGACCCGGTCAGACGTACTCCTTTTGTGTGTGCAGCGGCTGGGCGTGGCAAGGGACCGACGTCCTTGTGCCAGTACCAGGGTGCGACCGGGTCAATCGCCCCACAAATTTACGATAACAGGTACCCCATGACTCAGAATTCGACCTCTTTCGCCTCGGCCCAGGCGACGCGCCGCCGTTTGCTCAAAGTGCTGGCGGGTGCGCCCATGCTGCCCCTGGGCGGCACCCTGGCCGCTGCAGCCACCCTGGCCGCCTGCGGTGGCGATGGCGGGGACGGCAACGACGCCGTCACGCCGCCCACCGTGGCGCCGGCCGTGACATTTGCCTCCGCTTCCTTCGTCGGCATGGCGGCACCCAGTCTTGCCAATCCCGCGGCCATGGCGACGACCACCGTCGACTCGCAGCTCAAGGTCTCGTTCAGCGACGGCAGCAGCGAAACCTTCGATCTGGCCTATCAGCCCTTCTTCAAGACCGGCGACATGGTGCCGGACGGCAAGGGCGGCACGATCCTGGCCGGCGGCTACTACGACATCGCCAACAAGGCCATCATCGACACCTCGGTGGCCGCGTCGCCCCGGCAGTTCTTTTCCGACTGCCCGGACGGCACCTCGCTGATCCACCTCGAGGGCGCAAAGGTCGATGGCGTTGCCCACCCGGTCTTCTGTGTGGTGCAGTTCGAGTATGCGTCGCTGGCCCAGGACGGCGTCACCAGCATGTACGGCCGCCTGCCGTCGCCGATCGCCGTGCTGACCCTGGACCAGGACCCGGCCACCGGCGCTCTCACGCTCAAGAAATACCACAACGTCGACATGTCCAGCGCGCACGGGCTGTGGATCACCTGCGGCGCCAGCCTGTCGCCCTGGAACACCCACCTGTCGAGCGAAGAGTACGAGCCCGACGCATTCACCGCCGCCACCTCGTCGCAGTTCCGTGGCTACAGCAAGAACGTCTTCGGCAACGAAACGACAGCCAATCCCTATCACTACGGCCACCTGCCCGAGATCACGGTGAACCAGGACGGCACCGGCTCGGTGACCAAGCATTACTGCCTGGGCCGCATCTCGCATGAACTGGTGCAGGTCATGCCCGACGAGCGCACCGTCATCATGGGCGACGATTACACCAACGGCGGCTTCTTCATGTTCGTGGCCGACAAGGCACGCGACCTCTCGGCCGGCACCCTGTATGTGGCGCGCTACGACGCCGTGCTCACCGACACCTCGACCGCCGCGATGACCTGGATCAAGCTGGGGCACGCCACCAGCGCCGAGATCGAGGCCCTGGCCAATTCGCTCAAGCCCACCGACATCATGGATGTCAAGTACAGCGATCCGTCCGATGCGTCGTACACCAAGATGTATTGCGACGGCACGGCCAACTGGGTCAAGCTGGTGGCGGGCATGGAGAAGGCCGCTGCGTTCCTGGAAACCCACCGTTATGCCAACCTGGTCGGCGGCAGCATGGCCTTCACCAAGATGGAGGGCACCACCGTCAACGCCAAGGACAAGGTCGCCTATTCCGCGCTGGCCAATATCCAGACCTCGATGATCAGCGGACAGGCCGCCTGGTCGGCCGCCCACCAGGTCACCTTCCCGACCACCATCAAGGCCGGCGGCATTCTGCAGCACAAGCTGGGCGAGGGCGCCAAGGATCACCTGGCCGGCGCCATCGACAGCGCCTGGGTGCCCCTGGCCTCGCATCTGATGCTGCGCGGCGAGGACATCGCTGCCGACGCCCTGGGCAACACCGCCAACCCCGACAAGGTCGCCAGCCCGGACAACCTGAAGTTCTCGGAAAAACTGCGCACCCTGTTCATCGGCGAGGACAGCGGCAATCACGTCAACAATTTCCTGTGGGCCTACAACGTCGACACCCAGGAGCTGTCCCGCATCCTGTCGACCCCGGCGGGTGCGGAATCCACCGGCCTGCATGCCGTCGACGAGATCAACGGCTGGACCTATGTCATGAGCAACTTCCAGCACGCCGGCGACTGGAGCAGCCTGCACGGCAAGATCAAGGACACGCTGGAGCCCTATATCAATACCAACTACAACAACGGCTTCTCTGCGTCGGTGGGCTACATCACCGCTGTCGGCCGCAGCATCAGCCTCGACAAGAAGAGCACCTGATCACGCATCGGCGGGCCCCGAGGCCCGTGTTCAGGGTGCCCCGGATGGGCTGCTGTGACGGCTTGCCGCCACAGCGACTCGTTGCAGGGCCACTCCCGGCACCTGTCCGCGTTGCGCGGGCAGGTGTTTTTTCATGGGGATGGAAAAGCCGTCAAGGGCTTTTCATATCGAGTGGGTTTGCTTCCAATATTGATGTGTCCCATGCCTCAGTGTCGGGCCTCTGTCAAGCACCGCAGCAGTGGCCGCTGCGGCAAGCCGACAAACCCTGCGCGCACGCTTATACTTTGCCGCCTGCCCGGCGATCCGCTGGCTGCGGCGCACAGGCGGCCGCAACCCGTGGCTGACTTCGGCGCATCGCCCGCACAGCAGTCCCCCCAATTCTTTCTGTCATGACACTCCGCATCTACAACACGCTCACGCGTGGGATGGCGCCTTTTGCCCCGATCAACCCCGGCCACGTGGGCATGTACGTGTGCGGCATGACGGTGTATGACCTGTGTCACCTCGGCCATGCGCGTTCGATGATGACCTTCGACGTCATCCAGCGCTGGCTCCGGGCCTCGGGCTACGGCGTCACCTATGTGCGCAACGTCACCGACATCGACGACAAGATCATCCGGCGGGCGCTGGACAACGGCGAGAGCATCCGTTCCCTGACGAACCGCATGATCGATGCCCTGCACGAGGATGCCGATGCCCTCGGCATCGAACGCCCCACGCACGAGCCGCGTGCCACCGACTACGTGCCGCAGATGCTGGGCCTCATCGACCGTCTCGAGCAGAAGGGCCTGGCCTACCGGGTGCCCGGCGGCGACGTCAATTACGCCGTTCGCAAGTTCGACGGCTACGGCAAGCTCAGCGGCAAGTCGCTCGACGAACTGCGTGCCGGCGAGCGCGTGGCCGTGCTCGACGGCAAACAGGATCCGCTCGATTTCGTGCTCTGGAAAAGCGCCAAGCCCGAGGAGCCCGCCGAGGCCCAGTGGCCCAGTGCCTATGGCGCAGGCCGGCCGGGCTGGCACATCGAGTGCTCGGCCATGAGCTGCGCGTTGCTGGGCGAGTCGTTCGACATTCACGGCGGCGGTGCCGATCTGCAGTTTCCGCATCACGAAAACGAAATCGCGCAGAGCGAGGGCGCCAGCGGCCAGGCGCTTGCGCAGTACTGGGTGCACAACGGCTTTGTCCGTGTCGACAACGAAAAGATGTCCAAGTCGCTGGGCAATTTTTTCACCATCCGCGAGGTGCTGGCGCGCTACGACGCCGAAACCGTGCGTTTCTTCATCGTGCGCACCCACTACCGCAGCGACCTGAACTACAGCGACGTGCACCTCGACGACGCCAGGGCCTCGCTCAAGCGCCTGTACACCGCGCTCGATGCCGTGCCCGCAGCAGGCGATGCCGGCCCCATCGACTGGACCGAGCCCCACGCCGCGCGTTTCAAGGCAGCGATGGACGAGGACTTCGGCACACCCGAGGCCATTGCCGTGCTTTTCGAACTCGCCTCCGAAATCAACCGCACACGGGATGCCGGCCTGGCCGGACTGCTGCGCGCACTGGGCGGCTGCCTGGGCCTGCTGCAGGGGGATCCCCGCGCTTTCCTGCAGGCCGGTGCCGGCCTGGACGAGCCGGCCATCGAAGCCGCGATCGCCCGGCGCGCCCAGGCCAAGGCCGAGCGCAACTACGCCGAAGCCGATCGCATCCGCCAGTCGCTGCTGGCCCAGGGCATCGTCCTCAAGGACAGTGCCGCCGGCACCACCTGGGAAGCCACCGCCCGTACGCCGGGCGAGGGCCAGCCATGAAGGCCGCCGCCACGGGCATCGCCCTGCCGGCAGAGACCGTGTTGCCTCTGGTGCCGGGGCAAGGTGTGGCCGCCGATCCGCAGGCCGTGCTCCAGGTGCCGGATTTCTGGTCCGAAGGCTGCCGCCACCTCGTCAAGAAGGACCGCGTGATGAAGCGTCTCATCCCGCAGTTCGGCAACGCCTGCCTGCAGTCGCGCGGCGATGCCTTCACCACGCTGGCGCGCAGCATCGTGGGCCAGCAGATCTCGGTCAAGGCCGCGCAGGCCGTCTGGGACCGCTTCATGCATCTGCCCGCGCAGATGTCGCCCGAACACGTGCTCAAGCTGCGCGTGGACGACATGCGTGCGGCCGGACTGTCGGCGCGCAAGGTCGAGTACCTGGTCGACCTGGCCCTGAAGTTCAGCAACGGCGTGCTGCATACCGACCAGTGGCAGGGCATGGACGACGAGGACATCATCGCCGAACTGGTGGCCATCCGCGGCGTGGGCCGCTGGACGGCCGAGATCTTCCTGATGTTCCATCTGCTGCGCCCCAATGTGCTGCCGCTGGACGATGCCGGCCTCATCAAGGGCATCAGCGAATGTTATTTCTCGGGCGACCCCGTCAGCCGCAGCGATGCGCGCGAAGTCGCCATGGCGTGGGCACCGTACCGCACGGTGGCCACCTGGTACATCTGGCGTTCGCTCGAACCGCTGCCGGTCGCCTACTGACTGCCGAAGGCCGGGGCGCCATGTCGCCATCCGGCTTCCGGAACCCGGTGCCGCTCGCGTGGCTCCAAACCGCAAGGGCCCACTGGTCGATTGCTCATAAAGATGGAGCGAACGATGGCGCCCAGACTGTTGTTCAACCGCGGAAGCTGATTCTCGAAGCGTGAGAGTCGTTCCCGCCTTTTTGCCTTGTCCGGATTGTCTGTGGCATCATCGCGCCCCAGACGCGTCTCACGGGAGAACCTTTTGTCCAAAAAAACTTTCCTCGATTTTGAGCAGCCCATTGCCGAGCTCGAACGCAAGATCGACGAACTACGCTACGTCCAGACCGAGTCCGCCGTCGACATCTCCGACGAGATCGACCAGCTCAGCAAGAAGAGCTTTCAGCTGACCAAGGACATCTACAGCGACCTCACGCCCTGGAAGATCACCAAGATCGCCCGCCACCCCGAGCGGCCGTACACCTTCGACTATGTGCGGGAGATCTTCACCGACTTCGTCGAGATGCACGGCGACCGCCACTTTTCGGACGATCAGTCCATGGTGGGGGGCCTGGCCCGCTTCAACGGCACGCCCTGCATGGTCATCGGCCATCAGAAGGGCCGTGACACCAAGGAACGTGCCCTGCGCAATTTCGGCATGACGCGGCCCGAGGGCTATCGCAAGGCTCTGCGCCTGATGAAGACGGCCGAGAAGTTCAAGATTCCCGTTTTCACCTTCGTCGACACGCCCGGTGCCTACCCCGGCATCGATGCCGAAGAGCGCAGCCAGTCCGAGGCCATCGGCCGCAACATCTTCGAGATGGCTCAGCTCGAAGTGCCGATCGTCACCACCATCATCGGCGAAGGCGGCTCCGGCGGCGCATTGGCGATTGCCGTGGCCGACCAGGTGCTCATGCTGCAGTATTCGGTGTACTCGGTGATCAGCCCCGAGGGCTGTGCTTCCATCCTCTGGAAGACCAGCGAGAAGGCCCAGGACGCCGCCGAAGCGCTGGGCATCACGGCCCACCGCCTCAAGGCGCTCGGCCTGATCGACAAGATCGTCAACGAGCCGGTCGGCGGCGCGCATCGCGACCACAAGCAGATGGGCGCTTTCCTCAAGCGTGCGCTGGGCGAGGCCTACCGCCAGGTGGCCGATCTCAAGGTCCCGGAACTGCTGGATCGCCGCTACCAGCGCCTGCAGGCCTATGGACGCTTCAACGACACCAAGGCCGATCGCGCCTGATCTTGCCGCCTTGCCCGACAGCGCCGCCGATGCGGCGTTTGTCGTTTGGGCCCGGCAACGATCGGTTCCAGGGGCCTCTTCCCCGACGCTTGCCGTGGCCTACAGCGGTGGCGCGGATTCGACCGCCTTGCTGTGTGCGGCCGCCCGTCACTGGGCGGGTCCTCTGATCGCCTTGCACGTGCACCACGGGCTGCAGGCTGCCGCCGACGGCTTCGAACATCACTGCCGCGAGCGCTGTCTGGCCTGGGGCATCCCTTTCGACACGCAGCGTGTGGACGCCCGCCATGCCGTCGGGCAAAGCCCGGAAGAGATCGCTCGCCAGGTGCGTTACGCCACGCTGGCGCTGGCGGCCCGCCGGGCGGACGCGGGCCGGGTGGTGCTGGCCCAGCATGCCGACGACCAGATCGAGACCTTGCTGCTGGCCCTGAGCCGCGGCGCCGGCCTGGCCGGGCTGGCGGCCATGCCCGCACGATTCGAGCGCCATGGCATGGTGTTCGAGCGCCCGCTGCTGGCGCTGACCGCCGCCGAGATCCGCAGCGGCTTGCAGGCGCAAGGCCTGGATTGGATCGAGGACCCCACCAATCGGGACACGGGTTATACCCGCAACCGCATCCGCCTTCAGTTGCTGCCGGTGCTCGAACAGGTGTTTCCGGGTTTTCGAACCACCTTTGCCCGTTCGGCGGCCCATGCCGCGCAGGGCCAGGACCTGCTCGACGAACTGGCCCGGGCCGACCTGGCCGAAGTCGGGTGCCCGCCCCGGATCGCGGCCCTGCAGGGCCTGACCCAGGCGCGCCAGGCCAACGTGCTGCGCCACTGGCTCAAGCAGCAGGGCGGACGCAGCGGCAGTGCGGCGCAGCTCGAGGCGCTGCTCAGACAGGTGGCCGCCTGCACGACACGGGGGCATCGAATTCACCTCAAGGTGGGTCAAGGCCATGTCGTGCGTGAGGGTCCGTGTCTGGCTTGGCAGGCAGGGCCTTTATAATCCTGCGGTTTTGCCCCGCGCATCGCCTTGAGTCTTGCGGCCTGATCGGCCGGACGATGCGCACCTTCCCGGCTCTGGCGCCATCCGCGCCCGGGCTTGGCGGGGCTGGCACCGTTGCAGGGTTCACGTGCAGGCCGCTTGAGCGACAGGGCCGTGTGTGCGCCGAGTCCTGCTGGACCTCCTATCCGTATCCTGGGTGTTTTTGAATGGCTTTGATCGTCCATAAATACGGCGGCACCTCGATGGGCTCGACCGAGCGCATCCGCAATGTCGCCAAGCGCGTGGCCAAGTGGGTACGCGCCGGCCACCAGATCGTGGTCGTTCCCTCCGCCATGAGCGGTGAAACCAACCGCCTGCTCGGCCTGGCCAAGGAGTTGGCTCCGCCCATCGCCACCACCGGCATCAATCGTGAACTCGACATGCTGGCCTCCACCGGCGAGCAGGTCTCGGTCGGTCTGCTGTCCATCGCACTGCAGAGCGAAGGCCTGTCGGCGGTGTCGTACGCCGGCTGGCAGGTGCCCATCAAGACCAACGATGCCTACACCAAGGCCCGCATCGAATCCATCGATGACGCCAAGATCCGCCGCGACCTCGACGCCGGCCGTGTGGTCGTCATCACCGGTTTCCAGGGCGTGGACCCGACGGGCAACATCACCACGCTGGGCCGCGGTGGCAGCGACACCTCGGCCGTGGCCGTGGCCGCCGCCCTCAAGGCCGACGAGTGCCTGATCTACACCGACGTCGACGGCGTCTACACCACCGACCCGCGTGTCGTGCCCGAGGCACGCCGCCTGCAGACCATCAGTTTCGAGGAAATGCTCGAGATGGCCTCCATGGGCTCCAAGGTGCTGCAGATCCGCTCCGTGGAATTCGCAGGCAAGTACAAGGTGCCGCTGCGCGTGCTCAGCAGCTTCACCCCGTGGGACATCGATATCGACGAAGAAGCCCGGTCCGGCACGTTGATCACTTTTGAGGAAGACGAAAAAATGGAACAAGCTCTCGTGTCCGGCATCGCGTTCGCTCGCGACGAAGCCAAGGTCTCCGTGCTCGGCGTGCCCGACAAGCCGGGCATCGCCTACCAGATCCTGGGCGCCATCAGCGCGGCCAACATCGAAGTCGACGTCATCATCCAGAACATCAGCAAGGATGGCAAGACCGACTTCAGCTTCACCGTCAACCGCAACGACTACGCCCGTACCGTGGACATCCTGAAGAACCAGGTCGTTCCGCACCTGGGTGCCGAAGAAGTCGTCGGCGACACGAAGATCTGCAAGGTCTCCATCGTCGGCATCGGCATGCGCAGCCATGTCGGCGTCGCCAGCCAGATGTTCCGCGTGCTGAGCGAAGAGGGCATCAACATCCAGATGATCTCCACTTCCGAGATCAAGACCTCCGTCGTGCTCGACGAGAAATACATGGAATTGGCCGTTCGCGCATTGCACAAGGCATTTGACCTGGATCAGGCCTGATCCATGGCATAATGCGAGCTTCAACCAGAGTGGAGACGTGACCGAGAGGCCGAAGGTGCTCCCCTGCTAAGGGAGTATGCGGTGATGAGCTGCATCAAGGGTTCGAATCCCTTCGTCTCCGCCACTCGTTGAAACCCGATTCAAGGACAGCCGTCAAACGCTGTCCTTTTTTCTTGGGCGCGCCGGTATGCGAAGCATTCACACCGGTGTCTGTGTGGTCGGTCGGGCTCAGTGGCGGTACGGTCGTCCGTGGCTTACAAGCGAGGGCGTACAGGGCCTTTATGATGTGAAGTCCGGAGACGCCGTGCGCCTCTTTTCTCTTCTCATCCAACAAGGAGCCGCTGGCCGTGCATCCGGTACAGCCGCGCGCCCCCATAAGAACAGATTGCAACCGCTGTGAATTACTCGTTCGACGTCAAGCGTTTCCTTCGTGACCTGAAGCCCCATCAGGCCGGCCTGTGGATCGCGCTGGTGTGTTCCATCGTGTCTGCGGCCATCGAGCCCATTATCCCGGCCTTGATGGCCAAGCTGCTCGACACCTCCGTAGCCAATACCGCACAGGGCATCAACTATCCCGTGTGGGCCATACCGTTGGTGATCGTCGGGGTGTTCACGCTGCGGGCGGGGGCCAACTATCTTTCGTCGTATGTCATGACGCGCTCCACGCAGAGCATGATCGCCGATATCCGCACCCGTCTGTTCGGTCGCATGTTGCACTCCGAGCCCAGCCTGTTCGAGCGTCAGCCGTCCAGCATGCTGATCAACACCATCTCGCTGGAAACCCAGAACGCAGTGGGCTCGCTGGTCAATTCGGTGCAGACTTTCGTCAAGGAGGGCTTGTCGCTGATCGCCCTGGTCGGTTTTCTGTTCTATACCAATTGGCGGCTGACCCTGGTGGCGATGTGTGTGTTGCCCGTCGTCGCGCTGATCGTGCGCTTCACGCGCGAACGGCTCTTTGCCATCATGCGCAGCCAGCAGAGCGGCACCGACCAGATGACGTATGCGGTCGAGGAGAACGTGCTGGCTTACCGTGTGGTTCGTCTCTACGGTACCCAGACCAGTCAGCACAGCCGTTTTCGGGAAATCAACCGTTTCTTGCGCAATGCCGCGATCAAGATGAATGCTGCCGGCAGTCTGATCACGCCCCTGAGCCAGATCGCCACGTCCATTGCGGTGGCGATCATCGTGACCATGGCGCTGCAGCAATCGAGCAGCGGCAATCTGACCGTGGGCGGCTTTGCTGCTTACATCACGACCATGCTCATGACCGTGCCGCGCGCCAAGTCGCTCAGCGATGTATGGCCCGGCATTCAGCGTGGTTCCATCGCCCTGCAGCGCATCTATGCACTCATGGACGAAAAGCTCGAGGAAGACAAGGGCACGCATGACGTCGAGCGCGCGCGCGGCGACATCGACATCGACGGCGTGACCAAGCTTTACGCCAACACGGATCGGCCTGCAGTCGACAACCTGTCGTTGCAGATCAAGGCGGGCGAGACCGTGGCTTTTGTGGGCCAGTCGGGCTCAGGCAAGACCACGCTGGTCAATCTGCTGCCGCGGTTCCTGGAGCCGACCGGTGGCCAGATCCGGCTCGACGGTGTACCGCTGGGCGACTGGAAGCTCGCAGCCTTGCGCCGCCAGATGGCCATGGTCAACCAGGATGTCGTGCTCTTCAACGACACCGTGGCTGCCAATGTCGCGCTGCTGATGAAGGGCGATGAAGGTCAGATCGACATGGATCGTGTGCGCGAGGCCCTCAAGAGGGCTCACCTGCTGCACTTCGTCGAGGGCCTGCCCAACGGTCTCGAAACGCATGTGGGTCACAATGGCCAGACGTTCTCGGGCGGCCAGCGCCAGCGTATGGCGATCGCTCGTGCGCTTTACCGCGATGCGCCTGTACTCATCCTCGACGAGGCCACCTCGGCGTTGGATGCCGAATCCGAGCGCCTGGTGCAGGATGCCTTGCGCAATCTGACCACGGGCCGCACCACCATCGTCGTGGCCCACCGCCTGTCCACCATCCAGCATGCGGATCGCATCGTGGTGATGGATCAGGGGCATATCATCGAGACTGGCAACTATGGCGAGTTGATGCGCAAGGACGGCGCATTTGCGCGGTTGGTGGCGGCGCAGATGGCGGTGGATACGACGCTTCGTGGCCAGTCAGACGTCCAGACCACAGTGTAAAAAACCTTGGAGGGGCGTGATGACTGCCCCGCCTGCCGCGTGATCGATGCTGCAGAAGCGCCTAAATCAGGCTATCGGCCATTAATTTCCCCGCGGCTCAAGACGTTTGGGGTTCAAGCCGAGTTCCTCACGGACCTTGGCGCGGATCGCCTCGAGGATTCGTCGACTGGCCTGCGGGCGACCAAACAGCTCGTCGACGATCTGCTGCTGGGTGCCTGCCAAGGGATCTTCGTAATCCGGGTTGCCGATGGCGTCTGCCAATTGCATGGCCTGATCGATCGACGTGACGCGATGAACACCCTGCAGGACGCGTTCGCCGATCTCGTTGAACGCCACGTGCCCGTCGCGTTCCAGAAACAGCAGGGGTTTGTTGGCCAACTGGTATTCGATCAGCCAACTCACACCGTCGGTCATCAGTAGATCGGACGCCTGAAACAGAGGACCGTAGTCGCCGCCGGTGAAGATCGCCGTATTGGGCAGTGCATTCCAGTCCGAGAAAAATGCCTCTGACTGCCGATGCGGCATGTAGGGGCTGTCGTTCTGCAATTGGGTCAGCAGTGCCGGGTGCGGAGAAAAAACGATGTCGACGTCGGTTCGGGTGCGGGCCCAGTCCAGCATGTCCTGCGCAATGCGCGGAAACAGTCCGAATCGCGTCCAGTCATCGTCGATGCTGTGATGCGCCGACCAGATGATACGAAGGGGCCGGGGGCGCCCACGAGCCTTGATCGGCCAGGACGGCTTAGCCGTGCGCAGGCGATCTCCCTTGGGATGGCCCGTGGCGTGGAACTGTTCGCCCGAGAGCGCCCCGTGGGCGACCGCTTGCTGACGTGCTTGCTCGTTGGCGCAAAAAATCATCCAGCAGGCTCGGTGGAACACCGTGTCGGTCGCACTGTCGATCACGTTCTCGTCGGTCTGGACGTTCTGCACCAGATTCATGGCTTCGTACGGGACAAAACACAAACGTGCAAAGCTCAGCGACGCCGTGGCAAAAGCCGGCTGAACGTCGTCGTCCCACTGAGACTGGCGGAAGATGATGTCCGGGTTGATCGCCTTGACGATACCCAGTGAAACGGCATCGTCTTCGAAACCCAGCCGGATATGCTCGACACCCAGCGCAGTGAGGCGGGCATCGATCTGGTCTTCATTTTCGAAGTGGATCGCCCCCGGGAAACGACGTGGAATCGAGGCGACCGTGACCTGAAAGTCCGGGCTCTCCTGCATGGCTGCGTGGACACCTGCCAGGCTGTCCCAAGCCTCGATATGGTGAACAAGCATCAGGCATTTGATCTTGTTCGGGCGAAGCGTGATGCGTCGTGCAATCAGGTTCGTGGTTTCGCGAAGTTCGTCTATCGCATGGAGCAGCTCCTGGCGCATGGCCTCGGTCTGTGCCTGTGCCCGTTCGTTCAGCTCACGTGCTGTCCGTTGCCAGGTCTCGCGTTCTTCCTGCAGGGTGTCCTTGAGCTGCGCCAGCTCCGCGCGGAGTTCTTCCTCGGCGCGTGCCTGCTGTTGATGCCCTTGCGCGATCTGGTTGGGCAGGTCTTCCAGCCTGGCAAAAAACCCCTCCTCCAGAAAGAGGGTTTCCTTGAGCGTGCGGGACAAGCGCTTTTTCATGCTGATCGTTCGGAATCAGGCACTCAGTTGCTCGCCCAGTGTCGTTGCGCTGGCCAGTGCGGCCGCAACCACTTGGTCCATGTTGTAGTAGCGATACTGGGCCAGACGTCCAATGAATGTGACATCGATTTCCTGATCGGCCAAGGCCGCATATTTCTTGAAAAGCGCCTCGTTTTCCGGGCGAGGAATAGGGTAGTAGGGGTCGCCTTCGGCCTGTGGATATTCGCGAACGATCGATGTACCGGTGTGAGTCTGGCCCGTCAGGTGCTTGAACTCGGTCGTCCGGGTGTAGGCATGGTCATTCGGGAAGTTGACTGTTCCCACGGATTGCACTTGTGCCGTGTCCGGCAGATGCTGGTGATCGAAGCGGAGGCTGCGATAAGGCAATCTGCCGTATCGGTGATCGAAGTATTCGTCGACCGGACCCGTATAGATCACATGCGCGTCAGGATAGAGGTGACGCACCGTCTTGAAATCGGTTTCGAGGCTGACCGAGATATTGGGGTGATCCAGCATCTTGCGAAACATCTCGCCATAGCCCTCGGAGGGCATGAACTGGTAGGTGTCGGCGAAATAACGGTCGTCGTCGTTGGTGCGCGTCGGAATACGAGCAGCAACCCCTGCGGACAGCTCCGAGAGATCCAATCCCCACTGCTTGCGGGTGTAGCCGCGGAAGAATTTCTCTCCCAGATCGTGACCGACGCTGTTGAGTACGACGTCCTCACTGGTCTTGATCGGGTCGCGGTTCTCCCGTACGCTGTCGAGATAACGTTCCGCGCCCTTCTCGTCGAGGTCGAGTTTGTACAGCTTGTTCAGCGTGGTGCGATTGATGGGAATAGGGTAGAGCTCGCCCTCGACCTGAGCCAGTACGCGGTGTTCGTAGAAGCGCCAATCGGTGAAACGCGACAGGAACTCGATCACACGTTTGCTGTTGGTATGAAAGATGTGTGGACCATATGGATGGACCAGCACGCCATGTTCGTCGTGAACATCGTAGGCATTGCCGCCGATATGCGAGCGCTTATCGACGATGTGGATGGAGTGACCTTGGTCGGCCAGGATGCGCGCGCAGACGCTGCCCGCGAAACCTGCACCAACGATCAGAATGTTCTTTTTTTTCATCGTGAAATCAATAACGGTGACGACCTGTGACTTGACGGCCGCCGTCTCGGAGAGCGTGCCATGCTGCACGGAGTTTGCTGGCGCGATTCGGACCTTTGGTCATCCGCCAGCTGTGTATCAAGATAAAGACCCAGAACAGCTTGGAGTGAAAGCTTGCACGTTCATGGTAGGGCTTCAGTCTTTGCCGTAGAAGCAGACGATTGCGAATATCGTAATAAATCTTGAATGGCGTATTGTTGCCATTGGGTTTGATTTTCTTGATCAGACGTGCCCGGTTGGTGTAAATCACGTTCGTCTGCATGCTGGCCATGTAACCGTAGTGGCCATCATCGCCAAAAACGAAGAAGTCGGCGAGAGGGTATCCGATTTTGTCCACGATGCTGGATTTGATCAGCATGCCCTCGAAGCAGGCGACGTTCATGCTGCACCAGTCTTTGCCATTGGCAAAAGACCTGTTGCGCAGGCCCGTCTGCAGCGTGGTGATGGGATCGAAAAGGTGCTCCCACTGGTGTTCGCTGCCATCTTGGTACACCACCAGCGGATGGATGCAATCAGACACCGGCTCCAAGCTGAGCATGCGTTCCAGGCAGTCGGGTTCCGGTTCGACGTCATCGTCCAGCGTCCAGATCCAAGGCGCGCCCGATCGGTGCGCTTCACGTATGCCATGATGAAAACCGCCAGCGCCGCCAACGTTTTCGGGCATCCGAATATATTTGACCTGTGGGTTGAGCGCATAGCTTTCGCGCATCAGGTCTTGTGTGTTGTCTGAGCTGGCATTGTCGATCACGTAAATGGCGCTGATTCGATTGCTCAGGGTCTGTGCAAGGATGCCCTCAAGGCACTCGCGAAGCAAGGCCGCACGATTGAAGGTGACCAGAACTACAGCGACGTCAGAACGTGGAAGGGACATTTTTTTTACGGCGGAAGAATGCTTGGATCTTCTTGCGAAGTCGTGTGTAAAGGCTGCGTTTTCTGGATTGCAAATACCGTTGTGTGCTCAGGCTTTGTTCAAATGAGATGGCCATCGAAAACATGTCGGCGTAGCCCAGGGTCTTGTCTGCAAAGCCTTGACGCACCCAGCGATTGATGATTCGTGCCCGGTACACCCGATGCAGGTCTTGCCCCGCGTTGACGCTGTTGCCGTAATGCCCCGTGAGCTTGGGGCGCTGGTGCCAATAGGCCAGTTCTTCCCGGAGCGTGCCGATCTCGTACTTGCTCAGAAAACGGAGATTGAACTCCCAGTCGCCGCAGACCGGCAGCGTCTCGTCGAACAGGCCGACCTCTTCGAGTGCGGCTCGTTCGAATACAAAACAAACCGGCGTAAATCGATTCCAGGCAAACAACTGCAGAAAATCGATGTGTTCGATCCAATTGTTGAATTCTTCGCTGCCGGTGATCACCACGCTTTCACCCACTATCTTTTCGTGGACGATACGGGTGTGGCAAAACATGCCCCGTGTACCGGCCCACGTTTCCGTAGCCAGTGCGGCGGTCATTTTTTCCAGGAATTTCGCATGCCACGTATCATCGTCATCCAGGATCACCAGATAGGTCGATTCGCTGTTGTTGATACCGATGTTGGATGCAGCCTCCATGCCGACCGACACGGGGTTGTGGATGACTTTTAGACGACCTCGGTACTGTGCCTGATAAGCACTGATCAGTTCGTCCAATGGCGCCGCTTCACCGCCGTCGTTGACGATGACGTGAACCCAGTCTTGCTCGGTTTGTGCCAGTACGGAACGAATGCATCTGTCGAGAAGAAGGTTTCTATTCTTGGTGCGTGTGATGATGGCAACCTTGCTGGCCTTTTGGGCTAGAGGTTGTGCGTCGGTGTTGAACGTGTCCATGTCAGGTTGGGGTGCCGGAGAGGCTAAACGAGAGAGATGCGATGAGGGGCGTGCGTCGTGTGGCGGCGGGGTCGCTGTTTTCAGGACGGTTGTTTTTTTAGATTTTTCTTCAGTCGAAGCCAGAACCGTGAGAGAAGCGGATCTTTCACCCGAGTCACTCTCTCGCTCAGGATTTCATACTTGGGATTGCGAAAGTAACTGCTGACGCTGTATTTGCGCAGAACGTCTTTTTCATCGCGATAACAGTCGAGATGGGGGTTGTTCTTGTAGAGATCGCCGCCCAATGGGCGCGTATGCTTGATCGCTACGGCATCGATGATGCCGATTTGGCGGAGGCCGTTTGCCATGCACAGTGCGGGCCAGATGCGATCCAGGCCCCACCCGGAGGGGCTGGCCGTGAAGGAAGACAAGCAGGTATGAAGTGCCGCGCGGCTGAAGATGGGCGCCATGACTTCCACGAAATTGATCATGCGCAACACGTTGTCAGGCTCCTGCAGCAGCACGCGCCAACTGTAGTATGAGTCGTGCGTCAAGGCCGGCTGTGCGAGCGACAATTCAAAGCCGTGAAACAACGCAAACATGCGATTGATGTCAGGGGTCTGAATGGCCAGGTCGTCGTCGGGAAACCAGAATGCGTCATATCGATCCAACAACTCTGGATGCAGGCTCAGGAGGTCGGCGATGCACGGCCATTTGGGGCCGGGGCGCATTTCATAGTAGTCGGCCGACTCGGCGAAATTGTCGGTTTTTTTACCGTAATAGCTGACAAAAATATCGAAATCGCGGCGAGGATCCGCGATCCAACCGGGATGCAGTGACTCGTCACCCGCACGAATGATGACCAGATTCTTTCGATACTGGACAGCGGTGGACTTGAAGCGGGCAGGCGACATAGCAAGGGGGCAAGTGTGTCGCAGCACACGCTACAGGTGCATGCAACGATCACGGCCGGAAAGGCATCATGAGGGCGGCTTGTGATTATGCCCAGTTGTCGAGGGACTGCTGTCGGATATCACCTCAAGATGTAGCAAAGATGTATCAAAATAAGCTTTTGTAAATGTTCGCAATAAACTTAGAACAAAAGTGACTTGCAATGGCTGACGTTAGCTTCGACGCAAGGCTTTGCAGGGGCTGCTGGTCAATTGAAAACCTCAGCTTCGGCCCATGCTATGCCGGCCCCGTCTTTCGTCGACAGCGAAGGATGGGTTCCGACGTCGGGCCAGGCGATGGCGAGAGTCGCATCGTTCCATGCGATGCACCGCTCATGCGTAGGAGCGTAATAGCGGGTCGTTTTGTAAAGGAAATCTGCACTCTCGCTGAGCACCAGAAAGCCATGGGCGAAGCCTTCGGGCACCCAGAGCTGCCGTTGGTTCTCTTCGGAGAGCTCCACGCCCACCCAACGACCAAAGGTGGGAGAGGGCTTCCGGAGATCCACCGCCACGTCGTATACCGCGCCCCGCGCCACGCGCACCAGCTTGCCTTGCGGTTGTTGGATCTGGTAGTGCAGGCCACGCAGCACGCCCTTGCGGGAGCGCGAATGGTTGTCCTGTACGAACGTGACGTGACGGCCGACGGCCTCATCGAAATGCGTCTGGTTGAAGCTCTCGAAGAAGAAGCCGCGTGCATCGCCAAACACCTGAGGTTCGAGGATCAGGACGTCTGGAATGGCCGTTGGAATGATGTTCATGGGGGTGTTTGTGTGGGTGGGACGAGCGAGTGTCTGTGCAGCATCTTCCATGGCCTCGAGTCGGCTCGCTGATTGCATCCGGCACATCGCTAGGGCTGTCTTTTGATTTTCGGTGTTTATTCGGGGTCAACACGACCTTCGTCGAGCAGGCCGCGCAGGTATTTGCCATAACCGGTTTTCTTGAGTGGCTCGGCCAACTGGGCCAGTTGCCGGTCGTCGATGAAGCCGCTGCGCCATGCAATCTCCTCAGGGCATGCGATCTTCAGGCCCTGCCGCTGCTCCAGCGTCGAGATGAACTGGCCGGCCTCGAGCAGGCTGTCGTGCGTGCCCGTGTCCAGCCAGGCATAACCCCGCTTCATGATCTTGACCTTGAGTTTGCCGGCCTCCAGGTAAGCCTGGTTGACTGCCGTGATCTCGAGCTCTCCGCGGGCGCTGGGTTTGACCGCCTTGGCGATGCGCACCACGTCGTTGTCGTAGAAGTACAGCCCCGTGACGGCATAGTGGCTCTTGGGTTCGGCTGGCTTTTCCTCGATCGAGCGGGCCTGGCCCGTGGCATCGAATTCGACCACGCCGTAGCGCTCGGGATCGTGCACGTGGTAGGCAAAGACGGTGGCGCAGTCCCTTTGTTGGCCGGCTTCGGCCAGCAGCTCCTGCAGATCGTGGCCGTGGAAGATGTTGTCGCCCAGCACCAGCGCGCAGGGCGCGTCGCCGAGAAACTCTTCACCGATGATGAAGGCCTGGGCCAGGCCATCGGGGCTGGGCTGCACCGCGTATTGCACGCGTATGCCCCATTGACTGCCGTCGCCCAGCAGTTGCTCGAAACGCGGGGTGTCCTGCGGCGTGCTGATGATCAGGATGTCCCGGATGCCCGCCAGCATGAGCGTCGACAGCGGGTAGTACACCATGGGCTTGTCGTAGACGGGAAGCAGCTGTTTGCTGATGGCCAGCGTGGCCGGGTGAAGGCGTGTGCCCGAGCCGCCGGCCAGGATGATGCCTTTGCGTTGTGTCATGGTCAGTCCGCTAAGTTTTGAAATCAAGGTGCACCCGTGCGACAGGCACAGATCCTTGGGTGGAGCGCGTGCTAGAGCGTTTCACGCAACATCCGCTCGACGCCGGCTTGCCATTGCGGCAGCACCAGCCCGAAGGTCTTCTGCAGCCGTTCGGTCGATAGCCGCGAATTGAGCGGGCGTGCCGCCGGTGTCGCAAAGGCGCTGGTCGGCACGGCCGCGACCGCGTCCGGGCCGGCCTTGAGGGCGACGCCGGCAGCCTGTGCCTGGGCCAGCACAAAACGCGCATAACCGTTCCAGGTGGTTTCTCCACCGGCCACGAGGTGGTAGAGGCCCGATTTGCCCGTGTCCGCCAGCGTCTGAGCCAGGGCATGAGCCGTCACGTCGGCAATCAGCTCGGCTCCGGTGGGCGCCCCATGCTGGTCGGCGATGACGGTGAGGGTGTCGCGTTCCTTGGCCAGGCGCAGCATGGTCTTGGCGAAGTTGCCGCCGCGCGCCGCATAGACCCAACTGGTGCGGAAGATCAGGTAGGCACCGGCCCGTTCCTGGATCAGCACTTCGCCTTCGCGTTTGGTGCGGCCGTATACGCTCAGCGGTGCGGTGGCTGCGTCCTCGTCACGCGCGGTCTCGCCACTGCCGTCGAAGACGTAATCCGTGGAGTAATGCACCAGCAAGGCGCCCAGAGACCGCGCGGCCTCGGCAATCGCCCCGGGGGTCGTGGCATTGAGTGCACGCGCCAGCTCGGGCTCGCTCTCGGCGCGGTCGACGGCCGTGTGGGCCGCCGCGTTGACGATCACGTCGGGCCGCAGCGCCAGCACCTGCTCGCGGACCTGGGCCGGGTTGCGGAAGTCGGCTTCGGCCGAGCCGAGTGCCACCACGTCGCCCAGCGGCGCCAGGGCGCGCTGCAGCTCCCAGCCGACCTGGCCGTTCTTGCCCAGCAGCAGAATCTTGCGGGCACTCATGCGGAAGCACCTTCGGCCTGGCGACCGGTGTACTGCCGGTCCACCCATGCGCGGTAGGCGCCGCTCTGCACGTGCGCGACCCACTCGGCATTCGCCAGGTACCACTCGACGGTCTTGCGAATGCCGGTCTCGAAGGTCTCGGCGGGCTTCCAGCCCAGTTCTCGCTCGAGCTTGCGGGCATCGATGGCGTAGCGGCGGTCGTGGCCCGGACGGTCTTTCACGAACGTGATCTGGTCCTTGTAGGCCTTGCCGTCGGCGCGCGGGCGCAGTTCGTCGAGCAGCGCACAGACGGTGTGCACGATGTCGAGATTGGCTTGTTCATTCCAGCCGCCCACGTTGTAGGTCTCGCCCAGCGTGCCGGCTTCGAGCACACGGCGGATGGCGCTGCAGTGGTCCTTGACGTACAGCCAGTCGCGGATCTGCTGGCCGTCGCCGTAGATGGGCAGGGCCTTGCCGGCCAGGGCGTTGACGATGATCAGCGGGATCAGCTTCTCGGGGAAGTGATAGGGGCCGTAGTTGTTGCTGCAGTTGGTGGTGAGCACCGGCAGGCCATAGGTGTGGTGCCAGGCGCGCACCAGGTGGTCGCTGGCGGCCTTGCTCGCCGAGTACGGGCTGTTGGGTTCGTAGCGGTTGGTTTCGGCGAAGGCCGGGTCGGTGGCCGACAGCGTGCCGTAGACCTCGTCGGTCGAGACGTGCAGGAAACGGAAGGCCGCCAGGTCTTCGGCCGGCAGATCGCTCCAGTAGGCCCGGACGCTTTCGAGCAGGTTGAGGGTGCCCACCACATTGGTCTGCACGAACTCGGCCGGTCCGAGGATGGAGCGATCGACATGGCTTTCGGCTGCGAAGTTGAGCACGGCACGGGGCTTGTGTTCGGTCAGCAGGCGGGTCACAAGGTCGCGGTCGCCGATGTCGCCATGGACAAAGAGGTGGCGTTTGTCGCCGTCGAGCGAACGCAGGTTCTCGAGATTTCCTGCATAGGTGAGTTTGTCGAGATTGACGACCGGTTCGTCGTTTTGAGCGAGCCAGTCGAGTACGAAGTTGGAACCAATGAAGCCAGCTCCGCCGGTGACGAGAATCATGAGTTTTATTCCTGGAGGTCGATGTATGGCCTGATGCCCATTGTTTCACCGGTGGCAGGGCTCGACCTCTCGCGTTTCCATTCAAGTGTCGTATACCGTGGAAAGGGGCTTTTGTCCGACAAGCTTCGATTCGATTCAAGCAGGTCGGAAGATCTTTCGACATGCCGAAATAAAAATAAGTTCTATCCAGGGTTTTTTGCAGCCTTGGGCACACGTCCCAATAAATAGAACTCCGGATTCGGCTGCATGTCGCTGAAGCTGGCCAACCGGTTCGACATGCCGAAGAAGGCGGTGATGGCGGCAATGTCCCAGATGTCTTCGTCGTCGAAGCCAAAGGCGTGCAGGGTCTCGAAGTCGGCCTCGTCCACCAGATGGGACTGGGTGCAGACCTTGAGGGCGAAGTCCAGCATGGCGTGCTGGCGCGGCGTGATGTCGGCGCGGCGGTAGTTGATCGCGACGTCGTCGGCGATGCGGGGCTTTTTTTCGTAGATGCGCAGCAGTGCCCCATGTGCGACCACACAGTAGACGCATTGGTTGGCTGCGCTGGTGGCGGTGACGATCATTTCGCGATCGCCTTTGCCGAGCGAGCCTTCCTCTTTGAGCATCAGGGCGTCGTGGTACGCAAAGAACGCTCGCCATTCGGCCGGCCGGCGTGCCAGTGCGAGAAAAACGTTGGGGATGAAGCCCGACTTCTCCTGCACTTCGAGGATGCGTGCCTGGATGTCGGGGGGCAGGGTATCGAGATCGGGCAAGGGGTAGCGCGGAGTCGGCATGGCGGCGGTTTCCCTGGATGGCGTGCGGCCTCCCGGGACCGGGCCGGCGGTCGAACGCACGGATGAAGGACAGCCCCGTAGGGGGCGGCGGGCACCGGCTGGCCGGACAGGGCTGCGAAAACCTGGTCCGGCGAGGCACGGAGGGCTCTACGATAGAAGAGCTGTGGCGATCTGTCTTGAGGGATGGACCCGAGGATGTGCCGTGGGATCGGCGGGCACCCTCTCTCCGGTGCTCAGTCCCACCCTCGGTCCGGCGTTCAGTCCGGCGTTTCGCCCTCGGTGACCAGGCGCTTGACCAGCTCGGTTGTGCTTCCGGCACCGTATTTGCGCATCAGACGTGCCCGGTAGAGTTCGACGGTCCGATGGCTGATGCCCAGCGCGCGGCCGATCTCCTTCGACGTGAGGCCCTGCGCGACCTGGGCCGCGACTTCGCGTTCGCGCGCAGTGAGTCCGGCACGCACCGGTCTCTGGGACGAGAGGTCCTCGAACGTCCAGATGCCGGCTGCATGCGGATCCTGGCGATCGAAGGCCTGGCCCGTGACGTGGCACCAGAACAGTTCGCCCTTGAAGCGACCGTCGACACGCCGCATGATCCGGTTGTCCGAATAGTGGCCATTGCGCCCCAGCAACGGCGCCAATCGCTGGCCCATGCGCTCGAATTCGTCGGAGCTGGGGTACAGCACGGCAAAGCTGCGGCCCACCAACTGGTCTCGGCCGGCGCCGAAGATGGTGGCCAGCCGTGCATTGCAGTCGACGATGATGCGATGGCGCGACAGCACCAGGCCCACCGGGGCGAGCTCGAAAGCCTGCCGGTAGTCGATATCGGCACCGCCATGGAAACCGGGTCCGGCGGCAGGCGTCGGGGTGACCGAGGCGGTGGTGCGGTGGGTGGGATCGGGCTGCATCATGGGCAATGCTTAGGAAATACTACGTATGCGTTAACGTAGTATCTTATGGAGCAGTCCCGTGCAAACGATGCACGGGCCACTTTCTTTCTTCGTCTTGGAGAGGAGACATTCCGTGAACAAACTGTATCCCGGCGCCGCGCAGGCGCTTGACGGCATCGTGGCAGACGGCCAGATGCTGGCCGTCGGCGGCTTTGGGCTGTGCGGCATTCCCGAGGCCCTGATCGACGCCTTGCGCGATTCCGGCGTCAAGGACCTGACGGTGATTTCCAACAACGCCGGCGTGGACGGATTTGGCTTGGGCAAGCTGCTCGAGACCCGGCAGATCAAAAAAATGATCTCGAGCTACGTGGGCGAGAACAAGGAGTTCGAGCGCCAGTACCTCGCAGGCGAACTGGCCCTGGAGTTCACGCCGCAGGGCACACTGGCCGAGAAGCTGCGCGCCGGTGGTGCGGGCATTCCGGCGTTCTTCACGAAGACGGGCGTGGGCACGCTGGTGGCCGAGGGCAAGGAACTGCGCGATTTCGACGGCGAGACCTATGTGATGGAGCGCGCCCTGGTGCCCGACGTGGCGCTGGTCAAGGCGCAGGTCGCCGACAAGTCGGGCAACCTGCGCTTCAACCTCACGGCACGCAACTTCAACCCGGCCGCGGCCATGGCGGGCAAGGTGTGCATCGTGGAGGTCGAGGAGATCGTCGAGGTCGGTGAACTCGCGCCCGACGACATCCACCTGCCCGGCATCTATGTGCACCGTCTGGTGCTCAACGCCACGCCCGAGAAGCGCATCGAAAAGCGCACCATCACGCCCACGCAGCAAGGAGCTTGACATGCCCTGGACCCAAGACCAGATGGCCGCGCGCGCGGCCCAGGAACTCGAAGACGGTTTTTACGTGAACCTCGGCATCGGCATTCCCACCTTGGTGGCGAATTTCACCGGCGACAAGGAAGTGTGGCTGCAGTCCGAGAACGGCATGCTGGGCATCGGCCCCTTTCCGACCGAGGACCAGGTCGATCCCGACCTCATCAACGCCGGCAAGCAGACCGTGACCACCATCAAGGGCTCGTCCATCTTCGGCAGCCACGAGAGCTTTGCCATGATCCGGGGCGGCAAGATCAACCTGTCCATCCTGGGCGCCATGCAGGTCAGCGAGAAAGGCGATCTTGCCAACTGGATGATCCCGGGCAAGATGGTCAAGGGCATGGGCGGGGCCATGGACCTCGTGGCCGGCGTCAAGCGGGTGATCGTGCTGATGGAGCATGTGGCTCGCAAGAAGGATGGCACGACAGACCTGAAGATCCTGCCCGAATGCACCCTGCCGCTCACCGGCGTGGGCGTGGTCGATCGCATCATCACCGATCTGGCGGTGCTGGACGTGATACCCGAGGGACTGAAGGTGGTCGAACTGGCGCCCGATGTCAGCTTCGAGCAGCTGCAGGAGAAAACCGGCGTGAAGCTGATCGCGTCCTGACGATCGGTCACGAGCCGTCGCGGACGGCTCGTGGCGGATCCGCGCTCAGAACAGCCGGCCGTTCGGATCGTCCGGGTCGTGCAGCTCGAGGGGTTCGCCGGCGGCAATGGCCTCGAGGTCTGCGCGGGGCACGAGGCTGCCCACGCGCACGCCCAGCAGCCGGATGCGCTGCTCCAGATCCACGCGCTTGAGACACAGGCCGGCCGTACGCCGGATGAGCGTTGCATCGTCGGTATGCACCGCCAGGGTCTGGTCGCGGGTGACGATGCGGAAGTCGTCATAGCGCAGCTTGATGCCAATCGTCTTGCCGCGATAGCCTTTGCGTTGCAGATCGTCGGCGACCTGCTGGCACAGGCGGGTGAAGATCTGGCCCAGCTCGGCCTTGTCGCGCACGGCATGCAGGTCGTTCGAGAACGTGGTTTCCCGGCTCATCGACACGGGCTCGCTCTGTGTGGTGACGGGACGCTCGTCGCGTCCCCAGGCCGCCTCGTGCAGCCAGGCGCCATACGATTTCCCGAAATGCGCCATCAGCCAGTGGCGTTCGCGCGCGGCCAGATCGCCGATGGTGTGGATGCCGTGGGCCTCGAGCTTGACGCCGGCCTTGGGGCCGATGCCGTTGATCTTGCGGCACGGCAGGGGCCAGATCTTGCTCTGCAGATCCTCGGGCTGCACGATGGAAATGCCGTTGGGTTTCTTGAACTCGCTGGCCATCTTGGCCAGCAGCTTGTTCGGGGCAACGCCGATGGAGCAGGTCAGCCCCGTGGCCTGCGTGATGCTGCTCTGGATGAGGCGTGCCAGGCTCAGGCCGCTTTCGCGCTGGCCGCCCGGCACGTCGGTGAAGTCGATGTAGACCTCGTCGATGCCGCGGTTTTCCATGACGGGCGCGATGTCGGTGACGATCTGCTTGAACTGCTGCGAAAAGCGTCGGACTTCATCGAAGTCGACCGGCAGCAGGATGGCCTGTGGACACAGCTTGGCGGCCTTCATCAGGCCCATGGCCGAGCCCACGCCGAACTGCCGCGCGGGATAGGTGGCGGTGGTGATGACGCCCCGGCCCACATAGTCGCGCAGGCGCGGGAATTCATCGACCGGGATGTCGGCTGTATCGCGGCCGGCTTCGCGTGCCTGTAGGGCCTCGTCCATCTTGCGGCGGCTGCCGCCGATGACCACGGGCAGGCCCTTGAGCTGCGGATAACGCAACAACTCGACCGAGGCGTAGAACGCGTCCATGTCGAGGTGGGCGATGCGGCGGCTGGGCTGGGTAGGCGTGGGGTTCGGGGTCATGTGA
Source organism: Comamonas sp. BIGb0124 (assembly GCF_003752175.1). Classification (GTDB taxonomy): domain Bacteria; phylum Pseudomonadota; class Gammaproteobacteria; order Burkholderiales; family Burkholderiaceae_C; genus Comamonas_F. Next base: position 64,570 of record NZ_RJVF01000012.1, on the reverse strand, counting down.
CCCCCGTATTGTCGCCCGATCAGGTGCAATTCATGGGGCTCAGGGGGGCAGGGCGATGCCGCGCGGCGCCCCTTCGCGGCCGCCGAGCAAGTCGGCATTGCAGTCCATGGCCTGGCGCAGGTAGTCCCACACCAGTTTGATGCGGCGCAACCGGTAGAGATCCTCGTGGCAATACATCCAGAAGCTGCGTTCGATCTGGATCTCGTCGGCCAGCACGCGGCTCAGGCGCGGATCCTGGGCTGCGATGAAACACGGCAGGATGGCCAGCGCGTGTCCCTGGAGCGTGGCGTGGTACTGGGCCACGACGCTGGTGCTGCGCAGGATGACGCGGCTGCCCGGCAGCACGTCTTCGAGATAGCGCAGATGGGGACTGAAGACCAGGTCGTTGACGTAGCTGATGAAGCTGTGGCTGGCCAGATCGGCTGCCGTCGCGATCGGTGCGTGACCGTGCAGATAGGCCGGCGTGGCGTAGAGGCCCAGGGCGTAGTCGCACAGCTTGCTGCAGACATAGGGGCCGCGCTGCGGTTTCTCGATGGTGATGGCCAGGTCGGCTTCGTGGCGCGACAGGCTCACGAAACGGGGGACCGGCATGACGTCGAGGGTGAGGCGCGGGTGGCGCTGCTGCATGGCAGTGGCCAGCGGGGTCAGCACGTAGCAGCCGAAACCCTCGGTCACGCCGATGCGCAGGTGTCCGCTGGGCTGTTCGCCGCCGTCGTGCAGGTCTTCGCGGGCACATTGCAGCGCAGTCTCGATCTGCGCGGCGTGCACGAACAGGCGTTCGCCGTCGGGCGTCAGGGTGTAGCCGCTGGCTCGCGATTTCTCGAACAGCAGCGTGCCCAGTTCGGCCTCGAGCGAGCGCACGCGGCGCGCCACCGTGGTGTGCTCGACGGCCAGCCGGCGCGCCGCCGCACTCACGCGCTGGGTGCGGGCGACTTCCAGGAAATGGCGCAGATTGTCCCAATCGGGCATGGAATCCTCTGTGGTGGCGGATGGGATCGCACCCCTCGAAGGACTTCGCGCCGGTCCTGGGCAAGGGGGTCGACGGATTGTGCATGGATGCACAAGCCATGTGTATTGGTGGTCTTGCCGATGCGCGGCGGCGCGCACACACTGGACCGACCGCTCCGCCGGAAACGGATTCCCCGAGAGCGGCCAATACAACGAACGGAGACATCACATGACTAATTTCTTGCGCCCGCATGCGGCGGGGTCGCGGCCACGGATGGCGTTGTGCATGGCTGCACTGGGGGCGCTGGCCTTGACGGCGCAGGCGGCCCACGCGGCGCCGCCCCCCGTCAAGATCGGCGTCCTGGGGGACATGTCCGGCACGTATGCCGGCATGGGAGGCCCTGGTTCGACGGCAGCTGCGCGGCTGGCCATCGACGATTGCCTGGCCGCCGAGTGCCGGGGCATGCAGATCGAGCTGGTCTCGGCCGACCACCAGAACAAGGCCGACATCGGTGCCGCCAAGGCCCGCGAGTGGTTCGACCGCGAAGGGGTGAGTGCGATCGCCGATCTCACCAATTCGGCCGTGGCACTCGCGGTGCAGGGCGTGGCTCGCGAAAAGAACCGTGTGGTGATGTTTTCCGGGCCGGCCACGACGGCGCTGACCAACGCCCAGTGCTCGCCGGTGGGGTTCCACTGGATGTTCGACACCTATTCGCAATCGGCTGGCGGTGCACGTGCCACGGTGCAGACGGGCGGCAAGTCATGGTTCTTCATCACCGTCGACTACGCATTCGGCCACTCGCTGCAGGCCGACACCGAGAAGATGGTGAAGTCGCTGGGCGGCTCGGTGGCGGGCGCGGTTCGTCACCCGCTCAATGCCTCGGACTACGCCTCGTTCCTGCTGCAGGCGCAGAGCTCGGGCGCTCAGGTGGTGGCGCTGGCCAACGGCGGTCAGGACACGGTCAATGCCGTCAAGCAGGCGCGCGAGTTCAAGGTCGTGGAAAGCGGCCAGCGCCTGGTGTCGCTGCTGATCTTCCTCTCCGATCTGCGGGCGCTGGGGCTCGAGAACGCACAGGGCCTGTCGTACGTGGACGGTTTCTACTGGGACTACGACGAGCAGAGCCGTGGCTGGTCGGACCGGTTCGCCAAGGCCTTCCGTGACCTGAAACCGACGATGACGCAGGCGGGCGTGTATTCCAGCGTGCGGCATTACCTGAGGGCGGTGGCGGCATCCGGTTCGACCGACGGCAAGGTCGTGGCCGACAAGATGCGCGAGCTGCCGATCCAGGATCCGATCATGCGCAATGCCACGATCCGGCCCGACGGCCGTGTGATCCACGACATGTACCTCTACCAGGTCAAGACGCCCGCCGAATCCAAGGGGGGCTGGGACTACTCGAAGCTGGTGGCCACGATTCCGGCTGCACAGGCCTTCCAGCCGCTTTCCGATTCGACCTGCCCGCTGGTCACGAGCCGGCAGTAGCCCGTGGCGCCTGGCCGGCCGGCAGTTTCCCGGCCGGCTCCATCGAGCCTTTCGAATGTGCGCTTCGTATTCGTGCGTTGCATCCGCTTTTTGTACTTCTGGAGACATCACCATGACACGAGAGATTCCACGCCTGCCGCTGTTGATCGACGGCGAGCTGGTCCAGTCCACCACCGACCGCTGGCGCGACGTGCTCAACCCGGCCACGCAGGAGGTCGTCGCGCGTGTGCCGATGGCCACCGCCGGGGAGCTCGACCGTGCGGTGCGCAGCTCGGCCCGCGCCTACGAGCGTTGGCGGGCGGTCGGGCAGGGGACCCGCATGCGGGTGATGCTGAAGTTCCAGCATCTGCTGCGGGCCCACACGGCCGAGCTGGCCGAGCTCATCACACGCGAGCATGGCAAGACGCTGCCCGATGCCGAAGGCGAGATCGGGCGCGGGCTCGAGGTGGTCGAGCACGCCTGCTCCATTGCGAGCCTGCAACTGGGCGAATATGCCGAGAACGCCGCATCGGGCATCGACGTGTACACGCTGATCCAGCCGCTGGGGGTGTGTGCCGGTATCACGGCCTTCAATTTTCCGGTGATGCTGCCGTGTTTCATGTTTCCCCTGGCGGTGGCCTGCGGCAACACCTTTGTGCTCAAGCCGTCCGAACAGGATCCGAGCGCGTCCCTGCGCCTGGCTCAACTGGCCCAGGAAGCCGGGCTGCCGCCCGGTGTGCTCAATGTCGTGCACGGCGGGCCCGAAATCGCCAACGGCCTCTGCGAACATCCGCTCGTCAAGGCCGTGTCGTTCATCGGCTCGACGCGGGTCGGCACGGAAATCTATCGCCGCGCGACCGATGCAGGCAAGCGCTGCCAGTCGATGATGGGGGCCAAGAACCACTGCGTGATCCTGCCCGATGCCGATCGCGACGTGGCGCTCAACCAACTGGTCGGCGCGGCCTTCGGCGCGGCCGGCCAGCGGTGCATGGCGACATCCGTGGCGGTGCTGGTGGGCGAGGCCCGCGAGTGGCTGCCCGATCTGGTCGAGCGCACGCGCAGCCTGCGGGTGAATGCGGGCACCGACCGCACGGCCGATCTGGGCCCGCTGATCTCGCCCGCCGCACGCCAGCGCGTGGAAGGCCTGATCGCCAGGGGCCAGGAGGAGGGCGCCAGCCTGCTGCTCGATGGACGGGGCGTGGCGGTCGACGGTTATGGCGAAGGAAATTTCGTGGGGCCGAGCATCTTCGGCGGCGTCAAGGCTGCGATGAGCATCTACCAAGAGGAGATCTTCGGGCCGGTGCTGTGCGTGGTGGAGGCCGAGACGCTCGACGAGGCCATCGCCTTCGTCAACGCCAACCCCAATGGCAACGGGGTTGCGCTGTTCACGCAGGACGGGGGCGCTGCCCGCCATTTCCAGTCCAACATTGATGTGGGCCAGGTGGGCATCAATCTGCCGATCCCGGTGCCGGTGGCCTGGTTCAGCTTCACGGGCTCGCGCGGCTCGAAGCTGGGCGACCTGGGCCCCAACGGCAAGCAGGCCGTGCAGTTCTGGACTCAGACCAAGACGGTCACCGCGCGCTGGGCACCGCGCGGAGGCGGCCCCAGCGGCATCAACACCACGATCACCATGAAGTGAGATCGCTCAGCCGCAGCGTACGGCGCTGACGATGCCTCGGCTGTCGAGCACCAGGCTGACGCGCTGGGCGTTGAACTCCATCGTGACGGCCTGGCCCGGCTTCAGGGCCCGTGCGATCTTGGCCTGGCTGCGCTCGCGCACCGAGGTCTGCAGCGCGGCGGTGTAAGGTTGGCCGACCGCGAACTGCGCGGCTTCGGCCTGGCAGGCTCCGCCGGCCGTTTCGGCGCCGGGGGCGTTCGCACCAAGTGGGGTCGGGGCTGAACCGGCCGGTGCACTACCCGCTTGGCCGGTTTGGGCCGATGGGACGGTCACGCCCGGCAATGCGGGCGGCGGCGGTGCGGCCTGGCGGGCAGGCTGCAAGCCGGCGGCCATGGCCGAGCCGGCGTTGCCGTTGGCCGAGCTGCCGGCTGCCGCTGTGCCGCCCGTTGACGAGCAGGCCGCAAGGGTGGCGATCGCCGCCACGGCGGCACTCAGCACACCCAGGCGGACAGAAGAGAAAAAGGCGTTCGAAGTCATGTCTGCATTATGGTGGCAGGGCTCGGGCCCTGCCTTTCAGGCCGGGTCGCTCAGAAGCTGCCGGGCAGCAGGATGTCGGAGCCGACGTCGTCGATCCGGGTACGGCCGCAGAAGGCCATGCTGACATCCAGTTCCTTGTGGATGATCTGCAGTGCCCGAGTCACGCCGGCTTCACCGGCCGCTCCCAGCCCATACAGGAACGCCCGCCCGATGAGTGTTCCGCGCGCGCCCAGGGCGCGGGCCTTGAGCACATCCTGGCCGCTGCGCACGCCGCCGTCCATCCAGACCTCGATGTCGCGCCCGGCCGCCTCCACGATGCCGGGCAGTGCTGAAATCGACGACGGCGCACCGTCGAGCTGCCGCCCGCCGTGGTTGCTCACGATCAATGCATCGGCGCCGCTGTCGGCGGCCAGGCGGGCATCTTCGGCGTCCATGATGCCCTTGAGGATGAGCTTGCCGCCCCAGCGCTTCTTGATCCACTCCACGTCGCCCCAGTTGAGCTGCGGATCGAACTGTTCGGCCGTCCACGACGACAGCGACGACAGGTCGCCCACGCCCTTGGCATGGCCGACGATGTTGCCGAAGGTCCGGCGCGGGGTGCCCAGCATGCCCATGCACCAGTGCGGTTTGGTGGCGAGGTTGAGCAGGTTGCGCAGCGTGGGTTTGGGCGGTGTGCTCAGGCCGTTCTTGATGTCCTTGTGGCGCTGGCCGAGGATCTGCAGGTCCAGCGTGAGCTGCAGTGCGCTCACGCCGGCAGCCTTGGCGCGATCGATGAGCCGTTCGATGAAGTCGCGGTCGCGCATCACGTAGAGCTGGAACCAGAACGGCTGGCGGCCGGTGTGCTCGGCCACATCCTCGAGCGAGCAGATGCTCATGGTCGAGAGCGTGAAAGGAATGCCGAACTTCAAGGCGGCACGCGCGGCCAGGATTTCGCCGTCTGCATGCTGCATGCCCGTCAGGCCGGTGGGCGCGATGGCCACGGGCATCGAGACGTCCTGGCCGATCAGCGTGGTGCGGGTGCTGCGGCCGGTCATGTCGACGGCGACGCGCTGGCGCAGCTTGATGCGCTTGAAGTCGTCTTCGTTGGCGCGGTAGGTGCTTTCGGTGTACGAGCCGGAATCGGCGTAGTCGTAGAACATGCGGGGCACGCGACGCTTGGCAAGGACACGCAAGTCCTCGATGCAGGTGATTTTCGAGAGGTCGGTCATGATTCGGCTCGGTATGGCGTAGGGGTCTCGCAGGCACGGCACGGCGCGGGGCGGGCTCTGCTGCACCTGGGGGACCAGAACGTGTGCCGAGGGCAGCAGCAGGCGGCGGCGCGTGGCCGTGCGTCGGCGGCCATCATAGTGCCAGGCGAGGCCAGACCGGGTCTCGGCGGTTTTCAGCCCGCGGGCGCCGTGGCGCTCGGCTGCGGCGCGTCGCCGGGTTCGCGGCTGGCCGGATCGAACTGGTTGGCCAACTGGCGCAGCGGCTCGATCTGCCGCGCGATGAGGGCCAGTTGCAACTGCACCAGGCGCCGGTCTTCCGGCAGTTCTTCGGGGGCGGCGTCCAGCCGCTCGGCGATGGCCTGGCCTGCCGGTTCGGCTGCCACGCTGGCCGAAGGCACACGCAGGTGGCGGGCGATGGTGTCGAGGTGCCCGGCCAGTTGAGCGGTGACCTCGGCCACGGCCGTGCCGGTCTCGGTTTCGCTCGTGGCCGAGGGGGCGAGGCTGTGACGGTGCGCACCCAGTCCCGAGAGGTAGTTGAGCAGGGTATGCAGTTGCACCTGGAGGCGTACGGCGGTTTCGCCGTCCTGGCGCGAGGTGCCGGGTTCCTGCAGCATGGCGGCGACGGCATTCGACAGGGCCGCGTCTGCGTTGTGCGCCTCGCGCCGTGCGACGCGGTAGGCGAGCGTGTCCTGCTTGCCGCTGTGCCCGCTTTCGTACTGGCGCATGATTTCTCGCAGGTAGCGGCCGCAGGCGGCTATGGCGTTGGCTGCGACCAGGTTGAGGCGGCGCGTCTGCCAGTCGGGCAGCACCAGGTAGACGGCCAGCACGGCGATGAAGCCGCCGATGAAGGTGTCGACCATGCGCGGCACGATGAGCGCGTAGCCGTTGCCGATCTGGTTGAAGCCCAGCAGCACCATCAGCGTGATGGCGGCCGTCGACAGCGCGTACCGTGTGGTGCGTGTGGCAAAGAAGGTGACGCCCGCCGCCACGGCAAAACACGCCTGCAGCAGCAGGTTGGGGAAAAGCCGGAACAGCGCCCAGCCCACCAGCAGGCCGGCGATCGTGCCCAGCATGCGTTCGGCCACGCGTGTGCGTGTGGCGCCGTAGCCCTGGCGGCAGACAAACACCGTGGTCAGCAGGATCCAGAAGCCCTGGTTGGCGTGGATCAGGTGCATCACGCCGTAGCCGGCCGCCAGCGCCACGCACAGGCGCACCGCATGCCGCATCAGCGCGGAAGAGAGCGTGAACTGCAGCCGCACGCGGTCGAACGCCTCCTTGAAGTTCTTGGGCGAGCGGTCGTGCAGCCGCTGGTCGGCCGGCATGGCGGTTGTTGCCGCCGTGGCCGAAGGGCCCGGTGCCGGGCCGGCCGACGACGTGCCCAGGGGCGCGGTGTTGGGGGCGCTGGCCTGCCCGAGCTGGTCTTCCAGCGTCGCCAGGTTGCGTGCCAGGGCGACCAGTGAACGCAGCAACTGGCGCCAGATCGGCTGTTCGAGCGTGCCCGGCATGCCGCGCAGCCACGACAGCGAGGCCTGCAGGTCCACGAGGGCCAGCGCGCTGGCCTCGCCCTTGACGTAGGGCTGGCGCACACGGATCGCCTGCGCCAGTTCATGGCAGGCATGTCCCTGCAGGGCCAGTACACGCTGGCAGCGGAACATCACGTCGCTGTGGAAGAAGGTATCGGTGAGCTGCTCGTACGAGTCGTGGGATGAACTGGCGCGCTCGTGGATGTCCTGGGCAATGAAATACAGCGTGAGATAACGGTTGATGCGGCGGGTCGGCCGGATGCCCCGTGTCATGCGGTTGAAGAGCCCGTCCTTGGCCGCGTTGAGTGCGGCCACGACGCGGCTGTTGGCCTGGGCGAGGGTCAGGCGCCTCGCTTCCATGTTGATGCCGCGCACGGGCTCGAACATCTGCGATTTCAGCCGCAGGTAGCGTCCCAGTTCGTCGTACAGCCGGGCCAGGAACTGCTGCACCGGCTGGTTCGGAAACAGCACGCACCAGACGACCGACAGCAGGCCGTACCACGCCGCCCCGGCCAGCAGCAGCATGGGTTGCCACCAGAACGGACCGGCCAGCGCATGGGCCTGCTGGTCCACGGTGATGCTGGTGTAGATGCAGATGATGAGCGTGGCGTAGGCGATGGCCTGGTAGCGGGTGCTGATGGCGCCCAGCAGGGTCAGCGAGAACGCGGCGGCCACCAGGGTGGCGAGGTAGAGCCAGGGTTGATGGAAGACGGCTTCGATGGCGAAGGACGCCAGCGCAAAGGCCGCAAGCGTCACCGCGAGCGCACGGGCCCGCCCGCGCCAGTGGTCGTCGCTCTCGGCCAGGGCGCTGGCGATGCAGCCCAGGAACAGCGGCATGATCAGCCGTGACTGGTCGCTGCTCCAGCAGGCGGCCATGATGGACGACAGGGCGATGAAGACCCGCAGGCTGTAGGAGAAGCTGCCCAGCGCCCACAGGCGGCGAAGCGCGGTCGAGAAAGTTGAATGACGGTCCATGCGATCGGGTGGGAGCCTTGCGCGGCCTCCAACCCGGAGGCCGCTTGCCCGCAACGATATTAAGGGTTGCTCGGCGACTGTGTACCGAGAGGCAGGCATTTTGTGCAAGAAACACGCCTGTCCTGGCCCATGGGTTGCGCCAGGCCGGCGCCGCGCACTTCGATGCGGATCTCGTCGCGCACGGTGCCCCGCGCATCGACCACACGCACTTGGTGGCGGCCGGGCCAGGGCAGCCAGGCCAGCCGGGGCCCACGACCCAGAGGCTGGCCGTCGAGCTCCCAGCGGACGTCCACTCCCTGGGCCTTGAAGGTCAGGCGCTGGTGGGTGGGCGGAATATCGGGGTCGAGGGCAATGACGGTTCCCGAGACCGGCGATGTGATGCGCATCGGCTCTGGCAGGGCCGCCATGCCGGTCCCCGACCGGGAACCGCCTGGATCGGACGGCGCGGTGCGGCTGGCGAGCCGGGTCGACACGGTCTGCTCGGTTCCAGACAAAAACCACTCGCTGCGGGTCGCTTCGAGCGCGGTTCGACCGGATTCGCCGGGTGGATCGGGGCTGAATCGCACGGATTGGCGCACCAGCCCGGCCGGCACGGCAGGGGCCGGATCGGGGCGCATGCCGGATTCCAGCGCCTGCATGAGGTCTGCCCAGACCGGGGCCGCACCGCTGGTCCCGCTGATGTCGCGCATGGCCTGGCCTTCGGCATTGCCCACCCACACCCCCACGGTGTAGCGGTGCGACCAGCCGACGACCCAGTTGTCGCGCATATCCTTGCTGGTGCCGGTCTTGACGGCGGTCCAGGTGCGGGTGGCCAGCACGCTGCGGGTACCGAACGTGCGCGCACGGGCGTTCGGGTCGCTGAGAATGTCGGCCACCACGTAGGCGGCGCGCGGGTCGATGACCACCGGGCCCGGCGCAGGCATGGGCCCGGGCAGGAAACGCACGTTGCCGTGATGGCCGCCGTTGGCCAGCGTGCGGTAGGCATTGGTGAGCGCCAGCAGGCTGACCTCGGCGCTGCCCAGCGCCAGGCTGAAGCCGTAGTAGTCGCCGGTGTGCGGCAGGGCCAGGCCGAAATCGCGCAACTGCCGTGCAAAGGCAGCCGGCGTGACCATGGCCAGGGTGCGGACGGCCGGCACATTGAGCGAGGCCGCCAGCGCGGTGCGCACCGACACCCAGCCCTTGAAGTCGCGGTCGTAGTTCTGCGGAATGTAGAGCCCGCCCGACGTGTCGATGTGTGTCGGCGCATCGTGCAGCAGCGAGGCGGCGGTGAGCCGCCGTTCGGCCAGGGCCTGTGCGTAGAGCAGCGGCTTGAGTGTGGAGCCGGGCTGACGCAACGCCATGGCGGCGTCGACCTCGCGCGCCTGGCTCAGTTCACCCGACGAGCCGACATAGGCCAGCACGTCGCCGCTGGCATTGTCCAGCACCACCAGCGCGCCGTCGTTCACCTCGCGTCCGCGCAGTTCCCTCAGATGCCGCCCCAGGCTTTCCTGGGCCACGCGCTGCAGGCGGGCGTCCAGGGTGGTGAGAAGGGGGGGCTGCTGTCCCTGGGGCGCGGGTCGAGCCGCGCGCAGCGCCTGCCGGGCCGCATGAGGCGCAATGCCGGCGCTGGATGCGTAGGCGCTGCGTTCGAGCGCGGACTGGGTCAGCATCGTGAGCCACAGGCAATCGGGTTGCGTCACGGGAGCGGATTGCGCGCGGGCCTGCAGCATGTCGCGCCAGACGCCGCAGGCCCGCCGGGCCACCTGGGCGACCGGTGCGTTGGGCGCGCGAACCAGCGCGGCGGCGATGGCGGCCTCGCCGTCGTCCAGGCCATGTGCGGCCTTGCCGAACAGGGTGCGGGACAGGGCATCGATGCCGACGAGTTCGCCGCGCCAGGGGACGAGGTTGAGGTAGGCCTCGAGCACCCGGTCCTTGCGCCAGCGCCGATCGAGCACCGTGCCCGAGACGACCTGGCCGACCTTGTCGAGCACCGTGCGCTGGCCCGAGCGGGGCCGGTCGCCTTCGCCCAGCAGGCCGACAAGCTGCATGCTGATGGTCGATGCGCCCCGGGTGCGTTCATGGAACAGATGCCCCCAGGCCGCAGCCGAGACCGACGCCCAGTCCACGCCGCTGTGCGCGTAGAAGCGCCTGTCCTCGCTGAGCACCAGCGCCAGACGCAGCGCGCCCGAGGTGTCTTCGAGGCTCACCCATTCGCCGCGCCGCACCGTGTAGTCGGTGCGCAGGCGTTGCAGCAGCTCGCCGTGGCGGTCGAGGACAAGCGTCTCGGAGGACGGGTAGGCCGCTCGCACGTCGTCGAAGCTGGGCAGTGCCCAGGCGAGACCCGAGGCCGCGCACAGCGCCGCCGTACAGCACATCGTGCGCAGGATCTGCGCCATCGGCGTCATGGTGCGGCGACCACCCGCAGGCGGGCGTTGGGCGTTTCGGCGAACATCTCGGGGGCATAGAGCGCTTCGACACGGCTGGCCGGCAGGGCAAATTCACCGACGCTGTTGAGCCTGACGGTGTAGCTGACGACAAAACGTCCTTTGGGCACGAACGCGTAGTACGCGCGCCAGGACTCGAAACCGCGTTCCTCGAAGGCCAGCCACGGCTGGTTCCAGGACGGGCCTGCGGTTTCCTCCGTGTCGACCGGAGACGGTTCGCTGCCGGGCCGCTGGGCGGCGATCGCCGAATCCCGGCCCAGTCCACTGCCCAGTACGGTGGCACCGGTCGGAACCGGGTCCTGGACGACGACCCAGCTCATGTCGGCCGTGGCATCGATCTCGAGTGCGATGCGCAGCACATCGCCCCGGCTGTAGCGGCCGGGCTGTGCCTGCTCGACCGCGGTGACGGATTTGCGCAGACTGTAGCCCGCGCTGACCGCTGCCGTGCGCGGCACGGCGGCAATGGATTGCAAGGTCATCCACGGACTGCCGCTGCCTTCGTGCTTCACCTGCAGTTCGGCCGGCTGGGCAGGCCAGGGCAGGGTCATGGCGTTGTTCGCCAGTTGTCCTGCGACGACAGGGGCACCGAACAGTGCGTCGGGGCGGGGCGCGCTGCCAGCAGGCACAGGCTGGACTTGCCGCCAGTCGACGCGGGCCTGCGCCGCGCCCAACCGGGCCTGCGTGGTGCCGTCGACGGGTACGGACTCGAAGCGGCGGCCGAAGTCCTGCAGGGCCAGGCTGCCCCACAGGTTGGCGGTGGTGGTGCGCCAGGCCCCGTTGCGTTGCTGGCGGCCGATGAGACCCGTGACCAGACGGGGCAGGTCTTCGCGCCAGGCCGGATCGTCCATGACGGCCAGCAGCAGGCGTGCGGCGTTGGTGTCGCCGCCGGCCATCAGCCACCACCACTCGTCGGTGCTCTCGGTGCTGAAGACCAGCCGCGTGCCCTGCACGCTCAGCCGGCCCCTGAGCACCTGGCCGGCTTCCTGCAGGTGACGTTCGCGCAGGGGCGCATCGGTCACGCGCCGCAGAATCGACAGCCAGTCGACCACGGCACTGGTCGGCCAGCGGTTCGGATCCGCAGACAGGCTGCCCAGAAGCCGCGCCGTGACCTGCCCGCCGCGCGACAGGGCTTCGAGGGCCGCGAGCTTGCGGACCTCCAGATCGGGGCGCGGGCTCCAGAACCGCCGCTCCAGCCGGCCTTCGACGAAACGCAGTAAACCGTTTTGCATGCGTGTGCGCAGCTCGGGCGGCAGTGCAAAGGCCGGATCGGTTGTCGCAGCCTGGTCGCTGGCGGCCAGCAGATAGGCGGTCAGCGTGTCGCTGCCGCGTGCCGCGTCGCCCGATCGCGGCGGAAAGTAGTTGGCCAGACCGTCCTCGTCGAGGTAGGTGGGCATCGTCTCGACCACACGGCTCCAGAGGGCCGCGTCGCCCAGGCCGATGGCCCGGCTGGCCTGCTGTTCCAGGCAGGTATAGGGGTAGTTTTCGAACCAGTCGCGTACGCCGGACAGCCCTTGCGCCAGGCGCGGCTGCAGCGTGATCTTCAGTCCGCCGCGGCCCGGCAGTGCGCCGGCCGGCAATGCCACGGCCTGGGTGTAGGCGGGCAGGGCCGTGGCGTCTACCGTGTCGGGTGTGCCGGGCGGCAGTTGCACCAGCGTGGCCTGCTGCACGCCGAGCGGCACGGCCGGCAGCAAGCGCTGGGTGATGCGGATGCGATCCTGGGCACCGCTGCCGGAGGTATCGCGGGCTTCGATCTGCCAGGGGATCTCGGTGGCGCGGGCCAGGTCGGCGGGCACCTGGATGTCCCATTGCGCCTCGCGTGCCTCGCCGGCCGGTACATCGAGCTGCCGCTTCGGCAGGTTCAGGCCCGGGGCGCTGGGCACGAGTTCGACGGCCATGGCCTTGGCGGTGGTGTTGCGCACCGTGACCTGGGCGACATACCGGTCGTCGCTGCGCACCAGGGGCGGCAGGCCGCTGAGCAATTGCAGATCCTGCGTGGTCTGGATCTGCGTCGAGCCGGTGCCGAATTCACTCGCCTGGGCATCGGTGCGCCCTGCGGCCTGCGGGATCTCGGCGATGGCCACGATGCGGAACTGCGTGAGCGCATCGTTGAGCGGCACGGTCAGGCGTGCCTGCCCCTGTGCGTCGAGCGCGATGTCGGGTTGCCATGTCAGCAGGGTGTCGAAGAGCTCGCGTGTCGCGCCGTTGCCTCCGCCGTCGCCGCCGGCCGGGACCGCCTTGCGGCCGTAGTGACGGCGGCCGATGAGCTCCATCTGGGCCGTCGCGGTCTGCACGCCCCAACTGCGCCGGGGGTACATGGCTTCGAGCAGTTGCCAACTCGTGTTGGGCCACAGATCCAGCAAGGCCTGGTCGACTGCCGCCAGTGCGATGCGGGCTTGCGGCGCGGGGCTGCCATCGGCGTGCCGCACCGTGACCGTCACCTGGGCCTGGCCCCGCACGGCGTAGCGGGACTGGTCGGTCTGCACCTGCACCTGAAGCTGCCGGGCCTCGAGGCCGACGCGGATCTCGGCCACGCCGATGCGGAACGCGGGTTTGCTCAGGTCGACCAGCGCGGTGGGGACGGTGTATTCCTTGCTGTCGTAGCGGAACGCCCGCCACCATTCGCGGGGCGCCTTGTAGCCCCAGGTGAAGAAGGAGTACCAAGGCACCTCGACCAGGCGCCCGCGCAGCACGAGCGCGCTGACATACACATTGGGGCCCCAGTCGGGCTGCACCTTCAGGCGCACCGTGGGGTCTTCGCCCGTCAGCGCCATCACCTCGTGGTGCAGGATGCCCTCGCGTTCGACCGTCACCAGCGCCGTGGCGCGGCGAAACGGCATGCGCACCTGGAAGACGGCGGTGTCGCCGGCCTGGTACGACTTCTTCTCGGGCAGCAGGTCGATGCGGTCGTGGTCCTGTGCGTCGAACCACATTTCGCCCTGCCGGGCGATCCAGACCGACTCGGCGGCCTGGGAGATCCGTCCCTCTGCATCGGTGGCCGTGACGACCAGTTCGATCTCGCCGGCCTTGGCCAGGCGCGCCGTGCAGGCCAGCAGGCCCCGGCTGTCGCTGCGGCCCTGGCAGATCTCGCCCAGGTCCTGGGTCTGCCGCTCGTGGTCGTAACTGTAGAAGCCGCCGACCATGCGCTTGCGGCTGGTGGTGGTGGTGTGGGCGATCGCGCGTACGCTCAGCGCCACGCCGGCTTGCGGCCGGCCCAGGGTGTCCAGCGCCAGGGCCTGCACCGGCACCGACTGGCCGGCCGAAGCCCAGCCCTCGGCACGAATGCCGGCCACCACACCCGAGGGCCACACCGCATGCGTACTGCTCAAGGTCTGGATCTCGCCGTTGGGATCGCTGTAGCTGGCCTCCAGCACCAGCTCCCTGGCGTGGGTGGCGGGGGACAGCGGGCCCACATCGACATGACCCTGGCCTTGGTTGTCGAGTGCGAGGGGGGCCTGATCGAGCACGATGCGTGTATCGGCCGCCGAGGCGTCCGACGTGCCGTCTTCTCCTCCGTCGGTCTCCTGGGCTTCTTCTGCCGCCCGGTCACGGGGCGGGTCGAAGCGGTAGCCCGCATGGTCCAGGAAATCCACCCCGCGCGGTCGCAGCAAGGCCGACACCCGCACCGGCAACTGACGTGCGGGCCCGCCGGAAAGGTAGTCGATCTGCACACGTGCCTCGACCTTTCCGGGCTGCACCAGGGGCAGCGGGCCGGCCGGCTGGATGCGGCCCGTCATCACCGGCAGGCGGAACTCCTCGACCCGAAACGTGGCCGTGGTCTCGGTCACGGCATCGTGGCGTGCCGAGCTGCGGCCGCCCGGCAGGGCGGTCAGCGACACTTCATAGACTCCCAGCTTGGCCTGTCGGGGGATGGCGAATGTGCTGGTCGCGCCCTGGCCCGAACCGGGCTGGAGCACCAGCGGGTACTCCTGGCCGCTGCCGACGTGCACCAGCTTGGCCTCGGTCAGCTGCATGCGCCCGTAGGCCAGTCCCTGGGCGGTCTGCTGGCGCACCAGGTGTTTCATCGACACCGTCTCGCCCGCCCGCAGCAGGCTGCGGTCGAGCACGGTATGCAGGCGCGTGTCGGGCCGCGGGCTCGAATCGGTCGGCACGTTGAAGCGCCAGGATTCGATGCCGCGTGTCCAGTCGCTCCAGACAAAAGCCATGTCGCTGTCGGCTCCCTCGCCGGTTCGCGCGCTGACGAAATAGGCCTGCATCGAGTCGCCGGGGAGCGAGCAGGTGGGGGCGCGCGGCGAGAGGCCCTCGAGCCGCGCAATGCCCTGCGCGTCGGTGCGTGCGTTCGCGACCTCGCGGCCGTCGCAGGTGGACACGCGCACGGCGGCATCCGCAACCGGCTGGCCGTTGTCCAGCCGGGTCACCCAGGCCAGGGCATTCTCGCGGCCGAGCTTGAAGTGAAGGCCCAGGTTGGTGACGAGTACCGAGGTGCGCACGTACAGGGTGCGGTCGGCACCGAGCTTCGGGTCGAGCAAGGCCTCGCCCAGCCGCGACGAGGCGATCTCCACCACGCTGAAACCCGGCTCCATCGGAATGCCGACCACCTCGAAGGGCCGCGGGTCTTGCTGCAAGGGGGCGGGCAGGGCGAGCTTGCGGGCCGTTTCCTGGCCGTCGAGCAGCGAGACCTGGCGGGTTGCGATCCAGGTGCGGTCGCTGTCGCCGGTCGGCGGCGGTGCATCGACGCCGTCCTGCCGCAGCACTTTGCGATCGATGGTGCCTTCGTCGTAACGCCGGATGCGATGCCACCAGCGGATGATGTCGGCATCCTGCGCGGGCCGCAACGTGCGAACCTGGCCGCTCGATACCGGTCCGGATATGGCCTGCGTGCTGACCGGCAGTGCCGCCTCGACGCGGCGCAGCGTCACGGGCAGAAGGGGCGGGCCGTCCGGCTCGGCATGGCGCTCGATCACACCGAAGGGCGAGGCGGCAAACTTGGCCAGGGGCGGCAAGTCGCCCGTGGCCACGGACAGGGGGAACGCGCTGGCATCGGCCAGGGGCCTGCCGGATGCGTCCTGGAAGCCGGCCGGCACCTCGAGCTGCAACCGTGCACGCACGGGCAGCGGGGAGGCGAAACGCAGGCTCTGGACCACGGCATCGCCGTCGGCCGCCTCGGGCTCGTCGAACTGCGGCGCGATGGCCGCGCGCGGCTGGCGCGGGTCGACCAGCCGGATGGCACTGGCGACCGACCGTTTCACCGGCGCGGAGAACTGCAGGTTCAAGGGCCGGATCGGCAGGCAGTCGGCCTGTGCGTTTTCGCGCTCGCAGCTCACGTGCGCGGAAAAAGGCGCACGAACCGTGTAGTCGTACGGGACGGCGGTGCGGCTGGCCAGTCCACCGGGTGTGCGGATGCCGGCGCCGACGACGAGCTGCATGTCGGTGCCGGCCGTCAGGCGGCGTTGGCAGGCCAGTACGTGGAAGCGTGCGGGGGCGCGCTGGGCCTGCCGCGACAGCCCCAGGGTTTCGAGCAAGGCGGCACGTTCGCCGGCCTCCACGGCCCGCACGGGAACCTGTTCGCCCAGGTCGCCGGGCTTGCACCACACATGCTGCGCCACGCTGGCCGCCGTCGCGGCTGCGGAGAACTCGAGCACGAAGGTCTGCTCCTCCTCGATGTCCTGCCACGTGTTGGGCCTGACCCGCCGAACGGCCGGGCCGCCGGTGTCGAAGTCGAAGCGCGTGGCCGCAGCCAGAGCGGCGTCTGCCGGCGAACGAAAGCCGGGCACGGCCGTGGCCGAGCAGCGCACGCCGGCCGGCACATCCGACTCGAAGGTATAGACCCATTCGCGGGCGTTGGTCCAGCGTCCTGCGCCGGCGGGCGCGGCGGCATCGGTGCAGCGCACCTCCAGCGGCGCGGCCGCAAGCGGGTCGCCGAAGCGGACGGCATCGGCGTCGAAGCGGGCCACGAACTGCCGGACCTGCGTGACCGTGCCTTGCGGACTGGCGGACGCGACCCGCAGCGGCGGGGCGGCAGCCATCGCGTCGCCGAGGCCGACCGCCGTCCATGCCGACAGGCACAACGCCAGGGCACCGAGGCGCATGCGCCAGTCAACTATCGGGGAGCAGGATGTCTCGTCTGTCTTGTTGTGCGGCATGATACTGCGGCCTCTTGTGTAGCGTTTGTGCCGTGTGCGGCATGGGTTTGCGCCACATGCTAGCCCGTTGTTCCGCGTCCGTCATGGTTTTCATGGCCGGTCCGCATGGCCGGGGGGTGCAGGTGCCGCATCTGCCGGATCGCTTCCGGCGACCGCCATTCTCCTGCGCCGCCGTGGACTGTCCAGGGTGCGAGCGTCTGTACAAGAGCCCAAATCCCTGCCTGAATGCCTGCCCATGACACTCACTCCTTCTCCCGCCGATCCCCTCTCCACCCTCGATCCCTGGCTGCATGAACTGCAGGACTGGATCGCCTGTGAATCCCCTTCGGCCGACACCGCCGCCGTGACCCGCATGATGGAACTGGCCGCGCGGCGCGCCCAGGCCAAGGGCCTGCGGACCGAGTCGATTCAGTTGGCCGGAACGCCTGCCCCCGCGCTGCTCGTGAGCAACCGCGCGGCCGGAGACGATCGTGCCGGCATTCTGATCATCGGCCATCTCGACACGGTTCACCCGGCCGGCACCCTGGCGCGCAATGGCTGGCGCTGCGTCGACGATCGGCTCTATGGTCCCGGCATCTACGACATGAAGGCCGGTGTCTATCTGGCGCTCGAGGCCCTGGGCGAGTTGCAGGCGGCCGGCGGCCGTACGGCCTTGCCCGTGGACATGCTGCTGGTGCCGGACGAGGAAATCGGCAGCATCCACAGCCGCACGCTCACCGAGGATTGGGCACGCCGCTCGCGCTACGGCCTGGTCTGCGAGCCGGCGCGGGCGCGCACGGGTTACTGCGTCACGGCCCGCAAGGGCACCGGCATGCTGCGCGTCGTGGCGCATGGACGGCCTTCGCATGCGGGCGTGCAGCACGACAAGGGCCGCAGCGCCATACGCGAGATGGCCCACCAGGTGCTCGCCATCGAGGCCATGACCGACTATGCCCAGGGCGTGACGGTCAGCGTGGGGCTGATCGAGGGCGGCACCACCCGCAACGTGGTGCCGGCGCGCTGCGAGATCTTTGCCGATTTCCGGGTGCCCGATCAGGCCCGAGGCGACGCCTTGCTGGCGCGCATGCGTGCGCTGTCTCCCCGCGATGCCGACGTCACGCTCGAGATGACGGCCGAGATGAACCGTCCGCCCATGGAGCCGTCCGACGCCACCCTCGCGTTGCTGGCACGTGCCCAGGCTTGTGCGTCGCAGGCCGGCTGGACACTGGGCGCTGCCCCCATGACAGGGGGCGGCAGCGATGCCAATTTTGCCGCCGCGGCCGGCCTGGCGACGCTCGACGGCCTGGGACCGGACGGCGACGGGGCCCACACGCTGGACGAGTACATCCTCGTCTCCACCTTGGCGCAACGCCTGGCGTTCTGGCGACTGCTGCTGCAATCCCTGGATTGAGCCGGCCACCTGCCGCCGCGGACGCCTGGCATCCGCGGGTCATGGCAGGACAACCGGTTCTCTTCGGGAGGCTCAGTCCAGCCGCAGGCCCATGCGGGCCGTGATCGTGCCGAAGCGCTGCAAGTCGCGGTTGAGCAGGCGCTGGAAGGCCCGGGGGCTGCGCTCGTCGCCGCGGGTCAGTGTGTAGCCCATCTGTTCCAGGCCGGTCTTGAGTTCCGGCTGGGCGATCGCGTCGGCCAGAAGCCCGTTCACGCGCGCAATGATCCCGGCAGGCGTTCCCGTCGGCGCCAGCAGGCCATGCCATTGGTCGAGTTCGTAGCCCGGCAGGCCTTGCTCGGCCACCGAAGGCACGTCGGGCAGTTGTGCGATACGCTCGCGCGAAGTGACGGCCAACGCGCGCAGCTTGCCGCTCGCAAGTAAGGGGGCTGCCGCGCTGGCGGTGACGATGCCCAGTCCGACCTGGCCCGACATCACGTCGGTCAGGGCCGGCCCGCATCCCTTGTAGGCGATCTGCTGCAGCGGCGCATGAGCCTGCATGCGCAGCATTTCGCCCGCCAGATGCTGAGGCGTGCCGGCGCCGCACGAGGCAAAAAACGGCGTTTGCGACGCACCGCGGGCGGTGGCCAGCAGATCGTCCAGTCCATGCCAGGGCGAGTTCGACGGTACGACCAGCACCGACGGCACAAAACCGACGTTGATCACCGTATCGAAATCGCGGCCGGGCGAAAAATCCAGAGGTCCATACACACCGGGGTTGATGGCGAATGTGCTGTTGACCATCAGCAGCGTATAGCCGTCGGCTGCTGCCTTGGCCACCCGGCTGGCCCCGATGTTGCCGCTGGCGCCCGGGCGGTTTTCCACCACCACGGGCTGTCCCCATCGCTGTTGCATGACAAGAGCCAGCTTGCGTGCCAGCAGATCCGTGCCGCCACCGGGCGCAAACGTGACGACGATGGTGATCGGGCGGGTGGGATAGGCGTCGGCGGCCTGCGCCTCGACGCGGGCGGTGTCGTTGGCCTGTGCGGAGCCGGCGGCCAGGGCCAGGGCGGCCCATGCCAGCCAGGCCTGGCCCGTCATGACCGCTCGCACGCGATGGAGAAAACCGGGCACAGCGGGATTTGGGCTGTTTTTATTGCTCATGATGAGTATAAGTTGGCGTAGCCGTCAGGGCACGAAAGCGCTGGGTCGTCAATTTATGCTGTTTTTGAGTATAAATCCAGCGGATCGCAGGAAGACCCGGATGTCCGAATGGACAAATGCCATGAAGAGCAGGCGCCCGTGGTCTCGAACCTGCACGCCGCCTTCAAGCCGCTTTCATGCCGGCTTCGCACCGTGTCAGCGGGACAGCGGCAGCTTGCTGCCCGAAATCGCACGTTCGAACAGCACATCGTCGCGAAAACGGAAAAGCTTGGCGGGGCGGCCCGAGGTCCCTTGCGTCATCGCGCCGGTTTCCTCGACCAGTGCCTGCTGCTCGACCAGGCGGCGGAAATTCTGCTTGTGCAGGGTCCGGCCGGCCAGCACCTCCACGCTCTGCTGCAACTGCAGCAGCGTGAAACTGTCGGGCATCAGCTCGAAGACGACCGGCCGGTACTTGATCTTGGCGCGCAAGCGGGCGATGCCGGTGGCCAGGATGCGGCGGAAATCCTGCGCCATGGGTTGTCCGCTCCAGGCCGGCGCGCGGTGGCCGGGGCCTGGCGGGACGGCTGCACCGGGTGTTCCGGAAGCCTCCGGCAGGCGGGCGTGCGGCGACTCGGCCACCAGCCCGGCTTCGTACAGCAACTCGTAGCGCTGCAACACGAAATCCTCGTTCCAGCCGGCGCCCTGCAGGCCAAAGGCGGTGTCGATGCGCATGCGTCTGAGCTGCGCCGTGGCCGCATCCGGCGCGGCGTTGCACCAGGCCTCGAGCGCGGGCCCTGCGTCCTCGGACAGGCGTTTGCGAGCGGCGCCGTCGCGCTGGTCTTCCCAGGGGAAATAGTGGTACCAGTCGCGCCAGACGGCACCGTCGGCGTGGCCTTCTCGTGTCAGTCCCAGGTAACTCACCGAAATCACGCGTTGTCCCTCGCGGCGCTCGCGGTCGCCGTCGGCGAAGGTGTAGAGCTGCTCGATGTAGCCGATGGGGTGATGGGTTTCGGTCTCCACCCACGCCCGCATGCCCGATTGCAGCGAGCGGTGGGCGAGTTCGAACGGCCCGCTGGGCAAGGCCTGCCCCTCGTGCGTGGTGAGGATACGGGCGTGGCCCTGGGTGACGGCCACCAGCACGGCGACCAGGTCGGCGGCCACGGGCTGGGGTGAGGAAGCAGGGGGCGAGGAGGCGGGCAAGTCTGGCGATCCGTTGGTCTTCGAGCGGCGCCGGGGATTTCTCCGTGCGCCTGGATGCCGATTCTAGGTCGAGGCCGGGCCGCGTTCAGTGGTGGGTCTGGTCGGGGACGAACACGTAACCGATGCCCCACACCGTCTGGATGTAACGGGGGCTGGCCGGATCGGGTTCGATGAGCTTGCGCAGCCGGGAGACCTGGACGTCGAGGCTGCGGTCGTAGGGATCGAACTCGCGGCCGCGTGCCAGCTTGGCCAGTTTCTCGCGGGTGAGCGGCTGGTGCGGATGGCGCACCAGCGCCTTGAGCATGGCGTACTCGCCCGTGGTCAACGGCATCTCTTCGTCGCCGCGGTGCAGGGAGCGATTGCCGAGGTTGAAGTTGTAGGGGCCGAAACTGAACACCTCTTGCGCGGAAGACGGGGCACCCGGTGCCTCGAGCCGGGGGCGGCGGCGCAGCACGGCGTTGATGCGGGCCAGCAGTTCGCGCGGGTTGTAGGGCTTGCCCATGTAGTCGTCGGCGCCGACTTCCAGACCGACGATCCGGTCCACATCCTCGCTCTTGGCGGACAGCATGATGATGGGCGTGCCGTCTTCGCCGGCACGCAGACGACGGCAGATGGACAGGCCGTCTTCGCCTGGCAGCAGAAGATCCAGCACGATCAGGTCGACACTTTCGCGTTGCAGAACACGATTGAGGCCCGGTCCATCGTCGGCCAGGACCACTGAGAAACCTTCCTGGGCGAGATAGCGCCGCAGCGTATCGGCGGCACGGGCGTCATTGTCGACAACCACGATCTTGTCTGCACGCGGGGGTGTTCGGGACATAAAAAAACAATTCTTCGAGTTGTACGAAACTATACGTCTGACGGGGGACTTGACAACAGTGAAATCCATCAAATCAACGTCAGACGTTGCCGCATGAAAGCCGATTCATGCCGACGCTGGATGGAGCAGGCCCGATCCGCCAGGTTCCGTATGTTGCGACAAATGGATGCTCACCCCCGTGCGAATGCGCTCCTATCCGACAACGTCAGGGAATCCGTGCGTCTATAACAGGCTCACGCTGGCCTATGCCGGCCTCTCTCATTGCAGGAAAAAAGGCTGTATCCATGACCCCAACGCATTCCACTCGCCGTTTCGCCCCCGCCCGGGGTTTCATCCGCTCGTCGGCTTGGGCCGTTGCGGCCGCAGGGCTTCTGCTGGCCACCGGCGCGCATGCGCAGTCGTCGCAGCCGATCATGCTGAGCAGCCCGGTGCCCGCCAACGTGGTGCAGATCTCGGCTGCCGGCAGCATCGAAGTGCCGCAGGACTACCTGACCATCACGCTGGCGGCCACGCGCGAGGCGCCCGACGCCGCCACGGTTCAGACCCAGCTCAAGACGGCGCTCGATGCCGCGCTGGCTCAGGCGCGCGGTGCGGTCCAGGGCGACCAGCTCGAGGTGCAGACCGGCGCTTTCTCGTTGTCGCCGCGTTATGACCGCAACGGCAAGATCAGCACCTGGCAGGGCCGTAGCGAACTGGTGATCCAGGGCCGCGATTTCGGCCGGATCAGCACGCTGGCTGGTCAGATCCAGGGGCTCGCCATCGCGGACGTCGCTTTCAGCCTCAGCCGCGACGGGCGGCAGAAGGTCGAGCAGCAGGTCCAGGGCCAGGCCATCGAGCGCTTCAAGGCCAAGGCCGGCGATGTCGCCAAGGGTTTCGGTTTTTCGCAGTACAGCCTGCGTGAGATTTCCGTCAACACCGAAGGCGACGGCGGCTACGTGCCCCGCCCGCGGATGATGGCCATGGCCGCCTCGGCCAAGATGGAAGATGCCGCCGTGCCGGTGGAAGCCGGCAAGGCGACGGTGACCGTGACGGTCTCGGGCTCGATCCAGCTCCAGTAAAGCCCTCGGGTGCGAGGGGCCGGCCGGCTCAGTGCAGTTTCTTGACCAGGACCTGCGAGCGGCGATCCCAGTTGTATTTGCGCAGACGTGCCTCGGGCAGCCAGTCCGGCTCGACCGGCTGGAAGCCGCGCTTGATGAACCAGTGCATGGTGCGGGTCGTCAGCACGAACAGGCTCTCGAGGCCGATCGCACGGGCCCGCTGTTCGATGCGCTTGAGGATGCGTTCGCCGTCGCCCTGCGACTGCACGTTGGCCGACACGGTGAGCGCGGCCATTTCGCCGGTGCGGGCATCCGGGTAGGGATAGAGGGCGGCGCAGCCGAAGATCACGCCGTCGTGCTCGATCACCGTGTACTGCGCGATGTCGCGTTCGATCTCGGTGCGGCTGCGCTTGACCAGCGTGCCGTCCTTTTCCAGCGGTTCGATCAACTGCAGAATGCCGCCGATGTCTTCCACCGAGGCTTCACGCAGGCTTTCGAGCTTTTCGTCGACCACCATGGTGCCGATGCCGTCGTGCACGTAGACCTCGAGCAGCAACGAGCCGTCGACCGCGAAAGGCAGGATGTGGCTGCGTTCGACGCCGCTCTTGCAGGCCTTGACGCAATGCTGGAGGTAGAAGGCCGTGTCCTGAGGGGTCTGCGCGGCGGGCAGGGCGGAGAGCAGTTTCTCGGCGACATCCAGCGGCAGTTCGGTGTCGATGGGGTTGTCTTCGGCTTCCGGCTCGCCCGGGCGCATGCGGATGCCCGGCACCTCGGTGAGGAAGATGAGCTTGTCGGCCTGCAGCGACGTG
Organism: Comamonas sp. BIGb0124; assembly: GCF_003752175.1. Lineage (GTDB taxonomy): Bacteria > Pseudomonadota > Gammaproteobacteria > Burkholderiales > Burkholderiaceae_C > Comamonas_F. The sequence goes on along the minus strand of NZ_RJVF01000012.1, from coordinate 41,400 downwards.
GCCACCGAGGTCGCCACTTCCTCCATGGTGAGGTTGAACGCTTCGCCGGTCGGCGAGAAACCGAAGGGCGACAGCAGCACCATGGAGCCGAAGTCGAGGTTGCGCGAGATGCTGGCCACATCGAGCTTGCGCACCACGCCGGAGTGCTTGAAATCCACGCCGTCGATCACGCCGACCGGACGGGCCGTGATGAAGTTGCCCGACACCACGCGCACCGTGGCCCCGGCCATGGGCGTATTCGGCAGGCCCTGGCTGAAGGCGGCCTCGATTTCATAACGCAGTTGCCCGGCGGCTTCCTGGGCGCAGTCGAGCGCCACGCTGTCGGTGATCCGGATGCCGTTCGAATACTTCGCTTCGTGGCCCTTGGCCTGCAACTGTTCGTTGACCTGGGGGCGGAAGCCGTGGACCAGCACGATCTTCACGCCCATGCTCTGGATCAGCGCCAGATCCTGGGCGATGGCCGGCAGCTTGCCTGCCGCGATGGCCTCGCCCGCGATACCCACCACGAACGTCTTGCCGCGGTGCATGTGGATGTAGGGCGCCACGGAGCGAAACCAGGGCACGAAGGTGAAATTGAAGACAGCGGACATAAGAGCTTCGGACGGCGGCCGTGGCTGTGACAGGTTCTGGGAAGCCGTGCGCGTCGATGGTCGACCCTTGGCGGCGCGATGAGTTTTTCAGGCCGCGAGTGTAGTCGCCTTGAGCCCGGACTGCATGCCTGCGGCCCCGGAGGCGCTGCAGGGTGTGGCCCTCGCGGCACAGCACGGGCCGATCGGGCCGTCTGCTGGCCGCGCTCCTGTCCGGAAACCGGGTGGAAGCACAAGGGGGCACAGGCAGACGCGGCGGCCTGCAGGCCGCGCCGGTGTGGCCTTTCTACGTACTTGCGGTGGCGTGTGGAACTGGAATATGCAGAATTCAGGTCGATTCGGAATAGATAGCAACGATCCTTCGATTCCATTGTGCTGCCAAGGGTTTCGTTTCGAATCGTCGGTTTTCATGGCACGGCCTGTCCCGGGGTTATCGAAAAGATAGCGTATCGGCATCGATTCATATCTAATTGCGGGCGTCGGAGGACTGCAGCTCTCGCCGAGAGGACCTGACTGGATGGCGACGGCGTTGCGGGCGTCTCCAGGCCCAGCGGGCGATCGAGGTGTCTCGCCGGGCGATGGTCAGCCGACCCATGGCGGTTTTTGCCGTTTCTCGACTCGATCAGCAGCGTTGTGCCAGTGACCCCGACCCCGACTCCCCCCACTCGTTCTTTTTTCCGATTTCTCGACCGTCTGGGCGCCTCCCGGATCGCCTCGCTCGCGGTGCATCTGGATCTGCGGCGCCTCATCATGGGCCTGGCGCTGCTGGTGGTGCTGGTGACCTTCGCGAATACGTTCTATGCAGGCTATCTGCAGCAGCGCGAGATGCTGATCCGCAATACGCTGGAATCCAACCAGGCCTATGCCACCAAGGCCGCGGGACTGACCGACGGTTTCCTGCAGCAGGCCCTGTCTCAGTTGGGCTACAGCGCTCAGTTGCTGGGCAGCGGTTTCGACAGTCCCGCCGTGCAGAGCGCCGAGACCCGCCGGCTGCTGCAGCAGAACCAGACCTACAACTCGGTGGTGATCGTGAATGCCGCTGGCAAGGTCCTGAACATTTCACCGCCGATGGCCGAAGTCGTCGGGCAGCAGATCGGCAGCAGCGGCATGCTGGCGGCCCTGCAGGCCCGTCAGCCTCTGGTGAGCGAGCCGTTCGTGGCAGGCACCGGGCGGCTGGTGATCTTCATCAGCCACCCGGTGTTCGCGCCGGGAGGGGAGTACCTGGGCTTCATCGGCGGCAGCGTCTATCTGCATGATCAGAACGCGCTGCATGCCGTGCTGGGCCAGCACCATTTTCTGAACGGCTCCTACCTGTTCGTGGTGGATCGGCAGGGGCGCCTGATTTTCCACCGGGATCAGGAGCGCGTGGGAGAGAACGTCATGCGCAACCGGGTGGTGCAATCGGTGATACAGCGGAATGAAGCGGGCAGCGCCGAATCGGTCAACACGCGGGGAGAGTCCATGCTGTCCGGTTATGCCCCGGTGGGTCTGACGGGCTGGGGCGTGGTGGTCCAGCGCCCCACGGAACTGACTCTGGATGTGCTGCCTCTGCAGGTCCAGGGGATGCTCTGGAAGGTCGCTCCCTTGCTGGTCGCGACCTTGCTGGCGATCTGGGCCCTGGCCCGGTGGATTGCCAAACCCCTGCATGACCTGGCCCGGATTGCCAACCGGCTCGACGATGCGGACACCGCAGGCAACATCGCCCAGGTGCCCTCGTGGTACTACGAGGTCATCAAACTCAAGCAGGCGATCCTGGCCGGATTGAGCCAGGTGCAGCGCAGGATCACGCGGCTGAACACCGAAACCGTGACGGACCCGCTGACCGGCCTGCTGAACCGCCGCGGCATGATGGAGACGCTGCAGGCCTGGGAAGAAGCCGGACGCCCGTTTTCCGTGGCGGTGATCGACATCGACCATTTCAAATCCATCAACGACACATACGGGCACGACGCGGGCGACACGGTGCTGCGTTTCCTGGCCGACCACATGCGCCGCGCGGCCCGGGCGGGCGATGTGCTGTGCCGCCAGGGGGGTGACGAGTTCACCTTGCTGTTGCCCGCAACGCCTGCGCATGAGGCGGTGCATGCCTGCGAGCGGCTGACGCACGGCATGGCCTTCGAGCACGCGTATCCGGGCGTCACGATCACGCTGTCGATCGGGGTGGCCGATTTCCGGCGCGAGGATATCCATGTGAACGGAACGCTGAAGGCTGCCGACGTGGCGTTGTACCAGGCGAAACGACGCGGACGCAATCAGCTCGTCGAGGCCGAACGGGCTTGATCCGGTGGGATCGCGCCACAGCCGATCCAGTCATCGGGCAGATCGAGCCGTCTTGCCGTTCGACCGGGCCGCATGCGGCCGCTGCAGGGCCGGGGGGCCGCATCAGGGGGGGCGCTGCCGAATCGACTGCTAGCGGCTGGCTGCGGGGCCCGACGGCGGGCGGCCGGCGACGCTGCCGCGCCATTGCCAGTCCACGGGCAGCAGCATGCTGGCCGGCGGCTGGCCTGACGCGAGCGCGCTCAGCAGGTGGCGGGCGGCGGTCTCGCCCAGCCGGCGGTTGTCGACTCGGCCGCTGGTGAGCGCAGGCGTCAGGCGAGAGACCATGCGCAGGTCGTCGAAGCCGGTCAGCGAGACGTCTTCCGGAATGCGGATGCCGGCCTTCTGGGCGGCAAAAAAAGCCCCCAGCGCCAGCTCGTCGTTGCCGCAGATCACCACGCTCGGCGGTTCGGGCCGTGCCATCAGCCGAAGAAACGCCTGCTCGCCGAAATCGATTCCGGTGCCGGTCTGCTGCATCTCGAAATCGCAGGCCACGGGGTCGGGCGTGCCGGCTTCGCGCACCGCGTCGCGGATGCCGTTGAGCCGGGCCTCGACCCGGTCGTTGTTGAGCAGCGGTTGCAGGATCACGCCCAGCCGGCGATGCCCCGAGGCGATCAGCCGCTGCGCGAGTTCGTGGAAAGCCTGGCGGTGGTCGACGCCGATGCAGGCATGCGGCGCACCGGCACGCCAGCTGTAGAGCACGACGTACGGCATGCCGCGTGCACGCAGCAGCTCGAACAGACGGGGATTCTGGGTCTCGCCGACGACGGCCAGGGCTTCGATGCCTCGGCCCAGCATGATCTGGGCCTCGTCCAGCGCCACGTCGATGTCGTAGTTCGAACAGCCGATCAGGAGGTTCATGCCCTGTTCGCGCAAGACCCGCTGAAGGCCCTCGGTCTGGTGTGCAAAGACCTCGTTGTCCATGGTCGGCAGCAGCAGACCCATCAGCCGCGAGCGGCTCGATGCCAGGGCGCGCCCGGTCGCGTTCGGGATCCAGCCCAGTTGGGCGATGGCCGATTGCACGCGCTGGCGCACGTCCTCCGAGACCTTGTCCGGCGTGTTGATGACGCGCGACACCGTGGCGGTCGATACGCCGGCGGCCTGCGCCACTTCGCGCAGGCCCGGCCGCGTGTCGCGCCGTCTCGATGTTCTCTGTGACGATGACAAAACCTAACTCCCTTCTGGATGGACCGTGCCGACCCTAAACCATTCGATACACGCTGTCTTATCAGGGAAAACCCTGTTCAGCCGGTTTCATGTAAACGTTTACTCTAGCGCACTCGGCCGCCTTCCAGGGCGCCACGTCTCTTTGCCTGGAGTTTTTTTCGCATGCATCAACCCATCGACGGCATCATTCCCGTGATGCTCACGCCCTTGACCGAACAGGGCGCACTGGATCTCGAAGGCCTGGACCGGCTGGTCGACTGGTATCTCGACCATGGCGCGGACGCCCTGTTCGCGGTTTGCCAATCGAGCGAGATGCAACTGCTGAGCCTGGATGAACGGGTGACGCTGGCACGCCGTACGCTGGCACGCGCGGCCGGGCGGGTTCCCGTGATCGCATCCGGCCATGTGAGCGACGACCGCCAGGCACAGCTCGACGAGCTGCTGGCCGTGGCCGAGACCGGCGTCGACGGTGTGGTGCTGGTCACCAACCGGCTCGATCCGCAGCGCCTGGGTGCCGCGACATGGCGCGACAACCTCGACTGGCTGCTCGAACGCCTGCCCGCCGAACTGCCGCTGGGCCTGTACGAATGCCCGGCGCCCTACCGCCGTCTGCTCAGCGACGAGGAACTCTCATACTGCGCGCAGAGCGGCCGTTTTGTGGTGCTCAAGGACGTGTCGTGCGATCTGGCCACCGTCCAGCGGCGCGTCGAGCTGGTGCGCGGCACGCCGCTGGCCATCGTCAATGCCAATGCGGCCATCGCTCACGAAGCCATGCTGGCGGGCGCACGCGGCTTCAGCGGCGTGTTCACGAACTTCCATCCCGACCTCTACAAGTGGCTGCTGGTGCAAGGGCCGGACCATCCCGAGCTGGCCCGTGAACTGGCCAACTTCCTGTCGCTGTCGGCAGTCACCGAAACGCTGGGTTATCCCAAGAACGCCAAGGTCCATCAGCAACGCCTGGGCACTTTCGAGAGCACCTTCAGCCGTGTCGTCCGCGACGACGTGCTCGAGAAGTTCTGGGCCCTGGGTGTCATCCTCGACCAGATCCGCGACGGCGCCGAACACTACCGGCGCAAGATCGGCGACGCCCGCTGAAGACCCCCGATCATCATCCAAGGAGACATGACATGAAATTCATCCGACGCATCGCCCTGAGTGCCTTGATGCTCTCGAGCTCGGCCTTCGCCGCCTGGCCCGACAAGCCGATCAGCATCATCGTGCCCTGGGGTGCCGGCGGCAACACCGACACGGTGGCGCGCCTGGTCGCCCAGGGGCTGCAGAAAGAGCTGGGGGTCAACGTCAACGTGATCAACCGCACGGGCGGCAGCGGCGTGGTGGGCCACGACGCCATCCACCGTGCCAAGGCCGATGGCTACACGCTCGGCGTGGTGACGGTGGAGATCGCCATGATGCACCACCAGAAGATGACGCCTCTGAGCTACCAGGACTACACGCCCATCAGCCGGCTGGCCTTGATCTATGGCGGCCTGCAGGTCGCCAAGGATTCGCCGTACAAGAACGCCAACGAGCTCATGGATGCGATCAAGCAGCAGCCCGGCAAGCTGCGGGCCTCGGGCAGCGGACTCAAGTCGGTCTGGCACCTCAACACGCTGGGCATGCTCCGGAGCGCGCAATTGCCCGATTCCGCGGTGCGGTTCGTGCCCTCGCAAGGTTCCAGCGCGGCGCTGCAGGAACTGGTGTCGGGCGGTGTCGACTTCGTCACCTCTTCGCCGGGCGAGGCCAAGGGCATGGTCGATGCCGGACTGGTGCGCCATCTGGCCATCATGGCCAACCAGCCGTCGGAGCTGTATGGCCAGATTCCCCGCTTCAACCAGGCGACGCCGTACGACTGGTCGCTGACGACCTGGAACGTGCTGGCGGCCCCCAAGGGACTGAGCCCGGACATCGCCGAAACCCTCGCGGCGGCGATGAAGAAGGTCTATGCCAGCGGCGAACTGCAGAAGTTCGCCAACAACCAGGGCTTCGAGGTCAACGCGCTCTATGGCGATGCACTGCGACAGTTCATGAAGGACGAAGACGCACGCTTCGGCCGCCTGCTGGTCGAAGACCGATAAACCGAAAGCCGGGCAGGCCGCGCCCGACGCGGCCTGAAATCACATGCGCATGCCACCTCTTTCCCTGCTGTTGCCGTTGCTCTTCCTGATCCTGGGCTCCGGCATGGCGCTCTATGCCTGGATCGTGCTGGGCGACGCCGGCTCCTACGGCGCGGGCTTCATGCCGGCGGCCATCGGTTGCCTCATCACGCTGCTTTCCGCCCTCGAGCTGGTCCGCGAGACCCGCCGCTGGCTTGTCCTGCGCCCGCAGCCGGAGTCGGGCGGCCGCGAACTGTTCAGCCTGGCCGTGGTGATCGCGGCCGTGGTGTTCTACATCGCGTTCGTCGATGTGCTGGGTTTCGTCGTGACCTCCAGCCTCATCGTCGTGGCGCTGCTCGTGCCGTTTCTCGGCAAGCGCAGGCTGATGGCCTCGCTGGCAGCCATTGCCGCGGTCGCGGGTATCTATTACCTGTTCTCCGCGATCCTGCTGGTCCCGCTGCCTTCCGGCAGCCTGTTCTGAAGACGGTCCATGGAAAACCTGATCAACGCCAGCAGCTATATCACGCTCGAAGCCATCGCCGCCATCCTGGGGGCCGGCCTGTTCGGCCTGTTCGTCGGTGCCATCCCCGGGCTATCGGCCACCATGGCCGTGGCTCTGCTGGTGCCTTTCACTTTCTTCATGGAGCCGATCCCCGCGATCGCCATGATGATCTCGGTCGGTGCCTCGACCATCTACGCGGGCGACATCCCGGGCGTGCTGCTGCGCATTCCGGGCACACCGGCGTCGGCCGCCTATGTGGACGACAGTTATGCCCTGAGCCAGCAGGGCCGGACCAACCATGTGCTCGGCCTGGGCCTGAGCACATCGGTGATCGGCGGCATCTTCGGCGCCATCGTGCTGGCCGTGGCTTCGCCCGTGCTGGCTTCGTTCGCCATGAAGTTCAGCTCCTTCGAGTACGCCTGGCTGTCGCTGCTGGGCCTGAGCTGCGCCACGCTGATCGCCGGACAGCACGTGCTCAAGAGCCTGCTGGCGCTGCTGCTCGGCCTGGGGCTGGCAACGGTGGGCTACGACGAATTCACCGGGCAGCCTCGCTTCACGTTCGGCCAGGTCGCGCTGCTGGAGGGCATCAGCTTCATTCCGGCCATGATCGGCATGTTCGCCATTGCCAACGCGATCGAGTTCTACGCCGGCCGCCATGCCGCCGCGCGCGCCGGCGCGCCCCGGCCGGTGCAGGAAAAGGCGTCGTTCAACATCCTGGCCGGCATCGGTCCGTCGCTGAAGAAGAATCGCTCGGGCATCGCGCGCAGCAGTGCCATCGGCACGCTCATCGGCGTGCTGCCGGGGGCCGGGGCCGATATCGCCGCCTGGATCTCGTATGCGGTGGCCAAGAAGTTCTCCCGCCAGCCGCAGGAGTACGGCAAGGGTTCGGAAGAGGCCGTCATCAATGCGTCGTCGAGCAACAACGCGAGCCTGGCCGGCAGCTACATTCCGACCCTGGTGTTCGGCATTCCGGGCGACTCGGTGGCCGCCATCGTCATCGGTGTGCTCTACATGAAGGACATGCAGCCGGGGCCGTCGCTGTTCATCTTCCAGCCCGACAAGCTCTACGCCATCTTCCTGCTGTTCTTCATCGCCAATCTGGCCCTGTTGCCGCTGGCGCTGCTGGTGGTCAATGCGCTCAAGCGCCTGACCACCATCAACAAGGACGTCATCTATCCGTTTGTCATCCTGTTCAGCATCGTCGGCGCGTTCGCCATGAACAACTCGATGGCCTCGGTGATCGTGATGCTGGTGATGGGCGTGGCCGGGTATTTCCTGCAGAAACACCATTACCCGATCGCGCCGGTCATCCTCGGCATGGTGCTGGGGCCGCTGTTCGAGAAGAACCTGCTGGCCTCGCTCACCAAGGCCGACGGCCAGTGGCTGGCTTTTGTGGAACGGCCCATCTCGGCTTGCCTGGCCGGCCTGTTCCTGATGGTGGTGGTCATGCAACTGCGCAACATCGCACGCGATCTGCGGGCGGCCGGCCAGTCGCCGGCGGCTGCGCCCGATCACACCCGCTGACAGGGGCTGCGCCGCGTGCGCAGCGCTGACGGGGCGCCGTGAAGGCCCGGGCCTTGCCGGCACGGCCTACTCGGCGGCGTCTCAGATCGTGGTCTGCAACTGCAGGTAGTTCTGCAGGCCCATCTTGTCGATGAGGCCCAGCTGCTTTTCCAGCCAGTAGGCGTGGTCTTCCTCGGTGTCGCGCAACTGGGTGAGCAGCACGTCGCGGCTCACGTAGTCGCCCACGCCTTCGCACAGTTCCATGCCCTTGCGCAGCGCGGCGCGGACTTCGTACTCGGTGTCGAGGTCCTTGCTCAGCATCTCGGGCACGGTGAGGCCGGGCGTGAAGGGATTGGGGCGCATGTCGGGGCGGCCGCCCAGGAACAGGATGCGGCGCAACAGCGCATCGGCATGCTGGGTTTCCTCTTCCATCTCGTGGTTGATGCGCTCGTAGAGCTTGAGGAAGCCCTGGTCTTCATAGGTGCGGGAATGAACGAAATACTGGTCGCGTGCAGCCAGTTCGCCGCGCAGCAATTCGTTGAAGTAGTCGATGACTTGAGAATTTCCCTGCATTGTGGTGTTCGATCTCGTGATGGTTCGGCACCGAGTATCCCCCGACTCGCTCGTCAGAGGGGCAATGCCCCCGGCGCCGCACTCTGCATGCGTTACGACCTCAGAAGCGTTTGCATTGGGACTGATGAACCCGGAAGCCGCTCGAAGCCCGGTCGGGTCGTCACCGTGGGGGGGGGGGGGGGAGAAAAAATCGTGCGCGCGAGGGGCCTGTCCCGCCGTCCCGCCGTCCGGCCGGCAGCGGCCCGGTTCTTCAGTCGATGGTGGCCAGTATCGACTGAGCTTCCTGGGCGGCACCGGCCGTGGCTTTCAAGGCGATGGTCCCGCTGCGGTGGGCGGTGACCTGCATCTCCATCTTCATGGCTTCCATCACCGCGATCAGGTCGCCTTCCTTGACCTGAGCGCCGTTTTCGACTTTCCAGGCCTGCAGGGTGCCGGCAATGGGCGCCAGCACGCCGCCGGCGGACGCCTGGCAGACCGGGTCGGTGCCGGTGGCAGCAGGCGGCGCTGCGGCCGCGGACTGGAGCGTGCCCAGCAGTTCGGCCGGCAGGCCCAGGGCCACACGGCGGCCGTCGATTTCCATGGCGGTGCGATGCAGTGCGACCGATGCGAGCGGCTCGGGGCGGACGCCGGCTGCCAGGTCGTCCGCGAAGTCGGTCTCGATCCAGCGGGTGTGAACGCCGAAGGTGTCCGGGCCGGTGAAGTCGGCATGCTGCATGACCAGTCTGTGGAAAGGCAGCACGGTCGGCAGTCCTTCGATCTCGAACTCGGCAAGGGCCCGGCGTGCCCGCCGAATCGCCTGTTCCCGGGTGGCACCGGTGACGATCAACTTGGCCATCATCGAGTCGAATGTGCCCGGCACCGTGGCGTTGCCATCCACCCCGGTATCGACCCGCACACCGGGGCCGGAGGGCGGAACGAACCGCTTGATACGGCCGGGCGAGGGCAGGAAACCCCGGCCGACGTCCTCGGCGTTGATGCGGAACTCGAACGAATGTCCGCGAGGGACGGGGGTCTGCGTGAACGAAAGTGGCAGGCCGTCGGCGATGCGCAACTGTTCGACCACGAGGTCGACGCCTGCGGTTTCCTCGGTCACGGGATGTTCGACCTGCAGGCGGGTGTTGACTTCGAGAAAGGAGAGGGCGCCGGTCGCGCTCAGCAGGAACTCGACGGTGCCTGCGCCCGTGTAGCCCGCTTCGTCGCAGACATCGCGCGCAGCCTCATGGATGCGCGTTCGCTGTTCGTCGCTCAGGAACGGGGCAGGGGCTTCCTCGACCAGTTTCTGGTTGCGCCGCTGCAGTGAACAGTCGCGGGTGCCGACCACCACCACATGGCCATGGGCATCGGCCAGCACCTGCGCTTCGACATGGCGGGGCCGGTCGAGGAACTGCTCGACGAAACATTCGCCGCGACCGAAAGCCGCAACGGCCTCGCGCACGGCGGATGCGTAGAGCTCCGCTGCATCCTCGAGCTTCCAGACGACCTTCATGCCACGGCCGCCGCCGCCGAATGCGGCCTTGATGGCAATCGGCAGACCCTGCTGGCGGGCAAAGTCGACGACCTCTTTGGCGCTGGTCACCGGACCGGGCGTGCCGGCGACCAGCGGAGCGCCGACCTTGAGGGCGATCTTGCGGGCCTGGACCTTGTCGCCCAGGGATTGGATGGCATGCGGCGAGGGGCCGATCCAGATCAATCCGGCGTCGAGAACCGCCTGGGCAAAGCCTGCGCTTTCGGACAGGAAGCCGTAACCGGGGTGAACGGCATCCGCGCCGCTGCGGCGCGCGATGGCGATGAGCTTGCCGATGTCGAGGTAGGTGTCGGCCGGGCGGTTGCCTTCCAGCCCGTAGGCTTCGTCGGCCATGCGGGCGTGCAGGGCATCCAGATCGGCGTCGGCGTAGACGGCAACCGACTGCACGCCGTAATCGGCGCAGGCGCGAACGATGCGGACGGCGATTTCGCCGCGGTTGGCAATCAGGACTTTTTTCATGTCGTTGCTGAACGCTCTGGGTCAAGCCACGGCGGCTGGCTCGGCCCGGGTCTCGGAAAAAACTTGGATCGGCCGGAAGCGCACGGGGGTGCCGACGGGAATCTGGCCGGCCCGGTCGAGGTGGTAGGGCGCGACGCAGGCGATGACGGGGTAGCCGCCGGTCAGCGGATGATCGGCCAGGAACAGGACGGGCAGACCGCTGGGAGGCACCTGGATGGCACCGGCGGCCGTGCCTTCGCTCGGCAGCTCCGCCGCCAGGGCCCGGGTCAGCGGCTGCGCGGCACCGAGGCGTATGCCGACCCGATTGGATTCGGACGTGACTCGCCAGACCTGTTCGCTGAAAAGCGTCACGGCTTCCGGCGTGAACCAGTCGGTGCGGGGGCCCATGACCACATCCAGCGTGACTTCGGTGTCGGCACGTGGCAGGTCCGGGCACGGCTGGGCCGGGTGGCCCACGATGGCGCCGCGCGGCACCGGCCGAATGCCGACGACGTCGCCGGCTGCGAGCGGTTTCGGGCCGACATTCGACAGCGTGTCCGTCGACCGGCTGCCGAGTACCGGCTCGACATCGAAGCCGCCGCGCACGGCGAGATAGGCTCTGACGCCCGCGCGGGGCTGGCCGAACGCCAGCCGGTCGCCGCTGCTCAAGGCCAGCGGGGCGTGGTTGCTTTCCGGCCAGCGCCGCAGGGTGCCGTCGGCATCGCGGCTCACCCGGGTGAGCGGCACGTCGGCACCGGTCACGGCCACGACGCTGTCGCCGCTGGCTTCGAACTCGAAGCCGCCGTAGGCCAGCTCGATGCAGGTGCAGTCGGCCGGATTGCCGACCAGCGCATTGGCCTGTTTCAAGGCGCCTCGGTCCATCGCGCCCGAGGCCGAGATGCCCTGCCCCGCCTGGCCGGGGCGGCCCAGGTCCTGGAACAGCGCTTGCACACCGGTCTTCCCGACCGTCAGCGTCGCTTGCCGTGCATCGGCCGGGCGCGTGCTGCGCGATTCGGCCGGCCCGGTGGCGTAGGCAGGGGCTGCGATCAGCGGACGGGATTTTTCGGCAACGAATCGCACCCGATGACCGGGCTGCAGCAGTGCGGGCTCCTTGCGGTTCAGGTCCCACATCGGGGTGTCCGTCACACCGATGATCTGCCATCCGCCGGGGCTCGCCTGGGGATAGACGCCGCTGAACAGGCCGGCCAGGCCCACGGCTCCGGCAGGAATGCGGGTCCGGGGCGTCTTTCGGCGCGGTACGTTCAGACTGGGGTGACCGCCGCTGAGGTAGGCGAAGCCGGGCGCAAAACCCGTGAACGCGACCGTGTAGGTGCTTCCGGTGTGGCGTTCGATGACCTCGGGGATACCGATGCCGAGGATGCGGGCGACCTCCTCGAGATCGTCTCCCTCGTAGCGAACCGGGATCTCGACCAGTCGGCCCGAGCGCTCGACCCGCGCCGTGATGTCCAGGCGGCCGATTCGCGCGGCGAGCTCGGCGGCAGCGACCTGCAGGGGATCGAAATGAACCAGGATCGTCCGGGCTGCGGGAATCAGCTCCAGGACACCGGCCAGCGGCCGGTTTTGCAGTCCATCGAGCAGCGTCAGCGTCTGATCGAGGTCGTCGAGCTCGATCAGCATCGCATTCAGGTTGACGGGAAGAAAACGCATCACGCCTCCAGGCTGCCCACGAAGGAGCCCAACTGCACGCCCTCGTGCATCAGGCGCTCGCGCAGTTGCTGCGCAATCGCCACGGCACCGGGGCTGTCGCCATGCACGCAGATCGAGTCGGCTTCGAGGTGGACCAGGCTGCCGTCGACGGCTTCGAGGCGGCCCTCTTGCACCAGGCGCAGCATGCGGTCGCCGATGCTTCTGGGATCGTGCAGCACGGCACCCGGCTCGCGCCGCGAGACCAGCGCACCCTGCGGCGTGTAGGCCCGGTCGGCAAAGGCCTCGGCCCTGACCTCCAGTCCGCTGTCGCGTGCCCAGCCGATCAGTGGCGATCCGGCCAGTGCCAGCAGGACCAGGCTGGGGTCGATCTCGTGCAGCGCAGCGATCACGTCCTGCGCCTGGCGGCGATCGTGTGCGATGGTGTTGTAGAGGGCACCATGGGGTTTGACGTAGCGCACCCGCGTGCCGGCCGCGGTGGCAAGTCCCTGCAGGGCGGCGATCTGGTAGATCACGCCGGCCACCAGATCCGCGCTGGCGATGTCCATGTTGCGGCGGCCGAATCCCGCGAGGTCGGGATAGGACACGTGCGCGCCGACGACGACCCCGCGCCGCGCCGCGTCCTTGAGCGTGGCCAGAATGCCGGCCGGGTCGCCCGCGTGGAATCCGCAGGCCACGTTGGCGCTGGTCACCACCTCGAGCAGGGCGGCGTCGTCGCCCATGCGCCAGGCGCCGAAGCTTTCTCCCAGATCGCTGTTCAGATCCATTTTCATCATCGTCCAATACTCCTGGGCAGATCGGCTCTGCACTCGTGTTGTCGGAGGGTGCGGGCCGCGGATGCGGCGCATGCCGTCAATGCAATCGGCCGGCGGTTTCGCGGAGGTCTTGCGACACCGCAAGCGAAGTCCGGATCACGCTTCGCAGGGCTGCGATCTGGGTCTCGAGCGCCATGCTCGGCGCACCGGGAACCCGCGCAGCCTGCTCGGGAAGATAGGGAACGTGGATGAAACCGCCGCGTGCCTGCACGCCCGGGCCGGCGTGGGCAAGACGGTGCATCAAGGCAAAGAAGACGTGGTTGCAGACGAAGGTTCCCGCCGTGTTGGAGACCGAGGCCGGCAGCCCGGCGGCGCGCAGCGCGTGCACGATGGCCTTGATCGGCAAGCTCGAGAAGTACGCGGCCGGGGCCCCGGAGACCACGGCCCGATCGATGGGCTGCCGGCCCGCGTTGTCGGCGATGCGGGCATCGTCGATATTGATCGCCACGCGTTCGGGTGTGATGTCGGCCCGTCCGCCTGCCAGCCCCAGGCAGATCACCAGCGCGGGCCGCAGGGTGGCGATGGCCTCGTCGAGCTGCGCCGTGGCCTGACCGAAGACGCAGCGCAATTGCAAGGCATGAACCACGGCGCGACCGGCGGCCCGATCCCCGGCTTGCCCCGTCTCGCCCGTGGCCTCGCCGCTGCCCGTGCCGTGCACCGCTGCGCGGTCGGGCTGCCAGCCGTCCAGCGCGCGCGCCACCTCCCACGAGGGATTGACGCTGTCGCGATCGAAGGGCTCGAACCCCGCCAGCAGGATGTTGACGGGCGCGGGGGCGTGCGGGGATGAGGCGGGGGCTTCAGGCATGGCGGCAGTCTCGTTTCATCGGAACATCAGGGAATACGGCAGGAACACATTGGCCGTCAGCCGCATCGGCGCGGTCGGGGTCCGGGCACCGGCCCAAGCCTACCCCAAGCGCACCGGCGACGGAAATCGCCGGCAGGGTCCTGGCGTTTTCTGCCAGCCTGCGTCAGTCTGCCGACCGCGTCAACGCCCGAAGAGCTGACCGCCCCAGGCTTCCACGCGTTCGGTGATGGCCTGGGCGACGATGCGTGTGGCCGGCGACAGCTTTCCCTGCTTGGGCAGCGCCAGCGTGACATGGCGGGTCAGGTCGGGCCGAACGACCTTGCTGCACGAGAGTTTTCCTTCCTCGAGCTCGGTCATGATGGCGTAAGGCCCCAGCAGCGAGTAGGTGCCCGGCGTCTGGGCGACGAGCTGTTTCTGCAGCGTGAGCGAATCCGCCTCGACGACCGCCTGCAACCTGAAGCCGAGGCTGCGCGCCGTTTCGTCCAGCGCGTTGCGCCAATGGCTCGGCCGCCTGGGCAGCACGAGCGGTAACGATTCGAGGCGGCTGAAGGGCACGGTCGGCGACGACGTGAGCTCATCCCCGGGGTGGCCGATCAGATAGGTGTGCGCGATCGCCAGGGGCTTTTCATCGTCTCCACGGGGCGGGTGATACCGGAACAGAATCGCCAGGTCGACCAGTCCGCCATCCAGCATGTTGTCCAGTTCGGCCCCCTGCGCTTCGCTGATGCTGAGCCGGATTCCGGGGTGTTCCGCCTTGAGGGACTGGCACAGGCGTGTCATCAAGGGATGGACTGCCGAGGGAATGATCCCCAGCCGGACCTCGCCTTTGACCGAACCGGACTCCGCACGCAACTCCTCCGTCATTCGTTCCGTGTCGAGCAGCCAGAGTCTGAGCCGGCTTGCCACGCGTTCGCCCACGGCCGTCAGGACGACGCCGCGGCCGGTGCGCCGAAAGAGCGCGGTGCCCATGCCGGCTTCGAAGTCGCTGATCTGCCTGCTGACGTGGGACTGAACCGTCTGCCGGCGGTTGGCGACCTTGGTCAGGCTGCCCGCTTCGGCGACCTCGAGAAACAAACGAACCGCGTCCAGATTCATACGGAGAAACCCTGGTTTGTCATGCCTTTTTTGGCATGTCTGAAAGCTTGGAATTCTATCTTCCCGGATGAGAGCGCTTTTTTTAAAGTCGCTTCCAAGGTCGGCTGTACCGGTGCATCGTGCCGGAGCCGCTCATCAACCAGGAGAAAGAATTGAAACTCGCAGCTTTTCGGCACGATGGTTCGACGGCCTATGGCGTGATACAGGGCGACCAGGTGCTCGTACCGCCCCCCGGCTTCTTGCAACGCCATCCCGATATCAGGTCCGTGCTGGCCGCCCAGGCCCTGCAGGCGCTGCAGGAATCGGCATCCGCGTCGTCGAGCCTGCCGTTGTCCGGTCTGCAGTGGGAGCCGGTCATTGCCCAGCCGAACAAGATCATCTGCGTCGGCCTCAACTACAAGACCCATGTCGCGGAAACCAAGCGGGCCGACAGCGAATACCCTTCGCTGTTCCTGCGTTTTGTCGATACCTTGACGGCGCACGAGACCGACGTGCCGCGTCCTTCCTTTTCCGATCGGTTCGACTGGGAGGGTGAACTGGCGCTGGTGATCGGCAAGGGCGGGCGCGACATCCCAAAGGAAAACGCCTTCGAACACATCGCGGGCTACGCCTGCTTCAACGACATCAGCGTGCGCGACTGGCAGCGCCACACCCATCAGTTCACGCCCGGCAAGAACTTTCCCGGCACGGCTCCTTTCGGGCCCTTCCTGGTGACGCGCGACGAGGTCGCGGATGTCCAGGCGCTCGGGCTCGAGACACGAGTCAATGGGCAGGTCATGCAAAAGGCCAGCATTGCCGATCTCATCTTCGATATCCCGACGCTGATTGCCTACATCTCGCGTTTCACGCCGCTGTCGCCGGGCGACGTGATTGCCACCGGTACCCCGGGCGGCGTGGGTGACCGCCGCGAGCCCCCGCTGTACATGAAGGATGGCGACGTCGTCGAGGTCGAAATCACAGGTCTCGGCGTCTTGCGCAACCGCATCGTCACGGCCGCCTGATCACAAGGACAAGAAATGGCAAACCAACCCAAGCTTCGCATCGCCGTCGACATCGGGGGGACGTTCACCGACATGGCGGCCTTCGATGAAACCACGGGCGAGCTTCTTTTCGGCAAGGCCCTGTCCACGCACGGCCAGCTCGTCGACGGCATCCAGCACACCATCGACAGCGCAGGCATCGACTGGCGCGACGGCCAGCTGTTCCTGCATGGATCGACCATCGCCATCAACACATTGCTGGAACGCAACGGTGCGCGTACCGCGCTGCTCATCACCGAAGGGTTTCGCGACATCTACGAAATCGGCCGGGTCAACCGCCCCGATGCGTACAACCTCTTTTTCAGCAAACACGAACCCCTGGTCAAACGCTCCTTGCGTTTCGAGGTCGCCGAGCGCCTGCGGGGCGACGGCAGCATCCACAAGCCGCTCGACGAGGAGGCGGTTCGGGAACTGGCGCGCGACCTGCGGGGCCAGGATGTCGAAGCGGTCGCCGTGCTGTTGCTGCACTCCTACCGCAATCCGGCGCACGAGCAGCGCGTCAAACAGATCCTGCAGGAAGAGCTGCCCGGTGCATTCGTCTGTGCCTCGCATGAGCTCAGCCAGGAATACCGGGAGTTCGAGCGCGTGTCCACGGCCGTCGCCAATGCCTATGTCGGCCCGCGCGTTTCGCAGTACCTGGGACAGCTCGAACACCATCTTTCGGACAACGGCTTCGACGGCGATTTCTACATCGTCCAGTCCACGGGCGGCCTCTTTCCGGTGGAACACGCCAAAGTCGGCTGTGTGCGCATGCTCGAGTCCGGCCCCGCCGCCGGGGTCATCGGGGCACAGGCGATCTGCGCGCAGCTGGGCATGGGCGATGCGATCGCGTTCGACATGGGCGGCACCACGGCGAAGGCCGGGGTGATCAGCGAGGGGCGGCCTCTGACCACCGGCTCGGCCTTGATCGGCGGCTACGAGCGTGCGCTGCCGATCCAGATACCCATGATGGATATTCACGAGGTCGGCACGGGAGGCGGGTCGATCGCACGCGTCGAAACGGGCCGTGCATTGAGAGTCGGGCCGCAGAGCGCAGGCTCCATTCCCGGCCCCGTCGCGTACGGAAGGGGCGGCACGGAGCCGACCGTCACCGATGCCAACCTGCTGCTGGGGCGTCTGGATGCCGAGCATTTTCTGGGTGGCGAGCTCAAGCTCGATCTCGAGGCCTGCCAGCGCCAGATGGCGGAGCGGGTCGCCGGCCCCCTGGCGCTCGAGCCCACCGAAGCGGCCGATGGCATTCTGCGCATCGCCGTGACGCAGATGTCCCATGCCGTCAAGGCGGTGACCACCGAGCGGGGGCTGGATGCCGGCAGCTTCACCATGGTGGTGTACGGCGGTGCAGGTCCCCTGCATGCGTCGGCCATTGCCCGCGAGATCGGCATCAGAAAAGTGCTGATCCCCTATGCGCCCGGTTATTTCTCGGCCTACGGCATGCTGTTTTCGGACCTGCGCTACGACTACGTGCGTTCGGTCTTCCGCAAGCTGGGCGATGTCTCGTTCGAAGAAATCGAGTCGCTCTACACGACCCTGGAAGACGAAGGGCGTGCCGCACTGGCCCAGTCGGGCGTCCAGGCCGACGGCGTGGTGGTCGAGCGCGCCGCCGACATGCGTTATGTCGGACAGGAGCATGCCGTCACGGTCGATCTGCCTCTCGAGTTTTTCGAGGGCAAGGACCGCTCCGCCATCAAGCGACAGTTCGATGAACTGCACAAGGTCCGCTACGGGACGTCGGCGCCGAAGGAGCCTGCCGATCTGGTGAGCCTGCGGGTGACGGTGCTGGGCACCATGAAGAAGCCGCCTCGTCACCAGGTCGCTGCCGGGACGGCCGAGCCCGACCGGGCGGCGGTGCGTGCCGTGAAGCCGGTTTATTTCCGGGCGACAGGCTGGGCCGATACGCCCGTCTACACCCGTGATCGTCTGTTGTCGGGCAACGAAATCCTCGGGCCCGCACTGATCGAGGAACACGCCTCGACCACGGTCGTGCAGCCTGGCGATTCGCTGCGCGTCGATGAATTGGGCAACTTGCAAATCGAAATCGGGAGTGACCGGACATGAGCAACAACCTGCAGACCTCCGCCGGCGCGGCCGTGGATCCGGTCACTGTCGAGATCATTCGGAACGGCCTGTATGCCGTCACCGAGGAAATGAAGACCAACCTCACGCGCACGGCCTACAACCTGATCATCTACGAGGCATTGGATTTCACCGTCGGGCTGTTCACGAAGGAAGGCGACACCGTCTCGATCGGCCTGGGCCTTCCGATGTTCATCCGCGGCATGTCGGAGACCGTCAAGGCCAAGATCAGGCACTTTGGCTACGACAACATCAAGCCGGGCGACATCCTGGTGACCAACGACGCCTACACCACGGGCAGTCACCTGAACCATTTCACCTTCACGATGCCGGTCTACCACGAGGGGCGGCTCGAGGGGTTCACCTGTTGCATGGCGCACTGGCTGGATGTCGGCGGCACGCTCGGCAACGTGACCACCGACATCTTCAGCGAGGGCATTCAGATTCCGCTGCTCAAGTACCAGAGCGAAGGCATCGTCAACCAGGACCTGGTGGACATCATCGCGATGAATGTGCGCCTGCCCGAGCGGGCCCTGGGCGATCTGCGGGCGCAGATCACGGCCGTCACCACCGGCGAGCGCCGCTATCTGGAGCTGCTGCAGCGGTATGGCGCGGAGGCCGTCAACGGTTCGATCCGCCAGATCATGGACGCGTCCGAAGCCGTGGCGCGCAAGAACACGCTGTCGATTCCCGACGGCGTGTACGAAGCCGAATCCTTCATGGACGATGACGGACTCGAGATCGGAAAACGCATCCCGATCCGGGTCAAGGTGATCGTCCAGGGCGACGAAATGACGGTGGATCTCTCGGACGTGAGCAAGCAGGTCCGGGGTTTCTACAACTCCGGTTTCACGACCGGCATCGCCTGCGCCCAGGTCGCCTACAAGTGTCTGACGACGCCCACCGACTACCCCGTCAACGACGGCAGCTTCCGCTCGCTGAAAGTGGTCATGCCGATGGGCACGGTCATCAGCGCGGAGAGACCCTATCCGATGCGGGTCTGGATGACCTTCCCCATGACCGTCATCGACACCATCTTCAAGGCCCTGGCGCCGGCCATCCCCGACCGTTCGATTGCAGGCCACCACGCGGATCTGGTGTTCCCCAACATCCATGGCATCTCGCCCGAGGATGGCCGGCTGTTCATCGTCGGCATCGGTCCGCTGGGCGGCGGCTGGGGCGCCAAGAGCCGCGAGGACGGGGTCTCGGTCACGGTGTGCATCAACGACGGGGACACCCACAACAGCCCGACCGAGCAACTCGAGGCCAAGTACCCGGTGCTCGTCGAAAAGTATGCGATACGGCAGGACTCCGGCGGTGCGGGCCGGTACCGCGGCGGGCTTGGCGCCGAGATGATCGTGCAGGCCCTGTCGCCCTTCACGGTGACCACCCGGATCGACCGTGTGCATTGCAAGCCCTGGGGGCTCGAAGGCGGCGGCGATGCAGCGGGCAACGGATTGGCCGTCCGTCACAAAGGCGAGTGGAAAACCGACCACCCCAATGCCAAGATCTTCAACGTCCGGCTGGAACGCGGGGATGCCTACAAGATGTTGTCCGGCGGGGGCGGCGGCTTTGGGAATCCGCTCGATCGCGAGCTCGACCTCGTGGCTCGAGACGTTCGCGAGGGGTATGTGAGCGCATCGGTGGCGCGCGAGGTCTACCGTGTCGCCCTCGATGAAAAAGGCCGTGTGGACCCGCAGGCAACGGCTGCGCTGCGCTCGCAGCAAGGCCGGGCGACATGCTGATGGCCACCGCCGCACACGCCGAAGCCCGGCAGGCCGCCCGGCTGCTGGACTTGTGGAGCCGCCTGTCCTCGCGTCACATTGCGCTGGGATCGTCCTGTGCGTGCGGCGCCGGCGGCGTCACCCTGGTGCTCGACGACTTCGAGCTCGACATCTACGGTTACCTCCAGGATTCGGCCGAACGTTGCGACGTGGAGGAGGCGAGGGCGTTCTTCGCCGCCTCCACAGCGACCGAGGCCGACGCCCGGCCCCTGCTGCGCCTTCTGGAAACGGCGGCGGCCGGGCACCTGCCGCCGGGCGTCGGCGCGTGGGCCTTGCCCAAGCTCGAACGCACGCTGAGTTCGTTTGCGGAGTTGCACGGGACCGAATCCGGAGGCATGTGATGGCAGGCCACTTTTCATCGCTGGTCGCGGTGCCTGAAGGGCATGCAGGACGGGTGCCGGTCTCCGTGCTGACCGGTTTCCTCGGAAGCGGCAAGACCACCTTGCTCAACAGGCTGCTCGGCAGCCAGGACCTGACCGGGACTGCGGTCATCGTCAACGAGTTCGGCGAGGTCGGGATCGACCAGGATCTCATCGCACAAACCAGCGAGCAGACCTTGCTGCTGGCCAATGGCTGCCTGTGCTGTGCCATGCGGGGCGATCTGATCGAGGCGCTCGAACGGCTGCGCTCGCGCATGGCCTCGACGTTGTCGCGTGTCGTCATCGAAACCAGCGGACTGGCCGATCCAGGGCCCATCCTCCGCACACTCACTGCGGATCCGGCCGTCACACGTCACTTCCGTCTGGCCACCGTGGCGTGCACCGTGGATGGCATCCTGGGTGTCTCGACACTCGACGCTTTCAAGGAGGCGCAGGAGCAACTGGCCGTCGCCGACCAGGTCTTCGTCACCAAGCTCGACACGCTCGGCGGGCGCATGCCGGACGCACTCGCCTGCCGCCTCGCCGCCGGCGCGACACAGGCCCGGGTTCACCTGGAGGCCGGCGAGTTCCGCGGGCTTCTGGACGAGCTGACCCGGGGCCGTCCATCCGCCGAAGACGACTGCCCCGAGGGCCCGCTCTACCGGATCGAATCCCGCGAACGATCGGCCGATGCACGGCACACGTCGGCCGTCCGGTCGGGCGTGATCCGGCGAGACGAAGCCCTGCCGCTGAAGGCTCTGCAGGCCTGGCTCGACCTGCTGATTGCCAGCCGGGGCGACGATCTTCTGCGCCTCAAAGGCATCGTCGCCATTCGCGAGCATCCGGACCAGCCCTTGGTCATCCACGGTGTTCAGCATCTTTTTGCACCGCCCGAACGGCGCTCGGCATGGCCGACATCGTCTCGGCAGACCCGCATCGTCGTCATCGGCCGCGACTTGAACATCGATGTGCTGTCGCACACCCTGGACGTCCTGGCTTCCCGGCACAGACGCAGCGAGACGGCCGCATAGGCCTTGGACCGCATCGCTTACCCATAACATCAGGAGACATCCGTGAAAGCTGAAGCCATTCGCATCCTCTGTGTCGCAGCGTGCCTGGTCGTGCCGGCCGCGCATGCGCAAGACTATCCCAAGCCAGACCAGACGCTGAAGATCATCGTGCCCTTCGTTGCCGGCGGCGGGGTCGACAACGCGGCCAGACTGCTGTCCGAGCGGCTGCGCCAGCAGATGGGTCTCAACGTCATCGTCGAGAACCGCGCGGGAGCCAACGGGTCGGTCGGGGGCAGGGCCGTCCAGCTCGCCGCCGCCGATGGCTACACGCTGCTTTTTTCGGCCTCCACGCATATCTTCGCCAAGGACGTGATGGTGAATGCGCCCTACGATCCCGAGAAGGACTTCGTGGCGGTCGCCAAATTCGCCGAGGCGCCCTTGCTTCTGGTGGTGGCCTCCCAGCTCGGCGTCACGACGCTCAAATCGGCGATCGCTGCAACCACCGACGGCAAGGGGCCGTGGTCGGCGGCGTTGCCCGCCTACGGGGCCGCCAGCCATCTCGGCACCTTGCTTCTGGCCAAGCAGACGGGCATGAATCTCCAGTATGTGCCGTACAAGGGCACCCAGCCGGCATTGATCGACGTGGCCGGCGGCCATGTGCAGCTGCAGTTCGATTCCATGGTCTCGTTGGCGCCCATGGCCCGGTCCGGCCGTGTCGTTCCGCTCGCCATCTCGTCGGACAAACGCGTCGCGGCGCTGCCTCAAGTCCCGACGTTTGCCGAAGCCGGCGTGCCGGGTCTGGTCTATTCGTCCTGGTACGGGGTCTGGGCGCCGAAGAACACGCCCCCTGAGCGCGTGAAGACGCTCAACGCCAACATCAACAAGGCGGCGGAGTTCCTGGCTCAATCCGGCGCCCTCGACACCCTCGGACTGAACGCATCGCCGATTTCGACGGAGAAGTTCCAGTCCCTCGTGTCGTCGGAAATCGCACTCGGCCGAGACCTGCTGCGGGCATCCGGCTTCAAGCCGGAATGAGTGCCGAGACCGGCCCGCCGGGCCTGTCCGTCCCGATTCCGCGGTTCATCCCGGCCAGCCGTCGCTCGACCGGGGCCGGCAGACCCCGCTGGCCCGAAACGCCGACCGCTCGCGCAGCCTGTCAGGCGATGGACGCGCCCCCGTCGAGCGTCACGATGGTTCCGGTGGCATAAGGTGTCGCCGCCAGCAGCAGCAACTGGCGCGCGATGTCCAAGGGTTGGCCGACGCACCCGGCAGGGTAGCTGGCCCGCAGTCTTTCGAACATCGCTTCGCGCACGCTCGGCTCCATCGAATCCCACATCGAGGTGTCGACGACGGCCGGAGACACCGCGTTGACACGGACCGGCTTGAGCTCGAGTGCCAGCCCGCGCACCAGGCTCTCCAACGCCGCGTTGATGGCGCCCATCAAGGCCCGTCCGGCGGCAGGCCGAGTCGACAGAAAGCCCGCAACCACGCCCAGCGATCCGCCACTGTGGATGCGAGCGTGCCGGGCCACGTGATAGAAGCCCCAGAACTTGCTGTCGACGGCATCCAGCGCCGAGGACAGCGGCAGGTCGCGCACGGCCGCCATCGACACCTGCGAGCCGGTGACGACGATGTGGTGCCATGGTTCGTCGAGCGCGAAGAACCGGGCGACCGCCGCATCGTCGGCGAGATCGAGCACTGCGCCCCGCAGCCCGTGTGCGCAAGAGCGGCAAGCCGCCTCGACACGCTCGCGGGAACGGGAGGCGATCGTCACATCGGCCCCCAGTTCGGCCGCCAGCTCGGCGGTGGCCAAGCCGATGCCCGAACTGCCGCCGGCGACCAGGATGCGCTGACCTGAAAAATCTAGCATTCGAATGACCTTTGGATCATCAACCGATATCGGTTGCGGTGTTGCTGTGCGAAAGCGCGTAGAGACCGTGGATCGCCTCCCGGCAAGCGCCGGCCTTCACGAGCGCGGGGTCGCCCAGATGGTCTGCGGCAAACCGCTCGAGAGCGGATCGATCGTAGCCGCAGACGATGAAGATCCAGTCGGCGGCGGGATCGGGGCCGCCCCTGATCTTCTGCTCGGTGGTCGCCGCGATCTTCGGCGTCTGGTTCTGCAGCAGATGGCCGGCCGCGATGCCCGTCGACGCCGCTGCGGACCGAGCCAATGCGCGGAGGTGCGCACGCAGCCGCTCGGACGCGCCTTCTGCAGGCGAGAGGCGCACAGTCAGGGCATGCCGCGAGAGCGCTCCGCCCGTGCTCTCGAGAACGCGGCATTGGCTGCGCACCATGTGACGGTGATGCGGCATCATCTTCGTCGACCACGGCGTGGGTGCATTGAGTCGATCCAGATAGCCGCGCGAAATCAAGGTCTCGTACGCATCCAGTTCGTACATGACAAAGAACCCTTCGCCGCCATCGACGGCCGACCAGCGCGAGCCCCGATTGAACCCGGGAATGCGCATGCGTTCCGGAAAGTGTTCATGGGTGTGCCAGTCCTCGAATTCCGATCGGATGTCGGGCGCGATGTCCCACCACATGGCGATGGCGCCCTGACCGTGTAACGACATTCGATACTCCTTATTTGCTGCCGCGCATGCGAGCCAACTCGGCGTTGACTTCGTTCATCAGCGGCTCGCCGACCTGCTGGGCGAATTTGTCGATGACCGGCTGGACCTTCTGTCTCAGGCGGGCCAGCTCGGCAGGCGCGACTTCGTTGACCTGCATCTGCTTGCTCAGGTTGGCGATCGACTCGATTTCCTTGGCCTGCGCGATTCGGCGTTCCTCCTGCTTGGCTTCGTTGGCCGACTCGACGATGATCTTGCGTTCCGCCTCGGACATGCCGTCCCATGTCTTCTTGCTCATCAGCACCGGCATGCCGGTGTAGACATGGCGGGTCAGCGAGAGGTACTTCTGCACCTCCGAGAACTTGGCCGACTCGATCACGCCGACCGGATTGTCCTGGCCATCGATCGCCTTGGACTCGAGCGCGCCATAGACCTCGCCGAACGTCATGGGCACAGGGTTGGCTCCCAGCGTGTTGAACATGTCCAGATAGATGGGCGAAGCGATGACGCGGATCTTCAGACCTTGAAGATCTTCCGGTTTGGCGATGGGGCGCTTGCTGTTGGTCATGTTGCGAAACCCCAGGTCCCAGATGCCCAGCCCGACGAGTCCGTGATCCGCCAACTTGGCCTGGAGCTGGGTGCCCACCGGCCCGTCTGCCAGTGCATAGGCCTCTTGAGGGGTGTTGAAGAGGAAAGGGAAATCGAACACCATGAACTGTTTGTCGATCCCGGCCAGCAAGCCCGTCGCCATCGAGGCGAAGTCGAGCGTGCCGCCCCTGACCGCCGACAGGTTCTGCGGATCGCCGCCCAGCACCGCGTTGGGAAACAACGCAACCTTGATCTTGCCTCCGCTCTTTTCCGCCACGAGTTCGGAAAACTTCTGAGCGCCCAGTCCCAGAGGATGATCCTTGGCCAGGCTGAACGCGAACTTCAGGTTGCGTTCCTTGATGTCCTGAGCCCATGCCCCGGACATCGCAGACGCCAGTGCGATCGTGCCGAGCGCGGCCAGTGTGGCGCGACGAATCAAAGATGTCTTCATGTCTCCATACCTTTCTGTTGTCTCCTGTCCGAGTACCGAGTTTCGCCCGGCTTGGCCATCTTAATCAGATTTCCTGAATGGCTTTCAACTTATTTATGCCATTCAAATTTTGAAAGATGCTTTATGATCCGGCAAAATCCGAGTCAACCAAAGGAATGCCAATGAGCGGTGCTCTCGAAAAATCCTTAGCCATCCTCGAGTACCTCGTGGCCTATCCGGATGGCGTTGCGCTCGTGAAGATATCCACCGACCTCAACATGCTCCGCAGCGGTTGCCACCGCACGCTGCACGAGCTCATCGGTTATGGCTATGTCCGCCAGATGCCGCAAAAGGGCGACTACGCGTTGACGACCAAGATGGCTT
Organism: Comamonas sp. BIGb0124; assembly: GCF_003752175.1. Classification (GTDB taxonomy): domain Bacteria; phylum Pseudomonadota; class Gammaproteobacteria; order Burkholderiales; family Burkholderiaceae_C; genus Comamonas_F. Next base: position 16,078 of record NZ_RJVF01000012.1, on the reverse strand, counting down.
CGATGGGCCTGAGCTTCCTGAGCCGCTCCGGCGTGGTCGACATCGCCCAGCCCGTGATCGAACGGCTCGCCCGGGCGACAGAGGAACTGGTGCGCCTGGCGATCGTGGACGGCAGTCGTCTGACGCTGGTCGCCAAGGCGCAGGGCGCCAAATCCGGCCTGCTGTACGACCCCGACATGGGCATCGATCTGCGGCTGTCCTGCAGCGCAGCCGGGCATGCCTGGCTGATGACCTTGCAGGAAGACGAGGCTGCCGAGTACGTCTCCAAGCAGGGATTGGGCAGTCCGCGCCAGTTCGGCCCCAATGCCCCGACTTCGCTCAAGGCGTTGCAGGCCGCCCTTCGCCTGCATGCGAAGCGCGGCTACAGCATCATCCAGGACGCCTATGCGCCCGGCATGAGTTCGATGGCCGCGCCTGTTCGACGCAAGGGCGAGCCGGCGACGGGCGTGCTGGTCATTGCAGGGCCCTCCGCTCGCCTGACCGCCAAGAACATGGCTCGCTTTGGTCCGGAGCTGATGTCCGCGGCCGACGAACTGGCGATGTCCGGGAGCGCATCCCCCTTGCTGAAGGCCGCGAATGTCGGGACGTGGGGCAACCGCGTGGACAGCGGAGCGGACTGAATCCGCCGTTTCGTGCAGATCGAGGACAGGTGCCGGACATCGGCAAACCGCCGGTGGCCCACGGCGCAGCATGCCTTTGCGCCCAGGCTGGGATAATCACGCCCCTATGTCTTTGAAGATCGAATTCCCCGAGTCGCTGCCGGTCTCCGGCAAACGCGACGAAATTGCCCGTGCACTGGCCGAGAACCAGGTCATCATCGTGTGCGGCGAAACCGGCTCGGGCAAGACCACGCAGTTGCCCAAGATCGCCCTGGCCATGGGCCGTGGCCGGCTCAATGCACCCGAGGGCACCCGGGGGCGTCTCATCGGCCACACGCAGCCGCGCCGTATCGCGGCCAGCTCGGTGGCCAAGCGCATCGCCGAAGAACTGAAGACGCCGCTGGGCGAGGTCGTGGGCTACAAGGTCCGTTTCCAGGACCGCCTCTCGCGCGATGCATCGGTCAAGCTCATGACCGACGGTATCCTGCTGGCCGAGACCCAGACCGATCCGCTGCTCAAGGCCTACGACACGCTCATCATCGACGAGGCGCACGAACGCAGTCTGAACATCGATTTTCTGCTCGGCTACCTGCGCGAGATCCTGCCACGCCGGCCCGATCTCAAGGTCGTGGTGACCTCGGCCACCATCGATGCCGACCGGTTTGCCGAACACTTTGCCTCCAAGCGCGGCAAGGCCCCCGTGATCTACGTCTCGGGGCGGACCTTCCCGGTCGAGCAGCGTTACCGGCCCTACGAGGAATCGCGCGACTACGGCCTCAACGAGGCCATTGCCGACGGCGTCGACGAGCTCTGGCGCAATCCCGCCGACGGCGGCGACATCCTCGTCTTCCTGCCCGGCGAACGCGAGATCCGCGAGGCCGCCGACCATCTGCGCAAGCACCTGGCGCACCATCCCGTGCTGCGCAGTGCCGACGTGCTGCCGCTGTTTGCCCGCCTGTCGCAGGCCGAGCAGGACCGCATCTTCGACAGCCACAGCGGCCGTCGCATCGTGCTGTCGACCAACGTCGCCGAAACCTCGCTGACCGTGCCGGGCATCCGCTATGTCATCGACAGCGGCACGGCGCGGGTCAAGCGCTACAGCTTCCGCAACAAGGTCGAGCAACTGCTGGTCGAGCCGGTGAGCCAGGCCGCGGCCAATCAGCGCGCCGGCCGCTGCGGCCGGGTGGCCAACGGCATCTGCATCCGTCTCTACGACGAGAAGGATTTCATCGCCCGTCCGCGTTTCACCGATCCCGAGATCCTGCGCTCGTCGCTGGCCGGCGTCATCCTGCGCATGAAGGCCCTGCACCTGGGCCTGGTCGAGGATTTCCCCTTCATCGAGGCGCCGCAGCGCCGTGCCATCGCCGACGGTTACCAGCTCCTGCAAGAACTGGGCGCGGTCGACGAAGCCAACGAGATCACGCAGGTCGGCGCCGAACTGGCGAAGCTGCCGCTCGATCCGCGTGTGGCGCGCATGCTGCTCGAAGCCCGCGAACGCGGTGCCTTGGCCGAGGTGCTGGTCATCGCCTCGGCCCTGTCGGTCCAGGACGTGCGCGACCGTCCGCTCGAGGCGCAGCAGCAGGCCGACCAGGCCCATGCCAAGTTCGACGACGAGAAAAGCGAGTTCAGCGGTTACCTGACGCTCTGGAAGTGGCTGCACGATGCGCGGGGCGGCGCGCCGGTGGCCACCTCCCGCCGCGAAATGGCCGTGCAGCGGGGCGAGGTGCGCAAGGCGTCTGCTGCCGTGCTGCCGGTTGCCCAGCGCCTGACCGCGCCCGCGGAAGCCCCGTCCACGGCAAGCGCCACGGACATCGCCCCCGCCAGCCACAAGCTCAGCAATCGCCAGTACGAGGCCCTGCTGCGCCAGAACTTCGTCAATGTGCGCCGGGTGCGCGAGTGGCGCGACATCCACAGCCAGCTGTTGACCGTGGTCACCGAGCACCGCTGGCCGATCAACCCGCAGCCGGCCAGCTACGAGCAGTTGCATCTCTCCATGCTGTCCGGGCTGCTGGGCAACGTCGGCTGCAAGAGCGACGAAGAGGACTGGTACCTGGGCGCGCGCGGCATCAAGTTCTACCGGCATCCGGGCGCGAACCTGCGCAAGAAGCCCGGCCGCTGGATCGTCGTCGCCGAACTGGTCGAGACCACACGTCTGTTCGGCCGCGGCATCGCCGCCATCGAGCCGCAGTGGATCGAGGAGATCGGCGCCCATGTGCTCAAGAAACAACTGCTCGATCCGCACTGGGAGAAAAAAGCCGCGGAAGTCGTGGCGCTGGAGCGTGCGACGCTGTACGGCACGGTGGTCTACAGCAATCGCCGCATCAACTACGGCAAGGTCGATCCCATGGCCGCCCGCGAGATCTTCATCCGCGAAGGCCTGGTCGGCGGGCAGTGGGACAGCAAGCTGCCCTTCCTGACGCACAACCAGAAGCTGGTGCGCCAGGTCGAGGAGCTCGAGCACAAGTCGCGGCGGCAGGATGTGCTGGTCGACGACGAGCTCATCTACGCCTACTACGACCAGCACCTGCCTGCCGATGTGTGCTCGGGCCGGGGACTGGAGCACTGGTGGCGCGAAACGAGCCGCGGCCAGCCCCGCCTTCTGCACCTCAGCCGCGATGAGCTCATGCGGCACGAAGCCGCGGGGGTCACCACCGACGCCTTTCCGCGCAACGTGCGCCTGGGCGGCATCGACTGCCGTGCCACCTACCTGCACGATCCGGGCGATCCCAAGGATGGCCTGACGGTCGAGGTCCCGCTGTTTGCACTCAACCAGGTCAGCGAGGACCGCTGCGAGTGGCTGGTGCCCGGCATGCTGCGCGAAAAGATCCAGGCCCTGCTCAAGAGCCTGCCGCAGAAGCCGCGTTCGCGGTTCGTGCCGTTGCCCGAGTCCGCTTTACGCCTCGAGCAGGAACTGGGCACGCCCGAGCGCTACGGCCAGGGCTCGCTCACGGATGCCCTGCTCAAGGCGGTGCGCGCCGCCACCAGCCTGGACGTCAAGCGCACCGACTTCAAGCTCGACATGCTCAGCCCCCACTTGTTCATGAACGTGCGGGTGGTCGACGAGCATGGCCGGCAGCTCGGCCATGGACGCAACCTCGGCGCACTCAAGTCCGAACTGGGCGTGATGGCGCGGGGGGCCTTCCAGGCGCTGGCAGCGCTGCGTACCGCCGCGCCTGCCGCGCCCGAGTCCGCCGATCCCGGCCCGGCCGCCGCTGCACAGGCCGAAGGCGCCGCGCATGCGGCAGGCCGGCGCCACGCGGCCACCGGGGCCGTCGCAGCGTCTGCATCGGCACGCGGCAGCAGCCCGGCTGCAACGGCCGACCAGAACTACACCACCTGGGCTTTTGGCGAACTGCCCGAACTGATGGAGATCCAGCGCGGCAAGCAGACCTTGATCGGTTTCCCTGCCGTGGTCGACCGGGGCAGCGAGGTCGGCATCGAGGTCTTCGATGAACCCGAGGTCGCAGCCGGCCGGCATCGCGCCGGACTCCGGCGGCTGTTTGCCCTGCAGATCCGCGATGCACTCAAGTATCTCGAGAAGAACATCCCGGATCTGCAGAAGATGGCCGTGGCCTATATGCCGCTGGGCACGGCCGATGAACTGCGTGCGCAGATTCTCGACGTCGCCCTCGACCGGGCTTTCCTGCTGGATCCCTTGCCTGCGAACGAAGGCGAGTTCAAGCGGCGGGTGGAAGAGGGCCGTGGCCGGTTGACCCTGATCGCCGGCGAGGTGGCCCGGCTGGCGGCCGTCATCCTCGCCGAGTACGCCACGGCGGCACGCAAGATCAAGGACACCAAGATCCAGCCCGATGCCACGCGCGATGCCGAGCAGCAGTTGCAGCGGCTGGTCGGCAAACGTTTCCTGGCCGATACGCCCTGGGCGGCGCTGCAGCACTATGCGCGTTACCTCAAGGCGATCACGCTGCGGCTGGACAAGCTGCGCGCCGATCCGGCACGCGATGCCACCCGGTTGGCCGAACTGCGCCCGCAGGAGCAGCGCTACTGGCGGCTGGTGGCCGATCGCAAGGGGGCCGTCGATTCACGCATGCAGGAGTTCCGCTGGCTGCTCGAGGAATTGCGTGTGAGCTTTTTTGCTCAGGAGCTGCGCACGCCGCAGCCCGTCAGCCTCAAGCGCCTCGACAAGGTCTGGGCGCAGCTGTCGGCCTGAAGACGCGATGCGGAGGGGTCTTCGGGCCTGTCCGTCTCAAAGACGCTGCAGCCGCTCCAGTGCGGTCTGCAGTGTCTGGTCCTGCTTGGCGAAACAGAAACGAACCACACGCTGGTCGAAGCCGTCGCGGTAGAACGCCGACGTCGGGATGGCTGCCACGCCCAGCTCCACGGTCAGCCACTGGCAGAACTCCGATTCGTCGAGGTCGCTGACCGCCGAGATGTCGACCGACTGGAAATAGGTGCCTTCGCAAGGCAGCAGCTTGAACCGGGTGCCGGCCAGTCCTGCACGGAACAGGTCGCGCTTGCGCTGGTAGAAAGCCGACAGCTCGAGATAGGGCGCCGGATCGGCCATGTACCGTGCCAGTCCGTGCTGCATCGGCGTGTTGACCGTGAACACATTGAACTGATGGACCTTGCGGAACTCGGCCGTCAGCGCCGGGGGCGCCGCCACGAAGCCGACCTTCCAGCCGGTCACGTGGTAGGTCTTGCCGAAGCTCGAGACGATGAACGCCCGTGCGGCCAGACGCGGCAGGCTGGCCGCGCTCTGGTGGTGCTGGCCGTCGTACACCATGTGTTCGTAGACCTCGTCCGAGATCAGCACGATGTCGGTGGGCGCCAGCAGCTCGTCGAGCTGGCGCCATTCCTCGGCCGTCCACACCGTGCCGCTGGGGTTGTGCGGTGTGTTGACGACGATGGCGCGCGTGCGCGGCGTGATGGCCGCGGCGATCCTGGCCATGTCCGGGCGGAAGGTGTGCGGCGTCAGCGGCACGCCCACCACGGTGGCGCCGGCCAGTTCGATGTTCGGCACATAACTGTCGTAGCAGGGTTCGAGCACGATCACTTCGTCGCCCTCGCGCACCACGGCCAGCACGGCCGTCAGGATGCCCTGGGTGGCGCCGGCGGTCACGGTGATGTCGGTCGCCGCGTCGTAGCGGCGGCCGTACAGCGCCTCGATCTTGTCCGAGATCGCCTGGCGCAGCGGTGCGGCGCCCGGCATGGGCGGGTACTGGTTGTGTCCCGCGCGCATGGCCTCGGCCACCGCATCCACCAGCTTGGGATCGCACGAGAAATCCGGGAATCCCTGCCCCAGGTTGACCGCGTCGTGCTGCACGGCGAGCGCCGACATCACGCTGAAGATCGTGGTGCCCACGCGGGGCAGCTTGCTCTGCAGCGCAGGCGTGCGCGGCGTGGCGGACTCGAGGGCGGACAGGGGGGCGTTCATGGTGACGTCGGGGTGGCGGTCGGGGAAATGAATGAGGGAAGGTGGATGACGCACGGACAGCGTGCAGGGCTTTGACGCGGCGCCGTCTGGCGCCCGATGCTCAGAGCCGGTAGCCGTCGCCTTCCGTGCCGTTCATGGCCTTGATGATGAGGTCGCGGCTGAGCCGGTCGCTGAGCAGCTCGGCGAAGCGGTAGACGAAATTGCGCAGGTAGGCGCCCCGCTTGAAAGCCACGCGGGCCACGTTCTGGCCCAGCAGGTAACCCAGCGGTTGCACGGCCAGGTCGGCGTTGGCGGCAGGGTCCTCGGTCACGGCCATCTCGGCGACGATGCCGATGCCCAGCCCCAGGCGGACATAGGTCTTGATCACGTCCGAGTCGATCGCCTCGAGCGCAATGCGCGGCTGCAGCGACTTGGCCGCAAAAGCCTGGTCGATGCGGGTGCGGCCGGTGAAGGAGGGGTGATAGGTGATCAGCGGCTCGCTGGCGATGTCCTCGAGCGTGATGTTGCTGCGGCCGGCCAGCGGATGGTGCTGGGGCATGACCAGCACGTGCTGCCATTCGTAGCAGGGCAGCGTCACGAGTTCGGGGTAGTTGTTGAGCGACTCGGTCGCCATGCCGACCTCGGCCACCTCGTCGATCAGCATCTTGGCGACCTGATCGGGCGAGCCCTGATGCAGGCTGACGTTGACCTTGGGATAGAGCTCGCGCAGCTTGGCCACCGGCGAAGGCAGGACGTAGCGCGCCTGCGTGTGCGTGGTGGCGATGGACAGCGTGCCGCTGTCCTGGGCGCTGTACTGTTCGCCGATGCGCTTGAGGTTGCCGATCTCGCGCATGATCACTTCGATGCTGCGCAGCACATGCTCGCCCGGCTCGGTGATGCGTTTGAGCCGCTTGCCATGGCGCGCAAAAATCTCCACGCCCAGTTCTTCCTCGAGCTCGATGATGGCCTTGGACACGCCGGGCTGCGAGGTGTGCAGAGCCTTGGCGGCCTCGGTCAGATTCAGGCCACGGCGCGAGGCTTCCTGAACAAAGCGGAACTGGTGAAGGTTCATAGATTTATATGCGATACGCGCTAATGAATCCCTTCATTATGCAGCGAATATCTAAGAACTTGTGGTTATGAGGGAAATGCGGACCAGGCTTCCCGCTTCAGGCCTGGCCGCTCGGCAGTCTCAGGGCCCATTGCGAGATCGCTTCGATCATGGCCGGATCCTCGCCCAGAGCCGTGCGCAACACGAACGCGGTATCGGTATGCCGCTGCCGGAGGGCGGCAACCAGTTCCGGCAGATCCTCGCGTGCGTGCCGGCCTGTCCCGAGGAACATGGGGAGGATTTCCACCGTGCGTGTGCCCTGTGCCACCAGCGCATCGCACGCCGTGGGCAGGTCGGGCGTCATGAGTTCGAGATACGTGCAGACCACGGGCCGATGGGGCACCAGCGTGCGCAGCCGGGTTGCCACGGCTTCCATGGGTTCGGCCCAGCGGGGGTCGCGCGAGCCGTGGCCGAACAGCACGATGGCCGTGCCGCTGCCGTCGGGGGTCTGGATGGGAGGAGTCGAGGCAGTCATTTCGGGGCAGTCATTGAAGGGGTCTTTGCTAACGCTTGAGCACCAGCCAGCCGAAGGCGCCCAGCGACAGCAGGCTGTAGAGAATGCCCGGTGCCGCCGCCGCGATCCAGGGCGACCAGTTGCGCAGGTTTCCGATGTAACCGAACACGTTGTTGAGCAGGAAGAAGCTGATGCCGATCAGCACGCCCGCGAACACGTAGCCGGCCATGTTGCCCGAACGGAAGTGCAGGTAGGCGAAGGGCAGGGCCAGCACGACCATCACCAGGCAGCTCAGGGGGAAGAACACTTTTTTCCAGAACTCGATGGCGTAGCGCTGGGCGCTCTGCTCGTTGGCTTCCAGATGCTGGATGTACTGGAACAGGGCAATGGTGCTCATGCGGTCGGGCTTGAGCACCGCTGCAGAGACCATTTCCGCCGAGATCTCGGTGGGCCAGACATAGCTGGGCAACTGCTCGCGCGCGACCCGGGCCCGCTCGGCCTTGGCCGGCGGAAAGAGGCTGCGGGTGACGTTCTCCAGTTGCCAGCCCTCGGGCACCACGCGGCCGCTGGCGGCTTCGGTGAGGGACGACAGGTAACCCTGTTCGTCGAAGGCGTAGACGCGGATGTTGCGCATGGTGGTGTCCGAGGCCAGCGCGCCCACATTCACCGAAAAACGCTTGTCGCCCTGCGCCTCGCGCAGCCAGGCCCCGGTCTGGCCGACCGAGATGTCGCCCGAGTGGCGGGCCTTGAGCAACTGCGCGCCGCGGTCGCTCAGCGGCGAGACATAGTCGCCCAGCGCGAACGTCAGCACCACGAAGCCCAGGCCCAGCACCAGCAGGGTCCGCAGCGCACGCCAGGGCCCCAGTCCGCTGGTGCGCAGGATGGTGAACTCCGAACTCTGCGCGAAGCGGGCCAGCACAAAGATCGTGCCCAGCAGCACGGCGATCGGCAGCAGCTCGTAGAGGTGGCCGGGCACCAGCAGCGTCACGTAGAGCAGGGCGTCGACCGTGCGGTAGGGGATCAGCCCGCTGCCGACGTCCTGCAGTTCGTCGACCAGGTCGAAGAAAAAGAACAGTGCCAGAAACCCCACGGTCACCAGCATCACGGCCTGCAGCACCTCGCGGTAGATGAATCGGCGGATGGTCTTCATGCGGCGCCTCCGGCCTGCGTTGCGTCGGTGCGGCCGCGGGGCAGCAGATCGCGCCACAGCCAGTTCAGTTCACGTTTGTAGAGCCAGCCCAGTGCAAGGGCCAGCATGCCGCCGTGCAGCAGCACCAGCCAGGCCACCAGTCCGATGCGGCCGGAGCCGATCCAGTTCTGCCCCAGCGTGATGAGGTTGTAATAGACGACGAAGGACAGCAGCGCAAAGATGGTGTTGAGACTTCGGCCCGCCCGCGGATTGACGCGTGTGGACGCCAGCGCGATGAGCAGGAAGTTGACGCCGGCGAAGGCCAGCCCCAGCCGCCACGACAGCTCGGCACGGCTTTGCGGGGCCGGATCCTGCAGCAGGTCGAGGGTGTTGCGGGCCCGAACCGGCGCCACCTGTTGTGCCGGGGCCTGGGCCTGGGCCACCAGAATGCTGTAGCGGTCGAAGTCCGCGATGCGCATGGCCGTGCCGTCGTTGGCCGCCGGATCCTGCCAGCTCTCGAGGTTGCGCCCGTGTTCGAGCACCAGCACCCGGTCGGTGCCTTGGGTCTCGATGTGGCCGCGCTGTGCCGAGGTGATGGTGAGCTTGCCGTCCTTGACGGTCGAGACGAAGACGTTGCGGCCCGTGTTGCTGTCGGGGGTGTCCTTGTCGATGAAGAACACCCGGCTGCCGTTGGACGACTCCTGGAACTGGCCGGGCGCGATGCGGTCGAGGTCGCTGCGCTGCTCGTAGTTCGCGCGCAGGTCGGTGATCTGCTGGTTCGCCCAGGGCCAGATCACCACCGCCAGCGCCAGAATCGTGGCCAGGATGGGCCAGGCAAACCGGAAGATCGGCCGCACGAAACTCGTCAGGCCGCGGCCGCTGGAAAACCAGACCACCATCTCGCTGTCGTGGTACATGCGCGAAAGCACGCCCACCACGGCCACGAACAGGCTCAGCGTGAGGATGGTCGACATGTGGCTGAGCACCGTATAGCCCATGACCATCATCACGTCGGCAGGACTCACCGAACCGCGCGCTGCCAGGCGCACGGCGCGGATGAGCATCATGCTGATCACAATGGAGACCAGGACGACGAAGGTCGCGCCGAAGGTCCGGGCCAATTCTTTGCGTATGGAAGAATGGAATAACATCGAAGAATCTCTAGGGTGCAACACCCTACAAGGAAAACGTGGATTATGGACTTTGCTCTCAAGAATGCAGATCTCGCCGCTGCGGCGAATGAAAAGGCTGATGCTTTGGTCGTGTTGGTGCCCGAAGGTTTCAAGCCCGGCACCGATGCCCTGTCGGCGTTGATCCAGACGGCGCGCTCCGCTGGCGATTTCGAAGGCAAGCCGGGCCAGACCCTGCAACTGTATGCGCCCGCCGGCTTCGGCGCACGCCGCGTCACCCTGGCGGGTGTCGGCGCCGGCCTTGCCCGCCACGTGGCTCAGGCCGTCCGCTCGGCCCTGGGCGGGCTCAAGGACAGCCCGGTACGCAAGCTGGCGCTGGTGCTGGCCGCGCTCGATCAGCCTGGCGAGGACGTGGTCCGTGCCGCCGTGCTGGCCTGCGGCGATGCCACGTATGTCTACACCTACACCAAGGCCAAGGCACGCGCCAGCACCATCGGCCGCGTCACGCTGCTGAGCCCGGCCGGCATCGGCCGGCAGGGCGTGGCCGAAGGCCGTGCGCTCGCCGAAGGCATTGCCTTCGCCAAGGAATGGGGCAACCGGCCCGGCAACCACGCCACGCCGACACTGCTGGGCCAGGCCGCACGCACCCTTGCACGCCTGCCGCGCGTGCAGGTCGAGGTGCTCGGACCCAAGGAAGTCGCCGCGCTGGGCATGGGCTCGTTCATCGCCGTCGCCAAGGGCTCGGTCGAGCCCCTGCGCTTCATCGTGCTGCGCTACAACGGCGCCGCCAAGTCGGTGGCCCCCCACGTGCTGGTCGGCAAGGGCATCACCTTCGACACCGGCGGCATTTCCATCAAGCCTGCCGGCGAGATGGACGAAATGAAGTTCGACATGTGCGGCGCCGCCAGCGTGCTCGGCACCTTCCGTGCGCTCGGCGAGTTCCAGCCCGCCATCAACGTCGTGGGCCTGATCGCCAGTTGCGAGAACATGCCCGATGGACAGGCCCTCAAGCCGGGCGACGTCGTCACCAGCATGAGCGGACAGACCATCGAAGTGCTCAACACCGACGCCGAGGGGCGCTTGGTGCTGTGCGATGCGCTGACCTACGCCGAGCGCTTCAAGCCGCAGAGCGTGGTCGATATCGCCACCCTCACCGGCGCCTGCGTGATCTCTCTGGGCGGCGTGCGCAGCGGCCTGTTCAGCACCGACGAAGCCCTGGCTGCCGACCTGCAGGCTGCAGGCGAGCAAGCCGGCGACCTCTGCTGGAGGTTGCCGCTCGACGACGACTACGCCGACGGCCTCAAGACCCATTTCGCCGATGTCGCCAATGTGGCCGGCCGTGCGGGCGGCGCCATCACGGCGGCCAAGTTCCTGCAGCGTTTTGCCTCGGCCTATCCCTGGGCGCATCTCGACATCGCCGGGACCGCCTGGAAGGGCGGCGCGGCCAAGGGCTCCACGGGTCGTCCCGTGGGCCTGCTGTTCCAGTACCTGCTGAACCTGGCGGCCAAGCCGGCCGCAGCCGACGCCGTTGCCGCGACACGCAAGCCGGGTGGCCGCCGCAAGACGGCAGCCCCCGTGGCCGCCGAGGTCGTACCGGCCAAGGCTGCCCGGCGGACCCCGGCCGCGACCGTGGCTGCGGTGGCTGCGCCCGCAGTCAGGAAAACCGCATCGGCCCGCAAAGCCGCTGCTCCCGCACCGGTGCGCGCACGTCGCGGCGCGCGTCCGGCGGCCTGAGGCCAGGGCTCATGACCCGTATCGATTTCCACTCCAATGTGGCCGATCGCTGCGCCTACGCCTGCCGCCTGCTGCGCAAGGCGGCGGGGCAGGGCGCCCGGTTGCTGGTCGTGGCCGAAGAGCCCTTGCTCGACCGGCTGGACCAGGCCCTGTGGAATCTCTCGGATACCGAGTTCCTGCCGCATTGCCGCAGCGTGGATGCCGCCGAGATGCTGGCCGCCAGCCCGATCGTGCTGCACGATGCGGGCGCGGCCGAGCCGCCCGACCTCCAGGCCTGCAGCGTGCTGGTCAACCTGGGCCAGGCCGTGCCGCCCGGTTTCGAGCGTTTCGAACGCCTTGTCGAAATCCTGGGCAGACCCGAGCTCGATGCCGAGGGTGTGGCCCAGGGACGCCGGCGGTGGAAACATTACAAAGACCGGGGTTACGCCCTGCACAACCACGCGTCGCCATGAAGTCCGCGGCGACGCTCACCGGCCCGTCTGCACCATGACCGATCCGACCCAACCTGCCGGCCCGCCGGCCCACATCCCGACCTTGAACGACGTGCTGATGCCGGCACCCGACGAGCGGCTGGTCGACCTGCCCCATCCCGCAGCCGTCGAAGCCGCGGTGGTCGCGCAGGTCATGGCCCGCATCCAGCCCCTGCTCGAGCACCATCTCCAGACCGCGTTGAACGACCTGATCCAGCGTGAAAGCCAGCGCCTCGCGCACCAGATCCGGGAAGAAATCGAACTTGTCGTTCGCCAATGCACCGAAGACGCGCTGAAGCCGGCCAGGCCGGTGCGCTGATGTCCACCTCCGGCGTCTCTCTTTTTTGACGGACGTCCGTCAGCAGCCCGGCGGTGCCTGGGCGCTATCCCGTGGCCTCCGGGGCCGACGCCGGCCCACCACAAAACCGGCCCTTGCCGCATGCGGGTAAAACCTCGCGCGGTCCATGCACCAAATCGGTCAAACTTTGCGCGACGGCCGGCCTTGGATGTGGCGCAGAACTTGCAATATCGCTGCAGCCGAGTCGATGTCTGTCCTCGTTTTTGCAGGACGGGCTGGCTTTCGGATGTTCAACCAATCTGAGGTTTTTGGAGGCTGATATGCAATGGAAGTTGACAGTCGTCGTGATGGCCGCCGCCCTGGCCGCTGCCGCTTGCGGCAAGAAGGAAGAGACGCCTGCAGCAACGACGAGTAGCGCCGCACCTGCAGCGGCACCGGCTGCCGCCCCTGCCGGCGGCGATGTCGTCGTGCGCATCGGCCATGTGGCCCCCATGTCGGGTGGCCAGGCCCACTACGGCAAGGACAACGAGAACGGTGCCCGCTTTGCCATCGAGGACCTGAACAAGCAGGACATCACCATCGGTGGCAAGAAGGTCAAGTGGGAACTGGTGGCCGAGGACGACGGTGCCGATCCCAAGCAAGGCACCGCCGCCGCACAGAAGCTGTGCGATTCGAAGGTCGCAGGCGTGGTGGGTCATCTGAATTCGGGCACCACCATCCCCGCCTCCAAGATCTACAACGACTGCGGCATTCCCATGGTCACCGGTGCCGCCACCAATCCGGACCTGACCAAGCCCGGCTACGACACCACCTACCGCATCATCGCCAACGACAACGCGCTGGGCGCAGGCCTGGCCAACTACGCCGTCAAGACGCTGGGCTTCAAGAACGTGGCCGTCATCGACGACCGCACCGCCTACGGCCAGGGCGTGGCCGACATCTTCCGCAAGACCGCCGAGACCGATGGCGCCAAGGTCGTCGACCAGCAGTTCACCACCGACAAGGCCGTGGATTTCATGGCCATCCTCACGGCCATCAAGTCCAAGAACCCCGACGTGATCTTCTACGGCGGCATGGACGCCCAGGCCGGCCCGATGCTGCGCCAGATGGCCCAGCTCGGCATGACCAAGGTCAAGCTGTTCGGCGGCGATGGCATCTGCACGACCAAGATCGTCGAACTGTCGTCGAAATCGGCGACCATGGACAACGTGATCTGTGCCGAAGGCGGTGCCTCGCTGGCGAAGATGCCCGGTGGCGTGGAATGGAAAAAACGCTACGACGAACGTTTCCCGGGCGAGTTCCAGATCTACAGCCCTTACACCTACGACGCGACCATGCTGCTGGCCGATGCCATGAAGCGTGCCGATTCGGCCGATCCCAAGGTGTACCTGCCCAAGCTCAAGGAATCCAGCTACCAGGGCGTGACGACCACCATCAAGTTCCAGCCCAACGGCGAACTGGTCGATGCCCCCTACACGCTCTACAGCTACAAGGACGGCAGCAAGGTGCCGGTCGAGCAGTAAGCTCGCAAAGCCGCGCGTCATCGGCCGGGATATCTCCTGGCAGGTGGCTTGCCAGCCAGCCCGCAGCCCGCAAGGCCTGCGGGCTTTTTTGCGAACGGCCACCGGGGGAGGCGAGGCGATGTCTTTATATGAAATCTGAATATAAATTCAAGGTAAATGGGTATTTCTTGAAATTAGCCGAGGGATACACAATGGGGGTGTCCATCCTTCGGATGCCGTTTTTTGGAGATTCCCAATGAGCAACACTCTTCGTCTGGGCGACCAGGCTCCCGATTTCAAACAAGCTTCGAGTCAGGGCGACATTCAGTTCCATGCCTGGGCTGGCGACAGCTGGGTCGTGCTGTTTTCCCATCCGGCGGATTTCACCCCCATCTGCACCACCGAACTGGGCCGTACCGCTGCGCTCAAGACCGAATTCGCCAAGCGGGGCGTCAAGCCCATCGCCGTCAGCGTCGATCCGGTCGAGTCCCACTCCGAGTGGATCAAGGACATCAACGAGACCCAGAACACCGAGGTCGACTTCCCCATCCTGGCCGACGCCGACCGCAAGGTGGCCGAGCTCTACGACCTGATCCACCCCAATGCGTCCGCCACGCACACGGTGCGCAGCGTCTTCATCATCGACCCGAAGAAAGCCATCCGCGCCACCATCACCTATCCGCCGAGCACCGGCCGCAACTTCGAAGAGATCCTGCGTGTGATCGATTCGCTGCAGCTCACCGACAGCCACAAGGTCGCCACCCCGGCCGACTGGAAGGACGGCGACGACGTCGTGATCGTGCCCAGCCTGCAGGATCCGGAAGAGATCGCCCGGCGTTTCCCCAAGGGTTACACCACGGTCAAGCCCTACCTGCGCGTCACGCCGCAACCCAACAAGTAAGCGCTGACTGCGGGCTGGCCCACGTGTCCTCGGGGATGCGCGAGGGGCCGGCCTCGAGACCGACGAAGGACCTGCCGCACAGGTCCTTTTTTCATGGTGGCCAGGCGAATGGGCACGACCTGCATCCGCAGGTGCGCCAGGGCACAAGAAATCACGATTTGTCCGCGAACTTTGTCGTCCGGCTGCTCTCAATGACAGGGCTTGGACGACAATCCATGCGTGCTGAACGAATCGAGCGGGCCGCGGCCGGGATGAGCGTCCGTGGCGGCTGCCTGGCGATCGTTCACATGTCTTGGGGCGCGCCAGTTGCTGCGAGCCAATATGATGGGCGGCCCCTCCTGGGCTGATGAAGAGGAATCGAAGTGCTGACTACGCTGTTGGGAACCCGCCGCAAGGTGCTGGCCTGGGTGTTTGCGATCTGTGTGCTGCTGCTGGCATTTGCCTTGTATCTGCAGCATGTCGTGGGGCTCGAACCCTGCCCCATGTGCATCGTGCAGCGTTACGCGCTTTTCCTGGTGGCCATCGTGGCCGGGCTGAGCGCTTTGCCTCGTGCGCGGTCGGTGCATCTGGCCGGTACGGTGCTGGCCCTGGTCGGTTCGGGTTTCGGTGCCTTCGTGGCGGCCCGCCAGAGCTTTCTGCAGTGGTACCCGCCTGAGTTCGCTTCGTGCAGCCGTGACTTCTACGGCATGATCGAGACCTTCCCCCTGCGCCGTGCCATTCCCATGATCTTCAAGGGCAGCGGCGACTGCACCGCCATCGACTGGACTTTCCTCGGCCTGAGCATCGCCAACTGGTCGTTCATCGCTTTTGCCGGCATGGCCATCGCACTGCTTTACGCCCTGTTGCGCCGCAAGTGATCGCCGGCAGGTGAACGGCGACGGCACAGACGATCACTGCACCAACGGCAGTTGCACAACCAGAAGCCCCGTGTCGGCCAAGACACGGGGCTTCTGTCTTTGCGAGGGGGCGGCTCGGCCGGGCCGGCAAGGCGCCAGCGGTTTCATGCCGGTCGTGCTGCGATCTTCCATCAGGGTCTCCACCCGTGCGCCGGCTGGCGGCGTTTGTTATGGTGATCCCCATATAAAAGTACGATCGTTCTTTTTGGTCGGGCAGGCGGGTGTTTCCCCAATCCGTGGAAAACATCTGCTATTCCCCATGCCGTATGGGGACGATGCAGAGGGACACTAGAATGTCCAGTTGACGTAAGCGTCAATCGACGGTCTTGTGAGTCGATGGCGCGATGGATCAATCTAAGGAGCCGCAATGAAGGTGTTGGTAGCAGTGAAAAGAGTCGTGGACTACAACGTGAAAGTCCGCGTGAAGTCCGATGGCAGCGGTGTGGACATCGCCAACGTCAAGATGAGCATGAATCCGTTCGA
>NZ_RJVF01000011.1 GCF_003752175.1 Comamonas sp. BIGb0124 | reverse complement strand
AGCCCCGACCTTGCTACGGATCCGAGACCTCCCCACCTCGCCAACCACTCCCAAAAGAGCAGCCTTGCGTTGAAGGGAGGCGAATTATGGCATGGTTATTTCGGTATCGTGCCCTTCGGCCGCATTTTTTTGCCCAACCGCCACTTCCCTATAAAAAGAGCGCGCGGCAACACCTCTACCTCTACCTCTACCTCTACCTCTACCTCTACCTCTACCTCTACCTCTACCGGCCGGACTCAGGCTACAGTTTGCAGCTTCTCTTTTTTCGATCTTTCTGAACGGATCTCGACATGCCGCACCTGACGATGGACTACAGCAGCAATCTGGGCACTCTGGACGTGCCTCATATCCTTGGGGCGCTGAACTCGGCCATTGCGGCATCGGGCCAGGTGGCCGACCCGCTGGATCTGAAGGGCCGAGCGAACCGGCACGAGGTCTATCAGATCGGAACGCCGGATGTGGACCAGGCCGCGCACGGCTTTGTGCATGTCACCCTGGCCCTGCTGGCGGGCCGCGCGCCCGATGCCAAGAAGGCCATCAGCGCCCGCCTGATGTCGGTGCTGCAGGAGCAGGCCTATCCGGCGGCGCTGCGGGTGCAGTTCAGCGTGGAGATCCGCGACATGGAGCGCGAGACGTACAGCAAGGCGTTCCGCGCGGCCCAGGACTGAGCGCGCCCGTGACTCACACGCCGTAGGTCTGGCGGTAGGCCTGCACGCGTTCGTGGTGTTGCTTGACGGTGGGGTCGGCGCTGCCTTGCAGGAAGTCCAGCAGGTCTTCCAGGCGCGCGATGGTGCAGACGTGCATGCCCAGGTGGTCTCGCACGTACTGGACGGCGCTGTGCGGCACGTCCCGGCCGTTTTCGGTGGCTTTCTCCTGGCGGTCCAGTGCGATGGCCACCGCATGCGGCGTGGCACCGGCGCCCTTGATGAGGGCAATGGATTCGCGTGCGGCCGTCCCGGCGGACATGACGTCGTCGACGATGAGCACCCGGCCCTGCACCGGTGCGCCCACCAGCGTGCCGCCCTCGCCATGGTCCTTGGCTTCCTTGCGGTTGTAGGCAAAGGGCACGTTGCGGCCGGCCCGCGCCAGTTCGACGGCGACGGTGGCGGCCAGCGGGATGCCCTTGTAGGCGGGACCGAAAATCATGTCAAACTCGATGCCCGAATTCAGGATGGCCTGGGCGTAGAACGCTGCCAGGCGGCCCATCTTGGCGCCGTCGTCGAACAGGCCGGCGTTGAAGAAGTAGGGACTCAGGCGACCGGCCTTGGTCTTGAATTCCCCGAAACGCAGCACGCCGCTTGCCACGGCGAATTGCACGAAGTCTTGTGCCAGGCGGTCTGCTGCCGCTGGCTCTGTATTAACCGACATGGGGATTTCCTTGTTCAAACTGATCAGCCTCAACCTCAACGGCATCCGCTCGGCCGCCAGCAAAGGCCTGGCCGAATGGGTCGCACAGACGCGGCCCGATTGTATTTGCGTCCAGGAACTGAAGGCGCAGGGGGCGGATATCGCCGACCGCTTCGAAGAGCTGGCCGCCCCCGGCTGGGCCATGAAAGGCCACTTTCACTACGCGGCCAAGAAGGGCTACAGCGGGGTGGGAATCTACACGCGGCATGAGCCCAGCGACGTGATCGTGGGTTATGGCAACCCGGAGTTCGACGACGAGGGGCGCTACATCGAACTGCGCTTCGACACGCCCAGCCGCAAGCTATCGATCATCAGCAGCTATTTCCCGAGTGGGAGTTCGGGCGACGAACGCCAGACGGCCAAGTACCGTTTCCTCGAAAGCATGTTTCCGCACCTGCACACGCTGCGGGCCGACCGCGAACTGGTGCTGTGCGGCGATATCAACATCGCCCACCAGGAGATCGACCTCAAGAACTGGAAGGGCAATCTCAAGAACAGCGGTTTCCTGCCCGAGGAGCGGGCCTGGCTGACCCGCCTGCTGCAGGAGGCCAGCCTGGTCGATGTATACCGCAGCCTGCACCCCGAGACCACGGGCGAGGCCTACACCTGGTGGAGCAACCGGGGGCAGGCCTGGGCCAAGAATGTGGGCTGGCGCATCGACTACCAGCTGGCCACGCCGGGTATGGCGGCCCTGGCGCGCCAGACGTCGATCTGGAAGGACACGCGTTTTTCGGACCACGCACCGCTGCTGGTCGATTACGACTACACGCTCTGAACCGTGGCCGGCGGGCCGGGTGGCGTCGGCGAGGTCAGCAGCCACTCGAGCAAGACGGCCAGCAGTTGCTCCGGCTCGGTGCAATCGGTGGCACCGGGCAAAGCCATGTCGGCATGCAGGGTGAAGACCGGCTTGCCCCACTTGAGGCCCATGGCCATTTCGGAGAGCGTGCCCATGTTGCCGCCGATCGCCACCAGGCAGATGGCGCTGCGGGCGATCACGGCATTGCGCATCTCGCCCATGCCGGTGGGTATGGCGACGGTCAGCCAGGGATTGGCGGCCCGGGTATCGTCTTCGGGCAGGACACCGATGGCGATGCCGCCGACCTCGACGGCCCCTTGCGAAGCGGCCGCCATGACGCCGCCGCGTCCGCCGCAGATGACCGCCAGGCCGCTCAGCGCCAGCTGACGGGCAATGAAACGCGCGGCCGTGCAGACCTGTTCGTCGCCGTCGCCCGGGCCGATGACGGCCACGGGCTGGCGAATGCGCGCCGGGCCCTGCTGGCGCGCCAGAAGCCGTCGGCTCAATTCAGTGACCGGCACCGGCAGTACGTTCTCTACGACGTGCAAGGACATCTCCCATTCCCATGACTACAACGCAGACCATCATCAGAAGCAAGGACATGGCGGCTGCGCCCGCGAAGTCCGAGCCGCCGTCGCTGACCTTGGAGAGCAGCAGCAGCGGAAGTATGTTGAGCTGGGTCCCGACCAGGGCCAGCGCGGTTCCGTAGGTCCCCATGGCCAGCGCGGCCACCATGCACGCACTCGAGAGCACGGAAGGCCAGACTTCGGCCAGGACGGTGTCGGCGAAGGCGCGCCAGCGGGAGGCCCCGAGGGTGCGTGCCGCGTCCAGCGGACGGGTGTCGAGGTTGGCGAAGACCGGGTAGAGGGTCAGCGCGACCCGCGGGACCAGGTAGTAGGCATAGGCCACGCCCAGGCCGCCGACGCTGTAGATCCAGCTGCCCACGACGGCAGGATCGCCGCCCAGGAAAGCCAGGATCTGGGTGACGAAGCCGGCGCGGCCGAAGGCCAGGATGAAGCCATAGGCGATCACCAGCCCCGAAAAGGCCAGCGGCAGGGCCAGCAAGGCCATGAGCCAGCGCCTGCGCGAGACGGGCTGGCGCGCCAGTTCCACGGCCAGCACCGTGCCGACAAGGCCGGCCAGCAGACCCGCGCACAGTCCCAGCGCCAGGGTGTTGCGCAGGGCGCCCCAGAACAACCGGTCGCCCAGGACCCGGCCCATGGCCCCGCCGCCATCGCCCAGGGCCTCGGGCAGCAAGGCCGCCAGCGGCGCGGCAAAGAACAGGGCCAGGAACACCCAGGCCGGCCAGGCGCCGAAACGCTGGAGCGCAGCCGGCTTCACTTGAGAGCGGCCTCGGCCCACTGACGGTCGACTTCGGCCTTGCGGGCCGACGCCTTGACCACGTCGAGCGGCTGGATCTGCGGGGCGGCGGGCATCTTGGCCTGCACGTCGGCCGGCAGCACGGTACCGGGCACGGCCGGGCGGACATAACCCTGGGCGAACAGGCTCTGGCCGGCCGGGCTCATGATGTAGTTGAGCCAGAGCTTGCCGGCATTCGGGTTGGGACCGTTCTTGACCAGGCTGATGGCATAGGGTGCGGCCACGCTGGCTTCGCGCGGGATGACGACCTCGACCGCGTCGCCCATGCCGTCGACATGCTTGGCCTTGAGGCCGTCGTTCTCGTAGCCGATCCAGATGGGGATTTCGCCCTTGAGGAACTTGGCGTAGGGCGTGGTGCCCTCGATGCGCTGGACATTGCCGGCCGCATGCAGGCGAGCCAGGTAGTCGGTACCCGGCTTGATGTTGTCGACGCTGCCGCCATTGCCGTAGGCGGCGGCGAAGACCACCACCTGCCCCACGCCGGCGGTGCGGGGGTCGAGGTAGACGACGGTGTTCTTGTATTCGGGCTTGAGCAGGTCGGCCCAGCTGGTGGGCACGTTCTTGACCAGCTTCTTGTTGACGAGGAACGCGATGTTGAGGGTGTGGATGGTGAACCAGCGGCCGTCGGCCTCACGGAACACGTCGGGCAGCTTGTCGAAGTTCACGGGCTTGAAGGGCGCCACCACGTCCTTCTGGACGGCATCGACGGCCGAGGCCGCGAAGTAATAGGCGGTGTCGGCCTGGGGGCGGCGGCGGGTCTTGTCGAGCGCAACGACCGTGGCGGCCGATCCGAGGTCGTTGTAGGTCAGTTCGACTTCGGGATAACGTTTCTTGAAGTTGGCGAACAGCGACTTCCAGTTGGCCCACTCGGGACCGGTGTCGAAGGAGACGACGAGACCTTCCTTGCGGGCCTCTTCGTACAGGGCGCTCTCGCCCGCATACAGTTCCGCGCCCTCGAAGGCCAGGGCGCTGCCGGCGGACAGGGCAGAGAGGGAAACGGCACCGGCGGCCAGGATGAGTTGTCTGCGTTGCATGGTGAATCCTCTGGATGGAAGATGAAGACAGGGTGGTTGTGACGTGATGGGTGCGTGTCCGGTGTTCGACCGGTCAGTGGTCGAGCAGGCGCAGATGCGCCGGATCGATGGCGACGGCTTGCGCAGCGGCCTGGCGGCCTTCGACCAGCAAGGGCCGGACACCCGGTGCGAGCTCGAAGTCGTAGCGCAGCAGCGCCCCGAGGTAGCGCTGGCGGCCGGGCGTGCCGGTCAGGCGGTTGGGAGTGCCCGGCGGCGGATCGGCCTGGACATGTTCGGGCCGGATCAGCACATGCACGGCGCTGTCGAGCGCGTGCCCGCCGGTATCGGCCTGCAGTTCGGCAAAGCCCAGGTTGATCCGGCCGGGGCCGGCGACACGGGCGGGGTAGATCGTGGACAGGCCCACGAACTCGGCCACGGCACGGCTGGCCGGACGTTCGTAGATTTCACGCGGCGTGGCGAACTGCAGCAGGCGGCCGTCCTTGAGCATGGCGACCCGATCGGCCATGGCCAGCGCTTCTTCCTGATCGTGGGTCACGAGCAGGGTGGTCGCACCGAAACGCTGCTGGATCTGCCGGATCTGGTCGCGCAGGTGGCCGCGGATGCTGGCGTCGAGCGCAGCCAGCGGCTCGTCGAGCAGCAGGGCCTTGGGGTCGATGGCCAGGGCGCGCGCCAGGGCCACCCGCTGCTGCTGGCCGCCCGAGAGCTGCCCCACGCCGCGCTCGGCATGCGCCATCAGGTCGACCATGCTCAGCAGCTCGAAGGCGCGGGCACGGCATTGGGCGGCCGGCAGCTTGCGCAGGCGCAGCCCGTAGGCGACGTTGTCGAGCACGCTGAGATGAGGGAACAGGGCATAGCTCTGGAACACCATGCCGACGTTGCGCTTGTGCACGGGCCGCCCCTGCAGGTCTTCGCCGTCGAGCACGATGCGGCCCGAGTAGCCGTCGGACAGGCCGGAGACCAGCTTGAGCAGGGTGGACTTGCCCGAGCCGCTGGGGCCGATGACGGCGACCAGCTCACCGCGCTGGATGTCGATGCTCACATCGTGGAGCCCCTGGTGGCTGCCGGGATAGGTGTAGCTGACACGGTCGAGTACGAGGCTCATGATTTTTTGAGAACGAGGGACGACACGAGGGCCGAGACGCTGGCCAGCAGCAGCAGGATGACGGTGGCCGCGCAGGCGAAGCCGGTGGCGCCGTAGAAGGCCTGCAGGAGCACCACGGGATAGGTGCGGTCCTGGAAACCGACGAGCAGGTTGGTGATGTTGAATTCGCCGACCGAGATGGCGGCAACCATGACCAGCCCGGCGGCCAGGCTCTGGCCCAGGTTGGGCAGCACCACGCCGAGGAACTGCTGGCGCGGGCTGGCGCCCAGCGTGGCGGCGGCCTGCTCGAGGCGATCGAGGCGCAGATGGCGCAGATCGGCCAGCAGGGCCTGGGTCAGGTAAGGCAGGGTCTGCACCGCGTGGGCGGCGACCAGCAGCGGCAGGGTGCCCAGCCACGGCATGAGGTCGGTATTGAAGACGATCATGTAGCCGAAGCCCAGCGTGATGGTGGGGACGGCCACGGGCATGGCACTGACGATGCGGGCGGCGGCACTGCCCTTGCGGCGGGCGCCATGGTAAAGGGCGTAGGCCAGGGGCACGGCCAGCAGCGTGTTGATGACGCAGGCGCCGCCGGCCACCAGCAGGCTGTTGGTGAAGGCGCGCCGGAAACTGCTGTCGTTCCACAGTTCGAGATACCACTGCCCGGTCAGGCCCGTGGGCAGCAGGGTATTGGTCCAGTTTTGCCCCACGCTGCCGATAAGCAGGAGAGCAATGGGCAGCAGCAGGTAGATGCCGTAGAGCACGGCGACGCCGCGGATCACGGCCGGGCTCCGTTTGCCAGGGGTGGACAGGTGACAGGTCTCATCTCGATGTTTTCCGATTGCGATACCATTTACCGGGATTCATGTACCGCCGTTTTTTGTGTTGGCTCGTATCTGGGCTTGATATTAGAGATATTCGAGGTTTCCATGGTTGAATTCCAGCGCCCTGTTCTTTCCAAAATGGAAAGTGTTTTTCATGCTGTCGTCACAAAGGCAGCGCTGCGGCCATGAAGAGGGATTGCCCGACCATCCAGGAACTTCTGGCGTTCGATGCCGTGGTTCGTTACCAGAGTGTGACGCAAGCCGCTCAGGCCCTGTGCCTGACTGCCAGCGCGGTCAGCAAGCAGTTGGCGGGGCTGGAGGCGTTCGTCGGCCAGCCGCTGTTGCAAAAGCAGGGGCGGGGCCTGCTTCCGACGCGGGCCGGCCGCGAGTACTGGCAAAAAATCACGGGCAGCCTGCGCACGATCGAGACCGCCACGTTCGAGCTGCGTTCGGGCGGCGCGGGCTCGGGCATGCTGACATTGGCCAGCGTGCCCACCTTTCTGACCAAGTGGCTGGTGCCGCGGCTGATGTCGTTTCGCCGGCAGCACCCCCACATCACCCTGAGCTTCCGCGAACACCTGGGCCCCTACGACAGCATCGCGCCGGGTGTGGATGCCGCGGTGCGCTACGGCGAGGGCAACTGGCCCGGCATGGTGTCCGAATACATCGCCGGCCACGAATTCGTGCTGGTGGCCGCCCCCGGCCTGCTGGAGGCCACCCCGCTGCAATGGCCGGCTCAACTGGTCAAACACACCTTGCTGCATCACGAGGAGGCCGTACAGGCCTGGCGGCTGTGGGCCGCGCAGCACGGCGCGGGCGAGCTGCCTCTGCTGTCGGGTCCACGCTTTGCGCAATATTCGTCGCTGATCCAGGCCGCCTGCAGCGGACTGGGCGTCGGCCTGGTGCCCCGCTTGCTGGTCGAAGACGAACTGGCCAGCGACACCCTGCGCATTCCCTGCGGCGAGACGATCAAGATCGATCAGGGCCATTACCTGTGTTATCGCGAAGAGCGGCTGGAGCAACCGGCCTTCATGGCGTTCAGAAGCTGGATCCTGTCGGCCGAACGCAGTATTCCGGGCAGCTGAGCCGGCCCGAACGGGCCCGCCTGCCTGACGATCCCTGCGCCGTCGTCATGGATAGCGCAGTCCAGTCGTCGTCGACCGGCCCGCAGACTGCCTAGAATGGCAGGCTTGCGCAGTGGCTTCCTCGCCCGGCGGGTCGGGGTCATGCCCGACAGCGGCCGAGGGCCTGCCAGCGTATGCTGCGCTTCAAAACCCCCTGAACATCTCACCACAGGTTTCCACAATGTCCCAACAGCAAATCGGCGTGGTCGGCATGGCCGTCATGGGCCGCAATCTGGCGCTCAACATCGAAAGCCGCGGCTATTCCGTGTCCATCTACAACCGCTCGCGCGAAAAGACCGACGAGGTCGTGGCCGAGAACCCCGGCAAGCAGCTGGTGGCGACCTACACGGCACAGGAGTTCGTGAATTCGCTCGAAAAACCGCGCCGCATCCTGCTGATGGTCAAGGCCGGCGAGGCCACCGACAAGACCATTGCCGAGCTCACGCCCTTCCTGGACAAGGGCGACATCCTGATCGACGGCGGCAACACGTATTACAAGGACACGATCCGGCGCAACCGCGAGCTGTCCGAACAGGGCTTCAACTTCATCGGCACCGGTGTCTCGGGCGGCGAAGAAGGCGCGCTCAAAGGCCCGTCCATCATGCCCGGCGGACAGCGCGAGGCGTACGAGCTGGTGGCTCCCATCCTGGAGAAGATCGCGGCACGCGCCGACGGCGAGCCCTGCGTCGCCTATATCGGAGCGGACGGCGCCGGACACTACGTGAAGATGGTGCACAACGGCATCGAATACGGCGACATGCAGCTGATCGCCGAGGCCTATGCGGTGCTCAAGCAGGCCCTGGGCCTGGACAACGCGGCGCTGGCCGAGACCTTCACGGACTGGAACGCCGGCGAGCTCAGCAGCTACCTCATCGAGATCACGGCCGACATCTTCCGCAAGAAGGACGAGAACGGCATCGATCTGGTCGACGTCATCCGCGACGCCGCGGCCCAGAAGGGCACGGGCAAGTGGACCAGCCAGAGCGCACTGGACCTGGGCGTGCCGCTGTCGCTGATCACCGAATCGGTGTTTGCCCGTTTCCTGTCGGCGATCAAGGACGAGCGCGTGGCGGCATCCAAGGTGCTGAGCGGACCGAAGACCGGCGCCTTCGAAGGCGACACCGCGGCCTTTGCCGAAAAGGTGCGGCGTGCCCTGTACCTCGGCAAGATCGTTTCGTACGCCCAGGGATTTGCCCAGCTCAAGGCCATCTCGGAAGAGAACGAATGGGCGCTTCAGTATGGCGAGATCGCACGCATCTTCCGCGCCGGCTGCATCATCCGGGCGCAGTTCCTGCAGAAGATCACCGATGCCTATGCCGACGATCCGGCCCTGCCCAACCTGCTGCTGGCCCCGTATTTCACGAAGATCGCCGACGACTACCAGCAGGCCCTGCGCGACGTGGTGGCCTATGCCGTGCAGCACGGCATCGCGGTGCCGACGCTGTCGGCTGCCATCGCCTACTACGACAGCTACCGCAGCGCCGTGCTGCCGGCCAATCTGATTCAGGCGCAACGCGACTATTTCGGCGCCCATACGTACCAGCGTGTGGACAAGCCCGGCACCTTCCACACCGAATGGCTGGCCTGAGGGCCCACGAAGGCCTGCCGGACTGGATGGACGCGCGCCACTCGACGCGCGCCTATGCGCCACGCGAAGTGCCGCTGCCCCTGCTGCAGAACCTGCTGGTGCAGGCCCGGCGTGCGCCCAGCGGCGCCAATCTGCAGCCGGGCCACTTCTATGCCGTGCAAGGCGAGATGCGGCAGCGGCTGACCACGGCGCTCGAGACCGCCTGGGCAGCCGGGGCGCAGGAAAGCGAGGACTACCCCTACTTTCCCCGTCCGCTGCCCCTGTCGCTGCGCCGCCGCCAGGTCGCAGCCGCACAGGCGCTGTACAGCGCGCTGGCGGTCGCACGCGAGGACCGCGCGGGACGCGACCGCCAGTTCGCCCGGAATTTCCGTTTCTTCGATGCCCCGGTGGCGATGGTGATCACCATCGACCGCAGCATGGGCAGTGGCTGCTACATGGACCTGGGCATGGCGATCTATGGCCTGATGCTGGCCGCGCAGGCCCAAGGACTGGCGACCTGCGCCATCGGGGCGCTGGCCTCCTATCCCGAACTCATCCGGCGGACTCTGGCCCTGCCGGACAGCCAGGCGGTGGTCTGCGGCCTGGCGCTGGGTTATGCGCAGGCCGATGCCCCGGTCAACCGCACGCGCACCGAACGCAGCCCGCTGGCGGATTTTTTCACGGTGCTGGGCTGATCCCGGCCAGGCGTTCGACCAGGGCCGCCGTACCGATGCCGCCGGCTCCGGCCGCGCTGGCCAGGCCCAGGGCACCCGGGGCTTCGTCGCGGGCCAGATCCGCCAGCAGACGCACCAGGGCGATGGCGGCCGACGCGCCGATCGGATGCCCGCGTGCCAGCCCACCGCCACGCCGATTGAGACGCTCGGCGGGCTGACCCAGGACATGGGCGAAATCCAGCGCCTGCACGGCAAACGCATCATGCAGTTCGATGGCCGCCAGGTGGCCGGCGTGCAAGCCGTGCCGTGCCAGCAGCGCCTGGCTGGCCCGGGCGGCAGCCGCCAGCGGCACTTCGGGTGCCCCGCCCAGCGCCAGACCGCCGAGCCAGCGGGCCCGAGGCGTCAGGCCCAGACGCTCGCAGCCCTGCGGGCTGGCGAGCAGCACCAGGCCCGCGCCATCGGCGCGCGGCGATACGGCCAGTGCGGTCAGGGAGCAATCCAAGCCGTCGTCGCTGCGCGCAGTCACCACCGCCGGCAGACGCAACGCTCGCTCGGCGGACAGCGCCCGGGGGTGACTGTCGCACGCCAGCCCCGCCACCGGCACGGTCTCATCGACCCATTGATCGGCATGGGCCAGCGCGCGCCGGTGGCTCAGCAGAGCCCAGTCCTGCTGCGCGGCACGCGTCCAGCGCTGGCTGGCGGCATGGCCCGCAGCGGCGTGCAGCATGTCGGGATCACGGGCCGGATCGGGCGCGAAGGCCGGGCGTTCATAGGCCACGGCCGGCTCGCCCGGGCGCAGCGGGCGGTGCTGGCGAATGGGCGCACGGCTCCAGGCCTCGACCCCACCGGCCACCACGACGGAGGCCTGCCCGGTGGCCAGCAGGCCGGCCGCCATCGCGACGGCGTCGAGCCCGGCGCAGCACTGGGTGTCGACGCTGAACGCCGCGCAGCGATCGGGCAGGCCTGCGGCCAGCGCCACCATGCGCGCGGGGTTGCCGCCCGCCCCCAGGGCATTGCCGAGGACCACGGCATCGACCTGCGCCGCATCGACGCCGGTGCGCTGCAGCAGCCCAAGCAGCACGGGAGCGGCGATGTCGTGCGGGTGGAGCTGGGCATAAGCGCCGCCATGCGGGGCCACGGCGCTGCGTGCCCAGCCCAGGATGAGAGGCGACGTGCCGTTCATGCCTCGAGCAGGGGCAACAGCGGTCCGGCCACGGCAGGCGCCGCCGTCCGCACGGCGAGGGCGAGACGGGCGTGGTCGGTCTTGCCGCTGGGCGTCTGGGGCCACGACAGGCAGAGCCAGAAGCGGCGTGGAATCTTGTAGGGTTCGAGGCGATCGCGGCACCAGGCCGCCAGTTCTTGCGCGTCGAAACGGACACCCGAGGCCGGCTGGACGACGGCGACCACGGCGGTGCCGCGCAGGGGGTCCGGTACACCGAGCACGGACACGGCATCGACCCGCGGATGGGCGGACAGCACGCTTTCCACCTCTTCGGGAAACAGGTTCTTGCCCTGGGTGACCAGCATGCGCTGCTGGCGGCCGGCCAGATGCAGCAGGCCGTCGCCGTCCAGGTGCCCCATGTCGCGCACGGACAGCCAGTCGCCATCTCGGATGGCCGCCGTGATGTCGTGGCCCTCGCCCTGCCCTTGGCCGGCGGCCCCGAGGCCGACATAGTCGATGAAGACCATGGGACTGCGGACAAAGATCAGCCCCGGCTCGCCCGGGGCGGCGGCGCCGCGGATGTCGATCTCGACATTGGAGAAGGGTCGGCCCACGGTATTCGCCGGCAGGTTTTCGTCCGCTTCGGCCCAGGCCATGAAGCTGGTCTCGGAGGCGCCGTAGAACTCGACGATGCGGGCCCGGGGGAACAGGCGGCGCAGCTCGGGCGTGCGTTCACGCATCCAGCGCGCGCCGCTGATGAGGATCAGGCGCGTGGCTTCGATGGGGGGCATGGCACGGCGGGCTGCCAGCGCCAGCATGAGCAGCAACTGGCTGGGGACGGCCACCAGGCAGGCGGCCTGGTCCCGGGCCAGCGTCTGCAGCGATCGTGCGGCGGAAAACCGCTGCTGCACCCGCACGCCCGCCCCGCTCCAGAGACCCTGCACCATGCCGAACAGGAACAGCGAATGGGAAGTGCGGCCAGGGGCGAGCACCCGCATGGCCGCGGCGGGGCCAAAGGTGTCCACGCACACGCGCAGGCTTTCGATCCACGAGCGGTGATGCCGGCAGAAGCCCTTGGGCAGCCCGGTGCTGCCGGACGTGAAGCCGATGTAGAAGGGCGTGAGCGGACCCGGCGCCGGCATCGTGGCCGGCTGTTGCACGATGCGCCGGCGCACCTGTTCGCGCACGGCATCGGGCCAATCGGGGTCGCCCAGCGCAGCCGTCCGGCCGCTGGCGACGATGGCCAGGAACTCGATCAGGCGCTCGGCCGTGCCGCCTTCGTCGAGTGCCCAGGCCACAGCCGGAGCCCGCCGGCGTTCGAGTTCCTGCGCCCGGGCCTGCACGATGGCGTACAGCTCGGCATAACACCACGTGCGGGTCTCGTCGGCCAGCGCCAGGGCATCGGGACGGTGGTGCGCCCAATGGGCCAGCGACTCGTCGAGCGTGCGGAAATCGGGAACGGGCGGCTGGCCGCTCATGCGCGGCGCCGGCCGCCGAACGACCAGTCGGGCAGGCCGCGTGCCACGGTGTGCACGACCAGGGCGCTGACGATGCACTTGACGAGGTCGCCCGGGACAAAGGCCAGCGAGGCCACGGTGGCCTGCCCGGCACTGAGATGGGCCAGGGTCATCAGGCCGACGATGCCGCTGGCATAGACCACCCCGATGCCACCGACGACCGAGGCGGCAAAGGCCTTGATCGCCAGGGACAGCGGCGTACGGCCGGGCAGCAGGGCCATGACGGCGCCACTGACGGCGGCACCCAGCGGCCAGCCCAGCAGGAAACCTGCCGAGGGCGCTGCGAACACGGCCAGGCCGCCCCGCCCGCCCGACAGCAGCGGCAAGCCGAAGGCCACGGCCAGCAGGAACAAAGCCATGGCCAGGAAAGCACGCCACGGCCCGAGCAGGCAACCGGCCAGCATCACCCCGAGCGTCTGGATGGTGATGGGCACGCCAAACGGCAGGTCGATCTTGGGAATCAGGCCGAACACGGCCAGCAGGGCAGCGAACAAGGCCACCAGGACCAGGGAACGCGACGAATTGGAATCTGACATGGACAGAAGATCTCCAGGAGAGAGCCGGCGCACCGACAGGCGGGCGCGGCGGGGTGAGGCTAGCGGCCCAGCCGCGCGGCCAAGGCATCGGCCACACGGCTGGCCGTGGCCAGCATGCGGATGGTAAGGGGTGCCAGCAGGCGCCAGCCACCGGCCTTGCCGGTGCGGGCACGGTGGGCATCGTCCAGGCGGCGCCACTGCACGAAGAAATGTTCGGTGAAACGCAGCATCAGCCCGAGACCCAGCGACAGGCCCTGCGTCCGTATCCCCAGCCGGCGCAAGGGCCACAGCAAGGCCTCGAACACGGCCAGCAGGGCATCGAACCGGGTGGTCAGCGTCAGCATGGCACCCAGCAACGAAGCACTGAGCAGCCGCAGCGCACTGGCGATGCCCAGCCAGGCCTGGCCCATCCAGGCGTGGAAAGCCGCCACGAGACCGGCAGCCACCATCACCGCCCCCACCAGGCGCCAGGCCGGCCGGGTCGAAGGTCCGAGCGAGAGGAAAGCGCAGCCGATGGCCAAGGTGGCGCCGATCAGCCAGATCGGGCGGTCGGACAGCCACAGCGCCGTGCCCAGCCCGGCCAGCGCGGCCAGCTTGACGGCGGCGGGAACGGCATGCAGCCAGGTGGAACGGTCGCTGTAGAGGCTGCGCATGGTGGGCGTTGTCGGCTTGGTGGGCGGCTGGAACGGCGGCGAGGGTCAGCGGACGCCGGTGCGCGCGGCGACATCGGCTTCGTAGGCGGCGCAGACGGCCTCGCCCTCGCCATCGGCGCGAACACGCCCGGCATCCAGCCAGATCACGCGCTCGAAGTGGCGGACATGGGCCAGCACGTGGGTCGAGACCAGCACCTGCTGCGCGCCGGCATGCACGTCGGCGGCCAGCCGGGCCTGACCGGGCAGGTCGAGGCTGGCGTACGGCTCGTCGAGCAGCAGCACGCGCGGCGCCGACATGAGCAGCGCCAGCAGGCAGACATGCTGGCGCTGCCCCTGGCTGAGCCCTTCGACGGCGCGATCGGCCCAATGGGCCAGGCCACGCTCGGCCAGGAAATCCGCGGCACGCCGGCGGGCCTCGCGGCGGGGCACGTCGCGGGCCTGCAGGCTGAAGGCCAGTTCCTCGGCCACGGTGGGGAAGATGATCTGGTCGTCGGGATTCTGGAACATCAGGCCCAGCACGCCGGGCAATCGGGCCCGCTGCGTCCGGATGTCGAGCCCGCAGACCTCGGCCCGGCCGGACTGCGGCAGGTCGAGGCCGCACAACATGCGAAAAAGACTGCTCTTGCCCGCGCCGTTGTCACCGATCAGGCCGATGCGCGCTTCCTCGAGCACCAGGCTCAGGCCGTCGAACACACGCGTGCCGCCACGCTGCAGCGTGACCGCGTCGATCTGGATGCGGGCGGGGTCGGAGGAAGGGATAGGGGCCATGACGTCGGGACGGGATGCAGCAGACGCCAAGGGCGTGCCAAGCGCCGGATTCTAGCGCGGGGGTCGGAATTCCCCCTGTCGGAACACCCCCGCGCCGGCCTGGCCTTGCCGGCCCCTACGCCACCTGCACCGGCGTGCTGTGCCAGATGTCGCGGGCATATTCGCCGATGGTGCGATCGGACGAAAACGGCCCCATGCCCGCCACGTTGAGCACGGTCTTGCGGACCCAGGCCTTCGGGTCGCGGTACAGGCGGTCGACCTCCGACTGCGCACGCACGTAATCGGCATAGTCGGCCAGCAGCAGGTAATGATCGCCCCACTCGACGAGGTTGTCGTAGATCTGATGGTAGCGGCCGGTCTCGTCGGGCGAGAACAGGCCGTCGCGAATGGCGTCGAGCGCGGCATGCAGCCTCGGATCGGCTTCGTAAAAGGTGCGGGGCTGGTAGCCCTTGAGGCGGATGGCGTCGACCTGCGCCGTAGTGTTGCCGAAGATGAAGATGTTGTCCTCGCCCACGTTCTGCAGGATCTCGACATTGGCGCCGTCGAGCGTGCCGATGGTGAGCGCGCCGTTGAGCGCGAACTTCATGTTGCCGGTACCCGATGCCTCGGTGCCCGCCGTCGAGATCTGTTCCGAGAGATCGGCCGCCGGCATGATGATCTCGGCCAGGCTGACGCTGTAGTTGGGGATGAAGACCACCTTGAGCTTGCCGCCCAGGCGCTGGTCGGCATTGACCACCGCGGCGACGTCGTTGATGAGCCGGATCACCAGCTTGGCCATGTGATAGGCCGAAGCGGCCTTGCCGGCAAAGACCACGACGCGCGGCACCCAGCCCTGGCCGTCCGGGCCTTCGGGCTGCGCCAGCATCTGCTGGTAGCGGGTGATCACATGCAGCACGTTGAGCAACTGGCGTTTGTATTCGTGGATGCGCTTGACCTGTACGTCGAACAGGGCGGCCGGATCGAGCGCAATGCCCATGTGGGCCTGCACCCAATCGGCCAGGCGCTGTTTGTTCACCCGCTTGGATTGGGCGAACGCGGCCGTGAAGCCTTCGTCGTCGGCCAGCTCCTTGAGCGCCGAGAGCCGGTCCAGCTCGCGGCGCCATTCGGGTCCGATGCGGCTGTCGAGCAGGGCCGACAGGCTGGGGTTGGCCTGGCTCAGCCAGCGGCGGGGCGTGATGCCGTTGGTCTTGTTGTTGAAGCGTTCCGGAAACAGGCGTGCGAAATCGGCAAAGATCGACTGCGTCATCAGCTCGGAGTGCAGCGCCGAGACGCCGTTGACGGAGTGGCTGGCGACCACCGCGATATAGGCCATGCGCACGCGGCGCTCGCCGGATTCGTCGACCAGCGAGACCCGGCGCATGAGTTCGGGGTCGTAGCCGTTCTTCTCGGTCACCCAGGTCAGGAAGCGCGCATTGATGTCGAAGATGATGCGCAGGTGGCGCGGCAGCACGCGGCCCACCAGCTCGACCGGCCAGGTCTCGAGCGCCTCCTGCATGAGGGTGTGATTGGTGTACGAGAAGATGCGCTGGGTCAGCGTCCAGGCCTGGTCCCACTCGAGTCCGTGCTCGTCGATGAGCAGCCGCATGAGCTCGGGGATCGCCAGCACCGGATGGGTGTCGTTGAGGTGGATGCCGACCTTGTCGGCGAACTGGTCGAAGTTGCTGTGGTTGCGCAGGTAGCGGTGGATCAGATCCTGCAGGCTGGCCGAGCAGAAGAAGTATTCCTGGCGCAGGCGCAGCTCGCGTCCGGACAGGGTGGAATCGTCGGGGTACAGCACCCGCGAGACGTTTTCCGAGAGGTTCTTGCCTTCGACCGCACGCATGTAGTCGCCGCTGTTGAAGGCCGACAGGTCCATTTCGTCGGCAGCCAGCGCGCGCCACAGCCGCAGGGTGTTGGTGGCCTGGGTGCCGTAGCCGGGGATGATGGTGTCGTAGGCCTGGGCCAGCACGTCGTTGGTGCCCGTCCATTGCACCTTGCCGTCGCGCTCCTCGATGTGGCCGCCGAAACGCACCCGGTACTTGGCCTCGGGCCGCGGGAACTCCCAGGGGTTGCCGCGCGCGAGCCAGTAATCGGGGGCCTCGACCTGCCGCCCGTCGACGATGGCCTGGCGGAACATGCCGTAGTCGTAGCGGATGCCGTAGCCGAAACCCGGCACGTTGAGCGTGGCCATGGAATCCAGGAAACAGGCGGCCAGACGCCCCAGGCCGCCGTTGCCCAGCGCGGCATCGGGTTCGCGCTCGGTCAGCACGTCGAGGTCGACATCGAGCTCGGACAGCGCCTGCCTGAGCGTGGGCATGAGGTCGAGCGCCAGCAGCGCATTGGTGAAGGTGCGGCCGATGAGAAACTCCATCGACAGGTAGTACACGCGCTTGACGTCCTGGTCGTACTGGGCACGCGTGGTTTTCATCCAGCGCCCGACCAGCTGGTCGCGCACGGCATAGGCGGCGGCATGCAGCCAGTCGTCGGGCGAGGCCGAGATCGGATCCTTGCCGACGACATACATGAGCTTGTTGGAGATGGCACGCTTGAGCGCGCCGATGTCGCTGCTCAAGTGGTCGTATTCGTTCTCGAAGCGGGTCAGGTCCATGAGTCCTCCAGAATCTCAGATCAAAACAAACCGGGGCGCCAGCCATGCTGGGGATGGCGCAGCAAGCTTCATGCCGCGATCTCGCGGTACAGGCCCACGTAATCGAGCGCGGCCGCATCCCAGCCGAAATCCTGTGCCATGGCACGGCGGCGCACCGCCTGCCATTCGGCGGGCCGGGCATACAGGGCAAACACCCTGCGCAAAGCGCGGCTGAAGCTGGCCGAGTCGAAGGCATCGAAGACGAAGCCGGTGGCCAGGCCCTCGTCGAGGTCTTCCAGGGTGCTGTCGACCACCGTGTCGGCCAGTCCGCCCACCCGGCGCACCAGCGGCAGGCAGCCGTACTTGAGGCCGTAGAGCTGCGTCAGGCCGCAGGGCTCGAACCGCGAGGGCACCACGATGACGTCGCCTCCGGCAAAGACCTGGTGCGACAGCTGCTCGTCGTAGCCGATGCGCACGCCCACCGATTCGGGGTGGGCGGCTGCTGCGGCACGGAAGGCGGCTTCGAGCGCCGGATCGCCCGAGCCCAGCACCACGAGCTGCCCGCCGCGCGCGATCAGTTCGGGCAGGCCGGCCAGCACCAGACTGAGCCCCTTCTGCTCGGTCAGGCGGCTGACGACGGTGAGCAGCGGCGCATCCGGACGCTGGGCCACGCCGAACAGGGCCTGCAGAGCCGCCTTGTTGGCCGCCTTGGCCGCGCCGGCCTCCGCGCCCGCATAGGCCGTGGCGATGAGCGGATCGGAGGCGGGATTCCACACGGCATCGTCGACGCCGTTGAGGATGCCCCGCACATCGCGGGCGCGGTTGCGCAGCAGGCCGTCGAGCCCATGGCCCTGCTCGGGCGTCTGGATCTCGCGCGCGTAGGTGGGACTGACGGTGGTGATGCGGTCGCTGTAATAGAGGCCGGCCTTCATGAACGAGATCTGGCCGTGGAACTCGATGCCTTCGACGCCGAAGAAGCCGGCGGGCAGCGCGGTCTCGCTCAGGTGATGGGGCGCGAACAGGCCCTGGTAGGCCAGGTTGTGCACGGTGTAGACGCTCGAGGCCAGGCGCCGGCCGCGCTGCTGGCGTGCCGCCGCCAGGTAGGCCGAGGTCAGGCCGGCATGCCAATCGTGGCTGTGGACGCACTGGGCCTGCCACAGCGGATCGAGGCCCTGGGCCAGTTGCGCACCGACCCAGCCCAGCAGGGCAAACCGGCGGTGGTTGTCGCCGTACGGCTGCAGGCGCAGATCGGCATAGGGATTGCCGGGGCGCTCGTACAGGAAAGGCGCTTCGATGACATAGATGCCGAGCCGGCTGTGGGCATCCTCGCGCACGCCGTAGAGCAGCCGGGCCTCGGCCGGCTCGCCCCAGATCGTGGCCCAGGGCACCCGCACCCGGGCCACCTCGTCCAGATTCTGCAGGCCGGCCATCACGGCGGGAAAACCGGGCAGCAGCACCCGGGCCTCGCAGCCATGCCGGTTGAGCGCCGCCGGCAGCGCGCCCGTCACATCGGCCAGCCCGCCGGTCTTGAGCAGCGGGAACAATTCGGCACAGACATGCAGCACCCGAAGGGCCGGCAGCGACGGGCTGGATTCGGCGGCCGGCGCGGGGGACGGCGTCAGGGCCGGGGCCGGCGACACGGATACCGAGACGGCGGCAGCCCGTTTTCCGGCAGGCACGGGGCGCGGCGTGGCGGCGGTAGCGGGCGCCGCTGCCCCCGGGGTCGCGGCCTCGGTGGCCGCCACCGGGTCGTCGACGCCTGCGGTCGATTCGGCAGAAGCGGCGGCAGGGGTGGCAGCAGGGGCGGCCTTGCGGGCCGGGGTCTTGCGAGCGGGCGTCGGTCGGGATGAAGCGGGCATGGTCGATGAAGGAATGGACGGCGGACATCACGCCCGCAGGGTCTGGATCGGCGGACGGTCGGTCAGAGATTCTTGAGCATGCTTCGTGTCACCAGTACGACGCCGCTCTCGGTGCGCTCGAACCGTTGGGCGTCGAGCACCGGGTCCTCGCCGATCACCAGGCCTTCGGGCAGCTCGCAGCGGCGGTCGAGGATCACGCGGCTGAGCCGGCAATGCCGCCCCACCGTGACGTAGGGCAGGATGACCGCCTGGTCGATCTGGCAGAAGGAATGGATGCGCACATTCGAGAACAGCACCGAGTTCGAGACGTGCGAGCCCGAGACGATGCAGCCGCCGCCGACCATGGTGTTGAGGGTGGAGCCATGCTGGCCGTTGCGATCCTGCGTGAACTTGGCGGGCGGCAGTTGCTCCTGGTAGGTCCAGATCGGCCAGTCGCGGTCGTAGATGTCGAGCGCGGGGGTGATGGAGGCGAGGTCGAGGTTGGCGGCCCAGAACGAATCGATGGTGCCGACGTCGCGCCAGTAGGGTTCGGCCTCGGGCGTGCTGCGAACGCACGACATCGGGAAAGGATGGGCCAGCGCCTGTTGCTCGCGCACCGCGCGCGGCACGATGTCGCGGCCGAAGTCGTGGCTGGAAGTCGTGTCGTGGATGTCGTCTTCGAGCAGTTGGTAGAGGTATTCGGCGTTGAAGATGTAGATGCCCATGCTGGCCAGGGCGGTATCGGGCCGGCCGGGCATGGCGGGCGGATCGGCGGGTTTTTCGACGAATTCGGTGACCCGCCGCTCGTTGTCGACGGCCATGACGCCAAAGGCCGTGGCCTCCATGCGCGGGACTTCCACGCAGCCGACGGTGCAGCCCAGACCGCTTTTCACATGGTCGATGAGCATGATGGAATAGTCCATCTTGTAGACGTGATCGCCCGCCAGCACCACGATGTATTCGGGCGGGTTGGAGTTGCGGATGATGTCGAGGTTCTGGTAGACCGCATCGGCCGTGCCGCGGTACCAGTGCTCCTCGTCCACACGCTGCTGGGCGGGCAGCAGATCGACGAACTCGTTGAGCTCGTTGCGCAGGAAACTCCAGCCGCGCTGCAGGTGGCGCAGCAGCGAGTGCGACTTGTACTGGGTCACCACGCCCATGCGGCGGATGCCCGAGTTCAGGCAGTTGGAGAGCGCGAAATCGACGATGCGGAACTGGCCGCCGAAGTAGACGGCGGGTTTGGCACGGCGATCGGTGAGCTGCTTGAGCCGGGAGCCGCGGCCGCCGGCGAGCACCAGCGCCAGCGTGCGGCGCGTGAGCTGGCGGGTCTGGCTGCTGGCCGCGTACTCGGCGAATTTTTCGTCCTGGATGTCGAACATGGTGTCTCCTGCGGGGAAAGGGGCGTCAAAACATGGAATCAATCAAACAAACACGGTACGGCGGGCGGCCCCGTTTCAGGGCGCCTGGGCGGCCACCGCGACCCGCAGGCAACGCGGCGGCAGAGTCAGCGTGCGGGGCCAGGCGCGGCCGTCGGCGGGTTCGCCGTCGGCGCTGTCGCTGGCCAGCAGCGGCAGCCAGAGCTGGCCGGGCTGCGGCATGGGCAGGTCGAACGCCTGGTCGACCGCATCGGCATTGAAGAGCAGCAAGGCGGTCGCGGGAACACGATCGGGGTGCGACACCGCGTGCGCATCGCCCGCCCAGTGCAGCAGCACGGCCAGCGTGCCCTGCCCGGCCTGATCCCAATCGGCCGGGCCCAGCGGCTGCCCGTCGTGGCGCAGCCAGGCGGCGGCGCTGCAGGACTGCACGGCGCCGGCCTGCCAGGCCGCCAGATCCAGAGGCTCGAGCCAATGCGCAATCCGCAGCGCCGGGCACCCGTGGCGCACGGCCAGCGCGCGGCGCACGAAAGCCAGCAGCGCGGTGTCGGCGCCGGCCCAGTCCCACCAGGTGGTGGCGTTGTCCTGGCAATAGGCATTGTTGTTGCCCGACTGGCTGTGACCGAGTTCGTCGCCGCCCAGCAGCATGGGCGTGCCCTGCGAGACCAGCAGGGTGGCCAGCAGGGCCCGCTGCAGGCGGGCACGCAGGGCCTGAACCGACTCGCCGCCGCCGGAGCCTTCGAACCCCGCGTTCCAACTGAGGTTGTGCCCATGGCCGTCGCGGTTGTCTTCGCCGTTGGCTTCGTTGTGGCGGTGGTCGTAGCTGACCAGATCGCGCAGCGTGAAACCGTCGTGCGCACAGATGTAGTTGACGCTGGCCGCAGGCTGGCGCCAATCGTGACGGAAACGGTCGCTGGAGGCGGCCAGACCCCGCGCCAGATCGCCCCGGGTGGCCTTGGGGCCGCTGCCGGCGTGCAGCCAGAAACCGCGAACGGTGTCGCGGTAGCGGTCGTTCCACTCCAGCCAGCCGGGTGGAAAGCGGCCCAGTTGGTAGCCGTCCGGACCGATGTCCCACGGTTCGGCGATGAGCTTGACGCGCGACAGCAGTTCGTCGGCGCGCAGGGCTGCAAAGAATGGCGCGCACGCATCGTAGCGGCCGCCGCTGCGCGCCAGCACCGGGGCGAGATCGAACCGGAATCCGTCGACATGCATCTCGCGCACCCAATGGCGCAGCGCAGCCACGACCAGTTCGACCACCCGCGGCTGCGTCAGGTCCAGGCAATTGCCGCAGCCGGTCCAGTTCACGTAACGCGACGGATCGCCCGGTTCCAGCACGTAGTAGAGCCGGTTGGCCAAGCCGCGCAGGCTGAGCGTGGGACCGAGCTCGTCGGTCTCGCCGCTGTGGTTGAACACCACATCGAGCACGACTTCGATGCCGGCCCGATGCAGCGTGCGCACGAGGGTCTTGAACTCGTCCTGGACGCCGGCTTGGCCCGGGGTCTGCGCGTAACGCGGCTCGGGAGCCAGAAAAGCGATGCTGGAGTAACCCCAGTAGTTGGACAGGCCCTGCTGCTGCAGGCGCTGCTCGTCGGCCCGGGCGTGCACCGGCATCAGCGAGACCGTGGTCACCCCCAGGGCCTGCAGGTGGCTCACCAGGGCCGGATGACCCAGCCCGGCATAGGTTCCCTGCAGCGCCGGCGGGATGCCGGGATGCAGCCGGGTGGCCCCCTTCACATGCAGCTCGTACAGCACGGTCCGGCCCGGCGGCACACGCGGCGCCCGGTCGTCCTGCCAGTCGAAGACGGGCGCGGCGGCCGGTACCCTGGCCTTGAGCGCCACCGCGGCGTTGTCGCGTTCGTCGGGCCAGGTCGGATCGTGCGGATCGTGGCCCAGGTACAGCGTCAGATCGGCCTCGCGCCCTTGCGCGTCGAAGCCGTAGCGGCCCACCACCTCGCGGGCATACGGATCGAGCAGCAGCTTGGCCGGATTGAAGCGATGGCCCTGGTGCGGCGCCCACGGACCCTGTGCTCTCAGCCCGTAGACCGCGCCTTCGCCCAGCCGCAAGGGGGCATCCACAGGCCCCTCGCCCACCGGGGACGGCGCGACGAGCTCGCCGGAGAACACGCCATGCCAGACCCCGTCGGTACAGCACGGAAAAGCGATGCGGCCGAGTTCGGCCCGGCCCTGCCGGTCGAACAGGCAGAGTTCGAGCTGCATGGCCTCGGGGGCCCAGACGGCCACATGCAGGCCCTCTGCCGTGGCCTGTGCACCCAGCGGATAGGGCTGCCCGGGGCGGGCCTGAAGGGCAGCGGCCGTCATCAGGCGGCCTCCGCCGGACGAACCGCAGGCCGTCCCGCGACCCCGTCGCCCGCCATCGGCATGCCGGCCGGAACGAGGTCGTCGGCCACCAACATCAGCGTGGCCAGCGGCGGCAGCGTCAGCAGCAGCGAGTGGGTATGGCCATGGGCCGGTACGGGCACGCTGTCCTGATCCAGGTTGTAGACACCGCTGCCGCCGTAGAGGGCCAGGTCGGTGTTGATGATCTCGCGCCAGCGCGAGCCGTTGCCGGTGTCGCGCGGCACCCCCAGGCGGTAGCCTTCGCGCACCACGGGCGTGAAGTTGCAGACCACCAGCACCGCGCGGCCCGCGCGATCGAGCCGAAGGAAAGCCAGCACGCTGTGCTCGGCATCCTCGTGGCACACCCAGCGAAAGCCGGCCTGCTGGAAATCCTGCTGGTGCAGCGCCGGAAAATGGCGCAGCACCCGGTTCAGATCGCGCACCAGGCGCTGCATGCCGGCGTGGCGGTTGTCGGCCCCTTCGCCCTCGAGCAGATGCCAGGGCAGCCCGGCGTCGGCGTTCCATTCGGTATCCTGGGCAAAGTCGCAGCCCATGAACAGCAGTTTCTTGCCTGGGTGGCCCCACATGAAGCCCAGGTAGGCCCGCAGGTTGGCGAAACGCTGCCAGGCGTCGCCCGGCATCTTGCCCAGCAGCGAACCCTTGCCGTGCACGACCTCGTCGTGCGAGAGCGGCAGCACGAAGTTCTCGGCGTAGGCGTACATCAGCCCGAAACGCAGGCGGTTGTGGTGGTAACGCCGGTAGACCGGATCTTCGCGCATGTAGGCCAGGGTGTCGTTCATCCAGCCCATGTTCCACTTGTAGTGGAAGCCCAGGCCGCCGTCCTCGGGCGGCAGAGTCACGCCAAAAAAAGACGTCGACTCCTCGGCCGCCGTGATGGCCTCGGGGCGCTCGGTGCCCACCAGCCGGTTCATGCGCCGCAGAAAGTCGATCGCCTCGAGGTTCTCGCGCCCGCCGTAGCGGTTGGGAATCCACTGGCCGGGCTCGCGGCTGTAGTCGCGGTAGAGCATGGAGGCCACCGCATCCACACGCAGCCCGTCGACCCCGAAACGCTCGATCCAGTAAAGCCCGTTGGCGGCCAGGTAGTTGCAGACCTCGGTTCGCCCGTAGTTGTAGATCAGGGTGTTCCAGTCGGGATGGAAACCTTCGCGCGGATCGGCGTACTCGAAGAGATGGGTGCCATCGAACTCGGCCAGCGCGTGGGCGTCGGTCGGGAAGTGTCCCGGCACCCAGTCGAGGATGACGCCCAGGCCGGCGGCGTGCGCGGCCTGCACCAGCGCGGCGAAATCGGCAGCCGTGCCGAAACGCGAGGTGGGCGCGTACAGCGCCGTCGGCTGATAGCCCCACGAGCCGTCGAACGGATGTTCGTGCACCGGCAGCAACTCGATGTGGGTGTAACCCATGTCGACCGCATAGGGCACCAGTTGCTGCGCCAGTTCGGCGTAGCTCAGCCAGCGGCCGTCGGCATGCCGCCGCCATGAGCCCAGGTGCACTTCGTAGATGGAGATGGGTGCATCGAGCGCATTGGCCTCGCGCCGTCCGGGAGTGGCCGGGACCACGGCCTGCAGGCCCTGCACCACGGATGCCGTCTGCGGACGCAGTTCGGCGCGCAGGGCAAAGGGATCGGACTTGCGGACCACGTCGCCCCGAGCATCGAGCAGTTCGTATTTGTAGAGGTCGCCCACGGCCACCTCGGGAATGAAGATCTCCCACATGCCCAGGCCGGCGAGGCGGCGCATGACGTGGCGCCGGCCATCCCAGCCATTGAAGTCGCCGACCACCGAGACCCGCTGCGCATTGGGGGCCCAGACGGCAAAGCGCGTGCCGTTCACGCCCTCGCAACGGCACGGATGGGCGCCGAGCTGTTCGTAGGGCCGCTCGTGCGTGCCTTCGGCCAGCAGCCAGGCATCGATGTCGCCGAGCAGCGGCGCGAAGCGGTAGGGATCTTCGAGCGCGGTGCGATGGCCACCCCAGTCGACCTGCAGGCGGTAGGGCGCGAACTCGGCCAGGCCGGCGACAGGCCCGGCAAACAGGGCGTCCTGCACACGCGGCAAGCCGGCCAGCACCTGTCCCTGCGCATCGAGCACCTGCACGGCCTGCGCCCCTGGCAGCAGAACCCGGACCACGGTGTCGTCACCGACACGATGCGGCCCCAGGCAGGCGAATACGTCGCCATGGCGAGCCGACAGCAGGGCTTCGCGCTCCGGCTGGGACAGAGAGATGGACGACTCGCTCGCCTGGGATGAGTACGACAAGATCCGGCCTTTTTGTGAACTACAACGCCCGCGGCCTGTTCGCGCAGAGGCGTCAGGCTCCCCTTGCAACAAACAGGCCAACACCAATGCCCCACGGCGGCAGCACCCAGACGCCGGACGGCGCGCCGGGCTCAGGCGCCAGGCCAGCCTCGTGTACACAGGCTGGCGTGACATCGTGCCACACCGCAGCATCCGCTACGGCACTCAGACTCACATGCTGCACGGCAGCACTCAGATTCACAGCCAGCAGCAAGGAAGGGGGGCTGTCAGCGGGCGCGCCATCGTGTGCGGACGCGATGGGGGCATGGCGCTCGAACA
Source organism: Comamonas sp. BIGb0124 (assembly GCF_003752175.1). Classification (GTDB taxonomy): domain Bacteria; phylum Pseudomonadota; class Gammaproteobacteria; order Burkholderiales; family Burkholderiaceae_C; genus Comamonas_F. Next base: position 414,010 of record NZ_RJVF01000011.1, on the reverse strand, counting down.
GCAGGACCCCGGGGGGCGCCGCATGGTCGTGGAAACGGATGCCTCCGCTGCGCAGCAGGGGCTGGGTGCGGCGCCAGGCCAGCCACTGGCTGGCGAAACGCAGCATCGAATCCGGCTGCGCCGCCTGGACATCGACCGCCAGGGCCCGGTGTTCGGCCGGCATGGGCAGCCAGGGCACCGCCTGCGCGGCCGTGAAGCCGCCGTGCACCGCATCGCGTTGCCACGGCATCGGCGTGCGGCAGCCGTCGCGCCCCTTGAACTCGGGCCAGAAGGCCTTGCCATACGGGTCCTGCAGCAGCTCGAACGGCACGTCGGCCTGGGGCAGCCCCAATTCTTCGCCCTGGTAGACGCAGACGCTGCCGGGCAGCGCGCTCAGCAGAGCCCACAGCATCCGGCACTGCGCCGGCTGCGGCCGGCCGGCCGTGCCATCGGCTTGCGGCAAGGCCCAGCGCGTGGCGACACGCTCGGAGTCGTGATTGGAAAACGCCCAGCAACCCCAGCCGCCGGTCCGGGCCAGCGCGGCCGTCAGGCGTTCGACTTCATGGCGGATGTGGGCGGCCGAGCCGTCCCGCGTGACCAGCGCAAAGCTGTAGGCCATGTGCAGGCGCCGACCGGACGCGGTGTATTCGGCCATGATCGGCGGCGCGTCCTCGTCGCCGACCTCGCCCATGGCGGCCGCGCCATGGACATCGAGCACGGCCCGCAGTTCTTCGAGGAACGGCAGGTTCTCGGGCCGGCTCTTGTCGTAGAGGTGACGCTGCATGGCGTAGGGGTTGTCCGCACTGACCGTGCTGACGACCTCGCCGGCACGCGCGGGCGGGTTGTCGCGCAGTTGCGCATCGCTGAACTGGTGATTGCAGGCATCGAACCGAAAACCGTCCACGCCGCGCTCGCACCAGAAACGCACCTCGTCGAGCAACTGCGCCCGCACGGCCGGGTTGTGAAAATTGAGATCGGGCTGCTCGGCCAGGAACTGGTGCAGGTAGTACTGCCGGCGCCGCGCATCCCAGGTCCAGGCCGATCCGCCGAACACCGACAGCCAGTTGTTGGGCGGCGTGCCGTCCGCCCGGGCATCGGCCCAGACATACCAGTCGGCATAGGGGTTGTCGCGGCTGGCGCGGCTCTGCTGGAACCAGGCATGCTGGTCCGAGGTGTGCGAGAGCACCTGATCGATCATCACCCGCAGCCCCAGCGCGTGGGCCTTGCCCAGTACGGCGTCGAAATCGGCCAGGGTGCCGAAGAGCGGATCGACCTGCCGGTAGTCGGCCACGTCGTAGCCGAAGTCCTTCATGGGCGACTTGAAGAACGGCGAGATCCACACCGCATCGGCGCCGAGCGCGGCAATGTGATCGAGCCGCTGCAGCACGCCGGGCAGGTCGCCCACCCCGTCGCCGTCGCTGTCCTGGAAACTTCGAGGGTAGATCTGGTAGATCACCGCACCACGCCACCACTCGGCCGAGGAAGGGGCAATAGGCACTGACGGCTGCTGGGAGTGGACCATATCGGACGGCACAGGCGCTCCTGAAAGTCATGGCCGGAACTTCGGCCGGGATCATTGGAGCATATGCAAGGAGTGCGCCACGGCCATGACAGGCCTGGACCCCATTCCCCGAGGGCCCGGCCTGCCGCCAGCCCGGGTCGCGGCCGCTTCAGTCGATCACGGCCGGCTGGAGTTGTTCCCGCAGGTCGGCTTCGGCCCGTTCGATCAGGATGAAGGAGGCCCGTTCGGCGCCGTCCGCATCTCCGCGCTCGATGGCCAGGCACACGGCTTCGTGGAGCGGCAGCGAGGCCGCCGGCCCGCCGGATTTCCAGGTCACGATCTTGAAGCTGGCATGCAGCATGGCGAACATCGACTCGCGCATGCGCCGCAGGTACTGGTTGCCGCTGGCCGACAGGATGGTGGCGTGGAACTGCAGATCGGCCTTGACGTAATCGCCCTTGCCTGCCACCGCACGCGCCATGGCCATGTAGGCGGCCCGCAGGGCCCGCCGTTCTTCGGGGCTGGCCCGGGTCGCCGCCAGCCGGGCGGCACCGGGCTCGACGATGCGGCGCAGTTCGGCCAGATCGCGGGCCATGACCGGGTCGGTCTCGAGCAGCACCGAACGCCAGGCGATGACATCCGGATCGAAGAGGTTCCAGCCGTCGACCTCCTGCACCACGGTGCCGATGCGGCGCTGCACGGTCAGCATGCCCTTGGCGGCGAGCGACTTGATGGCCTCGCGGATCACGATGCGGCTGTAGCCGAAACGTTCGCAGAGTTCGGGCTCGGGCGGCAGGATCTGTCCGGGCCGGTAACGGCCGGCACAGATGTCCTGACCCAGCTGCTGCAGGACTTGTTCTTGGAACGTGGCACGGGCCTTGGGGGCGGGATAAAGCATGGAACTCTTATATCACGTATGACGTTTGAAGTTCCACACGCGCAGGGCTCTGCGATCCCGTTTTGATCCTCGGTATTTACCCTTTTCTACAGGCTAACCCTAGGAGCGCATCGGCTCGTTTTCAATCATCATACGTTATACATTTATTGACAAATGGATGGTTCTGGCATGTCCCAAGGTAGTTTTGATTTGTCGGGCCGCACGGCCCTGGTCACGGGTTCGGCGCGCGGCATCGGACTGGCGATCGCCCGCGGCCTGGCGCAGGCAGGTGCCCGCGTGGTCCTCAATGGTCGCCAGACGGCGGCACTCGAACAAGCGGTGTCTACCCTGGCTGCCGAAGGCCTGGATGCGCAAGGCTCGGCCTTCGACGTCGCCGACGAGCAGGCCGTGCGCCAGGCCTTCCAGGCCTTCGACGAACAGGGCTTGCACATCGACATCCTGGTCAACAACGCCGGCATCCAGCATCGCGCCCCCATGCTCGAGCTCGAGCTCAAGGACTGGCAGCGTGTCATCGACACCAACCTGACCGCCGCTTTCCTGGTCGGCCGCGAAGCCGCACGGCGCATGATCGCCAAGGGCAACGGCGGCAAGATCATCAACATCGGCTCGCTGACCAGCGAGGCCGCACGCGCCACCGTGGCTCCCTACACCGTGGCCAAAGGCGGCATCAAGCTGCTGTCGCGCTCGATGGCGGCCGAATGGGCCCGCTTCAACATCCAGGCCAACTCCATCGGTCCCGGCTACATCCTGACCGACATGAACGAGGCCCTGGTCAACAACCCAGAGTTCGATGCCTGGGTCAAGAGCAGCAATCCCGCCCAGCGCTGGGGCAAACCCGAGGAACTCGCCGGCACGGCCGTGTACCTGGCCTCGCCGGCGTCGGACTACGTCAACGGCCAGATCATCTACGTGGATGGCGGCTGGCTGGCGGTGCTCTGAACCCGCTGCGCTGAGCCGAACCCCGCGGCCTCGCCGGCCCACCACGGCCACCGACGCCGCTTCGGACAGCGCTGTCGCAACGACCGAACGCCGGCGGATGGTCCGCCGGCCCCACCCCCAACGCCCACGCACCCTTACACCGCCCACCGATCCGATGACCACCCTCATCACCGACATCCGCGTCGTCCTCACCGCACCCGAAGGCATCAACCTGGTCGTGGTCAAGGTCGAGACCAACCAGCCTGGCCTGTACGGCTGGGGCTGCGCCACCTTTGCCTACCGCCACCTGGCAGTGGTCACGCTGATCGAGCAGTACCTCAAGCCCCTGCTGGTCGGCCGCGACGCCACGGCCATCGAGGAGCTGTGGCAGCTCATGCACCAGAACGCCTACTGGCGCAACGGCCCGATCGAGAACAACGCGATCTCGGGCATCGACATGGCGCTGTGGGACATCAAGGGCAAGATGGCCGGCATGCCGCTCTACCAGCTGTTCGGCGGCCGCTGCCGTGCCGGTGTGCCGATCTACCGGCATGCCGACGGCCGCGACCTCGAAGAGCTCTGCGACAACATCCTGAAATACCAGGCCCAGGGCATCACCCACATCCGCTGCCAGAGCGGCGGCTACGGCGGCGGCGGGTTCGGCCCGGCGCCGCTGTCGGCTCCCAGCGGTTCGCCGGACGGCATCTACCTCGACGGCAAACGCTACATGCGCGAAACGCTGAAGATGTTCGACGGCCTGCGCAGCCGCCTGGGCTTCGACGTCTCGCTGTGCCACGACGTGCACGAGCGGCTCAAGCCCATCGATGCGATCCGGCTGGCGGTCGAACTCGACCCCTACGACCTGTTTTTCCTGGAAGACGCCATCCCGCTGGAAGAAGGCGAATGGCTGCGCCAGCTGCGTGCCAAGACCAACACGCCGCTGGCCCAGGGCGAACTGTTCAACAACCCCTACGAATGGCGTTTCATGATCACCGAGCGCCTGATCGACTTCGTGCGCGTGCACCTGAGCCAGATCGGCGGCATCACGCCGGGCCGCAAGCTGCAGATCTTCGCCGAACAGTTCGGCGTGCGCACGGCCTGGCACGGACCGGGCGACATGTCGCCCCTGGCCCACGCGGCCAACATCCACATCGACCTGGCCTCGCGCAACTTCGGCGTGCAGGAATGGTCGGGCACCGAGCCGCCGAATTTCGTGATCCAGGCCCTCAAGGGGCCGCGAGCGGCCTTGCTGGACGTGTTCCCGGGCCTGCCCGAATTCAGGCAGGGCCATGTCTACGCCAACGACCAACCCGGTCTGGGCGTGGAGGTCGACGAGGCCGAAGCCGCCAAGTACCCCTGCGAGAACCTCGTCACCCACTGGACCCAGACCCGCCTGGCCGACGGCACGCTGCAGACCCCCTGACCCGCACGCGCCCCGCACCGTTTCTGAGCTGACTGATCGCTGCCCCATTCCTTTTCAAACCACAACGGAGACACGTCATGACCCGATCCAATGCATTCTTCCGCACCACCCGCCGTGCCGCGCTGATCGCGGCCGCGGCCGCCGCCATGGCCGTGATGCCGGCACACGCCGAAATCAAGGCCAAGATCGGGCATGCCATGCCGGAGTCGCATCCGCAGGCAACGGCCATGAACAAGTTCGCCGAGCTGGCCAATACCTACACCAACGGCAACGTGAAGATCCAGGTCTATCACAGCGCCGTGCTGGGCAGCGACGAGAAACAACTGCAGGCCGCGCAGGCCGGCACGCAGGAGCTCTACATCGGCACCCTGGCGCCGCTGTCGACCCGCGTCAAGGAAGTGCAGATCTGGGATCTGCCCTTCATGTTCCGCAACACCCAGGAGGTCTATGCCCTGCTCGACGGCGCCTCCTCCAAGAAGATCTTCGAGAAGATCGAGCCGGCCGGCCTGGTCGGACTGACCTGGAGCGGCATGGGTTTCCGCAACCTCTCCAACAGCAAGCACAGCGTGACCAAGCTGGAGGACATCAGCGGCCTGAAGGTGCGTGTGATGACCAACCCGGTGGCGCTCGATACCTGGAAGACGCTGGGCTCCAACGCCACGCCCATGGCTTTTGCCGAAGTCTTCCCCGCGCTTGAAATCAAGGCGCTGGACGGCCAGGAAAACCCGCTGCAGCACATGTACGCCAACAAGATGCAGGAAGTGCAGAAGTACATCTCGCTGACCAACCATGTCTACACGCCGGTCGCGCTGGTGGCTTCCAAGAAGTTCTGGGACCGCCTGTCGGAATCCGACCGCGCCGGCCTGCGCAAGGCCGCCACCGAAGCCGGCCTGCTGCAACGCAAGCTGCTCGACGAGGGCGACGCCGAAGTGATCGGCAAGTTCAAGGCCGCCGGCGTGCAGGTCGACGCGCTGAGCGCCGCCGATGTCGCGCGCATCCAGGACAAGGTCAAGCCCGTCGTCGCCAAGTTCACGCCCGTGATCGGCGAAGAGTTCGTCCAAGGTTTCTACACCGAGATCGAACAGGCGCGCAAGGCCAAGTAATCCTCATCGATCCACACCACCGGGGCCGCCTGGCCCCGGCTTTCCTCCTCTCCACCTTATAAGAGGCACTGCCGATGGGTTCTACCTTGAAAGCAATTGCGGACGCCATCACGCGCCTGCTGGAAATCATGATGGTCGTCTGCATGGTCGTGATGTTCGTCATGGTGTTCGGCAACGTCATGCTGCGGCTGTTCCTGAACACCGGCATCGATCTCTCGGAAGAGATCCCCCGGTTCGCATTCGTCTGGATGACGTTCCTGGGCGCCGTGGTCGGCATGCGCCGCCGCGCCCACCTGGGCGTCGACATCCTGGTCCAGATCCTGCCGGTGCTGGGCCGGCGCATCTGCTGGGGCATCAGCCAGGCCGTCATGCTGGTGTGCTGCGGCTACATCGTCTACGGCACCTGGCTGCAGCACGACATCGTGGCCGGCAACGCCTCGCCCGTCGCGCAGATCAGCATGCTGTGGGTGTTCGGCGTGAGCTATGTCACCGGCACGGCGATCGGCCTGATCTGCCTGTCCAACCTGCTGCGCCTGCTGGCCGGCAAGGTCGGCGACGACGAGCTGATCGACGTGCACGAGGAAGGCATGAGCGACGCCCTGGCGGCCGAGCAAGCCATGGTGGCGCAGAACGCGGCGCCCGCAGCAGCCCACAGGAACAACCAGCCATGACCATCTTCGTTTTCATCTCGTCGCTGCTGGGGCTGATGGCCCTGGGCATGCCCGTGGCCTTCGCCCTCATCGGCTGCGGCCTGGCCATGATGTACTACATGGGTTTCACCGATCCCCAGATCGTGATCCAGAACATGTGGGACGGTGCCAACAGCTTCCCGCTGCTCGCCGTGCCCTTCTTCATGCTGGCCGGCGAATTCATGAACGCCGGCGGCATGACGCGCCGCATCATCCTGATGGCCATGACCTGGGTCGGCCACATCCGCGGCGGCCTGGGCTACGTCGCCGTCGCCGCCGCCGTCATCATGGCTTCGCTGTCGGGCTCGGCCGTGGCCGACACCGCCGCGCTGGCCGCCGTGCTGGTGCCGATGATGCGCAAGGCCGGCTACGACATCAACCGCTCGTGTGGCCTGATCGCCTGCGGCGGCATCATCGCCCCGGTGATCCCGCCGTCCATCGGCATGATCCTGTACGGCGTGACCGGCGGCGTGTCGATCACCAAGCTGTTCATCGCCGGCATCGTGCCCGGCCTGCTCATGGGTCTGGCGATCATGCTGGCCTGGCGCTGGTCGATCGCCAAGGACAAACCGCGGACCGAACCCAAACGCACCATGGCCGAACGCTGGACCGCTACCCGCCAGGCCGTGTGGGCGCTGATCCTGCCCATCGTCATCGTCGGCGGGCTCAAGGTCGGCCTGTTCACGCCCACCGAGGCGGCCGTGATCGCGGCGGTCTACTCGCTGTTCGTCGGACTGGTCGTCTATCGCGAGATCAAGCCCAAACAGCTGTTCGCGCTGTTCTACCGCGCCGCCGAAACCACGGCCGTGATCATGTTCCTGGTCTCGGCGGCCGGGGTCTCGGCCTGGCTGATCACCACCGCCGACATTCCGCAGCAACTGGCCGCGCTGGTCGAGCCGCTGATGGACAACCGCATGCTGCTGACCTTCGTGCTCATGCTGCTGGTCCTGGTCATCGGCACCGCGCTCGACTTCACGCCCACCGTGCTGATCATGACGCCCGTGCTCATGCCGGTGCTCAAGCAGGCCGGCATCGACCCGGTGTACTTCGGCGTGCTGTTCATCATGAACAACGCCATCGGCCTGGTCACGCCACCGGTCGGCACGGTGCTCAACGTGGTCTGCGGGGTGGCCAAGATTCCGATGAGCGGGGCCATCAAGGGGGTCATCCCCTTCATGGTGGCCCAGACCATCGTGATGCTGCTGCTGGTGGTCTTTCCGCAGATCGTCATGTGGCCGCTGGAATGGATGACGCGATAGCGCCCGGGCCCCAGGCCCGAGGCCCGCAACTCACAACACAGGAGACAACGAACATGCGCAATCCCATCGCTCCCCGCCGGCGCCTGCTGGCCGCCGCGTTCGCCGGCATGGCCTGCCTGGCGGCGGTCGCCGCACCCTTCGCCGCCCAGTCGCAAGAAGTCAAGAAAGCCCGGCTCGGCCACTCGTTCACCGACTCGCATCCGCGCGCCGTCGCCATGAAACGTTTTGCCTCCGAGGTCGAAAAGGCCACGCAAGGCGCCGTCAGGATCGAGGTCTACGGCAGCTCGCAGCTGGGCTCCGAAGAGAAGATGCTGATCGCCGTGCAGAGCGGCGTGCAGGACCTCTACCTGGGCGCGCTGTCGCCCATCGCGGCTCGCAAGAAGGAACTGCAGATCTTCGATTTCCCCTTCCTGTTCGGCTCGGATGCCGAAGCCGCCTACGTGCTCGACGGCCCCGTCGGCCGCCGGATGCTCGAGGGCCTGAGCGACATGAACATGCAGGGCCTGGTGTGGTCAGGCGGCGCCTTCCGCGACATGTCCAACAGCAAACGCAAGATCCAGACGCTCGACGACATGAAGGGCCTGAAGGTCCGCGTGATGCAGAACCCCATGGCCCTGGCCAGCTTCAAGGCGATGGGCATCAACGCCGTGCCCATGGCCTTCACCGAGGTCTATCCGGCCCTCGAGATCAAGGCCCTGGACGGCTACGAGCATCCGGTGGTCGACATGTACGCCAACAAGATGTACGAGGTGCAGAAGTACCTCACCATCACCCGCCACGTCTACACCCCGGTGGCCTTGATCGGCTCGAAGAAATGGTGGAACGCGCTGAGCGCCGACCAGCGCCTGATCGTGCAGAAGGTGGCCGAGGACACCCGTGCCTTCGAGCGTGCCGAGGAACTGCGCGAGGCCTCGGTGGTCGTCAAGGAACTGCAGGACAAGGGCATGACCGTGACCGAGATGCCGCCCGCCGAGCTGCAGAAGATCCGCGCCGCCGTGCAGCCCGTGATCGACCAGGCCGCCAAGGACATCGGCCCGGAATTCGTCCAGGGCTTCTACGCCGAACTCAACCAATTCAGAGCCACCCGCAAACCATGAAAGCACTTGTCATCCACGCCCCGGGCGATCTGCGCATCGAAGACGTCCCCACGCCGCCGGTCGCGGCCGGCCAGGTGCGCGTGCGCGTGCGCGCCGGCGGCATCTGCGGCTCCGACCTGCACTACTACCACCACGGCGGTTTCGGGGCCATCCGCATCCAGCAGCCCATGGTGCTGGGGCACGAGGTCGCCGGCCAGATCGAGGAAATCGGTGCCGGCGTGCAAGGCCTGCAGCCGGGCACCCGCGTGGCAGTCAACCCCAGCCAGCCTTGCGGCCAGTGCCGTTTCTGCCAGCAGGGTCTGCAGAACCACTGCCTGGACATGCGCTACTACGGCAGTGCCATGCGCATGCCCCACGTGCAGGGCGCCTTCCGCCAGGAAATCGTGATCGATGCGCGCCAGGCCTTCGTGCTGGCCGACGGCGTGAGCGACGCCGAAGGCGCCATGGCCGAACCGCTGGCCGTGGCCTTGCACGGCGCGACCCGTGCCGGTTCGCTGCTCGGCAAATCGGTGCTGGTGACGGGCAGCGGCCCGATCGGCGCCATGGCCGTGATCGCGGCGCGCCGTGCGGGGGCCACCCACATCGTCGCCACCGACGTGGTGGACCAGCCGCTGAGCAAGGTGGCTCGCGTCGGTGCCGACGAGACCATCAACGTCGCCAGCAACCCCGAGGCTCTCTCGCGCTACACCCATGAAAAAGGCCAGTTCGACGTGCTGTTCGAAGCCAGCGGCAACGAGCGGGCCCTGAAGGCGGCATTCGACGTGCTGCGTCCGCGGGCCGTGATCGTGCAGCTCGGGCTGTCGGGCGCGGAACTGAGCCTGCCGTTCAACACCATCGTGGCCAAGGAGTTCGACGTGCGCGGCGCCTTCCGTTTCCACGAGGAATTCGGCACGGCCGTGCGCCTCATCAACCAGCGCCTGGTCGACCTCAAGCCGCTGGTCTCGGCCACCCTGCCCTACCGCGATGCGGGCCGCGCCTTTGCGCTGGCCAGCGACCGCACGCAGGCCATGAAGGTGGTGCTGAGCTTCGACGACTGACGCACCTGCGGTGCGCCGGCTCCCTGCATCGCATCGGGGCCGTTTCGGAGCCGGGCTCTTGCGCCCTTCGATCCTTTCCTCGGGATCGAAGGGCGCCGTTCATTGCGGGGTCAGGCTACCACTCCGCCACGCTGCCGTCGGCATGGCGCCAGACCGGATTGCGCCAGCGGTGTCCCTCCGCAGCACGCTCGCGCACATAGTCCTCGTTGACCTCGATGCCCAGGCCAGGGCCGCCGGGCATGTCGACATAACCGTCGCGGTAGGCAAAGGCCTGCGGGTTGACCACGTAGTCGAGCAAGTCGTTGCTGGTGTTGTAGTGGATGCCCAGGCTCTGTTCCTGGATGAAGGCGTTGTACGACACGGCGTCGATCTGCAGATTGGCCGCCAGCGCGATCGGCCCCAGCGGGCAGTGCAGCGCCACGGCCACGTCGTAGGCCTCGGCCATGGCGGCGATCTTGCAGGTCTCGGTGATGCCGCCGGAGTGCGAGGGATCGGGCTGGATGATGTCGACGCCGCCCGTGGCCAGCACCCGCTTGAAATCCCAGCGCGAGTACAGCCGCTCGCCCAGGGCGATGGGCGCGGCACCGATGGCGGCCAGTTCGGGGATCGCCTCGAGGTGCTCGCTGAGCACCGGCTCCTCGATGAACATCAGCTTGAAGTCGCGCAGTTCGCGCATCAGCACCTTGGCCATGGGCTTGTGCACGCGGCCATGGAAGTCCACCCCGATGCCGATGTCCGGACCCACCACGTCGCGGATGGCCGCGACATTGGCGACCGCCCGGGCCACCTTGTCATGGGTGTCGATGTACTGCATCTCTTCGGTGCCGTTCATCTTCACGGCCGTGAAGCCCCGTGCCACGGCGGCACGGGCCTGCTCGGCGGTCTCGCTGGGCCGGTCGCCGCCGATCCAAGAATAGACCCGGATGCGGTCGCGCACCGGGCCGCCCAGCAGTTCGTACACCGGCACGCCCAGCGCGCGGCCCTTGATGTCCCACAGGGCCTGGTCGACTCCGGCGATCGCGCTCATCATGATCGGACCGCCCCGGTAGAAACCGGCGCGGTACATCACGTTCCAGAGATCCTGCACGTGGCGCGGATCGCGGCCGATCAGGTAGTCGGAGAGCTCGTCGACGGCGGCTGCCACGGTCTGCGCCCGGCCCTCCACCACCGGTTCGCCCCAGCCGGCGATGCCCTCGTCGGTTTCGATCTTCAGGAAACACCAGCGCGGCGGAACGATGAAGGTGGTGAGTTTGGTGATTTTCATGATGTCTGTCGTGATGCAGCAAATGATCGGGACGGCCCCGAGGGGGCTTCAGTGCGTGGCGTTCCAGTCCAGCCAGGCCCGCTGGAAGGCCTGGGCACGAGGTGCCACCTCGTCGGCCGCCAGGCCGGGCTTGTAGAGCGCAGAGCCCAGGCCGAATCCACGGGCACCCGCTTCGAGATAGGGCGCCATGGTTTCGGGGGTGATGCCGCCGACGGGCAGCAGCGGCACCTGCGGCGGCAGCACGGCGCGCCAGGCCTTGAGCACCGCCGGCGCCAGTTGTTCGGCCGGAAACAGCTTGAGCGCCGTGGCGCCCGCCGCCAGTGCGGCAAAGGCTTCGGTGGGCGTGGCCACGCCGGGCGCGCAGGCCATGCCGGCCTGCACCGCAGCCCGGATCACGGACGGGTCGCCATGCGGCATGACGATCAGGTCGGCCCCTGCCTCGTGCAGGCGGTCGACATCTTCGGGCCGCAGCACCGTGCCGCCACCCACGCGGCAATCCGGCGGCAGGGAATCGCGCAGCCGCCGCACGCTGTCGAACGGCTGCGGCGAATTCAGCGGCACCTCGATCACCCGCAGTCCGGCGGCATACAGCACCTGGCCCACGGCCACGCACTCTTCGGGACGGATGCCGCGCAGAATCGCGATCAATCCAGACAGGGGAACGACATCAGGCATAGGCTTTCCGGTCGGCTCTCGAAGGAACAAAGAAGGGTTGAAAAAACGCGTGCGAGGTGCACGCCGTCAAGGCAGACCGGTCCGGCCGGCCACCAGGCCCGCCGCCTGCGCCACATGCCACAGGCCGGCTTCGGTGGCCTGGCTGATCCAGCGCACGCCCTCGACGCCGGCGTGCCGCAAGGCCACCTGGTAACGCCGGCACAGTTGTTCGTCGCCGATGAGCTGCCACGCCTGACCCTGCAGTTCGGCACCCAGCGTGCGGCACACCGATTGCACCTCGTGGCCGATCAGCAGGCCGGACAGATAGTCGGCCTGGGCCTTCGCCGTGAGCACGCCCGTCAGGCCCAGCGTGCGGGTGCTGAAGATGGTGGACAGCGGCCCTCGCCGGCCCGCTTCGGATTGCGCTGTCTCGAGGCCCCGCCGAAAAGCCGCCTCGTCGAATGCGCCACCGCGCTCCAGCGTGCGGGCCAGCAGCGTGTGCTGGCTCAGGGCCGCATAGACCTCGCCCGTCATGTAGGTGTCGAAGGCCACCACACGCCCGTCTGCGACACGGGCCCACTTGCTGTGCGTGCCGGGCAGGCCGATCAGGCCCAGGTCATCGACCGCCTGCAGCGCCAGCGCACCGGCGATCTGGGTCTCCTCGCCCCGCATCACGTTGGGCAGGCCCTCGCGATGCTCGATCAGCCCCGGCACGATCAGCAGGGTGCGGCCGCTGCCGACGGGCACGGTCACCAGTCGGCCGGCCAGCCCGGCGAAATCGGAGGGCACGGCCACATACGGCGCCTCGCGCCAGCCTTGTGCGCTGCCGACCATGCCGCAGGCCAGCAGCGGCGCCTGGGGCCACGCCGCCAGCCAATCGCCGGCCAGCAGTTGCAGGGCCTGCACAAAGCCCTCGGCACCGGCCACCGGCAATTGGGTGATGCCATGCGGCGAATGCCGCTGCTCGAGCGTCCGGCCCGCCGGGTCGAGGCGATAGGCCCGCAGCGAAGAAGTGCCCCAATCCAGGGCGATCAGGGCCGTGGCCGGGGATTCGGGAGAAGGAGGTGACGGCATGGATCTCGCACACGAACAGCAAAAGCGCGCCAACATCGGCGATCGTCAAACATCATATGTATGATCTCTGCCGCCGCCGCTAGGACAAACCCGTGAAACAAAACGGCCAGGACCGGTTTCCCGGATCCTGGCCGTGTGACCGGACACGTGCCCGACCGCCGGCAATGGGTCAGAGCCGTTCGGTCTCGCCTGCCTTGGGTTGCCAGCGCATCAGCCGTTTCTCGACCAGGCCGACCAGGCCGTCGAGCACCAGCGCAAACGCGGTCAACACCACGATGCCCGCAAACACCGTGTTGACGTCGAAGGTGCCTTCGGCCTGCAGGATGAGGTAGCCCACCCCTGCGGCCGAGCCCAGGTATTCCCCCACCACGGCCCCCACGAAGGCCAGGCCCACCGAGGTGTGCAGACTGGAGAAGACCCAGCTCGTGGCCGACGGCAGGTAGACATGGCGCAGCAGTTGCCGGCGGCTGGCGCCCAGCATGCGGGCGTTGTCCAGCAGCGTGGGGCTGACTTCGCGCACGCCCTGGTAGACGTTGAAGAACACGATGAAGAACACCAGCGTCACCGCCAGCGCCACCTTGGACCAGATGCCGAGCCCGAACCACATGCCGAAGATCGGCGCCAGGATCACGCGCGGCATCGAATTGGCGGCCTTGATGTAGGGATCGAGAATGGCGCTGGCCAGCGGCGACAGGCCCAGCCACAGACCGGCGGCCAGTCCCGAGGCCGTGCCGATGCCGAAGGCCAGCACGGTCTCGGCCAGGGTCACCTGCAGGTGCCGGTAGATGTCGGCGTTGACGACGAACCAGTCCCAGATGCGCTGGGCGATCACCAGGGGTTCGCCGAAAAAGAAAGCCACGCCGGGGTCGCGCGACATCAGGTGCCACACCCCCAGGATGAAGACCAGCAGCAGCAGTTGCCAGGCGCGCAGCACGACGCGGCGCGGCATGCGGCGGCTTCGGCCCTCGGCAGCGGGCGGCGGCAGCGACGCCCCCGGTCCGGCGTGCGGCGCAAGGGATGCCCCCACGGGTTCGATCGGGGCGTTGGAAGGAGCCTTGTTCATGTTCGACGGCGTACTCATGTCACTTGCGTTTCTGCTGCGCGTAGCCCTTGAGCACTTCCTCGCGCAGCACGTCCCAGATGGCCGCGTGCAGTTCGACGAAGCGCGGATGCATGCGCACTTCGGCCACATCCCGCGGACGCGGCAGGTCGATGACGAACTCGCCGATCGGCCGGGTGCCGGGCCCCGCCGACAGCACCACCACGCGGTCGCTCATGGCGATGGCCTCGTCGAGGTCGTGGGTGATGAACAGCACGGCACGGCGCTTGGCCATCCACAGCTCCAGCACCTCGTTTTCCATCAGTTGGCGGGTCTGGATATCGAGCGCCGAAAAGGGCTCGTCCATCAGGATGATGTCGGGATCGCGGATCAGCGTCTGCGCCAGCATCGTGCGCTTGCGCATGCCGCCCGACATCTGGTGCGGGTAGCGCTCACCGAAGCCACCGAGCCCGACACGGCGCAGCCAGTCCTCGCCACGCTCGCGTGCCTCGGCACGGTCGACGCCGGCGAACTCGAGGCCGGCCATGACGTTGTCGATCGCCGAACGCCAGGGCAGCAACGCCTCGCCCTGGAACATGTAGCCGGCACGCCGGTTCACGCCCTGGAGCGGCTGGCCGAACACCCGAACCTGCCCGGTGCTGGGCGCCAGCAGGCCCGCGCCCACATTGAGCAGCGTCGACTTGCCGCAGCCCGTGGGCCCCACCACCGAAACGAATTCACCGGCCTTGACCTCGAGCGTGGCATCGGACACGGCGGTGTAGCGCTGCCCACCCCCCTCCTTGGCCACGAAGGTGCAGGTGATGCGGTCCAGCGCCAGCGCGACGTCCTCGCCCGCGCGAACGGCCCCGTGGCCCAGGCCGCCGGCAGCGGCCGTCGTCCGATCCAGTACGGCCGACTCAGGCATTGGCATACTTCGCATTGGCCTTGTCCACAAACGTGTTGGTCCACAGCTTGGCCAGGTCGATCTTGTCGGCCTTGACGTCGGGCGAATAGGCCGACAGCGCCTTGGTGGCGGTGGCCGCACCGTCGGCGGGGAAACGGCCGTCGGGCGAAAAGCCGTCCAGGCTCTTGCCCACGGCCGCCAGATAGACCGCCTGGTCGCCCAGCAGGTAGGACTCGGGCACCGTCTTGGCCACGCCGGTGGCGCCGTTCTTCTGGATCCACTTGTCGGCACGCACGATGGCATTGGCCAGCGCCTGCACGGTATTGGGGTTGGCGTCGATGAACTTCTGCGGCGCGTACAGGCAGCCCGCCGGCATGTTGCCGCCGAACAGCGCCACCGTTTCCTTGACCTTGCGGGTGTCGGAGATGATGCGGATGTCCTGGTTGTGCTCGAGCATGGAAACCACCGGATCGGTGTTCGAGATGGCGTCGATCTGCCCGGAACGCAGCGCCGTCACCGCCCCCGCGCCGGCGCCGACGCCGATGATGGCGACATCGCTGGCCTTCAGCCCGTACTTGCTCAGCAGGAAATTCACCACCATGTTGGTGGACGAGCCGGGCGCGGTCACGCCGATCTTCTTGCCCTTCAGATCCGCCGGCGTCTTGTAGTCGGGCATGGCCTTGGCCGAGACCCCCACGCCGATCATCGGCGCCCGGCCCTGCAGCGCAAAGGCCCGGTACATCTGCCCCTTGGATTGCAGGCTGATGGTGTGTTCGAACGCACCGGACACCACGTCTGCACTGCCGCCCACCACGGCCTGCAGGGCACGCGAACCCCCGGCGAAATCGCTGATGGTGACGTCCAGGCCCTCTTCCTTGAAATAACCCAGGCGCTCGGCAATGGAGAGCGGCAGGTAGTACGTCAGCGCCTTGCCGCCCACGGCGATGTGGACGTCCTTTTTCTCGAGCGACTGGGCACGGGCCAGCGTGAAGGCAAACGGCGCGATGCCCAGCGCACTGGCGGCGCCTGCGGCCTGGATGAGGGAACGACGGCGGATGGCCATGGCGTATGTCTCCTGATGTTGAATGCAGCGGTGCCCTGCGCAAGCCAGCCCCGGGTGGGCTGGCCTTGGTGGCCCGTGCTTGTTTCTTTCGCGAAATCGCCGGATTTCAAATTCCGATTGCGCTCGCAAGCGCGAATTCGTTCATCCTTCTCTGATCGTAGCCAGGCCCACGGCAACACGCCTCGGTATGTACCCCTACTGTCCTGCACACGCAGAAAAGCCCGCGGCACCTGAGGGGGGTGCTCGCGGGCTCGTGAACCGCATGGGCCGGGCGCGTCCGTTCAGGCCGATGGCCTGCCGGACAGCCCCGCATCAACCCTGGGCAGGGGCGCGGTGGCCCGGCTTGCCCGGCTTGCCTTCGGGGCCAGGGCGCGGGCCGCCGGGGCCGCCATGGGGACCCATGCGCAGTGTCTGGTCGTCGAACACCTTCTGCTGCTCGGGACTCAAGGCGGCATAAAAGGCCTTGGTGGCTTCGCCGCGCTGGGTGGCCTGCATGTCGCGCTGGGCCTTGAGAGCCCGCATGCGGTCGATGCGCTCGGGGGTGGTCAGCTTGGCCAGGGCCTCGCGCTCGGCCCGCGGGTCGGGACGCTGCACGTCCTTCTGCGGCTTCAGGGCCTGGGTCCACGACGACCAGGCGCCTTCCTGCTGCGGCGTGATGGCGAGCTTGGTTTTGAGTTCGGCCTGACGGCGCTGCATGTGCTCGGCGAACTGGCGGGGATCCGGGCGACCCGGACCCTCGCCGCGTTGGGCCTGATGGACACGTTCGTGCGGTGCAGGCGGCGGCGGGGCATCGGCCTGCGCCAGCGCTGCGGTGCCGATCATGGCCATGGCGCTCACGGCCAGCAGGCGCTTGAACGCGGTGGGCAGGGTGGACTTCATGTTCATGTCGATCTCCTTTGAGGACGGGTGGGAACAGAGGACGGCCGGTCCGCGCCCCGGCTGCTGGCCGAGGGGCCCGCTTGCCGGTGGTGCGGCGCTGTGCCGACGGATTCAGTATCGGCCGCGCATGCAACCGCCCGGTGAGGCCTGCGCCAAGCTTTTGTAAAGCTGGGTAAGCAGGTGTGCACCCGTCCACCGCCTGCCAAACAGCAACGAAACAAGGGTTTTCCCTGATTTCGACAAAAAATTTTCCTCTGAATGTGCGTTTTTGCTCGATTTGATGCTGCACGCCAACACTTTTCCGCCCAAACGGCACCCCGGGAGTTGTCCTGTGGCGGCCAGGCGTACGCCCTCGATAAAATGCCGCACGCGTCCGAAAAACCGGTTTCAACAGGCTCAACGACGCGCTCCACCATCCGGGCATCCAGAGGAAGACAGACATGAGTCACAGCACATTCACGCGCGGCCTGCTGGCCGCCGCCAGCGTCCTGGCCTTCGCCACCGGCGCCCAGGCCGCCGACATCAAGATCGGCGTGGCCGAAGCGCTTTCCGGCGGTGCGGCCCAGTACGGCAGCGCCATCCGCAACGGCTTCCAGCTGGCTGCCGAAGAGATCAACGCCGCCGGCGGGATCAACGGCAACAAGCTGCAACTGGTGGTCGAGGACGAGCAGGGCAAAAAAGAAGAAGCGATCAACGTCTTCAAGAAACTGATCTTCCAGGACAAGGTGCTGATGGTCTTCGGCCCCACCCTGTCCAACTCCGCCCAGGCCGCCCACCCCATCGCCCAGGCCTCCAAGACCGTGGCGTTCGGCACCTCCAACACCGCCGACGGCATCACCTCCATCGGCCAATACGTGTTCCGCAACTCGGTGACCGAAGCCGACGTGCTGCCCGAAACCATCAAGACCGCCGTGCGCATCGCCGGCGTCAAGAAAGTCGCGGTGCTCTACGGCAACGACGACGTGTTCACCAAGAGCGGCTACGACAACTTCAAGAAGGCGCTCGAAGACCTGAAGATCCCGGTGACGACCACCGAGACCTTCGCCAAGGGCGATGTGGACTTCAAGGCCCAGCTGACCAAGATCAAGGCCAGCAATCCCGACGCCATCGTGCTGTCGGCCCTGCTGGCCGAAGGCGCTCCCATCATGGTGCAGGCCCGCCAGGTCGGCCTGAACCTGCCGGTGATCGGCGGCAACGGCATGAACTCGACCAAGATCTTCGATCTGGCCAAGGGTGCATCCGACAACCTGTACGTGGGCAGCCCCTGGTCGGCTTCCAACGCCACGCCCGAGAACACCAAGTTCATCAAGGCCTACACCGCCAAGTACAACGCCGCGCCCGACCAGTTCGCCGCGCAGGCCTACGACGCGCTGTACATCGCCAGCCAGGCGATCAAAAAGATCACGCTGTCGGGCGACCTCGCCAAGGACCGCAACGCCCTCCAGGCCGCGCTGCCCGACGTGAAATGGACCGGCGCCACCGGCGACTTCCAGTTCCGCCGCTTCAATGACAAGGGCTACGACGCACAGCAGAAGCCCATCGTCAGCGTGACCAAGGGCACTGCCTTCGTGATCGAGAAATAAGCAGGGCCAGGGGTATCGGAAGCTGTCGTCCGGTCCCCGGACCCCAGCGGCGCGGTCAACGCGCCGCTGTCGTTTTTCCAGACGCCGTTTTGCAACGGCCGCGCGCCGCGACCCGTCGCTCGCGCATTCTTCGCCAACTGCCGCAGGACACTCACCGTGCTTGAACAGCAACTCGTCAACGCCCTTTCGCTTGGCAGCGTGTACGCGCTCTTCGCCTTGGGCTTCACGCTCATCTTTGGCGTGCTGGGGGTGATCAACCTCTCGCACGGCGCCGTCTTCATGGTGGGTGCCTATGCGGCGCAGTACGTCATGGCGCAATTCGACATCTCGCTGGCCTGGGGCCTGCTCTTCGCTTTCCTGTTCTGCGGCGGGCTGGGCCTGGTGATCGACTTCCTGGTGCTCAAGCCGCTGCGCGCGCGCAATGCGCCCCACCTGATCCCCATGATCGCCACCATCGGCGTGGCCATCGTGCTCAACAACGGCATCCAGGGCATCTTCGGCGCCCAGAATCTGCGTTTTCCCGAAGGCGCGATCTCGCACGAGCCCATCGAGTTCGCCGGCCTGCACGTCACGGCGGTCGAACTCGGCATTGTTTTCCTGTCCTTCGTGCTGATGGCCGCGCTGCTGCTGTCGCTCAAGCGCACGCAGCTGGGCCGCGCCATGCGGGCCATTGCCGAATCGCCGAAGGCGGCCTCGCTGCTGGGCATCAACGTCGAGGGGCTGTTCTACCTGACCTCGTTCGCCGCCGCAGGCCTGGGCGGCGTGGCCGGTGTGCTCATCGGCCTGTATTCGAACGCGCTGTTCCCGCTGATGGGCCAGCCCATGCTGCACAAGGGCATCGCGGTCATCATCCTGGGCGGCATGGGCGACATCCGGGGCGCCATGCTCGGCGGCCTGTTCCTGGGCTTCGCCGAGGTGCTGTCGGTCGCCTATATCGGCTCGAACATGCGGGACGCAGTGGCTTTCGGGCTGCTGTTCCTGGTGCTGCTGCTGCGTCCGCGCGGCATCTTCGGCCACGTACAAGAACGGAAGGTGTGAGATGGAGTGGTTCGAGAATTTCTGGGCGATCTACAGCAACCTGGTGCTCTCGCTGGGCACCAATGCCCTGCTGGCGCTGTCGATCTGGCTGACGCTGTCGTGCGGCATGCTGGCCATGGCCAATGCGGCCTTCATGGGGCTGGGTGCCTACACGGCCTCCATCCTGACGCTGAACTACGAAGTGCCGTTCCCGCTCGCGCTGGCCGGCGGCATGGCGCTGCCGGCGCTGGTCGCGTTCGTCATGGGCAAGCCCACGCTGCGCCTGTCGGGCGTGTACCTGGCCATGGCCACGCTGGCCTTCGGTGAAGTGGTGCGCATCGTGGCACTCAATGCCGAGTCGCTGACCGGCGGCGCATTGGGCCTCAACGGCATTCCCCAGCTCACCGAGTGGTGGCATGTGTTGCTGGCCGTGGTGGTGGTGGTCGCGGTGCTGTGGCGCCTGCGCATCTCGCGCATCGGCCGGGCCTTCGAAGCCATCAAGGAAGACGAGACCGCTGCCGGCCTGATGGGCATCGACGTGGGCGGCCACAAGATGCTGGCCTTCGTGCTGGGCGCAGTCATCGCCGGTCTGGCCGGTGCGCTCAACGCCCACCTCACCTTCTTCATCGGCCCCAACGAATACGGCTTCGACCGCGGCGTCGAGATCCTCACCATGGCCATCCTGGGCGGCATCACCAGCCTGATCGGCCCGATCGTGGGCAGCACGCTGCTGACGCTGCTGCCCGAGGTGCTGCGGTCGTTCGCCGATTTCCGCCTGGTGGTCAACGGACTGATCCTGGTGCTCATCGTGCTGTTCCTGCCCAAGGGCATCTGGGATCCGGCCCGTCTGCGGGCCTGGTTCGGCAGCAAACGCGCGGTGCCGGCAGCGGCGGCCAAGTCGACCCAGGGAGGTGCGGCATGAGCGGCAACAAGGCATCGGCGCCCCAGCTCGAACTGCAGGGAATCTCACGTCATTTCGGTGGACTCAAGGTGCTGCAGGACGTGAACCTGGCGGTTCCTCGAGGCGGAATCTTCGGTCTCATCGGCCCCAATGGCGCGGGCAAGACCACGGTGTTCAACCTCATCACCGGCCTGCTTCCGCCGTCGAGCGGCACCATCCGCTTCGAGGGACAGGACCTGGCCGGCGTGCGACCCCACCAGATCACGCGGCGCGGCATTGCACGCACGTTCCAGAACATCCGCCTGTTCAAGGAGATGTCCCTGATCGACAACGTGATCGTGGGCATGCACACCCACCTGAACTACGGCACGCTGGCCCTGTTGCTGGGCAGCGCCGATTTCCGCCAGCGCGAGCAGCAGGCCCGTGAACGTGCACGCGAACTGCTGTCGTGGGTGAGCCTGGACCACAAGGCGCACGACACGGCCGACAACCTGTCGTACGGCGAACAGCGCAAGCTCGAACTGGCGCGCGCACTGGCCACCGAGCCCCGGCTGCTGCTGCTCGACGAGCCGGTGGCCGGCATGAACAGCGGCGAGAAGACCGAGATCATGAAAGTGATCCAGGGCATCAGCGGCCGCGGCTTCACCATCTTCATGATCGAACACGACATGCGTTTCGTGATGGGCCTGTGCGAGGACATCGCGGTGCTGAACTTCGGCCGCATCATCGCCCAGGGCGACGGCACGGCCATCCGCAACGATCCGCAGGTCATCGAGGCCTACCTGGGCCGCGACGACGACGAACCCTCAGACCCACACCCGGCCCCGCGCGCGACGGAGGTCCCCGCATGACGGCAGCACAGTCTCCTTCTTCCACCTTGGCTACTTCCACCGCTCCCGCATCCCCCCTGCTTCAGGTCGAAGGCCTGGAAGTGGCCTACGGACACATCGAAGCGGTCAAGGGCGTGAGCTTCGAGCTGCACGAAGGCCAGATCACCACGCTGGTGGGTGCCAACGGCGCAGGCAAGTCGACCACGCTGCTGGCGCTCTCGGGCCTGGTCAAGAAACGCGCCGGGCGCGTGCGTTTCGATGGCCGGGACATCGCGGCACTGCCGCCCCACAAGATCGTGAGATCGGGTGTGGTGCAGGTGGCCGAAGGCCGCGCCACGCTGACCACGCTCACGGTGAACGAGAACCTGGAGCTGGGTGCCTACACACGCAGCGACCGCGGCGAACGGGCCGCCGATCTCGAGCGCATCTACACCCTGTTCCCGCGCCTCAAGGAACGTCACAACGGGCTGGCGGGCAATCTGTCGGGCGGCGAACAGCAGATGCTGGCGATCGGCCGGGCCCTGATGGCCCGTCCGCGCGTGCTGCTGCTCGACGAGCCCTCGATGGGCCTGGCTCCCATCATCGTGCAGGATATCTTCCGTACGCTGCGCGACATCAACGCGCAGGGACTGACCATCTTTCTGGTGGAGCAGAACGTGCGGCAGGCACTGCGCATCGCCGACCGCGCCTATGTGATCGAGACCGGCGAGATCGTGCTGCAGGGCTCGGGCCGCGAACTGCTGGGCAATCCCAAGGTGCAGGACGCCTACCTGGGCAGTTGAGCCGCCTCGCGGGCGGCCGCTGCGCGTGATCGATCGTCAATTGCAGCTGTGGTCCACGGGGAAGGGGTAGGCCGTGCTCAGGATGTTGTAGCACTTGCCCTTCGTCCTGTAGAGATCGTCGTCGAGCGGACGCCTCATGATCGACACCCACCCGTTTTGCCCGGCATGGATCTGGGCCACCAACAGGACGATCTGCTGGTTGCTGGCGTCGGGCGTCCACGACCACGTCGCCCCGGTCTGCGAGTACTCGGGGCTTTTAGCCGAATAGGTCGAACCGTTCTGCCTGTAGATCACCTCGAACCTCAGCAACCCCCTGAAGCCGCGCTCGGACAACCGAAAGTGGAATCCCGGGCGTTGGGATGCTGCCGGAGGCGGTGGCGCGGCAGGCGTCGCAGCGGCGATCCTGACCCACTTCGTGTTGTGGCACATCATCAGTTGTTCCAGATTCTGGTCGTCCTGGGCAAAGGAATGGTGTCGAGTCGAGCAAGCGTCGCCGATACTTTGGATCGAACGCATGCCGAGATGCTCGACCGAAGAGGCCCCGTAAAGACTGGCTCCCCCCGTCATGACGACCCGCCCCGTGACGGCGGCGGCGCCATCGATGGTCACATCTCCATCGACCTCGGCGTTGCCGCTCACCGATAGATTGTTCCCGACCTTGACGGAGCCCAGCGTGGCCAGGCCGTCGACGCCCAGCGTGGAGACATGGTTCAGGGCCCTGTTTGCAAAATTCCAGTCCTGCGTGGGCGGATTGCTGCCGTCGCGCATCGTGAACTCGCTCGGTACCGACCGGTGATGGGCCGCCACGATGCCGGGCAGGCCGGCGGCGCCGTTCAGGGTCGGCGCCGTCACCGGGTTGGGCAGCACGCTCTGCCCCTTGTACGCACGCAGTTGGCCGTCCGATCCGAGCTGCGCCATGAACCCCTGCCCGCCCAGGGCCTGCAGCATGGCGCCCAGCCGGGCACCCGAGCCGAAGCGGTCGCCGCCGACGTCGTAGGGCCGGATGTTGAAGACGGTGCTGACCAGATCCGCATGCCCCCCGCTGGCCTGGAATCCGCAGGGATCGGGCTCGTGAGGCGATGGCGGCGTGGGCGGCAGGAGCGTGGACGCGCCGCTCTCCAGGCAGACGGCGGCGATGAGAATGCCGAACTCGGCGGGTGCGTCCAGCGTGCTCGGCGCACCCGACGTGTCGGCCCGCTTCACAGGGACGGCGGGCATCAGCGGCAGCACCAGCCGGGGGTCGAAGCCCGACTCCAGCAGCCCGAAGGCCTGCAGGTCTGCCACGCTCGGCTGCAGGCCGTTGTCCATGAACACCGCCGGACTGCCCCGGCGTTCCACGCTGCACAGCGGCCTGGCCGGCGCCACGGCCGACAGATCGGGGCCCGCCTTCGACAGGCCGACCGCATAACTCGACTGCCCGCAGATCGGCGGCAGCCGGGTCAGCTCCTTGTGGTAGAGCTCCTTGTAACGGACCACGGCGGCACTCAGGCGCAGCATGTGTTCGGCGACGATCTTGCCTGCGGTCATGCGCTCGTTGAACTGCAGGGTCAGCAGTGCGCCCGCCGTGACGACGGCCGCCACACTGCCTGCAACCGTCAGTTCAAGCAGTGTGTAACCGTGCAGGCGCCTGCGCACGCAGGGTGCAGACAGGCGATGGGGCCGGCTTTGCCGGTGGGACTTGGACAGGGGACACATGACATTCGCTCCATCAGGATGGTGACTGTCTGTTGTACCGAGAAACCTGTATCGGCAATGGAAAGCACTGCCACGCAGGCGGCCTGGGTCACCTGCACGTGCGGTTCCAGTTCATGTCCCAGGCGAGACCGTTGACGGTGTAGCACTGCTCGTTGGGGCGGTATGAACTGTCGGTCACGGTCTCCTGGAAGATGGTGCTCCAGCGCAAGCCGGTGTGTCCCTCGCCCCATGCCACGACGTTGCTCGCATTGCCGGGGATCGTGGTCGACCACTCGTTGCCACGGCCTAAATTACTGCTGCGCGCTGTCCGCCTGATGCCGCCTTCATCGGTGTAGTCCACGAAGAACTCCGCCAGATACCACCCGAAATGCCTGAAAAAGAAGGTCTTGGGAGCCTTGGTCGCGGCGACTTTGGCCCACTGCCTTTCGAAGCACACGAGCAGTTCATCGCTCTTGTTGATGTTTCGGGCAAAGGAGTCGACGTCGGTCGAACAGGCGCTGCCCATGACGCGTTGGGCGTTCATCTTGGCGTTGTCCAGCGAGGAGTTGCCAACGAGCACAGCCCCGTTCGAGACCGTGGCGCGCCCCAGGATGTAGGCGTTGCGTTTGACGGTCGCATCCTCGCCCACGACGAGGTCGGTCCGGATGCTGGCCGCCCCCATCTTGGCCTCGCCGTTGACCCCGAGCGTGGAGACGTTGTTGAGGGCCTTGGCCGCAAAGTTCCAGTCCTGCGTGGGCGGGAGGCTGCCGTCGCGCATCGTGTACTCGGTCGATCCCCAGCGGTGGTAAGCGGCCACGATGCCGGGCAGGCCTGCGGCGCCGTTCTGGTTCGAAACCGTCACCGGGTTGGTCACCATGCTCTGGCTCTTGTAGGCACGCAGGTTGCCGTCCGATCCGGCTTGCGCCATGAATCCCTGCCCGCCCAGGGCCTTGAGCATGGCACCCAGGCGCGCACCCGAACCGAAGCGATTGCCGCTGACGTCGTAGGGCCGGATATTGAAGACGGTGCTGGCCAGATCCGCATACCCGTTCGTGGTCTGGAGCCCGCAGGGATCGGCGGCCTCGGGTGCCGGCGGTGGCGACGGATTGACCGGCTCGCCGCCCTGGAGGCAGATGGTCGAGACGATGATGCCGAACTGGGCAGGCGCAGGACTCACGACACTGGGTTGACCCCAGAGGTTTGCCCGTTTCACATTGGAAGCCTGCGCCAGCGGCAACACCAGGGCGGCGTCGAAGCCCTGCTCCAGCAGCCCGAAGGCCTGCAAGTCGGAAACACGGGGCTGCATGCCGTTGGACGTGAAGATGGCCGGGTTGTCCAACCGGGCCACGCTGCACAGCGGCCTGCCGGTGGTACCCAGGACCTCCATGCTTGCACCCGCCCTCGACATGCCGACCGCGTACGTCGATTGTGAGCAGATCGTCGGCAGACGGGTCAGCTGGCGTTTGTAGATCTCCTTGTACCGGACCACGGCATTGCTCAGGCGCAGCATGTGCTCGCCCACGATCCGGCCCTCGTTGAGGCGGTCGTTGAACTGCACGGTCAGCAGCGCACCCACCGTGAGCATGGCGCCCAGGGTGGCGGCAACGCTCATCTCGAGCAAGGTGAAGCCGCGCTGGCGAAGCATGGAAGCCGCCGAACGCCGCGACGTCAGTTTGCGCATGACATTCACTCCATCAACAGCGACTGGCCGTTGTAGCGATGGGCCTGTATCGGTATGGGGAAACGGTGCGACGCCGTCAACACGCGCATGAAACCGGCCGTGCGGCTGCGCATGATGTCTTCCTCCATGCCCCTGAAGGCGTACTGCACCGTGGCCAGCATGTTGACTTCGCGTTCGCTGGAGAGATGGCCGATGAAGAAATTCTCGGTCTGCGCCAGCAGGTCGTGGTTGACGGTGGACGGCGACTGCGTGGAGTAGACGATGCCGATGTTGAACTTGGCGCCCTCCTTGGCAAAACGTGAATACACGTCGATCACGTTGCCCGAGTTGGGCGGGAAGATCATGTGCGCCTCTTCGAAGTAGATCTGCACGTAGCGATCCTGCATTTCGTTGCGGACGAACTTGCCTTCCTGATGCAGGAAAACCGCGACCGACAGCGTCTTGGCGAAGTAGCGGATGATGCGTTCGTTGGCGCTGCCGAGGTCCACGATCACGGTCCGGCCCTGGTCGAGCGCCGCCAGGACCTCGGCGATGAAATTGTCGACGCGCGGCGAATGGAAAGGCACACACGGCCTGAGCACATAGGGCCCGACGCCGTCGCGCGGAAACAGGAAGGCCGCCATGATCTCTTCATCGGTGTCGAAGACGGACCGGCCGTCGCGGCGCAGACTGGGATCGTTGGGGTAGCTCAGGTTGAACTTGAGCAGGGTCAGCATCTCGGCGACCATGTCGGGAAAGTTGCGGGGGGCCGGCGGGGGCACCATGCCCTTGACGGCCTGGTAGGCGGCCAGGCGCAGCGGATGGCTGAAGCCCGGATTGAAAGGAAACTCGTAGCCGGCCTTGGCCAGCATCTGGCGCAACCGGTTTTCGTCGTAGGCAAAGCCGGCACTGTGCAGCACGGTCCAGAACACCATGAGCTTGCGCAGGCAGTGCTGTGCGACTTCGCCGCTGACCGACATCTCGGCCCCCAGCGTGGGCAGTCGGCAGGTGAGCAGCGGACGGACGTAGTCGGACTCGGCCACATCCTCGGGCAGCAGCTCGCGCAGCGTCTCCAGGGCTTCATCGGTGCGTTCGTAGAAGTTGAAACGCAGCAGCCTCGAGTTGGTGCAGGTGTTGCCGACCTTCTCGGAAAGGTAGTAGAGCAGGCAGCGCGACTCGTAGACGGCGGCGATGTTCTCGTTGCCGTCCTGCGGATTGCTGTTGGCGTACTCGCCATTCACATCGAAGATGAGCTGGCCCACGTTGTTCGAGGAGACCGTGACATCCAGCATGCCCTGCACCAGCAGCTTGACCACATTCGATTTGCCCAGCCGGGTCTTGCCGAACATGGCCGTGCGTTTGCCGCGGATGTCGAGCATGGACAGGCAGGCGGTGATGCCGGCTTCCTGCAGATAAGACTGGGTCTCGCCGTCCCGCAGCAGGCCGAAACGGATACGCTGGCTGCGGTCGACCACGCCGTTCACGAACAGTTCGCGCACGCGGGGCGTGGGCACGTAGACATCGTAGCAACGCGCATGGGCGAGCTGCCCCACGTCGCCGGCGAAACCCAGGCCCGAAGAGGTTGAAGGGGTTTCGAAGAACAATCCCAGAACCCGGCATTCGACGAGCATGTAATCGTTGGCCGACCGGTCGGCCTGCATCAGCTGGCCCAGGTTCCTGTCGAGCGCCGTGCCCGGTTCGGGCCAGGCCCGGTAGGCCGTGATGCGCAGCAGGCAGGGAAAACGGGTATCGACCTGGGCCGCCTCGGGGCACAGCATGTGCCGGACCACGCCGGCCGAACGCCTGTGCCTGAGCATGTAGAGCTGCGCGCCGCGCGCCAGCCCCGCATGCGATTCCAGGCGGCTGGCTTCGACCAGAAGCAGCACCCGGTCGTAGCCGACTTCGACCAATGCCCCCAACCAGTGAGGGGGCTGCACATCAAGCTCATGGATCAGACTCACGAATTAACTCCCTTTGTTCGATTCTTTATTTGGACTCTGGCAAACGGCGCTCGGGCGCGACGGGGCTCGCCGGCAACGGCAAGACCCGCACCCGCGCCAGCACCTGGCGGGCGTAGCGCTCGCGGCGCTCGGGATGGGCGGCGTTGTAGGCGCCGAGCGCACGTGTGGTTCGCCCCATGGCGTGGAAATTCCGGCCCAGGATCCAGGCCCCGATCAGCACGTTGGTACAGGGGTCCCACAGGTCCTCGGCCCGGATGCCGTGGCGCGCCAACGTCGGCAGCCAACGCGAGTTGATCTGCATCAGGCCGGTGTCGGACGAACCGTCGCGATTGCGGTTCTGGGCCCGTGGATCGAGCCCGGACTCCTGCTCGGCCACCGCGCGCAGCAAGGGCACGCCCAGGCCGTGGCGGCGGGCGGCCAGCTCGAAGCACTCGGGAACGGGCAATGGCCGCTGCAGGGCCGGCCCCGACGCAGCGACCGGGGGCGTCCAGGCCAGCAGCGCGGCCAGAGCGGCCGCGGAAAAGCCGGTTTTCATGGCATGCCTCCGGTCGGGACCTGAATGCCGGCCTGCATCTCGAAGGCCGTGGCGAAGAAACCCAGCATCATGATGCCCAGCACCACGCCGGCCAGGGCCATCATGATGGCGTTGAGCCGGCTGGCCGACTGTGCGATGTCGCGCTCGATGCGGTCGATCGAACCGACGCCGATCTTGACGAAGGCGACCACCGGATCGCGCCGCTCGGCGGCATCCTGCACACGGTCCTCCATGACGGTACTGAGGACGCCGGTGCAGAAAGCACGCCCGAAATGCGCGGCGTGCTCGCTGGCCAGACCGCGCTGGATCTGGCGCAGGTGCCAGCGCATCCAGGGCGTGCTGAAACGGATCGCACGGTCGAGCGAGGAGCGCAGCGACACGCCGGTGCGCATCATCGACGACAGCGACACCATGAGCATGGCACCCGAGAAATCGCGGTAGAGGCTGTAGGGCATCCAGCGGTCGAACTTGCGGCGCAGCGGTCCGTTCCAGTTCGGCAGCGAGTAGAAAAACAGGCCCAGCACGGCCAATACGGCCGCCACGATGTAGAAGCCGTAGTGACGCACCGCAAAGGCGATGTGGTACAGCACCTGTCCCATCAGCGGCCACTTCTCGGGCGGCAGCAGTTCCTCGAGGATGGGCACGGCAAAAAAAGAGAAACCGGTGAGCAGGCCGGCGAAGACGATCAGCAGCAGCACGGGATAAGCGACGGCCTTGCGCATGGTGGCGAGCATGCGGTCGGTCTTCTCCACCGTTTCGGAGACGAAGTACAGGCCGCGCGCGAGGGCCCCGTCGCCCGAGCCCTGGATGGCGTCGATCATGACGAGTTCGCTGGCCGGCATCACGTCGCGCAGGGCATGCGACAGCGAGCCGCCCATGGCGGCGCTCAGCATGCGCTGGTAGAGCAGCGCGGTGGCCGGGGCCCGTCGCCGTGCGCGTGCCTCGTACTTGCGCAGCGACGTGAACAGAGGGACCTTGTCCTCGAGCGAGCTGGCAAGGTCGTAGTAGAAATCGGCGCGGCGCACGATCAGATCGCGCTTGGCATTCCAGATCTTCAGGGTATCGAGAAACGACATGGCGGGTGTTCCATCGGGTGGACGGCGGTCAGGAGCGATTCATCGATTCCGCAAGCACCGTGGCGCTGCCGAACAGACGATCGAAGTAATAGGGATCGACGCGACCCTGCGAGATGTCGTAGAGCACGTGGCCCCAGGCTTCCTTGCCGTCCATGTCCGGATCGCAGAAACCCTTGCTCTGGCGCGAGCGCCAGTAGCGCCGGGCTTCCATGTCGCGGTTGGCCAGCAGCAGCTCGAGCAGATGCATGTCGGGCACGATCACCTCGGCGCCGACCTTCACGCCGGCCGTGCCGCTGCGGCCCTGGTCGCCGTAGTCGATGCCGGGCTTGCGGCAGTGGCTGCAGCCGTCGTCGCTGGCGCAGTACATGCAATCGACATCGAGGCCGAAGGCATCCTCGTACACCCGCAGCTCGCGCGCGGCCATCACCTCGCGCGCGGGCCGCTTGCAGTGCGGGCAGTTGAGCGGAACCAGCACCTGGTAGACCAGGGCGGAAATGAACTCGGGACTGCAGAGATCCTGCCGCTTGAGCCCGATGCCGTCGGAAGACAGGCGCGACAGGATGCCGATGGACGACGTCGCGTGCACGGTCGAGAGGATCTTGTGGCCGGTCTGGATGGCCGCCATGGCCATGCGCGCCGAGACTTGATCCCGGATCTCGCCGAACAGCCCGACATCGGGGTCCATGCGCAGGAAGGCGAGCATGGCGGCATGGAAGGGGTCGGCGCCGGCATCGTGTTCGGCACGGCGCTGGATGGACATGTGGGTCACGCCGGGCAGTTCGTACTCGACCGGGTCCTCGATGGTGACGAGCTTGCGTGTGGAGCCCCGCGTGAGGCGCGCCATCAGCGTGTTGAGCGTGGTGGTCTTGCCCGACCCGGTGATGCCGGCAATGAAGACACCGCCCCAGGCCGAACCCAGTGCGTTGGTGAGCTGGTCGATCTGCCAGGGCGTGAAGCCCAACCGCTCGAGCGTGAGCAGACGCGTCTGCTCCGGGCTGCTGGCCTTGAGGATGCGGATGACCACGTCCAGGCCGCCGACGGCCGGATGGCTCTGGTATCGCAGGGTGAGTTTCTGGCTGGCCAGTTGCAGCGGAATCATGGCCGCCTGCGGAATGCCGGCGTTGAAGGCCACCTCGGAGCGCGAGTGTTCCTCGGCCAGCACGGTGTAGGCGGCCGAGATGCCGTCGAGCACGGCCTGCATCGGATAACCCGAGACATGGCGCATGATGCCGTCGAGCCGCACCCGCAGCGCGGCCACCGGGGCGCGCAGTTCCAGGTGGATGTCGCTGGCACCGAGTTCCATGCAACGCTGCACCATGCCCCGGAACCACTCGAGCGGCGAGGAATCGGCCACGATCTGCCGGATCATGCGCGCGTCTTCACGCGCGGCGCGTTGCTCGTTCTGCGGGAGCTGATCCTTGTACTTCAGCATCTGGAAGACTTCTTCCGTGGCTGTCGCATAACCGCCGAACTCCAGGCCCATGGCCTTGCCGCGGTTGATCAGGTAGTACCACACCGGGCTGCGCAACTCGGCTTCGGTCGAAACCAGGAAGAAGCGCCGTCCGGACTGGCGCAGGACGGCCACGGCCATGATCTTGGCCTGGGGAACATACAGCTTACGCGCAGCGCCATCCTCGACGAGACTGGCGCTGCCCGTCGACAGCAGGTCTTCGTAGGCCGGCAGTTGCCGGAAATCGGTGATGTGTGCATGGGCGCCAGGCGCTGCACGCTCCAGGATGTTCATGGCGTGGCAAACAGCGTGGCCGGCAGGCGGGTGGTGGTGCCCTGACCGCCGGGGGGCAGTTCGGCCGCACGCCTCGCACCTTCGGTGAGGTTGCCGCCGGATGTGCCGCTGGCAGCGGCGAGGGATGCCGAGAGGTTCGGCCAGGTCGGCCTGTAGCTGGCCAGGGTGGTGCCGCGCGGCGGCGGCTTGACCACCAGGACTCTGGTGCGACCGGCCGCCCCGGGCGCACCGATGCGCATCAGGCGCAAGGACTCGGGCGTCAGGGCGACCACCTTCCACGGGCCGATCGGCGAACCGGCCGACAGGTTGGCCGAGTCCAGCGGATGCAGGCGCCCGTCGTAATAGACCTCGGCCCAGGTATGCCGTCCCATCGCCGTCAACGACCACAGGCGCGGCTGATCGGGTTCGGAAAACTCCCGGCCGGGCGGCGCCGGCTGCGACACCGCGGGCAGGCCGATGCGCGCCCGCAGCGCGGCGTCGATCTCCAGGGCCTTGCGCTGGCGGGCAGCCTCGATCGCCAGGTCCATGGTGAGCGCGGCCTCGCCGGCCCCTGCGGGCAGGGACTGCGGCGCCACCGGCACCGGCATCGCCGCCGTGGGCTCGGCACGCTGCGCCAGCGCCGAGCCCACGGCCAGGCAGGCCGTCAGCATGGTCAGGGCGGAAGCGAGCGAGTGGCGGCGGGGCACGACAAGACCGCCGATCCGCCGGATTTCAATACGTTTTGGCTTTGGCATACAAAGAACCTGTCAACAGATAGGTGAT
This sequence comes from Comamonas sp. BIGb0124, assembly GCF_003752175.1. GTDB lineage: Bacteria > Pseudomonadota > Gammaproteobacteria > Burkholderiales > Burkholderiaceae_C > Comamonas_F. Next base: position 382,704 of record NZ_RJVF01000011.1, on the reverse strand, counting down.
CGTGTCCTTCGAGAGATCCACGGTCAGGGCTTCGGGAATGGCATAGGCGGGCAACTGCGTGGCCTTGAGCGACCAGAGGCCGTCGGACAGGCTCCAGGGCACGCGGGCGACGGGCTGGCGCAATACGGCGACGTCGACGTTGACGTGCTCCGGGCCGAACAGCACCGGCACGCCCAGCTTGGCGCCCAACTGCACCGACTGGCTGTCGCCGGCCAGCGCCAGGCTGCGGTCCTGCAGCACGCTGCCCCAGAACTGACCGGCTTCACGCAGCAGCGGCAAGCCGGCGCGCTGCAGAACCGGCCCGGCGGGTGCGCCCTCGGGCGGTCCCGTGGGGTGCTCCGTCCTGAGCCGGATGCCCAACAGGTTTTCTCCGTCGGTGCCGCCGGCCACGGCCTTGAGCGCCGGCGCACTCGCCGCACCGGGCGGCAGTTGACCGTCGAAATCGCGGAAGTTGCCGTGGTAGCGCTGCCAGGTGGCGGTGCAGGCGACCGCCTGGCAGTCCACCCGTTCGAGCATCCAGCCGCCGCTGGCCAGCGGCAACGACGCCACGACCGCACGCCAGCGGTCGAGCAGCGCGGAACCCGGCTGGCCGGCACCCGAAAGCCGGCTCTCGATGCCGCGTTCGTACTGAACGTTGGGGTCGCTCTCGTAGGCCTGCCGGGCCGCCTCTTCGCGCAGCCGCATCTCTTCGTTCTGTTGGTACCCGTACCAACCCGTGCCGCCCCCCACCAGCATGACGACGCAGGCACCCAGGCCGACCACGCGCCGAAGGGGCCGGTTGATCAGGCGATGGACCAGCGCCGACTTGTCCGGCTGGCCGACCACCTGCTCGATCGACACGGGTTCGGCATCGGGCAGTTCGGAGGCGTCGAGGTTGCTGACCAGGCGGACCTTGTAGCCCACATGCATGCTGCGGAACTCGGTCAGCGCCTCGAGGGCCCGTTCGAGGTTCGGCAGCATGAGATCGAAACCCGAGACCGGGCGGCGTTCGACCAGGCCGACAAAACCGAAGCGGTCGCCGAGGCGGAACAGAAAGGCCTCGATCTCGGCGGACGAGAGCCGATCGACCAGCAGCGAGACGGCGGAATACGGCTTGCCGCGGCCGGGCTCCAGCCCGAGGGTCAGGCCCACCAGGCCACCCCCCGGAATCACCGTGCCGTAGTTGTAGCCCACCTTGCGGGCCGTCTGCAGATCCGGCTCGGGATCTTCGTCGTTGTGCAGCGGACTCCATGCCAGGCCAAACACCAGCCGGGTGCCGTCCACGACGTAGCAGGCGGCATCGGGCAGCAGGATGGGCGTCTCGCGCGGAGCGGGATCGGCCTCGCCGTCGCCGCGATCCGGACCCGAGGCGCGCAGCCCGGCCCAGCGCGCGCGCAATGCGTGCAGGAATGCGGGGGCCATGGTCAGAGGTCCTGCAGGCGAGGCGTGATCAGGATCACGGTGCCGCTCTTGCTGCGCCCGCCCCGGCGGGCCATGGGCAGGAAACCGCGCACGATGTCGGCATCGTCGACCTGGGTCTGCTCGCTTTCGTAACCTGCCAGCACCAGGGTCTGGCCGGCCTGAACGCTGGTGCGCTGCAGCGTCGTGAAGCGGTTGACCGTGGGCAGTTGCACGGACTGTTTGTAGATGCCCTCGCCGCTGGTGAAGGTCTGAATGTCCTTGAGTGCGCTGATCTGCACCACGCTCTGCAGCAGCACCCGGTTGGAATCCAGGATCACCGGGGTGAGCATCATGGTGAAGCCGGTGGAGATCTCGCCCGGGCTCAGGCCGCCGCCCGAGGCCAGACCGGATCCGGTGGCCAGGTAGGGCGACGAGGTCTGGCGCAGATAGGCCTGGGTGGAGTTGGAGCCGATGGGCACCGGCATGCGATTGGTGGTGGTGACCACGCTGGAATAGGCGGTCGCGACCTTGCCGTACTCCTGCAGGGCCTGGATCATGAGCTGGCTGGCGGAACGTTTCGAGTTCTCGCCGAGGACAAATGTCGCCGAACCGGCGGCGTTGCCGGACAGCGCACCCGGACCGGCCGGGCCGACGAGCGCAAACGAATTGCCCGAGCCGATGGTGCCCGCCACGGCTCGCCAGTCGATGCCGTTGCTGTACTGGTCGCTCAGCGTGACCTGGATCACCTCGAGCTCCAGCACGACCTGGCGCAGCAACTGCGCGTTGAGCGAGTTGATGTAGCCCTGTACTTTCTCGACGTTGGTGAGCGCATCGGTGACCGTGATCAGACCCGACGACGAATCGGCCTTGACGAAGGCGCGTGGCGAAACCATGCTCTTGAGCACATCGGGCAATGCGGTCCAGTAGTCGCTTTCGATCTTGTATTCGACCTCCAGGCCGCTGCCGCCGCCACCGCCTCCGGATCCTCCCCCCCCTCCGGAGCCTCCTCCTCCGCCGCCGCCGGAGTCACGGCCGCCCGAGCCCACCGAGCCCTTGGACGACAGGCCGTTGGGCAAGGCCTTGAAGGAGATGGCGCGGGTGACGACCCGCGAAAAGACGATCTTGCCCTCGAGGTAGTCCCACTGCAGTTCGGCCTGGTTGGCGACCTGGTCCAGCAGGCCCGACAGGGGCCCGCTGTAATTGAGTTCCATGAGGTTCCGGTCGTCCTGAGACAGGTTGCCCATGAGCGCGGCCATGTCCGGCTGCAGCAGGCCGGCTTCCGCAGGAGGCGGCGTGGTCGGCGTGTGCACGACGGGCGCGCGGACGGCCGCGGCACCGCCGGGCGCATAGGCGGCGGCACCGGCCAGGGCATCCTGCGTCATCAGCACCGGAATGCCGATCAGACGCGAGATCAGCTCGGCGACGGTCGACAGCGAATGGCGCCCCGGGTAGTGCATCGACACCTTGCCGATGTGCGTGGGCAGACTCGCCGCGCGCTGCAGAGGGATCGATTGGCGTGCGAAGCGCGGCAGCGCATCGTTGACCACCAGCGGAGGCCGCTGCTGGGGCTGCCGTACGGCCGCCTGGAATTCGCCGGCGCGATCGCGCTGGCCTCGGTATTCGCCGGCTGCCAGGCGCGTGCTGTCGACGGCGCAGCCGCCGACCGCCAGGGTCAGCAGTGCCAAGCCCGCCAGACGGGGTGCGCGGCGTGAAAGAGATCGGTTCATCGGCGGTCACCATCCAGTTGATAACGGGTGATACGCACCACACGGGTGGCGGTGTTGGCAGTTGCCTGCAGCGGGAAATCGCTGTCGCTCAGCGTGGCCATGGCCTGCCCCAGGGCCTGCAGGAAACTGCCCTGCAGGGCCACCTGGGCATCGATGGCGAAATCTCGCTCGGCTTCCCAGACCAGTTGCCAGCCGGCCTCGCGAGTCCAGCGCAGAAGGACCTGGTAGAGCGTGCGGTCGGACAGCAGGACGCTCCACTCGGAGGCGGCCTCCGGTTCGACCGTCGGCGGCACCGCCATGCCGGCCGGCGTGGCCTGACGCACGGAAGGCCGGGGGGTGACGATCCACTCCACGTTGCTGCTGCCTCGAGGACCGGCGGACGGGGTTTCCGCAGCCAGGACGGCTGCCCCAGGCATCAGGAACCCGGCGCAGCACGCTGCGATCAATTGGGGAAATTTCATAGGACGAGGCTCACCTCAGGTCAACGGGACCAACGGGGCGGGTACCGCCAGGCACAAGACAGGCTCGAACGCTGTCATGGTCCCCAACGGCATCACCGAATGGACGGAGGCAGGGACGAGCCTCCCGGCCCGGCCCCGCCCCGCTAACTCATCAACCGGGGCTTCAGGCGCCTGGCATGAAGGCGACCACGGTCGAACCATCGTTCGAACACTGCGTGGCCAGTCGGCCCAGGTTGACCGTGGCGCCTGCGGCAGAGTCCTTCACCGTCGTGGCATCACCGTCACCCGCGGGCGTGGCAATGGTCGCGACAGTCGTGCTTCCAATAGGACCGGCGGTGGCTGTCGTGCCGGCCGCCGCGGCGGCCGGGGGCGCGGTCACCCAGATCCCGCTGGCCAGCGGCGCCATGCCATTGACAATGGTCGCGCACATGGCGGCGGGCACGCTGCTCACCTGGATGAAGACGCCCGTGCCAACCGGCGCCGAACCCACTGCCGCGCTGTTGCCCGCGACGAAATAGTTGCCGCCGAAGGGATTGCGCACATTGGTCACGGCGTTCGAAGTACCGCGGACCACGATGTTGGCGGGAAAAACGCCCAGATTGGCGGCCTGGGTGGTGGAGATGCCTGCGGCAACGCCCGAGTTGGCCGTTGCGGCCACCAGCGAGGCGTTGATGCGGGGAATGTCCTGCAGCACGTGGTTGGCCCGGTTGTTGGCCAGGATGCGCTGCACCCCCACCAGCGAGCCGACGATGACCACCGACAGAATGGCCATCGCAATGGACAGCTCGATCAGGCTGTAGCCGCGCTGGGTTGCCGCGCTGCGGCGCAGGGAAAATGAAGAACGATTCATGGTATTGACTTTGAAATGCCGAAAAGGATTGGTACGGCGTGCGCTGTCTGGATGGATAGGGCTGCACGGCCGACCTCGAAACTGCTTTTATCCCGATCGCCTTCATTTCAACAAAACCTGTCAGCAATCAGAATGCGACGATTTTCTTCACTTCTTGATTTGACAGTTGCAAAATTTCTTCAAATGGCAACCAATGCAAATTAATAATAGTCAACAAATGACAATTATGTTCAAGAATTAACAGGCATTAATAAAATGACTTGCCACCTATTTTTGTATCTATATAAAAACGGGATCTGAGTCTTCTTTAAACAGCCCCGAACGCGCCGCTGCACGACAATGGGGGAGAATCCGCAGACAAGGCGTGGCCGGCCCGTTGCGTGAGAGCCACTCGGGGCAAACGAGACAAGATCAGGAGAGACCCAAGGCAAGCAGGCCCAGGCTTGGGCTCAGGCGCAGCAGGCTGCGGCAGGCGCATGGCATGCAAAGAGATCGGGCATGGCCGAACCGATCCAGAGCGAGGAGGTCTGGACGGCGGCGGGATCGGCCAGAAACTCGGGCGATCCGCGTTTCACGATTCGATTCGACTCCGGTAAAACTCCACCGCCGGAAACGGCGGTGGCCATCGGAACCGTCGAACGGTCATCAAAACGGTCGAATATTCAAATATTCATGACAATCGGCAGGCCGGTCGGATAACCGGCCGCGATGGCACCGCCTGGGTATGCAAGCCAGGCGGTACAGGTATCCGCACCCTTTGAAAAGGCCGGTCAGGCGGCAGCAGCCGTCAGAATGCGCCGGGGGCGCACTGCAGGCAGGTCAGGCCCATGCTGCGCCACTGGGCGACGACGGCATCGCGGTCGTCGAGCACCAGCCAGGGCTGGAAACCGTCGGCCTGCATGCGGGCATACAGGGCCTCCTTGACGACCTCGTCGGGCAAGGCGTCGGCGCCCTCGGGTCGCAGGTAGAAGGCGTCGAACGGAATGTCGTGGCGTTGCAGCCAGGACGCCGTCTGTGCCTGCCACGCCGCAGGGCGGCCCGAACAGATCAGGATGGCCTGTCCCTGCGAATGCAGCAGCCGCACCAGCCGCGCGACGTCGGGGAAGACGGGGGTGCCGTCCATCACGTCGAAGAATGCGGGCCAGTTCTTTTCAGGCCCCAGCACCCAGCGGCCTTCGCGGTCGGGATCGAATCGGGCGAGCGTGCCGTCGACATCGACGATGACGGCCGCACGCGGGTCGGCGTGGGTGGACAGCGGGGCAAGAGCGGGGGTGGCGGCAAGGGCGGTCATGGGAGCTCGGTCAGGCGGTTGATCGAATCGAATCGAATCGAAGCGGGTCGGTGGGCGGTGGGCGGTGGGCGGTGGATTCGGGAGACCGTGCATCCGCCGGCGGCGCGGCCGTCGATGCAGCGGTCGGGCACGCGTTCAGTCGTCGATGGCATCGAGCTCGAGCGGGATGCCGGGTCGGCTGGCGCGGGCGACACGTTCGTAGGGCAGCAATTGCCAATCGGCGGCCTGGCCGGGCACCGCTTGGGCTCGCACGGGGGCCACGAGCATGGGCAGGGTGTTGCCGATACGCGGGCCATGCGGCGTGCCGTAGAGCGCAAAGTGGATGGCTCGCCAGACACCGGAGTGGGCGATGACGAGCGGCTGCTCGAACTGGGCCAGCAGGCTGTCGAGCGCACCCTGCACACGGCCGACGAAGTCGGCCCAGCTCTCGCCGCCGGGCGGCGTGTCCAGGTAGTCGCACTGCTGGGCCAGAGGCAGGCCTTCGAGTTCGCCCCAGTCGCGTTCGCGCAGGTCGTGCACCGGGGTCAGCGCGGCCTCGGGCAGGGCGAGTTGCGCGGTCTGCCGCGCGCGCAGCGCCGAGCTCACGGCCACGCAGGACCAGCGCGTGGCACCCAGCAGGCCCTGGGCCGCGCGGGCCTGGGCCCGCCCGGTGGCATCCAGCGGAACATCGAGGCGCCCGCAGATCAGGCCGCAGGCATTGGCCGCGGTCTGGCCGTGGCGCATGAAGACAAAGGGTTCAGGCCGCATGACGCGTCTCCGGATCGCGAGGCGGCACCACGCCGGGATCGGCGGGCATCGGCTGGGCGGTGAACAAGGGCAGCCACCGGCTGGCCTGCGTGACCTCCAGCAGCGTGCCCAGATCGCGCAGGCGCGGATGCACGTTCCAGCGCAGCATGCAGGAACCGGCGGCCGCCGCTGTCGCCAGAGCCGGCGGCATATAGCCGGTGTAGATCACCTGGTGGCGCAGGGCGGGATCGGCCAGCAGACGGCCCGCTTCGCCGCCCTGCCCGTCGGCATCGGCGGCCAGCAGCAGAGGGGCCTGCGCATCGAACTGCCGCGCGCGCGGCTGCAGCGCGGCCAGGCGCGCCTGCACGCCGGGGGCAAATTGATGGGCGGGCGCGGCCAGGGCCTGCGCCAGCACGTCGCGGCAGGCACTGTCCATCGACCAGTCGCGGCGGCCCAGGGCATCGAGCCACAGCGCCATTTCGAGGGCGCGGCCGCTCGGCGGCACCGGCAGCAGAGTCGGCCGGTCCAGGCGCGCCGCCAATGCCGCCTGGCGCAGCGGCTGCGCGGTGTCGTCCATGCCGTAGGAGGCATCGAGCAGCGCCAGCTCGGCACGCGGCGGCACGTCGAAGGCCAGCCAGGTGGACTCCAGCGAGACGTCGCCGCTGTAGAACACGCCGCCGTCCACATCGTCCGGATCCGACAGATGCAGCCAGACCCCGCCCAGCGAATGCCCGCTCGCGCCCGTGCGCACCAGCACGGGCCGCGCACCGGGCCGCTCCAGGCGCCACTGGCCACGCAGCGGCATGGCCTGCCAGGGGCGTCCCGGCGGCAGGCCCGCGGCGGCCTCGGCGGTGACGTAAAGCGGGATGGCCGCCGGCACACGATGCGCGGCGCCGATGTGGTCGACATGATCGTGCGTGATGAGCACGGCATCGAGCCCTTTGGCCAGCGCACGGCCGAGCCAGGCGTCGGCGCCGTCGTCATGCGCCGTCTCGAGCGAGGCACCGGCGTCGAGCAGCACACGCTGCGTGCCGGTGTCGATCAGGATCGCGGCAGGCTGCTTGCCGCCGCGGCCGCTGAGCACCTCGACCTGCCAGCCATTGGCCAGGATCAGCGATGTTCCCCCGGCCTGGCAGCGCGTGCGTGGCCGGCCGCAGGCCAGGCGCGCCGCGGCATCCTGCGGCAGGGGCAGCGGGGCCAGCATGTCGGGGCGGCGTTCGTCGGGCAGCGGCCGGGGCGAGCCGAGGCCGAGTGCCTGCACCGCCTCGCGGGCCACGCGCGGCAGCCGGCCGGTGCGCGCCATCACCGAACGCATGACGTGGTCAGGCCGCACGAGCCAACCCCCAGGCCTGCGCGATGGACAGTCCGGTCTGCGCGCCAGGCGGCAGCGCGCGGTCGTGGTAGGCCAACAGCGACTGGCCGCCCGGCAGGTTCAGGCGGACTTCGTAGCGTTCGCCCTTGAACACGCATTCGTGCACCTGACCGCGCAGCGGCATGCCGCCGTCGGCCAGCCGCACGTGTTCGGGTCGCACCAGCAGCGGGTAGGCATCCTGGGCCGAAGCACCGCCCAGCAGCGCATGCACCTGGTCACCGGCCACCGTCTGCTCGCGCAGATCCTGGCCCTGGCGCAGCACGCTGCCCTGGCCGATGAAACCGGCCAGCCAGTCGGTGCGCGGCTGACTGTAGAGCGCCTGCGGCGTGGCCCACTGCACCAGGCGACCCTGATGCATGACGGCCACGTGATCGGCCAGTGCCATGGCTTCGCCCTGATCGTGGGTCACATAGATGAAGGTGGCTCCGGTGCGGCGGTGGAATTCGCGGAAGGTCGACTCCATCGACGCGCGCAGATGGCGGTCGAGATTGGCCAGCGGCTCGTCGAGCAGCACCACCTGGGGCTCGGCCACCAGGCAGCGTGCCAGGGCCACGCGCTGGCGCTGGCCGCCACTGAGATCCTGCGGCATGGACTGCCCGCGCGATTCGAGCTGCACCATCGCCAGCGCATCGTGCACGCGGCGCCGGTAGTCGGCTCCGCGCACGCCGCGCAGCTTCAGGGGATAACCGACGTTGTCGGCCACCGAGAGGTGAGGCCACAGGGCATAGGACTGGAACACCATGCCCATGTGGCGCTGCTCGGGCGGCAGGCTGACCCGGCCGTCGGCCAGGACCTGCTGGCCGAGCCGGATCTCGCCGGCATCGGGCGCCTCGAAGCCGGCGATCATGCGCAGCGTGGTGGTCTTGCCGCAGCCGCTGGGCCCGAGCAGGGCGACGAACGCGCCGGCGGGGATGGACAGGTCCAGATCCTGGACCACGGTCTGGCTGCCGTAACGGCGGCTCACGCCGTGAAGGCTCAGGTGCGCCATGGAATCACTCCTTGCGGCAGGTGGCGGCCGAGCACGCTCATGGCGGCCATCAGGCCCGCCACGGCGGCCACGATGACCACCGCGATGGCCGAAGCCAGCACGTTGTCGCCGCTTTCGTTGTAGTTGAAGATGAGCACGCCCAGCGTTTCGTTGCCGGCGCTCCAGAGCAGGGCCGACACGGTCAGTTCGTTGACGGCGGTCAGGAAGACCAGCAGGCCGCCGGCGAACGCCGAAGGCGCGAGCAGGGGCAGCAGGATGCTGCGCAGGCGCTGCCAGACGTCCGCACCCGCCAGTTGCGCGGCTTCCTCGAGTGCGGGGTCGAGCTGCTGCATGCTGGCCTGCACGGGCTTGAGCGCCACGACGATGAAGCGCGCGAGGTAGGCCACGAAGATGATGCCCAGCGTGCCGTACAGGCCCACCTGCAGCACCGGCAACGGCTTGGCCAGCAACAGAATGCAGGCCACGGCCAGCACCGTGCCCGGCAAGGCATAGGGGATTTCCAGACAGGCGTTGACCACCGCGCCCCAGCGGCTGGGCCGCCGGACCATGAACCACGCGAGCGGCACCGCCAGAGCCAGCAGCAGCAGGGCCGCACTGCCGGCCAGCAGCAGGCTGTTGCCGGCCGCCCGCCAGGTCACGCCCTGGCGGCTGAGCATTTCCTCATAGGCATGCAGCGTGAACGACTGGGCCGACAGCGACACCCCCATCGCCGGCACCAGCGAACTGCTCACCAACGCCACCAGCGGCGCCAGCAGCACCATTGCCAGCACCAGGGCGATCAGCGCCTCGAGCGCCACATGCCAGCGGCCCAGGCTCATGGTGGCCGGGCGGCCGTTCATGCCGACGAGGCGATAGCGTGCCCGAGACTGCAGGCGCATCTGCAAGGCCACGCCGGCCAGCGCGATCGCCCCGACCAGCATGGACAGCGCCGCCACGTGCTGCAGCATGCCCGGCCCGAAGCTGGCCATCTTCTGGTAGATGAGCGTGGGCAGCGTGTAGTAGCCGACCGGGATGCCCAGCATGGCGGGAATGCCGAAGTTGCCGAGTGCCGACACGAACGCCATCGCCGCGCCCGCCACCAGGCCCGGCCGGGCCAGCGGCAACACCACCTGCCACAGCACCCGCCAGGGACCGGCGCCGGAGAGCCGTGCGGCCTCGCACAGATCGGCGGGCAGCGCCAGCAGGCTGGCACGCAAGGCCAGGAAAACCAGGGGCGCATGCTGCACGCCCAGCAGCAGCGCGATGCCGGCCGGCGAATACAGCGGCTGCGGACTGCCCAGCGCCGGGGCCAGATCCAGCGACTGCAGCAGGGTGCTCGACGGACCGAGCAGCTGCAGCCAGGCCAGCGCCGTGACCTGGGGCGGAATCATCATGGGCAGCATGAAGGCAAAGACCCACAGGGACTTGCGCCGCATGTCGGTGAGCACCACGGCCAAGGCAAACAGGGCCCCCAGGGCCACGGCCACCAGCGTGCCCCACACGCCCATGTTGAGCGTGTTGATCAGGGCATACCAGGTCATGGGATCGGCCGCGGCGCGCAGCAGCGGCGCATCCGGACCCAGGCGCCAGCCGGCCAGCGCCTCCCACAGCAGGCGCAGGCTCGGCAGCACGCTGAGCAGCGTGGCCAGCACCATGAGCACGGTGAAAGGCCAGGTAGCCTGGCCCAGCCAGTGCCGCCAGGGGCTGCGCTGCGGCGGATGCAGAGCGTCCAGCCCCAGCGGCTTCGGCAATTCGAGAGACGACATCCATCAGCCCCGCTGTGTTTCCGGTCTTCTTACTTGGCGCCGTAGAGCTGGCCGAACTTCTGTTTGTCGGCTTCGGCGTTCTTGAGCGCCTGGTCGGCATCGAAAGCCATCAGCTTGATCTGCGAACGCGACGGGAAACCGTCGGGCATGGCCACGCCCTCGAGCGCCGGCACGTAACCCTGCTTGGAGACCAGTTCCTGGCCTGGCTTGGAGAGCACGAAGTCGACGAACTTGCGCGCGGCATCGGCATGCCTGGCCGACTTGAGAATGGCGACGGGCTCGGTCACCATGCTCACGCCTTCGGTGGGAAACACGAACTCGACGGGCGCGCCCTTGGCCTTTTCGCGCACGGCCATGTAGTCGACCAGCACGCCGTAGGGCTTGGTTCCGCTGGCAATGGCCGTCAGCACGCCGCCGTTGCCGCCCTGGGCCGTCGCGCCGTTGTTCTTGAGCTGCTCGTAGTAGTTCCAGCCCAGCCCGGGTGCACCGGTGAGGGTGGCCAGGTGAATCAGGGCCGCACCCGAATACAGGGGGCTGGGCATGGTGACCTGGCCCTTGAGTTCGGGCCGTGCCAGATCCTGCCAGCTTGCCGGCTTGACGGCGGCACGGGTGTTGTAGGCGATGCCGGTGGTGATCAGCTTGGTGCCGTAGTAATAGCCCTGGGCGTCGTAGAGCGCCGCGTCGTAGCCGGTGCGGGCCGGGCTCAGGTAGGGCTGCAGCAGGTCACGTGCCTTGAGCGAGGCCATGGTCACGCTGTCGGCGATGAGCAGCACATCGGGCTTGACGGCACCGGCGTTCATTTCCGCCTCGAGGCGTGTCATGAGCTGCGTGGTGCCGTCGCGCACCCACTCGACCTTGATGCCGGGGTAGGCTTTCTGGAACGCGTCCACGGTGGACTGGGCGTCGGAATTGGGCTGGCTGGTGTAGAGCACCAGGTCTTGCGCATGGGCGCTCAGGCCCAGCAGGGCGGTCATGGCGACGGCGGCACCCGCCAGCCACAGGCTCGTGCGGCGCACGGTGCGCGCCGCCAGGAAAGATTCGATGTGCATGAAAAGCTCCGAAGACCGTCCCACATGGAACGGGCTGCGGCAGCTTAAGAAAGCGCCATGACAGGCCCATGACACTGTCACATGGGCCTGTCATGCGCAGGGGCAAGCCCGGTCCCGGTGCGGCCGGAGCGGGTGTTGCGTCAGAACGGGACGGAACGGTCGGGGGCGGACTCGGACTCGGCATCCCCCGGTGCGGATGCGGATGTAGGTGCGGCAACCTGCGGCACGGCCGCGGGATCCACGATCCGCAGCGCATCGGCCCGGATCTCGGGGACGCGGCCCGGGGCATCGGCCGCCTGCCCCGCGGCGGCACGCGGCGGGGCCGTGAAATGGGACCAGAGCCAGATCAGCCCGTTGGCCAGCAGCAAGACGACGACCAGTGAACGCAACATTTCCGTCAGGGTGGACAACGCGGGTTTCCGTACCGGCTTCGCCGGGCTCAGCCGGCGGGCCTGACGCTGATGTCGGCGCTGGTCACCTCGACCACCTGGCCGCCGTCCGGCCCGCCTTCGGCCAGCCGCACGCGCAGCGCGCCGCCCGCGCTCACGCCGCAGGCCCGGCCATGGCGGCCGTCGGACAGGTTGACCTCCCGGCCGTCGAGCAGGTCGAGGGCGGCAAAACGCGGCATGAAGCCGTCGAAGCCGTGCGCGCCGAAATCCCGCAGCGCCCGGGCCAGGGCGGGGACCACGCGGCCCAGCACCGCAGGGGCGTCCAGCCCGGGCAGTACGTCCTGCACGCAGGCCGGGGGAGTGGACAGGCCATCGGCCTCGCGCGGCAGCACATTGATGCCGATGCCGATCACGGTGTAGCGCTCGGCGCCCGGGCCGTTGGCATCCGGCATGCCGCAGGTCTCGATCAGGATGCCGGCGAGCTTGCGGCCGTCCAGCCAGACGTCGTTGGGCCACTTGATGCGCACGGCCGGATGCAGCGCCTCGGCCACCGCCACACCGACCGCCAGCGACAGGCCGGACCAGTCGGCCGGCTGCAGCGGCAGCCCCAGGGAGAACGACAGCGCATCGCCCAGGCGGCGGTCGCGCTGGCTTTGCCAAGGCTTGCCCTGCCGGCCGCGGCCGGCCGTCTGAAGCTCGGCGACCAGCAGCGTGGGCTCGGTGCGGCCGGCCCGCGCGCGGCGCAGCAGTTCGCTGTTGCTGGAGTCGATCTCGGGCAGGATCTCGACGCCGAAGTCCGGCCAGAGCGGGCTGACGGCCTGCCAGATCTCCTCGGCGGGCCAGCGCAACGGTCGCAGGGACGAGAGGCCGGCGGCTTGCGGGCCGGTCATCGCCGCACCTCGCTCTTGGGCCGCACGGGCTTGCCGCGCTTGGGCGCCAGCAGCGTGCCGCGGCAATCGGGCGCACCACACCAGCACGGGTATTCGGCCTTGAGTTTGGGCGTGTAGCGCTCGTCGATCACCAGGCCGTAGTCGTAGCTCAGTTCCTCGCCCGCATGGATGTTGCGCAGCGCACGGATGAAGACACGGCCCCCTTCCTCGTCGGCATGGCAGTTGGGCGCGCAGGCATGGTTGATCCAGCGCGAGGAATTGCCGCCGTGCTTGGCATCGATCACGGTGCCGTCCTCGAGACTGAAATAGAAGGTGTGGTTCGGGTCGGCCGGATCGTGGGGATGGCGATCCATGGCCTCGTCCCAACTGATGACCTCGCCGACATACTCGATCACGGTCTCGCCCTCGGCGATGTCCTGCAGTGCGAACACGCCGCGCCCATGCACACCGGAGCGCCGCACCTGGATGCGGCGCGCGGCTCGTGCCCGGGTCGCCGCAGGCGTGGAACGGCGGGACGGGGCCGGGGTGGACGGTGTGCGGGATGAGGCCTTCTCGGGCATGGCAGGCAAACTCTGGTAAGTTGATAGGTGCAGGCATGCGCGCACACGTGAGCGCGTACGCACGCGAGGGGCATTGTAGAAGCTGTGGAAGCGCGTGGCCTTGCGGCTGCGCCGATCGGCAACAATCGGCCCCGATACCCTCATTCAGGCGCTGCCTGGGCCAAGCCGGCCCGGGCAGCAGCCAGGCTGCTGACGAAGACGTTCCGTCCGGGCGACCAGGCCCGGCGCGAGCAACACACCAAGATGGAAGACGACACATGAGCAAACGGCTGGTCATCGCTGAAAAACCGTCGGTCGCGCAGGACATCGTCCGCGCACTGACCCCTGTGGCAGGCAAGTTCGACAAACACGACGACCACTTCGAAAACGACGAATACGTCGTCACCAGTGCCGTCGGTCACCTGGTCGAGATCCAGGCCCCGGAAGAATTCGACGTCAAGCGCGGCAAGTGGAGTTTCGCCAACCTGCCGGTGATCCCGCCCTACTTCGACCTCAAGCCGGTCGACAAGACCAAGAGCCGGCTGGGCGCAGTGGTCAAGCTGGCCAAGCGCAAGGACGTGACCGAACTCATCAACGCCTGCGACGCGGGCCGCGAAGGCGAATTGATCTTCCGCCTCATCGAGCAGTACGCAGGCGGCAAGAAACCCCTGGGCAAGCCGGTGCGGCGCCTGTGGCTGCAGTCGATGACGCCGCAAGCCATCCGCGACGGCTTCGACCACCTGCGCAGCGAACAGCAGATGCAGGGCCTGGCCGATGCCGCGCGCAGCCGCTCGGAGGCCGACTGGCTGGTCGGCATCAACGGCACCCGGGCCATGACGGCCTTCAACTCGCGCGACGGCGGATTTTTCCTCACCACCGTGGGCCGCGTGCAGACGCCCACGCTGGCCGTGGTGGTCGAACGCGAGGAGAAGATCCGCAAGTTCGTCAGCCGCGACTACTGGGAAATCCACGCCAGCTTCGAGGCCGAGGCCGGTGTCTATCCGGGCAAATGGTTCAACCCCCAGTGGAAAAAGAACCCCGAGGACGCCGAGCAGCGCGCCGACCGCCTGTGGACGCTGCGCGAAGCGCAGGCGATCGCCGACGCCGTGCGGGGCCAGCCCGCCACGGTCAGCGAGGAAAGCAAACCCACCACACAGGCCTCGCCGACGCTGTTCGACCTGACCTCGCTGCAGCGCGAGGCCAACGGGCGCTTTGGCTTCTCGGCCAAGACCACACTGGCGCTGGCGCAGAGCCTGTATGAAAAACACAAGGCCCTGACCTACCCCCGGACGGACTCGCGCCACCTGCCGGGCGACTACCTCGCCGTCACCCACCAGACGATGGCGATGCTGGCGCAGAGCGGCCAGCGCCACCTCGCGCCCTTCGCACAGCAGGCGATCGACCAGAACTACGTCAAGCCCACCAAAAAAGTCTTCGACGACAGCAAGGTCAGCGATCACTTTGCCATCATCCCCACGCTGCAGGAACCCGGCGCGCTGTCGGATGCCGAGCAGAAGCTCTACGACCTGGTCGTACGGCGTTTCCTGGCGGTGTTCTTCCCGGCGGCCGAGTACCGGGTGACGACACGCATCTCGCAGGTGCTGACCCACCACTTCAAGACCGAGGGCAAGGTGCTGGTCAAGGCCGGCTGGCTGGCGATCTACGGCAAGGAAGCGCAGATCGTCGAGGAAGGCGCACCCAAGGACGAAGCGTCCTCGCAGAACCTGGTGCCGGTGCGCGCAGGCGAAACGGTCGAGACCGCCGACGCGCAGGCCAAGGCCCTGAAGACCAAGCCGCCGGCCCGTTACTCGGAAGCCACGCTGCTGGGCGCCATGGAAGGCGCGGGCAAGTTCGTCGACGACGACGAGCTGCGCGAAGCCATGCAGGAAAAGGGCCTGGGCACCCCGGCCACGCGCGCCTCCATCATCGAAGGGCTGATTCTCGAGAAGTACCTGCTGCGCGAGGGCCGCGAGATGATCCCCACGGCCAAGGCCTTCCAGCTCATGACGCTGCTGCGCGGCCTGGGCGTGCAGGAACTCTCCAAGCCCGAACTCACCGGTGACTGGGAATACCAGCTGGCGCAGATCGAGCGCGGCCAGCTCAGCCGCGAAGCCTTCATGCAGGGCATTGCGCAGATGACCGAGCACATCGTCAAGAAGGCCAAGGAATACGACCGCGACACCATCCCGGGCGACTACGCCACGCTGACCACGCCCTGCCCCAACTGCAGCGGCGTGGTCAAGGAAAACTACCGCCGCTATGCCTGCACGGGCGCCGACGGCAAGAGCGCGGGCTGCGGTTTTTCCTTCAGCAAGATTCCCGGTGGACGCACCTTCGAACCGGCCGAGGCCGAGCAGTTCCTGCGCGACAAGCGCATCGGCCCGCTCGAGGGTTTCCGCTCCAAGGCCGGCTGGCCATTCACGGCCGAGATGGCCCTGGTGCGCGACGAAGAACTGGGCAACTGGAAACTCGAGTTCGACTTCGGCGACGACAAGAAGGACGCCGAAGAGACCGGAGAACTGGCCGACTTCAGCAACGAGGAGCCGCTGGGCAAGTCGCCTGCCGACGAAGGCCAGGTGTACGAGTGGGGCAGCAACTACGTGAGTGAACTGGCCGTGCCGACGGTCAAGCACCCGACGCCGACCAGCAGTTTCAAGGTCGCCAAGATCATCCTGCAGCAGCCCATCGAGCGCGAACAGATGCGCAAGCTGCTGGCCACCGGCAAGACCGATCTGCTCGACAAGTTCATCTCGAACAAGACCCGCCGGGCCTTCAAGGCGTTTCTGGTGTGGGATGCCGCGGCAGGCAAGGTCGGCTTCGAGTTCGAACCGCGAACCTCGAAATTCCCGCCCCGCAAGACGGCCGGTGCGACCAAGACCGCAGCCACCAAGACGGCCGCCACGAAAAAGGCACCGGCACGCAAGACCGCTGCACGCAAGACGGCCTCGTCCTGATCGCGGGCCGTTGCGCCTCCTGAAGGCGTGAGGGGCGCCCCGTCTGCCGAGGGGTGCGGCGATGGGTTGTCATGGGGCCTGACGGTGCCTCAGGGCCCTCCCTGCGGCTTTTTGACGCCGCTCGCGCCCACGCCACAACAAACCCGTGCCAGAAACTGGCAAGAGGACGGGATGACGGCCGGCACGGCCTGGGCCGGCTGCGATCGCATCCCTGCCCTCCAGGGATGGCCCAGAACGACAAAACCCGCGCGGTTTGCACCACGCGGGTTTTGTCTTGTATCGATCACGCGTCACCGGCAAGACAGAGCTTGCCGGTCACAGCGCCTATCGACGATCAGTAGCTGCTGCCACCGCCGTAGCCGCCGCGGCCACCGCCGCCGCCGCCATTGCGCGAGCCGGGGCCGTAGGGGCTACGGAAGCCGCCGTCGCTGCCGCCGCCGCCTTCACGACGACCGCCGCCGAAGCCGCCGCCGCCACCGCCGCCGCCTTCACGACGGCCGCCGCCGAAGCCGCCGCCGCCACCGAAACCGCCGGTGCGGGGGGGACGCGCTTCCATGGGACGCGCTTCGTTGACGACGATGTTACGGCCGCCCAGGGATTGGCCGTTCAGGCCGTTGATGGCAGCTTGCGCTTCTTCGTCGCTACCCATTTCCACAAAGCCGAAGCCCTTGGAGCGGCCAGTGTCACGTTCCATCATGACCTTGGCGCTGTTGACGGCGCCGAATTCGCTGAATGCCTGTTGCAGGTCGTCGTCGCGGAAGCCATAGGACAGGTTGCCGACGTACAGTTTGTTGCCCATTTAAAGGGACTCCTCATAAACACTAAAAAAATCGATGACGTCCCGATAGCACAACAAACCTGAAAACGCTGTGGTGCGTTACCGTGCATTCACCCGACTACGCGTTGCCGCAGGCCAAAAAAGTACATGCCTGCAAAAATCGCAACGTTCATTATGAATCAGATTTTTCCTTGAGAGGCAAGTGCCGGGACCGAAAAACCCTGCAACGTCGCAGAAAACCACATGTAAGCACTCGCTTGCACGAAAAAGCAAGGGTAAACCCAAGGCGATGTCCGACGGGGACCGCCGACCCTCTTCAGTCTTCTATAAGACTTAATGCAAACTTTCAGACTACCCTGAACCGGAATTCCAGCCGGTCCATCGATTTTCATCCGTCGTTTTGTCGCGGTTGTACACAAAGGTAACTGAATTTGTTTCAGAAACTCCTGAAACATGTGGCCGGCTCATTGCGTCGGCGGCTTGGCGACGGTGCCCCGGCCCGCAGACGGCCTGCCGATCGGCCGCGGACGCCGCACGGGACGCTTGGCCCTGCAAGAAGAGCGTGAATTCAAATGAAAGTCGTTTGCCTTTATGTTTTAAGATGCGCCCGGCTCGGACATGCCTGCAACCCCCCTGGGCGGCTGCGGCAGACGCGCCAGGATATCGCCCTGCGCCCATCGGTGACGACCGGGCGGCAGGCCGGCTTCGACTGACCCGCGGATCCATCCATCCGCACTGCTAGGAGTTTTTTTATGAGCACCACGCAACGCACACCGGCCCGCAAGGCCTTCACTCTCAGCCTGCTGGCCGGCCTGATGGCCCTGGGCATGCAGTCGGCGATGGCCGCTTCGGCCTTCGAGGCACCGGACCCGAACTACAAGGGCATGATCAGCGCGCAGGCCAGCGGCGGTGCGGCGATCCTGGCGGGCAGCGAAGTCACGCTCAATGGCCGCGGCTTCACGCCCGGCCAGCAGATCACCCTGTCGCGCGGCGCCACGGTGCTCAACACGGGCAACGCCTACGTGGCCGATGCGGAAGGCAACTTCAAGGCCACCATCCGCATCCCCGAAGATGCAGCGCCCGGCCAGCACCCCATCGTGGTGACGACGGTGAACCCGTCCTACTCGGCCGTCTTCCCGCTCAAGGTTTCGCCGGTGGTGCCGCTGTCGGGTGCCAACCTGTTCAGCCAGGCCAGCGCCAAGCTGGTGCAAGGCCTCTACCAGTCCGACATCAGCGCCAAGAACGGCTCGGTGTTCGTGACCTCGGCCGTGGGCCGCCCGCCGGTCAAGGCCTCGCAACTGCTCAAGATCGACGCCCAGACGCTGGCCGTGCAGGCGAGCGTGACCCCTGCAGCCGCACCGGGCCGCAACGGCGCCGACGGCGGTGTCTATGCCGTCTACGGCGTGGGCGCCGACGACCGCAACGGCAACGTGTGGGTGACCAACACCCGCCAGAACACCGTGGCGGTGTACAAGCAGTCCGACCTGTCGCTGGTCAAGCAGTTCGACGC
This sequence comes from Comamonas sp. BIGb0124, assembly GCF_003752175.1. Taxonomy (GTDB): domain Bacteria; phylum Pseudomonadota; class Gammaproteobacteria; order Burkholderiales; family Burkholderiaceae_C; genus Comamonas_F. The sequence continues at coordinate 364,055 of NZ_RJVF01000011.1, read as the reverse complement.
CGGCACGGTGGTGCATGCGCGCGACGTGGTGATCGACACGACCCTGGACCGCGCCTTCGCGTCGGCCACGGGCACGCCCAACATCGCCGTCTTCGACGCCAAGGCCCTGGCCTTCACCAAGAACATCGAGATCAAGTCCACCGTGCGCGGCGAGAACTTCTCGGTCGGCAGCCTGCACCTCGACCCGGCCGTGCACAAGCTCTACGCCGTGAGCCTGAGCACCAACGAAGCCGCCGTCATCGACGGCAAGACCGAGACCGTCGAGAAGGTGTTCCCGGTCGAAGGTGCCAAGTCCGCCATCGGCGTGGCCCACGACCCCAAGACCGACCGCCTGTTCGTGGCCTCGCAAGGCAGCGACAACGTGGCCATCGTCGATGTCGCCAGCGGCAAGACGCTGCATCTGGTGCCGACCGGCGCCGGTGCGCTGAACGTGACCTTCGACCCGGTCAAGCGCCTTGCCTACGTGAGCAACCGCGGTGCGGGCACGGTGACGGTGATCGATCCGGATGGCCGCATCGTCGCCAACCTCGACAACGGCACGCTGCCCAACCACGTCGCCACCGACGGCAAGGGCAATGTCTTCGCGGTCAACAAGTCGCGCGGCGAAGACGACGCCAAGGGCGATCGCATCACCCGCATCACGCCCGCACGCTGAGGCGGATGGCGACCGGCCCGGCCCGATGGCGCGGGCGGTCCGGACCAGCCGGGAGCCGGCGGACCCATCGCGGTCCGCCGGCTCCCGGCGTTTTGGGCGTGGACGCGACGTCCGCACCCCCACCTGCCCGGCTTCGACGCTAAAGTGGAGTCCATGCCGACATCCGCATCGCCTGCGGCGCCTTCAGCCGCCCCCTCGCCCGATCGTTCAGCCGCACCTTCCGCCACGCCATCGGGCCTGCCGGACATGTCCCGCTACGACCTCTCGCGCCCGCTCGACCCCACCGTGGCCGAACACGGCTCGCCGTTCTACCGCTTCGCGCATTTCCGGCTCGATGCAGCGGACGGCGAGCGCCATTACCTGGTTCGCCTGGCCCTGCCGCTGCGGGCGGCACCGGCCGCGGGTCATCCCGTCGTCTACCTGCTCGACGGCAATGCGGCGTTCGCCGCCCTCACGCCCGAGCACCTGGCGGCGCTCGACCGGCGCGGCGATCCGCCGGTGATCGTGGCCATCGGCTACGACACGCCGCTGGGATTCGATGTCTCGGCACGCGCCTTCGACTACACGCCGCCGCTCGACGCCCCCGCCGTGACGCTGGCCGAGGAGGCCCGCGGGCGGCTGGGCGGCGGGGCGGAACTGTTCCTCGATCTGCTGACCGAACGCATCCGCCCGCAAGTGCAGGCGATGGCAGCGGTCGACCCGTCGCGGCAAGGCCTGTGGGGACATTCCTTCGGCGGTCTGCTGGCCCTGCACACGCTCTACACGCGCAGCGCGCTGTTTTCCCGTTATGCCGTGGCCGATCCGTCGATGTGGTGGCACCGGGGCTATCTGCTGCACCGGGCGCTCGGCGGTACGCCGGTGGCCGTGCAGCGCGCCACCCACCTGCTGGTGATGGCCGGCAGCTCGGCGGCCGAAGTGGCTGCCGCAGGGCCCCGCCCGCTGCGGCCCGGCATCGACCCCGAGGTCGCTGCGCGCGCTCGGGCCGAACGCCGCTGCGTGCCGCCCGATGCGGCCCAGCAGATGGCGCAGCAGCTGGCGACATGGCCGGGCCTGGCGGTGGAGTACCGGGTTTTTCCGGGCGTCAGCCACGGGCCGCTGCTGGCGGCCTCGGTCTTTCCCGCGCTGGAATTTCTGATTCGGACCTGACGCATCGTCCGCACGGCGTGCGACAGGGGGTCCGGCACGGCCGGAAGGCCAGCGGCGCCGGATGTGCGCCGGCCGAGGGCGTCAGATCAGGGACTTGGTGCTGCTGAGCACGTAGTCGCAGGCCTTTTCCTTGAGCACGGGCTGGGCGGTGCGCAGGTCGAGCGACTGGCCGTCCACCCCCGTGAGGATGCCGGACAGGCCTTCGCGGTAGGCACTGTCGCTGTCCTGGCCGACGCTGAGGCCGACGTGCGAGAGCAGCGTGGCCTTGACCGACTCGACGCTGACCCGGTTGAGCACATTGCTGTTGACGCAGTACTCGAGCACACCCGCGACGTTGCCGCCGGTGCCCAGCGCGAGCTCCGGCAAGCCGCGGCTGGCGCTGGCGGGTACGGCAGGCAGGGCATTGGCATGGCCGATCATCGAACGCACGGCGTTCTTGGTCGACTGGACCGCGGATTCGGACAGGGGGTTGTCGAAAGCACCGGCGGCATGGCTGGCGGCGGCGCAGCCCAGGGCCACGAGCGCCGTGCAGACGGCACGGCCAAGACGGGAAAACAGAAGCTTCATGGGTTCGGCAAAAGGCAGCCGGCCACCCGTGCCTCGGCACGGACGACCGGTAAATGACAGGTCGGCAAACCGTAAGAGGGTTTGCAGCGGAAAAGTTCGGCAGGATGCCGATAAAAATCCACGGGTGCGGTCCGACAACATCCCGGGCGCGAGCCAGACAACAGCGGCGCGCGACGATGATTGTCCACAAAAGTCAACTGTCCGTCGAGTCCGTTGCAACGAAGGGCCGGCCCGCCGATCCGGAGCGACGCCCCGGGGCACAAAAAAAGCCCGGCCTTGCATCATGCACAGGCCGGGCCAAGGGGTTGTCGATATCGGGGTGCGAACTCAGGCCGCGTCTTCGCCGCCCGGGGTGGCGGAGGGGATGTCGCTCATCAGTGCGCGGCGGGTATGGCTGTCTTCGGTGAGCTCGAACCACATGCCGTTGAGCACGGCGAAGGCGGCGGCCAGGGGCAGGCCGAGTAACCAGGCGAAATACCACATGGGGTGTTCCTTTCTTTCGTGTTCTGAGAGGGTGTCGTGGAAGGTGCCGCCGCCTCAGTAGGCGTGGGTGTTGCCGTCTTCGATGGCCTTGGCGTCGACCTTGCCCCACAGCACCTTGTAGACCCAGGAGGTGTAGAGCAGGATGAGCGGCAGGAAGATCGCGGTGCTGACCAGCATGATGAACAGCGTCATGTGGCTCGACGACGAATCCCACACGGTGAGGCTGAAGCGCGGATCGACGCTCGACGGCAGGATGAAGGGGAACATCGAAGCCCCCACCGACAGGATGATGCCGGCGATGCCCAGCGCACTGGCCAGGATGGCGAGGTTGTCGCGGCGTGCGCGGATCAGCACGAAGGCCAGCAGCGTGCCCACGAAACCCAGCACGGGCGCCGCGAGGGTCCAGCCGTAGCGGGCGTAGTTCTGGAACCAGGCGCCGGGTGCGACGGCCGCGGTCTTGAACAGCGGGTTGGAGGGGCCGGTGGTCTGGATGGCCGAGGTGATCTGGTAGCCGTCCACCCACATCCACAAGGCCAGTCCGGCCAGTCCGAAGAGCACGGCGGTGAGCAGGGCCGTCACGCTGCCCACGGCCCGGGCCCGTTCGGCGACGGGGCCCTCGGTCTTGATGCGGATCCAGGCTGCACCGTGGGTGACGAGCATGCTGACCGAGACCAGGCCGCACAGCACGGCAAAGGGATTGAGCAGGCCGAAGAAGCTGCCGTCGTAGTGGATGTACATCTCGGGCGTGAGGCGGAAGGGCACGCCCTGCAGCACGTTGCCCAGGGCCACGCCGCAGATCAGCGCGGGCACGAAGCCGCCGACGAACAGGGCCCAGTCCCAGGCGCTGCGCCAGGTGGCCGACTCGCGCTTGCTGCGGTACTTGAAGGCCACCGGGCGCAGGATCAGCGCCACCAGGATCACGAACATCGCCAGGTAGAAGCCCGAGAACGACACCGCGTAGAGCTGCGGCCAGGCCGCGAAGATCGCACCGCCGCCCAGCACCAGCCAGACCTGGTTGCCTTCCCAGACCGGGCCGACGGTGTTGATGACCACCCGGCGCTCGAGGTCGGTCTTGGCCACGAAGGGCAGCAGCGTGCCGGTCCCGAGGTCGAATCCGTCCATCACGGCGAAGCCGATCAGCAGGATGCCCAGCAGCAGCCACCAGATGACACGCAAGGTGTCGTAGTTCAGAAGTTCATGCAGGATCATGGTCTCACTCCGCAGGGGCGTAGAAGGTGGGTTGGCGCGTGGCCACGGCGGCGTGGGTCGGCGTCGTGTTCGGACTCATCTGCTCGGGCTCGAGATCGGGGCCGTGGCGCACGGCCTTGAACATCAGCTTCATCTCGATGACGAGCAGCACGGTGTAGAGCACCACAAAACCGGCAATGGTGAGCAGCAGCGTCTTCACGCCCAGGTTGGAGACCGCCACGGCGGTGGGCAGCACGCCTTCGATGATCCAGGGCTGGCGGCCGTACTCGGCCACGATCCAGCCGGCCTCGATCGCCACCCAGGGCAGCGGGATGGCATAGACGGCGACCTTGAGCAGCCAGCGGTAGCGGTCGAGCCGGTGCCGCGCCGACAGCCAGAAGAAGGTGGCGGTGAGCACGATGAAGAACATGCCCAGCGCGACCATGATGCGGAAGGACCAGAACAGCGGCGGCACGTGCGGCACGGTGTCCCACGAGGCCTTGACGATCTGTTCTTCGGTGGCCTGGCGCGGGTCGTCGACGTAGCGCTTGAGCAGCAGGGCGTAGCCGAGCTCGCTGCCGTTGGCCTCGAAGGCCTCGCGCAGGGCGGGCGAGATGGTGGTGGTCGAGCCCTCGGCGCGGATCTTCTCGAGCGCGTCGTAGGCCAGGATGCCCCGGCGGATGCGGTCTTCGGCGCTCTTGACGAGGTCGTTGATGCCGGGGATCTCGGTGGTCAGCGACCGCGTGCCGATCAGCCCCATGACCATGGGGATGTGCACGGCGTAGTGGGTTTCGCGCGCTTCCTGGTCGGGGAAACCGAAGGCGGTGAAGGCGGCCGGGGCGGGCTCGGTTTCCCACATGGCTTCGATGGCGGCGAGCTTCATCTTCTGGTGTTCGCTCGACAGGTAGCCGCTTTCATCGCCCAGCACCACCACCGACAGCGAGGCGGCCAGGCCGAAGGCGGCAGCCACCGTCATCGAGCGCTTGGCCAGGTCGACGTGACGGCCCTTGAGCAGGTACCAGGCCGAGATGCCGAGCACAAAGATCGCACCGCAGACATAACCGGCCGAGACGGTGTGCACGAACTTGGCCTGCGCCACCGGGTTGGTCAGGACGGCGAAGAAGTCGTTGACCTCCATGCGCATGGTCTGCGGATTGAAGACCGAGCCCACGGGGTTCTGCATCCAGCCGTTGGCGATCAGGATCCACAGGGCCGAGAAGTTGGTCCCGATGGCCATGAGCCAGGTCACGACCAGATGCTTGACGCGGCTGATCTTGTCCCATCCGAAGAAGAACAGGCCGACGAAAGTGGCCTCCAGGAAAAAGGCCATGAGGCCTTCGATGGCCAGCGGAGCGCCGAAGATGTCGCCCACGTAGTGGCTGTAGTAGCTCCAGTTCATGCCGAACTGGAACTCCATGACCAGCCCGGTGGCGACGCCGATGGCGAAGTTGATGCCGAACAGCGTGCCCCAGAACTTGGTCATCTGGCGCCAGATCACGCGGCCGGTCATGACATAGACCGTCTCCATGATCGCCACCAGGATGGACAGGCCCAGCGTGAGGGGTACGAATAAAAAGTGATACAGGGCCGTCAGCGCGAATTGCAGCCGCGATAGCCCAACGATGTCGAGTTCCATGGGGATCTTCTCTTTCCGTGATTCCTGAATCGGCCGGAGCCGCTCCTACCGTCTGATATGCAATGCTCTTTTTTTCCTATGCCGAGGATTGTTCGCCCGACTCGGCGAGACGACCTTGACGTACATCAGGCCGCAGCGCTTTGAAGGCCAGTGCATAGGCGTTTTCGCCACGCCGCGCATCCACCGCGATGCGCCCGTGCGCCAGGACCACCAGGCGATCGGCCAGGGCGGCCTCGCGCTGGCTGTGGGTGGCCATCAGCACGGTGCGGCCGTCCGCGGCGCGCGACAGCCGGGCCAGCACGTCGGCGGCGGTCGCATCGTCCAGTCCTTCGGTGGGCTCGTCGAGCAGCCACAGGGGTGCCGGCCGCAGCAGCAGCCGGGCGAGTGCCAGGCGCCTGGCCTGTCCGCCGGACAGGCCCTGGCCGCCCTCGCCCAGCGGCGTGTCCAGTCCGCGCGGCCAGGACCGCACGGTGGCCGCGAGGCCGGCGGTGGCCAGGGCCTGCCACAGGTCGTCGTCGGCGGCGCCGGGACGGGCCAGCAGCAGGTTGTCGCGCACGCTGTCCTGGAACAGCTCGGTGCGCTGGGTCAGCCAGCCGCGGGGCGCGGCATGCACCGTGCCCGAGCGGGCCTGCAGCTCGCCGGTGAGGGCGGCCAGCAGCGTGGATTTGCCCGCGCCGCTCGCGCCCACCAGGGCCACGCGTTCGCCGGGCGCGATATGCAGGGAGATGTCGTGCAGGCTGGGGCACGCCGCATCGGCGTGGCTCACGAACAGATGTTCGGCCAGGACCACGGCGCCACCGCGCTCAGGCGAGGGACGGGCCTGCCGGGCGGGCGGGTCGGCAGGCCGGCCGGCCCTGCCGGGGACGGGATCCGGGGCGACGCGATCGGTCGTCCGTGCGCGCAGTTGCGGAGACACGCGGCGGGCCGCCAGCACGATGCGGCCCAGTTCCAGCGCGCCGCGGCGCAAGGCGGCAAAGGGCTCGGTGGCGGTCAGCGCCAGCAGCAGGGCCAGCACGGCCACCGGCACGCCGACGACGCCCGAGGCGACCAGCCAGCCGGCACCCAGCAAGGTGACGGCCAGCACGGTGCTGCCCAGCACGCCGAAGGACAGGGCCGCGCGTGCATCGATGCGGCTCAGCGCGTCGTCGCAGCGCGCCAGGCAGGCGTCGGCTCGCTGGATGGCCTCGCACTGCGCTCTCAGGCGGCCGGCCATGAGCAGGTCGGTCTGGCCGGCCACGAGGTCGGCGCTGCGTGCACGGATCGCCTCGACGGCGTGGGCCCGCAGACGCGAGGGCCGCAGCGCACGCTGCCAGGCCCGGCGGAGCACCCAGGCGCTGCCGGCCAGCAGCAGCGCCAGCACCCCCAGGCCCAGCAAGGCATGGACCAGCCCCAGGGCCAGTGCGGCCACCAGGGCTGCGGCGAGCGCGGCCACCAGAGGCACGGCAATGCGAAGGTAGAGCGCGTCGAGCGCATCGATGTCGGCCGTCAGGCGAAACAGCAGGCGGGCGGGCCGCAGCGCCAGTTGGCGCGCGGCGCGCGGCTGGGCCCAGGCATGGAACAGACGCACCCGCAATGCCGCGATCACCGACAGGGTGGCCTCGTGTGTGGCCAGGCGTTCGCCGTAGCGTGCCGCGGTGCGGCCGAGCGTGAACAGGCGGATGCCCGACGAGGGCATGAAGACATCGAAGGCCAGCGCCGTGGCGGCGCTGAAACCGGCCACGGCCGTGGCACTCAGAAACCAGCCGGAGAGGCCCAGCAAGGCCATGCCGAACACGGCGGTCACGGCCGCCAGGGCCGCGCCGGCCAGCAGCATGCGGCGGCGCTCGTGCCAGAACAAGGCCAACAGGGGTGCCAGGTCGTGCCACGCGCGAGCGAGGGCAGACGCTGCCGGCTGGTCGGTGTGGCGGGTGCCGGGGGAAGGACGGTGGGTCATGGCTGGACTCCAGGCACAGGCATCGCAGCGGCCTGCAGCGGCGCCGGCCGGCCGGGGGCGGCATGGATCAAGCTGGCCAGGGCCACCTGCCGGTGCATGGCCGCGGCCAGCGCGGGATCGTGGGTGGCGACCACCAGCGTGCGCCCCTTGGCCAGCGCCAGCAGGGCGGCAATCACCTCGGCACCGGTCTGCCGGTCGAGGTGGGCGGTGGGTTCGTCGGCCAGGATCAGGCTGAGGGCCGGATCGGCGGCCACTCGGGCCAGCGCCAGGCGCACGGCCTCGCCGCCCGACAGGCCCAGTCCGCCTTCGCCCAGGCTTTGCTCGGCACGGGCCTGGGCCACCTGGCCGAGCCGCGCGAGGGCAAGCGCCGACTCGATGGCGGCACGGTCGATGCCCGGCCGGCCCAGGGTGATGTTGTCCTGCACGGTGCCGGCAAAGAGATGGGGACGCTGGCCGATCCAACCCACGCCGGCGCGGGCGGCGCTGTCGGTTCCGGCCGCGATCCAGCGCTCGCCGATGGCGATGCGGCCGGCCTGCAGCGGCAGCAACCCGGCCAGCGCTGCCAGCAGGGTGGACTTGCCGCAGCCGCTGGGTCCGGTGATGGCCACATGTTCGCCCGCCGCGACGTCCAGGCTCAGGGATTCGAAGACGGGGCCGGCGGCATTCGGGTGGGCGACCGCGAGACCGCGCATACGCACGGCAGGGGCCAGGGCCGGGGCAACGCCAGGCGCGGCAGCCTCGGCCTGCGGGTCTTCCAGGGCAGCCTCGGCGCCCGGCAGGGGCTGGCCGCGCGCGGCCAGTGCCTTCAGGGCCTGCAAGGCAGCCACGCCCGATGCACGGTCGTGCCAGACGCCGGAGAGATCGCGCAGCGGCTCGAAGAACGCCGGTGCCAGCAGCAGCACGAACAGGCCCTCGCCCAACGTGAGTTTCCCGCCCCAGGCCCCGAAGGGCAGTTCGCCCAAGAGGTGGAAACCGACGTAGACGGCGACCAGCGCCACCCCCAGAGCCGAGAAGAGCTCGAGCACCGCGGACGACAGAAACGCGATGCGCAGCACCGACATCGTGCGGCGGCGCAAGGACTGGGCACTGTCGTTCAGGCGTGCGCCGGCCAGGCCGACGGCATCCAGTGCACGCAGCGTGGTCAAGCCGCGCAGCCGATCGAGCAGAAAGGCGTTCATGCCGCCCATCTCGACCAGTTGCGCTTCGCTGGCCGCCTTGGCACGCCAGCCGACCAGGGCCATGAAGACGGGGATGAGCGGCGCGGCCAGCACCAGCACCAGCGCGGCCACCCAGGACTGCCAGGCCACCGCCACGGCGATGATCACGGGCAGCACCATGACGCGTTGCTGCACCGGCAGGTAACGCACGAGATAGGGAAGGACGGCCTCGGCCTGCTCGGCCAGCACGCTGGCGGCCTGGCCCGAAGGCGTGCGGCGCGTATCCAGCGGCGAACGGCTGGCGAGGGCGGTCACGGCCTGCCGCCGCAGCCCGCTGAGGTACGCACGGGCACCGGCAAACAGCAGCCGCGCGCCCCAGGACTCGGCGATGGCGCGCAACACGCCCAGCACCAGGACGGCCAGCGCGGCAGGCCAGACCGGCGCCATGCCGTGTCCGTCGAGCAGGCCCTGAACCGCGAAGGCGATGGCCGCCGCCTGGACGATCCACAGCAGGCTGGCCCCGGTCTGCAGCGTGGCACCCAGCCGGTTGGGCCGGTAGGCTGTCGCCACAGCGGCACCCGCACCGGCTGCAGGGTCGGCCGGAGGGGAACGGAACTCACCGGGGCCGGGGCCCGGCCGTGGCGGGGACAAGTCGCTGGGCTTCACGGATCACTCTTTGCCTGGTTGTCCCCGACCGCCAGGCCAGGGGCCTGCGTTCGGGGTTGTGGGTATGGATCGGGGTCCGGGCAACGGGGCGGCGGACGGCTTATGTTTCTTATATTTCAGTAATTACTGAAATCAATGAAAGAATCATAGTCCTTTTGAGCCGTCTTGCACAGTCGCGTCCCAGTATCGAGTTGCCGTGCGGCACGGGTCAATCGGCATGAACATCAACCGAAGGTTCACACGCAGGGCGACCGCCAGGGTGCGTGCACAAGCGTGTCTGTACAGGATCACACGGCGGGAGGGGTCGGCGGCGTCGACGGGTCCGGTCGGAGCGAGAGATCCGACGGAGGTTTGATCCAGGTCAAACGGGCTGTATGCGTGGCGCCACAGCGGCCGGCAGGGCCGGAATGCCCGATCGCCGGGGCCGGCGACCGAGGGGGCGGGGCGGAGCGGAGCCCGGTCTCAGCCGCGGTCGAACTTGAAGACGGCGGTGCTGGCCAGCCCGTTGGGCCAGAAGCGCCGCATGCGGCCGTCCTGCAGGCCGAAGGCGTCGAGCACACGCAGGCCGTTCTTGTGGGCCAGCACCTCGAAATCGGCATAGGTGCCGACCCGGATGTTGGGGGTGTTGTACCACTCGTAAGGCAGGGCCTTGGTCACCGGCATGCGCCCTCGCAGCACGGCCAGGCGGTTGGGCCAATGGGCGAAGTTGGGGAAGGCCACGATGCCGATGCGTCCCACGCGCGCGGTTTCGCGCAGCATGACTTCGGCATTGCGCAGATGCTGCAGCGTGCCGATCTGCAGCACGACGTCGAAGCTGGCGTCCTCGAACATCGTCAGACCTTCGTCGAGGTTGAGCTGGATGACCTGCACGCCGCGCTGCACGCAGGCCAGCACGTTGGCATCGTCGATTTCGACGCCGTAGCCGGTGCAATCGCGCTGCTGCTGCAGGGCGGCCATCAGCGCGCCGTTGCCGCAACCGAGATCGAGCACCCGCGCGCCGCGCGGCACGAGGTCGAGGATGTGGGCATGCACGTCGTGCGACGCGGCCGTGGGCAGGTGCTGTTCGATCGCGCTCATGCGGCGGCCTCGGCAAGGGTCACGGGGACAGGGGTCTGGAGTTCCTGATGGATGCGGTCGAAATAGGCCCGCATGACATTCATGTAGCGGAGGTCCTCGAGCAGGAAGGCATCGTGACCGTGGGGTGCGTCGATCTCGGCATAACTGACCCGGCGGCGGTTGTCGAGCAGGGCCTTGACGATCTCGCGGCTGCGCGCCGGCGAGAAACGCCAGTCGGTGGTGAAGCTGATGACCAAAAACTTGGCCTGGGCCACGGCCAGGGCCGCCCGCAGGTCGCCGCCGTGGGCCCGCGCGGGGTCGAAATAGTCGAGCGCGCGGGTGATGAGCAGATAGGTGTTGGCATCGAAGTAGCTGCTGAACTTCTCGCCCTGGTGACGCAGATAGCTTTCGATCTGGAACTCGATGTCCTGGGTGGAATAACGATAGTCGCCCTGCCCTGTGCCGGCCGTCTCGCCCGCACCCAGGGCCGGCTCCAGCCGCTCGCGCAGCTGGCGGCCGAACTTGGTGTTCATCACGTCGTCGCTGAGGTAGGTGATGTGGCCGATCATGCGGGCGATGCGCAGGCCGCGCTGGGGCACCACGCCATGGGCGTAGAAATGGCCGCCGTGGAAATCCGGGTCGGTGACGATGGCGCGGCGGGCCACCTCGTTGAAAGCGATGTTCTCGGCATTGAGATTGGGGGCGGTGGCCACGGCGACGCAATGGCGCAGCCGGTCGGGGAACTGCAGCGCCCAAGACAGGGCCTGCATGCCGCCGAGGCTGCCGCCCAGCACCGCGGCGAGCTGCCGGATGCCCAGCCGGTCCAGCAGCAGGGCCTGCGCCTGCACCCAGTCCTCGACCGTGACGACGGGGAAGTCGGCGCCATAGACCTGGCCGGTGGCCGGATCGGTCTGCATCGGACCGGTCGATCCAAAACACGAGCCCAGGTTGTTGATGCCGATGACAAAAAAGCGGTTGGTGTCGACCGGCTTGCCGGGGCCGATCATGTTGTCCCACCAGCCTTCGCTGCGCGCCTGGCCTTCGTAGCGGCCGGCGACATGGTGGGACGCATTGAGCGCATGGCAGACCAGCACCGCGTTGCTCTTGTCGGCGTTGAGCGTGCCGTAGGTTTCGTAGGCGAGGTCGTAGCGCGCCAGTTGCGCGCCGCTGCGCAGGCGCAGAGGGGTCTCGAACGACAGGGACTGAGGATGTGCGATGAAGGTCATGGCGACAAAAAACCCGGCATCGCTAAAAACGAGGCCGGGCCGTGTCACGCAGTTCCAGGATCGTTTTTAGCTGAATTTCTAACGCGCCCGCAAGCTTCGACAAATCGGCGCAACAGCACTCAGTTTACCGCATCGTGCAGGGGTACGTGGCCCATTCTGCCGATGCCGCCCGGGCGTGCAAGGCCGGGTCTGCAGCAGGGTCTGGACAAAATTCGACACAAACACGAACAATTTTTGTTTAAAATCAAACACGCGCCCTGAAAGCCAGCCCGGATCCCCGCATCCGCAGCCATCAGGCACACCAGCTTGCCGCCGCTCCATGCGCCGCGCCGCCGCCCCCTGGGCCGGTTCGCGGCAATGCGCGGGCGACAGGCTTTTTGTTGCCCTGCCCCGTTTGCACCTCCCAGACCGGAGGCGCGCTTCGTCTGAAAGCCTCGATCGATGTCGACCCGACTCTCCCGCCGCCAATGGCTCGCCAGCGGCGTGGCCGCCTCTTCCCTGCTGTCGTTCGGCGTGCTGGCCCAGGGCCGCGCGCCGCTGAAGATCGGTCTGGTGACCTCGCTCTCCGGTCCTTTCACGGCGCTGGGCGAAAGCATGCGTGCGGGTCTGCAGATGCTGATCGCCGAAGCCGGCGGCCAGATGGGCGGACGCCGGGTCGAGCTGGTGGTGGAAGACGACCAGGGCAAGCCCGAGGAGGGCGTGCGCAAGGTGCGCAAGCTGCTCTCGCAGGACAAGGTGGACGTGATCTGCGGCGTGATCAGTGCCGCCGTGGCGCTGGCCATCCGCGACGTGGTGAACGATGCACAGGTGCCGACCTTCATGGCGAACGCCTCGGCCAATGCGCTGGCGCGCGAGGCGGCGAGCCCGCATATCTTCCGCGTCACCAAGACCAGCTGGATGCTGGGCCACACCGGTGCGCTGTGGACCGCCGACCGCATCGGCAAGGCCGGCGGCATGACGCTGGCCTCGGACTATGCCGCCGGCCGCGAGTACGTGGGCGACTTCGCCGCCACCTACGCCGAGCGCGGCGGCAAGCTGGGCAAGCAGGTCTGGACACCGCTGGGCACGCCGGACTTCGCGCCGCTGCTGATGAACATCGCCGCGGCCAGCCCGAGTTTTCTCTACAGCTTCCTGGCCGGGGCCGACGCGGTGCGTTTCCTGCGCCAGATGAAGGAGTTCCGCCTCACCGGCAAGGTCAAGCTGATCGGGCCGGGGGCTCTGTTCGATCAGGAAGACGTGCTGCCGGCCGCCGGCGATGCCGCGCTGGGCGGCGTGAGCACCTTCCAGCAGTCGCCGGGCGCACCGGCCACACTGGCCTTTGCACAGGCCTACCGCAAGGCGTCCGGCAAGTGGCCGGGCGAAGCCAGCACGGCGGGTTATGCCGCCGGGCAGGTGATCCGCGCCGGTCTGGACGCCGTCCAGGGCGATCTGGGTTCGGCTGCGGCCAAGACGCGTTTCAAGGAGCGGCTGCTGTCGGCGCCCGTGACCACGGCGCTGGGCCCCATGGCTTTCGATGCCCGCAACAACCAGGCGATTCTGGATATCTACGTGAACGAAGTGCGGCCGGATGCCGAGGGCAAGCCGTTCAATACCGTGCTGCACACCTACAAGGGCGTGCGGGACCCGGGCCCCAAGGCCTCGGCCTGAGCACGTTTCGTCCCACGGAAAGCCGCCGACGTGACCCTCTACGCCATCCAGGCGCTCAATGCGCTGTCCTTCTCGGTGCTGCTGCTGCTCACCGGGCTGGGGCTGACGCTGGTGCTGAGCCTGATGAACTTCATCAACCTCGCCCATGGCTCGCTGTACCTGCTGGGCAGCTACGTGGCGGTGGCCTGGCTGGCCGCCGGCTGGCCGTGGTGGCTGGCGGCACCGGCCGCCTTTGCTGCGGCTGCGCTGGCCGGGTGGCTGCTCGACCGGTTTCCTTTCGGCCGCTTCTACGCCCGGCCCCATCTGATGCAGGTGCTGCTCACCTATGGCCTGTCGGTGATCTTCGCCGACCTGATGCGCTGGGGCTTCGGCGCCGAAACCGTCACGCCGGCCTTGCCCGAGCTGCTCTCGGGCGTGGTCTTCGTGCTGGACTTTCCGTTTCCGCTCTATCGCCTGGTGCTGATCGGCGTGGGCCTGAGCCTGGCGCTGGGGCTGTGGTGGCTGGTCGAGCGCACGCTGTGGGGCGCACTGCTGCGGGCCTGCGTGTCCGATCGCGGCGTGGTCGAGACCCTGGGCCTGAACACCCGCCGCGTGCTGACGGTGGCGCTGGTGCTGGCGGCCGGCCTGGGCGGGCTCAGCGGCGCCCTGGGTGCAGGCATGCTGTCGGCCTACCCCGGGCTGGACGAAGAGGTGCTGCTGCTGGCGCTGCTGGTGGTGGTCACGGGCGGCCTGGGGAGTTTCGGCGGCACGGTCGCCGGCGCGCTGGTGCTGGGTTTTGTGGTCACCTTTGCGCGCATGTGGTGGCCCGAGTTCGCCAACGTGGCGACTTACGTCTGCATCGTCGCGCTGCTGATGGCGCGGCCCATGGGCCTGTCGGGCCGCCGGCTGCGGGAGATCTGAGCATGAACCGCACCGATTCCACGCTGTCGCCCGCCGCGCTGCTGTCTGCAACGCTGCTGGTGCTGGCCCTGCCGGCCGTGTTCGCCGACGGCTTCGGCCAGCGGCTGGCTGCGGAAATGCTGCTGCTGGGCACGACAGCCATGAGCCTGGGCCTGCTGGTCGGCTTCGGCGGCATGGTCTCGCTGGGCCATGCCGCGGTGTTCGGATCGGCGGCCTACGCGGCGGCTCTGGCGGCGCCTTGGACCGGCGGGGCCCTGCTGCCCACGCTGGCGCTCGGGCTCGCCACCGGGCTGGTGACGAGCGTGGCGATCGGCCTGCTGGCGCTGCGTGTGCAGGGCCTGTTCTTTCTGGTGTTGACTCTGGTGGCAGGACAGATCGTGTGGGAAATCGTTTTCCGCTGGCACGACGTGACCGGTGGCGCGGACGGGCTGCGCGGTTTCGGCGCGCTGAGCCTGCACGGCCATGACCTGACGAGCCCGCTGGCGCTGTACACGACGAGCGCGGCGCTGGCGCTGGCCGCCGCAGTGGTGGCCCGCGCCTTTCTGCGGGCCCCGCTGGGCCGTGCGCTGGTGGGCAGCCGCGAGCAGCCGCTGCGCATGCGGGCGCTCGGCTACAGGCTGGGCGGCATCCGGCTGGCGGCCTGCGCGGTGGCCGGCGGCATCGCCGGCGCAGCCGGCGCGCTCTACCCCTTCGTCAACCAGTATCTGGGCCCCAGCACCGTGCACTGGAGCCTGTCGGCCACGCTGATCATCATGCTGGTCATCGGCGGCACGCGTTCGCTGTGGGGCGGCTACATCGGTGCCGCAGCCTACCTCGCCATGCAGACCTATGTGAGTTCGTGGACCGACCGCTGGCAGTTGCTGGTGGGCCTGGTCTTCGTGGCCACCGTGCTGCTGATGCCGCAGGGCGCCGCGCATGCGGTGGGCGGCCTGGTCGCCCGCCTGAGGAAGCAGCCATGAGGCACTTCGACGACCACTCCGCCCCGCCCGGCCGGCCGGCCCGCGCTGCGGCAGCGCCTGCCGTGCTCACGCTGGACGGCGTGGGCAAGCGTTTCGGCGAGCTGGCGGTCCTGACCGATGTCAGCCTGGCCCTGCATGCCGGAGAGACGCTGGGACTGATCGGCCCGAACGGCGCGGGCAAGACCTCTCTGTTCAACGCCATCACCGGTTTCGTGCCGCCCGACCGGGGCCGCATCCAGGGCCTGGGCGACGGCTTCTCGCGCCTGTCGCCCGAGGCGCGTGTGCGCCGCGGCCTGGTGCGCACGTTCCAGAAAAGCATGGCTTTTCCGGCCTTGTCGGTGCGCGAGAACCTGGCGCTGGCGGTGCGCCGTCGGCAAGGCAGCGGCTACCGCTGGTGGGGCGGCCGGCGGGCCACGGCCGAGGCCGATGCGGCCGCCGAGGCCTGGCTCGACGACAGCCCCCTGCGCGGCCAGGGCAGCACGGCGGTTCACGATCTGTCGTACGGCGCGCAGCGCATCGTGGACGTGCTCGTCAGCCTGGCGCTGCGCCCGCGCATCCTGCTGCTCGACGAACCCACGGCCGGACTGGCGCAACAGGAAGCGCAGGATCTGCTCGATCTGGTGCGCCGCCACGATCCCGGAATGGCGGTGATGCTGATCGCGCACGACCTGGACATCGTTTTTTCGCGTTGCGATCGCATCGCCGTGATGGAGCTGGGCCGGCTGGTGACGGTGGACACGCCCGATGCCGTGCGCCGGCATCCGCAGGTTCAGGCGGCCTACCTCGGCTCGGCCCTGTCGGAGGGCGAGGCATGAGCGCCCCGCTGATCGCCTGGTCGGGGGTGAGCGCCGGCTACGACGATGCGCGGGTGCTTCACGGCATCGACCTGCAGGTGCACGCCGGCGAGGTGCTCGCCGTGCTGGGCCGCAACGGAGCAGGCAAAACCACGTTGCTGCATGCGCTGTTCAACCTCGGCCCGCAGGTGCAGGGCCGCCTGACGGTGCACGGGCAGGACGTGACGGGCTGGCCCACTCACCGCATCGCCCGGCTGGGCCTGGCGCTGGTGCCGCAGGGACGGGGCGTGTTCGCCGACCTGGCGGTGCGCGACAACCTGCGGCTGGCGACGCTGGCCCCCCATACCCGCAGCACCTCTGCCGGGGCCGGCCGCGCGTGGACGCTGGAGCGGGTGTTCGAGACTTTCCCCCGGCTGGCCGAACGCCAGCGTGCAGCCAGCGGCTCGCTCAGCGGCGGCGAGCGCCAGATGCTGGCCATGGCGCGCGCACTGCTCACCCAGCCGCAGGTGCTGGTGCTCGACGAGCCCAGCGAAGGCCTGGCGCCGCTGGCCGTGCAGGAGGTGATCGCCCGTCACGTGGCCGATCTGGCCCGCGACGGCCTGACCGTGCTGCTGGTCGAGCAGAACGTGCCCCTGGCGCTGCAGCTGGCCAGCCGGGTGGCGGTCCTGTCGGCCGGCGGCCTGGCCTTCGAGGGCACGCCCGAAGCGCTGGCGCGCGACAAGGCGCTGCAGCGGGAGCACCTGGGCGTATGAGCGCGGCAGCCCTGACCGACTTCGACGCCGCCCTGGCCGGCCGCGGCGATTCCGGACTTGCAGGCCTGGCCGTGGTCCCGCAGGTGCAACTGGTGCATCTCGCGCCGCTGGACGACACCCGGCATGCGCTGCTCCTGCAGGCCCTGCCCGAGTCCGAACGGCAACAGGCCGCACGCCTGCGCCAGCCGGCCGACCGGCTGCGTTATGTGGCGGCCCACGCGGCCCTGCGCCTGCAACTGAGCCGGTGGCTGGGCCTGCACCCGGCCGGCGTGGCGCTGGTGCGCGGACCGCACGGCAAGCCCTCGCTGGCACACCGCTGCGGCGACGCGGCATCGCCGGCGCTGCATTTCAACCTCAGCCATGCGGGCGACTGGGTGGCGCTGGCCTTCGCCGGTCAGCCGGTCGGCATCGACATCGAAGGCCCGGTGCATGCCACGGCCGCGCTCGCTGCCGCCTGCTGCACCCCCGCCGAAGCCCGTGCACTGGCGAGCTCGCCGCAGCCCGACCTCGCTTTTCAGCAGGTGTGGACGGCCAAGGAGGCCGTGCTCAAGGCCCACGGCGCCGGCCTGTCGCTGCCCATGGACCGGTTCGGCCTGGCGGCTGCCGGGGCCGATGGCTGGCAGCGCGTGGACGCCGAACCCGGCAGCGCGCTGGACACGGCCGGCGAGTTCCGCGTGCGCACCTGGCCGGTGGATGCCCGCCACACCGTTTCGCTGGCCCTGTCGGCCCCGGCGCGCCGGCGGTCATGGGCGTTGGCGGATACTGGCGGCTGTGCTGCGCAGGCCGCCGCTCCGTTTGGCCCGCCCTCTCTTTTTCCATCCTCGAACGGACCGGCCATCGGCCTCGTGCACATGACGTGCGCCGATCTGCTGCCGGCCCTTCAACCCTGGAGTGTTTTCCCATGATTCCCGTCGAACAAATCTGGCCGCCCGAATTCGTCGCGCGTTACCGCGCGGCGGGCCACTGGCGTGGCGAGACCTTCGGCGCTTTCCTGCGCGCCCGCGCCGAGGCCCATCCGGAACGGGTGGCCGTGGTGGGCTCTGCCGGCCAGCGCTGGACCTATGCCGAGCTCGACCGCCGCGCCGACGCGATGGCCTGCGGCCTGCTGGCACAGGGCCTGCGCCCGGGCGACCGGGTGGTGGTGCAGTTGCCCAACCTGCCCGAGTTCATCAGCGTGGTGTTCGGCCTGTTCCGTGCCGGCATCCTGCCGCTGTACGCGCTGCCCGCGCACCGCATCACCGAGGTCGAGCATTTTGCCCGGACGGGCGAGGCGGCGGGCTACGTGATCGCCGAACGCCACGACAACTTCGACTACCGCACGCTGGCCGCCGAGCTGCAGCACCGGGTGCCGGGCGTGCGTCATGTGTTCGTGGCGGGCGATGTGGGCGACAGCGGGTTCACGCCGCTGTCGGTGCTGGAATCCACCGACCCCGCGCCGGCTGCCGATCTGCCCGCCCGCGATGCACAGAGCGTGGCTTTCCTGCAGATCTCGGGCGGCTCGACCGGCCTGTCCAAGCTGATTCCGCGCACCCACGACGACTACATCTACACCCTGCGCGAAAGCGCCCGCATCAGCGGCCTGGACGCACACAGCGTGTTCCTGGTCGCGCTGCCCATCGAGCACAACTTCCCCATGAGCTCGCCCGGCTTCCTGGGTGCGCTGTATGCCGGCGGCACGGTGGTGCTCAGCCCGTCGCCCAGCCCCGAAGTCGCCTTCCCGCTGATCGCACGGCACCGGGTGCAGCAGGTGAGCCTGGTGCCGCCGCTGCTCATGCTGTGGCTGCAGGCGGCCGAGCAGTCGCCGCACGATCTGAGCTCGCTGGCGGTGATCCAGGTGGGCGGTGCCAAGCTGGCGGCCGAGGTCGCCAAACGCGTGAAGCCGACGCTGGGCGCCACGCTGCAGCAGGTCTTCGGCATGGCCGAAGGGCTGGTCAACTACACCCGGCTCGACGACGACGAGGACACCATCGTCAACACCCAGGGCCGGGCGATCAGCCCCGACGACGAGGTGCTGATCGTCGACGACCTGGGCCAGCCGGTGCCCGAGGGCGAGGCCGGTTACCTGCTCACGCGCGGCCCGTACACCATCCGCGGTTACCACAACAACCCCTCGGCCAACGAGCGCAGCTTCACGGCCGACGGCTATTACCGCACCGGCGACATCGTCAAGCGGCTGCCTGGCGGCTACCTGGTGGTGCAGGGCCGCGCGGGCGACCACATCAACCGCGCCGGCGAGAAGATCTCTGCCGAGGAGATCGAGGACCATCTGCTGGCCCACCCTCAGGTCTTCGATGTCGCCGTGGTGTCGGTGCCCGATGAATTCCTGGGCGAACGCAGTTGCGCCTTCGTCATCCCCAAGGGCGAGAAACCGCGCGGCGCCGCACTCAAGCAATGGGTGCGGGGGCGGGGCCTGGCCGACTTCAAGGTGCCGGATCAGGTCGTCTTCGTCGACGCCTTCACCGCCACCGCCGCCGGCAAGATCAGCCGCAAGGAACTGCGCGCCCAGTTGCGCGCCACATTGACCGCACAAGAGAACACGACACCATGAGCACTCCCCTGCCCGCCGCATTCAGCCTCGACGCGCTGCGTGCCGACATCGCCCGCCTGCTGCACGAGGACCCCTCCGAGATCGGCGACGAGGACAGCCTGATCGACCTCGGTCTGGACTCGATCCGCGCCATGACCCTGGTCACGCGCTGGCGCGAGGCCGGTGCCGGCCTGACCTTTGCCGAGGCCGCCGAACAGCCGACCGTGGCCCACTGGCATGCGCTGATCCGCCAGAAATGGCAGGACGCTCAGACGGGCGGCTGAGGGCCTGCCCGGTCCGCTTCCGGACCCGGCCTCCTGCCGGTGTCCTGGACCCGGATCGCCAAGACGACGACGACCAGAACAACCCTGCCCCGCGCCACCCAATGCCACCGCGCAGCCCAGCTGCCATCTGTATGAGTGCAACGACCCTGATGTCCACCGCCACCCCCGGCATGCATGCGCTGACCGAAGCGCAGAACGGCCTGTGGTACGCCCAGCGCCTCGATCCGGACAATCCCATCTTCAACACCGGGCACGTGATCGAGATCGACGGCCCGCTGGACATGCCGGCGCTGCAAGAGGCCGCGCAGCGTGCGCTGGCCGAAGCCGAGGTGCTGACGGTGCAGTTCGTCGACGACGCACAGGCCGGCCCCCTGCAGCGCACCGGTGCGGTCGCCAGCCCGACGCTGCAGTGCATCGACCTGCAGACGCAGGCCGATCCGCATGCCGCGGCGCTGGCGGCGATTGCCGCCGAACAGAACACCGCCGTCGATCCCACGCGGGATGCGCTGTCGACCTTCAAGCTCTTCGTTCTGGGGCCGCAGCGGCACATCTGGTATCAGCGGGTGCACCATCTGCTGGCCGACGGCTACGGCATGCTGCTCATCGAGAACCGGGTCGCCGAGCTGTACGCCGCGCTGACGACCGGCAGCGCCGCCGGCACGCCGTTCGGCCGTTACGCCGACCTGCTCGCCGAGGATCTGGCCTACCGGCAGGGCACCAAACGCGGTGACGACGCGGCCTGGTGGCGTGCTGCCATGACGCCCATGCCCACGGTGCAGGGCCTGGCCGAAGGCAACGCGACCTCGGCCCACACCTGGCTGCGTTGCGAGGCCGGGCTGCCGCAGTCGCTGGTCGAACGCCTCAAGGCGCGTGCCGACGCCGCCGACATGGCCTGGCCCGATCTGCTGACCGTGCTCACCGCCGCCTATCTGGGCCGCCACACCGGATCGAGCGCCAACGTGGTGGGCGTGCCGTACATGGGCCGCCTCGGCAGCGTCGGTGCGCGCGTGCCCTGCATGGCGATGAACGTGCTGCCGGTGAACCTCGACATCGACGAGGACGCACCGCTGGAAACCTCGCTGTCGGCCATCGCACGCCAGTTGCAGCAGTCGCGCCGGCGCGGCCGCTATCGCAGCGAGCAGTTGCGCCGCGACCTCGGCTTGCTGGGTGGCGCACGGCGGCTGCACGGCCCGCTCGTCAACGTGCTGCCTTTCGATGCGCCGATGGCACTGCCCGGGCTGCAGACCCGCCGCCAGGTGCTGTCGACCGGACCGGTCGAAGACCTGACCATCACCTTCCGGGCGAACGCAACCACCGGTGAACTGTTGCTGACGCTCGACGCCAACCCCGGCCTCTACAGCCAGGCCGACATCGACGCCCACCGCCAGCGGCTGGGCCAGTTCCTGGACACGGCGGTGGACGCGGCCGCATTGCATTCGGTGCCCACGCTCACGCCCGCCGAACACCGGCACTGGCTGTACACGGTGAACGCCACCGCGCACCCGGTCGAGGCCAGCACGCTGACCGCGCTGATCGAACACAGCTTTGCCCGCACGCCGGGCGCGCCCGCGATCGACGACGGCACCCGTGTGTGGCGCTACGACGAGGTGGATGCCCTGACGGCCGCCCTGGCCCGCCGGATGCAGCAGGCCGGCGTGCGGCGCGGCGACGTGGTGGCGGTGATGCTGCCGCGTTCGGCCGAACTGGTGCTGGCCCTGGTGGCCACGCTGCGCTGCGGCGCGGCCTACCTGCCGCTGGATGCGGCCCACCCGCCCGAGCGGCTGGCCACCATCGTGCAATCGGCCCAGCCGCGCGTGGTGCTGGTTCAGCCCGACTGGGCCGGCCGCCTGCCGGACACCGTGCCGCGCCAGGCCGTGGACCTGCAGGCCCTGGCCGGCGACGCCGCGCATGGCAGCGGTACACCGTTGCTGCGCGAAGCGCCCGAACCCCACGATGCGGCCTATGTGATCTACACCTCGGGCTCCACCGGCACGCCCAAGGGGGTGGTGGTGGAGCACGATGCCATCGTCAACCGCCTGCAGTGGATGGGCCAGTTCTACGGCATCGGCGCCGACGAGCGCATCCTGCAGAAGACGCCCGCCACCTTCGATGTGTCGGTGTGGGAGTTCTTCCTGCCGCTGCTGCAGGGCGCGACGCTGGTGGTCGCCCCGCCCGAGGCCCACAAAGACCCGGCCTGGCTGGCCCGCATCATCCGCGACCAGCACGTCACCACACTGCATTTCGTGCCGTCGATGCTGGCGGCTTTCCTGGCCGAGGACGGCAGCCGGGGCCTGGCCCTGCGCCGCGTGTTCTGCAGCGGCGAAGCCCTGCCGGCCGCGCTGCGCGACCGGTTCCACGAACGCGTGCGCGCCGAGCTGCACAACCTCTACGGCCCGACCGAGGCCGCCGTCGACGTCACGTACTGGCCCGCTGGCGCCCACGACAGCTCGCTGCCCGTGCCCATCGGCTACCCGGTATGGAACACCGCCATGTATGTGCTCGACGAGCATCTGCGCCCGGTGCCGTCCGGTGTGACGGCCCATCTCTACATCGCCGGACGCCAGCTGGCACGCGGCTACCTGGGCCGCGACGATCTGACCGACGCCCGTTTCCTGCCCAACCCCTACACCGCCGGCGCCGAGTCTCCGCAATGCCACGGGGCCCGCATGTATGCCACCGGCGATCTGGCCCGCTGGCGGGCCGACGGCGCCCTGGTGTTCCTGGGACGCAGCGACCACCAGGTGAAGATCCGCGGCCTGCGCATCGAGCTCGACGAGATCGAGAACGTGCTGGCCAACGCACCCGGCGTCGCCAAGCTGGCCGTGATTGCCCGCGAGGACCGCGCCGGCGACCCCCGCATCGTGGCCTATGTGCTGGTCCAGCCCGGCGCCCACCCCGATGCGGAAGCCCTGCGCAGCCATGCCGCCGCGCGCCTGCCCGACTACATGGTGCCGTCGGCCGTGGTCTTCGTCGACGACCTGCCCGTGACCCGCAACGGCAAGCTCGACCGCGCCGCGCTGCCGGCGCCCAGCTTCGAGGCCCGCGCCAGCCGCGCGCCCGAAGGCGAGACCGAAAGCCAGGTGGCCCGGCTGTTCGCGCAGGTGCTCGAGCACAGCGGTCCGGTCGGCGCCGACGACGACTTCTTCGAGCTGGGCGGACACTCGCTGCTGGCGGCACGCCTGATGGCCGAGCTGCGCAGCTGGAGCGGACAGGCCATGGGCCTGGGCGCGCTGTTCGAACACCCCACCGTGGCCCGCCTCGCCGCCTACGTGGACAGCCTGGCCCGGTCCGCCGGCCCGCAGGCCGCGCCCGATGGCCACGCAGCCGGCGACGGCCACAACGGCAACAACGGCAGCGCCGGCAACGAGGGCTTCGGCCCGGTCATCGCCCTGCAACAGCCGCGCACGCCACCCGCCAGCCACCGGCCTGCGCTGTTCTGCATCCACCCCGCCGGCGGCATCGGCTGGTGCTATGGCGCGCTGGGCCGTGCCCTGATGCCCGCGCGCCCGGTCCATGCCATCCAGGCACTGGCGCTGGACATGCAGGCCGAGGCCCCCGCCAGCCTCGACGCCATGGCCCGCCAGTACGTCGACACCCTGGTCGCGCTGCAGCCCGAGGGGCCCTATCACCTCGCCGGCTGGTCGGTGGGCGGCATCATCGCCCAGGCCATGGCGGTGGAACTGCAGGTCCGCGGCCTGCCCGTGGGCACGCTGGCCATGCTCGATGCCTACCCCAGCGATGTCTGGCGCGACAGCCCCGAGCCGGAGGAAAACGCCTCGCTCAAGGCCCTGCTGCTGATCGCGGGCTACGACCCCGCCGAGCTGCACGACGTGCCGCTGGAGCGTCAGGCCGTGATCGGTTTCCTGCGTGCCAGCGGCCATCCGCTGGGCGAACTGACCGATGCCGCGCTGCAAGGCGTGATCCGGGTGGTCGAGAACAACAACCGCCTGGTGCGTGGCCACCGCCACCGCCGCTACGAGGGCGACGTGCTGTACTTCCGCGCGGCGCTCGACCATGTCGGCACCGGACTCGATCCGGCCCTGTGGCAGCCTTATGTCCGCGGCATCGAAGTCCACGATGTGCCGACCCTGCACGCCCACCTGACCGGCACGCAGGCGGTGCAGGCGATCGCGCCCGTGCTCAATCGCCTGCTGGCGACGGACTGAGCGCCGGGCGGCTGCGACGCGGGCGCGTCCTTCGGCGCCCAGAGACACGAAAGTCCGGCACGGCCACATGGCGCGCCGGCCCGGACCGGGCGACAATAGCACCGGTGCCGGATGCCTCTCGCGGTTTCCGGCGCCCTCCGGCCCCTCTGCCCCTGTCCTGCCCTTCTGCCTACCCGTGACGACCGCCGACGCTTCTTTTTCCCCTGCCCTGCCGGACATGCCGCCCCCTTCGGGTGCGCTGACCCGCAACCGGCCGGGCCGTGAAAGGATCATGGCCAGCATCCGGGCCGCGGCCATCACCGAGTTCAGCCGCCACGGGCTCAAGGGCTCTTCCACCCAGGGCATCGCCGAGCGGGCCGGCCTGACCAAGCCCCAGCTGCATTACTACATCGCCGGCAAGGACGAGCTGTACGAAGAGCTGCTGATGCAGGTGCTGCACGACTGGAAGGTGGTGTATGCCTTCGAGGGGCAGCTGCACGATCCGGCGGCCGTGCTCGGCACCTACATCCGGCAGAAGCTCGACCATGCCTTCGACCATCCCGAGATCTCGCGCATCTTCACGCGCGAGATGCTCGACGGCGGTCACAACCTGGCCGCCTTCTGGCCCCACGCCCGCCAGTGGACCCAGAAAAAGGTCGACATCATCAACGGCTGGATCGCGCGCGGCCTGATGCGGCCGCTCGACGCGCGCCTGCTGCTCATGCACATCTGGGCCATGACGCAGCACTATGCCGACTTCGCGCCGCAGGTCGAGGTCATGCTCGACAGCGGGCACGGGCCCCAGCAGCCCGATCGCGAGGTCATCGCCCGCGAACTGATCGCCTTCATCCTGTCCGGCTGCGGCATCGCCGTGCCGGCCTGACGCATCCGCCCGCCGACATCTCGGCCGGGCGCGGGCGACACCCCACCGATATCGCAAGCTGCAGGGCGGGCTCGCCGAACGCAGTGCTTCGCCTCGATTTGGCACAGTTCATGCTTAATTTGACCGATCGATCAAATTAAACGGTCAAATTAACAACCGCCTGCACCCGTGTCCGATTTTCCGCACCTTTCCAGCGCACCCCGCCGGGTACGCATCGAACAAATCACCTGGCAGACGGCCGACGTGATCAGCCTGCGGCTGCGTGGCCTGGACGGTTCGCTGCCGGGCTGGCAGGCCGGGGCGCACATCGACATCCATCTGCCCGACGGGCCGGTCCGGGCCTACTCGCTGTGCGGGGTGCCTGATCCGGGTCCCGACCATTACGAGATCGCCGTCAAACGCGAAGCCCAGAGCCGGGGCGGTTCGCAGGCGGTGCACGACCGTCTGCGTGTCGGCATGGAACTGACGATCGGCGCACCCCGCAATCTGTTCGGGCTGGCCGATTCGGCGCCCCATCATCTGCTGCTGGCCGGCGGCATCGGCCTGACGCCGCTGGTGGCCATGGCCCATGCCCTGCATGCGCGCGGCGACGCGTTCACCCTGGCGGTGTTTGCGCGCAGCGCCGAAGCGGTGGCCCTGCGCACCGTCCTGGTGAATTCGCCCTGGCAAGCGCGGGTGCAGATGCACCTGGATGATGCGCCGTCGCGCCGGACGGTGGACAGCCTGGTCGCCGAGGCGCCCGACGGCAGCCACGTGTACTTCTGCGGCCCCGCCGGATTCATGCAGCGGGCACGCGAAGCGGCAGCCCACTGGCCCGCAGAGCGCGTGCACGCCGAGTACTTCGCGGCACCGCCCGCGGCCCCCGCTGCGGCGCAGGCGTCCCCGGCTGCCGGAGGCTTCGAGGTGAGGCTGGCCCGGCGCCGGATTCAATTGACCGTCGCCGCCGACCAGAGCATCGCCCAGGCGCTGATGGCCGCCGGCGTGGCCGTCGACACCGTGTGCGAACAGGGCATCTGCGGTTCGTGCGTGACGCCCTACCTGGAAGGCGACATCGACCACCAGGACCTGTGCCTGTCGCCGCAGGAACGCGGCAGCCACCTGGCCCTCTGCTGTTCGCGCGCCGGCGCGGGCGGCGTGACCCTGGATCTCTGAAGCATGACGACCGACACATTTTTCCCCGCGTCCGCCGCCGAGACAGCCCCCCGACGTCTGCTGGGCGCTCGCCTGCCGGCCTGGCTGCTGCCGGCGCAATGGCCCGCCGCCTCCAGCGGCCAGCCGGCCTGGGCCGATCTGACGCTGGATCGGGACCGCATCGCCGCCATCGCGCCGCATGCCGTTTCCTCGACCGGCGCGGCCCCGCAGGCGGGCGACGAACGGCTGGACGGGGCCCTGGTGCTGCCCTGCTTCGTGGACGCACATACCCATCTGGACAAGGCCTACACGGTGTCGCGCCTGGGCCAGGCCGAGCCCGGCCTGCTGGGCGCCATCGAGGCCATGGTGGCCGACCGGGCACACTGGACGGCGGCCGACGTGCGGACACGCGCCACACGCGGCCTGGCACGCGCCTGGGCGCACGGCACACGGCATCTGCGCACCCACGTGGACTGGACCGAAGCCGACGGCATCCCCCTGGCCTGGCCGGTGCTGCGGGAGCTCGCGCAGGAATGGCGCGGACGCCTGGTGCTCGAGCAGGTGAGCCTGATGAAGCTGCCGATGTTCGAGGACCCCGCGCGGGCCGACTGGCTGGCCCGCCAAGTCGCGGCGACCGGCGAGGGCGCGGTGCTCGGTGCCTTCGTGCACAGCACCAACTGGAACGAGAACGCCCTGCGTCATCTGTTGCAGGCCGCCCAGCGTCACGACCTCGACGTCGACCTGCACGTGGACGAGGAACTGCAGCCCCGGGCCCAGGGGCTGGCCGCCACCGCCCGGATCATGCGCGAGCTCGGCTTCGAAGGCCGCGTGGTGTGCGGCCACACCTGCGCCCTGGCGGTCCAGGACCACGACAGCGCCCTGCGCCTGCTCGACGAGATCGGCCAGTTGCCCCTCACCCTGATCGCGCTGCCCACCACCAATCTGCTGCTGCAGGACGCCACCACCGGCCGCACGCCACGCACACGCGGCATCACGCTGATCAAGGAAGCCCGCGCACGCGGTATCCCGGTGCTGCTGGCCAGCGACAACGTGCAGGACCCCTTCTGCCGCATCGGCAACTTCGACCCGGCCGAACTCATGGGCACAGCCACCCTGGCCGCGCAGCTCGAACGGCCCTTCGACGACTGGTCGGACAGCCTCTGCCGCAGCGACTGGCTGGCACGCCCGGGTGCCGCATCCGCGCCCGCCGCCCGGCCCACGCTGATCGGCCGGCCCGCCGACCTGGTGGTCTTCGACGAAGCCGATGCCTGGAGCTGGCCCGCCCATGCCACGCCTCGCCGGGTGCTGCGCGCCGGCCGCTGGCGCCAGGCGTCCGCCACCTGATTCCCGTCTTTTTGTTCGACACCCGCAACCCAACGACCTCACCATGCTGCACGGCTACATTCCCCCGCACCGTTTCCTGCCCTACCTGAGCTGGACCGACATCAACGCGCTGCCGGACCGCGAGAACACCGTGGTCGTGCTGCCGTGCGGCGCCATCGAACAGCATGGCCCGCACCTGCCGTGCTCGGTCGACAGCGTGATCGCCTCGGGCGTGATCGGCAAGGCGCTCGAACGCCTGCCTTCGGACGTGCGGGCCTTTGCCATGCCGCCCATCACCTACGGCAAGTCGGAAGAACATCTTCATTTCCCCGGCACGATGACGCTGACCGGCACCACCCTGCTGTCGACCCTCGTCGAGATCGGCGAGTCGGTCTACCGCAGCGGCTTTCGCAAGCTGCTGCTGGCCAACGGGCACGGCGGACAGCCGCAGGTGCTGGAGATGGCCGCCCGCGAACTGCGCCTGCGCCATGGCGATTTCGTGATCGTGCCTTTCGGCGTGAGCCGGCTGCCGAGCGCCGCCAGCCGCCAGGTCGGCGAGCAGGAAAAGAAACTGGCCATGCATGCCGGCCATTCGGAAACCGCGCTGATGCTGGCGCTGGCGCCCGACACCGTGCACATGGAACGCGCAATCGCCAACTTCCCGCCGGCCTTCCCCTCGAAGATGCTGTCGTCGGACGGCCGCCCGGCCTGTGCCTGGGTGGCACGCGACTTCGGCCCCACCGGCATCATCGGCGACCCGACCACCGCCACCCGCGAACAGGGCGAGGAAATCCTCGACACCCTGGCCGACAGCTGGGTCCAGGCCCTCACCGAGCTCTACCAGTTGCAATGGGCCGAACGCCCGCAGGCCACCTGGGGCCGCAGCAACGAAACCGGCTTCATCCAGGGCTCCGAACAGCACGTTCCCACCCCCTGAAGCGCCGGCTCCCCGGCCGTCCCGTTTCCTTTTTTCCTCTCGTCGTCGTCCGTCTCCCTTATCCATCGATCCGGAGTTCTCCATGTCCGCACCCGCCCGCGCCACTTTCCGCCTTCGCCCCCTGGTCCGCTGCAGCGCCCTGGCGCTGGCCGCATTCGCCGCCCTGCATGCACCCGCGCAGGCCGAAGAAAAGTTCACCTACATGACCAACTGGTATGCCCAGGCCGAGCACGGCGGCTTCTACCAGGCCGTGGCCACCGGCATCTACAAGAAGCTGGGCCTCGACGTGACCATCAAGATGGGCGGCCCGCAGGTCAACATCCTGCAGCTCATGGGTGCCGGCCAGACCGACTGCATCATGGGCAGCAGCGATCTGCAGATCATGACGGCACGCGCCGGCGGCCTGCCGGTGGCCACCGTGGCCAGCACCTTCCAGAAAGACCCGCAGGTGCTGATCGCCCACGAAGACGTGAAGTCGTTCGAGGACATGAAAGGCAAGACCATCCTGATCTCGCCCAGCGCCACGCGCGGCTACTGGGCCTGGCTCAAGGAACGCTACGGCTTCACCGACTCGCAGACCCGTCCCTACACCTTCAACATCCAGCCTTTCATGGCCGACAAGACAGTGGTGCAGCAGGGCTACCTGACGTCCGAGCCGTATGCGATCCAGAAGGCCGGCGTCAAGGCCAACACCTTCCTGTTCGCCGACCACGGCTATCCCTCGTATGCGGCCACGATCTCGTGCATGGACCAGACCATCGCCAAGCGCGGCGCGGCCGTCTCGGCGTTCGTGCGCGGCACCATGGAAGGCTGGAAGAGCTACCTGGCCGATCCGGCGCCGGGCAATGCGCTGATCAAGAAGGACAACCCCAACATGACCGACGAGCAACTGGTCTACAGCGTGGCCAAGCTCAAGGAAATGGGCATCGTCACCAGCGGCTACGCCGTCACCCACGGCATCGGCGCCATCGACCCGAAACGGGCCCAGGAAAGCTACGAGTTCCTGCTGCGCAACAAGATGATCGAGGACGGCAAGCTCAAGCTGGCCGAGGCCTACAGGCTCGACGTCATGAAGGACATCAAGGTCCTGCCCTGATCCGTCGCGATTGCCGCAACCCGCCCGACCCCGAACCGTACATCGCCCCATGACCGATAGACCCGATGCGTTCGCCGCCGCCCCGCCGGCCGTCGAGATCCTTTCCGCCCAGAAGACCTACCCCGACGGCACGGTCGCGCTGCAGCCCGTGGACCTGCGCATCCGCGAAGGCGAATTCGTCACGCTGATCGGCCCGTCGGGCTGCGGCAAGAGCACGCTGCTCAAGATGGTCGCCGGCCTGCTCGACACCACCGACGGCCGCATCCATGTCTGGCGCAAGCCCATCGAGCAGTTGACCGACAAGCGTTTCACCTTCGTCTTCCAGGCCCCCACCCTGATGCCCTGGGCCAGCGTGCAGACCAACGTGCGCCTGCCGCTGGATCTCGCGGGCGTGGAGCGCGGCGAAGCCGACCGCCGCGTCGCCGATGCCCTGCGCCTGGTGGGCCTGGACGCCTTCGCGCAGGCCCTGCCGCGGGCCCTGTCGGGCGGCATGCAGATGCGGGTATCGATCGCCCGCGGCCTGGTCGTCCAGCCGCATCTGCTGCTCATGGACGAGCCGTTCGGTGCACTCGACGAGATCACCCGCAACCGGCTGGATGCCGACCTGCTCGAGCTGTGGCGTGACCGCAAGCTGACCGTGATCTTCGTCACCCACTCCATCCACGAGGCGGTGTTCCTGTCGTCGCGTGTGGTGGTCATGGCGCCCCGTCCGGGCCGGGTGGTCGAGGACATCGCCATCGACGCCCCTTACCCCCGTGGCGCGGACTTCATGGTCTCGCCCGAGTTCTCGCGTTACGCCAAGCGCCTGCAGGATGCGCTGCAGCGCGCCAGCGCCCAGGAGATTTCCGCATGAGCACGCCAACCCCACCGATCAACGCCCGCGCCCTCAAGACCCCCCTGCTGCACGACCGCCGGGTGCAGCGCGTGCTGCTGCCGCTGGCCGTCGCGCTGGTCCTGCTGTCGGCCTGGCAGTGGCTGGTCGTGGCCCTCGAGCTGCCGCCCTACGTGCTGCCCACGCCGCTGCAGATCATGGCCACCCTGTGGACCGATGCCGGCATGCTGAGCTCGGCCCTGCTGGTCACGCTCAAGATCACGCTGCTGTCCTTCGGCATGGCCACCGTGCTGGGCGTGCTGATCTCCTTCCTGTTCGTGCAGAGCCGGCTGATCGAGACCGCCCTGTTCCCCTACGCCGTGCTGCTGCAGGTCACGCCCGTGGTGGCCATCGCACCGCTCATCATCATCTGGGTCAAGGATCCGACCCTGTCGCTGGTGATGTGCGCCACGCTGGTGGCCCTGTTCCCCATCATCGCCAACACCACGCTGGGCCTGCGCAGCGTGGATGCCGATCTGCAGAGCTATTTCCGGCTCAACCGCGCCACGCGCCTGCAGACGCTGGTCCGCCTGCGCATCCCCAGTGCGCTGCCCTACTTCTTCGGCGGCCTGCGCATCTCGAGCGGCCTGGCGCTGATCGGCGCCGTGGTGGCCGAGTTCGTGGCCGGCACGGGCGGTTCGGCCACCGGCCTGGCCTATCAGATCCTGATGGCCGGCTACCAGCTCAACATTCCGCGCATGTTCGCCGCGCTGCTGCTGATCTCGGTGGCCGGGGTGGGCCTGTTCGCCGCCATGGCCTGGCTGAGCCGGCTGGCACTGGGCTCGTGGCACAGCAGCGAGTCGTCGCCGGACTGACGCACGGCCCCTTCACGCCGTCCCTTCACGCCGCCCTTACACGCCGCCTCTTCCCGACGTATTCGATTGCATCGCATGACCTCATCCCCCTCTCCCTCTTTTGCCGAACAGTTGCCCACCCTGGACTGGGTGACCGACGCCCTGAAAGTGGCCCGCCTGTCGCAGGACTTCTTCTGGTTCAGCCCGGTGCTCAAACGCCAGTTGCAGGGCCTGTGCGCCGACGGCGTGGTGCGCCCGCGCACCGAGGACGACGTGCGCCAGATCGCCAGCTTCTGCGCCCGCAACCGCCTGCCCCTGACGCTGCGCGGCGCGGGCACCGGCAACTACGGCCAGAGCGTGCCCCTGCAGGGCGGCATCGTGATGGACATGAGCGCCTTCAACGGCATGCTGTGGCAGCGGCCCGGTGTCGCACGCGCCCAGGCCGGCATCCGGCTGGGCGACTTCAACCGCCTGCTGCAGGACGGCTCGGGCCAGGAACTGCGCTGGCTGCCCTCGACCTACCGCAGCGCCACGCTGGGCGGCCTGTTCTCCGGCGGCTTCGGCGGCGCCGGCTCCATCACCTACGGTCCGCTGGCGGCACCCGGCAACATCCTGGGCGCCAAGGTGATGACGCTCGAAGAGCACCCCCAGGTGATCGAACTGCGGGGCGCGGAGGCCATGCGCCTGCATCACATGTGGGGAACCAACGGCATCGTGCTGGAAATCGAAGTGGCACTGGCGCCGGCGCATGAATGGCTGGAAAGCATCGGCGTGTTCGACGATTTCGAGGCGGCCCTGCGTTTTGCCGACGCCGTGGCGCGCAACCCCGGCCTGGTCAAGAAGGAAGTCGCCGTCCTGGCCGACCCCATCCCCGCCTACCTGACCGCGCTGAAGGCCCATCTGCCGGCCCATCGGCACGCCGTGCTGCTGGTCCACGCCGCCTCGGGCGAGTCCACCGTCGAGGCCCTGGCGGCGGCCCACGGCGGCGCGATCAGCTATCGCCAGAGCCATGCCGAAGCCCAGGCGGGCGGCCACACCCTCATCGAATACGCCTGGAACCACACCACCCTGCACGCCCTGAAGGTCGACAAGGGCCTGACCTATCTGCAGACCGCCTTCATCCCGGGCAAGCACATCGAACAGGTGCTCAGGCTCAAGGCTATGTTCGAAGGCGAAGTGCTGATGCACGTCGAGTTCATCCGCAACGTCGACGGCCACCTCACCTGCACCGCGCTGCCCCTGGTGCGCTTCACGACCGAAGAGCGGCTGGCCGAGATCATCGCGCAGCACCGGGCCGAGCAGGTGCGGGTCAACAACCCCCACACCTTCATCATCGAGGAAGGCAAGCAGGGCGGCGACCTGGCCCCCGAGCTGCTGGAGATGAAGCGCCGGCTCGATCCGCATGGCCTGCTCAACCCCGGCAAGATGCGCGCCTGGCCCGCGCTGGGCCCTCAGGAGCAAACCGCATGAGCATGGGCAAACCGATGGCCAACTACGCGGCCGCCAAACGCGTCGGCGATTTCGTCTTCATGAGCGGCGTGGTCGCGGTCGACCCGGCCCGGCGCCAGGTGGTGCGCAGCTTCGAGGACATCCCGACCGAAGCCCGCGCGCAGTTGCAGACGCTGGGCTACTGCACCGGACAGATGACCGTCGACATCTTCGAGTCGCCGATCGTGGCGCAGAGCTGGTTCGTGCTCGAACGCATCCGGCAGCTCGTCGGCGAGTACGGCGGCACCATGCAGGACGTGTTCAAGCTCGTGCAGTACTTCCGCGAACTGCCCCACTACGCGCCCTACAACCGCGTGCGCGGGCTGTTCTATCCCGGCGAGCCGCCCGTCAGCACGGTGGTCGAGGTCTCGCGTTTCATGCCCGGCGACGAGGTGCTGATCGAGATCGAAGCCACCGCCTACCTGCCCCTGCGCCAGGCCTGAAGCCACGCCGGGAGGGATACCGGCCCCGCCCGGCCGCCAAATGCCGAATAATCACAGCCTCACCGGGCTCACGCCCCGGCCACCCTATTCGCGCGAACGGCCATGACACTCGAAACCCCGCCTCTCATCCTGTCCATCCAATCCCATGTCGCGTGGGGCCATGTCGGCAATGCGGCCGCGGTGTTCCCCCTCCAGCGGCTGGGCTTCGAGGTGCTGCCCGTGCACACCGTGCAGTTCTCCAACCACACCGGCTACGGCCAGTTCAGGGGACAGGTTTTCGGGGCCGACCACATCCGCGAGATCATCGCCGGGCTGCGCGAGCGCGGCGTGCTGCAGCGGGTCTCGGCCGTGCTGTCGGGTTACCTGGGCGATGCAGGAACCGGCGCCGTCATCCTCGATGCCGTGGGCGAAATCCGCCGCGAGAACCCGGCCGTGCGTTACCTGTGCGACCCCGTGATGGGCGACGTGGGGCGCGGTGTCTTCGTGAACCCGGCGATTCCGGATTTCCTGCGCGACCAGGCCATGCCCAATGCCAACATCATCACGCCCAACCAGTTCGAGTTCGAACTGCTGACCGGCAGCAAGCCGGCCAGCGTCGCGGAAGCCGTGCGGACCGCGCGCCTGCTGCGCGGACGCGGGCCCGACACCGTGGTCGTCACCAGTCTGGCCACGCCCGACATCGCCGCCGATGCCCTGGGCACGCTGGCCGTCAACGGCGAAGGGGCCTGGCTGGTCACCACGCCCAGGCTCGACCTGCACCCGCTGCCCAACGGCATGGGCGATGTGTTCTCGGCCACGCTGCTGGGCCGGCTGCTCAGCGGCCGGGCACTGCCGCAGGCCCTGGAGCTGGCCACCTCCACGCTGTATGCGCTGGTGCACGCCACGGCCGCCGGCGCACGCGATTTGCCGCTGGTGGCCGCGCAAGACCGGATCGCCGCGCCCGAGCCGCGTTTTGCCGCCCGCGCGCTGGCGCCGGCCTGACACCTCGTCCACGGTTTTCAGGGACTGAGCAACGCCACGCGGCGGATGCGGCCGGTCGGGGCCGCCGCCTTCAGGACGGAAAAACGAACAGCACACCCGCATAGGTGTGCAGCAGCCGGTCGCTGACCTCGCCCGCCGTGAACACGCCCACCAGCGGCACATGGCCCAGCGCACGCCGAACGATCTGCAGTTCCGCGTTCGGTCCGCCGAAATAGGCGCCGCCGCGCGAGGCGCAGCTGAAATAGATCGCTCCGGCCACGCCCCGTCCTGCAGGCGCCAGCGAACGCGCCTCGTCGTCGAGCCGGGCATGGATCTGGTCGTGCGACAGCGAAGCCGGCTCCAGCATCTCGCGCACCTCGGTGCAGGCCCTCACCAGGTCGCGCCGGGCCGTGCGCAGGTCGCGCTGGCAGAACGTCATCTCCATGCCCACCCGGACGGCGCCGTTGCCGCCGGCCAGCGCCAGCCCCTGGCGGGCCAGGTCGACACCGATGATGGGCCGCGCCTGCGACTCGATCGGGCCGTGCACACGATGCCCGCCTTCCTCGACACCCAGCGCGGGTACTTCCGTCATGCCGCTCGCCGATGTGGCCTCGGACCAGCTCGCCGCCACTTCGCCCTCGCCGAGCTCCAGGCAGATGAGCGTGCGGCGCAGCAGCGCCATCAGATCGGCCCGGGCCTGCAGCGAAGCGTCGAGCGGCAGTTGCGAGTCCTGCAGCAGCATGGCCAGCGCGGGCTGGCCGTCGAGCTCGGTCACCACCTGCCCTTCGGCGGCGGTGATGCGGCGCCGCGGCCCGATCGGGTGGCAACCCTGCGCCAGCTTGGCGGCCCAGACCACCTCGGTGCCCAGCGCCACGCCGCTGATGCCGCCTTCGATCATGCCGCGCCCGTCCACCTGAAGATCCGGCAACTGGCCATGGCTGCTCCAGGCGACCTGCCAGGGCTGGCGCCGGCTGGCCACCAGTCCGCCGTGCAGACTGCGTTCGCGGGTGCGCTCGGCCAGTTCGGCCACGAGCTCCTGCAGATCCGGCGTCTGCGCGTCGGCATGGACCAGCATGGTCGAGGCCGCAAACTGCTGCGGCAGCGGCGAGATGCCCGAAAACACCCGGTACTGCGAAGCATCGAGATCGCACAGCATGACGGCCAGGGCCGGCTCGTCCATGTACTCGGCCTCGCCGGCCATCACGCCCAGGCCCGCGCTGCCGACCCAGTCCGACACGTGCGGCAGCGCCGCCGACAGGGTATCGAGCAGCTCCTGCGCATGCTCGGCGTAGTGATCCGTGAAATAAAGCAGTCCCAGCGGCGGCGCGGACGCGTAGTCGGGCAGGGCCGACTGCGCACGCAGTTGCGCGACGATCAGGCTGCAGGCCATGCGCCAGTCGGGATGCGTGGCGTGGGCGTGTGGAAACAACTTCATGACTTGGATGGCAAGGGCGACGCACCGCGGCGGCTGGCGGCGGCGGTCTTCGACTTGGGCTGGGACTTGGACGCGGATCCGGAGGCGGACTTGGGCCTGGGCGTGCCGGGCGGAGCCTTGCCGGCAGACGCAGCGGCACTTCGGCGGCCTGCAGCGGCGCGGGATCCGCTGACCGGCGCTTGGGCAGGCAGGGGCCGGGCCGGGGTCGTCGCGCCCCCCGCACCGCTGGCGGATGCGCGCGGCTTGGCGGCCTTCTGGGCCGATGCCGCCTTTTTCGGGACGGCCTGACGCCGCGCAGTCGGAGGGGCCGCGCCGCCGGCCGCCTT
The DNA here is from genome assembly GCF_003752175.1 of Comamonas sp. BIGb0124. GTDB lineage: Bacteria > Pseudomonadota > Gammaproteobacteria > Burkholderiales > Burkholderiaceae_C > Comamonas_F. The sequence continues at coordinate 328,647 of NZ_RJVF01000011.1, read as the reverse complement.
CGGCCGGCTGGCCGATGTCGATGTCGATTCCGCGTCGGCCGCCGGGGCCGATTCCGCGGAACCGTCCGGCGCCGCCGTCGCAGAGGCACTCGCACCCCGCAGCGCCTGCTGGGCAATCGCCTGGAACTGCTGCCCCAGCGCGCTCCACCAGGCCAGCGGATCGGCGCCCGGCGCCGATGCCGACGCTGCTTCTGTGGCGGCCGCGTCCGGCGCGGCCGCATCGCCCTCCGGTTCTGCCACGGTCTCGGGGGCCGGCCGGTCGGCGAAGAACGACGGGGCGGCCGCAGACGGTTCGGCCGCCGCCGCTTCGTCGGCATCGCCACGGGTGCCGGGCCAGGCGGGGGCCGGTTTGGGCTGGGCCGCCGCGCGCAGATTCTCGGCCAGGTCGGCCATGTTCATGTTCATCCGGCGCAGCGACTCGATGGTCAGCTTCTGCACCTCGAGGGCCTGGATGGTGGCGACGATGGCGCGCGTGTTCTGCTCCAGCCAGAACTGCACCGTCTTGAGTTCGTCGATGCGCTTGTCCAGCGCGTCGGCATCCAGCGTGGGCGTCAGCCACGAGGCCAGCGGCGGCATGCCGGGGGGCGCCTGCTGCGCTGCGCCCCGCGTGAGCTGCTGGAAAAAATCGAAACCCTGGCCGAAGCCCGACCACGGGGCGCCGAAACCGAAGGGCGACGCGCCCGCCCCTTCCGCGGGGGCAGCGCCTTCTTGGCCGTGACGGGCAAACGGCGAATGGGGGGCACTCATGCGCGATCTCCTTGGGCTGTACTGGGTTGCCGCCTAGCATACCGAAGAAATCCGCGCGCAGGTCCTCACCCGCACCGCATGCCACGGCCGTCCTACGTCCAGGGGGTGGCCGGCGGGCGCACAATGAAGACCTCGAGACGGCCCTTGCGGCCTGCCGCTGTTTCAAATCGCTGTCCGACCCTCCGGTCGCCACGTGCCCGTTTGCCGCCGATGTCCACCAGAGCCCAACCCTTTCCGATCAAGGTCATGACGATCAACACCCACAAGGGGTTCTCGTCGTTCAACCGCAAGTTCATCCTGCCCGCGCTGCGGGACGGCGTCCGGGCCGTGGGTGCCGACATCGTTTTCCTTCAGGAGGTGACGGGCGCGCACACCCGGCATGCCAGCCGCGTCGCCGACTGGCCCGCCGCCTCGCACTACGAGTTCCTGGCCGACACCATCTGGCCCCAGTACGCCTACGGCCGCAATGCGGTCTACCCCTCGGGCGACCATGGCAATGCCATCCTCACCAAGTTTCCGATCGAGCGTCACCTCAACCACGACGTCTCGATCGCCGGCCCCGAACGCCGCGGCCTGCTGCACTGCGAGCTGCGTGCGCCCGGGTTCGACCGCCCCCTGCACGTCATCTGCGCCCATCTCGGCCTCGCCGAGAACCACCGGCGCAAACAGCTCGAGATGATGTGCGCCATCATCCGCAACGACGTGCCGCCCGACGCGCCCATCATCGTGGCCGGCGACTTCAACGACTGGCGCCGCCATGCGCACCGCATCCTCAAGGACGGCGCCGATCTCGACGAAGTGTTTCTCACCGCCAACGGCCGGTCTGCCCGCACCTTCCCGGCCAAGTTCCCCGTCTTGGCACTCGACCGCATCTACGTGCGCGGTGTCGCCAGCCACCGGCCCTCGCCGCTGCCCAAGCATCCCTGGGCCAGCCTGTCCGACCACGCGCCGCTGGCGGCCGACCTGGTGCTGTAGACCGGGACCGGGATTTACCGCAAATTTGCGTGTCCCCAGGATCGCGGCCCATCGCCACACCGTACCGGACGACACGACTTGCCCATAATGCAAGTCAGGAACCAACGGGGGGCGAGCCGACTCCAGCCCTGTTCGAAGCGCCGCTCGGCCGCACCGGCGACCGGCGCCCGTGCGTTCCCTGTCCGATGACCCCCAGTCCGTTTCGCCAGACCTGATGGAAGTTATGCGTCCCACTGCCTTTTCCCGTCTCTCCGCCGGGCTGCTCGTGCCGGCCGCCATCGTGGCGCTGCTGGCGGGCTGCGCCACCAAGAACGTCGACCTGGCCCACGAGGCCTTCGACGACACCACCACCTTCACGCGCAACTACGGCACCGCCGCCGAGAACAGTTGCGAAGCCGCGCGCCGTGCCCTGCTCAGCCAGGCCTACATCATCACCACGGCCACGCCGACCAGCCTGGCCGCACGCAAGCACTTCCAGCAGAACCGCGAGCAGCACTACGAGATCGAGTTCAACATCACCTGCGTGCCCGACCGCTCGGGAACCAGCACGGTGTTCGCCAACGCCGTCCAGCAGCTCTACGCGCTGCGCAAGACCAACACCTCGGCCTCGCTCGGCGTGAGCGTGCTGGGCTCGCTGTCCATGCCGATCGGCTCGTCCGACGATTCGCTGGTCAAGATCGGCAGCCTCACGCTGACCAAGTCCGGCCTCTACGACCGTTTCTTCGGTTTGCTCGAGGAGTACCTGTCGTCCACCACCACGGGCCAGGAGCCGCCGCCCATTGCCCCGGACGCGCTCACGCCCAAGGCGAGCGACACGGTCCAGCCGCCGACCGAGCCGGTGCCCGTCCGGCCTTCGCCGCAGGCCCTGCAGCCGCTGGGTTGAGTCGCGTCGAATCGCGTTGCGCCGAGCCGAATCGAACGAGCCGCAGGCCGCGCGCCGCAGAGGCTGCGCGGGCACTGCGGCCCAAGAGCTCAGGCGGCATCCCGGGGATGCGCCTCTTGCCTGAAAGCGGGCGGCCCGGCTTCTAGGCCGAGCGACGCCGCACGCGGGCCGGCACCCACACCGAGACCGGCTCGGTCTCGCCCTGGATCAGCGCCAGCACCGTCTCCAGGCTGGCACGCGCCAGGCCCTCGCTGTCCTGCGCCACCGAATCCACAGGCAGCGGCAGGCAGTCGAGCAGCGGATGGTCGTCGAACGTGATCAGCCGCAGCGCATGCGGCGTCGCGTCCAGGCCGCGGCCCAGCAGATGGCTGGCCTGCAGGTCGGCCAGAACCCCTTCGAGCAGGCCGATGCCGCCGGTGAACAGCACATCGGGCACCCGGCCGCCATGGGCCTGCCGCCACTGCGCCATCATGGCCAGACCGGAACTGCGCAGGTAGTCGCGTTCGACCACCGTGCCGTCCCCCTCGGTCACGCCGGCCGCGGCCAGCGCGCGGCGAAAGCCGGCCAGCCGGTCACGGCTGGGCGACAGCGCCGACTGTCCACCGAAATAAGCCACCACCGGCAGCTGCGCCCCGGCCAGCGCATCGCGCGACTGGCCGAGCGCCTGTGCGGTCAGCGCGCTGACCGCATCGGTGGCATCGCTGACGGCAAATGCGATGCCGCAACCCTCGATGCGGCGGTCGGCAAACACCAGCGGCAAGCGGGACTGCCAGCCCAGGTAACGCTGCGCGTCGGCGCTGGCCGGCACCACGATCAGTCCGTCGATCTCGCGCGCCACCAGTTGCGCGATGCCTTGCGCCTCCTGCTCGGCATCGTCGTTGCTCGTGGCGATGAGCAACTGGTAACCCGCGGCGCGGCTCTGCACCTCCAGCGCCTGCGCCAGGCTGGCGTGGGCGTAGTTCACCAGCTCGGGGATCACCAGGCCCAGCGTGCGGCTCTTGCGGCTGCGCAGGGCCCGTGCGGATTGCGAGGGCACATAGTGATGCGCCTCGGCCACCGCCTTGACCCGCGCCACCGTCGCCGCGGCGATCCGGTAGCGTTCGGCCTGCCCGTTGAGCACCATGCTGGCGGTGGTCCGCGAGACCTGGGCCAGCCGCGCGATGTCGTCGATCTTCAGACGTTCGAATTGACTCATGGACGGCAAGCTTACTGCTTGACCAGGTCCAGCGGCACCGGAATGCTCTTGTCCACGGTCTGGCCGTCGATCAGCTTCTTGGCCGTCTGCACGCCGTACTGGCCGATCAGGTCGGGCTTCTGCTGCACGGTGGCGGCCAGGCTGCCGGCCTTGACGGCGGCGACCGCATCCGGCGTGGCGTCGAAGCCGACCACCACCACGTTCTTCAGGCCGGCCGCTTCCACGGCTTTCTGTGCGCCCAGCGCCATCTCGTCGTTGTGCGCAAAGACGCCCTGCACGTCCTTGTTGCCCTGCAGGATGTTCTCGGTCACCGACAGGCCCTTGGCCCGGTCGAAATCGGCCGGCTGGCGTGCCACCAGCTTCACGCCGTCCTTGCCGTCGACCACCGAGTGGAAGCCCTGGCCCCGTTCACGCGCGGCCGATGTGCCGGGCACGCCTTCGAGTTCGACCAGATTGCCCTTGCCGCCCAGCTTCTCGAGCAGGAACTCGGCCGCTAGCTTGCCGCCGGCGACGTTGTCCGAAGCGATGTGCGAAGCCACTTCGGCGCCATTGACGCTGCGGTCCAGCGACACCACGGCGATGCCGGCAGCGGTGGCCTGCTTGACCACATTGGCCACGGCGTCGGAATCCGTCGGGTTGATCAGGATGACCTTGACCTTCTTCTGGATCAGATCCTCGACGCTGGCGATCTGCTTGGCCGGATCGTCCTGCGCATCCACCGTGATCAGGTTGATGCCGTCCTTGCTGGCCTCGGCCTGCGCACCGTCGCGCAGCGCCACGAAGAAGGGGTTGTTGAGGGTCGAGATCGACAGGCCGACCGACACGGCGGCATTGTTGCCCGCAGCCGGTGCGGCAGCGGTCTCGGGGCCTTGCTTGGAGCAGGCGACAAGGCCCACGGCCAAGATGCTGGCCAGCAGAGTCGGGACAAAACGGTTCATGGATGGCTCCTGGTGGATGTTGAAAACGGATGAATGTGTCTAGGCACGAATAGCGGACTGCCGGGGCTGCGCCTGCCCCGCTTATTTCTTGCCCGCGCGGTCGATCAGCACGGCCAGCAGAATGACCACGCCCTTGATCACCTGCTGGTAGAAGGACGACACGCCCAGCAGGTTCAAGCCATTGTTGAGCACCCCGATGAGCAGTGCGCCCACCAGCGTGCCGAAGATCCAGCCGCGGCCACCGGCCAGGCTGGTGCCGCCCAGCACCACTGCGGCGATCGCATCGAGCTCGTAGCCCGTACCGGCCGTGGGCTGGGCCGAATTCAGGCGCGACGTCAGAATCACGCCAGCCATCGCCGCCATCGCACCCGACAGCGTGTAGACGCCGATCTGCACCCGGTCGGTCTTGACGCCCGACAGCCGGGCGGCCTCGGGGTTGCCGCCGGTGGCGTACACATGGCGGCCGAACACCGTCTTGCGCAACACGAACCAGAACACGGCAAAGGCCAGCAGCATCCACACCACGGGCACCGGGACCCAGCCGGCCACGTAGCCGCCGCCCAGCATCGCGAACAGGTCGCTGTCGAGTCCGCTGATCGGGCTGCCGTTGGAGAGCACCAGCGAGAGCCCGCGCAGCACCGTCATCATGCCCAGCGTGGCGATGAACGGCGCCACCTTGCCCTTGGCGATCACCAGCCCGTTGGCCAGCCCCATGAGCGCGCCCGAGGCGATGCCCAGGGCCGTGCAGAGCATCGGATCCCAGCCGTCCTTCATGAACATCGCCGTGAGCACCGACGACACCGCCAGGATGGCTCCCACCGACAGGTCGATGCCGCCCAGCAGGATGACCAGCGTCATGCCGAAAGCGATCAGCGCATTGATCGAGACCTGCCGCATGACGTTCATGAGATTGCCGACCGTCAGGAAATCGGGGCTCAGCGTGGCCAGCCCGACGCCCACGATCAGCAGCGCGAAGAATGGGCCGAGCTTCTGCAGCAGGGCTTTTTGAGAGGGAGACATGATGGTGTTGTGGTGTGCTTGGGAAAAGAAAGGGGTGGCCTCACTGGCCGCCGGTCGCCGCCGTCATCAGCAGCTCCTGGGTCGCGCTGCGGGCATCGAAGATGCCGGCCTGGCGGCCCTGGTGCATGACCAGGATGCGGTCGCTCATGGCCATCACCTCGGGCAGCTCGGACGAGACCATCACGATCGCCGTGCCGGCCGCTGCCAGCCGGTTGATGATGGTGTAGATCTCGGCCTTGCCGCCGACGTCGACGCCCCGGGTGGGCTCGTCGAGCAGCAGCACCTTGGGCGGCTGGGCCAGCCATTTGGCAAAGACCACCTTCTGCTGGTTGCCGCCCGACAGCGACTTGACCTCGAGCTCGGCATCGCGGGTGCGGATGCGCAGGTCGGCGATCAGCTGCTGCACCGCGGCCCGCTCGGCACGTGCATCGACCACGCCTGCGCGGGCATAGTCGGAGAGATGGACCAGCGTGGCGTTCTCGCGCACCGACAGGCCGAGCACCAGACCTTCGCTCTTGCGGTCCTCGGTGACGAAGCCGATGCCGGCCGCGATGGCCTGCGTGGGCGAAGCCAGCGCCACGGCCTGGCCGTCGATGCGCACCGTCCCGGCGGCACGGCGGTTGACGCCGAACAGCGTCTTGAGGATTTCACTGCGGCCGGCGCCCATCAGCCCGGCGATGCCCAGCACTTCGCCCGCACGCACCTCGAACTCGATGCCGCTGACATGGCCCGTGTCGGCCAGGCCCTGCACCTGCAGGCGCACCGGGCCGTGGGCCAGGCTGCGGGCCGGAAAACGGTCGCCGATCTCGCGGCCCACCATCATCTGCACGATCTCCTCGAAGCGGGTCTGCCGGATCACGCGCTCGCCCACGAAACGGCCGTCGCGCAGCACCGAGATCTTGTCGCAGATCTGGAAGATCTCTTCCATGCGGTGCGAGACATAGACGATGGCCACGCCGCGCTGCTTGAGCTCGGTCATGATCTGGAACAGCCGCTCGATCTCGCGCTCGGTGAGCGCGGCGGTGGGCTCGTCCATCACCAGCACGCGGGCGTCCAGCGACAGCGCCTTGGCGATCTCCACCATCTGCTGCTGCCCGATGGACAGCGTGCCGGCCTCGGTCTCCGGATCGATGTGGGCCGCGCCCACCATGGCCAGCCAGTGGCGGGACTGCTCGCGCATGCGGCGGGTGTCGATCACGCCCCAGCGGCTGGGCTCGCGCCCCAGGAACAGGTTCTCCATCACCGACAGTTGCGGGATCAGGTTGAGTTCCTGGTGGATGATGGCGATGCCCAGGGCCTCGGCCTCGGCCGTGCTGCGGATCTGCACGGCCTGCCCTTCCACCGCGATGGCGCCGGCGTCGGCCTGATAGACCCCGCACAGCACCTTCACCAGCGTGGACTTGCCGGCGCCGTTTTCGCCCATCAGCGCGTGGATTTCGCCCGGCGCCAGCGAAAAATCGACGGCTTCGAGCACCTTGACCGGACCGAAGGCCTTGCTGATGCCGCGCATGGCCACCTGCGGCACGGCGGCGGCCGGGGCGGTGGCGTTCGGAGACAGTTCGGCCGACATCAGAAGATCACACCCGAATACAGCACCACGTTGGCATAGGGCGTCGCCTCGCCGGTGCGGATGATGACGTGGGCGCCCTGCGTGAGGCCTTTCAGATCGGCATGGCCGACGAACTCCACCGCCACGCCCTGTTCGGCCAGGGCACCTGCGCGCGCGGCGACCGCTGCGTTGGCCTGCTGCGCCTCGTGCGCAAACACCGCCCGTTCGACCTGGAAGTCGGCCAGGACCGTGTCGAGCACATCCATGAACGACGGCACGCCGAGCTGCAGCGACAGGTCGATGCAGGGCACGCCGGCCGGCACCGGCAGGCCGCAATCCGCGATCACCAGGCGATCCGTGTGGCCCATGGTGGCCAGGACACGGGCGATGTCGCGGTTGAGGTGTCCGAGCTTCTTCATGCGCGGGACTCCAGGAAAGCCTCGAGCTGCGCCCGGCCGGGCATGCCCGACTGCGCGCCGGCGCGTGTCACCGACAGCGCGGCCGCGGCGCAGGCCAGCCGCATCGCCGCCGCCATGCCCAGCGGCCAGAAAGCCGCCAGTGCGCCGTTGAAGGTGTCGCCTGCGCCCGTGGTGTCGACCGGCTCGACCGCAAAGCCCGGCTGGTGGTGCATCGCACCGTCGGCGCCGAGGTGGTAGGCACCATCGGCACCGCGGGTCATGGCCACGCGTCCCGGCAAGCGGGCCATCAGTTCGCGCCAGTCCTGGGCCGGCTCGGTGGTCTCGGCATCCAGGGTCACGGCGAGTTCGTGTTCGTTGGGGGTCAGCAGCGCGCAGCCTGCCAGCAGCGCTTCGGGCAGCGGCTGGGCCGGTGCCGGATTGAGCAGCAGCGGCTTGCCGTGCCGTCCGGCCAGCCGTGCGGCATGCGCCACGGTGTCCAGCGGCACTTCCAGCTGCACCAGCACCACGTCGGCCTGCGCAAAGGCGGCGTCGGCGTTGTCCAGATCGGCCGGCGTCAGCGCCAGGTTGGCGCCGCCCACCACGATGATGGCGTTGTCCGACTGGCTCACCGTGATCGCGGCGATACCGGTCGGCACGCCCTCGGTCTCGAGCACCCACCGGGTGTCGATGCCCTCGGCCACCAGGCCGGCTTTCAGTTGCGCGCCGAACGCGTCGCGGCCCACGCGGCCGATCAGGCTGACCTGCGCACCCAGGCGCGCCGCCGCCACCGCCTGGTTGGCCCCCTTGCCGCCGGCATGCGTGGCAAAACCGTCGCCGGCCAGGGTCTGGCCGAGCTGCGGCACCACCGGGGTGGTCACCACCAGGTCCATGTTGATGCTGCCCACCACCAGTACCCGAGTTACCGGGGATTGCGCACTGCGTTCGATATCCACTGTCGTCTGCCTCGTTCAATTCAAGCGGAAAACCCGACCTGCCCCCTGAACCGGATGCTCGGAACAGCCCAGGTAACCGCTTCGTAATTCAATTACAGGAATGCTGAAATCGTTTGCTAAAACGTTATCAGCACGGTCGGATTTATAGCAGAACGGCTTCAAAAAGCATCCGATCCTAGGGTTTTCACTGAGTTACCGTTGGGTTTCCGCTCTAGTCCCCAAGGCCATGGACACGCGGCTGTTGCAGGAATGCCGCAGCACCCGACCGCGCCATCGCCTCCAGCGCATGCGCCGCCTGCGGCTTGGGCGATGATCCGGGTCGGCGCTTCGGTGCCGACCCCGCGCGAGCCCCGCCGGCCCGCTGGCGGACCCGCTTGGCCCCTCTCCTCCCTCTACTTCCTTCGACGGATTGCCGCCCCATGCTGCTCGCGCTCACTTTGTTCGTGGCCACTCTGGTCCTGGTCATCTGGCAGCCGCGCGGCCTGAGCGTGGGCTGGAGCGCCAGCGCGGGCGCCGCGGCCGCCCTGCTGACCGGCGCCGTGCAGCTGTCCGACATCCCGGCCGTCTGGCACATCGTCTGGAACGCGACCGCCACGCTGATCGCCATCATGGTGACCAGCCTGCTGCTCGACGAGGCCGGGTTTTTCGAGTGGGCGGCGCTGCACGTGGCGCGCTGGGGCGGCGGCCAGGGGCGCCGGCTGTTCGTGCTGATGGTGCTGCTCGGCGCCGTGGTCACGGGCCTGTTCGCCAACGACGGCGCGGCGCTCATCCTCACCCCGATCGTGATGGCCATGCTGCAGGCGCTGGGCTATGGGCCCGGCCCCACGCTGGCATTCGTCATGGCCGCCGGCTTCATCGCCGACACGGCCAGCCTGCCGCTGGTGGTCTCCAACCTGGTCAACATCGTCTCGGCGGATTTCTTCGGCATCGGCTTCGGCGACTACGCAGCCGTCATGGTGCCCGTCAACGCGGTGGCGATCGTCGCCTCGCTGGCCGTGCTGATGGCGTACTTCCACCGCAGCATTCCCGCACGCTACGATCCGCAGGCGTTGCGCGCGCCGCACGAAGCCATTCGCGACCGGGCCACCTTCCGGGCCGGCTGGATCGTGCTGGCCCTGCTGCTGATCGGCTTCTTTGCGCTCGAACCGCTGGGCGTGCCCATCAGCGTCGTCGCGGCCGCCGCCTCGGCCCTGCTGCTGGCCGTGGCCGCACGCAGTCCCGCCATCCCCACCCGGCGCGTGCTGCGCGAGGCGCCGTGGCACATCGTGGTGTTCTCGCTGGGCATGTATCTGGTGGTCTACGGCTTGCGCAACGCCGGCCTCACCGACGCCCTGGCCCGCCTGCTCGACATCCTGGCCGGCCACGGCGTATGGGCCGCGGCCCTGGGCACCGGGGTGCTCAGCGCAGGCCTGTCGTCGATCATGAACAACCTGCCCGCCGTGCTGGTGGGCGCACTGTCGATCGATGCCAGCCACGCCACCGGCAGCGTGCGCGAGGCCATGATCTACGCCAACATCATCGGCAGCGACCTCGGCCCCAAGATCACGCCCATCGGCTCGCTGGCCACCCTGCTGTGGCTGCACGTGCTGGCGCGCAAGGGGGTGGTGATCACCTGGGGCTACTACTTCCGCACCGGCATCGTGCTGACGGTGCCGGTGCTGCTGCTGACGCTGGCCGCGCTGGCCCTGCGCCTGTCCTGAAGGCCCTTCGGCAGCCCCTCAATACGCCGCCACCGCACCGTCCGACCGCGGATCGAAACCGCCTTCGAAGGTCCCGTCCGGACTGCGCACGATGCACCCGGCATGGCCGAAGGTCTCGTCGAAATCGCCCAGCACATCGACCGCGTGGCCCCGCGCACGCAACGCCTCGACCGTCGCGGCCGGGAAACGGCCCTCGAGCTTGAGCGTGTCCGAACTCTCGCCCCACGTGCGGCCCAGCAGCCAGCGCGGCGCCGAGACTGCCGCCTGCGGATCCATGCCCTGCACGACCGTGCGGGTGAACACCGCCGACTGGCTCTGCGGCTGGCCGTCTCCGCCCATGTTGCCGTAGACCAGCGTGCGGCCGTCCTCGAGCAGCGCCAGCGCCGGATTGAGCGTGTGGAACGGCTTCTTGCCCGGCGCCAGCGCGTTGATGTGGCCCGGCACCAGCGAGAACGAAGCCCCCCGGTTCTGCCAGTTGATGCCCGACTCGCGCAGCACCACACCCGATCCGAACTCGTGATAGATGCTCTGGATCATCGACACCGAACGGCCCTCGCCATCGATCACGCCCATCCACACCGTGTCGGCCGGTCCCTTGCCCTCACCCCATGGCGCGGCTTTGTCGCGGTCGATGCGGGCGGCCATCGCGTCGAGCGAGGCGGGCTCGAGGAAACGTTCCGGGTCCACGGTCATGCAGGCCGGATCGGTGATGTGCGCGTCGCGCACCGCGAAGGCCTGCTTGACCGACTCGACGGCGGCATGAACGTAATCGGCCCCCAGGTGATCGGAGCGGCCGCCCTCGAGCCTGTCCATCAGACCCAGGATCATCAGCGACACCAGTCCCTGCGTGGGCGGCGGCATGTTGAAGACGCGGCCCCGGCTGTGGGCCAGCTCGAGCGGCCTGCGCATCGCCGCCCGGTGGGCCTGCAGATCGGCCAGCACCAGCGGACTGCCTGCCGCGGCCAGATCGGCAGCCAGGCTGCGTGCCAAATCGCCCCGGTAGAAATCGTCCAGCCCCGCACGCGCCAGGTGCTCCAGCGTCGCCGCCATGCGCGGCTGGCGGAACAGGCTGCCCGCGGCCGGCACCTGGCCGTCCGGCAGAAACGCCTCGGCAAAGCCGTGCACATCGGCCAGGCCCGCCAGCTTGCCCAGGGTGTTGCGGTGCTGGCTGACCGTCACCGGCATGCCGTGCCGCGCATAGTCGACGGCATCGGCCAGCAGGCGCGACAAAGGCAGCCGTCCGCCCAGCCGCTCGCGGCTGACCGCCAGGGCCTGGTCCCAGCCCGAGACCGTGCCCGCCACCGTGATGGCGGCGTTGCCGCCCCGAAACGGAATGGCCGGCAGGCCCGCGTACTGCCCGGCAGAAGCCGCCAGCGCTGCCGCGCCGCAGCCCTCGATGCCCAGCACCTCGGTGTCCCCCGAAGCCTGCGGCAGGCCGACCAGCCAGAAGCTGTCGCCGCCGATGCCGTTCATGTGGGGATAGACCACGGCGATGGTCGCGGCCGCCGCCACCATCGCCTCGATCGCGTTGCCGCCTTCGCGCAGCACCGCCAGGGCCGACTGGGCCGCCAGGCCGTGCGGTGCCACCGCCATGCCTCGGCGGCCGCGGCTCGGTTGTTGTGTCATGTCTGTTCCTTCGACGCTGTCGGTTTCAGGCGGCCTGCCGCTCGCCCAGGTAGGCCGCCGCCAGGGCACCGTCGGCGGCGATCTCCGCCGACGTGCCCTGCGCCACGATACGCCCACTTTCCATCACGTAGGCCCGATCGGCCAACGCCAGCGCCAGGCCCGCCATCTGGTCGACCAGCAGCAGCGTCATGCCTTCGCGGCGCAATTGATCGAGCGCGGCAAACAGCTCGGCAATGATCTTGGGTGCCAGTCCCAGCGACGGCTCGTCGAGCAGCAGGATGCGCGGCTGCGACATCAGGGCACGCGCAATGGCCAGCATCTGCTGCTCGCCGCCCGACAGCAGGCCTGCACGCTGATGCAGCCGTTCGCGCAGACGCGGGAACCGCAGCAGCATGGCCTCCACCCGCTCCTCCCGGCCTTCGGGTTTCAGGAAAGCGCCGAGCCGGATGTTGTCGAGCACCGAGAGCTCGGGAAAGACCTGGCGGCCTTCGGGCACCAGCACCATGCCGCGCGCCACGATCTGCTCGGGCCCGGCATGCATCAGCTCCTCGCCGTCGAGGTGGATGCCGCCGCCCGCCAGCGGCCGGTGCAGGCCGCTCAGGGTGCGCATCAGCGTGGACTTGCCCGCGCCGTTGGCCCCCAGCAGCGCCACCGCCTCGCCGCGACGCACCCGCAGGTCGATGCCGTGCAGCACCGGCTCGGCACCGTAGCCCGCCACCACGCCGCCCACCCCCAGCATCTCGGGGCCGGTCTCGCGTCTGTCCGCCCGGCCTTCGCCGGCAGGACCGGCATCGAGCGACTCGCCCAGATAGGCCTGCTGCACGGCCGGCGCCGCCTGCACCTGCGCGGGCGTGCCCTGCGCCAGCCGGCGGCCGGCGTCGAGCACCACCACATGATCGGAGATGCCCATCACCAGCGCCATGTCGTGCTCGACGATGAGCACGCCGACGCCTGCACCGGCGATGCGCCGCAGCAGCACGGCCAGGCGATCCTTGTCCTCGCGCGACAGGCCGGCGGCCGGCTCGTCGAGCAGCAGCATGTCCGGGTCCAGCGCCAGTGCGCGGGCGATCTCGACCAGGCGCCGGTCGACGTGGGACAGATCGGCCGCAGGCACCTCGGGCGCCCCGCCGTAACCGCACCAGGCCAGCAACGCCCGCGCCCGTGTGGCGACCTCCGCATCCCTCAGGCGGCGCGCGCCCAGCAGCGGCCCCAGCCGCCCGCGCTGCATCGCCAGCGCCACGTTGTCCTGCACGCTGAGCGTGCCGAAGAGCTGCGAGGTCTGGTAGGTGCGCGCCACGCCGCTGCGGGCGATGTGCACCGCCGACTGCCCGGCCAGCGCCTGTTCGCCCAATGCGAAGCGGCCCGCCGTCGGCACGTAAAAGCCGCTGAGCATGTTGAGCGCCGTCGACTTGCCCGCCCCGTTGGGGCCGATCAGGCTGGTCACGCGGCCGGCTTCGGCCACGCAGCCCAGGTCGTCCACGGCCCGGACGCCGCCGAACTGCATGGTCAGCCCCTGCGCACGCAGCGACTGGCGTGCACGGGTCGCCAGGATCGGCTCGGCACACGATGCATCCGCACCGGCCTGCCCGTCCGGACCGGGCATCCCCCGCGTTTTCCGGCGCAGCAGTTGTCCCAAACGCCGCACCATGCCCACCAGCCCGTCGGGCGCGGCCCACAGCACCACCAGCAGCAAGGCACCGAAGAACAGCAGCCGGTACTCCTCCAGGCTCGCCAGCAGCTCCGGCAGCAGGCCGACCACCACGGCGCCCACCAGCGGTCCGGCCACCGAACCCGCCCCCCCCAGCAGCACCACCAGCACGAACAGGATGGACTGCAGGAAACCGAAGGTATGCGGCGTGACAAACGTCGACAGCGGCGCAAACAGCGCGCCTGCCGCACCTGCGCAGGCCGCCGACACCGCAAACGCCGTCGCCTTGATGGCCAGCGGATGCAGGCCGATGGATTCGGAGGCCACCTCGCTGTCGCGCACGGCGCGCATGGCTGCGCCCCAGGTGCCGCGCGCCAGCCACGCATAACCGGCCAGGGCCACGCCCACCGCCGCCAGCGCCAACAGCGCGATGCTGCGTTCGGCTTCGGCGCCGGCCCACAGCTCGGGCGCCAGGATGCCCATGATGCCGTTCTGCCCGCCCGTGAGCTCGCGCATCTCGACGATGCCGTGCTCGACGATGAAACCGAAGGCGATGGTGATCATGGCCAGATAGGGCCCCTTCACCCGCAGGGCGGGCAGCGACACCAGGGCGCCGGCCGCGCCGGCCAGCACCGTCGCCAGCGGCCAGGCCGCCCAGAAGCTCAGGCCGGCGCCGGTGGTCAGAATGGCGACCGTGTAAGCGCCGATCGCATAGAAGCCGACATGCCCGAACGAGACCTGCCCCGTCAGGCCGATCAGCACATTGAGGCCGACGCCGACCACCGCCAGCAGCGCCACATTGGCCAGCACATACACGTAGTAGGTGTTGAGCGACAGCGCCGCCGCCACGCCCGCACCCAGCACGGCCAGCACCAGCACGATCTGCCAGGCCGAGCCCAGGCCCAGCAAAGGCCCGCCCGGGGCGCGCAGGGCGCCTCGTTTGCGTTGTTGTTCCATCGGTTTCATACCTTGCGCACCTCCGCGCGGCCGAACAGGCCGTTGGGGCGGCACGCCAGCGCCACGATCACCAGGCCGAACGTCACGATCTGCGTGTAGCCCGAACCCAGCGTGACCGTGACGGTGGCCTCGATCAGGCCGAACAGCAGGCCCGCCACCATCACGCCCCAGGCGCTGGTGATGCCGCCCAGAATCGCCACGGCAAAGGCCTTCAGGCCAAACAGCGTGCCCATGTCGGAATGCACGTTGAAGAGCGGCGCGATCAACACCCCCGCAATGCCCGCGAACAGCGTCGACAAGGCAAAGGCCACCGCCACCAGGCGCCGGATCGGGATGCCCATGAGCCGCGCCGCGGCCCGGTTCTGCACCACCGCCAGCATGGCCGTTCCCCAGCGCGTGCGGCGCGAAGCCAGGTGCAGCGCAGCCGCCAGCGCCAGTCCCACGACGGGGATCAGCAACTGCAGCGGGTACACGCTCAGGCCCAGGCCGCCCAGGTCCAGCGGCGTCTGCGCCAGCGGCGACGACAGGCTGCGCGGCTCCTTGCCGAACACGAACATCGCCACGTTGTCGAGCACGATGCCCAGGGCGACCGTGGCCATCAGCCAGGCATCCGAGCCGCGGCTCACGAAAGGCCGCACCGCCAGCGCCTCGACCACCAGGCCGTACGCCGCGCAGGCCAGCAGGGCCAGCGCAATGGCCAGCGGCATCGGCAGGCCCAGCGTGTGCGAGAACGAAAAGGTCAGCACCGCCCCCAGCATCATCGAGCTGCCCTGGGCAAAATTGACCGTCCCCGAGACCGCGTAGGTCACGTAGAAACCCAGCGCCATCAGCCCGTACATGCTACCCAGGCCGAGTCCGCTGATCCATGCAGACAACAAAAGCATCACCAGATCCTTGACGGGCGGTGCCCTGCACCGCCGATGGACGATTTATTTCGCGGAGCCGACCGGCAGGATGCGGTCGCCGATGAACTGGGCCCACACATAGTCCTTGTCGGACAGGGCATCGTGGTTGTCCTCGGTGAACGGCTTCACGTAGGTCTTGATCAGGCCTTCGTAACGCGCGATCCGGGTGTAGCCCTCGCGCACGGCCTCGCCATCCGTCGAGCCCGCGGCCGCAATCGCCAGGGCCGACAGTTGCATCGCGTCGTAGGCATTGGCCACGCCGACGGCCGGCGTGATGTTCTCGGGGCCCTTCACGTCGGGGTACTTGGCCATCAGCGCCTTGACCACCCGCTCGCGCACCGGCGTCTGCGCGCCGAAGAAGCTGTAGGTCTGCACAAAATGCACGTTCTTCGCGTTCGGTCCGGCCAGCTCGGTGAAGCGGCCGCCGGCAGGGCCCCAGTGCGACACCACCGGCACCTGCCAGCCCATGCGGTCGAGCGACTTGACCACCTGGGCCGAGGGTCCGACATTGCCCACCATGAACAGCGCATCGGCCCCGGCGGCCTTGAGCCGCGTCAGTTGCGGCACGACATCCACGTCGTTGGCCTCGAACTTCTCGACACCGGCCAGCTCGACCTGCTTGGCCGTCATCGCCGCGCGCAGGCCCCTTTCGTTGGATTCGCCCCAGGGGTTGTTGACCAGGATCATGCCGGGCTTCTTGGCCCCGAAGCTGGCCTGCGCGTAGTCCAGCATGGCCACGTCCACGATCTCGTCGACGGCCGACACACGGAAAGCGTAGTTGGGCTTGGCGCCGTTGCGCGTGATGGGTGTGCCTGCAGCCCACGGCACCATGAACGGCGTCTTCGACTGGTTGACGAGCGGCACGATCGCCGTGGCCACCGGCGTGTCCAGACCGCCGAACAGCACGGCGACCTTCTCGCGATGGATCAGTTCGCGCGCTGCCGACACGCCCTTGGCCGGATTGCCCTCGTCGTCGCGGCGCACCAGCTCGAGCGGGCGGCCGCCCAGCAAGCCGCCCTTGGCGTTGATCTCGTCGATGGCCACCGAAATGCCGCGTGTGATCGACTCGCCGGCCAGGGCGGACTGCCCCGACAGCGCCGTCACCAGGCCGATCTTGATGGGCTCGGCCGCCTGGGCGGGCGCGGCGGCCCATCCGCACACGGCAATGAGAGCGGCGGCGGCCAGCACACGGCGGCGGCCCTGGGGTTGAGCGGTGGAGCAGACGGTCAGCATGGCGATTCTCCTCATGAGGCAGGTTTGGGATACCGCCCTTCATGCAATCGCCATGCCAACGTCAACAATATTTAGAATTTATCGAAAAACATATACACATCATATTGTCGACAATTTGGCACAAGCCTTGCAGACAAGAAAACATGCACACGACGGAACCCTGCTTTTCGACGGCGTGCACCACTTCGGAGAAAAACCATGGACAACGCATCAAATCAGGGCGCATCCACGCCCCAAATCCAGGCATCCGGACATCCGCGGAGCCCCGCCGAGCTGGTCGACGAGTACCTGCGCGTGCTGATGATTCCCGACCCCGCCGGCGTGCAGTCCTTCATCGCGCCCGGCCTGCGCATCCGCTTCACGGGCGGCCGGGCGATGAGCGCGCCGGCCGAATGCGCGGCCTTCAACGCCGGCCGCTATGCCTGGGTCAAGAAACGCATCGAACGCACCGAGGTCGTCGCCGGCGGCACACCCGAGGAAACCGTGGTCTACAGCCTCGGCACGCTGTACGGCGCCTGGCCCGACGGCACGCCTTTCGAAGGCAACCGGTATGTCGATCGCTACGTCGTCAGCCACGGCCTGATCACCCACATGGACGTGTGGAACGACAGCGCCGAATGGCTGCTCGACCGCCAGGCCGGCACCACGCCGCCGGAGGCCGCATGACCTCGGCCTACGAAAGCCTGCTGCCCACGCACGGGCGTTTCGACTACCAGGCCATCCACGGCCGCCCCGACTACGCCTGGCCCAACGGCGCGCGCCTGGCGGTCTACCTGGGCTTCAATCTCGAACACTTCGCCTTCGGCGAGGGGCTGGGCGCGGCCATCGGCCCGGTCTCGCCCGAGCCCGACGTGCTCAACTACGCGTGGCGCGAATACGGCAACCGCGTGGGCGCGTGGCGCTGCATCGAGCTGTTCGACCAGCTCGCGCTGCCCTGTGCGACGCTGGTCAACACCGCCCTCTACGACCATTGCCCCGATCTGCTGGCCGCCTGTGCCGCACGCGGCGACGAGATCGTCGGCCACGGCCACACCAACGCCGAACGCCAGGGCGACTGGCCGCCCGAGGCCGAACGGCGCCTGTTGGCGGGCTGCCGCGATCGCATCGCACGCGAAACGGGAACGGCGCCACGCGGCTGGCTCTCGCCGTGGATCTCGGAGAGCCGCCTCACACCCGATCTGCTGGCCGAGACCGGCTACCGCTACACCCTCAACTGGTGCCACGACGACCAGCCGCTGCCCATGCACACCCGCGACGGACGCGTGCTGTGGTCGGTGCCCTATCCGCAGGAACTCAACGACATCCCGGCCATCGTCGCGCGCCGCATGGACGCCGGCGCCTTCGCGCAAATGGTTGTCGACAATTTCGAGGAGATGCGCGAACAGTCCCGCGCCCAGCCGCTCGTCATGGGCCTTGCGCTTCATCCCTACATCGTGGGCCAGCCCTACCGGCTGCGCCACCTGCGGCGGGCACTCGAGCACCTGGCCCGCGCGCGCGACCGCGGCGAGGTCTGGCTGACCACGCCCGGCGCCATCTGCGAACACTCCGAAGCCGTGCTCTCGGCCGCTTTGTCCTGACATCCGCTTTTTTTCGAGAACAGACCCGATGATGGATTCGAATTTCCCCATCTCCGACACCGTGGGCGCCTGGGTGCCGCATGGCCGTTTCACCATTCCCGCACACGCCGAGGGGCCGCTGAGCGGCTTGCACTTCGCCGTCAAGGACGTGTTCGACGTCGCCGGCCACCCGACCGGCGCGGGCAATCCCGTCTGGCTGGACAGCCACCCCGTCCCCACCGCCAGCCACCCGCTGGTCGACCGCCTGCTCGATGCCGGCGCCACGCTCATGGGCAAGGTGCTGACCGACGAGCTGGCCTACAGCATCCACGGCGACAACATCCACTACGGAACGCCCGTCAACAGCGCAGTGCCCGACCGGGTGACCGGCGGCTCCTCCAGCGGCTCGGCCGCGGCCGTGGCGGCACGGCTCGTCGATTTCGCGCTGGGCACGGATACCGGCGGCTCGACCCGCGTGCCGGCCAGCTACTGCGGCCTGTGGGGCCTGCGCACCAGCCACGGGCTGCTGCCCGGCGGCCACATGGTGGCGCTGCACCCTCTGTTCGACACCTGCACCTGGCTGGCCCACGACGCCGCCACCTTTGCACGGGTCGGCGCCACCCTGCTGCCCGATACGGCCGGCGCCTTCGCCCGCGTGACGGTGCTGGAGGACGCCTGCGCCGAAGCCGACCCCGGCTTTGCGCCGCTGGTGGCCCGTGTCCGCGATGCGCTGTGTGCGCACCTGGCCTGCACCGCCAGCGTCGCCCGGGCAGCCGGCGCAGACCACGAGCCCGACAGCCTGGGCGGCCTGGACAGCTGGCGCCAGACCTATGTCACCGCCGGAGCCTACGACGGCTGGGCCACCCACGGCGAGTGGATCGCCAGCCACCCGCCACGATTCGCGCCCGCCGTCGCGGCCCGCTGGCAGTACGCCAGCACGGTCACGGCCGATGCCGCCGCCGCCGCGCGCCAGACCGCCCGCGCCATCGCTGCCCACGTGCGCGAATGGCTGGGCACGGACGGCGTGGCGATCCTGCCCTCCGCCGCCAGTGCCGCACCGCTGCGCACGGCCCCGCCCGAGGCGGTCGACGCCGCACGCATCCGCACCCTGCGCATCACCTGCATCGCAGGGCTGGCGGGTCTGCCCCAGGTCAATATCCCGATGCGAGGCGCTGAGGGCCTGCCCATGGGCATCTCGCTGCTGGGTCCGGCCGGCAGCGACCTGCGCCTGATCCGGCTGGCCACGGCCCTTCAGCCTCTTCTGTCCTAGGCAGCGGCCGGCACGCAGCGGCCCCGGCTGCGTTCCGCCCCGCGCCAATCGGAGTAAGCTCTGCGCCCATCATGACCGTGAAGTCACCCTCATCCGCCCCCTCCCGCAAGACCGGCGCGCCCGCCAAAGTCAAGGCCAAGGCCAAAGCCGAGATCCAGGCCCCTGCCGCGGCCGACATCGACCTCGCGCCGCCGCGCATCGGCGGCGCCATGGCCGACGCCGCCGATGACGGCAGCGTCGAATCGCGCATCTACCGCACGGTCTTCGACAGCATCATGGACCAGCGCCTGACGCCGGGAACCAAGCTGCCCGAAGCCACGCTGTGCGAGCTGTTCGGCACCACGCGCGCCACCGTCCGGCTGGCCCTGCAGCGGCTGGCGCACGACCATGTCGTGCAACTGCGGCCCAATCGCGGCGCCATCGTCGCCGTGCCCACGCCCGAGGAAACACGCGACATCTTCGAGGCCCGGCGCGGCCTCGAAGACACCCTGGTGCGGCTGGCCGCGCAGCGCGTCACCCCCGAGAACATCGCCGCGCTGCGCCAGCAGCTCAAGGCCGAGCACGAGGTCATGCACCGCTTCAACCAGCCGGCCTGGGCGCGCCTGGCCAGCAGCTTCCACCTGAAGATCGGCGAGCTGGCACGCAACCCCATCCTTTACCGCTATCTGGTGGAAATGGTGTCGCGTTGCTCGCTCATCGTGGCGCTCTACCAGCCGCCCGGCAATGCCGCCTGCGAACACGACGAGCACGACCAGATCGTCGACTGCCTCGAACGCGGCGACGCCGACGGCGCGGCCCAGCTCATGTCCCGCCACCTCGAGGAACTCGAACACCACGTCGGCCTGAGCGCGCCCTCGGCCGACCATGGCCTCAAGGCGATGCTGGGCCTTTCCTGACACGCCAGGGCACCGGCTGCAAAGCCTGCCGTGCATGCGCCAGAAAGGCCTGCAGGCGGGCCGAAGCCCCCAGCCGGCTGGGCACCAGCGCCAACACCGGCGCATCGTCGAGCCGCCACTGCGGCAGCACCGGCACCAGCCGGCCGGCCCGCAGCAGCGGCGCCACCTCCCACTCCGAGCGCACCATGATTCCCAGGCCGCGCAGCGCCCAATCGCAGATCACCTCGCCGTCGTTGCTCGACAGACCGGGTCGCACCCGCACCTGCAGCGAACGGCGCGCGGCGCCATCGGCTGCGTGGCCCGCATCGCGGTCACCCGGTGCGGCGGCCGACGGCAGGAACCGCCAGCGCGTGACATCCTCGCCGTTTTCGCGCAGGCACAGGCAGTCGTGCAGCGCCAGCTCCGACGGATGCGCCGGCATGCCGCGCCGGCGCACATAGGCCGGACTCGCGCACAGCAACCGGTCGTTGGGGGCCAACGGATGCCCGATCCAGGCCATGTCGCGCACGGCGCCCACATGGATCACCACGTCCATGCCCGCCGCATCGGCCAGCGGCCACTCCGACAGCGTGAGCGAGGCCACCACCGCCGGATGCAGGCCGCGAAACGACGCCAGCAGCGGCGCCACATGCCGGCGGCCAAAACCGAAAGGCGCCACGATGCGCAGGCTGCCCGCCATGGCCCGTGCCGGCCCCGCGACCCGTTCGGGCACGGCTTCGAGCGCACGCAGCAGGCTCGCGGCCTCGTCGCGCAGGCGCAGGCCCTCGTCGGTGAACGCCGTGCCGCGCGCCCCCCGCACCACCAGGCCCACGCCGAGCCGCTGTTCCAGGCGCTTGAGGCGCATCGACAGCGCCGGCGGCGTGAGGTCGAGCTCGCGCGCGGCAGCGGCCAGCGAGCCGCAGGCATCCAGCGCCCGAACCAGTCGCAGATCGTCGAGATCCAGCATTCAATTTTCCTTAACGCTGCAGTGAAACTGCATTAAACACAAATCGCAGTCTTCGCACTACAGTCTGACCTCGCCATCCGTTCGGCCCCGCCATCCCCTAGACCCCTTGCCACCCGCCATGCACGCCCCATCCACGCCCATCGACACCCCCGCCCTGCTGCTCGACAGCGCCCGCATGATGCGCAACATCGCCGACATGCAGCAGCGCATGGACAGCCTGGGCGTGGCCTTTCGCCCACACGCCAAGACCAGCAAGAGCCCGCAGGTGGTCCAGCGCCAGCTCGAAGCCGGTGCACGCGGCATCACGGTGTCCACGCTCAAGGAAGCCGAACAGTTCTTCGCCGCAGGGGTGGACGACATCCTTTACGCCGTGGCCATCGTGCCGTCCAAGTTCGAACACGCAGGCCGCCTCATCCAAGCCGGCCTGCGCCTGACGCTGCTGGTCGAGTCCGCCGAAGGCGCACGGGCCCTGTCGGATTTCGGCCGCACCCGGGGCCTGGTGCTGCCGGTACTCGTCGAGATCGACACCGACGGGCACCGCAGCGGCATCGCACCCGATTCGCCCATGCTGCTCGAGGTGGCCCGCGCTTTCTCACACGACGCCCAGGGCGGCGCCGAACTGCACGGCGTGCTCACCCACGCCGGCAGCTCCTACGGCCTGCGCACCGACGCGGCACTGGCGGCCCTGGCCGAACAGGAACGTGCGGGCTGCGTGCGGGCAGCCGAGCGACTGCGGGCTGCAGGCTGGCCCTGCCCGGTCGTCAGCGTCGGCTCCACGCCGACGGCGCTGCGTGCCCGTGCGCTCGACGGCGTGACCGAGGTGCGCGCCGGCGTCTATGTTTTTTTCGACCTAGTGATGGCCGGCGTGGGCGTCTGCGCGCTCGACGACATCGCGCTCTCGGTGCTGTGTACCGTGATCGGCCACCAGCCCGAGGCCGGCCGCCTCATCACCGACGCCGGCTGGATGGCCATGAGCCGCGACCGCGGCACGCAGAAGCAGGCTCACGACCATGGCTATGGCCTGGTCTGCGATGCCCAGGGTCAGGCCATCCCGCAACTGGCCTTCAACGACGCCAACCAGGAGCATGGCGTGCTGCAATGGACCGGCGACCCCGGTACCGATCTGGCCCGCCGTTTCCCTCTGGGCAGCACCCTGCGCATCGTGCCCAACCATGCCTGCGCCACCGGCGCACAGCACGCGGCCTACACCGTGTCGCGGCCCGATGGCGGGCACGAAAGCTGGCCGCGCTTCAACGGCTGGTAACGCCCCGGCGACAATGTGGGCCGATGGGTCCGAATCCGGGCCCCGCACGGCCTGCCGTCCGAAGCGGCGGGATCCGTTTCCTCCGCGTCTCGCCATGCCTTTGCCCACCTCGCCCTCCCTCCTTTGCGCTTGCCCCTGGTGGCCGGCCATGCAGGCGCTCACCCGCCGCGAGCCGGCGCTGCCGCGCGTGCCCCTGATCGCCGGCCCGCACGCCATCGGCTCCATCGCCCGCCCGTTGCTGGCCGAACTGCTCGCCGCGCCGCTGCCCCTGGCCGAACACGGCGGAGCGGCCCACCTGCAAGCCCCCTGGGACGAGGCCCTCGACACCCTGGCCGACTGGCTGCGCGCCAACGGCCACGCCGGCCGCTGGCGCGACGAACGCATCGCCGTTCCCGACAACTGCACCGGCCAGCGCGTCAGCCGCGTCGAACGCGGCGTCTCCCGCAACCTGGGCATCACGACCTGTGCCGTTCAGGTCCACGCCGCCGTCCAGGGCCAGCCCCTCTGGTGGCTGCAGCAGCGGGCACTCGACAAGGCCACCGACCCGGGCCGCTGGGACAGCCTGGCCGGCGGGCTGGTCGCCGACGGCGAACATCCTGCCCAGGCCGCCGTGCGCGAAGCCTGGGAAGAAGCCGGCGTGCGCGTCGAGCAGGCACTCGACGTCCGCGCCTGCGGCCGATACACCGTGCGCCGGCCCGTCGACGATTCGGGCAGCCACGGCTACATGGTCGAAGTCGTGCACACCTACGCCTGGCTGCTGCCGCCCGGCCTGCAACCCGACAACCGGGACGGCGAAGTCATGGCGTTTGCGGCCCACGACACGCAAGCCATCGACGACCGTGTCGCCCACGGCGAGCTCACGCTCGAGGCCGCCGTCGCCATCGCCCTGTCCGCAGGCGTGGCCCAGGCCGACACGGCCTGAAGCCCCGCGGCCGCTGCGATCGGTGCAGGCTCTGCATGCACAATGCACCGATCCGTCCAGACCTGGCCCGCAGCCCTGCCGCGGGCGCTTCAACATGCGCCGAAAAATTCCATCGACCCAGGCCCTGCAATGCTTCGAAGCCGCCGCGCGCCATGAAAGCTATACCCGCGCCGCACAGGAGCTGGCCCTCACCCAGAGCGCCGTGTCGCGCCAGATCACCGCGCTCGAGGAAAGCCTGGGCGTGCTGCTGTTCCGCCGCACCCGCCACGGCATGGTGCTGACCCCCGGCGGCACCGAGTACGCGCGGCAGGTGCGCCAGCGGCTGGATGCGATCGAGCGCGACACCCAGGACGTGATGACCGGCCAGGGCAGCGGCGGCACGCTGCGCCTGGCGACCGTGCCCACCTTCGCCACGCGATGGCTGCTGCCCCGTCTGCCCCAACTGCGGCAGCATCACCCCGAACTCGTGATCCACATGGAGACCCGTACCCGGCCCTTCCTGTTCGGCGACACGGGTTTCGATGCCGCCATCTACGCGGGCACCGCCGAGCAGGTGCGGGATTGGCCCGGCGTCACGGCCACCGCACTGCTGCAGGAGGACGTGATCGCCGTCTGCGCACCCGCCCTGCTGGCCGCCCACACGGCATTGGCCCGGCCCGACGACGCCGACCAGCGCGGCCCCCTGACGCCCGACGAACTGGCCGACTGGCCTTTGCTGCAGATCAGCACCCGCCCCGATGCCTGGCGCCGCTGGTTCGAGGCCCAGGGCGTGCCCGCCGCGCTCACCCCGCAGGCGACGGCCGGCCCGCGCTACGAACTGTTTTCGATGGTCGCCGCCGCGGCGGTGCACGGCCTCGGCGCGGCCCTCGTGCCGCGCCTGCTGGTCGAGCCCGAACTGCGCCGCGGCGAGCTGGTCATCGCCTGCCGGGCTCACCGCTTCGGCGACCGCCGTTATTACCTCGTGCAGCCCGAGCGGCGCGAGCCGCGTGCCGCGCTCGGCCTCTTCACCGCCTGGCTCGACGGGGCGATCGGCCACTGCCCCGAAGCCCAGGCCATCGCACCGTGAATCGCGCCCGGGATCAATCCGCCGACCCCTGATAATTGATGACAATCGTTTGCTTTTTATAGGAAGTTACCCGCATCTCCCTTGATTCGCAGTGCATCAGCATTCGAGCTTTCCCGCTCAAAAGTCACACACATGCACTGCTTCAAACACGCCCTGACCCCGGCCGCCGTGGCCGTCACCCTGATCCTGATGGCCGGATGCGGGGGCGGAGGTGACGGCGACGCCGACCAGCCCGTGCCCCCCACACCCGTCGGGCCCGTGCGCGGCGACCTGATCGACCCGCCGCAAATCCTGGCCACCCTGAGCGCCCAGCAGATCACCCAGTTCGCGACCAGCCAGGGCCTGCTGCCCCTGACCGGCGCCGCACGGTGCGACGTCAAGGTCGTGTCGCTCAACTACCTCACCCCCACGGTCAAGGGCGAAGCCGACAGCAACGCCTCGGGCGTGCTGCTGCTGCCCGCCGGCACCGGACAGGGCTGCGGCACGCCGGCCTCGCTGCTGGCGTACGCCCGCGGCACCGAGCTGGTCAAGACCCGCACCCTGGCCAATCCGCAAGACCCCGAAACCCTGCTGCTGGCCAGCTTCTATGCCACGCAAGGTTATGCGGTGGTCGCCACCGACTACCTCGGCTATGCCAAGTCGGCCCACCCCTATCACCCCTTCCTGCACGCCGACTCCGAGGCCGCGACCGTGATCGACGCCATCCGCGCGGCCCGCCACGCAGCCCCGCAGATCGGCTCGGCGCTGTCCGGACGGGTCCTGCTCAACGGCTACTCGCAAGGTGGGCATGCCGCCATGGCCGCGCAACGCGAGATCGAGGCCAACCTGTCCACTGAAATCAAGGTCGACGCCGCAGCCTTCATGGCCGGTCCGTACAACCTCACGGGTGCGCTCCAGCTGCCGCAGGCCATCGCCGGCTACCAGTTCTTCATGCCCTTCGTCACCACCGCCTGGCAGAAAACCTATGGCGACCTCTACAGCGACGCCAGCCGGGCCTTCAAGGCACCGTACGCTGAAGGCATCGACGACCTGCTGCCCAACCCCACCCTGAACGCCGAAGGCCTGATCAAGGCCGGCAAGCTTCCCGGCGGCCCCTCGGTCACACCCGACGAAGCCCGCGCCCTGCTGATCCAGCCCGCCTTCCTGCAAGAGATGCAGAACCCGCGAAGCGGCGTGGGACGTGCCGCAGCGGCCAACAGCCTGCTGCAATGGAAACCCGCAAGCCGGGTGATGCTGTGCGGCGGCAGCGGCGATCCGACCGTGCCGAAGGCCGTGCACATGGACCCCCTGATCTCGGCCTGGCAGAAAGCCGGCGGCGTCGACCTGCTGGCCACCGACGTCGACCCGATGATCCAGGCGGCCTTCGGCGTGGATGGCCATGCCCCCACCGATCCCTCCAGCCCCGCCTTCGCGACCTACTACGCCAACTACCACGGCACCTACGAGCCGCCCTTCTGCATGGCTGCGTCGCGCAGCTATTTCGCCCAACCCTGAGCCTGCGCCGGTCTTCCTCCGGCCAGCCTTGCCCAGCACCGGCCGCTGACGTGCCGGCGATCCGGGCGGGGGCATCCTTCCTGTCCCCTGAAGGGTCACCAGCGCGTCAAACCGCAGTCCGGTCCCTTGGCGGCCGTGAAGGTCCGCACGGGTGCCGGCTGGGTGGCATCGGCCACCACCAGGGTGAGGCGGCAGGCCTGGCCGGGCTTGCCCGTGGCGCTGAGCGTATAGCCCTTGGCGTCGAACGACGCCCCGTAGTTGTAGAACTCGCCGGCCCTGGGCGTCCAGCCCTGAGCGTAGAGCTGCTGCATGAGCGAGACCGTGGTCGTCACCGTGCCGGTCGGCAAGGCGACCGACACCACGGGCGACGGCACCGGCAGCACCGACTGGTCGAGCGCCGGCCCTGCCCCTTCGTTGCGCAGCAGGTAATCGCTCAGGCTCGCGTCGAGCGCCGACAGATCGGCCGCCGCCAGCGCGGCATGGCGTTCACGCAGGTACTTCTGATGCACCGGCATCGCCGCCATGGCCACCGCGGCCAGTGCCGTACTGGCGACCATCATCTGCACCAGCGTGAGCCGTCCCGGCGCGCGATGGCCGACACGGGCCGGAGCCTGTGGAGAAGTCGTGCGGGAAAAAAGGGTCATGGCTTGAAGATCGTGCGTCGTGACACACGCCCCGGACCTCACGGCCCCGGGCGGGCCGCGCCGTGCCGGCCGGACGCGCGCGTTCACCCGACAGCATACCCTGCCCGCAACCCCTACGGCCGCCCGTCCGCCTGGCCCCCGTCCACGGATCGGCGCGCCGCCAGCCCGGTCTATTCAGCCGCTTGCGGCAGGGCCTGCCGCCGCTCGGCAAAGGCGACGAACCAGGCCAGGCTCTCGGGATTGGCCATGGTGGCCCGGTTCAGCACCCGCTCGAGCGGCTGGCCCAGCAGCAGTTTCTTGATCGGCAGTTCCTGTTTTTTGCCCGTCAATGTCCGGGGCACCTCGGGCACCTGAAAGATCGCATCGGGCACGAAGCGCGGCGACAGGGCGGCACCGATCGTCTTCCGGATGGCCGCCTCCAGCGTGTCGTCGAGCACCGTGCCGGCGCGCAGCGCCACGAACAGCGGCATGTAGCTCTCTTTGCCCAGGTACTCGAGGTCGACCACCAGGGCATCCACCACCTGCGGCAGGCGCTCGACGGCCGCATAGATCTCGCTGGTTCCCATGCGCAGGCCATGGCGGTTGATGGTGGCGTCGCTGCGCCCATAGATCACGCAGCCGCCCTGCGGCGTGATGCGGATCCAGTCGCCGTGGCGCCAGACGCCCGGATAGGTGTCGAAATAGCTGGCGAGGTAACGCGCATGGCCGCTGTCGCCCCAGAAAAACAGGGGCATGGAGGGGAGCGGCCGCGTGCACACCAGTTCACCCACCTCGTCGACCACCGGTTCGCCCTGCGCGTTCCAGGCCTGAACCGCCGCACCGAGCTGCCGGCATTGCATCACGCCCGGCACACGCGGCAGTTCGGCGTTGCCGCCGATGAAGGCGCCGGCAAAGTCGGTGCCACCGGAGATGTTGGCCCACCACAGTCCCGGCCGTCCAAGACGTTCGAACCCGGCCGTGCCCCAGCGCTCCACCTCTTCCGGCAGCGGCGAACCCGTGCTGCCCAGGGCCCTCACCCGCGTCAGGCCGGCGTACGTCGCCAGATCCAGGCCGGCTTTCATGCACTGCCCATAAAAGGCAGCCCCCGCACCGAAAAACGTCACCCCGGTCTGCTCGGCAAAACGCCACAGCACGGACCAGTCCGGCTGCGCCTTGCTGCCGCCCGGACTGCCGTCGAAAAGACAGCATGTGGTGCCGTCGAGCAGGCCGCCGACCTGACAGTTCCACATCACCCAGCCGGTCGAGCTGTACCAGAAGAAGCGCTCACCCCGCGTCTCGGGCCGGTAGCTGCAGCCCACGTCGTTGTGCAGGACCAGCAAGGGCAAGGCCATCAGCATCACGCCGCCATGGCCGTGCACCAGCGGCTTGGGCAGGCCGGTGGTGCCGCTGGAATAGACGATCCACAAGGGATGGTCGAACGGCACCCAGTGCGGCTCGAATGCCGCGACAGCCGCGTCGTCGCGCGCCACCGCGCAATGGAACCGGTCGTGATCGACCCCCAGCTCGGGCCGCTCCAGCCCCGGCAGGTTGTCGAGCAGCAGCACGTGCCGCAGGCTGGGCAGGCCGGCGCACAGGGCCTGCACGCTCTCGCGGCGGTCGTGTTCCCGCCCCGCATAAACCACCCCGTTGCAGGCGATCAGCACCTTGGGCTCGATCTGGCGAAACCGGTCGAGCACGGCATCCGTGCCCATGTCCGGCGCACAGACACTCCAGACCGCGCCCAGGCTGGCCGTCGCCAGAAGCGCCACCACCGCAGCCGGCACATTGGGCAGATAGGCAGCCACCCGGTCGCCGCGTCCCACCCCCTGGTCCTGCAGATGCAACGCCAGCGCGGCGACCTGGCGGCGCAGCTCGGGCCAGCTCATCTCGGCCGCTGCCCGCCCCTCGGCCAACGACTGCTCGTTGTGGCTGACCAGAGCCGGCTGGCCCGCCGCGTGTGCCGCATCGGCATGGCGCAGCACCTGCCGTGCGTAGTTGACCTGCGCCCCCGGAAACCAGACCGCACCCGGCATGCGGTCGTCGGCCAGCACCGCCGTGTGCGGCGTCGGCGACTGCAGTTCGAAGTAGTCCCAGATGCTCTGCCAGAACGCATCGAGCTCGGTCACCGACCAATGCCACAGGGCCTGGTAATCGGCATCGAAGGCCAGTCCGCGTTCCTGCGCCAGCCAGGATCGGTAAGCCTGCATCCGGGGCACACGCTGCACACCGACGCCGGCGGCAGGGGCTGAAAAAGAAGATCGGGATTCGGCTTGCATGTCCGGCAGGCTAGAGCGAATGCCCCCGCCGCACCATAGCGGAAATCACCGATTCAGGGTCACCCAGCGGACACGGCCACCCACACGCCATTGACCATCACTCATGTTTTGATACCATGATCCGCAGATCCACGTCGGCCAGGGCCGTGCATCCGTTCGGCCTGCACGGGCCGTGGCGTGCACCGGACCTGCCCATGACGTTTTCCAAACAGCTCCCATCCACCACCACGCTGCTCGACGCGGCCAAGGCCGTCGGCAACTGGCGTGCGCTGGCGCTGTCGGCCCTCACCGTGCTGCTGTCGCTTCTGGTCTTCGGCCTCTTTGCGTCGTCCGGCCTGGCGCCGGTGGCCTTCATCGGCCTTCTGGGCGGTCTGGCGGTCCTGTTCTACGGTCTCAACGCAGTCGGCATCATGCTGATGGACGATTGCCGCCTGGGCCAGGTGCCCTCGCTGCGTTCGGCCGTGCGCCGCGCGCTGACCAGCAGCCACCGCGTGCTCGCCGTGGCCCTGATCGCCCTCGGCGGCATGTTGGCACTGGTGGCGCTGGTGGCCCTGCTGCTGGTGCTGTGCAAGATTCCCCTGCTGGGCCCGCTGCTGTTCGCGGCCGTACTGCCCCTTTCCACCGTGCTGCTGGGGGCCGCCGCGCTGGCCCTGTTCTACGTCTACGTGCCGCTGACCGCCTGCGCCATCTGGACGGGCGCCAGCGTGATGCAGGCCGTTTCGGTCCTGCTGACCGTGGTGCGCCGCCGTCTGCTGACGGTCATCCTGCAGGAGTTCGTACTCACACTCATCGTGGTGGTGGTGTCCTTTGTCGTCGGCGCGGTGTTGATGATGGGTCTGTCGATCACCGCCAGCCTGTCCGCCGGCATCCTCGGGCCCCAGGCCCTGTCGATCAACCCCGCAGGCCTGATGATGGGATACGCCGGCAGCAGCCACCTGCTGGCCGCCATCGTCGGCGGCACCCTGCTGGCGGCGCTGGCCGGCATCGTGCCGGGCCTGATCCTGATCCAGGGTTTCTGCCGCATCTATCTCGAAGCTTCGGACAGCCTGGCCGGCGAACTGCCGACCCGCACCGGAGACGATGTGCTCAATACCGCGGCCCGCCTGCGGGCGGCCGAGGAAACCGCACAGGCCCAGCAGCGCGAACACGAGGCCGCTCAGCAGACGGCATCCCACGCCATCGACCCCGCCTCCGGTGCGCCATCGCCCGACCGGCCGGCCGGCGCCCGCATCGAACCCACCATCGGCGATGTCCCTGCAGCGGCTCCCCTGCCGGCGGACTCCGCCGCGACGCCATCGGCCGATCCGTCCCAGCCGGTGGCACCGCCTGCCCAACCGCCTGCACCGGCCTCGCCGCCCACGCAGCAAAACCTCGGTTTCCCATCCGACGAACCGCCACGCAAGGACGGCTGAAGCGCCCTCTCAAAAAACGCGCACACGCACTTCCCTTCCCTCATCGCGCCCAGCGCCCCGACCGTGATCACCCTTCAGACCGCTCTTGCGTTTTTCACCGCCTCGCTGCTGCTGAGCGCCACGCCCGGACCGGACAACCTCTTTGTGCTGATGCAGTCGGCCACGGCGGGCCGCCGCGCCGGCCTGAGCGTGGTGCTCGGCCTGTGCACCGGCCTGCTGGTGCATACCTCGGCGGTGGCACTGGGCCTGGCGGCCCTGTTCGCGGCCTCGGCGCTGGCCTTCACGCTGCTCAAGATCGCCGGTTCGGCCTATCTGCTCTACCTGGCCTGGGGCGCCTGGCACGCCCCGGCCCAGGATCTGGATGCGGTCGCCCGTCCGGCCGAAGGGACAGCGCGTCGCGGCTGGACATCGTGGCTGTCGGCCCCGATGTACCGGCGGGGCGTGGTGATGAATCTCACCAACCCCAAGGTGGTATTCTTTTTCCTGGCATTCCTGCCGCAGTTCGTGCAGCCGGGCGCGCCGGGCACGGGCCCCGTCGCCCTGCAGATCGTCTGCCTGGGCGCACTGTTCATCCTGGCGACCCTGCTGGCGTTCGGCGCGGTGGTGTTCTTTGCCGCTGCGTTGCGCGAACGGCTGCTGCGTTCGGCCCGGGCACAGCGCTGGCTCAACCGGGCAGCTGCGCTGGTCTTCGCCGGTCTGGCGGCCCGCCTGGCGCTGGCCCAGCGCTGAGCGGATCGTGGCGCCCGAAGTCGGGCCACCGGTCCGGAACGGCCGACGACGCCGGCAGACCCACGTTCAGCCCAGCACAAAGCCCGCAAAGATCGTCAGCCCCAGCCAGTGGTTGAGCCTGAACGCCTTGAAGCAGCCGTCGCGCGAGCGATCGCGGATCAGCCGCCAATGCCACAGCACCTGCGCCGCGGCCGCCAGCATCGCGACCGCCCACACCCCGAAGTTCGCGTAACCGTAGAGCACCGTCCCCCAGACCGCCAGGAACACGGCGTAGAACCCCATCACGGCGGCCACATCCCAGCGCCCGAGCGTGATCGCCGAGGTCTTCATGCCGATGCGCAGGTCGTCGTCGCGATCGACCATGGCGTATTCGGTATCGTAGGCCAGGACCTGGCACAGATTGCCCAGCACCAGCCACAGGGCCACCGCCGGCACGGCCTGCCAGGCCTGCGACCACAGCAGCGGATCACCGGTGTAGAGATTGAACGCAGCGCCGCCCTGCACCGCCGTGAAGGCCATGGGAATGCCGAAGCTGAAGGCCACGCCCAGCACCGCCTGCGGCATGGACACATGACGTTTGGCATAGGGATACAGCAGCGTCACGGCCAGGGCCGCAGGCGTCCAGAGCAGGGTCGCTGCATTCAACGTCGTCGCCAGCACCAGCGCAGCCAGGGCCAGCACCGCGCCCACCGCCAATGCCTCGCGCACCGAGATCCGGCCCGCGGTCACCGGACGCTCGGTGGTGCGCTTGACGTGGCGGTCGAAGTCGCGGTCGGCCACGTCGTTGATGCAGCAGCCCGCGCTGCGCATCAGCACCGTCCCGAGTACAAAGACCGCCAGCAGGTGCCAGCCCGGAAATCCGCCCGCAGCCAGCCACAGCGCGCTCAGCGTGGGCCACAGCAGCACCAGCCATCCGACCGGTCGGTCCCAGCGGATGAGTTGCAGGTAGAGCCGCAGGCGCGACGTGGTGGGGCCCGATGCAGGCCTGGAGGAAAGCATGTTCGACATGCGCTTATTGTGCCGCCAGGTGTTCGGCGCGGGTCGCTCGGCCGCGTGGCTCAGCCCTTGTCGCTCAGCCGCCAGGTCGCCGCCAGCGCCAGCAGCACGGCCACGACCAGCACGCCGGCCACGCCCGTCCACTGCCCCCACGACCACAGCAGCCCCGAACTCGAGCCCACCAGGCTCGATCCCAGGTAGTAGGCGCTGAGGTAGAGCGCCGCCGCCAGCGCCTTGGCCGACTGCGCCCGCGCGCCGACCCAACTGCTGGCCACCGCGTGGCCTGCAAAGAAGCTGAAGGTCAATCCGGCCACGCCCGCCACCACCAGCACCAGGGCATCGGTCAGCGTCAGCAGAAGGCTGGCCGCCATCACGCCCAGCATGGTCCGCAGCACCGGCCCGCGGCCGAACCGGCGGCTCAGCCGACCCGACAGCGCCGAGGCCAGCGTGCCCACCATGTAGAGCATGAAGATGAAGCCGATGACGCTGTGGCTGAGGAAAAAGGGCGCGCCGGCCAGGCGAAAGCCCAGGTAGTTGTACAGGCTCACGAAGGCGCCCATGATGAGAAAGGAGGTGGCGTACAGCGCCAGCAGGCCACGGTCGCCCAGCGCCTCGCGCAGTCCCGCCGCCAGGCTCGCACGCCCCTCGGCACTGAACGGCAGGGGCCGCGGCACAAAACGGCGCGAAGGCGGCAGCCGGCGCAGGAAGTAAACCGCACCGGCCAGGCCGACGAGACCGACCGCCACCGCGGCCATGCGCCACGACAGCGCATCCGCCAGCCACACGCCGACCAGCCGCCCCGACATGCCCCCCAGGGCATTGCCGCCGATGTACAGGCCCATCACGCTGCCCAGCGCGGCCGGATCGAACTCCTCGGCCAGATAGGCCATCGCCACCGCCGGCATGCCGGCCAGCAGCAATCCGCACAGCAGCCGCAGGGCCAGCAGCCCGTGCCAGTCGGGGGCCACGGCCATCACCAGTGTCAGCAAGGCCGCGGCGAGCAAGCCGCCGCACATCAGCGTACGCCGGCCGTAACGATCGGCCAGCAGGCTGGCCGGCAGCAGCGCCAGCGCCATCGCACCCGTCGCGAAGGACAGGGCTGCACTGCTCGAGGCGGGGCTGAGGCCGAAATCATGGGCCAGCATGGGCATGAGCGGCTGCACCCAGTACAGCAGCCAGAAGGTCGAGAACCCGCCGGCGAACAAAGCCAGGCGCGTCGCGCGGAAAGCCGGTTCGCCCGCGTGGATCGGCGGCGGCAAGGTGCCGGCGGGCGGCACCGGCGAGGCGGGTGAAGACGGGCGGCGAGTCACAGCTTCAACCGTCCCGGCCCATGCGCAGCGGCCGCACCAGCAGACTCAGCGCACCCAGCCAGCCCAGAGCCAGCAGCCAGCCGGCCAGCACGTCGCTGGCGTAATGCACCTCCAGCCAGACCCGGCTGGCCCCGATGGCCACGGCCAACACGGCGATCGCCACCGCCAGCCGACGGGCCGGACTGCCCGGCAGATCCAGCCCCGCCGTGCGCGCCGGCCGGCGTCCCCATCCCCACAGGATCACGGCCAGCAGCCCATAGACCACCAGCGAAGACATCGCATGCCCGCTCGGAAAACTGTAGCCATGCACCTCCAGGTAAGGCGTGTCGGGCCGGCTGCGGCCAAAGACCTGCTTGCACCAGCGCACCAGCAGGCCATTGCCCGCCGTCGCCAGCAGCCACCATCCCATGGCCAGCCAGCGTCCGCGCCAGGCCAGGGCCAATGCCACCAGTACCGTCACACCCGTGAGCGTGTTGAAGTCCCCCAGGTGCGTCAAGGCCACCAGGGCCTGCAGGGCGAACTCGGGCCAGGCCGTGCGATGCCCGGCGACCCAGCCGTCCAGCGCCACCAGCCAGGCGGGCGTCGTCTCGGCCATGACCTGCGAAGCCAGCAGCGCAAATCCGCCCAGGCCCGCCAGCGCCAGCAGGGCCGATCCAGCGGCGCCCGGTGCGGCGGCCAGCAGCAGCGAGGGCACACCACCCGGTGTCGAGGCGCTCTGGCGCGCCTGCACCGCGCGCAGACCCAAAGCGAGCACACACACCAGCAACAGGCCCCAGCCTGCCGCATGATCGATCAGGGGATAAACGAACTGCATGGTTTGAAGACCCAAAAAACAACCCGGTCCGCCGGCCGGGACTCAGAACCCCTGAAGCCGAGCCACCGAGGCATCGGCGACCGCACCTTCGTGCAGCAGCAGCCAGCGTTTGCGCGCCAGCCCGCCGGCATAACCGGTCAGGCGCCCGTCGGCACCGATCACGCGGTGGCAGGGCACGATGATGGAAATCGGATTGAGCGCATTGGCACGCCCCACGGCCCGCGCCAGGCGGCCCGCACGGCGCATCGCATCCATCGAGGCAATGGCCATGTCGCGAGGCGGGGTGGCGGCGTCGGCCGGCTCGTCGCAAGCGGCTTCGGCGGGCGCGATGCCGACCCGGCGGGCCAGGTCGCCATACGACGTCACCTGTCCGGCCGGGATC
Organism: Comamonas sp. BIGb0124; assembly: GCF_003752175.1. GTDB lineage: Bacteria > Pseudomonadota > Gammaproteobacteria > Burkholderiales > Burkholderiaceae_C > Comamonas_F. The sequence continues at coordinate 293,964 of NZ_RJVF01000011.1, read as the reverse complement.
TGGCGCAGAGCGGCCCAGACCCGGCGCTGCAGCGGGCTGCCGTGATCGGCCACCGCCAGCGCGTCGAGCGCCTGGAGCTCGCCCGCGAAATAACGCTCGATGGCCTCGACCACCGGATCGGCCGGCGAGCGGCGGGCACGCACCGGCTCGTCGAGGGTGTGGTGGCGGTAGTGCTTGGCCAGCAGGCTGCGCAGCCGCGCTTCGTTCTCCGCGAACTCGAGGGCGCGCACCCGATGCTGTGCATCGGTCACCAGCATCAGCGGACCGACGGGACTGTCGAGATGCTGCAGCTGGAAATTCAGGCGGACCGGCACGGTACGCGGCCGGGCCGGGGACTTGGCGGAGGCGACCGGCACGGCGGTGCCGGCAGCGTCGAAGGGCAGATCGATGGACATCACCCGCCCGAGTGTAGAGGCTGGGCGCCGCCGGCGCGCCGAAAGGTCAGGTTGATGCGCTGCTCGCCCACCACCGGGTGCACGCCCGGGCGCAGCGGCAGCACCCCGTGAAAACGCATCCGGTCCACGCCGCCCCATACCACCACATCGCCGTGCAGCAGCCCGTACCGCGCCGTGGGCAGGGTGCGTTCGAGTCCGCCGAACAGGAACACCGCCGGCAGCCCCAGCGACACCGAGACGATCGGCGCCGTGCGATCCCGCTCGTTCTTGTCCTGGTGAAGCGACATGCGGGCACCGGGCACATAACGGTTGATCAGGCAGGCGTCGGGCGCGAAGCCGTCAAAACCCGCCTCGGCCGCAGCCCGTGCCGCCAGTGCCTGCAGGGCCGCCGGCAGCGCAGGCCAGGGCTGGCCGCTCAGCGGGTCGCGCGGCGTGTAGCGGTAGCCCTGCTCGTCCGAGGTCCAGCCCAAAGCGCCGCAGTTGGTCGTGGAGACCGACATCGTGTAGCCGCCCGGCGTGCGCATCTGGCGCCAGGGTGCGGCGCGCAGCACGGTGCGCAGCGCCGTGCGCAGGGCCTCGACATGCGGCAGCGCAAATCCGCGCAGCAGCCAGGCCTGTTCGCCCAGGGCGACGCGGGCGGGCGGCTGCACGGGCGCGTCGAAAAGGTCGGGCAAAACACCTGGCATGGATAACAACCGGGTTGCAGCCTCAGGCCACCGGCTCGCCCGCCGCCAGGCCGATGACGGTGCCCTGGCCCGCCGCCACCTCGGGCGGCGGCAGCAGTTCGGTTTCGAGCACGCGCACAAAACGTCCGGCGCCCGGCAGGCGGCCCTCCACGTTGCCGGCTTCGCCCTCGGCATGATGGGGATCCTGGGCCGCACGCTGGAAATCCCATTGCTGAACCGACACCGCGCGGGGCAACACCCGCCCCGCCGCATCGCGCATGCCGGGCGGCCGATAGCAGATCAGATTGACCGAGTTCGGCTGTTCTCGCCTGACCCGGCTCGACACCGCCGTGCCGGCCTGCACCGCCCACAGCGCGGGCAGCACGCCCGAGGCCGATTCCGACAGCGCCACGGCGTAGGCCGAATGGATGTGACCCCCGAGGATGAGATCGGCGCCGGCCTGGGCCCATCGGCGCACGGCCGCTTCGTGCCCGATCAGCAGGTTCTTGCGTTCGGCCGGGTCGACCACATGCACGGGCTGGTGTGTCACCACCACCCGCAGCTGGCCGGGCGCTGCGCGCTGCAGCCGCCGTGCCACCCGTTCGATCTGGGCATGGGAGACCTCGCCGTCCTTGTGGCGCCAGCGGCGCACCGTGTTGACGCACAACACCAGCGCCTGGGCGTCGCTGTGCTCCGGCTCGAGCTGTTCGCTGATGCTGCGGCGGTACTCGCGCAGCGGCCAGGCCACGCGCGCGGCCACGTCGAACAGGGGAATGTCGTGGTTGCCGGCGATCGCCAGCCAGGGCGCGCCGCAACAGGCCTGCAAGCGGTCGATGAAACGCCGTGCCGCCTGATACTGCTCGCGCCGCGCGCGCTGCGTGATGTCGCCCGACACCACCAGCAGCGTGGGCCGGACGGCAGCCGTCAGTTCCTCGAGCGCCCGTACGGCATCGGCCCGCTCGGTGCCGAAATGCGGATCCGACAGATGCAGGATGCGGCAGACCGAGCCTTCGGCCGCGCCCTGCGCCATCGCTGTCTGCAACGGATCGGATGGCAGGGCCGGTGTCTTCCCGCCCGCAAGGTCGGGGTCGGTCATGCCGCGACGCCTCCCGGCATCGCGACGGCGGGCTCCTGCGCCATCGCGGCACGGGCTTCGCGGGTCTCGGCTGCGATCGCATCGGGCCAGGGCACCAGCACCTGCAGCGGCTGGGGCGAGACCTCGAACACCATGGGAGAGGCATATTCGGTGATCTCGCCATCGACCGCGACCTTGAAACGGAAACCGGGCGCCGGCCGGCGCACCGCGACCTCCAGGCGATCGAAGGCAAAACGCTCCAGGCGGTCATCGTCGGTCAGGCGCTTGAGCGCGCCGCGCAGGGCCAAGGCCAGCAACTGCCAGCGAGAGGTGGAACGCACCACCAGTCCCACCAGTTGCCCCTCCTCGATGGCTTGCGCCTCGGGCAGGCCCAGATTGGCCATCTGCAGGGCGTTGTCGCTGACCAGCAGCGTGCTGGTCTTGACGGCCTCGGTGCGGCCGTCGGCCCCTCGCAGGCGCAGGCGGAGGGTGCGATGCTCGCCCAGCAGCGTCATGAGGCCGGACCACAGCGCCACGATCTTCTTGCGCCCCAGCTGCTGCTTCCAGTACTCGCGGTCCTGGATGATCTGGGGATAGAAACCCAGGCTGGCACTGACCAGGAACACCTGGCGGCCGGACGCATTCAGCTCGCCGACCTGGCCCAGGTGCATGCTGCGCAGGCAAGGATCGAGCAGGGTCTGCAAGGCCTCTTCGAGCTCGATCGAGATGCCCAGGTTGCGGCCGAAGAAATTGAACGTGCCTTGCGGGATGACGCCCAGCGGCACATCGGCGGCCAGCGCGGCACCGGCGACGACATTGATGGTGCCGTCGCCACCGACGGCCACCAGCACGCCGTCGCGTTCATGCGCCCGCGCCGCCGCTTCGGCAGCCCGGGCCCGCAGTTCGCTCGCTTCTTCGATGAGGACGAACTCGAGCGGCCGGCCCGCGTTCTCGCAGACCTGCGTGATGGTGTCGCGCACCGCCTGCGCCTCGTTGCTGCCCGAACCGGCGTTCATCACGAACACCAGCGGCGCATAACGCAGCCAGGCGGCATCGCCATGGCGCACTTCGGGCAGCAGGGCCTGCACACGCTCCGGTCCGCTGGCGGGCACATCGTCATCGCCCGTCGTGGCGGAAGGATTCTGGGTCATGATGGCCTCGGCAAGGCGACAGGGAGCCCTGGCCGCCGCGCGCGGCAAGCCAGCCAGGGACGGGAAGAAGAGATCAGGCCTCGAGCAGCGAACGCAGCATCCAGGCCGTCTGCTCGTGCGAGTTCACGCGCTGGGTCAGCATGTCGGCCGTCGGCTCGTCCGACACCTTGTCGAGCAGGGGGAACAGCTCGCGCGCGCCGCGCGCCACGGTTTCGTGACCCTTGACCAGGATGCGGACCATCTCGTCGGCCTTGGGCGGCTTGACCGGCACATCGGGCACCGATGCCAGCTCGGCGAACTCCTTGTAAGAGCCGGGCGCGTAGAAGCCCAGCGAACGGATGCGTTCGGCGATCGTGTCGATGGCGTTCCACAGCTCGGTGTACTGCCCCATGAACATGGCGTGCAGCGAGTTGAAATGCGGACCCGTCACGTTCCAGTGGAAATTGTGCGTGGTGAGGTACAGGCCGAAGGTGTCGGCCAGCACGCGGTTCAGGCCCTTCGAGATCGCCGCGCGATCGCGTTCGGTCAGGCCGATGTTGATGGCCGGTGCGCTGCCCAGCACCTCGACCTTGGCGGCGGTGCGTGAGCCCTTGCTGATGCGGCGGGTCTTGGCGGCATGCGCGGCGACGCTGGTCTTGAGGCCCGCGGTCTTGCGGGGGGCAGTCGTTTTGGTAGCGGTCTTGCGGGCGGTAGCCATGCTGGGATACTCCTCTTTCGTGGAAACAACACCACAGTACTATGCCCCGCTCGACCCTGCAACCGTATCGGACGCGACTGACAGCCGCCGTCGGACAAGCCTAGCCCTTCGGGCGGCCGGCGCGTGCCGCCGCGCTCAGGTCAGACGTTGCACGCCCGGCAGCTCGCAGGCCATGATGGCATTGCGCAGTGCCGCGATCGCTTCGTAGCGCGTGAAACTGCGCCGCCACACCAGCACCACGCGCCGGGTCGGCGGGTTGCCGTCGAAGGGCAGGTATTGCACCGGATCGCGCGAGGTGAGCGGCGCGGCCTCGCCGGCGGCGTCCAGCGCACTGGGCGGCACGCTGAGCCGCGGCACCACGGTCACGCCCATGCCGGCGGCGACCATGTGTTTGATGGTCTCGAGCGACGAGCCCTCGAAGCTCTTGCGTATGCCCTCGGCGTCGCTGGAGAAACGGGCGAACTCGGGGCAGAACTCGAGCACGTGGTCGCGGAAGCAGTGACCGGCGCCCAGCAGCAGCATGGTCTCCTGCTTGAGCGCATCGGCGTTGACCCGCGGCTTGCGGGCCAGCATGTGCTGGGCCGGCACCGCGACGTAGAACGGTTCGTCGTAGAGGGGCGCCAGCGCCAGCCCTGCATCGGGAAACGGCTCGGCGAGGATGGCGCAGTCGATCTCGCCCAGCCGCAGCATCTCCAGCAGCTTGACCGTGTAGTTCTCCTGCAGCATGAGCGGCATCTGGGGGGTGCGGGCGATCACCTGACGCACCAGGTCGGGCAGCAGATAGGGGCCGATCGTGTAGATGACACCCAGACGCAGCGGTCCGGCCAGCGGATCCTGACCGCGCTTGGCGATCTCCTTGATGCCGGCGGCCTGCTCCAGCACGGTCTGCGCCTGGCGGATGATCTCCTCGCCCAGAGGGGTCACGCTGACCTCGTTGGCGCTGCGCTCGAAGAGCTTGACCTCGAGTTCGTCCTCGAGCTTCTTGACGGCTACGCTCAAGGTCGGTTGCGAGACATGGCAGGCTTCGGCCGCTTTGCCGAAATGGCGTTCGCGCGCCACGGCAACGATGTACTTGAGTTCGGTGAGCGTCATGGTTGACGCCAATGATACGCAGTTGTTCGGCCCCGTGCGCCTTGGGGATCAACCGGGTCTCGCGGCCACGGTGCCGGGTGTAAGACAATGACCGCATCCGCCGGCCCGGTGGAACTCGCGGCGACTCCGATCATGACCCTGCAAGCCTACCTGTTCTTCCTGCCCGCCTGCCTGGCGCTCAACCTCTCGTTCGGCCCCAACAACCTGCTGTCCGTCACCTATGGCGCCCGCTACGGGCTGCGCCAGGCCACGCTCGCCGGCAGCGGCCGGCTGGCGGCTTTCGCCATCATGATCACGCTCTCCGGACTGGGCATGGGCACCCTGCTGCTGGCTTCGGAGACCGCCTTCACCGTGGTCAAGTTCGCCGGTGCCGCCTACCTGGTGTGGCTGGGCATCAGGCTGCTGCGTGCGCCCGCGCCGACCGTCGCCCCCCTGCATCGGGCCGAGGCCGAGCCCGAAGCCGTGCCGCCCCTGAAGCGGCTGATCCGCCAGGAGTTCACGGTCGCCATCGGCAATCCCAAGGCCATCCTCATCTTCACCGCCTTCCTGCCCCAGTTCGCGGTCGCCGACGCCTATGCGCTGAGCTACACCCAGGTGGCGCTGACCTTTCTGGCGCTGGAGTGGACGACCCTGCTGTTCTATGGCTGGCTCGGCCTGCGCATGGGCCGCTGGACCTCGAAGCCCGGTGCCATGCACTGGCTCAACCGTGTCAGCGGCGGCATGATGGTGTTTTTCGGCGTGCTGCTGGCCCTGGCGCGCCGTCCGGCCACCTGAAAGCGTCTGGGCCAGCCTGACGGCTGCCGCGCCGGACGCGTCAAGCCTTCAGGAACTCGGCCTTGCCGCCCATCCAGCGCTCGATATGGCGCTCGGCCTGCGCCGGCTGTCCGGCCAGCAGGCGCGGCGCCAGCTCGCGGGCCCACTCCAGCAGCTCGCCATCGGTCTCCAGGTCGGCAAAACGCAGCATGGCCGCGCCGGACTGCCTCGCGCCCAGAAACTCGCCCGGGCCCCGGATGTCCAGGTCGCGCCGCGCGATCTCGAAGCCGTCCTGCGTCTCGGCCATGGCCCGCAGCCGCGCCCGGGCCGATTCGCTCAGGCGCCCGCCTTCGGGCAAGGCGTACATCAGCACACAGGCCGATGCCGCCGCGCCGCGCCCGACCCGTCCCCTCAGCTGATGGAGCTGCGACAGGCCGAAGCGCTCGGCGTGCTCGACCACCATGAGCGACGCATTGGGCACGTCCACGCCCACTTCGATGACCGTGGTCGACACCAGCACGGCCATCCGGCCGCTCGAGAAGTGTTCCATCACGGCCTTCTTCTCGGCCGCCGGCATGCGCGAATGCAGCAGACCCACCTGCACGCCGGGCAGCGCGGCACTGAGCTCGGCATGGGTATCGGTGGCGGTCGCCAGATCCAGCGCCTCGCTTTCCTCGATCAGCGGACAGACCCAGTACACCTGCCGGCCGGCATCGACCTGATCGCCGATGCGCGCGATCAACTCGTCGCGCCGGCTGTTGGCAATGACGCGGGTGACGATGGGTGAACGCCCGGGCGGCAATTCGTCGATGGTGGAGACATCGAGGTCGGCGTAATAGCTCATGGCCAGCGTGCGCGGGATGGGGGTGGCACTCATCATGAGCAGGTGCGGCTCGTAGGCGGGCAGGCCCGGCTCGGGCAGGGCTCCGGCTTCGGCGGGGGCGGCAGGCCCGGCCATCTTGCCGCGCAGCGCCAGCCGCTGGGCCACGCCGAAGCGATGCTGCTCGTCGATGATGGCCAGCGCCAGGTTGCGGAACACCACGCTGTCCTGGATCACGGCATGCGTGCCCACGACCAGCATGGCCTCGCCGCTGGCCACACGCGCCAGCGCCTCGCGCTTGGCCTTGTTCTTGGCGCCGCCGGTCAGCCAGGCGACCTGCACGCCCAGCGGCTCGAGCCAGCCCACGAGCTTGCGGAAATGCTGTTCGGCCAGGATCTCGGTCGGCACCATCAGCGCGCACTGCCAGCCGGCGTCGATGCAGGCCGCCGCCGCCAGGGCCGCCACCACGGTCTTGCCCGAGCCGACATCGCCCTGCAGCAGCCGGTGCATGGGCCGCGGGAGCGCGAGGTCCTGCACGATCTCGCCCACCACGCGCTGCTGCGCGCCGGTCAGCGCAAACGGCAGCACGGCCGCCAACTGCTCGTACAGCCCGCCGGGCCGCGGCAGCAGCACGGGCGCCTGCAGACCGGCCCGCTCGCGGCGCGCGACCTGCTGCGACAGCTGCTGGGCCAGCAGCTCTTCGGCCTTCAGGCGCTGCCAGGCCGGGTGGCTGCGGTCTTCCAGCGTGGCCAGCGCCGCGTCGGGCGACGGGTGATGCAGGAAACCCAGCGCCGTGGTCAGCGAGTACAGCGGCATCGAACCGATCAGGCGCGTGAACTCGGGCGGCAGGGTCTCGTCGAGCAGGCCGTCGCGGCGCGCCCGTGCCAGGCCGTCGGCCACGGCGTGGCGCAGCACCGGCTGCGACAGACCGGCCACGGTGGAATACACGGGCGTGAGCGACTGCGGCAAGGCCCCGCTCGCCGCCCGGCACACCGGGTGCAACATGGTCAGGCTGCTGCCCGCCCAGGCCGAGACATGGCCACGCAGCTCGCCGCGCGCCCGCACACGCTTGCCCACCGCCAGCGATTTGCTCTGCGAGGGGTAGAAATTGAAGAACCGGAGGGTGCAGGTCTGCGTGCCGTCGTCGACCTTGACGATGAGCTGCTTGCGCGGCTGGTACTGGATGCTCTGCTCGACGACCGTGGCCTCGATCTGCACCAGCTCGCCCTCCCGGGCATCGGCCAGGCGCGTGATGCGCGTCTCGTCCTCGTAGCGCAGCGGCAGGTGCAGGGCGAGGTCGATGTCGCGCACCAGGCCGAGCTTGGCGAACGCCCGCTCTTCCTGGCTGGCGGCGGTCGAGGACGGCTTTTTTGGCATGCCGGCATTGTGCCTGCGCGCAAGGGCCGGGAACGGCTCGCGCGTGCTTCGACGCCCGGGATCAGAAGCCTACGGCCTGGCCGTCGCGCCGCGTGTCGCTGGCGGCCACGTACCCGTGGTCGCTGTCGCTGCCCGAGAGCCGCCAGATAAACTGCCCGGCACCGAAGTCCATGTAGGGGTCTTCGATGGACTTGAGGGTGTGGCCCATCTTCTGCAGTCCCTCGACCGCATCGGCGCGCATGGTGGATTCGACGTCGAGCGTGAAGTCGCGGTTGACTTTCCAGCGCGGCGCGCAGCAGGCCGCCTGGGGCTGCTGGTCGTAGTCCAGCATGCGCACCACGGTCTGCAGATGCCCCTGGGGCTGCATGTCGCCGCCCATCACGCCGAAGCTCATGACCGGTGCGCCGTCCCGCGTCAGGAAGCCCGGGATGATGGTGTGGAACGGCCGCTTGCCGCCCGCCACCACATTGGCCGACTTCGGGTCCATGGAAAAACCCACGCCCCGGTTCTGCAGGCTGATGCCGGTGCCCGGCACGACCACGCCCGAGCCGAACCCCATGTAGTTGGACTGGATGAACGAGACCATCATGCCGCTCTCGTCGGCGGCCGTCAGGTAGATGGTGCCGCCCGCATGCGGCCGGCCGGCCGCGAAATGCGTGGCCCGGTTGGGGTCGATGAGCCGGGCGCGCTCGGCCAGATAACCGTCGTCCAGCATCTGCTCGGGCGTGACGGCCATGCTGCGCGGATCGGCCACATACCGGTAGAGATCGGCGAACGCCAGTTTCATGGCCTCGATCTGCAGATGCTGCGACTGCGCCGAATCGACCGGCAGACCGGCCACGTCGAACTGCTCGAGGATGCCCAGCGCGATCAGCGCCGCGATGCCCTGCCCGTTGGGCGGGATCTCGTTGAGCGTGTAGCCGCGGTAGTCCTTGGCGATCGGCTGCACCCACTCGGGCCGGTAGGACCGCAGGTCGTCCAGCGTGAGTGCGGCGCCGCACTGGGCGCTGAAGGCCACCATGCGCTCGGCGAGTTCACCTTCGTAATAATCGCGTCCCTTGCTCCGGGCGATGAGGCGCAGTGTCCGGGCCGCATCGGGAAAACGGAACTTGTCGCCCACCCGGGGCGCGTGGCCCTGCGGCAGAAAGGCCTCGGCAAAACCGGGCTGGTCGCGCAGCTCGTCTTCGGCCGCGGCCCATTTGTGGGCCACCACGGGCGGCACGGCATAACCGCGCTCGGCGATCTCGATGGCCGGTTCGAACAGCTCTTCGAAAGGCAGCTTGCCCAGCTTGCCGTGCAGGGCGGCCCAGCCGGCCACCGCGCCCGGCACGGTGACGCTGTCCCAGCCGCGCTTGGGCTGGCGCGCCAGCCCCTGGCCGTCGACGCCATACTTGCGTTCGAAGTAACCGAGGTTCCAGGCCGCCGGCGCCACACCCGATGCGTTCAGGCCGTGCAGTTGCCGGCCGTCCCAGACCATGGCAAAACAGTCGCTGCCCAGGCCGTTGGAGACCGGCTCGACCAGCGTCATGCAGGCCGCCGTGGCGATCGCCGCATCCACCGCATTGCCGCCCTTGAGCAGCATGCGCAGGCCGGCCTGCGACGCCAGCGGATGGGAGGTCGAGACCACATTGCGCGCAAACAGCGGAATGCGGTGGCTCGGATAAGGGTTGCTCCAATTGAACGATTTCATGAGGAATGAGTGTCTGCGGGCGATGAACGGGCAATGAGTCCGCCCAATCTACCGGCAATAAGCCCCAGAATCAAACCGAACCTCTTTGTTTTTAAGACAAACTCTTTTTATGGATGGCTTGCGTTTTTTCCGGACTTTCCTGGCGGTGGCCCGGCACGGCTCGTTTTCCGAGGCCGCCCAACACGTGGGCCTGACGCAGGCGGCGGTGAGCTTCCAGATGCGCACGCTCGAGACCGAGCTGGCACGCAAGCTGTTCGATCGCAGCGGCCGCATCGCGCGGCTCAATGCCGAGGGACGCGAGCTCGTGCCCGAGGTCGAGGCGCTGCTCGGCGCCTACGACCGCATCCGGCAGCCGCGTGCGCGGCAGGGCGAACTGGCCGGTTCGGTCACCATCGGGGCGCTGGTGTCGTGCATGCACACCCTGCTGCGCGTGACCTCGCGGCTCAAGCAGGAGCACCCGGCGCTCGACATCCGCATCCAGCACGGGCAGTCGCATGGGCTGGCCGCGCGGGTCATGGCGGGCGACATCGATGCGGCCTTCGTGGTCGAGAGCAACCACCTCTCGCCCGCCCTGCGCTGGTCGCCGATGTATGCCGAGGCCCTGGTGGTGCTCACGCATGCCCAGGCCGGCGGGACCTGCGCGGCCGAGGTGCTTGCGCTGAATCCCTATCTGCGCTTCGATCCGACCCAGCGCACCGGGGCCCTGGCGGAAAAGGTGCTGCGCGAACTCGGCCTGAACATCGAGCCGTTCATGGAGCTCAACTCCATCGGCGAACTCACCTCGCTCATCGAGCAGGGCGTGGGCGCCACCCTGGTGCCCCGGCTGCGCGACGGCGGCTGGCTCGGCAACCCCCGGCTGCGTGTCCTGCCGCTGCCCCACCCGGTCGAAGCCCCGGCGCGCCACATCGGCATGGTCGAACGCAACGACCACGCGCGCCGGGCCATCACCGACGTCATCCGCGAGCGCTGCGCGCAAGCCTGGCGCGAATCGCCGCCGAACTGAGTGCGGGAACGCGGCGCCGGTTCAGAACGCCGTCCATTTCTCCCGGCTGCGCGCCGACAGCACCGCCCGCTCGATGAAACGCACGCCGCGGGCGCCGTCCTCGAGCGTGGGGTAATCGCCCTGCCCCGGGGTCAGTGCGACACCGTCCCGGCGCGCCCGAAGATCCTGCGCCACGCCCAGGTAGATGTTGGCGAAGGCCTCGAGAAAGCCTTCGGGATGGCCGGGCGGCAGGCGCGACGCGGCGATGGCATGGGGATGCAGCCATGGACTGTGGCGCGTCAGCATCTGCCGCGGCGCATCGAGCGGCAGGTGGTGCAGGATGTTGGGGTCTTCCTGCCGCCACTCCAGCGAGCCGAGCGTGCCCGAGACCCGCAGCCGGATGTCGTTCTCGTAGCCGGTCGCGACCTGCGTGGCCAGCAGCGCACCCCGCGCACCGCCCTGGTAACGCAGCAGCACGCTGCCGTCGTCGTCGAGCGCGCGGCCGGCGACCACCGCATCGAGGTCGGCGCAGATCTGCTCGATTTCCAGACCCGTCACGCTGTGCACCAGGTTCTCGGCGTGCGAGCCGATGTCGCCCAGCGCGCCCGCCAGGCCGCTGCGCGCGGGGTCGGTGCGCCAACTGGCCTGCTTGTTGCGGTCGGCCTCGATCTTCGTCGCCAGCCAGCCCTGGTGGTATTCGACGACCACCTTGCGCACCGTGCCGATGGCGCCGGCCTTCACCATCTCGCGCGCCTGCCGAACCATGGGATAACCGCTGTAGTTGTAGGTCACCGCAAACAGCACGCCGCTGCGCAGCACCGCTTCGCGCAACTGGCTGGCCTGTCCGCTGTCGTGGACCAGCGGCTTGTCGCAGACCACATGGATGCCGGCCTGCGCAAAGGCATGCGCGACGTCGAAATGCAGGTCGTTGGGCGTCACCACCGTCACGAAGTCGATGCGTTCGTCGGCCGGCCGGCGCAGCTCGTCGTCGAGCAGATCCTGCCAGCGGGCATGCGTGCGTGCCGGCTCCAGTCCCAGCGCGGCACCCGATTCGCGTGCCCGCTCGGACGTCGACGACAAGGCGCCGGCCACCAGTTCGATCTGGCCGTCGAGCGCTGCCGCATGGCGGTGGATGGCGCCGACGAACGCGCCCAGCCCACCGCCGACCATGGCATACCTCAGTCGTTTCATGATGCTTGTTTCTTTCTGTCGAAGACGGCGTCGAAAGCGCCCTGCGCAGGCGGGAAATCCAGCTGCCGGCAGAATGCCGCGCTTTCGCTGGCCCCGTGCACCCGGTCCATGCGGCTGTCTTCCCACTCCACGCTCAGCGGCCCGGCATAGCCGATGTCGTTGAGCGCCACGGCGATCGACTCGAAGTCCACCAGGCCGCGGCCCACGCTGCGGAAATCCCAGTGCCGGCGGGCGTCGCCAAAGCTGGTGTGCCCGCCGAAGATACCGACGCTGCCGTCGCCGCGGCCCCACCAGACGTCCTTCATGTGCACGTGATAGATGCGGTCGGCGAACCGGCGCAGGAAGGCCACGTAGTCGACGCCCTGGTAGGCCAGGTGGCTGGGGTCGTAGTTGAAGCCGAAGCGGCGGTGCTGCCCCACGGCCTCGAGCGCACGCGCCGACGTGGCGGCATCGAAGGCGATCTCGGTGGGATGCACCTCGAGCGCGAAATTGACGCCGTGGGTCTCGAAGCTTTCGAGAATCGGCTGGAAACGCCGGCCGAAATCCTCGAAGCCGCGATCCCAATAGGCCTGCGAAGTCGGCGGAAAGGCATAGGCCGTGTGCCAGATCGACGAACCGGTGAAACCCGTGACCGTGCCGACACCCAGGCGCGCCGCAGCCGCCGCCGTGTCGGCCAGTTCACGCGCGGCACGCCGGCGCACACCCTCCGGATCGCCGTCGCCCCAGACATGGTCGGGCAGGATGGCGCGGTGCCGCTCGTCGATCAGGTCGCACACGGCCTGGCCCACGAGATGGTTGCTGATGGCATGGCACTGCAACCCGTGGTCGGCCAGCAGCTCGCGCTGGCGGCGTGCATAACCGGCGTCGGCCAGCGCCTTCTGCACATCGAAATGATCGCCGGAGCATGCCAGCTCCAGGCCGTCGTACCCCATGCGGCGGGCCAGCGGCGCCAGCTCCTGCAAGGGCAGATCGGCCCACTGGCCGGTGAACAGGGTGATCGGTCTGGACATAGGCACAACCCAATGAAGCGACATGCCGACCCGTTCCTCCAGGCCGGCGAACAAACCGGGCATGCTGTCCTGAAAGGTTGCATGCCCGTTTACCGGACAGGATCAGAACGGCGAATCGGGGTGGTAGAAGTCCTTGGCGTTCTGGGGCGTGATCAGCACCGAGGGCACGATGGTCGTGGCCGGCAGCTTCTCGCCCTTCAGCCGGGCCTCGGCGGTGAGCTTGATGGCGTCGTAGATGAACTTGGGCGAATACGACACGTTGGCCTGGATCCGCGGGTCCTTGCCGTCCATGATGGTCTTGACCATGCTCTTGGCGCCGGCACCGCCGAAGACCACCTTGATGTCGGTGCGCTTGGCCTGGTCGATGGCCCGCAGCACGCCCACGGCCATGTCGTCGTCGGCGGCCCAGATCGCGTCGATGTCCTTGAAGCGCGTGAGGTAGTCCTGCGTCACCTTGAAGGCATCGTCCCGGTTCCAGTTGGCGTATTTCGCATCCAGCAGCTGCACGCCCGGGTTCTGCTTGAGCACGGCATTGAAGGCCTCCCAGCGTTCGTTGTCCAGCGTGGTGGGAATGCCGCGCAGCGCCACCACATTGCCCTTGCCGCCCAGCTTCTGCACGATGTATTCGGCGGGAATGCGGCCGAACGCGGTGTTGTCGCCGGCCACGTAGGCGTCCTGCGCGCTGGTGTCGCTCAGGCCGCGGTCGACCACCGTCACATACACGCCCTTGGATTTCACCTGCTGCACGGGTCGCGTGAGCGCCGCCGATTCGAACGGGAAGATCACCAGCGCATTGATGCGTGTCACGGTCGACAGATCCTGCAGCTGATTGGCCTGCTCGGGCGCGTTGGCGGCCGTACGGATGGTGATCTTCAGATCCTTGTGTTCCTTTTCCAGGTCCTTCTTGGCCTGGTTGGCCCAGTAGTTGATGCCGCCCATGAAGCTGTGCGTGGCGGCCGGAATGGACACGCCCAGGCGGACCGGTTCGGCGGCCTGAACCTGGACGCCGGCAGCCAGCAGGGCACTGGCGAAGGCCAGCGTGCGCAACGTGGCGCGGCGATTGAAACGGGTCATGTCTTGTCTCCTTGTGTCGAGGGTGCTGAACCGATAGCCATGAAATGCAAGGCGGGGCGCGGGTTCAGCGCCGACCCCGCTGCAGGAACGCCACGATGATGATCACGAAGCCCTGGACGGCTGCGTTGAGGTACACGCTGATGATGCTGGTGAGGTTGAGCACGTTGCTGATCACCGACAGCAGGATCGCCCCGACCACCGTGCCCGTGATGGTGCCGGCGCCGCCGCGCAGCGCCGTGCCGCCCACGATCACGGCGGCGATCGCCTCGAGCTCCCACAGCAGCCCCGTGGTGGGCGAGGCCGAGCCCAGGCGCGGCACATACAGCAGCGTGGCGATGCCCACGCACACGCCCAGCAGCATGTAGGTCAGGATCTTGACGCGGTCGACATCCACCGCCGCATAACGCGCCACCTGCTCGTTCGAGCCGATCGCCTGCACATACCGGCCATAGGCCGTGCGATTGAGTATGAGCGCGCCCGCCAGCGCCACCGCCAGAAAGACCCACACCGGCACGGGCACGCCCAGCCAGTTGGCGTAGTAGACGGGGCTGTACAGGTCGGCCAGGTCGTTGTCGAGCGTCAGCGCGCCGCCGTCAGCAAAGTAGGTGAGGTAGGCGCGGTAGATGCCGAGCGTGCCCAGCGTCACGATGAAAGGCTCGATGCGGCCCTTGGCCACCAGCAACCCGTGCGCCGTGCCGAACACCGCACCGAGCAGCACCGCCAAGCCCGCCCCCAGCACCACGGCCAGCAGCGGCGAGCCCAGCGCCGGACTCGCACTGTTGATGAACATGATCACCGCGCCGGCAATCAGCGCGGCCATCGAGCCCACCGACAGGTCGATGCCGCCCGAGATGATGACAAAACACATGCCCACCGCGATGATGCCGATGAAGGCGGTGCGCGTGAGCACGTTCATCACGTTGTCGAGCGTGGCGAAGTCGCTGTTGAGCGCGGTCGCCGCCAGGCACAGCAGCACCAGCCCGACCACGGGGCCCAGGCTGTAGAAGCGCTCCATGCGGCGCGCGCGCGCCTCGCTGCGCAGGGCAGCGGCGTGCTGCGAGGATTCGTTGGCAGGGGTCATGTCAGCTCGCACCTGTTGTTCCGGTTGCATGGGCAATCAACTCCTCTTCCGTCAATCCGTCGGCGTCCAGCCGGGCCACCAGGCGCCCCCCGCGCATCACCGCGACGCGGTGGCACAGGCCGATCAGCTCCATCAGTTCCGACGAGATCACCACCACCGCCAGCCCCTGCTGGGCCAGTCGCTGGATCATGAAATAAATGTCGCGCTTGGCCCCGACGTCGACGCCGCGCGTCGGTTCGTCGAGCACCACCACGCGCGGCTCGGGCTGCAGCACCTTGGCCAGCGCCAGCTTTTGCTGGTTGCCGCCCGACAGCGCCGAGGCCCGCACATGCACCGACCCGGTACGGATGCCGTGTTCCTGCACCGCCGAGGTCAGCGCCCGCTCCTCGGCCGCTAGGTCGAGCAGCGGCCGCGCATACTGCTGCAGCGACATCAGCGTGAGGTTCGGCCGCAATGCGAAATCCACGTGCAGGCCCTTGCCCTTGCGGTCTTCGCTCAGGTAGGTGAGCCCATGGCGGGCGGCGTCGCGCGGACTGCGCAGCCGCACCGGCTGCCCCGCCAGCGCCACCTGTCCATGCCCGGGCCGCAGACCCAGGATGCCTTCGAACAGCTCGGTTCGTCCGGCCCCCACCAGCCCTGCGAATCCGAGGATCTCGCCCGGTGCCACCTCGAAATCCGCGCCATGGGCCCAGCCCGGCACGTCGAAGCCCGTCACCTTCAGCGCGGGCTGCAGGCCCTGTGGCCGGGCGCTGCGCGGCGGATAGATATCGGCCAGCTCGCGTCCCACCATCAGGTTGGCCATGGCATGCCGTGTGAGCGAGGCCGTCGCGGCCCGCGTGACGAAGCGCCCGTCGCGCATCACGATCACCTCGTCGGTCACGCGCTCGACTTCATCGAGCTTGTGCGAGATGTAGACGATGGTCACGCCGTCGGCCCGCAGGCGCGCCATCAGCGCGAACAGGCGTTCGGTCTCGCCGGGCGTGAGCGTAGCCGTGGGTTCGTCCATGATCAGCAGGCGCGCGCGGCGCGACAGCGCCTTGGCGATTTCCACCAGCTGTTTTTCGGCCACGATCAGTTGCCGCACCTTGGCCGCCGGATCCACCGACAGGCCGACCTGCGCCAGCACGCGGGCCGCTTCGGCCTGCATCGCCGCATCGTCGAGCAACCAGCGGTGCCTGCGTTTCTCGCGGCCCAGAAAGATGTTGTCGGCCACGCTCAGATCGTCGGCGAGATTGAACTCCTGATGGATCAGCACCACGCCCAGCGCCTCGGCCTCGCGTGACGAGGCGAATTCGCGCGGCTGGCCGTCGATCGACAGGCGGCCGGCCGAAGGCCTTTCATAACCCGACAGGATCTTCATCAGCGTGGACTTGCCCGCGCCGTTTTCGCCCAGCAGGCCGTAGACCCTGCCCGGCGACAGCTCGAAACTCACTTCGTGCAGCACTTGAACGGGGCCGAAGGACTTGCTGACCTGGTCGAAGACCACGGACAGGCCGGAGCCGCCTTCGGCTGCGTCGGGCACCGGCACGCCGGCATGAGACATGAACGTCATGGCGCGACCCCCCTTGTGCGCAGCGTTTCCTGCATCGCCAGCACGCCTGCGCCCGTCACGCCCGTGTGCCCGCCCAGCGGCGAGAACTGGATTTCCAGGTGCCGCGTGGACAGTGCCAGCGAGCGCTGATAGACGCTTTGCCGAACCGCCGCCAGGAACAGCGGCCCGACATTGGTCACGCCACCGCCGATGAACACGTGCGACGGATTGAAGAAATTCACCAGCGAGGCCAGCATCTGTCCGATCAGGCCCCCTGCGCGCTGCACGATGCCGCTGGCCGTGGCGTCGCCCGCCCGGCTGGCCTGCGCCACCTGCTCGGGCAGCAATTGACCGTCGCGCTCGAACCACTCGGCCAGCAACGCGCTGTCGCCCTGGCGCGCCGCCTCTTCGGCCAGGCGTGCAATGGCCGGTCCGGCCGCCATGGCCTCGACGCAGCCGCGATTGCCGCAATGGCACATCGGACCCTGCTGATCGACACAGATGTGGCCCACGTCGCCGGCGGAACCCGTTGCCCCGCGGTGCACCTGCCCGTGGCAGATGATGCCGCAGCCGATGCCCGTGCCCACCTTGAGCACCAGGAAATCGGGCAGCTGGCGCCGCAGCCGCCATTGCTCGGCCAGCGCCATCAGGTTGACGTCGTTGTCGATGAAGACCGGCGCCGTGTAATCTTGGCGGAGATCTTCGCGAATCGAGAAGCCGTCCCACAGTGGCATCAGCGGCGGCGCCACCAGCATGCCCTGGTCGAACGCCACCGGGCCCGGCACGCCCATGCCGATTCCCATCACGTCGCGCGCCTCCAATCCCAGGCGGGCCAGCAGTTCGCGCAGCACGGCACGCACACGCGGCAGCACCACACCCGGGCCGGCCCGGACGTCGATGGCCTCGGCATGGTGGGCGCGGATCGACAGATCGGGCGCCATCAGGGCGACATCGACGCTGGTCGCACCCAGGTCCACCCCGGCCACCACACCCAGGCGTTCGCTCAGGCGCAGGCCCTCGGGCCGCCGTCCGCCCGAGGACGACTGCAGGCCGGCCTCCTGCAGCAGGCCGCGCTCGATCAGGGCCGCCACCGTCGCGTTGGCCTTGCTCTTGGAATAGTCCAGCAACCCCGCCAGCGCGTGGCGTGAGGTGCGGGATGACCAGAACGCGGTTTCGAGCACCGTCAGTTCGGCCATGGACAGATCGTTCCAGGGGGTGAGCACCCGTTGTCTCCTTGGATGGCCGCTGGCGCGAGGCGCTTGGGCCGTGTGTAATCGGACACGTGACGACATGCTAGCCAGACCCGGTTGCGGCGTCCAAGGCCGAAGTTTGGCCAGAACTGGATCAAAGATGGCTTTTACTGGGCCAGCTTTGATGGGTTTCGGTATTAACCCCGATGAAGATTAGATTGGATCCTCAGGCCCCGCGGCAGCATCCACCCCGTTTCTGGGAGAATGTCGGCTTTTGACCCTGCGGACCTGCCGTACGGCTTCGCCGTGACCGTCGAGTCCGCCGTTTTTCCTTGGAACGGGCCCGTCCGGCCCTCAACGGCATGCCGACTTCTGTCTCTGACGCATCCGCACGCGATGCGAACTGGCCCGCTGGCCAGACCCCCTCTCCCGCCAGATCCTTCACCGTCGGCGATTTCGACTTCGAACTGCCGCCGGAACTGATCGCTCAGCACCCTGCAGCCGAACGCAGCGCTTCGCGCCTGCTCGACGGCCGCGCCGGCGGCTCTCCCGTCGATCGCATCTTCCGCGAGCTGCCCGATCTGCTGCAGCCGGGCGACCTGCTGGTGTTCAACGACACCCAGGTGGTCAAGGCCCGGCTCTATGGCGAAAAGCCCACGGGCGGCAAGGTCGAGCTGCTGATCGAACGGGTGCTTCCCGGCGAAGCCCATG
Organism: Comamonas sp. BIGb0124; assembly: GCF_003752175.1. GTDB lineage: Bacteria > Pseudomonadota > Gammaproteobacteria > Burkholderiales > Burkholderiaceae_C > Comamonas_F. The sequence goes on along the minus strand of NZ_RJVF01000011.1, from coordinate 275,479 downwards.
GCCTCAACCGGGAGGTCGTGGCGCACGTCAAGGTCAGCAAGAAACCGCCCGTCGGCACCGTGTTGAACATGGTGGGCAGCGCCTCCGCCGAGCCGGCCTTCACGGCCACCCTGCTGGGCCGCTGGCCCACCGAGGACGGCCCGCTGTTCCGTTTTGCCCTGAGCGACGACGCCTACACCTTGATGGAGCTGCACGGCCACGTGCCGTTGCCGCCGTACATCGAACATGCCGACGACGCCGAGGACGAGCGGCGCTACCAGACGGTGTTCGCCCGGACGCCCGGCGCCGTGGCGGCACCCACTGCGGCGCTCCATTTCGACGAAGGCCTGCTCGCCGCACTGCAGGCCCGCGGCATCCATCAGGCCCACGTGACGCTGCATGTCGGCGCCGGCACCTTCCAGCCGGTCAAGGTCGACCGCATCGCCGACCACCACATGCACTTCGAGCGCTACGAGGTGAGCGCGGCCACCCAACAGGCCATCGCCGATTGCCGCGCGCGCGGCGGACGCGTGGTGGCCGTGGGCACGACCTCGGTGCGTGCACTCGAATCGTGGGCCCGGACCGAGACGGCGCAAGGCGACACCAACATCTTTATCACGCCCGGTTTCGACTGGCGGGTGGTCGACGTGCTGGTCACCAATTTCCACCTGCCCAAGTCCACGCTGATGATGCTGGTCAGCGCATTCGCGGGATACGACCATGTGATGGCGCTCTACCGCCATGCGATCGCCCAACGCTACCGCTTCTTCAGCTATGGCGATGCCATGCTGCTGCAGCGCACCGCCCCCTGACCTTTTTTCCCCGATCCTCGCCGGCCCGCATGCCCCCGCAACGGGCGGCCGGCCGGCCCGCCACAGAACTACCGCCCGGATTCCCATGCTGAAATTCGACCTGCTCAAGACCGACCCGTCCAGCCACGCCCGCCGCGGCACCCTCACGCTCAACCACGGCGTGGTTCAGACCCCCATCTTCATGCCCGTCGGCACCTACGGCACCGTCAAGGGCGTCATGCCGCGCAGCCTGCACGAAATGGGCGCCCAGATCATCCTGGGCAACACCTTCCACCTGTGGATGCGCCCCGGCCTGGACATCATGAAGAGCTTCGGCGGCCTGCACGCCTTCGAGAAATGGGACAAGCCCATCCTGACCGACTCCGGCGGCTTCCAGGTCTGGAGCCTGGGCGCGATGCGCAAGATCACCGAAGAAGGCGTGCACTTCTCCAGCCCGGTCAACGGCGACAAGCTGTTCATGTCGCCCGAGGTCAGCATGCAGATCCAGACCGTCCTGAACTCCGACATCGTGATGCAGCTCGACGAGTGCACCCCCTACGAGACCAAGGGCCACCTCACCACCGAGGCCGAAGCCCGCAAGTCCATGGAGATGAGCCTGCGCTGGGCGCGCCGCAGCCAGGACGAGTTCCACCGTCTGCAGAACCCCAATGCCCTATTCGGCATCGTGCAGGGCGGCATGTTCAAGAACCTGCGGCAGGAATCGCTCGAGCGCCTGGTCGAGATGGATTTCCCGGGCTACGCCGTCGGCGGCGTGTCGGTCGGCGAACCCAAGGACGAGATGCTCGACATCATGGCCCACACCCCGCATCGCCTGCCCGCGCACAAGCCCCGCTACCTCATGGGCGTCGGCACGCCGGAAGACCTGGTGCAGGGCGTGGCCGAGGGCGTCGACATGTTCGACTGCGTGATGCCCACCCGCAACGCGCGCAACGGCACCCTCTTCACGCGCTACGGCGACCTCAAGCTGCGCAACGCACGCCACAAGGCCGATCCCCAGCCCATCGACACCACCTGCACCTGCCATGCCTGCGCCGGCGCATCGGGCGTGAGCTGGGACGACGGCGGGCGCGAGGGTTTCTCGCGCGCCTACCTGCACCATCTCGACCGCTGCGGCGAGATGCTGGGCCCCATGCTCACCACCGTCCACAACCTGCACTACTACCTCAACCTGATGCGCGAAGTCCGCGAATCGCTCGAAGCCGGGCAATTCGGGGCATTCCGCCTGCGTTTTGCCGCAGACCGGGCGCGCGGCGTGTAAGACCGGCCTTCGTCGCGCCGCCAGCCCTGTGGCTCAGCCGTCACATCGGCCGCCCGGCCGCCGTATCGACTCGGTAAAGATAGGGAACCCGTCCGCGGCAACGGCATCAAAATGGCAGATCGTCACCAGACCCGCCCACAGGGGACGGCGCCTGCCGTGCGTCACCGAGGTGTTCACCATGAGCATGAATCGTCCATCCTTCTCTCTCCTTGCCCAGGCCAGCCGGCCCTGGCACCGCCAGGCCCTCCTGGTCACATTGGCCGCATGCGGCGCACTGAGCGCCGGCTTGGTCCAGGCCCAGGACCAACCCGTCGGACGCGTGCTGTCCACCTCGCCGGTCGTCCAGCAGGTGGCTCTGCCCAGCCAGGTCTGCAGCCCCGAGCGTTACGTCAGCCGCGAGCCGAGCTCGGGTGCCGGCGCCATCGTGGGGGCCATCGCGGGCGGTCTGCTCGGTAACACGGTCGGCCATGGTTCGGGCCGTGTCGCGGCCACCATGGCCGGTGTGGTGGGTGGCGCGATGGTGGGCAACCGGGTCGAAGGCAACGGCGGCACCCGCGTGCAGGATGTCGACCGCTGCTACAACGAGACCCGCTACGAGGAACGCACCGTGGCCTACAAGGTGGTCTACGAATACGCCGGCCGCCAGTACCAGACCCAGCTCGCCTACGACCCGGGCGAATACATCCCGCTGCAGGTCAGTCCGGCCGGCTCGGTCGCCACCACCGGCGGCACCTACCCGGCCGGCACCACCACCGTCACGACCACCAGCACCGTGCGCCGGGGCCCGCCGGTCTACATCGACGCCTCGCCGCCGCCTGTGACGGTCTACATGTCGCCCGGCTACTACCACCCCGGCCCCCCCGGCTGGGGTCCGCGCTACCACGACCGCTACAACGACCGCTGGGGCGGCGGCTGGTAAGCGGCCGGCCGGCAGAGACTGGCGCCTCGATCGGCCCCGGCTCTCAGACCGTCAGGTCGAAAGCCGCCTGCGCCACGCACTGGCCGTTGATCAGCCACTCGACGCCGTGGCGGCCGGCATAGTGGGTGCGTGTGGTGTAGGCCTTGAAAAGCTGGCGCCGCGTCAGCGTCACCCGCTCCCCCGGAGCCAGGTCCACCGTCTTGAGCTTGAACACCTTGCGTGAGGGCGCATCCGCCCGGCGCCTGTACAGCACGGCATAGTCCACCACCAGGCGTTGTGGCGCACTGCCTGCGGCTGCCGTCGACTCCAGCGTCAGGGACAGGCCCAGGTGCTCGCCCAGCGCCAGGTGCGAGGGCGTCGCCTCGGCCGCCGCCACACGGACTTGCGGCGCCGGATGGGCCCCCAGCAGTGCCAGCGCCCGCGCGTCGCCGCGCTTGACGAGCGTGCGCAGGCCACGCCGGATGATCCAGTCGGTGCGGTTGGTGCGCGGATCCGACACGCTGCGCTCCCCCACCGCCCACTCCTGCAGCCAGGCCAGCAGATAGTCCTCGTGGTCCTTGGCGATGTCGTTGAGATGGTTGGCCACCGACTTGCGCACATACAGGCTGTCGTCGGCCCGCAGATTGTCGAGCAGCGCCCGGGTCGGGCCCGGATCGGCCACCAGCGCCTCGAGCCGGAACGACCACGGCAGGCGCGGGCGGCTGCCTTCGCTGGCCAGACGCCGCACGTGTTCGTCTCCGTCGCTCGACCAGTCCAGCATGAAACGCATGCCGCGCGCCAGGTCTTGCCGCAGGAAAGGCCGCACGCCGAACTCCGACGAGCCGTAGACCGTGAAATCCCGCAGGGCCTGCATGGACGCCTCGAAATCGTCGAGCCCGTAACGCGCCACATACTCGGGCAGCACCAGGGTCACGAACCGGTTGTTGATGCGCGGTGCCAGGGCCCGCAGCACATCGAGCCGGCTTCGGTAGGCGGCGGGCGGCAGGCTGGCATGCAGCGCCTCGCCGACCCGACGCAGACGCTGCATCAGCGACAGCGCGTCGAGATCGTGTGTGGTGAGATGCAGAAAGGTCTGCGCATCGAAGTCCGTGCTCACGGCGGCGGTCTCTTCCGCCAGATGCCGCATGCGGGCGGTGTCGAAGATATGCCGCAGTTCGGGCGCGGCGGAGTCGGTTTCTGCAGTCATGTCGAAGCACCGGGGTGGCGCGAGTGGCGAGTCATCTGCACAATCCTGCCATGAGCGACTCTCCCCCGTCATCCCGTTTCTTGCTTTTGCATCTCGATGCACTGCGCGTGCTGCCCGAAGATGTGACCTGGACCGCCATTCGTGCCCAGGGCGCCGGCGGGCAGAACGTCAACAAGGTTTCGAACGCCATCCACCTGCGGTTCGACATCTCGGCCAGCCGCTTGCCCGACGACGTCAAGCAACGCCTGCTGGCCGTGCGCGACCAGCGCATCACCGCGCAGGGCGTGGTGGTGATCAAGGCCCAGAGCAGCCGCAGCCTCGAATCCAATCGCACCGAGGCCCTGGCGCGTCTGCAGACGCTGGTCGACAGCGTGGCAGCCGTGCCCACCGTGCGCAAGCCCACCCGGCCCACCCGGGGGTCGCAGCAGCGCCGGCTGCAGGGCAAATCCCTGCGCGGCGACGTCAAGCGCGCGCGTTCGCGCGTCCAGCCGGATTGAAGACCGGCGCCCTGTAGGCCGGACCCCCGGCCTACCGGTAAAAAAGGCGCAAACACGCGCACAGGGCCTGCCGGCGGTTGGCAGGGTCCGCGTGCTCCCGCATGATGAGACGGACGGGCTCGACCGGCGCGGCACACCGCCAGACCCGGTCCGAAAAGGCCATCGCAAGGCCATGGGCCCGCGCGATCCCGAAGGGATCTTTGTTTCGATCACATCCTCAGGAGCAACGACATGAGCAGCCACACCTACAAGACCATCGAACTGACCGGCTCGTCCACCGTGGGTACGGACGACGCGGTCAAGAACGCCATCGAAAAAGCGTCCGAGACCGTGCGCAACCTGCAGTGGTTCCAGGTCACCGAGACCCGCGGCCACATCGAAGACGGCCGCATTGCCCATTGGCAGGTCACCATCAAGGCCGGTTTCACGCTGGAATAAGGCCCCGCGCCCAGGCTTCGGGCGCCTCCCAAGCAAAAGACCGCGGCCAGCCCCTTTGGGCTGGCCGCGGTCTTGCGGGCGTCGTTCAGCCGGCCCGTGCAGGCCGGCTGCCTCGGCAATCAGGCGACGTAGCTGTCGAGCAACAGTTGAGCCTGTGCCGCACGGCGCAGGTCGTAGGCGTAGGCAGGGGTACGGCCGGCATAACGCTCGGCGTTTTCCATGAGCCGCTGGGCTTGCGTGGGCTCGCCCGTCCGAGTCGACGAGGCGGTGGTACTGATCCGGTTCCAGATGGTGTTGAACATGATGGGATTCCTTTGGAGGGTGGCGCCGAGCGCCTATTTATTCATTCGCCCTTCGTGACCCGACGCCTTCGTTGGCTGCGTCGGGCCCCGCATCAACCGATGCAGGAGGGCATGGACTGAAGGATAAGTCCACCCTCTCGAAACCCAAGGGTTTACCCTATGCTCTTTGTGCATGGGCTCTGCCGGTGCCCGACATGGCATCCCGCCGAGAGGCGTGCGGCTGCAACCTCGCCGGCTGGCGCTGGCCCTGGGCAGGCCCCGGGAAGACCCCTCCGTGGACGAGGGCCTCGTCGCCTCGACAGGCGGAATCCGGGTTTTTTCGGCCCCCATGCCGGCAAGGGCGAAGCTGTGGCCCGAGGGCAACGCCCCCGACCGGAATCTGCTCCGGGACCCGCCACATGCCCGGCGACCGCGACGCGGCCCTAGGCCGCCGGCGCGGCCGCTGCCGTTTCGGCCCTTTCGCCAGCAGCCGTCTCGCGCCCGGTCGAGCCCGGCGCTGCGCAGCCGCAAGCCTGGCAATAAGCGGCAAACGTGCTCTTGCGGGCCGCGCAGGCCGTGCAGCGATCGAACAGTCCCATGCCGCAGTGCGGGCAGAAATCGGTGCGGCCGTCCTTGAGGTCGACCGAGCGCTCGCAACCCGGGCACACGCCCTTGGCCAGCCGGGCCTGCGCCTTGTCGTAGTCGAGCGCCTCGCGCCGCTGGGCATCGGGCATGCGTTCGGCCTGCCGCTGGCGTTGCATGTAGCGGTTGAGCGCCACGATGGCCTGGCGTCCGATCGCCACCGTGAGCACGATGCCGACGACCGAGCGCACATAACCGCCGTAGCTGGGCAGATATGGCACCAGCTCGACAAAGAACGTGAAGCCGGCGAACAGGATGAAGCCCCAGACGAAGGGCCAATAGGTGCTGCGGCGCTTGCGCACGAAAAGCCAGGCCGCCAGGCCCAGCAGGGGCAAGGTCAGCGCCAGGCGGTACAGAAAGACCCTCAGCTCGGCGCTCCGCCGGGCGGTCAGCCAGCGCGCATCGGCGGCCTCGGTTTCAGTGGCCAGGCTGCGCTGTGCGGCCGCCATCGCCTGCCGGGTGTCGAGCGCCTCCTGGCGCAGGGCCTGGACTTGCTGGCTGCGCGTGCGCTCCTCGGATTGCAGCGCATCCAGCGCACGCGTGCGTTCGATCAGTGCCGTGTCCTGGCTGGGCTGTGCGGTGGCCTCGCGGGTGGCGATCCAGGCGGCGAAACTCTGCCGGGCGGACTGCGTCGCCTGCTGGGCGGCACGCAACTGCAGCTCGGCCTGCTCGCGCCGGTCGTCGATCCGTTGCTGGGCCAGCTCGCCTTCGTCGAGGGTCCGCTTCAGCGGCGCGGCCACGGCCGGGTCCAGGAAATCGTCTCGCAGCACGGGCTCCTCGACCCGTGGCAGATCGCCCACCACCGCGCTGCCCAGGCCGATCAGAAACGAGGCAAACACCAACGCCACCAGCCACAGGCCCCGACGGAACCACTTCTCCGACCACCGCAAGGATTTGCTCATGAATGCCGTCTCCTGTTGCAGGCCGCCGCGGGCCCGTTGTGTCCGATCTTACGTGCTGCGTGCAACCCGGCACGGCGCAGACCCGGGCACGTGAACCGTTCGGTCGGCTCTACAATGGCCGCGACTTTTACGGCGTCCCGCAGTGGCCCGCGCTTCCCTGCCCGCTGCCGCGCACGCCCCCTGGAGACTCCCTCATGAATGCCCCCTCCTCCCTCGACAGCCTGGTGCCCGACGTGCAACCGCGCGAGGTCCCCGATGTCCTGATCGACGCCCTGAAGACCGTGTTCGGCGACCGCTGCAGCACCGCCCGAGCCGTGCGCGAACAGCACGGCCGCGACGAGTCCTCGTTCGACGTCCCGCCCCCCGCCGCCGTGGTGTATGCCGAGAGCACGGCCGACGTCTCGCGGCTCGTGCAGCTGGCCGGCCAGCATGCCGTGCCCGTCATTCCGTACGGCGCGGGTTCGTCCATCGAAGGCCAGCTACTGGCCGTGCAGGGCGGCATCAGCCTGGATCTCAGCCGCATGGACCAGGTGCTGTCGGTCAACCCCGAAGACCTGACGGTGACGGTGCAACCCGGCGTCACGCGCCGCCAGCTCAACGACGTGCTCAAGAGCGATGGTTTCTTTTTCCCGATCGATCCCGGCGCCGACGCCAGCATCGGCGGCATGGCCTCGACCCGGGCCTCGGGCACCAACGCCGTGCGCTACGGCACGATGCGCGAAAACGTGCTGGCGCTCGAAGTGGTGGCGGCCAGCGGCGAAGTCATCCGCACCGGTACACGCGCCAAGAAGTCGAGCGCCGGCTACGACCTCACACGCCTGATCGTCGGCGCCGAGGGCACACTGGGCGTGATCACCGAGATCACGCTGCGCATCCATCCGCTGCCCGAAGCCGTCTCGGCCGCCATCTGCTCGTTTCCGTCGCTCGACGCGGCCGTGCAGACCACGATCCAGACCATTCAGCTGGGCGTGCCCATCGCGCGCTGCGAACTGCTGGATGCCAACACGGTGCGGCTGGTGAACCGGCATTCGCACACCGAACTGCCCGAATCGCCCATGCTGCTGATGGAGTTCCACGGCTCGCCCACGGCCGTCAAGGAACAGGCCGAGCTGGTGCAGGAACTGGCCACCGATCTCGGCGGCAACGACTTCGCCTGGGCCACCACGCCCGAAGAACGCACCCGCCTGTGGACTGCGCGGCACAACGCGTATTTCGCGGGTGTGCAGTCGATCCCCGGTGCCCGCGCCGTGACCACCGATGTGTGCGTGCCCATCTCGCGGCTCGCCGATTCACTGGGCGCGGCCATCGACGACGCCAATGCCAGCGGCATCCCGTACTTCATGGTCGGCCATGTGGGCGACGGCAACTTCCACATGGGCTACCTGATCGATCCTGCGGATCCCGCCCAGCGCGAAGGCGCCGAGCGCCTCAACCAGACCCTGGTCGAGCGGGCCATCGCCATGGGCGGAACCTGCACGGGCGAGCACGGCATCGGACTGCACAAGATGCGATTCCTGGCCACCGAAACGGGCGAAGGCTCGGTCGCGATGATGCGGGCCATCAAGCAGGCGCTCGACCCCAAGAACATCCTCAATCCGGGCAAGATCTTCAGTCTGTGACGGGCCGTGCGCGGGCAAACTGACGCCGCGCGAAGGCGACGATGAGACGGCTCGCATCCGGTCCGGCCGGGTCGCTGTAGGGCCGGTCCGCCGCCCCTCCGCTCCAGGCGTGGCCCAGCGTGTCGATCTCGCACAGCGTGACGGCCGCACGGCCGGCCAGGCGGTAGTCGGTGACGTGCATGGCATGGCGCTTGCCCCGCTGCACGGTTCGCGGCAAACCGGGCAAGGCACCCATCGCATGGGCCCAGGCCTGGGCCGCCGCACGGCCGTTCGAGGCCGCCACCACGCCGTCGCGCCGGCCCTGCAGCACCAGCAAGGGCGGCAGCCGTCCGGCAGCGCCTGGAGCAACATGGCCAGCCTGCAGCACGGGCTGGCGGCGGCCCTGCATGGCCGCCAGTGCCGTGGCCTGCGACTGCGCGGCACCCGGTGCCACGCCCGAATGCATGGCCACCGCCCGGAACCGGCCGGGCGCACGCTCGGCCATCAGAGCGGCCATGCCCGCGCCGGCAGACAATCCCGCCAACGCCACACGGTCCGGGTCGCATCCCGGTTGCGCAGCGACCTGCTCGATCATCGCCAGCAGGGTCTGCGCCTCGGCCTGTGCCCGGCCCGTCCGCACCCCATACCAGTTCCAGCAGCCTTGAGGATGGGCCAGGCGATCCTGCTCGGGCAACAGCAGCATCCAGTCCTGCTGATCGGCCAGCCTGTCCATGCGGCTCACGGCCGCCAGCTCGGCCGCCGACTGCCGGCAGCCGTGCAGCATCACCAGCAAAGGCACGGCCTGCCCGGCCAGCCCCGCAGGCCGGTACAGCCGATAGCGCCGCGCACCGGCCGCGCCCACGGTCACGCCCTCGGACCAGGTGCCCCGGGCTTTCACCGGCGGGCGGACCGCTGCGGTCCGGCCAGCCGGAGCGGGCGCAGGCGCCCGTGCCGGACGGCGCGCCGCGGGACGGGCAGGCGGTGCCGCTTTCTTGAGCGCCCGGGCGCCGGCCTTGCCGGCACGGGCCACGGCGCGCCCCATGGCCTGCAGACTGCGCTGGTAAGCGCGCAGCAGGGTCGAGGGGGAAGCGCGTCGGCGTGCCATGCCGCACAGTATGGCCCGGCATTGCGCCGCACGCCTGCACATTCCGTGCAACCGCTCCAGAATGCACGGTTGTGCCGCCGGCCGTTGTGCCCAGGCGACCCTACACCGGTCTTTCCCGTTCCTCATCTCCTTGCCTGTCATTGCCATGTCTTCTGCTCAACCCCTGATCCTGGTGCCCGGCCTGCTGTGCGATGCCCTGCTGTGGCACCACCAGGTCACCGGACTGGCCGGCCGCGCCAGTTGCTGGGTGCCCGACCACACCCGCCACGACAGCATCGCCGCCATCGCCAGCGCCATCCTGCAGGAATCGCCCTTCCCCCGGTTTGCCCTGGCCGGCCTGTCGATGGGCGGCTACATCGCCCTGGAAATCGTGCGCCAGGCGCCCGAACGCGTGCAGCGCCTGGCATTGCTCGACACCACGGCCGCCCCCGACTCGGAGGAGGCCGGCGACATCCGCCGCGCCCAGATGGCGCTGTGGCGCGAAAAGGGGGCGGACGCCGTGGTCGAGGCCACCCTGCCACGCGCCGTGCGCGCCTCGGCCCAGGGCGATGCCGGGCTGCGGGCGACCATCGCCACCATGGCCCTCGACACCGGCTACGACGGCTTCGTGCGCCAGCAGACCGCCATCATGACCCGCATCGACAGCCGGCCCGGCCTGGCGGCCATCGCCTGCCCCACGCTGGTGCTGTGCGGCCGCGAAGACGTGCTGACCCCGCCCCTGGCCCACGCCAGCATGGCGCGCGCCATCCCCGGTTCGACCCTGGTGCAGGTGCCCGATGCCGGCCACCTGAGCACGCTGGAACAGCCCGAGGCCGTCACCCAGGCCCTGGCCGAATGGCTGCAGCGCTGAGCCCCTCGCAACCCCACTCTGCGGTGTGACTCAGGCCGCGGGTCCCGCGAGCCACCAGCCCAGCGCCACCAGCGCCAGCCCGAGCACCACGCTGCCCAGCACATAGGCGGCGGCCAGGCCCCACTGCCCGCCCTTGAGCAGCATCACGGTCTCGAGGCCGAACGACGAAAAAGTGGTGTAGCCGCCCAGCACGCCCGTGACCAGGAAGAGCCTCAGTTCGGGCGAGAGCGCGGCGTGCTTGTCGGCCATGCCGGCGACCAGGCCGATCAACAGGGAGCCCAGCAGATTGACGGCAAACGTACCCAGCGGAAACCGGCTGCCCCAGGCGGCTGCGGCGTGCGCCGTCATGGCCGTGCCCATCGCATAACGCAGCACCGAGCCGAGCGCACCGCCGACCGCAACAGACAGGATAGGGGTCATCATGGCCGCCATGATAGTGCCAGCCGGCCGCCGCCGCGCCGGGGCTTCAACCGCCTGAGCGCACCTCGTCGACCAGGCGCTGCAGCCGCGCCACATCGCAGACGATCAGGCGGCGTCCCTGCTTGTCGAGCAGCCCCGCACGCTGCAAGGCACCGAGCTCGCGCGTGACCTGCTCGCGATTGGTGCTGATGAGGCTTGCCAGTTCGGCGTGATGCGGCGCCGGGTCGATGACCGCTTGGTTGTCGGCCACCCCGGCCTCGCGGGCGAGCCGCAGCAGCTCGCCGTGCAGCCGGTTCTGCACGGCCAGGGTGCTGAGTTCGACGACCCGCTCCGACAGCTGGCGCACCAGCGACGCCAGCCGCTGCATGACACGCCTCGCCACCCGCGGTTCGTCGTCGAGCAGTTGCAGGAAATGCGGCCGCTCGAGGCCCGCCAGCACGCTGTCCTCGAGCGTGACGATGTCGACCGAGCGCTGCAGTCCATCGAGCGCAGCCAGTTCGCCGAAGTAGTCTCCCGCCTGCAGATCGCGAAACGTCACCTGGCGGCCGTTGCTGCCGTAAGTGGTCACTCGGACCCGGCCGGCCGCCAGGAAAAACACATCGCCGCGGTCGGCCTGGCGCGCCAGCACCGGCTGGCCGGCCCCGACATGGCGCCAGTGGCACTGCAGCGCCAGTGCATCCAGACGTGCGGCGGACAGCCCCTCCAGAAGAGCGACGCGGCGCAGGGCCAGGCTGGAGCGGACGGGCGGCAGGTTCATGGACAAACACTCGGGCGGTTGGAAGAAAACGGGAGCACGCCCGCCTTGCGGGTATCCTCAGGCGCGAATGTACCCGACCCCATGACAGCCCCAGCCCGACTCTCCTGGATCCCCACCCGCCGCGACTGGCGCTGGTACAGCGGCCTGGTGCTGCTGGCCTATGTGCTGCTGCACCTGCTCAACCATGCCATGGGCCTGGTCTCGCTCGACGCGGCCGAAGCCATGCTGCGCGTCGTCCACCGAGGCTGGCGCAGTCCTGTCGGCACAGTGCTGCTGTACGGCGCCGCCTCCGTGCACGTCGCCCTGGCCTTCTACGGCCTGTGGGAGCGGCGCACGCTGAGCATGCCGGCCATCGAGGCCTGCCGCCTGCTGCTGGGCTTCGCCATGCCGCTGCTGCTGATCGGCCACGTCACCAGCACCCGCTGGGCGCTCGAGAGCTTTGGCCTGGATGCCTCGTACACGCGGCTGGTCGCCGGTCTCTGGTCGCCGGGCGACGCCGCGCTGCAGCTCGGACTGATGACGGCGGCCTGGGTCCACGGCTGCATCGGCCTGCACCTGGCCCTGCGGCGGCACGCGGCATGGCGCCGCATCCGATGGGCCTGGACCCTGGCGATGGTGCTGGTGCCGCTGCTGGCCGCACTGGGTTTCCTGGCCATGGGCCGCGAGATCGTCTGGACCGGCGCCGTGGCCCTGCACAGCCCGACGGCCGAACAATCGGCGATCAATGCCGGCCGCACCGCCGATGCCCGGCTGGCCTATTTGCTGGCGGTGGTCGCCGTGCTGCTGGCCCGCCTGCTGCGCACCGGTCCGTGGGTCAGCGCCCGCACGCTCACCCTCGACTATGGCTCGCGGCGCATCCGCGTGCCGCAGGGCTGGACCGTGCTCGAGGCCAGCCGCGCCCACGGCGTGCCCCATCTGTCGCTGTGCGGCGGACGCGCCCGCTGCTCGACCTGCCGGGTGCGGGTGCACGGCCCGGCAGCCCACCTGCCGCCGGCCGGCGTGGACGAGCGGCGCACCCTGCGCCGGGTGGCGGCGCCGGACGATGTCCGCCTGGCCTGCCAGTTGCGTCCCGAAGGCGATCTGCGCGTGACACCGCTGTTCACGGCCTCGGTCGAGCCCGCCACCGCCAGCCATCTCGGCCACGAACGCGAGGTCGCCATCCTGTTCGTCGACCTGCGCCGCTGGTCCAACCTGTCCGACGGCCAGTGGCCGGTGGACCTGGTCTACGTGCTCGACCGCTACTTCGCCCTGGTCGGCGCCGCGGTGCGGGAACAGGGCGGTGTGCCCAACCAGTTCATCGGCGACAGCGTGATGGCCATCTTCGGTTTGGACGGCACGCTGCCGCAGGCCTGCCGGCAGGCCCTGCGTGCCGCCGCGCTCATCGAGCAGCGCATGGATGCCTGGCGCGACGAGTTCGGTCTTCAGTTCGGGCATGTCCTGGATTTCGGCATGGGCCTGCACGCCGGCTCGGCGGCCGTGGGCGAGGTCGGCTACCTGGACACCACCACCTTCACCGCCGTGGGCGAGGTGGTCAACACCGCCAGCCGGCTGCAGGACCACAGCAAGGCGGCGTCCGCGCGCCTGGTGGTGTCCCACAAGGCCATGCGCACGGCCGGCATCTACTCCGCACCGGGGCCGTCGCAGCGCCTCTCCGTGCGGGGGCGCGACCGGCCGCTCGACGTCTACGCCATCGCCCACCCCGCGCAACTGCCACCCGAATGGCTGCGCGACGGGGCAGCGGTCGACCGCCGGGCCTGACCGCGCGGGCCCGGCCCGCCGTCCGGTGTGCGCTAGCGCACAGACAGCGGCCGGCCGGTCTGGAACACTGCAGCGCCTGCCCGTTTCCGGGCTTTTTCCCAACCGACAGGACCGACTTGTGACCCCATCCACCCTCTCCAACGAGCCCCGCCTCATCGTGCCCGCGCTGGCCCCCGCCTACAACGGCCTGCATGACGTGGCCTACACCCTGCTGCGCGTGATCGCCGGCGTGCTGCTGGCCACGCATGGCTGGACCAAGATCCAGGATCCGATGAGCCTCGTGGGCATGGTCGAAGGCCTGGGCTTCTACCCCGGCTTCATCTGGGCCCCGCTGCTCGCCGGTACCGAATTCTTCGGCGGCATCCTGCTGGCCATCGGCCTGCTGACCCGTCCGGCCGCACTGGCCTCCAGCATCGTCCTGCTGGTCACGGTCTACTTCCACTGGATCGTCAAGAGCCAGGGCCTGGCCGGCGCCGAGAAATCCATCCTCTGGCTGGCCATGACCTTCCTGATCCTGGTGCGCGGCTCGGGCCGCTACGCCGTCGACCGCCTGATCGGCCGCGTGTTCTGAGCATCCTCCGGCAACGGCCGCCGTGCAGACGGCCGGCCGTTCAGCCTGCGGCCGCTTCGCGCAGTTCGCGCCGCAGGATCTTGCCCACGGGCGTCTTCGGCAGTTCCTGCCGGAACTCGATGACACGCGGGCACTTGTAGGCCGTCAGGTTGGCCTTGCAATGCTGGCGGATGGTCTCCTCGTCGAGACCGGCATCCTTGCGCACCACCACCAGCTTGACCACTTCACCGGTCTTGTCGTCGGGCACGCCCACGGCCGCGCATTCCGCGACACCCGGCAGCAGGGCCACCACGTCCTCCACCTCGTTGGGATAGACGTTGAAGCCGCTGACCAGGATCATGTCCTTCTTGCGGTCGATGATGCGGAAAAAACCGCGTTCGTCCATGATGCCGATGTCGCCGCTGCGGAAATAACCGTCGGCGGTCATCGCCTTGGCGGTTTCGTCGGGACGCTGCCAGTAGCCGGCCATCACCTGCGGCCCCTTGATGACGATCTCGCCGGGCTGGCCCAGCGGCACCTCGCGCCCCTCGTCGTCCACGCACTTCATGTCGGTGCTGGGCAGCGGCACGCCGATGGTGCCGGTATAGGCCGTGTTGGTCACCGGATTGCAGCTCGCCGAAGGACTGGTCTCGGACAGACCGTAGCCCTCGCAGATCGGGCAGCCCGTCCGCTCCAGCCAGCGCTGCGCCACCGCCCCCTGGACGGCCATGCCGCCGCCCACCGAGACCTTGAGGTGGCTCCAGTCGACGGTCTCGAAATCGGCATGGTTGAGCAAGCCGTTGAAGAGCGTGTTGACGGCCGGAAAGCTGTGGAAGGTGTGGCGCGACAGCTCCTTGAGCGTGCCGGCCAGATCGCGCGGGTTGGGGATGAGGATGTTCTTGCCCCCGGTGCGCATGCACATCATCATGTTCACCGTGAAGGCGAAGATGTGATACAGCGGCAGTGCGCATACGCTGGTCGGCTGTTCGGTGGACGGCACCTTGCGCATGGCCGGTTCGTTCCAGGCCTCGGACTGCAGCACGTTGGCGATGACGTTGCGATGCAGCAGAACGGCCCCCTTGCTCACCCCGGTGGTGCCGCCCGTGTATTGCAGCAGCGCCACGTCGTCCGAGCCGATGTCGGGTTGCTGCATCCGGCCGTCGAGCAGGCTTCGCGACCCCTGCGCCAGCGCTTCGTTGAAGCGCACGGCCTGCGGCAGCTCGTAGGCTGGCACCAGCTTCTTGACCTTGCGCACGACGTAGTTCACCACGTGGCCCTTGAGCCAGCCCAGCCGATCGCCCATGCTGCAAAGCACCACATGGCGCACCGGCGTGGCACGCAGGCAGCGTTCGAGCGTCGCGGCGAAGTTCTCGACGATGACGATGGCCTTGGCGCCCGAATCCCGGAGCTGATGCTCGAGCTCGCGTGCGGTGTACAGCGGGTTGACGTTGACCACCACCAGGCCGGCACGCAGCACCGCCGCCACGGCGACCGGATACTGCGGCACATTGGGCATCATCAGCGCCACGCGATCGCCCTTGCTCAGACCCAGGCTCTGCAGGTAGGCACCGAGCGCCTGGCTCTGCGCGTCGACTTCCCGGAAGGTCACGTCTCGACCCATGTAGCTGTAGGCGACACGGTCGCTGAAACGCTGGAAACTTTCCGCCATCAACTCCACCAGCGAGCGGTACTGCGAGGCATCGATCTCGACCGGTACGCTGGGCGGGTAGGCATCGAGCCAGGGGCGGCTGCTCATGTCGGGTACTCCTAGATTCTTCATTGGACATTGTGAAACTGCCGGGGTGCACGGGCCATCCTGTGTAACCCGGTGTCGCCCAGGCGGCAGGACTGGGCCGACATTGTTGTCGTCCGAGCTCACCACAGCCGGCACACACCGACTAACATGCGCACTGAAACTGGTTTCAGCCAGCCCCCGATACGGCGCAGACCGCAGCAAGCCATGCATCCTCTTCCTCCCTCCCCCGGCGACGTCCTCCCGCAGACAAGAGGCCGAGCCACCATCGCCGACGTGGCTCGCCATGCCGGCGTTTCCAAGGCCACCGTCTCGCGTTTCCTCAACCGGCGAGACGACCTGCTCACGCGCGACATCGCCGCGCGTGTCGAACAGGCCATCGCCGAACTGGCCTACAAGCCCAGCGCCATGGCCCAGGGACTCAAGCACGGCCGCACGCGCCTGGTCGGGCTGGTGGTGGCCGACATCACCAATCCGTTTTCCATCGCGGTCCTGCGCGGCGCCGAAAAGGCCTGCCAGGAAGCCGGCTACCTGCTGGTGCTCTTCAACCTGGGCAACGAAGCCGGCCGCGAACAAGCGGCCATGCAGGCGCTCAGCGCCTACCAGGTCGACGGCCTCATCCTCAACCGGGTCGACGCCAGCGTGCAGAGCTGGCGCGACGATGCCCTGCACGGCAAACCCGTGGTCCTGGTCGACCGCCGCCACCCGGGGCTGAACGCCGACTTCATTTCCATCGACAACCGGCAGGCCGTCTCGCTGGGCCTCGATCACCTGCGGCAAGCCGGCTACACCGACTTCCTGCTGGTCACCGAACCCTATGGCCATGTCAGCTCGCGTGCCGAACGTGCCTCGGCCTATGCGGATGTGCTGGCCGACGTGCCCGCGGCACGGCGACAGGTGTTCGAGAGCACGGCCGATCACGAGGGCCCCCAGGCTCTGGCCGACGCGCTGCGGGCCCTGCGCCGGCGCGCCGGTGCACGCCCGGCCGCCATTCTTTCGGGCAATGCGGTGACCACGCTGCGTGTGGCCGCGGCGATGGCGCAACTGGGCTGGTCCTTCGGCCGCGAGCTCGGCTTCGTCGGATTCGACGAGACCGAGTGGGCTGCGCTGATCGGCACCGGGCTGACCACCATCGCCCAGCCGACCGACGATCTGGGCAGCCGGGCCGCACGCTGCCTGATCGAAAGACTCGGCGGGCTGCAGTCGCCTGCCCGCCACATCGAGTTACCAGGGAGCCTCATCGTTCGCGGCTCGTCGCAACCCCTCGCCTGAGCCCTCTTCCCAGGAGATCGGCCCGGGACAACCCTGAAACCTCGGGTTTCTACTAGTACCCTCCCGGTAACTCGTCAGTAGACTGCGAAGCTCTCTGAAACCGGTTTCAGACGCATCTGGCGACCTGCCCTCCGGCACGCCGACCGTGCGTCTGCAGCCCCGACCGGCGGCCTGCCTCCGGTCTGTCCCGAGCTCCGAGCGCGATGAACTACACGTTTCAATTCGGCGATGTCTTTGCGGCCTGGCCTCTGCTTCTGCAGGGCACCTGGGTCACCATCCAGCTGTCGTTTTCCGCCATGGCCATCGGCCTGGCGCTGGCCATCCTGTGCGCCTGGGGCAAGACCTCGGGCCCGGCGCCGCTGCGTTTTGCAATCAACACCTACATCGAGCTGATCCGCAACACGCCTTTCCTGGTCCAGCTGTTCTTCTTCTTTTTCGCACTGCCGGCCATCGGCCTGCGCTGGTCGCCCCAGACCGCCGCCCTGACCGCCATGGTGGTCAACCTGGGCGCCTACGCCACGGAGATCATCCGGGCCGGCATCGAATCGATTCCCAAGGGCCAGATCGAGGCCGGCCTGGCGCTCAACCTCAAGCGCTGGGAGATCTTCCGTTTCGTCATCCTCAAGCCCGCGCTCAAGGCCATCTACCCCGCGCTGTGCAGCCAGTTCATCCTGCTGATGCTGAGCTCGGCCGTGGTCTCGGTGATCTCGGCCGACGACCTCACCTCGGTGGCCGCCAACCTGCAGTCCCAGACCTTCCGCAGCTTTGAAATCTACATCGTGGTCGCCGTGGTGTACCTGGCCCTGTCGATGGCCTTCTCGGGCCTGTTCAAGCTGATCTATCAGTGGGGCCTGAACTACCCCGACCGCCGCTGAACCCCTGCCTGAAGGAGAAAAAACATGATGCGCACCTTCGGCTGGCCCGAATTCCTCTTCATTCTCGAAGCCGCGAAATGGACGATCGCACTGTCGGCCATCGCTTTTGCCGGCGGCTCCATCGTCGGCCTGATGGTGGCGCTCGCCCGCACCGCCGAGTCCCGTGTGCTGCAGTTCGCGGCCACCGTCTTCACCCAGATCTTCCAGGGCACGCCGCTGCTGCTGCAATTGTTCCTGGTGTTCTTCGGCGCCCCGATCCTCGGGCTGGACATCAACCCCTGGCTGGCCGCGGCTGCCGCGCTCATCCTCAACAGCGGCGCGTTCCTCGGCGAGATCTGGCGCGGCTGCATCCAGGCCGTGCCGCGCGGCCAGCTCGAGGCCGCACAGGCGCTCAGCCTCTCGTACTACTGGCGCATGCGCGACGTGGTCCTGCCCCAGGCCATGAAGATCGCCGTGGCGCCGACCGTGGGCTACCTGGTGCAGATCATCAAGGGCACCTCGCTCGCGGCCATCATCGGCTTCACCGAAATCACGCGTGCCGGCCAGATCATCAACAACGCCACCTTCCAGCCGCTGGTGGTGTTCGGTGTCGTCGCCGCGATCTATTTCGTGCTGTGCTGGCCGCTGTCCCTGCTGGCAGCCCGCATGGAGCGCCGGCAGGCCGCCGCCCTGGCACGCTGACCGCCCTCCCCCGCTTTTTTCCGCCGCAGTAAATCCTCACCATCCCATCCAACAGACTGGAGACTGACATGGACCGCAATTTCTCTCGCCGCGCCTTCAACGGCGCGCTGGCCGCCACCGCCCTGGGCTCGCTGTCGCTGTTTGCCGGCGCCGCCGGCGCGCAGACCGTCGAAGAACTGAAGAAAAAAGGCAAGCTGACGGTGGGCATGCTGGTCGATTTCCCGCCCTACGGCATCACCAACACCCAGAACCTGCCCGACGGCTACGACGCCGACGTCGCCAAGCTGCTGGCCAAGGACCTGGGCGTGCCGGTCGACATCGTGCCCGTCACCGGTCCCAATCGCATCCCCTTCCTGCTGACCAACAAGGTCGACATGCTGATCGCCTCGCTGGCCATCACGCCCGAGCGCGCCAAGCAGGTCCTGTTCTCCAAGCCCTACTCGGCCGCCTCCATCGTGCTGTACGGCCCGACCAAGACCAGCATCAAGGGTCCCGAAGACCTCAAGACCCTGCGCGTGGGCGTGGCCCGTGCCAGCACCCAGGACGTCGCCGTGACCAAGATCGCACCGGAAGGCACGCAGATCCGCCGCTTCGACGACGACGCATCGGCCATGCAGGCCCTGCTGTCGGGTCAGGTCGATGCCATCGGCTGCTCGGTCACCGTGGCGGCGCAGATCGCCAAGCGCGTGCCCGCCGGCACCTACGAAAACAAGTTCCAGCTGGTTCAGCAGAACATGGCCGTTGCCCTGCGCCCCGGCCAGGACGAACTGGTGCAGGCCGTCAACGCCTTCGTGGAACGCAACACCGCCAACGGCGAGCTCAACAAGCTCTACCGCAAATGGCTGGAATCCGACCTGCCCAAGCTGAACTGACCCGAAGAACCGTACGGGAGGCGCCCACCGGCCTCCCCCCAATGAGACCGCCGGAGTTTCCATGACGAGCACATCCCCCGACCAACCCATCATTCGCCTCGAAGGCGTCGAGAAATGGTATGGCAGCTTCAAGGTGCTGACCGACATCAACCTCGACGTCCGGGCCGGCGAGCGCATCGTCGTCTGCGGCCCGTCGGGCTCCGGCAAGTCCACGCTCATCCGCTGCATCAACCGGCTCGAGACCGTGCAGAAGGGCCGCATCACCGTCGACGGCACCGACCTCACGGCCGGCGGCTCCAACGTCGACACCGTCCGCCAGGAAGTGGGCATGGTGTTCCAGCAGTTCAACCTGTTTCCGCACCTGACCATCCTCGAGAACTGCACGCTGGCGCCCATGCGCTCGCGCGGCCTCAAGAAGGCCGAGGCCGAGGAACTGGCCATGAAGTACCTCAAGCGCGTGCGCATCCCCGAACAGGCCGGCAAATACCCGGCCCAGCTCTCGGGCGGCCAGCAGCAGCGCGTGGCCATCGCCCGCGCCCTGTGCATGACGCCCAAGATCATGCTGTTCGACGAACCCACTTCGGCGCTCGACCCGGAAATGGTCAAGGAAGTGCTGGACACCATGATCGGCCTGGCCGAGGACGGCATGACCATGCTGTGCGTCACCCACGAAATGGGCTTTGCCCGCAGCGTGGCCGACCGCGTGATCTTCATGGCCGAAGGCCAGATCATCGAGCAAGGTCCGCCGGCCGAATTCTTCGGCAATCCCCGCCACCCCAAGACCCAGGCCTTCCTCGGCCAGATCCTGACCAACCATTGATCGCAGCGCGGGCCCGCATGCGGTCCGCGTCCCCGCCATGTCCCACTCGTCGCACACGCCGGCTCCGGTTCTGATTTCCCTGACCTCGTTCGGCGCCGCCGAAGTCGGCCGTCACGGCCAGCTCTGGTTTGCCCGGCTCAGTGTCGAGGCCGGTGCCGACGGCGTCGAAGTCCGCGGCGAGCTGCTGCGCGATGCCGCGCGCGAGCTGCCCGAGCTCGCGGCCTGGAGTCAAGGCACGGACCGCATCCGCGTCTACTCCAGCCCCGATCCCCTGTGGCTGCCGAACGGCGAACTGCACACCGCCGCGCTGGCCGAAGGCCTGGCACGCGCCCAGACGCTGCGCGCGCCCCGCCTCAAAATGGCCATCGGCGACTTTGCCGCCCAGGGCACGCAGGAAGCGGCCCGGGACTTTGCCGCACTGGCCGGCCGGCTCGACGGCAGCGGCGTGGAACTGCTCATCGAAAACGACCAGACCGTGCGCGCAGGCACGCTGGACGCGCTGCAGCGCTTCTTCGCCCTGGCCGACCAATCGCACCTGCACCTGCCCATGACCTTCGACATGGGCAACTGGCACTACCAGGGCGAATGCCCGCTGCTGGCGGCTCGTGCGTTCGGCGCCCGCGTGGCCTATGTGCATGCCAAGGGCGTTCAGCGCCTGCCCGCCAAATGGGTGGCCGTGCCGCTGCTCGAATCGGCGGCCCCCTGGCGCAGCGTGCTGCGCAGTCTGCCCACCGGCGTGCCGCGCGCCATCGAATACCCCCTGGCGGGCGACGACCTGCTGGCCGTCACCCGCCAAGAAATCCAGTGCCTGCGCGACGCCACGGCGCAGTGCATCGCCCACCCCTGATCTTCCGCCCACCATGTCCGTCACCTCCCTCACGCCTGCCGCTCCGCCCTCCGCTCACAGCGCCGGTGGCGCCTCGCCCGATGTGGTCCTGTTCGGCGAAGCCATGGTGCTGCTGATCGCCGACCGACCCGGTCCGCTGGAAGACGCGCAGGCGTTCACCAAACGCATCGCCGGCGCCGAGATCAACGTCGCCATCGGTCTCTCCCGTCTGGGTTTCCGGGTCGGCTGGGCCAGCCGCCTGGGCGACGATTCGATGGGCCGCTACCTGCTCGCCGAAATGCGCAGCGAAGGCGTGGACTGCAGCCGGGTCGTGAGCGATGCCACGCAACGCACCGGCTTCCAGTTCAAGGGCCGCGTCACCGACGGCAGCGATCCCCAGGTCGAATACCACCGCAAGGGCTCGGCCGCCAGCCAGTTCGAGCCCGGCCAGATCGACGAGCCCTGGCTGGCCTCGGCCCGCCACCTGCATGCCACCGGCGTCTTCGCGGCGATCTCGGCCACCAGCCTCGCGACCGCCCGGCGCACCCTGGACGTCGCACGCGCCGCCGGCCGCACCATCTCGTTCGACCCCAATCTGCGCCCCTCCCTGTGGTCCTCGACCGAGGCGATGCGCGAGGCCATCAACGGCCTCGCCGCACAGGCGGACTGGGTGCTGCCCGGCCTGGCCGAAGGCGAATTGCTCACCGGCCGGACCACGCCCGAAGGCGTGGCCCGTTTCTATCTCGACCAGGGCGCCAAACTGGTGGTCGTCAAGCTGGGTGCCGACGGTGCCTACTTCGAAGGCACGCACCAGGGCCTGGCCGTGGCCGGTTATGCACCCGGCTTCCCGGTGCAGCAGGTGATCGACACCGTGGGCGCAGGCGACGGCTTTGCCGTGGGCGTCATCAGCGCCCTGCTCGAAGACCGCAGCATCGACGAAGCGGTGCGGCGCGCCTGCTGGATCGGGGCACGTCAAGTGCAGGTCCTGGGCGACTCCGAAGGCCTGCCCACCCGCACCGAGCTGCACGCGCTCGAAGCCACGGCCTGACGCTCGCCATGAACAGCCCCGACTCGAACACGCCCCGCCGCCAGCACGTGCTGGTGTTCCGTGAACTGCCCGCCGATCAGTTGGCCCGCCTGCAGGCCTTGCACACGGTCACCGTCGCCAATCCTCGCCTGCCGGCGCAGCGCGAGGCCTTTCTGCAGGCCCTGCCCACCGCCGACGCACTGGTGGGCTCGAGCTACGCCATCACCGACGAACTGCTCGACCAGGCGCCGCGGCTGCGGGTCGTTTCCAGCATCTCGGTCGGTGTGGACAACTACCCCGTCGCCTCGCTCGCGCGCCGCGGCATCCTGCTGTGCCACACGCCCGGCGTGCTCACCGAGACCACGGCCGACACGCTGTTCGGCCTCATCATGGCCACCAGCCGGCGCATCCCCGAGCTGGCGCAATGGGTGCGCGAAGGCCACTGGACCCGCAACATCGCCGAAGACCTTTTCGGCTGGGACGTGCACGGCAAGACCCTGGGCATCCTGGGCATGGGCCGCATCGGCCAGGCTCTGGCCCAGCGGGCCGCACTGGGCTTCAACATGCGGGTGCTGTACAGCAACCGCAGCCCGGTGGACGACGCCCAGTTGGGCGCCCTGCGCGGCCACGTGCATTTCACCGACCGCGACGCCCTGCTGTCGGCAGCCGACTTCGTGGTGCTGGCACTGCCGCTCACGCCCCAGACGCGCGGTCTGATCGGCCAGCGGGAACTCGGCCTGATGAAACCCGGCGCCATCCTCGTCAACGGTTCGCGGGGCGCCATCGTCGACGAGGCGGCCCTGCTGCAGGCGCTGGACCACGGCAACCTGCGCGCCGCCGGACTGGACGTGTTCGCCACCGAACCGCTGCCCCACGACTCGCCCCTGCGCACCCACCCCCGTGTGGTGGCACTGCCCCATATCGGTTCGGCCACGCACGAAACCCGGAAGGCGATGGCCGAGCTGGCCACCACCAATGCCATAGAGGCCCTGGCCGGACGTCGGCCGCCCGCCGCCTACGCCTACGCCTACGCCTACGCCTACGCCTACGCCTACGCCGCAGCCTCGGCCTGAGGAGGGCCGGCACCCGCCGTTTTCAGCGGGTGCGGGGCCCCAATTTCCGGCGAGTGTGGCGTGCAGGCCGCTATCCGTGCACACGATGCGCCGGGACACGACATAATCCGCGCCATGACTCACGCCGCTTCCCTCGATCTGGCGCCTCTTGCGTCAACTCCAGCCGCCGCCTTGACCTCCAAGTTCGCAGCCGACCGCTGGAAACCCAACACCACGGTCGCCGCCATCGTCGAGCGCGATGGACGGTATCTGCTGGTCGAAGAAGACACCGCCGACGGCCTGCGGCTGAACAACCCGGCCGGCCACCTGGACCAGGGCGAGTCGCCCGAAACCGCCTGCGCACGCGAGGTTCTCGAGGAAACCAAACACCACTTCACGCCCACGGCGCTGGTGGGCGTCTACATGTCGCGCTTCACCAAGACCAACACCGGCGAGGACGTCACCTACCTGCGCTTCGCCTACACGGGTGTGCTCGGCGACGAAGAACCCGGCGCCCACTACGACGAAGGCATCGTCGGCACCGTGTGGATGACCTACGAGGAAATCCTCGCCAGCACCGACCGCCACCGGACGGCCCTGCTGCTGCGCGGCATCGAAGACTACCGGGCCGGCAAACGTTACCCGCTCGACCTCGTCCATGTGCACGACAGCGTGGTGCAAAGCCCTGCCCGGGCCTGACACCCCTCAGAGCCGCCGTCCTCGCTGCGCCGGGTTCGCCCTCCGGCGAGCGGTTCGCGGGCGATCCGCTCGCCGGCAAAGCGGGTGGGCGCACCGAAGCGATCCTGCGCATCGACCAGACCGGCCTCTATGCCGACATGCTGCCAACGCCGGGCCTCAATCGCCCGAACCCTCTTTAAGAGACAGACACCCATTTATTTCGCTCCATCCTCGAACCTTGAAAGACGTTCGAACATCAAGGAATCGCCCCCTCCCCCGGGCAGGAGCTCTGCAGGATCCCCGGACGCCGGACCCTGTCCCATCGGACGTTTCCGTGGCCTTTCCCATCGCCGCAGGCCTGTCGCACGGGCCCCGAGACCCGGCCTCGGCGCCGCAGAGGCATGCACGTCGACCGGCATGAACGAGGTTGTCGGGGCTTTTTCGGCCTTCCGCACACCGGCCGGCTCGGGAAACGATAATTGAGCCATGTCCCATCCGGTCCCACCTTCTTCCCTGTCTTCTTCTCCTGCGCCCACCCGGGTCGTCGTCGGCCTCAGCGGCGGCGTGGATTCGGCCGTGTCCGCCTACTTGCTCAAGCAGCAGGGCTACGAGGTGGTCGGTATTTTCATGAAGAACTGGGAAGACGACGACAACGATGAGTTCTGCTCCTCGCGGCAGGATTTCATCGATGCGGCCAGTGTGGCCGACGTGCTGGGCATCGAGATCGAACACGTCAACTTCGCCGCGGAGTACAAGGACCGCGTGTTCGCCGAATTCCTTCGCGAGTACCAGTCGGGCCGCACGCCCAATCCCGACGTGCTCTGCAACGCCGAAATCAAGTTCAAGGCCTTTCTCGACCACGCCATGCGGCTGGGCGCTGAAAAGATCGCCACCGGCCACTATGCCCGCGTCCGCCTGAACGAGGCCACCGGCCGCCACGAATTGCTCAAGGGGCTCGACCCGCTCAAGGACCAGAGCTATTTCCTGCACCGCCTCAACCAGGCCCAGTTGTCGAAGACCTTGTTCCCCGTCGGCGAACTCGAAAAAACCGAGGTGCGCCGCATCGCCGAAGAAATCGGCTTGCCCAATGCCCGGAAAAAAGACTCGACCGGCATCTGTTTCATCGGCGAACGCCCTTTCCGCGACTTCCTCAACCGCTACATCAGCAAGGAGCCCGGTCCCATCAAGGACAGCCGCGGACGGGTGCTGGGCCAGCATGTCGGCCTGAGCTTCTACACCCTGGGCCAGCGCCAGGGACTGGGCATCGGCGGCGTGAAAGAGAAGGGCGCGCAACGCGGCGCCGGCGACCACGCGCCATGGTTCGTGGCGCGCAAGGACATTCCCAGCAACACCCTGTGGGCCGTGCAGGGCCACGACCACCCCTGGCTGCAGTACGACAGCCTGGCGGCCGACAACGCCAGCTGGACGGCCGGCGTGCCCCCCCAGCCGGGCCTCTACGGCGTGAAGACCCGCTACCGGCAGGCCGATGCCCCCACGCAGTTCTCGGCCGCGACCGAAGCGGGTTTTTCGCTCGCGTTCGGCGACCATCCGCAATGGGCCGTCACGCCCGGTCAATCGGCCGTGCTCTATGACGGCGATGTCTGCCTGGGCGGCGGCGTGATTGCAGCCGGCCAGGCACGAGGCGGCCCCAAGGCCTGATGGCACAGGCCGCGACGAGGCCAGGGTGGCCCGCCGCCAGCCTGGACGGCTTCAGACCAGCTCGTCGTCGCCGCCGAAAAAACCGCCGTCGTCGAACCAGCCGCCATCGTCGGCTGCGGCGTCTCCCGCATCCGCCAGCGTCGTGTCGTCGGCAGGGGCCTGATCGGCCGCCGCACTCTGGCTGGCCGGGGCGGTGTCGGCACTGCTGTCTGACGCATGGGCCGCATCGGCGGGCGGCTCTTGCGCCGCCACGGACTCTTTGCCGCCGTTCATGAGATGTTCGATTCCATTGAACAGGAACATGCCGCCGGCCACCCCCGCCGCGGCCATCGCGGCCTGGCCGAGGAAGCCGCCCATGCCGCCGCCGCCCATGCCCGCACGTGCCCCTGCGGGTGCAGCGGCCATGGCCGCACCGCCCTGGGGTGCCGCCGTGCCGCCGAACGCAGACGAGCCGCCCTGCCCGATCTGGCTGCCGATCAGCGAGCCCGGACGGGCGGCCGCAGGCTCGGGCACCGCGGGTGCGGGCTCGGGAGATCGTCCCCACCCGCTGGCCGACAGGGAGCCCAGAAAGCTGCGCGGTGCAGGTGCAGGTGCAGGTGCAGGTGCAGGTGCAGGTGCCGGAGCAGGCGTGGCCGCGCGTGCGGCATCCTGCAGTTGCCCGACCTGCTGCTCCAGCGCCTGGATACGGGCCTGCGAGGCCTCCAAGGCCTGTTCCTGCAGCAGGCTGCGCTGGATGACGAGATACAGCGCGTCGGGCTGGCGCGCGGCCTGCTGACGGATCAGGGCATCGGCATCGGGATCCTTGTCCACGCCTTGCACACGGGCAAGTTTGCTCAGGAAATCCTCGAGCAGCGTGCGTTCCTGGGGAGTCATGGTTCTGTCCTTTATGGCGGGTCGTCGTCGGGCCTCGAGCGGTCTTGGGGCCAGGGTTCACACATCGTGCCGGGTCAAGCTTAATTCAAGCTGATGGCAGGGCACGCCTGCTCCGGTGGACCTTGCCGGCGGCGCTTGGTTCACCGGCTGCCGCATCGACCCCCACCTTGGACAAAAAAAGAGCCAGCCGGATTGCTCCAACTGGCTTTCTGTGCAGGGCCTGTCGATGAAGGACAGGACCGAGACACGCGGATCAACCGCCCTTGTGGGTGCGCTTGCCAGGGTTCTTCTTGCTGCGCGTGTGGCTGCCGCGCTCGAGGCTCGAACGCTGGCCGCGACCCGCGGTGGGCAGCACGAAGCCAGGCAGAGGGGTGGGTGCGGGGGTGCGCTTGCGATCCGCTTCGGTAACGATCTTGTTGCCCATGTCAGCTCCTGTGGGAATTCAACTCTGGTGGAAGGAAAACCCGCCATTAGGCCACAAGTCGTGGCATTTGAGGTTCTCGCTTTTGTTTTCCAACCGTCATTTCCATCGATTAGACACGTCTTTTCATGAACTTCATGCTACTAAAAAAGATGACTCCAAAACGCGACGACATGCTCTGACCCGCGCTGCACGCCTTGGTGCGCAGGCCCGTCCGCTTGCGCGATACTTGCCACATGCCCCGTTTTCACTGCCCCTTGCCTGCTGCGGCGCTGCTGCCGGGCACCGATGTCGACTTGCCTGCAGGCGCCGCGCGCCATGTGCAGGTGCTGCGCATGCAGCCCGGTGACAGCCTCACGCTGTTCAACGGCGAAGGCGGCGAGTACACCGCCACCGTGACCCGAATGGGCCGCAGCGACGTCGCCGTCCGCATCGACACCCACACGCCGACCGAACGCGAGATCGGCCGGGCCGTCCACCTGGCCGTCGGCATGCCCGCCAACGACCGCATGGACTGGCTGGTCGAAAAAGCCACCGAGCTGGGCGTGACCAGCATCTGGCCGCTCATGACCGAACGCAGCGTGCTGCGCCTCAAGGGCGAACGCGCCGACAAAAAGCAGGCCCACTGGCAGGCCATTGCCGTGGCGGCCTGCGAACAATGTGGCCGCAATCGTGTGCCGCTCATCCATGCGCCCCTCGATCTGGCACGTTTTGCAGCCCAGAAGGCCTGGCCCGATGGGCAGCGCTGCGTGCTGTCGCTGGCCGAAGGCAGCCGGCCCTGGTCCAGCCCCTCGGATGCCGCCACGCCGGTCGTGCTGGTCAACGGACCCGAGGGTGGCCTGAGTGCAAACGAGGAAGGGCTGCTGCTCGCTCAGGGCTTCCTGCCCGTGAGCCTCGGCAGCCGGGTCCTGCGTGCCGAAACCGCACCGCTGGCCGTCCTGGCCGCGCTCGGCCTGGCTGGCTGATCGCCGCTGCCCCGGCTCCGGGCACGGCCGTCGCCCGGCCAGCCGTTTGCGTGTGCGCAACACCCCTTCGGCAACCCCTCTACGCAAGCCGTCCAACTCGTTCTAAGATGTCCGGTTTTTCGGGAGAAAACCATGGGTCTGCTTGACTCCGTGCTCAGCGTCGGCACTGCTGCCATCGGCCGAAGCGCGACCGCCGACAGCGGACTGCTGCCCGTGCTCATCGATCTGCTGTCGAACAATGGCGAAATCGGTGGCCTTCAGGGCTTGATCGCCAAATTTCAGCGGGCCGGTCTGAGCCCCATCATCGAATCGTGGATCAGCCAGCAGGCCGCCAATCTGCCGATTACCGGCGAGCAGCTCCAGCAGGTTCTCGGCAGCGAGCTCGTGCAGTCGATCGCGGGTCGCATGGGCATCGATGTGCCGCACCTGCTGCCGCAGCTCAGCCAGTTCCTGCCCGTCGCCGTCGACCGACTGACGCCCAACGGCAGCATTCCCGCCGCCGGTGCCAATCCGGCCGGTGAACTGCTCGGGCTGTTCGGCAACTTCCTCAAGACCTGAACACAGCCGCGAGCCCCTGGACATGACAGGGCCTTGACCTTGTCACGGGGTCAAGGTGCATGATGCGCGACATCTTCGCTGCACCGTCTGGACCTGCCATGTTCCCCTCCACCGCGCGCTCGGCGCCCCCTTCGGCGCCTGCACCGGGCATGAACCGCAACCTGTGGCTGCTGACCCTGGCCCAGGGCCTGTTCATGACCAACAACGTGACTTTCATCGCCATCAACGGCCTGGTCGGTTTCAGCCTGGCCCCGCTGGGCTGGATGGCCACCCTGCCCGTCATGGCCTACGTGCTGGGCGGTGCGCTGTCCACCGGCCTGGTGGCACGCTCGCAGCGGCGCTTCGGTCGCCGGGGGGCGTTCCAGAGCGGCCTGCTGGTGGCCGTGCTGTCTTGCCTGCTGTGCGCGCTGGCCGTGGCCTGGCAGCACTTCTGGCTGCTGTGCACGGCCACGCTGGTGGCCGGTTACTACAGCGCCAATGCAGGCCTCTACCGTTTTGCCGCAGCCGAGCTGGCTGTGCCCAGCTACAAGGAAAAAGCGATTTCGCTGGTGCTGGCCGGCGGCCTGCTCGGTGCCGTCGCAGGCCCCAATCTGGCATTGGCCACCCGTTCGCTGGGCAGCTATCCCTTCCTCGGTGCCTACCTGGCCCTGGCCGTGCTGGCCTTGCTCTCGCTGGCCGTCGTCAGTGCCATCCGTTTCCCTGAAACAGGGGCCGCCAATCGCCAGGACAGTGGACGGCCGCTGTCCGAGATCGTGCGGCAGCCCGTCTTTGTGGTCGCCGCGATGGGCAGTGCTTTGGGTTTCGGCATCATGAACCTGCTGATGTCGGCGACCCCACTCGCCATGCAGACCTGCGGTTTCACTTTCGACAGCACGGCACTGGTCCTGGAATGGCATGTGATCGGCATGTTTGCACCCGGATTCTTCACGGGTCACCTCATCCGCCGGTTCGGTGTGCGCGCCATCATGGCCTGCGGCCTGGGGCTCAACGTGGCCTGCGTCGTCATCGCGCTCAACGGCGTGGAGCTGCACCATTTCCTCATGGCATTGTTTGCCTTGGGCGTCGGCTGGAACTTCCTGTTCACCGGCGGCACCACGCTGGCTCTGCAGGCCTACCGGCCCGAAGAAAAAGACAAGGCACAAGGCGCCCTGAACTTCTGTGTCTTCTCGGCCACGGCACTGTCCGCCTTCACCGCAGGCGCGCTGGTGACCACGCAAGGCTGGTTCTGGATCAATCTCGCCTCGCTGGTGCCCCTGGCCGCCGTCGCCGTGGCGCTGGCCCTCCTGGGCCGTATCCGGCCGCAGCAAACCGCAGCCTGAAAAAGAAACAGGCCTCGCTAGGAGGCCTGTGTGCCGATCCGAACCCCTTGCGCAGCGCGAGCCGCGCGAGGGTCGTCGACCATCAGCTGGGCGCGCTTTCGCCGGTGTAGATCTCGACGCGGCGATTCTGTGCGCGGCCTGCTGCAGTGTCGTTGCTGGCCACGGGCTGCCGCGAACCCACGCCGTCGATGGCGATGCGGCTGATCGGCACGCCCCGTGCCACCAGATAATCGCGGGTGCTGGCGGCACGCTCCATGGACAGCGGGTTGTTGATGGCGTCGGTGCCGCTGGCATCGGTGTGGCCGATGATGCGCACCGTGGTGTTCGGGTTGGCGACCAGGCCCGAAGCAAAGCGGTCCAGGATGGGCGCGAAGTTGGACTTGACGTTGGCGCGGTTGACGTCGAACGAGACATCGCTGGGAATGTCGAGCTTGAGCTGGTTGTCCTGCGTCTGGCTCACCGTCACGCCGGTGCCGGCCGTTGCCTGTTCCATCTGGCGTTTCTGGTTTTCCATGCGGCTCGACCAGATGTAGCCACCCGCACCGCCGATGCCGGCACCGATGGCCGCACCGCGTCCGCCGCCGATGAGGCCGCCTACAGCGGCACCCGCGACCGCACCGATGCCGGTGCCGGTGGCTTTGGTTCGTGTGGAATCATCCATGTTGGCGCAGCCGGTCATGATGAAGGCGGCCGCTGCCGAGGCCAGTATGATTTTTCGCATGAGTTTCTCCTACGGGTTGTTGGATTCGGCTCCGCACGCAAACCATTGCAGACAGGCTGGATAGACCATCACCGCCACGGGCAGGGCCGTTGGATGGATTTTGCAATTGGCCGCAGCCGGTTCGATGTAGGACTGCAGGACTATCATTTTTTGCCGGCTGCAGGGGATTTTCAAGGCTCGTCAGCGCGGCCGAAAGAGCTCCCGCAGGCGAACGGGCTTCTCGGAAACATCGCAGAAATGCAGGGAGCCCTCGATCTCGTCAAGGTGCTCCCGCATGAGATTCAAGGCCTGTGCACGCGCCCCAAGCCGCATCGCATCCAGCAAGGCGCGGTGGGCATGGCAGCCGCAGCCCGCGGCCGGAACGTGTTGCGGAGGGCCCCACGCCATCAGCACCAGAGAGGTTCGCGACACCAGCGCCGACAGGATGCGCGCCAGGGTTTCGTGCCCGGTCGCACGGGCGATCGACAAATGGAAATCACCCGACAGCCGGATGGCCGATTGCCGGTCGCCACGTTCGCGTGCCGCTTCTTCTGCATCGATGCAGGCCGTCAGATCCGCCAGGCAGCGCGTTGGCGATTTCTCCATGAACAGCTCCAGCAGGCGGGACTCGATCAGGCGGCGGGCCTCGAAAACCTCGCGAGCCTCGGCGGCATCCGGCCTTGCCACACGGGCGCCGCGATTGGGCGTCAACGTCACGAGTTGCTCGCCTGCCAACCGTGCCAGGACCGGCCGGATACGGGTCCGCGAAACACCGAATGCCTGCGCCAGTTGATCCTCGATCAATTTGGTGCCGGGTGCCAGCCGGTGATCGAGCAAGGCATCGACGAATCGCCTGTAGATCTCGTCGTCGCTCACGGCACGTAACGGCAGCGTCTCTGCCTCGAACGACGGCTCTGCCGAGCCCGGTCCGTATGCCGTGACGTCAGGCATGCGATCGCCCCTCGGGCCAGGCCAGAAGTTTCGGATGCGGAGCCAAAGGGGAGGGCACACCGCCCTCGGCCTCGAAACGCACGATGCGTTGCGCCAGCATGCGAACACCGGCGTCCACGCTGTCGATCACCGGAACACGCAACGAAGACGACCACGCATCGGCCAGTCCGGTCAGACCGGCGCCGCCCAGAATCACCGCATCGGCCCCGGTGGCAGCGATCGCTTCGACGCAAGCCTGCCGCAGCCGGTCGCTGGCCTGAAGCGGATGGGCGGCCAGTTCGTCGCCGGTCTGATCCAGCACATGCACGTCGAGCAAACGCTTTCCGTAGCCCAGTGAAGCGGCCAGCTTCTTCAGCATGGGTTTCCAAAGCACGCCGCCCGTCACGATGACAAAATGTCCGAAAACACAGGATTCCTCGAAAGAAGCTTCGGCAAGCCCGGCCACCGGAATGCCCGATATTTCCTGAAGTGCCGCACATCCCGGGTCGCCGAAACAACCGACCAGAATGCCTTTCAACGGCGTTCCTGCAGGCACAAGTCCGTCTTCATATGGGTCTACCGCAAGCGACTCGTGAATGCGGCCTTGGTTCTGCCAGGCATCGAGAACGGCATGGCCGGCCACCGCATAGCTGGATTCGCTGGCGATATAGGGTGCGCCGAAGCGCGCGGTTTCCGCACGCAGTTCGACATTGCCATGCGCGACGCGGCGGATGCGGGCAACCAGCCGATCCGTCACATCGACCGACGTGTTGGGATTGATGACAAGCCAGGTCATGGGAATCGCATGCAGTTCAGTGAAAAACCCGAAAGATCCGTTCGGCAACGGGTAGGGCAGGGCAGGGGCTGCACAGTCTCCAGTCCGTCTCAAGCCGGCGTCCGTCTGGCAGAGCGGCGCTTGAGGATCAGCACCAGCAGCAGCGTGAGCGCCATCACCAGGAAAGAAACCAGGGTGGTGACCGTCCCCAGTGCATAGATGGAAGGCGTGGTGACCGTACTGGTCAGCCCCTGCAGTTCGAGCGGCAGCGTGTTCACATCGCCGATGGCTTGCGAGGTCCGTGCGATCTCGTCCCAAGACAATGTGAAGCCAAACATGCCGACACCGATCACCGAAGGCGCGATCAGCGGCAGAACCACATGCCGGAAGCCCTGCCAGGGCGTCGCACCCAGATCGCGTGCGGCCTCTTCGTAGGCTGGATTGAAGCGGTTGAACACCGCAAACATGATGAGAAGTCCGAAGGGGAGGGTCCAGGTGAGATGGGCCCCCAGGGCGGATGTGTAGAGCCCCATCGCCGTACCGTAGTTGGCCAGCGTTTCTTCCGCTCCGAGCCTGCCCAGACCCCATTGGATGATGCCGTCGAGCAGCCGGAACTCGAGCCCGATGCCCAGCGACACGATGATGGACGGCATGATGAGGCTGGCGACGACCACAAAGAACAGCACGCTTGCGCCCACCAGCCGCTTGCGAAAGGCCAGGCCGGCCAGCACTGACAGCAGCACTGTCGCCAGCATCACCGCAATGCCCAGCGTGAGCGATCGGCGCAGCGCGGCGGCGATGTCCACCACGCCCAGCCCCTTGGCCAGCTCCTGGTACCAATGCAGCGAGAAACCCCGCATCGGAAAGGTCAATCCGCCCTCGGGCCCCTGAAAACTCAGGGTAAAGATCACCAGCATCGGCCCGTACATGAACAGAACGAACAGCGAAAAGAAACCGGCCAGCAACCAGAATCCCGGTGAACGTCGATCGTGGCCGGTTTTGTGGCCTGTCGCATGTCCCGCCATCACAACTCCTTGCGTATGTCGACCAGCCGTGTCAGCGACCAGATGATGAGAAGAACCACCGCCAGCAGAATCACCGCATTGGCCGCGGCCAGGGGAAACTGCAGATAAGAGGTCTGGACCTGGATGATCTTGCCCACCGAAGCGATCTGCTGTCCCCCCATGACACCGATGGTCACGAAGTCGCCCATCACGATGGTGACCACAAAGATCGAACCGATGATGATGCCGGTCCGCGAAAGCGGAACGATCACGTTCCACAGCGTCTTCCAGCCCGATGCACCCAGATCGCTGGCGGCCTCGAGCAGGCCCCGGTCGATGCGCATCATGCTGTTGAAGATGGGGACGATCATGAACATCGTGTAGAGATGGACAAACGCCAGAACCACGGAAAAATCCGAGAACAGAAGCCACTCCACGGGCTCGTCGACCACGCCGACGGCCTGCAACCCCTGATTGACCAGCCCGTTGCGCCCGAGCAGGGGAACCCAGGAGATCATCCGGATCACATTGGATGTCCAGAACGGAACCGTGCACAGAACAAAAAGCAGCGTCTGCATGCCGACCGAACGAACATGGAAAGCCAGGAAGTACGCGACTGAAAATCCTACAACCAACGTTATCAGCCAAACCAGAAAACTGAACTTGACCGTCGACGCATACGTTCTCAGCGTGACGCACCAATCCCCTGTATTTCCGCAACCCTCGAAAACAGACAAATAGTTTTCAAACGTGAAACCGGGTATCAACTGGTACTGGTCGTAGTGCCAGAAGCTCACCATGAGCACCAGGGCCAGAGGAATCACGAAAAACACGATAAAAACCGCGCTCAGGGGCAGCGCCTGCCACCAGGCAGCCAGGCCCCGCCCGGGTCGTTCCGATGCGGCTTGCGTGCGATGGGATGCCATCGTTGAATCACCTTTGGCGATGTACGCCGTTTGCGCCTCGGGCCCGGGCCGGTCGGCAAAATCGAAGGCGCCACCGGCGGATTCCACGGCATCCATCGTGCGCAGCCTTCGGCCTGGGGTCTTTAGGTGTTCGCGTGGCCGCTCAGGCCGCCACGAACTGGTTCCATTTCTGGACCATGTAGTTGTTCTCGTCCATCACCGAGTTCCAGCAGGCGATGCCGCCCATGCGCTGTTCGTAGCTGCCGCCGTCGCGCACGCTGCCGGCCTTTGCGATCACCACGCCTTGCGGGCTCTTGATGTCCTGGGCAGCGGGTTTGCCTTCCATCCAGTAGGCCCATTCATAGGCTTCCATCTGCGTGCGGGCGGTTTCCAGCACGGCGCTGTAGTAGCCCTGGCGGTTGAGGTACGCACCCGCCCAGCCGTCGAGAAACCAGTTGATGAACTCGTAGGCCGCATCGAGCTTTTTGCCGGTCAGCGACGTGGGCAGGCCAAAACCCGAAGCCCAGGCGCGATAGCCCTCCTTGAGGGGCTGGAACACACAGTCGATGTTCTTGCTGCGCACGGCCGTCACGGCAGGGCTCCACATCGACTGGATCACCACTTCGCCCGAAGCCATGAGGTTGACCGACTCGTTGAAATCTTTCCACAGGGCCCGGAACTGTCCGGCCCGCTTGGCTTCGATCAGCGTCTTGATGGTCAGGTCGATCTCGGCCCGGGTCATGTTGCCCTTGTCCGCGTAGGTGTGCAGGCCCTGGGCCTCGACCACCATGGCGGCATCCATGATGCCGATCGACGGGATGTTGAGGATGGCGGCCTTGCCCTTGAATTCGGGGTTGAGCAGTTCGGCCCACGAGGCGATCGGGCGCTTGATCAGATCGGGCCGGATGCCCAGCGTATCGGCGTTGTAGGTGGTCGGGATCAGCGACATCCACTGCGTCGGCGATTTGGCGAACGTCTTGCTTTTCTCGCCTTCGAGGTAGATCACTTTCTTGGGCGCGGTGCCCTGGTCGCCCACGGCCTTGCCGCCGACCATGCCGGTGGTGAACAGCGAGGTGATCTTGCCGGCGTTCTTCACGCGGTTGGCATCGATGCCCTTGAGGTTGCCGGTGGGCACGATGTTGCGCAGCGAGAAGTACTCGGTGTCGATGAGGTCGAAGCTGTTGGGGGCCGTGACGGCCCGCTTGGTGACGTCGTCGGTGGTCACGGCCACGTATTGCAGCTTGATGCCGGTATCGGCTTCGAACTTCTCGGCAATGGCCTTGTCCTGATTGACTGCGGTTCCGAGGTAACGCAACACCACCTTCTCCTGCGCGTGCACGGCCGGGAACAGGCCTGCAGCCAGTACGCCGGCAGTGCCCTTGAGCAGGGATCGGCGCTGCAGCGGCAGCGAGGCGCCGGCGACGGCAGACGGATCTGTCGGAAAGGGTCGGTGGGACATGTCGAACGCTCCTCGAAGGGTGATGAACCTGAAACCGTCAGGCCGGAAAAAGACCCTGGTTCATGCCGTGTCCTCGACGGACTGGGGGCAAGCTGTGCACAGGGTGTGAATTTGCTGTTGAATCAGGCGGCCAGCGCGTGGGCCTGGGCCGTTTTCCAGCTCACCAGGACCGATTCGCCGATCTCGAAAGGTCGGGCCAGGAAAACGGATTCGTGGAGCACGGCAGACAGCGCAGCCGGGCGGAAAGCCGGGTTGTCGAGTGCCTGCAGTCCGAGCAGGACATACGTGCCCTGGTACTCCACGTCGGTCACCCGGGCCGGCAAGACTGTGGATAAGTCGGGTTGGCCCGCCGGCTCGAGGTGGAGCCCCGGCGGCAGGGGCCGGACCTCGAGGTGGTCGTTGCGCACAGCGACCCGTGCCGGCTGCGGCAGGCCCTCGTGGCGATGCAACACGTTGTGACCCCCCATGAACCGCGCCACGAACTCGCTGGCGGGCTTGTTGTAGACCTCGTGGGGGGGACCGACCTGTTCGATCAGCCCCTGGTTCATGACCACCATGGTGTCGGCCAGCGCCATGGCTTCTTCCTGCGAATGGGTGACGTGGATGAAGGTCAGGCCCAGCTCCTTCTGCCAGCGCCGCAGTTCCGCACGCATCTGGACACGCAGGAAAGGATCGAGAGCCGAAAGAGGCTCGTCGAGCAGCAGAACCTTGGGCTGGGTGATCAGGGCCCGCGCCAGTGCGACCCGTTGCTGCTGACCGCCCGAGAGCTCGGCGGGCTTGCGGTCCACCAGGTGACCCATGGCCACCCGTTCGAGCAGGTCCCGAGCCCGTGCATGCCGCGTGGACTTGTCCACACCCTTCATCTTCAGGCTGAAGGCCACGTTGTCCAGAGCCGAAAGATGTGGAAAAAGCGCAAAGCTCTGGAACATCATGGCGGTGCCCCGGTCGGCAGCCGCCAGATCGGTGATGTTGCGGTTGTCGAGCAGGATGTCCCCACTGCTGGCCGACTCATGGCCGGCAATCATGCGCAAGGTCGTGCTTTTGCCGCAGCCCGAAGGGCCCAGCAGGCAGCAGTAACTGCCGCTTCGTATTTTCAAGTCGATGTTGTCCACAGCGACGTTGCCTGAACTGTAGCGTTTGCTCAACGCAATCAGTTCAATGGCGTAAGGGCTGTGGAGAACGGCCGATGCCACGGCGGAGGCGCCAAGTCCGGGGGTCGCGGCAGGCGGCTGGGATGGGCTGGATAAGGACATGCCGGGCATTACGCACAATCCATGCCTGCTTTGTACGCATTATTGCATGCAGTCTGTGCACGATTTTGGGCATGGCATGCCAATGCCGATGCGTCCATCCCGAAAAGGCACGATGTCTGTGCAAAGAAGCGGTGAACGGTGCACCGCGAATCGTCTGAAATGCAGGCCATGCGGTCGGGATCCCGGCTGCCGTTCCGCTGCGCTTCGAGTTATCCTCTCTTTCCTTGTATGTCTATTAAATAGGATAGTAGTAGTAGGTAAGGCTTGTGGATAAGCCTGATTTTCTGAAAAAGCCTATTTTTATCAACAGCTTCCGTCGAAAAAACGATGTGCAGATGTGCACTCGAGTCAGGCGGCCGAAAGGGGATAAATGCAGGGCTCGAGGAAGTTCTGTGGATATCTCTGTTTTTCCAGCCGATCTATCCACAGGCTTGTGCATAGATGCGATTATTCCAGCCTTTGATTGCTCACAGGCGGCGTAAAATATTGTTCTAGGTATAGAAAAAAGAGAGCAGTTTGCGGGATTGAACCGGCCTGCTCACGATCGGCTGCGCAAAGGCGCTGCACGCATGCCCACGCGCGGCGAAACGGGGAACTGCCCGCTGCGCGTCCTCAGAATCCGTCGAGCTCGCGCCAAGAGCCGGGCTGCAGATCGGCGAGCGTCCATGGCCCGATCGCCACGCGGACCAGTCGCAAGGTGGGCAGGCCGACGGCGGCCGTCATGCGTCGCACCTGGCGGTTGCGGCCTTCGCATATCGTGATCTGGAGCCAGCTGGTCGGCACGCTTTTGCGGAAACGCACCGGGGGATGGCGTGCCCAGAGCAGGGGTTCGGCCAGCCTGTCGACCTCGGCAGGGGCCGTGCGGCCATCCACCAGGTCGACGCCTTGGCGCAATTGCGCGAGTTGACGCTCGATCGCTTCGTTTTCGACTTGAACCCAATACGTCTTGGGCATCTTGTGCCGGGGGTCGGCGATGCGCGCCTGCCACGGTCCATGGTTGGTGAGCAGCAGCAGGCCTTCGCTGTCGCGGTCCAGGCGGCCCGCAGGGTACAGGCCGGGCTGATCGACGTAGTCCTTGAGTGTCCGACGGTCGTCCTGGCTCGTGAACTGGCACAACACGTCGAAGGGTTTGTTGAGCATCACCAGGCGCGGGGACTCGGCGGATGGGCGCACCGCCGGCGCGACCGGGCCGGATGGCCCCCCTGATGAATCGTGGCCCGCCGGACGGCGTCTGGCCGGGGTGCTCTGCCTGAATTGTGGATAACTCTTGCGCGTGCTCATGCGCCGTATTGTCCACGGCAGGCTGGTGGCGGACACAGGAAGAGACCGGACTTTTTCAGCGCAAAGCGGCTGCAAGACGGTGTCCGGGCGATGCACAACAACTATGCAGTTTTTGTGGATAGTTTTGTGGAGAAATCTTCATAAGCTCCATCGAAATGCACGGATGAGCGGCTTGCGGGCCTCGTCGAAGCCGTTCTTGCCCGTCTTTCCGTCGAAAGATGCGTAATTTCGTGGCGCTGTTTTTTGTGCTTTGCAACACGATGCGAGTTTTCGGATGAATTCTGCATCTTGTTGATTCATATGAAGAAAATTCTCAAATTAACACTAATGACTGTGTTCCAGAAGATCTGAAAAAACAAGTTTTCCACAGCTTGTCCAGTTTTTGGCGGTTTTTTGGGTGACTTTCCGTGCGTTGAGGGCTCGGACAGCCAGTCTTCGGGCCTGAACACTCATTCTGTGGACAGATGTGACAGGGTTATCCCTGATCCAAAGGGGCCTACTAGGGGATAACCTGCGACGTCTGCGGCCATTGCGGCACAGGACGGCCTTGACAGCGCGTCGTTTGGCGATGCGCACGTGAACCCGGTACAAGATGCAAACCCGAGATCGGCCGGATCTTATCCACAGGTTTATCCCGAGCCGAATTCAGCGGCGGGTGCGGTCGCCGCGCGACCTGGCCGCTGGACGGCTTCACGAACCGATCGGCCGGCGACGGCCGGTCTAACCGATCCGGAATCTGGCTCGGCCTGCCGCTTCGAAGAGACCGGTCAAGGGGCCGGGGAAGCCGGTGGCAGCGGAGGATGGCCTTCGGATGGGGCCGCGGGGGCCGTGTCCACCGCGCCGGCGGCATCGAGCGACGGCTCCGCCGGGCCCGGTGCAGGGGCCGCAGAGGGCTCTGGCGGCTCTTCGGGGACGGGCTGGTAGCTGGCCATGGGATGGCCCAGACGAACCGCCCCCTCGGGCGCCCAGCTGGGATTGAAGTTCATGCCGAAGCCTTCGGGACGCGGCATCAGCAGCACGACGGTGGAGCCGAGCATGAAGCGGCCCATTTCCTCGCCCTTGCGCAAGACGATGGGCGCACCGTGCGTTTCGTAAGTCCAGCGCCTGACCTTGCGGCCGCGCGGTGGATTCACCACGCCATGCCAGACCGTGGCCATGCTGCCGACGATGGTGGCGCCGACCAGGACCAGGGCGATCGGCCCATAGGCTGTGGAAAACTCGCAGACCACCCGCTCGTTGCGGGCAAAGAGACCCGGTACACCCCGTGCCGTCGTCGGATTGACCGAAAACAGAGCCCCCGGCACATACGTCATCGACTCGAGCTTGCCGTCGCAGGGCATGTGGATGCGGTGGTAGTCGCGCGGGCTGAGGTACAGCGTCGCGAACCAGCCGTTTTCGTAGCGCATCGCGCTGCTTTTATCCCCACCCAGCAAAGCCGTGGTGGTGTAGCTGTGGCCCTTGGCCTGGTAGATCGTGTCGCGATCGATGGCGCCGAACTGGCTGATGGCGCCGTCGACCGGGCAAATGAAGTCGGAATGCGCCATTTCGCGTGAACCCGCCTTGAGTTCGCGCGTGAAAAAGTCGTTGAAGGTCCGGTAGTCGCGGATGTCGGCGAAAGCGGCTTCCTGCATGTCCACACCGTAGCGCTTGACGAACCAGCGGATCACGCCTGTGGTCAACGCCCCTGCTTCAGCTCTGGCAAAGGCACCGGCCAATGCAGTCAATGTCTTTTTGGGCAGCAGGTATTGGGGAAGAACGGCAAGACGGGCAGGCACGAAATGGACTTTTCCAGCAAAAGGGAGCGATTTTAACGACGCAGTCACGAAAACCGAGTCGCGATGGGCAAGCGACAAGCCGGTTTTCTCAACAAATACACGCAGATCTGCTCGTTTTTCGCTCGGGACAACAAACGCGTGTATGGGCTAGAGCGCGGCTCGTGCAAAAAGTGCCGCGCCTGCGGCTGTGTTTTGCCGGCAGTCGCTGCGCCGGAAGGACTGCCGGTGCGGGGGAGGGCGCGGCGACGTGTTTTGGACTTATCCCTTAAATGCACTAATTTAAGTTAGTAGTAATAGTAGAGTCGGCGCGATCCTGTGGATAAGTCTGGTTTGCTGTTTTTTTTCAACAGCTTGCCGGTCGTGAAAAGCTGTGGCCGCCGGTGTGTTCCGCTGTCGCGCAAAAATGAACAAATCGCGACTTATCCACTTTTGTGTGGATAAGTCGAACTTGTCATTGTTTTTATCCACAGACTTGTTGATCGACGGCTTTGATGGCTCGATTCGACGTGGATTCCGTGTTTTTTCAGTGTTTTTGGGTCGCTGAAACGCAAAAAAGCCCGATGCAGAGCCTGCATCGGGCGAGGAGCCGGCGGGATCGACGGGGGCTGCCCGGCTCGGCGAGCGGGCAGGGCGATGCCCCGGTTATGCACAGATTGTTCTTCTCGAGCTGTGAACAACCGTTTTTTTGTTCGTTGAATCAGTGACTTACGAAGCGGTTTCCGGATTGCCGGCGAGTGTGTCGAGGATGGGACATTCGGGTCGGGCATCGCCATGGCAGCAGGACACCAGGTGCTGCAGCGTGTTCTTCATGTCCTGCAGTGCCGTGATGCGCTCGCTCAATTGCTGCACATGGCGGGCGGCGATGGCCTTGACCAAGGTACTGGGACGGCCCTGGTCATGCCAGAGCGCGAGCAGGTCCGCGATCTCGGCCATCGAAAAACCGAGGTCGCGGGCGCGTTTGATGAAACGCAGGTTGTGGACGTCGTTGTGGTTGTAGACCCGGTAACCGCTGTCGGTGCGTTGAACCGGGCTCAGCAGTCCCAGGCTTTCGTAATGCCGGATCATCTTGGCCGAGACACCCGACGCCGCTGCGGCGGCGCCGATGTGGACCGGGCTTCCGCCGAGCGCACCGGTGGTCACTCGGCGACCTCGTAGCCTTCCGCGCGGATGGCTGCGGCCAGGGCGAGCGGATCGGCCTGGGTGTTGGCGATCTCCACACGATGCGCTGTGCGGTCGATCCTGACCTCGGCCTGCGGATCGACCGCACGCACGGCCCGGGTCACGGCGCGTTCGCAATGACCGCATGTCATGCCGCGTACTTCGAGAATCTGTGTCATGGCGTTGCCTTTCGGGTTCGGGTTGTTGATAACAAGCTGTGTACAAGTCAAATGGATTGCCCACAGCTTGTTCGGGACTTGTCCCGGGAGTTGGTCAGTATGAACCTTCCAATGGTGGGAAGGTCAAGGCTGTCGCCGCAGATGACGTGGAACATCGCCCATCCGAATGCCCCTGTCGCTGCCGAAGCAAGGAAGAGGCTTGATCTGCATGGCTTTTTCACGGCATTGTTTTTTGGATAACAGGCTTGACTTTGCCATGATGGCAAGGTTTAGGCTTGATTCCCTTGGGGTCGATCCGTGCTGGACGGATGGTCGAACCTCACGCATGTTGGAACGCGATCATGAATCAAACAGTTTTTCCACAGAATCCGACAGCGTCGAAAGCGCGGTCCTCGCCCGCCGATGCCGAACTTGTCCACAGCCTTGACCTGGTGATCGGCGGCATGACGTGCGCCTCGTGCGTCGGCCGGGTCGAGCGCGCCTTGCGCAAGGTGCCGGGGGTGCAGGATGCCTCGGTCAATCTGGCGACGGAGTCGGCACGGGTGTCTTACGGCGCCGGCCAGGCGCCAGCCGCCGGTTCATGGGAAGCGGTGCTGAGCCGGGCCGTGCGGGATGCCGGTTACGAGGCCAGGCCGGCCGAGCAGGCCGCCGAGGCCGGACCTGTCTCCGCCTGGGCCGGTTTTGCGCCGGTGGCGGTGGGATTGGCGCTTTCGTTCCCGCTGGTACTGCCGATGGTGACGGGCTGGCTGGGCCTGCCGTTCATGCTGCCTGCGTGGCTGCAGTTCCTGCTGGCGACGCCGGTGCAGTTCGTGCTGGGTGCGCGCTTCTATGCCGCGGGCTGGCGTGCCGTGCGGGCGGGCGCGGGCAACATGGATGTCCTGGTCGCGGTGGGTACCTCGGCGGGCTGGGGGCTTTCGGTCTGGCTGTGGCTGACCGGATCGGCGGGCGACATGCCGCATCTGTATTTCGAAGCGTCGGCCGTGGTCATCACGCTGGTGTTGCTGGGCAAGTGGCTCGAGGCACGGGCGAAACGGCAGGCCACTGCGGCGATCCGGGCGCTGCATGCCCTGCGGCCCGCGACCGCTCGCCTGCTCGGCGACGAAGGGGAGGTGGAGGTGCCGATCGCCGAGATCCTGGTGGGCGATGCCCTGGTGGTGCGTCCCGGTGAACGCATCCCGCTCGACGGCGTGGTGAAGCAGGGAGAGACACAGGTCGACGAGTCGATGCTGACCGGCGAATCGCTGCCGGTGGCCAAGTCGCCTGGATCGGCGCTGTCCGGGGGATCCATCAACGGCGACGGCCGCATCGTGCTGGACGTGACCGCAGTGGGCACCGAGACGGTGCTGGCCCGCATCATTCGGCTGGTCGAAGATGCCCAGGCGGCCAAGGCGCCCATCCAGCGTCTGGTCGATCGGGTCTCGGAGGTGTTCGTGCCCGTGGTGCTGCTGGTGGCGCTGGCCACGGGGGTGGGCTGGTGGTGGACGGGCGCGGCGATGGAAATCGCCGTGATGCACGCGGTGGCCGTGCTGGTGATCGCCTGCCCGTGCGCGCTGGGCCTTGCGACGCCGGCGGCGCTGATGGCGGGCATGGGGGTGGCGGCCCGCCACGGCATCCTGATCCAGGACGCACAGGCGCTGGAACTGGCCCGGCGAGTGGACACGGTGCTGTTCGACAAGACGGGCACGCTCACGGTGGGCCGGCCCCGGCTGATGCATGTTTCCGGAGCCGGTCTCGCGGGGGGCACGGACGAGGTGGCCGGCCTGCTGGTGCTGGCGGCCGCGTTGCAAGGCGGCAGCGAGCATCCGCTGGCCCGGGCCGTGGTGGCGCATGCGCAAGCGCAGGGCCTGCCGTCCATTCAGCCCGAACAGGTCCGTGCCGTGGCCGGGCGCGGCACCGAAGGCGTGGTGGAGGGGCGCACGCTGCTGCTGGGCAGCCTGCGCTGGATGGACGAACTGGGTCTGCCGGCCGGCCCGTGGCAGGCCCAGGCGCAGGCCTGGCAGTCACAGGGCTGCACGGTGTCGATGATGGCCGAACGTGTCGACGGCGAGGTCAAGGGCCTTCTGGCGATGGCTTTTGGCGACGAGCCCAAGCCGGGCGCCGCGCAGGCCCTGGCGGCGCTGAAGGCCCGCGGACTGCGCATCGTCATGGTCTCCGGCGACAACCGGGGCGCGGCCGAAGCCATGGCACGCCGGCTGGGTCTGGATCCGGCCGCGGGTGAAGTCGAGGGCGAGGTGCTGCCCGCCGACAAGGCCGCGCGGGTCGCTGCCTGGCGCCAGGCAGGCCATGTGGTGGCCATGGTGGGCGACGGCATCAACGATGCACCGGCCCTGGCGGCTGCCGATGTCGGCATGGCCATGAGCAACGGGACGGACGTGGCCATGCAGGCGGCGGGCGTGACGCTGATGCGGGGCGATCTCGCGCTGGTGGGCGCGGCGCTCGATATCTCTCACCGCACGGTGGCCAAGATCCGGCAGAACCTGTTCTGGGCCTTCGCTTACAACGTGGCCGGTATTCCCCTGGCCATGCTGGGCTACCTCAGCCCCGTGGTGGCGGGGGCGGCGATGGCCCTGTCGAGCGTGAGCGTGATGGCCAACGCCTTGTTGCTGAGACGCTGGAAACCCTGAGGAGCGGGACGCGCACAGGGATTCATGCACAGATTGCCCACAGGTAATCCGGACTTATTCCCGGTTCTTCAACGGTTTTCCACCGGGTTGCCCACAGGCCGTCCTCCGTGCCTCTGGGGTCATCCGGCCTGCTGGGCCAGCGTGGGATAGTCGGTGTAGCCGTGCTCGCCGCCGCCGTAGAAGGTGGATGCGTCCCAGGCATTGAGTGGCGCATCCTGCCGCAGGCGCTCGACGAGGTCGGGATTGCTGATGAAGGCTTTGCCGAAAGCGACCAGATCGGCTTCGCCGCTGGCCACGGCCTGTTCGGCCAGCGCCCGGTCGTAGCCGTTGTTGAGCATCCAGGCGGCCTGTCCGCCGGCCTGGCGGTAGGCCTGTTTGTAGGCGGCGTAGTCGAACGGCTGGTCACCTTGCTGATGATCGCGCGGACCGCCGGTGGCGCCGACGATGGTGTGCACATAGGCCAGCGGATACCGCGCCAGTCCCCGGATCACGTGCTCGAACAGCGGCTGTGCATCGGGGTCGCTGGCGTCGTTGGCCGGCGTGACCGGCGACAGCCGGATGCCGGTGCGCTCGGCTCCGATCTCGTCTGCAATGGCCTGCACCACTTCGAACAGGAAACGGGCGCGATTCTCGATGCTTCCGCCATAGGCATCGGTGCGATGGTTGGAGCCCGAACGCAGGAACTGGTCGATCAGGTAACCGTTGGCGGCATGGATCTCGACGCCGTCGAAGCCGTGGTCGACCGCTGCCCGCGCGGCGCGGCGGTAGTCGCCCACGATGCCCGGCAATTCGTCGAGCGCCAGCGCGCGGGGCAGCGAGGTGGGGGCGAAATGGCCCTTGCCGTCGGCGTCGATGAGGTAGGTCTTGCCTTTGGCCTGGATCGCGGAGGGCGCGACAGGCGCCTGTCCGTCGGGCTGCAACTGATTGTGCGAGATCCGGCCCACATGCCACAGCTGCGTGACGATCTTGCCGCCTTCGGCATGCACGGCGTCGGTCACGGCCTGCCAGCCGTCGAGCTGTTCGGGTGCGTACAGGCCGGGTACGTCGGCATAGCCTTGACCCTGATGGGAGATGGCCGTGGCTTCCGTGACGATCAGACCGGCGCTGGCGCGTTGCGCGTAGT
Organism: Comamonas sp. BIGb0124; assembly: GCF_003752175.1. Taxonomy (GTDB): domain Bacteria; phylum Pseudomonadota; class Gammaproteobacteria; order Burkholderiales; family Burkholderiaceae_C; genus Comamonas_F. The sequence continues at coordinate 230,710 of NZ_RJVF01000011.1, read as the reverse complement.
ACGTGGCGGTCACGGGGCCGGGAATGGCCTGGGGCGAGCGGTTGCGCGTCAGGGGCGCCATGACGACGCGGTTGGCGAGCGTCAGGCCGGGCAGGGCCAGCGGATCGAAGAGTGTGGTCATCTGAGAAGTCCTGTGGGGTGGGGGCATCGTCGGTAGGACCGATGCATGGACTGACCTTAAACCGGCAGGCAAAAGCCTGCAGGGCATGGGGACATCCTGGCGCAGTGCCGGTTTTCCGACTTTGACACGGGTCAATCCTGCGCAGGCGGCAGCACCCGTCTGCAGTGCAGTCGGCCATAAACTACAGGGCTATGGAAAACACATCCGCTCAAGCCCCTTTTGCCGCGCCGCCCGATGCGGCCTCGCCCCTGGCTGCGCCCCGTACGCTGCAGGCCGACGTGGCCATCGTCGGGGCCGGTCCGGTCGGCTTGTGCCTGGCCCGTGGACTGGCGCTGGCGGGCCTGTCCGTGATCCTGGTGGAAAAGCAGCCGCGTGCCGCGCTGGCCGAGGCGGCTTTCGATGGCCGCGAGATCGCGCTGACCCAGGCCTCCTGCGCAATCCTGCGCGAGCTGGGCCTGTGGTCGCATTTCAATGCCGCCGACTGCTCTCCGCTGCGCGATGCGCTGGTGTTGAACGGTTCGGCCGGCGGTGCCGCCATGACGATTTCCGCGCAGTCGCGCCAGCGCGAGGAGCTGGGTTTCCTGGTGCCCAACTATCTGATCCGGCGTGCGGCCTACCAGGCTGCGCTGGGCGACAAGGCTTTGGCTTCGAACGTGACGTTGCTCGACGGTTGCGGTGTGGAGGCGGTGCAGCGGGATGGCCGGTCGGCCCGCCTGCAACTCAACGGCACGCAGGCCGGCACCGAGGTGCATGCGCCCTTGCTGGTCGCGGCCGACAGCCGTTTTTCGCAAACCCGCCGCCTGCTGGGCATCGGCGCGCAGATGCGCGACTTCGGCAAGACCATGCTGGTCTGCCGCATGACCCACGAGCAGACGCACCGCCATGCGGCCTGGGAGTGGTTCGGTTATGGCCAGACCCTGGCCTTGCTGCCGCTCAACAGCCGTGTGTCCGGCTCCGATGTCGTGCATCGTTCCTCGGTGGTGCTGACGCTGTCGGGCGACGAGATGCAGGACGTCATGCAGCTCGACGACGACGCGTTCTCCGAAGCGATGTCGCGGCGTTTCGAGCATCGCCTGGGGCGCATGACCGTGGATCGCGAAGACCCGGTCAGCCAGGGTTCGCGCCACACCTATCCGCTGGTGGGGGTGTACGCCGACAGCTTTGCCGGCCTGCGCTGTGCGATGGTGGGCGATGCTGCCGTGGGCATGCATCCGGTGACGGCCCATGGGTTCAACCTGGGCCTGCAAGGGCAGAACGTGCTGCTGCAGGCCGTGGTCGAGGCCCGGCGGCAAGGGGTCGACATCGGCGCGCCGCAGGTTCTGAGCCGGTACGACCGGACCCATAAACGAACCGCGTGGCCGCTGTATCAGGGCACCAACTTCGTCGCCTCGCTGTACACGCAGGATGCCCCCCCGGTGCGTTGGGTGCGACAGGCCGTGCTGAGTCTGGCCGACCGTTTTGCGCCCATCAAGAACACGATTGCGGCCCACCTGGTGCAGGAACCCGCCGGCGTGCCGCGCAGACGCCGCTGAACGCGGTGCCGCAGGGGGCACGGGGGCAGGGTCTGGCGACGGCCTGGGACCCCGCCGCGACGGTTACTTGAGCAGGCCTTCGGCCTTGAGGGCCGCCTGCACGGCCGGACGGGCCGCGACGCGTGCCTGGAAGGCCTGCAGGTGTTCGTAGCCCGACAGATCCAGGCCGGTGAACTTGGCCCAGCCCGTGACCGTGAAGAGGTAGGCATCGGCCGCCGTGAAGGTCTCGCCCAGGAGATAGGTCTTGCCGGCCAGCTGTTCGTCGACCCACGCGTAGCGCTTGTCGAGGTGTTCGCGCGCGATGGGCTTGTATTCCTCGGGCGTGCTGGGCTTGAACAGCGGGCTGTAGCTTTTGTGCAGTTCGGTGCCGATGAAGGTCAGCCATTCCTGCAGGCGGTAGCGCTCGAGCGTGCCGGCCGGCGGGGCCAGGCGCTTGTCGGGGACCTGGTCGGCCACGTATTGCACGATGGCCGGACCTTCGCGCAGCCGTTCGCCGCTGTCGAGCTCGAGCAGCGGCACATAACCCAGCGGGTTGAGGGTGTAGAAGTCGGTGCCGTCCTGCAGCTTGTGGCTTTTGGTGCTGGCCAGGATGGCCTCGTAGGGCAGGCCGGATTCCTCGAGCACGATGTGGGGCGAAAGCGAGCACGCGCCGGGGCTGTAGAAAAGCTTCACTGATATCTCCTTGTTGCTGCTGCTGGGTCTGCGATGGGTTTCGGACGTGCCGACCGTTCGGTGCGTCCGGCCGGGGCCGCTCGGCCTTTGCCCGGCGGCAACAGCATAGGGGAGATTGGCGCGGCGTGCAGGCCCGGTGCAACCGGGCCTGCACCGCACGACGGGTTCAGGGCTGGCGGAGGCGCTGCAGGTCTTCTGCGGCCGTTGCGGGCGATTCGATCCGGTCCGCAGGGCTGGACGTGGCCGAGGCCGGTGCACGGGCCTTGTTGAGGCTGACGATGAGGATGCCGCCCACGATGCACAGCCCGCCGGCGACCAGCGAAACACTCAAGGTCTCGCCCAGAAAGGCCGTGGCTGCCAGCAGCCCGATCAGCGGCACGCCCAGCATCGCCGTGGACATGCGGGTGGCCGACAGCGCCATGCTGGCCGCGTTGACGGCACAGAAACAGAAGGCCGTCGCCAGCGGGCCGACGAAGAGCACGGTTTCCCACAGGGCCATGCTGCCGTCGCCGGTGTAGGGGCCTTCGACCATGCGGGCAAGCAGCAGCAGGGGCAGGGTGGCGACCAGCATCTGCCAGGGTGCGAGTTGGTAGGCCGTCGAGTCGCCCCGGTGGTAGCGCAGATGCAGGATCGTCATGCCCCACAGGAACGAGGCGGCCATCAGCATGAGATTGGCCTGGACCAGCGCGCTGTCCTGCCAGTCGATGGCCAGCGGATTGAAGAGCACCGCGAGTCCCGCCACGCCGAGCAGCAGGCCGGCCCCTTGCCAGCGCGAAATGCGCTCGCCGAACAGGAACACGGCGATGGGGGCCACCCACAGCGGCGTGGTGTACGCCAGCACGGCCGAACGGCCCGCCGGGATCTGGGTCATGGCGATCGCGCCCAGCGCGGTGAACGCCATCATCTGCAACAGCCCCACGCTGGCCAGCAGGGGCAGATCGCGCCGGGTGGGCAGGCGCAGGGTGCCGGTGAGCAACTGGATGGCGAACAGGCACAGACCGCCGGTGGCAAAACGCAGGGCCGAGAACCAGATGGGGCTGACATGTTGCAGCCCGGTCTTCATCACCGGCCAGTTGCAGCCCCAGATCACGATGGCCAGCAGCAGCAGCGCCATGCCGCGGGTGCGGGCCGAGAGCGGCCAGCCCCGTAGGCGCAGGCCCGTCGGCAGGGAGAGGGAAGGCGTGGAATGCGGCGCGTGACTGGACATCGTGCAGGTCCGTAGAAGGGCGGGGAAAACCCTTGATGCTAGAGAGACGTGCCGAGTTTTTGCTTCTGTTATTCTGCTTTTAGTGGTGCATACAAGATAAAAAATCTCTTATATATCGATTTGAAGGATTTTCTTTCCATGAAGAAACTGGATCGCATCGACATCGGCATCCTGAACCGCTTGCAGGAGGATGCAACGGTCACGAATGCAGAGCTGGCGCGCGCGGTGCACCTGTCGCCCACGCCGTGTTTCAACCGGGTCAAGGCGATGGAAGAACTGGGCTTGATCCGCCAGCAGGTGACGCTGCTCGATTCGGACATGCTGGGCCTGCATGTCAACGTCTTCATCCACGTCAGTCTGGAGAAACAGGTCGAAGGCGTGCTGCAGCATTTCGAGGCCACCATCGCCGAGCGGCCCGAGGTCATGGAGTGTTACCTGATGACGGGCGACGCGGATTACCTGCTGCGGGTGCTGGTCCCGGACATCAAGGCGCTGGAAGGTTTCATCCTGAACCACCTGACCAAGACGCCGGGTGTCTCGCGCATCCGGTCGAGTTTTGCACTCAAGCAGGTGCGCTACAAGACCGCGCTGCCCTTGCCCGAAGGGGGATTGACGCTGCGCAGGGATTGAGCCGATACCGATCCGGGTGTGGTTTTGCCGCGGTGCCCGGCCGGGGACCAAGGCGGGGGCCGAATAAAAGCGAGCTTAAAAATAAGGCAGGCGGTAAAATAGAGGGTTTTCCACCGGGTCGTCGGCTGGCCTGTGGTGCGCCGTTCGGATCGGACGATTTCCAGTGAGCGTTCGTTCGTTCGTTGGTTCGACGCGCGAGGTGCGAGGTGCGAGGTGCGAGGTGCGTGAGGCTCGTTTGGATCGTCGATGTGGATCGACGAGGCAAGTGGGTCGATGAGCGTTTGTGGTTGTGGTTGTGGTTGTGGTTGTGGTCGCGGTCGCCGGTGGATGGCACGGTGGTGGCGCAGAGTGGCGCACGGGTGTCGCGGTCGGCAGAGCCGTTGGCACCAGCGCCTGGCTGCGGCCGGCTTCGGATGGATGAGTCCCGATGCTGCAGCACACGGCGTTCGTGCCTGTCTGTGGATCGGCTTTCGCGTTTCGGTGCGGCTTGGCCCGACGGAAGAGGCGGTTCACGGTGTCTGTCTGCGACCGGTTTGAAATGGCCGGAATGGCCGTGACCGGTCGATGGTTTGTATGTTGGTTCGGGTCCCGACGATTTGATCCGTGGCATGAGAGGTGCCCCTATGCTTTATCCCCAGATTTTTGATGTGATCGTGGTCGGTGGCGGCCACGCCGGTACCGAGGCTGCGCTGGCGGCCGCCCGCATGGGCAGCAAGACCTTGCTGTTGACGCACAACATCGAGACCTTGGGTCAGATGAGTTGCAACCCGTCGATCGGCGGCATTGGCAAAGGCCATCTGGTCAAGGAAGTCGATGCCCTGGGAGGCGCCATGGCGCTGGCCACCGATGAAGGTGGCATCCAGTTTCGTATCCTCAACGGCTCGAAGGGGCCTGCCGTGCGTGCCACCCGGGCGCAGGCCGATCGGGTGCTCTACAAGGCTGCGATTCGCCGCATGCTCGAGAACCAGCCCAATCTGTGGCTGTTCCAGCAGGCCGTGGACGATCTGATGGTCGAAGGCGATCGGGTCGTGGGCGCGGTCACGCAGGTCGGCATCCGGTTCCGCAGCCGCACGGTGGTGCTCACTGCGGGCACCTTCCTCGACGGCAAGATCCATGTCGGCCTGAACAACTACTCGGGTGGCCGGGCCGGCGATCCGCCCGCCGTGACGCTGTCGTCCCGGCTCAAGGAACTCAAGCTGCCCCAGGGCCGCCTGAAGACCGGCACGCCGCCGCGCATCGACGGCCGGAGCATCGACTTCTCGAAGTGTGCCGAGCAGCCGGGCGACGGCATGCCGGGCGGGGCCACCGAGACCCTGCCGGTGTTCAGCTTCATGGGCCGCGCCGACATGCATCCGCGCCAGATGCCCTGCTGGGTCACGCAGACCAATGCGCGGACACACGAGATCATTCGTTCGGGCTTCGACCGCAGCCCGATGTTCACCGGCAAGATCGACGGGATCGGGCCGCGTTACTGCCCCAGCGTGGAAGACAAGATCAACCGGTTTGCCGACAAGGAGAGTCACCAGATCTTCCTGGAACCGGAAGGCCTGACCACCCACGAGTTCTATCCCAACGGCATCTCGACCAGCCTGCCTTTCGATGTGCAGTACGAGCTGGTGCGTTCGATGGCCGGACTCGAGAACGCCCACATCCTGCGGCCAGGCTACGCCATCGAATACGATTATTTCGATCCCCGGGCACTCAAGAGCAGCTTCGAGACGCGGGCGATCGGCGGCCTGTTCTTTGCCGGCCAGATCAATGGAACGACGGGTTACGAAGAGGCCGCCGCCCAGGGGCTCTTTGCAGGCATCAACGCCGCCTTGCAGTGCCGGGACGAAGCGGCCTGGCTGCCGGGCCGGGACGAGGCTTATCTGGGGGTGCTGGTGGACGACCTGATCACCAAGGGCGTGACCGAGCCGTACCGCATGTTCACCAGCCGCGCCGAATTCCGGCTGCAGCTGCGCGAGGACAACGCCGACATGCGCCTGACCGAGGCCGGTCGTCGCATGGGGCTGGTCGACGACGCCCGCTGGGATGCCTTCAACCGCAAACGCGATGCTGTTTCACGTGAAACAGAACGCCTGAAGTCGACATGGGTGAACCCGCGCAGCCTGCCGGAAGACGAGTCGATCCGGGTCCTGGGCAAGGCCATCGAACGCGAGTACAACCTCGGCGATCTGCTGCGGCGGCCCGATGTGAGTTATGCCGCCCTCATGTCGCTCGATGGCGGCAAGTACCGCAGTGCCGACGTGACCGAGGCCTTGCTGGGCGACTTGCGCGATGTGGTGGTGGAACAGATCGAGATCGCGGCCAAGTATTCGGGCTACATCGATCGGCAAAAGGACGAGGTGCAGCGGGCTGCGCATTTCGAGAACCTGCCCTTGCCGGACGAGCTGGACTACAGCAAGGTGACGGCGCTGTCGTTCGAGGTGCGGCAGAAACTGCTCAAGCATCGCCCGCAGACGCTGGGTCAGGCCTCCCGCATTTCCGGTGTGACCCCGGCGGCGATTTCATTGCTCCTCATTCATCTGAAGCGAGGCGGCTTCAAGGCGTTTGCGCAGGAAGCGAAGACCGTCGCCGCAACCGCGACCGAGGGTGGCGTGGAAGGGCAGGCGGCATGATGGCGGTTGTACAAGGAGATCGTTCGACGCTCGAATCGGGTCTGCGCAACGGATTGAGGCAACTGTCGCTGTCGCTCGACGACGTGAAGGTGAATGCCTTGCTGGATTACCTGGCGCTGGTCGGCAAATGGACACAGGTCTACAACCTCACGGCCGTCCGCGATCCGCAGGACATGTTGACGCACCACCTGCTGGATTGCCTTGCCTTGGTGCCTGCGCTGCAGCGGCATCTCGACACGGCCGATGCACAGCAGCAGGGGCTGGACGTGCTGGACGTGGGAGCGGGAGCCGGTCTGCCGGGGGTGGTGATTGCGATCTGCTTTCCGCAACTGCGCGTGTCCTGCGTGGACACCGTCGCCAAAAAAGCCGCGTTTGTCCAGCAAGTCGCCGTGACGCTGCGGTTGCCCAACCTCAAGGGCGTGCACGCCCGGGTCGAGAAGCTGACGCAACGCTACGACCTCGTCACGTCGCGTGCCTTCGCCTCGCTGGCGGATTTCACCCAATGGTCGCGGGGCTGTCTGGCCGAAACCGGTGTCTGGCTGGCCATGAAGGGCAAACACCCCGATCAGGAACTGGCCCAATTGGCCTCGGACATCGATGTGTTTCACGTGGAACAGATCGACGTCCCCGGCCTGGACGCCGATCGCTGCCTGTTGTGGATGCGTCTTCGGAGCTGATCGCCACGCGCCGGTATCCTGTCGAAAAAGAGCCTTGAGGGGCTCTTTTTTTGGTCGATACACCACAGCGTGAGGATCTTGTTTGGGCTTGAGGTCATCGTCGCGGCATGCTGCTGGCGTAAACTCCATGCTTTCATTCCCGTCCCTGCAAGGCTCGACAAGCATGTTTGGCATCGCCGACTACGGCGCCTATGTGGTGGCCGTGATTGCATTTCTGCTGATTCCCGGACCGGGTAATCTGGCCATCATCACGTCGACCGGCAAAGGCGGCATCGCGGGCGGCCTGGCCGCCACGGTCGGAATCGTCGCCGGCGATCAGGTGTTGATCTGGCTGGCGGTGGCGGGCGTCGCAGCCTTGCTTCAGGCGAATCCGGCTGCTTTTGCCGCCACGCAGTGGCTGGGCGCGGCTTACCTGGCTTGGTTGGGTGTGCGCATGCTGCGGGCCCGGCCCGGTGCGGTCGCGCTCATCGATATCCCGACGGGGCAGTATTTCCGGCAATCCCTGCTGATCACGGTGCTCAATCCCAAGTCCATCGTGTTCTACATGGCGTTCTTTCCGCTGTTCGTGGACCCCGCGCGCCATCAGGGCTGGAAGACGTTTGCTGCGCTGGCCGGAACGGCGGCGGCTTTGGCCTTGGCCTACGGCGTGGTGGCCACGCTGCTGGCCCATGTGCTGGCATCGCGGCTCAAGGCCAATCCGCGCATAGGCCAGTGGCTTCAACGCGTGGCCGGGGGTCTGCTGCTGGCGTTCGGCATCAAGCTGGCGCTGGGCAAGTGAGGCGGGCTTTTGCAGTAACGGATGCTTTTCAGCCGGGGTGCGCCGCAGGCGGCGGCCGGGAATGACGACAGTGACGACGATAGGTTATCGGTAGGAATACGAACACAATGGCCAAGATTTTTTGTATCGCCAATCAAAAGGGCGGCGTGGGCAAGACCACGACTGCGGTCAACCTGGCTGCCGGCCTGGCCAAGCTGGGCCAGCGCGTGCTGCTGGTCGACCTCGATCCGCAGGGCAATGCGACCATGGGCTCGGGTGTGGACAAGCGCACGCTGGCGCACACGGTCTACGACGTGCTGCTGCTCACGGTCGGCATCGCCGAAGCCCGGGTGACCAGCGAACGCTGCGGGTACGACGTACTGGGGGCCAATCGGGAATTGTCGGGCGCCGAAGTCGAACTAGTGGCTCTCGAGGAACGCGAGACCCGCTTGAAGCAGGCGCTGGCCGATGTCGATGGCGACTACGACTTTGTGCTCATCGATTGCCCGCCCTCGTTGTCGATGCTGACCCTGAACGGACTGTGCAGTGCCCACGGCGTGGTCGTGCCCATGCAGTGCGAGTACTTCGCGCTCGAGGGACTGTCCGACCTCGTCAACACCATCAAACAGGTCCATGCCAATCTGAACCGGCAACTGCAGGTGATCGGTTTGCTGCGCATCATGTTCGATCCGCGCATCACGCTGCAGAACCAGGTGAGCGATCAGCTGCAGGCGCACTTCGGCGACAAGGTTTTCAATACCGTGATTCCACGCAACGTGCGCTTGGCCGAAGCGCCCAGCTACGGCTTGCCGGGCGTGATCTTCGACCCGTCGTCCCGCGGTGCCAAGGCCTTCGTGGCGTTCGCGCAGGAAATGATCGCCCGGATCCAGAAGTTCTGAGGCCGGCATGGCAACCCCCTGCAGCCGGGCCGGCACGGGTCCGGTTGCCGATCGAGGCCGCTGGCCGAGACGATTTCCCCAGACCCCAGCCCATGAATGGATACGCGCATGCAGGCCCATAACGTCTTGATCGTGCCCGGTTGGTACAACAGCGGTCCCGACCACTGGCAGAGCCTGTGGCAGGCCGAATCGGGATACACCCGCGTGGAGCAGCACGACTGGGAACGCCCATTGCGCGGCGACTGGATGTCGCAACTCGAGGAAGCGGTGCTGGCCACTACCGAGCCGGCGGTGCTGGTGGCGCACAGCCTGGGTTGCCTGCTGGTGGCGGCGTGGGCCGCCCACAGCCAGAACGTCCATCGGGTCAAGGCGGTGCTGCTGGTCGCGCCCGGCGACGCCGAACGCGACGAACTGCAGGGCGTGCTGCGCAGCTGGTCTCCGATCGAGCGGCGGGCGCTGCCGTTCGGGCCTGAGCGGGCCCTGCTGATCGGCAGCAGCGACGATCCGTACTGCTCGCTCGAACGGGCGCAGCAGATGGCCGCCGACTGGCAGGCCAGGTGGGTACTGGCCGGGGCGCTGGGCCACATCAACGCCGAAAGCGGTGTGGGCGCTTGGCCGCAAGGCCGCGAATGGCTGGCGCGACTGATGAACGATTGACGACGACCCCACGCCGCGCCAGGCGGTCCGCGGTAACCCTGCTCCCTCTGCAGGGTCTGCCGGCAGCCCCGGGAAGGGGCCTGGACGGGTTTCAGGCGCATTTTTTCGGGATTGTGACACCCTGGGGTGGGTCGGTGGTAAAAACGCCGTGTAGCCGTTCAGGCATGGCGGTGTTTCACGTGAAACGCAAGGACAGGATTTTCGACATGGCAACGACCAAAAAACCAAAAGGCCTGGGCCGCGGGCTGGAAGCCCTGCTGGGCCCCAAGATCACCGACATGGAGTCCGACCGCAAGCCGGGGCCTGTCGAGGGGGCCCCCAGCGTGTTGCCGCTGGAACAGATGGTCCCGGGGGTCTACCAGCCTCGCACCCGCATGGACGAGGGCGCGCTGTACGAGCTCGCCGAGAGCATCAAGGCCCAGGGCATCATGCAACCGATCCTGGTGCGCAAGCTGACCCAGGGCGACAACGCCGGCCGCTACGAGATCATCGCGGGTGAACGGCGTTTCCGCGCGGCACGCCTGGCGGGGCTGAAGGACGTCCCGGTCTTGGTTCGCGAAGTGGCCGACGAGGCTGCGGCGGCCATGGCGCTGATCGAGAACATTCAGCGCGAGGATCTGAATCCGCTGGAAGAGGCTCAGGGCATCCACCGCCTGGTCAAGGAATTCGGTCTCACGCACGAACAGGCGGCGCAGGCCGTCGGCCGCTCGCGCAGCGCAGCCTCCAACCTGCTGCGGCTGCTGAACCTGGCCGAACCGGTGCAGACCATGCTGATGGCCGGCGATATCGACATGGGCCATGCACGGGCCCTGTTGGCACTCACACGGGCCCAGCAGATCACGGCCGGCAATCAGATCATCGGTAAAAAACTGTCGGTGCGCGAAACCGAGAATCTGGTGAAGCGCATCGGCCAGGAAGACGGCGGCAAGTCCACGCCCAAGGCCAAGGCCGGCAAGACACGCGACGTGCTGCGGGTGGAAGAAGAACTCGCCGATCTGCTGACGGCCGAAGTCGACATCCGGGTGAAGAAGCGGGTCAAGCGCCACGGGCAGATGATGGATATCGGCGAAATCGCCATCGCCTTCAGCTCGATGGAAGAGTTGAATGCACTGATCGAAAGACTGCGCGGCGAGGAATGAGCATGGCGAGGGTTCGAGTCCTCCCCAAGGTGCAGGGGACTCGGGCTGTGCGCCGGCCAGCCGTTTCACGTGAAACACCAGGAGAGTGGCCTTGACCATCGAACTGTCCAAGTCGGCGCGGCAACAGGCCGTCGCCTCGATCGAACGTTATGTCGAGGAGAACTTCGACGAGCGCATGGGCAACATCGCCGCCAGCGCATTGCTGGGGTTTTTCCTCGAAGAGATCGGTCCGAGCATCTACAACCAGGCGGTGGCCGATGCCCAGGAGCGGTTGCTGGCCCGGGTGCAGGAACTCGATATCGAGTTGCACGAGGACGAGTTCGACTACTGGCGCAAGCAAGGCGGGGCAGCGAAGAAGCGCTGAAACCCGGGGGGCGCGGGCCCCCAAGAGACCGTCGCACCCGTGCACGAGGGCGTCGCCGTTGCAGGAGGGAATGCGCGAGCTGCCGGTTTTTTGCCGCAGGGCACCAGACAGGAATCTCCTGGTCGTTGTGCTGGAAGGCGGGGTAACGACAGGCCCTCAGAGGCTTTCCATCGAATTCGACAAGGTGTCTGAAAACGAGGGATAAGGATATTTATGCTTTAGCCCAATCTTTGATTTCGCGATTGAAATTGCCATGAACAACGCGAAGACAACGGACCGCAAGCCAGTCGCGAAAGCCTCGTCCGTGCTGCCCGCGACCGCGTGATGTGGAGCCTCCGCGGCACCGCTCGACGCTCTGTCGAGGCATGAGGCGGGTCTGCGTGGACCGGCCGCAAGCGGCTGGGGCCGGCGAGGACATGCAACCGTTCGACTGCGGTCGGCTATGGGTTTTGTGCGCACGAGACGGTGACGGGGTCTTCCGCCACGGCCCGCCGGTAAAAGCCGAGCGATTTGCTGGGGTCGCGGCTCTGTCATGGTTTCGTCACGATGCGCCGCGAGCATTCGCCATCGGTTGCAACACGACCGTGGCCTCGCAAAACCAAAGACAACACATGGGGCATGAATTTCATACCGATTCCTCGAAGGATGCCCCACATGAACCCGAAAAACCTGTCGCAGGCCGAACAAGACCTGGACGATATTCCTGCCAATCGTTCGCAGGCCCTGCATTTCAACGGCGTCGTCGCCAAGGCCCTGTCCCGCCGCGGTTTCCTGCGCGCAGGCGTGGGTGCCGGTGCCGTCGGTTTCCTGGGCGCCGGGCTGAGCGCCTGCGGCGGCAGCGACAACCATGACGACAACCCCGGCTCCGGTGGCGACAACGGCGGCGGCACGACGCCGCCGGTCGAACCGACACCCGTCACGCTGAGCTTCGAAGCGGTCGGCATCAGCACCGCCGACACCATCGTGGTTCCGGCCGGCTACACCTATGCCGTCATCAACCGCTGGGGCGACAAGCTGCATGCCAACGCACCCGCCTGGAAGGGCGATGCCTCGGACAATGCCGCCGCTCAGCTGCAGCAGACGGGCTACAACCACGACGGCATGCATTTTTTCCCCATCGACGGCGTGCACACCCAGGGCAGCAACAGCGTCGAAGGCCTGCTGGTCTGCAACCACGAATACATCACCTCGGAGTACTTCTTTCCCCAGGGCGTCGTGCCTGCCAACCCGCAGTGGAACCTGGACTGGGTGCGCAAGTCGCAGTATGCGCAGGGCGCTTCGGTCAAGCACATCCGCCTGGCCAACGGCGTCTGGGAAACCGTGCTGGATTCGCGTTACAACCGCAGCGTCAACGGCACCACGGCCATGCAACTGGTCGGCCCGGCCGCCGGCACGCGCCTGGTCCGCACGTCCGCCGATCCCTACGGCCAGACGGCCTTCGGCACGTTCGGCAACTGCGGCAACGGCCACACGCTGTGGAACACCTACCTGACGTGTGAAGAGAACTTCACCGACTACTTCGGCATCGGCAGCCAGACCGCGGCCAACGTGCCGTATCCTTCGGCCGAATACCAGGCGCACATGGAGCGCTACAAGGGTTCGGGCAAGACGGCGAGCGGCAGCTACCGCTGGGACACGCACGACACCCGTTTCGACTGGTCGCAGGAGCCCAACGAGTACAACCGTTTCGGCTGGATCGTGGAAATCGACCCGTTCGCACCGAACACGCCGCCCAAGAAGCTGACGGCACTGGGCCGTTTCAAGCACGAGAACGCCGCGCAGACGCTGGCGGCCGACAACCGCGTGGTCGTCTACATGGGCGACGACCAGGTCAGCGAGTACATCTACAAGTTCGTTTCCGACGGCGTGTACGATGCCGCGCAGCCCCAGCGCAACCGTGAACTGCTGCACACCGGAACCCTGTACGTGGCACGTTTCGATGCCGGCGAGACGACCGGCGACAACATGGGCACCGGTGTCTGGATCCCGCTGAAGCTCGACACCTTTACCCTGGACGGCCGCCGTCTGGGCGATCTGTTCAACAACGACCTGGGCGAGCTGCTGGTCAAGACCCGCCAGGCCGCCGACGCGGTGGGCGCCACGCCGATGGACCGCCCCGAGTGGGTCGCGGTGCACCCGACCACCCGCGAAGCCTACGTGACACTGACCAACAACAGCTCGCGCGGCAGCGGCTCGGCCCGTTATCCCGGCGGTCCGGCCCATCCCGGCGCCGACGAAGCCAACCCGCGCACCGCCAACCGCTATGGCCAGATCGTGCGTTGGCGCGATGGCCTGGCCAACGGCGTGAGCGACCCGGGCTCGCTGACGTTCGAGTGGGACATCTTTGTGCTGGCCGGCAATCCCAACGTCTACCCCGACCGCAGCGATCTGCGCAGCGGTTCGGCCAACATCACGGCCGAAAACACCTTCAACAGCCCCGACGGCCTGGCTTTCGATCCGCGCGGACTGCTGTGGATCCAGACCGACGGCAGCTACGCGAACACCGGCGATTACGAAGGACAGGGCAACAACCAGATGCTGCTGGCCGATCCGGTCACGCAGGAGATCCGCCGTTTCATGGTGGGTCCGGTGGGCTGTGAAGTCACCGGCATCACCTGGACCCCGGACCAGAAGTATGTGTTCATCAACATCCAGCATCCGGGCGAAGGTCCTTCGGTGACCGAGGCTCAGGCCGATCCGACCCGCGCCTCGCGCTGGCCCGACATGGAGACCGCCACGCGTCCCCGTCCGGCCACCGTGGTGATCTGGCGTGAAGACGGCGGTGTGGTCGGGACCTGATCGTTCCGATCGGTGCGGGGGGCCGGCGGTCCCCTGCACACCGACCTTGCCAAGGCGCGCAGGCATCACGCAGGCGCGCTTTTTCTTTGGACACGCCGCGGCGTGTGAGGCGGCTCAGGAGCCTGCGCTGGCGCCGATGGGGATGAACTGCAGGAAAGGTCCCGCAACCAAACCCTGCAGGTAGTCGAGCAGGCTGCGCCTGACCTTTTCGTCGTTGACTGCGGCCAGTGTGTCGAGGCGGCCGATGATCTTGCCGAACTCGCGCGCAAAGGAGAGGTTGCGTTCCTCGGGCGTGATGTCGTCGGCCAGCAGCAGCAGACGGCCCTGCTCGTCGCGGCGGCTGGCCAGCAGCCAGGCCGCCACGGTGACGTTGTGGGCGGCATTGGCGATCTTCTGGGCGTTGAGGCCGTTGAACAGCGTGAGGTGAAGCCGGCCGTCGTAGGCCTCCACCAGCATCGTGCCCAGTCCGTAGACCATCAGGCCGGCCCGGTCGCCGCTGTACACCGGCGCAAAGGCGACGCGGATGGCATCGACGCCGCGCTGGGGCACCTGCCCGCCCGGCCAGGCGCCGCCGCTGCGGATGGCGAACATGACGGCTTCGCGCGCGGCATCCCGGCTGGCCAGGCCCGAGGCACGCCACATGGCTGGATTGCGCTGGTAGAGCTTGTCGAGCAGCACCTCCAGGCTGTCGAGGTTGTCGCGCATGGTGAGGTTGGCAAACCGGTTCATGCCGCTTTGGAGGGCCTGCGATTCGTTGAAAGGGTCGCCCCTGACGTTGCGTTGCGGCGAGACACTGCCTGCGCAGCCTGTCAACAGGACACAGGCGGCGAGGCCGGCCGCGAGGCCCGAGAGGACACGGGCCCGGGGCATGCACGGGCGGGGCAGGGCCGGCGGCGAGGGGACTTGGAGCGGGGCGGCGAGCATGCGCCATCATGCCAAATCGCGGCAGGCGATCCGTGGAGCCGGCGACGGCGGTCCGGCCGGGCGGTTCGAAGACGTGCGCCGGCGGCGTGCACGGCGTGCATGGCGTGAACGGCGGTTACTTTGTTTGCGCATAAAAAACCGCAGATTTATTCGTGGCCGCAAGGCCGGCACTGTCCGACAGTCGGAGTCCGATCTCTGCCGAGAAAGACCGTTGCCGTGCCATCCCGTTCCTCGTCGCCTGCCCACGAAACGCCAGACGTGCCCGAACCGCCCGAGCTTTACGCGCCCGAGCCGGGTGACGTCCATGCCCGGCGTGCGGCCGCTCTGCGTGAAGTGCTGCATGCCGATGCCGTCGCGCGCGACGAAGCCGGCGGCCAGCCGCTCGATGCCGTGCGGGCCCTGAAGGCCAGCGGGCTCAACGCGGCGTGGATCGGGCGCGCCTACGGCGGCGAGGGGGCCTCGTGGACCAGCATCCTGCGGGTCGTGCGCGAGTTCGCGCGCACCGACGGTTCGATCGCCCACCTGTACGGCTATCAGCATCTGCCGCTGCACATCACCGCAGCCCGTGCGACGCCGGCCCAGCTGGCGAACTGGTTTCCCGCTTCGGTGCGCGAGAACTGGCTGTGGAGCAACTCCGGCAATGTGATGTCCAGGACCTCGACCGCACGGCGCGTGGGCACCCATTGGGTGCTCGATGGCCATCGGCCGTTTTCTTCCGGCACGCATGTGGCCGATGTGATCCAGGTCTCGTGGGACGGCGACGGCGGACGCTACACCGCCGTGATTCCGGCCGACCGCGACGGCGTGGGCATCGCCCATGACTGGGACGGCATCGGCCAGCGCCAGACCGGCAGCGGCACGGTCCTTTTCCAGGGCGTCCGGATCGCCGACGAAGAGCTGCTGGGCCGTCCGGGCGACGAGGTCACGCCCTTCGTGTCGCTGAACTCGCTGCTGCAGCAACTGGTCCTGGCCCAGGTGTTCATCGGCAGTGCGCAGGGCGCGCTGGCAGAAGGGCGCGACTACACCGTGCGCGAATCGCGGCCCTGGATCCATTCGGGCGTGGAGCGGCACACCGACGATCCCTGGGTGCAACGCCGCTATGGCGGCCTGCACATCCGGGTGCAGGCTGCGCAGGCGCTGGCCGAGCAGGCCGCTGCACAGCTCGACGAGCTCTACCCCCAAGGCCATGGCTTGACGGCTCATGCACGCGGCTCGCTGGCCATCAGCGCCGCGGCGGCCAATGTGGTGGCGGGCGAAGTGGGCCTGGCCGTGGCGGAGGAGGTGTTCGAGGTCATGGGTGCACGCTCGGCCACGCGGGCGCGGGGCTACGACCGTTTCTGGCGCAATGTGCGCACCCACACCCTGCACAACCCGGCCGAATACAAAAAACGCACGCTGGGTCAATGGCTGCTCGACGGCAGCCATCCCCAGCCTGCACCTTATCGCTGAGCGGGCCGTCCGGCACCGCCTTTCAATCAAAACCGACAGGACCACCATTCATGAGCAAGGACACCTTACTGCTGCTCGAGCCCGGTTTCACCGATCCCGCCTATCCCGGCGAACGTTTCATCTGCCCCGATTGCAATCCCATCGAAGGGCTGCTGGCGGCCGACCCGTCCCGGGCCGAACGGCTGGAGATCAAGCGGCTGCCTTTCCCGCGGCCGCGGCAGGCGGTCATCGATGCACTCGACGACC
Organism: Comamonas sp. BIGb0124; assembly: GCF_003752175.1. Taxonomy (GTDB): domain Bacteria; phylum Pseudomonadota; class Gammaproteobacteria; order Burkholderiales; family Burkholderiaceae_C; genus Comamonas_F. Next base: position 214,016 of record NZ_RJVF01000011.1, on the reverse strand, counting down.
AGCATCAGGGCCTGCCCGTGCTGATCTTCGGCGACGAACAGGCCGTGCCGGAAGATGCGCAGACCACCTCGGGTCGCCACTTCGTGAGCGACAGCCGCCGGATCCTGGAGCTGCTGGCCCAACGCCACGGCTTTCCGCGCCTGCATTGAACGATCCCGTCACCGTCCTCCGGAGGCCTCGCGCATGAGCAGCCATCTTCTGATCGACCCGCCGAGCCTGGCGGTCACGCCGTCCGCGATCCCGGTCCCGGCGCCTGCGTCCCGCGAGCCGGCGAGCGGGAAACCGCAGGCGGACTCGCTCGACGAGCGTTTTGCCATCGACACCGGTACATCCCACGGCGCCCGTGCCGCGGCACTGCGCGAAAGGCTGGCCGTCGATGCGGTGGCCCGCGACCAGGCCGGCGGGCGGCCGAGCCAGCAGATCCAGTGGCTCAAGGACAGCGGCCTGCTGGCCTTGCTCATTCCCACGGCACTGGGCGGGGAAGGGCAGCCGTGGTCGAGCGCCTTGCGGGTGGTGCGTGCGTTTGCACAGGTCGACGGCTCGCTCGCGCACATCTATGGCTACCACTGCGCCACGCTGCTGGGCCTGCGTTTTCGGGACGAGGCCGTCAAGACCGACGAACTCTGGCGCCAAACCGCCGACAAACGATGGTTCTGGGGCAATACCGGCAACAGCTTCTCGAAAAGCCTGTTCGGACGGCGTGAAGGCGAGTACTTCGTGCTCGACGGATTCCGGCCCTTCACCTCGGGGTCACACGTCGCCGACATGCTGTCGGTGGCCTGGGAAGACGAAGAAGGTCTGGAAAGGCGGTTTGCAGCGATTCCAGCCGATCGGTCAGGAATCGTCATCGAGGACGACTGGGATGGAATAGGACAGCGCCAGACCGGCAGCGGCCGTGTTTCCTACCACCGGGTCAGGGTGCACGAGAGCGAGGTTCTGGGTGCGGCCGCGCGTTTCGATCCCACCGCCGCAGCCCCGGTGCCGTCGCGGTCTCTGACGGCCTTGCAACAGCAGAGCGTGCTGCTCAACGTGTTCATCGGCAGCGCCCAGGGCGCCTTGCTGGCTGCGCGCGACTACACGCTCGAGCAGTCGCGACCCTGGCTGTATTCGGGCGTCGACCGGCATCAGGACGATCCATGGATCCAGCGCCAGTACGGCGATCTGCTGGCCCGGACGCTGGCGGCCACGGCCCTGGCCGACCGGGCGCTCGAGGCCCTGGACGATGCCTGGGCGCAGGGCGATGCGCTCGGTGCCGGACAGCGTGGCGAGGCCGCGCTGGCCATCGCCTCGGCCAATGTGCTGGCCGGCGAGACCGCCTTGCGCGTGACCCGCGAGATCTTCGAAGTCATGGGGGCCCGCTCCGCGACGCGGGCCTACGGCTTCGATCGTTTCTGGCGCAACGTGCGCATCCACACCTTGCACAACCCGGCCGAGTACAAGGCACGCAACGTCGGCCGCTGGGTACTGGGCGACGGCTATCCCGTGCCGGGGACTTTCCAATGACCGCTGTCCTGACCGGCGCCGCGCCCGCGCGGCAACTGCACCTCAACATCAACATCCTGCATTCGGGTTTTGTGCCCTCGGCCTGGCGCCTGCCCGAGGCCGATCCCTATGCCTTTGCCGACGTTCGCCACTATGTGCGTGTGGCCCGGATCGCCGAGGCCGCCAAGCTCGATGCGGTGTTCCTGGCCGACAACGCCTCGATTGCCGACCAGATCGATTTCCGGCCCATCACGGCACTGGAGCCGACCGTGCTGCTGGCCAGCATCGCGGCGGCCACCACACACATCGGAGTGATCGGCACGGCGTCGACCAGCTACAACGAGCCCTACAACATCGCGCGCCGTTTTGCCACGCTCGACCACGTCAGTGCAGGCCGTGCCGGCTGGAACATCGTGACCACGGCCGATGCTGGCTCGGCCCAGAACTTCGGCCTCGACGCGGTGCCCGACCATGGCCGGCGTTATGCCCGCGCCAGCGAGTTCGCCGATGTCGTGAAAGCGCTGTGGGACAGCTGGGCCGACGATGCGTTTGTGGGCGACAAGGCGAGCGGCGTGTTTGCCGATGTCTCGCGGATCCAGCCCATTGCGCATCGCGGCGAGTTCTTCCAGGTCCAGGGGCCCCTGAATCTGCCGCGCACGCCGCAGGGGCGGCCGGTGCTGATCCAGGCCGGCGCTTCGGCCGATGGCCGCGAGCTGGCGGCACGCCATGCGGAAGCGGTCTTCTCGGCGTCGCAGAGCTTCGAGGAGTCGCTGGCCTACGGGCGCGAGCTCAAGAGCCGTGCAGCGGCGCTGGGGCGCGGGCCCGACGCGGTCAAGGTCCTGGCAGGACTGACCACGGTGATTGCAGGCACCGAAGCCGAGGCGCTGCGCCGGCGAGACGAACTGGTGGCGCTGATTCCCTGGCGCTACAGCCTCAAGCGCCTGGCGGGCACGCTGGGCATCTCGGCCGACCGGCTGCAGCTCGATCGGCGGCTGCCCGACGATCTGCCGTTGCCGGCGCAAGGCCAAGGCAACCACACCTTTTTCCTGGCGACGCTGGCGCATGCCCGCCGGCATGGCTCGACGGTGCGGCAGCTGATCCACGAACTCGCCGGAGGCGGTGGCCATCGCGTGATCGTGGGCACGCCCGAACAGGTCGCCGACGATATCGAGCGCTGGTTTCGCGGCGGCGCCGCCGATGGCTTCAACCTGATGCCGGATGCGTTGCCGGACGGCCTGGAAGCCTTCACCGAAGGGGTGGTGCCGATTCTCCAGCGGCGAGGCCTGTTTCGCACCGAGTACCAGGGCACGACCCTGCGCGACCACCTGGGGCTGGCCCGGCCGGCGGCGGCCGCGGGGCTGAAAGCGGCTTGAACCGGGCGGCTTCGCGGACTTCCCGGCAACGTCCCGATGCCCTCGACAGGCCGTCATCCGCCATGGAATCGAAGGCAGAACCCCGTCTGATCAGACGCTCAACCTTGAACACGGAGCCAATACAATGGCCAGAAGAAAAGGACAGCTCAAGCTGGGTGCTTTTTTATACCCGACGGGCCACCACGTGGCGGCCTGGCGGCATCCCGAGGCACAGGCCGATGCAGGGGCCAATTTCAGCCATTACGTGCAACTGGCGCAGGCGGCCGAGGCGGCCAAGTTCGACCTGATCTTCATGGCCGACGGCGTGGGAACACGCAGCGACAACCATCGCTACCTGAGCCGGACGGCACACAGCTATGTGGCGCAGTTCGAACCGATCACACTGCTGTCGGCCCTGGCGGCGGTGACGCAGCGCATCGGTTTCGTGGCGACGGCCTCGACCAGTTTCAACGAGCCTTTTCACATCGCGCGCAAGTTTGCCTCGCTCGACAACATCAGCGGCGGACGGGCAGGATGGAATCTGGTGACGTCGTCGAGCGAGCACGAAGCGCTCAACTTCAACCGCGAGCGGCACTTCGATCACGCCGAGCGCTACCAGCGGGCCGCCGAGTTCGCGCAGGTGGTGACCGGCCTGTGGGACAGCTGGGAGGATGGCGCGCTGCAGCGCGACAAGGCCAGCGGGCTGTACTTCGATCCGGCCCGGCGCCATGTGCTCAACCACAAGGGGCGTTTTTTTCAGGTCAAGGGCCCGCTCAATGTGCCGCGTTCGCCGCAAGGCCATCCGGTGATCGTGCAGGCCGGTTCGTCCCCGGCCGGCAAGGCGCTGGCAGCCGAGACTGCCGAAGTCATCTTCACGGCCCAGCAGACGCTCGACGATGCCGTGGCGTTCTACGCCGACGTGAAAGGCCGGCTCGCACAGCATGGACGGCAGCCGGATGATCTCAAGATCATGCCCGGAGTGTTTCCGGTGGTGGGGCGTAGTGAAAGCGAGGCGCAGGAGAAGTTCGAACAGTTGCAGTCGCTGATCCATCCGGAGGTGGGCCTGGCGCTGATCTCCGGGTTGACGGGCGGGGTGGATCTGTCGGCCTATCCGCTCGACGGTCCGATCCCCGAATTGCCCGAGACCAACGCCAGCAAGAGCCGTCAGCAACTGACGCTGGAGCTGGCGCGCCGTGAAAAGCTCAGCCTACGCGAGCTCTACCTGCGCGTGGCCGGCGCCCGCGGGCACTGGCAACTGGTCGGCACGGCCAGCCAGATTGCCGACCAGCTCGAAGAGCGCTTCGTGAACCATGGGGCCGACGGTTACAACATCATGCCGCCGGTGCTGCCCACGGGTCTGACGGATTTCATCGAGTTGGTGTTGCCGGAACTGCGCCGCCGGGGCCTGTTCCGCACCGAGTACGAAGGCCGCACGCTGCGCGAGAACCTGGGGCTGCACCGCCCGCGCAACCGGTATCAGTCGCCCGAGACGGCGGCACTGGCCACGCTGGCCGCCTGATCGGGGGCGTCAGGGGCGTCAGGGGCGGCGGAGGCCGAGCTGCAGGGCGATGCGATAGCCGACGCCGTAGTTGGCACGTTGCACGCCACGGACCACGGCGCTGACCGTGTCGTAGGCATAGCCGTTGCTGGCGGCCCACTGCTTGAGGGTGAGGCCGCGCTGGCGCAGCAGGGCCTTGGCCTCGCTGCCGCTGAGGGGCCGCGAAGCCGCCTGCAGCCAGAGGCCGGCGCCCAGGCCGGGGGACGACGGTTCAGCCTGCTGCTTCGTCCTTTGCGTGGAGTCGATGGGGGGCGGGTTTCGGTGCATGGCGTCTTTCTCTCGAAGCAGTTTCGGGCGAATCACCGCATCATTTGCCCATGCGCCCCGTCGATGGCGCGCGCCGGTAAACTCGCTGTCAATGGTTCACACTTATGACGACGTGAACGACCGGGCCGGCAGCGACTGCACGGAGGTGTTCAGCACGCTCCGCCGCTTCGTGTGGCAGGCCCCATGCCTGCGTGAAACATGAAAACATTCCCTCGCCTTTTTGTCTTTGCCGATCGTTCCGGCGGGCCGCGCCGCTGCTTCGAGGCCTGTGCGCAGAGGCCGCCGTGTGACTTTCGCTGCGGGATTGCGGCATGACCCGGCTGGCCGTCGTCAGCGCCATGCATCAGGAACTGTCGGCCGTGCTCGAGACGGTCGATGCCGGTTGGCGTCCGGTCGAGCGGGCGGGCCGCACGTTCTGGCTGGGCCTCTATCAGGGGCACGAGGTGGTGGCGGTGCTCTCGCGCATCGGCAAGGTGGCGGCTGCCGCCACGGCCGTCACGCTGATCGAGCATTTCCAGGCCGGGCGCATCGTCTTCACCGGTGTGGCGGGCGGTCTGGGCGATGGCGTGCAGGTCGGCGACATGGTGGTGGCCGATGCCTTTGTGCAGCACGACATGGATGCCTCGCCGCTGTTCCCGCGCCATGAGGTGCCGCTGTATGGCCGCAGCCGGTTCGAGACCGACGAGGCATTGCGGGCCGAGGTGCTGGCTGCGGCCATGGCGATCGCCGACAGGCCGCAGGCGGCGATCGATGTCGGCGCCCTGTCCGCGCTGGGGGTGCATGCGCCGCGCGTGCACAGCGGTCTGGTCGCCAGCGGGGACCGGTTCGTCAGCACCGCAGCCGAAAGCGGGTTGCTGCGGCAGACCCTGCCGACGGCCCTGGCCGTCGAGATGGAGGGGGCGGCTTTTGCGCAGGTCTGCAGCGATTACGGTGTGCCGTTTGCCGCCATGCGCACGATTTCCGACCGTGCCGACGATTCGGCGCATGTCGATTTCATGCGTTTCATCGAGTCGGTGGCCAGCCACTACTCGGCGGCGCTGGTCGTTCACCTGCTGCGGGCCTTGCCGCCCACCTGACCGGGCGGCGGTCCGCGCAGGCCGCCGGGCCCGGGGCCTGCGTGCCGCGTGTCAGCCGAAGACGCAGCGCCACAGCGCCAGGATGGCATCGCGCTCGTGCGCGACCAGCGCGGGGTCGAGCTGGGTCGGCGCTTCGTCGAGCCGGGCCTTGTGCTGCAGGCGGCGCAGGGTGCGGTAGGCCGAGGCGGCGTGGTGACCCACGCCTTCGGGCAGCAGGCCGGCCGCTTCGGCGCGCTGGAGCAGGGCGATGTTGCCGAGGTTGGGCACCAGGCCGGGATGCTCGGCGGCGTCGGCCAGCACCAGGAACTGCACCACGAACTCGGCGTCGATCATGCCGCCGGGGCTGTGCTTGAGGTCGAACTTGCCGCCGCGCACGGGGATCGCCGCACGAAGCTTCTCGCGCATGGCCAGGATCTCGCCGCGCAGCGATTCGCGGTCGCGCGCGGCGGTGATCACGGCTTCGCGCACGGCATCGAAGCGCGGCCGCAGCGTGGTGTGGTCGTCGAGGATCATGCGCGCACGGGTGATGGCCTGGTGTTCCCAGGTCCAGGCGGTGTTGCTGCCGCGGCGCTGCTGGTAGTTGGCATAGGCCTCGAAGCTGGTCGCCAGCAGGCCCGAGTTGCCGTTGGGGCGCAGGGCCGTGTCGATCTCGAAGAGGTCGCCTTCGGCGGTCTTGACGGTGAGCCAGTTGATGAGCTTGCGCACGAAGTTGGCGTAGACCTCGGGTGCGTCCTCGTGGTCGTCCTCGTAGACAAAGACGATGTCGAGGTCGCTGCCGTAGCCCAGTTCCTTGCCGCCGAGCTTGCCGTAGGCGATGACGGCGAAGTGCGGTTCCTGGCGGTGGCGCCGGCGCAGGAAGGTCCAGGACCAGCGCAGCGTGACGTCGAGTACGGTCTCCGCCAGTGCGCTGAGGTCGTCCGAGACCTGTTCGGTGGTCAGGCGGCCCTCGACGTCGCGGGCCAGCGTGCGGAAGGTCTCGGCATGGTGGGCGCGGCGCAGCAGGTTGAGCAGGGTTTCCTCGTCGTCCTCGCCGGTGGAGCGCAGCGCGGCGCGGCGGGTCTCGAGCTCGCGGTCGAAGGCGGCGCGGTCGAAACGTTCGTCGAGCACCGATTCGCTGGCCAGTTCGTCGATCACGCCGGGATGCTGCATGAGGTAGCGCGCCGGCCACTTGGCTGCGCCCAGGATGCGCAGCAATCGTTCGTGCACGGTGGGGCGTTCGAGCAGCAGGGCCAGGTAGCTGTCGCGCCGCAGCAGGGTCTCGAGCCAGTTGCCGAAGCGCAGGGCCGCGTCCTCGGTGACATCGCCCTGCTTGAGCCACAGCGCCGTGCGCTGGATCAGACGGCGCAGCCGCAGGCGGACCTCGTCGCGCAGCGACTGGATGCGGGGATCGGCACGCCAGGCCTCGAGCTGGGTGCGGAAGCGCTCGGGCAATTGGGGCAGCAGGTCGTCGAGCTCGGGGCCTTCGGGCTTGCCCTTCTTGCAGGCGCCGCCTTTGCACAGCCCGTTGGCCTTGGGGCCGCCGAGCAGCTTGTCGAATTCCTCGGCCACCTGTTCGCGGTAGGCGAAGAACTGGTCCAGCATCTCGCTGGTGCTGGCGTGGCCGAGCGTGCGCGCGATCCAGGCCAGGTCGTCGTCGCTGGTGGGCAGGGTGTGGGTCTGCTGGTCGTCGAGGTACTGGATGCGGTGTTCGAGCTGGCGCAGGAAGACATAGGCCTGCGCCAGGGTCTGGGCGCTCTCGAGCGGCATGAGGCCGGCCTGCGCCAGCCGGGGCAGGGCGTCGAGGGTGGAGCGGGTCCGCAGTTCGGGGAACTGGCCGCCGCGCACCACCTGCAGCAGTTGCACGGTGAATTCGATCTCGCGGATGCCGCCGCGCGAGAGCTTGACGTCGTTGGCGCGTTCGGGGTGGCCGGCGCAGCGGCGCAGGGCCTGCTCGCGGATCTGGCGGTGCAGGTCGCGCAACGCGTCGAAGACACGGTAGTCGAGGTAGCGCCGGAAGACGAAAGGCAGCACCACGCCGCGCAGCGCCAGAACCGAGCCGTCGACCTTGTTGCACTGCGGGGCGACGACGCGGCTCTTGAGCCAGGCGAAACGCTCCCACTCGCGTCCCTGCACGAGGAAGTACTCCTCGAGTGCATCGAGCGACACGGCGGGCGGGCCCGAATTGCCGTTGGGGCGCAGCGCCAGATCGACGCGGAAGACAAAACCGTGTTCGGTGACGTCGCCGATGAGGCTGTAGATGGCCTTGACGGCCTTGCCGAACAGTTCGTGGTTGCTGATGCGCTGGGCGCCGCGTGCGTCGCCGCGGGTCTCGCCGTCCTGGTCGTAGATGTAGATCAGGTCGATGTCGCTGGAGACGTTGAGCTCGCGTGCGCCGAGCTTGCCCATGCCGACGATCCACAGGCGGGCGGCCTGGCCGTCGGCGCCCAGGGGCTCGCCGTGGCGGGCCGACAGTTCCTGCATGACATGGTCGTGGGCGATGTCGAGCGCGACTTCGGCCAGCTCGGTCATGGCGTCGGTGACGGTCTCGAGCGGGGCTTGGCGTTCGCAGTCGAGCACGACCAGCCGTTCGATGACGAGCTGGCGCACGATGCGCAAGGCACTGCCGCAGTCGTGTCCCGCCTCGCGCAGCGCCGCATAGGTCTGGCGCATGGCGGTCCGGGACGGAGCCCCTGGCGGCAGCAGGGGCAACTCGGCGGCATAGCGGCGGCGCAGGCGCTGCACGAGGCGCGAATGGGCCGCCTCCTGGGCGCCCGGCGGGCCCGAAGCGAGGCTTTCATCGCCCGCAGCCTGCGGAGCGACGGCCTGCTGTCGGTCAACAAAATCGTCTCTGGTCATGTTCTGATGGTGTCGATGGCATCGGTAGCCGACTCTGGGCCGCCTGCCGATGTCCGCCCGGCGCCTGTCGATCTGTTCCGAATCGGGGAGATCAGGGCGATGGCGCCGTTGCGATGTTTTACATTAACTCACGCTTGTGGACTGCTTCATGCCTGTACGGTTCGCTCTTGTACGCTATGTTTTTGGGAATTTCTGGTGTTGGCACTTTTGAGGTGCACGCCAGTCATAATCCCTCTGAACGTTCATGTCCGTCAGTCCTTCCCAGCCCACCAGGCGCCTGCGCGGCGCCTCTTTTCTGGCCAGCACCGCCTGGTGGCTGGCCGTGGCGGCATGGCTGTTCCTGGTCGTGACCTGGGTGGCTTTGCATGGGGTGATTGTGCCCCGTATCGAAAAACTGCGCCCGTGGGTGGAAGAGCAGGCCAGCGAGCGGTTGGGACTGCCGGTGCGCATCGGCCAACTGTCAGCCCGCGCCGACAGCTGGCGTCACCTGCCGACCATCGAGATGGGCGACATCCGCATCCGAGATGCCGAGGGCCGAGAGACCCTGAGCGTGTCGCGGGTGCAGGCGACGCTGTCGCCGCGTTCCTTGTGGCGGCTGGGCTTCGAGCAACTCGTCGTCGACCGGCTTCGGCTCGACGCGGTGCGGCGTGCAGACGGGCGCTTCGAGATCGCGGGCGTCCTGCTCGACCGCTCGGACGATGGCGGCAGCCTGGGCCGCGACTGGTTTTTCTCGCAGCGCGACGTGATCGTGCGCGACGGCGCCGTGAACTGGCGCGACGAGCGGCCGCCGGCCACCGGCGGGCAGCCGCGCGCGCCGGCCACCGTCGAGGGGATCGCGCTGGTGGTGCGCAACCATGGCTTGCGGCACGACGTCCGGCTCGATGCGCGCCTGCCCGAAGGCTGGGGCGGCCGACTGCATGCCGCCGCACAGATGCGCCAGCCGCTGCTGAGCCTGCATCGCGGACGCTGGGAGGACTGGCAGGGCGAGCTGTTTGCGGAGGTCGACCGGGTCGACTTCGGCCAGTTGGCGCCTTATCTGGCCGATTGGCCGGGTCCGATGCGGCTCGACGCCGGCACGGGTCGCGTGCGGATGTGGTCCCGGCTGGACCATGCGGCGCTCGACAACGCCACGCTGGATGTGGATTTGCGCGATGTGGTGGCGCGGCGAGTGCCGGGCGGCGCGGTCGTCGCTTCCGCGCCCGAGGCGGCCGCGCTGCCGCTGGCATTGGCCGAACTGAGCGGACGGCTGTCGTGGCGTGACCTGCCGCGCGGTTTTGCCGTGGAAACGCAGGATCTGGCTTTCCGGCTGGCCGACGGCCCGCGCTGGCCGGGTGGCAATGCCAGCGTGCGCTACCAGGCGGCCGGAAGCCTGGCACCCGAACAAGGCCGTGTCACGGGCCGGCAACTGGATCTGGCTGCGCTGGCACAGGTGGCCGAGCGCCTGCCGCTGGACGAGGCCGTGCGCCAGCGCATCGCCGCGCTGGCGCCGCAAGGGCTGGTGCGGGAACTCGAGGCGCAATGGAGCGGCAGGCTGGGGCCGTCTTCGCGGGATGGGTCGCAGGAGCAGGTTCTTCGGCGCAACGCTGCGCCCGCGGCGACCGGCGAATCCCCATGGGAGCAGATGAATTGGCAACTGCATGCGGCGGTCGAGGGTCTGGCCCTGGCTCCCGGGCAACCGCGGCCGCGCAGCCAGGCCCCGGTGCGGACCGGAGGGACCGGCGCCGGTTCGGTCGATTCGTCGGGCAAGCGGGCGATCGAGCGGCCCCTGCCGGGCCGTCCCGGGATCCGGGGCGCGGATGCGGTGCTGGATCTGAACCAGGACGGCGGCACGGCCCGTGTGGCCGTGCGCCAGGGGGAACTGGTGTTCCCCGGGGTCTTCGAGCAGCCGGCGATGCCGATGGACACATTGGACGCACAGGTGCGTTGGCGGCGGGTCGGTGCGGAGCACAGCGTGGAGGTGTCGGACCTGCAGTTTGCGAATGCCGATGCGGCGGGTTTTGCCACGGGAACCTGGCGAACCGGAGGGACGGCCGACGACCGGCTGCCCGGCCACCTGACGCTCAAGGGTGAACTGATGCGGGCCAACGGCACGCGGGTGCACCGCTATCTGCCGGTGGCCATCCCCGAGCTGACGCGGCACTATGTGCGGGATGCCGTGCGGGGCGGCCGTGCGACCCGGACCACGTTTGCCGTGGACAGCGGGCTGGATCATTTCCCGCCGCGCAATGCGCAGGAGGGGGTGTTTCGCATCGTGGCCGATCTGGACGACGTCGATTTCGACTATGTCCCCGAGTCGGTGGCCGAGCGGACCCACCAGCCGGTGCGCTGGCCGGCGTTGGCCGGTCTCGATGCCCAGCTCGTCTTCGACCGCATCGACATGGACGTGCGCGGCGCCCGCGGCCGCTTTGCCGACTTCCCGCAACTGAAGGTCGCCGAGACCTCGGCCCGCATCGCCGGCCTGGGGCAGGCCGAGCCGGTGCTCGAGATCAACGGACGGGTCGGCGGACCGATGGCCCAGGCGCTGGGCTATGTGCAGCATTCCCCGCTGGATGCGCTGGCGGGTGGTGCCTTTGCCCGCAGCCAGGCCACCGGCGATGCAGCGATCCAGCTGGCGCTGCGCATTCCGCTGCACGACGCGAGCGCGACCACGGTGGTGGGCACGACACAGATACAGCAGGCCGATCTGCGGCTGACGCCGGAAGCCCCGGTGCTGGCTCAGACGCAGGCCCGCGTGGACTTCACCGAGCATGGATTCAAGGTCAGCAATGCCCGTACACGCCTGCTGGGCGGCGAACTGCAGTTCAGTGGACAGGGCGAGCAGGAGGGGCGGCCCGAGGCCGGTGCGGGTGCCGGTGACATCGCCGCCGGGCGTGCGCCGGGGCAGGCGGCCGATCCCGCGCCGTCGGCACCGCGCCGGCGTCTGGCCGTGCAGTTCGAAGGCCAGGGCACGGTGACCGCCGACGGCCTGGTGCATGCACACGAGCTGCCCTTGCTGGCCCAGATCGGCAGCCAGCTCGAAGGCCAGACGCGCTACAGCGCACGGTTGACTTCTGCAGGCGGGCAGTTGCAGGCACGGTTCGATTCGGACCTGCAGGGCCTGGCGTCGAGCTTGCCGGCGCCGTTTGCCAAGACGGCCGAAACGGCCCTGCCGGTGCGTTTCGAAGCGAGCCCGACCGGGACGCAGCAAGATCGCGTGGCGTTCCAGCTCGGCGAGCGGATCAAGGCCGTTTTCGAACGGGATCTGTCGGCCAGCTATCCGAGGGTGCGGCGGGGCGCGATCCAGATCGACGAGCATCAGGCCCCCGAGGCCGTGCTGCCGGTCTCGGGCGTCGATCTGGGGCTCAAGCTCGACACGGTGGATGTCAGCGCCTGGCAGGCCCTGCTGACGGCGCCCGGAGCGGACGACGATGCGTCGCCCGGCGCCTTGCCCAGCACGGCGGCCGGCATGGCGAGTGCCGCTCTGCGTGCCCATGCGGCGGCCGGGCCTGCCGACGGTGAGGGTCGTGGGCGGTCCGAGGCTCAGGACGGCAACCCGCAGTCTGCCCATGCCGCGGCGCTGGCCAGTTTCCTGCCGACGCGGATCGACGTGCAGGCACGCGAACTGCGATTTGCGAACCGCTCGATTCACAACCTGCGTGCGAGCGGCACGCACCGGCAGGGCACGTGGTCGGCGGATGTGTCGGCCGACGAGGTCCAAGGACAGTTGCGCTACAGCCAGGGTGCCGGCGACCAGCCGGGCCAGTTGTTCGCTCGGCTGGACCGGCTGGTGCTCGACCGTGCGGCCCGTCCGCCGGCGCGGGGGACGGGCCGTTCGGCCGATGCGCTCGACGAGCTGCTGGACCGCGAGACCCGCGTGTTGCCCGGACTCGACATCGAGGTGGGTGCGCTGCGCCTGTCCGGCCTGGATCTGGGCCGTCTGCGGGTGCGGGCGAGCAACCTCGACCCCGGCGAGGCCGCCGGCACCGGCAGCCGGACGCGGGTCTGGCGGCTCGATACGCTGACGCTGTCGGTGCCCGAGGCCACGCTCAGCGCCACCGGCCAGTGGCGATTGACGGATGGTCGCGAGGCCGCCGGCGACGCTGCGGGCGAGGACGCGGTGCGGCAGACACGCCTCGATTTCCACCTCGAAACGCACGATGCCGGCCAGCTGCTGGGCCGCTTCGGTTATGCCGACCTGTTCCGGCATGGCGAAGGCAGCCTCAGGGGACATGTCGACTGGAAGGGGTCGCCGCTGGCGCTCGACCTGGCCAGCCTCGATGGCGCACTGGCGCTGGACATGCGCCGCGGCCAGTTTCTCAAGGCCGATCCGGGACCCGCCCGCCTGCTGGGCGTGCTGAGCCTGCAGGCGCTGCCGCGGCGGCTGGTGCTGGATTTCCGGGATGCGTTCTCGGAGGGTTTTGCATTCGATTTTCTGCGGGGCGACGTGCGCATCGACCAGGGCAAGGCCGTGACCAACAACCTGCAGATGAAGGGGGTCAGCGCCGCCGTGCTGATGGAGGGACAGGCCGACCTGGTGCGTGAGACTCAGGATCTGAGGGTGGTGGTGGTGCCGGAGCTCAATACGACCTCGATGGCATTGATCGCCACGGCCATCAATCCGGTCGTCGGGCTGGGCACCTTCATTGCGCAACTGGTGCTCAGGCGTCCGCTGCTGCAGTCGGTGACGCGCACCTTCCACATCCATGGCAGCTGGACCGATCCGCAGATCGAGGCGGTGCAAAATGCACCCGGTACGCCTTCTGCCGAACCGCGTTCCCAGCCGGCCCCGCCGGCGGACGATGCGACCCGGTTTCCCGAACCCGAGATTCAACGATGAAATGCGCAGCCATCCAGATGGTGAGCAGCCCGGATGTGGCTGAGAACGTGCAGACTGCGGCCCGGCTGGTGCGGGACGCCGCCGCCCAGGGCGTGGAGCTGGCGGTGCTGCCCGAGTACTTCTGCCTGCTGGGGCGCAAGGACACCGACAAGCTGGACATCCAGGAAAACCCGGGCCATGGGCCCATCCAGGAGGCGCTGGCCGCCATGGCCCGCGACAACGGACTGTGGCTGGTCGGCGGCACGCTGCCCCTGTCCACGGGCGTGGATGACCGGGTCTACAACAGCACGCTGGTGTTCGATCCGCAGGGCCGCTGCACGGCCCGCTACGACAAGATGCATCTGTTCCGTTTTGCCCGCGGCGACGAGAGCTACGACGAGAGCCGGGTCTTGCGGCGCGGCGAGCAGCCGGTGGTGGCCCCGGTCACCGACCGGACGGGCCGTGTCTGGCGGCTGGGGCTGAGCATCTGTTACGACGTTCGTTTCCCCGAGCTGTACCGCTCGGCCGAGGCCGACATCTGGGTGGTGCCCAGCGCCTTCACGGTCACCACCGGCCAGGCGCATTGGGCGTTGCTGCTGCGTGCGCGCGCGGTCGAGAACCTGGCCTGGGTGATTGCAGCCGCGCAAGGCGGCCTGCATGGCAATGGCCGCCAGACCTGGGGCCACAGCATGGTGGTCGATCCGTGGGGTGCCATCGTGGCCGAACGGGACAGCGGCGAGGCCGTGGTGGCGGCCGAGCTGGATGCCGAGCGGCAGGCGCAACTGCGGCTGCAGCTGCCGGCGCTGACCCACCGGGTGCTGCGGCCGTGAAACCGGATGCGGTGGCCGCGGTGGCGCGCGGGGCAGCGGGTTTCCTGACCACCGATGTGCGCAAGTGGCTGTGGCCCATCCTGCTGTGTCTGGTGGGCGCGGTGCTGGGCACGCTGATCTGGCTGGCCAGCATCTACGAGACCTCGCAGGTGCAGGATCAGGTCGAACGCAACACGGCCGTGGCGGGGCTGGACATCCGGCAGGGGCTCAATCGCAACGTGCAGAGCCTGCAGGCGCTGCAGGCCGGGCCCATGGACGAGTCGACCTGGTCCTTTCTGGCGGCGACCCTGCTCTACGAGCGCCGCGAGCTGCTGCGGGTGCGCTGGCTCGATGCCGATTTCCGGCTGCATGCCCAGGCCCTGTCGCCGTACGAGGCCGTGCCGGGCGATCCGATGGCCGTCCCGGGGCGTGACCTGCAGATCAGGCTGGCCTGCTCGCTGGCCGCCCAGACCGGGGTGGCGACCTACTCGGGCAGTTATTTCCAGACCGGTACCACCGGCTCGGGCATCGGGCAGGAACTGGTGGACGTCTGTCAGGCCGTGCGGCATGGCGCGCAGCTGGCGGGTTTCCAGGTCGGAACCTACAGCCTCAAGGGCCTGCTGGCCGAGCTCGTGGCCAAGCCGGTGCAGCGCACGCACGAGCTCTCGTTCACCGATGCCGACGGCGCGCGGCTGGCCGTGCTCAATGCGCCGCTGAGGCGCAGCAGCCGGGCGTTCTCGTCCATGCAGGTGATCGATCTGCCGGGCACCAGCCTGACGCTCAAGCTGATGTTCTGGCATGCCGCACCCGGCGTGTTTCCCAATGTGCTGACGGCGCTGGTGACCTTCATGACGATCGCCCTCGTGACCGTCATGATCCTGCTGGCCAAGGACATGCGGCGGCGCCAGCGCGCGGAGCAGGAAGTGGCCGATGCGCTGGCGTTCCGCAATGCGATGGAGAGTTCGCTGGTGACCGGGCTGCGCGCCCGTGATCTGGGTGGGCGCATCTCGTATGTCAACCCGGCCTTCTGCGAGATGGTGGATTTTTCTGCCGAGGAACTGCTGGGCACCTCGATGCCCGCGCCGTACTGGCCGCCCGAAAGCATCGAACAGTACCTGCAGCGGCAGGCCTTGCTGCACGGCGCCGACCGGCTGCCGCCGCGCACGGGTTACGAGTCGGTCTTCATGCGGCGCGACGGCACGCGCTTTCCCGTGCTGATTTTCGAAGCCCCGCTGGTCGACGCCGTGGGCAAGCAGACCGGCTGGATGAGCGCGGTCATCGACGTCAGCGAACAGCGGCGCGTGGAGGAAATGTCGCGCGCCAGCCTCGAACGGCTGCAGGCCAGCGCGCGGCTGGCGACGGTGGGCGAGATGGCATCGCTGATCAGCCACGAGGTCAACCAGCCGCTGGCGGCGATCGCCAGCTATGCATCGGGCTCGCTCAATCTGCTGGCCCAGGAAGACGGGGCACGGACGAACGCCTCGCCCGCCACGGTCCTGCTGCGCAGTGCCGTGCAGCAGATCGCCGCGCAGGCCGAACGGGCGGGCAAGGTGATCACCTCGGTCCGCGACTTCGTGCAGCGCCGCCACCAGGCGCACGAGTGGGTGCCGCCTCAGCAGTTCCAGCCGGCGATCGAGCCGCTGCTGTCGCTGCAGGCGCGCAAGGTGGGGGTCTCGCTGGTCTGGCAGATCGAGCCCGGGCTGCCGCCGGTGCTGTGCGATCGCATCATGATCGAGCAGGTGCTGCTCAACCTGGCACGCAACGGCATCCAGTCGATGGAGCATTCGCCGCGGCACGATCGGCGGCTGGTGATCCGCGTGGCGCGCCAGTCGCCGGCCGGCGCGGCAACGGCCCACGGCGAGGGTGCACCGGCCGTTCTGCGGTCGGCGCCCGCCAAGGCGCACGGCATCGGGGGCGGGCAGAGCCGTGCTCCGTCGGCTCCGCGTGCGAACCGGCTGGTGTTCTCGGTGATCGATCGCGGCAGCGGTATCCCGGCCGAGCTGCACGATCGCCTGTTCACGCATTTCTTCTCGACCAAACGCGAAGGCATGGGCCTGGGTCTGAGTCTGTGCCGTACCGTGGTCGAGCAGCACGGAGGAGAATTGAGCTTCGAGCCCAACGGCCCATGCGGTACCATTTTCCGCTTCACGCTGCCGCTGGTGCCGCAGGCCGTGCCTCCGGCCGAAACGCCGCGAGACGACGCCACCGCCCCGGCCCGTGCCCAGCCTATCGAATCGAGTTCCGTGCCATGAGTTTCTCCCGAATTGCAGCCGTCCATATCGTCGACGACGACGCCAGCGTGCGCGACGCGCTGGGCTGGCTGCTGAACACCCGCCACCTGCTGGCCGAAGGTTATGCCTGTGCCGAAGACTTCCTGCGGGTGGTCGACGGCGAGCCCGCCGACTTCCTGCCGGCCGTGCCCTGCTGCCTGCTGCTGGATGTGCGCATGCCGCCGGGCATGAGCGGCCTGGCCCTGTTCGAGATCCTGCGCGAGCGTTCGCTGCTGCAGGTCATGCCGGTGATTTTCCTGAGCGGGCATGCCGATGTGTCGATGGCGGTCGATGCCGTCAAGCGCGGCGCCTTCGATTTCTGCGAAAAGCCGTTTTCCGACAACGCACTGGTCGATCGCATCGAGCTCGCGCTGCGGCAAAGCGAGCTGGCGCTGCAGCAGCTGCGCCAGGCACAGGACATCCGCACGCTGATCAACAACGAACTGACGGAGCGCGAGCGCAGCGTCATGCACCTGGTGGTGCAGGGCCTGTCGAACAAACAGGTCGCCGATCAGCTCGACATCAGCGTGCGCACGGTGGAAGTGCATCGCTCGCGGGTGTTCGAGAAGATGAGCGTGAAGTCGGCGGTGGAGCTCGCCAACCTGCTGCACCAGCACAGCCCGCAGCCGGCCGCCTGAAGGCGGGCCGGGCTGCGTCCCCCGGATCAGGCCGCGGGAGCGGTCGCCGGAAAGGCCGCGATCACCTGCGCCACGGCTGCCGTCAGCTTCTTGGCGTAGGGCACGTGCAGGAACTCGTTGGGGCCATGGGCATTGCTCTTGGGGCCGAGCACGCCGCACACCATCATCTGGGCCGTCGGGAAGCCTTGCGACAGCAGGTTCATGAGCGGAATGGTGCCGCCTTGGCCGATGTAGCCGCAGGGCGAGCCGAAATGGGCGAGCGAGGCGGTGTCGAGGGCCTGCCGGAACCAGTCGGCGGTGTCGGGCGCGTTCCAGCCGGTGGCGGCGCCGCCGGGCTGGAAGGTCACGCGGGCCTGGTAGGGGGCGTTGTCCTCGAGCAGGGTCTTGAGCTCCTGCACGGCCTGGGCCGCGTCGACCAGGGGCGGCAGGCGCAGCGAGAGCTTGAAGGCGGTGTAGGGCCGCAGAACGTTGCCGGCGTTGTTGAATTCCGGAAATCCATCGGCACCGGTCACGCTCAGGGTCGGCACCCAGGTGCGGCGCAGCAGCGCCTCGACGGGGTCGGTGGTGGTCGGCAGGGCGACGGTGGTCGAGCCGCCGCAGTCGTAGTGGGCCCAGGGGAAACGTTTGTAGAGCTCTTCGCCCAGGATGCCGGCGGTGATCTGGGCTTGCGCCAGGCGTTCGGCCGGCACTTCGCAATGGAAGTTGGGCGGCAGCAGGCGGCCGGTGGCGCTGTCTTCCAGGCGGTCGAGCACATGGCGCAGGATACGGAACGACGAGGGCACCAGGCCGGAGGCGTCGCCCGAGTGCACGCCTTCGGTCAGCACTTCGACCTTGAGCGTGCCGCTGGCCATGCCGCGCAGGCTGGTGGTCAGCCACAGCTGGTCGTAGTTGCCGGCACCCGAATCCAGACAGATCACCAGGCCGACGTCGCCCAGGCGCGTGCGCAGGGCGTCGACGTAGGGGAGCAGGTCGTAGGAGCCGCTTTCCTCGCAGGTCTCGATCAGGCCCACGATGCGCGGATGGGGCACGTTCTGGCTCTTGAGGGCCTGCACGGCGGCGATGCTGGCGTAGACGGCATAACCGTCGTCGGCGCCGCCCCGGCCGTAGAGGCGGCCGTCCTCGTATTTGGGGGTCCAGGGGCCGAGGTCGCTGCGCCAGCCGGTGAATTCGGGCTGCTTGTCGAGGTGTCCGTACATCAGCACGGTCTGGCTGCCGGCGGCGACGGACTGGGTGGCCGCCACTTCGAAGAACAGCACGGGCGTACGGCCGGGCAGGCGCACGATCTCGAACTGCAGCCCCGGCACCTTCTGGGCCGCGATCCAGTCGGCGGCGTTGCGCACCACGGTGTCGAGCAGGCCCTTGGCCTGCCAGTCGGCCTCGAAACCCGGCGACTTGGCGGGGATGGCGATGTAGTCGGTGACCTGGCGGACGATGTCGCGGTCCCATTGCGCGCTGACTTGCTGCAGCGCGAGCGTGTTGTCTAGAACGGGAGTGGGGATACGGGCATTCATGGGGGCGCTCCTGGCTGAACCCGTATTGTGCCCCTGCAGGCGGGGCCTTGCAGCGCCTCTCGCGCCCCCATGGACGGGGGCCGGCGCGGGCGGCCGGCGGTCGGTTTGGCCGGGCGATGAAAAATATTTTCCGCGGCGTGCATCCAGATGCGCCTCTGGTGGGTAGTACCTGTGCAGGACTTGTGTTTCCTGCCACCGCGAGCGTCGTCGTCTGTCCCATCCCAAGGGATGGCCGGTGCGACGCCCGATCCATCCAGCCCCTGCGTAGGAGAATGATCATGACCCGTACCCGCCTTTCCGTATCGAGCCGTCCCGCCCTGCTGGGCTCCGTCGTCCTGGGCTCGCTGGCCCTGGCTGCGTGCACCAGCACGCCCCTGGGCAGCAACCAGGGCTCGGCCGCCACCCAGAACGCCACGCCCATGGTGACGGCCGAGCAGCCGCTCAACCCGTACGCCAAGACCGTGGTCGAGAGCGAAGCCAAGGCCAGGGGCGGCCAGCCCATGGCGATGTTCTCGCAGGCCAGCCTGCCGGCCGCCATCCAGGTGCCCGCGGGCAATCGCGTGGCCTGGGAAACCGTGGGCGTCGGCGAAATCACCTACGAATGCCGCGACAAGGCCAACATGCCCGGCCAGACCGAGTGGTTCTTTGTCGGCCCCAAGGCCACGCTCAACGATCGCATGGGTAAGGCCGTGGGCCGCTACTGGGGTCCTCCCGCCACCTGGGCCGCCCTCGACGGCTCGCAGGTGACGGCCACCCAGCTCGCCACCGCACCGGCCGGCGCAGGCAACCTGCCCTATCAGCTGGTCCAGGCCAACCCGGCCATGGGCGCGGGCGCGATGACCGGCGTGACCTACATCCAGCGTGTGGCGCTCAAGGGCGGCGTGGCACCCGCCACGGCGTGTACGGCGGCCAACAAGGGCGCGCGCCAGATCGTGCCTTACCAAGCCGACTACATCTTCTGGAAGGCCGCCTGATCCAGCGCCTGGCAGGCTTCGCCGGTTCGGGCGAGGGCGGGGCCCGAACCGGGGATCCGCCTGTGCCCGAGCCTGGAAACTCTGCGGTAACATGGCCGCACTCCAGGCTGTCCCAGGCGGCCCCGGAGGACCGACGGCCCGCGTGCCGCCCTTCCACCCGAACCTCGCCGCCCATGCAGTCCTTGCCTCCCGAGCCCGCGTTCGATGCTGCCGCCGATACCGATGTACCCGACTACGAAGCCTTGCTTGCCGCCTGCGCGCGAGGCGACCATGCGGCGCTGAAACGGCTGTACGAGCTCGAGAGCCCCCGGCTGCTCGGCATGGTGCGCCGCATCGTGCGGGACAACGGCCTGGCCGAGGATCTGCTGCACGATGCGTTCGTGAAGATCTGGACGGGTGCCGCGAGCTTCGATGCCGGCCGCGGGTCGGCGCGGGGCTGGATGTACAGCCTCACCCGCCACCTGGCGCTGAATGCCGTGCGCGACCGCGATGCGCACGAGCAGCCGCTGGCCGACGAGGGCGCAGCCGAAGCCGTGGATGGCCAGGCCGCGCTCGAAGCCTGGCGCGACACGCAGGACAATTTCGCCTGGCAGGACAGTGGCGGCCGCGTCGTGCATTGCCTGGAACAACTCGAACCCGTGCGCCGCAACTGTGTGCTGCACGCCTATGTGGACGGACTCAGCCACGCGCAGATCGCCATCCGGCTGGGTGCGCCGCTGGGCACCGTCAAAGCCTGGATCAAACGCAGCCTGCTGGCCCTTCGGGAGTGCATGGCATGAACCCGACCATGAATAGCCCCCATCGCCCCGACGACGAACTGGCCCTGCTGGCCGGTGAATACGTGCTGGGCACCCTGTCGGCGGCGCAGCGCCGCGCCGTCGAGCAGCGCCTGACGCACGACACCGCCTTGAGCCAGGCCGTCGCGCAGTGGGAAGAACGCCTGTTGCCGCTGCAGGCACTGAACGCCCCCCATGCACCGCACCGGCAGGTGTGGCCACGCATCGAGGCCACGCTGGGCCTGCAGGAGGCCCCTGCTGCCGCTGCGCCGGCCGTTGCCCGTCCACGCCCAAAAGCGGTGTCGCCACGCGGCGCGTGGTGGGACAGCCTGAGGCTGTGGCGTGGCCTGTCGGCCGGCGGTTTTGCCGCGGCGGCCGTGCTGGCGGCGGTGCTGGTGACACGCCCCGTGCCGGACGCGGCCGAACCGAAATTCCTGGTGGTGCTGGTGGCGCCCCAGGACAAGGCGCCGGGCTGGGTGGTGCAGGCCTCGACGCGCGAGACCCACCGGCCGCAGCAGGTCACGCTGATTCCCCTGGCTGCCGCCGTGGTGCCGCAGGACAAGAGCCTGCAGTTCTGGACCAAGGCCGACGGCTGGAGTGCACCGGTCTCGCTGGGCCTGGTGCAGCCGGGTCAGCGCCTGCAGATCCCGCTCGAGAGCCTGCCGCCGCTGCAGCCCAACCAGTTGTTCGAACTCACGCTCGAACCGGCTGCCGGCTCGCCGACGGGCCTGCCCACCGGGCCGATCCAGGCGATCGGCCGTGCAGTCGAGGTGTTGTAGGGATCAGGCGAGGACGCCGGCAGAAGACCGGCCGCCCCGAGGGGCCGAGCCGTTCAGTCCAGTTCGGGCACTTCGTCGAGTGCCAGGGCCTGTTCCACGATGGTGCGGGTGAGCGGCGGCGCAAACGACGTGATGAAGTCGTAGACGTAGCCACGCAGGAAGGCACCCCGGCGCACGGCCAGGCGCGTCAGGTTGATGCCGAAGAGCTGGCCGGCTTCGATCGCACGCAGGTTGAGGTCGCGTTCCGCTTCGTAGGCGATCGAGGCCACGATGCCCACGCCCAGCCCCAGTTCCACATAGGTCTTGATCACGTCGGCATCCATGGCCGACAGCACGATGTTGGGCTCCAGCCCATGCTGGCGGAAGGCTTCGTCGATGTGCGAGCGGCCGGTGAAGCCGTTGTCGTAGGTGATCAGCGGATGGGCGGCCAGCGCCTCGATCGTCAGCGGCTGGGACAGCAGCGGGTGACCGGCCGGCACCACCACCGAGTGGGTCCAGCGGTAGCAGGGCAGTGCCAGCAGCTCGCTGTACTGGGCCAGGGCCTCGGTGGCGATGCCGACGTCGGCTTCGCCGTCGATCAGCATCTGCGCGATCTGTTTGGGAGAGCCCTGGTGCAGCTGCAGCGTGACCTGCGGGTACTGCAGGCGGAACTCCTGCACGGCGGTCGGCAATGCGTAGCGGGCCTGCGAGTGGGTGGCGGCGATGGACAGGCTGCCCATCTCCTGCGCCACGAACTCCTGGCCGGCCTTGCGCAGGTTGTGGCTGTCCAGCAGGATGCGTTCGATGATGGGCAGCACCTGTGTGCCGGGCGCGGTCAGCCCGGTCAGGCGTTTGCCGGCGCGCACGAAGAGCTCGATGCCGAGCTCGTCCTCGAGCTCGCGGATCTGACGGCTGACGCCGGGCTGCGACGTATGCAGCGCTTGCGCCACATCCGTGAGGTTGAAGTGGCAGCGGACGGCTTCTCGGACGGAGCGGAGTTGTTGGAAATTCATGACCAAATCCTGTGCGGGGCCGCCCGGCGACGGGCATCGCGGGCCGGGCTGGACGCAGGGTGGTGATTCTGTCCAACAATCGTTATTTCAAAAACGACTTATTATTAATTTCTATATATAGCTTAATTATAAATAAGCTCAGGCGGCCTTGGCCGGCCGGGGCGGCAGCACCGCCATGGTGATGCGAGACACACACACCAGCTCGCCGCCTTCGCCCACGATCTCGATGCTCCAGACCTGTGTGGTGCGGCCGATGTGCACCGGGCGGGTGGTGCCCGTGACCCAGCCGGTCCGGGCCGAGCGCACATGGTTGGCGTTGATGTCCAGGCCCACCACATGATGGCCGGGCGCCGCGGCACCCATGGCCCCGCACGAGCCCAGCGTCTCCGCCAGCAGCACCGAGGCGCCGCCATGCAGCAGGCCCATGGGCTGGTGGGTGCGAGCGTCCACAGGCATGCGCGCACTGATGAAGTCAGCGCCCACTTCTGTGAATTCAATGCCCAGATGGGCAATGGCAGTGTTGGCGGCCAGCGCGTTGAGCGCCTCGACCGTGACGGGTTTTTGCCAGAGGGACATGGATGGACCTGTTGTTGCGGGCTTGCGGATGACCATTATGCGAAGGCCGGCCGGACGGGCTGTCTCCGATCCGACGCAGGGGGCAGGGTACCCGCCGCGTTCGCGGCGACCGCCTGCCCGGCGGGATGCCCCGTCTCTGGCGGCGGCCTCAGCGCTTGTTGCGGCCGAGCAGCGCGTACAGGAAGATGGCGCCGAAGGTCGCGGTCCCGATGCCGCCGAGCGCGAAGTCGCCGAAGCGCAGCGTGAACTCGCCCGTGCCCAGGATCAGCGTGATGGCGGCGACCAGCAGGTTGCGGTTGTCCGAGAAGTCGACCCGGTTGTCGACCCAGATCTTGGCGCCGGCGACGGCGATCAGGCCGAACACCACGATCGAGACCCCGCCCATCACCGGCAGCGGGATGGCCTGGATGACGGCGCCGAACTTGGGCGAGAAGCCCAGCAGTACGGCGATCACCGCGGCCACCACAAAGATCGCGGTCGAGTAGATGCGGGTGGCCGCCATGACGCCGATGTTTTCGGCATAGGTGGTCACGCCCGTGCCGCCGGCGCTGCCGCTGACCACGGTGGCGATGCCGTCGCCGATGAAGGCGCGGCCCATGTACTGGTCGAGGTTGCGGCCGGTCATGGCGGTCACGGCCTTGATGTGGCCCAGGTTCTCGGCCACCAGGATGATGACCACCGGCACGATGAGCAGCGCCGCATGGGCGGTGAAGACCGGCGTCTGGAAGGTCGGCAGGCCCAGCCAGGGCGCGGCCAGGATGCCGCTGGCATCGATGGGTTTGCCCAGTCCCAGGCCGTTGGTCAGCACGGCGTAGATCAGGCTGGCTGCGATCAGGCCGATCAGGATCAGCAGACGCTGCAGCATGCCGCGCGTGAACACCGCCACCATGGCCACGCTGACGAAGGTGACGACCTGCATCCAGGCGTCGAAGTTGTTGGCGGCCATGTTCTTGATCGGAATGCCCGCCAGATTCAGGCCGATCACCGCGACCACCGCCCCGGTGACCACCGGCGGCATGAAGCGTTCGATCCAGCCGGTGCCCACCACCTGCACCACCAGGCCGATGGCGATGTAGGCCAGGCCGCACAGCACGATGCCGCCCAGCGCGATGGCGATGTTGGCATTGGGGCCCGGTCCGGCATAGGCGGTCGCGCCGATCACCACGCCGATGAAGGCGAAGCTGGAGCCCAGGTAGCTGGGCACCTTGCCGCCGGTGACCAGGAAAAAGATCAGCGTGCCGATGCCGCTCATCAGCACCGCGATGTTGGGATCGAAGCCCATGAGGATGGGCGCGAGGATGGTCGAGCCGAACATCGCGATCACATGTTGCACGCCCATGGCCGTGGTTTGGCCCCACGGCAGCCGCTCGTCCGGTGCAATCACCGAGCCGTCGGCGGACTTCTCCGTCCAGTTGAACATCCCCATTGTCAGCACTCCAGAAATTTAAGTGGCGCAATGCTAAGGGGTGCACCAGGGTGGGGCAAGGTTGGCGCACGGGCAGGACTGCCGGCCGGCCTGCGGGCGTTGCGCGGGCGGTACAGCAGACGAGCCACGGGCGATCGGCGATGCGGCTCGCTGGGCAGGAAAAGCCCGCACGGCCGCAGGCGCCACCCGGGCACCGTCGCGTCGGCGGCGGTGCGGCCGTGCGGCCGATCCGATCCGTCCGTCTTGAGGAAAGGGAATATCTGGGTGCGCAAGCATCGTTTGCTTCACGAGGGCCATGGGCCTAGCATGCGGACCAGACTTCGATTCTTTTTACCCGAACATCCGACGGAGACCTCTGCCATGGCACGCCAAGCCCGCTTCGACTGGGCCGATCCCTTTTTGCTGGAAAGCCAGCTCGACGCCGACGAACGCCAGATCCGCGACGCGGCCGCGGCCTATTGCCAGGACCGCCTGGCCCCTCGTGTGCTCGAGGCCTTTCGCCATGAACGCATGGACACCGGCATCTTTCGCGAGATGGGCGAGATCGGTCTGCTGGGTCCGACCATTCCGGAACAGTATGGCGGCCCCGGACTGAGCTACGTGGCCTACGGCCTGATCGCGCGCGAGATCGAACGGGTGGACTCGGGCTACCGCTCGATGGCCAGCGTGCAGAGTTCGCTGGTGATGGTGCCGATCCACGCGTTCGGCACCGAGGCGCAGAAACAGAAGTACCTGCCGCGGCTGGCCAGCGGCGAATGGATCGGTTGTTTCGGCCTGACCGAACCCGACCACGGCTCCGATCCCGGCAGCATGGCCACGCGGGCCTACAAGGTGGACGGCGGCTACCGGCTCAAGGGCAGCAAGATGTGGATCACCAACAGCCCGGTGGCCGACGTGTTCGTGGTCTGGGCCAAGGAGGTCAGCGCAGGCGGGGCGGTCGGACCGATCCGCGGCTTCGTGCTCGACAAGGGCATGAAGGGGCTGAGCGCCCCGGCCATCCACGGCAAGGTGGGACTGCGGGCATCCGTGACGGGCGAGATCGTGCTCGACGATGTGTGGGTGCCCGAGGAGCAGGCCTTTCCCGAGGTGCAGGGCCTCAAGGGACCGTTCACCTGCCTCAACAGCGCGCGCTACGGCATCGCCTGGGGAGCGCTGGGCGCGGCCGAGTTCTGCTGGCACACGGCACGCCAGTACACGCTCGACCGCCAGCAGTTCGGCCGTCCGCTGGCCGCCAACCAGCTGGTGCAGAAAAAGCTCGCCGACATGCAGACCGAGATCGCGCTGGGCCTGCAGGGCTGCCTGCGGCTGGGCCGCATGAAGGACGAGGGCACGGCGGCGGTGGAGATCACCTCGCTGCTCAAGCGCAACTCCTGCGGCAAGGCGCTCGACGTCGCGCGGCTGGCGCGCGACATGATGGGCGGCAACGGCATCAGCGACGAGTTCGGCGTGGCGCGGCATCTGGTCAACCTCGAAGTGGTCAACACCTACGAGGGCACCCACGACGTGCATGCGCTGATCCTCGGCCGTGCGCAGACCGGCATCGCGGCCTTTGCGAACTGACCGGCCGGCAGGCAAGGGCATGGACACCGCATCGTTCGGGGGGACCGCCGGCAGCGGCGGTCCGTCGTCGCCGACTGCCGCAGGCGCGCTGTCGCACATCCGGGTGCTGGACTTGTCGCGCATCCTGGCCGGCCCGTGGTGCACGCAGATCCTGGCCGATCTGGGCGCCGACGTGATCAAGGTCGAGCGGCCCGGACAGGGCGACGACACCCGGACCTGGGGCCCGCCCTTCGTGCAGGATGCGCAGGGCGCCGATTCGGCGCAATCCAGCTACTACACGGCCTGCAACCGCAACAAGCGCGCCGTGGCCATCGACATCGCACAGCCCGAGGGGCAGGCGCTGGTGCGGCAACTGGCCGCGCGCAGCGATGTGGTGGTCGAGAACTTCAAGGTCGGCGGCCTGCAGCGCTACGGACTGGACTACGACAGCCTGTCCGCGCTGAACCCGGGCCTGGTCTATTGCTCGATCACGGGTTTCGGGCAGACCGGACCCTATGCCGCACGCGCGGGCTACGACCTCATGATCCAGGCCATGAGCGGCATGATGAGCATCACCGGCCGCGCCGATCGGGAGGCGGGCGGCGGACCGCTCAAGGTGGGGGTGGCGGTGATCGATCTGTTCACGGGGACCTATGCCTCGAGTGCCATCCTGGCCGCGCTCGAGGCGCGCCGGGCGAGCGGCCGGGGCCAGCACATCGACATGGCGCTGCTCGACGTGGGCATGGCGGTGCTCGCCAACCAGGCGGCGGCTTTCCTCAACACCGGCGAGACCCCGCAGCGCATGGGCAACGTGCACCCCAGCCTGGCCCCTTACGAGGACTTTCCCACGGCCGATGGCGCCATGCTGCTGGCCATCGGCAACGACGGCCAGTTCGCCCGGTTCTGCATGGCGGCCGACCGGCCCGGACTGGCCGCCGATGCGCGTTTCCTGACCAACACGCTGCGGGTGCGCCACCGCGCGGTTCTGCTGCCGCTGCTGCAGGCCGTGACGCGCGAGCGCACCACGGCCGACTGGATCGCGCTGCTGGAGACCTGCGCCGTGCCGTGCGGCCCCATCAACGACATCGGCCAGGCCTTTGCCGATGCGCAGGTCCAGGCCCGCGAACTGGCCGTGACGCAGACCCGCGCGGACGGACTGGCCATCCGCAGCGTGGCCAGTCCGATTCGGCTGTCGGCCACGCCGCCGGTGCTGCGCCACGCCCCGCCCGCGCTGGGCGAACACACCGCGCAGGTGCTGGACGAGCTGGGTGTGGACGGTGCCGCACAGGCCGCCTGGCGGGCGCGCGGCGTGATTGCCTGAAACGGCAAGACGCACCCCGCTAACGCGTCGGTACTTGCCGGCTGATGCGCCGTGGCGACAGGCCGGCGGGCGTTGGCCGGATTCGGCATGTCGGCCGACAGGCGGCGATTTGCGGCTCGCGCACCATGGCATCGTCGGCCGTCCTCTGGGACGACAGCCCCGACCGGCGCAGAGCGGTTGCCCATGATGGCGTCTGCTGCATCGCACCATGCACAAGTTGCATGGGCCCAGCCGTGCCGATCCGGGGCTTTCGCGCACATGATGGCGACCGTCGAAAGCGACGATCCCCGTCCTTCGTTTTCCTTCGGTACACCATGCCCGCCAAGACCCCCGCCTCCAAACCCCTGTCTTTTGCCAGCACCGACGCCCACAGCGCCTGGGCCATCTACCTCGCACAGATCGACCGTGTCGTGCCCTACCTCGGCCACCTGGCCAAGTGGGTGGATTCGCTCAAGCGGCCGAAGCGTTCGCTGATCGTCGACGTGCCCGTCGAGATGGACGACGGCAGCATCCGGCATTTCGAGGGGTTCCGTGTCCAGCACAACCTCTCGCGCGGTCCGGGCAAGGGCGGCATTCGTTTCCATCCCGATGTCAGCCTCGACGAAGTCATGGCACTGTCGGCCTGGATGACCATCAAGACTGCGGCCGTGGGCCTGCCGTTCGGCGGCGCCAAAGGCGGTGTCCGGGTCGATCCGTCCGAACTGTCGACCAAGGAACTCGAGCGGCTGACGCGCCGCTACACCAGCGAGATCGGCATCATCATCGGCCCGCAGCGCGACATTCCCGCGCCCGACGTCAACACCAACGGCCAGATCATGGCCTGGATGATGGACACCTATTCGATGAACACCGGCCACACCTCCACCGGCGTGGTCACCGGCAAGCCCGTGCATCTGGGCGGCTCGCTCGGACGCGTCAAGGCCACGGGCCGCGGCGTGTACGTGACCGGCTGCGAAGCGGCCAAGCGCATCGGCCTCGAGCTCAAGGGCGCACGCGTGGCGGTTCAGGGCCTGGGCAATGTGGGCGGCACCGCCGCCGAGCTGTTCGCGAGTGCGGGCAGCCTGGTGGTGGCCGTGCAGGACCACACAGGCACCGTGGTGGCGCCCGAGGGCTTCGACATCGTCGAGGCGCTGGCCATCGTCAAGCGCGAAGGCGGCATCGCCTCATACGCCAAGAAGAAGGGCGCCCAACTGATCGACAACGAGAAGTTCTGGGACGTCGAGACCGACATCCTCATCCCGGCCGCGCTGGAAGGCCAGATCAATGCCGAGCGCGCCAAGCGCATCAAGGCCAAGCTGGTGCTCGAAGGCGCCAACGGCCCGACGCTGCCCGAGGCCGACGACGTGTTCGAGAAACGCGACATCCTGGTCGTGCCCGACGTGATCTGCAATGCCGGCGGCGTGACGGTGAGCTACTTCGAGTGGGTGCAGGATTTCAACAGCTTCTACTGGACCGAAGACGAGATCAACGTGCGGCTCGACAAGATCATGCGCGATGCGCTCGAGCACATCTGGACCACCGCCAGCCAGCACAAGATCGGCCTGCGCACGGCGACCT
This sequence comes from Comamonas sp. BIGb0124, assembly GCF_003752175.1. Taxonomy (GTDB): domain Bacteria; phylum Pseudomonadota; class Gammaproteobacteria; order Burkholderiales; family Burkholderiaceae_C; genus Comamonas_F. The sequence continues at coordinate 185,483 of NZ_RJVF01000011.1, read as the reverse complement.
TCGCTGTGGCGTGCGAACGCATCCTGATGGCCCGCGCGGAACGGGGCATCTACCCCTGATCCCCTGCGGCATGCGGCTGGGCCCGGCGCGTCGGCCGGTCAGGCCGCGCCCAGCTTGCGCGAGAGTTCGGCGGCCTGCCGCTTGAGTTCACGCGCGATGCCGCCGTCCCAGCCGGCATCGAAGGTGCCGATGGGGCCGACGGCCGTGATGCCCAGCACGATGGCGCCGGTGGCATCGAACACCGGCACCGCCATGGCGTTGATGCCGCTGACCAGGCCCTCGGCCGAGCGGCTGATGCCTTGCGTACAGACTTCGTCGAGCTGCCGCTCGAAGCCGGCCCATGACGGCGCGCGCGCGCGCACCGGTGCCCCCGGCTCCTTCAATGCCGCGCGGCCACGTTCGGCGGCGCGTTCTTCCTCGAACAGTTCCTTGACCCGCTTGCGCTCGAGATAGGCCGCGAACAGCCGGCCTGTCGCCGTGGCCGTGAGCGAAAACACCGTGCCGTGCCGCATGCTGGCGAACAGCACCGCCGGCGACTCCTCCACACGCACGATGGTGGGGCCGCGGCCGCTCCAGACCGACAGCGCCGTGGTCTGCCCGAGCCGCAGCGCCAAGGGCGCCAGTGCGGGCGTGGCCACGTGCACGGGGCTGGCCTGCTGCAGGCTGATGAGCCCCATCTGCAGCGCCAGCGGCCCCAAGCGGTAGCGACCGCTGACCGCCTCCTGCTCCACCAGCCCCATGCGGCCATAGCTCACCAGATAGGGATGGGCCTTGGCAGCCGCCATGCGGGCTTCCTGCGCCAGTTCCTTGAGCGCCATCGGGCGGCCATGCTCGGCCAGCGCACGCAGCAGCTGTCCGCCGACCTCCACGCTCTGGATGCCGCGGCGCTCGTCCGTTGGCGTGCGGCCCTTGCGGGCCTGACGCGCCGCCGGCGCGTCGTCGTCGGCTCCGGTGGACCGGACCTCGTTGTCGTTCATGGTTTACCCGCGATTGCAAGGAAAAGCGGGCTGTCCCTCGTGGACAGCCGCGAATCCGAATACTAATATGCGCATCATTCGTCATTGACTAATCGATTAGTCCAAAACAAATTCCGAATCGAACAGGACCGCGCCGTGAACACCAAGACATTCGCTTCCCATGCCGATCTGGCGGACAAGAAGACCCGTTTCGAGCAACTCAGCGCCCATGCCTGGGCCTACACCGCCGAAGGCGATCCCAACACCGGTGTGTTCATCGGCGACGATGCCGTGATGGTGGTCGACACCCTGGCCACGCCCGCCATGGCGCAGGATCTGATCCGCCACATCCGCGGCGTGACCGACAAGCCCATCAAGTACGTGCTGCTGTCGCATTACCACGCCGTGCGGGTGCTGGGTGCCTCGGCCTATGTGCAGGAGGGCGCGCAGCAGATCATTGCCAGCCGCGACACCTACGACCTGATCGTCGAGCGCGGCGAGCAGGACAAGGCCAGCGAGATCGGGCGTTTTCCGCGGCTGTTCCGGGCCGTCGAGTCGGTGCCGGATGGCCTGACCTGGCCCACGCTGACTTTCGAGGGCCGCATGAGCCTGTGGCTGGGCAGTGTGGAGGTGACCGTCGCGCAGATCGGCCGTGGCCACACCAAGGGCGACACCATCGCCTACATCGAGGACGAAAAAGTCTGCTTTGCCGGCGACCTGGTCGAGTTCGAGAGCACGGCGTATGCCGGCGACTGCTATTTCCGGGATTGGCCGGCCACGCTCGACCGTCTGGCGGCCCTCGCATTTCACAAGCTCGTGCCCGGCCGCGGCGACGCCTTGCAGACGCCCGAGACGGTGTCGCAGGCGATCGCCGGCACGCGGGCCTTCGTCAGCGATGTCTACACCCTGGTCAACAACGGCGTGGCACGTGGACTGGACCTCAAGGCCATCTACCAGGAGACCTATGCCGCGCTCAAGCCGCGTTACGGCCACTGGGTGATCTTCGACCATTGCATGCCCTTCGATGTGACCCGGGCCTATGACGAGGCGACGGGACACGAGCACCCGCGCATCTGGACGGCCGAGCGCGACCGGCAGATGTGGCAGGCGCTCGAGGGCTGAAGGCCCCGTGCCGACCGCACGCGAACCGCGCACCCAACAACGACAAGACAACCGCAGGAGACTTTGCCATGCATGTGCGTGACCTGAGCGAGCTGGGCCCGGAGGCCGACTTCCAGGGCGTGACGTTCGACCCGCAGCCGGCGGCCGATCACGGCCTCGAGCCGCCCGCCTGCCACGACGTGGTGGTGGTGGGCGCGGGGCCGGTCGGACTGTCGCTGGCCATCGACCTGGCGCAGCAGGGGCTGCACGTGGTGGTGCTGGACGACGACAACCGGCTGTCGTCGGGCTCGCGTGCCATCTGTTTTGCCAAGCGCACGCTGGAGGTGTTCGACCGGCTGGGCTGCGCCGAGCCCATGGTGGCCAAGGGCGTGTCGTGGCAGACGGGCCGTGTCTTTCTGGGCGACGCGCCGCTCTACCAGTTCGACCTGCTGCCCGAATCCGGCCACGAGCGTCCGGCCTTCATCAATCTGCAGCAGTACCACGTCGAGGGGCAGCTCGCCGCGCGTGCCGGGCAGTTGCCGCAGATCGACATCCGCTGGCGCAACCGGGTGTGCGGCATCGAACAGGATGCGGACGGCGTGCTGCTCTCCATCGAGACGCCCGATGGGCCCTATCGCCTGCGTGCCGGCTACGTGGCGGCCTGCGACGGCTCGCGCTCGGCCGTGCGCGAACTGATGGGGCTGGAGAGCAAGGGGCAGGTGTTCCGCGACCGCTTCCTCATCGCCGACGTGCGCATGGAAGCGGACTTTCCCGCCGAGCGCTGGTTCTGGTTCGACCCGCCTTTCCATCCGGGGCAGAGCGTGCTGCTCCACAAGCAGGCCGACCACGTCTGGCGCATCGATTTCCAGCTGGGCTGGGATGCCGATCCCGAGCGCGAGAAACAGCCCGAGCACATCCTGCCGCGGGTTCAGGCGTTGCTGGGCCGCGATGCACGTTTTGAACTGGTCTGGGCCAGCGTCTACACCTTCGGCTGCCGCCGCATGGCGGGTTTCCGGCAGGGACGTGTGCTGTTCGCGGGAGATGCGGCGCACGGGGTGTCGCCCTTCGGTGCGCGGGGTGCGAACTCGGGCGTGCAGGACGCGGACAACCTGGGCTGGAAGCTGGCCGCCGTGCTGCGCGGCGAGGCGCCCGATGCGCTGCTCGACAGCTATGGGGAAGAGCGCGAGCGCGCGGCCGACGAGAACATCCTGCACTCGACGCGGGCCACCGATTTCATCACGCCCAAGAGCGCCGTGAGCCGCCTGTTCCGCGATGCCGTGCTGCATCTGGCACGCGACCACGGTTTTGCGCGCGAGCTGGTCAACAGCGGGCGGCTGTCGCGGCCCACCTCGCTGTCGGGCTGCGCGCTGCTGACCGAAGATGCCCCTCGGGCGGGGCAGCCCGATTTCGCCGGTGCGGCGCTGCGTCCCGGCGATCCCGCGCTGGATGCCCCATTGGCGCAGGCCCCGGGCTGGTTGCTGCGCAGCCTTTCGCGCACCGGATTCACGGCGCTGGTCTTTGCGGGCGATGCGCAGGCCGACCCGGTGGGCCACCGGGCCGTCGAGCAGGTCCTGCAGGCGGCGGGCCTGCTGCAGGCCGCAGGCGGTCTCGCGGTGGTGCGCATCGATGCCCAGGCGGCCCACGCGCTGGCCTGGCGGCGTTACGACGCGCGGCCCGGCACCGTCTACCTGCTGCGGCCCGACCAGCATGTGTGCGCCCGCTGGCGTGCCGCCACCGCGGCCGATGTGCTCGCCGCACAGGCCCGTGCCCTGGCACGCGTGCCCCACGGCCTGCATGCCGCCGGCGTCGCGCCCGATGCGGACGGCGACACCGCCGCCCCGGTCGCCGCCCGGCCCGGTGTGGCCGCAGCCGCCTAGGTGCGCGCGGGCCTTTTCCAGTTTGCCGCCCTGCGCCTTTCCCGACCTGCCGATCCGGAACCTCCATGACCCACGACTGCGCCGATCTCATCACCGAACCCCACCTCGATGCACCCGATGCCTTCTACGAGAGCCTGATCCAGGCGCATCAGGCCCTCACCGAAGTCCAGAGCCATGCCTACAACGCGCGGCTGGTGCTGCTGCTGGCCAACCATATCGGGGCACTGCCGGTGCTGCAGCAGGCCTTGCTGGCGGCCCATGCGCAGGACGCGTCGGCCGAGGCCGAAGAAGCCCGCGCCGGCCGCGATTGAACACGACACGATTTTCACAACGACGACAACGGAGACAAGACATGTTCGATTCCATTTCCCGACGCCTCGCCCTGACACGGGGGTTCTGCATTGCCGCCCTGGCTGCGGGCGGCCTGGCTGTGCAGCCGGCCCACGCACAGACCGATACCCGGCCCATCGAATGGGTGGTGGGTTACGCCGCCGGCGGCGGCTCGGATGCCGTGGCCCGCGCCACGGCCGAGACGCTGTCCAAGATCCTCGGCCAGCCCATCGTCATCAACAACAAGCCGGGCGCGGCCACCAACATCGCCGCCGAGTACGCCGCCCGCGCACGGGCCGACGGCCATGTCATGCTGACGGCGGACTTCGCCACGCTGGCGGCCAACCCCTTCCTGTTCTCGCGCCTGCCCTACGACGCCGAAAAGGACTTTGCGCCCGTCGGCATGCTGGCGCGGTTCCCCCTGGTTCTGGTGGTCGGCCCCAAGGTGCCGGCGCGCACCTGGGCCGAATTCGTCACCTGGGCGAAAGCGCAGCCGGGCGGTGTGCACTACGCCTCGGCCGGCACCGGCAGCCCCCATCACCTGGCCACCGAGCTGCTGCGCGAACGCACCGGATTGACGCTCACGCATGTGCCCTACAAGGGCGCCGCACCCGCGCTGCAGGACATCCTGGGCGGCAACGTGGCGTTCATGCTGGTCGACACGGCCAGCGGCAACCCCTTCGTCAAGAGCGGCAAGCTGCATGCGCTGGGGGTGGCCAGCGCCCAGCGGGTGCCCTCGTTGCCCGATGTGCCGACGCTGATCGAGCAGGGGGTCACCGGCTACGAGGCCTATGCCTGGCAAGGTCTGGCCGTGCCGGCCGCCACGCCGCCGCAGACCCTGGCACGCCTCAGCCAGGGTCTCACCGAGGCCCTGCAGTCCGATGCCGTCAAGGCGCGCTTCGAGGCCCTGGGCGTCGACGGCCTGTCGGGCACGCCGGACGACATGGCGCGTTACGTCAAGGCCGAACGCGAGCGCTGGGGCAAACTGATTCGCGACAACAACATCCGCATCGACTGACCGAGCGACCGGGGCGCACCGGCTTGCGGGCGGGGAAACATGCGCCAATCTAATAATGCATATCGCCTCGATTGCATTGGCGTATGGATGGGCGCGGTGAATACTCGGTCCTGAGACAACACACGAGACGCCCGGTGCTGCGCATGGCACGGCACCGGGCCGCGTGTGCCCCCGTCGCCGGCGGCTGCCGACGACCCTCCGAGCCGATTTCACATGACACACACCATCCCCCCTGCAGCCGCACCGTCTGTCGGCCAGCGTCCCACCGTCCGCGAGGCGGTTCTGCAATTGCTGCGTCACCATGGCATGACCACGCTGTTCGGCAATCCCGGTTCGACCGAGCTGCCGATGTTCCGTGATTTCCCCGAAGACTTCCGCTACATCCTGGGCCTGCAGGAGTCGGTCGTGGTGGGCATGGCCGACGGCTATGCCCAGGCCACGCGCAATGCGGCGGTGGTCAACCTGCACTCGGCGGCCGGCGTGGGCAATGCGATGGGCACGATCTTCACGGCCTTCAAGAACCAGACGCCGCTGATCCTCACGGCCGGCCAGCAGGCCCGGTCCATCCTGCCCTTCGATCCTTTCCTGTATTCGGCCCAGGCCACCGAACTGGCCAAGCCCTATGTGAAGTGGAGCTGCGAGCCCGCCCGGGCCGAAGATGTGCCGCTGGCCATGGCCCGCGCGTATCACGTGGCCATGACGCCGCCGTGCGGCCCGGTGCTGGTCTCGATCCCGGCCGACGACTGGGACCGCGAGACCGACTGGGTCGAACCGCGCGAAGTCAGCACCCGGCTGGCGCCCGAGCCCCGCCTGCTCGAGGCCGTCGGCCGCGAACTCGCGGCCAGCCGCAGTCCGGCGTTCGTCGTGGGCGGGGGCGTGGAGCGCGACGGCGCGTGGGACGCCGTGATCGCCCTGGCCGAGCAGCATCGCGCCCGTGTCTGGACGGCCCCCATGTGCCCGCGCAACGGTTTTCCCGAAGGCCACCCGCTGTTCGGCGGTTTCCTGCCGGCGATGCGCGACAAGATCGTGGCGCGGCTGACGGGCCACGACTTCGTGCTGGTGCTGGGCGCTCCGGCCTTCTCTTATCACGTCGAAGGCGAGGGCCCGCACGTGCCGCCCGGCACCCGCCTGGCCCAGATCGTCGACGACCCGCAGCAGGCGGCTTGGGCCCCCGTCGGTACGGCCGTGGTCGCCAGCGTCGATCTGGCCGCGCAGGCGCTGCTGGCCTATGCGCCGCAGTGCGCGCGTGAACATCCCGCGCCGCGCGCCGCGGTTGCGCCGGCGCAGGCCGGGGTGCCCATGAGCACGGCGTTTGCCCTGCAGACGCTCGACGCCGTGCGGGCCGCCGACACCATCGTGGTGGAAGAGGCACCCGGCGCCCGCGGCATCATGCAGCAGTACCTGCGTTTCGAGACCAGCGAGAGTTTCTACACCATGGCCAGCGGCGGCCTGGGCCACGGCATGCCGGCGGCGGTGGGCGTGGCATTGGCGCGGCCGGGGCGCCGCGTGATTTCGCTGGTGGGCGACGGCTCGGCCATGTATTCGCCGCAGGCCATCTGGACCGCGCACCACCTGCAACTGCCCATCACTTTCGTTATCCTCAACAACCGGCGCTACGCGGCGCTGCAGGATTTCGCGCCGGTCTTCGGTTTCGCACCGGGCGAGAAGCCCGCCGGCACCGATCTGCCCGATCTCGACTTCGTGGCGCTGGCACAGGGCATGGGCTGCGCGGGCGTGCGTGTGGCAGAAGCCGACGAACTGGCGGCCGCGTTGCGCCGTGCGCTCGAATCCGAGGGACCGGTGCTGATCGAGCTCATGGTGGACTGAGGCGCGCAGCCGGGCTTATTCTTTCGACAGACAAGACACAGGAGACACATCGAATGCAGACCATCCAATTGCTCATCCAGGGCCAGAACCGCAACGCGCAGGGCGACGCCTGGTTCGAGCGCAAGAATCCGCTCGACGGCGAGGTCGCCACGCGTGCACCCGCCGCCACGCCGGCCGATGCCGTGGCCGCCGTCGAGGCCGCCAGCGCGGCTTTCCCGGCCTGGTCGGCCACCGGTCCGGGCAAGCGCCGCGCGCTGCTGCTCAAGGCCGCCGATGCGCTCGAAGCCAAGCTGCCGGCATTCGTCGCCGCCATGGCCGGCGAAACGGGTGCCACGGCCATGTGGGCCGGGTTCAACGTTCACCTGGCGGCCGACGGCCTGCGCGAGGCCGCGGCGCTGACGACGCAGATCACCGGCGACGTGATCCCCTCGGACGTGCCCGGCAGCCTGGCGCTGGCGGTGCGCCAGCCGGCCGGCGTGGTGCTGGGCATCGCGCCCTGGAATGCGCCCGTCATCCTGGGCGTGCGTGCCGTGGCGGCGCCGCTGGCCTGCGGCAACACCGTGGTGCTCAAGGGCTCCGAGCAGTGCCCCAACACCCACCGCCTCATCATCGAGGCGCTGCAGGAAGCCGGACTGCCCGACGGTGTCGTCAACTACATCACCAACGCACCGCAGGACGCGGGCGCCGTGGTCGAGGCGATCGTGGCCCACCCGGCGGTGCGGCGTGTCAACTTCACCGGCTCGACCCATGTGGGCCGCATCATCGCGCGCTTGTGCGCCGAACACCTCAAGCCGGCGGTGCTCGAGCTCGGCGGCAAGGCCCCGCTGGTGGTGCTCGACGACGCCGACATCGGCGCGGCGGTCGACGGGGCCATCTTCGGCTCTTTTGCCAACTCGGGCCAGATCTGCATGTCGACCGAACGCATCATCGTGGACGAGAGCGTGGCCGATGCCTTCGTCGAGCGGCTGGCCGCGCGGGCCCGTGACCTGCCGGTGGGCGATCCCCGCCTGGGCCCGGTGGTGCTGGGTTCGGTGGTCGACCTGTCCGCGGTCGAACGCTGCAATCGCCTGATCGACGATGCCCTGGCCAAGGGCGCGGTGCTGCTGTGCGGCGGCAAGGCCGAGACCACGCTGATGCCGGCCACGCTGCTCGACCGCGTCACGCCCGACATGCTGATCTACCAGGAAGAGTCCTTCGGTCCGGTCAAGGGCATCGTGCGTGTCGGTGGCGTGGAAGAGGCGATCGCCTGTGCCAACGACAACGAATACGGCTTGTCTGCAGCGGTTTTCGGACGCGACACCGCGCGGGCCTGGCAAGTGGCCCAGCGCATCCAGTCGGGCATCTGCCACGTCAACGGACCGACCGTGCACGACGAGGCGCAGATGCCGTTCGGCGGCGTCAAGGCCAGCGGGCTGGGACGCTTCGGCGGCCAGGCGGGTGTGCACGAGTTCACCGATCTGCGCTGGATCACGCTGCAGACCACCCCCCGCCACTACCCTTTCTGATCCCGGCTCGGCCGCCAGCGGCCGGTGGGTTTCCGGTGGCCCTGCACAGGGCCGCCGGGCAGCGCCGTGCCCGTTTTCCGCAGGACATCTTTCCATGAACATCGTTTTACTGGGCGCCGGGGCCATGGGCTCGCTGTTCGGCGCCCGCCTGGCGCAGGCCGGCCATGCCGTGACGCTGGTCGACATCGCCAGGGCCCATCTCGACGCCATCGCCGCCCATGGCCTGCGCCTCGACAGCGATGCCGGTTCGGCGCAGGTGCCGGGCCTTGCCGTGTTCGAGCCCAAGGACTGGGTCGGCCGCGTGCAGGCACCGGGCGGACGGGCACCCGAGCTGCTCATCGTCTTCACCAAGACGCTGCATACCGAAGCCGCGCTGCGCGGCGTGGCCGGCGCCATCGGGCCGCAGACCCAGGTGCTCAGCCTGCAGAACGGGCTGGGCAATGTCGAGAAGCTGGCGGCGGTGGTGGACCCGGCCCGCATCCTCGTCGGCGTCACGACCTGGCCCGCCGATCTGATCGGTCCGGGCCACGTGGCTTCGCACGGCGCAGGGAGCATCCGTCTGATGCAGGCCGATGGCCGGCGCAGCGCAGCGCTCGAGCAGGCCGCATCCGCACTGCAATCGGCCGGACTGAACTGCGAGATCGACGAACGGGTCTGGCATGCCGTCTGGGAGAAGGTCGCCTTCAACGCGGCCCTCAACACGCTGTGCACGGTCACGGGCTGCACCGTCGACCAGCTCGCCTTGGCGGAGGACGGGCCCGAGCTGGCATTGGAGATCGTGCAGGAGGTGGTCGCAGTGGCCCGTGCCAGCGGTTTCGATGTCGCGCCGGGACCCGTCTGCGACAAGGTGCTGCACGCCATCGCCGCGCATGCGGGACACCATCCCTCGATGGCCCAGGACATGCAGGCCGGCCGCCCGACCGAGATCGACAGCATCAACGGCGCAGTCGTCGCCCGCGCCGAGGCCCTCGGCGTGGCGGTGCCTGCGACACGGACCCTCATGCGCCTGGTGCGGCTGATGCAGGCACGGGCCGCCCTGCCGGCGCCGGGTTGACCCCGATGCGCTTCGGGCCTGTGCAGCGCGCCCCGTGCGGGTGAGCGGTCCGGGTCCGACGGCGTTCCGCGGCTTTGCCGCATTTTTTGGCCGGCGTGCCTTCGCGTGTTCTGCGCGGGTGCCGGCCACGGAGACGAAAACCATGCATAACAACATCGAGTCCCCCAGACGAATCGCGATCAGCGGAGCAACCGGCAGGCCGGTACAAAGGCCCGCGCCGGCCTTCAGGCCCCGTGCCGACGGCATCTCGCATGCCGCCATCGCAGCCCCTGCCGCGGCCGTGCCGGCGCATCCCGGGGAGGCTGCATGAGCGCCGCCCTCTCCACCCGACCCCAGATCGACATCGGTCGCACGCTCGACGAGGGCGTCTTTTCCACGTTCCAGAAAATCATCGTGATCCTGGCGGCTCTGTCCATCGTGCTCGATGGATTCGACGGCCAGATGATCGGTTTCGCCATTCCCGTCATCATGAAGGAGTGGGGCGTCTCGCGCAGCGAGTTCGCGCCAGCGGTGGCGGCCGGCCTCATCGGCATGGGCCTGGGCAGTGCCTTTGCGGGCGTGCTGGCCGATCGCTTCGGACGCCGCTGGGCCATCATCTGCAGCGTGCTGGTCTTCGGTGTCGGCACCTGCCTCATCGGCCTGGCCGAAAGCACGTTCCAGATCGCCGCGCTGCGCTTCATCGCCGGGCTCGGTGTGGGCGGTGCGCTGCCGAGCTCGACCACGCTGACGGCCGAGTTCACGCCGGCACGCCATCGCACCATGGCGATCACCGCCACGATCGTCTGTGTGCCGCTGGGCGGCATGCTGGCGGGTTTTTTTGCCAGCCACGTGCTGCCCGCCTACGGCTGGCGCTGGCTGTTCTTTGCGGCCGGAGCCCTGCCGGTCGCCTTTGGGCTGCTGCTGATCTGGGCCCTGCCCGAGTCGCCGCGCTACCTGTCGCGGCGGCCCGAGCGCTGGGCTGAACTCAGCCGGCTGCTGGGCCGCATGTCGCGCCCCGTGGCCCTCGATGCGCAGTTCCGCGACCCGGCCGAGCAGGCCCATGAAAAGCAGGCCGGCATCAAGGCGCTGTTCAGCGCCGGCTTCGGACGCGACACCGTGGCCCTGTGGGGTGCCTTCTTCATGTGCCTGCTGGCGGTCTACAGCGCGTTCAGCTGGCTGCCGACGCTGCTGTCTTCGCAGGGCCTGAGCGTGGCCACGGCCGCTTCGGGCCTGACCGCCTACAACCTGGGTGGCGTGATCGGTGCGCTGGGCTGCGCCGTGGCGATCAGCAAGTTCGGTTCGCGCTGGCCCCTGGTGATCTGCTGCGCAGGCGGTGCGGCCAGTGCGTTCTGGCTCAAGGGCGTGGATCTGCAGAACGACACGGCGCTGCTGATCTATGGCATCGGCCTGCACGGGTTGTTCGTCAACGCCGTGCAATCGACCGTCTATGCGGTCTGTGCGTACATCTATCCCACCAACGTGCGGGCCACCGGAACCGCTTCGGCGCTGGCCTTTGGCCGGCTGGGCGCGATCCTGAGTGCCTTCGCCGGCGCGCTGGTGATCGATCTCGACGGTGCATCCTCGTACTTCACGCTGCTGGGCGGCGCCATGGTCGTGGTGCTCGTGGCCCTGGCGCTGGTGCGCAACCATATTCCGTCGGGCTGGAAACGCTGAACGGTCTTTGCCGCTTGACGGGCGGCTTGCGGTGCAGGGAGGGGCAGGGCGCGGGTTGTCTTGACAATTGGTTCATGTTTGGAAAAAATATCCAAATGACAAGAACCCGCCGCTCATCGCCGAAGCCCGCCCGCAGTGCCGAGCAACAGCTCCTGCTGACGCAGGTCAGGCACATCGCCCAGGGCCTGGGCCAGACGCTTGCGCCCTTCTGCGAGATCGTGGTCCACGATCTGCTCGACCCCGACCATGCGGTGCTCGAGATCCACAACAATCTGTCGGGCCGTGCGGCCGGGGATGCGGCCACCGAGCTGGGACTGGCGCGCCTGGCCGATCCGGACTTTGCCCCGGTGGTCGCCAACTACCCGAATCGTTTTGCCGATGGCCGGCCGGCCAAGAGCACATCCATCGGCATCCAGGACAGCAGCGGGCGCTACATCGCGGCTTTGTGCCTGAATGTCGATCTCACGCTTTTCAACGGACTGCACAGCGCCATGTCGCAGTTCATGGCGGTCCAGGACGGGGTGGTGCCGCGCGAGTCGCTCGACTCGTCCGGCGCCGACGCCATCCGTGCCCGGATCGACCGGTTCGCGGCCAGTCGCGCCTCCACCCCGCGTGCGCTCAAGGCCGGCGAGCGCCGTGCGCTGATGGCCGAGCTCAAGACCACCGGCCTGCTCGACGTGCGGCGTGCCATGGAAACGGTTGCGGCCCATCTGGGCGTTTCGCGGGCGGCGGTGTACCTCTATGCCAAGTGATGCCCGTTTGCTGGTGCTCGACGCCACCGCGGTCGCGCAGTTGCTCGATCCGGCCGCCGTACGCGATGCGGTACGCGCAGCCTTTCTGCTGCACAGCGCAGGCCAGGGCCGGTTGTTTCCGGTGGTGCGCGAAGCGCTGCCGGGCGGCGGCATCTTCGGCATCAAGTCCGGCGACGTGCCGGCCGAGAGCCTGCTGGGTTTCAAGGCTGCCGGTTTCTGGCCTGCCAATCGGGCCCGGGGGGGCGAACCCCACCAGGCGACCATCCTGCTGATCGACCCGGCCACCGGACGCCCCGAAGGCCTGATCGACGGCAACGCCATCACCACGGCGCGCACCGCCGCGGCCGGCGGCATCGGCCTGGCGGCGCTGGCCCGCACCGGCAGCCGCACCGTCTGCGTGTTCGGTACGGGCGTGCAGGCGAGGGCCCAACTCGCCGAGGCGCTGCGTGCACTGCCGTCGCTCGACGTGGTCCGGTATGTGAGCCGAAGCGGAAAAGCCGATCGGTCTTTCGAATCCAGTTTCGAGGCTTCGTGTGAAATAAGACATGCGACGAATGCCGACAGGGCCGTCGCCGAAAGCGATGTGATCATCACGGCGACGCCGGGCGGAGGACCGCTGTTCGATGCCGCGGCCGTGAGCCCCGGAACCCACATCAATTGCGTGGGAACCGACACACGCGGCAAACGCGAACTGCCGGCCGGCCTGCCCGAACGCGCGCGCTGGGTGGTCGACGACAGCGCGCAGTCGCGCAGCATCGGCGAACGGCAGTGGGCACCCGAAACGCCCAGTGTGGAAATCGGCCGCTTGCTGGCCGGCCAGTCGGCGTTCTCGCGGTCGGACACCGACATCACCGCCTTCGACCTCACCGGCCTGGCGCTGCAGGACCTCACCGTGGCACGGGCGCTGCTGGACCAGGCCCGCGAACGCGGCCTGGGCACGGCGCTGCCCTGGCCCTGGTAGCAGCCGTCCGTGCAGAATGCACCGATTCCGCAGGCCGCTCGACCCCTTCGTTTTCCTCCCGTTCCTGTTCCTTCCGAACTTGTCTTCCGAACCTTGCAGACACCCATGACCGCTACCGAACTCCCCACCTATGCCGATGTCACCGCCGCCGCGCAACGCCTGGCCGGTCATGCCCATCGCACCCCCGTCATCACATCGCGCACGGTCGACGAGGACCTGGGCGCGCAGGTCTTCTTCAAGTGCGAGAACCTGCAGCGCATGGGGGCCTTCAAGTTCCGCGGCGCTTTCAATGCGCTCTCGCGGTTCACGCCCGAGCAGCGCGCGGCCGGCGTGGTGGCGTTTTCTTCCGGCAACCATGCGCAGGCCGTGGCCCTGTCGGCGCGGCTGCTGGGCATTCCCGCCACCATCGTCATGCCCAAGGATGCGCCGGCCGCCAAGGTCGCCGCGACCCAGGGTTATGGGGGTCAGGTCGTGTTTTACGACCGCTACACCGAGGACCGCGAGCAGATCGGGCGCGATCTCGCGCAGCGCCACGGCCTGACGCTGATCCCGCCTTACGACCACCCCGACGTGATCGCCGGGCAGGGGACGGCCGTCAAGGAACTGCTGGAGGAAACCGGCCCGCTCGATGCGCTGTTTGTCCCGCTGGGCGGCGGCGGACTGCTCTCGGGGTCGGCGCTGGCGGCGCGGGCGCTGGCGCCCGACTGCAAGGTCTACGGTGTCGAGCCCGAGGCCGGCAACGACGGCCAGCAATCCCTGCGCCGTGGCGAGATCGTGCGCATCGACACACCCAAGACCATTGCCGACGGGGCGCAGACCCAGTACCTCGGCCAGCACACCTTTGCCATCATCCGGCGCGATGTCGACGACATCCTCACCGCCAGCGACGCCGAGCTCGTCGAGTGCATGGGTTTCATGGCCTCGCGCATGAAGCTGGTGGTCGAGCCCACCGGCTGCCTGGGTTACGCTGCGGCCCGTGCGCAGCGCGAGTCCCTGCGCGGTCTGCGCGTGGGCATCGTGGTGAGCGGCGGCAACGTGGATCTGCCGCGCTTCTGCGAGCTCCTGGGCGGCTGAGGCCTCCCGTGTACCCCCCGCCTCCCGGCGCAGGAGGCGGCGAGGGCTGGCATGGTTGCTGCAGGTAAGGCCAGCTCTCTTCCAGATGACCCGAGACAACATCCCCCACCATGCCCTTGCCCGTCCTCGCGCATTGCCTGCGCGCCGCGTTTCCGCACCGCTTTCGATCACTTTTTCCGCATGCCGGTGCACTGCTGGCCTGCGCGCTGCTCGGGCCGCCGGCCCAGGCCCAGGCGCCCGATACCCTGCAGCGCATTGCGCAGACCGGCGTCGTCAACATCGCGTACCGCGAGTCGTCGGTGCCTTTTTCCTACTACGACAGTCACCACCGCGTGGTGGGCTATTCCTATGAGCTCGCGCTCAAGGCCGTCGAGGAATTGCGCCGCGAGCTCAAGCTGCCGTCGCTGACCATCCGGCAGGTCCCCGTGACCTCGCAGAACCGCATCCCCATGCTGCAGAACGGCAGCGTCGACATCGAATGCGGTTCGACCACGCACAATCGCGAACGGGCCAAGCAGGCCGCCTTCTCGGTCTCGATCTTTGTCATCAGCACACGCCTGATGGTGCACAAGAACTCCGACATCCGCGATTTCGCAGACCTTGCCGGCAAACGGGTGGTCGTCACGGCCGGCACCACCTCGGAGCGCCTGCTGCGCACCTATGCCGAGGCGCAGGGCGTGCGCATGCAGATCCAGGCGGTGCGCGACCACGGCGTCTCGTTCGAACTGCTCGAGCGCGGCGAGGCCGATGCGTTCATGATGGACGACGCGCTGCTCTACGGCGAACGCGCCAAGGCCCGCCGCCCCGACGACTGGATCCTGGTGGGGCAGCCCATGTCGTCCGAGGTCTATGCCTGCATGATGCGGCGCGAGGACCATGCGCTGCGCGAGATCGTCGACCGCGCCTTGGTGCGCTACATGAAGTCCGGCGAGATCATGGCACTGTACGAACGCTGGTTCCAGCGGCCCATTCCGCCCAGCAATCTCAACCTCGATTGGCCGCCCACGCCGGCCCTGCGCGAGCTCTACCGATCCCCGCAGTCGAAGTCGCTGGATTGACAGTCCGGCATGGTTTTTGCATATATATTGGTTCATTTATATACAAAGCTTGAGCCGATATAAGCACCGCATGGCGGAGCGGCAATCGCCATGATCCGCCTGATGTTTCCCGTGGTCTCTCCCTTGTTGCGCCGCGCCGTGGTGGCCGGCCTGGCTGCGGCTGCGCTGGCGGGCAGCGCGTGGCTGAGTTTCTCGATGGCCGAGCAGCGGGCGCTGGTCGAGCTGCGCGAGGCTTCGAACCACAGGCTGGACCTGTTCGCGATGGCGGTCGAGGGCGTGATCCGGCGCCTGGAGAGCATTCCGCCCACCGTGCAGCTCAACCCCACCGTGCTGGCCCTGCTGCGTGTACCCCACGATCCGGGTGCGGCCGCGCGCACGGCCAGCCACTTCCTCGAACGCCTCAACGCCCATCTGGGCAGCATGGCCGTCTTTGTGGCCAACCCGAAAGGCGTGGTGCTGGCCTCGAGCAACAGCCGGCAGGCCGACGACAGCCGGCGCGGGGCCGACATCTCGTTTCGGCCCTACTTTCTCGAAGCCCTGGCCGGCCGTGTCGGCCGTCACTTTGCACTCGGCATCGATGGCGGCGAACCGGGCTACTTCGTGGCTTTTCCCATTCACGACGGGGCCGAGGTGGTGGGCGTGGCCACCGTCAAGATCGATCTCTCGCCCATCAACGAGGCCTGGGCGCTGCTGGGCGTGCCGGCGCTGCTGGCCGATCTCAACCAGGTCGTCATGCTGTCGTCCAACCCCGACTGGCGCTACAGCGCGCTGGTGCCCCTGACGCTCGAACGCCGGGTCGACCTGCAGCTCACCCGGCTCTACGACGAGCATCGCATCAAGCCGTTCCCGCTCGAAGTCAACCTCTCGGTCGATCAGGACAGCCAGGTCATCGAGGGCCAGTTGCCGATGGCGCAGCAGGCGGGCCTCGACAGCAACGGCGGCATGCTGGTGCTGGGCCGCACGCTCAACGGCATGGACTGGCGGCTCATCACCTTTTCGAGCCTCGACGGCGTGCGTGCGGTGGCGTTGCAGAGCGCCGCGGTGTCGACGCTGGCCTGCGCGCTGCTCGTGCTGGGCCTGCTCTATCTGGCGCAGCGCCGCCGCATCCAGCGCCAGCGCCGCGAGTCGCAGAATCTGCTCGAACAGGTCAATGCCGAGCTCGAACGCAAGGTGCAGTCGCGGACCCAGGATCTCACGCGGGCCAACCTGCAGCTCACGCACGAGATCGGCGAACGCGAGCTGGCCGAACGCGACCTGCGCGCCGCCCAGAGCGAACTGGTGCATGCGGCCAAGATGGCGCTGCTTGGGCAACTGGCCACCAGCATCACCCACGAGCTCACGCAGCCCCTGGTGGCCATGGAGACGCTGTCGAACAATTCGGTCGAGTTCCTGCGCCGCGGCGACCACCTGACGCTCGAAAGCAACCTGGGCATCCTGGCGCGCCTGGCCCAGAAGATGGGCAGCATCATCACGCCGCTCAAGAGCTTTGCGCGCAAGTCCCAGCCCCAGTGCTCGCCGGTCGATGCGGCCATGGCGTTGTCCAACAGCGTTTTCCTCTACGGCACGCGGCTGCGGCAAGAGGCCATCGAGATCCACAACAGCGTCGCGCCGGGTGCCTGCACGCTCTGGTGCGATCCCAACCGCCTCGAGCAGGTGCTGACCAACCTCATCGGCAATGCCATCGACGCCATGGCGGGCAGCCCGGTGCGGCGGCTCGAACTCAGTGCAGGCCTGGGCCACGGCCTTGACCGGGGGCCGGGGCCGGACCTGCCGGCGGCGGACCCCGAAGGCCGGGCCTGGATTGCCGTCTGCGACACCGGACCCGGCCTGGGGCCCGACCCGGGACGGGTCTTCGAGCCTTTCCACACCACCAAGCCCAGCGGCGCCGGATTGGGGCTGGGGCTCACCATTTCGCGCGACATCGTGCATGCCTTCGGCGGCGAGATCCACGCCTTCGACCGGCCTGGCGGTGGCGCCTGTTTTGTCATCGATCTGCCGGCCTTCGCGCCGGCGCGGAGTGTTTCATGAACATGCCTCATCCGCTTTTTGTCCCGCAGTCCGACGACACCGAGCGAGACGCCCCGATCAACGGCTGCGAGGGCCTGCAGGTCCTGCTGGTCGAGGACGATCCGCTGGTCCAGCTCGGCTGCCAGCAGGCGTTGCAGCTCGCCGGCATGTCGGTGCGTGCCGTCGACAGCGCCGAGGCCGCCGTGCGGCTGGTGGCTCCAGGCTTTGCCGGGGTCATCGTCACCGACATGCGGCTGCCCGGTGCCGATGGCCTGTCGCTGGTCGCCCACTGCCACCGGATCGACGCCAGCATTCCCGTCATCATGATCACCGGTCACGGCGACGTGGGCCTGGCCGTCGAGGCCATGCGCGCCGGGGCCTACGACTTCATCCCCAAGCCGTTCTCGTCCGAGCGCCTGGTCGAGGTCGTGCGCCGCGCCCTCGAAAAGCGCGCGCTGACGCTGGAGGTGGTGACGCTGCGCCGCACCCTGGGCCAGCGCGAAGGCATCGCCTCGCGGCTCATCGGCCGCTCGCCGCAGATGGAGCGCGTGCGCCAGCTCATCGCGCAGGTCTGCGAGTCGCCCGTCGATGTGCTGGTTCACGGCGAAACGGGCACCGGCAAGGAACTGGTGGCCAAGGCCCTGCACGAACTGTCCTCGCGCCGGACGGGGCCGCTGGTGGCCCTCAATTGCGGCGGCATGCCCGACAACCTGCTCGACAGCGAACTCTTCGGCCATGAGCCCGGCGCGTTCACCGGCGCACAGAAGCGCCGCATCGGCAAGATCGAGCACGCCCATGGCGGCACGCTGTTCCTCGACGAGGTCGAGACCATGCCCATGGCCATGCAGATCAAGCTGCTGCGGGTGCTGCAGGAGCGCACCATCGAGCGCATCGGCGCCAACCGCTCGGTCGATGTCGACGTGCGTGTGGTGGCCGCGACCAAGGAAGAGCTTTCGCGCCAGGGGCCGGATGCACGCCTGCCGTTTCGCTCCGACCTGTATTACCGCCTCAACGTGGTGACGATCAAGCTGCCGCCGCTGCGCGAGCGGCGCGAGGACATTCCGCTGCTGCTCGAACACTTCATGCTGCTGGCCGCCGGCCGCTACAAACGGCCGGTGCCCGAGCTGGCGCCCGAGCAGTTGCGCCAGCTCATGGTCTACGACTGGCCCGGCAATGTGCGCGAGCTGCGCAACGTCGCCGACTGCCTGGTGCTGGGCCTGTCGCAGAACCTGCCCGGCGCCCGGCCCGAGGGCTGCGAAGACGGGGAGGGCGGCGCGGCCATGCTTTCGCTGGGCGATGCCGTCGACCACTTCGAGCGCAGCCTGATCGGCGATGCCCTGCGCCGCCATGGCGGCAACATCGCCGCCACCGCGCGGGCCCTGCATGTGGCGAAGACCACGCTCAACGACAAGATCCGCAAGCACGGCCTGCACGGCAACTGACGGATGGGGGCCGGACGCCAGGGGCGGATGGACGGATTTCCGTCGCCCCAGCCGCCGGATCGTCGGTCTACCGTCTTCCTTGTCGGAGCGGTCCGACAAATTCCTTTTCGAATCAGTGACTTGCGCGGTCTGTAAAGATTCGTGCAAGTGGCATGGAAGCTGCAATTGTCAAGAGAGCAGCCGTATCTCGTCGAGTGCGGCGCGCCCCCTCCCGCAACCCTCGATAGACACAAAGGTTCATCATGAAAAAACATGTCCTGGCAATCGCCGCCGTCTTGTTGGCCACAGGTGCCGTCCACGCGCAAAGCAGCGACACACTGGCCAAGATCAAGTCTTCGGGCAGCATCACGCAAGGCGTGCGCGAGTCTTCGGGCGCGCTGGCCTACACGCTGGGCAACGGCGTGTACACCGGCTTTCACTACGATGTCTGCACCAACGTCATCCGCGACGTGCAGAAGAAGCTGGGCCTGTCGCAGCTCGAGACCAAGTACCAGCCCGTGACCTCGGGCAACCGCATTCCGCTGGTCAAGAACGGCACGGTCGACATCGAGTGCGGCTCGACCACCAACGACGAGAACCGCCAGAAGGAAGTGGCTTTCGCCACCACGCTGTACGTCGAGGAAGTGCGCATCGCCGTCAAGGCCGACTCGCCGATCAAGTCGGTGGCCGACCTCAACGACAAGACCGTCGTGACCACCACCGGCACCACCTCCGTGCAACTGCTGCGTCAGAACAAGCGCGCCCAGAACATCAACTTCCGCGAAGTCAGCGGCAAGGACCACTCCGACAGCTTCCTGCTGCTGGAATCGGGCCGTGCCGACGCGTTCGTGATGGACGGCCAGATCCTGGCCGGCAACATCGCCAAGGCCAAGTCGCCCCAGGACTTCAAGATCGTGGGCGAGCCCCTGTCGGTCGAACCCATCGCCATCATGATCCGCAAGGACGATGCCGAGTTCAAGAAGGCCGTCGACGACAGCATCGCCCGCCAGATCAAGGACGGCACGGTCGCCAAGCTGTACGACAAGTGGTTCGTGCAACCCATCCCCCCGACCAACACGGCTCTGAACATGCCCGCCTCGGCTGCCACCAAGGCCGCCTGGGCCAACCCCAACGACAAGCCCAAGGAAGCCTACAAGGTCGACTGACCCGGGCCCTGGCCTTTGTTCTCATGCAATGAATCCTGACGAAAAATCAATATGACAATCAAAAAGAAAAGCCTCTGGGTGTTGACGCCCATCATGCTGACACTGGTGCTGGCCGGATGCTTCGGCGACGGCTCCAGCAACGACGACACCACGGCCGACGGCGGCACCACCACGCCGCCCGTCACCACGCCCGGGAACGACCTGGCCGTCGACACCAATGCCAACAGCTGTTCCTTCGTCTCGAGCGATGGAACGACCCTGGTCGTCGGCTCCGGCGACAAGGGTGATCCGGCCGCACCGGAGGCAGCGTCGGGTTATCGCCTGGGCTACAAGGCCAAGTACTCGGACAAATACATGGTCGTGGCCAACACGCCGCTGGCCAGCAAGGCCGGTTGCGAAGTGCTCAAGGCCGGCGGCACCGCCATCGATGCGGCCGTGGCCGTGCAGGCCGTGCTGGGCCTGGTCGAACCGCAGTCCAGCACCATCGCCGGCAGCGCATTCCTGATGTACTACGACGCCGCCACCAAAAAAGTGACGGCTTACGACGGTCGCGAAACCGCACCGGCGGCGGCAACGAACTTTTACCTCACACGTGCCGACCAGAGTGCGGCCACATCGTCCGCCAACGCGGTCTTGCCGAACGCTCGTCGCAGCGGCCGCTCGATCGGCGTGCCCGGCGTGCTGCGCATGCTCGACATGGCGCACAAGGAACACGGCAAGCTGGGCTGGGACAAGCTGTTCGACAACGGCATCGACCTCGCCGACAACGGCTTCACCGTGCCGGCCCGTCTGGCCAGTGCGATCTCGAGCAATGCCGCCAACCTGGCGCTCGATGCCAATGCCGTGGCGACCTACTTCAATGCGGACGGCACGCCCATCGCCGTCGGCTCGACGATGTTCAACAAGCCCTATGCCAAGACGCTGCGGGCCATTGCCAGCCAGGGCGCCGAAGCGATGTACTCGGGTGAAATCGCCCGCAACATCGTCGCCAAGGCCGGTCAATCGGTGGGCGACGATGCAGCCAAGACCCCCATCACGCCCAGCCTGATGACGCTGGCCGATCTGAGCGGTTACCAGGCGAAGAAACGCGAGCCGGTCTGCACGACCTACCGCAGCGCCTACTACGTCTGCTCGATGTCGCCGCCGTCTTCGGGCGGGATCGCGATTGCCCAGGCCTTCGGCATCCTGGAAAACTTCGAGTTGAAGGATCACGGCCCGACGCAGGCCGAGAACGAAGGCGGCGTGCCCAGCGTGATGGGTGTGCACCTGGTCTCCGAAGCCGAGCGTCTGGCCTATGCCGACCGCGACAAGTACGTGGCCGACACCGACTTCGTGCCGTTGCCGGGCAAGGGCGTGTCGAGCATGCTCGACAAGAACTACCTGAAGTCGCGTGCGAATCTGATCAGCAAAGACAAGAGCATGGGCGTTGCCACCGCCGGCACGTTCGACACCGTGGCTTCGGCTCGCGGCATCGACACCACCGTCGAACATGGCACCACCCACTTCTCCATCATCGATGCCTACGGCAACGTGGTGTCCATGACCTCTACCGTAGAAGCGAGCATGGGCTCGTTCCACATGGTCGACGGCTTCCTGCTGACCAACCAGCTGACCGACTTCTCGGCGTCCCCGACGGACGCCGATGGCAACCTGGTCTCCAACCGTGTGGAAGGCAACAAGCGTCCCCGCAGCACCATGGCGCCCACGCTGGTCTTCAACGGCACCGAGCCCGGCGAGATCCTGATGGCCACCGGCTCGCCCGGCGGCGGCACCATCATCCAGTACGTGGTCAAGACCGTGGTCGGCGCCCTGGACTGGAATCTGGATGCGCAGCAGGCCACCTCGCTGGTCGACTTCGGCGCCAGCAACAGCCGGACCACCAGCGTGGACGGTTCCAACTACAAGACGACGGCCAACCCCAACGGCACACTCGACCTGTCGGGTCTGGTGACGGGCCTGCAGGCCCTGGGCCACACCGTGTCGACGGGTGCTCAGTCCAGCGGCATCTCGACCATCATGCGGGTGACCAAGGACGGCGCGACGAAGCTTGAAGGCGGCGTCGATCCCCGCCGCGAAGGCATCGTGCTGGGCGACGGCGCACTCTAAGCCGTCGAGAGACCCGGCTCACCGCCGGGCCTGAAACGACAATGCCCCGCCATCGCAAGATGGCGGGGCATTGTCTTTGGGGATGGGAGCCGGACCGGCGCGTGCCGGCCCGTTCCAGGCCTCAGCCGGCCGCGCGTTTTTCCAGGATCTCGAAAGCCGGCAGGGTCTTGCCTTCGAGCACCTCGAGGAAGGCGCCGCCGCCCGTCGAGATGTAGCTGACCTTGTCCTCGATGCCGTACTTGGCGATCGCGGCCAGCGTGTCGCCGCCGCCCGCAATCGAGAACGCCGGGCTCTCGGCAATCGCCTGGGCGATCACGCGGGTGCCGTTGGCGAAGGCATCGAACTCGAACACACCCACGGGGCCGTTCCAGACGATGGTGCCGGCGGCCTTGAGCTGCTGGGCCAGCAGTTCGGCGGTCTTGGGGCCGATGTCGAGGATGAGGTCGTCTTCGGCCACTTCGCTGGCGGCTTTCACCGTGGCAGGCGCATCGGCGGCGAAGGTCTTGGCGGTCACCACGTCGACCGGGATCGGCACGGCCGCACCGCGCTTTTCCAGTGCGGCGATCACGGCCTTGGCGGCGCCGATCAGGTCGGGTTCGGCCAGGGATTTGCCGATGGGCAGGCCAGCGGCCAGCAGGAAGGTGTTGGCGATGCCGCCGCCCACGATGAGCTGATCGACCTTGCCCGCCAGCGCTTCGAGGATGGTGAGCTTGGTGCTGACCTTGGAGCCGGCCACGATGGCCACCAGCGGGCGCTTGGGTGCGGCCAGGGCCTGGGTCAGGGCGTCGATCTCGGCGGCCAGCAGGGGTCCGGCGCAGGCGATCTTCGCGTACTGGGCGATGCCGTAGGTCGAGGCCTCGGCACGGTGCGCGGTGCCGAAGGCGTCGTGCACGAAGATGTCGGTCAGCGCGGCGAGCTTGCGGGCCAGGGTCTCGTCGTTCTTCTTTTCGCCCTTGTTCAGGCGGGCGTTTTCCAGCAGCACGACCTGGCCGGGCTGGACATCGACGCCGTCGGTCCAGTTCGAGACCAGCGGCACTTCGCGGCCGAGCAGTTCGGACAGGCGATCGGCCACCGGTTTCAGCGTATCGGCCGGCTTGAATTCGCCTTCGGTGGGACGGCCCAGATGCGAGGTGACCATCACGGCGGCGCCCGCATCGAGGGCCAGCTGGATGGCCGGCAGCGAGGCGCGGACACGGGTGTCTTCGGTGATGCGGCCCGTGCTGTCCTGCGGGACGTTGAGGTCGGCGCGGATGAAGACGCGCTGGCCCTGGACTTTGCCCTGGGCAACGAGGTCGGTGAAGCGGATGACGTTCATGGATGGGAAGCGAGGGAGTTGGGAACCGGACGGGGCCTTGCGCCCCAGTTGTCCGTCATTCTAAGGGGCGGCGGAAAGTTGGTAACCGCCTTGTAACCGCCGCCGTCCGGCAGCGGGCGTCGGCCGCATGCCCGGCCGTCACCAGCCCAGGCCGATATGCAGCGGCAGGTAGACCGCCATGCCGCAGATGATCGTCGCCAGCATGCTGCGCCGCCAGAAATAGCTGGCCACGCCGGCGATGACCGCGTAGATGCGCGCGTCGGTCAGCGGATTGACCAGGTAGCCGTGCAGCGTGAGGATTTCGGGTGCGACCACGGCGGCCAGCGCGGCGGCCGGTGCATAGGCCAGGCCGCGATGCGCCCACTGCGGCAGGTGCCAGGGCCGGTCGAACAGGAAAAAGAAGGCCCGGGTGACCACCGTCATGGCCGCCATGCCCAGGATGATGACCAGCGTCCATCCGTCGAGGTTCATGGTGCGCTCCTGTCGTCCGGGGCCGGTGTGGTGTCGAGCGGCCTGCGTTCGAGCGACAGGCAGACGATCACGGCCGCCGCGATGGCCACCAGGATGTTGAGCTTGAGCGGCAGGCCGAGCGTCAGCACCGCGGCGGCGCCGGCGATGAGGGCCGAGACCCGCTGCAGCGGGGTCTGCACCAGCGAACAGAGAATGCCCACCAGCGCCAGGATGCCGGCGAAACCCAGGCCCCATTCCACGGGCAGCACATTGGCCAGCAGCACGCCGATCAGGCTGAAGGCCATCCAGTTGACCCATCCCACCATGGCATTGCCGGCCAGATAGGCGCTGCGGGCCAGGCGTCCCTCGGCGTCGTCGCTCGGGTGCGGATGGCGCTTGATGAACATCACGTACGACATGTCGGTCGTCAGGTAGGCCGTGATCAGCCGCGGCACCTTGGGCAGATAGAGCAGGTAGAGGCGAAGATGGGCGCTGAAGACCACGAAGCGCAGGTTCACGCAGAAGGCGGTGGCCATGATCACCCACAGCGGTGCACCGGCCGCCAGCAGCGGCAGCGAAGCCAGCTGCGAGCTGCCGGCATAGACCGTCAGCGTCATGATGGCGGCTTCGAGCGGGCTCAGGCCCGACTTCACCATGGCCACGCCGCTCATCAGGCCCCAGGCACCCAGGCCGGGCGCCACGGGCAGCATGTCGCGGATGCCGGCCTTGAATTCCGGATGTCGGTTCAGTTCACGTCGCCAGAACATCATGTCTCCCGAGAAGTCGATGAACCCAGGACGCCGCCCACCGGCAGCGCGTGGCCCCGCAGGAAGTCGCCCGCCGCCAGGCGTTTGCCGCCCGCGCGCTGAAGCACCTGCAGGCGCAGCGTCTGCAGCCCCTCGGGGCCGCAGGCCACCAGGATGCCGTCGGGCGTGGCCTCCAGCACTTCGCCGGCCTGCGCGGCAGCCCGTGCCTGTGCATCGGTCGTCTCGGCCTGCCAGACCTTGATGGATTCGTCCCCGCTCTGCGTCGTCGCGCCGGGGAAAGGGTCGAATGCGCGAATGCGGCGTTCGATCTGCGCGGCCGGCAGATGCCAGTCGATGGCGGCCTCGCGCTTGTCGATCTTGTGGGCATAGGTCACCCCGGCCTCGGGCTGCGGCGTGGCGTGGAGCGGTCCCTGCGCGGCCTGGGCCAGCGCCTGCACGATCAGGCGCCCGCCCAGTGCCGCCAGGCGGTCGTGCAGCGTGGCCGTGGTGTCGTGCGCGGTGACCGGTTCGTCTTCGACCAGCAGCATGTCGCCCGTGTCCAGGCCCGCGTCCATCTGCATGATGGTGATGCCGGTCTGCGTGTCGCCGGCTTCGATCGCGCGGTGGATGGGGGCCGCGCCGCGCCAGCGCGGCAGCAGGCTGGCGTGGATGTTGAGGCAGCCCCGGCGCGGCGCGTCCAGCGTCCATTGCGGCAGGATCAGGCCGTAGGCGGCCACCACCATGACATCGGCGCCCGTGGCCGCGATGGCCTGCCGGGCCGCTTCGGCCTCGTCGGGGTACTTGCCGTCGAGCCGCAGGCTGTGGGGCTGCGCGACCGCAATGCCGTGGCGCAGCGCCACCTGCTTGACCGCCGAGGGCTGCAGCTTCATGCCGCGGCCGGCCGGGCGGTCGGGCTGCGTCAGCACCAGGGCGATGTCGTGGCCGGCGGCGATCAGCGCGTCCAGCGCCACGGCGGCGAATTCGGGGGTTCCGGCAAAGATGATGTTCATGAGGCGGTGTCGGCACGCGGCGAGCGAAGGCGGTCGGGGGCGCAAGGGACCGGGCGTGCAAGAGCGAGCGTGTCGGGGCGGGCTTGTTTGGAAATTGTGGCTCCGATGGTAACAATCCCGAACGGATGGCGCGGCTTTTATTGGTGCCCGGCTGCACCGGGGCCTGTTCCGCATTTGTGCATGGCACCCAAAGGTTACAGGGGAGAACCCGGAGAGCGGCCGCACCACCTTGGGGAGCCATTAGCAGGGCTTATGGAGGGTACGCAAAAAGCGATCCATGCCGCCGTCCGCTGCGCATAGGATGGGCTCTCCCGCCCTTGAGATTCAACCGAAACCGAATTGAGGAGAAACCCCGTGCGTGCCGATCTGAACCCCAACCTGCCTGCCGTCCCCCGCCTGCTGCCCGCCACCCGTCTGGCTGCAGCCGCCTCGCTCGCCCTCGGCGCCTTGTTCGCCGCCACGGCGCCTGCGCATGCACAAGTGGCCGGCGACACCATCGCCAAGGTCAAGCAATCCGGCACCTTCACCATCGCCTACCGCGAGTCGTCCATCCCCTTCTCCTACCTCGACGGCACGGCCAAGCCCACCGGCATGGGCTGGGAGATCTGCAACATGATTGCGGACAAGCTCAAGACCCTCACGGGCCGCAGCGACCTCAAGGTGGTCGGCCAGAGCGTCACCTCCGCCAACCGTGTGCCGCTGGTGCAGAACGGCACCGTCGATATCGAGTGCGGCTCCACCACCAACAACAGCGAACGCGGCAAGCAGGTGCAGTTCGCCACCAACTACTTCTACACCGGCACCCGTTTCCTGGTGAAGGCCGATTCGGGCATCAAGGGCCTGGCCGATCTCAAGGGCAAGAACGTCGTGATCACGGCCGGCACCACCAACATGCTGGTGATGCGCCGCGTCAACCAGGAGCAGGACCTGGGCATCAACATCACCAGCGCCAAGGACCATGCCGAAGCCGCGCTGCTGGTGCAATCGGGCCGCGCCGATGCCTTCGCCATGGACGACATCCTGCTCTACGGACTCAAGGCCTCGGCCCGCAATCCCGCCGAGCTGGCCGTGGTCGGCGATGCCATCCAGGTCGAGCCCTATGCCTTCATGCTGCGCCGCGACGACCCGGCTTTCAAGAAGCTGGTGGACGACACGCTGGCCGAACTCGCCAAGAGCGGGCAGTTCGAGAAGCTCTACACCAAGTGGTTCCTGTCGCCCATCCCGCCCAACAACATGAACCTCAACGCCCCCATGAGCGACGAGCTCAAGAAGAACCTGACCGAGCTGTCGGACAAGCCGGCCACCTGAAGGGCCGCGGCCCCGAGGTGATCCGCATGCCCCGCAGCCGCGGGGCTTTTGCATGGCGAGCAAGCGGGGCGTGCGCGCAGCTCGCCCGGCCGGCTGCCCGCCGATCCCTCGAATGACGACAACCGGAAAAAGAAGTGGTGAAAACATGAGCAGCGGCAAGCACGTCTGTGTCATCGGTGCCGGCATCGTCGGCGCTTCCTCGGCGTATGCACTGGCCCGGCAGGGCTGGCGCGTGACGCTGGTCGACGCCCATTCGGTGCCGGGCGAAGGCGTCAGCAAGGCCAACGGCGCGCAACTCAGCTACAGCTATGTCGAACCGCTGGCCACCCCCACGGCGCTGCGTTCGCTGCCGGCCTGGCTGCTGTCGGCCGACAGTCCGCTGCGCTGGCGTCCGCGGGCCGAGATCGACCATGGCCGCTGGCTCATGTCGTTTGTGCAGGCGTGCAACTGGCCGCGTGTGCAGCAGACCACGGCGGCCCTGCTGAGCCTGTCTTCCCTCAGCCGCGACACGCTGCATGGCTGGCTCGATGCGCTGCCCGCTGAGCAGCGACGGGCGCTGCACCATGAGCGGCCGGGCAAGCTGGTGGTCTACCGCAAGCCGCCGGCGCGGGAACAGGTCGCCCGGCAATTGCAGTGGCAGGCCGAACTCGGCTGCGTGCAGCGGCTGGTCGAGGCCGACGAATGCCGGACGCTCGAGCCCGCGCTCGCGGTCACGGGCGGCGGGCCGATCAGCTTCGGGGTCTGGACCGACAGCGAGGAAGTCATCGATGCCGCAGGCCTCACGCGTGCGCTGGCACAGGCCAGCGGCGCACAGATGGTGCTGGGGCGCCGGGTGGCGAGTCTCGATACACGCCCCGGGCAGGGCGTCGTCGCGGCCGTTCTGGAAGACGGCAACCGGGTCGAGGCCGATCATTTCGTCATCGCGGCGGGCCCGCAGGCGGGCGACCTGCTGCGCCCGCTGGGTGTGCGTCTGCCCATCGAGCCCATCAAAGGCTACAGCGTGACGCTGCCGGTGGTCGATGCGGCCGCGGCGCCGCGTGTGAGCATCACCGACACCGGCCGCAAGCTGGTCCATGCGCGCCTGGGTGCACAGCTGCGGGTGGCGGGATTCGCCGAGCTGTGCGGCAGCGACACCCGCATCGATCCGCGTCGCATCGAGGCTCTGTGTCGGGCCGTCGAACAGACTTTCCCGGGCGCCTGCGATCTGACCGCACCCAGCCCCTGGGCCGGTCTGCGGCCCGCCACGCCCAGCGGCAGGCCCTTGATCGGGGCCACGCCGCAGCGCAACCTGTGGCTCAACGTCGGCCACGGTGCGCTGGGCCTGACCCTGGCTGCGGGCAGCGCCATGCTGCTCGGCGAGGCCATGCAGCACGGCGCACCGTCCCTGCAGGCCCAACCTTTCTGTTATGTGTGAGACCCGGGCGGTTTATCGCGCGGTGGCCAGTGCCCACAATCCCGAGCGGGCCGGGGTACCGTCTTCGGCGAGATCGACCTGCACGGCCGTGCCGATGCGCGGGGCGGCCTGGTAGGCCCGGCGTGCGCCCGTGGCTGCCGCTTCCTGCGCCAGGCCGGCGTTGAGGGCCGAGACATCCGGGTGTGCCGCGGTGTCGGGCCGCACGAAGTGCAGCCAGCCCGACCAGGCCAGCATCTGCAGTGCCTGGTTGATGAAACCCGGTTGCCGGGCATAGGCCGGCAGCGACGCCAGCTGCGCATAACTGCAGGGCCCCGCCTGCAAGGCCTGCAGCAGGGGCACCACCGCAGCCATGGGCGTGCGCACCGGACCGATCCGGGTGTCGAACACCAGCTCGCCCGCCAGGCGGGAGCCGGCCGCGGGCGCTTCCGGCAGCAGGGCCACGCGCTGCGCCAGCAAGGCGGCCCGGTGGGCGTCGGCGTCCATCGTCGCGGGCGTGCCGTCGCCGGCTGGCCGTTGATAGATGTCGCGCCGCTGGTTCTGGTTGCGCGCGATGTCCTTGGCGGTTTCGAGCTGCGCGGCATCGGCGCCGTTCTGGCGCATCTCTGCCACGATCGCCGCCATGCCGCCGGGCAGCGACACCGCATCGATGTTGTCCAGCGGCACCGCGCTGCCCGCATAGTCGCAGCCGCAGGCCGCGAGCTCGGCCATCACGTCGGCCACGTGCATCGACTGCCACACGTCGTTGAGGAATTCGTGCGCCAGATAGTTGGCGTCGGCCTGGTCCACGCGCTGCATCTCGCGCAGCGCGGCCGGGTGTTCGACAAAGTAGCCGGCCCCCGCCTGCGCCATGCGCTGGACCAGGGCCAGGCCGGCACGGGCGCGCTCGGCGCTGCTGCCCGCCACATGGCGCGTGGCCATGCGCATCAGGCGCTGTGCCGCGCTGAACGAGACCGCGCCGGGGTGGCTCATGTAAGCCACGTAGAACAGCCCGCCCGGACGCAGGTGCCGGGCCACGAGGCCGCGCATCGCCTGCCGCGTGGTCTCGTCCACCCACGAGTACACGCCGTGGGCGACGATGAAATCGCAGGGCGGCAGAACGGCGCCGCCCGCAAGCGCCTGGGCAAAGTCCAGGCAATGGAATTCGAGATTGCGCAGGCCTGCTGCCTGCGCGCGCCGGCGGGCCAGCGCGATCTGTTCGGCATTCGCATCGATGCCGATGAAGCGGCCCAGCGGATTGCCGGCCGCGGCCAGCATCGCGTTGAAACCGCTGCCGCAGCCCAGTTCCAGCCAGGTGTAGGGCCGGGTCAGGTCGGGCCCCCGCCGGCCCAGGCCCGCCAGTACGGACACCAGCCACAGGGGCTGCGTCTCGCGTTGGAACTGATCCGGGTACATCACGTCGGTGATGTACCCGGCCACAGCCGCCTCGGGTCGTGGGGTCGCGGTCATGCCGGTCCTTAGAACGAACCCGTGAAGGTCACGTAGTACGCACGGCCCGGCTCGTTGTACGTGAGCGCACCGTCGCCGCCGGCCACGTCCGCACGGAACAGGCGTTTGTCGAACAGGTTGTTCACGCCGAAGCCGGCGCGGTAGTTCTTGTTGAATTCGTAGTTCAAGCCCACGCCGTACACCGCGTACGAACCGCGCACGTTGGTTTGCGTGCCGGTGCTCGTGGCGCCGGCGACGGTCAGCGAACGCGGTTTCTGGCGGCCGTAGAACGTCGCCGTGGCCTGGGCCGACAGCTTCTCGGTGGCGCGCCAGTCCAGCGTGCTGTTGATGGTGTAGCGCGGAATGATGGACAGCGGCTGATCGGTGGTCTTGTTCTTGTTCTCGATCATGTAGGTGAAGTTGTTGAGCAGCTTGAGCCGGCTGCCCGATTCACCCAGGATCGGAACGTTGAAGTTGCCCTCGAAACCCTGCACCACGGCCTTGGCCGCGTTCACCCAGCGGAAGACCTGCGAAGCGCCGCCCAGCGTCGGGGTGCCCTGATCGAACATGTCCGCATGGATCTTGTTCTTGTAGTCGTTGCGGAAATAGGTGATGCCCGCATCCCAGCCGCGGCTGCTGTAGGCAATGCCGATTTCCTTGTTGACGCTGGTCTCGGCCTGGAGATCGGAGTTGCCCTGGATGTAGCAGCCTGCTCCGCCAACTGGGTTCGGCGAGGTGACCGGGCAGCCGTTGCCCATGGTGTAGTACAGGTAGTTGGGGTTGGCCTGGTACAGGTTGGGCGCCTTGAAGGCCCGTGCGATGCCGCCCTTCAGCGTGATCTCGGGCGTCAGCGTGTACGAGGCGTTCAGGCTCGGGCTCCAGTTGTTGCCGAACTGGTCATGGTGATCGAAACGCACGCCCGGCGTCAGGATGAAGGGCGTGGTGATCTCGATGTTGTCTTCCAGGAAGAACGCAAAGGTCGTGGCGTCGGACTGGCCCGAGCGTGTACCGGTCCCCAGGCCGGGCACGAAGCCGCCTGTGCCGTTCGTGTTGGACGCGGCCAGCGACATGGCTCCCGGGTCGTCGAGCTTTTCGTAGCGGGCCTCGAAGCCCGAGGTCAGCACCTGATCCAGGCCGCCGAGCTTGAGCGGTGTGTTGAGCTCGCCGTTGAGGAAGTAGTTTTCCAGGTTCGACGTGATCATCGAACCCGTCTCGGTGATGCTGCCTTCCGAGCTGCCGCCGGTGCCCACCGGATAGTTGGAGCGGCGTGTCTTTTCGTACTGGAACAGCAGGCGCGAATCGCCGATGTCCCATTTGCCGCGATGGGCCAGCGAAGCCGTCTGGCGTTGCGTGATGTTGGTCTCGGCGCCCACCAGGCTGGAGATCAGGGCCGAGCCCGTGGCCGAGATCGGTCGCTCGCCCGCATAGATGTTGCCCTGGCGGCTGTGGCCCATCTCGAACTCCAGCACCTGGCGGGGCGTGAGGTCCCAGCGCAGCAGGGCGTTGACGTCGCGGTTGCGCACGCCTTCGCGGCCGGCCGGCGGCACGGTGGTGGCGGTCGAGTTCACGCCCGAAGCCGCTGCGTTCAGCGAGGCGGAATCGGCATCCGTGCGGGCCACGTTGCCGTACAGGCGGAACGAGAGCAGCTCGGAGAGGGGACCCGTGAAATTGAAGCCCAGGCGCTGCGTGTCGCCTTCTTCGCTGTGTTCGGGCAGGCCGAAGTAAGTGGTCACCGAGCCCGAGATCCTGTCGGTGGGCTTCTTGGTGATGATGTTGATCACGCCGCCGGCCGAGCCCGAGCCGTAGCGTGCGGCCGCCGGGCCGCGGATCACTTCGATGCGTTCGATGGAGTCGGCCGGCACCCAGTTGGTGTCGCCGCGCGTGTCGCGTTCGCCGTTGCGGCCCATCTTCACGGCGTTGCGCGATTGCACCGGCTTGCCGTCGACCAGGATCAGCGTGTTCTCGGGGCCCATGCCGCGCAGGTCGATCTGGCGGTTGTTGCCGAAGGCGCCCGACGAGCTGGCGCCCGTCAGGTTCACGCCGGGCTGCGTGCGGATCAGGTCGGCGATGTCGTTGGCCGGCGGGCGGCGCTGGATGTCTTCCTGCGTGATGACGGACACGCCGGGGGCCTGGCGCAGTTCCTCGACGGCGGTGCCGAGCACCCGGACTTCGGACAGCGTGGCCTCGGCGGGCGCTGCGTTCGTGGTCGTGTCCTGTGCAAATGCCGGCGTCACGACGGCCAGAGCGGCGGCAAGCGCCAAAGGCTTGAGCGCGAATGTTGTGCTTCGCATCGAAATGTATCCCTCGGTAAGTGATGAAGTACCACGGCATCAGGCCGTGTGTGCCTCGGCTTCGTCACTGTTGGAGTGGTTTTTCAACGAGCAGCATGGCGGATGAGAATCGTATCGATTTGAGGTTTCAATTCGAGAAAGAGAGGTATTTCTTAAGGTCAATCGGCGAAAGTACACATAACTTTACAAAGAAATGTTGCCCTTCGGCGACAGCTGGCCTAACGCTCGTTAGTCAGTCCGCGGTCTTCGACAAGGGCCGCGAGGCGGTGGCGGGGCCTGCGGCCGGCGATCGTCGGGCCGGCGGTTCGCCGGGCTCGCTGGCCTCGGCGTTCCCGGCCGCTCGCACATCCGGCGGTGCCTTCGGCATCGCCACCACGGCCGCATCGAACACCGCCCAGACCGCCTTGATGCGGCGCTCGTACTTGAGCGGGCCGCCGTGCACCAGTTCGCTTTGCAGGCTGTCGATGAGGCTCATGCAGGTCCGGGCCAGGACGGGGGCGCTGAGCCCGTGCCGGTTGGGCAGCAGTTCGGACTGCTCGATGGCCGTGCGCAGAATGCCTTCGAGGTCGTCCATGAACCCGTGTAGAGGCTCCAGCACCTGCTGGTAGATGTGCAGCGGTGGTCCGGCCAGCGTGCGCATCCAGAATTTCACGCGATACGACTCGTCGAAACGCAGCTTGATGCTGCGCAGGTACTGCCGGATGCGTCCCCGCACGGCGCCGCGGCCTTTCAGCAGCGAGTCGCGTGCGTAGGCCAGTTCGGCCTGGATCAGCAGCGGGATCAGGCTGAGGTACAGCGCGTCCTTGCTGCGGAAATGTGCATAGATCGACGGCGCCTTGATGCCCACGTCCGAGGCGATCTCGACCAACGACGTGCCGTCGAAACCCTGCGCGGCAAACCGGGCCATGGCGGCATCCTGGATACGGGCGGCGGTCGGGTTGGTCATGACAGCTAGAAAGGAATGTGATGGCTGGGCATTATGGCGGCAGCGTCGAAGCGGCCATGGGCCTGCCGCGATCAGGGCCTATGGTTTTGATTGTTGTCTAATTGTGTCTAGAATGATTTGCATTTATTTTATTGGACCGCAAGATGTTCGATGCTTTGCCGACACCGCGACCTGCCGACCCTGGGAAGAGCGAGCCGGGCCTGGCTGCCGCAACCGATCCAGGGACGACCCGGGCCGGTCGCACGCCGCTCGACCGCTACACGTCGGCAGACAGTCTGTTCCTGTCGCCCGCCGGCCGTCTGCTGGGGCAGGGCGTGGCGCTGGAACTGAACGCCGGCCCCCGTCCTGCCGACCGGAACACCGCGGCGCGTGCCCTGGCGGACGGCGCCCGCGCTTTGCTCGAACAAGCCGCCCGCACCCCGGCTCTGGGAGGGCGGTCCGTGCTGATGGGTGCCGTGCCCTTCGACATCCGCGAGCCCGCGCGCCTGGTGGTGCCGCAACGGGTCTGGCACGAGCCCGCCTCGTCCGAGCCGGTCCGTGGACCGGGCCGCGCCCAGGCCGCACGACGCAATGGAGACGGCATCGATGGCCCGACCGAAGGCGCACCGCGCCAGGAACCGCTGCCCGAGGTCTTCGAACAATCCGTGCGGCGCGCGCTGCAGCTCTTCGAATCCGGCGAGCTCGACAAGGTCGTGCTCTCCCGCACCCTGGCCGTGCAACTGCGCCGGCGGCCCGATCTGCCCGCCTTGCTGAGCCGTCTGGCAGACCGCAACACGCGTGGCTACACCTATGCCGTGCCGTTGGTGCAGGGCGGCGTCTTCGTGGGCGCGACGCCCGAATTGCTGGTGCGCCGGATCGGCAACCGGGTCGTCGTCAATCCGCTGGCCGGATCGGCGGCCCGCAGTGCCGACCCCGCACGCGACCGCACGATAGCCCAGACCCTCATGGCATCGGACAAGGACCGGCGTGAACACGCCGTCGTCATCGACGAGGTCGCTCGTGCGCTGCGCCCCCTCTGCCGCACGCTGGACGTGCCGCCCGCACCCGAGGTGGTCGCCACCGATGCGCTCTGGCACCTGTCGACCACGCTGGTCGGCGAACTGGCCGATGCCAGGACCACCTCGCTCGACCTGGCCCTGGCCCTGCACCCCACGCCGGCCGTCTGCGGGTATCCCACGGCACGGGCCCACGAGGCCATCGGCGAGCTCGAACCCTTTGCGCGCGGCTACTTCGCCGGCTTCGTCGGCTGGTGCAATGTGCAAGGCGACGGCGAGTGGGCCGTGGCTCTGCGCTGTGCCGAGATCCACGATACCGCGGTGCGGCTGTATGCGGGTGCGGGCGTCGTGCCCGGGTCGGTCCCGGCCAGCGAAACGGCCGAGACCGCCACCAAGTTCCGCACCATGCTCAGCGCACTGGGCCTGGGCTCCTCCGTCGACTGAAGCGCCCCCGAATCCCCGGCATCGAACGCCGGCGCGCCCGGTGCCGCCCCCGCCGACACTCCCTCCATCGTCTTGACGCGACCCCATGTCCATTCCCACCCTTGCTCCTTACGAACTGCCCGTCCTGCCCGTGGACAACCGTGTCGGCTGGCGGCCCGATCCGCGCCGAGCGGCCCTGCTGGTGCATGACATGCAGGCCTATTTCCTCAACAAGTTCGATACGGCGCAAGCTCCCGTGCCGCAGCTCATCGCCAACACCCGGCGCCTGCGCGACGTCTGCGACGCGGCCGGCGTGCCGGTCTTCTACACGGCACAACCCGTGAACCAGCCGGCGGGTGACCGGGCGCTGCTCAACGACTTCTGGGGGCCGGGCCTGACCCAGCCGCAACACCACGCCGAACAGCCCGTGATCGAACCGCTGGCGCCGCGTCCGCAGGACACCGTGCTCGTCAAATGGCGGTACAGCGCTTTCCAGCGCAGCGACCTGCGCGAGCAACTGCGCGCCCGTGGCCGCGACCAGCTCATCGTCTGCGGCATCTACGCCCACATCGGTTGCATGGCGACGGCGCTCGAGGCCTTCATGCAGGACGTGCAGCCCTTTCTGGTCCTCGATGCCGTGGCGGACTTCTCGCTGGCCGAACACCGCATGGCCGTCGATTACGTGTCGCGTCGCTGCGGCGTCAGCCTGACGCTGGCGCAGGTGGCCGAGTCGCTGGCCCGGACGGATGGAGGGCAGCCGGCATGAACGATCTGCATCCCCTCGGCGCCATGCCCTCGGCGGCGGCCGACTTTGCCGGCCAGCATGTGCTGGTCACCGGCGCGGCCAGCGGCATCGGGCAGGCGCTGGCCCTTGCGTTGCTCGCGCACGGTGCGCGCGTCACCGCGCTCGATGCCGATGCCGCCGGCCTGCAGGCGCTGCACGCCCATGCGGTCTCTGCCGACCAGCTCTGCACCCGCACCGTCGACGTCTCGGATTCCGGCGCCGTCGACGCCGCCGTCTTCGACGGCGAGGCCACGCTGGGCGCCATCGACCGGCTGGCCTGCGTGGCCGGCGTGCTGCAGATGGGGCGCATCGTCGATCTGACGGACGCCCAATGGAGCCGGACTTTCGGCGTCAACACCGCAGGCGTCTTCAACGTCTGCCGTGCGGTCGCGCGGCGCATGATCCCGCGTGCACGCGGAGCCATCGTCAACGTCAGCTCGAACGCGGCCACGACGCCGCGCGCGGGAATGGGCGCCTATGCCGCCTCCAAGGCGGCGGTCACGCAGCTCAGCCGCTGCCTGGCCCTCGAGCTGGCCGAGCACGGCATCCGCTGCAACGTGGTCTCGCCCGGTTCCACCGACACCGAGATGCAGCGTGCCATGTGGCGCCAGGGCTCCTCGCGCGAAGCGGTCATCGAGGGCCATGCGGCCAGTTTCCGTCTCGGCATCCCCTTGCGCAAGATCGCCGATCCGGCCGATATCGTCGAAGCCATCCTGTTCTTGCTCTCCGACCGAGCCGGCCACATCACGCTGCATGACCTGCGGGTGGACGGCGGCGCCACGCTCGATCAGTAAGCGCCGGACCGCAGCCGCGCGCGGCCGGGTCCCGGCCCGTTTCGCGAACATTCCCGGGCCAGGGGGGGGATCAACCCGCCACCGCCTCCCACCCGGCGCGCCGCATCAGCCAGCCGGCCGCCCAGCACAAGGCGCAGATGGCCACGACCAGCAGCGCGGCCAGGACCACCGCCGCCGCGAAGGGCAGGGCGGCAGGGGGCGTGGCCAGCACCGTCTGCTGCAGGGCCCAGACACACAGCGGATTCAGGCAGAACACCACCAGCGAATGGCGGCCCAGGCCGGCCAGGGGCTGGGCCCAGCGGGCCTGCGACCGGCCGTCCAGCGCGCGCGGATGCAGCACGAACACGGCGGCCGAGACCGCCACCACGCCCGGCAGCAGATAGGGCCCTGTGGGCCAGTCGGGATCGTAGGTGAACGACAGCCACAGCGGACACGCCAGCCAGGCGGCCAGTGCCAACCCCCGCGGCATGCGCGCCAGCAGCGCCAGCCAGCGCTCGCGGTTCTGGCGCAGATAGATGCCCAGCAAGGCGTAGGGCAGCCAGTACACCACCAGCCTGTCGCTGGCGGCGGTCAAGGCCGGGCTGGCCTGCCAGGCAGCAGGCAGCAGCGCGAGCAGCACGACCAGGCCCGCCAGGGACAGCGCCACGGCGGCCAGCGGGATGCGCCGGCCGGCCAGCCAGGGCAGCAGCACGACGAGCTGGAACAGGATGAGGAAAAAATACTGGCCGGCCCAGCCGTCTCCACGCAGGTAGCGCCACAAGGTCGCCAGCGGATCGGGTGCCCGTGCATCGCCCAGCACCACGGCATACAGCACGCTGTAGAACAGAAACGGCCACAGCAGCCGTGCATACCGTCCGGCGATGACGGCGGCCGTCTGGCCCGGCGCGGGCGGACGGGCCGCGAAGTAGGCATAGGCGCAGATGAAGACCGGCACCGCCCAGCGGAAGTAATACGCCGCGCTGAAATAAGCCTGCGCCGGCAGGATCAGTCCGCAGGCATGGATGACGACGACGCCGATGATCGCCCAGCCCCGCAGCACGTCGATGGCCGCATCGCGAGTCGGTGGGGCGGGCGTGCCGTTCTCGGCGGCGGTCGGCCGGGCCATGCGGCGGCAGGCCCTCAGGGCGCGCTGCGCGCTGCTGCCGTGGCGGCCAATGCCCAGCCTGCCATGGCCGTGGCAAAGGTGCCCCAGACCACGTCGACCAGGGCCACGCGCACGCTGAAGCCCTTGAGCACGGCCAGATTGGTGGCGTCGTAAGTGCCGTAGGCCATGAAGCCCAGCACCGCTGCCTGCAGGACGGCCTGGCCGATGCTGGCGGGTGTGCCATGCCACAGCAGCAGCAGCGTCAGGGCCGCCGGGTACAGCAGATAGAACAGGGCCGCCGGCACGATGCGCGGCGACTCGTTCATCAGCGCCCCCATCTCGGTGGCATAGAAACTCTTGGCCACCCAGCCCAGCCACAGGCCGTCGAGCACGGTCAGGGCGGCCAGCGCGGCCAGGTAGGCGAGCACGGCGGTGCCGAAGGTCACGGAGGTTTGCATAAGTGGACGGTGGGCGGTGGGCATGACCGTATCACACCCGCGCGGCAGCCCCCGGGCAAGCCGACGGCAGCCCGTGGCCGGGTAGGCGGGCGTGCCGGCTGCCGGGCAGGCCCGCCGTGGGCCGCCTGCACCCGGGCTCAGTAGCTGGTCAGCTTGTCGATGATCGATTGACGGATGTTGTCGATGTGGCGCGCGGTCTCCGCAGCCGCGGCCTGTGCGTCGCCGCGTTCGAGTGCCGCGATCATGGCCATGTGCTCGAAACACACCGGAGCCATGCGGTTGTCGAGCCGCTTGAGCGAGAACATGCGGGTCTTGCGCCGCAGCTCGGCGATCATGTCCGCCAGCAACTGGTTGTCGCAGTACTCCGAGATCACCCCGTGCAGTTCGGCATCGAGCCGCTGGTGTTCGGGATGGGCCGGATCGCCCAACGCCATCAGCGTCTCGATGCGCGTGCGCAGGGCCTGCAGGCGGTCGCCGGGCACCTTGCCGGCCGAGCGCGCCGCCGCTTCCGATTCGAGCAGCCGGCGCACATGGAGTGTCTCCATGATTTCCTGCAGCGTCACCAGACGCACGAACAGCCGGTTGTTCGACTTGCGCTCCAGGATGCGTTCGCCTTCCAGCCGGTGCATGGCCTCGCGCAGCGGCGTGCGCGAAATGCCCAGCCGGGTCGCCAGCGCACGCTCCTGGATCTGGTCGCCCTGCTTGAGCTCACGCGAAAAGATCAGGTCCAGCAAGGCCTCGTAGGCCTGGCTGCCCAGGCCTACGGCCGCGGCGGCTTCGGCCGGGTCGGTGTCGGCGCGCGGCGCCTCGAGTTCATCGTCCACGGGTACGGTGATCACAGTCATAGGATCTCTATTGTGCCTTGATACCAGCGAAATCTGGCATGAGTATTGCGTGCGTACAAGTGGTATACCAATCGTACTCTCCGTGAATTTTACTGAGATACAGGCTTGAACGGCGACTCGCCGGCAGGTCTTGGTCCATGTTCCAACCGCTACGCCCCATGTCTACAGCCTTACGCCCAAACCCGGCCGCCATGGCCTTCCCCCTCTCTGCGGAGACGGCCTCGTCGCCTGCGGTGGATACGACCCTGGCGCGGCGCCTGCAGGCCGCACGGCCCTCGGCCACCGGCGCCATGTCCCAGGCCGCGCGCCGCCTGGCTGCAGAAGGCCGCGACATCATCAGCCTCAGCGAAGGCGAGCTCGATTTCGACACGCCCGTGCACATCCAGCATGCAGCCATGCGCGGCATCATCGAAGGGCAGACGCGTTATACCGACGTGGGCGGAACGCCCCAATTGAGGGCATCCATCGTGCGCAAATTCGTGCGCGACAACAATCTGCACTACAAAGAGGCGGAAGTCATTGCCTCGACCGGTGCCAAGCAGATCCTCTTCAACGCCTTGCTGGCCACGTTGGATGCCGGCGACGAAGCCGTGGTGGTCGCACCCTACTGGGTGTCGTATTCCGAAATGATCCGGATTGCCGGCGGCGAGCCCGTGGTGGTGACGCCGCAGGCCGACAACGGCTTCAAGCTCACGCCCGAACGGCTGGCCGAGGCCCTGACGCCGCGTACCCGCTGGCTGATCCTGAACGCACCCTGCAACCCTTCGGGTGCGCTCTATACCGCGGACGAGCTGCGTGCGCTGGCCGACGTGGTGCGGGCCCATCCGCGGCTGCTCGTGATGTCCGACGACATCTACGAAGAGATCGTGTTCGAGGGCGCGTTCGTGTCCTTCGCGCAGGCCAGCCCCGACATGCAGGCGCGCACGCTCACCATCAACGGCGTGTCCAAGGCCTATGCCATGACCGGCTGGCGCCTGGGTTATGCCGGTGGACCGCGCTGGCTGATCCAGGCGCTGGAGCTGCTGCAGTCGCAGAGCACCAGCAACCCCAGCTCGGTCAGCCAGGCCGCAGCCCTGGCCGCGCTCGACGGGCCGCAGGATTTCCTCGACGGCTGGCGCAGCCGCCTGCGCGGCCGCCGCGACCTGGCCCTGTCCATCCTGTCGCAGGCCGCGCCGCTGCTGCGCATGGCCTGCCCGCCGGCGGCGTTTTACCTGTATGCCGATTGCTCGGCCGCACTGGGACGGATCACACCCGCCGGCCAGCGGCTGGAAACGGACATGGACCTCGCCCGCTACCTGCTCGAAGAGGCCGGCGTCGCGGTGGTGCCCGGAACGGCCTTCGGGCTCGCGCCCTACCTGCGGCTGGCCTACGCGCTCTCGGACGAGCGCCTGGCTCTGGCCTGCGAGCGCATCGTGTCGGCCTGCGCCCGCCTGCAGCCCCTGTCGGCGGCACCTTCCGCCTGAGGCCATGGTCGTGAAGACGCTGCGTACCCCACCTTCCCTGCTCAGCCTGGACTGGCAGATCGAGCCGGTCGGCGAACGCTGCCTGCTCATCCGCCTGGGCCAGCGCGTCGACCCCGCCACCAGCCGCGTGGTGCATGCCGTGACGGCCCACCTCATGGACCACCGGCCGCCCGGCGTGGTCGACGTGGTGCCGTCCTTCACCACGGTGGCGGTGCACTTCCATCCGGCCGCCTACGCGCGCCGGCGTGGCTTGCCCAGCATCCAGCTCACGCGGCAGATCGAGCGCATCCTCGGACGCGGCGTGCCCGCGCTGCCGGCCACGGGCCGTGTGGTCGAGATCCCGGCCTGCTACGGCGGAGAATTCGGGCCCGACCTGGACGACGTGGCCCGGCAGTGCCGGCTCGCGCCCGACGAGGTGATCGCACTGCACGTGCAGCAGCCGCTCACGCTCTATGCCTTCTTTTTCTCGCCCGGCAACCCTTTTGCCGGACCGCTGGACAACCGGTTGCACGTGCCGCGCCGCAGCACGCCGCGCACCCGCGTGGAAGCGGGCTCGGTGGCCATCGCCAACGGCATTTCCTCCATCTATCAAACCGCGTCGCCCGGGGGCTGGAACGTGATCGCGCGTACGCCGTGGAACCTCTTCGACGTGCGCCGGCAGCCGCCTACCCGCCTGCAGATGGGCGACCTCATTCAGTTCCGCGCGATTTCGGCGGAAGAGTTCCACGACACGCTGGAGGCCCGGTCATGAACGCCATGATTGTCTTGCGCCCCGGCATGCACACGCTGCTGCAGGATGGCGGCCGCACCGGCTACCAGCACTACGGCGTGCCGGTCAACGGTCCCATGGACGAATGGTCCCACCGCGTGGCCAATGCGCTGGTGGGCAACGGGGACGACGCCGCGGTCTTCGAATGCACGCTCACCGGCCCCACGGTCCAGTTCACCCAGGACACGCTGATTGCCCTGACGGGTGCCCGGATGAAGGTCACGGTCGATGGCAACACCGTGCCGTTCGGCCGCGCCGTGCTGGTGCGCCGGGGTCTCGAGATGACGTTCGGCGAACGCCTGCACGGTGCCCGTTGTTACCTGGCCGTGCGCGGCGGCTTCGCCACCGAGCCGGTGATGGGCAGCCGCAGCACCTACGTGCGGGGTGGCTTCGGCGGCGTGCAGGGGCGTGCCCTGCTGCGCGGCGATCGCGTGGCCATCGCCGGTCTGCCGCGCGAATGGCCCGCCCTGCGCCTCGAGCACCGGCTCACGCAAAGCGGACTGCCGCTGGTCAGCGGTCCGGCTGTCGACATCGCCCTGCCCGCTCCTGCTGCGGACGTGCCGCCAGGGACGCTGCGTTTCATTCCCGGCCCGCAGTGGCGGGCCTTCACCGCCGAGGCACAGAAACGCATCGCCGGCCAGCCCTACACCGTCACGCCGCAGTCCGACCGCATGGGCTACCGCCTGGCCGGTCCCGCGCTGGCCCTGCGCAAACCGCTCGAGATGATCTCCGAGGCCGTGAGCTTCGGCACGATCCAGGTGCCTCCCGACGGCCAGCCCATCGTGCTCATGGCAGACCGCCAGAGCGCCGGGGGCTATCCCAAGATCGGCTACGTCGCGACCTGCGATCTGCCCCTGCTCGCCCAGGCCATTCCGGGCGAGACCGTGCGTTTCCAGGCCATTGCGCAGGAAGACGCCGAAACCCTGCTGCAGCGCATGGACGAACACCTGCAGCGCGTGCGCGAGGCCGCCGCGCTGGCGCTGGCCTGACCCCCTAGACCCGATGAGGACCCCGATGCCAACCATCGACATCAACTGCGACATGGGCGAGAGCTTCGGCTCCTGGACCATGGGCCAGGATCTCGAGATCCTGCCGCACATCACCTCGGCCAACATCGCCTGCGGTTTCCATGCCGGCGACCCCGAGGTCATGCTCAAGACCGTGCAGGCCGCCATCGCCACCAACGTGGCCCTGGGGGCCCACCCCGGCCTGCCCGATCTGCAGGGCTTCGGCCGGCGAGCCATGGCGCTGTCGGCAGCCGAGGTCTATTCGCTCGTCGTCTACCAGGTCGGCGCGCTGCAGGCCTTCGCGCAGACGCAGGGCACGATGCTGCATCACGTCAAGACCCACGGCGCGCTCTACAACATGACGGCGCGCGACGTCGCCCTGGCCCGCGCCGTGGTGCAGGCCGTCCACGACGTCGACCGCGGCCTGCTGGTCTACGTCGCCAACGAGAACATGGCCCGTGCCGCGCAGGACATCGGCCTGTCCGTGGCCTTCGAGGTCTATGCCGACCGCACCTACCAGGACGACGGCACGCTCACGCCGCGTTCCCAGCCGCACGCCATGATCGAAGACGTCGACCAGGCCATCGCCCAGGTCAAGCGCATGGTGCGGGAGGGCGTCGTGCGTGCGCTCTCCGGCCGCGACGTGCCGATCGCAGCCGACACGCTGTGCATCCACGGCGACCAGCCGGGCGCCGTGCACTTCGCGCAGCGCATCCGCGCCGCGCTCGAGGCCGACGGCATCGCCGTGAGAGCCGTCTGACGAATCGTCCACGCCCTTGCGACTGCCGTTTCCCGCTTTTTTCCCCTCCCTTCCGACCAAGGTTGATTCCATGTTCCCCACCTCTATCGAACGCGCCGCGCCCCGTGCGGCCAAGGGCCTGGCCCTTACCCTGATGCTGGCCTTCGGCGCCCTGACGGCTGCCGGCGTTCAGGCGCAGACGCGCGGCGGCACGCTGCGCACCATCGTCCAGCCCGAACCGCCCATGCTCATGCTGGGTCTCAACCAGCAGTCGCCGACCCAGCTCGTGGCCGGCAAGATCTACGAGAGCCTGCTGACCTGGAGCCCCGACATGCAGCCCCGTCCGGGCCTGGCCAAGGCCTGGAACGTATCGGCCGACGGCAAGGTCTACACCTTCGAGCTGCAGCCGGGCGTGAAATGGCACGACGGCAAGCCCTTCGGCGCCGACGACGTCGTTTTCTCGGTCGACAAGTTCCTGCGCTCCGAGCACCCCCGTGCCCGCGTGATGATCAACCAGTTCGTCGAGTCGGTGAAGGCCCTGTCGCCCAGCAAGGTCGAGATCCGCCTGAAGGAGCCCTTTGCGCCTTTCCTCAAGGCCTTCGTCAGCGACAACATGCCCATGGTGCCCAAGCACATCTACGAGGGCACGGACTTCAAGAGCAACCCGGCCAACCAGACGCCCGTCGGCACCGGCCCCTTCAAGTTCAAGGAATGGAAGAAGGGCTCGCACATCCTGCTGACGCGCAACGCCGACTACTGGCAGGCCGGCAAGCCCTACCTCGACGAAATCGTCTTCCACGTCATTCCCGATGCCGCTTCGCGCGCCGTGGCCTTCGAGCGCGGCGACGTGCAGGTCGTCAGTGCCAACGACATCGACAGCGTCGACGTGGCACGCCTCAAGAAGGTGCCCGGCGCGCAGTTCACTACCCAGGGCTGGGAAATGTTCTCCAAGCTCGCCTACGTGCAGATGAACTACGCCCGCCCGCCCTTCGACAACGTCAAGGTGCGCCAGGCCGTCATGATGGCGATCAACCGCAAGTTCGTGGTCGACAACATCTTCTTCGGCATGGGCAAGATCGCCACCGGTCCGGTTTCCTCGACCACGCCGTTCTACGACGGCAACGTGCCGGCCTACCCCTTCGACATCAAGAAGGCCCGTGCGCTGGTCAAGGAGTCGGGCGTCGACTTGGCCAAGACCCCCGTGAAGATCCTGTCCTACCCCTACGGCTCGGCCTGGGATCGCCTGGGCGAATACACCCGCCAGAGCCTCGAACAGCTCGGATTCAAGGTGGAAATCGAATCCGCCGATGCCGGCACCTGGGCCAAGCGCGTCTCGGACTTCGATTTCGACCTGACCTTCAGCTACACCTCGCAGTACGGCGATC
The DNA here is from genome assembly GCF_003752175.1 of Comamonas sp. BIGb0124. Taxonomy (GTDB): domain Bacteria; phylum Pseudomonadota; class Gammaproteobacteria; order Burkholderiales; family Burkholderiaceae_C; genus Comamonas_F. The sequence goes on along the minus strand of NZ_RJVF01000011.1, from coordinate 141,966 downwards.
CGGCACTGGGCGTCTCGCGCCTCTACCTGACGCGCAACATCGTCAAGGGTTCGGCATTCGTCAACAACCAGGGCTACCGCAACGCCGAAATGGACACGCTGTGGGACCAGGCCGCCTCGTCGACCTCTGCCGAAGAGCGCCAGAAGCTCTACAGCACCATCCAGAAACAGCTGGTGCATGACGTCGCCAACGGCTACCTGTTCGAGATGGAAATCCCCACGCTCTACAACGGCAAGGTGCACAACCTGATCCAGAGCGCGATCGGCCTCAACGACACCTTCGCCGACGTCTACATCGACAAGTAACCCTCGTATCCGGCCTTTTCCCGGCCCGCCGGATGCGTCCGGCGGGTGCCGGCGGGCCGTTCTTCCTTCTTCCCTGACTTCTTTGGAATCGACTGCATGAAGACCCTGTCTTTCCTGGTCTCCCGCCTGGGCAAGGCGGTCCTCGTCGTGCTCGGCGTGGTGATCGTCAACTTCATGTTGATCCGCATGGCGCCCGGCGATCCGGCCGCCGTTCTCGCGGGCGAATCGGGTTCGTCCGATCCGGCCTACGTCGAGCAGCTGCGCCAGCAGTTCGGACTCGACCAGCCCGTCTACGTCCAGCTTGCCACCTATCTCAAGGGCATCGTGCAGCTCGACCTGGGCTACTCGTACCGCGAGCGCCTGCCCGTGCTCGACCTCATCCTCGATCGCCTGCCGGCCACGCTGCTGCTGATGGCCTGCGCCTTCGTGTTCGCGATCACGCTGGGCGTGCTGTTCGGCATCGTCGCCTCGCGCAGCCGCTACCAGGGCAAGCGGCCGTGGCTCGACAGCGTGCTCATGAGCGGCGCGCTGCTGATCTACGCCACGCCGCAGTTCTGGCTGGCGCTGCTCGCCATCATCTATTTCTCGCTCCATCTCGGCTGGCTGCCGCCCTTCGGCATGGAGACCGTGGCGGCCGGCTTCACCGGCTGGGCCCGGGTGAAGGACATCGCCGCTCACCTGGTGCTGCCGACCCTGTCGCTGGGCTGCTTCTTCATGGCCGTCTACGCCCGGCTCACCCGGGCCTCCATGCTGGAGGTGCTCGGCATGGACTTCATCAAGACCGCCCGAGCCAAGGGCGTGCCGGTGGGCGAGATCATCCGGCACCACGCGCTGCGCAACGCCCTGTTGCCGGTGGTCACCTTCGCCGGCATCCAGCTCGGCCAGATGGCCGGCGGCGCCGTGCTGACCGAAACCGTGTTCGGCTGGCCCGGCATCGGCCGGCTCATGTTCGATGCCCTGATCCAGCGCGACTACCAGCTGCTGCTCGGCGTCTTCCTGGTGACCTCGACCATGGTGGTGGTGTTCAACCTGCTCACCGATCTGGTCTACCGCTTCATCGATCCGCGTATTCAGGACGCCTGAGGAGTATTGCGATGAAAAAATTCATGCTTCGTTTTCTGGCCAACCGCGGCGCCGCTGCGGGTCTGGTGCTGCTGCTGCTGGTCATCCTGACCGGCGTGCTGGCTTCCGTCTTCTACGAGGACTCGCCCTGGATGATGGTGGCCCAGCCCCTGCTGGCCCCCTTTGCCGATCCGGCCTATCCGCTGGGCACCGACATGCTGGGCCGCGACATCGCCGCCGGCCTGGCCCACGGCGCCCGCGTGTCCCTGATGATCGGCATCATCTCCACCCTGGTGGCGGTGATCGTCGGTGTCGTGGTGGGCGCGCTGTCGGGCTACTACGGCGGCCGCGTGGACGATGTGCTGATGCGCGGCACCGAGTTCTTCCAGACCATTCCCCAGCTCGCCATGGCCATGGTGCTGGTGGCCATCTTCAAGCCCTCGCTCTACTCCATCGTCGGCGCCATTTCCATGGTCTCGTGGCCTCCGGTGGCCCGCCTGGTGCGCTCCGAGTTCATGACGCTCAAGCAGCGCGAGTTCGTGCAGGCCGCCATCGTCATCGGGCAGGCACCGGGACGCATCATCCTCACGCAGATCCTGCCCAATGCGGCGTCACCCATCATCGTCACCGCCTCGCTGATGACGGCCACGGCCATCCTCACCGAATCCGCGCTGTCCTTCCTGGGCCTGGGCGACCGCAACCTCATGAGCTGGGGTTTCATGATCGGCGCCTCCCGCACCATGCTGCGCGAGGCCCCCTGGATGAGCCTCTGGCCCGGCCTGGCCATCATGCTGACGGTCCTGGCCATCAATCTCATCGGCGAAGGTCTCAACGATGCCCTCAATCCACAGCTGCGCAAACGTGGCTCTTGAAGTGGGGAAACGCATAAAATGACACAACACACTTTTCGGGATGCGGATGGACAGGCGGAGAAGACCCCTCTGCTGTCCATCCGGAACCTCAGCATCGCCTTGCCGCGCGGCGGCGACCGGGCCTATGCCGTGCAGGATGTCTCGTACGACATCCGGGCCGGCGAGATTCTCTGCATCGTCGGCGAATCCGGATCGGGCAAGTCCATGAGCGCCAACGCCATCATGGGGCTGCTGCCCGACTACCTGCAGCCCCAGCGCGGTCGGATCATGCTCGACGGCCTCGATCTGCTGGCACAGGACGAGGCCACGCTGCGCCACATGCGCGGACGCGACATGGCCATGATCTTCCAGGAGCCGCTGTCGGCCCTGAACCCGCTGCTCACGGTGGGCGAGCAGATTTCCGAAGTCATGCGTGTCCACGATGCCTATCCCGGCGAGGCACGCGAGCGCCGCGTGCTGGAGCTGCTCGAGTTCGTGGGCCTGCCCGATCCGGCCGGCATCCGTCACGCCTGGCCGTTCCGTCTCTCGGGCGGGCAGCGCCAGCGGGTGATGATCGCCATGGCACTGGCACTCGAGCCCAAGCTGCTGATCGCCGACGAGCCGACCACCGCTCTCGACGTCACCACGCAGGCCCAGATCCTGGCGCTCATCGCACGCATCCAGCGTGAAAAAGGCATGGGCGTGATGTTCGTCACCCACGATTTCGGGGTGGTCGCGGAAATCGCCGACCGTGTCGCCGTGATGGAAAAAGGCGTGCTGGTGGAGCAGGGCACCGCCGAGCAGGTGCTCAATCGGCCGCAGCATGCCTACACCCGGCGCCTCATCGGTGCCGTGCCCCGCCACCGCGCGGCCGTCCGCGAGCCGCTGTCCGGCGCGCCGGCCCCGGTGCTGCAGGTCGACCGGCTCAACAAGATCTACGCCAGTGCCGGCGGCTGGTTCGCCAGGAAACGGGTGGTGCATGCCGTCAACGACGTCAGCTTTTCCGTCAGCCGGGGCCAGACCCTGGGCATCGTGGGCGAATCGGGATCGGGCAAGTCGACCATCGGCAAGTGCCTGCTCAAGCTCACCGACATCGACAGCGGTCGCATGCTGTTCGACGGGCACGACATCGCTCCGCTCAGCGAAGGCCAGTTCCGCCCCATGCGGCAAAGCATCCAGATGATCTTCCAGGATCCGTTCGCGTCGCTCAATCCGCGCCACACGGTAGGGCGCATCCTGTGCGACGGCCCCATGGCCAACGGCGTCTCGCGGCGCCAGGCCGAGTCGCGGGCGCGCGAGCTGCTCCAGCTCGTCGAACTCGACCCCTCGGCTTTCGACCGCTACCCCAGCGAGTTCTCGGGCGGCCAGCGCCAGCGCATCGGCATCGCCCGCGCACTGGCCATGGAGCCGCAGCTCATCGTCGCCGACGAATCGGTGTCTGCCCTCGACGTGTCGGTCCAGGCCCAGGTGCTCAAGCTGCTGCGCGACGTGCAGCAACGCCTGCAGATCGCCCTCATCTTCATCACCCACGACCTGCGCGTGGCCGCCCAGATCTGCGATCACCTGCTGGTCATGCACCGCGGCCGCGTCGTCGAGCAGGGCCCGCCGGGCCAGATCTTCGACGCTCCGCAAGACCCCTACACCCGGGCCCTCATCGCGGCGATGCCTGGCCGCGACTGGGATCCCGCAGCCGCCGTGCTGGCCTGAACGACATGCAAGCAGTGAACCCACCGACATCCCTCCCTCCCGCGAGCACATGGGCGCCCCGGCCCGACCTGGCACTGGCCGAACGTCTTTTCGAGGTTCTCCGCCAGACCGGACACGACGGCGTCGGCATCACCCGCGACACCTACGGACCGGGCGAGCAGCGGGCCCACGCGCTGGCGACCGAGACGGCCCGGGCGCTGGACCTCGAGGTCCGCACCGATGCCGCCCTCAACCTCTATCTCACGCTGCCGGGACGCAACCGGAACGCACCTGCGGTGTTCACCGGCTCCCACCTCGATTCGGTGCCGCGCGGCGGCAACTACGACGGCGCGGCCGGTGTGGTCGCCGGGCTGGCGGTGCTGGCAGGCTGGCGCCAGGCCGGCGCGATTCCGGATTGCGACGTCACCGTCATGGGGGTGCGCGCCGAAGAAAGCGCGTGGTTCCCCGTCTCCTATATCGGCAGCAAGGCGGCCTTCGGCCTGTTGCCCGCCGAGGCCCTGCAGGCCCGCCGCTTCGATACCCAGCGCACGCTGGCCGATCACATCCAGTCCTGCGGCGGCCAGCCCGATCGCATCGTCCAGGGGCCGGCCGCATTGGATGCCAGCCGTATCGCGGCTTTTTTCGAACTGCACATCGAGCAGGGCCCCGTGCTGCTCGACGGCGGTTTCGAGGTCGGTGTGGTCAGCGGCATCTGCGGCAGCCTGCGCTACCGCCAGGCCCGCGTGCTGGGCGAGTATGCCCATTCCGGCGCCACGCCTCGCAGCCACCGGCACGATGCGGTCGTCGCGGCGGCCGAGCTGGTCTGCACGCTGCAGCGCGAGTGGGCCGACATGGAGCGCCAGGGCCACGAGCTCACGTTGACGTTCGGCCAGTTCGGCACCGACGGCCAGCAGGCCGACTTCAGCAAAGTCAGCGGCCAGGTCGACTTCTGCATCGACATCCGCTCGCGCAGCCTCGACAGCCTGCACGACATGGACCTCCGTGTGCAGCGCACGGCCGAGGCCATCGGCCAGCGGCTGGGTGTTCGCTTCGATCTCGGTCCTTCCAGCGGCAGCCAGCCGGCCGCCATGGACGACACGCTGCGCGATCGCCTGCGCCACGCGGCACGCCAGAGCGGAGCCGCCGTGCGCGACATGCCCAGCGGCGCAGGCCATGATTCGGCCCTGTTCGCCAACCAGGGCGTACCCAGCGCCATGCTGTTCGTGCGCAACGCCCACGGCAGCCACAATCCGCACGAAGCCATGGCCGCAGCCGATTTCGCTGCAGCCACCCGTGTGCTGGGCCAGGCCATGGCCGAGACCGCCGGCCTGCAACGTGCGGCCGGCCTGGAGACCCAGCCATGAGCCGCCGTCCTGTCTGTGTCATCGCTCAGCCTATCCACCCCATCGGCGCCGAGCGCCTGGCGGCCGCCGGCATCGAGGTCCGCCAGGCCGCCAGCCCGGCACTCGACGACCTGCGTGCGGCCATCGGCGAGGCCGATGCCGTCATCGTGCGCGACCGCCTGCCGGCCGAGCTCATCGATCGCGCGCCGCACCTGGCCGTGATCGCCAACCATGGCACGGGCACCGACAAGATCGATGTCGCCCATGCCCACGCCCACGGCATTCCCGTGGTCTACACGCCCGATGCCAACGTCCGGGCCGTGGCCGAGCATGCGCTCATGCTGATGCTGGCCGCCGCCCATCAGGCGGTCGCTGCCGACGCCGCCACGCGTCAGGGCGACTGGGGTTTCAAGTACCGCCAGCCGATGCTGTCGCTGCACGGCAAGACACTCGGCATCGTCGGTTTCGGCCGCACCGGCCGGCTGGTCTGCGACATGGCCACGCGCGGCCTCGGCATGCAGGCGCTGGTCTGGTCGCCCAGCGCGCAGCCGGCCCAGATCGGGGCCGCAGGCGCGCGGCAGGTCGGCACGCTCGCCGAACTGCTGCAGCGCGCCGATGTCGTCTCGCTGCACCGGCCGCTGCGCAACGACACCTTCCACACGCTGGATGCGGCCTCGCTGCGGCACATGAAGCCGACCGGCATCGTCGTCAACACCTCGCGCGGCGGGCTGATCGACGAAACCGCTCTGGCCGACGCCCTGCGCGGCGGCCGCCTGTTCGCGGCCGGGCTCGACGTGTTCGAACACGAGCCCCTGCCTGCCGGCTCCGCGCTGGCGAGCCTGCCCAACGTGGTGCTCACACCGCACGTCGCCGGATCCTCGCAGGAGGCCCTGCGGGCCACCGCCAGCCAATGCGCCGGGCAGATCATCGACGTCCTGGCCGGCCGCTGCCCGGACCACCTGGTGAGCCCCCCGGTCTGGCCGAACCGCCGCCATGCCACCCCCATCCTTCAGGACAAGACGCCATGAATCCACCCGTCCATACCCTGCACCAGGGCACGCTGCCTCTGCTGATTTCCATTCCCCACGGCGGCGAGATCCTGCCCGAGGCCTACGCGCGCCGCATGACGCACGCGGCCCAGGCCGTGGCCGACACCGACTGGCACCTGCCGCGCCTGTACGCGTTTGCCCGGGCCATGGGGGTCTCCGTGCTGCAGGCCAACTACTCGCGCTACGTGATCGACCTCAACCGCCCCAGCACCGGCGAGAGCCTCTATCCGGGGCAGACCACGACGGGCCTGTGCCCGCTCGAGACCTTCCGCGGCGAGCCGCTGTACACCGACGGCCGCGGACCCGATGCGCAGGAAACCGCCGATCGCGTAGCCACCTACTGGCAGCCCTACCACCAGGCCTTGCGCCAGGAGCTCGATCGCCTGCGCGCTCGGCATGGCAAGGTGCTGCTGTGGGAGGCCCATTCCATCGCCAGCCAGCTGCCCCGCCTGTTCGACGGCGAACTGCCCGGCCTCAACCTCGGCACCTTCGACGGCGCCGCCAGCGACCCTGCGCTGGCCGCCGCGGCCGTGGCGGCCGCGCAGGCCGGTCCGCACAGCTGGGTGCTCAACGGCCGCTTCAAGGGCGGCTACATCACCCGTCACTACGGCCAGCCCGGCCAGGGCGTCCATGCCGTGCAGCTCGAGATGGCGCAATGCCTGTACATGGACGAATCCGCCCCTTACGCTTACCGCGAGGACCGGGCCGCCCAGGTTCTGCCTACACTCGAGGCCATGGTCCGCGCCACGCTGGGCGCCCTCTGAGGCATGCCGGCTTCTGCCGGCCGTCCGCCGTCCGCCCTCGCTCTTCATCCCTTGCGTTCCGATCCGCCGATCGCCTGTTCACCATGATCCAACTGCCCTCCATCTTCCACTTCGCCTTCAACGTCACCGACCTGGATGTCGCCCGCGGCTTCTACGGCCGGATCCTGGGCTGCCGGGAAGGCCGCAGCACCGACACCTGGGTGGATTTCGATTTCTTCGGCCACCAGATCTCGCTGCACCTCGGCGAGCCCTTCAAGACCGCCCGCACCGGCCACGTCGGAGACAAACTCGTGCCCATGCCTCACTTCGGCCTGATCATGGCGTTGCCCGACTGGAAAGCCCTGGCCGAGCGCCTGGCCGCGGCCGGCACGGCCTTCGTGCTCGAGCCGCAAGTGCGTTTCGAAGGCCAGCCGGGCGAGCAGTGGACCATGTTCTTCATGGATCCCTTCGGCAATCCCATCGAAGTGAAGGCCTTCAAGTCCGTCGCCGACATCTACGCGGCCTGAACGCACCGGCGGCACGGTCCCGGCCGGGTTCCGGTGGGCGGCGGCCATCGTCTATCCTTGCGGGCATGAATGCCGCCGTGCGTACCGCCGCCTTGCCCATCGAGCCTTTCCTTGTTCCGACCCCTCTGCGTGAACCCGAGATGCGGTCCCGGCCTGCCGGGCGCTGGCTCACGGCCGTCGCCCTGGCTGTGCTGCTCGCCGGTTGCGCCGGCGGGCCCAAGTCCGGTGGCGGTGGCGGCAGCGGTCGTGGCGGCGGTTTCTACCAGCAGGACGGTCCGGGCGATGCCGATCGCCTGCGCCAGGCCGACCTCGCCGATGCCGTCCCGCGCATCGAACCGCTGATGTCCGGTCCCAACCGGCCCTATACGGTGCTGGGGCGCAGCTACACGCCGGACACCCGCGAACGCCCCTTTGTGCAGGACGGTGTCGCCAGCTGGTACGGCAAACAGTTCCATGGCCGCCAGACCTCGAGCGGCGAGCGCTACGACATGTACGCCATGACCGCGGCCCACCCCACCTTGCCCATCCCCAGCTATGCGCGCGTCACCAGCCGCGCCACCGGGCAGAGCGTGGTCGTGCGGGTCAACGACCGGGGGCCCTTCCTCGCCAGCCGCGTGATCGACCTGAGTTATGCCGCCGCCTACAAACTCGGTTACCTGAACCAGGGCTCCACGGCCGTCACGGTCGAGCGCATCCTGCCGGCCGAGATCCGCGCCGGCACCTGGCAGCGCGGCACGACCCAGGTCGCGGCCGCACCGCAGCCGGCGCCCTTGCCCCCGCCGACGCCCGCGCCGCCTGTGGCCGTCGCCGTCGCCGTGCAGCCGGCCGTTGCAGACAGCTCGGCCGACCCGATTGCCGCCTTCGCCTCGTCCGGCCCGCGCGAAGTCGCCCCCGCAACCGACGCGGTCCGCGATCTGCCTCCGTTGGCGGTTGCGGCGCCTGCCGCGGCCCAGCCTTCGGCCGTCACGGCCCCGTTGCCCGGTGAATCCGGCGAGCCCTTGCCCGTGGTCAGCGCGCCCGGCGTGTATCTGCAGCTCGGTGCTTTCCGTGCCGCCGACGGTGCCGAATCTCTGGCACGTCACCTGGGCAGCGAAATCGACTGGCTCGCACGCCTGCTGGGCGTGGACAACAGCGGAGGCTGGTACCGCCTGCAGGCCGGCCCCTACGCCACCCGGGGCGAGGCCTATACCGCGGCCTACCGCGTGCGCGATGCACTGGGCATGAGCCCGGTCATCGTCGAGCGGCGCTGAGCCCCCGGCTGCCGGCCGCGCTCGTCAGACCGCATGCCGGCCCGCGCATTCAGGCCAGCGGATCGGTCACCGCAGGCGCCAGCGGCAGCTCGGTGTAGAACTGCCCGCCGTGGAACAGCAGCGGCGGGGTGTCGGGCGTGTGGCTGCAGGCCAGCACCTCGCCGATGAAGATCACATGGTCGCCCGCCTCGTGCACCGCCCGATGGGCGCATTCGAAGACCGCGGCCGAGCCCGGCAGCACCGGTGCGCCGCCCGCGCCTGCCTCGTGAGCCACACCCGCCCAGCGGTCGATGCCGCGGGTGGCGAAACGTTGGGCCAGCTGCAACTGATCGGCGGCCAGCACGTTGATCGTGTAATGGGTGGCCTGCGCAAAGGCCTCGTAGCTGGACGAGGTGCGTGCCAGGCTCCACAGGATGAGCGCAGGCGACAGCGACACCGAGTTGAACGAATTGGCCGTCAGACCGCGCAGCGTGCCGTCGCCCGAGCGTGTGGTGATGATGGTCACACCGGTCCCGAACATGCCGAGGGCAGCGCGCAGGGACTGGGGGGTGACGGCATGGCGGGGCAGCGCGGGAGCGCCGGTCGAGGTCGCGGGGAGGGGAGCAGAGGTCGGCACTGAAGAAGTCACGTCGGTCTGGTACTTGTTGTGCAGGGCCGGGCGGCATCGCGCCGGGCCCGGGGACAGCGGCGCTGCGCCCTGGATGACACATTATGGCAACGCCCGCGGCAAGGCGGGCGCGACGGGGAATCGGGCCCTTCGGGCGCCGGGCCTTACTTGTGCGCCGGCAGGAAGAAATCGGTCGAGGCCAGGTCGTTCTCGGGCTTGAGCCGTTCGAGCAGCGCATCCGCCTTTTCGCGCGAATACAGGCCTTCGGCCCGCGCCAGCACATGCCCTTCGCGGTTGATCACCACCGCATACACGTGTTTTTGCGTCGGCAAGCCCAGCGATCTGGCGAACGCGTCGCGGTCGGTGAAGAGCGGCACCACGCTGGCCCGCGCGTCCGGGGTGGTGTAGGTCGCCTGGAGCTTGCTCTCGATGTCGTCGCGATTGCGGTTCGAGGCCGTGTCGAAGACGCGCAGCCGCATCCAGGCCACCGCCGAGCTTTCCTTGAGCCCCATGCCTTCGACCCAGTGGTCGACGTCCACGTTCTGGCCGCGCATGAAGGTCACGAACACCAGGGTGCGATCGGCCGCCAGGTCTTCGGGAAAGGCCAGTTGGCGCTTGTTCAGATCCGAGGCCGCGACCCGTGGCAGGTGGCCGAGCACCGACAGACCGGTGGGCGCAAGCAGGGTCAGGCCGATGGCGGCGCCCACCGTCAGCATCCACGCAAACGAATCGGTCCAGATGGTTCTCATGACGTGTCCCTCCAGTCAGGAACAAAGAACACTACAGGAAAACGAAGCGTAGCGTATCGATGCCTGCGAAGCAAATGATGTAGGAATTATGAAGCTGCGTCCGGTCGGGTCGGACGCATGGGCTTGCCAAATGATAGCGTGAATGCCGATTTTCGTTGCGGCGCAGCATCGCTGCCGACACGCGCGTGCGGTCTTCTCCGACAAACACCGCCCCGGACGCGGGGTGGCTGTCGCGGACCGGCATCGGTCGCTGCCGTGCCCGTGCCGCTTTCAGTCGGCCACGGCTGCACTCGGCCCCGGCCGTGCCGCGGCCGCCAGCCCGGCGCGCAGATCGTTGCCGCTGGGGCTCTGGTAGAGCCGGAGGCCGAACTCCGGCAACACCGCCATCAGGTGGTCGAAGATGTCGCCCTGAATGCCTTCGTAGGGCACCCACGAGGTGGTGGCGGTGAAGCAGTAGATCTCCATCGGCACCCCTTCGGCGGTGGATTCCATGGTGCGAACCATCAGCAACATGTTCGGGTGCACGCCGGGGTGCGCGCGCAGATAGGCCTGGGTGTAGGCCCGGAAGGTGCCGATGTTGGTCAGACGGCGCAGGTTGGCCGGCACCTGGGCCGCGGTGCCGAGGGTCGACTGCATCTGTTCGTTGGTCTGCCGCACGGCCTGGTGCTTGTCGGCCATGTAGTCGTGCAGCAGCGCGATCGACGAGAGATAGCGGATCTGTTCTTCGTTGAGGAACTGCACCGACGTCGCATCGATGCGCAGCGTGCGCTTGATGCGCCGGCCACCCGATTCGGCCATGCCGCGCCAGTTGATGAAGCTCTCCGACATCAGCCGCCAGGTGGGCACGGTGGTGAAGGTGTTGTCCCAGTTCTGCACCTTGACGGTGTGCAGCGCGATGTCGGTGACGGCTCCGTTGGCGCCCACCTGCGGCATCTCGATCCAGTCGCCCACGCGCAGCATGTCGTTGGCCGACAGCTGGACCCCTGCCGTGAACGACAGGATGGTGTCCTTGAAGACCAGCATCAGCACCGCCGACATGGCCCCCAGACCCGACAGCAGGATCAACGGCGACCGGTCGATCAGCGCCGCCACCATCACCACCGTGCCCATGAGCGCCAGCAGCAGCTTGCCCAACTGCACATAGCTCTTGATGGAGCTCGACTGCGTGGCCTGCGTGTTGCCGTGGATGGTGTGGTTCTCGAGGATCGCATCGAGCAGCGCCATCAGCGCGCGCACCACGTACATCACGGTCAGCGCGACCGCGAGATTGCTCAGGATCACCGCCGTGACGGGCATCAGGTGAGGCACGGCCGGCAGGCCGATCTGGATGACCAGCGGCGGCACGATCTGCGTCACCCGCTTGAGCACCTGCGGGTGCAGCAGCACATGGGCCCAGCGGGCCTGCGGACCGATGTGCGTGCGCAGGCGTGCAAACACCCGCGACAGCAGCACCTGCACCACGGTGCGCACCAGATAGGCGGCGGCCAGCAGCACGGCCAGGCCCAGGCTGGCCTGCAGCCAGGGTTCGAGTTCTTCGACGAACGCCAGATCCACGGAAATCACTCCCTCTTGTCTACATGTCTATGTTGTTGCCGCCCCGGTGCGGCATGGTTCAGCCGGGGCATGACCCGGCCCCGCGCGCTGGAGGCGCGCGAGACGTTTTCGGGTCGGTTGCAGCGTCGGCTGCGGCCCTCAGGCCAGATCCTGGGCGGCGAAACCCGCCGCCTTGAGCGCTTCGAGCACCTGCGTCAGATGGGCCCGGCCCCGGGTCTGCAGCACCAGCTCGATCTCGACGTTCTGCGCCGCCAGCGGCGTGAAGGCCCGCTGGTGATGCACCTCGTCGATGTTCGCGCCCGCCTGCGCCACCACCTGGGTGATCTGCGCCAGCACACCCGGCACGTCGCGTGCGCTCACCCGGATGCGCGCCAGCCGGCCGGCCCTCACCATGCCGCGCTCGATGATGGCCGACAGCAGCAGCGGATCGATGTTGCCGCCGCTGAGCACCAGCCCGACCTTGCGTCCCCGGAAACGCTGAGGATACTTGAGCATCGCCGCCAGGCCGACGGCGCCCGCGCCTTCGACCAGCGTTTTTTCGATTTCCAGCAGCATCACGATGGCCTGCTCGATATCGCCCTCGTCGACCAGTGCCAGCGCATCCACGCGCTGCTGGATGATGGCCTGGGTGATCTGTCCCGGCGTGCCCACGGCGATGCCCTCGGCGATGGTGCCGCTGTGCGGTGCGCTCGGGTGCTGCGTGCCCTGAACGGCATTGACCATCATCGGAAACCGTGCACTCTGCACACCGGTGATGCGCAGGTCGGGGCGCAGGGCCTTGGCGGCCGTGGCCATGCCGGCAATCAGCCCGCCGCCGCCGATGGCCACCACCAGATCGTCGAGGTCGGGCACCTCCTGCAGCATCTCCAGGGCGATCGTGCCTTGCCCAGCGGCAATCTGCGCATCGTCGTAAGGGTGCACAAAGACCAGGCCCTGCTCCTGCGCCAGGTGGTAGGCGTGGGCGCGGGCCTCGTCCAGCGTGTGGCCGTGCAGCACCACTTCGGCGCCGAAGCCCCGGGTGCGCTCCACTTTCACGCCCGGCGTGAAGCCGGGCATGACGATGACGGCACGGATGCCCAGGCGCTGCGCGTGATAGGCCACGCCCTGTGCATGGTTGCCGGCCGACATGGCGATCACGCCCTGGGCGCGTTCCTCCGGGGTGAGCTGGGTCAGCTTGTTGAGCGCGCCGCGCTCCTTGAACGAGGCCGTGAACTGCAGATTCTCGAACTTGAGATAGACCTGGGCGCCCGTGATGCGCGACAGGGTTTGCGAGGCCACGAAGGGTGTGCGCAGCACGTGGCCTTGCAGGCGTTGTGCGGCTGATTCGATGTCTGTTAAGGCAAGCATGTGATATCGGAACTCCGTTGCGTAAGTGTTGCATACACCGCAAAAGTTGCCTCCTGTTGCCGAATGTTGCGTCTCGGGCACAGTCCATACCCTGACGGGCCATGAAGAAGACAGCCGGTTTCACCCCAACGCCCACCGGTTTGCTGTACAACACGGGCATGCCGCTCATACATGGTTTTTGGCCGCAGCGCCAGTGCTTGGCTTGCGGAACTCAGCTGGAGGCATCATGGCCAAGCGTCTGACCGAATCGCAAGTACTTGTCTCTCCGGGGCTGATCGATGCACCGGTGATGGACATGATGTGCTCGCAGTTCGTGCTCACGCTGGCCGCCCGCCAGGGCGCCAAGTTCAACGTGCGCCGCGACATCAACGGATTGCTGTCTCTCACAGGGCGCCACCTGGTGTGGCCGCTGTCGGTGATGCGCCGTCTGCGCGAGTTCCTGCAGCGCCGCTGCCAGGACAACGAGCTCTGGCGTGGCCAGGAGCAGCTCGGCGACAAGGCGTTCCTGGCCCAGTACGGTGTCTGGCGAGGACCCTACGAGGAAGGAACGCTGTTCTTCTACCTGGACGACTACGTCAAGGACGCCCCGAAGGACGTGCTCTCCGTGCTCGCCGCCACGGGCGAATGGCTGGGCCAGGCCCTGCGCAAGCAGTCCACGCTGGTCGAGAAGAACATCGACTCGCTGGCCGACCTGCTGCAGCTCAACCGGGCCGAGCGGGCCCTGCTGCTCTACGGCACGCTCGCCCGCTACCAGCGCGACCTGCGCAGCCTGCTGGTCGAGTTCAAGGTCAGCAACGCGCCCGAAGCCTATGCCGCAATCGCCGAAGTCGCCGGCGTCAAGGCCGAGGAAGTGGGCGAGGCCCTGCGTGCCGGCTCGCGTCTCGAGCGCATCGGCATGGTCGACAACCTGATCTCCGAGCACAACATCACCGATCTGGCCGATCTCATGAAGGTCAGCGAGAAGCTGCCGCCGGTGCTCATGCGCGAGTACCGCAGCCACGCCGAGCTCATGGCCGTCTTTACCCGGCCTTGCACCTCCAGCGCGCTGGGCACGGCCGACTTCGCATTCGTCGAGCAGGATGTGCAGGTGCTGGTGGCCCTGCTGCGGCGCGCGGTCGCCACGCACACCGTCGGCATCAACGTGCTGCTCTACGGCCCGCCCGGCACCGGCAAGACCGAACTGGCCCGTGTGCTGGCGCAGGCCGCGGGGCTGGACCTCTACGAAGTCGAATACGCCGACCGCGATGGCCACTCGCTGTCGGGCCGCGACCGCTATCGTTCGCTGCAGATCGCCCAGGTCTTTCTCAAGGGCAGCAGCCATGCCGCGCTGCTGTTCGACGAGGTCGAGGACGTCTTCCCGCCCATCTCGAGCGAAGCCGCGCAGCTCATGGCCCGCGCCGAACAGGTGGCGCCCCAGGGGCGGGCGGGCGTGGGCGGCAAGGCGTGGGTGAACCAGATCCTCGAATCCAACCCCGTGCCCACGCTGTGGGTCACCAATCGCATCGAGCAGATCGATCCGGCTTTCCGCCGCCGCTTCGCCTATCACCTCGAACTCAAGTCGCCACCGCCCGGTGCGCGCGAGCAACTGGTGCGCAAGACGCTGGGGCCGTCGACCGTCTCCGACGCCTTCGTGGCGCGCCTGACCGAGCGGCGGGGCCTGACGCCGGCGCAGATCGGCACCGCCGTGCGTTTTGCCGAGCTCGCCCGCGCCGACGCCACGGACAGTGCCGAGGTCGACCAGAAGGCCTTCGAGGCCCTGATCGAACGCCAGTTGCTGCATGCCGACGAAGCGCTGGGCAACCGCACGGGCGATTCGGGCATGCGCACCACCGTCACCACGTACGACCTGGGCATGCTCAACGTCGAAAGCCGCTTCGAGCTGCCGCGAATCATCGAGGCGCTCAAGGTGCGGGGCCATGGTGCCCTGTGTTTCTACGGCCCGCCGGGGACCGGCAAGACCGCACTGGCCGAACACCTGGCCCAGGCCGTCGGCCGCAGCCTGATGGTGCGCCAGGCCAGCGACCTCATGAGCAAGTACGTGGGCGAGACCGAAAGCAACATGGCGGCGATGTTCGCCGAGGCCAGCCGAGAAAAATCGGTGCTGCTGCTCGACGAGGCCGACAGTTTCCTGCAGGACAGGCGTGGTGCGCAGCGCAGCTACGAGGTCACCGAAGTCAACGAGATGCTGCAGGGCATGGAGCGTTTCGACGGCATCTTCATCTGCACCACCAATCTGCTCGACCGGATCGACCAGGCCGCGCTGCGGCGGTTCGCCTTCAAGATCCAGTTTCGTCCCCTGACCTTGCAGCAGCGCGAACACATGTTCGTCACCGAGGCCCTGGGCGGAGACGCCGGGGCCCTGACCGATGCGCTGCGGCAGCGCCTGCGGCCGCTCGATCAGCTGTGCCCGGGGGATTTTGCAGCCGTCAAGCGGCAGACGCTGATCCTGGCGGCGCAATACGGCCCCGAGGAGTTTCTCGAGCAGCTCGAGACCGAACACAAGCTCAAGCCGGAAGTCCGCGAGTCGCGGGCCGTCGGATTCCTGTAGCGGAGAGGCATCCCTCCCATCCCGGCCGGCACCGGCCGCCCCGAGCCGTTCGGGCGGCGGGCATGAAAAAAGCCACCCTGGCGCGCTGCAGGCCGTTGGCCGAAGCTCAACGGTCCACGAAGGCGCGTTCGATCACGTAGTCGCCAGCCTGGCCAATGCCGGGCGAGACCTTGAAGCCCAGCTTGTCGAGCTCGGCCGCCACGTCGCGCAGCATGTGCGGGCTGCCGCAGAGCATGGCACGGTCGGTTTCGGGGTTGATCGGGGGCAGGCCGGTCCGTGCGGCGATCTGCTGCTCCGAAATCGCCTTGGTGATGCGGCCTTCGTTGATGAAGGGCTCACGCGTGACGGTCGGGTAGTACACCAGCTTCTCGGCGATTTCCTCGCCCAGTCCTTCGATCTTCAGCAGGTCTTCGGCGATGTAATCGCGGTAGGCCAGTTCGCTGATGAAACGCACGCCGTGCACCAGGATGACCTTCTCGAAACGTTCGTAGGTTTCGGGGTCGCGGATGACGCTCATGAAGGGCGCCAGGCCCGTGCCCGAGCCGAACAGGTACAGGTTCTTGGCCGGCAGCAGATCGGAGATCACCAGCGTGCCCGTGGGCTTGCGGCCGACCAGCAGTTCGTCGCCGACCTTCAGGTTCTGCAGGCGCGAAGTGAGCGGGCCGTCGGGCACCTTGATCGAGAGGAATTCGAGATTCTCTTCCCAGGCCGGGCTGGCGATGCTGTACGCACGCAGCAGCGGCTTGCCGTTGACCTGCAGGCCGATCATCACGAAGTGGCCGCTTTCGAACCGCAGGCTCTGCCCACGCGTGGTCGTGAAGGAGAAAAGGGTGTCATTCCAGTGGTGAACACTGAGGACGCGTTCGGGTTCAAAGGCTGCCATGCTGAGACAAAGACGGTGTAGGTTGGACGGAAAGGCCGCCATCATACCCTTCGGGGGCATGAAGGATCAATTCTTCATATTCGATACGTTCTAAGAAAAGGGTCTTCTGGTGCCGACCCTGACAGAACGGTCGGTTCAAGCCGAAGCGCTCACCCGCAGCACCTCGTCGCCGTAGGCCGCGAGTTTTTTCTCGCCCATGCCGGGGATGCTGGCCAGGGCGTCGAGATCGCGCGGATCGTCCTGCGCCACTGCGGCCAGCGTGGCGTTCTGGAAGATGACGTAGGCCGGCAGGTTGTGCTCGCGTGCCACCTCGGCGCGCCAGGCCTTGAGTGCCTGATAGCGGCGCAGGCCGTCGGCATCGAGACCGGCCTCGTGGTCGGCCTTGCGGGCGGTGCCGCTGCCCGTGCCGCCCGTGCTGCGCCGCGTGCGGCCGCCGGCCGGCGCCTTCTCGCTCACGCGCATGAACAGCGTTTCCTCGCCCTTGAGGATGGCGCGCGCGGGCCCCGCCAGCCGCAGCGTGTTGAAGGCCTCGGCATCGATCTCGAGTGCGCCCAGGGCGATGAGCTGGCGCAGCACGCCGCGCCACTGGACTTCGCCGAGGTCGGCGCCGATGCCGAACGTCGACAGGTTTTCATGGCCGAACTGCGTGACCTTGTCGGTCGTCTTGCCGCGCAGGATGTCGAGGATGTGGCCGGCGCCGAAGCTGATGCCGCTGTGCTGCTGCACGCGGTAGACGCAGCTCAGCACCTTGCGCGCGGCGTCGGTGGCATCCCAGGTGGCCGGCGGCTGCAGGCAGTTGTCGCAATTGCCGCAGGGGCCGGCCTGCTCGCCGAAGTAGGCCAGCAGCCGCACCCGGCGGCAATCGGCCGCTTCGGCCAGCGTGAGCAGCGCGTCGAGCTTGCCGCGCATGACCTGCTTGTACTCGTCTGCGGCCGGACTCTCGTCGATCATGCGGCGCTGATTGACCACGTCGGACAGGCCGTAGGCCATCCAGGCGTCGGCGGCGCCGCCGTCGCGCCCGGCCCGGCCGGTCTCCTGGTAATAGCCTTCGATGTTCTTGGGCAGGTCGAGATGGGCCACGAAACGCACGTCGGGCTTGTCGATGCCCATGCCGAAGGCGATGGTGGCGGTCATGACCAGTCCTTCCTCGCGCAGGAAGCGGTCCTGGTGCTGCTGGCGCTGGGCCGCCGGCATGCCCGCGTGGTAGGGCAGGGCCGGGATGTCCTGGGCACTGAGCCATTCGGCCAGTTCCTCGACCTTCTTGCGGCTCTGGCAGTAGACGATGCCCGCCTCGCCCTCGTGCTCGTCCTGGATGAAACGCAGCAGCTGTTTCTTGGCATCGGTCTTCTCGACCAGCCGGTAGCGGATGTTGGGACGGTCGAAGCTGCTGATGAACTGGCGCGCCTCCTGCAGCTTCAGGCGCTCGATGATGTCCTCGCGCGTGAGCGCGTCGGCCGTTGCCGTCAGGGCGATGCGCGGCACATTGCCGTAGCGCTCGTGCAGCATGGCCAGGGCCCGGTACTCGGGCCGGAAATCATGGCCCCACTGGCTCACGCAGTGGGCTTCGTCGATGGCGAACAGGGCCAGCTTGCCGCGCGCGTTGAGGCGATCGAGCTGCTCGAGGAAGCGGGGCGTGTTGATGCGCTCGGGCGCTGCGTACAGGCAGGTCAGCTCGCCTCGCCAGAGCTTGTTCTCGACTTCTCGCGCTTCGTCGAGCGTCTGCGAGGAGTTGAGGAAGGCCGCCTCCACGCCCAGCTCGTGCAGGGCACCGACCTGGTCGTGCATCAGTGCGATCAGCGGCGAGACCACCAGCGTCACCCCCATGCCCCGGCGCTGGCGGGCAATGGCCGGGATCTGGTAGCACAGCGACTTGCCGCCGCCCGTGGGCATGAGCACCAGAGCGTCGCCGCCGCCGCTGACATGGTCGACGATCTCCTGCTGCAGCCCACGGAACTGGGGGTAGCCGAAGACGTCTTGCAGGATGGAGAAAGGGGAGTCGGAGGTGTCGGACAAGATGGGCGTATGCGAAAACTGAGAGCGATCTGCCTGTGTCAGGAAAGGAAACACCGCCAATTTCATGGATCAGGAGAGCGAGCCGTGTGGGCCGCGCAGCCGCCATTGTCGCCGACGGAAGGCGCCGGTCGGGGTGGCGCGGCCGCCTGGGGGCATTGTCGACGATGCGCTGCGGGGGCCTGCGGGGTTTTTACAATGGCGGCATGAACATTCCCGCCTACACCCGCGCCCAGTCCCTGCCGGGCATCCTGCAGCAGCGCATCGCCATCCTCGACGGCGCCATGGGCACGATGATCCAGCGCTTCAAGCTCACCGAGGCGCAGTACCGTGGCGAGGGCTACAGCGGACCGGGCAGCGCGGGGGATCGCTTCAAGGACTTCCACAAGGACATCAAGGGCAACAACGAACTGCTCAGCCTGACCCGGCCCGACGTGATCCAGGACATCCACGAAGCTTATCTGGCCGCCGGGGCCGATCTGATCGAGACCAACACCTTCGGGGCCACGACCATCGCGCAGGACGACTACGACATGGGCGAACTGGCGCGCGAGATGAACCGGGTGTCGGCCCGCCTGGCGCGTGCGGCCTGCGACAAGTACAGCACGCCCGACAAGCCGCGGTTCGTCGCCGGCGCCCTGGGCCCCACGCCCAAGACCGCCAGCATCAGCCCCGACGTCAACGATCCCGGCGCCCGCAACGTCAGTTTCGAGCAACTGCGCCAGGCCTACTACGAGCAGACCGAGGCACTGGTCGAAGGCGGTGCCGACGTGCTGCTGATCGAGACCATCTTCGACACGCTCAATGCAAAAGCCGCCCTGTTCGCCGTCGACGAGTTCTTCGAGAACAGCGGCGAGCGCCTGCCGCTCATCATCAGCGGCACCGTCACCGACGCCTCGGGCCGCATCCTCAGCGGCCAGACCGTGACGGCGTTCTGGTACAGCATCCGCCATGCACAGCCGCTGGCCGTGGGCCTGAACTGCGCGCTGGGTGCAGCGCTGATGCGGCCTTACATCCAGGAACTCAACCGCGTGGCGGGCGACACCTTCATCAGTTGTTATCCGAATGCCGGCTTGCCCAACCCCATGAGCGAGACCGGGTTCGACGAAAGCCCCGCCGATACCTCGCGCCTGCTGCACGAGTTCGCGGCCGAAGGGCTGGTCAACATCGTCGGCGGCTGCTGCGGCACCACGCCCGAACACATCGCCGCCATCGGGCAGGCGGTGATCCAGTTGCCGCGGCGTGCCCTCACGAGCGGGCCTTTCTACCGCGAGGCCGACGAATCGGCCGTGTAGGCGCCCCGGTCGGCGCGATGCCGGGAGCGAGCCGCAGGCAAGGCATCCGGCCGGACGACGATCTCGCGACTCGACCGTCTGTGCTTCCGTGCACAGGCATTTCCTTAAAATGGGCGCCCATATGACCTTCTTCGAACAACTGCAAGACGCCGCACAGCGCAATGCCTCCGCACTGTGCGTGGGCCTGGATCCCGAACCCGCCAAGTTTCCCGGCGCCCTGCGCGGCGACGCCGGCCGCATCTTCGACTTCTGCGCGGCCATCGTCGAGGCCACGGCCGACCAGGTCATCGCCTTCAAGCCGCAGATCGCCTACTTTGCGGCCCATCGTGCCGAAGATCAGCTCGAACGGCTGATCGCGCACATCCGGAACGTGGCGCCTCATGTGCCGGTGATCCTCGATGCCAAGCGCGGCGACATCGGCAGTACCGCCGAACAGTACGCCATCGAGGCGTTCGAGCGTTTCAAGGCCGATGCCGTCACGCTGTCGCCGTTCATGGGTTTCGACTCGGTGCAGCCCTATCTGCGTTATCCCGGCAAGGGCGCCTTCCTGCTCTGCCGGACTTCCAACCCCGGTGGCGACGACCTGCAGAACCGGCGCCTGGCCGATGTCGAAGGCCAGCCGCGCGTGTTCGAACACCTGGCCCGCCTGGCGCAGGGCCCGTGGAACCTGAATGGCCAGCTGGGTCTGGTGGTCGGCGCCACCTATCCGGCAGAGATCGAACAGGTGCGTGCACTGGCCCCCACCGTGCCCCTGCTGATTCCCGGTGTCGGCGCCCAGGGCGGCGACGCCGCAGCCACCGTCAAGGCGGGCTGGCGTGCCGATGCACCCATCGTCGTGAGTTCGTCGCGGGCCGTGCTGTATGCGTCGTCGGGCGACGACTACGCCGATGCTGCGCGCCGCGTGGCCGAGGACACCCGGCGCGCGCTCGAAGCGGCCAAGGCCTGAGTTCGAGGCCAACGTGCGCACGCGGCGCACGGAGTCCGGCCGGACGTTCCCGACGGGCTGGCCACGACGCGAGGGCGCCGCGGACGGCGGCGTGTCTTCAGCTCGGCGTCGGCGTGGGCAACTGACGCGAGGCGTCGAGCTGGGCGCGCACGCTCTTGGCCAGCGCCTGGGCTTCGGGCGTGGCCGGCGCGTAGGGCTGGATCGGCGTCGGACGGCCATGCGAGTCGACCGAGACGAACACGATCACGCACTCGGTCGTGGTCTGCAGCTTGCCGCTTTTCATGTCGCCGCTGCGCACGTCCACCACGATGTTCATGCTGGTGCCGCCCGTGTAGGCCAAGCGGGCTTCCACCTCGACCAGGTCGCCGATCATGATGGGGTGGTGGAAACGGATGCCGCCCACGTACACCGTCACGCAGTAGCGCTGGGCCCACTTCGTGGCGCAGGCGTAGCCGGCTTCGTCGATCCACTTCATGACGGTGCCGCCGTGCACTTTGCCGCCGAAATTGACGGTGCTGGGCTCAGCCAGGAAACGCAGGGTGATGGACGGATCGAGCTTGGGGTCGGACATGGTCTGGTCGTGGTGTGTTGTCTGTCTTGTTCTCCGGACGTGCCCGCCGATGGCCGATACGTCCCCAACGCCACGGCTGCCGCGGCGCGGGGATCGATTATCAGGGCAAACCCTGGGGATCCAGGGGGCCTGTTGCAGACACGCACCAGCGAGAGGATCAGGCCTGCAGGCTCTTCATCTCGGCTCCCACGCGGTCGTGACGCGCCAGCATGGCGGCCGAGGGCCGGCGGCCGGCGCGGCTGACCACCCCAATGGCCAGGGCGCCCAGGACGAAGCCGGGAACGATCTCGTACAGGCCGAGCCAGCCCGCCTGTTTCCAGAGCACGACCGTCACTGCACCGACCACGATGCCCGCCAGCGCGCCGTTGCGGGTCATGCCGCGCCAAAACAGCGACAGAATGATGACCGGGCCGAATGCCGCACCGAAGCCGGCCCAGGCGTAGCTCACCATCGACAGCACACGGCTGTCCGGATTGCGGGCGATCAGGATGGCGACGACCGCGATCGCAAACACCATGGCACGGCCGACCCAGACCAGCTCGCGCTGGCTGGCGTTCTTGCGCAGGAAAATGCGGTACACGTCTTCGGTCAGGGCGCTGGAGCAGACCAGCAACTGGCAGGACAGCGTGCTCATCACCGCCGCCAGAATGGCCGCCAGCAGCAGGCCCGCCACCCAGGGATTGAACAGCTGCTTCGCGATTTCGATGAACACCGTTTCCGCGTTGGCCTGTACGCCGGCGGCCAGACCGGGGTTGAGCATGAAGTAGGGAATGCCCACCAGGCCGACCGCCACGGCACCGCCCAGGCACAGCACCATCCACGTCATGCCGATGCGGCGCGCGCGGGGAATGCTGGCCACCGAGTCGGCCGCCATGAAACGCACCAGGATGTGCGGCTGGCCGAAATAGCCCAGACCCCAGGCCAGCAGCGAGATCACGCCGATCGTGCTGGCGTTGTGCATCCAGTCGAATTTCTCGGCACCGATCATCTCGGCGATCGATTGCGTGGGCTGCAACTGGCCCGTGACGGCGAAGTAGGCCACGGCAGGCGCCACCAGAAGTGCCGTGATCATCAGCGAAGCCTGGATCGTGTCGGTCCAGCTCACGGCCAGGAACCCGCCGATGAACACATAGGCGATGGTGCAGGCCGCTCCCACCCACAGCGCGACCGAGTACGGCATGCCGAACATGCTCTCGAACAGGCGGGCGCCCGCCACCACGCCCGAGGCGCAGTAGACGGTGAAGAACACCAGGATCACCAGGGTGGTGACGACCCGCAGCACATTGGAGGTGTCTTCGAAGCGTCCGGCCAGATAGTCCGGCAGGGTGAGCGCGTTGTCGGTGCGCTCGGTGTACAGGCGCAGCCGGCCGGCGACCAGCCGCCAGTTCAGGTAAGCCCCGATCGTCAGACCGACGGCGATCCAGGCTTCGTGCACCCCGCTCAGATAGATGGCTCCGGGCAGGCCCATCAGCAGCCAGCCGCTCATGTCCGATGCGCCGGCGGACAGCGCCGTGACGAAGCTGCCCAGGCTGCGTCCGCCGAGGATGTAGTCGGAGAGGTTGGTGGTGGCCCGGTAGCCGGCCCAGCCGATGCCCAGCATGGCGAGCAGGTAGATGCCGAAGGTGATGACGGTCGGGTCGGTCGGATTCATGTTGGATGGCGGACGACCTTGCGGCGGCCCGAATGTCTGTAGGTTGAAAGATCACCGAACCCCGCGCCTGAAACCGCAATTTCCGGCAACCGCAATTTCCGGTTTCAGGCGTCGAATTCTGAATGTGCGCGATGATTCCAAAAGTCCGACCCAATCGGGTGCGGTTATTGGGGGCTCCGCTAGAGGATTGCTCAGTTCGAGGCGCGGGTTTCCCGCCGAGTCGATGGATGGGTTCAGGGTTACTACTTATTTTGCACCAAGTGGGTGCACATCGACGGAATCGGAGGCGCCGAGACAGGCATGCGTTGTCGTACTCCGGATGGGCGCCGCCCCGGACATCGCGCGCCCCGCTCCGGCTTGGATCCGTGGCGTGACCCGCTGGTTTTGACGCATCATCACGGGTCGGATGACCTGCATCGAGTCGTCCCCCACACTGGAAAACACGATCATGCGCAAGATCCAAGTGGCCGTCATCGGCGTCGGTATGGCTGCGGCCCCTCATCTGGCGAGTCTGGAGAGCCTGTCCGATCAGGTCGAGGTGACCTGGATGGCCGCCCATACGCCGCAGCGCCTGGCACCCGCGCTGGCCCGGTTTCCGGGCGCACGCGGCACGACGCAGCTGGACGACCTGCTGGCCGATGCCGCGCTCGACGCCGCACTGGTGCTCACGCCGCCCAGCACGCACCACGACATCGGCCGTCGCCTGGCCGATGCCGGCAAACACATCCTGATGGAAAAGCCGCTGGCGCTCGATGCCGGTCTGGCGCTGGATCTGGTCAGCCACTGCGAATCGGCCGGCGTGGCCTTGGCCGTCATGCTGCAGCATCGGCTGCGGCCCGCCGCACAGGCGCTGCGCCAACTGCTGGCAGACGGCGAACTGGGCGAACTGGTGTCGGCTTCGGTCGACGTCCGCTGGTGGCGGCCCCAGTCGTACTACGACGAGCCCGGGCGCGGAACGCTCGCGCGGGACGGCGGAGGGGTGCTCATGACCCAGGCCATCCATGTGCTCGATCTCTACCTGTCCCTGGTCGGCCTGCCCGAAGAAGTCATCGGACTGGCCCGCACGTCGGTGGCCCACACGCTGGAATGCGAAGACCTGGCCTGTGGACTGCTGCGCCATGGCCCGCGCACGCTGGCGACATTGCAGGCCACGACGGCCGCTTATCCCGGCTATGCCGAATCCATCGCCCTCAACGGCACGCGCGGCTCCGCGACCCTGAGCGCCGGGCGATTGCATGCCCGTCTGGCGGATGGCCGAGAAATCGACCGGGGCGAATTGCTGGCCGTCGGTGCGGGCGCCGATCCCATGGCTTTTTCGCACGATGCGCATCTGGCGGTGATCTCGGACTTTGTCGACGCCGTCCGCCAGGGGCGGCCGCCGGCCGTCGGCGGCCGCAGCGCGCTCGCCGTGCAGCAATTGATCGAAGCGCTGCTGGCGTCTTCCTCGCGCGGCGGCCAGCCGGTCAGGCTGTAGCGCGAGCCTCGCATCCGCTCACGGTGTCCTTCGTCGCGAGCCCCGCCGGTCCGGCCACCTCCGGCGCCGCCGAAGCCGCGTTGCAAGACGCGCCGTGGCGCCCCGCTTGCCTGTCCGCGTGTCCCGTCGCTCAGCGCGACAGCAGGCGCTTGAGGTAACGGCCGGTGTGGCTGGCGGGGTTCTCCGCCAGCTCTTCGGGGGTACCGACGCCGACCACCGTGCCGCCGCCGGCGCCCCCTTCGGGGCCCATGTCGATCAGCCAGTCCGCCGTCTTGATGACGTCGAGGTTGTGTTCGATGATCACGATCGTGTTGCCGGCTTCGCGCAACTGGTCGAGCACCTTCAGCAGCAGGTCGATGTCGGCGAAATGCAGGCCCGTGGTCGGCTCGTCGAGCACGTAAAGCGTGCGTCCGGTGTCGCGTTTGCTCAGCTCGAGAGCCAGCTTCACCCGCTGCGCCTCGCCGCCCGACAGCGTGGTCGCGCTCTGGCCCAGCGTGATGTACGACAGGCCCACGTCCAGCAAGGTCTGCAGCTTGCGGGCGATTGTCGGCACCGCCGAGAAAAAGCCGTGCGCGGCCTCGACCGTCATGTCCAGCACCTGCGAGATGTTCCTGCCCTTGTAGAGCACCTCCAGCGTCTCGCGGTTGTAGCGCTGCCCGTGGCAGACGTCGCACGGCACGTACACGTCGGGCAGGAAGTGCATTTCCACCTTGACCACGCCGTCGCCCTGGCAGGCCTCGCAGCGGCCGCCCGCGACGTTGAACGAGAACCGCCCGGGGCCATACCCGCGCTCGCGTGCCGTCGGCATCTCGGCCATCAGTTCGCGGATGGGCGTGAACAGCCCTGTGTAGGTGGCCGGATTGCTGCGCGGCGTGCGGCCGATGGGCGACTGGTCGACATTGATGACCTTGTCGAACTGGTCCAGCCCCTCGATCTCGAGATAGGGTGCCGGCTCGGCCGTGGCCCGGTTGATGGCGCGTGCCGCCGCCGTGTACAGCGTGTCGTTGATCAGCGTGGACTTGCCCGAACCCGATACGCCCGTCACGCAGGTCATCAGGCCCACCGGGATATGCGCCTGCACATGCCGCAGATTGTTGCCGTGTGCGCCGATGACCGACAGCCATCCGGTGCCCGGACCCGGTTCGCGCGGCGGACGCCGGCGCTGCGAGGGCAGGGCGATGCTGCGGCGTCCGCTCATGTACTGACCGGTCAGCGAGGCCGGATGGGCCTCGATCTGCGCCGCCGTACCCTGTGCCACGACCCGGCCGCCATGCACGCCGGCGCCCGGTCCCATGTCGATGACGTAGTCGGCCACGCGGATCATGTCCTCGTCGTGCTCGACCACCAGCACGCTGTTGCCCAGATCGCGCAGGTGCTGCAGCGTGCCGATCAAGCGGTCGTTGTCGCGCTG
Organism: Comamonas sp. BIGb0124; assembly: GCF_003752175.1. GTDB lineage: Bacteria > Pseudomonadota > Gammaproteobacteria > Burkholderiales > Burkholderiaceae_C > Comamonas_F. The sequence continues at coordinate 116,104 of NZ_RJVF01000011.1, read as the reverse complement.
ATGCAGGCCGATGCTCGGCTCGTCGAGCACATACATCACGCCAGTCAGGCCCGAGCCGATCTGGCTGGCCAGCCGGATGCGCTGCGCCTCGCCGCCCGACAGCGTGTCGGCACTGCGGTCCAGGCTCAGGTAGTTCAGCCCGACATCGTTGAGAAACTGCAACCGGTTGCCGATCTCGCGGACCACCTTCTCGGCGATCTCGGCCTTGGCTCCCTGCAACTGCAGGCCGCGAAAGTAGGCATAGGCCTCGCGCAGCGTGGCCCGGCTGATCTCGTGGATGGTGCGGCGTTGTTCGCCCGTGCCCAGCATCACGTTGCGGGCCTCGCGCCGAAGGCGGCTGCCGCCGCAGTCCGGGCAGGGCTTGGTGCTGCGCAGAGTCGACAGCTCCTCGCGCACGGCGACCGAATCCGTCTCGCGAAAACGCCGCTGAAGATTGGGGATGATGCCTTCGAACGGGTGTTTCTTGCTCATGCGCCGGCCGGCCGAGGCCCCGCTTTCCAGCACGTAGGTGAACTTGATCTCCTCGTCGCCGGAGCCTTGCAGGATCACATGGCGTGCCTGTTCGGGCAACTGATCGAACGGGGTGTCGGTGCTGAAGCCCAGATGCTTGGCAACGGCCTCGAGCATGCCGAAATAATAGGCATTGCGCCGATCCCAGCCCTTGATGGCCCCCGAGGCCAGCGACAGCGTCGGGAAAGCCACGACACGGGCCGGGTCGAACACTTCGCTGTGGCCCAGGCCGTCGCAGGTCGGGCAGGCACCCACGGGTGAATTGAACGAGAACAGGCGCGGTTCGAGCTCGCTGATCGAATAACCGCACACCGGGCAGGCGAACTTGGCGTTGAACAGGTGTTCCTGCCCATTGTCCATCTCCAGCGCAATGGCGCGGCCGTCGGCCAGACGCAGCGCGGCTTCGAAGCTCTCGGCCAGCCGCTGCTGTGCATCGGGCTTGGCCCGGAGCCGGTCGATCACCACGTCGATGTCGTGTTTTTCCGTTTTCTTGAGCGCAGGCAGGTCGATGGCCTCGACCGTCTGGCCGTTCACGCGGAAACGCACATACCCCTGCGCCTGCAGATCCTCGAACAGCTTGCCGAACTCGCCCTTGCGTTCGCGCGCCACCGGCGCCAGCACCATCACCTTGGCGTCGTGCGGCAGCGCCAGCACGGCGTCCACCATCTGGCTGACCGTCTGGGCCTGCAGCGGCAAATGGTGGTCGGGGCAATGCGGCGTGCCCGCGCGCGCAAACAGCAGGCGCAGGTAGTCATGGATCTCGGTAACCGTGCCCACGGTCGAGCGCGGGTTGTGGCTGGTGGCCTTCTGCTCGATCGATATCGCCGGCGACAGACCTTCGATCAGGTCCATGTCGGGCTTGTCCATGAGCTGCAGGAACTGTCGGGCATAGGCCGACAGGCTTTCGACATAGCGCCGCTGCCCTTCGGCATACAGCGTATCGAAGGCCAGGGATGATTTTCCCGACCCGGACAGGCCGGTGATCACCACCAGCGCGTGCTTGGGGATGTCGAGATCGATGTTCTTGAGATTGTGCGTGCGCCCGCCCCGCAGACGGATGTAGCGTCCCTCGGAACTGGCGTCTGATGGCTTGCGGATATCGTCGTCGGTCATGGAGGCAACTGGCGGCCTGCGGGCGGATGCGCCCGCGCAAAGGCCAACTGGGCATCATACAAAGAAGATGCCTGCCGCGCAGAACCGCCCTCGGCGACAGGGCAGGTTCTTGCCCCGCCAACGAACCGGCCGAGCGCTCAGGCGGCCTGCATCTCGTCCGCGAGCGACTCGAGCCGGTAGCCCTGTCCGTAGACCGCGACCAGCCTGTAGCCGTTGCTGGGGCGCAGGTTGAGCACGCACCGGATGCGCGAGACATGGGTGTCGAGCGAGCGCGACAGCAGTTCGACCTCGGGCGGATGGGTCAGCGTCCAGACCGATTCCATGAGGTATTTGCGCGACATCAGCCGCCCCATGTTGCGGAAGAACAGCAGCGCCAGCTCGAACTCCTTCTGGGTCAGGTGCACCCGTTCGCCATTGATGCTGACGGCATGCAGCTTGGGTTTGAACACGTAGTCGCCCCAGGTATAGACCGCAGCGGGCGACATGTAGGTTCGGCGCAGCAGGGCCTGCACCCGGGCTGCGAGCTCGCCGGCGCGGACGGGCAGACGCATGAAGTCGTCCACGCCGCTGCAGGCCAGGCTGCCCAGTGCGTCCTCTTCCTCGCGCGGATGCGCCAGGAGAAGAATGGGGATGGACGGGGTCGGTCCGTTGCGGACCCACTTGATCAGGTCCTTGCCGCTGGCGGCATGCCAGTCGATGACCAGCAGATCGAATGTTTCGTACCGCAGGTCGCGGATGAAGTCCATTCCGTCCGTATAAGGGTGGCAGGTGTGTCCGCCGGCTTCCAGTGCGTTTTTGACCGTGATGAGTGTTTGATTGTCTTGGTCGATGGCCGCGATTCGCATAATGTTCCGAGCTCCGCTTGACCGAGGTAAGCGGGCTATTCTCCTTCGTCGTGATTCAAGATTCCATGTGGTTTATTTTCTCTTCTTTTTGAATTTGCATGGTGAAAAATTGTCAGGCAACCCCAGAATTCAGGGAGACGACAGGATTTGTGATTATATTGACGCTCCGATTTTTGAGTCTCACATCGCGATGAATCCTGTGGGTTCTTTGCATTTTTAATGGATCGTCAGGCCCGCTATTATGTCTGAACCAATGAAAATAAAAGCACCACTATCAAATACGATGTGAAAGTGGCTCCTGTGATGTCATGAAAATGGCTCCTGTTATGCATGAGGGTACGGAAAGTTTTGACAAAATTTCCAAAATGACACTTTGGATAAAACTAAGTCATCAAAAAGATTGATATTCACTGATACTCCATGGCGTCGGTCCAAAACCAGGTGTCCTCATTCCAAAAGGGGCAGGCGGCGGCGGCCGGCATTCGGCTGCAGCGATCCGGGCGGTCGGGTGTCTCGCCGCGGGCGACCGGCCGCCGGTGGGATCGGGTAATGTGGCGGTCTGTAGCCGGCGGTTCATGCCGGTTCGGGAGACGCCATGAACCCTATTTTCGACATCGTCCATACCACCACCTACCGCTACCGCAAGCCGGTCGCATTCGGGACCCATCGGGTGATGTTCCGGCCGCGCGCCAGCCATGACCTGCGGGTGCTGGCCACCGACCTCCAGGTCAGTGTGCCGGCCGACATCCACATGGTTCAGGACGTGTTCTCGAACTCCATGGCTCTGGTCACGCCCAGCGAAGAGGCCAGCACGCTGAGCATCACCTGCTCGTTCACCATCGAGCATGCGGGCTCGTTCAACCTCGAACTGCCGATGGACCGCTCGGCGACCGCCTACCCGTTCGCCTACCGGGTCGAGGACCGGCTCGATCTCGAGCACTACCTGCGGCCTCAGTACGCCGACCCCGACGGCGTGCTGCAGGACTGGGCGCGGCAGTTCCTGCGCGATCCACAGGTGTCGATTGCCGACGGACAGGGCGATCACCGCCTGGGCAGCCGCGAGATCCTCATCGCCATGACACACCATATCCAACGCACGCTCGAGTACGCGGCACGCGACGAGGAGGGCACGCAGTCGCCGGTCGAGACCCTGGCGCTGGGGACCGGGTCCTGCCGCGACTTCGCGCTGCTCATGATGGAGGCGGCCCGGCGCCTGGGCTATGCGTCCCGTTTCGTCTCGGGTTATCTCTACGACCCCGCGCTCGATCAGGATGCCGAATCGGGGATCACCGTCGTCGGTTCGGGCTCGACCCATGCCTGGGTCCAGGTCTTTCTGCCTGGGCCGGGCTGGGTGGCTTTCGACCCCACCAACGCCCTGTTCGGAGGCACCCATCTCATCCGGGTCGCCACGGCGCGCGATCCCAGCCAAGCCTCGCCGGTGTCGGGCATCTGGATGGGCGAGCCGGAAGACTTCATGGGCATGGAGGTCGACGTCCAGGTCACCCGGCGCTAGCGGTCGGTCCGGTGCACGGACTTGGGGCGAACGCTGAGACGTTTTAGCTTTTTTCCATCGCGATTTGATCCCTGATTTGGTGCCTCTATGGCCGAATCGGTATCATCACGCCCCATCTTGGGGACGATGGGTCCGGGCCTTGCCGTTGGCGCCGAAGCCGTCGATCGTTCAAGTCATGAGGACACAGGCCCGCCGCAACTCTGGTTTGCGGCGGGCCTGTGTTCATCCCGATGCTTCGCGCCGATTGTTCTCCGTCATGTCCAGTTCCGTTTCTGTGCAGCCTGCACGCAAGAAGGGGCCGTTTACGGCCTACATCATGATCGCCCTGGTGCTGGGTATCCTGGTTGGATACCTCTGCAACACCCAGTTGGCGGACCATGCCGCCGCCGTCACGGTGGCCGGTTATGTCTCCCTGATCGCCGACATCTTCCTGCGCCTGATCAAGATGATCATCGCGCCGCTGGTGTTCTCGACCCTGGTCGTCGGCGTGGCCCACATGGGCGACACCGGTGCGGTGGGCCGCGTGGGCGCCAAGGCGCTCGGCTGGTTCGTGATCTTTTCCGTCGTCTCGCTGTCGCTGGGACTGGTGCTGGCCAATGTGCTGCAGCCCGGTCACAACACCGGGCTGCCCTTGCCCGACGCAGCGGCCGTCTCCGGCGTGCAGACGGGCGGTCTGACCGCCAAGCAGTTCGTGCTGCACCTGGTGCCGTCCTCGGTGGTCCAGGCCATGGCCAACAACGAGATCCTGCAGATCGTGGTGTTCTCGTTGTTCCTGGGCACCGCGCTGGCCGCGCTGGGCGACCGCGCCCGTCACCTGGTCACGGTCATCGAGGAGCTCTCGCACGCCATCCTGCGTGTGACGCATGCGGTGATGAAGCTGGCGCCGCTGGCCGTTTTCGCGGCCATCACCTCCGTCATCGCCACGCAGGGCATCGGCATCCTGTGGACGTTCGCCAAGTTCATGGGCGGCTTCTACCTGGGCCTGGCCGTGCTGTGGTGCGTGCTGCTGCTGGCCGGCTGGGCGATGCTGGGCGGCCGTATCGTCACGCTGATCAAGCTGCTGCGCGAACCCTTCCTGGTGTCGTTCTCGACCGCCAGTTCCGAGGCCGCCTACCCGAAGATGCTCGACGCCCTCGATCGGTTCGGCGTGCGCCGCCGCATTTCCAGCTTCGTGCTGCCCATGGGCTACTCGTTCAACCTCGACGGCTCGATGATGTACTGCGCGTTTGCCACCCTGTTCATTGCGCAGGTGTACGACATCCAGTTGCCGGTGGCCACGCAGATCGCCATGATGGGCCTGCTCATGCTGACGTCCAAGGGCATCGCCGGCGTGCCGCGTGCCTCGCTGGTGGTGGTCGCCGCCACCCTGGGGCCGTTCGACCTGCCCGAGGCCGGCCTGCTGCTCATCATGGGCGTGGATCAGTTCCTCGACATGGGCCGCTCGGCCACCAACGCCGTCGGCAACGGCATCGCCGCCGCGGTCGTGGCCAAGTGGGAGGGCGACCTGCTGCCCGAAGGCCAGGTCGATGGCGATGCCGCCGAAGATGTCGGCGCGCGGCCGCCAGAGCCCGTGCTGCCGTCGTCCGTGGTCTGACCGGGCGGCTTCAGGGCGCCGGCGGCGGCGCCTGAGGCGGGCGAGTCGGTTCGGGCGCGGGCGGGTGGAAAGGCGCCAGCATGTGCTGGGCCAGTACCGCATACAGCGGCCGGCTGATCATGCGCGACACCAGGCTGGCCAGCATGGCGGCCGCCATCAGGCTGAGCACCATGGCGTGCCCGTCGACCATCTCCATCACGATGATGAACGAGGTCAACGGGGCCTGGGTGACCGCCGCCAGGAATCCGGCCATGCCCATGGCGATCAATGCCGGGCTGATCCCGCCGGCGCCGTTCATGCCCAGCAGTGCGGCGATATCGTGCCCGATGCCCGCGCCGATCGACAGCGAAGGCGCAAAGATGCCGCCCGGCACGCCCGTCCAGGCCGTCAGCCACGTGGCCATGAACTTGAGCATCACGTACAGCGTCGGTACGTCGGCATGGCCGGCCAGCATGTGCTGGACCGTCTCGGAGCCCGAGCCGAAGGTGGTGCCGTCGCTGACCAGCCCGATCACGGCCACGGCCAGGCCGCCCGCTGCCGCGAAGCGCACCGGAAAACGCTTGCGCCAGGCGGTGAAGCGATCGGGCGACAAGCCGGTGAGCGAGGCCGTGAGCAGGCGGGCGAACAGGCCGCCCAGCAGGCCGCTCACGAGGATGACCAGCAGCCCCGGCGCCAGCGCGCCCCAGCTCAGCGTGGGCACCCGGATGACGCCGAAGTAGCTCAGATTGCCGAAGGCCGAGACGCCCATCAACCCCGCCAGCACGATGGCCGCGATGATCAGGCCGCTGTTGCGCGATTCCAGGCGGCGCGAGAGCTCCTCGATGGCGAACACCACGCCGGCCAGCGGCGCATTGAAGGCGGCCGCGATGCCGGCGGCGCCGCCGGCGACCAGCAGCGCATGCTCGCTGATGCCGGAGTTGGGCCGCAGCCACATGCGCGCGTTCTGCATGATGCCCGCCGCGACCTGCACCGACGGGCCTTCGCGGCCGATCGACAGGCCGGCCAGCAGGCCCGCGCTCGACAGCCCGATCTTGGCCAGCGAGATGCGGATGGAGGTGAAGGCATGGCGGCGGGCCGGGGGCAATGCCGGATCGAGTGCCGCCATCACTTGCGGAATGCCCGAGCCGCCGGCCGTCGGCACCCAGCGGCGCGTGAACCACACGATGGCCGCCGTCCAGGCCGGGATCCAGATCAGCACCAGCCACTGCCGCTCTTCGTGCAGGGACTCGAACTGCGAGAAGGCCCATTCGCTGGCCACCGTGAACCCCACCACGCACAGGCCGGCCACGACGGCGTACGCCAGCACGATCCCGCGGTCCAGCCACATGCGGCCGTTCGACAGTTCCTCGTGGATGTGGGAGAAGAAATCCGGATCGCGCGGTGCATCGTGCACCGGGCCTGCGGCATCGGGCTGTGCGGGCGGGTTCTTGGGGCTTTCAGGCTGCATGGCGCTCCATTTTTGCACTGCAGGCCCGGCCTGCACAGTGTCGTTTACCGGGATGCAGGGACTCTGGTTGCCGGTCGTTCGTCAAATGGCCGGTGCGGTGACTGCATGATGCGGCAAAATGGGGGGTCGAACGCGGCATGCGCCGCCCATTCCAGAGAGAGCACAGAGAACACACATGGCATCGGTCAACAAAGTCATCATCGTCGGCAACCTGGGCCGAGATCCCGAAATGCGTTACCTGCCCAGCGGTGACGCCGTTGCCAACGTCACGATCGCCACGACCGACCGCTACCGCGACAAGCAGAGCGGCGAAAACAAGGAGATCACCGAATGGCACCGCGTGAACTTCTTCGGCAAGCTCGCCGAAATCGTGGGCCAGTACCTGCGCAAGGGCAGTCAAGTCTATATCGAGGGTAGCCTGCGTACACGCAAGTGGACGGATCAGGCGGGCGTCGAGAAGTACAGCACCGAGATCCGTGCCGACACCATGCAGATGCTGGGCAGCCGCCAAGGCGGCGGTGGCGCCGGTCCGGCCGGTGGCGGCTACGGCGGCGGCAATGACGGTTATGGCGACGACGGCTACGGCGCCCCGGCAGCCGCGCCTGCGCCGGCCGCACGCCGCCCGGCGCCTCCCGCTGCCGCACGTCCGGCCCCTGCGCCCGCACCCGCTCAGCGTCCGCAGCAGGCGGCCAGCGGCTTCGACGACATGGACGACGACATCCCGTTCTAAGCCGGGTCAAGCGCGTCGAGCAGTGAGCGTGCCCCACGGGGCACACGTCGCATGCACAACATCGTGTGCATGCTTCCCGGGCAGGGTTCAGACGGGCCGGCATGCAGCCGGCCTGTTGCGTCGTCCCTGCCTGTTGCGCGGGGCGGGCCTCAGCCCAGGCGACCGAACGAAACCGCTTCGGACATCACCGTGCCTTCGATCTGATCGATCAGCCGCATCAACGGCTTGAGTTCGATGTAGCGGTTGGTGGTGTGGCGGATGTAGGCCAGGAAACGGGGCGTGTCGGCCAGGTATCTGTCCTTGCCGTCCCGCAGTGTCAGCCGGGCAAAGATGCCGGCCACCTTGAAATGGCGCTGCAGGCCCATCCATTCCACGTTTCGATAGAACGCACCGAAATCGCTGTGCCAGTCTTGGTGATCCAGCAGCCCGGCCTTGCGCGCTTTTTCCCAGTAGCGAATCGTGATGTCGATCACCACCTCCTCGTCCCAACTGAGGAAAGCGTCGCGCATGAGGCTGGCGATGTCGTAGGTCACCGGGCCGTAGACGGCATCCTGGAAATCGAGCACGCCGACGGAGAGACCGGGGCGCGGCGGCACCATGAGGTTGCGCGGCATGAAGTCCCGGTGCACATAGACCTGCGGCGCAGCCAGGTTGTGGGCCGTGATCATCGCAAAACCCTGGTTGAGCACGGCCTGCTGGCCCGCATCGAGCGTGACGCCCCGGTGGCGCTGGATGTACCACTCGGGGAAAAGGGCCAGCTCGCGCTGCAGCAGGGCCTCGTCGTAGACCGGCAGCACGCCGGGGCGCGAGGCCAGTTGCCACGCCACCAGCGCATCCAGCGACTGCACCAGCAGGTCGTGGATCTCGGCGGTGGGCGTGCCGAGCGGCATCAGGTCGAGCGGGCGCTCCTGGCGCTGGGCGATCAGCTCCAGCAGGGTCTGGCCGCCCAGGTCCTCCAGCAGCATGAATCCGTGCGCCTGATCCCATTCCAGAATGCGGGGCACACGCAGGCCCGCTTCGGCCATGAGTTCGGCGACCTGCACAAACGGGTGGCTGTTCTCGAGCGCCGGCGGGGCGTCCATGACGATGCAACTGCCGGTGCCGTGCAAAGTTGCGGGCGATGCGGGAACTGCCGGGGCTGTGCCGGGCTCGATAGAGGCGGCATCGATACGCAGGTACCGGCGGAAGCTGGCATCTGCCGAGGCCAGCCGGACGCTGGCCGGGTTGAGTGCGTGGCGAGGCGCCACGGCACTCAGCCAGTTCTCGAAGGCATGCTGACGCGTCGCGTCGGACCAGGTCACGGGGGCAGTGTTCATGAAGAGGAGGCCCGGGTGCAGGGCCGATGAAAACAGGACAGAGGAAAGGAAATGGATCGGGATGAGAGCCGCGCAGCGTGATTATCGTGCCATGGGCACCGGCCGCCCGCGCATGGCCGGGGTTCTGCGATACGGCGGCGCGGCGGGTGTCATGGATAATCCAGCGTACGAATCGGCGGCAGGCTGCCGGCACCGGTGGCAGTGGGCCGCCGGGCCGGTCGGCGCGCCGCGAAATGTTTCATGAATTTGGTGACCCGTGTCCAGCCCTCCATGCGCCGTACCCGCTGTTTCAGCCTGAACCCCCTCCTGTTGCCGGTGTTGCTGGCCTGGACTCTGCCCGCCTGGCTGCCAGCCGCGCACGCGCAGACCTTGCTGACCCAGCCGACCGAGTCGCCCCGCCCGCTGTCTCTGCGCCCGAGCAGTGCGCTGCAAGACCGTCCGGTCGTCGACGAGTCCCTGCTGCCGCTGTTCGTGACCGGCGATCGCCTGACCGGCCAGACCGAGGGCGAGATGACCGTCGAGGGCAATGCCATGCTGCGCCGCGGCACGGGCATGATCCGGGGCGACCGGCTGAGCTACGACTCCCGTACCGAGCGCGCCCGCGCCCAGGGCAACGTGCTCATCAACCGCGACGGCAACACCTTCGAGGGCCCCGAGGTCGACGTCAACGTCAACACCTACGAGGGCTACTTCAACCAGCCGAGCTACCACCTGGCGATCAACGGCGGCAACGGCGATGCCAGCCGCGTGGATTTCATCAACCGCTCCGAGGCCGTGGCCCACGACGCCACGTTCAGCACCTGCGCCCGCGAACCGGGCCAGACCTGGTCGCCCGACTGGGTGCTGCAGGCCAGCCGGATCGACTTCGACCAGGAGAACGATGTCGGTTTTGCCCGCAACGTGGTGTTGCGTTTCAAGGATGTGCCCATCCTGGCCGCTCCGGCCATGAGCTTTCCGCTCAGCGACAAACGCAAGACCGGATTGCTGCCTCCCACCATGGGCATCGACAGCACCAGCGGCGTGGTCTACAGCCAGCCGTTCTATTGGAACATCGCGCCGCAGTACGACGCCACCATTTCGCCGACGCTGATGGCCAAGCGCGGCCTGGACATGCGCACCCAGTTCCGTTACCTGGGGGAAGACTACACCGGGCAGATCCGCTACAACTACCTGGGCAACGACCGTGTCCGCGACGAGGACCGTTGGGGCCTGCGCTGGCAGCACGACGCGCTCTACCGCACCGAACTGCCCGGTCTGTCGCGCATCGGCCTGCACCTGAACTACAACCAGGTCAGCGACAGCAACTACTGGCGCGACTTCAGCGAATTCAATCAGAACGACTGGATGCAGCGCCTGTTGCCGCGCGACTTCAAGATCGACTGGCGCGACGGCGGCTACTCGGGCCTGTTGCGCGTGACCAAGTGGCAGACCCTGCAGGATGACGACTCCATCATCCTGCCGCCCTACGACCGCACGCAACTGGCCATGGGCTACAACAAGCGCAACTGGGGCAGCAGCGGCCTGGACGTCAGTGTCGGCGGTGATGTGAGCCATTTCATGGGTGAGCGCTCGATTACAGGGCAGCCCAATGCCGACCGGGCCGTTCTCAAGGCGCAGGTCAGCTATCCCTGGCGGACGCCCGGGGCCTACGTGATCCCGAGCGTGAAGATCCAGGGCATGAGCTACGACTTCGACCAGCCGCTGGCGGCCAACGGCCGGCGCAGCGCCAGCGTGGCCGTGCCCAGCTTCAGCGTCGACAGCGGACTGGTCTTCGAGCGCGATGCATCGGTCTTCGGCCGTGCCTATACGCAGACGCTGGAGCCCCGTGCGTATTACGTCTACACGCCCTACCGCGACCAGAGTTTCCTGCCTGTCTACGACACGGCCGCCAACGACTTCAACTTCGCATCCATCTATGCGGATACGCCCTATTCGGGCAACGACCGCATCGTCGACAACAACCTGCTGACCATCGGCGCCACCTCGCGTTTCATCGACCCGGCCTCGGGCGGCGAAGTCATGCGTTTTGCCCTGGCCCAGCGCCTGCGGTTCGACACCCAGCGCGTGACCCTGCCGGGCGAGGATCCCAATTCAGACAAGCTCAGCGACCTGCTGGGCGGTGCCAACGTGACCTGGAACGCGCACTGGAGCAGCGATGCCACGGTGCAGTACAACTACGACGACAAGCGTTCGGTGCGCACGGCGCTGGGTGCCACCTATTCGCCCGGAAACTATCGGCGCGTTTCGGCGTCTTACCGCCTGCAGCGCGGATCGAGCGAACAGATCGACGTGAGCTGGCAGTGGCCGCTGGACGACCTCTGGCGTCGCGGGCAGGAGGACGCCTTCAGCATCGCCGGGGGCGGACTGGGCGGCGGGCGCATCCACACCGTCGGCCGGCTCAACTACAGCTTGCAAGACAGCCGCCTCATCAACACGCTTGTGGGCTTCGAGTACGACGGGTGCTGCTACATTGCACGCGTCGGCCTGGAGCGCCGGCAGACGGGGCAGACCACCTCGAACAAGCGCATCCTGTTCCAGCTCGAGTTCGTCGGTTTTGCCCGCGTCGGCTCGGGCGCCCTGAGTTCTTTTGTCGACAACGTTTCCGGCTACCAGACACTGCGCGACGGCAACACCGTGGCCCCCAGCCGCTACAGCAACTATGACTAAACCCTTTTCTTTTGCCACCCTGGCCGTGTGCACGGCGCTGGCCGTCTCGTTCGTGGGGTCTGCCACTGCGCAAGGCCTGCGCTCGGGGGGCTCGGGCTCCAGCAGCTTTTCCCTGCCCTCCCTGTCGGGCATGACCGCGCAGGCCAACGTCACGCGCGAGGCCGATTACATCGTGGCGCTGGTCAATTCCGAGCCGATCACACGCAACCAGCTCGAGCAGGCCGTCGCCCGGGTGCGCCAGCAGGCCGCCGGTCAGCAACTGCCGCCCGCTGCCCAGCTCTATCCCCAGGTGCTCGACCAGCTCATCAACACGCGTGTCGAGCTGCAATCGGCCAAGGAGATGGGCGTCAACATCAGCGAGCCCATGGTCGATCAGGTGGCGCTCAACATCGCCCAGCAGAACCAGATCGGCGACCTGGCCGAGCTGCGCCGTCGTGTCGAGGCCGATGGCCTGACTTGGAATGGTTTCCGCTCGAATCTGCGCGAGCAGCTCACCCTCAGCCGGGTTCGCGAGCAGGCTCAGAACAGCCGGACCCAGATCAGCGAGCGCGAGATCGACGACTACCTGCTGGAGCATGGCCAGGGCGGAGCCCAGCAGGCCGCCAGCGCCTCGGTCAACCTGGGGCACATCCTGATCGAGTTGCCCGAGAACGCCACGGCCGACGTCGTGGCCCGCCAGCAAGCCAAGGCGCAGAGCCTCGCGGATCAGGCCCGGCAGCCCAACGCCGACTTCGCCGCACTGGCCAAGGCCAATTCGAACAGCAGCGCCGAACGCGACCAGGGCGGTGCCATGGGCCTGCGACCCGCCGACCGTTATCCCGAACTGTTTATCCAGAGCACACAATCGTTGCCGGTGGGCGGCATCGCCGGGCCCATCCGCTCGGGTGCGGGTTTCCACATCCTGAAGGTGCTCGAACGCCCGTCGGCCGGCAACGGCGGCGGTGTGCAGGTGACCCAGACCCATGCACGGCATATCCTGCTGCGTCCCGACGCGCAGCTCAGCGAGGCCGCAGCGGTCGAGCGCCTGGGGCAGATGCGCCGGGACATCGTCAGTGGCAAAGCCGATTTCGCCACGCTGGCTCGCCAGCAGTCCGAGGACGGCTCTGCCGAGCAGGGCGGCGATCTGGGCTGGGCCAATCCGGGCATGTTCGTGCCCGAGTTCGAACAGGCGCTCAACCGCCTTCAGCCCGGACAGGTTTCCGAGCCGCTGGTCTCGCGTTTCGGTGTTCACCTGATCGAGGTGCTGGAGCGCCGCCAGGGAACCGTCAGCGAACGCGAACAGCGTGATTCCGTCCGCGCCATCCTGCGCGAGCAGAAGTCCGAAGAATCGTACGCCGAATGGATGCGCGAGATCCGTGCACGCGCCTTCGTCGAATACCGCAACACGCCGCAATGAGCCGGGAGCAGCAACGACGTCCCGCGCCTGCGGGGGCCCGCCAGTCCACGTCCAAGGGACATGTCGCACGCAAGCGTTTTGGCCAGCATTTCCTGTCCGATGCCGGCATCATCGATGGCATCCTGCGCGAGATCGATCCGCGTCCCGGCCAGCCCGTGGTCGAGATCGGCCCTGGCCTGGCGGCCATCACCCAGCCGCTGGTCGAGCGGCTGGGCCGTCTGACGGTCGTCGAGCTCGATCGCGACCTTGCCGCCCGCCTGCGCCAGCATCCGCAGCTCGACGTGATCGAGTCCGACGTGCTCAAGGTCGATTTCACGGAAGTGGCAGCCCGCCTGGGCGTGCCGCGGGTGCGTGTGGTGGGCAATCTGCCCTACAACATCTCGTCGCCCATCCTCTTTCACCTGCTGGCGTTCGTGGACGTCATCGAGGACCAGCATTTCATGCTGCAAAAGGAAGTGATCGACCGAATGGTGGCCCGGCCCGCCACCAGCGACTACGGCCGCCTGTCGGTCATGCTGCAGTGGCGCTACGACATGGAGAACGTGCTGTTCGTGCCGCCCGAGAGCTTCGATCCGCCGCCGCGCGTCGACAGCGCCGTGGTGCGCATGGTGCCTCTGGCGCAGCCGCCCGTGCTGAACGAGGCCGTGCTGTCCGAGCTGGTGCAGGTCGCCTTCAGCCAACGGCGCAAGATCCTGCGCCACACCTTGGGCAAGTGGCTGGAGGAACACGGCTACGGCGGCGAGTTCGACAGCCAGCGGCGCGCCGAGGAAGTCCCCGTGGCCGAGTATGTCGCGTTGGCGCAGGCCGTGAACAAACCGGTCGCGCCCCAGCGCCCGCTGGACACCGACGCGAGCTAGGTCTTTTCTCTGCCCGCAAAAAAGCCCTTGGTGCCGCAGGCACGCAAGGGCTTTCGATTTTTGCGGCAGGCGCGAGCGCCGTTCCGGTCGCCGCCGGCCGCCGATGCGATGCCGCAGGCCGTGTCCGGGTCACCGGAGCCGCGCGGCGCGTCGGTCAGGCCACGGCGCGCCAGTAGCTGGCGTTGAACGGGCTGCTCATGCACAGCGCCTGGGGCGTCACGTCGACCAGCGTTTCGGTGAACACCTTGCTGACGACGTTGGCTTTCCTGGGGACCTCGATCGCCCGTTCCGCTTGGCCTTCGTGTGCGGAACGGGCTACAGAAAAGAATAGAAACAGCGGAATGGAATCTTGCGCTCGGCCCAGTAATCGGCCGCGTCGCGGAAGATGTCGAGCAATTGCTCCCGGGCTTCGGCGTCGAACTTGCCGAACGCCGGAATCTGCTCGAGCACCACCACGAAGCCTGGCTGGGGGCCGGACTTGTGCAGGGGGTCGGTCATGCAATCGTAGAGCGCGTCGAAGTTCTTGCCGAAATGCGGCGGAAAAGTGAACTGCCGGGCGATCGCTTCGAGCACTTCGGGCTTGGACTGCGCGTGCGCCAGATTGGCATACAGGAAGTGAAAGCCGAGACGCACGGCCGTGGCCTGCAGATCCTGGGCACGGAAGGCGCGAATCGACTGAACGATGTTGGTCCGTACGCCGCGCAGCAGATGGTGGTCGGCAGCCACGGCCGAACTGGCCTCGGCAGGTTCGCTGGCCTGCGGCGCGGCAGGGTTATGGACGGTACCGGTGCTAGAGCGCAATTTTTCGATAGCTAGCATAGTGGTCACTGGTGTAGTAGCAGGCATCTGGTGTACGAGGTCGCCCCCCGCAGACAATTCTTCTGGCGCCCCGGGTGCGGACACCGGGCGTACGGACCGTGTACTCACGGTAGTACCCACGCGGATGTATCGGGAGGAGGCGTTCACGATTGCCAAACACGCTGCCGTCCTTGTCATGAGGAAACGGCCCCCCGGCCAGGATCAGCGCGAATGTGTCACGCGCCGGGCGGGGCAAATCGGCGAGCGGGGTCGCACGTTCGCTGGCCGCCGGTCGGTCGGGGAGGGGTTCTCGCGCATGCCCTGAAATGGGGCATGTCATCAGAAGCACCATCAATAAGCCAGTGAGTCCTAACTTATTGACAAACGCTTGCAGCATGGTGTCTTTCGCCTAGCACAGTCTCGGGTTAACCCGCAATTCAAGGGCGTAAGTGTGCGCGATATCTGCACAAAAAGCAAGCGACTGCTTAATGTTTAAGCAGTCGCTTGCTGAAGTGTGTCATGAAGACGCCGCATACGGGCGTTTCCCGCGGTCGAATGCACCTGGATGGTGCGCCCTCGACCGGGTCGGGCTCATTTCTGAACCGTGTTGGCCTCGGCAACGGTCAGGGCCGTCATGTTGACCAGGCGGCGCACCGTCGCGCTGGGCGTGAGGATGTGCACCGGCTTGCCGGCACCCAGCAGCACCGGGCCGATGGCGATGTTGCCGCCGGCTGCCGTCTTGAGCAGGTTGTAGGCGATGTTGGCGGCGTCGATGTTGGGCAGAACCAGCAGGTTGGCACTGCCCGTGAGCGTCGATTCGGGCATCAGGCGATTGCGCGCCGGGGCATCGAGAGCCATGTCGCCGTGCATCTCGCCGTCGACTTCCAGCCACGGGGCCTGGGCCTGCAGCAAGGCCAGGGTTTCGCGCATCTTGATGGCGCTCGGCTGGTTGCTGCTGCCGAAGTTCGAATGCGACAGCAGTGCGGCCTTGGGCTTGATGCCGAAACGCATCATTTCCTGGGCGGCCATGATGGTGATCTCGGTCAACTGCTCTGCCGTCGGGTCGTAGTTGACATGCGTGTCGACCAGGAAGATCTGGCGCTCGGGCAGCATCAGCCCGTTCATGCAGGCATAGGTCTTGGCGCCGGGCGCGTGGCCGATGACCTGATCGACGTAGGTCAGGTGCATGTTGGTCACGCCCCAGGTGCCGCAGATCATGCCGTCCACATGGCCCTTCTGCAGCAGCATCGAGGCGATCAGCGACAGGCGACGGCGCATCTCGATCTTGGCCATGGGCGCCGTGATGCCCTTGCGCATGGTCATGGCGTGGTACGAGTGCCAGAAGTCGTGATAACGCTCGTCGTAGTCGGTGTTCACGACGTCGTAGTCCTTGCCTTCCGACAGGCGCAGGCCGAACTGGGCGATGCGCTTGGCGATGATGGCGGGGCGGCCGATCAGGGTCGGGCGGGCGATGCCTTCGTCGACCACGATCTGGGCCGCGCGCAGCACACGTTCCTCTTCGCCCTCGGCATAGGCCACGCGTTTGTTGGTCGCGCTCTTGGCCGCCGTGAAGATGGGCTTCATCATCGTGCCCGAGGCGTAGACGAAGGATTCCAGCTTCTCGCGATAGGCGTCCATGTCGGTGATGGGGCGCTGGGCCACGCCGCCGTCGATGGCCGCCTGGGCCACGGCCGGTGCGATCTTCATCATCAGGCGCGGATCGAACGGCTTGGGGATGATGTATTCGGGACCGAAAACCAGCGGTTCGCCCACGTAGGCCGCCGCCACCACTTCACTCTGCTCGGCTTCGGCGAGTTCGGCGATGGCGTAGACGGTCGCGACCTCCATCTCGTCGGTGATGGTGGTCGCCCCCGAATCCAGCGCACCGCGGAAGATGTACGGGAAACACAGGACGTTGTTGACCTGGTTGGGGTAGTCCGAACGGCCGGTGGCGATCACGGCGTCGTCCCGGACGGCCTTGACGTCCTCGGGATTGATCTCGGGATAGGGGTTGGCCAGTGCCAGGATCACCGGCTTGGCGGCCATGACCTTCACCATCTCGGGCTTGAGCACGCCGCCGGCCGACAGGCCCAGGAAGACATCGGCGCCGTCGATCACCTGCGCCAGCTTGCGCAGTTCGGTGGGCTGGGCAAAACCCTGCTTGTCCGGGTCCATCAGCTCGGTGCGGCCTTCGTAGACCACGCCGGCCAGGTCGGTCACCCAGATGTTCTCGCGCGGCAGGCCGAGCTTGAGCAGCAGCTTCAGGCAGGCGAGCGCAGCGGCGCCGGCGCCCGAGGTCACGAGCTTGACCGTGCGGATGTCCTTGCCCACGACCTTGAGGCCGTTGATGATGGCTGCGCAGACGACGATGGCGGTGCCGTGCTGGTCGTCGTGGAAGACCGGAATCTTCATGCGCTCGCGCAGCTTGCGCTCGACATAGAAGCAGTCGGGGGCCTTGATGTCCTCGAGGTTGATGCCGCCGAAGGTGGGCTCGAGCGCCGCGATCACGTCGACCAGGCGGTCGAGGTCGTGTTTTTCATCGACTTCGATGTCGAAACAGTCCAGGCCGGCGAACTTCTTGAACAGGACGCCCTTGCCTTCCATCACCGGCTTGGAGGCCAGCGGACCGATGTCGCCCAGGCCCAGCACGGCGGTGCCGTTGCTGATCACGGCCACCAGGTTGCCGCGGTTGGTGTAGCGGTAGGCGTTGACGGGGTCCTTGACGATTTCTTCGCAGGGAGCGGCCACGCCGGGAGAGTAGGCCAGAGCCAGATCGTGCTGGTTGGTCAGTTGTTTGGTCGCATTGGTTGCGATCTTGCCGGGACGCGGAAACTCGTGGTATTCGAGTGCGGCGCGGCGGAGTTCGGCGCGTTTGTCTTCACTGCTGACAGTCATGGGGTCACGTTCTCCACAAGCAGGGCGATCGGCGAGATATCGTTGCGCCCGGGTAAGTAAGATTCTGTTGGGAAAAGCATTGTAGGCCGCGCGACAGTGCTTCCAGATTTGCTGCGATGCAGCAAAATGCATGCAGATGATGGAAAATTCTGTAAACATCACGATACGACCGATGGCCGAGGCCGATCTGGGCGAGGTCTCGCGCATCCAGGCGCTGGCCTACGGCGCGGATTTCCTCGAGGCCGACGCCGTCATTCGCCAGCGCTGGCAGGTCTCGCCGCATACCGCGTGGGTGGCCTGCACCGAAGGGCGGGCCGAGGGTTACCTGGTGGCCTACCGCAGCGCATGGGGGTGCATCACGTCTCTGCACGGGGCCTTCGAGCCCGAGCCGGCCGGAGACTGCCTGTATGTGCACGACCTGGCCCTGGCGCCCGCACTGGCGGGGCACGGCGTGGGCCGGCGGCTGGTGGCGCGTGCCTGGCAGGCGGGTGTGGAGGCCGGTTGCCGCCTGACGGCGCTGGTGTGTGTCCAGCAGGCGGGGGCGTTCTGGCGGCGGCTGGGATACGAGACGGCCGTGCCGGCCGATGGGGCCATGCAGCGCCTGTTGCAAGGGTATGGCGATGGCGCCTGCTACATGCACCGCAGGTTGCCGCAGGAGCACGCGGGAAGCCCCGGCGTTGCCGGCAACGGGGCCCCTGTGCAGCCTGTCGGGGATCGTTGATACGCGGGTAGCCTGAACAGGGTGGGGCAGCGCAGAGCCTTCGCCGGTGTCGATGGCCATGTCGTGCAAGGCAGGGCCTCTCGCTCGCGGCGGCCCGCCGCTCTCAGGCCTGGCCGGTGGCTGCCGGCCGGGCGGACGAGGCGGGCAGCACGACCACGAAGCTGGCGCCGCCACCCGGGCGGTCTTCGCAGGCGACCTGGCCGCCATGCCGCTCGGCGATGGACTTGACGAGCGACAGCCCCAGGCCGACGCCGCCATGGCGCTCGCTGGCACCGGGCAGGCGATAGAACGGTTCGAAGATCCGGGTCTTCTGGTCGTCGGGTACGCCCGGTCCCTGGTCATTGACCCGGAACTCGATGCGTCCATCCGGCAGCCGGTGCAGCGACGCCGAGACCGGCAGGCGTTCGCCGTCGCCTTCCTCGCCCAGATGGGATTGTTTGGATTGGCCGTAGCGCAGGGCGTTTTCCAGCAGGTTGCGCATCAGCCGGCGCAGCAGCTTGGGGATGCCGTCGACCTCGGCCGCATCGGCCACCAGATCGATCTGCAGGCGTGCACACTCTTCGGCAGCCAGCGCCGTGAGATCGAGCGGCACGGGCGTGCCCAGATCGGCCACCTGTCCGCCGAGGCGGCTGGCGAGCAGGATTTCGTCGATCAACTGGTCGAGCTCCTGGATGGAGCGCGAGAGTTCTTCGCGCAGGCCCTCGTTGGCGCTGTCGTCCATGAGGGCCAGCCCCATGCGGATGCGCGTCAGCGGTGAACGCAGTTCGTGCGACGCATTGGCGAGCAGGGATTTATGGGAGGTCACGAGTGCCTCGATTCGTTCTGCGGAATGGTTGAAGCGGCGTGCCAGGAACGCGATTTCGTCGCCGCCACGGACCTGTACACGGGCGCTGAGGTCGCCTTCACCCCATTTCTCGACACCCCGCTGCAGCGTTTCGAGACGCCGCGTGAGGTGGCGCACGATGGGGTAGGTGGCCAATGCCACGGCAATGGCCACCAGCGTCAGGGTCCACGTGAAGCCGAAGGGCGGCTGGCGCCAGAAGCCGCCGCCGCGCGGCGGGCGGGGCAACTGCACCATCACGGTCTGCCCGTTGCTCAACTGCGCCGGGATCTCCAGACCGTGGAAGCCCGGGCGGGGACCCATCGCACCCGGGCGGGGCGGCCCGGGCGGCCCTCCGCCGCCCATTTCTTCTTCTTCGGCCGGCGGCGGCGGACGCACCCCGCGTCCGATGAGCATGCCCGATGTGTCGCGCAGGATCACCTCGCGCACCGGCGGCTCGGAGGCCAGTTGCCAGGCCCAGCCGACCAGCAGGGAGAGCACGGCCACGGCCAGCACGACGGCCAGCCAGAGGCGCAGGTAGAGTTTCTGGGTGAGTTGCCGCAGGGGGCGGGTGGCGAAAGCGTCCATCGATGAGGGTAGGGGCCGGTCGTGTCAGGGATCAGGTTTGCTGGCGGGCGAAGACGTAACCCACGCCGCGGACCGTGAGGATGCGCTTGGGGTTTTTCGGATCCTCTTCGATCGCGGCGCGGATGCGGCCCATGTGCACGTCGATCGAGCGGTCGAAGGCCTCGAGTTCGCGGCCCCTCACGGCCTCCATGATCTGGTCGCGGGTGAGCACGCGTCCCGCGCGCTCGGCCAGGGTGACCAGCAGATCGAACTGGTAGGAGGTCAGCTCGCAGGGCTTGCCGGCCACCGTCACCGTGCGGGCGTCGCGGTCGATCTCCAGCGAGCCGAAGGCCAGCAGGGTCGTGGTGGGCGCCGTGGGTTCGCTGCGGCGGCGCAGCACGGCCCGGATGCGGGCCAGCAGTTCACGTGGCTCGAAGGGCTTGGGCAGGTAGTCGTCGGCCCCGATCTCCAGGCCGATGATGCGGTCCATGGGGTCGCCCTTGGCCGTCAGCATGAGCACGGGGGTGCGGGCGAGTTCGCCGGGCAGGCTGCGGATCTGGCGGCAGGTCTCCAGCCCGTCGATGTCGGGCAGCATGAGGTCGAGAATCACCAGATCGGCCCGGCTGTCCTGCAATTGGGCGAGGCCGGCGGTGGCCGTATCGGTGTGGGTAAAGCCGAAGCCCGACTTCCGCAGGTATTCACCGACCATCTGGGCCAGGCGGGAGTCGTCTTCGATCATCAGCAACTGTTGAGTCATGCGCATGATGCTGGGCGAGGCGCGGAAAGTCCGGTTGTCGCATCCGTAAAGTTAAGTAAACCCGGTCGTGTCATGGCGTATCGGCGGCCCGTCTGGCGTCCTGGCGGGCTGCCAGCCAGACCAGCAGCAGCACCGGCAGGCCCAGCAGCGCCGTGCTGTTGAAGAAGGCTGCGTAGCCGTGGGCATCCACATAGACCCCGGAGAAGCCGGCCAGCCACTTGGGCACCAGCATCATCATGGAGGAAAACAGGGCGTACTGGGTGGCCGAGTACTGGATATTGGTCAGGCTCGAAAGATAGGCGATGAAGGCGGCCGAGGCGATGCCGCCCGAGAGGTTGTCCGCCGAGACCACCCACACGAGGGCATGCACGTCGTGCCCGCGGCCGGCCAGCCAGGCGAACATCACATTCGTGCCGGCCGACAGCACGGCCCCCAGCATCAGCACCCGCATGACCCCCAGCCGCATGGCCAGCGCGCCGCCCACGAAAGCGCCGACCAGCGTCATGACGATGCCGTAGACCTTGGTGACGGTGGCGACCTCGCCTTCGGTGTACCCCATGTCCACATAGAACGGGTTGGCCATGATGCCCATGACCACGTCGCTGATGCGATAGGTGGCGATCAGCGCCAGGATGAGCGCGGCATGCCAGCGGTAGCGCCGGATGAAGTCGGCGAAGGGCTGGACCAGGGCGCCGTCGAGCCACTCGGCCACGCTGTGGGCCGGCGGGTGCGGCTTGGCGGGCGGCTCGGGCGAGAGCAGCGTGGTGGCAATGCCCAGCAGCATGGACCCGGCCATCACCGCATAGGCCTTGGACCACGCCGAGGCCTGGTAGGCCCCGGCACCGCTGTCGGCACCCAGGGACTGGGAGACCAGCCACAGTGCACCGGCGCCCGCCCAGATCATGCCCAGCCGGTAACCGGTCTGGTAGGTGGCGGCCAGCGCGGCTTGCTTGCGGGCCTCGGCCGATTCGATGCGGTAGGCGTCGAGCGCGATGTCTTGCGTGGCCGAGGCCAGGGCCACCAGGAGCGCGCACCAGACCAGCGGGGCCAGTGCGTGTTCGGGCGGGTTGCTCGCCATGCCCAGCAGGCCGGCTGCGACACCGCATTGCGCCAGCAGCAGCCAGCTGCGGCGCCGGCCCAGCCAGCGGGTGAGCCAGGGGATGGGCAGCCGGTCGACCAGCGGCGCCCAGCACCACTTGAACGCATAGACCAGCCCGACCCAGGACAGAAATCCGATGGTGGCCCGGTCGATGCCGGCCTTGCGCAGCCAGAACGACAGCGTGCCCAGCACCAGCAGCAGCGGCAGGCCGGCCGAGAAGCCCAGCAGCACCATGCGCAGGCTGGCCGGCTCGCGGTAGATCTTCAGGCTGGCCAGCCAGCCGCGCAGTCCGCCGGCGGTGCTTTGCAGCGGCGGCGCCACAGGGGGCTCGGTCGTCGGGCTCGGCGTGTCGGAGCGGGGCAGGGGCCGGGAGGATTGGGGCATGGGCGTCAGGAGGCGAGAAGCCGCAGGGCGAAGGCAGGACCGCTCATCAAGAAACGCAGGAGCTTCTGCGCAAAACGCATAAACAAATGATCAATCTGTCGTTTGTTGAATAAGAAGCTGGATCTAGCATACCTGCAGTCATAAGCGATGGTCCAGATTGACCGTCGCATCCCCACAGTTTCTCTCATCCGGAGCATATCCATGTCACTGCGTCGTTTGATTCTGGCCACCGTGGCCGGCCTGGCCCTCAGCACCCAGCTTCATGCTGTCGAGATCATCAATGTGTCGTACGACCCGACGCGCGAGCTGTACGACCAGTACAACAAGTCGTTTGCTCAGTACTGGAAGCAAAAGTCCGGTCAGGACCTGACGATCAAGAACACCCATGGTGGATCGACCAAGCAGGCCCGTTCGGTCATCGACGGCGTCAATGCGGATGTGGTCACCCTGGGTCTGGCCCCCGACGTCGATGCACTCGTCACCCATGGCGGTCTGGTGCAGGCCGACTGGCAGAAACGCCTGCCCCTGAACTCGGCGCCCTACACCTCGACCATCGTGTTCCTGGTCAAGAAGGGCAATCCCAAGGGCATCAAGGACTGGGGCGACCTGTCCAAGTCCGGTGTGGCCGTGATCACGCCCAATCCCAAGACCTCGGCCGGCGCCAAGTGGAACTACCTGGCGGCCTGGGAATATGGCCGCCGCCACTTCAACGGCGATGCCGGCGCCAAGGAATTCGTCACCAAGGTCTACGGCAATGTGCCGGTTCTGGACTCTGGCGCACGCGGCTCCACCATCACGTTCACGCAACGCGGCGTGGGCGACGTGCTGCTGGCCTGGGAAAACGAAGCTTTCCTGGCGCTCAAGGAGTTCGGCAGCGACAAGTTCGAGATCGTGGTGCCCAGCGTGAGCATCAAGACCGAACCGACGGTCGCCGTGGTCGACAAGAATGTCGACCGCAATGGCACCCGTGAAGTCGCCACCGAATACCTCAAGCATCTGTATTCCGACGAAGCGCAGGACCTGATCGGCAAGAACTTCTACCGCCCGACCGGCGAGAAGGCCGTCGCCAAGTACGCGGCCCAGTTCCCCAAGCTTGAGCTGGTGACCATCGACGGCGCCTTCGGCGGCTGGCCCAAGGCCGACAAGACCCATTTCGTGGATGGCGGCACGTTCGACCAGATCTACCTGAAGAAGTGATGCTGCGCCGCGCTGCCAGTCGCTGACCATGAGTTTGCCTCCCTCTTCGTTTGCCGCGGCTTCGGCCGCGGCCTCTCCGTTGCACGGCGGGCCGCAAGGCCGTGTCGTGCTCAAGCGCCGGCGTGTCCTGCCTGGTTTCGGCCTGACGCTGGGCTTCTCGCTCCTCTACCTCGGCTTGCTGGTGTTCATCCCGCTGGCCGCGCTGTTCTTCAAGGCCTCGGGCCTGAGCTGGGGCGAGTTCGTCACCGCGGCGTTTTCGCCGCGCGTGATGGCCTCGTACCGAGTCACCTTCGGCAGCTCGCTGTTTGCCGCGGTGATCAACCTGTTCTTTGGCCTGCTGGTGGCCTGGGTGCTGGTGCGTTACCAGTTTCCGGGCAAGAAGATCGTCGATGCGCTGGTCGACCTGCCGTTCGCACTGCCCACGGCCGTCGCCGGCATCGCCCTGACGGCCTTGCTGGCTGGCAATGGCTGGATCGGCCAGTACCTGGAGCCTCTGGGCATCCAGTTGGCCTACAAGCCCGCCGGCATCGTGGTCGCACTGATCTTCATCGGCTTGCCTTTTGTCGTGAGAACGGTGCAACCCGTGCTCGAGGATGCCGAAAAAGAGCTCGAGGAAGCCGCAGCGAGCCTGGGCGCGACCCGGCTGCAGATCTTCGTCAAGGTGCTGCTGCCGACCATCGCACCGGCCCTGCTGACCGGTTTTGCCATGGCGTTTGCGCGCTCGGTGGGTGAATACGGCTCGGTGGTCTTCATCGCGGGCAACATGCCCATGGTGTCGGAAATCACGCCGCTGCTGATCCTGGTCAAGCTCGAACAGTTCGACTATGCCGGCGCCTCCGCAGTGGCCGTGGTGCTGCTGATCGTGTCCTTCATCCTGCTGCTGATCATCAACGGCCTGCAGGCCTGGCAGCGTCGCCTAACCGGGGGGAGTACCCAATGAGCGGCATCGTTTCTTCGGCCATCACGGCGCCGCGCAACGGCCAGCGTGTCACGGCGGCCTCGGCCACCGAGTCGCCCTGGGTGCGGCGTACGCTGATCGGCCTGGCGCTGGTTTTCCTCACGCTGTTCCTGGTCCTGCCCTTGCTGACGGTCTTTGCCGAAGCGCTGCGCAAGGGCTACGAAGCGTATTTCCGGGCGCTCGACGAACCCGACGCGTGGGCAGCCATCCGCCTGACGCTGGTGACCGCACTGGTCAGCGTGGTCGTCAACCTGGTCTTCGGCGTGGCTGCGGCCTGGGCCATCGCCAAGTTCGAATTCCGCGGCAAGGCTCTGCTGACGACGCTGATCGACCTGCCGTTCTCCGTCTCGCCCATCGTGGTCGGCCTGGCCTTCGTGCTGGTTTTCGGCGCACAGGGCTGGCTCGGCCCCTGGCTGCTGGAGCACAACATCAAGATCATCTTCGCCGTGCCGGGCATCATCATCGCCACGGCTTTCGTGACCCTGCCGCTGATCGCGCGTGAACTCATTCCGCTGATGCAGGCCCAGGGCAACGACGAGGAGCAGGCGGCCATCGTGCTGGGTGCCAGCGGCTGGCAGACCTTCTGGCGCGTGACGCTGCCCAACATCAAGTGGGGCCTGCTCTACGGCGTGATTCTCTGCAATGCCCGCGCCATGGGAGAATTCGGCGCCGTCTCGGTGGTTTCGGGCCATCTGCGCGGCGAGACCAACACGATTCCGCTGCACGTCGAGATCCTGTACAACGAGTTTCAGATCCAGGCCGGTTTTGCAGTCGCCTCGCTGCTGGCCCTGCTGGCCCTGCTGACGCTGGTGATCAAATCCGTCGTGGAGTGGCGGCATGAACGCGAGCGCGCCGCGCTGGCCCATCTGCCCCCCGAGAACCCGAATCCCTGAGCCCGACCGGCCCGCCCCGAACTTCTACGCTGAATCATCATGAGCATCGAAATCCAGCACATCGACAAGCATTTCGGCAGCTTTCACGCGCTGCGCGATGTCAATCTGCACATCAACACGGGCGAGCTGATCGCGCTGCTCGGCCCGTCCGGTTGCGGCAAGACCACGCTGCTGCGCATCATCGCGGGGCTGGAGACGCCGGACACGGGCAGCATCCTGTTCTCGGGCGAAGACACCACCGACGTGCATGTGCGCGAGCGCAACGTGGGTTTCGTGTTCCAGCACTACGCGCTGTTCCGCCACCTCACGGTGTTCGAGAACGTGGCCTTCGGCCTGCGCGTCAAGCCGCGCGGCCAGCGGCCCAGCGAGGCGGTGATCCGCGACAAGGTGCACCGTCTGCTCGACCTGGTCCAGCTCGACTGGCTCGCCGACCGTTATCCGGCCCAGTTGTCGGGCGGCCAGCGCCAGCGCATCGCCCTGGCGCGTGCACTGGCCGTGGAACCCAAGGTGCTGCTGCTCGACGAGCCCTTCGGTGCGCTCGACGCCAAGGTGCGCAAGGAACTGCGCCGCTGGCTGGCCCGTCTGCACGACGAGGTGCATCTGACCTCGGTCTTCGTCACCCACGACCAGGAAGAAGCGCTCGAAGTGGCGGACCGCGTGGTGATCATCAACAAGGGCGTGATCGAGCAGGTCGGCACGCCGGCCGAACTGCTGGCCAAGCCGGCCAGCCCGTTCGTCTACCACTTCCTGGGCGACTCCAATCGCCTGCGCCAGGAGGGCGATCACGAGATCCTGTTCCGTCCGCACGACGTGCAGCTCTCGCGCCAGCCGCAGGACGGATTCCGGACCAGCGAAGTGCGCGACATCCGCCCGCTGGGCGCGATCACGCGGGTCTCGCTGCGTGTCGACGGGCAGGACGAGCTGCTCGAGGCCGAAGTGCCCCACGACGACCAGAGCCTGAGCGAACTGGGCCGCGGACAGGTGCTGTATTTCAGGCCCAAGGCCTGGCAGCCGGCCGAACCCCGCTGATCCGGTCATCGGAATACGGGATCGCCCCGGCTTGACAAGTCGAGACGGGGCGGTGCATGATGGCTTCCGCATGACCCACCGTACGCCCACCGCCCAAGTCCATGCCGCCCTGCGCGTGCAGGATGCGTTGCGTACGCGCCGCATGGTGCAGCTGTCTGCTGCCCTGCTATCGCTGTCCCTACTAGCCCTAGGTCTAGTTCAGTTGGCGGCGCGCGTCTAGTTTCCGGTTCATCCCTCTTCCCAGCAGCGTGTCGCACCCTTCGTGCCACACGCTTTTTTGTTTTCCGTCCGCCTTTCGACAACCACCCGTCCGATCATGAAGAATTCTCAGCAGCTCTCGGCCCACGTCCTGTGCCCCCGGCGACTATCGACCGGTCGCCTGGCCCTGACCGGTGGTTGCCAGGTGGCTGTCTTCGAGAGTGCGCACCGATGTGCGGCTCCCGGCCACGCCCGCTGACTTCTTTTTCCGATTTGCCTTTCGAGTTCCCATCATGACCATGCTCCAGAACCCTTCTACCAAGTACCGCGCCTTCGCCCCCATCCAGTTGACGGATCGCCAGTGGCCTTCGCGCGTGATCGACAAGGCGCCCATCTGGATGAGCACCGACCTTCGCGACGGCAACCAGTCGCTGTTCGAGCCCATGAACCGCGATCGCAAGATGCAGTTCTACAAGATGCTGGTGTCGATCGGCTTCAAGGAGATCGAGGTCGGTTTTCCTTCGGCCTCGCAGACCGATTTCGATTTCGTGCGTGAACTCATCGAGGACGGCCACATCCCGGACGACGTGGCCATCGAGGTGCTGACGCAGGCCCGCGAGGACCTGATCGAGCGCACCATCGAATCGTGCCGTGGCGCCAAGCGCGTCATCCTCCACGTCTACAACGCCGTGGCGCCCAATTTCCGCCGCATCGTGTTCAACACCGACGTGGCAGGCGTCAAGAAGATCGCCGTCGACGCCGCCACCCACATCAAGAAGGTGACGGCGCAGTATCCCGAGACCGAATGGGTCTACCAGTACAGCCCCGAGGTGTTCTCGACCTCCGAGCTGGAAGTGGTGAAGGAAGTCAGCGAAGCCGTGATCGACGTGTTCCAGCCCACGCCCGAGCACAAGATGATCCTCAACCTGCCGGCGACCGTGGAGTGCGCCACGCCCAACGTCTACGCCGACCAGATCGAATGGATGTGCCGCAACCTCAAGAACCGCGAGAGCGTGATCATCAGCGTGCACCCGCACAATGACCGCGGAACGGGTGTCGCCGCGGCCGAGCTGGCCGTGATGGCCGGTGCCGACCGCGTCGAAGGCTGCCTGTTCGGCAACGGCGAGCGCACCGGCAACGTCGATATCGTGACGCTGGCACTCAATCTCTACACCCAGGGTGTGCACCCCGGTCTCGATTTCTCGCGCATCAACGACATCGCCCGCACGGTGGAGGACTGCAACCAGTTGCCCATCCACCCGCGCCATCCCTACGTCGGCGATCTGGTGTTCACCGCGTTTTCCGGCAGCCACCAGGATGCCATCAAGAAGGGTTTTGCCGCCCAGAAGCCCGATGCCAGCTGGGATGTGCCCTACATGCCCATCGATCCGGCCGACCTGGGCCGTACCTACGATTCGGTGATCCGGGTCAACAGCCAGTCCGGCAAGGGCGGTATCGCCTATCTGCTCGAGTCGGTCTACGGTCTGGTGATGCCGCGCCGCCTTCAGGTGGAGTTCAGCGGTGCCGTGCAGCAGGTCACCGATGAAACCGGCCAGGAGGTCACGGCGCAGCAGCTCTGGGGCCTGTTCCAGAGCGAGTATGTGCAGGCCAAGGCCCCGTTCGCCTACAAGAGCCATGCGCTGAGCGACCGTGGCGACGAGCAGCACATCGTCGTCCACGCCACCCTGCACGGGCAGGACGTGCGTTTCGAAGGCGTGGGCAACGGCCCGCTCGATGCGTTGGTCCATGCGATCGGCCTGCCCGTCACGCTGCATCACTACGAGGAACGTGCCATGGGGCAGGGTGCCAATGCCACGGCCGTCGCCTATGCCGAAGTCGCGCGCACCGACACGGTCGGCAGCACGTTCGGCGTGGGCATGCATGCCAACATCCTGACGGCCTCCATTCAGGCGGTGGTCAGCGGCGTGAACCGGCTGTACGCACGCAGCGATGCGGCCGATCAGGCGCGTTTCTTCGACGCCCGACCCACCGAAGTGCAGGCGGCCTGAAGACCGCGGCAGGCCGAGCCGTCCGACCGATGGGGCCGGGCCGCCCGGGCTGTGCGGCCTGTCAGGCCAGCGAGCGGCCCAACTGGCGCAGGAAGTTCTCGCAGGCCTCGAGCTGGGCGATCTCGACGAACTCGTCGGGCTTGTGGGCCTGCTCGATGTGGCCGGGTCCGCACACCAGGGCCGGCACGCCCGCATTCTGGAACAGACCGGCCTCGGTGCCGTAGGCCACCTTGCGGGTCTGCTCGTCCCGCGTCAGGGCGCGCACCAGCCGAGTGATGGCTTCCTGCTCAGAGGCCTCGAGCGCCGGGGCACGGGCTCCACGCTGGATCTCGATCGAGGCGTCGGCGTGTTCGCGCCGCATGCGGGGCAGCAGTTCGTCCTTCACGTACTGTTCGATCTGCTGCTGGATGGTGTCGACCGGCATGCCCGGCAGATTGCGGAACTCGTAGCCGAACTCACACAGGTCGGGGATGGTGTTGACCGCGATGCCGCCGTGGATCTGGTTGGTCGTCAGGGTCGTGTAGGGCACGTCGTAGAAGGTGTCGAACGGTCCTTGCGACTGGTAGTGGTCCGCGATGTCGCGGATGCGGCAGATCAGCCGGGCCGCATGCTCGATCGCGTTGCAGCCGCGCGGCGTGAGCGAGGAGTGGGCAGCCTTGCCATGGACGCGGCAGCGGAACAGATTGACCCCCTTGTGGGCCACCACCACCTGCATGCCGGTGGGCTCGCCCACCACGCAGCCATCGGCACGAATGCCGCGCCGCTGGAGCTCGGCCAGCATCACCGGTGCGCCGACGCAGCCGATCTCCTCGTCGTACGACAGGGCCAGGTGGAGGGGTTTGCTGCGCGGCATCGCCAGGAACTCGGGCACCAGGGCCAGCGCGGTGGCGATGAAACCCTTCATGTCGGCCGCGCCGCGGCCATAGAGCCGGCCGTCGCGTTCGGCGAGCGCGAAGGGGTCGCTGGTCCAGGCCTGTCCGTCGACCGGCACCACATCGGTATGGCCCGACAGGACGATGCCGCCCTGGGTCGCGCCGTCTTGCGCAGGCAGCGTCACGAAGAGATTGGCTTTGTCGCCCGAAGGCGCATGCACGAGCTGGGGTGCCAGACCTTGAGCGGCGAGGGCGTCGCGCACGGTTTCGATCAGGGCCAGGTTGGAGTTGCGGCTGGTGGTGTCGAACGACACCAGTCTTTCAAGCCAGGCACGGGTATTCATGGAACGGCAGGGTCGGTCAAAACGGACAGTCTACGCGTCTGCCGGTCCGCGTGCTGGCGGCATGACGGCTCGCCACAGGCCCCCCGGGTGCCCCTTTTGTGGATGGACCGCCTGGGCTAGACTGAAAGGTCACAGAAGACCGACTTTCCAGGATGGACGCCATGAGACTCACCAGCACCAGTTTTGCCAACGACGCCACGCTGCCCGTCGAGTTCGCTTTCGGCAAAGTCGCGAGCGAGGGACATGTCGCGCTTTCGTCCAACCGCAATCCCCATCTGGCCTGGTCCGACGTGCCCGACGGCACCCTGTCGTTCGTGGTCGTCTGCCACGACCCCGACGTGCCCAGCCGGGGCGACGACGTCAATCGGGAAGACCGTGAAGTCCCCCACGACCTGCCCCGCGTCGATTTTTTCCACTGGGTGCTGATCAACCTGCCGGCCGACGCGCGCGAGATTGTCGCAGGCACGCACAGTCATGGCGTCACGCCGCGCGGCAAGAAAGGCCCCCGTCCCGATCTGCCGGTAGCCGATGGCGTGCGCCACGGTCTCAACGATTACACCGGCTGGTTCGCCGGCGATGCGGACATGAAGGGCGACTACTACGGTTACGACGGGGCCTGTCCGCCATGGAACGACAGCATCGTCCACCGCTACGTGTTCACCGTGTATGCGGTGGATGTGCCGCGGCTCGAGATCCCCGAGCATCATGCGCTGACCGGCGCCCAGGTGCTGGCGGCGCTGCAGGGCCATGTCCTGGCCGAAGCGGCTGTCACGGCCACCTACAGCCTCAATCCGCGTCTGGCCGGTTGAAGGCCGGTGTACCTGTGGCCCGCATCGATGCCGGCGCGGCAACACGAGGTCTCGAACCCCGCCGTATCGCCCGTTCAGAGGCGATCAGGCCGAACGGGTGAGAAAACGCACGGTCAGGCTGGCTCCCGGGCGGGCGGGATGGGCGCGTGTATCCTGGATGTCGACGCTGGCGCCATGCTGGCGTGCGATCTCGTCGACGATGGCCAGTCCCAGGCCCGACCCGTCGGCGTCGGTGCCCAGCGAGCGATAGAACGGTTGAAAGACCAATGCGCGCTCGGCGCGGCTGATGCCCGGTCCGTTGTCTTCCACGCGCAGCAGCAGCACGCCGCTGTAGGGGTCGGCCAGGACCCGTACGGTGACTACGCCGGGCTCTGAGCCGGATTCGGCTGCCGCACGCGAACCCCCCTGGGCCACCGGCGCCGTGTAGTTGATGGCGTTGTCGACCAGATTGCGCACGAGCTCCTGCAGCAGCGTCGGCTGTCCGATCAACTGGCCGCCTTCATCGCCGGGCCGAAGACCTTCGTAGCCGAGGTCGATGCGGCGCTCGAGTGCATGCGGAACCGAATCCTGGACGACTTCCATCGTCAGCTGTGCCAGGTCGATGGGCTGGCGCGAGACGCCGCGGCCGCTGCCCTCGGCGCGGGCAAGCGAGAGCAGCTGATTGACGGTGTGCGTCGCCCGGATGCTCGAGCGCCCGATCTGCTTGAGCGAGAGCTTGAGGTCCTCGGCGCTGGCATCGGC
Source organism: Comamonas sp. BIGb0124 (assembly GCF_003752175.1). GTDB lineage: Bacteria > Pseudomonadota > Gammaproteobacteria > Burkholderiales > Burkholderiaceae_C > Comamonas_F. Next base: position 85,025 of record NZ_RJVF01000011.1, on the reverse strand, counting down.
GCGCAGCGCCAGATCGGCCTGCATGCGCAGACCGGCCAATGGCGTCTTCAGCTGATGGGCCGCATCGGCCAGGAAACGTTTCTGGGTTTCGATGGAGCGGTTCAGCCTCAGCAGCAGGTCGTTGACTGCGCCCACCAGCGGCGCCACCTCCAGCGGGGCGATGGCATCGTCGATCGGGCTCATGTCGTCGGGTTTGCGGCTGCGGATGCGCTGTTCCAGCTCGTGCAGCGGACGGATGCCCCGCGCCAGCGCCAGCCAGACCAGCAGCACGGCCAGCGGCAGGATCACGAACTGGGGCAGCATGACGCCCTTGATGATCTCGCTGGCCAGGGCGGCACGTTTTTCGAGGGTCTCGGCCACCTGGACCAGGACCAGCCGGTCCGAGAAGGTGTCGGGCTTGAACCAGGCATAGGCGATGCGGACATCGGCCCCGTGCATCACCCCGTCGCGCAGCTGGATGGCGCCCGGTGCGGCGAGCTCGTCGGGGGTCGGGGCCGGGAACTGGCGGTCGCCGCTCACCCAGGTGCCGCGTGTGTCCTGGACCTGGTAGAAGACCTGATCGACGTTGTCCACGCGCAGCAGGGCCGATTCGGGCGCCAGTGTCAGGCGGAGCTGGTCGTCCTGAAGCCGCACCTGCCGGCCCAGATCGCGTACGTTGTGTTCGAGCGCGCGGTCGAACGGGCGTGCGGCGATGTTCTGTGCGACCAGCCAGGTCAGGGCCAGGCTGGCCGGCCAGAGGACCAGCAACGGCGTCAGCATCCAGTCGAGGATCTCGCCGAACAGCGAACGTTGCTCGCGCTTGAAGAACTTCATGGTGCGGATGACCGGGCGGGTGAGGGCGAATTCGACCGCCGAGGCGGCCGGAGCGCGTTCGCCAGCATACCTTGCGGCATGCCGTTGCGGCTCAAGCCGGCGCGGTTTCGATCTTTTCCAGGCAGTAGCCCAGGCCTCGCACGGTGGCGATGCGCACGGGACCGCGCTCGATCTTCTTGCGCAGCCGGTGGATGTAGACCTCGATGGCGTTGTTGCTGACTTCCTCGCCCCATTCGCAGAGGCGATCGACCAGTTGCTCCTTGCTCACCAGGCGGCCGGTGCGCTGCAGCAGGACCTCCAGCAGGCCGAGCTCGCGGGCCGAAAGCTCGACCATGCGGCCGTCCATGGTCGCCACCCGGCCGGCCTGATCGTAGGTGAGAGGACCATGCCGGATCACGCTGCTGGCGCCGCCCATGCCGCGCCGCGTGAGTGCCCGCACGCGCGCCTCGAGCTCTTGCAGCGAAAACGGCTTGGCCATGTAGTCGTCGGCTCCGTAGTCCAGGCCCTTGACGCGCTCGTCGACGCTGTCGGCGGCGGTCAGGATGAGCACCGGCAGGGTGCTGCCGCGGGTGCGCAGTCGCTTGAGCACTTCCAGTCCGTGCAGGCGGGGCAAGCCCAGATCGAGGATGAGCAGGTCGAATGCCGCATGGGTCATGAGGGCCGTGTCGGCATCAATCCCGTTCGGGACGTGATCGACGGCCGCACCGGAACTGCGCAGGCTGCGCAGCAGGCCGTCGGCCAGAACCTGGTCATCTTCCGCTATCAGGATACGCATCGTCGAAGTTTCCCTGGCCGCCATGGGGCCGCGACCTCAAGTCGCATCGTACCCCGTGGCGTACGCTTCCAGACCTAGGGCCACTACCGTGGCCACATCCGCGCCCACCTCTGCCTTGAACTCCTGTTCGGCCTGGGCCACGGCGCGCCTGAAACCGGCCAGCCATTGCAGACCGATATCGGTGAAGAGCACCTGCCTGGCGCGGGCGTCGCGCGGATCCGGTCGGCGCTGCACGAGGCCCCAGGCTTCGCACTGAGAGACCAGGTCGCCCATGGCCTGCTTGCTCATGCCGGCGCCGGCCGCCAGTTCGGTGAGCCGGGCGCCCGCAGGCGGCAGATGACGGGTGATGTGCACATGGGCTGCGCTGATCTGGGCGCGCGCGGCGAGGTTGGAGAGCGCCAGCGGCACCTCGTCGTCATGGGCCATGAGCGCCAGCACACGGGCATCGAAGCGGCGCATCGCATGACCCAGCCAGCGTCCCAGGTGAGTGGCTTGCCAGCCATCGTTGTCCGTATGCAGAGGAGAAGATGTGGGCATGCTCAATGATAAGGCAAACTGACTAAAAAAACGATTTACAGCAAGGTATGAATCCCTGAAACTACTGATCAAGCATCCAGACTGTATGCAGAACCATGTGAGACATGGCGTGGATGCAAGCCCCCTCTTTTCCCGACATCCAGCAAGGACACACCATGGACGCACCCGTCAACACCAGCGAAAAAGCCAAGGCTCTGCAAGCCGCTCTGGCCCAGATCGAACGCCAGTTCGGCAAGGGCACCATCATGCGGCTCGGCGAGGGCGAAGTGATCGAGGACATCCAGGTCGTCTCCACCGGCTCGCTGGGTCTGGACGTGGCCCTGGGCGTCGGCGGCCTGCCGCGTGGCCGGGTGGTCGAAATCTACGGTCCCGAGTCCTCGGGCAAGACCACGCTGACCCTGCAGGTCATCGCCGAAATGCAGGCCCAGGGCGGCCAATGCGCTTTCGTCGATGCCGAACACGCACTCGACATCCAGTACGCCCAGAAACTGGGCGTCAACCTGCAGGACCTGCTCATCTCGCAGCCCGACACCGGTGAACAGGCACTCGAGATCGTCGATTCGCTGGTGCGCTCCGGGGCCGTCGACCTCATCGTGGTCGACTCGGTCGCGGCGCTGACGCCCAAGGCCGAAATCGAGGGCGAGATGGGCGACAGCCTGCCGGGCCTGCAGGCCCGCCTCATGAGCCAGGCCCTGCGCAAGCTGACGGGTACCATCAAGAAGACCAACTGCATGGTCATCTTCATCAACCAGATCCGCATGAAGATCGGCGTGATGTTCGGTTCCCCGGAAACGACCACCGGCGGAAACGCGCTCAAGTTCTACGCCTCCGTGCGCCTGGATATCCGCCGCACCGGCACCATCAAGAAGGGCGACGAGTCCATCGGCAACGAGACCAAGGTCAAGATCGTCAAGAACAAGGTGTCGCCTCCCTTCAAGACCGCGGAGTTCGACATCCTGTTCGGCGAGGGCATCAGCCGCGAGGGCGAGATCATCGACATGGGTGTCAACGCCAAGATCATCGACAAGGCGGGCGCCTGGTATGCCTACCAGGGCGAAAAGATCGGTCAAGGCCGTGACAACGCGCGCGAATTCCTGCGTGAGAACCCCGTGCTGGCGCACGAGATCGAGAACAAGGTTCGCGATTCGCTGGGCATCCGGCCGCTGCCGGCACTGAGCCCGACAGCCGGCGAGGCCGGAGCACCTGCAGGCAAGGGCCGCAAGGCACCTGCCGCCGCTGCCGTCAAGGAAGAATAAGTCGAGACGCGCCGCCCCTCCATCCCTCTCACCCAGCGACAGGTTGTCTCGACACCATGGGCTTTGAACAGATTTCCCTCAAGGGCCGGGCGCTGCGTTACCTGGCGGGCCGCGAGCATTCGCGGCTCGAGCTGACCCGCAAGCTGGCGCCGCACGAGGCGCATCCGGGCGAGATCGAGGCCGTGCTCGATGAGCTGCAGGCCAAGGGCTACATCAGTGAAGCGCGTGTGGCGGCTTCGGTCGTGCATCGGCGTGCGCCCAAGCTGGGTACCGCGCGAGTCCGCCAGGAACTGCAGTCCAAGGGTTTGCCCCCCGAGCTGGTCGCGCAGACCGTGGCCGAACTGCGCCAGAGCGAACAGGCCCGTGCACAAGACGTGTGGCGCCGAAAATTCGATGCGCCGCCGCAGAACCCCCAGGAGACGGTCAAGCAGATGCGTTTCCTGATCTCGCGCGGATTCGCCCCCGATGTCGTGCGCCGGGTCGTCGCCGCGGCAGGGCAGACGGACGACTGACGTCGTCCGTTCCGCCAGCGGCCGCATCAGTCTTCGGCCAGACCCAGCATCAGCTTCAGGTTCTGAACGGCCGCGCCCGAGGCGCCTTTGCCCAGATTGTCCAGCCGAGCCACGGCCACGGCCTGGCGGTGTTCCTCGTTGCCGAACACGCGGACCTCGAGCTGGTTGGTGTCGTTGAGCGCCAACGCATCGAGCTTGCCCGAAGCCGGGGCGTCTTCCACCGTCACGTAGCGGGCGCCTGCATAGTGCTTGCGGTAGATGTCCAGCAACTGCGCCACCGTGGGGCGGCCCGGCAGCAGGTCGAGGTGCAGCGGCAATTCGACCAGCATGCCCTGGCGGAAGTTGCCCACGGCCGGCGTGAAGATGGGGCGGCGGCTCAGGCCGCTGTAGGCCAGGATTTCCGGGATGTGTTTGTGGGTCAGGCCGAACGCATAGGCCTCGTACAGCGGCGCTTCGTTCGCCTCGTACGCTTCGATCATGGTGCGTCCGCCGCCCGAGTAGCCGCTGACCGATGGCAGCGCCACCGGGAAGTCGGCCGGCAGCACGCCGGCCTGGATCAGCGGGTTGAGCAGCGCGATGGCGCCGGTGGCGTAGCAGCCCGGGTTGGCGACCCGATCCGCCTGAACGACGGCCTCGCGCTGGGCCGGCGAGAGCTCCGGGAAACCGTAGACCCAGCCCGGCGCGACGCGGTGAGCCGTCGAGGCGTCGATGATCTTGGGCTTGGCGCCCGGCAGCGCGTCGATCATGGCGACGGTCTCGCGAGCGGCATCGTCGTGCAGGCACAGCACCACCAGATCGACCGTGGCCACGATCTCGCGCTTGGCTTCGGGGTCCTTGCGGCGCGCGGGATCGATGCTCACGACTTCGAGTTCGGGCATCGATTGCAGTCGTTCGCGGATTTGCAGGCCGGTCGTGCCGGCTTCGCCGTCTATGAATATCTTGGGCATCGTTTCAGTCCTGTTGATGTCTGGCCGGGACGCCGGGCGTCACGGGTCCGGGCCGTCGCGTGGAACGGGCGCCGACACGCGTAAGCCGACGCGGCTGCGCCGGATTGTCGCTCTCTATTGTGACGGGCGATGGGTGGGTGTCGCTGCGGGCCGCAAAGTTCACCAATCCCGGGTACGCGTTTCCTCTCGCGCCGCAGCATGATACAGTTCGCAGTTGCCATGTCCATGAAGCGCGGCAAGCCCGTGAATACATGTGTTGGCGCTGGCCTCCCCGGAGGTCTTTCAGCCGTCAGCTGGGCAGCAGTCAGTGCCTGGCGCCCCCAAATAGAACTTCAACGAGAGACTTCATGAAGATTCACGAGTACCAAGGCAAGGAAATCTTGCGTCAGTTCGGGGTGCCTGTACCCCGTGGTATCCCTGCCTTCACCGTGCAGGAGGCCGTCGAGGCCGCCCAGAAACTGGGTGGACCCGTCTGGGTCATCAAGGCTCAGATCCACGCCGGCGGACGCGGCAAGGGCGGCGGCGTCAAGCTCGCCCGCTCGATCGACGACGTCAAGGCGCTGGCCACCGAGATCCTGGGCATGCAGCTGGTCACGCACCAGACCGGCCCCGAGGGTCAGAAGGTTCGCCGCCTCTACATCGAAGACGGCGCCGACATTCAAAAGGAATACTACGTCTCGGTCGTGACCGACCGCGCGACGCAGAAGGTGGCCTTCATCGCTTCCAGCGAAGGCGGCATGGACATCGAGGAAGTGGCTCACTCCACGCCCGAGAAGATCATCACCGAGTTCATCGACCCCGCCGCCGGCCTGGGTGACGAGCAAGCCAAGAAGATCGCCGACGCGATCGGCCTGCCCGCAGACTCCACCGCGCAAGCCGTCGACGTGTTCCAGAAGCTCTTCAAGTGCTACATGGACACCGACGCCTCCCTGGTCGAGATCAACCCGCTGAACCGCGACGGCAAGGGCAACATCATCGCCCTCGACGCCAAGTTCAACTTCGACCCGAACGCCCTGTTCCGTCACCCCGAGATCGTGGCTTACCGCGATCTGGACGAAGAAGATGCGGCTGAAGTCGAAGCTTCCAAGTTCGACCTGGCCTACATCAGCCTCGATGGCAACATCGGCTGCCTGGTCAACGGCGCCGGCCTGGCCATGGCCACCATGGACACCATCAAGCTGTTCGGCGGCGAGCCGGCCAACTTCCTCGACGTCGGCGGCGGCGCCACGGCCGAGAAGGTGACCGAAGCCTTCAAGATCATGCTCAAGAATCCCAACGTCAAGGGCATTCTGGTCAACATCTTCGGCGGCATCATGAAGTGCGACACCATCGCCACCGGCGTGATCGCAGCCTGCAAGGCCGTCAACCTCGGCGTGCCGCTGGTCGTGCGCATGAAGGGCACGAACGAAGAACTCGGCAAGAAGCTGCTGGCCGAGTCCGGCCTGCCCATCATCTCGGCCGACACCATGGCCGAAGCTGCGACAAAAATCGTCGCAGCCGTCAAGTAAGCACGCCGGAGACGCAAGACATGTCGATTTACATCAATAAAGACACCAAGGTCATCACCCAAGGCATCACGGGCAAGACAGGCCAGTTCCACACTGAAAAGTGCCAGGAATACGCGAACGGCAAGAATGCCTTCGTGGCCGGCGTCAACCCCAAGAAGGCCGGCGAGTCGATCTTCAACATCCCGATCTACGGCACCGTCAAGGAAGCCGCTCAGCAAACCGGCGCCACGGTCTCCGTGATCTACGTGCCGCCCGCTGGTGCTGCAGCCGCGATCTGGGAAGCCGTGGAAGCCGATCTGGACCTGGCCATCTGCATCACCGAAGGCATTCCCGTCAAGGACATGCTCGAAGTGCGCAACAAGATGAAGGCCAAGGAAGCCGCGGGCGGCAAGCGCACGCTGCTGCTGGGCCCGAACTGCCCCGGCCTGATCACCCCCGACGAGATCAAGATCGGCATCATGCCCGGTCACATCCACCGCAAGGGCCGCATCGGCGTGGTTTCCCGCTCCGGTACGCTGACCTATGAAGCCGTGGCCATGCTGACGGAAGTCGGCCTGGGCCAGTCCACAGCCGTGGGCATCGGTGGCGACCCGATCAACGGTCTCAAGCACATCGACGTGCTCCAGGCCTTCAACGACGATCCCGACACCGATGCCGTGATCATGATCGGTGAAATCGGCGGTCCGGACGAAGCCGAAGCCGCTCGCTGGGCCAAGGACAACTTCAAGAAGCCGATCGTCGGCTTCATCGCCGGCGTGACTGCGCCTCCCGGCAAGCGCATGGGCCATGCCGGTGCGCTGATCTCGGGCGGTGCCGATACGGCCGATGCCAAGCTGGCCATCATGGAAGAGTCGGGTTTCGTGATCACACGCAACCCCTCCGAACTGGGCAAGCTGCTCAAAGCTCAGCTCAAGTAAGGCGCCAGTCGCCCACAACGGGCTTGTCCTCCTCGGGCAAGCCCGTTTTTTCTCTGCCCACACAAGAAACCGAGCGCTCCGTCCTGGCGATGGCTGCGCTCTTCAACATATAGCAGTGGTTGAGGACATATGGAATTCATCAACGACCCCAATTTCTGGATCGGTCTGCTTCAGATCGTCTGGATCAACATCATCCTGTCCGGCGACAACGCCGTCGTCATCGCGCTCGCGGCGCGTTCGCTGCCTCCTGCGCAGCAACGCAAGGCCGTGCTGTTCGGCTCCGGCGCCGCCGTGGTCCTGCGCATCGTTCTCACGATCGTGGCCGTCAAGCTGATGGCCCTGCCTTTCCTGCAGATCGTCGGTGGCGTGCTGCTGCTGTGGATCGGTCTGCAGCTGTTCGGCGGCGACGACGACGAGGGTGCCCATGGCAAGACCCAGGGCGGCCTGATGATCGCCGTGCGCACCATCCTGGTTGCCGATCTGGTGATGAGCCTGGACAACGTGATCGCAGTCGCCGCCGCGGCGCAGGGCAGCATGCTGTTGCTGATCCTGGGCCTGGCCATCAGCATCCCGCTGGTGGTGTTCGGCAGCACGCTGATGATCAAGCTGATGGAGCGCTACCCCGTCATCGTGACGCTGGGTGCGGCACTGATCGGCTGGGTGGGGGGTGAAACCATTGTTCACGATGCCGTGCTCAGTGACGTCGTCACTGTGAATCCCTGGCTGATCCATGCTGCCGCTGTGGCCGGCGCTGCTTTTGTTCTGGTCGTGGGCCGCTGGTTGGCCCGCCGCGCCCAGACCGCGAGCTGAGCCTGCGAAAGCCCGGCTGGAGGGGCCGAGTCTGACCGCGCGATTCGACGCGGAGCAACACCGGCAGCCAGGGCATTTCGCGCACAGAGGTCGGCATGGCAACGGCACCCGCCAGCGCGGGGCGCCGATGCGTTCATGCACCACGAGGCATGGCACACTGGGTGGCCGGCCACGCTTTGCCGTGGCCGAGCCCGCCGGTTGCAGACCTCACCTCTAGATCGAGAACAACATGGAAGAATTCCTCACCGCGCAGTTCTGGCTCGCTGTCGGCCAGATCATCATGATCGACATTCTGCTGGGCGGCGACAACGCGGTCGTGATCGCGCTGGCCTGCCGCAAGCTGCCTCCGCAGCAGCGCTTCAAGGGCATCATCTGGGGCACTGCAGGCGCCATCATCCTGCGTGTCGTGCTGATTTTCTTTGCACTGCAGTTGCTGCAGATCCCGTTCCTCAAGATCATCGGCGCCCTGCTGCTGGTCTGGATCGGCATCAAGCTGCTCATCCCCGAAAACGACGACCATGACAACATCGCTGCCAGCGACAAGCTGTGGGCTGCGATCAAGACCATCATCGTCGCCGACTTCGTGATGAGTCTGGACAACGTGATCGCCATTGCCGGTGCTGCCCAGGGCGCTGCCGCCGAGCACCATCTGGCGCTGGTCGTGTTTGGACTGGTCATCAGCATCCCCATCATCGTCTGGGGCAGCCAACTGGTGATCAAGCTGATGGATCGTTTCCCCGTCATCATCACGCTGGGCGCCATGCTGCTGGGCTGGATTGCCGGCACCATGCTGATTGCCGATCAGTTCCTCACGGCCAACGTGCTGCAGGACAGCTGGCTGGATCGTTCGGGCGCCCATGTCGAAGTCGTCGGCGCGATCAAGTACGGCTGTGGCATCGCAGGCGCACTGCTGGTGTTGATCGTCGGCAAGGTGCTGGCGGGCCGCCGTCCCAAGGCCTTGCAGGACTGATGGCCTGAACGCCGCCGCCGGTGCCGCCTGTTTCCGTTCAAGGGCAGGCCGCACCGGCAGGCTTTTGGCCTCGGGCCGCGTGCGACCCGAGGCCGACTAGAGGCGCGTGACCTCCACCGGCGGCTGGGTGCCGGTGACCAGCACGAATCCCTCCGAATACACGTTCTTGATGAAGAACGGTTCTCCCTGCAGTTGCCGGAGTTTCTGTCGGACGCGGTAGACCAGGGTATCGATGCGGTGCGACGTGTCGACGAGCCTCGGCGACTCGCCCAATGCCTGCATGAGCTGTGTGTGGGTGACCGGAAAACGCAGGCTCTGGAGCAGGGCGCCGAAGACGATGCTCTCGCGGGCCGTGAAATTCAGCGTCTGGCCCTGAGGGCCGGTGAGCCTGCCGGCATGCCCTTGGAAGCTCCAGTGCTGAGGCGTCTCTCGGGGCTCCTGTGCGATCCGGTGTGCGGATGTACTCATCCTTCGGCTCAGGGCCGCCAGGGTGGCGGTGAGCGTGGGCAGCTTGATCGGCTTGATCAGGTAATAGTCCGCGCCATCGCCCATGCCGCGTGCCTGGTCCTCGAGCAGCGTGCGTCCGGTCAGGACCACGATGCCGAGCGAGGGCAGGCGTTGCCGGATCGACGAGATGTCCATCAGCAGATCGCCGTCGGCCAATCGCGCGTCGGCCAGCAGAATATCCGGTGGCTGGCGTGCCAGGATGTCCAGGGTCTGCGCCCTGCTCGTGCAGCACTGCACGGTATAGCTCAGTGAGCTGACGTGGGCCGACAGGATCTCGCACCAATCGGATTGGTCCTCGACGATCAATACCTTCATTTGTATCCCTCTCCTCCTGGAGGTGATGACCCTTGCGGCCCCGGTCGCCGTGGGCGCACCTCGGCAGTACGAAGCCGGCGGGACAAGCCGTTGACCGGGCCATGGGCCCTTGTGTCGCTCCCGGGATACGACGGCGAAGGCGCCGAGATCCTGGCCAAATGCGAACGATCTTAATGACCGGAAAAATCCATGGGATGGCTCCCATCGATTCCAGATTCTCTCGCCTTGGCTTTGACTGGGAGTTTTGAAAGCATTTTGTCGGGAACGCTTGCGGAAGGTCGGCTTTAATGGTCAAGAATTGTTTTTCATTGTTATGCAATGAAATACAAAGGATGACGGTGCCTAGACTGCACATAGTGTCCTATGGGATAGCGTGCGGTATGCCGATCGATGCCTTCCCTGTATTTCCGGGTGAATCAAAGGGTGGTTTTGGCTGGTATTGGAAAGCGGAATGCACGGGTATGCCTGCATTCCGGTGGGCTGGACTTGGCGGGGGGCTGGCGGGCCAAGCTGGGCATCGCGCTGCTGCTGTGGCTGTACGGTCTGGCATGGCCCGCCCAAGCACGGCCGGATACCCTTCCCGCGTTTCAGCTCTACCGCCTCATCGATCCCGTCGCAGACTGGAGATCCGCGCAACACGCGGTCGAGGCGGGTCGTATCGTCCCCGTTCCTCCCGAGTGGGCCGCGGGCTACGGGCCCTCGCTGTGGCTCGTGATGGATATCGCACCCCAACCGCCGGATGCACCCCGGCTCTGGGCGAAGGTCAGTCCCGCCTATCTCAATGCCGTGACCGCCTACATTCCAGCGGCACAGGGCGTGCAGGCGTTGCAGGCCGGCAGCATGGTCCCGCGCAACCCGCAAGACGTGTCGAACCGTTTTGCGATCTTTGCGCTGCCGCCGGCCGATGGCGCAAGCCGGCGCATCTATTTCAGGATCGAAACCGAAACCCCGCGTTCATTCTTTATCCGGCTGGAAACGCACGAGATGCTGCTGGCGGGGCTGGCTTCGGAGAACCTGGCCATGGGCCTTTTCTTCGGGGGGCTGGCCTTTACCCTCGTCTGGGCCTTGTTGTATGGTTTCTGGTTGAGGAACCGTTTCTACCTCTTCTATGCGGTCTATATTGCCGTGCTGAGCGCGACGGCAGCTTGTGTCACGGGCCTTGCAACTTTATGGATGCCCGAGGGCTGGTTCAACATCGTCTTGACGCTCGGTATGGTTGTGCTCCTGCCGCTGGGAGCCGAAACCCTGGGTATTCTGCAGCCGGGCCGGAATTTCTCGCACATGTGCGCGGCCTGTCGCGGCGCCCTGTGGCTGCTCGCGCTGCTGCAGACGGGGCGGCTCCTGTGCGGCGGGCATGAATTGGCAGCCTTTGGCGCGGGGATGGCTTATCCGTTGCAGTTGGGCGTTGCCGTGTTGCTGTGCCTGGCCTTGGGCCGCGCGAGTCGGGGCGCTGCGGCCTGGCTGGCGGTCCTGTACGGATGCGAACTGCTGTTTGCTGTGCTGGCCCTGTTGCACAGTGTGGGCTATCTGTCGAGCCACTGGCTGACGCGCAATCTGTACATCGTCTTTGCGTATCTGCATGTGGTGCTCTTCAACCTGGCCGCGATCATCCGCATTCATGCGCTGCAACGCGAAAGCATGGAGGCCCGGCGTGCGTTGGCCGATCACTGCGTCGACAGCGAACGCAGACTGGACCAGTGCGTCCAGGCCAGGACCACCGATCTGCTGCTGGAGCTGCGGCAGAGACAGGCGACGGAAGAGGGCCTGAAACGGGCCAACCTGGATGTGATCAACGCCCTGGCCGCGGCGCGGCATGCGCAGGAGAGCCAACGGCAGTTCTTCATGATGGTGTCGCACGATTTCCGCACGCCGCTCGGGGTGCTCGATGCCACGCTGGAGTATGGCGATCTGACTGCGCGAACGGTCCGCCAGCGCATGCGTCGGGCCCTCGACGATCTGCTGGCACTGGTCGACAAGGCCTTGAGCCCCGCCATGATGGCCGAGGCCGCGCCGGCGGGGCAATGTGCGGTCGTGGATGTGGTTGCGGCCCTGCGCAAGGTGATCAGGCGCTCGGCCTATCTGGCGCGCGACCACCGGGTGCACGTGTCGGCCAGCCTGCATCGGCTGTTCGTCTGGGCCAACGGGCAGGCCATCGAAATGCTGCTGTCCAACCTGCTCAACAACGCCATCGTCCACACCCCTTCCGGTTCATCGATCACGCTGGCGGCCCGGCGCGAGGGCGACGAGATCGTGTTGACCGTCGAAGACGACGGGCCGGGCGTATCGGCCGAAGAAATCGGGCAATTGTTCTGCAAGTACGGCCGAGGCTCGCAGGCTTCCTGCGCAGGGACGGGCCTGGGCCTTTATCTGGTCGCCCGCATTGCGGCTCTGCATGGCGGGCATGCCACGGCGGTGAATCTGCCCGAGGCGGGGCTGAGGGTCATGGTGCGTTTGCCGGCCTGGAATGCGCCCCAGGCGGCTGGCATGCCGTCCCTGCAAGCGGGACCGGCGGACGGTTCGTCATGGGCCTAGAGGCCGATAGGCGGGCCGGCGAGGGCGGCGGCCGCGCCGCCATCGGGCTGCGCAAGATGCCGGGACCCGCGTGGTCTTCAGTGCCCTTCGTCCGAGCGGGCAATGTGCAGCAGGCGCTCGACTTCTTCGGGGTGATTGCGCAGGTTGCGGCGGTGCATTGCGCGGATGAAGAACATGGCGATCATGACCACCAGGCCAAATGCCGTGATCGCACCGAAAGCCGTCAGGCCGAGGCCGGTGGACAGGCTGTAGAAGGCACCCAGGCCCAGAATGCAGGCCTGTTCGTTGAAGTTCTGCACTGCAATCGATCGGCCGGCACCCATGAGGTTGTGGCCACGATGCTGGAGCAGGGCGTTCATGGGCACCACCAGATAGCCGCCCAGGCCGCCCAGCAGGATCAGGAACGGCGCAGCCACCCAGACGTTGTTGATGACGTTCATCAGGATCACCAGCGCACCCATGGCGATGCCCAGGGGGATGACGCTGGGGGCCTGGTCCAGCCGCACGCGTGCCGAGGCGATGATGGCGCCGGCAGCCGTGCCGATGGCGACCACGCCCACGAGCGACGAGGCCTGCGTGGTGCTGTAGCCCAGCGCCGCGGCGGCCCAGGCGAGCACGATGTAACGCAGGTTGCCGCTCACGCCCCAGAACAGCGTGGTGGTGGCCAGCGACATCTGGCCCAGCTTGTCGGCCCACAGCCGGTTGTTGCAGCTCCAGAAATCGGGCAGCAGCTCGATGGTCCGCTTGGGCATCGGGCGCATGGTCACGCCGGTGTGGGGGATGCGGGTGTTGATCGCCGCTGCCAGGGCGTAGATGAAGACGAGGATGAAGATGGCCGTCTGCGCGGCACCGTGGATGCCGATGGCATCGAGCGCGGGGATGGAGTGAAGCAGCGCGATGGCCTGCGACGAAACCAGCAGGCCGCCGGCGAGCACGCCCAGGATGATGGAGCCGATGGTCAGGCCCTCGATCCAGCCGTTGGCCTTGACCAGTTGGGACGGCGGCAGCAACTCGGTGAGGATGCCGTATTTGGCTGGGGAGTAGGCTGCGGCACCCAGGCCGACCACGGCATAGGCCACCAGCGGATGGGAGCCGTAGAGCATCATCAGGCAGCCGATCACCTTGATCGCATTGCTGATGAACATGACCTTGCCCTTGGGCAGGGCGTCGGCAAAGGCGCCCACGAAGGGCGCGAGCACCACGTAGAACAGCGCGAACATGGGCACCAGGGCTGCCCGTTGCCATTCAGGGGCGCCGTTGGCGCGCAGCAATTCGACAGCCACCACAAACAGGGCGTTGTCGGCCAGCGAAGAAAAGAACTGCGCCGACATGATGGTGAAGAAACCGCGCTTCATCGATGGGTGTGCTCTGTTCTGTGTAACCGTGGCATGGCTCGGGGGCAGGATGGCAGTGTCCAGTCAACGACGCAAAGGCCCTGGGGCCCGCTGTGCGCCGACATGTGCAATCAGTTTAAATGGGGCGGGAAGCCTGGCGCCGGTACGAACCCGACCGGGTTGACCTGTTATGACGTGCCTGGTTGCAGCCGGCAAAGCCGCTGCATGACCGACCGCCGCGCACGCCGCTACCCACGGACGTCCGGCAGTTTTCCCCCTGAGGCACTTGCTGTTGTGTTTATCGAGACGCAAATCAATCTTCCCTGCAGGAGGGCGGGCTGGATGAGAACAGTCCGAACGCACCTGCGGCCCACGTTATAGCATGCAGGTGTGGCAGGGTCGCCTGTGGAAAGCCTGAGTCTGCGGCAGTGGTCGCGTTGCAACACCTGAACGGGTGACCGGCGGGCGGTCCTCGATTCGTGTGGACGACCTTGTTTGCCCTGTCTGACGAGTTCACTTTCATGAGCGCGCAAGCAAAAGCCCGGGGACGGGGCGCATACTGCAGTCCAGCCTCTGCCGTGCCCTTCCGTCGGCCGGCAGCGGCCCTTGCATACATCCAAGCAGCTGAGTCCTCGCCATGCCTCGTCCGATATCCGCCACCGTTCATACCGATGCCTTGCGCCACAATCTCGCGCGCGTCAAATCCGCTGTACCCGACGCGCGCGTGGCCGCCGTCGTCAAGGCCAATGCCTACGGGCACGGAATCGAACGGGTCTTCGACGCCCTGCGTGCAGCCGATGCCTTTGCCTTGCTCGACCTGGCCGAGGCGCAACGGGTTCGTGCACTCGGCTGGCGGGGTCCGATCCTGCTGCTCGAGGGCGTGTTCGAACCCCGTGATCTGGAGCTCTGCTCGCGGTTGGGTCTCTGGCATGCGGTCCATTGCGACGAGCAGATCGATTGGCTGGCGGCACACAAGACGCAGGAGCCGCACCACGTCTTCCTCAAGATGAATGGCGGAATGAACCGGCTGGGCTTCACGCCCGTGCGCTACCGCTCGGCCTGGGCACGCCTCAACGCCTTGCCCCAGGTCGGCGAGATTTCATTGATGATGCATTTTTCGGATGCCGATGGCATGCGGCAGGGCGTCGATGGCATTCAGCATCAGATCCAGGCCTTCGAGAGTGCCACCCAGGACCTGCCCGGGGAGCGGTGCCTGTCCAACAGTGCCGCCATCCTGCGTTACGGACAGGGCTTGCCGATGCGCAACGACTGGGTGCGAAGCGGCATCGTGATGTACGGCAGCTCGCCCGATTTCCCCGAGCATGACATTGCGCATTGGGGGCTGCTGCCCACCATGACGCTGTCGAGCCGGCTGATTGCCACCCAGGATCTGCAGCCGGGCGATACCGTGGGCTACGGCTCGGCCTTCGTCGCCGAGCAGGCCATGCGCATCGGCATCGTGGCCTGCGGGTATGCCGATGGCTATCAGCGGCTGAGCCCGACCGGAACGCCCATCCTGGTCGATGGCGTTCGCACACGAATCGTCGGACGCGTGAGCATGGACATGCTCACGGTGGATCTCACGCCGGTGCCGGCTGCGGCGATCGGCAGCGAGGTCACGTTGTGGGGCCGGGCACGCAATGGCCGCATCCTCCCGATCGACGAAGTGGCCCGGGCCTCGGGCACGGTCGGGTACGAATTGATGTGTGCGGTGGCGGCACGGGTCGCCCTGCAGGTCGACTGACGAGAGAAGCCGTCTCCCGCCATGGCCCCGGTGCTGTCGATCCCCCTCGTGCCAGGCGTGACCTTGATCGGAGCGCCGAGCGAGGCCGGGGGTGCCGGTCCCGGTGCGGCCCTGGGGCCGGATGCCTTGCGTGCGGCGCGATTGGTTCCGGCCTTGCAGCGTCTGGGTCTGGACGTGCTCGACGAGGGCAATCTGTCGGTGCCTGGCGATCCGGATCCGGCGAGCGTCGGGGGGGTACGTCGTCTGGCTGCCTGCGTGGCCTGGAGTCACGCGGTGTTCCGGGCCGTGAGCCGGCAGCTCGAGGCCGGGCGCCTGCCCGTGCTGCTGGGCGGCGATCACCACGTGGCGGTGGGTTCGATCAGTGCGGTGGCCAGGCATTGCCGCGACCGGGACTTGACCCTGCGGGTGATCTGGCTGGATGCCCATGCCGACTGCAATACACCGGCCTCGTCGGCCAGCGGCAATGCGCACGGCATGCCGGTGGCGACGCTGTGGGGGCTGGGGCCACCGGCGCTGAGTCGTCTGGCCGGCTTTGAGCCGGCCCTGTCGCCGGGTTCGACCTGCCAGATCGGTCTGCGCAGCGTGGACGAGCCGGAGAAACAACTGCTGCAGGCCCTGGGTGTCGAGGTCTACGACATGCGTGCCGTCGGTGCCTTGGGCATGGACGAGGTGATGAACCGGGCTATGCGGGGCATCCAAGGGCGGGGGGTCCATCTGCATGTCAGTCTCGATGTCGATGTGCTCGACCCCTCGGTTGCCCCCGGCACAGGCACGCCGGTCCCGGGAGGTCTGACTGAAAACGAGGCCCTGTTGTGCATGTCGCGGCTGGCGGGGACCGGTTGCCTGGGGTCCCTGGATGTGGTGGAAATCAACCCTTCGCGCGATACCGGCAACCGGACAGCCCGTCGTACGGTCGGGCTGATGCAGCGTCTGCTCGACCCGCGCACCGGCTGGAATGCGGCCGGATAGGCCCGATCAGGCGCCGGCGACGGCTTCCGTCGACGCGGGCGTCGAGGTGGATGTGGGCTCCGCATCGCAGAGCGTGCCGGCGTGGCGTTTGTCGACCGTGGTGCTGCAGCTCCAGGCCCCGGTACCGTCGTCTCGCAGCAGCATGACTTTCTTGTGCTTGATGTCCAGGTTGCCGCTGGTGAACTCGAGCGCGATACCGGGCTTCGTGCCGTTCTGCGAG
The DNA here is from genome assembly GCF_003752175.1 of Comamonas sp. BIGb0124. Classification (GTDB taxonomy): domain Bacteria; phylum Pseudomonadota; class Gammaproteobacteria; order Burkholderiales; family Burkholderiaceae_C; genus Comamonas_F. The sequence continues at coordinate 68,359 of NZ_RJVF01000011.1, read as the reverse complement.
TGGACGAAGCTGATGGTGCCGAAGCGGGGCGAGACGATGCCGAGGTCTGCCAGCGTCTGGCCGGTGGTATGGGCGGTGCTGGCGGCCGTGCCGTTGGGAAAAGTGCCGTTTGCCAGGATATGGCTCTCGATGTTCGGCCGGATGGCCGACAGGGTGGCGATCGCGCTGGTGAGGCTGGCCCGGGTGGCATGGTCCTTGTAAAGCGGGATGCCGACCGCCGCCAGTACGCCGATGATGGCCACGACGGTCATGAGCTCGATCAGGGTGAGGCCGGCCTGGCCACGGCGAGGAGGGGGAGCGCGAAGGGGAGAGGTCGTCATGCAGATGCCTTGGAGAAAACGACGCGGCGCGTCGAGCCTCCATGCGTTGCAAACGCAGTGCCGCTTCGGCGTGGGAAAGGTCAAGGATTGGGGGATGCCGTCACCGTCACCGGGGACGAATGATCCCGTACCCATAAAAAAGCCTCCGGGCACGGAGGCTGGCAAGGGCGGGTCGGTGGTGACAGCCTAGGGCTTGCGGTTTCGAATGGGGGCCGGGATCGCGTGTCTGTTTATTTGTATTGCGGGAAGAACATGGCCGCCACCATGCCGATGACCACGATCACGATCATCAGTTCGATCCACTCGACGCCCGGGACCTTCTTTTTCATGCGTGCATTCCTCCGGGTGGCTGGAAAAAAGCCGCGCAGCGGAACTGCGCGGCTTTTTTTCTTATTTGCTCCGCTCTTCGGCGGGTCGGTTTCCCTGACTACTCTCTGTGTGACGATCGACAGGTATGTCGCAAGCGATGTGCCTGCATTGGATATTCCTGCGAATTTTTCGCTGAAAAGGAAAATTCCGATGTGAATCAGTGGCTTGCGGGATCCGGGGTGAGGGCCGCCGGGATCTTCGTTTTTCAAGAGTTGACGGTTTTCGTCAGTTCTTGGGCGGATGAGGTGACAAAAATGTCAGGTCTGCCGAGTCGACTGACAAATGTGTATCCCGGCGCGGCGGCCGCACGAGGCGCGACCTTGGCGCGGCCGGGCCAGCGTGCGTCCGTTACGTCTTGCTTCGATATAGCTGTGTTTCAGTCCCGAGACAGGGAGAACGCACTGTTAAGATGCGTCGATTCGCGCCTGGCGCACTCTTGTTCGCCTCCGCTGTGTAGAGATGGCCCCAAAGGCTCAGGATCAGGACAATGACTGTCGCCCTCGCAGGCCGCGCGCCCGCTACGTTCGAAATCAAAAGTGCCAATTTGCCGTTGCTGGCGATGCTGCTCAAGTCGTCCGACCTGAAGCTGCTGGCCGCCGAAATGACGGCCAAGTTCGGCACGCAGAACGATTTTTTCGACGGCGAGCCCATGGTCGTCGATTTTTCCCAGTATCCCGATGACACGCCGGCGCTGACCGCGCTCGATTTCTCGGCATTGATCAAGCTGCTGCGCAGCTATCGGATCGCGCCGATTGCCGTCAAGGCGCGGCGCGAAGACTTGCTGGAGGCGGCCAAGGCCGCCGGTCTGGTCCCCGCCGAAGACAGCTTCCTCGGCACGGCCGTCAGCCAGCCTGCGCGCGTCGAGCGTGTGGTCGAGACCGTGGTGCAGGAAGTGGTGCGCGAGGTGCCGACACCCGTTGCCGGTCCGGGGACGATGGTGGTCGACAAGCCGTTGCGCTCGGGCCAGCGTGTCTATGCCCGGGGCTGCGATCTGATCGTGATGGCCATGGTCAACGTCGGTGCCGAAGTCATCGCCGATGGCCACATTCATGCCTACGCCCCGCTCAGAGGCCGCGTGATGGCCGGTGCGCGTGGCAACACCGAAGCCCGCATCTTTGCCCTGAACCTCGAAGCCGAACTGATTTCGATCGCCGGCATCTACCGCACCGGCGAGGTGGCGTTGCCCGACGAAGTTCGTGGCAAGCCCGCGCAGGTGCGGCTCGATGGCGAAAAGCTGCTGATCCAGCCGCTCAAGGCGTGAGCCCCGGAGCGCTTGGTTGAGACTCACCCCACTTTTGTATAAATTGCATTGAATGCCACGTTCGATCAAGCGACGCCAGCAGCAGAAAAACCAGAGCCGTTCCACTCGGCTCGCTCCCGTCGCGGATCGGCAGGACCGACCCATACCTAACAAAGGACTTGAGACCAACATGACCAAAATCGTCGTCGTGACTTCCGGCAAGGGGGGCGTGGGCAAGACCACGACCAGCGCCAGCTTTTCCACGGGATTGGCTCTGCGGGGCTACAAGACCGTGGTGATCGACTTCGACGTCGGCCTGCGCAACCTCGACCTGATCATGGGCTGCGAGCGGCGTGTGGTGTACGACTTCGTCAACGTCATCCATGGCGAGGCCAATCTCAGCCAGGCGCTGATCAAGGACAAGCAGGTCGAGAACCTGTACGTGCTGGCCGCTTCGCAGACGCGTGACAAGGATGCCCTCACCAAGGACGGCGTCGAGAAGGTCATCAAGGACCTGTCTGCCCAGGGCTTCGACTACATCGTCTGCGATTCGCCCGCCGGGATCGAGCAAGGCGCGCTGATGGCCATGCACTTCGCCGACGAGGCGCTGGTGGTGACGAACCCGGAAGTCTCGTCGGTCCGCGACTCGGACCGCATCCTGGGCATGCTGAGCTCCAAGACCAAACGCGCGATCGAAGGCAAGGAATCCATCAAGGAACACCTGCTGATCACGCGCTACAACCCCAGCCGCGTGCAGGAAGGGCAGATGCTGTCGCTGGAGGATATCCAGGACATCCTGCGCATTCCGCTGATCGGTGTGATTCCCGAGTCGGAGTCGGTGCTGCAGGCGTCCAACCAAGGGACGCCGGCCGTGCATCTCGACGGCACCGATGTGTCGGAAGCCTACAAGGACGTGGTTTCGCGTTTCCTGGGCGAAGAGAAGCCGTTGCGCTTCGTCGACGCACAGAAGCCCGGTCTGCTCAAGCGCCTGTTCGGAGGGAGGTAAATCATGTCCCTGCTGTCATTCCTCCTGGGCGAAAAGAAAAAATCCGCCAGTGTGGCCAAGGAACGCCTGCAGATCATCCTTGCACACGAACGCACGGGCCGCAATGCTTTCGCGCCCGACTACCTCCCTGCGTTGCAGCGCGAGCTGGTGGCGGTGATCTCCAAGTACGTCAACATCAACCCGGACGACATCAAGCTCAACCTCGAGCGCCAGGACGATCTGGAAGTGCTCGAAGTCAAGATCGAGCTCCCCGAGACGGCCAGCAAGTAAGCCTGCCGTTGCAGGCGGGGCCTGCGCCGCATGCGCCGAGGCCGCCGGACCGTCATCAGTCCGACACGGTAGGGTCGTAATTTGCATGCATGTTGAATCATGCATACGAGGATGCGCCGCGCCGGCATCCCGGCGGGGGCGCAAGCTGCCCCGTCCTGCCCCAGGCTCCCCTGTCGTTCGGATTGGAGAGCCCTGCGGGCGGCTCGCCGGTTCGTGTGCAGTTGATGTATTTCAACGCCGGCGGCGGGCATCGGGCGTCGTCGCTGGCGCTCGAAGCGGCGATCGGCCGGGCCGGACTGGGCTGGCTGGTGGAGCGGGTGAATCTGCTCGAACGGGTGGACGTGCATGACGTCTTCCGCCGCTGGACCGGCATGGCCCCCGAAGGCATCTACAACAAACGCCTGGCCATGGGCTGGACGGCCGGACTGGCGCAGGAGCTCAGGCTGCTGCAGGCAGGCATCCGCATGGGCCACCCTTTCCTGATGAAACGACTGCGGCAGCACTGGCTGCTGAGCCGGCCCGACCTGGTGGTCTCGCTGGTGCCGAACTTCAATCGGGCCATGTTCCTGAGCCTGCAGCAGGCGCTGCCCGGCACGCCCTATGCCACGGTGATGACGGACCTAGCGGATCTGCCGCCGCGGTTCTGGATCGAAAAGGGCCTGCCCATCCACATCGTGTGCGGCACGCCGCGTGCCGTGGCCCAGGCCCATGCTGCGGGATGCGCGCCCAGCCATGTGCACAGTGTCTCGGGCATGCTGCTGCGCCACGATTTTTACGCGCCGCGCCTGGGCGGGTCGGATCGGCTGGTGCGCCGGCGCGAGCTGGGCTTGCCGCTGGACCGCCCGGTCGGGCTGGTTCTGTTCGGCGGCGAGGGTTCGCGCCAGATGCTGACCATCGCTCGCCAGTTGCCCGACGTGCCGCTGATCCTGCTGTGCGGCAACAACGAGGCCCTGGCCCGCGCATTGCGTGAGTTGCCCGCCCGCGCCCCGCGCGCGATCGTCGGCTACACCGGCGACATTCCCCAATACATGCAGCTGGCGGATTTCTTCATCGGCAAACCGGGACCGGGCAGCCTGAGCGAGGCCATCCAGATGGGTCTGCCTTGCATCGTGGCCTCGAATGCCTCGACGCTGCCGCAGGAGCGCTACAACACGCACTGGCTGCGGGAGCAGGAGCTGGGGTTGACGATCGGCGGCTACGACGAGATCGCCTGGGCGGTGGCACGCCTGCTGGCCGACCTGCCGCGTTTCCAGGCGGCTGCCCGGCGGGTGCGCAACCATGCGAGCGACGAGTTGCCCGGCGTGCTGGCCGGGATCGTGGCACAGGTCCCGACACGGGCCGCCGCTGTTCTCGCAGCCGGCGCGGTCATGCGCATGAGTTGAAGCCCTGGGTCGATGCCTGCCGCCATGAAGGAAGCCGTGCAGTCTGCCGGCTGGAAGCGCTGGCGGCCCGGAGCGGCCCGCGTATGGCGCCGGTGTTCAGCGCAGAGGCGTGACCGGCAGCTCGAGGTCGTCGAGCAGATGCAGGGGATCTTCCTGAACCGCCGGCTGGCGTTTGCCGCGCGGCGCATGGCTCATGGGCCAGCGGACGATCTCGAGTCGGCCGTCGGCATGCTCGACCAGCGCGCTCAGGCTCTCGACCCAGTCGCCGTCGTTGGCATAGAGGATGCCCTGGATGTCGCGCATCTCGGCGTGGTGAATGTGGCCGCAGACCACGCCGTCCATGCCGCGCTGGCGCGCTTCGCGGGCGACGGCGTTCTCGAAGTCGCCCACGTAGCTCACGGCACGCTTGACCTTGAGCTTGAAGTATTGCGATATCGACCAGTAGGGCAGGCCCAGCCACGCACGGCAGATGTTGAGGTGGCGATTGAGCTTGAGCGAGAACTCGTAGAGCACGTCGCCGACATGGGCCAGCCACTTGGCGCATTGGATGACGCCGTCGAACTGGTCGCCGTGGAGGATCCACAGGCGTTTGCCGTCGGCCGTGGTGTGCACGGCCTCGTCGGCGACTTCGATGCCTCCCAGGGTGACGCCCAGGAAACGGCGGGCGAACTCGTCGTGGTTGCCGGCGATGAACGTCATGCGGGTGCCCTTGCGGACCTTGCGCAGCAGCTTCTGGATCACGTCGCTGTGGGCCTGAGGCCAGTGCCAGCTGCGCTTGAGCTGCCAGCCGTCGATGATGTCGCCCACCAGGTACATCTGCTGGCACTCGACGTGGCGCAGGAAATCCAGCAGGGCGTGGGCCTGGCAACCCGGTGTGCCCAGGTGCACATCCGAGATCCAGACCGTACGGACATTCATCGACCGGCGCGCCGGCACGTTGTCGGCGGCTCCGAAGGGCTCGGGCGGCTGTCGTTGCCCGTCCGCGGGCGAGGTGGCGCGATGGGTGAGGGACGGATGTCGCATGCCGCCATGGTGGCGCGGCTTGATGACGGCGGCGTGGCGGTTGTGTGTCAATCGTGTGAGCGCATGCCGGCCGCTTCGGACCGCGGCTGGCGGGACCGGGCACCGTCCTAGAATGTCGGATACCGTCACTGATACCGGGGTCGGATCGCACGGTCTCGCCCCCGCTGCTTGCCATGTCCTACGATTCGAACAACATTTTTGCCAAGATTCTGCGGGGCGAAGCGCCCTGCGTGCCGGTCTACGAGGATGCGACGACGCTGGCCTTCATGGACCTCATGCCGCAGGCCGAGGGCCATGTGCTGGTGCTGCCGCGCGAGGCGGCGGCGACCCTGCCCGAGCTGTCCGATGCAGCCGCCCGCGACTGCATCGCCGTGGTGACGAGGCTGGCCACGGCGATCCAGGCGGCGACGCAGGCCGATGGGGTGTTCGTGGGCCAGTTCAATGGCGCCGCGGCCGGTCAGACGGTACCCCATGTGCATTTCCACATCGTGCCGCGCCATGCGGGCCGTGGGCTGCGCGAGCACGGCGCGGTGCGGGCCGAAACCGCCGACCTTCAGGCCGTGGCGCAACGCATCAAGGCCCGTCTTGCGGTTTGACGGCCGGCTGCTGGCCGCCGGAGCCCGCCGACAGGGTCACGCGTGGGCGTGTCGGCCACGGGCCGGCGTGGCGCGCTGTGCACCGGCATAGCGGTCCAGCGCCAGGCCTTCGGTGCTGATCTCGGTCTTGTGGCCGCACAGCATGTCGCTGATGAGCTTGCCCGAGCCGCACGCCATCGTCCATCCCAGCGTGCCGTGGCCGGTATTGAGGTAGAGATTGCGGTAACGCGTCGCTCCCACGATGGGGGTGCTGTCCGGGGTCATGGGGCGCAGGCCGGTCCAGAACGTGGCGGCAGGAATGTCGCCGCCCGGGAAGAGGTCGCGAACCACCCGTTCGAGTGTGGCGCGGCGCTTGGGGTTGAGGCGCAGGTCGAAGCCGCCGAGTTCGGCCATGCCGCCGACGCGGATGCGTTTGTCGAAACGGGTCACGGCGATCTTGTAGGTCTCGTCCAGAACGGTCGACTGCGGCGCCATGCTCTCGTCCGTCAGGGGGACGGTGAGGGAGTAACCCTTGACGGGGTAGACCGGCACATCGAGGCCCAGGGGCGAGATGAAATCGCGGGTGTAGCTGCCGAAGGCCAGCACGTAACGATCGGCGGTCAGGACCCGTCCATTGACTTTCACGCCCTGGATGGCGTCGCCGGCCCAGACCAGCGATTCGACCTGCTGGTCGAATCGGAAATCCACGCCGAGGCCGGTGGCCAGCTTGGCAAGGGCCTGGGTGAACAGGTGGCAGTCGCCTGTTTCGTCGTTGGGCAGGCGCAGTCCGCCGGTGAGCCGGTCCTTGGCATGGGCGAGCGCGGGTTCGACGCTCGCCAGTTGATCGGGCGTGAGCAGTTCGTGCGGAACGCCGCATTCGCGCAGCACGGCGATGTCGCGCTCCACCGCATCGAGCTGCGCGGCGGAGCGGAACAGCTGAAGGGTGCCGCCCGAGCGGTTTTCGTACGAGATGCCGGTGTCGGCGCGCAACTGGCGCAGGCAGTCCCGGCTGTACTCGGCCACCCGCGTCATGCGTTCCTTGTTGACGGCGTAGCTTTGCGCGTTGCAGTTGCGCAGCATCTGCGCCATCCAGCGCAACTGCCACAGGCTGCCGTCGAGGCGGATGGCCAGGGGGGCATGCTCCTGGAACATCCACTTGATCGCCTTGAGCGGAATGCCGGGCGCAGCCCACGGCGTGGAATAACCCGGAGAGATCTGGCCGGCATTGGCAAAACTGGTTTCCTGCGCCACGCTGGGCTGGCGCTCGAGAACCGTGACCTGTGCGCCGGCCCGTGCGAGGTAGTACGCGGTGGTGGTGCCGATCACGCCGCCGCCCAGGACGATGACTTTCATGGAAATGCTCCGGGATACTCAGGAATCAAAGTGGATATTCAGACTTTAGGGCTTTGAGTGCAGTGGATTTCACTGAAATTTCGGTGCATGGCATGGGTATTTGCTGATTAAATGGTGCTCCTCCAAGGGAATCAGTGAAATGCACGAACTCGACCGCATCGACCGCAAAATCCTCGACATCCTGCAGCGTGAAGGCCGCCTGTCCATGACCGATCTGGCCGAGCGGGTCGGGCTGTCGGCGTCGCCGTGCACCGAGCGCGTCAGACGCATGGAGCGTGCCGGCGTGATCACCGGTTATCACGCCCGGGTGTCGCCGGCGGCACTGGGCAAGACGCTGCTGGTCTTCGTGGAGATCAAGCTGGTGTCGAAATCCGGCGATGTGTTCGACAAGGTGCGCAAGGAACTGCTGCATGTGCCCGAGGTGCTGGAGTGCCACCTGGTCTCCGGCAGTTTCGACTACCTGGTCAAGGCCCGGCTGCGGGGCATGGACGAGTACCGGCATCTGCTCGGGGACATCCTCAAGAAACTGCCCGTGGCAGCGGAAAGCCACAGCTATGTGGTGATGGAGGAGGTCAAGGAAACGCTGGTGCTGCCGGTCGACCGCTGATCGGCGCACACACCGGCAGACGACGAAAAAAGCCCCGCAAGGCGCTGGGCCGTGCGGGGCGGGAGCCCTATTCGGCGAGAGCCCGACAGGTCGGGTGGCGCGGGCCTGGCTTTTCTTCTCGAGCCGATCAGGCCGTTTCGGCCAGTGCGTCGCTCAGGGCGTTGATCAGGCGATCGATCTCGGCTTTTTCGCTGATGAAGGGCGGGGCCAGCTGGATGGTGTCGGCACCGTACCGGACATAGAAGCCCTTTTTCCAGCACGCCATGGCGATCTCGAAGGGGCGGCGCGCGGGTTCGCCGGGCAGGGCATCGATGGTGATGCCGGCAGCCAGGCCGAAATTGCGGATGTCGGTGACGTGCTTCACGCCCTTGAGGCTGTGCACGGCCTGTTCGAAATACGGTGCCAGGGCCTGCACGCGGCCCACGCCGTCTTCCTTGATCAGCAGGTCGAGCGCGGCGATGCCGGCTGCACAGGCCACCGGGTGGGCCGAGTAGGTGTAGCCGTGCGGGAACTCGACCAGGTAGTCCGGGCCGCCTGCCGCCATGAAGGTGTCGTAGATTTCTTTCTGCACCACCACGCCGCCCAGCGGCTGGGTGCCGTTGGTGACCTGCTTGGCGAAGTTCATGATGTCGGGCACCACACCGAACGCGTCGGCGCCGGTGTAGCTGCCGCAGCGGCCGAAGCCGGTGATGACCTCGTCGAAAATCAGCAGGATGTTGTGGGCCGTGCAGATGTCGCGCAGGCGCTTGAGGTAACCGATGGGCGGGATCACCACACCGGCCGATCCCGAGAAGGGCTCGACGATGACGGCGGCGATGTTGGAGGCGTCGTGCAGCGTGATGAGGTCGAGCAGACGATCGGCCAGATCGGCACCGTTCTCGGCCTGGCCCTTGGTGAACTTGTTGGCCGCGATCTGGGTGTGGGGCAGGTGGTCGGCGGCGATGCCTTCACCGAAGGTCTTGCGGTTGCCGCCGATGCCGCCGACGGAGATGCCGCCGAAGTTCACGCCGTGATAGCCCTTTTCGCGGCCGATCAGGCGAGTCTTGCTGGCCTGGCCCTTGGCGCGCCAGTAGGCACGGGCCAGCTTGAGCGAGGTGTCGGCTGCTTCCGAGCCCGAACCCGCAAAAAACACGTAGTCGAGGCCTGCGGGCGTCAGGTCCTTGATCTTGTTGGCCAGCTCGAACGCGGTGGGGTGGCCGAACTGGAACGCCGGTGCGTAGTCGAGCTTGGCGATCTGTTTGCTGACGGCTTCGACGATCTCGGTGCGGCCATGGCCCAGGCCCGTGCACCACAGGCCCGAGAGGCCGTCGAAGATCTTGCGGCCATCGGCGTCGGTGAAGTAGGCCCCCTTGCCCTCGACGATGATGCGCGGATCGGCCTTGAACTGGCGGTTGCCGGTGAACGGCATCCAGTGGGCTTCCAGCCAGGCGGCATCGGTGCGGACGGCGGGCGGTGTGGCGGGCGCGGGAATGGTGGCAAGGGTCATGGCGGTCAGGCGGCGAAGCCCGCTCCGTTCAATTGAAGAAAATGAACAACAGAGCCATTGTTGGGCCGGGCGATAGTGGTGAAAATAGGTCGATATCAATGTTCACTTGATGATTCATGCAAGTAAGACCGACGACGCCCTCTCCAGAGCCCCTGCCGGCCACGGCTTTGCCCGCCAAGGCGAAGAGCCGGGCGGTGCTGGGCCAGCTCAGCGACATGGACCTGCGTCTGCTGCGGGTGTTCAAGAGCGTGGTCGAGTGCGGCGGCATGGCTGCGGCCGAACTCGAGCTCAACATCGGCACCTCGACCGTGAGCCGGCACGTCAAGGATCTCGAGACCCGGCTGGGTCTGGTGCTGTGCAGGCGGGGCAGGGCCGGTTTTGCGCTGACTCCCGAAGGCCAGAGGGTGTACGAGGAAACGCTGCGACTGCTGGCTTCGGTCGACGGCTTTCGCAGCGGCATCGACGACATCCACCGGCGCATGGGCGGGCAGCTCGAGATCGCGGTCTTCGACAAGACCGCCAGCAATCCGCAGGCCCGCATCGCCGAGGCGATCGCCCGGTTCGCCCGGCACGCGCCCGAGGTCGCCCTGAGCGTGCATGTCGCCTCCATCAGCGCCATCGAGCGCGGCATCATCGACGGCCGGTTCCATGTGGGCGTGATTCCCACGCACCGGAACTCGCAAAGCCTGGCCTACGCCGATCTGTTCGGCGAGACCATGCTGCTGTATTGCGGCCGCCAGCACGCGCTCTTCGGCCAACCGCACGACGCCCTGAGCTGGGAGCGTTTGCGGGACTACCCGTTCGCCGGGCTGGCACATCATTCGCCCAACATGGAGCTCAGCCACCGGGCCAACCTCACCCGCAAGGCCACAGGGTCGGACGAGGAGGCCATCGCGTTGCTGATCCTGTCAGGGCAGTTCCTGGGTTTCCTGCCCGACCACTATGCCAGCCGCTTCGAGCAGCAAGGGCAGATGCAGGCCATCGCGCCCGAGCGCTTTCACTACACCTGCCGTTTCGTGAGCGTGCTGCGCAAGTCGCCGCAACCCACACGGGCCACACAGCTGTTCCAGGATTGCCTGATGGCGGTGCATCCGGACGCGATCCGCTAGCTCGCCACCGGCACGGGTCTTCCGTCGCCGGGCCCGGGCTAGTGGATAACCGGGATGGGTCGTCGGCCGTTCCGGATGCTCCAATGGGGACTGCGTCCCCTGGCGGGCGTGGCGGCGGCGATCGGGCCTGGCCGTCTCTTTTTACTCGGATCGTGTGGATCTTCCGTACTGGAGAGCGTCATGAGAGTTCAACCCTATCTGTTCTTCGAAGGCCGATGCGAGGAGGCCATCGCGTTCTACCGGGAGGCGCTGGGGGCGCAGGTGGTCGCCCTCATGCGCTATGGCGAAGGGCCGCAGCCGTCGATGTGTGCCGGGGCGCAGGCGCACCATGTGATGCATGCCAGCGTGCGCATCGGCGATGTGGAACTGCTGATGTCCGACGGGCAATGCAGCGGACAGCCGGCGGTGTTCCAGGGCTTTTCTCTGACGCTGAACGTCGCCGGCACGTCGCAAGCTGAGCGGACGGTGGCTGCGTTGAGCGACGGCGGAACCCTCACCGTGCCGTTGATGGCGACGTTCTTCTCGCCGGCTTTCGGTGTGGTGCAGGACCGCTTCGGCTTGCCCTGGATGGTGGTAGCCGAGCAGCCCGCCGCGGCCTGAGTCCCGATTCAGAAGGAGACGACATGATGGATGAACAACAACCGGGCCATGTCTGGCTGTCCCGGCTCCAGGGTGAGTGGACCTCCGAGTCCCATGCGGACATGGGCCCCGACCAGGCGCCGTGCGTCACCCGGGGGCGCGAGCGGGTGATCGGCCTGGGCGGGCTCTGGGTGGTGTGCGAGGGCGATGCCCAGACGCCGGACGGATCTCCCATGCAATCGCGCATGACGCTGGGCTACGACCCCGAACAGCAGTGTTTTGTGGGGACCTGGGTGTGTTCGGTGATGTCTCGGATCTGGTCGTACACGGGTTATCTGGACGGATCGGAGCGCGAGCTGGTGCTGGACTGCGAAGGCCCGAGCTTCAAGGGCGACGGCACGACGGCTCGTTACCAGGATGTCATCGCATGGGTCTCCGACGCAGAGCGAACCTTGACTTCGCGGGTGCTGCAGGACGACGGCAGCTGGCAGGTCTTCATGACCGCCACCTATCGGCGGGCGGCCTGAGGCCAGGCGGGCCGCTTTTCAGCGCACGGTCTTGCGGTGCCAGTGCCAGGGGCCGCGCAGCGGCCATTCCATGTTCGGCGCCAGCACACGCGGTGCCCAGAAGCGGGCGCAGGCGATGGCCAGCAGGGCGGCGACGATGACATCGGTCAGGAAGTGTTCCAGCGTCAGCACGCGGCACAGGCCCACGACCGTGGCGAGGGCCATCAGCGGCCAGCGCCAGCGGGGCAGCAGGTGGGCGAGCACGGCCGCTACGGCAAATGCCGTGAGGGTATGGCTGGACGGGAACGAGTTGTAGGGCGAGCCCGAGAAAGGCGTGGCCAGACCGTAGAAGGCATTCTCGAGGAAGACCGAAGGCCGCGCACGCGCGACCAGGTGTTTCAGGACAAGGGTGAGGATGCCGCCCGAAGCCATGGTGAGCAGCATGAAGAGACCGCCACGCACCAGCCGTTCGGCAACCGGCGCCCAGCGGCGCACCGCATGCCGGGGCAAAGCCCAGAGTCCGATGCCGTAGGCTCCCAGTGCCATCAGGGCATAGGTTTCCGCATCCGCCACGCCGCTGAGGTCGTCGAAGAACTCGTCGAGGGCCGGTGTCAGGTTCGCGGCGACCAGTTGGGTCAGCGGCAGATCGATCCACAACGCAGCTGCGCCCAGCGCAAGCGTGCAGGCGAGAAAGAGGAAGGATTGTTGTTTCATGACCTGGGAGTTGGGCGCAGGACGAAGAGAGGGCAGCGAGGAGGGGCGCAGCAGCTTTTGCGGAATAGACCCGTCCAGCTGCATTGCCCAACGCCGGACATCATAGCGTTCGGCGTCCGTTGTCGTCGTTTTTTTGGTGTCTGCGGGCGGGCGGCTGTCCGCCGTGCCCTCATTTCCGAGGCAGTGCTTTTGCGCGATGCACCCGCACCGGATTCCCAAGTGCGCATCCAAAAAAGAAGCCGCCGTGCATCGTTGGAGATGCACGGCGGCTTGGCGGTGCGCGGCGAAGGCCGCGTGGCAGACAGGGTCTTGTCAGACCCGGCGTTGCCGAGGGCTTTTAGACGGGCACGCGGTCTTCGGCACGGGCGGGCAGTTGAGCCTGCTTGTTTTCCCAGGCATTGAGTTCGGCCTGGACTTGAGCGCGCGAGACGGACGGGGCGTTGTCCTGGGCAACGAAACGGGGGTTCTCTGCACGGGCCGGAGCGCTGGCCAGTTGTTGTTGGTACTGGGCCAGTTCGGCCTGCACCTGAGCGCGCGAAACCGGAGCGCCCTGGGTCACGGGGAAGGCGGGGTTGTCGAGGTTTTCGGCGAAGCTGGCAACCGAGGTCAGGCTGGCGGCGGCGAGGATGGCGGCGGCGATGGTCTTGTTCATGATGGTTCCTTTGGGTCTGTCGTTTCACGACATTTTTATGATGCCCATGTCGTTCAAGGCATGACTGAAGTTTGAACCTGCAGCGGCGACCTGTCCGTGCGATTTATCACATCCCGCCGCAAGTCGTGGAGGTGTCGAAGGATTGATTCCGCCCAAAGAAAAACCCCCGGCAGCGTGGAGGCTGGAGGGGGCGGGGCGGGGCGGGGTTGGGCGGGCGCGGACTCCGCGCCAGACCTCACGCGTCGATGTTCGACGCCCGCAAGGCATTGCTTTCGATGAAGTGGCGGCGCGGCTCGACGTCGTCGCCCATCAGCGTGGTGAAGACCTTGTCGGCCTCGATCGCATCGGCGATCTGCACCTGCAGCAGGCGGCGCACATTGGGGTCCATGGTGGTTTCCCAAAGCTGCGCGGGGTTCATTTCACCCAAACCCTTGTAGCGCTGGCGGCCTACGCTGCTTTCGGCCTGCGACAGCAGCCATTGCATGGCTTCGCGGAACTCGCTCACCTTGTGCTGCTTCTGTTTGTCGCCGGTACCGCGGCGGACCACCGCGCCTTCGCCGATGAGGCCGTCGAAGGTCTCGGCGGCACGGCGCAGGGCGGCGTAATCGCCGCCGGCCACGAAGTCGGCGCTCAGCGTGCTGACCTTGTCGTTGCCGAAGATGCGGCGCGTGATGGCCAGTTGGGGCCGATCGTTGCGCGGGTCGATCAGGGCAGTGACCTTGGCGTCGTGCAGCGCGGCCTGCAGGGCAGCGGCCGAGACCTCGGCTTCCTCGAGGGTGGCGAGCTTGAGTTCGACCCCCTGCACGATGGCCATCAGGGCCTCGGCGTCCAGCCAGTTCGACAGCCGGTGCACCACCTGGTAGGCCAACTGGTACTGGCTGGCAATGCTGTCGAGCGCTTCGCCTTCGATGACGGGGCGGTCGGCGCCGGGCACCAGTTGCGCTTCCTGCAGTGCGATCTGCAGCAGGTAGGCATCGAGCGCCGGCGTGTCCTTGATGTATTGCTCTTGTTTGCCGTGCTTGACCTTGTAGAGCGGCGGCTGCGCGATGTAGATGTGGCCGCGCTCGACCAGCTCGGGCATCTGCCGGTAGAAGAAGGTCAGCAGCAGGGTGCGGATGTGAGCGCCGTCGACGTCGGCGTCGGTCATGATGATGATGCGGTGGTAACGCAGCTTGTCGATGTTGAAGTCGTCCACGCCCGCGGTGCCGCCGATGCCCGTCGCCTTGCCGATGCCGGTACCCAGCGCCGTGATCAGCACGACGATTTCATTGCTGGTGAGCAGCTTTTCGTAGCGCGCCTTCTCGACGTTCAGGATCTTGCCGCGCAAGGGCAGGATGGCCTGGAACTTGCGGTCGCGGCCTTGCTTGGCCGAGCCGCCGGCGGAGTCGCCCTCGACGATGTAGATTTCGCACAGCGAGGGGTCTTTTTCCTGGCAGTCGGCCAGCTTGCCGGGCAGGCCCAGGCCGTCGAGCACGCCCTTGCGGCGGGTCATTTCACGCGCCTTGCGTGCCGCTTCGCGGGCCCGGGCGGCCTCGACGATCTTGCCGCAGATGATCTTGGCGTCGTTGGGCCGTTCCTGCAGGTAGTCGGTGAGCGTGCGGGCCACGATGTCTTCGACCGGTGCGCGCACTTCGCTGGAAACCAGCTTGTCCTTGGTCTGGCTGCTGAACTTGGGCTCGGGCACTTTCACGCTGAGCACGCAGCACAGGCCTTCGCGCATGTCGTCGCCCGTGACCTCGACCTTGGCTTTCTTGGCCAGTTCGTTCTCTTCGATGTACTTGTTGATGACCCGTGTCATCGCTGCCCGCAGGCCGGTGAGGTGGGTGCCGCCGTCGCGTTGCGGGATGTTGTTGGTGAAACACAGCACCTGTTCGCCGTAGCTGCTGTTCCACTGCATCGACACTTCGACGCCGATGTGGGTGCCCGGGATGCCGCCGTAGCTCTCGGCCGGGCGCTCGCCCATGGCGTGGAAGATCGTGGGATGCAGGACCTGCTTGCCTTCGTTGATGAACTGCACGAAACCCTGCACGCCGCCGGCGCCCGAGAAGTCGTCTTCCTTGCCGCTGCGTTCGTCCTTCAGGCGGATGCGAACGCCGTTGTTCAGGAAACTCAGTTCACGCAGGCGCTTGGCCAGGATCTCGTAACGGAACTCGTGGTTTTCCTTGAAGATCTCGACGTCGGGCAGGAAGTGCACGGTGGTGCCGCGCTGGCTGGTCTCGCCCACGATTTTCATCGGGGAGGTCTCGACGCCGTCGACGATGGCGATCTGCCGGTCTTGCACAAAACCGCGCGAGAAATCGATCGCGTGGATCTTGCCGTCGCGGCGGACTTCGAGGTGGAGGCTGATCGACAGCGCGTTCACGCAGGACACGCCGACGCCGTGCAGGCCGCCCGAAACCTTGTAGCTGTTCTGGTTGAACTTGCCGCCCGCGTGCAGTTCGGTGAGCGCGATTTCCGCCGCCGAGCGCTTGGGCTCGTGCTTGTCGTCCATCTTCACGCCGGTGGGAATGCCGCGGCCGTTGTCGCTGACCGACAGCGACTGGTCGGCGTGGATGGTGATGACGATGTCGTCGCAGTAGCCGGCCAGGGCTTCGTCGATGGAGTTGTCCACGACCTCGAAGACGAGGTGGTGCAGTCCGGTGCCGTCGGAGGTGTCGCCGATGTACATGCCGGGGCGCTTGCGGACCGCTTCCAGTCCTTCGAGGATCTGGATGGAGCTGGCGCCGTAGTCACTGGCCCCGGCCGCCGGTGCAGGTGTGCCCGGCTGCGTTTGATCTGATTCCGGGGTGGTGTTGTCTTCGCTCATGTGTCAGTCGGTCAACAAAAAAGTGGCTTGCTAAAAACGTTGAAGGCCCCGGGACGTTCGTCCCTGGGGCCTGGGCGCCTGGCCGGATGGCCTAGATACGCATGGGCATGACCACGTACTTGAAGCTGGGGTTCTCGGGGATGGTCAGCAAGGCCGAGCTGTTGGCATCGGCCAGTTCGAGCTTGACCATATCGTGCTGGATGTTCGAGAGCGCGTCGATGAGGTAGGTGACATTGAAGCCCATCTCGATGGTGTCGCCACCGTAGTCGATGTCGAGCTCGTCGACGGCCTCTTCCTGTTCGGCATTGCTGGAGGCGATGCGCAGCACACCCGGCTCGACGCTCAGGCGCACGCCCTTGAACTTGTCGGAGGTGAGGATGGCGGTGCGCTGCAGCGCGGCCAGCAGCGGTGCGCGGCCCAGGGTGACGTTGTTCTTGTGGTTCTTGGGGATGACCCGGTTGTAATCCGGGAACTTGCCCTCGACCAGCTTGGTCACGAACTCCATGCCGCCGAAGCTGAACTTCGCCTGGTTGTTGGCGAACTGCAGTTCGATCGCGCCTTCGTCGTTGCTGAGCAGGCGCTGGAGTTCGAGCACGGTCTTGCGCGGCAGGATGACTTCCTGCTTGGGCACCTCGACGTCGAGCGTGGCGTTGGCAAAGGCCAGGCGGTGGCCGTCGGTGGAGACGAGTGCCAGCTGCTTGCCTTCGGCCACGAACAGGATGCCGTTGAGGTAGTAGCGGATGTCGTGCACCGCCATGGCAAAGGAGACCTGGTTGAGCAGGTCCTTGAGCGTCTTCTGGGGCACGCTGAAGGCCGGGCCGAAGTTGGCGGCTTCCTGCACCAGCGGGAAGTCGTCGGCCGGCAGCGTCTGCAGCGTGAAACGGCTCTTGCCGCCCTGCAGGACGATCTTGTTCTGCTGCGCGTTCAGCGACACCGTCTGGTCGTTGGGCATGGAGCGCAGGATGTCGATCAGCTTGCGTGCGCCGATGGTGGTGGTGAAATCGGTGGCATCGCCGTCGAATTCGACGGTACGGCGGATCTGGATTTCTAGATCGCTGGTCGTGAACTGGATCTGGCTGCCGTGCTTGCGCAACAGGACATTGGCCAGAATCGGCAGTGTGTGCCGCCGCTCCACGATACCGGAGACAGATTGCAGGACAGCCAAAACTTTGTCCTGTGTTGCCTTCAAAACGATCATCTCTACCTCTTCTTACTGTCGTGTTCGTTGCGCAGGGGCCGGGAGGAAGGCCTCACCAGGCTGCCATCAAGCCCGCCTTGGCCTGGGCAAAACTGTTTCATTCTCGCTGATTGCCGGGCATTTCAGGCAAAAGTCGCGCGTTCATCTCCGGAAATTCTGGAGAAAACGACCGTGTGCCAGCAGCAATCGACGACATCGCTTCCATAAAGATAGCGATCATCGGCGCTGCCCGTGCACACGCCCGCGGGTCGCATCAGCCCTTGAGCGTCTGTTCCAGCACATGCAGTTGCTGATTCAGTTCGGTCAGTTGCTGGCGTTCGCCGGAAATCTTGCGCACGGCGTGCAGGACCGTGGTGTGGTCGCGGCCGCCGAACAGTTCGCCGATCTCGGGCAGGCTCTTCTGCGTCAGTTCCTTGGCCAGGTACATGGCGATCTGGCGCGGCCGCGCGATGCTGGCCGGGCGTTTCTTCGAGTACATGTCGGCGACCTTGATCTTGTAGTAGTCGGCCACGGTCTTCTGGATGTTCTCGACGCTGATCTGGCGGTTCTGGATGGAGAGCAGGTCGCGCAGGGCCTCGCGGGCGAGCTGGATGGACACGTCCTTCTGGTTGAACCGCGAGTAGGCCAGGATCTTGCGCAGCGCGCCTTCGAGCTCGCGCACGTTGGAGCGCACGTTCTTGGCCACGAAGAAGGCGACTTCCTCGGGCATGTCGGCGTTCTCGGCCTTGGCCTTGCTGATCAGGATGGCCACGCGCATCTCGAGCTCGGGCGGCTCGATGGCCACGGTGAGCCCGGCGTCGAAACGCGAGACCAGGCGCTCGGAAATGTCGGCCAGCCCCTTGGGATAGGTGTCGCTGGTCATCACGATGTGCGATTTCTTGGCCAGCAGGGCCTCGAAGGCGTTGAAGAACTCCTCCTGGGTGCGGTCCTTGTTGGCGAAGAACTGGACATCGTCGATCAGCAGCAGATCGAGCGAGTGGTAACGCGCCTTGAATTCATCGAATGTCTTGCGCTGGTAAGCCTTGACCACATCGCTGACGAACTGCTCGGCGTGGATGTAGAGAACTTTGGCGTCGAGCTTGTCGGCGAGCAACTGGTTGCCCACGGCGTGCATCAAGTGGGTCTTGCCCAGGCCGACGCCGCCGTAGATGAACAGCGGGTTGTAGAGCTGGCCCGGATTGTTGGCCACGTGCATGGCCGCGGCGCGCGCCATGCGGTTGGCCGAACCCTCGACCAGGGTGTCGAAGGTCAGTGCCGGGTTGAGCCGGGTCTTGTTGGGCAGGGTCGGCGGTTCTTCGGCCAGTGCCGGCGGGGCCGCAGGGGCCAGGGCTTCGACTACGGCAGGCTTGAATGCAGGTTTGGCGGGCACTTCGCGCTGAGCGAGCGCTAACTCAAGGACGACGGGCTGGCCATAGGTCTCGGCCAGCAGATCGGCGATGCGGGAGGCGTACTGGGCGCGGATCCAATCCATCTTGAAGCGGTTGGCGACGTAGACGGTGACCTTGCTGAAGTCGGATGCGACCGTGGCCGAGAGCGGCTTGATCCAGGTGTTGAATTGCTGCTCCGGCATCTCCTGGGCCAGTTGATCCATGCAGGCCTGCCAAAGCGTCAAACTGTCTTGGGGCGTCATGAAAGGCGGGATTTCCTGGGCAAAATGGGATGGGTGTTCTTGTGGATAGCTTATGCCCAAAGGCCAGGACGATTGTAGTCAGCCGGGGAGTTATCCACAAGTCGCGCCGACGGTGCTCGGGCACGGCGTATCGCGACAAGGGCGCGTATTTGACCATAAAACGGGCACCTCTGCTGCCTCTGTCGACCCGATGATCTGTCCGGATATCGCCCGCAGAGGCGTTCCGATTGCTCAACAAGTTGGCAGGCGGTCCGGTGGACGGCCTGCGATCGCATTCTTCTTTTGATAGCTGTGAGCGTGCCGGGGCGCGGCTGTCGGACCGATTGTGTGGTTTTCGGTTGCCGCATACCTCGCCTGGCTTGTCGCTGGCTGGGAAGTTTGCGATAATCGCAGGTTCCCCCGACTGGTAGGAGTTTGCGTCGCCGTGGGTTTTCGATTCATCGAGAGCCGGCTGCACGTGGGCTTTGCGCCGCGGATCAGAGCAGTCTCTCTTCACACACGGCAGCTGCCACGCGACAAAAGGCGTGTGGCTGTCTGGTGGCGGTTTGCAAAGATCGTTCGGTGGTCAATTTTGGATGGCGCCCGCCGGCAATGCCGGCAACCAGGCGCCATGCCGCACCTATACAAGACCGACCTCAGGATTCATCATGAAACGTACTTACCAGCCTTCCAAGACCCGTCGCGCCCGCACCCACGGTTTCCTGGTTCGCATGAAGACCCGCGGCGGCCGTGCCGTGATCAACGCACGCCGCGCCAAGGGCCGCAAGCGTCTGGCCGTCTAAGTCTTTTTTCGCCTGCATGGCCGATATCGGTGATGCGCGTTGCGCGCAGACACCCGGTTCGGCCACGCGTGCGGATCCAGCCTTGCCTCGCCTCAAGACCCGGGCCCAGTTCCAGTCGGTGCTGTCGCACGCCACGCGCGCGCGAACGGCTCATTTCGCCTTGCACATGCTGCCGCTGTCCGGCAGCAGCCAGCCGCAGGGCGATGCGCAGCCGCTGGAGGCTCTGTTTCCAGCCGGCGGCGTCTGGCTCGGGGCCATGACGCCCAAACGCTGGGCTCGCCGTGCGGTGACGCGCAACGCCATCCGCCGTCAGATCTATGCCTTGGCGCTGGCCGAAGGCCCGCCTCCTGCCGCCCAAGCCGATGTGGCCTGGGTGGTGCGCCTGCGTGCGGAATTCGATCGCAAGACGTTCGTCAGCGCCAGTTCCGATTCGCTCAAGCAGGCGGTTCGCGCCGAGCTTCAGCGGCTGTGGGCGCGTGCCGCATCATGACGGACCGGGCCCGCTTCCAGCCGGGCCTGTGGCCGCGTCGCGGCCTGATGGCCCTGGTGCGCGGCTATCGTTTGCTGCTGAGCCCCTGGCTGGGTGCAAGCTGCCGGTTCGAGCCCACGTGTTCCCAGTACGCCCTGCAGGTTCTCGAACGGCATGGCGCCGTCGCCGGCAGCGCTTTGACCCTCTATCGCTTGGCGCGTTGCCAGCCTTGGTGTCAGGGCGGCTATGATGCGGCGCCCGAGCATCTGCCGCGTGGGCTGGGAATGTTCACGCGGCTGCTCAGTCCCTCCTCGCCGCCGGCACCCACTCCGGCTGACCCCATCACGTCATCAAAGAAGCCGTCATGAATGACATCCGACGTACCCTCCTGTGGGTGATCTTCTGTTTTTCGCTGATCCTGCTTTGGGATCAGTGGCAGATCCACAATGGACGCCCCGCCACGTTCTTCCCGCGTGCCGAGCAGACCACCGCCACCGCCAATGACCCGGCCGCACCGGCCAATGCGAATTCGACGGTGCCTCCGACGTCCAGCAATGCGGCTGCGGCCGGCCCGGGCGCCGTGCCGGGCGAGCAGGCTCCCGCCGCCGAAGTCCGGAGCGAGCAGGTCGACATCAGCACCGACGTGCTGCGCCTGACCTTCAACACCGAGGGCGGATCGCTGGTCCGCACCGCGCTGCTGCAGTACTCCGACCAACTCGGCGGCAGCGAGCCTGTTCTGCTGCTCGACGAAAACGCCAACCGGGTCTACCAGGCCCAGACCGGCCTGATCGGCGGCGCCTTCCCGACCCACAAGACACCCATGGCCCTGGTCGAGGGCCCGCGTGCGCTCTCCGAAGGCCAGAACGAACTCCAGGTGGTGTTCGAATCGCAAGACCTGGGTGGCCTGAAGCTGCGCAAGACCTATACCCTGCGCCGCGGCGACTACGCCATCGGCGTTCGCCACGAGGTGGTCAACACCGGCTCGGTTGCCGTGTCGCCGCAGCTCTATCTGCAGATCGTGCGCGACGGCAACGCCCTGCCCAGCAGCACGCCCTTCGGATTCGCGGCCACCTTCACCGGTCCGGCCGTCTACGATGCGCAGAACAAGTTCAAGAAGATCGACTTCAAGACCATCGAGGAAAACAAGGCCGAGATGCCGGCCCCCTCGGACAACGGCTTCGTGGCGATGGTGCAGCACTATTTCGCCAGCGCCTGGATCCTGGGCGACAACGTGCGCCGTGACTTCTTCACCCGCAAGGTGGGCAACAACCTGTATGCCGTGGGCATGATCGCGCCGCTCGACGCCCTGCAGCCCGGCCAGACCCGCACCATCGATGCGACGTTCTACGCCGGCCCTCAGCTCGAGAAGCGCCTGGAAGCGCTGACCCCGGGCCTGGAACTGGTCAAGGACTATGGCTGGCTGACGATTCTGGCCAAGCCGCTGTACTGGCTGGTCGACCGCCTGCACAGCCTGCTGGGCAACTGGGGCTGGTCGATCGTGGCACTGGTGGTGCTGCTCAAGGCCGCCTTCTTCTGGCTGAACGCCAAGGCTTACTCGAGCATGGCCAAGATGAAGGCGATCAACCCGCGCATTCAGGAAATGCGCGAGCGCCTCAAGGAAAAGCCGCAGCAGATGCAGCAGGAGATGATGCGCATCTACAAGGAGGAGAAGGTCAATCCGCTGGGCGGCTGCCTGCCCATCCTGATCCAGATCCCGGTGTTCATTGCGCTGTACTGGGTGTTGCTGTCGTCGGTCGAGTTCCGCCAGGCGCCCTGGATTCTGTGGATCCACGATCTGTCGGCACCCGATCCGTTCTACATCCTGCCGCTGCTGATGACCGCCTCGACCATGCTGCAGACCTGGCTGAACCCGACGCCTCCGGATCCGATGCAGGCTCGCCTGATGTGGATCATGCCGCTGGTGTTCTCGGTGATGTTCTTCTTCTTCCCGGCCGGCCTGGTGCTGTACTGGCTGACGAACAACATCCTGTCGATCGCGCAGCAGTGGGTGATCAACCGCCGCCTGGGTGTCAACGGCGGCAAGAAAAAACCCGCCTGACGACGGCCTGCGGGCCGACCCCCCGGTGCGCCTGCGGTGCACCGGGTCCCAACAGAGCCGCAC
Source organism: Comamonas sp. BIGb0124 (assembly GCF_003752175.1). Taxonomy (GTDB): domain Bacteria; phylum Pseudomonadota; class Gammaproteobacteria; order Burkholderiales; family Burkholderiaceae_C; genus Comamonas_F. The sequence goes on along the minus strand of NZ_RJVF01000011.1, from coordinate 46,161 downwards.
CTGCGGCTCTTTGTGTTTCTTCTGTTTGAATGACGGCAGGCCACTGCGGCCACGTCCCACGGTCGGGGCGTGGCGTGGCGGTTGCCAGGAGGCTGCGGACATGCTCCATCACACGGTTCCCATCATTGCGATCGCCACCGCGCCCGGGCGTGGTGCGGTCGGTATCGTGCGCCTATCGGGCCGCGGTCTGGCGGCCATGGCCGAGCGCCTGTGCGGGCAGGTTCTGGCGCCGCGCGTGGCCACGTACCTGCCGCTGCGCGACCTGCAGGGGCAGGTGATCGACCGCGGACTGGCGCTGTTTTTCCCGGGGCCGCATTCGTACACGGGCGAGGATGTGCTGGAACTGCAGGTGCACGGCGGGCCCGTGGTGCTGCAACTGCTGCTCGCGCATGCCCTGGCCCTGGCCGCCCAGCGCGACGCGGCGACCGGCCGGCCCCTGCTGGCGGACTTGCGCATGGCACGGCCGGGCGAGTTCACCGAACGCGCGTTCCTCAACGGCAAGCTGGATCTGGCCCAGGCCGAGGCCGTGGCCGATCTCATCGATGCAAGTACCGAGGCTGCTGCGCGCAGTGCCAGCCGGTCGTTGTCCGGTGTCTTCAGCCAGGAAGTGCAGGCCTTGCGCGAGGGACTGGTCAATCTGCGCATGCTGGTCGAGGCGACGCTGGATTTCCCCGAAGAAGAGATCGACTTTCTGACGCAGGCGGATGCCGCGGGCAAGCTGGCCCGTCTGCGCGATGCCCTGGCAACGCTGCAGCGGCGCACCCGGCAGGGTTCGCTGTTGCGCGAGGGCATCAAGGTGGTCATCGCCGGCCAGCCCAATGCCGGCAAGAGCTCCCTGCTCAATGCCCTGGCCGGTGCCGAGCTGGCGATCGTCACGCCCATTGCGGGCACCACCCGCGACAAGGTCAGCCAGACGATACAGATCGAGGGCGTGCCCTTGCACATCGTCGATACGGCGGGCCTGCGCGAATCCGACGATACCGTCGAGCGCATCGGCATTGCCCGCGCCTGGGACGAGATTGCCAGCGCCGACGTGGTGCTGTTCCTGCACGACCTGACACGCCGGGGCGAGGCCGCCTACCAGGCCGAGGACGAGCGCATCGCACAGCGCCTGCCCGGTGCCGTGCCCCGCATGGATGTGTGGAACAAGGAAGATGCAGTGGCCGCGGAGCGGAACGCGGCGTTCGGCGAGGCCGGGGCGCATCCCTCGCTGCGCCTGTCGGCCCGTACCGGCGAAGGCCTGGAGGCGCTTCGCCGCTGGCTGCTGCAGGCCGTGGGCTGGCAGAGCGCCGACGAGGGCATCTTCATGGCCCGCGAGCGCCATGTGCAGGCCCTGGCGGCCGTGCAGGCGCATCTGGAACTGGCGGCGGAGCATCTCACGGCGCAGGCCCAGTCGCTGGACCTGCTGGCCGAGGAGCTCCGGCTGGCCCAGCACGCGCTCAATGAAATCACGGGGGAGTTCACCAGCGACGACTTGCTGGGGGAGATCTTCTCGAGGTTCTGCATCGGGAAGTGAGCCGACGCCACGCGCCGCTTTCCCTGTGTCGGTCCGCTATCCGCTGACGGCCGGGAATCCATGGCGCCTGGCGGCCCAGACGGCGATCAGCGATGCCGCCACCAGCACCAGCAGGGCCGGGGCGAACGCAGCGGCGCCCAGCCTGTCGAGCAGAATGCCGCCGATGAGGCCGCCGCCGGCAATGGCCATGTTCCAGGCGGTCACCAGCATGGACTGCGCGACGTCGGCGGCCTCGTCTCCGGCCGTCTTGGCCAGGGCGGTCTGGAACAGGGTCGGGGCGCCGCCGAAGGCCACTCCCCAGATGCCGATGGCGATGTAGACGAGGGCCGGCGCCTCGCCGGCCACCGCCAGCACGGATGCGGCAAGACCGAACAGCAGCGTGCTGGCCAGCGCCAGCGTTCGCAGGTGGCGGTCGATCAGCACCCCGACGATCCAGATGCCCAGCAGCGAGGCGACACCAAACACCAGCAGCACCAGATCGGTTCGATCGCCGAGACCTGCCACCGCCAGAAAAGGCGCGATGTAGGTGTAGAGAATGTTGTGCGCCAGCACGAAGGCCAGGACCACGAACAGGACGGAACGGACGCCGGGCAGCTTGAAGACCTGGCTCAGCGCCAGTTGCCTGCCCTTGGCCTGCCCGCCGAAATCCGGGAGCCGCAAGCGGACCCAGACCATCAGGATCAGCGCGAGCACACTCATGCTGCCGAAGCAGGCGCGCCAGTCCATCAGCGTGCCCAGGAACGTGCCTGCCGGTACGCCCAGCGACAGCGCCAGCGGCGTGCCGACCATGGCGACGGCAATGGCCCGCCCTTTCTGGTGTTCGGGCACCATGCGGGCGGCATAACCCGCCACCAGCGCCCACAGCAGTCCGGCGGAGACTCCGGCCAGGAAACGCGCCACCATGGTCAGCCCATAGCTGGCCGAAAACGCCGTGACCGTGTTGGCGACGACAAAACCCGCGATGGCGGCCAGCAGCAGGGGCCGGCGCCTGACGCCCTGCGCCGCGGCAGTCAGGGGGATGGCGGCGATCAGGGAGCCGATGGCGTAGACGGTGATCGTCTGGCCCACCCAGGCTTCCGAGACGCCCAGGCCCGCCGCCATCTGCGGCAGCAGTCCGGCCGGCAGCGCCTCGGTCAGCACGGTGACGAACGCGGCCATGGCCAGCGCGAGCAGAGAGGCCAGCGGCAGACGTTCCCGGCCGGCCGCCGGCGTGCCGCCAGGGGTGAGGGCAGGGGGGGGCGGCGTGATCGCGCTCATTCGTTCACCCCCGGCACGCCGTAGACCGCATCCCGCAGTTCGTTGACGAACGGGCCCGACATGCCTTCGTACAGGGTGTTGGTGAGGGCGACGACGCTGAGCCCCTGGGTCCGGTCGACGAACCACGAGTGGCCGTAGGCACCGCCCCAGCGCCAGGTGCCGTCGGACTCGGGCGATGCGGCCAGACCGCGGTCGCGCAGGACCGAGAATCCCAGTCCAAAGCCGAGGCCGGGCGCATCGGGCAAGTCGCGGCCCGCAGTCTGGTCCCGTCCCATGTCGGCGACGATTTCGCTGGGCAGCAGGTCGCCGCCGCCTTGGCGCAGGGTGTCCAGCAGGCGAAGCACATCGCCGGCGGTACCGGCCATGCCCGCCCCGGCGGACGGGAAGGCGTGGCGATCGAAGATGCGGGCAGGGCTGTAATCGATGCCGACGGCACCGTCGAAGGCCGAGACACGCTCGCCTTCCTGCAGGCGGTGCGGCTGCGGGTGGTCGTTCACGTAGGCCGTGGCCACGCGCTGTGCGTCGTGGGCCACGAAGCCGGTGTCGCCCATGCCCAGCGGCCCGGTCACCGATCGGCGTAGGGCGGCGTCCAGCGAGGTGCCCTGGATGCGTTCGATCAGGGCGCCCAGCACGTCGGTCGCCAGCGAGTAGCCCCAGGCCGTCCCGGGTTCGTACAGCAGCGGCACGCCGGCGAGGCGCCGCAGGTTCTCGCTCAGGCCGATGCCGGACGCGTCCATGCCGTCCGATACGCCTGCGCGCGCATAGGGTCCGTCCGCGTCGGCCTCGAAGAAACGATAACCGAGACCGGCCGTGTGGCTCAGCAACTGGCGTGCGGTGATGCGGGCGGCGCGGCCATCGGGCAGGCGCGGCCGGAATTCGGGGAGCCAGCGTTCGATGCCATCGTCGAGATCGAGCCGGCCCTGCGACACCAGCACCATCGCCGCGGCGGACACGATGGGCTTGCTGACCGATGCCAGGCGGAAGATCGTGTCGACCGTCATCGGGCGTGCGCTTTCGCGATCGGCCCATCCGCTGGCCTGCGCATGGATCAGGTCGCCATCGCGGGCGACCAGCACCACGGCGCCGACCAGCCGTCGTGTGTCCAGGGCCCGCTGGACGGCGGCCTGGACGCGTGCGGGCAGATGCGCGGGGGGCACGCCCATGCGCCATGTGGGCAGAGGTGAAGACAAACCGATTCCTTGTTCAATACATGAACCGTCACCATAGAAGCTCTGCCATTGAAGAAAAAGCAGGATACAGTTCCTGGTTATGCGGACTTGCATGTCCGTAATCGAGGATACGAATGGACAGCCTGAGTGGCTTTGCGGTTTTTGTTCAGGTGGCCGAGACCCGGAGTTTTGTCGCGGCCGGCAGGCTGCTGGGTGTCTCGGCATCGGCCGTGGGCAAGAGCGTGGCGCGGCTCGAAGAGAGGCTGGGCGTACGCCTGTTCCATCGCAGCACGCGCAGCGTCACGCTGACCGCCGAAGGCATTTTGTTCCTGGAGCGCAGCCGCCGCATCCTGGCCGAGATCGAAGCGGCGGAGCGCGAGCTGTCGCAGGCGACGGTCGCGCCCCGGGGCCGCCTGCGCATCAGCCTGCCGCTGGTCAGTTCCCTGGTGCTGCCGGTGCTCGGCGAGTTCATGCAGGCTTATCCGGACATCGAACTCGACCTCGATTTCAGCGACCGGCTGGTCGATGTCATCGAGGAGGGGTTCGACGCCGTGGTCCGCAGCGGTGAACCCGCCGACTCGCGCCTGTCGGCCCGCCGTCTGGGGGCGTTCGAGCTGATGCTGGTGGCGTCGCCGGATTACCTGGCGCGGCGGGGCACCCCCCAGGTGCCTGCCGACCTGCTTGAACACGCCTGCCTGCATTACCGGTTTCCGAACAGCGGCAAGCTGGAGACCTGGCCGTTGATCCGCAGCGCCGGCGAGCCCGAGCTTCAGTTGCCGACCTCGATGATCTGCAACAACATCGAGACGCGGCTGTGTTTTGCGCTGCAGGGCCGCGGCATCGCCTGCCTGCCGGACTTCTCGGCCCGGCGCCTGGTGGCGGAAGGTGTGCTGCGGCAGGTGCTGCCCGATCATGTGAAACGCACAGGCGTTTTTTATGTGCTGTGGCCCGCCAGCAGGCACCCCTCGCCGAAAGTCAGGGCGCTGGTCGATTTTCTGTGCGCACGGGTGTTCCCGGCGGCTGGGCGTCAACCCGCTTCCAGGTCTTGCAGAGGCGGGACTGGGGGATAGTCCAAGGCGCGGGCACGAAACGATGGTTCACTTGTTTGCCCTGGCGCAAGATTCGTGAAGAAGATGCAGGAACCCACCTTTACAGCCAGGCGATCTGGCCCTGGCAGGGCTCCGTGGCGTTCTAGAATCCAGGATTCCCGTTTGACGATTTCTGATTCAAGGACGCCATGGCCGCGCGCATCGCTTTGTTTGTTTATCCCGGATTCCAGCCGATGGACCTGGGCGTCCTGCAGGCCTTTGCCTGTGCCAACGAGGTGCTGGGCTCTGCGCACTACGTGACCGAGCTGGTGTCTTGCGACGGCGGGACGGTGGCCACGGGCCTCGGCGTGACGGTGGAGAGCCAGGCCCTGGGCCGCAAGCGGTACGACACGATTCTGGCCGCCGGCGGTGTGCAGGCGAACGCGCGGGCCGCCGGCCCCTGGGTCGACGGTCTGGTGCGGGTGGCACCCCGCGCGCGGCGCATGGGCGCCATGGGCAGCGGCGTCTGGCTGTTGGCACAGGGCGGCCTGCTCGAGGGCAGCCGTGCCACCGTGCCGGGTGCGCTGGCGCGCGAGTTCCGGCAGGCATTTGCGGGGGTGTTGCTGGAGGAAGACCGCTTTGTCGTGCACGACGGCGACTGGTGGACGGCGGCCGGCATGTCGGCCGGCCTGGACCTCGCTCTGGCCCTGATCGAAGACGACTGGGGGGCCGATGCGGCGCGCGACGTGGCGCGCAGGTTGCTGGTGGCGTATCCGCGTACCGGCGGACAGTCGCAGTTCGCGACCTGGTCCGAGCTGGCGCAGGAGCCCGATTCCGATCGCATCCGCCGAGCCCTGGATTTTGTGCGGGACAACCTGCGGGCGCCGCTGAACGTCGAGCAACTGGCCGACCAGGTGCAGTGGAGCGCACGGCATTTCAGCCGGGCCTTTGTGCGCGAGACGGGCATGACGCCCGCCAAGGCCGTCGAACGCCTGCGGCTGGAGGCCGCCAAGGCCCTGATCGAACAGGGGCAGGTGGCGATCGCCCATGTCGCCGCGCGCACGGGATTCGGCGACGAGGAACGCATGCGCCGCGCTTTCCTGCGGACCATCGGACAGCCGCCGCAGGCCTTGCTGCGGCAGGCTCGCGCGCAGGCGGCGCAGTTGCACGACAGCCTCGACACCGAGGTGTGACGAGGGCCCGGTGCGGCTTGCGCGTGCGCGCGTCGCTACCGCGATTTCACTGTGCGGCGGCCAGCCCTGCTGCCTTCACCACTTGCGCGTTGGCCGTGATGTCTTCGCGGATGTAGGCGTCGAACTTGTCGGGGGCCAGCGTCCAGGCTTCGGCCCCGAGCTTGCGGAAACGATCCTGCACTTCGGGGGCGGCCAGGGCTTTGGCGATTTCCTGGTTCAGGCGGTCGATGATGGGACGGGGGGTCTTGGCGGGAGCCAGCATGCCGATCCAGAAATTGAACTCCGAGCCGGGCACACCGGCCTCGGCTGTCGTCGGCACATCGGGCAACACGCTGGCACGCCGTGGCGAACCGACGGCCAGCGCCACCAACTGGCCTTCCTTGATCTGGCCGATGACCGGGGCAATGGGCGAGAAGTAGTAGTCCACGCGGCCCGACATGACTTCGGTGACGGCTTCGGCAGAGCCCTTGAAGGGAATGTTGGTGGCGTCGATCTGGGCCGCGTGCTTGAATTTCTCGGCGTTGAGGTGGGTGGCGCTGCCCTGGCCGGCCGACGCGAAGTTCAGGCTGCCGGGCTTGGCCCGTGCGGCTGCCAGCAGGTCGTCGAGCCGGCGGAACTGCTTGCTCGGTGCCACCACCAGCACGTTGGGCAGGGTCGCAATGGGCGAGATGCCCGCAAAGTCGGCCACCGTGTCGAACGGCAGCTTGGCGAAGGTCGAAGGGCTGACGGTGTGCGAAGACGAGTGCAGGAGCAGGGTGTAGCCGTCGGCCGGGCTGGTGGCGACCGCCTGCTGCCCGATGGTGCCGCTGGCGCCGGCGCGATTGTCGATGATCAGCGGTTGGCCCAGACTGCTTCCCACCTTGTCGCTGATCGCCCGGGCAATGATGTCGGTGGTGCTGCCCGCCGCAAACGGCACGATGACCCGGATGGGTTTGTTCGGATAGTTGTCTTGCGCCAAGGCCGCCGGTGCGTGCAGCAGGGCGCTGGCGGCTGCCAGCAGGACCAGGGGGGCGTAGCGGCTCAAAGGCATGGTGGTTGTCTCCTGTTGTGATTGGCGCCGCTGCGCGGTCGTGCGGCGAGAGGAATCGGCCGTCAATTCACCATTCAGTGAATTTGTGATTCATTATGGAATCGGCGGAGAGCGAGCGTCAATGCACGGAGAGCGGGTCCGGGATCGGGATATACCCGGGGTGGATAGGGTGACCTTGGACACGCTCTGCGACACGAAGGGCGGGGCCGGTTTGTCGGCGCGTGCGGAAGGCGAGCCGCCCACTGGCCTGTTTTTATTAACTGTATTGTTAATAAAAATACCAAGGCGTGTCCAAAAAAAAGCACCCGAAGGTGCTTGCCGCCGGGTGCGGTGCCGGCGGCGATGCGACCGATGCGCGCGTGGTGCGGCGCGAGGTCTCATTCGCGGGCGGGCACCGGGGTCGGAGGGCCCCGGTGCCGTGGTGGTGCGGCTCAGTTGAGCTGGATGCGAACCACGCTGTCGGGGCCGACGGTCGAATAGTCCTTGTTGAAGCCGACCTTGACCGTGACGTACAGAATCTGGCCGGTGGGGTCGAGCAGCAGGCTGTTGGGGTTGGGCGGCAGGTCGTACGATTTCTTGACCGCGTAGCTGGTGGAATCGAGCACCAGCAGCTTGCCGCTTTCGCGCTGCGTGATGTAGAGCTCGTTGCGCACGGGGTTGAGCTTGATGCCCAGCGAGTCGCCCACGGGCAGGCGCTGCGTGACCCGGCCGGTGCGGTCGTCGAAGACCAGGGTGGTCTTGGCCTTGGAGTTGTCGGTGACGAACAGGCGATGCGTCTTGGGATCGTGGGCGAAGTTCAGCAGCAGGTACTCCTGGCCATCGCCCGGCGTCCAGCGTTGCTGGATGCGGTAGCTGCGGGTGTCGATCACCAGCACTTCGCCGCCGCCGTTGGCCGCGTACAGGCGGCGCGTCGCCGGGTCGATCAGCAGGCCGGTCACCCACTTGCCGGCGTTCTGGATACGGGCCTTGAGCTTGAGCGTGAGGGCATCCACGACCCAGATCACGCCGGGGTCGCCCACGCCGCCGACAAACAGCGTGTGGGTGGCCTCGTCGTACGCCATCTGGCGCGGGCCCAGAGGTTTTTTGTCCGGACCGAGATCGTCGAACTTCAGGCGGGACTTGACTTCGCCGGTCTTGAGGTCGATCGCGCTGATGCCGCTGGAGACGCTGTTGGTGACATACAGCGTGTCGCCGGCCGGATTGACGGTGGCGCCGAAGTTGCGCAGATCGGTGTAGGTCTGCCCGGTCGTGGCCAGGGTGGTGGGATCGAGCTTGTAGATGACACCGCCCTTGACGCCGGTGATGGACTGGGCGGTCGAGGCGTAGACCGACTGGGTGACCGGGCTGTAGACCAGTTCGTAGACCCCGTGTGCGAGCTCGCGGCGCAGGACTTTGGGGTCGGCGGCCGGGGCGGTGGCCACGGGCGCGGGTGCCGGGGCCGGCGCGGGTGTGGCGGCGGCTGTCGTTGCGGAGGCGGTCGTGGCAGCCGGCTGCTGTGCGCAGGCGGCCAGGCCCAGGGCCAGGGCGACGGCCAGGCCGGTGGTGGTCAGGCTGCGGGGGATTGCGGGGCGCATGTCTCAACTCCTCAGGATATGCGGGACGGTAAAAACCGGGGGGGCAGCCAGCGGTGGCCGCGGCCCGGCGCGGATCATGTGCGGATTCTAGAAATCCACGGTGGCCGTGAGGGCGAAGGTCCGGGGAGCCCCGAGCACCAGGTAGCCGTTGTCGGGGTAGCCGCCGGCAGACGCCCAATAGTTGCGGTTGGCGATGTTGTTGACGCGTGCGCGCAAGGTCAGCAGCTTGTTCTGGAACTCGGTCACGTAACGGGCTCCGAGATCGAAACGCGTCCAGCTCGGCACGCTCAGCGTGTTGGCGTTGTCGGCGTAGACGCGGCCGGTGAACACCGCGCGGACGTCCAGCGTCAGGCCGCGGGCATAGGGGACATCCCATTCGACGCCGACGTTGGCCTGGCGGCTGGGGACGCCGATGACGCGTTTGCCTTCCAGGTCTTCGCTGGTCTTTTCCTTCTGCTTGGCATCCATGAACGTGACCCCGCCCAGCACACGCACGCCCCGCGCGATCTCGCCGTAGGTCGTCAGCTCGATGCCTTTGTGTTCGTCTTCGCCGTTGGCCGTGATGGTCTGCGAGCCGTCGGCGTTGGTTTCGGTCTTCTTGCCCGGCTTGGCCGTCGAGAACAGGGCGATGCCGCCACCGAGTTTGCCGCTGTCGTACTTGACGCCGACTTCCTTCTGCTTGGAGACGAAGGGGGCCAGCGTCTGCCCCGTGTTGGTGTAGTTGCCGGTGATCGACTCGCCTTTCGACAGGCCCTCGATGTAGTTGGCGTACAGCGAGACATCCCGGCGCAGCTTGTAGACCGCGCCCAGCACCGGGCTGGTCCGGCTCTTGGCGTAAACCTCGCCGTTCAGGCTGCTGATGTAGTCGTAACTGGTGTTCGAGAGCCGCTGGTAACGCAGGCCGCCCGTGAGCAGCAGTTTGCCGTCGAGCATCGAGGCCGTGTCGCCCAGCGCCATGCTGGTCATGCGTACCGTCGACAGCGGGCCCGGATTGGCGAGGTCGCCGCCGGTGAACGCCGTGCCGCTGATGGCCGGAAGGGCCACATCGACCGGGTTGTAGATGTTGGTCGGGAAGGTGTTGAAGAAGTCCATCGCATACGCGTTCCTTTCCTTGAGCTCGTAGTAGCTGGCGGAAGCGGTCAGGGTATGGCTGACGGGACCGGTGTCGAACTTGCTGCGCAGGCCGGCTTCGCCGGTCTTGATCACGTCCTCGCGGCGGTTGTCGAAACGGTAGGCCGTGGCGTCACCGGTGGCGGGGTTGGTGACGGTCACGCCCGCGAGGCGGTTGTCCTCGTGGCCCTTGCGGCTGCCGACGGCGGCCCATGCCGTGACCTGGTCGGTCAGGTCGTATTCGCCGCGCGCCGTGGCGTAGATGTCGCGTTCGTCGGAATGCGTCCACGGTTGCGCATAGTTGGTCGAGGCGGACGGCGCAGCCGGAACCGCGCTCAGGCCGGCGACGGTGACGTTGGGACGGGTGCCTTCGAGCTTGTTGTTCTGGAAACCGACATCGGCCGACAGGCGCGCGCGCGCACTGCGCCAATCGAGCCCCAGCGACAGCACGTCGAGCCGGGAGGCCTCGTCGTCGACGCCCGAGCCGTCGCGGCGATGGGCGGCGTTGATGCGGATGCCGGTGCTGTTGTCGGGGCCGAAGCGCCGCGCCAGATCCGTGGCCGCATACAGCTGGCTGTCGCTGCCGGCGCCCAGGGTGACTTGCGAGAGCGGTTCGTTGGGCGCGCGCTTGGGCAGCAGATTCACGGTGCCCCCGATGCCGCTTCCAGTGGGCGTGGCGCCGGTCAGGAAGGCGCTGGCGCCGCGCAGAACTTCGACGCGCTCGAACAGCTCGGCCGACGTGTACTGCCGGGGCATCAGGCCGTAAAGGCCGTTGTACGCGATATCGTCGGAACCGAGGATGAAGCCGCGGATGAAGTACGACTCCTGGAAGTTGCCATAACCTCGGGCAATGCGCACCGAGGGATCGTTCTGAAGCACGTCGGCGACGCTGCGAGCCTGCTGGTTCTGAATCAGCTCGTTGGTGTAGCTGGTGATCGAGAAGGGCGTCTCCATGTTGTCCTGCGTGCCCAGGATGCCCACACGTCCTCCGCGTGCCACCTGGCCGCCGGCGTACGCCGGCGACAGGCCTGCTGCCGACGCGTCGGCGCTCGCCGTCACCGTGACGGCCGACAAGGTGGCCTCGCCGCGGGTGGCGGTGGCCGGTGTCACCACCACCGCAGACCCCTGGACCCCGCCGCGCAGGCCGCTGCCGGCCAGCAACCGGTCGAGGGCCTGACCCGCAGTCAGGCGACCGCTGACGGCGGGCGCGGTCTTGCCGGCCACGGCCTGGGGCTGAACGGCGAGTTCCAGGCCGGTCTGCCGGGCCAGCTCGTTGAGTGCCGAGCCCAGCGGCTGGGCCGCGATGTCGACGGCTACCGGGGTCGTGCCGGCCGTGACCGACTGCGCATGGGCCAGCGGCAGCCCCAGTGCCAGGGCGATGGCCAGGACCAGGGGCGCCGGCTGCAGGCGAGTGTGTTGCATGGGATGTGTTCCTCCGCGATATGCGATTTGAAATCAGAATACTTCTTATGTAGACGCACATCTCCCCTAAAACCCTAGTCGCATCGCCGTTGTTGTTTCTTATCGAATATCGAGTGGCGATAGTTTTTTTGATTTCAAGGCGTCGAATGGCCCTGGGCCCGGGCCATGGCGGACGGCGATGGCGTTGCGCAAGGCCCGGTCTGCCGCAGGTTTTCCAGGGAAGGGTGCCGAGATTCGCGGCGAGGCCGGCGTCGCGCCGGGCGGCCGCTTCAGCTGTGGGGCGCGATGTCGATCCAGCCGTCGGCTCTGGCCAGCAAGCGCACGGGCAGCACTTGGGGCAAGGTCTGGCGGAAGTTGGTCAGATCCTGCGCATTGAAGGTGCCGGTGATGCGCAACGCCGCAATGTCGTCAGACACGATGCGCAAGCGGGTATCGCCGTAGCGTTCGAATTCGGCAATGGCCTGGGCCAGCGTGACGTCGTTGAAGCTGACGCGCTGGCGCCGCCAGGCTGCCACTTCTTCGGGGTCGATGCCCGCGACGGCCATCAATCGCCCCAGGCCGTCGCTGCTGACCTGCTGTCCAGCCACCAGATCGACCGCGGTCTCATCGGTTGCCGGATGCGAAACCGCACGGTGGGTTGCAGGGCCGCGGTCGGCCGAGACCTGGACGTGGACCTGGCCTTCGGAAACGGCCACCTGCACACCGGCGCGCTCCTGGATCTCCGGCGTGTGGCGGACGGAAAAGCGTGTGCCGACCACGGTGACCCGGGCGTCGCCTGCCCACACCTGGAAGGGGCGGGCGATATCGGACGTCACCTGGAACGCGGCTTGCCCACCCAGCAGATGCACCTCGCGCCGCTTGCGGAAAAACACCACCTCGAGCCGGGTCTGGGTGTCGATCTGCACCCGGCTGCCGTCGGGCAGCTCGAGGGACAGCAACTGGCCGCGCCGGCTGGCGAAGGACTGCTGCCAGGTCGGCCGCTGCACGTGCTGCCAGGTCAGCAGGCCCAGGGCCGAGACGCCCAGCGTGGTTCCGGCCAGGGCCAGGGCATGGCGGCGCTTGATGCCGACGGTCTCGCCGCCCAAGGTCAGCAAGCCCGCGCGCCGGGCCTGCAAATGCTTGTCGCGTTGCAGATTCTGGCGGATCTGCGACAGGCTGGTGGAGGGGAGCCTGTCGAACCCCGTCCAGTCCTGGCGCCAGCGTTCGAGGGCCGCCGCGTGGTCGGGGTGGCTGCCCAGCCACGCATCGCGCGCCGCCCGCTCCTGGCTCGACAGGCCGCGCAGCTCGCGCACGAACCACGCCAGCGCCGCACGGTCGACGTCGCTGTGTTCGGGGGCTGGCGGAAAGGGCGGCGGAACGGGCATGCGGGCTGACGGAGGGCGGGGGACAGGCGGTGGGTGGCGGGAGGCGAACGGGATTGAACGCCAGGCATTTGGGGCGGGCCGTCAGCCCGACAGAGTATTTTTTGCGGGCGAAGGGGGGTCGGGCGGCCGCTCGCGGACCTGCCGGCAGGCCTGCATGGCATTGCGGATGTGCTGTTCCACCGCCTTGAGCGAAATGCCCATGTGCTGTGCCACCTGCACCTGCGTCAGGCCGTCGAACTTGTGCAGGATGAAGGCCTCGCGGCAACGCAGCGGCAGGCGGTCGATGATCCGCAGCACCGATTGCATGGCCTGCGCCGCAGCCAGGCTGGCTTCGGGATCGACCACGACGTCGTGCAGCACCAGATGGCCGGCCAGCGCATCGCCGGCATCGTCGTGCAGGCTCACGTGTTCGCCGTGCGCCGTGCTGCGGCGGTGCTGGTCGATCAGGATGTTGCGTGCGGTGCGGTAGAGCAGCGCCCTCGGCTCGGCGATGGCGCTGCCCGACTGCTGCACGGCAATCACGCGCGAGTACGCTTCCTGCACGATGTCGGCCGCATTCTCGGCACTGCGGGTGCGGCGCGAGAAGTGGCTGAGCAATTCGCGGTAGTAACGCTCGATCATGATGGCCGGCCGGACGCGCGAATGTCGGGTGCGAAAGCGGGCTCAGCCCAGCTTGGCGCGCAGCACATCGTTGACCTGGGCCGGATTGGCCTTGCCGCGGCTGGCCTTCATCACCTGGCCGACGAGTGCATTGAAGGCCTTGTCCTTGCCCGCGCGGAACTCTTCCACCGACTTGGGATTGGCCGCCAGCACGTCGTCGACGATCTTCTCGAGTGCGCCGCTGTCGTTCATCTGCTTGAGACCCTTGGCCTCGATGATGGCGTCGACATCGGCGTTCTCGCTGTTCCACAGCGCTTCGAACACCTGCTTGCCGGCGTTGTTGGAAATGGTGCCGTCGCCGATGCGGCCGATCAACTGGGCCAACTGGCCCGAAGTGATGGGCAGTGCATCGAAGCCGAGATCGAGCGCGTTGGCGCGGCGCGAGACCTCGCCCATGATCCAGTTGCTGGCCAGCTTGGCGTTGCCGCAGACCCGCGCCGTGGCTTCGAAGAACGCGGCCATGGTCTTGCTCTGCGTGAGCGTGGTCGCGTCGTACTCGGGCAGGCCGTAGTCGGCGACGAAGCGGGCGGCCATCAGGCGCGGCAGCTCGGGCATGCCGGCGCGCACGCGCTCGATCCAGTCGGCCGAGATCACCAGCGGAGGCAGATCGGGGTCGGGGAAATAGCGGTAGTCGGCCGCGTCTTCCTTGGTGCGCATCGCACGGGTTTCGCCGGTGTCGGGGTCGAACAGCACCGTGGCCTGCTCGATCGCATGACCGTCCTCGATCTGCTCGATCTGCCAGCGGATCTCGAAGTCGATCGCCTGCTGCATGAACTTGAAGCTGTTGAGGTTCTTGATCTCCCGGCGGATACCTAGCGGCGCACCGGGCTTGCGCACCGACACGTTGGCGTCGCAGCGGAAAGAGCCCTCTTGCATGTTGCCGTCGCAGATGCCGATCCAGGTCACGATCTTGTGCAGTTCCTTGGCGTAGGCCACGGCTTCCTCGGTCGAACGCATGTCGGGTTCGGTCACGATCTCGAGCAGCGGCGTGCCGGCGCGGTTGAGGTCGATGCCGGACTGACCGATGAAGCCCTCGTGCACGGATTTGCCGGCGTCTTCTTCCAGGTGGGCCCGCACCAGGCGGACGGTTCGTTTCTCTTCGCCGAGCAGGAAACCGACTTCGCCGCCCTGCACCACGGGGATCTCGAACTGGCTGATCTGGTAGCCCTTGGGCAGGTCGGGGTAGAAGTAGTTCTTGCGCGCGAAGATGCTGGTCGGCGCGATGGTCGAGCCCAGCGCCAGGCCGAGCTGGATGGCCCGTTCGACGGCACCCCGGTTCATCACCGGCAGGGTGCCCGGCAGTGCCAGGTCGACGGCGCAGGCCTGGGTGTTGGGCTCGGCGCCGAAGGCGGTCGAGGCCCGGCTGAAAATCTTCGAGGCGGTGGAGAGCTGGGCGTGTGTCTCGAAGCCGATGACGACTTCGTAGCCCTGGATCAGTTTGGCGTGGCTCATGGTCTCAGATGCCTTCGGGTGCGCGGGCGTGGAAATCGGTGGCTTGCTGGAAGCGGTGGGCGGCGTTGAGCAGACGGGCTTCGTCGAAATAGTTGCCCAGCAGCTGCAGGCCGACCGGCAGCCCGCCTTCGCCGAAGCCCACCGGCAGGCTCATGCCCGGCAGGCCCGCCAGCGAGGCCGGCAAGGTGTAGATGTCGGCCAGGTAGTTGGCCAGCGGGTCGCTCTTGGCCCCCAGCTTCCAGGCCACCGTGGGCGCCACCGGTCCGGCGATCACGTCGCACTGGGTGTAGGCCTGCTGGAAATCGTCGGCGATCATGCGGCGGATCTTCTGCGCCTGCAGGTAGTAGGCATCGTAGTAACCGTGCGAGAGCACATACGCACCGATCATGATGCGGCGCTTGACTTCGTCGCCGAAGCCCTCGGCGCGCGTCGCTTTGTACATGGACTCGAGGTCGCTGTAGTCGGCGGCGCGGTGGCCGAACTTCACGCCGTCGAAGCGGCTGAGATTGGAGGACGCCTCGGCCGGCGCGATGATGTAGTAGACCGGGATGGACAGCTCGGTGCGCGGCAGGCTGATCTCGACGAGCTTGGCGCCCAGCGATTCGTAGGTCTTGAGGGCCTCGTCGATGGCCGCGCGCACGTCGGCGGCCAGGCCGTCGCCGAAGAACTCCTTGGGCAGGCCGATGCGCAGGCCCTCGATGGAGGCGCCCAGGTCGCGGCTGTAGTCCTGTGCGGGGTGGTCGAGCGAGGTCGAGTCGCGGTCGGCGTCCGGGCCGCAGATGGGCGAGAGCAGCAGCGCGCAGTCCTCGGCCGTGCGGGCCATGGGGCCGGCCTGGTCGAGGCTGGAGGCAAACGCCACCATGCCGTAGCGCGAGGCCCGGCCGTAGGTCGGCTTGATGCCGGTGATGCCGCAGAACGCGGCCGGCTGGCGGATCGAGCCACCGGTGTCGGTGCCGGTCACGCCGGGCGCCAGGCGGGCGGCCACGGCCACCGCGCTGCCGCCCGAAGACCCGCCCGGCACGCGGCTGCGGTCCCAGGGGTTGAGCGCCGGCTGGTAGGCGGAATTCTCGTTGGCCGAGCCCATGGCGAACTCATCGCAGTTGAGCTTGCCGAGGGTGACCGCACCGGCCTCGGCCAGTTGGCGAACGACCGTGGCGTCGAAGGGCGAACGGTAGCCCTCGAGCATCCGGGAGCCTGCCGTGGTCGGGAAGTCGCGCGTGACGAAAATGTCCTTGTGGGCGATCGGCACGCCCTCCAGGCGGGCCGCGCTGCCTGCGGCCAGGCGGGCGTCGGCGGCACGGGCCTGGGCCAGGGTCGCTTCGGGGTCGGTGGCGAGAAAGGCGCCGAGTTCGGGCGCGGCGGCGATGCGGTCCAGGAAATGCTGGGCGGTTTCGGTGGCCGAAACCTGCTTGTTCCGGAGCGCGGTGGCCAGTTCGGCCACCGTCAGGTGATGCAATTCACTCATGCTGTGCGATGTTGGAGACGGTAGGGCGCGGACGCCGGATTACTCGATGACCTTGGGGACGAGGAAAAAACCGTCCTCGACCGCCGGCGCGCTGCGCTGGTTGGCCTCGCGGTCGTCGGGCTCGCTGGCGACGTCCGCGCGCAGCCGCAGGGCCACGTCCTCGATCACGCTGGTCGGGTGGGCCAGGGGCACCACGCCCCGGGTGTCGACCGCTTGCATGCGTTCGACGATGGAAAAGAAATCGTTGAGCTGGCCGAGCATGCGTTCGCTCTCGGCCGGCTGCAGCCCCAACCTCGCCAGGTGGGCGATGCGGGAGATGTCTTGCGCGGTCAGTGACATAGGGGAACCAAATCCAGAAAGATTGTTCGAAGAGCCGCCCGACGCCGCCAACAGCGATGGCGCGGGCCAAAAGATCGCGATTCTCGTCAAATGACGGCCTTTAAGGGCTGAAATCGCGGCAGTTATACACAGGCTATGGAGTATTATCCCGCCTTCGGCGTGGACGCCGGAGCACCGGGCCTGGTTTGCCGTGCAACCGGGCGTTGCCCGATGCCAGCCAGCCCCCTGTCGCCACGAATTCATGGGCGGCGCTGCAGGCCCAGCCGCAGTGCGCCCTTATCCAGGAAATTACAGTTCTTATGTTTGGTTCCATCCGCCGGTATTTCTCCACCGACCTTGCTATTGATTTAGGTACCGCGAACACTCTCATCTACGCACGGGGCAAGGGCATCGTGCTCGACGAGCCGTCGGTCGTCGCCATTCGCCACGAAGGCGGCCCCCACGGCAAGAAGGTCATTCAGGCCGTCGGCGCCGAGGCCAAGGCCATGCTGGGCAAGGTGCCCGGCAACATCGAGGCGATCCGGCCCATGAAGGACGGCGTGATCGCCGATTTCGTGATCACCGAGCAGATGATCAAGCAGTTCATCAAGATGGTGCATCCGCGCACGCTGTTCTCGCCCAGCCCGCGCATCATCATCTGTGTGCCCTGCGGCTCCACCCAGGTCGAGCGCCGCGCCATCAAGGATGCGGCCGAAGCCGCCGGCGCCACCTCGGTCTACCTGATCGAGGAACCCATGGCAGCCGCCATCGGCGCGGGCCTGCCGGTCTCCGAGGCCTCGGGCTCCATGGTGGTCGACATCGGCGGCGGCACCACCGAAGTCGGCGTGATCTCGCTGGGCGGCATGGTCTACAAGGGCAGCGTGCGGGTGGGCGGCGACAAGTTCGACGAAGCCATCATCAACTACATCCGCCGCAACTACGGCATGCTGATCGGCGAGCCGACCGCCGAGCTCATCAAGAAGAGCATCGGCTCGGCCTTCCCCGGCAGCGAGGTCAAGGAGCTCGAAGTCAAGGGACGCAACCTCAGCGAAGGCGTGCCGCGCAGCTTCACCATCTCGAGCAACGAGGTGCTCGAGGCGCTGACCGACCCGATCAACCAGATCGTCTCGGCCGTGAAGAACGCACTGGAACAGACGCCTCCCGAACTGGGTGCCGACATCGCCGAGCGCGGCATGATGCTCACCGGCGGCGGCGCCCTGCTGCGCGATCTCGACCGCCTGCTGGCCGAAGAAACCGGCCTGCCCGTGCTGGTCGCCGAAGACCCGCTGCTGTGCGTGGTCAAGGGATGCGGCATGGCGCTCGAGCGTGTCGACCGCCTGGGCAGCATCTTCACATCGGATTGAAGAAAACGGCGGCGGCAGTCTGAAACAGATGGCCGCCGGGATTTTTCGTCGCGCGGCCGTCTGTGCGCGACCCTGGGCGCAGGCTGCTGGCAGCTGCGCCCTTGTCGTTGAGCGCTGTCGTTGGATCCGGCAGCCATCGCCGGTTTTGAAGGGCATGACATGCCGCTAGGCACGCTGGACCGCCGTCCGCCATCCTTTTTCAAGCAGGAAACACCCGCCTTCGTCCGGTTGCTGGTGTGCTTTGCGCTGGCTGTCTTCCTGATGGTGGCCGATACGCGGTTCCAGGTGACGCAGCCCCTGCGCGCCGTGGTCGCTGCCGCGCTCTATCCCTTGCAGGAAAGCGTGCTCAAGCCGGTTCGTGCCGTGCAGAGCAGCACGGCCTACGTCCGCTCGCTCGAGGACGCGCACGCCGCCCAGGCCCAGGCCGAGCAGCGCCTGATGGCCCAGACCCTGCGCGCCGCACAGGCCGAGGCGCTGCTCGACGAGAACACCCGCCTGCGCGAACTGCTGGGCCTGCGCGCCCGGCTGACGACGACGACGCAGGCTGCCGAGGTGCTCCACGACACCGCCGACCCCTATACCCGCCGGGTCACCATCGACAAGGGCAGCCTGCAGGGCATCTCCGCCGGCTCGCCCGTCATGGACGCCCATGGCGTGCTGGGACAGGTCACGCGGGCCTACCCCTTCACCAGCGAGGTTTCGCTGGTGATCGACCAGGACATGGTGATTCCGGTGATGAATCTGCGCACCGGCTCGCGTGCCATCGCCTATGGCAACCCGGCCCTGCTGGCCGACGGTGCGCTGGAGCTGCGTTTTGTGCAGAACGATGCCGACGTGCAGGTGGGCGACATGCTCACCACCAACGGCATCGACGGCATCTACCCGCCGGGCCTGCCGGTGGCCGAGGTGATCCAGGTCGAACGGCGTTCGGATTCGGCTTTCCTGCGCATCCATGCCCGTCCCCAGGCCCATCTGCGCGGCCTGCGCCATGTGATGGTGCTGGCGCCGCTGACGCGGCCCGACGAGCCTGTCGGGCAGGCGCCCGCACCCCAGGATGCCGCTTCGGGGAACCCTGTTCCGCCGGCCGGGTCGACCCAGGCTGGAAACGGCACGCCGCCGCCCGCCGCCACAGCGCGGACCGCGCCCGCCGCGGCGGCGGCACGCACCGCCCCCGCTGCTCCTGCCGGCGCCCGCTGACACCCGGAACCCGATGCCCATGTACACCTCCCGCAACAAACAGACCCTGCTGCTGCCGGTGCGCGCCTGGTTCATCTGGCTGAGCCTTGCGCTGGCGCTGCTGCTGGCCATGCTGCCGCTCGGCCGCCTCGTGTGGATGCCCGACATCATGGCCGTGGTGCTGATGTTCTGGGCCGTGCACCAGCCCGGCCGCATGGGCATGGCCGGGGCTTTTGCGCTCGGGCTGGTGATGGACATCCACCAGGGCTCCATCCTGGGCCAGCATGCCCTGGCCTACGCATTGCTGGCCTTTCTGGCGGCCGTGCTCAGCCGCCGTATCCTGTGGTACGGCGTGATCCAGCAGGCGCTGCATGTGTTTCCGCTGTTTCTGGCGGCGCATCTGGTGATGCTGGCGGCCGGACTGGTGGCCACGGGCCTGTTTCCGGGCTGGGACGTGATGCTGGCCCCCGTGGCCGAGGCGGTGCTGTGGCCCATGGTCTCGTGGGTCCTGCTGGCGCCGCAGCGGCGTGCGCCCGACCAGGACGACAACCGCCCGCTGTAACCGCCCGCACACGACCGCCATGGCAGAACTCAAGAACGTCGAAGCCGACCTGACGCGATTCCGGCGCCGGGTGTGGGTGGCCGCGCTGGTCGTGATCCTGGGTTTTTCCCTGCTGGTCGGCCGCCTGGTGGTGCTGCAGGTCTCGCGGCACGACGCGCTGGATGCGCGCGCCGAGCGCAACCGCACCAGCCTGCTGCCCATCGTGCCCAACCGCGGCCGCATCCTCGACCGCAACGGCGTGGTGCTGGCGTCGAGCTATTCGGCCTATGCGCTCGAGGTGACGCCTTCCAATGTGCCCAACCTCGACGAGACGCTGTCGGAGCTCGGCAAGCTGGTGGCCCTCACGCCGCGCGATCTCCGCCGTTT
The DNA here is from genome assembly GCF_003752175.1 of Comamonas sp. BIGb0124. Lineage (GTDB taxonomy): Bacteria > Pseudomonadota > Gammaproteobacteria > Burkholderiales > Burkholderiaceae_C > Comamonas_F. The sequence continues at coordinate 26,135 of NZ_RJVF01000011.1, read as the reverse complement.
CCGGCAACTGCGCGCGGAGTCGCGCAGCTTCGCTTCGCTGCCGCTCAAGACCCGCCTGACGGACGAGGAAGTGGCACGCGTGGCCGCCCAGAACTACCGTTTCCCGGGTGTCGAGATCAAGGCGCGGTTGTTCCGCACCTACCCCTACGGCGAACTCGGCGGGCACGTGATCGGCTACATCGGCCGCATCAACGAGGCCGAAAAAGAGCGGATCGAGGATTCCGACGACGCCGGCAATTACCGCGGCACCGAATCCATCGGCAAGCTGGGCATCGAGCAGAGCTACGAGCGCCAGTTGCATGGCACGACCGGCATCGAGCAGGTCGAGACCTCGGCTTCGGGGCGTGCGGTGCGGACCCTCTCGACCACGCCGGCGGTCTCGGGCGACGACGTCATGCTGTCGCTCGATATCCGCCTGCAGAAGCTGGTCGAGGACCTGTTCGGCGACCGGCGCGGCGCGCTGGTGGCCATCGACCCCCGCACCGGCGAAGTGCTGGCCATGGTGAGCAAGCCCAGCTTCGACCCCAACCTCTTCGTCGACGGCATCGACGTCGAGAGCTGGAAGGAACTCAACGAGTCGGTCGACCGTCCCCTGCTCAACCGGGCTCTGCGCGGCACCTATCCGCCGGGCTCGACCTACAAGCCCTTCATGGCGCTGGCCGCGCTCGAAACCGGCAAGCGCGGGGCCAGCATGGTCGTCAACGACACCGGCTCGTGGACTTTCGGCGGCCACACCTTCCGCAGCCACGAGGCGGCAGGCTCGGTCGACATGCGGCGCGCCATCCAGCGTTCGAGCAATGTCTACTTCTACTCGCTGGCCAACGACATGGGCGTGGACACCATCCACGATTTCATGAAACCGCTGGGCTTCGGCCAGATCACCGGGCTGGACCTGGGCGGCGAGGTGCGCGGCGTGTTGCCCAGCACCGAATGGAAACGCAACACCTATCGCCGGCCCGAGCAGAAACGCTGGTACGCGGGCGAGACCATCTCGCTGGGCATCGGCCAGGGCTACAACAACTTCACCATGCTGCAACTGGCCAACGCCATGGCCGCGGTCGCCAATCACGGACTGCAGAACAAGCCGCACCTGGTCAAGGCCGTCCGGGGTCCCCATGCCCAGGCGCCCGAGGCCGTGGTGCTCGAAACGCCGGTCAATCTGGGCTACAAGCAGCAGAACATCCAGGTCGTGCTCGACGGCATGGTCAGCGTGGTGACGGACGGCACGGGCCGCGGCGTGTTCGCCGGCGCCGGCTACACCTCCGGCGGCAAGACCGGCACGGCACAGGCCGTGACCATCGGCCAGAAGGACCGCTACGACGCCAAGCGTCTGGCCGAGCGGCAGCGCGACCACGGCCTGTATCTGGCCTTCGCGCCGGCGCAGAATCCGCAACTGGTGGTGGCCGCCATCGTCGAGAACGCCGGCTGGGGCGCGCAGGTCGCGGCGCCCATCGTGCGGCGCGTGTTCGACTATGCGCTGCTGGGCCAGTACCCTTCCGAGCAGGATATCGCCGCCGTCCGGCAGGGACGCGGCGGTCCGCCGCTCGGCACGCCGCGCGCCGCAGCCGACATTCCCCTGGTGCCGATCGCCTCGGGCGATTGAGCCGGCGGCCCGGCTGCGGCCGCGTCAGCCCGCTGCCACCCGCCCCGCTTCGACCGCCATCGAGGCCGGAGAGGGGGCCGATGCGGGGATGGGGGCGCAGTGGACCTCGATCACGACATCGCTGTCCACCATCTGAAGCCCGCAGGCTTTGGCCGATCGAACCAGCCGGGCCATCAGGGCCGGATCGTGGACGACGTGGCGTTCGCGTGTCTCGCGGCAGACGATCTGGATGCCCTGTGGGCCTTTCGAATCGGGCTTGAGGCTGTACAGACCGTTGCCGTCGGTGTCCCACTCGCGTTGCACGAGACCATGCCGTGCCAGTTCGCCGACGGCGCGGTACAGCGTTCCCAGCGAGCAGCTGTAGCCGGCCTCGAACAGCCTGATGTACAGCGTCTGCACGGAGACGGGAAGATCGGGATGCTGGAGCAGCGCATCGAGCGCGCACAGCCGGGCCAGGGTGGGACGCAGCCTGGCGCTGGCCAAGTGGCGGCGTGCCGTCTGCAGGCGGGCTTGGCGACCGAGGTCGTCGGCGGTGCCGGCGTCCTGGCGCTCGGCTGGGCGCTGGCCCCAATCCATGGTCAGGCGGGCAGCAGGGGCCGGGTGGGCGGCTTGGCCCGCGAGGGGCGAGTATCGTTTAACCATGGCCCCATGATCGGGGGCTTGTGTATCGCGCATGTGGCCGGGGGGCCACGTCGTGTGATCCTGCGGTCAAGAGGCGGCAAAGTCTCGGTAAAGTTGACGAAAAACAGAAACAGGCACTGTCGTCGGCGGTGGCCGCCGGGCCCGATCGGCGCAGGGACCGGCCAATAAAAAAGCACCAGGGCGTAGCGCCGTGGTGCCTGGAGGGGAGGGCGCCTGTTGGCGGCGCTTGTCAGTAGCTTGTTCTGGTTTCGCTGATGTCTCCTCTAACCCTCGCTTTGCGGGTCTGGGCACATGACATTCAGTGATGTGCTTATGACCCGATCGAGTGTCAAGGATTCTAATTGCCACGCACAGGGGTGGTGCCTAGGGCTAACCCTGATGTGAATGGCATTCCCGTTTTTGGTGCGTGATGGGCGGATCCGGCTTGGCATGAGTTGTGCAAACAGGCCGGACAACGCCTGTATGACACCGTCCGCCCCGCCGCCCGCCCAGCCCTCTTCTGCCGTTTCAGATGCAGATCGACTGGCCATCGCCGCTCGCCTGCACGTGTCGATGCGCCGGATCACAGGCCGCGTCACGGATACGGAGTGGATGGCCGAGAACGAAGAGTATGCGCTCGAGATCATGCGTGTGGCGCGCGAGCATGCGCGGCGATTCGGCCATCCCGAACTCGCCCTGTATGCCGACGAACTGGCCTACGCGATGGCCCACCGCGAGGTCGAGGCCCCCCAGACCCTGTTCGAGCGGGTGGCTTTGGCGATCCGCCAGAAGAACGGCCCGGCCGACCGCGCAGACTGAGTCTGCCGGCTTGTGCCGCGGCGGCCGGCTCAGGGGCCCGATCCCGGGCCGCTGCGGATGCCCGTGTCCGCGAGGGCGATCCAGCCCCCCGGCGCGTGGCGCGCGCAGTACGCGGCACACACCTGCTGGACGATCTCGGCCGTGCACAGCGTGGCCGGGCTGGCATTGAGGGCGTGCCACTGCGCAATCGTCAACGGCTGCGGCGTCGGCAGCGGCAACTGCACCAGCTCGCCGCGGTCGAGCTGTTCCTTCACCAGCAGGCCCGGCACGACGGCCACGCCCAGGCCTTCGCGCGCCAGGGCCACCAGCGCGGCGAGCGAGGGTGAACTGGAGATGCGCAGACGCGTGGCGGGCACGCCCTGGTCGGCCGCCAGCTTCTGGATCACGCTGACCGCGGCGTTGTAGGGGGCGGTGTTGCTCATCTGGGTCATGATCTGGTGCCTGAAGACCTGACGCAGCGCATCCTGCGCGTCGACGAGGTCCTTGCGCGCGATCCAGTGGATGGAGAGGTTCAGCAGGTTCTCGGCCAGCACATAGGGGCTGCGCGGCTCCTGGCCCACGCACAGGATGAGATCGAGCTCGCCGCGCATCAGGTTCTCGATCAGGTTGACCGTGAGATCGACCGACAGGTCCAGCTCGACGCCCGGCAGTTGCTCGCCCATGGCCTTCACGAAATCGGGCAGCAGCGTGTGCACCACCGTCTCCATCATCCCGACACGCACCCGGCCGGTCACGGCGTCGCGGGGCTGTGCCGCCTGCCGCAGTTCCTCGACGGCCTTGAGCACCGCCTGCGCGTACGGCTGCAGCCGCCGGCCCGCGTCGGTCAGGGCCAGCGATTTCTGCTCGGCCGTGAACAGCGCGACGCCCAGTTCCTGCTCCAGGCTGCGGATGCGCATCGACAGTGCACCGGGCGTTGCATGCATGCGTTCGGCGACGCGCCGGAGGTGGGGCGTACGGGCCAGGGCGATGAAGGTTTCGAGAAATCTGCTGTTCATGGTGCGTCGAGTCTGGCGTGCTTCACCGTGGTGCGGCGAACGGGTGGTCGTGGTGCCTGCGCTGTTCACTTTTCTTGAACATGCGCTGGCAATATTTCTGGATGGACGGTGTGGGGGCCGGTTTCTAAAGTCTGGGGCATTCCTCCTCGACGACCGATACCTTTGAACATGACTGCTCCCTCCATCTGGCCGATACCGGCGGATCTGCGCCGGGCCATCCGCCGGCAGGACTTCCACTCGCACACAGCGGGCCAGGCCCCCGGCCATGCCCAGGGCAACCTGGCGATCCTGCCGCGCGACTATGCCGACGAGTTCCTGCGTTTCTGCCGGCTCAACCCGAAATCGTGCCCCGTCATCGGCATGACGGAGCCGGGCGATCCCAGCGTGCCCGAGCTCGGAGCCGGCATCGATCTCCGGCACGACGTGCCGGCGTACTGCGTGTTCCGCGACGGCGAGTTCAGCGGCGAGGTCGCCGACCTGGGCGAACTGTGGCGCGACGACCTGGTGGGTTTCGTCATCGGCTGCTCGCTGTCGTTCGAGGCCGCGCTGATCGATGCGCTGGTGCCCGTGCGTCACATCGAGAACGATCACCCGGTACCGATGTACAACACCAGCATCCGCAACACGCCGGCCGGCCGCTTCGGCGGCAACATGGTGGTGAGCATGCGCCCCATGACGCCGGCCCAGGCGATCCGCGCCATCCAGGTCACCTCGCGGTTTCCGGCCGTGCACGGCGCACCGGTGCACCTGGGCGATCCCGCAAGAATCGGCATCGCCGATCTGAGCCGCCCCGACTACGGGCAGCCCGCCGACATGCGCGAGGGCGAAATCCCGGTGTTCTGGGCCTGCGGCGTCACGCCGCAGCAGGCGATCCGTTCGGCCAGGCCGCCGCTGGCCATCACGCACAAGCCGGGCTACATGCTGGTCGCCGACATCCGCAACAGCCAACTGGCCGCCCTCTAGCCCAAGCCGGCCCGCACGCCCGTCCTCATTCGACTTCTCCTCTTGCCTGTCCGATCGCCATGATTTCTCTCCTCACGCCACCCATGCCCGCGCCGGCCCTGCTGCACGAACTCGGGGCGCCGACGCTGGCGGCCATCGAAGCGGCGGCCGAGCGCATCCGCAGCCACGCCGTGCGCACGCCCTTGCTCGAGAGCCCTGCCATCAACGCGCTGACCGGTGCCCGTGTGCTGTTCAAGGCCGAGGTGCTGCAGCAGGCCGCCTCTTTCAAGTTCCGCGGCGCCTGCAACCGGCTGCTGCAGCTCACGCCGGCGCAGCGTGCCGGCGGTGTCGTCGCCTGGTCGTCGGGCAACCATGCGCTGGCGATCTCGGCCGTGGCGCGGCTGCTGGACATGCCCGCCACCATCCTCATGCCCTCGGACGCGCCGTCGACCAAGATCGACGGTGCGCGCCGCAACGGCGCCACCGTGCGGCTGTACGACCGACTGCATGAAAGCCGCGAGACCCTGGGGGCGGAAATCGCCGCACGGACCGGCGCCACCATCGTGCCGCCCTACGACGACCCGTACATCATGACCGGGCAGGCCACCGTCGGCCTCGAGATCGTGCAGCAGAGCCAGGCCCTCGGGCGGGTGCCCGACGCCGTGCTGGCCGCCTGCAGCGGCGGTGGGCTGGTGGCCGGCGTCGCCGCGGCCGTGCGCGCGCTGAGCCCGGCAACCGCTGTCTATGCGGTCGAGCCGCAGGGCTTCGACGAACTGGCCCGTTCGCTGCAGTCCGGGCAGCGCGAGCGCAACGCACCCGGTGCGGTGTCGATGTGCGATGCGTTGCAGGTCGCCATTCCCGGCGAGCTCACCTTCCCGGTCAACCGGGCCCTGCTGTCGGGCAGTCTGGTGGTCACCGACGACGAAGTGGCCGCAGCCATGCGCATGGCCTACGCCGAGCTCAAGCTGGTGGTCGAACCGGGCGGTGCCGTCGGTCTGGCCGCGCTGCTGGCCGGCCGCCTCGATGTGCGCGGAAAAACCGTGGCCGTCGTGCTCAGCGGCGGCAATGTCGACGCCGATACCTATGCCCGCATCCTGCAGCCCGAGGCCTGAGGACCCGCCCCGGCCACCGTGAGATGTCTCACCCGCTCAACCGATAACCCGCGAACACCATGCTGACTCCCGACTCTCCACGCTACGCACGCGTGGCACGCACCATCGACGATTTCATGACCCTGGACTACACCGGGGTCGGTCTGATCGGCAAGCTCTACGACGCGCTGCAATCCCGGCAGCCCGGCCCCTGCTGCATGGGGGCTGCCGAGCGGCTGGTGCACGCCGCGCGCGAGCGGCCGGACGCGCCCGTGCTCATCGCCACCGGTTTCCCCGAAGGCGGTGGCGTGCCCGAAACCGATGGCCCGGTCGGAGCCGCATTGCTGGCCCGGGCCCTGTTTCTGGGGCTGGGCGTGATCTCGGTCATCGTCGTCGACGAAGACTGGGAAGCCATGATGCACGCGACCTGCAGGGGCGCCGGCCTGGCGCCGCGTGCCCTGCCGGCATCCGGCCGCGCCGAGCCGATCGAGTTCCTGCGGCCGGTCTACATCCAGACCGTGCCCAAGGACACCACCGGCTGCCGCGCCGTCACGCAGTCCCTGCTGCAGCACACGCAGCCGTCGTTGCTGCTGGCCATCGAGCGGCCGGGCTGCAACGCACGCGGCCTGTATCACGGCCTGGGCGGCCGGCCGCTCGACGGCATGGTGGCCGATCTCGATCAACTGTTCATCGAAGCCCGCGGTCTGGGCCTGCCCACGATCGGCATCGGCGACGGCGGCAACGAACTCGGCATGGGCGTGATCGCCGAAGACCTGCCGCGCTTCTCTCCCAAGGCCGTGGATTGCGGCATTCCCGGCCGCGGCGGCGTGGGGGCCGCCACGGCCGTCGACTGGCTGGTGGTGAGCAATGTCTCCAACTGGGGGGCGACCGGCATCGTGGCCGCGCTCTCCGCCTTGCTCGACAACCCGACGGTGTTTCACGACCCGGAACTCGAGACCCGCAGCACCACGCTGTGCGTGGCGCATGGCGGAGTGGACGGCATGTTCATGGCGCCCGAACCGGCGGTCGACGGCATCGATGCGCGCGAGTGGGAAGGCATGGTGCGAACCTTGCGAGGCAGTGTCATGCGTGCGATGGGGCACGCCGTGAACTGGAAAGGCGACCGCGGCGATTGGAGGCAACTGAAATGAACAGCGCGACGACACCGGCCAGCGGAGGCGGCGATGCCGCGCTGGCGCGCCTGGCCGCGCTCGGCCTCGAACTTCCAGCGCCCAGCGTGCCGCGCGGCAGCTACGTGCCCTATGTGCTGTCCGGTCCTTACCTCGCGGTGGCCGGGCAGGGCCCCCGGCTCGACGGCCGCTTGCGCTACGCCGGGCAGGTGGGCATCGCTCTCGATCTGGAGCAGGCACGGCTGGCTGCACGCCTGTGCGCGCTCAACCTGCTGGCGCAGGTCCATGCGGCCTGCGGCGGCCGGCTCGACCGGGTGCTGCGTGTGGTGCGGCTGGCCGGCGTGGTCAATGCACCGGTCGGGTTCACCGAGCACGCCAAGGTGCTCGACGGTGCATCCGATCTGCTGCATGCCGTGTTTGGCGAACGGGGGCTGCATGCCCGCATCGCCACCGGGGCCTCGTCGTTGCCCTCCGACATGGCGGTCGAGGTCGAGGCCCTTTTCGAGATCGAACCGCAGGACTGACCGCCATTGCCTTTTCCCCCCTTTTATGACCGCCTCAACTCAATCAGGACTTTCGTGATGAACAAGACCCTCATGCGCATTCTGGCCGGCAGCGCGCTGGCGACCCTCCTGTGTGCCAACGCCGCGCAGGCCCAGGATTTGCCCCGGACCGAACTCAAGATCGTCGGCAGCCTGAGCAATGTCACGTCCTACAAGGACTTCGAATATCCCTTCTGGAGTCAGACCATTCCCAAGGAATCCCAGGGCGCCGTCACGGCCCAGGTCAAGGGATTCAATGAAATGGGACTCAAGGGACCTGAACTCATGCGACTGGTCTCGCAGGGCGTGGTCGAGTACGGCACCGCCACCATGTCGTACTTCTCGGGCGACAACCCCATCAACGAAGCCATCGATCTCACCGGCCTGGCGCCCGACGCCCCGACCGCTCGCGCGATCACCAAGGCCTTCGAGCCCGTCATCTCCCAGTTCTATGCCGGCACCGGCCGCGTCAAGGTCATGGGCCTGTCGACCAACTCCGCACAGGTTCTGTTCTGCAATGCACCCATCACGGGCCTGCAGGACATCAAGGGCAAAAAAGTACGCGTGGGCAGCCGCAACATGACGGAATTCATCGAGGCTCTGGGTGGCGCCGGCGTCACCATGCCTTTCGGCGAGGTCGTGCCTGCGATGCAGAACAAGGTCGTCGATTGCGCGATCACCGGCGCAATCTCGGGCTACAACGCCAAGTGGTACGAGGTCTCGACCCATCTGTATGCCCTGCCGATCAACTGGAACCAGCAGATCCACGCCTTCAATCTGGCGGCCTGGAACAAGCTGGATCCCAAGGTGCAGGCTTTCCTGCAGGTGCAGCACGACAAGCTGGTCGCCGACATCTGGGACGCCGCCATCGCGCAGACCCAGGAAGGCTACGACTGCAACACCGGTGCCGAAGCCTGCCCCTATCCCGTCAAGGGCAAGATGAAGCTCGTCATGCCCAGCGATGCCGACCGTGCCCTGCTCAAGAAGGTGCTGGGCGATTCGGTGCTGCCCAAGTGGGCCGCCCGCTGCTCGAACGATTGCGTCAAGAGCTGGAACGCAACCGTCGGCCAGGTTCTGGGCCTGCAGGCCGTCAAGTGACATTCGCCACGCGGGATACCACCATGACTTCTGCACCCTCTTCCTCGATGCTGGCCCGGCTGCTCGGCCTGGCCAACCGGCTGTCGCATGTCGCCGTCTGGGCCGGCGGCGCGCTCACGCTGGCCAGCGTGCTGCTCATCACCTTCGACGTGCTGGCGCGCAAGTTCTTCGGCTTCACATCGGGCGGCGCCGACGAGCTGTCGAGTTATGCCTTCGCCATCAGCACCTCGTGGGCACTGGCCTTCGCCACCCTGTCGCGTGCCAACGTGCGGGTCGATGTGGTCTACCAGTACCTGCCGGTGCGCGTGGCCGCATCGGTCGACTGGCTGGCGCTCGTGGGGCTCGGCGTGTTCATGGTCTGTCTCACGTGGTACGGATTCGACGTGGTGGCCATGTCGTGGGCCCAATCGTCGACGGCCAACTCCACGCTGGCGACGCCGCTGTGGATTCCGCAAGGGCTGTGGTTCCTCGGCTTGCTGTGGATGTGCGTGGTGCTGACACTCATGCTGCTGCGTGCGGCCTTCGCGCTGGTCAGCGGAGACTATGCGGCGGTCCAGGCCCTGTGCGGCGTGCGCTCGAGCATCGAGGAAGCCGAAGAAGAAGCCGCGGCCGGCGAACGCCTGGTCGCCTCTGAACAGTCCCACCCCCTGGTATCGCAAGGAGCACGCGCATGATCGCCAACGCCATGATCCTCCTGCTGGCGCTCATCGGCATCAGCATTCCCGTGGGTGCCGCGCTGGGCTTGCTCGGCCTGGTGCTCGATCCGCTGTATTCCATGCTGCCGCTGTCGAACGCCATGGGCGAGATCGCATGGAGCGCCAACAACGAGTTCCTGCTGGTGGCGATCCCGCTGTTCATCATGCTGGGCGAAGTGCTGCTGCGCTCCGGTTTTGCCGAACGCATGTACAGCGCCATGAGCCTGTGGCTGTCGTGGCTGCCGGGCGGACTCATGCACGCGAACATCGGCGCCTCGACCCTGTTCTCCGCCACCTCGGGTTCGAGCGTGGCGACAGCCGCCACGGTGGGCACGGTCGCCATCCCGCAGATCCGACGGCACGGCTACAACGAATCGCTGTTCCTGGGCAGCATTGCCGCCGGCGGCACGCTGGGCATCCTGATCCCGCCCTCGATCAACCTCGTCATCTACGGCGTGCTGACCAACTCCTCGGTTCCCAAGCTCTATCTCGCGGGCATCATTCCGGGGCTGGTCATGGCCGGGCTGTTCATGGTCACCATTCTGGTGGCCTGCCTGATCCGGCCGGCCTGGGGCGGCCGGTCGCTCAAGGGCAGCTGGTCGCAGCGCTGGGCCAGCCTGGTCCACCTGTTGCCGCCCATGGGCATCTTCCTGCTGGTGGTGGGCTCCATCTACGCCGGTCTGGCCACGCCGACCGAAGCCGCGGCGCTGGGGGTGGTGGGGGCCCTGGTGCTGGCAGCCTCGGCCGGCCGGCTCAATGCCGCCATGCTGCGCGAGGTGCTCGAGAACACCATGAAGGCCACCGCGATGATCATGCTGATCATCCTGGGCGCGAGTTTCCTGAACTTCGTGATGTCGGCCACCGGCCTGACCCAGTCCCTGACCGACGCCATCCGCAACCTCGACCTGCCCGGCGGCTGGATGCTGCTCATCGTGGTGGTGTTCTATCTCATCCTCGGGTGCTTCATGGAAACGCTGTCGATGATGATCACCACCATCCCGATCATCGCGCCGATCATGATCGCCCTGGGCTACGACCCGGTCTGGCTGGGCATCCTGATCATCGTCCTGGTCGAGGCCGCACTGATCACGCCGCCCGTGGGACTCAACCTGTTCGTTGTGCACAGCGTGCGCAAGAGCGGCTCCATGAACGCCGTCATCATCGGCTCGCTGCCGTTCGTGGCCGCCATGTTCGTGATGGTCGCGCTGCTGGTCGCCTTCCCCTCGCTGGCCCTGTGGCTGCCCAACGCCTTCGGTTGACGACGGGCCGCCGCGTGGGCTTCAATCGCCGCGGATGATCCAGCCCGCAGCCTTCTCGGCAATCATCAGCGTGGGGCTGTTGGTGTTGCCGCTGGTGATGGTGGGCATGACGCTGGCGTCGGCCACGCGCAGGCCGTGGATGCGGCCTCCGCGTCCGTCGAGGACCCGCAGCCGTGAATCCACCACCGCCCCGGCCTCGCCGGCGCGGCCCATGCGGCAGGTGCCGACCGGATGGAAGATGGTCGTGGCGATGTCGCCCGCCAGCCGGGCCAGGTCCTCGTCGCTCTGGTAGGCCTCTCCGGGTTTCCATTCGCGCGGCCGATAGGCGGCGAGGGCGGGCTGGCCGACGATGCGGCGCGTCACGCGCAGGCTCTCTGCCGCCACCTGGCGATCCTCCTCGGTGCTGAGGTAACGCGGGGCGATGGCCGGCGCATCCTCGAAACGCGGGCTCTTGATGTGCACGGTGCCGCGGCTGGTCGGGTTGAGATTGCACACGCTGGCAGTGAACGCCGGCACGGTGTGCAGCGGGTCGCCGAACGCGTCCAGGCTCAGCGGCTGCACATGGAACTCGAGGTTGGCGTGCGGCCGGTCGGGCGACGAACGCGTGAACGCGCCCAACTGCGACGGGGCCATGCTCATCGGTCCGGTGCGCCGCAGCGCGTACTCGAGCCCGATCAGCCCCTTGCCCCACCAACTGCTGGCCAGGGTGTTGAGCGTCTTGACGCCGCTGACCTGGTAGACCGAGCGGATCTGGAGGTGGTCCTGCAGGTTGGCGCCCACTCCGGGCAGATCGGCCTGCACCGCAATGCCCTGGGACTGCAGCAGTTCGCCCGGCCCGATGCCCGAGAGCTGCAGGATCTGCGGCGAGCCGATGCTGCCGGCGCACAGCACCACTTCGGCATCCGCCTGGGCCGTGATCATCCGCTCTCCGTTCCAGACCTCGACGCCGGTGCAGCGCTGCTGGCCGTCGGCTTCGTGCTGCAGCAGCAGGCGCGAGACCTGCGCCCCGGTCCACAGCTCGAAATTCGGGCGGCCGTAGCAGGCCGGGCGCAGGAAGGCCTTGGCGGTGTTCCAGCGCCATCCCTTGCGCTGGTTGACCTCGAAATACGCCACGCCGTCGTTGTCGCCCCGGTTGAAATCCTCGGTGGCCGGGATGCCGGCCTGCTGAGCGGCCTGCGCAAAGGCATCCAGCACATCCCAGCGCAGGCGTTGTTTCTCCACCCGCCATTCGCCGCCCGTGGTGCGCTGGCCGCGCCGTCCGTTGGGGCCCTGGTGCGTGGTCGCGCTGCCGTGGAAGCGGGCCCATTCCTGCTGGTCTGCGCTGCGTGGAGCGGGGTGCTTCGCCGGGTCGAGGCGGTAGTGGTCCTCGTGGGCCATGAAGGCGGGCAGCACCTGCTCCCAGCGCCACGCGTCGTCGCCGGTCAGTGCGGCCCACTGGTCGTAGTCGCGCGCCTGGCCACGCATGTAGATCATGCCGTTGATGCTCGAACTGCCGCCCAGCACCTTGCCGCGCGGATACCGCAGCGAGCGGCCGTTCAGACCGGGCTCGGGTTCGGTGCTGAACTGCCAGTCCGTTCGGGCATTGCCGATGCAGTAGAGATAGCCCACCGGGATGTGGATCCAGTGGTAGTCGTCCTTGCGGCCGGCCTCGATCAGCAGCACCCGTTTGGTCGGATCGGCACTGAGCCGGTTGGCCATCAATGCGCCGGCCGAACCGGCTCCGACCACGATGTAGTCGAAACGGTTGCGCTCGTCGCCCGATGCTTCTGGTGTCGCACGCATGTCGGGTTGTCTCCTGGTGTTCTTGTCCGCGGCCCCGGGTGGGCCGTGCGGAACCTGCCGGCCGCCATGAAAAAAGCAGCCCGGAGGCTGCTTTCATTCTGACACCAGATCGCCAGCTGACGCCGGGCTTACTGGCTGGTCGGCATGGCGAACTCGGCACCCTTGGCCGTGGCCTGCGGCCAGCGCTGCATGATGCTCTTCTGGCGGGTGTAGAAACGCACGCCTTCTTCGCCGTAGGCGTGCATGTCGCCGAACAGGCTCTTCTTCCAGCCGCCGAAGCCATGCCAGGCCATCGGCACGGGGATGGGCACGTTGATGCCCACCATGCCGACCTGGATGCGGCGGCCGAACTCGCGTGCCACGTGGCCGTCCCGGGTGTAGCAGCTCACGCCGTTGCCGAACTCGTGGTCGTTGATGATCTGCACCGCTTCGGCGAAATCCTTCACGCGCACGCAGGCCAGCACCGGGCCGAAGATCTCTTCCTTGTAGATGCGCATGTCGGTGGTCACGTGGTCGAACAGCGTGCCGCCCAGCCAGAAGCCTTCCGCGCAGCCTTCGCCGGCCATCTCGCCCTTGAATCCGCGGCCGTCGATCAGCAGTTGTGCGCCTTCCTTCACGCCTTGCGCGATGTAGCCGGTGATGCGGTCGTGCGCGGCCTGCGTCACGATCGGGCCCATCTCGGCGTCCAGGTTGTTGCCGTCGAGCACCTTCAGCGCCCGGGTGCGTTCGATGAGTTTGGGCAGCACCTTGTCCGCCGTCTCGTCGCCCACGAAAACCGCCACGCTGATGGCCATGCAGCGCTCGCCGGCCGAACCGTAGGCCGCACCGATCAGGGCATCGACCACCTGGTCCATGTCCGCGTCGGGCATCACCACCAGATGGTTCTTGGCGCCGCCCAGAGCCTGCACGCGCTTGCCGTGACGTGCGCCCGTTTCGTAGATGTGGTTGGCGATGGGCGTGGAGCCGACGAACGAGACGGCCTGCACGTCGGGGTGCTCGAGCAGCGCGTTGACCGCATCCTTGTCGCCCTGAACCACGTTGAAGACGCCGTCCGGCAGACCGGCCTGCTTGAGCAGGCGGGCCATGAACAGGCTGGCGCTCGGATCGATGGGGCTGGGCTTGAGCACAAAGGTGTTGCCCGTGGCCAGGGCCATGGGGAACATCCACATCGGCACCATTACCGGAAAATTGAAAGGCGTGATGCCGGCGACCACGCCCAGCGCCTGGCGCAGCGTCCAGTTGTCGATGTTGGTGCTGACCTGGTCGGTGAAATCGGACTTCAGCAACTGCGGCGCGCCGCAGGCGAACTCGACGATCTCGATGCCGCGTGTCACTTCGCCCTGGGCGTCGGTGAAGACCTTGCCGTGCTCGGCGGTGATCAGGCGGGCGAGCTCGTCGCGGTGCGTGTTGAGCAGCTCCAGGAACTTGAACAGAATGCGCGAGCGGCGCAGCGGCGGCAGGTTGCTCCAGGCCGGAAAGGCGGCCTTGGCCGAGGCCACGGCCGCATCCACGTCGGCATGGCTGGCCAATTGGACCTGGCCTGTCACGGCACCGGTAGCCGGGTTGTAGACGGGCAACTGCTGGCCGCTGGTGGCGTCGGCCGGTGCGCCGGAAATCCAATGGGCGATGGAGGGGGTCATGAAAGGCGTTCCGATTCGGTGGGCGGGAGGAAGGGCAGTGGCCGGATCGCAGCGAACGCCGCACCGGCCATGCTTGCAGTCTAGGCGCCGCCCGGGATTTTGAGAAGGCAGAAAAGCCGATTACATTGTTTGATGAATCGAACAATCAATCGGGTCAACACCTATGGAATCGTCTTCACGGCGCAGCCGCGTCGGCTCGGCATCGGCCCCCGCAGCCGAACCCACGGCCTCACCGGCCTCGGCCCGGGCGGTGCGTTCCGGTGCGGCCACCGTGCCGCAGGCTCCGCCGCAACCGCTGTTTGCCGACCTGCATGTGCTGACCGTCATCGGCCAGACCCGCAGCTACACCCAGGCCGCGCGCCGGCTCGGTGTCTCGAAGGCCACCGTGAGTCTGCGCATCAACGAGCTCGAGCGGGCGGCCGGCATTCCGCTGGTGCAGCGGTCGACCCGCTCCGTCGCCTTGACTGCGGCCGGCCAGCAACTGGCCGACGAGACGGGACCGGCGTTCACCCGCATCGAGCTGAGTTTTGCCGCCGTGCGCGATCTGGCCAGCACGCCGCGCGGGCTGGTGCGCCTGACGGCCCCGGTCGCCCTCGGACGCCAGCACGTGGTGCCGGTGCTGAGCGAGTTCCTCGGCCGTTATCCCGAGATCCGCATCGAGCTCGATCTCAACGACAAGCTCGTCAACCTGGTCCAGGAAGGCTACGACCTCGCCATCCGCCACATCCACGCACCGCCCGAGTCCCATGTCGCCTGGACCTTGTGCGAGAGCCGTTCGGTGCTGGTCGCCAGCCCCGCCTACCTGGCGCGCCGGGGCGTGCCGCAGACGCCGCAAGACCTCGCCGCCCACGACTGCCTGATGTACCTGCGCGGTGCCGCCGGGCAGAGCTGGACGCTGGCGCGGCAGACGGGGCGCCGCCGTGCACCGCCCGAGCAGGTCACGGTGGCGGTCGGCGGTCCCTTCAAGGCCAACAACAGCGAAGCCCTGCGCGATGCGGCGCTTGCCGGGCTGGGCATCGCTCTGCTGCCCGACTTCAGCGCGTCCGGCGCGCACGGCGACCGGGCCGAGCCGCCGGCACTGGTCCCGGTCTTGCCCGACTGGCAGGCCCAGGGGTTTTTCGGCGGCCGGCTCTATGCGGTGCGCCCCTGGGCCCCGCAGGTGCCGCGCGCGGTGCAATGCCTGGTCGATCATCTGCGCGAGCGTTTCAGCGGCGGGTTCTGAATCGGCGCATACCCCTGGGGCAGTGTCGGACAGAAGCCGATTCGGCGAGCGGGCGCCGCCATCATCGGGTAAAACACCGGCGACCGGCCTGCACGATGCGCAGGCCTTTTCTTCCGGCCTCGACCCTGCCGTTCTTGCGGTCGAAGCGCCACCCAACGCGATCAAGGAACACCACGCCATGGCTCAATTCATCCCGCTCACCTCGAACGACGGTTTTGTCCTTCCCGCCTACGTGGCCGAACCCGAAGGCCAGCCGCGCGGCGCCATGGTCGTGATCCAGGAGATCTTCGGCGTCAACAGCCACATCCGCGACATCGCCGAACGCTACGCGCGAGCCGGTTACCTGTCGGTGGCTCCGGCCATCTTCGAGCGCACCGAGCGCGGCGTCGATCTGTCGTACACCCCCGACGACATGAAAAAAGGCGTGGCGCTCAAGGCCGCCCTGGAAAAGAACCCCGCCCTGGTGCTGGCCGACATCCAGGCCGCCATCGACTACGCGGCCGAAAAATCCGGCGGCAAGGTCGGCATCGTCGGCTACTGCTACGGCGGCCTGCTGGCCTGGCGCGCGGCCGCCGAGCTGTCGGGGCTCAGTGCCGCCGTGCCTTATTACGGCGGCGGCATGACCGCACCGGACGAAGCCGCGCGCGATCCCAAGGTGCCGGTCGTCGCCCATTTCGGCGAACGCGACAGCCACATTCCGGTGGCCGAAGTCGAAGCGTTCCGCGAACGCCACAGCCAGGATGGCGTGAAGGTCTACCTCTACCCGGCCGACCACGGCTTCAACTGCGACCAGCGCGGGGCCTACGCCGCCTCGTCGGCCGAGCTGGCCCGCGAACGCACCCTGGCCTTCCTGGCCAACCATGTGGCCGCCCCGGCTGCCTGAGCGATCAATTGTCGGCGTCTTGCCGATTCAGATAACGCCGGCGCCAGAACCAGGCCGTCAGTCCCAGCGCTGCGGCCAGCATCGTGCCCATCGCCAGCCAGAAGCCGTTGGTGCGGTGCACCAGCGGCAGGAAGTCGAAGTTCATGCCGAAGATGCCCGCGATCAGATTGAGCGGCAGGAAGATCGCCGTCAGCACCGTCAGCGTGCGCATGATGTCGTTGGCCCGGTTGCTCTGCAGCGAGAAATGGATCTGCACCGCCGTCTCGGCGTTCTGCTCCATGCGCCGGACGTGATGGACCACCCGCTCGATGTGCTCGAGCACGTCGCGTGACCGCACCTTGAGCAGCTCGCGCTCGCGCTTCTGTTCGGCCGTTCCGGTATCCGGCCAGGCCTCCAGCGCATCGAGCCAGTCCTGCAGCGCGGCGCGCTGGTCCTCGCAGATCTCGTCGAGCTGATGCAGCGACATGCGCGAGGCCAGCAACGAGCGCCAGTCCGAGAAGTTGCTGCCTGGGTTGAGCAGCGCCAGTTGCCAGTTGTCGATCTGCTGCGAAAGATCGCGGCGCAGTTCGAGGAAGCCGTCGATGATGCTGCTGATCATGCGCAGCATGAGGTCCGCCGGGCTGGCCGGCAGCAGCCGCTGGTGCACACGGTGGTCCGGGCCCCCGTTGGCGCTGCCCGAACCATTCCCGTTCCCGCCGGCAGGGCCATGGGCATGTCCGTTGCCGCCCGCCACGCCGTGTCCGCCCTGCACCTGCAATCCGGATGCGGCCTGCAGCAGCCGCGCCGCGTAGGCGTCTCGGACCAGGCAGTCCGACGGATGGACGGTCAGGACCACCCGGTCGTAGACGGCAAAACCCACGGCGCTGGTGTCGACCTGAGCCAGCAGGGGCGAGGAGGCGCCCGCCTTGCCGGTCCCGAACAGACGCACGGGCGCCGGAGCCGAAGTCGGCGAAGGAACGGCCGCAGACGGGGCCTGGACCGTGCGCGACGTGCTGCCCGGACCGGCGGCGCTCGCCAGCCGGCGGAACACCACGATGTCGTACTCCGAGGTGTAGTCGTAATGGGAGGGCAACTGCCGGTTGAGCAGATCGCTCACGTGCAGGTCGAACAGGGCCTGGCCGGCCAGGTTCTGCAAGGTGCCCTGCACCGCGGCCAGCTGTGCTTCGAACTCCGTGCGGGTGCAGGATATCCACAGGAAGCCGTCGGACGGCAACGCCGTGGGCAGGGTGTCCGACTCGCGCACGGGCGCCGTGCCGTGGCCGGGGTGCAGGGTGAAGACGCGCATGGCGGCGGATGCGGGAGGCGGGCAGGCCATGGCGCCCGCTCAGCCGCCCTGCTGGCGCAAGAGGCGCGCGGCATCCCGCGCAAAATACGTCAGCACGCCGTCGGCTCCGGCTCGCTTGAAGGCCAGCAGGCTCTCCATCATGACGGCGTCGTGGTCCAGCCAGCCGTTCTGCGCGGCCGCCTTGAGCATGGCGTACTCGCCGCTGACCTGGTAGGCGAAGGTCGGCATCTGGAACGTGTCCTTGACCCGCCGCACCACGTCCAGATACGGCATGCCGGGCTTGACCATCACGTAGTCGGCGCCTTCCGCGATGTCCTGGGCCACCTCGCGCAACGCTTCGTCGCTGTTGGCCGGATCCATCTGGTAGGTCTTCTTGTTGCTCTTGCCCAGGTTGGCCGCCGACCCCACCGCATCGCGGAACGGACCGTAGAACGCGCTGGCGTACTTGGCGCTGTAGGCCATGATCTGGGTGTGGATGTGTCCCTGCGCGTCGAGCGCACCGCGGATCGCGCCGACGCGGCCGTCCATCATGTCCGAGGGCGCGACGATGTCCACGCCTGCCTCGGCATGGGTGAGCACCTGCCGCAGCAGCAGGGCGATGGTCTCGTCGTTGAGCAGCTGGCCCTCGCTGTCGATCACGCCGTCCTGCCCGTGGCTGGTGTACGGATCGAGTGCGACATCGGTCAGCACGCCCAGATCGGGGAATTCCTTCTTGAGCGCCCGCACCGCCTGCGGGATCACGCCGTCCGGGTTGAAGGCCTCGCGGCCCTCGGGGTCCTTGAGCGATGCGTCGATATACGGGAACAGCGCCAGCACCGGGATGCCGAGCTTCACGCAGTCTTCGGCCACCGGCAACAGCCGATCGACGCTCAGGCGGTCGACGCCCGGCATCGAAGCCACCGCTTCGGTGCGTCCCTGGCCATCCAGCACAAACACCGGAAAGATGAAATCGTGGGGGGTCAGCGCATTTTCGCGAACCAGGTCGCGGGCGTAGGCGTAACGGCGCAGCCGGCGCGGCCGGTAGGTGGGAAAGGCGGCTTGGGGCAGGGCGGGATGTGTCATGCGGAAAATTGTGCCCGACTTGTCGTCCCGACGGTCACGGTCGGTCATGCAGGCGTTCCTGTCCGGGCATGGCCATGCAGGCCATCCTCGAAAAAAGGCAGGTCCTGTTTCCCGTCCGTGCACCGCGTGGAGCGATGAATCGTTTGTTGTAAATTGGAGACGTATGGCCCGATCCATCCGTGCACCGGGCTCGCCCTTCACCCCGTTGGGGCATTAATTGTCAAATAAGTCAACTTAATGATTTTGTTTATCTTGAAAAGTCCGGGCGACCCGATCAGAATCCCGCGTGGGTGGTTCGCCACTCCCCGCTTTTCCTCCCTGAGCGGGAGCCTTTCTTGTGTGACAACAAATAGGCTTTCAAGCCCGACTCCTTTGAGTCGGGTTTTTTTTGGGTGAACGGTTGCGATCGATAAACTGGAAGCGCATGAGCGCGCCTGCCACTTCCTCCTCCGATCTGTCAGCGGCCTGGCGCAGCGCCTCCGCGCCCCTGACGCTGGCCTACACCGTGCTGGTGGTCTATGCCAGCCTCTACCCGTTCGAGGGCTGGGTCGATCTGGGCGTGCCGATCTTCGACTTCGTGCTGCAGCCCTGGCCCAGGTACTGGATCGCCTCCGATCTGATCTTCAATGTGATCGGTTATCTCCCGCTGGGATTCCTGGCCGTGATGGCCCTGCAGCGCCACCGGCCTGCGGCCTCGCGCTACACCCGGCATGCGCTGGCCTGGGTCGTTGCCGGCGCCTGCCTGCTGTCGCTGTCCATGGAGACCCTGCAGAATTTCCTGCCGCAGCGCGTGTCGTCCAATGTCGATTGGGGGCTCAACACGCTGGGCACGCTGCTGGGCGGCGCTCTGGCCGACGGCCTGCGCCGCGCAGGGCTGATCGAGCGCTGGAACGGCCTGCGCCGCCGCTGGTTCGACGCCGATGCCCGTGGCGTGCTGGTGCTCATGGTCCTGTGGCCTGCGGCGCTGCTCTTCCCGGCCGCCGTGCCTCTGGGCGTCGGCCAGGTCGCCGAACGCCTGAGCCTCACGCTCGCCGACTGGGTCGAGGGCACGGCCTACGCCGACTGGATCTCCCTGGCCCGCATGGATCTCGAGCCGCTCACCCGCCTCACGCAGGCCATCGGCGTCGGTCTGGGGCTGCTGCTGCCCATCCTGCTCGGTTACGCCATCGTTCGGCCCTGGCGTCAGCGCCTGGCCCTGATGCCGCTGGTGTTCATCATGGCCCTGGCCGTGCTGGGCCTGTCCTCGGCCATGAGCTACGGCCCCGGCCATGCCTGGGTCTGGCTCAGCGACTCGACCCAGGTCGGCCTGGCCATGGGGTTGATCGGTGCCGTGGCCGCCGCATTCCTGCCTCGGCGGGTCTGCCTGCTGCTTCTGGTGCTGGCCATCGGCTTGCATGTGGCCATCGTCAACCAGGCGCCCACCAGCCCCTACCTGGCCGAAACCCTGCAGGTCTGGGAGCGGGGGCAGTTCATCCATTTCAACGGATTGGCCCAGTGGATGGGCTGGCTCTGGCCGTTCGCTGTCCTGGGATATGCCCTGCATCGCCTGGGGCGCCGGCCGGGCTAGCCGCCCGGACCGGGTCGGTCGGCCTAGAATCGGTGCCATCCGGTACTTCTCCTGTGCCGGAACTTTCGATAGCGTCAGGCCTCAGACTTGCGCTGCACCGGCAGGTCACCTGCCGGCAGCCTCGTGCGAGGTGCCTGGCGCCGCATCCAGACTGTCCGTCCTCCTCATCCATGAACGCTCAAACACAGAGCCTGACGCTGCAAGGCGGCGCCGGCGCCATCGAAGCCCTGATCGACGAACCCCAGGGCGAAGTGCAGGGCGTGGCCGTTCTGGCCCATCCGCACCCGCTGTTCGGCGGCGCGATGACCAACAAGGTCGTCCAGACCCTGGCGCGCGCCTGCGTGCAGGCCGGCTGGCGCGCCGTGCGCTTCAATTTCCGGGGTGTCGGAGCCAGCGCCGGCGTGTATGACGAAGGCCGGGCCGAAACCGAAGACCTGCTGGCCGTCGTCGAGCAGGTCGCGCCGCAGGGTCCGCTGGTGCTGGGGGGCTTTTCCTTCGGCTCCTACGTGACCAGCCATGCCATCGCCAGGCTGCACGCCTCGCGCGACCTGCAGTCGCTGCTGCTGATCGGCACCGCCGCTTCGCGTTTCCAGGTCGCTTCCATCCCGGCCGATCTGCACGCCCGGACCCTGGTCGTGCACGGCGAGCAGGACGACACCGTGCCGCTCGCCGACGTGCTCGACTGGGCCCGTCCGCAGTCGCTGCCCGTGACCGTGGTGCCCGGCGTCGAACATTTTTTCCATGGGCAATTGCCCCTGCTCAAGTCCCTGGTGCTGCGACACCTGGGAGCCTCCGTCCCCAGCCTCTCCTAGATCCTCAAGAAGCCATTGCTGATGAAACGCCTGCTTGCCTTAGTCTTTTCGCTCACCTTTTCGCTGGCTGCGCTCGCGCAGGTCCCGCAGCCACCCGAGGTCGCCGCGCGCTCGTACCTGCTGCTCGACGTCACGAGCAACCAGATCCTGGCCGCCAAGGACATCGACAGCCCCGTCGAGCCGGCATCCATCACCAAGCTCATGACCGCCTATCTGGTGTTCGATGCCCTGCGCGCCAAGAAGCTCAGCCTGACCCAGACCCTGCCCGTGAGCGAGCGGGCCTGGAAGACGCCGGGCTCGCGCATGTTCATCGACCCCTCCATGCAAGTGCCGGTCGAGGACCTCGTCAAAGGCATGATCGTGCAGTCCGGCAACGACGCCACCGTGGCACTGGCCGAGGCCGTGGGCGGGACCTACGAACGTTTCGTCGAGCTGATGAACCAGCAGGCCAAGGCCCTGGGCATGACCCACACCGGCTACAAGAACCCGGAAGGCCTGACCGAGCCCGGCCATACCACCACGGCGCGCGACCTGGGCATCCTGGCCACCCGCCTGCTGCACGATTTTCCCGAGTACACCCACTATTACTCGATCAAGAAATACCGTTACCCCGGCACCCCGGCGGCCAACGACACCAACCGCAACATGCTGCTGTTCCGCGACCCCACGGTCGACGGCCTGAAGACCGGCCACACCAATGCCGCCGGCTACTGCCTGGTCGCGACCGCCCAGCGTGATGTGCCCAATGTCGGCAAGCGCCGTCTGCTGTCCATCGTGCTGGGTGCATCCAGCGAGGTGTCGCGCGCCAACGAAAGCCAGAAGCTGCTGAACTGGGGTTATGTTGCCTTCGACGCCGTCAAGCTGTTCGATGCCAACCAGGCCGTGGTCTCGCCGCGCATCTGGAAGGGCGCCGTCAACGAGGCCCGCCTGGGCACCAGCCAGCCCATCGTGGTGTCCGTGCCCAGCGGCAGCTCCGGCCGCATCAAGACCGATGTGGCCCGCCCCGATCCCCTGGTGGCACCCATTGCCAAGAACCAGCAACTGGGCACGCTGAAGGTCCGGCTGGGCGACCAGCAGATCGCCGAAGTGCCGCTCTACGCACTCGACGCGGTGCCGGAAGCGGGCCTGTTCGGCCGTGCCTGGGACTCGCTGCGCCTCTGGATCCAGTGATCTCCACGCCACGCCCGGCCGCCTGACCGGCGCCGGGCATTTGGCGAAATCCAGCTCTCTGGCTATACTGTTGGGCTTTCCCGTTTTGGGCGGGAGAGATGTTTTTTGTTTTTTTCAAACGTTTAGGGACGTTTTTCAATGCCAACCATCAATCAATTGGTGCGTCAGGGGCGCGAGGTCGAAACGATCAAGTCCAAGAGCCCTGCGATGCAAAACTCGCCGCAACGTCGCGGTGTTTGCACCCGTGTCTACACCACGACACCTAAGAAGCCTAACTCCGCTCTGCGTAAGGTCGCCAAGGTGCGCCTGACCAACGGCTTCGAAGTCATCTCCTACATCGGCGGTGAAGGCCACAACCTGCAAGAACACAGCGTGGTTCTGGTGCGCGGCGGCCGGGTCAAGGATTTGCCCGGTGTGCGTTACCACATCGTGCGCGGTTCGCTCGATTTGCAAGGCGTCAAGGATCGCAAGCAATCGCGCTCCAAGTACGGTGCCAAGCGTCCCAAGAAGGCCTGATCGGTCTTTCGAGGTTCGTTTCCGAGCCGGGCGTCATGCCAGGTTCAAAAATCGGTGCTTGAATCGCTGGCTGCGATTGCAAGCGAAGTGACCCAAAACACAAGTCGTGTGGGTCGAGTAAGTGGGGGTCCTGATGACTCTCGCGGTGTCCGATGAGGATGCCAACTGAAGCAAATTTTGAGGTGAGAAATGCCACGTCGTCGCGAAGTCCCTAAACGTGAAATTCTGCCGGATCCCAAGTTCGGCAATGTTGAACTCTCGAAGTTCATGAATGTGATCATGGAAGGCGGCAAGAAGGCCGTCGCCGAGCGCATCATCTACGGTGCGCTCGACCTGATCGAGAAGAAGAATCCTGGCAAGGATCCCCTGGAAGCTTTCGTCGTTGCCATCAACAACGTCAAGCCCCTGGTTGAAGTCAAGTCCCGCCGGGTCGGCGGCGCCAACTACCAAGTTCCGGTGGAAGTGCGTCCCGTCCGTCGTCTGGCCCTGTCCATGCGCTGGATCAAGGAAGCCGCCCGCAAGCGTGGCGAAAAGTCCATGGCCCAACGCCTGGCCAACGAACTGCTCGAGGCCACCGAAGGCCGCGGCGGTGCCATGAAGAAGCGTGACGAAGTTCACCGCATGGCAGAAGCCAACAAGGCATTCAGCCACTTCCGCTTCTAAGCCGGACAAGGCGTTTCGGCGCCTTGTCTCCTGGAAGCCAGGCCGCGGATCGTGCACATTGCGCGGCCTGCGGCTTTGTCAGATCAGGCCCTGCCCGTCTCGAGTCCGCCAGTCTGGCCTTTCGGCCAATGGACGGACTCCCAAACAACGATCAATTAAGGATCAAACATGGCTCGCAAGACCCCCATCGAGCGCTACCGCAATATCGGTATCTCGGCTCACATCGATGCTGGCAAGACCACCACGACCGAGCGTATTCTGTTTTACACCGGTGTGAACCACAAGATCGGTGAAGTGCATGACGGCGCCGCCACCATGGATTGGATGGAGCAAGAGCAAGAGCGTGGCATCACGATCACGTCCGCTGCGACGACCTGCTTCTGGAAGGGCATGGACATGTCCTACCCCGAGCACCGCTTCAACATCATCGACACCCCCGGCCACGTGGACTTCACCATCGAGGTGGAGCGTTCCATGCGCGTGCTGGACGGTGCCTGCATGGTGTACTGTGCCGTGGGTGGCGTGCAGCCCCAGTCGGAAACCGTCTGGCGCCAAGCCAACAAGTACAAGGTGCCCCGTCTCGCGTTCGTCAACAAGATGGACCGTACCGGCGCGAACTTCTTCAAGGTCTATGACCAGATGCGTCTGCGCCTGAAGGCCAACCCCGTGCCCGTGGTGATCCCCATCGGCGCCGAAGACAACTTCACCGGCGTGGTCGATCTGCTCAAGATGAAGGCCATCATCTGGGACGAAGCGTCGCAAGGCATGAAGTTCACCTTCGAAGACATCCCCGCTAACCTGGCTGCATCCGCCAAGGAATGGCGCGAGAAGATGGTCGAAGCGGCAGCTGAAGCGTCCGAAGAGCTGATGAACAAGTACCTGGAAGAGGGCGACCTCACCGAGGAAGAGATCAAGCTCGGCCTGCGCACGCGCACGATCGCAACCGAAATCCAGCCGATGCTGTGCGGCACCGCGTTCAAGAACAAGGGTGTGCAGCGCATGCTGGACGCCGTGATCGACTACCTGCCGGCGCCTACGGACATCGAAGACGTGAAGGGCACCGACGAAGACGAACAGCCCGTCACCCGCAAGGCGGATGACACCGAGAAGTTCTCGGCACTGGCCTTCAAGCTGATGACCGACCCGTTCGTCGGTCAACTGACCTTCGTGCGTGTGTACTCGGGCGTGCTCTCCAAGGGCGACACCGTGTACAACCCGATCAAGGGCAAGAAGGAACGTATCGGCCGTATCGTGCAGATGCACGCCAACGAACGTATCGAAGTCGAAGAAATCCGTGCAGGCGACATCGCTGCCTGCGTGGGCCTGAAGGACGTGACGACCGGCGAAACGCTGAGCGACATCGACTCCCAGATCATTCTGGAGCGCATGGTGTTCCCTGAGCCCGTGATCACGCAGGCTGTCGAACCCAAGACGAAGACCGACCAGGAAAAGATGGGCATCGCCCTGCAACGCCTGGCCGCAGAAGATCCTTCGTTCCGCGTGAAGACCGACGAAGAGTCCGGTCAGACCCTGATTGCCGGGATGGGCGAGCTCCACCTGGAAATCATTGTCGACCGCATGAAGCGTGAATTCGGCGTGGAAGCCAACGTGGGCAAGCCCCAAGTGGCCTACCGTGAAACCATCCGCAAGACGGTGGAAGAAGCCGAAGGCAAGTTCGTGCGCCAGTCCGGCGGTAAGGGCCAGTACGGCCACGTCGTGCTCAAGATCGAGCCGAACGAAGCCGGCAAGGGCAACGAATTCGTCGACGCCATCAAGGGCGGTGTGGTTCCTCGCGAATTCATCCCCGCCGTGGAGAAGGGCTTCAACGAAGCCGTGACCCAAGGCGTGCTGGCCGGTTACCCCGTGGTCGACGTCAAGGTCACGCTGCACTTCGGTTCGTACCACGATGTGGACTCGAACGAACTGGCGTTCAAGATGGCCGCCATCTTCGGTTTCAAGGAAGGTTGCCGCAAGGCCAACCCCGTGATCCTGGAGCCCATGATGGCCGTGGAAGTGGAAACGCCCGAAGACTACGCCGGTACCGTGATGGGCGATCTGTCCTCGCGCCGCGGCATGGTGCAAGGCATGGACGACATGGTCGGCGGCGGCAAGGCCATCAAGGCCGAAGTGCCCCTGTCGGAAATGTTCGGCTACTCGACCTCGCTGCGCTCCGCCACGCAAGGCCGTGCGACCTACACGATGGAATTCAAGCACTACAGCGAAGCACCTCGCAACGTGTCCGAAGCCATCATGGCCGCTCGCGCCAAGTAAGAAACACTGTCCGGACAAGTGTCCGGACAGCGGGTCTGCGATCCGGTGCCGCCCTGTTCCCGTGCGGGGCGATCAAGCAACCGGATGCAGACCTTAAACCATCACACGGGTATTTGCTCTTTGGAGATTGAAATGGCAAAAGGAAAATTCGAACGTACCAAGCCGCACGTGAACGTGGGCACGATTGGTCACGTTGACCACGGCAAGACCACGCTGACGGCAGCGATCGCGACCGTGCTGTCGAAGAAGTTCGGCGGAGAAGCCAAGGCTTACGATCAGATCGACGCAGCGCCCGAAGAAAAGGCCCGCGGCATCACGATCAACACGGCCCACGTGGAATACGAGACGGCCAACCGCCACTACGCACACGTTGACTGCCCCGGCCACGCCGACTACGTCAAGAACATGATCACCGGTGCCGCCCAGATGGACGGCGCCATTCTGGTGTGCTCGGCCGCTGACGGCCC
>NZ_RJVF01000010.1 GCF_003752175.1 Comamonas sp. BIGb0124 | reverse complement strand
GTTACCGTTCGACTTGCATGTGTAAGGCATGCCGCCAGCGTTCAATCTGAGCCAGGATCAAACTCTACAGTTCGATCTTGAATTTTTTGTGCCCCGAAGGACACCACTCATAAAACGGAATTGAAGTGAACTTCACTTCTCTTCTCATGAGCGTTTTAAGGCCTAAGCCTTGTTCTAAAAGAACTTGGCAATCGCCTTCCAACGCCCACGCTTATCGGCTGTAATTTTTTAATGATCCCGTCGACTTCCAGCCCCTCAGGACCTTCTTTCAACTCAGCTCGCTGCGATCAGCGAAGCCTTGAATTCTAGCACGATTTTTTAACTTATCGGCAAAAGTTTCGAAGATTTTTCAACCTTCCCGCCACCCACACCCGCCATCTCTCAACAGCCGCCGTGTCCAGCGAAGCCCTCTATTCTGTCACAACTTTCAGCACCAACCAGACTTCAATCAGAATTTTTTTCACAACCACCGGCAAAAACCAGCACCGCTCAAACAACCCCAACCCCACCCAGTCAGCCCCGACCTTGCTACGGATCCGAGACCTCCCCACCTCGCCAACCACTCCCAAAAGAGCAGCCTTGCGTTGAAGGGAGGCGAATTATGGCATGGAAAAACGCACGCGGCAAACTCGCGCTTAAAAATCGGATGGAACAGGAAAAAGCGGCGGGTCACGCAGGCCGCTCGAGAGGCCATGCGGCCCGAGCCACGCCGGCCGTTGCAAGCATCCTGTGTGCCCTGTGAGGGAAGCCGGGCAAATCATCCGTACGCCTCCTCCGGAATCGCGCGCCGCTCCTGCTCCTGCTCCTGCTCCTGCTCCTGCTCCTGCTCCTGCTCCTGCTCCTGCTCCTGCTCCTGCTCCTGCTCCTGCTCCTGCTCCTGCTCCTGCTCCTGCTCCTGCTCCTGCTCCTGCTCCTGCTCCTGCTCCTGCTCCTGCTCCTGCTCCTGCTCCTGCTCCTGCTCCTGCTCCTGCTCCTGCTCCTGCTCCTGCTTTCCCGGCATCCCTTTAGCTTGTCTTCCGGCCTTCTCTATAGATAGACAGCAAACGCGTTGCCGTCCCTGTCGACGGGCAGACAGAAGAGAGGCGGAGACAGTGGTCGTGCAAGACCACCGCCGCATCAATCAATCGTCCTGCCGCAGCCTGAGCACGCGTTGTTCGAACTCGTGGGCAGGCATCGGGCGGCCGAACAGGTAGCCCTGGGCTTGCGGGCAGCCCTTCTCCTTGAGTCGGCGGCATTGGTCTTCGGTTTCGATGCCCTCGGCGGTCACCGTCAGACCCAGACGGTTGCCCAGATAGATCACGGCCTGGACGATGGCCGCATCTTCGTCAGACTCTTCGATGGCCTGGATGAAGGTCTGGTCGATCTTGAGCTTGCTCAGGGGATAACGCTTGAGCAGGCTCAACGATGCGTAGCCGGTGCCGTAGTCGTCGAATGCAATGCCGACACCGGCCTTGCGCAGTTCGACAAGCGGGGCCGTGATGACATCGTCATGGCGAAGAATGATGTTCTCGGTGATCTCGAGCTCGAGGGCCTGGGGCGACAGACCGGTCTCCTCGAGCAGGTCGATGACGATGCCCGCCAGATTGCCTTTGCGGAATTGAGCGCCGAACAGATTCACGGCAATGCCGAAGTCGGGATGACCCATCGTGCGCCAATAGGCCGTTTGCTGGCAAGCCTGGCGCAGCACCCACTCGCCGACGGGCACGGCCAGCGGACTGGCCTCCAAGGTGGACAGGAATGCGGCCGGATTGAGCAGGCCCTTAGCGGGATGTCGCCAGCGCAGCAAGGCCTCGGCGCCCACCACCCGGCCATCGGCGAGCGACACCAGGGGCTGGTAGAAAACCTCGAACTCCTGCCGGCTCAAGGCATCGGCCAGATCCAGCAGGTAGGCACGCTTGGCCGCGATGGCGTCGCGCAGATCCTGGGTGAAGAAGCGCCGGCACTGCTTGCCCTGGGATTTGGCGTCGTAGAGCGCCAGGTCGGCTCCCGACAGCAGTTCCTGCGCCGTGGCGCCATCCTTGGGGAACATGGCGATGCCCACGCTGGCACTGATATGCACGGGCTCGTCGTCGATCATGATGATCTGCCCCATCTTGTCGATGATGGCATCGGCGATGGCCCCCGCGCGAGCGGGATCGGGCAGGCGCCTCAACAGCACGGCAAACTCGTCGCCGCCCATGCGCGCCACGGTGTCGGATGTGCGGACGCAGGACTGGATGCGCTTCGCGGCCGCACACAACACGGCGTCGCCGGCCGGATGGCCCAAGGTGTCGTTGACATCCTTGAAGCCGTCGAGGTCGATCATCATGATCGAGACGCGGGATTCGTCCAGCAGGGCATCTTCGAGCCGGGCACGCAGCAGGGAACGGTTCGGCAGTTGAGTGAGCGGATCGATATGGGCGAGGTGGTAGAGCCTGGCCTCGTTACGCAGGCGCTCGGCGATGTCCCGGAAAACGGCGCAGTATGTAGGAATGCCCTCGCTGCGCCAGACCGATGCGGACAGCTCGAGCTGCAACGGACGCCCATTGGCATCGGAGAATTCGAACCTGGCCGTCTGGGAGTTGGTCAGCGAACGGTTGCCGGACGCCAGCACACGCAAGGTCGACAACAGATTGGCCGGTGCGACACTGCCGATGTTGCGCCCGAGCATGCGCTCTGCCGAGTGCCCCAGCAGTCGTTCGGCCGTGTGATTCCAGAACGTGACGGTGCCGTCCTCGGCAAGGCAGGCGATGGCATCGGGTGAATTGAACGCCATGGCCTCGAACAGGTTCTGGCTTTTCTGGCGGGCGAGTTCCAGCCGGCGCAACTCCAGCTTGTCGAGCGCCAGCGCGGCCAGGTCACGAAGATTGGAACGTTCGGCCTCGCTGAAACGGGGTCGGGCCTGGGTGTCGATGATGCAGAGGGTGCCCAGCACATGCCCTTTGGCACCGCGCAGCGGGCAACCGGCATAAAAACGGATGTAGGGTGGTCCGAGAACCAGCGCATTGCGTTCGAAGCGGGGATCGGCCAGTGCGTCGTGGACGACCAGCAACTCGTCGGAATCCAGGGCGTGGGCGCAGAAGGACGACTCCCGGTCGGTTTCGCAGACCGAAATGCCGCGGCTGCCGGCAAAGACCTGTCGCGCTTCCTCGACCAGGGACAGCAGGGCGATGGGCGCTTCGAAGATGCTCGTGGCCAGACTCAGAACGCGCTCGAAGCTCGGTTCGCTCATCCCGCTCTCGACGCCATATTCCTTGAGGGCGGCCAAACGCGCTTGCTCGTCCATCTCACCTCTCATGCAAACTCCTGCCGCAATCCTTGCCAGAAGACTCGATGCGCCTGGCTCGAGCCCCATTCCCTGCGACGAATGATAGACGCACGGCCCATGCAATGGCTATGGGAGTTGCCTGCATGCATTCGTGCGCGTCGCAGCCCCGCCACGTCGCCGTCCGCCGGTGGTGGTCGATCCCGGCCGGTCGGGGCCGCAAGCTTGTGCACGAGTGCCCCGATGCCTGCCGCCTCGCGATGCCGCATGATCTTGCTTCGAGCCACTCTCCGATCAAGGACACATCATGGGAACATCAGGAAAAGACCGCCGAATCGACAACATCGAGTTCAATGTCGGCGATATCGCGCGCAGCAAGGCGTTCTACGGCGGCGTGTTCAGCTGGACCTTCACGGACTACGGTCCCACCTATGCCGAGTTCACGGACGGCCGCCTGACCGGCGGCTTCACGACGGGCGAAGCGGTTCGTCCCGGCGGTCCGCTGATCATTCTGTACGCCGACGACCTGGCAGAGACCCAGCAGCGCGTCGAGGCTCATGGAGCGGCCATCAGCCGTCCGGTTTTCTCGTTTCCGGGTGGCCGCCGCTTCCATTTCATCGACCCGGACGGCTATGAACTGGCCGTTTGGTCGGAAGGCGCATGACGACCGCCGTGCGCCGAGCCAACCGTGGACGGCCCATCGTCCCGCTGGCTGCCGATCCTCGAAGGATCGAAGCACCCGGTCGTGATGCCCGCCCTGCGATGCCCAGATTCCGACGATAGGCGCTGTCGATGGCCTTTTGCCGGTCGCCTGCCTTTCACTGCCGTGTCGGGACAGATTGATTCGGCAAGGGGCGACCGATCACCTTTTCCCAATCCTCGAATTCGAGGGCCAGGCATTCTGATTTTCAGGATTCGGCAAGCAACATCCAATCATCCGGGCCATGGTTTCTGAAAATCTCGTCGAAATTCGATTCGAGGCCCACCGGCCTGGTTGCTTAAGGTGACCGTCAGCTTTTGACCGGAGAATGGCTGATCTGCTGGGTATTTGCCCGAATAATCCGCCGGATTCCATCTCCCTCCATGGAAATCGAATCCTGCGCAATATGCGCCGAATTCCGACTCAATCCAGCCGATTAGGCGTATCCTGACAGACATCCCATCGGCAAATCTTTGCTGTCAGGAGGGAAAATATCATGGCCCAAAATCTCACCGGCGTCTGGCTCGTGAAAACCTGGGCAAACGTAAAAACTCTCCGTGGTTTTCAACCTGGAGCCTGCATCGTCAGCCTCCGGCCGAAATCCACGACCCACACGAGAAAGTCCCCCAGGACGCTCCGCAGGCACTCCCCATCGATGGGTCGCCAGATGCTCTCGAATGGTTACGGGACCCGCGCATCCTGACACCCGCCGCGATCGCATGCGTCGTCGCCATCGCCCTGCTGCTTTACTTTCCCCTGCGCACGGCTTTGCCCGAGCTCATGCTGATGTCGGGAATCGTCGTGGGCGTCACCGGTTCCATGCTCTGGTACTGGCTGGACCCCCTCAGCCTCCTTTTAGAAACAGAGACGTGAGCGCCCTCCAGCCCGGTTCATCGACAGCACGCAGACCCTTCTCGGCGTCTTGAACCCGGCAGCGGCGACCTCGCCACGACGAGCCTTCGAACTCGCCGGAAAGGTATCCGCTCCATGCACCCGCTGCTTCAACGCATGCTCCGCCCCCCGGCCACGCCCATGGCCTGGACCGATCCATCCCCTGTACGAGAAGAACTCTTCGGCATCGAGCGCCTCGAGCAACACGCTCAGAGCCTGGCAGCGGCACAGGGAGTCACGGCACGGCCTCCACGGGTATTTGCCCTGCGCTCGAGATTGCACGACAACGCCCGTGCCTTGCTGGTGGCCTATCGGGCCAGTGCCGCAGAGATCGACAGAGGACACAGCGTGGTGCCGGCAGCCGAATGGCTGCTGGACAACTACCACCTCGTCGAGAAGCAGGTGCGCGAGATCCGCGACAGCCTGCCGCCGGACTACTACCGCCAGTTGCCCAAGCTCGCGGCGGGCCCGTTCGCCGGCTATCCACGGGTCTTCGGGCTGGCCTGGGCCTACGTGGCCCATACGGACAGCCACGTCGACATCGACAGCCTGCGCCGCTTCATCCTGGCCTATCAACGCGTGCAGCCCCTCACCATCGGTGAGTTGTGGGCCGTCGCGATCACGCTGCGCATCGTGCTGATCGAGAATCTGCGCCGGCTCAGCGATCAGATCACCAGCGGACGCTCGGCACGGGCCGATGCCGATCACCTGGCATCGCGCCTGCTCTCGCCGGGTTCGGCAGAGCGCTCGCTCGAGCAGGACATTGCAAGCCGTTCCAAACAACCGCTGTCCGAGCTGTTTGCAGCACAGCTGGTCAAGCGCCTGCGAGACCGCGACCCGCTGACCATGCCCGCCCTGGGCTGGCTGCGGGAGCGTCTGGCCCGGCAGTCGTCGTCTCCCGAAGCCGTGGTTCTGCGGGCCCAGCAGCGGCTGGGGGCGTCGAATGTGAGCGTGCGCAATGTGATCACCAGCATGCGGCTGATGTCGGACATGGACTGGGCGGCGCTCTTCGAGAGCGTGAGCCTGGTCGACGAGGCCCTGGGCGCCAGCAGCGCTTTCGGTTCCATGGATTTCGTGACCCGCAACCTCTATCGCAGCGCCATCGAGGAACTGGCACGCGGATCGGCCTGTTCGGAGCTCGACATTGCCCATCACGCGATTGCCGCCGCCCGGGCGGCTGGTGGCAAGTCTTCCGGCCATCCCTCCCCTGCCCCGGATCCCGTGGAAAGCGAACGCGCTGCCGACCCAGGCTATCACCTGCTGGCTGCAGGCCGCACCGCGCTCGAACGCACCATCGATTTCCATCCACCGCTGCGCCTGCGCGCCAGCCGCTGGCACCGAGGCAGAGGACCGGGCGGCTACATCGGTGGTCTTTGTCTCGTCACGGCCTCGATGCTGGCGGGGGTAGCGGCAGTCATGCCGGCCGTGCCCGGGCACACGGCCTTGCTGGCCCTGTGGCTGCTGACTCTGGCCCTGCCGGTCAGCGAAGTCGCCATGGCGGCGATCAACCGGCTGGTGGCCTGGCGATTCGGCGCCATGCCCCTGCCGGCGCTTGAGCTCGCCGACGGCATTCCCGCCAGCCTGCGAACCCTGGTCGCCGTGCCGACGCTGCTGGGCGGCGAGGAAGAACTGATCGAGCAGATCGAGCGGCTGGAGGTCCATTACCTGTCGGCGGGCCGCGGCGATCTCGTTTTCGCCTTGCTGCTCGACGGCGTCGACTGCACGCAGGCCGAACGTCCGGGCGACACCGAGCTGCTGACACGCGCCGCACGGGCGATCGAGACGCTCAACGTGCGACACGGGCCGTCCGCCGGTGGACCGCGTTTCCTGATGCTGCATCGCCGGCGGGTGTTCGATGCCACGCAGCAATGCTGGATGGGCTGGGAACGCAAACGCGGCAAGCTGCACGAGCTCAATCGCCTGTTGCGCGGCGCGACCGATACGACGTTCGTGGCCCTCGACGGTTCGACCCCGGCCGTGCCGTCGGGCGTTCGTTATGTGCTCACGCTGGATGCCGACACCCGGCTGCCGCGCGATGCGGCTTTGCGGCTGGTCGGCAAGATGGCTCACTCGCTCAATCGTCCACGGTTCGACCCTGCATTGCAGCGCGTGGTGGGCGGCTACGCCATCCTTCAGCCCCGCGTGACGCCGTCCTTGCCGTTGGCCGGCCTGGGTTCGTTCTACCAGTGGATCAGCTCGGGGCCCGGCGGCATGGATCCGTATGCCATGCCCGTGTCCGATGTCTACCAGGATCTTTTCGGCGAGGGCTCTTACACGGGCAAAGGCATCTACGACATCGACGCATTCGAAAGCGCGCTCGCGGGGCGTGTGCCCGACGACACCCTGCTCAGCCATGATCTGCTCGAGGGGCTGTTTGCACGAGCCGGGCTGGCCTCGGACATCGAGCTGGTCGAAGACGCCCCGGCGCGCTACGACGTCGGCGCCCGCCGCCTGCATCGCTGGACACGCGGCGACTGGCAACTGCTGCCGTGGGTGACCGGTCGGCACATCGGCATCACGGCGCTCGGCCGCTGGAAACTGCTGGACAACCTGCGACGCTCGGCGCTGGTGCCCTTCACGATGGCTGCGCTGGTCTGCGGCTGGCTGTTGCCTTGGCCCGCTGCGGGCGTGTCCACGCTGATGGTCCTGGCCACACTGGCGCTTCCGGCATTTCTGCCGGCGTTCGGCGCCTTGCGTCCCTCCCGGGTGGATATCCGCTGGCACAGTCGCCTGGCCTCGCTCGCGTCGGACGTGCGGATGGCAGGCCTGCAGACGCTGCTGGCCGTGGTCTTTCTGGCCGACCGCACCTGGCGGACGATGGATGCGGTGCTGCGCACGCTGGCACGCCTGCATGTCACCCGCCGTCACCTGCTCGAGTGGACGACCTCTGCGCAATCGGCCCAGGGGCCGCGGCTCACGCTGGCGGGCTTCTACCGCCAGATGGGCTGGGGCTGTGCACTGGGCTGCGCGCTGGGTCTGATGGCACTGCTGCTGTCGGTTGCACCGGGGCTGCCGGTCGGTATCCTCATCGTGTCGTTCGTGAGCATCTGGTTGGTTGCGCCCGCCGTGGCACTCGAGGCCAGCCGCCCGCCCAAGCCGAAGCGGCAGCTCAGCGCCTCGCCCGAACAGAACCGGGCCTTGCGCCAGATCGCCCGGGAGACCTGGCGCTACTTCGAGACTTTCGTCAGCCCGCAGGAACACATGCTGCCGCCCGACAACTTCCAGGAAGACCCGAAGCCCACCATTGCCCACCGAACCTCGCCCACCAACATCGGGCTGTACCTGCTGGCTGCCGTGTCTGCCCGGGACTTCGGCTGGGCAGGCACCGGGGCCACCGCGACCCGGCTGGAACAAACGTTCGACACCCTCGCCACGCTGACACGCTGGCGAGGCCATTTCTACAACTGGTACGACACGCGCAGCCTGCAGGCCCTCGAACCCGCCTATGTCTCGTCGGTCGACAGCGGCAACTTCGCCGGGCATCTGATCGCGCTGGCGAACGCCTGCGACGAATGGCAGGACGGCGTGCCCAGCCCGATGGTGCGCCAGGGCTTGCAGGACACGCTGCGGTTGGCACGACGGGCGCTCGACGACACCGCGACGCCGGGCAGCGCGCACGACACGGCGATCCGCGCCGCGCTCGACGGCATGGACAGGCAACTGGAGGGCTCGCGCGGCATTGCCGCGCTGGCGCCGGCGATCAGCCACCAGGCGCGCAAGGCCGCCCATGCCGCACGGACGCTGCAGCCCGCCGAGTCGGCAGCAGACCTGGTGTTCTGGCTCGAAGCCCTGGCCAACGCCGCAGCAGAACATGCAAACGACATTCCGACAACCGCCACTGCAGCCGATACGCCCGACGCCTCTCCACCGCTACAGGCCAACGGCCCTCTTGCCCTGCGCTTGCAGGCGCTGGCGGCCACGGCTCGCAAAATGGCAGGGGCGATGGACTTTGCCGTGCTGCTCGACCGGCAGCGCAAGCTGCTGTCGATCGGCCTCCGGCCTGCCGACCACAGCCTCGACGAGAACTGCTACGACCTGCTGGCTTCCGAGGCACGGCTGGCCAGCCTGTTCGCCATTGCCAAGGGCGATGCGCCGACCAAACACTGGTTCAGGCTGGACCGCACCGCGATTCCCGTGGGCAGCGGGTCGGCGTTGGTCTCGTGGTCGGGCTCGATGTTCGAGTACCTGATGCCGTCGCTGGTGATGCGCGCGCCGGCCGGTAGCCTGCTCGAACAGACCAGCCGGCTGGCCGTTCAGCGGCAAATGACCTATGCGCGGGCGCTGCGTCTGCCCTGGGGGATTTCGGAGTCCTCGTACAACGCGCGCGACCTGTCCCTCACCTATCAGTACTCCAACTTCGGCGTACCCGGCCTGGGTCTCAAGCGCGGCCTGTCAGACAACTGGGTGATCGCGCCCTATGCGACCGGCCTGGCCACGATGGTCGATCTGCACGCGGCCTGCCGCAACTTCGAACACCTCGCCACGTGGGGTGCTCGGGGCCGCTATGGCTTCTACGAAGCGCTCGACTTCACGCCTCAGCGCCTGCCCGAGGGAGAGACCGTCGCCATCGTGCGCAGCTACATGGCCCATCACCAGGGCATGACCATCGTCGCCATCGGCAACGCGCTCCACGATGCACAGATGCGGTCGCGATTTCATCGCGAGCCCATGATCCAGGCCTGCGAGCTGCTGCTTCAGGAACGTGTGCCGCGCAACGTGGCAACCGAACCGCCGCGTGCCGAACAAGTCCATGCATCCCACGAAGCCGATGCCCCGGCACCGTCCGTGCGCCGCCTCGATCCGTTCGAGCGGGATCGGCAGCCGGTCACTCAGTTGCTGTCGAACGGCCGCTATGCCGTGATGCTCACCGCCAGCGGCGGCGGCTACAGCCGTTGGCAGGGCCTGGCGATCACGCGCTGGCGAGAAGACGCCACACGCGACCCATGGGGCGCCTTCGTCTATCTGCGGGATGTCGCCAGCGGCCAGGCGTGGTCGGCGACGGCGCAGCCCCTGCCGGGAGCCGCCGAGCCCGGTCAGGTGGTCTTCGGGGAAGACTACGCGAGCTACTCTCGCCTGCACGGCCATCTGGGCTCGGTCCTCGACGTGCTGGTTTCTGGCGAGCACGACGGCGAGGTCCGCCGGCTGACTCTCAACAACCACGGCCGCAAGTCCTGCGAGATCGACGTGACTTCGTTCGCGGAAATCGTGCTTGGACCTGCCGCCGCGGACCAGGCACATCCCGCGTTTTCCAAGCTCTTCGTGATCACCGAGTACCTGCCGGAGTTCGGCGCATTGATCGCCACGCGGCGACCGCGATCGCCCGAAGACACGCCGGTCTGGGCGGCGCATTTCGCCGTGGTCGATGGCGAGCTCACAGCCGAGCCCCAGCACGAGAGCGATCGCGCGCGTTTCATGGGCCGGGGACGCAGTCTGGCCGATGCCCGCGTGATCCGAGACGGCAGGCCGCTCTCCAACACCACGGGCACCGTCCTCGACCCGGTCTTTGCCTTGCGCCGCAGAGTTCGCATCGAACCGGGCGGTCTTGCCAGGATGGCCTTCTGGACGATGGTCGCTTCCAGCCGCGAACAGTTGCTGGACCTGATCGACCAGCACCACGAACACAACGCTTTCGAGCGTGCGAAAACCCTGGCCTGGACCCAAGCCCAGGTGCAGTTGCGCCATCTCGGCATCCA
This sequence comes from Comamonas sp. BIGb0124, assembly GCF_003752175.1. Classification (GTDB taxonomy): domain Bacteria; phylum Pseudomonadota; class Gammaproteobacteria; order Burkholderiales; family Burkholderiaceae_C; genus Comamonas_F. The sequence continues at coordinate 454,218 of NZ_RJVF01000010.1, read as the reverse complement.
CGCCGACGAGGCTGCGGATTTCCAGCGCCTGGCCGCTGCGCTGCTTTACAGCGATCGCCGCTTTCGTCCCGGCCCCGATGCGCTGCGCTCGGGTGCCGGGCCGCAATCGGGCCTCTGGACACTGGGCGTTTCGGGCGACCGGCCGATCGTGCTGCTGCGCATCGACGACACCGACGATCTGCCGCAGGTTCGTCAGTTGCTGCGGGCCCATGAGTACTGGCGCATGAAACAGGTCTCCGTCGATCTGGTCGTTCTCAACGAGCGCAGCTCGTCTTATGTGCAGGACCTGCAGGTCGCCATCGAGACCGCCGTGCGCAGTCCGCGTTTTGTGGGCGAGGCCTCGCTCGGCAGCGTCTACACGCTGCGGGCCGACCTGCTGAGCGTCGAGACCCGTTCGCTGCTGCAGTCGGTCGCACGGGTGGTCCTGCTGGCACGCCGTGGGTCGATCGCAGAACAGCTGCTGCGCCTGACGCCGGCCACCGGCACGCTCGACACGATCTCGCCCTTGCCGGCCATGGCTTCTTCGGTGATGCCGGCAGGTCGGCAATCGGGGCCTCGGCCTTGGCGAACCGCCCAGGCCCGGCATATGCCGATCGCAGACCTCGACACGGGCAAGTTGGAATTCTTCAACGGCCTGGGCGGTTTTGGCGAACAGGGGCGCGAGTACATCGTCCGTCTGACCGACGGCGCGACGACCCCCATGCCATGGATCAACGTGGTCGCCAATCCGGCCTTCGGTCTTCATGTTTCGGCAGACGGCAGCGGCTACACCTGGGCAGAAAACAGCCGGGAGAATCAGTTGACGCCCTGGTCCAACGACCCGGTCGGCGACCCGTGCGGCGAAGCTTTCTATGTACGCGACATGGTCGGCGGCGCACTGTGGACCCCGACGGCACAGCCTCTGCGCGACGAGGGTGTGTATGTGGCCCGCCATGGCCAAGGCTACAGCCGCTTCGACCACCAGGCCGACGGCATCGCCATGGCCCTGATCCAGTACGTGCCCCGTGAAGATCCCGTCAAGATTTCGCGCCTGACACTGCACAACCGGTCGGCTCGTCCTCGGCAGTTGTCGGTCACCGCCTATGCGGAATGGGTGCTGGGCCCCTCGCGCGCAGCCACGGCGCCGTTCATCGCCACCGCCATCGATCCGCTCACGGGTGCCCTGCTGGCCTGCAACAGCTGGAGCAACGCGTATCCGGGCCGGGTGGCATTTGCCGATCTGGGTGGACAGCACACCACCTGGACGGCCGATCGCAGCGAGTTCCTGGGTCACCTGGGCAGCCCCGGCGCGCCGGCCGCGCTGCTCGGGCTGGGCCGGCTGTCCGGTCGGGTCGGGCCGGGCTTCGATCCCTGCTCGGCTCTGCAGAGCGACGCCATCCGGCTCGAACCCGGTGAATCGGTCGAAATCATGGGGCTGCTGGGCCAGGCCGCATCGATCGCCGAGGCGCAGGCGCTGATCATGCGGTACCGCACGGCCGATCTCGATGCAGTGCTGGACGACGTCGCCGCCCACTGGCGGGATGTGCTGGGCGCCGTGCAGGTCCGCACGCCGGACCGGGCCATGGACATCATGCTCAACGACTGGCTGCTGTATCAGACCATCGTCTGCCGGCTCTGGGCCCGCTCGGCGTTCTACCAGGCCAGCGGGGCATATGGCTTTCGCGATCAGTTGCAGGATGGCATGGCCCTGTCTCTCGCCATGCCCGAGGCCACGCGAGCCCACATCCTGCGCGCCGCCGGGCGGCAATTCATCGAAGGCGACGTGCAGCACTGGTGGCTGCCGCCGAGCGGCATCGGGGTGCGCACACACATCTCGGACGACCGCGTGTGGCTGGCCTATGCGACGGCCGACTACATCGGCAGTTCGGGCGACATGGCCATTCTCGACGAGCCCGTCCGCTACCTCGACGGGCCTCCGCTGAAGGCCGGTGAAACCGACGCGTTCTTCCAGCCGATGGCTTCGGACACGCACGAGACCCTGTTTGCGCACTGCGCACGCGCACTCGACCAGAGCCTGGCACTGACCAGTGCCCGCGGCCTGCCGCTGATCGGAACAGGCGACTGGAACGACGGCTTCAATCGCCTGGGCGCCGAGGGACGCGGCGAAAGCGTCTGGCTGGGTTGGCTGCTGATCCGTACGCTGGTCCAGTTCTCGACCCTGGCGGAAAACCGCCCCGACTCGCAAAGCCAGGCTTGCGCAGCACGCTGGCGAGACCATGCAGAAACCGTGCGTGCCGCCATCGAACGCGAGGCCTGGGACGGCCATTGGTACCGGCGGGCCACCGACGACAGCGGCGCCTGGCTGGGCTCCGTCGCCAGCGGCGACTGCCGCATCGACGCCATCGCCCAGTCCTGGGCCGTGCTGTCGCAGCGCGCGGCACCAGAAAGAGCCGCGCAGGCCATGGCCTCGCTCGATCGGCACCTGACGCAACGCGATCAGGGACTGGCCCTGCTGTTCACTCCGCCTTTCGACCACACGCCCCCCGACCCGGGCTACATCAGCGGTTATCCCCCCGGCATTCGAGAAAACGGCGGACAGTACACCCACGCCGCGATCTGGACGATCCTCGCGCACGCCGAACGCGGTGACGGCGACGCGGCGCACGATCTGTTTGCCATGCTCAACCCGATCCATCATGCGCGGACCCCCGAGCAGGTGGCTCGCTACAAGGTCGAACCGTATGTCATGGCTGCGGACATCTACTCCGTCGCGCCCCATGCCGGACGCGGGGGCTGGACCTGGTACACCGGCTCGTCGGCGTGGATGTACAGGGCCGGCATCGAAGGCCTGCTGGGCCTGCGTCGCCAAGGCCGGATGCTGCGGGTGCGGCCTTGCATCCCGCTCGACTGGCCCGGCTTCGAAGCCACCGTCACCGTCGACGGCGTATGTCACACCGTGCGGGTGGATCAGCAGTTGCAGGGCGCCGCCACCGGATCTTGTCGTGCCTGGCTGGATGGACAACCGGCCGACTGGGACGAGGCCGGCGTGCAGATGCCGCTGGATGCGACGCCCCACGTGCTGTGCCTGTCGATCGGTCGCAGCACGAAGACGGACAGTGCCGGTGGGCGCGCCGCGTCGCCGTAGAATCATGGCGCCTATCGGTTGGACGTACCGTCACCGCCATCCATGCGCCAGTGCGCATCACTTTCCATTTCATGCCCAGAAACACGTCCCCAGAACAACTCGCCCGCGAGTGGCGAACCGTCTGCGAGCGCTACACACCTGAAGTCCGCGAACGCGTCCGGTCCACCGTCGCCGCACAGCGCGAGGCGCTGGCCACGGCCTTCTACGACCAGATGCTGCTGGATCAGGCGGCTTCGTTCTTCCTGTCGGACCAGCTCGTCAAGTCACGGCTGCACACGGCGATGCAGGCATGGCTGGTCGAAGTCTTCGAGGCCGGCGTCAACGGAGATTTCGAGCACATCGTCGCTCGCCAACGCATGGTCGGCGAGGTGCACGCACGCATCGGCATTCCGGCCTATCTGGTCATGCGCGGCATTCGCCAGCTCGACCACGAGATCTACGATCTGCTGAACGGCGACGCCCACGCGGTGCAGATGGCCGCGGCCACCTACGTGGCCGAAACCACGGGCCTGGCCATCGAGATCATGTGCCACTCCTACTCGGTCTCGCACGAGCGCAACGCGCGGGCCGAGGAGTCGTACCGCATGTTCGCCATGGCCCAGGACATCGGTGCAGAAAAAGAGCGGCAGCGCGCCGCCCTGCTGGACTGGGAGAACCAGCTGATGTTCGAGCTCAGCACCCAGATCAGCGCGGCCGTCAACCCGCCCGAAGGCGACGGCGGCGTCCAGCGGGCATCGCCTTCGGGCGGCTACTGGCCCGACTTGCCCATGATCGCCAAATCGGAGTTCGGCCTGTGGTTCCTGCACAAGGCCGCCCATGCCTTCGAGGGCGCGGCCGACATCAAGACCATCGGCAAACAGCTCGAAGAGATCGACGAATTGCTGAGGCCGCCCGGCCCATTGGATGCATCCGCGGCAAGAACATCGCTTTCGGGCCTGATGGTGGCCGTCCGCGGCAGGGCCAAGACGATCGGTTTCCTGCTCGAGCAGTTGTTCCAGCAGGCCAGCCATATGGAGTCGGGGCGCGACGCGCTGACGCGGCTGCTCAATCGCAAGTATCTCCAGGTCATCATGACGCGGGAGATCGACTTCGCCCGCAAGAACGACTCTCCGCTGTCGGTCCTCGCATTGGACATCGATCATTTCAAGCGCATCAACGACTCTTACGGCCACGATGCCGGCGATGTGGTGCTGCAGCAAGTCGCCCAGAACCTGACCCACATCGTGCGCAGCGGCGACTACATCTTCCGGCTGGGTGGCGAAGAGTTCCTGGTGGTGCTGGTGGATGTCGACAGCCACCGGTGCCGAACGATTGCCGAGAGCATCCGCCAGCGCATCGCCGCCGAGCGGCTGCAGTTGCCCAACGGTCGCGCGATCGACATCACCCTGAGCATCGGCATCGCCACGCATGACGGTCACCCCGACTACCTGCGCCTGCTGAAAACCGCGGACGACGCGCTCTACGACGCCAAGAACGGCGGGCGCAACCGGGTGAGCGGCGGCACGCACGGCCTGGCCGTGTAGCGGCTCGATGGCCGGCATCCGGTGCCCACGAACACACCGGATGCTTGCGATCGCGCCCATCACGTGAAGCGCAACACGGCGGAAGAGCGCAGAATCCGGTGGCCTGCACGATGACTCCAGCACCATGTACAACCCCACCCATTTCGCCATCTCCGACACGGACGAGCTGCACCGCATCATCCGCACCCACGCACTCGGCATGCTGGTCACCCCCCTGGCCGACGGCGGGCTCGACGCCAACCATCTGCCGTTTCATTTCGATCCGCAGCGAGGCCCGCTCGGCACCCTGACCGGCCACGTGGCCCGCGCCAATCCGCTGTGGCAGCAGTGCGTACACGGCGCCGACGTGCTGGTCGTCTTCCGGGGTGCCGAAGGCTATATCTCGCCCAACTGGTACCCGACCAAACACGAGACCCACCGGCTCGTGCCGACCTGGAACTACGAAGTGGTGCACATCCATGGCCGGCTCACGGTGCACGACGACGAGAAGTTCTTGCGCGGCGTGGTCGGGCGCCTGACGCGCACGCACGAGGCGCAGGAGCCCAGACCCTGGAAGATGTCGGACTCGGCACCCGATTTCATCGACGGCATGCTCAAGGCCATCGTCGGTATCGAGATCGAGGTGACGCGCATGGAGGGCAAATCCAAGCTCAGCCAGAACCGCGCCTTGCAGGACCGGCACGGTGCAGTCGACGCGCTCGGCAACCGCGGCGACGCAGAGCTGGCAGAGGCCATGCAAAAAACCATCCGGTCTGACGAAGACCGGTGAGCCCGAGCCCCCGGGCCCGCTCCGACTCGGTCCATCCATCGGATTGACTCGGCGTTGAAATTCAAGCCGTTTTTACCTCAGGTGGCCGACAATCTCCCTGTCAAGGCAATGTATCCTGTGGCAGGACACCGCCGATCCGGCGTGCCACCCCGTGACATCGACCCTTCAAAGAGAAACACATCATGGCCAAAGGCGAGCAGCGCAGCAACAAAATGATCAAGAAGCCCAAGAAGGACAGCAGCCCGCCCCTGGACTCGTCCGGCACCTCGACTCGCCCCATGCCGCCGACCACGACGGTGATGCCCAAGGGGAAGTTGAAGAACAAGTAACGTTTTATGCCCTTCGGTATGTCGCGGCGCAGCCTACGTGCCTTGGCATACCCGGTCCGGGACCAGCGGGTCTTCGGCCTATGCCGGCTCCCGGAAAAACCGGATGTAGGATTCAATCTGGCAATCCAGCATGTGGATACCGTGGTGAACCTGCAGACCCAGCAACTTTGCACGCCGCAGCAGATCTGTTTCGTGCGGTTTCATGATGATGTCCGCGACCACAGTCTGACGCCCCAATGCTTCGGGCCGAAACGGCAAGGGATCGCCCGGGCGCATTCCGGCCGGTGTCGCATTGATCGCCAGATCGAAGCGGTCCCACTCCATCGAGCCATCGGTCCGTCCCGCGACAGCGATCCCCGGTGCGCGGGAATCGAGTTTTGCCAGCAGCGCGCCGGATTTCGCGGCATCCTCGTCGAGGATCACCAACGTCGCCACCCGCGCGTGAAGCAGAGCCAAGGCGATCGCGCAGCCCGCGCCGCCCGCACCTGTCAACATCACATTCATGCCTTCAGGGTTGTGCCCCTGCTTGATCAGCCCGTCGACAAAACCTGCTCCGTCGAAGTTGTCGGCGGTCCATGACCCATCGGACTCCCGTCTCAACGCGTTGGCCGTTCCGATCAAGTCCACTGCAGCACTGCGGTGATCGGCACATGCGGCAGCTTCGAACTTGTGCGGAACGGTCACCAGCAGCCCCTTCACATTCTGGATGTCGCGCAAAGCCTGAAAAATCGGGCTGAAACGCCCGGCCGGCGTATGGAGCGCGACCATGACAGCCGGAACGCCGTGCGCTGCAAACCAGGCATTCATCAGCGCCGGAGCGCGGACCTGCGCGACAGGATCACCGAGCACGGCATAGATGGAAGTGGAGCCATCCGGCATAGGCATCAGGTTAGGGTTCATGACAAAAGCGTTCTCAAGGGATGGTGACGGTCTCAACGCCGGAACAAGTCGGCGTCCATGCGCCGCAAATCGGGTGAGATCAGGGGGGCATAGCCCATTCTGTCCAGTATGTCGGCCTGGAGGTCGATACCCGGCGCGAACTCCGTCAGAACCAGCCCTTCCGGACGTAGTTCAAACACGGCCCTTTCCGTTATCACAGTGGCTTCGTGCCCCAGCTTCATGGCCTGGGCACCCGAATATGTGATCTGCTCGACCTGGGACACCAGCTTGCGTACTGCACCATGCCGTTTGATGACCAGCGAGCCATCGACCGCGTCCATCTCGGCGCCCTTGGCATCGAACGTTCCACAGAAGACAACCTTCCTTGCGTTCTGGGCGATGTCCATGAATCCGCCTGGCCCCACGGTCAGCCCGCCCAGCTTCGAAACATTCACATTCCCGAAACGATCGAGTTCACCAAACCCCAGGAACGCGGTATCCAGACCACCTCCGGCGTAGAAATCGAACTGGGATGGCGCATCGATCATGGCGGTGGGGCTCTGCGCAAAACCGAAAAGCATGCCGACCAACAGGGCCCCGCCATAAGTCCCATGTTCGATCGTCTGATAGTAGCGGGCTCCCTCGCCACGTTCCGCGACGAGTTTGGCAACGCCTTCTCCAATCCCGACACCGAAGTTGATGATCGAATCTTCGCGCAGCTCCTGATAGGCACGCCGTGCGATGAGCGTGCGCACGCTCCAGGGTTCGGCCGCCGGTATCGATGCAGCGGCCCGGCGCTCACCGGAAAGAGTCGGGTCGTAGGGCAAGTCATAACTCATGCGCTGCTCGGCATCGACGACCACCGCGTCGACGATCGCACCGGGAACCCGCACCGATCGTGCAGGCAGGGAGTTGAGCTCCACGGCGGTCCTCACCTGCGCAATGACGATACCGCCGGAGTTGTGTGCGGCCAGCGCCGCTGCGTAGACGTCGACGTTCGCGGCCTCTTGATCCAGGCTGACATTTCCGTCCGCATCGGCAAATGAGCCCCTGATAATGGTCACATTGATCGGAAAGGACTTGTACCAGAGCAGCTCGCGTCCGCCGATCTGCACGACCTCGACCAGGTCCTCCCGCGCCGCCTGGTTCATCTTGCCGCCCTGGTGACGAGGGTCGACGAACGTACCCAGCCCCACATGGGTGAAAAGACCGGGCCGTCCGCCTCCGATCTCGCGGTACAGCTGCATCACGCAACCGCTCGGGAGGACATAGGCTTCGATCTTGTTGTCCCGTGCCATGGCCTGCATGGTCGGGGACCAAACCCAATGGCCACCGATGACACGCTTCACCAGCCCCTCGTGCGCAAAGTGGTTCATTCCCTCCGACTTCTTGTCTCCGATGCCGAGCGCATGGACCACGGTCAGGTTGCGAGGGAAACCGGTCGAGAGAAAGCGCCGGGAGATGGCGCGAAACGTATGGGTGGCTTCCATGAGTCCGCCGCCGCCCCCGATCAACGCCACGGTATCGCCGTCACCGATGAGACCCACGGCCTGATCGGCCGACATGAACTTGTTGCGTGCCATGTGGATTACTCTTGTTGCGGCTTGCAGGGCACCATGAGACGGTGTTCTCCGTCCTGCACCGTTTCGCCGTGCTGATTGATGAGCGCGATGGCGATGACCAGGATGCCCATGGTGGGGCGGCTCTTCGATGCCCGGCGATCCGCGATGCGAAATCGAGCCTGCAGGGTGTCGCCGATGCGTATCGGAGCCCGGAAATTCCAGCTCCAGCCCAAGGCGACGCCGTCATGGAAAAACCCGGATTGAACCTTCAGGCCATCGGTCAGCGACAGCCCCATGAGGCCGTGCGCGACCCGGCCACCGAAGGTCGTTGTCTTCGCGTAGATCTCGTCCATGTGGATGGGCGAGAAATCGCCGGCGACTCCGGCGTAGGCGAGCACGTGGCCTTCGGTGACGGTCACGCGGGGTGTGAGTCGTTCGTCGCCGAGATGAATGTCATCGAAAAAGTTGCCTGGATGCATGGTGTCGTTTTTCCTGGTTGCCGGTGCCTTGGACCGTGCGACGGGCCACGGCTACGCCAGCCCGCGCGATGCTCATCACACGAGGGCGGATCTTTCGAGCTTGTGAATTGACGAAGCGGTTGCGCGCTTTACTTGTGAAGCACCTGTCCCAGGAACTCGCGCAGCCGGGCATGGGACGGCTGCGTGAAGAACTGCTCGGGCGGAGCCTGTTCGACGATCTGCCCTCGGTCCATGAAGATCACACGGTCGGCGACGCTGCGGGCAAATCCCATCTCGTGGGTCACGCAGATCATGGTCATGCCGTCATCCGCGAGCCCGATCATGGTGTCGAGCACTTCCTTGACCATCTCGGGGTCGAGGGCAGAGGTCGGCTCATCGAACAGCATGATCTTGGGCGTCATGCACAGTGCGCGTGCAATGGCCACACGCTGCTGCTGACCGCCGGACAACTGCGCTGGATATTTGCCGGCCTGTTCGGGAATGCGAACCCGCTCGAGGTACTTCATCGCCAGTTCCTGCGCATCCTTGCGCCGTACTCCCCGCACCTTCATCGGGGCCAGCATGCAGTTCTGCAAGACAGTCAGATGGGGAAAGAGATTGAATTGCTGGAACACCATGCCGACCTCGGCCCGGACGGCATCGACGTTCCTGCCGCTTGCGCCCAGGTCGATGCCGTCGACGGTAATCTGTCCCTTCTGATACGGCTCGAGTCGGTTGATGCACCGGATCGTGGTGGACTTTCCCGACCCCGAAGGTCCGCAGACGACGATCCGCTCCCCCTTGCGAACCGTCAGGTTCACATCCGTCAAGACCTGGACCGGGCCAAACCATTTGTTGACGTTTTCCATCCGAATGATCACTTCGTCGTGCACCTGCGGCGCGACGACGTGATCCGGCCTGATTCCCTTGTCATGCTGAGTCATGGCTGTGCTGTTCATCTCTTGCGCGGATTTCATTGCTTGGGCATCTGGATGGGATGGGGCGCATCGCCCTCGCCCGTCGTCGGCATGTCAGGCAAGTCGTTGCCTATCCACTTCTTGTAGAGAGCAGGCAACTCGCCACTGGCGATCTTGCGGCCGATCACATCGTTGAGATACGTCACCCATTCGCGCTCGCCCGGACGAACCGCCACGCCGTTGAAGGCCCGCTGCAGAACCAGCCGGGACTGGTACTTGCCCGCTCCAGCCGCCTTCTCGATGTTGCCCACCTGGGTCACGGCTGCACCGATGGCATCCACCTGACCGGAGATCAGCGCCTGCACGGTTGTCGCGTCGTCATCGAAACGTTGGATGGTTACGCCGGGGTTTTCTTTCGTCAGGACCAGATCCATCGGCGTGCCACGCGGTACGCCGATGCGCAGCCCCTTGAGATCGGCCAGGCCACTCATCTGCGGACCGGCCTTGGCGATGATGACGTTCTCGTTCGGCGTATAAGGGCGCGAGAACAGCACCACCTTCTGGCGATCGGGAAAGATGCCCATGACAGCGGCCAGCATGTCGACTTGACCGGTGAGCAACGCAGCCACGCGGTTTGCAGCGGTCACCGGGCTGAATTCGGCCTTGACGCCCAGGTCCTTGGCAATCATTTCGACGAACTCGACGTCATAACCGGTCAGCTTGCCGCTGGCATCCGAGTAGCCCCACGGAACCTGGGCGACCTGGACGCCGGCCCTCAACACGCCGGCTTTTTTGATATCGGCCACGTTCTGTGCGAGAGCATGGGGAGTGGCCAAGGCGAATGCGATGGCTGCGCCCGTGGCGAGCAGGACTCGGCGGGTGAAGGACGAGCGGGTCAAAGTCGCGAATTGCATGTTGTCTCCTGTCTGATGTGAAAAGGGAATCCGGGGAAATCAGGTTCTGATCGCATATCGGGCTTCGAGCCTGGCGCTGTAGCGAGACAGCGGAAAGCAGATCGCGAAGTAGCAGGCGGCGGCCAGGCCGTAGGCCAGCAACGGCTTGTAGGTGATGCTCGACACCATCTGTGCGGCGCGGGACAACTCGACGAAACCGATGATGGCGGCCAGCGAAGTGCCCTTGATCAGTTGCACCAGAAAGCCGATGGTCGGGGCAAGCGACAGCCGCATGGCCTGAGGCAGCACCACACACTGCAGCCGCGAGAAGTAGTTCAGTCCCAAAGCCTCCGCCGCCTCGGTCTGGCCCCGGGGCACGGCCTGAATGCCACCCCGCCAGATCTCACCCAGGAACGCGGCCGCATGCAGGGTCAAGCCGATCGCGGCTGCGACCCATACATTGACCTTGAAGCCGAACACCGGTAATCCGTAGAACACCAGGAACAGCTGCATCAGCATGGGTGTGCCCTGGAAAAAATCGATGAAGCCTGCTGCCGTCACCCGCAGCCAGCGCAGGGGTGCGGTACGTGCCAGGGCGATCAGCAGGCCACCCAGCCCGCCTCCACCGAAAGCGATGAGCGAAAGGATCAGGGTCGCCTGTGCACCCGACAGGATCAGCCAGAACTCGACCGAGGTGAAGTCACGAATCATGGTCAATTGCTCTTTACTTCGAGGGGTAGGAAAAACAGGCGCGGTTGATGGCCTTGAAGGCCAAGGCGAACACCATCGACATCAGGAAATACAGCAGCGTGGTGCCGATGTAGACCTCGAAGCTTCGGAAGGTCAGCGAGTCGACGCTCTGCGCAGCGGAAGTGAGCTCCTCGGCCGAAATCGAGGACACGATGCTGGTCGTCAGCAGCAGCAGCACAAACTGCCCGGAGAGCGCTGGAAAGATGACGCGCAGGGCCGGCTTGAGGATGACGTATCCGAAAGTCTGCAGGGGCGACAGGCCCAGAGCAGCCCCGGCCTCGGCCTGTCCCCGTGGAATTGCATCGATGCCACCGCGGATGATCTCGGCCGAGAAAGCACCCAGATTCAGGCTCAGCGCCAGCACGGCAGCGGTCTGTGGGCTCAGAGAGATTCCAAGCTCCGGGAGACCGAAAAAGATGAACAGCACCTGGACCAGGAAAGGTGTGTTGCGGATCACTTCGACATAGACCGTCGCCAGCTTGCGCAAGACCAGAAAACGGCATCGTTTGGCGAGCACCGTCAGCAGGCCCAGCAGCAAGCCGATGACCGTCGAGACCGTGGCCAGGATCAAAGTCATCACGCAGCCTCTCAGGAAAATTTCCCAGTACGGCAGCAACACGCTGAAGTCGAATCGATAAGTCATAGATCGAGGCTTGTCTCTCTTCTGGTTTGAATGGCGGCTCAGTACGGCAGCCGCTTGTGCAGCGCGCATGCACCTTGCATGAACCGCAGTTTATAAATTTTGTGAAAGGCTTTCAATTCGTGAAAGGCTTTATTTTTTAAGTGCTTACCCTGGTTTAAGATGCCATTTGCAGACAGCGCGTCAGTGGGTGCGTGATGTCGACGCTGCCCTAAGATGGGCGCCGGTGCGCGACCTGGCGCCTCCCATGCCGCAACGTTTCCCTCACCTCAAAATAGAAAAAACATGAGCAACAACCTTGTCCGAGGTCTCAACACGCTCGAACTGCTGGCCCACAACGCCGAGGGGCTTCCGTTGCACGCGATCGCCGATGCACTGGATGTTCCGCGCAGCACCGCTCACAAGGTGCTGGCCGAGCTGGTCGCGGCGGGATACGTGCGGCAAGCCGAAGAATTCATGCCGTACCGGCTCACCCTGAAGCTCGCCACCCTCGGCTTGCACTACTTCACCTCGACAGGCGTGGTGGAGTTGATTCAGCCCGTGCTCGATCGCCTGGCTCGACAATCCGGTGAACTCGCCCGCATGAGCCTGGTCGAAAACGAGCGGTTGATCTGGATCGCCAAGGCCCAGGGAGCACGTTCGGGACTGCGATTCGATGCCGCCTCCGATCCTGGAGAAGAAGTCCGGTTGTTCTGCAGTTCGAACGGACAGGCCTGGCTGTCGACGCTGCCCGACGAACGCGCTCTGGAAATCGTGTCGAGGCAAGGGTTTGGGGGCGAACGGCAGTACGGACCGAATGCACCCAAGAGCATCCTGGAGTTTCTCGAAAGGCTGGCTTTTGCCCGGACCTCGGGCTACGCGACCGCCAACGATGCCTATGAGGTGGGAACGTCTGCCATTGCGGCACCCGTCCTGAACAGCGACGGCATCGCGATCGGCGCAGTCAGCGTGGCAGGTCCCACTGCACGCATGCAGCCGGAACGCATGACCGCACTCGCCCCCTCGATCCTGGCGGCGGCCAAGGAGCTGTCGTCGATGAGCGCCAGCATTCTGGCTGCGGGCCGCAGTTGAACGGCAAGCGTGGTGGATCTGCATGCGGGTTCCCTGTCCCGATGGCGGGGGCCTGTGCACCTCATGCCGTGACATAGGGCACCCACAGAGACCCCGTGATCGGGGACACCCGCGTGCACATCGCCAGATGGCCATCGCGTTCTGTCCGATCAGAGCCAAGGCGATCGGAAATCCAATGAACGCGGAATTCGGCATCGAGGTTCCGAGCGAAAATGTGTGTCTTACCGGTCATCGTCCTGTCTCCTTCGCTCTGTAGACGACCCTGTCACGTCAAGGGCACGGTGAGCTTGTCGATGACCGCCCGGGTGTCGGGCCTGATCCCTCGCCACCACAAAAAGGCTTCTGCAGCCTGCTCGGCCAGCATGCCCACGCCGTCCGCGAGCCGCCGTACGCCGGCCTGGCTGGCCAACTGCAGGAAAGGCGTGAGGCCCTTGCCGTAGGCCAACTCGTAAGCGAGATCGGCTTGTGCAAACACCGAGGCGGGGACCGGCGGCAATCCCCCCGTCAGGCTGGCCGAGGTCGCGTTGATCACCACATCGAAATGGAGCCCGCTCAACACGTCGTAGCCTGCGGCCTCGACCTGCCCCAAGTGCCCGACCGCCTGCACCAGGGCCTCGGCTTTCGCCACATCGCGATTCACGATCAGCAACCTGGACGGTTGCTGGCGAAGAATGGGCAACAGAGCGCCCCGCGCCGCGCCGCCCGCCCCGAGCACCAGCACTCGCCTGCCCTGCATCGACACCCCGAGGTTGTGTGTGATGTCCCGGCTCAAGCCGACGCCGTCGAAGTTCTCGGCCAGGATGTCGGACCCTTCGAATTTCAGGCAATTCACCGCGCCGGCCAGCGTGGCCGCCTCCGAGCGATGCGTCGCGTAGGCGAAGGCATCGAGCTTGAATGGCGCCGTGATGTTCAGGCCGCGGCCGCCGCTGCTGCGAAACGAATCGACCTGCTGCGCAAACTTGCCCAGTTGCCCTTCGATGGCCGCATAGTGAATGTCCTGTCCACAGGACTCCGCGAACATGCCGTGGATGAGGGGCGATTTGGTGTGACCGATAGGATTGCCGATGACGGCATATTGATCAGGCATGGGTTTCCTGTTCTTCATTCGTTGGTGCGGGACGAGAACAGCACGCCGTCGTTCCGCATGGCGGCGATCTCTTCTTCGGAAAACCCGATTTCCCGGCCGATTTCCGAGTTGTGCTGCCCAAGATCCGGCGCGACCTGCTGCACCGTGGTGTCGCAGTCGGAGAAACGGAACGGCAGATTGGGAAAGGTGATCTCGCCGAGTACCGGGTGCTGCTGGACTTGAAGCATGCCGCGCGCCTGGATCTGTGGATCGGCAATGACCTCGTCGATGCGCTGGATCTTGGCACTGGGAATATCGATGCCGTCGAGCAGATCCAGCACGTCGACGACACGGCGCGATGCCACCCATTGCTTCACGGCCGCCAGAATCTCCAGCCGGTTCTCGTTACGCCCGGACAAGGTGTGAAAGCGCGAATCGCTCCCGAACCCTCGAGGCCCCCCATGGGCTTCGACCAATGCTGCAAAACGCTTCCAGGCCTCGTCCACTTGCGCAGCGATCACCAGATCGCCATCCGCAGCGCGGAACACGCCGTAGAGCGTGGACGTCGGCATGTCGTGTCCGGTCTGTACGGGCACATCCCGGCCTCCCGAGAAGGTGTAGCACTGCACCGCGTACTCATGCATCGAGAACAGCGTGTCGTACAAGGCCATGTCGATGTGCTGACCCCGCCCGCTCGTCACCCGCCCCAACAGCGCGGCGTTGATGGCAGCCACGGCATGGATGCCCGTGTACATGTCGCCCAGAGAAATCCGCATCAACGGGGGTGCATCGCCCGGCGTACCGATCATCTGCATGATGCCGCTCTTGGCTTCGGCAATCAGCCCGAAGCCTGCGCGATGCGCATCGGGACCCGTATGGCCGTAAGCGGAAATCGAACAATAGACCAGCCGGGGATTGCGCTGGCTCAGCGTGCCGTACCCCAGTCCCAGCTTGTCAAGCGAGCCCGGCCGATAGTTCTCCACGAAGACATCGGCGCTGTCGACCAGGCGGTTCAGAAACTCCCTTCCACGAGGGTCTTTGGTGTTCACGCTCACGCCACGCTTGCCCATGTTGAGCTGCATGAAGTAGCCTGAGTACGCCTGGTTTTCGCCGGCGAATGCAGCATGCTGGCGCCCGGCGTCTCCCGTTCCGGGTCGCTCCACCTTGATCACCTCGGCGCCCAATGCGGCCAGGCACCGGCCCACGTAGGGGCCCGCCAGGAAGTGGCTGTAATCGATGACGCGTATGCCTTTGAGAGGCAGCGGTTGTGACATGGTTTGGGTCTCCCGCTCAAGAGGCGCTGGGCCGGCGCGGAATCATCAGGCGGTGCTCGCCCTTCTGGACCACCTGGCCATGCTGGTTGATCAGCTCGGATGGCAGGATGACGATGCCCCAGCCCGGCCGGCTTCTGGAAGCCCGCATGCCGGCGACGGAGAACCGCACATGCACTTCATCGTCGATCTTGATCGGCAGGAGGAAGTCCCAGGTCCAGCCCAGCGACATGCCCGGCACGAAGCGGTAGTCGCTCTGTGTCTTGAGGCCATCGGCAATCGACAGGCCAAACAGGCCATGTGCGACCCGGGTGCCGAACGGCGTCGTGCGTGCGTAAGCCTCGTCGACGTGAACCGGTGTGAAGTCGCCGGTGAGCTCGGCATAGGCATTGATGCGGGCCTCCGTCACACGGTAGGTCGGGCTCACGCAGACATCGCCTTCTGCGGCATCGTCCCAATACCGCTCGGCAGGGAGTGAAGGGGTGGACATATCGGTTTCCTGATTCAATGGATGAAGTGCTTTGCAGGGGGGCGATTCAGGCTCGCGCGTCGACGGCCAGTGCCTGCTCCACCGCGCCCGGCGAGGCCTGGATCAACTCCACGACCAGCCCGTCGGGTAGCAGCAGCCAATTGCGGCCCTGCGGCAGTTCCTGCACACCAAAACCGTGTGCGGCCGCGATCGAGGACTCGAGGTCGTCGCACATGACGCCAAGATGAGCCAGGCGTCCCTCAGGGCCCGCAAAATCCGCTGCGGCGATGAACTGCAGACCCCCCAAGGTCCAGTACTGACGAGGCTCTTGAACGGTGCCGTCGACTTCGCGCAGGCCCATGCCCAGCACCTCCTCGAAAAATCGGATATGCCAATGGATGTCCTTGACGAACAGCGCGACGTGTTCGAGATAGGCTTTTTTGATCTCACTCATTTTTTCTGTCTCCTTGGGTTACGGCGGACGTCCCGGACGGACGCCCCACAGCGTCAATGCAGGCTCGCCTCGATCCCCTTGATGCACGCCACCAGGGTTTCGTTGTAGGGCGTGGCGATTCCCAGCCGGCGCCCCTCGGCGACCACCGCTCCGTTGATGAAGTCGATTTCTGTCACCGAGCCTTTTTCGAGGCTTTGCAGCATGGAGGTCTTGAAGTTCGGCGGCAGGCCTTCCGCGGCCTTGCGCCACGCTTCTTCAGGTTCGGTGATCGACAACGAAATGCCGCGGGCTTCTGCCACGGCGATGGCCTCGGCGACCGCATGCACGGCCACCGTGTGGATTTCCGCTATGTCGTACAGCGGCCCGTAGGGCAATCGGGTAATGGCCGCCAGTGCGCCCGTCGCGACATTGACCAGCAACTTGTCCCAGATGATGCTCATGATGTCGGGCGCAGCCACCGTCACCAGCCCGGCCCGGTTGAACACGTCGGCAATGGCCTGCACGCGCAAGCTGAGCGAGCCATCCAATTCGCCGATCAGCGTTTCCTTGCCTTGAACACCTGCGATCACGACCCCCGGCTCCAGCATCACGCCACCCACATAGGTCTTGCCCGCAATCACGTTGCGGCGTCCCACGACCTCCGCCAGCGCATCCTCGTGACCCAGCCCGTTCTGCAGAGACATCACCACCGTTTCAGGGCCGAAAAGCCCCGCGGACTTGCGCAGTGCCTGCTCGGTGTCGAAAGACTTCACCAGCACGATGACGAGGTCGCAAGGACCGACTTCGTTGCTGTCCGTCGCGGCATGGATGCGGCTGACCGCCGATTCGCCCTCCGAGCCGATCAACCGGAGACCGGCTGCACGCACGGCCGCGACGTGGGCCTGAGAACGCGTCACCAGCCACACGTCCTCTCCCGCCTGAGCCAACGTTCCGCCGATCACACTTCCGAGCGCTCCCGCGCCCAAAACACCTATTTTCATGGTCTCCTGACTACCTCTGCAAAGAGGTTTCCTAGCTGTTGTCAGGACAATAAACAGACCCTAGAATTGTGTCTATTAGGTTGTATTAATAGTTGTATTTAATTTAGCAATAGTTCATTGACCATGTCGACCCTGGACCGCAACCCCAGCCTCTGGCGTCACGACCTCATCGACGTCAAGCTCCTGCAGCTTTTCGATGTTCTGTACGAAACCCGCAATGTCAGCCAAGCAGCCGAAAAGCTTGGGCAGAGCCAACCCACGGTCAGCATCTGGCTCGGGCAGTTGCGCAAGAAGCTGGGCGATCCCTTGTTCGTCCGTTCGGGTGCGGCCATGCAACCCACTCCGCAGGCCGATGCGCTCATCGGCTCTGCCCGCGAGATCCTCGAATCACTGCGTCGGCTGGCGACGTGGGAGCCCGATTTCAATCCTGCCAGCGCCAGGCGTTTGTTCAGGCTTTGCATCACCGACGCCAGCCACCTGACCCTGCTGCCGCAATTGCTGGCACGCCTGAGGCGGGATGCCCCCTCGATCCGGCTCGAAGCCCTGCGCATCGACGGCAAGACCGCCCAAGCCCTGGCTTCAGGCGAGGCGGATCTTGCGCTGGGCTACATCCCCTGGCTTGAGACCGGCATCTACCAGCAGGCATTGTTCGACCAGAGCTGGGTCTGCCTGGCCTGCCGGAATCACCCCCGCATCCAGGGCACCATCGATCTACCGGCTTACCAAGCCGAACTGCACATCGGCGTCGCAACAGGAACCGGCCACCAGTTGCTCGACGCAGCGCTCACCACTCAGCGCATCGAACGCAAGGTCATGCTCGAACTGCCTGCTTTTCCGGGATTGGGAGCGATCGTTCACTCCACAGATCTGATCGCCACGCTACCCGGCCACATCGGCCGCACGCTGGCGGCTCAATCCGACCTGCAGGTATTGGCGTGCCCGGTGCCCGTTGAAGGATTCACCGTGCGGCAGCATTGGCACGCCCGTTACCACGCGGATGCGGGAAACCGCTGGCTCCGCCACCTCATCGCCGATCTGTTTGCCCAGGCAGACCGATAGTGCCTCGACGACGGCCTTGCAGCGCATTTTCGACTTGCTGGTGGGGAAAGGGGCCGAGGCAACAGGAAGGTCGCAACGGCCAACGGCCATCTCCTGCTCGAAACTGCCCGCATGGTAGGGGCCCGAATTTATTCGGCTTACCCAAGCCACGACAAGACCAGACAAGACGGCTAGATTCGAGTCGCCGAGGCGCTCGTCACGTGCGATGTTTCCATCGCGAACACCCGACGATACCGAACGCCCTCGATGCTGTCCGGACTCATCCGGGCGATGGCCCGGTCGATACAGTCGCGGGCTGCATCGATGGTGCTGCTCAGCATGACATCCGAGGCATGGCCCTCGAGGTCGGTCGTCGCAATCAGCACATCGAGGCTGGCCAGGATGCCGGCGGCCTGCATGATGTCTTCCTGCGCAGCATCGGGCATGAGGTTCAAGCCATTCTGTGCGTAGGTGACCACCCGATCGGCCACTTTTGCGGCATGCCCGATCCTCGTGACGAGATCCGCCTGGGCCAGGCGCAATTCGTCTTCCGTGGCTTCGCCGAAGAAGTGGCCGACCACAAAGAGCGTTCCGGTCAGTCGATTCAGATCGCCTTCGATCAAGGCGCACAGGTCGTCGTCGGATAGATGTTGAGCGCACGAAGGCGACGGCTGACAGGCATCAAGTCGTGTCATGCCGCCCTCCCCTTGCGATGAACGATGGCCTTATCAGAGGCGGGACTTTTGCCAGGTCTTGCCATAGAATTCCTTCGGTTGGTTCTCTCATCATGTGATGGTTCTGACTTTCGACGCCTCGGAGCTCTTAACCTCCGGGGCGTTACGTTTTGTGATTTGGCTCACCGATACGCTTTCTGAGCGACTCTGACTTGTTAAGGCTCGTAAAGAGCGCAACCGACCGGGCGTGATTGCACATCCGTCTACGGCCATTAGCCTATGCCGGACATGCATGAAGAGTCGAATAGTCGGTTGTCAGTGGGTTTGTGAGCCGCGATTCATGGGTGTCCTTTGCAAATAAAACGGACCTTTTTGGTCCATTTCTGCAATGTACCTCATAGGTCCGTCACGAGCAACACTTTTTGGTCAATCTTCGGGATTAAATGAAACAGACCGATCCGCAATACAAGCTGCGCTTCCCACCCGAACTCAAAGAATGGGTGGAAGCCGCCGCGAGTGAGTCAGGCCGATCCATGAACGCCGAAATCGTGAGGAGGTTGCAGGATTCTTTCAAAACTCAGCCACGCGCAGGCCGTTCTCGCATGCGTGGCGAACGTTTGGAAGAATTCGGATCACCGCAGGAGGTGCACCAGAAGCTGCTGGAGAACGCAGAGGAAATCCAGCAACTCGTCGGTGTGTTGCGCTTGATGGAGAGCGAGAAGGAAGTCCCCGTTCGTCAGGTGGAAAACTCACCGAAATCTGCAATCGGAAACAAGCGAGTGGGCGGTCCCAGGTAGCGTGGGGTCATCTGGCGAATGGCCTAGGAAAGACAGCAGTACAGACGCCCAGTGCCAAGCGACTGCGGCATTGAACCGCCGCAAAGACGGCATAATGACGGGCTGGTCACAAACTGCCCGTAGCTCAGTTGGATAGAGCAACAGCCTTCTAAGCTGTGGGTCGGGGGTTCGAACCCCTCCGGGCAGGCCAAATTACAGTTCCGAGCAGCGACAAGGCTGCCCCAAAGCCCGCATGTTTCCTGGCATGGCGGGTTTTTTCATGTCTCCAACCGTTCCCTGGCATGTCGTGCCAGTACCGTCAGATTGACGGTATTTTTGTCGGTACTTCGGTAGGGTGTTGGACCAGATACCGTCAAAATAGACGGTATGCCCCTCACAGACACATTCGTGCGCCAGGTGAAGTCCACCGGCAAGGCAACTGGCGACAAGCACGCTGACGGGGGAGGCCTCTACCTCCTCGTTAAGCCCCAGAGCAAGTACTGGCGGCTGGACTATCGCTATGCCGAAAAGCGCAAGACCTTGTCGCTGGGCGTCTATCCTGAGGTCTCCCTTGCCCAGGCGCGCAAGCGGCGGGAGGATGCCCGGCAACTGCTGGCGCAGGATATGGACCCAGGCCTTGTCAAGAAGGCGCAGAAAGTTGCGCTCGCTGCTTCCTCTGAAAATAGCTTTGAGGCCGTGGCCCGCGAGTTCTTCGAAGTGAAGAAAGATGGGTGGAGTGAGAGGTACGCCGAAAAATGGTTGCGAATCATGGCGAAAGACCTCTTCCCGCAAATCGGCCGGATGCTGCTCCCGCAGATCACCGCGCCGTTTCTGCTCGCGGTTCTTCGCAAGGTCGAGAAGCGAGGTGCCCGTGACACGGCCCACACGCTGCTGCAGCAGGCCGGCAAGGTCTTCCGGTATGGCATCCAGACCGGACGCTGTGAACGTGACCCAAGCGCCGACCTGCGTGGTGCGCTTGAGCCGGTCGTGGTCAAGCACATGGCCGCTATCCTGGAGCCAGCCAGAGTAAGCGAGCTATTGCGGGCATTCGACAGTTACACCGGGCAACCGACCACGGCCGCGGCGCTTAAGCTATCCGCCTTGCTCTTCCAGCGCCCGGGCAATATCCGGCAGATGGAATGGGCGTGGGTGGACTTTGACCATGCGATGCTGACTATTCCTGCCGCGTCCATGAAGCGAACCAAGCACGGCAAACTCAACGGCCGCCCGCACTTCGTCCCACTTGCCCCGCAGGCAGTGGAGATCCTGCAAGAACTGTGGCCACTGACCGGCCATGGCCAATACGTGTTCTCCAGTCTGCGGACTGCATCTAGGCCCATGAGCGAGAACACCGTGAATGCCGCGCTGCGCCGGCTGGACTTCACCGGGGACGAAATGACCGCGCATGGCTTCCGAGCCATGGCTAGGACATTGATGGTCGAGCATCTGCCTGGAATTGATCCCGAAGTCATCGAGGCGCAACTGGCCCACGGGAAGAGCGGCCCGCTGGGTGCGGCCTACGACCGTGCAGAATATATGACCCAGCGCCGGCAGATCATGGCGACCTGGGCGACGTACTTGGACCGTTTACGAGATGGCGCTGAGGTGATCCCGCTAAGAGCATAGGCCTCTGCTTGTTCGATCAAGCTGCTCCTAAACGGTCGCCGCTCTACTAGGGTGGACCGATGCTTTTTTAAATCCACTTTCCACCTCGCGCGGAAATGGCCGCTTTGCACTCCTTCATCGCCTCATCGTTGATGACCATCAACTCTTCGCAGAAGGACACCATGTCACCAGCGCTTTGTTCAGATGGAGGCGCGCCACTTGCCTGGACCTCCGCGACCATTGATTCCCAGTTGTCGGCAAGCATGTCTAGGTAGCGAGCAGTGGAGCGAATATCAATCGCCGCCATACCCCCCGGAATTTCAAAGAGCGGGAGCGCTCGCAGCGTCTCAACCGTGTCGCGCATTAGAGGTGTATCGATCACGCTAAAGTGATAGTCACTCGGATCACGAAACGCAGTAACAACATCCTTTGCCAGGCCATAGCTTCGTGCCATGAGCGCGACCACCACACTCAGACGCTGTATCTCTCCAGTCTTGCGCCGATCCTCCTCTAGGCGCCTTGCATGATCGACTTGGTACACCGCGACTCCCGCCGCAGCAATGATGGCCACTACCGATCCGACCGCCTGAACCCAAGCGGCCGCAGAGTCATGGCCGAACCATCGCCCAACTGCGCTCCAGCCTGGATAGAAGGCCAAAACCACACCCCCAAAGAAAAGAGAGAGCACTACCGCACCTGCGGTCGCTGTGGTTGAACGTGTTTTTTTTGCCATGTGCCCCCCCTGATGTTGCTCGAAATGATATGACTTGTATCAGTGAGTCTCATGCGATCAAAGAACTCAAATAGCCATTTGAAATATAAAACACTTTCATAACAATTTAAATGTATCAATATTGGTCGATTTTGCGGTAGTGGGCGAGGAATTGCCCAAAAATCTCTCCCTAGCATTCCTTAGCCATGTACATCAATTCCCTGGAACACCCAGGGCATCTGACCATGGCCCACCAAGGCACCTCCTCCACAGATCGCTTCATTACCGACATTGAAGCGGCCCATCTCGTCGGCGTGACCCGCAGCTATCCCTGGAAGCTCGCAGCACGCGGTGAATTCCCAAAGCCCGTCAAGATCACCAGCGGCTGCACGCGTTGGCGTCTATCGGAGATTCAGACCTGGATGGCTGACCCTTCCGCGTGGAAGGCCCGCCAGCAGAAGGGGGTGGCCGCATGACCCTCATCCATCTCTCCGAGATCGGCCTCAAGGCCATCGAATACCAGCAGGCCTCCGGAGGCCGCAAAGCAGCCGAGGATGCCCTGGCTTTCGCCTACAGCGACTGGAAAGAGGCCCATGGCATCGAGCGCGTCGAACGCGGCGATGGCGCGTGGGAGATGATGATGGACGAGACCCAGTCGTCCTATCAGGCTCTGCTGGCTGCCAGACGCATGGAGCGCAATGCCCGCGAGCGTCTGTTTCGCGCATGCCGGAGGGCCGTTGCATGAAAAAAGCGCCCAGCCCCACCAAAGCAGAACTGAGCGCCGTCACGAACAACGGTAATTCTACGGTGACTGCAAACCCCCGCCACCAGCGCGCGCTCGAGGCGTTGATGCGCGGCCCCGTCACCCGTAACTCCCTTGATGCCATCGCGGGCGTCGCCAATGGCCCCGACATCATCTCGGACCTACGCCGCTGCGGCCTGGAGATCCCATGCCTACGCCTCAAGGTCGAGGACCGAGATGGCCGCACCTGCAGGCCCGGCGTCTATACGCTGACCGAGCCCGACCGCGCCGTGGTGCGCAAGTGGGCAGAACGGAGGGCGGCATGATGATGGCGCTCCAGATCACCGACATAGCTGTCGACCCATTGACCATGAGCAGCCGCGAGATCGCGGAGCTGACCGGTAAGCGACACGACAACGTGATTGCCGACATCCGCAAGATGCTGGTTGAACTTCACTCCGAAGGGGGTCTCCTGAATTTTCAGGACACCCACGCCAACGGGCAGAACGGCCAGAGCTATCCCATCTTCCGGCTGCCGAAGCGAGAGACTCTGATTCTTGTGTCGGGCTACAGCGTCGTGCTGCGCGCCAGGATCATTGACCGCTGGCAAGAGCTTGAGCGCATGGTCGATCAGCCAAGGGTGCCCCAGACATTGCCAGAAGCTCTGCGCCTAGCCGCTGACATGGCTGAGCGTGCCGCGCAGGCCGAGCAGCAGCGCGACGTGGCCATCGCCACCAAGGCCGAGATTGGCAGCCGCCGCGAGGCAACGGCCATGGCCACCGCATCAACGGCGGTTAGGCAGGCCAGCAGGCTGAAAGACCGCCTCGGCTTCAGCGCCCGGCACGCCACCATCCTGGCCGTCGAGAAAGCCTCAGGCCAGCGCTTCGGGGCGCAGGGCTGGCGGCCGCTCAAGAAATGGTGTGATGCCCATGCCATCGATGCGGAGTCGGTCCCGGACGCCCGCTATGGTGAGGTCCGAGCCTGGCCCGCGGATGCGTGGGGCGAGGTCTACGGTATTGATCTCGATGAGCTCTTTGCGGACGAGTCGAGGGGCGCATGATGACCAGCACCAGCACCAGCACCAGCACCAGCACCAGCACCAGCACCAGCACCAGCACCAGCACCCTGGCGGAGCGGGTCGCCCGCATGGCGGGCATGACCCACAGAAACCGACCCGGTTCCGTCTGGGTTTCGAGCTGGAGCCCGACCCTCGCCTGCAGGCCGTCCTGCGCAAAAGCCGAACCGAGTCCCTGGTGTGTCCCGGGCCCATCCCTTGGGACGGTAAAGGGCCTTGGAGGGGGCTACGAAGGGTGTGGCACAGAGAAAGCCATGCCGCGGCATGACGGGACCATACAAAAAAATCGCGCATCCACTTGCGCCGGCGCTTCTGCCCGTGCAACAATCACTGCAACCCGAAAGGGCCGGTGCGTAAGAACACCTTTCGTAAAGCGGCCATACCGCCCCGTCAGTGCGGTTTTGTCACGTCTATTTTTGCGCTTTCCGCAGTCAATGCGGGTCGTCGATTATGGGCGGGATGGGTCTGTCCGTAAGGCTGGCCGCACGTCTTTACGCGTGTTCTTAACATCCCGTCCACCCCTTGCGCTTAAGAACGCATTGTGTGGTTCAAGTCTCGTAAAGGAGCAAAGAGCCGTGACCCGTTCCGTCATCACCATGGCCAGCCGCCGCGCTGCGCCCACCACGCCCGCTCAGGGCAACCACGACCCCGTCCAACTGCATGCTGATGCGCACAACAGCGTCGCGCTTGCTGCGTATTACCTCGCCAAAGGTAGCAACAAGGCTGCGCAGCGCAAGCTGGGCCAGGCTATGGCCGCCATGCGCGCACTGGACAAAGTGGAGGGCTGAGCCATGACGCAAATACACACATCCCCATCCAACTCGTTCTTCATGTGTGGCGAGTTCGATGACTGCCCTGAAGAGCTGTTTTCCCGATCAACAGCCCCCCACGCATGCAAATTCCCTTTGTACGACGAGATCTGCGGAACTTGGGATCAGCTTCGGGCGCTCGATTACTCAGGGCCGAAGCCGAATGATGCCGTTCGCGTCAAAGTTTTCGTATCCAAAGCCGGTCTGTGCGATGTGGTCCGATGGGATCCTGGCATGGAGCTGTTCCGCTGGGAGCGGGCATTGAGGTCGCCTGATGCCGTGCAAGCGCGGGCGTCTGAAATCGAGGCGGAATGGGGGGTAGACGATCCGTCAAAAACCATTGCTGGCTGGTTTCGCAACAGTCACCGCACCAAGGCAGCCGGGCTCCTAGAGCGCATCTCCACAGGTGGACTTTCTGCCCGTCAGTCCGAAGCTCTCGCCAAGCGCGCGTGGCTCATCTTGCAAGGAGTTTGATATGTCGATTATGTGCACTGCACTTCCCTTGACCATCAAACATTGCTTGTCCGGCCTGGAGGGTTGAATCATGACAGCCAAAACGAAAGCCGCTGCGCGCGGCCAGCGGAGCCCTGCGCCGGCAGCGATCCAAGAGCCACCATCAGTGACCACTCCAGTCGTAATGCTGGATGGCCCTGCACGGGCGACTGACTGGATGGTCATCGCTCGTTGCGCCCTGGAAAGCGTCCGCGACAGCATATCGACGATGCTCGGCAAAGAAGCTTTCTGCCTGGATGACGAAGCGGCAAACCTGCTCATTGTGGGTGAGCAACTGGCGGTCACGCTAACCACGATGCCCATCTGCGCAGCGGAAGAGATTTCGTTGGAGCTCGGCAAGATTCAGTCCGTCATGAGTGGGGCGCTCGCCATGTCGGTTAGTCGCGATACCCCCGGCTTCCGCTTTCTGCAGGCAACTGTTCATGAACTCAGTGCATTCATGCTGTTGATCCAGCGGGCCGAGGACAACCATAAGGCTGGGCCCCTCCCGGCGCTAAAGTGATTTGGTGGCCATGGAAAAAATAGAAGACTCAGTCAATGACAGTCGCAATACGACCCCAGTTTGACGCAGTGCCCTTGGAGTTGAGCAGACGGTCACGCTGGGTGGTGTGGAAAGGGCCCAAGGTACCCTACTGCGCCACCGCGATCAACAGCGCCGCCAGCGTCACAGACCCCTCGACGTGGGCGTCATTCCCCCAGGCCCAGGCAGCCTACGAGGAAGGCGGCTATTCGGGCGTGGGATTCGTGCTCAATGGCGACGGCTTGGTGGGCATTGACCTGGATGGCTGCGTGCATGGCGGCCGCCCAGAGCCCGCCGCGCTGGCGCTACTCGAGCGAATCGGCTGCGGGTATGTCGAAGTTTCGCCGTCCGGCACGGGACTGCGAAGTTTCGGTTACGCGGGCGCGCCTACGCGTTGCAAAGGCCGCGTCGACGGAATCAGTGTTGAGTTGTACGCCACCGCCCGCTACCTGACCGTGACGGGGCGAGTTCTGCAGAGCGGGCCACTCTCTGCACTGCCTGGATTTCAGTCAGTGGCAAACGTGCTGGGGGGACCTACAGAAGAGAACAGAGGAGAACAGAGGATTACCGAGGATGACCTAAGTCATCTTCTGTCCTCTTCTGTAGGTGCAGTGATCCAACACACTCTTCCGGCAACCGAGGGTCAGCGCAATAAGTCGCTGTTTGCGTTGGCTCGACACCTGAAAGGTCTCAGTCCCGCCGCAAAACGAGACGACCTAAGGCAGATCGTCGCGGATTGGCATCGTCTTGCCCTGCCTGTTATTGGTACTGAGGAGTTTTCAACCTCCTGGGCTGACTTCATGCGTGGCTGGGATAAGGTACGCATGCCATTTGGGTCGACCATCGAGCAGATCCTTGATGGCGTGGCCGCCGATCCACTGCCGCCCGGCGTCGCGGCGCTTGGCTACGGCGAAAAGGCGAATTTACTGGTGAAAATCTGCCGAAGGCTTGCGGACCACCACGCGCCGGAGCCGTTCTTCATCGGGGCACGTCAAGCGGGCGAACTGATCGACATGCACTTCACGGACGCATCGAAAGTGCTGTATGCGTTGGTGACGGATGATGTGCTTGAACTCGTCAAGAGAGGCGCAGGCAAAGTGGCCAGCCGCTACCGTTTTGTCTGGGATGAGTGCTGAGGTGTTGTCGGTCGGTTTTGACCCGAAGCGGAAATCGGCAACGCACGATTGAGCCCCGAAAAGCTGACCCTCAGGGCGGGCACACGTCCAGTCGCTGCACGTCGACCTAGGCAAACGACGTAGCCCCACCATCCGTGCCGACCCCGAATGTCCAAAGGTACTTGTCGAAAATGCGGTCAGCGAACCAAGGTTCGTTGAAAACCGCCTTTGCCTCGGCATGCATATCGGACGGCATGCAAGTCCACTCGAGCTGGCGAGGCAGGTCGACAAGCGCTTCGGCCAAAACTCCTTTGTGCGCGTCAAATTGGTCCTCCCAGACTGCCGCATACTGCTCGTAGTCAATACCCAATTTGCCTCGAACTCCTCTGAGGCGTCCGAGTGCATCAACTGCTCGCTTGTCCAGTATTCGCACCTCGTGCTCGCCAGCAAACCATAAGAATTTCGTGGCTGCCGACAGCAGATTGGTTCCAGTCTTGCTATTTACCGGCGCGATCTTGCCCAGTTCAATCGCGAGAGCGCGTACCTTGACTTCGGTTTGCTCTGCGCTTTGAGCGACGGTCGTTAAGTGCGCTGCCGCCGTTACCCATCGTTGGCTGTTCGAGAGCGGATTGTCCTTTTCGGTCTTAAATCCACGGGCGACCATGTACTTCGCTGCGAGATCACCCAGGACAAGGGCATCAATTGCCCGAGAGCCGTTCTTTCTGAGCTCTTTCATGAACTTGCGGTCTGTCATGAACCATTGATTGGCATAGGACAGCGCCGAGTGCTTCAGCAACCAAGGCGCGCTTACATTTGATTTTGTCTTCTTCGATTTCATTAGTCTCCCCTTTCGCAGAATTCTGGTGCAAACGTGGAGCGAACGCCACCGGGGGACGATCGGTGTGATCATCTGACTCGTAAGCAGACTGATGCAATCGTCTACTCTTGGCCGATTGCTGCCGGCCGGCGCCGGCCCACCACGGGCGGTCACGACAAGTCACGCGAGTCACGACAGAAATCCTTGGCCATGCCGCCTGTTTCAGAGCAGACAACTTCATGGCAAAAGTGCCCAAGGTGCTGGGTGAAAGCCACGCTCCCCAATTCTTGGGAACGCAAAACTACGGGAACAACAACACCCGATCCATCTACAACTTACCCAAGCGCGAAGCCTGCCTGATGGCTATTTTCAGTATTGCGGAGCGGTTTTCCTTGGGCGGCAATGTGCGCACCCCGGAAACAGAAAAGCTGTTCCTCATCATGGCATTGCAGCCGAAACGCCGTTCTTCATGCCCGTATTTCTGCGCAGGTATCTGCGCTGCACGCAGCGCGTCCAGACTTCAGCCGCTGGCTGAGGTGTCGACCCCACGCTCCACGCCTCAACAGGACACCCGGAAACGGTCGTATCACGACTGTCACACGTTGTCACGGCGTGTCACGCGGTGGATGCACGCCTTTTGCTTATCCCATTGCCATCGTGCTCAGCGAGGCCTCTCGGATGGGCAGCACGACGTCGTACCCCTGCCTAGCATTACCTCATTACTCGCAACGGAGCCAACCTTGAAGCCGACCCAGACCCTTCCCCCTATGTCGTTCAGCCCCGACCAAAAGACGGCCTTTGTGACGGACGTCACGACTCGATACCTTGTCGACTTCGGAAACGGCATGAAAGTGGAATTGACCGCCGCGGCCAACGAACCCTTCCACATCACCTGCCCCGGAGGGGTCGAGGTAAATCTGTACATCCTTCAGACCTATCCCGATGGCGTGCCGGCCGCCGCAGACGGGGCGCCAGTGCATTAAAAGCGGCTTGCTATGTTGGTCCCTGCCTTGGCGCCAGTCCACACGGGGCCCTCATTTTGTGCGAGTTGGCGCCCGACCTCGGCGACAGCCAATCGAAGGATTTTTTGGTCGCGATCAAAGCTCTGATCGGTCACCTTCAATGGTGCGCCATTGTTTTCTATGATGACGGTAAGCTTTCCGATACCCCCGCCCAACTCGTTCGCCGGCGTGACGCTCCCCGCCTTTGTTGGCAGCATGTACTGGTTGCCGTTAGATGCTGTGTACATCTCGGGTTGACCGGTTTCGTTGACGCGGTACATTTTTCCGGCCTCCGTGGGGCCGCCGTATTGCCGGCCGCCGGCCACCTCTGCCACGGCCATTCCACCCACCATAGCGGCGCTTGCGTAGCCCGTGGTGCGGATCAATGCCGCCATGGGCAGGCCGTAGACGCCGAGCTGGGCCTGGGCCTTGGCGGCGGCAGCCTCGGTGTTCATGATGATGCTCGCAATCGACAGAGCTTTTTCGGCCAGAAATGCAGCCTTGCCAAGGGCTGTGCGCTCCTTGCCGGCCTGCTTCATGAGATCGTAGAGCTGGCCAGCCGAGCTTTGCATCATTGCAAATTGGGCTGTGTCTGAGGCCACTTGGATGTCGAGCAACTGCGTGTTCAGGCGCTGCATGATGGCGGCCTTCTGATCCGCATAAATCTGGGTCTGCTCGAGATCGCGTTCCTGCATCTCCGTGACCGCATCCATTTGAGCCTGGGCCTGCGCCACGGCCAACGCCTTTTGGTCATCGGGGTTACCCGTGGATTCCACTCGCATCTGCAGAGTGTCGACTACCGTTCCTTGTCGATCTCGATTGAGCTGAGCGCGTCGCTCCTCTTCATCCCGAAGCGCCCGCGTCTTTGCGGCCTCCATCTCCTGGAAAGTCAGCAGACCCTGTAAATAGGCAGCCTGGGCCGAGCGCACCTCCTCCTCTCGAATCAAGCTGATCTGCTGTTCCTGTGAGCGAGTCGAGTCGATTTTCTGGTCAGCCAAGGCACGGATATTCCGCTCTTCGAGTGCCATTTCCTTCACAGCTACGGCCTCGCGGTCATTCGCAGACCTACGTCGGATCAACGTCTTTGCGCGCTCGTACTCGGCCGCCGTATCTGCTCCGTCCTTGTGGCGAACAGCAGCATTCCTAAGCGCCTCCGCTTCTGTGATTTCGATCTTTCGCCATTCGTCGGCAACAGCGGCCTCCAATCCTGCCAAGTAGCTAGCCGAGTCGGATTTCGTCGATCCTCCGGATTTCGGGCGGCGATTTTCTTGATCGTCTCGATACTTCGCAAGCGCTCGCATGCCGTCGATCTGCTCCTTGGTTGCTCCTGCGAATGCGCCGGCGTCGCCAAGGCTCAGCTCATAATCGACTGCCGCCAGTTTCGAGGCCTCCTTGCCGAACAAGGCGATATCGCGCGCCATGGTGGCAATTTGCTTTGCAGCTGCGTCACTCACGCCACCTGCGGCCTTATTGAACAAGGTGATGCCCGCAGCCGCAGCCGCAGCCGCCAAGTCAGTTCCCTGGAACATCAGGTTCAGCATCTCAATAACCTGGGTGGCTTTTTTTGCGGTGCCGTCGGCTGTGGATACTGCGCCTGTCAACTTCGCCCACGTTGCAATTTTTTCTGGTGGAATTCCCACCTGCTTGGCGAAGCGCTCTATGACCTCACTGAGGGAGCCTCCAGACTGCCGGGCATCGTCCAAAGCCTTCTTAAAGGCCATTACGCGTTGCACACCTTGGGCATCGCTGGAGTTAGAAAATAGAGCCTGCGTGACGCTTGTGCGCAGTTTTTCGTAGGCATCATTCGCTTCTTCGGCTGCCGTCTTGGCGCCCTCGGTGGCATTGATGAGTGCCGCCGTCTGCTGATCCTTCGTCATCTCCTTGAACTTGGCAGCCAAGCTGTCGACGGGCTGCTGCATATCGAGCATGCTCTGCTTCGCCTCATCCGAAGCACTGCGATAGGCAAGCCAAGCGGCGGCACTGAGTCCGACTGTTACGGCAATGCCCATGGGGCCGCCCAGCGCTGCCAAGAGCGCGGCGCCGGCTCTTGTGACCATGCTGGTCGCGGCTGCTGCCTTTTCAGCTGCGGCGGCCGTCTGAGTGGCTGCCAGGGTGGCTGCGCCGTAAGCCTTTGCGGCCACGGCACGCTCCGCATAGGCAGCCTCGATCTGCTTGGTGGTCGCGGCAGTGGTTGCTCCGAGCGACTTTTCAGCCGCCTCCACCTGTTTGGCGACAGCCACTTCAGCCAAGCGTATCTCCGCCATACGTGTAGCGGTTTTCTGGCGCCCCACGTCGTTAATTTGCGCAGCCAGGCGCTGCTCCTCAAGCGCGCGCTCCCCGGCAAGTTGTTGCTGAGCAATGCGGAGGCTGGCCAGATTGGACTGCTGTGACTTGAGGTCGAGCTTCGCCTGTGCGTCTGCGCGCGAGGCCGCGGCATTTGCTCGCTGCAAGTCGGCGGCGGCGATAACCTTGGCTGATTCTGCGGCTCGAGCCGCCCCTTGGGCGGTTGCTGCCTCGGCCTTTGCCGCCTCCTGCGTCAACTTGATGGTCTGGGTTGCCGTCCATGCCGCCCGCGTTCCATACGCCAGCAGGCCGGCGGCGGCGGCCGCGACGCCGGAGTCGGCGAGGATGTTGAAGTTACGCCCCAGCAGGCCAATGCCGCTTACGAGTGTTTGCGTGATGCCGTGAGCCTCATTGGAGCGTCCGATGTACTCGGAGAAGCCGTTGCTGACGTTCTGGAGCGCATCCCGAAAGGTCGTCGGCATTTCCCGGACCCGGGCCATCACCGCCTTATTGCCATCGACCAAGGACTTGACCAGCATTTCGACCGACAGCTTGCCCTCGGCTCCCATTTTTCGAATAGCTTCGGCAGTCAAACCGCTGCTATCTGCAATCACGTCCACGACAGAGTCCATGGTCGAGTAAATGCTAAGCCAAGCATCGGCGTCGACTTTCCCCTTTTGCATGGACTTGGATAGGGCGTCCTGCGCTCCTCTAGCCTTGTCAGTGCTGGCTGCATTGACCACCAGCAGGCCGCTGAATGTATCGATTGCGTCAATGCTTTGGCTGAGGGTCAGCCCCATTTCGCGCAGGATGGGCGACATCTGGATGAAGCTTTCGCGCGTCTCGTTGATCGAGCGGTAAGTTTCATTGGCAGACTGGGCCATACGATCTTGCACCTGGTTGTATTCCTCGGTGCTTTTGGTGGCCATGCGGATGCGACTGGCGTACTGACCCCACTCGTCCGCCTTGTCGATAATGGCAAGTACGCCCAGGCCGGCAAAAAGTGCCTTGGCCGCTGCGGCCGTCTGTTTGAGCTGGGTGTCCAGCCCGTCGAGATTGCCCTTGGTCTTCTCGAGTTCGCGATTGACCTCGCGGTTCTTGTTGATCAGGTCCTGGGTCTCGAGTGTGACATCGTAGTAGATCTCACCAACTTTTTCTGCCATTGCATGTACTCCATATAGATGAAGCAATGCTAGGAATGGCGTTTGATCAAGCTACCAGCGCAGCCACCATCTAATGTGGTCGGGAGCGTTCCAGTTCTCGCAAATGAGTGATGCGCCCGGCTTGTATAGATCTGGCCCGATGCCTTTCACATGCTCAAACGGTCGGTAGCCGACATAGCCGCCCATCTCATTCTTGGCATTGATCTCTCCACACAGAGCGACGTCATGCCGGTCAAAAACTAGATATTCGCCCCTGAACAGCGTCGAATCCGGATCCTTGAACTGATCGCGGACCGCCCCTCGAAGGTCACTCATCACGTAGGCTCGTGCAGTGAACGCCGCCCCTCCCACCAGCATCGCCGCCCCCAGCACACCGATCAACAATCGCTTCATGGTTCCCTCCTTGAGTGATGGCATGATAACGGCGAGCTAGTGAGCACACCGCCTTGGCTCATAGATTGTTAGCGGGAGGGGCGTAGGCCAAGTGCCCTTTGAATTGGACCCATTGACCACCCGCGTAGCGCTGGGATTTTCACTTGCTTTATGACTGAATTTGATGGCATTACAGATGATGAATCCTTGCGTTTAATTATGCAAAGTCCAGTCAATGCATCGAAATATCTGGGTTTTGTTTGGCGTCTGATTTATTCCATTCTGAAATGGCCTCAAGGAGAGGAGGTGTTTTGGCAAAGAAGAAAGTCTGCGAAATATCTTCAGGATGAGATGGTTCCTCTTGCTTATTTTGTCAGGGATTTTTTTGCTTACCAATCTGATGTCGCAATTTCATGGGTCAGCGGGAGCCAGCAGCATGATGCTGTTGTAACGCCCAAGACGCGTGATGTTGGTTTTATTGAGATTACTTGCCTGCAAGATTATCGTGAGCGAAAGCGACGTGATGAAATGCTAGCTTTTGGTGAATATAGAGCCAGCTCTTGTTTGGATGATGAAGTAGAGAGGTGTCGTCAGCTATTAAAAGACGTCATCACAAACAAATCCAAAAAAGAATATCCACAAGGGACGGCGCTGGTGATCTACTCGACTGAATCACTTGGTCTTCCAATATTTACGGATTCCATTTGCGAAGTTTGCACTGAGCAGCAAGAGCAGCTTGCTCAATTTCAAGTTGTTTGCGTTCGAGATGCGCATCGAGTTCACTATGAACGAAGCTTGGCGCCTCCCTAGCATTGCTCTTGCAAAAGCAAGAAAGAGCAAGGAGTGCAGATGACATCACAGACAAAGCGCGGGCGCTGGAAGCCCGGAGAGAGCGGTAACCCTGGAGGGCGAAAGCCCGGTGTGGGCTCCTTGCGAGCCTCGCTTGCTGACGAGCTGCCCGGTATCCTCGACACGCTGGTGGAGCGCGCTACCGCCGGCGACGTCCAGGCCGCCCGCCTTCTGCTGGAGCGTGCATTGCCGGCCATCAGCCCCAGGGACCGTGCCGCATTGATCCGCCTGCCGCAGGCCGGAGTGCTCACCGATCAAGCCCGGGTCGTGCTGGAGGCGGTCCGCAAGGGCGAGACAGACCCGGAAACCGCCGCGCAGGCGCTCAGCAGCATCAGCGCCATGGCCCTCACCAAGGCAGTAAACGACCTGGCCCTGCGTGTTGCGGCGCTGGAGCAGCAGAAGGCTCTCAACGTTGACCAGACTGCGACGGAATCAAGCCATGGCCGTCCTGCCTGAAAACGTCAAAGTCTTTGTGGTGCAAGGCCTGGCGTGCTTTGACACCCCGTCGCAGATCGCTGCGGCCGTAAAAGCTGAGTTCGGGATTGAAGTCTCCCGCCAGCAGGTATCGAGGTACGACCCGACCAGGGCTCGCAACAAGGATGTTTCGCCGCGGCTGCGCACCATCTTCGAGACGGCTCGGGCCAAGTTTGTCGAGGATCTGACCAGCATCCCAATCTCTCATCGCTCCTATCGGCTGCGCGCGCTGCAGCGAAGCCTGGAGAGAGCCGATGCCCAGGGCAATATCGCGATGGCTTCTGCGCTCCTCGAGCAGGCCGCCAAGGAGGTCGGCGGCATGTACACGAACCGCCGGGAGTTGTCCGGCCCCGACGGCGGCCCCATCGCATCCACTGGCATGCCAACAGTGATAGAGCTGGTCACGCCAGCCATGGTGCAAGAGGCGGTGAGAACAGTCAGGGACGACTACTGATGGCTGGCATGAACTACGACCGCGACGCGCGCCTAGCGGCCATTGAGGAGGCCATCCACTCGCTTATCGCCAAGCATGGCGCCGAAGACGCGCAGATGATCCTGTTCGACGTGGGGACCAAGGAGGCCATTGCGGCGTTTACCCGGGTCATGGCGGCAGAGCATGCGCGCCGGTTCCACGCTGCTGGCCTATCACCACGGGAGGCCAGCTATCGGATTGCGGATCTCACCAGCATGAGCGTGAGGAATGCAAGGCGGTACGCTGATGCATTGCTAGTTGATTTTCAATAATAATAATGATGTACCTTAAAGAAGCCGTTTTACGCCCCAGGTCCTTGAGAGTTGCTGTTTTGCTTTGATTTTGCGGCATCATCCACGAAAATGCTTTGACCAACCATTGAGGGAGTATTAATCGTGCATGAAACACTGTCGGCGCTTCAACAGCAACTAAATTATGTCCTAACAAAAATCGCAGCAACCGTGCCGCCCAGCCAACCCTTTGGAATCGCCCACGCCAATTGGAGTTTTCCGGGCTTGACAAGTGAAGAGTTAAGCAGCGAGGCGCAGTCATTAATTGATTTAATCAGTGAAAATGCTTCAGATGATCTTGGCGATTCAGACGCCGTGTTATCCGACTACATACGTCGCCTTAAATTCTTAGCCGACCATACCATACCCAATTTATGGGGAAATGCGGCAGCCGCAGTGCCTACGTACATCCTGACGCTTAGGGGTTTGCGGAAAGCAATTACTACTGCAATAGTTCGAAACGACTACGCAGAAGCTGCTACAAAGCTTAGAAAGATGACCGCGCAGGTTCGTAGCATGGAGGCTCGCCTGCGTGAATTAGAGCCGCGCACATCAAGCCTAAAATCTATGGTTTCTCGAATTGAGGATGCGCATGATGCGGCCGATCAATTGCCGACTGATTTACACTCACTGAAAGAGGCCAGGGAGCAGCTAGAAAATTTAATAACCGCAGCGACTAAGGATTCAGGTCACATCGAGGGTGTACGAAGTAACGCAGACCTGATTGACGCTCAACTTAAGCAAAGCGCCTTAGAATCTCAATCGGTGCTGGAGCGTTGCGAGACAGCATATTCCGCTGCGACTAGCGTGGGTCTTGCGGCGGCATTCAATGAGCGCTCCACGGAGCTTTCAAAATCAATGTGGATATGGGTTGCCGGCCTCGTGGCAACTTTAATTGCAGGAAGCTTCTTTGGCTCCATTCAGTTGCATGCCTTATCCGAACTATTCAAACAACCGGGTGTAACGACCTCCGCTGTCTTCCTTAATCTTCTGCTTTCATTGCTATCCGTCGGCGCGCCGATTTGGTTCGGCTGGCTAGCTACAAAGCAAATTGGTCAGCGTTTTCGATTAGCAGAAGATTATGCATTCAAAGCGTCTATTTCCCGAGCTTACGAGGGATTTCGCCGAGAGGCGGCTCGCATCGATAAAGACATGGAGGCCAAGCTTCTTGCCTCTGCACTCTCTCGGTTTGATGAGCTACCACTTCGATTGGTAGAAACGACCACCCACGGAAGTCCTTGGCATGAGCTTGCATCATCGGATTTAGTCAAGGATGCGATTCGGATGGTCCCTGGCTTTGCTAGCCAAATCAAAGATGTGGCCGCTCGGGCTATGGAGACTGTGCATTCAACAAAGAAGAAGGGCGGTCCAAGCATTTCGCCTGAGGAATAGAATCTGAACCGTCGAATTCTCAACTTCAATCAAATGTCAAAGCCACTGGGGCTTTGGCATATCGCCTCCCGAGCATTTGTGTCTGTACCAACTCACGGACATGCACACATGCTCACCAAGGAACTCCAAGCGGAGTACGACACCGCCAAAACATATCTCTCTACGGCGCCGGATCCGGCAAAGCTGCGGGCAGAAGCCGACGAGATGGAGAGCCAGGCCAAGGGCATGCTGGCGACACTGAAGGGCGTCCTTAGCGACGCGGCTCACACTGAACACGTCAACAAGCACACGCAAGCCCGCATGCTTCGTGCTCGGGCTATAGAGGCCGAGCGCGAGATTTCCGTTGCGCGCCGCATCACTCACCACGCCGAGAGCTTGCTGCACGCTGATGACGCACTGAGGGCGGCCCAGCGTCAGTGGAAACAGGCCAGCGCCTCCCATGTCGAATCCACCCAGGCGGTGCGCAAGGCCGAAGAGGAACTGGCCCGGGTGCGCGATCTGCTCGAGCGAGAGCAAGACGAACTGGTCAAGGCCAAGGGGGTCCGTCGCGGCAGCATCCTCGCCGAGCTGGGCCTGGGCATGGAGGCCGGCAAGCCCGTGCTCAGCGTGGCAGACATCGAGGCTCGCATCGAGGCGCTGGAGAGCGTATTGCCCCAGCACCAGGGCGCGGTCGAGCAGGCGAAGACCCAGCACCAGCACACCGACTCGGCAACGCGTGCGGCTGAGAGGGCCATCCTGGCCGCAAAGGCAAGCCAGGCCGAGCGTGACGAGGCGCTCGCATTCGAGCAATTTCAGGCGGCCCACCTCAAATCATTTGCGGCCAGCAACGCTGCGGGCCAGCAGCCCTATCTGCGCCATGACTGGCAAGCCCGCGTGTACGGCGTCAATGACCAGATGGTCCCACTCATCGCACGCCTGCAGGCCGAGCTCGTTTCCCAAGCTGAACAAGGAGAGTAACCATGACCTTCACCAACAACACCACTCCAGCCGGCGAAGGCCAGCGCCCCAAGCCCATCGACCGGCGCTTCGAAGATCCCGAAGCCATGCTGGAGGCCGTGGTGCGGCGCGTAATAGGCAACGCTGCCCCCCCGTCCTCGTCTGCTGACCCCATCCGGGACATGGTGACCAATGCACTCGAGATGGCTGGCATCCCCACGGCCGGAAAGAGCGATAGTCAACTGCTGGCCGACTACACAGAGCAACTGCGCCAGTCGGCCCGAACTGTCGCCACTGCGGCAAGGAACAGCCAGGCTCACAACGAGTTCGCCGGCTATGACATGAACGATCCCCGTAACGAAGGAAAGGCATAACCGTGGCCAATGCAGTCACGGTGACCAATTTCTACACCCTCTGAGCTCCAAGGGCTCAACGCAAGCGGCTTCGGCCGCTTTTTTTCATGTCTGTTCCTAGCATAGGGCAGGTCTTCATCACCGTCGACCGACATGCGCCTCCTGAATAAATGCCTCCGCGAATGCTTGGAAGAGCTGCAGCACGAAAACCAACTCGCCGTCACGCATGCCGTGCGTCCGGCTGCAG
Organism: Comamonas sp. BIGb0124; assembly: GCF_003752175.1. Classification (GTDB taxonomy): domain Bacteria; phylum Pseudomonadota; class Gammaproteobacteria; order Burkholderiales; family Burkholderiaceae_C; genus Comamonas_F. Next base: position 416,874 of record NZ_RJVF01000010.1, on the reverse strand, counting down.
ATGCTCCACGGCCCGCATGCGTGGGCTTGGTACCTGCATCGGCCTTTGAGCTCGGCGAACGGGAGGCCCACATTCGGTGGGGCAACAGGGTGGCTAACGAGAGGCCAGGGCGGCCTGACAAGGTGCTGTTGATCTCTCGGGAACATGGCCGCGTTCAGTGCCGCTCAGTGCCTTTTGGCGAATCTGCCGCAGGCATTGAGAGGGAGGCAGCCCGACGGGCCCGTCAGCGGCCGCCGAAGCCGGTCAGGCAGCAGCGGCTCCATCTGGCCAACAGCCACACATGGGAAGATGCGGGTTCTCCAGCACAGGTGAAAGCCACATCTTGAGGGGTCACTTTTCGATTTGTCGGTACTTTTGTCGGTACCTTTTTAAACCGAATTTTCAAAGTCATTTGAAATCAATGGCTTAGCCATCAAGAGTGAACCCCTCCGGGGGCCAAATTACAGTTCCGAGCAGCGACAAGGCTGCCCCAAAGCCCGCATGCGTCCCAACATGGCGGGCTTTTTTGTTCCCAAGTGTTCCCACGCATGTCTGCCAGCGCCTTCAATTTGTCGGTACGTGGACGCACAGAAGGACCAGATAACGTCGAAACAGCCGTCATGCCCCTTACTGACACTGGGTGGTCGAAGCTTCCATGCAAGCAGATCGGAAGGCCGACAAGGAATTGGCTCGGGTGCATGGGTTATTCGAGCGAACGAGGGATGAGCGGCTAAGGCCGCATGGCCTCCATCATGGTACGGCCATCACTTCAAACCACCTTGAAGCAGCTGCGCACCTACCTCGGAAGATCGAGATCGCGCAGAAATCGCTTCAACTCTTTACGGATACGACGAGAGTCTTCAGCACACGCAACAATTCGCCTCAACAGAGCGATAGAGAAATCATCATGAGGCGTGTAGAGCCCTTGCTGCACCTTCAGCTCAACATCGTTGGCTGGGTAGAGATCACTCTTTGAGTAATCAATGTAACTTCGATGCCGTACAAAAGGGTGTTCTCCAACGTCAAGAACACAAGCGTCGTCGTAAGGTATGCCCTCATGGATGGAACACACCGATGTCATGAAAACCTGCGGACGCGGTCCTCGGCCATCGACTGCCACGGGATTGATCAAGATCGCAAAAAGATGTTTTTGCCCATCTTCGATGCGTGGCCCAGATGGCACCAGTAACGATCGCCCTTGGGCACACATCCATGACATATCAAGACGACAGCGCTGCCTTTAAATACTGCTGCTCTCGCAGTCTCTTGGTCATCTCATGGACTTGCTCTGGACCGTATCCAAGTGCTCGCAAGACACGTGCGGGCGGGATGGGCCGTTGCCCACTACCGGGATCTTCCCATTCGGGACACTCGGGAGAGTGCGTGTAATCAACGAGTTGCCACTTGCTCATGTGACCAAAGCGATCCCAGACAGTGGCTAGGCACTCGGCATCACATTCACTCAAGGCCAGCAAGTCTTCGTCTGGATCTGCGATTGCATCCCGATTTCTAAGCTGAACAACATGGTTTTCTCGATCATCGATGAGGCTGTCCCACCCGTCTTGACAGGACGGCACCAAGCCATTGATGTGGTCGAGCGTTGCCGAAAGAACGGGACCGTTTCTCATCGAAACCAATGCATCGCCAGTGATGGTTTCGCCATAACGACGAAGCGACTCACGCTCAGCAAGGTACATCAACTTGACGAGCTTCAGAACGTTCAGGCTGCCGCCCGCCTTGCACAGAAGGTAGGCCGCCGCTTGCGCGGCTTTTCGCTCATTAAAAAGGGAGTACTTGTCCATATCGCATCAACGGTGAGCTGCAATCACAGCCTTGAATACTGTTTTAAAGTACAGTTGATTGATGGCAATCTTAACAGCTTGCTAAACAAATCTCTGTCAGTCGGCCACCACAAAATCGGCCTCGGCCTCAAGACCCAGCAAGTCGCGCGTGTCGAGCTGCACCACCGCACCGTCGCAAAAAAACCCGCAGCATGCAAGCACACTGCGGGTGATTTTCAATCGATTCCAGCCCGGGACTGGCCCTGGCCGGAGATTGGGGGACGCGAGCCTCAGTCCGGCAACGCGTACGCAATGATGTAGTCACCGCGATCGGGGGCGGTGCGGCCACCGCCGGCGGTCACGACCACGAACTGCTTGCCGCTTTCGGGCGACTTGTAGACCAGCGGCGTGGATTGCGCGCCGACGGGCAGCGGCGATTTCCAGATTTCCTTGCCGGTCTTCACGTCGATGGCGCGCAGGTAGTAATCGGCGGTGCCGGTGAAGAAGATCAGGCCGGATGCGGTGGCCACGGGGCCGCCCAGGGTGGGCATGCCGATGGGCAGCGGCAGGCCGGTCTTGATGCCCAGCGGGCCGAGTTGCTCCACGGTGCCCATCGAACGCTGCCAGGCGATCTGGCGGGTCTTGAGGTCGATGGCCGTCATCATGCCGAAAGGCGGATCGGTACAGGGCACGCCCAGTTGCGAGGTCACCATGGCACGGCTCACGCCGTAGGGGGTGCCGTCCATCGGCACGATGCCGCCCACGCCGGGGCCGGTCTTGCCGCTCTGCGCGGTGATCTTGTTGACCTCGTCGCGGGGAATCAGGCGCGCCTTCATCATGATGCGCATGTCGTTGACGATCAGGTAGTCGTGCGCCTTGTCGATCGAGATGCCGCCCCAGTTCATGGTGCCGAAGGGCGAAGGATGCGGGATGTACCAGCGGGTGCTGGGCGGCGTGAAGTCGCCCTTGTACTCGAGCTGCTTGAAGGCGATGCGGCAGGCCAGTTGGTCCAGCGGCGTGATGCCCCACATGCCGGCTTCGGTCAGCAGGCCCTGGCGGATCTGCGGCATGCCGACCGAGTAGGGTTGCGTGGGCGAGAGTTTTTCTCCGGGCAGGCCGTCGGTGGGCACGTCTTTTTCGACGACTTCGGCAATCGCCTTGCCGTCGCGGCGGTCGATCATGAAGATCTCGCCGCGTTTGGTGGTCTGGATCAGCGCGGGGATGCGCTCGCCGTTGTCGCCGGGCACGTCGTAGAGCACGGGCTTCGAAGGCAGGTCGTAGTCCCAGACGTCGTGGTGCGCGGTCTGGAACACCCAGCGCTCGGCACCGGTGCGGGCGTCCAGCGCCACGATCGAGGAGCTGACGCGATCGGTTTCGGGCGTGCGGTGGCCGCCGTACATGTCGGGGGTGCCGTTGCCGGTGGGCAGGTAGACCAGTCCGAGTTGGGCGTCGTAAGTCGGCGCGGCCCAGGTGTTGGGTGTGCCGCGCGTGTAGTGTTCACCGGGGCCGGGCGCGGTGGTCACGCCGGGGCGTCCCACATCCCAGGCCCAGGCCAACCGGCCCGTGACGGCGTCGAAGGCCCGCACGGCGCCCGAGGGCTCGTCGACCGACTGGTTGTCCATCACCCAGCCGCCGACGATGAGGCGGTCGCCGGCCAGTACCGGGCCAGCCGTGGGGTTGTAGAAACCGGGAATGATCTCGCCCATGCCTTCGGCCAGGGAGACAACGCCGTTTTGTCCAAAGCCTTCGCAGGGCTGGCCGTTTTGCGCGTCGAGCGCGATCAACCGCAGGTTGGCGGTCGTCACGTAGATGCGGCGCTGACAAGCCGCGGCGGCTGCGGCCGGCTGGCTGGCCGGCGCACCGGGTGCGGCCTGCGCGGCTTGCTGGGCCACGTCGTAGTAGGCCAGCGAACGGCAACGCTGCCAGGTGGGGCTGTAGCCCGCATTGGCCTTGGGATCGAAGTGCCAGAGCTGTTTGCCCGAGTCGGCGTCGAGCGCAAACACCTGGTTGGTCGGCGTGCAGGCGTAGACCACGTTGCCGATCTGCAGCGGCGTGTTCTGGTTTTCTGCACCGCCGTACGAGAAGTCACCGGTGCGGAAAGTCCAGGCCACCTTGAGCTTGGAAACGTTGTCGGGCGTGATCTGGTCCAGCGGGGCGAACTGTGTGCCGTCGGGCGTGCGGCCGTAGTTGGTCCAGTTGGCGCCGTCGTCGCCGGGCTGGTAACCCTGCGCCAGTTCGGGGGCTGCCGTCGGCTTGACCGACCAGATCGGCTGGAAGGCCGTGATCAGCGCTGCCACGAGACCCAGCGCCAACACGCCGGCCACGCCGCGCGAGGCCGGCTTGACGTGGCGGCAGGCGGCCGCTCCGCGCAGGCTGGGGGTGACGAGGGCCACCAGCAGACCGATGACGGCCAGCAGTCCCAGACGGGCGGCCAGCGGCCAGAAGGCCAGCCCGGCTTCGAACAGCGACCACACGACGGTGACCGCAAAGCCCACGCCGTACAGCCAGGCGCCGCGCACCTGGCCCAGGCCCATCAGCACGCCGGACACGACGATCAGCAGGCCCATGGGCAAGTAATACCAGGAGCCGCCCAATTGCAGCAATTGAAAGCCGCCATAGGCCAGATAAAGGCCGATGAGGGTCATGACGAGGCCGAGCACGGCCGCGCACGTCCGGACGAGGCGCGAGCCCCCCGGGACTGAATGATCTGACATGTAAAATTCTCCGTCGTTCGAGTTGTAGTCATCGAGGCCGGCTGTAGTCACAGAGGGCCCGGCGCCGCAGTAGGCAGGTCGCCCGGCAGCCGCCCGGTTCTGCCAAACCGAGGGCTGCAGGGCCATTTAGTTGCGATGCGCAACCAAATTGTACGTGAGCTGTCCAAGATCTGCCGGGCCAAGCCCGGCGGCAGGGGTATTGCTTGACGATGGATCCCTCTCGACGCCGGATCTGGTGATCCATTTCCGGCAATCCCACGACACTCCAACTGCCCCCCGACATGTCCTTGGCGAAACTCGCACCCTCCCCCCAGGCGATTGCCGAACTGCGGAGCTTCTCTCGCCAGTTGGTCCGTGAGCTGGGCTACCTGCGGTCGCCCGTCGCGGGCAGTGAACTGCCGCCCTCGACGGTGCATGCGATTCTTGAAATCGGCATGCAGCCCGGCATCCAGGCACGCGATCTGGCGCAGACCCTGCGGCTCGACAAATCCAACACCAGCCGGCAGTTGGCCAAGCTCGAAAGCCTGGGCCTGGTGCGGCGGCAGGCACTGGACAGCGATGGGCGCTCCACGGCCCTGTTCCTAACCGACGAGGGCCTGAGTCTGTTCGCGCAGGCCGAGGCATTCGGCACCCAGCAGGTCGCCAAGGTGCTGGGCCAGCTCGACGAGGTCGATCAGCAGGCATTGGGCCGCTACCTGTCGCTGTACGCGCAGGCCTTGGCGCAAGACAATCCGCACACGCTGCCCCCGCAGCTCGCGGTCGACCGTCTGGTCGAGGGTTATCGGCCCGGCTGCCTGGGCGAAATCGCCGGATTCTTTGCCCCCGATCTGCAGAGCGGCGGGTTTGCCGCAGAACGCGCGATGACCGAGGAACTGACCGGGTTCCTGGCCGGCCTGCCCCGTGCGGACGCCAAGCTGTGGCTGTACCACCAGGACGGCCATACGCTGGGCTCGATTGCGCTCGAAGCCGGCCCGGCCCCCCGGCAGGCCACCCTGCGCTGGTTCGGCGTGAAAAACACCGAGCGCGGCACCGGCATGGGGCGCCAGTTGCTGGAGTCGGCCCTGGCCCACGCCGATCTCGTTTTCGACGCGGTGTGGTGTTCGGTTCCGGCGGCCACGCCGGGTGGCGTACGGGCAGCGAGACTGCTGGCGGCACACGGTTTCCACCCGCACGGCACGGTCACCGTGCAGCGCTGGGGGCAGTCCCGGGTCGCTCAGCGCTGGTGCCGCAAGCGCGCATGAACACGCGCCGCAGACTGTTGCGGTGAGCCTGGGGCAGACATGCCGGCGCGTGACACTCGCGGACCTTAACGCAACCGGCCCAGCAGCTCTTCGGCACCTTTGTCGAGGCCGGTCTTGGCCGCTCGCAGCGAGCCGAATGTCGCCGCCACATTCATCGCATTGGGATGCTGTTTGGTCACGAATGCCATCAGCAGACGATTGCTGGGCGCGTCGTAGATCTCGACAGAGTAGCTGACCGACCCCATGAACAGGCCCTCCTTTCCACGCACGCCCTGCACGGCGTTGTAGGGCAGACCGACGAGGTCGAAACGGGTGAATGTCGACACCACGGCCGTATTGGTCTCCGCACCGGTAAGGGTCAGCCTGAGCCTCAAGGTGCCGCGGCCGGCCGGGTTCGAAAGGCTGAAGCGCCGGGCCATCACCTGGTTGAAGGTGGTGGCCATGTACTGGGCGAGCTCGCGTTTGTCCGCCTCCTCGAGGTCGCCGAACTGGTGATCGGCCCCCGCATAGATGGCGACCGGTTCGATGAGCATCGCCGAATAGCTGCGCCAGTCGGCAGACGCGGAATAGACGTAAGGCGTCCGATCGGCATCCTTCTGCGTGTTCGTCTGCAGTTGGGGAGCCGAGGCGAGCTGGGTATAGGGAGTCGGGCCTTTGCCGGCGCATCCGGTGAGGACGACGAGCGAGAAGCCGAGCGCGAGCCAGGACGACACAGGAAATCCGGTGGGCGTTTTCATGAGGTGCTCCGAGGTGAGGGAGGGGTTGGCAAGAATATTAATGACCGATCGATCATTAACGATGATACACTCGCTACCGACCAAACGTTCATTAATGTTTTCAAACGCGTCTCGAGCGGGTACAGTGCAGGCTCGGCAGGCTTTCCGCCCAGCCGGAGCCACGCCGGCAGGCGCGCCGCTTTCGCAATGTGTCACTTTGCTCAAGGAGCCCTCATGGCCGTCCCTCCCCGTCTTCGTCTGGCCTGCCTGCTGGCCGTGCTCGGCGTTTCCCTCCACGCGCATGCCGAGCTCTTCGCGTCGTCGGCCTCGAGTGCCGGTTCGGCATCCAGCGGCAGTGTTTCGGATTCGTTGAGTGGTTCGAGCGACAGTTCGAAGGACGACGAAAAGACAGCCAGCGGCGATTACCGCGTCGTCGAGGTGGCGCAAGCCCCCGACCGTGCCGGCTTCCAGCGCCTCACCCTGCAGGGCCAGGAAACGCAGCGTCGGCTGGTGCTCGACCTGCCACTGGCGGTGTTCGACCAGCAGGCCCTGCGGCACGGCGACATCGTGCATGCCGAGCGTCGGGTCTACGGTCTCGAGTTCGCACGCGGCGATACCCGCGAGGCGTTCTTCCTGGTGCTTGCCGACGATTGGCACGATGAACTGGCCCCGCGTGCCGTGACGCAGCTGTGAGAGCAGGCTGGCCGTGGGCCTGGGCACTGGCCGCGGTGGTGCTCGCGACAGGCTGTGCAGGACCGCCGACCGCATCGCCGCCGCCCGCCTCGCCGGCGGTTTCCAACTTCTGCGACCGCACGCACACCTTGACGGCCGGTCAGCAAGACACGCTGCTGCGCTTCGCGGCCGTGGTGCGCGAGACGCTGTCCGAGACCGATGCCGAGGCGGTGCTGATCAGCCGCTCGGGCCTGGATCTGTCGCGCTTCGACATCCGGTACTCCCATGCGGCCGTGGCCTGGCGCGGCGACACGGGCCGGTGGACGGCGCGGCAGCTCTACTACGCGTGCGATGAAGAGCGCCCGCGTATCTACGACCAGGGACTGGCCGGTTTTGCGATGGGCACCGAGAACCCGTCGCTGGGCTACATCTCGATCGTCCGCTTGCCGCCCGATGCCGCGCAGGCTCTGCGATCGACCGCACTCGACAACCGGCTCGCGCTGCGCCTGCTGGCCGCCAACTACAGCGCCAACGCCTATGCCTTTGGTTTGCAATACCAGAACTGCAACCAGTGGGTGATGGAGCTGATCGCGACCGCCTGGGGACATCTCGGCGACGGCGAAGGCTTGCGCGAACGCGCGCAGCACTGGCTGCGGGATTCGAACTACACGCCGCAGCCGGTGGTGGTCCCTTCACACTGGATGATGGCTGCCGCGGCCTTCGTGCCGCTGGTGCACCTGGACGACCACCCACCCGAAGACCGGGCCGCCCTGCGCCTGCAAATCAGCCTGCCGGCTGCGGTGGAGAACTTCGTCCGCGAACACGTCCCGGACAGTCAGCGCCTCGAGATCTGCCACGACGGCCGGCGTGTCGTGGTTCACCGGGGCTGGTCGCCGATCGCGGCAGGCTGCACGCCGGGCGACGGCGATCGGGTGGTGAACCTGGCGCCTTGACGCCGCCCCCGGGCAGACCGGTTTCGCCCGGATCGAGGCCGGGTCTGCCGGATCTGCGCCCTCTCCTACGTCTGCACGAGGAAAAAGCGGCAGGGTCCACGGTTCGCCCTCAACGAAACTCATAAGTATGATTGCACAGGCGTCGTGTGCCGGCCTGTGTGTGGTGTTGACTGGAGAAAACCCTTGATGACCCGTTCACTGACCTGCGTGACGCTGGCCCTGATCGCCACCTTCACGGCCGCTTGTTCGAAGCAGGAGGCCCCGCCCGCGGCGCCACCGCCGATGGGCGTCGAAACGCTGACGCTTGCAGAAGAAAAGCTGCCCAATGTCGTTGAACTGCCTGGCCGTATCGAGGCTGTTCGCACGGCCGAGGTCCGAGCCCGGACCAACGGAATCGTGCTCAAGCGGCTGTACAAGGAAGGCACGGATGTACGGCAGGGCGCGCCGCTTTTCGAGATCGATCCACGCGAATACCGGGCCCAGGTGCAGCAGGGCGAAGCAGCCCTGCAGCGGGCCATCGCGACACGAACCAATGCGGCATCCGTCGTGCAGCGCTACACCCCGCTGCTGTCCGAGCGCTCGGTCAGCGCGCAGGAGTACGACGCGGCCCTGGCCGATCTGCGCCAGGCGGAAGCACAGGTCGCCGAAGCCCGTGCGGTGCTCGATCAGAACAAGCTGCAGCTCGGTTTCACCACGGTCCGTTCGCCCATCGACGGGCGCGTGGGCCGGGCCCGGGTGACGGAAGGTGCACTCGTCAGCGGCACCGAATCGACGCTCATGACCACCGTCAATCAGGTCACGCCGGTCTATGCCGTGTTCACGCAATCCAATGCGGCGATCCTCGACATCATGGAAAAGGTCAAGGCCGGCAGCGTCCAGATCGACAGCCTGCAAAGCGTCAAGGTCGAGCTGACCCTCGACAACGGCTCGCCTTACCCGCTCACGGGGCAACTCGACTTCACCGACCAGACGGTCGATCCCCAGACCGGCACCCAGACCGTGCGGGCGGTGTTCGACAACCCCGACCGGCGGTTGTCTCCCGGACAGTTCGTGCGTGCCCGCATCGAGGCCGGAACCTTCAGCGGCGGCATGGCCGTGCCGGCGCGCGCAGTGCAGTTTCAGGGCACGCAGGCCAGCGTCGCAGTCGTCGGAGAAGACGACACCGTGGCCATCCGCCCGGTGCAGTTGGGCGCACAGGTGGGCTCGCGCTGGATCGTGCAATCCGGCCTCAAGAAGGGCGAACGCGTCATCACCGAAGGCTGGCAGAAGGTGAGGCCGGGACAGACCGTGAGCCCCAAGGACAACCCCTCCCCCGCATCCGAACAGGCTCCGGGAGGGCGTTGACGTGAATCGATTTTTTGTAGAAAAGCCGGTATTCGGCTGGGTCATTGCCGCCTTCATCACGCTGGCGGGCCTGCTGGCACTGCGCGCGCTGCCGATCGAGCAGTACCCCTCCGTCGCACCGCCCTCGCTCACGCTCTCGTACACCTACACGGGCGCCGATGCCGATACGCTGGACAAGAACGTCACGGCGGTGATCGAGCGCGAACTCAACGGCATCGACGGCGTCCGCTACACATCGGCGACCAGCCGCGCCAATGGCTCGGGCTCCATCGTCGTCACCTTCGAGTCGGGCACGAATCTCGACAACGCCCGGACCCAGGTCCAGGATCGTCTCAACCGCGCGGAAACCCGCCTGCCCGAAGAGGTTCGGCGGCTGGGCATCCAGGTCAACGACAACACCTCGGGCTTCCTGCTGCTGCTGGCCCTGACGTCGAAAGACGGCGCGCTGTCGCCGCTCGAACTGGGCAACTATGCCGCCAACAACGTGGTCACCGAGCTGCGCCGCGTCAACGGCGTGGGCGACGTCCAGCTTTTCGGGTCGCAGTATGCGATGCGGATCTGGCTCGATCCGTCGAAGCTGGCCGGGTTCGGGCTCTCGCCTTCGCAGGTGCTCAACGCCATCACCGAGCAGAACAGCCAGACGGCCGGCGGCGGCCTGGGCGAGCAGCCGATCGCACGCGATACCGAGTTCACGGCAAAAGTCGTCACGCAGAGCCGGTTCTCGGATCCCGAGCAATTCCGCAACATCATCATTCGTGCCAATCCGAACGGCTCGACCGTCCGGGTCGGGGATGTGGCGAGAGTCGAGCTGGGCGCCGAAAGCTACACCTTCAAGGCCAAGCTCAATGGCCAGGAAATCGCCGGCATGGGCATCCAGCTCGCCAACGGCGCCAATGCGGTCGCGACGACCGAGGCCGTTCGCGCCCGCATGAACGAGCTCCAGCAGACCTTCCCGCAAAGCGTCGAATGGAGCGTGCCGTTCGACACGACCCCGTTCATCACCGCCTCGATCGACAGCGTGATCTACACCCTGCTCGAGGCCATGGTGCTGGTGTTCCTGGTGATGTACCTGTTTCTACAGAACTGGCGCGCCACGTTGATCCCGGCCATCGTGGTGCCCATCGCCCTGGCAGGTGCGTGCTTCGGACTCTACGTCTTCGGCTTCACCATCAACACGCTGTCCCTGTTCGGCATGGTGGTGGCGATCGGCATTCTGGTCGATGACGCCATCGTGGTGGTCGAGAACGTCGAACGCCTGATGAGCGAGGAAGGCCTGTCGCCCCGGCGCGCCACGGTCAAGGCCATGGGGCAGATCCGGGGGGCCATCATCGGCATCACGCTGGTGCTGGTCGCCGTGTTTGTGCCGATGGCGTTTTTCCCGGGTTCGACGGGGGGCATCTACCGGCAGTTCTCGGTCACGCTCGCGATCTCGATCTTCTTCTCGGCGGTGCTGGCGCTCACGCTCACACCCGCGCTGTGCGCCACGTTGCTGAAGAGTCATCCGCCTTCGAACACGCCTGCGAAGACACCGCATCGCACCGGCATCCGCAGTTGGCCCAGGCGTTTCTTCGACGGCTTCAACGCCCGCTTCGGCCGGGCGACCGACCGTTACGGCGTCGCGGTCAACCGCATGACCTCGGCGCCCTTGCGGTGGCTGGCGGTCTTCGTCGCGGTGCTGGGTGTCACGGCCTTGTTGTTTCTGCGCCTGCCGGGTGGCTTTCTGCCGAGCGAGGACCAGGGCTATTTCCTGGTGAACATCGACGCGCCGCCGGGGGCCACCATGCAGCGCACGGAAGCCGCCGCAAACCTGGCCGAGGCCTATCTGCAGGAACAACCCCAGGTGCGCAACGTGATGACGCTGGTGGGCTACAACTTCACCGGCCAGAGCCAGTCGGCGGCCATGTCCTTCGTCGATCTGAAGCCCTGGGGCGAGCGCACCGATGATTCGGCCTCTGCCGCCTCGCTCATCCAGGGCACGATGGCGGCCGTGAGCGGCATCGCCAGCGCCACCATCTTTCCGCTGAACCCGCCGCCCATCCAGTCCCTCGGCAATGCCACCGGTTTCTCGCTGAAGATCGAAGACCGCAGCGGCCTCGACCGTGCGGGACTGGTCGCGGCGCGGGATGAAATCCTGGCCAAGGCGGCCGAGCATCCGCTGTTGTCCGGCGTGCGGCCGGACGGCCAGGGCGATGCGCCCGAGCTCTATGTCGAGATCGACCGGGTGCAGGCTCGTGCGCTGGGACTGCAGATCGCGGATGTCAACGCCACGCTGGCGATCAACTTTGCCTCCGCCTATGCCAACGACTTCAGCCGCGACGGCAATGTGCTGCGGGTCTACCTGCAGGCCGATGCGGAGCACCGCATGACGCCGCAGGACATTCTGAACCTGCGTGTACCCCTCGCATCGGACGGCACGAGCGAGGCCAAGCTGGTGCCCTTCTCTGCCTTCGCGAAGGCCTACTGGCGGACCTCGCCCATCCAGCTCGAACGCTACAACGGCTACCCGTCGCTCACCGTCTCGGGACAGGCCGCCCCCGGCGAGTCGTCGGGCGCCGCGCTCGAGGCCATGGAAGCCATTGCCGGCGAAACGCTGACGGGTTCGCTGGCCTACGAATGGACCGGCACGGCCCTGGAAGAGAAGGAAGCCGGCGGCCAGATCGCGATGCTGCTGGCGCTGTCGATGCTGGTCGTGTTCCTGCTGCTTGCGGCGCTCTACAACAGCTGGGCCATTCCGCTGTCGGTCCTGCTGGTGGTGCCGTTCGGCATTCTGGGCAGCGTGCTGTTCACGTCGCTGCGCGGCCTGTCGGCCGACGTGTATTTCAACGTGGGCCTCATCACCATCATCGGGCTGGCGGCCAAGAATGCCATCCTCATCGTGGAGTTCGCGATCGACGATGAAAAGGGCGGAAAGAAATCGGTGCACGACGCCACCATCGAGGCCTCGAAGCAGCGTCTGCGGCCCATCCTGATGACCTCGCTGGCCTTCATCCTGGGCATGGTGCCGCTGGTCATCGCCAGCGGCGCGGGCGCGGCCAGCCGGCACGCGGTGGGCACGGGCGTGATGGGCGGCATGATCACCGCCACGATTCTGGGCATCTTCTTCACGCCGGTCTTCTACGTCGCAGCCAGGAAATGGCTGAGCAGCAAACGCAGGCACGACGACGACGACCTCCTCGACGACGAGGAACGCCCTGGCACGGCACAACGGGGGCATGACCATGTTTAGAACGATCGCCACGCTGTCGGTGGCCACGTTGATGGCGGGCTGCAATTTCGCACCCGTCTACCAGCAGCCGGCCCTGCCGGTACCCTCGGCTTTTCCAGCCACGCAAGACGCCGGCGCACGCCCCGTCTCGATCGGCACGCCGGGCTGGAACAGCTACTTCGCCGACCCCCGGCTCAAGCAGCTCATCGCCGCGGCGCTCGACAACAATGTCGACCTCGCCGGCTCGGCCGCCCGCATCGAACAGGCCCGGGCCCGGTTCGGCATCCAGGATGCACAGCGTCTGCCCAGCCTGGACGGCACCGCCGGCTACACCCGCAGCCGGCAGCGCATCCCCGCCCTGAACGGCGCGGACGCCGGCACCGTGGTGGCCGACAACTACACGGCAGGCGTGGGCGTCAGCGGCTTCGAGATCGATCTGTGGGGCCGTGTCCGCAACCTGTCGGAGCAGGCCCGTGCGCAGTTCCTGTCGACGGTTCAGGGCGAACGGGCCTTCAGGATCTCGCTGATCGGCCAGGTGTCTGCCGCCTACTACGACATGCGTGCCGGAGAGGCGCGCATCGCGCTGGCCGAACAGACGCTGCAGGGCCGCATGGAAGGCCTGCGCATCGCCCAGCGAAGACTGGATGCAGGGATCACGACGACCGTGGATTACGACCAGTCGGTGCTGCTCACCACGCAGGCGAAGTCCGAGCTGGCCGACCTCAAGCGCTCGACCGAACAGGCGCGTACCTTGCTCACGGTGCTGGTGGGCGGTTCCCTGCCCGCTGCGGCCGAGCCTCCCTTGCCTCTCGAGGCATCGGGTGTCACGATGGTGCTCGAACCCGGCTTGCCTTCGAGCGTTCTGACCGAACGCCCGGACATCCTGGAGGCCGAGCTCAACCTGCGTGCGGCCAACGCCAACATCGGAGCGGCCCGTGCGGCGTTCTTCCCCAATATCTCGCTCACGGGCAACCTGGGTTTTGCATCGCCCGCGCTCGGCGATCTCTTCAACGGCAGCTCCCGCACCTGGTCCTTCGGCCCTGCCATCGATCTGCCGATCTTCGACTGGGGCCGGCGCTCGGCCCAGCTCGATCTGAGCCGCGCACAGGCCGATGAAATGATCGCCGTCTACCAGAGCACGGTGCAGACCGCGTTTCGTGAAGTGGCCGATGCACTGGTCGCCCGGCGGGGCTTTGCCGAACAGATCGAAGCCATGGAGCAGACCGTCGCCGCGCAGACACGGCTGTCCAGAACGGCGACCCGCCGTTACGAACAGGGCCTGTCGATCTACCTCGAAGTGCTGGATGTCGAGCGCAATCTGTTCAACTCCCGGCAGCAGCTCATCGGCCTGAAATCGGCCGCCGTGCAAAACGAGATTTCGCTGTACGTCGCCTTGGGCGGCGGGCGGGTCGACTAGGCCCTGCCCGGCCGTTCAGGCACGGCGCGGACGCGACTTGCCGGCAGCGGGCGGGTTGTCCTCGTGCACCGGCGTCAGCAGCTGGTGCAGCATCCGGCGGTGCGTTTCCTTGATCTTCCGGGTCTCGGTTTCCGCCACGTCCTGGCGGAAGACCATCTTGAGCACGGCGGCGTAGAGCAGCGGTGCCATCACAAAACCGAAGTGTTCGGTGAGCGGCGATTCGCGCAACTGACCGTCCGCGACAAACCGATCGATCCGCCGCTGCTGCTCGTCGCGCGCAGGCACCAGGTCGTCCTCGTGCCACCGCTGTATCAGATCGGGTATGCGGTGGCTTTCCGAGATCAGCAGCCGGATGATCGAGATGACCTGAGGGGTCAGCTCGTCGTAGCGCTCGTCGATGAAGGCATCGATGCGCTCCCCGAGTCCCTGGCCGGGCTGCGAAGCGGGCCATACACCGTTAGACGGTACCAGCACGTCCTTGAGCAGAGTCTCGAAGATCTCGTCCTTGTTGGCGAAATGCACGTAGAGATTGGCCTTCGAGGTCCCTGCCCGGGCCGCGATTCTGGAAATGCTGGCCGCGGTGAATCCCAATGAACTGAACTCGATCAGCGCCGCATCCAATATCTGCTGCCGCCGCACCTCGGGCACGAGCCGCACACGTTTGCGCGGCTGCCCAGCCGGACTGGCGTCTTTGGCCGTCTCGGGTTTCTGTTTGGATCGGGGGGGGCTGGTCGTCATGGCTAGGATGGGTGGGCAGAGGGGCCCGAGGCTGCGGGACACACGAGTGTGAACGCGAGTTTGCCTCAAAACTGAACGCCGGCTCGGCAGCGCATGCAGGCGCCCCGGATCGACCCGTTGGCGACCGGAGTTACAGGTTCGCTTCTTTCAGCAAATGGCTGAGCGTGACATCCAGTGCGGCAGCGATTTTGGCCAAGGTCAACAACGCCACGTTGTTGTCACCACGCTCGACACGTCCCATGTACGAACGATCCAGCTCCGCCCTCAAGGCGAGCTTCTCCTGGGAGATTTTGTTCTCCAGGCGGATCCGCTTGATTGCATTGCCCAGTGCAACCAGCTGTGGGTTTTGTCTTTGACTCGAGAGATTGGGCACTCCCGGATGGTCGTGTATAGAATGCATATGTGGCCACGGTACATGTACCTCAACGGAGTTAGAAAAGTATAGGCATGAACACGGATGCTGGCCACCCCCCCCCCTCACATCACCCAAGCAGGTTGCGGATGTGCATGACATGAGCGTCATGACAGGCACGCTTAGCCAACCGGAAACGCATGTATGTATCGTCCACGAGTGGGTGATGTCGTCCACATGAAGGGCATCGGCCGATCGGCCATGACGGTGATCGCTGTGCACGAAGAAAGAGTGCTGTGCGAGTGCGGCGATCTTTCGCGCTTCGTTATCCCTGCGTCTCAGTTGGTGTCGAGGCGCACACAGGTCTATGCCGTCGTCGAGCCGATGAAGCCGGGCACGGATGCACCTGTCCCGGAATCAGATACCTGAAGCGGGCTTGCGCGATCGTGCGCCGTCGACGTGTGCTCGATGCAGCAGACCCGGCCGCATTCCCCTGTCTGCCATGCACCTCCCGGTCATGGCAAACGATCAGGTCTCAGCCACGCTCGGCGCTGTCGGCAGAGCCGCCGGGCTGCACATGTTTCTGCAGCCGCAGCGCAGCGGCTTCCAGGAAAGCCAGATGCTCGGTCGGTGGACGCACCCAGGCGAAATCGAAATGGGACAACGTGCCGTACAGGCTGCCGTCGGCCTTGAGCATGCGCACGCCCATGTAGCTCTGTACGGTACCGATCAACTTTTCGTCGCGCAACGTCAGTTCGTGCGCCCCGACATCGGTGTAGAAACTGCCATCGCGGATCGCATACTGCGAAAAGCTGGCGCCCAAAGGCACTTCGGGTACGTCGACCCCGCTGAGCTCGAGCTGCGAGTCGTAGGCCGAGGTGCAATAGATCACCTCGCGGTACACCCGCACGAGTGCGGTGCAGCGGTAGGGAACCAGAGAATTGAGATACATCACGCCGGCCCGCAGGCCATGCGTCGACACCCAGCGGTCGAGCTCGTCCAGACAGCCGATCCGGGCCGCTGTCGCTTCCTTGTTTTTTGCCGCCTGGATCAACGCCGTCAATGGCATACACATGTCTCCTCGAGGCGTTCATTCTACAAAGCAAAACAAGGTCAGGCCCAGCGCACGAGGAACTGGATGATCAAGGCATTGACGATGTCGATGAAAAATCCGCAGACCAGCGGCACGACCAGAAAAGCACGGGGTGCCACACCGTTCTGCCGCGCCACGGCCGTCATGTTGGCCACGGCGGTCGCGGTCGATCCCAGCACGATGCCGCCGAAGCCTGCCGACACGACCGCGGATTCGTAATCGCGCCCCATGCACCGGTACACCACGGCCACCGTGTAGACCACCGCCAGGGCCACCTGCAGGGCCAGTGCGGTCAGCACGAACGCCAGGCTGCCTTCGAGCACCCACAGCTGCAATCCCATCAGCGCCATGGTCAGGAACATGCCCAGGCAGATATCCGAGATCAGCGACAGCCCCTGCCGCGTGCTCTGCCAGCGCGGGCCGTCGAGGCGCTCGGTTCCGCGGCGCAGCAGCCACAGGGCCCCCAGATTGCGCAGGATGATGCCGGCCATCAGGCAACCCACGAAATCGGGCAATTGCAGGCCCAGCCGTGCCAGCAGCGGCGTGATGGCCCCGCCCAGCATGAGCGCGAGGTTCAGCCACAGCCAGGCCTTGAGCACGCCGTAGTAATCCAGCGTGGCGCCGGCACTCGAAGCCGCGGCCTGACCGTCCAGCGGCAGCGGGCCGTTGCCGCGCAAGCCGTGGCGGCGCATCAGGTGACTGGCGATGGGGCCGCCGATCACGCAGGCTATGACCAGGCCTACCATGTTGCTGGCCATGCCGAGTTCAAGCGCGTTGGCGATGCCCAGTTCGCCGACGAAGGTCGGTGCCCAGGCCAGCGTCGTGCCCACGCCGCCGGTGAGCGATACCGATCCGGTCATCAGGCCCGCGCGCGCATCGAGGCCGAACAGCCAGGCCACGCCCATGCCGACGCCGTTCTGCAGCACGATGTAGACCGCAGCCACGGCCAGCAGCACCATCAGCGGTTTCCCGCCGTCCTTGACGGTCTGAATATCGGATTTCAATCCGATTCCAGCAAAGAAATACAGCAGCAGAATGTCACGCATCCCGAGCTCGAACTCGATCCGCATCCCCACCGCATAATACAAAACCCCCACCAGCACGGCACAAATCACCCCGCCCACCACCGGCTCGGGGATACTGTAACGCCGCAGGATATCCCATCGATCGGCCGTCTTGCGGCCAAGAAACAACAGCACGATGGCCAAGGTGAAGCTATGAAAAGCGGAGACCTGAATGAGCTCGGCTGGAAACAATCGCCACTCCTCTCGATAAAACTTGATGCAGATCAAAGGGATGCATCGCCCGGCACGAATTCATGTCGAATTCCACCGGAAATGTATGAAAAAGATTTAATATTTCTTTCGAAATCCGTTTTTTTCGTTTTTCTAGAATATATTCGCGACGCTGAATATACCAAGCTCCTCGCCGCTCCCCTCCTTTCACGGACGGAACCGGTCGAGCCCCCGTGATTCATCCAGAAGGGCATTCCGCATGCAATCCGCCGCCCCCGTTCCCGCCCCCCCTGCGCGTTTGCCGATCGGCCTCTTTGCCGGCATCGCGGCGCTGATCGCCGTGCTGCTGATCCCCATGCCGCCCGAGCTGCCGGTCGCAGGCCACCGGATGATCGCGATCCTGGCCTTCGCCGTGGTGGTGTGGGTCACCGAAGCCGTGTCGTACGAGGCCAGCGCCATCATGGTCACCGCGCTCATGGCTTTCCTGCTCGGCACCGCCCCCAGCGTCGCCAGCCCGGACCACCTCTACGGCACCTCGGCCGCCATCGCCATGGCGCTCACGGGCTTCGCCAACCCCGCCCTGGCGCTGGTGGCCGGCGCGCTGTTCATCGCCGCGGCCATGACCTTCACCGGGCTCGACCGCCGCATCGCGCTGCTGACGCTGCGGCTCATCGGCACCAGTGCCCGCCGCGTGCTGATCGGCTGCGTGGCGGTGACCGTCATTCTCAGCCTGGTGGTGCCGAGTGCGACCGCACGCAGTGCAGCGGTGGTCCCCATCATGATGGGCGTGATCGCGGCCTTCGGCGTGGACAAGCGCTCCAACATCGCGGCCGGCATCATGATCGTGGTGGCCCAGGCCACCAGCATCTGGAACGTCGGCATCCAGACCGCGGCGGCGCAGAACCTGCTCACGGTCGGTTTCATGGAGAAGATGATCGGCCAACGCGTGTCGTGGTCGGACTGGCTGATCGCCGGCGCCCCCTGGTCGCTGATCATGTCGGTGGTGCTGGTGGTGCTGGTCCTCAAGCTGCTGCCGCCCGAAGACCGCAGCGGTACGCTGGGCGGCGAGGCCGTCCAGGCCTCGTATGCCGAGCTGGGCCCCATGACCGGCCCGCAGAAACGCCTGATGGCGGTCTCCATCCTGCTGTTGCTGTTCTGGTCGACCGAAGGCAAGCTGCACAGCTTCGACACCACCTCGACCACCTATTTCGGCCTGGTGCTGCTGATGCTGCCGCGCGTGGGCGTGATGACCTGGAAAGACGTGCAGTCGCGCATCCCATGGGGCACGGTGATCGTCTTCGGTGTCGGCATCAGCCTGGGCACCGCGCTGCTGACCACCCGTGCCGGGCAATGGCTGGGAACCGAAGTCATCGCACTGACCGGGCTCGACCAGTTGGGCCCCATGGCGATCTTCGCCATTTTGTCCGCCTTCCTGATCCTGATCCACCTCGGCTTCGCCAGCGCGACCGCCCTCACCTCGGCCCTGCTGCCGATCCTGATCGCGGTGCTGCAGACATTGCCCCCGGGCATCAATCAACTGGGCATGACCATGCTGCTGGGATTCGTCGTCAGCTACGGCTTCATCCTGCCCATCAACGCACCGCAGAACATGGTGTGCCTGGGAACGGAAACCTTCAACGCCCGGCAGTTTGCCAAGATCGGAATTCTCGTCACGCTGATCGGCTACGTGCTGATGCTGGTGATGAGCGCGACGTACTGGCGCTGGCTGGGCTGGATCTGAGAAAGGAAGCATCATGCGCCTCGCACTTCCCGATGCCATCGACTTCGGCCGCCGCCTGCTGCGGGCGCAGCAGGTCCCCGACGACATCGCGCTCGACGTCGCCGAACACCTGGCCGAGTCCGACCGGGTCGGCTACACCAGCCACGGGCTGTCCATCCTGGCCAGCTATCGCAACATGCTCGCACAAGGCTGGGCGCGGGCCGACGGCCGGCCCGAACAAGTGGCCGACCAGCACACCCTGCTGGCTTTCGACGGCCATCACGGCCTGGGACAGCACGTGGGCAAACGCGTGATCCAGGCGGCCATCGACCGCGCGCAGCAGCACGGCCAGTGCATCGTCACGCTGCGCCGAAGCCACCACCTGGGCCGCATGGGCTACTACGGCGAGATGGCGGCGCGCAGCGGCCTCATTCTGCTGGCCTTCACCAACGTCACCAACCGCGAGCCCACCGTGGCGCCCTATGGCGGCCGCAAGGCGATGCTGACGACGAACCCGCTGTGCTTTGCCGGACCGCTGCCCGACGGGCGCCCGCCCTTCATCCTCGACATGGCAACCAGCGGGATCGCGGCCAACAAGGCCCGTGTGCTGGCGACCAACGGACAGCAGGCACCGCCCGGCTCGCTCATCGATGCCGACGGCCTGCCGACCAACGATCCCAACGTGATGTTCGCGACGCCCCCGGGTGCGCTGCTGCCTTTCGGTGCCCACAAGGGCTACGCGCTGGCCCTGGTGGCCGAACTGCTGGCCGGGGCGCTGTCGGGCGGCGGCACCATCCAGCCCGAACATCCACGGCAAGGCGCGGCCACCAACAACCTGTTCGCGATCTTGCTCGATCCGCAGAAGGGTTTCGATTCCGGCTGGCTCACGCACGAGGTCGGTGCCTTCATCGATTACCTGCACAGTTGCCCCCCTCAACCCGGATTCGACTCGGTCGAGTACCCGGGCGAGTACGAGGAGCGCAACCGCCGGCTCAACGGCGAAAGCGTGCGTTTCGACGTGCCGATCTGGGCCACGCTCACCGAACTGGCCGGCTCGCTGGGGGTCGCGTTGCCGCACCCGGCGGCGAACGAACCTGCTTGAAGGGACGGGGCGCGACGCCACCGCCCCACGTCATGCGCTCAGGCCCCGCCCAGCGGCGGCAGGGCCTCCAGCTCCCCTGGCTCGTACAGGCGCGAGCGCGTGAGGAAACGCTGGCCCGTCGGACGGTCGAGCGAAAACATGCCGCCGTTTCCGGGCACCGCATCGATGATGAGATGGGTGTGTTCCCAATAGGCGAACTGGCTCTTGCTCATGTAGAACGGCGTGCCGCCGATCTCGCCCAGCAGCACGTCGGCATCGCCCACATAGAACTCGCCGAGCGCGTAGCACATGGGCGCGCTGCCGTCGCAGCACCCGCCCGACTGATGGAACATCAGCGGGCCGTGCTGGGCGCGCAACCGGGCGATGAGCGCCTCGGCGGCCGGCGTGGCCGACACACGCCCCGCACCCGCTGCGCTGCGGCCGACACCCGGGCCGGTGCCGCCGCTGCCAGGATCGGCTGGCCCGGTCATCCGCCGATGTCCAGCACGACGCGGCCTTCGATCTGGCCCTTGTGCATGCGTTCGAACACCGCGTTGATGTTCTCCAGCTTGTCGGTCGACACCGTGGCCTTGACCTTGCCCTGGGCCGCGAAATCCAGCGACTCTTGCAGATCGAGGCGGGTGCCGACGATGGAACCGCGCACGGTGATGCCCTGCAGCACCATCGAAAAGATCGGCAGCGGGAAATCGCCCGGCGGCAAGCCGTTGAGAGAGACCGTGCCACCCCGGCGGACCATGCCCAGCGCCTGCTCGAAGGCCTTGGGCGAGACGGCGGTGACCAGCACGCCATGCGCGCCGTCGATCTCTTTCTGGATGTAGGCCACCGGATCGGTGGTCTTGGCATTGACCGTCACCGTCGCGCCCAGCTTGCGCGCCAGCGTCAGCTTGTCGTCGTCGATGTCCACGGCCGCGACGTTGAATCCCATGGCCTTGGCGTACTGCACCGCCATGTGCCCCAGTCCACCCACGCCCGAAATCACGACCCAGTCGCCCGGCTTGGCCTGGGTGACCTTGAGCCCCTTGTAGACCGTCACGCCGGCGCACAGCACGGGGGCGATCTCGATAAAACCCAGGTTGTCGGGCAGATGACCCACGTAGTTGGGATCGGCCAGGGCGTAGTCGGCAAACCCGCCGTTGACCGAGTAGCCGGTGTTCTGCTGCAGCGTGCACAGTGTTTCCCAGCCGCCCAGGCAGTGCGTGCAATAACCGCAAGCCGAGTGCAGCCACGGCACGCCCACGCGATCGCCCTCTTTCACATGCTTGACGTCGCGCCCCACCGCAGCGACGTAGCCCACGCCTTCGTGGCCCGGGATGAACGGCGGATTGGGTTTGACGGGCCAGTCGCCCTCGGCGGCATGCAGGTCGGTATGGCAGACCCCCGAGGCCTGGATCTTCACCAGGATCTGGTCGGCTGCGGGCGTCGGGATGGCGACTTCCTCGATGGTCAGCGGCTTGCCGAATTCGCGGACGACGGCGGCTCTCATGGTCTTGGACATGGGTTCGGATCCTTTCGGTAGACGGAAGAAGGAAAACGGCAATCGCGGTGTGCCGGGGCCCGCGCGCCACGCCTGGGCGAGCGCACGAGCACCGGAACCGAAACATGAGCCCAGGCTAATGCGGGGCGTGGCCCCAAGCCTTTATCCAGATCAGGCTTGGGGCAGGCAGGCTCGGCCAACCCATCGGGCCGGCGGCCGCCGCGCGAACCGTGCTCAGAAGAACCCGAGCTTGTTCGGGCTGTAGCTGACCAGCAAGTTCTTGGTCTGCTGATAGTGGTCGAGCATCATCTTGTGGTTCTCGCGGCCGATGCCCGAGGCCTTGTAGCCGCCGAAAGCCGCATGCGCGGGATAGGCGTGGTAGCAGTTGGTCCATACCCGGCCGGCCTGGATGCCCCGGCCCATGCGGAAGGCGCGGTTGCCGTCGCGTGTCCAGACCCCGGCGCCCAGGCCGTACAGCGTGTCGTTGGCGATCTCCAGCGCTTCCTCTTCGGTCTTGAAGGTGGTGACCGAGACCACGGGGCCAAAGATCTCTTCCTGGAAGATGCGCATCTTGTTATGGCCCTTGAACACCGTCGGCTGGATGTAATAGCCGCCCGCCAGGTCGCCTTCCAGCACGTTGCGTTCGCCGCCGATCAGGCACTCCGCGCCCTCCTGTTTACCGAGATCGAGGTAGGACAGGATTTTTTCGAGCTGCTCTTGCGAGGCCTGCGCACCGATCATGGTGCTCTTGTCCAGCGGATGGCCTTGCTTGATGGCCGCGACCCGCTCGAGCGCGCGTTCGATGAAGGCGTCGTAGATCGACTCCTGCACCAGCACCCGGCTGGGACAGGTGCAGACCTCGCCCTGGTTGAGCGCAAACAGCGCAAAGCCCTCGAGGGCCTTGTCGAAATAGGCGTCGTCGGCGGCCATCACGTCCTCGAAGAAGACATTGGGCGACTTGCCCCCCAGCTCCAGCGTGACCGGGATGATGTTCTGGCTGGCGTACTGCATGATGAGCCGGCCGGTGGTGGTCTCGCCCGTGAAGGCGATCTTGGCGATGCGGCTGCTCGAGGCCAGAGGTTTGCCCGCTTCCAGTCCATACCCGTTGACCACGTTGATCACGCCCGGCGGCAGCAGATCGCCGATGATCTCCATCAGCACCAGGATCGAGGCCGGCGTCTGCTCCGCAGGCTTGAGCACCACGCAATTGCCGGCGGCCAGCGCGGGCGCCAGCTTCCACACCGCCATCAGGATGGGGAAGTTCCACGGAATGATCTGCCCGACCACGCCCAGCGGTTCGTGGAAATGGTAGGCATAGGTGTCCTTGTCGATTTCGCTGACGCCGCCCTCCTGCGCCCGGATCGCGCCGGCGAAGTAGCGGAAATGATCGACGGCCAGCGGCAGATCGGCAGCCGTGGTCTCGCGCAGGGGCTTGCCGTTGTCCAGGGTCTCGGCCACCGCCAGCGTCAGCAGATTGGCTTCGATGCGGTCGGCGATGCGGTTGAGGATGTTGGCCCGCTCGGTCGGCGAGGTGTTGCCCCAGGCGGTCTTGGCCTTGTGTGCGGCATCGAGCGCGGCGTTGACGTCCTTCTCGTTCGAACGGGGAATGGAGGTGAACACCTGGCCGGTGATCGGCGTGATGTTCTCGAAATACTGGCCGTCGGCCGGTGGCACCCATTGGCCCCCGATGTAGTTGCCGTATTGTTTTTTATAGGGGTTGGCCACACCGAGGTTGGCGATCTCTGCCATGTCCATGCTGGTCTCCTTCTGGTTTGGATGAGCGGGTTGTCCCGTGCACGGCGGCCATCCGACCGGCCGTACAGCCATCCAAGCGCAAAGGGCATACCAGAACGAGGCAGCACCGCAGCCAGGGCCATCCCGGCACCGGCGAAAGAAGAATTTTCCTCATGGAATCAATGGGCTACACCGGTCTCGGTGTTTCCCCCAGGGCCTGCCCGCAGCGGCCCGCCAGACGCGCTGCGCGGCAATGCGATGGCCGCGGCGGACAGGGCCACCGGTGTGCCACGGTCACTCCTGGCACACCGGTGTGTTCAGATTCTGAACACTGAACACCCCGTGCGGCGCAGCCCGGCCATCAACTGGCCGGGATCTGCAGGCCACGCGCCACCGCGGGGCGCGCCACGAAGGCGGCCAGCACGCGCTGCACGGCCTTGAAGTCGTCGAAGCCGACGAGCGATCCGGCTTCATAGAAGCCCGCCAGGTTGCGCACCCAGGGAAAGACGGCGATGTCGGCGATCGAGTACTGATCGCCCACCAGCCATTCGCGATCGGCCAGATGGCGATCCAGCACACCGAGCAGGCGCCGCGACTCGGCGACATAGCGGTCGCGCGGCCGCTTGTCCTCGAAATCCTTGCCGGCAAATTTGTGGAAGAAACCCAGTTGCCCGAACATGGGGCCGACACCGCCCATCTGGAACATCAGCCACTGCAGCACCTGGTAACGCTCGGCCGCATCGCGCCCGTTGAAGCGTCCGGCCTTGTCGGCCAGGTAGACCAGGATGGCACCCGATTCGAACAGCCCCAGCGGCTGGCCGCCCGGCCCGTCCGGATCGATGATGGCCGGAATCTTGTTGTTGGGATTGAGCGAGATGAACTCGGGCGTCAGCTGGTCGTTGCTGCCGAAGTCGATGCGATGGGCCTCGTAAGGCAGACCGGTCTCCTCGAGCAGGATCGAGACCTTCACGCCGTTGGGCGTGGGCAGCGAGTACAGCTGAATGCGCTCGGGATGGCGTGCAGGCCATTTGGCGGTGATGGGGAAGGCGGAAAGATCGGCCACGGGCATCGTCCTTTATCTATGAATGCTATGAATGACAGACATCAGCCCGACACCCTAACATGCACGCAAACGGCGTGCAGGGCCTGCCAGGCAACACCCGCCGGGGCCCCGGGCCATCCCCATGCCGACGCCGGTGTCAGGCCGCGGCCAGCACCGTGCGGCGGGCACGCCGCACCCGGAATGCGCTGGTGATGAGCACCAGTTGCACGGCGGCCAGGCCGATCCAGATGGCGTGCAGCCGGCCGTGATCCATCAGCACGCCGAAGATCAGCGGAGCCACGGCCTGCCCGATGTCCAGGCCGGAATACACCACGCCATAGACCCGCCCCGTGGCGTTGGGCGGCGCTGCGCGCTTGACGATCAGGTCGCGCGACGGTCCGGCCAGGCCGCTGGCCAGCCCCATGGCCCCGAACAGCAAGGGCACGGCCATGGCCGGCAGCGGCATCAACCCGACCACCAACGCCACCACTGCAGCCGCACCGAAGCCGGTGGCCACGATGCGCTCGCAGCGATTCGGATCGGCCGCCAGGAAACCGCCCACCACCATGCCCGAGGCATTGGCCACCATGTAGATGGTGAGGCAGATGGCCGCCCACTGGGCAGGCACGGCATGCAGTTGGCGCGCCGATTCGGGCGCATAGGTCTGCACCACGCTCAGTACCGTGGCGTAGAAGAAAAAAAACACAAAACACATCCACACCGCGGGAATCTTCAGGAAACCGAAACTGGAGTCGTCAGTCTGTGTCGCTCCGCCGGTGCCGCCCGCCGCAGGGGCCAGGGCCGGCAGATCGAGAAAGCGGCGGCCCACCCACACCAGCAGCAGCACCAGCCACGACAGGACACCGGCCGCTGCCAGCGCTACCTGCCACGAGAAGGCCAGCGCCAGCGGCACCACGAACGCAGGTGCCAGCGCCCAGCCCAGACTGCCGGTGATGCCGTGCACGCTGTACGCATGCCCCAGGCGCTGGGGAGCCACCTTGCGGTTGAACAGGGTGTAGTCGGCGGGGTGGAACACGCCATTGCCCACGCCCGCCACCACGGCACTGGCCAGCAGCATGGCGTAGCTGGTGCTCATCGCGTAACCCATGGCGCCCAGGCCCAGCAGACCGAGACCCACATACAGAATGGGCCGCGGACCGAAGCGGTCGACCCAGAAACCCGAGGCCGCCTGGACGATGCACGACACCACAAAAAAGACGGTCAGCACAAAGCCGAGCTCGGCGTAGCCGACGTTGAACGCATCCTTGAGCCACGGAAACAGCGGCGCAAGCAGCAACTGCGTGAAGTGGCTCATGGCATGCGCCACGCCGACCAGGGCGATCAGCCCGGCATCTTGCCGACGGTCTGCGGAGGGGTGGATGGGCGCTGCGCCCGGCACGGACGCGGCGATGTCTTTTGTTGTTGAATTTTTCATGGCCCGATGCTACCCAAGCCGGCGCCGTCTGAAATGCGACAAAATGACAAACTCTATCGACAATCCGCCAAATCACGCCCAACCCTCGCCCTGGAACCGGTCATGGCCCTGCCCCGCCCTCTGCGTGTCGGCCCGCTCACGCCGCACCTCTTCCGTCCGACCCGTCAGCGCCCGCTGCGTGCCAAACGCCATGTGCTGCATGCCACCACCGAAGTCGAGGCGCACAGCCATGCCTGGTGGCAGGTCAGTTTCTCGAGCAACGGCATCGCGCGCATGACCGTGGACGATGCCAGCTACACCATCCCGCCCTCGCGGGCGCTTTGGGTGCCGCCCAATGTGCGCCATTCGATCACCGTGATCGAGGAAGCCGATCTGCACACGCTCTACGGCATCGACACGGCCTTCATGCAGGCGGATCACCTGGCGCGCCCGACGGCTTCGCCGGCGCTGGGCTGGGACAACTGCCGTGTGCTCGAGCTCAGCGATCTGCTGCGCCTGCTGATTCTCGACCTCGACACCACACCCGATACAGAGGGCTGCTCGACCCCGATGGCGTCGGTGCTGCGGCGCGAGCAGCTCATTGCGCCACTCCTCTACGATGAACTGGCGCGTGCCAGCGCCCTGCCGGTCGGTTTGCCGCTGCCGCGCGACCGCCGGCTGCGCGCCCTGTGCATGGCGTTGCAGGCCGATGTCACGCGCCACGACAGCCTGGAGGGCTGGGCCGCCGAAGTGGGGGCCAGCCCGCGTACCGTCCTGCGCCTGTTCCGCCAGGAACTGGGCATCACCTACAGCCAGTGGCGGCAGCAGGCCGTGCTGGCCCAGGCGCTGGCACGACTGGCCAAGGGACAGGCGCTGGCGCGCATCGCCGACGACCTGGGCTACGACAGCCCCAGTGCGTTCAGCGCCATGTTCCGCAAGACCTATGGCGCACCGCCCAGCGTGCTGGCGCGCGAGCTGCTGACGGGATTGCCGGCCTGATCCCGATCCGGCTCCTGATCGGCAGGCAATGAAGCCTCCTTGGCGCCCGCCGGGCCCGACGCGGCACCGGGGGCCTCGTCGGCGATCCAGTGCACCACCCGCTGCGCCGAGGCGACCGCGATGCCCGCTGCACGCAAGGCACGCAGGATCGCCACGTTCACGGCGCCGCGGGCGTTGAGCTGACCGTTCTGCAGATCGCCGATCACGTACGAGACGGTGAACTCCAGCCCGTCGGGGGTGAAATTGGAGAGATAGGCCGAAGGCGCCGGAATGGCCAGCACGCGAGGGCAGCTCGAGGCTGCGCGCACCAGCAGTTCCGCCGTCTGTTCGGGGTCGGCCGCAGACTCGACCACGATGACGGTGCTCAAGGTGATGCGCTCGTCGGCCATGGTCAGGTTCTCGACCCGGCTGCTGATGAAGGTGTCGTTGGGCACCAGCGCCTCGCGGCCGCCGTCGTTGAGCACGGTGTAACGGGTGTTGATGTCCGTGACCTTGCCCTGGAAACCGTCGACCCGGACCACGTCGCCGATGCGCACCGAGCGCTCGGCCAGGATCACGAACCCGCTGACGTAATTCGAGGCCAGCTTCTGCAAACCGAAGCCGATGCCCACGCCGACCGCACTGCCGAGGATGGTGAGCGACGACAGGTCGATGCCGACCGAGCTCAGGGCCACGATGAACCCGACGAACAGCAGCAGCACGCGCACCGAGTTGGCCGCGATCTTGCGGCCCGACAGGCTGCGTGTGTCGCGCGAGTTCTTCAGCAGATAGGTCTCGATCACCGACGACAGCCACAGCGTGAGCACCAGCACCACGGACACCGACAGCAGGCCGTCCATCAGGGTACGCAGCGACATGGTGCCCTTGCCGAAACTCCAGGTGACGCGTTCCATCCACTCCAGCAGGTCGGGCAGGAAACCGGTGATCCACAACACCCAGCCCAGCCAGGCCACCCACGACACCGTGCGCTCGACCACACGCACCCAGGCCGAGGCCGGGAAAGCCGCCGCCAGCACCCGCGCGATCACCCGGATGACCGCCAGCGCGAACAGCGCGGCAATGACCATCTGGAAAACCGGGGTCGGTCCGTTGCGGTCCAGCCACTGGCGAGCCACCTCGGCCAGCGCCAGCGCCGCTATGGGGAAAAACACGCCGTCGTGCGTGCGCTCGCCGAACAGCACGCGGGCCGTCGGAAAGCGTCGGCGCAAGCGCGCCGTGAGCAGGTAGGCCAGGGCCAGGGCAACAGCCACGGCCAGCAGCCGGTACCAGAGGGTCACGGCGGCAAAGTCAGCGATCAGGGTCGAAAAGCGCTCGGGCATGGCGGAGAAAAAAACAGTCGGTCGATCGATGGCGTCCGGGACACGGGCTGCGGCAGATTCCGCAACCCGGTCCGAAGGCACCGGCAGAGCGCGCACTATAAAAGACAAACTGCCGGGTCGGCTCTCTGACGCAGCCGCGGGCCACCGGCCGGGCGGCGCGTGCAGCTCAGGACAGGCCCGCGAGCACCCGCACATGCCCTTCGACGCAGCGCGCCAGGGCATCGAGCGCGTAACCGCCCTCGAGCACCGAAACGACACGTCCGCGTGCATGGCGGCGTGCCATGTCCATCACCCACTGGCTGAGCCAGACGAAATCCTGGTCGGTCAGCCCCAACTGGCCCATGTCGTCCTCGCGGTGCGCGTCGAAACCGGCACTCACCAGAATCAGCTCGGGCGCAAAGGCATCCATGCGCGGCGTCCAGTGCGTCTCGACGAGATCGCGGATCTCCAGGCCACGGGTGTAGGCCGGCACCGGCAGGTTGAGCATGTTGCCGGCCGGCGCCGCCGTCCCGCTGAAGGGGTAGAAAGGGTGCTGGAAAAAACTGGCCATCAGCACACGGTCGTCGCCGGCCAGGATGTTTTCCGTGCCGTTGCCATGGTGCACATCGAAATCGACGATGGCCACCCGGCGCAGGCCGTGCCGGTCCAGCGCATAACGCGCGGCGATCGCCACATGGTTGAAAAAACAGAAACCCATGGACTTGGCCCGTTCGGCATGATGGCCGGGCGGGCGTACCGCGCAGAAGGCGTTGGCGAGATCACCGGCGATCACCGCGTCGGTGGCCGCCAGGGCCGCCCCGCTGGCACGCAAGGCCGCCTGCCAGCTGTGCAGGCCCAGCGAGGTGTCGGGATCGATCGCGGCATGTGCCGGACCGCCGGCGGCGTAATCCTCGAGCAAGCGATCGCTCATGCCGCGCAGGCTGTCGAGGTAATGGCCGTCGTGTGCCAGCAGCAGATCGGCGCGCGAGGCGAGCGGCGCGTCGCGCTTGTCGAGCGCATCGGCCACACCCGACAGCAGCAGGCGATCCTCGATCACATCCAGGCGCTGCGGACATTCGGGGTGTCCGGCGCCCATCTCGTGTTTCCAGCAATCCCGATGCGTGTAATAGCCTGTGCCGCCCATAGGGGTGTCGTCTCCGGTCTGTGTGCCGTGTCTGGCGTGGCTGGTTCCGTGGCCGGTTCAGTCCGTACGCGATCCGTCCCGTGCCGCTCTCTCGGTGCCCCGCTGCTTCGAATCAGCTTACCACGCAGCACGGCGCTCGCGCCAACTGGCGCTAGACTCCCATCCTGCTCCATGCTGCCGACCATGCCCCCTTCCGTCTCCCCAGCCGCCCCCTCCAAAAACACCCGCCGCCCGCGTGTTCTGCACTTCGTGACGGGCGGGTTCTCCGGCGCCACGCAAGTCGCACTCGATCTGGTCGAGGCCCACCTGGCCAGCGGCCGCTTCGAGCCCCTGCTGGTCCTGCGGCGCAAGCGGCAGACGCCACAGGATCGGGTCGACGCGCTGCGCGCGCGCGGCGTGCCGCTGCACGTCGTGCCCGGCTGGTCGCACGCGGCCACCCTCTGGGAACTGGTGCGCCTGTGCCGACGCTTTCGGCCCGACATCCTGGTGGCGCATGGTTTCAGCGACCACATCTGGGGCCGGTTGGCGGGTCTGCTGGCCGGTGTGCCCCACCTCGTTCACGTCGAGCACAACTCGCGGGAACGCTACACGCGCTGGCGCCTGGCCCAGTCGCGCTGGCTGGCGGCCCGCACCGATCTCATCGTCGGTTGCTCGGAAGGCGTGCGCAGCGCCCTGCTCGACCGCGGTTTCCCGGCCGACCGAACCGTGGCCATCCCCAACGGCATCCGGCTGGAACGGTTCGACCCGGCCGACCGGCATCCCTGGGCCGAGCGCCGCCAAGCCGCCGTCATGGCGGCACGCTTTGCCCGCCAGAAAGATCACGCCACCCTGCTGCACGCCGTGGCCCTGCTCAAGCAGCGCGGCATCCACCTGCCGGTGACCTTCGCCGGCGGCGGCAAATCGAGCCACCGCGAAGCCGCGATGGCGCTGGCCAGGTCGCTGGACCTCGAAGACCGGGTCACATTCTTGGGGCACTGCCCCGATGTGCCCGGACTGCTGATGGACCATCGGATCTGCGTGCTGTCGACGCATTACGAAGGCATGCCGCTGTCGCTGGTCGAAGGCATGGCCGCAGGCTGCATGCCGGTCGCCAGCGACGTCGTCGGCGTGCGCGAACTGATCAGCCCCGGGCTGGACGGCGACCTGGTGCCCGAGTCCTCGCCGCAGGCCCTGGCCGACAGCCTGCAGCGCATCGTCGAGCACCCGGAGGCCGCCGCGCGCGCTGCGCAACAGGCCCGCCGGCATGCGCTCGAACGCCACGGCCTGCCGCTCATGACCCAACGTTACGAAGACGCTTTCGAGCGCCTGTTGCACCCCGCAGCCCGATAATGCCGACTTCACAGCAAGCGCTTGCCGCGTCCCCTGAAACCGCTCGTCCGTCTTCGGCAAGCGACGCCAGGCCATGGCTCAGCATCCTGATCCCCGTCTACAACGTCGAAGACTACCTGACGGCCTGCATCGAATCGGTGATGAGCCAACTGGACCCTGCAGCAGGGCCTGTCGAAGTGCTGGCCGTCGACGACGTGTCCACCGACGGCTCGGCCCGTCTGCTGCAGACCCTGTGCGCACGGCACAGCGCACTGCAGGCCTGCGCCCACGACCGCAACCGCGGACTGAGCGCGGCACGCAACACCCTGCTCGACCGTGCGCGCGGCGACTACATCTGGTTCCTCGACTCCGACGACCTGCTCATGCCGGGCGCCATTGCCGGCCTCAAGGCCATCGCCGACCGCCATTCGCCGGATCTGGTGATGTGCGATTTCAGGGTGGTGCGGGAGCGCATGTCCCGCAAACATGTCTGGCGCGGCGAACTGCACCGCACCACCTTCGCCGGTCCGGCAGAACAGCTGCTGACCTCGCGCCACCGGATTCTCGACGGCCTGCTGCTCACGGGCCAGTTGCACAGCTGGAGCAAGATCGCACGCCGTCGCGTGTATGGCGACGACATCCGTTTCCCCGAAGGCCGCTATTACGAAGACATGGCGACCACGCCCCGGCTGGCCCTCAAGGCCGAATCCGCCTGGTATGCTCCTTCGGTCTGGGTCGGTTACCGCCAGCGCGCGGGCAGCATCCTCTCGACCTTGTCGACGGCCAAGCTGCACGATCTGGCCGTCTGCTGGCCTGAAATCAGCTCGGCGGCGGTCGAGGCCCTGGGTTCGAAGGCCAATGCGGGCGGCGGGCTCTCCCGTTTCCTGGCCCGAAGTTTCATCGGTGCGGCGCGCAGCGTCGGCCGGCAGCCGCTGCACGCACGGCACATCGCCGACCAGTTGCAGCCTCTGCGGTCGGCCTTCGACCGCGCACTGGTGCCGTTGGGCCGCCAGCCACGCCAACTGCCGTGGCGTCTGCTGGCCACAGGCTGGCCGTGGCGCGCGCTGCGCCTGGCCTACTGGCTCGAACGCACACGCCGGGCGCGCGGGCACGGCGCACGCTAGTCCCTGCGCTCAGGCCGGTTCGGCTTCGATCTGCGACGCCATCACGGCGTCGACCTCGGCCAGAAAACCCCGCCGCACCTCGGGCTCTGAAAAACATGCCACGTAGTCGGCCGCCTGCTGCCGGTAAGCGGCATAGCGGACATGCGCCGTGTCGTCCTGCAGACGGCGGATCACCGCGCCCAGCCGCTGCGCATAGGATGCGACCGCGCCGGTCGGCACCAGCTCGGACAGGCCACGGCTGATGGCGGGCACGTTGGAGTTGTCGTAGGCGATCACCCGGCAACCGCTGGCGATCGCTTCGACGATCGGCACGCAGAAGCCCTCGTGGTAGGTCGGCAGCACAAACACATCGGCCTCGGCGAGCAACTGGCGTTTGGCCACGTCGTCGATGCCGTAGTGCACGGACAGGGTGATGCGCCCCGGATACCGCATCGGCAGCTCGGCGATCTGCTGCTCCATCCAGGCCACCAGTTCAGGGTCCGAAAAGGCCGGATTGCCGACCAGAGACAGATGCAGGGCCGGCAGATCCGACCCCGACTCGAGCAGGAGGCGCAGCGCCTGGAAGAGGTCGGGCAGTCCCTTGGAGCGGACAAAGCGCCCCACGAACAGCAGCCGCACCGGCCCGCCCCGATGACTGGGCTTGGCCGGCGGTGCCTGCCACGTGCCCGGCACCGTCAGCGGCAGTACGCCGGCCGAGGTCTGGATACCGGCCTCGCGCAGCACCGTCAGATTGGTCTCGCTGACGCAGATCACCCGATCGACCCGCGCCAGATTGGCCAACTGCCGGAAGGATCGGTCGATCAACGCGTGGTTCTGGGCCGCGACGAACGCCTTGGGCGTGATGTTGTGGAACACGGCCATGAGACGGGCCGAAGCCGGTGCGGCCAGCAAGGCATCGCACAGCTCGAAATAGATGCCGTAATGGCAGACCACCAGATCGCTGGTCTGGAAAAACGGGTGCATCAGCAGATCGCCTACCTGGCGTATCCGGGTAAAAGGCACACCCGGCTGGTTGCAGCTCTGGGTGAACAGCATGACCTCGTGGCCGGGCCGCTGCGCCAGCCAGCGCATCTCCTGGCTGACCGCGTTCGAGATGGCGTCGTAGCGCTTGCACACCGCGCTGAGATAGCTGATGCGCATCAGGCCCGCTCCGCCGCCCGACGGTGTGCCTGCCGGGCTGCGTCGTACAGCGGCAGGCTGCCGGCAGCCATCCGGCTCGCGCTGAATCGCTGCCGGTAGGCATCGAGGCCCGCCTCTCCGAGCGTGCGCCGCAGCCACGCGTCGCCGAGCAGGCGCTCGATGGCCGCCTCCAGGCTGTCGGCATCGCCGGGAGGCACCAGCAGACCGGTCACCCCCTGCTGCACGACTTCGGGCATGCCGCCGGCGTCGCAGGCGATCACCGGCTTGCCCTGCCGCATGGCCTCCACGAACACCAGGCCGAACGACTCGAACAGGCTGGGCCCCACGAACAGATCGCAGTCGGCATAGGCCTGCAGCAATCGCGCGTCGTCCACCCGCCCTTCGAAAACCACACGCGACAACCAGGACTGATCATGGTGACGCGCCTGGAATTCGTCCATCTCGTAGCGGCCCTCGGCATTGCGGATGTGGGTATCGCCCAGGATGTTGACATGAAGCCCCGGCCAGCGCGCCATCAGTCCGGGCAGTGCCCGCAGCAGCACGGCAATGCCCTTGCGTTCCTCCAGCCGGCCGACGAACAGCAGCTCGATGCGCTTTTCGTCGGTGCGAGCAGCAGGCGCCGGCACCTCTACCGGCAACAATCCATGAGGCACGACGTGGGTGACGAGCGGGTCGAAGGCCATGTCGTAGGCTCGCTCGATCTCTCGGATGATGGCCTGGCTGTTGGCCCGGACGCCGTCGGCCTGCGTCATCAGCAGGCGCTCCAGCGCCAGCATGGGCCGGCCGTAGGCGTACTGCCAGAGCCAGGCCTTCGACTTGCGCGGATTGCTTTCCATCCAGGTGTGCAGCGTGGTGTGCAGGCTGGTGACCAGCGGCCAGCGCCGGTCGAGCAGAAAGGCGATGCCTTCGCAAGTCCAGATCGGCGCCTCGACGAGGTCGACGGCATGGATGCGGTCCAGCTCGGCCACCTTGGCAAAAGCCGAAGCCGACCAGCGCCAGATGCGCCGAGGCACGCGCAGCCGGACGGCCCCCAGCGGCCGGCGCACGGCCCGCTCGGCGACCCGATGGACCTGCACGCCGTGGTCGTCCAGTTGTTCGGGCCGCTCCGAATCCGAAAGTGCCACCACATGCACGCTGTGGCCCAGTGCATGCAATGCATGAGCCAGGGCATGGACAAACGTCGCGATGCCCCCGGTATGGCACGGGGGGTAGTCACGCGAGACCAGCACGACGGTGCGCGCAGCCTGACGCGACGCCGAGCCGCCATTCACCCGATCCAGCAGGTCGAGCGCATGGCGAGCCGGTGTCGAGGTCGTGTCCGCCGGTCGGCTGGCCCGAGGCAACAGCACATCCAGGCCGGGCTGGGTCAACGTATTCATCATCCAATCCAATTCCACATTCGAACGAGCCCAGCGGCCCCTGTTTAAAGGACGATAGCAGGTGCAGCTGCAATCAGCCGATCACTGCGTCCACCCCTCGCCACGCCAGCAGCCAACCGCCGTCCGGCGGCATACGCTCGATCCGAGTGAAACCGGCTCCCTTCAGCAAACGCTGCCACGGATGACTCGCCAAAACCGCCGTGCCCGTCTCCGAAACGGGAATCATCACGCGCAACAGACCATCCTGCCCCAGCAAGGTTCGCAAGTAGGGCAAGACTTTAAGTGAAATTTCCTGATCAGGATATAACTCCCGCACCGTCGGCCCCAGTGATATGCATGCCACCGAACCGGGGGCGAACGGCCAAGCCCCCATCGGGGCGACGATGTCGACCGGATCGCAAGCGTTGTCCGATACGGCCAGCGTGCCGGGCTGGGCCGGATCGTGGGGCAATCCGACACTCACCCCGACGGCACCTCTCAAGGCCTGGGCAAATTTGGCAGCATCCCGCAGCACGACGACCTGTGCCGTATCCGGACCGGCTTCCGGGAGACGAAGACCGGATGCCGGCACCGTCCCGGCGTTCGCCTGGCCCGAGAGACAGAGCGCATGGACCTGGCGCCAGACATCGAACTCGTGCCGTAACTGCCGAACCTCCTGGGTCGAGGCCAGTTGCTGGCTGCCCAGATCGGACAAACCCGCCAGTGCACGCGGCAGTTGTTGACGCTCGAAGCGATCGAAACGCGACAGCATGCGAGAGGTGCGGACAAAAAAACCGAGGATTGGAATGGCCCCGACGAACCGGCTCAGCGTGATGGCGTGTTTACCCATGGGATGCAGCACATGCCGCGACGATACGGACGCCACTGGCGACTCCAGCAGCGATCGGCGCGTTGAAAACAAGCTCGCACTGTAAGCGGGCGCAGTCAAGTGCGAATGCGTTGCATGTCAAGCAGCGTGAATATATGTATCAATTTGCATCAACACGTCACCCTGCACAGGCATGGGGCCTTCGGCGGTGCAACCCCTCGAAAACCAGGCTCCCGCTCTGGCAAGAACGCCGCTTCGTCCCCTGTATGCTGTGAACATGGCTCCACGAACCGACGACTCCCTGCCGGCCGCCCACGGCCATGACCGCTCCTCGATCGCTGCCCCGGACAGGCGCCGCGCCTTGACCCGCCTGGGCCAGATGGCCCTTGCAGGCGCCGGCACGGCCATCGCCCACCCGGCCTGGTCGCAGACGGCCAGCAGCGCCGCCCTCTACGGCCAACGCCCGGAGGCCATGGCCTACGCCCTCGAGATCGCCGAACAGCACTTCCTGCCGCCCGATTGGGTGGCCGATGCGATCGCACAGGCCCGTTTCCTGCCCCGTGTGCCGCCCCTGATGGTGCCGTCTCCTCATCCGGCCGCACGCAACTGGGCAGCTTACCGGCGCCGGTTCGTCGAGCCCATCCGCATCAGGGCAGCGCAGCGTTTTCTCGACAACGAGATCCGCACCCTGCAACGGGCACAAGACCAATTCGGGGTGCCCGTCGACATCATCACGGGCATCCTGGGCGTCGAGACCATCTATGGTCAGCAGATGGGCAACCTGCGGGTCATCGACTCCCTGAGCACGCTGTCTTTTGACTTTCCCCGCGCCCACCCCCGTGCACAGGCGCGCAATGCGTATTTCAAGGCCGAACTGGCCGCCTTCTTGGCATTGAGTTTTCGCCAGCGCAAACCCGTGCAGTCGTATATGGGCAGTTACGCCGGGGCCATGGGCCTGCCTCAGTTCATGCCGAGCAACTGGGCCCGGCTGGCCATCGACTTCGACGGCGACGGCCAGGTCGATCTTTTCGGCAGCACGGCCGACGCCATCGGTTCGGTGGCCAACTACTTCATCGCACACCAGTGGACGCCGGGCATGCCGACCCACTTCGAGGTGCAGGTGGACGAGAGTCGCGCCGATCTGGCCACGCTGCTGGAGCCCGACATCAAACCCACCTTCACCGCCGCAGACCTGCAGCGGCTGGGCCTGACCTTGTCGCCCCAGGCCGCGGCCTATCCCGGTCCGCTGGCGCTGATCGAGCTCAAGAACGGCACCGATCGCTCGACCTACTACCTGGGCACGGACAACTTCTACGCCATCACGCGCTACAACTGGAGCAGCTCGTATGCCATGGCGGTGATTCAGCTCGGCCAGGCGGCCATGACGGGCTGAGGCCGGCCACCGGTGCAGGCCGGTTTATTTGATGAGGGCTTGCAAGGCCTTGAAGTCCGGGTGCTCGGCACTGCGCAGCCACTCGAAGATCACCATTTCGGTGGTGACCAGCTCCACGCCCGCACCGGCCAGGCGATCGAACGCAGCGTCGCGGTTGCGCTCGGTGCGCGAGCCGCAGGCATCCGTCACCACCCACACGTCGAATTCGTCCTCGACCAGCTCAAGCGCCGTCTGCAGCAGGCAGATGTGAGCCTCGCAGCCGGCCAGCACGATACTGCCCCGCCCGGCGGGTGCGGCCTGCTGGGGTTTCTGCAGATGCTTGGGCAAGCTGCGTGCATTGCCGCCGGTCCGAACCGGCGCCGGCGGCCGCAGGGCTTCGATCAGGCCTTCTTCGGCTGCGCTGAACAGCATCTTGGGCAGCACGGTGCCACAGGCCTGGCGCAGGTCGGCCGGGAATGGCCCCAGCTTCGACGGGTTCTGTTCCGTGCCCCAGACCGGCACGTCGAGGATCTGCGCCGCCTGGGCCAGGCGCAGGGCGTTGGCCAGCACGGCCGGGCCATCGAAGATGGCCGGCATGAGTTTTTCTTGGTAATCCACCAGCACCAGCTGGCTCTCGCTGTCGTCTAAAAGCATGTTTGCAATCTCCACAGTGCGCACATGCTGCATCTGCCAAGGAGCAGAGCCCGCACGGGCATAGGTTTTGCTTTGAATTGTCACCCGAGATGCCCTCGGTTGGGTGCAATGGGCGTGGTTTTGAAGGATTTTCGACTGCCGGATAGGCAGCAATCTTGTAAAAAAAAGATTCAACTGCAAAAAAAGCATGAAGGATCAATCGTTTGGACGATAAACTGCGCCTCGGCCTCACCGGCATCTACTTCCGCCCTTGTCTGACATGTGACCAATTTCCCCTCTATGCGTCATTTGCTTGTTCTTACCGGCTTTCTCCTCTGTGCACAGGTTCATGCAGATCCCCTGCAAAACGGCAACGCACGCAAGCCGGTCGACTACAGCAAGAGCCATGCGCTGAGCGGCCAAAGTCAGACAACAGGCCATACGCGCAGTGCACTCGACGATCTGCTGGTCAGCAAGGGCATCGGCCAACGCGGTGCCGGCCTGCCTGAAACGGCGCTGGCTCCCGAAGCCGAAACGGCTGCAGCCGGCTCCACACGCGATCCCATGGTCGACGAAATGACGTCCTGGCTGTCGACGCAGCAAGCCAAGGGATCCGTCTCGGCCGCAGCGGCCTCCTTCGAAGCCCAGCAGACCGTCTCGACCGCATCCCGCCTGGCAGACCAGTTCGCCACCCTCGTGGTCGATGCCATCAGCCACATCGGCGTGCCCTACAAATACGGCGGCAACAGCGTCGAGGCCGGCGGTTTCGACTGCAGCGGTTTCGTCAAGGCCGTCTATCACGAAGCGCTCGGCGCCATGCTGCCCCGCCGCTCCGAAGAGCAGGCCGCGGCCACGACCAAGATCGGCCGCGAGGAACTCAAGCCCGGCGATCTGGTGTTCTTCAAGACCACGCGCCGTGCCTTCAGCCATGTCGGCATCTACGTCGGTGACGACAAATTTGTGCACGCGCCCCGTTCCGGTGCACGC
This sequence comes from Comamonas sp. BIGb0124, assembly GCF_003752175.1. GTDB lineage: Bacteria > Pseudomonadota > Gammaproteobacteria > Burkholderiales > Burkholderiaceae_C > Comamonas_F. The sequence continues at coordinate 378,756 of NZ_RJVF01000010.1, read as the reverse complement.
ATCCGCATCGAAAACATGACGGACAACTACTGGACCCAGCGCTTCAACGGTGCCCGCCGTGTGGATGTGGCCGACAACAGCTCGCCTCGTGCCGAGCAGCATGTCCGTGTCAGCCACGGCAGCGGCGCGCTTTAAACGGCGCCCGCCTCTCCGGCCTCACGCCGGACCACGCTCGTGAACGCCTCGGCCTCCCCCCGCTACTGGCTGATGAAGTCAGAGCCCGACGAATGCGCCATCGACGACGCACTCGCGGCGCCCGATGCGACCGTGGCCTGGACGGGCGTGCGCAACTACCAGGCACGCAACTACATGCGCGACGACATGCAAGTGGGCGACGGCGTGCTGTTCTACCACTCCAGTTGCCCGGAACCCGGCATAGCCGGCATTGCCCGCATCGCATCCGGCACCCGGCCCGATCCGACACAGTTCGATCCCGCATCCCCCTATCACGACCCCAAGTCGCCGCCCGAACAGCCACGCTGGCTGCTGCTCGACGTCCAGGCCGTGCGCAAGATCGCGCTGATCCCCCTGGCGGACTTGCGGGCCGACCCGGCCCTCGAAGGCATGCTGCTGCTCAAGAAGGGCAGCCGCCTGTCCATCACGCCGGTCGATGCCGTGCATTGGCAGGCCATCATGAAGCGGCTCGACAGCGTCACGAACGCCTGAGCGCCCCCGGCACGGCCTTCCGCCTGCCACCCCACACCACGACATAAAAAACGCCGCCCGCAGGGTTCACATGCGGGCGGCGTGATGTTTTTTCCTCCGGTCAGGCCGTCGCCCGCGCGGGCGGGCCTGACCGGAGGAACGACTCCGGGTCGTTTTACTTGCGCTGCGGCGGCAGATCGGTGCAAGTGCCGTGAGCGGCTTCTGCAGCCAGACCCAGGCTTTCACCCAGCGTCGGGTGGGGATGGATGGTCTTGCCGATGTCGACTTCGTCGGCACCCATCTCGATGGCCAATGCGATCTCGCCGATCATGTCGCCCGCATGGGTACCCACGATGCCGCCGCCCAGGATGCGGTGGGTTTCCGCATCGAACAGCAGCTTGGTGAAGCCTTCGTCGCGGCCATTGGCAATGGCACGGCCCGAGGCGTTCCAGGGGAACAGACCCTTCTTGACCTTCACGCCCTGCGCCTTGGCCTGGTCTTCGGTCAGGCCGACCCATGCCACTTCGGGATCGGTATAGGCCACGCTCGGGATCACGCGGGCATTGAACGCCGTGCTGGCCAGTTCCTTGTTGCCCTGGATCTCGCCGGCGATGACCTCGGCAGCCACGTGCGCCTCGTGCACGGCCTTGTGTGCCAGCATGGGCTGGCCGACGACGTCGCCGATGGCGAAGATGTGCGGCACGTTGGTGCGCAGCTGGATATCGACCGGAATGAAACCCCGATCGCTCACCGCCACACCAGCGTGCTCGGCACCCACCTTCTTGCCGTTGGGCGTACGGCCCACGGCCTGCAGGACGAGGTCATAGACCTGCGGTTCCTTGGGCGCGCCCTCGCCTTCGAACGTCACCTCGATGCCCTGTTCGGTAGCCTTGGCACCCACCGTCTTGGTCTTGAGCATGACATTGTCGAAGCGGCCGGCGTTGAACTTCTGCCAGACCTTGACCAGGTCGCGATCGGCGCCCTGCATCAGGCCGTCGAGCATTTCGACCACGTCGAGACGCGCACCGACGGTGCTGCTGTAGACGGTGCCCATCTCGAGGCCGATGATGCCGCCGCCCACGATGAGCATGCGTTTGGGCTTGAAGTCCAGCGCCAGCGCACCGGTCGAATCCACGATGCGCGGATCCTGCGGCAGGAAAGGCAGGCGCACGGCCTGGGAACCGGCCGCGATGATGGCATTGCGGAAAGCCACGATCTTCTTGGCACCGGTCTTTTCCTGCGCATCGCCTGCGGTCTCCTCGACCTGCAGATGATGGGTGCCCACGAACGAGCCGTAGCCGCGCAGCACCGTCACCTTGCGCATCTTGGCCATCGCAGCCAGGCCGCCGGTCAGCTTGCCGATGACCTTTTCCTTGTGGGTGCGCAGCTTGCCGATGTCGACTTCGGGTTCGGCAAAGGTCACGCCCAGATCGGCGAAGTGCTTGACCTCGTCCATCACGGCAGCCACGTGCAGCAGCGCCTTGGAGGGGATGCAGCCCACATTCAGGCAGACCCCGCCCAGCGTGGTGTAACGCTCGACCAGCACCACCTTGAGGCCCAGATCGGCCGCGCGGAACGCGGCGGAGTAACCACCGGGGCCGCCACCGATCACGACCACGTCGGCTTCGACATCGACCGTGCCCGAATAGCTCGAGCCCGGTGCCGCAGCAGCGGCCGGTGCAGGCGTGGCCGCCGGCGCAGCAGCCGGTGCCGGCGCCGCAGAGGCAGCCGGCGCAGGCGCAGCCGCGGCAGGAGCCGGTGCGGCGGCGGCATCCGCCTCGAGCGTGAGCAGCACCGAGCCTTCCTTGACGTTGTCGCCCACCTTGACCAGCAGGGACTTGACCACGCCGGCGTGCGAAGACGGGATTTCCATCGACGCCTTGTCGCTTTCGACCGTGATCAGCGATTGTTCGGCGGCGATGGTGTCGCCTTCCTTGACCAGCACTTCGATCACGCTGACTTCGGCGAAGTCGCCGATGTCCGGAACCTTGATTTCGAGAGTTGCCATGGAGAGGTTCCTTTGCTCGTCAGACCAGCACGCGGCGGAAATCCGCCAGCAGCTGACCCAGGTAGGCGTTGAAGCGTGCGGCGGAAGCGCCGTCGATCACGCGGTGGTCGTACGACAGCGACAGCGGCACCATCAGGCGCGGCTGGAATGCCTTGCCGTCCCACACCGGCTGGAAGCTGGACTTGCTGACGCCCAGAATCGCCACCTCGGGTGCGTTGATGATGGGTGTGAACGAAGTGCCGCCGATTCCGCCGAGCGACGAGATCGAGAAGCAGCCGCCGGTCATCTCGGCCGGGCCGAGCTTGCCGTCACGCGCCTTGGCCGCGAGTTCGCCCATCTCCTTGGCGATCTGGGCCACGCCCTTGGTGTCGGCGTTCTTCAGCACGGGCACCACCAGGCCGTTGGGCGTATCCGCCGCAAAACCGATGTGGTAGTACTGCTTGTAGACCAGTTCGTCGCCGTCGAGGCTGGCGTTGAACTCGGGGAATTTCTTGAGCGCGGCGGCCACGGCCTTGATCAGGAAGGCCAGCATGGTGTACTTCACGCCCGACTTCGACTTCTCGGCTTCCTTGTTGAGCTGGACCCGCAGGGCTTCGAGCTCGGTGATGTCGGCCACGTCGTTGTTGGTCACATGGGGGATCTGCACCCAGTTGCGATGCAGGTTGGCACCCGAGATCTTCTTGATGCGCGACAGCGCCTTGCGCTCGACCGTGCCGAACTTGGCAAAGTCGACCTTGGGCCAGGGCAGCAGGTTGAGCTCGCCACCGCCGCTCACGCCACCGGAGGCAGCCGGCGCCTTGGCAGCCGCAGCCTTGGTCTGTGCCGTACCGGCCATCACGGCCTTCGTGAAGTGGGTCACGTCGTCCTGGGTGATGCGGCCCTTGGTGGCCGTGCCCTTGACTTCGTCGAGGGGCACACCGAGTTCACGCGCGAACTTGCGCACCGAAGGCGAGGCCAGCGGCAGCTTGCTGCTGGGTGCGACGGTCGGATCGTGCGCGGGCACCTTTGCCGCTGCAGGCGACGCTGCGGCCGGTGCCGGGGCGGACGAGGCTGCGGCAGCAGGAGCCGATGCAGCGGCCGGTGCAGGCGACGGTGCGGCAGCGGCAGGCGCTGCGGCATCGGACTGGCCCTGCACGATGGCCAGCAGGTCGCCGATGTTGAGCTTGTCGCCCAGCTTGACCTTGACTTCCTTGACCACGCCGCCGGCAGCCGACGGGATTTCCATCGAGGCCTTGTCGCTCTCGACGGTCACCAGCGATTGCTCGGCCTTGATCGTGTCGCCGGCCTTGATGAAGACCTCGATGACTTCGACGTCCTTGAAGTCGCCGATGTCGGGCACCCGGACTTCCACGTCGACAGCGGCAGCCGGTGCCGCGGCGGGAGCGGGAGCGGCTGCGGGAGCCTGAGCGGGGGCCGGAGCCTGTGCGGCGGGCGCGGGCGCGGGTGCGGGCGCAGCGGGTGCTTGCGCCGCATCGGACTCGACCGTCAACAGCACCGAGCCTTCGTTGACGGTATCGCCGATCTTGACCACGATGTCCTTGATCACGCCGGCTGCGCTCGACGGGATTTCCATCGAGGCCTTGTCGCTCTCGACCGTGATGATGGATTGTTCGACGCTGATGGTGTCACCGGGCTTGACGAGAATTTCGATGACAGCCACGTCCTTGACGTCACCGATATCGGGGACTTTGACTTCTACCTGTGCCATGGATGTGTCTCCGTAGGGGGCATGGGGGCAATTCTGGAGTCCGGTCGCCCTGCGCGGTGCATGGCCCGGACATTCTTTCACAGACGAGCGAACGGCATCGAGGCCGCTCGCCCGCCAGGCCGATCAGGCGTACAGCGGATTGATCTTGTCGACCGCCAGCTTGTACTTCTCGATCGCCTCGGCCACCTTGGTCAAAGGCAGCTTGCCTTCGTCGGCCAGGCTCTTGAGCGCGGCCACGACGATGTAATGGCGGTTGATCTCGAAGTGCTCGCGCAGCTTGGAACGGAAGTCGCTGCGGCCAAAGCCGTCGGTGCCCAGCACCTTGTAGTCGCGGCCCTTGGGGATGAAGGCGCGGATCTGCTCGGCGTAGTTCTTCATGTAGTCGGTCGAGGCGATGACCGGGCCTTCATGCGCTTGCAGTTGCTGCGTGACGAACGGCACGCGGGGCGTTTCGGTCGGGTGCAGCAGGTTCCAGCGGTCGGCGTCCTGGCCGTCGCGGGTGAGCTCGTTGAAGCTCGGGCAGCTCCAGACGTTGGCAGCCACGCCCCACTCTTCGGCCAGCAGCTTCTGAGCGGCGATGGACTCACGCAGGATGGTGCCCGAACCCAGCAGGTTGACGCGCAGCGTGCCGCCCTGGCCTTCGTCGAGCAGGTACATGCCCTTGATGATCTGCTCTTCGGTGCCGGCCTTGAGGCCCGGCTGTGCATAGTTCTCGTTGAGCAGCGTGATGTAGTAGTAGACGTTTTCCTGACGCTCCACCATGCGCTTCATGCCTTCTTGCATGATGACGGCGACTTCGTGAGCGAAGGTCGGGTCGTAGCTGATGCAGTTCGGGATGGTGCCGGCCAGGATGTGGCTATGGCCGTCTTCGTGCTGCAGGCCTTCGCCGTTGAGCGTGGTGCGGCCCGAGGTGCCGCCCAGCAGGAAGCCGCGTGCCTGCATGTCGCCCGCTGCCCAGGCCAGGTCGCCGATGCGCTGGAAACCGAACATCGAGTAGTAGACATAGAAGGGGATCATGATGCGGTTGTTCGTCGAATACGACGTTGCCGCGGCGATCCAGGAGGACATGCCGCCCGCTTCGTTGATGCCTTCCTGCAGGATCTGACCGGCCTTGTCTTCCCGGTAGTACATGACCTGGTCCTTGTCGACCGGGGTGTACAGCTGACCCTTGGGGTTGTAGATGCCGATCTGGCGGAACAGGCCTTCCATGCCGAACGTGCGGGCTTCATCCACCAGGATGGGCACGACGCGCGGGCCGATGGCCTTGTCGCGCAGCAGTTGCGTCAGGAAACGCACATAGGCCTGGGTGGTCGAGATCTCGCGGCCTTCGGCCGTCGGATCGGTCACGGCCTTGAACACGTCGAGCGCGGGCACGGTGAACTGCTCGTCCGATTTTGCGCGGCGATGCGGCAGGTAGCCGCCCAGCGCGGCGCGGCGCTCGTGCAGGTACTTCATTTCCGGCGTGTTGTCGGCCGGACGGTAGAAAGGCACGTCGGCCAGCTTGTCATCCGGAATCGGGATGTTGAAGCGGTCGCGGAAGAGGCGGATGTCGTCGTCCGCCAGTTTCTTGGTCTGGTGAGCGGTGTTCTTGCCTTCACCGATCTTGCCCATGCCATAGCCCTTGACGGTCTTGACGAGCAGCACGGTGGGCTGGCCCACGGTCTTGTTGGCCTTGTCGAAGGCGGCATAGACCTTGTACGGATCGTGGCCGCCGCGGCGCAGGGCCCAGACTTCGTCGTCGCTCAGGTGCTCGACCATCTTCAGCAGGCGCGGATCGCGGCCGAAGAAATGCTTGCGCACGTAGGCGCCGTCGTTGGCCTTGAAAGCCTGATAGTCGCCGTCGAGCGTGTCCATCATGACCTTGCGCAGGATGCCGTCCTTGTCCTTGGCCAGCAGCGGATCCCAGTTGCTGCCCCACAGCAGCTTGATGACGTTCCAGCCGGCGCCGCGGAACTCGCCTTCGAGTTCCTGGATGATCTTGCCGTTGCCGCGAACCGGGCCGTCCAGGCGCTGCAGGTTGCAGTTGACCACGAACACCAGGTTGTCCAGGCCTTCGCGCGCGGCCAGGCCGATGGCGCCCAGGCTTTCCGGCTCGTCCATCTCGCCGTCGCCCAGGAAAGCCCACACCTTGCGCTGCGACGTATCGGCCAGGCCGCGTGCATGCAGGTACTTCAGGAACCGGGCCTGATAGATCGCCATCAACGGGCCCAGGCCCATCGACACCGTGGGGAACTGCCAGAACTCGGGCATCAGCTTGGGATGCGGGTAGCTCGACAGGCCCTTGCCGTCGACTTCCTGACGGAAGTTCAGCAGTTGTTCTTCGCTCAGGCGGCCTTCGAGGAAAGCGCGCGCGTACACGCCGGGCGAGGAATGGCCCTGGATGTACAGCAGGTCGCCGCCGTGCGTGCCACCCTTGTCGGTGTCGTCGGCATGCCAGAAGTGGTTGAAGCCGGCCGCAAACATGTGCGCCAGCGAGGCAAACGAGGAGATGTGGCCACCCAGATCGCCGCCGTCTTCAGGATGCAGGCGGTTGGCCTTGACAACCATGGCCATGGCGTTCCAGCGCATGTAGGCACGCAGACGGCCTTCGAGCTCGAGATTGCCCGGCGTGCGCACTTCGGCATCGGCTTCGATGGTGTTGACGTAACCGGTGTTGGCCGAATAGGGCAGGTCGATACCGTTCTGGCGGCCTTCCTCGAGCAGTTGCTCGATCAGGAAATGGGCTCGCTCCCGTCCTTCGGACTGGATCACCGCGGCCAGGGCATCCAGCCATTCGCGGGTTTCTTGGCTATCGGTATCCTGGCCGCCGAGGCCGAGATGTTGATCAGGCTGTGCCGACATGGATGTCTCCTTGGTCTAGCGATTGTGGGTGTTGAAAATGGTCCGCCGCGGAGTGTCTCACAGTTTTTGAAGCTTTCCAATCTGTGAACTTCAATCTCATAATGCGGAATCACATGGTGCAGCGCAGCATAAATTGCAGTTCAATGGGGGCCGCGCCGCCTGTGCAGTTCACGATAATCCGAACTGCAGGCCTCCGCTCCCTGGACGGCATGCCGTTCTGCCTGCGCCTCCCCCATACCATGCCCAATCCAATCAAAACACTCAACCCCAGCTTGTTGGCCGCAACCGCCCGCAGCAGCATCGATCGCTGGTGGGAAAGCCAGTCACCTTCGCGACAGGACCGCTACATGGTCCTGGCCCCGCTGGGGGCCGTGCTGCTGTTCCTGGCCGCCATCTCCGCCGCCTTCTTCTACTTGAGAGCCGAGGAAATCTCGCGCGGCCAGGAGACCGTGATCCGCGACGTCGAGACCATGCGCCAGCAGATCCGCCTGCGCCTGGTCGAACAGCAGGAGCAGTTCATCCGCAGCGCACGCGAGCTGCAGGAGCAGCCCGACATACCGGCACAGGTCGATTTCTTCAGGGCGCAGGCGCTGGCCTATGCCCAGAAATACCCCGAACTGCAAACCGTGCTGTGGATCGACAATGCGCGCCACGTCATCGCCGGTCACATGTCCTACAGCACCCGTGCCTACGGCCAGACCCTGGAGGACATCAGCGCCCTGCCCCAGACCGCACAGACCTTCAGCGAGATCCGGCAGCTGCGCCAGCCCGTCTACTCGGCGCCCTACAAGAGCCGGCCCGAAAGCCACCTCGCGACCATGCAACTGCAGATCCCCGTCTTCGAGCAGGGCGAGGTCACCGGCGCACTGGTGGTCGAGTACGCGATCGAACGCATGCTGCCGTTCTCGGTCTCGAGCGACGTCGGCACCCGCTACGCCATCACGCTGCTCGACGACAAGGATCAGTTGCTGGCGGGCGCGCCGATTCCCGCCAACGCGCAATCGCTGCTGCCCTGGATCAACCCCAGCAGCGAATACATGGCCCCGGTCTACCCCGTGGGCGACACGCTGCAGGTGCGCGCACAGATGTACCGCACCTCGCTCAACGTGGTCGGCAGCGGCCTGTTCTGGATGGTGTGCGCGCTCAGTGCCCTGACGGTGTGGGCACTGCTGGCCAACTGGCGCCACATGCGCCGGCGCCAGCAGGCCCAGCGCGCGCTGATCGCCGAGACCAACTTCCGCCGCGCCATGGAAAACTCGATGCGCATCGGCCTGCGTGCCATGGACATGCAGGGCCGCATCAGTTATGTGAACCCCGCTTTCTGCCAGATGACGGGATGGGACGAGAACGAACTGGTCGGCCAGACGGCCCCTTTCCCGCACTGGCCCGAGCAGGACCGCGAACTGCTCAGCGCCCGCCTGCAGGACGAGCTCAGCGGGCATTTCAGCCCGGGCGGTTTCCAGGTGCGCGTCAAACGCAAGAACGGCACGCTGTTCGATGCACGGATGTACGTCTCGCCGCTGATCGATCCGCAGGGCGCGCAGGGCGGCTGGATGACCTCGATGACCGACATCACCGAGCCCAACCGCATCCGGGAACAGCTCTCGGCCTCTTACCAGCGCTTCACCACAGTGCTCGAGGCGCTCGACGCCTCGGTGTCGGTCGCCCCGCTGGGCAGCACCGAACTGCTGTTCGCCAACAAGCTCTACCGGCAATGGTTCGGCACGCAGACCAAGGGCCATCTCGACATGGTGGCGCAGGCCGGCATGACAGGCGCCGGTGCGCACGACGAGTCGCTCGACGAGGTCGACAGCTTTGCCGGCCTGCCCACGGACGAGCTCACCTCGGCCCAGAGCGGCAGTGCCGAGATCTACGTCGCCGAGCTCGACAAGTGGCTGGAAATCCGCTCGCGTTACCTGAGTTGGGTGGACGGGCGGCTGGCGCAGATGGTGATCGCTTCGGACATCACCGCGCGCCGCCATGCCGAGGAGCAGGCGGCGCGGCAGGCCGAACGCGCCGAGTCGGCCAACCGGCTGATCACCATGGGCGAAATGGCCTCGTCGGTGGCCCACGAGCTCAACCAGCCGCTGGCGGCCATCAGCAACTACTGCAACGGCATGCTCTCGCGCCTGCGCAGCCAGCAGCTCACCGAGGACGACCTCACCAAGGCGCTCGAGAAGACCTCGCACCAGGCGCATCGGGCCGGCCAGATCATCCAGCGCATCCGCGCCTTCGTCAAACGCAGCGAGCCCAACCGCACGTTGTCGGCCGTCGACGTGATCGTCGGCGAAGCCCTCGAGCTCGCCGAACTCGAACTGCGCCGGCGCAACGTCAGGCTCAGCCACTACGTGGCGGCACGCCTGCCCCGGGTCATGGCCGATCCGATCCTGATCGAGCAGGTGCTGATCAACCTGATCAAGAATGCCGGCGAAGCCATCGACCAGGCCGGCAAGCCCAGCACCCAGCGCAACGTCGAGCTGCGCGTCGTCCCGCGCCAGATCGAAGGCCGCGACGTCATCGAGTTCTCGGTACGCGATTCCGGCCCGGGTCTTCCGGCCGAAATCATGTCGCAGATTTTCGATGCCTTTTTCACCACCAAGGAGGAAGGCATGGGCATCGGACTCAAACTGTGTCGTACCATCGTGGAATCCCATCAGGGCAGGTTGCAGGCCGATAACATCTACAATGGCCCAGACATCACAGGCAGCCGCTTCAGCTTCTGGCTCCCAGTGGCGAGTGCTACCGATTTTGACGACACATCAGAGGATGAGGTAATCGTATGAGCGTGATTCCGAAGAAAGGCACCATCTATGTGGTGGACGACGACGAGGCCGTGCGCGACTCGCTGCAATGGCTGCTCGAAGGCAAGGACTACAGGGTGCGCTGCTTCGATTCGGCAGAAAGTTTTCTCTCGCGCTACGACCCACGCGAAGTCGCCTGCCTGCTGGTCGACATCCGCATGGACGGCATGAGCGGTCTCGAACTGCAGGACAAGCTGCTCGAGCGCAAGTCGCCGCTGCCCATCGTGTTCATCACCGGCCACGGCGATGTGCCCATGGCCGTGGACACCATGAAGAAGGGCGCGCTCGACTTCATCCAGAAGCCCTTCAAGGAAGAACAGCTGGTGCTGCTGGTCGAACGCATGCTCGACGTGGCCCGCGACGCCTTCTCCGACTACCAGCAGGCCGCCAGCCGCGACGCGCTGCTCTCCAAGCTGACCGGCCGCGAATCCCAGGTGCTCGAGCGCATCGTCGCCGGCCGCCTCAACAAGCAGATCGCCGACGACCTCAACATCAGCATCAAGACCGTGGAGGCGCATCGCGCCAACATCATGGAAAAGCTGGGCGCCAACACCGTGGCCGACCTGCTCAAGATCGCACTCGGACAGACCAGCGCCAAGGCCTGAGCCTCCGCTCCCGACCCATCGCCCGTAGTACAGCAGGCTACGGGCGTTTTCTTTTTTCCCGATACCGCACGCACTGCATATGACCGCACAGCTCATCAACGGCAACGCCCTTTCCACCCAGCTTCGCGCCGAGGTCGCCACACGCGCCGCGCGCCTCAAGGCCCAGGGCATGACGCCCGGCCTGGCCGTGGTTCTGGTGGGCGACAACCCGGCCTCCCAGGTCTATGTCCGCAACAAGGTCAAGGCCTGCGAAGACAACGGCCTGCATTCCGTGCTCGAAAAATACGACGCCACCCTGACCGAAGCCGAACTGCTGGCCCGCGTGGATGCGCTGAACAATGACCCGACCATCCACGGCATTCTGGTGCAGTTGCCTCTGCCCGCCCACATCGATGCGCAGAAGGTGATCGAAGCCATCTCGCCGGCCAAGGACGTCGACGGTTTCCACATCGCCAGCGCCGGCGCACTGATGACCGGCACACCGGGCTTCTGGCCCTGCACGCCCTACGGCTGCATGAAGATGCTCGAATCCATCGGTTACGACCTGCGCGGCAAGCATGCAGTGGTCATCGGCCGCTCGAACATCGTGGGCAAGCCGATGGCGCTGATGCTGCTGCAGAAGAACGCCACCGTGACCGTCTGCCACAGCGCCACGCGCGATCTCAAGGCCCAGACGCTGCAGGCCGACGTGATCGTCGCCGCGGTGGGCAAACGCGACGTGCTGACGGCCGACATGGTCAAGCCGGGCGCCGTGGTCATCGACGTCGGCATGAACCGCAACGACGAAGGCAAGCTGTGCGGCGACGTCGACTTCGACGGCGTCAAGGAAGTGGCCGGCTACATCACTCCCGTGCCCGGCGGCGTGGGCCCCATGACCATCACCATGCTGCTGGTCAACACCCTCGAATCCGCAGAGCGCGCCCAGCAGGCCTGAGGCCCGTGGCTCAGGCCGCTGCCAGCGAGAGGACGTGCGAGCCCGCCTGCGTGGTCGCGACCTGTCCCACGCTGGCCGTGAAGGTCCGGCGGGTCACCGTGTCGACATAGATCCACTCCGCCCGGCACTGTTCGGGGCTGGCCACCACCCGCATGTAGCCTCGGCGCGAGGTGTCGCAGTAACGCAGTGTCTCGATGAGCTGCACCAGCATGGGCGCCAGTTGCTGGGGCGGCACGCTGGCCAGGTACTGCTCGAAGCCCGGCGAGCTCACGGACGACGTGGCGAATTCCACGCCCACGGCATTTCCGGCCAGATCGCGCAGATCGCTGGCCCAGGCGTTGTGGGTGTCTCCCGCCAGAACCACCAGATTCTTGTCCAGCGCGCGGGCCATGCCCAGCACCGTTTCCCGCGCGGCCTGGTAACCGTCCCAGGCATCCAGGTTGTAAGGGATGGAGGGGGCCTGCAGCACGGCCAGCTCCGCGGGCGTCAGCGCCCCGGGATTCGATTGCGCCTTGGCCACGATGGCGGCATAGGCCGTCACGCTCACGCCCGTGGTCGGATCGGTGAAATTCATCAGCAAGGGCGCCGGCACCTGCATGCGCGCCATCAGCACCTGCTGACCCAGTACCTGCCAGGTGGCGGTCGATGCCGTCATCTGCTGCTGCAGCCACCGGGTCTGGGCCGTTCCCATCAGTTGCCGGTCGGCACGCCCCACGTCGGCCACGAAGGCCTGGGCGTCGATGCCGCCGGCGCCGATGTAGTCCGCGTAATCCAATTGCTGTTCGCGGCCCACCACGCGTGTGTCGAGCATGTGCAGTGCCAGCAGGTCGCCGAAAGCAAAGCTGCGGTAGATGCGATCGGGCTGGGCGGCATCGGGCAGACGCGTGGGCATCCACTCGTGATAGGCCTGGATGGCCGCGGCGCGGCGCAGCGCAAAATCGCCTTCGGTGGCCGTATCGTGGTTCTCGGCGCCAGCCATCCAGGTGTCGTTGCTGATCTCGTGGTCGTCCCACACGGCGATCATGGGCACCACGGCATGCAAGGCCTGCAGATCGGCATCCGACCGGTACTGCGCATGACGCTCGCGGTAATCCACCAGGGTCAGGATCTCGTGCGCAGGCAGCGACAGGCGGCCCAGCGCCTCGGCCTCGCCGGATGCATAACCGTCCCGGCTGTACTCATAGATGTAGTCGCCCAGATGCACCGCGACGTCGAAATCCCGGCGGCGGGCGGCCTCGGCGTACACGTTGAAGTAGCCGGCGGGATAGTTGGAGCACGAGAACACCGCCAGCCGGGCCTGCTGAACCGAGCCGGCCGGCAGCGTGCGGGTGCGGCCCACGATCGACTGCACGCCATGGCTGGTGAACCGATAGCAGTAATCCCGGCCCGCGGAGAGGCCTTGCGCATCCACTTTCACGGTATAGCCCGATGCGGCGGTGGCGATGACGCTGCCCTCGCTGACGATCCGCGTGAAGGATTCGTCCTCGGCCACTTGCCAGCCGACGGGCAGGTCCACATCCTGGTCGCTGCTGACCTGCGTCCACAGCATGACGCGGTCGGCCAGAGGGTCGCCGCTGGCCACCCCGAAATGGAAAGCGACCTCGGGTACCGGCGTGCCGCCTCCGCCCGTATCGCCACCGCCGGCCGGTTCGTCGTCGCCATCGCTGCCGCCGCATGCGGCCAGAGCGCCGCTCACCGTCATGCCCAGTACCAGCGCCCGCACGAACTGCCGGCGGCTCGGACCGTGTTCACCTGCACGCGGCGCGCGCAGGTCGCCGCCGGCATCCAGGCCAGGCGATGTCAGCCAATGGGTCAACGGGGTTTTCTTGTCGTGGGTCATGATGGGATTTCTGGGGGGTTGGATTCGAACCACCCGCTACCTTGCAAAACCCTGATGACCCGGCCATGACAATCGCCCCCCAGGGACGTCGGCCATGGGCCACCCCATCCGGCTATCGGGCCAATAGCGCGCCAAAGGCCGAAGGCGCGCCGATTTCCCGTACAGTCAAACCCGAGTGACTTGACATGCGCGGCACCGCCGCCAACTAGGATGCCATGACCAATCCCTTGACCGACTTCTCCGACCTCCCCCTGTTCGACCGGATCCGCCCGGAACACGTCGAGCCGGCCATCACGCAACTGCTGGCCGAGGCCCGTGCGGCCCAGGAAACCGTGGCCGATCCGGCCTTCCCGGCCGACTGGAAAGCCATCGCCAAGGTGCTGGACGTGGCCACCGAACGCCTGGGTGTCGCCTGGGGGGCGGTCGGCCACCTCAAATCGGTCGCCGACACGCCCGAACTGCGCAATGCTTACAACGCCGTGATGCCGCAGGTGTCGGAGTTCTGGACCCAGATGGGTGCCGACGAACGCCTGTACGCCAAGTACAAGGCCATGGACCCCGCCGCGCTCACGCCCGAACAGCGCCAGGCCCACAAGAATGCCATCCGGGGCTTCGTGCTCTCGGGCGCCGAGCTGCAGGGCGAAGCCCGCACCCGCTACGCCCAGATCCAGGACCGCATGGCCGAGCTGACGCAGAAGTTCAGCGAGAACGCCCTCGACTCGACCGATGCCTACGCCCATTACGCCGGAGAGTCCGAGGTCGAGGGCATCCCGGGCGACGCGCTCGAGGCCGCCGCGGAAGGCGCCAAGGCCGATGGCCGCGAAGGCTACAAGTTCACGCTCAAGCTCCCCAGCTACCTGCCGGTGATGCAATATGCCCGTTCGAGTGCGCTGCGCGAAACGCTCTATCGTGCCTATGCCACCCGCGCCAGCGAGCTGGCCGAAGGCGACGCCGTGAAGTTCGACAACACGGCCATCGTGCGCGAGATCCTGGCCCTGCGCCACGAGGAAGCGCAGTTGCTGGGTTATCCCGACTTCGCCACGGTCTCGGTCGTGCCCAAGATGGCCGAATCGCCTGAGCAGGTGATCACGTTCCTGCGCGACCTCGCCACCCGCGCCCGTCCCTATGCGCTGCAGGATCTGGCCGACCTGCGCGAATTCGCCGCTCAGGAGCTCGGCCTGCCGGATCCCCAGCCCTGGGATTGGCCCTACGTCGGAGAAAAGCTCAAGGAAGCCCGCTACAGCTTCAGCGACCAGGAGGTCAAGCTCTACTTCCCGGCCCCCAAGGTGCTTGCCGGCCTCTTCAAGATCGTCGAGACCCTGTTCGGCGTCGCCATCCGCCGCGACCAGGCGCCGGTGTGGCACCCCAGCGTGGAGTTCTACCGCATCGAGCGCGCAGGCGAGCGGGTCGGCCAGTTCTACCTCGATCCGGGTGCACGCAAGGGCAAGCGCGGCGGAGCCTGGATGGACGACGTGCGCACGCGCTGGCTGCGCCCGGACAACGGCCATCTGCAGACGCCCGTGGCCCACCTGGTGTGCAATTTCTCCGAAAGCGTGGGCGGCCGGCCCCCGCTGCTCACGCACGACGACGTGACCACCCTGTTCCACGAGTTCGGTCACGGCCTGCATCACATGCTCACGCAGGTCAACGAACGCGATGTCTCCGGCATCAGCGGCGTGGAGTGGGACGCCGTGGAGCTGCCGAGCCAGTTCATGGAAAACTTCTGCTGGGAATGGGAGGTGCTGCGCCACATGACCGCCCATGCGGAAACCGGCGAACCCCTGCCCCGCGCGCTGTACGACAAGATGTTGGCGGCCAAGAACTTCCAGAGCGGCATGCAGACCCTCCGCCAGGTCGAGTTCTCGCTGTTCGACATGCTGCTGCACGGCGAACAGAAGCCCGGACAGGACTTCATGGCGGTGCTGGCCGAAGTGCGCGAGGAAGTCTCGGTGCTGCAGCCGCCCGCCTACAGCCGCACGCCGCATACCTTCAGCCACATCTTCGCGGGCGGCTATGCCGCAGGCTATTACAGCTACAAGTGGGCCGAGGTGCTGAGCGCCGATGCCTATGCCGCCTTCGAGGAGACCCAGGGCAGCGACGGCGCGCACGACCCGGCCACCGGCCAGCGCTACCGCGAGGCCATACTCGAGGCTGGCGGCAGCCGTCCGGCGATGGAGTCCTTCAAGGCCTTCCGCGGTCGCGAACCCCGCATCGACGCACTGCTGCGGCACCAGGGCATGGCCTGAGCCTGCGCCGAGCGGCCCCGCCACGCCTGGACACGAACGGGTCGCTCTCCGACAGGCGCCAGGCGCTGGCCAGTGGCACATTTGAAGCTCCGCGGCCGGCCCGGGCATCGTTTCCCGGGGCTGCCGCCCATCCAAGGAGAAACGAATGAACAAGGCATTGCTGCTTGCCGCGCTGGGCATGACCCTGGCCTCTTCCGTGGCCCTGGCCCAGGGCCAGCCGACCCCGGACCGCGTGCAGGCCGATCTCAAGGCCGCTTCGGGCCAGAGCACGGGCACCGTCACGGCCACCGCGGCCCCCAAGGGCGTGCTGCTGCGCATCGAGGCCCGTGGCCTGCCGCCCGGCTGGCACGGCGCCCATTTCCATGAAAAGGCCGATTGCAGCGACAGCGCATTCACCCGCTCGGGCGGCCACGTGCATGGCGGCGGCGGCAAACCGGTCCATGGCCTGCTGAACCCCCAGGCCGACGATTCCGGCGACTTGCCGAACATCTTCGTCGGCCAGGACGGCACGGCGACCGTCGAGCTGTACTCCACGCTGGTCGCCCTGCGCGACGGCGCCGGCCGGCCCGCGCTGCTCGACACGGACGGATCGGCTCTGGTGATCCACGCCAACCCCGACGACTACAGTTCCCAGCCGATCGGCGGCGCGGGCGCACGCATCGCCTGCGCCGAACTGCGCTGAAGCCGCGCGCTGCCCGCGCAAACTGTCACCCCGGGGCCGGCACGCGGCGCGGGGACGGCCTAGAATCGAGGCTCATCCATGCATGCGCCATGCGCCGCCTCCACAGTGCCAGCATCAGATCCACAGGAAACCTGGCCGGTCGGCCTCAATGCCGACCTCCACTGCCACTCGGTCGTCTCGGACGGTACCCTGACACCGGACGAACTGGCGAGGCGTGCCCTCGGCAACGGCGTCCAGCTCTGGTCGCTGACCGACCATGACGAGGTCGGCGGCCAGGCCCAGGCCGCGCAGGCCGCCCGCTCCATCGGGCTTCCCTTTCTCACGGGCGTCGAGGTTTCGGTGACGTTTGCCGATGCCACGGTGCACATCGTCGGCCTGGGTTTCGACGACACCGATGCGCAGTTGCTGCAAGGGCTCTATGCCACGCGGGGTGGCCGCGACGGACGGGCCCGGGAGATGGCGCAGGGATTGGCACAGGCAGGCATTCCCGGAACATTCGAAGGTGCACTCAAGTACGCGGGAAATCCAGAGCTGATTTCCCGCAGCCACTTTGCCCGGTACCTGGTGGAGATCGGCATCTGCAGCGACATCCCCGAAGTCTTCCGGCGTTACCTCACCGAAGGCAAACCCGGCTACGTGCCGCACCGCTGGGCCACCTTGCGCAACTGCGTGCGCTGGATACGCGATGCCGGCGGCGTTGCGGTCATCGCCCATCCGGGGCGCTACGGGTTCAACCCCACGCTCGAGTACGCCCTGTTCTCCGAGTTCATTGCCCACGGCGGGCAAGGCGTCGAAGTGGTCACCGGCAGCCATTTCGCGCATGAATATCCCAAATACGCCGACATGGCGCGCGAGTTCGGCCTGGCCGCCTCCCGGGGCTCGGACTTCCACAGCCCCCATGAAAGCCGTGTCGACCTGGGCGCCCTGCCCCCGCTGCCGTCCGACCTCGAGCCGGTCTGGCATCTGCTCCAGGCCCATATCCGCCAATGATCGCGCCCCTCCCTCTGGGCATCGGGCTTGCACTGGCCGCCACGGCCTTCTTCGGTATTTTCGACAACGTCACCAAATACGCCATCACACACGGCGCCCCGCTGGTGGTCGCCCTGTGGTTCCGCTACATGTTCCAGGCGGTGACCACCACGCTGGCCATCGTGCCCGGCCGCGGACTCGCCGTGATGCGGACCAAGGCCCCCACGCTGCAATGCCTGCGCGGACTGGTGCTGGTCAGCATGAGCCTGTTCACCATGTTCAGCCTGCAGTTCATGCCTGTCGGCGAGTTCACGGCCATCGTGCTCATGGCCCCGCTGCTGGTGACGCTGTTTGTCGTGATCCGGTTTCGCGAGCGCGTCTCGACCGTCCGCTGGCTGCTTCTGATCGGGGCTTTCGCGGGCACGCTCGTCGTCATCCGTCCGGGGGCCCAGAGCTTCAACTGGGCCACGCTGCTTCCTGTCTCGCTGGTCTTCGGCAACGCATGGTTCCAGGTGCTGACCAGCCAGCTCTCGCGCATCGACGATCCGATCACCACTCACTTCTACACCGGCTGGCTGGGTGCCATCGCCGCCTCGATCCTGCTGCCTTTCGCCTGGGAAACCGTGGCCCACTGGTCGACCTGGCTGATTCTGGTCTTCATGGGCTGCTGCTCCAGTCTGGGGCACTTCCTGCTCATCGTGGCCTACAAGCAGGCCCCGGCCGCGACACTCACCCCTTACCTGTATTGCCAGATCCTGTTTTCCACCATCGCGGCATGGCTGATCTTCGACCATGTCCCCGACTCGCTGTCGCTGCTGGGCATGGCCCTCATCGGGTTGTGCGGTGCACTCACGGCCTGGGTCGTCACCCGCGAGAACCGCATCATGGCAGGGCGCAAACCCGACGCCTGAGCATGCCGGCCGACAGCCTGCACAGGCCAGGCGTGGTAGCCTTGGACGCAACCGCTCGGCAGCCGGATCGACCGATCCGCCTGGCCGTACCGCTTCACGTTGCGCAGGTCCGGTGTGCCCGCGCATCGCAGGCACCTCAAGGAAACCGTCATGGCGCAATATTTCGAAGTCCACGCGCAAAACCCCCAGCCCCGCCTGCTCAAGCAGGCCGCAGCCATATTGGCGAAGGGCGGTATCGCCGCCGTCCCCACCGACTCGAGCTACGCGCTGGTCTGCCACCTCGACGACAAGGCCGCCGCAGACCGGCTGCGCCAGATCCGCGGCGTGGACGACCGCCACTTGCTGACCCTCATCTGCCGCGATCTGGCCGAACTGTCGCACTACGCCATCGTCGACAACCGGCAGTATCGATTGCTCAAGAGAGTCACACCCGGTCCCTACACCTTTGTGCTCGAGGCGACCAAGGAAGTGCCGCGCCGCGTCAGCCACCCGTCACGCAAGACCATCGGCCTGCGGGTCCCCGAGCATCCGGTGATTCTGGGCCTGCTGGCGGAACATCCGGGCGCACTGCTCGCCACCACGCTGATTCCCCAGGGCGCAAGCGAACCGCTCAACGACGCCCAGGAGATCCGGCAGCGCTACGAAAAGCTGCTGGATGCGATCCTGGATGCGGGTGCCTGCACGTCGGAGCCCACCACGGTGGTCGACCTGACCCAGGGCGAGCCCGAGATCGTGCGCGTGGGGCGCGGAGACATCGCGGCACTGGGGCTGTAGCGGGCTCCAGGCCTGGGTCGCCGCATGCGGCCGATGTTCAGGCCAGCGATCCCTGCATCGCCGCCACGGCACTGGCGTGCAGGCAGATGCCCGCGGCGACCGCCACGTTCAGCGACTCCTCGCCGCCAGGCTGTGCAATGCGCAGCTTGCGTGCGGCCAGGGCCTCGAGCTCGGGCGAGACGCCTTGCCCTTCATGGCCCATGGCCCAGGCGCAAGGCACCGGCAAGGGCGCGTTGTGCACGGCTTCGCCGCCATGCGAGCTCGTGGCCAGCAACGGCACCTGCAGGGCCCGAACATCGTCGAGGCTGGCGCCTTCGATCAGGCTCAAGCCAAAATGAGCGCCCATCCCGGCACGCATGACCTTGGGCGACCACAGTGCCACGGTGCCCTTGAGGGCCACGATCTGCCGAAACCCGAAGGCTGCGGCACTGCGCAGAATCGCACCGGCGTTGCCCGCATCCTGCAGCCGGTCGAGCACCACGGTGCCGACCTTCGGATCCAGCGAGGGACGTGCAGGCGCCTGCACCACGAATCCCATGGGCGCAGGAGAATCCAGCGGACTCAACTCGCGCCACAGCACATCCTTGACCACCATGATCTTGCCGGCACGGGCGGCCTGCACGACTTCGGGCTGGTGGGCCGACGCCAACCAGTACGACTCGGCGTAGACCGCCACATCCGGATCGAGCCCGCGCTGAAGATAGGCCCGGCACAGGTGGTCGCCCTCGATCCAGACACGGCCCTGCTTGCGATAGGCCGAACCGTCCTGCAGCAGGCGGCGCAGATCCTTGAGAAACGAGTTTTCTCTGGAGCTGATCTCGATCACGTTCATGGGTAGGCTCCCGATTCGACATCCGGACGCGGCACGGCCGCCGTTTCACCGGCACCCGGCCTCGGGCCGGACACCGCACGAATGGGGGCAAACGAGCGACGATGCTGGGGGCAGGCGCCGTACGTACCCAGCGCACCCAGGTGCTCGGCGGTGCCGTAGCCCTTGTGCGCGGCAAAGCCGTACTGCGGATATTCACGATCGAGCTCGCGGCACCAGTGATCGCGGTGAACCTTGGCCAGAATGGAAGCCGCCGAAATCGCCTTGATCTTGCTGTCGCCCTTGACGATGGCTTCGGCCAGCACGTCGAGCACCGGCAGCCGGTTGCCGTCGACCAGCACCTTGGCCGGCTTCAGCCGCAGCCCCTGCACCGCGCGCTGCATGGCCAGCAGGGTGGCGCCCAGGATATTGAGGCGGTCGATCTCTTCGACCGAGGCTTCGGCGATGCAGAAGCACAGGGCCCGCGCACGGATCTCTTCGTACAGCTTTTCACGACGCAGAGCCGTGAGCTTCTTCGAATCGGCCAAGCCGGCGATGGGGTGCAGGTCGTCGAGGATGACGGCGGCGGCCACCACGGGCCCGGCTAGCGGGCCTCTGCCGGCCTCGTCGACACCGGCGATCAGGCCCGGCGCGTCCCAGCTCAGCGGCGATTGGGTCGCCCCCAGGAATTTACGCAGAGCGGATGACTTGTTCGATCGCATGGGTAGCCAAGGTAGCGGTATCGCGATGCAGTTCGGAATGCAGCACTTCGAATCGGCGCGTCAGGGCCTGAACGGCCTGCGGGTTTTCGAGCCAGGTTTCGACGGCATCGGCCAGCGCGCGGGGGGTGCAATTGTGCTGCAACAATTCAGGCACCACGAACTCGCGGCACAAAATATTGGGTAAACCCACCCAGGGCTGCAGTTTCTTGCGTTTCATGATCTCGGCCGTCAGCCAGCTGACCTTGTAGCCGATCACCATGGGGCGTTTGTAGAGCGCAGCCTCGAGAGTGGCCGTCCCGCTGGCGATCAGCGTGACATCGCAAGCCTCGAGCACATCGTGCGACTGCCCGTCCCGCACTTCGACACACGACGCGACGCCGGCTGCGTGCAGCTGCCCCTCGATGGTGGCACGCAAGGCGGGCAGCGTCGGCACGATGAAGCGGACATCGCGACGCCGTCGAACCAGTTCGGCGACCGCCTCGAAGAACACCGGGCCGTTGTGACCGACCTCGGAGGCCACGCTGCCCGGCAGCACGGCGACCAGCGGCGACGGATCGTCGGCATCCAGGCCCAGACGCCGGCGTGCGCCTGCGCGATCGGGATGCATGGGGATCACATCGGCCAGCGGATGGCCCACGTAGGTGGCCGCGATGTCGGCTGCCGCGTAGATCGCCGGCTCGAATGGAAAAATGCACAGCACGTGATCGGCGCTAGCTCTCACCTTTTCGATGCGTTCGGGACGCCAGGCCCAGATCGAGGGGCTGACGAAATGCACGGTCTTGATGCCCTGCGCGCGCAATGCGGCTTCGAGCCCCAGATTAAAATCCGGCGCGTCGACACCCACGAACACATTGGGGCGGTCCATCAGCAGCCGGTTGCCCAGCTCCTTGCGGATGGCCAGGATCTCGCGCAGGTGCAACAGCACCTCGACATACCCCCGCACCGCCAGTTTGCTCTGCGGCCACCAGGTCTCGAAACCCTGCTCGATCATGCGCGGCCCACCGATGCCGAAGGCATGCAGTTCGGGCCAACGCTGGCGTGCACCGCGCAGCAGCAGGCTGGCCAGCAGGTCGCCTGAGGCCTCGCCGGCCACCATGGCCATTTCGGGTCCGCTCCTGCCCACAGGCATCCGCGACCTCAGCGCACGATACCGCGGCTGGCCGCAGCGAGGAAGTCCAGCATCAGGCGAACATCGCCTTCGGTCTCGGGCTGGGTCTGGGCCAGCGCGGCAATGCGCTCGCTGGCCTGTGCCAGCGTCAGTCCATCGCGATACAGCGCACGGTGCATGGCCTTGACGGCGGCCACCCGCACCGGCGAGAACCCACGGCGGCGCAAGCCCTCGGCATTGAAGCCGCGCGCAGCGGCCGGATTGCCGTCGATCAGCATGAAAGGCGGTACGTCCTGCGACACGGCGGTGGCGAAACCGATCATGGTGTGGGCGCCGATCTTCACGAACTGGTGCACACCGGTGAGACCGCCGATGATGGCCCAGTCGCCCACCGAGACATGGCCGGCCAGCGTGGCGTTGTTGGCCAGGATGGTGCGGTTGCCCACGGACACGTCGTGCGCGATATGCACATAGGCCATGATCCAGTTGTCGTCGCCGACACGGGTCACGCCCTCTTGCTGGACGGTGCCCAGGTTGAAGGTGCAGAACTCGCGGATGGTGTTGCGGTCGCCGATCTCGAGCCGGGTCGGTTCACCCTTGTACTTCTTGTCCTGCGGTGCAGCGCCCAGCGAGACGAACTGGAAGATCTCGTTGTCCTCGCCGATCGTCGTGCGTCCTTCGATCACGCAGTGAGAGCCGATGCGGGTGCCTCGGCCGATCTGGACATGCGGACCGATCACGGTGAAAGGGCCGACCTCGACGTCGTCGGCCAGTCGCGCCCCTGGATCCACAAGGGCACTGGCATGAATGCGCGCCACGGGTTCAGTCCTCGATACGGCGCACCGTGCACATCAGGTTGCCTTCGGCAACCACTTCGTCGTCGACCTTGGCCCAGGCCTTGAAACGGTAGATTCCGGCCTTGTGGCGTTCGACTTCGGCTTCGAGAACGAGCTGGTCGCCAGGGCCGGTCGGACGCTTGAAACGTGCGTTGTCGATGCCCACGAAATAGTAGACCGTCTTTTCATCGGGCTCTTCGCCGGCCGAGACGAACGACAGCAGCGCCGACGTCTGGGCCAGCGCTTCGAGAATCAGCACGCCCGGGAACACCGGACGATGCGGAAAATGACCCGTGAAGCAAGGCTCGTTGAAGGTGATGTTCTTGATGGCCTTGATGCGCTTGTCTGTTTCAAGCTCGAGGACCCGGTCGACAAGCAGGAAAGGATAACGGTGAGGCAGCCGCTTGAGAATCTGGTGGATGTCCATCGTGATCATGCTTGAATACTCTCGAAGTCTGTTGAATGTTGTGTTGATCGGGCGACTCGGCACCCCGCCGGTGAATTGAACTGGGCCCGGAGCACTGCGGCGACGGGCCCAGGGTAGCCGGCAAAGGCGAGATGGTACATGCTCCGCCAGGCCGGATCAGAGATCCTCGCTGATCCCGTCTTCCAAGCGAGACAAACCTGCATGCTGCTCCAGTGACCGCACGCGGTCTCGCAAAGTGCTGAGGTGACGCAGCGCGGCTGCGTTCTTGCGCCACACCGCATTCTCCGACAGCGGGAAAGCGCCCGTATACACACCCGGCTTGAGCACCGAGCGGGTGACCACGGTCGCCGCCGAGATGTGCACATGGTCGCCGATCCGGATATGACCGCCGATCATGGCTGCGCCACCGATGGTGCAATAGGCCCCGATGTCGCAACTGCCGGCAATGCCGACGCAACCCGCCATGGCGGTGTGCTTGCCGATATGCACATTGTGCGCCACCTGGATCTGGTTATCGAGCTTCACGCCATCTTCAAGGACGGTGTCGCCCAATGCGCCTCGATCGACACAGGTGTTGATGCCGATCTCGACATCGTCGCCCAGCCAGGCGATGCCCATCTGCTCGATCTTGACCCAGGTGCCCTGGTCGGGAGCAAAGCCGAAACCGTCGCCGCCCACGACCGCACCCTGGTTGAGCACGCACCGCTCGCCGATACGGCAACGTTCGCCCAACACCGCTCGGGCCTTGATCTGGGAATCGGCACCCACCTGGGCACCGGCCTCGACGGTGGCCTGAGGTCCGATATGGACATTGTCGCCGATCACGGCACCCGGGCCGACAAAGGCCAGGGCCTCGATGGTCGCCGTGGGCGAGACCACGGCCGTCGGGTCGACCACGGCGGTGCGGTGCACGCCCGGCACACGGGCCGGTTCATGGCGACGCCGCCACAGCTGAGTGAGCCGTGCGTAATAGAGATACGGGTCTGCAGCGACGATGCATGCACCCCGCGCCTCTGCGGTTTCGCGCACACGAGGCGACACGATGACGCAGCCGGCCTGGCAAGCCTTGAGCTGAGCCAGATACTTGACGCTGGAGAGAAACGTGATGTCGCCCGGCTGCGCCTTGTCCAGGGGGGCGAGGCGCTCGACGAGCAGATCGGGCGAACCGACCAGCTCGCCACCCAGGGCATCGATGATCTGCTGAAGTCGCAACGCCACGGCTTACTTGCCGTTCAAGGCCTTGAGAACCTTGTCCGTGATGTCGTTCTTGGGATTGACGTAGACCGCATCCTGGAGGATGAGATCGTAGGATTCGGCTTCGGCGACCTGTTTGATCACGCGGTTGGCGCGCTCGAGCACCTGCTGCAGCTCTTCGTTGCGGCGGGTGTTGAGGTCTTCCTGGAATTCGCGGCTGCGGCGCTGCAGGTCACGGTCCTGCTCGGCGAGCTGGCGCTGGCGCTGGGCACGCTGGGTATCCGACAGCGTGGGCGCTTCGCGCTCGAACTTTTCGGAGGCGGCCTTGAGCGTGGCGCCCTGCCCGTTGAGGTCGGCTTCGCGCTTGGAGAATTCCTGCTCCAGTTTGGCCTGTGCAGCCAGGGCCGGCGACGCTTCGCGGAAGATGCGGTCGGTGTTGACGAAGCCGAACTTGAGCGCCTGTGCGCTCGCCGCGCCCGAGAACGCAGCCAGGCCGATGGAGGTTGCAACCAGCAGATGACGAGTGAATTTTTTCATTTAGAACGAAGTCCCGATTTGGAATTGTATGCGCTGGATCTCATCACCCGATTTCTTGCGCAGCGGCTGAGCATAAGCAATGCGCAGCGGGCCGACCGGTGAAATCCAGCTCACGCCAATCCCGGTGGAAGCACGCAGCTCGCCGATGGAGATGTTTTCACTGTCTCCGTACACGGTGCCGGCATCCACGAAAGCATACATGCGCAAGGTGCGGTCATTGCCCGCGCCTGGGAAGGGCGTCAGCAATTCTACGTTGGCCGTGACCTTCTTCGAACCGCCGTAGGCGTTGCCGGCCGAGTCGCGCGGACCCAGGCTGCTTTGCTCGAAGCCGCGAACCGAACCCAGGCCGCCCGAGTAGAAGTTCTTGAAGAACGGCAGCGAGCCGCCCAGGCCCTTGCCCCAACCCAGTTCGCCGTTGAAGGCCAGCGTGTAGCGCGGCGACAGCGACGCATAACGCTGGTACTGGTAGTTGGCGCGCACGTAATGCGCATCGCCGATCAGGCTGGATTCGCCATTCACGCGGTGCAGCGAACCGGTGGTCGGGACCAGCGAGCTGTCGCGCTGGTCGCGTGCCCATCCCAGAGTCAGCGGAATCGTATTGACCGACGAGCCGTACTCGTTGATCTGATCGCGGATATAGGTGTCGTTGGCCGTGTAGTCCTTGACCTTCACGTTCTCGATACCGGCACCGAAGAACACCGTGTCGCGTTCGGTGAACGGCACGCCGAACTTGATCGAGGCACCCTTGGTGACGTAGGTGTAATAGTCCTCGTCGGTCTCGTAGTTGTACGGGTGCTGGGTGCGGTAGTAGATGTCGTACGTGCGCGAGATGCCGCTGTCGGTGAAGTACGGATTGGTCGTGCTGACCGAGTATTCGCGGTAGTACTTGCTGGTGTTCACGTTGAGGCCCAGGTAATTGCCCGAACCGAACACGTTTTCTTGCGAAATGCCGAACACGAACGACAGCTTTTCCGAGCTCGAGTAACCCGCACCCACCGTCAGGCTGCCCGTGGGCTTTTCCTTGACGGTGACGACCAGATCGACCTGATCCTGGACACCGGGCACCTCGCGGGTGTCGACGTTGACGTCGGTGAAGTAGCCCAGACGGTCGACGCGATCGCGCGAGAGCTTGATCTTGTTGCTGTCGTACCAGGACGATTCGAGCTGACGCAGCTCGCGGCGGATGACTTCGTCGCGCGTCTTGTCGTTGCCCACCACGTTGATGCGGCGGACGTAGGCGCGCTGGCCCGGTGTGGAATTGATGACGAGCGCGACCTGGTTGGTCTGGCGATCGATCTGGGGCACCGGCTGTACCTGTGCAAAGGCATAACCGAACGAACCGAAGTGGTCGGTGAACGCCTTGACGGTTTCTGCCACCTGGTCGGCGTTGTAGGCCTCGCCCGGGCGGATGGTGATGCGGGACTTGAATTCGTCGTCGCGATTGAGGTAGTTGCCCTCGATCTTGATGCCCGAGACCACGAAGCGCTGGCCTTCGGTGATGTTGATGACCACGCCGATCTTCTGCTTGTCGGGCGAGATCGACACCTGGGTCGAATCGATACGGAACTCGAGGTAGCCGCGCGACATGTAGTAGGCCCGCAGTTTCTCGAGATCGGCGTTGAGCTTGGTGCGCGAGTACTGGTCGGACTTGGTGTACCAGCTCAGCCAGCCGCCGGTGTCGAGCTCGAACAGCCCCTTGAGCGTGGAATCGCTGAACGCCCGGTTGCCGACGATCTGGATGTCGTTGATCTTGGCCGTATCGCCTTCGGTGACGGTGAAGGTCAGGTTCACGCGGTTGCGGTCGATCGGCGTGACCGTGGTCACGACGTCCGCGCCGTACAGGCTCTTGTTGATGTACTGGCGCTTGAGTTCCTGCTCGGCCTGGTCGGCCAGGGCCTTGTCGTAGGGGCGGCCATCGGTCACGCCGATGTCGCGCAAGGCCTTGATCAGGGTGTCCTTGTCGAACTCCTTGGTGCCGACGAACTCGACGTTGGCGATGGTCGGACGCTCTTGCACGACCACGACCAGGACGTTGCCCTGGGTCTGGAGGCGCACGTCGGTGAACAGGCCCAGTCCGAACAGCGAACGGATGGACTCGGTGCCCTTGTCGTCGTTGTAGACGTCACCGACTCGCACCGGCAGCGAGGCGAAGACCGTTCCCGGTTCGACGCGCTGCAGGCCTTCCACGCGGATGTCGCGGATGGTGAAAGGATCCACCGCCCAAGCCTGTGCAGCAAAAAACAGCGCGGCAACCGAAGTAACGGCACGCAGATGGAAACGATGGTTGATGGTCTTCATGCAAGAGAAAAAAACGGTGATGAATGCAACGCTTCAGCCCAGGAGCCGAGCAAAATCGTTGAACAGGGCAATGGACATCATGACGAGCAATACAGCGACGCCGCCACGCTGCAAACGCTCCATCCATTGGTCGGAGACGGTTTTTCCGGTGACGGCTTCCCACAGGTAATATATCAGGTGGCCGCCATCAAGCACGGGTAAAGGCAACAGGTTGAGCACGCCCAGGCTCACGCTGATCAGCGCCAGGAACAGCAGGTATTGCGTCACGCCCAGGCTGGCCGACTTGCCGGCGTAGTCGGCGATGGTCAGCGGACCGCTGAGATTCTTCACGGAAGCTTCACCGATGACCATGCGCCCGATCATCTTCAGCGTCAGCCAGGACATCTCCCAGGTCCGCGTCACGCCCATCCAGAGGCCGTCGACCGGGCCGTGGCTGACCCGCACCATCTGCGGTGCAGCACCGATGTAGGCACCCACGCGGCCGATGCTCTCGCCGTTGCCGGCGGGCGACTCCGCCACGTCCGGCTGCACCGACAGGGCCATCGACTGGCCTTGCCGGCTGACCTGCCACGCTTGGACGATGCCCTGCCCGTCGCGCACGCCACGCTGAATGGAAGCCCTGAGCTGCTGTGCATCGGCCACGGGCTGTCCGTCGACCGACAGGACGACGTCGCCCTGCTGAAGGCCGCTGCGTTCGGCTGCGGAGCCGGGCAGAACCTCGCCGATGGCCGGTTCCATCCAGGGCGCCAGCAGACCGATGCTGCGGAACATCGCGGCGTCGGCATCGTTGGACTCGAGCTGGCTCAGGCGCAGCGTGACCCAGCGGCTGGAGCCGGACGGCTGCTGCACGTGCAGGCGCAGGTCCTGGCGGTCGATGCCGGCATTCGTGAGGTTCCAGCGCAGATCGTCGAAGGACTGCACGGCGACGGGCGTGGCGCCCGGATCGTCGGCGTCGGCCACTTCGAGCACGGTCTCGCGGCCGTGCAGGCCGGCCTGGGCGGCCAGGGTGCCGGCGGCAGGCGGCGACAGCACGGCGCGGGCCTCGTCGACACCGTACCAGTTGACGCAGGCATACAGCACCACCGCCAGCAGCAGATTGGCCGCAGGGCCTGCCGCGACGATGGCCGCACGGGCGCTCAGCGGCTTGTTGTTGAAGGCCCACCCGCGCTGCTCGACCGGCACCGGGCTCTCGCGCTCGTCGAGCATCTTCACGTAGCCGCCCAGCGGCAGCAGGCCGATCACGAATTCGGTGTCTTGGCCCGGCCGCTGGCGGCGGGGCCGCCAGCGCAGGATGGGATGGCCGAAGCCGATGGAAAAACGCAGCACGCGCACATCGCATGCCACGGCCACACGGTAATGCCCGTATTCGTGCACGGCGATGAGCACACCCAGCGCCACAATGAAGGCCACCAATGTCAACACGTCAATTCTCCAATTGGCTGACCCGCTCCCGGGCCCTCGCCCGCCCCTCGGCATCGAGTGCCAGGAGGTCGTCCAGCGATCCGGGCTTTGAAACCCGGACAGCGGACAAAGTTGCATCGTTTACTTGAAATATATGGTCGTACCGGATCCGGCCGTCCAGAAACGCCTGAACCGCCACCTCGTTGGCGGCGTTCAGGATGGCCGAGGTGCCCGGCGTCGCCTCCAGCGCCTGCCAGGCCAGGGGCAAACCGGGGAAACGCCGGGCATCCGGTGCTTCGAAGGTCAGTGCCTGCATGCGCATGAAATCGAGCGGCGCCGCGCCCGAGGCGATGCGCTCGGGCCAGGACAGGCCATAGGCAATGGGACCGCGCATGTCGGGCGTGCCCAGTTGCGCCACCACGCTGGCGTCCTGGTACTGGACCATCGAGTGGATCACGCTCTGCGGGTGGATGACGACTTCGATCTGGCGCGGTGCCAGGCCGAACAGATAGGCCGCCTCGATCACTTCGAGCGCCTTGTTCATCATGGTCGCCGAGTCGACCGAAATCTTGCGGCCCATGACCCAGTTGGGATGGGCGCAGGCCTGCTCGGGCGTGATGGCGGCGAACGCGGCCGGATCGGTGGTGCGGAAGGGCCCCCCGGAGGCCGTCAGGATGATCTTCTCGACCGTGCTGCGCCAGAGCGACCGGTCGTCGGGCAGCGACTGGAAAATGGCCGAATGCTCGCTGTCGATGGGCAGCAGCGTGGCGCCTCCTTCGCGGACGGCCTCGAGGAAAAACTCTCCGCCCACCACCAGCGCTTCCTTGTTGGCCAGCAGCAGGCGCTTGCCGGCACGCGCGGCGGCCAGACACGACGACAGCCCGGCAGCCCCGACGATGGCCGCCATGACGGTGTCGACCTCGGCATGCGCCGCCACCTGGTCGAGGGCCTCGGCGCCGCACAGCACCTCGGTGTCGATGCGGTTGATCTCCAGGATCTCGCCCAGTGCCTGGGCAGCCTCGGGATCGGCCATCACGGCGTAGCGGGGCCGGAACCGGAAGCACTGCTCGGCCATGTCCTTGGCACGCGTCGCCGCGCTCAGGGCAAAGACCTCGAAGCGGTCGGGATGGCGGCCGATGACATCCAAGGTGCTGCAGCCGATCGAGCCCGTCGACCCCAACACGACCACACGTTGCATTTGATTCATAAGAGCAGGGTCAAGCGACCAGTACGGCCAGCATCATGGCCAGCGGCAGCACGGGCAGCAGGGCATCCACGCGGTCGAGCACACCGCCATGGCCCGGCAGCAGCTGGCTGCTGTCCTTGGCTCCGGCACTGCGCTTGACCAGCGATTCCAGCAGATCGCCGGAAACGCTCATGACGGTGAGAAAGAGCACGGCCAGCACGAACACCGGCCAGCCGGCATCGCGCAGCAGTGCGTACAGATTGCCGGACACACCGGGCACCTGCGGGCTGAGCTGGGACCAGACGACACCGACGACCATGACGACCACGGCGCCGCCGAGTGCGCCCTCCCAGCTCTTGCCGGGGCTGATCGCGGGTGCGAGCTTGCGGGGAAAGAGTTTCTGACCCAGCGCACGGCCGGCAAAGTAGGCCCCGATGTCGGCCGCCCAGACCAGCACGAACACGGACAGCAGGAACTCGACGCCCAGCACACGGGCCTGCGCGATGGCCAGCCATGCCAGCAGGAGAACCAGCACGCCGCCGCACAGCCGCAGCATGCGGGGCACGGCAGCCCAGGCCGCGACGCCACCGCGCAACAACAGCAGCGTCGTCAGGATCCAGAAGGCTCCGGCAGCCAGCCACAGTTCGCGCAGCGAGGCCTGAGGCCAGCCGGCGGCCCAGGCCAGGCCACAGGCCGCCCCGACCAGCAGGCCCAGAAGCCAGCTGCCGGCGCCGCCGAGGCCGTTGAGCCGGCCCCATTCCCAGCCGCCGGCGCCGACCATGACCAGCGCCAAAGCCAGGAAGGGCCAGGGTTGCGGGTGAAAAAGTGCCGGCAGCAGCACGAGCAGCATGACGATCGCGGTCAGAACGCGTTGCTTGAGCATGTGTTTCCTTTCAGGCCTGGCACCGGTCGTCGAGGCCTTCGAGCACCGGCCCCGCCGCATGCGCCTGTTCGCGCACCTGCTGCGAGGTGAGCCCGAAACGCCGCTCGCGCCCCTGGAAGGCGCTGATGGCCAGGTCGAAATCATCGGCCGTGAAAGACGGCCAGGCTTTGTCGCTGAAGAACCACTCGGCGTAGGCCGCCTGCCACAGCAGGAAGTTGCTCACGCGCTGCTCGCCCCCGGTGCGGATCACCAGATCGGGGTCGGGCACATGGGCGAGCGACAGCGAGGCTGCCAAAGCCGCCTCGGTGATGGTCTCGCCGCGTTCGGCCAGCGTACGGGCGGCCTGCACGATATCCCAACGGCCGCCGTAGTTGAAACACACGTTGAGCGTGATCCGGCGTCCGGCGGCGGTCTGGGCCTCGGCGCTGGAGAAAAGAGACTGTATTTCGGGAGCCAGCCCGGCGCGGTCGCCCACGAAACGCAGGGCCACGCCCTGCTCGATGAAACCGGGCAGTTCACGCGGAATGGCGTGCATGAGCAGCGCCATCAGCCCCTTGACTTCTTCGGCCGGCCGGTTCCAGTTCTCGGACGAGAACGCAAAGACGGTCAGCACACCGATGCCGCGATCCAGGCTCCAGCGCACGGCCTTGCGCAGGGTCTCGACGCCCTGCCGATGCCCGGCGATGCGCGGCATGAGCCGGCGCGTGGCCCAGCGGCCGTTGCCATCCATGACGATGGCCACATGCCCGGGCATGGCGAGAGTGGGATGCATGCCTGGAATGGAGCGGGTGGAATGCGAGCGGGGTGGCACTCAGACGGCCATGATTTCTTGTTCCTTGGACACCACCAGCTTGTCGACCTCGGCGATGAACTTGTCGGTGGTCTTCTGCACCTCGGCTTCGGCACGCTTCTGATCGTCTTCGGAAGCTTCCTTGTCCTTGACCAGGCGCTTGACCGCTTCGTTGGCATCGCGGCGCAGATTGCGCACGGCGATCTTGGCGTTCTCGCCTTCGCTGCGCACCAGCTTGGTCATTTCCTTGCGGCGCTCTTCGCTCATGGGCGGCAGCGGCACGCGGATGAGGTCGCCCATGCTCGCGGGGTTGAGGCCCAGGTCGCTTTCGCGGATGGCCTTCTCGATCTTGGCGCCCATGCCTTTTTCCCACGGCTGGATGCCGATGGTGCGCGAGTCGATCAGTGTCAGGTTGGCCACCTGCGACAGGGGCACGGGCGAGCCGTAGTAGTCGACCTGCACGCTGTCGAGCAGCGCCGGATTGGCGCGGCCGGTACGGATCTTGGTCAGGCTGTTCTTGAAAGCCTCGATGGACTGAGTCATCTTGGTCTCAGCCGTCTTCTTGATGTCAATGATTGCCATTTTTCTTAACTCCAACGTGCCCCGCCGGACCACCCGGTCGAGGACTTTTCAGGCGCAGCCGCGGTCAGGCGTGGACCAGCGTACCTTCGTCCTCACCCATGACGACACGCTTGAGCGCGCCGTCCTTGAGGATGGAAAACACCTTGATCGGCAGATTCTGATCGCGGCACAGGGCAAAAGCGGTGGCATCCATGATGCCCAGGTTCTTGCTCATGGCCTCATCGAAAGTGATGTGGTCGTAGCGGGTCGCGGTCGGATCCTTCTTGGGGTCGGCGGTGTAGACGCCGTCGACCTTGGTGGCCTTGAGCACCAGTTCGGCACCGATTTCAGCGCCGCGCAGGGCAGCCGCCGTGTCGGTGGTGAAGAACGGATTGCCGGTGCCCGCGGCGAAGATCACGACCTTGCCTTCTTCGAGGTATTGCAGGGCCTTGGGGCGAACATAGGGCTCGACCACCTGCTCGATGCTGATCGCGGACATGACACGGGCCGTCAGGCCGGCCTTGCTCATGGCGTCGGCCAGGGCCAGCGAGTTCATCACGGTGGCCAGCATGCCCATGTAGTCGGCGGTGGCACGGTCCATGCCCACGGAACCGCCGGCGACGCCGCGGAAGATGTTGCCGCCGCCGATCACCACGGCCACCTGGACACCCAGGTTGATCACTTCAGCGACTTCGGCGGCCATGCGCACGATGGTTTCGCGGTTGATCCCGAATGCGTCGTTGCCCATCAGGGCCTCGCCCGACAGTTTCAAAAGAATTCTTTGGTGGGCTGGCCGAGGAAGGGTCATGGCTAATTCGCTGATTTGTGAAAGGTGAGAAATTCTAGCGGCTGGCCGTGACATCGCAAAGACGATATCCGGCCTGAAAAAAACCCTGGGGCCGGCACACGCCGCCCCCAGGGTTTCACGTCATCGTCGGGGCGGCTGCCCAGGGCTGCAATCGAGTCCGGATGGGGGCTGCTCCTGCGATGACGTGCGGTGGGCGGATCAGGCGGACTGCTTGGCAGCGGCGACCTGGGCGGCCACTTCTGCGGCGAAGTCGTCGACCTTCTTCTCGATGCCTTCGCCGACCACGAACAGGGTGAAGCCCGTCACGGTGGTGTCGGCGGCCTTGAGCATCTGCTCGACGGTCTGCTTGTCGTTCTTCACGAACGACTGGTTGAACAGCGAGACTTCCTTGAGGTACTTCTGCACCGAGCCTTCGACCATCTTGGCGGCGATGTCGGCGGGCTTGCCGGACTCGACAGCCTTGGCCTGGGCCACGCTGCGTTCCTTTTCGATCAGATCGGCGGGCACTTCGGCGCTGCTCAGGGCCACGGGCTTCATGGCGGCGACGTGCATGGCGACGTCCTTGGCGGCGGTTTCATCGCCGGCGAACTCGACCACGACGCCGATGCGGGTGCCGTGCAGGTAAGAAGCCAGCTTGCTGCCGCTGAAGGCCTTGAAGCGGCGGAAGCTCATGTTCTCGCCGATCTTGCCGATCAGGCCGACGCGCACGTCTTCGAGGGTGGGGCCGAAACCGTCTTGCTCGTAGGGCAGCGCAGCCAGGGCAGCGATGTCGGCGGGGTTGTTCTCGGCGACCAGCTTGGCGGCGCCTTGTGCCAGGGCGATGAAGCTGTCGTTCTTGGTGACGAAGTCGGTTTCGCAGTTGACTTCGATCAGCGCACCCGTTTCACCGGCGATGAACGAGGCCACGACGCCTTCGGCGGTCACGCGGGCAGCGGCCTTGCCGGCCTTGCTGCCGAGCTTGACGCGCAGCAGCTCTTCGGCCTTGTCGAAATCGCCGTCGGCTTCGGTCAGGGCCTTCTTGCACTCCATCATGGGAGCGTCGGTTTTTGCGCGCAGTTCAGCGACGAGTTTTGCGGTGATGGCAGCCATCTTGATGATTCTCCGTATTCAGTTACAAAAAAGGGGCTACTCGAGCCCCCGTTTCGAATCGACCCCTGGGGGTCGATCGGCTATCAGGCAGCAGCGCCTTCTTCGACTTCGACGAATTCGTCGTCGCCGCCGGCGGCCTTGACCACTTCGTCGATCGCATTGGCGCGACCTTCGAGGATGGCGTCGGCGATGCCGCGGGCGTACAGCGTCACGGCCTTGGCCGAGTCGTCGTTACCGGGGATCACGTAGTCGATGCCTTCGGGCGAGTGGTTGGAGTCAACCACGCCGATCAGGGGAATGCCGAGCTTCTTGGCTTCGGACACGGCGATCTTGTGGAAGCCCACGTCGATCACGAAGATGGCATCGGGCAGAGCGGTCAGATCCTGAATGCCGCCGATGTCTTTTTCGAGCTTTTCGATTTCGCGCGAGAAGGTCAGTTGTTCCTTCTTGCTCAGGCCTTCGAGGCCGGTTTCCTGCTGGGCCTTGAGGTCCTTCAGGCGCTTGATCGAGGTCTTCACGGTCTTGAAGTTCGTCAGCATGCCGCCGAGCCAGCGCTGGTCGACGAAAGGCACGCCGGCGCGCTGGGCTTCTTCGGACACGATGTCACGGGCTTGGCGCTTGGTGCCGACGAACAGGATGGTGCCGCGGTTGGCAGCCAGCTGGCGGGCGAACTTCTGGGCGTCCTGGAACAGCGGCAGCGACTTTTCCAGGTTGATGATGTGAATCTTGTTGCGATGGCCGAAGATATACGGGGCCATCTTGGGATTCCAGAAACGGGTTTGGTGGCCGAAATGGACACCGGCTTCCAGCATTTGACGCATGGTCACGGACATGTTTGAACTCCGAAGGTTGGGTCTAAAATCCAATCCGCACATTGCACGAGCCTCCGGGGCCTCAGGCCGCAGCGGCAACACACAACACCTTGGTGGATTGGTTTGCGATTTACTCTGCAGCCCCCGAAACACCGGAAGGACTCTGCAAAGCGGCAAAATTATAGCATGGCCCAGGTCGCCGGTTCCCGCCCGTGTCCGAAGCCCGCCAGAACAAGCAGATTCTCACCAAAGCACATTGCAGTACACAGGCCCGCTCCCCCGCTGGCCTCATCCGACTTTATGAACATCCACATCATCGGCGCAGGCGTCGTGGGCCTGACGACCGCTTATGTCCTGGCACGGGAAGGCCATGACGTCACCGTCGTCGAGGAGCGCAGCAGTGCGGCCCAGGAGGCCAGCTTTGCCCCGGCCGGCCTCATCACCCGCATGCACCCGGCACTCTGGCCGTCGCCCGGCGGCCTGCGGGCGCGGCTCGGCCTGCTCAGCCACGGCTTTCCCACGCTCGACATTCCTCTCGCACGCCCTGCCCTGTCCGCATGGGCGCGGCGCCAGGCCGGCCACCATGCGGCCTGGCTGGCCGAACACCCCCTGCCCGAGCCGGCGACACCGGCGACGCCCTCCCCGGCCGTCACGGTCGAGGCAGGAGACGGCACGCCCGCCCATGCGTCGGAAGACAGGGCGGCCCTGGACGGCGGCCCGGCCGGCGGCGACGGCTCCACCGACCCGGCCGCACACGACGCCGCACGCGAGGCCGGCCCCGACGGCGCGGCTCCCGCTGCGGCTGCGCATCCTGCCCCGCCGCCGGCCGCCGAAGCCGAGCACGATCCGGAACCCAGTCTCCAGCGCCAACTGGCTCAGCGTCTCAATTTCGACCTCGAAGGCGGTCATGGTCATCTGATCGTGCTGCGCGACAGAGCCGGACGCGAGCGCTGGCAGCGTGCGCTGCCGCAACTGCGTGCCGCCGGTGTCGCCGCCCGCTGGCTGGAGGCCGACGAGGTCCGAGGCCTCGAGCCCGGCATCCAGGAAGAAACGCCGCTGGCCGGTGCGGTGCTGCTGCCCGAAGACGAGGTCGGCAACTGCCGTCAGTTCGCCCTGGCCCTGCGTGCCGAGGCCCAGCGCCTGGGGGTGAATTTCCTGTTCAACCGGCGAGTCGTTTCGATCGAGCCGCGCGAAGGCCGCACGGCCTGGTCGCTGCGTCTGGCTTCGGGCGAAGAGCTGACGACGGAACATCTGGTCCTCTGCAACGGAGCGGCGGCGCCCCGGCTGCTGCAGCCGCTGCGCATCGCGCTCGATGCCCGCCCGCTGCACGGCTACACCTGGAGCGCGGCGCTGCGCGAGCCGCTTCACGCGCCACGCCATGCGATGGTGACGGATGCAGCCCGGCAGGCCAGCATCAGCCGCATGGGTCATCGCATCCGCGTGAGCGGGGCCTACCGGCTGGGCGTCCACGACGAAGGCCGGGACGAAAGCGCGCTGCGCGAGATCCACCAGAGCCTGACCGACTGGTTTCCCGGCGCTGCATCGCGCGACGCCGGTGCGCAGATGTGGCGCTCGACCGTGCTGCAGACAGCCAGCGGCCAGCCCATCGTGGGCAGCAGCGAACGACGCAACCTGTGGTTCAACCTGGGCCACGGTCTGCAGGGCTGGTCGCAGAGCCTGCCCTGCGCCAACCTGTTGGCCAGCCAATTGCGCGCGCTGCGCTGAGGGCCGCGCCAGACGGATGGCAGCCGATGCCCGGCTGGGGTTTAATAGGCGGCATGCAAGCGATCCCGCATGGCCTCGGGGCCACGAACACCGTGCTGGTGGAAGCTGGCCCGCGTCTGCCGCTGTTCGACGGCTGCGCCACGCGCCGCCTTGAAAAGGACTGGCAGGCCGCATTGCCCGCGCACACCCTCATGGCCCGGGCCGGCCTGGCGGCGGCGCGCCTGGCACTGGCCTTGAGGCCCCACGCGCAGCGCATCTGGGTGGCGTGCGGCCCGGGCAACAACGGTGGCGACGGCCTGGAGGCCGCCCTGCACCTGGCACGCTGGGGCAAGGCCGTTCACCTGACCTGGCTGGGCACGCCCGAGCGCACGCCGCCGGACAGCCACCGCAGTTGGGCGCAACTGGAAGCCTGGCGGACGGCGACCGGCACCACCGCACTGCAGTGGGCCGAAGCCCCGCCGGAGCGCTTCGATCTCTGCATCGACGCCTTGCTGGGCATCGGCGCCCAGCGTCCTCCCGAAGGCCGGGCAGCCGCATGGATCGGCCATATCAATTCGGGCCGGGAAGCGGGCGCCACGGTGCTCAGCCTCGACCTGCCGTCGGGCCTGTTCGCCGGCTCGGGCGTCGCGCATGACTGCCATGTGCAGGCCACCGACACGTTGAGCCTCTTGACGCTCAAGCCGGGGCTTTTTACCCACCAGGGGCGCGACGCCTGCGGGCGCATCTGGCTGGATGACCTGGGCACCGACAGCCAGACGCCTGAGGGCAAAGGCGTGCCGACGGCCTGGCTCAATCCGGCACCGGCGAACACCGTTCAGGCCCATGCCAGTCACAAGGGCTCACGCGGCGATGTGGTGGTGGTGGGCGGCGCCCCCGGCATGACCGGAGCCGCCTGGCTGGCATCGATGGCGGCCCTGCATCACGGCGCCGGGCGGGTCCATACCGTCTTGCTGGACGCGGCTGACACCGGTGCACCGGCCTTCCATCCCCTGCAACCCGAACTCATGACGGCGGAGCTGGCCGGCCAGGACCTGGCACGCCCTCGTTCGGCCGTGGTCTGCGGCTGCGGCGGCGGCCGGGCCGTGCAGACCGTGCTGACCCGGGTGCTGGCCGACAGCGCACGGCTGGTGCTGGATGCCGACGCCCTCAACGCGCTGGCCGGGGACAGCCGCACGGCCCCAGCCTGGCGCCGGCAACTCGCGCAACGCCACGCGGCGGGCCGATCGACGGTGCTCACGCCCCATCCACTCGAGGCGGCGCGCCTGCTGGGCAGTGATACGGCCCACGTGCAGGCCCACCGGATGAGCAGTGCGCAGAAGCTGGCCGAAACCTACCGGTGCACCGTGGTCCTCAAGGGATCGGGCACCGTGATCGCCGCCGCCGGGCGCACGCCCCACATCAATCCGACGGGCAACGCACGACTGGCCACGGCCGGAACGGGCGATGTGCTGGCCGGACTGATCGGCGCGGAGCTGGCCGGTGGCCACTCCGATTTCGAAGCGGCCTGCCGCGCGGTGTACCACCATGGCCATGCCGCAGGGCCGCTCGACGACGACGGCCCAGCCCTGACCGCGAGCGTGCTCGCCCGCGGCGGCTGAACCACAGGGGTGAGCGGCGCCGCCGCCGCATCAGGCACAATTTGGGTGCGCCGCACGCAGGCGTACCGGCCCTCGAGGCCTTCGCCCGCCCTGGCAACTCGCCATGGCGCGGTGCTCCCGTCCACTGTCCGCCACGCCCTTCATCCCGTCCCGTTACCCCCTCGCGACCCATGCACGAGCTGTTTTCCATCACGCTGACCGTTCAGGACGTCCTGCGTTTCCTGGTCGGCATGATGACCATTTTCTGCCCCCCGGTGGCGATTTCGATCTACACGCCGGTGGCCAAGAGTTTTTCGCGCGAGGACCAGCGGCTGATCGCCAAGCGCATGTTCTATGTGCTGTCGGGCGTCCTGGTGATGTTTGCGTGCTTTGGCCAGATTCTGTTGCGTGCGCTGGGCGTGACCAGCGTCGCACTGAGCCTGACGGGCGGCCTGGTGCTGGTGCTGTGGGCCATTCCCATGATGATGGGCCAGGGCCATACCGGCGGCGACACCCACAAGAACGCTGAGCTCGCCGCTCGGCTGCAGACCGACTGGCGCTCGGTCATCGCCATCCCGCTGGTCTTCCCGTTTTCGGTGGGCGGGGCCTCGGTGTCCTTCATCATCGCCATGACGGGCCGTTACAACACCGTACCGGACATCCTGATCCTGTCGCTGGCCTGCGTGGCCATGGCGGCCTTCATGGCCCTGACTTTCCTCATCAGTGGACCGCTGTCGCTGCGGCTGGGCAAGGTCGGCATGGAGCTGACCAACCGCGTGGCCGGCATCCTGCTGACCGCGATCGCGCTGCAGATCGTGGCACAGGCCCTGCGCGAGCTGTTCCCCGGCCTGGCCACGACCGCCAACTGATTCCGGCACCTCTCGCCACGGGGGGCGGCCCGTTCCCTCTGCGACAATCACGCGCCATGTCTTCTGCCCCTTCCGCTCCCCCTTCTTCGCCACGCACGCCGGTGCCTTTTTTCGATGTGGTGGTGATCGGTGCCGGCGCGGCCGGGCTGTTCTGCGCCGGCCAGGCCGGACAAGCCGGCCTGCGTGTCCTGGTCGTCGACCACAGCGAAAAGGTGGCCGAGAAAATCCGCATCTCGGGCGGCGGCCGCTGCAACTTCACCAACCGCGAGGCCAGCCCGGCCCAGTTTCTCAGCGCCAACCCGAACTTCTGCCGCTCGGCGCTGACGCGTTATCCGGCCTCGAAATTCATCGACCTGGTCCAGCGCCACCGCATCGCCCATCACGAAAAGCACAAAGGCCAGTTGTTCTGCGACGACAGCAGCGAGTCCATCATCGACCTGCTGCTGCGCGAAGCCGAGGCCGGCCGGGTGCAGCGCTGGCAGCCCTGTGCCGTACAGGCGGTTGCGCATCGCCCCGACACCGGGGGCCAAGCGCCCGGCGCGGCCGCCTACGTGCTGGACACCGACCGCGGACCCGTGCACTGCACGGCCGTGGTGGTGGCCACCGGCGGGCTGTCCATCCCCAAGATCGGCGCCACGGACTTCGGCCATCGGCTGGCGCGGCAATTCAAGCTGCGCGTGACCGAGACCCGGCCGGCCCTGGCCCCGCTGACTTTCGACGCAGCGCACTGGAAGCCCTACGCCTCGCTGGCCGGCCTGGCGCTGCCTGTGCAGATCGTCACCGGCAAGGGCAAGGCGCGCGGAGAATTCCTCGAGGATCTGCTGTTCACGCACCGCGGACTGTCGGGCCCGGCCGTGCTGCAGATTTCGAGCTTCTGGCAACCCGGCGCGCCGCTGCGCATCGACCTGCTGCCCGACGTGGACGTGCAGCAGGTGCTGCTGGCCGCCAAACAAGCCGGCTCACGCAAGCTGCTGGCCAACGAGCTGGCCCAGAACCCGGCGATCGGTCTGCCGGCACGGCTGGCCGACACCTGGGTGCAGGGCCAGGAGGCATGGCAGCGTGCGGTCAATGCCTGCACCGACAAGGCACTGGTGCAACTGGCCGATAGCCTCAAGCACTGGGAGATCACGCCCAACGGCACGGAGGGCTACCGCAAGGCCGAGGCGACGCTGGGTGGCGTCGATACGCGCGACCTGTCTTCGCAGACCCTGGAATCGAGTCAGCCCGGCCTGTATTTCATCGGCGAAGTGGTGGACGTGACCGGCTGGCTGGGCGGCTACAACTTTCAATGGGCCTGGGCCAGCGCCCATGCCTGTGCACAGGCCCTGGCCCGTGCCCATGCAACGCCACGGGCCTGACATCCCGCACATAAAAAAGCGGCCGGAACCTGGGTTCCGGCCGCAAAAACATGATCTGGCATGCGTGTCCAGATCAAGCCCGCCTTCACTTCTCGCCGAAGTGACTGGTGCAGGCCGCATCGCATCGAAGCGGCTGCATGGACACAGACTGTGCCCGTACGGCCACGCAAGGACAAGGAATGCGTGCGCATATCGATATCTGTCCCAGCGCTTGCAGCCTCCCTGCCGCTATCGGAACTCTGCTTCGTTTTTGATATCCCACCACGTGTTTCCGACTCGCGCGATCGCCCGTGGCATCCCGGCTCGCCGCCGGAGCCACGTATGATGACGCGCGCACCTGCAGACCGGCGCCCGCCGCCAGCATGCGTGTGCACCCCGCCCTCCCCACAAAGCCATGAAACGACTTTCCCAATATTTTCTGCGCGGCCTCGTCGCGCTGCTGCCCATCGGGCTGACCATCTATCTGCTGTTCCTTTTCCTGTCGTGGTCTGAAAACCTGGCGCGTCAAGTCATTCAACCCATCTTCGGCAGCCTGTATGTGCCGGGCATGGGGCTGATCCTCGGCGTGGCGGCCGTGTGCGCCGTGGGCTTTGCGGTGAGCAAGGACTATCTGTCGAAGGTGATGGAGTTCATCGAGCTGCCCTTCAACAACCTGCCGGTGATCAAGAGCATCTACAGCTCGCTCAAGAGTTTTGCCGACTATTTCTCGCCCCAGGAAAAAGACAAGCCGCAGCAGCAGGTCGTGGTGGTCCGTTCGCCGAACCAGGACATCGAGATCATCGGTCTGGTCACGCGCGACAGCCTCTGGGCCCTGCCCGACGGCGTGACGCGCGAAGACCGCGTCGCCGTCTACCTGCCCATGAGCTACATGATCGGTGGCTACACCTTCTTTGTGCCGCGCGCCTGGGTGACGCAGATCGACATGTCGGTCGAGGAAGCGATGCGCATGTCGCTCATCGCCTGGATGTCGGGCAAACAATCGGCCCAGGCCGTCGGCCCCGTACCGCCCGTCGAGCCGATCGAGCCGCCGCCCGCCGGAACCGTCCCGCCGACTCAACCGACCACACCGACCCGGCCGACCCCGCCCGTTCCGCCGGTGCCTCCGGTGCCTCCGGTGCCGCCGCACACGCCGCCTCAGCCCTGATCCGATTGCCGGCGGGCGGTGCGCCGCTGGCTTCGCACGCCGCCGCGGGCAGGCCGGGACGGGCAGCCTCGGGCGACAGGCCGAACACGTGAACCCCGTATTTGCGCGACAGAGACGATATAGGCGCTATAATGTCGGGCTTTGCTAGCAAACCCGGGCTGATATCCGGGGGTACCACGCGCGAAGCCCGATCTTCTTCGCGCACATATTTCGGAAACCATTACGTAATGACCACTATCCGCGTTAAAGAAAACGAGCCGTTTGACGTCGCACTGCGTCGCTTCAAGCGCACCATTGAAAAGCTGGGCCTGCTGACCGAACTGCGCGCACGCGAGTTCTACGAGAAGCCCACGGCTGAACGCAAGCGCAAGAAGGCAGCCGCCGTCAAGCGTCACTACAAGCGCGTTCGCAGCATGCAGCTGCCCAAGAAGCTGTACTGATACGATCACGGTCGCACTGAAGGCTCTGCACACGCTGCAAGGTCTTCGGCAGGCCCGATGAACCCGCTCCAGGGACGCTTGGTGCGGGTTTTTTGTTTCTTACCAGGAAAACACCATGAGCCTCAAAGCCCAGATCACCGATGACATGAAGACCGCCATGCGCGCCAAGGACAGCGTGCGGCTGGGGACCATCCGCATGCTGCTGGCCGCCCTCAAGCAAAAGGAAGTGGACGAGCGCATCGAGCTCGACGACACCGCCGTGGTTGCCGTGGTCGACAAGCTGATCAAGCAGCGCAAGGACTCGATCGCCGCCTACGAGCAGGCCGGCCGTGCCGACCTCGCTGCCATCGAACAGGCCGAACTGCTGGTGCTTCAGGCCTACCTGCCCGCCCGCCTGTCGGCCGAGGAAGTCCAGGTCGAAGTGCAGGCCATCGTGACCGAACTCGGCGCCAGCGGCCCGGGCGACATGGGCAAGGTGATGGGCGCCGTCAAGACGCGACTGGCCGGCAAGGCCGAAATGGGCCTGATCTCGGCCGCCGTGAAGGCAGCGCTCGCCAAGGGCTGAGCGACTGCCCTTGCCCTGCCGCAGCCGGCGTCATGCCGGCTGCCAGGCGAGTTCGGTGGATTCGCCCGCCACGGCCCAGGCTTCGACCACCAGCTCGCTGTCCGCACCGGCGGCAAACGACTGGCCCGGCAGCAGGACATGGTCGACCGCCTGCGGACCGGAAGCGGTACGCCGCAGCCGTGCAGCCCAACCGAAGCGGGCCTGCGAGGCGGGGGGCCGCACGGTCAGCCAGACCCGGCCCGACGTGACGAACAAGCGGCCCGGCGCGGCCGGACGAAGCGTCTCGGCGATGCCGGCCTCAAGGCGCCAGGCGGTATAGGGGCCGTTCGCCAGGCTGGGGGCAGACGAACCTGCCGCGCGTGGCGAAACGGCCTTGCAGTCCGCCGAGGATGGCGCGGAGAGCAAGGAATCGAGAACCAGGGTGTGCATGACGGACTCCGCAGCAGGATGGAATGCCACCTGCGGTCTGCCGGACTTCGCCGCCGTCGTCACACCGGGTCACGACGGGGAAAAGGCACTCGACAGCCACGGGCATGGCGATGTATCGGTTCCGGAATCATCCTGCGCGCGCATCGGCCAGTCCAATGAAAGCGGCTGCCCCGATTGATGGTAAAAACGCATCAATCCCCGAACGGCCGCCCCAGCGGCACCCGACATGAGCCGTCCCACTTCCCTGCCGCTGCGCACACGCCCCTTGCAGATCGGCCATCTGCGCGCATTCGAAGCCGTGGCCCGTCACCTGAATTTCCGCGCGGCGGCCGAGGAACTGTCGTTGACACAGTCGGCGGTGAGCCGGCAGATCCAGTCGCTGGAGGAAGAAGTGGGCGTGCCGCTGTTCTACCGCCACACCCGTGCCGTGGAGCTGACGAGCGCGGGCGGTCAACTGCTGCAGGCCACCACGGCTTCGCTCCAGCGCATCGATGCCAGCGTGCGGCT
Organism: Comamonas sp. BIGb0124; assembly: GCF_003752175.1. Taxonomy (GTDB): domain Bacteria; phylum Pseudomonadota; class Gammaproteobacteria; order Burkholderiales; family Burkholderiaceae_C; genus Comamonas_F. The sequence goes on along the minus strand of NZ_RJVF01000010.1, from coordinate 335,718 downwards.
GATCCGCCAGAACGCCGGACGGCGCAGCGTGGCGATCACCACCTGGGCCTCGTTTGCCTCGATGTGGGTCATTCCGCGGCTCGAGGCATTCCAGCATGCCCATCCCGACATCGACATCCGCATCGATGCAACCGATGTGAGCATCGACCTCGACACCGCCGATGTCGATCTGGCCTTGCGTTATGCACGCCCCAGCCACATGCCGCCTTCGGCCATCCGGCTGTTCGGCGAGCAGCTGACGCCGGTGGCCAGTCCGTGGCTGCTCAAGAGCGGCCCGCCGGTGCACGAGCCGACCGACCTGCGGCATTTCCCGCTGATCGAGGCAGGCGACGCGCACCGCACCCTTCACCTGGAGTGGCTGACCTGGCGACGCTGGTTCGAGCAGCAGTCGCACAACCATGTCGAAGCCAAACGCTGGCTTTATTTCAACTATGCACACCAGATCGTGCAGGCGGCCGTGGCGGGCCAGGGCATCGCGCTGGCGCGGCTGCCTCTGGTGGCGGACAGCCTGGCGCGCGGCGACCTGGTCGAGGTGCTGCCGGGCCGCCGCATGGATTCACCGCTGTGCTACTGGCTGATGGTCGGCCCGCGCAGTGCCGCGCGGCCCGAGGTGCAGGCCTTCAAGGCGTGGCTGACCGAAGAAGCACGGGCCAGCCGGGAGGTGACCGGCGACAGGCAGGACCCCGATACGCTGGACGACCTGGACTGACGCTGCCTCAGCGGTCTTGACCGGTCGCGGGGCCGGCCCAGACCACGCCGTTGTCGTTGAGGATGGCGTCGAGTGCGACGTCGTGCGCCTCGGGCTCGAAATCGGGCAGGAACCCGTGGGTGTAGCCCAGGCCGACCGTCAGCGGAGCCGGCTGCAGCGTGGCGAGCGTGCGGTCGTAGAAACCGCCGCCGTAGCCGAGCCGGTAGCCGCCCGCCGCGTAACCCACGCAGGGCACGAACAGCAGGGTGGGCACCACGATCTCGGTGTCTTTGGGTTTGGGAATGCCGTAGGCGTCTTCTTCCATCGGGCAACCGGGATACCAGGCGTGGAAGATCAGGGTCTTGTGGACCTTGTCGACCACCGGCAACCCGATTTTTCGGGGTGACCGGCTGGCCAGGCTCTGGTGGGCCAGAGGCGGCATCTCGGTCGCCTGTGTCGCGGGCTCGGAACTTTGTGCCAGCGTTGCCCCCAAAACAGCATCTTCTTGCCAGCGATAAAGCGCCGGCAAGGGATCAAACTCCCCTTTGATCGGCCAGTATGCGCCAATAATGGTATCGGGCCGGTCGATCAACCAGAACCGCATCACGCTTTGCAGGCGTTCGGCCAGTTCGAGACGATTGGGCAATGCCAGACGTTCCGAGACCAGTCGTTTCCTGAGTTCGATCTTGCCTGCTGCCTTATCCATAAATCCTCTCATGCGCCATCAGACTCGAGCCATTCTGACACTGTTGTGCAGCGCTGCCGTGCTCCACTTGCCCGCATCCGCGCAAATTTCGCCGCTGAGCGCCCCGGTGACGATCTCGGCCAGCGACCAGGCCGTGCTCGACATGAACGAAGCCTACCGCAAGGGCGACAAGAAACGGCTGGCCGAGCTGCTGCCCCTGGCACGCGGCAATCTGCTGGAGCCGTGGGCGGCCTACTGGGCGCTGAGGGCCCGGCTCCGGGAAGCGCAGCCGGCCGAGGTCGACCAGTTCCTGCGCCAGTATGCCGGCACCTACCAGGAAGACAGGCTGCGCAACGACTGGCTGCTGCTGCTGGGCCAGCGCCGCGACTGGGCCGGTTTCAAGGCCCTGCACGGCGCGTTCCGGATGAACGACGACCCGCAGGTCCAGTGCTACGCCCTGCTGGTCGAGCGGCTGGACCGCGGCACACCGGTGGCCGCGCCGGTGGCCGAACGCTGGCTGGCGGCACGCAACGACGAGGATGCCTGCACCACGGCTGCCGAACTGCTGGTCAGCACCCGCGAGATGCCCGAAGCCACCGTCTGGCAGAAGGCCCGGCTGGCCATCGAGGCCAACCGGCCCGAAGTGGCCCGCAAGGCCGTCGGCCTGCTGTCGGCCGATCTGGGCAAGCAGGTCTCGGTGCTCAACGGCAACCCCGCGCGTTACCTGGCCCAGAGCGCCTCCAGCGACGACCGCCAGAGCCAGGAACTGGCACTGCTGGCGATCATCAAGCTGGCATCCAGCGATGCCGACAGTGCGGCGGCCCAGCTCAAGGGCGGCTGGGAGCGACGGCTGACCGCCGAGGAACGCGCCTGGGCCTGGGGCCAGATCGGCAAGCAGGCCACGCTGTCGCTGTCGGGCCAGGCGCTGGGCTATTTCACGCAGGTCAAGAGCCGGGACCTCAACACCGACCACCTGATCTGGAAGACCCGTGCCGCGCTGCGGGCGGGCGACTGGGCGCAGGTGAAGGAAAGCATCGAGGCGATGGATCGCGAGACCCGGTCGGACAGTGCCTGGGTCTACTGGCACGCCCGCTCGCTGCAGGCCCTGGGCCGTGGCGACGCGCAGCAGCAGGCGGCGCGGGCCTACGCCTCGATCGCCGGAACCTCGGGTTTCTATGAAATGATGGCACTCGAGGCCCTGGGCCGCCCGGTGACGCTGCCGCCGCAGCCTCAGGCGGTCACGCCGAGCGAACAGGCCTGGGCCCTGCGCGAGCCGGGCCTGCAGCGCTCGCTGCAGGCGATCGCGATCGGGCTGCGCGGCGAAGGCGTGCGCGAATGGAACTACACCATCGCCCTGGCCCAGCCCGGCGGTCTGCCGGACCGCCAGTTGCTGGCCGCTGCGCAACTGGCCTGCGAACGCGAGATCTGGGACCGCTGCATCAACACCAGCGAACGCACACGCGAGCAGGTCGACATCCTTCAGCGTTTCCCGCTGCCGCTCAAGGACCTGGTGGTGCCGCGCAGCCTGGCCATCGGACTGGACCCCGCCTATGTCTACGGCCTGATCCGGCAGGAAAGCCGTTTCGTGACACATGCCCGCTCGGGCGCCGGCGCTTCGGGGCTGATGCAGGTGATGCCGGCCACCGCACGCTGGACGGCACGCAAGATCGGCATGACGGACTTCGCGCCCTCCCGCATCAACGAACGCGAGGTCAACGTGACGATCGGCACCGCCTACCTCAAGCTGGCGCTGGACGACTTCGACGGCTCGATGGCCATGGCCAGTGCCGCCTACAACGCCGGACCGGGACGGCCGCGCAACTGGCGTGCACCGGGCGGCACCGGCCCCGTGCTGGAAGCCGCGATCTGGGCCGAGAACATTCCGTTTGCCGAGACCCGGGACTACGTCAAGAAGGTGCTGGCCAACACCACGCTGTATGCGGCGCTGCTGCACGAGCCGCAGCAGTCGCTGGTGGCACGGCTGGGCCAGGTCGGACCGCGCCCGTCGAACGATGCGCCGATCGATGCGGACCTGCCCTGAGCGCCTTGCGGGCTCAGGGGCGGCTCTCGCCGTCCGGGACGATCAGGAGGCGGACGGGCTGCCGGTGACCAGCAAGGCCCGGATATCGGCCAGCTTGGCCTTGATGGTCCGGGTGTGCGCCGGTCCCATGCGCAGCAGCGTCTTCTGCGCCACGGACAGGCCCTCGAGCGCCGGATCGGCATACCGGTAGGTGACCCAGGGCCGGACGGTATCGGCATGGGCCTCGCCGGCCGCCGGCAGGCGAACCTCGACCGGCCCGGCCGGCTCGGGCGTGCGCAGCAGTTCGTCGATGGCGGTGAGCACGCTGTCGTTGAGGTAGTAGCTGGCGTAGTTGTGCCCCAGGCTGGCATAGGCCTTCTGCAGCAGCGGATAGGCCCGCACATAGGCGGAGACCAGCCGGGCGGTATCGGTGGCCATCAGCAGTTGCACCAGCGGATCGTAGCGGCGGGCGTTGTCGGGAGCGATGAAGGTCTTGCCGTTCTGCTCCACGGTGGCGAAGCGGCCTTCCGTGGTCCGCACCGGCCAGAAGGCCGAGGGCAACTGGTGGCGCGGCAGGTCGACCGAGCTGCGGGCCAGGCGCCGTGCGAAGTCTTCGACCGGGAAAAAACGCTGCTGCGCCTCGAGCCCCACCAGGGACGTCAGCAGGTTGAAGACATAGATCTGCGAGGCATCGCGATCGAGCGGCAGATTCGTGTCGCTGGTGACACGGGTGCCGTCGGGCAGCGTCAGGGCGGTGACGGGGTGCACGGCCTGGGGCAGTGCATACGCCACGGCCTGCTGGGGCGTGCTGCGGCGGGCGATCTCGCCGTCCGTCAGCGTCTCGATCGGGCGCGGCGTGCGTCCCATCGCCATCCACAGCAGCAGGGCCGCGGGCAGGAGCACGATCAGGCCGAACAGCACATAGCGGCCGGGCGAAATCTTGCGCTTGGGGGGCTGGGCGGCGGGCGGGGGTCGGGTCGGATCGGTCATGCAGGGGGATCGCTGGGGCGCGCAGGCGCGCCGGTTTCTCAGAGGATGAGCAGGGCTCGGAAGTCGTTGACGTTGGTGTGCGTGGGCCCGGTCACCAGCAGGTCGCCCAGCGCGTCGAAGTAGCCATAGGCATCGTGGCGGGACTGGTGCTCGTCGAGCTTGAGGCCCAGCGCACGCGCGCGTTCGAGCGTGTCGGGACCGACGAACGCACCCGCATTGTCCTCCACCCCGTCGATGCCGTCGGTGTCTGCGGCCAAGGCGTGGACGGCGGCATGGCTTTGCAGGCCCTGGACCAGGCCCAGGCAGAACTCGCCGGCACGTCCTCCGCGGCCGGGCTTGGCGCCCTCGCGGCGCGGTCCGACGGTGACGGTGGTCTCGCCGCCCGAGAGGATGACGCAAGGCCGCGCAAAGGGCTGGCTGCGCAGCGCGACGGCACGTGCGAGAGCGGCATGGACTTTGCCGACTTCACGCGACTCGCCTTCGATCTCGTCGCTCAGGATATGGACCGCGAGGCCCGCCTCGCGCGCCAGGGCGGCTGCGGCTTCGAGCGATTTCTGCGGCGTGGCGATGAGGTGGACCTCGTGCCCGTCGAACAGTGCGTCGCCGGGCTTGGGGGTCTCGAGCCGACCCTGGACCAGGGCCTCGCGCACGGCGGCCGGCAAGGCGATGCCGTAGCGGTCGAGAATGGCCAGCGCGTCGGCGCATGTGCTGGCGTCGGGGACCGTGGGACCGCTGGCGATGACGGAGGGCTCGTCGCCCGGAACGTCGCTGATGAGCAGCGTGACCACGCGGGCCGGCGCACAGGCCTGGGCCAGACGGCCGCCCTTGATGCGCGAGAGGTGCTTGCGCACGCAATTCATCTCGCCGATGCTGGCGCCGCTGTGCAGCAGCGCCTGGTTGAGCGCCTGCTTGTCGGCCAGGGTGAAGGCACCGCCCTCGATGTCGGCAGGCAGGGTGAGCAAGGCGGAACCGCCGCCGGAGATGAGGCAGATGACCAGGTCGTCGGCGCTCAGCCCCCCGGCAAGATCCAGGATGCGTGTGGCCGCGCGCAGCCCGGCTTCGTCGGGGACGGGATGCGATGCTTCGACGACCTCGATCCGGCAGCGAGTGCCTTCGGCCTGGGGCGGCGTGTGGCCGTAGCGCGTCACGACCAGGCCCGAAATCGGCCGGTCGGCGGGCCAGAGCCGGTCGAGGGCCTGCGCCATGGCCCCGGCGGCCTTGCCTGCACCCAGCACCAGTGTCCGCCCGGCGGGCGGGGACGGCAGGCAGGCGGCGAGCCCTTGCTCGGGCAATGCTTCGAGAACGGCACGCTCATAAAGCGCCTGCAGGAATTCGCGCGGCTGGCTGCGGTAGTCGGGCACGGCACGGGAAAACGGCGGGGTCATCGAGTCTCCTTTTGTTCGAGATGGCCTGGACCCCCGATGCTAAAGCCTTGAAGGCCTTGAAGGCCTCGAAGGCCTTCAAGGCCTGCCGGCTTGCCGCCTCACCCCGCCGGCGGGACGCTGCCGGAGATCGCCTGCAGCAATTGCGCCGCGACGGCGACGGCAATGACCTCGGGCTCCTTGCCCTGGATGCCGGCCACGCCGATCGGGCAGGTCACGCCGGCGATCTCTTCTTCGCTGTAGCCGCGGCGGCGAAGGCGACCGGCGAACGTCGCCCATTTGCTGCGGCTGCCGATCAGGCCCACGAAAGGCAGATCGGCACGACGGCGGCGGCGATCGAGACAGGCCATCACCACCTCGAAGTCCTCGGCATGGCTGTAGCTCATCACGAGCACGTGACTGCCCGGCGGCAGGTGGCCGACACCGGCCTCGACGGGATCCGAGAACTCGCAGTGCAGATTGGGCGGCATCGCGGCCACGGCGGCGTCGGCCGCCGAAAGGCCAAAAACGTCGTCGCGGCTGTCCATCCAGTGCACGTCGAAAGGCAGCCCGACCAGCACATCGACCAGCGCACGTCCGACATGCCCGCCGCCGAACAGGCCGACCGGCACCAGCACGGCCAGCGCAGCCTGTTCGAGCTCGGACAGTCGGGCCAGGGCCAGCGGCTCGAAAGCCAGCGCGACGCGGCCGCCGCAGCACTGCCCCAAGGACGGCCCGAGCGGAACATCGCGCGTGCCGGGCAGTGCCCCCGCCGGCGCTCCCTGCGCCAGCCAGGCCCGCGCCTCGATCAGCGCCTCGTACTCCAGCCGGCCGCCGCCGATGGTACCCACCAGGGCCTGGGCAAACACGGCCATCCACGCGCCGGCCCGCCGCGGCGCCGAGCCACGGGTGCCGGCCACCCGGACCAGACAGCCCGTCTCTCCCTGCGCCAGGCGGGCACGGCACAGTGCGATGTCGGCCAATATCGCCATGGCGCTGCTCAGGAGCCCCGGTAGGTGGAATACGTCCAGGGACTGGTCAGCAGGGGCACGTGGTAGTGCTGCTCGGGATGGGCCACGCCGAAATCCAGGTTGACGACATCGAGGAACGGCGGCTCGGGCAAGTCCACGCCGCGGGCCCGGAAATAATCGGCGACGGCAAACGACAGCCGGTAAGTGCCCGCCAGCAGTTCGCCGTCGGCGTACAGCGGACCGTCGGTGCGCCCGTCGCGGTTGAGCACGACGGTGCGGACGGGCTCGGCCTGGCCCTCGCGGATGCGGTAGAGGGTGACGGTCATGCCGACGGCAGGACAGCCGTTGACGGTGTCGAGGACATGTGTGCTCAATCCCATGGTTCTTCTCCTTGCGCAAAGTGTATACACTTTAGCCACATACAACTATCATGCCAGGCATGGAAATCCTGACTTCATCGGATGCGGACCCCGGCGCTGCGTCGTCGACCACCGCGATCGTCTCGGCGCTCACGCAGGCCATCCTCGAACACCGGCTGGCGCCGGGCAGCAAGCTGGCCGAGCAGAAGCTGGCCGACCAGTTCGGGGTCTCGCGCACGCTGGTGCGGCAGGCGCTGTTCCAGTTGTCGCAGCAGCGACTGATCAAGCTCGAGCCGGCACGCGGCGCGTTCGTGGCGGCCCCCTCCGTGGCCGAGGCGCGCGAGATCTTTGCCGTTCGCCGCATGCTCGAAGCGGAAATGACACGGGCTTTCGCACGTCAGGTGACGACGGCCAAGATCAAGGCCCTGCGCCAGCACGTCACACGCGAGAAAGCGGCCCTGGAGGGCCACAACGTGAAGGATCGCACCGAACTGCTGGGCGATTTCCATGTGCGCATGGCCGAACTCATGGGCAACGAGGTGCTGGCCCAGTTGCTGGGCGAGCTGATCTCGCGCTGCGCCCTCATCACCATGATGTACCAGAGCAGCCATGCCGCCGCACATTCGCACGAGGAGCACGGCGACATCGTCGAGGCCCTGGCCTCGCGGGACACCGAGCGCGCGGTGCAACTGATGCTCGACCACCTGTCCCACGTCGAGGACAACCTGGCACTCGAGCCGCGGCGCCGTTGAAGCGGCATGGCCCGATTCCTGCAGGCAGCCCCCGAACGCACGCCACCCGTCCCGTCCGAAACATCCGTCCATTGCGCACCATCATGAGTCGAAACTACGCCTCCAACACCGACTATCCCCGCGACCTCATCGGTTACGGCCGCAACCCGCCGCAGGCGCAATGGCCGGGCCAGGCCCGAATTGCCGTGCAGTTCGTGCTGAACTACGAGGAAGGCGGAGAGAACGCCACGCTGCATGGCGACGCCGGATCGGAACAGTTCCTGTCGGAAATGTTCAACCCGGCCAGCTACCCCGACCGCCACATGAGCATGGAAGGCATCTACGAGTACGGCTCGCGGGTGGGAGTCTGGCGCATCCTGCGCGAGTTCGAGAAGCGGCAACTGCCGTTGACGGTGTTCGGCGTGGGCATGGCGCTGCAGCGGCACCCCGAGCTGACCCAGGCCTTCGTCGAACTGGGCCACGAGATCGCCTGTCACGGCTGGCGCTGGATCCATTACCAGAATGTCGACGAAGCCACGGAGCGCGAGCATTTCCGGCTGGGCATGGAGGCCATCGAACGTCTGACGGGACAGCGGCCGCTGGGCTGGTACACCGGCCGCGACAGCCCGCGCACACGCCGCATCGTGGCCGACGACGGCGGCCTGGCATACGACAGCGACTACTACGGCGACGACCTGCCTTTCTGGATGGAGGTGCAGCGGACCGACGGCCAGGTCGTGCCGCAGCTCATCGTGCCCTACACGCTCGACACCAACGACATGCGTTTTGCCCTGCCCCAGGGTTTCTCGCAAGGCGACGATTTCTACACCTACCTGCGCGACAGCTTCGACGTGCTGTATGCCGAAGGCGAACACACGCCGCGCATGCTGAGCATCGGCATGCACTGCCGGCTGCTGGGCCGTCCCGGGCGGCTGATCGCGCTGCAGCGGCTGCTCGACCACATCCAGAAGCACGACCGGGTGTGGATCTGCCGCCGCATCGACATCGCGCGGCACTGGCAACAGGTGCACCCCTACCGCGCCTGAGCCCGCCGCCGCAGCGGCTCGCGCCCCGACCTACCGACCCTGGATACGCCCATGCCCACGCTCACACTGGATCTGCTCAACAGCCTGCCCGCCGAGGAGGCCGCAGCCCGGCTCGACGGCCTCTACGAACACTCGCCCTGGATCGCCGAGGCCGCGCTGCGCGAGCGGCCGTTCCGCGGCCTGGCGCAGTTCCAGCATGCGCTGGCGCGAGCGGTGACCCAGGCCCCGCGCGAGGCGCAACTGGCGCTCATCCGCGCCCACCCGGAGCTGGCCGGAAAGGCCATGGTGGCCCGCACGCTGACCGCCGAATCCACGAACGAACAAGGCAAGGCCGGGCTCACGGCCTGCACGCCCGAGGAGTTCGACCGCATCCAGCAGCTCAACGCCGACTACAACAGCCGCTTCGGTTTCCCCTTCATCCTGGCCGTGCGGGGTCCGCGCGGCAGCGGCCTGGGCAAGCAGGCCATCATCGAGACCTTCGCCCGCCGGCTGCGCAACCTGCCGGACTTCGAGTTCGACGAAGCGCTGCGCAACATCCATCGCATCGCCGAGATCCGCCTGCAGGACAAGTTCGGCATCGAGCCTGCGCTCGGCCAGGCGGCCTGGGACGGCATGGAGACCCTGGCCCGCTACACCGATGCGGGCTACGAGGCGCTGGGCCAGCTCACGGTGACCTATCTGACCGAGGCCCACCAGGCCTGCGCACGCCATCTGGCCGAGCTGATGCGCGAGACCGGCTTCGACGAGGTGCACATCGATGCGGTCGGCAATGTCGTGGGACGCTACCTCAGCGAGGACGCCGAGGCCAAGACGCTGCTGACCGGATCGCACTACGACACGGTACGCAACGGCGGCAAGTACGACGGCCGCCTGGGCATCTACGTGCCGCTGGTGTGGGTTCGCGAGCTGAGGAAACAAGGGCGCCGTCTGCCCTTCCACATCGAGCTGGTGGCGTTTTCGGAAGAAGAAGGACAGCGCTACAAGGCGACGTTCCTGGGCTCCAGCGCGCTGACCGGCGATTTCCGTGCCGACTGGCTCGAGCAGCACGACGCCGAAGGCATCACGCTGCGCCAGGCGATGCAGTCGGCCGGTCTGGACCTGTCGGCGATTGCCGGCCTGCGCCGCCAGCCCGACGATTACCTGGGCTTCGTCGAAGTCCACATCGAGCAAGGCCCGGTGCTCAACGAACTCAATCTGCCCCTGGGCATCGTGACCTCGATCAACGGCAGCATCCGCTACGTAGGCCGGATCGAGGGCATGGCCAGCCACGCCGGCACCACCCCCATGGACCGGCGGCGCGACGCGGCAGCCGCGGCGGCCGAGCTGCTGCTGTATGTCGAACAGCGTGCCGCGCTGGACGGCGATTCGGTCGGCACGGTCGGCATGCTGCAGGTGCCCAACGGCTCGATCAACGTGGTGCCGGGTCTTTGCCATTTCAGCATCGACCTGAGGGCGCCCAACGATGCGCAGCGCGATGCCCTGTCCAACGACGTGCTGGCCCGGCTGCAAGAGATCTGCGCGCGGCGCGGTGTCGCCTACACGCTGGAGGAAACGATGCGGGCTTCGGCCGCGCCCAGCGCCCCGGCCTGGCAGGTGCGTTGGGAAAACGCGGTCGACGCCCTGGGCGTACCGCTTCACCGGATGCCCAGCGGGGCCGGGCACGACGCCATGAAGCTGCACGACATCCTGCCGCAGGCCATGCTGTTCGTGCGCGGCGAGAACGCAGGCATCAGCCACAACCCGCTCGAGAGCAGCACGGCGGACGACATGCAACTGGCCATCGAGGCGTTCGGCGGCCTTGTCGACACGCTGGCTCGCGACATGCGCAAGACGGCATGACCGGCCGCGTGCCGATCCCCTCCGATCCGATCAGACTCCCCTCCACCACTCCATTCCGGGCCGCAGGCCGGCCGCCATCCATGAGCACCCTCCCCTCCTCTCCTTACACCGCGCTCGACGCCTGGGTCGACGCCCATTTCGACGAACAGATCGAGTTCCTGCAAGCCCTGGTCCGCGTGCCGACCGACACGCCGCCGGGCAACAATGCGCCGCACGCCGACTTCACGGCCGAGTGGCTCGAGCGCTGGTCGCTGAAGGCCGAGAAGTTTCCGGTGCCCGAAGCCGAGGTGCGTGACTACGGCATGGCGTCGATCACCAACCTCATCGTGCGCCGCCCCTACGGCAGCGAGGCAACGCAGCAGCACCCCATCGTCGCCCTCAACGCGCACGGCGATGTGGTGCCGCCCGGCGAAGGCTGGACCTACGGCCCGTACGACGCCACGGTGGCCGACGGCCGCATCTACGGCCGCGCCACGGCCGTCAGCAAAAGCGACTTCACGACCTTCACCTTCGCACTGCGTGCGCTGGAAGCGGTGGCCCGCCCCAGCCGCGGCACGCTGGAGCTGCATTTCACCTACGACGAGGAGTTCGGCGGCGAACTCGGCCCGGGCTGGCTGCTCAGGCACGGCCACACCCGGCCCGACCTGCTGGTGGCCGCCGGCTTCTCGTACGAGGTGGTCACGGCGCACAACGGCTGCCTGCAGATGGAGGTCACCGTGCACGGCAAGATGGCCCACGCCGCCGTGCCCGACACCGGCGTCGATGCGCTGCAGGCGACCGTGAAACTGCTCGACGCCCTGTATGCACGCAACGCCCACTACCGCAGCGTGACCTCGCAGGTCGAGGGCATCACGCACCCCTACCTCAATGTCGGCCGCATCGAAGGCGGCACCAACACCAACGTCGTGCCCGGCAAGGTCAGCTTCAAGCTCGACCGGCGCATGATTCCCGAGGAAAACCCGGTCGAGGTCGAGGCCGAGATCCGCGGCGTCCTCGAGCAGGCGGTGGCCGGCCTGCCCGGCATCACCGTCGACATCAAGCGGCTGCTGCTGGCCCACGCGATGAAGCCGCTGCCCGGCAACGCACCGCTGGTCGAAGCCATCCAGCGCCACGGCGAAACCCTGTTCGGACAACCCATTCCTGCGATGGGCACACCGCTCTACACCGATGTCCGCCTGTATGCCGAACAGGGCATTCCCGGCGTGATCTACGGCGCCGGCCCGCGGTCGGTGCTGGAGTCCCACGCCAAGCGCGCCGACGAGCGGCTCGAGCTCGAGGACCTGCGCCGTGCCACCAAGGTGCTGGCGCGGGTGCTGGCCGATCTGCTGCCGCAGGACGCCGCTGCGCCTTGAGCCAGGGGCAAGCCGCCCCCGCCAGGGCGGCGCACGAACGCATGTCCAGACTGGGTCTTGTTTACGTGCGAGAATGAGCCGGTCATGCCAGACGGCGGGTGATCGACCGGCCGCCTGGATACGGTCCGCCCTGGAAAACACCCGGCCCTGGCGGCCCGTTTCTTGCACCGAGGCCTGCCCGGCATTGCGCCACGCAGGTCGCATGGCGTGCCCGGCACGCCTGTTTACCGTCTTTCCGTCCGTGTCAAACCCAGCATGAGCAAACAACTGTCCCCGGCCGAACAGGCCCTGCGCGAAGCCGCGCTCGAATACCATCGCACGCCCGTCCGCGGCAAGATCGCGGTCACGCCGACCAAGCCCCTGTCCAACCAGCGCGACCTGTCGCTGGCCTACTCGCCGGGCGTCGCCTACCCCTGCCTGGACATCCAGGCCGATCCGTCCCTGGCCGCCGAGTACACCTCGCGCGGCAACCTGGTGGGCGTGATCACCAACGGCACGGCCGTGCTGGGCCTGGGCGACATCGGCCCGCTGGCCGGCAAACCGGTGATGGAAGGCAAGGGTTGCCTGTTCAAGAAATTCGCCGGCGTCGATGTGTTCGACATCGAACTCGCCGAACGCGATCCGGACAAGCTCGTCGAGATCATCGCCTCGCTCGAGCCCACGCTGGGCGGCATCAACCTCGAGGACATCAAGGCGCCGGAGTGCTTCTACATCGAGAAGGAACTCTCCAAGCGCATGAACATTCCCGTCTTCCACGACGACCAGCACGGCACGGCGATCATCTCGTCGGCCGCCCTGGTGAACGGCCTGGAACTGGTGGGCAAGGACATCGGCGCGGTCAAGGTCGCCGTCTCCGGCGCCGGCGCGGCGGCCATCGCCTGCCTGGACGTGATGGTCGGCCTGGGCGTCAAGCGCGAGAACATCTACGTGGTCGACTCCAAGGGCGTGATCTACGAAGGACGCCCCGGCGGCTTCGATGCGTCGAAGGCAGCCTACGCACAGCACACCGAAGCACGCACGCTGGCCGACGTGGTCGACGGCGCCGACGTGTTCCTCGGCTGCTCGGCACCCGGCGTGCTGACGGTCGAGATGGTCAAGACCATGGCCGCCAAGCCCATCATCCTGGCGCTGGCCAATCCCGAACCCGAGATCCGGCCCGAACTGGCCAAGGCCGCACGCCCCGACTGCATCATCGCCACCGGCCGCTCGGACTATCCCAACCAGGTCAACAACGTCCTGTGTTTCCCGTACATCTTCCGCGGCGCGCTCGATTGCGGCGCCACCAAGATCACCGAGGAAATGAAGCTGGCCTGCGTGCGCGAGATCGCCGCGCTGGCCAAGGCCGAGACCAGCGACGAAGTGGCTGCCGCCTACGCGGGCCAGGAGCTGTCGTTCGGCCCTGACTACATCATCCCCACGCCCTTCGACTCGCGCCTGATCCTGAAGATCGCGCCGGCCGTGGCCCGTGCGGCTGCCGCCTCGGGCGTGGCCACGCGCCCGATCGCCGACATCGAAGCCTACCGCGACAGCCTGACGCAGTTCGTCTACCAGACGGGCATGTTCATGCGCCCCGTGTTCGCCACGGCCAAGGCCGCCGCCAAGAAACGCGTCGCCTACGCCGAGGGCGAGGACGAACGCGTGCTGCGTGCCGTGCAGGTGGTGGTCGACGAGAAGCTGGCCGAGCCCATCCTGGTGGGCCGCCCCGCCGTGATCGAAGCACGCATCAAGAAGGCCGGCCTGCGCCTGCAGCCCGGCAAGGATGTCGAGATCGTCGATCCGGAAGACGATCCGCGTTTCCGTCAGTACTGGGAAACCTACCACGGCATCATGGGCCGCGACGGCGTGAGCCCCGAGACCGCCAAGGCGGCCGTGCGCCGCTCGAACACGCTGATCGCCGCGCTCATGGTGCGCCTGGGCGATGCGGATGCGTTGCTGTGCGGTCTGGTCGGCCGCTACGACGGCCACCTCGAGCACGTGCGCAACGTGATCGGCCTCAAGCCCGGCGTGCCCGAACTGGCCGCGCTCAACGCGCTGATGCTCGAGAACCACACGCTGTTCATCGCCGATACCTACATCAACGAAGAACCCGACGCCGAGCTCCTGGCCGGCATCGCCAAGATGGCAGCCGAAGAAGTGCAGCGTTTTGGACTGCCGCCCAAGGTGGCTTTCCTGTCGCACTCGAACTACGGCTCGTCCAAACGCAAGTCGGCGGTCAAGATGCGCCAGGCGCACGAACGTTTCCTCGAGATCGCCCCCGGCATCGAGAGCGACGGCGAACTGCATGGCGACGCGGCCCTGTCGGAGAGCGTGCGTGCCAGCTCGCTCAAGGACCACACGCTGCAGGGATCGGCCAACGTGCTGATCTGCCCGAACCTGGATGCCGCCAACATCCTCTTCAACGTGCTCAAGACCACCAGCGCGCAAGGCGTGACGATCGGCCCGATCCTGCTGGGTGCGGCCGCTTCGGCTCACGTGCTGACGTCGTCGTCCACCGTGCGCCGCGTGGTGAACATGACGGCACTGGCCGTGGCGGACGCCAACAGCAGTGCGCAGTGAGCCCTGCGCAGCCTTGACCCGGGCCGCGCGGTGACTGCCGCTTGAGCCCCACCGCCATCCGCTCTCGGACTCGGGATGGCCTAAGAACAGCCGGTTCGCCGAAAGGCCAGCCGGCTTTTTTTCGCTTAGGGGACGCAGAGGACGGCGGCGTCGGGCCGAATCGGCTCAGCGCCGAGCCGCGGGCACCGGCGCGAACAGGCTGCGCAGGTCGATCTCGGGTTCGGCCTGCTCGGGGCGCAGCAGCCGGGCCGCGTACTCGCCGATGTGCGCGGCCATGAGGTGAGCCGCGCGGTCGTTGTCGCCGGCCTCGATGGCGTCGAGGATGGCGGTGTGTTCATCGGCCGAACAGGCGGAGTGGGACGGCGCCTCGTACAGGCCGATCATCAGCGACGAGCGCGCCACCAGGCTGGCCAGCAGGTGCTGGATTTCGGTGTTGCCGTGAACCTTGGCGAGTCCGGTGTGGAAGTCGCCCGACAGGCGGACCCAGCGTTTCCAGGGGCCCTGCTCGCGCACGCGATGCTCCTCGCCGACCCGCTCGCGCAACGGGGCCAGTGCCTGGCCCAGGGCCCCGGCCTGCGCCCGCCGGGCCAGCTCGGCCACCATGCCCTGCTCGACGATGCGGCGGGCTTCGAAGACATGATGGGCGTCCTGCAGGCTGGGGGCCGCGACCGATGCGCCCCGGTTGGGCTGGAGCTCGACCACGCGTTCGTGCGACAGGCGCAGAAACACCCGGCGCAGGATGGCACGCGTCACCCCGAAGGCCTCGCACAGCGGCGCCTCGACCAGCCGGGTGCCGGCGGGAAGCTTGTGATCGAGGATGGCGTCGTAGATGGCGTCGCGGATGTGGTCGTCAGTGGCGGCATCGGGCAAATCGGAATCGGGGGGAGAAGAGTCGCGGGTCATCGAGGAGCGGTTTCTGGCCGGACGAGAACTGCCGGCAGCGAAGTCTCGATGATAACGAAATGGATTGTTTTCAATCCACCCGTGTTTTGCAACGTCGCGCCAGGGCAGGCTGCGCCCTCTTTTGGACGCCATCTTGCACACAAGATGTGCAAGGCAAGCGATGCATCGAACATCTTCGCCGCGCACCAAGCTGGAACCAACCGCACCAGATTGACCATCATTCAGTACCAAAATGGTTCACGGGGCAAGGAAAGCGCAGGCACCGCACACCGAACCCGCAGGAAAAGGCGTACTTTTTCATTCCCGCACAAAGACAGGGCGGATCGACGGATTGCATACACTTTTTCAAAACGACTTTGCATCGAGATGCAATCCGGGCATTGATTTTGCATACCAGTTTTCCACGGCCTTCCGCCACCTCTTCATTTGGAAAACCAGGAGCCTTTCATGCGCAAACGTACCTTCGTCCAGTCTGCCATCTTTGCGGTCACGGCCGCCACATGGGGACTGGCCCAGGCCCAGACCACGTCGCTGAAGTTCCAGCTCGACTGGCGTTTCGAAGGCCCCGCGGCCTTCATGACGTATCCCGCCGCGCAAGGCATCTTCAAGCAAGCCGGCCTGGACGTGACGGTGGACGCGGGCAACGGCTCGGGCGGCACGGTGACGCGCGTGGCGTCGGGCGCCTACGACCTGGGTTTTGCCGATCTGGCCGCGCTGATGGAATTCCACGCCAACAACCCCGATGCGCCCAACAAGCCCGTGGCCATCATGATGCTCTACAACAACACGCCGGCCTCGGTGATGGCACTCAAGAAGAGCGGCATCAAGACGCCCGCGGATCTGGCCGGCAAGAAGCTCGGCGCGCCGGTGTTCGACGCCGGCCGTCGTGCGTTCCCCATCTTCGCCAAGGCCAACAAGGTCGAGAACGTGGCCTGGACGGCCATGGATCCGCCGCTGCGCGAGACCATGCTGGTTCGCGGCGACATCGATGCCATCACCGGCTTCACCTTCACCTCGCTGCTCAATCTCGAAGCCCGCGGCGTCAAGGCCTCGGATGTGGTGGTGATGGCCTATCCCGACTATGGCGTCAAGCTGTATGGCAACGCCGTGATCGCCAGCCCCAAGCTGCTCGCCGAGAAGCCCGAGGTGGTCAAGGCCTTCCTCAAGGCCCTGGTGCTCGGCGCCAAGGACGTGATGGCCAAGCCCGACGCGGCCATCGCTTCGGTCAAGGCCCGCGACGGCATCATCAACACGGATCTCGAGACCCGCCGCCTGAAGATGGCCATCGACACCGTGGTCAACACGCCCGATGCACGCAGCGAAGGTTTCGGCCAGATCAATGCCGGCCGCCTGGCGCTGATGGCCTCGCAGGTCTCGGACGCCTTCAACACCAAGACCCGCGTCGACGCCACCAAGGTCTGGAACGGCAGTTTCCTGCCCACGGCAGCCGAACTCGACGTGCTGCCCAAGAAGTAATCCGACGATCACTCGAAGAACCGCCCCATGCAAGAAACCGCATCCCGCCCCTTCGTCGATTTCCGCGACGTCTGGCTGGCCTACAACGACGAGTTGCTGCGCGCCAACCACTTTGCCGTCGAAGGCATCAACCTGCAGGTCAAGGAGGGCGAGTTCATCGCCATCGTCGGTCCGTCGGGCTGCGGCAAGTCGACGTTCATGAAGTTGACGACCGGTCTGCGCATGCCGTCGATCGGCAAGATCTTCATCGACGGCCAGCCCGTGACGGGACCGCTGAAGATCTCCGGCATGGCTTTCCAGTCGCCGTCGCTGCTGCCCTGGCGCACGACGGTGGACAACGTGCTGCTGCCGCTGGAGATCGTGGAGCCCTACCGCTCGACGTACAAGGCCAAACGCAAGGAGTACGAGGAACGGGCACGCCGGCTGCTGCAGAAGGTGGGCCTGGGCGGTTACGAGGACAAGTTCCCCTGGCAGCTCTCGGGCGGCATGCAGCAGCGGGCCTCGATCTGCCGCGCGCTCATCCACGAACCCAAGATGCTGCTGCTCGACGAGCCCTTCGGTGCGCTCGACGCGTTCACGCGCGAAGAACTGTGGTGCATTCTGCGCGACCTCTGGACGGAGCAGAAATTCAACGTGATCCTGGTGACGCACGACCTGCGCGAATCGGTGTTCCTGGCCGACACGGTCTATGTGATGAGCAAGAGCCCGGGACGGTTCATGGTTCGCCGCGAGATCGAGCTGCCGCGCCCGCGGGAACTCGAGGTGACCTACACCAAGGAGTTCACCGACATCGTGCTGGAACTGCGCGGCCACATCGGCGCGATCCGGCAAGGTGCGTCCACCGCCGGCGGCTCGGCCGTCATCGGCCAGTGAGGGCGATGCACGCCCGCGCCGCCGCCCTCTGGCCCCGTACATCTCTCGTCTCGCCATGAACAAAAAACAAGTCGAAATCTGGTCGCCCTGGATCCTGCTGGCCGCGACCATCGTGCTGTGGCAGATCATCTGCTCGGCCTTCAATGTCTCGGAATTCATTTTCCCGAGCCCGCTGCGCATCTGGGACCAGTTCCTGGAGTTCAAGTGGATCATCGCCGGCCACGCCTGGCGGACCTTCTGGGTCACGATGGCAGGCTTCGGCATCGCCATCGTGGTGGGCGTGCTGCTGGGCTTCGTGATCGGCAGCTCGCGCCTGGCCTATGCCGCGGTCTATCCGCTGATGACGGCTTTCAATGCACTGCCCAAGGCGGCCTTCGTGCCGATCCTGGTGGTGTGGTTCGGCATCGGCATCGGCCCGGCCATCCTGACGGCTTTCCTCATCAGCTTCTTCCCCATCATGGTCAACATCGCCACCGGCCTGGCCACACTCGAGCCCGAGCTCGAGGACGTGCTGCGCGTGCTGGGCGCCAAGCGCTGGGACGTGCTGATGAAGATCGGCCTGCCGCGCTCGCTGCCTTATTTCTACGGTTCGCTCAAGGTCGCCATCACGCTGGCGTTCGTCGGCACCACCGTGTCCGAGATGACGGCAGCCAACGAAGGCATCGGTTACCTGCTGATCTCGGCCGGTTCGGCCATGCAGATGGGCCTGGCCTTTGCGGGTCTGATGGTGGTGGGCGCGATGGCGATGCTGATGTACGAGCTGTTCAGCTTCCTCGAAAAGCACACCACGGCCTGGGCGCACCGCAGCACGCACGGCGAATGAGCACGGCCATGACCCTGGATTTCCCCGCACACGTGCCGCTGGCGACGGACCAGATCCTGCAGGCCCTGCGCCGCTGCAACGAGGTGGCACGCCAGGCCATGGCCGAAGGCCACCATCCGTTCGGCGCCCTGCTGCTGGCACCCGACGGCGTGACCGTGCTCGATACGCAGGGCAATGTCGACACCGTCAACCATGCCGAGTCGGTGCTGGTGCGGCGTGCGGCCGCGCAGTACGACGCCGACTACCTGTGGGCCTGCACCCTGGTCAGCAATGCCGAGCCCTGCGCCATGTGCGCGGGCACGCAGTACTGGGGCAATATCGGGCGCCTGATCTATGGCATCAGCGAGACCCGGCTGCTGGCGCTGACCGGCGACCACGGCGAGAACCCCACCATGGCCCTGCCCTGCCGCACGGTGTTCGCCAGCGGGCAGAAGCCGGTCGAGGTGATCGGCCCCGTCGAAGCCATCGAGGACGAAGTGGTGGCCATGCACCGGGACTTCTGGCCTGCGCGCTGAAAGACGTGCCGGGCCTGGGTTAAAGTCCGGCATGCTGCCTGTTTTTGCTCCCCTCACACCCGGCGTCCGCCTGGCCGACCAGGTCGCCCGACTGCTGGAAACGGAAATCCGCGACGGCCGGCTTCAGCCGGGCGACCGGCTGCCCACCGAGGCCGTCCTGGTCGAGCAGTTCGGCGTGAGCCGCACCGTGATCCGCGAGGCCCTGTCGCGCCTCAAGTCGGTCGGATTGATCGAGTCGCGCCAAGGCAGCGGCGTGTATGTGCAGGCCGCCGGCATCGAGCCGCTGCAGTTCGACCCCGCCCATTCGGCCTCGCAGGAAGCCGTGATCCAGATCGTCGAGCTGCGCCGCGCGCTCGAAGCCGAAGTGGCGGAGCTCGCGGCGTACCGTCGCACGCCGGACGACATCGAGCGCATTCGTGCGGCCGTGGACGAGCTGGCACAGGCCGTGCGGTCGGGCCGCGACGGCGTGGCCGAAGACGTCGCTTTCCACCGCGCCATCGCACAGGCCGCCGGCAATCCGTTTCTGATCCGTACGCTGGACTACCTGGCCCAGTTCCTGAGCGGGGCCACCCGTGTGACACGCGCCAACGAAGCGCGCCGAGTCGACTTCGCGCAAGCGGTGACCGAGGAACACGACCTCATCGTGAAAGCCATCGAGGCCGGCGACGCCACGGCTGCCCGCCATGCAGCAGCCTCGCACATGAACAATGCGATTACACGTATCCGGCTGGCCGACCCCTCGTTCTGGGCGCAGGACGGCGGCCGACTGGCACGCGAACTTCTGGGAAAACCCTCTTAAATAGTGGAAAACCCTAGCATCTGTTCGCCATCACGTCTGCACAGGCTTTCTCCCTCTCCATTCGGCGTCGGCCAATAAATTTGCAAACCTAGGGTTTACCCTTTGTTCTGGCGTGTAACTTAATTTGTATGATGACCATACAAATAATGGGCCTCGCCGGTGCGCGAAGCTTTTTCAAAACGCTTAGAGGAGACCCTCAGGTCATGTCCACCCTTGCATTACTGAGCATTGCTGCGGCCAGCATCGGGCTGCTGCTGCTGTTGATCATCCGCTTCCAGGTTCAGGCTTTCGTGGCCCTGCTGGTCGTCAGCCTGCTGGTCGCCATCGCCACCGGCATTCCCATGGGAGACATCGTCCCGACGCTGATCTCGGGCATGGGGGGTACGCTGGGCTCGGTGGCCATTCTTGTCGCGCTGGGTGCCATGCTGGGCCGCATGATCGAGGTCTCGGGCGGCGCCAGCACGCTGGCCAACCGCTTCACGCAGATCCTCGGACCCAAACGGGTGCCGGCGGCGCTGACCGCCTCTGCACTGGTGCTGGCGATTCCCGTCTTTTTCGATGTCGGTTTCATCATCCTGATTCCCATCGTCTACGGCTTCTGCAAAGCCGCGGGCGTGAATCCGGTGAAGTACGGCCTGCCGGTGGCCGGCATCATGCTGGCCGTGCACGTGGTGGTGCCGCCGCACCCGGGCATCGTCGGGGGTGCTGCCGTGGTGAGCGCCGACGTGGGCTGGATCACGCTCATCGGCCTGGCGATCTGTGTGCCGCTGGCCTGGCTGGCGCAGTATGTGGGCCGCTGGCTGAACCTGCGCGAATACACCATGCTGAAGACCACCGCCGAACAGTTCGAGCAGTTCGGCTCGTCGCCAGAAACGTCCGACACCGCCTCGACCAAGCGTCCCAGCGTCGGCGCCATCCTGGCGTTGATCCTGATTCCGCTGGGCCTGATCATGCTGGGTACCACGGGTGCAACGATGCTGCCCAAGGGTGACCCGGTTCGTGATGTGCTGTCGTTTATCGGTGCACCCGTGTTCGCGCTGATGGTGGCCATCGGCCTGGCTTTTGTGCTGCTGGTGCGTCCGCTGGGCTGGAGCCGCAGCCACACCAACAACGTGATGGAGTCCGCCCTGCCGCCCGCCGCCACGGTGATTCTGGTCACAGGCGCAGGCGGCGTGTTCGCCAAGGTGTTGACCGTGAGCGGCATCGGTGCGGCGCTGTCGCAGAGCCTGGCCGCAACGGGCCTGCCGCTCATTCTGCTGGGCTTTCTGATCTCGCTGGCGCTGCGCGCCGCGCAAGGGTCGGCCACCGTGGCCATCCTGACCACCTGCGGCCTGCTGGCCGAAACCATCGCTTCGGGCAGCTTCACTGCATTGCAGGTCGCCTTGCTCGTGGTGGCCATCGGCTTCGGCGGCCTGGGGCTGTCGCACGTCAACGATTCGGGCTTCTGGATCGTGACCCGTTACCTGGGCCTGAGCGTGGCCGACGGGCTGCGCAGCTGGACGGTGCTGACCACCGTGCTGGGCGCCGCCGGCTTCCTCCTGACCTGGGCCATCTGGGCACTGGTCGTCTGACGACCTGCCTCCCTGTTTTCATTCTCTCTGTAGGAATCTTCTCGACATGACCACCAAGAACGTCGGCGTCATCGGACTGGGCGCCATGGGCCTGGGCATCGCCAAAACCCTGCGCAACAATGGCTACAACGTGCACGCCTGCGACGTGCGTCCCGGCAGCGCAGCCGATTTCGCCAAGGACGGCGGCGTGGCCTGCAGCTCGCCGGCCGATCTGGCGGCACGGGTCGATGTGGTGATCTCGGTGGTGGTCAACGCCGCGCAGACCGAGTCGGTGCTGTTCGGCGAACAGGGCGCAGCCGCGGCCATGAAGGCCGGCAGCGTGTTCGTGATGTGCTCGACGGTCGACCCGAACTGGTCGATCGCATTGGAAGCCCGCCTGGCCGAAGCCGGCATCCTGTATGTGGACGGCCCGATCTCGGGCGGCGCGGCGAAGGCGGCTTCGGGCCAGATGACGATGATGACCTCGGCCCGGCCGGAAGCCTATGCGGTGGCGGGCGAGGTGCTCGACAACATGGCGGGCAAGGTCTACCGCCTGGGCGACCAGGCCGGCGCGGGCAGCAAGGTGAAGATCATCAACCAGTTGCTGGCGGGCGTGCACATCGCGGTGGCGGCCGAAGCCATGGCCCTGGGCCTGCGCGAAGGCGTCGATGCCGCCGGCCTGTACGAAGTGATCACGAACAGCGCGGGCAACAGCTGGATGTTCGAGAACCGCATGGCCCACGTGCTGGCGGGCGACTACACGCCGCTGTCGGCCGTCGACATCTTCGTCAAGGACCTGGGCCTGGTGCTCGACACCGCGCGCGCCAGCAAATTCCCGCTGCCGCTGGCGGCGACCGCGCACCAGATGTTCATGCAGGCCTCGACGGCGGGTTACGCCAAGGAAGACGACAGCGCCGTGATCAAGATTTTCCCGGGCATCACCCTGCCCGCGGGCAAGGAGTGACGGCATGACGACACACGCTCCCGCCACGCTGCGCATCGGCTGCATTGCAGACGACTTCACCGGCGCCACCGATCTGGCCAATAACCTCGTGCGCGCCGGCATGCGGGTGGTGCAGACCATCGGCGTGCCCGACGGCCCGCTCGACACCGAAGCCGATGCCGTGGTCGTCGCGCTCAAGTCGCGCACCGTCGCCCCTGCCGAAGCCGTGGCGCAATCGCTGCAGGCCCTGGCCTGGCTGCGCGACCAGGGCGCGCAGCAGATCTACTTCAAGTACTGCTCGACCTTCGACAGCACGCCCCAGGGCAACATCGGCCCGGTCACGGATGCGCTGATGGATGCGCTGGGCAGCGATTTCACCATCGCCACGCCGGCGTTCCCGGACAACAAGCGCACGGTGTTCAAGGGCTACCTGTTCGCGGGCGACGTGCTGCTCAACGAAAGCGGCATGCAGAACCATCCGCTCACGCCGATGACCGACCCCAACCTGGTGCGTGTGCTGCAGGCGCAGACGGCACGCCAGGTGGGATTGATCGACCATGCGGTGGTGGCCCGCGGCGAAGCGGCCATCCGCGAGCGCATCGCCGCGCTGCGCGAGCAAGGCGTGTCGATCGCCATCGTCGATGCCGTCTCGAACGACGACCTGCTGCGGCTGGGTCCGGCCCTGCGCGACATGGCGCTGGTGACGGCCGGCTCGGGCGTGGCGATTGCATTGCCGGCCAACTTCGGCATCGCGCCCTCGAGCCAGGCTGCGGTCTTGCCGCCGGCATCGGGGCTGAAGGCGATCGTCTCGGGCAGCTGTTCGGTGGCGACCAACCAGCAGGTGATGCATTTCATCCAGTCGGGCCGCCCCGCGCTGGCCATCGACCCGCTGCGCATTGCCGCCGGCGTCGACGTGTGCGCCGAAGCCCTGGCCTGGGCCGGCGACAAGATCGCCGGCGGTCCGGTGCTGATCTACTCCACGGCAGACACCTCTGCGGTCAAGTCCATCCAGAGCAAGCTGGGCGTGGAGGCTGCCGGCACGCTCGTCGAACAGACCATCGCGGGCATTGCACGCGGTCTGGTCGAGCTGGGCGTGCGCCAACTGGTGGTGGCGGGCGGCGAGACCTCGGGCGCCTGCGTCCAGGCGCTGGAGATCGCGCAGATGCGCATCGGTGGCCAGATCGATCCGGGCGTGCCGTGGTGCCACGCGCTGGCGCCGGCGGCTCCGGACGGGCTGCACATCACGCTGAAGTCGGGTAACTTCGGTACCGCGGACTTTTTCACGAAGGCATTCGCAGCCTGCGCGGCCTGACCCCCGTCTCTCTTTTCTCAGGCTCGAAGACGCAGCGCCGTGCCGGTGCTGCGTGTTTCCATTCCTCCATCGGATTCCCATGAGCGACTCCACGCCCCTATATCTCTCCGAAGACGAAGCCCGGACGGAAATCTGCCGCGTCGGCCGCGAACTGTTCACGCGCGGTTATGTGCACGCCACGGCCGGCAACATCAGCGTCAAGCTGGCGCAAGGTTTTCTGATCACGCCGACCGATGCCTGCCTGGGCCAGTTGACCCCCGAGCGCCTGGCGCTGCTCGACGACGCCGGTGTTCAGATCGGCGGCGACCGCGCCAGCAAGACCATCGTGCTGCACCGTCGCATCTACGAGGCCAGCGCCCGCACGGCCTCGCCTGCGCGTTGCGTCATCCACACCCACAGCACGCATCTGGTGGCCTGTTCGCTCATGGCGGGGGCCACTGCCGACCGCCAACCCGGAACACCGCCGGCTTTCGCCGAACTGCTGCCGCCGATCACGCCCTACTTCGTCATGAAGGTGGGCCATGTCCCGCACATTCCCTATCACCGGCCGGGCGCGCCCGAAGCGGCACAGGCGGTGGTGGAGGCCATCGAGCAGTACGCGCAGGCGGGCAGCCCCATCCGGGCCGTGATGCTCGCCCGCCTGGGTCCGAATGTGTGGCACGACACCCCGGCCGCAGCCATGGCCACGCTCGAAGAGCTCGAAGAAACCGCCCGCCTGTGGATGATCTGCCAGCCCCAGCCCGCCGCGCTGGCGCCCGAGCACATCGCCGAACTGCGCCGCGTGTTCGGCGCCGCGTGGTGAGCGATCGCCCGCACGCCTGTTTTTGACGTTCCCTGCGTGCGCCGCTCGGCGCACCGCTCCCAGCAAGAAGCAAGAGGAAAACCCGACATGCCCCGTTTCGCCGCCAACCTGACCATGCTCTACAACGATGTGGCGTTCATGGACCGATTCGCCGCCGCCTCGCGCGACGGCTTCCAGGCCGTGGAGTACCTGTTCCCCTACGCCCATCCGGCCGATGAGATCGCTGCGCAATTGCAAGAACATGGCCTGCAGCAGGTGCTGTTCAACGCGCCTCCCGGCGACTGGGATGCCGGCGAGCGCGGCATCGCCTGCGTGGCCGGGCGCGAGTCGGAGTTCATCGCGGGCATCGAGAAAGCCATCGCCTACGCGGGCACGCTGAGCTGCCCCCGCATCCATGTGATGGCGGGCCTGGTGCCGGCCGGCAGCACGGCCGCCGAAGTCGAGGCCACCTATGTCGCCAACCTGCAGGCCGCTGCGGCGCTGGCCGCACCGCACGGCATCGACATCCTGATCGAGCCCATCAACGGCCGCGACATGCCCGGCTTTTTCCTCAGCCGCCAGGACCAGGCCCATGCCCTGATCGCGCGCATCGGTGCCCCCAATGTGAAGGTGCAGATGGACCTCTACCATGCGCAGATCGTCGAAGGCGACCTGGCCATGAAGATCCGCCACTACCTGCCGACCGGCCGCGTCGGCCACATCCAGATCGCGGGCGTGCCCGAGCGCCACGAACCCGACGTGGGCGAGCTGAACTACACCTACCTGTTCAAGCTGCTCGACGAACTGCAGTTCGACGGCTGGATCGGCTGCGAATACCGCCCCGCCCGCGGCACGGCGCCGCATGCCACCCGCGACGGGCTGGGCTGGCTCGCCCCCTGGCTGGGCTGAAGACAGACCAAGCCGCGCAGCTGCATCCGGATTTTCCGTGCCGACATGCGCGGCGTGCGAGTCGATACCGAGGCGCTCAGTATTTGGCGAAGTTCGCCGCGATGCGCTGGCGCAGATAGTCGTCGGCGCTGATGGGCGGGTACTTCTTGCCCGGCCCTTCGATCGTCACATCCATATTGGCCTGGCAGAAGAATGCCAGGCTGTAGCGCGGTCCCTGGTATTCGTGGGGCAGCGGATTCTTCACCCGGTGGAAGTTGCTGGGCAGTTGATCGTCGCTCCAGCGCATCAGCATGTCGCCGATGTTGCAGGTGATGACATCGTCGGCCGGCTCGATGCTGGTCCATTGCTGGGCATCCGCTTCCTTGCCGGGACAGACCTGCAGGCCGCCCTGCCCTTTTTGCTGGAACAGCAGGGTCAGGCAATCGAAATCGGTGTGCGCACCGGCACGCCACAGGCCGAGCTGGTCCTTGAGGGCCGGATCCACCGCAAAGTAATGCAGCATGCGCAACGTGCTTTGATAGGCGTCTTTCGACGGATCGTGGGCGCGTGTGAAGAAGTCCGCATCGAAGCCCAGCTTGTAGGCAAAACAAGACAGGATCTGCATGCCGACCTGCCAGCACTTGGACTCGAAGCCCAGCATGGTGGACTGGAAAGCCGGCAGTTCATCGTCGGTCGGCCACAGGCCCTGCATGCGCGGGCGCGTGATCTGATAGGACTCCTTCTGGTCGGCGGTGCGCACCGAAGGCCGCACCTGGGTCTTGCTTTCCCAGCCGGCATTGCGGTTGAGCGGGCGCAGGGCCTTGGTTTCTGGCGGCAGATCGAAGAACCGCTCCGTCATGGCGAAGGCATCCTGAATCGCCTGCTGCGAGATGCCGTGGTTGTAGACCTGGAAAAAACCGATGTCGACTGCGGCGTTCCACAGTTCGTCGGCAATCTGCGCCTTGCGCTGTTCGAAGTTGGAGAGATCGATGCGGCGAACTTCGCGCGCCGTGGTCTCGACCCCCAGATCGCCCATGCGCGATTCTTTGCGGAGCTCGTCCATGCCGTAATCGGGGTTGGCGGAGACCGTGCTGGAAGCGGTGGCGTGGCTGTTCATGGCGTTCATTCCTTGTAGAGGCAAGGGGCACGGCCTGGCGTGTCGAACGGAGACATGCACGGGACCGAGCCATCTTGAAGGGCGGTAAACCGGCATCTGCTTCCAGCCCGCGAGGGCCGGGAAGACAGCCGCCGGCGGCTTCAAGAGCAATGACCCGCCGATCCGGCCTGCTGCGCAGGCGCTGTGCTGAACGCTTCTACTCTCGGCGAAAGTCGAGCAAGTTTCACGCCAGCCCCGCCCCCCGGCCTCGCAGGCCCTGTCGGGCGGTGCGCACCACAAGATGGCAAAAACGGGTGAGCCGGGCTCGGGCATGCACCATCTTGAACCCCTGAAGTGTATGCAATCGGTGCATGCAGACCCGGCCCTGCAGGCAAGCGCTGTTGGCACGGATGCTGCAACTGACCGATCAGAGTAGAAGCGTTCAGCGGCCCGCCCGGCCGCCCGGAAATTGCTCGAGTCGACCCGTCCGGCCTCTGCGCCGGCGGAACCTGCTTGACATCAGTTCCCGAGAGTTTCCCCATCATGAAACGACGCCAGTTCCTCTCCTCCTTGTCCCTTCCCGCGGCCGCCTGGATCGCGGCGCCGGCGGCGCAGGCACAGTCTTCCTCGGCCCTCACGCCTCTGAAGTTCACGCTCGATTTCCGGGTGACCAGCCAGACCTCGCCTTTTTTCCTGGCGCTGTCCCGTGGTTACTACCGCGAGGAAGGACTGGATGTGAGCATCGACGTGGGCTCGGGTTCGGTGGCCTCGATCACGCGCGTGGCCAGCGGCGCCTACGACCTTGGGCTGGGCGATATCAGCTCGCTGGTCGAGTTTCAGGTGCAGAACCCGCAGGCCACGCCCGTGCAGGCGATCTATCAGTACTACAACCGCGCGCCCTTCGTGATCATCGGACGCAAGGACCGGGGTATCACCACCGACTTTGCCAGCCTGCAGGGCAAGAAGGTCGCCGCCGCCGCAGTCGAGTCGACCCGCCGCTGCTGGCCCATGGTGGCCCGTCAACTCGGCACCCCTCAGGACCTGTTCCAGTGGGTGACCACGGATTTCAGCGCACGCGACAATGTCGTGGTGCGGGGCGACGTGGACGCTGCCACCTACTTCCACGACTCGGCCGTGTCGCTGTTCGCGCGCCTGCCGCAGCAGGACCTGTCGGTGCTCGAGTACGCCAAGACTGGCTTGAATCTCTATGGCAACGCCGTGCTGGCCAGCAGCCGGCTGATCGCCGAAAAGCCCGCGGCGCTGCGCGGTTTCCTGGCCGCCAGCAACCGCGCACTCAAGGAGACGCTGGCCGATCCCGAGCCCGCGCTGGCCGCCATCAAGGCCCGCGAAGGCATCCTCAACCTCGATGTCGAACGCGCCCGCTGGGCCATCACGCGCCAGTACCTGGCCACTGCGGAGAACCGCGAGCTGGGACTCGGCGCGCTGCGCCCCGACATCCTGCAGCACCAGATCGACGAAGTGGCTGCCGTGTTCGGCCTGAACAGCAAGCCGACGGTCGGGCAGGTCTTCCATTCGGGCCTGCTGCCCGCAGCCGCACAACGCCAGGTGAACGCATGACAGGCACCGCCTCGACCCCCCTCCCGGCCGAACAGTCTCTTGGAGAACAGGACGGCAAGTACCTGCGTCTGGCCATCGGCCTGGCCGACCAGGCCCGCGCACGCGGCAACCGCCCCTTCGGCTCGGTCATCGTTTCGGCTGCCGGCGAAGTGCTGGCCGAGGCCTGGAACCGCAACGGCGAGACCGGCGACTGCACGGCCCATGCCGAGACCGAGGCCATCCGCATCGCCAGCCCGCGCTTCAGCCGCGAGGAACTGGCCGGCGCCACGATCTACGCCTCGGGCGAGCCCTGCGTGATGTGCGCGGGCGCGATCTACTGGTCCAACATCCGGCGCGTGGTCTTCGGCATCGATGCGGTGCGCCTGCGGGTGTTCCGCGGCGAGCGGCTCGACCAGCGCGATGCCGAGCTGTCCTGTCGCGATGTGTTCGATGCCTCGCCGGCCGCCATCGAGTGCCTGGGCCCGGCGCTGATCGAGGAGGCGTCGAGCTCGCATGTCGGCGGCTGGAAAACCTGATCCCGAGCCGCGTGTACACGCTGATTTGGCATGCGTCTTGCACGCATGCCGGTCAGCGTCTTTTTTGCACGATCAATTACCCGAGGGATCACGACATGAGCAGTCGCCGTCAATTCGCCCTGCGCGCAGGCCTCCTGGTTCTGGCCGCCACCGCCGCCAGCACCGGAATGGCGCAGACCCCCAAGAAGATCAAGGTCGCCGCGATCTACTCGGTGCCCTACGAACAGCAATGGGTGGGCCGGATCCACCAGGCCTTCAAGGCGGCCGAAGCCCGGGGCGAGATCGAATACAAGTCGACCGAAAGCATCGCCAACGCCGATTACGAGCGTGTGGTGCGCGAGTACGCCATGCAGGGCCAGGACCTGATCGTCGGCGAAGCTTTCCCGGTCGAGGCCGCCATGCGCAAGGTCGCGCGCGACTTCCCCAAGACGGCATTTCTGATGGGTTCGTCGGGCAAGCCGCAGCAGCCCAACTTCTCGACGTTCGACAACTACATCCACGAGCCCGCCTACCTGACCGGCATGATCGCCGGCGGAATGACCCAGTCCAACAAGATCGGCATGGTGGGCGGCTACCCCATCCCCGAAGTCAACCGCCTGATGAACGCCTTCATGGCCGGTGCACGCGAGGCCAACCCCAAGGTCGAGTTCAGCATCTCGTTCATCAACAGCTGGTTCGATCCGCCCAAGGCCAAGGAAGCGACGTTCGCGATGATCGACGCCGGTGCCGACGTGATGTATGCCGAGCGCTTCGGCGTGGCCGATGCGGCCAAGGAACGCGGCAAGCTGGTCATCGGCAACGTGATCAACACCCAGCCGCAGTATCCGGACAGCGTGGTCTCGTCGGCGCTGTGGAAGTTCGAACCGACCGCCGATCATGCGATTGCACAGGTCAAGGCCGGCACCTTCAAGGGCGAGGAATACGGTGTCTATTCACACATGAAGCACGGCGGCGCCGAGCTCGCTCCGCTGGGCACCTTCTCCAGCAAGATTCCCGCCGAACTCAAGGCCAAGGTTGCGACCAAGGAGGCCGATATCCGTGCCGGCCGCTTCGTGGTCAAGATCGAAGACGGCGCGCCCAAGGCCGCCAAGTAAGCGAGGGCGGCCATGCCTGCCCTCCTCCCCGCTTTTCCGTCTGCCGTACCGTGCACCCTCCGCCTGCGATGAGCCCGCCCGGCACCCGGCCGCCGGCCGTACCCCCTTCCCAGGGCCTGCCGCCGGCGCTGGCCCTGCACGGCATCACCAAACGTTTCGGCCCGCTGGTGGCCAACGACGCGATCTCGCTCACCTTGGCCCAGGGCGAAATCCTGGCCCTGCTGGGCGAGAACGGCGCAGGCAAGTCGACGCTGATGTCCATCCTGTTCGGCCACTACGTGGCCGACGAGGGGCACATCGAGGTCTTTGGCCGGACCTTGCCGCCCGGTCATCCGCGCCTGGCGCTGGCCGCAGGCATCGGCATGGTGCACCAGCACTTCTCGCTGGCCGACAACCTGACGGTGCTCGACAACGTGATCCTGGGCACCGAGTCTCTCTGGCGCTGGCGCAGCGATCGCGAGGCGGCGCGCAGCAAGCTGCTGGGGGTGGCCGAACGTTTCCGGCTGGCCGTCG
Source organism: Comamonas sp. BIGb0124 (assembly GCF_003752175.1). Lineage (GTDB taxonomy): Bacteria > Pseudomonadota > Gammaproteobacteria > Burkholderiales > Burkholderiaceae_C > Comamonas_F. Next base: position 305,461 of record NZ_RJVF01000010.1, on the reverse strand, counting down.
ATCCGGACGCCCGGGTGGGCGATCTGTCGGTGGGCGAACGCCAACGGGTTGAAATCCTCAAGGCCCTGTATCGCGGCGCGCGTGTGCTGATCCTGGACGAGCCGACCGCCGTGCTCACGCCGCAGGAAAGCGTGGCGCTGTTCGAGACCCTGGCCCAGATGGTGGCGCAGGGGCTGTCGGTGATTTTCATCAGCCACAAGCTGGCCGAGGTGCTGAGCGTGTCGCATCGCGTGGCCGTGCTGCGCGCCGGCAAGCTGGTGGCCACCGCCCCCACGGCCGGCACCACGCAGGCCGAACTGGCACAGTGGATGGTCGGCAAGCCGGTCCAGGCCCCCAGGCGACAGCCTGCCGGATCCGCCGCCGGCGAAGTGGTCTGCGAACTGCAGGCGGTGTGCACGGCAGCAGGCAGCCGCGACAGACTCGTCGACGCCAGCCTGCAACTGCGCGCCGGAGAAATCGTGGCGATCGCGGGCATCTCGGGCAACGGCCAGGTGGCTCTGGCCGAGCTGCTGAGCGGCACCCGCCAGCCGGTCTCGGGCGAGTTGGTGTTCCTGGGCGTCACGTTTCCCGGCAGCCCGACCCAGTTGGTCAGGCAAGGTGTCGCGCGCGTGCCCGAGGATCGCCATGCGGTCGGCGTAGTGGGCGATCTGCCGCTTTGGGAGAACGCCGTCTCGGAGCGCCTGCGCGAGCCGGCGCTGTCGCGGGGCGGTTGGGTACGGCGGCAGGCGGCACGCGCGCACGCGGCCCATGTGCTGCAGACCTTCGATGTGCGCGGTGCGGGGGCGGACACACCGGCCCGTGCCCTGTCCGGCGGCAACATGCAGAAACTCATTCTGGGCCGTGTGCTGCTCCCGCCACGCACCGCCGAAGGGCAAACCGCGCCGGCGCCCCGTCTCATCGTCGCGCACCAGCCGACCTGGGGTCTGGACATCGGTGCGGTGTCGTATGTTCATCAGCAGCTGTATGCGGCGCGTGCGCTCGGTGCCGCGGTGCTGGTGATCTCGGACGACCTCGACGAAGTGATGATGCTGGGCGACCGCATCGCCGTCATGCACGAAGGTCGTCTCGGCCCGGCCCGGCCTGCCGCCGACTGGACACGCGAAGCGCTGGGCCTGGCCATGGCAGGCGCCGAGGCAAACGACGCGGCAGACCCGGCCACCGCCTCCGGCCCGGCCTTGGAGACCCCTACGCCATGAGACTGGAAAAACGTTCGGAACCCAGCCGCATCGCCCTGGTATGCGCGCCCCTGGGGGCCGTGATCTTCACGCTGATCGTCAGCGCGTTGCTGGTGGCATGGGCCGGCGCCCCCGTCGGCCAGACCTACTCCCTGCTGCTCAATGGCGCCTTCGGCTCGGTGTTCGCCTGGAGCGAAACGCTCACCCGCGCGGTCCCGCTGATCCTGACGGGGCTGGCGGCAGCGGTTGCCTTCCGCGCACGGCTCTACAACATCGGTGCCGAGGGTCAGTTGTATGCCGGCGCGCTGGCAGCCGTGGCCGTGGGCGGCATGACCGAAGGCAACGGCCTGCAGACACTGCCACCGGCGGTGCTGTTCCCGCTCATGATGCTGGCGGCCGCGGCAGCGGGCGCTGCCCTGCTGCTCGGTCCGGCATTGCTCAAGCGGCACCTGGGCGTGGACGAGGTCGTCACCACGCTGCTGCTGAACTTCATCGTGCTGCTGCTGGTGTCCGCCCTGCTCGACGGCCCCATGAAAGATCCGCTGGCCATGGGCTGGCCGCAAAGCGCCGGCCTCGTGCCCGAGCTCGAACTGGGCAAGCTGGTCGAACGCACACGGCTGCATACCGGCCTGCTCTGGGCCGTGGCGCTGGCGGTGCTGGCCTGGGCCCTGCTGCGCTACAGCGTGTTCGGATTCGATGTACGAGCCACGGGCGCCAACGCCCGCGCGGCGGCTTTTGCAGGCGTGCCGATCGGCCGCACGATGGTGCTGGTCGCCCTGTTCTCCGGCGCACTGGCGGGACTGGCCGGGGCCATCGAGGTCGCGGGCCGCACCGGTTACCTGACGCTCGACATGTCGCCCGGCTATGGCTACACCGGCATCGTGATCGCGATGCTGGCCGGTCTGAATCCGCTGGGCGTCGTTGCCGCGGGCGTGTTCGTGGCCGGCGTGCTGGTCGGTGCCGACAGCATGAGCCGGGCCGTGGGCGTGCCCACCTACATCGCCGATGTCATCGTCGCCACCTCGCTGCTGTCGGTGCTGGTGGCCACGCTGCTGGCCCAGTACCGCCTGCGTCTGCGCTGATCTCACGGAGCCAGGAAAACCTCTGACATGACCGAACTGTTCGACATTCTCGTCAACCCGGCGCTGTGGGTCGCGGTGCTGCGCATCGCCACCCCGCTGATCCTGGGCACGCTGGGCGTGCTGTGGTGCGAGCGGGCCGGCGTGCTCAATCTCGGCATCGAAGGCATCATGGTGGCCGGCGCCTTCGCGGGCTGGCTGGCCGTCTATCACGGGCTGCCGCTGGCCGTGGGCGTGCTGGTTGCCGCGGCCACCGGTGCGGCGTTCGGCCTGCTGCATGCGGGTCTCACGGTCGGGCTGGCGGTGTCGCAGCACGTCTCGGGCCTGGGCATCACCCTGCTGGCGACGGCATTGAGCTACTACGGCTACCGCGTCAGTTTTCCCAAGGTCGAAAGGCCGCCGTCCATCGAGCCATTTGCGCCGATGGACTGGCTGCCCATTCCCATCCTCGCACAGCAGACGCCCATGACGCTGCTGGCCCTGGTGCTGGTGCCGCTCACCGCCTGGCTGCTCTACCGGACCCCGGCCGGACTGGCCGTCCGCATGGTCGGCGAAAGCCCGCAGGCGGCTGAAAGCCAGGGGCTTTCGGTGGCGCGCACACGAACGGCCGCCATCGTGGTCGGATCGGCGCTGATGGGTGTCGCCGGCAGCTTCATCACGCTGTCGGCGTTCAATGCGTTCTTCTTCAACATGATCAACGGCCGCGGCTGGATCTGTGTCGCCCTGGTGGTGTTCGCCTCGTGGCGGCCCGGCAAGGCACTGCTCGGGGCCCTGCTTTTTGCGTTTTTCGACGCGCTTCAGCTTCGCCTGCAGCAAAGCGGCGTGTTCGACGTGCCCTATCAGTTGTTCCTGATGCTTCCCTACGTGCTGTCCATCGCCGCGCTGGTGCTGGTGGCCCGCAAGGCCAGTTACCCGCAGGCCCTCATGAAACCCTATCGCAAGGGCGAACGCTGAGCGCCCCGCTTCCTGCAGCGCCCCCGTCAACGAAGACCGGCGCCGAGCGCCCGAAGCGGCCCGGCGCTGCGTACACTCTCGCACCATGCCCTGGCACGCCCGACTCCAACTCGACTACACCGCCCGCCGCTCCGCCGTTCCTGCGGACGGTTCGAGCGCGGCCCTCCCGGCCCTCGCGACGGCCCGGACACCGGCCCGCACGGTGGCCCATTTCCGCCACGACGGCCCGCTGCGCATCCTGCAGAGCCTGTATCCCGAAGGCGAATCGATCTGCCACAACGTGATGGTGCACCCGCCCAGCGGACTGGTCGGCGGCGACGTGCTCGATATCGACGTACGGGTCGGTGCCGGCGCGCATGGCCTGGTCACCACACCGGGCGCGACCCGTTTCTACCGCAGCGAAGGCGAACTCGCGCTGCAGACCACCCGGCTGACGCTGGCCGAAGGCGCACGCCTCGAATGGCTGCCGCTCGAAGCGATCGCCTACGACAGCTGCCTGGCCGAGAACCGGCTGAACGTCACGCTCGCCCCCGGCGCGGAAATGATGGGCTGGGACATCACGGCCCTGGGCCTGCCGGGTGCCGACAAGCCTTTCCTGCAGGGCCGGTTCCAGCAGCACATCGAGCTGCCGGGCGTGTGGCTCGAACGGGGACGGATCGAGGGCGCCGACAGCCATCTGATGGACGGTCCGCATGGGCTGGCCGGCCACCGCTGCTGCGCTTCGCTGTTCTTTCTGACCGGCACGCCGCTGGCGCGTGAACGGCGTGCCGAGCTGCTCGAAGCCGCCCAGCAGACCGCGCAGGAGCACGCACAGGCCCGGACCGCCGGCGCCACCAGCCCCGATGCGCAGGTCGTCGTGCTGCGTGTGCTGTCGCCCATGGTCGAACCCGCCGTCGATCTGCTGCGCACGGTGTGGTCACGCTGGCGCCAACTGGCCTGGCAACTGCCGGCCGATGCGCCACGCATCTGGTCGACCTGAGCGCGCCGGCCCGAGAGGCCGCCTAGATCGCCACCAGTTGCCGCACGCCGTCGGCGGGCATGTCCTTGCCCAGGCCGCTGCGGATGACCTCGCCGCGCTCCATCACCACATAGTGATCGGCAAGCTCCTCGGCGAAGTCGTAGTACTGCTCGACCAGCACGATGGCCATGTTGCCGCGGTCGGCCAGCATGCGGATCACGCGGCCGATGTCCTTGATGATGGACGGCTGAATGCCCTCGGTGGGCTCGTCGAGCACCAGCACGCTGGGCTTGGGCTGCAGCGCACGCGCGATCGCCAACTGCTGCTGCTGCCCGCCCGACAGATCGCCGCCGCGCCGGCCCAGCATCTGCTTGAGCACCGGAAAGAGTTCGAACATTTCAGGGTCGAGCGGCGTGGAAGCCGGCTTGTAGGCCAGCCCCATGCGCAGGTTCTCCTCGACCGTCAGGCGAGAAAAGATCTCCCGTCCCTGCGGCACGTAGCCCAGCCCCAGGCGGGTGCGCTCGTAGGGGCGCAGCCGGTCGATGCGCTGGCCGCCCAGGCTGATTTCACCTGCGCGGATGGGCACCAGTCCCATCAGCGACTTCAGCAAGGTGGTCTTGCCCACGCCGTTGCGGCCGAGGATGACGGTGACCTTGCCGATCTCGGCCTTGAGGTTCACGTCGCGCAGAATGTGCGAGCCGCCGTAGTACTGGTTGACGTTCCTGATTTCGAGCATGTGTGCTCACCTTCCCAGATAGACTTCGATCACACGTTCGTCGGCCTGCACCTCGTCGAGCGTGCCCTGCGCCAGCACCGAGCCGTCGCACAGCACCGTGACGATGTCGCTGATCGTGCGGATGAAGCTCATGTCGTGTTCGACCACCATGAGCGAATGCTTGCCCTTGAGCGTCAGGAACAGCTCGGCGGTGCGTGCCGTTTCCTCGTCGGTCATGCCGGCGACAGGCTCGTCGAGCAACAGCAGTTGCGGCTCCTGCATGAGCAGCATGCCGATCTCCAGCCACTGCTTCTGTCCGTGGCTGAGGTAACCCGACTGCCGGTTCACGCTGTCGGCCAGATGGATGGTGTGCAGCACTTCGGCCAGCCGGTCGCCCTGCGCGCTGTCGAGCGTGAAATGCATGGACGGCCAGACCCGTTTGTCCGTCTTGAGCGCGAGTTCGAGGTTCTCGTAGACCGTCAGTTGCTCGAAAACCGTGGGTTTCTGGAACTTGCGGCCGATGCCCATTTCGGCGATCTGGGCCTCGCGGTAGCGCAGCAGGTCGATGGTCCCGCCAAAGAACACCGTGCCGCTGTCGGGCCGGGTCTTGCCGGTGATGATGTCCATCATCGTCGTCTTGCCGGCGCCGTTGGGCCCGATGATGCAGCGCAGCTCGCCGGGCGCGATGTCCAGCGACAGGCCGTTGATGGCCTTGAAGCCGTCGAAGCTCACGTGCACGTCCTCGAGATAGAGGATGCGCCCATGGGTCAGGTCGAGGTCGCCCGTGCGCACGGCCCGGCCGGTCGACGCCTGACGGCCGCCGGATTCGGTGTCGGCCAGGTTGGCCAGCGTATGGTGCGCGGCCACGCGGCGCGCGCCTTCGTCCATCAGATCGGGGGTCATGCCTGACCTCCTTTCCGGGCCGAGGCTGCATCCGGCGCGGTGCGGCGCAGCCTCCGGGCCAGGCCCACGATACCCTGGGGCAGGAACAGCGTGACCGCAATGAACAGGCCGCCCAGGAAATACAGCCAGATCTCGGGGAAGGTGGCGGTGAACCAGCTCTTGGCACCGCTGACCGCGAAGGCACCGACGATCGGGCCGATCAGCGTGCCGCGCCCACCCACGGCCGCCCAGATGGCGATCTCGATCGAGTTGGCCGGGCTCATCTCGCTGGGATTGATGATGCCGACCTGCGGCACATACAGGGCCCCGGCGATGCCGCACATCACGGCCGATATCGTCCAGATGCTGAGCTTGTAGGCCACCGGGTCGTAGCCCGAGAACATGACGCGGCTTTCCGCATCGCGCACGGCCACCAGCACCCTGCCGTACTTGCTGCGCACCAGCCAGCGTGCAAACAGGAAACAGCCCAGCAGCACCAGCCCCGTGAGCACGAACAGCGTCATGCGCATTTCCTGCGTGGCGATCGGAATGCCCAGGATGCGCTTGAAGTCGGTGAAGCCGTTGTTGCCGCCGAAGCCCGTCTCGTTGCGGAAGAACAGCAGCATCGCCGCGAACACCAGCGCCTGCGTGATGATGGAGAAATACACGTCCTTGATGCGCGAACGGAACGAGAAATAACCGAAGACAAAAGCCACCACGCCCGGCACCAGCACGATCAGCAGCAGGGTCGCCAGGAAGCTGCCCGACAGTGCCCAGTGCCAGGGCAGTTCGGTCCAGTTCAAGAAGACCATGAAGTCGGGCAAATCGCTGCCGTAGTTGCCGTCGGTGCCGATCTGGCGCATGAGGTACATGCCCATCACATAGCCGCCCAGCGCAAAGAACAGGCCATGGCCGAGCGAAAGGATGCCGGCATAACCCCAGATGAGATCCATGGCCAGCGCGCAGATGGCATAACACATGATCTTGCCCAGCAGGTTGACCAGGAAGTCGCTCATGTGCAGCGGACTGTCGGCCGGCACCCACAGATTGAGCACCGGCGCCACCGCGCACACCAGCACCAGGGCCACCAGAAACGCACTCCACCCGCTGCGGGTGAGCAGCGGCGCGGCCTGCGGCAGCACGGTCGGACGGCCTTCGCGGCGCACCGTGGCCGCGCCCGTGGCGCTGCCGAAGGGACGCGGCAGCTCGCCGCCCGTGGTCTCCACTCCCGCCTCGGCGGCGAGGTTCTTGCCTGCTATCGTGCTCATGCTGCCCGTCCCTTCACTGCAAAAATACCCTGGGGCCGTTTCTGGATGAACACGATCACCAGCACCAGCACCGCGATCTTGGCCAGCACCGCGCCCGACCAGCCTTCCAGCAGCTTGCCCGCCAGACCCAGGCCCAGCGCGGCATACACCGTGCCGGCCAGTTGGCCCACGCCCCCCAGCACCACGACCAGGAACGAATCGACGATGTAGCCGCGGCCCAGGTCGGGCCCCACGTTGCCCACCTGGCTGAGCGCACAGCCCGCCAGGCCTGCGATCCCCGAACCCAACGCAAAGGCGTAGGTGTCGATGCGTGCGGTGTTCACGCCCATGCACGAGGCGATGGGACGGTTCTGCGTCACGCCGCGCACGAACAGACCCAGCCGGGTGCGGGCAATCAGCCAGAACACGCCCATCAGCACCGCGAATGCGAAGACGATGATGAGCAGCCGGTTCCACGGCAACATCAGGTTGGGCAACACGGCCAGGCCGCCGCTCATCCACGAAGGGTTCTCCACACCCACGTTCTGTGCGCCGAACAGACTGCGCACGGCCTGCATCAGCACCAGGCTGATGCCCCACGTGGCCAGCAGCGTCTCGAGCGGGCGGCCGTAGAGGAAGCGGATCACCGAACGCTCGAGCGCCGCCCCCACCAGCGCGGACACCAGGAAGGAGACCGGCACCGCCACGGCCAGGTACCAGCCGAACGCATCCGGCAGGTAGCGCTGGAAGACGCCCTGCACCACATAGGTGGCGTAGGCGCCGATCATGATGAGCTCGCCGTGGGCCATGTTGATCACGCCCATCAGGCCGTAGGTGATGGCCAGGCCCAGCGCGGCCAGCAGCAGGATCGAGCCCAGGCTCACGCCGGTGAACAGCACGCCCAGGCGCTCGCCCCAGGCCAGCGTTTCATTGATGGCCTTCACGGCCTGCTCGATGGCAGCCTTGACGCCGGATTCGTTCTCCTCGCGCAGCCGCTCGTTGAGCAGGGCCAGCGTAGCGGGCGTGCGAGTCTCTTGCAGTGCGGCCACGGCAGCCAGGCGCTGCGCGGGGTCGTCGCTGCCCAGCAGCATGCTGGCACGGACCTGCTCGAGCTGCGCCCGAATGTCGGCATCCTGTTCGGCGGCCAGGGCCTTGTCGATCAGCGGCAGCTTGGCCGCATCGGTCTGGCCCGCCAGGTCGCGTGCCGCCTGGGCCCGTGCGGCCTTGTCGGCCGAGAGCAGCTGGATCGCGGCCAGCGCAGCGTCGAGTTCGCTGCGCATGTAATTGTTGTTGAGCACATCCTCGGCTTCTTCGGGCGGCTCGGCCGCCGCACCGGTCACGGGGTCGACATAGGCATCGCCCTGCAGCATGAAGACCTGCGTCTCGGTGAACTTGACCGCATCGTCGGACATGGCCTGGATGAAGGCAGCCGTCCGGGCGTCGGCATCGGGGGCGGTCAGCGCCTGGCTCAGGGCATCGGCGCGGTCGGCAGCGCCGCCCGAGGCCATGGCCAGCGCCTGCTCGGTCGTCAGCGCCTGCGCGGGCAGAACCACCAGTGCCGACAGCAGCACCAACAGCGCCGACAGCACGCGCCGCAAAGGGGTGGAGAGAAAATTCATGGACATCGCGGATCCCAAAAACAGCATGCGGGCCGGCCCGGGATGCATCGGCATCATCCCAGGGCCTGCCCGCACTCGGCCCCGGCGGCCGCCCGAAAGGCAGCAGGCCGGAGAACGTGGCAGCCGGGCGGCTTACATCTTTTCGGGTTCGTCCTTCTTCTTGTCGTTGCCGGGGATGTAGGGGCTCCACGGCTGGGCCTTGATCGGGCCCTTGGTCTTCCAGACCACGTTGAACTGGCCGTCGGCCTTCACTTCGCCGATCAGCACGGGCTTGTGCAGGTGATGGTTCTTTTCGTCCATCTTCACGGTGTAGCCATCGGGCGCCTTGAAGGTCTGGCCGCCCATGGCTGCGATCACCTTGTCGGTATCCGTGCTCTGGGCCTTCTCGACCGCCTGTTTCCACATGTTGATGCCGATGTACGTGGCTTCCATCGGGTCGTTGGTGATGGGCTTGGTGCTTTGGCCGGGCAGTTTCTTGGCCTGGGCATAGGCGGACCACTTCTTGATGAACTCGGTGTTGGTCGGGTTCTTCACGCTCATGAAGTAGTTCCAGGCAGCCAGGTGGCCGACCAGGGGCTTGGTGTCCACGCCACGCAGCTCTTCTTCACCCACCGAGAAAGCGACCACCGGCACGTCGGAGGCCTTGAGTCCGGCATTGCCCAGTTCCTTGTAGAAGGGCACGTTGGAGTCGCCGTTGATGGTCGAGACCACGGCCGTCTTGCCGCCGGCCGAGAACTTCTTGATGTCGGCGACGATGGTCTGGTAATCGGAGTGGCCGAAGGGGGTGTAGGTCTCCAGAATGTCGGAGTCCTTCACACCCTTGGAATGCAGGAAGGCACGCAGAATCTTGTTGGTGGTCCGGGGGTAGACGTAGTCGGTGCCCAGCAGCACAAAACGCTTGGCCGCGCCGCCTTCCTTGCTCATCAGGTACTCGACAGCGGGAATGGCCTGCTGGTTGGGCGCGGCACCCGTGTAGAACACGTTCTTCGACAGCTCTTCGCCTTCGTACTGCACGGGGTAGAACAGCAGGCTGTTGAGCTCCTCGAACACCGGCAGCACCGATTTGCGCGACACCGAAGTCCAGCAGCCGAACACCACGGCCACCTTGTCCTGCGTGATCAGCTGGCGAGCCTTCTCGGCAAACAGCGGCCAGTCCGAAGCCGGATCGACCACCACCGGCTCGAGCTTTTTGCCCATCACGCCGCCCTTGGCGTTGATTTCCTCGATGGCCATCAGCACCGTGTCCTTGAGCACGGTTTCCGAGATCGCCATGGTGCCCGACAGGCTGTGCAGCACACCGACCTTGATGGTGTCGGCAGCTTGTGCGAACGAGCTCAGGCCCAGGGCCATGACGCCCAGTGCGACTGCGGAAAGAGCCTTGCCGGCGCGGCGACGAGTGATGTTCATGAAATCCTCCGATAGGAATTGTCGAGATGGAAAAGGCGGTGACGGGCGGCGTCCGAAGCACTGGGTTGCAGACTCCGGAAACCGATACCTGCAAGCGTACGCAGCCCCTCCCTGCAGGCCAATACGCCATGTGGCGTATGCCGGTCGGACTCAGGGGTGTCGGATCCGTGTCTGCTCTCGAGACCGGGGCAAGCCCTGCGTCGTGCAGGATTCACCGAAACTCCTTACAGTTGGGCGGTTACCGCGCCACACATCCAATCCCGCCAGGAGAAAAAGCCATGACGACAACCCTCGCCCCGACGCCGACCCGCGCCTATGCCGCGACCGCAGCGGACGCCCCGCTGACGCCCTTCGCGTTCGAACGGCGTGCCCCCGGCCCGCAAGACGTGGCCATGGACATCCTCTACTGCGGCGTCTGCCACTCGGATCTGCACACCGCGCGCAACGAATGGCGCAACACCCTGTACCCGAGCGTGCCCGGACACGAGATCGTCGGCCGCGTCACGGCGGTCGGCGATCTGGTGACGAAGTTCAAGGTCGGCGACCTCGCCGGCGTCGGCTGCATGGTCGACAGCTGCCAGCACTGCGCCCCCTGCGACCAGGGCGAAGAGCAGTACTGCGAAAACGGCTTCACCGGCACGTACAACGGCCCCATGTTCGGCGGCGAGAACACCTTCGGCGGCTACTCCACGCACATCGTCGTGCGCGAGTCCTTCGTGCTGCACATCTCGCACGACGAGTCCCAGCTCGCGGCCGTCGCGCCGCTGCTCTGCGCCGGCATCACCACCTATTCGCCGCTGCGCCAATGGGAGGCCGGACCGGGCAAGAAGGTCGGCATCGTCGGCCTCGGAGGCCTGGGCCACATGGGCGTGAAGATCGCCGCCGCGATGGGTGCGCACGTGGTGCTCTTCACCACCAGCGCCAGCAAACGCGAGGATGCGCTGCGCCTGGGCGCCAGCGAAGTCGTGGTCTCGCGCAATGCCGAGGAAATGGCCGCGCATGCCAACAGCTTCGACTTCATCCTCAACACCGTGGCCGCACCGCACGACCTCGATGCCTTCATGGCGCTGCTCAAGCTCGACGGCACCATGACGCTCGTGGGCGCGCCGGCCGAACCGCATCCTTCGCCCAACATCTTCGGATTCATCATGAAACGCCGCCGTCTGGCGGGCTCGCTCATCGGCGGCATCCGCGAGACCCAGGAGATGCTGGACTTCTGCGCCCGGCACGGCATCGTCTCGGACATCGAGACCATCGACATGGACACCATCAACACGGCTTACGAGCGCATGCTCAAGAGCGATGTGAAGTACCGGTTCGTGATCGACATGAAGAGCCTCGCCGCCGCCTGAGACCGAAGCGGCACGGCACGATCCCGGAGGGCTGCAGACAGCCGGTGCAGCGCCTCCCGGACCGGCTTCGGCTTACTGTGCGGCAGGCAGCCAGCACGCCGGCCGAACGGCAGCCGCTCCGCCGCATTGGCGGTACTTGACCGCATACCAAGCCTTGCCCGCCGTGCGATAGCGGCCCGAATTGTTGGTATCGGCCCGCCAGACTTCTTCTTCGAGCAGGTCGTTCCAGAGGCCCGCGGAGGCCGGAGCCGGCAGCTTGCCCAGATCGGCAGCGGTGCGGCCCGAGGCGACCTCATCCGCATCGCCGAGCGCCACCATGCGCATGGCGGCATCGCGCACGGCGGCCGGGTAGCTGCTGACGCTGTCGCCCGAACGCGCGGCAACCACGCCATTGGTCACCGTGACGCGGGCGCGGTCCAGATTCGTCAGCGTGTACCCGGTCAGATCCACGCCCATGGCGCGCAAGCCGCTGCCCCAATAGAACTCGGCGAACTCCGAGACCTCGGCATTGCTGTAGCCCATGTCGCGCGTGAGGTAGACCAGCGAACGATAGGCATCGTCCTGGAAGTTCGCCAGGCCGATGTGTGCGGGCAAGGCCGACGGCTCGATCACGTTGTCCAGGGCATCGCGCAACCAGACATAGTTGTTTTCCGCCATGCGCTGCCAGAACACCTGGTCGTCGGTGATGTCGCTGTAGTTGGCGACCACCCGGACCCACACGGGCAGTTGCGGCCCGCCGTCGCTCAGCTCGTTGAGGGCGGTGAAGGTGTGATGACCGTCGGTGAGATACAGCACGCCTTTCGGGCCGACCACCACGGTCTTCAGCAAAGCCGCCGCATCGGATCCTGCGACGGGCTCGCCTTGGGTGCACTTGAACGTGGCCGGGTCGATCAGGCGCACGGTGAGCGGCCGGTAGAGGCCGTCGTCGACGCCGCCCTGCCCGTTGTCCGCGCAGTAGTCGTCCACCCGCTTGCGCTCGCTGCGATAGAGATAACGCGAGTAGTTGTCGTCGGCGTCATCGCCCAGGTAGCCTGCGGACGAGGGCGCATAACGTCCCGGATCGGGCTGCTTGCGCGCAAGGTGATAGTAGATCTGGTCGTAACCGATCACGCTCTGGGTGGGATGCAGGGCCTCGATGGCGACCCTGAGCACATCGCCGGCCCGGGCATCGGCGTAAGGCGATGCGGGAACGGGCTCGGGCGTCCCCGTCTCCGGCGCCGGCTGGGTGACCTCGGGCGCAGTGACCCCCTCGTCCGCGTCGTTGTCGCTCCCGCCGCAGGCACCCAGCACGGCAGTGCAGGCCAGGGCCATGAAGGTCCATTTCAGGCGGGTCGGCAGGGGTGCCAGGGCGGGGAAGGTACAGCCGTGCAAGATCTTGTCCTCGGGAATGAATGGGGACGGCCAGTGTCGCCCTCTTCCATGTCATCAAGATGACACAACCGTGAACCCGATCCTCGTCGGCGCCGTCGCCGCTACGGCTGCGCCAGGCCTGCAACCCGGTTGACCGCCACGCCCGCCGCCGCCGTCCGGGTCTCGACCCCGAGCTTGGCGTAGATGTGTTCCAGGTGCTTTTTCACGGTGGCCGCGCTGCAGCCCAGGATGTCGCCGATGTCGCGGTTGGTCTTGCCCTTGACCACCCAGTACAGCACCTCGGCTTCCTTGGCGGTCAGCTTGAGGGTCTGGGCCAGCGCCTCGATGCGCGCGGCATCCGAAGATTCCCGCAGCACCAGCAGCCATTCGTCCTCTTCGGTCTGCTGATGCAGGGCCAGGATCAGCCGGCCCTCGCCCTGCCCGGGCGCCAGGGCCTGCACCAGGTTGACCGGCTCGGCGCCGCGTTGCGTGGAAGCGATCTCGCGCCGCAACCAGGCTTGAATGGCGGGCGTGGCGAACTGGGTCTGCGGCTGCAGATCCGCGAAGTAGCGCTCGAGCAGTTGCCGGGCCAAGGGCGTCTGCCACACCAGCCGCCCGTCCACCGCCCGGACCACCACCGTGGCATGGCCAAAGGCGTCGAGCGCGTTGCGGGCGTGGCCGGCCTGGCGTGCACCGCGCATGTGGGCCGCCATGCGGGCCAGCACCTCCTGAGGTCGTATCGGTTTGGTGACGTAGTCCACGCCGCCGGCCGCGAAGGCAGCCACCACATGCTCGGTCTCGGTCAACCCGGTCATGAAGATGATGGGAATGCCGCTGGTCTCGGGCAGCGCCTTGAGCTGGCGTGCCACCTCGAAGCCGTCCATGCCGGGCATGAGCGCATCGAGCAGGATCACGTCGGGCAGGAGCTGCGCAGCCCGCGTCAGCGCCGAGGCGCCGTTGGTCGCCACCAGCACGGTGTAGCCGGCTTCATCCAGCGCATCGTGCAGGAACGACAGGTTGTCGGGCATGTCGTCGACGATGAGCACGATGTCCGACGCACTGCGGTCCAGTGTCCTGCTCTCCTCATTCACTTGCGGTTCTCCAGGGACGGGCGCGATCCGCCCAGACCGGCATCATCGCCGATGTCGGCCGGAAGAACGGCCAAGACCTGTCTAGCCTGCGCAGCGGCCAGGGCGGCCTGGCTCAGTTGCTCGACCTCGTCGAACTGGAAACGGCGCGTGAGCTCCCTCAGGCGTTCCACCCAGGCGGCCTGCGCCCCCTGCAGCCGCAGCACTTCGTCGAGCGCAGCCTGCACACCGCGCGGATAACCGATCGAGGCCGCATCGACCACGGCGGCCAGTGCGGGCTGCAGGGCCGGGGGCCACCCCGGCGGGGTGTCCTTGCGGACGGGCTCGCCGGGTTGCCCCATCGCTGCCGATACGGAGGCGGATTCGAGTGCGGATGCCGTTCCGACCGTCGCGCCGGCACGGCGTGTTCGACGATCCGAAATGTCGCCCGCATCGCGCGCCGGCGCGGCAGCCACGCGCCAGCGCAGCGCCAGGCGCTTGCCCAGCCAGTCCAGAATGTCGTGGATGCGCACCGGCTTGAGCAGGAAATCGGCTTCGGTGATCCCCACCTCGTTGTCCGAGCCCTTCTCGAAGGCATTGGCCGACACGATGGCCACCGGCACCCCGGACAGACCCTCGTCCTGCATCATCGACAGCGTGGTCCAGCCGTCGATGCCCGGCATCGCCAGATCCATGAAAACGGCATGCGGCATGGCAGCCGACCCCTGCACGATGCGCCACTGGGCCAGGGCCTCGGTGCCCGAGCCGAACTGACGCACCTCGAACCCCATGGGCGCCAATGCGCTGACCAGCAGGTCGCGGTCGTCCTGCTCGTTGTCCACCACCCATATCGTCTGGCGTGCCCCTTCGTAACCCACACGCGGCGGCCGCACCGGCACCGGTCCGACCCGCATCGCCTGCATCTCCGGAAGAAACAGACGGATGCGGAACACCGTGCCCACATTCGGCGTGCTGCGCGCCGTCATCTCGCCGCCCATCAGCTCCGTCAGCATCTTGCTGATGGTCAGCCCCAGACCGCTGCCGCCACCGCTGGCGGAGCCGCGCGCAAACGGTTCGAAGACGCTGGCCAGTTCCCCCGCATCCATGCCCGGACCGGTATCCTCGATCTCGAGCACCGCCATCTCGCGCGCATACTGCACCCGGAACACCACCCGCCCCTGCCGCGTGAACTTGACCGCATTTCCCAGCACGTTGATGACGATCTGCCGCACCCGTTTCTCGTCGGCCCGCACCACCTCGGGCAGGTAACCGCCGATCTCGCTGACGAACGCCAGGCCCTTGCTGCTGGCCTGGAGCTCGAACATGTCGGCGATCTCCCGCATGCCTTCGCGAAACCGCATGGGTTTCATGTCGAGCGTCAGCTTGCCGCTCTCGATGCGTGCCACATCCAGCGTGCCTTCGATCAGCGACAGCAGGTGATCGCCGCTGCGGCGAATGGTCGCCACCGCCGGGCGGCGATTGGCCGGAATGGTGGCGTCGTCGTCCAGCAGTTGCGCATAACCCAGGATGCTGTTGAGCGGCGTGCGCAGCTCGTGGCTGATCGCCGACACATAACGGGTCTTGGCCTCGTTGGCCAGCTCGGCGTGGTGCCGTGCCTGCTCGGCCACCTGGCGGGCCTGCTGCAACGCCTCGTCGGTGCGGCGATGGGATTCGATTTCCTGCACCAGCAGTTGGGTCTGGCGGTTCGATTCCTCTTGGGCGACCTGCCGGCTCTTGTGCGTGAGCACCAGCCACCAGGCCACGATGCCCGACAGCAGCAGCAACGCCGCATAGGCCTTCACATACCCCATGCGCAAGGCCAGCGCCACGCGCGGGTCCGACAAGGGCCCCAGCAACTGGGCTTCGTGGGTGTAGATCATCGCCAGCAGTGCGGCCAGCAAAGGCGTGACGACGGCCATCAGCAGCAGGAAATGCCCCAGGCCGGTCTCGAGATAAGGCCACCACGAGCGCGGCAGCACGGCCTGGCTCACGCTGCGCCACTGCACGGCCAGCCGCGCATCGGGCTTGCACTGGTCGTGGCAGCGGGCGTCCAGCGAGCAGCACAGCGAGCAGATGTTGCCCACATAGGCCGGGCAATACGTCATGTCCTCGGCCTCGTACTCGCGCTGGCAGACCGTGCAGCGCAGCACCGCCCCCACCACGGGCGGGCTTTCGGCCACGGCCAGCCAGGCCACCGAAGCCGCCGCCCCGGCGTGCCCGCGTGCGCGGTGGAACTCATGCGTGGCGGCATCCGACCGGCGCGCCGCCCCCTGCACGGGCTGGGCCGTCAGCGTGGTCACGTTGCGATGCGCCAAGTAGTAGCGGCCGCGCGTCGCCCAGGCGATCACGGGCGAGGCCACGAAGGCCGTCACCATCGCCAGCAGCGCGGAAAACGCCTGCGCCATGGCGCCCAGCAGGCCCAGGTAGGCACAGATCGAGGCCAGCGAGGCCAGCACCATGGCGCCCACCCCAACCGGGTTGATGTCGTAGAGATGCGCGCGCTTGAACTCGATGCCGCGCGGCGACAGCCCCAGCGGCTTGTTGATCACCAGATCGGCCACCACCGCCATCATCCACGCGATGGCGATGTTGGCGTACAGGCCCAGCACCGTGCCGAGCGACTGGAACACATTGAGCTCCATGAGGCTCAGCGCGATCAGGATGTTGAAGATCATCCAGACCACGCGCCCGGGATGGCTGTGGGTGAGCCGTGCAAAGAAGTTCGACCAGGCCAGCGAGCCCGCATAGGCATTGGTCACGTTGATCTTGAGCTGAGAGACCACCACGAACACCGTGGTGGCGATGACGGCCCAGCCCACCGTGGGAAAGACGTACTCGTAGGCGGCCAGGTACATCTGGTTGGGATCGACCGCGCGCTCGAGCGGCACGGCATGGCGGATCGCCAGATAGGCCAGCAGCGCCCCCCCCAGCATCTTCAGCACGCCCAGCACCACCCAGCCCGGGCCGCCGGCCACCACGCTGGCCCACCAGCGCAGGCCCTGGCCGGGCTTGCGCTCGGGCATGAACCGCAGGTAATCGGCCTGCTCCCCCATCTGCGTGATCAGCGCGATGCCCACGGTCATGGCCGAGCCGAACTTCAGCAGGTCGAAGCCCGCCGAATCGCCCTGCGCACCCGCGTACGTCATCCATTCGCCCACCAGTCCGGGGTTCTCGTGCAACACGTACACGAACGGCAGCACCAGCAGCACCAGCCAGATCGGTTGGGTCAGCATCTGCAGGCGGCTGATCGTGGTCACCCCGTAGATCACCAGCGGTATCACCACCAGGGCGCACAGCAGGTAGCCCAGCGCCGGCGGAATATCGAAGGCCAGCTCCAGCGCGTAGGCCATGATGGCCGCCTCCAGCGCAAAGAAGATGAAGGTGAAGGTCGCGTAGATGAGCGACGTCAACGTCGAGCCGATGTAGCCGAAACCCGCCCCCCGCGTGAGCAGGTCCATGTCCAGCCCGTAGCGCGCGGCGTAATAGCTGATGGGCAGGCCGGCCAGGAAGATCACCAGCCCCGTGACCAGGATCGCCCAGAAGGCGTTGACGAAGCCCACCTGGACCAGCAGGGTCGCCCCCACCGCCTCGAGCACAAGAAAGGACGCGGCGCCGAAAGCCGTGTTGGCGACCCGGAAACCCGACCACTTGCGAAAACTGCGCGGCGTGAAGCGCAACGCATAGTCTTCCATCGTCTCCTGGGCGACCCAGTTGTTGTAGTCGCGGCGAATCTGGATGACCCGCTGCACGGCGGCAGGGCTTGCGGAAGGAACCGGCAGGTCGGGCGAAGCAGCCGCCGACTCGAGCCGCTCCGCGGACGACGAGGAAGGCGGGAATTGCATGCCGGGACTGCTTGCAAGGCGTATGCCCGTCTACGGTCTGGACACCCCATGTGACTTTTGTATACGCTTGCGCACCAGGATCGCGCATCGCCGGAAAACTGGCACGTATTCCGCTACGGATTTCAATATGGAACTCACTCCTCGCGAAAAAGACAAGCTGCTCATCTTCACCGCAGCCCTCCTGGCCGAACGCCGCAAGGCCCGAGGCCTCAAGCTCAACTACCCCGAAGCCATCGCCTACATCAGCGCGGCTGTCATGGAAGGCGCCCGCGACGGCCGCAGCGTGGCCGAGCTCATGAGCACCGGCCGCCTGCTGCTCACGCGCGACGACGTGATGGAAGGCGTGCCCGAGATGATTTCCGATATCCAGATCGAGGCGACCTTCCCCGACGGCACCAAATTGGTGACCGTGCACCAACCCATTGCATGACACCTGCCTGCTTTCACGTTCAATGCACCAAATTAGCGAATCCAACATGACCGACACGCGCTCTACCCCACCCGCCTCCCGTTTCGTTTCGCACGCCGCCACCCGCACGGCCGCCGTTCTGGCCGCCGCCGCCCTGGGCCTGCTGCCGGCCTTGGCCAGCGCCCACGTCGGTGTCGACGGTCACCACCACCCCGGCTTCGCCATGGGCTTCATGCACCCCGTCACCGGACTCGACCACCTGGCCGCCATGCTCGCGGTCGGCCTGTGGAGCGCCCTGTCGGCCAGCCGTGCCTGGCCCGATCTGCTGTGGGCCCCGCTGGGCTTTGCCGGCATGCTGCTCGTCGGCGCCGTGCTGGGCCTGCAGGGCCTGGCCATTCCCGCCGTCGAACCGATGATCGCCGCATCGCTGCTGGTGATCGGCCTGCTGGCCGCCAGCCGCGTGCATCTGCCCGCGCTGGCCTCGGCCGCGCTGGTCGGCCTCTTTGCCGTCTTCCACGGCGTGGCCCACGGCTACGAGCTCGCGGGCGAAGCCGGCGCCTTCTCCACGCTGGCCGGCATGCTCTGCGCCACGCTGGTGCTGCACCTGTGCGGCGTCGCGATCGGATGGAGCCTGCGCCAGGGCCATGCGCTGGTGCCGCGCGCCGCCGGTCTCGCCGTCGCCGCCCTGGGCACGGTCATGCTGGCCCAGATGGCCTGAGGACACACCGCCATGATTCCAGGAGAAATCTTCGTCGACGGGCCCGACCACGCCCTCAACACCGGCCGACGCAGCATCACGCTGATCGTCCGCAACGCATCCGACCGCCCCATCCAGGTCGGCTCGCACTACCACTTCGCCGAAACCAATGCGGCGCTGGATTTCGACCGCGGCGCCGCGCGCGGCATGCGCCTGAACATCGCCTCGGGCACCGCCGTGCGTTTCGAGCCCGGCCAGCAGCGCACCGTCGAACTCGTCGACCTGGGCGGTGCCCGGGTCGTGCACGGCTTTCGTGGCCAGATCCAAGGAGCACTCTGATGGCGACCATGGGACGACGCGCCTACGCGGAAATCTTCGGCCCGACCACCGGCGACCGCGTTCGCCTGGCCGACACCGGCCTCATCGTCGAAGTCGAGAAGGACTACACGCTGGCCGCCGGCAGCTACGGCGAGGAAGTGAAATTCGGCGGCGGCAAGACCATCCGTGACGGCATGGCCCAAAGCCAGCGCACCCGTGCCGCGGGCGCCATGGACACCGTGCTGACCAACGCCCTCATCCTCGACCACTGGGGCATCGTCAAGGCCGACATCGGCCTGAAGGACGGCCGCATCGCCGCCATCGGCAAGGCCGGCA
The DNA here is from genome assembly GCF_003752175.1 of Comamonas sp. BIGb0124. GTDB lineage: Bacteria > Pseudomonadota > Gammaproteobacteria > Burkholderiales > Burkholderiaceae_C > Comamonas_F. Next base: position 286,054 of record NZ_RJVF01000010.1, on the reverse strand, counting down.
ACCCCGACACCCAGCCCGGCGTCGACATCGTCATCGGGCCCGGCACCGAAATCATCAGTTGCGAAGGCAACATCGTCACGGCCGGCGGCATCGACAGCCACATCCACTTCATCTGCCCGCAGCAGATCGAGGAGGCACTGGCCTCGGGCGTGACCACCATGCTGGGCGGCGGCACCGGCCCGGCCACCGGCACGCTGGCCACCACCTGCACGCCCGGCCCCTGGCACATCGAGCGCATGATGCAGGCCGCCGACGCTTTTCCCATGAACCTGGGTTTTCTGGGCAAAGGCAATGCCAGCCAGCCCGAGGCGCTGCACGAGCAGATAGAGGCCGGCGTCGTCGGACTCAAGCTGCACGAGGACTGGGGCACCACGCCCGCGGCCATCAGCAACTGCCTGGATGTGGCCGACCTCACCGACACCCAGGTCGCCATCCACTCCGACACCCTCAACGAATCGGGCTTCGTCGAAGACACCATGGCGGCGACCAAGGGCCGCGTGCTGTGCGCCTTCCACACCGAAGGCGCGGGCGGCGGTCATGCCCCGGACATCCTGCGCGTGGTGGGCGAGTCCAACTTCCTGCCGTCGTCGACCAATCCCACCATGCCCTACACCGTCAACACGCTCGACGAACACGTCGACATGCTGATGGTCTGCCACCACCTCGATGCCGGCATCGCCGAGGACCTGGCCTTCGCCGAAAGCCGCATCCGCAAAGAGACCATCGCCGCCGAAGACATCCTGCACGACCTCGGCGCCATCAGCATGATGAGCAGCGACAGCCAGGCCATGGGGCGGGTCGGCGAAGTCATCCTGCGCACCTGGCAGACGGCGCACAAGATGAAGGCCCAGCGCGGCACCTTGCCCGAAGACAGCGCGCGCAACGACAACTTCCGCGTCAAGCGATACGTCGCCAAATACACCATCAACCCGGCGATCGCGCATGGCATGAGCCACGAGATCGGCAGTCTCGAAGTGGGCAAATGGGCCGACATCGTGATCTGGAAACCGGCCTTCTTCGGCGTCAAGCCGGCCATGATCGTCAAGGGCGGCTGCATCGCCATGGCGGCGATGGGCGACCCGAACGCCTCGATTCCCACGCCGCAGCCCGTGCACTACCGCCCGATGTTCGGCAGCTATGGCGGCGCACTGGCGCGGGGCTCGCTCACCTTCGTCTCGCAAGCCGGCCTGGCGGCGGGCGTCGGCGAGCGCTACGGACTGTCGAAGACGCTCAGCGCCGTTCGCGGCATCCGGCAGGTGCGCAAACAGGATCTCATCCACAACGGCTACGTGCCCAAGATGGAAGTCGATCCGCAGACCTATGCCGTGCGGGCCGACGGCATACTGCTCACCTGCGAGCCGGCGACCGTGCTGCCGCTGGCACAGCGCTACTTCCTCTTCTAGGAAGCACGGGCATGTCAGCGCGCGGGCGGCAAGGGGCAGCTCAGGTCGCCCTCCGGGCAGGCCAGGTAGGCCTTGAAGTCGGCATTGCGCGACTGCGTGAGCCGTGCCAGGCATTGCGCGGTGACCATGGGCTCGGCACTGCCGCCGGCCACGCCGGATGCGGCAAAACCGCATTCGGCGTCCCGGAACACCAGCCAGGACTTCTGGGTGCGCGACAGGCGCATCAAGGCACTCGACTGGCCCTTGAGACGCGCGCGCATGTCCTGGTAGAGGCGGTTGAGTTCCTGGTCGGCCGCACGGTGCGCGTCCGCGGCGCAGCGATTGAGCGCGGACTGCGTTGCCGCATCGGCACACGCCGTCGCGGCTGCACGAGCCGGAGCCTGCGCGTTGGCCGGCAGCAGCGGCAGCCCCGCCAGGCACAGCACCCCCACCCCGGCACCCCAGCGCAGGGCGCGACGACAAGCTGACCCTAAAGCCATGGATAAACTCTCCTGTTCACAGACCGGCCTGCCAGGCACGGCAGCCCCGATCGCTGTATCGTAGCGGATGGCCCGGTCACGGGCCTGCATCCCGTTGCCCCGCCCTTGCATCACGCCATGACCCAACTGATCAAAGTCAACAAACTCCTGCCCCAGGGCCACGGCCTGGCTCCCGTCCTGCTCAAGCGTGCCGCCACGGTCGAACTCGACTGGGATGTGCGCCAGAAAAGCCGTTTCGATGCGACCGACTCCCTGGGCCGGGCCCTGGGCATCTTCCTGCCGCGCGGCACCGCCGTACGCGGAGGCGACGTCCTGGTGGCCGAAGACGGCTCGCTGATCCGCGTCGCCGCGGCCCCCCAGCCCGTGCTGGTGATCACGCCCTGCAGCAGCCACGGCACACCCTTCGACCTGGTGCGTGCGGCCTATCACCTCGGCAACCGCCATGTGCAGATCGAGCTGACACCCACTCACCTGAAGATCGAGCCCGACCACGTGCTGGCCGACATGCTGCGTGCCATGCACCTCATCGTGCGGTCATCCACCGAGGCTTTCGAGCCGGAGGGCGGAGCCTATTCGTCTCATGGCGGCCATGGCCATGGCCATTCGCACGCGCATGAACATGAACATGAACATGGGCACGGTCACGGCCATGACCACGCTCATGACCACGGGCACCCGCAGGACGCCGCGCCGCATGTCCACGACGAGCACTGCAAACACGATCACGACGCCGATCACCCCCATGACCACCGGCACGACCATGGCCATCGCCACTGACAGCGCCGCCGGCAGCGCGATCGGCGGCACATCCGCAGCGCCGTCCGCTTCGGCCCTGTCCGTTGCCGCGTCGGCAGCCAACGGGATCGACACCCCAGCCGGCCGCGATGCCCACAGCCTGCTGCAACTGATCTGGCTGGCCTCGCCGGCCCTGCCCATCGGCGGATTCTCGTATTCCGAGGGGCTGGAGGCCGCCGTCGAGTGGGCCGGCGTCAACGGCGAATCGACCGCCAAGGACTGGATCGCCGGGCAGATGCAGCTCAGCGTGGCACGCAGCGACCTGCCCGTCATGCTGCAGGCCCTGTCGGCCTGGCGCAACCGGGACACGGCCCGTGTCCACGCGCTCAATGCCTGGGTGCAGCAGACCCGTGAAACCAGCGAGTTGCGCCTGCAGAGCGAGCAGATGGGCCGATCGTTCGTCGAGTGGCTCAAGCTGCACCACGCCGACACGGTGCAGGCCTTCCAGGGCCTCGATGCGACCTATCCCATTGCCTATGCGTTCGCTGCGGCGCGCACCGCCGCCAGCCCGGGCGATGTCGGCCTGTCCTATCTTTTCGGCTGGGCCGAGAACATGGTGGCCGCAGCCGTCAAGGCCGTGCCGCTGGGCCAGAGTGCCGGCCAGCGCATCCTGGCCGCTCTGGCGGCCGACATGCCGCGCACCGTGGCCCAGGCCCTGCGCGTGGACGACGACAGCCGCCAATCCTTTTCACCCATGCTCGCGATTCTCTCGGCGCAGCATGAAAACCAGTACTCACGACTCTTCCGATCATGACCGCCGCTTCCGCTCTCCACCATATTCCCAACCGCACCAAGACCCTGCCCCCGCTGCGCGTCGGCATCGGCGGCCCCGTCGGCTCCGGCAAGACCACGCTGCTCGAAATGCTGTGCAAGGCCATGCGCCAGCAGTACGACCTCGTCGCCATCACCAACGACATCTACACCAAGGAAGACCAGCGCCTGCTGACCGTCAGCGGCGCACTGCCGGCCGAGCGCATCATGGGCGTGGAGACCGGCGGCTGCCCGCACACCGCCATCCGCGAAGACGCCTCGATCAATCTCGAAGCCATCGACCGCATGCTGGGCCAGTTTCCCGATGCCGACGTGGTCTTCATCGAGTCCGGCGGCGACAACCTGGCCGCCACCTTCAGCCCCGAGCTCAGCGACCTCACGATCTATGTGATCGACGTCGCCGCCGGCGAGAAGATCCCGCGCAAAGGCGGCCCCGGCATCACCAAGAGCGACCTGTTCGTCATCAACAAGACCGATCTCGCGCCCTATGTGGGGGCCAACCTCGACATCATGGAATCCGACACCCGCCGCATGCGCGGCACGCGCCCCTTCGTCATGACCAATCTCAAGACCCAGTCGGGCCTGGCCGAAGTCGTGGCCTTCATCGAACAGCGCGGCATGCTGAAGGCCGGCTGAGGCGACCCAGGCCGGCATCCAGCCGGCATCGCGGCGAAGAAGGACCCGGCCTGCGCGTCAGCGGCCCGTGCCCTGGCCTGCCGCCGGCTTCCGATCGCTGACCGGCACGCCGTCGCTGCGCACCCGCTTGAGCAGCGCGCCGCAATCGCTGTCCTGCCCCGGTCCGGTCTCGATCAGGGGGATGATCGCCGCCAGCGGGTTGATCAGCCCCAGCAGGATGGCGCCGCCGCCGCGCAGCAGCAGGCGGCCCTTGTCCGGCGAGATGCTGGGATCGCTGAAGCTGCCTTTCACGTAGAACGGCACCCGCAGCGACAGCAGGCTGGGATCCTTGGCCACCGGCTTGATCGCCAGATCCAGGCTTTCCTGCTTGAAGTTGGCCCCGCCGGTCACCTGGATCACCGTGTCCTTGGTATCGAAGACCGCCGCGCGGGTGCTCAACAACCCGTCTTTCCAGCCGGTATCGATCAGGGCGCACTGGATCTCGACATTGCGATCGCCCCGCACCAGCAGGCCCAGCGACTGCGAGATGTCCAGCCCCACCACTTCGAGCAACAGATTGCTGACCGACCCGCGCCCCATGGCCAGTTGGACTTCGCCGTTGGCCGTGCCGAGCATCTCGGCAAACGACTCGCCCCGGCCATCGAGCGCAATGCGGCCATTGACCGACCCCAGTGCCGCCTTGTCGGTGTCGCGCACCTGCGGCAGCAGACGGGCAAGCTGCATGCGGCGGATGTTGATGCGTGCGGCCGCTGGCATGCGGGTCTCGCGGCCATCGATGGAGAAACTGCCCGACAGCGCACCGCCCGCCACGCCCAGCGAGAAAGGATCCAGCGTCAGCCGCTTGTTGTCGAGCTTGACGTGGAGGTTGAGGTCGTCGATCGGCCACTCGCCCACATTGCGAATGGCTCGGCCCTCGAACTTGATGTCGGCATCGAGCGTGTCCCACTTCTCGGAGCTGAATTTCTGCTGCGGCAGGATCTTGCCCGCGCTGCGCCCCGTCGCGCCCGCCGTCTTGGGTTTTTCCTTTTCGCTGCTCGGCGGCGGGGTCGATGTCGAAGGGGTCGGGGTGAGCCCGATGACCGGGCCGAGGTCCTTCAAGTCGAGCCGCTGCGAAATCAATTGACCCCGGATCAGGGGGCGCTGTCCATGCACTTCGCTGGGCTCGTAGGCCAGGCTGCCGCCGAGATCGCTGCTGCCCACCTGGCTCTTGAATTCTTCGTAACGCCAGATCTTGTCGTTCAGCCTCACCCGGCCGGACGTGCGGTACGGCGGGCTGTCGGGCAGGCCGACGCCCACGATGCGATACCACTCGCCCAACGACTGGCCTTGCACCGAAACCCGCAGATCGGCAGAGGTCGGGCCGGCCAGAGGCGCCAGCGTGCCGGCAGCCGACACCCGGGTGCGTCCCACCGTGGCCGACACATCCAGCCGATAGGGCTCGGTCATGGCCGCCAGCTTGAGCACATCGTCGCCCTCGGCCTGCGCCTGGAGCGGCAGGCCATGCCACGTGCCCTTGGCCGTGGCGCGGATACGCGACAGCGCTGGAGCCCCGCTGGCCTCACCGGTCTTTTCGGCCGACGGCGCCACCGGCTTGGCGTTCTGGCCAGCCGCTGCCGCATCCGCCGACTTTGCATCGGCCGTCTTCAGCTCGTTGACGGGCACCATCAAGGTCTGCAAGTCGACCTGCACATCGGTCTGCAGGTGCTTCTGCACAAAATGCAGACGCCCCTGATCCAGCATCACCCGGCCCAGTTGCACCGCCGATTCGCCGTCGCTCTGCTGGGTATCGAGATACCAGTTGCGCTGGTCGGTCTTCGACGTCTCCAGCCACAGGTCGGGCTTGAGCACACGGACCTCGGGGATGTCGACCCGCCGGCTCAGCAGCGGCCTCAATGAAATCCAGGCCTGAACCTGTTCGGCGGTGAGCATGTCGGGCCGCCCCGTCCAGTCGGGATTGGCAAACCGCAGGCCATTGACCTCGAACCAGGCGCGGTGCCAACCCCAATGCCACCAGATGTCGCCTTCGATCTTCAGCGCGCGTCCGGTCGCAGCCTGCACGCGCTGCTCGATGGTGCCGCGCAGCACATTGAGTTTCCAGGGGATGGTGAACGACCACGCGATCAGTCCCAGCACCAGGGCCAAGAACAGAATCCAGCGGAAGCGGCGTGTCTGATGTATTTTTTTCTGTCGTGCCATGGTGTCTCCAGCATGAACAGCCAAGCAACGACAGCCACGAGCCAGGAACGCACAGGAACGGCGGCGTGGCCGCCACCCGGGCGTTCACCTTGGCCTGATCGAACAGCCTGACCGGTGAAACGTGAGCCCTCGATTTCAGTATCGCCCTCGCGGCGCTTCTCCACCTATCGGCAACACGGCCCGCAGCCTGTAGGCAGGTGCCGACACCTCGCCCCAAACAAAAACGGCCTGCACAAGGAAGTGCAGGCCGTCGGGCAGGCAGGGGCGCAACGGCTCACGCGCGGCAGGACACAGAGTCCGTGCCCCGCCGGCTCATGCCTCGGCGTGCCGTCGCGGTCTCGGCGGACCCGCGACACGCCGTCGCATCGTCAGGCCAGCTTGATGGTGACGTCGATGTTGCCGCGGGTGGCGTTGGAGTACGGGCACACGATGTGGGCCGCATCGACCAGCTTCTGTGCGACTTCGCGGTCCACGCCGGGCACGGAGACGGTCAGTTCGACTTCGATGCCGAAACCGGTGGGAATGGCACCGATGCCGACTTGGCCGGAGACCGAGGTCTCGGCCGACAGCGCCACCTTCTCGCGGCCGGCCACGAACTTCAGCGCGCCCAGGAAACAAGCCGAATAGCCTGCAGCGAACAGTTGCTCGGGGTTGGTGCCTTCACCGCCGGCGCCGCCCAGTTCCTTGGGGGTGCTCAGGGTGACCGTCAGACGCTTGTCGGAGGTTTGAGCCTGGCCTTCGCGACCGCCGGTGGCAGTGGCTTGAGCAACGTACAGAACTTTTTCGATGGACATGGATATCTTCCTAATCAGAGGGACAGATGAGAGCTAAGCGACAACAGGACGACCCCCTCCGGCAGCCGACCGCGTCAAAGAGTGAATTGCGAGCCCGGCCAAAACCGAGCAGCAACCGGAGCATCGCGCATCCAAATATCCGGTGTCGGATATTAGTGGGGTGTTTTCGGCTGCGGTACATGCACCTTCTTCAAAACACACAAATGTTAACATAGTTAGCGATTGAATAGTGCACTATTCAATTGGATCGGGCTGAATCGCTGTACCGAATCGCGAAGTCACACAACAGCATCCCAGACATCTCCTGGCACGATGGCAAGCGCACTATTAACCAGGCAAAATACCTTCATCCATCTCAAAACAAGAAAACAACCGCCTCCAGGCAAGGTAAAGCCCCCATGAAATCGTCCGACCGCAGTTTCGTCCGCCGCATCGACCTCATGTCGCTGCAGCTGTTCGTCGCGGTGTGCGAGCTGGGCAGCATCGGGCGGGCCGCCGAGCGTGAATTCATCGCCGCATCGGCGGTCAGCAAGCGCCTGAGCGACCTCGAAGCCGCCACCGGCACCACCCTGCTCTACCGCCACAGTCGCGGCGTCCGTTTGACGCCCGCCGGCGAAAGCCTTCTGCACCATGCACGCACCGTGCTGTTCGGTCTCGAGAAGATGCAAAGCGAGCTCGACGAGTACACCGACGGCGTGCGGGGCCACGTGCGGGTCCACGCCAACATCTCGGCCATCGTCGAATTCCTGCCGGAAGACCTCGGCGACTTCATCCGCCGGCACGACGGCATCAAGATCGACCTCGAAGAGCACCTCAGCGCCGACGTGCTGCATGCGGTGGCCGAAGGCGCTGCCGACATCGGCATCTGCTATGCGGGCGGCAGCGCAGGCGGCCTGCAGAGCCTGCCCTACGGGCACGACCGGCTGATGCTCATCGTGCCGGCCTCGCACGCGCTGGCATCGCGCACCGACATCGACTTCCACGACGTGCTCGAGCACGACATCATCGGCCTGCATGCGGGCAGCAGCATCAGCCTGGCCATGCAGCAGGCGGCCGTTCGCGCAGGCCGGCCGCTCAAGCTCCGCATCCAGGTCACCGGGCTCGATGCGATGTGCCGCATGATCGACAACGGCATGGGCATCGGCCTGCTGCCCGATCGCGCATTTGCGCTGATGCAGGGCGTGGGACAGTTGCACGCCATCCGCCTCAACGACGCCTGGGCCGCGCGCGAACTGCGTATGGTGGCCCGTGATTTCGGCACCCTGCCCACACCGGCCCGCATGCTGGTCGATCACCTGAGCGCCGCCGCACGCCACGACCACGACCGCCTGCCGGCCAGCGACACCGTCACGCCGCCGGCCGGCAAAGCCGCCGCGTCCCAGGCTTCACGCCAGCCTGCACCGTCGCCTTCGGCCGGCGCGGCGCTGCTGCCGCAGGCCTAGTTCTTTCTCCTTTCTCTCCCCACGACCCCACACAACAAGGACCGCACCATGGGACGCACGCTTTACGACAAGATCTGGGACGAACACGTCGTCCACACCGAAGAAGACGGCACGGCCGTGCTCTACATCGACCGGCATCTGGTGCACGAGGTCACCAGCCCCCAGGCCTTCGAAGGCCTGCGCGAGACCGGCCGCAAGGTCTGGCGCGTGAGCTCCATCGTCGCCACCGCCGACCACAACACGCCGACCACCGGCTGGGAGCACGGCTACGACGGCATCACCGATCCGGTGTCCAAGGAACAGATCACCACGCTCGACAAAAACATCGCCTCGGTGGGTGCGGCCGCGTTCTTTCCGTTCATGTCCAAGCGCCAGGGCATCGTGCATGTCATCGGCCCGGAAAACGGCGCCACGCTGCCCGGCATGACGGTGGTCTGCGGTGACTCTCACACCTCCACGCACGGCGCGTTCGGCGCACTGGCCCACGGCATCGGCACCAGCGAGGTCGAGCACGTCATGGCCACGCAGACCCTGCTGGCCAAGAAGGCCAAGAACATGCTGATCAAGGTCGAGGGCACGCTGCCGCGCGGCTGCGGCGCCAAGGACATCGTGCTGGCCATCATCGGCAAGATCGGCACGGCCGGCGGCACGGGCTACACCATCGAGTTCGCCGGATCGGCCATACGCGCGCTGTCGATGGAAGGCCGCATGACGGTCTGCAACATGGCCATCGAAGGCGGTGCACGCGCGGGCCTGGTGGCGGTCGACCAGAAGACCATCGACTACGTGAAGGGCCGTCCTCTGGCGCCGCGCGGCCTCGAGTGGGATCACGCCGTGGCCTACTGGAAAACGCTGCACACCGACGCCGATGCGCACTTCGACGCCGTGGTGGAGCTCGATGCCGCCCTGATCCTGCCGCAGGTCACCTGGGGCACCTCGCCCGAGATGGTGCTGGCCGTCGATGCCGTGGTGCCCGATCCCGACAAGGAAAAGGATCCCAACAAGCGCAACGCCATCGAGCGCGCGCTGACCTACATGAACCTCCAGCCCGGCAAGCCGCTGGCCGACATCCACGTCGACAAGGTGTTCATCGGTTCGTGCACCAACAGCCGCATCGAGGACATGCGCGAGGCCGCCGCCGTGGTCAAGAAACTGGGCCAACGCGTGGCCAAGAACGTCAAGCTCGCGATGGTCGTGCCCGGCTCGGGCCTGGTCAAGGAACAGGCCGAGCGCGAAGGCCTCGACCTCATCTTCAAGGCTGCCGGTTTCGAATGGCGTGAACCCGGCTGCTCGATGTGCCTGGCCATGAACGCCGACCGTCTGGAACCGGGCGAGCGCTGCGCCTCGACCAGCAACCGCAACTTCGAAGGCCGGCAAGGCGCCGGCGGCCGCACCCACCTCGTGAGCCCGGCCATGGCGGCCGCCGCGGCCGTGCACGGCCACTTTGTCGACATCCGCCAGTTCGCCTGAGCCTGCACCGAACGGACACCTGCATCATGAAACAATTCACCATCCACCAAGGCCTCGTGGCGCCCATGGACCGCGAGAACGTCGACACCGACGCCATCATTCCCAAGCAGTTCCTCAAGTCCATCAAGAAGACGGGCTTCGGCGTGAACCTGTTCGACGAGTGGCGTTACCTCGATCCGGGCTACCCCGGCCAGGACCCGGACAGCCGCAAGCCCAACCCCGACTTCACGCTCAACCAGGCCCGTTATCAGGGCGCCTCCGTCCTGCTGGCACGCAAGAACTTCGGCTGCGGCTCCAGCCGCGAGCATGCGCCCTGGGCACTCGACCAGTACGGCTTTCGCTGCATCATCGCGCCCAGCTTCGCCGACATCTTCTTCAACAACAGCTTCAAGAACGGCCTGCTGCCCATCGTGCTGCCGGAAGCCACGGTGGCCCAGCTGTTCGACGAGCTGTATGCGTTCCCGGGCTACCAACTGACGATCGACCTCGAGCGCCAGGTCATCGTCAAGCCGCAGGGCGAAGAGATCCCCTTCGACGTGATCGCGTTCCGCCGTTACTGCCTGCTCAACGGCTTCGACGACATCGGCCTGACCCTGCGCCATTCCGAAAAGATCAAGGCCTACGAAGCCAACCGGCTGGCCACCAAGCCCTGGCTCGCCCACACCATGCAAGGCTGAACCCGGCCGGCAGCGCCTCGGGGCTGCCGGCCCCTGTCTCGTTTTTTCCCCTGTCTTCGCTGTCAATCCGGCCCCGTGCCGCAACACCATGAGCAAAACACACAAGATCGCCGTCCTGCCTGGAGATGGCATCGGAACCGAAATCGTCGCCGAGGCCGTCAAGGTTCTCCAGACACTCGACCTGTCGCTTGAGCTCGAACAGGCCCTGGTCGGCGGTGCCGCCTTCGATGCACACGGCCACCCGCTGCCCGAGTCCACCCTCAAGCTCGCGCAGCAGGCCGATGCCGTGCTGTTCGGCGCCGTGGGCGACTGGAAGTACGACCAGCTCGAACGCCAGTTCCGTCCCGAGCAGGCCATCCTGGGCCTGCGCAAGAACCTCGGTCTCTTTGCCAACTTCCGCCCCGCGATCTGCTACGAACAGCTCACGCACGCCTCGAGCCTCAAGCCCGAACTCGTGGCCGGCCTGGACATCCTCATCATCCGTGAACTGACGGGCGACATCTACTTCGGCCAGCCGCGCGGCCGCCGCACCGCCACCGACGGTCATTTCCCCGGTGCGCCCGAAGGCTTCGACACCATGCGCTACTCGCGCCCGGAAATCGAACGCATCGCCCGCGTGGCCTTCGAAGCCGCACGCAAGCGCAACAAACGCGTCACCAGCGTGGACAAGGCCAATGTGCTCGAGACCTCGCAGCTCTGGCGCGATGTCGTGATCGAGATCGCCAAGGACTACCCCGACGTCGCGCTCGACCACATGTACGTCGACAACGCGGCCATGCAGCTCGTCAAGGAACCCAAGAAGTTCGACGTCGTCGTCACCGGCAACCTGTTCGGCGACATCCTCTCGGACGAAGCCGCCATGCTGACCGGCTCCATCGGCATGCTGCCCTCGGCCTCGCTCAACAGCCAGCGCCAGGGCCTCTACGAACCCAGCCACGGCAGTGCGCCCGACATCGCCGGCAAGGGCGTCGCCAACCCCCTGGCGACCATCCTCAGCGCCGCCATGATGCTGCGCTACTCGCTGGGTGAAGAAGCCGCCGCCGACCGCATCGAACGTGCCGTGCAGCAGGTGCTGTCCCAGGGCCTGCGCACCGGCGACATCTACAGCGAAGGCACCACGCGCGTGGGCACCGTGCAGATGGGCGACGCGGTGGTTCAGGCCCTGCGCTGAAGCGCATCGACGGGGTTTGCCGGCCCCCGCGCGGCCAGGCGGGGCCTAGCGCTGCGTGAGCGACAGCGCCTCGTCCAGCGCGCCGACCAGCCAGTCGATGTCATGCGCCTGGAAAGCCAACGGCGGGCGCAGCTTGAGCACATTGCCATGCGGCCCGGCCACCGAGGTGAGCACGCGGCGCTCGCGCAGGTGCTCGACGACATCCAGCGCGCGGGCGCGGTCGGGCTGCCGGCTCAGCGGATCGCCGACGATCTCGAATCCGATGAACAAGCCCGCCCCGCGCACGTCCCCCACCCCGGAGTGACGCGTCGCCAGGCGGGCCAGTTCGGCCTGCAGCAGCCGGCCCACGTGCAAGCTGTGCGCCTGCAGCTTTTCCTCGTGGATCACGCGCAGAACCGCCTGCGCGGCAGCGATGGACACCGGGTTGCCGCCGAAGGTGTTGAAGTAGGGCAGGCTGTCGCTGAAAGCGGCCAGCACGTCCGATCGCGCAAACAGGCCCGAGACCGGAATGCCATTGCCCATGGGCTTGCCCGTGGTCACCACATCGGGCACGACGCCATGGCGCGCAAAACCCCAGAAAGCCTCGCCCGTACGGGCAAAGCCGGGCTGCACTTCGTCGGCGATGAACAGTCCGCCGTTGCGATGCACGACGTCCACGGCCTGTTTCAGGTAACCGGCCGGACCGGGCAGCACGCCATCCGAAGAAAAGATCGAATCGGCCAAGAAGGCCGCGAAGCGGATGCCGTGCGCGGCCAGGTCGTCGATCTGTTTCTGGATCTCGGCGACCAGCCACGCCCCCAGATCGGGCGCGTCCACGCGGTAGCGATCGGGCGCCGGCACCCGCCGTGTCGTGGAAGCCAGCGGCTGACCCGACCCCAGCGCGGGCGAGACGCCTGAGCTCAGCGCGCTGGTGCCGTGGTAGGCCTCGCGGCTGACCACGATGCCCGTGCCGCCGGTAGCGGCCCGTGCGACACGGATGGCCAGGTCATTGGCCTCCGAGCCCGTGCACATGTACATGGCCTTGTCGATCTCTGCCGGCAACGTGCCCAGCAGCGCCTCGGTGTAATCGAGGATGCCCTCGTGCAGATAACGCGTGTGGGTGTTGAGCTGCTGCATCTGTTCGTGCACGGCCGCCGTCACCGCCGGATGGCAATGGCCGATGCTGGCCACGTTGTTGTAGACATCCAGGTACTGCTGCCCCTGTGCGTCCCAGAGGTACTGCCCCTGACCCCGGACGAGATGAACAGGCCGGCGATAGAAAAGCCGGTAGGAATCGCCCAGCAGCCGCCCACGCCTCTGCGTCAGTGCTTTTGCCTGCGCATCCAGCGCCGCGGCGTCTTCGGCACGAAAGCTGTTGGTGTCCATGATGGTGGAGCGGGTAGCCAAGGTCATTGTCGGTCTGCAGGGAATGAAAGGCGCGAAGTGTCGCGCCCTGGAAGGGTGATCGGCGCGAAGCCTCAGCGGCCCGGTCAATCGCTGCCGGCCTTTCATGCGGCCGTCACAAAGCGTTGCCATATTGCGCACTTGTGCATTTTATTGTTTTTCAACAATTCGCACAAAGACAACGAAATACACAGGGCACGCGTGACCGGAAGCCGCCTGGGCGGTGGATCCGCTGCGCATGCCGACCCCGTCAATCCATCGCATGGAGCCCGTCATGACCCGTCTCACCCCATCCCGCCTGCACACCAGGCTTCTTCTCGCTGCCCTCACGATGGCAGCCGGCGCCGCGCATGCCGGCTCGATCACGGTCTACACCTCGCTGGAGGAAGACGAGATCAAGGACTACGTCGCCGCCGCGAAAAAGGACATGCCCGACATCGACGTCAAGGTGCTGCGCCTGTCCACCGGCGATCTCGGGCCGCGCATCCTGGCCGAGGCCGCCAACCCCCGTCACGATGTGATCTGGGGCTGGGCACTGACCAACATGCTGGACCCGCGTGTCGGCAGCCTGCTCGAGCCGTATGCGGCCAAGGGGTCGGACAAGCTCGACACACGTTACCGCGCCGGCGACGGCACCTGGTTCGCCGCCACCGGCTACATGGCTGCCTTCTGCGTCAACACCGAAGTGCTCAAGGCCAAGAACCTGCCGGTGCCCACCAGTTGGAAAGAGCTGGCCGATCCCCGCTACAAGGGTGAAGTGGTGATGCCCAACCCGGTGTCTTCGGGCACGGGCTACCTGCAGATCGCGGCACTGCTGCAGAAGGACGGCCAGGCTCAGGGCTGGAAGCTGCTGGAGTCGCTCGACGGCAATGTCGCCCAGTACATCAAATCCGGCTCGCGCCCCTGCAAGGCGGCGCGCGCGGGCGAGTTCGCGATCGGCACCTCGCTGGCCTTCGCGGCCATGCAGTCGATCGCCGAGGGCTATCCGGTCCGGATGGTGATTCCCAGCGACGGCGCGGGCTATGAACTCGAGGCATCGGGTCTGATGAAAAGCTCGGCCAACAAGGCCGATGCCCAGCGGTTTCTCGACTGGACGCTCACGCCCGGTGCCGCAGCGCTCTACGGCAAATACAAAGAAATCGTGACGATCGCCGGCGTGCCGCAATCGCAGGCCGCCCGTGCAGCGGGACTGCCGGCCGACCTCTCCAAGGTGCTCTACCCGATGGACTTCGCGAAATCCGCGAAGGAGCGGGAAACCACGCTGGCCGACTGGCAAAAGCGCATCGGCCGCTGAGCGGCTTCCCATCCATCGTCACACCCCCCATGAGATCCTCCATGAACAACAGCCCACGTCCCACCTGGCAATTGGCGGCCAGTTGCCTGCTGGCCGCCGGCGCCCTCGCCGCCTGCGGCGGCAGCGACGACAACGACACCGCCGAAGGACCGTCCCCCACCACGCCCACTTCGCCGGTCGTCTCCGATGAACCCGGCCGCAAGGTGCTGATCGTCGATGCCGACGGCATGTCCTACGCCTCGCTCAAGGAGGCACTCGCCAACGGCACTGCCGCAGGCTTCGACGGCCTGCAGGTCGCCCCTGCCTGGACCGGCGGCCGGACCGCCACCTTGACCGAGCAGGCGACCAGCGCCCGCCCCAGCTGGGCCAGCTTGCTGACAGGCGCCTGGGCCTTCTCGCACACGGTCAGTTGGGAGCAGGACCGCAGCGACAGCCTCTCGGGCACGACGCTGTTCAGCGCGCTCAAGGCCTCACGCCCCACCAGCCGAACGGCGCTGGTGGACGACAGCGCCGGTCATTGGGCCGCACTGCCCCAGGCGCAGCGCCAGGCCATCGACGGCCTCGGCGACTGCTCGGCTGCTGACGTCGACCCGACCTGCGCGGTCGACCGCGCGGCGGCCTTCGTGCAGCAAGGCTACGACCTCACCGTCGTGCACCTGGCCGCACCGCAGACCCGGCCCGCACAGTCGCTGGCCGCCATCGGCCAGGCGATCGCCACGCTGCGCGCTCAACTGGCGCAACGGCAGGCGGCCTATCCGAAGGAAGACTGGCTGGTTCTCGTGACCACGGGTTACGGCGCCGATCGCTACGGCAGCTCGACCGGGGCGCAGACCACGGGCAGCAAGACCATCTTCATCGCGGCCAATCAGGAACTCGCATCGCTCGGCGCTTCGGGCAGCGAGGCCCCGGCCGATCCGCAGGCGCTCTACCGGCATGCCGCCATCGTGGACATCGCGCCCACGGCGCTGCGCCATCTGCAGGTCGAGACCGAGGCCCAGGCCTATGCCTTCGACGGCCAGGCCCTGCAGGCCAGTCCGTCGATCCGCAACGCGACCGGCGCGGTGGGCCAAGACAAGGCCAGCGTGGAACTGGCCTGGGCGCTGGATTCGACCCCGGCCGGCCGCTTGCAGTTGCTGCGCGACGGCGTGGCCATCGCAGACCTGCCCGCCGATGCGCGCAGCTACATCGACGACGCCTTCGATGCCATCGAGGACGGCCAGCACACCTACCGCTACACGCTCGCCGCGGGCGACGCACGGCAGTCCTGGCCCGTGCGCATCGAGTACGTCAAGCCGATGGCACTGGCCGCCACGCTGACCACCGGCCTGACGTCGTACTACAGCTTCGACGGCGGCACGCCCGCCGATTCCCTGTCGCTGTCGACGCTCAGGCCTTGGGATGCGAATGCGGACGGCGGCTCCGCCATCGGCGACGACAACTACCTCGGCAAATGGAAAGCCAAGGCCTGGCGTATCGACACCAGCCGGGTCGGTGCCAACGGCGTCGCGGGCTACACATTGCGCCAGAACGGCGGCGACATCACGGACAACAACCAGTTCACCATCGGTCTGTGGTTCCGCACCACCGATCTGTGCAAGGCCAGCCTGAGCAACGGCGTGCCGATCGTCTCCAACAAGAACTGGAACAGCGGCGGCAACGCCGGCATCACCATCGGGCTCTGGAACGGCTGCGAAGTGCGCTTCAACCTCGGCGGCTCGGGCCGCATCGACAACTCGGGCAATGCCGTGAGCGACGGTCAATGGGCCTACCTCGCACTGGCCGTGGACCGCACCGCAGGCACCTTCACCAGCTATGTGTTCGATCCGGTCAAGGGCACGCAGAAGCAGTCCACGGCCTTTTCCGCAGCGCTGGGCGCGAAGGTCGCGGGCCTGGGCAACGGCTTCTCGCTCGCCGAGGACGGCACCGGCCGGTACATCACCGCCGAAAACTCCGCAGGTTCGCCACGCGGCACCCTGGATTTCAACGACCTCGCCTTGTGGAGCCGTGTGCTCACCCAGGACGAGCTGACCTCGATCTACCGCTCGGGACGTCCGCTGAGCACCCTGGTCGCCAACCCCTGATCGTTTCCTCCCCGCTGTCATTCATCCGATGAGAAAGACACTCCCCATGACCGCCCACCTTTCCGAACTCCTGCGCCGCCTGCCGACACCCGCCGTGTTGTGCCTGGCCGCGGCCTGCGCCCTGACCGCGTGCGGCGGCGGCAGCAGCGACAGTCCGCCGGACACCGAGACGCCGACGAATCCCACCCAGCCCGGCGAGCCGTCCACCCCTGCGCCCCAGATGCGATGCGCGCCCTGACCCCGGCGCCCCTCAGAACCCAGCGAGCGAAAAACCACCATGATTGACAACTCCAAACGCAAGTTTCTGCGTGCCGGCCTGGGCACGACCGCTGCCGCCAGCGCACTCAACCTGTTTCCGCCCAGCATTCGCCGTGCACTCGCCATTCCCGCCAACAACCGCACGGGCACCATTCAGGACGTCGAGCACGTGGTGATCCTGATGCAGGAAAACCGTTCGTTCGACAACTACTTCGGCACCCTGGCCGGCGTGCGCGGATTCGGCGACCGCATGACGATTCCCGTGCCCAACGGGCTCAACGTGCTGCAGCAGCTCAACGCCAACGGCAAAGCCATCCTGCCCTACCACCTGGACCAGACCCAGGGCAACGCGCAGCGCGTGAGCGGCACCCCCCACAGCTGGACCGATGCCCGCGACGCCTGGGACAAAGGCCGCATGTACCAGTGGCCGCGCTACAAGCAGCAGCAGTCCATGGGTTACTTCACCGCGCAGGAGGCGCCCTTCCAGTACGCGCTGGCCAACGCCTTCACGCTGTGCGACGCCTATTTCTGCTCGCTGCACGGCGGCACCAACTCGAACCGGCTTTTCCACTGGACCGGCACCAACGGCGCCACCGTGGGCGATGGCCGGGTCGTCGTCAACAACGTGTGGGACGGTCTCGACAGCACCACGAACATCGGCACCGGCGGCTTCTCGTGGACCACCTATCCCGAGCGGCTGGAAGAGGCCGGCGTGAGCTGGATGGTCTACCAGAACATGCCCGACAACTTCACCGACAACCCGCTGTTCGGTTTCCCGCAGTACCGCCGGGCCAACCTGGCCTCGGGCAAGCCGGTCTACCACGACAAATCGAACAACCCGGCCTACGATCCCGCCAGCGACAACACCGGCAACCCGCTGTACAAGGGCATCGCCAACACCATGCCCGACGGCGGTTTCCTCGCCAGCTTCAAGGCCGACGTACTGGCCGGACGCTTGCCCCAGGTCTCGTGGGTCATCGCGCCCGCAGCCTATTCCGAGCACCCCGGCCCCTCCAGTCCCGTGCAGGGCGGCTGGTACACCCAGGAGCTGCTCGACGCCCTCACGGCCAACCCCGACGTGTGGAGCAAGACCGTCTTCATCATCAACTTCGACGAGAACGACGGCTACTTCGACCACTACCCGCCCTCGTGCGCGCCCTCGCTCAAGGGCACCGACCCGTCGGATGCGCATGGCAAGTCCACGCTGTCGGCAACCGACATGTCCTACGAGTACTACATCGACCAGCCCGTCGCAGGCACCTCCATGCCCGCGCCCGATGCGGACTGCTACGGCCCCGGACCGCGTGTGCCGATGTACATCATCTCGCCCTGGAGCCGCGGCGGCTGGATCAACTCGCAGCACTTCGACCACACCTCGGTGCTGCGTTTCCTCGAGGCGCGATTCGGCGTGCGGGAAACCAACATCAGCCCGTTCCGCCGCGCGGTGTTCGGCGACCTGACGACGGCCTTCGACTTCGCCACGCCCAACGACGACGCGCTGCCGGTGCTGGCCGGACGCAAGACCCAGGAAGCCGCGGACGCGCTGCGCAACGCGCAGGCCGCGCTCTCGCAGGTGCCCTTGCCCTCGCCGCAGTCCCTGCCTGGCCAGGAATCGGGGACACGCCCCTCGCGCGCACTGCCCTACGAGCTGCACACGAGCGCACGCACGGACGCGACCTCGGGCGAAGTCCGCCTGATCTTCTCGAACACCGGCCAGCAGGCCGCCGTCTTCCACGTCTACGACCGCCTGCACCTCGACCGTGTGCCGCGTCGTTACGTGGTCGAAGCCGGCAAGCAGCTCGACGACGGCTGGGATGCCTGGAGCGCCGACGCCGGCCGCTACGACCTCTGGGCTCTCGGGCCCAACGGTTTCCATCGCGGCTTCAGCGGCGATCTCGCGGCCCAGCGCAGCAGCGGACGGCCCGACCCCGAAGTGCGTGTCTGCTACGACATCGCCAACGGCAATGTGTACCTCACCGTCATGAACGCCGGCGACGCGCCCGCCGCCATCCACGTCCGCCCCAAGGCCTACCGCTCCGACGGCCCGTGGAACGTCACGGTCGAGCCCGGCGTGGACCGCGACATCCACTGGGATCTCTCGGGCAGCGCGCAGTGGTACGACTTCGTCGTGACCTGTGCGCAGTTGCCGGGTTACGCGCGGCGTTTTGCCGGCCGCGTCGAAACCGGCCGGGCCGGACTGACCGATCCGGCCATGGGGCTGGGAGACCTCTGAGCCCGACGCGCCCCAAGCGTCCAGGAAGGATGTCCTCCTGAACGAGGCCGGCGGGCAGCGGCGGCGCACACCGCGCCGCTGCCCGCCGATTTGCCATCGCGGTTGGCCACCGCTTCCGCTCCACCGATCTTTTCCTCCGGACCATGTCCCTGCGCATCCAGAACCTGAACAAGGCCTTCAACGGCCAGCCCGCTCTCCGGCACATCGACCTGACCGTCGGCCCCGCCGACTTCGTCTGCCTGCTGGGCCCCAGCGGCTGCGGCAAGACCACCTTGCTGCGCATCGTCGCGGGCTTGCTGGATGCCGACAGCGGGCACATCACCCTGGACGGCCGGGACCTTGCCGCCATTCCGGCCCGCGCGCGCGGTTTTGGCCTCGTGTTCCAGTCTTACTCGCTGTTCACGCACATGACCGTGGCCGAGAACATCGGCTACGGCCTGCGCATCCGCAAGACCCCGGCAGACCAGGTCCAGCGCCGCATCGCCGAGCTGCTGCAGGTCGTGCGCCTGCCCGGCTTTGCCGAGCGCTATCCCGACCAGCTTTCCGGCGGCCAGCAGCAACGGGTCGCGATCGCCCGCGCCTTGGCCGTCGACCCCGCCCTGCTGCTGCTCGACGAACCGCTTTCCGCGCTCGATGCCCGCGTGCGGGCCGAACTCCGGCACGAGCTGCGCGAGGTGCAGCAGCGCCTGCGCATCCCCACCCTCATGGTCACGCACGACCAGGAGGAAGCCATGAGCATGGCCGACACCATCGTCTGCATGAACGACGGCCGCATCGAACAGGCCGGCTCGCCGCGCGCGCTCTACCTGCAGCCGCAGACCCGTTTCGTCGCCGACTTCATGGGCCACAGCAACCTGCTCGACGCCGAGGCCGCACGCCTGCTGCTGCCGAGCCAGGCTCCGGCACCGCAGGCGCAGCCGGGCCTGGCCCTGTGCGTGCGGCCCGAACAACTGCGCCTCGAACCGGCGCGCGACGCAGCCGGCCGCGTGCTGGCAGTCAGTTTCCTCGGCAGCATCCAGCGGATCCGGATCGAATGGCGGGGCCGCACCCTGCTGGCTCAAACGACGGGCGGTCTGGCGCTGCATGCCGGCGACCGCGTCCACGTGCAGCTCGACGACACGGCGGCTCCCGCCTGGGTCCCGGCCCCGTCGACCGGGGTGCCGGACAGGGCAGGAGCCGGGGCATGAACACCGCACATCCCTCGCCCGTCGCCTCCCGCCTTACACACCGCGGTTTCAGCGATGGCCACCGCGCGGACCGCTGGCTGCTGTATGCCTGCCTGGGGCTGCCCCTGCTGGTGCTGGTGCTGTTTTTCGGCCTGCCCATGCTCGGTATCGTCTGGCGCAGCCTGCTCGACGACAGCACCGGCACAGTCGGCCTGGCCAACTACCGCGCGCTGCTGGACTCGCCCGGCATCTGGCGCGCGGTGCGCAACAGCCTGGTGCTGGGTGCCGCCACGACCGGGGTCTCGGTCCTGCTGGGATTCATGCTCGCCTACGCCCTCGAGCGCACGGCCATGCCGGGCAAACGCGTGATCGGCGTGGCCCTGTCGCTGCCCGTGCTGGCGCCCTCGCTGGTGCTGGGCCTGGGGCTGATCTTCCTGCTGGGCCGCAACGGCCTGGCGGCCAAGCTGATGGGCACGCGACCCGACATCTACGGCTTCTGGGGCCTTCTGCTGGCCGATGCGCTCTACACCCTGCCCGCCGCCGTGCTCATCATCCGCGCGGCACTGCGCCACAGCGATGCACGGCCCTACGAGGCCGCCGAAATCCTGGGGGCAGGCGCCTGGCGGCAATTCCTCGACATCACGCTGCCCGGTGTGCGCTACGGTCTGCTCAGCGCGGCCTTTGTCGTCTTCACCCTCACGCTCACGGACTTCGGCAACGCGGTGGTCGTCGGCGGCGACTTCCCGGTGCTTGCCACCGAGATCTACAACCAGGTCAGCGGCCAGATGAAGTTCGGCATGGGTGCCGTGGTCGGCCTGCTGCTGCTGTGTCCGGCCGCACTGGCCGTCTGGATCGAACGCATGGCCTCCCGCCGGCAGGCGGGCTTGCGCCGCGACGGCTCGGGTGCGAGTCCCCTGCCGCGCCGCCGGGCCTGGCTCGACTATCCGCTGCTGGCGGGCTGTTCGCTGGTCGGCCTGTGCATCGCGCTGGTCATCCTCAGCGTGGTCGCGGCCAGCTTCATGCGGCTGTGGCCCTACCGGTTCGCGTTCACCCTGCGGCATTACGACATCGACCTGGCGGGCGGTTACGCCTCGCTGTGGACCTCGGTCTGGATTTCCGCTCTGGCTGCGCTGATCGGCACCGCGCTGCTCTTCGGCCTGAGCCTGGGCGTGCGCCGTCTGCCGGGCCGCCTGGCCGAAACCGCCCACCTGATCGCCTCCATGCCCGTGGCCGTCCCCGGCCTCGTGCTGGGACTGTCGTATGTGTTCTTCTTCAACACCCCGAGCTTTCCGTGGGGCATGCTGTACGGAACGGCGCTGCTGATCGCCATCTGCAACTTCACCCACTTCAGCACCCAGGGTTATGCGGCCATGACCACCGGCATGCGCCACGTCCCCACCGCCCTGGAAGACGCCGTCACCGTCCTGGGTGGAGGACTCGGCGCGAGCCTGCGCGATGTCTACCGGCCTGCCATGGGCCGTACGCTGCTGGCCATCGTGCTGTTCCTGTTCATGAACGCCATGGTGACGCTGTCCGCCGTGATTTTCCTGGTCACCCCCGACGTCCCGCTGGCCGCCGTCACGGTCATGCGCCTCGACGAGGCGGGTTTTACCTCCCAGGCGGCCGCATTCTCCACCTGCATCATGGCAATCGTTGCTACGATTGCCCTCCTCCTGCACGTCTTGGCCCGGCCCCGCGCCCGAAGCCTGCACGCGCGCCGATGACACTACACGACTTCACACCGACGCACCCATGCTCCAGGAAGCCAGGATCCATCGCATCAAGGCGCTGCTCGCCACCTTCGGCCAGGTCAGCACCGAACGCATCGCTCAGGACCTCGGCGTCTCGCGTGAAACCGCCCGCCGCGACGTGCTCGCGCTGGAAGCCGAAGGCCGGCTGCGCCGCGTGCACGGCGGCGTCGTCTGCGTCGTCGACGAAGGGCGCGAGCCCCCCCTGGCCGTACGCCAGGCCGTGCGGGCCAAGGAAAAACGCGCCATCGCACGCGCCGCCGTGCGGCTGGTCCAGCCCGGCCACACCTTGCTCATCGATGCGGGCAGCACCACCACGCTGCTGGCCGAGGAGCTGTCGTCCATGTCGGGCTTGACGCTCGTCACCAACGGCCTGAACGTGGCGCTCAAGCTGGCCGGCGCCGAAGGCGGACGCAGCGCCAATCAGATCATTCTGCTGGGCGGATCCATCAACGCCGAACTCGCGGCCACCCACGGCGACATCACCGTGGCGGAAATCCACCGCTACCACGCCGACATCGCCTTCACATCGCCCGTGGGCATCAGCGCGCAGCACGGCGCAACCAGCTTCGAACAGAGCGAGGCCGCCATCGCACGCGCCATGACCGCCCAGGCCCGCCGCGTCGTCATCCTCGCCGACCACAGCAAGATCGGCCAGCACAGCCGGCTGACCTACCGCTCCCTGGCCGACATCGATGCCGTCATCACCGATGCACGTGCCAAGACGCTGCCTGCGTTGGCGGAGATGCGGGCGGCAGGTGCCGAGGTGGTGCTGGCGTGAGCCACACCCGACCCGCGAGCCCGGGGACCGCGAGACCGGCGCCAGAGGCCTCGGGCTCGCAGACCCGCCGCCACCGTGCCCTTCATGCGGCCGCGCGGCTTTCAGGCCTCAATGAAAAGGCGCGGCCAGAAAAGCCGCAAGCGCCTCGGCGGCCTGCGAATGACGCGCAGTCGCCGGATGCGATGACGGATCGACCTCGCCGGGCAGCAGTTCCTGGGTGAAACGCCAGGCCACGGCGGCCGTCACGTCGGCCTGCGTCATGGAAGACGCATCCGCCGGCACGCGCTGCGCGGCCAGTTCGGCCTCCAGTTCCGCACAGGCGGCGGCCAGTTGCGCCTTGACCCGGGCCATCCAGGGTTCATGCCGTTTTTCTGCGGGACGAAGATTGCGCTCGTAGACGATCTGGACCGACTTCTCGCACGCAGCCAGACCGAGACCGACGATGCGCAGCGCACGCTGCCGCTGCCCTGCCTCGCGCGGCATGAGGCTGCGTCCGGCGACCGTTTCGACGTGATCGATGATGAGCGTCGAATCCATCAGCGTCCGGCCGTCGTCGCACACCAGCGTCGGCGCCTTGACCACCGGGTTGATCGCCTGAAACTGCGCGAAGGCGCTGAAGACCGAGATCGGCCGATGCACGAAGGGCTGCTCCAGCAGGTGCAGCGTCACGGCGACCCGTCTCACGTACGGGGAATCGAGCATGCCGATGAGTTCCATGTGTGTTTCCTGATCGACGACCTCTGCGCAACGTGCGCCAGATCGATTCGATCGTAGAGAATGACGGTCGCGCATCCAAGCGCAAACCATCGGAATACCGTCCCCGAAACCGATGGATCATCGGCATTCACGCACCGTCATCCATCGCCATGAAGCTGGACAAAAAAGACCTCCGGATCCTCGAGGCCCTGCAGCACGACGCAAGACAGAGCCTGGCTGCGATCGGCAAGCGCATCGGCCTCTCCCAGCCGGCGATGAGCGAACGTGTCCGCAAGCTCGAGGAAGCCGGAGTGATCGAAGGCTATGGCGCACGCGTCAATCTGCGCGCCATCGGCATCGGACTCCAGGCCATCATCCGCATCCAGACCACGCATGCAGGCATCCGCAAGTACGTCGAGCTGTTCGAGAACATGCCCGAGGTACTCGAAGCCGACCGGGTGACCGGGGAAGACTGCTTCATCGTGCGCTGCGCCATCGCCGAGCCGCAGGATCTCGAGCGTGTGGTCGACGCACTCGCCGTGCACGGAAGCGTCACGACCTCGCTGGTGCTGTCGAGCCCGGTTCGCAAACGGGTCACCGTGCGGGCAGCCGGCTGATCCCCCCGCCCTCGAGCTGTTGCGGCAACGATGCACGCACCGCAAAAACTGCAACACGTCGCCCGCATCCGCTAGAATAGGGGCCTATGTCGCTGAACCGCACCTCCGCACTCCACTCGCCCCAAGCCGGCGTGATGGCTGCCGTGGCCGCCGGTATCGCCACGACCACGAAAACGACGATTAAAGGCTGACCCAGCCCGGTTCGTCGCGCGCCCTCCCCGGCTCGACGAGCCGGGCGCACCAAAACCGCTGACGGCCCGGCCGCCAGTCGGGTCCTCGGGGAGGACTACTCAAACAAGGCGCTTTTTTCGATGGCTACCGCAAACTATCTCTCCAACGTGAAGCCCGTTGTCGGCCTGGTCGGCTGGCGTGGCATGGTGGGCTCCGTCCTGATCGACCGCATGCAGGCCGAGGGTGACTTCGACCTGATCGATCCGGTCTTCTTCTCGACGTCGAACGCCGGCGGCAAGGCCCCCGAGCAAGCCCGTACGGTCACCACGTTGCAGGACGCCTACAGCCTCGAAGCCCTGCAGCGCTGCGAAGTGGTCATCACCGCCCAGGGCGGCGACTACACCAACGACATCTTCCCCAAGCTGCGCGCCGCCGGCTGGACCGGCTACTGGATCGACGCCGCCTCGTCGCTGCGCATGAAGGACGATGCGGTCATCGTGCTCGACCCCGTCAACGACGGCGTGATCCGCCGGGCGCTGGACAAGGGCGTGAAGAACTACATCGGCGGCAACTGCACCAACTCCATCCTGCTGATGGGCGTGGGCGGCCTGTTCCGCGAAGACCTGGTCGAATGGGTCAGTTCCATGACCTACCAAGCCGCTTCGGGTGGCGGCGCCAACCACATGCGTGAACTGATCAAGGGCATGGGCGTGGTCTACGGCAGCGTGGCCGACGAACTCGCAACGCCCTCCTCGGCCATTCTGGACATCGACCGCAAGGTGGCCCAGACCATCCGCCAGGACGTGCCCACCGAATTCTTCGGCGCCCCTCTCGCCGGCGGCCTGATCCCCTGGATCGACGCCCAGCTCGAGAACGGCCAGTCCAAGGAAGAGTGGAAGGGCCAGGCCGAAGTCAACAAGATCCTCGACACGCCCCAGACCATCCCGGTCGACGGCCTGTGCGTGCGCATCGGTGCGATGCGCTGCCACAGCCTGGCGCTGACCATCAAGCTCAAGAAGGACCTGCCGCTCGAGCAGATCGAATCGATCATCAAGAGCGGCAACCCCTGGGTGAAGTGGGTGCCCAACGACCGAGCCGTCACCGTCAAGGAACTGACGCCGGCGGCCGTCACCGGCGGCCTGGAAATCGGCGTGGGCCGTGTACGCAAGCTCAACCAAGGCCCCGAGTACATCTCGGCCTTCGTGATCGGCGACCAACTGCTGTGGGGCGCGGCCGAACCGCTGCGCCGCATGCTGCGCATCCTGCTGGGCGCCTGATCGGGCCGGCCGCCCGGCGGCCGTCGATGAAAGCATGAAGAACGCCCCTGCACCGTTGACCGGTGCAGGGGCGTTGTCGTTGGCAAGCGGCGCCGCCGACCGCCACGCAGGCGGTCCCGGCGCCCGCGCTCCCGGTCAGTCCTCCAGCAGCGTCAGATCGCGCACGGCCCCCTTGTCGGCCGAGGTGACCAGCTTGGCATAGGCCTTGAGGGCCGCCGACACCTTGCGCGGGCGTGGCTTGACGGGTTTCCAGCCCTTGGCATCCTGCTCCTGGCGACGGCGCGCCAGTTCCTCGTCCGACAGCAGCACGTCGATCGTGCGGTTGGGGATGTCGATGCGGATCCGGTCGCCGTCGC
Organism: Comamonas sp. BIGb0124; assembly: GCF_003752175.1. GTDB lineage: Bacteria > Pseudomonadota > Gammaproteobacteria > Burkholderiales > Burkholderiaceae_C > Comamonas_F. The sequence goes on along the minus strand of NZ_RJVF01000010.1, from coordinate 260,159 downwards.
GCACCAGGCCGATGGCACCGCCGGCCGCCGCTTCGGGCGAGCAATGACCGATCGAGAGCCCCGAAGTGCCGCCCGAGAAGCGGCCGTCGGTCAGCAGGGCACAGGCCTTGCCCAGGCCCTTGGACTTGATGTAGCTCGTGGGGTACAGCATTTCCTGCATGCCCGGGCCGCCCTTGGGGCCTTCGTAGCGAACGATCACGACGTCGCCGGCCTTGACCTTGTCGCCCAGGATGTTTTCCACCGCCTCGTCCTGCGATTCGGTGACGTGGGCCGTGCCCTCGAACACCAGGATGCTCTCGTCGACGCCGGCCGTCTTGACCACGCAGCCATCGACTGCGATATTGCCGCGGAGCACCGCCAGGCCGCCTTCCTTCGAGAACGCGTGTTCGTAGGAGCGGATGCAGCCCTCTGCGCGGTCGAGGTCGAGGCTGGGCCAGCGCGTGTTCTGGCTGAACGCGACCTGCGTCGGGATGCCTGCGGGGCCTGCCAGGTAGAAATTCCTGACGGCTTCGTCCTGCGTGCGCGAGATGTCCCACTGCGCCAGCGCTTCGCCCAGCGTCCGGACGTGCACGGTGGGCACGTCGGTGTGCAGCTTGCCCGCACGCTCGAGCTCGCCCAGGATGGCCATGATGCCGCCGGCGCGGTGCACGTCTTCGATGTGGTACTTGTTGGTGTTGGGCGCGACCTTGCACAGTTGCGGCACGACACGCGAGAGGCGGTCGATGTCGGTCATCGTGAAGTCGATCTCGGCCTCGCGGGCGATCGCCAGCAAGTGCAGGATGGTGTTGGTCGAACCGCCCATGGCGATGTCCAGCGTCATGGCGTTCTCGAACGCTTTGAAGCCCACCGAGCGCGGCAGGATGGCCGTGTCGTCCTGCTCGTAGTACTGGCGGGCCAGCTCCACGATGCGGCGGCCGGCGCGCTTGAACAGCTGTTCACGATCGGCATGCGTGGCCACCACGGTGCCGTTGCCGGGCAGCGACAGGCCCAGGGCCTCGGTCAGGCAGTTCATGGAATTGGCCGTGAACATGCCCGAGCACGATCCGCAGGTGGGGCATGCGGAACGCTCCACTTCGGCCACGTCGGCGTCGGAGTAATTGCTGTCGGCGGCGATCACCATGGCATCGACCAGATCGAGCTTCTTGAACTCGATGGCCTTGGTGACGGGGTTGGCCAGGCGCGTCTTGCCGGCTTCCATGGGGCCGCCGGACACGAACACCACGGGAATGTTCAGCCGCATGGCGGCGATGAGCATGCCGGGCGTGATCTTGTCGCAATTGGAGATGCACACCATCGCGTCGGCACAGTGGGCGTTGACCATGTATTCGACCGAGTCGGCGATGATGTCGCGGCTGGGCAACGAATACAGCATGCCATCGTGGCCCATGGCGATGCCGTCGTCGACGGCGATGGTGTTGAACTCCTTGGCCACGCCGCCGGCGGCCTCGATCTCGCGTGCGACCAGTTGGCCCAGGTCCTTCAGGTGCACATGGCCCGGGACGAACTGGGTGAACGAGTTGACCACCGCGATGATGGGCTTGGAGAAGTCTTCGTCTTTCATGCCGGTGGCACGCCAGAGCGAGCGTGCCCCCGCCATGTTGCGGCCGGCGGTCGAGGTTTTTGAACGGTATGCAGGCATCGTGGTTGTCTACGGAATGTCGATCACAGGAAAGGAAACGGGCCACGGGAATAAAGGCCCCACGCGCGCCCGTGCGAACAACCTCTTGAGCCGTGCTTTGGGCAAACCCGACAATTATCCCCCACCCCCGGGAACGTGTTCGGCAGGTTTTCATGGGACGCGTTGCCGCGGCGCGCGGTAGCATACCGCTTTTGCCTTCGTGGCCCTTGCCGGGCCGGACTCCCGATTCATGCGCATTGCCCTCGGCCTCAGTTACAACGGCGCCGCCTACGAAGGCTGGCAGAGCCAGCCCTCCGGCCGCACCGTGCAGGATCACCTCGAGCGTGCGCTGGGCCGGTTCGCGGGCGATGGCAGCGGTCCGCTGTCGACGCTCTGTGCCGGCCGCACCGACTCGGGCGTCCACGGCCTGATGCAGGTCGTGCACTTCGACACCGAGATCACCCGCGACGATTTTTCCTGGGTGCGCGGCACCAATGCGCATCTGCCGCCCGACATCGCGGTGCAGTGGGCACGGCGTGTACCCGATGCCTTTCACGCCCGCGGCAGCGCCACGGCGCGGCGCTATGCCTACGTGCTGCTGGAGTCGCCGGTGCGCCCCAGCGTGGAAGCCGGGCGCGTGGGCTGGGTCTTCAAGCCGCTGTCCCTGCCCGCCATGCAGGCTGCGGCCCGGCACCTGGTCGGCGAGCACGACTTCACCTCGTTCCGTGCCTCGGCCTGCCAGGCGCTGTCGCCCGTGAAACACCTGCGCCGAATCGACATCGGCCGCAAGGGCCAGCCCGACGGCAGCGCCTACTGGCGCTTCGAATTCGAGGCCAATGCCTTTCTGCACCACATGATCCGCAACCTGATGGGCAGCCTGATCGCCGTGGGTCAGGGTCAGCATGCCCCGGACTGGATGGCAGAGGTGCTCGCCGCCCGCAGCCGCGATGCCGCCTCGCCGACGTTTTCGCCGCATGGTCTGTACTTTCTGGGGCCGGTCTACAGCGAATCCTGGCACTTGCCCGCGCGCACCGCGGCCTTCGACTGGCTGCCCTGAACGCCTGCGGGCCCCGGCCATGGCCGGTGCAGCGCGGCATGCACTGCGCGACAATGTCTCCTGGGGCCTTGCCGCCTGGGCTCATGCCCTCCCGTCTTCTCCTATTTGTCCTTGCCACGCCATGACTGCTGACTTCTCTCCCGCGCCGGCACCCGGCGCTGCCCCCGGCCTTCGCCGTACACGGATCAAGATCTGCGGCCTGACCCGCGAGCAGGACGTGGCCGCAGCCGTGCAGGCCGGGGCCGATGCCATCGGTTTTGTGCTCTATCCCAAGAGCCCGCGCCACGTCAGCATCGAACGGGCACGCGAACTGGCGCGAGACCTGCCGGCGTTCGTCACGCCCGTGCTGCTGGTGGTCAACGAGACCCCGCAGTCCCTGCAGGACATCGTGCGCCAGATGCCCTGGGCCACGCTGCAGTTCCACGGCGACGAGTCGCCCTCGCAGTGCGAAGCGTCGGGACATCCCCACATCCGCGCCGCGCGCATTCCGCTCGACGCGGGCGCTGCGGGCTTCGATCTCGTAGAATATGCAAAGCAGCACGCCGCCGCCCAGGCCATCCTGGTCGATGCCCATGTCTCCGGGTATGGCGGCGCCGGCCTTTCCTTCGACTGGAACGCATTCAATTGGTCACATCCCGCAATCGCCGCCAGCTCTCGTCTCGTTTTGTCTGGTGGACTCACGCCTGCAAACGTGACCGATGGCATCTTGCAAGTCCGGCCCTGGGCCGTTGACGTGAGCTCCGGGGTCGAGGCCGCCAAAGGCATCAAGGACCCCGGCAAGATTCAGCGCTTCGTGGCCGCCGTGCGGGCGGCCGATGCGCTTGTGGCGCAATCCGCGTCTCTCGATTGATACGGAATCGACATCCATGTTTGAATACCAGCAACCCGATGCCCTGGGTCACTTCGGCATCTACGGCGGCAGTTTTGCGGCCGAAACCCTGAGCCAGGCGCTCGGCGAACTCAAGGACGCCTACGCCAGATACCAGAACGACCCCGACTTCCTGGCCGAGTACCACGACGAACTGGCCCACTACGTGGGCCGGCCCAGTCCGGTCTACCATGCCTCGCGCATCAGCCGCGAGCTCGGCGGCGCCCAGATCTACCTCAAGCGCGAAGACCTCAACCACACCGGCGCACACAAGATCAACAACGTGATCGGCCAGGCCCTGCTGGCACGCCGCATGGGCAAGCCCCGCGTCATCGCCGAAACCGGCGCCGGTCAGCACGGCGTGGCCACGGCCACCATCGCGGCTCGCTACGGCCTCGAATGCGTGGTCTACATGGGCAGCGAGGACGTCAAGCGCCAGGCCGCCAACGTCTACCGCATGAAACTGCTGGGCGCCACCGTGGTGCCCGTGGAATCCGGCAGCAAGACGCTCAAGGACGCCCTCAACGAGGCCATGCGCGACTGGGTCACGCACATCGAGAACACCTTCTACATCATCGGCACGGTGGCGGGTCCCCACCCCTACCCGATGATGGTCCGCGACTTCCAGCGCGTGATCGGCGACGAATGCCTGACCCAGATGCCCGAGTACGCGGGCCGGCAGCCCGACGCGGTCATCGCGGCCGTCGGCGGCGGCAGCAATGCCATGGGCATCTTCTACCCCTACATTCCGCATGAATCGGTTCGCCTGATCGGCGTGGAAGCAGCCGGCGAAGGCATGGACACGCCCCGCCACGCGGCTTCGCTCAACAAGGGCACGCCCGGCGTGCTGCACGGCAACCGCATGTACCTGCTGCAGGACGAAGACGGCCAGGTCCAGGAAACGCACTCGGTGAGCGCCGGCCTGGACTATCCGGGCGTGGGCCCCGAGCACTGCTACCTCAAGGACATCGGCCGCGCCGAGTATGTCGGCATCACCGACGACGAGGCCCTGGCGGCTTTCCACTACCTGTGTCGTGCCGAAGGCATCATTCCGGCGCTGGAATCCAGCCATGCGGCAGCCCACGCCTTCAAGCTGGCGCCCACGCTCGCCAAGGACAGCATCCTGCTGGTCAACCTCTCGGGCCGCGGCGACAAGGACATGCACACCGTCGCCGAGCGCGCAGGCATCACGCTGTAAGGAGCACCGCCATGAGTCGTATCCAAGCCTGCTTCGAGCAGTTGCAGTCGGCTGGCCGCAAGGCGCTGATTCCCTATGTCACGGCAGGCGATCCCTATGCCGACATCACGGTCGACCTGATGCTGGGCATGGCCCGCGCGGGTGCCGACGTGATCGAGCTGGGCGTGCCCTTCTCCGATCCGATGGCCGACGGTCCGGTGATCCAGAAGGCCTCCGAGCGTGCGCTGGCCAAGGGCGTCACGCTGGTCCGGGTGCTCGAGATGGTCAAGGCCTTCCGCACCCAGAACGACAGCACGCCCGTGGTGCTGATGGGTTATGCCAACCCGGTCGAGCGCTACGACCAGCGCCACGGTCCGGGCCGTTTTGCGCAGGACGCGGCCGAAGCCGGCGTCGACGGCGTGCTGATCGTGGACTACCCGCCCGAGGAAGCCCAGGATTTCACACGCGAACTGCAGCGGTACGGGCTGGACCCCATCTTCCTGCTGGCCCCGACCTCGACCGAATCGCGCATCCGCGCGGTCGCCGAGATCGCCTCGGGCTATGTCTACTATGTGTCGCTCAAGGGTGTGACCGGCGCGGGCACGCTCGACACCGAGGCCGTCGCACAGGCGCTGCCGCGCATCCGCGAACACGTCAAGGTGCCGCTGGGCGTGGGCTTCGGCATCCGCGATGCGCAGACGGCACGCGCCATCGCCGACGTCTCCGACGCCGTGGTCATCGGCAGCCGGCTGATCCAGCTCATCGAGAGCCAGCCGCACGAAAAAGTCGTGGGCACCGCGGTCACCTTCATCCGCGACATCCGCCGCGCGCTCGACGCCTGATCCCCTGTGCCGCCGCCGCCCCGAGGCACGGCGGCCCCGGGGCGATTAAAATAGCGGCCAAATGCCTCTTCCACCCTGGAGAGGCTGCGGCCCGGCCCCGGCCTTTTGTCTGTGCCGGGCGCGTGTTGCCCTTTTTTCATCTTGCCCCGATCACGGCGCTCCCTTGCGGGGGATACGCCGTCCCAACAGGAAAGCGAACGACATGTCCTGGCTCGAAAAACTGCTGCCCCCGAAGATCCAGCCCACCGACCCGGCCGAACGCCGTGCCATCCCCGAAGGCCTGTGGATCAAGTGCCCGAGCTGCGAAACGGTGCTCTACAAGACCGACCTGGAACAGAACCTCAACGTCTGCCCCAAGTGCGATCACCACATGCGCATCGGTTCGCGCGCCCGCCTCGACGGCCTGCTGGATGCCGAAGGCCGCTACGAGATCGGCCAGGAAGTCCTGCCGGTCGATGCGCTGAAGTTCAAGGACAGCCGCAAGTACCCCGATCGCCTCAAGGAAGCCATGGAGAGCACCGGTGAGACCGATGCGCTGGTGGTGATCGGTGGCTCGATCCAGAGCATCAACGTGGTGGTCGCCTGCTTCGAGTTCGATTTCATGGCCGGCTCCATGGGTTCGGTGGTCGGCGAGCGTTTCGTGCGCGGCGTCGAGACCGCCATCGAACAGAAAGTCCCCTTCATCTGCTTCACCGCCACCGGCGGCGCGCGCATGCAGGAAGGCCTGCTGTCGCTGATGCAGATGGCCAAGACCAATGCGTCGCTCACACGCCTGGCCAAGAAGGGCCTGCCCTACATCAGCGTGCTGACGGATCCGACCATGGGTGGCGTGTCCGCCGGTTTTGCCTTCATGGGCGATATCGTGGTGGCCGAACCCAAGGCGCTGATCGGCTTTGCCGGCCCCCGCGTGATCGAGAACACCGTGCGCGAAAAACTGCCGCCGGGTTTCCAGCGCGCCGAGTTCCTGCTGCGCAAGGGCGCGGTCGACTTCATCTGCGACCGACGCAAGCTGCGCGCCACGCTGGCGAGTTCGCTGGCGATGCTCCAGCGCATGCCGGCCGACGCCGTCGCCGAGGACTGAAGACCCCGGCACCCGCACCGCCGATCCGGCCATCGCCCCGCCCATCTGACTCCAGGACCTTTCCATGACTTCAGATGCGCGGGGTGTTTTTTCGAATGGACAGGCCGAGCGGTTGCCGCTGTTCCCGCTGGGCACCGTGCTTTTGCCCGACGGCGTGCTGCCGCTGCGGGTATTCGAGGTGCGTTACCTCGAGATGATCGGCCAATGCCTGCGCGACGGCCAGCCTTTCGGGGTGGTGCTGCTCGAACGCGGCACCGAGGTGCGCCGGCCGGGCCAGGCCGAACGGCTCGCGGGCGTGGCCACCTGCGCCCGCATCGTGGCGCACGAAAGGCCCCAGCCCGGCCTCATCCAACTGGTCTGCCACGGCTTCGAGCGCGTGCGGCTGCACCAGGCGCATCAGGAAAAGAACGGCCTGTGGGTGTCCCAGGCCACCGTCCTGCCGCAGGACGATCCCGGCTGGGGTGTCCTCCCCGACCTCGAACCGGCGGTTCACCTGCTGGCGCAATTGCTGGATCGCGCAGGCGGCTCGAAAGGCCGCGCAGCAGCCCAGCCGGCCGATCCGCACCCGCGGCCCCTGTTCGCCGGCCAGCCGCAACTGAAACAGCCGGGCTGGGTCGCCAACCGCTGGATCGAACTGCTGCCGCTCGACATGCGCCGCAAACAGCAGCTGCTCGAGGTCGACAGCCCCATCCTCCGGCTGGAACTCGTTGCCGACCTGCTGCGCCAGCACCGCCTCATCGAATGAGCTTTGTACAGTCCTGCCGGACTGCCCCGCCCCTTGCTTTGTCCGCCATGCCGTCCTTGCCCCCCGCCCAGCCCTCCGCACCCGACACCCCCACCGCCACGGCTTCGCCCTTCCAGCCGCAATCCAAGTGGCAGTTGTTCCTGGCCTTCTCGAGCCTGGCCATGCAAGGCTTCGGCGGTGTGCTGACCGTCGTGCAGCGCGAGATGGTCGAGAAGAAAAAATGGATGACGCCGGCCGAGTTCATCGAGGACTGGACGGTGGCGCAGATCCTGCCGGGCCCCAACGTGGTCAATCTGGCGCTGATGCTGGGTGACCGCTACTTCGGCTGGCGCGGTTCGCTGGCCGCCCTGGCCGGGCTGTTCGCGGTGCCGCTGGTGCTGGTTCTTTCGCTGACCCTGGCCTACGAGCAGTTTCTGCACGTCGAAGCGGTACGGGGAGCGCTCAAGGGCATGGGAGCCGTCGCGGCAGGCCTGATCATGGCCACCGGGGTCAAGCTGATCGGCTCGCTGCGGCTCAATCCCATGGGCATGACCGTCAGCGTGCTGTTCATGCTGGTCACTTTCGGCTGCGTGGCCTTGCTGCACTGGTCCCTGGTGTGGACGCTGCTGGGTGTCGGCAGCCCGGCCTACGCCTGGGCCTGGCTGCGCATCAGGCGGCTCGACGCCCAGCGCCGCGCTGCCGCACAGGCCGGCAACGGCGAGGGCGCGCCATGAACGCCGCGGCCTTGAGCCTCGCCGACTGGCTGGCCCTGTTCACCCATTTCCTGTCGCTGTCGCTGCTGGCCGTGGGCGGCGCGATCACCACCATTCCCGACATGCACCGCTACCTGGTGGGCGAGCAACGATGGCTCACCGACGCGCAGTTCACGCAATCGGTCGCGATCGCGCAGTCCTCGCCCGGCCCCAATGTGCTGTTCGTGGGCCTGCTGGGCTGGCACATCGGTTCGGCCATGGGTTGGCTGGGCGGCCTGCTCGGCATGGCGGTGTCGATGGTCGGCATCCTGCTGCCGTCGAGCGCATTGACCCTGGTGGCCGCGCGCTGGGCCCAGCACAACCGCGAGCGCCTGGGCGTGCGGGCCTTCAAGATCGGTCTGGCCCCCCTGACCGTCGGCCTCATCATCGCCACGGGCTGGGTGCTGATGGTGCCTGTCGCGCAATGGAGCACGGGCTGGCGTTCGCTGGTGGTGACCGCGGTGGCCCTGCTGCTGATGTGGCGCACCCGCATCCACCTGCTCTGGCTGATCGCCGGCGGGGCGCTGGCCGGCGCGCTGGGCTTCTATTAGGCCTCGAGTTTCTTGATCCAGGCGACGTAGCCGTCGACCCAGCCCTGCAGGAACTTGCGGGTGCCTTCGTTGTCGATGTGTCCCTTGTCGTCGATCAGGCCGTCCTTGAATTGCAGGAAGACCTCGGGGCCCGCATAGACCGAAACCTGCTGGCCGACCAGCACGCCGCGCAGGTGCTGCTGGGCGATGGCGGTGCCCACCCCGCTGGGCGAGGTGCCGATCACGCCCGCGGCCTTGCCCTGCCACGAGCTCTTGCCCCAGGGGCGCGAGGCCTGGTCGAGCGCATTCTTGAGCACGCCCGGAATGGAGCGGTTGTATTCGGGGGTGACGAACAGCAGACCGTCGGCGGCCTCGACCGCGGCCTTGAGCGCCACGACGGCATCGGCCTGATGGTCGTCGTCGTCCTGGTTGTAGAGCGGGAGCTGGCCGATATCGAGGTGCTCGAACACGAACTCCTCGGGCGCCAGAGCCGCCAGGGCCAGGGCCAGCCGGCGGTTGTAGGAATCCTTGCGCAAACTGCCGATCAGCACGGCGATTTTGTAGCTCATGAGTCGCACTCCTGTGTGTGTCTATTCCGCCCGGTGAACTTTCGATGGGCCGGCGTCCCGGGCCGTGTGCGCCGACTGCTGGCCAGTCTAGGCCAGTCGCTCCCCGAACCGCGTCGGAGAGCGCCCATGATGAGCCGGTCGGCCGCGTGCGGCAAGACTGTTCGGCGCACGGGGCCTTGACCGCAAATCGCCGGGACGGAAGACGAAACTTGGTACAGTCTCCCCCCTGGCGCCGGCCTCGGGCTGGCCACCCGCCCAACGGCCGTGCGCACGAACGTACGGCCCTCCATTCAAGGACAAAACCCCATGGCACGTACCGTCAAATGCATCAAACTCGGCATCGAGGCCGAAGGTCTGGACACACCCGTCTATCCGGGCGAACTCGGCAAACGCATCTTCGAGAACGTCAGCAAGCAGGCTTGGGCCGAATGGCTGCGCCAGCAGACCATGCTGGTCAACGAGAACCGCCTCAACCTCGCCGATGCCCGCGCCCGCCAGTACCTGGCTCGCCAGATGGAAAAACACTTCTTCGGCGAAGGTGCCGACCAGGTGGCCGGTTACGTTCCGCAAGGTCCGAACGAGTGATCGGGCGGATCGGACTCACGACCGGCCGGTGAACGGCCGCGTCGGTGTCCATCCCCTTCAGAGGCTGGCTGCGGCCAGCCTCTTTTGCTTCCACGCTTGTTTTTTTCCGTCCCTTCTTTTCCCCTCGACGTGCCCGCCGTTCCCCCCTCCTCGCCTCCGGACGCAGATGCCTTCGCACCCGTTCCCGCCTGGCCGCCGGCCACCGGCAGCGGTGCGCCGACCGAACTGCAGTGGGATCTCCAGCGCGGCGTGCCTTTTTCGCCGCGTTTCGGCGACATCTACCACTCCGAGGCCGGTGCGCTGCAGCAAAGCCGCTACGTGTTCATGCAGGGCTGCGAAGTCCAGACACGCTGGCGCCACCGGGACCGTTTCTGCATCGTCGAAACAGGTTTTGGCCTGGGCCTGAACTTCATGGCCACCTGGCTCGAGTGGCTGGCCGACGACGCGCGCTGCGCCCATTTGCACCTGGTGAGCCTCGAGGCCTATCCGGTGACGCCCGCCGACATCTTGCGTGCCGTGGCCCGCTCGCCGAGCCTGGCCGAGGTGGCCCACCTGGCGTCCCAACTGGCCGCGGTCTACCCCCAGCCGGCCGGGCCCGGCCTGCACCGCATGCTGTTCGTCCATCCGCGCGACGCCCGTCATTGCGTCACGCTCACGCTGGTGGTGGGCGATGCCGCGCAATGGCTGCCTCGTCTGCAATTGCAGGCCGATGCGGCCTATCTGGACGGATTCTCGCCCGCCAGGAACCCGGATCTCTGGCAACCCCGCGTGTTCAAGGGCCTGGCACGGCTGATGCGGCCCCAGGCCCTGCTGGCCACCTGGACCATCGCGGCCGCGGTGCGCAAGGGCTTGACCGAAGCCGGCTTCGTTCTGCAGCGACGCCCCGGCCTGCCGCCCAAGCGCGATGCGCTGCAAGGACGGCTGGTGCCCTGGCGCGACCGCGCAGCGCACGGGCTGGCGGCGCCCGCCGCGCCTGCCCTGGCCCCTCCGCCGCCGCCCACGCGGCGGCGAGCGCTGGTCATCGGTGCCGGGCTGGCAGGTGCGGCCTGCTGCTGGGCCCTGGCGCGGCGCGGCTGGTCGGTGACGCTGCTGGATGCCGCCAGCGGACCGGCACAGGGCGCGTCGGGCCTGCCCGTCGGTCTGTGCCTGCCGCACGTGTCGCCCGACGACGCCGTGATCTCCCGGCTGTCGAGGGCCGGCGTGGCCTGGATGCGGCAGACGCTGGCGCTGACCGGGCTGCCTGCCGCAGCCTGGCAAAGCGGCGAGATCTGGCAGGCCCTGCCGCGTCAGGACAGCGCTTCGTCACGCCACGCCGACGACGACGCAGGCTTGCCGGCCACGGACGGATCGCCGGCGGCCGAAGGCGCCCCGGTGTTCGTGCCCGACGCGACACTGCCCGGCGGCTACCGCGGAGCGGCCTTGCGCCATGCGCAGGGGCTGCGCATCCAGGGGGCTGCGCTCGTGGCGCACTGGCTGGCGGCCAGCCCCGGACTGACGATGCACTGGCATCAGGCCGTGGCCGCACTGCGCCCACTGCCCACCCCGGCGACGCCAGGCCCAGCCGCCGCCGATACGGCCCCGGTCTGGCAGGCGCTCGACGCCCAGGGCCGACCGCTGGCCGAAGCCGAGCTGGTGGTGGTCGCCACCGCCATGGACAGCCTCGGCCTGCTGGATTTCGGAACCGCGCCGGATGCCTCCGCGCTGGCCCCCGTGCGTGGCCAGATCACGCTGGGCCGGGCCACCGGCCAGACACCGGCGCCACCGCTCACGGGCAACGGGCATTTCATCGGCAATTGGCCCGGTTCGGCCAGCGCCGCACGCTGGGATTGGGCCATGGGCTCGAGTTTCGAGCGCGGCGACACGGACATGCAGCCCCGCCCGAGTTCGGATCTCGACAACCTGGCCAAGCTGCAATCGCTGGCGCCGGAATGGGCCCAGGCCCTGGCGCCGCAGTTCGGCTCTGCCCTGCAGAGCCGCGAGCCCGGTCTGTCGCCCTGGGTGCAGATCCGCGCGACCACGCCCGACCGCCTGCCCCTGGCCGGCCCCCTGCCCGACCTGGCCGCACTGGGCACGCAGCGCCCGGGCGGCGGGCTGCGCCTGTCCGAACTGCCCCGGCTGGCGGGTCTCTACACGCTCAGCGGCCTGGGCGCGCGCGGGCTCAGCCTGGCCGCCTTGTGCGCCGAACACATCGCCAGCCATGCCGGTGGCGATCCCTGGCCGATCGAACGCCAGTTGGCCGATGCCGTGGACCCGGCACGCTGGGCTCTCCAGCAGAACCGTCGGCCGCACGGCTGACGATCCCCGATCACCGTCCAGCCGGAACCGCCGGCGGCGGCCGGCGGCGGCCGGGCATCGCGACCCGACGCACGGTCCGTGTCCGCGCCTCGCAACACCTTGCGGCGTGCGCCTCGCCCGCCCCACGGTGCCTGGCGCCCGTTCACGTTACCATCGCGTGCTCCAGGTATCCGCCATGCACAAAACCGTCTTTGCACGCTGGGCCGCGACACGCCGCAACCGCCAATTGATTTCGCGCATCCTGCCCGCCCTCTGTGCACTTCTGCTGCTCATCGGCCTGGGCGGCACGCTGCTGGTCAAGAATGCCCTGAGCCAGGATACGGACGTCCAGCAGCGCTCGCGCACCTTCATCGCCCGCACCTTCGACCAGGTCCGCAACGAGCTGGCTCGCAACACCATCAACTACAGCAAGTGGGGCGAGGCCTACCGCAATCTGCATCTCAAGGTCGACAAGAACTGGGCCGACGATCAGCGCAATGTCGGCGACATTCCCTATGACCTCTACGGCTACAACGGTGCGCTGGTGATCGGTCCGCAGGACCACACCGTCTACGCCGTCATCGACGGCCAGGCCGCCTCCGTGCAGGCCGGCGACTGGCTCGAAGGCGACGTCGCCGGCCTGGTCGCCGCGGCCCGCGAGCCCAGCCAGGAAAACTTCAGCGTGGTGCGCGCTTTCCGCGTGGGGGGCGTGCCCGCCCTCGCTGCCGCCGGGACGATAACGCCAGGCTGGGATCCCTCGATCCAGCGCACCACGGGGCCTGCATCGGTGCTGCTGTTCGTCACCGTGCTCGACGCCGGCAAGCTGACCCATCTCAGCGAGACCTACGGCCTGCCGATCCTGACCCCGTCGAACGCCCCGTTGCCCGGCCAGGAATCGATGCCGCTGCTGGACTCCGGCATCCAGATGAACTGGAATCCACCGCAACCCGGCCTGGCATTGCTGAAGCAGACGCTGCCGCTTTTCGGCGCCGGCGTGCTGGCTCTGGCCATCGTGCTCACCCTGCTGCTGCGGCACGCGCTGGTGTCCGCACGCCAGCTCGATGCCCAGTTCGACGCGGTGCGCGCCAGCGAAGCCGAGCTCAGAAGCAGCGAACGCCGCTTCCGCGACATTGCCGAGGCCTCGTCCGACTGGCTCTGGGAAGTGGATGCCCAGGGCCGCCTGACCTACCTCTCCGAACGTTTCACAGAGGTCACGCGGGCTCGCCGGGAAGACTGGCTGGGCCAGCCCCTGGCCGACCTGCTGCAGTCCCAGGGACTCTCGCTGCACCGATGGCTGCAGGCCCAGGCCCGGCCGGGCAAAGGCGAGCGCGACGCGCTTCTGTGCCACTACCACGACAGCACCGGGCGGCGCCGCATCTGCACCGTCACCGCCCGCGCCATCCGCGGCGAGGACGGCGAAGCAACGGTCGGCCATCGCGGCACGGCCACGGACATCACCGACGAGGTCGAAGCCCAGGCCGAGGTCCGCCATCTCTCGCTGCACGACGCGCTCACCGGCCTGCCCAACCGCCGCAGGCTTCATCAGTTCCTCGACCAGCACCTGGCAGACCCGCAACCCGACCCGAACCTGGACCCGGCGTCCGCTGCGGTCGTGCGCCCCGCGACGCTGACGCTGCTGAGCCTGGATCTCGACCGCTTCAAGCCGGTCAACGATGCTTTCGGCCACGCCGCCGGCGACCAGGTGCTGCAGGACGTCGCCCGCCGCCTGAGGCTCCACGCCGGGCCCGAAGGCCTGGTGGCGCGCCTGGGCGGCGACGAGTTCGTGTTGGCACTTCCCGGAATCGAAGACATGCAGCAGATCACCCGGATCTGCACCGCGCTGGTGGATGACCTGTGCCGGCCCTTTGTGCTCGGCCCGCAGCAGGTCTACATCGGGACCAGCATCGGCATCACCCTGGCGCCCACCCATGCGAGTACCACCGAAGAACTGCTGCGCCTGGGGGATATCGCGCTCTACCAGGCCAAGGCGGCCGGTCGCAACACCTGGCGGGTCTACACCGCGGCCATGAACACGCAACTCGTCGAGCGCCGGCACCTCGAGGACGACCTGCGCCGGGCACTGAACGAAGGCCAGTTGCGCCTGCACTACCAGCCCCGCTATGCCACGGCGGACGGCACGCTCCGCAGTTGCGAGGCGCTGGTGCGCTGGCAACATCCGCAGCGTGGACTGCTGCCGCCCGACCTGTTCATTCCGCTGGCCGAAGACACCGGCCTCATCCAGCCGCTGGGCCGCTGGGTGCTCGAAACGGCCTGCCGAGAAGCCGCCCGGTGGCCGGACGACATCGGTGTTTCGGTCAATCTATCGCCCGGGCAGTTCGGCGAACACAGCGACATCCCCGGCGATGTCGCCCGTGCGCTGCATGCCAGCGGACTGCCGGCCCACCGCCTCGAGCTCGAGATCACCGAACGCGTGCTGCTGGCGCACGACCAGGCTGCACTGGCCACGCTGCAGGCGCTCAAGGATCTGGGCGTCCGCCTGAGCCTGGACGACTTCGGCACCGGCTTTTCATCGCTGGCCTACCTGCGCCGCTACCCGCTCGACGGCATCAAGATCGACCGCAGCTTCATCGCCGAGCTCGCCAGCAGCGGCAACGACCGGGCCATCGTGCAGGCCCTCGGCGACCTCGGCCGTTCGCTGGGCATCACCGTCACCGCCGAAGGCGTGGAAACGCCCGAGCAGCTCGCCTGCCTGCGCCTGCACCCCTGCGACGAAGTGCAGGGCTTCCATTTCAGCCGGCCGCTGCCCGCGCAGGCGCTGGCCGAGCTCTTTGCGCTGGCGCGGCAGCCCGGCAATCGCATGCCCGCCGGTTGAAAAAAAGCCGCATGGCCCAGGCCACCGGCCTGCAAGCCGGCGCCCCGCGCCATGCGGCTGCAGGTCGGGCCCGGGGGCCGACGGCCGTCAGAACGACAGCACTTCGCTCACCGGATCGTCGAAGGCCGCGACCTGTCCCGCCTTCGGGCTGGCGACCGGGATGCGGGCGCCCTGCCGCACAAAGATCGGCAGGTGTTCCAGCGGCGCCTCGACCGTGTGCTCGCGTCCGGCCTCGTAAGGCTCGCGGGTGTCCAGCGCAAACCAGCGTTCGCCGGCCGGCAGTGCGGGCAGATAGACACGACGCGTTACCGCGCCTTCCTCCACCACGGGCGCGACCAGCAGCCAGTCGCCCAGCATGAAGTCGTCGCTGTCGGTCAGACAGGCCACATCGTCCGGGAAGTTGAAGAAGGTGGGACGAATGATGGGCACATGCGTCTGCGACGCCTGCTCGAAGCACTGCCACAGGTAGGGCATGAGCCGGTAGCGCAGGCCGATGGCATTGCGCACCGCGTCCTCGACCTCGGCATGCATCCACGGCAGGTTGGTCACGCCCCCCTCTTTCCACGAATTCATCACCATGCGCGGATTGAGACTGCAGGCCTGGACCCAGCGCAGCAGCAGTTCCGGACTGGGAACCGGGCCATAGAAGCCCCCCACGTCGTGCCCGATGTTGAACATGCCCGACAGACTCATCTGCAGGCCGGTGCGGATGTTCCACTTCAGCGTGGCCCAGCTGGTGGTGTTGTCGCCCGACCAGGTCTGCGCGTAACGCTGCAGACCGGGAGGGCCGGCGCGCGTGATGGTGTAGATGGGCTCGTCGTCGCCCTGCGTGCGCGCATGTTCCTGCTGGGCCTCGAAGGTGGCGCGGGTCATGAGCAGGCCGTGCAGCGGACGGCTGCGGTGCATGGGCATGGGCTGGCCCCAGCCGTCCGAATACGCATCCTCGGCCTGAATCGCGTACTCGTTGTTGTCGTTCCAGCCGACATCGATGCCGCGATCCAGGATCTCGGCCTTCAGTTGCGACTTCCACCAGGCGACCGCGCCTTCGCGGGTGAAGTCCAGGTGCGAACCCTGGCCGTCCCAGTAGGGCTCGAGCACGGGCTTGCCGTTGTCCCGGTGCTGCAGGAACGCACCCTCTCCCGCCAGTTTCTCGTAAGACGGGTGGTCGTCGAGCAGACAGGGCTTGAGGTTGGCCACGATGCGCATGCCCGCCGCGTGGAACTTGGCGTTGACGGCTTCGGGATCCGGGAACTTGCTGCGGTTCCAGGTGAACACGTAGCGCTGCTTGCCGCGGCTCGAATAGCCCGAGCCGTAGTGGAAGGACGAGATCGGGATCCGGCGGCTCACGCATTCGTCGATGAAGGCGTCGAGGCGGACCTGCGCATCGGGTGCATCGGGCAGGCCCATGGCCGTCTGCGCGTAGCCGACCGACCAGCGCGGCGGCAGGTGGGTGCCGCCGATGAGCTGCACGAACTGCGACACCACCTCGGCCGGCGTGCGGCCCACCATGATGTAGTAGTCGAGATCGCCGTCGTCGATGTCCAGCGTGCGAAAGAAGTCGTGATAGTTGTCGTGCTCGCAGCCCAGATCGAACGTGCAGGCCGACAGCGTGTCGTAGTACACGCCCGTCCACAGGCCGTCGACCGTGCGTGTCATGAGGAAAGGCCAGTGCTTGTAGAGCGGATCGCCGTTGCGGGGGTCGTAGCCCAGCGAATCCTGGCCCATGCAGCGCAGGCGGCGCCCGTGCAGATTGAGCGGACCGGTCTTGTCGCCCAGGCCGAAGTACTGCTCGCTCGGATGCCGCACCACGCAGTGCCGGACCAGGCCGGTGCGGCGCTCGCCGAGGTAGGCGCTCGTGCCGCGGTCGCGCAGGTAGATGCGGCCGCTCTCGGGATCGGACCACTCCAGGCCCACGGCCCGGCCCGGGCCGCCGTGCAGGCGAACCGCCAGTTGGCCGGTCTGCAGCAGCGGCTCATCGGCGGTCTGCGCGATCGCGGGCCGCGCGAAGCCGTCGAGACTGGCACGGTCGCGTCCGGTCCACGGCACATCCTGCCCGGCCACCGGGCTGATGGCCCAGGTGCGCGGCTCCTTGTAGCCCTGCGCGGTCTCCCACGTCACACGGGCCATGGTAGGGGTCAGGAAGGCCAGCTTCAGTTGGCCGCCGCCGTCCAGGGGGGCACGCGCATCGGCATCGGCCTGGCCGGGATCGAGCTGCCAGCCCGAGGTGCTTAACGGAGTCATAGAGTCTCAAGTCCTTTTACAGTCGTTGGTCGTTGGAATCGAAGGCATGGACATTGCCGGCGTCTGCCGTCATGTGGATCACGTCCTGCGGCGCATCGTTGCGGTCGCCGGGCAGCAGCAGCTCCACCGGCGTCTGGTCGGGCAGCCTGGCCTGCACCAGTCGCTGCGCGCCCAGGTACTCGCTGCCCGCAACCGTCAGCGCCAGCCCCTGTCCGGCGGGCGCCGGGACCCAGTGTTCGGGGCGGATGCCGATCTGCTTCGCCGCAGCCGGCACCGCGGCCGCCAGCGCCGGGCAGGCCCGCACCAGCTCGGCCGGCAGGAAGTTCATGCGCGGGCTGCCGATGAAGCCGGCCACGAAGGTGTTGCAGGGCTTTTCGTACAGCACCTGCGGCGCACCGATCTGTTCGATGCGGCCGGCGCGCAGCACCACGATCTTGTCGGCCATGGTCATGGCCTCGACCTGGTCGTGCGTGACGTAGATCATGGTTGCACGCAGCCGCCGGTGCAGCTCGCGCAGCTCCGAGCGCATGGAAATGCGCAGTTCGGCGTCCAGGTTGGAGAGCGGCTCGTCGAACAGGAAGATCTTGGGATTGCGCACGATCGCACGCCCGATCGCCACCCGCTGCCGCTGCCCGCCCGACAGTTGCGTGGGCTTGCGCGCCAGCAGTTGGTCGAGCCGCAGCAGCGCAGCCGCGCTGCGCACTTTCTGCTCGATCTCGGCCTTGGGCACCTTGGCGTTCTCCAGGCCAAAAGCCATGTTGTCGTACACCGTCATGTGCGGATAGAGCGCGTAGGACTGGAACACCATGGCACAGCCGCGATCGGCCGCCCCGACGTCGTTGACGCGCTGGCCGTCGATCAGCAGATCGCCGGATGTCGGCATGTCCAGCCCCGCGATCATGCGCAGCAGCGTGGATTTTCCGCAGCCCGACGGGCCCACGAACACCACGAATTCGCCGTCCTTGACCTGCAGGTCGACCCCCGGGATCACGCGGGTCTGGTCAAACGTCTTTTCTATCGATTTCAGTTCTAGAGTGGACAAGATGGAGTCCTTGCAAAAGGGAAGAGGCCCGGCTTACTTGACGCCGGCGCTGGCGATGCCCGTGGTGATGTAGCGCTGCAGGAACGCAAACACCAGGGTCACCGGCAACAGGGTGATGACCGTCATGGCCAGCAGGTAATGCCACTGCGTATTGAGCTCACCCTGGAAGGAGTTGAGCGCCAGCTGCAGCGTGAAGAATTCGCTCTTGGAGAGCACGATCAAGGGCAGCAGGAAGTCGTTCCACCGCCACATCACCGAAAAAATCGCCAGCACCGCCAGCGCAGGGGCCGACAGCGGCAACACGATGCGCCAGTAGATGCGCCACTCGCTCGCATGGTCCATGCGCGCCGCCTCGATCAGTTCGTCCGGAATGGTCAGCATGTACTGACGCAGCAGGAAGACCCCCGTCGGCGTCGCCACGGCGGGCAAGATCACCCCCCACAGGCTGTTGAGCAGCCCGGTCTCGTTGATCACCAGGAACACCGGCACCAGGATGATGGTGGGCGGAATCATCAGCGTGGCGATGATCAGCAGGAACACGGCTTTCTGCCCCGCGAAGCGGTACTTCGACAGCGCGAAGGCCGCCATCGAGTTGAACAGCAAGGTCAGCAGGGTCGCCACCACGGTGATGAAGACGCTGTTCCACAGGTAGGTGCCGAAGGTGAACTTGTGGAAGATGTCGACGTAGTTGTTCCAGGCGAACGACAGTTCGTTGACCGGCTTGCGCTGGTTGATGTTGACCCGCACCGTGTCGTCGGGTGCCGCCGGATCCACCATGTTGGCCATGATGCCGATGCGGTTGACCTGGGCGAGCTCGCGCACGCCGCCGTCCGGCGTCCTGACCTCGAACAGCGGCAGCGGCTGCTCGTGCCCCTCCACCTGCACCACCTTCTGCGCGTAGGGCAGGAAGGTGGGCGGGAACTGGCCGATCGAGGCCTCGGTCTTGAACGACGACATCACCAGCCACAGCACCGGCCCGAACATCGTCAGCAGGCCCACGAACAGGTAGGCATAACTCATCACGTCGGTCCAGTGCAGCCGGCGGCGTCCACGGGTACGGAGAAGGAATTCGGTCACACGCATGTCAACGTCCTTTGCGGCCCTGCTCGCTTGCGCGAGTCAGCCGCAGTTGCGCCAGGGTCAATACCACCAGGAAAGCCGCCAGCGCAAGCGACGCCGCTGCCGCCAGGCCGTACAGATGGATCTGTTCGGCAAAACCGGTCTGGTAGATGAATTGCACGATGAAGGTGGTGGCCGAGCCCGGACCGCCTCCCGTCAGCACAAAGACCTCGTCGAAGATCTGGATGGCCCGGATCGCCGCCAGCACCACGACCACGATCAGGTTGGGCATCAGCAGCGGCAGCGTGATGCGCGTGAGCGTGCGCCACGGTCCGGCGCGGTCCATCTCGGCGGCCTCGTACATGTCGCGCGGAATGGCCTGCAGACCGGCCAGCAGGATGAGCGTGTAGAAGCCCATGTGCGCCCAGATCGAGACGAAGATGGTCCAGAAGAAGGCCCAGCCTGCATCGGTCAGCCACTCGACCGGCTGCATGCCGTAGGCAGCCAGCCCCGCGTTGAGCACGCCCTGGTTCTGCAGCACCCACTTCCAGATCAGTGCGACCACCACCGGCGACAGCAGCACCGGATAGAAGAACACGCCGCGCCAGAATCCGCGCCCCATGATCTTGCGGTTGAGCACCAGCGCCGTCAGCACCGAGAACACCAGCATCAGCGTCACCTGCAGCACGCTGAACTTGAGCGTGTTCAGGATGGCCCGCCAGAACACGTCGCGGTTGCAGGTCGAGATGTCCAGGTAGTTGCCGCACTGGAACAGGGTCTGGAAGTTCTCGACGCCCGTGAACGGCCGCTCCAGCGGCATGAGCTTCACGCCGCCCGATGTCGCATAGAAGAAGTTGATGACGATGGGCAGGAACGTGAACAGCCCGAACACCAGCAGGTTGGGGCCGACGAACAGCCATCCCAGCCGGGACAGGCCCAGCCAGCGCTGGCAGAGCCGGAAGAACGGCTCCAGCAGGTTGAAGAAAAAGGAAAGCAATCTCATGGACAAATCCCGGTGGCTGCGAGACGGCGCCCTGCCGTCCCGCAGCACAGGTCTGGAGGGAGTGAGTGAAGAAACGAACGGCGAAGAGACCTCGCCGGCACAGCCGGATTCGGGTTTATTTCTGCGCCTGCTTCAGGGCGTCCTGCATGTCGGTGCGGATGCGGGCGACCGCATCGGCCGTCGACATCTCGCCGACGATGGCCTGGGTGACCCGCGTGACGGTCGGCAGCATGACGGCGCGGTTGTACTTGTAGCCCTGCAACTGATAGGCCGCCGGCGCCAGGCTCGCCACCGTGCCGCCGATCGCCGTCAATGCCGCCTGCGCCTGCCCCTTGGCGCCCGGGTACTGCACGCCCTTGGCCACCAGTCCGGCGTGGGCCGGAATGTTGTTGGTGCGGCTGGTGAACTCCGCATAGGCGGCTTCCGAGGCCATGAAGTCGAGGAAAGCCGCCGTTTCCTTGGGCGACTTGGTGGTCTTGAGCGCAACCCAGGCTGCGCCGCCGGGCATGCCCGAACAGGCCGCCGGACCGCAGGGGTTGGGCACCGCCACCCAGTCGAAGTTGTTGCCCACCTCGCGCTGCAGACGGCTCACCTGCCAGCTGCCCGACAGCACCATGACCACGTTGGCGTTGATGAACTCGCCGATCGAGTCCGCATAGGTCGAGCCCCCCGTGCCGGCCCAGACATCGCGCAGCATGGTGCCGTCCTTGTGCCAGCCGACGAATTTCTCGACCGCCACCCGATAACCGTCGTCGATGACCGGCTCGCCCTTGGCGTCGAACAGCTTCGCGCCGTAGCTCACGGCCGGACCGGCGAAACGATGGCCCGAGCGGTCCCACGCCATGCCGGCCTTCACCTGGGTCGCCTTGGCCACCTTGCGGGTCGCCTCGGCCCATTCGTCCCATGTGGCCTTGGGGCCGGGCAGCGGCACATTGGCCTGCTCGAACAATGTCTTGTTCACGAACGGTGCGGTCAACGTCAATTGGGACATGAAACCGTAGATGCCCTTGTCGCCCGGTGTCGGACGCAGCCACTGCGAGGTCGATGCGAACTGGGTGTCCCAATACGCACGGTCCTTGAGGTAACCCGAGATGTCCAGGTAGTACTTCGACAGGCCGTTGAGATCGGTCACCCGTGCAATGTCCGGCCCCTGCCCCGCAGCCAGTTGCACCGGCAGCTGTTCCAGGATGGTCTTGAACGGCACGTTGTCGACGATGATCCGGGTCCCGGGGTTCTGCGCCTCGAACCGTTTGGCGAGCTCGGCCGTGACCTCGCACTCCACGCTGTCCTGGTAACACATCACGCGCACATCGGCGGCGGCGGCGCCGGAAGCCGAAGCGGCCAGGGCCATCGTCAGCATCACGGGCCGGATGGAAGGGTGGTATTTCATGGTTGTCTCCTGAGTCGATTCCAATGGTCGGGGGCGGGCTCAGGCATCGAGCCCGCGGATCTTGTTGTCGTGGTGGCCAGCCTCGGCGGGACTGGCTTTTTCTTCTGTCTTCTCTTCGGCCCTGCGGTCACCGGCATCCGCATCGGCATGCGCTTCGGCATCCGTACCGGCGTCGAGCACGTATTGCCCGCACAACGCGACGAAGGCCTGCAGCGCCGGGTCGTGCCCGGTTTGTTCGTGCAGGATCTGCGCAACCCGGGGCGCGATCCGGCGAGCCAGTCGCGCATCCAGAAACAGCATGCGCCAGCGCCGCGCCAGCATGTCTTCCACCGTCACGGCCTGCTCGTGGCGGGCCGCGTAGCGCACCAGAGCGGCCGTCAGGCCGAGGCCGAGCGCCTCGTCGTTGCCCGGCAGCAGGGCCACCGCGTCGGCTTCGGTCCCCAGCAGATGCAGACCCGGTGCCTGCCGGATCGACGCCACCTCAGACCGCGAAGGCGCACCGAACAGCCGGTGCGTGCGGGTCTGCGCCGACGGCCGCACCGCGACACCGGCCTCGGCTTCGTCGCGTGCCAGTTCGGCCAGGACGTCCTCGGCCATGCTGCGGTAGGTGGTCCACTTGCCGCCGGTGACGGTGATGAAGCCCGCGGCCTCGCGCAGGATGACGTGCTCGCGTGAGAGCTGTGCGGTCGAGCCGCCTTCGGTGCCGCCCAGATCGACCAGCGGCCGCAGGCCCACCCACACGCTGCGAACCTGCGTCCGGTCGAGGCGGATCCCCAGAGACCGGCGCGCCTCGCCAAAAATGAAATCCAGTTCCTCGGCCTGCGGGCGCGGCTCCAGCGGCGCATCGGCGCGCGGCGTGTCGGTGGTTCCGATCACGGTCGATCCCAGCCAGGGCACCGCGAACAGCACCCGGCCATCGGTGGTCCGGGGCACCAGCACGGCGGACTCGAGCGGAAGCACCTCGCGCGGCACCACCACGTGAACGCCCTGGCTGGGCCGCACGATGGGCCGCGGCGCCGCCGCGCCGGCCTGCTGCAGCGCCTGGGCCCGCACGCCGTCGACCCAGACCCCGGCCGCGTTGACCACGGCGCGTGCGCGCAGCGTGGCCCGTTCCCCCGTGAGTGCATCCCGCACACCCGCCTGCCAGCCCCGGCCGTCCGGATCCCGGTGCAGCGATTCGAGCGCGGTGTGGTTGCGCATCTGCGCACCGGCCGCCTGCGCGGTGCGCGCCAGAGCCAGCGCCAGGCGCGCATCGTCGAACTGGCCGTCCCAATACTCGACACCCGCGACCACACCGGGCAGCGGCGGCATGCGGCTGGCCAGGCCGGCCACGCTCAGCAGCCGGCTCGCACCCAGGCTGTAGCGCCCGGCCAGCCATTGGTAGGCCTTGAGGCCCAGCGCCGTCACGGCCCAGGCCAGCCAGCGTTTTTCGGCCACGACAAAAGGCAGGGGCTGGGCCAGGTGAGGCGCCAGATCCAGCACGGTGGCGCGCTCGCGCAAGGCCTCGCGCACCAGACCGACCCGGCCTTGCGCCAGGTAACGCACGCCGCCATGCAGCAGCTTGGTCGAACGCGACGACGTGCCGCAGGCATAGTCGCGCGCTTCGATCAACGCCACCCGACGGCCTTCGAGCGCCGCCTGCAAAGCCACGCCCAGGCCCGTGGCTCCGCCACCGACCACCAGCAGGTCCCAGCGTGTCTCCGCCAAATCCGATAGTTCAATTCTGATCATAAAACGTCGAAAAGAACGATTTCTTTGTTTTCTTTTTTGATGATTTGCGAGTTTTTATCTTATTTCTCTCAAAAACACTCCCTATCGAAATCCCTAATGCGCGAATCTGTACTTTTGGTAATAGTTCACGCCCATGGCACTCAATCCACGGCAACTTGCGATGCTGCAAGCGGTACGCGAACACGGCAGTCTCAAGACCGAGTCGCTCGCCGAGCAGTTCGCCACCACCCTGCAGACCGTCAGGCGCGACATCCAGCGCCTATCCGAAGCGGGCGCACTCGAACGTTTCCACGGCGGCGTGCGGGCCATCGATTCCAGTACCCGCAACACGGCCCATGCCGAGCGCCAGCGCAGCCGGGCGCAGGCCAAGCAGCGCATTGCCCGCGCTGTCGCCGCGGCCATTCCCCACGGCGCCAGCCTGTTCATGAACATCGGCACCACGGTCGAGGCCATTGCCACCGAGCTGCTCCATCACCAGGGCCTGCGTGTGGTGACCAACAACCTCCACGTCGCCAGCACCCTGGCCGGCAACCCCAGTTGCGAAGTGGTCATCGCCGGCGGCAGCGTGCGCCACGAAGACCTGGGCGTGGTCGGCGAGGCCGCCCTGTCCTTCATCCACCAGTTCAAGGTCGACATCGGCCTCATCGGCATCAGCGGCATCGACGCCGACGGCACGCTGCGCGACTTCGACATGCGCGAAGTCATGGTGGCGCGCGCCATCGTCGAACGCTCGCGGCAGGTCTGGCTGGCGGCCGACCACAGCAAGTTCGGACGCGCGGCCATGATCGAAATGGCACCGCTGCGCCTGGTCCACACCGTCTTCACCGATCAGCCACCCGAGCCGGCCTTCGAGCGCCTGCTGCGCGACATCGACGTGCGCTGCGTGGTCGCCCCCGCCGAGCCCGGCAAGGAAACCCAGACATGACTCCCGGACCCTACATCCTGGCCCTCGACCAGGGCACCACCAGTTCGCGTGCACTCGTCTTCCGCAAGGACGGCAGCGTGCACAGCACCGCTCAGCAGGAATTCGAACAGATCTATCCCCAGCCCGGCTGGGTCGAGCACGATCCGCGCGTGCTGTGGGACAGCCAGTTGCGCACCGCGCGCGAAGCGCTGTCCCGGGGCGGGCTGACCGCCGCCGACGTGCGCGCCGTCGGCATCACCAACCAGCGCGAAACCACGCTCATCTGGAACAGGAAGACCGGTCTCCCGCTGCACAACGCCATCGTCTGGCAAGACCGCCGGACCGAGCCCCAATGCGAAACCCTGCGCCAGCAGGGCCTGGAGCCCCGCATCCGCGAACTCACCGGGCTGCGGGTGGATGCGTATTTTTCGGCGACCAAGCTGCGCTGGCTGCTCGACCATGTCGAAGGCGCGCAAGCCCAGGCCGAGGCCGGCGAACTGGCGTTCGGCACCGTCGACAGCTGGCTCATCTGGAACCTCACGGGCGGCAAACGGCACGTGACCGACGTCAGCAACGCCAGCCGGACTCTGCTCTTCAACATCCACACCGCGCAGTGGGACGACGAACTGCTGGCACTCTTCCGTGTGCCTCGCGCGATGCTGCCCGACGTGCTGCCTTCGCAGTCGCTGTTCGGCCATGTCGCGCCCGGCCTGCTCGACGACGGACGCCACGCCCTGCCGATCGGCGGCGTGGCCGGCGACCAGCAATCCGCACTGCTGGGCCAGCTGTGCCTGCGGCCGGGCGACGTCAAGAACACCTACGGCACGGGCTGTTTCATGCTCATGCACACCGGCCAGACCGCGGTCGCCAGCGAGAACGGACTGATCGCCTCGTGCGCCGCGCAGCACGATCCGCATTCGCCACCCGGTTACGTGCTCGAAGGCAGCGTCTTCATCGGCGGTGCCGTCGTGCAATGGCTGCGCGACGGCCTCAAGGTCATCCAGAGCAGCGCCGAAGTCGAAGCCCTGGCGGCCAGCGTGCCCGACAGCAACGGCGTCACGCTCATCCCGGCCTTCTCCGGCCTGGGGGCGCCCTACTGGCTGCCCGACCTGCGCGGCAGCATCCAGGGCCTGACCCGCGGCACCACCGTCGCCCACATCAGCCGCGCCGCGCTCGAGAGCATCGCCATCCAGTCCACCATGCTGCTGCATGCCATGCAGCGCGACGCGCATGCGCTCACCAACCTGAACGTGGAATCGCTGCGCGTCGACGGCGGAGCCTGCGCCAACAACCTGCTCATGCAGTTGCAGGCCGACCTGATCGGCATGCCGGTGCTGCGCCCCCGGACCATCGAGACCACCGCGCTGGGTGCCGCCCTGCTGGCCGGCCTGCAACAGGGCGTGTTCCACGACGCCGAAGACCTGCGCGACAACCTCGCCATCGAACGCACCTTCGAGCCCCGCTGGAGCCGCGACCAGGCCGAGACCCTGCTGCACACCTGGGACCGGGCGGCCCGGCGCTGCGCCTGAACCAGCGGCCGGCCACGATCCGGCGGCAGGCCCACGGCGGGAGCCGGTGCGGTGCCGGCGATTCTTCGCATCTCTCCCCGCAAAAAAACGGCCGGCCCTGCTGCAGTGCATCGACTGCGACAGGGCCGGCCGTCAGTCAGGCAGCGTCTTCCACGCGGCCTGCTCCTGCGCGGTTCGTCCTCAGGCCGTCACGGCCTCGGCTGCCACCGCATCCGCAGGTGCGGTCTCGCGGATCAGGTGGTCGAACGCACTCAGCGCGGCCTTCGAACCCTCGCCCATGGCGATGATGATCTGTTTGTAGGGCGTGGTGGTGACGTCGCCGGCCGCGAACACACCCGGCAGCGTGGTCTCGCCGCGCGCATTCACCACGATCTCGCCGAACTTGCTGAGCTCCACGCCACTGTCCTTGAGCCAGCTGCTGTTGGGCACCAGGCCGATCTGCACGAACACGCCCTCGAGCGCCACGCGGTGGCTGGCGCCGGTCGCCCGGTCGGTGTAGACCAGCCCGTTGACCTTGGTGCCGTCGCCGGTCACCTCGGTGGTCTGGGCCTGCGTGATCACCTCGACATTGGCCAGGCTGCGCAGCTTGCGCTGCAGCACCGCATCGGCCCTGAGCTCGGCACCGAACTCCAGCAGCGTGACATGCGCAACCAGACCGGCCAGGTCGATCGCCGCTTCCACACCCGAGTTGCCGCCGCCCACCACGGCCACCCGCTTGCCCTTGAACAGAGGACCGTCGCAATGCGGGCAATAGGCCACGCCCTTGTTGCGGTACTCGGCTTCGCCGGGCACGTTCATCTCGCGCCAGCGCGCACCGGTGGCAATCACCACGGTCTTGCCGGTCAGGCGGGCACCGCTGGCGAACTGCACTTCCACACCTTGCGCGGTGCGGCGCAGCGACTCGGCGCGCTGCAGGTTCATGATGTCCACGTCATACGCCTTGACGTGCTCTTCCAGTGCCGCGGCCAGCTTCGGGCCTTCGGTCTCCTTCACCGAAATGAAGTTCTCGATGCCCAGCGTATCCAGCACCTGGCCGCCGAAACGCTCGGCGGCCACGCCCGTGCGGATGCCCTTGCGTGCGGCATAGATCGCGGCAGCGGCACCGGCCGGGCCACCGCCCACCACCAGCACGTCGAACGGCGCCTGGGCGTTGAGCTTTTCAGCGCCGCGCGCTGCCGCCCCCGTGTCCACCTTGCCGAGGATCTCTTCCAGTCCCATGCGGCCCTGGGCGAACGGTTCGCCGTTGAGATAGACGGTGGGCACCGACATCACCTGGCGCTGCTCGACCTCCTTGGGGAACACGCCGCCGTCGATGGCCACGTGACGCACGTTGGGGTTGAGCACGGCCATGAGGTTGAGCGCCTGCACGACATCCGGGCAGTTCTGGCACGACAGCGAAAAATAGGTCTCGAAGTGCAGCGGTCCCTGCAAGTTGCGCACCTGCTCGATCACCTCTTGCGCCGCCTTGGAGGGATGGCCGCCGACCTGCAGCAGCGCCAGCACCAGCGAGGTGAACTCATGTCCCATGGGCAGACCGGCAAAACGGATGCCCGGCACGCCACCCGGCTGGCTGATGCTGAACGAGGGCTTGCGCACATCGGCGTCTTCGCCCCGGCGCACCACCAATGTGATCCGGTCCGACAGGCCGTCGATGTCCTGCAGCAGTCCCAGCGTTTCCTGCGACTTGGGCGTGTCGTCGAGCGAGGCCACGATCTCGATGGGTTGGCTCACGCGCTCGAGGTAGGTCTTCAACTGGGCTTTGAGGTTGGCATCCAACATGGTGTGATTCCTTGCAACGAGAGTGATGGGAAAGAACCGCGCGGGTCACGGACCGGCGCCGGTTCGGACGGCACATGCATCAGGTTTATCGAAATACGTAGCAATAAACCTAATGAATACGCCGTACTTATGAAAACTACGGCTCAAAAAAAGCTGGGCGACACGCGCCCAGCTCGAGGGCGCGATGTTTAGATCTTGCCGACCAGGTCCAGCGAGGGAGCCAGGGTCTGTTCGCCTTCGGTCCACTTGGCCGGGCACACTTCGCCGGGGTGGTTGGCCACGTAGATGGCGGCCTTGACCTTGCGCAGCAGTTCCTTGGCGTCGCGGCCGATGCCTTCGGCGGTCACTTCGACAGCCTGGATCACGCCTTGCGGATCGATGATGAAGGTGCCGCGGTCAGCCAGGCCTTGACCGGCGCGCAGCACGTCGAAGTTGCTGGTGATTTCCCAGGTCGGGTCACCGATCATGGGGTACTGGATCTTGCCGATGGCGGGCGACGTGTCGTGCCAGGCCTTGTGCGAGAAATGCGTGTCGGTGGACACCGAGTACACCTCGACGCCCAGCTTCTGGAACTCGGCGTAGTTGTCGGCCAGGTCTTCCAGCTCGGTCGGGCACACGAACGTGAAATCGGCGGGATAGAACACCACCACGGCCCACTTGCCCTTCAGGGATTCGTCAGAGACGTCGATGAACTTGCCGTTCTGATAGGCCGTTGCCTTGAAAGGTTTGATGGGGGTGTTGACCAGAGACATGTAGAGAACTCCTGAGGTTTGAGAAAAAGGGGATATGAACTTGCGGTACCTGAAATGGTAAGTCCATCCTGATTATTATAGAAATTGATTGATCTTATCAAGTCAATTGCTTTTAACGATAGTCGGACACGGCATCGCGTCACAGGCCCGTCAAATCCCCAGAAATCCGGTGTCTTTTCATATTGAGACACATAACGCGTATGATTCGCATCCTCTAGAGTAATGCTCCTATTTTTGGATTATGAATTGAGCTGTACCAATGTCATATCCAATATTTCGAGAATCGTTCCTAGAACGATTTTGGAGCCAAAACCGATATTTCAAACCGAGGAGCGACATCCATGCCTATTCCCCATCCCCTGCGTCCAGCCGCTGCCGCCGCACTGCTGACTCTGCTCGGCAGCGCCGCGCACGCTCAGGCGGTCTCCGAACCGGCCCAGGCCCATGCCGCTGCCGCCGGCAGCCCCACGCTGTCGACCGTCGTCGTCACGGCATCGGGCTCGGCCACCGAACTGCGGGATGCGCCTGCCAGCATCAGCGTCATCACGCGCGAGGACATCGAGCGCAAGCCTGTCGGCAGCCTGGGTGAACTGCTCTCCACCATTCCCGGCGTGACCGGCGGGCTGAGCGCCACCGGCCCGCAATCCAAGATCAAGCTGCGCGGCCTGCCCGACAAGTACACCCTCATCCTGATCGACGGCAAGCGCCAGGGCAGTTCCTCGGGTGTCAACTACCGCGACGACCTGGGCCAGCAGGATCTGGACTGGATATCGCCGGAAATGATCGAGCGCATCGAGGTGGTGCGCGGCCCCATGTCCTCGCTCTACGGTTCGGAAGCCATGGGCGGCGTGATCAACATCATCACGCGCAAGGTGGCCAAGGTCTGGTCGGGTTCGGTCTCGACCCACTACACCCAGCCCGACAGCCGAGACCGGGGCGACACGGCACAGGTCGGCTTCAACATCAGCGGCCCGGTGACCGAGGACGTGGGCGTGCGCCTGGGTGCCAACATCACGCGCCGGGCATCGGACGAGGGCAACGACGGCTTCTCGCCCAGCGGCTACCAGGTCACCTCCGGCTCACGCAACCAGAACGTGAACGCACTGGTCAACTGGAAGGTCACCCCCGACCACACGCTGACCGTCGAAGGTTCGCGCGGCGACCAGCGCGCCAGCGGCTCCAGTGCCGTCGATGCCGACGGCGATCCGCTGGTCTACGGCTGGGGCCTGTCCAAGCTGGTCCACGACTACTACGCCGTCTCGCACGAGGGCCGCTACGGCCGGGCCACCTCCAAGGTCAACCTCTACCGCAACAGCTACAAGGACAAGGGCGAAGGCACCATCGGCAACACCTCGAACGAAACCACGCTGGACGGCCGTTTCGACGTGCCCTTCAAGCTCGGCATCGACCAGGCACTCACGGTCGGCCTGCAACTGAAACGCGAGGAACTGACCAACGGCGACACCATCGGCACCATCCCGATCGACTTCGCCGGCAACGCGGTGAGCGGAAGCAAGCTCAAGGCCACCAACTGGGCCTTGTTCGGTGAAAACCAGCTCTACCTGCTGGATCCGCTGTCGCTGACCCTCGGCCTGCGCATGGACCACCACGAAAAATACGGCAACAACTGGAGCCCGCGCGCCTACCTGGTCTACCACCCGGCCGAGGCCTGGACACTCAAGGGCGGCGTCTCGCGCGGTTTCCGCGCCCCCAACCTGAAGGAAAACTCACCGGGCGCAGCCACGCAGTCGGGCGGCCGGGGCTGCACCAGCCTCGCCGGTCTCGGCTGGAACTACAGCCAGCGCAATGCGGACGGCACGACCGGCTGCTACATGGTGGGCAACCCCGACCTCAAGCCCGAGACCAGCACCAGCGCCGAACTGGGCGTCGGCTTCGATCGCAACGACTGGTCGTTCGGTGCCACCTATTTCCACACCAACTTCAAGAACAAGATCGACTACGCCCCGCTGGGCTACCTCAACGGCTACTGGTGGACCCGCATGGCCAACGCCCAGAAGGCCCGCACGCGCGGCGTGGAAGCGACCGCAACGGTGCCGGTGCTGCGCAACCTGCAGTGGAAAACCAATGTGACCCGCATGCTCGAGTCCAAGAACCTGACCACCGGTGCCGACCTGCTGGCCGTGCCCAAGCTGACGGTCTACTCCACACTGGACTGGCAAGCCACGCACCGCTGGAGCGTCGGCCTGAGCGCTCAGCACACCGGCAAGAAACTCAGCATCGGCACCACCAGCAGCACCTACGCCAAGGCCTACACCACCTATGACCTGACCACCCGCTACGTGCTCAACGACCAGATCACCCTGCGCGCCGGGGTGCTCAACCTCACGGGCAAGGAAACGCGCGAAGGCAACGACTTCGACATCGGCGGCCGGGCCTACTTCATGGGCATGACGGCGCAGTTCTGATCCCGGACCGAGAGGCCGTGACCGCACCGCCTCTCGGCGATCCGCGGAAGCTCAGGCGCGGCGGGCCGGCCGTTCCGGTCCCAGCGCCTGCTTGCGTGACCAGCCCCACAGGGCCGCGCCGGCCAGGATCATGGGCAGGCACAGCCACTGTCCCATGCTCATGCTGAAGGCCAGCAGGCCGAGGTAGCTGTCGGGCTCGCGGAAGTACTCGGCAATGAAACGGAAGGTGCCGTAACCCACCAGGAATGCGGCCGAGACCTCGCCCGTGTGACGGGGCTTGCGGGCATACAGCCACAGCAGAACGAACAGCAGCAATCCCTCCATCAGGAACTGGTAGATCTGCGAGGGATGGCGCGGCAGATTGGAGCCGCTCTGCGGAAACACCATGGCCCAGGGCAGCGAGGGATCGGCAAAACGCCCCCACAGCTCGCCGTTGATGAAGTTGCCCAGCCGGCCCGCCGCCAGGCCCAGCGGCACGCAGGGTGCGATGAGGTCGGTGACCTGCAGCCAGGGCCGCTTGCGGCTGCGCGCAAACAGCACCATCGCCACGATCACGCCCAGCATGCCGCCGTGAAAGCTCATGCCGCCGCGCCACACGTAAAAGATCTCGAGCGGATGGGCCAGGTAGTAGCTGGGCTGGTAGAACAGGCAGAAGCCGATGCGCCCGCCGATCACCACCCCCAGCACGCCCCAGAACAGCAGGTCCTCGATGTCGCGCCGCTGCCAGCCCAACTGGGCATATTGCGGCTGCCGGCAACGCAGGGTGCCCGTCACGACAAACAGGACAAAGGCCACCAGGTACATCAGGCCATACCAGTGGATGGCGAGCGGGCCGACCTGCAGCGCGATGGGATCGAATTGGGGATGTATCAGCATGGTCGCATTGTGCCCAATTCGGCCGGCCTCCTGCATGAAATCGCCATGCGCTGCACAATCGTCCGATCACCGCGCGGCATTCGCGAATGCCGCCTTCCCTTGTTCAGAAGCAGGAGCTTTTTCATGTCCCTCCCCCTCAAGGAACTCGGCCGTTCGGGCCTGCAGGTGTCGCCGCTGGCCTTCGGCGGCAATGTGTTCGGCTGGACGGCCGACCCGGCGCAATCCTTTCGCCTGCTCGATGCGTGGCTGGAAGCGGGCTTCAACTTCGTCGACACCGCCGACGTGTATTCGCGCTGGGTCCCCGGTCATCAGGGCGGTGAATCCGAAACGCTGATCGGCCAGTGGCTGGCCCAGGGCGGCGGCCGGCGCGAACGCGTGGTGCTGGCCACCAAGGTCGGCATGGACCTGGGCGAAGGCCGTGTCGGCCTGCGGCCGGCCCATATCCGACAGTCCATCGATGCCTCGCTCAAGCGCCTGCGCACCGACCACGTCGACCTCTACCAGTCGCATCAGGACGACGCCGAAGTGCCGATCGAGGATGTGCTGGGCACCTATGCCGACCTCATCAAGGCCGGCAAGGTGCGGGCCATCGGCGCGTCGAACTTCACCGCCGCACGGCTGGCCCAAGCGCTGGATGTGGCCGAACAGCAGAACCTGCCGCGCTACGAGAGCCTGCAGCCGCTCTACAACCTGTGCGACCGTGCCGTCTTCGAACGTGAACTCGAACCGCTGGTGACCGCACGCGGCGTCGGCGTGATCAACTACTACGCACTGGCCGCCGGATTCCTGACCGGCAAGTACCGCAGCGCCGCCGATGCGGACAAGAGCGCCCGCGGCAAGAGCACCGTCGACAAATACCTCAATCCCCGCGGCCTGCGCATCCTGGCTGCCCTCGACGCCGCAGCCGAACAGCACGGCGCCACGCCTGCCGAAGTGGCGCTGGCCTGGCAGATCGCACGCCCCGCCATCACCGCCCCGATCGCCAGCGCGACCTCGCTCGAACAATTGGCCAAGCTCGCCAGCGCAGCCACGCTGCAGCTCGATGCGGCCAGCATTGCCGCCATCGACCGGGCCAGCCGCGAAGAAGGCTGATACAACTGCGGCGGTGTGCTGCCGCCGGCCGCTGCGGCCGGGGCCTCGTCGCCGTTCAGGGCGCGGTGACGGGCACGTTCTCCAGCGCCTCGAGGAAACTGCGCTGCCACCAGTGAATGTCGCGCTGCCGCAGCACGTCCATCAGGCGCTGGTGACGATTCACCCGCTCCTGCAGCGGCATCTGCAAGGCCACCTGCATGGCCTCGGCCGTGCCCGCCGTGTCGTAGGGGTTCACCAGCAGGGCATCGGCCAGTTGCTCGGCTGCGCCGGCAAAACGGGAGAGCACCAGCACGCCCGGGTCGGCCGGATCCTGCGAGGCGATGTATTCCTTGGCCACCAGGTTCATGCCGTCGCGCAGCGGTGTGACCAGCGCGACGCGCGCGGCGCGGTAGAGCCCGGGAATCCGCTTGCGCGCAATGGTGCGGTGGATGTAGCGCACCGGCATCCAGTCCAGTTCGCCATAGTCGCCGTTGATGGCGCCGCACAGCGTGTCCATTTCGCGGCGCAGGTCGGCATAGGCATCCACGCTTTCACGCGACGGCGATGCGATCTGGATCAGCGTGCTGTGCCCTCGGTTTTCGGGATACCGCTGGAGCAGTTCGGCAAACGCCTTCAGCCGCTGCGGCAGGCCCTTGCTGTAGTCGAGCCGATCGACCCCCACCAGCAGCCTGCGGTCGCGCGACTGGCGCCGCATGGTCTGGAACGTGTCCATCGACTCGCGGGTCTGGGCCAGGCGCTGGAACTCGTCGACATCGATGCTGATGGGCCAGGCCTGCACCACCACCGTGCCGTTGAACGCACGAAAGCGGTTGTCGTCGAGCCGTTCGGCATTGGCTTCGTTCATCACGTAGCGCGCGAAATGCGTCACGTCGGTCTGGCTCTGCAGGCCGATCACGTCGTACGCGAACAGTGAACGCATCAGCCATTCGTGTTGCGGAATGGCCGCCAGGATCTGGTGCGGCGGCAGCGGCACATGCAGAAAAAAACCGATGCGGTTCTTGCATCCCATGGCACGCAGTTCGCTGGCCAGCGGGATCAGGTGGTAATCGTGGATCCAGATCAGATCGTCCGGCCGCAGCAGCGGCATCAGCTTGCGGGCGAACAGGCGGTTGACCCGGCGATAGCCCTCGAGATGCCGGGGCTCGAACAGCGCCAGATCGAGCCGGTAATGAAAGACCGGCCAGAGCACACCGTTGCTGTAGCCCTCGTAGTAGTCCTGCTCGTCCTCCTGCGCGAGGTCGAGCTCGGCCAGCGTCACATCGCCGGCCTGATGAACATGCAACTCGCCCTCTCCGGGTGTGCCGTCGACGATGGTTTTTCCGCTCCAGCCGAACCAGAGCCCGCCGGTGTTGGCCAATGCATCGCTGAGCGCGACGGCCAGTCCGCCGGCGGCGGCTTTTCGGGGATCTGCCAAGCGATTGGAGACGGCGACAAGTCTTGGCATCGTGCGTAATCTTTCTGTGAAATGACCGGGTGGGCGCTGACGATCAGATCACGCTGTCCCACCGGGCCGACAGGCGCATGGCGCCGTTGATGATGCCGACCATGGAATAGGTCTGCGGAAAATTGCCCCACATTTCGCCGGTCACCGGATGGGTATCCTCGGAAAGCAGGCCCAGCGGATTGCGCACCGCCAGCATGGCCTCGAAGATGGCGCGAGCCTCCTTCTTGCGCCCGATGCGGGCCAGCGCGTCGATGCGCCAGAAAGCGCAGATGTTGAAGGCGGTCTCGGGCCGGCCGAAATCGTCAGGCGCTTCGTAGCGCCGCATGTAGGGGCCGTCGCACAGCACACGCTCGAGCTCGTCGACGGTCGAGATGAAACGCGGATCCTTGGGGTCGACGATGCCGACCTCGGCCATCAGCAGCACCGACGCATCCATGTCGCGGCCGCCGAAGCTCTCGGCGAAGGCCTGCCGCTCCTCGTTCCACGACTCCTTCAGGATACGCTCGCGCATGCCTTCGGCGTGCCCGGCCCAGTAATCGGCACGGTCGGGCAGCTTGAGCGTGGCGGCGATCTTGGCCAACCGGTCGCAGGCGGCCCAGCTCATGATGGCCGAAGAGGTGTGGATGCGGGCGCGCGTGCGCAATTCCCACATGCCGGCGTCGGGCTGGTCGAACACCCGCACGGCCTGCTCGCCCACGCGTTCGAGGGCCCGGAACTCGCGGGCCCCCGCACGATGCAGCAGACGGTGATCGTGAAAAGCCTGCGCCGCACCCAGGATCACGTTGCCGTAGACGTCGTGCTGGAAATGCTCCTGCGCCTGGTTGCCCACGCGCACCGGTCCCATGCCGCGGTAGCCGGGCAGGTTGTCGACGAAGCTCTCGGGCAGCGACTTCTCGAGGCCGATGCCGAACAGCGGCTGGATATGGCCCCCTTGGGAATCGATGACCACGTTGCTCATCCAGCGCAGATAGTCCTCCATGGTGGCCACTTCGGACAGGCTGTTGAGCGCACGCACCACAAAGAAGGCGTCGCGCAGCCAGCAATAACGGTAGTCCCAGTTGCGCGAACTGCCCGGGGCCTCGGGGATGCTGGTGGTCATCGCGGCGATGATGGCGCCGGTGTCCTCGTACAGCGACAGCTTGAGCGTGATGGCCGCACGGATGACGGCATCCTGCCACTCGAGCGGCAGTGCCAGGCGGCGGGTCCACTGGCGCCAGTAATCGGTGGTCTTCTGCTCGAAGTCGCGCGCGGTCTCGGCGATGCCGGTCTGCAGCGTCTCGTCCGATCCGAGCAGAAAGTTGAGCTCGCCCGGCAGCACGAAGGCGGTCTGCGCCAGCACATGCGACAGCGGGGCATTGGTATTGAGGCGCAGCGTCAGATCGGGGCCGACATACCGCAGATGGTTGCTGCCGCGCGTGATGTGGGGCTCGGTCCGGCCCCAGTCGAAACGCGGATTGACGCGCACCCGGATGCGCGGCCAGCCGTGCAGCGGGCGCACGCGCCGCACGATCATCATCGGCCGGAAATCCCGGTCGCGCGAGGTGAACCGGGGCGCGAAATCGGTGATCTCGACCGCCTGC
Organism: Comamonas sp. BIGb0124; assembly: GCF_003752175.1. Lineage (GTDB taxonomy): Bacteria > Pseudomonadota > Gammaproteobacteria > Burkholderiales > Burkholderiaceae_C > Comamonas_F. The sequence continues at coordinate 224,401 of NZ_RJVF01000010.1, read as the reverse complement.
CCGTGCTGGTCGTACAGCCGCGTGCGCAGCACCGCCGTATTGGGCACGTACATCTGCTCGGCATGCGAAAAGGCCTCGAGCTCGATGGCGAAATCGCTGCCCTTCTCGCTGTCGTCGAGCAGCGCATTGAACACCGGATCGCCATCGAAGCGCGGCAGGCAGCTCCAGACCAGACGGCCATGGGCATCGATGAGCGCGCTGAAGGCGCAGTTGCCGATCACGCCCAGGGACAGGGACGCAGGCAGCTTGGCATTGGAGCCGGGAATCGGATCGGGTGTGGGGGCTGATGTCATGTCGGCGGGCCTGGCGGGTGGAACAACATAAAACTCGGAATGCGCTTCAGGAAGCGGCCTGCGGCTGCGGTGCGAGTGCCTGGGCAGCCGCCTGCAGATAGGCCAGCACGGCTTGCGGGCTGGCCAGCCGGGCCTGGGCTGCGCTGGCGCCCTCGCCCACCTTGATGCCTGTGCCCCCCAGTTGCTGCGCCACGGCGATCGCCGCTTCGTCGGTGGTGTCGTCGCCCACGAAGAGCGGCCGGCGGCCGGCGAACGGTGCGCTCTGCATCAGCGCGGCGAGCGCGCGGCCCTTGTCCACTTCGGCGGACTTGAGCTCGACCACGGCCTTGCCGTGCAGCACCACCAATCCAGGCTGCTGTGCGGCCAGCGTATTCGCCAGTTCCAGGCAGGCCGGACCCAAATCGGGGGCGGCGCGGTAGTGCAGCGCCAGACCGTGGCCCTTGCGTTCGACCATCAAGCCGCTGTGCTGGCGCGAGAAATCGTCCATCGCCGCAATGGCACGCATCAGGTCGGGTACCGGTGCGTTCGACAGGACACCATCGGCAGCGCGGCGCACCGCCCCATGCTCGCCGGCTACCGCCAGGACCAGGGGTGCCAGGTAGTGGTCGACCTGATCGAGAGGCCGTCCGGTGATGATGCCCAGCGCACCGCCGAGCGCCTCGTGCAATCGAGCCAGCGTCTGCACCAGTCCGGTCGGCAGCACCACGCCGTCGGGCGTCTGTGCGATGTCCACCAGCGTGCCGTCGAAATCCAGAAACAGCGCGTGCTCGGCGCTGATCGCCGGCACCGGAATCTCCGGCCCTGAGCCTGCATGGGCCACGGGAGAATCGGTCGATGGAGAGGATGGAGAGGGGGTTGTCATCGTCAGCATTCCTCTAAAGATAGCATGGCACATGCTCTGGCCAACACCCTTGCGGCCACGTCCTACGACACAGATCGAAACACATGACGCGGTCCGGCCCCAGCTGTTCCCATCCGCTCATGCCCTCATGCAAACACCTTGCCAGCCCGTGGCGCGGCGTCGCGTGCGGGGCCTCCGGCCGAGCGGAATTCAGGCCGGATGCGGCGACAGCTGTTCGCGAACGAACGCCACGAACCCCAGCACGGCAGCCCGTTTCATGTGCTGCGGCCACACCAGGCTGGTTTCGCACCACAGCACCGGTTCGGACCAGGGCTGGCGGTAGACCACGCCCGGCCGGCGCAGTTGCGTCACGCTCTGCGGCACCCAGGCCAGCCCCAGGCCGGCGGACACCAGATTGACGATGGTCTGCATCTGCACCGCCTCCTGTGCCACCTGCGGACTTTGACCGACCGAGTGGTAGAGACCGAACACGGCGTCGTAGACCGAGGGCAGGCTGTGGCGCGGAAAGATCACCAGGGGCTCGCGCCAGACCTGCTCCAGATCGAGGGCCTGCTCGGCGGGCGTGCGGGCCAGCGGATGGTTGTGCGGCATGGCCAGCCACAGGGCTTCGGTGGCGACCGGCAGGCTGGCCATGCCCTTGGGCACGAAGCCCGGTGCATGCAGCACAAAGCCCGCATCGACCTGCCCCTGCTCGAGGCCCGCCAGTTGCAGGTCGCCGGTGGCCTCGATCAGCTCCAGCGTGACCTGCGGATGCTGGTCCCGGTAGGTGCGGACCCAGGCCGGCAGGCGGTCGTAACCGAAGGTCGAGACAAAGGCCAGCCGCACGCGGCCCACCTCGCCGCCGGCAATGGCACGGGCGCGCTCGGGCAAGGCGTAGGCGCGCGCAATGAGCTCCAGCGCATCCGGCAGCAGCGCCTGGCCTTCGGGCGTCAGCAGCACCCGGCGTTTGTTGCGGTCGAACAGCCGCACCCCCAGCAGGGCTTCGAGCTGCGCGATGGATTGCGTCAGCGGCGGTTGCGTCATGGCCAGGCGGGCCGCCGCGCGGCCGAAGTGCAGTTCCTGGGCCACGGCCACAAAATGGCGCCACGAGCGCAATTCGGGCGGCGGTGGCGGGTAGGGATTGCTCATACGCCAGACATATTAATCAAGAATTTAAAATGGATTGGAAATATTTCTGTCCGCATCGCATACTCGCGCCCCTGGCACCCGCCGGCCCGCACCGCCTGGCGCCGGCGACAACATCCCCCACGGAGACCCACCCATGAGCGACTCTCAGGATCTGGCGATCAACCGCCGCAGCAGAAACATCACGGAAGGCAAGTCCCGCGCCTCCAACCGCTCCATGTTCTACGGCATGGGCTACCAGGAGTCGGACTTCGCCAAGCCGATGGTGGGCGTCGCCAACGGCCACAGCACCATCACGCCCTGCAACTCGGGCCTGCAGAAACTGGCCGATGCCGCCATCGAGGGCATCGAGGAAGCCGGCGGCAACGCCCAGGTCTTCGGCACGCCCACGATTTCCGACGGCATGTCCATGGGCACCGAAGGCATGAAGTACAGCCTGGTCAGCCGCGAGGTCATCTCGGATTGCATCGAGACCTGCGTGCAGGGCCAATGGATGGACGGCGTACTGGTGGTGGGCGGCTGCGACAAGAACATGCCGGGCGGCATGATGGGCATGCTGCGCGCCAACGTGCCCTCCATCTATGTCTACGGCGGCACCATCCTGCCCGGCCGCTACAAGGGCCAGGATCTCAACATCGTCAGCGTGTTCGAGGCCGTGGGCCAGAACGCGGCCGGCAAGCTCAGCGACGAAGACCTGAACGAGATCGAGAAACGCGCGATCCCGGGCACCGGCTCGTGCGGCGGCATGTACACCGCCAACACCATGAGCTCGGCCTTCGAGGCCCTGGGCATGAGCCTGCCCTACTCGTCGACCATGGCCAATCCGCACGACGAAAAACAGAACTCGGCCAAGGAGTCGGCCAAGGTGCTGCTCGAAGCCATCCGCCAGGACATCAAGCCGCGCGACATCGTGACCCGCGAGGCGATCGAGAATGCCGTCTCGGTCATCATGGCCACCGGCGGCTCGACCAATGCCGTGCTGCACTTCCTGGCCATCGCCCACACCGCCGGCGTGGAGTGGACGCTCGACGACTTCGAACGCATCCGCAAGCGTGTCCCGGTGATCTGCGATCTCAAGCCCTCCGGCAAGTACATGGCCACCGACCTGCACCGTGCGGGCGGCATTCCGCAGGTCATGAAGGTGCTGCTCAATGCCGGCCTGCTGCATGGCGACTGCCTGACCATCACCGGCCAGACCATCGCCGAGACCCTGGCCGATGTGCCCGATGTGCCCCGGGCCGACCAGGACGTGATCCGCACCATCGACCGCGCGCTGTACAGCGAAGGCCATCTGGCCATCCTCAAGGGCAATCTGTCGCCCGAAGGCGCGGTGGCCAAGATCACCGGACTGAAGAACCCCGTCATCACCGGCCCGGCCCGCGTGTTCGATGACGAGCAGTCCGCGCTGCAGGCCATTCTGGATGGCCGTATCGTGGCCGGCGACGTCATGGTGCTGCGTTACCTCGGCCCCAAGGGCGGTCCGGGCATGCCCGAGATGCTGGCCCCCACGGGGGCCCTGATCGGCGCCGGCCTGGGCGAATCGGTGGGACTGATCACCGACGGCCGTTTCTCGGGAGGCACCTGGGGCATGGTGGTCGGCCATGTGGCACCCGAAGCCGCGGCCGGCGGCCTGATCGCCTTCATCCACGAAGGCGACTCGATCACGATCGATGCCCACGCGCTCAAGCTCGACCTGCTGGTGGACGAGGCCACCATCGCGCAGCGCCGCGAAGGCTGGACGCCGCCCAAGCCGCGGTACACACGCGGCGTGCAGGCCAAGTTCGCGTTCAACGCATCGAGCGCCACACGGGGTGCGGTACTTGACGATTACTGATCGCCCAGGGAATCGCGCAACCCGCCCGATGGGCCTGGGTGCGAGGCGGATGGTTCTCACGATCTGGGGGCTGGCGGCCGCCGTGGGCGCCGTGCCGGTCGCCGCGCAGGCCCAGGTGTCGGCCGAGCAGCGCATGGCGGCGAGCAAGAACTGCCTGTCCTGCCACGGTGTTCAGCGCAAGATCGTGGGACCGGCCTTCAAGGACATCGCCAGCAAGTACGCCGACCATCCCGAGGCCGCCACCCGGCTCGCCGACAAGATCCGCAACGGCGGCGGCGGTGTCTGGGGCCCGATCCCCATGCCTGCCAATCCCAAGGTCAACGAGGCCGAAGCCAGGCAACTCGCCGACTGGGTGCTGACTCTCAAGCCGGGCGGCTGAGCACCGCCGGCAACCAGCCGCGGCAGCTGTTGACGAACACGCACTGCGTCACGCGCGCCAGATCCTCCAGCCGCACCACGGATTCGGTCACCGGCTGGCCGGCATCGGCGCCACCCTCGGGCGGCACGCCGTGGTCGAGCACCCACTGCCGCCCCACGCCGTCGAGCAGGCCGCACGACAGCGCCGGCGTCACCCAGCGGCCATCGATCTCGAACACCGCATTGCCGCGCGTGAACTCGGTGATCTCGCCCTCGAGGTTGTAGAGCAGGCTGTCGAAGACATCCGGTGCCGTGGGCGCGAGCGCATCGTAATGGGCACGCCGGGTGGTCTTGAACCGCACGAATGCACCCTGGCTCCGGCGCAGCGGTGCATGGGCCAGCGCCACCTTGACCGGCAACGGCACCGCCGGCTGTGCCACCGCCTGCACCGTCAGCCCGCCCTCTGCCGACAGCAGCAGACGCAGCCGCCAGTCGCCGGCCGGATGGTCGCCGGCCTGGCTTTCGAGCAGCCCGCGCGCCTCTGCGGCGATCCCGGGGCTCCAGGGGTAGTTGAAACGGGCCGCCGCGCGCGCCATGCGGGCCAGATGCGCAGGCGCATGGGGCAGACGGCCGTCGCGCAGCAGCACGGTCTCGAGAATGTCGAAGACCTCGCTCGCCCGGACCAGGAAAGAGCGCTTGCTGCGCCATTCGCGCCGCTCTGCATCGGGTGTCGCATCGCTCGTGATGCCGCTGCCCACGCCGCACAGGGCGGCCCCCTCGCCGTCGAGCACCACGGTGCGAATGCCGACGCTGAACGTGGCCGCCCCGCCCGGCTGCAGCACGCCGATGGCTCCGCAGTACACGCCCCGCGGCGAGCGCTCGAGCGAACGGATCAGCTGCATCGCGCGGACCTTGGGCACGCCCGTCACCGAGCCGCAGGGAAACAGCGCACCGAACACATCCGACAGCCGCGTGCCGGGACGGCTCGCCGCGGTCACGTCCGAGGTCATCTGCCACACCGTCGGCCAGGCCTGGGTTTCGAACAGCCGCGGCACCTTCACCGTGTGCGGCAACGCCACACGAGAAAGATCGTTGCGGATCAGGTCCACGATCATCAGGTTTTCGGCCCGCTCTTTTTCGTTGGCACGCAGATAGGCGGCCTGCGCCGCGTCGAGCTCGGGCGTGGCACCGCGCGCGGCAGTGCCCTTCATCGGCCGCGACAGCAGCCGGCCGTCGCGCCAGTCGAAGAACAGCTCGGGCGAGACCGACAGAATGCGCGAGTCGCCCATGTCGATGTAGGCCGCATAACTCTGCGGCTGCGAGCGCAGCAGGGCCTGGAAAAAAGCGCGGGCATCGCCCTCGAAGCGGCCGTGCAGCCGCGTCGTGTAATTGACCTGATAGTTCTCGCCGTCCTGGATGGCTTGCGCGATGCGGGTCATCCCCCGAAGGAACTCGGCATCGTCGGTCTCGTCGCGCCAGTCGCCGGCCCGGTAGAAAGGCGCAGCGCCACCCGAAGGGTGCGGCCACTCGCCGATGCGGTCGAAAATCGCGAACCAGGCCAGCGGCCCGCGAACGGCAGCCCGAGCGCCATCGGCGGTTTCGAAAGCCCGGTCGAAAGCGGCTGCCGCTTCGTAGGCGACCCAGCCCACACACCATGCGCCGTCGCATGCAGCCCGATGGGCCCGGTCGAGCACGGCCGCGACGTCCTCGGGGCGGAAAGCCTGCAACACCTCGCGCGGCGGCCCGAACGCCCCACGCAGGGCGGGCTGGCCCGGGTCGGCGGCAACAAAATCGATCAGGACGGAAGCGGCATTCACAGTGGCAAGGCGGCGCAGGGCCGGCAGTCGAATCGGAAAACCCACAGGGCGGCTGGCCCGGAGCCCGTTCCTCGGGCAAAGCCTGCTTGGAACAGGCAGGTATTGTCACCCATGCCCCGGACGGCCCGGCGTTTGCGCCAAAATCTGCCAGCCTCACAGGCCGCCTCGCCGGCCCGCCCTACTCCGCTTCCTATCGACCATGCTCTACGACCGTCCCAAAATCGACTGCCATTGCCACGTCTTCGATCCCGACGCATTTCCCTACGCACCCGACACGCCGTATGCGCCGGCCGGCGGCGAGATCGCCACGGCGGACTATTTCGGCGCGGTGATGGACGCCTACGGTGTCCGCCACGCCCTGCTGGTCGGCCCCAACTCGGGCTACGGCCTGGACAACCGCTGCATGCTCGACGCCATCGCACGCGGTGCCGGCCGGTTCAAGGGCATCGCCGTGCTCGACCTCGACTGCGGACACGACGAGCTGCAGGAACTCAAGGCCCGTGGCGTGGTGGGCGCCGCCTTCAACGTCGCCATGCTGGGAGTGGATTTCTACGCCCGTGCCGACGCGCTGTTCGAACGCCTGGCCGCACTGGATCTGCTGGTTCAGGTGCAGGTCCAGCATGACGACATGGTCACCCTGGCGCCACGGCTGCGCGGGTGCGGCGCACGCATCCTGGTCGATCACCACGGACGACCCGATCTGTCGCAAGGCCTGGCAGGCGCCGGCTTTGCCGCCGTTCTGGCCCTGGCCGGCACCGGCCGCGCCTACGTCAAGCTGTCCGGTCACGACAAGTTCTCGCAGTTGCCCTACCCCTTTGCCGACACCGAGCCCTACACCCGCGAGCTGTTGCAGGCCTACGGCGCCAGCCACTGCCTGTGGGCCTCGGACTGGCCGCATCTGCGTGCCCGCCAGCGGCTCGACTACGGCACCACGCTGAGCCTGTTCGCCCAACGGGTGACCGACCCGGCGGACCAGCAGGCCATTCTTTGGGACACGCCACGCCGGCTGTTCGGTTTTGCCTGAGCACAAGACGTCAAAAAGCCCCGGTCCAGGGATGGACCGGGGCTTTGGTTTTTCAGGGGATCGGTATTACCAGCGTGGCGTATCCGGACCCGGGCTTGCCGGTGCCCGATCGGGATGCGGCACCGGATCCACCGGCTGTGCCGGAGAGAACGGCGGCACGGGCGTGGCGGTCACATCCAGCGGCGGCTCGCTGCGAAGCGGCTGCGACGACGGCGAAGGCTCGAAGGGCTGCGAGGCAACCGGCGCAACCGGGACGTCTGCGGCGCGGCGGTCGACACGGTCGCCGAGTTCACCGAAGAACGCGGCATTGGTATTGTCCGTCTGGTCCAGGCGTGCGGCCAGAGCCGTTTCCAGCGCCGCGATCCGCACCAGCAATTCCTGCTTGCCCGCGTCGTGACGGATCTTGCCGTCCTGACGCATGCCGTCGAGGAAGGTCCGCAGTTCGGTGAAACGCGAGGCTTCGGCGCGGTCGGCCAGCTCGCGCTGGTTCTGCAGTTCCTTGGTGTGCCGGCGTGTCTCGAACATCACCGTGCTGTGCAGATAGAAGATGTAGACCAGAAAAACGGCCGCCAGCAGGAGCGTCAGGCCGATCAGGATCAGGCCCAGCGGACCCTGCACCACGGTGAAGCCCAGCGAAATGGCCTGGATGGCCGCCAGAGACGACCAGTTGAGCGCGGCCAGCAATGCGATGGCGGCGCCGACGATGAGAAGAAGTAGCGTACGGATACTCATGGCGACTCGATGTGTTCAACGACAACGGGGTGGGCAGCGCACAGGCCACTCACCCCGACCTTGCCCGTTTGTACCTCAGTCCGGGGTTCTTCACATCCTCATCCGGACAAAAGTGACCCCCGTCCTACGCCGCGAGCCGTCCGTGGCCCGTGCCTCGCACTCAGTTCGACTTGCCGAGCTGCTCCAGGATCGCGGGGTTCTCCAGCGTGCTGGTGTCTTGCGTGATGGCTTCGCCCTTGGCGATCGACCGCAGCAGGCGGCGCATGATCTTGCCGCTGCGCGTCTTGGGCAGGTTGTCGCCGAACCGGATGTCCTTCGGCTTGGCGATCGGTCCGATCTGCTTGCCCACCCAGTCGCGCAGTTCCTTGGCGATGGCCTGGGCTTCCTCGCCCGTCGGCCGGGACCGCTTGAGCACCACGAACGCACAGATCGCCTCGCCCGTCACGTCGTCCGGACGCCCCACCACGGCGGCTTCGGCCACCAGGTCGGTCTTGGCCACCAGGGCCGATTCGATCTCCATCGTGCCCATGCGGTGGCCCGAGACGTTGAGCACGTCGTCGATCCGGCCGGTGATGCGGAAATAACCCCGGTCCTCGCTGCGGACCGCGCCGTCGCCGGCCAGATAGATCCGTCCGCCCAGCTCGGGCGGGAAATAACTCTTCTTGAAACGCTCCGGGTCGCCCCAGATCGTGCGGATCATCGAGGGCCATGGCTTCTTGATCACCAGGATGCCGCCTGCCCCGTTGGGAAGATCGTTGCCCGTCTCGTCGACGATGGCGGCAAAGATGCCCGGCAGCGGCAGCGTGCACGAGCCCGGCACCAGCGGCGTTGCCCCCGGCAGCGGCGTGATCACATGGCCGCCGGTTTCGGTTTGCCAGAACGTGTCGACGATGGGGCAGCGCTCGCCCCCCACGTTGCGGTGGTACCACATCCAGGCTTCGGGATTGATGGGCTCGCCCACCGTGCCGAGCACACGCAGGCTCGAGAGGTCGTACTGGCGCGGATGGATCTTTTCGTCGGCTTCGGCGGCCTTGATGAGCGAGCGGATCGCCGTGGGGGCCGTGTAGAAGATCGTCACGCCGTGGCGCGCGATCATGTCCCAGAAGCGTCCGGCATTCGGATAGGTCGGCACGCCTTCGAACACCACCTGGGTGGCACCCGCAGCCAGGGGGCCGTAGGTGACGTAGGTGTGGCCGGTGATCCAGCCGATGTCGGCCGTGCACCAGAACACGTCGTCGGGCTGCAGATCGAAGGTCCACTCCATCGTCATCTTGGCCCACAGCAGATAACCGGCCGAGGCGTGCTGCACGCCCTTGGGCTTGCCCGTCGAACCACTGGTGTAGAGGATGAAAAGCGGATGCTCGGCATCCACGGTTTCGGGTTCGCAGACGTCGGACTGGCCGTCGAGCGCCTGAGCGAACGTGAGGTCGCGGCCTTCGGCCATCGCGGTCGCCGTGGCCGTGCGCTCGAACACCAGCACGCTGTGCACGGCATCGCAGCCCCCGAGGGCAAAGGCATCGTCGACGATCGCCTTGAGCGGCAGTTCCTTGCCGCCACGCAATTGGTAATTGGCGGTGATGACCGCCACGGCGCCGGCGTCGACGATGCGCTCCTGCACCGCCTTGGCCGAGAAGCCGCCGAACACCACCGAATGCGTGGCGCCGATGCGCGCGCACGCCTGCATGGCGACGATGCCCTCGATGGTCATGGGCATGTAGATGACCACGCGGTCACCCTTCTTCACACCCCGGGCCTTGAGCGCATTGGCAAAACGCGAGACACGCGACAGCAGTTCCTTGTAGGTCACCCGGCTGACCTGGCCGTCGTCCGATTCGAAGACGATGGCGGTCTTGTTCTCGACCGGCGTGCCGATGTGGCGGTCCAGGCAGTTGGCCGAGACATTGAGCTGGCCGTCGTCGAACCAGCGGTAGAACGGCGCGTTCGACTCGTCGAGCGTGCGGGTGAAGGGCCGGGTCCAGACCAGGTGTTCGCGGGCGCGCTTGGCCCAGAATCCCTCGAAGTCGGCTTCGGCCTCGGCTTGCAGGGCCTCATAGGCTTGCATGCTGCCCACCCGTGCACCGGCGGCCAGTGCCGCGGGCGGCGGGAACACCCGGTTTTCCACCAAAACGGATTCGATCGTGCTCATTTCTGTTGTCTCCTAGAAATTCGACGCTGCTCGTCAGCAATTTCAGCAAGAAAAGCTGTATTACCGACTTGTTATACGCCTATTTATTGCCAAGCTGCGGGCTACTGTCGGCGCTGCGTCTTACAAGCCACTGACGCACAGGCCTCGTTCCGAATAGTCAAATCGGCCTGACAATCAGGAAAATCGAGTCTCAGCTCATCAAATTCAGGAGCAAAGCTCAAAGCACAGATTTCGGGAAATCCCTAGGATGGTCCCGGCTCAGATGTCCTCGCGTGTGCGCACCCGGCCGGCCGGCCACACCACCGCGAACACCGAGCCTTGGCCTGCGCGGCTGGTGATGCGGAGCTCGCCGCCGTGACGCTGCACCACGTGCTTGACGATGGCCAGCCCGAGCCCGGTCCCGCCCGTCTCGCGCGAGCGGCTGCGGTCGACACGATAGAACCGCTCGGTGAGGCGCGGAATGTGTTCGGGCGCGATGCCCGGGCCGTGGTCCTTGACGCTGAAGATGCCACGCCCGTCGGCCAGACGGCCCCAGCTCACCTCGATGGGCTGGCCCACCGGCGTATAACGCACCGCATTGGTCACGAGATTGGAGAACGCACTGTGGATCTCGGTCTCGCTGCCCGCGATCTCGTCGTCGAAGGCCAGTTGCACCCGCAGCGGGCGCTCCACCGGCGTCAGCGTGGCGCTCAGGGCCTCGGCCTCGGCGCGGAACTGCTCCATCAGCACACCGACCGGCAGCCACTGGCCGGCACCGGGCGGCGGGCTGCCCTCCAGGCGCGAAAGCGTGAGCAGGTCGTTGACCAGCGTCTGCATGCGCAGCGACTGCTGCAGCATCACGCCGAGGTAACGCTGGCGGTCTTCCGGTTCCAGCGGCACATGCAGCATGGTCTCGACAAAACCGGAGAGCACGGTCAGCGGGGTGCGGATCTCGTGCGAGACGTTGGCCACGAAGTCACGTCGCATGGCCTCGGCCTGCTCCAGCGTGGTCACGTCATGGCTGAGCAGCAGCGACCGCCCTTCGCCATACGGATGCAGTTGCAGCGACAGCCGCACGGGGTGCGTCGCCGTGCTGCTGCGGCCGGTGATGATGAGCGGACGCGCATAGTCGCCCATCGCGACATATCGGGCGAAGGCCGGCTCGCGCACCAGGTTGCCGAGATGCTGGGCCTGGTCGTTCACGGCGTCGAAACCGAGGTGTTCGGCGGCCGTCTGATTGCACCACTCGATGCGCTGATCGGCATCGAGCAGCACCACGCCGTTGGGCGAGGCCTGGATGCCGGCCAGCACGTCCTGACGGCGCTTCTCGACGATGGCCAGTTGCTGGTCCTTCATGCGGAACTGCCGGCGCACCCGATCGGTGATCTCGCCCCAGATGCCACGCACCTGCGGCGGTTCGCGTTCACCCGGCTGGCGCAGCCATTTCAGCAGCAGCGCAGCCCGCCACAGATCGACCGCGAACCACAGCGTGCCGGCCACCAGCACACCGGCCAGCCCGGCCGGCCACCGCAGATCGGGGCGCACGACAAGAATGGGCAGCACGGCGCCCGCACACAGGAAAAAGAAGAATCGACAGCAACGCCAGAGCATGTTGAATTGTGCAGGAGTCCCGGCGCGAGCCGGCCTTCCTCGTTTTTTTAGGGCGGGTTGCCGGGAGCCCCCGCCGAAGTCGGGGACCAGGGAACGGGAGGACCTGCGCCGCGCTCGGGGCACGCCGCAGGCCGGGTCTGCAGAGGCCTCTGGCTCAGGCCACTGCGCGCGGCTGCGACGTCATCCGGTAACCCGCACCGCGCACGGTCTCGACCATGCAACCGGCGCTGCCCAGTGCTTCGCGCAGGCGCTTGACATGCACATCCACCGTGCGCTCCTCGATGAAGACATGGTCGCCCCACACCTTGTCGAGCAGTTGCGAGCGGCTGTGCACGCGCTCGGCATGCTTCATGAAGTAATGAAGCAGACGGAACTCGGTCGGTCCGACCTTGAGCTCCTGACCCTGGAAACTCACGCGATACGTCTCTGCATCGAGGGCCAGCTCGCCCAGGGCCACGCTGTCTCGCACCTGCTCGGGGGCACGGCGGCGCAGCACGGCCCGGATGCGGGCCAGCAGTTCCTGCGGCGAGAACGGCTTGGTGATGTAGTCGTCCGCCCCGGCATCCAGGCCGGCGATCTTGTCGGGCTCGTCGCCGCGTGCGGTCAGCATCAGCAAGGGCACGGCCTTGATGCGGGCATCGCTGCGCCACTGGCGGGCGAGAGAAATGCCGCTTTGGCCGGGCAGCATCCAGTCGAGCAAGATGACGTCGGGAAGAATGGTGCTCATCGCGGCCTTGGCCTCGTCGCCGTCCCGTGCGATCACGGGGTCGAAACCGCCGTGTCGCAGATTGATGGCGAGCAGCTCGGCGATGGCCGGTTCGTCTTCGACGATGAGCACGCGGGGTTGCGGCTTCATGGGAGTCTCCTGTGCGCGGAAATGGATGTCATGCGGGCAAAAGCCTTTCTCGGCCCGTTGGGGTTCGGATCGATCAGCCGACGGCCGATTCGATGTCGCTCATGGACGCGTGGCGCACGTCCTCGCCCTTGACGATGTAGATGATGACTTCGGCGATGTTCTTGGCATGGTCGCCGATGCGCTCGATGGCCTTGGCCAGGAACAGCAGGTCCAGGCTCGACGAGATCGTGCGCGGGTCTTCCATCATGTAGGTGATGAGCTTGCGCACGAAGCCGTCGAACTCGGCATCGATCAGGTCGTCTTCCTTCAGGATGGACAGTGCCGCGGCGGTATCGAGACGGGCAAAGGCGTCCAGCGACTTGCGCAGCAGGGCCGAGGCCAGCTCGGCCGCCACGCGCAGGTCCGAAGTCGGCAGCGTGCGGGCCGTTCCGCTTTCGATGATGGCCTTGACCATGCGGGCCATCTTGCAGGCTTCGTCGCCCACGCGCTCGAGATTGGCCGTGGCCTTCGAGATCGCGATCAGCAGGCGCAGGTCGCGGGCCGTGGGCTGGCGGCGCGCGATGATCGAGGACAGCTCGCGGTCGATCTCGATTTCAAGGGCGTTGACCTTGGCCTCGATCTCGATGACCTCGTCGGCGGCCTCGACGCTGAACTGCGCCAGCGCGAAGATGGCCTGGCGGATCTGCGCCTCGGCATGGCCGCCCATGGCCATGACACGGCCCGAGACGGTGTTGAGTTCGCTGTCGAACTGGGTGGAAAGGTGTTTGTCTGCCATGTGTGTGCTCCTGGTTCGCGGACGTATGCGCGTGCTCGAGGCCTGCCGGTTGGCGATCAGCCGAAGCGGCCGGTGATGTAGTCCTCGGTCTCGCGACGCTGGGGCTTGAAGAACATCTGCTCGGTCGCGCCGAACTCGATGAGGTCGCCCAGGTACATGTAGGCGGTGTAGTCGCTGCAGCGGGCGGCCTGCTGCATGTTGTGGGTCACGATGACCACGGTGTAGTCGGTCTTGAGCTCGGCGATGAGCTCTTCGATCTTGGCCGTCGAGATCGGGTCGAGGGCCGAGCAGGGCTCGTCGAGCAGCAGCACTTCGGGCTTGATCGCGATGCCGCGTGCAATGCACAGGCGCTGCTGCTGGCCGCCGGACAGGCCGGAGCCGCTCTGGTGCAGCTTGTCCTTGACTTCGGTCCACAGCGCGGCCTTGCGCAGCGCCCATTCCACGCGGTCGTCCATGTCCGAGGCCCGCAGGTTCTCGAACAGGCGAACGCCGAAGGCGATGTTGTCGTAGATCGACATGGGGAACGGCGTGGGCTTCTGGAACACCATGCCGACCTTGGCACGGATCAGCGCCACGTCCTTCTTGGACGCCAGCAGATCTTCGCCGTCGAGCAGGATCTGGCCTTCGGCGCGCTGCTCGGGGTAGAGCTCGTACATGCGGTTGAAGGTGCGCAGCAGCGTCGACTTGCCGCAGCCCGAGGGACCGATGAAAGCCGTCACCTTGCCTGCCGGAATGGTCAGGTTGATGTTCTTGAGCGCGTGGAACTTGCCGTAGTAGAAGTTCAGGTTGCGCACGCTGAGCTTGACTTGCTCTTGCGCAGCGGCAGCTGCGCCGATGGAAGCAGCAGCCGGAATGGGACGTTCGATGGTGTGTTGCATCAGGAATACTCCTAGATAAGGCTGCGGTTACTTCTGGCGGGTCAGCACGCGGGCCAGGATGTTGAGGCCCAGCACGGCGACGGTGATCAGGAACACGCCGGCCCAGGCCAGCTCCTGCCAGTTTTGATAGGGGCTCATGGCGAACTTGAAGATGGTGACCGGCAGGCTGGCCATCGGCTTGCTCATGTCGCCGTTCCAGAACTGGTTGGACAGTGCCGTGAACAGCAGCGGAGCCGTTTCACCCGCGATACGGGCCACCGCCAGCAGGATGCCGGTGACGACGCCGGCACGTGCGGCACGCAGCGTCACCATCATGATGACCTTCCACTTGGGCGTGCCCAGTGCGTAGGCCGCTTCGCGCAGGCTGGCCGGAACCAGTTGCAGCATGTTCTCGGTGGTGCGGATGACCACCGGGATCACGATCAGCGCCAGAGCCACCACGCCGGCCCAGCCGGAGAAGCTGCGGAACTGGGCCACGACCACCGTGTACACGAACAGGCCGATCACGATCGACGGTGCCGACAGCAGGATGTCGTTGACGAAACGCGTCACGTTGGCCAGCCAGCCCGTCGTCTTGTACTCGGCCAGGTAGACACCGGCCAGCACACCGATGGGCGTGCCCACGAAGGTCGCCATCATCACCATCATGAACGAACCGAAGATCGCGTTGGCCAGGCCACCGCCTTCGTCGTTGGGCGGCGGCGTGGATTCGGTCAGCATGGCGAAGCTCAGCCCGCCCACGCCCAGGCGCACGGTTTCCCAGAGGATCCAGATCAGCCAGAACACACCGAAAGCCATGGCCGCCAGCGACAGCGTCAGGGCAATGCCGTTGACACGCTTGCGCGAGGCATACATCGCCCGGCGGGTCTTGTCGTCCGAGCCCGGCTTCTGAGGCGCAGGCCGTTTTTTGTCTTGATCGAGTACAGCGCTCACGACTTGGCTCCTTCGGACTTTTGCAGGCGGTTGAGCAGGATCTTGGAACAGGTCAGCACCACGAAGGTGATGAAGAACAGGACCAGGCCCAGATACATCAGCGAAGCCTGGTGCAGGCCCTCGCCGGCTTCGGCAAACTCGTTGGCCAGAGCCGAGGTGATGCTGTTGGCCGCTTCGAAGACCGACAGCGAACTCAGCTGGTTCATGTTGCCGATCACGAAGGTCACGGCCATGGTCTCGCCCAGTGCGCGGCCCAGGCCCAGCATGACGCCGCCCAGCACACCGGCCTTGGTATAGGGAAGCACGACCTTCCAGATCACTTCCCAGGTGGTCGAACCCAGACCGTAGGCCGATTCCTTGAGCAGCGGCGGCGTGACTTCGAACACGTCGCGCATCACCGAGGCGATGAAGGGGATGATCATGATGGCCAGGATGATGCCGGCCGACAGGATCCCGATGCCCACCGGCGGGCCCGAGACCAGCGCACCCAGGTAGGGAATGCCGTTGAAGGCCGCCTGCAGCGGCTGCTGCACGTAGGTCGCCAGGATGGGGCCGAAGACCATCAGGCCCCACATGCCGTAGACGATGGACGGCACCGCCGCCAGCAGCTCGATGGCGGTCCCCAGCGGACGCTTGAGCCAGGAGGGCGACAGTTCGGTCAGGAACAGCGCGATGCCGAAGCTCACGGGCACGGCGATCAGCAGCGCGATCGCCGAAGTCGCCAAGGTGCCGTAGATCATGACCAGGCCACCGTATTCATTGGTGACGGGGTCCCACTTGGCGGAAGTCAGGAAGCCCAGGCCGTACTCGGTGATGGCCGGCCAGGCACTGTAGATGAGAGAGCCCAGGATGGCCAGCAGCAGCCCCAGGGTGAACAAGGCAGCCCCTTTGGCCAGCCAGCCAAAAAGACGGTCAGCGAAAACGCCGGAAATCAGAGGTCGAGAAGGAGGTGGTGTCATGGATGTATCACGCCGGCCCTGATTGGCCGCTGCACGATCGATGGGCAGTGTAGAGGACACGTTGTCGATTCCCAAAACAAGGGCGCTTGGCGCGAGAAACCCGGGCCTGCAGAACAGAAGACTGCAAGACCCGGGTTACGGCTTGACGAAGTCGTGAATTACTTCACGCTGACGGCTTGACCCGACGTCGACTTGATGTCACCCCAGGACTTGTAGATGGCGTTCTTCACGCTGTCGGGCATCGGCACGTAGTCCAGATCGGCTGCGTTCTTGTCGCCGTTCTTGTAGGCCCACTCGAAGAACTTCAGCACGGTGGAAGCCTGTTCGGGCTTGTCCTGTTGCTTGTGCATCAGGATGTAGGTGGCGTTGGCGATGGGCCAGGCCTGTGCACCGGGCTGGTTGGTCAGGTTCTCGTAGAAGCTGGCGTCCCACTTGGCGCCGGCGGCGGCAGCCTTGACGGTGTCGTCGGTGGGCTGGACGAAGTTGCCGTCGGCGTTCTTCAGTTGCACGAAGGTCAGCTTGTTCTGCTTGACGTAAGCGGATTCGACGTAGCCGATCGAGTTGGGCAGACGGCCCACGAAAGCGGCGACGCCTTCGTTGCCCTTGCCGCCCGCACCGGTGGGCCAGTTCACGGCCGTGCCTTCGCCGACCTTGTCTTTCCACTCGGTGCTGACCTTGGTCAGATAGCTGGTGAAAATGTAGCTGGTGCCCGAACCGTCGGCACGGCGCACGGGAGCGATGGTGGCGTCGGGCAGGTTCACGCCGCTATTGATGGCGGCGATGGCGGGGTCGTTCCACTTGGTGATCTTGCCCAGGTAGATGTCGGCCAGGATGGGGCCGGTCAGCTTGAGTTCGCCGGGCTTGATGCCCTGGATGTTGACCACCGGCACCACGCCGCCGATCACGGTGGGGAACTGCACCAGGCCTTTTTCGGCCAGAGCATCGGCCTTCAGGGGGGCATCGGTCGCGCCGAAGTCCACGGTCTTGGCTTCGATCTGCTTGAGGCCGGCGCCGGAGCCCACGGACTGGTAGTTGATCTTGACGCTGGTCTGCTTGTTGTAGTCGGCAGCCCAACGTGCGTACAGGGGAGCAGGGAAGCTGGCGCCGGCGCCCGTGGCTTCGGTCTGGGCCATCGCTGCACCGGCGAAACCGGCAGCCATCATGCTGGCAGCCAGCAACTTGATCATCATCTTGTTCATGTCCATGCCTTTCGGGGTCATCAATCGGGTTGATCGGGTGATACCGCCCTCTCCATCCACTGGTTCGGCTCACCCTTGGGCGTAACTTTAAGAAGCTTGTGTGACACTCATATGACACAACAAAAACACACCGAAATCGCACACCGAAACGAACGAGGACTGCGCACCCGGCAGGAAACTGGGTATGCTCCAGCGCGCCGCACCGCCTCGCGTGGCGCGCTGCCCCTTTCGGGCAGAATATCTCCATACTCATAGCAGCATGGCCTTGTCGATGAACGCGTTTCCTGTCTCTTCCGAGGCAAGACAGGTTGCCGTCCACGACACTTGCAACAGATAAAGTACAGCTCACACCATGCAAAACGGAACTCGCCTGGCCGCCGTGGACCTTGGCTCCAACAGCTTTCGGCTGGAAATCGGCCGTTACGAACACGGCCAGATCAGCCGCACCGACTACCTGAAGGAAACCGTGCGGCAAGGCGCCGGCCTGGACGCCAACCGCAACCTCACGCAAGAGGCGATGGAGCGCGGCTGGGACTGCCTGGCCCGCTTCGGCGAACGCCTGGCCGGTTTCCAGGCCAAGAACGTGCGCGCCGTCGCCACGCAGACGCTGCGCGAGGCCCGCAACCGCGACGTGTTCATCCAGCGCGCCGGCGAACTGCTGGGATTCCCCATCGATGTCATCTCGGGCCCCGAAGAAGCCCGCCTGATCTACCAGGGCGTGGCCCGCCTGCTGCCGCAGTCGGCCGAGCGCCGCCTGGTCATCGACATCGGCGGCCGCTCCTCCGAACTGATTCTGGGCCAGCAGTATGTCGCCTCGGTGACCAGCTCGTTCCGCGTCGGCAGCGTGGCCTGGTCCATGAAGTATTTTCCCGATGGCCAGTTCACGCCACAGGCCTTCCAGATGGCCGAGATCGCCGCGCAGGCGGTGATGGACGAAGCCCAGATCACCCACGACCGCGCCCTGTGGGACGTCGCCTATGGCGCCTCGGGCACCGTGGGTGCGGTGGGCGAGGTGCTGCACGCCCTGGGCGGGCCGGCCGATGTCATCACCCGTGCCGGCTTGCACGAGCTGACCGACCGGCTGATCAAGGCCCAGAGCGCCGACCGGATCCGTCTCGAGGGCCTCAAGCCCGATCGCCGCGCCGTCATCGGCGGCGGCGTCAGCGTTCTGCGGGCCATCTTCGATCTGCTGCAGATCGAGGAACTGCATGTGGCGCAGGGCGCATTGCGCCAGGGCGTGCTCTACGACCTGCTCGACCGCGAACAGCCGGAGACGGATGTGCGCGAAACCACCGTGGCGGCGCTGGGCCGCAAGTTCGCGGTCGATGCCGCCCAGGCGCAGCGCGTGGCCCAGTTGGCCAGCCGCCTGTTCGCCGGCATCGAGCCCACGGATGCGGACGAGGCGGCGACTGCCGACCGGCCGGCCCCGGCCAGCCGCGCCCGCCAGACGCTGCAGTGGGCCGCCCAGTTGCACGAGATCGGCTGCCTGATCGCGCACGACTACTCGCATCGCCATGGCGCCTATATCCTCGAGAACACCGACGCGCCGGGTTTTGCCCTGCCCGATCTCACACTCATGGGCCGGCTGGTGCTGGGCCAGCGCGGCAAGCTGCACAAGCTGGCGCTGGACCTCGACGACACGCTCTACCTGCGCCAACTCGCCAGCCTGCGCCTGGCCGTTCTGCTGTGCCACGCCCGCCGCGATCCGCAGCTCGACGGCCTGGCATTCATGGCCGACGACGACGGTCTGTGCGTGAACATCACCCCGCAATGGGCCAGCCGTTTCCCGCAGTCCGCCCATCTTCTGAACGAGGAATCGCTGCTGTGGCAACGGCTGGGCATGTCCTACACCGTCAGCCCAGTCGCCGGAACAAGCCGTTCGGACGTCTGAAATAGTCGCGAAAATTCGGCGACGTTAGCCGACGTTGTCGACTTCATCACCCAAATTGGCACAAATTGACCCGAACAGGCATTTAAAACGTAGCAAATTCATCGGGTCTTTTTGCAGAAGAGGATGCCGCAGGATGCCGCCAGATACGGAGGTATTCTGCATAAATGATGAAAAATCCGAGGGAATTCACGTAAATTCCCACATCGGCGGCGCTCTGTTTATAGAATCAGAGAGCCATGCCCCTGTACACCCTCATCCTCTTGCCGTTCATCGGCAGTGTCCTCGCGGCGCTGCTGCCGACCAACGCGCGCAACACCGAGTCAACGCTGGCCGGTGTCATCGCCCTGGCCTGCGCGGTCCAGGCGGCGCTCTATTTCCCGGAAATCGCCCACGGCGGCGTGATACGGCAAGAAATCGCGTGGCTTCCCTCCATCGGCATCAACTTCATGGTGCGCATGGACGGCTTTGCCTGGATGTTCAGCATGCTGGTCCTGGGCATCGGCAGCCTGGTCGTGCTGTATGCCCGCTACTACATGTCGCCCGAGGATCCGGTTCCGCGGTTCTTTTCCTTCCTGCTCGCGTTCATGGGCTCGATGTCGGGCGTGGTGCTGTCGGGCAACCTGATCCAGCTGGCCTTCTTCTGGGAACTGACCAGCCTGTTCTCTTTCCTGCTGATCGGCTACTGGCATCACCGCAAGGATGCGCGCCGCGGGGCCCGCATGGCGCTGACGGTCACGGGTGCGGGCGGGCTGGCCCTGCTGGCGGGGGTGATGGTGCTGGGTCACATCGTGGGCAGCTACGACCTCGACGTGGTGCTGGCCGCACGCGAAGCGGTTCAGAACGATCCGCTGTATCTCACCGCCCTGATCCTGATCCTGATCGGCGCACTGACCAAGAGCGCCCAGTTCCCCTTCCACTTCTGGCTGCCGCGTGCCATGGCGGCGCCGACGCCGGTATCGGCCTATCTGCACTCGGCGACCATGGTGAAGGCCGGCGTCTTCCTCATGGCGCGGCTGTGGCCGGTCCTGGCGGGTAGCCCCGAATGGTTCTGGATCGTCGGCACGGCGGGCATCGTCACGCTGCTGCTCGGCGGCTACTGCGCCATGTTCCAGGACGATCTCAAGGGATTGCTGGCCTACTCCACGATTTCCCACCTGGGACTGATCACCGTGCTGCTGGGGCTCAACAGTCCCCTGGCGGCCGTCGCGGCGGTCTTCCACATCATCAACCACGCGACCTTCAAGGCCTCGCTCTTCATGGCGGCGGGCATCATCGACCACGAGAGCGGCACCCGCGACATCAACCGGCTCTCGGGGCTCTACAAGGCGATGCCCATGACGGCCACGCTGGCCATGGTGGCCAGCGCGTCGATGGCCGGGGTGCCGCTGCTCAACGGCTTCCTGTCGAAGGAGATGTTCTTTGCCGAAGCCGCGCAGCTCTCGGCCAGCGGCTTCCTCAACTACGGCATGCCGATCGCGGCCACGGTGGCGGGCATCTTCAGCGTCGCCTACTCGCTGCGCTTCAGCTACGACGTGTTCTTCGGCCCGCTGGCCAAGGATCTGCCCCTGGAGCCCCACGAGCCGTCGCGCCTGATGCGGGTGCCCGTCGAGCTGCTGGTCATCATCTGCCTGGTGGTGGGCATCCTGCCGGCCTACTCCATCAGCGGCATCCTCGATGCGGCGGCCCTGCCCGTGGTGGGCGGCGAGCTGCCGGAGTTCAGTCTGGCGGTGTGGCACGGCTTCAACGGCCCGCTGATGATGAGCCTGGTGGCCATGGCCGCCGGCCTGGGCCTGTACCTGCTGCTGCGCGGCCAGATGCGCAAGGGCCGCTTCACCGAGCCGCCGTTCGTGCACTGGATCAACGGCCAGCGCGTGTTCGACGGCCTGCTCGCCTGGGTCAGCTACGCTTCCTGGCGCCTGCGCCACCTGCTCACCACGCGCCGTCTGCAAAGCCAGTCGCTGCTGCTGATCTGCGCCGTGCTGCTGGCCGGCGGCGCGCCGCTGTGGAACAGCGGCCTGCAACCCGGCCACCTGCCTCTGGCGCCGTTCTCGCCGGCTTTTGCCGTGCTCTGGTTCATCGGCGGACTGGCCGCGCTGGCCACGGCCTGGCAAGCCAAGTACCACCGGATGGCCGCCCTGACCTTCCTGGGCATGGCCGGCCTGTGCACCTGCCTGACCTTCGTCTGGTTCTCGGCCCCCGATCTGGCCCTCACGCAGCTGACCGTGGAAGTGGTCACCACCGTGCTGATCCTGCTGGGCCTGCGCTGGCTGCCCAAACGACTGGAAATCCCGCCCCAGAACGACATGTGGGGCGCCATCAAGGCCCGTGGCCGGCGCGGCCGCGATCTGGCCGTGGCCACCCTGTGCGGCGGCGGCATCGCTGCGCTGTCGTATGCCATGATGACGCGGCCGTTCGAGCAGAGCATCTCCGAATTCTTCCTCGAGCGCGCGCTGCCCGAAGGCGGCGGCACCAACGTGGTCAACGTCATGTTGGTCGACTTCCGCGGCTTCGACACGTTCGGCGAAATCGTGGTGCTGTGTACCGTGGCGCTGACCGTCTACGCGCTGCTGCGCCGCTTCCGCCCGGCCCGCGAGACCATCGACCTGCCGCTGCAGCAACGCGTTCTGCCGCACGATCTGCTGACCGACCTCGTCAATCCCCGCAACGCACGCGATACCGCCGTGGGCTACCTCATGGTGCCCGCCGTGCTGATCCGCCTGATGCTGCCCCTGGCCACGGTGGTCGCGGTCTACATGTTCATGCGCGGACACAACGAGCCCGGCGGCGGTTTCGTGGCCGGCCTGATCCTGTCGATCGCGCTGCTGCT
This sequence comes from Comamonas sp. BIGb0124, assembly GCF_003752175.1. GTDB lineage: Bacteria > Pseudomonadota > Gammaproteobacteria > Burkholderiales > Burkholderiaceae_C > Comamonas_F. Next base: position 202,303 of record NZ_RJVF01000010.1, on the reverse strand, counting down.
GCAGTACATCGTCTCGGGTTCGCAGTGGGTGGAAGCCCATCTGCAGCTGTTCCCGCGCCGCTGGCTGGCCGTGGGCCTGCTGGCCTCGCTGGTCACCGGCACGGGCGCGCTGCTGTTCGGTTACCCCTTCCTGACCACGCATACCGCCCACCTGCACCTGCCGGTGCTCGGCGAGATCCACGTGGCCAGCGCACTGTTCTTCGATGTCGGCGTGTTCTCGGTGGTGGTCGGCTCCACCATCCTGCTGCTCATCGCACTGGCCCACCAAAGCATACGCAGCCACCGACTGCCCGGCAAGGACGAAGACGACGATGTCAGTACCGGTCCGGCCCAGATCGGCAAAGCTGCGGGAGGACTCTGACCATGGAAATCGTGATTGCCCTGGCCATCGGCGTGATGACCGGCTCAGGCGTGTGGCTGCTGCTGCGTCCGCGCACCTTCCAGATCGTGATGGGTCTGGCGCTGGTCTCGTACGCCGTCAACCTGTTCATCTTCAGCACCGGCCGGCTCAATGTCGACCGTGAACCCGTCATCCGACTCGGATCGCCACCCACTTTTGCCCACTACACCGATCCGCTGCCCCAGGCGCTGGTGCTCACCGCCATCGTGATCGGCTTTGCCATGACCGCCCTGTTCCTGGTGGTGCTGCTGGCCTCGCGCGGCCTGACCGGCACCGACCACGTCGACGGCACGGAAAGCAAGGGCCGCGAATGACAGAACTGGCCCAACGACTCATGCCCCACCTCATGGTGGCGCCCATTCTCCTGCCCATGCTGGCGGCGGCGATCATGCTGCTGTTCAAGGAAAGCCAGCGCAAGACAAAAGCCCTCGTCAACGTCGTCGCCATCGTGCTGGGCCTGGGTTCGGCCCTGCTGCTGATGGCCTGGGTCGACGCCTACGACGCACCGTCCGAAGCCGGCGTCTACCTTGCCGGCAACTGGCGCGCGCCGTTCGGCATCGTGCTGGTGGCCGACCGGCTGTCGGCCTTGATGCTGGTGCTGACGTATTCGGTCGCCTTGTGCAGCGCGGTGTTCTCGCTCAGCCGCTGGGACCGCGCAGGCGTGCATTTCCATCCGCTGTTCCAGTTGCAGCTGATGGGCCTGTCGGGCGCCTTCCTCACGGGCGATCTGTTCAATCTCTTCGTGTTCTTCGAGATCATGCTGGCCGCCTCGTACGGGCTGCTGCTGCACGGCTCCGGGCGCCCGCGGATCTCGGCCGGCCTGCACTACGTGGTCATCAACCTGATCGCCTCGTCCATCTTCCTGATCGGCGTGTCGATGCTCTACGGCGTGACCGGCACGCTCAACATGGCGGACATGGCGGTCAAGATCGCATTGGTGGCCGATGCCGACCGGCCGGTGCTGCATGCCGCGGCCGCCATCCTCGCCGTGGCCTTCCTGACCAAGGCGGCGATGTGGCCGCTCAACTTCTGGCTGGTGCCCGGCTACAGCCACGCGACGGCACCCGTCGGCGCGCTGTTCGCGATCATGACCAAGGTCGGCATCTACACCATGCTGCGCCTGTACACGCTGATGTTCTCGCCCGATGCGGGGGGCAGCGCAGGCTTCGGCGGCCTCTGGATGATCTACGGCGGCCTGGCCACGCTCGCCTTCGGCGCCGTCGGCATGATCGGTTCGCAGCGGCTGGGCAACATGGCCGGCTATTCGGTCATCGTGTCGTCCGGCACGCTGCTGGCAGCAGTCGGTTTCGGGCGCGAGGGCCTGACCGGCGGCGCGCTCTATTACCTGCTGAGCTCGACGCTGACGGCCAGTGCGTTTTTCCTCATCACCGACGTGATCGAACGCTGGCGCAACGACGGTTCGTCCATCGCCGGCTATGAACAGGAAGACGTCGCGCCGTATCTCAACGTCGACCTCGAACAGCAGGAAGGCGTGAACCTCGACGAGGAAGAAGAAGCGCTGATCGGACGTCCCATTCCGGCGGCGACGGCTTTCCTGGGCCTGGGCTTCATCTGCATCGTGCTGCTGGTATCGGGCATGCCGCCGCTGTCGGGTTTTGTCGGCAAGGTGGCCATGCTCTCGGCCCTGCTCAACCCGCACGGCCTGCAGCAAGGCGCCTCCATCCTGACCGGCACCATCACCTTGCCGATGGTGCTGCTGGCCCTGCTGATCCTGTCGGGCCTGTGTGCGCTCATTGCCATGTCGCGCGCCGGCATCCGGCACTTCTGGGCCGTCGAAGGGCGCGGCACCCCACGCGTCCGCCTCGCCGAAGGCCTGCCGATCGCCGCGCTGCTGATCGCCTGCATCGCACTCACCGTGAAGGGCGACCCGGTGCTGCGCTACACCTACGCCACGGCGCAGTCGCTGCACGATTCCAACCGGTACATCTCGGCGGTGCTCGACAAGGAACCCAAGCCCGGCAAGGTCGCGCCCACGTATGCGCCGGCCTCGTCGCCCACCCTGCCGGCGCCCGACGGCGCGGCCAACGCTCCCGGAGTGCTGCGATGATCAAACGCCTGCTGCCTTCGCCCATTTTGTCGCTGGTGATTGCCGTGCTGTGGCTGATGCTCAATCAGTCCCTGGGCGCAGGCGACCTGCTCATGGCGCTGCTGCTGGCCTGGGTGGTGCCGCTGTTCACCAACAGCCTGCGGCCCACGCCCGTGCGCATCCGCAAGCCCTGGCTGTTCGCCAAGCTGGTGCTGCTGGTCAACTACGACATCCTGGTCTCCAACCTCAAGGTCGCCCGGCTCATCCTGCGCCCGGGCGCCAACGACGTGCCCTCGCGTTTCGTGCGCATTCCCCTCGACGTGCGCGACCCCAACGCACTGGCCGTGCTGTCCATCGTGCTGTGCCTCACCCCGGGCACGGCCTGGGGCGAGATCGCGCTCGACCGTTCCGCCCTGCTGATGCACGTGCTCGAACTCAAGGAGGAAGAGGCCGACGATTTCGTCGCCATGATCAAACGCCGTTACGAACGCCCTCTGATGGAGATCTTCGAATGAACCACATGACGCCTTTCCTGGCCTGGTGTCTGACCATCGGCCAGTTCCTGCTGGTCAGCGCCATGGCGCTGGGTGCCCTGCGGCTGATGCGCGGCCCTTCCGCGCAGGATCGCATCCTGGCACTCGACAACGTCTACATCAGCGGCATGCTGCTGATCCAGGTGTTCGGCCTGACCTTCGGCACCAAGGCGTATTTCGAGGCCGCCTTGCTGATCGCCATCTTCGGTTTCGTGTCCTCGACGGCCATGGCCAAATTCCTGCTTCGCGGCGAGGTGATCGAATGATGGAACACGACATTCCCGACTGGGTCCAGGCCATCGTCGGCATCCTGGTGGTGGCCGGCAGTCTGCTGGCGTTCATCGGTGCGCTCGGACTGGTGCGGCTGCGTTCGTTCTTCCGCCGCGTGCATGCGCCCGCGTTGGGGGCGACCTACGGCAACTGGTGCATCGTCTTCGCCATGCTGCTGTACTTCTCGCTGGCCCAGGGCACCATCGCCACCTTCGCATTCCTCATGTCGGGTTTCATCGGCCTGACCAATCCCATCACCAGCATTTTCCTGATGCGCACGGCCCTGTTCCGCAAACGCCAGATGGGGGCCAAGGTGCCTCCCTCGTTGAGCCGCCGCTGATCCCACAGCCACCCCGCGCGCCCATCGCCAGCCATGTCAGCCAAAGCAAAAAACGCCGCCATCAAGTCCCGTCCGGACTTCCCTGTCGCCCAGGCCCGCCGCTACCTCGAGCCCGGTCCCATCGTGCTGGTGTCCTCGCACCACGAGGGCCGCGACAACATCATGACCATGGGCTGGCACATGGTCATGGAATTCACGCCGTCGCTGGTCGGCTGCGTGATCGCGCCCTCCTCCCACAGCCACCGGGCGATCCGCGAGAGCGGCGAGTGCGTGATCAACATTCCCACGGTGGCCCTGGTCGACAAGGTGGTCGGCATCGGCAACACCAGCGGTGCCGACATCGACAAGTTCGAACACTTCAAGCTCACCCCCGAGCCGTCTCGCGTGGTGCGTGCACCGCGCATTGCCGAAAGCCACGCCAGTCTGGAATGCCGGGTGCACGATGCCAGCCTCGCCGAGCGTTACGGCTTCTTCATTCTCGAAGTGGTGCGGGCCTGCGCGGCCAAGGCGCCGCAAAACCCCGAAACCCTGCACTACCAGGGCGATGGCCGCTTCATGGTGGCCGGCAAAGTGATCAGCCGAAAAGGCATGTTCCAGCCCCACATGCTGTGATGCCGCACTCGGCCCTGTCGTACCCCATCCGGCCCCTCGCCGGGCCCGGGCAACGGGGCGGCATGGCCGGACAGCGCGCCGTCTTTGCGATGCGTTGACATCATTTACCGATGGTTTACCGGGGTAGCGGCTCGTCCTACATCGAGTAGCCTGAACCGATTCTTATGCTTGAGCCACGGTCGGATTCCGGCCGCTCTGAAGGAGCAAGCATCATGAACACCCCCCGCAAACACCCCTCGTTTGCCGCTCGCGCCGGCAGTCTGCTGGTCGCCGGCGTGCTGGCTGCGGTCAGTCTCTCGGCCCAGGCTCAAGGCGGCCCGCAACGCCCCGACGACCACCGGGGAGGCGACAGGCCGGCCGCCTCGCGGCCCCATGCCGAACCGCATCGCGCCCAACCCTCGGCCGGACATCGTGGACCGTCTGCGCATGCCGGCCGTCCGGCCCATGCCGCCCACCGCGGTGGCGATTTTCGCCGTGGCCAGAACCTGCCCAGCCGCTACCGCGGCAAACAATACGTGGTGCAGGACTGGCACGGCCATCATCTGAAACGCCCGCCGCGAGGCCAGCATTGGCTCAACGTCAACGGTGACTACGTGCTGGTCGCCATGGCCACCGGCGTCATCACCTCGATCGTGCTGGGTCACTGAACATCGCCCAGGCCCGGTGCCATTCATTGCGGCCTGTCTCCCTCCCTCGGTTCAAGGAAAAAACCATGAAATACAGACACATCCTGGCTGCCGCAGTGGCGGCGCTGACCCTCTCGGCCTGCTTCTGGCCCCCGCCTCCCGGCTGGGGCGGCGGTGGAGGCCCCGGTGGCGGGCACGGCGGCGGCGGCGGAGGGCGTGGCGGCCCCGGCTACGACCAGGGCCATCCAGGCCGCGGCGGCGACAGCCAGCCGGGCTATGGCCAGGACGGTGGCTGGCGCCGCTGAGCCCCGGCCACGAGCCGAGTAGCCCTCGCACGGGGACGGCCTATCGGGCTCGTCCCCTTGCCGCAGGCAGGATAATGCGGCCGCATGGAATATCTCAAAGTCTTTCTGTTTTTGTTTGCGCCCTTCCTGACCTGGGTCGCCACAGCCAAGATCCTGGGCGGCCGCGGCGTCGGCGGGCCCCAGCGCCATGCCATCGGCATCGTGCTGGGCTTGGCGGTGCTGATCGGGGCCATCACCCTCATCGCCAGGACGACGGAGCGCACCCTGCCCCCACCCAACGCGGGCGCGGGCGTGCAAGTGCCCCTGTAAGGCACCCGCACCTCAAACCGCGATCCGCACGCCCCAGTGTTCGCGCTGTTTGCGCTGGGCGCTGCGGATCAGCCCAGTTTCACCAGCGGCAGCAGTTTCAGCGGCTCGCCCAGCAACTGCGGGCAGCGGCCTTTGAAATCCAGAAAATAATCCGTTTCGCAATGCGCATCGAAAGCCGCCTGGCTGATGAACGACTCCCGCATGAAAAATGTGCCTGGACGATCCTGCGCTTCGAACAGCACATAGTCCAGGCAACCGGCCTCCTGCCGGGTCGGCTCGAGCAAGGCCTGCAGAGCGGCTGCGAGCGCGTCGCGCTGGCCGGCCGCCGCCGTGAGCACGGCGATCTTGAACAGCGGGCCCGTGGCGCTGCGTTGAAGGCGTTGAGTGCGCATGGCGTCAGATCTCGGTGAGCACGGCCTCGAGAGGCAGACGTGACTTGGGCAGCTTGCGATTGAAATCGTCCTCGGCGCGGTAGCCCAGCGAGACGATGAGGGTGGCCGTCAGCCCTTTTTCGTGCAGGCCCAGCGTCTGGTTCAGCACCGCGGCGTCGAAACCCTCGATCGGCGTGGCGTCCACGCCCAGCGCACCGGCGCCCAGCAACAGCGTGCCTGCAGCCAGATAGACCTGCTTGTCCATCCAATGCTGCGCATCCTTGAGTTCATAGCGGTGCATGTTCACGAAGAACGAGCGTCCCTTGTGCTGGCCGGCGCGGCTCTCGTCGCTGGTCAGGCGGCCATCTTCCGTCTCCTGGGCCAGCACACGCTGCAGATGGGCTTCATCCATTTGTGTGCGCGTGCAGAAGACCACCACGTGCGAAGCGCGCAGCACCTTGTCGCGGTTGAATGCGTAGGCACCGTCGGTCGAACGCGCCACCTTGACTTTGCCTTCATCCGTGCCGGCCAGGAAAAAATGCCAGGGCTGCGCATTGGTGGACGACGGTGCGTAGCGCAGCAGGGCCTTGATCTGCTCGATGACGGCGGGCTCGATGCTGCGCTGTGCATCGTAGGCCTTGGTGGCATAGCGGGAATGAAGAATCGGAACGAGGTCCATGACAGGCAGTCGCTGAGTTGAAGAGATGCCTGTGATGGTAGAGAGACGCCGCCGCGCGAAAAAGCCGCGCCGACAAGAAACACTTTCAGCGGATTTCATCAAATCACCGCGTGCACCCGCACGGCATGCCTCACCCGCAAGGCCGAACCGACCCCCTCGGCATGCAGCCGGCCCCAGGGCCGAATCACATGTTGGCGATCATCACCTGCCCGAATCCCGAGCAGCTCACCTGCGTCGCGCCGTCCATCAGCCGGGCGAAGTCATAGGTCACCTTCTTGCTCTGGATGGCTGCACGCAGCGAAGCGATGATGAGGTCGGCCGCCTCGGTCCAGCCCATGTGGCGCAGCATCATCTCGGCAGAAAGGATCTCCGAGCCCGGGTTGACATAGTCCTTGCCCGCGTATTTGGGTGCCGTGCCGTGCGTGGCCTCGAACATGGCCACGGTATCCGACAGGTTGGCGCCGGGCGCGATGCCCACGCCGCCCACCTGCGCCGCCACGGCATCGGAAATGTAGTCGCCGTTGAGGTTGAGCGTGGCGATCACGCTGTATTCGCCGGGACGCTGCAGCACGCGCTGCAGGAAGGCATCGGCCACCACGTCCTTGATCAGGATGTCGCGTCCGGTCCGGGGATGGCGCAGGCGCATCCACGGACCGCCGTCGATGCGCTCGGCACCGAATTCGCGCGCCGCGAGACCGTAGCCCCAGTCGCGAAAACCGCCTTCGGTGAACTTCATGATGTTGCCCTTGTGCACCAGCGTCACATTGGGCTTGTCGTGGTCGATCGCGTACTGGATGGCCTTGCGCACCAGCCGCTCGGTGCCTTCGCGGGAAACCGGCTTGATGCCGATGGCCGAACTGTCTGGGAACCGGATGTTCTTGACACCGAACGACTGCACCAGCAGTTCGATGAGCTTGCGGGCAGGCTCGGAGCCGGCGGCGAACTCGATGCCGGCGTACAGGTCTTCGGAGTTCTCGCGGAAGATGACCATGTCGGTCTTGTGCGGCTCTTTCAAGGGCGAGGGCACGCCGTCGAAATACTGCACCGGACGCACGCAGGCATACAGGTCGAGCGCCTGGCGCAGGGCGACGTTGAGCGAGCGCATGCCGCTGTCGGGCGGCGTGGTGATCGGCCCCTTGATGGAGACCACGTGCTCGCGCACCGCGTCCAGCGTTTCGGCGGGCAGCCACTGGTCGGCGCCGTAGACCTGCGTGGCCTTCTCGCCGGCATAGACTTCCATCCAGTGGATCTTGCGCTCGCCGCCATAGGCACGGGCCACGGCCGCGTCGACCACCTTGAGCATCACCGGCGTGATGTCGCGACCGATGCCGTCGCCTTCGATGTAGGCCACGATGGGCTGATCGGGCACGTTGAGCGTATGGTCCGCGTTGACGGTGATCTTCTGGCCTTCGGCCGGAACCTGGATGTGTTGGTAGGACATGGATGTGGGCATCTGCGGTGGGGGCCGGCGCGCACGGCCGATCCGATCGGGAGCTCGGGAACGCTGGCGATGCGGCGCGCCGGCCAAGACCAGGGACCTGCACGCGGCTCTCGAGGCTGTGGCAACGCGCAGCGAGCGCAGGCCATTCTAGCCGCTAACAAACCGCAGTTCCGGGCCCTGCCGCCGCCGACTGCCGGGTGCATTCCCTGACGCCGGGCGGCGAACGCCGACGGCCGATGCGCGTTGTTTTCCGAGGCACGCGCCCGGATGCTGACACCGGCGCCGGGCAAGCCGGCCCGCGCCGATTTATGCTTGCGGCCATTGCCTCTGCGTGAAGCCCGTTTATGAACGCCTCATTCCTGCCCATGACTCTCTTCGTCGAATCCGCCGCCCGCCTGCGCCTGGCAGCCACTGCCCTGCTGGCGGTCGCCGCCCTGGGCCTGGCCTCGGGCGCGCACGCCCAAGCCAGCCCCACAGGCCAACCCCAGACGCAGTTGCCCCGGATCGAGCTGACGAGCGGCATGTACCGCATCCAGGCCCAGGTCGCCTACACCCCGGAGCAACGCGAGATCGGCCTGATGCACCGCAAGGAGATGCCCCAGCAGGAAGGCATGCTGTTTGTGTTCGAGCGCCCGGGCGTCCAGTGTTTCTGGATGAAGAACACCTTGCTGCCGCTGACGGCCGCCTTCGTGGCCGACGACGGCCGCATCGTCAATCTCGCCGACATGCAGCCGCAGACGCTGGATTCCCACTGCTCGGCCGAGCCGGTGCGGTATGTGCTCGAGATGAACCAAGGCTGGTTTGCCAAAAAGAACATCCAGGCCGGCACGGTGCTGGGCGGCGACGTGTTCCGCCGCTGAGCCGCGCAGCGGGCAACGCCGTCCCCCGGCTCAGCGTTGCGGCCGAACGGCGCGGACTTCGAGGTCGGCCTGCCCGTCGGCCAGCGTGGCCCGCACGGTTTCGCCCGCCACCAGGGCCGACGCCTGGGTGATCGCCCGGCCCCGTTCGTCCTCCAGCCATGCATAACCGCGCCGCAGCACCAGCGCCGGGTCAAGGGCCTGCAGCCGCAGGGCCATGCGCTCGACCCGCTCATGCTGGCGTTGCCCATGCCGCTCGACGGCGCGGCCGAGCCTTTCCTCGAGCCCCCGCAGCCTGTCGGCCTGGCGCTGGCCCTGCCCTTGGCGGACATGGCGCATGCGCTGTTCGAGTGTCGCCAGCACGGCCTGCTGGCGCCCCACCAGACCGGACGGCCGTCCGAGGCGCGCGGCGCCACGATCCAGCCGCTGCGCCTGCACGTCCAGATGGCGCCCGGCGGCATCCTGGAGCGCCTCGGCCAGACCGTCGAGTTCGTCGAGCCCATGGCTGCGCGGCTGCGCGCACAGTTCGGCGGCCGCAGTGGGTGTCGGTGCGCGCAGGTCGGCAACGAAGTCGGCGATGGTGAAATCCGTTTCATGACCCACCCCGCTCACGACCGGAACCGGGCTGGCGGCGATGACACGGGCCAGCGCTTCGTCGTTGAACGCCCACAGGTCTTCCATCGAACCGCCCCCGCGGACCAGCAGCAGCACGTCGAGTGCAACGCCCCCCGGCTGGCCCCGCGCATGGCGCAGGCTCAATTCGCCCAGCGCGCGCAGCGCACGCGCCAGTTCCTGGGGCGCAGCGGTCCCCTGCACGCTGGCGGGCGCCAGCACCACAGGGATATGCGGGCTGCGGCGCGTCAGCGCGGTGACCACGTCGTGCCAGGCCGCGGCCCCCAGAGACGTCACGACCCCGATGCCACGCGGCAGCGCGGGCAATGCCCGTTTGCGTGCGGCATCGAACAGGCCTTCCTCCTCGAGCCTGGCCTTGAGGCGCACGAATTGCTCGAACAGGTTGCCCTGGCCGGCACGGCGCAGGGATTCGACCACCATCTGCAATTCGCCCCTGGGCTCGTAGACGGCCAGACGGCCCCGGATCTCGACCAGATCGCCCTCGCGCGGGAGGAAGTCGAGCAGTGCGGCCGCCCGCCGGAACATGGCGCAGCGCAGTTGCCCGCCTTCGTCCTTGAGCGTGAAGTAGCAGTGGCCACTGGCCGCGCGCGTGAAGCCCGAGATCTCGCCCCTCACCGCCACCGGATTGAAGCGGGCCGACAAGGCATCGGCGATCGCACGGCACAGCGCACCCACGCCCCAGACCCGCGGTGCGGCAGCAGCGAAACCAGGATTTTCACCGTTGGTCAAGCCATTCACACGATGTCCTTTTCCGAACAGGTACTCTTCCACAGCCCGGCCCCGGCGGCCCGATCGGAGGTGTGGCCTGCGGCATGCTCAGAATCGCACGGCTTTACGTAGAAGATCATTGTTTTTATTCAAGAAAATACTGTTCAATTTGTCATCAATCCGTTACAGGCCATGATTTATGCGGCCCAAATTGATTTATCCCTGTGGTTGTTCACACAGTTATCCACAGAAATTGTGGGTGACATTCGGCGATCGACGTACGAAATATGAATGACATGGCCCGGCCGGCGAGCCGTGACCATCATACAAGTTGACCGATACTCGTCCCCTGGACTCTCCGCCCTTTCCCGCCTCCGGCCCTTCCGGCAAACCCATGACGACGCCCACGCCCCGACCCAGACGCCATCGTGCACCGGCCACCCCAGACCACTGGCTGGCCCGTGGTGCCCGTGCTCGCCTGTTGTGGCCGTTCTCGGTGCTCTATGGGGCGCTGGCCGCGCTCGATCGCCTGCGCCACCGCGTCTCGCGTGTGCCGCAGCGCCTGCCCGTGCCGGTGGTGGTGGTGGGCAACGTGGTCGCGGGCGGGGCCGGCAAGACACCCACGACGCTGGCGCTGGTCCGGCACCTGCGGTCCAGGGGATGGCGGCCGGGCGTGATCTCGCGCGGTTATGGCCGTGAAACGCCGCCCGGCGAACCCGATGTCCGCGCCGTGCCGCCCGATGCCAGTGCCCGCTGGGTCGGCGACGAACCCTTGCTGATCGCACGCCAGTCCGGCGTGCCGGTGTTTGTGGGCCGCCGCCGCGCCGAGGCCGGGCAGGCTCTGCTGGCCGCCTATCCGCACACCGACATCCTGGTGTGCGACGACGGCCTCCAGCACCACGCCCTGGGGCGCGACCTGGAGATCTGCGTGTTCGACGAACGCGGCATCGGCAACGGCTGGCTGCTGCCGGCCGGCCCGCTGCGCGAACCCTGGCCGCCTCGCCGGGAGCCGGTCTGCCCCCGGCTGGTGCTGCACACCGGCCAGCGCGTGGCCCCTTCGCTGGCGGGTACCGGCTGGCATGCCCCGCGCCGGCTGGCCGACTACGCCCTGCGGGCCGACGGCGGACGGGTCGCGCTGCAAGCCCTGGCCGGCCGGCCCCTGGCCGCTGTCGCAGGCATCGCGCGCCCCCAGGCTTTTTTCGACATGCTGGCCCAGGCCGGCCTGCAGATCGGCACGCAGGTTCCGCTGCCCGATCACGACGATTTCTCGGGTGGCCTGCCGCCGTCGTGCGACGGCCTGACGGTGCTGTGCACGGAAAAGGATGCCGTCAAGCTGTGGCCCGTGGTGCCCGGCGCGCTGGCGGTGCCCATGGTGCTGGATATTCCGTCCGCATTCTGGGACGCCCTGGACAAGGCCCTGCCGCCCATCCGCTAACATCGGCACTCCGGCCGTGCCAACGTGCCCGCCCGCCCCCATCTGCCTCTGAAAACGTATTGCCGCCATGGACTCCAAACTGCTCGATCTGCTCGTCTGCCCAGCCACCAAAGGTCCGCTGGTCTACAACCGCGAGCGCCAGGAACTGCAATCGCGCTCGGCCCGCCTGGCTTACCCGCTGCGTGACGGCATCCCGTTGCTGCTCGAGAGCGAGGCCCGTGCCCTCAGCGACGAGGAAGTCGCCGAACTGCCCGCCCCCACCCAACTGGCCTGATCGGTCCGGCCCGCGCAGACAGCCATGAGCTACACCGTCATCATCCCCGCACGCCTGAGTTCCACCCGCCTGCCGGACAAGCCCCTGGCTCTGCTCGGCGGCATCCCCATGGTGGTGCGGGTGGCCGAGCGAGCCGCGCAATCCGGTGCCTCGCGCATCGTGGTCGCGACCGACAGCGAGGCGGTGCTCGCCGCCTGTGCCGCGCACGGCGTCGAGGCGGTGGCCACGCGTGCCGACCACCCCTCCGGCACCGACCGGCTGGCCGAAGCCAGCGTGGCACTGGGCCTGGGGGCCGACGACATCGTCGTCAACGTGCAGGGCGACGAGCCGCTGATCGCGCCGTCGCTGATCGATGCCGTGGCCCAGGCGCTGGCGGGTTCGCCCGCCCCGATGAGCACCGCCGCGCATCCGCTGGCCAGCGTCGAGGAATTCGGCAATCCCAACGTCGTCAAGGTCGTGCTCGATGCCGGCAGCCATGCGCTGTATTTCAGCCGCGCCGGCATCCCCTTTGCGCGCGACTTTCCGATCGAGACCTGGTTCGAGGGCAACGGTCCGCGCCGCCCTGACCATCCGCTGCGCCACATCGGCATCTACGGCTATCGCACCCGCTTCCTGCAGCAATTTCCGCTGCTTGCGCGTTCCCCGCTCGAGGTCACCGAATCGTTGGAGCAGCTTCGCGTGCTGTGGCATGGCCATCGCATTGCGGTACATGTCACCCAGGATGCCCCTGGCACCGGCGTCGACACCCCGCAGGATCTGGCCCGTGTCCGCGCCATTTTCGACAACCGGGGCTGAGATACCGGCCCCGCACGGAGAGCCGCAGCGGGTCTTCGGCAAGGTCCTGCGGCAACTTCTGGCAAAATGCTTCCGTTTTTTCAGTAAGAACTGAAATCCGTTCGATATGCCCCGCCGGAATCCTCGCTCTGCCTGCATGACAGCCAAAAGCTCGCGTCAGGTTCATGCGGGATTCACATGCTATTCTTGATGTCCGTCCTGTCCGACCATGCCTCTGGGTTTCCACTTACAGAACAATGCTGAACCTGGCAGCCGGACTGTCGAACGCCCCCATTCAAAACCATCCGAGGAACAACAATGAAGCTCATCCTGCTGGGCGCACCCGGTGCCGGAAAAGGCACACAAGCGGCCTTCATCTGCAAACAGTACGGCATCCCGCAGATCTCGACGGGCGACATGTTGCGCGCGGCGGTCAAGGCCGGCACGCCCCTGGGCAAACAAGCCGAGGCCGTGATGAAGTCCGGCGGGCTGGTCAGCGACGACCTGATCATCAATCTGGTCAAGGAACGCATCGCGCAGTCCGACTGCGCCAACGGTTTTCTCTTCGACGGTTTCCCGCGCACCATTCCCCAGGCCGACGCCATGAAAGAGGCGGGCGTGGACCTCGACTACGTGCTTGAAATCGACGTGCCCTTCGAAGCCATCATCGAACGCATGAGCGGCCGCCGCAGCCATCCCGCCAGCGGCCGGACCTACCACACGGTCTTCAATCCGCCCAAGACACCCGATGTCGACGACGTGACCGGCGAAGCCCTGGTCCAGCGCGACGACGACAAGGAAGAAACCGTGCGCAAGCGCCTGGACGTCTACAGCGCCCAGACCCGCCCGCTGGTCGACTACTACTCCAGCTGGGCTGAAAAAGACCCGGCCAAGGCGCCCAAGTACCGTGCCATCAGCGGCATGGGCAGCGTGGAACAGATCACCGAGCGCGCGCTCAAGGCCCTGGCCGACTGATCTTGCGATCGGGCGAGCGACGGCCCGCCTTCGGCAGCGTCACCGTGCGTTGCCCACGGCCGGGGCCTCGGACCACCAGCCCCTTGCCTCCTGCCGAAGAAGCCCCGTACCCACGGGGCTTTTTTGCGTCTGCAGGCGTGCCGATTGGCCAATCGGGGCACGCCTGCGCAACACCCAAAGCACGAAACACTTGCCAAAGCCGGAAAACTGAACAAAAATACAGTTACTGGATATGCAAACAGCTTACGGTCCGGATTCGAACGAATCTCCCCGCCGTCCACGCTGTTGCACCTCAAGAGCACGAAGAGCAAGGACGGAACGTGATGGCCATGAACCCAAGCAAACCCAGCAAGCTGACTGCACGCCAGCAGGAAATCCTCGACCTCATCCGCGAGGCCGTGACACGCACCGGCGCCCCGCCCACGCGGGCCGAGATTGCCCGCCAGTTGGGCTTCAAGTCGGCCAATGCGGCGGAAGAGCACCTTCAAGCACTGGCACGCAAGGGGGCCATCGAACTGGTCAGCGGCACGTCCCGCGGCATTCGCCTGCGCAGCGAGACCCTGCGCCACATCCATGAAACCCGGCAGCAGCTCGCCTTCCCGGTTTCCGGTCTGTCGCAGCTCGCACTGCCGCTGGTAGGCCGGGTCGCGGCCGGCTCGCCCATCCTGGCCCAAGAGCATGTCGACCAGACCTACCAGGTCGAAAGCAGCCTGTTCCAGCACCGTCCCGACTACCTGCTGCGCGTGCGCGGCATGTCCATGCGCGATGCCGGCATCATGGACGGCGACCTGCTGGCCGTGCAATCCAGCCGCGAGGCACGCAACGGCCAGATCGTCGTGGCCCGGCTGGGCGAGGAAGTCACCGTCAAGCGCCTGCAGCGCCGCAACGGCGTGATCGAGCTGCACGCCGAGAACCCCGACTACAAGACCATCGTGGTCGATCCGGGCGAAGCCTTCGAAATCGAAGGCCTGGCCGTGGGCCTGATCCGCAACACCATGCTGATGTAAGGCATCGCAAGGTCGCGCCCCCCCCGGGGGGTGGGCAGACCTTGCCTCTACTTGTCCCGTTCGCTTCCGCTCCGCTGGCGCAACCTGTGCGCGCCGGCGGGTGGGTGGCTGCGCGCCCGCGCACCCTGTTCCTTCGTTTCTTCCTGGAGTTCGCCATGGATCTCAGCAACGTCGCCCCCATCAGCGGTCTGGCCCGCAGCCCGTTCCGTGCCCTGCATGCGCTGGTCGAGTTTTTTGCACCCTGGCAGAAGGAAGACCGGCAACACGCCGCAACGCGGCTGGCACAGCCCGCCAGCCCGCCTCGTTCCCAGGAGAGTCCGCATGCCCTGCGGGTCGCCCATGCCTTGCGCGCCGACACGCAGGCGGCACGCCGCGCGGCTCAATTGGTCGTGCTGCCACGCAGCCGGGACAGCGCCGGTGCCGCCGCCACGCAGGTGGCATGCCGCGACACGCCGCGGCTGGCAGCCAACCAGGCCCACCTGGCACAACCGCCGCGGCGCCCGCTGCGCGTGACACGTGCCGTCGAACCGCGCATGCCGGCCAATGCATCCGGCCGCATGGTCATTTCCGGCCGCATGGCCGATGTCTGTGCGGAGCTCGAACGTCTGTCCGATGCAGCCCAGGCCCACGCCTGAAGGCACCGACAGCGGCCCTTCCGTACCCGACGACCGTTTTCATTCCGTCCAGGCCCACGTACCGCCCGCATTTCAGGCGGACAGGGGATGAAACAATCCGCAGCAAACCGGAACTTTTTCGTATGTCGGACAGATGCTGAAAGTGCGCCCGGACCAAGGCCAACGCAGGCACAATGCGCGCATGAACATCGTGATTCTTGACGACTACCAAGATGCCGTGCGCAAGCTGCCCTGTGCCAGCAAGCTCGAGACTTTCAATGCCAAGGTCTACACCAACACCGTCAAGGGACTCGGCCAGTTGGCCATCCGGCTCAAGGATGCAGACATCATCGTCCTGATTCGCGAGCGCACGGTGCTCAACCGGGCGTTGATCGAAAAACTGCCCCGACTCAAACTCATCGCCCAGACCGGCCGCATGGGCAACCACATCGACATCAATGCCTGTACGGAACGCGGCATCGCCGTGGCCGAAGGCGTCGGTTCACCGGTTGCGCCCGCCGAACTGACCTGGGCGCTGGTGATGGCGGCCAGCCGGCGCCTGCCGCAGTACATCGGCAACCTCAAGCACGGGGCCTGGCAGCAGTCCGGGCTCAAGGCCTCGTCCATGCCGCCCAACTTCGGTCTGGGCACGGTGTTGCGCGGCAAGACCCTCGGCATCTGGGGTTACGGCAAGATCGGGCAACTGGTTGCAGGCTATGGCAAGGCCTTCGGCATGCGCGTCATGGTCTGGGGCCGCGATTCGTCGCGCGAACGCGCCCTGCAAGACGGCCTGGAGATCGCCACCAGCCGCCAGGCCTTCTTTGCAGAATCCGATGTCCTGAGCGTGCACTTGCGCCTCAACGATGAAACCAAGCACTCGATCACGCTCGACGACCTTTCGGGCATGAAGCCCTCGTCGCTGTTCGTGAACACCTCGCGCGCCGAGCTGCTCGAACCCGATGCCCTGATTGCAGGCCTCAACCGGGGTCGCCCGGGCCTCGCCGCCATCGACGTGTTCGAGACCGAGCCGCCGCTGCAGGGCCATGCACTGCTGCGACTCGAGAACTGCATCTGCACGCCCCATATCGGTTATGTCGAGCTCGAAAGCTACGAGCGTTACTTCAATGCGGCCTTCGACAACGTGGTGAACTACATCAAGGGCACCCCGACCAACATCGTCAATCCGGGCGCGCTGCAGGTTCGCCGCTGAGCCGTTCGCGATCTGGCAAGAGGCCGCGTGGACCGATCCACGCCAAGGGCCTCACGCCAACGGCACCGCACAGATGACGCCTGCAGAAAACAGCGCCGATTCGGCAGTCGCCAGCGGGCGGCCTCAGTGCCAATGCCCCAGTCTCAATCCTCGCAAGGGATGAGCCGCATCGGGCCAGGGCGGCTCGAAATACGGGGCGACCTGCTGCGGCGTCACCTCTTCGATGCGCGCCGGGTTCCAGCGCGGCGTGTGGTCCTTGTCGACCGCCAGAGCCCGGATGCCTTCGACGGTTTCGCCTGCCGCGCCGGGCCGCACCGTGAAACAGCGACGCACGAGGTTGCGCTCGAGCATCAGATCCTCGGCCAGATCCAGGCCACGGGCCCGTCTCACCAGTTCCAGCACCACATGCAGCATCAGCGGCGACCGCTGCCGCAACGTGGCCGCGGTGCGCTGCGCCCAGTCCTCGCTGTCGGCTTCCAGCGCTTCGATGATCCCGGCCACATCGGGCAGACCAAAAAACCGGTCGATGCGCACGGTGTCGATCACCGAGGGCGCCAGCGGCGAAGCCGGGGCGAAGCGGCGGGCCCAGTCGGCCTGCAGGGCGGCCACATCGGGCCAGCGCCAGTCGGCCAGGTCGTCCCACAGCGCCGGCAGATTTGCGCTGTCGACCGTCAAGTCGGCCAGGCCCAGCGCCACCGCATCGGCCGCGCCGATGGTGTTGCCCGTGAGCGCCAGGTATTCGCCGGCATGGCCTGGCGTACGGCTCAGGAAGTAGCCGCCGCCGACGTCCGGAAACAACCCGATGGCGGTCTCGGGCATGGCCATGCGGGTCCGTTCGGTGACCAGCCTGAGCGAAGCGCCCTGGCTGAGGCCCATGCCCCCGCCCATGACCACGCCGTCCATGAACGCGACATACGGCTTGGGATAGGTATGGATGAGATGGTTGAGCGCATATTCCTCGGTGAAGAAATCGTCCACCCGCGGGTCTCCGGAGAGCACGCCCTGATGCACAAAACGGATGTCGCCGCCCGCGCACAGGACGCCGAACGGCCCCTCGCGCCCCTGCCCCCGCAGTGCAACCGCATCGATCCGGTCGTCGTCGGCCCAGGCCCGCAGCGCGGCGTAGAGACCGCGCACCATGCCCAGCGACAAGGCGTTGAGCGCGCGAGGCCGGTTGAGTGTGATGCAGCCCAGGCGGCCCCGAACCTCGACGACGAGCTCGTCGTCGGCCGCAGGCGCAAGGGCCGGCGACGAAGCGGGCGAAACCGGGGCGGATGAAGAAGATGGCGCCTGAGCGCCGTGCAGCGGGGATGGCACGGGTGGAGTCTCCTGTTGCTGTTGTCGGCGGGCCGCCTCGATCGGGCGGCAGGTCGGGACCATTTTGCATGAGCCCGGATGCGGCCGTTCGCGGCGAGTCCGGGCCGCGTCATCCGTGCGACAGGCCGCCAGCGGGCACCCGGAACCGTCACAAGCTGTCACAGGACCTGCGCTAGAATGGTTTGCTTATGGAACCTCCCCCTGCGGCGTACGCGCCACACATCCCTCTCCCCTGCACTGCGGCCACGCATGCATCCCAGGCCTCGATGCCACCCCGAACCACCGGCTTCCCAGCCGCTCTGCGTTCGACCCCCTCCCTCAACAACTACCCTCACTCGGCCTCGGCATCCCTGCGCGCGGCTGACACTTCATCATGGAATGGTTAAGCGACCCCGCTGTCTGGGCGGGCCTGCTCACGCTCATCGTGCTCGAGATCGTGCTCGGCATCGACAATCTTGTCTTCATCGCCATCCTGGCCGACAAACTGCCGCCGCACCAGCGCGACAAGGCCCGGGTGATCGGGCTGAGCCTGGCGCTGTTCATGCGGCTGGCACTGCTGACCGTGATGGCGCAGCTCATCAAGCTCACGCAGCCGCTGTTCGAGTTCTGGGTCTTCTCGTTCGCGGGACGCGACCTGATCCTGCTGTTCGGCGGCCTGTTCCTGCTGTGGAAGGCAACGACGGAGCTGCATGAGCGCCTCGAAGGCGTGGAGCATGCGGGCCCGGCGCGCAAGGGCTACGCCAACTTCGGCCTGGTGCTGGTGCAGATCGTGATCCTGGACGCGGTGTTCTCGCTGGACTCCATCATCACGGCCGTGGGCATGGTCGAACATCTCGAAGTGATGATGATCGCCGTGGTCGTGGCCATGCTGGTGATGCTGGTGGCCTCCAAGCCGCTCACGCGCTTCGTCAATGCCCATCCCACGGTGGTGGTGCTGTGCCTGAGCTTCCTGCTGATGATCGGTTTCTCTCTGGTGGCCGAAGGCCTGGGCTTCCATCTGCCCAAGGGCTATCTGTACGCCGCCATCGGTTTCTCGATCATGATCGAGTTCTTCAACCAGTGGCGCCAGCGCAACCTGCTCAAGAACGAGGCCCGCGTGCCCATGCGCGACCGCACCGCACGCGCCGTGCTCCGCATGCTGGGCGACCGGGCGGGCCTGCAGGCCCACGACAGCAGTCCGCAGGAACAGATCGCCGCGGCGCTCCCCTCGGCCTTCGGGCGGGAAGAACGCAACATGGTCAGCGGCGTGCTGACGCTGGCCGAGCGCTCGGTGCTGTCCATCATGACGCCGCGCAACGACGTCGACTGGCTGGACATCAGCGAAGAAGCGGACGTGCTGCGCGAGCAGCTCAACGACAAGCCGCACGGCCTGTTCCCGGTCTGCGAACGCACGGGACTGGACCAGGTGATCGGTGTCGGCCGTGCCAAGGACCTGCTGGCCGACCTGGTCAAGCATGGCGAGATCCGGCGCGACGAGAGCCTGCGCCCGGCGCTCATCGTGCCCGAGACCATCAGCGTGATCCGCCTCACCGAGGTGCTGCGCCAGTCGCGTGGCCACATGGCGCTGGTGAGCGACGAATACGGCACCATCCTGGGCCTCGTCACGCCCATGGACGTGCTCGAGGCCATCGCCGGCGAGTTCCCCGACGTGGGCGAGGACCTGTCGGTGCAGCCCATCGGCCCCAACCACTGGGTGGCCGATGGCCTGGTCGATCTGCACACGCTGGAGATGGCACTGGGCGTGCCCGATCTGGCCCCGGCCGACGACGACTACAGCACCCTCACCGGCCTGATCCTGGCGCACTCCGAGCAATTGCCCTCGGTGGGTCTGGTGGTCGAGGCCCAGGGTCTGCGTTTCGAGGTCATGGCCGTCGAGGAGCGCCGCATCACCAGCGTCGACGTCAAGCGCCTGTCCCACGACGCGGACGGGCACATGGCGCACGCCGGTCAGGCCGGCTGACGTCCGGCTCGCATGGGGGCCTGAAAACCGCCCCCGCAGGCACCGGCCCGATCCCCGGAATCGGCCGGCTGCATCGCCGCCCCAATCGTCAAGAAAAGGCCGCCCACACCCGTGTGAGCGGCCTTTTGGCATGGGCCGATGGGCACCGAATCGTGCGCCCCCCGAGACGCAGAGGTCATGCAGCGGGGGCCGAAGCTCAGGGCCTGCGCGGCCCGGGGCTTAGAAACGCACGCTGGCACCCACCCACAGGCGTCGGCCCTGGTTGGTGGTGCCGAAGGTGTCCTGGTCGAGTTGCTTGTCGCCGATGTTGTAGAGCGCCGCATTGAGCGTGACGGACTTGCTCCAGGCGTACGAGCCGCCCAGATTGGCGGTGGTGTACGACGGTGCGGCCTCGGCCGAAACGGTCGTGCCGTATTCCTTGCCGTAGTAGTTGATCGAACTCCACAGCGACGTGCGGGCGTTGGCCTGCCACTCGGCACGCAGGTTGGCGGTGTGCTCGGGCGTCAGGCTCAGAGGAGCGCCCTTGTTGCTGCCGCTCTGCTGCTTGGAGTCGAGGTAGGTGTAGTTGGCCTTGAGGCTGACGCTGGGCATGACTTCCCAGGACCCCTGCAGTTCGAGACCGGCGATGCGCGCCTTGTCGACGTTGACGCGGTCCATGATGATGTAGCCGTTCCAGCGCTCGGTGGTCGTCACGGTCGAGAGCTTGTCCTTGAAGTCGTTGTAGAACACCGTCGCGCTGGCCGACAGGTTGCTGCGATTCGACCACATGGCCGCGACTTCGTAGTTGGTGCTGGTCTCGGGCTTGAGGTCGGGATTGCCCAGCATCACGTAGGTGTTGCGGCGCAGGTAGGCATAACCGGGCACCACGGCCCGGATCTCGGGCGCCTTGAAGCCCCGCGAGACACCGCCCTTGAAGGTCCAGGCCGGGGTGGCACGCCAGTTGGCGTACAGGCGCGGGTTGTAGTGCAGGCCGTACTGCTCGTGGTCGTCCACCCGCAGGCCGCCCGTGAGGGCCAGGGTGTCGGTGATCGACCATTCGTTCTCGACGAACAGCGCCTTCTGCACCACGCCGTACGTGTAGCGCTGTTGGTCGTTGAGTCCCGGGTTCCAGTCTTCCAGGCTCGTGCGGTTCCACTGCAGGCCGGTGGTCAGGATGTGCGCACCCAGAGGGGTGACCAGCTTGGCATCGAGCACGGTGTTGGCGACCTCGGGCTTGCGCAGCGCGAACTCGGCCTGCGCCGCCGTGCCGTTGCTGACGCCGACGCGGCTGGCTTTTTCCCAGGCCAGCGAGACTTCGGATGCCGACCAGCCCCATCGCCCCTTGTGAGTGACCGAGGCATGGTCGCGGTTGTTTTCCTGCTCGCGGGTCGCCCAGTTGGCACTGGTTCCCTTGCCATTCTTCAGGCGTGTGGCACCGGCCTCGAGCAGGATGTCCTGGTTGCGTGTGGGCGTGATCGACAGCCGGGCCGTCAGGTCGCGGTGGCGGCCGCGCGCCACACCGCCGCCGTCCAGGTCGTCGTCGGCCTGGCGATTGAGCTGGCGGCCCCACAGTTGCAGTCCCAGCAGATCGTCCTTGAGCGGGCCGTTCAGGAAGAACTGCGCCTGCGCGGCATTGCCGTACTTGTCGTGCTGCTGCGCGGTGTAGTCCATGCTGACCGAGCCCCCCCAGGTCTTGGCGACCTTGCGGGTGATGACGTTGATGACGCCGCCGATCGCATCCGAACCGTAAAGCGACGACATCGGTCCACGAACCACCTCGATGCGCTCGATGGCCTCGACCGGGGGAATGAAGCTCTGTTCGAACCCGCCGCTGCCGTTGACGCGGGCATCGCGCGAACCCTGGCGTTTGCCGTCGACGAGGATCAGCGTGTAGCTGCCGCCCATTCCGCGGATCGAGATGTCGGCTTCGTTGGCGCCGCCGTTGACCACCACGCCTTCCACGTCGCGCAGGGCATCCGTCAGGTCGCGGTAGGCCCGCTTGCGCAGCTCTTCGCCCTTGATGATGCTGATCGATGCAGGCGCGTCCTCGATCTGCTGCTCGAAGCCGGTGGCAGTGACCACCACTTCCCCCAGCGTCACATCGTCCGTCTCCGTGGAGGCGGACGGGGACTGGGCGTGCAGCGTCTGACTGCAGGCCAGCAGGAGACCGCAAGCCACCACGGTGGCCCGGGGCATGGCGATCAGGGGTTGAAGCGAAGTCGCGCGGTGCATGAGAAAATCCCTCTTGTTTTAAAGAAAACAAGAATCGTATTCATCAGCATCCCCGGTTTTTGGACAGTTTGTGACAGCCCTGCGCAGCTCCCCGCCCGATTCTCCGACGTGCCCACTCGATCCGGCACGCGATGCCGCCTGCCGCGTGCTGGTCGTCGATGACCACCGCAAGATCCGCGACCCGCTGGCCGCCTACCTGCGCCGCGAAGGCGTGGACGTGCGCACTGCGGGCGATGCAGCCGCCATGCAGTTGCTGCTGCAGCACGAGCGGTTCGATGCGCTGGTGCTCGACGTGATGCTGCCCGATGGCGACGGCAGCCTGCTGTGCTCGGGTGTTCAGCAGCGCTACGGGCTGCCGGTGATCCTGCTGACGGCCCGGGGCGAGATCGACGACCGGGTGCAGGGGCTGGAACGCGGCGCCGACGACTACCTGGTCAAGCCTTTCGACCCGCGCGAGCTGCTGGCTCGCATCCGCAGCGTGATCCGCCGACGCGGCAGGAGCCTGCCCCCCGCGGGCGGTCGTGCCGAACCGGCCGACAGCAGCCCTACGCCGCCTGGACTTGCATGGCCCTTGCAGCCGGCTGCCGACCGCCGCCCGGTCTACCGCTTCGACAACTGGCACCTGGATGCCGCGCTGTGCCGCCTGGAACGCGACGACGGCCTGCGCTTTGTGCTCAGCGACACCGAATGCAGGCTGCTGGAAGTGTTCCTCAACCATGCCAATACCGTGCTCAGCCGAGACGATCTGCTGAGCCTGACGCAGACGGCCGGCCGCCACGCCGAACAGGCCTTCGACCGGACCATGGACAGGCAGGTCAGCCGCCTGCGCCGAAAGCTGCAGGACCCGGCGCGCGAGGCCGAAACCATCCGCACCGTGCGGGGCGGCGGCTACGTGCTGGTCTCCCGCGTCACCCCTCACAATGCCTGAGGCCCCGACGTGAAGCACGCCCGCACGCCTGGATGGTGGCCGCAGCGCATGGCCCATCAATACGGACTGCTGCTGCTGCTGGCCCTGCTGGCCTCGCACCTGCTGGCCATTCTGCTCATCCAGAGAACGGGCGAACTGATCCATCCGCTGTCGCGGCAGCAGGCCTTGTCCACATTGACTTCGGCCTACCGGCTTGCCGCTCTGGAATCCTCGCGCCCGGACGCCTTGCTGGCGGCACTGGGCCCCCCCTCGGCGAAATCGGCTGGCGTGGCCCCCGGCCTTGAACCTGCACAGCCGGCCCGGCTGTGGCTGTCCGCCCAAGCGGATGTGGACGGGTTCGAGATGCGCCAGGAGGAACAGCGACTGGCTGCCGATGTGCGAAAGGCGCTGGAACTGGGTGCGTCCGTGCCGGTGTGGATCCAGATCGAACGCCTGTCCGGCCAGCACGCCCGCTCGGGGGTACTCAGCACGGCAGGATGGGAGCCGCTGCAACTGCGCGCCAGCATCGCGCAGCCCGGCGGCCGCTGGCTCAACGCCCGGCAGAGTCTGCATGGCGGCTACGACTGGACCCGCATCCTGGCTTTTTCCCTGCCGGTCAGCATCGTGCCCGTGCTGGTCGTGGCCTGGTTGCTCGCGCTTCGCCTGATCCGCCCGCTCAAGGCCCTGATCGCGGCGACGGCCCGGGTGAACCATGGCCGGCCCCTGCCACCGCTGCCCGTGCACGGCCCCCACGAAGCCCGTGAACTCATCACCCAGTTCAACGCCATGCAGGACCGCATCGCCCGCCATGTCGACGGCCGCACGCGTCTGCTGGCGGCCATCAGCCACGACCTGCGCACGCCCGTGACGGCCCTGCGCCTGCAGGCCGAGCTGATCGACGACGACACGCTGCGGCAGGACATGCTCGAAAGCCTGGCGGAACTGCAGGCCATGGTGGAAGAGACGCTGGACTTCGCCCGTGCCGAAGGCCAGGCGGAAGCCTGGCGCACGCTGGACATGGCCCGCACCGTGGCCGACATCGTCGAACGGTACCGGCATCTGGGGCAAGCCGTTCGATGGGTGGGTGCGCCCCCGGTCCAGCCCATTCCATGGCCGTGCAAACCCATTGCGCTCAAACGCGCCATCGCCAATCTGGTCGACAACGCCCTGCGTCACGCCGGTGATGTGCAAGTCGACATCGGCATCGACCGGCAACCCGGCGGCGGCACCCTGCTGATCGTCGTGCAGGACCGGGGGCCGGGCATCGCCAGCGATCAGCTGGAGCAGGTCTTCGAGCCCTTCCACCGGCTCGATGCCTCGCGAGGCCGGCAGGATGCCGGCCTGGGGCTCGGTCTGTCGATTGCACGGGCCTGCGTGGTCTCTCAAGGGGGGCAACTGGTCCTGGCCAATCGCGATGGGGGGGGCTTGCGCGCCAGCATCACCCTGCCCTGGGTCGAGGCCTAGGCGGCCGTGGACTTCGACGACGGCGCACGACCACGCCTCGTCCTGAAACGAAAAAGCCGCCCTGCACCATCGTGCGGGGCGGCTTCGGGGCCTCTTGCATGCAGCCGGAGCCGATGCAGACTGGCCACCAGGGCCGGCGGTTCAGCGAACCGCTAGCCCGAGCGCCTGCGGCATGGGGCCGCAGGGCTGGCCGATCAGGAACGGCCTGCGCGCTTGCGTTCGTTTTCCGTCAGGAAACGCTTGCGCAGACGGACGCTCTTGGGCGTGATTTCGACCAGTTCGTCGTCCTCGATGAACTCGACGCCGTATTCCAGCGTGAGGTCGATCGGGGGCGTGATCTTGATCGCGTCTTCCTTGCCGCTGACGCGGAAGTTGGTCAGCTGCTTGGTCCGCGTGGCGTTGACGATCAGGTCGTTGTCACGGCTGTGGATGCCCACGATCATGCCTTCGTATACCGGATCGTTCGCCTTGACGAACATGCGGCCGCGGTCGTCGAGCTTGCCCAGGGCGTAGGTGAAGATTTCACCGTCGTCCATGGAGATCAGCACGCCGTTCTTGCGGCCGCCGATTTCACCCTTGTGCGGCTCGTAGCCTTCGAAGATGTTGCTGATCAGGCCCGAACCACGGGTCAGGTTCAGGAACTCGTTGGTGAAACCGATCAGACCACGCGCCGGGATGCGGTATTCCAGGCGCACGCGGCCACGGCCGTCCGGCTCCATGTTGACCAGTTCGCCCTTGCGCTCGCCCAGGGCCTGCATCACGCCGCCCTGGTGGTTCTCTTCGATATCGGCCGTCACCAGCTCGATCGGCTCGTTGCGCTCGCCGTCGATGTCCTTGAACACCACGCGCGGCTTGGACACAGCCAGTTCGTAGCCTTCACGACGCATGTTTTCCAGCAGGATGGTCAGGTGCAGTTCACCACGGCCCATCACTTCGAACACGCCTTCTTCGTCGGTTTCCTTCACGCGCAGGGCCACGTTGTGCTGCAGTTCCTTCTGCAGACGGTCCCAGATCTGACGGCTGGTCACGAACTTGCCTTCGCGGCCGGCCAGCGGGCTGGTGTTGACGCAGAAGTTCATGGTCAGGGTCGGCTCGTCGACCTTGAGCATGGGCAGCGGCGACGGGTTGGCCGGATCGGTCACGGTCACACCGATACCGATGTCGGCAATGCCGTTGACCAGCACGATGTCGCCGGGGCCGGCTTCGGTGACCTGCACGCGGTCCAGACCCTGGAAGGTCAGCACCTGGTTGATGCGGCCCTTGATGGTCTTGCCGTCCGGGCCTTCCATCACGACCACATCCATGCTGGGCTTGATGGTGCCCTGGCTGATGCGGCCCACGCCGATGCGGCCGACAAAGGTCGAGAAGTCGAGCGCCGAGATCTGCAGTTGCAGGGGTGCCGAAGGATCGCCTTGTTGCGGGGGCACGTGCTTGAGGACGGTGTTGAAGAGCGCCGACATGTCGGGGCCCCACTGTTCACCGGGGGTACCTTCTTCGAGCGAGGTCCAGCCGTTGATGCCCGACGCGTACACCACGGGGAAATCGAGCTGTTCGTCGGTCGCGCCCAGCTTGTCGAACAGGTCGAAAGCGGCGTTGACGACCTTGTCCGGATTGGCACCGGGCTTGTCGACCTTGTTCACCACCACGATGGGCTTGAGACCCAGGGCCAGGGCCTTCTTGGTCACGAAACGCGTCTGGGGCATGGGGCCTTCCTGCGCATCGATCAGCAGCACCACGCCGTCGACCATGGACAGCGCGCGCTCGACTTCACCGCCGAAGTCCGCGTGACCGGGGGTGTCGACGATGTTGATGTGGGTGCCTTCCCAGCTCACGGCACAGTTCTTGGCCAGGATAGTGATGCCGCGTTCGCGTTCGATGGCGTTGTTGTCCATCACGGTGTCGACCACTTTTTCGTGGTCGGCGAAGGTGCCGGACTGGCGCAGCAACTGGTCGACCATGGTGGTTTTGCCATGGTCAACGTGCGCGATGATGGCGATGTTACGGATCTGTTTACTCATAATTCACTCGTTTCAAAACTGTCGAGAGGCTGGGCAGGACCTGTGCCGCGCCTGAAGAAAAAATTCCCGGTCCGGGTGGATCAGCGGATGCGACGTTCAGGCGCCTCGCACTTGTCGAAGAAAGATCGGTTCATGGCTGGCCGTCCGCAATGACAACAGGCGGGACAGCGGCACCGGCAGACTGCTGCGCCTGGATCTGCCCCACTTCGATCGGGCTGAGCAGGCGGGTGGGAATCAACTCGCCGCCCCGGATATGGGCCGAACCCAGCAAGGCCCGCGGCGGCTCGCCCCAGACCTGCACCCGCGGCGCATCCGAAGACTGAATCCGCCGGCGCATGCCGCTGAGAAAACGCCCTGCATCGTCGGCGCCCAATGTGACAATCTCGTGATGCCCCAACAAGGCCTCGACAGGCAATAGCCGTGCCAACCGCGTATTTTCGTCCATTGCCTCGAGTTCGGCCAGCGTCACGGCCTGCTCCACGCCAAAATCGCCGGTCTTGACGCGCCGCAGGAACACCAGGTGGGCGCCGCAGCCCAAGGCCTTTCCCAGGTCTTCGCCCAGCGTGCGGATGTAGGTTCCCTTGCTGCAGCACACCTGGATGCGCAACTGGGGCCGACCCTGTTCGTCGCGTTCGAGCGACAGTTTCAGGTCGTGGATGACGACATCGCGCGCCGGACGATCGATCTCGATGCCGTCGCGGGCGTACTCGTAGAGCGCCTTGCCGTCCTTCTTGAGCGCCGAATACATCGGCGGCACCTGCTGGATGGGTCCCGAGTAGCGGCGTGTCAGTTCGGCCAGCCGCTCGGCCGTGATGTCGGGCACGGGCAGCTCGGCCAGCACCTCGCCTTCGGCATCGCCCGTGGTGGTGGTCACACCGAGCAAGGCGACGGCTTCGTAGGTCTTGTCGGCATCCAGATGCAGCTGGCTGAACTTGGTGGCCGCACCGAAGCACAGCGGCAAGGCGCCGGTGGCCAGCGGATCGAGCGTGCCGGTGTGGCCCGCTTTTTCGGCGCGCAGCAGCCACTTCACCTTCTGCAAGGCGTCGTTGCTGGAATAGCCCAGGGGCTTGTCGAGCAGCAGCACGCCATGGATGGGGCGTCTCTGGATACGGACTCGGGTGGTCATGGCGAATCGGTCAGGTCATCAGGTCGGACAGCAGGCCTCGAGGCCGGCGAACACGGAAAACGCGAGAAAAACAACAAAAAGGCCGGCACCGCAGTGCCAGCCTTTTGTATCCGCATCAGGCCGCCGGTTCCCGATTGCAAGAGCGCTCGGGGCTGGCGGCTGGGCGGATTCAGTCTTCGTCTTTTCCGCGCGAGGCGACCGCCTTGGCGATCAGCGCATTCATGTCGGCCGCCCGCTCGGGCGTGCGATCGAAATGGAAATGCAGGGTCGGCACGGTATGGATGTGCAGGCGCTTGAACAGGCCATTGCGCAGGAAACCCGCGGCCTGGTTGAGCGCCAGCTCGGTCTGCTCCGGATCGCCGGTCAGCAGGCTGAAGTAGACCTTGGCATGAGCGTAATCGGGCGTGACTTCCACGCCTTGCAGCGTCACCATGCCCACACGCGGATCCTTGAGCTCGCGCGCGATCAACTCGGTCAGGTCACGCTGGATCTGATCGGCGACGCGGTAGCTGCGATTGGGTGTGGTACTTTTTTTAGGCATGTATTCGTGAACGTGACCGCCACGGTCCGGTTGGGGACCGTGGCACGTCCTTTACAACGTACGGGCGATTTCCTTGATTTCAAAGACTTCGAGTTGATCGCCTTCCTTGATGTCGTTGTAGTTGCGCAGCTTGATACCGCACTCGAAGCCTTCCTTGACTTCCTTGACATCGTCCTTGAGGCGCTTGAGCGACTCGATCTCGCCGGTGTAGATGACCACATTCTCGCGCAGCAGGCGGAAATGCGCGTTGCGCGTGACCATGCCGGACGTGATGTACGAACCGGCGATGGTGCCGATCTTGGTGGCCACGAACACGGTGCGGATCTCGGCGGTACCGATGATTTCCTCGCGGCGCTCGGGGGCCAGCATGCCCGACATCGCTGCCTTCAGCTCATCGACGGCGTCGTAGATGATGTTGTAGTAGTGGATGTCGACGTCGTTGGCTTCGGCATGCTTGCGGGCATTGGCATCCGCGCGCACGTTGAAGCCGATGACCACGGCCTTGGAGGCGATCGCCAGGTTGATGTCGGACTCGCTCACACCGCCCACGCCTGCGTACACCACCTGGACCTTGATCTCGTCCGTCGACAGCTTGAGCAGCGAGGCAGCCAGGGCTTCCTGCGAGCCTTGCACGTCGGCCTTGATGATGACGGGCAGCGTCTTGACTTCGCCCGCCGAGATGTCGGCAAACATGTTTTCGAGCTTGGCAGCCTGCTGCTTGGCCAGCTTGGTGTTGCGGAACTTGCCGGCACGGTAGGTCGCGATTTCGCGGGCACGGCGCTCGTCGGTGAGCACCATGAACTCGTCGCCGGCCTGCGGGACTTCGGTCAGACCCTGGATTTCCACCGGGATCGAAGGACCTGCCTCCTTGGCGGCGCGGCCCGTCTCGTCGAGCATGGCGCGCACGCGGCCATAGGTCTGGCCGGCCAGCACGATGTCGCTGACCTTGAGGGTACCGGACTGAACCAGCACCGTGGCAACCGGGCCGCGGCCCTTGTCCAGGCGGGCTTCGATGACCAGGCCCTTGGCATGCGTCTGCACGGGTGCCTTGAGTTCCAGCACTTCGGCCTGCAGCAGCACTTGTTCGAGCAGATCGTCCACGCCGTGGCCGGTCTTGGCCGACACGCCCACGAAAGGCGAGTCGCCGCCGTACTCTTCGGGCAGCACCTCTTCGGTCACCAGCTCTTGCTTGACGCGGTCGAGGTTGGCATCGGGCTTGTCGACCTTGGTGATCGCAACCACGATCGGCACCTTGGCGGCCTTGGCGTGCTTGATGGCTTCCTTGGTCTGGGGCATGACGCCGTCGTCGGCGGCCACCACCAGAATGACGATGTCGGTGGCCTGTGCACCGCGGGCGCGCATGGCGGTGAACGCCTCGTGGCCGGGGGTGTCGAGGAAGGTCACCATGCCGCGCGGCGTGTCGACGTGATAGGCGCCGATATGCTGCGTGATGCCGCCGGCTTCGCCGGAAGCGACCTTGGTGCGGCGGATGTAGTCCAGCAACGAGGTCTTGCCGTGATCGACGTGACCCATGACGGTGACGACCGGGGCGCGCGACACCAGTTCGGCGCCGGTGTCGGTGTGCTCGTCGGCGGCAAAGGCTTCCGGATCGTCCAGCGCGGCAACCTTGGCCGTGTGTCCCATTTCTTCCACGACGATCATCGCGGTTTCCTGGTCCAGCGGCTGGTTGATGGTGACCATCTGGCCCAGCTTCATCAGGTGCTTGATGACTTCCGAGGCCTTCACGCTCATCTTGTGAGCCAGTTCGGCCACGGTGATGGTTTCGGGCACCAGGATTTCAAGAACCTTGAACTCGGTGGGCGCCACGAAGTTCGATTCGCGCTGCGAGTCGTTGCGATCGTGGCGACGGCCGCCACGTGGGCCGGCACGCCAGTTGGAACCGCGACCGGCGGAGGTGTCGCCGCGGGTCTTGATTTCCTTCTTCTTGCCGGCTTCGCCTGCACCGCCGCCCCAACTGGACGACAGCTTTTCGGACTTGAGTTCCTTGCGGCCACCGGCGCCGGCCGTCGTGCTGCCGGGTGCGGCAGGCGTACCTGCGGGCTTGGCAGCCGTGGTCGTGCCCGCCGGCTTGTGCAGCGTGCCCTTGATGGTGGACTTGGGTTCTTCCGGCTTCTTGGCGACGAGCACGCGCTTGGGCGCATTCATCATGTCGCGAATGGCGGCGGCTTCGGCTTCTGCCTTGCGACGGCGAGCATCCTGCTCGCGGGCACGGGTGGCTTCGGCTTCGGCCTGCTGAGCGCGGGTGTCGGCAGCCGACACGCGGCGCAGACCGCCCGGATGGGGCGTTGCCGGAGCGGCGGCAGCAGGCGCAGCGGCAGCGGTTGCAGGCACGGCGGCGGCAGCCACCGGTGCAGCGGCGGCGCGGGCCGGTGCGGGAGCGGCAGCCGGAGCAGCCGCAGCAGTGGCCTTGGCGGCCTGGGCACGCTGGCGAGCAGCATCCTGCTCTTCGCGCTGGCGACGGCGCTCGGCCATCTGCTCTTCCTGGCGGCGCATGAATTCCGCCTGGCGCTTGGCTTCGACGTCACGACGCGCCTGCTCGGCGGCATCGATGACGGAACCCGTGGGCTTGCTGGCTACAGGCGCGCTGGCCTGTTTTTCCGGTTCTGCAATGGTGGCTGACACTTTTTCCTCGGCGGCGACGTCGGCGGGTACACCTGGGGCAGCTTGCGACTCAGGCTCGGGCAAGGGTTCCGGCTCCGCACGGACTTCAGGTACGGGCTCGGGTTCGGGTTCTGCAACCGGTGCGGGCTCGACGGCCGGCGCGACAGCAACAGGTTCTTCGACAGGCACGTCGACGACGGCCGGGGCCTCGTCGACGATCTCGACATGCGCGTCCTCGGGATGCGCGAGCACGTCCTCGTATTCGGCGGCATCGGCCGATTCGCCGGACGGCACGCCCTGCTCGTCGTCGCGACGGATGAAAGTGCGCTTCTTGCGGACCTCGACCTGGATGGTGCGGGCACGGCCCGTCGCATCGGCCTGCTTGATCTCGCTGGTCGTCTTCTTGGTCAAGGTGATCTTGCGACGTTCGCCGCCAGCCGAACCATGACTGGCCTGCAGGTAGCTCAACAACTTCTGCTTGTCGGCATCGGTCAGCGCATCACGCGCGGACGACTTGTTCACGCCTGCGTTGTTGAGTTGTTCCAGAAGGGTATCAGTCGGTTTTTTGAGTTCGGCTGCAAACTCGGCTACTGTGGTACTGGTCATATGTGTTTCTGCCCTCCATGATCACGACTCTTGCCCGTCGAACCAATGTTCGCGAGCTTTCATGATCAGCGCTGTGGCTTCGTCCGAAGACTGGCCGGTGATTTCTACGAGTTCGTCGACGGCCAGATCGGCCAGATCGTCGCGGGTGTGGACGCCAGCCTGCGCCAGCTTGGCGATGGCAGCGGTGTCCAGTCCCTGGAGGTCGCGCAAGTCTTGCGAGACGCTGCCCACCGATTCCTCGCGGGCAATTTCCATGGTGAGCAGCGCATCCTTTGCACGGGCACGCAGTTCATTGACGGTGTCTTCGTCGAAGCTTTCGATTTCCAACATTTCCTGCAGCGGCACATAGGCCACTTCCTCGAGGCTGGTGAAGCCTTCGCTGATCAGGATGTCGGCGATCTCTTCATCGACGTCGAGTTTCTGCATGAACAGCGAACGCACAGTCTGGGCCTCGTCGGCCTGCTTCTGGGCGGACTCGGCAGCGTCCATGATGTTGATCTTCCAGCCGGTCAGGTCGGAAGCCAGGCGGACGTTCTGACCGCCGCGACCGATCGCGATGGCCAGGTTTTCTTCGTCGACCACGACGTCCATGGCATGGCGCTCTTCGTCGACCACGATGGAGCTGACGTTGGCCGGAGCCAGCGCGCCGATCACGAACTGGGCGGGATCTTCGCTCCAGAGCACGATGTCGACCCGTTCGCCGGCCAGTTCGTTGGTCACGCCGTTGACCCGGCTGCCGCGCACGCCGACGCAGGTGCCGATGGGATCGACACGCTTGTCATGCGAGAGCACGGCGATCTTGGCCCGGCTGCCGGCATCGCGGGCGCAGGACTTGATCTCGAGCAGGCCTTGTTCGATTTCGGGCACTTCCTGGCGGAACAGCTCGATCATGAACTCGGGGGCCGAGCGCGACAGCAGAATCGGCGCGCCGCGCAGGTTCAGGTCGACTTCCATGATCATGGCCCGCACGCGGTCGCCGGTGCGCAGATTTTCCTTGGGGATCATCTCGCTGCGACGCAGACGGCCTTCGACACGGCCCGACTCGACGATCAGGTCGCCCTTGTCGAGACGTTTGACGGTGCCGACAAAGATCTTCTCGCCGCGCGACATGAAGTCGTTGAGCAGCATCTCGCGTTCGGCGTCGCGAATCTTCTGCAGGATGACCTGCTTCGCAGCCATGGCACCGATACGGCCGATCGGCACGGAGTCGACCGGCTCTTCGATGTAGTCGTCGACTTCGATGTCGCCGATCTGATCCTTGGCTTCGAACAGCAGGATTTCCTGTTCGGGCAGTTGCAGGCCGGCTTCATCCGGAACGACGTGCCAGCGGCGGAAGGTTTCGTAGGCGCCGGAATCACGGTCGATCGCCACACGGATATCCACTTCGCCTTCATACAGCTTTTTGGTCGCCTGAGCCAATGCGGCTTCCACGGCGCCAAACACCACGTCGCGCTCGACGTTCTTTTCGCGCGAGATGGCCTCTACCAACATCAACAATTCGCGATTCATGCCACGGCTCTCCTGCAAATACTGCTACTCTTTTATTAACTAATCTTGCCGACCTGCTCGCCAGGAGCAGCAGCGTCACGGGGTTTGCGGCCTTTGAAGTCGACCAGCGGGGCCAGCCGTGCTTCCTTGAGCTCGTCCAGGGTGAATCCCAGCGCATGGACGGCTTGTTCTGCCAGTTTTTTCTTGCCGGGTTTCTGACCCGGCTTGGTCTCGATGGGATCGCGCCAGACGATCTGCCAGCCGCTCTCGGTCTTCTCGAGCTCGCCACGGAATTTCTTGCGGTTGGCGGACACTTGCCCACCCGCTGCGGCACCCAGGGGCTGCTTGAGCGTGATGTCGACCGTCTCGCCTTCGAAACGCAGGAAATCCTGCTCGTGGCGCAACGGGCGATCGATACCGGGGGAGGAAATTTCGAGCCGCTTGTAATCGGCCCCGTCGACTTCGAGGGCGAACTGCAGCTGCCGTGTGACTTTTTCGCAGTCTTCGACGGTCACGAAGGCATCGGGTGCACCGGGCACGGCCTGCGCGGACCAGGGAAGATCGATGGTGATGCGCAGCAGCCCCCCAGCGGAGCGCTCGACTTCCACCAAGTCATAACCGAGTCCGGTCACGGTCTGTTCAACGATTTCCTGCAACGCCACCCAAGTCCTTTCAAGCCGACAGTCCAACGCGGACCCACAGCACAGAACACGGGCGCGCCAGCCGACCGCTCTTGCTTCGTCGCAAGAACAGTCCGCCTAACAAGCCCGTCAAATACTGTGCGCAAACATGTTCATATCCGTTTGACCAAAAAAAAAGGGCGGTCAGGTCGTCCGCCCGTTTGGTCGTTTAACTCGCTATTGTAACCCCTGCTGCCAGTCCGCACAAGGCTCGCGGTACAGGCCGGCCTCTTGCTACAGCAATTCGATGTCGGGCAGGCTCACGAAAGTGGTCTCGCGCACGATGCGCACGAAGTCTTCGAGATGGTTGCGCCCCGTCGCCTGAGCCGGCCAGACCGCATACAGCCTGGAGGTCAGGCCTTGGGCGGTGATGGAGCGCTGCGAGACGTAGCCGCGATCGAGATAGTGCTTGACGGCCCACAACGGCAGGGCCGCCACGCCGCGCCCGCTGGCCACCAGTTGCAGGATGGCCACGGTCAGCTCGGTGGTCCGGCGCGGCACGCTCACGCCGGCCGGCCGCAGCACCTGCCGGATGAGGTCGAGCATGTCGTCGGGCACCGGATAGGTGATCAGGGTCTGGTCGGCGAAATCCTCGGCCGACAGGTGACTGCGTGCCAGCAGCGGATGCTGGTTCGACAGCAGCGCCACCATCTCGAAGGCGAACAAGGGCCGCACGGTCAGGCTGGCCAGCGAACTGCCGGTCTCGTCTTCGGGATTCCATTCCGAGACGATGGCCAGGTCGGCCCGGTTCTGATGCAGCAGGCCCACCGGATCGGCCTGGAAACCCGAGACGATGTCGAGCTCGACCTCGGGCCAGCGCTGCCGAAAGATGTCCATCGCAGGCATGAGCCAATCGAAGCAGGTGTGACATTCCACGGCAATGCGCAACTGACCTGCCCCGCTTTCCCTGAGCCGGGCCACATCGCGTTCGGCCTCCTCGACCTGCGGCAGCACCCGATCGGCGAGTTCGAGCAGGCGCTGCCCGGTGCCGGTGAACAGGGGCGGCACCGATTTGCGTTCGAACAAAGGGCCGCCATAACGCGCTTCCAGCAGCTTGACCTGGTGCGACAGGGCCGACTGCGTCAGGTTGAGCAACTGCGCGGCACGCACGAGGCTGCCGGTGTCGCGCAGAGCAACCAGGGTTCGGAGATGTCGGACTTCGAGGAGGGAGGACATGGGAGCGGCCCGGCCCCTCTCGAGACCATCGATTACCTTCAAGTTGTCTGGCAAAAAATGTCGTTTGGATAATACATGTGTTTGAACGGCCCTGACGGGCGCGGCCATGCCAGCGCCCGTGCGAACAGGCGACCGTGCATATCGCACTGGCGCACTGGCGCACTGGCGCATCGGCACCTCGGGCCGGTCGGGCCCGGAAATCGAAAAAGCCGCACATCCCTTGAAGGACGTGCGGCTTTTTCATGACGACCGCCCCTGTGACGGGGAGTCAGGATGTCCGGTCGCCGATCAGCCCACCCACTTGCGGGCGTTGCGCCAGATGCGCAGCCACGGGCTGGCCGCGCCGGCATCGCCCGAGGTCCAGCTCATCTGCACATTACGGAAGACCCGCTCGGGGTGCGGCATCATGGCAGTGAAACGGCCGTCGGCCGTGGTCACGGCCGTCAGGCCCTGCGGGCTGCCGTTGGGGTTGAGCGGGTAGACCTCGGTGGGCTGGCCGTGGTGGTCGACAAAACGCATGGCGCCGATCACCTGCTGCGCGTCGCCGCGGCGTGCGAAGTTGGCATAACCTTCGCCGTGGGCCACGGCGATGGGCAGGCGGCTGCCGGCCATGCCGGCAAAGAACAGGCTGGGCGATTCCAGCACCTCGACCTGGCTCAGGCGGGCCTCGAAACGTTCGCTGCGGTTGGTGGTGAAACGCGGCCAGGCTTCGGCGCCGGGAATGATGTCGGCCAGTTCGGCAAACATCTGGCAACCATTGCACACGCCGAGGCCGAAGGTGTCGCTGCGGCCGAAGAAGGCCTGGAACTGCTCGGCCAGCACCGGGTTGAAGGTGATGGAACGCGCCCAGCCGATGCCGGCCCCCAGCGTGTCGCCGTAGCTGAAACCGCCGCAGGCCACGATGCCCTGCATGTCGGCGAGACTGGCCCGGCCGTTCTGCAAGTCGGTCATGTGCACGTCGACCGCCTCGAAGCCGGCGCTGTCGAAGGCATAGCCCATCTCGACATGCGAGTTGACGCCCTGCTCGCGCAGGATGGCGACCCTGGGGCGCGCGAGGTTGAGGAAGGGCGCAGCAACGTCTTCGGCCGGGTCGAAGCTCAGCGCGACATGCAGGCCGGGATCGGTCGGATCGCCTGCCAGGGCATGCTCGCTGTCGGCACAGGCCGGGTTGTCGCGCTGCTGGTTGATCTTCCAGCTCACGCTGTCCCAG
The DNA here is from genome assembly GCF_003752175.1 of Comamonas sp. BIGb0124. Taxonomy (GTDB): domain Bacteria; phylum Pseudomonadota; class Gammaproteobacteria; order Burkholderiales; family Burkholderiaceae_C; genus Comamonas_F. Next base: position 166,557 of record NZ_RJVF01000010.1, on the reverse strand, counting down.
ACCTGATGCAGGTCGGCGAGCTCGGCGCTGAACACCGTCTTGGCGTCGCGCCAGACCTGCAGTTGGCCCTTGCCTGCATCGATGGCCGAAGCGGCAGGACGGGTCTTGCCGACGACATGCGTCAGGCGGCCCAGGCCGTGTTCGCGCAGGGTGCGCAGCACGGCATCGCGCTCTTCGGTACGCACCTGCAGCACGGCACCGAGCTCTTCGCAGAACAGCGCCTTGAGCGTGAGTTCCTCGCGACGGCCGCTGACCTGCTGCGCCCAGTTCTTGGAGTCCCCGGTTTCCATGCGGCTGTCGCTGATGCCGTCGCCTTCGGTGATGAGCATGTCGACATTCAGGGCCACACCGACATGGCCGGCAAAGGCCATCTCGGCCACGGCAGCCAGCAGGCCACCGTCGCTGCGGTCATGGTAGGCCAGCAACTTGCCTTGCGCACGCAGGGCGTTGACGGCATCGACCAGATGCACGAGGTCCTGGGGATCGTCGAGGTCGGGCACGTCGGTGCCTTCCTGGCCCAGCGCCTGGGCCAGGACGGAGCCCGCCATGCGGTGCTGGCCTGCGCCCAGGTCGACCAGGATCAGGGTGGTGTCGGATTCGGCTTCGAGCTGGGGCGTGAGGGTGCCACGCACATCGTCCAGGGTCACGAATGCCGAGACGATGAGCGAAACGGGTGCCGTGACCTTGCGGGCGGCGCCGTCGGCGTCCTTCCATTGGGTGCGCATGGACAGCGAGTCCTTGCCCACGGGAATGGAGATGCCCAGGGCGGGGCACAGTTCCAGGCCGACGGCCTCGACGGTGCGGTAGAGGGCCGCATCTTCGCCCGGTTCGCCGCAGGCGGCCATCCAGTTGGCCGACAGCTTGACACGCGACAGCTCGAACGGCGCAGCCAGCAGATTGGTGATGGCCTCGGCAACCGCCATGCGGCCGGACGCCGGAGCGTCGAAGGCCGCCAGCGGCGTGCGTTCGCCCATGCTCATGGCCTCGCCGGCGAAACCGCCGTAGTCGGCCAGCGTCACGGCCACGTCGGCCACGGGCACTTGCCAGGGTCCGACCATCTGGTCGCGGTGGGTCAGTCCACCCACGGTGCGATCGCCGATGGTGATGAGGAATCGCTTGGAGGCCACGGTGGGGTGGCCCAGCACCGCGATGACGGCATCCTGCAGCGTCACGCCGGTGAAGTCGACGGGCTGGAAGCTGCGCTCCACGGTCTGCACGTCGCGGTGCATCTTGGGCGGCTTGCCCAGCAGCACGTCCATGGGCATGTCGACGGGTGCCAGCGTACCGGCCGCTTCGGCGGCATCGCTCTCGACCACCGACAGGCCACGTTCCTCGGTGGTCACGCCGACCACGGCAAAGGGGCAGCGCTCGCGTTCGCAGAAGGCCTGGAACTGGGCCAGCGATTCGGGCGCGATCGCCATCACGTAACGTTCCTGGCTTTCGTTGCTCCAGATTTCCTTGGGCGCCAGGCCGGACTCCTCGAGCGGCACCTTGGACAGATCGAAACGCGCGCCGCGGCCCGCATCGTTGACCAGCTCGGGGAACGCATTGGAGAGACCGCCCGCGCCCACGTCGTGGATCGCCAGGATGGGGTTGGCATCGCCCAGGTTGGCGCAGTGGTTGATCACCTCTTGTGCGCGCCGTTCGATTTCGGGATTGCCGCGCTGCACCGAGTCGAAATCGAGCGAGGCGGCATTGGCGCCTGCGGCCATGGAACTGGCGGCGCCGCCGCCCATGCCGATGCGCATGCCCGGGCCGCCCAGCTGGATCAGCAGGCTGCCGGCCGGGAAGACGATCTTGCGGGTCAGGCGCGCATCGATGGTGCCGACGCCGCCGGCGATCATGATGGGCTTGTGGTAACCCCGGCGCTCGCCGGCCACCGTCTGCTCGTACTCACGGAAATAGCCGGTCAGATTGGGACGGCCGAACTCGTTGTTGAACGCCGCGCCGCCCAGCGGGCCTTCGGTCATGATCTGCAGGGCGCTGGCGATGTGGGCCGGACGGCCGTAGTCGGCACCGGCGTCGGGCCAGAGCTTGGAGACCGTGAAGCCGCTCAGGCCGGCCTTGGGCTTGGAGCCCCGGCCCGTCGCACCCTCGTCGCGGATCTCGCCGCCGGAGCCGGTGGAGGCGCCCGGGAAAGGCGAGATCGCCGTCGGATGGTTGTGCGTCTCGACCTTCATCAGCACATGCCGCAGTTCCTGCTGGCGTGTATAGCTGGGTGCGCGGTCCTGCTGTTCGGGGCTGGCCACGAACTTCTCGAGCGTGTAGCCCTCCATCACCGAAGCGTTGTCGGCATAGGCGATGACGGTGTGCTGGGGTGCGTTCTTGTGGGTGTGGCGGATCATGCCGAAGAGGCTGTTGGGCATCTCCTCGCCATTGATCGTGAACCGGGCATTGAAGATCTTGTGCCGGCAGTGTTCGCTGTTGGCCTGGGCGAACATCATCAGCTCCACGTCGGTGGGATTGCGGCCCAGCCGGGTGAAGGCGTCGACCAGGTAGTCGATCTCGTCGTCGGCCAGGGCCAGGCCGAATTCGGTGTTGGCGGCTTCGAGGGCTGCCCGGCCGCCGGCCAGCACGTCGACGGTGGCCATGGGCGCGGCCTCGAGCACGGTGAACAGGCGCGCGAGCTGGTCGCGGCTGTACATCACGCTTTCGGTCATGCGGTCGTGCAGCAGCAGGCCGATCTGCTCTCGCTGAGCCTGGCTCAGGCTGGGCTTGCCGGCCAGCAGGCCGGTCTTGAAGGTGAGCACGTACTCGGTGACACGCTCGACGCGGTGCAGCGCCAGTCCGCAGTTGTGGGCGATGTCGGTGGCCTTGGAAGCCCAGGGCGACACCGTGCCGATGCGCGGGCTGACCAGGATCACGCCGCCGTCCGAGAACTCGGTCGGGACTTCGTAGGGCTCGCCGTAGCTCAGCAGGGCCGCGACCCGGGCCGCCGTGGCTTCGTCGGGCTGGCCGTCGAACACCGCCACGTGCACGAACCGGGCATGGATGCCGTTGATCTTGTCGTGGATCGCCTGGAGCTGAGGCAGCAGTTGCTGGGCGCGGAAGGAGGACAGCGCGTTGATGCCGGGGGCGGCGCCTTCGAAGAGGGAAAGATACGGGGTCACGGTGCGAGTGGCCAGGTTTTGCGCGGCGCCCGGCAAGGCCGGGGCGTTCGGGCGGTGGGGAGGGAAGCCGGGATTTTAACGGGTTCGGGGCAAGCCCCGCTTCAGCGCGCCGCCGTTCCGCCGCCGGAGGCCGGCAGGGGCGGCGTGCGGTCCCAGGCCTCGATGATGCGTTCGGTCAGGCGCGCATGGTCGCCGTCGAAATGGTGACCGCCCGCCGTTTCGAGCACGGAAGCGCCACTGGCAGCGAGTTGCGGACAGGCACTCTCGACATCCTCTCGCCCGTAGACACACTGCACCCGCGCGGCCGGCACGTGCACCATGGCCTCCAGCGTCGAGCGGCCGTCGCTGGAGCCGATGCCCAGCCAGCCGCCCACACGGATGTGGAAATCCGCTTTGCCCGCCAGCCCCAGCAACGACACGAAACGCACCGATTGCCGCTGCTCCTCGGGCAGCCGCTGGTAGATGAAGGGCATGACGTCGGCACCGAACGAATAACCGATCAGCGCCACTTCACGCACCTGCCAGCGCTGGCGGTACTCGGCCAGCACACGGGCCACGTCGGCGGCCGTCTGTTCGGGGGTCTTGGTTTTCCAGAAATAACGCAGCGCATCCCAGCCCAGCACCGAGATGCCGCGCTGGACCAGTTCCGCACCGACCTGCTGGTCGATGTCGCGCCAGCCGCCGTCACCCGAGATGAACAGCGCCATCCGCTCGCTGCCCGGCTTGTGAAGCTCGACCACGGGCAATCCGGCAAAACCGCCGCGTGCCGAGTGAGACAGATGCTGGATCACGGCTTGCGCCAGGCGCTCGACCGCCTCTTCCTGCATCAGCGCCTGCGCGGCCTGCCCCACTCCGGCTGGATCGGGTGCCCGCGCCGGATTGGCGCTCGATGGCTGCACCGTGTAGAGAAAACCCTGGTCGGCTGCCGGCTGGCCCGTGGCGCAGTCGGGCAACTGCACCCCGGTTTCGGCGGGACCGCCATCGACCACGGCGCCGGCCACCGTCTCGGGCATGGCTGCGGCAACCGCCTGGTGCGCCAGCACTCCGCCGGCGCCCGTGCCCGCCAGCACCGGCAGCAGAAAGCCCTGTACATCCTCGCGGCGCAGCAGTTGTTTGGCCATGTAGCCCAGATCGCCGGCCAGAATGCCGCAACCGCGGGTTTCGGCCACGCGCTGCACGCTGGCATAGTCGTCGAGATCGACCACGGCCACCAGTGCGCCCTGGGCGGCGATGCGCCGGGCGGCCTGCCGTTCGACCGACTCGGAATCCGAATCCTGGGCCAGCAGGATCACCAGCGCGCGCGCCGCCTCGGTGTCCCGATCCGTGGGACCGATCACCTCGACGTCACCGAAACGGCCGCCCAGGCTTTCGCTCTGCCAGTAACCCACACCGACCCAGATGGCTGCGGCCACCAGGCCCGCCCCTGCGACGGCCACGCCCGTCTTGATCCACCGTTTCATGCGTCCTCATCCCCTTGGAACTGCCCGATCCGCCCTCTGTACCGGCGCCACCTGCCCTCTGTCGATCGAGGATGGGCATGCACCGGTCCGGTCGCGATCCGGCTCAGCCTGCCTGCACACGCAGGCGGGCACATTGTGAGGGTTTCCAACCGGCCCGGCGCTTCTCGGGGGGCTCACTGGCCTCGCGAGAAACCGGCGCGAGGGCACTCAGGCCGTGAATTCGATGCTGAGCCCCGTCAGGTCGAGGCCGTCGATCTGCGAATGCCAGGTCTGCCCGGCCTCGACCGGATAAGCCGTCGTGATCGTGCCGGTGGTGACGATCTCGCCTGCGGCGATGGGCGGGCGCGACTGTGCGGCCAGCACACGGGCCAGAGCCAGAATGGACTGCAGGGGGCTGCCCAGCACCTGCCGGCCCTCGCCCTTCTCGACCGCGACGCCGTCGCGCGACAGCAGCAGGGAGAAATGCTTCAGGTCTTCGGCCAGACCGTCGGACAGGGCCGAGACCGCGACCTGCGGACCGACCACCAGGCAACCATGGAACACCGAGTTGGCCACCGTATCGGCCACCACGGTGTCCTTGCTGTCGTAGTTGGACTGCACGATCTCGTAGCCGCTGGCGATCCAGTCGATGGCCGCGAGCACCCCTTCCTCGCCCTGGCTCACATCGGGTGCCTCGCGGAAGTGCACGACCACTTCGGGCTCGATGCGCGGTGCCAGGAAAGGGGCCAGGCTGAGGCGGCCGCGGGTGTCCGTCCAATGGATCACGCTGTGCCCGTAGATCGACGACCAGACCGGCGCCTCGACGCCCAGCTTGCGCCAGGCGGACGTGTTCGTCAGCCCGATCTTGCGGCCCAGCGCCACGGCGCCCTGCGCCAGCCGCAGCCGATGGACACGTGCATCGATCTCGTAGGCTTCGTCCAGGGTCACACCCGGGTAGCGGTGCGAGACGGGGCGCAGCGTGCGGACCGCCGTACGGGCGGCAAGGAGTTCGGCAGCGCAATCGGACAGTTGTTGATCGGTGAGCATGCGGTGGAAACCATCCAGGAAAAGATGAAAAATCAAACCGGCCGTCGGTCGACGGCCGGTCGGCCTGCCTGCGCGCAAGCAGGTGTGCAGGACAAGAGGAATCGGAGGACTACTTCTTGAGGCACTCGGAGAGATGCTGCTTGCGTTCGTCCCCCTTGAGTCCGGTCGCGGAGGCGTTGCAGGTTTTCATTTTCTCCTGCTGCCGCAACTTGCTGTTGGACAGACAGCTTTTCATGAACGCCTTGCGATCGTCCCCGGTCTTGCCGGTGGCCTGCTGGTTGCAGGTCGCCATCAGGCTTTGCTGGGCTGTTTTGTCTGCCGCGTGCACCGGCGTGGCCAAGGCCAGCAGGCAAACCACGGCCGACAGGGCCGGATACAGGAAAGAAGCGCGTGTTGTGGTCATGTGGTGCTCCTGAAACAAACGCCTGATCGGCGCAGGCGCATTTCAGCATGCTCCGGGGGGCTCAACAAGTGGGCAGACCCGGTTCAGGACGATCTGACAAACGCCGGCTCAAGCCGTCCAGGCCTGGGCCAGCAGCTCTTGCGCCGGAAGGGCCTGGGCCCCGCCGCCCCAGGCCGCTCCCCAATCGGGATCGAGCCGGCTGTCGACAAAAATGCCGGTTGCCGCCGGGCTGCCGAACTGCAGCATGAGCGCACCTTGCGCCGCCAGGGCCAGTTGCTGCGCGGCATGACGCGCCCGGGGCTCCAGCAGTTCGGCCGGCCGCAGGAACTGCACGGCCAGCCCCTGCACCAGACGCTGCAGCGGCGCGCAGCCCGCCTGTCCGGCCACCTCGTCGAGATGCTGCAGCACACGCTGGGCATCCTCGCGATGACGTGCGGCCACCCGCAGCATGTCGAGGCACATGATGTTGCCCGAGCCCTCCCAGATGGCGTTCACCGGCGCCTCGCGGAACAGCCGGGCCAGCGGCGAGGACTCGACATACCCGTTGCCACCCAGAACCTCCATCGCCTCGCCCGCAAAGGCCACGGCGCGCTTGCAGTTCCAGTACTTCGCAACAGGGGTGATCAAGCGGCGCCAGGCCAGGTCGAGCGCCAGCGAATCGCTGTCCGGCAGCGCCTGGGTGGATTCGCCGGACGTGCCGGCGTCGCCCTGCTGCCAGGCCGCCGCCTGCCCGAACCGGCCCGCCAGGTCCATGGCCAGCAGCATGGCGGCCTCGGATTCGAGCGCCATGTCGGCCAGCACGCTGCGCATCAGGGGCTGCTCGGCCAGCGGTTTGCCGAAGGCCTTGCGCCAGCGGGCATGGTGCAGGGCTTGCACCAGTCCCTGCCGCATGAACGCTGCGCTCGAGAGCGCGCAGTCGAGCCGGGTCAGCGTCGCCATCTCGAGCAGGATGCCGATGCCGCGGCCGGGCTCGCCGACGCGCACGCCCCAGGCGGCGGCGAACTCGACCTCGGCACTGGCATTGGAGCGGTTGCCCACCTTGTCCTTGAGGCGCTGCAGATGCACCGTGTTGCGCCCGCCATCGGGACGCCAGCGCGGCACGAAAAAACACGACAGCCCGAGCTCGGCCCCGCCCTGGGCATCGGCGCCGCGCTCACGGGCCAGCACCAGATGGGCGTCGCACATGGGGGCAGAGAAAAACCATTTGTGACCGGTGATCAGGAACTCGGTGCCCCAGGGGCCATCGGTCTGCCCCTGCAGCGGCACGGCCTGGGTGAGGTTCCCGCGCACATCGCTGCCCCCCTGGCGCTCGGTCATGCCCATGCCGAGGGTGACGGCGAACTTCTGCTCGATCGGCAGATCGCGCGGGTCGTGCTCGCGGGCCGCCAGCCGGGTGGCCAGCGCCGCATGCAGGGCCGGATGCCGGCGCAGCACAGGGATGGCCGCATGGGTCATGGTGGTCGGGCAACTGGAACCCGGCTCGGCCTGGCAGTGGAGAACGTGCGCCGCGGCGCGCGCAGTCCACGCAGAGGGCCGGTCGTCCAGATGCGACAGGTTGGCCACGCCATGGCGGCGGGCCAGATCCATCATGCGGTGCCAGGCGGGGTGGAAACGAACCACGTCGATCCGCTCGCCGGCACGGTCGTGGCTCTGAAGTTCGGGCGGGTAACGCTGCACATCCTCGGCGTCACGCAAGGTGGCTTCGCTGCCGCACTCGGCGCCCTGGTGAACCAGGGCCGACTCGTGCCAGCCCGCGCCCCCGCGCAACACGGCACGCGACAGCACGGGATCGCTGGCATACGGATTCCAGTCCTTGAGTTCGGGCGGCTGGTTGTGCACGACCGTTTCCAGAACGGCATGCGACCCCAGGTTGGACGAGGCGAAATCATTCATGGCGTGCTCCGGAGGGCCTGTCGGTCCATTCTGGACCCGTCCGCCGCCGGGCGCGATGGGGGTTTACCGAAAGCCGGGGGCTTCGTGCCCGAGCCGGCCCGCTCCGGCCGGAACGCTTAAAATCGACGCCATATGAGCATCATCATCAAAGACCAGGCCGGCATCGAGGCCATGAGACTGGCTTGCAGGCTGGCCTCCGAAGTGTTGGACTATCTCGACCCGCACATCAAGGCCGGCACGACCACCCGGCAGATCGACGAACTGGCCCGGGGCTACATGGCCCAGCAAGGCACCGTCTCGGCCACCCTCAACTACCAGCCCCCCGGCTATCCGCCCTATCCGGCATCGCTGTGCACCTCGCTCAACCACGTGGTGTGCCATGGCATTCCCAATGACAAGCCCTTGAAGAAGGGCGACATCATGAACATCGATGTCACCGTCATCAAGGATGGCTGGTACGGCGACAACAGCCGCATGTATGTGATCGGCGACGCCTCGATCGCGGCCAAGCGGCTCTGTGCGCTGACCTTCGACGCGATGTGGCTCGGCATCCTGCAGGTCAAGCCGGGCAACCATTTCGGCGACATCGGTCATGCCATCCAGAAATTCGCCGAAGGCCACGGCCTGTCGGTGGTGCGCGAGTTCTGCGGCCACGGCGTGGGCCAGAATTTCCACGAGGAGCCGCAGGTGCTGCACTACGGCCGCCCCGGCACGCATGAACAGCTCAAGCCGGGCATGATCTTCACCATCGAGCCCATGCTCAACCTCGGCCGCAAAGAGGTCAAGGAACTGGGCAACGACGGCTGGACCATCGTCACCAAGGACCACTCGCTGTCGGCCCAATGGGAACACACCGTGCTGGTGACCGAAACGGGCTACGAGGTGCTGACCCTGTCGGAAGGCAGTCCGGCCCTTCCGGCGTTCGTGCAGGCCGTCAAGACCTGAGACCTGATACCTGCGCCACGGCGGACGGCTCCCGGCGAGCCGCCCTGCCGACCCCACGCCGGCTCAGCCCAGCGGGTTGCCTTCGATGTTGGAGATGATGCCGCGGATGACGTTGCTGCCATCCTCGCGGCGCAGTTCCTCGTACCAGCGCTGCGTGACCTCGGGGTCCTTGGCATGCGTGACGTCGCAGCGCCTGCGGGCACGCAACACCAGTTCGGCAGTGCGCTCGTTGCGTTTGTTCTGGTAGCGCACCAGCGCGTCTTCCACGCCCAGGGTGTTGGTCTGCAGCGCGATCGCCAGCACCACGGCGTCCTCCATGGCCGCACAGCCGCCCTGCCCGATGTCGGGCGTGGTGCTGTGACCGGCATCGCCCAGCAAGGCCACACGGCCCCGCGCGAACTGCATGAAGGGTTCGATGTCGTGGATTTCCACGCGGTTGGTGGTCTGCGGATCGATCTGGCCGATCAGGCGCTGCACCGGCTCGGCCCAACCCTTGAAATACTCGCCCAGCAGGGCCGGATAGGTTGCGCGGTCGTTGGGCAGGCCGGTCGGCAGCGGCACATCGAAAAAGAAATAGAAACGGCCGCCGGCAATGGGCATCACCGACACCCGCTTGCCCTCGCCCACGAAGGTGGTCCACTGCGTGGCCGGCGCGATGCGCTCGTCGATGTCGACCAGGCCGTTCCAGTTGACATAACCCGCATAGCGCCGCTCGGGCTGGCTGCCCAGCACATGCGCACGCACGGTCGAGTGGGTGCCGTCGGCGCCGATCAGCAGGTCGCCCGTCGCGGTGCTGCCGTCGGCGAAGGTGGCGGTGACCTGCTGCCCGTCGTCGTGCACCTGCGTGAGCTTCATGCCCAGATGGATGCGGTCGCGACCGAAGGCATCCATCAGCATGAACTGCAGGGCCGCGCGGGACACCGGATAAGGCCGCTGGCCGACGGCCTCGACCAGGGGCTGCAGGCTGAACTGCGTCATGACCTCGCCGGTATGGCCGTCCATGTAGGCCATGCTGTCCATCTGCCCGCCGAGCGCCGCGGTCTCGCGCTCGAGGCCCAGGTAGTTCAGGCATTTCACGCCGTTGGACCACACGGAAATGGCGGCACCGACAGGCCGGATCTCGAGCACCTGTTCGTAGATCTCGACGTCGTAGCCGATGCGCTTGAGCGCGATGCCTGCGCTCAAGCCGCCCATGCCTGCCCCGATGATGATGACTTTCATGCGGATTCCTTGATATCTGCCACGTCCTGGTGCCTGGATTCGCCGCGCCGCACCATCATGATGCAGCATCGGCCTCAACGGACCACCGTTATGCGGCCACCCAAAAGTGTATACAAAAATCGGGCCACCCTGCCCTTTTCGCGCCCCGGCCGCCCCGGTTCCCGCATTGATAGCACCGTGCGGCCACCGGCCTTGCGTTCTGCCCGACCGGCCCTAGAATTTGATACCGAGCGCGCATGCGGTCCTCACCGGGACTGCACGCCTTGCACGCTTTAACATGCAGGGTCCGGCACCGCCGCCGTTCCCCACTTTCCTGCCGTCTTCCCATCCGCCTCCCATGATCGACATCAACCTACTGCGAGACGACTACCGCGCGCGCAAGGCCGAATTGTTCGGCGACATCGCCACCAGCGGACAATCCGTGCGCGGCATCCACAGCGTGATGCGCCATCTCGCACGCGAGGCGGACCAGGTCCTCAAGACCCTGTGGAAGGCTGCTGCGCTGCCCGAGGGTTTTGCCCTCGCGGCGGTGGGCGGCTTCGGCCGCGGCGAGCTGTTTCCCTACTCGGACGTGGATGTCCTGGTACTGATGCCCGATCGCACGCGGCCCGAGGTCGACCCCGAGCTCAAGGAAAAGCTCGAGCGCTTCATCGGCAACTGCTGGGATGCGGGGCTCGAGATCGGCTCGAGCGTGCGGACCGTGAGCGAATGCCTGAGCGAGGCGGCCAAGGACGTCACGGTGCAGACCTCGCTGCTCGAAGCCCGCCTCGTGACGGGCAGCCGCAAGCTCTATATGCAGTTCCGGGCCGGCTTCGAGGACGCACTCGACGCCCGCGCGTTCTATGTCGCCAAGATGCAGGAGATGCGGCAGCGCCACGCCAAGTTCGAGAACACGCCGTATGCGCTCGAACCCAACTGCAAGGAATCGCCCGGCGGCCTGCGCGATCTGCAGGTGGTGCAATGGGTGGCACGTGCATCGGGCTTCGGCAAGAACTGGGACGAGCTCAGCCGCAACGGCCTCATCACCCGCTTCGAGGCACGTCAGATCAAGCACAACGAAGCCCTGCTCAGCCTGGTGCGCGCCCGCCTGCACCTGGCCGCCAGCCGGCGCGAAGACCGGCTGGTGTTCGACATGCAGACCGCGGTCGCCGAGATGTTCGGCTACACGGCGCAAAGCGGCCACCGCAGCAGCGAACAGCTGATGAAGCATTACTACTGGGCAGCCAAGGCCGTCAGCCAGCTCAACCAGATCCTGCTGCTCAACATCGACGAACGCCTCAACCCGGCGGATCACGAACTGCGCCCCATCAACGAACGTTTCTTCGACAAGGCCGGCCTGATCGAGGTGGCCCGCGACGACCTGTACTTCGAACAGCCGCACGCCATCCTCGAGACCTTCTATCTCTACCAGACGCTGCACGCCATCCGCGGCCTGTCGGCGCGCACCATGCGCGCGCTCTACAACGCGCGCGAAATCATGGACAGCGCATTCCGCCACGACCCGGTCAACCATGCGATGTTCATGCGCATCCTGCAGGCGCCCGAGGGCCAGACCCACGTGTTCCGCCTGCTCAACGACACCTCGGTGCTGGGCCGCTACCTCTGGGTGTTCCGCCGCATCGTGGGGCAGATGCAGCACGACCTGTTCCACGTCTACACGGTCGATCAGCACATCCTCATGGTGCTGCGCAACGTGCGGCGTTTCTTCATGGCCGAGCATGCGCACGAGTATCCGATGTGCGCGCAACTGGCCGCAGGCTGGGACAAGCCCTGGCTGCTCTACGTCGCAGCCCTGTTCCACGACATCGCCAAGGGCCGCGGCGGCGATCATTCCGAACTCGGCGCGGTCGAGGTGAGGCGTTTCTGCAAGGAGCACCACATCGCCACGGCCGACGCCGAGCTCATCGAGTTCCTGGTGGCCGAACACCTGACCATGAGCAGCATCGCGCAGAAGCAGGATCTCAGCGACCCGGCCGTCATCAGCGCCTTTGTCGACCGCGTCGGCAGCGAGCGCAAGCTCACCGCGCTGTATCTGCTGACCGTTGCCGATATCCGCGGAACCAGCCCCAAGGTCTGGAACGCCTGGAAAGGCAAGCTGCTCGAAGACCTGTACCGCTACACCCTGCGCGCCATGGGCGGCCGCCTGCCCGACGCCGATGCGCAGGTCGAGATGCGCAAGCGCGAGGCCATCAAGCAACTCGCGCTGAACACGGCGCTGCCCAATGGACAGGAAGCGCTCTGGGGCACGCTCGACGTGCGTTACTTCATGCGCCACGATGCCGGCGATATCGCCTGGCACACACGCCAGCTCGGCCCCGTGCTGGCCAAGGCCGCGGGCCAGAAGACCGACGGCGGGCCAGCCAAGCCGACGACCGTGGTGCGCGCCCGGTTCTCGCCGGTGGGCGAAGGCCTGCAGGTGATGGTGTACACCCCCGATCAGCCCTCGCTGTTTGCCAGCCTGTGCGCGTATTTCGAGCAGAACGGCTTTTCGATTCTCGACGCCAAGGTGCACACCACCAACGACGGCCACGCGCTCGACACCTTCCAGATCGTCAGCTCCCTGGTCCCCGAGCACTACCGCGAACTGGTCTCCATGATCGAGACCGAGCTGCCGTTGACCATCGCCCGTCCGGACACCCTGCGCCTGCCCAGCCGCGGCCGTGTCTCGCGCCGCGTCAAGAGCTTTCCGGTACAGCCGCAGGTCGACTGGCTGCCCGATGAAAAAGCGCAGAACTGGGTGCTCAACATCATCGCCAGCGACCGTGTGGGCCTGCTGCACGCCGTCGCCCACGTGCTGGGCCGCCATGGCGTCAACCTGCAGATGGCCAAGATCACCACGCTGGGCGAACGCATCGAAGATACGTTTCTGATCAGCGGCGAGACGCTGACGCAGTACCGCAATCGCCACGACATCGAAAACGAGCTGCTCGAGGCCCTGCAAGCCTGATCCTTCGCCAGCGATCGCCCGGTCTGTGCGCATCGTCGCCTTTGGATGACAGGCATTGCCGGACAAGGCCTGGATGCCGAACAGGCGGCGCACCACGAATCGGGTGCATGATGGATGGGACGGCGCGGACTCCGGTTCGCAGGCCGTCCCCGATCAACACGAAAGGAGCATCCATGCACATCCAAGTCCGTACAGACGATCACATCCAAGGCGGTGAATCGCTCGCCAGCTGGCTGCAGGAAGAAACGGCCAGCCGCCTCTCGCGTTTCCGCGAAAACGTCAGCCGTGTGGAAATCTATGTCAGCGACACCGATGCCGGCAAGACCGGTGCCGGCGACAAGCGCTGCGTGATCGAGGCCCGTCCCAACAGCCGCCCGGCCATTGCCGTCAACGCCGAAGCCGACAAGGTCGCTTCCGCTTTCGTCGCGGCGATCGACAAGCTCGCACGTGCACTCGACACCGACCTGGGCAAGCTCAAGGACAAGGCCGGCCGCGACACCATCCGTTCGGCCGAAGCCTGAGGCCTGTCCTGCAGCCTCGCACAGACCGCGAGGGCCTGCAGGACCCGGAAAGGGCGGCACGGCAAGCCTGTGCCGCCCTTTTTTCTTTTCGCCGGGGCCGCTTCAGTCCTGCGGCGGAAACAGCACGTCGGTGTAACCGAACCGGCCAAAATCCCGGATACGCATGGTGTAGAGCACGCCCTTCAGATGGTCGTATTCGTGCTGCACGACACGGGCGTGGAACCCTTCGGCGACCTGCTCGACCGGGTCGCCGTACACGTCGAATCCGCTGTAGCGGATGCGTTTCCATCGCGGCACCATGGCACGCAAGCCGGGAATGGACAGGCAGCCTTCCCAACCCTCTTCCTGTTCGTCGTCCAGCGGCTCGATCACCGGGTTGACCAGCGCCGTGCGCGCAATGACCGGAGCATCCGGATCGCGCGCCAGCGGCTCGCCCGTACCGAACACCATCACCTGCAGGTCGACGGCGATCTGTGGCGCGGCCAGCCCGACGCCGCCTTCCGCATCCATGGTCTGCCACATGTCGGCCACCAGCAGATGCAGGTCGTCGGTGTCGAATTCGGTGACGGGCTGGGCGACCCGCAGCAGGCGCGGATCGCCCATCTTGATGATGGTTCTCAGGGTCATGCAATAAGCCTTGTTTGCGCCATGTCAATCCAGCGAGGCACGACGGGCTCGACAGGCGCATGCACAATAGCCGAACAAGACAGAAACCGCCAGTCCGCCGGCAGGTTTCGACGACAACGACCGCGCCCCGACCCATTCAGACCGATTGTCCGCCAGCCGCCGATTCCATGTCCCAGCCTTCCCCTTCCGACAGCCCAGCCGAGCCTCAGACATCCGGGCCCGCGGTCTCACGTGTCGAAAAAGCGGGCCTGCCGGGTGAATCCAGCCATGCCGCGCGCGTGGACGAACACCTGGCAGCGCTGCGTGCACTCAAACCGCTGCCCTGGCCGGTTCGCGCGCTGCTCGTGGTGTTTGCCGGCCTCAGCCTGGCGACCGGCATCGTCGGCATCTTTGTGCCTGGCCTGCCCACCACGGTCTTTGTCCTGATGGCGGCCTGGGCGGCTGCACGCAGTTCGCCCCGGCTCTACGGCTGGCTGGTGAGGCATCGCCTTTTCGGGCCCATGATCATCAACTGGCACAACGGCGGAACGGTCAGCCGCAAGGCCAAGTGGAGCGCCAGCATCACCATGGCGGTCTGCGCCGTGATCGTCGCCTACACGGCTCACCGCCCATGGCTGGCCATCGTGGCCATCGGCAGCATGGCCGCCGTGTCGATCTGGCTCTGGATGCGGCCCGAGCCCCAGGCACCCGGCACCGAACACGCAGACCGCTGAATCGGCCCGGCGCTGGGCCAAGCGAGCCCGGATGACCGCAAGGCGCCAGGCCATGCCTTCCCGGCCCCGGTCAAGCCCTCAGTCGCAGGGACCGCTGAGGGTCTGGGCCTGGCTCACATTGCTGTTGGGCGGCACGCTGTGCGTCAGCCAGACATTGCCGCCGATGATGGAGCCCTGCCCGATGGTGACGCGACCCAGCACCGTGGCTCCGGCGTAGATCACCACGTCGTCCTCGACCACAGGGTGACGGGCCAGACCCTTGACCAGACTGCCGTCCTCTTCCATGGGAAAGCGCTTGGCACCCAGCGTGACATGCTGGTACAGCCGGACCCGCTCGCCGATGATGGCCGTCTGGCCGATCACCACACCCGTGCCGTGGTCGATGAAAAAGCTGCGGCCGATCCGGGCTCCGGGATGGATGTCGATGCCGGTGCGCGCATGGGCGATGTCGGCCAGCATGCGCGCCAGGAAAGGCGAGCCCAGCCCATAGAGCGCATGGGCCAGCCGATGGCAGATGATCGCCGCCACGCCGGGATAACACAGCAGGATCTCGGAAATGCTGGTGGCCGCCGGATCGCCCTGATAGGCCGCCTGAAGGTCGCTGACCACCACGGCACGTACCTGGGGCAACCCTTGAGCGAACTGCGCCGTGATCTGTGCCGCACGCGCCTGCAGGATCTGGACATCGGTCTCGACCTCGCTGTCGTGTGCAGAAAAATGCAGGCCGCGACGCACCTGCTCCTGAAGCAGATGCAGGGTGTCGTTGAGCCGCTGGCCGACGAAAAAATCGATGCTGTGGTCGTCGAGTTCGGCTTGCCCGTAGTGCGTGGGAAACAGCGCGGCCAGGCAGCCGTCGAGAACCTGCTTCATCACCTTGCGCGACGGCAACTCGCGGATACGGCCTTTGTATCGGATCTTGTGCTGTTCCTCGCGCGAGACACGCAAGGCCTGCACGACAGAGGCCAGATCCCAGGAGGTGGCGGTATCGGCAGCCGGCGCCGTGCCGGAAACGGGGGGGATGGACGGAGAAGGCATGGGGGCTTGTCGTTTGAATACGGTTCTGCAATCCGGGCCGGCGGTGAAGTCGCCCGTGCGGCGCGCATCTGGGCGCGCTGCCCCTGAATTTAGCGCAAGCGGGATAAACCTGTCGGCAACCCCGGCTTGGCAGGAAGCGGCCACACGCGGCGGGCGATGCAGGCCCCCGGCCGGGTGCATCGCCCGCCGCATGGCGCAGACCGGCGAAAGCCGTCTTAGCCGCGCCGGCCCGTGGAAGGCCGCAGCGCGTAGGCACCGTCACCCAGCAAGGCCAATGCCGCAGCAGACACGGCGAGGAACACCGGGTACTCCCAGCCACCGCCGTTGGGGGCGGCAAAAGCCCAGCCGTTGCCCCAGTGCACGCTCGATGCGAACAGCAGTTGCACGGCAGCCACGGCGGCCACCCAGCGCGGCACGATGCCCAGGATCAGGAAGATGCCGCCGATCACCTCGAACGCGATGACCGGATAGGCCAGGAATCCGGGAAAACCGACGCTGGAAAAGAACTGGGCCGTGCCGGCCGGGGTGAACACCAGCAGCTTGGTCAGGCCATGGGCCAGAAACATCACACCCAGCGCCAGGCGCAGCAGGAATGCGGCATACGGCGCCGTGGAAGCGTTGGGGACGGAGGGAAATTGAGACATGATGGAATCCGATCGACAAAAGAAAAAAACAAAACAGCAAAAAACCCTGGAACCGAGCGGCCGCGTTCAGCCGCCGGCGCCCGCCGCCAGCCTGGCCTCGATCCAGGCACCGAAGTCCGCCAGTTCCTCGCGACAGAGCTCGTGGCCCATGTCGTAGAGGCGGGTCTCGTGCGGCACGCCCAGCCGGGACAGCCATTCGTCGGCCCGGTGGGCCCACTGCACGGTGAGCTTGTCGTCGCGCTGCCCATGGGCGATGAAGCCATGCACGCCGGCCAGCGCATCGGGCGCCGCCAGATGAGGTTCGATCTCGGGCAGGATGCGGCCGCTGAGCACGCCGAAACCGGCCACGCTCTGCGGCGCACTCAGCCCCACGCTGGCACTGAGAATGCCGCCTTGGCTGAATCCCGCGATGAGCGTGCCGCCGGCCGGCTGCGACCAGCGCTGCTGCAAGGTGCCGACCAGGGAAAGCAAGGCCAGCCGGCTGCGCTCGGCCTGGGCCGCATCGATGCGCGGCCCCTGCGGCCCGAACTGCACGGGAAACCAGGCATAGGCGCCCGGCCCCAAGGTCAGCACCGAGCGCACGAAGACCAGCCGCAGTCCGGCGGGCAACAGGGGTGCCAGACTCAGCAACTGGCTTTCGTTGCCGCCCACGCCGTGCAGCAGCAGCAGGGTCGCGCGGGCCGGTGAGCCGTCCGCCGGCTCGCGCACACGAAACGAAATGCCCGAAGCCGCATCGTTCTCGAGTTCCGGCACGCCGGTCGATGTCGCGGTGCTCATGCCACGGCCTCCTCTTCATGCGGCGCCAGGTGGCCCAGCACATACCCTTCCATCGACAACACGCCATGGCTGATGCCGCCGTCGATGACTTCGACCGGATCGGTGTCGTCGCTGGCCGCCATGGCGATCACCAGCGGCCAGTAATGCTCGTCCGTCGGATGGGCCCGCAGGGCATGCGGTGCACGTTCGCGGTAGTGGGCCAGCGATTCGAGGTCGTGGGCCTGCACCGCGGCACGGGCCCAGGCCGAGAACTCCTTGACGTACTCGGCCGCTTCGTCGCCGACGCGGCGGAACTCGTAGAGGTTGTGCGTCAGGCTGCCCGAGGCAACGATCAGCACGCCTTCGTCGCGCAACGCGGCCAGCGCCCGGCCCATGCGCACCGCCAGTTCGGCCGTGATGGGATGCGGCATGGAAACCTGCAGCACCGGCACCCGGGCCTCGGGGGCCAGATAACGCAGCGGCACCCAGGCCCCGTGGTCCAGCCCGCGCTGCGGATGGACACCGGTCTTGAAGCCGGCCTGTGCCAGACGCTCGGCCACGGCCTGGGCCCATTGGGGATGGCCGGGCGCCGGGTACTGCAACTGGTAGAGCGCGTCCGGGAACCCGCCAAAATCGTGCACGGTCTCGGGTTGCTCGGCTCCGGTCGTCAGCATGCCGCCGGCGGTCATCCAGTGCGGCGACACCACCAGAATGGCCTTCACGGCCTGGGGCAGCCGGCGGCCCACGGCCTGCAGCAGCGGACCGGCCTGGCCGGGGTCCACCGCAAATGTCGGTGAACCGTGGGATACGTAGATGACAGGAAGACGGGGTGTCATGGATCAGCTCCTTCGATGGCGAATCTGTTTTCGCCTTGAATCGAACTGTAGACCGGACGGTCTTTCCGATAAACCACTAGAATCCAGACATATTGTTCCGATTTTCGGAATAAATCCTGGAACAAGGTCCCCTGCATGGATCGTTCACTTGAAATGGCCGTCTTCGCGGCGGTCGTGGAAGCCGGCAGCTTCGTCGGCGCGGTCGAGCCGCTGCGCATGTCGAAGCCCGCCGTGTCGCGCCACATCCACGCCCTGGAGGAGCGCCTGGGCGTGCGCCTTCTGCAGCGCACCACCCGGCGCCTGTCGTTGACCGAAGAAGGCCGCATCTTCTACCAGCGAGCCAAGGAGCTGCTGAGCCTGCTCGACGAAGCCGAAGCCGAACTGCGCCCGACCCAGGGCGAGCCGAGCGGCACGCTGCGCATCAACGTGCCGGTGTCTTTCGGCATTCAGCACCTGGCGCCGCGCTGGGCCGCGTTCATGGAACGCTACCCCAAGGTCAAGCTGGAAGTGACGCTCAACGACCGTGTCATCGACTTGCTCGACGAAGGCTACGACCTGGCCGTGCGCATCTCGCGTCTGGCCAACTCCACCCTGATCAGCCGCCAGCTGGCGACCACCCGCATGATGCTCTGTGCTTCGCCCGGCTACCTGCGGCGGCGCGGCAACCCCGGTCATCCGCAGGATCTGAGCGAACACCTGATCCTGTCGTACACCAACTGGTCGGGCCGCGAGGAATGGCAATTCGACGGCCCGGCGGGACCGGCCAGCGTGCGCATCCGCCCCGCCATCTTCACCAACAACGGCGACACCACCCGCGCCATCGCACTGCAGGACGGCGGCATCATTCTCGAGCCCAGCTTCATGGTGGCCCAGGATCTGCAGGCCGGCCGCCTGGTCGAACTGCTGCCCGACTACCGCGCTCTCGAGCTCGGCGTCTACGCGGTCTACCCCTCCCGGCAGCACCTGCCGCTGCGCACCCGTTGCCTGATCGATTTTCTGGTCGAGTCCTTTGCGCAGGTGAACTGGTCGGATACGCCATCCGCCCGGCCCGCGGCATAACCGGGCCGGCCGCCCGGCCCCGGATTCAGCGCACCTGCATGGCCTGCGGCGCAAAACCGTGATTCAGCGGGCCCACGCCTCCGCCCGTCCGCACATGCGCGCCTGCGTTGAGCGCCGACATCACATAGGCACGTGCAGCCTGCACCGATGACAGCAGATCCAGCCCCAGCGCCAGGTAAGCCGCGATCGCCGACGACAGCGTGCAACCCGTGCCATGCAGGTTGTGCGTGGCGATGCGGGGCGACTGCAGTGCATGGGACTGCACCTGGCCCTGTTCGTCGCGCCAGGCCAGCACATCCAGAATCTCGTGACCCGGCAGATGACCGCCCTTGAGCAGCACCGCTCTCGCACCCAAGTCGAGCAACTGCCGTGCAGCATCTTTCAGGTCGTGCTCGGTCTGCAGCGGACGCCCCAGCAGCAGCACCGCCTCGTCCAGATTGGGCGTGATCAGCGTGGCGCGCGAGAACAACAGTTCCACCAGCGACGAAATGGCCCGCTCGTCGATCAGCGCGGCGCCACTGGCCGAGACCATCACCGGATCGAACACCACCCGATCCAGGCCGTGCGCGTCGAGTGCATCGGCCACCGTGCGCACCACCTCGGTCGAATGCAGCATGCCGATCTTGACCGCGTCCACGCCGATGTCTTCCACCACGGCATCGATCTGCGTGCGCAGAAAATCGCACGGTACGGCATGGATGGCACGCACCCCTTGCGTGTTCTGCGCCGTCAGCGCGGTGATCGCGGTCATGCCATAGCAGCCCAGCGCGGAAAACGTCTTCAGATCGGCCTGGATCCCGGCGCCGCCGCCGCTGTCCGAACCGGCGATGGACAGCACGCGCGGATAACGCACGATCGGGCCGGGGTTGTTGTTGTCGAGAGGGCTGTGACGCATGCACTTCTTCCAAAAGCGAAAAAACTGTGCCTATAATAGCGGTCTGTTCCTCGATAGCTCAGTCGGTAGAGCGCCGGACTGTTAATCCGTAGGTCCCTGGTTCGAGCCCAGGTCGAGGAGCCAGAATCAAGCAAAGAAATCAAAGGCTTGCGGTGAAAACTGCAGGCCTTTTTTCTTTGCCCGCGGGCTGCACCGACGGTTGTCGCTCGCTGCAACGACCGCTGCGGCCAAAGGCCGCAGTTCATTTGCGATCAGTTCATTTGCGATCCCCCGCGCAGGGCTCGGCCCCCGCTGCGGCGATCGCTTATTTACCCAGCTTTTCCAACGGCGTCTTGAATGTCTCGCGCATGCTGGCGATCGCCACCGCCGAGATCAGGCAAGTCGCGGCAGAAAACACGGCCGGCAGCACCCAGGGCGCGGTTCCCCATTTGCCGACCAGCGCGGACTGAATCAGCGGCGTGAAGCCGGCGACCGCAAAACCGAACTGCGTGCCGATCGCCATGCCGGACAACCGGACGCGGGTCGGAAACCGTTCGGCGTAAGTGACCGGCCAGCAGGCGCAGGTGATCGCAAAGAACACGCCCCCCAGGATCACGCCCACCGCAAAGACCAAGGCGTTGTTGCCCGTCGTGAGCGACCACAGGAACAGGGCTGCAAACACGACGCAACCGACGTTGCCGGCCAGGAAAACCGGCTTGCGTCCGATGCGGTCGGTGAGCGCGCCCCACAGCGGAATGGTCAGTGCGGCAATCAGATTCGCCACGATGGCAATCCACAGCATGGTCGATGCATTGATCGGGACTGCGCGGTCGCTGCTGGTACCGAACGACAGTGCAAACACGGTGAAGGTGGTGCCGATCGATGCCACGAAGGCGGCAAAGAACACCTGCAGCAGCTCGGGACGGTAGTCGGTGAAAAGAACCTTGAGCGGAATCTTGTCTGCGTTGGCGCTGGACTTGACCTCGTTGCGGAAGGCCGGTGTTTCCTCGAGCTGACGCCGGATCATGAAGCCGACGGCCACGACGACGATGCTCAGCCAGAACGGAACACGCCAGCCCCATGACATCCAGTCTTCCTGCGGCAGAAATGCCGCCAACGGCAGCACCACCGCCGGTGCCAACACCTGGCCGCCCTGCGTGCCGCTCAGCGTCCAGCTCGTGAAATAGCCGCGGCGATGGGCTGGCGCATGCTCGAACGACATGGCGTTGGCGCCGGCTTGCTCGCCGGCTGCAGAAAGGCCCTGAAGAATGCGCATCAGCACCAGCAAGGCCGGTGCCAGCAGGCCCGCGGTTTCGTAGGTCGGAAGGCAGCCGATCAGGAAAGTCGATACGCCCATCAACAGCAGCGTGCCCACCATCACCACCTTGCGTCCGAGCCGGTCACCATAGTGCCCCATCAGGAACGAGCCCAGCGGGCGCGCGATATACGCCACGCCAAAGGTCGCCATCGAAGCGAACAGGGCCGTGGACGGATCGTTCGTCGGAAAGAAGATCTTCGGGAACACCAACGCAGCGACGGTGCCGTAGACGAAAAAATCGTAATACTCCAGCGCGCTGCCGAACCAGGCCGCCAGCGCTGCCTTCCGGGGATTCGTTCCCGCTGCCTCTTCGCGATGGCCGGTCTCGCCGCCCACGCGGTTCCTGCCCGATATGACTTCTGACATGGTTGTCTCCAGTTTGATGTGATGGGTTGACTGTCGTTGCCGGGGTTCGAGCCCCGGCTGGATTTACGTGTTGCCGCCGAGCAGCGTCCGGGTGGCCTGCGCCGCCCGCGTGGCCAGTTCGAAGGCATCCATGCCCTGGGCGTAACGGCGGGTCGGGATCTCGACCCCGATCGACAGACCGGCGGGCAGACGCGCGACCAGTTCAGCGAGCGGCAGTTCGCCCTCTCCCGGCAGCAGGCGGTCGCCGCGCGCCTCGGCGACGATCTGGTCGTCTGCCGGCCGGCGCAGCGGTGCATCGCACAGTTGCACATTGCCGATCAACGGCAACAGCGCGCTGTCGATCTGACCGGGGCTTGCGCCGCATCGCTGCAGATGAAGCGCATCCACCAGGACAAAGGCATTGGGACGGGCCACCGCTTTCACGAAACCGGCGGCATCCCGCAGATCGTGCACCGGGCGCCACGCCATGAATTCGATGTCCACGGCCATCCCCAAAGGCGCCGCAAGGTCGCACAGCTGCACGCCGTTCTCGACCGCTCGCGACCGTACCGGATCGTCGACGTTGACGCAGAGCCGTGTGGCCCCCAGCTCCGCCCCGGCTTCCAGGAGAGGCAGGTACTGTGCGACCTCGGTGTCGGCAGCAAGGCAGACGACCTCGACTTCGGCGATCTCGACGCCCAGGCCATCGGCCAAGCGCCGCAGTTCGCGCAGGTCGTCCGAGCCGGCCTGCAGGGGATAACAGACATGGCCTGCCGCCGGTGTCGCGAGCCTCAGGCTCACGGCATCGAATCCGGCATGGGCCGCGATGCGCAACAAATCCGCGGGCCGCTTGTCCAGAAAGGACAGATGCGCGAGGGTCAAGGCCCGTTTGACGCTGGTCATGGCGCGAGCCTCCTAGTACGTCGCGCGTCCACCGGTGAGATCCAAGGTCGCGCCGGTCGTGAAAGAACATTCCTCGGTGGCCAGCCAGGCCACCATGGCCGCCACTTCGTCCGGCCGGCCGGCGCGGCCCATCGGGATCTTGGCCAGGACAAAAGCGCGTTGTTCTTCCGTCATCTTGGCCAGCATCTCGGACTCGATGGCGGCAGGCGCCACCGCATTCACCCGGATGTCCGTATCCGCGAGTTCCTTGCCCAAAGACTTGGTCAACGCGATCACGCCCGCCTTCGACGCACCGTAGGCGCCCTGATTGGGATTGCCTTCCTTGCCCCCCACGGAAGAGAGATTGACGATGCGTCCGTGGCGCGCGCGGCGAAGGTAGGGCAACACTTCACGGCAGGAGAGAAACACGCCGGTCAGGTTCACGGCCATCACCTGATGCCAGCTCTCCACCGGATAACTTTCGACCGGTCCGATCGCACCGTTGATGCCCGCCGCGTTGATCAGGATGTCGATGCCCCCGAACTGCTCGGCCACCCCGGCGGCCGCACGGGCCAGGCTGGCCTGGTCGGTGACGTCCACCACGTCGCCTGCGGCCGAGCCCGTCTCGGCAACCACGGCACTCAGCGCGTCCGGCTGCCGGTCCCACAGGATCACCTTGGCACCCGAAGCGACAAACCGCGTGGCGATGGCTTTGCCGATACCGCCCGTGCCGCCAGTGATGACTGCCACCCGTTGATTCAAATCCAGTTGATTCATAGCCTGAAATTTCCAAAGTCGTCGTTTCCGTGTACTGTATACCGTACACAGAAAGACAAGACATCGCGTAAACCACTAGAGGTAAACCCTGGTTTTAGCAGCCTTCACATTGGTTTTGATGGCCACGGATTTCGGTGCCGGCTTGTGTGAGATAGTTGGCTTGGCGCCGTGTGCCTTGAGACCCTCTCTCCCAACCGCATCTCATAAAAATGAGCAATCAACTCATCAACCGTCCGCCCAAGCTCGTCACCATCGTCACGCAAAGCATCCGAAAGAGCATCGTGGAAGGCGAGTTGCCGCTGGGGGAGTACATCGCCGAGGAACGCATTGCGGCCACGCTCGGCGTCAGCCGTACACCGGTGCGCGAGGCCCTGATGTCCCTGCAGTTCCAGGGATTGGTGGAGACCGCGCCGCCGCGAGGCGCCTATGTGTTCAAACCCTCTTACGACGAGGTCGTGAAGCTCAGCGAGTTCCGCATGTTCATGGAACTGCAGGCCCTGACGCTCGCTGCGGGCAATCAGTTGCAGAAGCTGCTGACCGACCTTCGCCGTGCCACTGCGGCCATGCGCACGGCTGCTGCGCATGCCGACCGCCTCGGCTACGGCAAAGCCGATGCCGAGTTCCACGATGCCCTGTTCGCGTCTTGCGAAAACCCTTATCTCACCGAGGCCTACCAGCTCACTTCAGGCCGCTTCGACACGCTGCGGAATTTTCTGTCCGGACGCCTGAGCGAACGCTCGCCGAGCCCGGCAGACGATCACGACCAGATCATCGATGCCATTGCAGAGGGGCGGCTGGAGGCCGGCAAGACGTTGCTGGCCGATCATATTCTTCGGATGGCGAAGAACTACAAGGCTGCCTTGTAGGAGCGTGAGCGCGGATGGTCCGTCTAGGCGGGGCTTTCGGGCTGCATGGCGTGGGACGGATACAGCTCGGCAAAACGTGCAACCGTCTGGTACATGAAATCCCGGAACACGCGGACCCGGGCGGACAGGTTGCGGTTGGGGGGATAGGCGATGTGGATTTCCGCGCCGGGGCTCATGTAGTCGGTCAGGAGAGGCACCAGCCGTCCATCCTGAATGGCCTGCGCCGTCACGAACGTACTGAGCATCACGATGCCCGCTCCGCCCAGGGCCATCGCCATCAACGATTCGGCATGGTTGATGTTGATGCGGCCCGACAGGTCGACCACCTGCTTGCGACCGTCCTTGATGAACACCCACTCCCGATACCGCCGCGTTTGCGGCATCGCATAAGACAGGCAATCGTGCTGCAGCAAGTCGTCCGGCGTCTGCGGGCAACCGCGCCGCGCCAGGTAGTCGGCAGAGGCACACGCCAGCATGCGATAGCGGCCCAGCCGGTGGGACACCAGCGCCTCGTCCTGCGTCGGCCCCACGGTGACGATGGCATCCAGTCCCTCGAGCAGGACATCCGCAGGCCGGTCGCTGAGCTCCAGATCGACCGAGACCTCGGGATACCGTTGCCAGAAATCGAGCAGTGCCGGCACGACCACCTGGCGGCCGAAACCCACCGGAGCCAGCACGCGGATGCGTCCCTGCGGTACCGATCTCGCATGCACCAACGCCGCGGCCGCGTCGTCGATCTCCGCCAGCACATGCTGGCAGCGGTCGAGAAAGACTTCGCCGTCCGCCGTCAGCCGAACCGAGCGCGTGTTGCGATGCAGCAGCTTCACGCCCAGGTCTCTTTCCAGTCGCGTCATGGCCTTGCTGACGGCGGACGGTGTGAGGCCCATCGCCCCCGCAGCCTTGGCAAAGCTCTGGTGATGGGCAATGCGCGCGAAGATCCGCAAGCCGTTGAGATCCCAATCCATGACGCCCTCATTGGTGAACAGAGTTCATCAGTC
The DNA here is from genome assembly GCF_003752175.1 of Comamonas sp. BIGb0124. Classification (GTDB taxonomy): domain Bacteria; phylum Pseudomonadota; class Gammaproteobacteria; order Burkholderiales; family Burkholderiaceae_C; genus Comamonas_F. The sequence goes on along the minus strand of NZ_RJVF01000010.1, from coordinate 141,301 downwards.
TAGTGATTCATCGCGCATTGATTGCATCGAGCGATCTAAATAGCATCAAAACCGATGCATAGACATCGAGGTCCGTGATGCACGGAAGACCAGATCGACAATCGGAGACACAGACATGAAACGTTTGCACAGGCATGGCCTGCCCCTGCTCCTGGTGGCGGCCCTCGGCTGCACGGCCAACGCCACGGCCGAGGAATGGAAGCCGAACGGCCCCATCAAACTGGTCGCGCCCGTCGCCCCGGGCACCGCCGCCGATGCCACCGCACGCTACTTCGCCAAGGAAATCGGCCAGGCCATGAATACGCCCGTGGTCGTCGACAACCGGGTGGGCGCGAATGGCATCCTGGGATCGGACGCCGTCGCCAAATCGGCACCCGACGGCAGGACCCTGCTGGTCGTCTCGTCGCCGCACTACATCAACAAGAGCGTCTACGCCCAGTTGCCTTTCGACCCGATCCGGGACTTCACCCCGGTGGCAGGCATCAGCGATGGCTGCCTCGTGCTGGTGGTCGCGGAGGACTCGCCCTTCAAGACCCTGAACGACCTGCTGGCCCACGCCAAGAGCCACCCCGGCGACCTCGACTACTCGTCCTCGGGCACCGGCAGCGTGCCGCACCTCGCAGCCTCCGTCATGCTCAGCCAGGCCCAGGCCACCGCCACCCACGTTCCCTACAAGGGCGGCGATCAGGCCGTGGCCGACGTGGTCAGCAAGCAGGTGACGTTCATGTTCGCGCCCTTGACCTCGGCCGTGCCGCTGGTCCAGGCCAAACGGCTCAGGGCGCTCGCGGTCAGTGCGCGCGCACGGGTGCCCAGCCTGCCGGACACCCCCACGATCGGCGAAGCCGGACTGCAGGGCTACGAAGTCGTGACGCGCTTCGGCTTTCTGGCGGCGGCTGGCACCGATCCGCACATCATCGACCGGCTCTCGAAGGTGATCACCACCATTGCAGCCAGCGAAGGATTCCGTGAATTCGCCTTGCCCAAGGGCTTTGTTCCCCATGTCGCCGACAGCGCGCAGTACGCGAGCACACGGCAGGCCGAACTCGACAAGTGGGCCGAAGTCGTGCGCATCAGCGGCGCCCGCGCGGAGTAGCCCCGCCGCCCTCCCCCTCTGCAGCGCTTTCGCCCTCCGGCCCACCCTATGAAAATCACCTCCATCACGCCCTACCTCTTCAACCCCAGAAGCGGCAAGAACCTGCTGCTGATCCGCGTCGAGACAGACACCGGCCTGTACGGCTGGGGCGAGTGCTACACGAGCCTGCGCAAGGAGCAGGTGGTCCAGGCCTATGTGCAGGCCATGACGCCGTACGTGATCGGCCGCGATCCGTTCAACATCCGGCACACCTGGCGCGTGCTGTTCGACGACTTCGCCATCCGGCGCAGTTCGCTCGACCTGGCCTGCGCCTGGAGCGGCATCGAGATCGCGCTCTGGGACATCATCGGCAAGGCCTGCAAACAGCCGGTCTACAAGCTGCTCGGCGGCGCCAACCGGGAACAGGTGCGCCTCTATGCCAATGGCTGGTACGAAGGCGCCCGATCGCTGGACGCTCTTTGCGATGCCGCCGTCCGCACGGTCTCGCAAGGGTGGAACGCCCTCAAATGGGACCCCTACAGCGGCCCGTGGCGCACCTTCATCAGCCAGAAGGAAGAAGACGAAGCCGTGGAAAACGTGCGCCGCATCCGCGCAGCCGTCGGGCCGCACGTCGACCTGCTGATCGATGCGCACCGGCGAGTCGCGCCGCGGCAGGCCGTCTCGTTTGCCAAACGCATCGAGGGCTTCGGCATCATGCAGTTCGAGGATCCCAACCTCGCCGACAACATCGATCTGGTCGCACAGACACGCGCCCAGATCGGCTTGCCCACGGTGACCGGCGAGACGCTCTACACCAAGGAACAGTTCGTGGCGGTGCTGGAGCGCAAGGCTGCCGACGTCATCAATCCCGACGTCTGCGCCGCCGGCGGCATCCTGGCCAGCATGGAACTGGCGGCCATGGCAGAACCCTACGGCGTTTCATTCAGCCCCCACAACAACAACAGCACCGTGGTCGGACTGGCCGCGACCCTGCACGTGTCCCTGGCCGCATCCAACTTCCTGATCGCGGAGCATTTCGTGAACCTCGCACCCGCCTGCGATGCGATTGCGACCTGCCGGCCGGATGTCCGCCCCGGCTGGGCCAGGCCCCGCGACATTCCCGGCCTCGGCGTCGACATCGACATGCGGGCGCTGCGCGAGTGGCCCTACGCCGACCTGGGCAGCAAGAACCTTCGGCACCCGCATGAAGAGTTTCCGCGCGAAGGCCATGTCTAGGCCGAAATCGGCCCGACTGCGAACATTTACCGCCCGCCCAATCTTGCGATTTGATCGACGCCAAAAAATAACGCTATAATCGAAGACTTGTTCCTCGATAGCTCAGTCGGTAGAGCGCCGGACTGTTAATCCGTAGGTCCCTGGTTCGAGCCCAGGTCGAGGAGCCAAAACAAATCAACGCCTCAGGTCGCAAGATCTGGGGCGTTGTGCTTTGTGGTGTCGAGAAACAGCTGATCTGCCGCAGCCTGGCCGCCCCCAGAGTCAATGCATGCGAGGAAGACCCAGGGCAACACCGGCGACATCCACGCAGTCGACTGCGCACTCGAGCCGTTGATACACGGATTCAAGCAGCAGCGCCACCCCCGCCCCATTGAGATCAACGCGCGGCTCACCCTCTCCACGCAGCAACGACATCAAGACCCCGATCGCGGCACAACTGCCGAGGATGTCCATCTGAATCTGGCGGAATTCGGCCAGATCCACGCCAGTACATGGGCGAGTGCCGAAGGATGGCCAAGGAAGGGAATTTCCCGAAGAAAGGGTATGGGTCATCGACCTGCTCCAATGAGGGTTGAAATAGGCCGCATCGACGCATGCGGCCAAACACCGCTCCATTCAGGGTTCCACGCCTGATCCGCTGTTCACGAGCGGATGTTCCCCAGTGTATGGCATGAAAAAAGCCATCACAGTGCCACGCCCTCAATGCCAAGTCTCAATCAAAGGCTCGTCGATCTCGCATCGATAACCGGTCGCGCAGTAGGCAACCGTCCAAAGACACGCGGTGACCCATGGCGCCTCGACGCCCTCGTCATCCGGCGCTCGGGCCTCGCTTGCCCGGGAGCCCACCCACTGCCGATTGCTGAACCCTGCTGCGCAGCATACACTCTCAATTGAGACCAACATCTCCACCAAATGAAGGATTTCGATCATGGCTGCTCACCCCACCGAGACTGTCAAAAAAATCACGGGTTCCAAAAAACCTGTCGCTCCTCATCAGCCGTGGGAGGGATTTTTATCATCGGTGGCAGAGAATAATCATTTCAGATTGAAAACCTTCGACCCGAAGCTCAAAATACCTCACACAACCAAGAGTCCATCGCAAGACGCATCCATCAACGATCGCACCACAACACAAGAGCCCCCCCATTCGAAGGGCGTCCGTTCCTTATCTGTTCCCGCAGATTTACCCAGGTACGTGCACCAAATGCCGTCACTGGACAAAGTGGCATTGGTCAAAGACGGTCTTCTGGCAGAGTCCATCAGCGATGTCGCGTTCGCCATGGACATCACATTGGACAACACCAATCGATTTCTAGGACTGCCGGCCTCGACGATTGCCCGAAAGATCAGAGAAAAACAACCCCTTGCGACGGAACAAGCCGAAAAAGTCGTTCAACTGGTCAGCTTGATCGGGCTGGTCGAGCAAATTGTCGACGAATATGGCGACCCCAAATCAACCCTGGATTTCGATGCCGCACGATGGCTCGGAGAATGGATTGAAAAACCACAACCGTCACTGGGAATGAGGAAACCCTCGGAATTTCTCGACACAGCGACCGGCATCGCGATGATCGAGACGCTGCTCAAACGAATCGCCGCAGGGGCTTTTGCATGAGGGGCGACGTCTCTTACGGATCTTTTTGGAGAATTTCAAACGAAGGAAAAGAAGACAAGGCCATGGGCCTCTCGGGCGCAGGGGGCCTGTACGTGGGGGGTCGATGGCACGAGAAAGGCAATCGCATCATCTATGCCGCGGAGTCGGTGGCACTGGCCTGCCTGGAAACACTGGTTCATTACAACGCCATCGGTCTTCCTCTGCTCAAAAAGCTGATCGAGCTTAGAATTCCGACCGATATCATCGATGCCGCCCACACGATTCATCCCCCTTCCGGGTGGGATACCATTCCAGACAGCCCGGCGGCTGCAACCGAAGGCACCCGTTGGTTGAACAGCGGCGTATCCTTGTTGACGTTTGTACCCTCCGTCATCATCCCCCAAGAACAAAACATCCTCATCAATCCGGGCCATGCGGATATCAGAAGAATCAAAGTGATCGATCATGGAAAATATGAGTACGACCCGCGCCTGGTGGGTCGGTAAAAACAAGCCGTCAACAAAAGGCCCCTGCATTTCTCCATCGAATGGGCGGCATCAAAAAGACCGAAGCCGGCAGCGGGCCGTCTACCGCCCCGTTTCCTCACGCATCACAAACTGCACCGGCTCCCCGTCGGTCACCATCACACACACCTTGCCGGTGCGTTTGCAATGGTCCTGGATACGCCAGTAATCGCCATGGCTGATGCAACCGGTCTGGCAGATCACCATGTCGGCCGCGCGCAGGCTGGCCTCGAACAGAACGGTATCGGGCAGGGACTCAGCATCGCTGCCGCCGGCCGGATCCGGCTGGACACCGTGAGACGCAAAGGGCGCCTCGAGCCCGGTGCCGGGCGACTGGCATGACGAGGGGCATTGCACCACTGTCCGGGCACCCAGTTGATGACGCAGGCACTCGCGCATCAGCACCTGGACACGGTCACGCAGATTCTCGATCACCTGCAGCAGTTGCAGGCGCCGGGGCAAGCCGGGCGCAGCGTCTTCCACCGCCAGGCGGCGATCGCGTTCGATGGCCCACTGGGTGGTGCGCACCATGCATTCGGCGCGCAGCCGCTTGACGTCGGCTTCGGCCCGATCGACGGCGGCCTGGCGTTCGGCCAGCAAGGCGCTGCAACGAACCTGAACCTCGGCGTACCGACGCAGCAACACATCGCGCTCCTGCCTGAGCATCTGCGCTTCCTCTGTGTTCAAGACATCATCCACACTCGTGCCCCTTCCTGCCCCAGGCCTGTCGGTGAACCGGAAACCGTCTCGCCAGCGCCGTCATCCCGGCATCGTCAAGCGAACAATTCGCATTCAACCAAATACAGGCATTCTAGCCACGTCGCAGCCCAACGCCAGCCATGTCCGACATGGCAGTGCAGGGTCTGATCAAGCCGTTCGGGACAGGACTGCGGCGTACGCGGCCTCGCACGGGCATCGGCTCGCCGTTCGCACGCTGGTAAAATCCGGCGCTCCCTGCATTGCTCGCCTTCGTCTATGGACTATCCCGGAAATCTTTTTGTCGTTGCGGCCCCCAGTGGCGCCGGCAAGTCTAGCCTGGTCAAGGCCCTGATGGAACTCGATCAGGGCGTACGCCCATCGATCTCGCACACGACACGCGCAGCCCGCGGCCAGGAGCTGCATGGCCGCGAGTACTTCTTTGTCGGCACCGAGGAATTCGAAGCCATGGTGGCCGAAGGCGCCTTCCTGGAGTGGGCCCATGTGCACGGCAACCGCTACGGCACGTCCCGCCACGCCATCGAACAACGCATCGCCCAAGGCGGCGACGTGATCCTGGAAATCGATTTCCAGGGCGCCATGCAGGTCAAGCAGATCTTTGCCAACGCCGTGCTGATCTTCATCCTGCCGCCCAGTTGGGAAGAACTGCGCTCGCGCCTGCATCGCCGTGGCGAAGACACGCCCGACGTGATCGAGACCCGCCTGCAGAACGCCGCGCTCGAGATGGCGCAAGCCAATCAGTTCGACTTCGTTATAATCAATGAGTTATTTGAGCGTGCTCTGTTCGATCTGAAAAGCATCGTGCACGCCCAACGCTTGAAGTACTCGGCTCAACGCCGGGCGCGTGCTGCGACTTTCGAAGCACTCCACATCGTCTAACAGGAACACACAATGGCCCGCATCACCGTCGAAGACTGCCTGGAAAAGATCCCCAACCGTTTCCAGCTCGTTCTGGCAGCCACCTATCGCGCCCGCATGCTGAGCCAAGGCCACACGCCGCGCATCGAGTCCAAGAACAAGCCCGCCGTGACCGCCCTGCGCGAAATCGCCGAAGGCAAAGTGGGCCTGGAAATGCTGAAGAAGGTGCCGGGCTGACCCTACAGTCCGTAACAAAAAACCGCGGATTGACGCGGTCGCACGTCAAAAACACCGCACAAGCGGTGTTTTTTTATGCCTGCAACAACCAAGCCCGTCGGCTATCGCTATATTCTTCAAGGTATGAGCGCAGTCATGCCCACTGATAAAAAATCGCACACGACATCATCATCCGACCTCTTCCCCAAAATTGTCGGTGCGGGTCCCGTTGAGCCCAATGCGGCCGCCGCCAGCTTTGCCGTGCTTGCCGCCCGGCTGGATTACCTGAGCGCGGACGACGTCGAACGCGTCCGGCGCGCCTACAAGTTCGCCGACGAGGCCCACCTGGGCCAGTTGCGCAACAGCGGGCTGCCCTACATCACGCATCCCATTGCCGTCGCCATTCAGTGCACGGAGTGGAAACTCGACGCACAGGCGCTGATGGCCGCCCTGCTGCACGACACGCTGGAAGACTGCGGCGTGACCAAGGCCCAGTTGCTCGAGCACTTCGGCTCCAGCGTGGCCGAACTCGTCGACGGCCTCACCAAGCTCGACAAGCTGCAGTTCAACACCCGCGAAGAGAGCCAGGCCGAATCCTTCCGCAAGATGCTGCTGGCCATGGCGCGCGATGTCCGCGTGATCCTGGTCAAGCTCGCCGACCGCACGCACAACATGCGCACGCTCGACGATTCGCCCAAGAGCAAATGGCGCCGCATCTCCCAGGAAACGCTGGATATCTACACGCCCATCGCCTACCGCCTGGGGCTGCACCAAACCTTCCGCGAACTGCAGGACCTGTCTTTCCAGCACATGCTGCCGTGGCGCTACAACGTGTTGAGCAAGGCGCTGGCCAAGGCCCGCGGCCGGCGCAAGGATCTCATCTCCAAGGTGCAGGCGGATGTCGCCGCAGCCTTCGACAAGGCCAAACTCAAGGTCGAGATCACGGGCCGCGAAAAAGCGCTCTACTCCATCTACCGAAAAATGGTAGAAAAACGCCTGAGCTTCGCGCAGGTGAGCGACCTCTACGGTTTCCGGCTGATTCTGCCCACCGTCACCGATTGCTACACGGCCCTGGGCCTGCTGCACCAGCTCGACAAACCGGTGCCGGGCCGCTTCAAGGATCACATCGCCATTCCGAAGGTCAACGGCTACCAGTCGCTGCACACCACGCTGGTCGGTCCGGCCGGCATCAACATGGAGTTCCAGATCCGCACCCAGTCCATGCACCAGGTGGCTGAATCGGGCATCGCGGCGCACTGGCTCTACAAGTCGAACGAAAAAGGCGAGCAGGTCGCCGAGCGGCTGGGCACCCAATGGCTGCAGTCGCTGCTCGACATCCAGCACGAGACCAACGATGCCTCGGAATTCTGGGACCACGTCAAGGTCGACCTGTTTCCCGATGCGGTCTATGTGTTCACGCCCAAGAGCCAGATCATGGCCATGCCCCGCGGGGCGACCATCGTCGACTTCGCCTACGCCATCCACAGCGATGTCGGCGACCACACCGTGGCGGCCAAGGTCAACGGCGAACAGGTGCCGCTGCGCACGGAAATCCAGAACGGCGACGTGATCGAGGTCATCACCGCACCGGTCTCGCGCCCCAACCCGGCCTGGCTGGGTTTTGTCCGCACGGGGCGTGCGCGCTCCAAGATCCGCCATCACCTCAAATCGCTGGCACAGACCGAGTCGGCCACGCTGGGCGAAAAGCTGCTGAGCCAGGCCCTGCGCGCCGAAGGCATGCAGCGCCTGCCCGACGAAGACGGCGAATACAAGGCCATCTGGGACAAGCTGCTGCGTTTCACCGGCAGCCGCAACCGGCTCGAACTGCTGACCGACATCGGCCTGGGCAAACGCATTGCCAGCATCGTGGCCAAGCGCCTGGTGTCCATGCTGACCGAACAGGGTGAAAAACGCGACTCCCTGCTGATGAGCCGCGAACGCTACACCGCACACGAAACGGTATCCCAGGGCGCCGTCACGCTCGATGGCAGCGAAAGCTCCTCGGTGCAGTTCGCCAACTGTTGCCGACCGATTCCCGGCGATCCCATCGTGGGTTACCTGGGCCGCGGCGAGGGCCTGGTGGTACACCATGGCGACTGCGAAGTCGCGCGCCGCCTGCAGCACAAGGACAGCGAACGCTTCATTCATGTGGAATGGTCCGAAGACCCGATCCGCACCTTCCAGACCTCGATCGTGGTCACCATCTCGAACGGCAAGGGCCTGCTGGCCCGGGTGGCCGTCACGCTGGCGGCAGCCGAAGCCGACATCGTCCATGTCGACATGGACGACCGCGGCAGCCAGGATGCGATCGACCTGCGCTTCATCATCGCCGTGCGCGACCGCCAGCATCTCGACGGCGTGCTGCGCAGTCTCAAGCGCATGCCCGAAGTGCTCAAGGCCACGCGCGCCCTGCCCTCCGAAGAAGGCAAATGAGGGCCAGCCACAGGCCTGCAGACGCCCTCGAACGGCCTCCGTGGTAATTTTGATGCGCCCAGTCCAAGCAAGCCAAAAAAACGGGTTATAATTTATTTCTCAGCGGCTGTAGCTCAGTTGGATAGAGTACTTGGCTACGAACCAAGGGGTCGTGGGTTCGAATCCTGCCAGCCGCACCAACTTGAGAAACCCTGCATTTGTTTGCAGGGTTTTTTAATCGAAAAATTGAGATCAATCTTTATCTGCGGCTGTAGCTCAGTTGGATAGAGTACTTGGCTACGAACCAAGGGGTCGTGGGTTCGAATCCTGCCAGCCGCACCAATTAAAAGCCCTGCAATCCACCGGTTGCAGGGCTTTTTTATTTCCCGACTGCGCGCGTGCAGCACAGGGGCGAAGCGTCACGGCATCGTCACATGGCTGTCTTAGCATGCGCCAGCCATGCGCTCCAGCCCTCACCTGCTCACCCACACCCGCCATTCCCGTCAGGACCATCGGCGGGCACTGGTGCGCATGATGCGGCAGTACGCCCTGCATGCCGTGTTCCAGCCGCTGATCGACATGCGCGACGGCTCGGTACTCGGGCACGAAGCGCTGATCCGAGGCCCCATCGGCTCGTCGCTGCACAGGCCGGACGCCTTGCTGGCACTGGGCCGGCATGCCCGCATGGAGCAGCAGCTTGAGCTGTTCTGTATCCAGAGCATCCTCGCGCAATGGCGCATCACGGGGCACGCCGGTCTGCTTTTCATCAACCTCAGCGCCGACAGCCTGATTCAAACGCTGGCCCGGCATGGCTTGCCCATGCTGCAGCATGCCGTCCGCCAGGCCGGTCTCGAGGGCGGACAGTTGGTCATCGAACTGACCGAACACGACCGGGTCAGCCAGCAGGCCACCCTGGCGGAAGTCGTGCGGCGCCTGCGCGGCGAAGGCGTCCTGTTTGCGCTCGACGATTTTGGGGACGGCCATTCCAGCCTTCGGCTGTGGCACGAATTGCGTCCCGATTTCGTGAAGATCGACAAGTACTTCACACGGGGCGTGCACAGCGATCCCCGCAAGTTGCAGATCGTGCAGGCCATTCAGGGCATCGCCGGGCTGATGGGCACCAAGCTGGTGGCCGAAGGCATCGAGACCCCCGAAGAATTGCAGGCGCTGCGCGCCATCGGCATCCAGATCGGGCAAGGTTATCTGCTGGGTCGACCCGCCGCCGCACCGCGCACCGAGCTGGACGCGCTGTGCCAGGAGTTCTTCTGGCAGGTTCCCACCCGCCCGCCGGTGCTGCCGGTTCATCCGGCGCGCCCCAGCGTGCTGCAACGGCTGGATCTGATCGACGCGCCCGCCGTGCCGCCCCACACCACGCACAACGATCTGGCGGCGCTGTTCCAAGCGCATCCCGAACTGCATGCCGTCGCGCTGGTGGAGCATGCGCGACCGGTCGGACTGGTCAATCGCAGGCAGTTCATGGACCAGTACGCCAAGCTGTATTTTCGCGAAGTGCACGGGCGCCGGGCCTGCATCGCGACGGCCAACCGGTCTCCACGCGTCGTGGAACGCGACGACAACATCGACGACCTGATCGCCATCCTGATCTCGCACGACCAGCGCTACCTGGCCGACGGTTTCATCGTCACCGAGCAAGGCCGCTACATCGGTCTGGGCACGGGCGAACAACTGGTGCGTTCGGTCACCGAGGCGCGCATCGAAGCGGCGCGGCACGCCAATCCGCTGACGCTGCTGCCAGGCAACATTCCCTTGAATCTGCACATCGACTGGCTGCTGCGCTGCGGCGCGGATTTTGTGGCCTGCCACGCGGATCTGGACAACTTCAAGCCGTTCAACGACCACTACGGCTACTGGCGCGGCGACGAGATGATCCGGCTGGCGGCCCGGCTGACCCAGGAACACTGCAATCCCAGGCACGATTTCGTGGGCCACATCGGCGGCGACGATTTCATGATCCTGTTTCAGAGCGCGGATTGGGAACAGCGCTGCCAAGCCATTTCCCGCGAGTTCGCCGCTGCGGCACTGGGCCTGTTCGACGCACCCGCGCGCGAAGCCGGCGGCATCCACGCCGAAGACCGGGCCGGGCAGCCGCAGTTCTTTCCGTGCACCACGTTGTCGATCGGCGCGGCCCGCGTTCGCCACGGCGACTACCGTCAGGCCGATGCCGTGGCGACCGCTGCGGCACTCGCCAAGCACGAGGCCAAACGCACTCACCAGCGGCTGTACATCCAAGGCTCGTTCAGCCCGTAAACGGCCAGGCGCAACCCGCCGGCCTGTCGCACGCCATCCACGGGCGTTTTATTTTGCTTGTCTTGTTTCTTTTTTGATACTAGTATTAAAAAAGAAATAAACTGCTTTCACCCACCCAGAACCATGACCGCCCCTCCCTGCTTCCAAAGGAATGCCGACCACGTGGCCTCGCACCGGTGCGAGGTGATCGAGCACCGCTGGGTGAACAGCCGCTACCGCTACATCCGGCTGCACGCACCGGTGGATCTGGCCAACATCACGCGCCCCGGGCAGTTCTATCAGCTCAAGTGCCCGACCACCGAGGCCCATCAGCCTTTCCTGCTGCGGCCGATGAGTGTGTACGGCGTGGGGCCCGAACCCGGCACGATCGAGTTTCTGTACAACGTGGCGGGTGCCGGCACGCAGGCGCTGGCGACGCTGGCCGTCGGTGGCTCGCTGGACATCGTGGGCCCCTTGGGCAATCTCTTCAGCCTGCCTGCGCATGCACAGCGCATCCTGGTGGTGGTGCGCGGGGTGGGCTTGGCCACTCTGGCGCCGCTGGTTCAGTTGGCTGCGCTGGCCGGTGTACAGGTCAGCGCGGTGCTGTCCGCACGGGCTCCGCAAGACCTGATGCGCGACGAGTTTCTGCGCGGCGTGCAGGCCGAGGTACACAGCGTGTACGACAGCGACGGCAGCTCCGGGGTCGAGGCGCTGGAACGCCTGGTTCGCGGGCTGCTGGCTCGCAACCCCTTCGACGTGGTCTACACCTGTGGCTCGCACCGCGTGCTGATGATGCTGCAGCAGGTGCTGGAAGACCATCCGGCGATCCGTGGCGAAGTGGCGATGGAGCAGCGCATGGCGTGCGGCATGGGCGTATGCCTGTCGTGCGTGCGCCTGTTCGATCGGGACGGCGATCGCCAGTTTCTGCGGGTGTGCCGCGAGGGCCCGGTTTTCGACATCCGGCAGGTCATGAAGGAGGTGGAATTTGGCTGATCTTTCAGTGAAGGTTGGCAGCGTGAACCTGCGCAACCCGGTGATGCCGGCTTCCGGCTGCTTTGCCATCGAGTACGCCGAGGCGCTGGATTTCAACCGCCTGGGTGCGCTGGTGATCAAGAGCCTCTCGCCCACCTGCCGTGCGGGCAATCCGACGCCGCGTGTGGCGGACTGCCATGGCGGCATGCTCAATGCCATCGGCATTCCCAGCCACGGCCTGGCCTACTACCTCGAACGGGTCCTGCCGCCTTACACGCGTTTCGACACCCCCGTGGTGGCGTCGGTTTCCGCCGACACGGCAGCGCTCTTCGCGGAGGCCGCCGCGGCGCTGTCCCTGCCGCAGGTCGCGGCCATCGAAGCCAACATCTCCTGCCCCAACCTGGAGGCCGACGGACGGGCATTCGCCGTGTCGCCGCAGGATACGTTCGAGGTGCTGAGTGCGATACGCCGCCAGACTCGTCATCCCTTGTGGGCCAAGCTCACGCCGAACACCGCGGATGTCGCGGCCGTGGCGCGTGCCGCCGAAGCTGCCGGTGCCGATGCGCTGGTGATGGGCAACACGGTACTGGGCATGGCCATCGATGTCCGCACCCGCAAGCCCAAGCTGGGCAATGTGATGGGCGGCCTGTCCGGCCCGGCCATCAAGCCGATCGCGCTGCGCATGGTGCATCAGTGCCACCGCGCCGTGAGTCTTCCGATCATCGGCTGCGGCGGCATCGCCACGGCCGACGACGCCGTCGAATTCCTGCTGGCCGGCGCCAGCGCGGTGCAGGTCGGCACGGCCTCGTTCATCGATCCGGGCGTGATGGGCAAGATCGTCGACGGGCTGCACGCCTATTGCCAGGCCCATGGCGTCGAACGCATCCAGACGCTGACCGGCGCGGTCGCCATCGACGACCAGTTGGCCGAGCGCTGGCACCGCTACGCCACGCAGGCGGCCTGAGGCCGCAGGCCCCGCCTCTGTTCTTCGCCACCGGATACCGATCGTTCCAGCAACGACTTCCTTTGCTTCTTTTCGCTGCCATTCCATGCAACTCCTGTCCTATCAACCGCTGGCCGAACAACTTTTCGACGAGATCCGTGCGCTGAGCTTCGATGGCGTCGGCGTCACGCGCGCCAGCTACGGCGAAGGCGAATCGGCCACCGCAGAGTACCTGCGCGCCTTTGCGCTCGCCCAGGGCCTGCGTGTGCAGGTGGACCGTGCAGCCAATGTGGTGTTCTCCCTGCCCGGCGACGACCCCGAGGCGCCCGCCATCTGGATCGGCTCGCACATCGACTCCGTGCCGCAGGGCGGCAACTTCGACGGCCTGGCCGGCGTGATCGCCGGGCTGCTGGCCCTGGTGGCTCGGCAACGCTGGCACCCCACAAGCGGTGGCGGCAGCGCGCTGCCGCTCAAGGTGATCGCCTTTCGGGGCGAAGAGAGCGCATGGTTCGGCAAGGCCTACATGGGCTCGAGCGCACTGCTGGGCAAGCTCGCGCCCGCCGACCTGCAGCTGAAACAACGCAGCACCGGCCAGTCTCTCGGCGAATGCATGGCAGCCGTGGGCGCAGACGTGCAGGCGATCTCGCTTCAGGAAAAGCTCGTCGACACCCGGGCCATCAAGGCCTATCTGGAACTGCACATCGAGCAGGGCCCCGTCATGGACGCCCGCGATCTGCCGCTGGCGGTGGTCTCGGGCATCCGGGGCAATGTGCGGCACAACCGCATCGTCTGCCTGGGCGACGCGCAGCATTCGGGCGTGGTGCCGCGCTGGCTCCGCCACGACGCCATGTTCGCCGTCTCGGATCTCATCATGCGGCTGGACACCCACTGGCGCGAGCTGCTCGAACGCGGGACCGACCTGGTCGTCACGGCCGGGATCGTGCAGACCGACGAGGCCGAGCATTCGATCTCGCGCATTCCGGGGCGCGTCTCCTTCAGCCTGGAGGCCCGCAGCAAAAGCAGCGACACGCTCGAGGCCTTCTACCAGTTGGTGCAGGCGGAGATGGCTTCGATCTCGCGTGAGCGCGGGGTCCGTTTCCAGAACGACCGCCGCCTGACCAGCGACCCGGCCACCATGGACCCGGGCCTGTGCGACATGCTGCTCCAGGCCTGCAGGGACAACGGCATCCGCCACGATACGCTCCCCAGCGGGGCGGGCCACGACGCCTCGTTGTTTGCCAATGCGGGCGTGCCCAGCGCCATGCTGTTCGTGCGCAACCAGAACGGATCGCACAATCCGCACGAGGCCATGGACATCGACGACTTCATGCTGGGCGTGCAGGTGCTCAGCGATGCCGTGCAGCGCGTGCAGGATCTCGGCCATGCGCTGGCCTTCTGAGCCTGCCATGCCGACATCAACCTTTCGCCAGCGATTGACGGCCCGGGCGGACCGCCGGAGCTGCCCCACCGCCGCCGAATCGCCTATATTCTCTTTTTCGATCCATTCAGGACAAAAAGAGATGACCGCCGAGCACGAGCACTGGATATCGGCTATCGACTACACCGCGCTGGGCGATCGCCTCAAGGCCTATCGCATCGGGGCCTCGCTGCAGGCCGAAGACATCGCCGCGCAACTGGGCGTGTCGCGTGCGGTGGTCTACCGCATGGAAAAAGGCGAGATCGTCAAGATCGAGACCCTGGAGCGCCTGGCGCATGTGCTGGGCACCTCGCTGGCTTCGCTGCTGGGCGTGGAGGCCGAGTACTACCCCACCGCGCTGGGCCTCTTCGAACGCATGCGGCAGCTCGAGAGCGCCAGCGACCGCATCCTGGCGCATTTCGAGCCGATTTCGCTGCTGCTGACGTCCGACGCGTACCTCCAGCATCTGCGCGCCATGCTGCACGAAGGTGCACCCCGTGCAGGCAAGGGCACGCAGGCCGCGGATATCGAGGCCATGCTGCTCATCCTGGCCGAGCGCCGGGCCTTCTTCGAAAAACGCAAACCGCACATCATCAGCCTGATCGGCCTGCGCGAGCTCGAGCGGTTCGTGCACACCGGCCTGGTCGGCCGCGTCGACCTGCCCGAAGACATCCGGAGCGCCCGTGTGCAGGCTGCGCGGCATGAAGTGCTGCGCATCGCCGAGCTGATGGAAAGCGAGCCCTTGCATGTCCAGATCGGACTGGTCGACGATGCCATGCCATCATCGACGTTTCAGGTGCTGTCCGGGCCGCAGCACAGCGTGCTGGCCACCAGCCCTTTCCGGCTGGGCGAGCTGCCCAACGTGCGCAACGGCATCGCGACCGTCACGGCGGCCCCCGAGGCGGTCAGGATGCACAGCGATCTCATGATTCGCCTCTGGAAGACCGCCTACAAGGGCAAGTCGGGCGCCCAGCGCCTGCGCAAGCTGGTCGAACGCATCTGAGAAAAAGCCCATGCAACCGACGATCACCCCGGCTCGCCACGAGCCCACCCACGAGTCCCCCACTCGAGACACGGAGACCTTCCAATGACCTCTGCTCACGATGCACATGCCGCAGCCGCCCTGCTGCTCGACAGCGGTTGCGTGACCCTGCGTGCCGACGAGCCCTTCCGCCTGCCTTCCGGCTGGGCCAGTCCGGTTTACATGGACTGCCGCCGCCTGGTCTCTCTGACCGATGCACGCCGGCAACTGCTGGGGCAAGGCCTGGCCCTGCTGCGCGAACACGCGGTGCTGGACGGCCTGCAGGCCGTTGCAGGCGCGGAATCCAGCGGCATCGCACCGGCCGCCTGGCTGGCCGACGTGCTCGATCTGCCGCTGCAGGTCGTGCGCAAGCGCGCCATCGGCAACCGGCAGATCGAAGGCCTGGTCGAGCCCGGTGCCCAGGTCCTGCTGGTCGACGACATGATGGCTGCGGGCTACTCCAAGCACAGCTTCGTCGACGCCCTGCTGTTCGCGGGCGCCCAGGTCAGGCACGCGCTGGTCTATTTCGACTACGGCACCTTCGAAGCGGCCGCCAGCCTGCAGGCGCGCGGCGTGACCTTGCACGCCCTGGCCAACTGGCAGGATATCCTGACGGTCGCGCATGAACGCCAGTCCTTCGACACGGCATCGCTCGCCGAGCTCGCCTCGTTCATCCAGGATCCTGGCGCCTGGTCCCTGGCCCACGGCGGCATTGCCCAGCCGGGCCGCCCTTCTGTATCCCCCTCCGCGGAGTAACACCACCATGACTTTCCAAGAACTCGCCACCACCTTTGCCCAGGCCGAAGCCGGCACCGATTCCTTCAAGAATCTCTACAAGAACGCCTTCCGCCTCATGAACGAAGACCGCGACAACGCCGCGCTCTACTTTGTCGTGGGCGTGGCGGCCCGCTCGTACGTGCACACCTACGAGGACCAGGGCGTGAGCGTGGAAAAAGCCCATGCCGCCAAGGTGCTGCTGACGGGCTTCAACGACAAGCTGCTGCAGGCCCTGCAAGGCACGGCCGAACAACGCCTGCAGGCGGTCAACGAAATCGCCCATGCCTATGAATGGACGGTTCCGGATTTCTGAACCCGCTCGGTGACAGCCATGAAAAAACCGCCCGAAGGCGGTTTTTTTGTCAGTGGGGGAACGAGGCGCTTACTCGCGCTCGCCGCCCATGATGCCCAGCAGCGCCAGCAGGCTCTGGAACACGTTGAAGATGTCGAGGTACAGAGCCAGGGTGGCGCTGATGTAGTTGGTCTCGCCGCCGTCGACGATGCGCTTGAGGTCGTACAGCATGAATGCGCTGAAGATACCGATAGCGGCAACCGACAGGGCCAGCATGGCTGCGGTGGACTGCACGAAGATGTTGATGACACCGGCTGCCAGCAGCATGATGGCGCCGACGAACAGCCACTTGCCCATGCCCGACAGGTCGCGCTTGATGACCGTGGACAGGCTGGCCATGGCGAAGAACACCGCAGCGGTCCCGCCGAAGGCGATCATGATGAGCTCGGCACCGTTCGAGAAGCCCAGCACGGCACCGATCAGGCGCGAGAGCATGAGGCCCATGAAGAAGGTGAAAGCCAGCAGCACGGCCACGCCGGCGCTGGAGTTCTTGGTCTTCTCGATGGCGAACATGAAGCCGAAGGCGCCGCCCAGGAAGACCAGGATGCCCAGCCCGCCATGCAGCGCGGCGGTCATGCCGGTGGCCACGCCCAGCCAGGCGCCGAGCACGGTGGGAACGAGGCTGAGAGCCAGCAGCCAATAGGTGTTGCGCAGCACGCGGTTGCGCTGCTCGGCCGATACGGCATAACCGTAGTTCAGGGAAGAAGTAGAAGGTAGCGGCATGTCCAGAATCCTTTGAGACAAAGGTAGAGGGCAAAAAAGGGAATTCAAGTCGCAGCCTTGCGGCCACGTGCGCCAGGATGTTGTTGTCGATATGACGGCGCGTTCGTGCGGCGGCCCCCGCACACACGACTTGCGACCATTCTAGCGGTATGTCGAAATGTGGCAACGCCATGACGCCGCCCCGGCGTGTCGGTGGTCAGGCCGGGCCCGTCACGCCTTCACGACCCACGGGGCGCAGGCAGAACGGGCATGGCCTGCGGGCGCTCTGGTTTCCGACCCCGTCAGCCCCTTGGAAAAAACTCAGAAAAGCCCGTTCCCGGGCCGGTCCCGGCCTTGAACGAGACCGTCCCCCAGCGTCGGGTCGGCGTCGGGCGAGGACGCAGCGCCGAGCGCCGGTGTGTCCCCGGCCCCTGGCGCGGTCGCTTGCCCCGGCTCAGGCGGCAGGGCCGGCAGGGTTTCGTCGTCGGCCGCGTACTCGGCCGCTTCGTCGGTCAGCCCTTTGGAGAATGCCTTGGTCGGCTTGACGCCCAGGCTCCTGAGCATTTCGGCACGCCGGATCACGTTGCCGCGTTTGCGCGCCAGCTTGTCGAAGGCCGACTGGTAGGACTCCTGCGCCATGCGCAGGCGCTCGCCCACTTTCTCGAGATCGCCGGTGAACGAGACCAGTTGGTCGTAGAGATCGGCCCCCCGCTTGGCGATGTCCTGTGCGTTGCGGGTCTGTGCCTCCTGCCGCCAGAGATGGGCCACCGTGCGCACCACGAACAGCAGTGTCGAGGGACTGACCAGCAGCACGTTGCGATCCCAGGCGTCCATGAACAGTTGCTGGTCGGCCGAAATCGCCAGCATGAAGGCGGGCTCGATCGGCACGAACATCAGGACGAAATCGAGCGAACGGATGCCGTAGAGCTGCTGGTAGTTCTTGCCCGACAGGCCCTTGATGTGCGCCCGGATCGATTCCACGTGGCGCCGCTGGGCGGCGGCACGGACCGCGTCGTCGCCCGCGCTCGTGTACTCGTCGTAGGCCAGCAGCGAGACCTTGGCGTCCACGACCAGGTGCCGGTCTTCGGGCAGGTGGATGACGACGTCGGGCTGCACCCGCGAGCCGTCTTCGCGCACATGGCTTTCCTGCACGTCGTACTCGGCCCCGCGGCGCAGCCCCGAAGCCTCGAGCACGCGTTCGAGGATGAGCTCGCCCCAGTTGCCCTGCGACTTGGCCGAACCCTTGAGCGCCTGCGTGAGGTTCCTGGCATCGTCGCTGAGCATCTGGTTGAGCTGCATCAACTGCTTGACCTGCTGCTCGAGGGCCGACCGTTGCTGCCCTTCGGCCACGTAGAACTGCTCGACCTTGCCCTGGAACTCGTGCAGCCGCGTGCGCAAGGGATCGAGCAACTGGCCCAGATTCGCCTGGTTCTGCTCGGTAAAACGTTTGCTCTTTTCCTCGAGGATGTCGTTGGCCAGCGACTTGAACTGGTTGGACAGCGCTTCGCGCGCTTCCCCGAGCAGGGCGATCTTTTCGGCGGACTGGCTGCGCTCGGCATCGAGCCGCGTCTGCAGCTCGGCAACCTGGGCCTGGGCGTCCTGGCTGGTCGCATGCAGTTGATCGATGCGCTGCTGGGCCTGGGCCAGGCGGTGCTCGAGCGCCGGCAACTGGGCGGCCCGTTCCTGGAACGACGAACGCTCGTCGCGGGCCAGATCGAGCGCCTGGCGCAGCGTTTGAATCTCGGTGCGCGCCTGGGCGATGTCGTTGTGCTGGCCCTCGCGGTCTTCGAGCAGGCCCCGCACCCGTTCCTGCAGCGTGGCGGCGGTGGCCGAGGCCATGGCGCGTTCGCGTTCGACCGCGCCGGCCACCGCCAGATCGACGGCTTCGTCCACCGCTTCGCGAATCGCCTGCGCCTGTTCCTCGGCCAGTCTCTGCCGCATCCGCAAGGCCGTGATCCAGCCTCCCGCCAGCAGCCCGAAGACCAGTCCGGCCAGCAGGCTCAGCACCGACACCCCTTCACTCATCGCCATGCGACTGCCGTCCGACCAGCCGGTTGATGGGGGTGACGGCCTGTCCCTGGGTCAGGAAAGCGATCAGGTTGTCGGCCGCCAGATCGGCCATCGCACGGCGCGTGCCCACGGTGGCGCTGGCGATGTGCGGCGTGAGCACGACATTGGGCACGGTCAGCAGATCGGGATGCACGCGGGGCTCGCCCTCGAACACGTCCAGACCGGCTGCGGCAATGCGGCCGGCGCGCAGGGCCGCAGCCAGCGCGGCATCGTCGACGATGCCGCCGCGGGCGATGTTGACCAGCGTGGCGGTCGGCTTCATGGCGGCCAGTTCGGCCGCCCCGATGGCATGGTGCGACTCGGGGCTGTAGGGCAGCACCAGCACCAGGTGATCGGCGCTGCGCAGCAGTTCGTCTTTCGAGACGTATTGGGCACGGCACTCGGCTTCGGTCTGTGCATCCAGGCGCGAACGGTTGTGATAGATCACATTCATGCCGAAACCGAATGCCCCGCGGCGGGCAATGCCCTGTCCGATCCGTCCCATGCCCAGGATGCCCAGGGTGCTGCCGTGCACCTCGCCGCCGACGAACATGTCGTAGCGCCAGCGCTGCCATTCGCCGCGGCGCAGAAAATGCTCGCTCTCGGCAATTCGGCGGGCCGTGGCCATGAGCAGTGCGAAGCCGAAATCGGCGGTGGTGTCGGTCAGCACGCCCGGCGCATTGGTGGCCTGGACGCCGTGCCGGTCGAACGCGTCCATGTCGAAGTTGTTGTAACCCACGGCCATGTTGGCGACGACCTTGAGCTCGGGGCAGGCTGCCAGCACCTCTTCGTCGATCCGTTCGCTGCCGGTGGTGAATGCGCCCTGGTGCCCCTGCAGACGACGGATGAGCTCGGCCTTGTCCCACGCCTCGTCGTGCGTGTTGACGCTCAGTTCGAAGTGCTGGCTCAGGCGTTCGACGGTTTCGGGGAAAACCTGGCGTGCGACCAGCACGCGGGGACGTTCGGACATGGGGTGTCTCCAGGATCGGTAGGAACGAAAAAGGGTGCGGCGGGATGGATCAACGGAACCAGACCCAGCCCATGACCGCAAACAACGGCAGCAGGACGACGGCCGACCAGGCCATGTAGCCAAAGAAGCTGGGCATGCGCAGGCCACGTTCTTCCACCACGGCCTTGACCATCATATTGGGCGCATTGCCGATGTACGAGAGCGCGCCCATGAACACCGCGCCCGCCGAGATCGCGGCCAGGGTTGCGGCATGCCGGGTCATCAGGCTCTCGGGGTCGCCGCCGGCCAGGTTGAAGAACACGAGATAGGTGGGCGCATTGTCCAGAAAACCCGACAGCATGCCGGTGGCCCAGAAGTACATCAGCGGCACCGGCTCGCCGGCCGGGGTGGTGACCGAGGCCACGATGGATGCAAAAGGCCCTTGCAGGCCTGCCTTGAGCATCGCGAGCACCGGAATCATGGTGAGGAAGATGCCGGCAAACAGCTTGGCGACCTCGACCATGGGCCCCCAGCCGAACTGGTTGCCCTCGCGCGCCATGGCCGGCGTCAGCTTGAGCGACAGCAGCAGCACGACCAGCAGGCCGGCGTCGCGCACCAGCGACTGCAAGCCGACATCGACACCGGCGATGTGGAAGTCGATGCCCGGCTTCCAGGTTCCGCTGAGCAGCACCAGCGCCATCACGCACAGCAGCAACGGGACGTTGATCTGCCAGCCATGGACCTGCAGGCCACCGGCGGCGGTGTCGGGGGTGGGGTCGACCGGCTCCACGCCTTCGCGGCGGTAGAAATAGCGGTCGATGGCATAGAACAGCGCCAGCAGGCTGCCGACCAGGAACAGCGTCTGCGGCAGCACGTGCACCAGCGTCCAGCCAAAGGAAACGCCTTTGAGGAAACCGAGGAACAGCGGCGGATCGCCCAGCGGCGTCAACGAACCGCCGGCGTTGGCGACCAGAAAGATGAAGAACACGAACACATGCACGTGATGGCGCCGGTTGTCGTTGGCGCGCATGAGCGGGCGGATCATCAGCATGGCCGCGCCGGTGGTGCCCATGAAACTCGCCAGCACGGTGCCGATGGCCAGCAGGCCGGTGTTGAGCGCGGGCCGCCCGCGCAGGTTGCCCGAGAAATAGATGCCCCCGGCCACCGTGAACAGCGTGCTCAGCAGCACGATGAACGGGATGTACTCGCCGATCAGCGCATGCAGCAGGCCTTCTGTTGCAGCAGCCACGCCATGCCCGATCGCAAACGGCAGCAGGAAGCCCAGCGCGCAGGCCGCCGCAAATTTGCCGAAATGACGGTGCCAGAAGGCCGGCGCCAACAGCGGCAGCAGCGCGATACCCAGCAGCAGGGTCACGAAGGGAAGAGCGTAGGCCAGGCTGAGCGTGGCGCCGTCGAGGTGGGACATCGTATCGGAGGGTCGAAGGCTGAGGATGGCGACCGAGGAAGAGGCCGCCGGCGAAGGATGTTCAGGGGATGCCTCCAGCGATGCGGCAGGAGGCGTCGGGCGAGCGAGTGAGCGAACGCCTCGGCGGTCAGGTCGAGGCGGGCTCCGGGTCGGGCTGCTCGATGTCGAAGACCTGGCGCAGGTAGGCGAGGTATTTTTCATCCTCGCACATGTTCTTGGCCGGGGTGTCGCTGAGCTTGGCCACGGGCTGCCCGTTGCAGCGCACCATCTTGATGACGATCTGCAGAGGCTCGTAGCCCAGGTCGTTGGTGAGGTTGGTGCCGATGCCGAACGCCAGTTGGCAACGCCCCTTGAACTGGCGGTAGAGCTCGATGGTGCGCGGCACGGTGAGGCCGTCGCTGAAGATCAACACCTTGTTGAGCGGATCGACGCGGTTGAGTTTGTAGTGGGCAATGATCTGCTCGCCCCAGGCAAAGGGATCGCCGCTGTCGTGACGCGCGCCATCGAACAGCTTGCAGAAATACATGTCGAAATCGCGCAGGAAGGCCTTGATGCCGTAGACGTCGGACAAGGCAATGCCGAGGTCGCCCCGGTACTCGCGCGCCCACGATTCGAAACCGAATATCTGGCTGTCGCGCAGACGCGGGCCCAGGCCCTGGCAGGCCTGCAGGTATTCGTGCGCCATGGTGCCCAGCGGGGTGAGGCCCAGCTTCTGCGCCAGCAGCACGTTGCTGGTGCCGGCGAGCTGGCTGGCGCCGCCCTGCCCCAGCCTGTCCTTGAGCACCCGCACCACTTCCTCGTGCCACGCACGCGAGAAGCGGCGCCGGGTGCCGTAGTCGGCGATCTTGAGTTCGGAGACGGCCCCCTGGGCGCGGTCGTGCTCGGCTTCCTGCTGGAGCTGCGCGATCTTGGTGTCGAGACGGCGGCGGCCTTCGAGCACGTCGGGCGCCGGGTGATGGTGCCGGAAGTACACCTCGTTGACGATCGCCAGGACCGGGATCTCGAACAGGATGGTGTGCAGCCACGGCCCCTGGATGTCGATGCCGATCTCGCCCGAGGGCAAGGCTTGCACGTCGATGTACTTCTCGTTGAGGCGGAACAGCCCCAGGAAATCGATGAAATCGCTCTTGATGAAGCGCATGGAGCGCAGGTAATCGAGCTCGTCCTGCCCGAACTGAAGGCTGCAGAGCGCCCGGATCTCTTCACGGATCTCCGCCACCAGCGGGGCCAGTTGCACGCCCGAGTTGCGGCACTTGAAGCGGTACTCGGCCTGGGCACCCGGGAATTGATGCAGCACGACCTGCATCATGGTGAATTTATAGAGATCGGTATCGAGCAGGCTGTTGATGATCATGGCACACAGGGAAAACGGGCGCGGAACGCAAACCAGACTGCAGCTCGTCCGTCATGCCCGGCGATACCGGGCACCCGCCGCTTCAGTCTACCGGCTGCATTGTGGCACCGACGGCGTGGCAGCCGGCGCCAAGCCCGGTACATCGCTTGGCGGACCGCCCGCTCAATCGCCGGAACGGTCGCGGACGGGCCAGCCGCCGCCCGGCTGCAGGCAGCCGTCGTGTTCGCCGAGCCGGGGCGCTGCGTGCGAGATTCGGCCGGGGGTTGCACTGAGCTTGGGCACGATGCCCGGCACCTTGAGCGGCAGGCCGTCGGAGGCCGGGCTGTCCACCAGCATGTCGCGGGCCTGGTACTGAGGGTCGGCTGCGATGTCGGCGACGCTGTAGATGCGGCCGGCGGGCACCTGCGTCGCATCGAGCACGGCCAACACCTCGTCGCGCGCGCGGCTGGATGTCCATTGCGCAATGGCGGCATCGATCTCGGCGCTGCGCACGACACGGCCGTCGTTGTGGCGCAGGGCCGGGTCGTCGGCCAGATCGCCGCGGCCGATGGCATGCATCAGACGCCGGAAGATGCTGTCGCCATTGCCTGCCACCAGCACGTACTGGCCATCCCGGCATGGATAGGCATTGCTGGGAGAAATCCCCGGCAGCGCACTGCCCGCCGGTCCCCGCACGGCACCGAAGGCATCGTATTCCGGCAGCAGGCTTTCCATGACGTTGAAGACGGATTCATACAGGGCGACATCGACCATTTGCCCTTGTCCGCCCTGCGTGTCGCGGTGGCGCAGCGCCATCAGCACGCCGATCACGCCATGCAGGGCCGACAGCGTATCGCCGATGGACACCCCCACGCGCACAGGCACCGCGCCCGGCTCGCCCGTGAGATGGCGCAGCCCGCCCATGGCTTCGCCCAGGACCCCGAAGCCGGGCTTGTCGCGGTAGGGCCCGGTCTGCCCGTAACCCGACAGGCGCAGCATGACGAGCCGGGGGTTGAGCGCATGCAGCGCCTCCCAGCCGAGTCCCCAGGCCTCGAGCGTGCCGGGCTTGAAGTTCTCGATGAGCACGTCCGCTTCGGCGGCCAGGGCCCGCACGGCCTCTTGCCCTTCGGGCGTGCGCAGATCGAGGCAGACCGACCGCTTGTTGCGCGACTGGACCTGCCACCAGACCGATGTGCCGTCGCGCAGCAGGCGCCACTTGCGCAGCGGATCGCCCACGCCCGGCGGCTCGACCTTGATCACGTCGGCACCGAAATCCGCCAGGGTCTTGCCGGCAAAAGGGCCTGCGATGAGTTGACCAAGTTCCAGGACCTTGAGACCGTCGAGAGCTTGCATGGGTGGCGGGATCGCGTTGTTGAAAGACACGGCCACTTTACGCAGGAATGCGCCGGCCAGGCAAGGCCGTCGAATGCCCTGCCGCCGTGAAGGCTTGATGACGCGAGCGCTGCGGTTCGCTGACACTCAAACAAAAGTTTGACCGGGTTTCACGATTTAGCAGCCTCATTAGAAACCTCAATCTAATCAACGATAAAAGACGAAAAATGCACTTGCAAAACCAGCGGCTCTCCGTACAATGAAAAGCATGCTGCAGTGCAACATTCAACGTTGCGCAGCAAGAGGCTCATTCCTCGCTCGGGCCGCGCTCACAGCAGTTTTCGTCAGCTCGCCGCCTTTCATTCATCATGATTTGAATCGGAGATCACCATGGCCACCCCTGAAGACTTCATCACCGCCCAGAAAGCACAGGTCGAAACCCTGTTCGGCCTCACTGCCAAGGCATTCGAAAGCGTCGAAAAAATCATCGAACTCAACGTGACCGCTTCGAAGGCTGCGCTGGCCGAATCCGCCGATCACGCCAAGGCCGTGCTGAGCGCCAAGGATGCACAAGAGCTGCTGGCCCTGCAAGCCAGCCTGTTCCAGCCCCTGGCCGAGAAAGCCACGGCCTACAGCCGCCACCTGTACGACATCGCCAACGCCACCGGCAGCGATTTCGGCAAGGCCTACGAAGAACACGCCGCCGAAGCGCAGCGCAAGTTCCTCGCACTGGTCGACAACGCTTCGCGCAACGCCCCGGCCGGCTCCGAAACCGCCGTCGCCGTGCTCAAGAGCGCCGTTGCTGCCGGCAACACCGCTTACGACTCGCTGCAAAAGGCCGTGAAGCAGGCCACCGAAGTCGCCGAAGCCAACTACAACGCTGTTGCCAGCACGGCTGCCACCGCAGCCAACAAGGCCGCCGCGACTGCCACACGCAAGCGCTGATCCAACGCTTGCGAGAGATCGGCCTGGCGACCACCGCCGGGCTGTCGAACCGGGTTTTCATTGCAGATGTCTCCTCGAGCCCTGGCGCCAGGGGGTGATAGGCTCATTGGGGCTGGTCTTCGGACCAGCCCCTTTTGTTTGTCCGCAAGAAGAAGCAATACTTTTGTTTGCGCACGCATCGGTCCGGCATCAAAAGCTTGCCTTCAGGTGTAGCGGACACACCGCAATACGGCTCGTCGAGACGCCTGTCAAATCTATAATTTCCGGAGCACCCCGCTCCTGGGGCGATTACGGCGAAGCCATCGGACGACGGGTCTGCGGCACGCCGACCAAGAGATTTGCCGCATGGCCGTATTCGCTTCCCGACCCCGCCTGCCCTTCCCTCCCGCGCCCACCTCGCTTGCGGCCAGCCAGAGTGCCGCTGCACATGCCGATCCCTTGCCGCAGAAACGCGCGGGTCGTGTCCACGGGCTGTTTCGCCGCCCCGTGATGCTGGCCCTGCAATGGTCGCTGGCCGGCCTGGTTCTGCTGGCCCCGGCGGCCGTGATCCAGGCCCAGACGGCCGGTGCCGCCGCCGAGATCAACCAGCTTCTGCAATCCGGCAACAAGACCCAGGCCCGTGCGCTGCTCGACAAATCGCTGGCAGCGGATTCACGCAATCCGCAACTGCGGTTTCTGCAGGGATTGATGTTCAGCGAGAGCGGCGACGCGCCGCGCGCCATCGACGTGTTCACGCAACTCACGCGCGACTACCCGGACATGGCCGAGCCCTACAACAACCTGGCCGTGCTGTACGCAGACCAGGGCATGGACGAGAAGGCCCTGGTGGCCTTGAGCAAGGCCATCGCCATCAACCCGAACTACGCAACCGCCTATGAAAACATGGGCGACCTGCACACACGGCTGGCCAACGAGGCCTATCGCCGCGCCATGAGGACCGGCGCCGACGGCGTACAGACCAAACTCGCGCTGCTGAGCCAGTCGGTGAACACGGGAACGGCACCGCCGGTCGCCGCAGCCGCGCCGGCTGCGACTCCTATCACCCCGGCAGCCGCCAGCCCGGCAAAGCCGGTGGCCGAGACGCAAGGCGTCGCGGGGGCGGTCGCGACCCGCCCTGCCGTTGCTGCGGCGGGCCCGATCGAGCGACCGGCCACGGCCAACGCAGCGGCAACGCCTGCGCCATCGGCCGTGGCTGCTGCGCGGCCTTCTTCCACGCGCCAGCCTGCGGATCAATTGCCCGTCATGGCCATGCCTGTGATGCCGGATGTGGCGGCATCACAGGCCGAAGCTGCGACACCCGCACCCGCTGCAGAGGCCCCTGCCGTGCAGATCGCCAGCGCGACGCCGCGCACGGCCTGGGATCTGCCGACGGCCAGCGACTACCCGACGACGCTCGCACCGGCTTCCGGCAGCTCGCCGGCGGCAACCCGGCGCAGCGTGTGGGACGACGTGGCCATCGGCCCGGCCCAGAACGCCGAGCCGAAGCCGGCCGACGCCGGGGCCGCTCCGGCGACCGCAACAGCCGTCACATCCGATGCAGCGCAGGCCACGGCCCAGACACTGCCGCCGTTGGCCGAAGCCGCTGCGGTACCGCCCGTTGCAGTGACTGCGGCCGCCCCAGCGCAGCAGCCTGTCGCGCCCACTGCGCCGCCCGTCGTCGAGCACGCCGTTGCCCTTGCGCCTGCGGCAGCAGACACCCCTGCGGTGTCGCATGCAGCAGGCACGCCGGCCGGCGTCGCGACGGCAGACGCCGTCAATGCCTGGACGACGCCCAACGCGCGGCCACGCGCCAGTCATGTGCTGATCCGGCGCAACGCCGACGTGGCGGAAGCCCCCGCCGCTGTTGCCGTGGTGGCCGCCGCACCGGCCGCTGCCGCCCAGACTGTGGCTGCAGAATCGATTCCCGTGCCCGCCGTGGTGCCCGCACCGCCCGTCACCGAACCGGCCCCCGCAGCCAGGGTCGAGACCCCGCAACCGCAGACCGTGGACCAACAGGCCCCGGCGTCCGAGCCTGCCACCGTGGTCGCATCCGACGCACCGTCCACCCGGAACGTGTCCGTGGTGACGGAGCCTGCGGCACCGGTGACCGTGCCGGAGGCTGTGGTGCCGGCGACCGTGGCCGCGTCGACGCCTGTGGAAGCGACGCCGACCCCCACACCCGCACCCACACCTGCGGCTTTGGCATGGGTCGCACCGACGCCCAAGCCCGAGGTCTCGGCCCCGTCCACCGAACCGCTTGCAAAGACTGCGGCAACCCCGGTGATCGCGGCTTCCGCCTCGGAGGCGCCAACCCCAGCGACCGATACGGCTCAGGCCGCACCGGCCGAACCGATCTCGGTATCGGCTGCGCCATCGACGGCAGCGACGCGCGCAACCAACGATACCGCGACCACCACCGTGGTTGCAGCCGCAAACCTGAGCGCAGAGCCGGCGGTTGCGGTCAAGACGACGGAAACGGCCACTCCAGCAGCCACACCGGCGGTCGCGCCCGAAGCCGCAACGACGGCGCCGGTGGCGGCAGCCCGTGCGGCAGCGGAGCCATCCGCCGCGCCGCCTGTGGCTGCGGCGGTGCCGTCCGCTTCGCCTGCGGCTGCCGTTGTGCCATCGACCCCTGCCCCGGCTGCGGCTGTGCCACCTGTCGAGCCCGAGCCGTCCCCCGTTGTTGTCGCAAGCGTGGCACCAGAGACAGCGGCTCCGGCAGCCACGGTGGCACAACCGGCCGTGGTCGCCGACGAAGCCGGTGCACGTGCCGCGGTCAATGCCTGGCTGGCAGCATGGAACAACCGTAACGCCGACGAATTCGTCGCCGCCTACTCCGCAGGCTTCAAACCGGAAGACGGGACAGACCACGCGGCCTGGGTTCAATCGGTGCGAGCCGGTCTGGACGTGCCGCGGCCCCGCGTGCTGCAGATCAGCGGCCTGTCGTTCGAACTGCCCACGGCCTCGTCGGCCGATGGCGCACCGATGGCCATTGCACGTTTCCGTGAAAGCAGCGTGGCGGGCGTGCTGCGCATCACCAAACTCAAGCGGCTGGACTTGCGCCACGACGGCCAGCGGTGGGTGATCGTGGAAGAGGGTTCGGGTCTGTGATTGACCCGCGATCCAGGCCTTGGCGCCTGGACGACCGAAGCCGCGCCAAGCGCTGCGGTTTCGGTCAGACCCCCGTCAATTGATCAACGGCGTCTGCGGCTCGCCGTCGACGATCTGGTACTTGCGCATCTTTTCCCACAGCACCTTGCGGCTGATGCCCAGGTAGTGTGCAGTGTTCTGGCGCCGCCATTCGTTGGCATCGAGCGCATTGATGATCTTGTTGCGCTCGGCCATGTCCCATGAGCGGCGTGCACTGTCGACGGCTTCGACCGGTGCGAGATCGGGCTGCGACTCGCCGCTGATGGCCAGCATGCGCTTGACCACCGTCTCCACATTCCAGGCGCCCGTCTGCCGCACGATGACGCCCACGCGCTCGGCAAAGTTGCGCAGCTCGCGCACATTGCCGGGGAAACGCATGCGGCCGACCGTGTCGAGCAGCCACAGCGGCGGATCGCCCACGGTGGTCATGATGTCCTCGCCCACCACCTGGCCCACGATGGACCGGAAGATGGCGATCTTGTCCTGGTCGCCGCGCTCCTCGAGGG
This sequence comes from Comamonas sp. BIGb0124, assembly GCF_003752175.1. Taxonomy (GTDB): domain Bacteria; phylum Pseudomonadota; class Gammaproteobacteria; order Burkholderiales; family Burkholderiaceae_C; genus Comamonas_F. The sequence continues at coordinate 112,572 of NZ_RJVF01000010.1, read as the reverse complement.
AGGGCACGTAGAGCTCGATCACCGCCAGCCGGAAGAACAGATCCGACCGGAAATCCCCGATCTGAACCATCTCGCGCAACGGACGGTTGGTTGCCGCCACCAGCCGGAAATCCAGACGCGTCGAGGTCGTCGCGCCCACCCGCGTCACGGCACTCTCTTCGAGCACCCGCAGCAGCTTGACCTGCTGGTAACGCGGCAGGTCGCCGATCTCGTCGAGGAACAGGGTGCCGCCGTTGGCCTGCTCGAAATAGCCCTTGTGTGCCGCCACCGCGCCCGTGAAGGCGCCCTTGGCATGGCCGAAAAAGAGGGATTCGAACAAACCATCGGGAATGGCGCCGCAGTTGACGACCACGAACGGGCCCTGGCAATACCCGGTGTGCTTTTCATGAAGCCGCTGCGCCACGCGCTCCTTGCCCACGCCTGTCTCGCCATAGATCAGCACGTTGTGCTCGCAGTCGGCATACACGTCGACTTCCTTGAGCAGCTCGATCATGCAGGCATCGATGGCGATCAGGTCGTTGGTCTGCACCTGCCGCACGGTGTTGGCGCGCATCTGCTGCACCACGCGGACCACCATGGCGCGCAACTCGGCACCCGTGAAGTCGTAGGGAAGCACATGCGAATACTCGGCGGCAAAACCGCTTTTCTTCTCGCGCTCGCGCCCGCTCGCCGCGACCCAGATCACCGGCATGCCATAGCTGCCCTCGATGCTCTGCTGCGTCAATTGGGCGCCTTCGAGCACCGAGACGCTGATCACGGCAATCGCCGTGTTGCTGATGTCCTGAACCGCAGAAAACACCACGCCGTCGGCGCGCATGACCTGCACGTCCAGGCTGGCCATGCAGCGTTCGACACGCTCGGCGATATCGGCTGAGCCTTCCCAGACGTAGATTTCTAGTTCATCGAGGTTGAGGGGGGTACGCATGAATAAATGGAAATATGACTAGTAGACCAACTCGGGACGTCCACAGCTCAGACTTTGAACATGCACCGTGGCTTTTCCAATATCCAGTCCAAGGATGCCGCCAAGCAGGCCATTGGCGAGCGTTGTTCCGATTGGATCTAATAATTTTTGCAGAATTTCTAGAATAGGGCCAATCACTACCGATAACAACGGCGTCCCTCCGCTTCCTGTTCCCAGGTTAAGTATTCCTGCAACCAAATTAACAAGTCCGCCCAAAACATTTCCGAGCAGCCCCCCAGTATTTGCAGTTTGAAGTGAGGCCGTCAACCCTTGCTCTTTACAGAGTTGCGTTGTACAACCTTTTAGATTGTGTTCCCACTCATCTACCATTGAAGAACTGAGTAGCCCCAAGAAACCAGGCCGATTCCAGTCCACGCCATCGCTGACTAAATTCTTCTTTGTGTTAGCCACATTATATGAATTCTTCACCAAATAGTCTTTAGCCAACTTCCCTGCCAAAGTAGCATTATCTATCCGAACCGCCGACTGACTATTGGATGCTCCGAGACCGCTCACAACCAATTTCAACAATTGATCAACCGTATTTTTCACGGTCGTCCCAATCGCCAGTTGATTCCGGGTTGTATCCTTAGACTCCCCTGCCACCAAGGTCACATTCTCAGGACTAGGCTGAGCCAACAGCGGCAAAACCGCTTTTCCGCTTAATAAATTCACACCCGCAACAGTCACAAAATTTGTATTCCCAACGTTGCTAGCTTCGCATATTTTTGCCTTGGACCAAAGAATACCGGTATCAATATTTCCGGCACATGCATTGACGACAGATGTGGTGACAGCAATCGTGGCTTGGGGCGGAGAGACATTGCAATTGATGCTATCGAGAGTGCCATAAGAATTTGCAACATCGATAATCAGTGGAACATTGATCTTTGTTGAGAGTAATTTAAGTACAGCCGAAAGAATGCTGTCTTCACTGCTGACACTGATCTTGGTCCGCACCTGAGAATTATAAGCAGTCACACCCACAGGGCCAATCGCAATCGATGGCGGCTCGACAATTCTTGATTCAACACTGATACCAAGCCCAGGAACCGACAAAGCGACGCTTGCTGCATTATTCCCATTTCCAACCGCAATCGCCGATGTCACCAAACTCAAAACATCAACATTTGCATCCAATGCGCTCATGGGATTGGCGCTGGTTATTTGTGCAAAGAGACCACGGCCAGCCTGATCAGACGAACCCAGTTGCACCAGAAGATCCTCGATCTTTACATTGATTGGAATACCATTAGAATTAATGATCTTCACAGACTGCGACAGCACCTCCGCCTGCAATCTGACCAAGTTATTCTGGCCAACGATTTCAGCTGCAGCATTCACCAAATCGCCAATTTTGATCTGCTCCGCAACCAGTAGATCATTAAGACCTCCAGCCGTTAAATTGGCAGTAACAGGTATTTCGAGTGCACTCAACAACCCTGCAGGCGTGACGTATGCCGAAGCCAATCCGTCATAACATCCTACGCACAGCTTCCCAATATCAGCACCGACAAATTTAAGAACTGAAAACAATGGAGCTTTCGGATTTGCATCCACCAACTTAGAGCCGACCGAGAAAGCAGCAGAGTCCGCACCGATGCGGGCTACAGCCCTTGCTGTCAAAGTTGTACTTTCGATACCAGGAACCAAGACAACCGGCGTAATACTTGCAACCACTCTAATCGCGTTGTAGGGGGCAGAACTCGCATTGAATCGCATGTCTTGAGCAGATGCCTCAGCCCAAGTACCACAGTAAGGCCCAGCAGCGGTGGCAGTAACACCCAAAACCTTGTTATTCGTCAAACCACTCCCCACCGCAACGCCTGCAGCCGTACATCCGGCGGCAGTTCGCCCATTCAGTTCTAGAGCACGAGCACCCGCCAGAGCGGCAAAATCCGCTGCACGCTGGAGTTCACGATTGGCATAAAATAAATAACCAATCTGCACGGCACCCAATATAACCACGCAAACCAGCAACCCAATTGCCGCATTAACGATCACAGACCCACGCTGCCGCCTTGCCGTGGCCATCGAATGAAACTTTTCATGCATCATTTCAAGCACTCCAAGCAGACTTCACAGTGATAACGGAATCATTTTTCAATAGCCAACCAGACATATCAGCCAGAGGTATATATGGCAACAGGCGATTTTTTCCGTATTCGAATCTAAGTTCAACAATCCTCGAATCCAGAGAGCTTCTGACCACCACTGAGTTCGCCCTAACCCAAGTCAACCTCTCCGCAAGATTGGCTCCGGGCGTAAAAGACGACTGGGCAAGCGACTCTTGCACCAGAGCGACCACCGAGTCTTTCTGCACATTCGAGAGAGTGACAGCGTTCCCTACCATGAGCCTCTGCGCTAATCGCGCGCCATCCTCCGCAGCGCGAGAGACCGCTTGCATCTTAAAAAATACATCAGCAAAAGTCACCAAGCCATAAAAAATAACAAAAATAATCAGAAACACAAGAGAAAACTCAATTGCTGCAACACCCTTGCACGTTGGCAAAGAGGCTTTGGGCATTTTTATGGTCGAGCAACTCATAAACTGACCCTCTCCAATAGCACCGATGCTTTACCCGTCAATACATCTGGAAAAATCAGACCAAAACCAGGCAAAGAAGGCGCAATAGGACGACTTCGATAGTCATAATCGATTTGAACTTCGATCGAGCAGGTCTGAGCGATATCAACACCGGTGCAAACAATTGGAGTTCCGGTCCCGCTCCAGCATACCGTCGGAGCATCCCGCCTGCATATCTGATGACTGACGGTATAACTAGATGATGGCAACCAACCGGAAAGAAAATTTTGACTTACTAGTGTGACATTTTCCAAGCGACTTGCACCAGTCGCCTCATAACGTAATGCAGCACGCGCCCCCTCCTCTGCAGCATGTTGCAATGACAACCTCAGTGTAAAAACCAATCCATAACTAATTACTGCGTACAGGATGACAAAGAAGACTGGGAACACCAATGCATATTCAAGCGCATACGCCCCCAGCTGCCGGCGCGAGCGGCTGCTATCGGGGATCATTAAGCTGAATGGACGCAACATGATCAAATCATTCTTTTGAATATCAGTTAGCTTCCGCCACCGCCACTTTGCTTCACATCCTTGATGTTGGACTCATACTTCTCGGGAATAGGAAATTCAAAACTCTTCAAATAACGCGCATAGCTCAACGAAGCCTGATCACCAGCCACAGGCCGTGCACGGCCCACCGATTCGCGTTGCAGCGCCAGCAGATTAGCCGTGGCGGCGCCAATGACCGGTCGGCGGGGCGGGTTGGCCACTGGAGCAGCGGAAGTAGGCTGGGCAATGGCGATGGGCGGCATGGAGGAGAGGGTCAATCCACTCCCCGTGCTTGGTGGCTGAGCGCTCACGGCCGGCGGGGCCTCTTGCAGTGCTACGGTCGAAACATGACTGGTTGCCGCGCCGACGTCTGTCGGTGCAGGCTGCTGGGCGTGAGCATCCGGAGCAGCCACGATGAGAGCGGCGAGGGTCGACAGAGTGGAAGCAGCCACTGCGACCTTGCGCTGGGCAGACTGGACTGGGAATGGATAGACGTTCATGGCGTGGACTCCTCTACTGAGTTGACGGGGCCGAGCGTTGCGTTGCCCGCAAGGGATTGAGCACGGGGCACCGCGTGTGTGGCGGGCATTTCGGATGTGAGCTGCAAAGCACTGGGCGAAGCACCGACGGTTCGGCGTACCAGCAAGGCACCGGTGGCATGGCTCGTGGGCAAACCGTTTTCTGCGGCCGTCACAGGGCGAATCGCATTGCTGCTGCCGGTACCACTGCGACCGATATCACTGGGCCGCTCGGCGCCACCGCTGCGTGCGCGGATCTGCTGCGCCGTACGCCGCAAAGCGTCCCGTGTGCTGTCGTCCGCATTGGCCATGGCGTTGAGAACCTGCTCGGCTCGGGCGCTGTCGCCCTGGGCGTAGTAGAACAGCGCCAAATTGGATTGAACTCGCGGATCGCGCGGTGTGAGTTGGGCGGCCTGCATGATGGGAACCCAGGCCGCTTCGAGCTGCCCGGCACGCATGTGGGCATAGGCCAGGTCACTCAGGATGCTGGCATCGGTCGGGTTGCGGCGCTGCGCCTGGGCAAAGAACTGGGCTGCTCCCGAAAAATCTTGTCTGGCCCCGGCGGCCAAGCCTAATCCTCGATAGGCTCGGGCGGCTTGCGGTCCGTTGGTCATCTGTTTGTAGATGGCAATGGCTTCGTCCATCTTGCCTGCGTTGCGCAGCGCATCGGCGCGCATCAACTGGGCATCGGGTGAGGTGCCATAGCTCAGCTCGAAAGCATCGATATGGGCGAGAGACGCAAACCACAAACCTTGGGTCTGCATCTGACGAATCAGATCAAGATAGGTGTCGCGGGTTTTCTCGGCCGTGGTGGTGGTATCGGCTTGAGCAGGATCCGCGATCATGGTCGCGGCAGGAGGCAAGTTACGGGTGGAGACGCCGTAGCCTTTGGGGGGTGAGCTGCAGGCGGAGAGCACGACAGCCGCTACCAAGGGTAGAGTGCGCAATCCAAGCGAGAGCACCCAGCACCGATGTGTCACATGCCTCAATGCATCAATCATCGCGCACCTCCCATGGAACTCAATGATCGAATGACGGCGACAAAACCCGGTCCAGCAGTAATCACCAGCAGCGCGGGAAGCAAGGTCAACACCATCACGCCCGTCATCTTCACGGTGATCTTGCCGATCTTTTCTTTGAACTGTGCCTGACGTTTTTCTCGGAGCCGCATACTGAACTGCTTGAGGGGCTCTTGCACAGCACCCCCATGTCGGTCAACTTGAATCAGCAACGCGATGATGGCACGCACATCGTCGCTGTCAGAGATGAGCGTTAACCGCCTCAAGGACTGTGCTCGACTGCGTCCATTGACATACTGAGCATTGGCGATACCGAGTTCCCGACCCAGAACCTGCAGCACACTGCTGAACTCGCTGGCGAGCACCTGCAAGGTTTGATCGATGCTCAAGCCGACCCCCTGCAACAGACGCAGCAAGTCGACAAACAAGGGAAGCTCTTCAGTGACTTGTGCACGACGTTTTGCGACGAGGTGGCGCAACACCCATTTGGGAATCATGATGCCGAGAGCAAGCGCAGCAAAGGCTGCAGTCATGAGATAGACAAGGCTTTTCTCTCTAAACAATACGAAAGCCACTAGGGGCAGGCCCAGACCAAGCACCACACGCGCAACAAAAAACACCGACTGGCCTGTGGCCGGCTCGGTACCACAGACGTCGATAAGTTTGCGATCCTCATCGGCTAAAAGCGCTTGCCCCAGCTTCCCGCTGAGCCAATGCCCCGGCACCGTAAAAGTCTCTTGCTGCGAGCCGTCATCGTCGGCCATAGGATCAACTGGCTTCCACGGCACCGCGCCACTTCGTGCCTTGAGGGCGGCCTCCATGCGCTGTTCAGCCTGTTCGTTTCGATGCGCACGCAACGCCATTGCGCCACCCATAACCAGCACAGCCAGTGCAAGCAGAGCCATGCTCCAAATCAACATGTTGTTTGCGTTCATGTCTTCGCGCCTCTTACTTGAGCCGCGCCAAGCGGTAGAGGATGAAGGAGCCCATCGCTTCGAGCACGCCCGCAGCAATTACCAAGGTGCGTCCCGTGCTGTCGTCCCACATACGCTGGAAGTACTGGCCATTCATGAAGATAATCATGCCCCCCACAACAATAGGTAGCAGCGCCAGAATCCAGGCCGAAAGTCGAACTTCAGCCGACAAAGCATGCAGCTCCATCTCCGCCGACTCACGGTCACGGATGTAGTCCGCAACCCGTTCAAGAACCACATCCGCGCGCCCGCCATAACGCACGCTCATGCGCAGCACAGCAGCGACCAAATCGAGTTCTTCGACGTCATAGCTATAGGCACTCTGCGCTACGGCATGATCAAGATCCTTGCCCGCCCGCAGCATGCTGCCCGCCTGCTCCAGGCAGGTCTTGATGGGCTCTACCAGGTTGCCTAGAGCCAGTTGGAATGCTGCATGGGGCGAGTTACCGATCGAGATAAGCCGAACCATGTTGTCCAGAAACACCGGCAGTTGGGCCACCAACCTGCGCCGCTTTTTCTGCGCACGCTGCCACAACACCACCGCCGTGATGCCGACGCTCAACAACAAAGCGAACACCAGACCAAAACCGCCGGCTGCAAACCAGCCGACAGCCGCCAACACCACAATACCCACGATAGCCACCAAGATGACTTTGCCGGAGATGTCCCACAGCGCACCACCACGCAAGCCCATCAGCCAGCGGCGCCAGGCTGTGGTTTCCTGCATACGTGCATAGGCGGCCGGATCGTAGTCGCTGTTGTTGAGCAAACCTATCGCACCGCCGGGGCCGAACAGGCGCGGCTCCATGCCGCGATCCAGGCGGGCTTCGGTTTCTTGCCGACGTGTCTGCTGACCCGCACGACCCAAGAGCAACACGGCGCCGGCCAGCAGCAACACCGCCACGGCGGCAAAACCCAAAGCGACGCTGTTAGCCATGTCGTCCTCCTCGCCCACCACCACCCGCCGGGTTGTTCTGCGCAGCCTGTTGCATGCCCTGCTGCTGATGGCGCCAGCGCTGCAGCTTGGGCGAATGCGGATTGATGCCCAGCGACACCCAGCGGTCGTGTTCCTGGCCGTCCTGACCCACGAAGGGCTCGTAGCGGTAAAGCTCCTGCATGGAGATCACGTTGTCGTTCATGCCGGTGACTTCGGTGATGGAAACCAGGCGCCGGCGGCCATTGGACATGCGTCCGATCTGCACGATGAAATCGACCGCATTGGCAATCTGGCGGCGGAGGCTGGATTCGCTGCCCTGGAAGCCGGCGAAACCCGCCAGCATCTCGGCGCGATACAGACATTCACGCGGCGAGCTGGCATGGATGGTGCCCATGGAGCCATCGTGGCCGGTGTTCATCGCCTGCAGCAGATCGAGCACTTCGCCGCTGCGCACTTCGCCCACGATGATGCGGTCGGGGCGCATGCGCAAGCTGTTGCGCAACAGGTCGCGGATCGTGACCAGACCCGTGCCGTCGAAACCGCCCGGACGGCTTTCCAGACGCACCACGTGCGGGTGATTGAGCGAGAGCTCGGCCGTGTCTTCGATGGTCACCAGCCGCTCGGTGGGCGGAATGAATGTCGCCAGCGCATTGAGCAGCGAGGTCTTGCCGGAGCTCGTCCCCCCGCTGACCAGGATGTTGCAGCGTGCCTTGACGGCATAGTCCAGCAAGGCACACATCTCTTCGCTGAAGGTGCCCAGTTGCACCAGTTCGTCGGGCCGCAACGGGTCTTTGCGAAACTTGCGGATGGAGACGCTGGGCCCATCGATGGCGAGCGGCTCGATGATGACGTTGATACGGCCACCATCGGGCAGGCGCGCATCGACCATGGGGCTGGACTCGTCGAGCCGTCGGCCGATGGGCGCGAGAATGCGGCGCACGATGCGCAACACATGCTCGTTGTCGTTGAAATGCAGGTGCACCCGCTCGAGAATGCCCCGTCGCGAAACGTAAACATTCTGGTAGCCGTTGACCAGAATATCCTCCACGGCAGGGTCGTCCAGCACTTCCTGCAAGGGACCAAAGCCATTGAGTTCACGCGTGAGCGCCTGCGCGATATGGCGAATCTCCGACTCGTTCATCGGAATGCGGTGCAAGCGCACAAAGCTGTCGATTTCCAGCGTGACGAACTGATTGATGGCCGCAGTGGACCAACGGCCGAACTCCGCACCCAGTTCTTCGATGCGCGCGAGCAGATGCTCGTGCGCCAGGTTCTTGACTTGCTGAAACTGTGCCGACGACTCGAGTTGAGACAGTGCGGCTTCGTCTGCGAATTCAATTTCGCTTGCCATGGCTGATCCGGTTCAGAAGATTTGAGAACTTGGGCAGCGACCTCAGACGGTCGCCGGAATTCGATGCGGTCAAGGCGCCATCGGTCTGCTGGACATCGGCCAGCAGCTTGTCGATCAACACGTTGACGGCTTGGGTATAGGGGTCGCGCGGTTGCTCCTGCACCAGCAGCTTGCCCAGATTGGCAGCCTGTACCAGCGGCACACGGCGCTCGGGCACGCGGCCGGCCAGCACCAGCCCCAGACGCTGAGCGACTTGATCGGGGGTGATATCGATCCGGCTGTCGTAGGCGTTGACGACCACGCTCAACCGGCTCGCCTCCACGCCTCGGTCGGCCAATCCACGCACCAGCTCGGCCGTCGCCACGATGGCAGACACACTCTGATCGCAGACCAGCCAGATGTCACCCGCCTCGCGTGCCACACGCGCCATGAAATCGAGATTGGAGAACCCGCCCAGATCCATGACCTGCCAGGCAAAGAAGGCCTGCAGCCGGCTGACCAGCGCACTGGATTCCGCATGCGACACGTTGCGCAATTCGCCCAGTTGTTGCGGCAAAGGCAAGACACGCAAACCGGTCGATCCGACTTGGCTGAAGGCTGTCTGCACCAATGTCTGGTCGAAACGATGCAGGCTGCGCACGGCATCGACAAACGAGAACTCGCCGCGCAGATCCAGATAAAGCATGCCGTCGCCCGCAGGCAACCCCAGGTCGAGCAATGCCACACCTTCCTTGATGTTGCCGTTCGATGCAGTTTCGGCCTTGGGCCCATGCGCCTTGGCGTTGAGCAGAACCGAAAGGCTGGCCGCCAGTGTGGTGACACCCAGCCCTGCGCGGGCGCCGAGCAAGGCAACGGATCGGGCCTTGCTGTTAACGGGCTTGTTCTGCCCGCCCAACATACGCTGCAGCATGCCCGACATCTCTGCTTCACTGGCTTGCACGTCTGCAAACTCCTGAACACCGGCGCGCAAGGCAGCCAGAGCCCCCGACGCATCGGACGTACTGCCTACCGCAACCAGCGGAATCTGCGGTTGCGCGCCACGAACGGCCGTGACGAGTTCGACCGCGCGGTCGAGGCGCGCCGCAGAAAAATCGACAAACACGATGTTGGGACGCAGCGCGTCTAGCCGCTCCACGACTGCAGCCACATCCAGGCTCGCGGCTTCGGTCACACCGAATCGGGTGAGCGAACGCAGCATGTTCTCAGCCGCAGGCAGTCCCCCGTGGGCATACAGAAAAGGTCCCCAGGCGCCGGCTGCAGGTGTCTGAAGAATATCAAGCATAGGGTGTGCGTGCATAGGGGCCGGTCCTGTTCATGTGCTGCAGGTTCTGGCCATTGCCTGTCAGTACGAGAAGCCGGGTAACGGCGCCCGCGGACCGGCAAAACCGGTGACATGTTTGCCCCATACGTTGCCGTTGAGGCGTTCGCTCGATGCACCGGGCAGCGAGTTGACCAGATCGGTGCCGGGCGGCAGTGGACTGATCAGGCGCGGCGTGACGACGATGACCAGTTCTTTCTCGTCCTGGGTGTAGTTGAGCGATTTAAAGAACGCGCCGATGATGGGCAGGTCGCCGAGCAGGGGCACCTTGTCGACGTTGGAGGCCGTTGTGCGGCTGACCAATCCACCGATCACAAAGCTCTCGCCATCGCCCAACTCGACCGTGGTATCTGCACGCCGGGTGACCAACGCGGGCACCGAGATGCCATTGAGCGTGACGGCGTTGGCATAGTCCAGATCGCTGGCTTCGGGGGCGACCTTGAGCGCGATGCGTTCGTTGGAAAGCACCGTCGGTGTGAGTTGCAACGAAATGCCGAACTGCTTGTATTCGATGCTGGTCTGGCCATCGCCAGCCGAGACCGGAATCGGCAGTTCGCCACCGGCCAGGAAACTTGCGCTCTGGCCCGAATGAGCGACCAGCGAAGGCTCGGCCAACACGCGGGCCAAGCCATTGGTTTCCATGATGCTGATGTTCATGTCCAGCGTGGCAAAACCGATCAGCAGGTTGAACGCCGAACTGATGGGACCCGTTTCCGTGCTGGCACGGGTGCTGCCAGGTTGATACACACCAAAACCAAAGCCCGAGCTGCTGCGGCTACGGAACAGATTGATACCCGCCTGCTTGAGCATGCTGCGGCTGAACTCGACCACCTTGACGTCGACTTGAACCGTGTTGCTTTTGACAGCCACGGTCGAGAGGTCGTTCAGCACACCGCCCTGCCCCGCCTGCACCTTGGCTGCTGCCGCTGCGCTGGCTTGCTCGGGCATGGTTGCAAAACTACGATCCAGAGTCAGGCTTCGTCCGCGCACGCTGACCTGATGCACCACAGGTTGGCCGCCTCCGCGCGGCCAGATGGTCAGCGTGGTCAGACCTGCAACCTTGGGCGTGAGCAGCAGTGCAGCGGCCTGTTTGCCGCGGGCCTGTCGTGTGACATTCACATCCAGCACATTCGGATCACCGATGGCGATGCGCTCGACGCCCGCGTCGACGATGAGCTCCTGCTGCATGCCGGGCGAAAGGCTGAGCGTCTGGGGCGTCGACGAACTGCTGCCTGCATTCGCCGACGCACCTGTCGAAGCGCCACCCACCTGGGCATGGGCCAAGCCGGTGGGCCCTGCCACCAGGCTCAGGCAAGACAGGCCGGCAATCCAGCGCCTCAGCACCAGGCCCGATGAGAACGGCGACCGGAGCGGGCCATGCTGGCGGTTCGCGATACGACGTTGCGTGACGCTGGCTAAGCTCATGTTGACAACCCCTCTGATTATTCTCGAACGCTGACCGGATCACCGGTCCAACAACAACTGAAGGCCTCCCGGTGCATGCACGCACCGCGGGGGCCGGAACATCTCGACAATCAATAACGGACGGTTTGTGACTGCCCGCCGCGCAGAATTTCGACCTGCGTCGTGGTGCTGGCGGCCGCACCGCCGCCCGAGGCCGCTCGCACGACGGGTCTGGGCGGGGCTGGCGGTTTTCGAGGCTCTCCGCCACCTTTCGCAAGATCTTCGAAACGCAGACCGGCATAGGCACGATCCAGACCCTGCAAGGTGGGCGGCGTTTTCTGACCCGGTGCAACGACAGGTGTCAGTGCCGGGGGCAACTGAGCAAACAAGGCCGGATCCGGCTCGGCTGTATCGGTGGGGTTACGCAGTGCGAGTGTCAGCTTGCCGTACTGCTCGCCGAGCGAAAGGCGTTCGATGTCTGCCAACGGCACGGCAAGAACGGCGGTACGGGCGGCTTCGACACGTTGCGAACTGCGCGCGGCGCGCGGCGTGTCGTTTTGGTCACGCGGTACATCCGGCCCTTCGACAGACGTTGTACCGTAAGCCAGCACACGCTTGCGAGCGAGCAGCAGGCGCGTCTGGCGATCGATGTTGTTGGCTTGTGCATTGGCACTGGATGCCGAAGATGGATTACCTACAGTTTGCTGATCCAACGTGAAATAGATATCGACAAAATCGCCAGGCTGGATTCGATTACCAGCGGCCATGGCTTCGTCAACTTTGATAGAAATTGCGCGTTCGCCTTCGTTTACACGCGTGGAAAACCCTTGGACCAATTGCTGGGTGAAAACAGGAACATCCACAGTCAGATCGACCATAGGAACAGCACCAGTCACTTCAGAAATCTTGGCATAAGAACCAGGAATGCGAGTAGGAAGCTGACTGACTTTCAGGTCAGGTTCGCCAATAATTTGGCCAGCCTGAATGCTCTTGGCAGCAACCACAACAGGGAATAATTCAGCGGGAACAACATGCTGAGTGGACACTGTTGCCGATGGCGCGGCAGGCGTGGGCTGCCGGGACAACATCCAGGCAACAGCAGCCAATAGTATTGCCATCACAATCAAAAAAGCAGCCAGGACTTTGGTCTTATTCATTAGGACATCCCCTCAAAAGCCCTCGAACAGCAAAAGCAACAACAAACTTGTCACTCAACCCATATTTCAATTTTTAATTACCAAAATAAAGGCAATTATTGCCATATACGCAGCATAAGGCACAACCCTCTTAATATTACTTTTCTCATTGCGAAGAAGGGAGAAATTCAATTTCATTTGGTCGCGCTGATCATCCACAGCGTTTATCCAACGATGCAGCCCAAGCGACAACAACACACCCTTGACCTCTACTCGCCTTTGCAACGCCGAGACGGCGTAGCTCAGCAGACTGTGCAGTCCGGCAAGCAGACTCCCACCAATCCACACCCAGCAAAGATCGAATGAAAACCCGAACCACAGCCCGGCAACAATTCCGAACTTCACATCGCCAGCCCCCATCCATTTCATCATATAAAATGGAAGGAGAATTAGAAAAGCGGACAAAGCCCCAAGCCAAAAAACGACGTTAGTAAAATCGCTTGTAGCCAAGAACCATCCCAAAAAACCAATCAAAACCAATCCATTAGGGACGCGTCGCCAAAGCAAGTCACAGGCAATGACAGCAACCAGCCACAACTGAATAAACATTCAATACTCGCGACGCGTCACAAACCAACTAATTCAAAAATCAACCATCTTACTGTGTGGTAGTGGGAGTAATAGTTGCCCCTTGCAGGGCGCCTGAAATGCGACCAAACAACCCGGTCAACTGCCCGGAAAGAGCTGTCAGCGCACCAGCAATAGCCACAGCAATCAAACCCGCAATCAGACCATATTCAATAGCCGTTGCGCCTTCTTCATCCTTCAGGAAACGAATCACAGCGTTTTTCATAACAATCCCCTAGTCAGTCAAAAAGTTAATCATGGACACAGGTTTCACTTCCCCTGTGATTCCATTGCATCACACCTCTCACGGGTCAGCAATCTCCTACGCCTGATGTAAGCGTTCTTGCACATGGCGTGCCAACTTCGAGAAAGACGGGCTCAAAAACTTAGGCATTAATACCGAAGATCACATTCAGCCCAAATTGAGTACCAAAGATGTAACCACTTGATCGACTTTTTCACCTAAAAACAAGGACTTACGCGGATTCACTCTCATTTGGTGTGTCAAAAAAATGTGGCTAAGACACCCAAAGATGTAAAAACCTTTGACAGAAGGTGGTCTTTTCATTCACACCAAAGTATTAAGAATGTGCTACACGTTACGTAACGGTGCAGTCGCGTTCCCGTAACCCGACACCTGTTTGTTTGCTCGGTTGCCAAAAAACAGGGCATTCGAATGTCGGAAACAAAGCCCGAAGCGTGCGATGAGCCCGATTGGAGCGATCAGCGCACGCGGCGATGGGCGATCGGGACACGCTGTTACCGTAACGCGGGGACATTGCCGGGGGGATGAGATGCGGCCCCAGAAGGGCTGCTGCGGGCCTTCGAGAGGCTTGCAATGCAAGCCGATGACCCTTGCCTTGGCGCAGGCAGATCCAGCGAGGGAGATGAATGACACGACCGCTCGGGCCGTGTCTGGCGTCGGATGTCGCGCCTCCCGGCGGACATCGATCGATCTGAAGTCGGAGGGGCTCCTCAGTCGGCCCCATCGACGCGAATCACAAAGTGGGTGGAGCCCGGCGCGGATGTGTCCACGCCCGCGCGGAGCTCGCCTGGCAAGCCCGCGTCAGGGCGCGGATGCGGTTTGTGTCGCGGCGACTGCGGTAGGCGACGATGCGCTCTGGGCCTTCTTGCCAGCAGACTGGGCCTGCGCGGACACCTTTTTCGAACCATTGCCGTTGGCAGCAGGGTTGCGTGGGCCGGCAGCGGGGGCTGCAGCGCCGGCGACAGGTGCAGCCGGGCAGGCACCCGGTGCGGCATCGGCGCAGCTCGGCACTTCGGCACGGGCCATCAGAGCGGACAGGCCGACGAGATCCTGGCCGGTGAAATAGCTGTCGAGCCAGTCGGCAGGCTGACCGGGCAGCATGTCGAGGTAGCCGGTGGTGCGGGCCAGGCGCAGATCGTTGATGCGGGTGTCGTAGACGGCGTCGACGTAGTCCTGCAGCGCGGTGTAGTAGTCGATCTGGGCGTCCAGCACCTGCGGCAGGGTCTCGCGGCCGAATTCCATGAGGCGGCGGCGGCCTTCGAACACTTCGCGTGCAGCATCGGCGGCTTCGCGCAGGCGGGCTTCGCGTTCGCGCATGGCGCTGGTCTGGCCCCACACGGCAAAGGTCTGCTGCTGCACGTTGCGGCGCACGGATTCGTACTTGGCCTCTTGCGCGGACTGCTTGGCCAGGGCGACCTTGACCTTGCGCTGCAGTTCGAAGCCGGTGCCGAAGTTCCAGTTGACTTCCACACCCACCCGCGTGCCGTCGCTGTAGACGACACGGTCCTTGTCCTTGGTCTTGGCGACGACGGCATCCAGCGTGGGCCAGCGGCCGCCTTCGGCTTCGCGCACGCCGGCCTTGGCCTGGTCGATGAGCAACTGGGCCTCGCGCAGCTCGACGCTGTTGTTGGACGCCGCCTGCAGCGCGTCTTCGAGCGTGGCCAGCGACCACTGGCTGGGCGTGGTGGTGGCGGGCATGTATTCGGCGTTGGGCTGGAAACCGAAATAGCTTTCGAACTTGGCCAGCGCATCGATGCGCTTGGATTCGAATTCGCTCTGGCGTGCAGCGGACGACGCACGGCGTGCCAGCGTCATCTGGTAGTCGCTGCGGCCCGAGGCACCGAGGTCGACACGGCGTTCCTCGACCCGTGCGATTTCGTCGAGCACGGCGCTGGAGCGGTCGGCGACCTTGCGCTTGAGATCGAAACGCTGCACCTGCAGGTAGGCGGTCAGCGAGTCGAGCAACACCTGCTGGCGAGCCGAGACATACGCTTCGTCGATGGCCTGGTTGCCGGCCTTGGCGGCATCGACGCGAGCGCCGATGGAGCCGCCGTCGAGCACGGTGATGCGGGCATCGGCCGACAGCGCGTTATAGCTCTGGCTGCCCGAGGCGGTACCGGCATCGGTATTGCCGACGGATGTACCGACCTTGAAGCGGGGGAAACGCTGCTGGCGGGCGGCTTCGACTTCGTAGCTGCTGGTTTCCAGCTCGGAGAGCGCGGTCAGTACGTCAGGATGGGTGCTGAGTGCGTCGACCAGGGCTTCCTTGATCTGGCGGGTATAGGCCACCGAGCCTTGCGATTGGGGCGAGAGCTGGCGGGTGCTTTGCAGCGGTGCCGCAGGCGCGGTCGATGCCGAGCCGGTGGCAGGCACGGCGGGCGTGGCCGTCGCGGGCAGCGGCTCGGTCACAGGCGCCGCAGCGGCAGGGGTGGCGGGGGCCGCGAGCGTCGGGCTGGCCGTTGCGGCCGGCGCGACAGGGGCAACAGGAACGACAGGCACCGTGGCGGTCGTCGGCGCGGCTTGCGCCAGCAGGCTGGTCTGGCCCGCGGGCATCGCGTCGGAGACGACGACCGGCGCGGGGGTGACGGCCGACGGTTCGGCCACCCCGGCAGCCGGCTCGGACTGGGCGCGGCGCACCAGCACGACACGGGTGCGTCCCTGGACGGCGGGTGTGGCCACGGGTGCGGACGAAGCAGCCGGTGCGGTCGATTCGGCGCTGACGGCAGCGCCCTCTGTGCCGACCGGTGCACTGCCATCGGCCCAGGCCGACACACAGATCATGCTGCCGGCGCACAGCAAGAGATGCGCGGGCAGACGGGAAGACCAGCCCAACCAGCGGGGCATGGAAAGAGAAGACTTGTACAAACGTCCGGACATCAGGGCTCCCTAAAGGCCTCATTCTTGACACGCAGCACGGGCCGCAGCATGTACCAGATGAAAGGCTCATGACCTACAACGAGGTCGGTTTCTGCTTCCATGCCGGCCGTGATGCGGTTGTCGGGGCGGCCCACGTGATCGGTCTTGGTGCTGACGAGCAATCGATAGAAGGGCTGCGAGTCCGGCTTGCTGGTGTCACGGTCGGCATCGGCGGCCACGAGTGTAACTTCGCCGTCAACGGTTCCATAGCGCAAAAAGTCGTAGGCGGTGATCTTGACCTTGGCCTGTTGTCCCACGCTGACGTAGCCACGGTCGTTCGGGCTCAATTGGGCTTCGACCAGGATGCTGTCTTCGTCGGGCACGATTTCCATGATCTGTTCACCCGGCTTGACCACCCAGCCGGGGCTGGGATTGCGCAGGCCCTTGACGATGCCGGCCGCAGGCGCGGCCACCGTGGTGCGTTCGCGCTGGTTGCGTGCACGCGAGAGGTCTTCGGTCAGGCTGGCGAGCTGGCGTTCGACATCGGCCAGGTCGTCGGAGGCCTTGCGCTGGAAG
This sequence comes from Comamonas sp. BIGb0124, assembly GCF_003752175.1. Taxonomy (GTDB): domain Bacteria; phylum Pseudomonadota; class Gammaproteobacteria; order Burkholderiales; family Burkholderiaceae_C; genus Comamonas_F. Next base: position 95,546 of record NZ_RJVF01000010.1, on the reverse strand, counting down.
GCGCCGCGCGACTCGGCCACCCTCGCCTGAGACTCGTTCACCGCGGCGCGCCCGGAGATCACGACTTGCCGCGCCACGGCAAGCTCGCTGCGCACCGATTCGACCTGGCGGCGTTTTTCCAGAACTTCGAGCTGGCCGATGAGTTTTTCCTGGCCGAGCTGTTCGGAGATGTCGAGTTCCTTCTGGAACATGGTGAGGCGCTGCTGCAGGCCCTGCGCCTTGGCCTGCTGCTCGAGGCCCTGGCTGCGCGCCTGCTCGAGCGAGGAAACGGCACCGGCCTCGATGCCCTTCTGTTCGAGCATGCGTGCGTTGTAGGCGCCCATCTGGGTCCGCACCACACCGCCGTCCATCTCCTTCGGAAAATCGGCCAGCAGCAGCGGCTTGCCTTCGACTTCGGCGGTATGGCGTACGCGCATGGCCTGCAGGGTGGCGTTGCGTGCGCTCAGTTCCTCGAGGTTGAGACTGTTGCCGCCGAGGTCGATGGTGACCAGCGGCTGGCCCAGTTGCACGCGCTGGCCTTCCTGCACGTTCACCGCCGTGACGATGCCGCCTTCCAGATGCTGCACGGCCTTGACGCGATCCGAAGGAATGATGCGGCCGGGCGCGACGACCACGTTCTCGACCGGGAAGAACAGGCCGAAAACACCGAGCACCAGGATACCGCCGACCAGCCAGCGGACCTGCCGCTGGCGCTTCGGATCCTTGGGCTTGCGCACGTGTTCGGGGTTGTCCCTCAGCAGGACCTGGGGCAGATCGGGCGTCTTGCTCATGATGCGGCAGAGATGTTGGGAGTGAGGGGTGCCACGGCGGCCGGGGCGCCGGCCACGGATGCAGGCGATGCGGCGGCGGCCGAGGCGGCGGGCAGACGGGTGTCGTCGGCCTCCGGGCTGCTGGCGGCCACGGGGCGCCTGACGCCGAACAGCTTGGGCACCATGACCGAGGGCGTTCCCTGCACCACCGATCCGTCGCCGGTGACGTGATAGACCTGATCGGCCACCGACACCAGACGCAACGAGTGCGTGACGGCGATGACGGTCCGCGTGCGCGCCACGCCCTTGAGAGCGGCCAGCAGGTTGGTCTCGCTTTCGAAATCGAGGTCGTTGCTGGGTTCGTCGAGGATGAGCACGGAAGGATTGCGCAGGAACAGCTGCGCCAGGGCCAGCTTGCGCCGCTGGCCCACCGACAGCCCGGCCCCCGCCTCGCCCACGTCGGTGCGATAGCCGGCAGGCAAGCGCGAGATGAAATCATGCGCACCGGCAAGCCGGCATGCACCGATGATCTGGTCGTCGGCCGCTTCGGGAGCCGTGCGGCGCAGGGCTTCGATCAGCGGACCGCTGAACCAGTAGACCTCCTGCGCCATGATCGAGATCCACTGCACCATCTCGGTTCGGGAGAACTGCCCCACATCGTACTCGTCGATGTTGACGGTGCCATGCGTGGGCGCGTAGAGGCCGGCCACCAGCTTGATCAGCGTGGACTTGCCCGCGCCGTTGCGCCCGACCACCACATGCAGCCCGCAGGGGCCGATGTCGAGGTTGAGGTTCTCGAGCACCGGATTGGCGGCGCCGGGGAATTGGTAGGTCACGCCGTTCAGGCGCAGATGACCGCGCGGTTTGGGCAGGGCCAGTCCACCCGACGAGCGCTCGACCGGCTCGGCCAGCACTTCTTCGAGACGGATGGCGGCTTCGGAGGCACGCGCCAGCGAGCGCCAGCTCGAGGCCAGCCGGGCCACCGGAGCCAGCGCCTTGCCGGCCAGCAGGTTGATGGCCATCAGGCTGCCGATGGACATCCATTGCTGCGTGATGCCGATCGCACCGACCGTGATGACGACCACCGAGAACACGGTCAGCAGCACGGTCGTGCCTTCGCGCGCGTTCTCGATCTGGCCGTTCTTGCTGAAGCTCTCGGTCAGCCAGGTGTTGTAGCTCTGCTGCCACATCTTGTTCACGACCTCGTCCTGGCCCAGGGTCTTGAGTGTTTCGCGGGCCCGGCAGATTTCCGAGGTGGTCTTGTCGAGATCGCGTGCATGACCGGTCTCGTCGACCCGCTTGGCACGAACCTCGTCGGCCCACCACCAGGCCAGGAAGGACAGGATGGCCAGCGCGGCGATCACCACCGGCAGCACCGGCAAGGCCACGACACCGATGACGATGAGCGCGAACAGCGCCATGGGCATGTCGAACACGGCAGCGACCAGGCCGCCGGTGATGGTGGCACGCACGGCGCCCACATCGCGGAAGAGCTGGAACCAGGCCGTCGACGGCCTCGCCTCGAGCGAGCGCAGCGGCCGGTTGAGCATGCTGCCGAGCAGCGCCTTGGTGACGTCGTGATCGATCATGGCGCCGGCGTCGCGCAGCGCCCTGGCCCGCCGCACACGAAACCAGAACTCGAGCGCCAGGAAGAACAGGACGCCGGCGACCAGCGCGGTCAGCGTGGCCATGCCGCCGCGATAGATCACGCGGTTGTAGACCTGCAGGATGAAGATGGACGGCAGCAGCCCGAAGAGGCTGATGGGAATCGACCACCATCCCGCTCGCCGCAGCAAGGGCGAGGCGGCCCGAAAGGCGCGCGACATGGCCGCGGCATAGGGACTGGCCTGAGGATCGTCAGGTTGGCGAGCCACCAGTTGACGGGGCATGAGGAACTTGATCATGGGCTTTCAACCGGGAAAAACTAAAGGTGCGAACACACGATTGACCAACAGGCTGCGAGGATTATGGGAGGGTTTTGTCAATGAGAACTTTTTTATGCATGGCCGGCCGCGAGCCGCCGGAGCCTTGCTGCAAGGGCCCGGCGCCACGCGGCAAACCGATCAGGAAGCGCTGCGCAAACGATCCACGACGGTTCCCAGACCGGTGGCGGCCGAGCTCTTGACCAGCACCCAATCGCCCGCATGGAGGTTCTGCTCGAGCGCCCGCGACAGACTGTCGAGACTGTCGAACCAATGCGAAGGCGTGTGCTCGCGCAAGCGCTCGTGCAGCGCACGCATGAGACTGCCGTACAGGAAGACACGACCGGCAGCGGCCTCGAGCAGATCCTGCTCGAGCTCGAGGTGGTAGCGCTGGGCCTCGACGCCGAGGTCCAGCATGTCGCCCAGCACGGCCACGCGCTGGCTGGGCGCGCAGGGGGCCTGGGCCAGCAGGGCCAGCGCCGCTTTCATGGATTCGGGACTGGCCGAACCCGCATCGTCGATGACCGTGGCCTGGCCGCCCGACTGCAACGCAGCGCCGAAACGCTGGCCCCGGCCCGGCAAGGGCTGCATGTGGGCGAACTGCTGCAGCGCGGCATCGAGCGGCAGCTCCAGGGCCAGCAACGTGGCGATCACGCCCAGCGCATTCACGGCCATGTGGCGGCCCGGCAAGGCCAGTTGAAAACTCACCTCTTCGCCCTGTACCACGGCCCTCACCTGCCCGTTGCCGGCGACCATGAGGCTGACATCGGCTTCGTCGTGGTCGCCATACGAGATCACATGCAGCCCACGCGCCTGTGCCGCACGCTCGACCACGCGGTAGTGAGGCATGTCGCGCCTGAGCACGGCATGGCCGCCCAGCCGCATGTGTCCGAAGATCGCGCTTTTCTTGCGGGCGATGCGTTCGACCGTGCCGTAGTGCGACAGGTGGGCCGGCGCCACGCTGGTCACGATGGCGACGGTGGGGCGAGCCAGTTGCGCATTGAGCAGCATGCTGTCGACGGCCATCTCGATGACCCAGCACGGTGCGTCCTGCGGCATGCTGGCCATGTCGGCGGCTATGCCCAGCGGCATGGAAGTCTGGCTGTGGGTATGACCCGCGCCTCCCAGCGGACGCAGGGCTTCGGCCAGCATCGCGACCATGGTGGTCTTGCCGACACTGCCCGTCACGCCGACCACGTCGCCGAAGAACCGGCTTCGCGCATAGGAGCCCAGGCGCATGACGGCCATGGCGGTGTCGCCGACCTCGAGGACGGGAACGGGGACGCTGGCAGCCGGCACGCCGGCGGCATCCGATGTCAGCAGGGCCCCGCTCATGGGCACCAGACGCTCGAGCGCCAGGGCGCCGATGCCGATGCTGTCCGTGGCGCCCCGCAGCACCGCCATGCGGTTGGGGCTGCATGCATCGGCCGAGAGCGCAAGTCCGCTGACACGCCATCCCTCGGGTGGGGACACGACCCAGCGGCCTTCGGTCGCCGAAGCCACCATCTCGGCCGTCCAGGCGCCACCGGACTGCAGGCCCGGCGGCTGCGAGACACGCTCGAACATGGCCTTGAAGATGGGCGTGGGTTTGGCAAGGCCCATGGTACTGGCGGGCGGGGTATGCATGTCGTCTCCTGTGCCCTCTGTGGGCGGATGCCCCCCGGTGTTCTCGCGCAAGGCCAGGTGGGCGTGGTACGAGACCAGCGCGCGGATGGCTGCATCCGCCTCGCCCGTGCTCGCACGGAAATCGTCGCGCCTGGAAAAGAACGTCCCGGCGACTGCCTCCGGATGGGCAAAGTACATGGCCATCTCGGGCCACATGAACTGGTTGAGCAGGCCGTGCGCGAGCTGCTCGATGGCGGCATAGAGCCGCTCGCCGTCGAGCTGCTGCAGCAGATGCCCCATGGCCGGCAGCAAGGCCAGTCTTTCGGCAAGCTGTCGACCGGCCAGCGCCAGCTCGAGCATGGCCGGCGAAGCCGGTACACCCGGCCGGACGGTGGCCTCGAAATCGGGCAGATTGCGCACGCCGAACTGAAAGAATTTCTCGAGCGGACGAAAGCGCGTCAACACGCCGGCGGCACGGCTGAGCCACGGACTGTGGTGCTGCCAGTAGCGCTGGTCGATGACGTAGTCGAAAGCACTTTCCGCTGCGGACAGCCAGCGGCTCTCGCCCGTGAGCTCGTACAGCTTGAGCAGCGCATGGATCGCCTCGCCGTCGTATTCGACATGGCGAAAGACATCCACCACCGCCAGGTCGCGCGCCGAGATCACATGGTCGAAGCGCCCGGTCTGCGCATCCTGCATGCACAGCATGCCGGCCGCAAGGTTCTCGAGCAGCGGCAAGTGACCGCGTTCGCCCGTTGCCTCGCACAGGCGCACCAAGGCCAGTATGCCCATGGCATTGCCCGCGAGCGTGATGTGGCCGCTGGGCTCTACCAGGTAAGAAACCGTTTGCCCGAAAGCCAGACGGAACGACCGCACCCCGCGGGTCACCAGACCGTCGAGGGCCGGCTCGATCGTGGACCGGAGCGACTCGTCGCGCGACAGCGCCCAGGCCTCGACCAGGGCATGAAGCGCACTGGCCTGCGCACGAACCGTCGGCGCTTCGAGCTCACGTCCCGTGCGTGCCAGGTACCCGCCGCCGATGCGGCCATTGGCACGTACGCAGCGCGACAGGAACGAGGCGACGCTGCCCAGCATGTCGCCGATCCGGTCGGTATCGAGCTGGGCGACCTCGCGGCGACCGGTGTCCGGGCCCCGCGGCAACAGGCGATGCAGTTCGCCGTAGGGGTCGCAGTACAGCCCCTCGAGCGTGAGTACATGCAGCTTGCGCTGCGTGTCGGCGAGCACAGGGACAGGCAAACGCCCGAACCGATGACGCGCATAGCGCTGCAAGGCGACTCGGTTGAGCTCTGCACATGCTTTCTGATCGTCGGCCACCAGCACGCCGTTGGCGTTGAGCTCCTGTTCGGTCAGCGCAATAGCAAAGGCGTCGTCGAAGGCGATGCCGTAGCGGAAATGACCACGCCGGACTTTGGCTGCCAGCTTGGCAAAGCTGCCCAGCGTCATGGTGCGGATGCCCACGACCCAGTCGATCCGGAAATGCACCCAGCGGGTAGCCGTGTCGTTGCCTTTGGAGGCCTGCTCGAAGCCGCTCATCAGCAGACGCCAAGCGGCATCGAAGTTGGCGGCCACGGCGTGCAGCACGTGAGCGCGTTGCCCGTTCTCACCGACCGAAAGAAACAGCGAGACAGCGGGCAAGTCGTGTATCGTCAACGGGTGGCAGTGAGCTGCCACGTGCTCCCTGCAGGCCTGGAGGCGACTTTCAAGCAGTGCCACAGGGCGTTCTGCCTCGGCCGGCCACATGGGAAGAGACCCTTCAGCGATAGACCAGTTCGACGCGGCGGTTGAGCTGGTAGCCGCTCTCGGTGGCTTCGGTGGATGCGGGACGCTCCTTGCCGTAGCTGACTGCCTCGAGCCGGTCGTTGCTCACACCCTGCTGTGTCAGCGCGCGCTCGACGCTCTGCGCCCGGCGCTGGCCCAAAGCCAGGTTGTACTCCGCGCCACCGCGGGGGTCGGTATGACCGGTCAGCAGCACCTGGCTGCGGGGGTTGCTGCGCAGGTAGTTGCCATGCGCTTCGACCACGCTGCGGTACTCCGGACGAATTTCGGCACTGTCGAAATCGAAATAGATGATGCGCGCGACATTGGCAGGTCCGCCCGTGCCGGTATTGGCCGGAGGGACCGTCACGGGCGTGACGGCTGCCGACGACGGGGCACGCTTGCCGCTGGAGTAATAGTAGGCGGTGCTGTCCTGTCCGTCTTGCGGTTTGGACGCACAGCCGACCAGCACCATCGCCGCAGCGATGAGTGCCAGCGAAGGCTTGGAAATAGGTTTCATGGTGTGACTCCTTGATATGAAACGTTGTCGGCCGAGCCGGCCCGGGTCTGGAATGCTTTCGCGAATCCCAAACCCGTAGCCGCTCAGACTCAGGCCAGGGTGTGCAATTGCTCGACCACGCTGGAAGCGGTTGCCGATGCGGTATCGGCCACTTCGCTGACCGTGCTGGTGACCGGGGCGATGCTGGATCCACCCAGCAGGCCGCCCAACAAACCACCACCGGTGCTGCCACCCAACAGGCCGCCAACCAGGCCGTTGTTGCCCAGCAATCCGCCCACCAGACCACCGTCGTTGAGCAGACCACCGACCAGACCGCCTTCGTTGAGCAGACCGCCGACCAAGCCGTCTTCACCCAGCACACCGCCGAGCAGGTCACCACCCAGCAGATCGCCACCGATCAGACCGCCCACCAGGCCGTCTTCTCCCAGCACACCGCCGAGCAGGTCACCACCCAGCAGATCGCCACCGATCAGACCGCCCACCAAGCCGTCTTCACCCAGCACGCCGCCGAGCAGGTCACCACCCAGCAGGTCGCCGCCGATCAGACCACCCACCAGGCCGTCTTCTCCCAGCACGCCGCCGAGCAGATCGCCACCCAGCAGGTCGCCACCGATCAGACCACCCACCAGGCCGTCTTCACCCAGCACACCGCCGAGCAGATCACCACCCAGCAGGTCGCCGCCGATCAGACCGCCCACCAGGCCGTCTTCACCCAGCACACCGCCGAGCAGGTCACCACCCAGCAGGTCGCCGCCGATCAGACCGCCCACCAGGCCGTTTTCTCCCAGCACACCGCCGAGCAGATCGCCGCCCAGCAGGTCACCGCCGATCAGACCACCCACCAAGCCGTCTTCTCCCAGCACACCGCCGAGCAGGTCGCCACCCAGCAGGTCGCCGCCGACCAGACCGCCCACCAGGCCGTCTTCTCCCAGCACGCCGCCAAGCAGGTCACCACCCAGCAGGTCACCACCGATCAGACCGCCCACCAGGCCGTCTTCTCCCAGCACACCGCCGAGCAGGTCGCCACCCAGCAGGTCGCCGCCGACCAAACCACCCAGCAGGTCACCGCCCAGAACGGTGTCCACCACATGGGCAACGCCGTCCGTCACGTAGTCGACTTGGTCGACGACCGGTGCCAGCACGCCGTTGGTCACGCCGGTACCCAACACGCCATCCAGAACCGGCGTCACAAGACCGCCTACGGCGCCCGTCACGGTACCGACCACGCCATCGACGGGGTCCAGCACATTCGGGTTGTCGACCGTGAAGCTGTCGCCGAACACCGGTGCCAGCAGATCGCTCACCACATCGGTCACGCTGTCGGTGACGTCGACCACCGGTGCAACGACACCGGCCAGCAGACCGCCAACGACCGGCGCACCGGAGAGTGCGTCGCCCACGTTGCCGACCAGCGTGTCGGTGGGGTCGAGCAGCGCGTCGCCGTCGCCGCCGCCTGTCGTCGGCAGCAGACCGCCGACCACGTTGTCGAGCAGGCCCGACACGGCATCGGTCACGTAGTCGACCTGTTCGGTGACCGGATCCAGCAGACCACTGGTGGCACCTGCACCCAGCAGGCCGTCGACCACCGGCGTCAGCAGATCGCCCACGCCATCGGTGACCGTGGTGACCACGTCGTCGACCGGATCCAGCGTGTTGCTGTTGTCGGGATCGAATCCACCGCCCACCAGAGGTGCGAGCAGGTCGCCGACCACATCGGTCACGCTGTCGGTCACCTCGGCGACCGGGGCGATCACACCGCCCAGCAGATCACCGACAACCGGTGCACCCGTCAGGGTGTCGCCGATATTGCCGACCAGGGTGTCGACGGGATCGAGCAGCGCGGCGTCGCCTTCGCTGCCGCCACCTTCGGGCAGCAGGCCACCGACGACGTTGTCGAGCAGGCCGGAAACCGCGTCGGTGACATAGTCGACCTGTTCGGTGACCGGATCCAGCAGACCGCTGGTGGCGCCTGCACCCAGCAGGCCGTCGACCACCGGCGTCAGCAGATCGCCCACGCCATCGGTGACCGTGGTGACCACGTCGTCGACCGGATCCAGCGTGTTGCTGTTGCCGGGATCGAAGTCGCCGCCGACGATGGGCGACAGCAGGTCGCCGACCGTTCCGGTGACTTCGCCCACCACATCTTGCACGGGGTCGAGCGCACCACCCAGCAGATCGCCCACCACGGGCAGGTTGCCCACGGTGTCGCCAGCCGAGGCGACCAGGTCGTTGACGGGAGCCAGCACGCCGTTGCCCGTGGTCGTACCGCCGCCCAGCAGACCACCCAGCAGTCCTTCGCTGCCCAGCAGACCGCCGACCAGTCCATCGTTGCCCAGCAGGCCGCCGACCAATCCGCCGTTACCCAGCAGGCCACCGAGCAATCCGCCCAGTCCGGCATCGCCCAGCAGACTGGCAAGGGGGCCGTCGTTGCCCAGCACGCCTTCGAGCACTTGGCCGATGGGCGAGTTGGGGCTGCCGGTCAGGCCTTGCAGGATGTCATTGAGCGCTGCAGTGACCGGTGCCAGGGCTGCGTTGTCAGAGGTCAGCAGTGCATCGACCAGATCGTCCAGCGCAGCCAGGCCGCCGGTGCTGCTGGTCAGGTCTTCAAGGGTCGATGTGAGACCGCCCAGCACGCCCGTATCGGGGTTCAGCAGCGTGTCGACCAGCTCGGTCAGGGGCGCCAGCGCCGTCTGATCGGTGATGGTGGCCAGCGCGTCCTGGACCGTGGTGATCAGACCGTCGCCATCGCCACCGGTGCCGCCAGGCAGCAGGCCACCCAGCAGGTCACCCAGTCCACCGTCGGCCAGCAGATCGGCCAGTGCGCCGTCTTCGCCCAGCAGGCCGGAGACGATGTCGCCCAGAGGTGTGCCTTCGTTGCCCGAAACACCTTGCAGCAGTTCGGCCAGCGCATCGGTCAACGGAGCCAGAGCAGCGTTGTCGGCGGTGGTCAGGGCCACCACCAGCTCGCCCAGGGCAGCCAGTCCGCCATCGGTGGCGGTGAGGTCTTCCAGGGCACCGGTGATGCCGGCTGCCGTGCCGGTGTCGGGATCGACCAGGCTGTTGATGAGGTCGGTCAGCGGCGCGACAGCGGTCTGATCGGTGATCGAAGCCAGAGCCTCTTGTACCGTCGACACGACGCCTTCGCCGGAACCGCCGCCACCACCGCCCAGTCCGCCACCCAGCAGACCGCCCAGCAAGCCGCCCAGGCCGGCGTCACCCAGCAGACCGCCCAGCAGGCCGCCGCTGCCCAGCAAGCCACCCAGCAGGCCGCCGTTGTCGTCCAGGCCACCGATGATCTGCTGCAGAGCAGAGACCAGGGGCTCGAGTCCTTCGTTTTCCGTGTTGATGAGTCCATTGACCAGCTCGGTCAAGGGTCCCAGCGCGCCGGTCTCGGTGTTGGTCAGTTGGTTGAGCGCATTCGTCAGGCCCGCCAGCGTGCCGCCATCGGGGCTCACGAGGTTGTTGATCAACTGAGCCAGAGGTGCAGCCAGGGTCTGGTCGGTCAGGTTGTTCAGGACATCCTGCACGGTGTCGATCAGGCCGCTGCCCTCGTCATCGCTATCCGAGTCGGAGTCCGAGTCGCTGTCGGAATCGCTATCCGAGTCCGAGTCACTGTCGCTGTCCGAGTCGCTATCCGAATCGGAGTCGCTGTCGCTGTCCGAGTCACTATCCGAGTCGGAGTCGCTGTCGGAATCGCTATCCGAGTCGGAGTCGCTGTCGCTGTCCGAGTCACTGTCCGAATCGGAGTCGCTGTCGCTGTCCGAGTCACTGTCCGAATCGGAGTCGCTGTCGCTGTCCGAGTCGCTGTCCGAGTCGGAGTCGCTGTCGCTGTCCGAGTCGCTGTCCGAGTCGGAGTCGCTGTCGCTGTCCGAATCACTGTCCGAGTCGGAATCGCTGTCGCTGTCCGAGTCGCTGTCCGAGTCGGAGTCGCTGTCGCTGTCCGAGTCACTGTCCGAGTCGGAGTCGCTGTCGCTGTCCGAGTCGCTATCCGAATCGGAGTCGCTGTCGCTGTCCGAGTCACTGTCCGAGTCGGAGTCGCTGTCGCTGTCCGAGTCACTGTCCGAGTCGGAGTCGCTGTCGCTGTCCGAATCACTGTCCGAGTCGGAATCGCTGTCGCTGTCCGAGTCACTGTCCGAGTCGGAATCGCTGTCGCTATCCGAGTCACTGTCCGAGTCGGAGTCGCTGTCCGAGTCACTGTCCGAGTCGGAGTCGCTGTCGCTGTCCGAGTCACTGTCCGAGTCCGAGTCGGAGTCGCTGTCGCTGTCCGAGTCGCTATCCGAGTCGGAGTCGCTGTCGGAATCGCTATCCGAGTCCGAGTCACTATCAGCATCAGCATCAGCATCACTGTCGCTATCGTCATCGTTGTTGCTGCTCTTGTCGTCATCCGCCAGCAACGCACCGATCAAGCCGCCACCCAAGGCGCCCAACGCAAATTCACCCAGAGAAAAACCGCCACCCGCAGCGGCGGGCACATTCTTTGTCACCATCAGCGCAGCGGCGTCCGAGGCGGCGTCGTCCGGCGTGACGACCAGGTCGCCTGCAGCCAGATCGACCGTGACCTGCTGTCCGCCACCCGGCTGGGGAGTCGTGCCGATGGTCGCATCGGTACCGCCGGTGAAGGTGCCTGCCAGAGGCGCCTCATTGGCACCGGAGCCGGGGAACGAGACGTTGGCCGAACCGCCTTCGGGCACGATCACGCGATCGCCGGCCAGCAGAGCCTGCTCGCCGGTGACGCCGATCTGCTGACCGCCGCGGATGATCTGCACGCCGTCGGTGGCACCCGAGATCGTTCCGACGCCCGATTGCACGCCACCCGCAGCGACCGGTGCGACCGGCGTGGCCGTGGACGACGAGCCCAGTTGGGCCACCAGAACAGGACTGGCCTGCGTTCCGGAATTCAATGATGCTTGTGCAGCCATGGCAGTATCTCCGACTCATCAATAAAGGGTTAGACCGTTGGACGCCGAAGCCTCGGCCCCGTCGCGTTCACGTCTATGAATAGGCAACCGGCGTGCCACGACCCAGTGACACGCGGAACCCCCCTCTTTTGAATACCAAGGTTTTCTTTTCTGGCCTTGAAACCTCAAAAAACCGACAAGCATGTGGGAGATGTTCCCACGGCGTTACGTGACGCCGTCACGCGGGAACACGTTCCGTGGGAACACGGCAAGGAGTGAACTGAGAACTATCGGTGTAGCCATGAAATCCGGCTGCGCACCGGCTCTGCGACACATGCAGCCCGATGACAAATGCGGAATGGCGGCCGTCATGTTCCTCGTCACAGACCGGACACAACACCCGCGGCAGCCGCCACTTTCCCGCTCGAGAAGCAGCAAACCTATGCGTTCGACAACGGAAACGTCACCCTGACCCGCAGTCCGGAGCGGTCCGTCCGGTTTTCGATCGCGATCTGCCCGGCGTGCGCCGTCACGATGCCTTCGACGATGCTGAGGCCCAGGCCATGCCCCCCTGTCGCGGGATTGCGCGAGGCCTCGCCTCTCACAAAAGGCAGACGCACCTGCGCCAGCAGCTCGGGATCTATCCCGGGGCCGTCGTCCACCACGCTGATCTCTGCCTGCGAGCCCACCCGGGCCAATTCGACACGCGCGTTTCCGGCATAACGCAGCGCGTTGTCGATCAGGTTGTCGAGCACCCGCCGCAGGCCTTGCGGATAACCGTCGATCTGGCCGCCACCCGTGCCGCCCGAAACCTCGACACGGGCGCCGAGATCCTGCCAGTCGTGACATGCACTGCGCACCCATGAATCCAGGTCGATGCGATGCGACGGACCGTTGCGTTGCCCCGATTGGATGAAGGCCAGCGTGCTGTCGATCAGGCTTTCCATGCTGGACAGGTCCGAGCGCAGCTTGGCCTTCACGGGCTCGATTTCGGGGGCGTCGAGCAACTCGAGCCGCAGCCGCATGCGGGCAATCGGCGAGCGCAGATCGTGCGAGACGGCCGCCAGAAAACGCGTTCTTTCGGCCAGATGGACCGCAATGTGCTGCTGCATGCGGTTGAAGGCCTGCGCGGCATGGCGCACCTCCATCGGCCCCTGCTCGGCCAGCGGCAAGGCGCCCGCCACATCGCGCTCGACCGCCTGCGCAGCACGCGCCAGTTCGGCCAGGGGCTTGACCACCCACTTCACGGCCAGCATCACCAGCACCACCACGATGGCGATGCGCACCAGATAGACCCGCCACAGCAGATCCCACAACACCGCCCACCCCGATTGCGTCTGCCAGCCCTGCGGCAGACGGGCATCGACCCACAGCCACTGCCCGCTGTCCTGCTCGATCTGCAGGGCATAGTCGACCGACAGGCCCGCAAAGCCGAGCAGCGAGAGCCAGTCGGCCGGCTGTCCTCGATCGTCACGCAGATGCAGTCCGGTCAGCGCCACGGCCTTGCTGCGCGGCAGGCGCTCGTGCAGCACGTGGTTCAGCAGATCCTCCACGTCACCCGCGCGGGGATGGCGCACCGCCTCGCGCTCGCGCGGCCTGTCGTGCAGGGCAAACAAAAAACGCTCGTTCACCATGATCCGCTGGACATCCTGCATCGTCTGCCCGCGCTCGAGCAGGCCGAGCAGATCGGCCACGCGCTCGCCCATCACACGTGTCGGCGCTTCCAGTTGCTGTTGGTAACGCACGCTGAGCCAGATGCTGCTGGTCAGGAACTGCGCGGCCAGCATGCCCGAGGCCAGGATCAGAAACAAACGCCCGAACAGCGTGCGCGGCCAGAGCCTGCGTACGACCCGCTCGGCCGAAGCCCGAAGGCGAGAACCCACGCCCCGGCTACAGGACATCGGCAGCCGCCGCGTCGCGTGTCGGGCTGTACATATAACCTTCATGCCGCACCGTGCGAATGATGCGCGGCTTTCGGCTGTCGGGCTCCAGATGCGCACGCAAGCGGCTCACGCACACATCCACCGCCCTGTCGATCGGCGAGCGCTCGCGGCCGAAAGCCTCGGTCAGCAAGCGGTCGCGACTCAGCGGCTGGTCGGGATGGCGCAGCAGGCACAGAAGAACACGGTAGTCCGAACTCGCCAGGCCGACCGAGACCCGTTCCGGAGAAATCAGCTGACGCGAACGCGTGTCGAGCTCCCAGCCCTCGAACCGAATCACCTCGAGCTCGGCCGGCACCACGCCTGCAGCAGGCGCCGCCGGTTGGGCCATGCGCGGAGAGCGGCGCAGCACCGCCTTGATCCTCGCCAGCAATTCACGCGGCTCGAACGGCTTGCCCAGATAGTCGTCTGCGCCGATCTCCAGCCCCACCACGCGATCGGGCATGTCGGTGAGCGCCGTGAGCATGATGATGGGCAACGAGGCATGGTCCGGGTCACCTCGCAACCTGCGGCAGATGTCCAGTCCGTCCTGCCCTGGAAGCATCACATCGAGCAGCAGCAGATCCACCGGCCCGTCGGCCAGGGCCAGCCGCATCTCTGGGGCATTGCCCACCTCGCGCACATCGAATCCGGCTCGTTCGAGGTACTGCGCGATCAGGCGTCGCATGTCGATGTCGTCTTCGACGATCAGGATGTTTCGGTCTTGCATGGCGGCCTCGAGGGCCTCCTCCAACGGCTAATCATTCTTATTCTAAAAGGAGAATGAATCCGACACTCAGGTCGGCGACCCCCTTCGCGCCCTTCCAACGCCAAAACATTCCAATACATACGGGCGACAAGGCGTAACGCGTGCAGCACCTTGCCCCACTACATTCCGCATCCGAATGGCTAATCATTCTTATTAACCGAGGGAATTCCATTTTGATGTTCGGGAAAAGTTTTCAGCGCCCGCCGGTCAAGCCGGCCCTTCTGGCCCTGGCGGCACAGGCCTTCTTCATGCAGGCCGCCCTGGCTCAGCAGGACGTCCAGCTCGATGTGGTCGAGGTCAAGGCACGCGGCGAGATCACCAACGCCAGCGAGGTCACTCGGTCGTATGAGAACCCCGCCGTCTCGGCCTCGACCGGGCTGGCGCTGACTCGGCGCGAAACCCCGCAATCGGTCAGCACCCTCACCCGCCAGCAGATGGACGACGAGAACGTCGAAACCCTCGACGATGCGCTGCTGCATGCGACGGGCATCAGCGCCACCCAGTTGGACGTCGGTGTCCGCACCACGTATCGCGCTCGGGGCTTCGCCATCAGCAACTTCCGCGTCGACGGGGCCAAGATCGACGGCGAGACCAGTTTCGCCGGATCGGGCCAGTCCCTCAACATGGACCTGTACGACCGCGTGGAAATCCTGCGCGGCGCCAACGGCCTGCTGGGCGCCACGGGCGATCCGTCGGGCACCATCGACCTAGTTCGCAAGGAAGCACGCAAGACCCGCTTCGGCGCCGCCAGCGTGACCTTCGGCAGTTGGAACAAAAGACACCTGATGCTGGACCTGAACCAGCCGCTCACGCAAGACGGCAGCGTGCGTTCGCGCCTGGTGCTCAGCGGCGACGATTCGGACGGTTTCCGCGACCGCGAGCAAGACAAATCGCTGGGCCTGCTGGCCAGCGTCACCGCCGACCTGAGCGCCGACACCCGGGCCGGCCTGGGCTTTCAGCTTGAACGCCGGCGCATCAACGGCGCGACCTGGGGCACCAACGTGCCGATCTGGTTCTCGGACGGAAGCACCACGCACTTCAGCCGCAGCATGAGCGCATCGGCCGACTGGAGCTACAGCCTGCGCGAGACCCGCACGCTCTTCGCCAACCTGGAGCACCGCATCGACAGCAACTGGAGCACCCGCCTGACCGGCTCGATTGCCCAGGGCGAAGCCAGAAACCACTTGGCCGTCTCCAAGGCCAACAGCGGCTCGACCGCCACCCGCGGGTTCTGGAACCAGGACGGCACCGGAGCCTACCTGAACACCATGTTCCAGGAGAGCGACAACCAGACACGCAACATCCAATGGACCGTGAACGGCAACTACCCGTTCGCGGGCCGCTCGCACCAGTTCATGGCCGGGCTGAACGCATCCGACAGCAAGACCACCACGTTTGGCCTGCAGTGCCGTGACGCGGCCGGCGTTGCACTGGCCTCGTGCATGAACCGCATCTCCAGCCGTTTTGCCATCGGCGACTGGCGGGAGTTCATCGCCTCCGGCTCCAGCATCGGCGAGGTGACCTCGACCCGCACCGGCCTCAACACCACCACCCGCCAGAAGACCTATGGCGGCTACGTCGCCAATCGTTTCAAGATCACCGACCCGCTCGCCGTCATTGCGGGCGCGCGGCTCGGATGGCAATCGAACTACGCCAACGGAGCCGTCAGCTCGAGCTTCAGCCACCAGGTCACGCCTTACCTGGGCGCGGTTTACGACCTGAGCAGCAACTACTCGCTGTATGCCAGCTACACCGATGTCTTCGAGGCCCAGACCCAGCGCAAGACCAACGGCGACTACCTCTCCCCCAAGACCGGAACCGCATTCGAGACCGGCATCAAGGGCGAATGGCTGGACGGCCAGATCGACGGCTCGCTGGCGGTGTTCTATTCCAAGCAGAAGGATCTCGCGACCATCGCCCGGGATGCCGAAGGCAATCCGCTCTACGTGAACGGCAACGAGGCAGATGGCATCGCCTATGTCAATGGCGCGTCGGGCGTCCGGACCCGGGGCTTCGAGCTCGACTTCTCGGGTCGCATCACGCCGCATTGGAATGTCTATGGCGGCTACACCTTCCTCTCGGTCGACAACCCCAACAGCCCTACCACCGACAACGATCCTCGCCACCTGTTCAGGCTCAACACCAGCTACCGCCTGCCCGGCGCCTGGAAGAAGCTGACGATCGGCGGCGGCTTGACCACACAGAGCGCGATGCGCCAGGCCCCCACCGGCACCAGCCACCCCACCCTGGGCTCGAATGTGAACATCGACCTCAAGGGCTACACGCTCTATCACGCCATGGCGCGGTACGACATCAACAAGAACCTGGTCGCCACGCTCAACATCAGCAACCTGTTCGACAAGACCTACTACCGCCAGTACGGCTTCTACTCGGGCGCCATCTACGGCGAGCCGCGTGCCTTCCGCCTGACGCTGCGCGCCTCGTTCTGAGCGCCGCCCCACGGAAATCGGGGTAAAGGCAAGCCGGTTAGTACCAGAACAGGATATCGTCGGCGTTCCAACCCGACCGATCGGGCGCCGGCGCCTCTTGCACGAAACGCCGACCGCCCGACTCAGTCGGCGACAAACCCAGACGCCAGCCCTGATCGATGACCAACGTATTGCCCTTTCGAGGGAAGCAGCATGCTGCCGCCGAAGCGGACACCGATCCGTATCGCAGCCTGTTCAGCCTGCCGCCGATCGACCCGGCGACACCCCTGCTCGCCCTCACCCCGGCCGAGAAGTTCTGCAAAGCCGCACTCAAGGGCCTGCGCAAGGACAAGTACTGGAATCAATACAAGATCGACCAGGTGGACGAGCGATTCCACGCCCACCCCCAACAGCTCCCCCAGTCCCTGGACGACTGCCTGGCAGAAATCGAATACTGGGACCACTTGAACCGGCTGCGTTCGTCCCTGGGCGCCGCCGTCGCGGAATCCCTTCCCGTCCAGGCCCGGCGTCATTTCCTCAGACGTTGCCTCTCCGTGATCCAGCCCGTGAACGGCGCCGAGATTGCGGCGGTCATCCGGTACCTCGTCGAGAAAGGCCTGCTCGATCCGGAAGCCGAAGGCATCGTGTTGAATCTGGTGTGAACCGTCCGCGTCGCCTGCGGCTCGATGCGGCAATCCTCAACGAGAGTTGAGCCAGATCAAGCTGCAAATGTCCGGTTCCGATACGCTCAATCCGACACAACAACAGTCGACAGACAGAGGATAAACATGAGCGCACGCCTAGACTTCACAACCCGTGAAGAAAGACTCTGGATCGGCCCCTTCGCAGGCCTCTACAACACGTTTGCACAACCGCTCGGGTGGCTTCTACTCCGGGTGACGCTGGGTGGCTGGCTGCTGTTCGAAGGATGGCCCAAACTCATGGCCCCCATGGCGCAAGTCTCGTTTGTCGAGATGATCGGATTTCACCCGGGATGGCTTTTTTCGCCGCTACTTGCCGTCATGCAAGTCGCAGGCGGCATCGGCTTGATCCTGGGCCTGCTTACCCGCCCCCTGGCGCTGGCCAATGCCGTGATGCTGTTCGTCACCGTGTGGTTCCACTTTCACTTCCCTTACGACGCGGCCCTTCTCCTGACCAGCGCCGGGATCGAGGCCGTCAAGGCCCACCCCGAATACATCACGCCCAACGGCGCCAAGCGCCTGTTCGACGGAGGCGCCGTCACGCTGGAACTGCTCCAGCACAAAGCCATTCAACTCTCCAGCCTATGGGCCGCCGGTTGTCTGTTCTTTGCGGCGTTTGGTGGGGGGGTGTTTTCGGTGGATCGGTTGCTGAAGAAAGAATTCTGAGCGATGGGTCTTTGGTTGAGGGAGAGGTCTGCTTTGATGGGAGTTGTCGAGCAGTTGCGGTCCTTAGCGACTTTGGAGTGACCGGAACAAGAGCATGGTCGGCGTTCATGTATTGACCCCACAGAACCTGCACAGGTGAGACCGCTACCGCGTGCGCCTCGACACACGTCTTCATCGCCGACCCCAGACACGGCAGCCGTGCCTTCCTGACCGCTCACGCAGCGTCAGCAACAGACGCGCCTTCGATACGATGCCGAGCGAGGGCCTGCTGCACGAAGCCGCTCGATTTCATTTCCTCGACAAACGCTCTGAGCCATGTCGCGGCTTCGACACCGCGGCTGCGGGGTAAGCCCATGGCCTGCTGGATCACCATGAAACGGCCGGGCAGGATGCGAAGGCCAGGCCATCGGGCCGCATCGGCCTCGAGTTGCTGTCTGACGCCGGCAGCCACTTCCAGAGCTTCCGCCACAAAGGTGTCCACCACGGCAGGTGAAGTCACCGCGCGGACAAGGCTCGCGTTCTGGAGTTCGCGCGTCAGGTAGAGGTCGTAGGCGCTTCCTTTGCCCACGACGACCCGGTGGCCCGCCTGGTCGACCTCGGCGTTGTCCCGCAATGGGGACGTTTCGCGAACCAGATAGGCGCCTTCGATCAGAACATACGGGGCCGTGAAGTGGATGCCTTCGCCGCGCAGCGGATCGACTGCAAAAAAACCGATGTCCGCCTCCTCGTTCGTCACGGCCTGCACGGATCGACCGGCTGAATCGAACACCTTCAGTTCGACCTCCACGTCGAGCCACCTGGCGAACTCCCTGGCCAGGTCGACCGATACGCCAGCAGGCAGTCCTGCTGCATCGAGGTTTGCAAGAATGGGGTTGCCCACGTTGATCGAAGCCCGTAACACGCCGCCGGGTGTCAACGCAGCACGAACGCCGGCATCGATGTGTTTTTCAGTCGGGTTGGTCTGGCGGGTCATGATCGAAACCTTGAAATGAAAAGTGGGGTCGAGGCTGCATCGCAGAGGTCGATGCGTGTCGGTAGAAGAATGACGTCGGCGTCTTGGATGAGAATGCCAGACAACGCCGCCCTTACACGGCACTGGCTTGTCCATGAGCCTTGAGCAACTCGAGCACGGCCGGATCGAGCGCAATGCCTTGGGCCCGTTGGCGTTTCATGTTGGCGAGTTCGATCTCTCCCGGCACGATGACGGGCTTGTCCGCCTCCACAGCCGGGCTGCCGTGCAGGATGGCCGCGAAGTCCCGCATCCGCTCGGCAAGCCATTGCGCCGCACCAAGCCGGCGGGTGTCGATGAGGATGAAGAAATGTCCGAGGTTCTGCGGCTCGTCCGGTGCGTCCACCCAGGATTTCACATGGGTCAGGTAAGCCGCGTTGGACAACACGCCCGCGAACATGTCGACCATGAGCGCCAGGCCGTACCCCTTGTGGCCGCCGATGGGTTGCAGAAAGCCATCGAGCGCGGCTTTGGGATCGGTGGTCTTGCGGCCTTGTCTGTCGGTGCCCCAGGTGTCGGGAATGGCGTCGCCGGCCTTGAGCGCATTGCGAATCTTGGCGCGGGCCACCACGCTCATGGCCATGTCCAGCATGAAGTGGGCGCCGTCGGCACCGGGCACACCGAAGCCGAGGGGACTGTTGCCGAGCCGGGCATCGCTGCCGCCCCAAGGCGCGATGGTCGTTGTGGCGTTGCTGCCGATCATGCTGGCAAAACCGGCTTCCGCCGCAAGATAGCTATAGGGAGAGATGGGGCCGAAATGGTTGCTGCCGCGGACGAATGCAGCGCCGATGCCGTACTCTCTTGCCACCTCCATCGCCGCACGCAGGCCGTGCATGCCGACCAGCGGACCGACGCCGTTCGCGCCATCCACCGTGACCAACGCAGGCGCGGCCCGTTCGACGGTGATGTCGGGGTTCTTGGCGATACCGCCGACGGCCAGTCGCTCGCCGTACGACTCGACCCGGCTCAATCCATGGGTGGACAAACCGAACAGGTCGGCCAGCACGAGGACCTCGACGACATCCTGGGCATTCCGTTCGTTCAGTCCCAGTCCCTGAAAGGCCTGCAGCCCCAGGCTGATCAGTTCTTGTTCGGGGACGATGGGGCGTGTTTCGTGGCGTACGTTCATGGTGATTCCTTTAACGGCTCGGTAATGAGTCGAGCAAATGGTCTGGGTATGGGGTGGCGATCAGTCCGCAGTCAGCTTGGCGCTGCGCACCACGGCACCCCAGCGTTTTTGCTCCGAGGCGATGAACGCTGCAAATTCCTGAGGTCCGAGGGGTGCGGCGGTGCTGGAGTCCTCCTCGAGCCTGCGCTGGACGGACGGCGATGCCAGGGCCTTCAACGCTTCCTCATGCAAACGGGCAATGACCTCTGCAGGGGTTTTGGCGGGGACGATCAAGCCGAACCATTGCGAGCTTTCGAAATCCGGGTAGCCCAGCTCTGCGACGATTGGTACATCGGGCACGGCATGCAGACGCTTGACCGAACCCACGGCCAGAATCTTCAGCTTGCCGGCTTTCGCCTGGGACAGAAAACCGGGCAGGCCGGCCGACGCAGCCTCGATGTTGCCGGCGAGCAGATCGGTCATTTGAGCGCCGGTCCCCTTGTAAGGAACATGCGTCACATCGGTGCCGGTCGCCAGCTTCAGCATCTCGAACGCCAGATGGCCCGCGCTGCCATTGCCGGCAGAGCCATAGTTCAACTTGCCGGGCTCGGCCTTGGCCTTCGCGATCAATTGCGGCAAGGTGTCGACGTGGGCGCTCGGCCCGACCGCGAACACCATGGGGACCGTGGCCAGCAACGCGACCGGCAAGAAGTCTTTCTGCACGTCGTAGGGAAGCTTAGGCATCATGGCCGGGTTCACCGCCAGCGTGCCCACGTGGCCCAGCACCACGGTGTAGCCGTCCGGCGCGGCGCGGGCGCCTTCCTGCATCGCAATGACGCCTTGCCCGCCCGCCTTGTTGTCGACGATGACGGCCTGGCCAAGGCCCTTGGACATTTCAACGCCCATGGCCCGTGCAATCACGTCGGAACTTCCGCCGGGGCCGTAAGGCACGATGAGGCGTATCGGCTTGGCGGGTTGCCAGGTCTGGGCGGTCGCCGCAAAGCAGGCCACGAGTGCGGTGCAACCCCAAAAGCCCCTGAGCATGCGGCGCTGCCAAGAGCCCCCCGCCGACTGCGAAGAAAAAAAATGCATGACGTTTCCGATCAGTTGTTGACAACATCGGTCAGGCGGCTTGCGCACCGACTTCGGTTTGTCTTGTCTCCGTTGTTGTGCAGGCCTTGCTTTTCGGTGCAACGCTTGCCCGGACCCAAATGATCAAGCGCGTCATTCAAGCTGTAAAGTGCAAATATTGCTACTATTCTTGCGTCAAACGCAGGAGTACCACTTGGAAAAGATTCTGAATTTCGACTTGGCCGATCTGCGGGCCTTCCTCGCGGTCGCCGATCTCGGCAGCTTTCGCGCGGCCTCCGAGACGCTGCATCTGTCGCAGTCGGCCCTGTCACGTCGCGTGGACAAACTCGAGGACGCGCTGGGCGTGGCGCTGTTTACAAGAACCACACGCAAGGTGGAGCTCACCACCGTGGGGCGAACCTTTGTGCACCGCGCACGCAACATCCTGAACGAAGTCGACAGCTCGCTTCTGGGCATTCATGACCTGGCGGAGCGGCTATCGGGCGAGGTCACGCTAGCTTGTGTGCCATCGGCGGTCGGACACTTCCTGCCTTCGGTGTTCGAGGACTATCACCGGCACTATCCACGCATCCGCATTCGGGTGCTCGACGAGGCTTCAAGCGATGTGCTGCTGGCGGTGACGCGCGGCGACGCAGACTTTGGTGTCACCTACATCGGCACTCAAGAAGCCGACATCGAATTCATGCCGCTGATCGAAGAGGCCTTTGTGTTGGCGTGTCCATCGCATCATTTGTTGGGCAAGCGCAAGTCGGTGGCATGGCGTGAGTTGACCGAGCATCACTACATCGCTTTGGCACAGGGCAGCGGCAACCGTTTCCTGATCGACCAGGCCTTGGCGCACTCGCCCTCGCGTCCACGGTGGTTTTGTGAGGTCAATCATGTCCCCGCATTGGTCAGCCTGGTCGCGGCGGGACTCGGCATCGGGGTGGTACCGCGCATGGCCCTGCCCCCTGAAGGGCATGAGGGACTGTCGGCAGTGCCCCTCGTCGAACCCCAAGTCAGTCGAACGCTGGGTCTGATTTCCCGTCGCGGCCGGCCCCTTCGTCCGGCGGCACAGCTTCTCTACGACATGTTGGTCGCGAAGAAAACGTATGGGGAATGACGACCACAGACTGCAAGCCTGGTTGAGCGCACCTGGGTCCTTGCCTTTCGCTGGGTCGTTGCCTTTCGTTTACCGAGAGACCCGTGGGGCGGTCAGGGGTGCAGCACCGAACATGCCGCGATAGTCCCGGGGCGCCAGGCCCAGTTTGACGTGAAAGTGATGCCTCAAGACCTGGACGCTGCCGAATCCGACCCGCGCGGCAATGTCCTCGATCGACATCGCACTGCTCTCGAGCAGGCGCTGGGCTTCTGCCACCCGTTCGGCGATCAGCCATTGGCCGGGCGAGACGCCCGTCGCCTCGATGAAACGGCGCAGGAAGGTCCTGGGACTCATCAGCACGCTCCGAGCCATGCGATCGACCGTCCAGTCGTCTTGAAGATCCGCCCGCATCTGTTCCAGCACGTCCGAAAGCCGGTGGAGACGGTCCGCCTGAACGGGGCGCTCGATGAATTGCGCCTGGCCGCCATTGCGATGAGGGGGCATGACCAGGCGCCGGGCCACGCTGTTCGCGGCCTCTACGCCGAAGTCCGTGCGCACGAGATGCAGCATCAGGTCGATGCCGGCAGCGCTGCCTGCCGAAGTCAGGATGCGGTCTTCCTGGACATACAGAACGCCGGCATCGACCTCGATCGCGGGGTGCCGCTGCCGCAGGGCATCTGCATAACGCCAGTGCGTGGCGGCCCGCCGGCCATCCAGCAAGCCCGTGGCGGCCAGCACGAAGGCACCGGAGCAGATCGAAGCCAGACGGGCGCCGCGCTCCCAGGCCAGCCGCAGACGCCGTGCCAGTTGCTCCGGCACCGGAACGTGCGCGCCTTTCCAACCGGCCATCACGATCAGGTCCGCACGCTCCAGCAGGTCGGCCTGCCCGTCTGCCGTGACCCGCAGACCGCCGTGGGCGCGCAGCATGCCGGGCTCGACCGCCGCGCTGGCAAAGCGGTACCAGGCCGGCCCCATCTCCGGCCGCGCCAGTCCAAAGACCTCGGCCACGATGGAGAACTCGAACGTACACAGGCCGTCGTAGATCGGGGCCACGACCAGTGGCCCATGGGTGGCTTCGGCGATTGGCGTAATCTTGTCGATGGTTGTCATATCCGCCAATTGTGACCCGGCTCACGTCTCGGCAAGATCGACTCTGTCGCCACCAACACGATCTTTTTTGCCATGCCTTCCACCCGCACCCATGTGACCACCATCCCCGCCGCCCCGGCTTTCGCCGCCGAGGCTCATTTCGCAGCCGAATTGACTTTCGAAACCGATTGCTGGGATGTGCATGACGGGCTCCGCAAGGGTCCCGACTTTGTGCTGCTCGACGTGCGTTCACCCGCACTGTTCGCCATGAGCCATGTGCCTGGTGCCATCAACTTGCCTCACGGCAAGATCGTCGAAAGCAAGCTGGCGGCCTGGCCAGAGGGGACGCTTTTCGTGACCTACTGCGCCGGCCCTCATTGCAACGGAGCGGCGCGCGGCGCCTTGCGTCTGGCCCGGCTGGGCCGCCCGGTCAAAATCATGGCTGGCGGTGTCGCCGGCTGGCTCGATGAGGGTTTCGAGCTGAATAGCTTGGCGTCAGAAGTCCCCGCCGCCTGAAGCTTTGGGCCACCGCCGTCGTAACCCCTGCAAGAGCTTGCCGTGTTTTATTCGGTGTCGTCATACCGAAGTTGGCGAGACGCGAGATGGGCCAGCCGACCACCATCCGTTCGCCCATAAAAAAACAGGATTGTGCATCATCTGCACAATCCTGTTTCCTATTCTGGTGCCCGAGACCGGGGTCGGTAAGCCTTGTTTCATGCGGCTCACAATAGGCCATCGGGAAGCATTCGTGAACACCTGGCTCCCGTACCAAGTAGGCTAAACCGACGTCCTCGCTTGCCGGAAATGACTTGAACACTGATAAAGCATAAGCTTTTTCTCTCCATGGACTTCCGTAGTCGTTCAATCATCACTACGAATGCTACGGCACTTCATCCGGGCTATAGCTAGTAAGTTTTTGCACAAGACTTCGACACAAGCACTCCCTGGGATTACTTGTAGCCCATTTCGGTTACTTGACGCGCTTGACGTGCTTACTGTTTCGCAGCGAGTGCTGCCGGTCAATTTGTGCACATTCATAGATTACTTTCGGCCCAAAGGGCCTTTCGCTCAACTACTGCTGTGCCTATTTGCACTGATCACGAAAAGCGGGACAGGATTTTTGCTGAACAATTTATCTCTTCTTCAAGCATCCATCTAGCGAGACGTCTATTTTAGGTTATGCTAGCACGTTTCGCCGTGCGGCAGGATTCGGAGAGTTGGGATGGGAGTTACAACGGTTGCAAATGTAGAAGAGGCAATTGAAGTCGCCTCGAGCTTAAAGCTGGCAGGCAAGTACAACTGGTTTCGCGGTCAAGTGCGAGCCGATTGGGTTCCCTCGTCGACCGCTCAACGGAAGCTGCAAGGCGGGACGACAGAAAGTGAATTTAACAAAGACCTTGATCGTTTTTTAGACTGGGTGCGACTGGTGCCCGAGCTAGCATATCTTGATGATACGGCTAACGAACACTTTTTGTTCGCAATAAGACAGCATTACGGATATCCAACTACTTACATCGATTTCACATCTGATCCAAGTGTCGCAGGATTCTTTGCATCGGATACTCCGCAACCTCCGGAAGAGGGTACTTTTTCCGCAATTTTCTGCCTTAATACCAACGATCTTCTCGATTTTTACCATAAGCACGCGCAACTCATTGGTGAAGAGCTGGAGATTGAACCGGTTTCGGTTGATGTTAAAAATCTATGGCGACTTCAGGCGCAGCACGGTCACTTCCTACGTGCAAACCACACTTGGTACAACGTGTACAGCATGGATCGTATCGAATTCCCTTGGACAGGATTACCTGCTTACCCGCCTCGCGATCAAATCTATCCCCCACAAAAGAGCCACCTCGAACAGCTACTCGACGAGTTCGAATCCTTAGAGCGCCGGAGAAAGGGGCAAGAGCACATGGAGAAATTACTAATTGACCTGGAGGGACAAGGCGTGAAGATACTGAAGGAGCTTTGGATCACTGACCCAGAAAGATATACCAAATCGGCATTCTCCGCAGCGCCTATATTACTTGAAAGCTGGAATGAAACAGCGCTTGCCCCATGGCGACTAGAGCGTCATGAGAATTTCCATACTGTAGTAGGGAAAACTGTACACATTCGTGTCCGCTCTGGCTCTGGAGCCCCTCCTGCCCATCAGCAGGTCAAAGCCGCCTTTCTTAATGCACTATCTCGTGAGATGAATTTGCGGGCGAGTTCATCAGTTTGGAAAATTGATGGACTTGAAGGAATACATGACATAGACCGATATCTAAGTGCAATTCAATCCGCATGGAATGGAATGCGAAATATACCTTACAAAGACCAGGATATCGCCAGCACCATGGGAGCACTGACGCAGCTGTTCTCAATCAGCAAATGCAATTCAATGATAGGGCACACTATGGATCATGCGTTTAAGCAATGGATACCCGATGCTTTTGAGATCGAATTTGGATGTGACATTTTAAACACGATCTCACGCGCTCATTGCAGTAGCCACGACATACTTCAATGCCTGGATTCGAACTGGAAACACAGCTGCAAGAATCAGAAGACATACTCCACCCCAGCTGGAGCACTTAGTGCTTGCTCGAAGCCTGACCACATGTTTGAATTCGACGCATTTGCTAGTATTTTTGCGCGTCAAATAATACCCGCTCAGCTAGCTAGAGAACGGCCACTGGTCTTATTCAACCCAGCAAGACTGAGCTTTTTTGGCATACCCTAAACAAAAATTGACATCGCAATACAGGAAGAAGAAAACTACCGCGCATACCCCGCCTAAGCTGAGCGAGTCAGCAAAGCAATGCAAAATTAGCGAAACCCCGTTTGATCCTTATCAATCAACTTCAACGAGTGGCCGATTTGGAGTTCAAAAGCCACTATAGCCCTTTATACATCTCCAGACCTCAGCCTGAAGAAGTCGGTCACCCCGCCTCTCGAACGACGACTTAAGTTGACAGCATTCATCCGCAACCTTATCGGCGAAGAAAAGCGGCGTTATTGACACTTACGCACTGTCATTTACACCCGATAAACGCAATCGGCGTCGACATGCTTTGCGGCGCAAGCGGATAAATTCCCACTGAACAGGTCCATCTTTACCAATTTGATGCAAACAATTTTTATTTCATGGCGACAGTTACCCCACGCGTCCACTTTAAAGTCACCGGCATTTCCAAATTAATAGTGAAAATATACGCGCCATTTTTTAATATTTCAGCACTGCACAACTCAACTCAAATCCATATTGGCATCCGCTCTCGAAAAAGGAAATTAGAGGGAGTTCCGCGAAAGTCATCTTGAATCGCCCCGGGTTTGAACTGACCCCCAGAAGTTGGACGAACTTCAAGGGGTTTCATGAAGAAGTACGAAACGGAGTTCAAGCTGGAAGTGGTCCAGAGCTTCTTGGCAGGAGAAGGCGGCGCGAAGCTTTTGGCTCGGCGGTGGTCGATTCCCGAGGAGAAGGTCCGCACGTGGGTGAGCCACTACCGTCTGCACGGTATCGACGGCTTGCGCCCCAAGCCCAGCGCATACAGTGCGCAGTTCAAACTACTGGTCCTGTCCCATCAGGATCGCGAGCAGCTTTCCAGCCGCTAGGTCGCCGCGCTCCATGACATCCGCAATCTGACCTGCCCCCTCACAGCCGTACCAATCGAATGGAAGTGAGGTCCGTCAACCTGGAGAATGACGGACATGAGGAAGAGTCGATTTACCGAGCAGCAGATCATTGGGTTCTTGAAGCAGGCCGAGTCAGGCCTGCCGGTCAAGGAGGTCTGCCGTCAAGGCGGGTTCAGCGAGCCCACGTTCTACAAGTGGCGCAGCAAGTACGGCGGCATGGAAGCCGATGAGGCCCGGCGCCTGAAGGACCTGGAGGTCGAGAACTCCAGGCTCAAGAAGTTGCTGGCAGAAGCTCATCTCGACCTTGAGGCGCTCAAGGTCGGCTTCGGTGTGCGTATTCCGGCGAACGTGACCGTCGATTCCGCGCTATCGTGACCGGTCGTCAGGCGTGTTGAGTTGCGCGATCAGATTGTAGAAGTGGCGGTCACGATGGGTCTGGGTTTTTCTCCTTTTGGGGCGTTTTTATACTCTGCCGCAACGACTCGCCCGTGAGGGTGAGTCGGTGGTTCTGTTGCATCAGGCGGTCGAGGATCGCGTCGGCAATGGTGGCGTCGCCGACCCAGGCATGCCAGTGTTCGATCGGCAGTTGACTGGTGATGATCGTGGCCTTGCTGGCTGCCCGGTCGTCGATGATCTCCAGCAGATCCGATCTGGCCTGAACATCCAGCGCCGCCATGCCCCAGTCGTCGAGCACCAGTACATCGATCTTGGCCAACTGAATCAGCCATTTACCGAAGGTGCCATTGCCGTGGCGGATGCGCAGCTCCTCGCCCAGCCTGGGCATGCGCTGGTAATACGCAGAGCGACCTCGTCGGCAGGCATACTGTGCAAGTGCGCATGCCAGCCACGACTTGCCCACACCTGTCGGGCCGGTGATCAGAACGCTGTGCCCCGAGTCAATCCAGCCGCTCAAGGCCAAGCTCATGACCGCTTTGCGATCGACGCTTCGTCCAGCACGAGCATCCATGTCTTCGATGGCCGCTTGCGGGTACTTCAACCGAGCTTCCTTCAAGAGGCGTTCGCGCCGCTTGTCGCCACGCCAGTGCACCTCGCGCTCGACCAGCAGTGCCGTTCGCTCCTCGAAGCTCATGCACGCCATGCCTGCGCTGGTGAGCTGGTCCTGCAGGCCTGCTGCCATGCCCAGGAGCTTGAGGGCGCGCAGTTGATCGAGGGTTGTGTTCATCATCATTTCGAATTCCTTTTGTTCGGCTGCCGGATGCAGTCTGCCGTCACTGGTAATACCCAGGACCGCGCACATGTTCATGAGGCGGGCTGGTCCAGCTCGGCGCCGTGCTCGCGGCAGTCTTGTCGCGCTCGTTGACCAGAATGGCTTTCACGTGCACGTACTTCGCCGTGCCCAGCTCCAGGGCGATCAGGCTGGCTGCCTCCAGCCGCTCCCTGCCATAGCGGCGTGCCAGCGACAGCAGTCCGAGGCATGCCCTGTAGCCATGCTCGGGGTGACGCCGCTCCTCGATCAGTCGCGCCACCAGGCGGGCGGTGGCAACGCCGATGCTCTGCCCCCAATGGATCAAGCGCTCGGGCGTCCATTGCAGGTGAGCGCGATGCGCCGCCGGCAGGTGGGCTGCGACTGTCGTAAAGCCGCCCTTGTGTGCGCTGCGCTGATGCGATGCCACACGCTGGCCG
This sequence comes from Comamonas sp. BIGb0124, assembly GCF_003752175.1. Lineage (GTDB taxonomy): Bacteria > Pseudomonadota > Gammaproteobacteria > Burkholderiales > Burkholderiaceae_C > Comamonas_F. The sequence goes on along the minus strand of NZ_RJVF01000010.1, from coordinate 66,951 downwards.
CGGTGCAGCAGCTCGACTGCGCGGGCGGTGATGCGCGCTTCGAGCATCAAGCCAACGAGGTTCTGGGGCACGCTGTAGCGGTGGCCGTTGATCTCCACGTGATGGTCGATGTGCACACGCACGCTCTTGAAGACCGCCCACTCCCAGGGCTGCAGCGGTAGCGCATGCAGTGCAGGCGCATCCAGATCGGCGAAGGCGCTTGCACGGCTGCCAGGCAACTTCTGGAACGACTTGTTGTTCAGGCTCTGAAGCAACGGCTCGATTGCATCGTTGACCTCGTCGACGCTGGCAAAGCGCCGATGACGCAGACGCATCAGGATCCAGCGTTCGACGACTTGCACGGCCGACTCCACCTTGGCCTTGTCTTGGGGATGACGAGGCCAAGCAGGCAGCACCGAAGTGCCGTAGTGGCGTGCGAAGTCCTCCACCGTCTCGTTGGCCCGAGGCTCGTAGCGGTTCGGACTCGCGATCATTGCGCGGGGGTTGTCCGGGACGATGAGTTGCGGGACGCCGCCGAAGAAGCGCAAAGCACGCGCGCAACCCTCGAGCCAGTCGGCCATGGTCTCGCGAGGTGTTGCGCAGGCGAAGGTGTAGCTCGAGGCGCCAAGGGCAGCCACAAAGATGTGCGCACGCCCTGTGTTGGCGAGTTCGACCGTGGGGCCGGCATAGTCGACGAAGAGCTTCTCGCCGGCACGGTGGGTCTGGCGCATCGAGCGCTTCAGGCGCAAGGCGTAGCGTCGATAACGCTCGCAGAACTGGCTATAGCGGTAGGTCGGCTGCCCGGGATGGGCCGCGACATACTCCTCCCATAGCAGCATGAGGGTCATACCCTTGCGTCGCAGTTCCTGGTGCGCGCGCCCGTAGTCGGGCAGTACGTAGTGGGTCGGGCGATCCAGTCGCCCCTGTACGACGCGGCGCTCCAGGGCGGTGTCGCTCAATGTTTGAACGGTTGGCCAGTCCAGGCCAGCAACGGCGGCTAGGCTGACGTACTTGGCGACGACCCCCTTGGAGAGGCCGAGCGAGGCGGCGATTCGTTCATGGGAGAGGCGGGCATCGAGTTTGAGACGTAAGACGTCTCTGATCTTGCGCATGTTGATCCTTGGTGGGGGCACGCCTGTCTCCGGCAAAAGCCGCAAAGGCTACCCGCTTGGGGGGATGAAGTGCGCAACACCGACACGCTGACATACGGCAGCGTTCCGCTGCCGTGACCGTTGATTCCGTCATCGTGACCGGCGATTCCGGAGTAAGCCAAAATCGGTCACGTTGAGCCCGGAATCACCGGTCACGTTCAAGCGGAATGCTCGGTCACGATGGCCCGGAATGAGCGGTCACGATGCTCCGGAATACCCAGGTGTAAAGCGCTAGCCCCGCAAGACAAGCGCAAGGTCATCGTCAGGATGTTGGAGCACACCCAGATCTCCGAGCGCAGGGCTTGCCGTCTTGTGGGGCTGTCCCGCGACGCCTGGCGCCATCCAACGCAGCTCGATGAGCACACCGTGCGTCTGAACGACGCATTCATGCAGTGGCCATGGAGCGCCGGCGCTTTGGGTATCGTCGTGTGCACGACATGCTGCGCAAAGAGTTTCCAGGCACGAACCACAAGAAGGTGTTTCGGCTCTATCGCGCACAGGGCCTGGCTGTTCGCAAGCGCAACAAGGCCAAGAAGTACCGTGGTGAGCGGACGCCTTTGGTGGCCGCTGCCCGGGTCAATCAAACCTGGAGCCTGGACTTTGTCAGCGACTCGCTGTCCAACGGGCGCCGCATCAAATGCCTGACTATCGCCGATGACTTCACCCATGAGTGCGTCGACATCGCTGTGGACCTTTCCATGCCTGGGGCATACGTCGCTCGCGTCCTCGAGCGGGCTGCAAGATTCAGGGGCTACCCAGGGGCCATCAGGACCGACAACGGCCCAGAGTTGACATGCCGAGCCTTCAACGAGGCATACAGCACATCCTGATTCAGCCAGGCAAGCCAACTCAAAACGCCTACATCGAGAGCTTCAACGGCAAGTTCAGGGATGAATGCCTCGATGAGAACTGGTTCGAATCCCTGGCCCAAGCCCGCGAGGTCATCGCCATCTGGCGCCAGGACTACAACGAGGTCCGACCGCACGGAACGATTGGCCGGATTCCTCCGGCTGAGTTCGCCGCCAAACACCGCAATCCCAACCCATCAACCACCGAGGCAGGATCAGTTAACCTGCAAACCCTTGGACCTCTCTCCAACTGATTGGTATGGCTGGAGGGGGCAGGTCACAAGCATATTCTCCTCAGCTGCCCCTCATAGTTATAAAAAGCCACGCTCCAGGCTACGCCTCTCATACGAGCGATTGCCAAGTCTGCTTGCGACTCGAAGCGGAAGTTCGGCCGACGAAAGCCAATAGCTGCTTCGCAGCGTTTGCAGACCGTCACTAGCTCTCAGTCGACCGTCATGTCCTCGCCTTTGCGGGTATTGGCGGTCGGCGGCTTTGTGGAGACTCGTTCTAAAATTTCAGCCCGGGGACCGAGAGGCAAGAAAATCGATACATATAGAAACCTTGGACGATCTGCGACTCGTCGACCGGCTTGTCCGCGAAAATCGCCTTCACAGAGCTCCTGAGGTATGACGTCCATTCAGATGAGAGAATGGCGTGCATGGCACTTGCCGATCGCGGACAATCCGTTCAATTGTTGAATGCGCGCGTGGACTCGCTTTGCGAGAAGAACTAGCCCTGGGCGGTCCAGGACGCAGCCCTGTCTGGCGTGACAACACCGTTTGGCCCCTTGGGAGCGAGCTCGTGCACTCGGTAGTTGATGCCTGAGCTTCGGCACTTTCGAATCAGAAACTCCGCTTCAGCGCTGTCATGTGTTGAAAGGACGATCTGGTATCCGAGACCGAGGACCATTTGCCTGAGAAGATCCATGAATGCACTCGCATGGATGACGTCGTTGTGCTGGAGCGGATCGTCCAACAGTAGGCCACGCCAGCGGGACCATCCGAAAGACGTGCTCGCCGCGAACAGAGCCGCGACGCTGAGGGCGGAAAGTTGTCCCTCGCTGAAATAGAGGCTAGGGTTCATATCCACATTCCGAGTGCTGCCGTCAAGATCACTCCGCACGATGGTCGGGCGCAGCTCTGATCGGGCAGCAAGATGTTCAGCCTTATAGGTAACGGCCGTGTCGGACCCTGTCATCAGGGCGCGCGCGAATCTCTTTATTGTTGCGTTGAGAGGCTCAAGAACTTCGCCGGCGTACGTTCGTGCCTGATCCTTCATTCGTACGCCATAGTCCTCCACCTTTCTCCTAGTGGCCTTTGCGAGCTCAATGGACTGTTGAGCCTGATCCACACGCTGCACCAACTTCCGCAGGCTCTCGGCCTCCGAGCTTGCTTGGACGGACTTCATCCTTCCAACCACATCCTCTGTCAGCTTGCGCAACTGTTCGTCTTTAAGCCACTTTCGATAACCGGCGGTCAAGCGTTCGAGCGCTGCTGATACAAGGATCAGCCGATCATCCCTAGCAGTCCAGCTCGCCCGCTGAGACGCGATAAGGGACTGTTCTGGTTCACCGCTGAGACCTGCGACGGTCCAACGCTGCCGCATATCCTCCAGTTCACGATTCAACCCGGCTAGCCTGGTGTTGGACGCCGCAACCACTCCCATTTCGCGAGCTAGAGCTGCTTGCGATGCATCGCGTGACGCCTGCGCCGCAGTGACAGCAGAGGCGGCATCAGCCAATTTGTCTCCAGCGTCATGCGCCATTCGTTCGCTGGCCGCGAGCGTAGCTGGCAAGTCGACAATCAAGCCGTCAGCTTGCGTCCAAATATCGGGATGCTGCAATAAGAATGAGCGACACGCTTGGATTTCATCGGAGGCAACGGAGAGGAGCTTCTGCGTCGAAGTACGCTTGAGGGTCTCCGCCGTTAGGGCGGCCTCTGCGTCGCCAATTCTTGAGGAAATCGCCTGCGGCGTGTCTGACGTCGCAAGCTGCTCGTCGATCACCTTCAAGTCGGCCTCAATCGTCTCGACGGCGCGATTGTCATAGCTGCCATCAGCGGCACCTCCCGCCTCAACCAGTTGCTGGCGCAGTTCACTCTCCCGCGCGCGATGCTGAGTCAATGTAGCCTCAAGCTCAGCGCACTCAACAAGGTCACGTTCGACAGCGGCGATTTGCCGTTGAAGTGCCTCCACTTCAAGGCGTGCTTCTACAAGTGTTGAAGCAATACCTGAGGCAGTTGTCGGGCCCGCTGCATTCTGTCGCTGTACCAATCGAAGCAGCTCGCCCGGCTCAAATTCAGATGCACAGACTGGGCAAGATGTATCATCGTGACGGAGTCTATGGGCAATAGCGGTCACGGCCTCGACGACTGATCGCGCCCGGTCGTCATGCTGAAGAAGAGCGGAGGTGGCGTCAATCACGCGCTGACTTGATATGGCCAGTTCCGCAGTCAGCTCACGCCGTTTATTACGAAGGGCAACTTGGTCTCGTTCACCGAACAGGAGCGAGACTCTCCCAATCTCTTCGAGAAGTGCAGCGAGTAACTTCGAAGTCTGAGCGCGTTTGCGTGCTTGCTCCAGGCTATCCGCTCGCGTCCGCCGATCTACCCGCACCGCAAGCACAGCTGACTGTTGCTCGCGCAACTTCTGCAGTTGCGCGGAGGCATCATCTATTGCCAACTCTGCCGCACTAGATTGCGCCTCCAAAAGTGCTTGGCGCTCGATGGCATCATTCAGCTGCTTCACCGCAATGGCAATACGACCCAGCACAACGAGGCGATTCCGAATATGACCCACCTGCAGGTCGCTAACCCGAACCGCTTCACCGGCCTCGAGCAACTTCTCCTCGTAGAATCGCAATTCGTCACGCACGTTGATCAAACGCTCCTCGGTAGACTGAACCAACGCTTCGAGTGCTGACTTCTCCGACCGCCCCCCTTCGAATGCAGTCACAGTCCTTGCTAGGTCATCAAGGGTTGCCGCCTCGGCATTTGACCGATCGAGTGTGGTGCGCAGCAGGGAAGAAACTGCCTCAAGGATTCCTTCTGGCGTCGCGCCAAGGACTTGTGCAAACTTCGCGGAGTGGTCGATGACAGTGCCGATTGTGGCGGCCAGACGGTGCGCTTGCTCTATGACTTCGCGTGGTTCAACGGCATGCTCAGACGAGGCAAGCTGAAGTGCACGGTCACGTTCGCCGACGAGCTCGGTCCAGGAAACCAAGTCAGCTTGCGCCTTCTGCAGAATCGCAGTTCTCTCTTCGAGGGCTCTTGTGAACGCCTTTGTGACTCCCTGCCCACTGATCCTCTCGCGGAGCGCATTGACGCGATCGACCCCAGCCGGGCCTTTCAGCGCTTCCCACTGATCCGTCGGTTTTTTCAGAGAGAATCGTTGCGCCGAAGCTTGGCCAAAGAAATGCGTAATAGACAGATACCCATGCAGGTCGCCAATCTCCGCCCATTCTGGACGCTTCAGCAACTCAAGTATCTTTTTCTCTTCTGCATCGAAATCAGCACCTCTATCGATGACCGATCCGTCCGAAAAGTGCAGGCTGACACGGTGGCTCTTCTCAGGAGCACCTATTCTCGTCAGTGGGTCAGTTGTCTTGCGCCGTGCATCCGAAGGGAACTCACTGAACCGGCCAACCTGGTTCGTCAACCCCCACTCGACCCCATCGAAGAAGCTGGTCTTGCCCAGGCCATTGCCGCCCGTGATGATCGTGATGCTAGGTCCGTCGGGAAACTCGAACGCATAACTGTCCCCATATATTCGAAAGTTTGAGAGCTCAACGCCTCGCAGGTAAAGGTCGCTCATAGTTGCAACTCCCGCTCAAGATCTATCAGTTGCTCGACCAGACCAGTGTTGTCTAAATCTGGGTCCTGAATCGCGTCCTCCCATCCGGGAGGTAACTCGAAGCTCGCCATGCTGTCCAGACGTTCAGACCGTTGGATTGCAGGCCAAGGCCGCGCGACGAAAGTGCGTTCCATGAACTCGCGCGCACTCTCTGCCGACGGTGCCTCATCGAAGAGCCATACCAGCTTGCGGCACACCCGGTCGTCGCCCTCAATCTCCGTTGCAATCTGACGCCACTCTGGGTCACGGAGAGCGCCGGCAGGAGCGGCAAGGAAGAGATGAAGATTTGGAGCTGCACTTCCTAGCCAAGAGCGAGCTATGGTGGCTTGGTTCCTGTACCGCCGAAGCTGAGAGCCCACGCTCGGCCTAAACGGCGGGCCCGATAACACTCCGATCAAGACAGCGAATCCGTCCAGCAAAAAAGCCTCGACGAACTGGGGTAAATCGCTGTCCTGCCGCTGCATAGTGCGGCCAGAAATCGCTTCACTTAGAACTTCCGCGTTGAAGCGGTAGCCCTTCAGATTGGATGGGGCATCGGCGACTTTGGCGCCGATAGCAGCGGCCGCACCGCAAAGAAAAGGGACAAGATCGGATGCGTCATAGCTTGCCATCGTCGACCTCCTGAAGGGATTGTCGAGCCGCGTCCGCGCGTCGTTGGAAGACGGCCTCGAAGAACTGCTGAACCGCCGGGCTTCCTTCTTCCATCGCGCTCAGGAACGCATCGTCGGCGCCAATCACGATAGGACGTTCGCTTAGGGAGGGTACGCCAACCTTTGGCGGATCTGTGACCTCCTGATCCAGACGCACGTCGCCTTCCATCATCTGAACGGTCTCTCCCAATTGGGAAAGCAACACGACGGTCGTCGTCCAAGTTTGCATGCCAACTGTACTTCCCCGCACAGTGCGCTTATTGATCCATTCGACGCCACAAGCGTGGCCCGTCAGCATGTCGATCGCAACATTCCCGGGGTGCTGCATTGCGGGTTCCACCGCGCGGCCAGAGCATGTCGCAAATGCCAGACCAAAGATGGTGGGTAGAGTCAGATGCGGGGACACGGTCCGTAAGCCTACTCCCACCAAAGAGGTGTAGTCAGCCTCCATCTTGTCGCTCGCGTTAGCCAGAAGACGCAGGAACCGACGTCGTTTGCTGCTATCGGCTGTCAGGGTGTCGAACCAGGCCTGCCACAGCTCCAGGAGGCGTTGGCGCAAGGCCTGCTCAATCAGCCAGCCGGTCGCTAAGGCAGGCGGGCCAAGGATGTCAAACAAGGTGCCGTGCAGCTCGCGCAAGGTCTCGGCATCAAGGCGATCGTTAATGGTCTCCGCAAGATCGGCAATTGGGATCTCTACCAGCGGCTCGAGCGCCGGTGGGTCTCGCCATTGTTCAACGGCGCATCGAAATTGCAGACCTGGGCCGGGGTGCGTCGGTTCTTGCCACAGGGCATCCAAGGCGGAGCGCCACCGAACCGCATCACGAACGAACAGAGTAATCCCAGGTGCATGCGCCCCAAGACGGGCGAAAGCATGCACAAGTCGACCAGCGTCGATAGCGCTAACGCTGCAATGCAGCGCAACGACAGAGCCGGGGGCCCAGCACGCCGCGATCATGTCAGGACCGATGCCGCCTGACCAATTGACACGCCCTGCGGCTACGTGCGAGACGACCAGGTTGAGCGTCGCTGGCCTAACCTCTTCAAATGCGTGCGCCACGACTTCCGCTCCATTGGCGACGCGGAACGGCTCAAATAGAGCGCTCGCAGTCGCGGTAAGGGTTGGAGACTCTGGCCGTGTCGCTGAATGCAGCACCGCAACCTTTGCGGCATACCCAGAAAGCAAGGATGCAAAAGGTGACAAATTTGCCGGCACATCTGGTCCTAGGCGCAGGACTCGTTTGAAAGGCAGAAACGGTACTTCTCCAGCTAGAACAACCGGTCCGTCTTCTGGCGGGGGACCGTCGAAGTCGATACCAACCTTGACCGATATCGCGTTGTGTCCCATCGTCTGATCAGCATCTAGAACCAGAAAGGTGGCGAAACGGTTGTGAAGAGCGGTCGTTTTTCGCAGAAGCCGCGCCTCTCTGGTGTGAAGAACGACGCGAACGTTTCGCCGCAACCGATCGTTGATCTCCGCCCAGACGGCAGGAGGCACAAGGGACCGTACTCTCGCGCGATACTGTTCCAGCAGGTCAAGATCAGCACCGGCTGCCCAAGCCTCTTGTTCGATTGCCTGCAACTCGGTGAGCGCCTCGCCGAAATCTTGGTTGATGAGCAACTGACAGATGTCCATGTGCTCAAGGCTGTCAAACGCCGCCATCAGGAAGTCGACCAATCCGCCATCGCCGTTGCCAGATACAAATATGGTCGGTTCAGCACCACCAGCAAGAAGCGGTGCCGCCAGCTCAGACGGCGACCAGTAGGAAGCGGTCTCGTTCCCCAAGAACCTCTCAAGGCCAAAGCCAACGGCAAGAATCACCGCGTCATAAATCCGCTTGGTAGCTGCGCCATTTCGTGTGAAGACACGCACCAAGCCTACGTCGAATGACTTGAGCTCAACAACCTCATGCTCTGTGAAGCACACCAGCGGAGACGCGGCGACCGTCTCCGTAAACTGGCGATGCAGTTCTTTCGCAACGGCACCAGCGGACCCCGCATGCCAGTCCATGATGGGCAGGCCGGCTTTTGACCTTGTCGCGCCATCCGCTGGCCAATCGTAGAGGTGGGGATGCAGGAAGCGTCCGCTGTTCCGCTGCAGTTCAAGCACGCCAGCCCGGCGCTCGAAGAGGTCAAGTTGAGCCAATCTTGGAGCCGCCTTAGCAAGCGCCACGGCGGCTGTCATCCCGGCGGCTCCGCCGCCAACGATGGCGATCCTTCCGCCCTCCCGCCGTACCATCTCTAGCGACAGCAGCGCGTCAACCAGATTGAGGGCGCGAACTTGTTGCGAGTAGACCGTTACGCGCTGCTCAAAACTGCCCAGGACGAACACTCCCTTCGTTCCCGGCACAAGGGTTGCGTCGATGATCTCCTGCGGTGTCATGGCTTCGGCCAGAGCGCGAAACCACGTGTGCGAAGAAATGCTCCCACGTTCTCACTCCAGTTCATTTGTATCTTTATGCGTCGATCATAGCGTAATCATGTCCTCCGCCCGGGTAGCGAAAGCCGCACTAACGACAGCTCCAGCAGCGTGCAGAAGGATGGTTGGCATTTCAGGATCTCCACCATCTGATGGGCTCGCAGGTGCGGCAGGTAGTCGTTGCGCCACCGATCCCGGCTGGCGATGAAGAGCTGGGCGGAAACATCGACGGTATCGGCGGTCGGCAGTTCGTGTCGGACAAGCACGTCGCAGCGGCTCATCAGGTGCCCGACCGCTTTACGACGCCGAATTAGGTGTAAGCGATGTCAGGTGTGGTGTGAGATAGCCCCCTGATTCCCCGGCCCCGTCCTGTCGCTTATCTTTGTAGATAGGAACAGGACTGTGCATATGACTAGGCATACGGAGTCAATAGAGGTAGTCGTGAAGGACCAGCGCCGCAGGCGCTGGTCCCTCGCAGAGAAGGCGGCGCTGGTGCGCCGAACTTACGAACCAGGCATGAGCGTATCGCTCGTCGCTCGCCAGGAAGGGGTCTCGGCTGGACTGCTGTTTCAGTGGCGCAAGCTCGAACGCCAGGGTGCTTTGACCGCCGTCTCCGCTGGCGAGGCAGTCGTGCCCGCATCCGAGCTGGCGGCTGCCCGCGCTGAAATCGCCAAGCTGCAGCGCGTGCTCGGCAAGAAAACCTTGGAGAACGAAATCCTCAAGGAAGCCGTGGAGTACGCCGCAGAAAAAAAGTGGATTGCGCGCTCGCCCTTGTTGCCCGGGGGCGACCAGTGAAAACAGTCTGCCGGACGATGGGGCTGGCGCGCTCGCATGTGCGCGACCTGCTTGGGCGCGGTGAAGGCTGGGCCGATGGCCGCAGCCATCGCACCCCCAGCGACGATGCCGGGCTGCTCGCCGAACTGCGCCAGGAAATTGCCGACTTGCCCAGCTATGGCTACCGACGTGCCTGTGCCTTGGTGAACCGCCAACGCACAGCTCGGGGGGCCCCGAGGGTCAACGCCAAACGCGTCTATCGCGTCATGGCTCAAGCCGCTCTGCTGCTACCCAAGGCTCCTAGCCGGCGGCAGTCCGCACGCACGCATGAGGGCCGTGTTGCGGTCTCACGCAGCGACCTTCGATGGTGCTCCGATGGACTGGAAATCAAGTGCGATTCGGGTCAGACCGTGACGGCCACCTTCGCCAAGGACTGCTGCGACCGTGAGGTGATGGCTTGGCGCGCGTGGGAGGGCAAAGGGCTGCCAGGTGAGCCGGTGCGCGAGATGCTCATTGAAGCTGTGGAGCGCCGCTTCGGCTCGGTCGAAGCGGTCCCGCAGGGCCAGGAGTTGGAGTTCCTCAGTGACAACGGCGGTGCCTACATCGCCGCTGAAACGAGGGCACTGGCACGTGCGCTGGGCCTGAAGCCCATCAACACGCCCGTGTGCAGCCCGCAGAGCAACGGCATGGCCGAGAGCTTCGTCAACACCTTCAAGCGCGACTATGTGGCGCGCATGGACCTGCGTGACGCGCAGACGGTACTGGCGCAACTGCCAGCGGCCTTCGAGCACTTCAACGAGGTGCATCCGCATTCTTCGCTGAAAATGCGTTCGCCTCGGGAGTTCAGGCGGCAACAGGCTGCAGGCGCTGACCAGGCGCTTTATTGCGAATAGGGTGGGGCCGGGAATACAGGGGCAACATCAGGTGCAACTCTTGCCGGGCTACACACAATATGCGTATGGCTCCGATCAGCCTTAAGCTGGCGCACGCCGCGACGACCTCAAGGGCAGTTTCCGGCCAAAAGCGGTCATCAATGTTTCCCTCACAGCGGGCACTAGGTTAGTGTGCCCCTGAACAAGGTCGGTGACCGCGGCTGTGCGGTGTCGAATCCCCTGGCCACACAAACTATCGTTCGTAGAGGAGGCGGTTCCCCGAAGCATGTTCACATGTCATCCCCCGCGATCCATACCCACAGCCCTGAGGGTCGCGCGATCCTAATGATCGTCGACGAGCAGTCGACAGGCCATCTAGCATCTGCGTTCAACCCCTATCCGACCAACGCGACGATGCTACCTTTGGTCAGTTGCCCCCCAGCGCCAGACCAGATAGTGCGTAAGGTCTTACACGCGGGCGGTATGGAAGAGTCCACCGCGAAAAGTGGGCCGACCTTGCCGCCGGATCAACCTCCGTGTTCTCGGCGGATGGCAAGACATTCCGCTTCACCGCCCCCTGCTCAGTTTGCATGGCCTACCGCCTGATCTCCGCACCCATCTTGCGGCGCATGAAACGGCCTGTTCGGGCTGGGGCGGGCCGCTCCTACACGACCTCGATGTGGTCGACCTGACCAACGCCAGTGTGGAGAAGTATGTATCGCTGCCGCAAGCGGCCATACAGCCGCTCGTCCCGCTGCTGGCCACTGCCCCCATGACTTTCGGTGCCTAGTGGTTGCCGCCCCGGTCTCATAGGTTCGCAGCGGATCGCACGGCAGTTGATGAACCGAGGACTTGCGCCCCCCTCAGCGGACATTCACTTTAGTTTCTCGAGGGCATCAACGAACGCCGTAGCCGCTTCGGCGTGGCGGCTGGAACGCTCCATGATCGATGCGAACCTGTTAATAACGCTTGATCGCTGCTCGCCTGCAGCCTCGAGTTTTTGCAGACCAGCAAGCAATTTTTGCAAATTATCACTATCCTTTTTCATATGCCCGGTTTCAAACCGCGACAGTTGGCTGACATCAACTGAAGTAACGTTAGCGATCTCTGTAAGCGTTTTTCCCAGTGATTTTCGACGTTGACGAAGCAGTGCACCGAAGGTCTTCGGATCATCGACGGGCTTGCGTGGCTTTTTCATTTTGCATAAAATTATGCAAATAAATTTGCAAAACATCAAGCATGGCCATTTACGTCGACGACGAGCTAATCTCCTGGCGCGGCAAGTTGTGGTGCCACATGGTGGCTGATACACTCCCCGAGCTGCATACGTTCGCACGGCGGCTTGGACTGCGCGAAGCCTGGTTCCAGGCGAAGTCCGCCTACCCTCACTACGACGTGACCGTGAGCGTGCGCGATCGGGCCCTGGCAATGGGCGCCAGCCTAGGTGACCGACAGACCATCATCTCGCGTGCACGACTACTCAAACACGAGCTTGCGTCCAAGCAAGTTGTTGTGTCACAGGCCTAATCCATATGGAGGGAGCACAACGACATGAAAAACAATATGAGCGCGGCCAACGCAAAGCCACCAATGTCGCTGAAGGACTATCAGATGCGCGCCGATTCGGCGAACCAATTCAAGGGCAAGCCTGATGCACTCGGTCAGTTGCGATTCGGACTCTTCGGCGAGGTAGGTGGTCTCCTCGCCGCCGTCAAGAAGTCCCACCGAGACTTCGGCGCGGCCACGCAGGCCGTCGTCAAAGAAGAGCTGGGCGATTGCTTTTGGTATCTGACCGAGTTGTCATCCGAGTACGGCCACTCGCTCCAAGAGGTCGGGGCCACCGGCCTCAGCGAGTTACAGCGGCGATTCCGTGTCACGAGCCCAGCACCCACGGGACAACTCACCTTCTTACCGTTTGACAGCGTTCACGGCCTGTGCGTGGAGCAACTGGTTGAGCTCGATCGCAGCAAGCAGTTGTCGGATCTTGGAAGCCACGTTGGGCTATTAATGACGGTCTCAAGTAATCCGGATCTTGCCGACCCCGCCCCCATCGGCCTGCTTGCTGGACTTGTGGCGGACATGGTGACAGTGGCCTGGATGTTTAACCTCCAGTTTGCCGATGTCGTCAGTGCCAATTTGGAAAAGTTCGAGTCACGCTGGCCTCGGGCCGGCGCGCAGTACGTGCCGCATTTCGACAGTGCATCGCCGTCGCACGAACGTTTCGAGCGCCAGTTTTCGATGCACTTCGTCGAGCGCTTCTACAACGCGGGCCAGCCAAACGAGCGCGCGTACGTCATTCAGCAGCTACGCCAAGTCAACATCGGCGAGCGCCTCACGGACAATCGCACTATTGCGGACGGCTACCGCTTCCACGATGTCTTCCACCTCGCGTATGTAGCCCACCTGGGCTGGTCGCCCGTCATCCGCGCCCTCCTCAAGCTCAAGCGTAAGAGCAACCCCGAGCTGGACGAAAATGAGGATGGTGCCCGCGCTGCCATCATCGAAGAAGGCATCGCAACTTGGATCTTCAACCATGCCGACCGGCACGACTACTACGAAAACACGGACATGGGCAAGCTTGAATACGGCTTGCTCAAGCAGGTACGGGGCATGGTCGACGGCTACGAGGTTGCGGCATGTCCTCTCTGGCAGTGGGAGCGAGCGATTCTTGAAGGCTTCAAAGTGTTTCGACAACTGCGCGATGCCGGCAGTGGTATCGTCACCGTAGACATGGACGCCCACACCATCTCGTTCGAGGCTGTCGTACAGCCTTCAGACCCTGCACCTGCACCAAAACCACGCAGAGAAATTGGCGCCGCTCTGCTGCCCCAATCCAAGAGGAAGTCATGACTCCGCGCTCATTTGTTACCGCCCTTGCGGATGTCCAATTGCATGGCGTGTTCAATCCATATCGCGACCAGTGCGCGGTGCACGATCTGGCGAACGCGGCTGCAACCAGACGTAAGAACCTACGCGACTACCTCGCTGCCGTTGAAGAGCTTGGCACGGACACGCTCTGGATGGGCCGAGACCTCGGCTATCGCGGCGGTCGTCGAACAGGGTTAGCTCTGACGGACGAGGCACGGTTGCCGATGTTCGCCGCACATTACCCAGGCTCCGCGCCCAGCAAGGCAACAAAGGGCCCATCCGTTGCCGAGCGCACCGCAGCGGAAATCTGGGCGGTGCTTTCGCGACTCGAACTCCCTCCCCTGCTCTGGAATGTTTTCCCCTTTCATCCGCACGAACCGGACGATCCGATGACCAACCGGCGATTCGCTGCTCGCGAGCTTTCCGAAGTCACTGACCTGAACAACATTCTGATCACCTGGCTCGGCATTAAGCGCATAGTGTGCATCGGGCAAGACGCCACTTCTTACGCCGCCACGTTCGGCATTGAGGTCGAATGCGTCCGTCATCCCAGCTACGGCGGCGTCAACGAGTTTCGCCAGGGCATGCAGCGGATCTACGGAAAGCAAATGAAACCAGCCACAGCCTCACTTCAGGAAGCCCTGTTCTAAAGGTACCGGCGAGCACTTTAGACGTTTAAGATGGCGTTCGTTGGCCCTACGCCCCCCCACTCTTTGACGTCTAGTTCGGCGTGCGTCGACAGGCAACTGAGCTTACCGACCTCCAAGCCGCTCTCCTTCGCCACGAACGACAGCAATTGTCCCAAGCCGATGAGATTGCCGAGCGCGCGGGCGCAGTAATGATGCGCTCGGTACACCGCAGTTAGATCGACCGCGTGACCTTTGTTCGTGCCACTCGGCATTCGCTTGAAGCTGAGGTGTGATAGGCACGGGAGGCCCAGCCACTCGCGCATGTCGAGTGCCGGGTCGTAGGTCGGCACGTCGCCGCCAGCGTCAGCCTGCGGCAGCAAATCTTCCTCGGGATCGGCCACGCTCAGCTCATATGTCGAAGCGAACGAAACCTTCACCCCATCCTTGCGTTGCGGCTGACCTTCCGCTTTCAGCTTCTCCACAAGGAAATCGAGCGGGTTGATCGTCGTGCCGACATCCTTGCCGGGCCGCTCGATCATGCGATGGGCGTAGGTTCCCCAAGTGTTCTTCTTCTGGCCACGCTTGAGCATCTCCGTGTACTGCGCGTAGTAGCCGGGTCGACCATACTTCTGATACATCGCGATAGGGAAGATCGTGCCTGCCACCGTCCGCAGCGTAAGGCCCTTTCTTGCCAACGCCACATCTACACGGACCATGATCTCCCTGTCTTCGTCGGTCAGATCTAGCGGTCTTTTGATCTCGAGCAGCAGATTCTGCGCGTTTCGACCACGCTGCGCGTTTAAATGCTGAGCAGCAGCCAGCCAAGTAGGAACGATGCGTTCGTAGGTGTCAAAGAGCTTTGCCATGGTCAGATCAAGAAGCCTTCTATAAGGAGGATTTCGAGCAAGGACAGCGATAGCCAGGCGTGCCCGGCAACGCCCCATGAAGTGCCCCAGGAATTGCGCACTAGGACATGAACTTCGCCGGTGCCGGCGTGCACACCTATACCGACGCCAATGACCGCGTGATACACATCAGGCAGTACGAAGGAATCGAATTTGACAACGCCATTCAGAGGCGACATTAATGCTTGGCAAACTTGGATGACCAGACCGACGGGCTTCTTCGCCTTCAGATGCTGCATTGCTACAGCCACCGTCACATCAGTCCTGCAAGCGCCCGCCGAGGCGTACAGGTCGAACTCGCCCTGCGGCTCAGTGAGCGGCCCTTCGTGGTTGTCCGGCTGATAGGGGTAGTACATCTCCAGCGGCTGGCCCGGCGAGCGGATCGCGCCCAGCACCTCGTCCATCATAAAGCCGCGCCCCGGCTGCCAATTGTCTGCCAGCTTCGCAGCGTGATGACAAAGGAATTCGGCGCTCAGCGCTCCGACGCCATGGGCTGCGGTGTTCAAGTCCGAGCCCGCGAGAACCAAGCACGTCGGCCGCTGCCCTTGATCACGTGCCTCGCCTAGGGTCGATGAGAAATCGATTTGAGTCGAGATCATCGTGCCTGCCGCGTCCTCGTCAGTCGTCGATCACGCTCGGCTTGGGGCAGGCCGTTGCCGAGGCGTTCGAATTCCGCGAATAAGCTGAACTGACCGATGGCGTCGCGTTCGGAATCCCACGGCGTCCTTTCGGTCAGCGAGATCGCTCTTTGCTTCGAGTCTAACGATTGAACGGTTCCATCAGGATCCGACTCTCCAGCAGTGGGCGACACGGGTGGAGTCGTCAATTCGTAGCGCAAGGTCGAGCCGGCTCCTCCGACGACGATGTCTGCTGCACGAGGCTGCGGGGCAATGCAGGCGTCCCGCACGAACGGCTTGAGCATGAATCCTTCGCTTCGCGCCTCGTCGATCGTCCAAAGGTGCCCCGAACCTGCGTGATTGGGCAGGTCGAAAACCATCTGGTCGCCGAGTCCCGGCTCAAGAATCCTGCCGCGATCGGCATCCGTGAGCAGCCAGACGTCGCTTCTAGAATTGTTAGGCGCTGTACCGAGGACGTCATGTTTTAGCCCGATCGGCTGGGTATCGACAATCTCGAGGGACTCCGAAACACTGAGGTGGCCAAGCCGATTGAGCGACCAGACCATCGCCTTGTAGCTCATCCCAAGCCGCAGTGACATCTGGTAGACGATAGCGGGGATGCGCAAGTGACTGCGCGCCCAACGATGACGGCGCATAGTCTGCACCACAAGCCACGAAGGTGCCAGCAAAGCATAGGCAAACTGGTTCGCAGCACGCTCGACAAGATTCGCTTCTTTCGGGATGTCGACGGTGATGTCGGAGGTACTTGCGTGTCCAAGGGAAAAGTGACCCAGCTCGTGGGCGCAGGTCATGTGCACCAAGCCGCGCGGGCGATCCCAGTTGACGATGATCCCCGGGATTCCATCCTCTTCAAGGAAGCCACCCAGCAGCCGTTCGAACTTCCGGTACATGACGACAACGTCCGCGGCCCCGGCGATTTGCTCCGCATCAATGCGGGTGTAGCCCGCCTCCATGCGCTTCTTGGCCTCAAACTCCTCAAGCACTTCAGACGCTCGGCGCGCCGCGTCCAGCAGAACATAGTCATCTCTCATGAGGTACGCCTCTTGGCCTTCGGCGAGTTCTTCAGGAACGCAGCGAAGCGTGCAAGCTCATCGATGTCAGATTCAGAGAGTCCCTTGGTTGCCCTGGCCAGAAATGCCAACCTTGTTTCGTCCGCGGGCGCACCGCCTGTGAGCAGGTAGTCGACAGTCCGCCCGTACAGCTCGCTGAGCTTGCTCAGCTCGGTTGCCTCGACCTTCCGAGCGCCTGACTCAATGTGCCCCACCGCCGGTCGAGACACTGCAAGTGCAAAGGCAACTTCCTCTTGAGAAAGACCGATGTACTCGCGGGCGTCCCGTAACCGCTTAGCGAGCGCCATCCGATCCCGATCATCGAGGCCAGCGGATTCGCTACTCATGACTTTGACTTCTTCGCGACGTAAGCCATGGTGGCCTCCCCAAGTTTTTTTACGAATTCCGCCCGGCTCTCGTAGCCACCGGCCCGGATTAGTGAGTTGGGGAGCTTCATGCCGGTGATTTTATCCAGAGTCACCAAGACAGCCACCGCCGTCATGGATTCAACCGGTCCAATCAGTTCGTCGACAGTGGTGGCTTCACCGCCCTCAGTCGGAAGGGCGTTTTCGTCCCAGAACTCTTTCAGAGCGGCCTTGATCCTGCTTGCCATGTCACTCATCGTAGCCTCCAATAAATTATCATTGACCGTACGAAAATCGTACATCAATATCAGCGACAACGCAAGCGATCGATGTCGGCGAGCTGAGTTCCGAATAGTCCCTAGGATCGCTGCATCACGTGTCCGAGATTTCCGCCGCATCCCTATAGACACCAGGCACGAAAGGTTCCGGACACAATGATTCCCAATAGCTGCCACTGAGTTGTGGGAAACAAAATTCTCACAGTAAAAACTATCCCACCCGCTATTAGCGGAGGGATATGCGCTCCTGTTTGTAGTTAGCAATGAATTCACTAGGCACCCGCTTACGCTTGCTCATCACTATTAGTGATTACAGCCGAAGGTGAAAAGTGCAGGTTGATCAGAAGATGGTAGAAAACGATGTCTTTACGCCCCCTGCGGCGGGTCTCGCTTCCCAACCAGATATGGTCCACATCATGAATTACTTCCAACACACCAAGAGTGCCCTCAACAGCCGTGTACCCTTTGTAAGCCTGATCCGAAACGTACGACTTGTAGCCCTCCACAAGGTTGGAGAAATTCTCCACACCGCAATACCCGACCATCACAACAGGACTGAGAGACTCACCGTCATACCCTGCGATCTTGTTTAGGTGCGCTCCGATCGTCGTAGTGTCGACGGAGAAAAGACGAAACGCTTCAAAGATCCCTATTCGTGTGCTATCACTTGAGGTGATGAAACCGTCTATCTCGCCAGGACCTTTGCCTGAAGCCGAATACCCGCCCCTTTTTTGATCACGCAGCGATAGTCTGGCATGCGACATTCGTTGATCGAACAGTGAGACAAACCAATCGTTGACCCAGTCCTCCAACTTCATACCTTTAAAACTAACGTTGCCTTTTTCATCCCTGTACCCGTACTGCAGGTTGCGTTTGCGAAGGACAAGTTCACTCGCTACTGCTAGCATGGCATCTCTAAGATACTCATAGGGCTTTTGGTGTGGCTTGACCACGTCCACGTAGGCTTCAAAGTCTTTCGCAATGATCTCGTTGTAATGCTTTCGAAGTTGCACAACCGTTCGTTGGGACTTCTCGGTCATGAGCAAAATAAAATCCTTTGTCGAAGGTGCATCTTTCTCAATTTCGGCCAGTTCGAATATCAAGTCATCAATCTCAAGTTCATCCAGCGTCGCATGGTTGATTTCCTTGTAGCGTGCCAAGATTTTCTTGACTGTGAAGGAGTCTCGACGGGCTAAAAGCGCCCTGCAATAGGGGGTAAAAATACGTCTATTCCCTTGCTGATCGGGGCTGAGCTGGGTCCAAAAGTGATCAACGTCCGCCGCTCCGCTGAATTGGTACGCCTCTAAAACGGTTGCAACCCAATACTCATTCATACGATCAGGCGGCCCCTTTCCCGCGCCTGTAAGGAAGGTGGTCAAAGCACTTTTGAGCTCAAGCTTGTTCCGGTCGACGGCGAACAGCTTGACGTGCCCATAAAGCAGTACAAAGCCGTGGTGCTCGCGCCCGGTTTCCTTATATAGCTGTTTCATGAAGCGTACGGTCTTGGCTGGATTCGTATCGCAAAATGCTGTCGCGGTGACCTGGCGTCTGAAATAGTCGCACTCATAATAATGTGCACGGTCATCTGAATGAAACTGAGAGTCGTGGGGCGTTGGAAGGTCGTTCGCGAGCTTTTCAAAGCCGACAGGATCTTGCTTATGGACTTCATACAGCTCAAGGAGCTGGAATTTGTATTCATAGCTCTGCCAAACTTTTCGAATGGGGAAAAAGATACTGCGAGTGGCGTTGGTAAGCCGATCCTGAGTGAGCACTTTCTTCGCAGAGGAAATTATCCGCGATGCGATTTCCATTCGGCCAGCATTAATTGCAGAGGTAAACGTCTCCTCCATCGCACGCAGGCCAAGACCATCATCTGGATCAGCACAGCGCTTATCGATCGCTTCGTGTAGCAGTTGCACCCGAGAGATGACTGACGTCCTCTCCAAGAGCGCGAATAGATGATTCAGAGGCATGTAGGGGACGCACCGATGGATGAAGTCCTTATACAGATTATCTTTAAATGAGTTTGAGTAGATGCACACCTGTTGCCAGAGATCGAATTTTTCCGACCGAAGTCCATCAAAGAGTTGCACATACTTTTCGCGAGATCTGAATCCGCATAGTCGAATAATCTCCTGGACTCTCGACGCTATCGCCTGCTGTGCGCTGATTTCGGCTGAAGCCCGTCCGGCGCTTATCAGGACTTGCAGGTAATGGCAAATTGCATACGCGACTGCGAACGATTGTGGATTTTCGTGGGCGAGCTTTTGAGTCCATTCATCACAGGGGCTAGAGAGTTCAAGCATGAAGTTTTGACCTACTCCTGCGAAAAGCTGTTTCCACGAGAGCGTCGCGAAGAACGAGCTCGCCTCAAGGCTTCGCAAGCCCTTCATGTTGGCGAAAAATTCCGCTTCGTATAACGCACGCAGGGAATCACGGACGGCATCGCAGATGGTCTCTGAAGGGTCTACGCCTGTGCTTTCCATTCGATCAATCAGCCAAAATCCCACAAAATATCGGAAGTGCTGACGCGTGTGCTCGTGAGAAGAATTCACCACATCGAAACCAAGTTCTGCGAATGCCTGCGCAAATACAGAGACCTGTTTTTCTGTCAGTGAATCCAATAGTGTGAGCAAAAGGCGATATTCACGCTCTTTGAAAAAATCAGGTGAGTGAAATGCGCATTTCTCGCCGAGCATTTTCAGCGCGACGACGAAACGAGGTAAAAAATCTGACCTATCTTGAATCGCCTGGACATATTCGCGACACAGCAACTGCTGGTATCCGTCTTCAAGGCATTGAATATAGGCAGTCCCAGGGGATCGAGATCGATCGAAGCTTAGCTTTGTCAGGTGGAAGAACGCGACGTCACTCGTCTCGTTTCGCGCCAACAATAGGGTCATGTAGTTGGGAAGGTCGTAATTTGGCAGGATTACATAAAGTAAGTATTTGAGAACCGGCCGACGGGCATTCGCCAGATCAACCAGCTTCTCCACGAAGCCTGAGGAAGCGAGATGCGCAACTTCAATGCGAATACTGGCTTCTACCACAGTCGAAACTAACCAGCTGTAGAAAATCTCTGGCCCTCGTATCCGCATTTCGTGCGAGCGGATGACGAATTCTAGAGTGCTTGTTGCTTCGCCCGATGATAAGGGGTAGATCCCTTCAAGCGAGCTTAATGTACGCTTCGGCAGCTCTTTCTCCGAGGTGGTTGACGCTGATCGATTTCCATTCTGGTCAATGACATTATCGCTGTGCGCCTCCTTGGCCGAAATTAGGCCTGAAAAATTATGTTCATTGATTGATTGCCTGACAAAGCAATCTAGGGTGGTAGATAACGCCGAATCTTCTGCTATAAACTTAAGCAGCTGTTCGTTGAATTCTTCACGTCCCTCGTACTGGTTTCGATCAAAAATGACGGGCATTGCCCAGTCACAATTCACGCAAAAGCACATAATCCAGCGGCTGAACGTCTCCTCAGGATCATGATGACGTCGTAAATCTACCCACAACTGGGTGCTTATCTCAGCGCTGAAATTCTGATTGCCTGGCTTCAATCTGAACATGTCACCCTCTAATTCAACCTCGGGTAAGAGTTGCTCTACGGAAAGGCGATCACCAAACTCGGTCCGAAGTAAGTTTTTTAGGACACTTTCGTCACAGGCGTAATGAGGCTGGATGCACCCATTCCTACCCCATCGGATATCCTTCAGATGCTCAACGGCCTGAATCACCGGAATCAGAGTCGGATCGACGACACTCTCATCTCTAACAGAGCTTACGTGGGTAGCGCACCAACCTGCATAGAATGACACCAACCCCAACTCTTCGAATCGGGAAAGAGGAATATTGGTGCCGAGATATGGCTCCCCTCCCGTCCGCGACCATTGGATCCGACCAGCCAGAATCGCGTCCACAGTTTCGCGATTTAGCCTAGGGGTCGCCAAGTCGGCATGAGTGAGGAAAATCGATAAGGCCTTGGCATGGCGTTGATCCTCATACGATGGAGCTTTGACTTCTGAATCCCTTTTAGCATAACCCGCCAGCAATGCCTTCAAGTGCCGCCAGCTTTCCGAATACTCATTCATTATGGTGTCTGCCCTTTGCATAAACGTGCACTTCTATCATCCAATATGTTTATTCGCCTGTCCACCCGAAAAGAGAGCGAGATGTCGCGCATTTTATTCGGCGCGTAGGTTTGGATCTGGGAAGGCAATCAGGCTGCGACCACGAACTGGGCTTCCCCCGGCTTCCCGGACGCTTTGCCTAGCCCTTTAAGCGCTGTCGTGACGTGTCCCCCATATCCGGACGCTTTTTAAACTGGAGTTGGGCGGCTTCTCAGCTGTTGATCTGACCTCTTTTTGACGAACTCACTCGGGGTCCGGTGGCCCAGTGAGCCTTGCGGACGGTGATGGTTGTAGTCATGCTGCCAAGCCCTCAATTTCTCACGCGCATCCTGCATCGTAATGAGCTCGTTCACGTTCAGGAACTCGTCACGCAGCCGACCGTTGAATGACTCGATGAGCCCGTTGTCCGTGGGCTTTCCGGGTCGTGTGTAGTCGAGCTTCACACCGCGGCGCCAGGTCCATTCATCGAGTGCCTTGGATGTGAACTCCGTGCCGTTGTCTACGGTGATCGCCCGGGGCCATCCGCGCTGCAGCGCAGCCTCCTCCAGGGCCTTGCCGACGCACCGGCCGGTGAGCCGGAAGTTGGTCTCTAGAGTCACACTCGCGCGACTCCATTGATCGATCACCGTGAGCACCCGAAATGCCCTTCCGTCGAACATCTGATCGTGCACGAAGTCCATTCTCCAGTTCTGATTCGGTCCTGTGGCAGGCGTTGGCCGACCACGTTGCAGGCTGATGCGCTTGCGGCGCTTGACCTTCATGCGCAACTGCAGTCCTTCCAGCCGGTACAGGCGATAGACGCGCTTCTTGCCGATTTCCCAGCCCTCACGATTGAGTATCACCAGCACGCGCAGATACCCGAATCGTGGACGGTCCATCGCGATCTCTCGGATGCGCAGGAGCAGCGCGCTCTGATCGCGTGCCTCGCTCTTTGCATACCAGACCGATGGCCGCAGCAGCGCCAGCCGGCACGACCGGCGCACATTCACTTTGAAGCGTTCTTGCATCCAGGCCGCCAGCTCACGCCGCTTGACAGCCTTCAAAGCTTTTTTCGGACGACCTCCTGCAGGATCTGTTTGTCCAACGTCAGATCGGCCTCGATGCGTCCGAGCCTGGTGTTCTCGTCCTCGAGCATCTTCAGGCGTTTGAGCTCGCTCACGCCCAAGTCCCCGAACTTCTTCTTCCACGTGTAGTACGTCGCCTCGGACACGCCGATCTAGCGGCACACGTCGACCACCGGTGTGCCTGACTCAGCCAATCGCAGTGCGTACGTGTATTGACCCAGCAGAATCTGCACAGGTCAGGCCGCTAATGCGTATGCCTCAGCGGGAGTCTTCATCGCCAGCGCCTGGTGAGGCCGGCGAGTGTTGTAGAAACCAGTCCAGTCACCAATCACCCGGCTCGCGTGCTGGAGACTTTCGAAATCGGTGCCGATGCGTGCACTGCTCCTTGAGTGCGCGAATCACCCGTTCGACCATTCCGCTTTGCTGAGGGCAATGGGGCGTGATGAATTCCTGCTGCAGGCCATAACTCTTGACCAACGCCGTGTAGTTCCGGCTGCAGAACACCAATCCATTGTCAGACCTCAGAAGGAACGGCTGCGGCACACGCCCGAGCCTGCCGAACCGGGCAATCAAGGCCTGCTCCAATGCGCTCGATGCCGTTGTCGCCTTGCCGCTGCGCGAGAGGTGCCAGCCCAGTAACTCCCGGGTATGGCAGTCGATCACCAGCGCCAACGCGGTACAGCCGGCACGGCCGGCACAGATTCGACAAAGATCGGTCGACCATCGCTCGTTGGGCGCTGTGGCCACAGAGGGCAGAGCCTGGATCCGCGGTCGCATGCCAATAGCCCGTTTGCGAACCTGCCAGCCCTTGATCTGGAAGATCCGTTGCACGGTATTCTTGTTGAAGCCCAGCAGATGTGCCACGGTCCTGTAGCCAAACGATGGCGACTCCTCGATCAGCGCCTTGATGGGCTCGGCAAACCGGGGATCGACTTTGGGAGGCACCTTGACTGTCTTGTAATAGACCGTGCGTCGAGGTACTTCAAACCACCGGCATAGTTGGCTCAGGCTGACCGCAACGCCCTCATCGGCCAAGCCTTGCTGTAAGCGCAGGATCACTTCCCGTCCTCGTCCAGCAAGGCGTGTAGCTTTTTTCTCGCACGCAGCTCCAGAATGGCCTCCCCGTAAGCGTCCTGCAGATCACGCAGCTGGCGTTCGTACTGTTCACGAACGTCCTCGGGTTTGGCCCGCAGGGCGTTCTCCATGCCCCGCTTGGCGTCGTCCACCCAGCTCTCTATCTCCGAGGGCGTCAGATCATGCGCTCGGCTGGCCTCTGCCACCGTCGTCTTGCATTGAATGATGTCCATCACCAAGGCGCTCTTGCGCTTGGCCGTCCACCGTTTGATCTCTTCTTCCATCTTCATGCTCAGGTCTCTTTCTTCAAGTTTAAGACCTGTGCAGCTTTTCAGTGGGTCAATACATACGCGATCTGCTCTTCTGAAAATCTCGACCTCTTCATTGCTTCTCCTTGCGCCCCCTGCGGGCATGCTGGAAAGCAACCGTACCTCTAGTTTTGATAAGTCCGGAATTCGGGGGAGATGTCAGGCTCGCACATACGGCAAGAGACGGCCGCACATGAACATGTGATCGCCAATCGCTTGCTGAGCAGTCTCATAAAAAGAAAGAGCCACGGATGCAAACGTACTGTATCGAATTCAACCGCAAGAATCGGGGTGCACCAATGATGAGTAAGTGAAACACTGCTGCGATCGAAGATTGAGAGCACTCATGCAGCCAAACCTTCCTCGCGCATTTCCTTCTTTGGCCTTTACCAATTTGGCCGCCCAATCGGCCGAACAAGTGAGCTTGGCGGCAGCGCCGCTTGTGGCTGTTCTGGCCTTTGATGCTGGGCCCGGAGAAATCGGCCTGCTGGCCGCTGTACAAACCCTGCTATTCCTCTTATTAGCGCTGCCGTTGGGAGTGCTGGCAGACCGGATGCCGCGCCGGCGATTGATGCTTGGCGGCGAAGCGCTGCGCTTGTTGTCGTTGCTGCTCATGCTTGCCGGTCTACTATCCTCGCAACTTTCTATAGCTTGGTTGGCGATACTGGGCTTTTTCGGCGCAGTTGGCACCGTTGTGTCCAGCGTGGCGGCGCCCGGCCTAGTCGCTTCACTGGTTCCGCGAAATTACCTTGCATATGCCAATGCGCGCTTAGAGCTAGCCCGAAGCGTCGCTTTCGCCACTGGGCCAGCACTGGCAGGTTCTCTCGTCTCTTGGGCGGGTGCTTCGGCAGCATTCGTCCTGGCGGCCATACTTTCGTCGGTCTCCATCAGCCTCCTCCTACGTGTGGCTGCATCGACCGCTACAGCACGCGCCGCGCACGGGCACCCATTGCGAGAGATCACGGATGGGGCTGTCTTCGTGTGGCGCAACACGCCTTGACGCTATATCACCAGGCCTCGGGTTGTAATAAACCAGTGCCTGGTCCATTCGAGTCCAGCCAAACATCTTGCACAGATCCATCACCGCCTGCTGGGCCGGAACGTCTTTGGACCGCAAACGGCCCGCGATGTGGGTCGCAGCTGTATGCCGACTGTCATGGAACGTGAAACCCGACAGGCCTGCCCGGGCGCGATACTTCCTGAACATGGCATCTAGCGACTGACTGGTCAACCCAAAGACCAGTTCATCGTCCCAGCCGCGCATCCTCTGGAAAATCAGCCGAGCACGGGTCGACAGCGGCACCTCTCTCCTCCGGCCATTCTTCGTAATCTTCAGTACGCAGTGGTCTTCCTTCACGTCCTCCCAGGCCAATGCACACAGCTCGCCCGCCCGCATGCCAGTCAGCAGTGCGGCAACAAAAGCCATAGCCACAGCCTGTCGGATTGACCGCACCTCTGTCGCATAATCCAGCGCACGTAACATCGTGACAATCTGCCGGCGGGAAATCACGACTTCACGGTGATCAGGCTCTTGCGGCCGTCTTACATCCGACATCGGCGTACCGTTGATCCAGCGCCACTCACGACGGGCGGTGTTCAGAATCGACGATATCAGGTTCATATCCCGAAGCACAGACCCTCTTGAGACAACCTTAAGGCGAGAATCACGCCATGCAGCCAAGTGATCGGGAGTCAACGACGAAAGCTTCACATGGCCGGGAAAATTGGTATGTCCCTGGATCGCATTGATCCGGATACCCTCCGCACGCCAACCTCGCTTGGTCGTGGTGACCTCCTCAGCGTAGCGGGTCATGGCCAGGCTGAGGGTCTTGAGCTCCCCCGTCGTGCCGTTGGTAGCAGCCTTGGCTTCCATTCTGGACCGGGCAATCCAGTCGTCGGCCTCGCGCTTGGTCGCAAAGGTGCTGCTGAGCCTCTGCCCGCCCAACTGCATCTGCACCCGCCAGGTGCCTTCGGAGGTCTTTTTAGGTGTCGCCATGCTGTTCCGTGAAGCGCCCGATCCGTGAAGTTCCCCGTGCATTTCCCGGGAAATACGGATAAAGAACTCTGGATCCAGGTCGTTAAGTCCGGATAGATGGTACACGTAACCCCATGAAATCTAACAACATCCATGAGGTGTTGTCAGACTTCGCGAGGCCGTTTCTTATAAATGGTGCCCGAGACCGGAATCGAACCGGTACGCCTTGCGGCGAGGGATTTTCTTACCCACTACGGCTTTCGCCGCCAGCGCCGGCCTGTGTCGAAGAACGACTGGCCGGCCCTGTTCGGGGTCTGGAGTACGCCTTTACCGTGGCCTCGGGCTTGGTTGAAAAGCCCGGGGCTTTAGGTACCCGCCGTCTACTCTCTACACCTTCAACCTGCATGGCGAACCATTCAGGCGCTTGGCTCGGCGTTGGCTCGAACCTGTCGTCAGACAGATCCAGGGCGTTCGCCGAATTTGACGGGCGTCACCCTGCACGTTTCCATGCAGGGGCTCAAATTGCAATCGATCGTGTGTCCGGCTCATCCGACCACCGCTCGATTGAAGCGATGGACGATTGAACCGGGTTGCGTTCAAGTCCCTTGTGTCTACCAATTTCACCACTCGGGCAGCACCGCACGGAGCCATCAGGCACTGCACGGGCGCAGCGCATTCTAACCGCTCGCGGCCCGCCATCCGGCACTGGCGGGCCGCCTGCCATGCCAGAGCCATGCACCGCGTACTCTTTGCCGATGACTCCCATCGAAGGAGCAGGGCTTCCGCTAAACTGGTCGTGATTCCACAGCAGGCTGCGTCCCTCACATTCGGATATGACCTTCAGCCAAAGCGTGCTAGCCCTCCTGGCGCTCATCGCCGCATGCGCCTTCTTTTCCATTGCAGAAATCGCCATGGCGGCCTCGCGCCGCCTGCGCTTGCGCCAGATGGCCGACGACGGCGACGCGCGTGCCCAGAAAGTCATGCGCATCCAGGAACAGCCCGGCAACTACTTCACGGTGGTGCAGGTCGGCGTGAACGCACTGGCCATCCTCGGCGGTATCGTCGGCGAAGGCATGCTGAGCCCTTATTTCACCGATCTCTACCTGTGGTGGCTGCCCGAGCCCACCGCCGGCACGATGGGTTTCCTCACCTCGTTCCTGCTGGTGACCTCCCTCTTCATCCTGGGCGCCGATCTCATGCCCAAGCGCCTGAGCATGGCCATCCCCGAAGAACTGGCCGTGCGCGTGATCGGCCCGATGATCCTGCTGATGACCGTATTCCGGCCGCTGGTGTGGTTCTACGCCAAGGTTGCAGAAAAACTCATGAAGCTCTTCAAGCTGCCCCAGCAGCGCGACGAGCGCATCACCTCCGACGACATCCTCGCCCTTACCGAGGCCGGTGCCCTCTCGGGGGCACTGGCGCGGCGCGAGCAGCAGGTCATCGAGAACGTGTTCGAGCTCGACACACGCACCGTGCCCAGCGCCATGACGCAACGCGACCGCATTGCGTTTTTTCTGCGCGACGATCCCGACACGGTCGTCCGTGCGCGCATCGCCGCCGAGCCCTACTCCACCTATCCGGTCTGCGATCACGACATCGACCACGTCATCGGTTATGTCGACGCCAAGGATCTGTTCCAGCGGGTGCTCAACAACCAGCCGATCTCGCTCTCGGACGGGTCGTTGCTGCGCAAGGTGCTGATCGTGCCCGACCGCCTGACGCTGGCCGAGGTGCTCGATCAGTTCCGGCAGGTGGGCGAAGACTTCGCCATGATCGTCAACGAGTACAGCCTGGTGGTGGGCGTGGTCACGCTCAACGACGTGATGAGCACGGTCATGGGCGACCTGGTCTCGCCCTGGGACGAAGAACAGATCGTGCGACGCGACGAGAACTCGTGGCTCATCGACGGCGTCACGCCCATCCAGGACGTGCAGCGCGTGCTGGGCATCGACGCCCTGCTGCACGAGGACGAGTACGAGACCCTGGCCGGTTTCCTCATGGTCATGCTGCGCCGCGTGCCCCGTCGCACGGATACCGTCACCTGGGGCGGCTACCAGTTCGAAGTCATGGACGTCGACAGCTACCGCATCGACCAGGTGATGGTCACGCGCGTGGCGCCGCCAGAAAAAAAGGCCTGAGTCGGACTCAGGCCTCGCGACACGAAGACACCGGCCAGGAGCCGCACGCGGGTCGTCGGCGACGACCTGGGTGATACCGCCGGGACCGGGCCCGCTTGCCTCAGGCCTCGCGCTTGAAGAACGCCTCGGTCAGCCGCACCCAGTAGGTGGCGCCGATGGGCAGCAACGCATCGTTGAAGTCGTAGCTCGGGTTGTGCAGTTCGCAAGGGCCCGGTCCCCGATCGGTGGCGCGGTGCGTGCCGTCGCCATTGCCCAGAAACAGATAGCTGCCGGGCACCGCTTCGAGGAAAAACGAGAAGTCCTCGGATCCGCTCATCGGGTGGGCTTCGCGCTGCACCTTGTCTTCGCCAAAGGTCGCTGCCGCCACGTCGGCCGCAAAGTGCGTCTGGGTGGCATGGTTGACCAGCGGCGGGTAGGCGCGGATGAACTTCAGCTCGCCGCGCGCACCGTAGACCTGAGGCAGCGTCGTCGCCACGCGCTGCAGGTTGGCCTCGATCTGGTCGAGCACGTCGCGGTTGAAGGTGCGCACCGTGCCGCGGATCACGGCCTGGTCGGGGATCACGTTGTAGGCATCGCCGGCGTGCACCTGCGTGATCGACAGCACGGCGGTCTCGAACGGCGACTTGTTGCGCGAGATGAGTGTCTGCAGCACCCCGATCATTTCGGCGGCGATGATGATGGGGTCGACCGCCTTTTCGGGCGTGGCGGCGTGGCCGCCCGTGCCGTGGATCACGATGTCGAAACGATTGCTCGAAGCCATCATCGGGCCGGCGCAGAAACCGAAGGTGCCCACCGGGGTGCCGGGCATGTTGTGGATGCCGTAGACCTCGTCGCAGGGAAACCGGTCGAACAGGCCGTCGACCATCATGGCGCGGGCGCCTGCGTTGCCGCCCTCTTCCGCCGGTTGGAAAATGAAGTTCACCGTGCCGTCGAACTCACGGTGCTGCGCCAGATACTGCGCCGCGCCCAGCAGCATGGTGGTGTGGCCGTCGTGGCCGCAACCGTGCATGCGGCCCGGGTTGGTCGATGCGTGGGCAAACTTGTTGTATTCGGGCATGGGCAGTGCGTCCATGTCGGCGCGCAGGCCGATGGCGCGGGTGCCGGTTCCGCCCGTGCCCTTGAGCACGCCGACCAGGCCGGTCTTGCCCAGGCCGCGGTGCACCTCGATGCCCCACGAGGTCAGCAGTTCGGCCACCAGCGCCGAGGTGCGCACTTCTTCGAAGGCGATCTCGGGGTGGGCATGGATGTCGTGGCGAATGGCTTCGAGCGAGGTCTTCTGCTCGGCGATTTCCTGGATGATGGTCATGGGTGTTGCTCCTTCACATAGTCAGCGATATCACGTGAGACGATGGCCAGCTTGCGCTGCAGGTCGTCGAACCCGGCACTGCGCTCACGCGTCATCTCGTCGAGGTACAGCCCGCGGTGGATCTCCACCTGCAGGCTGTGGCGGTTCTCTGCCGGCCGGCCCAGTCGAGCGATCAGGGCCACGCCCTTGAACGGATCGTTGATCGCCACGCTGTAGCCCTGCCGCCGCAGCGAGCCGGCGACCACGTCGATGAACTCGGGCGAACAGGTCGTGCCGTCGCGGTCGCCCAGCACGAAGTCGGCCAGCGGGTGATCGGATTCGATCTGCAGGCCCTCGTACGAGTTGGCGGGCATCGAGTGCAGATTCAAGTGCCACACCCCGCCGAAGCGTGCGTAGGCCGCTTCGATCTGCTCGCGCATGGCGGCGTGATAGGGCTTGTGATAGGTGTCGATGCGGGCCTGGACTTCGGCGGGCGTCAGCAACCGATCATAGATGGGCTTGCGGCCGTTCTGACCCGAATGCCGCCAGATCAGGCCGATGCCCAGGCGGGTCTTCTCGCTGGGCTTGAGCTCGCCGGGCCAGGGCTGCGAGAGCATCTCGGGATCGATGTCCTCGATGTCGCGATTGGGATCGATGTAGCTGCGCGGAAACTCGGCGGCCAGCAGGGTGGCACCGACGCCGGGCAGCGACTGCCACAGCTCGTGCACATGGGTGTCTTCGCCGGCACGCAGAGCCTCGAACGCCAGCACGTGACCGAAATCTTCCGGGTAACGGGTGCCGCTGTGCGGCGAATCCGCGACCAGTGCAATCGGATCGCCGGGCGGCAGGCTCAGCGTGTACGGAGGAAACGGGGTCTTGGCGCGAGGGTCGACGGCTGAATCGGTCATGCGGGTAGGGGCTCGGGTATGGATGGAAGGGTGTGCACCGGCACGGCAAAACGGGCAGCGGCTTGACCGCCGGGCTCGTCGTTGAGGTGACAGGCACTCTGATGGCCGCCCGAAATCTGGCGCAGGGCGGGAACCTCGCTCTTGCAACGCGCCATGGCATGCGGGCAGCGGGGGTGAAAGGTGCAGCCCGAAGGCGGCGACAGCGGCGACGGCAGTTCGCCGGCAATGGGTTTGTAGGCGCGGCGCACGGTGTCGAGCGTCGGCAGTTCGGCCAGCAGCGCGCGGGTGTACGGATGGTTGGCGCCGCCGAAGATCACATCGGTCGGGGCCACCTCGACGATGCGGCCCAGGTACATGATGACCACGCGATCGGAGATATGCCCCACCACGCCCAGGTTGTGGCTGATGAACAGGTAGGTCAGATCGTGCTGCTCGCGCAGTTGCGTGAACAGGTTGAGCACCTGGGCCTGAATGGACACGTCCAGCGCCGCCACGGCTTCGTCGCAGACGATGACACGCGGCTTCAGGGCCAGCGCACGGGCGATGCCGATACGCTGGCGCTGGCCGCCCGAGAACTGGTGCGGATAACGCTGGGCGTACTCCGGATCCAGCCCCACCTGGCGCATCAGGTCGGCCACGTAGGTGGCTTTGTCGGCGGCTTTCACCAGTCCGTGCACCACGGGTGCCTCGCCGACGATGTCGACCACCCGCATGCGCGGATTGAGCGAGGCCATGGGGTTCTGGAAAATCATCTGCACGCCCAGCTCATAGGCCTTGCGCTGGGACGCCGTCATGGTGCGGGTGTCTTGGCCCTGGTAGCTGACGTGGCCCGATGTGGGCGGGTTGATGCCGGCCACCACACGGCCCAGCGTCGACTTGCCGCAGCCGGACTCGCCCACGATGCCGATGACCTCGCCGGCCTGCACCTCGAGGTCGACACCGTCGACCGCATGCACCACTGTGGCACGGTTGCCCGCGCCCAGCAGATTGGCGATGCGTCCGGCCAGGTCCAGCGGATTCACAAACTTCTTTTCGATCCCCGACAGCTTGAGCAAAGGTTGCTGCTGTCCGGCGGCCTGGTCCGCGCGTGCAGGCGGTTTGGCTTGATTCATCGTCATCGTGGCTCTCCGGATAGGCTCTCGTCAGGCTGCGGCATGCCAGCAGCGCACCGTGCGCGCGGGCACGGGATGGCTGGGCACGGGCACGTCCAGGCATTGGTCGGTGGCGCGGTCGCAGCGCGGGCGGAACGCACAGCCCTTGGGCAGATTCAGCAGCGACGGCGTCATGCCCGGAATCTGCTGCAGCGGCTGGCCATGGGTCTCGCGGGTGGGAATGGAGTGGATCAGCCCCTGCGTGTAGGGGTGACGCGGTGCATGGATGACATCCGCCGTGGCGCCCGTCTCGACAATGCGACCCGCATACATCACGGCGATGCGGTCGGCCAGGCCGGATACCACGGCCAGGTCATGCGTGATCCAGATCATGGCCGTGCCGGTCTCGCGGCACAGTTTCTGCACTTCGTACAGGATCTGGGCCTGGATGGTCACGTCCAGCGCCGTGGTGGGCTCGTCGGCGATGATGAGTTTCGGATGGTTGAGCAGCGCGATGGCGATCGCCACCCGCTGGCGCATGCCGCCCGACAACTGGTGCGGGTACGCCATCAGCCGCTCCTCGGGCGACGGAATGCCCACCATCGCCAGCGCCTGCCGTGCACGATCGCGCGCCGCGGCGGCCGAGACTTTCTCGTGCGCCAGGATGGTCTCGGTCATCTGCGTGTCGATGCGCAGAACCGGATTGAGCGTCATCATCGGATCCTGGAAGATCATGGCGATCTCGTTGCCGCGCAACTGCCGCATGGCCCCATCGGACAGGGTCGTCAGGTCGCGGCCCTGGTAGCGGATGTGACCGCCGGCGATGCGGCCGGGCGCATCGATCAGGCCCATGATCGAAAAACCGGTGATGCTCTTGCCCGAGCCCGACTCGCCCACCAGGCCCAGGATCTCGCCGGCACGAACGTGCAGATCGACGCCGTCGACGGCTTTGACCACGCCGGCGCGTGTGTGGAAGTGGGTCTGCAGGCCCGACACCTCGAGCACCGGGGCAAGCGTGGCTGCCGGGCTGCCGGCAGCGGATGTGTCTGAGTGAAAAACGTCCATGGCGGTCAGTGCGCGTTGTGCGGATTGAGGACGTCGCGCAGGTGGTCGCCCACCAGGTTCAGCCCGATGATGGCCAGCGCCAGGGCGATGCCGGGAAAAAACGAGATCCAGTAGGAACCCGACAGCAGGAACTCGAAACCGTTGGCGATCAGCATGCCCAGAGAAGGCTCGGTCACCGGCACGCCCACGCCCAGGAAGGACAGCGTCGATTCGAGCGCGATGGCGTGCGCGAGGTCGATGGTGGCGATCACGATCAGCGGCGGCATGCAGTTGGGCAGCATGTGGCGCAGCATCACGCGCGGCCAAGACAAGCCCATGCACTTGGCGGCCTCGACATACTCCTTGGCCCGCTCGACCAGGGCCGCGCCGCGCGCCGCCCGGGCAAAGTAAGCCCACTGCACGATGATGAGCGCGATGATCACCTTGTCCACGCCCTTGCCCAGGGCCGCCAGCAGCACCAAGGCGACCAGGATCGACGGCAGCGACAGCTGGATGTCCACGATGCGCATCAGCAGCGCGTCGACCCAGCCGCCGAAATAGGCCGCCATCAGGCCGACGAAGGCACCGATGGCCAGCGCCGCGCTCACCGAAACGCCGCCCACGATGAGGCTGGTGCGCATGCCGTAGAACATGGCCGACATCAGGTCGCGCGCCTGCCCATCGGTGCCCAGCCAGTAGGTCATGGTGCCGTCCGCATTGGCGCTACCGGGCGGCAGCTTGGAGTCGAAGATGTCCAGGTTGCCGATGTCGTAGGGGTTCTGCGGCGAAATCCAGGGTGCCAGCACCGCAACGCCGACCGCCAGCAACAACAACACCAGTCCAAAAACGGCCGTGCGGTTGGCAAAGAAATCACGACGAATGCGTTGCCACGGGGTTTCGACAGGTGCGCGCACCGGGGCCGTCTCGGCAGACGCAGACGCTGCGGCAGAGGCAGCCGAAGCCGCACCGCCGTCACGGGTCGCCGACGGCGCCGACGAGGGATGCAGGGTACTCATGCCTTGGCTCCTTGCAGGCGCACCCGCGGATCGAGAACGGAATACAGGATGTCCACCAGCAGGTTGAGCATCACCAGGAAAAACACGATCAGCATCAGGTACGCGACCACCACCGGCCGGTCCAGCGTGACGATGGAGTCGAGCAGCAGCTTGCCCATGCCCGGCCAGGCAAAGATGGTTTCGGTCACCACCGCGAACGCCACCACCTGGCCGAACTCCAGCCCGCCGATGGTGACGATGGGAATCATGATGTTCTTGAGCAAGTGCACCCGCAGGATGCGGCTCCAGCTCAGGCCCTTGGCGCGCGCGAACTTGATGTAGTCCATGGGCAGGGCTTCGCGTGTCGCCGCCCGCGTGACACGGATGATCAGCGCCGCCTTGGTCATGGCGATGGTCAGGGCCGGCAGCAGGATCTTCTGCCAGCCATCGAGCGTCAGCACGCTCAGGCTCAGCGAGCCGATCGAAGCCGTCTGCCCGCGGCCGCCGGCCGGCAGCCAGCCCAGGTAGACCGAGAAGATCATGATCAGCATCAGGCCGACCCAGAAATTGGGCAGCGAGAAACCGAGCACCGAACCGGTCATGATGCCGCGCGAGCTGATGGCCTGGGGCCGCAGACCCGCCCAGATGCCCAGCGGCACGCCGACCAGCAGTGCGATCAGCATGGCGACGCAGGCCAGTTCCAGCGTGGCGGGCATGCGCTCGAGGATCAGGCTCATGGCCGGCTGGCCGGTCAGGAAACTCTTGCCGAAGTCGAACTGCACGGCGTGCCCGATGAAGGTCGCGTACTGCGCCCACAACGGGCGGTCGAGACCGAAGGATGCACGGATGGCTTCGCGTTCGAGTTCGGTCGCCTCCGGGCTGGCCATCATGGAGACGGGGTCGCCGACGACGAACAGTCCGAGAAAGACGAGGCCGGACATCACGACCATGACCAGCATGGCCTGAAGCACGCGGCGGATGATGAATGCGAGCATGTGGGGCTTATGGTGAATGGGCGCCGCCGCCAGCGGACGCCGAATCAAAAACAGGGCATGTTGCCGATTCGCGGGCCCGCGGCACTTGGCTCGCCGGGCCATCGGTCCGCAGCAATCGAACCGATCGGAAAAAGAGCGGCCTTGCCGCCGGATGCCGGAAAGCCTGTTGCAGCAGTTCGGCAGCGCGGCTGCGTCGACCGCCGATGCGGCCGACGGGGCGCATGGCGATTACTTCGCCGGCGTGATGGAGTGCACCATGGTCTGCTGGTCGGCACGGCCGGCAAACTTCACGTCCTTCTTCATGGCCCACACCGAGTGTTCGTAATGGATGGGCAGCATGGCGTAGTCGGCCATGGCGACTTCGCTGGCCTTGGCCAGCAGCGCGGCGCGCTGGGCGTCGTCCATGGTGGTGGCCGAATCGGCGACCAGCTTGTCGACCTCGGGGTTGGAGTAGCGGCTGCGGTTGGTCGTGCCCACACCCTTGTCCTTGTCGGGCGTGACCAGCAGCGAGTTCAGCGTGTTCGACATCTCGCCCGTCGACGTGCCCCAGCCGGCCAGATAGGCGCTGTAGGCGTAGCTGTCGCGGTTCTTGAAGAACACCGCAGGCGCCACGGCATCGACCGAGGTCTTCACGCCGATGCGCGACCACATCGAGGCCAGCGTCTGCGCGACCTTGCTGTCGTTGATGTAGCGGCCGTTGGGTGTACCCAGCGTGATGGAGAAACCGTTCGGATAACCGGCATCGGCCAGCAACTGCTTGGCCTTGGCGGCATCGGCTTTCTCGGCCTTGACCAGGTTCTTGCTGGTGCCGAACATGGGCGGGGGCAGCAGTTGTGCGGCCGGCGTGGCCACGCCGCCCATGATGCGGTCGACCAGCGCCTGGCGGTCGATGGCCAGCGACAGCGCCTGGCGCACGCGCTTGTCGAGCAGCGGGTTCTTGCCGGCGGTGTCCGGAATGCCGGGCGTGGTCTCGCCGTTCTGGTCCAGGGCCACATAGATCACGCGGTTCGACGGCTTGGTCGTGACCGTGAGCTTGCTGTCCTTGCGCAGGCGTTCCAGATCGTCCGTGGGCGGATCCTCGACCAGATCGACGTCGCCCGACAGCAGGGCCGCCACACGAGCGGCCGGATTGCTGATCGGCCGGTAGATCACCTTGTCCCAGGCGGGCTTGCCGCCCCAGTAATGATCGTTGCGCTCGAACACGATCTCGGCGCCGCGTTTCCAGGACGCGAACTTGTACGGGCCCGTGCCCACCAGACCATTGCCGCCGTTGAGCTCGGTGGTGGTCTTGCCTTCAGGTGCCGATCCCGAGGCGGCCTTGGCCGACATGATGGGCACACCCACCAGGTTGTTGGGCAGCAGCGGATAGGGCTCGTCGGTGGTGATGCGCACGGTCATCGGATCCAGCGCCTCGACCTTCACGATGTGCTGCAGGTAGATCTTGAAAGACGACGGGCTGTTGGGCACCTTGGGCACGCGGTCGTAGGTGAAGAGCACGTCTTCTGCCGTGAACGGCGAGCCGTCCGAGAACTTCACGTTGGGGCGCAGCTTGAAGGTCCAGGTATTGCCGTCGGCTTTCCACGATTCGGCCAGCCCGGGCTTGATCGCCAGGTTCTCGTCGGACACCACCAGCGATTCGAACAGCGTCTGCGACAGCTGGATGTTCGGGGTCAGCGCATGGTACTGAGGATCCATCGAGGTGGGCTCGGTCTTGAGCGCGACCACGAGGTCGCGTGCCATGGCGGAGCCGCCCCAGGCCATGGCGACGGCCAGGGCTGCGGCAGTCCAGGCGCGCACCGCGGGACGGCTGCTGGAGTGGGTGGAATGTCGTGGTCGCATACTCATACTGACTCCTCAAATTGGTGCATACAAAGATGACGGGGTTCTCCGGCTTTGCCCATCAGGAGAACCCTGAACTGGAAACCACGCAATTTGCGAACCAACCCGACGCAGGCGAAGCGCATGCCGTCAACCTATGATTGACACTTGCGCATTCGATTCACACCCCCGCCATGAAACTCCACCAACTCCTCTACTTTGCCGCGACCGCCGAACAAGGCAGCGTGCGCAGCGCGGCGCAGGCGCTGGGCATTTCCGCGGCAGCGGTCAGCCGCGCCATCATCGAACTCGAAGACGAAGTGAAGACGCCGCTCATCGAACGGCAATCGCAGGGCACCTCGCTCACCGAGGCCGGACGCACGCTGCTGATGCATGCCAAGCTGATGCGCAGCCAGATGGAAAAGGCCGAAGACGAGATGCGGGCCGTGCGCGAGGGCCGCACGACCCGCCTGACGATCGGCGTCACGCCCTGGTTCTCGCTGTCGCTCATGCCCATGGTGGTCACCGAGTTCCTCCGGCTGCGCCAGGACGTGAAGATCGAGATCCAGGAAATCCTGGGCACGGGCTACGCTTCCCTGCGCGACGGCACGCTGGACCTCGCCATCGGCCTGGGACCGCGCCAGCCGCTGCCCGATCTCGATGTCGTGCCGTTGTTCTCGTATGCCTCGACCATCGTCTGCCGCAACGACCACCCGCTGGCCCAGGCGCGCACCATCGCCGAGCTGCAGGGACAGAGCTGGACGCTGAGCCGCGACGCCTACGAGTTCGAGTCGCCCTACGACGAGCTGTTCGGACAGAGCCTGCCGGGCAAGGCCGCGCCCCGCGTGCATGTCATCCGCTCGGCGCTGCTGTCCATGACCATGGTGGAGATGACGGACATGCTGTCGGTCACGCCCTGGCCGCTGCTCGAAAGCCCGTGGCTGCGCGGGCGCATCCAGCCCATCAACCTGGCGGTGCCGCTGGCCGACCGCCAGACGGCACTCATCACGCGGCGCAACAACCTGCCGACACCGACCTCACGTCAATTCATCGACTGCCTGGTCCGCACCATCGGCCGGGCCCGCCAGGCAGAGGACGGCGTGCTCAAACGCATCTTCCGGACCATCGACCTTCACGACAATCTCGACCGGATGATTCAGGACAGGGCCTGAGTCCCGGGCAGCTCGACATGCCAACGCTGCCGGGCGGCCAGCACGGCCTGCGGATAGGGTGCCCTGCCCCGGCTGCCGTTGTAGCGGCCCAGGGCCATGAAGAGGTCGCCCCGTTCGCGATCCAGGTAGTAGCGCAGGATCACGCAGCCAAAACGGATGTTGGTCTGGGCATGGAAAAGCTTGCCCTCGTCGCCGTCGCCGATGCTGCGCACCCAGAAGGGCATGACCTGCATGTAGCCGCGCGCACTGGCGCTCGAGATGGCGAACTTGCGGAACCCGCTCTCGACTTCGATCAGGCCCAGCACCAATGCGGTCTCGAGGCCGGCGCGGCGGCTTTCGTACCAGACGGTGTGCAGGAAATCCTCGCGAACCCGTGCCTGCGGCATGCGCCGGGCCAGACGTTCGTCCATGTGAGCCAGCCACTGGCTGAATCGCAGGCGTTCGGCTTCGGAAGAAAAAACCGGTTTCGGCGGCGCGGCAAAGGCCACGGCAGCGCTGAGCGCCGTGCGAACCGAATCGGCCAGGTCTTCCTCGACCTGGCCATTGGCATGGACGGTGAGCGGCAGCAGGCCGGCCACGCCCGCGCAACCGTATCCCAGGCCCGCGCCCAGCCAGCGCAGCAGACCGCGCCGGGGCCATGCGGACCAGCCGTCCGGGTCGACGCGGGGCCGCGGGCTCACATC
The DNA here is from genome assembly GCF_003752175.1 of Comamonas sp. BIGb0124. Lineage (GTDB taxonomy): Bacteria > Pseudomonadota > Gammaproteobacteria > Burkholderiales > Burkholderiaceae_C > Comamonas_F. The sequence continues at coordinate 29,003 of NZ_RJVF01000010.1, read as the reverse complement.
GCGCCTCAGATCTTGAGCTGCGACAGCACCTTGGAGAGCACATCCGTCAGCGCGACCTTGGTGGCCTGCGCGTCGCGGCGCTGCTGGTACTCGACTTCGCCCTCCTTGAGACCGCGGTCGGACAGCACCACCCGGTGCGGCACGCCGATCAGTTCCCAGTCGGCGAACATCGCGCCCGGGCGCTCGCCGCGATCGTCGAGGATCACGTCCACCCCCTTGTCGAGCAGCTCGGCATGCAGGTTGTCGGCGGCGGCCTTGACCTCGGCGCTGCGGTCGTAGCCGATCGGGCAGATCACCACGGTGAACGGGGCGATCGCATCCGGCCAGATGATGCCGCGCTCGTCATGGTTCTGTTCGACGGCGGCGGCCGGCAGACGCGTGATGCCGATGCCGTAGCAACCCATCTCGAAATGCTTGGGCTTGCCGTCCTCGTCCAGGAACGTGGCGGCCATGGCCTTGCTGTACTTGGTGCCCAGATAGAACACGTGGCCAATCTCGATGCCGCGCTCGATGGCCAGCACGCCCTTGCCGTCGGGCGACAGATCGCCCTCGACGATGTTGCGGATGTCGGCCACCAGATCGGGCTCGGGCAGGTCGCGGCCCCAGTTCACACCGGTGTAGTGGAAGTCGGCCGCATTGGCACCGCAGATCCAGTCCGCCATCAGCGCCACGTCGCGATCGGCAACGATCTTGAGCGGCTGGGCCAACGCGATCGGTCCCAGATAACCGGGCTTTGCACCGAAGTGGGCCTCGATCTCGGGCACGGTCGCGAAGCGGAAGTTGGCCAGGCCCGGCAGCTTGCCGACCTTGACTTCGTTCATGTCGTGGTCGCCGCGCAGCAGCAGCAGCCAGACCTGCGTCTTGACCACGGCACCCTGCTCGTCGAGCGTGTCGGTGGCCAGCACCAGCGACTTGACGGTCGTCTGCAAGGGCACGCCCAGCAGTTCGGCGACATCGGCGCAGGTGCTCTTGCCCGGCGTGGGCGTCTTGACCAGATCGGCGCCGGCCGCAGGGCGGGCATGGCTCGGCGCCAGGGCCTCGGCCTTTTCGATATTGGCTGCGTAGTCGCTCTCGGGGCAGTAGACGATGGCGTCTTCGCCGGTCGAGGCGATGACCTGGAACTCCTCGGACAGGTCGCCGCCGATCGCACCGCTGTCGGCGGCCACGGCCCGGTAGCGCAGGCCGAAGCGATCGAAGATCTTGCGGTAGGCGCCGGCCATGACCTGGTAGCTGGCCTTGGCCGCCTCCGGGCTGCGGTCGAAGCTGTACGCATCCTTCATGATGAACTCGCGCCCGCGCATCAGACCGAAACGGGGCCGGCGCTCGTCGCGGAACTTGGTCTGGATCTGGTAGAAGTTGCGCGGCAGTTGTTTGTAGCTGCGCAGTTCCTGGCGAGCGATGTCGGTCACCACTTCCTCGCTGGTGGGCTGGATCACGAAATCGCGGTCATGGCGATCCTTGATGCGCAGCAGCTCGGCGCCCATCTTGTCGAAGCGGCCGGTCTCCTGCCAGAGCTCGGCCGGCTGCACCACCGGCATGGTCAGCTCGACGGCGCCGGCGCGGTTCATTTCCTCGCGCACGATGGCGTCGACCTTGCGGATCACGCGCAGCCCCATGGGCATGTAGCTGTAGATGCCCGTGCCCAGTTTCTTGATGAGCCCGGCGCGCATCATCAGCTTGTGGCTGACCACTTCGGCATCGGCCGGTGCTTCCTTGTAGGTGGAAACAAAAAATTGAGAGGCTTTCATGGCACTTTCGTTGCTTTTCCGTCCGGGTCCCGGGCACGGTTCATGGGACTGTCATGGCAATCGGCGAGGCCCCCAGGCATTGAAGGCCCGAACTTGCCGTGCATAATGGACTCAGTTTAAAAATTAGGGGTTTGATTATGCTCGACCGGGATGGCTTCAGGCCTAACGTCGGCATCATCTTGCTCAACCAGAACAACCAGGTTTTTTGGGGCAAGCGGATCCGCACCCACTCCTGGCAGTTCCCGCAAGGCGGCATAGACCGGGGCGAAAACCCCGAGCAGGCCATGTTCCGCGAACTGCACGAGGAAGTCGGGCTGAGGCCGGAACATGTCCGCATCCTGGCCCGCACACGCGACTGGTTGCGCTATGAGGTGCCTGACCGGTACATACGCCGCGACGCCCGCGGCCATTACAAGGGTCAAAAGCAGATCTGGTACCTGCTCCAGTTGGTCGGTCACGACTGGGATCTGAACCTGCGTGCCACCGATCACCCCGAGTTCGACGCCTGGCGCTGGAACGACTATTGGGTGCCGCTGGATGTCGTGGTGGAGTTCAAGCGCGGGGTCTACCAGATGGCGCTCAACGAACTCGCGCGTTACCTGCCGCGCGGCGATTCGCGCAACCGTTATCTGCGCGGCAACCTGCGCCATCGCGACGACGGCAGCCCGGCCCAGTTTCTCGACGCCGAGCACCCGGAAGGCGTGCAAGCCCAGCCGTCCCAAGGCATGGCCGTGCAGCAGCAGCCCCGGCCGCAGACAGCCGGACTGCGCCGTCAGGGCGCCATGCCCGAACTGCCGCCGGGCGCCACCTTCGAGCCGCCGCCGGCCAGCCGGCAGCCTCGCCGCACGCCCGCCGACGACTGAGCGTGTCCATCCGCGCACTGAACGATTGGTGCGCGGACGACTCTGTCCTGAGTCTGCCATGACCGCATGGCTGCGAGCCACCGGCCTGCCCGGTCGTGCAGCCCTTGCCCGCGAACGGTGCAGCCTCACTTCTTTCGGAATGTTCTCGACATGAAATCCCAGGCCTCTGCCCTGCTCATCCTCTCCCTGCTGTGCGGCGCCGCATCGGCACAGGAGATGCCGCCTCCCGACGACTACCTCGACAAGCAATGGACGGAAAGCGCCACGCCGCCGCCGCCCACTTTCGATATCGACCACCTGATCCCGGTCTACGTGGGTCCGAAATCCAGCCTCTCGTACGGCGTCGACCCCAAGACCCTGAACATCACGCTCGAAGACCGCCTGGTCCGCTACGTCATGGTCGCCCGCAGCACCAGCGGCACCCTCAACGTCACCTACGACGCCATCCGCTGTGCGACCGGCGAGTACAAGACGTATGCCCGCTACAACGAGGGCTCGGGCTGGACCACCATGGACAACGCCGAATGGCGGCCGATGAGCGGACAACGCATGGGCATCAGCTATCCGCTGGCACTGGCCGACAGCGGCGTGTGCGTGGGCACCGTGGTCAACGGCCCGGTGTCGCGCATGATCGAATCGCTCAAGCGCGGGGGCATGCCCGAACACCCCCTGCGCTGATCTCGGGCTCGTCAGATCCGGACGAGCGTGAAGTCAGACGAGCACCAGATTGGAGCGATGGATCATTTCCGGCTCGGCCACATAGCCCAGCACACGCTCGATCTCGCTCGAGGCCAGCCGGCACAGCTGCTGTGCCTCGGTCGCCGAGTAGTTGGCCAGGCCGCGTGCGATCTCCTTGCCGGCCTGATCGTGCACCGCGATCACGTCGCCGCGTGAAAACGAGCCCGTGACCCCTGTGATGCCGATCGGCAGCAGGCTCTTGCCATCCTCGCGCAGCTTGGCTGCCGCACCCGCATCGACGATGACCGATCCCACCAGTTGCAGGTGATCGGCAATCCAGCGCTTGCGTGCATGGGCCTTGCGCGTCTGCGCCACCAGATGGGTGCCGATGGACTCGCCGGCCACCAGGCGGATCAGCACGTCGGACTCACGCCCCCACGCGATGACGGTCGAGGCCCCCGAACGGGCGGCCCGCTTGGCGGCCAGAATCTTCGTCAGCATGCCGCCACGGCCGATGGCCGAACCGGCCCCCCCCGCCATCAACTCGAGCTCAGGGTCGCCCGCACGGGCCTCGTGCACGAACTGGGCATCGGGGTTCTTGCGCGGATCGGCGGTGTACAGGCCGGGCTGATCCGTCAGGATGACCAGGGTGTCGGCCTCGATCAGATTGGCGACCAGCGCACCCAGGGTGTCGTTGTCGCCGAACTTGATTTCGTCGTTGACGACGGTGTCGTTCTCGTTGATCACCGGGACCACGCCCAGCTCGAGCAGCGTGAGCAGCGTCGAACGTGCATTGAGATAACGCTCGCGATCGGCCAGATCGGCATGCGTGAGCAGCACCTGCGCGCTGCCGATGCCGCTTTCGCGCATCTTGCTTTCGTACATCTGGGCCAGACCCATCTGGCCCACGGCGGCTGCAGCCTGCAACTCGTGCAGTTGTTTGGGACGAGACGCCCAGCCCAGCCGTTTCATGCCTTCGGCCACGGCGCCGCTCGACACCATGACCACTTCGCGGCCGTCGCGCACCAGCGCCGTCAGTTGCCGGCACCACTCGCCGATGGCCTGTTCGTCCAGCCCGCGGCCCTCGTTGGTCACGAGGCTGGAGCCCACTTTCACCACGATACGTCGGGCCTGACGCAGATCGTGGCCCTCAATTTTCTGAATCATTGCCGTTGTCGCCATTCACCACAAACAAATCATCCCAGGGCCGGAACGAGGCCCCGGCCACCCGACGGACACCGGCCAGCGGTGCCCGTGCCCGTCACGGCTGCGCAAATCGCGGGTCGACTTCCAGCTGCGGCTGCTCGGCCTCGAACGTCGTGCGCACGTGTTTGTAGATGTCGCGGATCAGGGCTTCGCAGCCTTCGCGCGTCAGGGCCGAGATCTCGTACACCGGGCCCTTGTAGCGCAGGCGCTTGACGATGCCCTTGACCAGTGCTTCACGCTCTTCGAGCGGCACCATGTCCAGCTTGTTCAACACCAGCCAGCGCGGCTTGGCATACAGCTCGGGATCGTATTTCTTGAGCTCGGCCGCGATCGCCTTGGCTTGCGCGACCGGATCCACGTTGTCGTCGAAAGGCGCGACGTCGACGATATGCAGCAGCAGACGGGTGCGCTGCAGATGACGCAGGAACTGGTGTCCCAGGCCCGCACCATCGGAAGCGCCCTCGATCAGACCCGGCACGTCCGCGATCACGAAACTCTGCTCGGGCCCCACCCGCACCACACCCAGGTTGGGGTGCAGCGTGGTGAAGGGATAGTCGGCGATCTTCGGGCGGGCATTGGAGACCGCGGCGATAAAAGTCGACTTGCCCGCATTGGGCATGCCCAGCAGGCCGACATCGGCCAGCACCTTGAGCTCGAGCTTGAGGCTCTTGCGTTCACCCGGCCAGCCCGGCGTCTTCTGACGCGGCGCGCGGTTGATCGCGCTCTTGAAACGCATGTTGCCGTAGCCGCCGTCGCCGCCCTTGGCGATCATCACGGTTTCGCCCGGCACCAGCAGTTCGTACAGATGGTCGCCCGTCTCGGCGTCGGTGATGATGGTGCCGACCGGCACCTTGAGCAGGACATCGTCGCCCGCCGCGCCAAACATGTCCGAACCCATGCCGTGCTCGCCGCGCTTGGCTTCGTGACGCCGCGAGTAGCGGAAGTCGACCAGCGTGTTGAGGTTGGGGTCGACGTAGGCAAACACGTGCCCGCCACGGCCACCGTCACCGCCATTGGGTCCGCCGAATTCCTTGTATTTCTCGTGGCGGAACGACACACAGCCGTTGCCGCCGTCGCCAGCGGCAACGTCGATAAAAGCTTCGTCGACAAATTTCATGGTGTTCCCATCTAGGTTTGCGGGCGGCTGCCTCAAGGAGGCGGCGGCCTTGGCCGGGCCGAATGTGCGCCGGCCGACAGGTGCCACACGCGCCGTCCGGGCCAGTGGCTCAGCGGCAAGTTTGGCACAGAGCACACGCCGAGCGTGCACTCCGGGTTTTCAAAAACAACAAAGCCCCGGCAATGCGGGGCTTCGCGACAGTCACGGCCTGCGCTTATTCAGCAGCGGGCGTCACGATCACGGTGTGCTTGTTCAGCGCACCCTTGGTGGCGAACGACACGTGGCCGTCGACCAGGGCAAACAGCGTGTGGTCCTTGCCCACGCCGACATTGGTGCCGGGGTGGAACTTGGTGCCGCGCTGGCGAACGATGATGGAACCGGCGCTGATGAGTTCACCGCCGAAAGCCTTCACACCGAGCATCTTGGGCTTGGAATCGCGCCCGTTTCGCGTAGAGCCGCCGCCTTTTTTCTGTGCCATGTCAATGCTCCTTAAGCAGCAATTGCACCGATTTGCAGTTCGGTGAACTGCTGACGGTGGCCTTGACGTTTCTGATAGTGCTTACGACGACGCATCTTGAAGATGCGAACCTTGTCGTGCTTGCCATGGGACAGGACCGTTGCCGTCACCGTAGCGCCGGACACCAGAGGCGTGCCGATCTTGATCTCGCTGCCGCTTCCGACTGCCAGAACTTGGTCGATCACGATCTCTTGGCCTACGTCCGCAGCAATCTGTTCTACCTTAATTTTTTCGCCAGCAGCAACACGATACTGTTTGCCGCCGGTTTTTATGACCGCGTACATAATGAACCTTTGAAAGGATGGATTCCCCAAAACGATTTCTGAGGAACCCAGGATTCTAGCACCGATTGGCACAACTGGCCACCCCTTCGTGCTACAACCCCGCATCGTGTGCAAGCCCTCGCGGCGTGTGATACTTTTTGCCTGTCGGCAGCCACTGCCTTCCGCCCAGCGCCTGGCGCTTCCTATAATTCGGCGCAGTTTTGCCGGTGACCGCCTTGACCCTCACAGCCCCTCCTTCATACCTCACCCTGATCGCCGACGACATGCGCGGCGTCGATCGCGTCATTGCGCAACGCCTGGATTCGGGCGTGCCGCTGGTCGGCAACGTGGCCCAGCACATCATCTCGGCCGGCGGCAAGCGCCTGCGGCCCGTGCTGCTGCTGCTCATGAGCCGTGCCCTGGGCTACCAGGGCAGCCAGCACCACAATCTGGCGGCGGTCGTCGAGTTCATCCACACCTCGACGCTGCTGCACGACGACGTGGTGGATGAATCCAGCCTGCGCCGCGGCCGCCCCACGGCCAACGAGACCTTCGGCAATTCGGCCAGCGTGCTGGTCGGTGACTTCCTGTATTCACGCGCTTTCCAGATGATGGTCGAAGCCGACGACATGCGTGTCATGCAGGTGCTGGCCGACGCCACCAACGTGATCGCCGAAGGCGAAGTGCTGCAGCTCATGAACATGCACGACGCCGATCTGGGCGTCGAGGGCTACCTGCAGGTCATTCGCTCCAAGACCGCCAAGCTCTTCGAGGCCAGCGCCCGCCTCGGCGCCATTCTCTGCAAGGCCGACCCCGACACCGAGGAAGCCTGCGCCCAGTATGGCCAGGCCCTGGGCACGGCTTTCCAGATCATCGACGACGCACTCGACTACGACGGCGAAGCCAACGAACTGGGCAAGAACCTGGGCGACGACCTGCGCGAAGGCAAGATCACCCTGCCGCTCATCCTGGCCCTTCAGCGCGCCAGCGCCGAAGAACAGGCGCTCATCCGTGCGGCCATCGAAGAAGGCGGTGCCACCGAACGCCTGGGCGACATCCTGTCCATCATTCAGCGTACGGGCGCCCTCGAATCGTCGCGCGAAGCCGCAGCCGACGAAGCCAAGCGTGCAATTTCTGTAATTGGCCCGCTCGAACAGAACGCATACACCAAAGCCCTGCTACAATTAGCGGCTCAGCTACTTGAGCGGCGTTCATAAAGACTGCCGTTTCGACGTGAGCATCGGGGTGTAGCTTAGCCTGGTAGAGCGCTACGTTCGGGACGTAGAGGCCGGAGGTTCGAATCCTCTCACCCCGACCAGATTTCCTGGTCGATCGAGAATCGACAAACAAAAGCCGCGGTTTCCGCGGCTTTTGTTGTTTCTGGCAGGCACCGGCCGTCCATCACCGCCTGTGCCGGGGCCGCCATGGCCCCTCCATCCGAACTCGATCAGAACTGCGCGCGCACCGTCAACGTGGCATTGGCCGGCTCGCCGTAGTAGGTCTGGCGGGCAGAACCACCGGCGAAGCGTTCAAAATACTTCTTGTCGAAGACGTTGTTGAGCGTGAGCGATGCGCTCCAGCCCGGTGCCCACGAATAACCCGCCTGCAGCGCGAACACCGAGAATCCGCCCTGCGTCCAGCGCGAGCCGCTGTAGTCCGCATAGGTCTTGCTGCTGGAGCGGACGCCCCCGCCGACAAAGGCGCCCCGCAGCAGGGCGGTGGGCAACTGGTAACGGGTCCACAGCGAGAATTGATGGCGCGGGAAGGTCGAGTCGAAAGGCTGCCCGACATCTGCGGCGGCGCCGTTCCGATGCACGGTGTGGGTGTAGGCATACCCCGCGATCAGGTTCCAGCCCGGCGTGATCTGTCCACTGATCTCGGCTTCGATGCCCTGGCTGCGCACATGGCCCGCGGCCACCGAGAAGTCGTCGTTCTCCAGGTCGTCGATGGCACGGCCGTTGTCTTCGATGCGGAACACGGCCAGGTGCGTGTTGACCCGCTGGTCGAACAGTTCGCCCTTGACACCCACTTCGTACTGCTCTCCGGTCCGGGGAGCCAGGTACGCGCCGCTGGCCTGCCGTTCGGTCTGCGGACTGAAGATCCTGTTGTAGCTGCCGTAGACCGACCATTGCGGATGGAAGTCATGGATCACGCCCAGATTGGGCACAAAACGCGAGCTGATCGACTGGCGCTCACCCGACTGGCCGGGGTCGCGGCTGTCCCACCAGGCCAGCCGTCCACCGGCCAGTACCGTGAGCCGGTCGACCGGATGCAACCGCACGCTGCCGTACAGCCCCCGATCGCGGGCGCGCGGCTGCGGCACTTCGCCGAGGTCGGTCTCGGGCAGGGACAAGTCGTGCTGCGGCGCATCGACGTTCTGGCGCCAGATGGCATGACGGCGCTGGATCTGTCCGCCTTTGAATATCTGATGGCTGGCGCCCACGGTGAACTCGTGCGACTGTCCGCCCAAAACGAAGGGCTGTGTGTAGAAGCTGTCGAAGCCCCGGTTGACCTGCAAGGACTTTTGCCAGGCCCCTTCGAGATCGAATTGACGGGTCACCGGGTCGACCATGCTGTTGGCGATGAAACGATCCAGGGTGTTGCGCGTCACGTACTCGTTGAGATGGGTGCGCCAGACGCCGCCGGCGTCCGTGCGGTGCTCGAGCTCGGCAAAACTGCTGCGCCCCCGGTCCTGCTTGATGCCGTTGCGCGAGCCGAGGAAGGTCGATCGGGCGTAGTCGGGCGACTGGCCACCTGCGATCAGCGGCAGGCCGGCAAAGGCCACCGAGCGCCCGCGCTGGGCGGTGTGCCCCACGGACACGGTGGTCGACGGGCTGAAATCGTATTCAAGGGTTCCGTAGACCGTGTTGCTGCGCTGCATGACCTCGTCGACAAAGCTGTCGCGCTGGTCATGCACGGCCACCACGCGGCCACGAAGACTGCCCGCCTCGTTCAAGGGGCGGTTGAGATCGAGTTCGGTGCGCAGCTTGTTCCAACTGCCGGCCATGCCTGCCGCCTGCAGCGAGGGCTCGCCGTGCGCGCGCTTGCGCGCCAGATTCAAGGTGCCGCTGGGCTCGCCGGCGCCTTCGAGCAACCCCGCCGGACCACGCCAGACCTCGATCCGGTCGTACAGCGCGACATCCATCAGCGCACTGCCCCACATGCCCTGCCCGCCCCTCAGCGGCACGCCGTCGAGCAGGTAGTTGTTGAGGCGGAATCCGCGTGACCGCAGATTGACCACGCCCGTGGACGTGCTGAGCACCCGAATGCCGGTGACATAGGACATGGCATCGCCCAGCGACGCGGCATTCTGGTCGTCGAGCTGCTGGCGCGTCACCACCGACACGGAATACGGCGTCTCGCGCAGCGTCGCCAGCCCCTTGCCCATGGACATGAACGCCGCGCCATACGAGCCGCTGCCCTGCGTGTCTGCGCTGACCGGTGCGGCCGTGACGATCACGGGAGCCAGTTGCGGAGTTCTTTGAGGAACGCCCTGGGACGACGGAGCGGCGACGGGCGCAAGGGTCAACGCCCCGCTGGGCGTGGTCACGACGGCCAGGCCCGTGCCGGCCAGGGCTTGCCCCAAGGCCTCGCGCGGCGAATAGCGCCCCTGCACGCCCTGGCTGCTGCGGCCCTCGATCAGCCCGGCCGGAATGGCCAGCGCCAGCCCGCTGCCCGAGACGATCCGATGCAGAACCGTGCCGAGATCGCCTGCTGCAAGCGCGTAGCTCTGCGGACTCTCGGAGAGGGCGTTCGCAGCATTCTGGGCATGCGCCCCAGGGAAGACGATCGCCAAGGCGCCCGCGGTCAGCAGGGCCAGCGATGAGTGGCGGACAAACATGAATGTTCCTGAAGTGATGAGAGGATTCACTTGAGGAGTGCCTTCCCGTCCCGCGGATCGGACAAGGCGTTGCAATTTCTTACAAAAACAGGCCATGGAATGGCCGAGGGGCCATCAGCGCACATCGATGCGCGTCCACCATCCTCCCCACTGGCGGATCCGGATCGGCAGCACGTCTTCCAGCGCACGCAGCGACCGGTCCACATCGTCGAGCGGCAGGCTGGCCTGCACGGCCAGACGCGCCGCATCGGCCGAGACCTGCATCACCCGAGGCGTGTAGCGCTGCAGGGCAGCGATCACGTCGCCCAGCGAGAGCGGCGCGGCCGTGAGATACCCGCGCAGCCAGTCGGCCTCGGTCGCAACCACCGGCGCAGCCGGGCGCACGCCCTGAGCGTCCAGTTCGGCCCCCTGAAGGGCATCGAGGAAACGCACCTCGCCCGCGGCCGTGACCACACGCATCGGCGCTTGCAAGGCAAACAGCCGGGTGTACCCGTCCTGCACCTGTGCATAGACCTGGCCCCGGGTGTAGGCCGCAGCGTGCCGGGTCGAGAGGCACAGCGGCAGCCGCGAGCCTGCCGCCCCCTCGGCGGCCTGGACGACCGCCTCGCCCGTCAGCAGTTCGACACGGCGCACATCCGCGCCGAATGCCAGGTCGGCCGCGGAGCGCGCATTGAGGTCGAGCCGGCTGTTGTCCGGCAAGCTGAAGGTCCGGCGCTCGGCGGTCCGGGTCCGCAGATCGGCCATCAGGTGAGTGACCGGGGCATAACGATCGACCGCCAGGGTGAGGCCGCCCGAGCCGGTCGCCAGCAGTGCCACGGCACCCAGCGCCGAACGGCGTGTCGGCCGGACGAGCATGTTGCGGATCCGGGCCTTGCCGCCGGGCAGGTCGTTGTCGAGCCGGGCAATGGCCTGGACCGGCTGCGCCAGCTTGTCCTCCAGGCGCTGCCAGGCCTGGGCATGCCGGGCATCGCTGTCGCACCATCGCTCGAAACGGCGCCGCTCGGCCTCGGTGACCCGACCCGACCGCAGCAAAACCATCCAGTCGATTGCGGCTTCCATCACGGCATCCGGCGGTGTCGTGAGCGGGTTCATCAGAAGAACCCGTTGCGCCAGCAGCAGCTCAGGGCCTGCTTCATGTAGCGCGCCACCGTGCGCGAAGAAATCTGGAGTTGGACGGCGATCTCGTCGTAAGACAGGCCGTCGAGCTGACTCAGCAGAAAGGCTTCACGCACCGATGCCGGCAGGCCATACAGGGCCTCGTCCAGGCGCACCACGGCCTGTGTGACGCTGGCCAGTTCCTCGGCCGACGGAGCCGTGTCCTCTGCCAGCAGGGCAACGGCTTCGAGCAGGCGGGCCTGCAGTTCCCGCTCGCGCCGCCGACGGTAGACCACACGCTGGCCGATCTTGATCAGAAACGCCCGCGGGTGCTCGATGAGCCCCGGGTCCATGCGCCCTGCCACGACCTGTTCGAAGGTTTCCGACGAAATGTCCTGCGCGTCGTGAAGGTCGTCGGCGTGCCTCAGCAACCGCGAGGTCAGCCAACGATGCTGGCTGACGAACAGCTCGTGAAGCAACAGATTCCGACTGACATCAACCATGGGTCGCCAAGCGCTTTGATAATGCGAATGGATTGCATTGTAATTTATTCCTCGCAACGCGCGCCGTCCCAGCGCAGGGCCGTGTTGAACACGAAGGGCGTGTCCGGCAGATGGGTGTAGCGATCCACCAGCTCGCGGTAACTGCGGTCGGCATCGATGTCTGGAAAGAGCGCGGGATGAATGACTTTGGCCAGGAACTCCACGGCCACGATGTTCAACGGCGTGTCGTAGAACTGGTGGGTGACGGCGTGCACGCAAGCCTGCGGCGCGTTTGCAGCCCACGACAATCCCTGCCGTGCCATGAGTGCCTGCAGCGCCGCGCGTGTCGTGTCGGGCTCGGCGCCGTAGCCGAAAGGAATGAGGCGGCTGCCCTTGCGATTCTGGGGCGTGCCGGTCATCAGATACACCTCGGGCTTGTCATGGATCAGCCGTTCGATCGGCACTTCGCCGGTACGGCCCCGCAGCAGCTCCGAGCCCAGGTTCCGTCCGCCGGCGGCCTCGATCAACCGGCCCCAGGTGGTGTCGCCCTGGGTGTAGCAGCATTGATCGAGCCCCATGCGCCCTGCCCTGGCCTCGATGAACACGCGGGGCCGCACGGCCGTGCCGGCAAGCCCCTGCCGGATGCGAGCCAGGCGGCGGCCGTAGTCCTGCACGAACGCGGCGGCACGCGTCTCGTGCCCCAGCGCACGCCCCAGGACGGCAACGGTCTTCGGCGCGTGCTCGACGGCATCGCGCGAGGTGTCGACATACAGGATCGGAATCGCCAGGCGCCGTGCCACCGAGGCCAGGGGGCCGGATTCGATCTCGGCTTGTTTTTCGACATTGAAGACGAGCAGGTCGGGCCGGAGTGCGAGCAGTTGTTCGATGCCGGCGTTGATGTCGCCGTTGAGGTTGAGAACCGGCACCTGCGCGGTTTCGGGCCAGCGCTCTTGCAAGACTCGCCACAGGCTGGGATCGGAGGCGCGAATGCCGTCGTTCCAGCCGGCCAGGCGTTGCAGCGGATTCTCGCGGTCCAGCAGCGCCAGCACCATCAGATGGTTGCCATTGGCGAGGTAGATACGGCGCGGCGCCTGGCTCAGCACCACGTCGCGGCCGGCCAGGTCGGTCACGCGGCGAGGATAGCCCGGGTCGACCGAAAGAGGGGCCGGGGCGGTCTGCCCTGCCTGCGCGGTTCGAGCCGAACGCGCCGCCGGCAGCGATTGGGCCGCCTGCGCAAGCTGTGTCGCCTGCGCGGCCTGCACGACCAGAAGCACGAGCAGGAAAACGATCTGCATCGGGCGTGTCGTCATGCCGGCACGCCCTCGAGCGCGCCGTCCACGGCCACATGCAGCCAGCCCCGGCTGCACGCCTCGATGCGGGCGTCGACACGGTACACGCGTGCCAGGGTCTCAGGGGTCAGCACCTCTTGCGGCGAACCGAAGGCCATCAGTTGCCCGTCTTCGAGCAGCGCCAGCCGGTGGCACCAGCGCGCGGCCAGGTCGAGGTCGTGCAGCACGGCCACCACGATGCGCCCCTGGGCCGCATAGGCCTGAACAGCCGCCATCACCCGGGCCTGGAAACGCAGGTCGAGCGCACTGGTCGGCTCGTCCAGCAGCAGCACGGCGGGTTGGCGCACCAGCGTCTGCGCCAGGCTGACCAACTGCCGCTGCCCCCCTGACAGGCTGCCGATGGACTTCAGCGCGAGTGGGCGTATATCCAACTGGGCCAGCACGGCGTCGATCCGCAAGAGCACCTGGCCGTCGTCGCCGACGTCGCCGGTGGCACGCAAGACGCTGACCATGCTGTCGAGCACCGACAAGCCCAGGTCGTCGGATGCGGATTGCGGCATGTAGCCGACCCGGCCGGCCCACTCGACGGGCGTGCAGTGCGCGAGATCGACACCGGCGAGACGCACGATGCCACGCAAAGGGATGAGGCCGGCCAGGCTTTTGAGCAACGTGCTTTTGCCCGCGCCGTTGGCCCCGAGCAAACCCACGACCTGCCCCCCTGTCACCGGCGGCAGGCTGAAGGCGCGGATGATGGCCGTGCGTCCATAGGCCACGCTCACGGACTGCAGCGACAGTTGCAACGAAACCGACCCGGCGGCATTCAACGGACGCGATGTCGTCATGTCCGGCCTCCCTTGCGAAAGATCAGCCACAGCAGCACCGGCACCCCCACGATCGCCGTCACGATGCCGATCGGCAGGACGGCGCCTGCGACCAGCGTCTTGCTGGCCATGGAAGCCAGCGACAGCAGCAAGGCGCCCACCAGTGCACTGCCGGGAACGAGGAAACGGTGGTCTTCCCCCAGCAGCATCCGGGCGATGTGGGGGCCGACCAGTCCGACGAAGCCGATGGTGCCCGCAAACGCCACCGCAGTGGCCGCCAGCACACTGATGCGCAGCAGGCTCCAGAATTGAATTTCACGGACATCCAGCCCCAGGCTGCGCGCACGCGGCACACCGAGCCGCAGCACATTGAGCGACCAGGCCGCTCGCATGGCGAACGGCAAGGTCAGCAGCAGCACCGCGGCCATGATCTGCAGCTTGGGCCAACTGGCGCGCGAAAGACTGCCCATGCTCCAGAACACCAGTTGCTGCAGTGCATCCGGGCTGGCGACGTACTGCAACAGGGCCACCAGCGCATTGAAGGTGAACACCATGGCCACGCCGCACAGCACCAGCACGTGACGGTTGCCGGCCACTGCGCGTGTCGCCGCCTGCAGCAGCAGCACCGATCCAAACGCAAACACAAACGCATTGACCGAGACCAGCCATTCGACCGGCACCCCGGGCAGGCCCAGCCCCAGCACAAAACCGAGGGCCGCGCCCAGCGACGCGGCCGACGAAACCCCGAGCGTGAACGGACTGGCCAGCGGGTTGTCGAGCACCGTCTGCATTTCGGCGCCCGCCAGCGACAGACTGGCGCCCACCAACACCGCCATCAAGGTAAAAGGCAGCCGCAGTTCCTGCACCACGATGCGTGTCTGCGCATCGACCGTATCGGGCAACCCGACGGCGCGCAGGATGTCTCCCGCACCGATGTCGGTTGCGCCCAGTCCGACATCGGTCAGCACGGCCCACAGCAAAGCAGCGAGCAGCGCCGCCAACCCACTCATGCGCCGCCGCTGGGTGCGGCGGTATTCGAGCCTCAACGTGCCCACGGACTCGGGCACCACCGGCGCCCCCTGTGGCAAAGGCCTTCTTCGATCGAGCTGATTCATCCTGTCCTCTCCAAGTCTTGCGATCTGCTTCAAGACGAGTGCGAAGGGGACAGAAAAACATGACAGCCTATTACATTTTGTTTCAATTTATGGAATGGCGGAAAGACGATAGCCATGCACACGCAGTTGCAGCGAATCGATCGAATCGGTCGAATCGGTCGATGGCCGGCTACTCCGCCGTCGCAGAGAATCGGCCATCGTCGTCTTTTTGAACGGAGACCTCGGTCACGGGAATGGGTGATGCAGCCCCCTGATCGCTTCTTTCACCACCCACATCCAGCGCTTTGATCAAAGGCTGCCCGCCTTGTGCAAAATCGATCTGCACCGTTGCGATGCGCCCGTTGGCCCTTGCATAGTTGTTGATGCCGATACGGTACACACCCTCTTCGAGCACATTCGGATCACATGAGGCGTAGTCATGCTCGGGACCGCTGGCCGAGGTGTGGTCGACATCGAGCTCCCCGACCGGTCCTCTTTTATGGGCATAAAAGACATGTGTCCCGTTGGGCTCGAGCGCGTGCAGATCGACATCCCCTTCGCCATCCCAGGTCAGGGTGGCGGTGAAGAATCCTCGGTGGCCTTTTTCGTCTTGAGGTGAACTCAATTCCTCAAGCGTCGCCGTGATGATACTTTTGATGACCACCAGCGAAGCTCTCAACTCGTGAAGATACGTATTCGCAAGGGTATGACCTGAAATATCCGCACTTGAAAAAGCAAGATTCATATTCACTGGCGGAACGGAAGTGAAGCCCTGCATACGTAAACTATTGATGACCGTATCGATGTCTGCCAGCACGTAGTCACCCCGCACCGTCGGAGACGCCGGGGCAATATGCACCACAGCCACGCTGGACTTACCCAGCTTGGGGGCCACGTAATCGTAAGCCTGGTTGACAAAAAGATTACCCTGAGAATGAGCGACCCGGAGAATTTTCCGCCGCTCGACAGCCAGGGTGTCAAGCATGATTCTGTGCTTGGCCTACGTTTCCTGTAGTGGGGGATGACTGATCATCGATGCCACGGCAGCCATGACTCGACTGATCACGCTCGTATAGATGGCCTCGAAAAAAGACAGGCTGGCGCCCATCGCACGAGCCAGTCTGGTGAAAAACGGCTTGTCTGCAGACATGCTTTCCCAGATGTATTCGAATCGCCGCCCCAGCTCTCCCGATGCATCGATTTCATCCGCTCGTTGCATGAACACCTCTGCAACGTCTTGCCCCATCGTCGAGTCATTCTCCGAGCCGGTCTCGTTGTGAAAAACGCGATACTCGATCGGCTCTTCCTCATATTTCTCTCCGATGACACCTGCAACCAGCTGAGTGCTATCCGTAGCCGTCAGAATGGTATTCCAGACACCGTTGAAAAAGCCGACCGTATACCCCGTCTTCGAACACATATCGGCCTGCGCATGCACAGGCATCTGCACGAATACAAAGACAACCACGAACACCCGTCGCACGGCCATTTGCACAACACGTTCAATCGACGTCATCTCAAGCACAGACGGGACTCCGCGGAAGGGCGATGACAATCCCGGACATCGACTGATTGAATCTCAGGTAGACATCGTATCGAGCCCGGGTATTCACCGTCAACTTCTGCATCTCTTGTGATTTATCGAATGCAATGCGCTCTATATCGTATGCACGGAACACGCAGGCGGAAGCGATATTGATTTTATCGACGGCCATACGAGACATTTTCACATCCCCGGATTCGCCGGCCTCGAGAGCCGATTGGACTGCACGGGCCGTTCGGCGCAACGCCTTCTTCTGCACTTCCGTATCCGGCAAAGAATCGATGTAGGCGGCCAAATCGTCACGGACCCCATCCTCATTCGAATCGATACCGAGCAGGGCATCCGTTCTATCCAATTTCGGAAGGCTGCCATTCGCTTCGAGCGAAGCCAGAGCCTGCTGCACGGTGAAAGGCTTGGCTTCGTCGATGCGTCCTTCGACCAAGCCCGTTTGAGGTTCATCCGAACCGCCACAAGCGGACATCGAGAAAACCAGCACCGATACCATCGATATTGTTAAATATCTCAATTTACACTCCATTGATAACATGCATTGGAGCTATATTGTCACAACACCCGTCTGGTAAAAAATTCAGAATCTCACATGAAGCCCATCGAATCATCGACAGCCCCCAATATCCCTATAAAATCACTAGCCCTCACAAAAACCGACACATCCCATCGCCCATAAATTAATATTCTTCTTTTTATTATTAATTTCAAATCACCGGAATCAGAAGGTCGCATGATCAATGCAAAAACGCTTCAGGCCATCAGGACGGCCATCGACAGCGCACCCAGGAACGCCTATGTCGCAGAGCTCCACCTCCAGATCGTCAAATACGCCAACGAATTGCAGCCGCTGTCGGGCAAGGCGTTTTGCGAGGCCCTCGGAATTTCCCAGGCCTACGGCACCGAGTTCACGAAGATGTTGAAAATCGCCCCGCGATTGCGCTTGGCAGGCATGGATCAGACGAGGATCTGACGATCGGAAACGCCGGACCGAGCCCGCGCCCGCAAGGACAGGACGCGATCAGATCACGCCGTCGAATCGCGCCGCCAGCCACTGCGAGAACACCCGCACCCGCGCCGACAGTTGCCGATGCTGCGGATACAGCACGGAGACCGGCATGGGCGCCGGCGGATTCGCGGGCAACACGATGCGCAGGAGATCCTGTGCGATGGCCTCTTCGATGCGATAGCGTGGAATCTGGACCAGGCCCATGCCCGCCAGCGAGGCGGCGGTGTACAGATCGGTGCCGGTGACGGCGATCCTCGCCTTCAACCGGCGTTCCACCTGCTCCTTGCCGACCTGGAAATCCAGGACGACGGGGCGGCCGGTGGCGCTGGACACGTAGTCGACCGCGTAGTGATGCTGCAGATCGTCCAGGGTCTGCGGCACGCCGTGGCGCGCCAGATAGGACGGGCTGGCCACGGTGACCTGCTCCAGCGAAGCCACCTGCCGTGCGATCAGCGAGGAGTCCTGCAGCACCCCGGCGCGCAGCACGCAGTCGACGCCTTCGCGCACGAGATCGACCAGCCGGTCGTCCTCGCCCACATGCAGGCTGATGTCCGGGTACAGGTCGAGGAAATCGCCCAGCGCCGGCACGACGAAGTGTTGGGCCAGGGTGCCCTGCAGGTTCACGCGCAGCAGCCCCTTGGGCGGCGCCTGGTGGAAGAGGTTCTCGGTTTCCTCGAGATCGGCCAGCAGCCGCGCGCAGCGATGGTAATAGGCCTCGCCCTCGTGGGTGAGCCGGACATGCCGTGTCGTGCGTTCGAGCAGGCGTGCGCCGACCCGGGCCTCCAGCCGCTTGATGAGATGGGTCACGGTGGCACGCGGAATCTGCAGATCGTCGGCGGCCAAAGAGAAGCTGTGGCGCTCGGCGATCCGCACGAACACCCGCATCTCCTGAAAGCGGTCCATGTCGGGCTCTCACTGGTTCATGAAAAATTCATGGGTTCGGGAAATTCTAGACACTCGCAGCAGCCTCCCGGACCTGGCCGCCGCTCAAGGCCTGCCCGGACAGGCCTGCGCGATCTGCCGGGCCTGCTCCGCAGTGCGTGCCTCCGGACCCGGTCCCAGCAGGGCGACGAGGCCGCAGCCCAGGCCACCTTGCCATTGCTGATAGTCGTGACCGCTGGCCCACTCGGCGTGGGTGACGGCATACCCCCGGGCTCGCAGCACGTCGCGCAGATGGCGGGTGCTCTCGAGGATGCCGCCTCCGCCCGAGCCGCTTTCGAACAGGCCGGCCTCGAGGTAAAAACGCAGCGGCAGGCGTTCGCGCGCCGCATACTGCCGTGTCAGCCAGCCGGGCTCGTAGGCCGCATCGAACGCGCTGGAGCCGGCCGGACGCTCGTCGGGCAGGCGCCACCAGAACGAACCCGAGAGGCTGAGCACCTGGCCGAACAGTTCGGGATGACGCAGGGCCGCATAGGCCGCGGCCAGGCCTCCGTAGCTGGAGCCGGCGACCACCGTCCGCCCGGCCGGTGCCGCCTGGCCGACGGTCCGCGCCCAGGGCATCAGCTCTTCGGCCAGAAAACGCGCAAACCGAGGATTGGGCGGCAGCTCGTCGCCCCGTGCCGATCCGGGTCCGTTGCCGACGATGAGGGCCGCCGTCCTGCCCAGCAGGCCGTCGGCCATGAGGTTGTCGAGCATGGTGGGCGTCGGCACCTGACGGGCATAGGCATGGGCATCGAACAGCACCAGCAGGTTCTGGTCCGCCGCACGGGGATCCCGGGGATCCTCGATCCACCCGGGGGGACGATAGAGCACGAGCTCGCGGCGATTGCCCAGCAGCGCGCTGTCGAACTGCACCCGTTCGACAACGCCTTGCGACACGCCCTTGCGCTGCGCCACCCAGGGCTGCGGCGGCGCATGAGGCAAGCTCAGCACGGATTCGCCGTCGTAGGGATCGACCGGAGGCTCGCCTGTGGCGGTCATCCAGCGGGGGTTGCCCGGGTCGCGCTGCGCGGTTGCAAGCAGGTTGCGCCTTTGCTGTGCGGCAGGCACCGGCAACCGGGGGACATCGGGTGCCAGCGTGTAGCCCATGTGGGTGCTGTCGGGCACCGCGTAGGTCCGCCACCAGATGTCGGTTCCCGCAAGCCGTGTCATCGGATCGTGATCACCCGAAGGGCTGCCCACCACCCGCACATCGGCACGGGCGCCACGCCACAGAAACGTGACCTGGACCAGGCAGGGCGCCCAGGGCTCGGCGCGGGTGGCGGCCGTCACGCCTGTTTTTGCTCCCGCCCGCAGGGGCGCGCCGGTCTCGCCGGACGGCACACGCTTCAGGCAGGCCGCACCGGGGGTGTCCTCGACCAGAGGGGTTCCACGCGTGGCCATGTCCTGCCAGAAGGCATCGATCAGTTGGGCGGGCCGCGCATCGGGCTCTGCCAGCCGGTCGGCCAACTGCTGCAACAGAGGACTGGGCAGGCGCTCGGGCAGGGATTGTTGCTCGGCGCGCGGCACCACGGGCGCGAGCGCCAGGACCAGCGCGTCGGCCCGAGGCCCCGTCGCCACCAGTTGGTATCGGCCCGCACCGGGTGCGACAAACATGAACCGGTCACGCCCCTCCCCCTCGGCAAGCAGCCGGCGGACCGGTTGGCCGTCGGCGTGCCGCAGGTCGAGCGGCGTGGGCGGACCCTCGACACGGCCCCGCACGAAGTCGCCGGCTTGCAGGTCGAGAGACCACGACTGCGTGTCCGCCTGCGCGGCGGCAGCCATCAGCGCCAGGGTGGATACGGCCACCCGCAAGGGCCATGGCACCTGGCGTTCAGCCGGGATCGGGCGTGGGCGAGTCCGTTCGAGCGGACTCCTTCGAAGTCCAGACAACAAAAAATCGAAGCAGACGGCCATCTCAAAATCACGTAACAAGAATTCTCTCCATTCTCACATGTCACGCCATGACACTGCCGAAGATCGATTGCCACCCCCCATCGGCCGTTGCAAAACCGCGCGGGCACGGCGCAGGCTTGTCGGACAACGCCTACCGGCACCGTCGGAAACGGGCTGCATCCAGGCTCCTGGCACGCGTTCGGCGCAATGCGGCGTTTAGCATGTGACGCTGTTGCATCGCAGCAAATCCAACGACAAGCCATGCCCTCATTCACACCATCGACTCCCGCCCTGCCGCACCGCCGGCCGATCCGTGGCCTTCTGACGTCGGCCGTCGCAGCCTGTCTGCTGACCGTCTGGCCGATCGCCCAGGCCGACACCATCTGGCTCAACAACGGAGACCGGTTGACCGGCACCATCAAGTCGCTCGACGGCGGCGTGCTGCTCGTGGGCACCGCGTACGGGGGCGATATCCGCGTGAAGTTCGACCAGGTCAAGACGCTGCAGAGCGACACGGCACTGGTCATCCGCGACACGACGCTGGACAACGAGTACCGAGCCAAGCTGGTCCGCGCCGACGAAGGCCTGGTCACGCTGAACGGGGTGCAGCAGGACGGCGGCACGGCGCAACCGGTGAGCCGCCCGGTGGAACTGAGCGAGCTCGAACGGGTGACCCGGCCGCATTTCCTGCTTCGCGACGTGGCGTTCAAGGGCAAGTTCGACCTCTCGGCCAATCGCAAGTCGGCCTCGACGGATGCCGAGGACATTGCTGCCGCAGTCGAGGGCGAGGCACGGCACGGGCTGTGGCGGCATCAGGCAGGCGCCAACTACGCACGCAGCGAAGACGACGACAACGTCAACACCAACAACTACGGCGCCAACTACACGCTCGACCGCTTCCTGACGGAAAAAGCGTTCTGGCAAGGCCGCGCGTCGCACAAACGCGATTTCGTGGAAGAACTCGACCGGCAGACCGCTTACGGCACGGGCCCCGGTTACCAGTTCTGGGATGACGAGCTGGGCGCCTTCTCGCTGTCCGGCCTGATCGGCCGCGTGCATTACGGTTACGCCGACTCGGGCAGCGAAGCCTTCTACGCTGCTAGCCTGCGCTGGAACTATGTGCGCTACCTGCGCGGCAAACAGTTCGAGCTCTACACCCGCGGCGAAGTCAGCCGGCCCCTGGGCAACAACGCAGAGTACGCATTCAATGCCGAAGCCGGACTGCGCTACAACGTGACGGACTGGATGGCGCTCTACGTGAAGTACATGCGCGACCGTGTGAGCGGCTCGCGTGAAAACCTCAACGAGTCGACCTACGGAACCGGGGTCGGCATTTCCTGGTAGGCCACTGACCGGCTGCGGCTGCCCCTGTGCTGAGAGCATGGAGCGCGGCCAGCACACAGCGCTGAAGCGCCAGAAACCGAGCCATCACGGCCCTGTCGACCTCCTGTCGATGGGGGAGCCTCGTCTGTAGGCGCCTCGTGTCCAAGGCTGCCCTCGCTTGGGTGTATTTTCATCGAGCGGCAGCCGGGTCGCGCAAATTCCGGACGCCCCAAGGCCAGCAGACGCTGGCCTTTTTTCATGCGCGTGGCGTGGGGTCGGTGCAACCTCGGGAAACTACTATGTAAGGCTCAGAGCCTTACATACAACAATCGCGGCACACGGTGAAAAACCCTGTCCGCCCTGGCAAGACCGGGCCGGCAGGCATGTTCCAAATCAAAGGATTCAATAAAGATGATTCGCAGATTCGACGTCGAGATGCCCAAGTCCCTGACCGAAATCGTGGCGGCGCGGCTGCGCCAGGCCATCATGGACGGCGAATTCGCACTGGGCGAGTTGATCTCGGAAGAGTCGCTGGCCGAGTCCTTCGGAGTCAGCCGCACGCCGGTGCGCGATGCCCTGACGCTGCTGCAGCACACCGGCCTGGTGCAGATCCGGCCCAAGCGCGGCAGCTTCGTCTACAGCCCGAGTGCCGACGATGTGCGCGAGATCTGCGACTTCCGCATCATCCTGGAGCTGCAGGCGCTGCGCCGGGCCCACAGCCTGGATCGCTCGGGCACGGCCCAGGCCCTGCAGTCGCTGCACGCGCAGATGCAGGCCGCCGCCCAGCACGACGATGCGGTTCACTACGGACGCCTGGATCTGCAGTTCCACGAAGCCTTCTTTTCGCACGCAGGCAACCGCTATCTGGAAGAGTCGTACGGCCTCGTCACCGGCAAGATCGGCGCGCTGCGCACCAGCATGTCGCAGCAGTTCTCCAATGCACGCGAGGTTTCGCTGGCCGAGCACCAGAGCGTCATCGATCTGTTCCTCCAAGGCGACTTCGACGGCCTGCACTCGCTCCTGGCCGATCACATCGGCCGCACCGTCGAGGCTTTCCGCCTGGCCAGCACCAGCGGCCAGCTCGGCGAACACCATGCGGCACTGGCGGCCCGGGCACGCCGTCCGCTGCGCATGGTTTCCGGCAATTGACCGCCGGCCCATCGATCGCCGGCATCCCGTCCTTCTCTGAAAGCAGTCCATGACCCCCGCCAGACAACTCGGCAACCTGATCGCCAGCGGCGACATCGTGATGGCCCCGGGCGCACCCGACGCGCTCACGGCTCGCCTGGTCGAACGTGCCGGTTTCCCGGCCGTCTACATGACGGGTTTCGGCGCCACGGCCGTGCGCCTGGGCATGCCCGACATCGGCCTGCTCAGCCAGACCGAGATGACCGCGCATGCCCGCAACATGGCGCTCGCGACACGCATCCCCATCATCGCCGATGCGGACACCGGCTATGGCGGTCCTTCGAACATCCACCGCACCGTGCGCGAGTACGTGCAAGCCGGCGTGGCGGCCATCCACCTCGAGGACCAGGTGGCCCCCAAGCGCTGCGGCCAGATGGCCGGCATCCGCCTGATGGACATGGCCGAGAGCGGCAAGCGCCTGCGCTGCGCCCTGGCGGCCCGCGGCAGCGACGAGCTCCTCGTCATCGGCCGCACCGATGCCCTGCCCGCGCAAGGGCTGGACGAAGCGGTGCGGCGCGCCCACCACTACCGGGAGTGCGGCGTGGACCTGGTCTTCGTGGACGGCGTCAAGAAGATCGCTGAAATCGAGGCCATCGCACGCGCCGTTCCAGGGCCCAAGGTGGTGTCCATCGTCGATGGCAACGAGACCACGCAGCTGACCGCGAAAGACCTGCAGGAGCTGGGCTTCTCGGTCGTCCTGTATGCCGTGACCACACTGTTCACGGCCGTGCATGCGGTCTCGCAGGCCCTGGCCGGCCTGCAGCGGCACGGCACGCCGGCCGCCTCCGCCGCCTCGCAGATCGACTACGCGGGCTTCACCGAGCGGGTCGACCTCGACTTCCACAAAGACCTCGACGACCGCTACGGCGTCTGAGCCGCATCGCCCCTTTTCCCGCTTTTTTCTGCTTGGATTCGTCCACCTCGCCATGCCCACGCCCCTCAACATCTCCCAGGCTCTCGAAGAGCTGACCGCCGCACTCGGCCCCAACGCCGTGTTTGCAGAGGCCGACGTTCCCCTGCGCAACCGAAACGACTACAGCGGCCTGCTGCCGACGCAACCGCTGGCGATGCTCAGGCCCGCCGACACGAAAGGTGTCTCGGATGCCCTGCGCATCTGCCATGCGCACGGCCTGTCGGTCGTGCCTCAAGGGGGCCTCACGGGCCTGGTCGGCGGAGCCCGCGCCGAAGCGCACGAGATCGCCCTGTCGCTCGAACGCCTGGTGGGCATCGAGGAAATCGACAGCGACGCAGCGACGCTCACGGCCTGGGCCGGAACCCCGCTCGAAACCGTCCAGCAGGCGGCACTCGACGCCGGCTATTTCTGCCCGCTCGACCTCGGCGCCCGCGGCTCCTGCGCCATCGGCGGCAATCTGTCGACCAACGCCGGCGGCAACCGGGTGATCCGCTACGGCATGGCCCGCGAGATGGTGCTGGGCCTCGAGGTGGTGCTGGCCGACGGCACCGTGATCACCAGCCTCAACAAGATGATCAAGAACAATGCGGGCTTCGACCTCAAGCACCTGTTCATCGGCAGCGAAGGCACGCTGGGCATCATCACCCGGGTCGTGCTCAAGCTGTTCCCCAAGCCCGGTTCCACCATGGTGGCGATGTGCGCGGCACCCGACTACGCCACCGTGCTCAAGCTGCTGTCGTCGGCGCGTGCCTCGCTGGGCCCTCTGCTGTCGGCCTTCGAGGTGATGTGGCCCGACTACTGGCAGTTCGCGACCACCCAGGCCCCCGGCGTGCGCAACCCGTTTGCAGGCGACGACACCGCCTATGCCGCGTATGTGCTGATCGAGGCCCAGGGCACCGATCCGGAGGCCGATGCGCCCCGTTTCGAACAATGGCTGGGTGGACTGCTCGAGGACGGCACCCTGCCCAACGCGGCGGTGGCGCAGTCGCTGTCCGGCGAAAAGGCCTTCTGGGGCGTGCGCGACGCGTGCGGTGAACTCCATCAGTTCTGGCCCCGCCACCTGGCCTTCGACATCGGCCTGCCGGTGACCCGCATGGACGAGTACGCACGGCGCTTCAAGCAACAGCTGGGCGACCTGGTACCGGGCTGCAAAAGCGTGTTCTACGGCCACATCGGCGACAGCAACGTGCACATCGTCACCCATCTCGACGGCGTGGCGGAACAGCCCAAGGATGCCGTCGAGCAGATCGTCTACGGCCTCGTGCGCGAGTACGGCGGCACGGTCTCGGCGGAACACGGCATCGGCACCATCAAGCGCCGCTGGCTCGGCCATGCCCGATCGCCGGAGCAGATCGCGCTCATGCAGACCCTCAAGGCAGCGCTCGATCCCAAGAACATCCTCAACCCCGGCAAGGTGATCTGACGACCCCCCTGGCCGATCTCGCCCGCACCCTGGAGCGCCGAAGCCGGCGCCCCTCAAAAAAAACCAACCCAAAACAGGAGACAGACATGACCATCGCCCAAACCCCGACCCTGCATCGCCGCCAGTTGCTCAAAGGAGCCGCCGCCGGTGCGGCCGCATCCTGCTTCCCGCTGCTGTCTCTGGCCGCAGCGCCCATCCGCATGCGGGTCTCGTCGTCTGCACCGCCCGAGCGCTTCGGTGCACATTACCTCTGGTACAAGCCTTTCGAGGAGCAACTCAAGCAGTTGTTGGGCGACCGGATCGTGCTCGAGTATTTCCCCAACGGCCAGTTGGGCAAGGAAGCCGATGTGGTGCAGCAGGTCAAGACCGGTTCGGTCGACATGATGCTCACCGGCCTGTCGATCTGGTCCACGGTGGTGCCCGAAGTCGGCATGCTCGACTACGGTTACCTCTTCGACAGCTACGCCCATGCCGCAACGGCGCTCGACGGCGGCGTCTCCGCGGCGCTCGAGCAGATGCTGATCCAGCGCACCGGCGTCTCCGTTCTGGGCTGGGGATTCCAGGTCGGTTCGCGCAGCGTCTACACCAAGGTTCCCAAGGACACGCTGGCCTCGCTCAAGGGCACCAAGCTGCGGGTGCTGCCCACGAAGGGGCTGATCGACACGTTCGATGCGATGGGGGCCACGCCCACGCCGATTCCGATCAACGAGGTCTATACCGCCGTGCAGACCGGCGTGGTCGACGGCTTCGAACACGACCCGGGCACGGTGCTGGCATACAAGTGGTCCGAAGTCTCGCGCCAGTGCCTGCTGACGCGCCACATGTACAGCACCATGTGCGCGTTCATCGGCAAACGCGGCCTGGCCAAGATCCCGGCCGATCTGAGGCCCGCTTTCATGCAGGCTGCCAAGGCCGCGACCGTCTCGGCTCGCGAACAGGCCGCCGCGACCGAAGACGAAGCCATGACCGAGCTCAAGAAGAAGGGCATCGTCTTCACGGAAATGAACCCTGCCGAACGCACGGCCATCAGCGAGAAGATCGCGAAGACCCTGCACCCCGAGTTCATCGCCAAGTATCCGGCCACCCAAGCCCTGTTCGACCAGATCGCCGCTGCACGCAAGGCCTGAAGCAGGCCGACCCGCACGACCGAGCCGCCCATCCTTCTCGCCTCTCGCATTGGGGAACACACACATGACTGCCATACTCCATGGCCAAGACACGCTGACCCCGCCCGCCGGCGGTCACGTTCGCCGGCTCAACGATGCCGTTCTTTTTTTCATCGAGCATCTGGCCGGCCTCATCCTCGCGGTCGACGTCCTGGTGGTGTTCGCGTCGGTGTTCTACCGCTATGCGCTGCACACGCCGCTCGAATGGGCCGAGGAAGTCGCCAGCGGGCTGATGACCGCCATCATCTTCCTGGGGGCGGGCAGCGTGCTGGGGCGCAACCAGCATGTGGGGATCGACTTCTTCCTCAACCGCTTCCCGGCCCGCGTGCGGCCGGTGCTGCTGCAGGTCGGGGCCTGGCTGACGGCCATGATGTGCGTGGGGTTCGCGCTGTCGACCTATGAACTCATCGTCGATTCCGAAGGGCAGACGACGCCCTTCGGTTTCCAGCAGGTGTACCTGCTCTACCCGGTGCTGTTCGGCTCGCTGGTGATGAGTCTGTTCTCGGTCTCCAACGCACTCAAGGGCGGCACGACCAGCCGCTGGGTCACGCTGGCCGCATGCACGCTGTTCGCAGCCGCAAACTACTACTGGAACCTGTCGCAGCCGGAGCTGGCGGTACCGCCCATCGTCTATCTGGTGGTGAGCTTTTTCGGCTGCATCGTGATCGGCATCCCCATCGCGTTCGCGATTGCGCTGTCGGCGATGCTGTACTTCCTGTTCGAGCCCTCGCTGCCCATGCTGATCTACTCGCAGCAGGTGGTCGCAGGCGCCAATCACTTCGTGCTGCTGGCGATTCCGTTCTTTGTGCTCGCCGGGCTGACCATGGAAGCCAACGGCATGTCGACGCGGCTGATCGAACTGCTGCTGCGCGTGTTCGGCCGCTTTCGCGGCGGCCTCAACCTCATCACCATCATCTCCACCACCCTGTTCTCGGGTGTCTCGGGCTCCAAGCTCGCCGACATCGCTGCGGTGGGCGGCATCATCGTGCCGGCCGTGCGCCGCACCAAGCAGGATCCCAACGACGCAGCGGCCCTGCTGGCCTGTACGGCCATCATGTCCGAGACCATCCCGCCCTGCGTGAACATGATCATCTTCGGCTTCGTCGCCAGCATCTCCATCGGCGGTCTGTTCATGGCCGGGGTGGTGCCTGCCATCATCCTCGCGATCTCGCTGTCCATCGTGGCCGTGATCTACGGCAAACGCATCGACCCCAAGGACGCCATCACCACCCAGCGCACGCTGATCCGCTTGATCGGGGGCTCCATGGTCGCCCTGGCCATGATCGTGATGATCGGCAAGGGCGTGACTTCGGGCGTGGCCACCTCGACCGAGATCTCGGCGTTTGCCGTCATCTACGCGCTGCTCGTCGGCGGCCTGGCTTTCCGCGAGCTCACGCTCAAGAAAGTCGTCCATCTGTTCGTCAAGTCCGCTTCGATGACCGGCGTCATCCTGTTCATCGTGGCCGCGGCGTCCAGCCTGTCGTATGCGCTGACCATCGAACGCATCCCGCACGCATTGGCCACGGTGCTGATCGACATGGGCCAGCACTACGGCGCCATCACCTTCGTCCTGCTGTCGGCACTGATCATGATCGTCTTCGGCATGGTGCTGGAAGGCGCGCCCGCCCTGATCCTGTTCGGCCCGCTGCTGACCCCGATCGCCACGCAACTCGGCGTCAACCCGCTGCAGTTCGGCACGGTCATGGTCATCGCCATGGGACTGGGCTTCTTTGCGCCGCCCCTGGGGCTGGGCCTGTTCGCCACCTGTGCGATCACGGGCACCCGCGTGCAGGACGTGGTGCGGCCCATGATGAAGTACCTGGTCGTGCTGCTGGCCGGACTGGTTCTGCTGATCTTCGTGCCCGAGTTCTCGCTCTGGCTGCCGCGCCTGCTCGGCTTGACCTGAGCCCGGATGCGCACCATGACGCCATCCGCCAACCCAGCGGCGTGCAAGTACTGCACGCCGCCATCGCAGCCCCGCGCGCACGACATGCCTTTCGTGCAGGGCCTGCGCTGCTCGGAGCTGTTCCTGTTTCCCGACCAGACCCACTTCGGGCGTGCCGTGCTGGCGCTCGACAGCCACCACACCGAACTCTTCCAACTGAGCGCGTCCAAGCTCGCGGCCTTCATGGCCGACGTGGCCGATGTCGCCGCCGTGATCCAGCAGATCAGCCGCTGCGACAAGGTGAACTACGCGTCGTACGGTGACGTGTTCAGCCATCTGCACATGCATGTGGTGCCCAAGCACCGCGAGGACTTCGACTGGGGACGGCCGTTCGACCTCGAATCCCGGTCCCCTTGCCTGCTCGATCCCACCCAGCGGGATGCGCTCGTCGCTCGTTTTCGCGACGGGCTGTCACTTCGCCTGCAGGCCTCGGCGTCCGCACGGCGCTGACAGGGCACACGCGAGTCGCTTGCGGCCCGAATCGCCGCGCCGGCAAGGCCCTTCGATTTCCCGTTTTTTTGTTTTCTTCAGGAATCCGACATGAAAGTATTGGTCGCCGTCAAAAGAGTCGTGGACTACAACGTGAAAGTCCGCGTGAAGTCCGATGGCAGCGGTGTGGACATCGCCAACGTCAAGATGAGCATGAATCCGTTCGA
>NZ_RJVF01000009.1 GCF_003752175.1 Comamonas sp. BIGb0124 | reverse complement strand
GATCTTGCCGGCGTTGTCGTAGGTGTGCGTGCCGATGTCGACCAGCCCACCCTGGCCCAGGATCTCGCCTGCTGCGCGGTTGTGCAGCGCCTCGGTCGTGACGGTGACGTTGCCGCCTTCGATGCGGCCGGCGTTGTCGAGCGACTGCCGCGCCTTCAGCGTCACGTTCAGCGCTCCGATCTGCCCCGATGGGGTTGCGGGTGCAGGTGCGGAAGAAGAAGCAGCGGCCTTCTTGCGATTGACGATCGTCTCGGCATCGATGGCCAAGGTACCGTCGGCCTCGATGGCG
This sequence comes from Comamonas sp. BIGb0124, assembly GCF_003752175.1. GTDB lineage: Bacteria > Pseudomonadota > Gammaproteobacteria > Burkholderiales > Burkholderiaceae_C > Comamonas_F. The sequence goes on along the minus strand of NZ_RJVF01000009.1, from coordinate 994,689 downwards.
CTGTCGAGGTTGCCGACGTTGCCGCGTGCGTCGATGTCCACGTCGCGTGCCACGATGCGTGATTGCGTGGTGTTGTCGACGTTGGCCGCATCGATGGCGAGTTTGCCCATGGCCAGCATCAGACCCTGCTCGCGGTTGACGACGTCACCGCCGGTCTTGATCGTGAGGTGGCCTTGGGTTCCCGCGGCATTGGCATTGGCCGCACCCGGGGTAGCGCTGGTGCCTGTCGCAACAGGGGCACCGGCGATGCCCGCCCGCAGCGTACCGCCCTCGTTGCGCAGCGCCTGCGCGTCGAGGGCCACGTTGCCGCCCACGATGCGTGCGCCCTGGCCGTTGACGAGCGCGCCGCCAGCCGTCACGCTCACGCCGTCGCCACCGTACAGCAATGCGCCTTCATCGTCCCCTGTCTGCGTCGCTGTCTGCGTGGGTGCAGACGTGGCCGCGGGCTTGGGCGCAGCCTGATTCGTCACCCCACCCTTGGCCTTCACCGTCAACGTGCGTTTGGCGTAGACCAGGCCCGCGTTGTCCAACGCCCCCGCCGTCTTGAGCGACACCGAATCGCCCACCAGCCGCGCGCCCTCGCCGTTGACCAGCCGCCCACCCGCTTCGAGCATGAGCTGCCCACTGGCCTGCATCGAGGCCTTGTTGCGGTTGATCACCGCCCCCTGGATCTTCAGCTCCAGATCGCCCGCTCGTGTCTTGCTGCCCGCCACCACATCGGCATCGTCCTGCGTCAGCGACTGCGCCGTCAGGCTCACCTCCTGCCCCGCGATCAGTCCGCCGCGTGTGTTGAGAATCGCACCGCCGGCCACCAGCTCGACGCCGCCCTGGCCCTGCACCACGCCGCCGTCGTTGGCGATCTCGCGTGCCTTGAGCTTCACCTGCTTGCCCGCGTACACCGTGCCCGCGTTGTTCACATCCCCCGCCACGACCGCCGAGACCTTGCCGCCGATCGCAGCCAGCACGCCCCCGCCCTCGTTGCCCAGCGCCCCGGCCTTCAGCAGCAGATCATCCCCCGCCCTGATCGTGCCGCCCTTGCGGTTGTCCAGCCGCCCCGTGGCATCGATGCTCATCGACTCGACCGCCTGCAGCGCCCCGCTGTTGTCGACGCGGCCCGCCTGCACGGCCAGCACGCGCTCCGCGACGATCTTGCCCCGGTTGTTCAACGCCTGCGCCTCGAGCCCGATGCGCTCGCCCGTGATGCTGCCGTCGACGGCCAGCTCGCCCCGCGCCAGCACACTGACCGTATCGGCATCGAGCCGCTTGCCCGCCGCCACGGCGATGCCCTCGCCCTCGAGCCGCAGCCCGTCCTTGGCATACACATCGGCCACGCTGAGGTCGCCGGCCGCCGTGATGCGCACGTCCCCGGTCGAGGCAACGACACCCTGGTGGCGCACGCCCAGTCCCGACTCCGTGCTCACGAAGCGGATCATCCGCCCGTACATGGCCCCCAGCGTGCTGCCGTCGATGGCCCACACGGGCGCGCCCTCGCCGCCGTCGGCCAACTTGTAGAACGAGCGGCTCGCGGGGTTGTAGCTGTTGAGGCCGGCCACGACCTGGATCTCGGCGGTGCTGCCGTGCGAGGCCACCAAGGCGTTGAGCCGGATGGCCCGGGCGACCAGGTCGAAGTAGCTCAGTCCGCTGGTGTTGATGCCGCTGCCCTCGACCGTGATCTGACCGCCGCGCACGTCGAAGCGCACCGTGCCGTCGGCGTTGAGCTGCGGGCGCCCCGTGGTGAGCGTGAGGCTGTTGAGGTTGACGCTGGAGACGCCGTTGCCCACGATGCCGCTCTCGTTGGCGATGAACACGTCCATCTTCTGGTTGCCGAAGCCTTCGAGGGCTCCGCGCAGTTGGCTCGGGGCTCCGCCGTTGACTTCGAGCAGCGCACCGCGGGCGGCCGGGCCGTTGCCCAGGTTGCCGTTCTTGACGACAAAACCGCCGATCTGCGAGATGCCGTCGGTTTGACTGTTGTTGAGGATCAAGCCGCGCGCGTCGACATCGAATTGCGTGAACTTGTTGTGCGAGATGCCTTGGCTTCCCGGCGCGACGATGTTGACGACGGGCACGCCGTTGGCGGCCTGCGAGATGCCGGCGCGCTGGCCGGCCGACGCATTGCCGTCGACCTCCAGCCCCGCTTGCGCCATCGCGGGCAGCAGGCCCAGCGTCGCCATCACGGCCGCCAAGGCCTGGGTGCCCGGCCCGCTTCGGCTGCCCTTGCCGCGTGCACGCGTCACCGGCGATACCGCCACCCACGTACCCACACGGGTGCTGAAAACAAGTTTGTAGAGATTGCTGTTCATGATTTCAATGTTCTTTTCGATTCAGAATCGGGCACTGAGGGAGGTGTAGAAAACGGGATCGCGTTGACCTTGAGACGGCTTCACGTACAGCGGAAAGCCCCACATGGCCGACCACTGGAACGCACCTGCGCTGACATCGAGACCGAGCACGCTGCCGGTCAATCGCTGCCAGCTCGCATCGGGGCCGTTGCCGCGAGCCCAGCCGGAATCCAGTCCCATGCGGACGGTGACGGTCCTGACGAAGTAGCGGTCGATCACAAAAGGGAAGTCCTGGCCCAGAGACACATAGGCCCCCTTGTCGCCAGAAATCGGGGTGTCCTTGAAACCCCGAACCGAGTTCTCGTCGCCCAGATAGAGCTTGTTTTTTCCAAGCAGGCGATCGTTGCTGTATTGAAGACCGGCACGCGCGTTGTAGACCACGGACAGGCCCGCCAGCTTGTCGGGTCTGCGCCAGCTGAGATTGCTGTTCAGGACCTGGAAACGCGTCTGCGCTGCAGTGTCCGAAGCAGGCCGTGTCCATTCGCCCTGAATCCAAGGCACGCCGCGCGTCCAGCTCAGATCCGCATACACAGCGCCGCCGGCCGCCAGAAAGGCATGGCTCATGCCAAGCACCAACTGCGAATAGGGCTTGCTGCTCACATCGATCAGTTGACCCTCGAAGAAATTGGCGTTGTTCTTGCGCCCCAGTTCGGCCCAGACCTGCGTGCGTCCGACCTGATTGCGCGCGAGCACCCGTCCGACTCGCAGCCGCCAATCATCCAGACTGCCCGTGTTGCGGTATTGACCGAATCTCGCGGCAAACTGCTGTTCGGTCTGAACCCTTGCATACGACAGGCTCGTGGTCCAGGCGCCATAGGGAACGCGGTACGAAACGTTGTAGCTGTTCTCTTTGTCCGGCACTCTCCGGAACAGCCGCCTGCCATAGCCGAAACTCAGTTCGTCGTTCAGCGGCAGCAGATCGGACACCGACAACTGCAGCGTGTTCTTGCGGGTTCCATCGCGGCGTTCGCTGCCCGAGTTGTCCATCATGGACGAGCCGCTGAGCACCCGTTGTTTCTGGATCTGCACCGCCAGGATGGAAGCACCCGGCGCGTCGGCCGGCTTGACCTCCACGGTGGCCGTCTTGCCGGTGGTCGACAGGTTCTCCACCAGTTGATCGATCTGGCGGATGTTGAGCACCTGCCCCTGCCAACCGGGCAGCGCCGCTTCGACACGAACCTTGTCGATCACACCCGACAACGGCTCGCCATTGAGGGTGATGCCCGAGATGCGCCCCCACACCACCTGCACATGCAGGATGCCCGAGGCCAGGTTCTGGCCGGGCAGCGTCACGATCGTGGTCACGAAGCCACGCGACGCGTAATCGTCGTTGAGCTCCTTCACCAGGTCCACGACGTCGTTGAGCGTCAGCGAACGTCCTTCGTATCGGCGCATAACGGCCAGACTGCCGGCGCTCGGCGCATCGTCGTCGTCGAGCACGATGCGCTCGATCGCATAGGCCACCTGCGGCTCCTCGCCGGCACTGCGTGACGCGGGCAGTACGGCAGGTGCAGGCATGCGCTGCGTGTCGCGCAGATCGAGCTGCCGTTGCAGTTCGCCGTCGATGGCCCGCTGCTCGAGCGTGCGTTGCTGCGATTCAAGCGCTCGATCGGCGGCGTTCGTGTTGGGGTCTTGTGCCTTGCTCTGAACGGGCATCAAGGCCATGCTCAGGAACAAAAGGGGGCCGAGAGGATGCACGGCGAACTTCATGATGGGACTGTTTGATCTGGTGGGTTTCGAAATCGCCTTTGCGACGGTCGATTGCCAGACCCTTCAGTGAACACCGTCCGCCCTCGTTCTCGGCAATGCTGCTTCGATCAGAGCGACGACAGTTCCGGCAGGTAGATCAGACATCGACGGGAGCCAATGTAGGATTTAAAAATTCCCGAAACTGGCAACATTTCCCGTCTCGCCCAGACCTGAACCACCCCCTCCATCACACCGGATAACGCATGGAATTCATGGCAGAAAAAAGCTTCGCCACACCCTCTTCAGAAACTGCTGAAAACGGAAATTCATGCTTGTTTTCAACGGTTCATGCATTTTTCACACGAAACATTGCCTCTCTTTCCCGGCGTTCCAGGCCGATATTTTTCTGCATGAGAAATGCCTTTGCTCCGGCATTCAAATAGATATCAAACAATGTCAAAAAAGAAAGGCAAAGAATTGTCCCGTTATGTCAACCGTATCCATTAAGACACACTTCCCTCCAAAACAGCCATCCATACACCGGCGCCCCATGGAACAGAGAACCGACTAAGTTCGCAGGCGAACCACCAAGGCAGCGGCACTGCTCAAGCTGGCCACGGCCACCACGCCCATCCAGCCCCAGGCTGCCAGCGCCAGACTGCCGAGCAGACCGCCCATGGCCATGCCGACAAAAACACCCCCCATCAACACGGCATTGAGCCGGCTGCGTGCAGCGGCATCCAGGCCATAGACCAGCGTCTGGTGCGCCACCAGCGCAGCCTGGATACCCAGGTCGAAGCCCACCGCGCCCGCGACCAGCAACGCCAGTTGCAGATGCATGGGCAACCAGGGCGTCAGGGCCATGGCCGCAAAGGACAGCAAGGCCACGGCCGCGCCCAGGCGACTCACCCAACCCGGACCGCGGCGATCGGCCAGTCGTCCGGCCAGCGGTGCGGCCAGCGCGCCTGCAGCGCCGGCCAGACCAAAAGCGCCGGCGGCTGCCGAACCCAGATGAAACGGCGGCTGATGCAGCATCACCGCCAAGGTCGACCAGAAGGCACTGAAGCCCAACGACAGCAGCCCTTGCGCGACCGCCGCGCGGCGCAGCACGCCATGCTGCCGCCACAGCGAAGCCAGCGTGCCCAGAAGCCTCGGGTAACCCAGTTGCGTGGTCGGTGCAAAACTCGGCAGACCGCGCCAAAGCGCTGCGCCCAGAAGCGCGATGCTGCCGGCCGCCGCCACAAACATCGCACGCCAGCCCCAGTACTCGGACACCGTGCCGCTGATCACCCGCGACAGCAGAATGCCCAGCAGCAATCCCGTCATCACCATCCCGACCACCTTGCCGCGCCTTGCAGCCGGCGCCAGCGCGGCCGCGGCGGGAACGATGTCCTGCGCCAAGGTCGCCATCAGCCCGACCAGCAGACTGGCCGCCAGCAGCCAGCCGACGGACGGCGCGACGGCCATTGCCATCAAGGCGGCACACAACAGCACCGACTTGACCAGAATCACGCGGCGGCGATCGATGCGGTCTCCCAGTGGCGCCAGCAGCAGAATGCCCAGCGCGTAGCCCAGTTGCGTCAGCGTCGGCATCCAGCCCACGGCCGTGGCATCCGCATGGATGTCGCCAGCCAGCACGCCCAGCATGGGCTGGCTGTAGTAAATCGAGGCCACGGCCAGGCCCGCACCGGTGGCCATCAGCACGACACGCGCAGGCGACAGATCGGACAGCTGTTTTTCTTCATGCATGACAGGAATGGAAGACATGTTCAAAACTCGTTCAAATGGAATGGAGCGAATTCTGATCTTCGGGACCATGCGTGTGTAGAGCCATCCCTTGCAGTTCCGTTATACGATCGGCGCATGACCAACCCTGCACACCCTACTCTTCCCGGCACCGATCGCATGATGCTGATGGAGACCTTTGTGCGCATCGTCGAGGCGGGCAGCCTGTCGGCGGCCGCCGTGCAACTGGGCGCCACCCAGCCGACCGTCAGTCGCCGGCTGCAGGCACTCGAGCGGTCGCTGGGGGCCCCGTTGCTGCAACGCTCCACCCACGCCATGAAGCTCACCGAGGATGGCCGCCGCTGCTTCGACCACGCCAAGCGGCTGCTCGAGGATTGGCAGCTGTTCGAGCGCGACATGCGCGGTACCCAAGAGGAGGCCAGCGGCATCCTGCGCGTGATGGCCCCGCATGCGTTTGGACAGCATCAGTTCATCGATCCGCTGGTCGCCTATCTCAAGCGTTACCCCCGCATGAACGTGGAATGGCTGCTCAACGACCGGACGCCGGACTTCATCGCAGAAGACATGGACTGCGCCCTTCAGATCGGCACGGTCAGCGATCCATCGGTCGTCGCCATTCGTTTGGGGGAAGTGCCCCGCATCGTCGTTGCGGCCCCCGAGCTGCTGCCCGACACGCCGCCGCCCACCCATCCACGCGAACTCGCCGGATTGCCCTGGCTGGCGTTGCGGACCTTCTACCGCGAGCACGTGACCCTCACCCATATCGGATCCGGGACCAGCGACACCTTCCCCATCCAACCGAGGCTGTCCACCGACGGCCTGTACGCCATACGCAACGCTGCCCGGCTGGGCCTGGGCGCCGCCCTGGTCTCGAGTTGGGCCGTCACCGAAGACCTGGCCACGGGCGAACTGCTGCACCTGGCTCCGCAATGGCAGGCTGCGCCCTTGCCGGTCTACCTGGTCTATCCGCCCGCCCGCTTTTATCCCGCGCGCCTGAGCCGCTTCATCGACACCATGCGCGAAGCGCTGCCGTCCATCGTTCAGCAGGCCATGGACCGACCTTCGCACAGCAAAAAGCCGCTGTGAAGCGGCTGGGTCGAGGGCCGTGAACGCGGCTGCGCTGCAACCGCGTCATGCAGGGCGGGCTCAGCGCACGATCAGCACCGGCACCTTGCATTCGGCCAGCACCTTGGTGGCCACGGAACCGATGATCAGGTTGCCGAGCGCGCTTTTGCCGTGCGAGCCCATCACCACCAGGTCGTAAGCGCCGGCCTGCGCCACGTTGGCGATCACCTGCCCCGCCGATCCGGTCTTGACCACCCGCTTGCTGGCGATGCCGCGGCGAGCCAGATGCGTCTCGACCGGCTTGAGCACGCGGTCGGATTCTTCCGCATAAAAAGTCGTCACGGCCTCTTTGCCCAGCGCGGCGCGTGCACGCGGCGGCAATTCGGGTTGAACCGTGAGCAAGTGGTAGTCGTGATTGGGGGTCAGCAACCCGTCATGCGCGGCCAGATAGGCCAGCATCTTCTTGGTGTAGGCGCTGCCGTCGACAGCCAGTAAGATTTTCATGTCGTCTCCAGTGAAGTTGCCAGGGGATCAACGCAAAAGAGGCACGAATGTGCCTCTTCTTCGTTGTACAAAGTGTAACCCTCGGGTTCACTTCATACCTTGCGCTGGATCAGAAAGCGGGATCATCCGACACCGCCAGCACCCTGTCGACGCCTTTTCACGACATCACAGTTTCCACTTCTCGAGCAGTTGCTCCGGTCCCGTGCTGTCGTAGCCTTCGAAGGGCTGGTGGATCCAGGGATTGGTCGGCAGGTCTTCCACCGAATAGTCCGGCGTGAAAATCGAGACTTGTTTGGTCCAGATCACCGCACTGCGCAGTTCGGTGATGGGGGCGTACTTGTTGCGCAGCAGTTCGATCACCGCCTTGAGCGTATGGCCCGAATCCGCCAGGTCGTCGACCAGCAGCACCCGGCCGGCAATCTCGCCCCGGGGCGTCGTGATGAAACGGGCCAGGTCCAGATGCCCCTGCACCGTACCGGCTTCCGCACGGTAGGAACTGGTGGACATGATGGCCAGGGGTTTGTTGAAAATCCGGCTCAGGATGTCGCCGGGACGCAAGCCACCGCGCGCCAGGCAAAGAATGGTGTCGAACTCCCAGCCGTCCTGATGGATCTTCAGCGCCAGCTTCTCGATCAGGTTGTGGTATTCATCGTAGGACACGTACAGGTGCTTGCCATCTTCGGTCAGCATCGGGCTTGCTCCGTCTTGTTGGTGGGGTCAAAGAAACAGACGGGGGCGAAGACACTCGGTCTTCTTACCCCCATCGGAAAAGCGATCAGGCAGACAGGAAAGGATGCTGCATCATGATCGTGTGATCACGGTCGGGGCTGGTCGACACCACGGCGACCGGCACACCCGTCACGTGTTCGATGCGCTGCAGGTACAGGCGAGCGGCAACCGGCAGCTTGTCGTATTCGGTCACGCCGACGGTGGAGTCGCTCCAGCCTTCCAGCGTTTCGTAGATCGGTTCGCAGCGCTCGATGTCTTCGGCAGCCTGGGGCAGCAGGTCGATCACCTCGCCGTCGAGCTTGTAGCCCACGCACAGCTTGAGCTCTTCGATGCCGTCGAGCACATCGAGCTTGGTGATGCACAGGCCCGTCAGGCCGTTCACCTGGGCGCTGCGCTTGAGCAGTGCGGCGTCGAACCAGCCGCAGCGGCGGCTGCGGCCCGTGGTCACACCCTTCTCGGCACCGACGGTGCTGAGGTGATAACCCACGGTGCCGGGTGTATCCCAATCGAGTTCGGTGGGGAAAGGACCGCTGCCCACGCGGGTGCAGTAGGCCTTGGTGATGCCCAGCACGTAGTGCAGCATGCCCGGACCGACGCCCGAGCCTGCGGCGGCATTGCCCGCCACGCAGTTGCTCGAGGTCACGAAGGGGTACGTGCCATGGTCGACGTCCAGCAGCGTGCCCTGGGCGCCTTCGAACAGCAGGTTTCCACCGTTCAGGTTCAGTTCGTTGAGTTCGCGCGACACGTCGGCGATCATCGGACGGATCTGCGCGGCCTGCGCCATGGCTTCGTCGTAGACGGGCTGGAACTCGACCGCCGGTGCGTTCAGGAAGGTCGTCAGCACGTGGTTGTGCAAGGCCAGCAGATCACGCAGCTTCTGCGCAAACCGCTCGGGATGGCGCAGATCCTGCACACGCAGGGCGCGGCGGGCGATCTTGTCTTCGTACGCAGGGCCGATGCCACGGCCGGTGGTGCCGATCTTGATCTGGCCACCTTGCTCGCGTGCCTGCTCGCGGGCGATATCGAGCGCGCTGTGGAACGGCAGAATCAGCGGGCAGGCCTCGCTGATGCGCAGGCGGTTGCGCACTTCGACGCCGGCTTTCTCGAGCTGCGCGATTTCCTCGAGCAGCTTCGTGACCGACAGCACCACGCCGTTGCCGATGAAACACTTCACGCCGGGACGCATGATCCCGCTGGGGATCAGGTGCAGGGCTGTCTTCTGGCCGTTGATGACCAGGGTGTGGCCGGCATTGTGGCCACCTTGGAAGCGGACCACGCCCTGTGCGTACTCCGTCAGCCAATCCACCAGTTTGCCCTTGCCTTCGTCGCCCCATTGCGAACCGACGACAACGACGTTTCTTCCAGATGTTGTGCTCATGACAGACTCAATTCCTGATTGATGCTTGCTAACCATTGATAGACAGGGGCGGCCTCAGGCCGCGCGGACGATCCATTGACCGTCGTGCTGGACCAGCACGCGATCGCATTCGAATTCATCGATTTCACTTTCGTGGCCCGGCAGAACGCAGACCACGGTTTCGCCGCTTGTGCGCAGATGGCCGATGGCCGCCTGCAAGGCGGGTTGCTGGCCCCAGGGCGCACGGATCGCGGCCCGCAGCGGCAGGCGCGGTACCACCCGCACCAGTTCCTTGACGTCCAGGCTGAAGCCTGCGGCAGGCCGGTTGCGGCCAAACACGGCACCGACCTCGTCATAGCGACCGCCACGCAGCAGCGCATCGCTCGTGCCCTGTGCGTAGATGGCAAAACGCATGCCGCTGTAGTAGCCGTAGCCCTGCAGGTCGGCCAGATCGAAGGACACACGCACGCCTGGCTCGGCACTCAGCGTCTTGGCCAGCACACCCAGTTCGTCGAGCGCGTGCGACAGCACGGCACTTTGCGGCAGCACGCGGCGCGCTTCGTCGAGGATGGCGGCATCGCCATACAGATCCAGCAGCGCCAGCAGGCCATCGCGCGAAGAGGCGGGGAAGTCGCGTGTCAGCGACCGCAGCCGTTCGCGGTCCTTGACGGACAGCGCGGTATAGACCTGTTCGAGCACCTGTGCGTCGACCATCACGCCGGCCAGCAGCGAGCGCACGATGCGCATGTCCGCCAGATCCAGCACCATGGGCGGAACCCGGGTCTGGCGCATGCATTCGAGGGCCAGTTGCAGCACTTCCAGATCGGCCTCGAGTCCGGCATGGCCGTAGATCTCGGCGCCGAACTGAAGCGGATCGCGGGTCGCGTGCGGACCGCTGGGACGGGTGTGCAAGACCGGTCCGCAGTAGCAAAGGCGAGTCACGCCCTGACGGTTCAGCAGATGGGCGTCGATGCGCGCCACCTGAGGCGTGGAGTCGGCGCGCACGCCCAGCGTGCGGCCCGACGACTGATCGACCAGTTTGAAGGTCAGCAGATCCAGCGCCTCGCCGCTGCCGGTCAGCAGCGACTCCAGATACTCCAGCATGGGCGGCATCACCAGCTCGTAACCATAGGCACGAGCCGAGTCCAGCAATTGGCGGCGGAGATCTTCGATATGTCTTGCCTCGGAAGGCAGGACATCAGCGACGTGATCTGGCAACAGCCAGGTCGAAGGCCAGGCAGACATTGAATTTGTGGGGGGTGTTAAAAACGTGATTCTACCGGGCCAAGCACCCGGGTCGGAAAATGACCCGCCAGAGCGCGGGTCGGCGGCCTGCCTGGATCAGCTCAGGAACACGATCAGAAGCAGTCCTGCCACCATGCTGCCCAGCCCGACCATCCTCAGGCGGGCATCGTCCATCTGGCACAGGCGAAGCATGGTTTCACGCCACGCAGACGGCGAAAGAAAAGGCAGCAGGCCTTCGAGAACGAGCACCATCCCCAGGCCCAGCAGCCAGACATCCCAGCCCATGGCTCAGCGGCTCCCGGAGATCTGACGCGTGCAGGACGGCCACGCGCCTGCACACCGGGCCGATGCCCGGATGGCGGCCTGGCGCATGTCAGCGATTGCCGGCTGACGCCGGGCTGCGCATGGCCTTGAAGAAGTCGCTGGAGCCATCGATCACCATCACGTCGTTCTTCGTGGAGAAGCTCTGGCGATAGGCATCCAGGCTGCGATAGAACTGCGCGAACTGGGCGTCCTTGCCGAAGGCGGAGGCGTAGGTCGAATTGGCCTGGGCATCGCCCTCGCCCTTGATGGCCTGCGCATCGCGATAGGCCTGGGCCACGACCACGTCGCGTTGGCGATCGGCGTCGGCCCGGATCTTTTCGCCTTCTGCCGCACCCGTCGAACGCAGCTCGTTGGCCACGCGCAGACGCTCGGCCTGCATGCGGCGGTAGACCGCACCCGTGATCGCCTCGACATAATCGACGCGTGTGATGCGCACATCGGCAATGTCGATACCCCAGGCACTGCCCGAACTCACGCGCTCGGCCACTTCCTGCTTCACGTCGGCCATCAGCGAGTCGCGCTGGGTGGACAGCAGCTCACGCACCGTGCGTTTGTTGATCTGTTCCTGGAACGAGTCGCGGATGATGCGCGAGAGCTGGTTGGCGCCGGCCATTTCGCTCACGCCCACGTTGCGGATATACAGTTGCGGATCGGTGATGCGCCAGCGCACATACCAATCGATCACCACGCGCTGCTTTTCGGCCGTCAGCATGGGTTCCGCATCCACGCTGTCGAGCATGAGCAGACGCTTGTCCATGAAGGTCACGTTCTGGAACGGCGGCGGCAACTTGAAATGCAGGCCGGGCTGCGTGATGACCTTGCGGATCTCGCCCAGTGTGTAGACCACGCCGAACTGACGCTGGTCCACGACAAACACCGTCGAACTCAACACCAGCAGAGCCAGCAGGACCGAGGCAACGACAAAACCGATTCTGTTCATAAATCAAACTCCCCGGAATTAGCGCGATTCCCGCGAGCGCAGATCGTCGCGCGTGCGGTTGTTGTTGATGTTTGCGGCCGCGTTGCCCGAAGCGTTGCTGCCGCCGTTGCCGGAGATCACGGCGCCGACGTCGTCGGTGGAGCCGTCGCCGGTGGCCGAAGGCACCACGGCCTTGCCGGCCTGCTGCATCAGCTTGTCGAGCGGCAGGTACAGCAGGTTCGAGTTCTGACGCGTGTCGACCATCACCTTGCTGACGTTCTTGTAGATTTCCTGCATGGCGTCGGTGTACAGGCGGTCACGCGTGACCTGCGGCGCCTTCTGGTACTCGGCAAAGACCGAGTCGAAGCGGCGTGCATCGCCCTCGGCCTGCGCCACCACACGTTCCTTGTAGCCCTGCGCTTCCTCGCGCAGACGCGCGGCGGTACCCTGGGCACGCGGAATCACGTTGTTGGCATAGGCGCGGGCTTCGTTCTGGAGGCGCTCGCGTTCCTGACCGGCACTGAGCACGTCGTCGAACGCTGCCTGCACCTGCTCGGGCGGGCGCACGCCGCCTTGCTGCATGTTGACGGCGGCGACTTCGATGCCGGTCTTGTAGCGGTCGAGGATGACCTGCATCAGGTCACGCACACGGCCTGCGATCTGATCGCGCTCCTCGGCCATGGCCGAGTCCATCTTCATCTTGCCCACCACCTCGCGGACCGCACTTTCGGCGGCCTGCACCACGGCGGCTTCGGGATCACGGGACTCGAACAGGAAGTTGCGGACGTCCTTGAGGCGGTACTGCACCACGAACTTGATCTCGACGATGTTCTCGTCCTCGGTCAACAGGGCCGAGGTGCGCAGGCCGGTCGCCCGGATCAGCGTATCGCCGCCCACGTCCACGGAACGCAGTTGCGTGGCGTTGACGATCTCGTGCTGCTGGAAGGGGTAAGGCAGACGCCAGTTGAAACCGGCACCCACGGTGGTGTGGAAACGGCCGAACTGCGTCACGACGGCCTGCTGGCCTTCCTGCACGATGAAGAAGCCGGTTCCGGCCCAGACCAGGACTGCCACACCGGCGATCAATCCGACACCGATGCCCGCGCTGCGCGGCGATCCGCCGCCCAGGCCCGGGCGTCCGGGGGGACGCTGGCCATTGCCCGGCCGGCGGTTGCCGAACAGGCCGTTGAGCTTGTTGTTGAAATTGCGCCAGAGCTCGTCCATGTCCGGAGGGCCCTGGTTGTCGCCCTGCGGGCGGCGCGATCCCTGCGGTTGCCCGTAGGGATGCTCGGAGGGGCGCGGCACATCGGGCTGGCCACGACCGTCCGCCGGCGATTCGTCCGGATTTCTCGGCTTGTCCGAACCGTCGGCGCTGTCATCACGGCCCCAGCGGGGGTCATTGAGATTGAACATGCCGCGGATGCGCGCCGGCAAGGACATCAGTCGAAACATCATGGGATGAGGGCTCATCGGACGTAAAGTTTTAAACAACATATCGGACCACGCCTACACGCGGACCGACCCTACTCGACACACTGACCCTTTATTGTGCCCAATTCGCGTCATCGCCACGCGATTCGGCATCGGGTCCAGGGGTCATCGCCACCAGCGCACGCTCGCTCAGCAGCCCGCGCAAGTGCTCCAGGCCGTCACCGCTGCGTGCGCTCAAGAACACGCGCGGGACCTGATCGCCATCCAATTCATAGCTGTCCACGGACACGAGCGGCCGCTTTTCCGGGTCTATGGCGTCGAGCTTGTTGAAGACCAGGATTTGCGGAATGTCGCCCGCACCGATTTCGTGCAGCACACGCTGAACTTCGGCAATCTGCTCGGGAAACGAAGGATTGGCCGCGTCGACCACATGCAGCAGCAGATCGGCGTCGACCGCTTCCTGCAGCGTGGCCTCGAACGCATCGACCAGTCCATGCGGCAGATCGCGGATGAATCCTACCGTGTCCGACAAAGACACCGAACGCCCGCTCCCGGCCCCATCGCCCAGATAAAGCTGGCGCGTGGTGGTGTCGAGCGTGGCGAACAATTGATCGGCCGCATAGGTGCGAGCCTTGACCAGCGCATTGAACAAAGTCGACTTGCCCGCATTGGTGTAGCCCACCAGCGAGATGGTGAAGGTCTCGCGCCGCTGACGCTGCCGCCGCTGGGTGCTGCGCTGGCGCTTGACCTTGACCAGACGTTCCTTGGTTCGTTTGATGGACTCGCCGATCATGCGCCGGTCGAGCTCGATCTGGGTTTCACCCGGGCCGCCGCGCATGCCGATGCCGCCGCTCTGGCGCTCCAGGTGAGACCAGCGACGCACCAGTCGCGTGGACAGGTATTGCAGTTTGGCCAGCTCGACCTGCAGCTTGCCTTCGTGGCTGCGTGCACGCTGGGCAAAGATCTCGAGGATGAGCAAGGTGCGGTCGTTGACCGGAAGGCCCAGAAAACGCTCGAGATTGCGCTGCTGCGCCGGGCTCAGGGCCTGGTCGAACAGCACCTCTACGGCGCCCACTTGCTGCGCCAGCAACTTGATTTCGTCGGCTTTGCCGCTGCCCACAAAAAGGGCCGCATCGGGTGCCCGGCGCTTGCACGTCAGGCGTGCCACGGGCTCCAGGCCCGCCGTCTGGGCCAGCAGGCCAAGTTCCTCGAGCTCCGCATCGAAATGCGGCAGTCCGAAGTCCACACCCACCAGAATCACGGCAGCGCCCGATGGAGCGGATCCACCTGCGCCGGGTTCTTGAGTCGAAGAACGGTTCAAAAGCTGCTTTATTTAATGAATTTGCCCGCGGCACAAGTGATTGCACCGCGGGCAAAAAAGGTCAGCCGGTGTTCAGTCGGCCTGTCCAGTTGCGCCTTCCGGAGCAGTCTGGAAGTTCACGGCACGTCCCGGCACGATGGTCGAGATGGCGTGCTTGTAAACCATTTGGGTCACGGTGTTGCGCAAGAGCACAACGTATTGGTCGAAAGACTCAATCTGTCCTTGCAGCTTGATGCCGTTGACGAGATAGATCGACACCGGCACGTGTTCACGGCGCAGCTGATTGAGAAATGGGTCTTGCAAAAGTTGCCCTTTGTTGCTCACGATATTCTCCGTGTTCAGAAGTTGTTGAAATGATGACCATACCACAGCCAGACACAGGCTGACGGAAATCAGTCGGATTCTTTATCCGCGTAGGGATTTTTCGCTGTTTTCATCTCGACCCGCAAAGGGGTTCCGACCAGATCGAAGGCCTTGCGGAAACGCCCCTCCAGATACCGTTTATAGGCATCGGTGACGTGTTCGAGCGAATTGCCGTGGACCACGATCACCGGCGGATTCATGCCGCCCTGGTGCGCGTAGCGCAGCTTGGGCCGGAACATGCCCGAGCGCTTGGGCGCCTGGAACTGCACGGCTTCCTGCAGCAGGCGCGTGAGCACCGGCGTCGACATCTTGCACATGGCCGCCTGGCGGGCCTGGATGATGGCCGTCCACAGCGGACCCAGACCCTGGCGCTTGATGGCCGAGATGTTGTAGATGTTGGCAAAACGCAGGAACGGCAACCGGGTCTCGATCGAGCGCTGCACCAGTTCGCGCTGATACTCGTCGACCGCATCCCATTTGTTGACGGCGATCACCACGGCACGGCCGCTCTCGAGAATGTAGCCGGCGATATGTGCGTCCTGGTCGGTCACGCCCTGCGTGGCATCGAGCAGCAGCAGCACGACGTTGGACGATTCGATGGCCTGCAGGGTCTTGACGACCGAGAACTTCTCGATCGCCTCGAACACCTTGCCCTTGCGCCGCAGACCGGCCGTGTCGATGAGCTCGAAACGTTGGCCGTCGCGCTCGAAAGGCACGGTAATGGCGTCGCGTGTGGTGCCGGGCATGTCGAAGGCCACCAGACGCTCCTCACCCAACCAGGTGTTGATCAGCGTCGATTTACCGACGTTGGGACGGCCGGCGACAGCCAACTTGATCACCTGATCGTCTTCGGCGCTCTCTTCGTCTTCGATATCGGGCAGCTTGAGTTCGGCCAGCGCCAGATCGAGCAGGCTGCGCACGCCCTGGCCGTGCGCAGCCGACACGGCATGCACCTCGCCCAGGCCCAGCTCGTAGAACTCCACGAGCTGCTGCCCTTCGTGCATGCCTTCGGCCTTGTTGGCAGCCAGAACGACAGGTTTGCCCAGGCGGCGCAGGTAACCGGCGATGTCGTGGTCCTGCGCGGACAGGCCGCCGCGCGCATCCACGACAAAGACGACGACATCGGCTTCGGCCACGGCTTGGCGGGTCTGCTTGGCCATTTCCCGATAGATGCCGGATTCGGCGGTCGGCTCGAAGCCGCCCGTGTCGATGACGATGTACTCGCGCGCGCCGAGTCGGCCGTTGCCGTAGTGGCGGTCACGCGTCAGACCGGCGAAGTCGGCCACGATGGCGTCGCGCGACTTGGTCAACCGGTTGAAGAGCGTCGACTTGCCGACATTGGGCCGACCGACCAGAGCGATGACAGGTTTCATGAGGTTGCTTGTTGTTGTTCGAAATTATTCCGGGCGGAAGCCATAGATGGCGCCCTTTTGGGTCGCCACCACCAGGGTGTTGCCCGCCAGCACCGGCTGGACCTCGATGGCCGAGCCATCGGTGATCAAGCGGGTGAGCGTCGATCCGTCTTCGCGAGACAGCAGATGCACGTTGCCGTTGCCGTCGCCGACCGCGACCGCACGCCCCAGCGCCAGCGGTGCGCTGACGTTGCGGTAGCGCAGCGCATCGGCCGACCAGAGCTGGTCGCCGCTGGCTCGCTGCCACGCGATCACGCGGCCATCGCCTTCGGTGCCGAAGACCCGGTCGGCATCGCCGCCCAGGCCCGTGTACCCCTGAGCGTTCTTGGCCCAGATCAGCGAGCCGCGATTGGTGTCGACACAGCCGACGCGGGATTGATAGGCCCGTCCGCAGACGACGCTGCCCTGGCGGCTCACCGAGCCGACCAGGTCGACGAGGCGTTCGATGTCGTTGGCGCCGCGCGAAACGGCGACGGCGGCCTGCCACTGGGGTTCGCCCGTGAGCGGGTTGAGGCCCATCAGACGGCCGGCGACACCGACCACCAGGACGTTGCCCACCGCCAGGATGGAGCCCGACTGGCGCAGCATCAACGGTTCGCCGACACGCGGCTGCGACCACAGGCGGCGGCCGGTCTGGCCGTCAAGCGCGAGCACACGGTCGGCCGTGAGCACAAAGACGCGGGCACCCGCCACCAGGGGCGGCGTGTAGCTGCGTGCGCCCAGCGGCTGACGCCAGATTTCCTTGCCGCCGTCGAGCGTGACAAGGTCGTTGTTCTCGGTGACCACCGACGTCA
This sequence comes from Comamonas sp. BIGb0124, assembly GCF_003752175.1. GTDB lineage: Bacteria > Pseudomonadota > Gammaproteobacteria > Burkholderiales > Burkholderiaceae_C > Comamonas_F. The sequence goes on along the minus strand of NZ_RJVF01000009.1, from coordinate 977,451 downwards.
GTTGACCGTCGCTGCCCACCCCCGCAGTGACGCGTGCACCCACGGCCGTGCGCCACAGCTGCTGGCCGCTCGCGGCGCTGAGAGCCGTCACTTCGCCGGTCTTGCCGCCGACGGCCAGCACCTGCGAGCCGTCTGCCGTGACCCGCAAGGTCATGGGGCCCGAGATCTCGCCGACCTGTGCCGTCCAGATGCGTTGAACCGCCAGCAAATTGGGATTCGGCGGCAAGGGCTTGGGTTCGGGCTTCTTGCCGGAACTCGAGCACGCGGCCACCAGCAAGGCACAGGCCAGCAGACCGGCTGCAGACAGGGCACGGGGAAGATTAACCATCAAACGCTTCACACTCACAATGCGGCTCCCAAAATTCAAGAAGCAAGGCCTGCGACGTCGACGCCAAGGGCGTTGAGCTTGACCTCGACCAGGTTGCGGTAATCGGCTTGCGGGTCCATCGCCTTGTAGGCCTGCTCGTAAGCGGCACGGGCTTCGTCGCGCTTGCCTTGTGCCAGCAGCGCATCGCCGCGCTTGTCGGCCGCCAGGCCGGCGAATTCGGCAGGCAGTTCGCCGGCGAGCTGCTTGAGCGCGGCGTCGTAGTCCTTGGCTTCGATGGACAGGCTGGCCAGACGCAGCTTGGCAATGGCCTGGTAGCCGGCATTGGCACCCGAAGCCGCCAGCCACTCGAGCGCGGCACGCGCCTCGGCGACCTTGCCGTCGGCCTGATAGGCCTGAGCCGCCGCCAGGCTGGCCTGCTGCGCGTAGTCGGTCGACGCGAACTGCTGGCGCACGTCGTCGAGTGCGCGCTGCACGGCGGCCCAGTCCTTGGCCTGCGCCGCCGTCTGCACCTGATCGGCGATGACGGCGGATTTGGCATTCTGGGTCGCCTGCCAGTAGCGGTACCCCGTCCAGCCGGAATAGGTCAGGAGCGCCAGCACCACCACGGCGGTAATCCACACGCCATAGGTTTTCCAAAAATGCTTGAGCTGGTCGATCTGCTCTTGCTCTTCCAGGTTGAGATGAGTAGCCATAGAAAATACGTCAGAGGGAAAAAGTGCCCCGATTGTAGGGGGCGGCCCGTCGCGGACCGGAGGCGACCCCGGTGCGGCAGGGTAAAGAAAGCGAAACCGGAAAATACAGGCCCCTCGGCGGCACCGCCGGGACGCCCCCTGCGGCAACCGCCGGCAAGGCCTGCGCCAGCCGGTCTGAGTCTCGCCACGGCCATTGGTTCAGCCGCAGGCGGACCGGTCGCGGAGGGTCAGGCTCGCAGACTGGCGGCCCAGTCGGCGGCAGTGTCCAGGGCTCGCAGCACCTGTGCGCCACCCTGCCCGTCGCGCAGCGACTTGACCACCACCTCGCCGGCGGCCAGTTCGCTTTCGCCGAACACCAGAGCATAACGGGCGCCGCTGGCATCGGCCTTCTTGAATTGCGATTTCATGCTGCCCAGCCCGTTGGCGCCGGCGGCATGCATCTGCACGCTCACCCCCTCGCGCCTCAGGGTCTGCACCAGCTTCATGGCCGGCAGCAGGGCCGCTTCGTTCGGCACGATGGCATAGGCGTCGGGCGACAGGTCGGGCAGCGGAGTGCCCTGCTCCTTGATCAGTTCGAGCACGCGCTCGACCCCCAGCGCCCAGCCGACGGCCGGTGCCGGCTTGCCGCCGACCTGCTCGATGAGGTAGTCGTAGCGGCCGCCGCCGCAGATGGTGCCCTGCGAACCCAGGCTTTCGGTGATGAACTCGAACACCGTCAGGTTGTAGTAGTCCATGCCGCGCACCAGACGCGGATTGAGCCGCCAGGCCACGCCGTTCGCATCCAGAATGGCCTTGACCGATTCGAAGTGTGCCAGCGAGGCCTCGCCCAGGAAGTCGATGAGCTTGGGGGCGGCCTCGACCATGCCCTGCATCTGCGGATTCTTGGTGTCGAGAATGCGCAGCGGATTGCTGTAGAGCCGGCGCCGGGCCTCCTCGTCCAGCACATCGAGATGCTGCTCGAAGTATGCAATGAGCGCGCTGCGGTGCGCACGGCGTTCGTCGGGCTGACCCAGGCTGTTGAGTTCCAGGCGCACATCGCTCAGGCCCAGCTCGCGCCACAGGTCGGCGGCCAGCAGGATCAGTTCGGCATCCACCTCGGGGCCGCCGAAGCCCAGGGCTTCCGCGCCGATCTGGTGGAACTGCCGATAGCGTCCGCGTTGGGGACGTTCGTGACGGAACATCGGTCCCATGTAGTAGAGCCGCTTGCCGCCGTCATAGAGCAGGGAGTGCTCGACCACCGCACGCACGATGCCGGCGGTGTTCTCGGGCCGCAGCGTGAGGTGCTCGCCATTGAGCTTGTCCTCGAACGAGTACATCTCCTTCTCGACGATGTCGGTGACTTCGCCGAGGCCCCGCACGAACAGCGCCGTGGGCTCGACGATGGGCGTGCGCAGATTGCGATAGGCATAACGCTGCATGAGCGCCCGAACCTTGCCCTCCAGCCATTCCCAGCGCGCCGAATCCGGCGGCAGGATGTCGTTCATGCCCTTGATGGCACTGAGTTTTTCAGCCATGTCTATCTTTGTTTTGAGTTGGGATACCGCTCGATGGCGCACCGGGCGGCTCACACGCCGCCGAGTCCTGGTCCATCAGGAGGTCACTGCGGTGGTGCCAAAGCGCCGCTCGATGTAGTTCTCGACGATCTGCTGGAACTCCTGCGCGATGTGATCGCCGCGCAGCGTGAGCCGTTTTTCGCCATCGATGAAAACGGGCGCCGCCGGGGATTCGCCCGAGCCGGGCAGGCTGATGCCGATATCGGCGTGCTTGCTCTCGCCAGGCCCATTGACGATACAGCCCATGACCGCCACCTTCAGGCCCTCGACGCCCGGATAGCGGTTGCGCCAGACCGGCATCTGCTGACGCAGAAAATCGTCGATCTGCTTGGCCAGCTCCTGAAACGTGGTGCTGGTCGTGCGTCCGCAGCCCGGACAGGCCGTCACGCTGGGCACGAACACCCGCAGACCCAGGGCCTGCAGGATCTCCGAGGCAATGAGCACTTCCTGGGTGCGCGCCTCGCCCGGCTGGGGCGTCAGCGAGACCCGGATGGTGTCGCCGATGCCCTCTTGCAGCAGAATGGCCAGCGCGGCAGCCGAAGCCACCGTGCCTTTGGTGCCCATGCCGGCTTCGGTCAGGCCCAGGTGCAGCGCATAGTCGCAGCGCTTGGCCATTTCGCGATAAACCGAGATGAGATCCTGGGTGCCGCTCATCTTGCACGACAGAATGATCTGGTTGCCGTCCAGCCCGATCTCTTCGGCACGGCGGGCCGAGTCGATGGCCGAGGTCACGAGCGCCTCGTACATCACCTGCTTGAGCGACCAGGGCTGAGCACGGCGGGAGTTCTCGTCCATCATCGTGGACAGCAGCTCCTGATCCAGGCTGCCCCAGTTCACGCCGATCCGCACGGCCTTGTCCCAGCGGGCGGCCGCCTCGATCATCTGCGCGAACTGCTTGTCCTTCTTTTCGCCCTTGCCCACGTTGCCCGGGTTGATCCGGTACTTGGACAGCGCCTGCGCGCAATCGGGATATTCCGTCAGCAACCGGTGGCCGTTGTAGTGGAAATCGCCGACCAGGGGCACGTCGATGCCCATGCGATCGAGCTGCTCGCGGATGTAGGGGACCTGCGCCGCCGCTTCGGGGGTGTTGACGGTGATGCGCACCATTTCGGAGCCGGCCAGGGCCAGCTCCTTCACCTGGATGGCCGTGCCGATGGCATCCACCGTGTCGGTATTGGTCATGGACTGCACGCGCACCAGCGCATTGCCGCCGACCGTCACCACCCGCGAGCCCCACACCACCCGCGCCTGGCGGGTGCGATGGGACAAGGGGGCAGCGACCTCGATGGGCATGCAGCCGGGGGTCCAGACCTTGGGGGCGTCCTCGTTCGTCGGCACGGTCATTTCACCTGAAAGCGCGCAACGTTGCCACGCTGATACGTGTTGATGTTGAAAGGCTGTCCACGAACCTCGACCTTGACGTTCGTCGCATGGCCCACGGTGACGGACAACGGCTCGGCGCCACTGACACCGACCTTTTCGCCCACCTGCAGCGTGCGGCGCAGCAAGGGCAGCCGATTGCCGTCGAGCACCTCGACCCAGGACTCGCCAACGGCTGCAAACACGATGGTTCCGGTAGTGGGCGTTCCCAGAACGCCCTGCCCTGCCGGAACGGTCGGGGCCGCGGGGGTCGTGGAAGCCGTGCCCGCCGCCGAAGCGGCCGGCGCATTCGGCACGGGAGCAGCCGGCGCGGTCGACGGGGCCGAGACAGGACCGGGCATCAGGGTGGTGAGCGCCAGCGATCCGCCCGAAGCGGTGGCATCGCCGGCCGCCGGAGCCGCCGCCGAACCGTCGCCGCTGGGTGCGCCTTCGAGCGTCCCCGCACCGGCACCGCCGCCTTCGGCCGGAACCGGCTGGGTGGAATCGTCGGTCGCCGCCAGGCCGCGCACCTGGGGCACAAAAACAATCGCTGCAGCGCCGAGCAGCAGGACCACGACCAGCACCCCGAGGATGCGTGTCAGGCGGGAACGTCCACCGTAACCACCGGCATGCGAAGGCAGGGAACGCGAACGCGATACAGCGGCCACCGTGTGGTCCTGCTTGAGCGTGGCGGCTTCGGATTTCGGCAGCCGGGCCAGGACTTCGTTCACGTCGAGCTTGAGCGTACGCGACATGCTCGAGGCCAGGCCCCGCACAAAAGCCATGCCGGGCAACTGGTCGTAGCGGTCGGCCTCGAGCGCTTCGAGTCGCTGAACGGGCACCTTCAGCACGGCGGCCAACGAGGCCAGATGGAGGCCGGCCCGCTCGCGGGCCTCGCGGAGCATCTGGCCGGCGCTGACGGCCTGCCCGGAGGCGGGCGCAGCTGCGCTGTCGACATGGGACGTCTGAGGGGAGTTGGCGCGCTCACTGGAGGTCATACTTCACTCTTCAAAATCTGCCGTTCTGTTCAGCCAGCCGGTCGGCCGCCTCGGGATACCGGCTGCGCAGACGCACAGCCAGTCTTTCGGCGGCCATCGGCGAACCCAGAACCTGCTCGAGCTCGATGCCCAAGAGCAGGCTGCGGGCATCGGCCTGGTCGCTGTCATTGATACGGCGCAAATAAACACGCGCATCGGCACTCTTGCCTTGCCGATGCAATACATCCGCCAGATGGTAAGCGGCAACCGGGTCGTCCGGCATCAAAATCACCGCACGCGTCAAGGCAGCGGCTGCGGCGTCGCGATCGCCATCCTGGGCGTGGCAGACACCACGCGCCATGAAGGTCCGTCCGGCCCGGCGGTAGCCGGGTTCGTCCAGCGCCCGGGAGAACCAGGCCTGGCCCTGCTCGCGAGAGCCCATCTGGCACATCATCCAGCCCAGGTTGTGCATGGCATCGGCATGACGGGCATCGACCGTCAGCGCCTGGCGAAAATCGAGTTCGGCCTGCGCATAGGACTTCATGCGCGAATGCACGAGCCCGCGCATGCTGTAGGCATCGGCCAATCGGGCGTCATGCACCAGCGCCTGGTCGATCTCCTCGAGGGCGATATCCAGGCGGTTGTGCTCGAAATACGCCGCCGCCAGTGCCAGTCGCGCCTGAGCGCGCGCAGTCGCAGAGGCGACCGTCACGGGCATCGGCTCGGGGCTTTCGGTCACGGGCGATCGCGAAGACCGTGACGGCTCGCGACTGTCCGACCGGCCTGAGGCACAGGCCGACAGCAGGACAGCCAGCATCAGCATGCACACGAACGCCTGCAGGGCTCTGGCCTGCGCACGGGTCATGGCGACGCTCATGACGGGCAGATCCTCACGCGCCGGTGGACAGGGCCGCGGCGCGGCTCGACACGGGTTTGAGTTCGATGACCCGCTTCTGCGCCATGCGGGTTGCCGCATTCGTGCGGTCGCGCACGTCGCCCGCCAGCTGGCCGCAGGCGGCATCGATGTCGTCGCCGCGCGTCTTGCGCACGGTGGTCACGATGCCGGCGGCACTGAGCAAGGCGGCAAAGGCCTGAACGGCCGCATTGGACGAACGCAGCAAGCCCGAGGCCGGGAAGGGATTGAAAGGAATCAGGTTGAACTTGCACGGCACACCCGTGCCACGATGCCGCTGCACCCATTCGATGAGCTGACGGGCATGTTCGGGCTGGTCGTTGACGCCGTCGAGCATGCAGTACTCGAAGGTGATGAAGTCCCGCGGTGCATGTTCGAGGTAACGCAGGCAGGCATCGAGCAGTTCGGCAATCGGATACTTGCGATTGAGCGGCACCAGATGGCTGCGCAGTTCGTCGGTGGGCGCATGCAGCGACACCGCCATGGCGACGGGGCAATCCAGGGCCAGGCGGTCCATCATGGGTACGACCCCCGATGTCGAGACCGTGACGCGGCGGCGTGAAAGGCCGTAGCCGTGGTCGTCGAGCATGGCGCGCAGGGCCGGCACCAGGGCGTTGTAGTTCTGCAGGGGCTCGCCCATGCCCATCATCACCACGTTGGAGATGACGCGCTCGTCGCGGCCGAACTTGCGGCGCAACAGATGTTCGGCATACCAGAGCTGCGCCAGGATTTCGCTCGTCTTGAGGTTGCGCGCAAAACCCTGATGGCCCGTGGAGCAGAAACGGCAGCCCACGGCACAGCCCGCCTGGGACGACACGCACAAGGTGCCGCGATCGTCCTCGGGAATGAATACGGTTTCGACCGCGTTGCCGTCGCCCACGTCGAACAGCCACTTGATGGTGCCGTCGGCGGAGACATGTTCGGTCAGCACGGTCAGGGCACGCACTTCGGCGCAGCCCTTGAGTTTCTGGCGCAGGGATTTCGCCAGATCACTCATCTGGTCGAAATCCGAAGCTCCCCGCTGATGGATCCAGCGAAACAGCTGGGTGGCGCGAAAACGCTTTTCCCCGAGCTGCTCGCAGAACGCGGCCAGACCGTCGAGATCGAAGTCGAGCAAATTGGCCGTGGTCATGGTGGGTATCCGTGTCGGGAAAGTGTCCGCGCCGTCTCAGCTTAGCGGCTGTAGACGTTCAGTGCGGGAAAGAAGAAAGCGATTTCGACGGCAGCGGTTTCGGCGGCGTCGGAACCGTGCACGGCGTTGGCGTCGATGCTGTCGGCGAAGTCGGCGCGGATGGTGCCGGCGTCGGCCTTCTTGGGATCGGTAGCGCCCATCAGGTCACGGTTCTTGAGGATCGCGCCTTCGCCTTCGAGCACTTGCACGAACACGGGGCCGGAGATCATGAATTCGACCAGGTCCTTGAAGAAGGGACGCTCTTTGTGCACGCCGTAGAACTGCTCGGCTTCGGCGCGCGACAGTTGGGTCAGGCGGGCAGCAGCGATCTTCAGGCCGGCGGCTTCGAAGCGAGCGACGATCTGGCCGATGGCGTTCTTGGCAACGGCGTCGGGCTTGATGATGGAAAGGGTACGTTCGATAGCCATGATGAATTCCTGTCGAGGAGTTTTCTGAAGGGGAAAAATCTGAACAGGCGCTGCCACCGGCAACGCCTTGCGCAAAGGGTCGGTATTTTAACCCGGAGACTCAGCGCGAACGGCCGCCCCGGCCTCCGCCGCTGCGGCGTCCACCGCCGTTGCCGCCGTATCCGCCGCCATTGCCCCCACCGTTGCCCCCGCCGTTACCGCCGAAACGGCCCCGATTGGGACGGCCGGAGAAACCTTCGGCACCGATGTAGCCCAGCGAGGTGCGCATCGGATCGGGTTGACCGCCCGCACCGCCGCCCGGCAGGCCGCTGTCGTTGAAACCGCCGCGGCGGCGTCCACGCCCCTGCATGAGGGCCAGACTGTGGCTCTGCTTGTAGGCATCGGCCGTCGGCTGGCGATCGCCACGCGGATCCTCGTAGTCGTCACGATCCCGATCCCGTTCGCGATCCTGGTTCGGATTCTGAGTGGGGTAGCGGTCGGCATTGCCACGTTGTTTCGGGCCCGGGCCTGCATTGCCGTTGTTGAAACGCGCCTGCTGGCCGTTGCGGTTCTTGTTGTTGCCGCCGTTGCCGCCGTTGTTGTTGCCGCCACGGCCCTCGCCCTCGAAGCGGGCGCCCTGCTGCTGGCCGCCTTGCGGATTCCGGGCCTGACCGCCCTGCTGGCCGCCTTGCTTGTTGTTGCGGCCGCCCCGGCCATTGCCTTGCGGCTGGCGGTTGCCGCGACCCGGGCGGGGCTGCTGGATGCTGTCGGTCGCCAGGGGTCCGCCGGATGCCTCGGTCAGTTGGCGGATCTCGCGCTCGTCGAGCTCGAGCCAGGCGCCACGCTTGAGGCCACGCGGCAACATCACGGCGCCATAGCGGATACGGATGAGGCGGCTGACAGCATGCCCCACGGACTCGAGCAGCCGGCGAACCTCGCGGTTGCGGCCTTCGGCGATCGTGACGCGATACCAGCAGTTGGCGCCGTCGCCGCCGCCGTCTTCGATGCTCTGGAACTGCGCCATGCCGTCATCCAGACGCACGCCATCGAGCAGTTGCTGCTTTTCTTCGTTGTTCAGTGCACCAAGGACCCGCACGGCGTACTCGCGCTGCAGGCCAAAACGCGGGTGCATCAGGCGGTTGGCCAACTCACCGGAACTGGTGAACAACAGCAGGCCTTCGGTGTTCAGATCCAGACGCCCCACCGATTGCCATTTGCCCTGGTAGAGCTTGGGCAAGCGGCGAAACACCGTCGGACGATTTTGCGGATCGTCGTGCGTGACCACTTCGCCGACCGGCTTGTGATAAGCCAGCACGCGCGGCGGCGGCGGTGCGATGCGGTAGCGGATCGGCTTGCCGTCGACCTTGATCTGGTCGCCGAACTGGATGCGCTGGCCCACATGGGCCGGTTCGTTGTTGACGAAGATCTTGCCATCGGCGATGAGCTTTTCCATCTCGAGGCGCGAACCCAGACCGGCCTGGGCCAGCACCTTGTGCAGCTTCGGCGTTTCGGGTTGGGGCTGAAGCACACGCTTGAGGGAAGGAAGGTTCTCGTCCTCTTCGTCGGCATCGAACTGGCCGGAAATCACATCCGAGAACAGCAGCGGCGCAGGCGCTTCGTTGAAGACCGTGGGTGCACGTGCACCGTCGGCTTCGTCTTCCTCGACGTCGGAACCAGCGGATTCCGGCTGCTGCTCGACCACGGCACGTTCGGCTGCGGCACGCTGGCGGCGGCGCTTGTTGGCCCCAAGCAGGCCCACGCCAGCACCGCCGGCAGGCCCATTGCGGACCGGCTCTGCAGCGGATGCGTCGTCGCTTCGCGGAGCTTGTTCGTGCGCATCGCCCTGCGGGGCTGCATCGGCATCCAACCCGGCGGCAGCCACCGGTGCGACCGGCTCGGCGGCAACGGCGTCGCGAGGGCTCGATTCGACCGGATCGACCCCTGCCTGCGACGTGGCACCCGATTCGGCATCCACATCGGCCTTGGGCTTGCGCGGACGGCGTGCACGCTTGACGGGCGCAGCGTCGGCCGCGTCGCCGGCAGCGGCGACTTCAGCCGTTCCGGCAGCCTCGCCCCCCTCGGCCGCAAGGGCCTGCTCGGCAACCGGCGCATCCTGCTGGACGTCCGCGACCACCTTGCGGGCGCGCGGCTTGCGAGCCTTCACGGGCTGAGCCTCGACGGCATCGGTCGCGGGCGCCTGCGGCTCGGAACCGGGCAACGAGGGGGTGTTGGTCTTATCGTTCATGTACGAAGGTCAGTAGTTGGACTTCAGCCACCGGCATGCACCAGGTGGGCGTCAAATTGTTATTCTGAGTCGGCTGCACGCGGTCCCTGGGGACCTCCTGCGGCCTGATCGTCTTCGGCGCGAGCGCCGGCCGCCGAATCGGCGAGCGTCTGTTCATCGGCACGTTCGCCTGCAGCATCCACGGCCTGCTGCGGCTGTTCGAATGGCTGTGATTCCAATTCGAAAGCCTCTGCCACCGCGGCCGAATCGACCGTTGCCGCATCTTCTTCGGCCCCCTGGGCCACGCTGGACTGCGGCTCGGCATCGGCTGCCACCGCACCGGGTTCGTTTCCGGCCTCACCGGTATCGCCGGTGGCGCCGGGCTCGACCGCATCCATGGCGAGCGAGCCTTGCAACTGCTCGAATGCCGCCGCGGCGGCCTGTCCATCGAGCGTCGGCAATTCCTCGAGAGTCGCCAGCCCCAGGTCGTCCAGGAACTGGCGGGTGGTGGCGAACAAGGCCGGCCGTCCCGCCGCTTCCCGATAGCCGATCACCTCGATCCAGCCACGATCCTCGAGCTGCTTGATGATCTGCGAGTTCACCGCCACCCCACGGATATCCTCCATGTCGCCCCGCGTGCAGGGCTGACGGTAGGCGATGATAGCCAGCGTCTCCAGTGTAGCGCGACTGTAGCGCGGCGGCTTCTCGGGCCGCATGCGATCCAGAAACTCGCGCATTTCAGGCCGGCTCTGGAAACGCCAGCCCGAAGCCACCTGAACCAGTTCGACACCGCGCGGTGTCCATGACACCCGCAAGGACTCGAGCAGGTCCCGGATGGTGTCGGCGCCCAGTTCGTCGTCGAACAGCACGCGCATCTCGCGCACGGTCAGCGGTTGCTGCGCGCAAATCAAAGCGGTCTCGAGGACGCGGACTGCATCCACCGTGTTCATGGTGCCATCAGTTTTCAGGAAGGGATGCCAGGCAACGCGCCGGGCGATCAGCAGGTATTCAAAACCGGAACGGGGCGAGAGAGCCCTCTGGACTGCCTTGGCAGTCGGCTGCCGGTCCGCCTTGCGGATGCCGGGGCTGGCGCGGTATCAACGGCCAGCGGCTGTCAGCCTAGATGACGCCATTGTAACTGAGGCCGAGAAAACGTCCAGCCTGTGCCATGTCCTGTGGCAATTCGGCATAAAAACAGAGCGCTTCGCCGGTCATCGGATGCTCGAACGCAAGACGCCAGGCGTGCAAGCCTTGTCGCGACAGTCCGCCGGCCGGCATGCCGCCATACAGCGCATCGCCGACCAGGGGGTGGCCCAGACTGGCCATATGCACCCGGATCTGGTGAGTTCGCCCCGTGTGCAGCGTGCAGCGCACCCAGCAGTGCTGCTCGACCGTTTCCAGCACGTCCAGCGTGGTCGAGGCCGTCTTGCCCGCATGATGGGCCAGATCGACCACGGCCATGCGCAGGCGATTGGCGGGATCGCGTCCGATCGGCGCCTCCACCTCCCGGCGCGCCGGGCCCCGCCAGCCCCGATGGGCCAGCGCCGCATACTGCCGGTTGACGTCGCGTCGCGCGATCATCTCGACCAGGCGGTCCATGGCCGTACGGCTGCGCGCCACGACCATCAGGCCGCTGGTGTCCTTGTCGAGCCGGTGCACGATGCCGGCGCGGGGCAGCATGGCCGCCTGCGCGTCGGCAGCCAGCAAGCCGTTCAGCAGGGTTCCCGACCAGTTGCCCGGCGCAGGGTGCACCACCAGGCCGGCCGGTTTGTGGATGACCATCAGGTGCTCGTCGCGGAAGACCACGTCGAGCGCCATGTCTTCAGGCCGGAAGGCCTGGCTTTGCTGGGTGGGCCGCAGTTCGACCTGCCAGCGCTCGCCCGCCTTGACCTTGAGCGAGGTCTTGAGCGCCGCGCCAGGCTCGGTGGGCATGATGCCGCCCACCGGCTTTACCGATCTTTTCACCAGCCCTGCGCCGATGAGCTGCTGGAGGTAGCTGCGCGAGAATTCCGGCAATTCGTCGGCCAATACCCGGTCAAGGCGCATGCCGTGGGCTTCCACGGGCACGATCAGCTCGCGCCACTCGACCGAATCGGCACTGTCGGCCACGTCGGCGAGCTCGTCCGGCAACTCTCGGGAATCTTCTGGGCTGAAATTTGTCAATGGAGCGATCTATATAATTTTGGCGGGGCACTTCAGTGGTGCCCCGCCCTGTTGAACGAAAGATAGGATTTTGATGTCCAGCACTAAATTATCAATGCTGCGAGCCGGCAGTCTCGCAGTATTGGCTGCCCTGCTCTTTGCAGGCTGCGCCACACAGAACGAAGACCCGACGGTGGGCTGGAGTCCGAATCGCATCTATTCGGAAGCGAAAGACGAATTCGCGGCCGGCAATTACGAAAAGGCCATCACCTACTACGACCGGCTCGAGGGCCGCGCCGCAGGCACGCCGCTGGCCCAGCAGGCGCAGCTGGAAAAGGCCTTTGTGCAGTACAAGAACGGCGACAAGGCGCAGGCCCTGTCCACGCTCGACCGCTTCATCCGGCTGCACCCCGCAAGCCCCGCCCTGGACTACGCTTTTTACCTGAAGGGCCTGGTCAACTTCAACGACGACCTGGGCATGCTGTCGTTCATCTCGCGCCAGGATCTGTCCGAGCGGGACCAGCAGGCGGCCAAGGAGTCCTACGAGTCCTTCCGCGAACTCACGACCCGCTTTCCCGAGTCGAAGTACGCCACGGATGCGACCCAGCGCATGACCTATATCGTCAATTCGCTGGCGCAGTACGAAGTGCACGTGGCACGTTACTACTATTCCCGCGGCGCCTATGTGGCCGCCATCAACCGGGCCCAGACGGCCATCGCCGAGTACCGCGAAGTGCCGGCCGTCGAAGAAGCGGTCTACATCCTGGTGAAGTCGTACGATGCACTGGGTATGACGCAGTTGCGCGACGATGCGGCCCGCGTCTTCAAGGAAAACTACCCCAATCGCCGTCTGGACCGCGAGTTCATCCGGGATCAGGACAATCCGTGGTGGAAGCTCTGGTAAGCGCCTCCAGCGCTGCCTGGTAATCGGCCGGGCCGCCCAGTACACGCATGGGCGGCAGTGACGCCAGGAGGCGGCGGCCGTAGCCCATGTTGACCAGACGGGTGTCGCCGATGACCAGGATGCCCCGGTCGGTCTCGCGCCGGATCAGACGGCCGGCCCCCTGCTTGAGGGCCACCGCAGCCTCGGGCAGCGAGTAGTCGGCGAACGAACTGCGGCCCTGCGCCTCCAGACGCTTGGAGCGCGCCTCGACCAGCGGGTCGTTGGGCGGCGGGAACGGCAGCTTGTCGATGACGACCAGTTGGAGCGCATCGCCGGGCACGTCCACCCCTTCCCAGAACGAGGTCGAGGCCACCAGCACACAGCCACGCTGCTGTCCGTCCTGGTCGCCCTGCCGGAAACGCTCGATCAGCGAGCGCTTCGAAGCCTGCCCCTGAACCAGCACCTCCAGTTGCTCGCCGAGCGCCTGGGCCAGCACGTCGCCGATGGTGCGCAAGGCCCGCAGGGTGGTGGTGAGCACCAGCGTGCGTCCCTGCAGACGACGTGCGCCTTCGGCCGCCACATGGGCGATCGCGGCGCTGTGCGAGGGATCCTGGGGCCGCGGCAGGTGACGCGGAACGTAGAGAGCCGCCTGACGTGCATAGTCGAACGGGCTTTCGACCTGCAGGATGTCCGCATCCTGCAGACCGCAGGGCTCGGTGAACCAGCTCAGACGGGCATCGGCTCCCAGCGTGGCCGAGGTAAAGATCAGCGCGCACTGCACATGGGGCTGCACGCCCTCGGCGGCCTGCCGATCGCCGGCCAGCCAGGCCGACTCGGCCTCGTCTTGCCAGGGCGGATCGAAATCGTCGTCCCCCACCGCGTCGTTCGCCGGTGCGGCCGAGGCGTCGCCGGCAGGCTGGACGCCCAGCATGCGCCGCTTGACGGTTTCGGCAATGTCCAGCGGGGCTTCCTTGAGCCGGATCTGCTGGCTGCCGACCTCGACCCAGCGCACGTACTCGGGTGACGGCAGACCCATGAAGTGTTCGCAATGCGCGGTCATCTGTTGCGCGCGCTCGAGCAGCTTGACGAAATCGGGCGCCATTTCCTCGACCGTGGCCAGTCCCTCCTCAGCCAGCCCGCAAGCCGCGTGCACGGCCGCCAGGGCCGTTTCCCAGGCCTGCGCATCGACGTCGTCGGGCGATGTGCCCTGCCAGCGCAACTTGGCGTCGGGATACTGCCGCCCGACCGCCAGGCGCAGTTCGCGCGCCGCACGATCCAGGCTGGCGGCCATGAGCTGCCAGTCGACGAGTCCGCGCGCCCGCTGGAGGCCCGCCGCCAGCACGTCGTGCGCCAGATCGAGCAGTTGGCGGCTGCCCAGTTGCCGGCCGAGAAACTGCACACCGGTCTCGTTGAGCTGGTGGGCTTCGTCGAAGACCGCGACCGACACCGAAGGCAGCAGCTCGGCAACGCCGGATTCCCTGACGGCCAGGTCGGCAAAGAACAGGTGATGGTTGATCACCACCACGTCGGCGGCCATGGCCTCGCGCCGCGCCAGGTTGACGTGGCAGGCCTTGTAGTGCTCGCAGTCGGAACCGAGGCAGTTCTCGCGGGTCGAGGTCACCAGCGGAATGATGGGCGAGCGTTCGTCCAGGCCCTCCAGTTCGGCCAGATCCCCGCGGCGCGTGCTGTGCGACCAGCGCTCGACGCGAGCCAGGGCCCGTTGCATGAAGGCGTCCTGCAGCGCGTCGTCGTGGCGGGCCAGCTCCATGCGATGCAGGCAGAGATAGCTGGCCCGGCCCTTGAGCAGCGCCAGCCGTGCAGGCAGGCCCATGGCCTCGACCAGCATGGGGATGTCGCGCCCGTAGAGCTGATCCTGCAATGTCTTGGTCGCCGTGGAAATCAGGGCCCGTTCACCCGACAGCAGCGTCGGCACCAGGTAAGAGAACGTCTTGCCCACGCCCGTGCCGGCCTCGACCACCAGGGGCCGACGCGACAGGATGGCCCGCGCCACGGCCCGCGCCATGGCCTGCTGGCCGGAGCGTTCGTGGAACTGCTGGGTCGCGTGTGCCAGCCAGCCATCGGCCGCGAAGGCATCGGCGACGGCTTGTTCCAGCGGAATGCCGTCAAAAGGGGAAGATTCGGTCGTCAAGGGTTGCGATAGAAGTTGCGATGCGCGCCCGCTCGGCAGAGCGGGCCGTGCTCAGGTCAGCTTGGTGTCCACCACGCGGCGCTCGAGCGCCAGGAACTCGGCCGACTGCATTTCCGTGAGCCGGGAGACCGTGCGCGGAAACTCGTGCGACAGGGGCCCTTCGACGTACAGTTGCTCGGGCGGCGCGGCAGCGGAGATCATCAGTTTGACACGCCGGTCGTACAGCACGTCGATCAGCAGCGTGAAACGGCGCGCGGCCGATGCCATCGCCACCGACATGACCGGCACGTTGGAGAGCAGCAGCGTGTGGTATTGATTGGCCACTTCCAGGTAATCGTTCTGCGAGCGAGGGCCGTCGCACAGGGTCTTGAAGTCGAACCAGATGACGCCGCCTGCGCGGCGCCGGGCCGTCAGTTCGCGGCCCTCGATGGTCACCACCGGGTTCTCGTCCTTGACCTCGGCGAGCTTGTCGAAAGCCTCGCCGAGCGCGGCATCGGCCTGCGGACCCAGCGGCGTGTGATAGAGCCGGACCTGCTCGAGCGTCCGGCGGCGGTAGTCGGTGCCGTTGTCGACATTGATCACTTCGAGCCGGTCGTTGAGCAGCTTGATCGCCGGCAGGATGCGGTCGCGATGCAGGCCGTCGGGATAGAGCCCGTCCGGCCGGAAATTGGAGGTGGTGACAAAACCGACGCCGTTGTCGAACAAGGCTTCGAGCAAACGGTAGAGGATCATGGCGTCGGTGATATCGGCCACGTGGAATTCGTCGAAGCAGATCAGCTCGTAGCGCTGGGCGATGCGGCGCCCCAGCTCGTCGAGCGGATTGACCGTTCCCTGCAGGCCGGCCAGTTCCCGGTGCACCTCGTGCATGAACTCGTGGAAATGCAAGCGGGTCTTGCGCTCGACGCCCACCGCATTGAAGAAGCAGTCCATGAGAAAACTCTTGCCCCGCCCGACACCGCCGTACATGTAGACGCCGCGCGGCACGACAGGCTTGCGGAACAACCGCTTGAGCCGGCTGCCCGACTGCGCCTTGTAGGCTGCCCATTCGTCGGCACAGCGCTCGAGCGCCTCGATGGCGCGCATCTGCGCGGGATCGCTTTGGAAGCCGCGCTGCTGCAGCTCGGCCTGGTAGTTTTCGATGACGGACACGGTGGTGCGGACTCGTAGGCTGGTGAGGCTGAACCGTAAAACGGGGCCTGGGTGGAGCGGCGGCGCCGAAACGACGACGCCTCGATGCCATGATGGTATCGAGGCGTGCTGCGGCAGGCCCCGGCCGATGCCCTCAGGCAACAGACGGGTCGGGCCTGTGGTGCTCAGAAATTGAGCGTACGCTTGTCAACGGCCAGTGCGGCTTCCTTGGTCGCTTCGGACAACGAAGGATGGGCATGGCAGATGCGTGCGATGTCTTCGGCGCTGGCCTTGAAGGCCATGGCGACGACCGCTTCGGAGATCAGCTCGGAAGCCATGGGACCCACGATGTGCACGCCCAGGATCTCGTCGGTCGTGGCATCGGCCAGGAACTTCACGAAACCGGTCGTGTCGCCCAGGGCACGGGCACGGCCGTTGGCCAGGAAGGGGAACGAGCCCGCCTTGTAGGCCACGCCTTCGGCCTTGAGCTGCTGCTCGGTCTTGCCGACCCATGCGATTTCCGGGTTGGTGTAGATCACCCAGGGGATGATGCCGAAATCGACATGGCCGTGCTGGCCGGCGATGCGCTCGGCGACCGCCACGCCCTCTTCTTCGGCCTTGTGGGCCAGCATGGGGCCACGCACCACGTCGCCCACCGCCCACACGCCGGGCAGGTTGGTACGGCATTCGTCGTCGACCACGATGGCACCGCGCTCGTCGAGCGCAAGGCCGACGGCCTCGGGGTTGAGGCCCACGGTGTTGGGCACGCGGCCGATCGACACGACCAGCTTGTCGACATCCAGCGACAGGGCTTCGCCCTTGGCGTTGGTGTAGGCGATGCTCACGCCCTTCTTGCCGGTCTTGATCTCGCCGACCTTCACGCCGAGCTCGATCTTCAGACCCTGCTTGGTGAAAGCCTTGAGGGCTTCCTTGGCCACCTGTTCGTCGGCCGCAGCCAGGAACGTGGGCATGGCTTCGAGCACGGTGACCTCGGCGCCCAGACGACGCCACACCGAACCCATTTCAAGGCCGATGACGCCGGAGCCGATCAGGCCCAGCTTCTTGGGCACGGCACCGATGCGCAACGCGCCGTCGTTGGAAAGCACGGTTTCTTCGTCGAAAGGCGTGCCGGGCAGCGGGCGGGCGCTGGAACCGGTGGCGACCACGATCTGCTTGCCGGTCAGGATTTCTTCTTCCTTGCCTGCAACCTTGATCTCGTAGCCGCCTTCGACGGCCTTGACGAAAGAGCCACGGCCGTGGAAGAACGACACCTTGTTCTTCTTGAACAGGTAGAGGATGCCGTCGTTGTTCTGCTTGACCACGCCGTCCTTGCGGCCGATCAGCTTGGCCAGGTCGAGACCCAGGCCCTTGACTTCGATGCCGTGCTCGGCAAAGTGCTTGCCGGCATGCTCGTAGTGCTCGGAAGACTGCAGCAGCGCCTTCGAGGGGATGCAGCCCACGTTGGTGCAGGTGCCGCCGGGGGCCGGGCCGCCCTTGTCGTTTTTCCACTCGTCGATGGCTGCCACGGTGAAACCGAGCTGGGCCGCGCGGATGGCGGCAATGTAGCCGCCGGGGCCGCCGCCGATGACGATGACGTCGAATTGTTTGGACATGTCTTGGATTCCTTGTTCAGTGACGCGCCAGGCGGCCCGCAAGGGCTCTGGCTGCCAAGAAGGCGGCAGGACGGACCCCACGCGAACACGTCACGGGAGCCCGCCTGCCAGGCTGGGAGCGGACACGGCCGCTCCGAAGCGATGCCCGCGCCCGCAGGCGCAGGGCTGGCGGACGATCAGATGTCGAACAGCAGGCGCGAGGGATCTTCCAGCGCTTCCTTCATGGCGACCAGGGCCAGCACGGCTTCGCGGCCGTCGATGATGCGGTGGTCATAGGACAGGGCCAGGTAGTTCATGGGACGCACCACCACTTGGCCGTTCTCGACGACGGCACGGTCCTTGGTGGCGTGCACGCCCAGGATGGCCGACTGGGGCGGGTTGATGATGGGGGTCGACAGCATGGAGCCGAAGGTACCGCCGTTGGAGATGGTGAAGGTGCCGCCCGTCAGGTCGTCGAGGCCCAGCTTGCCGTCCTTGGCCTTCTGGCCGAACTCGGCGATCTTTTTCTCGATGTCGGCAAAGCTCAGTTGGTCGGCGTTGCGCAGGATGGGCACCACCAGGCCACGCGGCGAACCGACGGCGATGCCGATGTCGAAGTAGCCGTGATAGATGATGTCGTTGCCGTCGACGCTGGCGTTGACGATGGGGTACTTCTTGAGGGCGTGCACCGCAGCCTTGACGAAGAAGCTCATGAAGCCGAGCTTGACGCCGTGTTCCTTGGTGAAGCTGTCCTGGAAGCGCTTGCGCAGATCCATGACCGGGGCCATGTTCACTTCGTTGAAGGTCGTCAGGATGGCGTTCTGCTGCTGCGATTGCAGCAGGCGCTCGGCCACGCGGGCACGCAGGCGGCTCATGGGCACGCGCTGTTCCGGACGCTCGCCCAGGCCAGCCAGGGTGGGAGCGGGAGCGGCAGCCTTGGGAGCCGGTGCGGGTGCAGCGGACTTGGCACCGGAGGCCACGGCCGACAGCACGTCGCCCTTGGTCACGCGGCCATCCTTGCCGGAACCGGTGACATCGCCGGTCTTGAGGTTGTTGTCGGCCAGCAGCTTGGCGGCAGCGGGCATGGCCACGTCGGCCTTGCTGGTGCTGGCAGCGGGTGCAGCAGCGGCGGCGGGGGCCGGAGCCGGGGCGCTGGTGGTCTCGGGGATGGCCTTGACTTCGAGCGGGCTGGTCTTGGCTTCGGCTGCGGTATCGATCTTGGCGATGATTTCTTCGCTGCCCACGGTCGCGCCATCGTCCTTGACGATGTGGGCGATCACGCCCGAAGCGGGAGCCGGGACTTCGAGCACGACCTTGTCGGTTTCGATTTCGATCAGGATTTCATCGGCGGTCACGGCCTCGCCCGGACGCTTCTTCCACTGCAACAGCGTGGCTTCGGCGATGGATTCAGACAGCTGCGGGACCTTGACTTCTACGATAGACATGGTTGTTTTCCTTGATGAGGCGATGTGTCGTTACGTTTATGTAAAGCAAAGCGGAACCGGGCATAGGCCGGTTCCGCTCGTCTCCTGTTTTACTTGGTCAGGATGAAACCCTTGAGCTTGGCGAAGGCCGCATCGGTCAGGGCCTTTTGCTGCTCTTGGTGCAGGTGGGCATAACCGACGGCCGGCGATGCCGAAGCCGGACGGCCGGCGTAACCCAGGCGCTGGCCTTCGGACAGCGTTTCATGGATGTAGTGCTGCACGAAGAACCAGGCACCCTGGTTCTGGGGTTCGTCCTGCGTCCACACCACCTCGGTGAGGTTGGGGTACTTCTTGAGCTCGGCGGCGAACGCCTTGTGCGGGAAGGGATAGAGCTGCTCGACGCGGATGATGGCCGTGTCGTAGTCCTTCTTCGCTTCGCGTGCCTTGACCAGGTCGTAGTAGACCTTGCCCGAGCAGGCAACCACACGCTTGACCTTCTTGGCATCGATGTCGCCGAAGACTTCGCCGATGACGGTCTGGAAGCTGCCGTCGGTGAACTCGGACAGCGGCGACGTGGCGTCCTTGTTGCGCAGCAGCGACTTGGGCGTCATGATGATCAGCGGCTTGCGCAGCTGACGCACCATCTGGCGGCGCAGCAAATGGAAGATCTGGCTGGCGGTGGTGGGCTGCACCACTTGCATGTTCAGATCGGCCGACAGCTGCATGAAGCGCTCGAGGCGAGCCGAGCTGTGCTCGGGGCCCTGGCCTTCGTAGCCATGGGGCAGCATCAGCGTCAGGCCGTTGACGCGGCCCCACTTCACTTCGCCCGAAGCGATGAACTGGTCGATCACGACCTGGGCGCCGTTGGCGAAGTCGCCGAACTGGGCTTCCCAGATCACCAGGGTGTTCGGATCGGTCGAGGCGTAGCCGTATTCGAAGCCGAGCACGGCCTCTTCGGACAGCAACGAATCGATGACGACGAACGGAGCCTGGTTCTCGGCCACGTTCTGCAGCGGGATGTAGGTGCCTTCGTCGAACTTCTCACGGCTCTGGTCGTGCACGACCGAATGACGGTGCGTGAAGGTGCCGCGGCCGCAATCCTCGCCCGACAGGCGGATCGGATAGCCGCCGGCCACCAGCGAAGCGAAGGCCATGCTCTCGCCCATGCCCCAATCGACGTTGATCTCGCCGCGGCCCATGGCTGCACGGTCGTTGTAGACCTTCTTGAGCAGCGGGTGCGGCGTGACGCTTTCGGGAATGGTGGTGATGCGTTCGGCCAGACGCTGCCACTCGGCCACCGGAATGGCGGTGTCGGCGGCATCGGTCCACTTCTTGTTGAGGAAGGGGCTCCAGTCGACGGCGTACTTGTTCTTGAAGTTGGTGAGCACCGGATCGACCGTGTGCTTGCCTTCGTCCATGGCGGCACGGTAGGCCTTGACCAGGTCGTCGCCCAGCGTTTCGCCCAGGCCCTGTGCGGCCAGCTTGTCGGCATAGAGCTTGCGGGTGCCGGGGTGGGCCGCGATCTTTTTGTACATCAGCGGCTGGGTGAGCGAAGGCGTGTCTTGCTCGTTGTGGCCCAGCTTGCGGAAACACACGATGTCGACCACGACTTCCTTGCCGAAGGCCATGCGGTACTCGACCGCCAGTTCGGTGGCCAGCGCCACGGCTTCGGGATCGTCGCCGTTGACGTGCAGCACGGGGGCTTCGTTCATCTTCACGACATCGGTGCAGTACAGCGTCGAACGGGTGTCGCGCGGATCGGACGTGGTGAAGCCGATCTGGTTGTTGATCACCAGATGCACCGTGCCGCCCGTGGTGTAACCGCGGGTTTCGGCGAGCGCCAGCGTTTCCATGACCACGCCCTGGCCAGCAAATGCCGCGTCGCCGTGCACCAGCACGGGCAGCACTTGTTTGCCCTGGGGATCGCCACGACGGTCCATGCGGGCGCGCACCGAGCCCTCGACCACGGGGTTGACGATTTCAAGGTGGGACGGATTGAAGGCCAGCGACAGGTGCACCGGGCCGCCGGGGCTGGACACGTCGGAGCTGAAACCCTGGTGGTACTTCACGTCACCGGAGGGCAGATTCTCCGGCGCGGTGTGATCGAACTCGGAGAACAGATCCTTGGGCGCCTTGCCCAGGGTGTTCACCAGCACGTTGAGGCGGCCGCGGTGGGCCATGCCGATGACGATTTCCTGCACGCCGCGCGAGCCGGCCTGGCGGATGATCTCGTCCATCGACACGATGAAGCTTTCGCCGCCTTCGAGCGAGAAACGTTTCTGGCCGACGTACTTGGTGTGGAGGAAACGCTCCAGGCCTTCGGCGGCCGTCAGGCGTTCGAGCAGGCCCTTCTTGCGTTCGGCGGAATACTGCGGCTTGGTGCGCGTCGTTTCCAGCTTTTCCTGCCACCAGCGCTTCTGGGCCTGGTCGGTGATGTACATGTACTCGGCACCGATGGTGCCGCAGTAGGTCTCGCGCAGGGCGTTGAGCAGCTCGCGCAGGGACATCGTGTCCTTGCCGAAGAAGGTGTTGCTCGTGTTGAAGACGGTTTCGAGATCGGCGTCGGTGAAACCGTAGAAAGACGGTTCGAGTTCCGGAATCGAAGGACGCTCGCGGCGCTTGAGCGGATCGAGATCGGCCCAGCGCACGCCCACGTTGCGGTACGCGGCGATCAGTTGCTGAACGGCGGTGCGCTTGCGGCCCAGTTCCGAATCGGCACTAGCGACCACGACCTTGTTGTAGCCCTGCTTGGCGCGGTCCGCAAAGGCGTTGACCACCGGCAGGTGAGGCACGTCGCGGGTGTCGCTGCCGTCTGCAGCGGGAACGTGCTGCAGCGCGTCGAAATACTCGCGCAGATGCTCGGGCACGCTGCCCGGGTTATCCAGATAGTTCTCGTACATTTCTTCGACATAGGGCGCATTGCCGCCGAAGAGGTAGGAACTGCCATTGAAGGCATCGTAGACCTTGTTCGTCTCACTCATTTTTAACGCTGACTTTCACTTCCCTGTGGGAAGCTGTAGCTGGTTAGTAAACCTTCCGCGACACGGCTTCACCGGTTAGCGGATTGCGACTGTGGCTAGGGAAGGGCCAAGTAATAATGCGCAGTCATTGTGCCACCGAACATCCCTACACGTCGTCGGGAGTTGCACCAGTCTGCTCAAGTTTCCACACATTCGACACACTCGGATCGCCAAATGCCGTCCAGAGTTCCCCCCACCCACCCCGTGAAAACCCTGATCCGCCCTTTTTTGGGCGCGATCCACCCACCTGGCGGCCGGCCGCGCAGGCCTCCGGCAAAATAGCGCCCATGTTGATCCAAATCCTCTCCCTGATCCTGAATGTGGCCGTGGGCCTGCTGGCCGGCGCCTGCCTGCTGCGGCTGTACATGCAATGGACGGGGACGCCTTTCTACAACCCGATCGGGCATCTGGTGCTGTCGCTGACCAATTGGGTGGTGTTGCCCTTGCGCCGGTTCATTCCGGCTCTCGGACGCCTCGACACGGCCAGCCTGGTGGCGGCCATGCTCATGAAAGTGCTGCAGCATCTGTTGCTGTCCGCGCTTCTGGGCGGCCTGATGGGCGCAGCCACGCCGCTGGCCGCTACCCTGGTGATGGCCCTGTTCGATCTGCTGGCCCTCGCGCTGAGCCTCTGCACCGCCATCCTGATCGCCTCGGTCATCGCCTCGTGGCTGCGCACCGATCCGGCCATCAACCATGTGCTGCAGCGTCTGGCGGCTCCCCTGCTCGATCCCATCCGTCGCTGGCTGCCGACTCCCGGCGGCCTCGACCTGTCGCCGCTGGTGGCGCTGGTGCTGATCCAGATCCTCTCCATCGTGCTGGGCTATCTTCAGGACGGCGTGCTGCGCAGCCTGGTGGTCGGCTGAAGCCCGCCGGTCACGTACACATGGGGGGCCGCGCCCTCACCCGCCCGCCGCAGAAGCCACCCGACCGCCTTGCGCGAGAAAAACCAGCAGCCGGCGTTCCGCTGCACTGAGGCCGCGCGGCGAGGTGCGTGAACCCAGGGTGTCCCAGATGCCCTCCAGGGCCGGGTCGTCCGACTGCAGCAGGCGTGTGCCCAGCGCCATGATTTCCGGATGGACATAGGCCTTCCGGCAAACCGCCGGTGTATTGCCCAACTGACTCGCCACCTTCTTCAGGATGGCCATGGCGGCCATGTCCTTGCGGGCCGTTTCCGTCCGGCAGGCCAGCCGGGTCAGCTCGAGCGCCAGCACCGATCCATGCCAGGTGCGGAAATCCTTGGCGGTGTAGCCGTCCCCGCCGGCCTCCGCGAGATAGTCGTTGACCTGCCCGGAGTCCACCGCGTGGCTCGCGCCGTCCTGTCCTTCGTAGCGGAAAAGCTCCTGGCCAGGCAGTTGCTGGCACCGCCGGACCAAGCGCGCGATGCGGGGATCGTCGACCCGTGCACTCTGCTCGACGCCGCTCTTGCCCCGAAAGCGCAAAGTCAGCTGGCTGCCCTCCAGCTTGGCATGGCGCTGGCGAACCGTGGTCAGGCCGTAAGAGCCGTTGCTGGCGACGTACTCCTCGTGCCCCACCCGCATGAACGTGGTGTCGAGCAAGTGCACGAGTGCGGCCACCACGGTCTGCCGGTCGGGCACGCTCAGACGCGCGCCGGCCTGCAAGTCCCGCTCCACCTGCCGCCGTATGCGCGGCAGCGCCCGGCCAAAGGCCTCCAGACGTTCGAACTTGCCGGCATCGCGCAGCCGGCGCCAGTCGGCGTGATAACGGTATTGCCGTCGCCCCTTGGCGTCGAGCCCGGTCGCCTGCAGGTGGCCGTTGGGCAAGGGGCAGATCCAGACCTGCGTATAGGCCGGCGGGATCGCCAGACTGCGGATGCGCGCGAGCACCGCCTTGTCCTGCAGCCGGCGCCCGGCGGCGTCGCGGTAGCCGAACGCCCGACCATGACGCACCCGGGTCAGTCCCGGCATCGCGGCATCGACATAGACCAAGCCCATGGGCAAGCGCCGGGCATGGGCCGGGCCGGCGGATGTCGGAGGTCTTGCGGCGGGTCTTGCTACGGATGGCATGGGCAGACTGTCCGATGCCTGGCCGCCCCTCCCTGTAGGAAACGGGACGCGAATGCGGTGGGACTTCTGCGACTCGGTTTGCTGCACCACAGCAGAAACACAATCCCCGTGTATAAAACACCGTGCCCGGCACCCGGTGCACGACGGCACGCCCGCCTGCCATTCGCTCTATCCCCAACCCCACAGGAGACACCCGCCCATGGCCAGCACAGCCGCCATTCTCGTTTCGCTTCTTTTGCTGATGTTCCTGGCCTATCGCGGCGTCACCGTGCTGCTGCTGGCGCCGCTGATGGCGGCGCTGGCGGTACTGCTGTCGGGCGACGTGGCCTTTCTGCTGCCGATCTACACGCAGACGTTCATGAGCGCACTGGGCAACTATGTGCTGCAGTTCCTGCCCATCTTCCTGCTGGGCGCACTGTTCGGCCAGCTCATGGCGGATTCCGGCGCGGCAGAGGCCATCGCCCAGTCCATCGTCCGGCGGCTCGGCCACCGCCACGCGCTGAGCACGGTGGTACTGGCCTGCGGCGTGCTCACTTACGGCGGCGTCTCGCTGTTCGTGGTCGCTTTCGCGATCTATCCGATTGCCCGCGAACTGTTCCAGTCCGCCCAGATCCCCAAACGGCTGGTTCCGGCCGCCATCGCGCTCGGCTCGTTCACCTTCACCATGACGGCCCTGCCCGGTACGCCGGCCATCCAGAACGCCATCCCCATCCCCTACTTCGGCACCAATGTGTTCGCGGCACCGGGCCTGGGCATCATCGGCGGGCTGATCATGCTGACCGGCGGCCTGTGGTGGCTGCAGTCGCGCGCGGCGCGGGCTCGTGCAGTGGGCGAAGGCTACGGCGAACACGACGAGACCAAGGCCCAGGCCGGCAGCGCGGGCAACGATGCACAGGGCTCGGCCGCGGCCCCCATGCCGCTGCCGCTGGCCCTGCTGCCTCTGGTGCTGGTGATCGCACTCAACGCCCTGTTCACCTACGGCGTGTTCGCGGGCATGAACTTCGATGCCATGCGGGAACGGTTCCCCAACGTCGATCCCGCCAAGGTGTCGGGTCTCTGGGCCCTGATCATCGCCCTGACCGGCGCCTGCACCGTGCTGGTCCTGCTGCGCCTGCGCCATTGGCGCAATCTGCGTGAGACCATCAACAAAGGGGTTTTCGGCTGCATGCTGCCCCTGTTCAACACCGCCTCCGAAGTCGGTTACGGCGCGGTCATCGCCGGTCTTGCGGGCTTTGCGCTGATTCGCGATGCCGTGCTCAACGTGGCGCCGAACAATCCGCTGATCTCGGAAGCGGTGGCCATGAATGTGCTGGCGGGCATCACGGGTTCGTCTTCGGGCGGGCTGAGCATCGCGCTGCAGACGCTGGGCAGCGACTACCTGCGCATGGCCCAGGAAACCGGCATCAGCCCCGAACTGCTGCACCGCGTGGCCGTGATGGCCGCCGGCGGCTTCGACACCCTGCCCCACTGCGGCGCCATCATCACGCTGCTGGCCATCTGCGGGCTCAACCATCGCCAGTCCTATCTCAACATCGCGGCAGTGACCATGCTGTTCCCGTTCATCGCGCTGGTGACGGTGATCACCCTGGGCACGCTGTTCGGCAGCTTCTGACGCATCGCCGACCAAACGCGGCCGCAACGCCGCTCAGGCTTCCAGACGCGCGCGGAGGTGCTCGATCACGGCGGGATCTTCCAGGGTGGTGAGGTCGCCCGGCTCACGTCCCTCGCAGATCGCCTGGATCACCCGGCGCAGCATCTTGCCCGACCGCGTCTTGGGCAATGCCGACACCAGATGCACGGCACGCGGCCGCGCCAGCGCACCGAGATGGCCGTCCACCCGCGCGCCGATCTCGCGGACCAGCTGACTGCCGCCGGTGTCGCCGAGTTCGCTCAGGGACCGGCGCGGCACGACGAATGCCAGCGCAGCCTGGCCCTTGATCGCGTCCTGAACGCCGACGACGGCGACCTCGGCCACGCCGGGGTGGCCGGCGATGCTTTCCTCGATCTCGCGGGTGCCGAGGCGATGGCCGGCCACGTTGATGACATCGTCGGCACGGCCCAGGATGAAGTAGTAGCCGTCCGCATCCCGCGTGGCGTAGTCGAAGGTGCTGTACACCTGCCGTCCCGGAATGCTGTGCCAGTACGTCGCCTCGAAACGTGCATCGTCCTGCCACAGGGTCTGCAGGCAGCCCGGCGGCAGCGGTCCTTTGAGGGCCAGTACGCCTTTCTGCCCGGGCTCGGTGAGTTCCTCGCCGCTGGCCGGATCGAACAGGGCGGCGTCGTAGCCGTACATCGCGAATCCCGGGCTGCCCAGCCGGCCGGGCGAGGAATCGACGCCCTGGGCGATCGTCAGGATGGGCCAACCGGTCTCGGTCTGCCAGTAGTTGTCGACCACAGGCACACCCAGGCCTTCGCCTATCCATTGCGCCGTGGGCTCGTCGAGCGGCTCGCCGGCCAGGAACAGGCGCTGCAGGCTGGACAGGTCGTACTCGCGCAGCAGGGCGGCATCGTGCTTCTTCAGCACCCGGATCGCCGTGGGTGCGCTGAACATGTGGGTGACACGGTAGCGTTCGGCCAGGCGCCACCAGATGCCGGCATCCGGATTCACGGGCAGCCCTTCGTACATCAGCGTGGCCATGCCGGCGATCAGCGGGGCGTAGACGATGTAGCTGTGGCCCACCACCCAGCCGATATCGGACGTACAGAAAAACACCTGCCCGGCCCGCGCATCGAAGATGTGGCG
This sequence comes from Comamonas sp. BIGb0124, assembly GCF_003752175.1. Taxonomy (GTDB): domain Bacteria; phylum Pseudomonadota; class Gammaproteobacteria; order Burkholderiales; family Burkholderiaceae_C; genus Comamonas_F. The sequence goes on along the minus strand of NZ_RJVF01000009.1, from coordinate 950,722 downwards.
CATGCTCGCGGCCAGTGCCACCGCGTAGCCTCCGGTGTCGCGCTGCACGCCCTTGGGCTTGCCGGTGGTGCCGCTGGTGTAGAGCGTGTAACTGGCATGGGTGGCATCCACCCAGGCGCAGGCGACCTCCGCACCGGCCAGTTCGTCGCGCAACGCAGCGTAGTCGTGGTCGCGACCGGGCATGCGCGACATGGGCGCCAGCCCGCGGTCGACCAGCAGCACCTGCGCCGCCGACCCCGACAGCGCCAGGGCTTCGTCGAGCATGGGTTTGTAAGGCACGATCTTGCCCCCGCGTGAACCCGCATCGGCGCTGACAATGGCGGCCGGCTGGGCATCCGAGATGCGCGTCGCCAGGCTGCCGGCGGCAAAACCGCCGAAGACGACCGAATGCAGCGCACCGATGCGGGCACAAGCCAGCATCGCAAAGGCGGCCTGCGGCACCATGGGCATGTAGATGAGCACCCGGTCGCCCTGCCCGACCCCCAGCCGCTGCAGGATGGCGGCCATGCGCTGCACTTCGTCGTGCATCTGCGCATAGGTGTAGGTCTGCTCCTGCCCGGTTTCGGTCGAGACGTAGATGAGCGCGGGCTGATCGGCACGTTCGGCGAGGTGCCGGTCGATGGCGTTGTGGCACAGGTTGGTCAGGCCGCCGGCGAACCACCGGGTATGGGGCGCACGGCTGTCGTCGCACACGCTGTCGAAAGGCCGATGCCAGTCGATCAGCGCCGCCTGCTCCCGCCAGAAGCCGTCGCGGTCGACCAAGGACCTGCGGTGAAAATCCGCATACGCCACCATACCTGTCTCCTTGTCTTGTTCAGGAGACCATGGTCGGCCGGGCGACTTGCAGCGCGCTGACAAGCGCCTGACGCACCGCCTCAGGATTACCCTGAGCCGGCGCGCGGTGCTCCTCGGCGCCTCAGTCGACGACGGGAATCAGGAAGTCCTTGCTGATGCGACCGCCCAGGTTGTTGACCCGGTCCAGGAACTGCGTGAGGAAACCATGCAAGCCGGACGCCAGGATCTCCTGGATCGAGGCGTACTGCAGGTCGGCGCGCAGCTTGCCCGAGTAACGCTGGGTCTCGGCCGACTGTTCGTTGGCCAGCACCTTGAGGTTGTCGTCGACCTCGATCAGGCAGCTCAGCAGCGAGCGCGGCATGTCGGGACGCAGGATGAGCAGTTCGGCAACGCGCTCGGGCTTGATCACATCGCGATAGACCTTGCGGTAGACCTCGAAGGCCGAGACGCTGCGCAGGATCGAGCTCCAGTGGTAGAAGTCAAGCTCCTGTTCGCTGTCGAGCTCGACATCGGCGGACTGCGACTGGCTTTGCGAGCCGCTGGTCTTCACGCCCTCGATGGGCAGGGCATGGAACTTGACGTCGATCAGCCGCGCGGTGTTGTCGGCCCGTTCGAGAAACGTGCCGATGCGCATGAACTGGAAGGACTCGTCCTGCAGCATGGTGCCCAGGGTCACGCCCCGCGAAAGGTGCGAGCGGAACTTGACCCACTCGAAGAACTCGGCCGGATCGCGTTCGATGTCGTCCTCGCGCAGCATGCGGCGCAGTTCGAGCCAGGTCTGGTTGGCCGTCTCCCAGGCTTCGGTGGTGAGGCTGCCGCGCACGGCCCGTGCGTTCTCGCGTGCGGCGCGCAGGCACGAGGCAATGGACGACGGGTTGTTCTCGTCGCGGATCATGAAGTCCATGACATGGCGCGGGGTGACTTCCGTGCCGTATTTGGCGGCGTAGCCGGGCAGCAGCTCGCTGATGCCCAGCGCGCCTCGCCAGCCGGCCTCGGCGGCACTGGCCGACTGCGGCAGCAGCGAGGTCTGGTAGTTGACATCGAGCATGCGCGCCGTGTTTTCGGCCCGCTCGGTGTAGCGGGACATCCAGAAGAGATGGTCAGCCGTGCGTGACAACATAAGGATGGGCTTTCGTAGAAGAAGGCGCGTGCTGGGCCGCGCCGTTCGCGCAAGGGAGTGTGGCGTGTTGGACGGAGGGTGTCGTCATGACGTGCGGCGTGCGGTGCGGACTCAGGACTCCAGCACCCAGGTGTCTTTTGTTCCACCACCCTGAGAGGAGTTGACGACCAGCGACCCTTCCTTGAGCGCCACGCGCGTCAGGCCGCCCGGCACCATCTGCACCGTCTTGCCCGACAGCACGAACGGCCGCAGGTCGATATGCCGGGGCGCGATGCCCTGCTCGACGAATGTGGGGCAGCTCGACAGGCTGAGCGTCGGTTGCGCGATGTAGTTGTCCGGACGCGCCTCGACGATCTTGCGGAACTCCTCGATCTGCGCCTTGGTCGAGGCCGGGCCGACCAGCATGCCGTAGCCGCCCGCGCCGTGCACTTCCTTGACGACCAGGTCCTTCATGTTGGCCAGGATGTACTTCAGATCGTCCGCGTTGCGTCCCATGAACGTGGGCACGTTGCTGAGGATGGGTTTCTCGCCGAGGTAGAACTCGATCATCTTGGGCACATAGGGATAGATGGACTTGTCGTCTGCAATGCCCGTGCCCACGGCATTGCACAGCGCCACGTTGCCGGCCTTGTAGGCCCGCATCAGGCCCGGGCAGCCCAGCGTGGAATCGGGGCGGAAGACTTCGGGGTCCAGGAAATCGTCGTCCAGGCGGCGGTAGATCACATCGACCTGGCGCGGACCGCGCGTGGTGCGCATGTAGACAAAATCGTTCTTGACGAACAGATCCTGCCCCTCGACCAACTCCACCCCCATCTGCTGGGCCAGGAAGGCATGCTCGAAATAGGCCGAGTTGTACATGCCCGGGGTCAGCACCACGACCGTGGGCGACGCGGTGTTGGGCGGCGCAGAGGCCTGCAGCGTCTCGAGCAGCAGATCGGGATAGTGCGCGACGGGCGCAATGCGATTCTGCGAAAACAGCTCGGGAAAAAACCGCATCATCATCTTGCGGTTCTCGAGCATGTAGCTCACGCCGCTCGGGACACGCAGGTTGTCTTCCAGGACGTAGTACTCGCCCTCGCCGGCCGCATTGGGTGCCCGCACGATGTCGATGCCCGCAATGCTGGAGTAGATCTGGTTGGGCACGTCGACCCCGATCATCTCGGGACGGAACTGCGTGTTGCCCAGCACCTGCTCCTTGGGCACCAGGCCGGCCCGCAGGATGTCCTGGTCGTGGTAGATGTCGTGCAGGAAACGATTGAGCGCCGTGACCCGCTGCGCCAGGCCCCGCTTCATGGTTCGCCACTCGGCGGCGGGAATGATGCGGGGGATCAAGTCGAAGGGGATCAGGCGCTCGGTTCCCGACCCGTCCTCGTCCTTGTCGCCATAGACGGCAAACGTGATGCCGACCCGACGAAAAATGACTTCTGCCTCATCCCGCCGGCTGCGCATGACTGCATCCGTCTGGTGAGCCAACCAATCACTATAGTTTTTATAGTGACCCCGGACCACCTCGTTGTGGTCGCGCATTTCGTCGAACTTTTGCATTGATCGCTACTCCTGTGCGAAAGCATAGCAATATCCAGGCCTGGGAACGGCGCTCGTGCACCGGCTTTTTTGTCGTCCGCCATGCGCCTCTCCTGTCGGCAAGGGGCCATCGAGGATCAGGGCATGCCGACATGATGCCAGTAGCGAAGCACGGTTTCACGTTCGCAACGACCTGTTGCGGGCCGATCCGACCGCCAGAGCCACGCGCCGCAACGCGCTGTATCGACGATCTCGACCCCTTGTGCCCGGTAGCGTGCCACGGCATCGGGAGCCGGATGACCATGCCGGTTGCGATAGCCTGCCTGGGCAACGGCCCAGCGCGGCTGCAGTTGCGCCAGAAACGCCGGCGACGACGAATGGCGGCTGCCGTGGTGCGGCATCGTCAGCCCGTCGACACGCCAGTCCGCCCCTTGCAGGACCAGCAGTTCGCGCTCCTGTGCCACACCGATGTCGCCGGGCAGCAGGACCTCGGCGCGGCCGTTGCCGACCTGCAGCACACAGGACATGGCATTGGCCTCGTGTTCGGCCCGCGCATCGTCGGGTTCTTCGGGATAAAGCACACGAAAGTTCACACCATCCCATTGCCAAGATTGGCCGCGACGGCACGGCACCCCGGCGCGCTGGCGATGCAGCGCAAAGCCGGAGGCGGCCGAACCCAGCCAATCGGCCTTTGCATGGGCCTGCAGCACAGCCGCTGCGCCGCCGGCATGGTCGATGTCGGTGTGGCTCAGCAACAGGCGGTCGAGCGCCAGGCCGCGGGCCTGCAGGTAGGGAAGGACGATGCGCTGGCCGGCATCGCCCTGCTTTCCGATGGGCGGGCCGCTGTCGACCAGCAGAACATGGTGCGCAGTCCGCACGACGATCGCCTGCCCCTGACCGACATCGAGCGCAACGACCTCGAATTCGCCCTCTTTTGGTGCAGGCCATTGCCACAGCAGCAAAGGCAATGCCCAAGGCAGGAACAGCAGTCGCCAGCGCCAGGGCCACGGCAGGACCGCGGCCGCGCCCGCGATCACGCCCAGCACGGCGATCCACAGCGGCCGCGCCGGAATCGACCAGGTGGCCCAGGGCCAGGCGGCAAAAAAAGCCAGCGCACGCATCATGGCGTCGATGAGCACGGCGTCGAGCGACCACAGCCAGGGTACGGCAACCCCCAGCAAGGCCAGGGGCAGCACCAAAAACGAGACATAGGGGATGGCAGCGAGGTTCACCAGCAGTCCCACCAGCGAGGTCTGCTGGAACAGCAGCAGGCTCAGCGGGGCCAACGACAGCGTCATCCGCCATTGCTCGCGCGAGACGGCAACCAGGGGCGCCGCCAGGCGTCCGAGGCGTGCAAACCGGCGGACGACGGGTGCCCCCATCGGTGCAACGACCTGTCGCGCCTCGGTGAACAGCACGCCGACGGCGACAAAACTCAGCCAGAAACCGGCCTGCAGCAGGGCCCACGGATCGGCGGCGACGATGACGGCCATCGCCGCCGTCCAGATCATGGGGCGGGGCCAACGCCCACCCGACAGGCGCAGCAGCGTCACCAGGCCCAGCATCCAGATCGTGCGCTGGGCCGGCACGCCCCAGCCGCAGAACAAGGCGTAGAGCGTGGCCAGCAACAAGCCGCCCAGCGCGGCCGCGACCGGCGCGGACATTCGCCGCGACAACCAGGCCGAGCGCCGCCAGAGGCGGCGCAGGCCCTGGACGGCCAGCCACGCGAACAGCGTGATGTGCAGACCCGAGACCGCGATCAGGTGGGAGATCCCGGTGTCGCGGAAAACATCCCAGTCCTCGGCAGCGATCGCCCCCTGGTCTCCCAGGACCAGGGCAGCCAGGATCCCGCTGGAGCGCCGCAGCGCTTCGTCGTCGCCGAGCGCGGCCCGCTGCTCGATCCGGTCCCGAACCTGCTGCCGCCACCGGTCGACCCACCGGCCCTCCGGCTGGCCCAGTTGCACCGGCTGCAGATCGAGCGGACCGTCGCGCACGCTGCCCTGGGCCAGGATGCCGCGCTCCCATGACCACAGCTCTTCGTCCCGTCCGTGGGGATTGACGTAGCCGTGCGGTGCCTGCAGCCGGACAGCCAGCCGCCAGCGCTGGCCGGCACGCATGTCGCGCGTCGAGGGGGGTCGGGATCGCTGCGCCGTTGGAAGATTGTCCGGCTCGGCGGACTCGCCGGCCTGCCGCTCGCCGGTCGCGCCCATCGTTGTTTCGGCCGGGCGCCCGGCCGATCGGGCGCCTGATCGCTTCTCGGGCCGAGGCGCATACCAGGCCAGCATGAGCCGGGGCGGCACCTCGACCGCCGGGCCGGCGACCGACGAATCGCCTGCGGAGGCCGATCCGGCCGCCGCACGCGGCTGGAGCTGCGTCGCGTGCTCGACCGCCAGGACAAAACGCCAGGAGCCGTCGGGCGTACGGCGCGGCAAGTCGTCGATGCGCCCGGTCACGAGCAGATCGCGCCCTTCGAGCTCGGGCTGCAGGACGCCGGCATGGCGGACCGTGGCACGCCATCCCACCTGCGCCATCGACACGGTCGCTGCCACGGCCAGCCACAGCCAGCAGACGCCCGGCAGGCGTCCGGCGCGCACGGCGAGGACCAGCGCGGCGCCGGCGCCGACGCATCCGATGCCGAGATAAGTCGTATCCGCCCACAGCCGGGCCTGCTGCATCTGGACGGCGGCGCCCAGCACCCAACCGATCAAGGCAAAGAACAGCCGGCCACCCACTGGGCCTACCGCCAGGTCCGAACCATGCCGTGTTCGAGATGACACGGCCATGAAAAGCAGCGTGCAGGGCACAAAAGCTCTGCGACTATGCCGTGCAATGGCTCAGCTCTTGCTAGCATGTCGTCACCGACTGTCCGGCAACAACCGATCTTTTTATGTCCATCCACGCCGCGCTACACCACGTCACGCATTACCGGTACGACCGATTGATCAATCTGGGGCCACAGATCGTCCGGCTGAGACCGGCGCCCCATTGCCGCAGCAAGATCATTTCCTACTCCCTCAAGGTCGAGCCTGCGGGCCATTTCGTCAACTGGCAACAGGATCCGTTCGCCAACTACATGGCTCGCCTGGTCTTCCCGGAAAAGACCCGCGAGTTCAAGGTCACGGTGGATCTCGTCACCGAGATGGCCGTCTACAACCCCTTCGATTTTTTCCTCGAGCCCGCGGCGGAAACCTACCCCTTCGTCTACGACGAATCGCTGGCCGAGGAACTTGCGCCTTATCGTAAGCCGGCACCTGCCACACCTCTGGTACAGGCCTACCTCGATCAGATCGATCGCACGCCGAAACGCACCATCGACTTCCTGGTGCAGATCAACCAGCAGGTGCAGAACGATGTGGGCTACCTGATCCGCATGGAACCTGGCGTGCAGACGCCCGAAGAGACGCTGACGCTGCGCTCGGGTTCGTGCCGCGACTCGGGCTGGCTTCTGGTGCAGTTGCTGCGCCACTGCGGCCTGGCCGCGCGCTTCGTGTCGGGTTACCTGATCCAGTTGGCGCCCGACGTCAAGTCGCTCGACGGCCCCAGCGGCACCGAAGTCGACTTCACCGATCTGCACGCCTGGTGCGAGGTCTTCCTGCCGGGCGCCGGCTGGATCGGCCTGGACCCGACCTCGGGGCTGCTGGCCGGCGAAGGCCACATACCCCTGGCCTGCACACCGCAGCCCTCGAGTGCCGCGCCCATCGAAGGGCTGATCGACGAGGCCGAGGTGACGTTCGGCCATGAGATGAGCGTGAGCCGCCTCTACGAATCGCCCCGCGTCACCAAGCCCTACACGGAAGACCAGTGGGCCGACATCCAGGCGCTGGGCGAGGCAGTCGACGCCCGGCTGATCGCCGGCGACGTCCGTCTGACCATGGGCGGCGAGCCGACTTTCGTGGCCACCGTCGATCGCGATGCGGGCGAGTGGAACACCGATGCGCTGGGTCCGACCAAACGCGGTTATGCCACCGAACTCGTCGACAAGCTGCGCGAAGAATACGGCCAGGGCGGATTCCTGCATTTCGGCCAGGGCAAGTGGTACCCCGGCGAACAACTGCCACGCTGGGCCCTGTCCATTTTCTGGCGGGCCGACGGCCAGTCCGTCTGGAGCAATCCCAAGCTGTTCGCCGACGAGCGCAAACCCACGAGTTATACCGACGCCGATGCGCAGCGCTTCATCCACGGCCTGGCGGGCAAGCTCGGGCTCGAGAACAAACACATCCTGCCCGGCTACGAAGACACCTGGTACTACCTGTGGCGCGAGCGTCGCCTGCCGGTCAATGTCGACCCCTTCAACGCCAAGCTCGACGATGAACTCGAGCGGGCCCGCCTGCGCCGCATCTTCGAGCAGGGTCTGGACAAGGTCGTGGGTTACGTCCTGCCGGTCTCGCCGGGTCATGGCCCGGGCCTGCAAGGTCCGAACTGGACCACCGGCCCCTGGTTCCTCCGCGATGAACGCCTGTACCTGATGCCCGGCGACTCGCCCATGGGCTACCGGCTGCCGCTGGATTCGTTGCCCTGGGCCAGCAAGGGCGACTTCCCCTACATCAACCCCACCGACCCCATGGATGCGCAGCCGGCGCTGCCGGCCTCGGGCCAGATTCACGGACGCTACAGCGTCGGTGGCCCGAGCGGAACGGCAGGCGGTGCGACGGCCGCAGGTCCCGGTGGCCACACGCCGGCCGGTGCCGGAGGCGCTGCGGCAGGCTCGACGCCGGGCGCCGGACTGCAGCGGCCGTCGGTGCTCGCCAAAGCCCGCGTGGCCCTGCAAAGCGCCATCGGCCCCCAGGGCGAGGACCATGCGACCCGCGACGCGCAACCGGAACCCGACGCGTTCTCTCGCGCACCCCAGCGTTCGGAGTCCGCGCACGCGACCATCCGCACGGCGCTGTGCGTGGAGGCCCGCGATCCGCGCCGTGCCAACGGCCCCCGGGCCGAGCGCCAGGGCCAGGCCAGCGGCGTTCTGTACGTCTTCATGCCGCCGCTGGAGCGGCTGGCCGATTACCTCGACCTGCTGGCCGCCATCGAGGCCACCGCCGAGGAACTGGGCGTCACCATCGCGCTCGAGGGCTATCCGCCGCCGCGCGACACCCGGCTCAAGCTGCTTCAGGTCACGCCCGATCCCGGCGTGATCGAGGTCAACATCCACCCGGCCCATAACTGGGGGGAACTGGTGCAGCACACCGAGTTTCTCTACCAGGCGGCATTCGAGACCCGGCTGTCCGCCGAGAAGTTCATGACCGACGGCCGCCATACGGGCACGGGCGGCGGCAACCATTTCGTGATGGGCGGCTCGACGCCTGCCGACAGCCCCTTCCTGCGGCGGCCCGAACTGCTGGCCAGCCTGCTGGCCTACTGGCACAACCATCCGAGCCTGAGTTATCTGTTCTCGGGCCTGTTCATCGGCCCCACCAGCCAGGCCCCGCGCGTGGACGAGGCCCGCAACGACCAGGTCTACGAGCTCGAGATCGCCATCGCCCAGATCCATGCCAACCGCGAGAAATACGGGCAGTCGATGCCGCCGTGGCTGGTCGACCGCACGTTGCGCAATGTGCTGATCGACGTCACGGGCAACACCCATCGGGCCGAGTTCAGCATCGACAAGCTCTATTCCCCCGACAGCGCGACCGGCCGTCTGGGACTGCTCGAACTGCGCGCTTTCGAGATGCCTCCACATGCCCGCATGAGCGTGGTTCAGCAGTTGCTGCTGCGCGCCTTCATCGCCCGATTCTGGGACGAACCCTACACCGCTCCGCTGACGCGCTGGGGCACCGAGCTGCATGACCGTTTCCTGCTGCCGTCGTTCGTGAAACTGGATTTCGAGGATGTGGTGCGCGACCTCAACGCGGCCGGTTACGCCTTCGACCCGTCGTGGTTTGCACCGCACTTCGAGTTCCGCTTCCCGCTGGTCGGCGAGCTGGCGATCCAGGGCATGCAGCTCACGCTGCGCAACGCCCTCGAACCCTGGCACGTGATGGGCGAGGAAGGCGCACCGGGCGGCACGGCGCGTTATGTCGACTCCTCGCTCGAACGGCTGGAGATCCATCTGAGCGGCTTCAACGAAAGCCGCTACGTGGTGACCGTCAACGGGCGTGCACTGTCGGTCCAGCCGACCGGGGTGAAGGGCGAGTTCGTCGGCGGCGTGCGCTACAAGGCATGGAACCCGCCGTCCTCGCTGCATCCCAGCATCGGCGTGCATGCGCCGCTGGTCATCGACATCGTCGACACCTGGAACGGCCGCTCCATCGGCGGCTGCCAGTACCACGTGACGCATCCCGGCGGCCGCAACTACGACACCTTCCCCGTCAATGCCTACGAGGCCGAAAGCCGCCGGCTCTCGCGCTACTTCAGCATGGGTCACACGGGCGGTGCACTCAAGGTCCCGCCGGCGACCATCAACGTCCCGGGCAGCCGCGAGTTTCCCTTCACGCTGGACCTGCGCCGTTGAACCTCGCACCCTTGCCTCCCGGCGCAGCCGTGGCGCCGGGTCTGGCGACGGTGCATGCCGATGCCGCACTGCTGGCCTTCGACAAGCCCAGCGGCCTGCTGTCCGTCCCCGGCCGGGGACCGGACAAGCAGGACTGCCTGGCCACCCGTGCGCAGGCCTCTTATGCCGATGCGCGGGTCGTCCATCGCCTCGACATGGCGACTTCGGGGCTGATCGTGATGGCCCGCGGCCTGGAGATGCAGCGACGCCTCAGCCAGTGTTTTGCCGATCGGCACACGCACAAGGCGTACGTCGCCCTGGCCGACGGCTGGCTGGCCGAGGACGATGGCGAAATCGATCTGCCCTTGCTCACCGACTGGCCCAACCGCCCCCGTCAGAAAATCGACCCGGTGCTGGGCAAGCCGTCGCAGACCCGCTGGCGTGTCCTGGCACGCCTGCAGGACGCCTCGGGCCAGCCGTGTACCCGTCTGGCGCTGATTCCGATCACCGGCCGCACCCATCAGTTGCGTGTGCATCTGCTGGCCCTGGGCCATGCCTTGCTGGGCGACACGCTGTACGCCAGCGCCGAGGTCCAGCAGCGGGCACCGCGTCTGATGCTGCATGCGCAGGCGCTGCGGCTCCCCCACCCGGAGACCGGCGCAACGCTGGCATTGACCTGCCCCGCGCCGTTCTGAGGAGCCGGGCGGCACCAGGCAACGGAGCACCGGAACGCCGCTTCGGCCCGTCGGTCATGCAGCGAACGCCGCAAGCGACTATCCTGTCAGGGCCCGACGCCGGGCACCATCACGTGCAGGGCCCGGGCTGTCGCCTGGCCCTGCCAACCTTCTCTCGATCCATCGTCCAGGAGTTCCAGCCATGTCCTTGCGCCCCGATCTCGAATCCGACTTCCATGCCCTGCTGCCCGGCTCGGCCACCGAACGTGGCAATACACGGCGTTCGGCCCTGCAGATCGCACTCGGCGTCGGCTATGCAGCCAGCGTGCTGCCCGCGCTGGCCCAGACGGCGATCCAGACGCCCGACGACGGCCTCGAAAGCGGCCCGGTGACCATCGATGTCGACGGTTTTGCGTTGCCCGCCTACCGCTCGGCTCCCGCCGGCCGGCGCAACCTGCCCGTGATCCTGGTCATCCAGGAAATCTTCGGTGTGCATCACTACATCGCGGATGTCACCCGCCGCCTGGCGCGTCAGGGCTACCTGGCCATCGCCCCCGACCTCTTCAAGCGCCAAGGCGATCCGACCCAGGTCACGGACATGAGCCGGCTGATGGCCGACATCGTGTCCAAGGTTCCCGATGCCCAGGTCCTGGGCGACCTGGATGCAACCGTGAAATGGGCCGGCGAGCATGGCGGCAATCCGCGCCGGGTGGGCATCACCGGATTCTGCTGGGGAGGACGGCAGGTCTGGCTGTACGCGGCTCACAACCCCGACGTACAGGCCGGTGTCGCCTGGTACGGCCGGCTGGTGGGCGCGGCCACGCCGCAGACGCCCAAGCAGCCGATCCAGGTGACGCCGTCCCTCAAGGCCCCGGTGCTGGGCCTGTATGGCGGCGCCGACACCGGCATCCCGGTCACGTCCATCAACGAATTCAAGACCGCGCTGGAGACGGCGGCCAAGGCGGGCAACAAGGCCGCCGGCGAATCCACCTTTGTGCTCTATCCCGACGCACCGCACGCCTTCCACGCCGACTACCGGCCCAGCTACCGGGCCGGTCCTGCCCAGGATGGCTGGAACCGCGCGCTCGCCTGGTTCAAGCAACACGGACTCGGCTGAATGCCGAACGGGCGGCCGGCTGATCGACGCCACACCGATTTCACGGTAAAAGAGGTGTCCGTTCACCACCGCCTGCCGCCCCATGCCACCAGACACGATTCACAGCCGGCGAACGCCTGCTGAGCAGACCCCCCGGCTGCCGCGCATGGAGTTGCCCGGCGCAGTGGCTTCGGCCCTTCCCGCAGCCGTGGCGGCCGAAACGACCGAACCTTCTTTGCAAACCCAGGCGCAACCTGGCGCCGCCTCGTCCTCTCCCATGTCCCAACACCTCTACATCCTGACCGGCGCCTCGCGCGGCCTGGGCCTCGCGATGGCCCGCGAACTCCTGCAGCCCGGCAACCAGTTGCTGTGCCTGTCGCGCAAGACCCAAGACGAACTGCAGCAACAGGCCGAGGCCGCAGAGGTCGTGCTGGAGCAGTGGTCTCAAGATCTGTCGTTGGCAGGCGAAGCGGCGATCCGGCTGGAAAGCTGGCTGACCGCGCTGCCGCGCCAGCCGCTCGAGAGCGTCACCCTGATCAACAACGCCGGCATGATTCCCCATATCGGGCCGCTGGACGCACTGCCCGTCAACGACCTGGCCCAGGCCATTCGAGTGGGCATCGAGGCCCCCATGCAACTGACCGCAGCCTTTCTGCGCGGCACGGCCGATTGGCCCATCGCGCGCAAGGTGCTCAACATCTCGTCGGGCCTGGGGCGCAAGCCGCTGGCGGCACAGGCGGCCTACTGCGCGGTCAAGGCCGGCATGGATCATTTCACGCGCTGCGTTGCGCTCGAGCAGGTGCTGCTGCCGCACGGCGCGCGCATCTGCGCACTGGCCCCGGGGGTGGTGGACACCGACATGCAGGTGCAGATGCGCAGCGCCGACGAGTTCCCCGACCGCGAGCGCTTTGCGCAACTCAAGGCCGAGGGAAAACTGACGTCACCGGAAGACGCAGCTCGCCGCATCCTCGCCTATCTGGCGAGGCCGGATTTCGGCGACCAGCCCATCGCCGACGTGCGGGACTGAATCAAGCCAGCCACCGGGCCGGACGGAATCCGCCGGCCCGGCAGGCCGGGTCAGACGGCGTTGACGTCGTCCTTCAGCTTGGGACTGCGAACCACCAGCACGGGAACCGTGGCACGGCCCAGCACCCGCAGGGTCTCGCTGCCCAGCAGCAGCTTCTCGAGTCCCTGGCGGCCATGCGAGGACATCACGATGAGATCGGCGCCGATTTCCTTGGCGGTCTCGAGAATGCCCTCGTGCACGACATGCTGCTCGACGATCCGGCGCTGGGGCGTGACGCCGAGCGCTTTGACGGTGTCTTCGGCTTTGTCGAGCGCGGCCTTGGCATTGGCATTGGCGGCCGCCAGATACTCGACCTGACCATAAGCGAAGTCGGCGCCGACGCCAGTGAAAGGATAGCTGTCGACCACACACACCAGCGTGAGCGATCCACCAAAGGCCTTGACCAGTTCCACAGCTTGGTTGGCGGCCTGCAGGGCCGTAGCGGAACCGTCGACCGGCAACAGGATGTTCTTGAACGACATGGTGTACTCCTCGGTGTCAAAAGTGAAGAAACAGCGGATGGGCCCGCTGAAAAACATCGTGCAGCCAGCGTTCCGTTTTGTCAAAGAGCGCAATGTGGCCGCAGGGCATTTCAGTATCGATTCAGTAGCGCATTCCGCTCTGGAATTCGTACTTTGAACGGTATCTGTCGATTTCTTAACGGAGATCAAGACAAAGCTTTGTCGGACAGACCGCTTAAGCTTACGAAGCCAGGGTTATCACCGACTATGGATGAGCCAACTCCGGATAATTCATGTCCATGAGTACGACACACGCCCCTTCTCCCGTTTCCGCCCGCCCTCGCATCGTCATCGTCGGCTGCGGTTTCGGCGGACTCGAGGCCGCGCGTGCACTGGCCGACGCCGACGTCGACATCACCGTCGTCGACCGCACCAACCATCACCTCTTCCAGCCCCTGCTCTATCAGGTGGCCACGGCGGGCCTGGCTTCGCCCGCGATCTCGGCACCGATCCGACGGCTTTTTCGCGAGCAGCGCAATGTCACCAGCCTGCTCGGCGAAGTCGTGGACATCGACACGCAGGGGCAGGCCGTGCTTCTGCAGACCGGTGAATCGCTGCCCTACGACCACCTCGTCGTCGCCGCCGGAGCCACGCACAGCTACTTCGGGCGCGACGAATGGGCCGCGCACGCCCCGGGCATCAAGACCCTCGCGGATGCCACCGAAGTGCGCCGCCGCATTCTCATGGCCTACGAGGAGGCCGAGCGCATCCACGACCCCGTGCAGCGGGAGGCCTTGCTGACCTTCGTGGTGATCGGCGGCGGGCCGACCGGCGTGGAAATGGCGGGCACGCTCGCGGAAATCTCGCGTCGCACGCTGCCCGGCGAGTTCCGCCATTTCGAGCCCTCGCATGCCCATGTGCTGTTGCTCGAAGGCGGCTCTCGTGTCCTGCAGGCCATGCCGCCAGAGCTCAGCCGCCGGGCAGAGGAACAGCTCAAGGCGCTGGGCGTGGATGTACGCACCGGCGCCAAGGTCACGCACATCGACGAACAGGGGCTCGAGGTGGAAACCGCCTCGCCTGCCGAGGGTGCCGCTGCGGCCGGCGAGGCCGGGGCCCGCTACACGATACGCAGCAAGACCGTGATCTGGGCGGCCGGCGTGGCCGCCTCGCCGCTGGGCCGCATCCTGCAACGGCATACGGGTTGCGAGACCGACCGTGCAGGCCGGGTGACGGTCGAGGCAGACCTCAGCCTGCCGGGCCATCCCGAGGTGTGGGTGATCGGCGACCTCGCGGCAGCTCGCAGCCACCACGGGAACGAGCTGCCCAAACCCGTCCCCGGCGTCTCGCCGGCTGCCAAGCAGATGGGACGGCACGCGGCGGCGAATCTCAGGCGCCGGCTGCAAGGCCAGGCGACCCTGCCCTTCCACTACCGCGACTATGGCAATCTGGCGACCATCGGACGCAACTCCGCCGTGGTCGACCTGACCTCGCCGGTCGGACCCATCCGGTTTTCGGGCTGGACGGCCTGGCTCTTCTGGCTCGTGGCGCACATCTATTTCCTGATCGGTTTCCGCAACCGGCTGATGGTGCTGTTCGACTGGGCCAGCGCCTATTGGAGTTCGCAGCGCTACGCCCGCATCATCGCCAACAACGAGCCGCACCGCTCGCGGGCAGCCCGTGCGCCCGACCAACCGCCGGCTGCACCGCCACCCGGCGAGGCCTGAGTTCCCGCCGGTCTCCCATGCCCGACCGGCCCGGGCGCCGGCAGCGGCTGCTCTCCATTTACGCTACTTTACAAACGTAAAGCGCGCCGACATCAGCGGTGGCCCGACGACCGCAATACTCGAAGTCATCTCCATAGCGCAAGCCGTTGTCATTCAGCGGCACCGGCCTTTGCGCCACAATGCGTGCGCCGTGGCCTGCCACGGACCGCAAGTCCCGCTTGTCCCGTAGACCCCTCCATCCTCTGCCTCCATGACTTTGAATTTCCGTCCCGCACGTGTCATCCGTCTGGTCCTGATCCTGCTGGCCGTGGTGCTGGCCGTCTGGGCGGCCAAGACTTACATCTGGCCCGACAAGCCGGTGCAGAACTTCATCACCTCGCCGGTCCGCAAGGGCGACATCGAGGACACGGTCCTGGCGACGGGTACGCTCGAAGCCTTCAAGCTGGTGAGCGTCGGCTCGCAGGTCTCCGGTCAGCTCAAGTCGCTGAAAGTGGAACTGGGCCAGAGCGTCAAGGCCGGCCAACTGGTCGCGGAAATCGACTCGACGACACAGCAGAACAACGTGCGCAACACCGAAGCGGCATTGGCCAGCGCCCGCGCGCAGTTGCAGTCCGCCGAGGTCTCGCTCAAGCAGGCGCGCCTGGTCTTCCAGCGCCAGAAGCAGTTGCGTGATCAGGATGCGATCTCGCAGGCCGACTACGAATCCGCCGAAGCCGCCTACGAGTCGGCGCAAGCCGCGGTGAACACCTCGAAGGCCCAGGTCACGCAGTCGGAGATCTCGGCCGACACGGCACGGGTTAACCTGGGCTACACCCGCATCACCTCGCCCATGGACGGGCAGGTCGTGGCCATCGTGACCGAAGAAGGCACGACCGTGAACGCCAACCAGTCGATTCCCACCATCATCAAGGTCGCCAACGTCGACACGATGACGGTGCAGGCGCAGATTTCCGAAGCCGACGTGCCCAGCGTGAAGCCCGGCCAGAAGGTGTATTTCACCATCCTCGGCGAGCCCGACAACCGCATCAGCGCCACGCTGCGCGCGATCGAGCCCGGCCCGGATTCGCTGAGCACCAGCACCACGTCGTCGTCGTCGTCCTCCTCGTCCTCGTCGTCCTCCTCCTCGTCTTCGTCGAGCACCGCGATCTACTACAACGGCCTGTTCGACGTTCCCAACCCGGATGGCAAGCTGCGCATTTCGATGACGGCTCAGGTCTATATCGTGCGCGGCGAAGCCCGCGGCGTGCTGGTGGTGCCCTCGGCCGTGCTCGGACGCCGCGGACGCGATGGCAGCTACACCGTGCGTGTGCTCAACGCGAAGGGCGAAGCCGAGAGCCGCCAGGTCACGGTGGGACTCAACAACAACGTCAATGCCGAAATCAAGTCGGGCCTGACCGAAGGCGATCAGGTGGTGCTGGGCGACGGCTCCATGGCGGGCAGCGCGACCAACCCGCGCCGCATGCCCGGGCCCGGCGGCATGCGCCTGTGAGGCCTGCGGTCCACCTCGTCCTACCGGGTGCCTGAAGCGCCCCTGTCCTACCGACTCTCAGCACACCAGGCATGAATACCCCCGCCCAATCGGCCCCCTTGCTCTCCCTGTCCAAGGTCCGCCGGGAATTCCCGGCCGGCGAACAGATGATCGCCGTGCTCAAGGACGTCGACCTCGACATCCGGGCCGGCGAAATGGTGGCCATCGTCGGCGCGTCGGGCTCCGGCAAGTCGACGCTGATGAACATTCTGGGCTGTCTCGACAAGCCCACCCGCGGTCAGTACCGTGTGGCCGGACGCGAAACCGGCCAGCTCGGCCCCGACGAACTGGCCGAGCTGCGCCGCGAACACTTCGGTTTCATCTTCCAGCGCTACCACCTGCTCTCGGACCTCACGGCCCAGGGCAATGTGGAGGTTCCGGCCGTCTACGCCGGCGTGACGGCGGATCGCCGCCATGCCCGTTCGAGCGAGCTGCTCGACCGGCTGGGCCTGAGCGACCGCATGGGCCACACGCCGGGCAAGCTTTCGGGCGGCCAGCAGCAGCGCGTGTCGATCGCCCGCGCGCTGATGAACGGCGGCAGCGTGATCCTGGCCGACGAGCCGACCGGCGCCCTCGACAGCCGCAGCGGCGAGGAGGTCATGAAGATCCTCCAGGAACTGCACGCCGAGGGTCACACCATCATCATCGTGACGCACGACATGCAGGTGGCCCAGCATGCCGAGCGCATCATCGAGATCAGCGACGGCGTCATCATCGGCGACCGGCAAACCCGCGCCGGCAACCCTGGGCAAAGCCAGTTGCAGCGCACCGCCGGCGTGCCCGCGAGCTGGGCCGCGCGCCAACGGGCCGTGTGGGATCGCTTCACCGAAGCCTTCCACATGGCCCTGCTGGCCATGAACGCGCACCGGCTGCGGACTTTCCTGACCATGCTCGGCATTATCATCGGCATCGCCTCGGTGGTGTCCGTGGTGGCGCTGGGCACGGGCTCGCAGCAGAAGGTGCTGCAGAACATCAGCGCCATCGGCACCAACACCATCGAGATCATGCCGGGCACAGGCTTCGGCGATCGCCGCTCCGGCTCCATCCGCACCCTGGTGCCGGCCGACGCCAATGCGCTGGCGCAGCAGAGCTACGTGCAGGCGCTGTCGCCGCAGGTCTCGACTTCGGTGACGCTGCGCTACCGCAACATCGAGGCCTCGGCCACGGTGGCCGGTGTCGGCGAGAACTTCGACATCGTCAAAGGACTGAAGCTGGCCCAGGGCAGCTGGTTCGACCGCAGCGCCGTGCAGCAGCGCACCCAGGCCGCCGTGATCGACGAGAACACCCGTGCGGCACTGTTCCCGAACACGCCCAACCCCATCGGCGAAGTGATCCTGCTGGGCAAGGTGCCGATGCGTGTGATCGGCGTGACCGCCAAGCAGGACATCGTGGGATTCGGCAACACCGAGAGTCTCAACATCTGGGTGCCCTACACCACGGCCATGGGTCGCATGGTGAGGCAGAACCACTTGCGCAGCATCACCGTGCGGGTGGCCGACGATGCCCCCATGGCCGCGGCCGAACAGGGCATCACGCAGTTGCTGACGACACGCCACGGCCGCGTCGACTTCTTTGTGCTCAACACCGACAGCATCCGCCAGACCATCGAGAGCACGACCCAGACCATGACGCTGCTGATCTCCTCGATCGCGGTGATCTCGCTGATCGTCGGCGGCATCGGGGTGATGAACATCATGCTGGTGTCGGTCACCGAGCGTACCCGCGAGATCGGCGTGCGCATGGCCGTGGGTGCACGCCAGAGCGACATCCAGCAGCAGTTCCTCATCGAGGCGGTTCTGGTGTGCCTGCTCGGCGGCGTTCTGGGCATTCTCGGGGCCTTGGCCTTCGGCCAGGTGTTCGCGCGCGCCAGCGCCGAGTTCACCCTGGTGTATTCCACCGGGGCCATGGCTGCCGCTTTCCTCTGCTCCACCCTCATCGGCGTGGTCTTCGGGTTCCTGCCGGCGCGCCGCGCCGCGCAACTCGACCCGGTCGACGCCCTGGCCCGCGATTGATGCCTCTGCACATGACCACTTTCCGATCCTCCGTGCCGCACGCACGAGACTTCCGCCCTACCCCGTTCGTCGCAGCGGCCTGCGCCCTGCTGCTCGCCGGCTGTGCCGCCACGACACCCTACAGCCGGCCGGCCCTGGATTTGCCGACGCAATGGGCCCACGAGAGCACGGACGGTGCGCAGCCGGCGGCCACGGGCCCGTTGTCGCCATCGTCCGCGCCGGCCCAGTCGGCCGCCAGCCGCTGGTGGCAGCGCTTCGGCGACGCCCGGCTCGACAGCCTGATCGACGCGGCACTGGAGCGCAACGCCGACCTCGCCCGTGCCGCGCTCAATGTGCGCCAGGCACAGCTCAGCGTGGGACTCAGCGGCGACCCGCTGGCGATCGGCCCCGAAGCCGCGTTGAGCGCGGGCGGCAGCCGCCGGCTCGACAATGGCCGCACGAGCAACAGCCGCGCCAGCAGCGTCACGGCCAGCGTGAGCTACACCGTCGACCTGTGGGGCCGCCTGGCGGCCCAGCGCGACATCGCCGCCTGGGCCCTGCAAGCCAGCGAAGCCGACCGCGAGACCGTGCGTCTCAACGTGATCAGCACCACGGCCGATCTCTACTGGCAGTTGGCGTTCCTCAACCAGCGGCTGGCCAACGCACAGCAGAGCCTGGAAACCGCGCAGCGCACCCAGCAGCTGGTGCAGGCGCAGTACACGGCCGGTGCGGTCTCGGCGCTGGAACTGCGGGAGGCCGAGCAGACGGTGCTGAGCCAGCGCAGCAATCTTTCGCAACTGCAGCAGTCGCGTGTGGAAACGCGCAATGCGCTGGCCGTTCTGTTCGACGCGGCACCCGGCGCCAGTGTGCTGCAGCAGGTACTGGGGGCAGAGCCCGGCACGCTGCCGACCGGCCCGTTGCCGCGCGTGGACGAAGGCCTGCCGGCCGAACTGCTGGCACGCCGCCCCGACCTGCGCTCGGCCGAATGGAGCCTGCGCCAGAGCCTCGCCAATGTGGACGTGGTGCGCACCAGCTACTACCCCAACCTCAGCCTGACCGGTACCGTGGGCACCAGCAGCACCTCGCTGGGCAACCTGCTGGCCAACCCGATCGCCACGCTGGGCGCCGGGCTGACGCTGCCTTTCCTCAACCTCAAGGAAATGCGGCTCAACACCGAAGTCGCCCGCGTGCAGTACGAGACCGCCGTGGTCAACTTCCGCCAGACGCTCTATCAAGCCTTTGCCGATGTGGAAAACGCGCTGTCGGCGCGCACCCGCCTGGCCGAGCAATCCACGCTGCAGGAACAGAGCCTCGTGGCCGCACGCGAAGCCGAGCGGCTCTATGAAATCCGCTACCGCGCCGGCGCCGTGCCGCTGCGCACCTGGCTCGATGCGCAGGAATCGCGCCGCAGCGCCGAGATCAACCTGGCCCAGGTCCAGTTGAGCCGCCTGCAGAACCAGATCACGCTGTTCCAGGCCATGGGCGGGGACACCGTCCGGCCGTCCACGAACTGAGCACCGTCGCGCCCGCTCAGGCGGCCGGCGCGGCGCTCAGTGCGCCTTGTCCCAGTTGGGGCCGACGCCGACCTCGGCCACCAGCGGCACCTTGAGCTCGGCCACGCCGGCCATCAGCTCGGGGATGCGGCGCCGCAGCCATTCCACCTCGCCCTCGGGCAGCTCGAACACCAGTTCGTCGTGCACCTGCATGATCATGAGCACATCGGGTTTTTCGGCATCCAGCACGGCCTGCACGGCCACCATGCTCTTCTTGATCAGATCGGCTGCCGTGCCCTGCATGGGCGCGTTGATGGCCGCGCGCTCGGCACCGGCCCGCCGCGGCCCGTTGGGCGAGTTGATCTCGGGCAGCACGAGACGGCGTCCGAAGACCGTCTCGACATAACCCATGTCCTTGGCCTGGGCCTTGGTCTCGTCCATGTAGCGCTTGACACCGGGATAACGCTGGAAATAGCGGTCGATGTAGTTGCGTGCCGCCGTGTTGTCGATGCCGAGGTTGCGCGCCAGTCCGAAGGCGCTCATGCCGTAGATCAGACCGAAGTTGATGACCTTGGCGTACCGGCGCTGCTCGCTGCTGACCTGTTCGACCGACACGCCGAAGACCTCCGCCGCCGTGGCGCGGTGCACGTCCTGGCCGGTGGCGAAGGCCTGCAGCAGCGACTCGTCGTTGCTCAGGTGGGCCATGATGCGCAGCTCGATCTGCGAATAGTCGGCGCTGGCGATCACCCGGCCCGGCGGGGCGATGAAGGCCTCCCGCACCCGGCGGCCTTCCGGTGTGCGGATGGGAATGTTCTGCAGGTTGGGATCGTTGCTCGAAAGCCGCCCCGTCACGGCCACGGCCTGGGCATAGTGGGTGTGCACGCGCCCGGTCCGCGGCAAGGCCAGAGTGCCCAGCTTGTCGGTGTAGGTGCCCTTGAGCTTGGACAGGCCACGGTGCTCCAGGATGCGGGCCGGCAGGGGGTAGTCCTCGGCCAGTTTTTCGAGCACTTCCTCGTCGGTGCTGGGTGCGCCCTTGGCCGTCTTCTTGATGACCGGCAGCCCCAGGCGCTCGAAGAAGATTTCGCCGATCTGCTTGGGACTGGCGAGGTTGAAGGGCTGGCCGGCCAGCTCGTAGGCTTCCTGTTCCAGCGCCAGCATGCGGGTGCCCAGTGCGTGGCTCTGCGCGGCCAGCACGTCGGCATCGATCAGCACGCCGTTGCGTTCGATGCGATAGAGCACCTCGCTGGTTTCCATCTCGAGCGCATAGATGCCGAGCAGCCGGGCATCGGCCTCGAGCTGCGGCCACAGCACCTGGTGCACGGCCAGCGTCTGGTCGGAATCCTCGCACGAATACTCGCCGGCGCGGACGATGTCGACCTGGGCAAAGGGAATCTGCTTGGCGCCCTTGCCGCACAGGTCCTCGTACTGGATGCCGCCGCGTCCGAGATGGCGCTCGGCCAGGCTCGACAGGCCATGGGGCTTGTGCACCTCCAGCACGTAACTCTGCAGCATGGTGTCGTGGCGGTAGCCCTGCACCTCGATGCCGTGGTTGGCGAACACATGCCGGTCGTACTTGACGTGCTGGCCCAGCTTGGCATGCTGCGGGTTCTCCAGCCAGGGCTTGAGGCGCGCCAGCACCTCGTCGCGCGGCAGTTGCGCCGGCGCATCGGGATAGTCGTGGGCCAGCGGCACATAGGCGGCCCGGCCGGGCTCGACGCTGAAACTCACGCCGACGATTTCGGCCCGGCTCTCGTCGAGCGAAGTCGTCTCGGTGTCCAGCGCGACCAGTCGGGCCTGCTCGAGCCGGAGCAGCCAGGCGTCGAAGTCGGCCCAGGTCAGCACGATGTCGCAGGTCAGTCCCGACGACACGCCTGCCGGGGCCGCCTGCGGCACACCGCCCGGTTCGTCGCCGTCGAAATCGAAACCCGCCTGCCCGTCGTCGGCCTTGGGGCGGCTCTTGGGGGCGGCCGCAGCCGGCGCCGGTGCGGCGGCCGTCGCGGCCGTGCCCAGCGCCTTCGCCAGGCTCTTGAAGCCGTAGCGCTCGTAGAAAGCCGCCAGTTCATCGACCCGGGCCTGTGCCATGCGCACGCCGTCGAGCGACGGCAGGCCCTCGATGTGGCCTTCGAGGCCGCAGTCGGTCTTGATGGTCACCAGGCTGCGCCCGGTGGGCAGCCAGGGCAGCGCCTTGACCAGATTCTGTCCCGCCACGCCCTTGATCTCGCCGGCACGGGCCATCAGTTCCTCGAGGCTGCCGTACTCCTTGAGCCACTTGGCGGCGGTCTTGGGGCCGACCTTGTCGACGCCCGGCACGTTGTCGACCGTGTCGCCGACCAGGGCCTGGAAGTCGATCATCAGGCTGGGCGGCACACCGAACTCCGCTTCGACGCCCGCGACATCGCGGGTCTTGCCGTTCATGGTGTCGATGACGGTGATGGCCGGCGTGACGAGCTGGCTCAAGTCCTTGTCGCCGCTGGAAATCACCACTTCGTAGCCCTGGGCCTCGGCCAGGCGGGCGAGGGTGCCGATGACGTCGTCGGCCTCGACGCCCGGAATGTCGAGCAAGGGCCAGCCCATCAGCCGCACCACCTCGTGGATGGGCGTGATCTGCTCGCGCAGCGCATCGGGCATGGGCGACCGATTGGCCTTGTACTCGGGATAGATCTCGTCCCGGAAAGTCGGTCCCTTGGCATCGAAGATGCAGGCGGCGTAATCGGCCGGGATGTCCTTGCGCAGGGCCTGCAGCATGTTGATCATGCCGCGGATGGCGCCCGTGGGCGCGCTGTTCATGTCCCCCGGCACCGCCCGCAGATCGGGCATGGCGTGGAAGGCACGGTACAGATAGCTGGAGCCGTCGACCAGCAGCAGGGTCTTGGCGGGCGGCTGGTCGTCACCCACGCCGGTTGGCACATGGGTGCCCGGGCCGGTCGGCCGGGGCAGGTCTTTTTCAGTCACGTTGGCTTCACTCATGCGCGCATTGTGCATGCCAATGCCACCCGTACGAACGGGCAGCTTGCCGCCGACGGCCGGTTGGGCTGCGCGCTTGCTGGCAAGCCCCCCGAGGCCCGCCTACAATCGGAACATGAAACACACACTACGCTCCGTGAAGGCTGCCTGGCTGCTGGCTTGCATGCTGGCGGGCAGCGCGACTGGCGCCTGGGCCCAGGCTCCGGCTGCCACCCCCGATTCGTCCAGCGGCAATGCGGCCTCTGCGCTATCAATCGAGGACACATCCACTCAACCCTCGGCCCAGAACCAGCGCATCGAGCGGCTCAGCCATGAAGACGCCGGCAGCCGCGTCGACGAGCTGCGCGTCGGCGGCCGAAGCAAAAGCGTGACCGTGACGCCCAAGACCGGCGCCCCGGCTTACGAAATCGTCCCCAACGACCCCTCGCGCAACCGCGGCGACAACAGCAACGGCGACGGCTCCAGCCCGACCGGTCGCCGCGTCTGGAAGCTCGGCAACTTCTGATCGCAAGGCTCGACATGGCGGTCTTCACCGAAGTTTCCCTGCAGGAAGCCGATGCCCTTGCCAAAAAGCTCAAGCTCGCCCCGGTGGCGCAGCTCAAGGGCATCACCGGCGGAATCGAGAACACCAACTACTTCCTGACCACTGCGCAAGGGGATCAGTACGTGCTCACGCTGTTCGAGCGCCTGAGCGCCGAACAGTTGCCGTTCTACCTGTTCCTGATGAAGCATCTGGCGTCACGCGGCATTCCCGTGCCCGACCCGGCTGCCAGCCCGCATGGCGAGATCCTCCACGAGGTCTGCGGCAAGCCGGCCGCGCTGGTCGATCGCCTGCGCGGCGCCAGCGTGCTCGAGCCCCAGGCCAGCCATGCCGCGCGGGTCGGCGACATGCTCGCCCGCATGCACCTCGCAGGCCAGGACTACCAGCGCAGCCAGCCCAATCTGCGCGGGCTGGATTGGTGGAACGAGACCGTGCCCGCCGTGCTTCCGCATATCGGCGAAGCGCAGGCCCGGTTGCTGGGTGCCGAACTGGCCTACCAGAACCATGTGGCCGAAAGCGCGGCCTATGCCGCCCTGCCGCGCGGCCCGATCCATGCCGACCTGTTCCGCGACAACGTGATGTTCGACACGGACGGCGAAGGCCAGTTGCAGCTGACCGGCTTTTTCGACTTCTACTTCGCAGGCGTCGACAGTTGGCTGTTCGACCTCGCGGTCTGCCTCAACGACTGGTGCATCGACCTGCCCACCGGCCGGCACGACCCGGACCGCGCACGGGCCATGGCGCAGGCCTACTGCGCCGTGCGACCGCTGACGGCCGCCGAACGCCATCTGCTGCCGGCCCTGGTGCGCGCTGCGGCCCTGCGTTTCTGGATCTCCCGCCTCTGGGATTTCTACCTGCCCCGCGAAGCCGCCCTGCTCAAGCCCCACGACCCGACGCACTTCGAGCGGGTGCTGCGCGAGCGCATCGCCTATCCGCTCGGCGCCGAGGCCTTGCTCGAGGAATCCGCCGCCGGCCAGCCGGCCCAGGTCGAGCCGGTGAACGCCACCGCAGAAACCACCCCATGACACCGGCGGCGCCTTCGGCGCGCCCTTCGACCCCTTGCGCGCACCCCAGGGTGCGGCAGTCGACCTACCCCTGAAAGTCCATGAAACTCAACCTGGTTCCCGCACGCTCGGGCATCTCCTGGATCAAGGAAGGCGCCACCACCTTCTTTCGCAATCCGCTGGCGCTTTCCAGCACCTTCATTCTGTTCATGATCGTGCTGACCGTGCTGTCCGTGTTTCCGCTGGCCGGCGGCATCGCCGCACTGGTTCTGCTGCCGGGCATGACGCTGACCATGATGAGTGCGACACGCCTGGTCGCCGAGTCGAAGCTGCCGGTTCCCGGCGTGATCGGGCGCGCACTGGCGGATGTGCGCGGCAGCACACGCTCGCTGCTGGTGCTGGGCCTGATGTATGGCGCAGGGTACCTGCTCATCATGGGCATCAGCTACCTGATCGACGGCGGCACGCTGGCTCGCCTGATGCTGGTGGGCGAGCCGCTCTCTCCCGAAGCGATCGGTGCGCCCGGATTCATGGCGGCGACCTGGGTGACGGCAATCCTCTCCATGCCGCTCTCGCTGGCGTTCTGGCATGCGCCCGGCCTGCTGCACTGGTACCAGGTGCCGCCGGCCAAGGCCCTGTTCTTCAGCCTCGTGGCCTGCCTGCGCAACTGGAAGGCCTATGCCCTGTTCCTGCTGGGCTGGGTGGGGGTCATCCTCGCCCTCAACATTGCAGTGCTGATCCTGGGCCTGCTGCTGGGCTCCATCGGTGGCGGCGAGATGGTGGGAGCCGTGCTTCGCACCTGCTCCACCGCGGCCATGCTGATTGCAGGAGCCGTGTTCCTGTGCTCGTCCTACTTCCCCCTGCGGGACAGTTTCATCCCCAGTTGAAGTCGGGCCGACCCCGGCGCCGCCGGGGTCGTCGTCATCCGTTCACGGGCGTGAGCTTGGCGACGCTCAGCGCCAGCCACTTCACGCCGTGGCGCGGGAAGTTGATCTGCGCGCGTGCATCGGCGCCGCTGCCTTCGAGCGTCAACACGGTGCCCTCACCGAACTTGGTGTGGAAAACCTGCATGCCCAAGCGCAATCCGTGGCTGGGGGCGGCTTTCTGGGCCGGCACCGGCCCCGCGCCCGTCATGGCATCGTAGGTGCCGAAATCGCCGTTGCGCCGCACGGACGACGGGGCATAAGCTCCCGATTGCGGCACCTTGCCCGCCATCGACGACCCGAAACCCCCATTGCGCGGCGAGATCCACTTCAAGGCCGACTCGGGCAACTCGTCGAAGAACCGGCTCTTGACGTTGTAGCGGGTCTGCCCGTGCAGCAGACGCGTCTGGGCATGGCTGAGGTACAGGCGCTTGCGTGCCCGCGTGATCGCCACATACATGAGGCGGCGCTCCTCCTCCAGGCCGTCGAAGTCGGACAGGCTGTTTTCGTGGGGAAACAGGCCTTCCTCGAGACCGGTGATGAAGACCACGTCGAACTCCAGGCCCTTGGAGGCATGCACGGTCATGAGCTGTACCGCATCCTGCCCGGCCTGGGCCTGGTTGTCGCCCGACTCCAGGGCCGCGTGCGTCAGGAAAGCGGCCAGCGGACTCAGCGTCTCGCCGTCGGGCGAGATGGCCTGCATCTGCTCGACCCGCTCGTCGGGCGCCACCATGGGAAGCCCGAAATCGACGCCCTGGCTCGCCGGCGATTGCCCGCCCAGTTCGTCGACCGGCATGGCCACCGCGTCGCGCCCGAACCCTTCCTGGGTCACGAAACTTTCGGCGGCATTGATCAGTTCCTGCAGATTCTCGATGCGGTCGGCGCCTTCCCGCTCTTCACGGTAATGGTCCATCAGGCCGCTGAGGTCGAGCACGGCCTCGATCGTCTCGCGCAGCGTGGCGTTCTGGGTGCGCTCGCGCAGCACATCGATCTTGGCCACGAACGCGCTCAGGTTGGCACCGGCCTTGCCGCCGACCTGACCGACGGCCTCGCTCAGCGGCAGGCCGTTGCCGCGGGCCGCATCCTGCAGTTGCTCGATGCTGCGCGCACCGATGCCGCGCGGCGGGAAGTTGACCACCCGCAGGAAGCTGGTGTCGTCCCGGGGATTCTCGATCAGCCGAAGATAAGCCAGGGCGTGCTTGATTTCGGCACGCTCGAAGAAGCGCAACCCGCCATACACGCGGTAAGGAATGGCGGCGTTGAACAGCGCCGTCTCGATCAGCCGGCTCTGCGCGTTGCTGCGGTAGAGCACCGCCACTTCGCTGCGGCTGCCGCCCTCTCGCACGTGGTGCCGGATCTCGTCGACCAGCCACTGGCTCTCATCGAGATCACGCGCGGCCTCGAGCACCCGCACGGGTTCGCCGGGGCCGGCATCGGTGCGCAGATTCTTGCCCAGCCGATGACGGTTGTTGCTGATCAGCTCGTTGGCCGAATCGAGGATGTTGCTGTGGCTGCGGTAGTTCTGTTCGAGCTTGATCTGGTGCTCGACGCCGAACTCGCGTACGAAATCCGACATGTTGCCCACGCGTGCGCCCCGGAAGGCGTAGATGCTCTGGTCGTCGTCTCCCACGGCCAGCACGCTGGCGGGATGGGCCGTACCCTGTCCGGCAAACAGCTTGAGCCAGGCGTACTGCAGCTTGTTGGTGTCCTGGAACTCGTCGACCAGGATGTGGCGGAAACGCCGCTGGTAATGCTCGCGCAGGGCGGCGTTGTCGCGCATGAGCTCGTAGCTGCGCAGCATGAGTTCGCCGAAGTCGACCACGCCTTCGCGCTCGCACTGGTCCTGATACAGCTGGTAGAGCTCGATCTTCTTGCGGGTGTCGGCATCCCGCGCATCGAGACTGCCGGGACGTTCGCCGTTTTCCTTGGCGCCCGAGATGAACCACATCACCTGCTTGGGGGGATAACGCTCGTCGTCCACGTTGTGCTGCTTCATGAGCCGCTTGATGGCCGACAGTTGGTCTTGCGTGTCCAGAATCTGGAAAGTGGCCGGCAATCCGGCGAGCTTGGCATGCGCACGCAGGAAACGGTTGCACAGGCCGTGGAAGGTACCGATCCACATCCCCCTCACCTGGATGGGCAGCATGGCGCTCAGGCGTGTGAGCATCTCCTTGGCGGCCTTGTTGGTGAAGGTCACGGCCATCAGCCCGCCCGGCGAGACCTGCCCGGTCTGCAGCAGCCAGGCGATGCGGGTGGTGAGCACGCGCGTCTTGCCCGACCCTGCGCCTGCCAGGATCAGCGCCGGGACGGCCGGCAGAGAGACGGCGGCGCGCTGTTCGTCGTTGAGGGTGGCCAGCAGCGGCGACTGGAGGGCATCGGCCGCGGGGCCGTCAAACAGGGAATCGAGAGACATATGCTGACCATTTTAATTTTGAAACGCCGTCCGGACCCGGGCAGGGCCGACGATGGCCCCAAGTCCGGAGGTTCGAGGCTTTTCAAGAGCGGCGAAGTCAATAAGGTGTATCACGCCAGCGTTATGGCCAGGATGGCGTACTGCGCTATAGTCAGTCACCGGGCCCAAGTTTCTTGCGCCCGGTTTTTTGTGGACAAGAGGTCGCCAGATCTCGCTGCGCAGTCTTCGGCCCAGGCCGGTCGCTGCAGCCCAGCGTCCCGTCAAACCGGTCCAAGCCAAGTGCTCAAGCAACCTTCTCTTCTATCTGGAGCTTGAGAGACCATGGAAATCTTCGACTACGACAACGTCCTGCTGCTGCCGCGCAAATGCCTCGTGGAAAGCCGTGCCGAATGCGACGCATCGGTGGAACTGGGCGGCCGCAGCTTCCGCTTGCCGGTGGTGCCTGCCAACATGAAAACGGTGGTCGACGAAACCATCTGTTTCAAGCTGGCGCGCGAGGGCTTCTTCTACGTCATGCACCGCTTCGACCTCGACAACGTGGCGTTCGTGCGCCGCGCTCGCGAAGCGGATGTGTTTGCCTCGATCTCGCTGGGCGTCAAGCAACCCGACTACGACACCGTCGATCGCCTGGTGGCCGAAGGCCTGGTGCCCGAGTACATCACCATCGACATCGCCCACGGCCATGCCGACAGCGTCAAGAACATGATCGGCTACATCAAGTCCAAGCTGCCCCAGTCCTTCGTGATTGCCGGCAACGTGGGCACGCCCGAGGCTGTGATCGATCTCGAAAACTGGGGCGCCGATGCCACGAAGGTCGGCATCGGCCCGGGCAAGGTGTGCATCACCAAGCTCAAGACCGGCTTCGGCACGGGCGGCTGGCAACTGTCGGCGCTCAAGTGGTGTGCACGCGTGGCGACCAAACCCATCATCGCCGACGGCGGCATCCGCAGCCATGGCGACATTGCCAAGAGCGTGCGTTTCGGCGCCACCATGGTGATGGTCGGTTCGCTGTTTGCCGGACACGAAGAATCCCCGGGCCAGACCGTCGAGGTCGACGGCCAGCTGTTCAAGGAATACTACGGCTCGGCCAGCGACTTCAACAAGGGCGAGTACCGCCATGTGGAAGGCAAACGCATCCTCGAACCGGTCAAGGGAAAACTGAGCGAAACGCTGACCGAAATGGAGCAGGACATCCAGAGCTCCATCAGCTACGCGGGCGGACGCAAGCTGCTCGACATCCGCAAGGTGAACTACGTCATCCTGGGCGGCGACAACGCCGGTGAACACCTGCTGATGTGAGATCGCCGGGAGACGAGAGCTTGTCGGTGCGATAGACACCGACTGAAACGTGCGGCGTCGCGGCCTTCTTGGGGCCCCGGCGCCGTTTTTGCGTTCGGCACCAGCGCGCCATGCCCTGCACCGTGCAGCAGACGGCAAACCGGACGGGCAAGCCTCGAGCGGCCCCGCCGAGCCTGCGCAAGGCCCGGACTCAATCGTCGGGGATCAGTCTTTTGCCCAGGCTCACGGCCGCATCGGCGCCGTAGCCGAGCCGTGCATAGAACGCCAGCACCTCGGTGTTCTCGCTGCGAACCTGCAGATTGACCTTGGGGCACCCCAAGTCCAGCAGCAGTCGCTCGACTTCGCCGACCAGCGTCTGGCCGATCCGAAGACGCCGGTGCCCGGCCGAGACGGACAGGTAGTTCATCCAGCCCCGATGGCCGTCGTAGCCGGCCATGACGCTGGCACAGATCACGCCTTCGCACTCACCCACCAGAAACAGCTCGCGCTGCACCGTCAGCTTGCGCGCAATGTCCTTGTACGGATCGTTCCAGGGGCGCAGCAGACCACATTCGCGCCACAGCGCGACCACGGCCTCGCGATCCTGTTCACGGTACGGCCGAATCGCCAGACCCTGCAATCCGCGCCTGGCGGCGACCGGGGGGACTGGCGACCCGCCCTGCTCCGCCGGGCGATGCGCACTCACTTGCGCAGCAGGGCCTTGAGCACGGCCTGCAGGCGGCGTGCCTGGCCTTCGTCGTGAGGCGCGGCAAGGACCCGGCCCACATCCTGCGTCCAGGTCTGGCTGGGCGACGGATCGTTGCGGCGGGTCAGCAGTTGAAGCTGCAGCGCACGGCGTGCGTCGAGCTGAGCGGCCGGTGTCGGCACCTCGGCTGCCATCTCCAGGCGCAGCAGGGCTTCGCCGGCTTGTTCGGGCTGGCCATTGCCGGTGGAAACGGCCTGCTGCCATTGACCGCGCGTCGAGGCGTTGACACGCGAGCCGAACTGCTGCGCGGAAGGCAGTTGTTCGACGTCACGCGCCGACCAGGCCGACAGCAGTTGCGTCAGCACTTCGCCATGGGCCTGGGCCGCCAGCTTGCGCAGAGCCTGCTGGGCGTGCTCGACGGCATCCCGGCTGGCCTGGAAAGCCGCGCTGGACAAGCGGGGGCCCCGCGGTGCGTCGCCATAACGGCTGCCCCGGTCGTCGCCGCGTCCCGGACGCGCATCGTCGCGGCGCGGGCCACGGCCTGCGCCGTCACGGCTGTCACCTCGGCCACCCGGGCCACGGCGGTCGTCGCGGCCGCCCCGTGCGGGTCCGGCCGAGACGGGTTCTCCCTTGCGGGTGCCGGGACGGTCGTCACCCCGCACAGCCACGACGGGCTTGCGCGGAGCCGGGGCAGGCGCTGCTGCCGCAGCGGGAGCATCGCCTTCTTCGCCGGCGCTGGCTTCGTCGGTGGCTGCAGCGGTTGCGTCTTCGGATGCCGCCGTTGCTGGTGCGGATGCGGATGCGGATGCGGATGCCGAGGGCGTTTCGGCCCGGGGGGCCGGCTGAGCCAGCGTCGCGGCCTCGAGCTCGGCAATGGCGGCATGGATGCGCTGTGCATCGCCGCTCGCATTGGCCGCCTCCAGCGCCTTGGCCGCCTCGAGAACCCGGCGGTCGACTTCACTCACGGAGGAAGCCGCTTTTTCGCGCTCGGCAGACTTGCGGTTGAAAGCCTCGTCGATGGGCTTGCGGAACGCATCCCACAGACGCTGCTCCTGGCGGCGGTCGAGGGGCACACGTTGCGCCTCGGCCTGCCAGCGCTGCTGGAGAACCTTGACCGCGTCGACACGGAAAGCCGGCGTCTGGCCGATTTCGGTGGCTTCTGCGATCAAGGCCTTGCGGGCGTCGACGCTGCTCTTCTGAGCGGCTTCGAGCGGCGCGTGGGCAGCCGAAATGGCCGTCTTCCACAGCGGCTGCAGTTGTTCGAACAGCTTTTCGCTGAGGTGGCCGGCCTGGCGCCAGCGGTCGCTGAAGACCTGCAGTTGACGGTTGACGGCCTTCCAGTCGCTGGTCTGCGCGTGTTCGGCGGTCCAGGACTTGACTTCCTCGATCAGCGCCAGGCGATGCGACTTGAGGGCTTCGGTTTCGGCCTTGGACTTTTCGAGCCAGGCCTCGACGACCTTGTGCGCCTCGTTGCAGGCTTCGTCGAAACGACGCCACAGGGCATGGTTGGCCGGGCCGCCCTGGTCCACCTGCTTCCATTCCTCGCGCAGCTTGCGCAGGGCATCCTGCATCTTGCGGCCCTGCAGGCGCGGCGTGCGGCCCCGAACGGGCGCATCGGTGGCTTCCGGCTCGGCCTTGGCCACGGCCGGCTCTTCAGCGGCGGCACCGGCTGCCGCTTCGGCAGAAGGCTCCTCGGCCACGGCGTCGGTCGACGGCTCGGCAGCCGAAACGTCGGCTGCATCGGCAGCGGATTCGGTCACGGGCGCAGCGGCTGCGTCTGCAACGGGAGCCGATGCAGCAGGCTGGGGCTCGAACAGGGCTTCGGCGCGCTGCACGAGTTCTTCGCGCAGTTGGTCGGCCCGCCAGCGCTGCCAGTCCTCGAGCTGTCCTGCCGCGGCCAGGGCGGCATGCGCCGTGGCCTCGGCGGTCTTGCCGATCTGGTGGCCGAATTCCTTGAGTGCCAGACGCAGGTCGGCTGCGGCCTTGGGCGTGGCCTTGCCTTGGCCTTCGGCGACGGCTTGCTGCACCTTGGCGGCTGCATCGTTGACGGCACGATCCGCGACCACGCGCGCACCCGGGTCGACCAGCTTCTCGGGCCGGTTGCCGCGAGCGGGCTTGGGCGAGGACTCTGCCGCCACGGCCTGCGCCGCGACCGGTTCGCCACGGCCTGCACGCAGTTCATCGGCCCAGACGGGCACCGGCGGCAGTTCGGCGGCGGCGTCTTCCGCAGCCAGCACGGCTTGCGCCAGGGCCGACACGAAAGCTTCCCACACGGCCACGAGCTGCTGGCGCGAACCGTCGAGCTGGGTCGGGAAACGTGCATCGACATTGCCCCACTGCGCATCGGTGGCCAGGGCGTCGGCCTGCGCCTGCCACTGCGACACGTCGGTGGACAGCGCGTCTTGCACGGCCTGTGCTTCGCGCCAGGGCTTGGTCGAGAGAATCTCGATGCGCTGGGCCAGCAGGACGGCGGCTTCCCGGTGGATCTGCGCGCGAGTCTGCAGGTCCTCGATGGTCTTGATGCGTTCGGACAGGCTGTTGCGCAGGCTGGCCAGCGGCTCGCGTGACAGCGGTGCGCCGGCCTTGGCGGCATCGCGCTGCCAGGCCATCGCATCGGCGATGTTGAGGCGCTCGGCGGCCAGCAGGCCCTGGGCCTTGGCGGCCCATTCCTCGGCGATCAGTTCCTGGTTGCGAATGCGCTTGATTTCATCAAGCTTCTCGCGCAGCGGCTTGGCCGCCCCCTTGTCCTTGACGCTGAGCTCTTTGTAGACATCCTGCATTTGATCTGCGCTGGGCTGCGTAGCCAGCCAGTCGCGGACGCGGGCGGCTCGTTCGCCGGACGTCGGCGCAGTGAAGGCACCTCCCGTCATGGCGTCGAGCGTCGGAATATCGGATGCGGATTTGGCGGGCGACTGTGGCACGGCGTTGATGACCTAAACAGGAAAATTGGTTGGAGACAAACCGCTATTGTCGCCGCATTGCGCTCCGCTCTGCCAAGCGGGGGGAGCAGGCGCCTGCAAACACACGCACAAGCATGCACCGCGGGCCTGCCGGACACGACAAAAACGCCGTGATTTCAACACGGGCCCGGGTCTTGCGGCAAGAGGACTTTCGACATCGACTTGTCCTACATGGCCTAACCCACAAGGTCCGACAACGGGTTCGCCGCCAGCCCCCTACAGTGATCCTATGCCATGCAGAGACATGGCGCGCTGGTCCGCCGGATAGTCACCCTGCCAGACGGACGGCATCCACAGGCTGTTCCATCCATTGCACAAAGGAGCTACGTCATGAACACTCGCCTTCGCACCTATTCCCGAGCCCCCTTGACCGCGCTGTCCGCCCTGGCGCTTGCGCTGGCGCTGTCGGCTTGCGGCCGGGAAGAATCCCAGACGCCGACTGCCGCTCCCACCCCGGCGCCGACCGCAGCGGAAACCGTGCCCGCGCCCGCCACCGGCGCCAACGATCCGGCCAGCAACAACAGCGTGACGCCGGGTGCGAGCACCGCCCAAGGCTCGATGGGCCAGGCCGCGGATGCCACACGCGATGCCGCGGGTTCGGCCGCCAGCAGCGCCGCCGTGGCGCTCGACGACACCGGCATCACCGCCAAAGTGAAGACCGAGCTGGCCAAGGACAGCGAACTGAGCGCCCTGGCGATCTCCGTCGAGACCAACGGCGGACAGGTCACCCTGACCGGCCCCGCGCCCAGCGCCCAGGCCAAGGAACGCGCCGAAGGACTTGCCAAGGCGGTCGAAGGCGTGAAGGGCGTGACCAACAAGCTCGAGGTCAAGGCCGCAGGCTGATCGACCGCCCTGGCCTCTCGCCAGGGCCCTCTGCAAAAAAAAGCCCCTGCGGTACACATGTCCGCAGGGGCTTTTCGTTGCCTGGGATCGACCGGGGAAAACCAGGGCCGTCTCAACGCAGGGCGATCGAAAAAATCGGCCGATGCCGGATCGTGAAACCCGGCCCGGAGATCGCGCACGTCACTTGGGATCGACGTCCGTGACATCCTTCGCTCGTTTGTCACGCCAGTCGCCCGACGCCGACAGACGGCCGCCGTCGTCGCCGCCGGTCGGTGTGTGTGCCGCTTCACCGTTGGCTTGGCCCGGGCCGCGCGCGCCCCGCGCGAACGGATCGCCCGCGCGGTAGAACCGGTTCCATCCGGCGCGCGGATCGACCTTGAAAACCCAGGCCTGCACCGGGCGGCCCGTCAGTTTGGCCCACATCAAGCGGACCCACCACACCACGGCCAGGACGGCCGCCGCACACAGCAGGCTCAAGGCAAACACCAGCCCGATTGCCAGCAACACGATACGGACGGTGACGCGCAACAGCAGGGACAAAAAATCGTTCAAGGCCATTCCTTTGGAAAGCAGACAGGCAGCGGACACGAGGGGCCGCTGCCTTGGGGGCTATCCTAAAGGATGGGGTGCACCGCCGCCTGTTTCAAGAGGCGATGCACCCGACGGATCTCAATCCGTCACGGGCTGGCCGTCGGCGGCGAAGTGGAACTCGCCGGGCGCCTGCACCGGATCGACGCTGACCCCGATGGTGCTCTTGGGCGGGAAACGCCCTTCCAGCAGCAGGCGCGAGAGCGGATTCTCGATGCGCTGCTGGATGGCCCGCTTGAGCGGACGCGCACCGAACAGCGGATCGAAACCGACCTTGGCCAGCTCTTCCAGCGCGGCCGGCGTCACGTCCAGCGTGAGATCCATCTTCGCCAGCCGTTGGGTCAGGCCGTCGAGCTGGATGCCTGCGATCGAAGCGATGTGCCTGGCGTCGAGTCCATGGAAGACCACGGTCTCGTCGATGCGGTTGAGGAACTCGGGCCGGAAATGCCCTTTCAGCTCTTCCCACACGGCATCCCGGATCTCCTGCTGGTCACGGCCGGCCAGCATCTGGATGATGGGCGAACCGATGTTGCTGGTCATGACGATCACGGTGTTCTTGAAGTCGACCGTACGGCCCTGGCCGTCGGTCAGGCGGCCGTCGTCGAGCACCTGCAGCAGGATGTTGAACACGTCCGGATGGGCTTTTTCCACCTCGTCGAGCAGCACCACACTGTAGGGTTTGCGGCGCACGGCCTCGGTCAGATAACCGCCTTCGTCGTAACCCACGTAGCCCGGAGGCGCGCCCACCAGGCGGCTCACCGAGTGTTTCTCCATGAATTCACTCATGTCGATGCGGATCAGGTGGTCGGTGCTGTCGAACAGGAAATCGGCCAGCGCCTTGCACAGCTCGGTCTTGCCCACGCCGGTGGGGCCCAGGAACAGGAACGAGCCATAGGGACGGTTCGGATCCGACAGACCCGCACGCGAGCGCCGGATGGCATTGGAGACGGCGACGATGGCCTCGTCCTGGCCGACCACGCGCTCATGCAGCTTGGCCTCCATGGTGAGCAGCTTGTCGCGCTCGCCCTGCAGCATGCGGGACACGGGAATGCCCGTGGAGCGGGCCACCACTTCGGCGATTTCCTCGGCCCCCACCTCGGTACGCAACAGGCGGTTGCCCTGACCCTGGCCATCGCCGCGGGCCTCGGTCGCCTGGGCTTCCTTGAGTTTTTTCTCGAACTCGGGAAGCCTGCCGTACTGCAGCTCGGCGACCCGGTTGAAATCGCCCTTGCGTGTCGACTCCTCGATCTGGAACCGCAACCTGTCGATCTCTTCCTTGATGTGGGCGGAGCCCTGGGCTGCGGCTTTTTCAGATTTCCAGATTTCCTCGAGGTCGGAGTATTCCTTCTGGACCTTCTCGATCTCCTGCTCCAGCAGTTCGGCACGCTTGATCGAGGCCTCGTCGGTCTCTTTCTTCATCGCCTCGCGCTCGATCTTGAGCTGGATGAGCCGGCGGTCGAGCCGGTCCATCGCCTCGGGCTTGGAGTCGATTTCGATCTTGATCTTGGCGGCTGCCTCGTCGATCAGGTCGATGGCCTTGTCCGGCAGGAAACGATCGGTGATGTAGCGGTTGGAGAGCTCGGCCGCCGCCACGATGGCCGCGTCGGTGATCTCCACGCCGTGGTGGACTTCGTACTTCTCCTGCAGTCCGCGCAGGATGGCGATGGTGTCTTCGACGCTGGGCTCGCCCACGAGGATCTTCTGGAAACGGCGTTCGAGCGCGGCGTCCTTCTCGATGTACTTGCGGTACTCGTCGAGCGTGGTGGCCCCCACGCAGTGCAGTTCACCGCGGGCCAGGGCCGGCTTGAGCATGTTGCCGGCATCCATGGCGCCGTCGGCCTTGCCTGCGCCGACCATGGTGTGGATCTCGTCGATGAACACGATGGAGCGGCCTTCGTCCTTGCTCAGTTCGTTGAGGACGGATTTCAGGCGCTCCTCGAACTCGCCACGGTACTTGGCACCGGCCAGCAAGGCGGCCAGGTCGAGCGACAGCACCCGCTTGCCCTTGAGCGAGTCGGGGACCTCGCCTGCGATGATGCGCTGGGCCAGGCCTTCGACGATGGCGGTCTTGCCCACGCCCGGCTCGCCGATGAGCACGGGGTTGTTCTTGCTGCGGCGCTGCAGCACCTGGATCGCGCGGCGGATTTCCTCGTCGCGGCCGATCACCGGATCGAGCTTGCCCAGCCGGGCCCGCTCGGTGAGATCGAGGGTGTATTTCTTGAGCGCTTCGCGCTGGCTCTCGGCATCGGCCGAATCGACGTTCTGGCCGCCACGCACGGCCTCGATGGCCGCTTCGAGCGACTTTCTGGCCAGGCCGCCCTCTTGCGCCAGCCGGCCCGCGTCGCCCTTGGCATCGGCCAGGGCCAGCAGGAACAGCTCGCTGGCGATGAAATGATCGCCGCGCTTGAGCGCTTCCTTTTCGGTCGCCTGCAGCAGGCGGATCAGTTCGGGGCCGGGCTGGACCTGGTCATGGCCCTGCACCTTGGGCAGACGCTGGATGGCGGCCTCTGCGGCCGTCTGCAGGCCGCCGACGTTGACGCCGGCGCGCTGCAGCAGCGACTTCGGTCCATCGGCCTGCTTGAGCAGGGCCGAGACCAGATGGGCCGGCTCGATATAGGCGTTGTCCGCCCCCAGCGCCAGTGACTGGGCGTCGCCGAGCGCTTCCTGGAATTTGGTGGTGAGTTTGTCAAAACGCATGGATGAATCCCTTTCAGACGGATGCCTCTTCGAGCTGCTGCTCCGGCATTCCACTGTGAGAACATGTGCGCCTGCCGGCGCCGTTTTCAAGAGTGTCCCATTCTGGGCAAGGGGGCCATCCATCGGCCCCCACTTCGTGAACGAATCTGCCGGCCGGACAGGCCGCACCGAAAAATGTGACAATCGACGGATTCATCGCAAACGAAGAATTTTCCCCAACACGGAGACCGCCATCATGACTGGCATGCACACGCCGCGCACCTCGCGCGGCTTTTTGTTTTACGCCTGCTGGGCGATCCTGCTCGCACTGCTGGCGGGCTACTGGATCTCCCCCCTGCTGCCGGTTTCGGCAGGCTGGGAAAACGGCGTCATCGAGAACACGCAGGTCGCGGTCTGCCTGTTCGGACTGGTCTGCGCCATTCACTATGCGCGCCGCGACCGATCGCTGCCGGACGGCTGGTTCTGGCTCATCATCATCCCGTTCTGGGCGGCCTTTGCCGCACGCGAACTCAGTTGGGGCGCCACCCTGTTCGCACCGCTCGAATTCTCGGAACTCACCGGGCCGGGCTTTTCATCGCGCAGCCTGCCCTATCGCCCCCTGATCACCCCCGTGCTGGCGCTGGTGCTGCTCGGCTGCCTGTATCTGGCCTGGCGCCACCGGCTGGACCGGTTCCTGGCGCAGTTGGTCCAGGTCCGGCAGTTTCCGTTGGCCGAGGCCGCATTGTTTGTGCTTTGCATGATGACCAGCGCCGTCGCCGAAGGCCACATGGGGCTGTTGCATCTGAGTTCGCTCGATCACCTGCATGCCCAGGTCTACGAGGAGTGGGCCGAGTGCCTGGGCTACGCGACGCTCTGGCTGGCCCAGTTGCGCATCCACAGGGCCCTGCCGGCCATGGCTGCCGCGCCCCGCGCGCGCTGACGCCCCCATCGGGCTCTGGCTCGGGCTCACTGGGCCCGGCGGCCCCCCCAGTGCCGCCCGGTCGCCGGACACAAAAAAGCCCTGAGCCGCAAGGCCAGGGCTTTTTTTGGGTCGTAGCCGGGGCGAAGGCGGGTGCAGGCCGGCTCGGACCGGCCTGCACCCCGGTCTCAGTGCGCCACCCGGCTGGTGCCGTTGACCGTGAGAACACGCACACGATCGCCGACCCGGAAGGTCTCGCCTTCGTTGACCTGCTGCACGTAGGCGCGCGTATTGCCGTGCGAATCGAGGATGGTGATCTCCACACCCTGGGTGCGGGTCAGGCCTTCTTCGGTGGCCGAACCCAGCAGGCCGCCGCCGAGGGCACCGATGATGGCTGCCACCGCAGCGCCTCGGCCACCGCCGATGCCGCTGCCGGCCACGCCGCCGATGGCCGCGCCGCC
Source organism: Comamonas sp. BIGb0124 (assembly GCF_003752175.1). Classification (GTDB taxonomy): domain Bacteria; phylum Pseudomonadota; class Gammaproteobacteria; order Burkholderiales; family Burkholderiaceae_C; genus Comamonas_F. Next base: position 912,550 of record NZ_RJVF01000009.1, on the reverse strand, counting down.
CAATGTTCCGATGTTGCTTTTGGTGCCCTCGATGCGCACCGGGCGCAACTCGGTGATCACCCCGGTCTGCACGCTCTGGACGGTGCGTGCTTCGGAGCGGGAATAGGTGTCGCCGGTCAGGCTGGAGGCGCAACCGGCCAGCGTCAGCGTCGCGGCAGACATGCAGACGACCAGCAAGGTCGACAGGTGCGGCGGACGCCGCATGAGCAGAGTGGAGGGTCGCATCGATAGCTCCTGGTGTTGTGCTTTACATACAGTCACCCGATCAGACTGCAGCAGACCGCCAGAAGTTCAACCGTTTGCAACACGGCATTGCGACGGCCTTGGCCGGGGTGACAAAGCGCGGACAGCCTGCCGCAGGCCGGTCGGCGCCAGCCTCATTCTAGGGCGCACCTGCCGGCCAGCCGGAAAGCACTGCACCAAATTGCGGCGAAACGGGGGAGGACCGGATGGCGACCGGTGCCGGGACGTGGTCCAATAGCGCCCGCATGTCTTCCGTCACCCCCTTGTCTGCCGCCTGGCCCGCTACGGCCAATGGGCGCGCCATCGTGTTCATGGTGGCAGCCATGGCGTGTTTCATCTGCAACGACACCCTGGTCAAGTACCTCGGCACCGCGCTGCCGGTGGCGCAGATCCTCGTGCTGCGCAGCCTGCTCGTCATGGTGGTGCTGCTGGCCGCGACCCGCCCCTGGATCGCGCACGGAGACACCCCTGCCGTGCGCTGGTCGATGCTGGGCAGCCGGTGGGTGGTGCTGCGCGCCCTGTGCGATGCGGCCGGCACGTTCATGTACCTGACCGCGCTGGTCAATCTGCCCATTGCGAACGCATCGGCGATCGGCATGTCGCTGCCGCTGATGCTGGTGGTGCTGGCCGCCCTGTTCCTGGGCGAGCGTGTCGGCCTGGTGCGTTCGCTGGTGGCCGGCCTGGGTTTCCTGGGGGTGCTGCTGGTCATCCAGCCGCGAATCGACGGTTTTAATGCCTTTGCGCTGCTGTGCCTGACCGGTGTGGTTTTTCATGCCATGCGCGATCTCATCACACGCCAGTTGCCGCGGCGGATTCCCTCGGTGCTGATCAGCCTGTCGTCGGCCCTGGGCATTGCGCTCGTCGGCGGCCTGTTCAGCCTGCAGCAGGGATGGCTGGCGCCCAACGGCGGCCAGGTCGCCATGCTGGTGGCCTCGTCGCTGCTGATGGCGGCAGCCTATCAACTCATCATCACCAGCCTGCGCACGGGCGAACTGTCGGTCATCGCACCGTTCCGCTACAGCACCCTGCTGTTCGCCCTGATCATCGGCTGGCTGCTGTGGGACGATGTTCCCAACCCTCTGGCCTGGCTGGGGATCGCGCTGATCACCGGATCGGGCCTGCTGATGCTCAGGCTGCAGTCCGTTCCCGCCCCCCGCAGCTGATCGCGCCGGCCCGAATCACGCCTGCCACTTGCGCACGGCCCTGTCGTCGCTCTCCCGGGCATCGACCCAGCGCTCGCCTTCGGGTGTGGACTCCTTCTTCCAGAACGGGGCTTCGGTCTTGAGGTAGTCCATGATGAATTCGCAGGCATCGAAAGCCGCACCGCGGTGTTCTGCCGTGACGGCAACCAGCACGATCTGCTCCTGAGGCTGGAGCAACCCCACCCGATGGATCACCCGAGCCGCGCGGATCCCGAAGCGTTGCCGGGCCTCGTCCACCCGGCCGGCGATCAGCGACTCGGTCATGCCGGGATAGTGCTCCAGTTCCATGCTGCGGATGTCGCTGCCTTCGCTGCGGTCGCGCACGGTCCCGACAAAACTGACGACAGCCCCCACGCCGCCATCTCCGGCCCGAAGGCTCCGCACCTCCTCGCCCAGGTCGAAATCCCGCTGCTGGATGTCGATGCGGACAACGATGCGGGGAGCCAGGGAGGGGTCGGCGGGGCGGTCTGTGCGGGAAGCGTTCATACACCGATTTTGGCACTGCGGCAGACCGATGAACCGCAGCCGGCCCGTGCACCATGGAGAATGAGCACCTGTCCGCGTCGCCGACGCCCCTTCCAGATCGCCCAGACCGTCATGCCCGCTCCTACCGCTGCCTCAGCACTGCCCCACGTCGTCATCCTTGCCACCGGCGGCACCATTGCCGGCAGTTCGGACAGCAACACCGACACCACGGACTACCTGCCCGGCGCCATCGGCGTGGCCGACCTGATCGCCGCGGTTCCGGAAATCACCCAGGTCGCCCAGGTCAGCGGGCATCAGGTGGCCAACGTCGCCAGTTCGGACGTGGATCAGCAAGTGCTGTTGACGCTCAGCCGCCGGATCACCGCCACGCTGGCCGATCCGCAGGTGCACGGCGTGGTCGTCACGCACGGCACCGACATGCTGGCCGAATCCGCCTTCTTCATCGACCTGACCGTGCGCAGCACGAAACCCGTGGTTTTTGTCGGTGCGATGCGGCCGGCCACCGCCATCAGCGCCGACGGCCCCATGAACCTGCTCAACGCCGTCACGCTGGCGGCCAGCGCGCAGTCCGCAGGGCGTGGCACGCTCGTTGCGCTCAACGACCGCATCGGCTCGGCTTACTACACGCTGAAGACACACGCCACCAGCCTCGACACCTTCGGGGCCGACGAGCAGGGTTACCTGGGCTTGATGGTGGCAGGCAAGCCCCACTTCTATTTCGAGCCCGCGCTGCCGACCGGCCGCCCGTCCTTCGACATCGCCGGACTCGACAGGCTGCCACGCGTCGACGTGCTGTATGCCCACCAGGATCAGGGGCCCGAGCTGCTGGACGCGGCCGTGGCCGGCGGCGCCCGGGGCGTGGTGATCGCGGGGTCGGGCAACGGCACGCTGACCGAATCCCTCAAGCAGCGGGTGCAGGAGCTCGATGCCCGTGGGTTTCCGGTGGTGCGGTCTTCGCGCACCCACAACGGTTACGTCACCCCCAAGGCCGAGGGCATCGCCTCGGGCATTCACAGCCCGTCCAAGGCCCGCTGGGTGCTGGCACTGGCCTTGGCGAGGAACGAGCCCCTGGCGCAGATCCGGGCGCATTTCGGCGCCTGATCGGCCACCGGGACCTCAGGACCTCAGGACCTCGGGACGGCGGGGCCGGGCCTGGCCGCCGGCAAGTGCGGACGCCGAGGCAGGGAGTGCGGGAAAAGCCCCCGCAATCCGGGGATCAACCGCCCGTCACGGGCGGGAAAAACGCCAGCTCGGCGCCGTCGCGCAGAGGGGCCGACTCGTCGCACAGGGTCTGATCCAGCGCCAGGCGAACCGCACGCCCGCGCGACAGCGTCTGGGCATAGGCGCCGCCACGCGCCAGCAGCTCGTCACGCACCTCGGCCACGGTGCGGGCCTGGGTTTGAAGCGTCTCTTCGCCGTGGCCCAGGGCCTCGCGGATCGACGCGAAGAATCGGAGTTGCAAGGTCATGTTCGCCATGGTGTCATCTCGTCGTGGTCAATCCAGAAAGGCCGAGAACGGCAGGAAACGAACGACATCGCCGGGCGCGATGGTCTGGCCCGCCGGATTGTCGACCAGACCATCGGCCCAGGCCACCGAAGTCAGGACACCCGAGCCTTGATGTGCATGCCGCTCCAGCGCGCCCGACGCATCGAGCCGCACCCGCAGAAATTCGCGCCGCTTGGGATCGGGCGCATCCCAGGTGAAACGAGCCGTCGCCGGCAGCGCCTGCACAACGATGTCGCGCCGGCCCTGGAGGCGCAGCAGAAAGGGGCGCAACAGCACCAGGCCGGTGACATAACTCGACACCGGATTGCCCGGAAGGCCGATGAAATGGGCGGCATCGTCCAGCCCCGCAGCCGAGGCATCGCGGCGCACGCGACCGTAGGCAAAGGGTTTGCCGGGCTTGATGGCGACCTGCCACAGCTCCAGGCTGCCCAACGCCTGCACGGCCGGCTTGACGTGGTCTTCCTCGCCCACCGAAACCCCGCCGCTGGTCACGATCACATCGTGGTCGCGGGCGGCCTTCGCCAGGGTCTGCCGTGTGGCCTCGAGTCGATCGGGCACGATGCCCAGGTCGGTGACCTCGCAGCCCAGCCGCTGCAGCAAGGCGCGCAGGAAAAACCGGTTGGAGTTGAAGACGCCGCCGCGCGGCAGGTCGGCCGGCGCCACTTCACCGGGCATGGCCAGCTCGTCGCCCGTGGACAGCAGGGCCACGCGGGGCTTGCGGCAGACGGTCAGGCGGGCCGCCCCGATGCTGGCAGCCAACCCCAGATGAGCGGCCGACAGCCGTTGACCGGCCTCCAGCACCGCCTGTCCACGGGCCACGTCTTCGCCCGCACGCCGGATGTTCTGGCCGGCCCGCGGCTCGGCCGTGAAACGCACGCGCCCGTCGGCATCGACGACGCTGTCCTCCTGGATCACCACGGCATCCGCTCCGGGCGGCACCGGCGCACCGGTGAAGATTCTGGCGACCGTTCCAGACGCCAGCGGCGCATCGCCGGCTGCACCTGCCGCCACGCGCTGCGAGACCTCGAACGAGGCCTCGGCTCCTGCGTGGAGCAGATCGGACAGGCGCACCGCGTATCCGTCCATCGCGCTGTTGTCGAAACCCGGCACTTCGAGCTCGGCGATCAAGTCCTGTGCCAGCACACGGCCGTCGGCATCCCAGGTCGCCACGGTTTCGCAAGCCAGCGGCGTGGCCGCAGCGGCTCTGTCGAGCAGATTGGAGAGCGCCTCGTCCAGCGGCATGAGCGGCTTGCGGGGAGGCGCCGGCGACGGGGCCGTGCGTGCGGTATCGGGTGTGTTCATGGAAGGGGCAACTCACTCTCTGTCAAAGGCCGGGCACCCAGTCGGCAATGGCGCCCGAACGGCCCTGCTGCAGCAGCCAGAGGGCGATGTCGTCGACCCGGTCCAGATCGAGACGGTGCACACCCGCATGCGGCCATTGTGGCAATTCGGCGCCGGCGGGCACGGCGACGGCGCACACGGCGGCATCCTCGAGATAACGCACCGGTTTGCCGACCTCCGGCCGCCAGACCTCCAGCTTGGGCAAATCGCCATGCTTGAAGCCCTCGACCAGCACCCAGTCGACGCTGCGGTCGAGCCGCTCGACGAGCGCACGGCAATCGGGCTCGTGCGGCTGCTCGTATTCACGCATCAGGGCCAAGCGGGTGTCGGATGCCACCAGGACCTCGAGAGCCCCCGCCTTGCGATGGCGCCAGCTGTCCTTGCCCGGCCGGTCGACCTCGAAGGCATGGTGCGCATGCTTGACCACCGAGACCCGCTGCCCCTGGGCACGCAGGGCCGGTATCAGCCGCTCCAGCAGCGTGGTCTTGCCTGCACCGGAGTACCCGGCGATGCCCAGCACCTTCATGGCGTGCTTGCGCTTTCTTCGTCAGTCCCGGGCATGCGCCACGATGTAGTCCTTGACCTGCTGCACATCGGCCGGCAGCACGGTCACCCGCTTGGGCAGCGCTTCGATGCCTTCGAACTTCGCCGGCCGCTCGGGCTGACGGCCCAGGGCTTCCTCGATCGTGGCGGCGAACTTGATGGGCAAGGCCGTCTCCAGCACGATCATGGTCACGTCGCCTTCACGACGCTCGCGTGCCACCTTCAGGCCGTCGGCGGTGTGGGTGTCGATGGTCACGCCGAAACGCGCATCGGTGTCGCGGATGGTGGCCAGGCGGTCGGCATGGGTGCTCTTGCCGCTCTGGAAACCGAACTTCGCAGAGGCATCCCTGAACACCGCTTCGCCGCTGATGTCGAACTGGCCGTCGGCGCTCAGCGCTTCCTTGAAGAGCGACTGCACCCGTACGCCGTCGCGTCCCAGCAAGTCGAACACGAACCGCTCGAAGTTGCTGGCCTTGGAGATGTCCATCGAGGGGCTGGAGGTCTCGTGGGTGTCGGCGCCCGCGCGCACACGGTAGATGCCGGTGCGGAAAAACTCGTCGAGCACGTCGTTCTCGTTGGTCGCGACCACCAGATGGGCGATCGGCAGTCCCATCATGCGCGCCACGTGGCCTGCGCAGATATTGCCGAAGTTGCCCGAAGGCACGGTGAAGCTCACGCGCTGCTCGTTCGATTGCGTGGCCTGCAGGTAACCGGCGAAGTAATAGACCACCTGTGCCAGCAGGCGGGCCCAGTTGATGCTGTTGACGGTGCCGATCTTGTAGCGCCGCTTGAAATCGAGGTCGTTGGAGACGGCCTTGACGATGTCCTGGCAGTCGTCGAAAACGCCTTCGATCGCCAGGTTGTGGATGTTGGCTTCCTGAAGGCTGAACATCTGGGCCTGCTGGAAGGGGCTCATGCGGCCATGCGGGCTGGTCATGAACACCCTGACGCCCTGCTTGCCCTTCATGGCGTACTCGGCCGCGCTGCCGGTGTCGCCAGAGGTCGCGCCCAGGATGTTGAGCTGTTCGCCGCGGCGGCCCAGTTCGTATTCGAACAGGTTGCCCAGCAGTTGCATGGCCATGTCCTTGAAGGCCAGCGTCGGGCCGTTGGACAGGGCCTCCAGGTACAGACCGTCCTCGAGCCCGCGCAGCGGCACGATGGCTTCGGTGCCGAAGACCTCGGCCGTATAGGTCTTGCGCACCAGCGCCTGGAGGTCGGCGGCGGGAATGTCGTCGATGTAGAGCGACAGGATCTCGAAGGCCAGTTCGGCATAGCCCAGTCCGCGCCAGCGGGTCAGGGTGGCGGCATCGACCTGCGGGTAGGCCTCGGGCAGGTAGAGGCCGCCGTCCGGCGCCAGGCCTTCGAGCAGGATTTCGCAGAAACTGCGCGGCGTGGCGTCGCCCCGGGTGGAGATGTACTTCATGCCAGTTCCTCCTTGCGGATGCGGGTGATCGGCGCCTTGACTGCAGGCAGCGCCTGAATGCGGGCCAGGACCTCGTTCATGGTGCCTTCGCGCGTTTCGTGCGTCAGGATGATGAGGTCGGTCTGGTTCTCGCCCTCGCCGCTGACCTGGTCGGCCTCGCGCTGGATCACGGCATCGATGCTGATGCTGGCCTCGGCCAGCAGGCGGGTGACCGTGGCCAGCACGCCGGTCTCGTCGGCCACGCGCAGGCGCAGGTAATAGCTCGTCACGACCTGGGCCATGGGCAGCACCACCTCGTCGCCCAGCGCATGCTGCTGGAAGGCCAGGTAAGGCACGCGCTGGCTGGCGTCGGCTCCGGCCAGACGGGCGATGTCGACCAGATCGGCGATGACGGCGCTGGCGGTGGGCTCGCTGCCGGCGCCCTTGCCGTAGTACAGCGTGGTGCCCACTGCATCGCCCTGCACCACCACGGCATTCATCGCGCCTTCGACATTGGCGATCAGCCGCTTGGCGGGAATGAGCGCGGGGTGCACACGCAGCTCGATGCCTTCGGGCGTGCGTTTGCTGATGCCCAGCAGCTTGATGCGGTAGCCCAGCATCTCGGCGTAGCGGATGTCCTGGGCGGCGAGCTGGGTGATGCCCTCGACGTAGGCACGGTCGAACTGCACGGGCACGCCGAAGGCCATGGCGCTCATCAGCGTGGCCTTGTGTGCGGCATCGATGCCCTCGATGTCGAATGTCGGGTCGGCTTCGGCGTAACCCAGTGCCTGGGCCTGCTTGAGCACGGTGTCGAAGTCCAGCCCCTTGTCGCGCATCTCGGAGAGGATGAAGTTGGTCGTGCCGTTGATGATGCCGGCCAGCCACTGGATACGATTGGCGGTCAGCCCTTCGCGCAGCGACTTGATGATGGGGATGCCGCCGGCCACGGCCGCCTCGAACGCCACCATCACGCCGCGGGCCTGGGCCGCCGCGAAGATCTCCGTGCCGTGCACGGCCAGCAGCGCCTTGTTGGCCGTGACCACGTGCTTGCCGGCCGCAATCGCTTCGAGCACCAGTTCGCGGGCCAGGTCGTAGCCGCCGATCAGTTCGACGACGATCTCGATCTCGGGGTCGCGGATGATGTCGCGCGGATCGGCCACCACACGGGCGGCATCGCCCACGATGGCGCGGGCCTTTTCCAGATCGCGGCGCGAGACGGCGCTGATCTCGATGCCCCGGCCGGCGCGGCGCGTGATTTCTTCCTGGTTGCGGCGCAACACCTCGAACACGCCACTGCCGACGGTGCCGATGCCCAGCAGACCCACTTTGACTGGCTTCATACTCACTCTACTCTCAACGAAATCAAGGAAAAAACGACCTCAGGCCGGCTTGCGCGGATGGCGGGCCCGGTAACCTTCGAGGAACTTCGCAATGCGCCCGATGGCTTCGCGCAGGTCGGGCTCGTGCGGCAGGAAAACGATGCGGAAATGGTCGGGGTGCGGCCAGTTGAAGCCCGTGCCCTGGACCAGCATGACCCGCGTGGCCTCGAGCAGTTGCAGGAAGAACTGCCGGTCGTCCTTGATCGGATAGACCTCGGGGTCGAGGCGCGGGAACATGTAGAGCGCGGCCTCGGGCTTGACGCAGGTCACGCCGGGGATGGCGGTGATCAGTTCGTAGGCCAGATCGCGCTGGCGGCGCAGCCTGCCGCCGTCGCAGACCAGGTCGTTGATGCTCTGGTAGCCGCCCAGTGCGGTCTGGATGGCCCATTGCCCCGGCACGTTGGCGCACAGCTTCATGTTGGCCAGCATGTTCAGGCCTTCGATGTAGTCGGCTGCGCTGGCCTTGTCGCCCGAAACCACCAGCCAGCCGGCCCGGTAGCCACAGGCCCGGTAGCTCTTGGACAGGGAGTTGAAGGTCAGCGTGAGCACATCGGTCGACAGGCTGCCCAGCGCGGTGTGATGGACGCCGTCGTACAGCACCTTGTCGTAGACCTCGTCGGCCAGGATGACCAGGCCGTGCTCGCGGGCGATGGCCACGATCTCGTGCAGCACTTCGTCGGGGTAGAGCACGCCGGTGGGGTTGTTCGGGTTGATGACCACGATGCCCTTGGTGCGGGGCGTGATCTTGGCCCGGATGTCGTCGAGGTCGGGAATCCAGCCTTTTTCCTCGTCGCACATGTAGTGCACGGGCGTGCCGCCGGACAGGCTGGTCACGGCCGTCCACAGCGGATAGTCGGGGGCCGGCAGCAGCAGTTCGTCACCATCGTCGAGCAGCGCGTTGGTGGCCATCGCGATGAGTTCGGAGGCGCCATTGCCCAGATAGATGTCCTCGAGCGTCACGCCGGCGATGCCTTGCTCCTGCGTGTAGTGCATCACCGCCTTGCGCGCCGCGAAGATGCCCTTGCTGTCGGAGTAGCCCGCCGAGTTCGGCAGGTTGCGGATCATGTCCTGCTGTACTTCCTCGGGCGCATCGAAACCGAACACGGCCAGATTGCCGATGTTGAGCTTGATGATCTTCTGGCCCTCGTCCTCCATCTGCTTTGCGCGGTCCATGATGGGACCGCGGATGTCGTAGAGGACATGCGCGAGCTTGCTCGATTTGTGGATGGTCTTCATGGATGGCAGGCGCTGCGGGGGCGCCCCTTTCTGCGATTCTTGTGGCTCCGGCCTTGTTGTCTTTCACGGCGCTGCGCAGTCTCCGAAGCGCCCGGTCGACGGAAAACCTACAATTGAACCACAATCCCGGCCCGTGCCATCGCCTTGGGCCACGTGTCCCTGCGTGGACGCGCCTTCGATACAACATCCGAGCGCCCATGAAACTCCAGCCCGACAAATTCGATGTGCAAAGCGTCAACGCCTACGGCGAGGGCTGGCTGGCCCTCAACGGCGAACGCATCGAGCACAGCGTGGTATTCGGCTCGCACGGCGAGCGGTTTGCCTGGGACTGCCGCACGGTGGCGGACCTGACGCCCCAGCATTTCGAGGAGATCGTCCGGATCAAGCCCGAACTCGTCATCCTGGGCAGTGGACCCACCCTGCGTTTCCCGCCCGTGGCCGTGCTGCGCCCGCTGATTGCCGCGGGCATCGGGGTCGAGACCATGGACAGCGCGGCCGCCTGCCGCACCTACAACATCCTGGCGGGCGAGGCACGCCATGTGATCGGCGCCATTCTCGTCGCGCCGGCGGCCGTGGATCCGGCCTGAAGGCTTTCTGGCCCGCCTTGGAGCCCGGCCCGTACAGGCCCGCGGAGGGCCGGCGCGCACGCCCTCATGCAGCCAGCGCAGAAGCACTTGCGCGGCGTGTCTGACCACGGGCCTGACGGCGGGCGTGGTTTCGGGTAAAATTATGCCTTTCGCGAGGTTGTCCTGGCACTGAAGTGGGGTTGTCGACCGGTTGGGTTCCGATCCGGCCGCCCGCCTGACTCTCTCCGTGCGCTGCCCCAGGTCAACTTTTATGCTCTGCCTCGTCGCAGTGCACCGCCGAGGATAGCGTACCGCTACCTTTTTGGTGCCCGCTGGTTTGGCGCCCGTCTTGAAAGAAACTGAAACATGGCGATTGTTGTCAACAAGCCCCTTCCTGAATTCGAAGCAAACGCCACCAACGACGTCAAAGTTTCCAACACCTCGCATCTCGGCCAGACCATCATCCTGTATTTTTACCCCAAGGACAATACGCCTGGCTGCACCACCGAAGCGATGCAGTTCCGCGACAAGTACAAGGATTTCGTCAAGGCCGGTGCCGAAGTGTTCGGCGTCTCGCGCGACAACATGAAGTCGCATGACGACTTCAAGGCCAAGCTCGAACTGCCCTTCGAGCTCATCGCCGACACCGAAGAAAAAATGTGCCACATGTTCGGCGTGGTCAAGAACAAGATCATGTACGGCAAGAAGGTCAAGGGCATCGAGCGCAGCACCTTCCTCGTCGGCCCCGACGGCGTGCTCAAGCAGGAATGGCGCGGACTGAAGGTCCCCGGCCATGTGGACGAAGTGCTCAAGGCCGTCAAGGAACTCAAGAAGGCAGCCTGAAGCCCGGATAGGCGAAGGCGCCAATCCCCTCCGCGCGGCTGCGCCGCAAATCAGAAACCGGGCTTGTCCCGGTTTTTTTATGGGCCGGGACCCGGCTTGGCCCGGCGAACACACGATTCCGGCAAGCGGGGATCCGGGAGTTCGTTCATCTCGGCTGCGGGATGTCCCGCCTTGTGCATAATGGTTTCATGCCGTTGAGACTGACATCTTCTGTCACCGCCGCAAATCCGAATCCGAAAGAGCCCCCTGGCTTGCCAGGAGGCTCTTTGTTTTTTTCGTTTCCCGCTTTCCACCACACGCCGTAGCCCGGCCATAACCGCCTATGCCACTGCCACCCGCCCCCACCAAGCGCGCAGCTCTGCTGGCGCATGAAGCCTACGATGCCCCGGCACGCAGCAAGGCCCCCAGCTCATCCGGCAGCCGCGGTACGCGCAAGCCGGCCGGCGACGACAGGCCCCAGGCCCTGTCGGCCCCTGCCTACGACCGGACCGACGACGCCACGCTCGGCGCGTCCCCCATCCAGGAAATCACCGAAACACCCAAGTCCGGCCGAACCTCGGCCAAGGCCAAGTCGACCGGCAAGACCGAAGTGGCGCGCAAGACCGCAGCCAAGACCGGCAGCCGCCGTGTCTCCGCGCTCGTCCAGGCGCCTCCGGCCCCGGAAGCCCCGGTGCCGCAACCGGTGGCTACGCCCATCGAAGCCGCAAGCCAGCCCGCCGGCAATGCGGTCAACGCATCCTCTGCACGGGGACGCAAGCGTGCGCCGCACACGGGACCGACCAAGCTGTTCGTGCTCGACACCAACGTGCTGATGCACGATCCGATGAGTTTGTTCCGCTTCGAGGAACACGACATCTTCCTGCCCATGATCGTGCTCGAAGAGCTCGACGGTCACAAGAAAGGCACGACGGAGGTCGCTCGCAACACCCGCCAGGCCAGCCGCACGCTGGATGCGCTGGCGGCCATCAAGGGCGCTGACCTCAGCAAGGGGCTCACCCTGGACGCCACCGGCCACCACGAGGCCGGCGGCAAGCTGCTGTTCCAGACCACCCCGCTGAACTACACCCTGCCCACCAGCCTGCCTCAAGGCAAGGCCGACAACCAGATCCTGGGCGTGGTCGAGGCCCTGCGCCAGGCCCATGCCCCGCGCGACGTGGTGCTGGTGTCGAAAGACATCAACATGCGCGTCAAGGCGCGCGCGCTGGGCCTGCAGGCCGAGGATTACGAGAACGACAAGACGCTCGACGACGGCGACCTGCTGTACTCGGGCGCCCTGGCCCTGCCCGGCGACTTCTGGGACAAGCACGGCAAGACGGTCGAGAGCTGGCAGCAAGGCGGGCACACCTACTACCGGATCACCGGCCCGGTGGTGCCGCAACTGCACATCAACCAGTTCGTCTATTTCGAGGCCCCCGGCGAGCCGTCGTTGTATGCACGCGTCAGCGAGATCCGCGGCAAGACCGCCGTGCTCAAGACGCTCAAGGACTACAGCAGCCAGAAGAATGCGGTCTGGGGCGTGACCACGCGCAACCGCGAGCAGAACTTCGCCATGAATCTGCTGATGGATCCGGAAGTCGATTTCGTCACGCTCACCGGCACTGCCGGAACGGGCAAGACGCTGCTGACGCTGGCCTCCGGCCTGACCCAGGTCCTCGACGACCGCCGCTACAGCGAGATCATCATGACCCGGGCCACCGTCAGCGTGGGCGAGGACATCGGTTTCCTGCCGGGCACCGAAGAGGAAAAAATGGGGCCGTGGATGGGCGCGCTGGATGACAACCTCGAGTTCCTGGGCCGCAACGACAGTGGCGGCGCCGGGGAATGGGGCCGTGCCGCGACTAATGAACTGATCCGCTCGAAGATCAAGATCAAGAGCATGAACTTCATGCGCGGCCGCACCTTCCTGAACAAGTACGTCATCATCGACGAAGCGCAGAACCTGACGCCCAAACAGATGAAGACCCTGATCACCCGGGCCGGTCCGGGCACCAAGATCATCTGCATGGGCAATCTGGCGCAGATCGACACGCCTTACCTCACCGAAGGTTCGTCGGGCCTGACCTTTGCAGTGGACCGCTTCAAGGGTTGGCCGCACGGTGGGCACATCACCCTGGCGCGTGGCGAACGCTCGCGCCTGGCCGACTTCGCCAGCGAAGTCCTCTGACCGGGCTCCAGGCGGTCCGCTGGACCGCCCGGGCTTGAAACCGCACCATTCGCCGGTATCTGCATCAACAGAACCGGCGTTTTTTTATTCTGCTGAAGGAGACCCCTGTGGCCCTACCCTGGCTCGCCGCCCTGAAGATCATCCCCTGGAAAGATGTCATCGCCGCCACGCCGCAAGTCGTCAAAGGCGCGCAGAAGCTGTATGACTCGGTCAAGAACAACCCGAAAAAAACCGAGCCTCCGGTTTCGAGCGAAGAGATCGAACGCCTGCACCACGACCCGCAGGCCCTGCGCAACCATGTCCAGGCGCTGCATGACCGTCTGGGCCGTCTGGAGCAGGAACAACGCACCAGCGCGGAGCTGATCCGCGATCTGGCCGAACACAACGAACGGCTGGTGGCCGCAGTCGATACGCTGCGTGTGCGCACCCGCCTGCTGTTGCGCGTGGGCTACGGCATGGCGATCGTGGTGCTGGTGCTGGCGATCCACGCCTGGCGCACCTGAATGCGGGGGCGCACGGCGCCTGCCCGAAGGCCAGGCAGAGACCGGCGCTCGTCGGCGCCCGACGGGTTTCAGTCTTCAAACGACCGGCAGGCGGCGGCCACGACTCACCGCTGAGGCGGCCTGGGCGGCAAAAGCCGGCTGGCGGCATTGGCGCCGGCATTGACAGGGGCCGGCGCTGCAGCGGCACCCGGCGAACCTGCGGGACGGAGCGTGCGTGCTGCACCACCTGCACCGACCTTGGATGCGTATTCCTGAGGCATGTCCAGTGTCCAGTCCGCATGGCCCTGTTGCACCAGCACGGCCCGCTGGGTATCGAGCGAACCGACCGTATAGCCGTCGGCCACGACCTGCCCGGGCCGGAAAGGCTGAGCCGGAGCGCCGTTGATGGCGATCAGCGCTGCACCGCCGTCGGCCCGGGCCACCACGCCTGCCAGCGTGAGCTGGGCGCGCGAGGAAGGCGCGGCGGCGGCGGCCGGTCCGGGGGCGGCCCCGAGCAGCCGGGCCACGCTGGCTTCTTCGGCCACGGGCAACGGTGGCGTCACAGGCGCAGGGGCTGCCGCGCTCGAGGACCAGGCCAGCAGCTTGAGACCCCAGTAGACCACCACGGCACCGCCGGCCAGCCAGACCGCGAGGGTGGCCAGTCGTGCAAGAGTCAGGGAAGCCACGGGGCTGGAGGCCGAAGATGAAAGGGTGTTGGCAGACATCCGTCGATTATGATCCCGTGCGCTGTCGGTTGGTGCCAGTGCGCGCCAACTTCGATATCGTCACCCCGCGGTCATGACCATGTCATGATAGACGTTGCAAAATGACCGATTCCCCGAATCGCACCTGAGGAACATTCCAGCTATGCATAGTGCAGTCCACGCACCCGCCCGCCGTGCCCGCCGGCAACGGGGTTTCACTCTGATCGAACTGATGGTGGTTCTGGCCATCATCGGCGTGCTGGCTGCGCTGATCGTGCCCAATGTACTCAACCGCGCCGACGACGCCCGGGTGACGGCCGCCCGCACCGACGTCAACAATCTGATGCAGGCGCTCAAGCTGTATCGTCTGGACAACCAGCGCTACCCGACCACCGAGCAGGGCCTCCAGGCCCTGGTCACCCGCCCGACCACCAACCCGGCCCCGAACAACTGGAAGTCCTATCTGGACAAGTTGCCCAACGACCCCTGGGGCCGTCCCTACCAGTACATGAACCCGGGCGCACGGGGCCCGGTGGATGTGTTCTCGTACGGCGCCGATGGCCAGCCTGGCGGCGAAGGCAACGATGCCGACGTCGGCAGCTGGCAGTAAGCCGGCGGCGCGCTGGCTTCGGCTTTCTTCCCAATAGTGGCATCCGGACGTGACCCGCGCCTTCCGCCCTTCACGTGTGATGCCGCGCGCGCGCGCGGCGGGCTTCACGCTGCTGGAGCTGCTGATGGTGGTGGCGCTGATCGCGACCGCTTCGGCACTGGTGACGCTGTCGTTGCCCGATCCCGATCGGGCCGTGCTCGAACGCGACGGACAGCGACTGGCCGCCCTGCTCGATTCGGCCCGGGCGCAGTCCCGTGCCAGCGGACGGCCGGTGTTCTGGCGTGCCATCGACGGCGGTTTCCGTTTTGAAGGCATGCAGCCCTCCGGCCAGGCCGCGCCCGGTCCCCGCCCCGCCATGCGCTGGCTCGACGGCGACGTGCGCATCGTGCAGGGTGCAGGCGTGATGCAGCTGGGCCCCGAGCCCATCATCGCGGCGCAGGGCGTGGTGCTGGGCCGCGGCAGCCAGAGGTTGCAGATCGCCAGCGATGGCCTGCGGCCTTTTGCGGTCACGCTGCTGCCATGAAGCGCATGCCCCAGACACGCCGGCCGGCGCCATCCAGGGCTCGCGGCTTCACACTGGTCGAGGTCCTGGTCGCGCTGGCCGTGGTCGCCCTCGCGCTGGCAGCCGGCCACAAGGCCGCCGGCTCTCTCATCCACAACACGCAGCGGCAGGACGACGCCCTGCTCGCCGAACTGTGCGCTGACAACGCCCTCATCGGCCTGCGTCTGGCACGGCAGTTGCCGGGCATCGGCAACAGCACCAGCAACTGCATGCAGGCCGGGGTGCGCTACGACGTGAGCCTGCGGGTGCAAGGCACGCCCAACCCGACCTTCCGCCGCGTCGACGCCCAGGTGCTGCGCGACGGCGCCAACGTGCTGACGCTGTCGACCATCATGGGGCAATACTGACATGCGGTATGGCGTCGCCGCACGGCCCATGCGGGGCTTCACGCTGGTCGAAGTGCTGGTGGCCCTCTTCATCCTCAGCGTGCTGGCCATGCTGAGCTGGCGGGCGCTCGACGGCATGTCGCGCGTGCAGACCCAGGTCTTTGCGCACAGCGACCAGACCCTGGCCCTGCAGTCCGGCCTGGGCCAGTGGCGCAGCGACCTCGACGCCGTGCAGGAAAACGGCATCTACAACGCCATGGACTTCGACGGCCGGGTCTTGCGCATCACCCGCAAGGCCGCGGCCACCGGCCTGGTCGATACCGAGGGCAGCCTGCAGCTGGTCGCCTGGACCCTGGTGCCGGCCAACGGCACGATGACCTGGCAGCGCTGGGCCTCGCGCACCTTCACCACCCGGGGCGAGCTGCGGCAGGCCTGGCAGGCCGCCGGCGACTGGGCCTCGAGCGGCGGCGCGTCCGCCAGCGCACAGATCATCACACCGGTGATCGCCGCCACGAGCTGGCAGTTGCTGTATTACCGCAACAACAGCTGGACCAATCCACAATCGAGCGCGGATGCGGCCACCGAATCGCCCAACGACACAGGGACGGGCACCGGCACCCCGGAGGCCGCCCCGCGCACCGGGCTGCAAGCGATCCCGGACGGGGTCCGCCTGGCGCTGACTCTCGCCAGCCCGAGCGGCATGCAGGGCGAAATCGTGCGCGACTGGATCCATCCCATCGTGGGAGGCACCCAATGACGCGCACGATCCATCGCGGCCGCCAACGTGGCGCAGCGCTGCTCATGGCGATGCTGACCGTCGCACTGGTCGCCACCCTCGCGGCAGCGGCCCTCTGGCGCCAGTGGCGCGGCGTCGAGGTCGAGACCGCCGAACGCGGACGCGTGCAGGCGCGCTGGATCCTGGCCGGTGCGCTCGACTGGGGACGGCTCATCCTGCGTCAGGACGCTCGCAGCGGCGGCCCCGACCATCTCTCCGAGCCTTGGGCCATCCCGTTGGCCGAAGCCCGCCTGTCGACCTTTCTCTCGGGCAACTCGGATGCCTCCGCGGCCAGCGAGGACGACGCCATGAACGCCTTCCTCACGGGCTACATGGTCGACATGCAAGGCCGTCTCAATGCCTACAACCTCATCGAGAACGGCCAGATCTCGGAATCGCAGTCGCTGGCGTTCGAACGTCTGTTCAGCTTGCTGGCGCTGCCCGCGTCCGAGCTCGAACGCTGCGTGCAGCAACTGCGCCTGAGCATGCCGGCGAGCGCCGGCAGCCAGACCGGCAGCTCCGGCAGTGCAGGCAATACAGGCGGCGACTCGGACAGCAACACGGTGATCGCGCCCACCCGGTTTGCCGATCTGCGCCGCATGGGCCTGAGCGCCACCACGCTGGCCCGGCTGGCGCCCTATGTGACCTGGCTGCCCTCGCGTACCACCGTCAATCTCAATACCGCGCCGGTCGAAGTGCTGTACGCCAGCATTGCCAACATCGACCGCGCCGGTGCGCAAAAAATTGCACAGGCTCGGCAGAACACCCACTTCACGTCGGTCGACGAGGTGCGTAAAGTCCTGGGCTCGACCAGTACCTCGGGTGGAAGCGGCGACGCACCTGCACCCGAGATCAGCAGCCAGCTCCACGGCGTGAGCAGCCGCTATTTCCAGATCAACGGCCAGGTCCGCATCGACGATACCCTGGTCGGAGAACAATCCATCGTGGTCCGTAACGGCTTGCAGATCCGGACGCTGCAGCGCGATTCGCTCTTTGCGCCCTTACCCATGCCATCGTCCTGACGTGGCTGCCGAACTTACCTACCGTCCATGACGCTTTTTATTGCCTTAGCCCCCCCCCATACCGGTGATGTGCCTGCCGGCCAGTACCGTTATGCGACCAGCGCCGACGGCACGACACTGACCGCGCAAGGCACGGCGCCGCTGGCGGTGCTGCCGCGCGGGGCCGGGGAAACCGTGGCCGTCGTGCCGGCCAGCGCGCTGTCGTGGCATGCCGTGCGGCTGCCGCAACTGCCGCGCGGCACATCCGCGGCCCGGCTGCGCAGCGTGCTCGAGGGCCTGCTCGAGGAACACCTGCTCGACGACCCCTCAACCCTGCATTTCGCACTGGCCCCCGGTCGCCATACAGGGCAGTCCGAAGTCTCGCCGGTGTGGATCGCCTGCTGCAACAAGGCCTGGCTGACCAGCCAGTTGCAGGTACTCGAACAAGCCGGCCTGCCCGCCGCACGCTTGCTGCCCGCGCAATGGCCGCGGCCGGCCGGAGCCCTCCCCGATCTGCTGTTGGCCGGCGAGCCGGATCAGCCCGTGCTGCTGGCCAGTTCGGCGAACGGCGTCTGGCAGATTCCCGTGCGCAGCCAGCAGGCGTTCGAACAGGCGCTGGCCCAGTGCGCGGTTGCCCATCCGGCCCCGGCAGCGAGCGACGCACCCGACACCGACGGCGCCGTGGAGCCGTCCGGTCCGGTGCTGCACACCGAACCCGCCGTCAGCGTGCTGGCCGAGAAATGGCACGGCGCACCGGTGCCGCTGCGCACGCTCGAGCAGAACTGGCTGGCCGCGCATGCCACGGATTTCGATCTGGCCCAGTTCGACCTGCGGCTGAGCGGCGGTGGCCACGTCCTGCGGCGCTGGCGCAAGGTCGGCACACGGCTGCTGCACGCGCCCGAATGGCGTGCCGCCAGGGTCGGTCTGGTGGTCCTGGTCGCCGCGCAGCTCATCGGGCTGAATGCCTGGGCCTGGATCCAGCAGCGGCAGTTGCAGGCCACGCGCGCGGATATCCAGACGCTGCTGACGCAGACCTATCCGCACGTGCGCGCGATCGTGGATGCGCCCTTGCAGATGGAGCAGGAAACCGATCGGCTGCGCCATGCCAATGGCCAGGCGACCCGCCGCGATGCGGAAACACTTCTGCAGGCGCTGGCCAGTGCCTTGCCGACCACCCAGCGCCTGGAGCGCCTGGCATTCTCGGCGGGCGAGCTGCAGTTCAACACCCGGGCCCTGTCCGCCGAGGCTCTGGAGGATGCCCAGGCCCGGCTGCAATCGTTCGGCCTGCTGCTGCGGCCGGCTGCCAACAACCAATACACGCTGACCGTCCAGGCGGCACCCTGACCCGGCCATGACACAGACCCGAACCTCACGATCCTCCCCGTCGCGCGGCAGCCGTGCCTCGCCCGCACCGGCCCGGCCTTCGGGCGCCGCGGCCCAGTTGCGGGCCCGCTGGAACACGTTGCAACCGCGCGAAAGATTGCTGCTGGGCGGCGGCGGCGCCCTGCTGGCCTTGACGCTGGCGTGGCTGCTGCTGCTGTCGCCCGCCCTGAACGTGCTGGCCACGGCACCGGCCCAGATCGAACGATTCGAACGCCAGAAACAGCGCATGCAGGCGCTGGCTGCCGATGCGGCCACGCTGCGCGAACAGGCCAGCGCCGTGCCGGAAGACCGTGGCGCCGCGGTGCAGGCCACGGCCCGCGTCGTGCTCGGCGACCGCGCCAATCTCACCCTCGGAGGCGAGCAGATCGTCGCCCGGATCGAACGGGTGCGCGGCGACGAGCTGATGAGCTGGCTGTCCCAGGTCCGCAGCAATGCACGGCTCACCCCCGACGAATCCAGCCTGGAGGCCGACGCCGCCGGCCTCTGGAAAGGCAGCGTCACCTTCAGGCTGCCGCCGGAGGCCCGCTGATGACCTTTGTCCTTCGCCGCCGACAGCCCCCCGAACCGCTGGCCGCCCGCGCCGCACGATTCGACGCCACCTCGCAGGCCCGCCGGGCCACACTGCCCAACGCACCGAACACCAGCCTCTCGCTTGCCGACATCATGAGCCATCCTCTTTCCCTGATCCGCCTGGCCACGCTGGCCGTCTGCATGTCCACCGCGCTGGCCTCGCCGCTCGCCCATGCCCAGGCCGCTGCCAATACGCCTGTCACGCTGAACTTCGTCAACGCCGAGATCGAGGCGGTGGCGCGCACCATGGCGGTCATCACCGGCCGCAACGTGGTGGTCGATCCCCGTGTCAAGGGCACGCTGAATCTGGCCAGCGAGACGCCCCTGTCGCCCTCCGCCGCCTGGGACCAGTTCATGGCCGGCCTGCGGCTGCAAGGCTATGCGGTGGCCGAATCGGCAGGCATCTACAAGGTCGTTCCCGAGGCGGAAGCCAAGATCCAGACCACGGTGGTGAACGCCGGCCCGGCACGCCTGGCCGGCAACCAGATCGTCACGCAGATCTTCGCGCTCAACCACGAGAACGCGAACGGCCTGGTGCCCGTGCTGCGCCCGCTGATCACGCCCAACAACACCATCAATGTCAGCCCGGGCACCAACGCGCTGGTGATCACCGACTATGCCGACAACCTGCAGCGCATCGCACGCATCATCAGCGCGCTGGACGTGAGCAATGCCGGCGACGTGGATGTGATTCCCTTGCAGCACGCCATTGCGACCGACCTCGCGGTGCTCGTCAACCGCCTGGTCGAAGGCGGCAGCGCCGGCGCCTCCGGCAGCGGCACACCGGCCGGTGTGCAGACAGCGGCCAATTCGGCTTCCGGCGACAGCTACCGCACGTCGGTGCTGGCGGAGCCGCGCAGCAACAGCCTGGTGATCCGCTCGGCCAACCCGGCCCGTGCGGCCCTGGTCCGTTCGCTGGTCAGCCGCCTCGACCGCCCGACTTCACAACAGGACAACGGCAACATCCACGTGGTCTATCTGCGCAACGCCGACGCCACGCAACTGGCCGTGACGCTGCGCGCGGCCATGAGCGCCGACCCGGGTTTCGCCGGCAACAACAACACCGGCGGCGGCGCAAGCACCGGCGGCACGAGCAACACCAGTTCCACGGCCAGCCTCAGCGGCCTGAACAGCAACACCAGCACCTCGACGCTGGGTTCGGGCAGCAGCAGCTCCAGCAGCATGGGCAACAGCAGCAGCAGCGGCAGCAACCTGATGACCGGTGCCGCACAGCCCAGCACCGGCGGCATGATCCAGGCCGACCCGGCCAACAACGCCCTCATCATCAGCGCCCCCGCACCTCTGTACCGTCAGATGCGCGCAGTGATCGATCAGCTCGACACGCGCCGTGCACAGGTCTATGTCGAGGCGCTGATCGCCGAAGTCACCGCCGACAACGCCAGCGACCTGGGCGTTCAGTGGCTGGGCCTTGCCGGCAGCGGCAACGGCTACATCGGCGGCGGCACCAACTTCGGCTCCACCGGCAACCTCTTCAACATCGCCGCCAGCGCCGCGCTGGGCACGACCACCGGCTACAGCTACAACCAGGGCCTCAACATCGGCCTGTACAAGGGGTCTCTGGCGGTGCTGGCCAACGCGCTGGAAACCAAGACCAATGCCAACATCCTGTCCACGCCAACGCTGCTGACGCTGGACAACCAGGAGGCCAAGATCACCATCGGCCAGAACGTGCCGGTGGCCACAGGCTCCTACTCCAACAGCAGCTCCAGCGGCACGGTCAATCCCTTCACGACGTTCGACCGCATGGACGTGGGCCTGACGCTCAACATCAAGCCGCAGATCAACGCCGACGGCACCGTCAAGATGCAGATCTACCAGGAGGTCTCGAGCATCTCGGGCTCGCTGGGCTCGGCCACCACCGACTCGTCCAACCTGGTGACCAACAAACGCACCGTGGCCTCGACCGTGCTGGTGCAGGACGGCAGCACGGCCGTGCTCGGCGGCCTGATCCAGGACCAGCTCGAAGTCGGCAACAGCGCCGTGCCGGTGCTCGGCCGCCTGCCCGTGATCGGGGCCTTGTTCCGCAGCGAGAGCCGCTCGCGCAAGAAGACCAATCTGATGGTGTTCCTGCGTCCCGTGATCCTGCGCGACAACTCCAGCATGGACCGCCTCTCGCTCGATCGCTACGACATGATGCGCACCCTGCAGACGATAGGCCAGCCCGAGCCGAGCAGCGTGATGCCGATCAACAGCGGCCCGATCCTGCCGATCGAGCCCAACAGCGCGCCGCTGAGCACCAACGGCAGCGCTCCGGTGCCGCAACCGCTGGTCCGGCCCTTCGATCCGCCGGCACCCGCGCCCGCACCCGACCTCACCCCCATGCGCCGCAGCACGCCCGCCGCGCCGGCAGCCGATCCGTTCTTCCGCAGCGAAATGCCCTGAGGTCCGCCATGAGCAGCAATCCCGCCCGCGCCCTGGCCTATCCCTTGCCTTACGCGTTCGCGCGCAGCCACCAGGTGCTGCTCGAGGACGATGGCCAGGAACGCCTGCTGTGGCTGAGCCCCGCATCGAGTTCCGCCGCCTGCGGCGAGGTGATGCGCCGCCATGCCGTGCACGACATGCGCCGAGAGGATGCGGCCAGCCTGGCCCAGCGCATCAGCAATGCCTATGCCCAGGGTGAATCGAGCGCCGCGGCCGTGGTCAGCGAAGTCGAGTCCGACGCCGACCTCTCGCGCATGATGCAGGAACTGCCCGCGGTCGAGGATCTGCTCGAGACGGCAGGCGATGCGCCCATCATCCGCATGCTCAACGCCCTGCTCACGCAGGCCGCGCGCGACGGTGCCAGCGATATCCACATCGAACCCTTCGAGCGGCACTCGAGCGTGCGTTTCCGGGTCGACGGTGCGCTGCGCGAGGTGGTACGGCCCAACCGCGCCCTGCACGCCGCGCTGATCTCGCGCCTGAAGATCATGGCCGAGCTCGACATCTCCGAAAAACGACTGCCCCAGGACGGCCGCATCGCCCTGCGCATCGGCAACCGTGCGGTCGACGTCCGGGTCTCGACCCTGCCCTCGGCACACGGCGAACGGGCGGTGCTGCGCCTGCTCGACAAGAGCGAGAGCAAGCTCACGCTGGAAGCCATCGGCATGCAGGGCGAGGTGCTGGGCGAATTCACGCGCCTGGTGTCGCAGCCGCACGGCATCGTGCTGGTGACCGGGCCCACCGGCTCGGGCAAGACCACCACGCTGTATGCGGCGCTCAACCGCATGATTTCCGGCACGACCAACATCATGACGGTCGAAGACCCCATCGAGTACGAGCTCCAGGGCATCGGCCAGACGCAGGTCAACAGCAAGATCGACCTGACTTTCGCCAAGGCCCTGCGCGCCATCCTCCGGCAGGATCCCGACATCATCATGATCGGTGAAATCCGCGACTTCGAGACGGCGCAGATCGCCATCCAGGCCTCGCTCACCGGCCACTTGGTGCTGGCCACGCTGCACACCAACGATGCCTCGAGCGCGGTGACCCGTCTGATCGACATGGGGGTCGAGCCCTTCCTGCTCAGCTCGTCGCTGCTGGGCGTGCTGGCCCAGCGGCTGGTGCGCAAGATCGACCTGACGGACCCCAGCGGCTACCGTGGCCGCACCGGGCTGTTCGAACTGCTGGTCGCCGACGACGCCATCCGCGCGCTGGTGCACCGGCAGGCCTCGGAAGCGGAGATCCGCGAAGCCGGACTGGCACGCGGCATGACGCTGATGCGGGACGACGGCCAGAGGCTGGTCGAGCTGGGCGTGACCAGCCTGGAGGAAGTGCTGCGCGTGACGCGAGACTAAGCCCGGGCCCTTCGCCCGCCATTCCGATCTTCCTCTAGCCATTCCACCATGCCCGCCTACGCCTTCGAAGCCCTGGACGCCCAGGGCAAATCCCGCAAAGGGCTGATCGAGGCCGATACGGCCCGCGCCGCCCGCAACCTGCTGCGCAACCAGTCGCTGGTGCCGCTCGAGGTCAAGCCCGTCGCCGGCGATACGGCGACGGCCGCTGCGGCGGCTCAATCCGGCAGCGGCGCTACCCGCGCGAGCTGGAACATCACCCTGTGGCAGAGCCGCGCCTTCAGCTACACGGCGCTCACCGTGTGGACGCGCCAGCTCGCCGATCTGGTCAGCGCCGGTCTGCCGCTGGAGCAAGGTCTGGCTGCGCTGGCCGAGGAGTTCGAGGACGAGCGCCAGCGGGCCCTGGTCGCCACCTTGCGTGCCGAGGTCAACGGCGGTTCCTCCTTCGCGCGAGCGCTGGGCCTGTATCCGCGCGAGTTCTCGGACATCTACCGCGCGGTCATCGAGGCGGGCGAGCACAGCGGCAAGCTCGATCTGGTGCTCGACAAGCTGGCCAACGACATGTCCGACAACCAGGCCCTGCGCGGCAAGCTGCTGGCTGCCGTGCTGTACCCGGCCATCGTCACCCTGGTGGCCATCGCCATCGTGATCTTCCTGTTGAGCTATGTCGTGCCGCAGGTCGCCCAGGTGTTTGCCGGCTCCAAGCAGGCCCTGCCCTGGCTGACGGTGATGATGATGAATCTCAGCGATGCGGTGCGCAACCATGGCTGGGCCATGCTCATCGGCATCGTGCTGTTCGCCGTGCTGTGGCGGCGGCTGATGCGCGTCGATCGATTTCGCCAGCTGTTCGACAGCTGGTGCCTCACGCTGCCTGTGGTGGGGCGCCTGGCAGCAGGCTACAACGCCTCGCGTTTTGCTTCGACCCTGGCGATGCTGGCCGCAGCCGGCGTGCCCATCCTGAAAGCCTTGCAGGCCGCCGCCGATACCCTGGGCAACAGTGCCATGCGTGCCGATGCACAGGACGCCCTGGTGCTGGTGCGCGAAGGCGCGCCGCTGGCTTCGGCCCTGCAGGGCAAACGCGGCTTTCCGGCGCTGGTCGGCATGTTTGCCCGGCTGGGCGAACAGACCGGCCAGTTGCCCATGATGCTGCAGCGGGCCGCCGCACTGCTCTCCAACGACGTGCAGCGGCGAGCCATGCAGTTGGCCACCATCCTCGAGCCCCTGCTCATCGTGGGCATGGGCATGATGGTGATGTTGATCGTGCTGGCGGTGCTGATGCCCATCATCCAGCTCAACCAGTGGGTGGGATGAAGCCGATGGCCCTGCGTTCACGTTCATCCGCGCCCGCCGCCTCGAAAACCGCCCGCGTCAGGCGTACACGCGGCCTGCGGATCTGGCCCTATGCCGCCACCGGCCTGGTGGTCGGCGGCCTGATCACCCTGGTGAGCCAGTTCCCGGCCGCCTGGGCCGCGCAGTGGATCACCTCCGGTACCGACGGACGCGTCAAGTTGCTCGATGCTCGCGGCACGATCTGGCGCGGCTCGGCCGTGCTGGGCGTAGGCGGTGGCGCCGGCAGCCGGGACGCCCGCATGCTGCCCGGCCGCCTGTCGTGGAACCTGCAGACCGCCCGATGGCCGGACAGCTACCGCCCGGCCCTGCGCCTGGCACTCGATCATGCCTGCTGCCTGCAACGGCCGGCCGAGGTGCTGCTGAGCCCGGCCTGGGGTGGCGGCGCCTTCACCCTGAAGGACCTCGACCTGCATGTGCCCGCCAGCGTGCTCGAAGGGCTGGGCACGCCCTGGAACACGATGGCGCTCGACGGTGCGTTGTCGCTGACGGTCGCTCAATGGGGCGGGAGTTTCAGCGAAGGGCGTTTTGCACAGCAGGGCAAGGCCAGGTTGCAGCTCACCTCGCTGACCTCGCGGGTGACCACGGTGAAGCCCGTGGGCAGCTATCGGGTCACGTTCGATGCCGGCGACGGCGAGCGCCCTGGCCCGTTGCGTTTCACGCTCGAGACCCTGCAGGGCGCACTCCAGCTGTCCGGCCAGGGCGAACTGGCCGGCAACGGCTGGCGCTTCAACGGCGAAGCCGGCACCGAGCCCAGGCACCGCGCCGCGCTGGCCAACGTGCTCAACCTGATCGGAACCCGCAACGGCCCGATCATCTTCCGCATCCGGCCCTAGCCAGCCGCTCCGGCGGCAGACACGGAACGGCAAGCAGGCCACGGGCGCCTCGCGTGGCGCGCCCAGCGTGTGCCTTGCGCTGCATCGCCCAAGGCGGGGCCGGACGGCCCGATTTCAGCGCCTGCCCAGCCGCCGCCACAGCGCCAGCACGGCCAGCCAGGCCAGTGCGGTCGCGACGCCGTACACATGGGCCGCGCCCACGATGGCGCCACCGATCATGCGCTCTTCGGAGGCCATGGGCCCGGCGATCTGCTGCCAGGCCATCCAGGCCAACACCAGCGCCAACGCACCCGCCATCCAGGGATCACGCCGCTGCGGCCACAACACCAGCACCAGCAGACCGTACAGCACGCCCGAGAAACCGACGTAATGTCCGATTCCGGGGGAAAAAAGCCACAGCCCGCCGCTCACGCCGGCCATCAGCAGGATCAGCACGCCCAGCGCGCTCCACACGCTGTCCAGGCCCGCCGATGCAGAGGCCGAGGGCCCGGTGGCCACGCTGCCCAGCGTCCGCTCGCCCCTGCTGTGGCCGGCCTGCGTTGCAAGGCTCAGGCACAGTGCCAGTCCGACCAGGTTGAGCGCCGCATGCACCCATCCCAGATGCACGAGGTGGGCCGTGACGATGCGCCACCACTCGCCGTCGGCCAGCGCCGCACGCTCGTAGCGCAAGGCCAGCCGCCAGCGGTCTCCGCCCAGGCAGGCCACGGCGAACACGGCGCATGCCGATCCCAGAGCCAGCCACTTGCAGCCGGTCCCGAAGAACCGGGCCGCACGCGGCGGCTCAGAAATCATCGCCACCCATGCCGGCCGCCAGATTTTCGAACTTGGTCAGCGGCTTCAGGAACGCCAGCTTGACGGTGCCCGTCGGGCCGTTCCGCTGCTTGCCGATGATGACCTCGGCCACACCCGGCTCCTTGCTGTCCTTGTTGTAGTAGTCGTCGCGGTAGATGAACATGATCACGTCCGCATCCTGCTCGATGGCGCCGGATTCGCGCAAGTCGCTCATCATGGGGCGCTTGTCGGTGCGCTGCTCGACCGAACGGTTGAGCTGCGACAGCGCGATCACCGGACATTGCAGCTCCTTGGCCAGCATCTTCAGGCCCCGCGAGATCTCGCCCAGCTCGGTGGCACGGTTGTCGCCGCCCCCGCCCGACGAACCGCTCATGAGCTGCAGATAATCGACCACGATGAGGCCGAGCTTGCCGCACTGGCGCGCCAGGCGCCTGGCATTGGCTCGCAGTTCGCTGGGGGTGAGGCCCGGTGTTTCGTCGATGTGCAAGGACACCGCCCGCAGTTTCTCGATGGCCTCGGTCAGGCGCGGCCATTCGTCGTCGGTCAGCTTGCCCGTGCGCAGATGGCCCTGGTCGACGCGGCCGATCGAGCCGACGATACGAATCGCCAACTGGGCCGCCCCCATTTCCATGGAGAACACGGCCACCGGCAGGCCTTCGTTGAGCGCCACGTTTTCGGCGATGTTGATGGCCAGCGAGGTCTTGCCCATCGAGGGCCGCGCCGCCAGCACGATCAGGTCGCCGGCCTGCATGCCCGAGGTCATGCGATCGAAGTCGTAGAAGCCCGTCGGCACCCCGGTGATGTCGTGCGGGTTGTCGGACATCTCGGTGACCCGGTCGATCAGGTCGGTGACCAGCGAAGACATGGGCTGGAAGCCCTGCTTCATGCGGGAACCTTCTTCGCCGATGGCAAAGATCTTCTGCTCGGCCTCGTCGAGGATCTGCGCCACCTTGCGCTCGCCCCGGTTGAAGACGCTGGTCGATATTTCGTCGCTTACGCCCACCAGCTTGCGCAGGATGGAGCGCTCGCGCACGATTTCCGCATAACGCCGGATGTTGGTCGCGCTGGGCACGTATTGCGCGAGCGCATTCAGGTAGGCCAGGCCGCCGATTTCCTCGGCCTTGCCCAGCGCCTGCAACTGTTCGTAGACGGTGATGACGTCGGCCGGCTTGCTTTCGTTGATGAGCTTGCCCACCACGCCGTAGACCAGCCGGTGTTCGTAGCGGTAGAAGTCGCCGTCGCTGAGCAGGTCGCCCACCCGATCCCAGGCCCCGTTGTCGAGCAGCAGGCCGCCCAGTACGCTCGATTCGGCCTCGGTGGAATGGGGGGGCGTGCGCAACTGCTCGACTTGGCGGTCGGGCTGGTCATCGGCGGAAGTCAGGACAGCGGACATAGATACTCAGGTAGTTCCCGACGGGACAGGAAAGGCAGACAGACGGTCGAGGAAAGCAAAAGCGGTATTTTGCCAGCCCGAAGCAGAAAGCAAAAAAGCCGCCCGAGGGCGGCTTTTCGCGTGGACACGGAAAACCGTGTCGCGACTCAGGCGGTTTCGCCGTAGACCGTCACGGTCACGTCCACTGCCACGTCGGTGTGCAGGGAAACGCTCACGGTGGTGTCGCCGATAGTCTTGATGGGACCGTTGGGCAGGCGCACTTGCGACTTGGCAACAGCGTGACCTTGCTTGGTCAGCTCTTCGGCCACGTCGGCGTTGGTCACCGAACCGAACAGACGGCCATCCACACCGGCCTTTTGCGTCAGCTTGACGACAAAACCGCTGAGGGTTTCGCCTTGAGCCTGAGCAGCAGCCAGCTTTTCAGCGGCGGCCTTTTCCAGGTCGGCACGGCGAGCTTCGAACTCGGCCTTGGCAGAGGCGGTGGCACGGCGTGCACGGCCGGTGGGGATCAGGAAGTTACGTGCGTAACCGTCCTTCACCTTGACGATCTCACCCAGATTGCCCAGGTTCACGACTTTGTCGAGCAGAATGATTTGCATGGTTCGTGCTCCTTAGATCTTGTGCTGGTCCGTGTAGGGAACCAGGGCCAGGAAGCGTGCGCGCTTGATGGCGGTGTTGAGCTGACGCTGATAGATGGCGCGCGTGCCGGTCAGGCGGGCGGGCACGATCTTGCCGTTTTCGCCGATGAAGTCACGCAGGGTGTCGACATCCTTGTAGTCGATTTCTTCGACGCCGGCGACGGTGAAGCGGCAGAAGCGCTTGCGCTTGAACAGCAGGGATTGCGTGTTGCGCTTGGGGCGCTTGTCTTTGTTGAAACGTTTCGGTCCGGGCATGATGGGACTCCTGAAAATTAAGCTTGTTCGATGTGCTGGATATGAAGCAGCAGGCCTTTGCCATTGCGGGTGTTGCTTAGAAAACCAGTGAATTGCCAACGGCTGCCGACTGGCTGCCGTGTCAGTTTCTCGGCCATCGAGCCAAAGGCCACGGCCTTGAGCTCGAACTTGACTCGACGAAGCTGACCTGCTTCCCTGACTTCGGACTCGTGTTCGAGCCGGATGTCGAGGGCGGGCAAACCGGCCGGTGTGTAACGCAAGGCGGCAACTTCAGCCACCACTGCCACGAGGGCCAGATGATTCACTTGACTTCGATGGGTTTTCTGCAACCAGCCGCACAGGGCGATCAGGCGCTGGCTTGCTCCTGCTGGGACTTGCGGGCTTCTTCGCGCTCGACGGCCTTGAGCATGGAGGAAGCGCCGGTTTCGGCCTTCTTCTTCAGCACGGTCAGGTGGCGCAGCACGGCGTCGTTGAACTTGAACGCGTGTTCCAGTTCACCCAGCACAGCCTGGTCGATCTCGATGTTGACCAGCAGGTAGTGCGCCTTGTTGAGCTTGTTGATCTGGTAAGCCAGTTGACGACGGCCCCAGTCTTCCACGCGGTGGATCTTGCCGCCGCCCGTGGTAACCATGCTCTTGTAACGTTCCAGCATGGCAGGAACTTGCTCGCTTTGATCCGGGTGGATCAGCAAGATGATCTCGTAATGACGCATATTTACTCCTTGTGAGTCTGAAGCCACCCACTGCGTCTGTTAGTGGTGTGGCAAGGGAAAGCCGACGATTATAGCGTGGCTGCCGGCATCTGGCCAGCCGACCGTTTTCCCTGCTCCGTCACCAGGCTCACCAGCACCGTCACGATCACCCCCGCGGGCACCCCGAACACCCCCGCAGAGATCGGCTGTATGCCCCACCACAGCCCGGTGAACGAGGGCGCCAGACCCTGCATCCAGGCCGATGCCAGCAGCATGTAGCCCAGGGTCACCACCATGCCCGCGAGCATGCCGGCCACGGCACCGGCCCGCGTGGCGCCGCGCCAGAAGATGCCGAGCACCATGGCGGGCACAAAGATCGCGGCCGCGAGCGAAAAAGAGGCCGAGACCAGGTACAGGATGTCCGCCGCCCGCTGCGCCGCCGCATAGGCGGCCAGCAGAGCGACCAGAAGCAAGGCGAACTTGGACAGCATCACCCGGCTCATGGCCGAGGCCTTGGAGTCGACTTCGCGGAAGTACGTGTCGTGTGCCAGGGCATTGCCGATCGACAGCAGCAGCCCGTCGGCCGTCGACAGCGCCGCCGCCAGCCCGCCTGCGGCCACCAGGCCCGATATCACGTAAGGCATGCCGCCCAGCTCGGGCATCAGCAGCATCAGCACGTCGGCTCCCATGCGGATCTCGTTGAACTGCACGCGCCCGTCGCCGTTGATGTCGGTCACCGACAGCAGGGTCGGGTCGATGCGCATCCACTGCGTGATCCAGGCCGGCAGATCGGAAAACGCATGGCCGACCAGTTGTTCGAGCACCTCGTAGCGCACCATCACGGCCAGCGCGGGCGCACTGACGTAGATCAGGCCGATGAACAGCAGTGTCCAGGCCACGGACTGGCGCGCCTGGGCCACGCTGGGCGTGGTGTAGTAACGCACCAGCAGATGGGGCATGCCCATCGTGCCCAGCATCAGGCAGAAGATGAGCGCCATGTAGTTCAGCCGTGAACGCTCGAAGCGCTCCTGCTCAGGCTCATCGCCTTCCGGGTCGCCCGCATAGGCCTGTCCCCAGAGCACTCCGCTTTCGACCGGGGCCGCACGCGCCCGGTTTTCTTGCAGCGAGGCCGACCAGCGCCGCCGGGCATCGGCTTCGTCGCGCGGCACCTCGGCCAGATCCCGTCCGGCCGCAAACACCGCGTCGGCACTGGCCCCCCGGTCCATCAGGTGCTGCAGCCGCTCCTGCGCCAGCCGGCGTTCCTCGGCCAGCGCCAGAGGGACATTGGCCAGCTTGCGCTCGTCTTCCTGTGCGCGCCGCAGGTACTCGGCCTGAACCGCCTGCTCGGCCGGGTCGTGCTGCAGCGCGCGTTCGCGGCTGTCGATCTGGCTCACCAGTTGGCCGTAGGCCACGGGTGCCAGCGGCGAGCCGAGCTGCTTGTAGGCCAGCCACGAGATGGGAATGAGGAAGGCCAGCAGCATCACGGCGTACTGCGCCACCTGCGTCCATGTGATGGCCCTCATGCCGCCCAGGAACGAGCACACCAGCACGCCGCCCAGCCCGAGCAGAATGCCGATCTCGAAACGCACCCCGGTGAGGCGCGAGGTCACCAGTCCGACGCCGTAGATCTGCGCCACGACATAGGTGAAGGAGCACAGCACCACCGCCACCACGGCCACGCGCCGCGGCCATTGCCCGCCATAACGCACACCGAAGAAATCGGGCAGGGTATAGAGCTTCATGCGCCGCAGGTAGGGCGCCACGAGGATGGCCACCAGCACGAAGCCGGCGCTCCAGCCCATGATGTAGGCCAGCCCGCTGGGCAGACCGTCGCTGCCGCCGTAGCCGTAGAGGTAGATGCCGCCGGCCAGGCTGATGAAGGATGCGGCACTCACCCAGTCGGAGGCGGCCGCCATGCCGTTGTAGAAAGCCGGGATGCGCCGGCCGGCCACGTAGTATTCCTCGGGATCGGAGGTGCGGTTGTACACCCCGATCGCCGCATACAACCCGATGGTGACGAGCAGGAAGATCGCACCGATCCAGTTGCGCGACAGACCTCGTGCTTCGCCCCATCCCAGCAGCCAGACAAAAGCGGCGAAAGACAACAGGAACAGCAGCAGCCAACGGTGCAGGTGCCACAGATAACGGCGTGCGTCTGCGGCCTGCGCCGCGTCAATCCGCTTCGGTTTCATCGTCGAAGCGGCCGATCAGCCACACCGAAAGCGCACACAGTGCGATGGAAAACAGGATGCTGCCCTGCGCCGCCCACCACAGGTAGAACGGCCAGCCCCGGACGACGAAATCGAGGTCGCGCGCAAACCACGGCACCGCCCAGGCGCCCGCCATCCACAGCGCCAGCAGCCCGAGCCTCGCGGCAGTCAAAGAACGCATGCATGCCCTCCACGGTGCAGCCCCGTCATGAAAAAAGGTGCCATGACTTGCATCATGGCACCTTGCGCCGGGCCTGCGGCCTAGGATTTAGCCGGAATCAGGCTGCGATTGGTCAGGCCGTCTTGACGGCAGCCAGTTGCTGCCAGGTATCGATCACCGAGTCGGGGTTGAGCGAAATCGAGGCGATGCCCTCGGCCGCCAGCCACAAGGCGAAGTCGGGGTGATCGCTGGGGCCCTGGCCGCAGATGCCCACATACTTGCCCTGCTTCTTGCAGGCTTCGATGGCACGGCTGAGCAGCACCTTGACGGCCGGATCGCGTTCGTCGAAATCGGCGGCCAGCAGTTCCAGGCCGGAATCGCGATCGAGGCCCAGCGTGAGCTGGGTCAGGTCATTGGAGCCGATCGAGAAACCGTCGAAGAACTGCAGGAACTCGTCGGCCAGGATGGCGTTGGACGGCACTTCGCACATCATGATGTGGCGCAGGCCGTTGCTGCCGCGCGCCAGACCGTGCTCGGCCAGCAGCTTGGTGACCTTTTCGGCCTGGCCCAGCGTGCGCACGAAGGGCACCATGATCTCGACGTTGGTCAGGCCCATCTCGTCACGCACACGCTTGATGGCCTGGCACTCCATGGCGAACGCTTCGCTGAACTCGCTGCTCACGTAACGCGCGGCACCGCGGAAGCCCAGCATCGGGTTCTCTTCTTCCGGCTCGTAGCGGCTGCCGCCGATCAGCTTGCGGTATTCGTTGCTCTTGAAGTCGGACAGGCGAACGATGACGGGCTTGGGCCAGAAGGCGGCCGCGATGGTGGCCACGCCTTCGGCGACCTTGTCGACATAGAACGCACGGGGCGAGGCATGGCCGCGCGCCACCGATTCGACGGCCTTCTTCAGGTCGGCATCGACATTGGGATAGTCGAGGATGGCCTTGGGGTGGACGCCGATGTTGTTGTTGATGATGAACTCGAGGCGCGCCAGGCCCACGCCGCCGTTGGGCAGTTGCGCGAAGTCGAACGCCAGTTGGGGGTTGCCCACGTTCATCATGATCTTGGTGTCGATCTCGGGCATGGCACCGCGCTTGACCTCGGTGACCTCGGTCTCGAGCAGGCCGTCGTAGATGCGGCCGGTGTCGCCCTCGGCGCAGCTCACGGTGACCAGCGTGCCGTCCTTGAGGCGGTCGGTGGCGTCGCCGCAGCCGACCACGGCCGGGATGCCGAGTTCACGCGCGATGATCGCCGCGTGGCAGGTACGGCCGCCGCGGTTGGTGACGATGGCGCTGGCGCGCTTCATCACCGGTTCCCAGTTGGGATCGGTCATGTCGGTGACCAGCACGTCGCCGGCCTGGACCTTGTCCATCTCGGAAATCGAGCTGACCAGGCGCACGGGGCCGGTTCCGATCTTCTGACCGATGGCGCGGCCTTCGGCCAGCACGGTGCCTTCGCCCTTGAGCTTGTAGCGCATCTCGGCCTTGCCGGCGGACTGGCTCTTCACGGTCTCGGGACGGGCCTGCAGGATGTAGAGCTCGCCGTCGGTGCCGTCCTTGCCCCATTCGATGTCCATCGGGCGGCCATAGTGTTCCTCGATCACCAGGGCATAACGGGCCAGTTGCTGGACTTCGTCGTCGGTCAGCGAGTAGCGGTTGCGCAGTTCGGCCGGCACGTCGGTGGTCTTGACCAGCTTGCCGCTGGCAGCCTTTTCCTCGGGCGAGGCGAACACCATCTGGATCAGCTTGCTGCCCAGATTGCGGCGGATCACCGACTGGTTGCCGGCAGCCAGCATGGGCTTGTGCACATAGAACTCGTCGGGGTTGACGGCGCCCTGCACCACGGTCTCGCCCAGGCCGTAGCTGGAGGTGATGAAGACCACCTGGTCGAAACCCGACTCGGTGTCGATCGTGAACATCACGCCTGCGGCGCCGAGGTCGGAGCGGACCATGCGCTGCACGCCGGCCGACAGGGCCACCACGTCATGGGCAAAGCCCTTGTGCACGCGGTAGGAAATCGCGCGGTCGTTGTAGAGCGACGCGAACACTTCCTTCATCTTGTGCAGCACGTCCTCGATGCCCACCACGTTCAGGAAGGTTTCCTGCTGGCCGGCAAACGAGGCGTCGGGCAGATCTTCTGCCGTGGCGGACGACCGCACGGCGAAGCTGGCCTGGTCGTTGCTTGCGCTGAGTTCGGCAAACGAGGTGCGGATGGCGGCCTCGAGGTCGGCCGGGAAGGGCTGGGCTTCGACCCAGCCGCGGATCTCGGCACCGGCCGCAGCCAGGGCACGGACGTCTTCCACATCGAGGGCGGCGAGCTTCTTGCTGATGCGTTCGTACAGGCCTTCGAATTTCAGGAACTCACGGAAGGCGTGGGCGGTCGTGGCAAAACCCGTGGGGACACGCACGCCCTGGGGCAACTGCGAGATCATTTCGCCCAGACTGGCGTTCTTGCCGCCGACGACTTCCACGTCGGTCATGCGAAGAGCCTCGAAAGGGATGACCAGGGCGGTCTCTTCAAAACGTTGGGACATGACTAAAGCTCCATAAAGTAAAAACCTGCATGGCGCCTGGCACCCCTCGGGGCATGGGCCAGGAGCCGGAAAGCGTGCGCTGCCGCGGTCGTCCGTCCGATGCTTGCTTCTGGTTCTTCATCGACCAGCCGGACACCCCGTCAGCACACGTCTCCCCTCATTCTTTTCGGCATGCAGCCGGATCCTGCCGGAACCGACTGGCACGCCATCCCGCAATCTATCCCAAATAGAAGGTGCGCGCCGGGAAGTGAACGTCAGATAATAAGCACTGATCCATCACAACCCGGTCATCTTGCGATTGTAGGCCAGCCCCAGGCGGCCAGCCGCCCCCACCCGAAGGACCCCATGTCGAACCGCACAGTCTTCTATGTTTCCGATGGCACAGGCATCACCGCCGAGACGTTCGGCACCGCCATCCTCAACCAGTTCGAAGTCAATGTTCGCCAGGTCAGGCTGCCGTTCACCGACACCGTGGACAAGGCCCATCAGGTGGTGCGGCAGATCAACCACACCGCGGTGATCGAGGGCAAGAAGCCCATCGTGTTCACCACGCTGGTCAACCGCGACATCATCGATGTGCTGCAGGCCGGCTGCAAAGGCATGCTGCTCGATACCTTCGGCACCTTCATCGCGCCGCTGGAACAGGAGCTGGGACTCAAGTCCAACCACCGGGTGGGCCGCTTCACGGACATCTCCCAGAGCAAGGCCTACAACGCCCGGATCGAGGCAATCAACTTCTCGCTCGAACACGACGACGGCCAGACCCACAAGGACCTCGACTCGGCCGATGTCATCCTGGTGGGCGTGAGCCGCAGCGGCAAGACCCCGACCTCGCTGTACCTGGCGATGCAGCACGGCATGAAAGCCGCCAACTACCCGCTGATTCCCGACGACTTCGAGCGCCGCCAGTTGCCGCCCGCCTTGGTGCCCCATCGCAAGAAGATCTTCGGCCTGACGATCGATCCGCTGCGACTCTCCGAGATCCGCAACGAACGCCGGCCCGATTCACGCTACGCCTCGCTGCAGAACTGCCGTTACGAAGTCTCGGAGGCCGAGGCCATGATGCGGCGCGCCGGCGTGCGCTGGCTGTCGACCACCACCAAGTCCATCGAAGAGATCGCCACCACGATCCTGCAGGAAATTAAGCCCGAACGCCTGGGCATCACCAACTTCTGAGGCCTGGCGGACACACGGGTCCCGCCCAATCGGCCCTGCATTCCGGCCTGCAGGAAGGTCCGGATATGGGAGCACGCAATGCCTGCCCCCTGGTCGTGCAGACCGATATGCCCCTGGGCGCTCGCAGGCAAGAGCCAGGGAAAGCGCGCTCCGTGACGGCAGCGGGAACATCCCCACACATGGGAAGACCATTGAAAATACGATGAATTCGTATTTATAATGCGGCGCAACACTGATTCGTCAACAGCAAGCCCTCCCCCTGTTCCGCGGCCCGCCATGATCATCTGCATTTGCAATCGCGTTTCCGATCGAGAGATCACCCGTTGCGCCCGCGGTGGCATGGCCTTTGAAGACATCCAGCTGGAACTGGGCGTCGCTACGCAGTGCGGTCAATGCGAAGACAGCGCCCGTGGCATCCATGCCCGTTGCGCGACCGAGCATACGATCGCATTCATTCAAAACAGCGCGGCATGCGGGTCTGCCAGCCACCAACCGAAGGACTCGTCATGGAATTCATCGGAGCCCTGGGTGGCAGCCTGATTCTGGTTCTGGGATCGATCTGGTGGATTTTTCACGGCTGAGCCGTCCAGAGCGGTCCCGCCCAACCCGTGCCTGTCAGCCGCAAGTCGGCGGGTGCCATTTTTCCGCTACATGCCCAAGTCGTATTCGCACAGCTCCCGCAACACCGTCATCGCTGGCTCGGTCGTGGCTCTGCACGTCGCCGTGCTCTGGGCCTTCCAATCCGGTCTGCTGCAACGCGCCATCGAAGTGGTGGTCCCGGCGGAAATCATTGCCGAGTTCGTGACGGCTCCGGTACCGCAGGCGCCGCCCGCACCACCGCCGCCGAAACCCGAACCGCCCAAGCCCGAGCCGCCGAAACCGAAGCCCACGCCGCCGCGTCCGGCGCCGCCCAAACCCGCGCCGGTCCCCGTGGTGCGCGATACCACGCCGTCGCCGAACGCCATCGAGGTCGCGCCGACACCGCCGGCCCCGCCTTCACCGCCGGCCCCGCCGCCCGCCCCTTCGGCCCCGGCTCCGGCACCACCCGGTCCGCCCCCGCCGCCGGCCATCGTCATGCCGTCGAGCGATGCGGCCTACCTGAACAACCCTCGCCCCGCCTATCCCAGCATGAGCCGTCGCCTGGGTGAACAGGGCACGGTGATGCTGCGGGTCTTCATCGGCGCCGACGGCTTGCCCAAGGAAGCCGAGATCCGCACGTCGAGCGGCTACGACAGGCTGGACCAGACCGCCCTCAACACCGTCATGCGCTGGCGCTTCACGCCAGGCAAGCGCAATGGCGCCGTCGAACCTATGTGGGTCAATGTCCCCATCAATTTTGTAATGGAGTAATAGCATCATGGATTTTCAGTTTGGCCTGGCCCACGTTTGGAATCAAGGTGACATCGTCATCAAGGCAACGGCCGTGCTGCTGCTTGTCATGTCGCTGGCCTCCTGGATGGTGATCATCGTCAAGGCGCTGGATCTGCGCCGCTACCGCAAGCAGGCCCACGTGGCCATCAATGCGTTCTGGCACAGCGCCGACTTCGCCGAAGGCGTGGACAAGCTCGACAAGGACCCGGGCAACCCCTTCCGCAACCTCGCGCTCGAAGGCCGCGAAGCCGTCGCCCACCATCGCAACACCCAGCCTCAGTTGCACGACACGCTCGACCTGAGCGACTGGACCACCCGTACGCTGCGCAACGGCGTCGACGAAGCCACGGCGCGCATGCAGGCCGGCCTGGCCGTGCTGGCCTCGGTCGGCTCGACCGCCCCCTTCATCGGCCTGTTCGGTACCGTGTGGGGCATCTACCATGCCCTGATGAGCATCAGTGCGGCAGGCCAGGCCACGATCGACCGCGTCGCCGGTCCCATCGGCGAGGCCCTGATCATGACGGCCCTGGGTCTGGCGGTTGCCATTCCCGCCGTGCTGGGCTACAACGCGCTGGTGCGCGGCAACAAGGCGGTGCTCAACCAGCTCAATCGTTTTGCACACGACCTGCACGCCTACTTCGTGACCGGCGCCCGTGTGAACAACACCGATGCGGCCGGCGCCACCATCGTGAAGATCAAGAAGGGTTGAGCCATGGCTTTCGGCACTCAGGACGACAGCGACGAGGTCATGAACGAGATCAACATGACGCCGCTGGTCGACGTCATGCTGGTCCTGCTCATCGTCTTCATCATCACCGTTCCGGTGATGAAGCATGCGGTCAACGTGGAACTCCCACGGGCCAGCAACGTGCGGGAAGAAATCAAGCCCGAGACCGTGCGCGTCAGCGTGGACAGCAAGGGCGACTACTACTGGAACGAGGACAAGGTGGACGACACCACGCTGTTCAACCGCCTCGAGTCCATCGCCCATCAGGAGCCCCAGCCCGATCTGCACATCCGCGGCGACAAGGACGTGCGATACGAGCGTGTGGCACAGGCCATGGCTGCCGCCCAGCAGGCCGGCATCAAGAAGATCGGCTTCATCACCGAACCCAACGCCAAGTGACACGGCCTGGGGCCACGGGCACCTCGCCCGGCCCCGGCCCCGGCCCCGTTCCCCGGCTTGCAGCGACGTCAGCCGTGCGTGCGGAAGGAATCGACAGAAAAGCGCCCCTGGGGCGCTTTTTTTACGGCCGCAGCAGGGGCTTCATTTCAGCCAGTGCGTGGCGGCTTCCTGCAGGCCGCCGCGCTTGTCGACGAGGTCCCAGGTGAACGACATCACGCGCGTGTAGTCGGCATCGTCGGCCGGCATCATGAAGCCCAGGTAGCTCTTGGGCGTCAGGGGTGCATCCACGAACTGCGCGGCCAGACGGCTATCGGCCTTGCTGTAGTGCAGCGCTTCGTAGGTCTCGGTGATCATCACGTCGCCCTGGCCGGCGGCGATGAGGCCGGGGATCTCGGCATTCTTGTCGTGGGTGCTGACCTGGGCCTGCTTGAGATTGGCCAGCACGAACGCCTCGTTGGTGCCACCGGGGTTCTTGATCACGCGCACTTCGGGCCGATTGAGATCGTCGACGGTCTGGTACTTGGCACGTTCGGCAGAGCGCACGAGCGCGACCTTGCCGAAAGGGGCGTAGCCCGGCAGCATCTCGACCTTGCGCAGGCGCGTGACGTTGCGGGTGATGCCCCCCACCGCGATGTCGAACTTGTCGGCCTGCAGATCGGCCATCAGATTGGGCCACGAGGTCTGTACGTACTGAATGGAGACGCCCAGTTCCTTGGCCATTTTTTCGATGACCTCGATGTCGTGGCCTTCGAAGCCGGTATCGGTCTTCATGGCAAAGGGCCGGTAGTCGCCCGGCGTGCCGACCCTCAGGGTCTTGGTGTCGAGCACATGGTCGAGCCGGGGGCCGGCCCAGGCCTGCGACATCACGGCCACGGCGGCCAGCGCACCGAGTGCGCAACGGGTAAGACGGATGGAGAACTTCATGATCGCAAAAGAGTGCAAAAGACCGGCGCCCGCGGGATGGGGGGACGGTCGGACCACCAGATATCCTGGCCCGGAAGCTGAGCAATAACCGGACCAACCGGCCGCGCAAAGCGGTCCCATCGCGCGTGCAGCCATCCGATCGCAGCCTGCATCGTGGACTTCACCCGCTTTACACAAAAAATTACATTTACCCGCCCGATTCCGCTTGACCTTCTACTGCAAATCATTATCATTTGTCGTCAGGAGATTGATCATGCACAGCACCTATTCCTTGTCGACCGCGAACGCACACGACACCGCGTCCCTGCACCGCACCGACAGCCACGACGTCCCGGCCCATGTTGCCGTCGACAGCGCCGATCTGTTGCAAGGACAGAAAGCCGTCCAGATTCATCACAACGGATCGGTCTACCGCCTGCAAGCCACCAAGCTGGGCAAACTGATCCTGACCAAATAAACCCGGTTTCATCGTGGGGCGACTCCAGAGGACATGATGTTCTCGAAGGGTCGTTTTTGCTAGCCAAGGATTCTGTTCACTAGCCAAGCTTTTTTTCCCCACTCGTCTGCCTGACCGCCCTGCCCTGCAGGACGGCTCGCCCAGCAAAAAGCCGACCCGAGGGTCGGCTTTTTGCTGGGTACACGGCCTGGGGAAGCCAGCGTCGCGGGCACCGAGGCAGGCGGCTCGTGCAGGCTGCCTCTGCCGGCGAGGATCAGAGACCCAGGGCGGCGATGCCGGCCTTGCCGATCTGCACGTCTTCGGTCGACTTCACGCCGCTGACGCCGATGGCACCGATGACCTGGCCGTCCTTGAGGATGGGCACGCCGCCTTCGAGCATGCCCTTGAGCGCCGGGGCGCTGAGGAAGGACGTACGGCCCTGGTTGATCACGTCTTCGTAACCCTTGGACTCGCGGCGGCCCCAGGCTGCGGTCTGGGCCTTGGCCGGTGCGATCTGGGCCGAGATGGGCGCGGCACCGTCCAGGCGCTGCAGCCACAGCAGGTGGCCGCCGTCGTCGACGATGGCGATCGACACGGCCCAGTTGTTCTTCAGCGCTTCGGCTTCGGCTGCAGCGGCAATGGTCTTGACGTCGGCAAGTTCGAGTACGGCTTTCGATTTCATGAAAAAGTCTTTCGGATCGGTTCGCCCGGGGGACGAGAGGATGGTGGAAAAAAACGCTGGGGAAACGGCAAGCATACATGCCGCAGCGGTTCATCGACGCCAGTTCACGGGTGAAACGGCCCCACCTGGAACGGGGGCAATCACAGGGGCAGCAGGCTCGCCAGTTCACGGACGGTGGCAGACACCGCACCGCGCCGATGCTGGGCGAAATCTTGGCTCGCCGCACGCATGGCCTGGAGGCCGGCGGGTTGTTCAAGGACCAGTTCGCGGACCCGATCCAGCGCCTGCGCCAGATCTGCCACACGCCGCGCGGCACCGGCGGATTCGGCCAACTGCGCGGCCTCGGCGAAATTGAAGGTGTGCGGCCCCATGACGACGGGACATGCACAAGCCGCCGCCTCGATCAGATTCTGCCCGCCCAGGGGCTCGAAGCTGCCCCCCAGCAGGGCCAGATCGGCCAGGCCGTAGTAGAGCGCCATCTCGCCCAGGGTATCGCCCAGCCAAAGCACCGGCCGGCGCACCGAGGCGGTGGCCGCCGTGCCTGCGGGGCCTCGAGCATCGTCCCAGCCACTGCGTACCGACACGTGCCATCCGGCCTGTTCCGCCAGCACACGCACGGCGTCGAAGCGCTGGGGGTGGCGCGGCACGATCATCCACTGCACCGCATCGACCCAGGTACCCGCTTCGCGCAGGGCCGCGAGCCGGGCCAGCAGGGCCTGTTCCTCGCCTTCGCGCGAGCTGGCCAGCATCACGACCGGCTTGTCCAGCCCGGCACGCCAGCGCGCGGCCTTCTCGAGCTGCGGCATCGACGGACGGGCGTCGTATTTGAGGTTGCCCGTGACGACCACATCGACGCCGCCCGCCAGGCGCAGCCGTGCGGCGTCTTCGTCGCTCTGGGCCAGGATGCGGGTGAAGCCGGCATAGGCAGGCGCCATCAAGGCCGGCCAACGCTGGGCGCCTCGCAGGGATTTGTCGTTGAGCCGAGCATTGACCAGCACAGCGGGCACACCGGCGGTGCGGCAAGCCGCCATGAGATTCGGCCAGACCTCGGTTTCCATGACGAGGCCCAGGTCGGGTCGGGCGGCCTGCACAAAACGGCCGACGCAAGCTGGCGTGTCCCATGGCAGCCAGAGCTGCAGGTCGCCCTCGCGCATCAGCCGCTGCCCTTCGGCGCGGCCGGTCGCCGTGCTGTGGGTGAGCAGCAACTGCACGCCCGGCCAGCGCTCGCGCAAGGCCGGCACCAGAATGGCGGCGGCCCGGGTCTCGCCCAGCGACACGGCATGGATCCAGAGACGCGGCGCACCGGCACGCCTGGCGAGCGCTGCCCGCATCTCGGCGTCGTAGCGGCCGAACCGCTCGTCTATGCGCATCAGATAACCGGGCTCGGCCTGACCGCGACGGCGCAGCTTGCGGCGCAGCAAGGGCTGCACCAGCCAGGTCAGGACGCTGTAGAAGCGGCGTGACAGGCTTTGACTCGGCAGGGGACGATCACCGGGCGCCATGCCAGAGTCGTTCGTAGACCCGGCCAATGCCGCTGGCCTCGTCCTGCAGGGCAAACGAACCCGCGACCCGCTCGCGGGCCCGCTGGCCCATGGCCACGGCGTGTTCAGGCGTCTGCAACACCTCACACACGGCCTGCGCCGTCGCCGCAGCGTCGCCCGTCGGCACCAGTTGTCCCTGCACGCCGGGTTCGATCAGGGCTTCGAAGGCACCGGTGCGCGAACACACCAACGCACAGCCGCTGGCACCGGCCTCGAAGGGCGTGAGGCCAAAGGGTTCGTAGCGGGGGCAGGCCACGCAGACCAGGCAGCGTTGATACCACAGGTGAATGTCGCCCATGGGCACTTCGCCCAGGAAGATCACGCGGTCGGTCAGACCGGCCGCGGCGATGCGCGCCTTCAACTCGTCCTGGTAAGCCTGGTGCCGGGGCTGGCAGAGTCCGGCGATCACGGCCGTTGCGCCCGGCAGAGCCGGAAGCGCTTCGATCATGGCATCGACGAAGACGTCCGTCCCCTTGTCGTGCCGCACGCGGCCAAACACACCGATGCCGTAGCGTCCGGGCAGGCCGCTCTCGGCCCAGGCCTGGAACTTGTCGGCCGGCGGAGAAAACCGGTGCAGCGCGATGCCGTGCGGCACCACCGCCGTGGTGTTGGGCACAAAAGCCGCCGCACGGCTGGTCGTGCTGATCACGGCATCCATGCGCGAGATGAGGCCGCGCACGAACGCGCCATGGCGATGCTGGGCCGCAGAGGTGAAGACCAGGCGGATCGGCAAGCGCAACACATCGCGCGCAAACAGACCGGCCATCATCTCCGGATCGCGGCGCACATGCCAGATCCTGAACTCCCGGCCGGCCGGCGGTCTGCGCGATACGCGCACGGCCTGGGCCAGGCTCATGCCCTCCACGCCATTGGGCAGGGTATTGCCGCAATAGCCCAGTTGCCACTGCTGCATCTGCAGCGGCACCAGTGCATTGACCGTCGCCGACACGCCGGAGAACCGGCGCTTGAGATTGAAGACGATCACTTCGGGATCGTGGCTCAGGCGGGGCGCGACCACAGGGGCGCGCCGCTCCTCTTCAGTGATCAATGCGCTGCCTCGCCGATCTTGGCATCGGCCTTGACCTGGCGCAGCAGGGTCAGCATGTCGTTCTCGATGCGGTGCAGCGCCTCTTCGGTGTGGCCTTCGAAACGCAGCACCAGCACGGGGGTGGTGTTGGACGAGCGCACCAGACCGAAGCCATCGGGCCAGTCCACACGCAAGCCGTCGATGTCGTTGATCTTGGCCGGCGCGGCAAACGGTGCGTAGCCCGAGGCCAGCTTCTGCAGCTCGGCCACGACCTGGGGTGCTTCGCCTTCGGCGGTGGCGACATTCAGTTCGGGCGTGCTGAAGCTGGTGGGCAGCGCGTTGAGCACGGCCGAGGGATCGTCGTGGCGGCTGACGATTTCCAGCAGGCGGGCGCCGGCGTAGGTGCCGTCATCGAAACCGTACCAGCGTTCCTTGAAGAAGATGTGGCCGCTCATCTCGCCGCCCAGAGGGGCATGCACTTCCTTCATCTTGGCCTTGACCAGGCTGTGGCCGGTCTTGAACATCAAAGGCTTGCCGCCCGCCGCCTCGATGGCGGGAGCCAGGCGCTGGGAGCACTTGACGTCGAAGAGGATGGTCGAGCCGGGTTCGCGGCTGAGCACGTCCTGGGCGAACAGGATGAGCTGGCGGTCGGGGTAGATGGTCTGACCGTCCTTGGTGACGATGCCCAGGCGGTCGCCGTCGCCGTCGAAGGCCAGGCCCAGCTCGGCATCGGTGTCCTTCAGCGCCTGGATGACGTCCTTGAGGTTGTCGGGCTTGCTGGGATCGGGATGATGGTTGGGGAAGTCGCCGTCGACTTCGCTGAAGAGTTCGATGACCTCGCAGCCCAGGGCACGGAAGATGGCCGGAGCGGAAGCACCGGCGATGCCGTTGCCCGAGTCGACCACGATCTTGACCGGACGGGCGAGCTTGATGCCGTCGACGATACGCTGGCGATAGGTATCCTGGACATCGACGTGCTCGACC
The DNA here is from genome assembly GCF_003752175.1 of Comamonas sp. BIGb0124. GTDB lineage: Bacteria > Pseudomonadota > Gammaproteobacteria > Burkholderiales > Burkholderiaceae_C > Comamonas_F. The sequence continues at coordinate 869,306 of NZ_RJVF01000009.1, read as the reverse complement.
GAGCCGCCGTCGACCAGTTTCCAGGATTCGGCCTCGATGATGCGGCGCAGGTTCTGGATGTCGTCGCCATAGATGGCGCGGCCGGCCAGGACCATCTTGAAGCCGTTGTAGTCCTTGGGGTTGTGGCTGCCGGTGACCTGGATGCCGCTGGAGGCCAGCGTGCTGGCGCCGAAGTACACCTGCGGCGTGGTCACACGGCCGATGTCGACGACCTGGATGCCGGCGGCCACGAGACCGCGGATGAGACCCGCGCTGAGCGAGGGGCCGCTGAGGCGGCCGTCGCGCCCCACGACCACCTTCTTTTCTCCCTCGGCCAGGGCGACCGTGCCGAAGGCCTTGCCGAGCGCCTCGGCGACCTGCTCGTCGAGGGTGGAGGGGACCACGCCCCGCACGTCATAGGCTTTGAAGATGGAGGGACTGACTTGCACGGAAAAATCCTTCGTTGGTGAAAACCGGCCAGGGGGCCGGCGAATAGTGTGCAGCGGGCCACCACAGGCTGGCCGGTGGCATGCACCGATGTTCCGGGCATTGTAGGGCGGGCAGGCCAGCGCCTGACCGTCGTTCCATGCCGCTCCAGCGAATATAGCGGCAGGGCCGTGACAACTGCCATCTAACACTTTGGTGTTCATGCAGGCCGAGGCCGCGACTTCGTGACGGACGGATTCGGAGTATCGTGCTGGCCTGCCTCGAGCCGGGCGGCCATCGTGGCGTCCGGCGTCAGTCGCGCCTGAACTGTCCGCATGAAAACCTGGTCGCTCGAATACCTGCTGCTGTCCGCCGTCTGGGGCACCTCCTTCCTGTTCATGCAGGGGGCGGTGCATGATTTCGGCGTCGTGCCGACCGCCGCCATGCGGGTCGCCATCGCCGCTCTCACCCTCTTGCCCTGGCTGTTCCTGCGCGGCCAGGCCGGTGCCCTGAAGCGTCACTGGAAGGCCATCGCGCTGGCCGGCCTCATCAATCCCACCATTCCCTTCGTGGTCTATGCCTTTGCCCTGCAGTCGCTGACCACCGGATTGGCCGCCATCCTCAACGCCACGACGCCGCTGTTCGGAGCCCTGATTGCCTGGCTCTGGCTGCGCGAGCGACTCAGCCGCGCGCGCGTGCTGGGCCTGCTCATCGGATTCGCCGGCGTGGTCGCTCTGGCCTGGGACAAGCTGGGTGGCTCGGGCGACACAGGCACCGGCCTGGCCGTGCTGGTCTGCCTGCTGGCCCCCCTGATGTATGGCGTGGGGGCATGCTTCACGCAGCGCTATCTGCGCCAGGTGCCCAGTCTGCCGGTTGCCGCGGGCAGCCTGCTGTCGAGCACGGCCCTGCTGGCTTTGCCTGCTGCCTGGAGCTGGCCGGCAACATGGCCCGGTGCACACGCCTGGACCTCGGTGGTCGCCGTGGGCGTGCTGTGCACCGGCTTTGCCTATGTGATTTTTTTCCGGCTGATCGACCAGATCGGCTCGGCCCGCACGCTGACGGTGACCTTCCTGATCCCGGTCTTCGCCATCCTGGCCGGCGTGATCTGGCTGGACGAGTCCATCACGGCCCGCATGGTGATCTGCGGCCTCGTGATTCTGGCCGGCACCACCCTGTCGACCGGCCTGCTCAAGCTCGGCTGGCTGGAGCGGCCGCAACAGCCGCGCGGCCAGGCCTGAAACGGCGGCCGCGGCCATGAAAGACCGCGAGCCGGTCTGCGGTCAGATCGGCACGTCGTCGGGCGGCAGCAGGCTGGCCAGCACCTTGTCGATGCGCCGGCCGTCGAGGTCGAGCACTTCGAAACGCCACCCCCCGCTGTCGATGCGCTCGCCGACGCCGGGCAGGCTGCCGCTGACGGCCAGCAGCATGCCGGCCAGCGTGTTGTAGAGGCCCTTGTCCTCGCCCGGCAGCTCGCGCAGGCCCAGCCGCGACTTGAGCTCCGAGACCGGCATCATGCCGTCGAGCAGCCACGAGCCGTCTTCCCGCTGTACCGCCCAGGCTTCGCTGGGCACGGCGGTCTGCAGTTCGCCGGTGATGGCCTCCAGCATGTCGTGCGGCGTGATGAGGCCCTGGACCTCGCCGTACTCGTCGACCACCAGGATGACCCGGGTCGACTTGAGGCGAAAGCTCTCGAGCAGCTCCAGGCCCGAGAGCGTCTCGGGGACAAAGCTGGCGGGCACCACATGAGCGCCCGTGCGCGGGTCGGGGCTGTTGCGGGCGGCCAGCAGGCCGGCCACGCTGATCATGCCGACCACGTCCTCGAGTCCGCCCCGGCACACCGGATACCAGGAGTGACGGGTCCCCACCGCCAAGGTCAGGCTGTCTTCGATGCTGGCGTCGGCATCCAGCCAGACCAAGTCGCTGCGCGGCACCATGATCGAGGTCAGGGGCCGGTCGTCGAGGTGGAACACATTGCGCACCATCTGATGCTCGTGGCGCTCGATCACTCCCGCGTCCAGGCCCTCCTCCAGGCTCGCGGCGATCTCTTCCTCGGTCACCGCCCGGCTGTTGCCGCCGTCGATGCGCAGCAGCTTGAGCGTGCCCGCCGTGGCACCGGAAAGCAGGGCGACGGCCGGCGCAGCCAACCGTGCCAGACCGGCCATCAGCGGAGAGATGCCGCGCGCCACCGGCTCGGGAAACATCTGGCCGATGCGCTTGGGCACCAGTTCACCGAAGATGATGGTGAAAAACGTGATGCAGCAGACCACCACGGCCGTGGAGGCCACGCTGGCCACGCCTTCGGTCATGCCCCACCCCTGCATCACGACGGCCAGGGGGCCGGCAAAGGCGGATTCGCCCACGATGCCGCTGAGCATGCCGATGGAGGTAATGCCGATCTGGATGGTGGAGAGGAACTGCGTCGGCTGGTCGACCAGGCGAATGGCGGCGGCAGCCCCTTTGTCGCCCAGCTCGGCCAGCGTGGCCAGGCGGGCCTTGCGGCTGGTGGCCAGGGCCATCTCCGACATGGCGAACAAGCCGTTGAGCGTGGTCAGGAAAACAAGCAGCAGGACATCCATGAGGCAACAAGGCAGGCGACAATGAGGAGATGGCACTTTACTGTATCGGCGACATCCAGGGTTGCGACGCCCCCCTGGCCCGGCTGCTGGCCGAGCTCGACTTCACCCCCAGCCGCGACACGCTGTATGTGCTCGGCGATCTGGTCAACCGGGGCCCCGAATCGGCCGCGGTGCTGCGCCGTCTCATGGCCTATGGCGATGCGGCCCATTGCCTGCTCGGCAACCACGACCTTCACCTGCTGGCCATGGCCCATGGCATCCGCCCGGCCCGCCGCCACGACACCCTCACCCATCTGCTCGACGCCCCCGATCGGCCGGCACTGCTGGACTGGCTGCGGCACCGGCCGCTGGCGATCGGGGCACACGGCCTGCTGATGGTGCATGCCGGCGTGCTGCCCGCCTGGACGGTGGAGAAGACCCTCGCCCTCGCAGCCGAAGTCGAGTCCGTCCTGCGCAGCGACGGACTGGTCGATTTTCTGCGTCACATGTACGGCAACGAGCCGGCCCGCTGGTCGGACGATCTGCAAGGCGCAGACCGCCTGCGGGTGATCGTCAACGCGCTCACGCGGCTGCGTTTCTGCACCGCAGACGGCACCATGGACTTTCTGGCGAAGGAAGGACTGGATACCGCACCGGAGGGCTGCATGCCGTGGTTCGACGTGCCGGACCGGGCGACCGCCGGCCACACCGTGGCTTTCGGCCACTGGTCCACCCTGGGATGGCAGGGTCAGCGGCGCGATATCCTGTCTCTGGACACAGGCTGCGTGTGGGGCGGATGCCTGAGCGCGGCCGAAATCGATGCCGACGGCGCTTTTGTGCGGCTCATTCAGACCCGCTGCGAACAGGCCCAGAAGCCGGGCAAATCATGACCGGCATCGCTTGATGCCCTGACGCCGGCCCGAGGCCGGCGGCAGCACCCGGCCTTCGATGCTCAGTTGGCGGATGTCGCGGGGCGGAACAGCGCGGCCACCTTCTTGCGGTTCTTGCCGGGCGCCGGGCGCGACGAACCGTTGCCCGACTTGGCGGCCGGATCCCAGGCCGGGGCCTGCTCGGCCGTGGCGGCGCTGGCTTCGTAGGGACGATCGAAGAACGGATCGCGCGAGCGTGACGGCTGCGCCGGATAAGGCTGGTTGACCGCGCGCTCGCGCTGGCGGGCAGGCTGGGCCTGCAGCGCTTCGTCCTCGCGGCGATGGCGCTGGCCGTCGTTGTAATGGCCGCGGCGGGGACGGTGTTCCTCGAACTCGACCGCCTCGATCTCGATCTTGGACTTCAGCATCTTCTCGAGATCGGCCACATTGCGCTGGTCGCGGTCGCCCACGAAGCTGATGGCCAGGCCCGAAGCTCCGGCACGGCCGGTGCGGCCGATGCGGTGCACGTAATCCTCGGAATTGAACGGCAGATCGAAATTGAAGACGGCCGGCACATCCTTGATGTCGAGGCCGCGCGCGGCCACGTCGGTGGCCACGAGCAGATCGACGGCACCGCTCTTGAAGGCCTCGAGGGCCTTCAGGCGTTCGTCCTGGCTCTTGTCGCCGTGCAGCGCGGTCGCCTTGAGGCCGTCGTGCTCGAGCGCCCGGGCCAGCCGTGCACATCCGAGCTTGCTGTTGACGAAGACGAAGGCCTGCTTGACCTGGCGGTCGCGCAGCAACTGGACCAGCGCACGGCGCTTGTCGTCGTCGCCGACCCGGTAGAAATGCTGCGACACCGTGGAAGCCGTCTCATTGGGACGGGCCACCTCGATGACGACCGGGTCCTGCAGGTAGCTGCCGGCCAATCGTTTGATCTCGGGCGAGAACGTGGCCGAGAACAGCAGCGTGGTGCGCTGCTTGGGCAGATGACTCAGGATGCGTTGCAGATCGGGCAGGAAACCGATGTCGAGCATGCGGTCGGCCTCGTCGAGAACCACGTACTCGACCTGATTGAGCACCGCGTTCTTGGCTTCGATGTGGTCGAGCAAGCGGCCCGGCGTCGCCACCAGCACCTCGACGCCACGCTTGAGCTCGGCAGTCTGGGGTTTCATGTCCATGCCGCCGAACACCACCGCGCTGCGCAACTGGGTGTACTGGGCATACAGCTTGATCTGCTGCGCGACCTGATCGGCCAGCTCACGCGTGGGCAGCAGCACCAGGGCACGCACCGGATGCCGGGCCGGCGATGTCGAGGCGTTCTCGTGGCGCATCAGCTTCTGCAGCAGCGGCAGCGAGAAGGCAGCGGTCTTGCCCGTGCCCGTCTGGGCGGCGCCCATGACGTCCTTGCCGGTCAGCACGACGGGAATGGCCTGCGCCTGGATAGGCGTCATCGACGCGTACCCCATCTCGGATACGGCGCGTGAAATGGGCTCGGCCAGGCCCAGGGAGGAGAATGTATTGCTCATGTAAGACCGATATTGTCGCATTGTGTCGCGCCAGCCTCCAAGACTGCCGTGCACACGGGCCTTTCGGCGCCCCCAAAAGCGTCTCAGATCGGCGAATCGAAGGTGTCGCAAGCGGCCAGCGTGCCGCGTTCATAGCCCGTGCTGAACCACCGCACGCGCTGCGCGCTGGTGCCGTGCGTGAAGCTCTCGGGCACCACGTGGCCCTGGCCCTGTTTCTGCAAGGTGTCGTCGCCGATGCGTGAAGCGGCATTGAGCGCCTCTTCGATGTCGGCGGGCTCGAGCTGGAAATTGGAGCGTGCCTTCTGGGCCCAGACGCCCGCCAGGCAGTCGGCCTGCAGTTCGACCCGCACCGACAGGCGGTTGGCGTCGGCCGGCGCGGCGCCGCGCTTGAGCTGCTCGACCCGGGGCAGCACACCCAGCAGGTTCTGCACGTGGTGCCCCACCTCGTGGGCAATCACATAGGCCTGCGCGAAGTCGCCCGGTGCACCGAGCTGCTGACGCAGGGTGTCGTAGAACGCGAGATCGATATAGACCCTCTGATCGAGAGGGCAATAGAACGGGCCCATGGCCGACTGGCCCTGCCCGCAGGCGGTCGGGGTGGCACCGCGGAACAGCACCAGCCGCGGCACGGCGTAGGTCGAACCCTGTTCCTTGAAGAGGCGGGTCCAGACATCTTCGGTATCGGCCAGCACCGTCGAGACGAACTGGGCCTGGCGGTCATTGGCCGGCGGTGCGCCGGCAGGCGCCTGCTGGGTCGCGGCCGGCCCGATGTCCGCGCCGCTGAGCAAGCCGAGGATCGTCAGCGGGTTGATGCCGAAGACCCAGCCGGCGACCAGGGCGACGACCACCGTGCCCAGCCCGATGCTGCGCCCGCCCAGTCCTCCGCCCCCGGAAGCGCCTCGGCGGTCTTCGACGTTATCGGAGCGGCGGTTGTTTTCCCATTTCATGGCATCGGTTCCTGGCTGGCGGCGGCGCTGGCGCAGGGCATGCGCGGCTTACTCGCCCACTTTCTTGAAGCGGTTGACGTACTGGTCGCGTGTCTGCGTGGCCACCGGCACGGGCTTGGGCGGCAACTGATAGCTCCAGGTCTCGGACAGGACCTGGCCATTGGCCGCCAGGGCGGCACGCAACTCGCCGACCTGGGTCGCATCCTTCACGCGCACCCGCAGCGTCAGGCGCCAGCCCTTGATGGCCGGGTTGCGCTGGAGTTCGGTGCCGATGATCTCGACATTGCCGTTGGCGCTGACCTGGGCGCTGAGCGCCGAATCGGCCACCTGGGCCAGGCCAGGGCCCTCGAAATCGACCAGCATGGCCAGCGAGCCGTCGTTCTGACGGATCAGATTGGCCTGGTAGCGCTCACCCAGCGTACGGAAAGTCTGGCGTACCCATGCGGTCTGGCCGTCGAGCAAGTCCGGCTCGGCCATCGTCCAGTGCATGCGGTAATCGAAGGGCATGGCCTGGCCGGGCGCAGGAAGCTGGTCGGGCACCCAGTAGGCGACGATGTTGTCGTTGGTCTCGTCGGCCGTGGGAATCTCGACCAGTTCGACGCGGCCGGAACCCCAGTCGTTCTGCGGCTCGATCCAGGCGCTGGGCCGCAGATCGTAGCGGTCCTTCAAGTCCTCGAAACGGGAGAACTCGTGGCCGCGCTGCAGCAGGCCGAAGCCCTTGGGATTGGTGGTCTGGTAACTGCTGAGGGCCACCATGGAAGGGTTGTTCAGCGGACGCCAGATCCACTCGCCGTTGCCGGCATGGATGGCCAGGCCGTTGGAGTCATGGATGGCCGGGCGGTAGTTGGGCACGGCCGACGGCTGGCTGGGGCCGAACAGGAACATGCTGGTCAGGGGCGCGATGCCCAGCTTGGCCGGCTGGCCGCGCAGGAAGACCCGTGCCTTGACGTCGAGCAGCGTGTCGGCGCCCGGCGTCAGCGTCAGCTCGTAGGCGCCGGTGGCCCGTGGCGAATCGAGCAGTGCGTAGATGGTCAAGGAACGGTCCTGCGGCTGCGGACGGCGTATCCAGTATTCACGGAAGCGCGGGAATTCTTCGGCGATGGGCAGTCCGGTGTCCATCGCCAGGCCGCGCGAGGACAGTCCGTAGATCTGGTCCTTGCCGATCACCCGGAAATAGCTCGCCCCCAGAACACTCATGATCTCGTCGTTCTTGCCGGCCTGATTGATCGGGTAGAGCACCCGGAAACCGGCCCAGCCCAGGCTGCTGGTCGCCGCCCGGTCGAAATGCAGGTCGCCGAAGTCGAAGCGCACCGGGTCGTAGCGGATTTCCTGCACCGCGTCGCCCTCGACCAGTTCGTTGATCTTGACGGGGGTGTTGAACTGCATGCCCTGGTGATAGAAGGCCAGCTTGAACGGCGTCTCGAGATTGTTCCACTCGAACTGGTCGCGCCGGGGCTGGATTTTCTGGTAATCGGCAAACTGCATGCGGCTGAAGACGTCGGGCAGGTTGCTCACCGGAGCCGCATAGGGCTGGGCGGCCAGGTCACGGGCCTGCGCCTGCACGTCGTCCAGAGAAAAAGCGCCCGCGTGACCGGCCACGGCGGCGGTGAACATCAGCATGGCAATACGGGTCTTGGTCCGCAAATGGGCGCGGACGGAAGAAAAGTTCACGGGAACTCCAGATGGTTCGATCGAGGGTTGCGATAAGCCGACACCGCGGCTCCAACCCGGATCATGCAAGGCTCGGGCCGGGAATCCACCGCTATTGGCACTGTCAAGCTTAGCATCCGCCATCCGGATTTACCGCGAAAATAGGCGGCTGCCCATTTCGAGGGCCAACCCGCGCACCTGCGCCAGGACCGACCAGGAAGTGAAAACCTCTATGCAAATCATCAGCGGCAAGCCCAGCCTGGGCCGGAACGCGCAGGCCCCGACGCAGGGCACCCGGCGGGCGCCCGGTCTACGCTGGCGCCGGGTGGCGCTGGCCACGGCCCTGGCCTTCCCGCTGGCCGGCCTGTCGCCCGCCTGGGCGCAGACCGCATCCCCCGATTCGTCCCAGACCCGGCTGGAGACCAAGTCGGCCTTCGTCGCCGACCTGATCGGCCGCATGACGCTCGACGAGAAGATCGGTCAGTTGCGCCTCATCAGCATCGGTTCGGACATGCCGGCGGCCAAGCTGGCCGACGAAATCGCCGCCGGGCGCATCGGGGCGAGCTTCAACACGGTCACCCGAAAGGACAACCGCCCCCTGCAGGCCGCCGCCGTGGAACGCAGCCGCCTCAAGATCCCGGTGCTGTTTGCCTACGACATCGTGCACGGCCATCGCACGGTGTTTCCGATCAGCCTGGGGCTGGCCTCGACCTGGGACATGCAGGCCGTGGAACTGGCCGCACGCACGGCCGCCGTCGAGGCGGCTGCCGACGGCATCGACATGACCTTCGCGCCCATGGTCGATATCAGCCGCGATCCCCGCTGGGGCCGGACCTCGGAGGGCTTCGGCGAAGACCCGCACCTGGTCTCCGAAGCGGCGCGCGCCAGCGTACGCGGTTTCCAGGGGATGTCGCTGGCTGCGCCCGACAGCATCGGCGCCAGCGTCAAGCACTTCGCGCTGTACGGCGCCGTCGAGGGCGGACGCGACTACAACACCGTGGACATGAGCCCCATGCGCATGTACCAGGACTACCTGCCGCCCTACCGCGCAGCGGTGGATGCGGGCGCGGCCGGCGTGATGGTGGCGCTGAACTCCATCAACGGCGTACCGGCGACTTCCAACACCTGGCTGATGCAGGATCTGCTGCGCAAGCAATGGGGCTTCAAGGGCGTGACCGTGAGCGACCACGGCGCCATCACCGAGCTGGTCAAGCACGGCGTGGCCCGCGACAGCCGCGAAGCCGCCAAGCTGGCCATCAAGGCCGGCATCGACCTCAGCATGGCCGATCAGGTCTATCTGCAGGAACTCCCGCGCCTGGTGCAATCCGGCGAAGTGAGCATGCAGGAGATCGACAACGCGGTGCGCGAAGTGCTGGGCGTGAAATACGACCTCGGCCTGTTCAGCGACCCGTTCCGCCGCATCGGCACGGCCGATGGCGATCCGGTCGACGTCAACGCCGAACAGCGGCTGCATCGCGCAGCCACGCGCGACGTGGCACGCAAATCCCTGGTGCTGCTGGAAAACCGGAACGGCACGCTGCCGCTGCGCAAGGCCGGCACGATCGCCCTGGTCGGGCCGCTGGCCGATTCGCCCATCGACATCATGGGCAGTTGGTCGGCTGCCGGCGTGGCCAAGCAGTCGGTGACCTTGCGCCAGGGCCTGGAAGCCGCCGTGCGCGGCCGCGCGCGTGTGGTGTACGCCCGGGGCTCCAACGTGACCGACGACCCGGCCATCGTCGAGTACCTGAACTTCTTGAACTGGGATACGCCCGAGGTCGTCAACGACAAGCGGCCGGCCGCCGATCAGATCGCCGAAGCGGTGCGCGCCGCGCAGCAGGCCGACGTGGTCGTGGCCGCCGTGGGCGAGGCCCGTGGCATGTCGCATGAATCCTCGAGCCGCACCAGCCTGGAACTGCCGGCCAGCCAACGCGATCTGCTGGCGGCGCTGAAGGCCACCGGCAAGCCGCTGGTGCTGGTGCTGATGAACGGCCGGCCGCTGGCGCTGGACTGGGCCAAGAAGAACGCGGATGCGGTGCTCGAGACCTGGTACACCGGCACCGAAGGCGGACACGCCATCAGCGACGTGCTGTTCGGCGACTACAACCCGGCAGGCAAGCTGCCCGTGTCGTTCGCGCGCTCGGTCGGCCAGATTCCCACCTACTACAACCACCTGCGCATCGGCCGCCCTTTCACGCCGGGCAAGCCGGGCAACTACACCTCGCAGTACTTCGAGGAACCCAACGGACCGCTCTACCCCTTCGGCTACGGTCTGAGCTACACCCGTTTCGAGCTCTCGGACGTCAGCCTGTCGGCGCCCACGATGGCGCGCGGCGGCCGGGTGACGGCCAGCATCGCCGTGCGCAACGCCGGCGATCGCGCAGGCGAGACGGTGGTGCAGCTCTACATCGAAGACCCGGCGGCCTCGGTGGCACGTCCGGTCAAGGAACTGAAGGACTTCCGCAAGATCATGCTGCAGCCCGGCGAGCAGCAGGTGGTGCGCTTCGAGATCGACGAGCAGAAGCTGGCCTTCTACAACGCGAAGCTCGAACACGTGGCCGAGGACGGCCAGTTCAATGTACAGATCGGGCTGGACTCGCAGGATGTGAAGGTCGGCACCTTCGAGCTGCGTTAAGCGATTTCGGCCTCCCAGACCACGGCCCGGTTCTTGCCCGACCGCTTGGCCCGGTAGCAGGCCTGGTCGGCATCGGCCAGCAGTTGCGATGCCGGCTCGTTGCCGCAGCCGTTGTCGCACAGGCGGATGCCGATGCTCGCCCCCAGCGAGTAGGCCGAGCCGGCCAGCTCGAAGCGGTGGCCCTGCAGGCTCGCGATGAGCTTGCCCGCGACGACCAGGGCCTGCGACCGGCTGCAATCCCGGGCCACCACCACGAACTCGTCGCCGCCGACGCGTGCCACGGCATCGCTCGAGCGGGTGGCCTGCCTGAACAGGTCGGCGATCTGCCGCAGAACGGTATCGCCATAGGCATGGCCGACACGATCGTTGACCGCCTTGAAGCCGTCGAGATCGATGTAGAGCAAGGCATGGCTGCCCGAGGTCAGGTCGCGCAGGGCCGCATCCAGGTATCGCCGGTTGCCCAGGCCCGTGAGCACGTCGTGAAGCGCCTCGTTGCGCAAGGCCTCCATCGCGCGTTCGCGGGCCAGGTCGCTGTTCTTCTTGTCGGTGATGTCGATGAGATAGAGCACGGTGCGGGCGACCGGATGTTTGACGGCCGACGCGCCTGCAGCGATCAGTTGGCCGTGACGCACGGTGCCGTCGGCATGTCTGAAGACGGTCTCGAGATGCGCCACGGTACCGCTGCCCGCGCCCCCCACCAGGCGCAGGCGCGCACTGACTTCGGGTTCGAAAAGCTGGCTCAGCAGCATGCCCCGCAGATCGGACACGGCATGCCCGAGCAACTGCAAAGCGGCGTCGTTGGCGTCGAGGACCACCCCGTGCGGCGACGCCACGACGATGGCGATGCCCGCGTTCCCGAAGGCGATCTGCAGCCGTTGTTCGGACTGGTCGGCACGACGCTTTTCGGACAGCAGGCTGTCGGTGACCTCGATCAGGCGCGACTCGCTGCTGCGCACCCGCTGCTCGGCCTGCCGCAGGGCCAGCTCGGCCTGCTTGCTGTCGCTGATGTCCCAGTGCAGCGAGTACAGCACCTCATGGTCGACCGACCAGTGCGTCGAAACCTGGACCCAGCGGCCATCCGGCAGCGGGATGTCCACGGGAACCCCCAGCTCCGAATCGAGCGGGCTCGGCACGGCCAGGCCGGCAGCATCGGCCGTCACCGCAGCCGCCTGCCACCAGTCCTCGATGACGGTGCAATAGGAACGCCCGAGCAGGCCGGCCTTGTCCCGGATGCGGTAGAGCGCCATGAAAGCATCGTTGACATCCAGGATCCGCATCTGGCTGTCGAGCAGGGCCGCGCCCTCTTCGGCCTGACTCAGCAGCGCGCCGTACTCCATGGCCGCCAAGCGCATGAGAGGCACGCCGGCCTGGGCAGACGCCTGCTCGCGGGGAATCTCCTGCCACATGCGGATGCGACCGCCTGCCGCATCGGGCACGGCCATGACCTTCAGCCACCGGCCGTGGTGCTCGAACACGAAGGGCTGGGTCGGCAGACGATTGCGCTGGACACCGTCGGCCACGTAACGTTCGAGATGGACCTGCTCTTCCTGCGGCAGACGTCCGGTGTAAAAGCGCCGCAGGTTCTCGCTGTAGTGCTCGCCCGGATGAATCAGCCCGTCGTGCTCGGGGAAAAAAACCAGAAATGTGTCGTTCCACAGCACAGCGCGATCCTGTGCGTCGAAAACGCAGAAAGCGTGACCGAACGTATCCAGCAGACGCGCAACCGACTCGACTCCCATGTCAACGCCTTTCTTTTTCGATGAAGGTCTGTTGGAACATTGTAGGCCGCTCCCCCGTGAGGCTAAACCGCAAACAGCGCCCCTCCACACGCGTTGTTTTACGATCGTTTTCGGCCACGAAAGCGTGCAATGCCTTCTGAATACGCGATTTTCATGACGGGTTCGGCCGGTCCGCCCCCTCCGCAGCCCGGTATACGACCGATATGCGGCCACCGCTGACTTGTCACCCTCCCGGCCTCGCGTTCCAATGGTCGTTCGCTCTATCCATTGCCCTATCCATCCCCCTATCCGTACAAGAGGAAGACATGAACAGCGCCGATCCCACGATGACCAATTTGTTTCTGCAACTGGGCCTGGATGCCGAACCCGAGACCATTGCCGAGTTCATCCAGTCGCACCAACTCCCGGCCGACACCCTCATCGCCGACGCATCGTTCTGGAGCGACGCCCAGCGCCAGTTCATCGCCGAGCAGATCAAGGCCGATGCCCCCTGGGCCTTGATCGTCGACCAGTTGAACGAAGCCCTGCATGCGGATGCCGTCGCGGCCAGCCAGAGCTGACCGGAGCGATCGCCCGCCCGCTCCGACAGAGGCGACAACGAGCGCCTCCATTCCGGCAATCCACCGCGTTTGCATGGAATCGGTCAAGACAATCGGCGCAAGTCAGGCCGATCGGCTACACTTGACAGGTCTGCCTACGTTCTGCTCGTTCTAAAGGCACCCGTTTGACGCATGGCCGCGATTCCTGCAGCCGTGTCCCAGTCGTCGTTTGCACGCCTCCTGTCACTCTCAGTTGCGACGAGCTCACGACCGGTTCCGTTTTGTTGCATCACGGACCGCCCCGATCCACCGACTGGATCGCCCTCCCCCCTTTTTTTTCGGAAGACATGTGCCCGGTGTGGCGATGTCTTCTCGACGCCATGACGCTACAAAACTACAACATCGAGCGCGTCGGCAACTACGTTGTCACCCCGCTCATCAAGCTGTCCGATAACGGCTTTTTCCAGGCCGCCGTCTCGATACGCCGCGGCATGCACGACCGTGTTTTCCGTTTCATTCCCGACTTCACCAGCGATGCGAGCGCCGTTCGCTACGCGATGGACGAAGGACGCAGCATGGTGCTGCTGAATCAGCTCGGCTGATGACTGTTTTCCAACTTCACGCTAAGGAGATACGTGGCCAAAGAAGAATTGATTGAAATGCAAGGCAAAGTGGATGAAGTCCTTCCCGACTCCCGCTTTCGCGTGACCCTCGAAAACGGCCATCAGCTCATCGCTTATGCCGGTGGCAAGATGCGCAAGCATCGAATTCGCGTTCTCGCAGGCGACCGTGTGTCCCTCGAGATGTCGCCGTACGATCTCGACAAAGGCCGACTCACGTTCCGCCACATCGAAACCCGAACCGGGTTCTCCGCGCCTCCGCGCCGGCGCCGCTAAGCACTCGCTGGGCGATTCGCCCGGTTCGCATGCAGAGCCGATCTGCATCGCCCCGGCCGCGCGCCGTCATCGCTCCTTCCAGCGGTCGTCTCGGCGCCCGCCTCAGCGCATCACCAGGCCGCCGTCCACGAACAGCACCTGCCCGGTCACGAAGCCGCTCCAGTCCGATGCCAGAAACAGCACCGGCCCGGCGACATCCTCGGGCCGGGCCAGGCGACGCAAGGGCGTGGCTGCGATCAGCGACTCCCTGAACGACTCGCGTGTGCCCTGGCTGCTCGCGGTCGGGTAGACCAGGCCCGGAGCGACACAGTTCACGCGGATGCCCAACGGCCCCAACTCGGTGGCCAGATTGCGGCTGAAGGCCACCAGCGCGGCCTTGGCCGTGGTGTACGCGTGGTAAGGCACCACCGGCCGTTCGACCAGATCGCTCACGATGTTGACGATGCAGCCCTGCGCACGCTGCCTGAACTGCGGCAACACCGCCCTGCACACATGAAAAGCCCCGCCCACGGCGCCATCGAACTGCGCCTGATAGTCGGGCCACGCGATGTCGTCGAACAGCGTGCGCCGCTCCGGATCGAACGCATAGGGGCGGAAAGCATTGTTGACCACCACATCGATGCGGCCGGTCTCCCGCACGATCTCGTCGACCATCGCCTGCACCGCAAGCGCCGATCCGACATCGGCCTTGACGGCCCAGGCATCGCCGCCTGCGGCCTGGCACTGTTCGACGACTTCGGCCGCTGCAGCCGCGTTGGACACATGGTTGACGACCACCGTCGCCCCCTCGGCGGCAAAGGCATGTGCGATGCCGGCGCCGATGCCACGGCTTGCGCCCGTGACCAGCACGACCTTGTCCTTGAACTTCATACGGTTCTTTCGTTCACGCTGCAGGCAGCAGCCGTGTGTCGACCACGTCGGCCACGCGGATCGGTCGTTCGATCAGGCCCAGCGTGCGATAGGCATCCGCCGCTTTCTGCAAGGCATCGAGATCGAAGGTACCGAGCACGGCCGCAGCGCCCTGTGCCCCCTGGCCGGCAGGCAACGCCGCGGCATTGCGCAGGCGGATCACCTCGAGGTTGATCTCGCGGTCGGTGCCGTCGATGGCGTAACGGGCGGCCAGCGTGGCCGCCTCGTCGGGATGGGCGATCATCCAGGCGGCGCTGTCGCGATAGGCCCGGAGGAAAGCTCGCAGCAGATTTTTCTTTTCCTGGTAGACCTGCTCGCGCACCACGAACAGATCGCTCGAGACATTGAGCACGTCGCGTGTTTCCATCACGTCGACCTCGCCGATGCCGCGGCGTTTGCCCACCACCAGGCCGGTATCGGTCGCGGCCGTGGCATCGACCTGGCCCTGCAGCAGCGGCGCGAAGTTGAGCAGGCCGGTCACGACGATGGTCACGTCGGACTCTTTCAGCCCGGCCTGGTGCAGCATCACGAGCAGATTCTGGCGGGTGCCGCTGGAGAGGCTGTAGACGCCGATCCGCTTGCCCTTGAGATCGGCAGGCCGGGTGATGTTGGCCGACTTGAGCGACACCACGTTGAAGACGTTCTGCGGATAGATGTCGTAGATGGCTCGCAGCTTTTCGCCTTTGTCGAGCGCCATGAAGAACGAACCCGGGTCGGTGAAGGCGACGTCGGCCTGGCCGCTGAGGATGTTGCGGATGGCATCCCCGCCGCCTGCGCCCGGCATGTAGGTCAGCGCCAGGCCCTGGGCCTTGAAGAAGCCTTTTTCGGGCTCGACCAGCACGTTGGTGATTTCGCTGATCGGTTTGCTCCAGCCTGCCAGGGTGATCTTTTCGGCGGGGCCGGGGCCGGCGGCGCGCACGGCCGGCCAGGCGGCCAGACCGGCGGCCGCGAGCAGGGCCGAACGACGGGAGAGGCGTGCCGGGGAAACCGCGGCGGAAGGACGAGCGGGAGCTGAAAGGGTGTGCATGGTGCCGTGTGTTCCGGAGTTCATGGGCTGTCGGTGTAAGAGCGCAAAAGCCATTTTTCGATGGCGAGCGTGATTTGGTAGAGCAGCAATCCGATCACCGCGATCACCGTCAGCACGGCAAACATCAGCGCGGTGTCCATCATGCCCTGGGTGGCGATGATCACCGCGCCCAGCCCCTGGCTGGCGCCGATGAACTCGCCGACGACGGCGCCGACCAGCGCCAGCACCACGGCCACGCGCAGACCGGCCAGAATGCCGGGCAGCGCGGCCGGCACCTTCAGGCGCCGCAGGGTCTGCCAGCGCGTGGCGCCCAGCATGCGGAAAAGCTGCAGGCGTTGTGCATCGACCTGCCTCAGGCCGGTCAACGTGTTTTCCATCAGCGGGAAAAAGCAGATGAGCGCCGTGATGACCACCGTCGAGGTCATGCCGAAGCCGAACCACATCACGAACAGCGGCGCCAGGGCCAGCTTGGGGACGACCTGGCTGACCACCACGCACGGCCTGAGCAAGCGCTCGAGCAGCGGCGATTCGGCCAGCACGATGCCCATGGCCAGGCCCATCGCGCCGCCGCCCGCGAGGCCCAGCAGAAGCTCCAGCAGCGTGGCGCGCACATGCGGCCACAGGTACCCGCTGCTCATGGCAGCCCACAGCGACTTCATCACCGCCGAAGGGGCAGGCAGCACCAGCGCGGAAATGCCGGACCACGCCACGGCCCATTCCCACACCACGAACAGGATCAGGAACACCGCCCAGGGCACCAGAGAGGCTCGCCAGGATGGCGTCGTCATGCGGTGTCTCCGTCGAGTGCCGCGCGTACCCGCGCGCAGTAGCGGTTGAACTCGGCGCCATGGCGCATGGCCTGCGAACGCGGTGCATCGAGCGTGATGCGCAGCGTGTCGAGCAGCCGCCCGCGCTGCATCACCACGATGTGGTCGCCCAGGTAGACGGCCTCGGTGATGTCGTGGGTGACGAACAGCACCGTGGTCCGGCGCAGCCGGCACATGCGCAGCAAGTCGTCCTGCAGCTCGCCCCGGGTGATGGCGTCCAGCGCGGCGAACGGCTCGTCGAGCAGCAGCAGCGGCGGCTCGAGGATCAGGGCCCGTGCCAGGGCAACCCGGCTTTGCTGCCCGCCCGAGAGCTGGCGCGGGTAATGGCGGGCACGGTCGGCCAGCCCGAGCAGGGCCAGCAGTTCGAGCGCGCGGTCGATGTCGTCGGC
This sequence comes from Comamonas sp. BIGb0124, assembly GCF_003752175.1. GTDB lineage: Bacteria > Pseudomonadota > Gammaproteobacteria > Burkholderiales > Burkholderiaceae_C > Comamonas_F. The sequence goes on along the minus strand of NZ_RJVF01000009.1, from coordinate 852,396 downwards.
GCGCGGCCGCCGCTGCAGGGACACCGGCAGCAGCACGTTGTCGATCACGCGCGCCCACTCCAGCAGGGTCGGCGCCTGGAACACGAATCCCAGTTGCGGGCCGGGTGCTCGCACCGGCTCGCCGCGCATCAGGATGCGGCCGGACCGAGGCTGCATCAGCCCCGCCGCCAGTTTGAGCAGGGTGCTCTTGCCGCAGCCGCTGCGGCCGACCAGGCAATGCACCTCGCCGGCGTCGATGCGCCAGTCGACACCGTCGACCACCGGCGGCCGGCCCGGATAGGTGTAGACCACACCCTGCATGTCGAGAAAGGCCATGTCGGTCTGCCGCCTAGTCTGCATAAGGCGCCAGCGGCTCGGCCGCCGATTCTGCAGAGCGCTCGATCTCGGTCATGCGGACGAGGTCGAGCAGATTAAAACGGCCGTCGTGGTGCCAGCCGGCTTCCGGTGAACTCATCGAACCGATGGCGCTGATGCGCGTGACACCGGCAGCGCCCAGCGCATCGGCCAGCGCAAAGAGCTCCTCGGGCGATGCCGCCACCCCTGCCGTCTGCAGGAAACGGCTGTGGCCGGCCACCATCGGGATCACCGCGTCGAGCGAGTCGACACCGACCACCTGGATCGTGCGCTGCAGGGCCGTGGGAGACAGCGGCTGCAGCGTGTCGCTGTACGCGACGTGCCACGCCGATCCGGATGGGCCGATCAGGGTATCGGGCGTGCCATCGGCCGGTGCGGACAGGGCCTTCCATTCCATGGCGTGATGCCACCGGGCCACGGCTGCGGACTCCTCGAGGCCGAGCGCACGGCGTGGAAAACGCCGCTCCAGGTTGGCCAGTTCGCCCGCCAGGTAACCCGCGAACGCACGCGGCGACACGGCACCGCCGCGCGCCACATAGAACACATGGGGCGAATAGCAGCCCTGCTGGTCGTAGCGCATGACATCCCAGGCGGCCTGCCTCGCCATTGCGGGGGCTTTCAGGCTGTCGAGCGCGGCCGTACCGATCAGGCCCAGCCCGAGCTTGTGGCCGTGGGGCAGGAAACGGGTCGTGACCGGCAGGCGGCTGCGGATGGCATCCAGCGCCTCGTTGCCGCCATAGGCCAGCACGGTATCGGCCTGGGCGTAGAGCGCCGAGGCCCCGGCATCGCCCGCGCCGCGCCACCAGACCACGGCCAGGCAGTCGGCCAGCGGCGGGTGGACGTCGGCCAGCAGGCGGGCGAACCAGCCGGCAAACAGCGGCTCGGCGCTGGGCACCTTGCCGATGTTGCCGGCCTTGACCAGCAATCCGCACACCAGGCTCCAGACCGCGAGTGCGGGGACGTTGCCTGCCCAGCTGTGCACCAGCAGATCGGGGCCGAAGGCCCGCACGGCACCGCCCTTGGGTGTGGGCTGAAAGCCGTCGAGAACCTTGGGGTTGGCAAAGTCTTCGGCCACGAACCGGTCGAGCTGCGGTGCACGGAAGGTCTTGAGCAAGGCATTGAGGCCCAGCCTCACCATCTCGGCGTCGTAACCGGTGACCACGGGCAGCCAGGTGTCGGCCTGCCGGCGCAAGGGATCGCCGGGGTCGAGCAGCCGTCCCACGGCACGGTCGACGACGGCGACGATCTGCGACACCGTCATCGTCTTGAGGTGCAGGGCGCTGGCGCGCCGCACACGCGCGGCCAGTGCGGCCATCTGCGATGCCGACAGCACCGGCACGGCGACCTCCAGCCGCCGGCCCTGCTGCTCGAAATGCAGCACCTGCCAGTCGACCTCGGCGCTCGGCAGTCCGGGCAGATAACCGGCTTCGACCCGGGTCGCGGTCATGCCGCCGCGGCCCGCATGAACTCCTCGACGGCCAGCGAACACCCCTTGGCCTCGACACCCTGCGCACGGCCGAGCAGCAGGAAACCGCCCGCCACGGCCTGGCCGATGTCTTCCGTCAGGATGCTCGTGACCGAGTTGAAGTTGCCCAGGTCGCAATGCACGAGGAGACCCCGCGCACCCGGTGCGACGGTGCGGCCGGTCGCTGGATCGATCAGGCGCGAACGGATCCAGTGAGGCCCCGACTTGACCGACGGCACGGCGGCATTGCCGTCGTCGTAGAACTGCGTGCTCAGTTCGGTCATGCCGTACATGTTGATGCAGTCGCTGCGCGGCACGCCCAGGGCCTGCGACAGGTCGGCGTAGAAGGACTCGAGCGGCAACTCCCGCGACTGGCCCTTGTAGCCGCCGGTGTCCAGGATCCGGCTTCCGGGCGGCAGCAAAAAACGCCGTCCCTGCTGGCGCAGGGCATCGACCAGATGCACGAAGCTGTAACTCGCGCCCAGCAGGGCATACGGCTGGCCCTGGCGTTCGGCGTCTTCCAGCGTGGCGAGCAGGCCGGGCAGGTCCAGGCCCTGCGGCGTCATGAAATGACGGCTGCCGCTGCTGCCGAACGTCGACTTCGCCAGCGACAGGTAATGCGCCAGCGACGAATTCGGCAGGGCCTCTTCATCCGGGAACAGAATGCCCATGGGCAGGTGCGCCGCCCCCTTCATGAAACGCTGCGCGAAATTAAGGGTCATGGACAGGTCGTACACATCGAGCCGCGGGTGGAAATGCCGCCCCCGGTTGTCGGCTCGCGTGGTGCCGCTGGTCATGAACACCCGCTCGGCCGGCGACGACGGTTCGCAGCGCAGCTCGAGGGCCTTGAAGGCGTCGATGGGCACGGCCGGGATGTCGTGCCACGACTTGACCTGGCGCGGTGTCGCGCCGCGGCGCTGGCAAAAGCTGCGGTAGGCGCCGCTGGCCGCATACTGATAGGCGAACAGCCGCAGTGCGAGCCGATCGAACTGCGCGTCGGTGCAGCTCTCTTGTGCGATGAAGTCGAGGATCTCGGCGACCGGGGAAGCAAGCGTATCCATGGGCATCTTTCATGACCTGAGAAATGATGCTCCGAATGCCACCTGCCCCGCCGCGCTCCGTCGTGCGGCCGCGTCGGGCAAGTCCAAGCTCTTCTTCCGCCGGTACGAACCGGATCAAGTTCACGGGTTTGAATCTCAGCACTGGCGTGCACCCCGGAGCAGTGCGGATTTTACCCCGCAGGCGCAGACCGTGCGGCCCCACGGGACACGTGTGCACCAGGCAGCGGTCGGCGCGCAGGCCCTTTCGTACCGCATCCGCGATGGACTACCATACGGCTCCCCCGCATGCAGCCGTGTGCGGACTTTCCCTCCGTGATCCCGGCCCGCCACGATCCGAGCAAACATCCTCGCAGATCCCGCATGAGCACCAAGATTGAGCTGACGTTTCTAGTTGCCGACGACCATCCCCTGTTCCGCGCGGCGGTGATCCAGGTGCTGAGGGAGTCGTTCGCCGACCTGCGTATCGTGGAGGCCGCCAGCGCCTCGTCCCTCGATGCGGGACTGGAAGGCACGCCGCAGGTCGACCTCGTACTGCTGGACCTCACCATGCCGGGCACCAAGGGTTTTTCGGCCTTGCTGCGCATCCGCGGCAAACACCCCGATGTGCCGGTGATCGTGATCTCGTCCAACGACCAGCCGCGGGTGATCCAGCGGGCCCGGCAATTCGGCGCCGCCGCATTCATCCCCAAGGCCTCGCCGCCTGCGCTGATCCACGATGCGATCGCCCAGGTGCTGGAAGGCGGCAGCTGGTTTCCGCCGATCACGGTGGCGTCGTCGAAGGAAGACGAAGAACTCGCGGAAAAGCTCGCGCAGCTCACGCCGCAGCAGTTCAAGGTCTTGCTGTGTCTGGCCGACGGCCTGCTCAACAAGCAGATCGCCCATGAGCTGGATCTGGCCGAAAACACGGTGAAAGTGCACATCACCGCCATTCTGAAAAAGCTCAATTGCTACAGCCGGACGCAGGCCGCCGTGCTGGTCAAGAGCCTGGAGCCCGAGAGCCGCGACCTCTCCAATTGAAAAATCCGCGCCGGTTTCCCGGAGCGGCTGGCGATCGAGAGGGGCGCGGCCGAGGCATGGAGCCTCGATGTGCGGCCCCGGCGGCCGATCAGGCTTGTTTGGTGCCCGGAACCAGCAGTTCGTCGGCAGCGCTGCGTGCGGGCTGGACAGCCACGCTGCCGTCCGAGTCGAGTGCGGCGTTGAGCTGCTTGTAGTCGAGCGCGTTTTCCCAACGGGCGACCACCACCGTCGCGACGGCGTTGCCCATGAAGTTGGTGAGCGAACGGCATTCGCTCATGAAGCGGTCGACACCGAGGATCAGCGCCATGCCGGCCACCGGCACTTCGGGCACCACGGCCAGCGTGGCAGCCAGGGTGATGAAGCCGGCGCCGGTCACACCCGCAGCGCCCTTGGAGCTGAGCATCGCCACCAGCAGCAGCGTGATCTGGTGCCACAGCGTCAGCTCGGTGTTGGTCGCCTGCGCGATGAACAGCGCGGCCAGCGTCATGTAGATGTTGGTGCCGTCGAGGTTGAAGGAGTAGCCGGTCGGAACGACCAGGCCCACCACCGACTTCTTGCAGCCGGCGCGTTCCATCTTCTCCATCAGCGACGGCAGGGCCGATTCCGACGAGGACGTGCCCAGCACCAGCAGCAGCTCGGCCTTGAGGTAGCGGGCCAGCTTGAACACCGAGAAGCCGCACAGGCGGGCGACCAGACCCAGGATCACCACCACGAACAGCAGCGACGTGATGTAGAAGCTGCCCACCAGCCAGGCCAGGTTGATCAGCGAGGCCACGCCGTACTTGCCGATGGTGAAGGCGATGGCACCGAAGGCGCCGATCGGGGCGGCCTTCATGAGGATGTGCACCAGCTTGAAGACCGGCGCCGTCAGCGACTCGAGAAAGCTCGCGACCATCTGGCCTTTTTCACCGGCCAGTGCCAGCGAGATGCCGAACAGCACGGCGATGAACAGCACCTGCAGGATGTTGCCGTCGACGAAGGCGCTCATCATCGTGTTGGGGATGATGTCCATGGCGAAGCCGATGAGGCTCAGCTCATGCGACTTGGCGACATAGGTCTTCACGGCGCCCTGGTCGAGATCGGCCGGATTGATGTTCATGCCGGCGCCGGGCTGGACCACGTGCGCGACGATCATGCCGACGACCAGCGCCAGGGTGGAGAAGAACAGGAAGTACGCCATGGACTTGGCGAACACCCGGCCCACCGTGCGCAGGTGCGTCATGCCGGCGATGCCGGTGACGATGGTCAGGAAGATCACCGGTGCGATGATCATCTTCACCAGCTTGATGAAGGCGTCGCCCAGGGGCTTGAGCTGAGCGGCGAACGCGGGTTCGAAATGTCCCAGAAGCACGCCCAGAACGATGGCGACCACCACCTGGAAGTAGAGCTGGCGGTAGAACGGAAGACGCGCGGGGGCCGCGGTGTCGGCAGAAATCGCATGCATGCGTTGGCTCCTGACTTTTTAATCAATAAGATAGCGCGACGATGCGGCGCTGACGGGCCGTTTGTAACTGCCAGTGCCGACAATGGCAGATAGCTCATTGGTAGTAGACGCCGATGGGCACGGCCGCACCCCGAACCGCGCGGCGCACGATCGCCCTTCGAACAATCCTTTCAAATACAAGGGCTTACGTTAGCCATAATCGGAAATCGAATGCCCTCCGGCGGCTCTGCCCGGCGCCCCTCTCGTGGTTTTCCCTAGCCCCCCTTTCCAGCCCATGAATCTGTTGCAACGCCCCAACCCGCTCTGGACCGTGGTGGCCATTCTGGGTGGCATGGCGCTCGCGGCCTTGGCCGCCTCGCACCTGGCGCACAACGGCTCCCTGCAGGTCGAAAGCGACAGCGTGCGGCGCCAGCTCGATCTGTACACGCAGTCGCTGCAACAGCGCATCGACCGCTACAACACGCTGCCGCAACTGCTGGCGCTGGACACCGAATTGCGCGATGCGGTTTCCCGCCCCTTGCTCGCCGACGACGTGACCCGGCTCAACGCCAAGCTCGAGCAGGCCAACGGCGCCAGCCAGTCGTCCACGCTGACGCTGATCGATGCGCAGGGCACGGCCCTGGCCGCCAGCAACTGGCGCGATCCCCGCAGCAATGTGGGCGTGAACTACAGCTTTCGCCCCTATGTGCAGCAGGCCCTGGCCCGTGGCAGGGGCGATTTCTACGGCATCGGGCTGACCACGGGCGAGCCGGGCTATTTCCTGTCGCAGGCCATCGAGGATCCGCAGGGACACGTGATGGGCATCATCGTGATCAAGATCATCCTGACCGCACTCGAACGCGACTGGCTGGAGACCCCGGACGTCGTGCTGGTGTCCGACACGCATGGCGTGGTGTTCCTCGCCAGCCGCAAGGAATGGCACTACCGCGTGCTCGACTCGCTGAGCGAGGCGCAGCGCCGGGAATTGCGGGCCAGCCGGCAATACGCCGACCAGCCCCTGCTCGCGGCCCGCTACGAACCGCTCGAACGGCTGGAAACCGGCGGCACGATGACGCGGGTGCTCGATCCGGCCGTGAAGGGTGCGGTGCTGTGGCACACCCAGTTCCTGAGCGACAAGGGCTGGACCGTGCACCTGCTGCACGACACCCAGGCATCGACAGCCGCCGGCCGGGCCGCCGGACTCGCGGCTGCCGGCATCTGGCTGGCCCTGTCGCTGCTGGTGCTGTACGGCCGGCAGCACCGCCGCCTGTCCGCATTGCGCCAGCGCAGCCGGCAGGAACTCGAGACCGTGCTGCAGCAGCACGCGCAGGAACTGCGAACGGCGCAGGACGGCATCGTCCAGGCGGCCAGCGCAGCCGACAGCGGGCTCAGCCGCAACCTCGCCCACCTGCCCCAGGGCGTGGTGGTCATCGACGCCGAACTGCGGCTGACGGCCTGGAACAAACGTTACCTCGAGCTGTTCCGGTTTCCGCCGGGACTCATCCGGGTCGGCCTGCCGATCGAGGATCTGTTCCGCTACAACGCACGACGCGGACTGCTCGGTCCGGGGCCGGTCGAAGAAGCGATCCAGCGCCGCCTCAATCATCTGCGCAGCGGCAAACCGCACTTGCGCGAAAGCGAAAAAGAGGACGGCACGGTGCTGGAGATCCGGGGCAACCCGCTGCCCGACGGCGGCTTCGTCACCAGCTATGCCGACATCACCAGCTACAAGAATGCGGCGCGTGAATTGCGTTCGCTGGCCGATGCGCTGGAGCACCGCATTGCCGAGCGCACCCGCGACCTCGACCTGGCGCGGCGTCAGGCGGAAAAGGCCAATCACTACAAGACGCGCTTCGTGAGCGCCGCCGTGCACGATCTGCTCCAGCCCCTCAACGCCGCCCGCATGTACCTCTCCGGACTGCGCGGCCATCTGACCGACGACACCGGCCGCGCCTACGCCGACCACATCCACCATGCGCTGTCGGCGCAGGACGACATTCTGAGCAGCCTGCTCGATATCTCGCGCATGGAATCCGGCCAGTTGCCGGTGCACATCCGCGACTTCGCGCTGGCGCCCCTCATGGAGACGCTGCTGCGCGAATTCGGCATGCTGGCGGCCAGTCACGGCCTGCAGTTGCGGGGGCGGGCCTCGCCGCTCGTCGTGCGCAGCGACGAGGCCCTGCTGCGCCGCATCCTGCAGAACTACCTCTCGAACGCGGTGCGCTACACCCGGCAGGGCCGCATCCTGTTCGGTTGCCGGCGCCACGGCGACACCCTGCGCATCGAAGTCCACGATCAGGGCCCCGGCATTCCCGAGAGCCTGCTGGGCGAGATCTTCGAGGAGTTCCGCCGCCTCGACGAAGGTCACGGCGACGACCGGGGCGCCGGCCTGGGCCTGGCGATCGTCGAACGGGTCGGCCGCCTGCTCGGACACCCCATCGGGGTCTCGTCTCAACTGGGGCGCGGCAGCACGTTCTGGGTCGCCGTGCCCATCGGGCAGGCGGCGGCGCTGGAAGAGACACCGGCCGCCCTCCTGCCCGCGCCCGAACCTGCGGCCGCAGACACCGACACACCGCTACGCGGCCACAGCAGTTGGTGCATTGCAGACGACATCCCGTTGTGCGCCACGCTGGGCGGCTTGCTCGAACGGTGGGGCGGCACCGTGCCGTGGACCGGCAGCGCCGATGCGGCCCTCGCCGCGGCGGTTCCGGGCCAGGCACCGCACATGGTGTTGCTCGAGGTGCATGGCGATGCCACCGAAAGCCTGGCCCGCTACGACCGTCTCACGCAACGCTGGGGACAATCCACCGCCGTGGTGCTGATCGCGGCGCAGCGTACCGAGGCATTGCTCGAACTGGCCGGCGAGCGCGGCTGGGGCATTCTGGTCAAGCCGGTCCGCCCGCCGGCGCTGCGCGCACTGGTGAGCCAGATGCTGCTGCGACGCCGTTGAGCCGGCGTTTCAGGACCAGAGTGCCGAGAGCGGCGTGTCGGGCGTGAACCGGTGGGCGACCTGGGCCTGCAGCAGTTCGGCAGTGGCCAGCGCATCGGTCAAGGCATGGTGCAGGCGATAACGCGGCAAGCCGTAGCGGTCGCGGCTGGCGGCCAGCCGGATCGACACGGGAGGCGCAGGCCGGTGCAGCCAGCGGGGCAACCACTGCCAGGGCTGCGGCTGACGGTGCAGGCGGGCCTCGAGCGCCATGGTGTCGATGACCGGAAACTGGACGCCCTCCCCCACACGCGACGACACGGCGGCACGCAGGAACTGCCGCTCGATCTCGCGGCAATGGACCACCATGACATGGCCGGCCATCATGCCCAGCACCTCTTCGAGCACATCGAGCAAGTCGGGGGCGTGGCGGATGTGGGCATGGGTGATGCCATGGAAAGCCACCGAGGCGCTGCTCAGCGGCAGCCTCGGCTTGAGCAGCCAGTGGCGTGCCTGACTGGAACGGATGCGCGAGAGCGACATCGGGACGAGGCCGATGCTGAGAATGCCGTCGCGTTCCGGATCGAGCCCCGTGGTCTCGACGTCCAGCGCCATGAGCGGCGCCTCGTGCAGCGGCGTGCTGCCTTCGGGCGCGCCTGCACGGTAATAGGCCTGCAGCCGCGGGTCGCGGGTCGCCGCCAGCAGTTGCCGCATGCCCAGGGGCCAATCGAGCGCGCGGGAGCCCTCGGCGGGGGGCGTTCCGCCGGGACCGCGCAAGAGGCCGCTGTGCAGCATCAGCGCGGCCGCTCCGGCCCCCGGGCGGACTGGAAACGGAACTTCAGGTAGTCCTGGGCATGGCTGAGGATGGTGAAGGCATCCCGCAGGCTCTTGCGTTCGAACTCGGAGAGCTGGTCGGGCTCGATGCTGTTGTCGGGCTCTCGCCCCCCCTTCAGATCGCGGGCCTGGTTGCGGATGCGCACCATGCTGATGAACTCGAGCGCATCGTGCAATGCGGGTCCCCGGCCGGGCGGCAATGCGCCGGCTTCGACCACTTCGTCGAGCCGGTCGAACGAGTTGAGGGCCTCCGAGCCGATACCCAGGGCATGCACGCGGATGAGGTCGGACAGCGGGGCCGTGCCGCGCCGCTTGAGATTGATGGCCGCACTGTGGCGGCCATCCACCTCCAGCACAAAATCCTTGAAGAATCCGAGCGGCGGTGTACGCAGCAGCGCGTTGCGAGCCATGCTGGCCAGAAAGCGCGGATGGGCACGGGCGTGCCGGGCCACCATGGCCCGCAGGCTGTCCGCCCACTCCGTGCGGCCGGCCACGCCGTCGATGTCGAAAAAGATGTTGCTGTGGAGCAGCGACTCGGGCGTGGGGTTTTCGATCCATTCGCGAAACCGCGCTTCCCACACCCGCAGGGGCTGGCGCCACTGGCGGTTGCTGGCCATGACACCGCCGGTGCAGTAGGCATAACCGCACTGCGCCAGGCCGTCGCAGACAAACCGTGCCAGTTGTTCGAAGTAGGCGTCGTGAACCGCCTCGTCGTAGCTGTTGTCCAGGATCAGGGCGTTGTCCTGGTCGGTCACGACGAGCTGTTCCTGCCGCGCCATGGAGCCCAGGGCCAGAAAGCAGTAAGGCACCGGCGGTGGGCCGAACCGCTGCTCGGCGAGTTCGAGCAACCGTTGCTTGAACGCCCGGCCGATGGCCGACAGCGTGCTGCCCACGATGCGCGAACTGAGATCGCCTTCGACCATCTTGACGAAGCTGGCCCGTGCCTCGCGGGCCAGCACCGCCAGTTCTTCGACCGAGGCCGCCCGGTTGATGCCGGCCACCACGAACAGGCTGCTCTGGGATTCGAGCCGGACGATATCGGACATGGCCAGCACGCCCACGGGCTCGCGTTTCGCGAGGACCGGCAGATGGTGCACGTTGTGACGCAGCATGAGCATCATGGCCTCGAACACCAGCCGGTTGTGATCGATGGCGATCACGTCCTGCGTGGCGATCCGGACCACCGGCGTGTCCATGTCCCGGCAGCCGGCCACCAGCCGCGAGCGGATGTCGCGGTCGGTGACGATGCCCGCCAGGACCGGCCGGCCCGTATCCGGATCGGGGCGCACCACCAGCAGCGACGACACGTCGTGCTCGGTCATGCGCTGCGCGGCTTCGCGGGCCGTGGCCGACTCCGGGATCGTGACGGCTTCGCCCTGGAGCAGGCTCTGTACATCGGCCGACAGCAGGCCGCTGTCGGTCTGCTGGCGCAGCACGGCCTGCCTCAGCCGGGTGCGGTCCTCGATCTCGACCTTGTCGGCAAACAGTTCATGCGTTTCGAACAGTTGGGTGAAGACCGGCTCGGGGACCAGGTAAAGCAAGGTGTCTTCGGCGGCACGCGCCGGGAAACGCACACGCTTGCGATGCAGCAGGCCGAACTCGCCGAAATAAGCGCCTTCGGTGACCCGGTTGTAGAGCGTGCCGTCGCGCCTGAAGACCTCGACCACACCGCTGCGCACGATATGCCAGAACTGCGCATCCTGGCCGAACTCCACGATCGGGCTGCCGCCCTTGAAATAACGCACGTCCACCGACTCGGCCAGGCGCTGCAGCGTGGGCCCGTCGAGCTCGCGGAAAGGCTCGTGACTGGCCAGGAAAGCCAGAATCTCGAACTGTTCATCCTGCATCGTCATCCCTGCCGCGGTTCTCTCAACGCGGACGCGGCTCGGACGCCAGGCCCTTGACGATGCCGATGGTCGCCACCAGCAGCAGGATCGCGAACGGCAGGCCGGTGGAGACGGCCATGGCCTGCAGCGCGACCAGCCCGCCCCCCAGGATCAGGGCAATGGCCACCAGGCCTTCGAAGGTGCACCAGAACACACGCTGCGGAATGGGCGATTCGATCTTGCCGCCGGCCGAAATCACGTCGATCACCATCGAACCGGAATCCGAGGAGGTGACAAAAAACAGCACGACCAGGATGAGTCCCACGAACGAAGTGATCTGCGCCAGGGGCAGCGCCTCGAGCATCAGGAACAGCTGCAGCGGCAGCTCTGCATCGGCCGCCGCGCGATAGCCGGCGCTGACCAGTTCATGGATGGCGGTTCCACCGAAAACGGTCATCCACAGGGTGCACGCCAGCGAGGGCACGATCAGCACCGAGACGATGAACTCGCGCACCGTGCGGCCACGCGAGACCCGCGCAATGAACATGCCGACGAAGGGCGACCAAGAGATCCACCAGGCCCAGTAGAACGCCGTCCAGCCCTGGGCAAAGTTGGCGTCGTCGCGACCGAAGGGATTCGCCAGCGCAGGCAGGTACTCCAGGTAGGCGCCCAGATTGGAGAAGAAGCCGGTGAGGAGAACCAGCGTCGGGCCCAGCACGATGACAAAGACGACCAGCAACAGCGCCAGCAGCATGTTGATCTCGGAGAGCAGCTTGACGCCCGCATCCAGGCCCGAGAGCACCGAAGCGGTGGCGATCGCGGTGATGCCGATCACCAGCACGATCTGGGTGGTCTCGCCCATGGAGATGCCGAACAGATGGTTGAGGCCCGCGGCAGCCTGCGCGGCGCCCAGGCCCAGCGAGGTGGCCAGCCCGAACAGCGTGGCGAGCACCGCGAGGATGTCGATGACGTGGCCGGGCCAGCCCCACACCCGCTCGCCCAGCAAGGGATAGAAGACCGAGCGGATGGTCAGCGGCAGGCCCTTGTTGAAAGAGAACAGGGCCAGCCCCAGCGCCAGAATGGCATAGATCGCCCAGGGATGCAGCGCCCAGTGGTAGATGGTGGCCGCCATGGCCAGTCGGCTGGCTGCGGCGGCATCGCCGGCAGCACCGCCCAGCGGCGCCCAGTCGGTGCGCACCCCGTCTTCCATCTGCACGCCGGCCATGGCCGTGCCAAAATGCGACAGCGGCTCGGAGACGCCGTAGAACATCAGCCCGATGCCCATGCCGGCCGCGAACAGCATGGCGAACCAGCTGCCGTAGTTGTAATCGGGACGGGCTTCGGTCCCGCCCAGCCTGACGCGCCCGAGCGGCGAAATCGCCAGCACCGCGCACAGCAGCACAAAGATGTTGCCGACCGAGATGAAGAACCAGTCGAGATGGCCGGTCAGCCAGTCTCGCAATCCGGAGAATATCGGCTCGACCGAATTCTGAAATGCCAGCGTGAGCACCACGAACGCGATGACGGCGACGGCCGACACGGCAAACACACGGTTGTGTATGTCGAGGCCGAAGGGGCCCAGTTGCATGACGATGTTGTCCTGCCCCACCTTGTAGTCCGTCGAGATGGGGGTGACCTCGCCATCGGGGGTCATCGGATCCGGCTTGTCTGCCATTCGTACTCCTTGCATGTCCATTCACCGCCGCTCACCGGACAAGGCATTGACCAGCCAGCCGGCAGCCTGTGTATTGGGCTCGGAAACGGCAGCGCGCCGCGTGCTCCGCAAGGGTCAGACGATGTAGGACAAGGCCCCGGACGCGGTCCTCCGGCGGGACGGAGGACGGACGCTTCAGTCGAGGCTGATCTTGGCCTCCTTGACGATCACGCCGTAACTCGCATAGTCCTTTGCAAGGAAAGACGCGTAATCGGCCGTCGTGTCGCCGACGGGGATGAGGCTGATCTCCTTGAGCCGGGCATTGAGTTCGCCATGAATGGCCTGGCTCACCAGCGCATTCAGTTTCTGCACGATGGCCGGCGGGGTTCCGGCCGGCGCCGCCATGCCGATCCAGGCATAGGACTCGTAGCCGCGCAAGCCCGCTTCGCTGATGGCCGGCACGTCGGGCAGATTGCTCAGGCGCTGCTGAGTGGTCACGCCCAGCGCCACGAGTTTTTTTGACTGCACGAAAGGCACGGCCGTCGGCGAGGTCTCGAACATCAGATCGATCTGTCCGCCCACCAGATCCGCCAGTGCGGGTGCGCCGCCCTTGTAGGGGACATGCAGCATCTTCACGCCGGCCTGCGCGGTGAAGACCTCGGCGGCAATGTGCTGCGCGCTGCCCGGCCCTGCCGAACCGTAGGTCAGCTCACCGGGCTTCTGGCGGGCCAGGGCGATGAGTTCCTCGACCGACTTCACCCCCAGCCTGGGATTGACGATGAGCACATTGGGCTGGTCGGCCACACGGGTGATCGGGGCGAAAGCGGTCCGGGGGTCGAACGCGATCTTTCTGTAGAGATGGCCGTTGGCCGACAGCGCGGCCGGGGCCATCAGCAGCGTGTAGCCGTCGGGAGCCGATTTGGCGACGAAATCCATGCCGATATTGCCCGAGGCACCCGATCGGTTCTCGATCAGGACGGGCTGGCCCAGCTTGTCGGTCAACATCTGGCCGACCATGCGGGCGGTCATGTCGACGCTGCCACCGGGCGGAAACGGCACGACCAGGCGGATGGGTTTGACAGGATAGTCCTGCGACCAGGACAGCGTGGGGCAGACGCAGAAAACACAGAAAGCCAGCAGATAACGGAATGCAGACATGAAAAGCCTCGCGCGCAGAAGAATGAAATGAACGCGGCTCCAGGACTTCGTCAACGCCCGGAATCGTCCCGGCTCCGCTCCCCTGCGAAGGCGCAGCATCCGTGCCAAGGCCCGACATGGATTTTTTTGCCGGTTGATAAATTCCGCCCGTTTCTCCGCGGGTTTCGTCGAGACCGAAGCCCAGTCCACCTGCCTCGATCGCCCATTCGGTGCATGTTCACGACCCTGCCCCGATGTGGTTCGGCGGGCGCACCAAGTTGCGGAGCGAACCCGGTGCCGGTGTCCAAAAAAAAGACCACGGCGCAAGGCCGTGGTCAGGACAGTCGAGAGGGCGGACGACGTCTGCACGCGGTGCGGTTCAAGTCTCCCAGGCCGGCCAGCGCGCCTCATGAAAAGGCGTGAGTTTCTGGAACTCGGCGGCGATGCGAAGCACGTCTGCGTCGCCACGGCGCATGCCCGCGATCTGCAGTCCCATGGGCAAACCCTGGCGATCGAGGCCTGCCGGCACCGACACGCCGCAGCGCTGGAGCAGATTGAAGATGCGGGTGTAGCGGATCGGCGCCTGTGCGGGATCGAGCGTCTGCAGCGACTGGGCCGTCGTCGGTGCGGCGGGCGTGAGCAGCACATCCAGGCGATCGCATTGCGCGGCAAACCGATCCTTCAGAAAAGCCTGATGACGCCGTGCCTGCAGATAGGCCGTGGCCGGCAGCTCGGTGCCCGCCAGCAGGCGCGGGCGCACGGTGCGGTCGATCGGCAGGCTCTCGTCGCGCGCCAGGTCGCCATAGAGCAAGGCGCCTTCGGCCAGCATGATGCGGCTGGCGGTCTCGGCAAAATCCTCGAACGTGGTGGGCAAGGCGGTCTCGACCACCTGGGCACCCGCCTGTTCGAAGACCGTCAATGCAGACGCATAGGCATCCAGCACGTCGGGAGCCACGCCCTGCAGATCGGCAGCACCCAGGCAGCCCATGCGCAAACCGGCAAAAGGCTGCAGGGGGTCGCCTTGCGGTGCGGCGGGTGCACTGCCCGGCCGGCCCAGCGCCTGCCCTTCGGCCAGCACCTGCATCAGGGCCAGGGCATCGATGGCACGCGTGGCAAAGACCCCCACGCTGTCGAGCGTCGGGCTCAGGGCAGCGACCCCGCGTGCATCGACCAGGCCCCACGTGGGCTTGTGGCCGGTGATGCCGCACAGCGCTGCGGGCACACGGACCGAACCGCCGGTATCGGTGCCGATGGCCAGCGGCACCATGCCGGCAGCCACCGCCACGGCCGAACCGCTGCTCGATCCGCCCGGGCTCAGGTGCTGCGCGCCACCCCAGGGATTGCGCGGTGTGCCCATGAACTCGTTGAGCCCCCAGGCCCCGAGGGCAAATTGCACCAGGTGGGTCTTGCCGACGATGATGGCACCTGCGGCCAGCAGCGTGTGCACCAGCGGCGCCGACACGTCCGCAAGCGCTTCGCGCCGGAAAGCGCAGCCCCAGGTCGTGGCCTTGCCGGCGATATCGACCAGATCCTTGATGGCAACGGGCACGCCGTGCAGCGGTCCCAGCCAGTGTCCGGCCTGCAGCATCGCATCGGCGGCTTCGGCGGCCGCCAGGGCCTCGTCTTCATAGACCTCGACGAATGCGCCCAGGTGCGGATCCAGTGCCCGGATGCGCCGCAGGCATTCCTGGGTGGTGGCCAGCGCGCTGGTACGCCCTTGGCGATAGTCGGCTGCGTGCTCGGCCAGGCTGGGCCACGGCGCGGGGCTCGAACAAGGGGCGGCGGCGTTCATCGGGCCTCCATCGCTTTCTGGATGACGGCCGTCGTGCCCATGATGTCGGGATACTTCTCGCCCGCGCGCAGGCGGGCCAGGGTGGTCTTCTCGTCGTGCTGCATCTGCAGGGCACGCCGGGCCGAGGCCTGGATGTCGGCGCGCGGCATGACCAGCAGACCGTTCTCGTCGGCCAGCACGGCATCGCCGGGGTTGACGGCCACGCCGCCGCAACTGACGGGCACGCAGAACTCGCCGCCCAGCCCCAGCGTCTTGACCGTCACGGCCGAGACGCCCCGCGACCACACCGGCACGCCGTATTCGCGCAGTTCGCCGAGGTCGGTCACGGCGCCATCGACGATGATGCCCGCCACGCCGGCGCAGCGCGCTGCGTAGGCCACTGCGCCGCCGAGCGAGGCAATCGCCCGGTCGCCGCAGCGGTCGATCACCAGCACATCGCCGGCACGCGCCTGCCCGATGGCGTAGTGCACGATCGAGCCGTCCATGCCGGGCATGCGCACGGTGATGGCCGTTCCGGCAATGCGTCTATCCTGGAAATGGGCCCGGATGCCGATGTCCATGAAACCGGTGAATCGGAAATGGCCGATCACGGCCGGTTCGGCCTGCACCAGCAGATCGAGATCGTCGGGCGCAATGGCGGGCGGCAGGGGATTGAGGACAAACATCGCTAGACTCCAAAACAAAAGGCGTTGACACGTGCCAATCTACGGACAGCGCCGCACATCGCCAAGTCAGTAATTTCGACCATACTTGATTAATTTTTTTGCGATGCTCCGATTCACTCTGCGCCAGCTCGAAGCGTTCTACTGGACAGCCAAGCTGGGCACGGCACATGCCGCAGCCGATCACCTCAGCCTGACGCAGCCGGCCGTGTCCACGCGGATCCGCGAACTCGAAGGCACGCTGGGCCTGGCGCTGTTCCGGCGCAGCCAGCAACGCATCGAACTCACGGCCGAGGGCATCAATGCACTGGCCTACGCCGAGCGTGTATTGGGCGCGGGCCAGGATCTGGAACTGCTGGGCAGGGGCGCATCGCCGCTGCGGGGCGTGCTGCGCCTGGGCGCCGACGAGTCGTCGGCCACCGTCGGCATGGCAGAGACACTCACCCGGCTGAAGGCCAGACACCCCGACCTGCGCATCGAACTCACGGTCGATGTCGGCAAGGTGCTGTCTGAAAAAGTCGAAAAACGCGAATTGGATGTGGCCCTGCACAGCGGCGGCACCACCAGTGCCCACGTGACACGCAAGCCCATGGGCGCCATTCGCTTCTGCTGGGTCGCGGGGCAGACCAGCGGCTTTCCCGCAGGCCGGGTGCAGCCGGCCATGCTGGCAGACCTTCCCATCGTCACCCACAAGGCGCCGACCACCCTGCACAGCCTGGTGGACGACTGGCTGCGCACCGGTGGCCACGCGTTTCGCACGTTTCATTCGTGCAACTCGCTGGCTCTCATGCTCGATCTGGTGCGCCACGGACATGCCATCGCGGTGCTGCCGTATGCGCTGCTGCGCCCTTATGTGGAGTCGGGCGAGGTGCGCATCCTGGAGGCCGATCCGCCGCTGCCCATGGCGCAGTGTTTCATTTCGTACACCGACACGGCCCAGGCCGCCGGCGTGCAGGCGTTCATCGAAGTCGCGCAGGCCGTGTATGCCGACAAGCAGTTCTTCTCGCCGATCGAGTCGCTGCCGGACTGACACCTGAAAGCAAAAAAACGCACCGCCGCTCCACCCCCTGCAACAGAAACGTTCAGGGCCTGGAACGGCGGTGCGGTGATGCGCACAAGTCGGCGGGGAAAGAGCCTGTCGGCACGACCGGCCCATCCACAGGCGGTCGATCGCGCCGCCTACCCGCCCGCCGGGGCACCGTGCCGATCACAGAGGAACGGCCGGACCCCGACGAACGCGCCTCAGGGCAGCGCGTAGGCGATGATGTAGTCGCCGCGGTTGTCGTTGGTGCCGGTGCGTGTCGCACCGCCCACGGTGACGACGACGTACTGCTTGCCGTCCTTGCCCATGTAGGTCATGGGCGCGCCCTGGCCACCGACCGGCAGACGTCCGCGCCACAGTTCGCGGCCGGTGTCGTTGTCCAGCGCACGCAGGTAGTAGTCCAGGGTGCCGTGGAAGAAGGTCAGACCCCCCTTCGTCACCAGCGGACCGCCCATGGTGGGCATGCCCAGCGGGATGTGCACGCCCGGCACGATGCCGCGCACAGGCGCGTCTTCGATCGAGCCCATCGGCACCTGCCACTTGGTCTTGCCGGTGGTCAGGTCGATGGCCGTCATGCTGCCGAACGGCGGCTTGAAGCACGGCACGCCCAGCGGGGAGACAAACATCGAACGCTCCACGCCCCAGGGTGTGCCGACCTGCTCGGAGTACTCGCCTTCGGTGCTCGGTGTCAGCCCGATGCGCTTGGCTTCGTCCTGCTTGATGAAACGGCCCCATTGCGCCATGCGGATGTCGTTGACGATCAGCGTTCCGGTGGACGCATCGACTGCGCCGCCGCCCCAGTTGAAACCACCGTAGTAGCCCGGATAGATCAGCGTGCGCTGGCCTTCGGCCAGAGGCGTGAACTCGCCTTCCCAGCGCATTTCCTTGAACTGGATGCGGCAGTAGAGCTGATCGAAGATCGACGCGCCCCACATGTCGGACTCCTTGAAGCGCTCGGTGCCCACGGACAGGGCCGAGTACGGCTGCGTGGGTGCGGGGTTCATGCCTTCGACCGCGTCGGTCGAGACCGCACGCTGCTCGACGTCGAACACCGGTGTGCCGTCGCGGCGGTCCAGCACGAAGATCTGGCCGCGCTTGGTCAGGCCGATCACCACGGGCGTGGTCCCGCCTTCCTTGTTGGGCAGGTCGTACAGGATGGGCTGGGCCGAGACGTCGTAGTCGAACTGATCGCGATTGGCCGTGCGGAAGTGCCACTTGTCGACGCCGGTCTTGACGTCGATGGCGACGATGGCATCGTTGTACTCGTCCGAGTAGGCATGGCGGTTGCCGGCCCAGAAGTCGGGCGTCTGGTTGCCGGTGGGAATGTAGGCCAGGCCCAGCTTGGGATCGTACGAAGCCGTGCCCCAGAAATTGGGCGACTCGGGCGCATAGAGCTCGCCCTCGGGCAGCGGCGTGCTGTCCTTCGGACGTGCCGGATCCCAGGCCCACAGCAGTTGGCCGGTCCGCACGTCGAAGCCGCGCACCACGCCCGATGCCTCGCCCACACGCAGGTTGTCGTTGAGCTTGCCGCCGATCACGACGACATCGCCGGCCACCAGCGGCGCCGACGTCAGGTAATACGAATCTTCGGCACCGTGGCCCAGGTTCTTCAGCAGATCGTAAGACCCGTTGTCGCCGAAACCTGCACACGGTTGGCCGGTCGCGGCATCGAGCGCGATCAGGCGGGCGTCCACCGTGGTCATCACGAGGCGCTTGCGGCAGGCGGCGGCCTGTTGATCGGCACCGGCCACGGCCGTGGCCTGCGATTCGGGCTCGGCAAAGTAGCCCAGGCCCCGGCAACGTTTCCAATGCGCATTGGCGAAGGTGTTCTTGACCTGCGGGTCGTACGACCATTTCTTTTCGCCCGTCTGCGCATCCAGTGCGAACACCTGGTTGCTCGGCGTGCACACGTACAGCGTGTCGTCGATCTTCAAGGGCGTGCCCTGGTACTCCTTGCCGTCGACCGCGAGATCGCCGGTGCGGAAGGTCCACGCCACCTTCAGGTCCTTGACGTTGGCCTTGTTGATCTGGTCGAACTGCCCAAAACGATCGCCATGGGTGTTGCGGCCATAGGCCGTCCAGTCGTCGCCGTCGGCAGCACCCGCCTGCGCATCGAGCACCGGCGCGGCGGCATCGCTGTCGGCCACCACCGTGGGATGCGGCTGGAACATGCCGACAAAGATGCCGACCACCACCAGGGCCAGCACCACGGCGAGACCGCCGGCGGGCTTGCAACGCAGCGCAGCCTGGCCGTCGGCTTTGAGCAGCCAGGGGGCACCGGCAGCGGCGACCAGCGCCACCACGATGAACGTCACCAGACGCGGCACCAACTGCCAGAAGTCGCTGCCGACTTCCCAGAAGGACCAGATCCCGCTCACGGCCAGCAGCGCCAGCGCCAGCGGCAAGGCGAACGCCCGGCGCTTGAACAGGCCATAACCCACGCCGACGAGGGCCAGGCCGGCCGGCAGATAGAACCACGAGCCACCCAGCGTGAGCAGGTAGGCGCCACCGCCTGCCAGCCCCAGGCCCAACAGGGCCAGAATGCCGCCGACAACGGCGAGCACAGTCGAGGAAAAACCTCTCATCAACAACCTCCAAAGTGTTTTAGGCACGGCTGCGCCGGAACCTCGATTCCCACGCCATAACCGCCATCTCGATGACAGCCAGGTGTTTTGCACCCGGATGCAATCTCGGGGCGCAGTATGCATCTCGATTTGGACAAGTTTTCTTCGCCCCCTTTAAGACCCACTGCCACTGACGTTATTTCCGATATGAATTTTGACCGGTTTTGCTATAATTTTTTACTCGTATATTTCAAATATTACTGAAACATCAGAAATACGCATTCAACGATGCGGCGCCGGCCCATCCTTCGGATCGCGACGAGGTCCTGAGCCAGAGCCCACGGATCGGGCTGCTGGCACAATGCAGCGCACACTGGCCCGAGTCGGCAAGAAACCGGCGGCGTGCCCCCCTGACGGCATGCACGATGCGACAGGGCTGGGCCGCACATCGGTCCACCTGGGGCCCCACAACAAAGATTCCGAGACAATCTCCACCGTGAAGACTCACACGTCCACCCCTCCGCGCAAAGCCACCGCCAGCGACGTCGCACGCGAAGCCGGCGTTTCCAAATGGACGGTGGCTCGGGCCTTCACGGCCGGCGCGTCGATTTCGCCGCACAGCCGCGAGAGCGTCATGGCAGTGGCCCAGCGCCTGGGCTACCGGCCCAATCTGCTGGCGCGCAGCCTGTCGACCAAAAGAACCCACCAGGTCGCCGTGATGGTCGACGACTTCGCCAACCCTCACAAGCTGCTGGCCCTGGAGATGCTGACGGCCGAATTGCAGGCCAACAACCTGATGGCCATGCTCATCCACATCGGCGAGGCCTTCGACGATACGCATGCCTTTCTGACGGCCGACCAGCGCCAGGTCGACGCCGTCGTGATGTTCGGCTCGGGGTTTCGCGCCAGCACCTTGCAACAGACCCAGCGCGACGACAGTCCGCCGCTGTATGTCCTGGCGCGCGAAAGCACCATCGACGGCGTGCCGTCGGTGTCCTGCGATGTCGAACCCTCCATGGGCGAGATCGTCGCCCACCTGGCTGGCAAGGGCTATCGGCGGCCCGGTTTCATGTCGGGCCCGAAGCCCCTTTTGACGCAGGTGGGCCGACAGCAATACCATGCCAGCCACTGGCTGAAACGGGGTATCGACAACATCGTCGAGATACCCTCGGGTCAGTATTCACTGGATGCGGCACAGAAGGCCCTGAGGCATTACCTTCGGTCGACCCCCGAGGCCGAGCGCATCGACGCGCTGGTGTGCGAGAACGATGTCCTGGCGCTGGGGGCCATCGATGTCGCCCGTCACGAATTCGGCCTGCAGGTGCCGGGGCAATTGGCCATCGTGGGCTACGACGGCATCGA
This sequence comes from Comamonas sp. BIGb0124, assembly GCF_003752175.1. GTDB lineage: Bacteria > Pseudomonadota > Gammaproteobacteria > Burkholderiales > Burkholderiaceae_C > Comamonas_F. The sequence continues at coordinate 831,277 of NZ_RJVF01000009.1, read as the reverse complement.
GCTGGGCCGGCTGGCCTCGTTCGGACTGACCACCTACGAGCAACCCATGCGGGAAATGGTCCGGGTGCTGGTCGAGATGATCCTGGGCCAACGCGAGCCGGCTTCGCTGGCCCTGCGTGGCCGGCTGATCCTGAGGCAATCGGCCTGACTCGCCGTGCATCGCCACCGCCATCCGGCCCGGTGCCGGTTCAGGGCGTCACATCCAACGCATCGCCGATCGCATAAAAACGTCCGCCGGCAATGTAGTGCAGGCTGCGCAGGTCGGGATCGGCCTGTTCGAAATGCCAGTGACCGTCCGAGAACACACGGCTGTCCGCCCAGGCTCCGGTCACCTCGCCGATGAACAGGTCATAGGCCTGCTGGTTGTGCGGCTCCGGCACCAGCCGGCAGGCCAGCCAGGCCGAGCAGCCCTGCACGAAAGGCAGATCCTGTCCCTCGATGTCGAACAGCGTCACGCCGCACCGCTGGAGCTTGCCGGGCTCGTCCGCCAGACTGCTGTGTCCCACCTGATGCGTCAGCCTCACCTGCGCAACCGTCGGCACATGGATGACAAAACGCCCGCTCCGCTCGACCAATTGGCGGGTGCGCGTGCTCTTGTCCAGCACCACCGTCAGCTTGGCCGGTGCGAAGTCCAGGGCACAGGCCCAGGATGCGGCCATGACGTCGTCGACGCCCGCGTGGCGAGCCGACACCAGTGTCGTCGGTCCATGATTGAGCAGCCGATAGGCCTTCTCGAGCGGCACGGCCGCGATGGGGTGACTCATCTCAACTCCTTGTACGAGGCCGCCTGCTGCCGGCGCGCCTGCGGTCGCACTATGCCATGCGGCGTGCGCTGGCGCCGGGTCGGGGTCTTGCGGTGCGTCAGCCCGCGGCCCGTGTCACGATCTCTTCCAGCAGGGCATGCAGGCGGTCGCGGTAGCCGGTGCGCGCCGATGGCGAAGACTCATCCGACGTCATGGCCACCACCAGCCCGGCCGCCGGCACCACGTACAGCATCTGCCCGCCGTAGCCCCAGGCATAACGCACGTCGTGCCCTGCCATGCGGCGCAGGAACCAGCCGTAGCCATAACCGTCGCCATTGAACACCGACGTGGTGCGGGGGCGCCAGGACTGCTCGATCCAGTCCTGCGACAGCAGCCGCCGGCCGTCGGCCGTCAGGCCGCCGCGCACATACAGTTCACCAAAGGCCAGCAGCGAGCGCGGGCTCATCGCCATCTGGTTGCCCCCCAAGTAGATGCCTTGGGGATCGCGCTCCCAGTCGACGATGGCAAATCCGCCCAGCGGTGCCAGCCAGTCCCGCGCCAGCGCCAGGGTCGAACGACCGCTACGGCGGGTCAGGATCGCCGAGAGCAGGTGCGTCGAACCCGTCGAATACAGCATGCCGCCGCCCGGCTCGTCGACGAAATCCTGGGCCAGCGCACTGCGTACCCAGTTTCGGCTGGCCACCCAGCGACCGTAGTGGGGGCCCGAGGTCCGCTGCAGGCCCGCCTGCATGGACAGCAGGTGCCCGACCGTGAGCCGGGCCAGCCGTGGATCGGGGTCGCGCGGCAGATCGCCAGGCAGCAAGGCCGCGACGCGCTGATCCGTTCCTGTCAGCACACCGCGGTCTATCGCCGCACCCACCAGCGCCGACACCACCGTCTTGCTGGCCGACTTGATGTTGGTGGCGGCAGCCAGGGCACGCCGTCCATAGGCCCGCTCGGCGAGCCGTTGCCCATGGCGCGACACGACGACGGCCTGAAGGGGTTCGAGCGCCCCGGCCGCCGTCAACACCGCCTCCAGGCCTTCCGGCCCGTCACCCCTCGCATCGCCTGCCTTGCGCGCGCCGCGCGCCGCCGGGGCATCGGACTGCGCCCAGGCCCATGCCGGCAGGCCGGCGGCCGCGCACACAAAGTTTCTTCGGTTCAACAGGGGCGGAATCAACAACCTCGTCATGGGCTTCATCACTCCAGATCGGTGGAGCACACGACACACGGCTCCTCATACCCGTGTTGTGAGAAGCTGGCCGCACCACAGTTCCGCCGGCCGCACCAAAGGAACAGCCGGATCGCAAAAAACCGGGGATGCGGGCCTGTGGTCTGCGGTCTGCGGTCTGCGGTCGGCGTCAGCCTTGGTCGCTGCGCCACGATACGCGCGGCACCTCGTGCTGGTCGACCGGCCGCGGCGAGGCCATCGTGCAGGCGCGGTTGGCACTGGCTTCGGCCAGCGCGAGGTAACGATCGCGCAGGTCGTCGAAGCGCGTATCGCGGCCGCGCTGGTCTTCCAGAAAGGCAAATGCGGGCCAGAGCAGAAAACCCGGCGCGTCGACCACACGCGTCTTGGCGGGGGAGTCGACGATCCAGTCGCTGTATTCCGCCAGCTGGCGCTGGGCGTTGCGGGTCTCGGCCGCCAGCGAGGGACAATCCTGCTGCTGGTAACGCGCGACATGCGAGGTGGACGCACAGCCTGTCGCCAGCAGGGCGAAGCATGCAGGCAACAGACGGAGGGACAGGGCAATCTTCATCGGGTGGGCACAAAAAGTAGCTGCGATCGCTGCTGCACCGCAAGCCCCCACTCTAAGCAGATCGGCCTTGAAAGGCTATCGGGGTGAGTCCGGGTGGATCAGCAGGATCCGTGCATGCAAGACCCGTGCACACTCGCGCGATGCAACCGGCCCGTCATGGCAGCCCCGCATGCTGGCGTCATTCCGTGACGCCTTCATGGCAATCCCCCGAGACGGACGCCCGGTTTCAGTGCAAGTGGCGGGGTTTGCGGCCGTTGTTGCCCCGTCCGCCGCTGCCCGGATTGCCGGTACCGCGCGGCGGACGCCCGACCTGCAGCGACTCGACCAGCGCATCGAAACGATCTTCGAAGAGCTTGTCGATTTCCTGCACCACGCCGCCCAGCTCGGAGCCGTCGAAGTGGCGCTCCATGAGATTGACGACGTCCTGGATCAGCAGGTCGCGCTGGACCTGCATGATGGCCGCCGGCGTGGGGCCCACGAACAGCATGACGAAATCGTCGCGCGATTCGTCTTCGCGGCCCTCTTCCTCGTCATCGTCGAAAGCGGTGTCGTAGAAGGTGACTTCGATGAAGGCGCCGCGCTCGGCCAGTTCATTGAGGGCCATGCACATGTCGTCGAGCGACTGGCGGAAATCCTCGTCGCCGCCGACCGTCCAGCACATGTGCAGGACGTGGGTCTTGTTGTCGTAGCGGATGCCGGGCTCGTCGTCGTAGCTGCTGGCGGCGCCGTCGGCCAGCGAGCGCGCGCCGGCGTAGCTCCACAGCGGCTTGAGTGCTTCTTGCAGTTGGGTCAGTTCGACGTCGGCCCTCAGCGGAACATCGCCGTGGACATGGATTTCAAACGGGGCGTTGTAAAGAGACATCGTGAACCGATCAGGAAAGCCCAGGCCTGGCCCCGAGCCGGCGTGCCGGGGCATTCAGAAACCTGACGGGTGATTTTAAGCCGTGTGCGCGGGTGAATGGCCGCTGTCGGCCACACGCCGGGCCGGCAGCCCCTGGCGCCGGAATGCCCGCCGACGCAAAGGGGTATGCTTGGGACTGCTCCGCAACCGTCGGCCCTTGCCTTCCTGCAGCCCCTTTCCGAACGCCTGCGCCAACCTCACCCCTCCAAGATGTCTCATCCCGTTTCCAACGCCACGCCCCCCCTCAAGCCGAACACGGTCAACCTGACGATGGACGAAGCGCAGGACCTGGTGGTCCGGGCGTTGACCACTGCGGGCGCGCTCCCCGAAAACGCACGGCCCGCCGCACGGGCGCTGGTGCAGGCCGAGGCTCAGGGCCTGTCTTCGCATGGACTCGGCCGTGTTCCTTCGTACGCAGGCCACCTGCGCACCGGACGCGCGCACGGCGACGTACACCCCGTCGTGGCGCACCGCCGTGGTGCAGCGCTGCTGATCGATGCCAAGGATGGTTTTTCTTTTGCCGCCTGCGACATGGGTATCGCCGAAGCCATCGGCATGGCCCGAACACAGGGTATTGCCCTGTTGGGCGTAACCAACAGCCACCACGCCGGCGTGCTGGTCGACCACCTGCGACCCGTCGCTGCCGCCGGCATGATCGGACTGGGCTTCACCAACGCGTCGGCCTGTATGCCCGCGGCGGGCGGCAAGCGCGCCCTGTTCGGCACCAACCCCATCGCGGCGATCTTTCCGCGCCAGGCGGGCAACCAGCCGGCCGATCCGCTCATGATCGACCTGGCGCTCTCCGAAGTGGCGCGCGGCAAGCTGATGACGGCCGCGCAACGCGGCGAATCCATCCCGCTGGGCTGGGCCGTGGATGCCGACGGCCAGCCGACCACCGACCCCGTGGCCGGTCTGGCCGGCTCGATGCTGCCCATCGGGGCGGTCAGCAGCCCCAAGGGCGCCATGCTGGCCCTGATGGTCGAGATCCTGGCCAGCGCCCTGCTCGGCGCCAACTTCAGCTACGAAATGGGGACGTTCTTCACCGACGAAGGCGGCCCGCTGCGCTCGGGGCATCTGTTCATCCTGATCGATCCGGGCGCCATGGCCGGGCAGGCCGAATACCATGCCCGCCTCGAAGAACTGGTGCTGTCGATGTTCGAGGACGACGGCGTGCGTCTGGCCGGAGCCCGGCGCCTGGCGCTGGAGCGCGCGGCCCAGGTCCACGGCATTCAGATCCCCCGGGCGCTGTACGACCAGATCCAGGCGCTCATCGAGGCCTGAGGCCCGGATCGCGGCTGCCCGCCCCCGGCAGCCGATTCAGTGCCGGCCGCCGCAGACGGGGCAGGCAGGCTGCCGCGGCACCTTGAGTTCGCTCCAGCGCATGCTGCGCGCGTCGAGCATCTGCAGCCGGCCCGCCAGCGTCGGGCCGATGCCCAGCAGCAGCTTCAATGCCTCGGCGGCCTGCATGCTGCCCACGATGCCGACCAGCGGGGCAAACACGCCCATCACCGCACACCGGACCTCCTCCGGCACCTGGGACGGCGGGAACAGGCAGGCATAACACGGCGACTGCGCATCGCGCAGGTCGTACACGCCGATCTGCGCGTCGAAGCGAATCGCAGCCCCCGAAACCAGGGGCTTGCGATGCCGAACGCAGGCCGCATTGATGGCCTGCCGGGTGGCGAAGTTGTCGGTGCAGTCCAGCACCACGTCGGCCAGGGCGACCTGCTCGGCCAGCGCCTGGCCCTCGAGGCGCTGCGCCAACGCCTGCAGCTGCACCTCGGGATTGATCGAGCCGACACGGTCCGCGGCCGACAGGGCCTTGTTGCGGCCCACGGCCGCCAGGTCGTGTGCGATCTGGCGCTGCAGGTTGGTGACGTCGACCACATCGTCGTCCGCCAGGGTGATTCGGCCCACGCCAGCCGACCCCAGATAAAGTGCCGCAGGCGATCCGAGTCCGCCTGCACCGACGATCAGCGCATGCGACGACAGCAGCCGCTCCTGCCCCTCGTCGCCGATCTCGTCGAGCAGAATGTGGCGCGAATAGCGCAGCAGTTGATCGTCATTCATCACACGGCCGTCCTGGCTCGGGCATGCCCTCGGGCACACGCACGTTCATCACAACACAAAAAAACCCAAAGCGGGAAAAGCACAAGGGCACCAGCCGCAGGCTTGGTGCCCTTTCTTGGCATGGCCGGCCCGGTTCAGGGCCGGCAGGCCGCTCAAGGCGCCGGCTTGCTGGCCGGGGGCTCGACCTTCTCGGCCGGCACCGGCGTCTTGTCGCCAGGGGTACGGGCCGGTGCGCCGGGCTGGGCCGGCGGCGTGGCCACGGGCTTGGCGGCCGTGCCTTCGGGAACGGCGGGCCGTTCGGTCAGGGTCTTGCTCACCACGACCGGCTGGCCCTTGAGCTGGTTGATGGCCTGCTGCAGCTGGAAGTCGTCGTTGCTGCCGAGTTCGGGCACCTTGCGCTCGGACTGCGGCTTCTTGGACTCTTCCTCGAGCTTGCGCAGCGCTTCCTGGCGTGCTTTTTCACGCTCGGGATCGACGGCGGCGGCCTCGGTTCCGCGACCGGCGGTCAAGTGCTGCGCCAGATCGGCCTCGCGGGTCCGCAGGATGGCGAACGGGCTGCCGTCCTTGGTGTCGTCGACCATCACGTCGGGCACGATGCCCTTCGCCTGGATCGAGTTGCCGCTCGGCGTGTAGTAACGCGCCGTGGTGATCTTGAGGCCGGTGTCCGGGCCCAGGGCGCGCACGGTCTGCACCGAGCCCTTGCCGAAGGTCTGGCTGCCCATGATGGTGGCGCGCTTGTGATCCTGCAGCGCACCGGACACGATCTCGCTGGCCGAGGCCGAGCCTTCGTTGACGAGCACGACCAGGGGCACGGACTTCAGTGCGGCCGGCAGCGTGCGCAGCAGATCGGGAGCGCCGCGGCGCTGGTAATCGGCCGGCGTGGCACGGTACTCGGAATTGCTGTCGGGCAACTGACCCTTGGTGCTGACCACCAGCGCGTTGTCGGGCAGGAAAGCCGCGGACACCGCAACGGCCGCATCGAGCAGGCCGCCCGGGTCGTTGCGCAGATCCAGCACCAGGCCCTTGAGCTTGGGCTGGTCGGCATAGATTTCCTGCACCTTGCGCACGAAATCCTCGACCGTGCGTTCCTGGAACTGCGTCAGGCGGATCCAGGCATAGCCCGGTTCCACCACCCGGCCCTTGACGGACTGGGTCTTGATCTCCTCGCGGGTGACCGTCACCGGGAAGGTGCGGTTCTCGTCCTTGCGGAAGATGGTGAGCGTGACCTTGGTGCCCGCCTCGCCCCGCATGCGCTTGACGGCATCGTTGAGGCTCAGGCCGCGCACGGCCGTGTCGTCGATGCGGGTGATCAGGTCGCTGGGCTTGAGGCCGGCCCTGTAGGCAGGCGAGCCTTCGATGGGCGAGACCACCTTGACCAGGCCGTCTTCCTGTGTGATCTCGATGCCTACACCGACAAAACGGCCGGTCGTGCCTTCGCGGAATTCCTTGAAGGTCTTCTCGTCGAAATACTGGGAGTGGGGATCCAGGCTGGAAACCATGCCCGAGATGGCGTCGGTGATCAGCTTTTTCTCGTCGACCGCCTCGACGTAATCCGTCTTGACGATGCCGAAGACCGCCGCGAATTGCTGCAACTGCTCGAGCGGCAACGGCGTCGGTCCCCCTCTTGCAACAGCCTGCAATTGCACCATCGTGAGTGCGCCTGCAAACGCGCCGATCGAAATCCAGCCCGCGATTTTCAGTTTTTGACCCATCTCTGCTCTTTCCTTGCGCCATCACGGGCATCCATGCCCGTGGCAGCCATCAGTGTCTCATGACTAGCAACCTGCTGCAGCGTGCGAGTACCGCACACGCCCAATGGTTCCGCCATCTTCCGACACGCACAGAGGATGCCAGCCCACGGCGGGCCGGCATCCCCGGTCGGCTGACCTCAGGCCTTGCCCTGGTTGGCCACGGCTGCCGCGGCCTTGGCCACGGCATCGGCATCGCCCAGGTAGTAGCTGCGGATGGGGCGCAGATCGGCGTCGAGCTCGTACACCAGCGGGATGCCGTTGGGGATGTTGAGGCTCACGATGGCATCGTCCGAGATGTCGTCGAGGTACTTGACCAGCGCCCGGATGGAGTTGCCGTGAGCGGCAATGACCACCCGCTTGCCGCCCAGGATGGCGGGGGCGATGCTATCGTTCCAGAAGGGCAGCACACGCGCCACGGTGTCCTTGAGGCACTCGGTCAGCGGGACGCTCTCGCCTTTGCCCAGGTTGTCGTAACGGCGGTCGCCACGTTCGCTGCGGGGGTCGTCGGCTTCGAGTGCCGGCGGCGGCGTGTCGTAGCTGCGGCGCCACACCAGCACCTGTTCGTCGCCGTACTTCTTGGCGGTCTCGGCCTTGTTGAGGCCTTGCAGGCCGCCGTAGTGGCGTTCGTTGAGGCGCCAGCTGTGCACCACGGGCAGCCAGGGGCGTTCGAGTTCGTCGAGGGCGTGCCAGAGGGTGTGGATGGCGCGCTGCAGCACGCTGGTGTAGGCCAGGTCGAAGTCGTAGCCGCCTTCCTTGAGCAGCCGGCCGGCCTGCTTGGCCTGTTCCACGCCCGTGGGCGTCAGGTCCACGTCGGTCCACCCGGTGAAGCGGTTTTCCAGGTTCCAGGTCGATTCGCCGTGGCGGATCAGAACTAGCTTGTACATGAGAGTCTCTCGTCTGAGTTATGGAACAGGCAGCACCGGAGGCCTCGCGGCGACCGGCTTCCGGAAGCATTTCACACCCCCGGGCAATACGCCATTCTAAAATGCTGGATTTTCGATAGCCCAACAAGGATAGTTGTGAACTTCATTACCCAGAACTGGATATTGATCCTGGTGGCCCTCGCGTCCGGCGCCATGCTGTTCCTGCCTGCACTGCAGGGCGCCCGTTCCTCGCTCACGGCCGCTGCGGCCGTGCAGCGCATCAACCGCGAAAAAGGCGTGCTGATCGACGTCCGCGATGCGACCGAGTACGCGGCGGGTCATGCCCGGGGTGCCAAGCACGTGCCGGCGGCCGAGATCGACACCCGGCTGCCCCAGGTGGTGAAGAACAAGGCGACGCCCATCATCGTGATGTGCGCCACCGGTTCGCGCGCAGGCAAGGCCGTGGCGCAGATCAAGAAGCTGGGATACACCCATGTCGACGCCATCTCCGGCGGTCTCAAGGGCTGGCGCACGGCGGAGCTGCCGGTTGAAAAATCGGCCTGAGCCCCCAGCTCGGCTATTCCCTCTTCTCCTGATTTGCACAAAGGATCCGTCATGCAAGCCGTCAAGATGTACACCACTGCCGTATGCCCGTACTGCATTCGCGCCAAGCAGGTGCTCAAGAGCAAGGGCGTGGAACACATCGAGGAAATCCGCATCGACCAGTTGGCCGACGAGCGCGTGCGCATGATGGAACTGACAGGCCGCCGCACCGTGCCGCAGATCTTCATCGGCGAAACGCATGTCGGCGGCTGCGACGACCTGATCGCGCTCGACAGCAAAGGCGGCCTGGTGCCGTTGCTGCAAGGCCAGGCCTGACCGCCTCGGGCACTGCACCCGGCCCTGTATCTGGACCGGAACATCTTGTTCCGCTGCCATAATCCGACGTTGACCCGGCCCCCGAGCCGGCAGTCCGAGCCAGCCGCCGGACACCGCGAGGCCTCGAGTCCGCGGCACCGGCGGTCTTTGTTCGGCCGGGTCGTCATGCAGCCGGTCCCAGGGGGTCGAGTTGCCCGAATTCCCTACCTCTTACCTGAAAGTCTTCCATGTCCGAAGTCAACCAAGATCCCGTGTTCCAGATCCAGCGCGTCTACCTCAAGGATCTGTCGCTCGAGCAGCCCAACTCGCCCCAGATCCTGCTCGAGCAGCAACAGCCTTCGGTCGACATCCAACTGGCCGTGGCCGCCGAACCGGTTGCCGACGGCATCTACGAAGTGGCCGTGACCGCCACCGTGCAGACCAAGATCGAAGACCGCACGGTGTTCCTGGTCGAGGCCAAGCAAGCTGGCATCTTCGAAATCCGCAACCTGCCCGACGAGCAGCTCGGCCCGATCCTGAGCATCGCCTGCCCCCAGATCGTGTACCCCTACCTGCGTGCCAGCGTGGCCAACACCGTCACGCAAGCCGGCTTCCCGCCCGTGCACCTGGCGGAAATCAACTTCCAGGCCATGTACGAAGCCCAGCAGCAGCAAGCCGCTGCCGCCCCCACCGTCACGCAATAAACCCCGCTTGGCGCACGGCAGGTCTGGCCTCCGGGCCGGGTCTGCTCTAAGCTCAAGGGCCGGTCGCCGTCTCGACGACCGGCCCGTTCTTTTTTCGGGAACCCGTACCCGTTCGGTGCGCTCCACTCCAGAACCTGTTGTCTCTCTGCCCGACGCCGCATCATGAGTTCGTCCCCGCTGCCTCCGCTTCACATCCTCGTCCTCGGTTCAGGGGCCTGGGGTACCGCCCTGGCCATCAACATGCACATGGCCGGCGGGCACCGGGTCACGCTGTGGAGCCGGTCGGCCGAACAGGCCCAGGCCATGCAGGCCACGCATGAGAACGTCCGTTATCTGCCGGGCATCGCCCTGCCCCAGGGGCTGGCCATCGACAGCCGCGCGGTGACCGAACTGCCCCGTTATGCCGCAGGGTTCGATCTGGTGGTGATCGCCACGCCGATGTCGGCCCTGCGCGGCATGCTGACGGTGCTGGCAGAGACCGGCACACCGGTGGCTTGGCTGTGCAAGGGCTTCGAGCAGGCACGGGCCGCAGCGGCGGGACGGCATGCCGACTCCCAGCCCAACGGCCTGCTGGGCCACGAGATCCGGGCGCAGGTCTCTCCCTTCATGAAGGCCGGCGTGCTGAGCGGGCCGAGTTTTGCGCAGGAAGTCGCCAAGCTCCAGCCTTCGGCACTGGTGGCCGCCAGCCGCGACCCGGCCGTCAGCCAGTTGCTCGTGCGGGCCTGCCACAACGCCACCCTGCGGGTCTACGCCAGCGACGACCCGATCGGCGTGGAAGTCGGCGGCGCCGTCAAGAACGTGCTGGCCATTGCCGTCGGTCTCTGCGACGGGCTGGGACTGGGCCTGAACGCCCGTGCCGCGCTCATCACGCGCGGCTTGGCCGAGATGGCCCGGCTGGGCTTTGCACTGGGTGCGCAGACGGAAACCTTCATGGGCCTCTCGGGTCTGGGCGATCTGGTGTTGACCGCCACCGGCGACCTGTCGCGCAACCGCCGGGTGGGCATGCTGCTCGCCCAGGGCCAGACGCTGGAGCAATCGGTGCAGTCGCTGGGGCATGTGGCCGAAGGCGTGTATTCGGCACGCACCGTGCTGGCCCGTGCCGCGTCGCTCGACGTCGACATGCCCATCACGGCAGGGGTCGTCGAACTGCTCGATGGCCGCATCACGCCGGCCCAGGCGGTCAGCGCACTGATGGAACGCGGCGCCACCACCGAAGTTCACCCGCCGTTGTGACCGGCCGTCGCGGTCAGGAGTAGGGAACGGGGCGCAGCACCGCGCTGGCAACGCCGACCATCAGGGTCAGCACCACGGCCAGCACGATGAGCAGCACGCCCCACCACTGCCGCCGGCGCAGCACGCCCACGGTAAAGACGACCGCCAGGCCGTAGGCCGACCATGGCAGCCAAAGCGCCAGCCAGACCAGCAACAGGTTCACCGCCGTCCAGACTTCCTGGGCAGTCACGTTCATTCCGACTCCAACAACGATCCGGCCTTGCCACCAACGCCACGAGGCACCGATTGTGCCCGCGGCAGCGTGGTGCCGGCGCCACGAGGCGGCACCACGTGCAGACTTTTGCTGTATTTCCCCCGACCGCATGCGTTTGTAGAATGGCTCCGAGCCCCCGCCTCCCGCGCCGGCTTGGCTGTCTGGAGAGACTGGAACCCGTATGCCTTTGCGGTACATAGACCCTCAGGAACTGGGGGGCGCCCCTTCGGAGTCCGAGCGCTCGGCGCATCGCCAGGTACGCCTGCACATGCTGCTGGCCGTTCTGGCCATGGCCCTGGGCGTGGCCGGCGTGGCGATGGTGGTCTACGCCAGTTGAGCCGGCACGGTCGGTCTGCCGGCCCGCTCGGCCGACGAGACACGCCAAGGCCACGGCATAGACCGCCGGCACACCCCGCGTGGCCGGTTCATCCTCAACCCGCCAGCGACTCGTACACCAGCACGGCAGCCGCAAGATCCTCCACGGCGCTGCCGACGGCCTTGAAGACCGTGCGCGGCCGGGCTTCGCCGTCGGCTGCTGCAGGCGGGCGGACGCTGCCCCGGCACAGATCGGCCAAGGTGCCGGCGATGTCGCTCTCGCGCAGAGCACCGGCAGCCACCGCATTCAGGATATCGCCCGATTTCATGAGCGCCTCGGGCGTATCGACGTACACATGCGCACCGTCGAAGCAATCCGGGGCGGCCTCGGTCATCCGCGGTGTGAAAGAGCCGATGAGATCGAGATGGGAACCGGGCTTGAGCCAGTCGCGCCACACCAGGGGCTCGGTCGACAAGGTGGCGCAACTCACGATGTCGGACTGGGCGACCGCATCGGCCAGGTCGGCGCAGGCACTGGCCCGATGACCCTGTTGCTGCAATTGCCGGGCCAGACGATCGGCCTGCTCCGGCTTGCGGGTCCAGATTCGAACCTGCTCGATGGGCCGCACGGCCGCCATGGCCTGTGCCAGCAGCCCTGCAATGCGGCCACCGCCCACGATCAGCAGCGTACGGGCATCGTCCGCGGCCAGAAAACGGGCCCCCAGCGCAGCGGCCGCCGCCGTGCGCCAGGCGGTGATCACATCGCCGTCGAGCGTTGCCAGCGGCACGCCGGTGGTGGCGTCGAACAGGATGTAGGCCGCATGCAGGCCCGGCAGGCCCAGGGCCGCATTGCCGTCGAAGATGTTGATGACCTTCAGGCCGTAATAACCCTGATCGCTCCAGGCCGGCATGAGCAGCGACGTGCCGCTGGCCTGACCGCAGGTGACGGCATGCGTATGGCGCAGGGGCACGGTGGCCTCGCCGGCAAAGGCATCGGCCAGACCATCGATCAGCCGGGGAAAGCCGAGCGCGGCCTGGGTCTGTTCAGCGTTGAAATGCCGCATGGTGATCGAGCGATGAATGACGGGGCAGGCAGGCATTCCACCACAGAGCGCGCCCTGCCGCTGTCACGCGTGCAGTCTCGCCGGGCTGGGCTGCACCTCGGCACATGAAGTCCTCGCGAACCCTTCTGCCGACCTGCCGCACGCCCCTCAATGCCCATGGCCGGTGTGATCGCCATCGTCGTCGATGTCGTCGTCATGCCGATGCACCTCGGGCGCTCGGATCGCCACCTTGACGTCGACGTTCCGGGTCTTGCCGGCAGGATCCATCACACGCAGGGTCAGCGGCACGGTCTGGCCGGCGACGAGCTCCTGCGTCAGTCCGAGCAGCACGATGTGATCACCGCCGGGCTTGAGCTGGACGGCTTCGCCGGCCGGCAGATCGAGCGCATCGACCGCACGCTCGCGCGACACATGTCCGGTGAGCGTGACCTCGTGCAGCCGAGCCACCTTGGCGCTGGGGGTGGAGACGCCGACCAGCTTGCCTGCAGACGGCGACTGGAGATCGACGAAGACCCGGGCATTGGCTTGCGAAGGACCGGTGGTGCGGGCCCACGCATTGCGGGCTTCGATGTGCGAGGAATCGCACCCTGCGGCGGCGAAGGCGCAGGCCGCGACCAGGCAGTGAGCCAGGCATCGTTGAATGTTCATGGGGTATCCCTTCGAGGAGCGAGTCGGACGGCCGCGATCACGCGCACTTCTTGAAAAGCGACGAGGCCGTGCTGGCCCGCGACACCTCTTGCGCCGCCTCGAGCAGCGCAGGACCGAGGGCTTCCATCCGGGCCGCATTCAGCCTGACCGAAGGGCCTGCAATGGTGACCACACCGATCGCCCGGCCCTGGAAATCGAGAACCGGTGCCGCCATCGAACTCATGCCCGGGCCGAAGACGTCCACGATCATGCTGAAGCCCTGTTGCCTGGACGCCTTGACCAGCGCCATCACGCCTTTGATCGAGGTCGGGGCCTTCGGACCGAAATCTTCGGGTTTGCCCAATCCCTTCTTGGCGACCAGCGTCATGGCCTCGTCGTCGCTCATGGTCGAGAGCCAGGCGATGCCCGCAGCGCTGCACGACAGCGCGACCGACAGGCCCATGTCGGGGTCGTAGCGCAGGCCGCGTGTCGCACCCTGCGCCTTGGCGACAAAGGTGAGGTCTTCGCCGTCGACCACGGCCAGGCGAACCAGATCACCCGAGACCGACGCCAGGTTGTCGAGCAGAGGCTGTGCGACATCGACGATACCGGAGGCACTCAGAAACGACAGCCCGACGGAGACCAGCTTGATGGTGAGCACGTATTGGCCGTCCTGCGGGTTCTGCCGGACGTAACCGCACTTGATCAGCTCCGCGAGCAAACGATGGGAGGCGCTGAGCGGGATGTCCAACTCACTCGCCAACGTCGACAACGGACACCCCGAAGGGCGGGTCGACAACAGCTCCAAAGCCTGGAAGGCCCTTTCAAGCGCACTGCTCATCTGTATCTCTCTGTCTCTTTTTCTCTGTTGCGCGAGTGTAGCGACAAACATCGTTCAAATACTAGGAAGGGATTTCCATTAGGAAATGTTTTCCATTTCAACTTAGTATTCCGCCTGCACCACTGCTGCCGAGAAATTGGCTCGGTATCGACAGGCCCGTCAGGGCTCTTTGCGCAGTTGCACATCGTCTTCGTGGCCAGCCCCATCAGCGGAACGCCACGACGGACCGGTGGCTTGAATCGGCTTTTTTCCTGAGTTCAGCAACCCGTAATCTTGAGGAGACATCTTTGAAATCGAAGAAAACACTGGCCCTTGCAATGGCCTCCGCGCTCGCTCTCACCCTGGCCGCCTGCGGCGGTGGCAGCGACAACAACGATCCGGTCGCCGAAACCCCCGTCGTGGAAGACCCTGTTGCAGGAGGCCCCGATGTTCCGGAGGTGCCCGAGGTTCCGCCGATCGACGTGCCGGACGAGTTGCTGGACACCTACTACAACGTGTGCCGCGGCACCAGCCCGAAGTGCTACAACGACTGGGGCGCCTTTGCGACCACACCCGATCGCGTGCTGATCTATTCGCGCACGGCTGGGCCGCGCCACGCCAACCTGGGCACCGTGATGGCAGCGGGCCTCAACCCCCCGATGGCCGACAACAACGTCATGCAGGCCGGCCTGGTGCGGTTGATGACGGAAAACGGCATCCAGGCGGACTGGACGGAAGACGTGACGATTCTTGCCGGCCGCATCAACCAGTACAAGGCGGTCATCTTTGCGTCCAGCAACCGCGACACCCTGTGGAATGCAGCTGCGCCGAACAGCAACGATGCGGCGCGCACGGCCCTGCGCAACTACATGCGGCGCGGCGGCGGTTTCGTGGCACTGCACAACGCCTTCGGCGCCGAATACAACTGGCCCTACTACGAAGGCCTGCTGGGCAACGCGAACTTCTACAACCACGGCCCCAACCGTGCGGGCGATGTCGAGATCCTCGCCACGGATCCCTCCACGCAAGGCATCCCGCTCAAGTTCGGCTTCCAGGACGAGTGGTACAACCTCGAGCCCTTCCCCACCAACGTGAAGTTCCTGGCGAAGGTGGACACGTCGACGCTCAATCCCCTGACGTCCGCTCCCCACCCGGGCCACAAGGACTTCCACCCGGTGGCCTGGTGCCAGTACTACGACGGTGGCCGCGCCTGGCTGACCACGCTGGGCCACAACGCCAACTCGTTCACGGCCGACCTGAGCGGCGCCGGTGCCGAACCCTTCCAGAAGTTCATCGTGCAGGGCATCAAGTCCGCCATGGGCCTGACCGAGTTCTGCACCGAGTGATCGCGACGGCCCGGGCGGCGTGCACGCGCTGCCCCGCCCGGGCCCATCCATCGCGCGCGCATCGCCGACGCATGACGCGCGCGACCGTCTTCCTGCCTTTTCTTTCAGCCAGACTGGAGTCAATCTTCCATGAAGCTCAGATATCTAACGTCCTCGCTGCTCCTCTGCGGTGTGTTGACCACGCCCATCCTCCTGGTCGCCTGCGGGGGAAACGACTCCTCCAACGAAACGCCGCCCACGACGACGCCTAACCCTCCGCCCACGCCCACACCGGATCCCGTCGGCGCGGTCGACCTCAAGGACTGCTGCACCCCCGGCGACAAGGACTTCCCGAAGGTCGGCGGCAATCTGGGCAATCAGAACTACTCCAAGCTCGATCAGATCACCAAGGAAAAAGTCTCGCAGCTCGGCGGCGCCTGGCTCAACCGCATCGAAGGCGGCCTGAACACCGGCACCAACCAGAGCACCACGGTGGTCGTCGACGGTGTGATCTACATCGAATCGGCGCTGGGCAATGTGCTGGCGGTCGACGGCAAGACCGGCGTGACCAAGTGGAAGTGGACCACGCCCTACGACGCGCTCACACGTCGCGGCGTGGCCGTGGCGAAGGACCTGGGCCTGGTCTACACCATCGCCTCGGGCAACCGCCTGGTCGCCCTGAAGATCGACAGCGGCGAAGTGGCCTGGATCAAGCAGTACCCGACGGCAAACACGGATCCCGGCTACCTGGGCGGGGTGCAGAAAGTGGCGCTGGTCTATCACGACAAGCGGCTCTACATCGGCACCAACGACGGTTCGCGCGGCGCGGCATTCTCGGCCGATGCGACCAACGGCGACGTGCTCACGAGCTTCTGGGGCGTTCCCCGTCCCGGCGAAATGGGCTACGACTCGTGGGGCAGCGCCTCGGAAGCCAACCGCACAGGCGCCACGCCCTGGGTGCATCCGGCGGTCGACCCCGAGCTGAACATGGTCTACTGGACCTTCGGCAACTCGCGCGGCGGCTCTTCGCAGGACGGCTCTTCGCGCCCCGGCATGAACCTGTTCGCCAATTCCATCGTGGCGCTCGACCTGAAGACCGGCGAGTACAAGTGGCACTTCCAGTCGGTGCACCACGACATCTGGGACATGGACAATGTGATGTCGCCCGTGCTGGCCGACGTCAAGATCAACGGACAGGACCGCAAGGTCGTGATCTACGGCAGCAAGACCGGCATGTACTTCATCCTGGACCGCAAGGACGGCTCGGCACCGCTCGGCATCGACGAAGTGCCTGTCAAGCAGGACGCACGCCAGGCCACCTGGCCCACGCAGCCGATCCCGCGGCAAGGCGCTTTCGTCGAGACCTGCATCGTCAACCAGCCGCTGGGCACTGCCCTGCCCGGCGATCCGAACCGTGCCGTGCCCAACTACAAGACGGGCTGCCTGTTCGATCCGCACTGGGACATCCCCATCCTGTCGACACCGGGCCACGGCGGCGGCGCGAACTGGAACCATCAGTCGTTCAGCCCGACCACCGGACTGGTCTACACGGGACTCGGCTACGTCGGCGCAGCGCACTCGCTGACCGAATCCAGCAACGGCCTGCGCCCGCCGGGGTCTTACATGACGGGCGGCATCGTCGCCGTCGACCCCAGCACCAACATCGTCCGCTGGAAGAAGTCCCTGCCCTACTCGGTGGTGCATGGCAACGGCGTGCTGACCACCGGCAGCGGGCTGCTGTACATCGGCCAGCCCGATGGCAATCTGCTGGCCATGGACGGCTACACGGGCGAAGAAGTGTGGCGCTTCCAGACGGGTGCGGCCATCAGCGCCAGTCCGGTTTCTTACGAGATCGACGGTGAGCAGTACATCGCCGTCTACGCCGGCGGCACCTCGATTCCCTACGGCAACTCCGCACCGCGCGGCGATTACCTGTGGGCATTCAAGGTGGGCGGCAAGGTTCCCCCTGCAGCCACGCCCGAGCCGCCGATCGTGCGCCGCCCCGTCTCGGGCAACCCGGTCGAAGGTGCGGCGCTGCCGACACCGAACACTGTGTTCCTGGCACGCGTGCAGACCGCGACCAACGCGCCCGGCGCTGCCGAGTCGACAGCCGTCAATGCGATGACGCCGACCTGGATGCGTGTGCCGGCCAACACCGAAGTCACCTTCACGAACCAGGCCAGCAACGAGAACACGCATTGCGCGACGCAGTTCTTCGAAGGCAAGTTCAACTTCAAGCTGGCCCCGGGCGAATCGGCCAAGTACACGTTCACCCAACCGGGCGAGTACTTCTACAACGACTGCCACAGCCCAAGGCCCACCGGCAAGATCGTGGTGTATTGAACGGTGTCTCGTAACCCCCCGCGTTGATATGGATTGCTCCCCGACGCGGGCGGCTTTGAGCGGCCTTCTGACGAAGGCCGCTTTTTTTGATGACCCGGCGATGCAACAGCGCTCTAGGGGTCTTCACTACTAAAGCAGTTTCCGATGTGGAAACTTTTTCCGAATACGTTATCCTGACTGCTCAAACAATTTTCTGGAGGCAGACGACATGAAACTTCTTCGCACGCTCATCGCTACCGGCCTGTGCCTGGCCTTCGCAGCTCCCGCGCTGGCCCAGCAGGAACGCACCATCCGCTTCGGTCACCTCAACAACACCGACCATCCCATCAGCTTCGGCGTCAAGAAGTTCGCCGAGATCATCTCGGCCAAGAGCGGCGGCAAGATCAAGGTGCAGGAATACCCCGCCAACCAGCTGGGCAGCGAACTGCAGCAGCAGTCGGCCCTGCAAGGCGGCGTGCAGCAGATGTCGTTGCCGGCCACCACGTCGCTGGCAGGCATCGTCAAGGAATTCGGCCTGATCGACTTCCCCTTCGCCGTGAGCAACTTCGAGCAGGCCGATGCGTTGCTCGACGGTCCGTTCGGCAAGGCCCTGCTGGATAAGCTGCCTGAGAAGGGCCTGGTCGCACTGGGCTACTGGGACCTCGGTTTCCGCAACGTCACCAACAGCAAGCACCCCGTCAACAAGCCCGAAGACCTGCAGGGCCTGAAGATCCGCGTGATTCCGAATCCGGTGTTCCTGGAGACCTTCAAGGCCTTCAACGCGAACCCCGTGCCGCTGTCGTTCTCGGAGCTGTACAGCGCGCTCGAGACCAAGGCCGTCGACGGCCAGGAAAACCCGTTCGCCGTGATCCTGTCGAACAAGTTCTACGAGGTGCAGAAGTACGTCAGCGCCACCAACCATGTGTATGCCGCCAACATCGTGCTGGTGAGCAAGAAGTTCTGGGACCAACTGACCCCGGAAGAACAGAAGTGGATGAACGAGGCCGCAGACGAATCGCGCATCTACCAGCGCAAGCTCAGCCGTGAAGCGGCAGCCAAGGCCGTCGGCGAACTGCAGGCCAAGGGCGCGACCTTCAATCTGGTCAGCCCCGAGCAACAGGCCCGCATGCGCGACATCGCCAAGCCGGTGACCGACAAGTTCTCCGCCAACTACGACCCGGCGATCGTGAAGCTCTACAACGACGAGCTTGCACGCGTCCGCCAGCAATAACCACCCCTAGGGATCGACAGCATTATGAAAATTCTCGTTTTGAATGGACCAAACCTCAACCTGTTTGGCCGCCGCGAACCTCACATCTACGGCACCACGACACTGGCTCAGATCAACGAGTCCATTGCCGTGCTGGCCCGGGAGCTGGATGTGACCGTGGAAACCATTCAGTCGAACCACGAGGGAGAACTGGTCGATTTTCTGCACCGCTACATCGACGATGCGCAAGGCGCGCTGGTGAACCCCGCAGGACTGACCCAGCATGGCGTGCCTCTGCACGACGCCATCAAGGCCATGCCCTTCCCGGTGATCGAAGTGCACATGTCCAACATCGCCGCGCGCGAACCCTGGCGTGCCCATTCCATCATCTCGCCGGCCGTCAAGGGCACTATCCAGGGACTGGGTCCGCAGTCCTACCTGGCCGCGCTGCGTGCCGTGGTCGAGATCGCGAGACAGGCCAAGGCCTGATTCCGGCAGTGCCGGGCGAGTGGCCGGGTCCAGCCCTGCCCTCGTCCACACACGCCGCGCATGCCGGGTCCTGCTTCCGTCGAGGAACGGACCCGGTTCGCACATACAGAGCGGCATCTCCGGCAGATCCCGCACAAGAGGAGCTCTTACCTTGAATCGATTGCTTGATATCTACTGCAAGCTTCTGGATGCGGTCACGGCCGCTTTGTTGTTTGTGATGGTCGTGCTGGTGTTCGGCAACGTGGTGCTGCGCTACGGCTTCAACTCGGGATGGTCCATCTCCGAAGAGCTGTCGCGCTGGGCCTTCATCTGGGTGGTGTTCCTGGGCTCCATCGCCGCCATGCACCACAGGGGCCACCTGGGCAGCGACATGCTCATCAGCAGGCTTCCCCGGCTGGGCCAGAAGGTCTGCTACGGCCTCACACAGGCATTGATGATCGTGGCCTGCTGGCTGGTCATGACGGGCAGTTGGCAGCAGGCGATGATCAACTGGGACGTCACCGCGCCTTCGACCGGCTGGTCGATGGCCATCGTGTACATGTCCGGCGTGGTCTTTGCCGCGTCCACGCTCGTGATCCTGGCGCTCAACCTGTTGCGCCTGTTGACCGGAAAGATCTCGCAACGGCAACTGACCGGCATCCAGGAATCGGAAGAGACGATGCTCGTTTCCTCTGCGCATGCGCCGACGGCCGACAAGACGCCCTGACCGCCAGAACACCTTAAAACACTGAGACAAGACCGCTTTGCCATGACCATACTCATTTTTGTAGGGGCCTTGCTGGGCTCGATGGCCCTGGGCGTGCCCATCGCTTTCTCGCTGCTGCTGACGGGCGTGGCGCTGATGATCCATCTGGATCTGTTCGACGCCCAGATCCTGGCCCAGAACGTGATCAACGGAGCCGACAGCTTCCCGCTGCTGGCCGTGCCCTTCTTCATGCTGGCCGGCGAGATCATGAACGTCGGCGGCCTGTCGCGACGCATCGTCACGCTGGCGCTGGCGATCGTGGGCCATGTGCGTGGCGGCCTGGGTTATGTGACCATCATGGCGGGTTGCCTGCTGGCCGCGCTGTCGGGCTCGGCCGTGGCCGACGCCGCGGCACTCACCGCCCTGCTGCTGCCCATGATGGTCCGGGCAGGTCACGACAAGGCCCGGGCCGGCGGCCTGATCGCCGCCACCGGCATCATCGCGCCGGTGCTGCCGCCTTCCATCGGCCTGATCATCTTCGGCGTGGCCGCCAACGTGTCGATCTCCAAGCTGTTCATGGCGGGTATCGCGCCCGGCCTGATGATCGGCATGGCACTGTGGTTCACGTGGTGGTGGCTGGTCCGCAAGGACAAGTTCGTGGCACCGCCCCGGCAACCCCGCGCCGTGGTGGTCCAGGCGCTGAGAGATGCAGCCTGGGCGCTGATGCTGCCCGTGATCATCCTGGTGGGCCTGCGCATGGGCGTGTTCACACCGACCGAGGCGGCCGTGGTGGCTGCGGTCTATGCGCTGTTCGTCTCGACGGTGATCTACCGCGAACTCAAGCTCGGCCAACTCTACGGCCTGTTCGTGAGCGCAGCCCGCACAACGGCCGTGGTGATGCTGCTGGTCGCGGCCGCGATGGTCGCGGCGTGGCTCATCACCGTGGCCAATCTGCCCGCGGCGGTCATCGACCTGCTGGAGCCCTTCCTCGACAGCCCCAAGATGCTGGTCTTCGTGATCATGGTGCTGGTGATCATCGTCGGCACGGCCCTGGACATGACGCCCACCATCCTGATCCTGACGCCCGTGCTGATGCCCGCAGTCATTGCAGCCGGTGTGGACCCTGTCTACTTCGGCGTGATGTTCATCATCAACACCGCCATCGGCCTGATCACCCCGCCGGTGGGCGTGGTGCTGAGCACGGTGGCCGGCGTGGGCCGCATGCGCATGGACGAAGTCACGCGTGGTGTGCTGCCCTTCATGGCCGCTCAGTTCTTCGCGATGTTCATGTTCGTGCTGTTCCCGCAGCTCATCACGGTGCCGGCCAGCTGGTTCTCGCCGTAAGCAAAGCTCCGAGAGGAAGGGCGCGGCCCGAGCCGGCGGTCCTCCTTCCGAATCGTCGGCAGCGAACGCCGATGCCGATCTGTCCGGGTGATCGTGAAGCCCCGATACCCAGAAAGCCCACATGCGATCTCGCACCGTGGGCTTTTTTCATGGGCTTCTGGTGTTCGGCGACTCTTCGTTGCACACGTCACCGCCGACGACATCCTCGTGCGCAACGGCCTTGCGTGGATCAACGGGATCCCTCGGTCTTGCCCTCGGGAACATAAGCGTTCGCGATGACCTCGCCTGTCGGGCCGGACAGCGCAGCCACCTGCTGCGCATCGCGTACGGCCAGCGGCAGCAAGGGGAACAGCAGTTCGGCCACCCGATAGGCTTCCTCGAGGTGAGGGTAGCCCGAGAAGATGAAGGTCTCGACGCCCAGCTCGCGGTACTCGAGCATGCGCGCAGCGACCTCTTGCGGATTGCCCACCAGCGCCGTTCCTGCTCCGCCGCGGACCAGCCCGACGCCGGCCCACAGGTTGGGACCGACCAGCAGGCGTTCACGGCTGCCGCCATGCAGTTCGGCCATGCGGCGCTGCCCCACCGAGTCGTAGCGTGCAAAGGTCTGCTGCGCGATCGCGATGGTGTCGTCCGTGACGTGTTCGATGAGCTCGTCGGCAGCCCGCCACGCGGCCTCGCTGGTTTCGCGCACGATGACATGCAACCGGATGCCGAATCGGACTTTGCGGCCATGCAGGGCGGCGGCCTTGCGCACCTTGTCTATTTTCTCGGCCACGGCGGCCGGCGGCTCGCCCCAGGTGAGGTAGACATCGAGCTGTTCGCCCGCAAGCGCGATGGCTTCGTCCGAAGAGCCGCCGAACCACAGGGGCGGATGCGGTGTCTGCACCGAGGGATACAGGCGACTGGCCCCATCGACCTTGAGATGCTTGCCATGGAAGGTGACGGTCTCGCCCGACGAGACGCCGCGCCAGATGCGCAGGAACTCGTCCGTCAGTTCGTAGCGCTCGCGGTGGTCGAGGTAGACGCCGTCGCCCTGCTGCTCGACAGGGTCGCCCCCGGTGACCACATTGATCAGCAGGCGGCCGTTGGAAAAGCGGTCGAGCGTCGCAGCCTGCCGGGCCGAAACCGTGGGCGATTGAATGCCCGGGCGGATCGCCACCAAGAACTTCAGGCGCTCGGTCAGCGGAACCAGGGAAGACGCGACCACCCAGGAATCCTCGCACGAGCGGCCCGTGGGGATCAGCACGCCTTCGTAGCCCAGGGCATCGGCCGCTTGCGCGATCTGCGCCAGATAACGGTGATCCACCGTGCGTGCACCCTGGGTCGTCCCCAGGTAACGGCTGTCCCCATGTGTCGGCAGAAACCAGAAAACTTGCATGCGTCAAAACTCCAGCGCCCGAGGGGCGACCAAAGCCTTGATTTCAAGACAAAAACCGGCGCGGCCATGCTTGTTTTCCGCATAAGCTAAGACCGGCGCGAACCTGCATCAGCCCAGAAACTCGAATCCCATGGTGCGGCCCTGGTAATAAAGCCCCCCGTCCTGGACGATCAGAAACAGGGCACGGGTGTTGCCGGCATTGTGATGCGAGTGGGCGGCAGCGGCCGGAGTGACCAGTGTCGACCAGGGCTGCCAGCCGACCGCCTGGCCATCGATCCGGGTATGGCAGTTCTCGCCCTCGACGACCAGCGTCAGGGCCGCCGAGTTGTGGCGATGAGCGGACTGATCCGTCCGGGGCGGCAGGCTGTTGAGGGACAGCGTGAGGGTGGGCAGGATGTTCCTGCCGTCCTGCAACGCTTCGCTGGAGAAGACCACGGCCAGCCCGGAGGTGCCTTCGTCGGGCCGGCTCGCATGGATGAGATCGAGCTGATGCCGGATATCGCCGGCCTTGAACTGCACGGTGGGCAGCATCTCTTCGGGCTGGGTCGATGGGCGTGCCTTGGTGAAGGCATACAGCGGCTCGTCCGTGACCACCCACAGCACGGCCTGCGAAGACAGCGCGCCGAGCACCAGCGGCTGGCCGCCGGCGAAGAACATGAGATCGCCGGCCTGCCAGTTCAAGGTCTCGCGCGGGGTTCGGCTCCAGCCTTCGCCGGCGATCACGAAACACAGCACCCCGCTGGCCAGGAACTGCGCATCCAGTGTCTGTCCTTGCCGGATGTGCGCGTAGCGCGCGAGCATGAAGGGCGTGGTCGCCGCCGACGGGCTGCCCAGCGCTGCGGACTGGTCGCACACATGCCAGCCGGTCGTCTGGCCGGAGCCGAGCGCGGCCGCCGCCACGTCGTCGAACGCGTGGGCCGGAACCACCGGCAGCTTGACGTTGAAGGCGTTGGCCGAATTGAAATAGCGGGCCTGGGCCTGCGCCGCATTGGCCGGTGCAATCGCGCGCTGCGCGCCCAGTGACGACATGAGCGGCCGCGCGTCGATCGCGCCGGCCTCATTTCCAGAACACATAACGTCTCTCCACAAAGCTGACGGCGCCGAAAAACAGCAGGCTGCCGGCCGATGCGACGAAGATGGCCGACCAGACTTGCACGAAGTCGACCTGCAGAACGGCCTGGTAGATGGTCCAGCCCAGTCCGTGATAGGCGCCCAGCATTTCGGTGACGATGGCGACGATCATGGCACGCACGGTCGAGACCCGCATGCCCGCGGCCGTCAGGGGCATGGCGGCCGGCAGCCGGATGCGCCAGAGGATCGCGGCACTGCTGGAGCCGAAGCTGCGCATGAGATCGACGATACGCTGGTCGATGTTGCCCAGGCCTGCCAGAGCGTGCAGAAAGACCGTGAAGCCCACGGACAGCGAGACCATGATGATCTTGGACTGCGGGCCGATGCCGAACCACAGCAGGATCAGCGGCGCGTAGGCGACCACGGGCACGGAGTTCAGCGCGGTCACCAGCGGCAGCACGGGCTTGCGGGCACGCGGCAGCATGGTGAGCACGATGGCCAGCAGCAGGCCGGCCAGGGTGCCGAGGCAGAAACCCACGACGGCTTCCATGAACGTGGTGCCGGCAGCCAGGGCCAGGGTCTGGTACTGCTGCACGGTGGCCAGCAGGATGCTGCTGACCGTGGGCAGCACATAGGCCGGCACGTCCAGCAGACGGGTCAGCAGCTCCCAGAGGACAAAGACGCCGACGATGCCCGAGGCACCCCGCCAGGTGGCGGAAGACACGCGCGGAAACACCCGGCCGCCCGCGGCCTGGCCTGCAGCAGGCACCGGCGGCTGCGCGGTCTTCGGGGAAGAGGACGGGAGGCTTGTACTCATAGTTCGCTTTTCCAGAAAACGATGCGCTGCTCGGCCAGCGCCACCACGGCAAAGAAGCCGGTTCCCAGCAGGCCCGAGGCCAGGATCGCCCCCCACAGGGCCACGATCTGTTCGTTGTACATGGCCTGCAGCAGCAGCACGCCGAGACCGACGGTGTCGCCGAACCACTCGCCCGCAATGGCGCCCAGCAGGCTCAGGGTGCAAGCCAGCCGCAGAGCCACGAAGATCTTGGGCAGCGCGGTCGGCAACTGCAGGCGGATCAGCAACTGCCAGCGGCTGGCGCCGAAGCTGCGCAGCAGGTCTTCCTGACGCCGGTCGACCGACTCCAGTCCCTGCAGCGTGTTGACCGTCACCGGGAAAAAGGTCAGATAGAACGCGATCATGGCCTTGGCGAGTATGGTGTTGCCGAACCACAGCACCACCACCGCACCGAAGGCGATGACCGGGATCGTCTGCGAGATCACGAAGATCGGAAACACCGTCTCGCGCAACAGCCTGGACTGCCGGAAGATCACGCCGAAGAGCACGCCCACCACGGCACCGCCGGCAAAGCCCAGGACGGTTTCGCTGAGGGTGCGCAGGAACCCGTCGACATAGGCCTGCGGCGAGGCCGCCATGGCCTGCAGCACCACGCTCAGCCGCGGCAGGTAATAGGGCGAGATGTCCAGCAGGATGACCGCGCCTTCCCACAGCGCCGCCAGCGCCAGGATCATGGCGAGGGCCTGGCCGGCCAGCACTGCGAGTTGGCGGACCGATCCGGCCCGTTGCGCGGCGGCACTCATGGCAGGCGGTCCTGCTTGGGAATGCTGTTGAGGATGCTGCCGTCGAAGGCGGACTTGAGATCCACGGCCTTGGGCAGGGCCTTGTTCTCGAGCAGGAAGTCGTGGGCCGTCTTGATCGCCGCGTCATCCACATAGAACAGGCCTTCGGTCTTGGCCTTGCCTGCCGTCATCAGCCGGTAGGCCTCGGTCAGCATGTACTCCTGATGCGCACGGTTGAGCGTGGGCGCGACCTTCATGACGATGTCGACGGCTTCCTTGGGATTGGCCATGGCGTCGCGCCAGCCGCGGATGGAGGCGGCCAGGAAAGCCTTGACCAGCTCGGGCTTCTGCTGCGCGGTTTCCTTCGACACGATGAGGGTATCGCGCGGGAAGGTCATGCCGAAGTCCTCGGCGACGAAGGTCTTGAGTTTCTCGGCACCCATGCGGTCGCGGATGGTGTAGAGCTCGTTGTACCAGGTGGCCGTGGCGACGTCGATCTCACCGTTCACGAAGGGCGTGACGCTGACCTGCTGAGGCTGGACGTCGACCTTGGCACGGTCGACGCCGGCATTCGCCAGCATGCCGAACAGCACGTAGTTGGCGCCGGTGAACCAGGTGGTGACCTTCTTGCCTTCGAAGTCCTTGAGGCTCTTGACCGGGCCGTCGGCCCGCGTGACGAACACGAAGGGCGTGATCTGATGCGCCACGCCGACCGCCACGATGGGCAGGCCCTTGTCGATGGCCCCCATCACGCTGTCCGTGCCGCCCGACAGGCCGAAGGTATCGGCACCGGTGGCGACCAGGTTCTCGGTCAGCAGATTGGGGCCGCCGGGATTGATGGTGAGGTCGATGCCTGCATCCTTGTAGTAGCCCTTGGCCTGGGCGTAATAGAAGCCGGCGAACTGGGCTTGGGGCAGCCACTTCAGGCGAAGCGAGGCCTTCACGGGGGCGGCGCTGGCCTGGGCCAGCACCGACAGGCTGGTCAGTCCCAGGGTCGCGGCGATGACCAGTTGGGTCAGCAAACGGCGTTTCATCATCATCGGCTCCAATTTGAAAAAAGTGAACGAACAGGCGAGAGGAAGGGAAAAGACAGGGGGCAGGCGCGTACGCGGGTCAGGTGCGATAGCTCGGGTCCAGCCGGTCGAGGCGACGGAGCAGGCCAGGCCATTCGCGTTCGCCTGCGACGAGGATGTCGCCCTTCTGCTCCCAGAACTGCCGGGCGGCTTTTTCATTGACTTCGTGCGGCGGGATCAGCAGCGGGCCGGCACCCCCGGCTGCGGCGGCCTGCATGTCGAGCTGGATGCGCGCCGCCCGCTCGAAGTAGTACAGCAGCATGAAAGCTTCGGCCGCCGTGCGGCCCACGGTGAGGATGCCGTGATGGCGCAGCAGCAGCACCGGGTGATCGGCGATGTCTTGCACCAGCCGTTGCTGTTCGTCGAGATCGAGCGCCACGCCTTCGTAGTCGTGGAAGCCCTGGCGTTGATAGAAACGCATCGCGAACTGCGACAGCGGCAGCAGGCCTTCGGTCTGGGCCGACACCGCGAGGCTGGCATCGGAGTGGGTGTGCAGCACGCAGACCGCGTCATGCCGGCCCTGATGGATGGCGCCGTGAATCACGAAGCCGGCCACGTTGACCTCGTGAGGCGAGTCGTCGAGCTTGTTGCCGTGGATGTCGATGCGCACCAGGCTGGAGGCCGTGATCTCGTCGAACAGCAGGCCATAGGGGTTGAGCAGGAACTGGTCGCTGGTGCCGGGCACCCGCATCGAGATGTGGTTGTAGATCATGTCGTCCAGCCCGAGGCTCGCCACCAGCCGGTAGCAGGCCGCCAGGGACACGCGGGCCTGCCACTCCGAGGCATCGATGTGAGCGGGACGATGCGCCATCACGGATACGGGTTTCATGCCGGCCGCCCTTGTGTCGACATGAAGGACTTCATGCTCTCCTCCTCGATAGCATCGAGCAGGATGCGCTTGCGTTCGATGAAGTCCGGCGAGGTGACGATGTCGGGGCGGCGCGGGCGCGGCAGATCGACGGTCAGTTCGAGCTTGACGCGCCCGGGGCGGGCACTCATGGCCAGCACCCGGTCGCCCAGGAACAAGGCCTCGTCGACATCGTGGGTGATGAACAGAATCGTGCGGCGGTGCTTCTGCCAGACATCGAGCAGCCAGCGCTGCATCATCGTCCGGGTCAGTGCATCGAGGGCACCGAAGGGTTCGTCGAGCAGCAGCAGATCCCGCTTGAACATGAAGGTGCGCATCAGCGCGACACGCTGGCGCATGCCGCCCGAGAGCTGGTGCGGATACTGGTTCTCGAAGCCCGCCAGGCCGAACTCGGGCAGCATGTCGAGCGCCATACGGCGGGCATCGGCGCGGCGCATGCCTTCCATCTCGACCGCCAGGATGGCGTTGTCGATCACGGTGCGCCAGGGCAGCAGCAGGTCGCGCTGCGGCATGAAGGACACCTGCCCCAGCAGATCGCGGGCCTTGCACTCGCGGCCCAGGAAGTCGAGCCGGCCGCCGGCATCCGGCTCCTCCAATCCTGCGACGATGTTGAACAGCGTGCTCTTGCCGCAGCCGCTGGGGCCGACGATCGTCACGAATTCGCCGGGTGCGATGGCGACATCGAGGTCGCGCAGGGCCTGGACGGAGCCGAAGGTCTTGCTCACGCCGGTGAGCGACAGCAAGGGCTTGGCGCCGGCTCGGGCAGCGGCGGGCACGGTCTGGGTAGGGTTCATCGGTTCGGATTCACTGCTCTGGAAGAAGGTGGCGGCGGAGTGGACGGTGGTGCTCATGTGACGCTTTCTGGCGATGAGGCCGTGGTCAGGGCCTGCAGCATGTCGGCCAGCACGCGCGTGCCGAGCCAGAGGTCGTGCGGCGATGCGTACTCGGCCTCGTTGTGCGTGATGCCCAGATGGCAGGGCACGAACAGCATGGCGGATGGGGCCAAGGGATTGAGATAACGGGCGTCGTGCCCTGCGGCAGAGGGCAGTTCCAGGGTGGCGATGTCCTGCGCCTGCGCGCAGTCCTGTGCCAGTTGCCGCATGTCGGCGGAAAAACTCAGGGAATCGGCGGCCGACAGGCGCTGCACCACGACCTCGCACGGTCCGCGGTGCTCGGTGCACAGTCGCTGGACCTGCTGGCTCATGGCGTTCAGGCGATCGGTGTCGGGGTGGCGCAGATCGATCGAGAAGACCGCACGGCTCGCCACCACCGACGGCGCATTGGGTTCGACCTCGAAGCGCCCGACGGTGAACTTGGTGACGTCGTCCTCGTCATGGAAAACCTGTGCCATGGCCTGGACCATGGCGAGCGCAGCCATCAAGGCATCCTTGCGTTCGGCGCGCGTCGACGTGCCGGCGTGAGCGGCCTCGCCCAGCACCTCGATCCGCCAGGTGTGCTTGCCCTGGATGCCGGAGACGATGCCGACGGACAGGCCCACCCGCTCGAGCACAGGACCTTGTTCGATGTGGGCCTCGACATAGGCGGCCACAGGGCCGCCCAGAGGCCGCAGGACGACCGGCGACAGCCCCTCGGGGGCCAGCAGTTCGTCGAGCCCGCTGCGCGTGGCGGCGAGGGCCTCGTCGACGCGGATGCCGGCACCGTCCCGCACGGGCAGGAATTCGTCCAGCTCGCGCGCACCGGAAAACGCGGCCGAGCCCATCATGCCGGGTGCAAAACGCGAGCCTTCCTCGTTCATCCAGGCCACGACCTCGATCGCACGCACCGGCCTGTGGCCGGCTTCGGCCATCGCCTGCACCGCCTCGAGCGCCGCCACCACGCCGAACACGCCGTCGAACCGCCCGCCGGTCGGCTGGCTGTCGAGATGCGACCCGCTGAGCACGGGCGGCAGCCCGTCGTCGAGCCCCTCGAACCGCAGGAACAGGTTGCCTGCCGGGTCTCGGCTCGCCTTCAAGCCCAGCTCATGACCCCAGCGCACCATCTGCGCCTGGGCCAAGGCGTCTTCGCGGCTCAGGGCCTGCCGGTCGACGCCGCCCTTGGCGGTTGCGCCGAACCGGGCCAGCGTATCCAGGCGCGCTTGCAGGCGTTGCTGGCTGACGTGACGGGAGACGGGTTGGTCGGGGGCATTCAGGGGCACGGCGCAGTCCTCAGGACGTCTTCATGATTTCGGCAGGCGTGGAGCGCGGATCGCGCGCCAGCCACCGGCCTTGCTCGACCGTGGCCAGGAAATCCGACACCAGTTGGTTGAACAGGGCCGGTTCCTCGATGTTGAGCGTGTGGCCGGCCTTGGGCAGCACGGCCAGTCCGCATGCGGGAATCACGCGCTTGAGGAAGATGCCGGGTTGCAGGCAGTGATCGTCCTCGTCGCCGACCATGACCAGCGTGGGCACGGCCATCGCCTTGAGCTCGGGCTCCAGGTCGTAGATCGACGGACGGCGTGCCTGAACGCCCTGCATGGTGCGGGCCGAGCCCAGCGACGAATGTTCGCCGAGCTGGGTCGCGAACTCGAGCCAGCCCCGCGGGTCCTTGCACTGAAAGATGATGCGCGAAGCGGCCGTGGAATAGGTCTTGGAGAACTCGGGCGCCCCCCGGGTCTCGAACTGCCGGGCCACCTCGAGCGACACGCCGCGGAAGTAATCCTCGTACTGCTTTTCGGCACCGTAGCCGGCTCCGGCGACAACCAGCGACAAGGCCATCTGCGGATAACGCAGGCCGAAATGCAGGGTCGCAAACCCGCCCATCGACAGGCCCACCACGTGGGCCTTTTCGATCTCCAGCGACTGCAGGATGTCTGCCATGTCGTCGACGGCGATGGCTTGAGAATAACGCTCGACATCTTCGGGGATGTCCGACGGCGCATAGCCTCGGGCGCTGAAGGTGATGCAGCGGTAGCGGCGCGCGAAATAGCGCATCTGGGGCTCCCAGCTGCGCCAGTCGCCACCGAATTCATGGACGAACAGGATCGGCGTTCCGCTGCCCGTTTCCTCGTAGTAGAGACGGGTTCCGTCGCGTGCGGTGATGTGGGGCATGGTGGCGGCTCCCGTTCTCAAAACAGCCCTTGGGGCAATTCGATGGTGCGGGCGCGTTCGACCATGGCCGGCAGCTTCTCGCAGAATGCATCGGCCCAGGCCTCGGGCACGGTGAGGCTGACCTTGACGAAACGATCGCCGAACGTCTTGGTGTGGTACGTGCCCTGGCGAATCATGATGCCCTCGGCCTGATAGGCGGCAACCAGCGCTTCCGGACGGATGCCGGCAGCGACGGTTTCGATGACCAGCAGATTGGCCTGCGAGGGATAGACCGGAATCGACAGGCCGGGCACGCGGGCCACGGCCTCGGCCACAGCCGCCTGGTTGCGCCGCAGCCGTGCCTTGACCGTCGGAAACCATTCGGCCTTGGTCTTGAGTCCGGCAATCGCCGCGCGCTGCGACAGCACGTTGCTGCCCAGGTTGTTGGGCGGTGCGGCAGCGACCATCTCGATGATGTCCGGATTGGAGATCACCGCTCCGAGGCGCATGCCCGCCAGGCCCAGCCACTTGGAAAAGCTGTAGGTCACCAGCGTCTTTTCCGGGTAGAACGGATAGGCCGGGGTGAAGCCGTCTGCGAACTGCGCGTAGGTGGCGTCGTGGATCAGATAAGCCCCCACCGAACGGGCGATGGCGGCGAAGGCCTCGATCTCTTCGGCGGTGTGGCAGGTGCCCAGCGGGTTGTTCGGATCGACCAGGTAGATCACCCGGGTCTGCGGCGTGACGGCGGCCTGCAGTTGCGCCGGGGTCAGCTTGTAGTTCTGGGCCGCGTCGTAGATCGGCAGTTCGACGACCCGTGCGCCGGCCTCCCGGGCAAACTGCATGGGCCAGGCCCAGCTCGGATCGGTGGTGACGAAATCGGTGCCCGGCTGGCAGATGCGGCGGCAGATGTTGTAGAGCGCCTCGACCGCGCCGTCGGTCACGAAGGCGCAGGCATCCGTATGGGCCAGTCCGAAGTCCTCGACGATCAGGCTGCGCAGTTCCTCGAAGCCGGCGGGCGGGGCGTAGGCGTGGTAACTGCCGTCCTGCAACGCGTCGATCACGGCCTGGATCACCGTCGGGTGGGGCTCGAAGTGGTTGGTGTTCTGGCCGAGCCACATCAGCCCGGGGGTGTTGCACAGCCGATCGAAATAGGCGTTGCGTGCTTCGAAGAGTCGCATGGTGGATCTGCCTTTGCTGCGCTCAGATGATGGAGCGGCGCGACGCGATGCCGCCGTCGATGGTGACGATGGTGCCGGTGATGTACTGCGCGCGGTCCGAGGCCAGCCAGACGATCAGGTCGCCCACTTCCTCGGGTTGTGCGGGACGCTTGGCCGGGTACTTGTCGAACAGCTCTTCCCAGCGGCCTTCGTCGCCGTACCAGTCGAGCGCACGGCGCTTCATGAGCTTGACCATGCGGTCGGTCGCCACCGGTCCGGGATTGACGCCCACCACGCGGATGCCGTCGTCCAGGCTGCGACCGCCCACGCCGCGCGTGAAGGCCATCATTGCGGCATTGCCGGTGGTGCCGACGATGTAGTTGGCATCCCAGTTCTCGCCCGAGTTGCCGATGTCGTTGACGATCACGCCATGGCCGCGCTGCTTCATGTGCGCATAGATCTCGCGCGTCAGCGTGGCGTACGAAAAGATCTTCATGTCCAGGCTTTCGCGCCACTGGGCATCGCTGAGCTTGTCGAGCGGGCCGGGGGTGGAGTCGGCGGCGTTGTTCACCAGGATGTCTGCATCGGCGCAGCGCGCGGCCAGGGCGATCACGTTCTCGGTCTTGGAGAGATCGGTGGCGTGGATCTCGACCGTCACGCCGAACCGGCGGACGAGCTCATCGCGGGCTTCGGCCAGCTTGTCTTCGGAACGGGCAGCCAGATGGAGCTTGCCGATGCCCTCTTGGGCAAAGCTGAATGCGGTAGCCAGTCCGATGCCCTTGGAGGCGCCGGTGATCAGTGCGGTTTTGCCTTTCAGACCGAGATCCATGATGCGATGACCTTTCTATGTATACAGAGTGTTGTGCATGTCGCCCTCGTGCTGCCGTCTTGCATGCATGAGGCGGATGCGCTCTGTTCAGCAAGGGGCGTGCCAGATGGAATCCCTTGTTTCAGCCCCTGTCCAAGGTCGGATAAGCCGTCTCCATGCACCATATGCGGAGACGAGGATACGCATTGGTGCATGCCTGCATCGTATTGATGCATACACAGATTAATTCAATGTATGCAAGAAGTCGGTCGACGATGTTTTCCAGCGCCGTGGCTGGCATGATTCCAGCTATGCTTGTGCATAGGATCTTCCTGATCGCCACACACTGATTTCAATGACAACAACGCTTACGCGCTCCGAACACGTGCAGCAAATCCTCGAGCAGGAAATCTTTTCGGGCGTCCTGCAGCCGGGCGCCCGGCTCGATGAAATGGAGCTGGCCGCGCGCCTCGACGTTTCCCGCACTCCCGTGAGAGAGGCCCTCCGGCATCTGGCCTCAGCCGGGCTGATCGAGATCCGCAATCGCCAGCCCGCACAGGTGGCCCGGCTGTCGGCGCATAAGCTGATCGAGATGTTCCAGGTGATGGCGCAACTCGAGGGCCTGTGCGCCAAGCTCGCTGCCCGGCGCATTTCGACCGAACACCTGGCCGCACTCAACGAACTGCAGGCCACGCTGGTGACCCTGGTCGACTCCGACGATGCGGACGAGTTCTACGAGGTCAATCGGCGCTTCCACGAGCTGATCTACGAAGCCTCGCAGAACAAGTTCCTGGCCGAGCAGACACGGGCACTGCGCAACCGCGTCGGCTCTTACCGGCGCATGGTGACGCAGCGTGCGAGCCGGCGCATCGACACCATTCCCGAGCACGATGCGGTGCTGCGCTGCATCGCCCGGGGCGACGAGGAAGGTGCCGACAAGGCGATGCAGGCCCACGTCAACCTGCTGGGAGAAAAGCTGCTCGACTTCATCGCGCTGTTCCCCAAATGAAGCCGTGAACCGGCACCCGCCCCCAGGGTGCCTCGAGCCGCCCGCAACGGCCGGATGTCGGCGCGGCGGGCCAGGCTTTTTCAGCGCACGGGCGCCGGGCGCGACAGCCCCAGGTGATCGCGCAGCGTGCTGCCCTCGTAACGTGTGCGGAACAGCCCGCGCTCCTGCAGGATCGGCACCACGCCATCGATGAAGTCGTCGAAGCCTTCGTGGAAGTAGGGCGGCATGATGTTGAAGCCGTCGGCGGCATGGCCTTCGAACCAGGTCTGCAGCGTGTCGGCGATGGTTTCGGGACTGCCGCAGAGCACCCAATGGCCGCGCGCCGCAGCGGTCAGGCTGTAGAGATCGCGCAGCGTCATCTGTTCACGGCGCGCCTTGGCCAGCAGCACGCGCGTGAAGGCATGGTAGGTATCGGGCAGGGCCAGCTCGGGCACCGGTGCATCGAGCGCGTAGCCCGAGAAATCGTGCCCGAAACGTTCGGACAGCACCGCCATCGCGGTCTCGGTGCCGATGTACGCCTGCAACTGATTGAGCTTTTCGCGGGCTTCCCGATCGGTGCGCCCGACCACCGGCATGACCCCCGGCAACACCGTCACATCGCGCGCGCTGCGGCCGAACTGCGGCAGGCGACTCTTGAGATCGGCATAACTGGCGCGCGCCTCGTCGTAGTCCTGCACCACCGAGAACACCACGTCCGCCGTGCGGGCTGCCAGTTGCAGACCCGCATTGGAGCCGCCGGCCTGCAGCACCACAGGCCTGCCCTGCGGTGCGCGGCCGATATTGAGCGGCCCTTCGACCTTGAAGAACTCGCCCGCGTGGCGCAAGGCGTGTACCTTGGAGGGATCGATGTACAGGCCGCCGACCTTGTCCGCCACCACCGCATCGTCGTCCCAGCAGTCCCAGAGGCCCTTGACCACGTCGACGAATTCGCCGGCCATCTCGTAACGCCGGGCGTGATCGGGGTGGACGGTGCCGAAGTTGGCGCCGACCGCCGCATTCGACGTGGTCACCGCGTTCCAGGCCGCCCGGCCGCCACTGATGTGATCGAGCGATGCAAAGGCCCGCGCCACCGTGAACGGATCGCTGTAGGTCGTCGAGACCGTGGCCCCCAGGCCGATGCGATGGGTGCCCGTGGCCAGCGCCGACAGCAGGGTGAGCGGCTCCAGCCTCAGGGTGTACGAAGGGTGGGCTCGGGGATCGGCATTGAGGTTGTCGCCCATGAAGATCAGGTCGAACAGCCCGCGCTCGGCACTGGCGCCGATGCGCTGGATGGCCGAAAAATCCTGGAACGTATCGACCGCCCCCGGATGGCGCCAGCCTGCGCTGTGGCTGCCGGTGCCCAGAAGGAAGAGTCCGAGATGCATCTGCCGTTGCGTCATTTCAATCCTTTGTACATCTGATGGTTGGTTTTGTATGCATCGAATGACGACGCAAATTGCGTGCCGGACCGTTGATACAAGCGGACATTCGACAACCGATACGCATCCTCGACGAATCGATTCGTTCTCGGCAAACGATCAGGTATACATATTGCATGCATCTGCATAAACAAAGGTCATCCCCTCCTCTTCCCGTCTTGTCATGAGCCTCATCAGCAGCCCCCTCCCCTCCAGCGTCCCTGTGCCCGCGGCAGCCCTGCCGACCGGGCAGGCCGAGGACCCCATCGAGCGCGCGCGGGCCTTTCGGGCGGCGATGGCGCAGGTGGCCGCAGCCGTGCATGTGGTGACCACCGACGGCCCGTGCGGACGGGCAGGCTTTACCGCATCCGCCGTCAGCAGCCTGAGCGATGCACCGCCCATGCTGCTGGTCTGCCTGCAGAAGAACTCGTCGGCCTACGCGGCCGTGCGCGGCAATGGCGTGCTGTGCGTCAACACGTTGAGCGCCGATCAGGAGGACCTGTCGCGCCTGTTTGGCGGCAAGACCCCCATGGCCGAGCGCTTTGCCGGCCTCGCCTGCGAGGCCGGGGCCAGCGGCTCGCCGCTGCTGCCGGGCGTGCGGGCCCGATTCGACTGCCATATCGAGCAGGTTGTCTCGGTGGCGACCCACGATGTGCTGCTGTGCCGCGTGGTGGCCCCGCAGGCCTGTGCGCCGGCGGCCGGCTCGCTGGTCTATGCCGACCGGCGGTATCACGGGGTGGGGGTGGGGGCGGCGTGACCGCCCCAGCCGTTCGACCCCGACTCGATCGATCCGGCGCCTTGTTCCCGGCAGCACCCCCGATGTTCAGGGGCGTTCCGTCACGATAGGGGCGCGAACTTCACGCGGTTGGCGGCGGTAGCCCGCAGCACCTGCACCCGCAGAAATCAGCGCACCGAGGATCAGCACCGCCAGCGTGGCCCACGAGCCCTTGGCGATCGCGGCAGCGGCCTTGGCACCGGCTTCACGCGCCTTTTGCTCGGCGTCCTGCTTGGCCTGCTCGAACTTGGCGCGAGCCTCGTTGTAGGCGCGTTCGTAGTTGTCGGCGATCTGCTGGGCTTCGGCCCGTGACTTGCCTGTACGGGCCACGATGATGTTGATCAGCGCGTCCTTGTCCGCGGCGTTGAGCACCCGGTCGGCACGGGCCATCACGCCCTCGAACCAGGCCTTGCCATCCGCACCGGCAGCTTGGGGGGTCTGGGCCGACTGCTCGACGCGCGCCTGGCCTTCGGCGGCTGTACCGGAAGCCTCGGACTTGAGCTGCTCGGGCTGCAACTCGGGCTTGCCGGTCTGCCGCAGCAGCGTTTCCAGTTCGTCCTGCAGGCCCCGTGTGTCGAACGACACCCCTGCGTTCTGGATCCCTTGCTGCAACGCTGGCCCGGCGGCTGCCGCGCCGGCAGTGACCACGGTGCCCGCCGCCGACAGCCCGGCCTTGGCGGCACTGCCGGCCATGTTCAGCGCCGTACCCGTGGCACTGAGCAGCAGGTAGCCCGCAAACAAGGTTGTGACGGCCCACGACAGCAAGCCATGCAGCGCGCCGGAGCGCCGCGCCAGATAGCCCGCGACAAAGCCGCCCAAAGCAATCGAAATCAAGGTCGTCACCCCTGCCCAGATGCTTGCCCCGGCGCCAAACCCATCGAAAGGGTTACCACTGGCCAGTGGATCGATCGCCGACGCGCCGATGGCCGTCCCCAGAACGGACAGCACCAGATAAACGATCAAGCCGATCACCAGACCGGCAAAAATCGCGCCCCACGAAACCTTGGCAAATCGGTATGACTGCTCTGTGATATAGCTATTTGTTACAGACATGTAATGCCTCTTGGATGTTGACGACACTCTGAACTCGCCTGGATGAGAGCGAGTGCGGACACCATGGACTGCCTGTTTGCTCGTCGACGCGCCATGAATGGCCCGCATTACGGCCGAGTGAAAATGGCCGGAATCTTTGGGTTTGTGCATGAACTGTATGCACCCCACTCGAGCGACCCTGTCGGTCAAGCACGCGGATCGCTTCTGGGGCGCAAGCAGTGAAGAGATAGGAGCGCTGCGCCAAGAGATGTAGGCCAGACAAGCGGAGCGGGGCTGAACCCTCTCCGTCCGATTCCACCCCGTCACACCCCCTCTCGAGAGGGGGTATCACGAGATGGCGCACAGGGGCGTAGGACAAGGCCTATTCATATTGCTGGCCCTGACTCACACGGATACTTGAATTCACAGTCAACACTCCACGTCTCATTTTTGTAAACGCAGGAGACGTGAAGATGTCCTCAACCAAGAGGTGGGCTTCCACCGTGATCGCGGCCTTGACCCTCAGTTTGTTGGCCGCCTGTGGCGGCGGCGGTGGTGGCGGAGGCGATGACTCGGCCGGTGGCGGCAATGGTGGAGGAGGAGGCGGCGGTGATGGCGGCGGTGGCGGCACCAATCCGCCCGGTTCGACCACGCTCACCTACTTCTACCGAAGCACGCCCATGGCGACCGATGTCGACACCCTGGCCAGCAACCTGGCAGCCCAAGGCGCCGAAGGCTACCGGTATGTCGGCCCGGCCTCGTTCGGCAGCGTGCCCAGCTTCGAATTCGCCAACCTCTACGCCAAGGATGTGGCGGCGACCTATGCCTACCGCCTGCTGGATGTGCAGGCCGGCGAGACCGACGCACTCGCGCAGCTCAATGCCCAAGGCGCCGAAGGCTACAAGTACTACGGAGACCTCGCCATCGGCCCGATCGGCTCGATCGGGGCTCAGCGATCCGTGTATGTTCGCGACCAGACCAACCCCGGCAACTTCGAATACCGCCTGCTCGATGCGACGAACGATCGCAGTTCCTTCCTTGCCCAGGCCAACGGCCAGGGTGGCCAGGGCTACTGGTACATCTCGGGCGTCGCGCTGGGTGGCGGCGCATCGATCAAGCAGCTGTACATGACGGACAAGACCCATGCGGACGCCCGTTACGAATACCGTGCCGTCGATGCGGTGAGCAGCCGCAATGACCTGAGCACGCAACTCAACGAACAAGGCGGCCAGGGCTACCGGTTCAAGGGCCCGGACTTCCAGGCCGGCAACCTCTACGTGCGCGACACCACACAAAACGCGACCTTCACCTACCAGATCGAAGACCCGAAGACCAGCGCGGGCGACTTCGTGAACCACGCCAACGAGCTGGGCGGATCGGGCTTCGGTTTCCTGACCACCCTGGTACAAGGCGAAATCTTCGTGCGCCCTGAAAACTGCAGCGGTTATCTCTGCACCGTCCTGCATCCGCTGACGCAGAACTGATCCCCCGTCGAACGATCCGGCGCCGCCAGGAAACCGCCCACCCCGGGCGGTTTCTTTTTTTCGGACGACTGCAAGACAAAAAAATGCCCCGATGGGCACCGCTAGAGTCGGGCCGGATCGGCAGTCCGGGCAGCGATGCGCTTCAGGCCGTGACGGCGGCGATCGGCTGCGTGCGCCGGGCCGATCTCACGCGGTGGTGCCCGGCCGGCTTTTTATCGGCGCTGTGGATGCGAACCAAGGAACGGAGAACCCCATCGCCTCCGGCCGTTTTCCGGGTCTTCACCTCCCATCCCTGCAGGCGCAGAAACTCGAGATACGCGACCAGCACCGGGTGGCACGCAGACCCCTCGCCCGCACAGGCGTGCAGCTTGTTCAGCGTCGCCACCAACTGATCCTTGCCTGCAGGCCCGCCCATGGCGTACATGAGGCTCATGATCATGGGCAGGCCCATCATGGCGGGCGCCCCGCCAGGGGGCGTGGGTGAACCGTGTTGATGGAGGCGATCGGCGATGGTTTCGGAGCAGGCGTGCTGGGCGTTGCCGACGTCCATGGGCCGGGGGAGCAGGACTTCCATCACCTGCAGCAGCGCTCCGGGATCGAGTGCCAGACCGGCATTTCTGGCTCGCCTGAAAGCCAGAACGGTGGTGCGCAGAAGATCCAACTGTTTTTCTCGTTCACCGGCAAAGCCATCGAGCACGATGGGGCTGGTGACCGCAGTCGCCTGAACACTGTGTTGTCGTTGCATGATCCGCCTCCCTCCCCTTCGATGCACCGAAGTGCCCAGTTGGAACTCGGACCTCTTGGGCCACGTCTGCTTCCCCGGCCGCTTGTCCCTCGACCTCTTTCGAGATGAGACCAGTCTAGCTCAACCCATGAGCGTGAAGGGGTGGAGGCGGAAGTCAGGAAGGTCGACAAATGTCAACGAGGCATGCTCGCATGCAGGCGTTTCAATTTCGTCTAGCCGCCCGGCGACGAAAGAAGCGGTGTCGTTGTGCGACGACGCCCCCTTGAAAAAAAACGAGCCTGCGCGATTGTCGATGGTGGTAAACCGAGCTTTACATGCACCGTTGTAGAACATACAGGCTGGGCTCCGCACA
The DNA here is from genome assembly GCF_003752175.1 of Comamonas sp. BIGb0124. GTDB lineage: Bacteria > Pseudomonadota > Gammaproteobacteria > Burkholderiales > Burkholderiaceae_C > Comamonas_F. The sequence continues at coordinate 792,187 of NZ_RJVF01000009.1, read as the reverse complement.
CAGGCGGTGCCCGCTGCGCCCAAAACTAACCCCATAAGTTTTATAGAACGGTTTTTGATAATTTTCAACTGTGCTTATGAGGGGTCCGGTGCAAGAATGACATCAAATTGTCAAACGCATGAGGATGCCAAATGGACGGCCAGCAGCAGGAAGTCAAAAACCCGGCCCCTTTCAAGATGCCGCAGTATGTGATGGAGCGGGTCATGAAGAAAAGGGGTCGACTTCGAGTTTTCGAAAACTTCGATCCGCGAGAAACCGCCTTGGTGGTGGTGGACATGCAGGATTTCTATGTCCGGGACGTTCCGAACGCACTGGCCATTATTCCCAACATCAATCGTCTTGCGCGGGAATTCAGAAGTCGGGGCGCCAAGGTGGCTTGGGTGAACATGGTGGCCGGTGAAGGTGGCCGCAGCCTGTGGCCTCTGTATCACGACTTCTTCTTTTCGCCCGAGAACGGCCGACGCCACCGCGACAACCTGACCAAGGGTCACCCCGGACAGGCCGTGCATGGCGAGCTGGAAACCCGTCCCGAAGATGTATTCGCCGACAAACGCCGCTTCAGTGCATTTATCCCCCAACATTCTGATTTACACGAAAGACTCCAGGACCAGGGAATACGGAATGTCGCCATCACGGGCATGTTGACGAATTTCTGCTGTGAAACCTCTGCCCGCGATGCCATGATGCTGGATTATCACGTGGCGATGATTTCAGACGCCAATGCGGCCCGGTACGACGAAGACCACAATATCGGGTTTACCACGGTATTCCAAAGCTTCGGTGATGTCGTGACGGTCGACGAGATGCTCGACGAGATACTGAAACCCCCTTCCGGCGACGGAGAAAGCCCACTGCGATGAATCCCGAGATTCATTGCATCGAATCCCTGCTGCGCGAATTCGCGGCGTTGAACGATGCTGGCCGTTACGAAGAGCTGGCAGGCCTTTTCATCGACGAGGCGACGTTTTGCAGGCCATCGGATCCCGACCGCCCCTTGCGCGGAAGAGTGGCCATTCTGGAATCCCTGCTGGCCCGCCAGCAGGCACCTGGCACCAGCCGGCACCACATGGTCGCAGATCTGGTGGTGGAAACGTGCGACGACGGTGTAGCCCGTGTGTCCAGCGCCTCGATCCTGATCACGATGGACGCCCATGGCGCCGGATCGGTGTCGATCGGAGGCTACAGCGATGTTCTCGTCCAAGTGAATGGGACATGGCGATTCGCGACGCGCCGGGGGTTCACGACCATCGGCCCGCTGTCCTACACCGCTGCAGACACGCCGCCCGGCCCTGCAGGGTCTGCCGCCGCGGCACGGTGACGACGGCCCTCTGCCGTCCCGAGAGGCACAACGACCCGGCCTTATCCCCAGGCGCGTCTCGAGACCCATCAACAGTGTGAGCAAGGAGTTCAAATGGCCAAGATACTCGGCGGCATCGGGATGTCGCACGTACCGACCATCGGGGTGGCATACGACCGGGAGAAGTGGAACCAGCCCGCCTGGGCACCGCTTTTCGAGGGCGCACGTCCTGCTTACGACTGGCTGGCAGAAAAGAAGCCCGATGTCCTGATCGTTCTTTACAACGACCATCTCAACGCGTTTTTCTACGACCTGTATCCGACGTTCTCCATCGGTATCGCGCCCGAGTACGACGTCGCCGATGAAGGCGCAGGCCGCCGCCCGCTGCCCATGCTGCCCGGCGACACGGCATTCGCATCGCATCTGGCCGAGCAGTTGGTCGACCAGGAGTTCGACATGGCCGTGTTCCACGACCGTCCGCTCGACCATGGCGTGTTCTCCCCCCTGCCGTTGCTGTGGCCGCATCGGCCGGGCTGGCCGGGCCGGGTGGTCCCCATCATGGTCAATGTCGTCCAATACCCCCTGCCGACGCCCATGCGCTGCTTCAAGCTCGGACAGGCACTGCGGCAAGCCATCCACGCCTATCCCGAAGACATCAGCGTGGCGATCGTCGGTACCGGTGGACTGTCCCATCAGATCCACGGCGAACGCACCGGCCACAACGACACCGAGTGGGACATGCGTTTCCTGGATCTGCTGCAGCATGACCCGCTGGAGCTGGCCCGCATGCGGCATGTGGACTATGTACGCCTGGGTGGAGCGGAAGGTGCGGAAGTGATCATGTGGCTGGCCATGCGCGGGGCCCTGAGCGACGACATCACGCAGCGCCATCGCAACTACTACCTCGCGACCACGACCGCCATGACGACGCTGGTGCTGGAGGAGAACGTTGTCCATGCCCCGCAGAGCGACGAGATACGCGCCGGCAATCCCCAGACGGAAGGCATGGAGGAAATTCCGGGAACCTATCCCTTCGATCTGCGCACGGGCGTTCGTCAGACCCGGCTCAACCGGTTCTTCTGGCAATTGCGGCTGGCCGAAGCGCGCACGGCTTTTCTGGAAGATGGCCAGGCGGCGTGCACGGCGGCAGGTCTGTCGGCCGAAGAAACTGCCCTGGTCCTCGGGCGTGACTGGCTGGGGCTGGTACGCGCCGGAGCCAACTTCTTTGTACTCGAGAAGTATGCGCGACTGGTCAAGGAAACCAATCTGGAGGTCTACGCCAGCATGCGCGGCGAGAGCTATGAGACGTTCATGGCCACACGTCGCGTGCCGGACGCAACGTGACGTTCGAGACTGGATATCACGTCCCCCTTTTTTTCAGCCTTCTCTTTCTCGCGTTTTCTGCCTTTTGTCATTTCACCCTGCTCGCGGTTGTGCCGCAGCGCACTTTCGACCTTGAGGAAAGATCATGAACACTCAGCGAACCGGCAAACTTGCCCTGCATCGGCGAGCCCTTCTGGCCTCGTCGGTAATCGCCCTGGCGGCTTGGGTTTCCGCCACCATCCCGGCCCATGCGGCCGACAAGCTTGTCGTCGGCACCATCCTGCCTCTGTCAGGCGCTTTCGCGGATCAGGGCAGTCACTATGAAACCGGCATGCGGCTCTATCAACAGGTTCATGGCTCGCAAGTCGCCGGTCGCGACATACAGATCGTCACGCGCGACGACCAGGGCCCCGGCTCCGGCGACCTGGCACGTCGCCTGACCCAGGAGCTGATTGCGCGCGACAAGGCAGAGATCATTGCGGGCTACAGCTTCACACCCAACGCCATGGTCGCGGCCAACGTGCTGAGTCAGGCCAAGACACCAGGCATCGTCATCAATGCGATGACTTCGGTCATCACCGAAAAATCGCCCTACTTCACCCGGGTGTCGGCCACCATGCCCATGGTCACCTACACGCTGGGCAAGTGGGCCACTGAAAACGGCATCAAGTCGGCCTACCTGATCGTTTCCGACTACGCACCCGGCATCGATGCCGAGACATGGTTCATCAATGGCTTCGAAGCAGGCGGAGGCAAGATCCTGGGCAAGGATCGAACGCCCCTGACTGCCATGGAATACGGCCCCTACCTGCAGCGCGCGATCGAGGCCAAGCCCGACGCCGTCTTTGCGTTCAACCCAGGTGGCGACGTCTCCATTGCCTTCATGAAGCAGGCCGGCGTGCGTCTCGACGGCACGGGCATCAAGCTGATGGTTACGGGAGATGTGGTCGACGACAACCTGCTCGGTGCGATGGGCACGGCGGTCAAGGACGTCATCTCCGCATGGCATTACCAGGCCGACCTCGACAACGCAGCCAACCAGGCCTTCATCCAGGCTTTCAAGGCCAAATACGGCGCAAAGGCTGTCCCCAGCTACCGCGTGGTCCAGGGCTACGACGCCATGGAGATGATCTACCGCACTCTGGAGAAGACGAAGGGGAAAACCGGGGACGCCTTCATGGAAGCGGTCAAGGGCAGCGAGTTCTCCAGTCCGCGGGGCACCTTCAGCATCGATCCGCAGACCCGTGACATCATCGAGAACATCTACATCCGCCGCGGTGTACTGGCCGCTGGCGCCGCGATGAACAAACGCATTGCGACCATCCAGGCCGTCAAGGATCCTTCGAAATGAACTGGACGGGTCTGCTGACCGTGCTGATCGATGGCGTCACCTACGGCATGCTGTTTTTTCTCTTTTCGATCGGCTTGTCCATCACGCTTGGCTTGATGCGATTCATCAATCTCGCACACGGCGCCTTTGCGATGATGGGCGGCTATCTCGTGGTGCTGCTGGTGGGCAGCCTGGGCATGCCTTTCCTGCTGGCATTGCCCTTGTGCTTTGCACTCACGGGGGTTTTCGGGGCGGTGCTTGAACGCTTGCTCATCCAGCATGTCTACGCCAAATCGGAACTCCAGCATGTGCTGTTCTCGATCGGCCTCGCCTTCGCCGCCGGGGCCATCGCCAACATCCTGTTCGGCCCGCAACAGCAACCGATCCCCCTGCCGGACTGGGCCGAGGCCAAGGTCGTCCTGCTGGGGGCGACCACCACAGGCTACCGCATGTTCATCCTCGCCGCGGGCGCCGCGGCCCTGGCGCTGCTGATGGCACTGTTCCAACGCTCGCTGTTCGGTGCACGGGTACGTGCAGCAGTGGATCGCCGCAGAACGGCGGAAGGTATCGGCATCAACGTCGGTCGTCTGTTCGCGCTGACGTTCGGTCTGGGTGCGGCCTGTGCCGGACTCGGCGGTGGGCTGGCAGTTGGCCTGCTGGGGCTGGATCCGAGCTTCCCGCTGAAGTACTTGGTGATCGTCCTCATGATCGTGGCGATCGGCGGACCCGGCTCCATCCTGGGGTCGTTCCTGGCCGCCCTTTTCCTGGGTGTGGTGGACGCCGTCTTCAAGTACTACCTGCCGGTCGCGGGCAGCTTCGTCATCTACGCCCTGCTGGTGCTGACCATGGTATTCGTGCCGAAAGGCTTTATGGGGAGAAAGTCATGAGCCAAACCGTGGATATCCGTATCGCGTTGCCGGCGATCATCGCGCTGGCCATGGCCTGCTATCTGCTGTTTCCCGACTATCTGGGCTTGTTCAGTTCGATCCTGATCGTTGCGATCTTTGCACTGTCCTACGATTTGCTGCAAGGCTATGCGGGCATCGTCTCGCTGGGCCATGCCGTGTTTTTTGGACTGGGTGCCTACACGGTTGCCATTCTGGGCAGCCATGGCGTATCGCAACCGCTGCTCACGCTGCTGGCGGCAATGGCCGTCGGTGGCCTGGCCGCCGGCATCCTGGCCCCGATCGTCGTCATCGGCAACGACCTGACCCGCCTGCTCGTGACGCTGGGCATCGGTTTTCTGTTCCACGAGGCCGCCAACCAATTGCGCGGACTGACAGGGGGAGCGGACGGGCTGTCCTCTTTCGAGGTCGCCCCCGTTGCCGGCGTCTTCCCCTTCGATTTCTCGGGGCACACGGCATTCTTCTATACATTGACAGGCTTGGTGGCTGCGTATCTGTTCGTATGGCGGGTGACCACCTCGCCCTTCGGACTGGCACTGCGAGGGCTGCGCGAAAACACCTCTCGCATGCATGCGATCGGCGCGGCGGTCACCCGCCATCGGGCCATGGCCTATGTGCTGTCGGGCGGCATTGCAGGCATGTCCGGCGCGATGCTGGCCCAGACCAACAACTTTGCATCGCTCGACATGCTGGGCTTCGAGCGCTCCGCCGAAGTCATGATGATGACGGCCATCGGCGGAACCGGCAGCATTCCCGGCGTCATCTTCGGCAGCGCGCTCTTTGCGTGGATGAAGGATGCACTCTCGTCGCTGAGCCCGAAGTACTGGCAACTCGGCGTAGGGCTGGTGTTGATGGTGTCGGTCTTCGTGCTGCCCCAAGGCCTAGCAGGTGTTCCCGCCGCGATCAAGAAACTGTTTCGGAGGCGCGCATGAACCCCGCCATCAAGACCTCGGGCCTGACATTGAAATTCGGCAATTTCGTGGCGGTCGACAACGTCTCGCTGACCCTGCCCGTCGGGGCGCGGCACGCGATCATCGGCCCCAACGGGGCGGGCAAGACCTCGTTCGTGCACGCACTGACAGGCACCCTTGCGGCGACCAGCGGCTCGGTTGCAGTCAACGGCAAGGACGTCACGCCCCTTTCGCAGGCTCGGCGCGTGCGCCATGGATTGGCTCGGACCTTTCAGATCAACCAGCTTTTTTCGGGACTGACGGTTCTTGAGAATCTGCTGATGGCCCTGCAGGAGCGCGACGGTACATCGGCAGTCTTCTGGCGCTCGGTCGCTTCCCAGACCCGGGCAATCGACGAGGCGCATGAGCTGCTCGCGCTCGTGCAGCTCGGCAAGCATGCCCGCGACCGGGTGTCTTCTCTGCCGTACGGCCTGCGGCGCCTGGTCGAGATCGCCATTGCACTGGCCACCCGTCCGAGCGTGCTGATACTCGACGAGCCCGCAGCCGGCGTGCCCAGCACGCAAAGCGAATTGATCTTCGAGCGCATCCACGCATTGCCGCAGAACATGACTCTGCTGTTCATCGAACACGACATGAATCTGGTCTTCCGTTTCGCCGACCAGATCTCGGTCCTGGTCGCCGGCCGCTTGCTTACGCAAGGAAGTCCGGCCCAGATCAGCGCCGACGAACGGGTGCGCGAAGTCTATCTGGGACACAGGGGGCACCATGCCGCTGCTTGAAATCAGGAACCTCACCACAGGCTACGGCGATGCCGTGGTCATCGAAGACCTGTCGCTCGCCCTGGACGAGAACCAGGGGCTGGCAGTACTGGGGCGCAACGGTGTGGGCAAGACCACGCTGATGCTCAGCATCATGGGCCACGCGAAGCACATGGCGGGGGCGATTTTCTGGAACGGCCAGGATATCTCGGCCACGCCCGCCTACCTGCGTTCCCAGTTGGGGCTCGGGTGGGTCCCTCAGGAACGAGACATCTTTCCATCGCTGACGGTCGAGGAAAACCTCCGCGTCGCGGCTAGACCGGGTCCTTATGGGCTGGACAAGGTGTATCGCGTCTTCCCGCGCCTCCAGGAGCGGCGGCGCAACATGGGCGACAAGCTCTCGGGGGGCGAGCAGCAGATGCTTGCCATCGGCCGAGCCCTGATGACGAATCCCCGGCTGCTGCTGCTCGACGAGCCGTTCGAAGGACTGGCGCCGGTGATCGTGCAAGAGCTCGAGGCCACCCTAGACCATCTTCGGCGCCACGAAGGCTTCGCCACCATCATCGTGGAACAGCGTGCAGAGGATGCCTTGCGCCTGAGCGACGAGGCCGCGGTGCTCGATCGCGGCAGGATCGTCGAACAGGGACCGGCGGGGCATCTGCTTCAGGATTTCGACAGGGTCAAGAAATGGATAGCCGTCTGACCGCGATGCCGGCCGAAGCTTCTGCCGGCCCCTTGTTCCCCATCACATTCATTCGATTCCATCATGAACATTGCGACTGCATCCAGCCCCGGTGACTGCGTCCTGAAAGACACCCTGGCAGAAATGACCTATCTCGAAGTCGAGGCCGCGATTTCCAGAGGGGCCATCGGCCTGTGGGGGCTCGGTGTCATCGAGCAGCACGGCCCCCATCTGCCGACGGCCACCGATGTCTACATTCCCAGCGTTCGCTTGCGCGAGGTGAAACGACTGCTGGCGCAGCAGGGTATCGAGGCCTTGATCATTCCCCCCTTCTATTGGGGCGTGAACCACGTCTCGTCGAGTTTTCCCGCCACGATCAAGGTCCGACCCCGGGTCATGGTCGATCTGATGACGGACGTGATCAAGAGCTTGGCCGACGACGGATTGCGGCATCTCTTTTGTCTATCGGGCCACAACGACCGGGCCCACAACGAAACGATCTTTCAGGCGGTCTGCCGAGGCTCTGCCGAGAGCAGCCTGCAGGCAGCGTTCGTCGCAGAAGACGTCATGATCGGTCGCCTGGGTGTGGAGCCCGGCCACCCCCATGCCCTCGCCTTCAGCGTGCCAAGCAACGCAGTGCCCTCGCCCTTTCTGGACATCCATGCCGGTGACTGGGAAACCTCGGTCATGCTGGCATTCAACCCCGAGGTCGTCCGGCACGAGGCGCTGCATGACCTGGCGCCAACCAACCTCGTTATCGCCGACCTCCAAGAATGGCGCAAAGGCCACGACGATGCCCGGCGGGTGACACCGCTCGGGTATTTCGGCGACCCGGCTGCAGCGACTGCCGAGCACGGCCGAGCCTGGATCCTCAGAGAAGCCGAATCCATCTGCCAGGTCATTGCAAGACGTGTGCAAGACGCATAGTCAACAAGGAGTACCCCATGAAAACACAAGTAGGCATCATCGGCGCCGGTCCTGCCGGACTGTTCCTCTCGCATCTGCTCAATCAGCACGGCATCGAGTCCGTCATCCTGGAGGCACGCAGCCGCGCCTACGCCGAAGGCCGGGTGCGCGCAGGCGTGCTGGAAGCCGGCACCATCAACACTCTCAACAACCTGGGTCTGGGCGATCGGATGAACCGCGAAGGATTGGTGGACAACGGTCTGGACATGCGTTTTCGCGGCCGCACCATCCATCTCGACCTGCCGGGCCTGACGGGCCGCTCGGTGAAGATCTACGGACAGCAGGAAGTGGTCAAGGACCTCATCGCAGCACGCCTGGAAAGCGGCGACCCTTTGATTTTCGATGCCGAAGTCATTCGCCTCGAAGGCCTCGACAGCGACGCACCCCGCATTCACTACCGCCATGAAGGTATCGAAAAAACACTGGACTGCCTGTTCGTCGCCGGTTGCGACGGTTTCCACGGCATCGCCAGGGCAGCGGTTCCCGAGGGCCTGATCCAGACCTACACGCGCGAATACGATTTCGCCTGGCTCGGCGTCCTGGCTCATGCGGCCCCCATGGCCGATATGACCTACACCAACCACGACCGGGGTTTTGCGCTGTGCAGCCGCCGCTCCATGAGCATCTCGAGGCTTTATCTGCAGGTTCCCCTCTCCGACACGCAGGAGGACTGGTCGGATTCCAGATTCTGGGACGAGCTCCATACACGCATGTTCGACGGCAACGGGCAGGAAATCCAGGAAGGGAAGATTTTTCAGCGCGACATCGCACGGCTGCGCTCGTACATTGCCCAGCCCATGCAGTACGGCAACCTGTTCCTGGCGGGCGACGCGGTGCATATCGTCCCGCCTGCCGGCGCCAAGGGGCTGAACATGGCCGTGGCTGATGTACGGGTTCTGTGCCGGTCGATGGCGGCGTTCTTCTCGACGGGCTCGCGGGCCGGGCTCGACCGCTACAGCGCGGAGTGCGAACAGCGTATCTGGAAAACCATTCGTTTTTCCGTTCACCTGACCGGACTGCTGCACCGCTTCAACGAGCACACGCCTTTCGAGCGAGGCACCCAACTGGCCGAGCTCGAGCACATCGCCAGCTCCGAATCGGCGCAGCGCATGATTGCCGAGCAATATGTGAACCTGTCCGACGTCGCGGACTGACAGGTGCCAGCACGATCGGCAGGCGCTGCTGTGGGGGATGTATATTTCCCCGGCATGATCAACCCAAGGAACCTGCGTGCCTTCGTCATGGTCGCCCGCACGGGGAGCGTCGTGCGGTCGGCCACGGCCATCCATCGCGTGCAATCGGCCATCACCCGGTCGATCAAGGAGCTCGAAGGGGAACTCGGCGTTCAGCTATTCGAACGGCGGCCGTACGGCATGCTGCTCACGGAGTCCGGCAAGGTCCTGCTCTTGCGTGCCGAAAACATCTTCGCAGAGATGGATACGGCCCGGGCTGGACTCGAGACGACTTGCGGACCCTTGCGCCTCAACACGAACGCGCCCATTTTTTCACTGGGCATCGGTCGTCAGCGACTGCTGGTTTTCGTCGAGCTCATGAAGCAATGCCATATGGGCGCGGTCGCGGACATCTTCGGCATCTCGCAGCCGGCAGTCAGCCAGGCGCTGCGCGAGGTGGAGCAAAGCATCGGCATTCGCCTGGTCGCCCGCACGCCATCGGGCATTCTGCCCAACGACAGCGGCAACCTGCTGGCAACCCATCTGAGGCGCGCGCTTGCAGAAATGTCGAAGGCCGAGGAAGAGATCGTTTCGTTGCAACAGGGCATCACCGGGCATGTGGCCGTGGGCACGCTGTCGCTGGGCCGCATCAGGCTCCTGCCTCAGGCCATCATCCACATCACTCAAGCCCATCCCAAGATCACGGTGTCGACCATAGAGGGCAGTTTCGAACACCTGGCCTTGCTGCTGCGAGCCTCTGAGATCGACTTCATGCTCGGAGGCCTGCGTCCACCCGAGCACATGGCCGGCCTGACTGCGCAGGCAGTCACGTCGTCGCACATCTCTCTGATCGCACGGACCGGTCATCCCTACAGCCATCTCGGACACGGCGAAGGCTGGGACCTGCTGTCACAGGCGTCCTGGATCCTGCCGCAGCGCGGCACATGGACACGCTCGTCTCTGGAAGCGAGCTTTGCCGCCAAGCAACTGCCGGCACCCGGCGTGGTCGTGGAGACGGCGGATATCACCATTACCAAGGGGCTGCTGTTGAGCAGCGACATGATCACGGCGGCCTCCCCTCACCTTTTCCAGCATGAGATCGAAATGGGCGAGTTGATTGTCCTGAATCCGAGCCTGCCGTCCCAGCTCCGCGCCATCGGCATTGTGCAGCGAGAGGGAAACAAGCCCACGGTCGCAGCGCAACTGCTGATGGATACCATCGCGGAAATCCAGACGACGGGGCCGGCGCAGGCCCCGGTACGTCCTCAACCGTCGGCGCAATTGCCGTAGCACGCCGGGTGCCTTTCGTGCACATCGTGTTTCGTCATGCTGTTGCAACCCGGCCGGGCCACGGCACACCCCGGCAGCGCCCGCTCACTGTCCCGTCAGAGCCGCCAGGACATTGTGGCCCGTCCGTTCGATGTGGGTGCGCATCAGGCTGCATGCGAGTTCTGCATCGTGGTCCAGAGACGCTTCGACGATCCTCGCGTGCTCGTCGGCAACAGCCCGATCGAGCGGATTGCCCTCCAGGAACAATCGACGATAACGATCGTTCAGGTCGTGCAACGTGGAGCAGAACTGAAGCAGCAACGGCATCTTGCAGGCAGAGATCAGCTTCTGGTGCAGCTCGCGATGTGCCGCCTCCCACTCCTGCAGACGGGCCGGCGTGGGTTCGCCTTTGTGCAACTTCATCAGGCGATAGTGCGCAGCCACGACTTCGCTCTCCCACTGATCGTTGCCGTTGCCGATGGATTCGCGCAGAGCAAAACATTCGAGCTCGAGACGCAGGCGCGTGACCTCAAGCAGATTGGTTCGCGACACCGGTGCGACACGGTAGCCGCGCTGGTCCTCCATGACCACGAATCCTTCCACGCTGAGACGTGAAAGTGCCTCTCGCAAAGGACTCAAGCTCACACCGAACGACGCGCGCAGGTCGTCGAGCCTCAGCTTTTCACCGGGCGCAATGCTGCCGCTCGTGATCTGTTGCTTGAGCCTGTTGGCCAGGCTGCTGGCCAGCGTCTGACCGGCCGATTCGGGCTTGATCGTGGGTACATCCATAGAGTCTCCAGAAAATCGATTTTTATGTTGACAACGATTTTATCACTTCGTAAACTAAAAAAATCGATTTTACATAGAACATCGATTTAGACTTTTCCGATTGCCGACTGCTGGGGGAAAAGTCGACGCCCCTCACACCACGCTTGAAGACTCCTCACAAAAAGGGGGCAGAAGATGGCGCGGACCTTGCGTGGGCTACTCATGTTCCGTGTCCATTGTTGAAAGGTATTCATGCCCAAGGTTCTTGTTCAGAGCAGCCAAGCCCCGGTCACCGGTTTCACCACTCAGGGCGTGCCATCGCCACTGGCGCAAGCCATCCGTGCAGGCGATCTCTTGTTCGTCTCTGGCCAGGGCCCGCTCGATCCGCAGACCAAGGAAGTCGTGTCCGACGACATCCGCGAACAGACCTTGCGCACCTTGAACAACCTCAAGGCCGTGCTGGAAGCCGGCGGTGCGTCGACGGCCCAGATCGTCAACATGCGCGTGTGTCTGCGCGACGTGGCCGACTTTCCCGAATTCAACGAGGTGTTCAAGGAATTCATGAACGGCGAAAAGACGACTCGAACCTGCACCGGCGGCACGCCGCACCGCAAGGGCGTGCGTGTCGAGATCGACTGCGTCGCCTACCTGGGCTGACGGCTCGGACGCGAACTCACACGAAAAGGGAAAGAGCATGAAGTACACGACGCAAGTCGCCATCATCGGAGCCGGACCGGCCGGGCTTCTGCTGGGGCGGCTCCTGCACCTCTCGGGCATCGAGGCGGTGATCCTCGAGGCCAAGGACCGTGCCTATGCCGAAAATCGTCTGCGCGCAGGGCTGCTGGAACAGCCCACGGTGGACTTGCTCGCAGCGGCGGGAGTCGATGCACGCCTGCGCCGGGAAGGCCAGTTTCACGCGGGCTTCGAATTGCGCTTCGGTGGAAAGAACCTCCGCATCGACATGGCCGAACTGACGGGTGGCAGCAAGACCATCCTGTATCCGCAGGCCGAGGTCGTGAAGGACTTGCTGGCCGCGCGCGATGCCAGCGGGGACGCGATCTTCTTTGACGTGTCCGATGTTCGTCTGGAACAACTGGCTGCCGACGAGCGACCGGTGGTGCGCTTCGGCACACCCGACGGCGAAGCGCACGAGCTGCATGCCCAGTTCATTGCCGGCTGCGACGGTTTCCACGGCGTCAGCCGGCAGGCCATGCCGAAAGATCTGCTGAAGACGTACAGCCGCGAGTATCCCTTTGCGTGGTTCGGCATCCTGGCGGACGCCCCGCCGGTGACACGCGAACTGATCTACGCGCACCACGAGAACGGCTTTGCCATGCACAGCCTCCGCAACGAACGGACCAGCCGCCTGTACCTTCAGGTCGCACCGGACGAGCAGATCGAGAACTGGACCGACGAAGCCATCTGGGCCGAGCTGCAGACGCGACTGTCGCTCGATGGTGCGCTGCCTCTCAACGAAGGCCCCATCATCCACAAGAGCATCACCCCGATGCGCTCGTTCGTGGCCGAGCCCCTGCAATACGGCAACCTCTTCCTGGCCGGCGACGCCGCGCACATCGTGCCGCCCACGGCAGCAAAGGGGTTGAACCTGGCTGCCGCCGATGTCAGTGCGTTGTCCGACGGCCTGATCACGTACTTCAAGCACAACGACCGATCGGTTCTCGATGCCTATTCCACGGTGGCATTGCGTCGCATCTGGCGGGCACAGGAATTCTCCCGCTCGATGACCGAACTCCTGCACTACGTGCCCGGACAGCGATTCGATGCCCGGCTGCAGCGGGCACGCCTCGAGGGTCTCGTGGCTTCCCGGGCCGCGCTGACCACCTTCTGCGAGAACTACACGGGGCTTCCGTTCGCCGGGCGCATCCATCACTGACTCGATGCCGACCGGCAACGGCCTCCTACGTTCGACGAGAAACATCATGGCAACAAACGAAGCCTTCATTCCGAATCTTCCGGTCATCGACCTGGAGTCCGTCTGCCAGGAGCTGGCCGACAGCGGTCGGCGCGTGAAAGTCCTCTGGCAGCACCCGGGCTCGCTGGCCTTTGTGGCGCGCGGGCGTGAGTACCGCAGCGAATTCCATGTCAATGCGAGCGACGAAGTCACGTACATGATCAAGGGCACCATGCACCTGCACTACCGGACGCAGGACGGCGAGGAACATGTGGCGGTGATTCCCCAGGGAAGCTCGAACTGGATGCCTCCCAACACCGAGCACTCGCCGCGTTTTCCGCCGGATGCATTCGCGCTCATCATCGAGCGGCACCGCACCGAGGGCGAGATCGATCGCTTCCGCTGGTACTGCCCCTCCTGCAAGGCCTTCCTGCACGAGGAACAGGCCAATGTGTCCGACTACTCGGTCGATCCGGTGGGCCGGGCCTATCGCAATTTCTTCTACAACGAAGATCACCGGACTTGCAAGGCCTGCGGCCATGTCATGCCCAATGCGATGGCCGAGTCCGAGGCCAATCGTCTCGGCGCCCAAGCCTGATCCACCGAAACGTATGGGCGATCTTCCTTTTTTCCTGATGATCCTGTTGCTGGGGTTCGGGCTGGTCAGCGGATTTCTTGCAGGGCTGCTCGGTGTCGGCGGAGGGCTGATGCTGGTTCCCGCGCTGGTCTTCGTGTTGGGGCACCAAGGCGTGTCGGGCGACCTGGCCATCAAGATGGCGGTCGCCGCATCCATGGCGACGATCGTGCTCACCTCGTTGTCGAGCGTGTGGTCGCACCATAGGCGGGGCGCGATTCGCTGGGATCTCGTGCGCCGCATCGCACCCGGCATCATCGCCGGCGGCATGCTCGCAGGCGCCGGCGCCTTCTCGATCCTGAAGGGCCAGACGCTGGGCCTGGTCTTTGCGGGTTTTGTCGGTTTTTCCTCGTATCGCCTGTTCCGCGCCAAGCGCCCCTCCACATCGCAGCCCGTCCCGCAAGGGGTCGTCGAGCTTGCGGCGGCAGGTGGCGCCATCGGATTCATCTCGGCGCTCGTCGGGGCCGGCGGCGGTTTCCTGTCGGTGCCCTACATGAGTCGCCGCGGTGTTCCTCTGCACGCAGCCGTTGCGACCAGTGCCGCACTCGGCCTGCCCATTGCGCTCGCGAGCGTGACCGGCTACATCGCCAGCGGCTGGTCGCTGCCACAGGCTCTGCCCGGCAGCTGGGGCTACTTCTACCTGCCGGCCATCGGCTTGATCGCGGCCGGCAGCATCACCACGGCGCCCTGGGGTGCAAAGGTCGCACACGGTCTGGACGTCACCCGGCTGCGGCGAATTTTTTCCCTGATGCTCGCCCTCCTCGCGGTCTACATGCTTCAGAAAAGTCTCTTGCAAGCTTGATTTCCAGAAGGCCGCTCCGCTCGAACCGGGCGCTGCGCACGATCCACGTTTTTACATTTCGTCCGGCTTGCCGGCTAATCTTAAAGAGGGGTGAATGATGATGATGAAGAAACGAACGCTGCTGGCTGCCACGGCCCTGGGCCTGTTTGGCGTTCTGGCCTCGGCTCACGCGGCCGACGGACCGCTCCGTATCGGCATGATCGCCACCTATTCCGGCCCGTACGCCGACTACGGCCGGCAGTTCGATGCAGGCGTTGCCCTGTACCTGAAAGAGCACGGCGGCAAGATCGCCGGCCGTTCGGTCGAGATCGTGCGCAAGGACACCGGGGGCGCGGCGCCCGATGCCGCCAAGCGGTTTGCGCAGGAACTGGTGGTGCGCGACAAGGTGAGCTTCATCACAGGTCTCGACTTCAGCCCCAACGCCTACGCCATTGCACCCATCGTCACGCAGGCCAAGATTCCGACGCTCGTGATGAATGCCTCCTCTTCGGCCATCACGACCAGTTCGCCCTACATCGCCCGCCTGTCGTTCACGGTCCAGCAGACATCGGCTCCGCTGGCACAGTGGATGATCAAGCAGGGCATCAAGGAGGCCTACACGGTGGTGGCCGACTATGCATCGGGAACCGATGCCGACACGGCATTCAGCCAGGCCTTCGAGGCCGCCGGAGGCAAGGTCGTCGGGCGCTTGCGCACGCCGATGAACAACCCCGATTTCTCGGCCTATGTGCAGCGGATCAAGGACGCCAAACCGCAGTCGGTGTTCTTTTTCTTTCCCTCCGGCGTCATGCCGCCCGCTTTCCTCAAGGTCTGGAAAGAGCGCGGCATGGACGAAGCGGGCATCAAGCTGTTCGGGCCTGGCGAGGCCACCGATGACAGCTACCTCGAAGCCACGGGCGACGTCGCCTTGGGTCTGATCACCAGCCACCACTACTCGTACGCGCATGCCTCGGCCAAGAACCAGAAGTTCATCAAAGACTTCGAATCCGACTTCGGCACCTCGATGCGGCCGAGCTACTTCGCCATCACGGCCTACGACGCCATGGCCGCCATCGAGCTGGCCCTCGCCAAGACAAAAGGCGATGTCGGCGGCGACAAAGTGATGGAGGCGCTCAAGGGCCTGCAATTCGAGAGCCCCCGTGGCCCGATCGAGATCGATGCCGTCACGCGCGACGTGGTTCAGACCGTCTACATCCGCAAGACGGAACGTGTCGGCGGCAAGCTCGTGAACGTCGAGTTCGACAAGTTCGAACGCGTCAAAGACCCGGCAAAAGAAGGCAAGTGAGCGGCTGGCCGCCGCTTCCTTGCCTGAATCCCTGCCACCACGACAGACACCGGAACACACATGGAAATCGTGCTCTTCGACGGAGTGGCCTACGGCATGCTCCTCTTCCTCATGGCCGTCGGGCTGTCGGTCACGTTGGGGCTGATGAACTTCGTCAATCTTGCGCATGGCTCGTTCGCGATGACCGGCGGCTACGCCGCGGCGCTTGCCATGAGCCAGCTGGGCTGGAACTTCTACGCATCCGTCTGCGGCGCCTTCGTCGCGGCTGCGCTGGCAGGGGCGGTGCTGGAGGTTCTGCTCTATCGAAGGCTGTACCGTGCGCACCCGCTCGACCAGGTCCTGATGTCGATCGGGCTGGTGTTTGTCTCGATCGCCGTGTTCACGTACTTCTTCGGCCCGACCATGCAACCCTTCGCTCTGCCACCCGAGCTCGCCGGACAGATCGCCCTGGGCGGCGGGCTGGAGATCGGGCGCTACAGGTTGTTGTTGATCGTGTGCGGAGCCTGCGTCTTCGGCGCACTCATGCTCGTTCTGAGCCGCACGCGCTACGGCGCGATGGTGCGGGCGGCGGTGGACAACCAGCGCGTGGCCGCCGGTACCGGCATCCACGTCCAGCGTCTCTTCCTGCTGACGTTTGCGCTGGGCAGCGGGCTTGCGGGCCTGGGTGGCGCGTTGAGCCTGGGCATGCTGGGGCTCGAGCCCAGCTTTCCTCTCAAGTACATGGTGTATTTCCTCATCGTGGTGTGTGTCGGCGGGGCCGGCACGATCACGGGTCCGCTGGTCGCGGCGCTGCTGGTCGGCGTGGTCGACATGGCAGGCAAGTACTACTGGCCCGAGGCCGGCGCCTTCCTCATCTATGTCTTCATGATCGTCACGCTCATCGTCCGGCCCAACGGCCTGATTCCACGCAAAGGCCAAGCATGACCAAGCCTTCCCTTTCCCCTCGGACGCTGCAAGCCGCCGAAGTGGCTTTCTGGCTGGTCCTGGCCAGCGGCCTGTTCCTGCTGCCCGATCATCTGACGCTGCTGGGCCAGATTCTTGTCTTCGGCCTGTTCGCCGTCTCGCTCGACATCGCGCTGGGCTATGCCGGCATTCTGACGGTGGGCCATGCAGCCTTCTTCGGTGCAGGCGCCTATACCGCAGGCCTGCTGGCGAAGCACGGCTGGGGCGAACCCTTCTCGGGTCTGCTGCTGGCGGCGCTGGTGAGTCTGGCACTGGGCTACCTGCTCAGCGCCTTCGTCGTGCGCGGTGCAAATCTCACGCGGCTGATGATCACCATCGGCGTCTGCCTGCTGCTGACGGAGCTGGTCAACCGCCTGACGGGCATCACCGGCGGATCGGACGGCCTGCAGGGCATGGACGTATGGCCGGTCCTGGGCTTGTTTGAATTCGATCTCTTCGGCAAGACCGCTTTTGTCTACAGCCTCGTCATGGTGCTGGCTGCGTTTCTGCTGGTGAGGCTTGTCCTGCGTTCGCCTTTCGGGCTGGCGTTACGCGGCATCCACGACAGCCGCAAGCGCATGCTGGCCATCGGCTGTCCGGTCGATGCCCGATTGCGGCTCGCCTACGCGTTCTCGGCCGCCGTGGCGGGTTACAGCGGTGCCTTGCTCGCGCAGACCACACAGTTCGTGGGCATCGAATCGATCGGCTTCAATCGTTCCGCCGAGATCCTCATCATTCTGGTGTTGGGCGGAACGGGGCGCCTGTATGGCGGCCTGATCGGTGCCATCGTCTACATGTTCGTGCACGACTGGTTTGCCGACATGAACCCTCAATACTGGATGTTCTGGCTGGGCCTGTTCCTGATTGCCGTGGTTCTGCTGGGGCGCGGCGGCATCATGGGCATGCTGGCTCGCGCCTTCAAGATTCGGGGAGCGTGAGCATGGCCATGAACTTCACCCTCCAGGACACGGCCCTTCGTACGCGCGGGCTGGGTATCCGATTCGGCGCCTTCCAGGCGGTCAACGAGGTCAACCTGGATCTCGAGCCGGGCGCCAGGCAGGCCCTCATCGGTCCGAACGGTGCCGGCAAGACCACGCTGATCAATCTGCTCACGGGCGTTTACCGGCCCACGAGTGGAAGCATTCACCTCGGCGGGCACGACGTCACCGAACAGAGTGCCGATCGCCGCGCACGCGCCGGCATGGCCCGCACGTTCCAGATCAACACGCTGTTCCCCAGCCTGACCCCTTTGCTGTCGGTCGTGCTGGCGATCTGCGAACGCGACGGGCTCGGCGGGCAGTGGTGGAAGCCCCTGCAGTGGCATAAGCCCATCTACACCGAAGCCCACGCGCTGCTGGACAGGCTGCGGCTGTCTCCACTGGCTCATACGCCCGTCACCGAACTCGCCTATGGCAAACAA
Organism: Comamonas sp. BIGb0124; assembly: GCF_003752175.1. Lineage (GTDB taxonomy): Bacteria > Pseudomonadota > Gammaproteobacteria > Burkholderiales > Burkholderiaceae_C > Comamonas_F. The sequence goes on along the minus strand of NZ_RJVF01000009.1, from coordinate 773,811 downwards.
CGGTTGCTGGAAATCGCATTGGCCCTGGCTGCCAAGCCTCGCATCCTGCTGCTCGACGAGCCGGCGGCCGGCATCCCTGCAGGCGAGAGCAGCGAGCTGTTCGAAGTCATTGCCGAGTTGCCCGCCGACATCAGCGTCCTGTTCATCGAACACGACATGAACCTGGTGTTCCGTTTTGCGCGGCGCATCTCCGTGCTGGTTGCCGGCGAGATCCTGACCGAGGGCACACCCAGGGAAATCTCGACCGATCCGCGCGTCAGGGATGTCTATCTGGGACACCGCACCAACAAGATGGCCCAGGGAGCTGCGACAGATGCCTGATTCACTCGTTTTCGACCGCGTCCGCGCGGGCTATGGCAACGCCGTCGTGCTCGACGACCTCAGCTTCACCCTCGGCGAAGGCCAGAGCCTCGCCATCCTGGGGCGCAACGGCGTCGGCAAGACGACCCTGCTCGAAACACTGATGGGCAACACACGCGTGAGGAGCGGCCACATTCACTGGCAAGGGCAAGACATCACGGCCATGCCCCCTCATCGGCGTGTGCGGGCCGGACTGGGATGGGTGCCGCAGGAACGTGAGGTCTTCCCCTCCCTGACCGTCGAGGAGAACCTGACCGTGGTCGCCAGCCCGGGCCGCTGGAGCCTGGACCGCGTTTACCGATTTTTCCCGAGACTGCGGGAGCGGCGCGGCAACTACGGCAACCAGTTGTCCGGCGGCGAGCAGCAGATGCTGGCAATCGGTCGTGCGCTCATGACCAACCCGCGGCTGCTGTTGCTGGACGAACCCATGGAGGGCCTCGCCCCCATCGTGGTCGATGAACTCGCGGCCGCCATCAAGGCCTTGTGCGACAGCGAAGGACTGGCTTCCATCGTGGTCGAGCAGCACCCGGTTCTGGCCCTTTCGATGACCCACACGGCCATCGTGCTCGAAAGGGGAACGGTGGTTTACCGCGGCAGCAGCGACGACCTCGCGCAAGATGAAAAACGACTCGAGAGCCTGCTCGGCATCGATGCAAGCCTGCACCTCGCGCCGGGTCACGAACTGTGACCGGGCGATGAGCCGGCATGAGGTGCGGCGGGCGATTCGGAGACTTGGGGCGCCGCTGGCTGGGGCCATTTGGCGGAAGCGGTGTAAGACACAAACTCTTTAGAAACAACACCTTACTTGAGGTTTCGATTAATTATGCCGTCAATTTAACCAACATCATCCACCCAAAAAAACCAACTGCGTCTATTTCAGAGGCAAATTTACATTGCCATCCGCTTAACCTCCGAGATCACATCATCTCCAATTCCGCCATATCTTACGAACATTCCTCTCTCTACGAACCCAAAAATAATACTTTTGCATCCATAAGAAACCATGACATCCTGCAGTCGCTCTATAAACCTATCCCCCTGGCGCCCATGCAATAGCGACATGAAATTTATCTTATCAAAAATCAATATCAAAACATAGCCTGAAAAAAAACCTGTCCGAATTCTATCTGCCGCATCGTTAAATGCAGACCTACAGATACTCAGAATATCCGACACATTTAATCGAAGCACAACTTTGAATTCAAATGCATACACACCATCAAACCTGCGCGCAAGAAATATTTCATCATTTTTCAAATCAACACCAATCGTACCAACCTCCATTTCGAGCCAATGCTTCATCATGAATGCCGAATGACTCTTAGTACGAATGAATTCATAATCATCATCTTCGATATCGCTGTAAAAATTTATTAGACTTTTATGAATACCGGCGTACCCACCCGAGTCAACCTCATCGACCGAAACTTGCGAAATTTCGCGAACAGCCTCACTTGAGACCCCCGCATGAAAATATTTATTTGCATGCTCAACAAACTGAAGAGAAGAATAAATCCAAAATAGCTCCACTCCACCACTGATACGCATTTCATTAATTAACTCTGGATGCGGCCCTATTGTTTTTCCAGACTCCCTTCTCCACCAATCTTCCTTTTTATCTTCAGTAACAAAGATCAGATGCTTTCTATCTCCAGAACGGACATGATCGATCATCTGCTTCCAAAGCAGCAAGTCTCCAAATTTACTTTTATATTTCAGTTGGCCATGAAGGAAATTCGCCTCTTTAGGATTTCTATCTTTTGCCGCGTCAAGAAAACCTGGTGGAATTAAATTTTCGAACCTCCCCTCACCTTCTTCAAAAACACCATCTAATACATCTTGACTCACAGGCCCATCACCGACCCCACCCTTATACAATTCATCCAGAGAATCTCTAATTGGATCCTCAGAAAAAGAATTTAACTGCTTGGCCAATATTTCATCAAATAATTTCGCAACCTGTTCTTCCATAGCAATAAGACCAGACTCTAACGAGCTTCCTTTTTCTTGCAGACCTCTTTTCTCCAACTCCAATCCCGCAATAATTCCTTTTAAATCCCCAAAATAGCCTACTGCTTTTTCCAGACCATTTTGTATTGATTTTCGCTCGGCATTGATTACTGTAATTCTGCGCCGCTGAAACTCCAATGCAACTTGATGCGGAATCCACAATCTATCTTTAAGTGTTGAGAGAACAGTTAGAAACTCATCCCGCGTTGAAGTGGGGAGCCTGTATAGATCCAAAAGCACATTGGTGTCGAGAACGATGAGTGCCTTGTCCCACAGTGTGCCGAATTGCTCACCTGTGGGCTGGTAGTAAGCGACAAAAAGATCTCTCATCAATGGTCCCTCCTGATCAACACATGGTACAGAAAATTTCGAAAATTCTCGTAATGGTTTGAGCTTGGTTGGAAGCAGGCTTGGCACTGGCATCTCGGGTGCAATCCGCACTCGACCATGTCGTAATTTGCGCCCCTTGAAGCGGGGAGGCGCGGCGGGGGCGATGTGGCGCGCCGCGAGGGCTGGAAGCACCCTTTTGGGGCCGAAAATGCCTCTTTTTTAGGCAGTTCAGCGGCTCGACCGAGGGGCGGCGGTGCCCCGGCAGGGTCGCAGCGGGGGTCAGGCGGACCGCAGGCGGGCCCGAGCTCATCAACTGAGGGGTAGCGAGGGCCAAAACAAAGGGCGCCTCTAGCGCCCTCTGGTGCGGTCAGCCGGTCACACCGGCCAGCGTCATGCGGGCTTGCCGTCGTCGAGCAGGTACGGGCCGAACCGCACCACCTCATCACCGGCCCACTCGTTCATCTGGCGGAACCGCCCCTGCAGCGGGAGAACCTCATTGCGGATGAACACCCGCAGCGCGTCGTTGGGATTGCCAAAGCCGCCAGTGCTGTTAGGAATGATCCCCAGCAGGCCGGGCGGCACGCGGTGCGCTGCCAGCACGTCTTCACGGCTGGCGCTCTTGATCGCGGTGAAATCGTCTTTGGCTGCAATCTCGCTCACCGGAATCAGCTTCAGCCCATCGGCCTTGCCATTGGGTGCGTGCACGAACAGGTTCCGGAAATTGCCCGGGCCTTTCGACCGGCGAAGCTGGTCACGCAGCGTGTCGACATCGCTCGCTCCCACTGCAGCATCGGAGAGGTACATGATGAAACCCGCGTGGCTGCCGTTGTCGTAGTAGCGGCGGCGGAACATGGTGGCCGACTTGTTGAGCAGCGCGGCCTGCAGCGCGCTCAGATACTCCGGCAGCCCGTAGACCTCCTGATTGATGTCGGCCTCGCGCAGGTGAAAGATGCTGCCCTGCGCGAACTCGTGCGCCTGTTGCCAGCCTTGCACGAAAAAATACCGCCCATCCTTGCCGCGCCGAGTGAATCGAGCCAGCGAATGCTGATAGCCCATCGGTCGGCCGGTGATGGCGCGCCGGTCTTCAGCGTAGCAGTTGCCGAACACCAGGAAGTCCAACACCATGGCCTCGAATGTCGCGTGCGTCAGCAGCGGGTGCGGCTCGAACATCGCCGCGAGAATGTTGCGCTTGAGATAAATGGCCGAGCTGTGGTGCGGAGAGGCCCGGAACGCGCTGGCCAGGCCATCTAGGGGCATGGGCGGCTCGTAAAACCGGCCGTTGAACGCTGTCTCGACATAGTCGAGCAGACTGGCACGGTCGACCACCTCGGGCTCGCCAAAGGTGAACATCTCGACGCCCTCGCTCGGGGCGATGGATGCCTGCACTGCTGTGGGCGCCGGCTGGGCCTGATGGGCGCGGTGGCGCATCTTCATTCGTAAATCTCCACGGAAGAATTGGAGCCGAGGACATCCCCGGCCAGTGTTTCGTTGTCGAGTGCGTGCATGACGGCCCAGGCGAGATCCGCGTGTCCCACGTCGTCACTGCGGCCAGCGTGGTAGGTCACGTGCCGCTGGCTGGGTGTCAGCACACGCTTGATGGCCATGAACGCTGCAGCCACGTCGGTGCAGTCGGCATCCATCTGCAGGCGGCCTTTGCTGATGACGTGTTTCGCCTTGAGAACCAGGCGTGACTTGATAGCCAGGTCGTACTGGTAGGCCCGGGCTTGGGGAAAGAACTTCAGCACGAGCTGATAGACGCCCTGCCCCATGCCTGTGGTGTCGATGCCCATGTAGGCCACGTTGTATTGCTTGGTGATCGACTCGATGTACTTGGCCTGGGCCTCGTAATCCGCGCCCCGGAACTGTTGGCGGTGCAGCAGTCGGAACTTGCCGCCCGGCACACGCGGGGGCGCAATGACCGCCAGTGCGGCCGAGTCGCCGGTGTGCGCCGGGTCGTAGCCCACCCAGACGGGTGCGTGGGCGAAGGGCCGCTGCGCGAGCGGCTTAAAGTCGTCGGCCCACTCGGTCCACGAGTCCACCATGCACGACTGCATGAGGGCCAGTGGAAACATCGACTGGCTGTCGTCGATGAACTCGCACATGAACAGGTTGGAAAACTCGTCGTCGGAGTACTCGCTGCGCAGCTCATCGATGTCGAACAGGTTGCAGCCCATGCGGACCGCATCCTCCACTGTCACGATGTGGCGGAAGCGGCGATCCGTGCAGCGAATGCCATCGGCCAGTGCGCGGTGACTGAGGTCGAGCTGTAGGTGCTTGGTCTTGTCGCGCCGCTTGTTGAGATCCTCGCCAGTCCAGAACGGATATGCCTCGTGCGACTTGGCCGACGGAGTCGAGAAATAGGTCTTTCGCCAGTGCTTGTGCGTGGCCATCGCGCTGGCCACCTTGTTCAACTCCTTGAAGCCGCCGGCCCAGAAAAACTCGTCGAAATAGAAGTCGCCGCTGCGGCCCTGCGCGGTCTTCGCATTGGTACCGAGGAAGTGCAGCTCAGCGTTGTTCCACAGCACGATGGGATCGCCGCCGAGGTCGACGTCAACCTCCCGCGCGAAGGCGATCATGTAGTTCTTGAACTGGTGGGCCTGGGCCTTCGAAGCCGACAGGAAAATCTGGTTGCGGCCTTCGGTGACGGCACGCACCAAAGCCTCGCGCGCAAAGTAGTAGGTCGCGCCGATCTGCCGCGATTTGAGCAGGATGCGCGTGCGCTCCTTCTGGGCTTCGAACCACCGATTGCCATAGGCGAAATTGCCCTCATGGAACAGCTCGACCAGGCGCTCAATCTGGGCCTCGCTGAACTGGTTGCGCTTGGGCCGTTTCTTCGGCCCGGCGTTGCGAGCGGCGATAGCCGGATTGAGGTCGCCTTCCTTGCCGGTTTCCTTGTATTTCTCGACCCGCGCCGTGCGTTCGAGCTGCCGGCCCAGCAGGTCGATTTCTTTGAAGTCACCGCCGGTCTTGGTGTCCTTCATGATCAACTGGACCATGCGGAATTCGAGCGCTCCGTTCACGCGCTCCAGCGGCGTGAACTTGTCCCAGTTCTCAGCGTCTTTCCAGCCGTAAACCGTCGTGGGCGGCAGACCCAATTTTTCGGCAATGAGCTTGATTCGCCACCCTTGCCAGTACAGAAATCGTGCGGCAGTCCGGGGTTGCGCTTCAGGCGTCAGCGTGGCAATCTGAGCGCCCGCTGCCGGCGGTTCTTCGACGGCACACACGAGCCCCTCGTCCTCCCACGGGGCAACGGGCTCTCTCTTGGATACAGGGGCAACGCTGCCCCCTGCGGCTTTCTTTCTTGGCATGCCGCCAAGGTTGCCGACGCCTCCCCCTTATCGCCAGCACTCGCATCCGTGCCCGTCACCGCCACACAGTGCGCGGCTTGAGCGCGCGCGGGGCCCGGATCAACATGGGAACACACGCACCAACCACCCTTTGCGTCCCTGTTAACCCCCCAGCGAGGCACATCCACTCATGGCCAAGAAATCCCAGTTTTTCCGCGTCGCCGTCGAAGGCGCAACCAGCGACGGCCGCACCATCGAGCGCGTCTGGTTGACTCAGATCGCCAAGCACTACGACCCCAAGAAATACGGTGCGCGCGTCAACATGGAACACATCCGCGGCTTCAGCCCGAGTGGCGATTTCAAGGCTTACGGCGATGTGCTGGCGGTGAAGACCGAAGAGGTCGAAATCAGCGGCACCAAAAAGCTGGCCCTGCTGGCTCAGATCGAACCCACCGACGAACTCGTCGAGCTGGTCAAGAAGAAACAGAAGCTCTACACATCTATCGAAGTTCGCCCGAGTTTCGCGGACTCGAACGAGGCGTATCTCACCGGTCTGGCCGTGACGGACAACCCGGCCAGCCTGGGCACCGAGATGCTGGCTTTCGCGGCCACGCAAGCGGTCAACCCGTTTGCCGCACGCAAGACCAACGAAGGCGACCTATTCGCCGCTGCAGAAGAAGTCGTCTTCGAATTCTCCGACGATGAAGTTGCAGCCAACGGCATGGCCGCTCGGTTCAAGTCGGCGCTGGACGGTGCAGTCGCCTTGTTCACCGGCAAGTCGACGACCGACGACTCGCGCTTTTCTGCCGTGGCCGATGCCCTGAAACAGGTGGGCACGCATTTCGCGACACACGTCACTGCCGCTGAAAAGCATCAAGCCGAAAACGACCGGGCCATTGCCGATCTGCGCAACGAATTCAAAGCGCTCAAGACGCAGCACGACAAGTACGACAGCACGCCGAACTACACGCAGCGCCCCCCGGCAACTGGCGGCGAGGCCGCTGCACAGACCGACTTCTAAGCCGGCCGCATTCGCGCCGAGCCATCTATCCGAACCACAGCAGGAAATCCGATCATGAAGACCGAAAGCCGCCGAATCTACAACGCGTATCTGGGCCGCGTGGCCAGCCTCAACGCCGTTGGGAGCACCGACGTGGACAAGACGTTCAACGTCGTGCCCAGCGTGCAGCAGAAGCTCGAAAACAAAATGCAGGAGTCGAGCGACTTCCTCAAGCGCATCAACCTCGTGCCCGTCGACGAGAAGTCCGGCGCAAAGCTGGGCCTCGGTCTCTCCGGCCCGAGTGCCGGCCGCACCAACACCGCGAACAAGGAACGTCAGACGCGCGACCTCACGACCTTGAGCGAGATCGGTTACCAGTGCGTCCAGACCAACTATGACACCCACCTGGGTTACGAAAAAATCGACGCCTGGGCCAAGTTCCCCGATTTCCAAAACCGCGTGGCCATGCAACTGGTCATCCGCCAGGCGCTCGACCGCATCTGCATCGGGTTCAATGGACTCAGTGCTGCGGCCGATACGGACATCGCTGCCAATCCGCTGCTGCAGGACGTGAACAAGGGCTGGCTGCAGCACCTGCGCGAAGATGCGCCCGGTCGTGTTCTCGCCTCGGGCGATGTCGAGGCAGGCAAGGTCGTGATCGGTGTGGGTGGCGACTACAAGAACATCGACGCGGCGGTGTTCGACGCCATCCAGTTGCTGGATCCCTGGCATCGCCAGAACCCCAACCTCGTGGCCATCCTGGGCAGTGCATTGATGCACGACAAGTACTTCCCTCTGGTCAACGTGACCCAGGCCCCGTCCGAGACGCTGGCTTCGCAAGTGGTGATCAGCCAGAAGCGTGTGGGCGGGCTGCAGGCTGTGACAGTGCCGTTCTTCCCCGCCAATGCCGTGCTGGTCACGACGTTCGACAACCTGTCGGTCTACTGGCAGTCCGGCGCACGCCGCCGTCACATCATCGAGAACCCCCGCCGCAACCGGGTGGAGAACTTCGAGTCCAGCAACGACGCCTTCGTGCTCGAGGACAACGGTCTGGCCGCGCTGGTCGAAAACATCGAGATTGCCGAGTAACCGCCGCATCCCGGTCGCCACGCGGCCGGGCCCATCGGTCCAACCTATCCCGCACGACCATGCCTTTATCCCCTGCTCAGCGTCACTACGCCCGCGTCATGGCCGAACAGGCCCAAGCGGCCTCGCCCTTCGGAAAACAAGTTCAAGGCGACGCCTACCAGCTCATGCTGGCCAAGTTGGCTTTTGACCAACGTCGCCTCAAAGAAATTCAAGGCATCTTGCTCAAGGCCAGCGTGAAAGCGGAGATCCTGCCGGACTACTTCGACTGGATCACGAGTGCTGTGCAGAAGGGCAACGGGGCCGAAGACAAGGTCGTGACCACCACCATGGTGTGGGCCGTCGACGCAGGAGCCTATGCGCTGGCCCTGGAAATGGCAACCTACGTACTGCAGTACAAGCTGCGCCTGCCGGACCGCTATGAACGCAGTACAGCGACCACGGTCATCGAAGAATTTGCGGACGCCTATCTCAATGGCCGCTGGACGCCGCTGAAGGTCGGGAAGTCGGAAACGGGCCAGCCGGCCCTGGTACCCGATCCGGATTGCCCGGCCGTGCAGATCCTGCAGGGCGTGCAGGCGATCACGGCAGCCGAAGATGCGCATGACCAGCCGCGCGCCAAGTTGCACAAGGCCATCGCGTATGCGCTGCTGGGCAAGGTGCAGACCGCCGAGTCGCCGGATCTCGAAGTCCTGCCGGCCACCGTGCTCAATCAGGCGTTGGCACTGCTGCAGTCGGCGCTGAGCTACGACGCACAGTCCGGCGTGAAGAAAGACATCGAGCGCATCGAGCGCAAGCTCGCCGCCGCCAGTGCCGGCAAGGTCACGCTGCCCGACGCCGACGCCCCGCCGGCTGTTACAGCGGCAGAAGCAGCGGCGCCCGTTGCCGACACAGCCGCGGCTGCTGCTGAGCCCACACCCAAGCCGGATGTGGTCAACAACAAAACGGCTGCCAAAAAGACGGCAACCGCCACCCCCAAAGCCGCTACTGCGCGCGCGAAGCCGGGCCGCAAACCCGCTGCCGCGAAGTAGCCCAACCGAGCACCCCCGGTGCCGGGCGGCTCGCCGTGCCGCGTGAAAGGTTAGGTCCTCACCACAACGCACGGCGACCACCGCCCCCCTATTCCTCAACCGACGCCCGACCATGTCCTTGATCGCAAACGGCCCGCCCCTGGTCGTGACCTCGCCGTCCGAAGACCCCAGTCCGCTGGGCACGCTCAACGCTGGCCCTGTCTGGCCTGTCATCGACCTGGCCAAACTGCGGGACACCGTGGCCCTCGACGGCGCGGTGACAGCCGAGCGGCTCACGCACGCGGCTACCACCGCTGTGGCCAGCGTCGTCCAGGACCTGGCCACCTGGTGGGCCACGCAGTCGGCCGCCGGCCATGCGACGCTGGCGGACGTGCCGGCGCTGGCCATCAATGGCCAAAGCGTGAAGGTCGGCCAGTTCGAGACGGCGGTCTACGCACTGACTCGGGCGTCGCTGCTGGAACGCTATGCGGGCATCGAGGCCACCGGCCGGGCCAACAACGGAGCCGAGATCCGCGCGGCCCAGGCAAACGAGCTGCGCCGCGATGCCTTCTGGGCCGTGCGTGACATCCAGGGCACCGCTCGCATGACCTCGGAGCTGATCTAGCCATGCCGGTCACGGTCATCGCCCGCCAGAACGACACCGTCGACATCCTGTGCCGCCGGCATCTGGGTGTGACGGCCGAGGTGACGGAAGCGACCTACGACCTAAACCCTGGCCTGGCTGCCCTCGGCCCGTTCCTACCCCTGGGAACGCGCGTGGTGCTGCCAGACCCACCGACTGCCACCCCGAAAGCCAAAACCGTGTCCCTGTGGGACTGAAACACCATGTCCAAAGAACTCGACCTGATCGAACGCTTAGACGCCCTGGTCCCGAGCCTGGGCAGCAAGATCGCAACCGGTGTGACCGTGGCCGGTGGCGCGACGGCCAGCGGCGGCCAATGGCTGCTCTCCAGTGACCACGTTGCCTGGTTGGGCATCGCCGTGGCCGTGGCCGGATTCATCGTCAACTGGATCTACAAAGCTCGTGAACTGCACATCACCCGCACCGTGCGGATGGCCCAGGCAGCCCGGGACGCTGAGGCGCACGAAGCTGAACAGCGTCGCAAGGACGAACAGCACCGGGCAACGATGGATCAGATCACAGGAGGTGGCCATGTCCGCTAAGGTGCGCGTGGCCATTGCGGGCCTGACCCTGAGCGCTTCGGCTTTTGTGGGCATCGCCATCCGCGAGGGCTACACCGACAGCGCGATCATTCCCACCCGGGGCGACGTACCCACGGTGGGTTTCGGCAGCACCGTGCGCGACGACGGCAGCCGCGTGCAGATGGGCGACCGGACCACGCCCGTGAAAGCGCTCCGCACCGCGCTGATCCACGTCCAGCGGGACGAACCGAAGATCCGCGCGTGCATCGGCCCCGAGGTCAAGCTCCACCAGGCCGAGTACGACATCTACGTCGACCTCGCCTACAACATCGGTACGTTCAACTTCTGCACGGGCGGCAAGGCTGGTCGCACCTCGACCATCGTGCTGCGCCTGCGCGCCGAAGACTACGTCGGCGCGTGCAATGCCATCCCGGCATGGAAGTTCGCCGGCGGATATGACTGCTCCACGCCGGGCAACAAGATTTGCGGCGGCGTGTGGACGGATCGCCTGCGGCAGCAGGCCGAGTGTCTGAGGGCCGCTTCATGAAACTCGCTCAATGGCTGATCGCGGCCGCAGTCATCGCCGTCCTCACAGCACTGGCCTGGGGCGCGCATCGCGTCGACGCTGCCGGATACGCCCGGGGCCAAGCAGAAACGCAGATCCTCTGGAATGCCGCGCAGGACCGTGTCGACCAGGCCACCGCCCAAGCGCTTGCCGACGCGCTGGTCGCTCGAGATAAAGCCCAACGTCAGGCCACCGATCTGCGCCTGGAGCTCGAAGACATCAACACCCGCCATCAGGAGGAAATGACCCGTGAGAAAAACGCTCAAGACGCTTTCATTGCTGGCGTGCGCGCTGGCCGTATCCGCCTGTCAGTCCCCACCCGGCCAGCCGCTGGCAGTGGCGCCGGTGCCTGCCAGCCTGCTCTGCCCGCCGCCGCTAGAAGTACCGGCACTGCGCCTGACGAAGCGAGAACCGAACTTGACCCGGCGACTGGTGCAGACCTTGTCGCCATCACCGACAGCGGAGACGACGCCGTCCGTGACCTCAACCTCTGTATCGACAGTTACAACGCCGTCCAGCGCGCCCTGACCAAGGCCCGCCAGGACTGGGAAACCCAAAGACAGGAAGCCCCATGATTTATCTCTACATCCTCTTGTGCGTGCTCAACCTCGCCGACATCTACACCACGCAGCGCATCCTCGGTCGTGGCGGGTCTGAGCTCAATCCGCTCATGGCGAAGCTGTTCGCCAGGGTCGGGGTTCTGCCCGGCCTGCTGCTGGTGAAGATTCCGCTGGTGGCCGGCCTCGGCCTGCTGATGTTCCTCGGCGGCCTGCAGGGCCGGTACTGGCTGCTGCTGCTCGGCGCGGCCTGCGCGGTCTACCTCTACGTGCTGTGGCACAACCTGCGCGAGATGCGCAAACAGCGCTGATCGGCAGCCGGTGAAGAAGCTCCACGCTCTGCGGGCATTCCTGGCCCAGGCCATGCCCGAATACACCACCGATCCGCAGCGGCTCAAGGTGTTCGCCGACCAGGGCACGCTGGTGGCCAAGGGCACCGCCTCTCTGTCCTTCGCGTACCGGTACACGGGCACCCTGGTGCTGCTGGACTTTACCGGCGACGTGGACAAGGTGTCCGTGCCCGTGCTCGCATGGCTGAGCAAGCATCAGCCTGACATCGCGCTCAACAAGGAACAGCGGGAACGCGCCGTTCGCTTCGAAGCCGAATTCATCGACGCGAAGACCATCGACCTCGTGATCAAGGTCGACCTGGTCGAGAACGTCGCCGTGCATGAAGATGTGGTCGACGGCCAGCGGCGTCTGCGCACCGAGCACCTGGGTGAAGTGACGCCAGCCGCGTCCGGCTCCGGCACCACCTGGGTCGTGGCGGGGCCGTACTGATGGCCGACGCCCTCGACGATCTGGCGGGCTGGGCCTCGCCGCTGCTCGAGAACCTGGGCCCGGCGGCACGCAAGGCGGCCATGGCGGAGATCGCCCAGGCGCTGCAGCGCAGCCAGAACCACCGCATTGCCGATCAGCGCAACCCGGACGGCAGCCCCTTCGATCCGCGCAAGCCGCGCACCCGGGACAAGGCCGGCCGCATCAAGCGGATGTTCGAAGGGCTGCGCAAGGCCCGCTACCTCAAGCGCTCGGCCACCACCACCACCGCGACCGTGTCGTTTGCCCCCTTCGTCAGCCGCACGGCCCGGGTCCACCAGTTGGGCCTGCGCGACCGCGTCGACTTCCGCAACCCCAAAAGCCCCGAGGTGCGGTATGCGCGGCGCGAACTGCTGGGCGTCACCGATGCGGACCGCGATCTGATCGCCGACATCATCCTCAAGCACGCCACCGGCGGCGCATAGCCGCCACACCGGCGGGGGGCTTTCCGTACCCGCCACCAGCACACGCGCAATAGCTCGCGCACGCGCGGAGCCATCGGCACATTGGGGGCATGAGTCAAGACCAAGCCCTCTTCAACGCCGAAGTTCAGCGCCTGCTGAACAACGTGGTGCGCGAGGGTGTCATCAGCCAGGTGGACTATGGTCGCGGGCATGGTGCCTGGGTGCGTGTACGCCTTTCCGAAGAGCGAACCAGCGACTGGCTGCGCTACGCAGAACATCGCGCCGGCAGCACCCGTACCTGGAACCCGCCCACTATTGGCGAGACGGTGATCGTGCTGGCCATCGGCGGCGATCCGAAAAACGCGCGTGTATTCGGCGGCTTCAACACCGACGACAACCCAGCCCCCACGCTCGACCCCAACAAGACCACCGTCGTCTACCCGGACGGTGCCGTCGCCGAGTACGACCACGAGGCGCACGCCCTTGCCATCACCTTGCCCGCAGGCGGCACGGCTGCGATCACCGCACCGGCCAGCGTCGTCATCAAGACCGAGGTGGCCACCATCGACAGCCCCCAGACCACCCTGACCGGGCACTGCACGGTCAAGGGGACGCTGACCTACCAGGGCGGCATGAAGGGCAGCGGCGTGGCAGAAGGCGCTACGTCATCGGCACAGATCGAGGGCACGCTGACCGCAAGCGAAGACCTGATCGCCGCCGGCGTCAGCACGGTCAAACACACCCACGGCGGCGTCGCCTTCGGCAGCCAGCAAACCGCCCAACCCACCCCGACCGAACCATGATGAACGCGACTACCGGCCGGCGCATGTCGCTCGCCGATCACATCAGCCAATCGATCCGCGACATTCTGACCACGCCCATCGGCTCGCGTGTCATGCGCAGGCCTTACGGCAGCCTGGTGCCCTCGCTGGTCGACCAGCCGGCCACCGCCTCCAATCTGCTGCGACTGCAGGCCGCTGCCGTGCAAGCCGTCATGAAGTGGGAACCTCGCACATCGATCCGCCGCGCCCGCGCTGTGCTGGGGGAATCCGGTGCCTGCACGTTCTACATCGAGCGTCTCGACCAGGGCGCGTTTGCAGTGACCCAGCAGACGGTCAGCATCGGAGGGACGGCATGATCGATCTTTCCCTGGTGCCCTCGCCCGATGTGCTGGAAGCTCTGAACTACGAAGACCTGCTTGCCGTGCGCAAAGCACGGTTGATCGCCGCAATGCCGGCGGATCAGCGGGCGGCAGTGACAGCCACCCTGGCACTCGAATCCGAGCCGCTGACCAAGCTGCTCGAAGAAAACACCTACGAGGTGATGGTGCTGCGGCAACGCGTCAACGACGCGGCTCGCGCCGTCATGCTCGCGCACGCGGTCGGCACGGATCTGGACAACCTGGCGGCGAACCTCGGCGTGCAGCGCCTGGTCATCACGCCCGCAGACTCCGACGCCGTCCCGCCGACCGACGCGGTGATGGAATCCGACGCAGACCTCCGAGAACGGACACTGCTGAGCTTGGACGCGTACGCCACTGCGGGCAGCTCAGCGAGCTACAGGTTCCACGCTAAGTCTGCCTCGGGCCAAGTGCTCGACGTATCGGTGGAGTCTCCGACGCCGGGTTATGTCACGCTCTACGTCCTATCCCGAACCGATCAGGGCGAAGCCAGCGAGGACTTGCTTGCCGCAGTCACAGCCGCCTTGAGCTCGGAGACCGTTCGGCCGCTCACGGATCAGGTGACCGTGCTGTCTGCCAGCATCGTCACGTACACCATCGAAGCCACGCTATACATCGACCGGGGCAGTGATCCGACCGTGGTGCTGGACAACGCGGTGACAGCCGCCCAGGCCTATGCCGACAAGGTGCATCGCCTCGCTGCTGGGGCCAGTATCAGCGGCATCTACCGGGCCATTCACCAGCCAGGTGTGCTGCGGGCCGAACTGTCGACGCCGGCCGCCAACGTCACGGTGTCCGCTGGTCAGGCGGCGTTCTGCACGGCCATCACGCTCACGCCGGTTGTCGAGCCATGACGCAAGCGACACTGCTGCCCCCGAATGCGACGGCGCTTGAACGCGCTGTGTCGGCGCTAGGCGTGGACGTGCGGAACATCCCCGTTCCGCTGCGCACCCTGCACGATCCATACCAGTGCCCCGCCAAGCTGCTGCCGTGGCTGGCCTATCAGGTCGCCGTCGACGAGTGGGACGAAACGTGGACAACCCAGGTCAAGCGCGACGTGATCGCCCAATCCATCCCGCTCAAGCGGATCAAGGGCACCTATGGCGCCGTGCAGCGTGCTGTGTCTGCGCTCGGTATCTCGGCCACAGTTCAGGAGTGGTATCAGCAGGCCCCTGCCGGCGCACCCTACACCTTCCGGCTCAACATCGAAGCCGACCAAGTCGGGTATGACCAACGTCAGCTATCGCGGATCGTGGGCGTGGTCGACCAAGCCAAGAACCTGCGCAGCCATCTGACGGGCATGTCGCTGTCCATTCGCAGCACGAGCGGCTTGCGCAAGGCATCTGCCCCGATGGCTGGGCAGGAGCTGACCGTGCAAGACGGCACGCCTCGCTATGACGACGGAATCAGCGCCCTCGATCTGCTGGTTGACGGTGCCGTCAACGGCTACGACGCCACGGGCGATGCCGTTGACGAACTGACCGACATCTTCCTATCCATGCCGACCCGGCTTTCCATTCCGACCGATCTATGACCAACCCTCTCAACGGCAAAGTTGCCAACTTCGGGAAAAGCGTGGATGTGCTCGAGCAGTTCATGACTGCACCGGCAGGCGACGTCGAGTTGCCAGACGGCAGCGCCATTCCCAACCTGCGCAAGCTCAACGAAGACATGCGCGAAAGCGGCGCGGTCGGTCAGGTGATGGCAGCCGCCCGCATTGCCGAGAATGCGGCCATCACCGTGACGGACGAGATCAATCCACAGAACAGCAAAGCCGAAGGCTTGACCAACACCCCGGAAGGCGGGATCTTCACGATCCTTCCGGGCGGTGTGGACAACCTCACGCGCACAACCAAGTTCCGCAAGAACAATGGCTTGGCGGTCAAGGTCACAGACACTGCCTCCGGCTCTGAGCACGACGACCTGTCGTCGACCACCGCCGGCGTGGCCAGCGTGTTCGACAGCCCCAACCTCTTCACCGACACCGACTTCACCAAGATGGCCGAAGGCGCGGCCAACGGGACCGACCCCGAGGGCTACTTCTTCAAGACCACCAGTGCATTGCTGGACAAGGCCACCACAGCCGACGGACGGCCTGCCCTGCGTCTGCGCAAGACTGCCGCTTCGCCCAACACGCTCTACACCTGGTCGCAGGCGCTGACCGCGCTGGAGTTCGCCGCAGCAAGCAAGTTTTCGGTGTCGCTGCTTCTGGAACCGGGCAGCATCGTGGCAGGCAACACGTATGTGTTCCTCAAGCAACTCGACAACACCGGAGCGGAGATCCCAACCACAGGTGTGACGGTACAGGTGCCGGCTGGCATCCTGACGGCAAAGCTCCCGATTCGATTCGCTGGCCAGACGGTCCACGCGGACGCGCGGCGCATTCAGGTCTCCATGTCGAGCACGTCTGCCGCGCTCGACGTGATGCACAGCAGTGTGCTCGTGGCCGCTGGCACCAATGCCAACTTCCGGCCCGCGTCAGCCAAGGCCATCGACAAGCGGGCCAGCGTGGTAGCCGCTGCAGCAGTGGTGCCCGAGACCCGAGCCCGGCAGCGCCTGCGCAATCGAACGGCGGGCCTGAGCGAGGTATTCGACCAGCCCAGCGTGTTCATCGACCGCGACTATGCCAAGACCGTGGCGGCTGCCGGCAGCGACAGCAATGGCGACATCTACACCAAGACCTCGACGGCGGTCCTGGCCGTGGCCACCAACCCGGACGGTCGGCCCGCGTACAGGCTCACGCGCATCGCGGGCACACCCGAAGCCGTGCAGTACTGGCGCTTTTCATTCAACCGCCTGGGCGTGGCCGTTGGCGAAAAGTTCAGCGCGCATGTGCGCATCGACGGCCTGGTCGAAAACAGCGCCTGCCGGGTGATGCTGGTCCAACGCACGGCTGCCGGCAGCGAACTGATCGACGCACGGGTAGCCATCACGCTGCCGAACGGGGCGCTTGAAAGCGAACCGGTCAACTTCGCCGGCGTGACACGCTATCCGGACATGGCCACTGTTGAGGTCTATGTCGGCATCGGTGCACAAGGACCGAACTCAGCGCTCACGGTGTCCGAGCACACAGCAGCCGCGGGCACCGTGGCGGACTATCGACCGTCAACCGAAAAGGCCTTCAGCGCCAAGCTGGCCGACTGGCGGGCGGCCGGCAGCGTGGTCGGCAAGACAGAGGTCGGCAACACGCTTGCCGCCCTGGTCGAGCAGCCCAACCTGGTCAACAACGCATGGATTGAAACCGTGGGTCAGGGTGTCGGCTCGGCCCGGCGCGAGACGGTCACGGTCGACGGCCAGCAGCGCGTGCGGGTCTACTACTCCACTGGCGAATGGGCGCTGATCTATCCGCGCTCGAAGTTCCCATCCGGCAAGATCGCAATGTGCGGCACGCTCGCGGCACGGTCTGCAGTGGCCAATGGCCGGGTGCTGGTCATGCAGCGCGACGCGGCGGGCGTCGAGGTCCCGAACACCCGCGTCACCATGACATTCGGCAGTCCTCTGGTGCTGCCGACGGCGTTTGACGCTGTCACCGATCTGCATCCGAACTGCGCCAATGTCTACCTCTACCCGTCGGCCAACACCGGCGCGGTGGCCGAGGATTGGGCGGAGTACGTGCACGTGCTGCTGTCCGATGGGGCCAATGCCGCCTATCGGCCAAGTCTGGCCACTGCCAGCGCCCAGGCGGCGACCGTCGCCGAGGTGGCATACACCGGCAACGATTCGACCGGCAACGGCACCGTCGCGGCCCCCTATCGAACGCTGAATCGTGCGCTGGAAGCGATCTATGGCAATGGCCGCATCAACATCGCGCACTCCCTGCTCTACGGCTCCGAGATGCGCGTGACGCCCGGCAAGGTCAAGGGCCATGTCAGCATCTACGGCGAGTGGAAAGACGGCGCCTATCCGCTGATCCGGATGGCTGCGCCCATCACTGGCTGGACCAAGACGCCGGGTCGCACCAAGATCTACCAGGCGCAGGTGGCGGGGCTGCCCAGCCTCGAAGACTTCAACTGGGCCTATCAGGACGGCGTCAACGATCCGCGCTATCCGATTGCGAATGAGCACCGGCAGCCCGAGCATCGCGGTCGCACACATGTGCTCGTGGGCATGACGATGTTGGTCAAGCCGACCGCTTATCTGGTCCTGGCCAATGCGTTGACGGAAATGGATGCGGCAGCGGGCGACAACCCGATGGCCACGGTCGATCCTGTGGCGGGGACCATCTATGTGACGTGCGTCGGGGGTGTCGCACCTACCGAATCCAACATCTACTTGGACGCAACGGTCGGGCTCGTCAGCGCCGCCACCATGCGCAGCGCCGGGACCATCGAGGTATTTGGTTTGGAAGTCCGGTACGGCGGCGTCGACCTCCGGCCGTTCCGTCACGCCCACGTCGACGAGCTGATTGTCAAAGGCGCACGCAACAACGGTGTGGACTACAGCTCGCTCAGCTTCGGTTGTCTGGAGATCGGTGCGGCTGGTTCGCGGTCGGGGTCTGTGGGGGATGGCCTCAACGGCCATGCCCGCTCCATCGCCTATGGGCGCATCCTCTACACGTACTTGGTGCGCGATGATGGATGGTCCGGCCACGAAAATGACGCAACCCACATCATGGGCGGCCTAGCCGAATACAACGGCGGCACGGCACTTTGCCCGAGCTATGGCTGCAATGCCATCATCGAGAACTACCGCTCATTCCGCAACCAGCGGCGCGGCGCGCAGCACAAGGCGTTTGCCTTCTACGTGCACTTTGACCCGGCTGCAAGCGACTACGGCGTGGCGACCGTGGGCCTGTTCAAGAACTGCACGTCCATCGAGGACGTAGCGTCTTTCGGTGACAACTCGCCAAACCGTAAGTCGTTCCTGACGGCCATGGAATGCAAGTCCATTCGCCCAAGCGCGGTGGCGTTCGACTGCTACAAGATCATGGACTGCACTCAGGTGGGTGCACCGCTGGCAAAGACAATGAAGGTCGCAGTCCACAACTCACAAGTCGTAATGTGAGCCGCCCCTGCTGAGGTCATTGAATTTCCTTAGGATGTGTAGCTTCCGCACATTCCGCGCGTACTAGTGCCTCAGACTTACAAGCTTCGATTCATGCTGCTGGATCTTCAGCAATGCGCTACGATTTGCTGCACGCGCTGGGGAGGGTCTTGACTTCTTCTTCTGCGGCCTACAAATTGCTCAACTTACCTTGGTGGTAACATTGCAAGTCCTCTCCAAGTACAACGACTCACCTCCGACACGAGAGACCTGGGAGTCAAGTCGTTCGGATCTGTCCGGCCCTCTATATGAACTCGAATCGGTGATCAGCATCGCTTCTAAGCCGGGAAGTGTATCGCTGGCAACTCGCAAAGCTATTCGCGATGCGCGGGCATTCCATGGTACTAGCGGGGCGAATTATGACTCTGACGAAGCATTCGTAGCTCAGCTCATTTGTGAATTAGACAAAAATGACTATCGCGAATCCGTTTGGTGCGAAACTGGTCGCTCGGGTGGTGTTGCCGCATGCGATGTATACAGGCTAAACAGAGAAGAAGAACACCTTTACCCAAAATACGAGGTAAGAGTGGTAAATGTTGAATACTATCTGAAATTTGCTATTGGGAATTTAGGTAACGTAATTCTAACGGTATCCATACACCCCTAATGGAATTAAACTATGAATAAAATAAATGCTTGCCCATTTTGCGGCTGCGGCGAATCAACAGAATTTGTTTTCGACGACGAACAAATCATCGGCGGGTTAGCTGCCAAAATTCCACTGCACATGCGGCAGTGTTCAAACTGTGGATCCGAATTCACCAGCGAAGAGGATTCACGAAAAAATCATCGCGCACTAATTGCCCATAAACGCAGGACATTAGACTTTGTCACGGCGAAACGAATTCTTGCGCTCCGTAACAAGTACGGAATTACACAAAAACAGGCAGGGCAAATTTTTGGCGGCGGTCCTGTCGCATTCTCTAAATATGAAAGAGATGAACTTTGCCAGTCGGAGCAAATGGATCGACTATTGGTGGGAGCGGAAGAATTTCCTGCCTTCTTTGCTCTCCTGTGCCGCCGGGCAAATGTACACGTCGAAGGTGTGAATGTGCTGAAAGGGCGAAGCGAGATGAGCACTACAACTGATGCAGAAAGTAACGCAAACCTTACCTCACATAGTTATTACCCAAAAATTCATCGCCAACACGTTGACTCGAGAGTGAAACATGGATAATCCGATTCGACCGAAGCTCGACACATTCAGGTTGGTCTCTGCAACTATCAAAAATGTTGACAACATGCACCTGAAGCATCGGGCATGGTCTTTTGTCATCGACTCGGAATTTGCATTTGGAGCACTCTTCCATGAAGATAAGCCAGCGAGAATCACACTAAACATCAACATTAGTATAAATGGGACTCCATCCGACGATGGAGAAGGCACTGCTGAATTTAATGCACACTACCAAGTAGGATTTGAAGTACCTATCGAATTCAATCAAGAAGAAATCGACACAGCCATGGTGAAGGATGACAATCTACAGCACCTCTTAGCATCTCAAGCATACCTACTCTGCATAAGCGATTTGCGTGGCATGGTGCAAAATGCGGGATTCGACCCAAAAGCAATTTCGTACACCTATTAAATCAACATAGATCGCAATGCATGTAGCCTAACGAAATTGCACTACGATTCAGCGGCTACAATGAAAATTCCAAGCCGGCCAATTACCACAATTAAGATGTGATTTGCTTCGCCAATATCACCCATTAGATGAACATAAGGGCGTCTAGGCAGTCCATGCACACCTTTTACAAGGCAAAACGAGAAATCGACTATCAAGTCGGAGATCTGAAGCGATAAATGCAAGTGATGCATCACTGCTGGTGACATCAAGTTGGCGATACCTGATCGAATAGGATCATTACATCATGCAAGGGCGGATCAACCTCTTTTCAATTGGTGCTCCAGTAGCCCTCCTTACTTCGCGACAAAGTGAGTCGCCAGCACTTTAGCCATGCGTTTAGTCAGAATTACCAAAAGGCATTTGTTGGCGGTTCGTGGAGTGCTCGAGAATACTCACCCCGAAAGGTTACTGTAGTTACTCGACACGATTGATCCGTACCCGCCGCCGCCACACTAAAAGAAGCTCGCGCCCGCGCGATTCCTTTGGCACATTGGGTGCATGGCTTTATACGCAAGCATCCACACCACTCTCGGCCTGCGAGAAATCGCACGGGCCGAAGCTACGTCCAGCCAGATCAACCTGGTGGAGATGGTGTTCGGCGATGGCGGCGGCAATCCGGTCGAGGTCAGCGAAGCCATGACCCACCTGGTGCGCGAACGCTACCGCACCACTATCAACCGCATCTACCAGAACCCCGACGACTCCACGCAGTTCATCGTTGAAGGCATCATCCCCGCCAGTGTCGGCGGCTGGACCGCCCGCGAAGGCGGGGTCATCGACTCCAACGGCAATCTGTTCATCGTCTCCAAGCTGCCGGACAGCTATCAGCCGCTGCCATCCGAAGGCGCCTTCAGCGACACCACGCAGCGCTTGGTGTTCCAGGCACTGAACGCCGACAGCGTTACGCTGATCGTCGACCCCAATGTTTCGGTGGCAACTCAGAGCTGGGTCATCAACTACACCACCGGGGGCAACGTGTTCCCCGGCGGCACCACCGGCCAGATCCTGACGAAAACCGGCAACGCCGACGGCCAGGCTGAATGGCGAGACCCGGACGGCATCACCGTGAGTGTCGACGTGATCGAGGAACCCCAGGTGCTGGCCGCTGGCCAGACCGTTGTGGATCTGGCGCTCACGACCAGCCGGGGCCTGGCCATCTACATCGAGGGGCTGCGTCTTCGCCGCGATCAGTGGACGCCCGACCCGGATATCGAAACCCGCTTGACCCTGGCCACCAGCTACCCCGCCGGCACGCGACTCACCGCTGCGCAAAACGAGCCCACAGGAAACGCGCCCACGCCGCTGGAGCGCGACAAGAACCTGTCGGATGTGGCCAACAAGGCCCAGGCCCGTGCCAACCTCGACGTACCCAGCCGGGCCGAGGCCAATCGGGCCGGGCCCATCGGCATGCCAGCCCGCTGGCCCACCGGCAACATCCCCACGGGCTGGGTCATTCGCAACGGCGCAGCGCTCAGCCGCACGGCCTATCCCGAGCTGTTCGCCGTGTTGGGCACTGCCTATGGCGCGGGCGATGGCTTCAACACCTTCAACGTGCCGCAGGACTGCGGCGGATTCGACGGCAACGCGGATATGGGCCGTGGCCTGGACCCGGCCATGACGGTCGGGGCATGGCTCACCAGCCAGAACAAGGACCACATTCACGCCGGAAGGACACGAGGCGCAGGCGCACACAACCATCGCGTCCGTCGCGGGACCACCAATGCCCAGGGAAATGCGGGTCAGGGCGGCGAAGAAATCAGCAAGTCTGATCGCTTCATGATCGAGTTCTACAGCGACAGCGTCGAAGACCACGAGCACGACTTCGAAACCAGCCGCAACGGCGGCACGCACGCACGCCCCAACGTCCGGGCCTACGTGCCGATCATGAGGGCCTACTGAGCATGGCCAACCGCAAACCCGTATTCCAGCTCACCCGGGCCGGCCTGTTCAACGATGTCGTGCCCGCACTCGAGTCTGAGCGAGAACCCGGCATGGATGTCTGGCACGTCCCCATGGGCGCGGTCGAACGCCCCATGCCTGCGGACTGGATTCGCATAACCCCGACCGATGGCGGCTTCTACCTCTGGCTGGCCGCCTGGCCGGCTGACCAATGGCCGCGCTTCAACGGCAATGCCTGGGAGCTGGTGAACCGCCCCGTGCAGCCACAGGAGCCGACCGCAGCCGAAAAGCTCGCCGCACTCATCGCCGATGACCCCAGGGTCGCCGACCTCATCGCAGCCCTCGCCAACTCTCAAACCCCCTCTCAGGAGCAATAGCCCTATGGCTTACGAATACCATCACGGCGTCCGCGTCTTCGAAACCACGGCCGTCGGCGCAGCGATCCGCATGATCTCGACGGCCATCATTGGCCTGGTGGCCACCGCGCCCGCCGCCGACGCCGAGGCTTTCCCCCTCAACGTGCCGGTGCTGCTCACCAACCCGGCCGGTGCCGTCGGCAAGGCCGGCGCAGGCGGCACGCTCGCCAAGGCGCTGCAGCAGATCGGCGCGCAGACCCGTGCCGTGGTCGTGGTCGTGCGCGTCGAGGCCGGTGCCACGCCGGCAGACACCACCTCCAACGTGGTCGGCACCACCACTGCCACCGGCCAGCGCACGGGTATCCAGGCGCTGCTGTCGGCGCAGAGCGAGCTGGGCGTCAAGCCCCGCATCCTGGGCGCGCCGGATCTGGACACCAAGACCGTGGCCAACGCCCTGGCCACCGCTTGCCAGTCGCTGCGTGCGTTCGCCTATGTGGCGGCTCGTGGGGCAGACGGCATTGCCGTGGCCCAGACCAAGGAAGAGGCCACCACCTACCGCGATGAATTCGGCCAGCGCGAGCTGATGGTGCTGTGGCCCCGCTTTCTGTCGTGGGACACGGCCACCAGTGCCGTCGTCGAGTCCAGCCCCGTGGCCTACGCCATGGGCCTTCGCGCCAAGCTCGATCAGACCATCGGATGGCACAAGTCGCTTTCCAATGCGGTCATCAACGGCCCCGAGGGCATCAGCACGCCGGTGTTCTTCGACCTGCAGAACCCCGAGAGCGACGCCGGCTATCTGAACGGACTGGAAGTCACGACCATGATCAACCAGGCCGGCTACCGCTTTTGGGGCAGCCGGACGTGCGAGATGAAGGGCGGCAAGTTCCCGTTCGAGAACTACACCCGCACCGCGCAGATCATGGCCGACACCATCGCCGAGGGGCACATGGCGTTCATCGACCAGCCCATGACGCCGACCCTGGTCAAGGACATGCTGGCCTACATCAACAAGCTGTTCCGCGACATGGTCAACAGTGGCCGCATCGTCGGAGCCACGGCCTGGTTCGACCCGGATCTGAACGACGCCGCCAGTCTCGCTGCCGGGCAGTTGCTCATCAGCTACGACTACACGCCCACCCCGGGACTCGAGAACCTCATCTTCGAACAGTCCATCACCGATACCTACCTCGTGCAGTTCGCCGAGGCCATTGCCAGCGCCTGATCGCCCAGGCCGGTCCCACGCGGGGCCGGTCAGGCCCCCCAACCTAACGGAGCACCACCATGGGCTTGCCCTTCAAACTCAAGAATTTCCTGCTGTTCAAGGACGGCACCAACTTTCAAGGGGAAATCGAATCCGTCACGCTGCCCAAGCTCACCCGCAAGGTCGAGGAGTGGCGCGGCGGCGGCATGAACGGTCCTATCGAAGTGGATCTCGGCCACGAGAAGCTGGAGATGACGTTCAACGCCGGCGGCCTGATCAAGGTCGGCATCGCGGCCTTCGGGGCGACCACGCACAACGCCAATCAGTGGCGGTTTGCCGGGGCCTACGACAACGAGTCCGGAACCATCATGGCCGTCGAGGTCCATGTGTCCGGCCGCCTGCGCGAGCTGGACATGGGCGAAGCCCAAGCCGGCGAGGAAACCAGCCACACCCACGCCATCAGCGTCAGCTACTACAAGCTGGTGATTGACGGTGTCGACACCATCGAGATCGATGTGCCCGGCATGGTGTTCAAGGTCGAGGGCGTCGACGCATACGCGCAGGTTCGACGCGCTATCGGCCTGTCCTGAAACGCATTGCTTTGAACCACGCCAGTTCTGGGCGTGGTCCCTTTTACCTCCATTGCCTGAATCGAAATGTCCACCAGCACCGCCACCCCTTCCGCCGTCCCCAGCGCTGACGTCACTGCCGACAGCACGCCTGCAGCGGAGCTGCATCCCAACACCGTGGTGCTCGATTTCCCGGTCATGCGCGGCACCGAAACGATCAAGTCCGTCACCCTGCGCAAGCCCAACGCCGGCGCACTGCGCGGCATCAAGCTGACCGAGCTGCTGCAGATGGATGTCGGCTCCCTGCAGCTCCTGCTGCCGCGCGTGACCACGCCGACCCTATTGCGCCACGAGGTCGAGGGCCTGGACCCCGCTGACCTGACCGCGCTGGGCACGGAGCTGGTGAGTTTTTTCGTGCGGCGGAGTATCCGCGAGGAATTCCAGACCACGTAGAGGACGGCATGGCCGATCTGGCCACCGCCTTTCACTGGCGGCCAGCGGACATGGACGATATGCCGCTGTCCGAATTGATGGAGTGGCGAGAACGTGCCCGCATCCGCCTCAACCCAGAAAAACGATAGTCACCCACCACCATGGCAAACCCGCTCAAGCTCGAAATCGTGATGTCCATGGTGGACAAGGTGCTCGCCCCATTGCGCGGCGTGGACAAGCAGTCCAAGCAAGCCGCCGAATCCCTGCGCGAGACGCGCCGCACGCTCAAGGCGCTCGACGATCAACAGGCCAAGGTCACCGGCCTGATGAAACAGCAGGAGGCCTACGCCAAGGCCAGCAATGAGCTCAAGATCAACAAGGCCTTGCTCGACGGTGCGGTCAAGGCCGGGACGGCATCAGCCGCGGAGATCGCCAAGCGAGAACGGGCCATCGTCAAACAAACGGCGGCTCTGCGCGACCAGCAGCAGAAGATGATTCAGATGCGGTCTGCAGCGGCCGCTGCCGGCGTCGGCGTAGGCAGCCTCGCCGGTCACCAAGCCCGGCTGCAGGCCGAAGCCGCGAAGACGACGGCGAACCTCAAGACGCAGACCGATGCGCTGCGCCGCCTGGGAGACCAGCAGCGCAAGACCGCAGCCATCCGAGAGCAGCACGGCCGCAACATGGCCATGGCTGCGGGCGTGGGCGGTGCGGGCGCGGCTGGCATGGTCACCGGCCGGGCCATCGCCCAGCCGGTCATTCGCTCGCTGGGTGCCTTCAGCGATCAGGAGAACTCGGCCACCCAACTGCAGGCCAGCATGATGCAGGCCGACGGTAGCGTGCCCGAAGAGTTTCAGCGCATCACCGATCTGGCCATGCGCCTGGGGGATCGGCTGCCCGGTACGACGGCAGAGTTTCAGGAGATGATGACCATGCTGCGCCGGCAGGGTCTGAGCGCGCAGACCATCCTGGGCGGCACAGGCGAGGCCGCAGCCCTGCTCGGCGTGCAGTTGCGCATGCCCGTGACCGAAGTGGCCGAGTTCTCGGCCAAGATGCAGGACGCCACCCAGACCACCGAAAAAGACATGCTGGGTCTGATGGACATGATCCAGCGCACCTTTTACCTGGGCGTGGACTCGGGGAACATGCTGCAAGGCTTCACCAAGATGTCGCCGATTCTTAGCGTGCTCAAGAAGAAAGGCCTGGACGCTGCCAACACGCTGGCCCCTCTGCTGGTGATGATGGACCAGTCCGGAATGAAGGGAGAGTCGGCAGGCAATGCGATTCGAAAAGTGTTCGACGCCGGCCTCGATGCCAAGAAAATGGGCAAGGCAAACGATGCCCTCAAGGGCGCGAAGGCCGGATTTGAGCTCAGCCTGACCGACAAAAAGGGCAACTTCGCAGGCATGGACAACCTGTTCCAGCAACTCGAAAAGCTCAAGAGTATCGAGAGCGACACCGTCCGCAAGACTGTGATCAAAGAATTGTTCGGCGACGATGCGGAGACCTTGCAGGTGCTCAACACGTTGATGGACAAGGGTCGTGCTGGTTATGACGAAGTCCTGTCGAAAATGAAGGCCCAGGCCGACCTGCAGCAGCGTGTCAATGTCCAGCTCGGCACGCTCTCCAATGTGGTCGAGGCTGCACAAGGCACCTTCACCAATGTGATGGCCAGCGTCGGTGCAACGGTCGCGGGCGACGCAAAGGGCATCGTCGACTGGCTGGGCGAAATCTCTGCAGGCATCGGTGCGTGGGTCCAAGAAAACCCGGCGCTCACCGCTGGCATCACGCGCGTGGTCGCTGTCCTTGCCGCACTCTATGCGGGCCTCGGCGCTGTGATGCTGGCCCTGGCCGGGCTCGCCGCCCCGCTGCTGATCATGCGTCTGGGTTTTGGCATGCTCGGCGTGCGCCTGCCCGGCATCATCACCCTGGTGCGCATGCTCGCCATGGGCTTTGTGCGCCTGGGCATTGCCCTGCTGACCACCCCCATCGGCTGGTTTGTGCTGGCCGTCGCCGCCTTGGCTGCCGTCGTGTTCGCGGTGTACAAGAACTGGGGACCGATCAAGGCGTTTTTCTTGGACATCTGGAACAGCCTGAGCACAGGTGTTGCCGCGCTGCCCGGAATCTTTGTCGCGTGGTTCGCTCAGGTGTTCGCATTCATGGCCACCCTGCCGACGAAGTTCGGGCAGTTCGGCGTCGACATGATGCAAGGCCTCATCAACGGCATCACCGGCGCACTTGGCGGCGTGCGCGACGCCATTACAGGCGCGGCGTCGTCTGCAATCACCTGGTTCAAGGACACGCTGGGCATCCGCTCGCCGAGCCGCGTGTTCATGGCCGCCGGCGTCAACGTGGGCGAAGGCGCGGCGCAAGGCATCCAGAGCACCCAGGGCATGCTGCGCAATGCCGCGCTGGGCATGGCTGCCGCCTCAGCTGTCGCGTTGCCCGCCATGGCCGCCGCCGGCATCGAGGCGCCCGGCCCGGGCCTGCGTCCTGCGCGCATCGACAACCGGCCCGCCATGTCTGCCGCCGCCCCCCGAGCACCGATCACCGTGCAGGGCGACACCATCAACCTGCACATCCACGCCGGCCCCGGCATGGACGAGATGGCCATTGGCCGCATCGTCGCGGACAAGCTCCAACAACTCGAGCGCGCCAAAGCGGCCCGGGTCAACAGCATGTTCATCGACTCCAACAACTGAAAGCCACCGTCATGATGCTTTGCCTGGGGCAATTCGTGTTCTCGCTGTCCACCGCCTCGTATCAAGAGCTGCAGCACCGCACGAGCTGGAAGCACCCCACTCAATCCCGCGTCGGTGCCCGCGACGCCTCCCAGTTCGTCGGTGCCGGTGAAGAAACGATCACCCTCAACGGCAGCATGGTCCCCGAGTTCGCCGGCGACCCCGAGTCGCTCGACACCCTGCGCGCCATGGGCAACCTCGGCCACGCCTGGGCACTGGTCGAGGGCTCGGGCATCACCTATGGGGCATTCGTGATCACCGACCTGCAGGAGACAAAAAGCTATTTCCTGAGCGACGGACAGGCCCGCAAAATCGAGTTCACCCTGTCGCTGCGACGCACCGATGAAGATGATCCGATTGGCGACGTGGACCGCGTGGCCAGCCTGTCGGACGGTGCCGAGGCCGTGGCATGAGCGACATCGCCGATATCCAGAAAACCCTGGCATTGGCCCAGTCGCGGGGCGGTCGAGGTCGACGGCCGGCGGGCAACCTGCGGCCGGCATGGCGCGTCACGGTCAAGGGGCGCGATGTGTCTGCCCGCCTCGCTCCCCGCCTGGTCAGCCTGTCGATCACCGACAACCGCGAGAACGAAGCCGACGAAGTCGAGATCGTGGTCAGCGATCACGACGGCGCGCTTGAGCTGCCCGAAACCGGGGACGAGCTGACCGTGGCCATCGGATGGAAAGCCAATGGCGTCGACCACGTGACCGGCACCTATGGCCAAGCCGGCGCGGCAGATTTCCCTCTCGGTCTGGTCGACAAGGGCAGCTACACCATCCAGGCCGTGGAATACAGCGGCACACCCGACGTGATCACCATCCGCGCACGGGCCGCAGATCTGCTCGACAGTCTGCGCAACCTCAAGGATCGCAGTTGGCACAAGACCACCGTGGGCGCCGTCGTCCGGGCCATCGCGTCGCAGAACAAGCTGACCGCCATCGTCGCGGCCGAGATCGCCAAACGGACCCTCGATCATGCTGATCAGGCCGACGAGTCCGATGCGTCGTTCCTGCGTCGGCTGGCCCGACAGTTCGACTGCCTGTGCAACGTGAAGAACGGGCGGCTGTTATTCAGCCAGGCCCGGGCCGCCAGAACCCCCAGCGGCACAGCCTTGCCGCCGGTGCGCATCGTGCGCAGCGACGGCGACAGCCACCGATACGCGCGCAGCGACCGTGATGCCTATAGCGGGGTCAAGGCGTTTTACAACAGCGCCAAGGGTGGCACGCGCAGCAGCGTGGTGGCGGGCATCAGCGGCCGGGCCAAAACGCTGAAGCACACCTTCGCCAACAAGGCTGATGCACTCGCTGCCGCGCGGGCCGAGTGGCTGCGAATTCAGCGGGGGATTTTCTCGTTCGATATAACGCTGGCCTATGGCCGTGCGGACCTGATGCCGCAGCGGCCCGTCGTCGTCAGTGGCTACAAACGGCAGATCGACGAAACCGCCTGGATCATCACCGACGTGCGGCACAGCCTGAGCAGCAGCGGCTATTCCTCGACCATCACGCTGGAGACGCTGCAGGCCGAAGGAATCGAAGGCGAAGAGGACTCAGCCGCCGTTGAATGACGGCGTATAGCTGAGCCTGGGGTATGGCTCCCAAACGCTAACCCCCACATCCCTGGCGTGTTTGGCGATCCGCGCAGTGTCATCACCCCCAGGAAATCGGACGACCAGATTAGGGCGCTGCTCTGCCAGGATCCAGTCCCGCCAGTTGCTCCTAGTGGAGGCATTTCGGCGTGAGTCGTGCTCGAACACATACTGCTGTACACCCTTGCGAAACGCCCACTCGCCAGCCAACCTTTCGGCACCTGCTTTTGATGTCCGCGTCAGGACCCACACGTGGCGCCGGTAGTAGACCTTGTCCAGTGCGGCAAAGACCCGTTCTTTGTCCAGAAAGCTCTCGCCACCACACACCCAGATACGCGCCGCCAGCGGTATCGCCGGTGGGCCGAAGTACTTGCGCCCCGAACCATCACTGGCGAGAAGCTGTGGCAGAGAATTGCTCGACATCAGAACGGCACGATCTCGAAGTAGGCGTCCACTGGATCGCCTAGGCCTCGGAAACCGGCTGCACGGGCCTTTTCGTAGGCTCGCGCCCACTCGGCTGCGCGGTGCACTTCTTCAAGGCTCAAATCGGCCTCAACGCTTTCGTGAGCTGCCAGAAACGCGTCATAGGACGGCAGCACCTGATCGGGTCCGCCCAGCTCGCGCGATGCCGCGACCATGAAGCGGGACTCGGCTGCATGGGTCTGGTCTGGGTCAAGCCCAGGGAAGTCGTGCAGGACGACGGAAAAGACTGTGGAAATGCCGTTCATGATGGCCTCAATGCTGTATTTAAATACAGTATAAAAGGCCATTCACTGGGCGCGTGAAAAAAATAAGATGCGCAGGAAGTGGCTGGAGAAACGAGCCTTAGAAAAGGCCCAGCAGTCCTAGACCGATGGCGGCAAAAATAGGAGTACCCAATTTTTTCAGTGTTGCCCGTAGGCCGCGAGAAATGCTGTAACAGCACGCGAAGCCGCCGCCTCCAACGCTTCTTCGGTGGGCTCGCCAACCGCTCGAAGAAGAAATTTGAGCAGCAATTCAGACTCTAGAAGTCCCCCAAAATGATGGGCTGCGATCCCAGCATTGGCCTGCCTAAGCTTGCCATCGCTCATGAGTGCAGTGAGCACACCAGCAATGCGAGTTTCGTAAGGCTTGACGACTTGTTCATACACCGTAGAGCCGACCTCACCTGTGGGGGTCGAAAACGCGAGCCTTCGCAAAGCTTGAAAGCGTGGAGCATAGAGAGTCTTGAGGAACGAGACTCCGAAGCGCTGCAAAAATGCGCTGGCGGATTCGTTTTGCTCCCTGGTTTCCCACACCATGTTTGACGCCTCTTGGGCAGTCGCATCAAGCAGCGCTTGCACGAACAGATCGTCCTTGGATGGGAAGTAGCTGTAGAGCGTGCCCTTGGAGCACCCTGCGCGTTCGCGTATGTCTTCCATGGACGTGCGGTCGTACCCACGTTCCATGAACACCGTCACTGCTGCCGCGACAACCTCGGCTCGCTTTGCTTCTGTCTTAACTCGCACCATGACTTCTTTTTCGGACTGATTGGTTCGATTTTAGGCTTCAGTGATAGAGTTCAATAACGAACCACTCGGTTCGATATTGATGAACGGAGCCAAGATGTCTACAGACTCAAAGAAAGTGAAGCCCTACGGCGCCCCACGCATCTGGGAAAGCATGCATGCACCTATCGTCGTGCTGCCAGTCGTCATTGGCGGAAGCCTTCTCCTGTGGGCTCTCGTCAAACACCTACTCGTAGGCTAGAGAGCGCAGTCAGTGCAGAGGAGGTTGAGTTGGCCTCCCCTCGTCCATGCGTGCAGACCAGAGGCGAATAGTCCACACAGCAGGCGTGATGGCATCAGCCATCAGCCTTCCAATCCGCGCCCAGCGAAGCGCTGCACGAAATCCCGAGCAAACACGCACCAACGGATTGCGTGCCAAGTCCACCAGGCTGCCGGCAAACCGGCCAGCAACCACCATCTATGCAGCCTTCTTGGCAGCCTTCGATTTCGAGAGCGCAACTAGCACCCTCCGCGCTGCATCGCGCCCCTCTTCATCCGCGTTTTCGTAGTTATCGAGCAGCGCGGCCTGCTCGGGTGTGAGTGTCGAGACAGGCGTGCGAAGGCCTGTCAGCAAATAGCCAACATCCACACCCTTTGCAGCCACCGCCTCCAAATAGCTTGAATCAGGCTTTCGTGTGCCTTTTTCGTAGGCAAGTTGAGAGTGCTTGGTGACACCGCCAATCACTCCCAGTTCTTCCTGATTCAGCCCGAGACGCTTGCGCTCCTCCAACAATCGCTCAAAAAAAGTCGACATTCGTTTCACAAAAGCATTGACAGTGAAACATTCGTGGACAACAATCCACGTAACACTTAACAAACGTCCACATCGTACATGACCGACATGCCCGCTTCAGAGCTCAGCAAGCCGTGGGGAGACCTCGACGCTTGTGCTCAGCGTTTAGTTGGAAGCTCGTATGAAAAGGGCTTAGACGTAGATGCTGATGAACTTCCCCTGGGAGAGGCCACCCGTCTCGTTGTGAAGACCATGGTTCAACAACGCTTCGTTGAGAGCGCGAAGCTCTCGTGCACCGCTGGCCTCCACGAGACGGTAAATCACGCCCGCCTCATTTTTGATGGCCAAGGGGAAGATTTGCAGGGCACGGACTCCTGCCGCCCGGTGTTTGGCGTGTGCATCCAGAATGGCCAATATGTGTTCGTCATCCACCCGAACGTCTACACCTTCGATGAGCTCTGTGAGCATGGTCTTCTTTCTGTTGATGATGTGTTGGTCCTAACCCATGCAGCCAATCGCGTCAGGCGCCAATCGAACCGCATCCAACTTCGCCAGCAACGTGAGCGTCAAGCGCGTGAACAAGGCTTGGACCCGGCTGCACCAGAGGTCGCACGATGGATCAAAAAAAGCCGAAGTGCAGCCGATGCGGCTACCGAGATCCTTGGCAGTCAAGCAATGCCCAAGGCAGCACAACGCAAGCCGCCTACGGCGTGACGTTAGGACACCCTCTCCTAAATTGATACCGAGGCATCGTACATGAGCACCACCACCGCATCCCCGTTGGGGAAAGCCGTGCGCACGGCCGACGACATCGTCTATCTGCGTATGTCCGCTGAAGACAAAGCCGAAGCCAAGGAATTGGCAGCTGCAGAAGACCGCACCACAGCCAGTTTCGTGCGGGCCATGTACCTGCGCGGCGTGGCCGATTACAAGAACAAATTGGCCATCCTCCGCCAAACTTCCTGATCGCTCCCTCTCTCTCCTTTGCCCGAAGGACCCCCAGATGTACCCCGACCGCAAGCGAATCCGCGACAACCGTCTGACCGTCCGGTTTGACGACTACGAAGAGCAGCTCGTGCGTGCCCTCGCCGCCTATCTGGGCGAACAGCCCACGACGCTGATCCGCGAACTGGCCCTGCGCCAGGCCGAGGAATTGCTCGGCATTCAGCGCGAGCCTGCAGCGCCCGGCAGCGTGCCGCGCAAAACCGCGTAAAGCCAACAGCTCGCCAATCAGCGGCTCGACGCCAGCCACTCCACAGCCAAACGTCTGACGAAAAGATGACGCACCACGAAATCCCTGTATCCGACGCCGAGCACGATGTGTTCGAACGGGTGCGCCGCGAGCAGGGCTTGAGCAGCGTTGCCGAGGCCGTCACGTGGCTGGTTAAAAGCCACCTGCGCAAGTCCACCGAACAAACCACCGGCCGCCGTCGCGGCCCACGTCTTGCTACTTCGAAAGGTCAACAGAAATGAGCGAGGGACATTACATGCGCCTCTCCATCCGTTGCCCGCATTGCGGCAGCAAGACAGTGGCCGAGGATCACAAGCGCGTCGACCGCACGGCCGACATGATCACCTTCCGCTGCAAGAACCACTTGTGCGGCCACGTGTTCAATGCCCGGCTCGAAGCCGTCCGCACGCTGGAGCAATCCCGAACGCCCAGCCCCCTCGTGTCCCTGCCGGTCAGCCGCAACGTGCGGCGCGCTGCGCACCAGCAGGGCATGCTGATGGACGACCTGACGGACCTCGACGAAGAGGCCGCCTATGAGGCCGATGTCTATCAGCCCATTGCCGATTGGCCCGTCTCCTCGCTGTTCGTGGGTCACATGGCCCCGGCCCTGGCGGTCGAGCGCACCCGCTATCGGTACATCTCCATCCGTTGCCCGCACTGCCAGGCCAACGCCCTGGCCATCGACAGCCGCGAGATGTCGCCGACCTTGCGCGAAGTCACCTACCGCTGCCGCAATTACCGCTGCCGGCACGGCTACGTCGCCCAGTTGGAGATCGTCGAAACCGTCAGCCTCTCCAGCATGCCGGCGCGTGACATTCGTCTGCCGCTGAGCCGCCACATCCTGACCAGCAGCGGGATGCTCATGCAGTTGCACGAGCTGCTGATGGCTGCCCAGCCTGTTGCCGACACCGTCGCTCAGGCCCCGCCCACGTAGTCCCCGCGCCGCTCGGCGCAAACCCCCAAGCCCCAAGAAAAACGCGCCTGACAGCAGGCGTGTGGATTCGTTCACCCTTTTTTTGCCCTGGAGTCGCCATGTCCCACACCGCCCGCCGGTTGCGTCGCAGCTACGTCGCCCCGGCCAACATCGAAATTCCCCAGGTGCCCACAGTCACCGACGAAGAACACCGCGCCATGCCGCTGCGCGATCGCGTACTGCTGCAGGAGCATCAGCGCCATGCCGACCGACTGGCCGAGATCCGGCGCGTGGCCGACAAGCTCGCAGCCCTCGACTCCATCGTCCAAGCCGCGCAGGCAGATGGTGCGCACATTGAAATCGGCAGCGTGTCACAGGCCATCGGCCGCTTTGGCAACGCCCGCATCAATGCCGTGCGCTTGAGCGACGGCGATGGCTTCTTCAGCAGCCGCGCCCCACGCGTAAAAAACGCCGTGGCCAATGCGCTGCTCAGCGCAGGCTGGCGAGTCATCTACGCCTCGGCACACGACTCGGGCGGCTCGTGGCTGCGCGACACGGTGGTTTTCATGAAAGGGCACCGAGCCGTGGAAACCCATTGCCTCCGCCAGTGGCTTCTTGACGCCATTGAGGCAGGCCACATCACCGAAACCACAGAGGGCAAGCACCCAGCCAAAAACGAGCCGGTGCCTCTCAACAGCACAGCTGCCGCGTGATCGCATGCATCACTCACCTGTCCCCGCCACGCCAGCCCAGTCCGGTCCACCGCCTTTGTTCGTCGGCCCCCCAAAGCCATTCATGGCTGGGTCCGACGGAAAGCGCTCGGACCTTTTTGTCAACACCTACCGCAAGAAACTGACCGATCTCCGTTCACAGATACACCAGCAAATGATCTACACGGACGGCTTGGTCGGCGCGACCAAAGATTGGCTCGACCTATCGGCGGGCGAGCGGATTTGTCTCCTGCTGCTGGCAGGCGTAGGCGACGACCTGGGAAAACTCGCACGCCTCGCCAAAAAAGACTGGCGCGAGTTCACCCATCCAGAGCGAGATGCGATAGCTGCAGCAGCGCATGAACTGAAGCACTCATTCATGAACATCCACTGCCTGACGCTCTGAACGGATAGCCTGCCATGCGTCGAAAACATACCCGTCACGCCAAGCCGCATCCAGTGTTTTGGATGAAGCAACGCAGCAGTCTGGACCTGGCCGCCCAGGTCGCCCAGACCGCGCGCGTGATGGATGCACGCCTGCGCCGCACGATCCCGCCACAGTGGGCCTCGGCCCTGGATGTGATCGTCCCGCCGCGTCCAAAGGCCAGCGTCGACCTGCACACTTGGAATCTCGAACGCGTGGATGCCATGCGAAAGTTCGAGCACATGCACGACGACGTGCTGCACTGGGCCGTGGGCGACAACACGGTGCGTGACCGCGCCCGTCGTTACGCCCTGGCTATGGATGATCTGATCTATGGTCACCCGTTCGTGCTAGGCAGGTACGAAAAACTCGACATCGTGACTCGTTACTGCGACCGGATCGGCGTTGACTGGCCCGAAGCGGAAACCCTAGAGGGCGTTGTCGCCCGGGCTTGCACAGAAAGCTGGTGGCGGCGCGCGCTGCGCAAAAAGGTCGCTCGAACCGTAGAGCATGCCGCCATCAAGCTCGGTGTCGTGCACCGCCGCCATGGCGGATATGCCAGTGATGAAGCCTGCCGCCGCCGGGCCGAGCAGCTCAAACGCAACGCCGAGATGCTCAAGCGCAGCCGCCTTTGCAATGAGGCCGGTCAGGTCTTCACGTTGGCCGATCTCGCCAAGGTATCCCCCAGCAACCGCGATATCCGGCGCGGCGAGCTGATGATGCGCATCCGAGGCTGTGAAGAGCACGCCGACGCCCAGGAACACCACGGCGTGTTCCTCACGCTCACGTGCCCCAGCCGCTTCCATGCCGTGCTCTCCGGCGGCAAGAACCGCAAGGCCAAACCTGTCCGCAATCCGAAGTACCAGGGCGCATCACCGCGTGAGGCCCAGTTGTGGCTGCGCGAGATGTGGGCGAAGGCCCGGGCCAAGCTGAAGCGGCGCGAGATCAAGACCTATGGTTTCCGCGTCGCCGAGCCGCACCACGACGGCTGTCCCCATTGGCATGCACTCCTGTGGTTCGAAACCGCAGAGCAGGCCGGCAAGGCGGAAACCATCATCCGCGACTACTGGCTGAGCGACGACGGTGACGAGCCCGGCGCGCTGCGCAACCGCTGCGACTTCAAGACCATGGAGCGCGGCGGAGCGGCTGGCTATGTGGCGAAGTACGTCGCCAAGAACATCGGCTCCGAGGATGGCGATGCGGGCCTAGGCGATCACTTGGACACCATCGACGGTTTCGAGCACGCCATGGACACCCGCGAATACAAGGGCTTCCAGCGCGTCGACGCCTGGGCCAGCACGTGGGGCATCCGGCAGTTCCAAGCCATCGGCCAGCCCAGCGTGACGGTGTGGCGTGAGATGCGTCGTGTCAGCCAGGACCAGATCGAAGACGCCCAACATCGACTCGATTTCGGCGATGCAGCAGCGGTCAAGGCATGGCGTTCGTGTCACAAGATGGGCACGCTCCAAGCCAACTGGCGCGGCTACGTCCAGGCCCAGGGCGGAATGTGCCGCAAGCGTCGTGAATGGATGCTGCGGCCCGCAATACGCGTCACCCCCGACGTGACCAACAGCTACGGCGAAGTCGCCGACCGCATGACCACCGTCGGCGTCGAAACGGCCGGTGGCCACTGGCTCATCAGCCGTCGCCAAGCATGGGAACCCCTGGCTTCCGGCGAAGGCGAAGCCGAGCAGTCCCAGGCCGAGCGCGCAGCGCTGGGCCGCCCTTGGACTCGTTTCAATAACTGTACGGCCCGCCTCACCGGCAAGCCCATGCGCGAGCTGCTGAAAGCCGCCGGCATGCACTGGCCGCTGTCCACAGACAACGACATTGAGCCCCCGCCAGCCCCTAAACGGCAGGCGCCAGCCCCCGCAGCGGCCCCCGAGCCCCGAATCAACGTGATCGACGGCATCCGCACCACCTTCGTGATGCCTGAACGCACCCGCCAACTGCTGCAAACCGTCCCACAGGCCTCCACAGCCGACAGCGCCATGGCCGCGATGGTCGCCCGCGCTCAAGCCTTCCGTGCCGGCTTCATCAAGCCGCGCCCCTGATCCACCCCCAGCCCCAAGGAACCACCATGCCCCGCCCTGGAAAGACCACCACGCTGCCCACGCAGCACCGGCCGTTCGTGCCGCCCCTGGCCCACAAGGTCCACATACCGCATCCCTACACCCCGGCCGCTTGCACCGACGTGCGCGACACGTTCGCCCGCGTGCAGGGCCTGCAGGCCCCGGCCCGGCGCACGCGCCGCGCCGCTACACCGGCCGCGGGCCAGCCGGATCTTTTCGCGCCGACCGCTGATGGCCAGGTGCTCCCCTTCCCTTCGCTCGAATCCATGTTGAAAAGGAAATCCGCATGAACCGCCCGCGCCTCACCCGCCACGATGTGGACGCCCTCCTGGCTGCCGCTGCCCATGAAGAAGCCTTGCGTCAGGCCCAGCGCGACAACCGCCGCGAGCTGCTGGTCGTCGCTGTGATGGCCTGCCTGGGAATCGCCGTCGTTCTGGCTCTGAAGACTGGATGGCTCGCATGACCAAGAACCCACCCAACCGCTTCATGCTCGACAGCGTCACCGCGCAAGAGCGCCATGCTCGCGCTGCCTTCGCCCCTGAGCGGGCTGCGCGCACTGCACGCCATGCCGGTGCACGCCGGCCCGAACCGCGCGACTGGCTGGGCCGCGACGACTACACCTGTCCCGAGCTGCAGCCAACTAACAACCGCCTTGGCGCGTTCGACAACCTCGCGTACCCCAGCCTAATCGGTGAACGCCGTGTGCTGCCCCGGCAGCTCGAAGCGCACCGCCACGTCATCAACCCCGCACTGCTGCCAAAGGAATGACAGAGATGGAACAAAACAAATCTCCCTGGCGCCTGGACAAGGTCGACCTCGACTACTACCGCTCGCTGGCCGACAGAAGCCAGGAAGAGATCATCAATCAGTACACGTGCTTCTGGCCGAGTCTGCCCGCACCGGTGCACAGTCAGCGCATCTGCATTGCGGGGCCCATGACCGGCCTGCCTCATTTGAACCAACCGGCGTTCATGGCCGAGGCAGCCCAACTTCGCAGCGTGGGCCACCACGTCGAGAACCCAGCCGAGAACGCGAACCCGACCTGCGGCACATGGCTGGGCTACATGCGGCTGGCCATCGCCAAACTCATCACGTGCGACCGCATCCACCTGCTGCCCGGCTGGACCGGCAGCAAAGGAGCAAATGTCGAGTACACGCTCGCCAAGGGGCTGGGGCTCATGATCACGCTGGCAGAGGGCGCGGAGTCAGCCCGGCCGGATTCCGACATCGCGTTTATTCGGTCAGGCAGTCGTCGCATCGGCCAGACCTACGCCACGCGGATGGGTGCACTGGCCATGCTCGCAACCGCCATTGATCGCTGCCAGGAAATCGCCGATGGGCAGGAGACGCTGAGGACTAAGAAGCTCGATGTGAACGGCGATGCCACTGAGAAATCGGTGTGCCACGGGAACAAATGGCTGGGTGCCACGCACTGCGTCGAGGCCCTGCGCGTGCTGCAGCAGGGGCTGGTATGAGCTCCATCCACGTAATAAGCGTCAGCGGAGGCAAGGACAGCACAGCTACGCTGCTGCTCGCCATTGCGCGCGTGGGCCGCGATGCAATCCGTCCGATCTTCTGCGACACCGGCAATGAGCACGAGGCCGTCTACAGCTACCTGGACTACCTGGAATCGGCTCTCTCGGTCCGCATCCATCGCTTGCGGGCAGACTTCTCAGCCGATTTCGCGCGGAAGCGAATGTTCATCGCCCGCGACCAACGCACCAGGCGCGGACCGGATGGACGGCGCGTGCGTTGGACAAACAAGTCCAAGCGCCGTGCGCTTGCCTTGCTACATCCGACGGGCAATCCGTTTCTCGATCTGTGCATGCTCAAGGGCAGATTTCCCTCGCGCAAAGCGCAGTTCTGCACGCAAGAGCTGAAACGAAACCCTGCCGTCGAGTACCAGCTCGACCTGATGGAACAGGGCCACCGCGTCATCAGTTGGCAGGGCGTTCGTCGGGACGAGTCACTCAATCGCCGAAACGCCAAAAAGACCGAGCGTATTGGCAAAGGCCTGCACACGTTCCGTCCAATTGTCGATTGGACGGCTGACGGTGTGTTCGCGCACTGCGCAGCCGCGGGCATCCAGCCGAATCCCCTGTACTTGCAGGGCATGACCCGCGTCGGCTGCATGCCTTGCATCAACGTGAACAAAGCCGAGCTGCGAGAAATCGCCGCACGCTTTCCTGAGCATGTTGCGCGCATAGCCGAGTGGGAAATATTGGTTAGCAGCGTCAGCAAGAGACAGGCGGCAACGTTCATTCCGGCACCTGGCATTTCCCCTGCCCAGGCAAAAGAACACACCATCCACCACGTCGTGCGCTGGGCTAAGACAACCCACGGCGGTCGCCAGTTCGACCTGCTCGCAGACATCACCGAAACGCGCGCATGCGCATCTGCATACGGACTTTGCGAATGACATGGCTCTACCCACCACTCTCACCGCTATCGAACTCTGCGCCGGCGTCGGCAATGGAGTCGTACCGCTTCAGGCTGCAGCAGCACTTATCCAACTTGTTTATCGCGCAAGCACACACTAAGGGCAACACGAAATGACAACTCAGCACAATACCGTCAACCAAGATACGCCCGACCGCGTGCTATACAGGAACGATCTTTCCGAGGAACTGCGCGTCGGCAGCGAATGCATCCGCCGTTGGATGCGCGCCGGCAAGCTCCCTCCGCCGGACGTGTATGTCAGCCGCAAAACCATCGGCTGGCGTCTCTCAACTCTTCGAGCGGCTGGGATCAATCTCGTCTAGCCAGTCCCCGAAATCCTGCAGCATCGCGCGTCGCTGCGGCAGGTACTCAGCCTGGTTGTATGCAGCCCGAGTTTTGTCATCGGGCGCATGCGCGAGCTGTCGCTCGATGGCGTCGGGCGGATACCCGCGTTCATTCGCCCAGGTAGACGCTACGGATCTCCAACCGTGGCCCGTCATTTGCCCTTTGAACCCGATGCGATAAATTAAATACAGCACCGCGTTCTCACTCATCGGTCGGCTGAGGCTGTTCTCACCGGGGAACACAAAGCGGCTCTTTCTTCCCTTCGCCTTCATCTTCTCGAGCACCTGCAGGGCCTGTCGCGACAGCGGCACAATGTGCTCTCGTGCTCGCTTCATCTTGCCAGCCGGAATGCGCCAGGTATCGCCGTGGATCTCGGTCCACTCCATCAAACGCAGCTCGTTCGTGCGCACCCACGTGTAAGCCAGCAAGCGGCACGCCAAGACAGACTGCAGTTCCTGCTCCATCGATAGCCGCATCAGCAGATCCGGCACCTGATGCTCGTTTAGCGAAGCATGAGATTTACGACGCGTCTTCCCAAACGCCTTTTCCGGCCTAATCAAAGCCGCTGGATTCTGCTCGGCATGCCCATGCTCGACTGC
This sequence comes from Comamonas sp. BIGb0124, assembly GCF_003752175.1. Taxonomy (GTDB): domain Bacteria; phylum Pseudomonadota; class Gammaproteobacteria; order Burkholderiales; family Burkholderiaceae_C; genus Comamonas_F. Next base: position 733,596 of record NZ_RJVF01000009.1, on the reverse strand, counting down.
CCAGTCAAACACCTGCGACACCCACATGCGCATCTTGCGCACATAGGCATGCTTCCCCGCGAGGTCCATCTCGGTTAGTGCGGCAAGCAACGTCGCGCGATCAATCTTCGCCATGGAGATTTTTCCGAGCGCAGGCCCGAGGTGCAGCTCGATGCCCCGAAGCGCATCGTTGCGATATCCAGGCGTCACATCCTTCCGACCGTTCCAGAATGCCTCTGAGGCTTCCATGAGGGTCACGCTAACCTTGGGCGACTTCGGTCGCTTGGGGTTCTCACCGTCGAGCAACTTGCGCCGCAGTACATCACGACGCTCGCGAGCTTCCGCAAGCGTCAGCAGTGGATAGGGGCCGAGCGTTTCGGTCTGCTGCCTGCCGTCAAGCCGGTAGGCAACGCGCCATGTCTTCGAACCCGCAGGAGCAACGTATAGGTAGAGGCCGTGGCCATCGAACAGCTTCTGCGGCTTCTCCGCAGGCTTGGCGAGGCGGCATTTATGGTCAGAAAGGACGTTTGTAGGCAAAGCAAGCTCCAACTCGGTGCTTTGCCTACAGCCATGCCGCTCAACAACGTTGGAACACGTCGGTTTTCAGTTGGGAACGGACGGCAAAAGGCGCAATACACCACACATAGGTGCTTGATTTTGCTCTACTTTTGGTGGTTTGCAGGGCGCCAAAGCTTAGATCGTTTGGGGCCATTTGGCGGAAGCGGTGAGATTCGAACTCACGGACGGTTTCCCGTCGCCGGTTTTCAAGACCGGTGCAATCGACCACTCTGCCACGCTTCCCTGGTTGATGGCTGCGGATTCTACCCGTTCCGCGCCGGTTCTTCGGGCAAGAAGAGGCCCTGGAGGTCGCTGAGGAAGTCCATGCCGCGCACGGTGGGCTTGGCGTGCACCCAGTCGCGTTCGAGCAGCCCCTGCCGTTCGGCGGTGTCCAGTGCCCGTGCAATGCTGGTGATGGCCAGCCCGGTGCGCTCGCTGTAGGTCTTGAGATCGAAGCCGTCGACGAGCCGCAGCGCGTTGAGCATGAATTCGAAAGGCAGATCCTGCCGGGGCACTTCGGTCTCCTGCGCAACCGGCTGGCCGGCGGCGGCCTGCTGCATGTAGCGCTGCGGATCGCGATAGCGCACCTGCCGCACCACCCGATGGGCAAAGCTGAGCTTGCCATGGGCGCCGGCACCGATGCCCAGGTAGTCGCCGAACTGCCAGTAGTTGAGGTTGTGCCAGCAACGATGGCCGGCACGCGCATAGGCCGAGACTTCGTAGCGCTGCAGGCCGGCCTCGCCGGTCAGTTCGGTGATGCGGTCGAGCATGGCGTAGGCCGTGTCGTCTTCCGGAATGCGCGGCGGGAACTTGGCGAAATAGGTGTTCGGTTCGATCGTGAGGTGGTAGATCGAGATATGCGGCGGCGACAGCGCCAGCGCAGTGCGCATGTCGTCTTCCAGCATGGCCAGGTCCTGGCCCGGCAGCGCGTACATGATGTCGAGGTTGAAGGTCTTGAACGCGCTCGCGGCTTCTTCCACGGCGGCCAGTGCCTGGGCACGGTCGTGCACGCGGCCCAGCGCCTTGAGATGCGCGTCGTTGAAGCTCTGCACGCCGATCGACAGGCGGGTCACGCCCGCGTCGCGGAAGGCACGGAAGCGATTCTTCTCGAAAGTGCCGGGGTTGGCTTCGAGGGTGATCTCGCAATCGGCCTCCAGCCGCACACGGGCCCGGATGCCGGCCAGCAGTTCGTCGATGGCCTCGGGCGAAAACAGGCTGGGCGTTCCACCGCCGATGAAGATGCTGTGCACGGGCCGCCCCCACACCAGGGGCAACGTGCTTTCCAGATCGGTCATGAGCGCAGCCACGTACCGGCGCTCGAGGGCCGGATCGAGCCGGCCGTTCGTGCCGTCGCGGGCCTCGTGCGAATTGAAGTCGCAGTAGGGGCACTTCTTCAGGCACCACGGCAGGTGGACGTACAGCGACAGCGGCGGCAGTGCCGACAGTTGCAGCGTGCCCGGCCGCATGTAGTGGCGCGGATCCGGCGGCGGCAGGGCTGCCGAGGGCTCGGCGGCACCATCGGCCGGAACGGGGTGCAGGGGAATGTTCACGCCTGCTCCACGGCGGGGGCGAACCACCCGTTCTCGCGCATGAGTTCAAGCATCTGGCGCGACGAACGGCCGCGGTGGCTGTTGGCGTTCTTCACGTCGGTCGGCAGTTGGGCAAAGGTCTTGCCGAATTCGGGCAGGAACATCACCGGATCGAAACCGAAACCGCCCTCGCCCACCGGCTGCTCGGTGATGAGCCCCTGCACACGGCCGACGGCGATCAGCGGTTGCGGGTCGTCGGGGGTGCGCACGGCCACCAGGGTGCTGACCATGGTCGCACGGCGGTTGCTCTGGCCCTGCAGTTGTTCGAGCAGCGCACGGACGTTGTTGGCATCGCTTTTTTCGTAGCCGAACTGCTCGCAGTAGTAGGCCGTGTCGACGCCGGGCAGGCCGCCGAAGGCGTCCACGCACAGGCCGGCGTCATCGGCCAGCGCCGGCAGGCCGCTGGCGGCCGCGGCGTGGCGGGCCTTGGCGAGGGCATTCTCGACGAAGGTGCGGAAAGGCTCGGGTGCCTCGGGAATGCCGAGGTCGGCCTGACGCACGAGCACCACGCCCAGCGGGGCGAACAGGGTCTGCAGCTCGGCGAGTTTGCCTTTGTTGTTGGAGGCAAGAACGATCTGGGTCGTCATAGGGGGCTCGTGTGGGGTTCTCAGGCGGCGGCCAGGGCGGATTTCTGCAGCGCGACCAGTTCGGTGATGCCTTTTTCGGCAAGGGCGAGCAGTTGGTCCATCTCGGCGCGGGTGAAGGCCACGCCTTCGGCGGTGCCCTGCACTTCCACGAAGTGTCCGGCACCTGTCATCACGACGTTCATGTCGGTGTCGCAGTCCACGTCTTCCACGTATTCCAGGTCGAGCAGGGGTTCGGCCTGCACGATGCCGACCGAGACCGCGGCGATGTGGTCCTTGATCGGCGATGCGGCAATCTTGCCTTGGGCAAGCAGGCCGTTGACCGCGTCCTGCGCCGCCACGAAGGCACCGGTGATGGCTGCAGTCCGGGTGCCGCCGTCGGCCTGGATCACGTCGCAGTCGAGGTGGATCGTGCGTTCGCCCAGCAAGGACAGATCGAAGACGGCGCGCAGCGAGCGGCCGATGAGACGCTGGATCTCCTGGGTCCGGCCGCTTTGCTTGCCGCGCGCGGCTTCACGGTCGCTGCGGGTGTGGGTCGAGCGCGGCAGCATGCCGTATTCGGCGGTCACCCAGCCTTCGCCGCTGCCGCGCTTGTGCGGCGGCACACGTTCTTCGACCGAGGCGGTGCACAGCACCTTGGTGTTGCCGAACTCGATCAGCACCGAACCTTCGGCGTGCATGGTGTAGCCACGGGTGATGCGCACGGCACGCAACTGGTCGGCGGCGCGCTGGCCGGTGCGGATGAAACGGGTCATGGTGAATGGATCCTGGAGGTTCATCGACCGCCCCCCGATCGGCGGGCCATGGCCGCAGCGCCGAGGGAACGGAAGGAAAAAATGAAGCGGGCGGTCCTGAACGGCATGCAGCCCGAAACCCCGATTATCGCAAGCCGGCGCGGCAGGCGTGCGGCGGCGTCCCGGCCGGCATCGCGGGCCTTGCCGACCGGGACCGGAACGGCAAGTGTGGCGCAGGCCCAGACCTTTGCCATAATCGACGACAACCAGGCTGGGGCCGATGCCGCCAGCCGGACTGCCCGGCGTGCGGCCCGACGGCCATCCCGCCCGCGCCACCGGCACTTTGACGAATCCGCAGCGCCCGCAGGCCGGTCCTCGGCGCATTCCCCAAGCCCTACCCATCCATCCAGCATGCCCGTCTACAGCATGACCGGTTACGCCAGCGCCCAGTCTGACGCAGCCGAGTCCACCACCGAAACCCATGCCGGCCCCCGTCTCGGACTGGAACTGCGTGCGGTCAACAGCCGTTTCCTCGACCTCGCTTTCCGTCTGCCGGACGAACTGCGCTCGGCCGAACCCGCCTTGCGCGACCTGCTGAGCAGCAAACTCAAGCGCGGCAAGATCGAGGTCCGCGCCACCCTGCTGGCGCAGGACGACGGCGGTGTCCCCACCCCCACACCCGCCCTGCTCCAACGTCTCAATGCCGTGCAGGACTCGGTCCAGAGCTGGCTGCCCGAAGCCCGTTCGCTGAGCGTGGCCGACGTGCTGCGGCTCGCCTCTAACGCCAGCGGCTCGTCGGAACCCCAGAAAGATCTGTCGGCCGGCCTGCTCAAGCTGACGCAACAGGCAGTCAAGGAACTGCTGGCCTCGCGCGAGCGCGAAGGCGCACGGCTGGTGAAGTCGCTGGTCGATCGCATCGAGCAGCTCAAGGCCCTGGCCCAGCAGGCTCAGCCTCTGGTGCCCGAGCTCGTGGAGCAGCAGCGCCAGCGTTTCCTCGACCGTTGGCAGGAAGCCCTCAAGACCGGCCAGGGCCACGGAGCGGCCCCGAACGCCGAGGCGGCCCAGGATCGCGCCATGAGCGAGGCCACCGCCTTTGCCATCCGCATCGACGTGGCCGAAGAGCTCACCCGCCTCGCAGCCCATCTCGAGGAACTGCTGCAGTTGCTCAAGAAAGGCGGCGACATCGGCAAGCGGCTCGACTTCGTCATCCAGGAACTGCACCGCGAAGCCAACACCCTGGGCTCGAAATCGGCCCTGCTCGAACTCAGCAAGATCTCGGTCGACATGAAGGTGCTGATCGAGCAGATGCGCGAGCAGGTTCAGAACATCGAGTGAAGCAGCGCCGGCCCGGGCAAGCCGGGCCCTCTATCGGACACTTGCCGTCCCTGCACCGGCAGCGGGGCGATGACCCGCCTGCCGGGCGGCGTCGGTGCCCCGGTCTCACTCCAGATCGACCAGATCCGCCAGTCGCCGCACCTTGACCTTGCGGCCCTTGAGCTTGCCGCCGGAGAGGCGTTGCACGATCTGCCGCGCCATCGAGCGCTTGACGGCCACGTAGCTGTGGAAGTCGGTGACGTTGATCTTGCCGATGTCGGCCGAAGCGAAGCCGGCCTCGCCGGTCAGCGCGCCCAGAATGTCGCCGGGCCGGATCTTGTCCTTGCGGCCGCCCAGAATCTGCAGTGTGTCCATGGCGGGCTCGAGCGGGCCGCCGGCGGCGGGCACCAGGCTGTCGAGCGGTGCCCATTCGAACTCGCGGCTCATGAGCTGCTCGATGCGGCCCACGCGTCCCATCTCGTCCATGCTGGAGAGGCTCAGCGCCAATCCGCCGGCGCCGGCCCGGCCGGTACGGCCAATGCGGTGCAGATGCTGTTCGACATCGGCAGAGATGTCGACGTTGATGACGCATTCCAGTTGCGCGATGTCGAGTCCACGCGCGGCCACGTCGGTCGCAACCAGCACCGAGCAGCTGCCGTTGGCGAACTGGATCAGCACCTGATCGCGGTCACGCTGCTCGAGATCGCCGTGCAGAGCCATGGCCACCAGGCCCTGGGCGCTGAGCACGTCGACCAGATCGCGGCATTGGCGTTTGGTGTTGCAGAAGGCGATGGTGCGGGCCGGACGGAAATGCGCCAGCAGCAGCGAGACGGCATGCAGCCGCTGGTTCTCGCCGACTTCGTAGGCCAGCTGGCGGATCTGGTCTTGCGCGGCAGCCTGGGCCGCGGCGATCTGCAGATGGCGAGCCTGATGGGTGAAACGGCTGGCCAGCTCGACCACGCCTTCCGGGTAGGTGGCCGAGAACAGCAGAGTCTGCCGGTTCTTGGGGGCCTGCTTCACCACGGCGGCGATGTCGTCGACGAAACCCATGTCCAGCATGCGGTCGGCCTCGTCCAGCACCAGGGTCTGGAGAGCGTCCAGCGACAGGCTGCCACGCTCCAGATGATCCAGCAGGCGGCCGGGCGTGCCCACGGCCACATGGGCGCCGAAGGACAGGCTTTCCATCTGCGGCTTCATGGGCGAGCCGCCGCACAGCGTCAGCACCTTGACGTTGTCCGCGGCACGCGCCAGGCGGCGGATTTCCTGGGTGACCTGTTCGGCCAGTTCACGCGTCGGGCACATCACCAGTGCCTGGACGGCCAGGCGCGAGGTGTCGAGCCGGTGCAGCAGCGCCAGTGCGAAGGCGGCCGTCTTGCCGCTGCCGGTCTGCGCCTGGGCGATCAGATCCACACCTTGCAGGGCCAGCGGCAGGCTGGCGGCCTGGATGGGCGTCATCTCGGTGTAGCCCAGCTGGACCAGGTTGGCCTGCATGGCCTGCGACAGCGGCAGGCTGCCGAATGAGGACACGGAGGAATCGGCAGACGCGGGAGAGGCGGACGCGGGCGAAGAAGCTTTTTGGACGGGATTCATCGGCGGATTATCTCCTGCCGTCGCTCCGCGCCCCGATGCGATGCCGCGCAAAGGCCCACCGGGGCCCGGCGTGGCAGGCCGGGCCGGCATGGCGCCGGGCCCGGCCAGGACAGCGCTTGGATCAGCTGTCGAGGCGTGCGCTGATGTCCACACGCGCCTGTTCGAGCGCCTGCGGCAGGCGGCTGCCGAACTGGGCCAGCCAGCCGGCGTGCGATGCCAGTTCCTCGCGCCACACGACGGCGTCGATACCGGTTGCCACCTGGAACTGGGCCGGCGTGAAGTCGACGCCCTTCCAGTTGATTTCCTCGTAGCGCGGCGCCACGCCCACCAGGGTCTGCTCGCCCTGGACCTGGCCTTCGAGGCGGTCGATCATCCACTTGAGCACACGCATGTTCTCGCCATAGCCAGGCCAGACGAACTGCCCTTGCGCATCCTTGCGGAACCAGTTGGTGGTGTAGATCCGGGGCAGCTTGGCGCCCTGGGCCTGCAGGCGCTCGCCCAGGCTCAGCCAATGCTGGAAGTAATCGCCCATGTGGTAACCCGAGAACGGCAGCATGGCGAACGGATCGCGGCGCACCACGCCCTGCTGGCCGGCGGCGGCGGCGGTGGTTTCGCTGCCCATGGTGGCAGCCATGTACACACCTTCTGTCCAATTGCGGGCTTCGGTCACCAACGGCACGGTGGTCGAGCGGCGGCCGCCGAAGATGAAGGCATCGATGGGCACGCCGGCCGGGTCGTCCCAGGCTTCGTCGAGCGCCGGGTTGTTGATGGCGGCCACGGTGAAACGGGCATTGGGATGGGCGGCCTTGGCGCCGGTGGCCTTGGCCAGCTCGGGCGTCCAGTCCTTGCCTTGCCAATCCACCAGATGGGCAGGCAGCACCTTGCCTTCGACGTCCTGCTCCATGCCTTCCCACCACACGTCGCCGTCGTCGGTCAGGGCCACGTTGGTGAAGATGACGTTCTTGTCCAGGCTGCGCATGCAGTTGGGGTTGGTCTTGTAGCTGGTGCCGGGCGCGACGCCGAAGTAACCGGCCTCGGGGTTGATGGCGCGCAGCGAACCGTCGGGCTGGGGCTTGACCCAGGCGATGTCGTCACCCACGGTGGTCACTTTCCAGCCGTCGAAACCGGCCGGCGGGACCAGCATCGAGAAATTGGTCTTGCCGCAGGCGCTGGGGAAGGCCGCGGCCATGTGGTACTTGCGGCCTTCGGGGTTGGTCACGCCCAGAATGAGCATGTGTTCGGCCAGCCAGCCCTCGTCGTGACCCATGATGGAGGCGATGCGCAGCGCAAAGCACTTCTTGCCCAGCAGCGCGTTGCCGCCGTAGCCCGAGCCGTAGCTCCAGATCTCGCGCGTCTCGGGGTAGTGCACGATGTACTTGGTGTCGTTGCAGGGCCAGGCCACGTCTTTCTGGCCCGGCTGCAGCGGTGCACCCACGGTGTGCACGCAGGGCACGAACTCGCCCTGTTCGCCCAGCACGTCGTAGACGGCCTGGCCCATGCGGGTCATGATCTTCATGTTGACGGCCACGTAGGGGCTGTCGGAGAGTTCCACGCCGATGTGGGCGATGGGCGAGCCCAGCGGGCCCATCGAGAACGGCACCACGTACATCGTGCGGCCGGCCATGCAGCCGTCGAACAGCGGCTGCAGCGTGGCGCGCATTTCGTCGGGGGCCTTCCAGTTGTTGGTGGGGCCGGCGTCTTCGCGCTCTTGCGAGCAGATGTAGGTGCGGTCTTCCACACGGGCCACATCGCTGGGGGCCGAGCGGGCCAGGAAGCTGTTGGGGCGCTTGTCCGCATTCAGGCGGATGAAGGTACCGGCGGCAACCAGTTGCTCGCACAGTGCACGGTATTCCTCGTCGCTGCCGTCGCACCAGTGGATGGCGGCGGGCTTGCACAGGGCAGCCATTTCACCCACCCATTGGACGAGTTTGGGATTTTTGACGTAGGCGGGGACTTTCAGGTCGGCAGCCGTAGGCGTGAAGTTGGACACAGGAACTCCTGGAGTTGAAAAACCGGTCATCCCCGCAGGAGCAAGCCTCTCTCGCTATCGAAAGACGAGAAGAAAAGGCCGCCCTCGCCTGCTCGGAGGCAGGCCTGGGTGGCGCCAGCGGGGAAAAAATCTGGGGTGCAAGACCGACGTGGGCTCTGGGGCACACAGGCGAATGGACCTGGGGCAATCCTTGTAACCACGTCGTAACCGGCCGACTTTAACCAAATTCCCCACTTTGTCCATGCGCAAAACACCCCTTGTCCGAGGTGTTTTGTCTATCTTTCGGGCGGCGGTGGCCGGGTTCGCCCCCCTGCCGTGCCGCTCATCGCCGTTCAGCGCAGCTGCAGCCAGCCCGATTCCAGCCACGACAGCAGCAGCTCGCGGGCATCGTCGCTGGCCGTGCGCAGAGCTCGCGCATCGAGCCCATGCTCGTCGGCCAGCCGGCGCAGCAGCGCGGCGTCGCGGCCGGCGGCACGCCAGCTCTCGCCATTGGCAAAGACATGATGTTCGTCGTAGAGCAAACGGCTGCGGCGGTCCAATGCGACGCCGCCGGCGGGCGGCCAGTTCGACTCGGCGGTTTCGGCAGCCCCCGGGTTGTCGTCGAACCACACCTGCGCCTTGGGCTCGGTCAGGTACTCGCCCAGCGCGCGCGCCAATTGGCGCGGATCCTTGAGCGCACGCGTCACCGCGTCCTGCGCAAACGCCTGCAGCTCGGCCGGCACGCGGGCCGGTGCCTCGCAGGCCGCGGCCTGGCGGCCGTCCTTGTACAGGGTTTCGTCCTCGCCGTCCTCGGCCACGCGCTGCAGCAGCTCGCGCACCAGATCCTGGCGCTGGGGGGCCCGGAACCCGATGGAATAGGTCATGCATTCGCCGACCGCCACGCCGTCGTGGGCATAACGCGGCGGCAGATACAGCATGTCGCCGGGGTTGAGCACGTACTCCTCGTCGGGCCTGAAGTTGGCCAGGATCTTGAGCGGAACGCCTTCCTGCAGCGTCAGATCCTGCTGCGCGCCGATGCGCCACCGGCGCTGGCCGCGGGCCTGGAGCAGGAACACGTCGTAGCTGTCGAAATGGGGCCCCACGCCGCCGCCGTCGGTGGCGTAGCTGATCATCACGTCGTCGAGCCGGGCGTCGGGCACGAACCGGAACTGCTGCATCAGCGCATGCACGTCGTCGTCCAGTGCATCGACACCCTGCACCAGCAGGGTCCACTCGCGCTGCTTGAAGGGCGGCAGGCTGCGGCGCCCGAACGGGCCGCGCTTGAGCTGCCAGCCCTTGGGTTTCTGCACGATCAGGCGCGACTCGACATCGTCGCGTTCGGCCAGGTCGGCCATGTCCAGGCGGGTCAGGGCCTCGAGGTCGGGAACCGCGTTGCGGATGAGCAGCGGCTTCTTCTGCCAATGGCGGCGCATGAACTGCGCAGGCGTGAGACCGCCCAGCAGGGCGAGGGGGTTATTGGTGTCCATGGGACAATTCTCGCCGACGGCCGCCCGACGGCCTGCAAAGATACGCGGAAATTACCCCATGGACATCACACAACAATGCGTGGTCGCTTTGACCTGGACCCTGAAAGACACCCTCGGTGAGACGCTGGACGTGCTCGACGAGCCGGTCGACTTCCTGATCGGCGGCGGCGACCTGTTCAAGAAGATCGAGGAGGCACTGCAGGGCCACGGCCCCGGTGCGACGATCGACCTGCACCTCGAACCCGAAGAGACCTTCGGCGACTACGACGAGAACCTGATCAACCTCGAGGCACGCGCGCTGTTCCCCGAGGAAACGGAAGAAGGCATGACTTTCTCCGCCACGGGACTGCCCAAGGGCGTGACGGGCGACTACGACGGCGAGCACCTCTACACCGTCACCGAGCTGTACCCCGAGCACGTGGTGCTCGACGGCAACCATCCGCTGGCCGGCATCGCCATCCGCCTGAGCCTGAAGGTCGTCAACGTCCGCGAAGCGACCGAGGAAGAAATCAGCCAGGGCAGCGCCGGCTCGGGTTTCTTCAAGGTGCAGCCCCAGGCACCGGGCAGCAACACGCTGCACTGAGCAGGGCCGGGCGAGAGGCTCAGCTGCGGCCGGTGGAGCCGTAGCCGCCGGCGCCTCGCTCGGAGGCCTGGGTGAATTCGTCGACGATGTTGAAGCGTGCCTGCACCACCGGCACGATGACCAGTTGCGCCAGGCGCTCCATGGGTTCGAGCACGAATGCGGTTTCGCTGCGGTTCCAGGCGCTGACCATGAGCTGGCCCTGGTAGTCGCTGTCGATCAGCCCGACCAGGTTGCCCAGCACGATGCCGTGCTTGTGGCCCAGGCCCGAGCGCGGCAGGATCAGCGCGGCATAGGCCGGATCGTCGAGATGGATGGCCAGGCCGGTCGGCACCAGTTGCCAGGCGTTGGGAGCCAGCGTGAGCGGCGCGTCCAGGCAGGCCCGCAGGTCGAGGCCGGCACTCCCGGGCGTGGCGTAGCTGGGCAGTTGGTCGCGCAGGCGGGCATCGAGGATCTTGACGTCGAGAAGCATGGTTCGTTGGTGAATCCGAAGGGATCTGGAGAAAACCTAGGAGCGTAACAGCGTGATCAGCAGCGTGACGAGCCAGGGCAGCACAAACAGCACGAACAGGCCCCACTTCACGTAGAACCACAGGGTGCGCACGTGCTGGCGGCGAGCCAGGTCGGGCTGCCTGCCACCGGCGGCCTGGGCTGGGCCGGACGGCGTGCGGCCTGCAGAAGCCGCGGGCTTGCCGCGCCCCGCTGCCACGGCCTGCAGCTCCTGCCGCGCTTTTTCGCGCACCCGCTCGACCTGCTGGCGCACGCCCTTGGGCAACGACAGGTCGGCAGAGACCATGGGGGAACGGGCCACGATGGTCTGGGCGGAAACCGCCTCTTTGCCAGCACGCGCAGACAGTTCGTCGAGCTCGAAGGCGTCGCGTCCCCAGTCGCCGCTGTCGAGCGGATCGCGCTCGGGGCCGGCGGCCGAACGGACCGCTGCGGCCTGCGTCAGTTGCTCGACATAACTGGCGAAGTCGCCATTGACCGGTCCGCTCGCGGCTCCGGCTTTTTTCGGGGTGGGCCAGCGTGTCATGCGGTTCATGGCACGACCGCCTGGCCGGCGGACTCGATCGAGGCCTGCTGCGCGCCGCCCTCGTTGGCCTCGGTCGACCACTCGTGGCGCATGCGTTCGGCGATCTCGCCCACCAGTTGGCGTGCCAGCACCAGCTTGGAGGCCCTCGGCAGTTCCTGGGCGCCGTGGGCGTCGATCAGCAGCAACTGGTTGTCGTCGCGGCCAAAGGTGGCCGGCCCGATGTTGCCGACCAGCAAGGGGATGCCCTTGCGGCGGCGCTTGGCCTGGGCGTGGCGGGCCAGATCCTCGCTTTCGGCGGCGAAACCGACGCAGAAGAGCTGGCCGCCCCTCGCCGCCGGGCTCTGCGCGACGGTGTAGAGGATGTCCTGGTTTTCCAGAAAATGCAGCACCGGCGCCTGGCCGTCCGCCGCTTTCTTGATCTTCTGCTCGGCCGGATGCGCGGGCCGCCAGTCGGCCACCGCAGCGGTCGCGACAAAAACCGTGGGCGCCTGAGACCCCGATGCCAGTTCGCCCATCACGGCAGCCAGCATCTCGCGGGCCGACTGCACGTCGATGCGCCGCACGCCGCGCGGCGTGGGCTGTGCCACCGGCCCGGCCACCAGCGTGACCTCGGCACCCGCCTCGCGGGCCGCCCGGGCCACGGCAAAACCCATCTTGCCCGACGAATGGTTGGTGATGCCCCGGATCGGATCGATGGCCTCGAAGGTGGGCCCGGCGGTGATCAGCACGCGTTGCCCGGCCAGCAGCTTGGGCTGGAAATGCGCGATGAGGTCGGCCAGCAACTGCTCGGGCTCGAGCATGCGGCCGTCGCCGGTCTCGCCGCAGGCCTGCAGGCCGCTGCCCACGCCCAGCAGGCGGGCGCCGTCGGCCTCGATCCGGGCCAGGTTGCGCTGCGTGGCGGGATGAGCCCACATTTCTCGGTTCATCGCCGGGGCCACCAGCAGCGGCACGGCCGGCTGGCGGGCCAGGCAGAGCAGGCTCAGCAGTTCGTCCGAGCGCCCCTGCGCCAGTCGTGCGATGAAATCGGCCGAGGCCGGTGCCAGCACGATGGCGTGGGCCTCGCGGCCGAGGTTGATGTGCGGCATGTTGTTGGGCTGCCGCTCGTCCCATTGCGAGACATAGACCGGGCGGCCGGAAAGCGCCTGCATCGTCACGGGCGTGATGAACTGGCAGGCCGCTTCGGTCATGACGACCTGCACCGTGGCGCCGGCCTTGACCAGTCCCCGGCACAGCTCGGCGGATTTGTAGCAGGCCACGCCGCCGGTCAGTCCCAGCAGGATGTGGCGCCCGGCCAGGTCGCCGACAGGCAGGGCCGCGTCGGCCGCGGGCTGGAAGGTCGTGGGGCTCAAAGCTTGGCTCATGCCGCGCAGTTTAATCCGCAGGTCGCCGCGATGGCGGTCCGGCCGCCGCCGGCCATGAAAAACGGCGGGCCGCCAAGCCCCCGGGCAGGGACTGCGGTTGGCGGGTCGTTATAATCGACATTTCCCACAACCTCTCAAGACATGACCAAATTTGTCTTCGTCACAGGTGGTGTGGTGTCTTCCCTGGGTAAGGGAATCGCTGCAGCCTCCCTCGCTGCGATTCTGGAATCGCGCGGACTCAAAGTCACCCTCATCAAGCTCGACCCGTACATCAACGTCGACCCGGGCACGATGTCTCCCTTCCAGCACGGCGAAGTGTTCGTCACCGACGACGGTGCCGAAACCGACCTGGACCTGGGTCACTACGAGCGCTTCATCAACACCCGGATGCGGAAGTCCAACAACTTCACGACCGGTCGGATCTATCAGTCGGTGCTCGAAAAAGAGCGCCGTGGCGACTACCTGGGCAAGACCGTCCAGGTGATTCCCCACATCACCAACGAAATCCAGGAATACGTCAAACGCGGCGCGGGCATCAACACCCCCGACGCCGTGGATGTGGCCATCGTGGAAATCGGCGGGACCGTGGGCGACATCGAGTCCCTGCCCTTCCTGGAAGCCGTGCGCCAGATGAGCTTGCGCCTGGGCCCGAACAACGCGGCCTTCGTGCACCTCACCTACGTGCCCTACATCGCCGCCGCCGGCGAGCTCAAGACCAAGCCCACCCAGCACACGGTGCAGAAACTGCGCGAGATCGGTATCCAGCCCGACGCGCTGCTGTGCCGCGCCGACCGCCGCATTCCCGACGAGGAACGCGAAAAGATCTCGCTGTTCACCAACGTGCCCGAGTGGGGCGTGATCAGCATGTGGGACGTCGACACCATCTACAAGGTGCCGCGCATCCTGCACGAACAGGGTCTCGACGGCCTGATCTGCGACCGCCTGCGCATCAACACGCCGCCGGCCAACCTCAAGCGCTGGGACGACCTGGTGCATGAAGTCGAGCACCCGCAGCACGACGTGACCATCGCCATGGTGGGCAAGTACATCGAGCTCTCGGACAGCTACAAGTCGCTCAACGAGGCGCTGCGCCACGCCGGCATGAAGAACCATGCCAAGGTGCAGATCCGCTACATCGACTCGGAAACCATCACGCCCGAGAACGTCGGCCAGCTCGCCAGCGCCGATGCCATCCTGGTGCCCGGCGGCTTCGGCATCCGCGGTGTGGAAGGCAAGATCTGCGCGGCCCGCTTTGCCCGCGAGAAAAAGATCCCCTACCTGGGCATCTGCCTGGGCATGCAGGTCGCGACCATCGAGTACGCCCGCCACGTGGCCGGCCTCGAAGCGGCCAACAGCACCGAATTCGTGCCCGATACGCCCAACCCGGTGATCGCCCTGATCAACGAGTGGAAGGACGCCGACGGCAGCATCCAGACGCGCGACGAGCACTCCGACCTCGGCGGCACCATGCGCCTGGGCGCGCAGAGCTCCGACGTGGCACCCGGCACGCTGGCCCATCGCATCTATGGCGACGTGGTCACCGAACGCCATCGCCACCGCTACGAAGCCAACGTCAACTATCTCGACAAGCTGCGCCAGTCCGGCCTGGTGATCTCGGCGCTCACGCAGCGCGAGCAGCTCACCGAGATCGTCGAACTGCCGCAGGATGTGCACCCCTGGTTCATGGGCGTACAGTTCCACCCCGAGTTCAAGTCGACGCCGTGGGATGGCCATCCGCTGTTCAACGCCTTCGTCAAGGCGGCGCTCGAACAGCAGGTCCGGCAGTCCCCTGCCAAGGCCTGATCCGAGATCGAGGTCCAAGGGCTGGCTTCTTGCAGAAAGTAGCCAGCTCTTTTTGCAAGTGTTTTCGTCGTTTCGCCCTGCCCCGCCGGCCGGGCGGCACGGGTCCAAGGTTTAGCAACTTGAAAGGTAAGATCGAAATGAGTGCCATCGTTGATATCGTCGGACGCGAAGTCCTCGACAGCCGCGGCAACCCCACCGTGGAGTGCGACGTGCTGCTGGAATCGGGCGTGATGGGCCGTGCAGCGGTTCCGTCGGGCGCATCCACCGGCTCCCGCGAAGCCATCGAGCTGCGCGACGGCGATAAGACCCGTTACCTCGGCAAAGGCGTGCTCAAGGCTGTCGAGCACATCAACACCGAGATTTCCGAGGCCGTTCTGGGCCTCGACGCCGCCGAACAGGCCTTCCTCGACAAGACCCTGATCGACCTCGACGGAACCGACAACAAGAGCCGCCTGGGCGCCAATGCCATGCTGGCCGTCTCGATGGCCGTGGCACGCGCCGCGGCCGAGGAATCCGGCCTGCCGCTGTACCGCTATTTCGGCGGCATGGGCGGCAACCAGTTGCCCGTGCCGATGATGAACGTCATCAACGGCGGCGCGCACGCCAACAACAGCCTGGATCTGCAGGAGTTCATGATCATCCCGGTGGGTGCTCCGAGCTTCCGCGAAGCCGTGCGCTGGGGCGCCGAGGTGTTCCACGCCCTCAAGAAGATCATCAACGACAAGGGCATGAGCACGGCCGTCGGCGACGAAGGCGGCTTCGCGCCCAGCGTGGACAGCCATGAGGCCGCCATCCAGCTGATCCTCGAAGCCATCGACAAGGCCGGCTACACCGCCGGCGAGCAGATCGCCCTGGCTCTGGACTGCGCCGCCAGCGAGTTCTACAAGGACGGCCAGTACGTGCTCGAAGGCGAAGGCGGCATCAAGCTGTCGGCCGAGCAATGGACGGACATGCTGGCCTCGTGGTGCGACAAGTACCCCATCATCAGCATCGAAGACGGCATGGCCGAAGGCGACTGGGATGGCTGGAAACACCTGACCGAGCGCCTGGGCAAGTCGGTCCAGCTGGTGGGCGACGACCTGTTCGTCACCAACACCAAGATCCTCAAGGAAGGCATCGACAAGGGCATCGGCAACTCGATCCTGATCAAGATCAACCAGATCGGCACGCTGACCGAGACCTTCGCCGCCATCGAGATGGCCAAGCGCGCGGGTTACACCGCCGTGATCAGCCACCGCTCGGGCGAAACCGAAGACAGCACCATTGCCGATATCGCCGTGGGCCTGAACGCCGGCCAGATCAAGACCGGTTCGATGAGCCGCAGCGACCGCATCGCCAAGTACAACCAGCTGCTTCGCATCGAAGAAGACCTGGGCGACGTGGCCGTGTACCCGGGCCGCTCGGCGTTCTACAACCTCAAGTAAAACGCCTGCCGGCCCCGAATCTTTCCGATTCGGGAAACTATTGGCTTGCCAGCGGGTCTGTCGTTCGACACGATATGACCACGCGGGCAAGCCGGTCCCGGGGCCAGATCGGTATCCGGCCGCCCAGGAACAGCCGTCACCGCCGGGGCGGCACCCCTCTCCAACAGTCTTTTTATGCGCCGACTGATCGTTCCCGCCGTTTTGCTGCTGCTGCTGGCCATGCTGCAGGCACAGCTGTGGCTGGGGCGCGGCAGCCTCACCGACCTGAGCGAGCAACGCGGCAAGCTGGCCGTGCAGCTCGAGTCCAATGCACGCGCGCACCTGATCAACGAACAGCTCACGGCCGAAGTCGCCGATCTGCAGCAGGGCCTCGAGATGGTCGAGGAACGTGCCCGGCAAGAGCTCGGAATGGTCAAGCCCAACGAGATCTTCGTGCAGATCGCGCCCACGCGCTGACCCGATGGACTGAACCGCAAGCCTTGTGGGCTCGCGGTGTTGTTTCTTGCCTCTGGCCTTTGTGCCCAACTCCAAGACATTGCGTTGCACTGGCGGTATTCCCGAGTGCAACACAGGCATTCGTCCGACAGGTATGCTCCTATCTTGGACATACAGTGCTGTATGTAAATTGGAGCCGGTCGCGCGTTCGCGACCATTGATGCGAGAAGTTCACCATGACCCCACGACGCCTGACCCGCCGCATGCCTTCGACCGACGCCACGGCCACTGCCAGCCTGACCCAGCCCGACCGTCGCACCCTGAAGTGGTTGTTGGGCACCACCTTGCTGGCATCGGCCGCCTGGCTGGCGCTGCCCTCCAGCGCCCATGCGGCCGACTGGCAGATTTCCGCCGGTGGCGGCGACCGCGCCAGCATCAACAAGATCGGTTTCGGCGTGGTGTGGGATCCGCACAGCGCTCTGTGGCAAGGCAGCGTGTGGCAGTTGCGTCTGCTGCACGAAGCGCAGGTTGCCTTCTGGGACGTGCCACGCGCCTCCAACATCTATGAAGTGGGTTATTCGCCGTTTTTCCGCCTGCAACGCGGCACCGCGAGCGGCGGCAATTGGGTCCCCTTCATCGAAGCCTCGATCGGCGTGCGCCTGATCTCGCACACCCGTCTGAGCGACGAGACCACGATGTCGACCGCCTTCCAGTTCTCGGACACCCTCGGGGCCGGCGTGCAGTTCGGCAACCGGGCGCGCTCGACCGTGGGCGTGCGTTTCCAGCATCTGTCGAATGCCAGCATCAAGCGCCCCAACCCCGGCATCAACTTCACGCAGGTGTATTACCAGCAGAGTTTCTGACACGGGATACGACGGCCGGGCGCGGGGTGACATGCCCCGTGCGACTGCGACGGCACATGCCAATGCCAATCTGAATGCGGCTTGCGCATGAAGCTTGCAGATCCGGCGGCAAGTGCGGCCATGAAAGAAGACGCCGGGGCAATGCCCCGGCGTCTTCGTTTGGTCTGCACGAGAGTCACCTGCCCGGCCTCGCCCACCCGCGCCGTCCAGCCTGCACGGTGGCGGCTGGACGGCGGTGGCGGGCCGCAGGCACTGCGCAAGTGCCTGCGCGTACCGGCCGGCCGGCCGATCAGGCGGCCGTGATCACCACCGACTTGGTGTTGAGATAGGCTTCGACGGCTTCCGGGCCGCCTTCGGAGCCGTAACCCGAATCCTTCACGCCGCCAAACGGCATCTCGGGCGTGGGGGTGGCCGGCTGGTTGATCCACAGCATGCCGGTTTCCACGCGCTGCGACAGCAGGTGAGCGTTCTTGATCGAACGGGTGTACGCATAAGCCGACAGGCCGTAAGGCAAGCGGTTGGATTCGGCAATGGCTTCTTCGAGGGTGTCGAAACCACGGATCGCGGCCACCGGACCGAACGGTTCATCGTTGAAGACCGAGGCGTCGAGCGGCACGTCGGCCAGGATCGTCGGCGCAAAGAAATTGCCGCTGGTGCCGACGCGCTCGCCGCCCGTGGCCACCTTGGCACCCTTGGCCTGGGCGTCTTCCACCACCTTGGCCATGGCGTCGAGGCGGCGGGCGTTGGCCAGAGGGCCCAGGGTGGTGCCATCGGCCAGACCGTCGCCCAGCTTCAGGCTCTGGGCGTGCTTCACCATGAGTTGCGTGAACTCGTCCTTGAGGCTGTTGTGCACCAGGAAACGCGTGGGCGAGATGCAGACCTGGCCCGCATTGCGGAACTTGGCACCGCCTGCGGCCTTGACGGCCAGAGCCAGGTCGGCATCTTCGGCGACGATCACCGGCGCATGGCCGCCCAGTTCCATGGTGGCGCGCTTCATGTGCTTGCCGGCCAGGGCAGCCAGTTGTTTGCCCACCGGGGTGGAACCGGTGAACGTGATCTTGCGGATCACGGGATGCGGAATGAGGTAGCCGGAAATCTCGGCCGGATCGCCGAAGACCAGGCCGACCACGCCCGCAGGCAGGCCGGCGTCGACGAAGGCCTTGAGCAGCGCGGCAGGCGAGGCCGGGGTTTCCTCGGGTGCCTTGACCAGGAAGGAACAGCCGGCAGCCAGGGCTGCGCCGAGCTTGCGCACGACCTGGTTGACGGGGAAGTTCCAGGGCGTGAAGGCGGCCACCGGACCCACGGGCTCCTTGACCACCAGCGACTGAACGGCCAGATTGCGCGAGGGCACGATGCGGCCATAGACACGGCGAGCCTCGTCGGCAAACCATTCGATGATGTCGGCGGCGGCCAGCACTTCGAGGCGGGCCTCGGGCAGGGGCTTGCCGTTTTCCTGGGTCACCAGGCGGGCGATTTCATCGGCGCGCTCGCGCACCAGGCCACCGGCCTTGCGCATGATCTGGGCCCGCTCGTTGGCAGGCAGAAAACGCCAGGTATCGAAGCCCTTCTGGGCGGCGGCGAGTGCGCGGTCGAGGTCGTCCTTGCCGGCGTGGGCCACCTTGCCGATGACCAGGCCGGTCGCGGGGTTGAGCACGTCGAGGGTCTTGCCGCTGGCGGCGTCGACCCATTGGTTGTCGATCAGGAGTTGGGTGTGGGGATAGGTCATGGCGGTTGGATCTGATGAAGTATGGAGCTGGCAGCGGATGAGGCGTGGACTGGACCTCGTTGCCGGCAGCCACCCCGCGCACGGCGCGCAAAGCAGCAGCCAGCAAGATGCCGGCCGAGGTTTGGACCAATGGATGGGCCGGCGCGCAAACAACGACCGGCTGATGTCCATGCTAACCGATGTGGCCCGAGCGTGCATGGGGCCGCCGCGAGCAGACCCTTGCCGCCGCCGGGGCACATCCGGCCCCCGCGCACGCCTGGCCGACTTCCTGCAGGAGGAGGTCCCGACACGTCGTCGCCGCCCGCCCTGGCGGCGTTACTGCACGCTCTGCGTGCCGGGTGGCGCATCCTGCAAGGCCGTGAACATGCCGGCCACGTCGACGGCATCGAAGCGCTCCTCGTTGCCGCAGAAGTCGCAGCTGACCTCGATCTGGCCCCGCTCCTCCAGGATGCTGTCGAGCTCTTCGCGGCCCAGGCTGCGCAGCATGTTGACGACGCGCGCACGGCTGCAGCGGCAGGAAAAACGGGGGGCCGTTTCGCCGACACGCGGTTCGAAGCGCATCAGCCGCTCTTCCCAGAACAGCCGCCGCAGCACGGTCTCGGCATCGAGCGAGAGCAGTTCTTCGGGCTTCAGGCTGGCGGCCAGGGTGGCGATACGGTTGTAGTCCTCGGCCAGCGCCTCTTCGTCGGCGCGGCCGGCCTGCAGGTTGCCCTTGCCTTCGAGCGGCATGCGCTGGATCAGCAGGCCCGCGGCGACACGATCGTCGGCGGCCAGCACCAGGACGGTATCGAGCTGTTCGGACTGGCGCATGTAGTGCTGGATCATGTCGCTCAGGCGCTGCAGGCGCGTGCCGTCCGCGGCCGCCAGGGGCACGATGCCCTGGTAAGGCTGCTGGCCGGGCTGGCGGTCCTGCGGATCGAGCGTGATCGCGCAGCGGCCCTGTCCGTTGCCGTTGACCAGATCGGCGAGGTGGGCGTGGTCGTCGATGCCCGCCATCACCTTGGCCGTCGCCCGGAAGGACAGGTCGGGCTGGGCTTCGGCCACGGCCAGCTTGATCGGCCCGTCGCCCTGGATCTGCAGTTCGAGCGCACCGTTGAACTTGATGCTGGACTGCATCAGCAGACTGGCCGCAGCCATCTCGCCGAGCAGGTTGCGCACGGGCAGAGGCCAGGGGCCGGTCTGGCTGCCCTCGCGGCGCGACAGCACTTCCTGCCAGGAATCGGTCAGCCGCACGATCTGGCCGCGGACAGGCAGGCCTTCGAAGATAAAGGAATGAAGTTCAGACATACATAAACATTCGGGAAACCGCCGTGCGGTTTCCGGGAAGAAAAAGCGCTCAGGCCAGGCGCTTGAGCCCGGCGGCAAAACGCCGCGCATTATCCACATAGTGCCGGGCACTGGCCCTGAGCTTTTCGATGGCGGCCTCGTCCAGCGTGCGGACCACCCGGGCGGGACTGCCGAGGATGAGCGAGTTGTCCGGGAATTCCTTGCCTTCGGTGACCACACTGCCCGCGCCCACCAGACAATTGCGGCCGATACGCGCATGATTCAAGACCACGGCCTGGATACCGATGAGGCAATTGTCACCGATCGTGCAGCCGTGCAGCATGGCCTGGTGGCCCACCGTCACGCCCCGTCCCACCGTGAGCGGCACGCCGTGGTCGGCATGCAGCACGCTCAGATCCTGGATGTTGCTGCCCTCGCCGACCGTGAGGGTGGCGGAGTCGCCGCGCAGCACCGCGCCGAACCACACGCTGCTGTCGGCAGCCAGGCGCACGTCGCCGATGACTTGTGCGCTGTCGGCGACCCAGGCCTGTTCGCCGAGTTCAGGGGCCATTCCGTCGAGTTCGTAGATCGCCATGGCGGCTCGTCTCCTGTGGGGATGTTTGAAAATGCACGGATCAACCGGGCCGAGGCGTCCGGATGCCCCAACTGTACACAGCCCCGGCCGCCGGGCGAAGCCCCGGTGCCCCGGCTTTTACAATCGCCGGGCAGGACGGTTGCCGCCCGGGCCATCGCCGGACGGCCGACGGCCTCCCGACCGGCCGCTTCACCCGATTCTTTTCCGACTTCGATGGACCCGCGCGATTTCCCCATGCCCAGCCCCACCCGCCTGCCCACTTTGCGCGAACGTGCACTGCACCTGCTGTGCGAGTCCGATCCGGAACGCAAGGCGCGGGGCACGCTGTCGCTGCGCGCCGGACAGGGCTCGCCCGCCGAGACCGGCACCGGCATGGACATCGGCATCGAGCTGGATCTGCAGGCTGACCCCCAGCACGCCATTCCCGGCCGGCCGGCCCGCCCCGAACTGCGGCATCACACGCAGGTGCCGCAGCGCTCGCCCTTCACGCCCGAAGGGCATGCGGCCCTGATTCACGCCATCGCCCACATCGAGTTCAATGCCATCAACCTGGCGCTCGATGCCATCTGGCGTTTCGGGGGCATGCCGGCGGCCTTCTACGAAGACTGGCTGCAGGTGGCGGCCGAAGAAGCCAAGCACTTCCTGCTGCTGCGCGACCACCTCGCCACGCTGGGTCATGCCTACGGCGACTTCCCGGCCCACGACGGGCTATGGACCATGACGGACAAGACCCGGCACGATATCGTCGCCCGCATGGCGCTGGTGCCGCGTACGCTCGAAGCCCGGGGCCTCGACGCCACACCGCCCATCCAGGCCAAGCTGCGGCGCATCGGCGACGCCCCCGGCGTGGCCATCCTCGACATTCTGCTGGCCGACGAAGTCGGGCATGTGGCCATCGGCAACCGCTGGTATGCCTGGCTGTGCGCCCGGGAAGGCCTGTCGCCGCTGCCCCATTACCGCGTGCTGTTTCGCCAGTACGAAGCACCGCGCCCCAAGCCGCCCTACAACCTGCAGGCCCGGCGAGAAGCCGGTTTCACCGAAGACGAACTCGCCGCGCTCGGAGAGCTCTGAGCCCGTGGGCCGGCCGTTCGGGCCCACACCCGGCCCTCGCGCTCATCCGCGGGGATGGTGCGCGGCATGCAGTTGCTTGAGCCGCTCGCGCGCCACATGGGTGTAGATCGTGGTGGTGGAGATGTCGGCATGGCCCAGCAGCATCTGCACCACGCGCAGGTCGGCCCCATGGTTGAGCAGATGGGTCGCGAACGCGTGCCGCAAGGTATGCGGCGACAGCGCGGCATGGATACCGGCGGCCGCCGTGTGTTTCTTGACGATGATCCAGAACATGACCCGGCTCATGCCCGCACCGCGGCCGGTGACGAACAGATCGTCGCTCTGCTGCCCGTGCAGGATCTCGGCGCGGCTTTCGGCGAGGTAGCGCGCCAGCCACTGCGCGGCCCATTCGCCATAGGGGACCAGCCTCTCCCGCCCCCCCTTGCCCTGCACGCGCAGCACATGCTCGGTGTGGCTGACGTGAAAAGTCTTGAGCCCGACCAGTTCGCTCACGCGCAGGCCGCTGGCGTAGAGCAGTTCGAGCATGGCGCGGTCGCGCAGACCCAGCGGCGTGGCGGTATCGGGGGCGGCGAGCAGGGCCTCGACCTGGGTTTCGCTCAGTGTGTGGGGTACGCGCAAGGCCTGGCGGGCCGACAGCAGCCGCAGCGTGGGGTCGCTGCCGATGCGTTTTTCGCGCAGCGCCCAGCGGAAATAACGGCGGAACACCGTGAGCCGACGATTGGCCGTGCTCGGGCGTGTGGTGGCCAGGCGCTCGGCGGCATAGCCGTGCAGGTCGTCCTCGGTGCTTTCGTCGAGGCCTCGCGCGCCACGGCGCGGATCGGCGAGCCAGGCGGCATACAGCGTCAGGTCGCGGCGGTAGGCATCGAGCGTACTGCGCGCCAAGCCCTCCTCCAGCCACAGGGCGTCGAGAAACGTATCGATGGAATCGTTGGGCACAGGCATCTTCGGACACAAAAAAACCACCTGCGAGCATAACCGCAGGTGGTTCGTTCTCGCGCGGACGCACACGGCGCCCGCCCGACGGCGCTCGGCTTACTGCTCGAGCTTCAGGTTGGCGTCCTTGACCACCTTCTGGTAGGTCGTGAACTCGGCCTTGATCTGCGCCGTGAACTCGGCCGGCGTATTGCCGACCACGATGGAGCCGGTGTCCTCGATGCGCTTGCGCACGGCAGGATCCTGCAGCACCTTGAGCACGCCCGCATTGAGCTTCTCGACCACGGCGGCCGGCGTGCCCTTGGGGGCCAGGATGCCGTAGAAGGCCATGCGGTTGACGGGCTCGAGACCGACTTCGGCGAAGGTGGGCACGCCCGGCAGCACGGCCAGTTCCTTGGGTGCCGCCACGGCGATGGCACGCAGCTTGCCGGCCTGGATGAAGGGCAGCGCCGAGGGCAGGTTGTCGAAGATCATGGGAACCTGGTTGCCCACCACGTCGTTGAGAGCCGGGCCTGCGCCACGGTAACCGACGTGCACGGCCTTGACGCCGGCGAGGCTCTTGTAGAGCTCCATCTGCAGATGCTGGATGCCGCCGACGCCGGAAGAGGCATGGGAGTACTTGTCCGGATGGGCCTTGAGTTCGGCCTCGAAGGCCTTGTAGTCCTTGGCCGGGAACTGCGGATTCACGGCCAGCACGTTGGGCGTCGCGGCGATGTTGACGACGGGCGTGAAGTCGGTCGTCGGGTTGTACGGCACCTGCGGGTTGATGGCCGGGTTGGCCGCCACGCTGGAGACCGTCGCGATCGCCAGGATGTAGCCGTCGGGCGCGGCTCGCACCATTTCGGAAGTGCCCACGACACCGCCGCCACCGGCCTTGTTGTCGACGATGACCGGCTGGCCCAGCACCTGAGCCAGCGGATCGGCCACCACGCGGGCCACGATGTCGGTGGTGCCGCCCGGTGCGAACGGCACGATCAGGCGGATGGGCTTGTTGGGATAGTTGGCCTGGGCATGGGCTGCACCGGCTGTGCCCAGCACGGTCAGGGCTGCGCACACGGCGGTAACCATCATTTGTCGACGTTGCATAGTGGGTCTCCGTCCTCTCGAAGTTGCGGATGCGGTTCGCATCGGAAAAACACGGCCCGCGTTCGCTCTTATGGTGCTGCGCGGGCCAAGCCGGCCAGGAAGAATCCGGCCAGGCAGGCTAGAGAGCCAATACTAAATGCGCCATCGCGCCGGATGAATTCAAGATCGCGTGTTTTGGCTAGTAATAACCCTAGGTTGCTGGCGTTTTGCACAAACCAGGTGCAGGGTCGAACGACTGCCTGGGCCACCTGTGCGGCAGCGGCGAGGTCACGGCCGGCGATTTCTTTCCCATAATGCCGACTGCCCCTGCCCGCCCTCATCAGACTCCTGCTCGCGCACGTTTTGCCGTGCCGGGTCCTTGCGCCCGTGAACTACCTCTCGCTGCTCCTGCCCGACTTCATCCTGATCGCCTGCGGATTCCTGCTGTGCCGCCTGACGCCGCTCAAGCGGCAGATCTGGGATCCGGTCGAAACGCTGGTCTATTACTTCCTGTTCCCGGTCCTGCTGTTCCATTCCGTGACCCGGGCGCAACTGGACCTGGGTACGGCCGCCTCGCTGATCGGCACCGGCATGCTGAGTGCGTGCGGCGCCATTGCACTGAGTTACGGCGTGGCCCGCCTGCCGGGCGTGGACGGGCGCACGCAGGCGGCCGCCGCACAGGTCGCTTTCCGTTTCAACTCCTTCATCGCCCTGGCGGTGGCCACCCGGCTGGGGCCCGAGCACCTGCTGCTGACGGCGGTGCTGATCGGTTTCTGCGTGCCGCTGTGCAATGTGGCGGCGGTCTGGCCGATGGCGCGCCACGCACAGGTCCACGTGGGGCGGGAGCTCATGCGCAACCCCCTGATCATCGCGACCGGCAGCGGCCTGCTGTTCAACCTGCTGGGGCTGAGCCTGCCGCAGTGGACGGATGTGCCGCTCACGCGCATCGGCCAGGCGGCCCTGGTGATGGGCCTGATGTCGGCCGGCGCCGGCATGAAGCTGGGCGAACTGCGCGCGGCCAAGCAGGTGGCGGTGGCCATGCTGCTGATCCGGCACCTGCTCGCACCGCTGATCGCGCTGGCGCTGATCCTGGTCTTCCGGCTCGACCCCACGCAGGCGATGGTGCTGATGATGTTCAGCGCCCTGCCCACGGCGTCGAGCTGCCACGTGCTGGCCGGCCGCATGGGCTACAACGGCTCTTACGTGGCTGCGCTGGTGACGCTGTCGACGCTGCTGGGTACGCTGAGCCTGCCGCTGGCCATGGCCCTGCTGGCCTGGACGCACTGAGATTCGCCGGCCGGCCGCTGCCGGTCGATGCCCACCGGCGTCAGAGGCCCTGGGCCAGGGCCCAGTCGATGTGTTCTCGCAGCACCTCGCTCGGGTGGTCGAGGCGTGCGGCCAGTGCGGCCCGGATACCGGCATCGTCGGCCCGGTGCAAAGCATTGCCCATGGCGACCGAGACGTTGCGCAGCCAGCGCTCGTGCCCGATGCGGCGGATCGCACTGCCCTCGGTACGCCGCAGAAAAGTGGCCTCGTCCCAGCCGAACAGCTCGACCAGCCGGGCGCCGCTCATGCCCTCGCGCTCGTCGAAGTCGGGCAAGGCGCTGCGCTGCGCGAACTTGTTCCAGGGGCAGGCGAGCTGGCAATCGTCGCAGCCGTAGATGCGATTGCCCATCGGGCGCCTGAAATGCTCGGGAATGACGCCACCGTATTCGATGGTGAGATAGGAAATGCAGCGCCGCGCATCCAGCAGGCGCGGACCCAATATCGCCTGGGTCGGGCAGACGGTGATGCAGGCACTGCATTGCCCGCAGTGGGCACTGACTGCGGGCGTTCGCGGCAGATCGAGGTCAACGAAGATCTCGCCCAGGAAAAACATGGAGCCGGCTTCGCGCGACAGCGTCAGCGTGTGTTTGCCGCGCCAGCCCTGGCCGGACCGGCTGGCCAGTTCGACCTCCATGACCGGCGCCGAGTCGGAGAAGACACGGTAGCCGAAGGGACCGATGTGCGCCGCCATGCGGTCGGCCAGCTTCTGCAGGCGTGCGCGCATGACCTTGTGATAGTCCCGGCCACGGGCATAGACCGAGACGACGCCCTCGTCCGCACGGCCTTGCGCGGCCCATTCGCGCGCCTGCCAGTCGGCGGGCGTTGTCCTGGGCAGATAATTCATGCGTGCGGTGATCACGCTGAGCGTGCCTGGAACCAGTTCGGCGGGCCGGGCTCGTTTGAGTCCATGCGAGGCCATGTAGTGCATCTCGCCGTGATAGCCGGCCTCCAGCCACGCCAATAGTGGCGCTTCTGCCTCATGGAGGTCGACACCCGCCACGCCGATTTGGGAAAATCCCAATTCGAGACCCCATGCCCGTATCTGCGAGACAAGTTGAACACCATCCAGAACCATGACCCTATTGTAGGAAGCTCGGCGGCCGGCCGGGCGACGCGCGTCTGGCGCGGCGAACCCGACACCGAGGCTTTTGCCGCGGCACTGGCTGCCGCCATGCGGGCCGACCCGACGCTGGCCAATGTCTACATCGAGCTGCACGGCGACCTGGGGGCCGGCAAGACCACGCTGGTGCGCCACCTGCTGCGTGCGCTGGGCGTGGCCGGCCGCATCAAGAGCCCCACCTATGCGGTGGTCGAACCGCACGAAGCGGGCGACCTGGCGATCTGGCATTTCGATTTCTATCGCTTCGACGACCCGCGCGAATGGGAAGACGCCGGTTTCCGCGAACTTTTTGCCAGCACGGGTCTCAAAATCGCCGAATGGCCGGACAAGGCGGCCGGCCATGTCCCGACTGCCGACCTCGCTATCCGAATTCAAGCCATGACCGATGACACCCGTACCGTGCGTCTCGACGCACCCACCGATGCCGGACGTTCGCTGCTGCTGGCCCTGACCGCGGGGCCTACGGCATGAAGCGCCGCCAATTGCTGCAAGGCCTGCAGGGCGGCACCCTGGTCCTGCTGCTGGGCCGGGCCCAGATTGCACAGGGTGCCAGCATCGTCGCCGTACGGCTCTGGCCTGCCGACGAATACACCCGCGTCACGCTCGAGTCCGATGTCGCGCTGAAAGCGCAGCAGGTCTTCATCCCCGACCCGCCCCGGCTGGCCGTCGACCTCGACAACATCCAGCTCAACCCGGCGCTCAAGGAACTGGTGGCCAAGGTCCGTGCGGACGATCCGTTCATCACGGGCATCCGCGCCGGCCAGAACACACCGACCACGGTGCGGCTGGTGTTCGACCTCAAGCAGGCCGCCCGTCCCCAGGTCTTCACGCTGCAGCCCATTCCGCCCTACCAGCACCGCACCGTCTTCGACCTCTATCCCGAGAAACCGACCGATCCGCTCGAGGAACTGATCGCCTCGGTGCAGGGTGCGACCGCGCCGGCTGCGGCCGTCGGTGCCGGAGCCGTTGCACGCGGAGGCGACTGGCCCGCGGATGCCACGCGCCAGACGCCGCCGCAAGCCGGCCACGACGCGCTGGGCCAGTTGCTCAGCGACCAGAATCTGCTGCACGACCCGCTGGGCGACCTGATCGCACGCCAGGGCCGCCAGCCACCGCCGCCGGCCGTCGCGGCCGCTCCCGCACCGGCCCCCCGGCCCGGCCCCAGCCTGCCGGTACCGCCCCCCACCAACCGCAGCGAAACGCGCACGGCCAGTGCGCCGCCGGCCTCGCCGCGCGTGCAGGCCAAGGTCGACCGGCTGATCATCGTGGCCCTCGACCCGGGACACGGCGGCGAGGATCCGGGCGCCATCGGCCCGGGCGGCACCTACGAAAAGCATGTGGTGCTGCAGATCGCCAACAAGCTGCGCGACCGCATCAACGCCCAGCCCAACATGCGTGCGTTCATGACACGCGATGCCGACTTCTTTGTGCCGCTCTACACCCGTGTCGAAAAGGCCAGGCGGGTCCAGGCCGATCTGTTCATGAGCATCCACGCCGACGGGTTCACCGATCCTTCGGTCAAGGGCGGCGGGGTCTACGCCCTGAGCACCAAGGGCGCCACCAGCGCGACGGCACGCTGGATCGCCAACAAGGAAAATCAGTCGGACCTGATCGGCGGCATCAACGTCGGGCAACAGGACGCCCATATCCAGCGCATCATGCTGGACATGAGCACCACGGCCCAGATCAGGGACTCGATGGTGCTGGGCAAATACCTCATCAACCCGATGAGCACCGTGGGCAACATGCACAAGAAGTACGTCGAGCAGGCCGGCTTCGCAGTGCTCAAGGCGCCCGACATTCCCAGCGTGCTGGTCGAGACGGCGTTCATCACCAATCCCGACGAAGAGCGCAAGCTCAAGACTGCGGATTTCCAGGACAACATGGCCGACGCCTTGCTGCGCGGCATCCTGGCGTACTTCCAGGCCAATCCGCCGCTGGCGCGCAACCGTCAGGCGTAGCGGCGGGCCCGCGGGTCGCGGCAAAAGCCCCAGAGGTGAATCTGGGCCCGCTCGGCAATGCGGATGGCCAGCGAGGTCGGCGCCGAGATCGTGGCCAGCGCCGGCAGTTGCAGGCGCGCGCACTTGCGCACCAGTTCGTAGCTCGCGCGGCTGCTCATCGCCACGAAACCGGGCTCGGGCTGCGGCGCGGCCAGCCCGGCCTGCAGCACGCTGCCGCCGCTGCCGAAACGCAGGCGGCCGGTGCGCGCCAGACGGCCGATGAGCTTGTCGAGCGCATTGTGGCGCCCGACGTCCTCGCGCACTTCGGCGAGCGTGCCGTCGGGCAGCGACCAGCCGGCGGCATGCACGGCGCCCGTCAGGCGGTTGAGCGGCTGCAGCGCCGGCAGGCCCGAGAGCGCACGCAGCACCGCGTCGGCCGACAGGCCCTGCAGCCAATCCGGCACGGCGACACGCTCGGGTTCGAGATCCAGCCCCTCGAGGCTGTCGATGCCGCATACGCCGCAGCCGGTGCGTCCGGCCAGTGCGCGGCGGCGGTCCTTGAGCCGTGCAAAACAGTGCGAAGCGACTTCGAGGTGCACCTCGCAGGCTTGTGTGCCGGCCGGCAGATCGAGCGCATCGTCCGCGCAGGTCCGGCTGGCGGTGCACACGATGTCGCGCACGTCGGCCGGGGTGTCGACGAGGCCCTCGCTGAGCGCGAAGCCCAGCGCAAAATCCTCGAGATCCTGCGGCGTGGCCATCATCACCGCATGCGAGATGCCGTTGAAGACCAGGGCCACCGGCACCTCGGCGGCCACGACATCGTCGACGGCGCCCACGAAACCCTGACCTTTTTCGTAGCGCTGCACATGCTGCGGCACGACGGGTGCGGGCAGATCGCCGAAATCCGGCGCCTGGCCGGATCCGGGGGGGACCGGAATGGCGGAATGGATGTTCATGACGAGGGCGAAGCCAGGTCGGCCTCGAGCGCTTCGGCCTGCGCCACCAGCGCCATCCAGCTGGCATGGCGAGCACGTCCGGCGTCGGTCAGGAAAGCGATCCAGCGCTCTTCTTCGCGCTCGATGCGCACCCAACCCGGACCGGGCCGGCCGCCCAGGCTGGCGCCGCTCATGGCGGTGAGCTGGCGCAGCACCACGCTCGCGCCCTGCCCCAGCCGCTTGCCCAGCCGGGGCAGCGACATGCCGCCGGGGTGGGGTGAAGCGGCCAGTTCGTCGAGGATCGCCAGGGCAAATCCGTCGATCTGCGCCAGGGCATCGAACAGCGCCTGTTGCCCGGATTCCAGAGCAGGCGAGCTGTTGCCGGCCGTGACGGCGGGCACAGGTCCGGCGACATCGGGATGGGCATCGCCCGCACGCGGCGGGCGGGCGGGAGCGAGGGGGTCGGTCATGCGTTCAAGCTTAGCATCGTGCAGCCCGGCCCGTGCAGCGAGCCGGGCCGGGCCGCGCGCTCAGGCCACGGCCGGTTCGAGCGCAAAGCCCGAAGGCGCCGTCTCGCCGCCGCCGCCATGCGGGACCAGCACCACCGGTATGGATTTGGAAGTCGGCGTGCCGGCCACGATGGCCACCGCGGTCAGCGGCACCAGCGGGTTGGTTTCCGGGTAATACGCCGCGATGTTGCCACGCGGAATGTTGTAGGCGACCAGCTTGAACTTGTCCGCGCGCCGCTCCTGGCCGTCGTCCCAGACGGTCTTCATGTCGATCCAGTCGCCCTCCTTGAGGCCGAGCTGCCGGATGTCTTCCGCGTTGATGAACACCACGCGGCGCTGGCCGAACACACCGCGGTAGCGATCGTCGTGGCCGTACACCGTGGTGTTGTACTGGTCGTGCGAGCGGGTGGTGATCAGCGTGAAGACCACCGTGTCGCGCATCCGGGCGCGGGCGCGGTGCACCGGCGTATCGGTGGGCACGGCATGGACGTAGAAGTTGGCCTTGCGCGTGGCCGTGTTCCACACCCGTTCGCGCGCCGTGTTGCGCAGATGGAAACCGCCCGGCACCGACACCCGCTGGTTGAAATCGTAGAAGTCGTCGAAGACTTTCTCGATCTGGTCGCGGATGCGGCTGTAGTCCTCGATCAGCCACAGCCACGGCGTCTTGCTGCGGCCGCTGCCCGAGGCACCGATGGTGGCTTCGGCCAGACGGGCCACGATGGCCGGCTCGGACATCAGGTGCTCGGAAGCCGGCGGGTTGATGCCCGAGGAGATGTGCACCATGCTCATCGAGTCCTCGACCGTCACGCCCTGCGGACCGGCGGCCTGGATATCGATTTCGGTGCGGCCCAGGCAAGGCAGGATCAACGCCTCGCGGCCGTGCACCACATGGCTGCGGTTGAGTTTGGTGGTGACGTGCACCGTGAGGTTGCACTGGCGCAGCGCCTTCCAGGTCGCATAGGTGTCGGGCGTGGCAGCGGCGAAGTTGCCGCCCAGCGCAAAGAACACCTTGCCCTTGCCGTCGAGCATGGCCTGGATGGCTTCGACGGTATCGACGCCGTTGCGCCGCGGCGGCTCGAAGTCGAAGACCTGGCCCAGGCGGTCGAGCAAGGCGGCGGGCGGCTTTTCCCAGATGCCCATGGTGCGGTCGCCCTGCACGTTGCTGTGGCCGCGCACCGGGCACAGGCCGGCGCCTTCGCGGCCGATGTTGCCGCGCATGAGCAGCAGGTTGCCGATCATCTGGATGGTGGCCACCGAATGCGGATGCTGGGTGATGCCCATGCCCCAGCAGGCGATGGTGCGCTCGGCGTTCTTGTAGACCTCGGCCGCCGTGCGGATCTGCTCGATGCTGAGACCGGATTCCTGCTCGAGCAGGGCCCAGGACTCGGCGCGCAGATCTTCGACCACGTCGCCGAAGCCGGTCGTGTGTTCGGCGATGAAGGTGTGGTCGATGACCTGCTCGCCCGCATCCTCGCACTCGACGAGGTACTTCATCATGCCCTTGACGAGGGCAAAATCGCCGCCCACGCGCAACTGGAAGTAATGCGAGCTGATAGGGGTCGAGCTGTTGGTGGCCATCTCGATCTTGGCCTGCGGATCGGCAAATCGCTCCAGGCCCCGCTCGCGCATGGGGTTGAAGCTCATGATGCGCGCGCCCCGCTTGGCCGCATGGCGCAACTCGCCCAGCATGCGCGGATGGTTGGTGCCGGGGTTCTGGCCGAAGATGAGGATGGCGTCGGCGTGCTCGAAATCCTCGAGCGTGACCGTGCCCTTGCCCACGCCGACCTGCGGGCGCATGCCGCTGCCGCTGGGCTCGTGGCACATGTTGCTGCAGTCGGGGAAGTTGTTGGTGCCGTATTCGCGCACGAACAGCTGGTACAGGAAAGCCGCTTCGTTGCTGGCTCGCCCGGAGGTGTAGAAGATCGCCTGGTCGGGATCGGGCAGCGCGTTGAGGTGCCGGCCCATCAGGGCGAAGGCATCGTCCCACGAGATGGGCACGTAGGTGTCGCTGGCGGCTTCGTAGACCATGGGCTCGGTCAGCCGGCCCTGGTCTTCCAGCCAGAAATCGCTCTGGCCCAGCAGTTCGGTGACGGTGTGCCGGGCAAAGAATTCGGGGGTGACGCGGCGGGCGGTGGCTTCGGCAGCCACGGCCTTGGCGCCGTTTTCGCAGAACTCGAAAGTCGATGCGTGATTGCGGTCGGGCCAGGCACAGCCGGGGCAATCGAAGCCGTCCGGCTGGTTGGCCGACAGCAGGGTCTTGGCGCCCTTGAGCGGAATATCCTGCCGCATCAGCGCGTTCTTGACGCTGCGCAATGCGCCCCAGCCACCGGCCGGGCCCTTGTAAAACTCGATTTTCTGATCGCTCATGGTGCGCTCCTTGGGAAGTCCCCGCCCCCCGGATACGGCAGGGGGGCGGGAATGCCTGGGGTGGATGTCGGTTCTCAGTGGAAGAACTTCGTGGCGCTCAGCAGCGTCTTGTAGGTGCCCCAGGCAAGCGGGATCATCACGGCGGCCCAGGCCAGGGCGACCCATGCCGGACCGATCGTCTTGACGGCGCCGCCGGTACTGCGTGCGGTCAGCCCCGCCGCCGAAGCGGTGGCCTTTTCATGGGCCAGGCGCTTTTCGGTGGCCAGTTCCTCGTCGCTCATGAAGTGTTTGTCGGCGATGGGGCGAACCAGCAGATTGGCCACCAGGCCGATCAGCAGCATGCCGACCAGGATGTACATGGTCTGGTTGTACACCTGATCGCGCGGCAAGCCCAGCCCCAGCTGGTATTCACGCATGTAGTTCACGACCACGGGGCCGAGAATGCCGGCCGTGGCCCAGGCGGTGAGCAGGCGGCCGTGGATGGCGCCGACGAACTGCGTGCCGAACAGGTCGGCCAGGTAGGCCGGCACCGTGGCGAAGCCGCCGCCGTACATGGACAGGATCAGGCAGAAGGCAGCCACGAACAGCAGTTGGTTGCCGGCCGAGGCGCTCGAGGGGATGCTGGCATACAGCAGGCCACCCAGCACAAAGAACACCACGTAGGTCATCTTGCGGCCGAGCTTGTCGGACAGGCTGGCCCACACGAAGCGGCCACCGATGTTGAACAGCGACAGCAGCGCCGTGAAGCCGCCGGCAACGGCGGCGATGGCGGCGAGTTCTTCCTTGGTCAGTTGCGAGAAGGGCTTCTGCAGGCCGATCAGGGCACCGCCGAAGACTTCCTGCAGCATGGGCGAGGACATGCCGATCACGCCGATGCCGGCGCTCACGTTCATGCACAGCACCAGCCAGATCAGCCAGAACTGGGGAATGCCCCATACCTTCTTCACGTGCACATGGCGGCGCGTGATCATGGCGTTGCTGGTGGCTGCGGCAGGCGCGGTCCAGCCCGAGGGCGTCCAGCCCGTCGGCGGCACGCGGTAGCCCAGCGCACCGGCAAGCATGAAGGCCATGTAGACCAGGCCCATGACCAGGAAGGTCTGCGCCACGCCGACGTCGGTGGGCGTGGAGAAGAACTTCATCAGCTCGACCGCCAGGGGCGAACCGATCATGGCACCGCCGCCAAAGCCCATGATGGCCATGCCGGTGGCCATGCCACGCTTGTCCGGAAACCACTTGATGAGGGTGGACACGGGCGAGATGTAGCCCAGGCCCAGCCCGATGCCGCCGATCACGCCCGATCCCAGCACCATGATCCAGAACTGATGGAGGTAGATGCCGAGCGCGGACAGGATCATGCCGCCGCACCAGCACAGCGCGCTGATGACGCCGACCTTGCGCGGGCCGACCCGTTCGAGCCAGCCGCCCCAGATGGCGGCCGAGCAGCCCAGGAACACAAAAAAGAGCGTGTACATCCAGCCCAGCGAGGCGATGCGCCAGTCGCAGCCGGTGGCAAAGAGCTCGGCGAAAAAGCTCATGTCGGCCGAACACGTGACCGCGCCGGTTCCCGCCGTCTGCAAGGCCTTGGACAGCGGCAGCCAGAAGACGGAAAAGCCGTAGGCCATGCCGATACAGAGATGGATGGCCAGCGCCGCGGGAGGCACCAGCCAGCGGTTGAATCCCGGACCCGCGATGGTCCGTTCCTTATCCAGAAAACCTGGCATTATTTTTTCTCCATTTATTTCAGAATTTCTTGAAATTTGAGACATGGAGAGTTACTATCCACACACGCTCAAACATCTCTTCCTTGTCAACCCAACAAGGCCCTCGCATGACGAAGCGGGCGGATTCTTGCGGCCCGGCGTGCCCAAGTCAAATTGCATTGGCACATCGGTTCATTTTCAAAATGAATCACCAGAGGGAAACAGGCACGCGCCGCCCTGACCCGTCTAGGGTTATTCCCAACCGATCTCGAATCGACGGCGTCAGTCAGACGCCGGCCAGAGGGCCGCTGTGGGCTGCCGCGTGGCTGAGCCAGACAGGGTCCCGGCTGAGCTCCAGCGCGGCGCCCAGCGTACGGGACGGCAGGCCGCTGGCCGGAATCATGAAGCCGATGGGGGTGCGCACTTCCGGGCTGCACAGCGGCACGGCCTCGAGTTCCCCATAGCCCGAAACGGCAGACACCAGCGCGCCAGGCAGGATGGCCTGGACCTCGCCGTCCAGCACGGTCAATGCCAGGCTGAGGATGCAGTTGGTCTCCAATGCCGGCTGCACCTCGGCGCCGGCCATGGCCAGCGCGCTGTCGATGATGGTGCGGTAGTGCATCTCGGGCGTCAGCAGGCACAGCGGCTGCTGTGCCGCGTAGGTCCACGCGCAGGGCCGGCTGATCGCCAGCCTCGCCGGCGCCGGCCGCGGCGCGCGGCGCAGCAGAAAATAATGCTCGGTGTACTGGAACAGCGCTTCCATGCGGGTGCTGCGCTGGTCCAGCCTGTCGGTGTAGCCCAGCCCCATGTCCAGCGAAAGGCTTTCGATGCCCACCTCGATCTCGGGCGAGCTCATGGAGCGCACCACGGGCTTGATGCCCGGATAACGCGCCTGCAGCATGGCCGCGAAACGTGCGGCGACCGGCATCGCGGTCGGCACCGCGCCGATGGCCAGCCGCCCCTGGGGCCGGCCGGCGGCGCTGTTGAGTTCCTGCTGCAGGTTTTCCTGCTCGCGCAGGATGCGCTGGGCACTCGCCAGCACACGCTCGCCTTCGGGCGTGAAGCCCACGAAACTCCGGCCGCGCTTGACGATGGCCGTGCCGAACTCCTCCTCGAGCGCCCGCAGCGCGTTCGAGAGCGCGGGCTGCGTGATGTAGCAGGCCTGCGCCGCCCGGCCGAAGTGGCGGTGCTCGTTGAGCGCCACCAGGTAGCGCATGGAGGCGATGAGGTTCACGAGTTCTTGCTGATGGTGATCGAGGGAAACTTGGCCGAGTAGTCCTTGGCCTGGGCCGCGATCTTGAGCGCGACCTGGCGGGCCACGTCCTTGTAGATGGCCGCGATCTCGCCATCGGGCTCGGCGACCACGGTGGGCACGCCGCCGTCGGCCTGCTCGCGGATCTTCAGCGTCAGCGGCAGGCCGCCGAGGTAGCTCACGTGGTATTCGGTCGACAGGCGCTCGCCGCCGCCGCTGCCGAAGATGTGTTCGGAGTGGCCGCAGTTCGGGCAGCAATACACCGCCATGTTCTCGACCACGCCGAGGATGGGCACCCCCACCTTCTCGAACATGGTGATGCCCTTGCGGGCGTCGAGCAGGGCGATGTCTTGCGGCGTGGTCACGATGACGGCCCCGTTGACGGGCACGCGCTGGGCCAGCGTCAGCTGGATGTCGCCGGTGCCCGGGGGCATGTCGACGATCAGGTAGTCCAGATCCTTCCAGTTGGTCTGGCGCAGCATCTGTTCGA
Source organism: Comamonas sp. BIGb0124 (assembly GCF_003752175.1). GTDB lineage: Bacteria > Pseudomonadota > Gammaproteobacteria > Burkholderiales > Burkholderiaceae_C > Comamonas_F. The sequence goes on along the minus strand of NZ_RJVF01000009.1, from coordinate 697,998 downwards.
GCGCCTGCGTGGCCATGGGGCCGCGCCAGACCATGGCCTGGTCCTGTGCCACCAGGAAACCGATGGACATGACCTGCACGCCGTGCCCCTCGAGCGGCTCCATGGTCTTGCCGTCGGTGCTGGCGGGCTTGCCGCTGACGCCCAGCATCATCGGCTGGCTGGGACCGTAGATGTCGGCATCGAGCAGACCGACGCGCGCGCCCTCGGCGGCCAGCGCCAGGGCCAGGTTGGCCGCCGTGGTGCTCTTGCCGACGCCGCCCTTGCCCGAGGCCACGGCGACGATGTTCTTGACCTGCGGCAGCAGTTGCATGCCGCGCTGGGCCGCATGGCTGGCAATGCGGGTGGAGAAGACCGGTTCGACCTGCCCCACGCCCGGCACCTGCTGCACGGCAGCGACCATGGCTGCGCCCAGGCCGGGCCAGCGGCTGCGCGCGGGATAGCTCATTTCCACGTCGAAAGCGACGTCCGCGCCGGAAAAACGCACGTTCTTGATTTGCCGGGTGCTGACGAAGTCCTTGCCCGTCAGTTCGTCCACCACCTTGCCCAAGGCCGCCAGAATGGCCTGTTCCGTCATCGCCATAACACTTGTCTTTCATCTCGGAGGAGCGGCATAGTCTATAGAAACACGCCCGCCCGGCAAGCCTGGGACCGCCGCAGGGCGGTGCTGCGCCGCCGAGCGGCGACAATGCAGGCCGCCGCCTTGGCCCGATCACCCGTCCATGTCCATGAAATTCCCGAAGTTCAAGCTGCCGCCCAACTCGCTGTTCGCCGTCCTGCTGCGCTCCCGTTGGTGGATCAGCATCCTGATCGGCGCCGTGCTGTCCGCGCTGGCCCTGGCCGCCCTGCCCGCCCCCTATGGCCCCATGGGCGCCATGGGCTCGTTCCCCTTCTGGGGCATCGGCGTGGTGGCCCTGTTCCGCCAATGGAAGCTGCCGAGCGCCAAGCAGCGTGCGGCCGCCCTGGCCCGGCTGCAGGCCATGAACACCCGCGAGTTCACCGCCCTGCTCGAAAAGGCCTACGCGGCCGATGGCTACAGCGTTCGCCCGGCCAACCTGCCCGGCGCCGACCTGCACCTGGTGCGGCAGGGCAGCACCACGCTGGTGGCGGCCCGCCGCTTCAAGGCCAGCAGCCTGGGCGCCGAACCGCTGCGCGAACTCAGTGCGGCCATGACGCGGGCCGAAGCCGGCCAGGGCATGGTCGTCGCCATGGGCAGCATCACCGAGCAGGCCCGCCGCTGGGCCGACGCCCATGCCATCCGCATCCTCGAAACCGATCCGTTGATCGACTGGCTCTACCGCATGAAGCAGCTGTGAGCCCCAGCGACCGGCGGACGCCGGGCGCTTTAGAATCTACCGTTCATCCGGCGCCGTGCGCGCAAAACCAAGCCTTGCATCGATGTCCCAACGCAAATTCTTCGTCACCACCGCTCTGCCGTACGCCAACGGCAACTTCCACATCGGCCACATCATGGAGTACATCCAGGCCGACATCTGGGTGCGTTTCCAGCGCATGCAGGGCCATGCCGTGGATTTCGTGGGAGCCGACGATGCCCATGGCGCACCGATCATGATCGCGGCCGAAAAGGCCGGCAAGACACCGCAGCAGTTCGTCGCCGACATCGCCGCCGGCCGCAAGCCCTACCTCGACGGCTTCCACATCGCCTTCGACAACTGGCACTCGACCGACGCACCTGAAAACCATGTGCTGGCGCAGCAGATCTACCTCGACCTCAAGGCCGCCGGCCTGATCGAGACGCGCACCATCGAACAGTTCTTCGACCCCGACAAGAACATGTTCCTGCCCGACCGCTTCATCAAGGGCGAGTGCCCGCGCTGCCACACCAAGGACCAGTACGGCGACAACTGCGAGAGCTGCGGCGCGGTCTATGCGCCCACCGAGCTGATCCAGCCGTACTCGGCACTGTCGGGCGCCAAGCCGGTGCTCAAGCAATCCGAGCACTTTTTCTTCAAGCTTTCGGATCCGCGTTGCGTGTCGTTCCTCGAACAATGGACACAGGACGGTCAGCACGTGCAGCCCGAGGTGGCCAACAAGGTCAAGGAGTGGTTCACCGTCCGCACCAACCCGGACGGCAGCACCAGCGAAGGCCTGGGCGACTGGGACATCAGCCGCGATGCCCCGTATTTCGGCATCGAGATTCCCGACGCGCCGGGCAAGTATTTCTATGTGTGGCTCGACGCCCCCGTGGGTTACCTCGCTTCGCTCAAGAACCTGCTGGACAAGCGCGGCGAGGACTACGAGGCCTACATGGCCGATCCCAGCCTCGAGCAGTACCACTTCATCGGCAAGGACATCGTGACGTTCCACACGCTGTTCTGGCCCGCCATGCTGAAGTTCAGCGGCCGCAAGACGCCCGACCGGATCTGCGTGCACGGCTTCCTGACGGTCAACAACGGCGAGAAGATGAGCAAGAGCCGGGGCACCGGTCTCGACCCGCTGAAGTACCTGGGCCTGGGCATGAATCCCGAATGGCTGCGCTATTACCTGGCAGCCAAGCTCAACGGCCGCAACGAGGACATCGACTTCAACGCCGAAGACTTCCTGGCCCGCGTCAACAGCGACCTGGTGGGCAAGTACGTCAACATCGCCAGCCGCGCGGCAGGTTTCCTGTCCAAACGTTTCGGCGGCAAGCTGGGCGCGATATCGGCCGACGGCCTGCAACTGGTGTCGCACCTCACGGCGCAGAAGGACACCCTGGCACGGCTCTACGACAGCCGCGACTACGCCCGCGCCATCCGCGAGGCGATGGCCTGCGCCGACCTGGTCAACGTGTATGTCGATGCCAACAAGCCGTGGGAACTGGCCAAGCAGGAAGGCCAGGACGAGCGCCTGCAGGATGTCTGCAGCACCTGCATCGAGGCCTTCCGTTTGCTGACCATCTACCTCAAGCCCGTGCTGCCGCAACTGGCGGCGCAGGTCGAGGCCTTCCTGCAGGTCGAGCCGATGACGTTCGCCGATGTCGACGACCTGCTGGGTGCGGGCCATGCCATCGGCACCTACAAGCACCTGATCCAGCGCGTGGAAGACAAGCAGCTCGATGCGCTGCTGGCCCCTCCCGAACCGGTCCCGGCGGCCGCTGCCGAGAGCGCCGAGCCGCCCGGAGGCGAAGCCCTGGCCGAAACCATCACCATCGACGACTTCGCCAAGGTGGATCTGCGCATCGCCCGCATCGTGGCGTGCGCCCCCGTCGAAGGCTCGACCAAGCTGTTGCGACTGACGCTCGATGCCGGCGAAGGCCGTACGCGCAACGTGTTCTCGGGCATCGCCAGCGCCTACAAGCCCGAAGACCTGCAGGGCAAGCTGACCGTGCTGGTGGCCAACCTCGCACCGCGCAAGATGAAGTTCGGCATCAGCGAAGGCATGGTGCTGGCGGCCAGCCATGCCGACGAGAAGCAGCAGCCCGGCATCTACGTGCTCGAACCCTGGCCCGGCGCACAGCCCGGCATGCGCATCCATTGATGCCGCGGCGACAGGTGCGCCGGCGCCTGTCTGCCCGCCCCTGCCGGCGGCCCTGAAACGGGTCTGCTGGCCGATTCGGCGGGGCGACCGATAAAATCCCCGCTTCGTGCTGCTTCACCTGACCGAAGAAACGCGGCGAAACCGTGCAATGCGTGTGCGATGCATCGCCCGTCGGCGCCCTCTTCCTCAGTCACCCTTACTGGCCTTCCGATGTCTTCCAATCAACTCGACAAAAAATCCGAAGCGTGGTCCGCGCTGTTCTCCGAACCCATGAGCGACCTGGTGATGCGCTACACCGCCAGCGTGTTCTTCGACAAGCGCCTGTGGAAAGCCGACATCGCCGGCAGCCTGGCCCATGCGGACATGCTGGCCGCGCAAGGCATCATCGGCGCGGACGACCTGACGGCCATCCAGCAGGGCATGGCCCAGATCACCCAGGAAATCGAGTCCGGCGCGTTCGAGTGGAAACTGGCCCTCGAGGACGTCCACCTCAACATCGAGGCCCGCCTGACACAGCTCGCCGGCAATGCCGGCAAGCGCCTGCACACCGGCCGCAGCCGCAACGACCAGGTCGCCACCGATGTGCGCCTGTGGTTGCGCGACGAGATCGATCTCATCGGCGGACTGCTGAGCGACCTGCAGAAGGCGCTGGTGGAGATCGCCGACCGGCACGTGGACGTGATCCTGCCGGGCTTCACCCACCTCCAGGTGGCGCAGCCGGTGAGCTTCGGCCACCACATGCTGGCCTATGTGGAAATGTTCGCACGCGATGCCGAGCGTTTCTCGGACATCCGCCGCCGTGTCAACCGCCTGCCGCTGGGCGCCGCGGCCCTGGCCGGCACCAGCTACCCGCTCGACCGCGAGCGTGTGGCCCGCACGCTGGGCATGGAAGGCGTGTGCCAGAACAGCCTGGACGCCGTCAGCGATCGCGACTTTGCGATCGAATTCACCGCTGCGGCCTCGCTGGCCATGATTCACATCAGCCGCTTCAGCGAGGAGTTGGTGCTGTGGATGAGCCAGAGCTTCGGTTTCATCGACATCGCCGACCGCTTCTGCACCGGCTCGTCGATCATGCCGCAGAAAAAGAACCCCGACGTGCCTGAACTCGCCCGCGGCAAGACCGGCCGTGTGGTGGGCCACCTGATGGGCCTGATCACCCTGATGAAGGGCCAGCCCCTGGCCTACAACAAGGACAACCAGGAAGACAAGGAACCGCTGTTCGACACGGTGGACACGCTCAAGGACACCCTGCGCATCTTCGCCGAGATGGTGGGCGGCATCACCGTGAAGGCCGAAGCCATGGAGCGCGCGGCGCTCAAGGGCTACGCCACGGCCACCGATCTGGCCGACTACCTGGTGAAGAAGGGCCTGCCCTTCCGCGACGCGCACGAAACCGTGGCCCACGCCGTCAAGACGGCCATCCAGGAAGGCGTCGACCTGTCCGAGCTGTCGCTCGACGTGCTGAAGACCTTCAACCCGGCGATCGAACAGGACGTCTACGCGGTGCTGACCCTGCGCGGCTCGCTCGAGGCCCGCAATGTGCTGGGCGGCACCTCGCCCGTGCAGGTGCGTGCGCAGATCGCACGCCACCGCACGCGGCTGGTCTGATCGGCCCGGGTTCGCAGGGCACGGTATCGCCCGTGCCTGCCGGACGGCAAGCTCTCGCGAAGAGAGCGGCTGGCGCACGGGATGAAAGATGGACAGGCCTGGCGGGGAACTCGCCAGGCCTGTCGCGCTCTTACCACACACTTGTGTTCTCCAGCGGACAGCCCGCGACAGCCGGCACGCCTCGGCGTAGCATCCGGCCACTCTCGAATCCGGGACGGCAGCCATCGTGTGCTGCGCCGGTTCAATCGAGCCGTCCGCGCCAACCGATTACCCATCATGTCTTCAGCAACCCGGTCCCTCTGGCACCGTGGATGCATGTTCCGCCTGACCGCCCTGACCAGCACCCTGCTGGTTTGCGGTCTGGCCGCAGCGCAGCCCGGCGTCACAACCCCCGCTCCTCTTGCCCCCACGGCCCAGCCCGGCACTTCGCCAGGCAGTGCATCGGCCGTTCAGCCTGCGCAAGGCACGGCAGGCAACACCGTGCAGACGGCTCCGCCGCAGGCCACCGCCGCGCCGGCGGCGGCCGCGGCGGCCGCGCGCTCGCCCGATATGCCCGCACCGCATGGCGTGCTGGGCGCCCCCATCGCGCCCAGGACGCCCGCGAACACCGTGGTGCCCGAAAACCCCCGTGTGCCGGTGCCCAAGCCGGTGCCCCAGGCCTATGTGCAGTGGATGACCACCATGGCGCAGTTTGCCGAGGCCGACCGCGCCAACCCGCCGCCTCAGGACGGCGTGCTGTTCGTGGGCAGTTCGACGGTGCGGCTGTGGAGCAGCCTGAAAGCCGACTTCCCGCAGGTCGAGAAAGTCATCAATCGCGGGTTCGGCGGCTCGACCATGGCGGACAACGCCTATTTCGTGGACCGGCTGGTCCTGCCCTACCGGCCGCGGCTGCTGCTGGTCTATGCCGGCGACAACGATCTGGCGATGGGGCGCTCGCCCGAACGGGTGGTGGCGGATTTCACGGCCTTCTTCGAAGCCGTGCGGGCCGATCTGCCCAACACCCGCATCACCTACATTTCGATCAAGCCGAGTCCCTCGCGCGCGCAGTTCGGGGCCAAGATCGCGATCACCAACACCCTGATCCAGCGTTATCTGGAAACCCAGGCGAACACGGATTACGTCGACATCTACCACCCCATGCTCGACGACCAGGGCAAGCCGCGCCCCGAACTGTTCCTGCAGGACCAGTTGCACATGAACCGCGAAGGCTACAACATCTGGAAAACCGTGATCGCGCCGCATCTGCCCGCGCCCAGCGGCCCATTGCCGCCGCCTGTCCCGCCCAGCACACGAGCCGGCCAGGACGCAGCGGCTGCCGCGTCGGTGGCACCGTCGCGCTGAAGCCGGCGCGCTTCAGGCGGCCGGCCGGCCCGGTGCAGCGGCCGATGGCAGGGACGTCCCTTCGGCGACGCCTGCCACGGCATCCTTGACCGCCGACGGCAGCGCGACACCCGTCTCGGCACGCGCCGCACTGCCCGACGTCCGACGAACCGGTGCAACCGGCACCGTGGCACCGGAGGCCGGCTTGGCGCGCACCGGCAGCCCCTTGGCCGCACGCCGCCGGTCGCGCCACAGGGTGACCCAGGCCACCGCGTACAGCGAGCCGAAACAGCCGGCCAGCAGCAGGGCGTCCCCCCACCACGGCCGCGCATACTGGTCGCCGCCCTGCGTGCCCAGCACCAGCAGCACGAACACCAGATGCGCGCAGAACACCGGCAGCGAGGCCTGGCCCAGGGTCTCGAGCACGCGCAGGCGCGGCAGCCGGGCCATCAGCCAGGGGCCGAACTCGACGGTGACGATGATGAGGGCAAACAGGTTCACCATTCGCAAGGGGCCCAGCGTCCACTTCTCGAACCACAGATTGCGCACCATGTCGGCCCCGAAAGGCGCCTGGCCGTAGTAATGGCGCCAGGTGAGAAAAAACACGCTCACCACCACGGCCGCCATCACGCTCCAGCGTGGAAACTCGAACATGCTGGTCTGCCCCTGTGCGCGGGTCGAGCCCATCCACAGCCCCATGATCCACAGGAACTGCCAGGCCCAGATCGAGAACGAGCCGGTCTGGCTCAGCGGGACGCGCAGGTCGATGGCTTGGGCGATGACCTCGTACAGCCAGTTCCCGAATCCGAACTGCGACGCGAACCACAGGATGGCGCTGGCCGTCAGGATGGCACTCCAGCCATGGCGCAGTCCGCGCGAGAGGATGGCCGGACTGGCGGCCATGAACAGCACGTAGATCGGCAGGATGTCGAGCAACGGCGGTCCGTAGATCAGCGCCAGGCTGGAAAACCAGGCCATGACCGGATGCTCGAAGTAGAACGACAGCAGGCCGGTCGCGGCCGGCTGTTCGCGGCGCACGGCCAGAGCCGCAAAGACCGTGAACAGAAAGACCAGCGTGGCCACCTGGCACAGGTAGACCTTGATGGCCCGCTCGCGCAGCGACTTGCGCATGGTGCGCAGGCCATCGCGCAGGCCGCGGCGGCTGTAGACCATGCCGGCCATGAAGGCCGACAGCAGCACAAAACCTTCGGCCGCCGAGACATAGCCGAAGGGCTGCCCCGTCGGGGTGGTCAACCGGGTCGGCAGATGGGTGAGCGTCATCAAGACCAGCATCAGGCCTCGCAACGCATCCAGTTCCCACAGTCGTTTGCTCATCTTTTCTGTTGTGTCATGGGTGCTGCCCACCTGCGCGGGGCAGGCATGCGGCTCAAGCGGAATCGGGCAGCCGCCCTGCGGGCCTGCCGCATTCGTCTCCCTGCGGGTCGTCGGGCTTGGAAGCCGGACCGGGGGGCGAAGTTGCGTTCCCCGGATCGCGGCGTGCCGTCGGTCTATTGTCGCGCATGAAACGGCGGTTCGCAGCGCCGCGTTGCGACCGCCCGGGGCCGTCCACCGGCCGGGCCGGCGATCGACCTGCAGGCGCAGGCCCTGCCGGAAAGCCGGCGGCGAATCCTAAGCGTCTCTTAAGCCGCAGGCGCGCCGGGATGTGGACAATAGGCCCATGCGTATCCTGCTTGTGGAAGATGACGAGATGATTGGCGAAGTGGTGCTCGACGCCTTGCGCGAGGGCCACTATGCGGTCGACTGGGTGCGCGACGGCGCCGTGGCCGATGCCGCACTCTCCAGCCAGCCCTACGACCTCGTGCTGCTGGATCTGGGGCTGCCCCGGCGCAGCGGACTGGAGGTCCTCAAGGCGCTGCGCGAACGGCGCTCGGCCGTGCCCGTGCTGATCGCCACCGCCCGCGATGCGGTGCAGGACCGCATCGCGGGGCTCGACGCCGGTGCCGACGACTACATCGTCAAGCCCTACGATCTGCAAGAGCTGCAGGCCCGCATCCGCGCCCTGCTGCGGCGCAGCGCGGGCCAGGCCCAGCCCTGCTTCGAGCAACACGGCGTGCGGCTCAACCCGGCCACCCACGAGGCCTTTGTGCAAGACCAGCCGGTGAGCCTCTCGGCGCGCGAATGGGCGGTGCTCGAGCCGCTGATCGCACGCCCGGGCGTGGTGTTCTCGCGTGCGCAGCTCGAGGACAAGCTCTACAGCTGGAAGAACGACATCAGCAGCAATGCCGTCGAGGTCTATGTGCATGGGCTGCGCAAGAAGCTCGGCGCCGGCCTGATCCAGACCGTGCGCGGCCTGGGCTATGTGGTGCCGCGCGATGCGGCCACGCCGCCGGAGTCCACCCCATGAAGGCCGACTGGCGCTGGCGCCATTCGCTGCGCGGCCGCCTGACCGTTCTGCTGCTGGGCGTGGTGCTGCTGGCGGCCGTGTTTCAAGGCGTGAGCGCCTATCACACGGCCCAGAGGCAGGCCGATGCCCTGCTCGACGCCCATCTGCAGCAGATGGCCGATGCGCTGCGCGGCGGCGTGGCCAGCCGCAATCCGCAGGTCTCGCCGTTCACCGCCGATCAGGAACAGGCCCTGAACGACCTGCTGGTGCAGATCTGGGGCAACGACGGCGCCCCGCTCTTCCAGTCGCCCAATGCGGACCTGCCCCGGCGTGCCATCCTGGGTTTCTCGGACATCAACGTCGACGGCTCACGCTACCGGGTCTACTCGCTGCAGACGCCGCTGCAGACCATCCAGATCGCGCAGGACATGACGGCCCGGCAGCAACGGGCCCGTGCCATGGCCTGGCGTGCCGTCTGGCCGATCGCCGCCGCCGCCCCCCTGCTGATGCTGGCGGTCTGGGGCGTGATCGGACTGTCGCTGCGCCCGGTCGAGCGGGCCCGCCGGCAACTGGCCCAGCGCCACGCGGGCGCGCTCACGCCGCTGGCGCTCGAGGGCCTGCCCAACGAGGTCTTGCCTCTGGTGGAGGAACTGAACCTGCTGTTCGCCCGTGTCCAAGCGGCCTTCGAAGCCCAGAAGAGCTTTGTCGCCGATGCGGCCCATGAACTGCGCTCGCCCCTGACGGCATTGAAGCTGCAGGTCCAGACACTGCGGCCGACCGCCGGCGACGCGGGGCAGCAACGGGCCGTGACGCGGCTCGAACAGGGCATCGCACGGGCCTCGCACCTGGTCGAACAACTGCTGCAGCTGGCGCGCGAGGAAACCGGCGACACCTCGGCCGTGCCCCGCCGCCATGCCGTTCAGCCGGTGCTGCAACTGGCCGTGGCCGACGTGCTGCCCCAGGCCCAGGCGCGGCGCATCGATGTGGGCTTGACCCCGGGTTCGGCGCACGATCCGGTCACCTCGGCGACACCCGAGTCGCTGCGCATCCTGCTGCGCAACCTGCTGGAAAACGCCATCAAGTACGGCCCCGAAGACAGCGCGGTCGATATCGGCCTGGCGCAGGACGGCCAGGGCCGCCCCGTGCTGACGATCGACGATGCCGGACCGGGCATTCCCGCCGCGGAGCGCGACCGCGTGTTCGATCGTTTCTACCGCTCGCCCGACCTGGCCGTGCAGGCGGCCGGCAGCGGGCTGGGACTGGCCATCGTGCGCACCATCGCGCAGAACCAGGACATCGCGGTCGCACTCGAGGATGCGCCGGGCGATCACGGCCTGCGTGTACGGCTGACCCTGCCGCGGCCCGCCGGCTGACGCTCCGACGGGCGGGCGGGCCCCCGCACCGTCGGGGCGCATTGTTGGCACAATGGCGCAAACGCCTGTCGCGCGGCCCCGCCGCGTGCCTCCCTTGGCCAACAGATCGCTCCTAGCCTGTGCATCCGCTGACCAATCCCCTGCTGTTGCCCTTTGGCCATCTGCTGTTCATCCTGTTCAGCCTGCTGGTCTATGCGGTCACCACTCACCTCACCCATCAGCGCCGCCATCCCTCGGCGGCTTTCGCCTGGGTGCTGCTGCTGACGCTGGTGCCCTATGCCGGACTGCCGCTGTACCTGCTGGTGGGCCTGCGCAAATACGCCCGTCCGCTGCCCCGCCATCGCAGCACGCTGCCCGAGCTGCCGCTGCCCAACGATGCGCACTGGGCCGTGTCGACCCTCGACGGCCTGGGCCTGCCACCGCCCCAGGCCAACAGCCACGTGGTGCTGCACCGCGACGGCACGCATGCGCTGCGTGAGCTCGACCAGACCATCCAGAGCGCCCATCACACGCTCGACATCTGCACCTATGTGGTCGGCAACGACGCCGTGGCGCACCATGTGGCGCAGCAGCTCAAGGCCGCACGGGCACGGGGCGTCCGGATCCGGCTGCTGATCGACGCGGCCGGCAGTTGGCGCACGTCCCGCCGTTTCCTCAGGCAATTGCGTGCCGACGGCATCAAGATCCGCCTGTTCATGCCGCTGCTGCACAACCCCATGCGCGGGCGGATCAACCTGCGCAACCACCGCAAGCTGGTGGTGGCCGACGGGCAACGCGTATGGACGGGCGGCCGCAATCTGGCGCAGGAGTACTTTCTGCCGCACGCGGGCCACGCGCCCTGGACCGACCTCACGCTGACCGTGCAAGGGCCGCTGGCGCACGATGCCCAGCAACTCTTCAATGCGTGCTGGCGGCGCCACCGCGGCCACAGCACACGCCATCCGGCCGCGCCCATCGTGCGCCGCCCGACGGGCATGCCGCCTGCGCTGGTCCGGGCCTGCACGCAGAAGCCCGAGCCGGGCGACGACGCGGCCGCGGTCTCGCTGCGCCATGTGGCCCAACTGGTGCCGAGCGGGCCGGATCTGGCCGACGACACCGTGCACAGTCTGCTGCTGACCGGCCTGTACCAGGCACGCACCAGCGTCTGGGCGGTGACCCCCTATTTCGTGCCCGACGACAGCCTGCTGGCGGCGCTCAGGCTGGCGGCGACCCGTGGCGTCGACGTCAACCTGATCCTGCCGCGCCGCTCCAACCACCGAATAGCCGACATCGTGCGCGAGCAGCCATTGCGCGATTTCGCGGCCGCCGGCGGCAAGGTCCACCTGGCCCATTGCATGGTCCATGCAAAGGCCGTCGTGATCGACGACAGCCTGGCTCTGGCCGGCTCGCTCAACCTCGATGCCCGCAGCCTGTTCCTGAACTTCGAACTGATGGTGGCGTTCTACAGCGCGGACGACATTGCGCGCGTGCAGGGCTGGATGACCGATCTCGCCGGCCGCTGCGAGCCCTACGCCCTGCCCGAGAAGACCAGCCTGGTGCGCGACATCGGCCAGGGGCTGGTCCGCTGGCTGGGCTTCCAGATCTGAGCGGCAGCGGGCGGGAGGGGCCCGCGGCCCCGCCGGGATCCCGCCGCGGCCCCGCCTCCGAGGCGGCAGGCCTCGAGCGCCTCAGGGCAGGATCACACGTGCCTTCGCCTGGGCGATGCGGAGATCCGCATCCCGCTGCAGCAGCAGACGCTGCGCCACCAGGCGGGCCGCGGCCTGCTCGACGGCCCGCACGTAACCGGCCTGATCCACGTAGAGCTCTTCCAGAGAGGGCCGTGTGTCGCCCGCTGCCAGCCTGGCGGCCTGTGTCCGGTGAAAAGGAATGTAGCTGCCGGCCAGATTGGCCAGATCGGTGATGCCGGGCGTGGCGACGTAGTTGAACTCGATGCTGGTGCCCAGCGGCACCTGGGCCTCGATGCTGCGGATGCCGGCGCGCGTGAGGCCGGTCTGCGGATCGACCTGGGGCACCAGGATGGCGTAGTCGCGGCCGGTGGCATGCGGAGGCAGGTAGGTGGCGATGCCGGACTCGTCCTGCGGGATGTACTGCGGGCCGAAGTCCAACAGCGAGAAACCGTTGTAGCGCGCGAGGTAGTCGAACGCCGGGATCGGCGTCTGCGTTCCGCCCACGGGCCAGCTCAGGCCCCGCATGGTGGGAAAGACCACCTGATCGGGCCGCACCAGCGAGCCGTCGGCGATGCGGGGTACGGCGTTGGCCGGCGGCTCGGTGCCGCGCACCACCCAGTCCTCGAGCGCCATGAACAGGGCGCGGAAGGTGTCGGTGAAATGCACCACGGTGCCCGAGGGATAGACGCTGCGCTGAGGCGCGAAGCCGATGCTCTCGGTGCCGCCGGGGCCGCCATGCTGGGTGCTGGCGTAGTAGTAGATGCGTGCGTTGTCCGGCTGCGCGATGTCGCGCAGGCCAAAGGCGTCGGTCAACACGGGCGAGCCCTGCAGTTGCCAGAACTCGGTGCCCGACAGGCCGAGGAAGAACTTGGGGCAGGTGTTGCTTGCGCTGCAGCGCTTCATCACCCCGCCGGTACGCCCGGACACATCGTCCTGGTAATCGGCTGCCAGCCCACGGGGCGCGGTCTGGCCGAACGCCGTGTGATCGGTGCGCAGGCCGCCGCCGGGCACGGCAAAGCGGGTATTGACGTTGGTCTGACGTGCCGCCACATGGGCGTAGAGGCCATCGAAGACCTTGCCCCCGTCGAGCGACTCGTTGAAGCCCAGGTGCAGGAATGTCTTCATGGCATTGCCCGACTGCGACGTGCCTTGACCCAGGGTGTGGCGAACCGCACCGGCCACGGGGTTGGCCACGCCGTCGGCATCGCGCTCGCGGTGGCGGAAAAAGCTCACGACATCGCGCAGTGCCGCGAGTCCCACGCCCATGACCTTGGGGTCCTTGGCGACGTAGACCAGTTCATACAGATAACGCGGATCGAAGCCGCCCTTGAGACAGATGCTGCTCGCGCTGGCGGTGCCGGGAAAAGCGTTGGCGCCGCTGTCGCAGGTGGCGAACGCCCAGTCGCCGGGGGCGATGGTCACGCGGGGATCGGTCTCGTTGGCTCGCCGGGTCAGCGAGTAGCCGGGCTGCGTGTTGTCGAGTCCGGCCGGCTCGTAGGGCAGCATGCTGCCGTTGAAGACGCCGCCGGGCAGCGACATGGCGGGCGTAGCCGCCGTCGGCACCAGCTCGGCCCGGTAGGGGCCGGTGATGCTGCTGCCGTCGGCATTGCGGGCCACCGGCACGGTGGCGGTCAGGCGCGCGGGGCTGGATTTGGGCACGTCGCCTTGCCAGGCGGCGTACAGCATCACGTATCCCCGCTCGAAATACACGCCGTCGCTGGGCGTGGTCTGCGGATCGGGCAACGTCAGGATGTTGCCGCGATTGGGCGCGTCGTAGCGCAGCACGCCGCTGGCCTTGCTCATGTCCTTGGGCTTGAGCATGACGAAATCGGTCGTGTACTCGACCAGACCCCGTGCGTTGACGGGTGCCAGGGCCAGGTCCTGGATCACGGCATTGCGTGCATCGGCCGGATCGAGCTCGCCGCTGAAGGTGCCGGTGATCTTTTCGTAGGCACCGACATCGCCGTAGCGGCCGGCGAAGTCCTCGGTGGCGCTGATGGCCAGTTTCATGCGCGGGGCCTGCGCGGCGGGCGGCTGGACACCGCCGCCCTCCGAGGCCGAGTCGCCGCTGCCGCCGCAGGCGGTCAGAACGAGCATGGAAGCGCCCAGGGCGATCCAGCCCTTGCTGCTGAAGGGGGTCATGGTTTTGTCTCCTGTCGTTGGTGGAATGCGTCACCCGGCATGCCCTGCGCCGCCCATCGGCGGCGCGGCGCATGACCGGCCTCGCGCTCTCTTTCGGGCGCGTTTTCCGACGGGTGCCGACTTCGCTGTCTTGCGTGTCTCGGGTGGACGGTCACGCGTGCTTCGACGCGTGATGGCAGCCGGGCCTCTTCGGCCCGGATCGGTCTCTTACTCGGGCTCGATGCCGGCGGCGCGGATGACCTGTCCCCACTTCTGCGTTTCGGCGGCCTGGAAAGCGGCCAGTTCCTGCGAGGTGGTGGTCCAGGCCTCGGAGCCTGCCATGTCGTAGAAGGACTTGGCCCCGTCGCTCTGCGTGGCGTGGACCAGCAGACCGCGCAGACGCTCGACGACGGCGGCCGGCGTGCCTGCCGGGACATACGCAGCGAACCAGTAGCCCATGTCGTAGCCCTTGACACCCGCTTCGGCGATGGTCGGCACGTCGGGCAACTGGGCACTGCGTTTCTGCGTGGAATAACCCAGCGCCCGCAGCTTGCCGGCCTTGATCTGCGGCACACCGGTGGAGGTGTCGGTGATCATCATGTCGATCTGGCCGCCCAGCAGGTCGGTGATGGCGATGGGGTTGCTCTTGTACGGCACGTGCAGGATATCGACACCGGCGAGCTGCTTGAGCATCTCGCCGGCCACGCGGCTGGACGAACTGCCGCTGCCGAAGCTCAGCTTGCCCGGCGCCTTGCGGGCGGCGGCCAGCAGTTCGCCCACGTCCTTGAACGGCGCCTGTGCGTTGACCACCAGCACCTGGCCGCCCTTGCCCAGGCCGGTCACGGGCACGAAGTCCTTGACCGGGTCGTAGGACAGCTTGCGGTAGAGGTGCTCGTTGGCCGCGTGGGTGGTATTCGTGGTGATGAGCACCGTGTAGCCGTCCGGCGCGGCACGGGCCACGGCCTGTGCCGCGATCATGCCGCTGGCGCCGGCGCGGTTGTCCACCACCACCGGCTGCTTGCCGTCGGTGGTGACCGACTGGCCGACGGCACGCGCGAGCTGGTCGGTGGCACTGCCTGCGGCAAACGGGACCACGAAGGTGATGGGTTTGTTGGGATA
The DNA here is from genome assembly GCF_003752175.1 of Comamonas sp. BIGb0124. Lineage (GTDB taxonomy): Bacteria > Pseudomonadota > Gammaproteobacteria > Burkholderiales > Burkholderiaceae_C > Comamonas_F. The sequence goes on along the minus strand of NZ_RJVF01000009.1, from coordinate 682,969 downwards.
GGCATCCTGCGCCAGCGCAGTGCCTGCGGCGGCCAGGCCGGCGCACAGTCCGGCGGCAGCGACCAGTGCGCGGCGGCGGATCGAGCGTGGGGGAATACGGTTCATGGGTCTTGTCTCCTGATCTGGGTTTATGGTTGTCGGAACCGGTGGGGCATGGCCGCGCTCAAGGCGGCCCCGCGAGAAACGCTGCCAGCGCGGCCGGTACCGCGATGGGCAGATCGAGCAAATGGAAGGACAGCGACTTGCCATGGCTGTCGAGGTTGAGGGCATCGTTCACGCCGCCATCGAGCACCTCGTCGATGACGAAGTTCATCGCCTGCAGATGGGGCAGCAGGTAACGCACGACACGGGCCGGCCGGCGCGCCGCGAACTGGCGTGCCACCGCTTCCTCGGTGACCTGTTCGACCAGCAGGGGCCACAACGCCGGGTGCCAGGCGACGACGCTGATGTTGGAACGGTTGCCCTTGTCGCCGGTCCGGCCGTGAGCCAGCCGGTAGAGCGGCACGGACCGCAGCGGCAAGTGGGCAACATCGGGAGTTGAAGAGGTATCCGTCATGAAAGGGCTTGAGCTCTGAATGGGGCGTCGGCAGGACGAGGAAGGACAAAGAAAGGCGGCGGGCCACCGGCCCTCAGGCCAGCAGCTCGAACTGCGTGGCGACCGCCTCGCGATCCACCAGGCACGAAACCGTGCCCAGCCGGCGCCGGACCGAGGTCCGCACCCCGCCACCGCCAGCCGGTCCACAGCAATACAGCGCGTTGACTTCGTGCGCCAGCCGGCGCGCGGCAGCGGCATCGGTGTGCTGCAGCGCCACGCGCAGGCGCACGTCGCGCGCTTCGCCCGGCGGCGTGGAGGCCAGCAGGTGGCCGGCATCGTCGGCCAGCACACTGCAGACACCGATCAGGTCCACGCGCAAGGGCCCCAGGCCGCGCAGGCGTTCGGCGAGCACGTCGGCAGCCAGTCGCGCCCGGGCCTCGGCGCGGGCGCCGGCATAAGAGATCTCGCCCTCTGCCAGCCAACCCGTCTCGAAGCACACGTTGACCTTGAGCGTGGCCGGGCGGGGATGGCCCGTCACGCCTTCGAGACGCACGCAATCCGGCCCCAGCGGCACGACGCGGGCCTGCGTGAGGTCGGCCACCACATCGGGCGTGAGGTAGGCCGCGGGATCGTGCACCTCGTAGAGCAGTTGTTCCTTGACCGTGCGCTCATCGAGCCGTCCGCCCGTGCCACGGGGCTTGGTCAGCGTGCAGTGTCCGTCTGCATCGATCTCGGCGATGGGGTAACCCACATTCGCCAGGCCGGGCACATCCTTGTAGCCCGGGTCGGCAAAATAGCCGCCCGTCACCTGCGCGCCGCATTCGAGCAGATGGCCCGCCATGGTGGCACGCGCCAGCCGGTCCCAGTCGTCCCATGACCAGCCGTGGTGGGCCATGGCGGGGCCGAGCACCAGCGACGGATCGGCGACCCGTCCGGCCACCACGATCTCGGCACCGGCCTCGAGGGCCTCGGCAATCGCCCGGGCACCGATGTACGCGTTCGCACTGACCACCGGCACGGCCGGCATGGCCTCGCCCAGAACCTCGTGCAGCATGGCTCGGTGACGCAGATCGCCGAGGTCGTCGCCCCCCACCACGGCGATGCGTGGACGGCGCAAGCCGAGTTCGTCGGCCAGTTGCTGGATACGGCGCGCCGCGCCATGCGGATTGGCCGCCCCGAAGTTGCTGACGATGCGCACGCCGTGCGCCAGGCAGTCCGCCAGCACGGGCGCCAGCAGCTCGGGCAGCAAGGGCTCGTAGCCGGCATCGGGATCGGCGTCGCGCGCCAGTTGAGCCAGGGCCAGGGTGCGTTCGGCCAAGGTCTCGAAAATCAGCACGGCCGGCAGGCCCCGCGCGATCATTTCGCGCACGACGGGTGCCGCCGCATCGGTGCGGTCGCCGGAAAATCCGGCGGCGCACCCCACCAGCAGGGGGGATCTGTTGTTCATGTCTGTCTCCTGCGAACCACTATAGAAACCCGCTACACATCTGTGAAATCGATTATTAAAATAAATTGATCCGAATAACAGATCAATCAGCGCATTCGAGGACAGAAGCAGTCCCGGCCCCCACCATGCAGTTCAACCTCTCGACCCGGCAGATCGATGCGTTCCTCATCCTGGCGGAGCAGCAGAATTTCACGCGGGCCGCCGTGCAGTGCCACCTGTCGCAACCGGCATTCAGTGCCCTGATCCGCGCACTGGAAGAGGAACTCGGGATGCGGCTGTTCGACCGCAGCACCCGCTTCGTGAGCCTGACGCCCGAAGGCCGGCTTTTTCACGAATCGGCCCTGCACCTGCGCCAGGAGCTTGAAACCGCCTTTGCCGCCTTGCGCGACACCACGCGGCTGCGGCGTGGCCGGGTCAGCGTGGCGGTGCTGCCGTCGCTGGCGGCCGGCTGGCTGCCGGGCGTGCTGGCCCGCTTCCGGCAGATGCATCCGGGCATCGAGCTCGACATCCACGACATGCTGTCCGAACCGTGCGTGGAACGCGTGGCCAGCGGACGGGCGGATTTCGCCCTGGCCACCGTGCACGTCGACACCCCCGAGCTGCAGGCCGAACCCTTCTGCGACGATGCCTTCCACCTGGTGTGCCGCGACGACCACCCGCTCGTCCAGGCCGGCACGATCTCGCTGCAGGACCTGGCCGCCTGGCCGTTCATCCACCTCGCCCGCAGCAGCAGCGTGCGGCAATACCTGGAAGCCGCCTGCCAGCCGCTGTCGATGAACACGCTCATGGAAGTCGAACAGCTGGCGACCGTCATGGGCATGGTCCGCGCGGGCCTCGGCATCAGCGTGGTGCCGGCGCTGGCGCTGTTCCATTTCGACCAGCCCGGACTGGCTACCCGTGCGCTCGCACTGCCGGGACTGCACCGCCAGATCTACCTCATCCGCCGGCGCGACCGCAGCCTTTCGCTGGCCGCGCAGGCCCTGTATGCCCTGGTGATGCAGGATGGCCACGGGAGCCTGGGATAATCGGCCCAGGCGCGTGCCGATGCACGCGTGTTCCTTTTCATCGATTCCGCCTGCGCCCTGCCGCGCCGTGCCACGACGCGGCACGCGCTGCCGCTGGCGCCCAACCTGCTTTTTCCGGACCCCGCCATGACCGCCACCCCCGATGTCCACGCCGACGATGCGCCCCTCGACGAGATCAACGAACTCGAGGACCTGCTCGACGTCGCCCGCGAGCAACTGCCCGAACTGCCGCAGTGGGAATTCTGCGACGGCTTCCTGACGGCGTTGGTGTGTACCCGCCGCCCCATCGGCGCCGACGAGTACTTCCCGTTGCTGTTCGGCCTGGGCGAGCCCGAGCTCGACTGGCAACGGCTCTTCGACACCGAGCAGCGCCGGCGTTTCGAGGAACTGTGGCAGAACCGGTGGCAGCAAGTCGCCACGGCGCTCGACAACCTCGATGTCGAGGACCTCGACCACGACGAGGCGTTCCAGCCCCTGGCCGTCGACATGCGCTCGCTGCTGGCCCAGTCCCAGGCCGAGGGCCAGGCTGTCGACATGCCCGAAGGCGAGCCCATTCCGTCCTTCGGCCAGATCTGGGGGCTGGGCTTCATGAGCGTGGTCTCGATCTGGGCCGACGAGTGGGAACTGCCGCGCAAGGACAAGGAAACCGCCGAACTCATCGAGGAAGCCCTGGGCATCGTCAACGAACTCACCGAAGACGACGCCGGTCCCTACGTCATCTCGGGTCTGGGCGAAGACGCGCCTCCCGGCATCTCGCAAGACCGGCTCGACCTCTTCGGCGAAGCCATCTGGGCCTGCTACGACCTGCGCGCCCTCTGGAAATCCATCGGCCCGCGCGTGCTGACCGTGCGCAAGGAAGCCGAGCCCGGCCGCAACGATCCCTGCCCCTGCGGCAGCGGGAAGAAGTACAAGCAGTGCCACGGCCGCTGAGTCCGTCGAAGCCACACGCCGGTCAGTGGCTCTGCATGGGCCGGACAGCCCGGCGATAATGACGCGATTGAGAATCTGTCCACCATCGCCCCGGTCCCGGGCCCTGGGCGGACAGGCTCTCCCCCGCGCGGCAGGAACCCGGCTGCGCGCGTCCCAGCGATGCGCGCTCCGGCTGTCTGCGCGCTTTCGAAGACGCCGATGGATCCCTTCATGAGTCTCACCTCGCCCCTGGCCGCGCCGAACCGCGCTGCAACCTTTCCCGCACTGCCCGGCACGAGCCGGCGGCGCCTGCTTGCCGCCGGTGCCGGCGCCGCGCTGCTGGGCCTGCCCGCGATGGGTTGGAGTGCCGCGCCGCCGGTCGTCGCCAGCAATGCCAACGTGCAGTGGATCGGCCCGCAGCTCAAGGCGCCCGCGCGCCGCATCGTGCTGGCCCAGGGCCGCATGTTGCCCGCGCTCGGCATCGTCGATCCGGATATCGCGAACAAGCTGGTCGGCTGGGCCAACGACCTCTCCACCATGTATGCGGCCGAGAACGCCGCCTGGGTGGCGAAGTACCCGGCCCTGGCCAAGCTGCCCGTGGTCGGCCGCGGCCGGCCCGAAACGCTCTCGGTCGAGCAGGTGCTCGCACTCAACCCCGACCTGGTCATCTACAGCCGCCAGGTGGCCGGCTCGCCCGCCACCTACGCGCGCAGCACCACCTTCCAGACCTTGTCCAAGGCGGGCATCCCGGTGCTGGTGGTCGACTTCTTCATGCAACCGCTGGACAACACCCTGCCCAGCCTGCGCACGCTGGCCCAGGTGCTGGGCACCACGGCCCACGCCCAGCCCTTCCTCGACGACTACACCCGCCGGCTCGAGCTGATCCGCCAGCGCATCGCCCAGGCTGCGCCCAAACGACCGCAGGTCTTCGTGCACGCCCATGCCGGCAGCGCCGACTGCTGCTTCTCGCCGGGCCGTGGCACGTTCGACGACTTTGTCTCGCTGGCCGGCGGCCACAACCTCGGCGCCGACCTGCTGACCTCCCCGACCGGCCAGATCGCACGCGAAATGGTGCTGCGCCTGCAGCCCGACCTCTACATCGCCACCGGCACCGACACCCTGCACGGCACCGGCAAGTTCCTGATCGGTCCCAACATCGAGCCCCAGGCCGCGGCCACCGGCCTGCGCGACGTCATCAAGCTCTCGCAGCTCGACATGCTCGACGCCGTGAACCGCGGCGATGCCCACGGTTTCTGGCACGGCTTCAACGACACGCCGGCCCACATCGTGCTCATCGAGGCATTGGCCAAGTGGATGCAACCCAAGCTGTTCCAGGATCTCGATCCGGCTGCCACGCTGCGGACCATCAACGACCGCTACTTCCAGGTGCCGCTCAAGGGCACCTTCTGGACCGACCTGCCGGCGGGCCGCAAGACCGCCGGCCTCGCCTCTTCCGTGTTCTCCGCATCATGAGTTCCAAGCCCCTCCAGGCCCCAACGGCCGCGGCCCCTGCCGGCGGCAACACCGAGCGCATCCTCGCCGACTACGGGCGGCTGGTCCGCAAGCGCACCCTCATCGTCGCCGGCCTGCTGCTGCTGACCGTGCTCACGCTGCTGTTCGACATCACCACCGGGCCGTCGGGCCTGAGCCTGGCCGATACGCTGGGCGCACTGACCGGCGCGGCCGATACCTCGCGAGCCGTCTCGGTGATCGTGTGGGACGTCCGCCTGCCCATCGCGCTGATGGCGCTGGTGGTGGGTGCCGCGCTGGCGCTGGCGGGTGCCGAGATGCAGACCATGCTCAACAATCCGCTGGCCAGCCCCTTCACGCTGGGCGTCTCGGCTGCGGCGTCGCTGGGCGCGGCACTGGCCATCGTGCTGGGCGTGGGCATCCCCTACGTGCCGCAGGGCCTGCTCATCACGGTCAATGCCTTCCTGTTCTCGCTGGCCTCGATCCTGCTGCTGCAGTTCATGTCGCGCGGGCGCAATGGCCGGGTCGAATCCATCGTGCTGTTCGGCATCGCCCTGGGCTTCACCTTCAACGCGCTGACCGGCCTGCTGCAGTTCGTGGCGTCGGCCGATACGCTGCAGCAGCTGGTGTTCTGGACGCTGGGCAGCCTCTCCCGCTCGGACTGGCAGTCGGTGGGCATCCTGCTGGCGATCGTGCTGCTGGTGCTGCCGTTCTCGCTGGCCTCGTGCTGGCAGATGACGGCGCTGCGCCTGGGCGAGGACCGCGCGCGCAGCTACGGCATCGATGTCGTGAGGCTGCGCTTCTTCTCGCTGCTGCGCGTCAGCCTGCTGGCCTCCACGGCCGTGGCTTTCGTCGGCACCATCGGTTTCGTCGGCCTGGTGGGCCCCCATATCGCCCGCCTGCTGGTGGGCGAGGACCACCGCTTCTTCCTGCCCGCCAGCGCCCTGACCGGGGCGCTGGTGATGTCGCTGGCCTCCATCGCCAGCAAGATGATCGTGCCCGGCGTGCTGCTGCCTGTCGGCATCGTCACGGCCTTCGTCGGACTGCCGGTCTTCTTCTCGCTCATCTACAAACAACAGGGGCGCGCATGACGGCTCTCCGTTCAGCGCCGGCCCTGCCCGCCGGCACGCCCCCCGAACTGCTGCTGCGCGACCTGACCGTCGGCTATCGCGACAAGCCGGTGATCACCGGCCTGACCCTGTCCGGCCTGCAGGCCGGTCATGTCACCGCGCTCGTCGGCCCCAACGGCGCCGGCAAGTCCACGCTGCTCGGCGGCCTGGCCGGGCTGGTACGCGCCAGCGGCCAGGTGCTGCTCGACGGCGTGGACCTGTTTCGCATGCGGCCGGCGCAGCGTGCCGATCACTTCGGTTTCATGCCCCAGGCCATTCCGCAAGGCACGGCGCTGACGGTACTCGAGACCGTCATCAGCGCCCTCATGGCCTCGGGTGCCGAAACCAGCGAACGCATCGCACGCACCCGTGCTGCACAGGTCCTCGAACGCCTGGCCATCGACCACCTGGCTTCGCGCACGCTCGACCACCTCTCGGGCGGCCAGCGGCAGATGTGCAGCCTGGCCCAGGCCATCGTGCGCGAGCCGCGCATTCTGCTGCTCGACGAGCCCACCTCGGCGCTGGACATGCGGCACCAGCTCTACGTGATGCAGTCGGTGCGGCAGCTCGCGGACGAAGGACGGCACGTGATCGTGGTGCTGCACGACTTGTCGTTCGCGGCGCAATGGGCCGATCACATCGTGGTGCTGCGCCGGGGCCAGCTCTACAGCGAAGGCAACCCCGCGGCCACCATCACGCCCGGCATGCTGGCCGATGTGTATGGCGTGCAGGCCCGGGTCGAACGCTGCTCGCGCGGACGGCTTCAGATCATGGCCGACGACCTGGTTCCGATCCCCGGCAAACCGCACTGAGCCATCGGGCTCGTCCGTCGGCGCTTCGGTTGTTCGGACGATCTCGACGACGGACCGCCGGCATCGGAACGCCGCAGGCCGCAGTAGGCTACAGGCCGGTCATGCGGTGCAGCAGGCCGAAGCGCCAGCGGTACGGCACCCGGCTGAGCAAACGCATGGCCCACGTGAAGCGTTTCGGAAAACGGATCTCGAAACGCCCCTCGGCCATGCCCTTGACCATGGCCTGCGCGGCCTCGGCCGGACTGACCAGCCCGGGCATCGGAAAGTCGTTGCCCCGGGTCATGGGCGTGGCCACGAAACCCGGATTCACCAGGTACACCGAGACCCCCAGCGGAGCTAGATCGAAGTACAGGGACTCGGCCAGGTTGATGAGCGCGGCCTTGGTCGGACCGTATGCCAGCGCCTTGGGCAAGCCGGTGTAGCCCGAGACACTCGCCACCAGCATCACGCCACCCGAGCCCTGCTCGATCAACTGCGGCAGCACCTGCGCCAGGCCGTCGTAGACCGACAGCACATTGAGCTCGAAACTTGCGCGGACCCGTTCGGTGTCGAGCTCCCAGGCCCGCTGAGGTTCGTAGCGTCCGGCCACGAACACCACCAGGTCGAGGCCGCCGTAGACCGACTGGGCCTCGGCCGCGGCCGCGCGCCACTGGCCCCGGTCGCTGGCGTCGAGCGGCAGCACACGCGCCTGGCCAAACACGCCGGCCAGTGCATCGAGCGGTTCCCGCCGGCGCGCCGACAGCACCACGTAGGCCCCCATGACCAGCAACTGGCGGGCCAGCGCCTCGCCGATGCCGCTGGATGCGCCGATGATCCAGACCCGCCGTCCCGCCCAGTGTTCACTGGCAATGCGTTCGTTCATGCCAGCGTCCAATGCTTGACGCCGATCTGGCGTTCACGGAAACCCACCTCGCAGTACACCAGGTACATGCGCCACAGCCGCACAAAACGTTCGTCGTAGCCCAGCGCCCGCACACGCGGCAAGGCGGCCTCGAAGGCATGGGCCCAGGCGGCCAGCGTCCGCGCATAGTCCAGTCCGAAATCCAGCGCATCGCGCACGGCCAGCCCGGCTGCAGCGCATTGCTCTCGCATGCGCGAGGGACTCGGCAGCATGCCGCCCGGAAAGATGTACTGCTGGATGAAATCCGTGCCCGCGCGGTACTGCGCGTAACGCTCGTCGCCGATGTCGATGGCCTGGATCACCGCATGCCCGCCCGGACGCAGGCAGCGCCGCAGGGTCGAGAAATAAGTCGGCCAGTGCTTTTCACCCACGGCCTCGATCATCTCGATCGAGACGATGTGATCGAACGTCTGCGTCACGTCCCGGTAGTCGCACAGCGACAGCGTGACCCGGTCCTGCAGGCCGGCCTGCTCGATCCGGGCCTGCGCCCAGGCCAGTTGTTCATGCGACAGCGTGATGCCGTGCACCTTCAGACCGGCGCGCGCCGCCCGTTCGGCGAAGCCGCCCCAGCCGCAGCCGATTTCCAGCACGGTCTGGCCCGGCTGTGCGTTCAGTTGTGCCAGCACGCGGTCGTACTTGCTGTTCTGGGCCCGCGTGAGTTGCTGCAGATCGGCCCCGGCGTCGGCCTCGGGATGACCTTCCGGAAACAGCGCCGCGGAGTAGGTCATGCCCTCGTCGAGCCACAGGCGATAGAAATCGTTGCCCAGATCGTAGTGGGCGCTGATGTTGCGCCGGCTGCCCCGGCGCGAGTTGTCGTTGAGCACGCGGTGCACCCAGCAGCGCAGCCACAGGGCCCAGCGGCGGCCCGAAACGGCCCGTTCCAGCGCCTCGCGGTTGCGTTGCGCCAGCGTGAAGAGCTGGCGCATGTCGCCGGTCGCAATCCATCCCCGCTGGTAGGCCTCGGCATAGCCGATGTCGCCTTGGCGCAGCAGCAGCGCCGCCGCGCGCCAGTCGAGCACCTGCAGGTCGGCATGGGGCTGCGCACCGGCCTCTCCATAGGCCTGCGTCCGCCCGCCGGGCCAGGTCACCGTGCATGAACCGACCCGCAAGCCGGCCAGCAATCCCTCGAGGACACGTCCCGTCCAGGGGACTTTGATCGCCCTGCCGGCCAGCGATCCGGCATTGCAGGAAGAAGGGGCCAATGACGCTTGCGGTTTCATGATCTAGCCTTTCGTCGGAGGCGGGGAACAAGCCGGCGCTGCGGAAGGCGCATCGCGATCCAGCCCGCTGCTGGTCTCGTGCTCGGGAGCCCGGGGTTTGGGGACATAGGGCACGCGGTGCAGCCACAGCCGCAGCGCCTGCCAATGGATGCGCCAGACGATGCCCACCGTCAGCAGAGGCATGGCGACCAGCGCCCGCAGAAGATGAGGCACCGTGGCCGGCTGCGTGCCGGCCCGCATCACGGTCGTCAGCAAGGGGACACATGCCACGCCATTGGCATCGTGCCGGCCATGGCGGCCACCTTCATCTTCACCCGCATCGTCGTCGTAATCGATCTGCACCGCATGCCGTGCCCCGGCGGCGTGCAGCGCCTGCACGGTGCACAGCGCGGGCGTCAGCCGAAAGGTGTAGCGGCCCCGCGTCTCGCAGAAGGGCGAGACATGAAAGACCTTGCGGCAGGCCAGTTCGGTCTGCGGTGTCAACGGCCCGCCGTCGGCATTCGCCAGCACGTATTGATGCCGTTCGCCAAAGGTGTTGTTGACTTCGGCCACCAGCACCCGCAGGGTGCCGTCCGGCGCATACAGCAGCCAGAAGCTCACCGGCTTGAAGGCGTAACCGAACACCCGCGGAAAGGTCTGCAGCCAGACCTCGCCGCCCGGCATCTGCAGACCGGCCTGAGCCAGGCGGCTGCGCAGCCAGGCCATCAGATCCGAGCCGTCGCGAGCGCCATGGTCACGGGCCCGGAACGACAGGGGCCGGCTGCGCTCCAGGCCGAACAGCCAGGACTGCGCAGCGGCGAGGCCCTGCACGTCGTCCATGCGCATCTGCAGGTAGAAGACGGGGTAGCTGAAGCGGTTGGCCACCGGCCGGCTGCGCGCATGCATGACCTCGCCCACGCACAGATGCAGGGCGGCGCGCCGGTGCGCGACCGGCTCCCGGGTCTGTGCAGCGGCCAGCCGGTGGTCAGCCATGGGCAGACTCCCAGGGCGGCTGCACGCCGAAATCCCGCGCCACGTCGACCGCCGACCTCAGGCCGTCCTCATGGAAACCGTAGCCCGTCCAGGCACCGCAGAACCAGGTCTGCCGATCGCCTTGCGTGGTCGGCAGGCGCCGTTGAGCCTCGACGGCAGCGCGGTCGAACTGCGGATGCGCGTAGCCATAGCGGCCCAGCACCGAGGCCGCGGCGGGCTCTCTCGGCGGGTTGAGGGTGACGATGACCGGGGTTTGGAAAGGCAGATCCTGCAGCCGGTTGAGCCAGTAGCTCACAGCGACCGGAGACGATCCATGCTGCCCCTCGGCGGCCATGAAATTCCAGGCCGACCACGTCGATTCACGGCGCGGCAGCAGCGAACGGTCGGTGTGCAGCCAAGCCTCGTTGGGTGCATAACGCACGGCGCCCAGCAGCTCGCGCTCGAGCGGGCTGGCGTCGCTCAGCAGCGCCAGGGCCTGGTCGCTGTGGCAGGCCAGCACCACGGCATCGAATTTTTCCGTGCCATGGCGTTTGCTGTGCAGCCAGACGGCGCCGGGGCGGCGGGCGATGGACTCGACCGGTGTGGACACACGCAGCGTGTGGCGCGCGGACTGCACGCCCAGCGCATCGACCAGGCGCCGCACGTACTCACGCGAGCCCCCTGCCACCGTGCGCCACTGCGGCCTGTCGTTGACCTGCAGCAGACGGTGGTTGAGGCAGAACGTGAGAAAAGTCTGTGCCGGAAAATCCAGAATGGCCGCAACCGAAGACGACCAGATCGCCGCAGCCATGGGCAGCAGATACCAGTCGCGCACCGCAGCGCCGTAGCCTTCGCGCGCCAGCAGTTCGCCCAGCGTCAGCGGCGTGCCGCGGGCCTGGGCCAGGTAGTCCGGCGCCATCCGGTTGAACCGCAGAATGTCGCGCAGCATGCGCAGGAAAGCCGGACGAAGCAGATTGCGGCGCTGCGCAAAGACCGTGGCGAGATTGGTGCCCGCCCACTCGAGTTCGGGCCGCTCCAGGCTGACGGCGAACGACATGTCCGTGTCGCGTGTCGGCACGCCCAGATGCTCGAACATCTTCACGAGAAGCGGGTAGGTCAGCGTGTTGTGCACCAGGAAACCGGTGTCGACCGGTGCCGTGCGGCCTTCGAGCGTCACATCGACGGTGTTGCTGTGCCCGCCAAAGTAATCGCCCGCCTCGAACAGCGTCACGTGATGCCGTTGTCCGATCAGCCAGGCGGCCCCGAGCCCGGCGATGCCGCCGCCCACGACCGCCACGCGGTGCATCGTATCGGGCGATTCCCGCACCAGGGCGGCACTTTCGCTGAGGTGTTCCATGGGCGCGGCTTTCGGTAAGGGGAGCGGGTCAGGACTGACCCAGAAGGGCGGCGCGCAGGGCAGGCTGGCGGGTGGCCGGGTCGAGCCAGATCGCCGCGAAGGCTTCGCAGAAAGGCCCGTTGGCAATGCGTCCCACCAGCTCGCCGTTCCAATAGAACGTCACGCTTTCGTTGGGCACGAAATGACCGCTCAGCCGGTCCTGGCGAAGCACATCGGGCAGGATGGCTTCGAGCTCCACGCACCACTCGTCGACCTTGACGAGATCGATGGCCGGCCGCAACCGCACGATTTCCTGATGCGTGGCCAGGATGATGTCACGCGCCGACAGGTTGCGCAGGTAGGTGATGTCGAGCACAAAAGGCGACGCTGCGGCAAATGCGCCCATGTCGTCGAGCGCCGTCTGCCGGGTCCGCACATTCAGGTACAGCCGCGCCTCGTAGATGCGCAACAGGCTCCAGCGCAGCAAGCCGCTGCCATGCAGCTCCCAGGGGCCGGGCTGGCTTTCGAGCAGCCCGGCGGGCAAGCCGGGTGCCGAAGGATGCGAAGGTTGCGATGTCGATGGCATAAGACATTCCTCTGGCCTCGCGCCCCGGTCGAACAGGCGAGGCATGCGGGGCTGACAAGTTCCGACCAAAAGGTTCATAATCAGAAGAATTAGTCAGAAATTTAACTCTATAGATCAGAAAAATACTAAGCAGTTTTTTTGTGACCGATGAGTTTTTTCTTGGACCCATTAGATCAAAATTCGTCAAGGAGTACAAGTGGTGCTGCCCCCCCCACAACGCCGAGCGGTCTCGACCGAGCAGAAACTCACGTTCAAGGAGCGTCAGCTCATCGTGCGCGAGCAGGCCATCCTCGATGTCGTCAATCGTTTGCTGACCGCCAAGGGCTTCGACCTGATGACCATGGACGAGGTGGCCGGCGAGGTCGGAATCTCCAAGGCCAGCCTCTACAAACACTTCGCATCGAAGGAAGCGCTGGCCGCCGCGGCGCTCACGCGCCTCATGGAGCAGACACGCGCCATGATGGAAGCGCTGGACACGACGCTGCCCGCCGTGGACAAGCTCAAGGCCGTGGTGAGGTGGTCGATCGAGATGCACCTCAAGGGCGAGATGCCGCTGCTGCCTTCGACGCGTTCGAGCATCCAGCAGTCGATGTCGGCCCATGAGCCCTACCTGCTGGAGCTGACCCGCGTCAGCGAAACACTGGGCGAGTGGATCGAGGCGGCCCAGGCCGACGGCACCGTGTCACCGACGCTGCCGGGCGAAATCATTCTCTACACCATCTATGCCCGAGCCTGCGATCCGGTCGCGGACTTCCTGCGCCAGGGCGGCGCGTTCGCGGACGAGGAAATCGTCGAGTACCTGGTCGCGACCTGCTTCGACGGGCTGAGCCGGGCAGCCTGAGGCGCCCGTCGAACGGCCGCAAAGTCTCGCTCGACGCGACCGGCCGGATTCAGGGCACGCGGCGGTACATCACCAGCCACACGACCATGCCGGCCAGCAAGGCACCGCAAGCCGTGGCCAGCGACCAGGCAAAGCCCTGCGCCCGGCTGGCCGTGTGGGCGAGCAAGGCATTGACCAGCGGCGGGCCCAGGATCTGACCGATGGCATAGGCGGCCGTCACCAGCGCGATCAGGCTGGCGGCCTGCTGCGGCCAACGTTGGCGCACTTCCCGAAGGGTGAACAGCGTCAAGGCCGTGAAGGGCAGGCCCACCAGCAGGCTGCCGAGCACAAAACCGGCCACCGTCGGCCAAAGCAGCCCCATCACCACACCCACGGCCTGAAGGCCATAACAAACCGCCATCGACAGCCGGTTGTCCCAATGCTGCGGCAGCCTTGTCGCGATCAGGCACCCAGCGATCACCGCCAGGCCGAACAAGGGCCAGAACAGATCGATCCAGGCCGATCCAGGCAGCGCATCCCGCGCCATCACGGGCAGGAACGTGGCCGTGATGATGTAGCCAAAACCCGCCAATCCGTAGCCCACGACGATCCAGGCCACCAGCGTGCGCGAACCGCCCCGGCCGGCCGGCGGCACAACAACGGCTGCGGGTGGCTCGGCCGGCCGGCCCGCGGTATTCGGAACGTGCGCAGCGGCAGGGCCGTTTGCATCGCGGTCGCGCTGCAGCACCCGGACCACCCACGCCAGACCCGCGCAGGCCAGCAGCGCCATGACCACCCAGCCCGCCGCCGAATGCCAGCCCCAGGACACCATGGCACTCACCCCCAGTCCGCTGACCGCGATGCCGACCCCCGGGCCGGTGTAGATCAGGCCGGCCAGCGCGGTGGCCTGCCGCTGCGCCAGGCGCAACAGACACCAGCTGGAGACGAACACAAAAGCGACCGCGCTCGCCACCCCCGCCAGAAACCGGGCCGTTCCCCACACGGCGGGCCAAGGCAAGGCCATCACCCCCAGCAGCACTGCGGTCGCGGCGAGGCCGCCCAGCGCCAGTCGCTCGGCCGGCGGTTCGGACCCGCCCAGCCGCCGCCACAGCGAGGGCAGCACCGAACACAGCGCAGCGCCGGCGAAATACCCCAGATAGTTGCTGGTGGCCAGCCAACTGCCCTGGGCCAGATCCACACGGCCGTCGTGCAGCATCATCGGCAGCAGCGGCGTGAACGAAAAGCGCCCCAGCCCCATGGCCAAAGAAAGCGAGACCAGCCCCACCAGCGCAATCACCAAAGGCGATGGCGGACGGACCGGCACGGCAGTGCCCGGCACGGAATTCGGGCGTGCGAATGAAGTTTGATCGGCGGAAGTCATGCGGCGGGCATTGAGGACGATGGGGCCACGGGACCCGGTACGCCATCTCGGCACACCGCTCCAGGCCTCACACCATCCATCTTGTTTTAGAATTGATTCATCGATTTTAATCTCATTAAAAGATCTCTGCAGGACACCTGCTCATCCCCTTCACGGCCCTGCCCCGATCGTTTCCCACCATGGATCTCAGCAATCTCGACATCTTTTGCGCCATCGCCCGCCACAGCAGCGTGACGCGCGCAGCCCATGAACTGCAGCGCGCGCAGTCCAACGTGACGACACGGCTGCGCCAGTTGGAGTCCGAGTTGGGCGTCGAGCTTTTTCTGCGCAGCGGCAAGCGCATGACGCTGACCCCCGCCGGCCAGACCCTGCTCGGCTACGCCGAACGGCTGCTCGCGCTGGCCGCCGAGACGCGGCAGGCCTTGCACCCCGGCGATCCCCGCGGCCTGCTGCGCCTGGGGACCATGGAAAGCACCGCCGCCAGCCGGCTGCCGCAACCCTTGGCACGGTTTCATCAGCAGTGGCCGCAAGTCCAGCTCACCCTGGACACGAACTCGTCGGGTGTGCTGCTCGAGCAAGTCGCGGCATCGCGGCTCGACGCGGCCTTTGTGGCCATCCTGCCGCAGCTCGAAGGCTGGCAGGCCGGCCAGCCTCTGGCGTTGGCCCGGCAACTCCCTGCATCCGACAACGCCGTGCTGCACGGCCAGCCGGTGTACCGCGAGACCCTGATGCTGGTCCTGCCGGCAGGCCATCCGCCCGTGCAGCGTCCCGATCAGGTCCAGACCGCGGCCCTCGCCGCCTTCGACAGCCGTTGCAGCTATCGCACGCTCATCGAACACTGGTTCACGCAGGGCACCCATGCCGTGCCGCTGCCGCGTGTGCTGGAGCTCAAGTCCTACCACGCCATCCTGGCAGCCGTCGCCAGCGGCAGTTGCGCGGGCATCGTGCCGCAATCGGTGCTTGCGCTGCAGGTCCAGGCCTCGATCTCGTCGGTCAGGCTGGGCGAGGTCGATACCTGGCTGGTGCAGCGTCGCGGTTACCGATCGCCGGCGCTGGAAGCCCTGCTCCAAAGCGTTCAGACACCTGCATCATCCGCGCCGGCACGGCCGGCAGGCGATTGAAACCGCTCAAGCCCGTTCCCTCAACCCTCTATTCACCCGGAGACACGACATGCCCGCCACGCCCCTCTGGAGCCGACAACTCGGATTGACCCACCCCATCGTCCAGGCCCCCATGGCCGGTGGCGCGACCACGCCCGAGCTGGTCTCGGCCGTCAGCGCCAGCGGTGCGCTGGGCACCCTGGCCGCAGCCTTGCTCGGACCTTCTGCCATTGCGCGGCAGATTGCCGACATCCGTACACGCACCGACCGCCCCTTCGGCGTCAACCTGTTCGTGTTGCCCTCGCCTTTTCCGGACCCCGAACCGGCGGTGGTCGAACAGGCTCTGTCCTGGCTGGCGCCGCACTATGCGACCTTCGGCCTGCCGCTGCCCGACGTGCACGCGCCGGGCTGGCGCTGGTGCGAGGATTTCCAGGCCCAGCTCGAAGCCGTCGCCGAGGCGGCTCCGGCCTGCGTGAGCTTCACCTTCGGCATCGTCGACCGGGCGACCGTCGCCCGCCTGCAGGCCCGGGGTTCGCTGGTGCTGGGAACGGCCACCACGGTGGCCGAGGCCCAAGCCTGGGAAGCCGCCGGCGCCGATGCCGTCACGGCACAGGGCAGCGAAGCCGGCGCCCACCGCGGCACCTTTCTCCAGCCGGCCGAACGCAGCCTGATCGGCACCCTGCCTCTGGTGAGGGCCTGTGTGCAGGCGGTCTCGATCCCGGTGATCGCGGCCGGCGGCATCATGGACGGCGCGGGCATCGCCGCCGTCCAGGCTCTGGGCGCGCAGGCCGCGCAGATGGGCACGGCGTTTCTGGTCTGCGACGAAGCGCGCATTCCGGAGCCTCACCGGCTGGCCCTGCTCGCAGCCCGCGGCGGCACGGCCGCCACCCGCATCACCCGGGCGTTCTCGGGTCGTGAGGCACGCGGCATCGTCAACACCTACATGCAGGCCATGCAACCGCTCGAAGCCCGGCTGCCGCCCTATCCCATTCTCAACGCCCTGACCGGCCCGCTGCGCAAGGCCGCTGCCGAGGCCGGCGATGCGCAGTACCTCTCGTTGTGGGCCGGGCAAGGCGTACCGCTCGCACGTCCCCTGCCGGCCGCGCAACTGATCGAACGACTGGTCGCCGAGCTGCAGCAGACCCGCGAACGCCTGGCCTGAGCCTCTCCCGCCCCTGCCGCCTGCGGCATCGGCGACCGGCTCGGGCAGCCTGCCACCTGAATCCTCAGGTGCGGGCTTCGCCACCCTGCCGCAGTCCCAACGCCAATCCGGCCGCCAGCACCAGCAGCACCGCCATCACCACGAGTCCGTCGTGCGTGCTGCCCGTGCTCTGTTCGATCAGTCCCATGGTCGACGGGCCGACAAAACCGCCCACCAGACCGCAGGTATTGATCAACGCCAGGCCGCTGGCCATGCCGGCACCCCGCATGCGGGACGAGGGAAACAGGAACACGATGGACTGCACGACAAAAAACATCAGGGCCGTGAGACAGAAACCCAGCAGCCCCAGGACCGGCCCCGAGACGGCTGCGAGCATCAGGCCGGCGGCCATCACCAGCAGACCGGTGCACAGCAGCGCGCGGCCACGCCGGGGTGTCGTGGCATAACGCGGCAGCCAGGCCGCGCCCACCGCTGCGGCCAGCCACGGCACCGAGGTCAGCAGACCGATCTGCAGCGACGACAGGGAGCCCCAGGTGCCGATGATGCCGGGCAGGAAAAAGATCACCGTGTAGATGGCGATCTGATGGCAGAAATACACCGCGATCGCCAGCCACACCTGGCCGTCGCGCATGCAGGCCCGCAGGTCGTGATTGGCCGGCCCGGCATCCTGTGCCTCGGCAGCCAGCCGCGCCGTCACGGCCTCGGCCTGCCTTGCACTGAGCCACGGTGCCGTGGCAGGGCCGTCGGGCAGCTTCTTCCACACCACCCAGGCAAACAGCACGGCCGGCAGGCCTTCGATGACGAACAGCCATTGCCAGCCCCGCCATCCCAGCACGCCGTCCATCTGCAGCAAGGCGCCGCCCAGCGGGCCGCTGAGGATGTTGGCCACGCACACCCCCGTCAGAAAATACCCCGTGGCCCGCGCCCGCTGTTCGCGTCCGAACCAATAGGTCAGATAGAGCATCACGCCCGGAAACAGCCCGGCTTCGGCCGCGCCCAGCAGCACCCGCATCACGTAGAACGACATCTCGCCCTGCACAAAGGCCATGCCCGCCGACAGGAGACCCCAGGTGACCATGATGCGTGTGATCCAGAACCTCGCGCCCACCCTGTGCATGATCAGGTTGCTGGGCACCTCGAGCAGCGCGTAGCTCAGAAAAAACAGGCCCGCCCCCAGTCCGTATGCGGCAGCGGAAATCCCCAGGTCCACCGACAGATGGGTCTTCGCCAACGCGATGTTCGTGCGGTCCAGGAAACTGATGACATACGCGATGATCAGCAACGGCATGAGCTTGCGGAACATCAGCTTGTCGACAGCGCTGTCGGCAGGCGTGGATGCGGGATGCGGCCGACCCTGCGCAGCGGCATGGGAGGCGGTCGAGGGCAGATGAGCCATGGCGGTTTCCTCAAGGTCGATGGGAATGATCGGTCAGAAGGCGACGTTCGCCGCGCCCTTGAGGCCCAGCATCTCGCGTGCCTCGTCGGGGCTGGCGACATCGACGTTCAAGGCCTCGAGCACGGCACGGATACGACGCACCTGCTCGGCACTGGATGCGGCCAGCTGGCCCGGACCGATCCACAGCGAATCCTCGAGCCCCACACGCACATGCGAGCCCATGGCCGCACCGATCGTGGCGAGCGGCATCTGGTTGCGCCCGGCCCCCAGAATCGACCATTGATAGCGATCGCCCAACAGGCGGTCCGCCGTGCGCTTCATGTGCATCAGGTCTTCCGGATGGCCGCCGATGCCGCCGAGGATGCCGAACACCGACTGCACGAACACGGTTCCCTCGATCAATCCCTTGTCGACGAAATACGCGAGGTTGTTGAGGTGGCTGATGTCGTAGCACTCGAACTCGAAGCGGGTCCCGTTGGCCTGGCCCAGCCGCAGAATGTTCTCGATGTCGGCATAGGTGTTCTTGAAAATCAGGTTGCGGCTGTTTTCCAGATGTTCCCGTTCCCAGTCGTACTGGAAAGTCTTGAAACGCTCCAACATGGGAAAAAGGCCAAAGTTCATCGAACCCATGTTGAGCGAGGCCAGCTCGGGCTTGAAGATCGTGACCGGCTGCATGCGCTCCTCGACGGACATGTGCGGACTGCCGCCGGTGGTGATGTTGATCACGGCATCGGAGGCCTGCCTGATCCGCGTCAGGAAGGGCCGAAACAGATCCGGATTCTGCGACGGCCTGCCATCCTTGGGATCCCGCGCATGCAGGTGCAGGATGGCCGCGCCCGCCTCGGCCGCCTCGATCGCAGCCTGTGCGATCTCGTCGGCCGTCACCGGCAGATGCGGCGACATGCTGGGGGTGTGGATGGCGCCGGTCGGCGCGCAGGTGATGATGGCTTTGGATCGGCGGGCCATGGCAATTTCTCCGGGTCTGAATCGATAAAAAGGAAGGATGGCGGGTGTCAGCTCAGGGCTTGCGTGTGGCCGTCGACCACCAGTTCCTGCCCGTTCACGCTGCCGGCCAGATCGCTGGCGGCAAAGACGGCCATGTTGGCCACGTCGTCTGCCGTGACCATGCGGCCCAGCGACGATTGCGAGGTGTAGTCGCGTGTCACGTCCTCGAGCGTGCGGCCGGACGACGCGGCCTTGGCGGCAATCACCGCACGGATGCGTGGCCCGTCGACTGCGCCCGGCAGGATCGCATTCACACGGATGCCCTGCGCGCCCAGCTCGATCGCAAGCGTCTTGGTCAGGCCGACCACCGCCCACTTGGATGCCGAGTACGGCGATCGCCCCGGCATGCCCAGATGGCCTGCGGCCGACGCCAGATTGACGATGCTGGGACGCAAGCCCTGGCGCAGACGGGGCACGGCCTGCCGCACGCACAGGAACTGGCCCGTCAGGTTGACGGCCAGCGTGCGTTCCCAGTCCGCCAGGCTCAAGGTTTCGATGCCGCCCGTCGGCCCCGCCACACCGGCGTTGTTGACCAGCACGTCGAGGCCGCCCAACTGCCGGTCGACCGCGCGGAACAATTCCGCGACGTCGTCCTCGGCGGCCACGTCGGCACGCACGCCCAGCAGACCGGGACGGGTGTCCGCCAGCCGGTCGAGCGCAGCCTGCTGCACGTCGCACACCAGCACGCGGGCGCCGGCCGCATGGAACGCAGACGCGATCCGCAGACCGATGCCATCGGCCCCCGCCGTCACCAGCACCCGCCTGTCCTTGAGCAAATCAGGGTTCCACATCGTTCTCTCCAGCAAGGTTTCAAGACAAACCGGCGCAGCGATCGAGCCGCGCCGTCTGCGTTCATCCTAAAACTGTGATCACAGATCACTTATAGGGGATACCCGGAAACGCATGAACCCCGGGTTTCGTTCCTATACTGCAGGCATGCCGATCACCGATCTCGTCACCCCCCTGCGCCGCCAGACCCTCAGCGGCGACGTCTACCAGCAGCTGCGCGAGCTCGTCATGGCCGGGCGCATGATGCCGGGCGAACAGGTCTCGCTGCGCAGCGTGGCTGCCGCGCTCAACGTGAGCGTGATGCCCGTGCGCGAAGCCATGCAGCGGCTGGTCGCCGAGCAGGCACTCGAGGTCACGCCCAACCGGGCCGTACGGGTGCCGCGCATGAGCGCCACGCAGTTCCTCGAGATCACCACCATCCGCGTCGACCTCGAAGGACTGGCGACCGATCACGCGGCCGCGCGCATGGACGCCGCCCGGTTGCAGGTGATCGTCCGCTGGCACGAGGAGTTCGCCGCAGAGATGCGAAAACGCCGGCCCGACGGCACACGACTGATCGATCTCAACAAGGAACTGCACTTCGCCATCTACCGGGCGGCAGCCATGCCGACGCTGCTGCACATGATCGAATCGCTGTGGTTGCGCATCGGCCCCATCCTCAACTACGACCTGCGTTCGGGCTCGCGCCGGATCGACGAGGCGGTGGCGGTGGCTCATCACGCACGGCTGGTCGAGGCCCTGGCCAGCGGCGACGGCGCTGCGGCGCGTGCCGCACTCAAGGGGGACATCGACAGCGCCGCCGAGTTCATCGTCACCGCAGGCGTGCTGGTGACAGGCGGGCGCCACGAAGAAAAAGCCGCAGAGGTCGCGGACGGCAACAACGGCGAAACGCCGTCAGTCCCGCGGAATGACAACCCGCCGGCACGGGCCGAAAGCCGTGCGACGAAGGCCGGGCGCAACAGCAGCCCGACCAAGGTCTGAGACAGCCCGCGCCGCTGCAACCCAGGCCGCTGCGGGCCTGTCTTGCGCCCCTTCCGGCCCGGCCTCAGGCCTGCCGCATCAGGGCCTCGATCTCGTCGCCGTCGACCGGCACGTCGCGCGTCAGCAGCTCGTGCCCGGTGGCCGTCACCACCGCGTCGTCCTCGATGCGGATGCCGATGTTCCAGTAGGCCTCGGGCACGCCTTCGGTGGGACGGATATAGAGGCCAGGCTCGATGGTCAGCACCATGCCCGGCTGCAGGATGCGGCTGGGCCGGCTGCGAACGGTTTCGCCGGACAGCGGATCCTTCCGCTCGGTCACCTGATCGGCTTCTCCGGGCTCGACATAACTGCCGCAGTCGTGCACGTCCATGCCCAGCCAGTGGCCCGTGCGGTGCATGTAGAACGGGAAATACGCCCGCTGCTCGATCACGTCGTCCACGCTGCCGGCCACGTCCTTGTGCAGGATCCCGAGGTCGAGCAGGCCCTGCGACAGCACACGCACCGTGGCATCGTGGGGATCGTTGAAACGGCGGCCGGGCCGGGTCGCCTCGATGGCCGCCTGCTGGCTGGCCAGCACGAGGTCGTAGAGGGCCCGCTGCGGTCCGGTGAAACGGCCGTTGGCCGGAAAGGTGCGTGTGATGTCGCCTGCATAACCGTCGAGTTCGGCACCCGCATCGATCAGCACCAGTTCGCCGTCGCGGATCGGCGCCGCATCGGCCCGGTAGTGCAGCACGCAGGCATTGGCACCTGCGGCCACGATCGAACCGTAGGCCGGAAACTGCGAGCCGTGGCGGCGGAACTCATGCAGCAGTTCGGCTTCGAGGTGGTACTCGCGGACATCCTCCCCCTGCCGCAGCATGCGCGCACTGGTGCGCATCGCCCGTGCATGGGCCCAGGCGCTGATCTGTCCGGCCCGCCGCATGAGGTCGAGTTCATGCGTGTCCTTGACCAGCCGCATCTCGTCGAGCAACGCACAGACATCGGCCTGCCGGCCCGGCACCTGTGCGCCCTGGCGCACACGCGCACGCACAGGTTGCAGCCAGCCGGCGATGCGGGTTTCCAGTCCCTCGTGGGTGGCAAAGGGGTACCAGACGGTGGTGGTGTTCTCGAGCAGGCGGGGCAGGCGCTGGGCCAGCTCGTCCACCGAAAACGCCTCGTCCACGCCCAGCGCGGCGGGTGCGGCGTCGGGCCCCAGGCGGATGCCGTCCCAGATCTCGCGTTCCTTGTCCTTGGGCTGGCAGAACAGGGTGCTGCGGCCGTCGGCCGTCAGCACCAGCCAGGCCTGGGGCTCGGCGAAACCCGTGAGGTAGTAGAAATAGCTGTCGTGCCGATAGGGGAAATCGCTGTCCCGGTTGCGCATGCGCTCGGGCGCAGTCGGGATCACGGCAACACCGCCGGCGCCGAGTTGGGCGGCCAGCGCCGCACGCCGGCGGGCATAAGGGTTCAAGGTCATGTCGGGCAACAATCCGGTCTGCCCGGCCAGGCCGTCCGGCAGCACCGGAAGACGGCTTGCGCCGGGCGGGTGGCACAATCCGGCGCGCATCGAAATCCATGCACGCCGCACCCCCGTTTGTAACGCGATTCAGGCGTCGATGTGCAAAGCGGCCCGTCCCGCCTGCTCCAGGTGCTTGGCCAGCAGCTTGGCGGCCGGTGAAAGCTCGTCTTCCGCGCGGGTACAGGTCACCAGCGTGCGCAACGCCCATTCGTTGTCCAGCGGCACCACGCGCAATCCGTCGGTCCGGCCGGCGATCAGCGCATCGGGCAGGATCGCCAGCCCCAGCCCCGCCCGCGTGCCGCGCAGCACCGCGTCGATGGTGGTCACGCTCATGCGGTACGCAATGTGCCGGCCGAGCTTGCCCGCCATCCGGTCCAGCATCAGCCGCATCGAGGTCTCCGGCGGCATGCCGATGTGGTCGGTGTTGAGCGTGTCCTCGAAGGCGCAACGGCTGCGCCGGGCCAGCCGATGGGCCGGGTGCATCACGGCGACCAGCCGGTCGCGCAGGTAGGGCCGCACCACCAGCCCATCGAGCTCCTCCACATCCCAGCACACGCCCACGGCCGTCTGGCCGCCGCGCAGCGCCTGCACGATGTCGTAGCCGTTGCGCTCCTCGATCGTCACCTGGATCTGCTGATGGTCGGGCACCGCCAGGAACGAGGCGATGTCGTCGGGCAGCCGCTCGAGGATGGCCGACAGCGTGGCCATGACACGCACCGGCCCCTTGATGCCCTGGCCTTGTGCGGACAGGTCGAGCAGGGCCTGATCGGCCGAGGCCAGCATCGAACGCGCATGCCCCAGCAAGACCTCGCCGGCCGCCGTGGGCACCACGCCCCGGCGGTGCCGGGCCAGCAGCACGATGCCGAGGCCCGCCTCGAGCTGCTGCATGCGTTTGCTCACCGCCGAGCCCACCACGTGATGGGCTTGCCCCGCCTTGGCCAGGCTGCGGGTTTCGCACACCGTCACAAAAAGACGCAGGCTGGTCAGGTCGAGTTCACGCATGGGAAAAACCGTTCGGCAATGTCGGAAAGTTCCGAAATGGAAATCCACACCGTGAATTATTACCGCTTTGCAATCCATGACGGAAAACCTAAAGTCCCGCCCGGCCCATCCACGTCCGCCACGTCCGCCACGACAGCCTCGGCCGCCACTGGCCTAGCACGGCCGGCTCCGCACTGGCCTGCCAGGTGACTGCGGGCGTTGGATGCTTTTTTTCCTACAACGCATTCCAACATGACAGCTCCGGCGACAAACCGATCCGTCCAGGCGCCACGCGCCTCGGGCGCGGGTCCGTGGTTCTTTTCCTTCTATGCGCTGCTGACGGCCCTGCTGGGCCTGGCACTGCTGTACTGGGGCGGCCGGTTGGCCGCCGTGGGCGGCTCTCTTTACTACGCGGGCATGGGCTTGGCGTTGATGGCATCGGGTGTGCTGCTGGCACGCCGCAAGGCGCTCGGCTTCTGGATCTTTGCCGCCGCCTCGGTCCTCACCTACGCCTGGGCCATCTGGGAATCCGGCCGCAACGGCTGGGCCTACATCCCGCGACTGGCCTGGCTGATCGGCGTGAGCGTCGTCTGGCTGGCATTCTGGCCGGTGGCCCGCCGTGTGCTGGCCGGCGTGCGCAAGCCCGTCTACTGGGCCGTCAACGGCCTCCTGCCGCTGGCGATGCTGCTGACCATCCTGGTGCCCATCCAGTTTCCGAGCGAGGTCCAGCTCGCCGACGCCGGCACCGTGCAGCAGCGCCCCCAGGCCGACTTCAGCCGTGCGACGGTGAAGTCGCCCGACGGCAATGTCGCCGCCAGCCATGACGAAACCAGCTGGACCGCCTACGCCGGCTCCAATCTGGGCAACCACTACTCGCCAGCCGCGCAGATCACGGCCGCCAACGTGGGCCAGCTCGAGCAGGTCTGGGAATACCACCACGGCGACGTCAAGCTGCCGGGCACCAAGGTGGCCTATCTCAACGAGTCGACGCCGCTGAAGATCGGCGAGCTGCTCTACACCTGCACGCCGCGCCAGATCATCGTGGCGGTCGAAGCCACCACCGGCAAGGAACGCTGGCGTTTCGATTCCCGGGTGGACGAAGCCTACCTCAAGGGCGGCGGCGCCAACTGCCGTGGCGTGTCCTACTACCAGGTACCCGATGCACAGCCCGGTGCCGTGTGCGCACGCCGCATCATCTGGGGCACGACCGACGTCCGTCTGGGTGCGGTGGATGCCGACACGGGAACCCCCTGCCCCGGTTTTGGCCAGAACGGTTTTGTGGATCTCAAGGACGGCATCGGCCAGTTCCGCGCAGGCTCGACGGCCATCACCTCCGCCCCGGTCGTCGTGCGTGGCACGGTCATCACCGGCGCACAGGTCATCGATTCAGACGTGCGTCCCGCACCGTCGGGCGTGGTGCGCGGCTACGATGCCGTCACCGGACAACAGCGATGGGCATGGGACCTCGGCCGACCCGGCGTGACCACGCCGCCCGAGCCCGGCCAGACCTACACGCTCAGCACGCCCAACTCGTGGGCACCGCTTTCGGCGGACGACGAACTGGGCCTGGTCTACGTGACGACCGGCAATCCGGCCGGCGACTTCTTCGGCGGTACACGCACCGAGCACGACGAGAAGTACGGCTCCTCGCTGGTCGCGCTCGATGCCGCCACCGGACTGCCGCGCTGGCACTTCCAGACCGTGCATCACGACATGTGGGACTACGACCTGAGTCCGCAGCCCAGCCTGGTCGATTTCCCCACCGCCCAGGGCGTTCGTCCGGCGGTGATCCAGGCCACCAAGTCGGCCCAGATCTTTGTGCTCGACCGCGAAACCGGACAACCGCTGGTCCCCGTCACCGAAGTGCCCGTGCCGCAGACCGACGTGCCCGGCGAACGCAGTTCGGCCACGCAGCCGATGTCGCTGGACATGCCCAACACCATGGGCCGTCCGGGCAAGACCCATGAAGTGCTGACCGAAGCCAGCACCTGGGGCCTGACCCCCTTCGACCAGATCATGTGCCGCATCGACTTCCGCAAGGCCCATTACGAAGGCCTCTGGACGCCGGCCCGCGTCGACCAGAACAGCCTGGTCTACCCCGGCCACCATGGCGGCCTCAACTGGGGCGGCGTGATGGTCGATCCCAAGCACGGCCTGCTGCTGGTCAACAACCAGCGCCTGCCGTACATGCAGAGCCTGGTCTCGCGCGAGAAGCTCGATGCACTGGGCGCCAAATCCTTCCAGGAGGCCCCCGGCCAATCCAAGGGCTTCCGTGTCCAGCAGGGCCAGGCCTACGGCGCCACCAAGGGCCCGTGGATGTCGGTGCTCGATCAGCCCTGCATCGCCCCGCCGTGGGGATACATCTCCGGCATCGATCTGCGTATCCGCGAAGTGATCTGGAGCCGTCCGTTCGGCACCGGCTACGACAACGGCCCCATGGGCATCCCCTCGCGCACCCAATGGGAAATCGGCACACCCAGCGACGGCACCGGCGTGGCGACGGCCGGCGGCGTGACGATCATCGGCGCGGCGCTCGACCAGTTCATCCGGGCCTTCGACAGCCAGACCGGCGAACTGCTGTGGCAGCAGCGCCTGCCTGCCGGCAACCAGGCCGCGCCGCTGACCTACATCGCCAACGGCCGCCAGTACGTGGTGGCGGTGGTGGGGGGTCACGACCGCATTCCCACCCGGTTGGGCGACAGCATCATGGCCTGGGCACTGCCGCAGAAATGACGCCGTGACTTCGCCGTGACGAAAAAAGGCTCGCCTCGCCCGCGGGCCTTTTTTGCGTCCGGACCTCAGCCTGCCGGAGGTCTCGAAGCCAATAAAAGATCAAGCTGTATTGCTACTTTTTCAGGACCAAGATTTCATCTATCAAAAGCCATATAGCAGATATAAATACATGACAAACGCCACATCCAGCGTCCAACAAACTTATAGAAGACTCGGGTTTACCCCCTTGTCAACGTGAACATCTGGCTATGGGATGACAATATGGCCCCACATAGCCCCCTGCCCACCTCGACGTGCCGCAAGGGGCTACGTGCGTCCGCCAGACCTGCCGCCGGGGTTGTCCAAGCTGCAAGCGGGATGACGGAACAGAACTACTCAACAAGGATTGCAAAATGAACGAAAAAGTTCGTGCACAGACAGTGACGCGCTGGCCCATCTGGGTGGTCGGCGCGCTGCTGGTGCTGTTTGGGCTGGCCTTTGTCGTCGGCGGGGCCTACCTGGCCAGCCTCGGCGGCAGCTGGTACTTCGTGCTCTCGGGTCTGGGGCTGCTGGCCTCGTCGGCGCTTCTCTTCAAGAGCCGCCCATCCGGGGCCTGGCTGTTTGCCCTGGTCACCGTCCTGACCGTCGTCTGGGCCCTGTTCGACAGCGGCCTGATCTTCTGGGACCTGTTCTCGCGCCTGTTCGCCTTCGGCGTGCTGAGCCTGCTGGTCGCACTGATCTACCCCACGCTCAAGCGTGCAGCGGGTGGCAGCGGCGGCCGTGGCGCCTATGCGCTGGCGGCCGTGCTGGCCGTTGCGGTCGTGGCCGGCTTCGGCGCCACCTTTGTGCCCCATGCGACGGTCGCCGCCGCCGGCAACGGCCCGGGCCTGACGCCGGTCGA
This sequence comes from Comamonas sp. BIGb0124, assembly GCF_003752175.1. Classification (GTDB taxonomy): domain Bacteria; phylum Pseudomonadota; class Gammaproteobacteria; order Burkholderiales; family Burkholderiaceae_C; genus Comamonas_F. The sequence goes on along the minus strand of NZ_RJVF01000009.1, from coordinate 655,945 downwards.
TCCGGCCCATGCACAGAAGAACTGGGAACACTACGGCAACACCGTGGGCGGCAGCCGCTTCGCCGCGCTCGACCAGATCAACCGCAACAACGCCAAGGATCTGCAAGTCGCCTGGACCTACCGCACCGGCGACATCGCCGTGAGCAACGGCAACGGTGCCGAAGACCAGCTCACGCCGCTGCAGATCGGCGATCGTGTCTTCGTGTGCACACCGCACAACAACATCATCGCGCTCGACGCCGACACCGGCAAGGAGCTGTGGAAACGCGAGATCAATGCACAGTCGGCCGTCTGGCAACGTTGCCGCGGCCTGGCCTACTTCGATGCGCAGGCCCCCCTGCAGCAGCCGACCGCCGCCAACGCGGCCCAGGTTCCGGCCGTGGCCCTGCCCGCCGGCGCCAACTGCCAGCGCCGTCTGCTGACCAACACCATCGACGCTCGCCTGATCGCCGTCGACGCCGACACCGGCGAACTCTGCCAGGGCTTCGGCACCGACGGCCAGGTCGACCTGAAGGCCGGACTCGGCGAAGCGCCCGATCCGCTGTACCAGCTCAGCTCGGCCCCGCTGATGGCCGGCACCACCGTGGTGGTCGGCGGTCGGGTCGCCGACAACGTGCAGACCGACATGCCCGGCGGCGTGATCCGCGGTTTCGACGTGGTGACCGGCGCCATGCGCTGGGCGTTCGACCCCGGCAACCCCGAGGACAAACAAGCGCCCGCGGAAGGCAAGACCTACGCGCGCAGCACGCCGAACTCGTGGGCCCCGATGTCCTACGACCCGGCGCTCAACACCGTGTTCCTGCCCATGGGCAGCTCGTCGACCGACATCTACGGTGCCGAACGCACCGCGCTCAACCACAAGTACGGCGCATCGATCCTGGCTCTCGACGCCACCACCGGCGCGGAAAAATGGGTCTACCAGACCGTCCACAACGACCTCTGGGACTTCGACCTGCCGATGCAGCCCAGCCTGATCGACTTCCCCAAGGCCGACGGCAGCCGGGTTCCCGCGCTGGTGATCGGCACCAAGGCCGGTCAGATCTACGTGCTCGACCGCACCACCGGCCAGCCCCTGACCGAAGTCAGGAACGTGCCCGTCAAGGCAGCCGACATCCCCAACGAACAGTACGTGCTCGAGCAGCCGCTGTCCGTGGGCATGCCGCAGATCGGCGCGCAGAAACTCACCGAGTCCGACATGTGGGGCGCCACCCCGTTCGACCAGTTGCTGTGCCGCATCGCCTTCAAGAAGATGCGCTACGAAGGCCTGTACACGGCGCCCGGAACCGACGTCTCCCTCAGCTTCCCCGGTTCGCTGGGCGGCATGAACTGGGGCAGCATCTCGACCGATCCGGTGCATGACTTCATCTTCGTCAACGACATGCGCCTGGGCCTCTGGATCCAGATGATCCCGTCGGGCAACCGGGGCGCCGCCTCGGCCGGCGGCGAGGCCGTCAACACCGGCATGGGCGCCGTGCCGCTCAAGGGCACGCCGTACGCCGTCAACAAGAACCGCTTCCTGTCGCCGCTGGGCATCCCCTGCCAGGCGCCGCCGTTCGGCACGCTGACCGCCATCGACATGAAGACCCAGAAGATCGCCTGGCAAGTGCCGGTCGGCACGGTGCAGGACACCGGTCCGATGGGCATCAAGATGGGCCTGCCCATGCCCATCGGCATGCCCACGCTGGGCGGCACCCTGTCCACGCAAGGCGGCCTGCTGTTCATCGCCGGCACCCAGGACTACTACCTGCGCGCCTACGACACCGCCAACGGCGGCGAGCTCTGGAAAGCCCGTCTGCCCGTGGGCAGCCAGGGCGGTCCGATGACCTATCAGTCGCCCAAGACCGGCAAGCAGTACGTCGTGATCTCCGCCGGCGGTGCCCGCCAGTCGCCCGATCGCGGCGACTACGTCATCGCTTACGCGTTGCCCGGCCAGAAGTGAAGAACGGCGCCCGATGAGGCGCCCATCCGGAGCCGCAGCGCCCCCCGCCCGACCCGGGCGTTTGCAGCGCCGGACCCGACCGCCATGACCGATTCCGGTCATGGCTTTTTTTTGGCCCGGACTCGTCCAGGCGCCTGCATGCGCCTCGCCTGGCATTCCATCCCGGGATGACGGACTTCGGCGGCCGGGCAAAAACACCGTCTTCAAAAGTTCCAGGAACAGGGCAAAAACAAGGGTAATCCCTAGCCAATTGATCCGAAACAGTACTTCCAGCGACAAAGTCGATCTTTAGACTCGAAGCCACCTCGCCATCCGAGCGAGGCATCCCGGCCCTCTTGTTCCCTGTCACGTCAGCACCGATCGATGATCTCGCCTTGTTGACCCGGTGTTCGGCTGCCTGGGCGCACAGAAGGTCGTGCACTCTGGAGAAGACTTTCATCATGGCAAACAGCAACAACAACGTGCTCAGGCATGCGGGCTGGTTCGCGCTCGCCCTGCTCGGGGCGTCGGCGCTAGGCGTGGTCGCGTTGCGGCGCGGCGAAGCGATCAATGCCCTCTGGATCGTGGTCGCCGCGGTCTCCATCTATCTGGTGGCCTACCGCTACTACAGCCTGTTCATCGCCACCAAGGTGATGCAGCTCGATCCCAACCGGGCCACGCCGGCCGTCCTCAACAACGACGGGCTGGACTATGTGCCCACCAACAAACACATCCTGTTCGGCCACCATTTCGCAGCCATTGCGGGAGCCGGTCCGCTGGTCGGGCCCGTGCTGGCCGCGCAGATGGGTTATCTGCCGGGCACGTTGTGGCTGATTGCCGGCGTGGTGTTCGCCGGCGCCGTGCAGGATTTCATGGTCCTGTTCATCTCCAGCCGTCGCAACGGGCGCTCGCTGGGCGAGCTCGTGCGCGAGGAAATGGGCCGCATCCCGGGCACCATTGCCTTGTTCGGCGCGTTCCTGATCATGATCATCATCCTGGCCGTGCTGGCGCTGATCGTGGTCAAGGCCCTGGCCGAAAGCCCCTGGGGCATGTTCACCGTGCTGGCCACGATCCCGATCGCCCTGTTCATGGGCGTGTACATGCGCTTCATCCGTCCGGGCCGAATCGGTGAGATCTCGCTCATCGGCGTGGTCCTGCTGCTGGCCTCGATCTGGGGCGGCGGCTATGTGGCGTCGCACCCGGCCTGGGCCGCTGCCTTCACCTTCACCGGCATACAGATCACCTGGATGCTGATCGCCTACGGCGCCATCGCCTCGGTCCTGCCGGTGTGGCTGCTGCTGGCCCCGCGCGACTACCTGTCGACCTTCCTCAAGATCGGCACCATCGTCGGCCTCGCCATCGGCATCCTGATCGTCAGCCCCGAGCTGCGCATGCCCGCCCTCACGCAATTCGTCGACGGCACCGGCCCGGTCTGGAAAGGCACGCTGTTCCCCTTCCTGTTCATCACGATTGCCTGCGGCGCGGTTTCGGGCTTCCACGCCTTGATCTCCTCGGGCACCACACCCAAGCTGCTCGACCGCGAACCGCACGCGCGCTACATCGGCTACGGCGGCATGCTGATGGAATCGTTCGTGGCCATCATGGCCATGGTGGCGGCCTCGGTGATCGACCCCGGCGTGTATTTCGCCATGAACAGCCCGGCCGCGCTGGTCGGCAGCGATCCGGTCACGGTCGCGGCGACCATCAGTTCGTGGGGCTTCACGGTGACGCCCGATGTGCTGATCCAGACCGCCAAGGACGTGGGTGAAAACACCATCCTGGCCCGTGCCGGCGGCGCGCCGACCCTGGCGGTGGGCATCGCCCACATCCTGCACAGCGTGCTGCCCGGCGAGAACACCATGGCTTTCTGGTACCACTTCGCCATCCTGTTCGAAGCCCTGTTCATCCTGACCGCCGTCGACGCCGGCACACGCGCAGGCCGTTTCATGCTGCAGGATCTGCTGGGCAGCTTCGTGCCGGCCCTCAAGAAGACCGACTCGTGGGGCGCCAACATCATCGGCACCGGTGGCTGCGTGGCTCTGTGGGGCTGGCTGCTCTACCAAGGCGTGATCGACCCGCTGGGCGGCATCAACACCCTGTGGCCGCTGTTCGGCATCTCCAACCAGATGCTGGCGGGCATCGCGCTGATGCTGGCCACCGTGGTGCTCATCAAGATGCAGCGCCAGCGCTATGCGTGGGTCACGGCTTTCCCCGCAGTCTGGCTGCTGATCTGCACGATCTCGGCCGGACTGATCAAGCTGTTCGACCCCGACCCCTCGATGGGCTTCATCGCCCTGGGCCGCAAGTACAGCGATGCGCTCGCTGCGGGACAGGTCATCGCACCGGCCAAGACGGTCGAGCAGATGCAGCACGTGGCGTTCAACGCCTACACCAACGCCACACTCACCGCGTTGTTCCTGCTGGTGGTGCTGAGCATCCTGTTCTACTCCGTCAAGGTGGGCTGGGGCGCGTGGAACAAGACCCGGCGCACCGACAAGGAAACCCCGTTCCAACCCATTCCGGCAGGTTCGCCCTCGGTCTGATACCGACTTCAGGATTCCACCATGTTCAAGAACCTCGATCTGCCCCGCGTCGGCCGCTACCTCGGCCAGGCCGCCCGCATGATGGTCGGCATGCCCGACTACAACACCTACGTCGAGCACATGCAGAAAACCCATCCCGACAAGCCGTACATGGACTACGAGACGTTCTTCAAGGAACGCCTCGAAGCCCGCTACGGCGGCGGCAAGGGCCGGCCTGTGCGCTGCTGCTGAGCCCGCGCGGCGGGATCCGTCCCGCCGCCCGGTGAGCGAGCCGTGGTTTTTGCCACGGCTTTTTTTGTGGGGTCAAGCGCGCGCGTGTCAAGACACCCGGGTCGGCATCTGGAAGATGCCCGCCGTTTGCTACAGCTTGAGAGCGATATGCCAATGATGCTGGTGGGCGGGCAAGTATCGAACGGAGCCAGGCTTGGTTTCCCATCTCGAAAGACCCGGCATGGGAGTTCCATCGGGAAACTGACCTTCTTGCAATGCCAATCGCATCCAGCCCGCTCCCATGAAAATGCTACTGGCACTGCTGGCGGCTTGTTCTGCCATATCCCGGTTTGCTTTGACCCACGCCACAGCCGCCGCAATCTGGGGGCGGGGGGTCATGACGGGCAAATCCACCTCGCTCCGCGCCGACTTCAAGAGTGCGAGGATGCCGAGTCCATTGTTAGCCCCACCCAGGGCTTCCGAATAACCGCCAAGCCCGTCAGCGTAACGTATATCCAGCTGAACACCGTCGTTGTGCCCAGCATGGTCAAGAACCGAGCGCCCGCTAGACAATTGAGCGATATGCAGCGAGGAAATATCGTCAAAGCGAAAAGCGTTGGCTGTCAGCCACTGAATGGTTGAATCGGTAGCCCACGAGTCCCCCCCCTATTGGCAGCCCCGGAGTGGCTTCCGTAGCGGCGAAAAACGTCCAGATAATCCCCTGCCAAGAACAGCGGTATAAAGTTCGAGGCTCCCCCGTTGAAAATCACCGGCTCGTCATCTTCCGGTATCGACGTCAACTTTTTTCCTTCTCGTTCACCCGTCAGCTCCATGACCAGCTGAGCGGTCCCATTGAACCGCTCGATGCCAAAAACTGGAATTATCAAATCCTTAAAACGAAAGTGACCTTTGCCCACCAAGTACCCTTTGTCGAGCACATCGACATCACTCATGTGAAGGATGTCGCCGCGTAATAAGCCGATCCGGGCTTTTTTCAACTGCGTGTCAGCCGGTTCGAACTTCATATCAACCGGCATACCCCAATCGGTCACGGCACACATGAGCGGCACGCTGAGGTACGGGCCACCCTTTTTTTGGGAATTGAGAGGACGATTGGTATGAAAACCCTTGACGTTGGGCGATTTCATGTTGGCAACGGTGACTCGCAGCATGTCGTCGCACTGAGGTGCGATACGTAAGATCACTGCTGTGGGCAGCATTCCATCTCCGACATTGCGCGCATTCAGCAAGCCAGAGACCTTCGAGTCAGCGGATCGCGTCAGCCCGGAAACATCGATGCAGTAGGTTTTTCTGACTGTACCTGGATGTGCATGAGTAACATTCACACGCCCGGAATTTGAAATTTCTTTTAGCAATCCGGTCAGTTTATAGGACCACGTATCGTTAAACGTACTTTTAACAGTTGTATATTCCGGAAATTCAGCAGTGGTCACACTCACTCTGACGCCAGCTCGCTGGGTCCCTTTTGGAAGTACGAATGCCACCTCACAGGGGATATCTTGTTCTTCAGCGCCTGCAGCCACCCTGAAAATGACTCCATCTTTATCCGGCGAACTGCAGCTTGGCGCGACCGACCCCTCACCGGCCTCGGCATTCGATACCGATAACGGCTTGAGGCGGTCAGCATTCACCGGCGCAGGATAAATATTGCCAACTGGCTGCAGGACCAAGGACACCTCTTCATGTCGAGAACCCGGCCGCACAGACAGCGTCGTCATCCAGGCATCCGGTAAAAAAGGATCGAGCAACACCACAAAATACATGCCTTGAATGACATGGGGAAACGAAAATTCGCCTCTCGCATCAATGGTGGCGACCCGTCGGGTGCCATTGTTTCCCAGGCCGCGAAGGGCGACTTCCCGCCCCAGCAATTGGGTTTGTACGCGGCCTTGGCCATCGACGACCTGACCACTGACCGACGCCACCGGTTTGTGAGCCAGAAGGGTGTACACATGATTGAAATCGGCATCCTCGCCGGACATACCGATGGAAAAAATGAACTCGGCGGAGGGCAGCCTGGCGACCAATGTCTCGACCGACTCTGCAGATAGAGTCAAGGCGTTGGCCATCGGGTCGTAAGACCACAGGTCCGCCAGGTCGTATAGCCTCTTGTCGTCTTGGTCATAGGCCGTGGCACCGGATGCCCTCGGATCCAGCGGCGGCGAGCCTTCGATCGAAAATGACAACTCGCCGCCCAGCAGGGCATTACCGGAACCAAGGCCCTTCACACGAAGAGGGGGTGAGGGGTGCGGGAAATTGCCGAATTCGTCCACCTCTGACTCATGGCTGATAGTCGTTGGCCGCAATGACCTGATCCGCACCGGCATGTCCACCGTTCGATCGGCCAGATCCACCCGCAGCGTGACGCGTGTGTCGTAGCCCGGATCGCCGGGCGTGATGAATCGGATGCCGCCGTCCCAGAGACGCAGATCGCGTGCGGTGCCCTCGACCACCGACACGGCGTCGCCGGACAGGTCGGACGGGAAACCCAGATCCGAAAGGTCTCGCCTCGCCACATCGGCATACTCGACCTCCACCTCGTCGAGCAATGTGTAGGGTTTGAGTGGACTGGCCGGCGGCAGCTCCCGTGCGGTGAGTTCAGGCTCGGGATTTCCATTCTCCGTCGCAACCTCTGCCGTGCTCGCCGCACCGTGGTTGCCACCATCGCCCAGGCAGGCACCGAGAAACAGACTGGCCATCAACGCCAACCAGCAGACACGCGACGTCTTCTTGAACATGAAGCCCGATCTCCGACAAACAAACGACCGACAGACACGGCAACACAAGCCCGCTGTCGGTCGGCCGGAGAGCGTTGGGGGATCTCATGGCGAAGATGACTGAAGAGCCATCCGGCCGATGAGATCGTCCAATCTGGCGGGACGAGCGACCTCGCCTGCCGACCGCTGCCAATGGTTGAGAATCTCTGACACTTGGAAACCCAATCCCCACCGCGGCCGGCCCTGCTCGCGCTGCCGGCGAACGTCCACGTCCACTCTGCGAATCGATGCGCCCACCCTTGCGCCACCACGGCAAACTCATCTCCTGGAACGACGACAGGGGTTTCGGTTTCATCCGGCCTGCACAAGGCGGCACGGATGTGTTTGTGCATATCCAGGACATGGACACGATCGGCGGCGAACGGCCGTCGGCGGGCCAGGCGGTGTCGTACGAGATGGCCAGCGGTGTTCGCGGAAAGCCCCGCGCTGCGCGGGTGGCGGTGGCTGGCTCTCGGAATCCGGCATCCCGGGCCGGGGCACGGGCCGCACCGGCGCAACCGGTCAGAACCGGCCAGCGTGCCCGGCAGCGCCGAGGTCCCGGTGTGGGACCCCGTCCAGCCGGCGGGCTGCCGGGCCTGACCGTCATCCCCTTGTTCATGGGCCTGTATCTGGCGGTCACGCTGATGTGGCCGGTGCCGCGTGCGGTGCTGCTGCTGTACCTGGCCGCCAGCGCCCTGTGTTTCCTGGCCTATGCCCACGACAAGCGGGCCGCGCGCCGCGGTGCCTGGCGCACCCCCGAAAAGACCTTGTTGATGCTCGGCCTGGCGGGCGGCTGGCCCGGCGGTCTGCTGGCGCAGCACTACCTGCGGCACAAATCGGCCAAGGCCTCGTTCCAGGTGGCCTTCTGGCTCACGATGCTGCTGAACACGGCGGCGTTCGTGGCACTGGCCTCACCCTGGGGCGAACCGCTCACGCGTTGGGTGTGGCCGCTGCTGCATGGCGCGCTGCCCGCTGCGCTGGGCGGCTGAAGGCTGCTGTTTCGCGGCAGCGGTGCGCGGACGGATCCGCCCGAACGCTGCAGGCGGCCCTCGATCCGTACTGATCTTTACCGACTTTGGCCGACTTTGATTGACCCTTGCCGACTCGGGCCGATCGATGCGGCCTGCCGGTGCTCATCGGTTGAGTTCGGCCAGGCGCTCGGGCGTGCCGACGTCCGTCCAGCGGCCGCTGTAAAGCTGCGCGCTGACGCGGCCGGCATCCATGGCCAGCCGCAGCAAGGGGGCCAGCGCGGCCTTGGCGCCGTCCGGATTGCCGGGTGCCAGTTCGAACCAGGGTTCGTCGAACAGCTCGCGGCGATAGAGGCCGATGGTGCTGAAGGTGTAGCCCGTCTCGCCCTCGGCGGGCCGGCTGGTGGCCAGGCCCTGCGCGGTGAGGCCGAAATCGCCCCGCGGGTTGTGCGGCGGGTTGGGCACCAGCCAGACATGGGCCAGGTGCTCGCTGTCGGCAAAGCGCGCCAAGGCCTGGGCATCGAACACAAAATCCGGGACAAAGACATCGCCTGCGGCCACCCAGAACACCGCGTCCAGCCAGGGCAAGGCCCGGCTGATGCCGCCTGCCGTCTCGAGTGCGGAAAAGCCCGCACCCGGCGGCTGTTCGTGGGAATAGCGGACGGTGAGCGGCCCATGCGCCGTCGGGGTTTCGGCCCCGAAGCGCGCCTCGATCTGCTCGCCGAGCCAGGCGGTGTTGATCACCACGCGGCGGATACCGCCCGCAGCCATCTGCGCCAGGCTCCAGCCCAGCAAGGGCTGCCCCTGCACGGCCAGCAGCGGCTTGGGGGTCTGGTCGGTCAGCGGCCGCATGCGTTCGCCGCGGCCGGCGGCCAGCAGCATGGCCTGGCCTGCGTAGGGGGGGATTGCGCTATCCAAAACAGGAAACTCCAAAACGCTCGGGACTGCGCATTATCGCCAAGCCGCCCGACCTGGCCCCGGCGCCGATGGGGACAGGGCTCGCGCAGTAGAATCGAAGGATTTCGTGCCTTCCTAGCCCTCATTTCCCGGAGCCCCGCCCACATGGCAAACACCGCATTGATGGCCAACGCGATTCGCGCGCTGGCAATGGACGCCGTTCAACAAGCCAACTCCGGTCACCCCGGCGCCCCCATGGGCATGGCCGACATGGCGGTCGCCCTCTGGGGCCGCCATCTGCGCCACAACCCCGTCAATCCGCACTGGGCCGACCGCGACCGTTTCATCCTCTCCAACGGCCACGGCTCGATGCTGATCTACTCGCTGCTGCACCTCAGCGGCTATGACCTGCCGATCGACGAGCTCAAGAACTTCCGCCAACTGCACAGCAAGACCCCGGGCCACCCCGAAGTCGGCTATACGCCGGGCGTGGAAACCACCACCGGCCCGCTGGGCCAGGGCATCACCAATGCGGTGGGCTTCGCGCTGGCCGAAAAGCTGCTGGCTGCCGAGTTCAATCGCGAAGGCCATGCCATCGTCGACCACCACACCTACACCTTCCTGGGCGACGGCTGCCTGATGGAAGGCATCAGCCATGAAGCCGCAGCCCTGGCCGGTGCCTGGAAGCTGGGCAAGCTGGTCGCGCTCTACGACGACAACGGCATCTCCATCGACGGCAAGGTCGCCCCCTGGTTCATCGACAACACGCCCGAACGCTTCAAGGCCTACGGCTGGCAGGTCATCGGCCCGATCGACGGCCACGATGTCGACGCCGTCGACGCCGCCATCGCCAAGGCCAAGGCCGAAGCGGTCAAGCCCACGCTGATCGTCTGCAAGACCCACATCGGCAAGGGCAGCCCCAACCGCCAGGACACGGCCAAGGCCCACGGCGAACCGCTGGGCGCCGCCGAGATCGAACTCACCCGCGCTGCGCTGGGCTGGACTTACGGCCCGTTCGAGATCCCCGCCGAAGCCTATGCCGACTGGGATGCCAAGGCCCAGGGCGCCGAACGCGAAGCCGAGTGGAATGCGCGTTTCGACGCCTACAAGACCGCCTACCCCGAACTGGCCGGGGAGTTCCTGCGCCGCATGGCCGGCGAGCTGCCCAAGGGTTTTGCGCAAGTCGCCGTCGACACCATCGTCGCCGCCCACACCAAGGCTGAAACCGTCGCCAGCCGCAAGGCCAGCCAGCTCGCGCTCGAGGCCTTCACCGCCGCGCTGCCCGAACTGCTGGGCGGCTCGGCCGACCTGACCGGCTCCAACCTGACCAACACCAAGTCCACGCCGGCCCTGCGCTTCGACGATGTGACCGGTGCCGTGGTGCTCGAAGCGCCCAAGGCCGCTGCCGGCGGCGCCGAGGACGAAGCCAAGCCCGCCAGCGACGCCAATGCCGCGCCCGCCACGCATGGCCAGATCGGCCGCCATATCAACTACGGCGTGCGCGAGTTCGGCATGGCCGCCATCATGAACGGCATTGCCCTGCACGGCGGCTACATCCCCTACGGCGGCACCTTCCTGACCTTCAGCGACTACAGCCGCAACGCCATCCGCATGGCCGCACTGATGAAGCAGCGTGTCATCCACGTCTTCACGCACGACTCCATCGGCCTGGGCGAAGACGGCCCGACCCACCAGTCGGTCGAGCATGCCGCCAGCCTGCGCCTGATCCCCAACCTCGACGTCTGGCGTCCGGGCGACACGGCCGAAACCGCCGTGGCCTGGGCCGTGGCGCTCGAGAACAAGAACCGTCCCAGCGCCCTGCTGCTGTCGCGCCAGGGCATCAGCTACGCGCCCAAGCGCGATGTCGGCGACATCAGCCGCGGCGCCTATGTGCTTTCGGAACCCGCCGACCTGGGTATCCGCAAGAAGGCCCAGGCCGTGATCCTGGCGACCGGCAGCGAAGTGCCGCTGGCGCTCAAGGCCCAGGAACTGCTGGCCAAGGAATTCAAGATCGCCGTGCGTGTGGTCTCGGTCCCCAGCACCACGGTGTTCGACCGCCAGACCGTCGCCTACAAGAACGACGTCCTGCCCCAGGGCCTGCCGCGTGTCGCGGTCGAGATGGGCTCCACCGACGGCTGGTGGAAGTACGGCGTCTCGGCCGTGGTGGGCCTCGATCGCTACGGTGAATCGGCCCCGGCCGGTGACCTTTTCAAATACTTCGGATTCACCCCCGAAAATGTCGCGGACACCGTGCGCAAGGTACTTGCCAACCGCTGACCGCCCTTGACCAGACGCCGTCGCAGCTCACGCTGGACGGCGTTTTGACCAACAGGGCCGCAACCCGTTTTTCAACATCACAGGAGCAAACCTCATGGCTATCAAGATCGGTATCAACGGCTTCGGCCGCATCGGCCGCAACGTGCTGCGTTCGGCAGTGCAGAATTTCGGTGACGACATCGAAATCGTTGGCATCAACGACCTGCTGGAGCCCGACTACCTGGCCTACATGCTGCAGTACGACAGCGTCCATGGCCGTTTCGAAGGCGAAGTCAGCGTCGATGGCAACACCCTCATCGTCAACGGCAAAAAGATCCGCCTGACGCAAGAGCGCGACCCCTCCAACCTGAAGTGGGACGAAGTCGGCGCCGAAGTGGTGGTGGAATCCACCGGCCTGTTCCTGGACAAGGCCTCGGCCGGCAAGCATCTGGCCGCAGGCGCCAAGAAGGTCGTGATCTCGGCCCCCAGCAAGGACGACACCCCGATGTTCGTCTACGGCGTCAACCACGCCACCTACGCCGGCCAGGACATCGTGTCCAACGCATCGTGCACCACCAACTGCCTGGCCCCCATCGCCAAGGTGCTGAACGACAAGTGGGGCATCAAGCGCGGCCTGATGACGACGGTGCACGCAGCCACCGCCACGCAGAAGACCGTGGACGGCCCGTCCAACAAGGACTGGCGCGGCGGCCGCGGCATCCTCGAGAACATCATCCCCAGCAGCACGGGCGCCGCCAAGGCCGTGGGCGTGGTGATTCCCGAGCTCAACAAGAAGCTCACGGGCATGGCCTTCCGCGTGCCGACGTCCGACGTGTCCGTGGTCGACCTCACCGTCGAACTCAACACGGAAGCCAGCTACGAAGAGATCAAGGCCGAAATGAAGGCCCAGTCCGAAGGCGCGCTCAAAGGCATCCTGGGCTACACCGAAGACAAGGTCGTGGCCACCGACTTCCGTGGCGACACCCGCACCTCCATCTTCGACGCCGACGCCGGCATCGCCCTCGACAAGACCTTCGTCAAGGTCGTGTCCTGGTACGACAACGAATGGGGCTATTCCAACAAGGTTCTGGAACTGGCCCGCGTGGTCGCTGCCAAGTAAGCCACGCTTGCATCCGCCCAGGCCGCGCTCGGATGGCGCGGCTTGTGCACCGCACCTCGAAACGCGCCCCCGGGCGCGTTTTTTCATGCCCGGCCGCAAGGAGCCGCACAACCTGCCGCCCCATTCGGTCGCCTGCAAGCCGATCGATGGCCCGGCCTACAATCCAGTCATGGCCACCCCATCCAACGCCCCGCCCGATTCAGGCCCCCATGCCGCCAAGCCCGCCACGCCCGCCGAGCCGCCGGTCCATGGCGGGCCGAGCGGTCTCGACGGACAGCTGTGTTTTGCGCTCTATTCGGCCAATCTGGCCATGAACAAGCTCTACCGCCAGTTGCTCGACGGACTCCATCTCACGTATCCCCAGTATCTGGTCATGCTGGTGCTGTGGGAAGGCGACGGTCTGACGGTTTCGGAGCTGGGCGACCGGCTCTACCTGGATTCGGCAACGCTCACGCCGCTGCTCAAGCGGCTGCAGGCCTCGGGCCTGGTGACCCGGACCCGCAGCACCCAGGACGAACGTCAGGTGCTCATCCGCCTCACGCCGGAAGGCCAGGCGCTGCAGGCCCGGGCCCGGGCGGTGCCCGAAGGCGTGTTCTGCGCGGCCGACTGCTCGCTCGAGGAACTGCAGGCGATCACGGGCCGGCTGGAGTCGCTGCGCGCCAGCCTCATCCGCCATCTTTGACGGGGTCCGCGCCGCAGCTCACTCGTCCTGGGAACAGCTGCGGATCTCGTCTTCGTGCAGCGTGGGCCAATCCAGCACCTCGGCCAGGCGGTGCACCACCCAGCAGGCTTCCTTGCTGTCGATGCCGGATTCCCCCGAAAGCAGCCCCTTCAGAATGCGCCGAAGAATGTCGATGCCGGTGGAGGGCGACGAGTCGGGTACGGCATCGAGCATCGACTGCGCCGGACCGGCCAGATGCTGGGCCAGGTCTTCGCAGACCTCGTAGCGCAAGCGCAACTGGGCCAGGGGCACCAGCAGGCGTTGTTGCGCGTCGCTGTAGAGCGCCACGAAGGACGGTGGGATCTCGATCTGGTATTCGGCGTAATCGCCGCTGGTCTGGGACATGGCTGGCCTCGTTCACTCCCCTGTCAACAGGTTCCTGGAAGCCACTTTAACGGCAGCCGGTTTCCTGTTCAATGCCCGAGCGCAACACGGGCTCTTCGGGGCACGTGTCAATGGTGATGGCCGTGTTCGCCGTGCACGTGGCGGTGGGCGATTTCCTCGGCCTTGGCCGGGCGCACCGAGACCACCGTGAGCGCCATCTTCAAGGCCTTGCCGGCCAGCGGATGGTTGCCGTCCAGCATCACGTCCTGGCCCTTGATCTTGAGCACGTTGAAGACGTGTTCCTGGCCGTCGTCGGTGTGGCCCCGCAGTTGGCCACCGACCTTCACGCCGGGGGGGAACTCGCTCTTGGGGATGGTGCGAACCAGCGATTCGTCGCGCGGACCGAAGGCTTCGTCGACCGACAGGTTCACCGTGGTCTTGAAGCCGGCGTCCTGGCCTTCGAGAGCGGCTTCGACTTTCGGGAAGATGTTGTCGTATCCGCCATGCAGATAGGCGATGGGCGTCTGGCTGGACTCGAGGGTGCGGCCTTGCTCGTCGGTGAGCTGATAGCGGATGGTGACGGCGGTGTCTTTGGTGATGGTCATGGTCGGTCGGCTGAAAGGCGGGGCAACGAGCCCTCGCCTGGGCTGAAAACAATCACCGCAGTGTAAACGCCGCCCGCCCGCCTTGCAGCCGGAGCCGGCACGCCCCCGGGCCGAATGGGCCCAACGAGGCTAATGGCTGATCATCCAGGGGCGCTTGCCGGGAAAGGCCTTGGCACCGTCGGGAGCCGTCACGGTGGCCGTCCGTTTGCCGCCGCCGCTGCAGCATCCGCAGCCCGAAGGATGCTTGTATCCGCTGTAGCGCCCCTCGGCCAGATCGCGGCTGTGGCGCGGCGCATGGCGCGCGGTCTCGTTGACCTCGTGCGCCCGGCGCACGCTGCCGGGCACGCTGGCCAGGTGCGGCGCGGACACCATCACGCGGGGCGACGGTGCCTGGCAGCCCGGGCACTCGGCAGCCTCGTTGCGCAGGGCCACGCTGCGCCGGGCATCGAAGCCCCCGCACCGGGGGCAGTCGTATTCGTAAGTGGGCATATGGGGCTCCGATGCTGTCAGGCGATCACTTGTCGGGGGCGACCGGCATGTCGATGCTGCCGTCGAGCATCTTGACCGGCCCCGCCGCATTGGGGTTGATGTCGAAATCGAAGATCTCGGTCGGCAGCCACAGCGTGGCGCATGCATTCGGCACATCGACCACACCGCTGATGTGGCCCTGGACGGGCGCGGTGCCCAGGATGGAATAGGCCTGCGCACCGCTGTAGCCGAACTTCTTGAGGTACTCGATGGCATTGAGGCAGGCCTGGCGGTAGGCCACCGTCACGTCGAGGTAATGCTGCTTGCCGGACTCGTCCACGGATATGCCTTCGAAAATCAGGTAATCCTTGTAGTTGGGCACGATGGGGCTGGGCTTGAAGATGGGGTTCTTGATGCCGTACTTGGTCATGCCGCCCTTGATGAGCTGGACCTTCATGTGGACCCAGCCCGCCATCTCGATCGCGCCGCAGAAGGTGATCTCGCCGTCGCCCTGGCTGAAGTGCAGATCGCCCACCGACAGGCCGGCGCCGTTCACGTAGACCGGAAAATAGACCCGGGAACCGCGCGAGAGATCCTTGATGTCGCAGTTGCCGCCATGTTCGCGCGGCGGCACGGTGCGTGCCCCTTCGGCGGCGGCGCGCTCGCGCAGTTCGCCCTGCAGTTGCCCCATGTGGGCCGTGGCCGCATGGGGCGGGTTCGCCAGGCCGGGTACACGCTGCGGATCGGTGGCGATGAGCTCGGCTTCGCGGGTGTTCCAGGCCTCGAGCATCTTGGCGTCGGGCAGACAGCCGATGAGCCCGGGGTGGATCAGGCCGGCGAAGTTCACGCCGGGGATGTGACGGCTGCTGGTGAACATGCCATGGAAGTCCCAGATCGACTTCTGTGCCAGCGGGTAGTGCTCGGTGAGGAAACCGCCCCCGTTCTTCTTCGAGAAAAAGCCGTTGAAGCCCCACAGGCTGTCGTCGCGGGCCCCGATGTCGAGCAGATCCACGACCAGCAGGTCGCCGGGCTCGGCTCCGCGCACGCCCACCGGACCGGACAGGAAATGCACCGTCGACAGGTCCACGTCGCGCACGTCTTCGGCGCTGTCGTTGTTCTGGATGGCGCCGCCCGTCCAGTCATAGGTCTCGAGCTTGAACTCGTCGCCGGGCTCGACCCAGACGGCCATGGGAATGTCGGGATGCCAGCGGTTGTGGACCTGCGCGTTCTCGTAGGGGGATTGCTTGAGGTCGACCTTGATCAGGGTATCTGCCATGGAAGGCTCCAAAGTTAGACAAACGGATGGAAAAGGGATCGCGCGCCGTTCAGGCCGCGGGCGTGTGGGGGATGCCCTCGATCGGGCACTCGGGCGTACCGATGCAGGGCCGCGTCAGGGCTTCGACCTCTGCACGGGTGCCTTGCGGATCGTTCACCCAACGGCGGTAGAAGTCGTAGGGACAGTCGGCCAGGCCCTGGTCGCCGTCGTGCGAATTCAGCACGCCCGTGTAGCCGCGGTGCAGCAGCTTGAAGAGATGGTTCTCGGACTGGCCGTTGCGCCGGAAATCGCGGATCAGGCTCTTGGAGAGCGCGGCGTACTGCACGCCGTTCTCTTCCTCGCCGCATTCACCCAGCGTGCGGCCATCGAAACCGATGAGCGCGCTGTGCCCGAAATAGCTGTAGACGCCGTCGAAGCCGGCCGCGTTGGCCACCGCCACGTAGGTGTTGTTGGCGAAGGCCATGGCCTTGCTGATGAGGATCTGCTGCTCTTTGGCCGGGTACATGTAGCCCTGGCAGCGAACGATGAGTTCGGCGCCCTTCATGGCGCAGTCGCGCCAGATCTCGGGATAGTTGCCGTCGTCGCAGACGATCAGGCTGATCTTCAGTCCCTTCGGCCCGTCGGACACGTAGGTGCGGTCGCCCGGATACCAGCCCTCGATGGGTGTCCAGGGCATGATCTTGCGGTACTTCTGCACGATCTCGCCCTGGTCGTTCATCAGGATGAGCGTGTTGTAGGGCGCCTTGTCGGGATGGGCCTCGTGACGCTCGCCCGTAAGCGAAAAGACGCCCCACACCTTGGCTAATCGGCAGGCCTGGGCAAAGACCTCGGTCTCGGCACCGGGTACCGTGGTGGCCGTGTCGTACATCTCCTGCGTGTCGTACATGATGCCGTGGGTGCTGTACTCGGGAAAGATCGCCAGGTCCATGCCCGGCAGGCCTTTCTTCAGGCCGACCAGCATGTCCGCGATGCGCCTGGCGTTGGCCAGCACTTCGGCACGGCTGTGCAGGCGGGGCATCTTGTAGTTCACGACCGCGACACCGACGGTGTCGGCACTGCTCGAGATATCGCCGTGGATCATGTGGGCTCTCCTTGGGGACGGGGCAGGATGGTGTCCGGACGCTCAGACGGACAGATAGGACTTGATGAGCTGCTCGTTGGTCTCGCTGCGCCGGGTCTCGTGCACCAGGCGCCCGCCTTCGATGACCAGCAGCCGGTCGGCCACATCCATGGCGAAGGACAGGACCTGCTCGGACACGACGATGGTGATCCCGCGCAGCTTGCGGATCTCGTTGAGCGCGCGTGCGATGTCCTTGATGATGGAAGGCTGGATGCCCTCGGTCGGCTCGTCGAGCAGCAGCACCTTGGGGTCGGTCACCAGCGCGCGCGCAATGGCGAGCTGCTGCTGCTGGCCGCCCGAGAGATTGCCGCCGCGGCGCCCCCGCATGTCCCACAGCACCGGGAACAGCGCGTAGATCTCGTCGGGCACGACCTTTTCGCGGGCATTCTCGAGGCCGGTCTGGATGTTCTCCTCGACCGTCAGCGTGGGGAAGACCATGCGGCCCTGCGGCACGTAGGCGATGCCCTTGGCGACGCGGCGGAAACTCTCGTCGTGCGACACGTCCTGCCCTGCGACCTCGATGCGTCCGCTGCGGACCGGCAGGATGCCCATCAGGGCCTTGAACAGCGTGGTCTTGCCCATGCCGTTGCGGCCCATGATGGCCACGGTCTCGTTGGCGTGCCCATGCAGCGTGATGCCGTGCAGGGCCTCGCTCTGGCCGTAGGCGACGTGAAGATCGGTGACTTGAAGCATGGCGCGGGGTCCTTTGCGTAAGGGCTCAATGGCCGAGGTAGACATCGATCACGCGGGGATCGGCCTGGACCTGGTCCATCGGACCTTCGGCCAGGATCTTTCCCTGATGCATCACCGTCACCTTGTGCGCGATGCGCTTGACGAAAGCCATGTCGTGCTCGATCACGATGACGGCGCGGTTCCTGCAGATGCGTTGCAGGAGATCGGCGGTGAGCTCGCGTTCGCGCGGGCTCATGCCGGCGATGGGTTCGTCGAGCATCAGCAGTTCGGGCTCCTGCATGAGCAGCATGCCGATCTCCAGCCACTGCTTCTGGCCGTGACTGAGCAGGCCCGCCTCGCTCTCGAGCCGGTCGCCGAGGCCGATGTCCGCGGCCACTTCGCGCACCCGGTTCTGCACGGCTTCGGTGCAACGGAAGGCCAGCGCACCGAACACCGAACGGCCTTCGGGGTAGGAGACCTCGAGGTTGCGGAACACCGACAGGTTCTCGTAGATGGACGGCGTCTGGAACTTGCGGCCGATGCCCAGCCGCACCCGCTTGTGCTCGGCCATGGCGGTGAGCTCGATGTTCTTGAACTTGATGCTGCCACCGCTCGCCCGTGTCTTGCCGCAGATCAGGTCCAGCAGCGTGGTCTTGCCGGCGCCGTTCGGACCGATGATGACGCGCAGCTCGTTGCGGTCGACATAGAGGTTGAGGCTGTCGATGGCCTTGAAACCGTCGAAGGCGACCGACAGGTCTTCGACCGCCAGCGCAAAATCGGTGTTGCTCATGGATGGGCCTTGTGTGGAAGAGGTCTCAGACGCCCTGGCTGCCCACGGCAGGCGACAGCGGCGGGGATGCGGGCGCACGCTCGGCGGCCGCCGGTTCGGCAGCGGGCGGTGGCGGCAGATCCAGCGGCTCGCCCGAGGGTGGGGCAACAGGCACGCCACGGCGGCGCAGCAGCGGGGCGATGCGGTCCTGCCACAGGCCGGCCAGGCCCATCGGGAAAGCCATCGTGACGCCGATGAAGAGCGCCGCCATCAGGAACAGCCACAGGTCGGGGAAACTCTCGGAGAAGAAGGTCTTGCCCGCATTGACCAGCAAGGTGCCGTAGACCGCGCCGACGAGGCTCATGCGCCCGCCCACGGCCGCATAGATCACCATCTCGATCGAGGGCACGATGCCCACGAAACTCGGCGACATGAAACCCACCTGGAGCGTGAACAGCGCCCCGCCGACGCCCGACAGCGCCGCGGCCAGGCAGAAGGTGAAGACCTTGAAGTTCGCCACGTCGTAGCCGGAAAAGCGAACCCGGTCCTCCTTGTCGCGCATGGCCAGCAGCAGCGTGCCGAACTTGCCGGTCTGGACCCAGCGGCACAGCACGATGGACAGCATCAGCAGCGCCACGCAGGTGTAGTACAGGATGTACTTGGCGCTGTCGGTGCGGGTGTCCCAGCCCAGCAGCGTCTTGAGGTCGGTCATGCCGTTGACGCCGCCGGTATAACCCTGCTGCCCGATGATGAGCACGGTCACGATCAGCGCGACCGCCTGCGTGATGATGGCGAAGTACACGCCGCCCACACGCCGCTTGAACATCGCGTAGCTGATCACCCATGCCAGCAGCGTCGGCACGACGATCACGGCGGCCAGCGTGAACGGCAGGCTCTTGAACGGCAGCCAGAAGGCGGGCAGCTCGGTGATCTGGTTCCAGTCCATGAAGTCGGGAATGCCCGGCGTGGACTGGATGCGGGTGCTCTCGGGATCGGAGGCTTCGAGCTTGAGAAACATCGCCATGGCGTAGCCGCCCAGTCCGAAGAAAACGCCCTGGCCCAGGCTGAGCACGCCGCCGTAGCCCCACACCATCACCAGTCCGACGGCCACGAAGGCGTAGCTGAGGTATTTGCCCACGAGATTGAGGCGGAAGATGTCCAGGCTCAGCGGCAGCACCACCGCCAGCAGCACGGCGAGCAGCAGCAGGCTGGCCGGCTGGTAGCGCTGGATCCAGGAAAGGCGGGGCGACGTCATGGAGGACTCCTGCGGGGAAAGGGGCAAAGGGGACACGACAGGCAGCCGGCGCTCAGCGGCGCACCTTGCTGGCGAACAGGCCCTGGGGGCGCACCATCAGGATCAGGACGATGAGGGACAGCGTGATCACCTTGGCCATCGAACCGGCCAGGAAGAACTCGGTGATGGACTGCGTCTGCGCGATGCCGAAGGCCGAGACCACCGTGCCCAGCAGGCTGGCCGCGCCGCCGAACGTGACCACCAGGAAAGCATCGACGATGTAGAGCGATCCGGAGGTCGGTCCGGTCGAGCCGATGGTGGTGAAAGCGGCGCCGGCCACGCCGGCAATGCCGCAGCCGATGGCAAAGGTCAAGCGATCGGTGCGGCGCGTGTCGATGCCGATGGCATTGGCCATCATCCGGTTGCTGACCGTGGCGCGCACCCGCAGGCCCCAGCGGCTCCTGTGCAGGGCGACGAGCACGCCGGCGGTCACCAGCGCCGTCAGCGCGAGCACGAACATGCCGTTGATCGGGATGTCCAGCCCTTCCGAAGGCGCCCACGAGCCCATCAGCCAATCCGGCAGGGTGGGACTGACTTCCTTGGGACCGATGAAGCTGCGGAAGGCCTGCTGGATGGCCAGGCTCACGCCCCAGGTCGCCAGCAGCGTGTCGAGCGGGCGCTTGTAGAGGTGGCGGATCAGCGCCCACTCCACCAGCCAGCCGGCCGCGAAGGCAAACAGAAAGGCGGCCACGATCGCCACCGGAAAATAGACATCCACGAGCCCCGGCGAGAGACTGGCGGCCAGTGTCGAGCCGAGGTAGACGGTGTAGGCGCCGATCGTCATGAACTCGCCATGCGCCATGTTGATCACGCCCATCTGGCCGAAGATGATCGCCAGGCCCAGGCCCATGAGCAGCAGCACGGCAAACAGGCTCAGGCCGGCGAAGCCCTGCATCAGGCCGATGTTGAAGAGATCGGAAACGGTCATGTCGCACCTCGGGGGCACACGGGAAGGACGGGCCCGGCGCGTCGTCGGGCCGGGCTGTGGCGTGAAAGACGGTGGCGGCGGCGCTCGGTGCCGCCGCCCTGCGTCTTACTGGTAGCCCTTGGGGAAGGGATCGGGCTTGATGAGCTCGGGCGACTCGGACACCACCTTGAAGGTGCCGTCGGGCAGTCCCTGCGCGATGCGCGATTTGCTCCAGAGGTGATGGTTGGCATCCACCCGCACATAACCCTCGGGTGCGGTCTTGAGCTCGATGCCGGGCGAGGCCGCGGTGACCTTGGCGACATCGAAGCTGCCGGCTTTCTCGACGGCGGCCTTCCACAGCCAGGGGCCCAGATAGCCGGCCTGCGTGACGTCGCCGATCACGGCGTTCGGACCATATTTGGCCTTGAAGGCCTCCACGAACTTCTTGTTGTTCTCGTTGTCGAGGCTCTGGAAGTACTTCATGGAAGAGTAGAAGCCGTTGAAGTTCTCGCCGCCCACGCCCGTCATCTCGTCTTCGGTCACCGAGAGGGTGACCAGCAGTTGTTTGTCGCCCGTGATGCCGGCGGCCTTGAGCGCCTTGTAGAACGCCACGTTGGAGCCGCCCACCACGGCCACGAACAGGCAATCGGGCTTCTGCAGCTTGATCTTGTTCATCAGCGAGCCGAAGTTGGTACTGCCCAGCGGGTAGTACTCCTCGCCCACCACCTTGCCCTTCTGGAAGGCTTCGATGTGCTTGCGCGCGATCTTCATCGAGGTGCGCGGCCAGATGTAGTCCGAACCGATCAGGAAAAAGGACTTGGCTTTCTTTTCCTTCTGCGCCCAGTCGAGGCTGTAGAGGATCTGCTGCGTGGCTTCCTGGCCGGTGTAGATGACGTTCTTGGACTGCTCCAGGCCTTCGTAGAAGGTGGGGTAGTAGAGCAGGCCGTTCTCTTTCTCGAAGACCGGCAGCACCGCCTTGCGCGAAGCCGAGGTCCAGCAGCCGAAGACGGCGGCGCAGTGGTCGCTGATGAGCAGCTTCTTGGCTTTTTCGGCGAATGTGGGCCAGTCGGACGCGCCGTCTTCCTTGATCACGCGGATCTTGCGGCCCAGCACGCCGCCCATGGCATTGATCTGGTCGATCGCCAGTTGCTCGGCCTGGATGGAGCCGGTTTCCGAGATCGCCATGGTGCCGGTCGACGAATGCAGCTGGCCGACCACGACTTCGCTGTCGGTGACCGCCAGCTTGGTGGTGTTGACGGCCGACGTCGGCTGGGCCTGCGACCAGGCCGGCAGTCCGGCCAGCGAGGCGGCGCCCATGGCCTGGAGCAGTCGGCGGCGGTTCGCGTCGTGCGGAAGCTGGAACGGGGCGTCATGGGTCTGCGACATAGAAACTCCTGGAAAGGAAGGGATGTTGGCGGCGGGTGCCAGCAAGGCGGCGCTGGATGAGGTGCAAGATTAGGGAGAACCCGCAAGTCGTCCCATACGTCAAATAACGTAGGCCGCTTCCGATACATGCCGTCCCCGGCAGGCCTGCTTTTTGCTCCAATGACAGGCGATGCACGACGCCGACCTCCCTCCTCCCCAGGCACCGCCGCAAAAGATCTTCCGGTTTCGCCGCGACTACAACGCCTGGGTCGCCGACGAGACGCTGGAGGACTACGCGCTGCGCTACACCGCACGCTCGTTTCGCAAGTGGAGCGAGTTCCGTGTGGCCAATACGGCGTTCGGCTCGCTGTCTTTCCTGGCCCTCGAGGCCATCGGCGGCGCCATCGCGCTGAACTATGGCTTCACCAACGCGATGTGGGCATTTCTGGTGGCGGGACTCGTCATCTTCCTGGCCAGTCTGCCGATCGCGATCTACGCCGCGCGCTACGGGCTGGACATGGACCTGCTCACGCGCGGCGCCGGCTTCGGCTACATGGGATCGACCATCACGTCGCTCATCTACGCCGTCTTCACCTTCATCTTTTTTGCGCTCGAGGCGGCCATCATGGCGCTGGCCCTGCAGCTCGTGGTCGACTGGCCGCTGTGGGTCTGCTATGTGCTGTGTTCGCTCGTCATCCTGCCGCTGGCCATGCGCGGCATCACGCTGATCTCGCGCCTGCAGGCCTGGACGCAGCCGCTGTGGCTGTTCCTGCTGGCGCTGCCTTTTGTCTGGATCGCGGTCACCCAGCCTCAGTTGTACCGCGACTTCACCACGCTGTCGGGCCTGCGCTCGGGCAGCAGCGGCTTCGATCCGCTCATGTTCGGCGCCGCGACGGCCGTGATCTTTTCGCTGGTGGTCCAGATCGGCGAACAGGTGGATTTCCTGCGCTTTCTGCCTGAACGCACGGCACGCAACCACTGGCGCTGGTGGGCCGCCGTGCTGGTCGCGGGTCCGGGCTGGATCGTCATGGGCGTGCTGAAGATGGCAGGGGGCGCCTTCCTGGCGTTTGCCGCACTGCAGTTCCAGATCGGCACGCACCGCGCCACCGAGCCCACGCAGATGTTTCTGGCCGGCTTCGCCGAGGTCACCCGCACGCTGGGCATTCCCGGACTGGCGGCCGCGCTGACCGTGCTCTTTGTGGTGATCTCTCAAATCAAGATCAACGTCACCAATGCCTACGCCGGTTCGCTGGCCTGGTCCAACTTCTTTGCACGCGTGGCACGCAGCCATCCCGGGCGCGTGGTGTGGCTGGTGTTCAACGTGGGCATCGCCACCCTGCTGATGCTGCTGGGGGTGTTCGGTGCACTCGAGGTGGTGCTGGCGGTCTACAGCAATGTCGCCATCGCCTGGATCGGCGCGCTGGTGGCCGACCTGGTCGTCAACAAGCCGCTGGGCCTGAGCCCGCGCCACATCGAGTTCCGGCGCGCCTATCTCTACGACTTCAACCCCGTGGGCCTGGGTGCCATGCTGCCGGCAGCGACCGTCGCCTGCGCCGCACATGCCGGGCTGCTGGGCAGCTATGCCGCCGCGTTCTCGCCCTTCCTGGCCCTGGTGCTGTCGTTTCTGCTGGCGCCGCTGCTGGCCTGGATCACGCGCGGCCGCTACTACCTGGCACGTCCGGTCGACACGCCGGCTTCGCAGGACGACACGCTGCGCTGCAGCGTCTGCACCAATCAGTTCGAGCTGCCCGACATGGCATCGTGCCCCGCCTACGGGGCGCCGATCTGCTCGCTGTGCTGCTCGCTGGAATCGCGCTGCCACGACCGCTGCAAGACGCAGTCGCGTGCCTCCGAACAGATCCGTGCCGTGGTCACCGCCCTGCTGCCCGGTCGCTGGGCGGTGCGCTTCAACTTCAGGCTGGCCCAGTACACGCTGGTGCTGCTCACGCTGTGCGGCTCGATGGCTTTTTTCCTGGCGGTGATCTACCTGCAGGAAAGCCTGAGCGCCGACGTGGGGGCGCTGCTCATTCCTTTCCTCAAGGTCTTCACGCTGCTGTCGCTGCTGGCGGCGGTCTGCGCCTGGTGGGTGGTGCTGGCCACCGACAGTCGGCGGCTGGCGCACGAGGAATCCGAACGCCAGACGGCCTTGCTGCGGCAGGAGATCGACGCCCACCGCCGCACCGACGCTGCACTGCAGGCCGCCAAGGAACAGGCCGAATCGGCCAGCCATGCCAAGACCCGTTATGTGGCCGGCATGACCCACGAACTCCGTACTCCGCTCAACACCATCCTGGGCTTTGCACAGATACTGCTCAAGGACGGGCGCGTCGAGGGCCCGTTGCGCGAGAGCCTGGCCATCATGCAGCACAGCGGCCAGCACATGCACGCCCTGATCGACGGCTCGCTCGAACTCGCACGCATCGAGGCCGGCCGCCTGAGGCTCGACCCTGCGCCGCTGCCGCTGACCGCCCTGCTCGAGGAGATCACCCGCATGGTGCGTCCGCAGGCGCAGGCCAAAGGCCTGGATTTTTCGCTGCTCATCGAGGGACAGGCACCGGCCTGGATACGTGCCGACGGCAAACGGCTGCGCCAGATCCTGCTCAACCTGCTGG
This sequence comes from Comamonas sp. BIGb0124, assembly GCF_003752175.1. Classification (GTDB taxonomy): domain Bacteria; phylum Pseudomonadota; class Gammaproteobacteria; order Burkholderiales; family Burkholderiaceae_C; genus Comamonas_F. The sequence continues at coordinate 631,123 of NZ_RJVF01000009.1, read as the reverse complement.
GCAATGCGGTGCGCTTCACGGACCGCGGCGAGGTGCGGCTCAAGCTCGACTTCCGCCAGCACGTGGCGCGTATCGAGGTCAGCGACACCGGCATCGGCATCGCACCGCAGGACATCGAACGCATCTTCCTGCCTTTCGAACGCGGCAGCGCGGGACGGCGCAGCAGCGAGGCCGGCACAGGCCTGGGCCTGACCATCACCCACCTGCTCACCGAGCTCATGGGCGGCCAGCTGAGCGTGCACAGTGCGCTGGGCCAAGGCAGCACGTTCATCGTGCGACTGTACATTCCGGGCCTGGCCGAGACCGGATTGCACCTGCCCGTGGCGCAGGCGGCGGCGTTGCGGCCCGTCGTCGGTTACCGCCCGCCGCGCCGCTCCCTGTTGGTGGTCGACGATCAGCCTCTGCACCGGCAGTTGCTGGCCGGCCTGCTCACGCCTCTGGGCTTCGAAGTGCGCGAAGCCGCCAGCGGCAGCGAATGCCTGGAAGTGGTGGCGGCACAGCGTCCCGACCTGATCCTGCTGGATCTGTCGCTCGACGAGATGGACGGCTGGGAAACGGCAGCACGCTTGCGCGGCCGTCACGGGGCACGCGAGCTGCCCATCGTTTTTGTGTCGGCCAATCTCTTCGACAACCTGCCTGAAAAAGTCAATGCACTGGATTGCCAGGGTTTCGTGGGCAAGCCGGTGATCGAATCCGAGCTGCACGGCAGCCTGCAGCGTGCGCTCGGCCTGACATGGACCTATGCCACGGAAGCCGATCCGGCGGATGCCGTCGGCCCCCATGCTGCAAGCACCTACACGCCGGCCCCGCCCTTGCGTGCCATGGACACGGCATCCCAGGCACTGCTGGTCACCCACCTGCCGTCTGCCCTGCGCGAGGATCTGCTGCGTTTTGCGCGCCAGGGCAACGCCGCGCAACTCAAGCAGCATCTGCGCGACGCCAGCCATGCATTGCCGCAGCACGGTCAGGCACTGTCCATCCTGCGCGCCTGCTGCGACCGCTTCGATTTCCAGGCGCTCGCCGCGCTACTCAGGAACCCCGACCATGAATCCATCGATTGAAGCCGCTGCCGTCGCGGCATCCAATGCGGTACCTGCGCCTCGCCCGCCCTCGCAACCCGGTACGCAGCACGTCATCCTGGTCGTCGACGATGCCATCGACACACTGCACATGCTTTGCGACGCCCTGGTCGGCGAGGGCTATGCGGTACTGGTCGCCCGCGACGCCGAAGAGGCCGTGCAGCGACTCGACGTCACCGTGCCCGACGGCATCCTGCTCGATGCGGTCATGCCGGGGGCCAGCGGCTTCGAGCTCTGCCGGCGCATCAAGGCCACGCCCGCGTGGTCGCACGTGCCGGTGCTCTTCATGACCGGGCTGGCTGAAACCGAGCAGATCGTCGAGGGCTTTTCGTGCGGCGGCGTCGACTACGTCGTCAAGCCGCTGCGCATTCCCGAGGTCATGGCACGCCTGGCCACCCATGTGCGCAACGCCCGCGCGGCAAGGCTGGCGCGGGTGGCCGTGGATATCGCCGGCATGGGGGCCGTCGTGCTCGACAACGTGGGCCGCATCGCCTGGCGCTCGCCGCAGGCCACGCGCTGGCTGGCCGAAGCCTTCGAGTCGGTGGCGGCCCCGGCCTGCCTCGCCTGGCTGGCACAGGCCGTGACGTGCGGACAAAACACCACCGGACTGCTCGATGGCCGCCAGTTGCTGGCACGCCATGTCGGCATGAGCGGTTATGCCGAATCGACCGTGCTGCTCGACATGGCCAACCTGGGCGAACGCCTGCACAAGATCGCACTCACCCCGCGCGAAACCGAAGTCCTGTCGTGGCTGGCCAAGGGCAAGACCAATCGCGACATCGGCGACATCCTGGGCATGAGCCCCCGCACCGTCAACAAGCACCTCGAGCACATCTTCGAAAAGCTCGGGGTGGAGACCCGCACGGCTGCCGTGGCGGCAGCCGACCGTGTGCTGCGGACCTGAACCATGGGCGAGGCCGGTTTTTCTGCTCCTCAATTACCAATCTGGTGAATTAAAATAAGCCCCTGCAGGCGAAAACCTGGACCGGCGGGGCCGGCGCACCGCTGTCCGCGCTAACATGACCGTCGTCAGGCGCGGTTTTCCAGGCGCAGCCTGCGCAGCAACCCAAGGACCGCATGCCCGCCACCGCTCCCTCCTCGTTACCGGAAGCCAAACAGCGCGACGCCGAGCGTTCGCAGAAGGCCATTCTCACCGCCGCCACCACCGAGTTCTCCGAACACGGCCTGGCCGGTGCCCGCGTGGACCGCATCGCCGAGCGTGCCGGCCTCAACAAACGCCTGATCTACTATTACTTCAAGGACAAGGACAGCCTGTTCACCGCAGTGCTCGAGCATGTCTATACCGAGATCCGGCAAGCCGAACAAGGGCTGCGGCTCAAGGAGCTCGAGCCCATCGACGCCCTGCGCAAGCTCACCGATTTCACCTGGCGCTATTACATCGAGCACCCAGAATTCATCACCCTGCTCAACAGCGAGAACCTGCACAGGGGTCGACATCTGAGCGTCTCGGACAGCGTGCGGCAGGTCAATGTCGCCGTCATCGAAACCCTGGGCGATGTGCTCGAGCGGGGGCGCGTCCAGGGCGTGCTGCGCGGCGGCATCGATCCCATGCAGCTCTACATCAGCATCGCCTCGCTGTCGTACTTCTACCAATCCAACGCCTACACGCTCTCGAATGTCTTCGGACGCGACCTGATGTCGCCGCGCATGCAGACCCAGCGCAGTTCGCACATCGTCGACGTGATCCTTGGCTACTGCGTCAAGGACTGAGGAAAACCCGACGGAGGGGGCTGTTGACGGCCCCCTTTTTTTTACCTACTATTCACCAATCAGTTAATTAAGGCCGTTCTGGCCACAGGCAGATGCACCGGCATCGCCTCAACTCTGGAAGGTGGAGACATGGCAACACAACGACTCGGACTCATCATGCACGGCGTCACGGGCCGCATGGGCATGAACCAGCATCTGATCCGCTCGATCGTCGCGATCCGGGCCCAGGGCGGCGTCACGCTCTCGAACGGCGACACCGTGATGCCCGACCCGATCCTGATCGGCCGCAATGCCGAGAAGATGGAGGCCCTGGCCAAGGCCCATGGCATTGCCCGCTGGGGCACCGACCTGGACGCTGCGCTGGCCAATCCGGAGGACACGGTGTTCTTCGATGCAGGCACCACGCAGATGCGTCCCACGCTGCTGGCCAAGGCCATCCGCGCAGGCAAACACGTGTATTGCGAAAAACCGATCGCCACCAACCTCAACGAAGCCGTCGAGATCGCCCGCATGGCGCAGGAGTCCGGCCTCAAGCACGGCGCGGTGCAGGACAAGCTGTTCCTGCCCGGCCTGCGCAAGCTCGACATGCTGCGCCGCGCGGGCTTTTTCGGCCGCATGCTCAGCGTGCGGCTGGAGTTCGGCTACTGGGTGTTCGAAGGCGACCTGCAGCCCATCCAGCGTCCGAGCTGGAACTACCGGCAGGAAGACGGCGGCGGCATGATCCTCGACATGATGTGCCACTGGCGTTATGTGCTCGACAACCTCTTCGGTGAAGTCAAGTCCGTGTCGTGCCTGGGCGCGACCCACATCCCGCGCCGGTGGGACGAGAAAGGCCAGCCCTACCCCGCCACCGCCGACGATGCGGCCTATGCGACCTGCGAACTCACCGGCCACCAGGGCGAGCCCGTGATCGCCCAGCTCAACATGTCGTGGGCCACCCGCGTGCGCCGCGACGACCTGGTCACCTTCCATGTCGACGGCACCGACGGTTCGGCGGTGGCCGGACTCAGCGAGTGCCGGGCCCAGTCCCGCGTGGCCACGCCCCGCCCGGTCTGGAATCCCGACGTCAAGCAGAGCATGGATTTCATGGACCAATGGCAGCTCATCCCCGACAGCCAGGTCTACGACAACGGCTTCAAGATCCAGTGGGAACACTTCATCCGCCACGTGGTCGAGGACGCGCCCTACACCTGGACGCTGCCCGAAGGCGCCAAGGGCGTGCAACTGGTCGAAGCCGCGCTGGCGAGCTGGAAAGAGCGCCGCTGGATCGACGTGCCCGTGCTGAACGTGTAGGGCCTTCCGCACCCGTGCGTTCGGGCCGCCCGGCCATGGACCCACGCCGTGCAGCTTCGTGCCGCAGGCGGCGGCCCTGCCCGCTGCCATCCCCTCCTCTCCTTGCACCGCACCCGACATGGCCCTCACCCTCCAACTCCCCACGGCTTCCGGCGCCGTTGCGCCCTACACCCTCACCGGCCGCCTGCCGCCCAAGGCGGCACCGGGCATCGTTTTCGACCGGGTGGCCTATTCGGCCGCGCATGTGGTGAACGATCCGCTGGCCGTGGCCAATCCCTGGCTCGACTGCCCCATCGACTGGGACGCCACCCTGGCCTATCGCCGCCACCTCTGGTCGTTGGGCCTGGGCGTGGCCGAAGCCATGGACACGGCTCAGCGCGGCATGGGATTGGACTGGCCCAGTTCGCTGCAGCTCATCGAACGTTCGCTCGATGCGGCGCGGGACTTTCCCGGTGCACGCATCGCCTCCGGCTGCGGCACCGATCATCTCGACCCGGCGCTCGCCCGCACCGTGGACGATGTCATCGCCGCCTACGAACATCAGATGGAAGCCATCGAGAAACTGGGCGGAAAACTGATCGTCATGGCCAGCCGCGCTTTGGCTCGCGTGGCCCGTGGCCCTGCCGACTACCAGCGTGTCTACGGCCGCATCCTGTCCCAGGCCCGCCAGCCCGTCATCCTGCACTGGCTGGGCGAGGCCTTCGATCCGGCTTTGCAGGGCTACTGGGGCGCCAGCGATTTCGAATCGGCCATGGAGACCGCGCTTGCCGTCATCGCGGACAACCCCGGCAAGGTCGACGGCATCAAGATTTCGCTGCTCGACAAGGACAAGGAGATCGCCATGCGCCGCCGCCTGCCCGCAGGCGTGCGCATGTACACCGGCGACGACTTCAACTACGCCGAGCTCATCGCCGGCGACGGCTGGGGCAGCGAGATCACGCATGGGCAGAGCGATGCCCTGCTCGGCATCTTCGATGCCATCGCCCCCGCCGCCAGCGCGGCACTGGGCAAGCTCGCCGAGGGCGACCTCGCGGCCTTTCACGACATCCTCGGCCCCACGGTGCCGCTGTCGCGCCACATCTTTCAGGCCCCGACGCGTTTCTACAAGACCGGCGTGGTCTTCATGGCCTGGCTCAACGGACACCAGAAACACTTCACCCTGATCGGCGGCCAGCACAGCACGCGTTCGGCCCAGCACCTGGCCGAGCTGTTCCGGCTGGCCGATGCAGCCCACGTGCTGGAGCAGCCCGAGCTGGCCACCGCCCGCATGAAAACGCTGATGGCCGTGCACGGCATCGGCGACTGAGGAGGACGGACATGCGCGATTTCTCGACCGGCCACGAGTGGCTCTCCATCAACACCGCCACCATCCGCCAGCAGCAAGGCGAAGAACGCTCGCTGCTCGACATCATTGCCCAATGCGACCGCCGCGGAATCCGCGCCATCTCGCCCTGGCGCGATCAGGTCGCATCGGCCACCCTGACGGCGACCGCTTCCGCGATCCGTGCAGCGGGCATGGCCCTTTCGGGTTACTGCCGCGGCGGCATGTTCACGGCCACCGGCGAAGAAGGCCTGCAAGCGGCCCACGACGACAACCGCCGCGCCGTCGACGAGGCCTGCACGCTGAATGCCGCTTGCCTGGTGCTGGTGGTCGGCGCTCTGCCCGGCGCCCTGCAGGGCCAGGCGCTCAACAAGGATCTGCAGCTGGCGCGTCGGCAGGTCGAGGACGGCATCGGCCAGTTGCTCGACCACGCGCGCGAATGCGGCATGCCTCTGGCCATCGAGCCGCTGCATCCCATGTACGCCGCCGACCGGGCCTGCGTCAACACGCTGGAGCACGCGCTGGACCTGTGCGACACGCTCGACCCGGATCGCAGCGGTGCCCTGGGTGTCGCCGTCGACGTGTATCACACCTGGTGGGACCCCAAGCTCGAGGCGCAGATCCGGCGGGCGGGCGCCCCGCGCCTGCTGGCCTTCCACGTCTGCGACTGGCTCACCCCGACCACCGACCTGCTCAACGACCGCGGCATGATGGGCGACGGCGTCATCGACATCCCGCTCATCCGCTCATGGGTCGAGGACGCCGGTTTTGCGGGCTACAGCGAAGTCGAGATCTTCTCGAAAGCCAACTGGTGGAAGCAGCCGGGCGACAAGACCCTGGCCACCTGCATCGAACGCCATCGGCAAAGCGTCTGAAAATGCCGGCCCGCAGCCTGCTGTGGGCAGCCGCAGGCCATCGGCCTGCCCGGCCGCTTCAGTGATGGAGCGGAATGACACCGATCAGCAGCGACACGATCAGCATCACGAAGCTGGAGCCGACCGCCCACTTGATCGCCTGCTTCTGCACATCGCCGTAGTTCAACCCCAGCATGCTGACGAGCAGGTAGGTGGATGCGACCAGCGGGCTCAGGATGTGCACCGGCTGCCCGATCAGCGAGGCACGCGCCATCTCGACACCCGTGATGCCGTAATGCGCCGCCGCTTCGGCCAGGATCGGCAGCATGCCGAAATAGAACACGTCGTTCGACACCACCCAGGTCATGGGGATGCTGATGAGCGCGGTCACGATCGCCATATAGGGACCGAGTGCATCCGGCACCACGGCCACGATGGTCTTGGCCAGCGCCGAAGCCATGCCCGTCTCGTTCAGGATGCCGATGAACACACTGGCGGCAAACAGCATCATGGCGACCGACAGAATGGCCGGTGCATGCTCGGCCATGCGTTTCTGCTGGTCCTGGTGTTTGGGAAAGTTGACCACGAACGCAATCGCGGTGGCCAGCATGAACATATAGGCCAGGGGCAGGATCTCCATCACCAGTCCGACCATCAGCCCGATCGTCAGCGCCCAGTTGAAGTAGAGCTTCCAGCCGGCCGAAGGACGCTGTTCCAGCGTTTCCGACGCATCGAAACGAACGATGCCGACGCGCCGGCGTTCGCGCATGCCGAACAGCCAGGCCATGAAGAAGGCCCACAGCACGCACGCCAGCAACGGGACGATCAGCGGCGTGAAGACCGCGGACATCTCGACTTTCATCGATGCCGCGGCACGCGCCGTCGGACCGCCCCAGGGCAGCAGATTGCCGATCCCCGTGCACTGCAGCAGCAGGCAGGCGACCAGCGGCAGCGAAAGACCCAGGCGTTTGTAGATGGGCAGGAAAGCCGACAGCACGATCATGTAGACCGTGGCACCGTCGCCATCGAGGGCGACCACAAAACCGAGTGCGACCGTGCCGATGAAGATCTTCACCGGATCGCCCCCGACCGCACCGACGATGCGCCGGATGATGGGGTCGAACAGGCCGGTGTCCGTCATCAGCATGAAATAGGCCATGGCAAAGATGAGCAGCACGCCCGTCGGAGCGATCGTGCGAACGCCTTTGATCACCATGGCACCCATCTCGGGGCCAAAGCCCCCGATCAAGGCAAAGACCGTGGGCACCAGAATGAGCGTGGCCACGGCGGACATCCTGCCGCTGATGAGCAGGTAGATAAAGCAGGCGAACATGGCGAAGCTAAGGGCGACAAGCATGAACGTGTTCCTCCACCCCCCGGTCCGTCACGGATCGGGGAGAAAAATATAGTTGGTGATGATCGACCCGCCCCGAAACCGGCGGATCAGGCTTGTCGTTCAGACCGGCAGACCCTTGGCCCGCAGCGTCGCATCGAATCGTTCCGGATCGGAGCGGCCGGTTTCGTTGTCGGCGCGTATCTTCGCTTCCTTGACGAGATGGGCGCGGCCACGTTCCAGGATATGGGCGGCATCGGCGGCTGGAACCGCGATGACACCGTCGGCATCGCCCACGATCAGATCGCCCGGCAGCACGGCCATGCCCGCACACGAGATCGGCACGTTCACTTCGCCCGGGCCGTCCTTGGTCGGACCGCGGTGCGTGTGCCCCTTGGCAAAGATCGGCATGCCCTCCTCCGCCCATTCGCACAGGTCGCGCACGGCGCCGTCGATCACCAGGCCACCCAGTTTCCGGGCCACGCAGGTGGTGCGGATCAGGCCGCCGACCAGCGCCTGCGTCACGTCCCCGCCGCCGTCGATGACCAGCACGTCACCGGGCTGGACCATCATCAGGGCCTTGTGGATCATCAGATTGTCGCCCGGCCGCACCCGCACGGTCACGGCGGGGCCGCACAGCACGGTGTCCAGCCGGGCATGGTATTGGCGCAGTCCGATGGTGCCGATGTGGCGGCTCATCGAGTCGCCGATCGCGGCCACCGGAATCTCGCGAAAAGCGGCGACGATCTCGGGTGCGGGTCCTTCGACACGCGGGTTGATGCGATAGCCGGCAGGCCATTGATGCGACGCGATGGTCGGAGCGGGGGTAGTCATGGGCAAACTCCAGTCAGGTCAGTCGGTCCGTCGATCGATCGACGGATCGATCGGGCGACGGGGATAAAAAAAGCTCAGGCCAGCACTTGCGGATTGACGCAAGCGGCCGGGTCGGCAGGCTGGCCCTGCAGCCAGCCCAGAACGTTGCGGGCCGCGCCACGGGCCATGCCGGCCAGCGCCGCGGGGGTCGAGCCGCCCACGTGCGGAGCCAGCACGACGTTGGGCAGCGCCGCCAGCGCATGGCCGGCGGGCAGCGGCTCGACAGACATCGTGTCGAGGCCGGCGGCATACAGTTGCCCGGACCGAAGGGCCGCGATCAAGGCCTCCTCGTCGATCACTTCGCCGCGGGCCGTGTTGACGACGATGGCGCCACGCGGCAGGCGTGCGAGCTGTTCGGCGCCCAGCATGCCTCGGGTGTGTTTGTTCAAGGGCACGTGGAGGCTGAGGACATCCGCCAGGGGGAGGATCTCGTCCACCGAAGCCACCAGGCGCACCGCGGGGTTGGGACTGGTTTTCAGGCCTGGATCGAAGGCCACGACCTCCATGCCCAGAGCCAGACAGACCGCCGCCACGCGCTGGCCGATCTGGCCGAAGCCGACGAGGCCCAGCGTCTTGCCGTGCAGCTCGATGCCGTCCTGTACCCGCGACCAGCGGCCCGCATGCAGTTCGGCGTCCATCCAGGCGATCCGGCGTGCGGCGGCAAACATCAGGCCCAGCGTCATTTCGGCGACGGATTGCGCATTGGCGCCGGGCGTCACATAGACGGGAATGCCTCTGTGCGTGGCCGCATCGACATCGATGTTGCTGACGCCGACGCCATGCTTGGAAATCACCTTGAGCGTCGGGCACGACGCGATCGCCGTGGCCGAGAGATCGACGGTGCGCGAAATCACGGCATCGATCGGCTCGCTGGCCATGATCCGCTCGACCTCCTGCACGTCGTTGCCGTTCTGCAGGTAGATCACACGAGCCTGGGCCTGGTCCAGGAGTTCCACGCCGCTTGGGGCGAGTCGGGGCGCTGTCACGAAGATGGTGGGGGTCATAGGAATGCAGGAAAGAGATTCAGGGGTCGAACCGCGCGGAATCCGCGAGATCGCAGGAGGGGTCGCCGTTTTCCGTTGCATGACGACTGGGCGCGCAGGCCATGAGCCGGTCCGTCGCAGCGGCGTGCCGGCGATGGGCGCGGGCAGGGTCTCGCTGGAAACGCCGGCCCTGTTTCGCCACCGCAGGTTTCAGTCTTGGCGGGTCCGATCGGCCGCCGCAGCCAGGCCATGCAGACCGGCGCCGTCGAAGCCGTGAACACGGCTCATGGATGCACCGGCACGGGCCGGCTCCGTCTTGTTTCGCATGCTTGTCTCCTTTTATGGAGAGCCATTCTGCGAATGACAAATCATTCCGTCCATTTAATAATATTCATACATCGATTCCTTGGATTCATGAATGGACATCAACCTGAGAGACCTCAAGTACTTCGAGGCCGTGGCCGAGCTGGGCCATGTCGGCCTCGCAGCGGACAAGCTGGGCCGTACGCAGCCGGCCCTCACCAAGGCGGTGCAGCGGCTCGAGGACGCGTTCGACAGCAAGCTCTTCGAGCGCCATGGCCGTGGCATCCAGCTCACGGCGGTGGGCGAAGTCCTGCTGGCTCGCGCACGGCTGCTGCGCGGTGCCACCGAAGAGGCCTTGCGTGAGGTCAACGACTTTGCGCGGGGCAATGCAGGCCATGTGCGCATCGGAAGCGGCCCGATCGCCGCCGACTACGTGCTGCCGGAAATCTGCAACCTGCTGCTGGCCGAAGCCCGAGACACCACCATCGACATCACCACCGGCCCGAGCATGATGCTGCGCGAGCGCCTGAGGGAGGGCACATTGGATCTGCTGATCGGCCTGATGCCCGAGAACGACGACGAGCTCGTCACCCATGCCATCGTCGAGGACGTCGTGGTCGTGGCGACCAGCCGCAACCATCCGGTGTTCCAGTTGCCCGACATCACCATGGAATCGCTGCTCCAGTGGAACTGGGTGTTGCCGCTCGAAACCATTCCCAGCCGCCAATGGCTGGATGCGGCCTTCAGGTCCCGAGGCCTGCCGACGCCTGCCGTGCAGATCAACGCCAACTCGGTCCCCCTGCTGCCCCGCCTGATCGCCCACAACGATCTGCTGAGCTTTCTGTCGCGCCATACCCTGGCGGAAGGGCGAGGCACCGAAGCACTGCGGGAGGTGCCCCTCAAGGAAACCGAGCTGCACCGCAAGCTCGGCGTCACCTATCGCAAATCGGGTTATCTGTCGCCCGCGGCCCGCCGCCTTCTGACGTTGCTGCGAACGCGCGGAAAGAGCCTGTTCGTGCGGTCGGGGGATGCCGCTGAACGTTGAGCGACGCATAAAAAAAAGGCCTGCCGTTTTCACGGCAAGCCCTTTCCAGATGGCGCGATCGCGGTTTTACACGATCAGAAATCCACCTGGGCCGACAGCATCAGCGTGCGGGGTGCACCGACGGTTGCATAGCCCTTCGCGGTCACCCAATAGCCCTTGTCGGCGACGTTTTCCAGGTTGGCACGCAGCACCACCGGCTTGCCGGCGACCTGGGTCGCATAACGGGCGCCCAGGTCGACACGGGTCCAGGCCGGCATGCGCAGCGTGTTCGAGGCGTCGTACCACATCGACGAGGTGTGGATGACCCGTCCGTTCACGCTCAGACCCTGCACCCACGGCGTATCCCAGTCCAGTCCGACGTTGAAGGTGCGCGTCGGCACACCGTTGGCATCGTTGCCCTGGTTGGTGCCGCTGGCTGTCCGCACCAGCTTGGCATCCATCAGGGCGACGCTGGCCATGGCGCGCAGACCGCGCTGGATTTCGCCGTAAGCCGTCAATTCGATGCCTCGGTTGCGCTGCTCGCCGCCAAAGCTGTAGACGTTGTTCTCGACGATGCTGCTGGGATTCTCGATCTGGTAGACCGCGATCTGCGTGATCAGCGAACCCCAGTCGCGCTTGACGCCGATTTCATGCTGTCTGGATTTCTGCGGCGCGAAGACCTCGCCCCGGTTTTCGTAAGCGGGGCCGGCGACCCCGCCGGCCGTCAGACCTGCGGTGTAGTTGTAGTACACCGACGTGTCTTTCAGGGGCTTGAAGACCAGACCGACCAGCGGGGTGACCGAGCTGGCCTTGTAAGGCGTGGAGCCATTGACGCTCTTCTGATCGATGGTCTGGTCGCGCAGGCCCAAGGTAGCCAGGAAGCGGCCGTTGAACAGGCTCAAGGTGTCGGCCACGGCGAAGCTGTGCTGGGCCAGTTCTGCAGTCTTGCTGGGTTTGCCCCGTGCAAACGTGATCGCGGGCAGGGGCGAAGGGTTGTAGATGTTGGACGCGACGGGGGTGTTCGTCAGTTGGTAGAAGTAGCCGGTCTCGCGCTGCAGGGCATTGGCCGATACCACCACCGTGTGGCCGATCGCACCGGTGCGGAAGCGCGTACGCAGACCGACATCGCCGGACGTGGCCTTGTTGTACTCGTCGTAATAGCCGTTGTTGACCGAGAAGTTGCCCTGCGAATCGATGCGCAGGTCCGTCGGCCGCGACACCGCGGTCGGGAAAGTCTGGTCGGTCGAGGCATCCGTGTAACCGATGCTGCCGTAGAGCGTGGTGTTCTTGCCGAGGTCGAACTCGATGCGCGAAATGGCCGTCTTGGCTTGTTCCGTCAGCTCGGTTCCGGGGTAGAAGTTGGTTCGGGCATCGGGCACGGCAGGAATCTGCGTGGTGCCGGCACGGAACGCGCTCTGTGGGCGGAACTCGGTGGTCTTGCCGGTGGTGCGCATCACATCTGCCGACCAGCGCAGACGCTCGCCCGCGTAATCGACACCGAGCGAACCCAGAGCGACGCGCTGGCGTCCGTCGTCGATGTTGCCCTCGCCGTTGCGCCATACGCCATTGACGCGAACGCCCCACTGGTTGTCCGCGCCAAAACGGCGGCCGACATCGAGGTGGGTGCCGAACTGGGCTTTGCCCATGTAGGTCGAGGTCAGACGGGTCAACGGAATGTCGTTGGCCCGCTTGGTCACCACGTTGATGGTGCCGCCGATGCTGCCGCTCGGTCCGACGCCGTTGGTCAGCGAACCCGGGCCCTTGAGCACTTCGACGCGTTCGATCATCTCCAGCGGCACGCGGGTCGCCGGCACCAGGCCATACAGACCGTTCATGCTGACATCGCGGGCCCCCACCGAGAAGCCGCGAATCTGGAAGTCGTCGCCATAGCCGCCGCGTGCCTGCAACGTCCGCACCGACGCGTCGTTCATGACCACGTCAGCAATGGTCAGCCCCTGCTGGTTCTCGATCAGTTCGGAGGTGTAGTTCGTCGTGCTGAAGGGAACGTCCATCAGGTCGGTGCGGCCCAGGATGCCCAGATCGCCGCCTCGGGCGAGCTGTCCGCCGGAATAGGTCTTCTGCAGGCCTCCGATGGCTTCGGCCTGACCGATGACCTCGACTTGGCCGAGGGTGGTCGTCGCGGGGGTTGTAGAAGGGGTCGTCGTAGGCGCGGTCTGTGCCGCGACACCTGCGGCAGCGACGGCAAAGCTGATGCCCAGACAGTGCTGGATCAGAGACATGAGCGGCGAAAGCTTGAAGGACGACGCGAGACCGGCGTCGCGGACAGACGTTGAATGCATGGGAGGTTTGTAGAGGGCGCCCTGTCGACCGGGCGCAGATGGAGAAGCGGAAAGTACGATGAACCGACCTTCGCATGGAGGCAAGATCGGCTATCATAATCGTTCTCATTATAAATCTAAAAAACACCCATTTGCGTTATCGATGCTCTCCTTATGTTGTACGGACGCCGTGAGCCGGAGGCAAGGAAAGCAACGATCGCCGAAGCGATACAACCCGCTGCGCGCAGTCCTGTGACGGGAATTGCATCGGGGGCAGTCAGGGTCGGGCAACCGGAACACCGACCGGTGGCCCCTGGCGCCGCCGAACAGGGCTCAAGCCTGCCGATGACGGGCCACACGGGCCAGGATTTTTTTCTCCTGCTCGTCCTTGATGCGCGCCACCAGTTGGGTAGCGGCTTCCAGCGTCGACGACACTTCGCGCCAAGGCGTTTCGGCGAGCGGCCCTGCCCGCCTGCCGATGTGTTTCTCGAAAGGCAGCGAGCGGAACAGCGCCAGATCGACGGTGGTGTCGAAGAGCGGCCGGTAGCCCAGCGACACATACAGCGCAAAGGCCTCGGGCTGCCGGAAACCGGTGCTGAGATAGGCCCGCGTATAGCCTTGCCGAACGGCACTCTCCTCGAGCGCCGCCATGACGATGCGCGACAGACCCTGACGGCGCCAGGCCGAATCCGTCCACACCCGCTTGATCTCCACGGTCTCGTCGTCGTGGCTCATGTAAGCGCCGCCGGCGATCACCTGGCCGTCGCGGATCAGCAGCAGGAAGTCGCCCAGGGGCGGGACAAAGGCCTGAGGCGGGTACCGGTTGACTTCCGACGGTCCGTTGCTGGCCGTCGTGCTGCGGAATTCCCCATACCTCTGCGCATATTCGGCGTCCAGCGACTGCAGCAGGCGCTGGGCACGAGGATCATCGGGGGTGGTGCGGATGAGTGTGTCGCCCATGGTTTTTCCAGATCGATCAGAGGGCCGTGACGGCGATCGTCGTTTCCTCGTGCGCCCGAGGCGCGAGTTCGAGCAGCGCGACCGCGTCGGCCAGGCGTGCATGCGCACGCTGCAGGTCGTTCAAGCTGGCGGCAAACGACAGGCGAATGAACGGAGACTGCCCATGGGCGTGCCCTGCCACCAGGGCCACCCCGTTCTCGAGGAACCACTCGGCCACGTCCTGGTCGGTCGTCAACACCTTGCCGTCCGGCCGGTAGCGCCCCAGCAGTGCGGAGCAGTCGAGCCAGGCAAAGAACGAGCCCTTGGGCGGATAGACGCTCAGCCCCTCGATGCGGTTGAACTGATCGGCCACGAAGGCCGCGCGTTCACGGTAGGCTTCGCGCGAGGCCGCGAGGAAATCGCCCGCCACACCCGACAGCGCCGCCAGCGCAGCCGCCTGCCCCACCGAAGACGGTGCCGAGGACACCTGCGACTGCACCGCCTCGAGCGCCTTCACCAGGCGGGCAGGCGCCAGCGCCCAGCCCACTCGCCAGCCGGTCATGGCATACGTCTTCGAGACACCGTTGACGACCAGGATGCGGTGACGCAGGTCGGGCGCGACTTCCAGCAGGCTGGGCGCGCCTTCGGGTGCGAAGACGATGTGTTCGTAGATCTCGTCGAGCATCACCAGAACATGGGGATGACGGCGCAGCACCTCGGCCAGCTCCAGCAGGCGGGCGCGGCTGTAGATCGCGCCGGTCGGATTGCTCGGCGAGTTGATCAGCAACCACTTGGTGCGCGGCGTGATGGCCTGTTCGAGCTGCTCGCCGGTCAGCGTGAAGTCGTTGGCCTGTGTGGTCGCCACCACCACGGGCTTGCCCCGGTTGATCTGGATGGCCCCGATGAAGGTCGACCAGTAGGGACTCGGCAGGATGACCTCGTCGCCTTCGTCGAGGGTCGCCTTGTAGGCATTGAAGATGACCTGCTTGCCGCCGTTCGAGACGATGACTTCGTCGATGCCGAAACGCTGGCCGAGCTTGGCCGAATAATGGTCGGCGACGGCCTGACGCAGGGCCTTGGTGCCGCTGGTCGGGGTGTACTTGGTCTTGCCGGCGGCCAGGGCCTCGACGGCGGCTCGCTTGATCGGCTCGGGGGTATCGAAATCGGGTTCGCCGGAGGTCAGCGAGATGATGTCGCGACCTTCGCTGCGCAGCTTCTCGGCCAGTTGGCCCGCTTGCGCGATAGGGGAAAGAGCGACATTCCGCAAGGCGGAAGACAGCAGGGAATCCGCAAACGTATTGGACGAGGACATGGCTTAGAGAACTTTCCCGGGGTTGAAGATGCCCTGCGGATCGAGGGCTGATTTGACCTTCTGCATGAGCTTGATTGCGACGGCATCCTTGTAGTCGGGCAGGATGGCGCGTTTGATCTGTCCGATGCCGTGTTCCGCGCTGATGGTGCCGCCGTGGCGATGCACCGAGTCGTAGGTGATGCCGTGCAGAGCGTCCTCCTGCGCGAACAGCTCGGCCAGCGACTGCCCTGGGGCATGCGACAGGTTGTAGTGCAGGTTGCCGTCGCCCAGATGGCCGAAGATCATCGGCCGCAGGCCGGGCGTGTGGGCCTGCAGGCGCCTGGCGTTGCTGGCGAGAAATTCCGCGATGCGCGAAACCGGCAGGCCGATGTCGTGCTTGATGTTCGCGCCGTCGCGCCGCTGTGCCAGACCCAACCCCTCGTGACGCAGCCGCCACAGCGACCGTGTTTTCGACGGGCTGTCCGCAATCACGGCATCCCTCACTTCTCGGCTTTCGATCGCCGGCTCGATCAGGGCCGCCAACCGCACCTGATCCTGCTCCTCGTCGTCGAAGCCCGAGACTTCGAGCAAGGCATACCATTGATCTTCGGCAGCGGGCAAGGGCAAGGCGATCTCGGGCACATGGCGTGCCACCAGGGCATAGATGGGCCCCGATATCAGTTCGAAAGCCGTCAGTGCCGGACCGAGCCTGGCCCGCGACCGCTCGAAGAAGTCGACCACGGCGGCGATGCTGCCGAAGGACAGAAAGGCCGTGGTCTGCGAGGACGGACGCGGAAACAGCTTCAGCGTCGCCGCCGTGACGATGCCCAGCGTTCCCTCGGCCCCGATGAACAGGTCCTTGAGTGCGTAACCCGTGTTGTCCTTGCGCAGGCCCGCGAGTCCGTTCCAGACTTCGCCGTCGGCCGTCACCACTTCCAGCCCCAGCGCCAATGCGCGGGTGTTGCCGTAGTGCAGCACCTGGGTTCCACCGGCATTGGTCGAAAGATTGCCGCCGATCGTGCAACTCCCTTCCGAGCCCAGGCTCAGCGGAAACAGGCGGTCGGCCTGCTCGGCCGCGGCCTGAACCTCGGCCAGCGTACAGCCGGCCTCTGCGATCACCGTGTTGTCCTGCGCATCGACCTGGCGGATGCGGTCGAGCCGGCGGGTGGACAACACCACCGCGGCACCCGTCGCATCGGGCGTGGCGCCACCGACCAGTCCGGTATTGCCGCCCTGCGGCACGATGGGGAAACCGTACCGGCGAGCCAGCCGAACCACCCCGGCCACCTGCTCGGTGCTGGCGGGCCGCACCACACAACGCGCCTGGCCCACCAGGCGTCCGTGCTGATCCGCCAGATAACCGGCGGCATCGGTACCCGTCAACACGTGGGCCGGGCCCAGCAGTTCGACGAGCGAAGAATGAAGGGAGTGCTCGCTCATGGCCGTTCAGTCCACAGGATTCAAGACAAAGGGAACACCGGCCCGTGTGCTCACGGCGCGCAGTTGCTCGACCAGAAGACCGGGCAACGGCACGCCGCCGGCTTGCCGCTCGCGCCAATGCGCGGCTTCGAGGTCACCGGGCACCAGCACGGGCAGTTCGGGGTCGGCCGGTACCACCCCGTGCAGGAAGTCGGCCATGCCGGCAACCGAATCCGTGAAAGCACCCAGGCCGACCAGTGCCGCCGGGTCGATCACGATGAAGGAGTGGCCGATGTTGGCCGGCGCATCCGCCAGAGACGGATCGGCGGCCGTGGCGGCGGCAAACGCGCCGCCGTTGAGGCTGGCCCCGACGATCTGCGCGAACAGACCCAGCCCATAGCCCTTGTGGCTGGCCAGCGTCTCGTTGCTGCCCAGCGGCGTCAGGCCGCCGCCCTGGCGTTCGAACAGACGGGCATGCGCGGCCTGCGGATCTTCCACCGGCTGCCCGCCCTCGTCCACCACCCAGCCCGCCGGGATCGGCTGATCGCGCAGCGCACGCACCCGGACCTTGTTGGCCGCGCTGGTCGAGGTCGCGATGTCGAGCACGACATCGTCGCGGCCCTCGCCGGCCGGTACCGCCCAGGCGATGGGATTGGTGCCGAGCACCGGAACGCTGGCACGCGTGGGCACCACCAGCACGCCCTTGGCCGAGCTGGTGACGATGCCGATCAGACCGGCTTCGCTGGCCAGCCGTGCATAGACACCGGCCGCACCGAAGTGATGGGAGTTGCGCACACCGGCAAACGCGATGCCGTGCAGGCGGGCCTGCGAGATCGCATCCTGCATGGCCGCATGGGCAACCGGATGGCCCAATCCGGCCTGCCCGTCCCATAAGGAGGTCGCCCCGAATCGCCGGACCCGCACCGGCTCGGCCGCCACCACCAGTCCCTTGCCCCGCAGCCGGTCGTAATGCGGCAGCATCGAGATGCCGTGCGAATCCACGCCCAGCAGATCGGTCTGCACCATCAGGCGGGCCGTCACTTCGGCATGCGCCGCCGACATGCCCCAGGCCTGCAGCACGGCCACGATCTGCTCGCGCAGTTGCGCTGCGGGATAACGCCGTTCTTGTTCTTCCGCCGGCTGGGTAGCGGGATGAGTCTTTGAATTCATGGAGGGGGAAAGGCTTCGATGGGACACGACAACCGGGTTTCAGGCCCGCAAGGCCACGGGCTCGACGGCTTCGCTGCGCTCGTGTGCCAGACGCCGTCCCGGCACGGCGGCCAGCAGATCCTGGGTGTAGCGTTCGGCAGGCGCACCGAAGATCGAGGCCGCAGGGCCCTGCTCCACCACCGTTCCCTGCCGCAGGACCACGATGTCGTGGGCCACGGCGGCCACCACGGCCAGGTCGTGCGAGACCAGTACGTAACTCACGCGCAGTTCGTGCTGCAGTTCGGCCAGCAGCGCCAGAATCTGGGCCTGCACCGACACATCCAGCGCAGACACGGGTTCATCGAGGAACAGCAATTCCGGCTTGAGCGCCAGCGCCCGCGCGATCGCGACCCGCTGCCGCTGCCCGCCCGAGAGTTCGCGAGGCAGGCGGCCGAGCACGGCACGCGGCAGTTGGACCTGGTCGACCAGGCGCTGCGCCTCCTGCACCAGCGCCTGCCCCTTGAGCAGTCCGAAAGCACGCAGCGGTGCCACGATGCTGTCGAAGATCGTCAGGCGCGGATCGAACGAGGCATAGGGGTTCTGCTGGACCAGTTGCAGGCGCTGCCGCAGCGGTCTGAATCCCGCGGCATCGAGACGCGTCAGATCGTGCTGTTCATCGAGCATGATGCGGCCCGAGGTCGGCTTGTCCAGCCCCAGTGCCAGCCTCAGCAGCGTGGTCTTGCCCGATCCCGACTCGCCGACGATGGCCAGCGTCTGCCCCGCCTGCACACGCAGCGAGACGCCGTCCAGCGCCTGGAAGGTCTGCGCGGGTTTGCGCCGCAGCCAATCGCCCGTGCCGGGCAGTTCGAACGCCTTGCTGACCGATTCGAAGCGCAGCACCTCGCGCGCCGGTTCGCCGAGGCCGATCGGTGCGGCCTGCGGCACCCGCCAGGCCGGTGCGGCCTGAAGCAATGCCCGGGTGTAGTCGTGCCGCGGGGCCTTGAGCACGGCACCGGGCGTGCCCTGTTCCACGATGGAGCCGGAACGCATCACGAGCACCCGGTCCGCGCGGTCGGCCGCCACGCCCAGGTCGTGCGTGATGATGAGCATGGCGATGCCCTGGCGGCGCACCAGCGCCTCGAGATGATCGAGGATGCGCCGCTGCACCGTGACGTCGAGTGCAGAGGTCGGCTCGTCCGCGATGAGCAGTCGAGGACGTCCGGCCAATGCGATCGCAATCAGCACCCGCTGGCGTTGTCCGCCCGAGAGCTCGTGCGGGTACTGGCGGACACGCAAGGCCGGCCGGTCGAGCCCGACCTGCTCCAGCAGTTCGAGCACGTCGGCATCGAGCACCCGGCCACGTGAACCGCGCACCCGCTGCACCACCTCGCCGACCTGGCGGCCGATGCGCATGGTCGGGTTGAGCGCGACCATCGGATCCTGCGGCACCAGCCCCACCGTGCGCCCGCGCACCTGGCGCCAGCGCGTCTCGGAGTAACGCGTGGCATCCTCGCCCGCAATCGAGACCGAGCCGCCGACGATCTTGGCATTCGGGGCCAGCAGCCCCATCAGCACACTCGCCAGGGTCGACTTGCCCGAACCCGACTCCCCCACGATCGCAACCGTCTCGCCCGCCGCGATCGACAGGCTCACGCCGTTCACGGCCTCGACGGTCTGCTCGCGGCTGCGGTAATGCACACGCAGGTCACGCACGGCGACCAGCGCCTGTGCTTGCACATCGGGCAGGCTCATGACTGCAACTCCTCGAGTGTCTTGGCAATGTGGTTCAGGCTGAACACCACCACGGCCACGAACAGGCCGGGCAGCAGCGAGACCCAGGGCGCGGTCATCAGATAACCCCGGCCTTCCGCAATCAGCGTGCCCCATTCGGCCGCCGGCGGCTGTGCACCGAAGCCCAGAAAACTCAGCGCCGCCACGGCCAGCACCGCACCGCCGAACTCGAGGATCGCCAGCACCGCCACGGGCCCCGACGAATTGGGCAGGATGTGGGTCCAGACGATGTTCAGCCAGCGCGTGCCGCTCAGGTGCGCGGCCTCGATGTAAGGCAGGGCCTTGACCCGCAGCACCTCGGCCCGTGTGGTGCGCGCGAAGGCAGGGATGCTGCCCACGCCCACCGCGATCGCCACCTGCAGCGTACCGAAGCCGATGGCCGTCACGATGGCCAGCGCCAGCAGCAGGGCCGGGATGGCCAGCTTCACGTCCACCAGACGCATCAGCACCGCATCCACCCAGCCGCCCATGAAACCCGACACGACCCCCAGAAACAGTCCCGCCACAGCCGCGATCACGATCGCCAGCGCCGTGGCCTGGATGGTCAGCCGCGAGCCGTAGATCACGCGGGTGTACAGGTCGCGTCCCACATGGTCGGTGCCGAAGAAATGGCTCGCCGACGGCACCAGCAGCTTCGAAGCGGGGGCCGTCGCATACGGGTCGTGGGACGAGAATGCACCGGGCACCAGCGCGGTGCCGATCACCAGCAGCACCAGCAGCACCGACAGCGTGAAACCGGGCCGGCTCACGAGTACGCGCAGCACCTCGCCCAGACCCCTGCGCCAACGCGCCCCTCGCCCCGTCGGCGCTCCGTCCTCGTTACGCACGGCCAGATGCAGCCCGGAGGGAATTTCAGCCATGATCAGTTCACCTTCACGCTATGACGGACGCGCGGATCGAGTACCAGGTAGAGCAGATCGACCACCAGGTTCACCAGCACAAAAGCCGCCGCGGCAATCACGACGATGGCCAGCACCACCGGAATGTCCTGGGCCAGCACGGCCTCCTGCGCCAGGCGCCCGATGCCCACGCGCGAGAACACCGTCTCGGTGGTCACCGCCCCCGTCACCGTGGCACCGACCAGCAGTCCAAGAATGGTCAGGGTCGGCAGCGCCGCGTTCTTCAGCGCATGGCGCGTGTAGACCGCGAAGTGCGAAATCCCCTTGGCCTTGGCCGTCTGGATGAAAGGCTCGCGCATCGTGTCTTCCAGGCTGCGGATCAGCACCTGGGCCAGCATCGCGGCCGACGGCAGCGACATGGTCAGGCTCGGCAGGATCAGGCTCTTCCACCCGTTCGATCCGCTCGACGGCAGCCAGCCGAGATTGAACGCCACCAGCTGGATCAGCAGCAAGCCGACCCAGAACGACGGCAGTGAGACCCCCAGCACCGGCAGGCGGCTCAGAAACACCTTGAGCGGCCGCCAGCGCACGTAGGTGGCCGTGATCGCGATCGCCAGCCCCAGGATCAGCGCGAACAGCACCGAGGTCGCCCCCAGCAGCGCCGTGCTCGGCAGCCGCGAGAACACCATGTCGTTGACCGACTGGCTCTTGGTGGCCGAGGTGCCGAAATCGCCGCTCAGAATCCCCGTGAGATTGACGAAGTACTGCTCCACCGGCCCGCGTGTCAGACCGTAATAGGCCTTGACCTGCTGCAGTTCCTCCGGCGAGAGCGCATCGATCTGCTGGTCGTTGGTGGCCAGCAGATAAACCAGCGTATCGCCCGGCAGCACATACAGGATCAGATAGGTCACGGTATAGGCGGCCCACAGCACCAGCACGGCCTGCAGCACCCGCCCGACGATGTAGCGCAGCATGCTTACTTCTCGATCCAGATGTCGTTCACCTGCAGGAAGCTTTCCCCGCTGAACGCCACGCCATGGACCTTGGCCGAGACGGCCGCCTGCTGCGTGCGCGCAAACACCGGGAAAAAAGCGTTCTCGGCCAGGATCAGGTCCTGCACCTGTTCATAGACCTTCTTGCGGGCCGCCGTGTCCGGCTCGGCCAGACCCTGGTCGAGCAGTTGCTGCAGCTTGGCCTGCGTCGCCTCGCTGAAACGATTGCGCGTCACCGCAGAACCGGAATAACGCACATCCGAATGCGACTGGATGACCGCCGGATCGCCGCGGGTCAGCACGCCGCGGTGCAGGTCGTAGTTGCCGGCCACATAACGGGCATTCGCGTCGCCTGCCGTCACCGGCAGCAGTTGCAGATCGAAGCCGGCCTGCTTGACCTGATCCTGGATCAGCACGTCGCCCGGCTTTTCTTCGGTGATCGGATACACCACCGTCAGCTTCTTGCCGTCCTTGTAGCGATAGCCGTCGTTGCCGACTTTCCAGCCCGCATTCTCCAGAATCTCGGCCGCGCCCTGGGTGTCGTGTGCCAAGGCGGCGGCCTGCGACTTGTAATACAGCGTCGACGGCTCGATCACCCCCTCGGCCACCGGAAAATGGCTGCCGAAGATGGTCGCGGCGTAGGTCTTGCGATCGATCGCTTTCTGGAAAGCCTGGCGCACGGCCGGCTCGGCAAACGGACGGCCGTTGCCCACGTTGGGGTACAGGCTTTCGGTGATGCCCGGAATCGACCGCTGGATGACCTGCAGCCCGCGGCTGGTGATGTATTTGTAGTCCTCGTTGGCGAACGGATCGCGCGGCCAGGCGATATCGATCTCACCCGACACCACGCTGCCCACCCGATTGCTGCTCTCGGGGATATAGCTCACGCGGATCTCGTCGAGAAAGGCTTCGCCCTGGTTCTCGCTGGCGCCCGAGGCCCAGTGGTAGCCCGGACGCTTTTTCAGCACGATGGTCGACTCGGGCGCGTATTCCTGGATCACGAAGGGGCCGGAGCCGATCAGCTTGCCCAGATTGCGGTCCTTGATACTGGCCTCGCGGTAGGTCGCCGGCGCCAGGATGCCCAGGTTGGTGGTCGATGTCGCTTGCAGGAAAGCCGCATTCGGCACCTTGAAATTGACCTTGACCGTGTAGGGGTCGACCACCTCGGACGACACATACCCGTCGATGTACGACTTGCCGAACGCGGTCGGCAGTTCCTTGAGCAACGCCACGTTCGAATCGAAGGACAGTTTCACCGCGGCCGCATCGAACTTCTCGCCATTGCTGAACGTGACGTCGTCACGCAGGTGGAAGGTGTACTGCGTGGCGTCTGCATTCAGTTCCCAGCTCTTGGCCAGCCAGGGGATGATCTCGCCGGTCTTGGGGTTCTGGTCGGTCAGCTGGTCCACCACCGCGCGCAGCACCGAGCGATGCTCGATCCAGTAGACCTGGAAAGGATCCAGGCTGACCAGTTGGGTGTTGTCGCTGCGGAAGGCGATTTTCAGCGTGCCGCCGGGTGTGATTTCGCCGGCGGGCGCCGCCGTTGCACCGCTCGACGCGGCCGTGCTCGGCGCGTCGGTCTTGGAGCAGGCGGCCAGCGTGAAGAGGGCCGCGAGCGCCACCAGGCGAGTCGCGATCGACAGCTTGCGGAAAGGAGGAATCGAGAGTTCGGATTTCATGACGATGGATGGACGTAACCGAAAGGAAAAGGGTGACTCGGGCTAGAAAACCGGAACCGATAAAGGGAATTCGATTTCCTGTTTCCGCATCATCAGGAAATCCGGCCCGAGGGAAAACATTCCCCACGGCAGAAGGCGCAGGAAATTCTAGGAGGGGCTTGCGCCGAGCCTAAGGCCGATTTATGAATATGAATATCTGGCCGGCCCTCAAAGCACCTCGTCCCCTTGCAGTACACCCGAGGCCCTGAGAGCGGCCGTCAGCCATGTCGAGGCGGTCTGCCCGCGGGCGATTTCCTCGAGCCGTGCCGTTTCGGCGGCCACTTTCCTTTCGGCGAGCAGCAGCAGATCTTCGGCTTTCTCGCGCGCGATCACCACCACGCCATCGGCGTCGCCGACGATCAGATCGCCCGGATGCACCGAGGTGCCGCCGGCCGACAGGGGGTGATTGATCAGTCCGGGCACAAACTTCGTGGGCCCTGCCGGATTGAAGCCGGCACTGAAAACCGGAAAACCCAGCCCGAGCAGCTCGAGGCGGTCTCTCACCGCGCCGTCGACCACGACGCCGCCCAGCCCGATCTTGCGGCAAACGCTGATCATGATCGCGCCCATGAGTGCCGCCGTCTGGTCGCCCTTGCCGTCGATCACCAGAATGTCTCCGGGCCGGGCCAGCGCCATCGCCGCGTGGATCATCAGGTTGTCGCCGGGGCGAACCTCCACGGTGATGGCAGGGCCGGCGAGTTTCATGCCGTGATGAACCGGCGCAATGCGCCCATGCATCGTTCCACGGCGACCGGCGACGTCCGCCCAGATCGCCGCCTGAAAAGCGGATGCCCGGGCGACGACTTCGGGGGCCACCCGAGTGACATCGCGGACGATTTGACATGAATCGCTCATCGTTCGATATTCAGCGGAAACCGCTTTGGCAAGGGATTTTCAAAGGCATCGAATCTAACCCATCGAAATCCCCTGGCGCCTGGAATATACAAATATCGATACAACACGAACGACTAAGCAAAACATCGTTCCTGCATAGAATCCGGCAGCGTCATGGCGTCCTGCCCAGCAGTTTCCACCGAACGATTCGAATATCGATATGTCTTTTTCAAATAGCCCTTTCAAAACCACTTTCCGACGGCACCTGCATCGCCTCGCGGTGTTTTCATGCATCGTCACCCTCGCCGCTTGCTCGAAATCGAACGACACTGCCGAACGGCATAGCGCCGAGACCGCCGGCCGCAACGACGCGCAAATCCAGCAGGGCGGCACGCTCAAGGTGGCCTTCCGCAGCGACAACACCCAGCTGGTCAGTCTCGATCCCTTCCAGGTGTATTGGGTCGAGCACCGCAATGTGCTCAGAGCGGTCGTCGACCAATTGACCGATCAGGACCCCAAGACCGGCGAGATCATTCCCTGGCTGGCCACGCGTTGGGAAATCAATCCGAACGCGACACAGTTCACGTTCTTTCTTCGTGACGACGTGACCTTCAGCAACGGCGAGAAATTCGACGCCCAGGCCGTGAAGCTGGCATTCGACTCGAATTCGGCCTTGCTCAAGGAGCTGCCCATGGCCATCGGCAAATCCTACGTCGACGGTTATGTGTCCACCGAGGTCGTCGATGCCTACACCGTCAAGGTCAATTTCAAGAATCCCAATGCCGCGTTCCTGCAGGCGACCTCGACCACCAACCTGGGCATCCTGGCCCCGGCTTCCTACAGGGACCACGGCGTCAAGGACCGCAATCTGGGCAAACTGATCGGGTCCGGCCCCTTCACGCTCGAGGAGTACACCCCCGAGACCCGGGTGGTCCTGAAGAAACGCGAAGGTTATGCCTGGCCCTCGGCGGTCAGCGACAACAAGGGGGCCGCCTATCTGGATGAAATCCAGTTCACCTACATCCCCGAGAACGGCAACCGGGTCGGCAGCGTCGTCTCGGGCGAGATCGACATCGCCTGGCCCCGGGATCCCTTCACGGACGAGGAGTATCAGTACATCGCCAGCCGCGGCTTGACGCTCGTTCAACGCGCCCGTCCCGGCATCACCGAAAGCCTGTACCCCAACGTGAACAACGGCAGGCCGTTCTCGGACCCCCTGGTGCGCGAGGCTTTCCAGAAAGCCATCGACCGGAAAAGTTATGCCTCCACCTTCTTCGGCAATCATTACCCCGTGGCCGAAGGCGTGATCGAGCCGTCGACGCTGTACTACAAATCCCAGGCGCAGAACCTGCAGCATGACCCCCAAGCCGCCAACGCACTTCTTGAAAAGGCCGGCTGGAAACTGCGCGAGGATGGCTACCGTTACAAGAACGACGAAAAGCTGACGGTGGTCTACCCCTCGTGGACGGCAAAGCGGGCGACATCCTGGTTCAGGATCAGGTGAAAAAAGTCGGTTTCAACATGGTGCTGCTGCCGGTGACCGCAGGCGATGCCAGCAATCGATTCATCGCCGGCGACTACGACCTCAGCCGTGGCGTGCTGTCCAGAGGAGACCCCGTGGTCATCCAATCGCATTCGGATGTCCGTTACTCCGGATCGGCCATCGCCAGGAATCGCTTCACGCCAGAGGTCCAGGCCCAACTCCAGGTGTTGCTCGACCGTGGCGCGGCCGAACCCGACACGGCCATCCGCAGAGGCTTCTACGAAGAGGCGCAGGACCTGATCCTCAGTGAGAACGGCTTTTTCCCGGTCTATGCGCGAGCCCAGCATGGCGCGATCGGAAAACAGGTGCACGGCTACAAGCTCACCGGCGATGCTTTCCTCAATGTGAACGACATCTGGATTTCGAAATAATCTGGATTTCGAAATCGCATGAGCGGGCACCGGGCCCGCTTCGTCGCATCGCCACGATCGCAAAGAAAAAAGGCCTACCGCGATGGCGGTAAGCCTTTGTTTTTTCCAGTTTTCAGATGGTAGGCCGTGCTGGGCTCGAACCAGCGACCAACGGATTATGAGTCCGCTGCTCTGACCAACTGAGCTAACGGCCCAACGTGAAAACTCGCGCACGCCACGACGGACGTTTGCGCGGACCGGACGGCATCCCCAGCGGGCGGCACGCGGTCCAGGCGGCATTGTAGTGGCTTGCCGGGGCGGCTCCGGCAAAGCGGTCCAGGATGCGGGCATTTGATAGTCAACCGGCCCGAGCGGCCCTGCGGCCCACGCCAGTCACCCGCAACGCACCGGTGCGGCAACGGTGGGCGCGGCCGCGCGCCGCTCAACCGCGTCCGGGCGGCGGTTGATGGCTGAGCGCGTTGCCCACCATCTTGGCGGTGATGTCCACGATCTGGATCATGCGGTCGTAGTGCATGCGCGTGGGGCCGATGACGCCCAGCGTGCCCACGATCTGGCCGTCGACCGCATAAGGCGCGCTGACGATGGAGAGCTCTTCGACCGGCACGATGTGGCTTTCGCCACCGATGTAGATCCGCACGCCCTGGGCCTGGCTGGAAATGTCGAGCAGGCGCAGCAACTGGGCTTTTTCCTCGAAGAGGTTGAAGGCCCGGCGCAACTGGTTCATGTCGGTCGAGAAATCGCTGACCGACAGCAGGTTGCGTTCGCCGGAGATCACGACCTCCTCTTGCGCCTGGCTCATGGCTTCGCTGCTGGCCTGCACCGCAGCCTGCATGAGCGATGCGATTTCGCCGCGCAGATTGTCGATCTCGCTTTGCAGCCGAATGCGGACTTCGTCCATGCCCATGCCGGCAAAGTGTGCGTTGAGGTAGTTGGCGGCCTCGATGAGCTGCTGCTGGGTGTAGTCGGCTTCGGTAAAGATAACCCGGTTCTGCACATCGCCGTCGGGGGCTACGATGATGACCAGCAGGCGGCGTTCGGACAGCCGCAGGAACTCGATATGACGGAACACCGAGGTTCGGCGCGGCGCCATGACGACGCCGACGAACTGCGACAGGTTGGAGAGCAGGCCGGCGGCGTTGGCGATCACCTTCTGGGGCTGGTCGGGCACCAGGCGCTGGGTCGACCAGTCCGGGCTGCCCGCAGCCGCCGACTGGTCGGCGGTCAGCATGGTGTCGACGAACAGACGGTAGCCGCGGGCCGTGGGTATGCGTCCGGCCGAGGTGTGGGGGCTGACGATGAGCCCGAGTTCCTCGAGGTCGGCCATCACGTTGCGGATGGTGGCAGGCGACAGATCCAGGCCCGAAGCCTTGGAAAGCGTGCGCGAGCCGACGGGCGTGCCATCGGCAATATAACGCTCGATGAGAGCCTTGAGCAGCAGCTTGGAACGATCATCCATGACACTTCGATTGTATGCAGTGAAGCACCCGCACGGGATCGAGTTCGATACTGTCTTTTTCCACAGCTTATTTGTGCTTTAATTTCGCCATGAATATTCAGTTCCAGCATGTTGCGCTCATCGGCAAATACCAGGCGGCGCAAGTCGACGCGGCCCGGCAGTTGCTCGAGGAAGTGGCAGCCTTTGTCCAGGGTCTGGGCTGCGAAGTCCACATCGAGCAGGACACGGCCCGCCACACCGGCATCCAGGGCCACTCGGTGCTGGATGTGCAGGGCATCGGCGCACGCTGCGACCTGGCCCTGGTGGTCGGCGGCGACGGAACCATGCTGGGCATCGGCCGGTTGCTGGCCCCGTTCGACATTCCGCTGATCGGCATCAACCAGGGCCGCCTGGGTTTCGTGACCGACATTCCGCTCAAGGATTACCAGAACGCCCTGCCCCCCATGCTGGCGGGTGCCTACGACGTCGACCGGCGCGGCCTGCTCTGGGCCCGGGTGATGCGCGGCGGCGACTGCGTCTTCGAATCCTCGGCCATGAACGATGTGGTGGTCAACCGCGGCGCAACCTCGGGCATGGTCGAGCTGCGCGTGGAAGTCGACGGCCGTTTCGTGGCCAACCATCGCGCCGACGGCCTGATCGTGGCCACGTCCACCGGCTCCACGGCGTACGCCCTGTCGGCCGGCGGTCCGTTGCTGCATCCGCGCGTGGGCGGCTGGGTGCTGGCGCCGATCGCTCCCCACATGCTGTCGAACCGCCCCATCGTGCTGTCCGACCAGAGCGAGGTCACCCTCGAGGTCGTGGCCGGCCGCGACGTCAGCGCCAGCTTCGACATGCAGTCCCTGGCCACCATCGTGCTGGGCGACCGCATCGAGGTGCGCCGTGCCGCCCACGAAGTGCGGTTTCTGCACCCCGTGGGCTGGAGCTATTTTGACACCCTGCGCCGCAAACTGCACTGGAACGAAGGTACTAGCTGATCATGGCCATCAAACGCCTGGCTCTCAAGGATTTCGTGATCGTCGACGCGCTCGAGCTCGAGCTCGAAGACGGCTTCACGGCACTGACCGGTGAAACGGGCGCAGGCAAGTCGATCCTGATCGACGCCGTGCAGTTGCTGCTCGGGGCCCGCGCCGACCCCGGCGTCGTGCGCGACGGCTGCACACGCGCCGAGCTCAGTGCCGAGTTCGACAGTGCGCCCGCCGTCTCGGCCTGGCTCGAGGCCAGCGGCTACGAAGCCGCCGACACCCTGCTGCTGCGCCGGCTCATCGACAAGGACGGCAAATCGCGGGCCTGGATCAACGGCAGCCCCGCCACGGCCACCCAATTGCGCGAGCTGGGCGGCATGCTGGTCGACATCCATGGTCAGCACGCCTGGCAAAGCCTCACCCAGCCCGACTCGGTGCGCGATCTGCTCGACGCCTATGCCGGCGTGGACACACGGCCGCTGCAGGCCGGCTGGTCGGCCTGGCGCACGGCGCAGCAAGCCCTGCAGGCGGCCGAGCAGGCCCAGGCCACGATGCAGACCGAACGCGAACGCCTGATCTGGCAAATCGGCGAAGTGGGCAAGCTGGCGCCGGGCGCGGACGAATGGACCGAGCTGCAGGCCGAGCATCTGCGCCTGTCGAACGCACAGAACCTGATGGATGCCGCCGGCGGCGCGCTGCAGGCGCTCGAAGCCGATGCCGAAGACGGCGGCGAATCCGCCGGCGCGCTGCGGCTGCTGAGCCAGGCCCAGGGCCTGCTGGCCCAGGCCCAGGACGCCGAACCGGCCTTTGCCGCTCTCGCCGACATCCTGGCCCAGAGCCTGGCCCAGGCCGAAGACGCCGCGCACAGCCTGCACACCTATCTGCGCAAGAACGGTCCCGACCCCGAGCGGCTGGCCGAGCTGGACGAACGCATCGCCGCATGGCTGGCCCTGGCCCGCCGTTTCCGGCGAATGCCCGAGGATTTGCCCCTCCTGCTGTCCGAATGGCAGGACGCCCTGGCCCGCCTCGATGCAGCGGCCGACCTCGACGGCCTGCGCGCCGCCGAGGCCCGTGCGAGTCAGGCCTACCTCAAGCTGGCGCAGGGGCTGTCCGCCCAGCGCCGCTCGGCCGCACCCCGTCTGGGCAAGGCGATCACCCAGGCCATGCAGGGCCTGGGCATGCAGGGCGGCTGTTTCGAAGTCGCGCTGTCCCCGGCCCCTCATCCCACCTCGCACGGTCTCGAGAACGTCGAGTTCCTGGCCGCCGGCCACGCCGGCAGCCGCCCGCGTCCGGTGGGCAAGGTGGCCTCGGGCGGCGAGCTTTCACGCATGGCGCTGGCCATCGCGGTGACCACCAGCCGCTTCGGCACGGCCCAGACGCTGATCTTCGACGAGGTCGACTCGGGCGTCGGCGGTACGGTGGCGCAAACCGTCGGCCGGCTCATGAAACAGCTGGGCATCGACCGCCAGGTGATGGCCGTCACCCACCTGCCCCAGGTGGCCGCCTGTGCCGACCACCACCTGGTGGTCCACAAGCAGCTCAAGGGCCGGCAGACCATCAGCACCATCAACAGCGTGATCGAGGAGCAACGCGTCGGTGAAATCGGCCGTATGCTCGGAGGCGAACGCCAATCGGGTACCACCCTGGCGCATGCCCGAGAAATGTTAGGAGCAAAGACCCCGTGAGTACCGCCGGCCCCCTCGACAAAGCCGCCCCCCCGTCCCCTGAAGCCGCCCCGCAGCTGGAGCTGGTGCTCATCACCGGCATGGCTGGATCCGGAAAATCGGTCGCCGTCCGTGCCCTCGAAGACGCCGGTTACTACTGCGTGGACAACCTGCCGCCCGAGCTGCTGCTGCCCTTCGTCGACATGCAGGCCGCCGCACGCCGCGAGCGCGTGGCCATCGCGGTCGATGTGCGCAGTGCACATTCGTTGCACCTGGTCCCCGGTGTGCTGCAGAGCCTGCGCGCACGCGGCGGGGTCATGGTGAAGACGCTGTTCCTCGATGCGGCCACGGCCACGCTGGTGCACCGTTTTTCCGAAACGCGCCGGCGCCACCCGTTGTCGAGCCAGCAGCTCGACAACGACGCCCTCGACCTGCAGCGTGCGCTCATCGACGCCATCGAGATCGAACGTGAGCTGCTCGCCGACCTGCGCGAGCAGGCCCATGTGCTCGACACCAGCATCATGCGTGCGGCGCAATTGCAGAGTTATGTGAAGGCCTTGCTGACGCTGGAAGCCACCGCCCACGAAAGCCTGGTGCTGGTCTTCGAGTCGTTCGCCTTCAAGCGCGGCATTCCCATCGATGCCGACTATGTCTTCGATGTGCGCATGCTGCCCAATCCCCACTACGAGCCCGAGCTCAAGCGGCTCACCGGGCGCGACGAACCGGTGGCGCTTTATCTCCAGCGCCACGACAGCGTGGGCCAGATGCAGGCCCACATCAGCGGCTTCCTGCGCCATTGGCTGCCGCTGCTGGCCCAGGACCAGCGCAACTACGTCACGGTGGCCATCGGCTGCACGGGCGGCCAGCACCGGTCGGTCTACCTCGTCGAACAGCTCAGCAAGGCCTTCAGCGGCGACTGGAACACCCTCAAGCGCCATCGCGAGCTCGACCAGCACAGCAGTTGAGAACACTCGCCCCGCCCGGGCCCGCCGGGAGACGACGGCCTGCCGGCGCGATCGACCTCAGAACAGGCGCGTCTGACCGTCGCCCAGCAGCTTGGTGATCGGCGCCGGCATGCCCGTCGATGCGCGCTGCGCCGCGTCCACCCAGCGTCCGGGCAAGGCAGGATCGGCCGCGCCTTCGGGCCAGTCGTGAACCACCGGATGCAGGTGCAGGTCCTTGTGGGTGAGCACGTGCGTGAACATGGGCAGGAAATGCAGCCCGGCATCGCCCACCTCGCGCCCCACGCTGGCGGCCAGGTCGGCTGCCTCGTCGAACAGCGGCAGGCAGAACAGTCCGGCCCAAACCCCGGGCACAGGACGCTGCGACAGCCAGACGGCACCATCCGCGCGGCGCAGCCACAGCAGCCACAGGGTCTGCGACGATCGTTTGAGCACACGGCTCTTGATGGGGAAACGCGTCGGCTCGCCCAGGCGGTAGCCTGCGCACAAATCTTGCACCGGACAGCGGGGACAGTCCGGACGCTTGGGTGTGCACAGCGTGGCGCCGAGATCCATCTGCGCCTGCGTGTAGGCAGGCATGGTGCGAGCCAGGTTCTCTCGCGGCAGAAGGCGTGTCGCGATATCCCACAGGGCACGGGTCGCGCGGGCCTGGGCCAGGTCGCCTTCGTAGGCCAGCACACGGCTCAGTACCCGTTTGACGTTGCCGTCGAGAATCGCCACGCGCTCACCGAAACAGAACGCGGCAACGGCGCTGGCGGTGGAGCGGCCGATGCCCGGCAGGGTCTCGAGCTGCTCCGCGCTGCGCGGAAACTCGCCGCCGAAACGCGCCACGACGTCTTGGGCGCAACGGTGCAGGTTGCGCGCCCGGCTGTAGTAACCCAGCCCGGCCCACAGCGCCAGCACGTCGTCCAGCGGCGCGGCGGCCAGATCGGCGACGGTGGGAAAGCGGTCCAGGAAGCGGGTGTAGTAGTCCAGCACGGTGCTGACCTGCGTCTGCTGCAGCATGATTTCCGAGAGCCATACCCGGTAGGGGTCCTGGGTCTGCTGCCAGGGCAGGGCATGGCGCCCATGCACCCGTTGCCAGTCGACCAGGCGGCCGGGAAATGCCGCCAACCCCTCGGGCGGCCCGGTCAGGGCAGAGGCGGCAAGGGCGGGAACGTGCTCGGCGTAAACGGTGTCGGACATGCCGGTCATGGTGAGGAAAAGCGGCGCCGTCGAAAGAGCGCCTGCAGGTATCGAAAAGGAATCGGACAAACGACCGGGAGGACAAGGCGGTGTCGGCGACGCCCGCTCAGGCCTTCTGGCATTGCGGGCAATAGTAGGTCGACCGCTGGCCCTGCACGATCTGCCGGATGGGACTGCCGCAGATGCGGCAGGGCTGACCGGCGCGATCGTAGACCATGGCTTCGAGCTGAAAATAGCCGCCCTGCCCCTGCGCGTTCTGGAAGTCGCGCAGTGTACTGCCGCCGCGCTCCACGGCACGGGCCAGCACGTCGCGGATGGCGCGATGCAGCCGGATCGCACGCGCCAGGCTGATGCGGTGGGCCGACGTGGTGGGCCGGATGCCCGCGAGGAACAAGGCCTCCGAGGCATAGATGTTGCCGACCCCGACCACCACGTCGCCCGCCAGCAGCACCTGCTTGATCGGGGCTCGCCGCAGCTTGAGCCGGGCGTGGAAGGCCTGGGCATCGAACGCGTCGGTGAGCGGCTCGACACCCAGGCGGCCCAGCAGCTTGACGGCCACCGGATCGTCTTGCCCGCGTGCCCACACGACGGCGCCGAAGCGGCGAGGATCATGCAGGCGCAGCCAGCCGCGGTCGGTGTGCAGGTCGAAATGATCATGGTCGCCGGCCGGCGGCAGCGCGTCGGCAAAGCGCAGGCTGCCCGACATGCCCAGGTGCAGCAACAGCACATGGGGTTCCGGAGAGGCATCGGCCACGGCCGGCAAGGCGGCACCGGCCCAGGCAACGGAAGGCTGGATATCGAGCAGCAGGTACTTGCCCCGCCGCCGCACGCCCAGCACCTGGGCACCGACCAGTTCGCTGGGCTCGCAGCCCAGCGGCCAGCGCAGCGGTTTGCCCAGGCGCACGCCCAGGACGCGCGCGCCCTGGATCCGGTCGGCAAAACTCAGGCGCGTGACCTCGACTTCAGGTAATTCAGGCATGAGGCGCATTGTCGCCTCGGCCGCGCCTGGCAGACACCCTGTCGACCGTGCGTCCTACGCCCGGCGTCCTGAAAAAACGGAGAGCTTCCTTTATGATCCCTCCATGAATTGGTCCGCCGCGTTTCGCTCGCTCTTCCTTCTTGCGCCCTTGGCGAGCCTTGCCGTTTCGGCGCAGGAAGCGCCACCGCAAAGCCAGCCGGTGCCATCCAAGGCGACGCCGCTGAGCGCCGACCCGCCCGCCAATCCGCCGCTCAACTCCAGCATGGACGGCCGGCTGATGTACGAGTTGCTGCTCGGCGAGTTCAGCGTGCAGGAAGGCGCCGTTTCGCGCGGCTACGCGATCTTCCTGGACGCCGCACGCCGCACCGGCGACCCGGCCCTGTACAAGCGGGCGACCGAACTCGCGCTCGAGAGCCGTTCGGGCGATGCCGCCCTGCAGGCGATCGAAGCCTGGCGCCGGATCTACCCGCAGTCCAGGGAAGCCAACCGCTACCTGCTCCAGACGCTGCTGGCCCTGAACCGAACCGCGGAAACCCAGGATGCGCTGCGCCGCGAGATCGCGGCCACGCCCCTGCCCGAGCAACCCATTTCCATCCTGGCGATTCCGCAGCTGTATGTGCGCGCCAGCGAAAAGGCGCTGGCGGCACGGGTGGTCGAGACCGCTTTGCAACCCAGCATCGCAGCCGGCGAGCCGCCCGTGGCCTCCGCCGCGTGGGTCACGATCGGCCGCATGCGCCTGCAGGCCGACAATGCGGAAGATGCCGTCGAAGCGGCCCGGCAAGCCCAGCGCATCGCCCCCCAGGCCGACGGAGCCGCGCTGCTGGCGCTGGAAATCGCCGCAGCCGGCAAGGGCGATCTGTCCATCCCCCTGCTCGAAACCTATCTTTCCCAGCCCACGGCACGCGCCGAAGTGCGGCTGGACTACGCCCGCATCCTGCTGCAGGCCCGCCGCTCGCCAGAGGCTCGCGCGCAGCTCGAACAGGTCACGCAGGCGCCGCCGAACCAGGCCGCCAACAGCTACGCGCTGGGTGCACCGTCGCCGGCCGGCGAAGCCTGGCTGCTGCTCGGCCTGCTCGATCTGGAACAGAAGCAGCTCGACACGGCCGAAGCCAGCCTGCGCCGTTATCTCGAGATCAGCCAGAACGAAGGTCGCGGCGAACGTCAACTGGCCAACAAGCGCCAGGCTTTCCTGGCCCTGTCCCAACTGGCCGAACAGCGCAGTGACTACAACGCGGCCGATGCGTGGCTGCAGCGCATCGACGCCCCCGACGCCGCGGCCGACACGCTGTCGCGCCGCGCCGCATTGCTGGCCCGGCAAGGCCGCGTCGACGATGCCCTGCGCCTGATCCGCGAAACGCCGTTGCCCTCGGCCCCCACGCCGGCGGCCGTCGAACGCCTGAAGGCCTTGGCCGAAATCCAGGTGCTTCGCAACAACGGCAGGGGCGCCGACGCCTACGTCCGCCTCAACGGACTCAACCGCGATGCGGTGCTGGCCGGCAAGCCCGACGCCGACCTGCTCTACGATCAGGCCATGCTGGCCGACGAGCTCGACCGCGACCACGAAGTCGAACCCTTGCTGAGGCAGGTCATCAAGCTCGATCCGACCCATGCGCACGCCTACAACGCGCTGGGCTATTTCTTTGCCGACCGCAACGAGCGTCTGCCCGAAGCGCGTGAACTCATCCGCAAGGCCCTGTCGCTTTCTCCCAAGGACCCCTTCATCACCGACAGCCTGGGCTGGGTCGAGTTCCGCATGGGCAACACCGCCGAGGCCATCCGCGTGCTGCAGCAAGCCTACGCCTTGCGCCCCGACGCCGAGATCGCCACCCATCTGGGCGAAGTGCTGTGGACAGTCGGCCGCCAGGAGGAAGCCCGCCAGGCCTGGCGCGATGCCCAGAAGCTCAATCCCGATCTTCCCGTGCTGCGCAGCACCCTGCAGCGGCTGAACGTGGGAACGCCGTGATGCAGCGCCGTGCCTGCCTGTCGGCCCTGGCCGGCGGTGTCGCTGCACTGCTGCTCTCTGCCTGCGCCACCCCCACCCGCACCTTGCCGCCCAGTGCCGACCGGTATTGGCTCGGTCGCCTGTCGCTGCAGACGCTCACCGACCAGCCTCAGGGTTTTGCCGCCGGTTTCGAGCTGTCGGGCCAGCCTGCCCGAGGTGAGCTGGTACTCACGTCGCCCGTCGGCAGCCGCATCGCCGAAGTGACCTGGAACGAACGCCAGGCCGTGCTCAGCCAAGGCAATCAGAAACAGGCCTATGCCTCGCTCGACGCGCTGATCACCCGTCTCACGGGCACTGCCGTTCCCGTTCCCGCCCTGTTCGACTGGCTGGATGGCCGTGCCACCGCCGTCGAGGGCTGGCAGGTCGACCTCAGCCGCCAACCCGACGGCCGTGTGTCGGCGGTGCGGCAGTGGCCCGCCCCCGCCACCGAACTCAAGCTGGTGTTCGACGCCAGCGGCAGCTAGCGCACGCACTCGTCCTGGCTGCCCCGTGCTACGTGCCGGGCGCCGCGAGTCTCTTTCCCGCAACACGTCCAGCCCTGTGAAGACGCTCTACGATCTGCCCGCTCCGGCCAAACTCAACCTGTTTCTGCACATCACAGGCCGGCGGCCCGACGGCTACCATCTGCTGCAGTCGGCCTTCATGCCGATCGACTGGTGCGACGTCCTGCACATCGAGGCACGCCAGGGCCCGGCCCTGTCTCGCGAAGACCTCGGCCCGCCCCTGCCGCCCGACGACCTGTGCCTGCGCGCCGCCAGGCTGCTGCAGCAGGCCACGGGCTGCACGCAGGGTGCGCACATCGCCGTCGACAAGCAGATTCCGGCCCAGGCCGGCATGGGTGGCGGGTCGTCGGACGCGGCCACCGTGCTGATCGCGCTCAATCGTCTGTGGAAAACCGGCCTCGACACCCATCGCCTGCAGGCCCTGGCATTGCAACTGGGCGCAGACGTGCCGTTTTTCGTGGCGGGCCGCCCGGCCTGGGTCGAAGGCATCGGCGAGCGGCTGACCCCCATCAGCCTGCCTCCGGCCCGTTTTGTGGTGATCAAGCCCGCCGGCGGACTCGAGACCGCCGCAATTTTTTCATCGCCTCTTTTGAAGCGCGATACAAAGCCTGCTACAATAGCGGTCTTTGCTGCAAACCAATACGGATTTGGACAAAACGACTTGCAAGAAGCTGCATGCAGTATGAATACTGAAGTGGCCCAAGCAATAGAGGCGTTACAATCCTTGGGTTTACAGGGTCGAATGACGGGATCGGGTAGCGCAGTATTTGCCCACATCCCTGAAGGAAAAAAAATTAGCGATTTCGCAAATTTTTCTTCACTTCCAGTCAATTGGACCCTGAAAATTTGCGACAATATGGCGCTTCACCCACTAGCCGGGTGGAATGTCAGCGACAGTTTATCGGCTGTAACTTGAAAGAGTGACAGCCTGTGTAGGGGAGTCGCCAAGCTGGTTAAGGCACCGGATTTTGATTCCGGCATGCGAAGGTTCGAATCCTTCTTCCCCTGCCAACCAATCACGATCGATCAGAATAGAAACAAGCTCTACAAAGAAGCGCATCTGTTCTGGTCGATTTTGCTTTTGGACCCTCCCCTGACCATCGTCATCGCCGGAACCCCACGAGATGAGCGCGCAACATCCTGACTTCATGGTTTTCACCGGTAACGCGAATCCCGCGTTTGCCGCCGAAATCGCCCAGCACCTCAACATCACCCTGGGGGCCGCTACGGTGGGTCATTTCTCGGACGGTGAAGTGACCGTCGAGATCAACCAGAACGTGCGTGCTCGCGATGTGTTCGTGGTTCAGTCGACCTGTGCTCCCACGAACGAAAACCTGATGGAGCTGCTCATCATGGTCGACGCGCTCAAGCGCGCCTCGGCCGAGCGCATCAGTGCCGTCATCCCCTACTTCGGTTATGCCCGCCAGGACCGCCGCCCGCGTTCGTCGCGTGTGCCGATCTCGGCCAAGGTCGTGGCCAACCTGCTGCAGACCGTGGGCGTCTCGCGTGTTCTGACCATGGATCTGCACGCCGACCAGATCCAGGGGTTCTTCGACATTCCCGTCGACAACATCTACGCCTCGCCCATCCTGCTGGGCGACCTGCGCCAGAAGAACTACGAAGACCTGATCGTGGTCTCGCCCGACGTCGGCGGCGTGGTCCGTGCCCGCGCACTGGCCAAGCAGCTGGGTTGCGACCTCGCCATCATCGACAAGCGCCGTCCCAAGGCCAACGTCAGCGAAGTCATGCACGTGATCGGCGAGATCGAAGGCCGCAACTGCGTGATCATGGACGACATGATCGACACCGCCGGCACGCTGCTCAAGGCTGCCGAAGTGCTCAAGCAGCGTGGCGCAAAGAACGTGTACGCCTACTGCACGCACCCCATCCTGTCGGGCCCGGCCATCGACCGCATCAGCCAAGGCGATGCGCTCGACGAAGTGGTCGTGACCAACACCATCCCCCTGAGCGATGCCGGCCGCGTGTGCGCCAAGGTTCGCCAGCTGTCGGTGGCCCCCCTGTTTGCCGAGACCATCCAGCGCATCTCGCGCGGCGACTCGGTGATGAGTTTGTTTGCCGAGCAGAACCAGACGTTCTGAACGGCAGGCATGTCGAGTGGCGGTTCGCGCGCTGTGCGTGACCGCCTTTTATGAAAACGGAGCCCGCTGGTCGCGGCAGGCTTCAATCGGAGATTACTATGAAATTCGTCGCTTTTGAGCGCTCCAAGCAAGGTACGGGTGCGAGCCGCCGTCTGCGCATTTCGGGCAAGACCCCTGGCATCGTCTACGGTGGCACCCAAGAACCCCAACTGATCGAGATCGATCACAACGCGCTGTGGCACGCCCTGAAGAAGGAAGCGTTCCACGGTTCCGTCCTCGAGATGGACCTGGCCGGCAACACCAGCTCCGTGCTGCTGCGCGACGTGCAATACCACCCGTTCAAGCAACTGGTTCTGCACGTTGACTTCCAGCGCGTGAACGCCAACGAACGCCTGACCGTCAAGGTGCCCGTGCACTTCAAGGGCGAAGAAAACTCGCCCGCCGTGAAGCAAGCCCAGAACCTCGTGACGCACGTCGTGACCGAACTGGAAATCTCCAGCCTGCCGGGCGACCTGCCCGAGTTCATCGAAGTGGACCTGTCCGAGCTGGCCGAAGGCGCTACCGTGTTCGCCAAGGACGCCAAGCTGCCCAAGGGCGTGCAACTGGCCACCCAAGGCGACACCGTGCTGGTGAGCGCCGTGGCTCCTGCCGCTGAAGAAGGCGGCGAAGAAGAAGCCAAGTAAATCTGGCTCACGCTTCGTCACACCGGCACCGACAGGTTGCCGGGTGCAGAAAGGCCCACTTCGGTGGGCCTTTTGTTTTGCGCAACGGCCTGCCGATCACGGCGCGGGCGGAACGTTTTGGAATAATCGCGTCATGATCAGACTTTTTGTGGGGCTGGGCAATCCCGGGCCCGAGTACGACGACACGCGGCACAATGCCGGCTTCTGGTGGATCGACAGCCTGGCGCGCTCGCTGGGTGTGTCGCTGTCCATGGACAAAGGCTATTTCGGCCTGCTGGCACGCACCACGCTGATGGGGCAGACCATCTGGCTGCTCGAACCGCAGACGTACATGAACGCGTCGGGCCGGTCGGTGGGCGCGCTGGCGCGTTTCTTCAAGATCAAGCCCGAGGAAATCCTGGTGGTGCACGACGAGCTCGACATCGTGCCGGGCCAGGTCAAGCTCAAGCGCGGCGGCGGACATGCCGGCCACAACGGCCTGCGCGACATTCAAGCCCAGCTCGGCACACCCGACTTCTGGCGCCTGCGGCTGGGCGTGGGACATCCCGGCGTGAAGTCCGAGGTCGTCCACTGGGTGCTGAAAAAACCGTCGCTCGACCATCGCATCGCCATCGATCTGTGCATCGACCGCTCGCTCAAGGCCGTGCCCGATCTGGTCCAGGGCGAGATCGACAAAGCCACGATGCTCATCCACACCAGCTTGCCGCCACGGCCCAAGCCGCCCCGGCAGCCCCGGCCGGATCAAACCGCTGCAGCCGCCAGTCCGGCCACCGGCGCGGCCACGGACGCGCGCAAAGATCCGCCTGCGGCCTGAAGCCGCTCGTGTGCCGGTGCAGACGTCATCGAAAAAGGCCCTGCAAGGGCCTTTTTTGTCGATCAGGCCGAAGGCTGGACGCCGGCCTGCAACCGTTCGTATTTCTGGAACAGCGTCTCGTGGTTTTCGATGTGCTCGGGGTTGACCGGAATGCAGGAGACCGGGCAGACCTGGACGCACTGGGGTTCGTCGAAGTGGCCGACGCATTCGGTGCATTTGCCCGGGTCGATCTCGTAGATCATTTCGCCCAGGTAGATGGCCGAGTTGGGGCATTCGGGTTCACACACATCGCAATTGATGCACTCGTCGGTGATCATCAAAGCCATGTCGGACTCCCGGGGCGCTGCACCGTGCGCAGCGCAGGCAGGCCGGCGGCGGCAGGGACGGCAACAGTCAAGGATTCGCAAGGCATGACTCGTATTATCCCGCTTGGCTCGCGGACGGCCAAACTTGGCGTGCATACCCCGGCAGCGAGCAGCAGCATTGTGTGGGGACCGGCAGACACCGGCGCCCTCACCGCCACACGGCGCCACCTCACAAGACACCGTACACCGGGCACAGCGCTTGCAGGCGATTTGCCGCTATGCTCGGCCTTGGCCAGGGTCGCAAGGCCTCGTTGACCGGTCGGCTCTCCGCCGCCGCGTTCCCATTCACCACTCGATTCGATCTGCCGTTTTCATGAGTGCATCCCTGCTGCAACGCACCCTGACCCTGCTGGCCACCCTGCTGGCGGCTTCGGCGGTGATCTTTCTGGCGCTCGAAGTCTTGC
Organism: Comamonas sp. BIGb0124; assembly: GCF_003752175.1. GTDB lineage: Bacteria > Pseudomonadota > Gammaproteobacteria > Burkholderiales > Burkholderiaceae_C > Comamonas_F. Next base: position 591,086 of record NZ_RJVF01000009.1, on the reverse strand, counting down.
CGGGCAACGCCGCGCAAATGCTGATGGGCGCCGACGCCTCGCCCGAGGCACTGCAAGCCCTGGAGCAGAAGCTGGGCCTGGACCGGCCCGCGCTGCAGCGCTACGGCGGTTGGCTGGCCGAGATGGCGCACTGCAGAATGGGCAACAGTTATGTGTACGGCACGCCCGTGTCGGAACTGGTCGGCGAACGCCTGACCCTGACACTGCCCCTGACGCTGCTGGCCATGGCCATCACCACCGTGGCCGCCCTGCTGGCCGGGATCTACGCCGCCACCCGGCACAACCGGCTGGGCGACGTCGGCATGATGACGCTGAGCCAGTTGGGCATCGCCATCCCGAGCTTCTGGTTCGCGATCCTGCTCATCCTGCTGTTCGCCGTGCAGTTGCGCTGGTTCGCGGCGGGCGGTTTTCCGGGCTGGGACGAAGGCGTGTGGCCCGGCCTCAAGGCCCTGATCCTGCCGGCGCTTTCGCTGGCGGTGGTTCAGGCGGCCATTCTGGCGCGCAACACGCGCTCGGCCATCCTCGAGGTGCTGCACGAGGACTTCGTGCGCACGGCACGTGCCAAGGGCCTCGACGAGCGCGCCATTCTGTGGCGCCATGTGCTGCGCAACGCGCTGGTGCCCGTGATCACCGTGATGGGCTGGCAGTTCGCCAGTCTGCTGGCAGGCACGATCGTGGTCGAGAACGTGTTTTACCTGCCGGGCATCGGACGGCTGATTTTCCAGTCCATCGCCAACCGCGACCTGATCGTGGTGCGGGACTGCCTCATGCTGCTGACGGCCCTGGTGATTCTGGTGAATTTCCTGATCGACGTGCTGTACGTGGTGATCGACCCGCGCATGCGGGGTCCGGCCCGCTAGGACGGGCCGGCTGCCCTGTCGAACGCCAGTCGCCCGCCTCGGATTCCATCGACCGCCTCCGACCGATCCCGATCTCATCCCACACCCCCCTGCCGTCATCCGCCCTTCCATGCCGACCCCAGTCCCCCCCTCCTCTCCAAGCGCTGCAACGGCTTCGGCGGCGACCTCGATGCCTGCCGCCGCACGCACGGCGCTGCCGGTCGCTCCGCGCAAGCCCCGGGGCTTCTGGGCCCGTGCCTGCCGCCACCGCAGCTTCATGCTGGGACTCGTGCTGACGGTGCTGTTGCTGGCCACCGCAGCGCTGTCCTATCTGTGGACGCCCTGGCCGCCCTACGACCTGAACATCCGCGGCAAGCTGCAGTTGCCGAGCGCTGCCCACTGGCTGGGCACGGACAACCTGGGCCGCGACGTGCTCTCGCAGATCATGGTGGGGGCTCGCAATTCGATCACGGTGGGGGTGATCGCCGTGGGCATCGGCGTGATCGGCGGGGTGCTGCTCGGCATGCTGGCCGCCACGCGCGGCGGCTGGATCGAGACCGTCATCATGCGGGTCACCGACTTCACGTTGGCCTTCCCGGCCATCCTGCTGGCGATCATGCTCACGGCCGCGCTGGGCGCCGGCATCGTCAATGCCATCGTGGCCATCGGCATCGCCAACATTCCGATCTTCACCCGGCTCACGCGGGCCACTGCACGCAGCATGTGGTCGCGCGAGTTCGTGCTGGCGGCACGCACCTGCGGCAAGAGCGACTGGCGCATTGCGTTCGAGCATGTGCTGCCCAACATCGTGTCGGTGATCGTGGTGCAGGCCACGATCGAGTTCGCCATCGCCATCCTGGCCGAGGCCGCGTTGTCCTACCTCGGCCTGGGCACCCAGCCGCCCGATGCCTCGTGGGGCCGCATGCTGAGCGAAGCCCAGACCTTGATGTTCCAGGCACCGCGGCTGGCGATCTACCCGGGCATTGCGATCGCCCTGGCGGTGCTGGGATTGAACCTGCTGGGCGACGGACTGCGCGACCTGCTCGACCCGAGGCTGGCGCGCCGCCGCTGAAGACGCGGCATCGCCCGGGCCCGGCCACGAACGCGGCGCCAAAACACACGCTTTGCGAGCCCTCGGCGTTTTGCCCTATATTGGCCCTCCGAGGAAACTACCATTCACACACGCCTGCGGCCCATGCCGCCGGACTGTCCATCAAGAGGAGTCGCTTCATGTCCCTGGCCCGTCGCCCGTCCCTGCATCGTCGAACCGTTCTGTACAGCGCAGCCCTGGCGGCCACGCTGCTGGCTGCCAGCCCGCTGGTGGCCCACGCGCAGGCCGGCGGAAAGAACACGCTGACGATCGGCGTGACGCTGGAACCTGCACCCGGCCTGGACCCCACGGGCGGCGCGGCTTCGGCGATTTCCGAAGTCACGCTCTACAACGTGTACGAAACGCTGACCAAGTTCTCGGAAGCCGGCAAGGCCGAACCGCTGCTGGCCGAGAGCTGGACGGTGTCTCCGGACCAGAAGACCTACACCTTCAAGTTGCGCCAGGGCGTGAGTTTCCACAACGGCGAGCCGTTCAATGCGGCTGCGGTCAAGTTCTCGTTCGAACGCGCCGCCGCAGACGGCTCGACCAACAAGGACAAGGCGGTATTCACCAACATCGCCCGCATCGACACGCCGGATGCCGCCACGGTGGTGCTGGTCCTCAAGGAACCCAATCCCGATTTCCCGCTGCTGGTGGCCCAGGGCACCGCGGCCATCGTCGAGCCTAAGAGCGCGCCGACCAACATGACGCAGCCGGTCGGTACCGGCCCCTATCAATTCGGCAACTGGGCCAAGGGCTCGTCGGTCACGCTCAACAAGTTCGACGGCTACCGCCAGGCCGCAGCGGTCAAGATCAACCGCGTGACGTTCCGCTTCATCAGCGACCAGGCCGCCGGCGTGGCCGCCCTGCTGGCGGGCGATGTCGATTCGTTCCCGCGCGGCATCCAGGCACAGAGCCTGGGTCCGTTCCAGAACGACCCGCGTTTTCAGGTCCTGGTGGGCAACTCGCGGGCCAAGACCATTCTGGCCATCAACAACAAGAAGCCCCCGCTCAACGATGTCCGCGTGCGTCGCGCCATCGCGGCAGCCATCGACCGTACGGCCGTCGTCGACGGCGCCGTCGACGGCCTGGGCACGCCCATCGGTGCGCACTATGCGCCGGGCGCACCCGGTTACGTCGACGTGACCGGCATCAACGCCTACGATCCGGCAAAAGCCAAGGCGCTGCTCAAGGAAGCCGGCGTGAAGCTGCCGCTCGAGCTCAGTCTCAAGCTGCCGCCGCCGCCCTATGCACGGCGTGGCGGCGAGATCATCGCCGCCCAGTTGGCGCAGGTCGGCATCCAGGCCAAGATCGAGAACGTGGAGTGGGCGCAATGGCTGGACGGCGTCTACAAGAACAAGAACTACGACCTGAGCATCGTCTCGCACGTCGAGCCTTTCGACCTGGCGAAGTCGGGCGAGGCGGGTTACTACTTCCAGTACGAATCGCCCCAGTTCCGCGACCTGATGAGCCGCATCGCCAGCGCACCCGGCGACGCCGAGCGCAACAAGCTCTACGGCGACGTGCAGCGGCTGCTGGCCACCGATGCGGTCAATGCCTACCTGTACACCCCCCGTTGGGCCAGCGTGGCCAGCGCCAAGCTGCAGGGCCTGTGGAAAGACCAGCCCATCTTCGTCAACGACGTCGCCACGCAGTCCTGGAAGTAACGGCGGGCACGCCGCAACGGTCGCGCAATCACAGGCTCGCTCCCATGGCAACGCCACGCCGAGATCCCCTGGGCCAGCCGCACGATGCACACGGTCGTGCGGCCGAGGCCGTCGACGATTTTGTCCTGGGCTTCATCGCCTGCGATCTGCGCGTGATCCATGTGCTGGACGAGCAGGACGACGCCAGCGCCACGGTGCAGATCTGCCTGGCGATGCTGCACCTGTTTGCCGAATCGCCGGCCGGCGCCTTGCAGGCCCGGCTGCATCTGTCTCGGGCCCAGGCGGCACTGGCCGCCATGAGCCCGTCCCACCCGGCGCACGACAGGCTGACGCGATGGGCCGCAGCCACGCAGGCCTGGTGCAACGGCGACACGGCACAGGCCCTTGCCTTGCATGAAACCCAGGTCCGGCGCTACCCGCGCGACCTGCTGGCGCTCAAGCTGGGCCAGTACCATGCCTTCAACCGTGGCGACGCACCCGCCATGCTGCGGCTGGCCCTGCCCGGCCTGGATGCTGCGGCAGATGTACCGCAACTGCACGGCATGGCGGCTTTCGCGTACGAGCAGTGCCACTTCCTGGACGCGGCCGAGGTCCACGCCCGCCAGGCGCTGGCCATGCGGCGCGACGAGCCCTGGGCCCAGCATGCCCTGGCCCATGTGATGCTGGCTCGCGGCGAGCTGCATGCCGGCAGCCGTTTTCTGGCAGAGATGAGCGATGGCTGGAGCGGCCTGAACTCATTCATGCGCACCCACAACTGGTGGCATCTGGCCTTGTTCCTGATCGAGCAAGACCATCTCGACGAGGCGCTGTCGCTGTACGACCGCGAAGTGTGGGGCGTCGATACCTCGTGCAGCCAGGACCAGGTCAACGCGGTTTCGCTGCTGGCCCGGCTCGAACTGGCCGGTGCCGAGGTCGGTGAACGCTGGCAGAACGTGGCCGATCACCTGGTGACACGCACGGCGGACCAGGTCCTGCCCTTTCTCGACATGCAGTATCTGTACGGCCTGGCACGTGCGGCCCGTCCCGAGGCCGAAACGCTGCTGCAGCATGTCGCACGCCGCGCGCAATCGGCCTCGTCCGTCTCGGGCGGCGGGTCGGACACGGTCTGGCGCGAAGTCGCTCAGCCGGCTTGCCTGGGTCTGGCCGCGCACGCACGAGGCGACATGCGCGAAGCCGCCACGCAACTGGGGATCGCACTGCCCCGACTGCAGGAAATCGGCGGCAGCCATGCGCAGCGTGAATTGTTCGAGCAACTGCACCTCGACGCCCTGCTGCGCGCAGGCAGCCTGGCCGGCGCGCAGAACCTGCTGCAGCAGCGCCTGGCTCTGCAGCCCGAGTCGGTTCGCCTGCGCAAGCAAGCCCGGCGGCTCTACGCCGCATTGGCCCTGCCGGCGACGCTCGCCGACCCCCGAGACGTGACAGCCGCCGAGCCGGTCCGCCGCTAGACACTCAAACGATCGAACGCTCAGGCGACGGCATCGACCGGCAAACGCATGCCGGGCTCGCGATCGATCAAGGCCTGCCAGCTTTCCTCGTCCAGCGCATCGAGAGGCAGCACGGGCCGGCTGCGGCCCGAGTTGCCGTCGGTCGCAGGCAGGCCGCCCAGGTGGCTGTGCAGATCGGCACTCGACCATCCGCCGCCATCGGCCATCCGCATGGCGGGCCCGGGGGTGCGTGTGGCGTGCGCCGCATAGTCGAGCCGGAAGTGGGCCGAAGACTTGATCAGGACAACGTCCAGTCCGGACAATGCGACCTGCTGGCTGAGAAAGGCCTGGGTGTCGTAGCCCTGGATGCGTTCACTGGCGACCAGCACGTGTCCCACGGCCCCGCTTCCGCTCTGGATGAACAGCACGGCGCCCGCGCCGCCGTCGAGCGTCACGCCCGGCATCACCGGCCCGGCATTGCGGTAGACCATCGGGCCCAGGCGCTCGACCCGGGCGTTCCAGATCCCCAGCAAAGAAAGATCCGACGGCCCCGGCCCGGCGCGGCGCAGGTTCAGGGCGATTTCCCCACCGACGCCGGCATTCCGTGCCAATTGCACGGTTCGGGGATCGACATGAATGCCGGCGGCAAACCGGCTACGGCTGCGCAGCACTTCGGCCAGCAGGGTGCCGTCCTGGCCCAGGCCGCCCACGCCTGGATTGTCACCGGCATCGGCCACGACCAGCGTGCCCTGTCCGGGCTCGCGCAGCCACTGGCCCAATTCGGACGGTCCGGGAAGCGTGCTCTGCAGTTCGGCCCGGCGCCGCCAGGCCAGGCGCGCGAGTTCGCGGACGGCCTGCCGGCAGGCGGCAGGCTGCCCCGTGGCCAGCACGCTGACACAGGCACGGTCGTGGTCGGCAAAAGGGAAACCGCCCACGAGGGCCAGGTCGTCGAGACCGAGCTCGATCTCCAGCGCGCTGGCACGGGACGCCAGGCCGGCAAAAGGGCCGACCAGCGTCTGGGTGCTGCTCACCGGCACCACCAGCGGCAGCCGCACATGCCGGGTGCGCAGGGCCTGCCGCCTTTCGGCCGGCCAGTCGGCAGCACCCTGCCCCAGCCGGCGCAGCAGAAGGCTGGCCAGCCGGGCACCGCGCGCGGCGATGTCGGTCACGGGATAACAACGGCCCGCCACAACGACGTCGGCGGCAGCGACCAGGCCTTCGCCGACATTGCCATGGAAATCCAGTGCAACCCCGACGAGAGGACGAGGGCCGATGCGGCGGCGCACGGCCTGCAGCAGATCGGATTCGGGATCGGTCTGAGCCGCGGCAGACAGGGCGCCATGCAGCAGCAGCACGACGACCTCGAACGGACCCTGTGTCTGCAGCGCGGTGTCGAGCGACTCGAGCAAGGCCGATTTGAGTGCCGTGAAGTCGGCGGCGCTGATCGATCCACCCGGATAGGCCGCCGTGCACAAGCCCAGTTGCACCGGCAGGGCGGCCTGTTCGAAGACCTCGAGCAGGCCGGCCATCCAGCCGTTGTCCGAAGCCAGCTTTTGCCGCGCGGATTCGCCGCTCAGCCAGTGACGGCGGCGAAAGTCCTCGAGTCCCACCCGCCGGGGCATGAAGGCATGCCCTTCGTGGAAGAGTTGCAGTACGAGTGCTTGCATTGAAAACAGGAGTGGAATCCGCCGCCGCACAGGGCAGCGGGCGGCTATCTGAGCCGCCAGCGGCTGAACGTCACCCTCGGCGACGCCGCCTGGCTGTGGATTCTCGCCGAAGCCCGTGCCCCGGCAACGCAGCCGGAGACAAAATTCTCGGGGACGACCGGTCAGGGCGGCGGCGCAACCGCCGGGGCCGCTGCCGCCTGCACCGTGGACGGCTGGGCCGGCAAACCGGCGAGGTGGCGGTCGTCGGCCCAGCTCACGATGTCGATGTGCTCGCCCTGCACCTTGAGGCGATTGATGCCGGTATTGGGGATGGCCGCCGTGCGCGGTCCCCACAGGCTCTGGCCCTGAGCCGTACGCCAGAGCATGTCGAGCAGCCCGCCGTGCGTGAACACGACCAGCGTGCCGACCTCGGTCGGGTTGCGCGCCTGACGCTCGGAGTGAGCAGCCACTTCCGTGAACAAGGCCTGGAGAGCACGCGCATGGAATTGCCGGCGGCTTTCGGCAGGCCCGGGCAGGAGGAAATCGGGATCGTGTCGCAGCCACTGCGTCCACAGCTCGGGATGGGTCTGCGCCATATCGCCCACCGCGGTGCCCTCCATGTCGCCAAACGCCTGCTCGCGCCATACGGCACGGCTCTGCGGCTCGAGTTCGAGCCGGCGGGCCAGCGGCATGGCCGTCTGCGCTGTGCGGATCAGGTCGCTGGTGACCAGGTGGGTGATGCGGTCGGTCGCGCCCGGACCGGCCAGAGCAAGCGCCACGCGGCGCGCCTGCTCCTGTCCCAGGGCGTTGAGCGCGATGTCGCTGTGCCCCTGGAAACGCATCTGGCGGTTCCAGTCGGTTTCGCCATGGCGAATCAGGATGATGTCGGTCATAGCGGTCGATTATGGGCTCGTCGTGTGACGCCGCCCAGACAAGGGGCTTGCGCGATGTGCCATGGATGCGACAATACGCACCTTTCGCGGCCGTTCGAGGCCCGATTCTGCGGAACAGCGACGACAACCGTCCCGGCATTCCTGCCGCCGCACTGCTGCCCTTTGCGCCAGCCCGTCGACTCTGTCGCGGCCCGTCTGGCGCGGCGTTTTTTGAACTGTGCTTCCATGCCCTCCTCCCTACCCCAACTGATCCTGCTGCCCGGTCTGGCAGGCAATGCCGACCTGTGGCGCGATACGCTTGCCGTGCTGCCTGCCAAGTGGCGCACCGCCGTCACGACGGCCCACCAGCGTTTTGCCTCGCTGCCCGAGATGGCGCGTGCGCTGCTGGCGGATCACCCCGGCGACCTCGTGCTGTGCGGCACCTCCATGGGCGGTATGCTGGCGCTGGAAGTCTGGCGGCAGGCGCCCGAGCGCATCAGGGGACTGGCGCTGCTGGGCAGTTCCGCCCGGCCGGACACACCGGCGCTCGTCAAGCTGCGCGAGAACGCCATCCAGCGCTTCGAACAGGGCGACCTGCGGGAATTGATTTCGGCCAACGTGCCCTTCGCTTTCGACGAATGCCGTGCCGGCGACGCCAAGCTGGCGACGCGTTACGTCGACCAGGTGGTGGCCGAGGGTGCCGAGCAGTTGATTCGCCAGAACCGCGCCATCATGGCACGGGTCGACAGCCGGCCCGATCTGGCCCACATCCAGTGCCCTACGCTGATCCTCTGCGGCAGCAACGACCAGCTCACGCCGCTCGAGCATTCCCAGGAAATGGCGCGCGGCATTTCGCACGCCCAGTTGCACGTGCTGCCGCGCTGCGGCCACATGCTGACGCTGGAGCAGCCCATGCAGGTCAGCGGACTGCTGCTGGAGTGGCTCAAGCGCCTGGAAAAAGAGCTGGATTGAAGCCCGGCACGGCCACCTGCCGCCCAGGCCTCCGCTCACGCATCAGCCGGACACCAGCCGCTTCTTGAAGGCCCCGAGGGCCAGCGCCGTCACCACGGTACCGGCCAGGATGGCGCCGGCGTACAGCACCACATGGTTGACGGCGTTGGGGATGGCCAGCACGAAGATGCCGCCGTGCGGCGCCTGCAGGGCGATGCCCGCCATCATGCAGAGCCCGCCGGTGACCGCGGCGCCGATCATGCAAGCCGGAATGACGCGCAGCGGATCCCGCGCGACGAACGGAATCGCCCCTTCGGTGATGAAGGCCAGGCCCAGCACCGCGGCAGCCTTCGAGGCCTCGCGTTCCTCGTTGCTGAACCGGCTGCGGAAGATCCAGCAGGCCAGAGCAATGCCCAGCGGCGGCACCATGCCCGCCCCCATGGCAGCCGCCATGGGCGTGGCCACGCCGCTGGCGATGAGCGTGGTCGAGAACACGTAGGCAGCCTTGTTCACCGGGCCGCCCAGGTCGAACGCCATCATGGCTCCCAGCGTGATGCCCAGCAGCACGGCGCTGCTGGTCTGCATGCCCTTGAGCCAGTCGGTCAGTCCTGCCATGGCGAAGGCGACGGGTTTGCCGAGCACAAAGAACATCAGCAGACCGACGATGGCGGTACCCAGCAGCGGCAGGATGAGCACGGGCTTGAGGCCCTCGAGCGTGCGCGGCAGCCGGATGTGCCGGTTGAGCAGGTGCACCGCATAACCGGCCACGAACCCCGCCACGATGCCGCCCAGAAAGCCGGCCCCCAGCGTGTTGGCCAGCAGGCCCCCGACCATGCCGGGCGCGATGCCCGGGCGGTCGGCGATCGAGAAGGCGATGTAGCCGGCCAGCGCGGGCACCATCAGCGTGAAGGCGTGTTTGGCCCCGACCTGGAACAGGGTCCAGCCCAGGGTGCCGGCATTGGCATCGTCGTAGACGTAGATGCCGCCCAGCGCGAACGCCAACGCGATCAGCAGGCCGCCGGCGACCACAAAAGGCAGCATAAAGGACACACCCGTCATCAGGTGCTTGTATGGACCGGTGCGAGGCGCCTTGCTGCCTGCATCGGCGCGTACGGCCTCGCCCGGTGCGGACGAGGTCGCGGCCGCCGCCAGGCCCCACACGGATGCCTGCGCATCGGCCGTCTGAATCAGCGCACCCGCATCGCGGATGGCGGCCTTGGTGCTGGTGCTGTAAAGGCGTTTTCCCTCGAAACGGGCTTTGTCGACCTGCGTATCGGCGGCGATGACCACCAGGTCGGCCTGCGCGATGTCGCCGGCATCGAGGGTGTTCTGCGCCCCGACCGATCCTTGCGTTTCGACCTTGATGGCATGGCCCAGCGCCTGCGCGCCCTGCTCCAGGGCCTCGGCGGCCATGAAGGTATGGGCAACACCGGTGGGACAGGCGGTAATGGCCACGATGCGCAACGGCCTCGCAGCGGCCGGTGCGGTGCCGGGCTGCGCGTTCGTGGCGGTTTTGGCTTGCACGCGATGGGCGCGATCCTGCGTCACGGCAGGCGCAGGGTCGGCCGCGTGGCCCAGCGTAGCCAGCGCCTGCCGCAGCGCGGACTCGGCATCGTCGAGAACCGCTTGCGGCTGCAGGCGCAGCACCCGCCCGGCAGGCAGGTCGGGAAACTCCTCGCCGTCGTCGGCAACCACGATCAGGGCCGCCGCGCGACGCAGGTCGTCGTCGGCGTACTGACCGGTTTCGCCCAGGCTGCTGCGCACCTGGAGCACGAGGGTGTGGCCGAGGGTGGTGGCGGCGGCCTGCAGGGCCTCGCCGATCATGAAACTGTGGGCCGGCCCCGCAGGGCTGGCGGCAATCGCCAAGAGGTGTGCCATGGATGAGTCTCCGCGTTCGGAATATCGGTTGTCGTTGCGGCTCAGACGGCCTGCGGCTGGATGCGGGCGGCCAACGCCAGAACGTCGGCCAGGGGGGGCAGGCTGGGTTCGATGCGCTGGATGCGCGCTGCGGCGCAGGCCATGCCGAAGACGCCCGCCTGCGTGAGGGTCTGCCCGTCGCGCAAGGCGGCCAAGGTACCGGCGACCAGGGCATCGCCCGCCCCGACCGTGGTGGCGACCGGCACCCGCGGCGGCGTCGCCAGCCAGCAGCCCTGTGCGTCGCACAGCAGCGCGCCGTCGCCGCCCAGCGAGACGATCACGCGTTGCACGCCCCGGGCCAGCAACTGCCGCGCCGCAGCGGCCAGACTGGCCGTATCGGGCAACGCATGGCCGACCAGTTCCTCGAGCTCGGCACGGTTGGGTTTGATCAGGGCCGGTCCGGTGCCGGCACCGACGGCGGCAGCCCAGCCGTCGAGCACGTCGCGCAGCGTGGCGCCGGCCACGTCCACGGCCAGGGCAGCACCCCGGGCATGCAGGCGCTGCGCGAGCGTGAGCCATGTGGACACATGGCCACCGGGCGGCAGACTGCCGGCCAGTTCGCACCAGTCGCCAGGCTGCACACGGTCTTCGAGCACAGCCAGCAGCGACTGCTCGGCCGCCTTGTAGGCGGCTGCGTCGAGGTTCACGCCGGGCAGGTTGATATCGGTGGTGTCGCCGCGCTGGGCGTCGGCCAGCTTGATGTTGGTGCGTGTCCGGCCCGGCACGCGCACCATGGCGTCGTCGATGCCGCGCGCCGCAAAGGCCGTGGTGAACAAAGCGTCGTTGTCGGCGCCCAGCCAGCCGCTGGCCGTGACGGGAACGCCCAGGCTGGCCAGCACCGAGGCGACGCCGACGCCTTTGCCCCCGGCCTCGATCTGCTGGCCGCGTGCACGGTGGACGGCGCCCGGAACCAGCGTGTCCAGGCTGACGGTGTGGTCGATGGCCGGGTTGAGGGTGACGGTGTAGATGCGGCGGCTCATGCGGATTCTCCTGTCGCGCAGGCGGATGCCAGGGGCTCGGAGCGCAGGGCGGCTCCCAGGATGCGCACGCCGTCTGCCGTATCCTGGTCCAGCGCCTGCGCGGCGAGTTGCTGGAGTTCGACGAGCGTATGGCGGCGCAGCAGCGCCTTGACGGTGCTGATGTCGCTGCTGCTCACGCTCAGCTCGTCCACGCCCAGGCCCGTCAGCAGGGCCGCACCCAGCGGCTCGCCGGCCAGTCCGCCGCACACGCCGACCCAGCGGCCGTGCCGGCGGGCCCCCTCGACCGTGCGCGCGATCAACCGCAGGACGGAAGGATGCAGGCTGTCGGCCATGCCGGCCAGCTCGGGATGCTGGCGGTCCACGGCCAGGGTGTACTGCGTGAGATCGTTGGTGCCGATCGAGAAGAAATCGGCATGGGGCGCCAGCCGGTCGGCGATGAGCGCAGCCGAGGGCACTTCGATCATGATGCCGATCGGCACTTCGGGGCCCTGCACCTCGAGCCGGATGGCTTCGGCACGGGCCCGCAGCGCCTGCAGTTCCTCGACGTTGCTGATCATGGGGAACATGATGGACAGGGGGCCATGCTGGGCCGCACGGTAGAGGGCACGCATCTGCGGCACCAGCAGATCGTCGCGGCGCAACAGCAGACGGGCGCCCCGCACGCCCAGGAAAGGATTGTCTTCTTCGGGCAGGTTGAGGTGAGGCACCTGCTTGTCGCCGCCGATGTCGAGCGTGCGCACGATCAGCGGCCTGCCGTCGAGCGCAGCGACCATGTCGCGGTACACGCCGTACTGTTCGTCCTCGTCGGGCACGTGTTCGCGCTCCAGGAACAGGAACTCGGTGCGCATCAGGCCCACGCCGTCCGCACCCGCCTCGAGCGCCTTGAGCGCCTGATCGGCCCGGTTGACGTTGGCCGCGATCTCGACGCGATGCCCGTCGCGGGTGACGGCGGGCTCCATGCGGGCGCTGGACTCGGCCTTCTGCAGGGCTTCGAGCTGGCGCATGTGCTCGTCGGCCTGCATCAGAGCGGTCTCGCTCGGTTCCACATAGAGCCGGCCCCGGTAGCCATCGAGAATGGCCTTGACGCCCTGGGCGCCGGGCCGCACCGCCTCGAGCACGCCGGGCCCCGAGGCGACCACGGCCGGCAGGCCCAGGGCCCGCGCCAGAATCGCGGTGTGCGCGGCGGGGCCGCCCCTTGCGGTGCAGAAACCCTTGACGCGCCGGGTGTCGATCTGCGCGGTGACGGAAGGCGAAAGGTCGTCGGCCAGCAGGATCGCTTCGTCGGGCCAGGAGGCGCCCGCCTGGGTGTCGTCGCCGCCGCGCCCCAGCAGATGACGCAGCACCCGTTCGCCTGCATCCTGCAGGTCGGCGGCACGCGCGGCCAGGGTGGTGTCGGCCAGCGCGCGCTGGGCGGCGACGCGCTGCGCCAGACTCTGTTTCCAGGACCAGGCGGCACCGTGTCCGCGCACCACGGTGCGGCTGACATCCTGCAGCAACGCGGCATCGCGCAGCAGTTCGCCCTGAGCGGCCAGGATGGCGGCCTGCTCGCCGGCGCCGCGGTTGCGCGCGGCCTCGGCCAGGCCCTCGAGCTGCACCTGGGCAGCGGTCAGTGCGGTATCCAGTGCGGCCGCTTCATGAGCGATGCCCTGAAAGTGGTCTTCGGTCTCCAGCGTCTGCGTGTCGGCGCGGACCAGCAGTCCGACCACCAGGCCGGGACTGGCGGCTATGCCCGTGAATGTCTGGCGGGCATCGGGCTGCCAGTCGCCCAGCACGCGTCCGAGGCCCTGAGCCTGGGCATGGCGGGCCGCCGCGAGTTCGGCCTGCCGGGTTTCCTCGTCGCCCAGTTGGGCGATCACGGCCAGCAGCCGGGCCACGGCCTGCGGGGCATCCGCACCCTGCGCCGAAATGCGCAGCTTGGCGCCTCGTCCGGCCCCCAGGCTGAGCAGGGAGGCCACGCTGCGGGCATCGGCCACCGCGTCGCCATGGCGCACGCGGACCTGCGACTGGAAAGCCCGCGCGGCCTGTGCCCAGGCCCCCGCCGGCCGGGCGTGCAGGCCGTTGGGGTAGTTGAGCGCGATCTCCTGGCCCAGGGCGTAGTCCTCGAGTGCCCGCTCGGCAACCGCCCCGGCCGCGGATGAGGAGGCGGATTCGCCCCGCAGGGCCGCCACGATGTCTTGCGGATCGCGGGTGCCGAAGAGCGCGGCCAGACGCTGGTCGTCGCGCATGAGACGCGTGAGGCGGCGCAGCACCTGGATGTGTTCGTCCGATGCGGCGGCGATGGCCACCACCAGCCGCACCGGCGAGGCGTCGTCGCCCCAGCTGACGCCTTCCGGAACCTGCAGCACGGCCAGCCCGGTGCGCTGCACGAGGTACTTGTCCTCGACCATGCCATGCGGAATGGCCAGGCCCTGGCCCAGATAGGTGGTCGCCACGCGTTCGCGCTGCAGCAGGCTGTCGACATAGCCGGGCCGCACAAAGCCGGCCTGGACCAGCAGGGCACCGGCCGCACGCACCGCGTCTTCGCGATCGTGAGGACTGGCGCCCAGCCTGACTTCGACCGGGGTGTCGACCGGCGCTGCGGCCGCATCCGTTGAGGTGTTCATGGTGTCATTCCCGCACAAGTTCGATGCAGATTTGGTATCGATTTCAAATAGGATTATCAGTGCACGCTCAGACTGCCTCAACATCCCGAGACCGGAAACAAGGGTAAACACGGGTGTTTTCGGGGCTTCGTGGCCTTGTCCTGCATGGAAAAACGGCCCGATCCGAAGGCACAATCACCCCATTCGAAGAAATCGATACCAAACTGAAAGGACAAGCGGTGGCCAGCATCAAGGACGTTGCCCGACTGGCGGGCGTGTCGACCAGCACGGTCTCCCGTGTGCTCGGTCAGCCCGATGCGGTGCGCGAGGAACTGCGCCTGCGGGTGCAAGAGGCCATCGCCGAACTGGGCTACCGGCCCAACCTCGCCGCGCGCAGGTTGCGCCAGCAGCGGGCCTCCGTGATCGGTCTGATCGTGGCGGACATCCGCAATCCCTTTTTCACGGACATCAGCCGGGCCGTGGAGGACATGGCCTACGAACACGGGCTGCGGGTGATTCTGTGCAACTCGGACGAGGATCCCGCCAAGGAGCAGGCCTATCTCGACCTGATGAGCGACGAGCAGGCCAGCGGCGTGATCCTGGCGCCGACTGCGGACTATGTCCGCCGAGCCGCCAAGGCCGGCCCCGGCGCAACGGGCCTGCCTCTGGTGCTGGTGGACCGGTCGCCCGACATGGCCCATTCGGACTGCGTGCTGCTGGACAATGCAGACGCCGCCCACCGGCTCACGCGGCATCTCACCTCGCAGGGCTGGCGCGACATCGTGCTGCTGGCGGGTGCCCACAGCAGCACCGGACGATCACGCCGCGCCGGTTACGAAGCGGCGATGCAGGCCTCGGGGCTGACTCCGCGCGTACTGGCTCTGCCGCCCACGATTGCCGCCGGCCAGGCAGCCACGCAAGGCCTGCTGGCCGAGCCGCTGCGCCCGCAGGCCGTGCTCGCGACCAACGGATTGCTGCTGCTGGGCGCGCAACATGCGCTGCATGCGGCCGGCCTGCGCAGTCCGCAGGACGTCGCGCTGGCGGGCTTCGACAACAACGACTGGACGGCCCTGCAGCATCCGGGCGTGACGGTGATCGCACAGCCCACCTACGACATCGGGCGCAGTGCCTGCGAACTGCTGCTCCAGCGCATGCGCGAACCCGGACGCGGCGTCCGGCGCATCGTGCTGCAGGGGGAATTGCTGGTGCGCGGCTCGACCGAAGGGCCGGCGCCCGCCCGTTGAGCAGGCCGGGCCGAGAGCCGGCGTCACGATCCGGTGCGGGCGGTTGCGGCGTTCCGCTTCAGACGCCGGTCGGGCGGCAGACGCTCAGACCTGCACCACGCCGCGGCGGGCGGCCACCTTGTCCATGAGCCGGGCCTGCACGGTGGGCGAGACGAACTCCTTGACCTCGCCGCCCAGGATGGCGATCTCGCGCACGAAGGTGCTGGAGATGAACTGGTACTGATCGTTGGGTGTCATGAAGATGGTTTCGACATCGCTCATCAGCTTGCGGTTCATGCCGGCCAGCTGAAACTCGTAGTCGAAATCGGTGACGGCACGCACACCGCGCACGATGGCCTTGGCCCCCTGCCCGACGACGAAATCGCGCAGCAGTCCGGAAAACGGATGCACCTCGACCTGCTGGCCGTGCACCGCCAGCGCCTCGCGCGCCATGGCCATGCGTTCTTCGAGCGAGAACAGCGTTTTCTTGTGATGCCCGGCGGCCACGGCCACGATGACTTTTCCGAAGAGCTGGGTGGCGCGCAGCACCACGTCTTCGTGGCCCAACGTCATCGGGTCGAAGGTTCCAGGGTAGACGACGGAGATAGGCTGGGTCATGGGGTCTCCTGGGCCGTGCCGGACGGCGCTGCGGGTGGCGGCGGATGGTCGGTGGAACAACAGACCTGTCGTCGGTCTTTGCTGCGCCGCATTATGCCTATCGCACGGGCCTGCGCACGTCTCAGGGCTGCGGCGCGATGCGCTGCAGCAGATGCGCGTGCACGGCACCGGCCTTGAGATAACGGTAGGGCTGCAGGCCCAGGGCGGCGATCTCTTCGGCGTCGTAGGCCCGCGGCGCCTCGAGGTAAAGCCAGCCGCCGACGGCCAGGGCCTTCTGGGCGGCGGCGATGGCCTGACCATACCAGGGTACATCGAAAGGCGGATCCAGCAGCACGAGATTCGCCGTCCCGGCACCCCAGCGGCCCAGGGCGACCAGGCCGTCGCCGCGCAGCACGTTCACCGCATCGGCGTCGAGCCTGGCCTTGCTGGCGGAAAGCTGGGCGACGAGGCCGGCGTCCTGTTCGATCAGGGTGACGCGGCCCGCGCCGCGCGAGGCGGCTTCGAAACCCAGCGCACCGGTGCCCGCGAAGGCGTCGACCACCTGCCAGCCCGACCAGTCGCCGTCGGCGCTGGTCAGCCAGTTGAAGAGCGTTTCGCGGACGCGATCGGGGGTCGGACGCAGGCCGGGCTTGTCGGCCACGGCGAGTTTGCTGCGTTTCCATTGGCCGCCGATGATGCGCACCTCGTGCGCGGCCCGGCGAGGCGAGCCGGTCGCGCCCCGAGGCTTGCCGCGGGCGGCCGAGGTCTTGGCGGGGGCCTTGCGGCCGCGGGGGGATGGTTTTCCGGATGCGGTGGTCATGGTTGAGCTCCCACGGTGACAGTCACCATGCGGTCGGGTTGAAGATGGCGTTGAAAGGCGGCCCGGACATCGTCGGCCGTCAGCCGGGCGATCTGGTCGGTCCAGGTCTCGAGGTAGTCGAGCGGCAGGCCGTTCCAGGCGATGTTGGCGACGTTGGCCAGCAGCTTGGCGTTGCTGTCGAGGCGCAGCGGGAAGCCGCCGATCAGGTTGTCCTTGGCGGCCTGGAGCTCCTCGGGCGTCGGACCCTGCGCCACGAAATCGCGGATGACGCCGGTGGCGACGTCGAGCGCCTGGGCCGCCTGGTCGGGCCGGGTCTGCAGCGCCACGGCGAAAGGACCGGCCTGCAGCGCAGGGCTGAAGCTGCTGGAGATGCCGTAGGTCAGTCCGCGCTTTTCGCGCACCTCCTGCATGAGGCGGGACACAAAGCCGCCCCCGCCGAGCACGTAGTTGCCGGCCGTCAGGGCAAAGTAGTCCGGATCGCTGCGCGCGATGCCGGGCTGTCCGATCAGGACCTGGGCCTGGGCGGAATCGAAGCGGATGTCGCGCCGCACGGCCTGCGCCAGGGGCGCGACCGGCGCGATGTCCGGCAGACCGGCACAGCTTGCCTCTCGGCGGGCGTCCAGACCGGCCAGCAACCGGCGCACGATGGCGTCGGCCTGCGCACGGTCGACCGCACCGACGACGCTGACCTTGGCGCGGCACGGCACGATGTAGCGCTCATGGAAAGCCTGCATGCTGGCGGTGCCGATGCGCTGCAGGGTCTCGGGGGTTTCGGCCTGGCCGTAGGGGTGATCGGCGTAGACGGCCTGCCGGAATGCGCGCGAGGCGTGTGTACCGGGCCGCGTCTCGGCTTCCCGCAGGGCAGAGGTCCACTGTTCGCGTTCACGCTGCCAGACCGACGGCGCAAAGCTGGGACGGGCGAGCTGGCGTGCCGCGAGCGCGACGGCCGCATCGAGCAGGCGGGGCTCGGTGAGCGTGCGCAGTTCGTAGCTGGTGCGGTCGGCGGTGGCCGAGGCGCCGAAGCCGGCCCCCAGATCGGCCCAGGCTTCGCCCAACTGGTTTTCATCGAGCGCGGGCTGTCCCGCCTCCTCGCGAACGCCCTTGGACGCCATGCCGGCGGTGGCATCGGCCAAGCCCTTCAGGGCCGGCGGATCGCGGCGGTTGCCGGCGTCGAAGTCGATCTGCACCTGCACCATGGGCAGGGCCGGACTCTGCACGAAGTACACCTGCGCGCCGCTGGGCTGCTGCCAATGGGCGATGGGCAGGGCGGCACGGGCGGAGGGCAGGACCGCCGCGGCCAGCGCCAGCAGGACCAGGCCACGCCAGGATTTCAGCGACATCGTTCGTGTGGTGTTCATTTTCATGTTCATGAGGGCCATGCGCTCCATGCTCAGTGCTCGCCGCCCTGGCTGGGCTGGGCATCGCCGTCGCCACCGGGACGCCGGGGCCGTTCACCGGCTGCTGCGGCCTGAGGCACCAGCACGCCCACGGTGAGCTGGTCGTCGCCGAAGTAACGCGCCGCCACCGAGCGGACCTGCTCGGCGGTCACGGCGTCGAGCCGGGCGATGAGACGGTCGTTGGCGTCGAGA
The DNA here is from genome assembly GCF_003752175.1 of Comamonas sp. BIGb0124. Classification (GTDB taxonomy): domain Bacteria; phylum Pseudomonadota; class Gammaproteobacteria; order Burkholderiales; family Burkholderiaceae_C; genus Comamonas_F. Next base: position 572,889 of record NZ_RJVF01000009.1, on the reverse strand, counting down.
GGAAGGTCTTCGATCCAGTTGCTGCCCAGCATCCGGGCCTGCGACATGACGGAGTCGCGCTGGTAGATCTGGGCCGCTTTCCATTGCGTCTTGACGCGGTTGAGTTCGGCCGCGCTGATGCCGTCGCGTGCGATCTGCGCGATCTGGGCACGCCAGCCGGCTTCGAGCGCCGCGACATCCTTGCCTTGCGCCGGCACGCCCGAGAACAGAAACAGCTGCGGGCCGCGGCCCGACAAACCGTTGCTGGCGCTGGCGCTGTCGGCCACCCGGTCGGGCCCCTGGGTCAGGGCACGGCCGAGCCGGGCACCGCCATAGCCGTCGAGCACGGCGGACAGCACGGTGAGCGCAAGGGCATCCTGCGTGGCGGCGTCCTGGGCATCGATGCCGCTCATGCGCGGCACCTTGTAGGCCATGAGCAGGTAGGGCTGCTCGGCCACGGCCTTGAGCTCGAAGCGCCGGATGCCGCGCTGTTCGTTTTCGACCTGCGGCTTGCGAGCCGGCACGGGCCGCGCGGCGATCTGGCCGTAGGTCTGTTCGGCCCATACCCTGACCTGCTCGGGATCGACATCGCCGGCGACGACCAGCGCGGCGTTGGCGGGCACATACCAGCGGCGGTGGAAGTCCCTGACATCGTCGGCGGTGTAGGCCTCGATGTCGCTCATCCAGCCGATGACGGGCCGGCGGTAGGGCGAGATCTGGAAGGCCTGTGCCATCAGCGCCTCGTAGAGCCTGGCACGCGGCCGGTCTTCGATGCGCATGCGCCGCTCTTCCTGCACCACGGCACGCTCGGGCGCAAAGGCCGCGTCGGGCCACTGGTTGTTGGCGAAGCGGTCGGACTCCAGCGCCATGACCTCGCGCAGATGACCGGCGGGCACCTGCTGGTAGTAGCCGGTGTAGTCGAGATAGGTGAAGGCGTTCTCTTGGCCGCCCAGCGCTGCGACGCGGCGCGAGAACTCGCCGGCCGGCACGGTCGGCGTGCCCTTGAACATCATGTGCTCGAGCATGTGCGCCACGCCGGAGGTGCCGCTGACCTCGTCCAGGCTGCCCACCCGCACCCAGAGCATCTGCACGGCCGTGGGCGCGCGATGGTCGGGCTGCACGATGACGGTCATGCCGTTGTCCAGCTGGAACCGGCGCGGCTGCGGAGCCGACGGCGCCGGCGCGGACTGTGCGGCGACGCTCGCCGGCGCAGGTGCCGCGACGGTCGGCACCTGGGCCCACGCGGCACCCGCCCAGGCCATGCAACCCAGGACTTGCGGCAAAAGAGGGAGACGTTTCATAAAATACACGAGTCTTTGCAAAAACAGCGCGGCCCGATCAACGATCATGGGCCGTGGTGTGAGGTGACCGGCTGGTACGCTGACTGTCTTGCACGCGCCGGGACGTGGCCGCCGCCGCAAGCCGTCCCGGCATCGCCGATGGCCCCCCGGGCCAGGCGGGGCCGACAGGTTACCTGTTCACTGATTCAAAAAAGCCAAACATGTTCTCATTTTTCAAAAAGAAACCCGTGCCGGTCCCTGCCGATTCCCCGGCGCTGGCACCCGCGCCCCAGGCCGAACCGGTGAACGTCAGCCCAGCGCCCGCTGTCCCGTCCCCCGCCGTCGCCGCACCGGCCAGCCCGGCAGAGTCCGAGCCGCCGGCCGCCGCTCCTGCACCCGGCGGATGGGCCTCGTGGTTCAAGCGCGCGCCCGCGGCGGCTCCCACGGCGGATGCGCCGGCGCCTGCCGCCCCGCCCCTTCCCGCGCCTTCGGTGCCCGTGCCCGTGCCCGTGCCTGCGCCCGAATCCGTCCGGGCCGAGCCGGGTCCGATCACGCCCCCGTCGACGCCGCCGGTCCAGCCGCCCTCGGTGCCGCCCGCACCGGCGCCGACCCAGCCGCCGGTGTCCGATCCCCCCGGACAACCGGGCCATCCCGTGCGCGAGCCCGGCCCGACGCCGCCCGGCATCGACGAACCCGACGCCATTCGTGTGGCCCCCGTGCCGGCGCCCGTCCAGCCGCAGGTTCCGGCCTCTGTCCCAGCCCCTGCCCCTGCCCCTGCACCGGTTAATGCTCCCGCGCCATCGCCCGCCAGGCCCCCTGCCGTGACACCGACGCCGACGCCGGCACCCGCGCGCGCCCCGATTCAGCCCACCGCTCCTCCGGCCGTCCTGCAGCCGGCCAGCCCGCCGGCCGCTGCCGTTGCGGTTTCCATTCCGAATGCGGTTGGCGATGCGCCTGTTGCCATGCAGGAACCGGCCGCCGAGCGCGCCGGGTGGCTCAACCGGCTCAAGGCCGGCCTGCGCAAGACCGGCTCCAGCATCACCACGGTCTTTACCGGCACTCGCATCGACGAGGATCTGTACGAGGAGCTCGAGACGGCGCTGCTGATGGCGGATACCGGCGTCAAGGCCACGCAACACCTGCTCGACGACCTGCGCCGCCGGGTCAAGGAACACAAGGCGACCGATCCGGCTGCAGTCAAGGAACTGCTGGCCGACGCCATCACCGACTTGTTGCGCCCGCTCGAGAAATCGCTGGTGATCGGCGAGCAGCAGCCGACCGTCATCATGGTGGCGGGCGTCAACGGTGCGGGCAAGACGACCTCGATCGGCAAGCTCACCAAACACCTGGCCGACGCACAGGCGGCCGTGCTGCTGGCTGCGGCCGACACCTTCCGTGCCGCTGCGCGCGAGCAGCTCGGCATCTGGGCCGACCGCAACACCGTCGAGATCGTGAGCCAGGACGGCGGCGATCCGGCAGCCGTGAGCTTCGATGCCGTCACGGCCGGCAAGGCCCGCGGCAAGGACGTGGTCCTGATCGACACGGCCGGGCGCCTGCCGACGCAACTGCACCTCATGGAAGAGCTGAAGAAGATCAAACGCGTGATCGGCAAGGCCGATGCCAGCGCGCCGCACGAGGTGCTGCTCGTGATCGACGGCAACACCGGACAGAACGCACTGGCTCAGGTGCGTGCCTTCGACGATGCCCTTCAACTGACGGGCCTGATCGTCACCAAGCTCGATGGCACGGCCAAGGGCGGCGTGCTGGCGGCCATCGCCCAGGAACGCCCGATTCCCGTCTACTTCATCGGCGTCGGCGAAAAACTGGAAGACCTGGAAACCTTCAGCGCACGCGAGTTCGCGCAGGCCCTGCTGAACTGACCGGCATGGCGAGCCGCGGCGTCACGTGGCTGTCACACCCGGGCACTACATTCCCGTGTGTTGTCTGCGCAGACAAAGTGCGACTGCTCTCGAGCGCACACGTCGTTGGCCTCCGACGGAAAACAGAGGTACAGCCGCAGGGGCCGACCTGCCGTAATACGGTGACCGCGTAAGAGTCGTCGTCCACATTCCTCGCAGTTTTCCTGCTGCCATCCTCCGCCTTCGGCCGAGGATGGTTTTTTTTGCCGATCCGCTCGGGAGCGGAGACGGCAGCATCCGCTAGCATGGGGCATTCCCTACTCTTGCACCGAGGTTGTCTCTCATGCGTCTGCTGCTCGCCATCTTTCTGCCCTTCGTGGTGTTCTTCACCATCGGTCGCCCCATCGCCGGCGTGATCTGCCTCGTCCTGCAGATCACCCTGATCGGCTGGCTGCCTGCCGCGCTGTGGGCCGTCTACGCGCTCAGCCAGTACAAGACCGACCAGAAGATCAAGGCCTCGCTCGGCTCGCGCTGAGACGGCACTCCCCCACTGCGGCGCCTCAGCTGCGCACGGCGGCATACAGCGCCTTGATCAGATCCGATTGCGTGATGATGCCGACCAGCCGCCGCTCCTCGTCGAGGATGGGGATATGGCGGTGGCCGCCTTCCGAAAAGACCGGTACCAGATCCATCAGGAGCCGGTTGCCGCTGGCCACGCGAACCTGGCGCGTCATGATCTGGCCGACCGTGCCGGCAACGGGTGAAGCGTCTGCGCGCTTGCGCCGCCTGACCAGGTCGCGCAGCCGGTGACCCAGGCCCTCGTGCACATCGAGGTCGACCTGACGCATGAAGTCGGCGACGGTCACGATGCCGACGAGGTGGCCCAGCCGGTCGACGATGGGCAAGGCCTTGACGCGGCGCTGGCGCATCAGCGCCCAGGCCTGCCGCAGCGGGGTCTCGATCCTCGCCGTGACCGGTGAACGGGTCATCACATCGGCGCAACAGAGGTCGCCCAGGGTGCGCCTGTACGCGGCGGCTTCGGCCTGCCGCAGCAGGAACTCGAGGTCACCCCGGTTGACGTCCATGACCTGGTTGTAATGCGCGAGTGCCGCATCCAGGTCCGAACGCGTCAGGCGCGTGCCCCCGTCGGCCGGCGGTGTGCGGTTCACGTGCGGGTAGCGCCGGCCCGTGAGGGAGTTGTAGAGCATGCCGGCGGCCACCAGCAGCACGGAATCCAGCAACACCGGTTCCAGTGCAAAACCGAAATCGCTCACGCCGTTGAGGACCATCAACAAAGCCGCTGCACCGCCGGGCGGATGCAGGCAGCGCAACGCCATCATGGCCAAGATCGCCAACCCCACCGCCAGGGCGGCCGCAGCCGCCGGCTCGGGCACCGCGTGCACACAGGCAATGCCGATCAGCGCCGACACAGTGTTGCCGCCCAGCACCGCCCAGGGCTGCGCCAGCGGGCTGGACGGCACCGCAAAGACCAGCACCGCGCTGGCGCCCAGCGGCGCCACCATCCACAGCGCGAGTTGCGCGGGCACCGGCTCATGGCCCAGCACAGCCATCAGCCAGGGCACGCTCAGCGCCACGCCCAAGGTGCCCAGGGCCGCGCCCAGGCAGGCCCGCCATTTCTCGCGTGCATCGATGGCCATGGGCGCGGGCCACAAGGCGCGGACCGACGCGCGCACGGCAACCCGTGCCTGTGCGAGTGCCGGGGCGGGCGGATCGGCGGAAACGGAAGATCCGGATGCACCGGCCGATCCCGCAGAAACGGAATCGGAGGCCGCAGCGGAAGAAACGGAAGAAGCGGAATCGGAGGGCTGGGACATGGCGGGGCAGAGGGGTATGCAGCCCGCGCATCCGGTGTGCGGTGATCGCTGCACACCCGGCCGCACGGTCTGTCGAACAAGGATCAGCCCCATTGCTGCGGCGTGAACGACACGCCATGGGCACGCCTCGATGCGCGCCACACCGTGGATTCTAGGCAGGGCGGGAGACGGCTGCACGGCGGCCGGGGCAAGTCCTGCCGCCGCCCATGGACAACGCGGCCACGGCATCCCTGCGGCTGCCGGACCCCGGAGGCCTCGGTGCCCGCCAAGGCCGGCTCGGGCCCATATTGCTCTACGATGACGGCTCCTCCACTCGTGTGCCCCGGGTTTCATGACCAGCCCCGTTCGACCGTCCACCGTTCAAGATGTCGCCCGCGTCGCGGGTGTTTCCGCGATGACGGTTTCACGCGCCCTGAATGCACCGGACAAACTCACGCCCGAAACGCTCAAGCGCGTGCGCGAGGCCATCGAGCAGATGGGGTATGTGCCCAACGCCATGGCCAGCGGCCTGCGCCTGTCGCGCGCCCGGCTGGTGGCCGCGATGCTGCCCACGCTGGTGGGGCCGGTGTTCCAGGAGATGATCCAGTCGCTCGACAGCGCCCTCAACCGCCTCGGCTACCAGTTGATGGTGGGCTGTACCGGCTACGACGCGGCGCACGAGGCCGAGTTGCTGAGAACCGTGATCCAGCGCCGCCCCGACGGCATCATCATGACGGGCATCACGGCCTCGGAAGACGGTCGCCGCGCCCTGCTGGCCTCGCGCATTCCGGTCGTCGAGACCTGGGACTACACCGATGCGCCGATCGACATGCTGGTCGGCTTTTCGCACGTGGCGATCGGCACGGCGGTGGCCGATTACTTCGCCAGTCGGGGACATCGCCAATTGGGCATCGTCAGCGGAAACGACGCACGGGCCCAGGCCCGGATCCAGGCGTTCAAGGCCCGGGCCGGCGAGCTGGGGCTGCCGCCGGTCACGGTTTCCCTGACCGCGTCGCCCAGCACGCTGGGTGCGGGCCGGCAGGGACTGGCCGACATCCTGATGCGCGCGCCCGCGACATCCGCCGTGTTCTGCAGTTCGGACACGCTGGCGCTCGGTGCCTTGATCGAGGCCCAGCACAAGGGCGTCGATGTCCCCGGGACGCTGGCGGTGATGGGCCTGGGCGACCAGGAGTTTGCCAAGGACGCGCCGCCCGCACTGACCACCGTGCGGGTCGACGGCACACGCATCGGCCAACTGGCGGCCGAACTGATCGTGTCCCGAGCCGAAGGCCGGACGGTGGATCAGCCCCGGATCGACATCGGCTTCTCCATCGTCACCCGCAGCAGCACCTGATGGCGCGCAGCGTTCACCCTCCCGACTCGGGTTTTCACTGATTACGGACCGTCAGGTAACGTTAACAATCCTTCAATGCCGTGATGTTAACGTTACCTCGACAACAACGATAAAAGTCCGGGGGCGGCCTCAAACCCTCTTTTTCGAACTGGAGACAGACATGAATGCAATCAAAAAGACAGCAGCCGCCATCGGCGTGGCGCTGACGGCACTGGCTTCGGCCGGTAGCGCCTGGGCATGGCCCGACAAGCCGGTCACCATCATCGTGCCGTTCCCGGCCGGCGGCTCCACCGACACCATCGCACGTTCGCTGGGCAACCATCTGGGCGATCAGTTCAAGCAGACGTTCGTGGTCGACAACAAGGCCGGCGCCACCGGCAGCATCGGCGCCGCGCAGGTCGCGCGCGCACCGGGCGACGGCTACACCCTGCTGGTTTCGTCGCTGGCCCCGCTGGTCGTGGCTCCCCACCTCATCAAGGGCCTGACCTACGATCCGCTCAAGGACTTCACCTACATCACCGTGGCCGTGCAGACGCCCAACGTGCTGGTGGTCAACCCCACGCTGGCAGCCAAGGTCAACACCGTTCAGGACGTGCTGGCGATGCTCAAGGCCAAGCCCGGCGCTGTGAGTTTCGCGACCTCGGGCGCGGGTTCGTCCGATCACCTCACGGCCGAACTGTTCTGGCAGAAGACCGGCACCCAGGGCCTGCATGTGCCCTACAAGGGCGGCGCTCCCGCCACGGCCGATCTGCTGGGCAGCCAGGTCGACATGTCCTTCCAGAACGTGAACACGGTGTTCGCCCACATCAAGTCGGGCAAGCTCAAGCCCATCGCGGTCACCGGCAGCAAGCGCTCGCCTGTTCTGCCCGATGTGCCTACACTCGCAGAAAGCGGCATCCAGGGTGTCGACGTGTACGCCTGGCAGGGTATCGCCGCACCGAAGAACCTGCCGGCCGACGTGAAGGCCAAGCTGCACGCCGGCATCGTCAAGGCGCTGCAGGACCCGGCCGTGAGCAAGCCTTTCACCGATGTGGGACTGGAAGTCGTCGCCAACAGTCCCGAGGAGTTCGCCCAGTTCCAGGCCAAGGAGTTCGCGCGCTGGAAACAGGTGATCGAGACCGGCGGCATCACCGGCCAATAACGCCAGACGGCGATCCACCCGGCCGCGTGCCGGGTTTTCTTGTTTGAATCTTTTTAGCGCAGACTGCCATGACTCTTTTTTCCTCTGCCCCTTCCACGACCCCCGTCGTCACCGATCTGCGCGTGGTGCCGGTTGCCGGCCACGACTCGATGCTGCTCAACCTCAGCGGCGCGCACGCTCCGTTCTTCACCCGCAACATCCTCATCCTCACCGACAGCGCGGGCAACACCGGCGTCGGCGAAGTCCCGGGCGGCGAAAAGATCCGCCAGACCCTCGAGGATGCCCGCGAACTGGTGGTCGGCCAGCCCGTCGGCAACTACAACGCCGTGCTCAATGCCATGCGCACGCAGTTCGCCACGCGCGACAGCGCCGGCCGCGGCCAGCAGACTTTCGACCTTCGCATCGCCATCCACGCCGTCACCGCCGCCGAATCCGCGCTGCTCGACCTGCTCGGCCAGCACCTCGGCGTGCCCGTTGCCGCCTTGCTCGGCGAAGGCGTCCAGCGCACCTCCGTGCAGATGCTCGGCTACCTGTTCTACGTCGGCGACCGCACCCTCACCGATCTCCCCTACCAGACCGCGCCCGACGCACCCGACGACTGGACCCGCCTGCGCCACGAGAAGGCCATGACGCCCGAGGCCATCGTCGCGCTCGCCGAAGCGGCCTACACCCGCTACGGCTTCGAGGACTTCAAGCTCAAGGGCGGCGTGCTGCGCGGCGAGGAAGAGGTCGAGGCCATCCGTGCGCTGCACGAACGTTTCCCCCAGGCCCGCATCACGCTCGACCCCAACGGCGGCTGGCTGCTCAAGGATGCCATCCGCATCACGCGCGACCTCCATGGCGTGCTCGCCTATGCGGAAGACCCCTGCGGTGCCGAGGATGTGTATTCCGGCCGCGAGGTGATGGCCGAGTTCCGCCGCGCCACCGGCCTGCCCACCGCCACCAACATGGTGGCCACCGACTGGCGCCAGATGGCCCACTCGCTGTCCCTTCAGTCGGTGGACATCCCCCTGGCCGATCCTCACTTCTGGACGCTTGCCGGCTCGGTGCGCGTGGCGCAGCTCTGCCAGGCTTTCGGCCTGACCTGGGGTTCACACTCCAACAACCATTTCGATATCTCGCTGGCCATGTTCACCCACGTGGGCGCTGCCGCCCCCGGCCGCGTCACCGCCATCGACACGCACTGGATCTGGCAGGACGGCCAGGCACTCACCCGGAACCCGCTGCAGATCAAGGGCGGCTACATCGAGCTGCCGCAGCGCGGCGGCCTCGGCATCGAGCTCGATCTGGACGCGGTGGAACGCGCCCATCAGCTCTACCTGCAACACGGCCTGGGCGCGCGCGACGACGCCATCGCCATGCAGTTCCTGGTGCCCAACTGGACTTTCGACAACAAGCGTCCCTGCATGGTGCGTTGAGCCGGCAAGCGCCCCGCGCCGGATCGACGCGGGGCCCGTGGTCGACACTGTCAGTCCGCCGGGAAGAACCGGTTGCCCGGCCGCGGCAGCCCCAGGTTCTCCCGCAGCGTCGTTCCTTCGTATTCGGTGCGGAAGATGCCTCGCCGCTGCAGCTCGGGCACCAGTTGCTCGACAAAGACGTCGAGCCCGCCGGGCAGCCAGGGGAACATGATGTTGAAGCCGTCGGCTCCCTCTTCCTTGAGCCAGCGCTCCATCTCGTCGGCCACCGTGCGAACCGAGCCGACAAAAGCCAGTCCGCCGTAACCGGCCAGCCTCTGTGCCAACTGGCGCACGGTCAGGTTCTCCCGGCGTGCCAGGGCGATCACGCGCTCCTGCCCGCTCTTGCTTTCGTTGGAGGGCGGCACTTCGGGCAAGGGGCCGTCGAGATCGAATCCCGAGGCATCGTGGCCCAGGGCGATCGAGAGGGCCGCCATGCCGCTGTCCATGTGCACCAGCGAGTCGAGCCGGCTGCGCGTGGCCCGTGCCTCCTCGTCGGTCTGGCCAAGCACCACGAATGCGCCGGGCAGGATCTTGAGATGGTCCGGATGCCGCCCCGCTGCCGCCATGCGCCCCTTCACATCGGCATAGAAACGCTGGCCTTCGGCCAGGCTGGGCACCGAGGTGAAAACGACTTCGGCAGTCTCCGCTGCGAGCTGCCGCCCGGGCTCGGAGGCTCCCGCCTGCACGATCACCGGCCACCCCTGCACGGGCCGCGCGATGTTGAGCGGGCCCTGCACCGACAGGCTCGGTCCCCGGTGCGCGAGCACATGCAGCCGTTCGGGATCGAAGAAGTCGCCCCCTGCCACATCCCGCACGAAGGCATCGTCCGCCCAGCTGTCCCACAGACCGGTCACGACGTCGTAGAACTCGCGGGCCCGGGTGTAGCGCTGGTCGTGCGGCACATGGCTGTCGCGGCCGAAGTTGCGCGCGGCATCGGGATTGCTCGTGGTCACGATGTTCCATCCGGCCCGCCCTTCGCTGAGATGGTCGAGCGAAGCGAAACGCCGGGCGATGTGATAGGGCTCGTCGAATGTCGTCGAGGCCGTGGCGACCAGCCCGATACGGCTCGTGCACTGGCTGAGCGCCGACAGCAAGGTGAAGGGTTCGAACGAGGTCACGGTATGGCTGCGCCTGAGCGCGGCCATGGGCATGTTCAGAACCGCCAGATGATCGGCCATGAAGAAGGCATCGAACCGGGCTTCCTCGAGCCGCTGGACCAGGTACTTGAGCCGGGTGAGGTTGAAGTTGGCATCGGGCCAGGCGCCTGGATAACGCCAGGCACCGGTGTGAATGCTGACCGGCCGCATGAAAGCGCCGAGCTTGAGTTGGCGAATCGAACCCATGACGAAGACCTCGTGGAGAAAAGACAAGGCAGACCGCACACTTCGGGCACGAAGGCTCGCAGAACCCATGCGGCAGCGATCCAAGCAAGCGTATCAGGCACCGGATAATCGTGCAGGCCAGTGGATTTCAGGCCCAGACGGTCGAGATCAGCCGCAGCCGTCGGCCAAGGCATCGATGACCACACGCATGCGTGCGCTCATGCGTGTGGTGCGCGCCCAGAGGACATGGATGGGCAGGGGCGGGGGCTGCCATTCCGGCAGCACGGGGCGCAGCCGGCCGGCCCGCAGCGCGTCCGAGATGAACCAGGCGGGCAATTGCGCCAGACCCAGCCCCGCCAGCGCGGCCTCCTTCACCGCATCGAAGTCGCTGAACCTGAAGCGTGCGTTCTGCGGCAGGCGCGAGCTGCCCATTGCACCCTCGCGGAACTGCCAGGCTTCGTGCCGCCCCTCGCGCAGGCGGGCGATGCAGGTGTGCTGCGCCAGCTCGTCCAGGGTCGCCGGCGTGCCGTGCTGCCGAAGATACGCGGGCGATGCGCTCAGCATCAGGGCCTGCTCGCCCAGACGACGCGCCACATGCGTTGCACTGCTGTCCAGCCGGCCGATGCGTACGGCCAGATCGAAACCTTCCTCGATCAGGTCGACGGCGCGGCTCGAAAACAGCACATCCAGATCGAGTTCCGGATGGCTTTGGCTCGACGCGATCAGGACCGGCATCACGCGCACACGGCCATACAGCGAGGGCAAGGCGATGCGTACACGGCCAGCAGGCTGGCGTCGGCTGTCGCGGGCGCGGCCCGTCGCCCGGTCGAGTTCCGAGACGGCGCGCAGGCAGCTTTCGTAGAAGTCGGCCCCCTCGTCGGTGAGCGAGAGCCGGCGGGTGGTTCGCTGGAACAGTTGCACCCCCAGCCGCTGCTCCAGCCGCGCGACCGCCTTGCCGACACTCGAGGGCGACAGCCCCATCCGGCGCGATGCCACGCTGAAACTGCCGCACTCCACCGCCTGGACGAAGGCGGGAATGCCCTGGAAATGATCGGTGGGTTGGTGCATCGATTTGATACTTGAAGTCTCCAATGTTGCGATAAATTCTATCCATCCGATCACCGGTTTATTCATTAGCATGCCCTGCCCCCCTTTTTTCGAAGGGGGTTCTTGTGTTGCAGGAGCTTTTTTTCATGACCCAACCGGCAGAACGGTCGCGCAGGCTGGCCATGGCGGGCATCGCCATGGCCAGCTTCCTCGGCTGCATCGACTTCACCATCGTCAACACCGCGATTCCCCACATCCAGGCCGACCTGGGCCTGGGCATCGAACAGGTGCAATGGGTGATCACCGCGTTTGTGATGGCTTTGTCCAGCTGCACCATCGCCGTGGGCCTTTGGGCGGATCGGCACGGCATGCGCCGCGCGATGCGGGTCAGCATGGTGGTGTTCGGCCTGGCCTCGCTGGGCGCCGGCCTGTCCACCGGATTGACGGCGCTGGTGGGCTGGCGACTGCTCCAGGGCATGGCCACGGCCGGGCTCTACACGGCGTCGGCCGGGCTGGTCGCTTCGATGTTTCCGGACAACCGGCGCGGCAAGGCGCTGGGGCTGCTGTTCAGCGTGAACGGTCTGGGCCTGGCATTGGGGCCGGTCGTCGGCGGCCTGCTGGTGGAACTGCTGGATTGGCGCTGGATCTTTTTGCTCAACGTGCCCCTGATCGGCGCCAGCCTGGCGCTGTGTGCGGGGCGACTGGCTGCGGACAGCCGCCCGCCCGTGGCCGGCCGATTCGACTGGCCTGCGGCCGCCCTGCTGCTGGCTGCGCTGCCGTGCTGGCTGGGCGTGGTGATTCATGGCGCCGACTGGGGCTGGGCATCGCGCCACACCCTGGGTCTGCTGGCCGCGGCGTTGGGCTTGTCCGGCGCCCTGGTGGTCGTCGAGCGCCGCACGGCAGCGCCGCTGCTGCGCATCGCCCTGTTCATGCAGCCGCGTTTCCTGGTCGCGGCGGGCGCGACGGCAGCCCTGGCCTTTTTCTACTGCGCGGCGTTTTTCCTGATGCCCCTGTACCTCGGGGAACTGCGGCTTCTGGACAGCGCATCGACCGGCTGGCTGCTGCTGCCGACCACTGCGTCGATGGCATTGGCCTCGCCGTGGGCCGGTCGCTGGTGCGACCGGGTGGGCTGCGGCCCGGTGATGCTGGCGGGCTTCACGGCCCTGCTGGCATCGGCGCTGATGCAATCGGCCTTCACGGCCAGCACCTCGTGGCTCTGGGTGGTCACGGCCTTTGCCTGCATGGGCGTGGGCTGGGGCAGCGTGCTCGGCCCCTCGATCACGGCTGCGCTGTCGGCCTTGCCGCGAGACCTCTCGGGCATGGCGCTGGGCATGGCCACGACGCTGCACAACCTGGGCGGCGCCGTGGGCCTGGCCCTCGCGACCGCCCTGTACACGGGGGTGTCGGCACGGGCCGGGACCACGCCGCCCGACGGCGCGTTCGTGGCCGGCTACCAGGCCGTGATGCTGCTGCTGGCCGCCGTCTGCCTGGCCGCGATCGCCATGCTGGCGCTGAGCGAACGGCACCGATGGTCCAGGCGCCCGGCCTAGGCCTGGCAGCCGCCCTCCGCGAGCCTCAGGCCACGGGCTTGTCGCCGGCGTTGTGCGGGGTCCAGAACGACTCCAGCTTCAGCTCACGGATCGCCGCATTCAGGTACTTGGGCTCGAACCAGTCGTTGACCTCGATGTCGCGGCGAATCAGGCCGAACTCGCGGGCCTGCGCGGCCTTGGTGCGGTAGAGATTGCGGGTGTACTCGTCGAGCAGCGGCGAATGGCGCAGCTTCAGGTCGACGCCGTCCAGATCGGCACGCAGCACCGAATCGGGCGTTCCCGATTTGCCCCAGACCTTGATCAGCTCGTCGCGGTTGGCCTCGACGGACGACCAGTGGGCACCCCGTGTGAAGGCCTTGACCACCCGTGCGACGATCTCCGGATGCTGGGACTCGAAGGCTTCCGACACAAAAGTCGACCCCACGCGCGCGGCAGCCGGCGTGTCCTGGTTGCTCTGGTAGGCCACCCGGACGAGGCCCTGCGCCTGCAGCAGCAGAAAGCTGACATCGCCAAAGGCCGCATCGACCTCGTTGCTCGCCAACGCGGCGTTGGCCGATGCACTGTCGAGGTTGACGAGGGTCAGGTCCTTGCTGCCCAGGCCGTGCGCCTTGAGCACCGTGGCCGCCGCCAGATGGTTGTTGGTCCCAAGTTGCAGGGCCACCTTCTTGCCGCGTAACTCGGCAATGCGCTGGATGGACGATTGGGCCGGCACTGCCAGGTAAACCGGACGCCGCGTGCCACCGACCAGCAGGATCTTGCTGCGCAGGTTGCTGGCCCGCCCGATGATCGAGGGCAGATCCCCTTGCGAATAGAAGTCGAGCTGCTTGTTGGCCAGCGCTTCATTCACGGCCGGTCCGGCGCCCCTGAAAAAATACCATTCGAACTTCACGCCTGGGTCGTTCTTGAACTCCTCCTCGACCAGGCCCAGCGCATGCGTGGTCGCCCAGGTATTGCCCTGTGCGAACTGGCGGTTGTCGGCGCCGATGCCCGAATAGCCCAAGCGCACGACCACGGGGGTCTGGGCCGACACCGAGGGTGCCAGCGTAGCCAGCGACAAGGCGCCTAGGGCCAATGAGAAGTTTCTGCGATGCATGGAGAGGTTGTTCCGTTCTGTTTTCAGGAATGCGGCACCGCAGTTGCCTTGGCGCTGCGGGTGGCGAAGGAAGAGCCGAAAGCCGGGCGCTTCAGGCCCAGGTGGTCGCGCAGCGTGCGGCCGCCGTATTCGTGGCGGAACAGGCCTCGCCGGCGCAGCTCGGGCAGCACCAGTTGGACGAAGTCGTCGAGCCCCGTCGGCGACGGCGGCATGATATTGAAACCGTCGGCGCCGCCTTCTCGGAAGCAGGTTTCCAGCGCATCGGCGATTTCTGCGGGCGTGCCGACGAGTTGCCAATGCCCGCGCGCACCGGCGATTTCGAGATAGAGCTCGCGGATCGTCAGGCGCTTGCGCCGCGCCAGCTCGAGCAGCAGCGCCTGTCGGCTTTTGTTGCCTTCGGTGGCAGGCAGCGTCTCGGGAACGGGGCCGTCGAGCGGATAACCCGAAAGGTCGACGCCGCCCAGGTGGGTCTGGATGTAATTCAGGCCGACCACCGGATGGACGAGATCCTGCAGGGCCTGGAATTTGTCCCTGGCCTCGGATTCGCTGGCGCCCGTGACGATGAAGGCGCCCGGCAGGATCCGGATGCTGTCGGCGTCGCGCCCATAGGCCTGCGCCCGGGCCTTCACGTCGCCGTAGAACTCCTGTGCGTCGGCCAGGGTCTGCTGGGCGGTGAAGACCGCTTCCGCACTGTACGCAGCCAGGTCGCGGCCGGCCGGCGACGATCCGGCCTGGACCTGCACCGGCCGGCCCTGCGGCGAGCGCGGCACGCTCAGCGGACCGGCGACATCGAAATGGGTGCCCCGGTGATTCAACGCATGCACTTTTCCGGGCAGCGAGAACTGCCCGCTGGCCTTGTCCGCGACCACCGCGTCGTCTTCCCAGCTGTCCCACAGCCTGCGCACCACATCGGCATATTCGCGGGCTCGTCCATACCGGAGCGCATGTTCGCCGTAGCCGTCGAGCGGGCCGAAGTTCTGCGCCTCGAGACTGGAACCGGAGGTCACCAGATTCCATCCCGACCGTCCCTGGCTGATGTGATCGAGCGAAGCGAACTGGCGTGCCAGGTTGTAGGGCCGGTTGAAGCTGGTGGAAACGGTGGCGACCAGTCCGATGTTCCGGGTTGCGGCGGCCAGGGCCGAGATCAGCGTGAGCGGTTCGAACAGCGCGGCGCGGGTCGTCCGGCCGACGTAGTCGAGGTCGGTCGACGGTATGGCGACCTGGTCGGCCAGGAACACCAGATCGAACTTGGCCGCTTCGGCCAGCCGGGCCAACCTGACGTAGTTGGCCAGATTGACGCCGGCATCGGCCTGCGCATCGGGGTGCCGCCAGGCCGCCACGTGATGGCCCGAGGGATGAAGGAAAGCGCCCAGTGACAGTTGGCGCGGAACGTGGCTCATGACAACTCCTCAACGGACGGCGGATGGCACTGCGGCCTGGGTGGACGAGTGACGCCCCGGCCGGCGAACCGTGCCCAGGCCCAGATTGCCGCGCAGCGTGCTCGTTTCGTACTCCGTGCGGAACAGCCCCCGGCGCTGCAGCTCGGGCACCACCGATTCGATGAAGTCGTTCAGGCCTCCGGGCAGAACCGGCGCCATGATGTTGTAGCCATCGGCGGCACCGTCGCGGAAGTACTGTTCGAGTTCATCGGCGATCCGGCTGGGCGTCCCCACCAGTTGCCAGTGGCCTCGCGCGCCGGCCACCCGCAGGTACAGCTGGCGTATGGTGAGCTGTTCGCGCCGGGCCAGCTCGACCAGCAGGTGCTGGCGGCTCTTGCTCTGATGGGTGGGCGGCAGTTCGGGCAACGGCCCGTCCAGCGGATACGCGGACAGGTCGACACCGCCGAACAGCGGGCGCAGCAGCGCCAGGCCGACCTCGGGTGTGATCAGGGACTGCAACTGCTCGAACTTTTCCTGGGCCTCGGCCTCGCTCCGGCCCACGAATGGCGAAACGCCCGGCAGCACCAGCAGCTCGTCCGGACTGCGACCGTAGCGTGCGAGACGCGACTTCACATCGCGGTAGAAGGCCTGCGCCTCCGAGAAATCCTGGTGCGCGCTGAACACCACTTCGGCGTACCGGGCCGCAGTCTCGCGACCGGCATCCGACGCCCCGGCCTGGACCAGGACGGGCCGGGTCTGCGGGGAAGGCGGCACATTCAGGGGACCGCGGACCTGGAAGCGGTCGCCGCGATGATGCAGCGGATGCAGTCCTTCCGCATCGAAGAGAACGCCCGTTTGCTTGTCGTAGCGCAGAGCTCCGTCGTCCCAGCTGTTCCACAGGCCCGTGACCACATCGGTGAACTCGGCTGCGTGCGCATAGCGCTGGGCGTGATCGAGCGATGCCGGCTGCCCGAAGTTCGGGGGATCGAACAGGTTGGTCGACGTCACCATGTTCCAGCCGGCACGGCCGCTGCTCAGCCGGTCCAGCGAAGCGAATCGACGGGCCACGTTGAACGGTTCGTTGTAGACCGCCGAGGCGGTTCCGACCAGTCCGATGCGTTCGGTCACGGCCGCCAGCGCGGACAGCAGCGTGATCGGTTCCAGTCTTGCGGAACGCTCGGCGAGATGGGTGGCAGGATCGTCCGGCGATCGCACCGAGATCGAATCGGACAGGAAAACCAGATCGAACTTGGCAGCCTCGGCAGCCTGTGCAGCCTGGGCGAAGTGTTGGAAATCCAGGCCCGCAATCGAAGGCGAATCCGGATGACGCCAGGCTGCGATGTGGTGGCCCGACCCCATCAGAAAAGCCCCCAACCGCAGTTGCCTGCGCGACTGGTGCGGTATGTCAGTCCCACTCATCGTTACCTACCTCGGCTTGAACAGCAAGCTCACGACTCTAGGCGCGGCAACGCATGGCGACAAAAGAAAAAACGGCATATCGAGCCTCGGAAAGGACATAACCCGTCATCCCTTGCCGGCGAAGTCTTTCCGTTCGATCGCCGCTCAAAGCAGATATTCATGTTCGGAAAGCAGATATCGCAGGCATCGGACACGCCCCAATAATGAAGCTCCGAACATCCATCACCTCCCTCGACAGGGGCTCTCGAAGCCCTCCAGAAAGCGAGTGGCCATGAGCCGCGCATACCTTTCCATCCAGCACGTGAACAAATCCTTCGAGGTGGATGGGCGCGCGCTGCAGGTCCTGCAGGATGTTTCTCTCGACCTCGAGAAAAACAGGTTCGTGACCATCGTGGGAGCCAGCGGTTGCGGCAAGTCCACGCTGCTGCGCATCGTGGCAGGACTCGAGGATGCCGACGGCCAGGTGCTGCACGACGGACTGAAAGTCACCGGCCCCAGTCTGCATCGCGGCATGGTGTTTCAGGAGCCCCGTCTGTTCCCGTGGCTGACCGTCGAGCGCAACGTGGCACTGGGTCTCGAGAACTCGGAGCACGGGGCGGATCGGCGGCAGGCGCTGGTGGACCAGCATCTGGCCCTGGTCGGCCTGTCGGACTTCTCCAAGGCCTATCCCAGGCAGCTCTCCGGCGGCATGGCGCAGCGCGTGGCGATCGCACGCGGCCTGGTCAACCGGCCTAGCCTGCTGTTGCTGGACGAGCCCTTCGGCGCGCTCGACGCCTTCACGCGCAGCCATCTGCAGGAAGAACTGCAACGCATCTGGCAGCAGGAACACCTGACCACGCTGCTGGTCACGCACGATGTCGAGGAAGCCGTTCTGCTCGGGGGCCAGGTGGTGGTCATGTCGCCGCGACCCGGCCGCATCGCCGAAGTCATCGACGTGCCGCTGGCCTATCCACGCGATCGCCGGGATCCCGCGTTGGGGGCTCTGCGCAATCGCGTGCTCGATGCCCTCGAAGACATTCGTTCACCGGCCGGCCTGCAGACGCCAAGGCCGGCGCCGGCCCTCGCAAGCCCAGTACGGCAGCCGGATCGGCAGCCTCGCAAGGTCGCCTGACGCATGAGCAGCCCCGCCCTGGTTCCGGCCCTGCCACGAGCCCTCCCTGACGCCCGCCTGCGACAGTGGCGGCGATCCGCAGGCCGGCCGCTGCGTGCGCTGCTGTTTCCCCTGGCACTGCTGCTGGTCTGGTTCTGGGCAGCGCAGGCCAAGCTGCTGCCCGAGCAGATCCTGCCCTCGCCGGTCTACGTCTGGCAGGCCTCGCTGGACGCGATACAAAGCGGCGATCTGCTGATGCACATCGGCTGGAGCGCCTGGCGGGTGGCAGCCGGCTTCGGCATCGGGGCCTCGCTCGGTCTGTCGCTGGGCCTGGCCATGGGCCTGTGGCCTCGCCTGGACGACTATGTGCGCCCGACCTTCACGGCCATATCGCAGGTCCCGACGCTCGGCTGGATCCCCTTGTTGATGCTTTTCCTCGGCATCGGCGAGACCTTGAAGATCGTCATCATCGCCAAGGCGGCTTTCATACCGGTGGTCCTGAACACCTGCTCCGCCATCCGGAGCATTCCCTCTTCTTACTTCGAGGTCGCCCGCATGCTCAGGTTCACCGCGCTGCAGCGCCTGCGGCTGGTCATCCTGCCGGCAGCGGTTGCGCCGGTCTTCACCGGCATCCGCTACGGACTGACCAAGGCCTGGACCGCACTGGTGGCCGTCGAACTGCTCGCCGCCGCGCAAGGACTGGGCTTTCTGCTGGTCTGGTCGCGCCAGATGTTCTGGCTGGACATGATGCTGTTCGCCATGATCGTGATCGGCCTGGTGGGCTTTCTCATGGACTATGGGCTGGCACGGGTCGAAAGTCGGCTGCAGCGCTGGCGCCTCGATCCCCAGGCCGGAGCATGATGTGACCCTGGCTCGGCCTGCCTCCTCGGCACCATCCCGCCGGCGTTTCCGCTACCTCTCGGTTCGTGCGCGCCGCGGCTTGGTCCTGCCCGCGTTGCTGCTGCTTCTGTGGGAACTGTCGGCCCATCTGGGCTGGGTCGACCGGCGTTTTCTGCCGCCTCTCGAACAGGTCGCTGCAACCGCCCTGCACGAACTGCGCGATGGCGATCTGCTGCTGCATCTGTCGGCAAGCCTGAGCCGCAATCTGACCGGCTTTGCGATCGGGTCGGCCGCCGGCGTGGTGTTCGGCGCATGGCTGGGCCTGTCCCGCACGGCCAGGGAGCTGATCAACCCGACGTTCAATGCGCTCAAGCAGATCGCCGTGCTGGCCTGGATCCCCTTGATCTCGATCTGGTTCGGTTTTGCGGAAATCGCCAAGGTCACGTTCATCGCCCTGGCGGCTTTTGTTCCCGTGGCGCTCAATACCTTCGAGGGCATGGGATCTGCGCCACCCCAGATTCTGGAGGTCGCCCGATCGCTCTGCCTGAGCCGCTCGCAGACGCTGAGGCGGGTCTATCTGCCTGCGGCCGTTCCGTCCATCCTGACCGGCATCCACCTCGGACTCATCTATGCCTGGCTGGCCACGGTCGCAGCCGAGTATTTCATGACGGTGGGACCGGGCCTGGGCGGCATGATCATCGCGGGCCGCGAACGCTTCGACATGGATCTGGTGATGCTGGGCGTGGTGATCCTGGGTGCTGTCGGCTACGGCCTGAACCGGCTGGCACAGTGGGCCGAAGAATACCTGCTGCGCTGGCGCGACGGCTGAAGAACGCACGGATTTCGGAGTCATGACCCAGAACCCCTACCCACCGAGCGATCTCGTCCACGAGAACACGCACGATCGACATTACGCTGCCGACATCCTGGTCATCGGCGGCAGCATCGCAGGCTGCTGGGCGGCACTCAGTGCCCGGGCAACCGGGGCCACAGTGATCCTGGCGGAAAAGGCACAGGTGGGCACCGCCGGGGTGGTAGCCCAGGCCGGCGGCAGCGGCTACTACACCCGCCCGGGCGAGGAAGAATACAACCGCAAGCTGATCCACTCTCGCCACGATGCGGCATGCGGCCTGGACGACCTGACGGCGATCGAACGGATCTACGAAGAGAGCTACCGCATCGGTCTGCAACTCAAGGCGCTGGGGTTCCTGTCGAACAACGGCATGCCCACGCTGGATGGATCGCCACCGAGCCTGCTGGCCTTCCACGGCGCGCGCGCCATGCTGTTCCTGCGCGAGCAGTTGGAGAAGACGGGCGTGGTGATGCTCGACCACAGCCCGGCACTCGAGCTGCTGGGCGACGAAGGCACGGTGGCAGGCGCAGCGGGGCTGGACACACGCGACGGACACAGTTGGGCCGTGCGCGCAGGAGCCGTCATCCTCGCCACCGGCGGCAATGCATTCCTGTCCGGCGCCATGGGCACGCAAGGCACCACCGGCGAAGGCCATCTGATGGCGGCCGAAGCCGGGGCCAGCCTGGCGAGCATGGAGTTCAGCGGTCACTACGGCATCTCGCCGCAAGGCAGCCCCACCACCAAGGGGTTCTGGTACGGCAGTGCCACCTTCTACGATGGGCAGGGTCGTGAACTGCCGGCCAACGGGTGGGAGTCCGTCGCCGATGTGGCACGTGCCATTCTGGAGACCGGCGGTGCCTACGCCAGCATGAACAAGGGCGGCGCAAGCCTGAAGGCCTTTGCACGCACGGTCAGCAGCATCTACGATCATTTCCAGACCATCGGCCTCGACCCCTACACCGAACGTTTTCCGATCGAACTGCGCTACGAAGGCCTGATCCGCTCGGCCGGCGGTCTGGTCGTCGATGCGCACGCCGCCACCGCCGTTCCCGGCCTGTACGCAGCAGGCGATGTCACCGAACGCACCCACCTGTCGGGGGCGGCAATGAGCGGCGGCGGGCCGGCGATCGCATGGTGCCTGGTCTCCGCCAAATGGGCCGCACAGGCCTCGGTCGACTTCGCCCGTTCGAGGCCTTCCTCCAAGGCCCCGCTTCGGGCCCTGGGCGGCACGGGCTTGCGTCCGCGGCGCGGCGGCAATCCCTCCTTGTCCAGCAACGCGCTGCTGCAACGCGCGCAAGACGAGATCCTGCCCATCGACAAAAACGTGTTCCGCACGCGAAACGGCATCGCGGCATCGCTGGCGAGACTCGACGATCGCTGGACATCTGCAGCCGACGGCCTGGCCCCACAGGCACATCAGAAAGCTTGGCAGACACGCGAAGCCGCAGCCTTGCTGGCCGGCGCACGCTGGATCTACCGCAGCGCCGGTGTTCGCCACGAAAGCCGGGGACTGCATCGGCTGCAGGAAGCCCCCACCCAGGACCCGGCCCAGCGAGATCGCATCGTGGTGAACGGCCTGCACGACATCGGCTTGCAGAGAATCGCTCTTGCCCCCTGACGCACGGAACCGGCCTGAGCTTATGCCGCATTAACAAATGATGGATTCGATCCACACAAAACCGGCGGTCTGCCTAGAATTCGATCCATGGCAGCGTCTGCAACGCAAAACGCCAGCCGTCGGGCGCCAACCGACGTAAATCAAACAGGCCTCCGCAGGTGATCCTGCCGTAACACGGTGACCGCGTAAGAGTCGCCGTCCAATCTCTCTGCCGATGTCTCCTCTCGCAAACGGCGGGCTCCATCGTGAATGACCTTGCGAGACTTGATCCCACCGCCCCCCGGACGGTGGGATTTTTTTCATCCGCTTCTCAAGGTCCGCGGGCGTCAGTTGCCCGCCCTGCGGATACGCGGCTCGTCGTACTCACAGCCGCAGTCCGGCCTGCTTCATCAGCGGCAGAATGCGGTCGCCGAAGAACGCGAGGTCGGGCTTGAAATCGAAGAAACTCAGTTGCAGCCCGTCGATGCCCGCGCGCTTGAGCGCGACGAACTGCTCGACCACCTGTTCGGGCGTGCCGACCACCTCGATGTTGCCGCCGATGGCTCGCCGGTTGGCCCCGTCCAGCCCCGCACGGCCGCGCCAGGCATGGGCATCGCTGTTGAGCGTGTGGAAACCGTCGGGGGTCCGGACATCCTGATGCGCGACGATGGCGTCGTAGTACGCACGGGTCTCCTGCTCGGTCTCGCGGCTGACGACCATGGGATTGAGCAGCGTGCGGATCTCCCGCCCTTGCTCCCGTGCGGCCTGCTTGACCCGTGCCGCATGCGCCGGCAGCAGCTCGATCGCACTGGCGAAGTCGGAGGCCCCCGGACTCGTGATGAAGACCACATCCGAATAACGTGCGGCAAACGAGATGCCGGCATCCGATCCCGTGGCATTGACCAGCAGCGGCCGGCCATACACCGGCTTGGGCGTGACGAAGGCGTTGTTGAGACGCCAGCTGGATTCGCCTTCGAACGAGAACGGCTCGTCGCCGGTCCACAGCCGCTGCAGCACCTCGATGAACTCGGCGGTGAGGGCGTAGCGTCGGTCGTGCTCGATGCGATCCCAGCCGAAGGCCTCGTGTTCGACCGCACGATGCCCGGTCACCACGTTGATGCCCCAGCGCCCGCCCGAGATATGGTCGAGCGTCGCCCCCCACTTGGCCAGGTGCAGCGGATGCAACGGCCCGTACAGTACATGGATGGTCGAGACCAGCAAGATACGTTGCGTCACTGCGGTCAGCGCGGCCATGGTCTGGAACGAGTCCAGGGCATGACCGTCGAAAACACCGCCATATCCGCCCTTGGGCAGCCACTGCGACAGGGCGAACACCAGATCGAAACCCAGCGACTCGGCCTTGAGCACCAGGTCCCGGTTGTAGGGCCAGCGCCAATCCGTGGTTCGCGGCAGCGTCGAGGCACTCCAGCCTCCGGCCTGGATCGGCAGGAACAGCCCCAGCAACACCGGCTGCCGGAGAGCCTGTGCATAAGGGCTGTCGGGAAAATCCGCGGGCGAGGCGAAACGATCCAGCCCCACGAGGGAGCCGGCAGGACGAGTCAGAGTCATGCGAAGGCCGAAGATGAAATCGAACGGCGGCCAGGACGGCACGCCAAGACAGCCAACTTAGCGAAACCCGGCGCAACCGGCTGCTACGGATCTTCATATCGATATGAGCTTCGCCTTGCGGACGGCTCGACGCCTGTCTCTTGCTGCAGACGATTCCGCATCCGAGCCTTTTCCCGCTGCATCGCCCGAGGATGGATATCGGTTTTTCATCGTGGCGATTTCCGTTCACGGTCAATAGCATGCCCGAGGTCTCTTCTGACTCACAACCCTGCATTCCGGACATGACACTCGACCGTCGCCATCTTCTGAAATCCCTGCCCGCAGCCTTCTCCGGCAGCGCGCTGTGGTGGCTTTCACCCTTCGGCGCCCAGGCACAGGCGCCTGCGGAAACCCTCGGAACACTCGTCGTCGGCACCACGACCGAGCCCTCGCTGCTGACCAGTGCACTGACCACGGCCGGCCCCACGCAACTGGTCTCGGGCAAGATCTTCGACGGCCTGCTGGCCTATGCGGAAGACGGAACGCCGCGCCCCGAACTGGCCACGAGCTGGTCGGTCAGCCCCGACGGCCTGACCGTCACCTTCCAGTTGCGCAGCGGAGTGAAATGGCATGACGGACGCGACTTCAGCTCGGCCGACGTCGCCTACTCCGTCCTTGAAATCTGGAAAAAACTGCATGCACGCGGCCGCGCCATCTTCGCCAACGTCGACGAGGTTCTCACACCCGATGCGCAGACCGCCGTCCTGAAGCTCTCCAAGCCTGCGCCCTACATCCTCAACGCGCTGTCGGCCGTCGAATCGCAGGTCCTGCCCCGTCACCTCTACGAAGGCACCGACCCGCTCGCCAACCCGCGCAACAATGCACCGGTGGGCACCGGGCCCTTCAAGTTCGGCAACTGGTCACGCGGGCGCGACATCACGCTGCTGCGCAACGACGCCTACTGGGGCGGGCGGCCTAGCCTCGAACGGGTCATCGTGCTGCTCAAGCCCGACGCACAGGCGCTCGCATCCGCACTCGAAGCCGGCGACGTGCACATCGCCGAAGGCCTGTCGCCCGCCGATGTCAAACGGCTGTCGGACAACCCGTCGCTGGCCGTGCATGTATCGGACTCCTCTTTTCTGCTGACCAACGCCTACATCGAATTCAACCTCGACCGGCCCGTTCTGCAGAATCCGCTGCTGCGCGAAGCCATCGGGCATGCGGTCGATCGCGACTTCCTGGCCCGCAACGTCTGGCATGGCTACGCGCAGCCCGCCGACTCGCCCATTCCGCGCAGCCTGAAGGCTTTCTACACCCCCGATCCCACGCTGCCGAAATTCGACCTCCCGCGTGCCGAAGCCCTGCTCGATCAGGCCGGCCTGCCGCGCAACGCCCAGGGCATCCGGCTGACCCTCAATGCCGATCCCTACACGGCTCCGGCCACCATCCAGACCGCACGTTACCTGCGCGCCAACCTTGCGCGGCTGGGCATCCAGCTCAATGTGCGCGGCCAGGATACCGCCCAGTTCATCAACCGCGTCTACACCCAGCGCGATTTCGATCTGCTGATCTACATCGCCAACCCCGGCCCGGATCCAGTCATCGGACTACAGCGGTTCTTCTGGTCCAAGAACTTCAAGCCGGGCGTGCCGTTCTCGAACGGTGCCCATTACGCGAACCCCGAGGTCGATCGCCTGCTCGAAGCGGCCCAGGTCGAGCCCGACTCGGCGCGTCGCCAGGCGCTCTACACCCAGTTCCAGCAGTTGGTCGCCCAGGATCGCGTGACCCAGCCGCTGGTCTGGATCAGCAGCACCCTGGTCTCGCGCCGAAGCGTCACCGGCTTCATCAACAGCGCCGACGGCGTCCGCGGCAATTTCCTGCAGGCTCGGCTGGCCGCGGCCTGACGGCCGACCGGTGCAAGCCCTGCCTCGCACCGATCAACGCACAAAGACTTCGGAACGCAAGGCTTCCTGGATCACGCCTTTGAGGCTCTCGACAAACACCGCGGTCAGCGCGGGCATGCGGTTCTCCGGGCCGATCAGCATGAGCTGCTGCTGGTGGTGTGCCAGCTCGTACAGCGGCACATAAGTCAGCCGCGCGGTGCGCAGTTCGAACTCGATGTCGAACGGCGTGAGGAACGTGATGCCCTGGTCCGACATGGCGCCATGGCGCATGACTTCGATCGAATTCGTCTCGATGCTGAAATGCGGCTCGACCTTGGACTTGGCAAACAGCTGGTCCAGGTGCGGCCGGATCGCCATGGTCTTGTCCGCGACGATGAGCCGATGGCCCAGGCATTCGCTGATGCGCAGCGACAGCCGGTTCGCCAGAGGGTGATCGGGCGCCATCACCGCGCCGAGCTTGCCCAGCGCCACCTCCAGCACCCGCACATTGGCGCGTGACGGAAAGTCGAACCCGATGCCGAGCTGCGCCTCGCCCGAAGCCACGGCGGCCAGAATCTCGTCTCCCGTCGGCAGCAGGCGCAGGTGCAGCTTGATGCGGTGGTTGCGCTGCTGGAACTGCGTCACCGCACGCGGCACCACATTGGCCGCCAGCCCGCTCATCACGGCGACCGTGATCTCGCCGCGATGCAGGCCCTTGAGTTCCTCGATCTGGTCCTGCGAACGTTCGAAGTCCTTCAGCGTGGCACGTGCATGCCGGATGACGATTTCACCGGCCGCCGTCGGGATCAGCTTGCGCGGCGTGCGGTCGAACAGCGGCGTACCGAGATCCTCCTCCAGGGCGATGATCTGGCGGCTGATGGCCGACGGCACCACGTGCAGGCGTTCGGCCGCCTTGCGCATCGACCCCGAGCGGGCCACTTCATCGAGATAGGACAGCAGGCGGGCGTGGAGCACAAGGTTTTCTCTGTTGCTTTTTAGGAAACACAACAGACACATTAAGTCGCTTTTCATCACGCGTCAAGCCACCCAGAATGCACTTAGCCCCGTGATTTTTGCCTCGCGATCACCACGGTTCGGCATGAATCCTGCTCTGGATGGACACCCATGAAAACCTTTTCGTTCGAGCGTGCGAGAACGGCCCAGGCCTTCCGAATCTCGCCTCAAGACACCAACTACTTCGCCATCCTGTCCGACGCCAGCAAGGACGGCAACGACAACATCGCGGTCATCGAGATCTTCAATGTGGGCGGCGCCACGCCGCCCAACAGCCATGTCCGGGCGCATGAGTTCTTCTACGTGCTGCACGGCAGCGGCGTTGCCGTCAGCGACGGCGAAGAGCAGCCCATCCGCCAGGGCGACGCCCTCCTGCTCAAGCCCGGCAGCGTGCACGTCATCCGCAACACCGGCGCCGGCAAGCTCTACACCCTGACGGTGATGACGCCCAACGAGGGCTTCTCCGAGCTGATCCGAAGCGGCGAGCCGGTCCGGCTCGACGCGCAGGATCTGGCGATTCTCGAGGGAGCCTGAGCATGGACGCCTTGGTGAAATCGCCGCCGCTCCATGCGCTCGGCGCCAACTCGCGCAACGAATGGCAGGTCTCCAGCGCCGGCGTGGACATGGTCCGGCCGTCGCCCGGCGCCCGCCCGGTCCAGGTCGAAGACAGGGGCCGAACGATCACATTCGACCTCGCACGCACGGCCATCCTCGTGGTCGACATGCAGAACGACTTCTGCCATGCCGACGGCTGGCTGGCGCACATCGGCGTCGACATCGGCCCGGCCCGCACACCGATCCCGCCGCTGCAGACCCTGCTGCCGGCCTTGCGCGACGCCGCCGTCCCGGTGATCTGGGTGAACTGGGGCAACCGCGCCGACAAAGCCAATCTGGCGCCCAATGTGCTGCATGTGTACAACCCGCATGGCGACGGCGCCGGCATCGGCGACCCCTTGCCCGGACGTTCCGGTACGCAGGTTCTGCAGGCGGGCAGTTGGTCGGTCCAGGTGGTCGACGAGCTCAGCCCCGTGCCCGGCGACATCCATGTCGACAAATACAGCATGTCCGGCTTCCACGACACCGTGCTCGACAGCGTGCTGCGCAATCTGGGCATCACCACCCTGCTGTTCGCCGGGGTCAACGCCGACCAGTGTGTGCTGTGCACGCTGCAGGACGCCAACTTCAAAGGCTACGACTGCCTGCTGCTGGAAGACTGCTCGGCCACGACCTCGCCCCGCTTCTGCTGGGACGCCACGCTCTACAACGTGCGCCAGTGTTTCGGCTTCGTTTTCGGCTCCGCTGAACTGCTGGCAGAACTCGCAAGCGGAAAGCCCGCATGAACGCCGATCGTCTTTTCATCTGACGGATCGACGCCATGGACGCCCCGTTCCCGGCGCCCCGACGCACCGCCTGAATCCGAGGCGACCCGCCGTTCCACCGTCCCGTTTCTTTTTGTTTCGATCTCAAACTTTCTTGATGAGGCACAGACCATGACACGACGTTTCTCCCGGGCTCCCGCCGTTGCCGCGATCATGGCCCTGGCCGGGCTGGCTGCGCAGGCACAGGCCGCCACACCCGTCACGTTCCAGCTCAGCTGGAAAGCCCAGGCCGAGTTCGGCGGCTACTACCAGGCCCTGGCCAAGGGCTACTACGCCGCCTGCGGCGTGGACATGACGCTGCGCGAAGGCGCGCCCGGCATGGATCCTTCGCAACTGCTCACGGCCGGTGCGGTCGATGCCGCCATGGTGCCGCAGAACGACGGCGCCATGCTCATGAACAAGGCCGGTTTTGCCGCCCGTGCGGTGCTGGCCGGTGTGCAGAAGGCCCCGGCCATCCTGCTCTACCACGAGGAATCGGGCATCCGCAAGCCCGAAGACCTCCTGGGCCGTCCCATCCTGCTGTCGGCATCGAGCCGGGCATCGATCTGGCCCTACCTCAAGGCCAAGTACGGTTTCCGCGACGACCAGCTTCGTGCCTTCAGCGGCCAGATGGCGACCTGGCTGGCCGACAAGACCGCCATCCAGCAAGGCGTGGTGACGCAGGATCCCTATCGCTTCGAAGCCGAGACCGGCAAGCCCGCTCGCTTTTTCCAGCTGGCCGAGCTCGGCTACAACCCCTACTCCGCCATCATGGTGGTCTCGCAGAAGATGATCGACGAGAAGCCAGCGGTCGTGCAATGCATGGTCAGCGGTTCACGCAAGGGCTGGGCCGACTTCATGAAGGATCCCGAGCCCGCATTCCAGGCCATCCGCAAGCTCAATCCGCAGCAGACCCCCGAAGTGCTGGCCTACGCCCACCGCGTGATGCGCGACAACGGCATGGTCGTCAACGACGGCACGCCCTACGGCGCCGGCAGCATCACCGAAGCCCGCTGGAAAGCCCACTTCGACCTGCTGGTCCAG
Organism: Comamonas sp. BIGb0124; assembly: GCF_003752175.1. GTDB lineage: Bacteria > Pseudomonadota > Gammaproteobacteria > Burkholderiales > Burkholderiaceae_C > Comamonas_F. The sequence continues at coordinate 544,968 of NZ_RJVF01000009.1, read as the reverse complement.
ACCAACGTGCTGCCCGCGACCTTCGACTACCGCAGCACCTTCACCACCCGCTTCCTCGAACAGCCCCTGGACTGAGGTCCCGGCCGGCCCCCGTTCCGTCTTCTCTCGAACCGATGACCATGAAACTGAAATCACACTGGTGGTGGGACCTGTCGGCCCACGACTTCAGCGCACTCGACTTGAGCCAGGTGGTGGCCGTGCTGCCGGTCGGCGCCGTCGAGCAGCATGGACCGCACCTGCCGGTGCGTGTCGATGCCGCCATCGCCGAGGGCATCATGCGCCATGCCGTGGCGCTCATGCCCGACGACTTCCCGGCCCTCGTCCTGCCCACCCAGGGTGTCGGCACCTCGTTCGAACACAGCGCTTTCCCGGGCACGCTCACGCTCAAGCCCGAGACGCTCATCCGCGTCTGGTTCGAGATCTGCGAGAGCCTTCACCGGGCCGGCGTGCGCAAGGTGCTCTTCGTCAACGCGCACGGCGGCCAGCCTCAGGTCATGGACATCGTGTGCCGCCAGCTGCGTGTGCAACTGGGCATGCTGGCGGTGGCTTCGCAGTGGTCGCACTTCACGCCACTCGACGATCTGTTCGACGCCGAGGAACTCAAGCACGGCATCCACGCGGGTGAAGTCGAGACCAGCGTGATGCGTTACCTGCACCCCGATCTCGTCGACATGACAAGGGCCGAGGATTTCCAGTCGCTGTCGCAGACGCTGGAGCAGGAGTACGAACTGCTGATGCCCGAAGGGGGCGCGGTCGGCTTCGGCTGGCAGATGCAGGACCTCAACCCCAAGGGCGCCGCAGGCCATGCCGAGCGTGCGGATGCCGAGCGCGGTCGCATCACCGTCGAGCGCGCCGCCGCCCGGTTGCTGACCCTCATCCGCGAGGTCGCGAACTATCCCCTCGCCCAGGCCAACCGGGCCGTTCACCCCAGCATGGCCATCCACCAGGACTAAGACATGAGCAGCTATCCCCTCCAAGAACTGGCCTCGGCACTCGACGGCGTGGATGTCACCCTCGACCCCCGCCGCATCCGCGTCAAGAGCCGCGACCGCTACGCCATCAGCCCGCTGCTGCGCGACATGCTCGCCGACAAGCAGGCCGATGCGGTCGTGACCCCCAAGACGCTGGACGAACTCAAGCACGTGGTCTCCACGGCCGTTCGCCTGCGGATCCCGATCACGGTGCGCGGCGGCGGCTCGGCCAACTACGGTCAGAGCGTGCCGCTCAAGGGCGGCATCGTGCTCGACATGACCGCCTACAGCGGCATCGTCGCCCTCGGGAACGGCACCATCCGGGCCCGAGCCGGCACGCTGGTCGCCGAGATGGACCTGGCGGCCAAGGCCACGGGCTGGGAACTGCGCATGCACCCCACCACCGCCCGCATCGCCACCATCGCCGGGTATGTGGCCGGTGGCACCGGCGGACCGGGTTCGGTGGCCTACGGCATCCTGCGCGACCGCGGCAACATCGCGGCCGTGCAGGTTCTGACCATGGAAGAGCAACCCCGCCTGCTCGAACTCACGGGCCCGGACGCCCAGTTGGCTCACCACACCTACGGCGCCACCGGCATCATCACCGAAGTCGAGATGCCTCTGGCGCCGGCCTGGCCGTGGATCGAAGCGCTGGTCGCATTTCCCGACTACCTGCAGGCCGTGCGCTTCGGTGTCTCCCTGGCGCAGCAGACGGGCATCACCCGCAAGGTCGTGTCGGTGCAGGAATGGCCCGTGCCTCGCCTGATCCAGCCCTTTGCTCCGCTGGTGCCCGAAGGCCACTCCATCTGCTCGACCATGATCGCCAAGGGCAACCTGGTCGATTTCGAAGGCCTCGTGGCCGCGCACGGCGGCACCGTGGTCTCGACCGCGCCCGAAGGCCAGGGGCCCTACGGCGCGCCGATCTGGGAGTTCGTCTTCGGCCACGCCTTGTTCCAGATCCAGAAGACCGATCCCCGCCGCTCCGTGATCGAGGGCTTTTTCCGCGCCCCCGACCTGCCGGCGCTGGTCGAACGCGTGCACGCCAAGGTCGGCCACTATGGACCGATGCGCATGGAAATCCTGCGTGTGGGCGGTGACGTCGTGGGCTCCGGCGCGCCCTACTTCGTCTACGAGAACCCGCAGCAGATGGCCGACCTCGTCCTGGCCATGCAGGAGGCCGGAGCCGTGGTGTCCAACTCGCACTCGTCCAATGTGCGATCGGTCGGCAAGAAAGAGATCACGCCCCGCGACCTCGCCTTCAAGCGCGAAGTGGATCCGCACGGGCTGCTGAATCCGGGCCGCTTCGAGGCCGACGATTCGGCGGATGCCAAGTTCGCCATCGAACTGCCCACCGACCAATGGGACAAGCGCCAAGCATGACTGCAGCCCCCACCCATCCGGCCGGCACGGGCCTGCCGGTTCTGCGGCCGCAAACCCTGTCGATGACGCTCGGCGATGGCACCCGGCTGGATGCGGACGTCTACCGTCCGGCCCAGCCTGGCCCCTACCCCGTGCTGCTCCAGCGCCAGGCCTACGGACGCCGCGTGGCCTGCACCCTGAGTTACGCCCATCCGGCCTGGTATGCGGCACACGGCTACATCGTGGTCGTTCAGGACGTGCGGGGCAGAGGCACCTCCGAAGGCGTCTTCAGACCCGGCGAGCACGAGCGCGACGACGGCGCCGAAGCCGTGGAATGGGCCGCCCGCCTGCCGGATGCCGATGGGCAGGTCGCCCTGTATGGCTTTTCCTATCAGGCCTACAACCAGTTTCTGGCGGCTGCGGGCCACTGCCCGTCGCTGCGCGCCATCGCCCCGGCGATGGGCCCCTGGGATCCGGCTCGCACCTGGGTCTACGAGAACAGCGCGCTGCGCATGAAGCAGATGCTGGGCTGGGGTTTCCAGATCACCGCCGAAGCTGCCCGCCGCGCCGGCGACGCCAGTGCCTGGAGCGCACTCCAGGCCGCCAGCGGTGCCTTGCCGCTCGGCGGTCCGGTCACTGCGCAACCCGCCCTGCTCAAGACCCATCGGGCACTCTCGCACGTCATGGACTGGCTCGAGACGCCCAGCGACTCGCCCTTCTGGGACGGTATTTCGCCGGCCGCGCAGGCCGAAGCCATCCAGGCCAAAAGGCTGCCCACGCTGCTGACGGGCGGCTGGTTCGACACCCATCTGGCCAGCACCTGGCAGGCCTTTGCCCAACTGAGTGCGGACAACCCCGAGGTGCATCTGTCGATCGGGCCCTGGGTGCATTTCCCGTGGGTTCGCCAGGTCGGTCAGATCGACTTCGGCAACGAAGCCGCACGCGACATGGACCGCGAGCACATCCGCTTTTTCGACCGCGTGCTCAAGGGCCGCGGCGAGACCGCCGCCCGGGTCCCCATCGAATTGTTCGACATGGGCAGCCGGCGCTGGCGTGCATTCGAGCAGCTGGCCTGCGGCAGCCTGGAACTCAGCCTCGCCGGCCATGGCCGGGCATCCATCGACACCCGCGACGGCAGTCTGCGCGGACAACCCGCCGCACACCCCGGCGCCGAATTCGTGGTGCACGACCCCTGGCGTCCCGCACCCGTTGTCGGCGGCTGCTACGGCGTGCCCAGCGGTCCGGTCGACCGGCGCCAGGCCGATGAACGCGGCGACGTGGTCACCTTCACCACCGAGGGGCTCGAAACCCCGCTGGACATCGTGGGCTGCGCCGAAATCGACCTCGCCCTCGACTGCGACCGTCCCAGCTTCGACCTGTCGTGCGTGCTCTCGCGTGTGACGGCAGATGGCAAGGTGTTCCAGATCGCCAGCGCATACGCCCATTACAGGCAGTTGCGTGCCGACGGCCGCTACCGCCTGGCATTGAGCCCCACCTGCACCACCCTGGCCGCCGGCGAGCGCCTGCGCCTGTCGATCGCCGGCAGCGACTTCCCGGCCCATCCGGTCAACCCCGGTACCGGCGCGGACCCGGTCCATGCCGAGACCACCCAAGCCGTCATCACCACCGTGACGCTGCACCACGGCGGCCCGCGCTCTTCGCGGCTCGTCCTGCCGACCCCCGCACCCCATCCCCTTCAATCGACAGGAGTCCTCCCTTGAGCGCCAACCTGACTGCCCATCCGCCGACACCGCCCGCCGGTCCGGTCCGGACGTCCTCCAGCCTGCTGCGGCGCCTGCCGGCAGCCACCGACGTCGTGACCCCCTTGCTCGCCGGCGCCGTGTTCCTGTTCATCTGGGAGATGCTGGTCCACTACTTCCAGGTCTCGCGCTTCATCCTGCCCGCGCCCTCGGCCATCTTCGCCAAGCTGGTCGCGGACTTTCCCCTGCTGCTCAAGGCGCTGGCGTTCACCGCATCGATCACGCTCGGAGCCTTCATCGCCGCCGTGCTGTCAGGCATCGCCGTGGGCGTGCTGATCACGCAGAACCGCACCATCGAGCGCATCCTGTGGCCCTATGCGGTGGCGCTCCAGGTCACCCCCATGGTGGCCATCGCCCCGCTGGTCGTCATCTGGGTCGGCCTGAACAAGGTCTGGCTGGGCCTGCTGGTGCTGGCGTGGATCGTGGCCTTCTTTCCCATGCTGTCGAACACCGCCGTCGGCATGAAGTCGGCCGATCACGGCCTGCGCAACGTCTTCAGCCTCTACAAGGCCACGCGCTGGCAGCGATTCCGCTACCTGCAGTTGCCCTCGGCCCTGCCCTTCATCCTCGCGGGTGTGCGCATTTCTTCCGGTCTCTCGGTGATCGGCGCCGTGGTGGCCGAATTCGTGGCCGGCTCGGGCTCGGCCACCGGCCTGGCCTGGATCATCGTCGAGAGCGGAACCATGCTGGACATCGCCCGCATGTTCGCCGCCCTGTTCATGCTGTCGACCTTCGGCCTGCTGATCTGGCTGGTGATGGGCATGGTGCAGAACCGGCTGCTCAGCCGCTGGCATGAGAGCGAAGTCGTGCAGGAAGGATGAACATCATGGAAACCGCCATTCAGACCACCGCCCCCGGCAAGCCGCTCGTCCGGCTGAGCCGCGTCAACAAGATCTACGCCAACGGCACGGTCGCGCTCAAGGATCTCGACCTCAGCGTCCGCCCCGGCGAGTTCGTCAGCCTGCTCGGCCCCAGCGGCTGCGGCAAATCCACCGCCCTGCGCATCATCGCCGACCTGGGCCAGCACACCGATGGCCGGGTCGACCGGCCCGGCGACGACGGCAAGAGCACCGGCGATATCGGCTTCGTGTTCCAGGAACCCCACCTCATGCCCTGGTCCACGGTGTTCGACAACGTCTACCTGCCGCTCAAGCTTGCAGGCCAGTCGCGGGCCAAGGCCCACGACGCGGTGATGTCGGTGCTCGCCATGGTGGGCCTCGACGCCTTCTGCAACTCCTATCCGCGCGAGCTCTCCGGCGGCATGCGCATGCGGGTATCGATCGCCCGCGCGCTGGTCACGAAGCCCCGTCTGCTGCTGATGGACGAGCCCTTCGCCGCGCTCGACGAGATCACACGCAACCGGCTCTCGGCCGACCTGCTCAAGATCTGGCAGGCCAGTTCGGCCACCATCATCTTCGTCACGCACAGCGTCTACGAAAGCGTGTTCCTGTCGAGCCGCATCGTCGTCATGGCCGCACGCCCCGGCCGCATCATCGGCGAGTTGCCCATCGAGCAGCCCTACCCCCGCGACGCCGACTACCGCCTCACGCCGGCGTATGCAGACCACTGCCGCGAAGTCTCGGCACTGCTCTCCCAAGCCATGCTGGCAGGCTGAAGACATGGCCGCCCAGACCCAGACGCTGCGCATCGCCGCCATCGCAGACGAGGCCCAGGACATCCGCACCTACCGGCTGGTCGGCACCGACGGTTCGCCTCTGCCTGCAGCCCCGCCGGGCTCCCATCTCGACCTCTACCTGCCCGACGGCCTGGTACGCCAGTACTCGCTGTGCCAGGATCCCGGCGACCGGCACGCGTACCTGATCGCCGTCAAACGCGAACCCGCATCCCGCGGCGGATCGGCCTGGCTGCACGACAGGGCGGCAGAGGGCATGACACTCGAGGCCGGCCTGCCGCGCAGCATCCTCGCCCCTGCCCCGGCAGCACGCCACCACATCCTGCTGGCCGGCGGCATCGGCATCACGCCGCTCTACAGCCTGGCCCGGTCCTTCGAGGCGGCAGCGGCCAGCTACGAACTGCATTACTTCGTCCGTTCGGCCGCACACGCCGCTTTCCTCGGCGCGCTCCGGGCCTCCCCGTCCAGCCCCCGCCTCCATCTGCATGCCGGCCTGCCCAACGATGCGCTGGCGCCCACGCTGGTCCGCATCCTGGCATCGCAGCCCGCACACAGCCACGTCTACGTCTGCGGCCCCGTCCCGTTCATGGATGCCGTCCAGACCGAAGCCGGCCGGCACTGGGCGCCCGAACACATCCACGAGGAGCGGTTTGCAGCACCGGCGCCCCAGGCTCATGCCGCCGCGGCGAGCGGCGCCGGCACGCTCGAGGTCGTCCTGGCATCCACCGGCGCCACCATCCCCGTGGCACCGGGCACCAACCTTCTGGCCGCGCTCAACCGCGCCGGACAGGCCATCCCCACCTCGTGTGAACAGGGCTTCTGCGGCACCTGCATGACCGGCGTCGTCGAAGGCTGCATCGAACACCACGACACCTTTCTCACCCCCGAAGAACAACAGAGCGGCCGCTGGATCATGCCCTGCGTCTCGCACGCGACCGGGACACGACTGGTCCTGGATCTCTAAGGAAACCCCCAATGCTCGACACCTGCAGCGCATTCGTGACTCGCTTCGACGAGCCCATCCGGCGATCCGGCGGCACGGAGGCGCCACGCCTGCTCGAAGGCCTCACCGTGGCCGTGAAAGACAACTTCGACGTCGCCGGCCACATCACCGGCGCGGGCAGCCCCGAGTACGCAGCCGAACGCCAACCCGCTGCAGCGCATGCCCAAGAAGTCGAAGCCCTGCTCGACCAGGGCGCCCATCTGGTCGGCAAGACCCACATGGACGAACTCGCCTTCAGCCTGATGGGCCTCAATGCCCGCTACGGCGTGCCGGTCAATCCGGCCGCGCCCGACCGGGTTCCGGGCGGTTCGTCTTCGGGATCGGCATCGGCCGTCGCGGCCGGACTGGCCGACATCGGCCTGGGCACCGACACCGGCGGATCGGTGCGTCTGCCGGCCTCGTTCTGCGGCCTGTATGGCTGGCGCGCCAGTCATGGGCTGCTCTCGCCCCAGGGCCTGGTGGCCCTGGCCCGAAGCTACGACGTACCCGGCTTCTTCACCCGCGATGCGCACACCATGGACCGCGTGATGCAGGCCTTTGCGCCCGCCCCGACGGCGGGCGAGGCTCCCCGTTTCTGGCTGCCCGACGATCTGTGGGCTCTGGCAGACGAACCGGTCCGGGCGCAGCTCCTGGCCCGCCTGCCATCCCTGAACGCCGACCGCCGTCCGCTGCTGCCCGAAGGCGGTGCGGCCGCCTGCCTGCAAGCCTTCCGCATGCACCAGGGTCACGAGATCTGGCAGCACTTCGGCGCCTGGATCCAGCAATCCCGTCCGCAGTTCGGCCCCGGCATACGCGAGCGATTCGACATGACCAGCCGTATCGGTGCCGCCGAATTCGACGCCGCAGCAAGCTATCGCGCCGCATTCACGCACAAGATGCAGCGCGACCTCGCCGGTCCGGTCGTGCTGGTGTACCCCACCTCGCCGTCTCCTGCGCCCCTGCTCTGCACGCCGCAGTCCGAGCTCGAGCCGCTGCGCAACAAGGCCCTGTCGCTGCTGGCCGTATCGGGCCACGCCGGACTGCCCCAGCTCAGCGTCCCCGCAGGCAGCGTCGACGGCGCGCCTGTCGGTCTTTCATTCACCGCCGCCAGCCTTCAGGACCGGCTGCTGCTGCAGGCCGCACGACACCTCGGCCTGGCTTGATACCCCACTGACAAGTTGCCCGGTTGCCCCCGGTCCGGCCGTCGAGCAACCCCTGACGATGCGGATCAATGATCCGACGGCCCGCGCGCCCCGCGCCCTGCACCATGACGCCGGGCAGGCCTTGGTGTTCGACGACGTCTCGCAGCGCCTGCCCGCCGAGCGGGCCGTCAACACCGGGCTGGTCTGCAGCTCGGCCAACAGCTTTTTGGTCGAGCCCCTCATCGACCGGCTGATGGAAGGCCAGACCGTCGAGCCCATCGGCATGCTTGCGGTGGGCTGCTACTGCCGTTGGAAAGATTGAACGCGCGGCCAAACGACCGCATCAGGATGCAGGCCGGCTCGTTCGGCGTTTGGTCTTGGACAAGTGCATCAGCATGTCGTACAGCGGCTGCGCAGCCAGAGACAAAGATCGGCCACGCCGCTTGATCAATCCGATCTGCCGGTCGACCACCGGGTCTGTCAGCGGAATGCTGGCCAGCAGAGGATGATCCTTGGCCGGCATGGCCAGGCTGGGCACCGCTGCGACGCCCAGGCCCGCTTCGACCAGTCCCAGCAACGTGGTGACGTGCCGCGCCTCGTAGACGGGAGCGAGCCGGATATCGGTTCCGGCCAGCGCCAGATCGAGCAGCACCCGATTGCCCGACGTCTTGCCGACCGAAATGAAGGGGTGATCCGCCAGATCCCGCCAGGTGACTTTTTTCCGTTTGGCCAGCGGATGATCGCGCCGGCAGGCCGCGACAAAACGCTCGACCAGGATGCGATGGAATTCGATGTCCGCCTCCTGGCTGCCCACGAAGTTGATGCCGAAATCGGCCTCGCCATGCGCGACAGCCACCAGCACGTCGTTGGCACTTTCGTCGTGGATGCGGACCCGGATGCGCGGAAACTGCTCGTTGTAGCTCTTCACCACCGCGGGCAGAAAGTAATACGCGGCTGACGGCACACAGGCGATCGTCACCTCGCCCTGCCGAAACGCCGAGATATCGCCTACGCCGACCAGCATGCTGTCGAGATCGTTCAGCCAGTGCGTCGCCTTCTGCGCGAACTCGCGGCCCACCGCGGTCAGGGTGACCCGTCGCGTCGTTCGGTCCAGCAGCTTCACGCCCAGGGCATCTTCGAGCTTCTGGATCCGCCTGCTGAAAGCCGGCTGCGAGATGTTCACCGCCTCGGCCGCCGCACGAAAGCTGCTGAGTTCCGCCACCGCGGCAAAGGCCTCGAGGTCGACCAGATCGAATTTGTGACTCATGAAATGAACTCCCGTGGGCGGATTCGTCGGCCTGAATTCTATTGTGTCCAACGCATCAATGATTCCTTTATATGCAATTAACAAAATGGACCGACAGGCAGATCATCGGCCCCCATGACATACACACTTCCTTGCGTCCTCATGCGCGGCGGCACTTCCCGGGGTCCTTTCTTCCGTTCGGACTGGCTGCCCGATGAGCCCGACGAACGCGACAAGGTCCTGCTCCAGGCCATGGGGTCTCCTCACGAGCTTCAGATCGACGGGTTGGGCGGCGGCCACTCCCTCACCAGCAAGGTCGCCATCGTGTCGCGATCCGCACGGGGCGATTGCGACGTCGACTACCTGTTCGCGCAGGTCAGCGTCAACGAGAAGCGTGTCGACACACGCCCCAACTGCGGCAACATGCTCGCCGGCGTCGGCCCCTTCGCCATCGAGCAGGGCCTGGTCGCCGCCACCGAAGGCACGACGCTGGTCCGCGTCTTCAACGTCAACACCAACTCACGCATCGACGTGCAGGTCCAGACACCGCATGGGCATGTCGCCTACGACGGCGACGCAAGAATCGACGGCGTCGACGGCACTGCGGCACCGGTTCGCCTCAATTTCCTGGACGCCTGGGGCAGCGTGACCGGCAGCGTCTTTCCGACCGGCAAGACACAAGACACGATTCAAGGCGTCGACGTCACCTGCATCGACGCCGCGCAAGTGATGGTGTTGATGAGGGCCGCCGATTTCGGGCTGCAGGGCACCGAGTCCGCAGACGAGCTGGATTCGAACACCGCGCTGCGAACCGCGCTGGAATCCATCCGCCGCGAAGCCGGCCATCGCATGGGACTGGGCGACGTGTCCTCGAGCGTGCTGCCCAAACCCGTCCTGATCGCACCGGGTGTTTCCCCGGGCTCCATTCAATCGCGCTACTTCACGCCTGCCCGTTGCCATCGCTCGCATGCCGCGACGGGCGCCATCGGCGTCGCCGCAGCCACGGTGCTGGCGGGAACCGTCGCTTTCGATTCGCGACTGGCCGCCGACGCCTCCCACGTTTTCCGCCTGGAGGTGCTGCATCCATCCGGCGCCATCCAGGTGGAAATAGAGAAATCGGCAGGGACCGGCGACGGTTCCGAGGGCATCAAAAGGGCCTCGCTGATCCGTACCGCGCGAAAGATCTTCGATGGGACACTGCACCTGAGAACGTAGTCCATCTCGCGCACCGCCATCAAACCGGAAATCGATAATTATTCAGGAGACAAAGATGAAGACTGCAAACCAATCGCTCACACGGCGCGCGCTGATCGCGGCCGCCTGCACACTCGCGTTCTCGGCATCCGCATGGGCGTCGGATGCGTATCCCAACAAAGTGATCTCCCTGGTGGTCCCGACTGCGGCAGGCGGCGGAAACGATGCCATGGCCCGTGTGCTCGCCAAACGCATGTCCGAGATACTGGGCCAGCAGATCGTGGTCGAGAACAAGGCCGGCGGCAACGGCGCCATCGCCTCGGAATACGTGGCCCGCGCCAAGCCCGACGGCTACACCATTCTGTTCGGCTACATCGCGACCCATGCGATGAACCCCGCACTGCAAAAACTGCGTTACGACCCTGTCGCCAGCTTCTCGCCCATCGGCATGGTCTGCAATTCGCCCACCCTCATGGTGGCCAACCCCAAGCTCGCCATCTCCAGCGTGCCCGATCTCATCAAGGCGTCGAAAGCCGACCCCAACGGTTTGAACTACGCCTCGGCCGGCAGCGGCACGGCACCGCATTTTGCGGCCGAACTCTTCAAGCTTTCGACCGGCACACAGATCATGCACGTGCCCTACAAAGGCTCCGCACCCGCCATGACCGACACCATGGCCGGCCAGACTCAGATCATGTTTCCCAGCCTCTTCACGGCCTACCCCTTTGTGCAGACCGGCAAACTCAAGCCCTTGGCCGTGGCCGGCCCCCGCCGCTCCGAACTCATGCCCGACGTTCCCACGCTCGCCGAACTCGGCATCCAGGGCGTCGACGTTTCGCAGTGGTATGCGATGTTTGCACCCGCCCGGACCCCCGTCGACATCGTCACCCAATTGAATCAGGCACTCAACCAGACCCTGCAGGACAAGACCGTCGCCAAGAATCTCGAACTGCACGGTGCCATCGTCGAATGGAGTACCCCCGAACAATTGGGCACGCTGGTGTCGACCGAACTGAAAAGATGGCAGGGAGTCGTTGCACGGGCCGGCCTGACACCCGACTGAACCCACACCCCATCGCCTGATCGCTGATCGCCTGCCCGACTCATACCAGGGCAAAACAAAACGCCACACAAGGGCTGCTTGCCCCGTGTGGCGTTTTTTTTGCACCAACCGGATAGCCCGCCGCCCTCCTCCCACTCGGTGGTTGCCTACCCCAAGCGCGGCCTCTTGTTCGGATAAATCATGCCCGGTGCAGGAAAACATAGCCTCTCATCATGGTTCTTTGAGACACCTTCGTTGACGGTCACGCCGGAGTTGCCCCCTTCCCCCCAGTGCCCGTCGACATCGGCACTGTCGTCGCAGGAGCGATCAAAAGCAGTGGACCCACGACCAGGAGCCATCCGATACGCATGGATAACTTGCCCGCGGGCTCGATGAGACCCTGAAAACGGCCGTCTCGTCTATGCAGCGGGTTCAGCGGGCTGTGAGAACCTTCATCCGCAGCGTTCGCTCGCGCACTGAGGCTCACGTCTTAGTTAGAAAATTGAATATTCAACCGGACCGATCGAAAGGAAATCATGACTTACGAAATCAGGAAAATAACCTCAGATGATTTAAACCAAATCCTAGAGGACGCAAAATCAGATCCACACTGTGATTCCGAGTTATTCAGAAATCTAGATTTCCTAATCAAAGACAGAGAATACGCAATCAAGTTCATCAATAGCTGGGTCATTGATTTAGAAAAAAAATCCTACCTATTCAGAACATGCTCGATCGCAAGACGAGTCAGACCAGGCGAAACATACAACGTATTCACTCAAGGGAGGATGTTCGAAGTCAATACCGCCAGCGTCTTCGAGTCAAAGATCTATTTCACAAAAGAATTAACCCCTGACCCCATCACTCTTGAAAACACAAAAAACGATATTCTAAACCTCTTTACCACCCTAAACCCTGCGGAGCTGGATATCACGCAGTTCCCCATCACATTTGTCAACGACCCTGAAAACAACCTGTAGGACAGAAAGCAATCTATGCCACTGATCTTCCAGGATGCTGAACTGGCTCTAGCGAGCCATTCGCATACGTTGACTCAATTGGTTGAGCTTGTCCGATCAACTTCAGGCAAAGTAAATGGAGCTACCAATGAGACAACGTACCTGTTGCACAGCGGTTTTATGCCAGATGGCGTCAATACATATGTAACAGCTGGCGAGATTGCGCACGCAGGCGGTGGAACAACGGTAGCCAAAAGCGATGTTGGCAAGTTAATACAAACTCCAGAATTTGCTTCCGCGTTTCGAAAAGCCATAAAAGCCGACCTCTTCGGCGACCCACACTTTCGACCCGTCACACAAGAACAATTCGATGCCCTCAATGAAAAGTTTCACCGTATTCTATACGGGAAAAACGGCACAGGGCAATCCGCACCAAGAATCCCAAATGCAGATTCCCTATGGGACATCGCCAGTCGCAACTATGTTCTGGAAGCCCAAGGCAACTTTCGAATCATCGCACCGGACAAATTCAATGACCTGAGTGTATTCGTTCAAAACGAGCTGCCTGCCTTACTGGATAATCCACGGACAAATTTCTTTGTCGACGGCATTAATATCAACCAGTTGCGAGAACTGAGGGATAAACTGGGAATGGACAGTGTCAAGCATGTCCTCAACAGCAACTCTTTGATGCAAGTCGCCGCCAGCGACCTATCGCCTACGAATACCCAGGACTACCTTCAAAAAATAGACGTCGACCTCCCAAATTACCTTCACGCCAACCCACAAGCACAGGAAAGGCTGGCGCAGGCACTGCGGAATGTGGATGAACCTCGCAGAGCTGAATTACGGGAGTCTGCACGCCACATGATAGGGCTGGAAAGCACCGCATCGCTCGCACACGGAGCATGGGTAAGCAGGGCGGGAATGGGCACACCCGACGTAGGCACTACAGGGTCTAGCGTTGCGGCGGGAGCCAAACTGCTCAACAAGATCGGCGTCGTCGGCGCGGTGCTCAGCCTGGCGCTCGCGGCCGGGCAAGCGGCGGCGCAGAGCGCACACGGCGACAACGCAGGCGCAGCCAAGACCCTGCAGGACTGGCTGGTCGACGCAGCGTCATCCGAGCTGGGTTCGCTCATCGGGACCCTCGCCGGCGGCGTGCTTCTGGGAGCACTGGCGGCTGCCGGGCTGACTCTGACAGCGCCCGCATCGCTGGCGGTGCTGATACTGGCCGGCATAACGGGGGGCGTTATCGGCAGCGAAGTCGGAAAAACGCTGCTCGACCACATAAGGGGGCTGTTCGAAGTGGCCCAGGTCACGGTTTCGCCGCTGATTCTCGATTTGGACGGCGACGGCATCGAAACCCTTGCACAGACCACATCGGGCATCCATTTCGACCATGACGGCAACGGCTTTGCCGAACGTACGGGCTGGGTGGCTCGAGATGATGGGCTGCTGGTGCGTGATCTCGACGGCAATGGCCATATCGATCGCGGACTCGAACTGTTTGGCAACTACAGCCGTCTGGCTTCCGGAGCAAACGCCGAACACGGTTTTTCAGCGCTGGCCGAGTCGGATGCGAACGATGACGGCAGCATCGATCTGGCCGAAGCAGAGGCAGCCGGACTGCGTGTCTGGCGTGATCTCAACAGCGATGGCATAACCGATGCAGGCGAACTGCTGACCTTCGGCGAGGCCGGTGTATCGCAGTTGGGACTCGCTTACACGTCGAACGGTGCTGCCGAGGACGCTCAGGGCAACGCGCACCGCCAACAAGGCGGGTTCACCGACAGTGAGGGTCAGCATCGCGCGATGCACGACGTCTGGTTCGCCACCGATCGAGCCATCACACGAGACCTGGGCCAAGTAACGATTCCAAACGATATCCTGGCGTTGCCCGGCCTGGCGGGCATGGGCAATGTGCCGAGCTTGCATCAAGCCATGGCCCGCGATGCCCGTGGCGAAATCAAGGCTGTGCTGACGCAGTGGCAACAGGCCGATGCCACGCAGCGCCCTGCACTTTTGCTGGAGCTGATCTACCGCTGGTCCGGCGTGCACGATATGGATCCGGCCAGCCGAGCAGACAGTAGTTCCCAAAATTTCATCGGCGACGCCCGCAAGCTCGCGACGCTGGAAGCCCTGCTGGGCAACGAGTACACGAATACCGTGAATGGTTGGGGAGCCAGCCATAGGAACCCTCGCCAGACAGCAGCGACAAAGCTGCACGAGGCATTCGACTTCTGGGTCGAGGGGGTCGAATCGCAACTGCTTTATGTGACGGAGCATCGGCCCGTTTTGAGCCGACTCGGCTTGCGCTGGGACGAGTCGGTCCAGGCATTCGCACTCGATGTGAGTGAGGTGGTCCTGGCTCTCGAAGCCAGCTACGCCCGGCACGGCCCAGTATATCTGGTGCGTCTCGGCACATGGCTGACACAACATGGAGAGCCAGGGCATGCCGTAGGTCAAGCCATTCGCGACGCTTCGCAGACGCGAACCGATGTGTTCGCCCACTTGCTTTCGAAACTGATGCTCTCGCGCCACCACATGGGTCGCGAGTTTGCAGACGACACGCTGAATGCAGGCGATGCCCAAGCAGCGATTCTGCTGGGACTCGGCGGAAACGACACGCTTTGCGGTGGCTCTGGCGACGACATACTGATCGGCGGCACGGGTGACGATCTTCTAGACGGCGGTTCAGGCGATGACCTGTTGATCGGAGGCGCAGGTAATGACGCATTGCACGGCGGTGCCGGCAACGACATCTATGTTTTCCAGGCCGGAGACGGTCACGATCGGTTCCAAGACTATGACTGGCAGCGGTATTACGGCCACAGCCAAAGCGATCAAGACACCCTCCGTCTCGGGGCTGGACTGACTGCCGAGACCACTCGCGTAACCAGGCAGGGCGAAGACCTTGTACTGTCGTGGGGAACCGACGATTCGGTCACCATCGACCTTTACTTCCAATCCGCCGCCTACCGCATCCAGATCGTCACGTTCGAGGACGGCACCCGCTGGAGCACCGACGACATGGCCGCCAAGCTTGTTCAGGACGGAACCGCCGACGCCGATCAGATCACGGGATTGCAAAGCCATGCCAACCGCATCAACGGCCTGGGTGGAAACGACGTGCTGTACGGCGGCGCCCTCAACGACGTCCTCGCAGGCGGTGACGGCCATGACGCGTTGTACGGCGGACAAGGCAATGACCAGTTGATCGGGGGCACGGGCAACGACACCTCGTATGACGAGGCTGGCAACGACATCTATCTCTTCCAGGCCGGTGACGGCCATGATCGGATTCAAGACTATGACTGGCAGCGGCATTACGGCTACAGACAAAGCGATCAAGACACCCTCAGCCTTGGGGCTGGACTGACTGCCGAGACCACTCGCGTAACCAGGCAAGGCGAAGACCTCGTACTGTCCTGGGGAGCTGCCGGTTCGGTCACCATCGACCTTTACTTCCAATCCGCCGCCTACCGCATCCAGACCGTCACGTTCGAGGACGGCACCCGCTGGAGCGTCGACGACTTGACCGCCAGGCTTGTTCAGGACGGAACCGCCGACGCCGATCAGATCACGGGATTGCAAAGCCATGCCAACCGCATCAACGGCCTGGGTGGAAACGACGTGCTGTACGGCGGCAACCTCAACGACGTCCTCGCAGGCGATGACGGCCATGACGCGTTGTACGGCGGACAGGGCGATGACCAGTTGATTGGAGGCACAGGTAACGATGCTTTGTATGGCGGTGCTGGTGCAGACCAATTCATCGGTGGTACGGGCAACGACACCTCGTATGACGAGGCTGGCAACGACATCTATCTCTTTCAGGCCGGTGACG
Source organism: Comamonas sp. BIGb0124 (assembly GCF_003752175.1). Taxonomy (GTDB): domain Bacteria; phylum Pseudomonadota; class Gammaproteobacteria; order Burkholderiales; family Burkholderiaceae_C; genus Comamonas_F. Next base: position 528,833 of record NZ_RJVF01000009.1, on the reverse strand, counting down.
GTCATGATCGGATTCAAGACTATGACTGGCAGCGGCATTACGGCTACAGCCAAAGCGATCAAGACACCCTCAGCCTTGGGGCTGGACTGACTGCCGAGACCACTCGCGTAACCAGGCAAGGCGAAGACCTTGTCCTGTCGTGGGGAACCGACGATTCGGTCACCATCGACCTTTACTTCCAATCCGCCGCCTACCGCATCCAGACCATCGTGTTCGAAGACGGCACCTACTGGGGCATCGACGACATAGCCGCCAGACTTGTTCAGAACGGAACCGCCGAAGCCGATTACATCAATGGGCTTCAAGCTTATGCCAACCGCATGAACGGACTTGGAGGTCACGACTGGCTGCACGGAGGTGTCCTTGACGACGTGCTCTCAGGCGATGGTGGTGATGACACGTTGCAAGGAAATCAAGGCAATGACCGTCTGATCGGCGGCAGTGGCGACGATACCTTGTATGGTGGCGCGGGCAGCGATACCTATGCCTTTCGGCGTGGCGATGGCAGAGACATCATCTACGATGGAGACCCGACAGGAAACGATGTCGATGTTCTGCAATTGCTCGACCTGAATCGCAACGAGCTGGTTTTTGTCCGCACGGATAACGATCTTGACATCGGCATCAGGGATACGTCGGACCAGATCACGGTGAAAAACTGGTTCACGAACAGCACGAGCAACCACCGTATCGATCGCATCGAGACAGCCGACTCCGCACCACTCTATGTGACCGACGTTCAGCAATGGCTCCAGAACCAGGCGCTCACGACACAGAACAGCGTACCGTTGGGGTGATCACAACAAACGTCCGAGCAAGCGAGCGTCGCGATCAGCTTGACTGCAGGCGCACACTCACATAACCGAGGTGTTGCATGCACTCGCGCAGGATGAGCAGGGCTGCGGCCGTCTCGCCATCCGCAGGAATCTCGCCCATGACGCCCGGATGGCCCAGCGATGCCGAAGCCAGCCGCTGAAAAAGCGCCTCCACATCGTCACGCGTCAGACTCGCGCCCTCTGCGTTCAGGCCCGGCAGGCCGCGCAGAATCGCGTCGGAGGTGAGCAGTTCACCACGATCGGCATGCCGAAGACGGCTTGCCATCAATGCATCTTCCACGACCTCGATGGCGTGCTCCATCTCGGAGGGCGTGGGCGGCGTGTGACGAAAGATGGCGCCGACCAGATGGCTCAGTCCGATCTGAACGACGACTTCCTTGCCACTCTGCGCCGACAGCGTGATGTGCCGAGGATGAAGTCCGAAGTGGGTCGTGTCGATGAGGCTCATGTCGGTCTATGTGAGGCTGGGTGCAGGCCACTTGGCAGGTTGAATGTGAATGAATCCATTCTGCATGACACCCGGCTTCACGGACTGGCTGTGTCCGTCGAACGGTACGCCCTTTTCAGAAGGACGATCGATCGACCCAAGGCGCCCCCGGCCAGACGCCTGGACCATCGGACCCAGGCCACTGGAATCCGTGCGAATCGTGTGCGAATTTCAGCGCAATCCAAGGCCATCCAGGACAAAGAAAAACGCCACACAAGGGCTACTTTCCTTGTGTGGCGTTGTCTTGAATGGTGGAGCTGGGGGGATTTGAACCCCCGTCCGTCAGCCGTCCTCGCGCAGATCTACATGTTTAGCGGTCTGTTTTGGATCTCACCCATGCCATCGCGCAGTCGCACGCTATGACACAGGCCAGTGCCCTTGAATCTCGCCCCATGCCAAGACACCCGGCGTGGAACCAGCCAATGTAGATTACCTCGCAGCCTGGACGCCTTGCGGCACCCTTGCCCAGCCCATTGGCCTGCTGTTGCGAGGCTCACCGGTGTTTAAGCGGCGAGTGCGAAACGTTCGTCGTTTGCAGTTAGTTTTTTGAGCAGAGATTTACGAGCGTCACTCAAGCTCGACATGCACCACGGCGATTCTGTACCCACGTCGAAACCAGTGCAGCCCCGTGTCCTTCGCATTTTAGGCCTAAGCCAGGCATTGCAAGACCTCGAGGGGAGATTTAATCGTCCAGTCGGCCCGCCACTCGTCGGGGTCGACCGCGCCCAGGTAGCCGTAGTTGGCGGCCACCGTGGGCATGCCGGCGGCCTGGCCGGCGACGATGTCACGGTGGTCGTCGCCCACGTAGATACAGGCTTGCGGCGGCAGGCCCAGCCGGCGGGCAGCTTCGAACAGCGGCTCGGGGTGCGGCTTGGCGTGCGGGGTGGTGTCGCCGCTCACCACGGCGCCGGCGCTTGCAAACAACGCAATCGAAGCCACCAGCGGCAGGGTGAAACGCTCGGCCTTGTTGGTCACGATGCCCCACTGCAATCCACGCGCCTGGATCTCGGCGATCAATTCGGCCACACCGTCGAAGATGTATGTTTTTTGCGTCATGCGGGCTTCGTAGCGCTGAAAGAACTCTTCGCGCATGCCTGCAAAATCCGCGTGTTCGGGCGTCATGCCAAACGCCACGGCCAGCATGCCGCGGGCACCCGCGCCCGCCATGCCACGGTAGTTCTCCAGAGGCAACGAGGGCAGGCCCCGCGCCACCCGCATGTCGTCGGCCGCACCGCCCAGATCGGGCGCACTGTCGACCAGCGTGCCATCGAGATCGAACAGGACAGCCCGCACGGCCTTGCCGTTGCCATTCAAGGTTTCGTTGAGATCGGTCATTGCGTTACGCCTGCTCACGACGCGTCGCCAGCATGTAGTTCACACGCGTGTCGTCGCTCAGCCAGTAACGGCCGGTAAAGGGGTTGTGCTCCAGGCCGCTCGAGCCCTCGAGCACCAGGCTGGACTGGCGAGCCCAGCGGGCCAGTTCGCTGGGACGGATCAGGCGGTCGAATTCGTGTGTGCCCCGCGGCAGCATCTTGAGCACGTACTCGGCCGCGCCGATGGCCAGCGCCCAGGCGCGTGCATTGCGGTTGATGGTGGAGAAAAACACCCAGCCGCCCGGCTTGACCAGGGCGGCACAGGCCTGCACCACCGAAGCGGGGTCGGGGACGTGTTCCAGCATCTCCATGCAGGTCACGACGTCGAAGGATGCCGGCTGCTCGGCCGCCAGGGCTTCCACCGCGATCTCTCGGTACTGGATGTTGGGTGTGCCGGTTTCCAGCGCATGCAACTGGGCCACGCGCAGCGACTTGGTCGCCAGATCCACACCCAGCACCTCTGCGGCACCGCGGCGAGCCATGGAGTCGGCCAGGATGCCGCCGCCACAGCCCACATCGAGCACACGTTTGCCCGCGAGCGCCGCACGCTGGTCGATCCAGTTCAGACGAAGCGGATTGATCTGGTGCAGCGGCTTGAATTCACTTTCCGTATCCCACCAGCGATGGGCCAGGTCTGAAAACTTGGCCAATTCGGCCGGATCGACGTTCGAAGCATTCGGCATTTCGTTCATGGCTCCATTATCAAGCGGCCGCGCGGCAGCTCGCTCGCCAGCCCCCTTCGGTGCCGGCCTGGAGGCCAAAAAAAAGCCCCGCAGAGCGGGGCTTTTCTGGTGCGGATCGAGTGAACGATCAGCGACGGTTTTGCGTGCCGACCACTTCGATTTCCACGCGACGGTTTTGTGCGCGGCCTTGGCGGGTGGCGTTGCTGGCCACGGGCTGGGTTTCGCCCTTGCCTTCGGTGTAGACGCGGTTCTGTTCGATGCCCTTGGACACCAGGTAAGCCTTCACAGCTTCAGCGCGGCGAACCGACAGCTTCTGGTTGTAAGCAGCGGGACCGGTGGAGTCGGTGTGGCCCACGGCGATCACGACTTCCAGGTTGATGCCCTTGATGCGGGTCACCAGTTCGTCGAGCTTGGCGATGCCGGCAGGCTTCAGAACAGCCTTGTCGAAGTCGAAGAAAGCGTCGGCGGAGTAGGTCACCTTGGAGGCGGCCACCACGGGAGCGGGAACCACGGGGGCGGGTGCCGGTGCGGGAGCGGGTGCCGGAGCAGCAGCTTGAGCCACGACCAGAGCGCCATCGCAGCCCTTGGCAGCGGTAGCAGGCGTCCAGTTCAGATCGCGCCAGCAGTATTCGTTTGTGCCGTTCTTCCAGACCAGCTCGCCCGTACCATTTTTCCAGTTGTCAACAACGTTGCCGCCGTTAGCAGCCGTAACTTGAGCACCAGCAACAGAGACAAACGCTGCGGAGGCAAGCAACATTGCCACTTTATTAAGTTTCTTCATGGTTCTCCTCTAGGGGGAAGGCCGCAGACGCGCTGCGATATAAAACTTGGCCTTACATGACCACCATGCAAGACGCTGAATTCATTGTGCCACAGCGCCTGATCGTGCTCCAAACCTTGACATGCCGGAAATTGTCAGACGAAACCGTATAGTCCACAGACTGTTGCGACAGGGCAACAGCGGCTGCCCGCTAAAATGGGCCGCTATGACTACCAGAGTGTGCCTCTCATGACTCAGTTCGCCAAAGAAACGTTGCCCATCAGTCTTGAAGAGGAAATGCGCCGCAGCTACCTCGATTACGCGATGAGCGTGATCGTGGGCCGCGCCTTGCCCGACGCGAGGGACGGCCTCAAGCCGGTGCACCGGCGTGTGCTGTTCGCCATGCACGAACTGAACAACGACTGGAACCGCCCCTATAAGAAATCGGCGCGTATCGTCGGTGACGTCATCGGTAAGTACCACCCGCACGGCGACAGCGCGGTCTACGACACCATCGTGCGCATGGCCCAGGACTTCTCCCTGCGCCACATGCTGGTGGATGGACAGGGCAACTTCGGTTCGGTCGACGGCGACAGCGCCGCCGCCATGCGGTACACCGAAATCCGCCTCTCGAAGATCGCCCACGAAATGCTGGCCGACATCGACCGCGAGACGGTGAACTACGGCCCCAACTACGACGGCTCCGAAAAAGAGCCGCTGGTGCTGCCCACCCGCCTGCCCAACCTGCTGGTCAACGGCTCGGCCGGCATTGCCGTGGGCATGGCCACCAACATTCCGCCGCACAACCTCAACGAGGTCGTCGACGCCTGCCTGCACGTGCTCAAGAACCCCGAGGCCACGATCGACGAGATCATGGAGATCATTCCGGCACCCGACTTCCCCACGGCCGGCATCATCTACGGCCTGCAAGGCGTGCGCGATGGCTACCGCACCGGGCGTGGCCGCGTGGTGATGCGTGCCAAGTGCCACTTCGAGGACATCGACCGCGGCCAGCGCCAGGCCATCATCGTCGACGAGATTCCCTACCAGGTGAACAAGAAGAACCTGCTCGAGCGCATCGCCGAGCTGGTTCACGAAAAGAAGATCGAAGGCATCAGCCACCTGCAGGACGAATCGGACAAGTCCGGCATGCGGGTGGTGATCGAGCTCAAGCGCGGCGAAGTGCCCGAGGTCGTGCTCAACAACCTCTACAAGCAGACCCAGCTGCAGGACACCTTCGGCATCAACATGGTGGCCCTGGTGGGCGGCCAGCCCAAGCTGTGCAATCTGCAGGATCTGATCCAGGTCTTCCTGCAGCACCGCCGCGAAGTCGTCACGCGCCGCACCATCTTCAATCTGCGCAAGGCCCGCGACCGCGGCCACGTGCTCGAAGGTCTGGCCGTGGCGCTGGCCAACATCGACGATTTCATCAAGATCATCCGTGGCGCACCGACGCCGCCGGTGGCCAAGAGCGAGCTGATGGCACGTTCCTGGGACAGCTCGCTGGTGCGCGAGATGCTGACCCGCACCCGCGAGGACGGTGGCATCGTGAGCGCCGACGACTACCGTCCCGAGACGCTGGAGCCCGATTTCGGCCTGCAGGGCGATGGCCTCTACCGCCTCTCCGACACCCAGGCCCAGGAAATCCTGAACATGCGCCTGCAGCGCCTGACCGGCCTGGAGCAGGACAAGATCGTGGCCGAGTACAAGGACGTCATGTCCGAGATCGAAGACCTGCTCGACATCCTGGCCAAGCCCGCACGCGTTTCGGCCATCATCAGCGACGAGCTCACCACGGTGCGCACCGAGTTCGGCCAGACCAAGGCCGGCGCACGCCGCAGCGTGATCGAACACAACCCGCAAGACCTCGGCACCGAAGACCTGATCACGCCGACCGACATGGTGGTCACGCTCAGCCACACGGGTTACATCAAGAGCCAGCCCCTGTCCGAGTACCGCTCGCAGAAGCGCGGCGGCCGCGGCAAGCAGGCCACGACCACCAAGGAAAACGACTGGATCGACCAGTTGTTCATCGCCAACACGCACGACTGGATCCTGTGCTTCTCCAACCGCGGCCGCCTCTACTGGCTCAAGGTCTGGGAAGTGCCGGCCGGTTCGCGTGGCGCGCGCGGACGCCCCATCGTCAACATGTTCCCGCTGCAGGAAGGCGAGAAGATCAACGTCGTGCTGCCGCTGACCGGCGACAAGCGCACCTTCCCGGCCGACCAGTTCGTGTTCATGGCCACGGCCATGGGCACGGTCAAGAAGACGGCGCTCGATGAATTCTCCAACCCGCGCAAGGCCGGCATCATCGCCGTCAACCTCGACGAGGGCGATTACCTCATCGGTGCGGCGCTGACCGACGGCGAACACGACGTGATGCTGTTCTCGGACGGCGGCAAGGCCGTGCGTTTCCACGAAGGCGATGTCCGTCCGCTGGGCCGCAACGCCCGCGGCGTGCGCGGCATGACCATCGAGGAAGGCCAGAGCGTGATCGCCATGCTGGTGGCCGAAGACGAGCAGCAGAGCGTGCTGACCGCGACGGAAAACGGCTACGGCAAACGCACCAGCATCGTCGAATACACGCGCCATGGCCGTGGCACCAAGGGCATGATCGCGATCCAGCAGTCCGAACGCAACGGCCGGGTGGTCACCGCCACCCTGGTCCATGCCGACGACGAGATCATGCTGATCACCGATCGTGGCGTGCTGGTTCGCACGCGGGTCTCCGAGATCCGCGAGCTGGGCCGTGCCACGCAGGGCGTGACCCTGATCGCGCTCGACGAAGGCACCCGCCTGATCGGACTGCAGCGCATCGTCGAGAACGACGCGCAGGCCATCATCGCCGACAGTGAAGACGATTCCGTGGACGAACAACCGCCGGCCGAATAATCCCTCGGTCGTCGCGTCTGCGCTCTGCCGCAATGTGCCCGGTTCCACCGCTTGCGGGGAACCATAGGCACAAAGCGGTGCCCAAGGCTGTTCCTCTGACTATCAATCAGCCTTCTCGAAGGTCAAATATCATGAAACAACATCTCCTGACCGGTATCGTCGCTGCCTCGCTGCTGGCCGCATCCGGGGCTTATGCCCAGACCAAGCAAGAACTGGTGCAGCAAGTCATCCAGATCCAGCAACCCAGCATCGAAGGCCTGGCCCGCAGCGTGGTCGAAGAGCCCGCCATGCAGATCAGCCAGATCTCGCAGCAGATCCTGCAGACGCAGATCCCCGAAGACAAGCGCGAGGCCCTGGCCAAGAGCGTGAGCGCCGAGATCCAGAAATACGTCAACGAGGCCACGCCCCTGGTGCGCGACCGCGCCCTCAAGCTGGCCCCGACGACCGTCGGCCCCCTGCTCGAGAGCAACTTCACCGAAGACGAACTCAAGCAACTGATCGCCTGGCTGCAGTCGCCCGTGAACAAGAAGTACGGCGAGATCGCCGGCCAACTGCAGAACGCCCTGCTCGAAAAGGTGGTGAACGACAGCCGCGCCCAGGTCGATCCCAAGATCGCCACCATGGAGCAGAATGTCGGCAAGCTGCTGGGCGTGCGCACGGGTCCTGCCGGCAATGCCGCGCCGGCCAACGGTGCCGCCAGCAAGCCGGCTGCGCCCGTCAAGAAATAATAGGCCCATGGCGCCGGAGCCCGTGCTCCGCGCCAGCCCTTGGCACCCGCATGCCGGTGCCCCCCGCTTCCTCGATCCTGTCTTGTGCCATGAAACGCCCTTACAACTTTTCGGCGGGCCCCGCCGCCTTGCCGCCTGAAGTCCTGCAACACGCCGCAGCAGAGATGCTGGACTGGCACGGCTCCGGCATGAGCGTCATGGAGATGAGCCATCGCGGCAAGGAATTCATCTCGATCTACGAGCAGGCCGAAGCCGACGTGCGCGAGCTGCTGGCCGTGCCGCGCGAGTTCAAGATCCTGTTCATGCAAGGCGGCGGCATCGGCGAGAACGCCGTGGTGCCCCTGAACCTGTCGCGTGGCCAGCGGGCCGACTTCGTCGTCACCGGCAGTTGGTCGCGCAAATCGGCCAAGGAAGCCGGCAAGTACTGCAGCACCCACGTGGCCGCCGACAACACCGAATCCGGCGTGACCGACATTCCGCCGGCCAGCCAATGGCAGCTGTCGAGCGACGCCTCGTATGTGCATCTGTGCACGAACGAGACCATCGACGGCATCGAATTCCACGAACTGCCCGATCTCAAGGCCCTGGGCAGCGATGCGCCGCTGGTCGTCGACATCTCGTCGCACATGGCTTCGCGCTCCGTCGACTGGAGCCGCGTCGGCCTGGCTTTCGGCGGTGCACAGAAAAACATCGGCCCCGCAGGCCTGACGCTGGTCTTCGTGCGCGAGGACCTGCTGGGCCATGCCCTGCCGATCTGTCCTTCGGCCTTCAACTACAAGCTGATTGCCGAGGCCGACTCCATGTACAACACCCCGCCGACCTGGGGCATCTACATGGCCGGCCTGGTGTTTCAATGGCTCAAGGCCCAGGGTGGCATTGCCGCCATCGAGCACCGCAACAAGACCAAGGCCGAACTGCTCTACAGCTACATCGACCAATCGTCCTTCTACGTCAACCGCATCGCGCCGGCCTGCCGCTCGCGCATGAACGTGCCTTTCCTGCTGCGCGACGAATCGCGCAACGCCGACTTCCTGGCCGGCGCCCACAAGGCGGGATTGCTGCAGCTCAAGGGCCACAAGTCGGTGGGCGGCATGCGTGCGAGCATCTACAACGCCATGCCGCTCGACGGCGTGCAGGCGCTGGTCGACTACATGCGTGGCTTCGAGAAGGAACAGGCATGAGCACGGCACCCGACACCCCCCCCGGCGTAGCGGCCAGCAATGCGGCGCTCGCGCCGCTCCGCCAGCAGATCGATGCGCTGGACCAGGAACTGCTGTCCATGCTCAACCGGCGCGCGCTGCTCGCCGAGCAGGTCGGCGAAATCAAGAAGAAGGAAGGCTCGCCTTTCTTCCGCCCCGACCGCGTGGCCCAGCTCATCACCAGCCTGCAGCAGAAGAACCCCGGTCCGCTGCGTGCCGAACACGTCGCGGCGGTCTGGCGCGAAGTGGTCTCGGCCTGCCTGGCGCTCGAATCGCCCATCCGCATCGCCTACCTGGGCCCGGCGGGCACCTTCAGCGAACAGGCCGCCGTGCAGTACTTCGGTTCGAGCATCGGCCGCGTACCCTGCGCGAGCTTCGACGAGGTCTTCCGCGCCACCTCCTCGGGCATGGCCGAGTTCGGGGTCGTGCCCGTGGAAAACTCGACCGAAGGCGTGGTCGCCCGCACACTCGACCTGCTGCTCACCTCGCCCCTGCACATCGTGGGCGAGGTCAGCCTGATGGTGCGCCACAACCTGCTGCGCCTGTCGAACTCGCTCGACGGCATCGAGGTCGTCTGCGCCCATCCGCAGGCCCTCGCCCAATGCCATCAGTGGCTGAGCACCCATCTGCCCCACGCCGAACGCCGGGCCGTCTCCAGCAATGCCGAAGGCGCACGGCTGGCGACCGAGAACCCGGCCTGGGCCGGCATCGCCAGCCTCAAGGCCGGCACCGAATTCGGGCTGCACAGCGTGGCCCACGGCATCCAGGACGTGGCCGTCAACCGCACCCGTTTCGCGGTGGTGTGCCTGCCTGCGGTGCTCGACCTGCCGCCGCCTTCGGGCGACGACCGCGTCAGCCTGGTGGTCTCGGTGCCCAATCGCTCGGGCGCCCTGCACGACCTGCTGGTGCCGCTCAAGAAACACGGCGTGTCCATGACCCGCTTCGAATCCCGTCCGGCCAAGTCAGGCCAGTGGGACTACTATTTCTACATCGACCTGCAAGGCCACCCACAGGAGCCGCATGTCGCCGCCGCGCTGGCCGAGCTCGAGCAGTACTGCGCGTTCTGCAAGATCCTCGGCACCCACGCCATCAGCCGCGATGTCTGAGCCCGCCGCAGGGGCCGGCGATGCCGGCGTACAGCCCTGTGAACGGGTGGCCATCATCGGCTGCGGCCTCATGGGCGGCTCTTTTGCCCTGGCGCTGCGCCGGGCCGGCCTGGCCCGCCACATCGTCGGCTACAGCGCCACGCCGGCCACGCTCGACACCGCCGTCGCGCACGGCGTGATCGACAGCCGCGCAGGCAGTGCCGCCGAAGCGGCCGAGCAGGCCGACCTCATCCTGCTGGCCGTCCCGGTGGGCGCCATGGCCGAGAGTTTCCGCGCCATCGCTCCGGTGGCGCCCTCGCATGCGCTGATCATGGATGTCGGCAGCACCAAGAGCGATGTCGTCGCGGCGGCTCGCGCCGAGCTCGGCGACAGACTCGCCAACTTCGTGCCCGCCCATCCCATCGCGGGCAAGGAAAAAGCAGGCGCTGCGGCAGCCGATGCCGATCTCTACCTCAACCGCCGCACCATCCTGACGCCGTTGCCCGGCACGCCGGACGCGCGCATCGACCGCGCGACCGCCCTCTGGCAGGCCATCGGCTGCACGGTGGTGCAGATGGCGGCGGACCGGCACGACACCGCCTTTGCCGCAGTCAGCCATTTCCCTCACCTGCTGGCCTTCGTGTATGTGAACGGCCTGCTGGACCAGCCCGACGGCGCCTCGCTGCTGGCTTATGGCGGCCCGGGTTTCCGTGATTTCTCCCGCATCGCGGGCAGCGACCCGGCCATGTGGCGCGACGTGCTGCTCTCCAACCGGGACGAGATCCTGGCCCAGGGCCGTGCCTTCCGGCAGGCGCTCGACGCACTCGAAACCGACCTGATCCAGGGCGACGGCAAGGCGCTGGCGGCACGCATCGCACGGGCCTCCGAAGCCCGCAGCGGCTGGCAGCTCTCGACCGGCCTGCCGCCCGAACCGGCCTGCGCCCGCAACACCCCGCCCGCAGCCGGCTCCACATCGCGATAATCAACCGAACGATATGTTCCGCATCCCCTTCCTCGACCTCCCGCCGTTGCGCACCGCCCATGGTTCGGTGCAATTGCCGGGCTCCAAGAGCATCTCCAACCGGGTGCTGCTGCTGGCCGCGCTGAGCGAAGGCCGTACCGTCATCCACGATCTGCTCGACTCGGACGACACCCGGGTGATGCTGGCGGCCCTGCGCGAACTGGGCTGCACGCTCGAAACCCTGCCGGCTGCCGATGGCGCGATTGCCCCCGGTCTCGCCATCACGGGCATCGCGGGCCGGCTGCCGGCCGGAACCCGCACCCAGCTGTTCCTGGGCAATGCCGGCACGGCCATGCGCCCGCTCACGGCCGCCCTGGCGCTGCTGGGCGGCGAGTTCGAGCTCAGCGGCGTGCCGCGCATGCACGAGCGTCCCATCGGCGACCTCGTCGACGCCCTGCGCCAGCTCGGCTGCCCCATCGACTACCTGGGCAACCCCGGCTTCCCGCCCCTGCGCATCCATCCGCCCGACCGCGCCGCGCTGGCGCTGGACCAGCCCATTGCGGTGCGCGGCGATGTGTCCAGCCAGTTCCTCACCGCCTTGCTGATGGCCTTGCCGCTGGTCGCCGACGACCGCGACATCCGCATCGACGTGGTGGGCGACCTCATCTCCAAACCCTACATCGACATCACGCTCAAGCTGCTGGCACGCTTCGGCATTGCCGTGCAGCGCGAGGAATGGCGGCGTTTCGTGATCCCGGCCGGCAGCCGCTACCGCTCGCCGGGCGAGATCCACGTCGAGGCCGATGCCTCGTCCGCCAGCTACTTCATCGCCCTGGGCGCGCTCGCCGCCCCGCCAGAAGGCGGCCCGCTGCGCATTCACGGCGTGGGGCACGACTCCATCCAGGGCGACATCCGGTTTGCCGAAGCCGCACGGGCGATGGGTGCGCAGGTCGACAGCGGTCCCAACTGGCTGGCGGTGTCGCGCCAGGCCTGGCCGCTCAAGGCCATCGACCTCGACTGCAACCACATTCCCGATGCCGCCATGACGCTGGCCGTCATGGCGCTGTATGCCGACGGCCCCAGCACCCTGCGCAACATCGCGAGCTGGCGCGTCAAGGAAACCGACCGCATCGACGCCATGGCCGCCGAATTGCGCAAGCTCGGCGCCACGGTCGAGGACGGACACGACTTCATCCGCGTGCACCCCCTGCCCGCCGGGCAATGGCAAGCCGCAGCCATCCACACCTATGACGACCACCGTGTCGCCATGTGTTTTTCGCTGGCCGCCTTCAACCCCGACGGCTGCACGGTGCGCATCCTCGACCCGCAGTGCGTGGGCAAGACTTTCCCGGACTACTTCGAGACGCTGTTCTCCGTTGCACAGACACAACAGGAAGACATCCCCGTGCTCTGCATCGACGGCCCCACCGCGTCGGGCAAGGGCACGCTGACCACCCATGTGGCCGAGCGCCTCGGCTATCACCATCTCGACTCGGGCTCGCTCTACCGGCTCACGGCCCTGATGGCGCTGCGCCAGGGATTGGCGCTCGACACCCTGGACGGCCTGGGTCCGGTGCTGGGCGACATCGCCCGCCGGCTGCCGGTGCAGTTCAAGGGCGATACCGTGTGGCTGGGCGGCGAGGACGTGACCGACGCCATCCGGGCCGAGCGGGTGGGCAACACCGCCTCGCGCATCTCCGCGCTGCCCGAGGTGCGCCAGGGCCTGTACGAGCTGCAGCACAGCTTCCGCCGCCTGCCGGGCCTGGTCGCCGACGGCCGCGACATGGGCACCGTGATCTTCCCGCAAGCCCCCTTGAAGGTCTTTTTGACCGCCAGTGCCGCCAAACGGGCGGATCGCCGGTATAAGCAGTTGATTTCAAAGGGTATTCCAGCTACACTTTCGGACTTGCGTGCGGATCTCGAAGCACGCGATGCGCGCGACACCCAGCGCAGCACCGCGCCCCTCAAGCCCGCACCCGACGCCATCTTGCTAGACAACTCCGAATTGACGATTGAAGAATCCGTCGACCAGGTGCTGTCGTGGTGGCAAGACCGGCAGCCTGCCGCGCTGCGCTGAAGCCCGCTTCAGCCTCGCTCGGCTGCCGTTAACCGTCCCGGAGCGTCCCCGCCCGCGCTGCATGCGCACAGGCGCCCCGGGTTGTTCAACCGTAACCGCGGTCCCCACCGCAACCAACCGCCTCGGCCGAATCACAACGACAGCAATCATGCTGACGCTAACCCGCGCCGTGGATAGGAAATTTCATGTCTGAATCTTTTGCCGCCCTGTTTGAAGAATCGCTGCAGCGCACGGAAATGCGCCCCGGCGAGGTCATCACCGCTGAAGTGGTGCGTGTCGAGCACAACTTCGTTGTGGTCAACGCCGGCCTCAAGTCCGAAGCCTACGTGCCGATCGACGAATTCAAGAACGACCAGGGCGAAATCGAAGTCCAAGTGGGCGACTTCGTGTCCGTGGCCATCGGCTCCATCGAAAACGGCTACGGCGACACCATCCTGTCGCGCGACACCGCCAAGCGCCTCGCCTCGTGGCTGGCCCTGGAAAAGGCCCTGGAATCCGGCGACTTCGTGACCGGCACCACCAGCGGCAAGGTCAAGGGCGGCCTGACCGTTCTGGTCAACGGCATCCGTGCCTTCCTGCCCGGCTCGCTGGTCGACACCCGTCCCACCAAGGATCTGACGCCCTACGAGAACAAGACCCTGGAATTCAAGGTCATCAAGCTCGACCGCAAGCGCAACAACGTGGTGCTGAGCCGCCGTGCCGTGGTGGAAGCCTCCATGGGCGAAGAGCGCGCCAAGCTGATGGAAACGCTGAAGGAAGGCGCCATCGTTCAAGGCGTGGTCAAGAACATCACCGAATACGGTGCGTTCGTGGACCTCGGCGGCATCGACGGCCTGCTGCACATCACCGACATGGCATGGCGCCGTGTCCGTCACCCCAGCGAAGTGGTCACTGCCGGTCAGGAAATCACCGCCAAGATCCTCAAGTTCGACACCGAAAAGAACCGTGTCTCGCTGGGCATCAAGCAACTGGGCGACGATCCCTGGATGGGCGTGTCGCGTCGCTACCCGCAGAACACCCGTCTGTTCGGCAAGGTCACCAACATCGCCGACTACGGCGCATTCGTGGAACTGGAACCCGGCATCGAAGGCCTGGTGCACGTTTCCGAAATGGACTGGACCAACAAGAACGTTGCGCCTTCCAAGCTCGTGTCGCTGGGTGACGAAGTCGAAGTCATGGTGCTCGACATCGACGAAGACAAGCGCCGCATCAGCCTGGGCATGAAGCAGACCCGTGCCAACCCCTGGCAAGAGTTCGCTCAGAACACCAAGCGTGGCGATCGCGTCAAGGGCCCGATCAAGTCGATCACCGACTTCGGCGTGTTCGTGGGTCTGGCTGCCGGTATCGACGGCCTGGTTCACCTGTCCGACCTGTCGTGGAACGAACCCGGCGAAGCCGCCGTTCGCAACTACAAGAAGGGCCAGGAAGTCGAAGCCATCGTTCTGGCAGTCGACGTCGACCGCGAACGCATCAGCCTGGGCATCAAGCAGCTCGACGGCGACCCGTTTGCCACCTTCGTGTCGATCAACGACAAGGGCTCCGTGGTCAGCGGCAAGATCAAGACCGTGGACCCCAAGGGCGCTGAAATCGACCTCGGCGAAGACATCACGGGTTACCTGCGTGCCAGCGAAATCTCGGTGGACCGCGTGGAAGACGCCCGCAATGTGCTCAAGGAAGGCGACGAGATCACCGCTGTGGTGGTCAACGTGGATCGCAAGACCCGCAACATCCAACTGTCCATCAAGGCCAAGGATGCTGCCGACAACCAAGAAGCCATGGCCAGCCTGAGCCAGCAATCGGCCCGCGAAAACGCCGGCACGACCAGCCTGGGCGCCCTGCTGCGTGCCAAGCTCGACAGCAACAGCCAAGAGTAATCTCTTGTTGAAACACCCCTCGGCTCGTTATGATCCGAGGGGTTTTCGCTCAGTTTTTTGAATCAGCATGATACGCAGCGACATCGTCGAAGCCTTGGCCGAACAATTCAGCCAGCTCACCAACAAGGACAGCGAATCGGCCGTCAAGACCATTCTTGACGCCATGAGCGATGCCTTGGTCCGCGGGCACCGGATCGAGATCCGGGGTTTCGGCAGTTTTTCCATCAACCGGCGCCCGCCCCGCATGGGCCGCAATCCGCGGACCGGCGAAAGCGTTGCCATTGCGGAAAAACGCGTTCCCCACTTCAAGCCGGGCAAAGCCCTGCGTGAAGCGGTCGACGGGCAGGACGACCTCGATGTCGCCGATGCCCGATCGGACGCAGCGATGCGCTGACGCATTTCGCATCTTCGCCGGGCATTTCACGATGCCCGGCGTCCATGCCTCGCCTTGACCTGCACAAGCGGCAGGTAGAATCCGCAAGATTCCTTGGAGAGACATGAAATACCTCATGTGGCTGCTCAAGGCAGCCATTTTTTTTACGCTTTTCGCTTTTGCGCTGAATAACCAGCAGGAAGCGGGCGTGCACTTCTTCTTCGGTTACCAATGGCGTGCGCCCATGGTGCTGATCGTGCTCACTGCGTTTGCCGCCGGCCTGGTCGTCGGTGCCATGGGCATGCTGCCGCATTGGTGGCGGAGCCGGCGCAGGCTGGCCGCGCCGACTTCTCCCGCCGATGTCGTCCGAGCCCCGACCACCTCCGCACCCGAGCCCGTTTTCGTGCAGCCCGACGCGCCTGCCGACGAACGCCCCTCGTCCCCCCGCCCCTGACCGGACCGTGACCGGCATTTCCAGCCCGCAAGCGGGCGAGCCAGGATAGCTATGGATTTCGACATCTACTGGATACTGCTGGGCCTGCCCGTCGCCTTCGCGCTGGGTTGGCTGGCATCGCGGCTGGATTTCCGTCAGTTGCGCATCGACAACCGCCAGGCGCCCCGGGCCTATTTCAAGGGCCTGAACTTCCTGCTCAACGAACAGCAGGACCAGGCGATCGACGCTTTCATCGAGGCCGTTCAGAACGACCCGGACACCTCCGAGCTGCACTTCGCGCTGGGCAATCTGTTCCGCCGGCGCGGCGAGTACGAACGGGCCGTGCGGGTCCATGAACACCTGCTCAGCCGTGCCGACCTGAGCCGCACCGACCGCGAACGCGCCCAGCATGCACTGGCGCTCGACTTCCTGAAAGCGGGCCTGCTCGACCGAGCCGAAGATGCCTTGCGCAAACTCGAGAACACCCCCTTCGAAACGCAGGCGCGCCTGGCTCTGCTGGCGATCTACGAGCGCTCGCGCGAATGGCCGCAGGCCACCGAGATCACGCAGAAGCTGCAGGCCGCAGGCCAAGGCGACTTCAGCGTGCGGCAGGCCCACTACCTGTGCGAGCAGGCGCTGGTCGCACGCATCGCCGGCCAGTTCGAACAGACCCTCGCGCTGCTCGACCAGGCCATCGCGGCGGCACCCAATGCACCGCGCCCGCGCATGGACCTGGCCGTGGCTCACACCACCCAGGGCCAGCACGCCAAGGCCTACGCCACGCTGGTCGAACTCATCAAGCATGCACCGACCGCTCTGCCCCTGATCGCGGCGGACATGGCGCGTGCAGCCATCGCCAGCGGACAACAGGTCGAGGCGCGCCAGTGGCTGGTCGACCAATACGGCCAACTGCCTTCGCTCGATATCGTCGAAGCGCTGGTCCTGCTCGACGGCGTGCTCGATGCACCCAGCCAGGACTGGTATATCCAGCACCTGCACCACGAGCCTTCGCTGATCGCCGTCAGCCGCTGGCTCACGCCCGATCGCCTGGCCGAGCCCGAACAGCACCCGCAGATCCAGCGTGCGCTGGACGAACGGGCCCGCCCGCTCAAGCGCTACCGCTGCGCCGCCTGCGGATTCGAAGCCCAGACACATTTCTGGCACTGCCCGGGCTGCCAAGCCTGGGACAGCTACCCGCCGGTCCGCGTCGAGGAGCTCTGAGCGTCGCGCGGCGTGCGCGAGGCCGCCTGCAGGCCGACGTCGCGCAGCAGCGCCCGGCCAACGGTCCCTCGCTCTGCACGGGTCAGCTGGGTCAGCCCGGGCGTGTGCCCGCCATGATGACCACGGTGCCGGCCAGGCAAAGCGCCACGCCGATGCCATCGCTCAGGCTGGGGCGCACGCCGTCGACCAGCCACAGCCAGGCCAGGGCGGCAGCCACGTACACGCCGCCATAGGCCGCATACACCCGGCCCGAGGCGGTGGGGTGCAGGGTCAGCAGCCAGGCAAACAGCATCAGGCTGAGCAGCCCGGGCACCAGCAGCCACGCCGAAGCGCCCTTGCGCAGCCACAGATACGGCAGGTAACAGCCGACGATCTCGGCCAATGCGGTCAGGACGAACAGTCCTGCGGTACTCAAAACAGCGCTCATGGCATGACAGACAGGCAAGGTTGCACAAAGGCGAAAAACCGGCCCCGCCTGCCTTCACGGCTCACGGATGCGAGGTGCCGGACGATACCGGCACACCTCGCGCACGCGCCGCGTTCAAGGGGTGGATGCAGGCTTGAGCCGCAGCAATTGTGCACCGCTGCCGTCCGTCAGCACGTAGATCCATCCGTCCGGTCCTTGCCGGACATCGCGGATGCGTGCGCCCAGGTCGGCCAGCAGCTTGCTGCGCCGGCCGATGGTGGCCTGGTCGCCCGTGCCTTGCACCTGCAGGCGCTCGAGGTAATCGAACTTGAGCGAGCCGACCAGCAGATTGCCCTGCCAGCCCGGGCCGTAACGGTCGCTGGTGACGAAAGCCGTTCCCGAGGGTGCGATGGAGGGGGTCCAGTGCAGCAGGGGCTGGGCGAGTCCGGGGCCTTCGGATTCCCCTTTGCCGACCGCCGTGCCCGAGTAGTTGCGGCCGAACGAGACCAGCGGCCAGCCGTAGTTGCGGCCCGCGCGGGGGATGTTGATCTCGTCGCCGCCGCGCGGCCCGTGCTCGGTCATCCAGTAGGTGCCGTCCGGGGCCAGCGCCGCCCCCTGGGGGTTGCGATGGCCGTAGCTCCAGATCTCGGGCTTGGCATCGGAGCGCGACACGAAGGGGTTGTCGGCAGGCACGCCGCCGTCCTTGTCGATGCGCAGCACCTTGCCCAGGTGGCTTTGCAGGTTCTGGGCCTGCTGCGCCTGAGACGAACGCTCGCCCACGGCCAGCATCAGCTTGCCGTCGCGGGTCTCGACGACGCGGCAGCCGTAATGCATCTGGCTGGCGACCTTGGGCTGCTGCGAAAACAGCACCTTGACCTGCTCCAGCTGGCGGCGGTCGGCCGACAGGCGCGCCGAGGCCAACGCAGTCGAGTTCACGTTTCTCACGCCATCGGCCTGACCGGGTTCCGAGTAGCAGAAATAGATCGTGCGGTTGCGGGCGTAGTCACTGTCGGTGATGACATCGAGCAATCCGCCCTGCCCCCCCACCACGACGGGCGGCACGCCTTGCACGGGCTCGCCGGCCCGTCCGTCGGCTTCGATCACACGCAGTTGCCCGCCCCGCTCGGTGACGAGAAAACGGCCGTCTTCGATAAAGGCCACCGCCCAAGGCTGGGCCAGATCCCGGGCAACCACCTCGGTTTGGATGGGATCGGTGGCTTCGGCAGCCTGCGCCCAAGCGCCGGAATGCACACCGGCGCCTGCCAGCAAAGCGGTCAGTACGCCGAGATGCGCAAGCCGGAGAGCCGGCGCGGCTCGCAAGACCTGCACGGACGACGCAGGGGATGAAGAGGATGGGGGGTGGAACGACGACGGCATGCGAAACAACTCCTTGGGGGTGAAAGGTGATGGGTACGGGGCCCGTGATGGGCAGACACGTACCGCAGCGCCAGCGAAGCTGTTGTTGGTTTTTTTAGGGTCGCATGGGCCCTGCCGGATCAGTGTGGCACGGTTTAAAAGACCGCGCACGGCACCGTTGGAACAGGGGCCGGCGTCCGACAAGCCGCAAGCCCGTGCCCCGGATCAGAACGGATGGAACTGGTAGAGCCAGGTCTCGGTCAGCGTCTCGTCGCCGTTCTTGAGGAACAGGCGCATGTCGACCGGATCGTTGCCCGCCGGCGTGAAGTCGAACTGGGCGCGCCAGTGGCCGGCCTCGCCGTCGGGGATGGCTTCGGCAAAGACATACGAGAACTGCCCGGACGAGGCCGACAGCACCAGCTCGGGCTTGACGCCGAACGGCAGCTTGCCCAGCGAGCCGCCCTTGAACTCGACCATGAACTTGCGCACGCCGGCCGGCCGCGGCTGGCCCGGCTGGCCGCCGCGCCCGATGCGTGTGCCGGTGCAGCGCGCCAGCGGCGAGGGATAGGGCTCGTCGGCCATCCAGTGCAGGCGGTAGCTCAGCTTGTACGCCTTGCCCGCGCGGGCCGACTCCTTGGGCACCCAGAAGGCCACCACGTTGTCGTGAATCTCGTCGTCGGTCGGAATCTCGATGAGCTGCACCGCACCTTCGCCCCAGTCGCCCAGCGGCTCGACCCAGAGGCTGGGCCGGCGTTCGTAGTGCACGCCGTCGAGGTAGTTGCCGAACTGGCGGTCACGCTGCATCAGGCCGAATCCGCGGGGCTTGGTGTCGCCGAAAGCGGATGCGGTGGTTGCCGGCGGATTGTTGAGCGGACGCCAGATGCGCTCGCCCGAGCCCGTCCACAGCGCCAGGCCGTCCGAATCGTGCACTTCCGGGCGCCAGTCGATGCCGGTGGGCTTGACCGACTCGGAGTACCAGAACATCGAAGTCAGGGGCGCAATGCCCAAACGGGCCACATCCTTGCGCAGGAAGAGCTGGCAGTCGATGTCCATGATCACCGCCTTCTCGCGTTTCATCACGAACTTGTAGGCGCCCGTGATGCTGGGACCTTGCAGCAGCGCATAGACCACCACCGAGGTGCTGTCGTTGGCTGCCGGCGGCTCGAAATAGAAGTGCGTGAAGTTGGGAAACTCCTCGGGCTTGTCGGGCATGGCGACATCCAGCGCGATACCGCGGGCCGACAGGCCGTACTGATAGAGCTCGCCGATGGCGCGGAAATAGCTCGCCCCCAGGAAAGCCACCCAGTCGTTCTGTTTCCAGTCCAGCTTGCTCTGGTCGGCCAGACGGGATTCCTGGAAACGGAACCCCGCAAAACCGGCGCCGTCGGGCATCTGGTGCGCGGGGCTGTCGGCGGGCATGTCGAAATAAGACGCGTCGTACAGCAGCTCGCGTGCAAACCAGTTCGAGCCCGAACGCCCCAGCGTGTGCATGTGGACCGGCTCCTGGAAAAACCGGCCCAGATGGAAAAACGTCACCGGGAACTGGCCTGGGCCGTCGCGGAAGACGGCATCGTCCGTCTGGTACTTGATCTTGCCGTGCTGCTCGTAGTCGATGCGTTCGAGCACGTCCTTGGGCAGATTGCTGGTGCTGGCGTAAGGCTTGGCAGCCAGCGCCTGCGCACGGGCCACCAGCGATTCGAAAGAAAAAGGCTGAGGTCCGCTCAGCTTGAGCCCTTGCTGGGCCAGAGCGGCTGCAGGCAGCCCCAGTGCGGCCAAGGCAAGGGAGGAACTGGCGGCGGACAAGAATTGGCGGCGATCCTGCATGGCGTGGTCGAGATCCTTCGTGAACTGCAAAAAAATCCGGCCACCGTGCACTCCTGGCGCAAGCGTGCCGCATGCCTCATGTCGCATGCCGCGTCTGGCAGGGGCCCCGGCGGTGTTGCACGGATGCTACCAGCGGGCCTGCCGTCGGCCGCGTCAGACAAGGCCGGTTCTCCCCCAGCGCCGCCACCCACGCACACGGCCTGCACCGACGCCCGAAACCGCCCGCGTCCGCATGCGCAAAACCGGCGCATGCGGCATAGTGAGGGACTAAATCGGCGATCAAGATTTTCTAGCGCTGCCCGGGGAACGGCCGGCTCGAGCGGGTGTCCGACAGGAAACCCAAGCCTGGCGCGGCCTGGCGCGCGACGATGCGAGCCCGGAAGGCCCAACGGCCCCGGTGCCGGGGAACTTGGCGCTTAGCACTCAATCCTAGAGAGTGCTAATATGTCTATCCGTGACACGGTCACGACGGTTATTGAAAGGAGTTTCTGGTATGACACACCAAACTGGAGCCTCTGCGAACGCTTTGACGGTTGCATCTCCCTGGGCAGTCGTGCCCCCGCTGGGCAACCTCGACGCTTATATTTCGGCGGTGAACCGCCTGCCGCTGCTCACGCAAGAAGAAGAGCAGCGCTTTGCCCGCGAACTGCGCGACGACAACAACCTCGAATCGGCCGGCAAGCTGGTGCTCTCGCACCTGCGCCTGGTGGTTTCGGTTTCGCGCCAGTACCTGGGCTACGGCCTGCCGCATGGCGATCTGATCCAGGAGGGCAACGTCGGCCTGATGAAGGCCGTCAAGCGCTTCAACCCCGATCAGGGCGTGCGGCTGGTCAGCTACGCCCTGCACTGGATCAAGGCAGAGATTCACGAGTACATCCTGAAGAACTGGCGCATGGTCAAGGTCGCGACGACCAAGGCCCAGCGCAAGCTGTTCTTTAATCTGCGGTCGATGAAACAAGGCCTCAAGGCCGATGCCGTCGATTCGGAAACCCATCGCGCTACGCTGACCGAGCAGGAAATCGACCTCGTCGCCAGCCAGCTCAACGTCAAGCGCGAAGAGGTGATGGAGATGGAAATGCGCCTGTCGGGCGGCGATGTGGTGCTCGATCCGGCACCCTCGGCCGACGGCGAGGACAGCTACGGCCCGATCGCCTATCTGGCCGACCTGCAGGACGAGCCGACGATGCGCCTGGAAGCCACCCAGCGCGATGCCATGGCCACCGAAGGCCTGGTGGCCGCACTCGATGTGCTCGACCCCCGCAGCCGCCGGATCGTCGAGGAACGCTGGCTCAAGGTCAACGACGACGGCTCGGGCGGCATGACGCTGCATGAGCTGGCTGCCGACTACAAGGTCAGCGCCGAACGCATCCGCCAGATCGAGGTGGCGGCCATGAAGAAGATGAAGAAGGCCCTGGCAGCCTACGCGTAAGCGCCTGCCCTGCCCTTCCAAGCCCGCTGCGCCTCGAGCCCAGCGGGCTTTTTCATGCGTGAGACGCCGGCGTGTCGGCAGCCCATCCAGGCGTCCCCCGGGACTTTCCTCTTCAGGCTAATTACCGGTCGAGGCACAATAGCGCGCCACGCGCGAGCCCGGCCCGTGCGTGGGCGCGAGACACACGATCCATCCGAAGAGACCTATCATGCGACGCAAACTCCTCCTCCTGGCCGCGGCCACCACGCTTTCCACCTGGGCCGGCGCACAGCAGGCCGCACCGGCCGCTGCCGACAACTGGCCGACACGGCCCGTGCGCATTCTGGTGGGCTTTCCGGGCGGCTCGTCGCCCGACATCACCGCCCGCCTGATCGCCGAGCCGCTTTCGAAGGCGCTCGGCCAGCCGGTGTATGTCGAGAACAAGCCCGGCGCCAGCGGCAACATCGCCGCCGACCAGGTCGCCAAGGCCCAGGACGGCCATACGCTGGGCCTGATGATCAACGGCAACATGACCATTGCCAAGCTGCTCAACCCGCGCACGCCCTACGATCCGCTGAAGGACCTGGCGCCCATCAGCTTCATCGGCTCGGCCCCCCTGGTGCTGACGGCCGCCAACAGCGTGGCGTTCAACGACATTGCCGGCTTCTTTGCGGCGGCCCGCAAGGCCGGCGACCAGTGGAGCTACGGCAGCCCCGGCATCGGCACCGTTTCGCACCTGGGCATGGAACTGCTGGCCGGGCAGACCGGCATCAAGCCCGTGCATGTGCCCTATCCCGGCAACCCGCAGGTGATCAACGGCATGCTCGCCGGTGAACTGCAACTGGCCCTGCTGCCGCCCGGCCTGGCGTTGCCCCAGATCCAGGCCGGCAAGATCAAGCCCGTGGGCCTGAGCTCGAAGGGCCGCAGCCCCGTGGCACCCGGCCTGCCCAGCCTGGCCGAAGGCGGTGTGAAGGACTACCAGGTGGAAGTCTGGAACGCCGTGGCCGGACCGGCCAACATGCCCAAGGAGCGTGCACAGCGCCTGTCGACGATCCTCACCGAAATCCTGCGCCGCCCCGAGATTCGTGAAAAACTGCTGGCCCAGGGCTGGCAAGTGGTCGCCGGCTCGCCGGAAGCGCTGGCACGCCGCATGCAGGCCGACACCGCGCAGATGGGCGCCGTGATCCGCTCGCGCAACATCCGCGTCGAGTAATCGCGCTGGCCGATCGGGCCGGCGGCATGGGGAATTCCTGTTTTCGTAGCGAGTGCAGGCCGTTCTCCATGCCATGCATCGACAATCCCCCTCCATGCAGTGGCTTGGGAAGGCTGTTACCATCCGACCCAGCTTTTTAGTGGCACTGCCAGAAACCTCTCAGTCATGTCAGAAGATTCCAACGCCGGCGACGGCGTGCCCCTGTCGGTCAAGATCCGCGAGCGCGTGAAAGCGGCCCGCCAGCGTTTCCACGCCAACGACAACATTGCCGAGTTCATCCAGCCCGGCGAGCTCGAACTGCTGCTCGACGAAGTCGAAGGCAAGATGAAGGGTGTGCTCGACAGCCTGGTGATCGATACCGAGAACGATCACAACACCAACGACACGGCCCGGCGCGTGGCCAAGATGTACCTCAACGAGGTGTTCGCCGGTCGTTACAAGGCGGCACCGCCCATCACCGAGTTCCCCAACGCCGAGCACCTCAACGAGCTCATGATCGTGGGCCCGATCACCGTGCGCAGCGCCTGCTCGCACCACTTCTGCCCCATCATCGGCAAGCTGTGGGTGGGCGTGCTGCCCAACGAACACACCAACGTCATCGGCCTGTCGAAGTACGCGCGCCTGGCCGAATGGATCATGTCCCGTCCGCAGATCCAGGAAGAAGCCGTGGTGCAACTGGCCGACCTGATCATCGAAAAGACCCGCCCCGACGGCCTGGCTTTGGTGATCGAGGCCGAGCACTTCTGCATGGCCTGGCGCGGCGTGAAGGAACTCGACAGCCGCATGATCAACTCGGTGATGCGCGGCGTGTTCCTCAAGGACCCCAACCTGCGCCGCGAGTTTCTGTCGCTGATCCGCGGACGCGACTGATAGAACAACAAACCGCCCGTCCTTTCATTCGAACAAGGAATCCACCATGCTGGTCCGCCTGCTTTATGCCAGTCACGCCGTGGCCGACTGCCCCGGCAACGCCATCGAAGCCATCGTCGCCAAGGCGCGCAGCTTCAATCCTTCGCACGGCATCACGGGCATCCTGTGCTACGGCGACGGCGTGTTCCTGCAGGCGCTGGAAGGCAGCCGCCAGATGGTGAACGAGCTCTACGGCCATATCCTGCGCGACGCGCGCCACGAGCGCATCGAACTGCTGGATTACGAAGAGATCAGCGAACGCCGTTTTGCCGGCTGGACCATGGGCCGCGTCGACCTCAGCAAGCTCAACACCACCGTGGTGCTGAAGTACGCCGAGCAGCCTCGCCTCAACCCCTATACCCTCTCGGGCAAGGCGGCGCTGGCACTGCTCGAAGAACTGATGGCGACGGCGTCGATCATCGGCCGCGCCTGAAAAGACTGCGCAGGGGGACTGACCGGACAAGCGGTTTTTCTGATTCGGCTTGATCGGCATGCCAACTTTGTGGCTATAATGACGGTCTTCGCTGCACAGCAGTGATCGGCGCTTTAGCTCAGTCGGTTAGAGCGATGGAATCATAATCCACAGGTCCGCGGTTCGAATCCGTGAAGCGCCACCAGAAACAGCATGGAAAGCCCGCTATCCCAAAGGTAGCGGGCTTTTTCTTTGGCGGTTCGATGGAAGGCGATGGGAGGCACAAGAATGTGCCGGCCTGTCGCGATCGACGTGGCCTACCGCAATCCGCGCCACCACAGGGCGTTGCTTCGATCGCTGCCCACGGTCAGCACCTCGCCGATTTCAGGGGTGGCCAGGGTGATGTTGTTCTCCATGGCGAGGGTGGTCAGGCGCTCCATGGGCTCTTGCCAGGCATGCAGGGCCAGCGAGAACGTGCTGTTGTGCACGGGGTACATCACCCTGCCGCGCAGATCCATGAAGGCGCGCACCGACTCTTCGGGAGTCATGTGCACCGAAGACCAGTTCTCGTTGTAAGCGCCGTTCTCGACCATCGCCAAGTCGAAGCCACCGAAGCGTTCGCCGATTTGTTTGAAGCCTGGAAAGTACCCAGTATCGCCGCTGTAGAAGATGCGCTCGCCGCCGCTCTCGATCACCCATGAGGCCCACAGCGTCGTGCCGCGGTCCCACAGGGTCCGGCCCGAAAAATGCTGAGCCGGTGTGGCGGTCACTTTCACACCGTGCAGTTCGCCTTCCTGCCACCAGTCGAACTCCTGGATCTTCTCTGGCGCCACGCCGGCTTGGCGCAAGCGCCCACCCACACCCAGCGGAACGAAAAAACGCTGCACCTGCTCGCGCAACGCACGAACGGTTGCAAGGTCGAGGTGGTCATAGTGGTCGTGCGAAAGAATGACACCTTCGACGGGAGGCAGATCGGCCAGCGGAATGGGCGTCGGGTGAAAGCGCTTCGGTCCGGCCCATTGCACCGGCGATGCCCGCTCGCTGAACACCGGGTCGATCAGCCAGTACTTTCCGTTCAGTTTCAGCAGGTGCGACGAATGGCCGAGCCGCACCACATGCGTGGTTTCGGGATCGAGCAAATCGAGCTGGGCCCGATCGAGCATGCGCATGGGGATCCGATCGATCGGCTCGGTGCCGACCTTGGAACCCAGCAAGAACTTGGCCCAGTTCATGAGCCCCCCCTGCGACGGTTTGGCATCGGGGTTGGGCGTGTTGTGAAAGCGGCAGTCATCGCCGAATTGGGGAGAAGCCGAGAAGCCCGGCTCACAGCGGGAGGCCGACAGGCAACCCGTGGTCGCAAAACCCGCCAGCAGGGCAACAAACCAGGCACGGAAAGGTAAACGCATGTTCTGAGCAGTCTGGGTCAAAGAGGGCCGGACGATGCCGGTCAATAGAGTATGTATCCATCGCTGCAGGTGCAGCCAGCGCCTGCCTGCTTCAATCCGGCATCGCCATGCGGATCGGACGTGTGCCGATCTCCGCGCCGGTCACGGCATCCACAGCCATCGGCTCGAGGTCGGTCCCGGTCTCAGCATCCAGAAACCGCATCAACCGGCCTTCGCCCCGGTGCTTGCGACCCCAAGCGCCGATCATGAAGAGCACAGGCAGGTAGTCGCGTCCCGCCTCGGTCAGAACATATTCCTCACGCGGCGGCCGCTCGGAGTAGAGACGCTTCTCCAGCAGGTTCTCTTCTGTGAGTGTCGCCAGGCGCTTGGTCAGCATCGTCGGCGCGATGCCCAGGCTCTTTCTGAACTGATCGAAACGTGTCAGTCCCGCATTGGCATCCCGCAGGATCAGCATCGTCCAGGCATCTCCGAGGACGGCCAGGCTGCGTGCGATGGGACAGGTGCTTTCAGACGATTTTTCCGAGTTCATATCTTTTTAGTATTGACTGACTACCGAAACGATACTAACATGCGCTCGACATCGCGTCCAGCCGGCCTCGTTCGAAAGGAGCCCATGAACAGCGCGGGTCCCGGTATTGCAGCGATCAACACCTGCAGCAGGCGTGTGTCGAACGGCCCTGCTGCTCAACCGCAGAGCCAGGCACATTCATGCGTGGCTCTCAGAACCTCCCAGCCATTTGCACGTTTCGAAGCGTTATCCAATGAAAAAAACAGTATTGATCACGGGCGCATCGTCGGGCTTCGGCCTGCTGCTCGCCAACAGCCTGCATCGGCAAGGCTTCGAGGTCATCGGCACCAGTCGCGAGCCCGAAAAACATGCGGACAAGGTGTCCTTCAAACTGCTGCGCCTGAACATCGACGACGAACACTCCATCGGTGCGTTCACGGAAGAGCTGTCCCGCCACATCGACCAATTGGATGTGCTGGTCAACAACGCCGGCTACATGGTGACCGGTCTTGCCGAAGAAACGCCCATCGCGCTGGGCCGGCAGCAGTTTGAAACCAACTTCTGGGGAACGGTCAAAGTCACGAATGCCTTGTTGCCTCGTTTGCGGGTACAGAAGCAAGGACAGATCATCACGGTCAGTTCCATCGTCGGCCTGATCGGTCCGCCCAACCTGTCCTACTACACCGCCTCGAAGCACGCTGTCCAAGGCTATTTCAAGTCGCTTCGGTTCGAACTGGACCCGTTCAACATCCGGGTCAGCATGGTCGAGCCGGTGTGGTTCAAGACCAACCTCGCTCACCACGCCGTTTCTCAAACAAGCGGCCGTATCGCCGACTACGACGTCTACCGCAAGCAAGCAGACGCCGCAACGCAAAAGGGCATCGACGAAGCCGAAGCGCCCGATGCCGTGATCGAGACCATCGTCAAGCTGATCGAGACCCCAAAACCGAAGTTCAGCAACCCGGTTGGAAAGATGACCGGAATGATCCTGTTCCTGCAGCACTATCTGCCAAAGATGTTTGAAGGCGCGATTCGGAAAAGCGTCCGGACAGCCTAGACCGCCAGGTCATTGCAGCGTTTCAGATGAAACGCCTTCCACTCATTCACAAGGATTCATCATGAAATTTTATTTGTGCAAATTCATACCGCCCCGTGCAGACTTTCTCTCCACCCTGTCTGCCGATGAGCAGGATTGGATGAAGCAGCACGCTGCCTATATGAACCGGCTTCTCGAACAAGGCTCGATCGTGGCGCACGGTCCGGTCATCGACGAGAACGGCGGTTATGGCGTGTCGCTTTACCAAATCGCCGACGAGCAGGATATCGCCGCGCTGACATCACAAGACCCCATCGTGAAAAACGGCGTCGGTCACTACGAACATTACAAGATGCTCGGTTTGAAGGCACGCGGCTGAGCCCGGCTCGCCTGACCCCGGGGCTTCGAGTCAAGGCCCACGCCGTGCTGTTTATGCGCCCTGGCGGTGGCGAAGCGCTTCGACGACGAGGGCAAACGCCGGGGACATTTGGCGTCGGCTCGGAAAATACAGGTGAAAGCCCGGGAAAGGCGCGCACCAGTCGTTCAGTACGCTGACCAGTTTGCCCGCTTCAATGTGCGGGCGAGCCTGGTCTTCCGGCATGTAGGCGAGTCCGAAACCGGAGAGCGCTGCGCGCAGTCGTAGCTTTCCGCTGTTGAACGTCAAACGGCCCGAGACACGCACGTTGTACTCGCGGCCCGCTTTCTTGAACTCCCATACCGACAGGCTCTTCGATGTCGGCAAACGGATGTTGATGCAGTCATGTCCCGTCAGATCCGGCGGCCTGACCGGCCGAGACCGATTGGCGAAATAGTCGGGTGATCCGACCACAGCCATGCGCATGTCCGGTGTGATTCGGACGGCGATCATGTCCTTCTCGACCTGTCCGCCCAGGCGTACACCGGCGTCGTAGCGATCGGCGACGATGTCTGTCAGCGATGCGTCGGATGAAATCTCCATCTGGATCTCGCTGTGCTCTCGCAGCAGATTTTCGAGTTTTGGCCATACCACCGCATCGGCGACCGCTTCGCTCGAGGTGATGCGGATGGTGCCCGAAGGCCGGCTGTTGAGGTCGTGCAGGCTCGCCAGCTCCGCATCGATGTCGCCCAACCGGCTCGACGTGGTCTGCAACAGCCGCTCGCCCAAAGCCGTCGGCGAAACGCTGCGCGTGGTGCGGGCCAGCAAGGAGAGGCCCAGTCTTTCCTCGAGGCCCCGTATCGTCTGGCTGAGCGCGGACGGTGTCACGCCCAGTTTCTTCGCGGCGCGCGTGAAACTGCGCTCCTGACCGACCGCGACGAAAGCGGCCAAGTCGTCATAAAGCTTCTGTTGCATTTGTTAGCTCAGCTAAATAGCTCATAAATATTGCAGCATATTGTTGTCATAGCGACGCGGCCGTATTCTGACGCGAAGCGCTTTGCGCCGACACACGCATTGAAAGGCCGCATGTCATTTGTTCCCACTACCCCTCGCCGCCAGTTTCTGTCCATCGCGGGAGCGGCCATGGCCTTGCCCGCCTTATGGGCCGGTTCGGCGGCCGCGGCGATGCAACCAGCGGTGATCGAGACGCGCGACGGAAAGCTCCGGGGGGTGCGCAGCAACGGCGTCTACAGTTTCAAGGGGGTGCCTTATGCGGCGGATACCGGCGGCGCCAACCGTTTCCAGGCACCTCGACCGGTGGCCAAATGGACCGGCATCCGGGACGCCACAACGTATGGCGCGATGTCTCCGCAGATCAAATCCGGCATGGGTGGAGACGAGCTGTTCGAGTGGTATGAGCAAAAGGAACCGCTCGGGGAAGACTGCTGCGTTCTCAATGTCTTTACCCGGGGTCTGGACGCCGGTGCCAAGCGGCCCGTGATGTTCTACATCCATGGCGGCGGCTACATCAACGGCGGTGGCGCCGGCGAGGCCCTCGATGGCTCGAACCTCGCGAGTTTCGGCGACGTGGTCGTGGTGACGATCAACCACCGCCTCAATGCCTTCGGCTACACCCAATTGTCGCACCTCGACGCCGAGCGTTTCGGCGATGCCGCGAACGCAGGCCACC
Organism: Comamonas sp. BIGb0124; assembly: GCF_003752175.1. Taxonomy (GTDB): domain Bacteria; phylum Pseudomonadota; class Gammaproteobacteria; order Burkholderiales; family Burkholderiaceae_C; genus Comamonas_F. Next base: position 499,328 of record NZ_RJVF01000009.1, on the reverse strand, counting down.
TCGACATTCTGGCCGCACTCGAATGGGTGCGGGACGCCATCGCCACGTTCGGTGGCGACCCGGGCAATGTCACGGTGTTCGGGCAGTCCGGCGGCGGTTCGAAGATCATGGCCCTGCTGGGCATGAAAAAAGCCCAGGGCCTGTTCCATCGCGCGATCAGCATGAGCGGCGCGGCGGGGCTCGCCATCGATCCCGCATCCGCCATGCAGCCTTATGTCGACGCCCTGGTGAATGAACTGGGACTGTCGGCGGGCCACCTCGAAGCGATGCAGCGTATCCCCTTCGAGGCTCTGCTGGCAGCGCGCTCGCGAGCCGTCAGACAATCGGGACTCGAGGGCGCGCGCCCAGTGATCGATGGCCGGCACATCACCACGCAGCCGATGAGCGTCGAAGGACTCGCCACGCACGCGCAGGTGCCGCTCATGGTGGGATGCACACGCACCGAAGCGTCGCTTTTCTTCCGCGACGACATGCGGAATTTCGCGTTGTCCGAAGCGCAGATGCGGGAGCGGATGCGCAGGGTGTTCAAGGTCGACGACGGAACGATCACCGCCATCATGAAAGCCTACCGCGAGGCGGAGCCTGCGATGTCGCCGTCCGACATCCTGATCGCCGTTGCATCGGATGTGCAGTTCCGGCGTCCGCTCACGCGTGCGGCCGAGACCAAATCGGGTGCGGCTGGCCAGGCGCCGGTCTACGTCTACAACTTCAATTGGACCATTCCCGCCCTGGGCGGCCTGCTGGGTGCGCCGCACGCGGTCGACATTCCATTCGCCTTCGGAACAGTCGACAAGGCTCGTGCCATGACGGGCCCAGGCGCAGCGGCGTTCGAGACCTCGATGAACATGATGGCCGCATTCGTGGCCTTTGCGCGCACCGGGCGACCCGACAACGACCGCATGCCGGCGTGGCGTCCGTACACCGCATCGAGCCGCACCACGATGCTGATCGACGCCGAATGCCGTGCAGTCACCGGCTACCGCGCCGCCGCCACAGTCGCCATCCAGGACCTGCGGATCGATCCGTTCAATCGCGCCGCGCTTTACCGCTTCTCTGCATAAGGGCGCGCGCAACCGAAGGGGCGGAGCATGGGCCGCCCCCCCCCCATCGAGCCGATGCCAACGGTGGCCGGCTCACGAGCCGTGATGTCTCAGGGTATCGACCAGAAGTGAAAAGGCAACCGACATCTGCCTGCGGCTGGGGTAATACAGATGAAAACCCGAGAGCGTGGGGCTCCACTCCGGCAAGATGCGGATCAGGTCTCCTTTCGCGACATATTCCGTCACGTAATCTTCCGCAACGGCAACGATTCCGTGGCCATCGAGTGCCGCAGTCACCAACGCCGGAATATTGTTGAACACGAGTCGCCCGGACAATCGAAGCTGTATCTTCTTGCCCCGCTTGATGAAGTCCCAGGGCAGTATGCGTCCTGTCAACGGTCGTCGGTACGTGAGGCACGCGTGGTCGACAAGATCGTGCGGGGATCGCGGCATCGTCCTGCCGGCCAGGTACTTGGGCGAAGCCACAAAAGACTTGAGCAGATCGGGCGAGATGCGGACGGCGACCATGTCCTTGTCGATGTCGTCGCCTAGGCGTATGCCTGCATCGAACCGTCCGTCCACGATGTTCGGGCCGGCAGGATCCACTTCGATCTCGACTTGCACGGCCGGATAGGTCTTCATGAATTTGGAGAGCTTGGGCCAGAGCACGACCTGCAGCGCGTGCTCGGAGGTACTGATGCGAATCGAGCCTGCCGGCTCCTCACGCAGGTGCCCGATCGTCCCCAGTCTTTCTGCAATCGATTGGAATGACGATTGCAAGGTGTCGAGCAGTTGTTGCCCGGCCTCGGTCGGCGAGACGCTTCGTGTCGTCCGGTTGAGCAGGCGAACCCCGAGCCGTGTTTCAAGACGCCTGACGGCATGACTCAGTGCCGATTGGGATGTGCCGAGCCGGATCGAGGCCTTGGTGAAACTGCGTTCTTCTGCAACGGTCGCGAAGGCGTTCAGGTCGACGATGTCTTCACGCTGCATGGTTTGATCTTTTGCGACAAGACGAACGGATGGCGAAAGAACCGCCTGATTTCATGTCGTATGAATTCTTCATTCATTGATGAATTTTGAGTATAGGCGATTTGCACTTTCATCGATTTATCGATGGGCCGCAGCTCCCTACAATCGCCGAGATTCACCTGGCCGTCATGGCCCGCATCGGCGGGCATCCATGCTGCCGAGCACCCTCGAGGCCGGCAGGACGACTCTTTTCCGCTATATGCCGCGCTGGCATCCGCAGGAGTCGGCGTGCCGACTATCCATGCTCAGGATTAATTTCAGGCTTGTGGTGAGCCTCCCTGCGGCGACGTGCGGTCAGGCGATGTATTCAACGAAAGGCTGTGAGACGAAATGAAAAAATTAGCCGTTCAGGCATTGGGGCTGTTCCATTTCCTGGTGGGACTCGTATTGCTGGTCGGAGGTGCGTACCTGATCCGTCTCGATGGGTCTGCGTTCTATTTCTGCGCAGGGCTGGCACTGTGCGTGACGGGTGCGCTGTTCGCTCGCCGCAAGCCCGTCGCCCTGGCGGTGCTTGCAGCAATCGCCATCGCCACAGTGCTGTGGTCGGTGTGGGAGGTCGGCTTCGACTTCTGGGGTCTGGTGCCCCGTCTGAGCTGGATCCTGGTGCTGTGTATCCTGGCTTCGCTGGTGGCTCCGGGCCTGCTGCAAGGTCGTGGAAAACGCGCATCTGCCGCGGTGTGCCTCGTGCTCGTCCTCTTTTCGGCAGTGGGATTGCTGCAGATGTTCGAGCCCCATGGTCAGATCCTCGACCCTGTGGCAGAGCGCAACCTGACGCCGACCAGCCCCGGGCAGGGCAACCAATGGACGCACTACGGCAAGAACTCCTTCGGTACCCGCTATGTGGACGCCCAGCAGATCACACCGGCCAACGTGAAAGACCTCGAAGTCGCCTGGACCTTCCGGACCGGACACGTGGCGGGTCCCGGCGCGGAAGACCAGAACACGCCGCTTCAGATCGACGGCACCTTGTACGCCTGCACGCCGTACAACAAAGTGATCGCCATCGACGGCGAGACCGGCGCTGAAAAATGGAGTTTCGATCCCGATATCTTTGGCGGCAACAACACCAACAGAAGTCGCAACCGCTGTCGCGGGCTGGCTTATGTGCAGGCAGAACCCGCCCCTGTCGCCAGCAACGGCTCTGCCGAGCCGGCTGCTGCGCTGTGCCGCGCACGGATCGTGCTGAGCACGCTCGATTCGCGATTGATCCAGTTGGATGCGGCCACGGGCCAGGTGTGCACGACCTTCGGCAAGAACGGCGAAGTCGACCTGACCATCGGCATGGGCCACATCGAGCCCTACTTTTACCTGCCGACGTCCGCTCCCACCGTGATGCGCGGAAAGATCATCGTCGGTGGCTGGGTGTGGGACAACCGGTCCGTCGACGAGCCCTCCGGTGTGGTGCGGGCCTACGATGCCATGACCGGCGATCTCGCCTGGGCCTGGGATCTGGGCAATCCCGACAACTCGTCCTACCCCGAACCGGGCAAGACCTATACGCGCACCACGCCCAATGTCTGGAGCACACCGTCTTTCGACGACGCATTGGGCCTGATCTACCTGCCCACCGGCAACCAGACGCCCGACTACTGGGGAGGCCAGCGCAGCCCGGAAAGCGAAGCCCACAGCTCTTCCGTGGTGGCCCTCGACATCCAGACAGGCAAGGTTCGCTGGAAGTTCCAGACCACGCACCACGATCTGTGGGACTACGATGTCTCTTCGCAACCCCTGCTGTACGACATTCCCACTGAAACCGGTACGGTTCCGGCCCTGATCCAGTTGACCAAGCGGGGCCAGATCTTTGTGTTGAATCGCCAGACCGGCGAGCCCGTCACCGAAGTGGTGGAACGCCCCGTTCCGGGCGGCGCAGATCCGAGCGACTGGACCGCTCCCACCCAGCCTTACTCGGTCGGCATGCCTGCAGTCGGAGCCGAACCGTTGACCGAGAAACGCATGTGGGGTGCCAGCATCATCGATCAGATGCTGTGCCGCATCGAGTTCAAGCGTCTGCGTTACGAAGGTGAGTTCACGCCGCCGAGCACCGTCGAGTCGCTTCAATATCCGGGCAACTTCGGCGGTTTCAACTGGGGAAGCGGAGCAATCGACGAACGACGTGCCATTCTTTATGCCACCGACATCCGCATGGCACAGCGCTACCAACTGGTTCCGTCTGCCGATTTCGATGCGGTTTCGCGCAAGCTGCGGACGGGCGAGTCGATGGCACGACAAGCCGGTACGCCGTTCGCCATCAAGCAAGGTCCGTTGATGTCGCCGTTGGGCATTCCTTGCAATCAGCCGCCGTTCGGCACGATGACGGCCATCGACCTGGTCGGCAAGAAGATCGTTTGGCAGCGGCCCATCGGAACGATCAAGGACAGCGCGCTTCCCGGTGGCTTCGTATCGCCGCTGCCCGTTGCGATCGGCATGCCCCCCATGGCGGGTCCGGTCGCAACGGCATCGGGACTCGTGTTCTTTGCCGGAACCCAGGATTACTACCTGCGTGCGTTCGACTCGAAGACGGGTGAAGAGGTCTGGAAATCGCGCCTGCCGGTGGGCTCCAACGCAACGCCCATGTCGTACACCGCACCGTCCGGCCGCCAGTTCATTGTCATCAACGCAGGAGGCGCTGCACGCAGCCCTCGCGATCGAGGCGACTACATCATTGCCTACGCACTGCCTGCTGCGCGTTGAAGCCAGGCGACGGATCAAAAGGGGGTGAGAGCCCCCTTTTTCGTTTTGACTGTCGAAGCCCGTTCGAGGCCCCCCCGTGATCGCCATGAACCACAAAGCCATCGCTCCTCGCGATCCAGATTGCAACCCAGATCCCCGTGCGCCGGGCGGCATCTCTGCAGGGTTCTTCATCGCGTTGCTGAGCGCGTTGATGGCCTTTACCTCGCTGTCGACCGACATCTACCTGCCTGCAATGCCGCAAATGCAACGCGATCTTCAGGGCAATGTCGAGCTGACCATCACCGGCTTCCTGATCGGATTCGCAATCGCCCAACTGATCTGGGGACCGATCAGCGACCGCATCGGGCGGCGCAAGCCGCTGTTGATCGGGATCACGCTGTTCATCGTGGGATCGATCGGCTGTGCGCTTTCGCAGTCGATCGGCGAGATCGTGTTCTGGCGGATGTTCCAGGCCTTCGGTGCCTGCACCGGGCCGATGCTGGCGCGTGCCATGGTGCGCGACTGTTATGGCCGGACTCGCGCGGCCGAGATGCTCTCGACCCTCACCGTCATCATGGCCATCGCGCCGATCGTCGGTCCGCTGCTCGGAGGCCAGATCATCCGCATCACCACGTGGCATGCGATTTTCTGGCTGCTGGCCGCCGTTGGCATGCTCATGCTGCTGTGCTTGCGCCGGCTGCCCGAAACCCATGCCCCGTCGCGTCGCGCGACCACGCCGGTCTGGCATGCGCTGAGCGACTATGCCGTGTTGCTTCGTCAGCCGCTCTTCATGCGCTACACGCTGTGCGTCACACTCTTCTACGCTAGACGGCGCACCCGAGCGCGCCGGCTCCGCGGCCGCGCTGATCGGGGCTCTGCAGTACGGCAGCGGCATCGTCTCGTCGCTGTTGCTCGCCTGGCTATCGGACGGTACGCCCATCGCCCTCGTCGGCGTCATGGCCGTGTTCGCGCTGGCGGCTGTCGCGATGGCCTTTTGGCCTGCGGGGCGGCTGTCCGAGAAAGACTAGTTTGGATTCAGGGCGGCCTGCAGGGCTTGGATGCGGGCTTGGTGGAATGCATTGACGCACTGACAGACGGTATTGAGGTTGAACGGGATGCAGCGCTGTCGGCCGATGATGAGTGAAGAAGGCGCCTTGCGCTGACGACCCCTGCGGACTTTGGTTTTGTCGAGCGAACCATGTCGTTCTACACGCTACGCGCGAGCGTCTAAAAGGGCCTGTCTCTGCTGCTTGAGTGCATCGCGGTCGATGCTGGCCGTGAGCAATTCCATGTCGCCCGGACTGACGCCCCGTTCGATGAAATGCGCTGCCCATTGATCAACGACGGAGGCCACCTCTTTCATCAACGCTATGGCGCGGGGCATCTTGATGCCGTATTCATTGATCTGGGTGAGTGCGTTTTCGAGGCTCGATTCCGAACCTGCGGTGCCCACGATGAGGGCCTGATAGCCCAGGTTTTGCAAGCTGGGCACAACGTCGTAGGCGGGCGTGAGGTCGTGGTAGCCATCGGCGAGGTTGAGACTGATGCTGTGGTTGCGCTCATGGTCGTCGGTGTTGTCGATGAGGATGTTGAAGACCATGCGCTTGAACAGTTCCTCGCGCATGGCAATCTGCCGGTCCGGGTGGCCCAGGCGCAGCAGGATGGTGGCCAGATTGCCGTAGCTGTGCTCCAGGCCTGCAGCGCGCAGGGCAGTGTGAGCGGACTGGCAGTGCACCCGATAGGGGCCCATGCGGTCGAACCGCTCGATCGTGAGCGCATGCCGCGCCTTGCCATAGCGTGGCGGAAGCGGCAGTACGGCAGTCTGGGCGACAGACAGGCCGGCCCGGGCCGCCAGCGTCATGGTGGCATGTTCGATGAGTGGCGTGTCCACGGGGTCGTCCAGCTCGCCGAACTTGATGATGACGGATGCGCCGTTATCCGTCTGCAGCAATGCCTTGGGCCGCGCGCCACCGAGAGTGACGCCTGGCTGGATCAGACGCCGGATGTCTTCAGTGACGGGAGCCTGGGTCTGGACATCGTCCACCGCTGCGGCCAGTTGAGCCAGATCCTTCAACTGTGGATACGGCCCGAGGTCGCGAGGAATGTATTGCTCTGCCGAGGTGGAGATGCTCAGTGCACCAAAGCGGTCGTCGCCTGCAAAGAGCAGCATTTCCAGAATGGACAGTCGCGCAGGCCTGTCGATGTGGCGAATGATGCGCTCGCCCCAACGGTCGGGGCGCGCATCGTCGAGCGCGCCGGGAGCGGTGTTTCTCTCGCCGGTAGTGAAGATCTGCCCCAGGATGATGGGCATGTCTTCGCTGAGTGCCAAGTTCCGCCAGTCTGGCGCATACGTGAAGGTGGCACAGTCGGCAACCAGGCGCGAAAGACCGACCTCGCCCACCAGCGTAGGCGACAAAGGGTTGATCATCGCCCACACATAGAGCCTGTCTTGCGGTATGTAGGTGCGCGGCGACACCGCGTTGATGGCGGGCCGGGTCATATCTTTTCAAGCTCCGACTTGGCCAGCAGGGCCGCCAGACCGGATACGACGCTTGGCGAAGCCATATCGGGCAGCTTTTTTGTACCGCCCACAGACTTGCCTCGCCTGGCTCGCACCTTGGCCACTTCTTGCTCCAGCGACGCATGATCGTTCTGCGGCGCAATCAGGTTGGCCAGCCCGCCGGCTTGATTGATCAGCCACATGCACATCACATACGAGGCCATGGCGACAGATGGGTCACCGCGCTCGATGCGCGCCATGGTGGGCTGCGAGATGCCCAGCTTTCTGGCCCATTGAGCCTGAGACTCGCCGCGCCGCTTGCGGGCGATGACGATGTTCTGCGCAAGCTGCTCGATCTGGTGCAGCACGGCTCGCGGGTAGTCTGAGGGAGGGGTGTTCTGACGAGGCATTCATAGATGTTAGTCTTTTTATTGAAATATGCAAATCTATGAATCAATCATCTTAAAAACTCCACCATGCGGGAAGCCAGACCGTTGTCTGAGCGCTTGAGTCAAACCATCTGACATCGGCACCGACTGACATCGCAACACAGCACTCGAAACACCTGCCTCACGCGCGCCGTGCTCGTCGGGGCCTATTCACCGGCCTTCCCTGCGCCTGATTTGACGAGGCAATGCAATCGCATAACCATGCCCCATACCTTTCCGGAGACCTCGCCATGCCTGCGACACTTGAAGCCGAATCCACGCTGACCGACCGCCACCAAACCACGGTTCCGGCAACCGTGCGCCGAGCCCTGCGCCTGGGCAAGCGCGACAAGATTCGCTACACCGTTCGCCTCAGTGGTGAAGTGGTTCTGACGCGTGTCGATGCCACCGAGGATGCCGACCCTGCTATCGGAAAATTTCTCGATTTCCTGGCTCAAGACATCACCAACCATCCCGAGCGCCTGCAGAGCTTGGATGCAGGCCTGGTGGAACGCATTCACGCGCTGACAGGTGGCATCGCGGTTGACCTGGATGCGGCGCTGTCAGCGGATGATGAATGAAGGCGGCACCCCTCGCTGTTCCTTTGGTCATTCATGGCTGGGCGGTCTTTGCTCATCCATTGTTCGTCGATCAGCTTGAAAGCCTGAACCGACAAGTGGAGGCACTGCGAAAAATAGACCCGATCGGGTACGTCAAGAAGAATGCGACGAAACGGCTGACAGCGATCTCCAAGCTGGCGTTTGACGAGATCCCGCGAGATCCGGCGCGACCTGAGTTTCGGCAAGGCAACACGCTGGGTGACGTCCACAAGCACTGGTTCCGCGCCAAGTTCTTCCAGCAGTATCGGCTGTTCTTCCGGTTCCATGCCGCCTGCAAAGTGATCGTGCTGGCCTGGGTCAATGACGCCGACCCGTTCGTCAACAAATGCCGCGATGATCTTCGCCGAACTGACAATGAACATCGAAATGCATGAGGGAAGCGCTTGCGGTGCCATGCGATGGCCAACCGGGACACCCCTCTTTGACGAAGCCAACCCAGGCGTCGTGCATTGTTCTGGCAAGCGAAACCGGCGCACCTGGCCCGGCGATCTCATCACCAGCCCTTGTGGCTACTTGCCCGAAGACGAATGGGATCTCGATGCCGTGGGCCGCACCCAATCTTCCGTCGTATTTCGGCGATGACCAATCGAACTCATAGAGGTAGGCCGGAATTCCCGCAGCGCTGGCAATTTCGGCAATCCTGCGGGCGGGGGCGCGATAGAAGTAGTCCGACTGCATGGCACAGAGTGCCTCTCCCGGTGAACGTCCTGCGCCAGTGGTCGAATCGATGGCGTAACGGCATGCCACCTCGGCGGTCATGCCCACATCACGCACAAATTCCTGCAGATCGGCCGCGGTGGTGCGCTCCATGGCACCAGTGGGAACGGCGTACAGTCGCATCTCCTCGCGATTGCATCCGACCAGCACTGAAAGTCTGGGCGAACGAATGGCCCATGCATTTGCCATTGACTGCAAGGGTGGTGCAGTGAGAACCGTCCCGTCCACTACGGCCCTGATCGGAAAGAAGTTGCGCGTGTTGAATCCGAAGCTTCGGCGCAGGGCGGGGTCGTCCGCCAGCCGCTTGAGCGTAGCCACCAAAGCCGGCAACGGCACTGCCGAGAGGGCTTCCCGAGTCAGCGGCACGGCCATAAGCGCAGCAATGGCGGTCGCCGCCACATCGGCCTCGGCGGGCGTGTGGGTGGCCAGGCTCGGGCTTTGCAGGATCACTCTATGGAAAAGCCCTTCGGCGCAGGGCATGCCCATCAGGCATGCGATAGCGCCGGCGCCAGCGGAGCCGCCGGCAACGGTGACGCGGGAGGGGTCGCCACCGAACGCCGCAATATTGTCTTGCACCCATTGAAGCGCTGCAATCTGGTCAAGTAGCCCACGGTTAGCCTGAGTTCCCGGCACCACCATGAAGCCATCCACGCCCACGCGGTAGTTCACCGACACGAAGACGATGCCGTTCCTTGCGAAGGCGGCCCCGTCGTACACCGGATCGGCAGCGTCGCCACGCATGTAGGCGCCGCCGGGAACCCATACCATGACTGGGCGACCATCGGCCGCATCAGTGGGTGCCCAGATGTTCAGGGCTAGGCAGTCTTCCGCGCCGAACATCGAAGCACCCGGTACACGCGCCGCCTGAGGAGAGGCGGGTGCGTAGGTCAACGCCGGCCTGACACCGGCCCAGGGCATTACGGGCTCTGGCGGTTCGAAACGCAGAACTCCAAAAGGGGCTTGCGCATACCGAATGCCCCGATAAACCGCAATCCCATCTTCCAGCAGACCCATCAACACGCCGCCATGGTCTAAGGATGTCTGAACTGTGATCCGGGGTTCAGATGGCGGTACACCGCAGCGGTCACTGTCCATGGCCGTATCACTCAGCAAGATCTAACCTTTCGATCATGGGTTTAAAAACCGCCGTATACCGGTCCGTCCAGAGTTTCACGTCGGAAGGGGACGATTTCACGGGAACGGCATTGATGGCCTCCATACGGGTGCCGTACGCCTCGGAAGCAACGCACTTGGCAGTCACGTCGCCAAGCCTCTTCAACACATCGGATGGCGTTCCGGCCTTGGCCACCAGCGCCAGCCATCCCGGCAACGCCATTTCCTTCGAGCCGGTCAGCTCGAGGATGGTTGGAACCTGCGGGAATGCCTTATCGCGGGCCTCCGTGTAGATGGCCAACGGAATCATCCGACCGTCCTTGATCAGCGGCGCGGCGGTTCCGGAGGTCACCGTCATGATCTGAATCTGACCGCCCATTAGCGCTGTCACAGCCGCGCCTTCCCCAACGAAGGGCACATGCGTGCTTTCCACCGTCAGTTGCTGCGCCACACCAGCGGTCAGCAGATGCGCTGGGCTTCCTTTACCAGGGGATCCGAAATCGATTCCGCCGGCCGCCTTCTTCGCTACCGCGGCAATGTCCGAATACTGCTTGATGCCACTTTGGACGCTAGCAACCAGCAGCAACGGTGAAGTGCTCAGCACGGTAATGCCATCGAAATCTCGTTGCGGGCTGTACGGGAGCTGTTTGTAGATATAGGGCGTTATCGTCATCTGCGACATCCCCACCGTCATGATGTTGTAGCCATCGGCTGGCTGGCTTTTCAAGAAATTTGTCGCAAGCACGCCATTGGCGCCTGGTTTGTTGAGAGTCACGATGGACTGTCCAAGCTCACGCGACGCGCAGTCGGCCCACACCCGGCTGATGGCCTCGGACTGGCTACCGGGCGGCTGCTGTGCAATCAGCTGAATCACCCGGTTGGGATAGACCGGCGTCTCAGCGGACGCATAGGTGACAGGCAGTGCTAAGGCAAACCCGATCAATTTCCCGACAGTGATCAAGGTTCGATGATTCGCTTTGTTCAAGATGTGTCCCCATTGGTTTGAATAGTTGACGTCAATCGCTTGGCCTGAGGCGCCTGTTTGCACAGCGGCGCATCGGGGCGCTCTTGGGAGTCGCAGCGAATGGTAGTAACCCCTTAATCGCAGCGCAAACGGATATTCGTAATGGCTGCCCTCATAAAATCGATGCATGCACCATTTGCCCTCAACCACCGCTCTCAGGTGTTTCGATGCGAGCGCTCGCCTTCTGAGCTTCACGAAAGCTGCACAGGTTGTGAAACTTACACAGAGCGCCGTCAGCCATCACATCCAGGCGCTGGAGCAAACCTTGGGCATTGAACTGTTTGAGCGGGACCGCAGTGGACTCAAACTCACGAAGGCAGGGCTACGTTACTGGGAAGACATCTCGACTGTTCTGCATCAGCTCGAACGCGCAGCCATGCGCGCGGTCGCTGGCGACGAAGTCGGGCATCGATTGAATATCGCGGTGCCGTCGGCTTTTGCCAATTTCTGGTTGATGCCGCGGCTGAGCAGCTTTATCGAGTGCCACCGGGACATCATGCTCAACCTCACCAACCGGATCGACGGCGAGAACGCGTTGATCAGCAACGATGACGCCGCAATCGAGTTATGCGAGGGTGCCACTCCAAGTATCAAGGCGCGCGAGATCCTCTCGCTGGTGTACCAGCCCTACGCCAGCGCCAGCCTCATCGAACGCTCCGGCGTTTCGAGAGACTCGAATGGCGCGCTGTCTACGGATGAGTTGATGCATCTGCTGTCAAACGCCCCATTGATACGAACCAGCATGGTGGGTGCCTGGACCGCTTGGATCAAAGCCTCTGGTTTGAGCAGCCCAAGCCTAGCGGAAAGGGCTGAGCAAGGCCCTGTATACGCTCAGGCCTCCTTGGCGCTGTCGGCCGCAATGGGCGGCATCGGTATTGCGTTGTTACCGAAATACATTGTGTGTGGCGCAATGGATACCGGCCAGCTTGTTCGATTGAGCGCCGTGGGCTGGAAGGCCAACCGCGGTTACTTTCTCAGATGGCCTGCCAGGCAATCTGGCAACTTGGCGCTAATGAGATTTGAAGCATGGATTGCGAGTCAAGCGGAGGCAGAGGCCGCGATGCCGACACGGGATTGACACAGCCTGCGCAATGGAAAAATCAGCGTTGCACAGCACAGTCCGTGCTGTGCAACGCGTCGGGTCCTGCTGATTTTGGCCGAAGGCTGTCGACCGGTACACGGCGAGCTATCTGCACTCTCCCCCAGCGGGGGTACCTCCATAGGCGGCAACCTCGGACGGTTTAACCCCTAACTCAGAGGCACCCTTTAAAACCCTCAACGTCGGCTGACGCGCTGCCCTAGCCCCAGCCGACTGATGAAGTTGCGCTCAAGCTCAGCCTTGAAGTCCGGCTTTTCTTCATTCCTGCGTGACCTTCGCAGTCGTCGCAGAACACCCCCCGCACGCCTGCAACGCAGATTCCAACTTTAGTTGGAAGACACAAAGACATCGCTCTGCGAAAGTGACATCGGTGGCTTGAGACATCGCTGGACACCAAACGGAAAGGGGCAACGAGCGCCTTGTACTCACATCCACAGGAGATACCTGCTCATGGCAGCTGGTGCCAGCAGGCCTTCAACAAAGGGGAGCGGCCCGCAGTTCCACCGGCCAAGCCCCCCAAAAAACCGAAGCCCCACCGTCTCGAACACGGTGAGGCTTCAATCGAGAGCAACGCAGCGCAAGCCGAATCGCTCTCTCTGTTCATGAACCCGACAAGGAACAAAAACATGTCTCATCATGCCACGCCCGATTGCGACTCCTTCGATGTCAACGACGCCCTCATCATCGACCTCCTGCAGTTGAAGGCGGTGCTGGCCACGATGGGCCATCTCTTCGGCGGCGAATGCCCGCGCGACGAGCGGCCCACGGATCTTCAGTTGTGCCTGGTGATGCAATGGGCCAGCAAGACCGGCGAGCGGGCCTACCGCCTGGCCAGCGAGAGCCCGTCGATGGATGAAGCGGTGACGGGCGAGCTCATGGAGATGAGCGCGTTGCTGCTTTTGATGGATGCCACCCATTCGGCCCTCGACATGAGGATCGAATTCAGCGATGAAATCATGGACGGCTATCTGGACGCGATGATCCGGTGTGCGCAGCGGGTCTTGGAGACGATCAATCCCGGCTTGTTTCGCCGCCCTCCTCGCCTCAATGCCTCCGGCGCCGCCGCCCCTCCAGCGTGCTGATGAGTCGCACCACGGGCCACAGCAAGGCCAGATACATCAGCGCGGCCAGGGTGAGCGGTGTGGGGTTGAACAGCACCGATTGCGCCGACTGGGCGTTGTAGAGCAGCTCGGACATGCCCAGCACGCTGGCGATGGAGGTGGCCTTGACGATCTCGACGCTGTTGCCGATGAGGTCGGGCGTGACGTTGCGCAGGGCCTGCGGCAGCACGACATGGATCAGGGCCTGCACGGTCGACATGCCGGTCGAGCGGGCGGCTTCGGTCTGCCCGCCGGGCACGCTCTGAATGCCGGCACGGATGATCTCGCAGTAGTAGGCCGAGGTCGACAGCGTGAAGCTGATGGCCAGCGACAGGATGGGCGGCAGATCGATCCCCAGAAAAGGCGTGGCGAACGAAACGAAGATCAGCAGCACGAGCTGCGGAAACGAACGAAAGAAATCCACGTACACGTTGACGGCGATGCGGCAGGCCCGGCTGCCGCTCTGGCTGTGCAGCAGCGCCAGCGCCAGGCCGCCGGCCAGTCCCAGCGGAATCGTCAGCAGCGACAGCTGCAGCGTGATGAACAGGCCGTCTGCAAGAAACGGCAAGACCTGGGCCGCGATGGCGGCATTGAAGAAGGTGTCGAGGATGTCGCTCATGACCGGTGGCCCGCCTTGGTTTCGAGATAACGCGACAGCAGCACGATGGGGAAAATCATCAGGATGTAGATGGCCGCGCACAGCGTGAGCGGCGTGGGGTTGGCGAAGTCGCTGCTGGCGACCTGCGCGGTGCCCAGCACCTCGCTGAAGCCGATGACCGAGCCCAGTGCCGTGTTCTTGACGGTGGCGATGCAGCGGTTGGTGATCTGCGGCAGCGCCGTTCTGAGCGCCTGCGGCAGCACCACGTGCTGCATGGCGGCCAGCCAGGTCATGCCGGTCGAACGTGCGGCTTCCATCTGGCCGGGCGGCGTGGTGCACAGGCCCGACCACACGCACTCTTCGATGAAGGCGGCCAGCACCAGCGACAGGCACAGCCAGGTGGCCATCACGGCGCCCATCGCGATGTCGACATAGGGCAACGCGAAGTAGACCAGGATCAGCAGCACCAGCGGCGGCAGGGCCCGCATGATGTCGGCATAGGCCACGATGAGCCCGCGCAGCACGCGGCTGCGTGTGGCGTAGCGCACCGAAGCCAGAAGAATGCCGGCCAGCACGCCCGTGACGACGATGAGCAGGCCCACCGCCAGCGTCTGCCAGGCGGCGGCCAGGATCAGCGGGGCGGTCTTCGCGACGATGCCGGCGTTGAAGAAAGTCTCGACCAGCGAGGAGAAACCGGTGGTGCTCATGTCACATCAGCCCTGCTCGCCATGGAAACGCGACAGGAACGTCGCCAGCCGATCGCTGCCGGTTCCCGAGAAGACGCGATCGGGCGTGTCGTCGGCGGCGACCTGGCCGCCGTCCATGAAGATCACGCGGTCCGAGACATCGCGTGCAAAGCCCATTTCATGGGTGACGACCAGCATGGTCACGCCGGTGCCGCGCAGCTCGCGCATCACGCCCAGCACGCTCGAGACCAGCTCGGGATCGAGCGCGCTGGTGGGCTCGTCGAACAGGATGATCTTGGGCTTGAGCGCGACGGCACGGGCGATGCCCACGCGCTGCTGCTGTCCGCCCGAGAGCTGCGCCGGATAGGCCTGCGCCTTGTGCGCCAGCCCCACCTGCTCGAGCGCGGCCATGGCCTGCTCGTGGGCCTCGGCCTTGCCGAGCTTCTTGACGCAGCGCAGCGCCAGCGCCACGTTGCCGAGCGCCGTGAGGTGGGGATAGAGGTTGAACTGCTGGAACACCATGCCCATGTCCTGGCGCACACGGTTGATGTTCACGCCTTCGCGGGTGATGTCGTGGCCGTCGAACACGATCTGCCCGCCCGTCGGCTGCTCGAGCAGGTTGCAGCAGCGCAGCATGCTGCTCTTGCCGGAACCCGAAGGGCCGATGATCGACACCAGTTCACCCTCGCGGACACGGAAGTTGACGCCCTTGAGGACCGAGAGGTCGCCATAGCTTTTCTGGAGGTCGATCAGTTCGAGGATGATTTTCGGATTCATGGCGGGGCGGCGTTGGGCGGCGTGTTCGGGGCGCTCGTTACTTGCAGACGGGCTTGGGGGCATCGGGCTGGTAGCCCTCGAAGCCCTTGACGCCGATGCCGGGGTAGATCGCGACGGTGGGCGAATCGGCGGTGGGCTTGATGCCGGTCCACTTTTCGTAGAGCTGGGCGAGTTCGCCGCTCTGCTTCAGGCACTTGAGCGCGTTGGAGACCTTGAGCTGCAGCTCGGGGCTGTCCTTGCGGAAAGCGATGGCGGCGACGTTGCCGGTGCGCACGCGGTAGCTGGCCTTCAGGGCTGGGTTGTTCTGTGCCAGCCACGAGCCGGTCTGGATGCTCGAGAGCGTGGCGAAGGCGCGGCCCGATTGCACGGCCTGGATGGCATCGGCACCGGAGCCGTAGACGTCGACCTTGAAGCCGTACTTCTCGGCGTTGTTCTTGGCCCAGGCCTCGAACGACGAGCCCTTGTTGGTGGCGATGGTCTTGTCCTTGAACTCGCTCGGGTCGGTGACGTCGGGCGCGTTCTTGCGGGTCAGGAACAGGAAATCGTTTTCAAGATAGGGCTCGCTGAACAGCAGCATGCTGGCGCGTTCGGGCGTCACGTTGACGGGGGGCATCAGCAGGTCGTACTTGCCCGAGCTCAGGCCGGGCAGCGCGGCGCTCCACTGGGCGGGGTCGATGGCGATGGTCTGGCCCATCTCACGCGACAGGGCCGCAGCCAGATCGATGGTCAGGCCCTTGAGGCCGCCACCCAGGTCGGACATCGAGAACGGCGGCAACGAGGTGTCCGAGGGCGAGAGCAAGGGCTTTGCGGACTGGGCATGAACGGGAGACACCGAGGCCATCACGGCCAGTGCCAGGGTGGACAAGGCAAGTTTGAGAGACATGGAATTTCCTAGGAGTTGTAGACGGGTGACAAGGCGGGATCGGGACGATTCAGGGGTGGGCGCTGCCGGCGAGCAGTGCCTCGACGCGTTCGACGGCGGCCTGCAGCGGCAGGATGGTGCGGACACCCGCGCTGCGGCCGAGTTGCTGCGCGGCAGCGGCAACCGGTCCGCCGCCGATGACCAGCACCTGTGCGCCCTGCTCGTCGATGGCTTGCCGCATGCAGGCCTGCACGCGCTCGACGAGGTGCTGCGGGTTCTGCGCCGTGGTGCGGGCGTCGCCCTCGGCCACCAGCAAGGCACGCAGGTGGCTTTCGCAGCCATAGCGGCGCAACTGGGCCAGCGTGGATTCGCGCAGTTGCGGGGTGATCGTGATGAGTGCAAAGGGCTGGGCCAGCGCATCGGCAGCACGCATCGCGGCTTCGCCGATGCCGACCACCGGCACGGCGAGCGTGGTGCGCAGCGCCTCGAGGCCCGGGTCGCCGAAGGCCGCGACGATCACGGCATCGACGTTCAGCGCGGTGATCTGCGCGTGCATGCCCGCCACCGCCTCGGCCGCCGTGGCCAGGGCCTGCGGATCGGCGATCAGGGACTCGCCCTGCTCGGCCGTCAGCGTCAGCCACTCCCAATGCGCCGGTCCGTACCGGCGGGCCAGTTCGGCCATCATCGCGGTGGTCTCGCGCCGGGTATTGGGGTTGATGAGCAGCACTCTCACACGATTCTCCCGGGGGTCTTCACTCGGCGCAGGCGGGCCACAGGCGCATCCAGGCGGCCTGGGCTTCGTACTGCGTGGCGAGATCGAGCAACAGGTCGTCGGCACCGAAGTCGCCGACCAGCTGGAAGCCGACCGGCACGCCCGAGGCGGTGGGCGCTGCCGGCAACGCCAGGCCGGGATGGCTGCAGGCATTGACCCAGTTGGTGAAGACCGCATGGCCACGCGGGCCGACCTTCTGGCCGTCGATCACCGGTGGGAACGGCTCGTTCTTGGGCCACGGATTGGCGGCCGACGTGGGCGTCATGATGATGTCGTACTGTGCAAAGGCATCGCCCACATCCGAGCGCAGCGCCAGCAGCAGTTCGATCACGCCCTGGTAGTCGCCGCCGGTGATGCCGTCGCCGGTGATGGCGCGATCGCGGTATTCGGGCGTGACGTCGTCCTTGAAGCGCGGGTACTGCTGGGCCATGAGCGACATGCAGACGTTGCCGATCTTGGCCCAGTTGTCGCTCACGGGCTGGATGTCGAAAGGCAGCGGGCCTTCGGTGACCTCGTGGCCCAGCGCGCGCAGCTGTTCGGCTGCGGCGCGGCAGTTGGCCGCGATCTCGGGGTCGACGGGGTTGTTGCCGTATTGCGGCACATACAGAATGCGCAGCCGGCCCGGATCGGCAGCCAGCCCGCGCATGGGCACGAAGCCGCGCGAACGCTGGTCGCGGCGGTGCGGACGCGCCAGGGCCTGCATCATCAGGCGCACATCGTCGGCGCTGCGGCCGATCGGTCCCACCACTTCGCAGTCGTACAGCACCGAGGTGAAACCGTCGGCACGCGGAATACGCGACAGCGTCGGCTTGAAGCCCACCAGGCCGGTATAGCCGGCCGGCCGGCGGATCGAGCCGCCGCCATCGGTGCCCATCGACAGCGGCACCATGCCGGCTGCCACCGAAGCGACCGAGCCGCCGCTCGAACCGCCCGTCGTCAGTTCCGGATCCCACGGATTGCCGGTGGCGCCGTAGACCGGGTTGTAGGTCGAGCCGCGGCTGGCGAACTCGGGCAGGTTGGTCTTGCCCATGATGATCGCGCCGGCTTCGCGCAGCAGGGCGATGGGCAATTCGTCCTGTTCGGCGATGCGGTCCTTGAACAGCGGCGAGCCGAAGACGAACGGCATGCCCTTGACGTAGATGTTGTCCTTGATCGAGACCGGGATGCCTTCGAGCCAGCTGAGCGGACGGCCGGCGACCAGGCGTTCGTCGCTGGCGCGGGCCGCAGCACGTGCGCCCTCGACATCGACGTAGGTAAAGGCGTTGAGCACCGGCTGCAGGCGCTCGATGCGGGCCAGGTAGTGCTCGACCACTTCGGTGGCGGTGAGAACGCGGTCCCGCAGCCGCTGTCCGATCTCGCGGACGGACATTTGATGGATTTCGAGAGTCATGGTTGCGTTACCTCGGGTCTAGGGAATCTTGGTCTTCGACCAAGCGGAGAAAGTTTTGGCGCCCGCGCGGCCGGCGTGCGGTGTCCGATGTATCGAGCGGCCCCGGCACGCCCCGGGCGATGAACCGGCCCGAACCGCGCTCGGCGTGGAGTTCGTCGTGGTCGACGATGTGGCGGCCCCGGCTGAAGACGTGCACCGGCCAGCCCTGAATCCAGCGCCCTTCGTAGGGCGTGTAGCCCACGTTGTCGTGCAGCAGGGTGTGGCTGATCTGCACCCGGCGTTCGGGGTCCCACAAGGCCAGGTCGGCATCCGCACCCACCGCGATGAAGCCCTTGCGCGGCGCCATGCCGTACATCCGCGCATGGTTGGTGGCCGTGAGGGCCACGAACTGCTCGATGCCGATGCGGCCGGCCATCACGCCTTCCGAAAACAGCAGCGGCAGCCGCAGCTCGATGCCGGGCAGTCCGTTGGCCATCTGCTTGAAGGTGGTGGCATCGCCATGGGGCAGCTTGCCGCCGGTGTCGAACCGGTAGGGCGCGTGGTCGGACGAATACACCGCCAGCGTGCCGTCGATCAGCCCCTGCCACACGGCTTCTTGCGAAGCTTCGTCGCGCGGCGGCGGGCTGCAGCAGAACTTGGCGCCCTCGAGCCCCGGCAGGTCGGCGTCTTCCGCCTTCAGAAACAGGTACTGCGGGCAGCTCTCGGCATTCACCTGGGCACCCAATGTGCGGGCGTCGCGGATCATTTGCACGCTTTCGGCGCTGGAGACATGGACCAGCAGGATCGGCACATCGATCAGGCGGGCCAGTGCGATGGCACGGTAGGTGGCCTCGCTTTCGGCCAGCGCATCGTGCGCCACGCCGTGAAACTTGGGCGCCACGTGACCCCGGTCGAGCAAGCGGTGCGCGATCCAGCGGATGATGTCGTGGTTCTCGGCATGCACCATCACCAGCGCGCCCTCGCGCTGCGCCACGGTCATCACGTCGAGCATCTGGTAGTCGTCGAGGCGCAGCGCGTCGTAGGTCATGAAGACCTTGAGCGAGGTGATGCCGTCGCGGATGGCCTTGGGCAGTTCCTCGGCCAGCGTGGTGTCGTCCGGATTGGCCAGGATCAGGTGGAAGCCGTAGTCGATCACGGCCTTTTCGCGTGCTCGCTGCGCATAGTCGCCGATCACATCGGGCAGCCGCATGCCGCGGTGCTGGGCCGCGAACGGCACGATGGTGGTGGTGCCGCCGAACGCCGCCGACACGGTGGCCGAGTAGAAATCGTCGGCGCACATCACGCCCATGCCCGAAAGCTGCTCGACGTGGCAGTGGCTGTCGATGCCGCCCGGCAGCACCCACAGGCCCTTGGCATCGACGTCTTCGCGGCCCGGAGCGAGCCCGGGGCCGATGGCGGCGATGCGGCCATCGATCACGCCGATGTCGGCCATGAAGGTCGATTCGTGCGTGGAGACACGGCCGTTGCGGATGGTGAGGTCGAACATCGAATGAAGTCCTGGGTCAGAAGGTTCCGGGATACGCGCCGCCGTCCATCAGCAGGTTCTGCCCCGTGATGAAACCGGCCTGCGCGCTGCACAGGTAGGCGCAGGCGTCGCCGAACTCGGCCGGCGTGCCGAAGCGCTGCGCCGGGTTGGCCGCACGGCGCTGGGCCAGCGCGGCCTCTTCGGTCTGCTGGTTCTTGAGTGCCCACTGGCGGGCGGTCTCGCGCAGCCGGTCGGTCTCGAAAGGCCCGGGCAGCAGGTTGTTGATGGTCACGTTGTGCGCCACCGTCTTGCGCGCCAGGCCGGCCACGAATCCGGTCAGCCCGCTGCGTGCGCCGTTCGAGAGTCCGAGAATGTCGATCGGCGCCTTGACCGCACCCGAGGTGATGTTGACGATGCGGCCGAAGCGACGGGCGATCATCCCGTCCACGGTCGAGCGGATCAGTTCGATCGGCGTGAACATGTTGTCGTTGAGCGCGGCCATCCACACATCGCGATCCCAGTCACGAAAATCGCCGGGCTTGGGGCCGCCGGCGTTGGTGACCAGAATGTCGGGCTGGGGGCAGGCTGCGAGCACCGCTGCGCGCCCTTCGGCCGTGGTGACATCGGCCACGACGGCGGTCACGGTCACGCCGGTTTCCGCACGGATGGCGGCAGCGGTTTCCTCAAGTGCCTGCGCGCCGCGTGCCACCAGCGTCAGTTCGGCGCCTTCGCGGGCCAGCGACAGCGCGCAGGCCCGGCCCAGGCCCTTGCTCGATGCGCACACCAGCGCATGGCGTCCTTTGATTCCGAGATCCATATCGGCGACCTTTCCTTCAATCGACGTTGAACACGCCGCGCTGCGCCAGCGACAGACCGACACGCGCCACGGTGGCTTCCAGTTCACGCGCGGTGATGGGGTCCATGCGCATGCCGGGTGCACGCACGAAGTCGTTGGCGATCACGCCGCGCTTGACGTAGGTGTACTTGCGCAGCGCCAGGCCCAGCTTGGGCTGGAACTCGTAGCGGATGAGGGGGCAGTAGCGGTCGAACGTGGCGGCTGCCGCAGCGACGTCGCCGGCGGCGTAGTGGCGGTAGATGCGCACCAGGATTTCGGGGAATGCGAAGCCGGTCATGGTGCCCGCTGCGCCGCGCTCCAGCTCTTCCAGGAAATACACGCCGCCCAGGCCGCCGAACACCTTCATGCGGCCTTCGGCCAGCGACAGGATGCGCGAGATCTTGGGGCCGACCGGCGGCTCTTCCATCTTGATCATGTGCACACCGCCCTCGCGGCCCAGGCGGGCCACCAGTTCGGCACTGATCTCGGTGCCGAACGAGTCGGGGAAATCATGGATGACGACCGGGATCGACACGGCCTGAGCCACCAGGCGGTAGTACTCGAACTGCTGCGCATCGCCGGCCTTGTCCAGCGGTGCGACGAACACGGCGGCCGCGCCCATCGACTCGGCCTCGCGGGCCTGCTCGATGGCACCGGCGATGCCCAGTGCACGCACGCCGACCCAGACCGGCACGCGACCGGCGGCCTGCGCGACGAACGCACGGATGACCTGCTGGCGTTCGAGGCCCGAGAGCTTGTGCAGCTCTCCCAGGAAACCCAGGATGGCCAGGCCGGCCACACCGGCCTCGATCTGGAACTCGACGAGCGTGGCGATGCTGGCCTCGTCGACGACACCGTCGGCGGCAAAAGGCGTGGGGCAGATGGTGAACACGCCCTGGGCATGGGCAAGGTGATCGGGAAGGCTGAGCGATGTCATGGAAGCGGTGGCTTTCGTCTCGGAATCTCTGCGGAAGAGGAAAGGCCCTCGGCGTTGCACCCTTCTCGGAGTGCGGCATGCCGGGGCCTGCTGATGACCGCTATCTTGGACAAGCCGGCCTCGGCTGTCGTGTGCCTTTTCATGCGCAACCCTTAACACCATGTTATGGAGCGCCGGATTCCGCCGCAGCGGCCGGGTCGCCGTTCATCAGGCTGCGCAACTGGTCGACAAAGGCCTGGGCCAGTTGCGACAGCGGCTCGAAACGCGAATGCACCAAATGGGCGTGCAGCACCGGTGCGTCCTGCACCGGACGCACCACCAGGGTGCCCGTCGGCCAGCTGCGCACCGAGAATTCGTCGACCAGCGCAATGCCCGCACCGGCCTGCACCAGCGCGCAGGCGTTCTGCGGCGAGCCCACCTCGATGGCCGGGCGCGGCTCCATGCCTGCGCCCTGGAACAGGCCCTCCACCAGTTGCCCGAAGGGTGTCTCGCGTTCGTACGAGATCAGTGGAAAAGCCTCCAGATCGGCGACCGACAGCATCGAGCGGCGCAGCAACGGATGGTTGTATGGACAGACGCAGACCAGCCGCCCGCTGCCCAGCCGCTGCGTCACCACATTGGGGTGCTCCACGGGCAGGATGGTGACGCCCACGTCTGCATGGCCGTCCAGGATGCAGTCGACCAGCGGCTTGAAGCCCATGAACTGGAAGGTCACCTTGACCTGCGGGTTGTGATGGCGGAAGTCCGCGATCGCCTGCGGAATCAGCATCTGCCCGACGCTGGGGCTCGACACCACATTGAGGATGCCTTCCCGGTGTTCGCCCAGATCGCGCGCCAGTTGGTTGACGCGCTGCACGCCGGCATAGACCGACTCGACCTCGCGGAACAGCTTCTTGGCCTCGGGCGTGGCGTACAGCCGGCCCTTGACGCGCTGGAACAGCGCAAAGCCGACCCGCAGCTCGGTGTGCGCGAGCAGGCGGCTCACGGCCGGCTGGGAGACGAACAGCAACTCCGAGGCGCCGCGGATCGAGCCGGTGATCATGACCGCACGGAAGACCTCGATCTGCCGCAGGTTCAGCGCCATGGGCGCCTCCCGATCCATAACAAAAGGTTAATCATGACGAACAAGTTAGCAAGTGCCATGCCGCAACCCGCGGCCTAGACTCGTCGCCATGTCAGGCCCCTCACTCCCACCCGCCGCGTTCGCCGCGCCCGAACTGATCCAGCGCCTGCGTGCCGCCGTGGGCGATGCCGGACTGGTCACCGATCCCCAGGTGCTCGCCGCCCTCACCACCGACTGGCTGGGCAAGTGGCACGGCCACGCCGCCGCCGTGGTGCGCCCGGCCGACACCCAGGAGGTCGCGGCGGTCATGAAGATCTGCCACGACACGCACACACCCGTGGTCACCCAGGGCGGCAACACCGGCATGAGCGGCGGCGCCACGCCCGACGCCAGCGGCGCGCAGCTCATCCTCAGCACCACACGCCTGAACCGCGTGCGCCAGGTCGATCCGATCAACAACACCCTGACGGCCGACGCCGGCGTCACGCTGGCGCAATTGCACGAGGCGGCGCTGGCACACGACCGGTTTTTTCCGCTGTCGATGGGTTCGGAGGGCAGTTGCACACTGGGCGGCAACCTGGCCACCAACGCAGGCGGCATCGCCGTGCTGCGGTACGGCACGGCACGCGACCTGGTGCTCGGCGTCGAGGCGGTGCTGCCCGACGGCCGCATCTGGAACGGCCTGCGCGCCCTGCGCAAGGACAACACCGGCTACGACCTGCGCCACCTGTTCGTGGGCTCGGAAGGCACGCTGGGCGTCATCACGGGTGCCGTGGTCAAGCTCTACGAACGGCCCACGGCACGCGCCACGGCCTGGGTCGGCGCCGATGGGCTCGACCATCTGGTGGCTCTGCTGGCCAGGCTGCGGACGGCCTGCGGCGAACGCCTGGCCGCCTTCGAGATGATGTCGCACGAGTCGCTCGCTCTGGTGCTCGCCCACACGCCCGGCTTGCGCGCGCCGCTCGAAAGCCGGCACGCATACCATGCCCTTGTCGAGCTCGCCGACACCCACGATTTCGGCCTCGGCGCCTTGCTCGAATCCACGCTGGGCAGCGCACTGGCCGATGGCCGGATCGACGGCGCCGCGGTCTGCACCAGCGACGCGCAAAGCGCCAATGTCTGGAAAATCCGCGAAGGCATCTCGCACGCCCAGGTCCGCGCAGGCCGAGCGATCAAGCACGACATCGCGCTGCCCATCTCGGCCCTGCCCGTGTTTGTACGGGAAGCCGAAGCTGCACTGCGGGCGGCGGATCCGGCCGTGCACATCGTGAACTTCGGCCACCTGGGCGACGGCAATCTGCACTTCAACGTGCTGCTGCCGCTGGACACCCCGCCCGAACGGATCCACCACGCCACGCTGCGTTTCAACGGGCTCGTGCACCATCTGGTGCGCGCCCATGGCGGCTCGATCAGCGCCGAGCACGGCATCGGCCAGTTGCGGCGCGACGAATTGCCGCTCTACAAACCCGCGTTCGAGCTCGAGCTGATGCTGCGGATCAAGCAGATTCTCGACCCGAACCAGATCATGAACCCAGGCAAGCTGCTCTGATCCAGCCCACCGCCATCTTTAATAGTTTTTTCAAATTGGAAAATTAGGTTCATTTGCTTGCGGCTATTACATTATGAGGGCTAACATGACTGGCGTTCATCAAATCAATACAGGAGCCGCCCCATGAATACCTCCGCTACGCCCCCCTCCACGGCGCCCGCCGGCCAGTGCCCCTTCTCCGGCAAACGATCTGCCAGCGCCGAGCCGGAAGCCGGAACGGCGCCGCGGCACAGCGCCGGCGGCGGCACCACCAATCGCGACTGGTGGCCCAATCAGCTGCGGGTCGATCTGCTGAACCAGCACGGCGGCAAGTCCAATCCCCTGGGCGTGGCCTTCGACTATGCAGAGGCCTTCAAGAGCCTCGATCTCGAAGCCGTCAAACAGGATCTGCGCCTGCTCATGACGGATTCGCAGGACTGGTGGCCGGCCGACTTCGGCCATTACGGTCCGCTGTTCATCCGCATGGCCTGGCACAGCGCAGGCACCTACCGCACGGGCGACGGCCGCGGCGGTGCCGGCCGCGGCCAGCAGCGTTTTGCCCCGCTCAACAGCTGGCCCGACAACGTGAGCCTGGACAAGGCCCGCCGCCTGCTGTGGCCGATCAAACAAAAGTACGGCCAGAAGATCTCGTGGGCCGACCTGCTCATCCTCACCGGCAACATCGCACTCGAGACCATGGGCTTCAAGACCTTCGGTTTTGCCGGCGGCCGTGAAGACACGTGGGAAGCCGATCAGGACGTCTACTGGGGCACCGAAAAGACCTGGCTGGGCGGCGACACCCGCTACGGCAAGAGTGCGCCCGGCGACGGCACGATCGTGGCCGACGCGGCGCTGCACGGTGCCGAGCAGGACCGCACCGACGACCAGGGCCGCCACCTCGAGAACCCGCTGGCTGCCGTGCAGATGGGCCTGATCTACGTCAACCCCGAAGGCCCCGAAGGCAACCCCGACCCCATCGCCGCCGCGCACGACATCCGCGAGACCTTTGCGCGCATGGCCATGAACGACGAGGAAACCGTGGCCCTGATCGCCGGCGGCCACACCTTCGGCAAGACCCACGGCGCGGCGCCTGCCGACCATGTGGGCGCAGAGCCCGAGGCCGCGGATCTCGAGAACCAGGGCCTGGGCTGGTCGAACAGCTTCGGCAGCGGCAAAGGCGGCGACGCCATCACCAGCGGCCTCGAAGTCACCTGGACCCAGACCCCCGCCCAGTGGAGCCACCACTTCTTCGACAACCTCTTCAAGTTCGAGTGGGAGCTGACCAAGAGCCCCGCCGGTGCGCACCAGTGGGTGGCCAAGGATGCCGAAGCCAGCATTCCCGATGCGCACGACGCCACGCGCCGCCACCGTCCCAGCATGCTGACCACGGATCTGTCGCTGCGACTGGATCCGGCCTACGAAAAGATCTCGCGCCGCTTCCACGAGAACCCGGACGCCTTTGCCGACGCCTTTGCGCGCGCATGGTTCAAGCTGACGCACCGCGACATGGGTCCGCGTGCGCTGTACCTGGGCCCGGACGTGCCGGCCGAAGAACTGATCTGGCAAGACCCCCTGCCCGCCGTCGACCATGCACTCGTCGACGACACCGACACCGTCACGCTCAAGCGCGAGATCCTGGCCAGCGGCCTGACGGTGTCCGAACTCGTCGGCACGGCCTGGGCCTCGGCCTCGACGTTCCGCGGCTCGGACAAGCGGGGCGGAGCCAATGGCGCGCGCATCCGCCTGGCGCCGCAAAAGGACTGGGCCGTGAACCAGCCCGACCAGTTGGCCAAGGTGCTGCAGGTCTTGGAAGGCATCCAGGCGCGTTTCAACGGCACGCAGACCGGCGGCAAGAAAATCTCGCTGGCCGATCTGATCGTGCTGGCGGGCAATGCCGGTGTCGAACAGGCCGCCCACGAGGCCGGCCGCACACTGACCGTGCCGTTTGCACCGGGCCGCACCGACGCCACCCCCGAGCAGACCGATGCCGAGTCGTTTGCCGTGCTCGAACCCATCGCCGACGGTTTCCGCAACTACCTCAAGGGCCGCTACAGCGTGCCCGCCGAGGCGCTGCTGATCGACAAGGCCCAGTTGCTGACCCTGACCGCACCCGAACTCACGGTGCTCGTGGGCGGCCTGCGCACCCTCGGCATCCAGACGGGCGGCACGAGCCACGGCGCCTTCACGCAGCAGCCGGGCCAGTTGAACAACGCGTTCTTCAGCAACCTGCTCGACATGAACACGGTGTGGAAAGCCGTCTCGGAAGACCGCCAGCTGTTCGAAGGCCGCGACCGCACCAGCGGCGAGCTGAAATGGACGGCCACCCGCGTCGACCTGGTGTTCGGCTCCAACGCGATCCTGCGGGCCCTGGCCGAGGTGTATGGCAGCGCCGATGCACAAGACCGCTTCTATGCCGACTTCGTGGCGGCGTGGACCAAGGTCATGAACCTCGACCGCTTCGACCTGAAGTGAGCCCGCTGGATCTCGGGCCGGAAACGGCCTTAGGCGATACCGCCATTGGCACGTACCACCTGCCCGTTGATCCAGCTGCCGCTTTCGCCGACCAGGAACGCCACGATGCCGGCGATGTCGTCGGGCTGCCCCAGTCTTTCCAGCGGGGGCATCTTGGTGAAATGGGCGATCTGTTCGGGCGTCTTGCCGTCCAGGAAAAGCTCGGTGGCCACCGGGCCGGGGGCCACGGCATTCACGGTGATGCGGCGGCCACGCAGTTCGCGGGCGAACACCCGGGTAAAGGCCTCGACCGCCGCCTTGGTGCCGTTGTACACGGCATAACCCGGCAGGTTCAAGGCCAGCGCCGAGGTCGACAGATTGACGATGCGTCCGCCCTCGCCCAATCGGCCGGCGGCTTCGCGCAGCGTGTTGAACACGCCCTGGGTGTTGATGGCAAAGCTCTGGGCAAAAGCCTGGTCGGTCATCTCGGCCAGCGGCGCGGTCTTCAGAATGCCGGCATTGTTGACCAGCACCTGCACCGTGCCCAGTTGCTGCTCGACCGTATCGAACAGCTGTCTCACCTGTTCACCGTCAGAGACATCCGCCCGCACGGCGATGGCCGGCGCGCCCGATGCAGCCAGTTCACCGGCCAGCGCCTGGGCTTCGACCGCGTTGGACGCGTAGTTCACCGCCACCGCATAACCCTCGCGGGACAAGCGGCGCGCAATGGCGGCACCGATGCCACGGGAAGCCCCCGTGATCAAGGCAACAGGATGGGTGGGGTTCGACATGGCGCGGTTCCTCGGTTGAGATCTGGAAGCGGCCATTGTGGATTATTCATCCAAATTGATAATCACCGATCATTCAATTACACAATTTCATTTGCATCAACAATGCAGAGGCGACCGGGCACCTGCCGGGGCTCTGCATAACGCGAAGTGCTTTACAGGACGTCGAGAATGTGAAATCTGTCTATGCCGTCGATGAACTAAAGAAAAAATAAAGCACCTGATATACAAGTGAAAAATACCGGGGAGAGCAATATGCAATACGTCAGACTGGGTTGGAGATCGGCAAACGCAGAGGCTTCGACTGCGGGCTATGGACAATGGGTGATCGCCACACCCGAGATGCGGCTGACGCTGGCCGAGTCGCTGGCGGCCGTGGCCTCCGATCCGCACACCGTCTGGTGGATCGAAGACACCGAAATCGAGGTCGAGGCGGCCTGAAGCCCCTTCGCCGCTGCGTGGTTGGCCGAGCAAAGCACTCGGCCTCAAGCCCCGGGGGTCGGCCTGCGCCCTAGAATCCGGTGTATTCAGCCTCTGGATAAACACCATGATTCGCTGCACCACAAGACACAGCCCACGCCCCCTCTCCTCCGGCCAGGCGCATCCGCGCCGGCAGCCCTGCCTGTCCGGGTGCGATTGCGCCGCCCATCCGCCGTTCAGACCCCCGACTGCCACGCGCCGCTGAACGGCATTCCCCTCTCCCGTACCCGCCCCGCCGGCCCAACCAGGCCCGGAACAAGCGGCCTTGACATCGCGCATCCGCCCTTCTTCTTCTTTTTGATCGGCAGATGCCGCTGCCGGCATCGCACCCGCGCTGTCACCGGCCCGCACGCACGACAACAGAAAGCGACACCCCATGACGTCCCCCAAAGTTTTCATCAAGACCTTCGGCTGCCAGATGAACGAGTACGACTCGGACAAGATGGTCGACGTGCTCAACGCCGCCGAAGGCTACGAGGCCACCCAGAATGTCGACGAGGCCGACCTCATCCTGTTCAACACCTGTTCGGTGCGCGAGAAGGCCCAGGAAAAAGTCTTCTCCGACCTCGGCCGCATCAAGCATCTCAAGGCCAAGGGCGTCAAGATCGGCGTGGGCGGCTGCGTGGCCAGCCAGGAAGGCGCGGCCATCATCGCCCGGGCGCCCTTCGTGGACGTGGTCTTCGGTCCGCAGACCCTGCACCGCCTGCCCGAGCTGCTGAACAAACGCAGCCTGCAGAACAAACCCCAGGTCGACATCACGTTCCCCGAAATCGAGAAGTTCGACCATCTGCCGCCGGCACGGGTCGAGGGCGCCACGGCCTTTGTCTCCATCATGGAAGGCTGCTCGAAGTACTGCAGCTACTGCGTGGTGCCCTACACCCGCGGCGAAGAAGTCTCGCGGCCCTTCGACGACGTGCTGGCCGAAGTCGCCGGCCTGGCCGACCAGGGCGTGCGCGAAGTCACGCTGCTGGGCCAGAACGTCAATGCCTACCGCGGCAGCATGGGCGGCACCGGCGAGATCGCCGACTTCGCCCTGCTCATCGAGTATGTGGCCGAGATCCCCGGCATCGAGCGCATCCGCTACACCACCAGCCACCCCAACGAATTCACGCAACGCCTGGTCGATGCCTACGCCAGCGTGCCCAAACTGGTCAGCCACCTGCACCTGCCGGTTCAGCACGGCAGCGACCGCATCCTCATGGCCATGAAACGCGGCTACACCGCCCTTCAGTACAAGAGCATCATCCGCAAGCTGCGCGCCATCCGTCCCGACATGAGCATGAGCAGCGACTTCATCGTCGGTTTCCCCGGCGAGACCCAGGACGACTTCGACAAGATGATGAAGCTGGTCACCGACGTCGGCTACGACGCCAGTTTCTCGTTCATCTTCAGCCCGCGCCCGGGCACGCCGGCCGCCAACCTGGCCGACGACACGCCGCACGCGGTCAAGCTGCAGCGGCTGCAGCAACTGCAGGCCGAACTCGAGGCCAATGTGCAGCGCATCGGGCAGAGCCGCATCGGCACGGTGCAGCGCATCCTGGTCGAAGGCCCGTCCAAGAAATCGCGCCCCGAAGCCCCCGAACTCATGGGCCGTTCGGAGTGCAACCGGGTGGTGAACTTCGCGGCCGGCCCCGGCATGGATCGCCTTGTCGGACAAATGGTCGATGTCAGAATCGTGGACTCGTACGCCTATACACTGCGCGGCGAGGTCCTGATTCGCGACGACGCCGGCAGGCCGGCTCACCGCGTCGCCGAAACGGCCGCCCAAGCGGTCTGAACCCCCTATTCCAGCCCGCCCGATGCAGTCCCTGATCCAGCGTATCTCGTTTCGCCCCCTGCTCCTGGTCACGTTCATCCTGATCGGCGGCCTGCTGGGCGCCGCGTCGCTGAGCGCGCTCTACACGCTCGAGGGACTGATGTCCGAGAGCCGCTACAGCGCGGCCCAGTCGGTGCAGCTCACCGCCTCGGCCCAGTCGCTCAACGAGCGCAGCGTCGACATGGAACGTGCCGCACGCCAGTCCATCCTGCTCGACGACAAGGTACTGCGCCAGCGCTACGCCGACACCGTCGCCGTGGCGCGCAAGACGGTCGACGAGCTCGCCCAGCAAGGCCTGATCGAAGATGCCGTCAAGCGCTGGCGCGCCCAGATCGAGACCATCGCCTCGCGCCTCAACGGCACGCCCGACACCACCATCGACCGCGACCAGGCCCTGGCCAACGACTTCCGCGAGCTGCAGCTCATCAACGGCTCGATCGTCCAGGAAGTCCAGCAGGTGATGGAGCAGCGCAGCCAGCAACTGCTCGACCGCCAGGAAGGCAGCCGGCGCATGCTCACGCAGCAGATCGTCGGCGCCATCCTGCTGGCCGCCCTGCTGGCGCTCGTGTTCGGCATCTGGCTCACCCGGCCGCTCAAGCGGCTCGAGCGCGCCATCGTCGGCCTGGGTGAAAACCGCCTCGACCAGCCCATCGAGATCCAGGGCCCCAGCGACTTGCAGTTGGTCGGCCAGCGGCTCGACTGGCTGCGCCTGCGCCTGGCCGAACTCGATGCCGACAAGGCACGGTTCCTGCGCCATGTCTCGCACGAGATCAAGACACCGCTGGCAGCCATGCGCGAAGGCGTCTCGCTGCTCGAAGACGGCGTGGCCGGCGAGCTCACGCCCAACCAGCGCGAGATCGCCCGCATCCTGCGCCAGAACACCGGTGTGCTGCAGAGCCAGATCGAAGACCTGCTGCGCTTCAACGCCGCGGCTTTCGAAGCCCGGCAACTGCAACGCAAACGCGTCGATCTCCTCGCCCTGGTGCAAAACCAGATCGACAACCAGCGCCTGCAGATCCAGGGCCACGGCATACATGTCGACCTGCACGGCGAACCGGTGACCCTCGACCTCGACGAGGACAAGGTGGGAACGGCCGTCGCCAACCTGCTCTCCAACGCGATCCGCTTTTCACCCGAAGGCGCTACCATCTCCGTGATACTCGAAACCCATCCCGGCATCGTGGCCCTGAGCATTCAGGACCAGGGACCTGGGGTGGCCGAGACCGATCGCGAGCGCATCTTCGAACCGTTCTACCGCGGCAGCAACCAGCCGATCGATGCGGTGCGAGGCAGCGGCATCGGCCTGTCCATCGTCCATGAATACATCGCTGCGCACGGCGGCCTGATCCGGCTCGAATCCGGAGAAGGCGGTGCCCGTTTCATCATCGAATTTCCGCATGCTTCCTGAAACCCCCGTTTTCCACCGGCGATCGGTGCGGCGACCCCAGGGCGCCGGCGCGTCGCGGCTGCTGCTCGCGGCGGGCCTGGCCGCAACGGCCGTGCTGGCCGGCTGCGCCACGCCGCTGCCCCCCGCCCAGGTGAAGGTGATCGACGCCACGCCGACCAGCACGGTCGCAGCCCCGCCTCCGGCCAGTGCGCCGCAGCAACCCGACCAGCCTTCCGTCAACCCGCCGCCACCCGATCCGGCCTTCATCGCACGGCGCGAGCTGGCCACGCAACCGTTGAAGTCGGTGCTCAGCTATGCAGACAAGGTCCGGGTGCTGTCGGCCAACGAGCTCAGCCGCGAGATCAACCGCCTGAGCCCCTTGGCCGAGCAGGTCGATCCGGAAGTCCAGCCTCAGCGGCAGTTGCAACTGGCTTTGGCCCTCGCGCAGACCCGCAATACGCCGGATCTGGTGCGTGCGATCGGCCTGACCCAGCGGGTACAGGAAGTGCGCACGCCCGTCACCCAGGAGCTGCAACCCCTGGCGCGCCTGCTGCAGCAGCGCTACACCGAGCAGCGCCGCGTGGAAGACCTCAACGAACGCCAGAGCCAGTTGCTGCGCGACACCCAGCGCCGGCTCGACGCCGCCCAGGAGCGCATGGAAGCGCTCAAGGCCATCGAGCGCAGCCTCTACAACAACCGCGGCGCGGGGGCCATACCCGGCCCCGGCCCTCGCTCCCCGGGCTCCTGAGCCCGGCCCGGCAGCGCAGCCCCGCCGCGTCCGCCCTTCCGACCTGCCCACCGAGCCGCCTGCCATGAGTGTTTCCGCCAACTCTTCCGAATCCGCCACACGCCTGCTGGTCGTCGACGACGACCCCGACATGCTGAGGCTGCTGTCCATGCGGCTCAACGGCGCGGGTTACCACGTCACGGCCGTCGATTCCGCCGAGGCCGCGCTGGCCCAGCTCGACATCGAACGGCCCCAGCTCGTGCTCTCCGACGTCCGGCTGCCGGGCAAGGACGGCCTGGCCCTGTTCGACGACATCCGGCAACGCCACCCCTCGCTGCCCGTCATCCTGCTGACGGCGCACGGCACCATCCCGGACGCGGTCGAAGCCACGTCGCGCGGGGTCTTCACCTACCTCACCAAGCCCTTCGACAGCAAGGAACTGCTCGACAAGATCGGCCAGGCCCTGGCTCTGAGCGCCCCCGCCATGACGCCGATGCCGGCCTCGGCCAACCTGGGCGAGGAAGCCTGGCGTGCAGACATCGTCAGCCGCTCCAACCGCATGGCCGAACTGCTGGCCGAAGCGCGCATGGTGGCCAAGTCCGACGCCAGCGTCCTGCTGCGCGGCGACAGCGGCACCGGCAAGGAAATGCTGGCCCGGGCCATCCATCTGGCCAGCGCACGCGCCAACAAGCCCTTCATCGCCGTGAATTGCGGCGCCATCCCGGAAAACCTGCTCGAGTCCGAGCTCTTCGGCCACGTCAAGGGCGCGTTCACCGATGCCGTGAGCAACCACAAGGGCCTGTTCCAGACCGCCGACGGCGGCACCCTGCTGCTCGACGAAATCGGAGACATGCCGCTGGCGCTGCAGGTCAAGCTGCTGCGCGTGCTGCAGGAACGTGCCGTGCGCCCGCTGGGCTCCAGCCAGTCCATCGCCGTCAACGTGCGCATCATCTCGGCCACCCACCGCGACCTCGACGCGGCCATGGCCGAGGGCCAGTTCCGGGAAGACCTGTACTACCGTCTCAATGTGGTCACGCTCACGCTGCCCACGCTGGCCGACCGGCGCGAAGACATCCCTTTGCTGGCCAATCACTTCCTGCGCCGCCTGGCGGGCAAGTACCACAAGCGGCTTTCTGGTTTTGCCCCCGAAGCCCTCAAGGCCCTCACCATGAGCGCCTGGCCGGGCAATGTGCGCCAGCTCTTCAACGTGGTGGAGCAGGTCTGTGCCCTCTCGACCACGCCGCTGGTCCCACTGGCCCTGGTGCAGCGTGCCCTGCGAGTCCCGGGTGTCGAAATCCAGACCTACGCGGATGCCAAGCAGCAGTTCGAGCGCCGTTACCTCGTCAACCTGCTGAAGATCACCGACGGCAACGTCGCCGACGCCGCCCGTCTGGCCGACCGCAACCGCACCGAGTTCTACCGGCTTCTGCAGAAACACGAGCTCACGCCGGGCAACTTCAAGGCCGAAACCGGCAAGCCGGCCTGAGCATCTGCCGGCGTTCCGGCGATCGAACCGCCGGCGCCTTTTTCCTACGCCGTAGTCCATCGCCTGACACGGCGACAACCCCTGCACGAGGCCCAGCGGTTTCAGCGACAAGGCCGATCGGCCTCGGATACCGCGAGTGCTATAAAAATCGATAGCAGAATTCTTTTTCAGTAGTTTACTGAAGCCCGAATTTCTTCATTTTTTTGAAATCGCCTGAGATCGTCGTTTTCACCGGGTCTGTCGCAAAAACCCGGATTGAGCCCAAGGCTCGTCGCCAAGTCACGACAATCCTAAGTCATTGATTTAAAACGATTAGACAGATCCCTCCCGGCACCTTGTCGGGATTCGGCGACAAAAAAGGGGGTTTCCCCTTGGTTTTTCTGAATCAACTGCTTACATATTAATAAAAATCAACGTAAGCCATTGATACAGAACAACTTTATCAACCTGGCACGGGGTTTGCCCTAGAGGTAGGCATGAAGACCTTTTCCACCCCCGTCCTGACCCCCACCGGAACCTCGGCTGCTGAGGCGACGCGGGTGCACGGCGATGCACTCGTGCAAGCCGTTCCTTCCAACATTCAACAAGGTGAGCCCGCAATGACGCACACCCCCGACACCTCCACCCCCGCCCCCGCGCTGCACCTGGCTGCACGCGACGGCCAGCGTACCGATGCGCCTGTGGTGACCCGCAGCAGCGTCCGTGAAGAACGCCATCCCAATTCGGTGACTGCACCGCCCATCAACCGGGGCTCGATGCCCGAGCGTCCGTGGGTCGGTTTCTGGAACAGCCTGGGCAACGGCCTGCGCAGCATGCTGCCCGGCCAGGCCCGCCGTGCGCCCGCTGCCGCCGACGCCGATCGTCCCAAGCAAGCCTGGCAACATGCCGCCGGCATGCGCCGCAACGTATTCATGCTGCTGACGCTGCTGAGCACGGCCTTCGCCACGGCTCTGTTCGCCGATCTGCAACCCCAGTATGGCAGCGCCTGGCTGCAATACGGCCAGTTGGGCCTGTTCGCCCTGCTGTCGGCCTGGGTCGTCAGCGGCTTCATGACCGCCATGATGGGCTTCTACGTCATGCTGCGCGGCGACAAGCACGCGCTGTCGGCCAAATCGGTTCGCGACCACGCCATGCCGACCTCGCCCGATACCCGCACGGCCGTGATCATGCCCATCTGCAATGAAGATGTGGCCACCGTGTTCGCCGGTCTGCGCGCCACGTGCGAATCCATTGCCAATGCCGGTCACTCGCAGCATTTCGACGTGTTCGTGCTGTCCGACAGCTACGACAAGGACACCGCCCGTGCCGAACGCAAGGCCTGGGAAGATCTGCGCGCCGCACTGGCCGAGAACCCCAATCAGCCCCAGGTCGAGGTGTACTACCGCCTGCGCACCCGCCGCACCAACCGCAAGGCCGGCAACGTGGCCGACTTCTGCCGCCGCTGGGGCAAGGACTACCGCTACATGGTGGTGTTCGATGCCGACAGCGTGATGAGCGGCGAATGCCTGGGCAGCATGGTCAAGCTGATGGAAGCCAATCCTTCGGCCGGCATCATCCAGACCAGCACCCAAGCCATCGGTCACGTCACCCTGCACGCCCGCGCTCAGCAGTTCGCCAGCCGTGTCACCGGTCGCCTGTTCACGCTGGGCATGCAGTACTGGCAGCTCGGCGAGTCCCACTACTGGGGCCACAACGCCATCATCCGCATGGAGCCGTTCATGAAGCATTGCGGCCTGGCCCCCATCAAGGGCGAAGGCGGCATGGCCGGCGGCATCATGTCCCATGACTTCGTCGAAGCCGCGCTGATGCGCCGTGCCGGCTACCACGTGTGGCTGGTCTCCGACCTGGTCGGCAGCTACGAGCAGCAACCTGCCGATCTGCTTTCCGAACTGACGCGTGACCGCCGCTGGTGCCAAGGCAACATGCAGAACTCGCGCCTGATGGCCGAGCCCGGCATCCACCCCGTGCACCGTGCCATGTTCGTGACCGGCACCCTGTCGTATGTGTCCGCCCCCCTGTGGCTGGCGTTCATGACCCTGGGCACGGCCCTGTGGCTGGCCGGCAGCGGCGTCACCACCCTGGCCGGCGGCATCCTGGGCAACGTTCCCAACGAACTGCTGGGTCTGTGGGCCTGGACCGTGTGCATGCTGTTCCTGCCCCGTATTCTGGGTGTGGCCGCAGTGCTCATGAAGGGTGAACAAGCCCAGTTCGGCGGCACCTTCTCGCTGCTCAAGAGCACGATGCTCGAAGCCGCTCTGGCCATCCTGCTGGCTCCGATCCGCATGGTCGGCCACACGATCTTCGTGATCGCCGCCGTCACCGGCCTGAAGCTGGCCTGGAAGTCGCCCCCCCGGGAAGCCACAACCGTGCCCTGGAAGATGGCTGCTCAGCGCTTCGCTCCGATGAGCCTGCTGGTCGCCATCCTGGGCCTGACCGTGGCGGCCGTGAACCCCGGCGCCCTGGTGTGGCTGCTGCCGGTGGGCCTGCCCATGCTGCTGGCCATCCCGATGGCCGTGCTGACCAGCCGGACCAAGCTCGGCGCCGCGGTCCAGGCTCGCAACTTCCTCCTCATCCCCGAGGAATCGCGTTCCCCCGTGGTTCTGCGCCGCGCCTGGCAGCACGCTGCCCGCCTGGCCCAGCCCAAGGCGACCGTGCAGCAGCAGAGCCTGCCCATGGCAGCCTGATCGCCCGGCAACCCGGCAACCTGACGCACGCAAGACCATCCATCAGGGGCGTGCGGCATTCACAGGGCTGGCATCGAAAGATGCCGGCCCTTTTTCTTTGGCTGCTTACCGCAGCCGCTCGGCGACCGTATCGGCCAGGCGGCGCACCTGCTCCCAGTCCGTGTATTCGACTTCACGGCGGGTGTCGGTCTCGCCGCCGGTCATGCGCATGATGAGCTGGATCAGGCGTTTGTCGAGCCAGTTGTAGCGCGGGTAACGCAAGGCACCGGCCACCACTTCGCACAGCGCGGGCTGCCATCCCAGTTGCTGGCTGGCCGCCAGAAACTTGCGGGTGTAGGCATTGGTCTCGGGGCTTTGTTTGTCCGGCTTGCGGGCCGTGAGATTGACCGAGACAAAAACGCCCAGCCGCTCGCGCAACACGGCGGCCTGCCGTGCCACCAGGGCCTGCACCGCCGGGTCGAAATGGCCGTAGCGGATCGAGGCCACGATGATCACGGCCCGGTGGCCGGAGAGGTCGGCATTCAGGCGGTCCTGCACGCGGGCCAGTTCGCCGCGCAGGCCGGCCTCGGCCAGCCGGCCGGCCAGGGCCTCGGCGATCGCGATGCTCTGCCCGAAGCGGCTGGCGTGAAGAAGCAGGACATCGGCCGCGGCGGCACCGCCGGCATGGGGGACGGGAATGGGATCGGTCATGGCGCGATGGTAAGGGCTCTTCGGTATCTTTCTTGCTTGCCGCAGATGTGATCTGATGGCAGTCCCTCCGTCCGTATCCTCCCGTGCCAGACAGAATCCGAACCCCGCCATGCTTGATCTCCTCATCACCCACGCCACCCTGGCCGACGGCCGCCGCGACATGTCGATTGCCGTCCAGGACGGCAAGATCGCCGAAGTCGCGCCCGGACTGGACGCCTCCGCCCACGAAACCGTCGATGCCCAGGGCCAGTTGCTGAGCGCGCCCTTCGTCGATGCCCATTTCCACCTCGATGCGACGCTGAGCTACGGTCTGCCGCGTGTCAACGCCAGCGGCACGCTGCTCGAAGGCATCGCCCTGTGGGGCGAGCTCAAGCCGCTGCTCACCGCCGAAGCCCTGATCGAGCGCGCCCTGGCCTACGGCGACTGGGCGGTCTCGCAGGGCCTGCTGGCCATCCGCACCCACGTCGACACCAGCGATCCGAGCCTGCTGCCGGTCGAGGCCCTGCTCGAGGCACGCCGGCTGATGGCCCCCTACCTCGATCTGCAGATCGTCGCCTTCCCCCAGGATGGCGTCTTGCGCACGCCGGGCGGCCTGGACAGCCTCACGCGCGCGCTGGACCTGGGGGTGGACGTGGTGGGCGGCATTCCCCATTTCGAGCGCAGCCAGGCGCAGGGGGCCGAAAGCGTCCGCCTGCTGTGCGAGCTGGCCGCGCAGCGGGGCTTGCCGGTCGACATGCACTGCGACGAATCCGACGACCCGCTGTCGCGTCACGTCGAGACCCTGGCCTTCGAGACCCAGCGACTGGGCCTGCACGGACGGGTCACGGGCTCGCACCTGACCTCGATGCACAGCATGGACAACTACTATGTCTCCAAGCTGATCGCCCTGATGGCCGAGAGCCGGCTCAACGTCATTGCCAATCCGCTCATCAACATCACGCTGCAGGGCCGCCACGACACCTACCCCAAGCGCCGCGGCATGACGCGGGTGCCCGAACTCATGGCCGCCGGACTCACCGTCGCCTTCGGCCAGGACTGCGTGATGGACCCGTGGTACAGCCTGGGCAGCGGCGACATGCTGGACGTCGCCCACATGGGCCTGCACGTGGCGCAGATGACCAGCCAGGAGGGCATGCGCCAATGCTTCGAGGCCGTGACCAGCCATCCGGCACACATCATGGGGCTGGACCGGTTCGGCATCGCGCCGGGCAAGGAGGCGAGTTTTGTGCTGCTGCAGGCCCGCAGCGCGGCCGAGGCACTGCGTCTGCGCGCCACCCGCCTGCGGGTCTATCGCCGGGGCCGGTTGCTGGCGCAGACACCGGCATCGACCACACGGCTCGACCTGCCGGGGCGCCCGGCGGAGACCAGCCGGATCGCACAGGACCGCACCGGGGCGCTATGAGCCTTCGAGACAGGCCGGGGGCCCTGCGGCGCCCGGCCCGGCGTGGACGGCGAGGCTCAGAACTTGGGCATGCCGGGCATACCGCCCATGCCCTTCATGCCGCCCATGCGCTTCATCATCTTCATGAGGCCGCCGCCCTTCATCTTTTTCATCATGCTCTGCATCTGCTCGAACTCCTTGAGCATGCGGTTGACGTCCTGCACCTGCACGCCCGAACCGGCGGCAATGCGGCGCTTGCGGCTGGCCTTGATGAGTTCGGGCCGGCGCCGTTCTTGCGGCGTCATGCTCTGGATGATGCCTTCCTTGCGCTTGATGTCTTTTTCGGCGCGGGTGAGATCGGCCTCCGAGGCCTTGCCGGCCATCTGGGACGGCAGCTTGTCCATCAGGCTGGAGAGTCCGCCCATGCTCTTCATCTGCTGGATCTGCATGAGGAAGTCGTTGAGGTCGAAGCCGTCGCCGCTCTTGACCTTGGCCGCGAGCTTCTGCGCCGCCGCCATGTCCACGCCCTGCGCGACCTGTTCGACCAGGGCCACGATGTCGCCCATGCCCAGGATGCGGCCGGCATGACGCTCGGCATCGAAGACCTCCAGGCCGTCCAGCTTTTCGGACACACCGGCAAACTTGATGGGCGCACCCGTCACCTGCCGCACCGACAGCGCCGCACCGCCGCGCGAATCGCCGTCGAGCTTGGTCAGCACGATGCCGGTCAGCGGCAGGGCTTCCTTGAAAGCCCGGGCCGTGTTGATGGCATCCTGACCCTGCATCGCATCGACCACGAACAGCGTCTCGATCGGCTTGAGGGTGGCGTGCAGGTCCTGGATTTCCTTCATCAGGGCCTCGTCGATGGCCAGGCGGCCGGCGGTATCGACCAGCAGCACGTCGAAGTGATGCTTGCGGGCGTAGTCGAGCGCGGCGTGAGCGATGTCGACCGGTTTCTGGTCGGGGGTGCTCGGGAACCACTCGGCGCCGGCCTGCGCCGTCACGGTCTTCAACTGCTCGATGGCCGCCGGACGGTAGACGTCGCCCGACACCGTCAGCACCTTCTTCTTGCGTTTGCCGATCAGGTGCTTGGCCAGCTTGCCGGTGGTCGTGGTCTTGCCGGCGCCCTGCAGGCCGGCCATCAGGATGACGGCCGGGGGCTGCGCGGCGAGGTTGATGTCGGCCACGCCGTCGCCCATGGTCGCGGCGAGTTCCTTGCTGACGATGCCGACCAGCGCCTGGCCGGGCGACAGCGAACCGAGCACGTCCTGGCCCAGGGCCTTTTCCTTGACGCGGGCGATGAAGTCACGCACCACCGGCAGCGCGACGTCGGCCTCGAGCAGTGCCATGCGCACCTCGCGCAGCATGTCCTGCACGTTGGATTCCGTGATGCGAGCCTGGCCGCGCACCTGCTTGACGAGGCGCGAGAGTTTTTCCGAAAGGGCTGATGCCATGTGTATGTGCTTACCAAGAACGGTTGGACGGACGAATAGGGACTCGCGGGAGCGCGGGCGTTTACAAACGGCAACGACAACTGGCCCTAAACTGTGGGCATGATTTTAGAGCCTGTCTCCACCGCCAGCCTGTGGCTGGGCCTGGCCACGGCCACCGCCTACATCGCCCCGGCCCTGGCGGCGGGCCGATTGGGCTCGGCGGCCATCCGTGGCATGTTGTTCGCGGCCTGGGTGCTGCATGCGCTGTCGCTGATCTCGGGCATCATGGCACACCGCTTCGGCTTCGCGCCGGCCTTGTCGATGACGGCCTGGCTGGTGCTCACCGTCTACGGCGTCGAAAGCCGTTTCTACCCGCAGATGCGCGCCCGCTGGGCACTGGCGGTGCTGGGCGGCCTGGCGGTGCTGCTGACGCTGCTGGCCCCGGGCTCGCCGACCCGCATGGACGAGTCGCCCTGGCTGCCCCTGCACTGGGCGCTGGGCATTGCTTCTTACGGTCTGTTTGCCGCGGCCGTGGTGCACGCCTGGCTGCTGCGGCGCGCCGAGCGCCAGATGCGCAAGGCCGCCCAGCCGCCCGACGGCGTCCCCTTGCTCACGCTCGAGCGCCTGACCTTCCGCTTCGTGCAGGCGGGTTTTGTCATGCTCACCGCAACCCTGCTGGCCGGCTGGCTGTTCGGCGAAAGCCTGGGCAGCACCTGGAACTACTGGAAATGGGAACACAAAACCGTTTTTTCCGTGCTGGCCTGGCTCACCTTTGCCGCACTGCTCATCGGACGCAAGCGGTTCGGCTGGCGCGGACGGGTCGCCGTGCGCGTGCTGTACCTGGGCGCCCTGCTGCTGCTGATGGCTTACGTCGGTTCGCGTTTTGTGCTCGAAGTCGTGCTCGGCCGCACGCTGCCCTTCTGATCCGGCCGTCTTTCCGTCCTCTCCTCACGCCATGAAACTCCTCGTCCTGCTGCTGGTGGCCCTTTTCGCGGCCTGGCTGTGGCGCTCGCGCCAGGCCCGCGCCGACTCAGACGCGGTCCGTTCGGCCCAACGCAAGCGCCGCGCCGCTTCGCGCAAGATCGCGGCCCCGCAGCCCATCGTCGCCTGCGCAGCCTGCGGCCTGCACCTGCCGGCCAGCGAAGCACTGGCCGGCAGCCAGGGCCGCCATTACTGCAGCAAGTCCCACCTGGAGCAGACCGAGCGCCGCACGGCCCCCTCCAGCCATGCGGGCTGAAGGCCGGCCCGCACGCCCGACGGCGTCCGCCGATCGCTGGCAAGGCGCGCACGCCCAGGCCGCCTTCGAACGGCTGTGGCGGGATTTCGTCAACACCCGCATCCTGGTGGGCCTCATGCTGCTGTTGCTGCAGGCCGGACTGCACCTCGCCGGCAAGCCGCCCTCGCCGCTGGTTCCCCTGTGGTGTCTCGCCTATGCCGCGCTCACCGTGCACGAGCGCCTTCGGCCGGCGCTCCGGCGCGATGCCCTGCCGCCCCGCAAGGCCTGGCGCCAGGCGATCGTAGTCGACCTCGCGGCCTACACGGGCTTGCTGTGGCTGCCCTCCGAGGCCATCAGCTACACCCCGCTGTTTGCCTTGCCCGTGCTCACGGCAGCCGTGCTGGGTTCGCGGGCCGGGGCGCTGGGCATGGCCTCGATCGTCTCGTTCATCGTGCTCGGCCACACCGCCCTGACGCTCGATGCCGCACAGCCTGTACCAGCCAGCCTGGTGTTCCAGAACCTGCTGTCGTGCGCGGGCTTCTTTTTCATCGCCATGCTGGCCCATTACCTGGCCGACCGGATGCTGCTCGAACAGCAGCGCACGCGATCCAGCCAGCATGCCGTGTGGCAGCTCGCTCAGGTCAATGCATTGGTAATCGACGAACTCGACGACGGGGTGATGATCGTCGACGCCGAAGGCACGGTGCGCGCGCTCAATCCGGCTGCACGGCGCATGCTGGCCCACGAGCGGCATGCCGAGGAGCTCGCCGCGCCGTTTGCCCTGGGACTGCCGCAATCGTGGCGGCCCCTGGCCGAGCTGGCACGCCGAACGCTGGAAAACGCCCACGGCCACACCCGGCCCGTGCGCATCGAAGCCGGAGAAACGCAGCGCCGGTTGCAAGTCCGTACCCAGCTCACACCCGAGACGCCGGACGGCCACGAGCGCCTGTGCGTGATGTTCATGCAGGACCAGCACGCCCTCGAGGCCCGCATCCGCACCGCAAAGATGGCGGCGATGGGCCGCATGTCGGCCGCCGTGGCCCACGAGATCCGCAACCCGCTCGCCGCCATCCTGCAGGCCAACGAGCTGCTGCTCGAACAGTTGAGCGAGCCGACGCAGCGCCAACTGGCCGGATTGGTCGCCAAGAACACGCAGCGCCTCAACCGCATGGTCGACGACATCCTCGACGTCGCCCACGTCGAACCGGCTTCGGCGGCTCGGCAGCCCCTGCTCACACAGGCCGCCGGCAGCGTGGCGGGCATCGTCGAAGAATGGCGGAGCCTCCATGCGCGGGCCGTCGACCTGACGCTCGACTTGCCGGAGTCGGCCTGCCTGGACATCGACCCCGAGCATCTGCGCCGGCTGCTGGTCAACCTGCTGGACAACGCCCAGCGCCATGGCACGGCGGCCCCCGTCGCCATCCAGGCCTGGGCCCAGCGCAATGCGGGCGGCGAAATCGAAATCGCCGTGTGGAGCGCGGGTCCGGCCATCGATGCGTCCCTGCAGGAGCACCTGTTCGATCCCTTCTTCTCGTCGGACAGCCGATCGAGCGGACTCGGCCTCTTCCTCTGCCGCGAACTGTGCGAACGCTACGGCGGGCAAATCGCCTACCAGCGCATGGCGCGGCATGACACGCCGGGCAATGCCTTTGTCCTTCAACTGCCCACGCACTTGCCGTCGGAATCGGACAGGACGGCGATGTCATTCACGACATAATCCTGCGCATGACTTCGTCCGCAGCAGCACGCATCCTGGTCGTCGACGACGAGCCCGACCTCCGCACGCTCTACGAGCTGACGCTGCTGCGCGAGGGTTACCAGGTCGATTGCACGGACACCGTGGCCAGCGGCCGCCAGTTGCTGGCGGCCCAGGCCTACGATGTGCTCATCACGGACATGCGCCTGCCCGACGGCAACGGGCTGACCCTGCTCCACGAGGCCCTGGCGCCGGGCCGTCGCGAGCGCTGCCTGGTCATCACCGCTCACGGCTCTGCGGACAGCGCGGTCAGCGCCCTCAAGGCCGGTGCCTTCGACTACCTCACCAAGCCCATCGACCTGCGCCGCCTGAGGCTCTGCGTGGCCTCGGCCATCCAGCAGCAACCCGGCCAGGCCGCGGGCGCATCGGCCGCCTCCTCGCTCCGCCAGACCCCCGACGCGGCACTGGACGACGACGCCCGTGCACCGGCCGAGCTGGCCCGCCTGGTGGGGCAGTCCCCCCCCATGCGCACCGTGCGCACCCGGATCGCACGCGTCTCGCGCAGCATGGCGCCGGTGCTCATCCAAGGCGAATCCGGCACCGGCAAGGAACTCGCGGCACGCGCCGTCCATGCCTGCAGCCACCGCGCCGAAGGGCCTTTCGTGGCCGTCAACTGCGGCGCCATTCCCGAGTCGCTGCTCGAGGCCGAGTTCTTCGGCTCCCGCAAAGGGGCCTACACCGGTGCCACGCACGATCGCCCCGGATTCTTTCAGGCCGCGCACGGCGGCACCCTCTTTCTCGACGAGATCGGCGACCTGCCGCTGTCGATGCAGGCCAAGCTGCTGCGGGCCATACAGGAACGCCAGGTGCGGGTGCTGGGTTCGCCGCAGGAAACGGCCGTGGATGTCCGCATCGTCAGCGCCACGCACAAGGACATGGCCCTGGCCGTGGCCGAAGGCCTCTTCCGCCGCGACCTGTATTACCGGCTCAATGTGATCGACATCACGCTGCCGCCCTTGCGCGACCGGCGCGAGGACATCCCCATGCTGGCCAGGGCCTTGCTGGACCGTATCGCGGCCGACAGCGGCGTGGCGCCGCCGGCCCTTCACGACAGCCTGCTGACCCAGTTGCAGCAGCACCCCCTGCGCGGCAATGTCCGTGAACTCGAGAACCTGCTCCACCGGGCCATGGCGCTCGGCGACGGCCAGGCCCTCGCCGCATCGCTCGAGGACGACCTGCAGTCCGTGCACGACGGTCCGGCCGCAGCGGTCGCCTCCCCCTCGGCGGCCGCGTCGGGCCCGCCCGTCGGCACACCGTCATTCGCCGGGGCCCACTCGCACGCGGCCGGTGCAGACCCGGCCGATGCAGGCCCAGGCGCACGTCCGTTCGACCCAGCCTCCGGCCAGCCGCTCGCGGACGGCGAGTTGCCGAAGGATCTCCAGGCCCATCTCGATGCCTATGAGGCCGACATCATCGGCCGGGCGCTGGAGCGCCATGGCTTCAACCGCACCGCCACGGCGGCC
This sequence comes from Comamonas sp. BIGb0124, assembly GCF_003752175.1. Taxonomy (GTDB): domain Bacteria; phylum Pseudomonadota; class Gammaproteobacteria; order Burkholderiales; family Burkholderiaceae_C; genus Comamonas_F. The sequence continues at coordinate 455,317 of NZ_RJVF01000009.1, read as the reverse complement.
AGCCTCGGACTGAGCCTGCGTCAGATCCGCTACCGCATCGCGCGCCTGAACATCCATGTGCCCGGCCAGGACGCGGACAACCTCACCGTGCAGGCCATTGCCGCACTGCAGGCTCAAGGCGCCGAAGCACCCGGCGACGAGCTCGAAGATCTGCGTCTCAAACCACTGCCCCATGCCCCTGGCCAAGACTGAACCCCGCGCGATCTGGCGCCAAGGCTGGCTGTGGCCGGCCCTGCACGAACCCTCGCCCAACTGCGGGCCACGGCCGCCGGGCACCGCCATCGATCTGGCGCTCGTGCACTCCATCAGCCTGCCGCCGGGCCGGTTCGGTACCGATGCCGTCCGGCAGCTGTTCACCAACACGCTCGACCCCGATGCACACCCCTACTTCGAAAGACTGCGCGGACTCGAGGTGTCGGCCCATTTCTTCATCCGCCGCAATGGCGCGCTGTGGCAGTTCGTGAGCGCCGACGAGCGCGCCTGGCATGCGGGCAAGTCGCGTTTTCAAGGCCGCGACAACTGCAACGACTACGCCGTCGGCATCGAGCTCGAAGGGCTGGAGGGAGAGACCTTCGAGCCGCCGCAATACCGCACGCTGGCCTGGCTCTGCAGGGCCTTGCAGGCACGCTACCCGGTGCGTCACATCACGGGGCACGAGCATGTCGCACCCGGCCGCAAGCACGATCCCGGCGCCGGCTTTTCATGGTCTCGGCTCGCACACGATCTGGCGGACTCGGGACTGCGGATCGAGACGCGGGTTCAGCCTTGAATGCGGTGTCGCGCAGACGGATTTTTCGAGGCCTTTTGTCGATGCGATTGAGCAACAAAACACGGGCACAGGGCATACACCGATCCACGATGCTTTGCTTTTCGGCGAGTCACTCTCATAATCTGAGCAAAGGACTCACACGCGCCGACTCGCATGAAACGCATGGCCTTGCAAACCGCGACCCCAAGCCTGGCCTGTGCCAGCGCTGCAGACCTGACGTGCGTCGCCCGCACGGCTTCGGGCGGGTGCCGTGCTCGACAACAGCCGCACACCGATTGATGACTTCACCCCTGGCCGCACAGCGCTCGACGACACCTCCCGTCCAACAGGTCACGCATGTGCATGCCCGCAGGTCCCGCGCGCAGTCCCCTTCTTCTGGATGCGGCGCAGGCCGCGATTCCACACCAGACCATCGCACGCCGCACGACGGTGCGCACGGCGGTCGTCTGCTCCCCCGTTCATCTCCTTGCGCATGGCTGCACGCATGCCTCTGGCGGCCGTCGCGCAGTGAGATGAATCGTTTGGACCCGGCATTTCGCCCGGTCGAAACGCTCTTTGCAACTTGATCAAGGAGAAAAAAATGGCAACTGCGAAGAAAGCTGCGGCAAGCAAGACCGCACCCGCGAAAAAGGCGGCTCCCGCCAAAAAAGCCGCTGCAGCCCCCAAGGCAGCAGCACCCGCCAAGAAGGTCACTGCCGTGAAGGCAGCTCCGGCCAAGAAGGCAACCGCCGTGAAGGCGGCACCGGCCAAGAAGGCTGCAGCAGCTCCCGCCAAGAAGGCCGCTGCTCCCGCCAAGGCCCCGGCTGCCGCCAAGAAGGCCGCACCCGCCAAGAAGGCAGCAGCCGTGAAAGCGCCTGCAGCCAAGAAGGCGGCACCGGCCAAGAAGGCAGCACCCGCGAAGACGGCTGCGGTGAAGGCCGCTCCGGCCAAGAAGGCAGCCGCTGCGCCGGCCAAGAAAGCCGCTGCAGTGAAGGCCCCGGCAGCCGCCAAGAAGGCAGCCGCTCCGGCCAAGGCCCCCGCAGCAGCCAAGAAGGCTCCGGCCAAAAAGGCTGCCGCTGCGCCGGCCAAGAAGGCCGCTGCAGTGAAGGCTCCGGCAGCCGCCAAGAAGGCAGCAGCCCCGGCCAAGGCGCCCGCAGCAGCCAAGAAGGCTCCGGCCAAAAAGGCTGCAGCGACCAAGGCTCCGCGCGCCAGCAAGAAGACTGCGGCAGCCGCGGCACCGTCGGCAGAAACCACGCTCAACCCCCAGGCTGCGTGGCCTTTCCCGACCTCGCCCAAGCCCTGATCGTCCCTGCGTCGATCATGCAAAAAAGCCGGAGTGCCCCATGGGCCTCCGGCTTTTTTTATCTTGCGGATCCGATCCGCTTTTCGCTCACAGACCGCTCATCAGCGTCTGCAGATCCAGCGTGTAGTTCTGGGGTCCGGCCGTCGCGATCTTGATCGAGCCGACACGGTTGCCGAGGCGCGCGGCACGCACCAGATCCCACTCGCGCTCCAGGCCGTAAAGCAGCGCACTGCGGAAGGCATCGCCGCATCCCGTCGGGTCGACGATGGCTTCGGCCTGCACCGCTTCGACCCGCGTGCAAGCGCCATCGATCCAGACCTCGCAACCCTCGCCGCCGAGCGTGACCACCAGACCCCGGACCTCCTTCGACAGCGCCGCGAAATCCAGGCCGGTGCGTTCGCACAGCATCTTGCCTTCGTAGTCGTTGACGGTGATCCAGTCGGCCAGTTCGACGAAGCGGCGGAGTTCCTGTCCGTTGAACATCGGCAGGCCCTGGCCCGGATCGAAGACAAAGGGAATGCCGCAATCCTTGAACTGCTGGGCGTGCTGCTGCATGGCGTCGCGGCCGTCGGGCGAGACGATGCCCAGCGCCACGTCCTCGCGCGCCGTCACGACCGTGAGGTGCGCAAAGCTCATGGCACCGGGGTGGAAAGCCGTGATCTGGTTGTTCTGCCGGTCGTTCATGATCAGCGCCTGCGCGGTATAGCTGCCCTCGACCTCGCGCACGTAGTCGGTGCCGATGCCGAGGTCCCTGAGGCGCTGCACGTAGTCGGCTCCGTCGATGCCCACGGTCGCCATGGGCAAGGGATCGCCGCCCAGCAGCTTCAGGCCATAAGCGATGTTGGCGGCACAGCCACCGAACTCGCGCCGCAGGCTGGGCACCAGGAAAGACACGTTGAGGTTGTGCAGTTGATCGGCCAGGATCTGGTCGGCAAACTGCCCCTCGAAATTCATGATGGTGTCGAACGCCAACGATCCGCAGATGACTGCTGCCATAACTTACCTTTCTGACTCAAATCAAGGGCCCTGCAGCCCACTTACTCAACGGGACCCAGGCGGCGGCGCATGCTCTCGAATCGCCCCTGGGCGGAAGCTCATGGCCTCGGTATCAGTTGCCCGGCTGGAACAGACGCAGCCGGTAGCCGACGACACCCGTGCCCGCATCGGGCACGGCCGATGGATCGAGCGCCAAGGACAACTCGGCCTTCCAGTTGCTGCCGGCCTGCAGACGCGCGGGGGCCCCCGGCAGATCCGAGGGTGCCAGCCGACGCCGGACCACGGCCTCGCCGGCGGCATCCAGCAAAGACAGCTCGACATGCGGCAGATCCTGCTGATAGGGTGCGCGATTGTGCAGCTCGAAACTCAGCAGATAGGTGCCGTCGCCGCTGCGGTCGAGCCGGCCGGCGCTGATCGACACGCTGTCGGGCAGGCGGGTCGAGGGCACGTTGCAGCCGCCCAGCGTCTGGCAGACCCCGGCCACCGCCCCTTGCAGGCCCTGCGGCTGGCGTGCCAGCCAATCGGGAAAGAACCGGGCCGCGACCTGCATCGCCAGCAGCGCGGCCAGCACCGCCGCCAGGACGGCCAGCACCACCCGGCGCAGGCGTTTCGTGGGCCGGAGCCCGGCAGGTGCGGCCTCGCCAGCCGCGCCGGCATGGGGCGCGGCAAGGGCCGCATCGGCTGCCGCGGCCGGTGTATCGGCGGCGTGCCCCCGCGCAGCGGCCGGTGCCTCGGCATGCAGAGGCGTGGCCTGGGACACGACCGCCCGGGCCTGCGACTTGAGCACCGGCTGGGCGGCATGCTCATCGTCTTCCATGGAAATCGGCAATGCAGGTCCGCGGCCGGCCGAGGCTGGCGTGGCAGACACCGCCGCCGTGGACGGCACGCGAGCCGGCACCGCGACGGGAGTCGCAGCAGCGCGCGCATCGCCCGGCCTGGGCGGGGGGTGACCCAACAAGACCTCGGGCACGCCCTGCTGCGCGCTCGGAAGGGCCAGGAAATCGGGGATTTCGATGTCGCCACCGTAGACCGCCGGATCGTCCGCCCCGCCGTGCGAGGCGGCGGGCCGCGACGTCGGCAAACCGCTGTCGTGTCCGTTGCCTGAAGCGAACCGGGCAGACGCAGCCGGTGCCGGAGCCGGTGACGAAGCGGGGTCGACCAGGTCCAGACTGAGCGCGGCCAGCCAGTCGGGCATGGCCGGCGGCGGATGGCCCGGCTGTGCGCCACTGCGATGCGCGTCTTCGTCGAGATCGAAGTCGAGATCGATGGCGTCGGCCTCGGGCCACACCGAAGGCGGTGCGGGATGCGGCACGGCGGCAATGCCGGGTTGCGGCGCAGGCGGCCGTGGCCGATCGAGTGCATGGGCCTGCGCCACGAAGGCATGCTGGCAATGGCCGCAACGCACCCAGCCGTCGGCCACCTTGAGCTGGTCGGCGACCAGCTTGAACAGCGTGCCACAGGCGGGGCAGCTTGCGCTCAGCACCGCGGTCATGGCCACATCGCCTTCAGCATGTGCCAGGGCACGGGGCTGCTCACGGCTTGCGACCGGTCATGAGTATCCAGCCCTCTTGCGTATTGCTCACCTCGAGCGCCAGGTAGGGCGCGTAGGCTTCCTTCAGCTCGTCGGCCTGGCGTTCCAGGATGCCGGCCAGCACCAGGCTTCCGCCGGGAGCCACATGGCTGCAGAGCAAGGGTGCCAGCAACTTGAGCGGCGTCGCCAGAATGTTGGCCAGCACGGTCTGGTACAGACCCTGCGCGGCTTCGGGCAGACCGGCCTGCAGCTCCACGCGGTTGGCCTGCGCATTGGCCACCGTCGCATCCACGGCCGCGGGGTCGATGTCGACGGCATCGATCTGCGCAGCGCCGTACTTGCCGGCACCGATGGCCAGAATGCCGGAGCCACAGCCGTAGTCCAGCACACGCTGGCCGGTCAGGTCGCGCGCGGCGATCCAGCCCAGACACATGCGGGTGGTCGGATGGGTGCCGGTGCCGAAGGCGAGGCCCGGATCGAGCCGGATCACCTGGCGGGCCTGTTCGGGCGGCTCGTGCCAGGTCGGCACGATCCAGAAATCGTCGGTGATGGGCACGGGCGCGAACTGCGACTGCGTCAGGCGAACCCAGTCCTCGGCCGGCACTTCGTTCACGCCCAGCACCTCGCAGCCACCAAAGAAGTCCTGCACCATCAGCAGTTGCGTGGCCTCGACGGCCTCGGCACGCTGCGCAAACAGCGCCAGCACGCGCGATCGCTGCCAGCCGTCCTTGGGCGGCGGCATGCCGGGCTCGCCGAACAGGGCTTGCTCGGCATCGGTCTGCGCATCCGCATCCTCGACGGACACGCTCAACGCGTCCAGCGCATCCAGCGCATCGCTCACCAGCTCGACCCGGTCTTCGGGACACATCAGGCGCAGTTCAAACATCGTCGGTCACTCCAAGGCCCGCATCGGGCCGGCCGCCAGAAACCACAAAGCCCGGCGCCGTGCCGGCAGAACCGGCGACAGCATCGGGCAAGGGCCTGACGGCCTGGTTGCAAAAGCGTGGAAAGGGGATCAGCGGTTGCGCTGTTCCATCCACTGTTCCAGGTAATGGATGTTGGTGCCGCCGGCGCAGAAGCTGGCATCGACCATCAGCTCGCGGTGCAGCGGAACATTGGTGAGGATACCCTCGACCACCGTTTCGCCCAAGGCCGTTCGCATGCGCGCCAGAGCCTCTTCGCGGGTGTCGCCGTGAACGATGAGCTTGCCGATCATCGAGTCGTAGTTCGGCGGCACATAGTAGTTGGTGTAGGCATGCGAGTCGACGCGCACGCCGGGACCGCCCGGTGCATGCCAGGTGGTGATGCGTCCCGGCGAAGGCGTGAACTTGTAGGGATGCTCGGCGTTGATGCGGCACTCGATGGCATGGCCGCGAATCTGCACCTGGCGCTGCGTGAAAGCCAGCTTCTCGCCTGCGGCGATGAGGATCTGGTTCTTCACGATGTCCACGCCGGTGATCATCTCGGTCACCGGATGCTCGACCTGGACCCGCGTGTTCATTTCGATGAAATAGAACTCGCCGTCTTCGTACAGGAACTCGAACGTGCCGGCTCCACGGTAGCCGATGCGTTTGCAGGCCGAGGCGCAGCGGTCGCCGATCTTCTCGATGAGCTTGCGCGGAATGCCGGGAGCCGGCGCTTCCTCGATCACCTTCTGGTGGCGGCGCTGCATGGAGCAGTCGCGCTCGCCCAGGTAGACGGCGTTGCGGTGCGTATCGGCCAGCACCTGGATCTCGATGTGCCGGGGGTTCTGCAGGAATTTCTCCATGTAGACCTCCGGGTTGCCGAACGCGGCCTGCGCTTCGGCCTTGGTCATCTGCACGGCATTGACCAGGGCGGCTTCGGTGTGCACGACACGCATGCCGCGGCCACCGCCGCCGCCGGCGGCCTTGATGATCACGGGATAACCGACCGCCTTGGCGATGCGGCGGATCTCGGCCGGGTTGTCGGGCAACGCGCCTTCGGAGCCGGGCACGCAAGGCACACCGGCCTTGATCATCGCCTGCTTGGCCGACACCTTGTCACCCATGATGCGGATGGACTCGGGGGTGGGGCCGATGAAGGTGAAACCGCTCTTTTCGACGCGTTCGGCGAAATTGGCGTTCTCGGACAGGAAACCGTAGCCCGGGTGGATCGCTTCCGCGTCGGTCACCTCGGCGGCCGAGATGATGGCGGGCATGCTGAGGTAGCTCTGCGGCGAAGGCGCAGGGCCGATGCAGACGGCCTCGTCAGCGAGCTTGACGTACTTGGCGTCGCGATCGGCTTCGGAATAGACCATGACCGCCTTGACACCCAGTTCGCGGCAGGCACGCTGGATACGCAATGCGATCTCGCCACGGTTGGCAATCAGGATTTTTTTGAACATAGATGAGGTTCAGCGTTGAGCTGTCTAAGGACCGCATCGAGCCCACGCCCGGCGCGCCGGCATTCCCCATCGGTCGGGGGATGCCGCAGGGACGTGGAACTCACTTATTCAATGATGAACAGCGGTTGGCCGTACTCGACGGCTTGACCGTTTTCGACCAGGATCTTCGTGACGGTGCCGGTCTTGTCGGCCTCGATCTCATTGAGGATCTTCATGGCCTCGATGATGCAGATGGTATCGCCTTCCTTGATGCTGTCGCCGATTTCGACGAAAGGCTTCGCACCCGGGCTCGAAGAACGGTAGAAGGTGCCCACCATGGGCGACTTGACGCTGTGACCGGTCTCGACGGCAGGAGCCGCTGCGACGGCACTGGCTGCGGCGGGAACCGCGGCAGCGGCGACAGGGGCTGCCACCGGAGCGGCAACCAGCGGGGCGGCGACGACTTGGGCGCCGGCCTTGACGATGCGGACCTTGCCTTCGGCCTCGGTGATTTCGAGTTCAGAAACGTTGGACTCGGACACGAGGTCGATCAGGGTCTTGAGTTTACGTAGATCCATAAAAGATGCTCCAGACGCCGCACTCCCGGCGGCCATTAATGAAGGAGTTTACATCAAATCACCCCAAAACCATTCAAATTGGGGTATTTGACGCCATTTCCATCAATCGTCGAGCATCATCGATCAAGACATTCCAGCCTCATGCCCCCTGGCAAGCCGCGCCTGGACGCTCGATCGGCACCGTTCAAGAGAGACGGGGTGGCGAACTCTACCAGAGTCGGAGCAAATGGCAAAATCCGAAAAAAATCAGCTCGCCGCCCGGCGTGTCCAGTCCGCCAGCTCGGACGCACTGAGCTGGCCGGTCTTGCGCTCCAGCAGCCGGCCATCGGCACCGATCAGCAGCGAGTAAGGCAAGCCGCCCTTGTCGTTGCCCAGCCTGCGGCTCAAGCCCAGACCGGCCGGCCCGGCCACCCCGACAGGGAAGCGCACCGGCAGACGCTGCAGGAAGCGCTGCACCGGCGCCATCGGGTCGGCGGCGAGGCCCAGCACCTTCAACCGGCCGGCGGACTGCGCATCCACCGAATCGAGCAGGGGCATTTCCTCGAGGCACGGCGCGCACCACGTGGCCCAGAAATTGACCAGCAGAGCGTGTCCCTGCCAATCGGCCAGGCGCAGGGTGCCGCCATCGGGCTGCGGCAGGGCGAGCGTCCACAACTCGTCCAGCGGATCGGGTGTTCGGCGCGACCACAGCCACGCTCCGGCGAGCGACAACCCCAGAGCCGCCGCGCCGCCCCCTGCCAGCAGGCGCCGGCGATTCGGCTTCGGAACGCGGGTCGGGTCCGTCGAAGAAGGCAAAGTCATGAGAGGAATTCCAGTGGGAGCAGGCGCTGCGTGCCGGCTCTCTTGCGAGAAAACGGGCCGCGGCACGTGCGGTACCGCTCAGTCGGCCGCGCGTGCTTCGAGCAGCCGGGCGACCGCACGCGCATCGCCACGCGGCACACGGCCCTGCGGATCGGCCTTGAGGGCGCCCCGCAGATCGTCGAGATCGTAAATCACCAGATGCACCATCACGGTTTCGCCCGCCAGCACACCCGATGCCTCGCCACGGACGCCGATGCTCAGCACATCGACCGTCTGTCCCTGAAAACCCGGGATGCTGGCCACGTCGTAGCGCACATCCCGGTTGATCAGTTCGATCTCGGCCGATTTCGGGTCGTCGCAGAACAACTGCAGATAGATGTCGGAGAGCCGGGTGGCCGTGCCCGTCCAGACCGCACCGCTGAGGTAGGGGCGGAAATCGGCCAGGCGATTCATCCACTCGAGGGCCAGGCCGCGCAAGGCCCGCAGTTCGTCGGGCTGGGTTTCGCCGCAGAACACCGCCAGGTACTCCCGCACCTCGGCTTCGAGCTGGTCGTTGTCCGGCAAGGCCGTGCGCGCCGGCAGCTTGAGTTGCTTGAGGGCACGCCGCTTGGCCGGACCGTACTCCAGGCCTTCCTCGACCACCAGACGGGCCGCCGTGGCGGAGATCTCCGCCATCAGGTCATCACGCATATCGATTCAACTGTCCATCATCCTGAATAAGGGGGCTGGGCCGGCATGTCTCGTTCGCGCTGCACTTCCATCGCATCGATCGCCCGATGCCGCGCGGCCTGCATCGCGGCACGGTGCTCGGGGGATCCGGGCGCAGCGCCTTGGGGACAGCTCTTGAGCACCCAGGTCAACTCGGCACCATACAGGAAGATCATGGACGAGAAATAAACCCACAGCATCACCACCACCACCGAGCTGGCTGCGCCGTAGACGGAGGCCGCCGCCGCGCGTCCGAGGTAGAAGCCGATCAGCGACTTGCCCAGTGTAAAGAGCAGCGCACTGACAAAAGCGCCCGGCAGCACATGCCGCCAGGAGAACCGGCGCGACGGCAAGCCCATCATGAGGCTGCCGAAGAACGCCATGATGACGACAAACGACAGCAGCGGATTGAGCACCTGCGCAATGGCGACCCAGCCCCCGGTGTGGGCACTCACCCACTGGTCGGCAGCCGACAGATAGGCCGACAGCATGAGCGAGACCATCATGAGAAAACCGATGGCGAACAGCATGGAAAACGTCAGCAGACGGGTCCGCACCAGGACCCATCCCTTGACCAGCCAGTTGGCCTCGGGCTGGGTCGGCTCGGGTATGCACCAGACGCCGTCGAGCGAACGCCGCAGCTCCACCAGCACCCCCGTCGCACCGATCAGCAGAGTCACCAGCGCGATCACCGTCGCCACGATGCCTTCGGCCGGCCGGGACGCAGCGGCCAGCAGGCTGGTGACCAGATCGCCCAGTTGCGGCCCGGCCAGTTCGGTCACCTCGCCGACCAGTTCGTTGTGGGCCGTACCCGAGCCGAACACCAGGCCGACCACGCCCACCACGATGATGAGCAACGGCGCCAGACTGAAGACGGTGTAGTAGGACAGCGCGGCGGCCAGCCTGGGGCACTGGTCGTCGATCCACTGGATGGCGGCGGCGATCAGTGCCTGCCAGGCGTATCGAATGGTGTTCATGCGTAATCCCCAATATCTCGAGCCAAGCGATGCCCTGCCGCGCCCAGTGCGGTCATGGCAGCGTGCTACGGCGACCGTAGCTGGCCTTGATGATAAATCGGCAGGCCGGACGGGCGTGTCATCAAACAGGCCTCCCCGGCGCGGGAAAAACCAGCGGCGGGCAAGCTGAAATCAGCCGCATAAAATGCCGCGATGCATATCCATATCCTCGGCATTTGCGGCACCTTCATGGGAGGTGTCGCGGCATTGGCCCGTGAAGCCGGACACCGCGTCACCGGCTGCGACAGCGGCGTCTACCCTCCCATGAGCGACCAGTTGCGTGCCCTGGGCATCGACCTGATCGAGGGATACGGCACCGAACAGCTGGCGCTCGCCCCCGACATCTGGGTGGTCGGCAACGTGGTCTCGCGTGCCCGGCTGGCCGACGGCTCGGCCAAGTTCCCGCTGATGGAAGCCATCATGGATGCCGGCCAGCGCTACACCAGCGGGCCGCAATGGCTGGCCGAACACATCCTGCAAGACCCGAAGCGTCCGCGTCACGTGCTGGCCGTGGCCGGCACGCACGGCAAGACGACCACCACGTCGATGCTCGCCTGGATACTCGAGCATGCGGGCCTGGCTCCGGGTTTCCTGGTGGGCGGCGTTCCGCTCAATTTCGGTGTCTCGGCCCGGCTGGGCTCGGGCGCCCCTTTCGTGATCGAGGCCGACGAATACGACACGGCGTTCTTCGACAAACGCAGCAAGTTCGTTCACTACCGCCCCCGCACGGCGATCCTGAACAACCTCGAGTTCGATCACGCCGATATCTTCGACGACCTCGCGGCCATCGAGCGCCAGTTCAACCACCTCGTGCGCACCGTGCCGCCTTCGGGATGCGTGGTCCACAACGCGGCCGAAGCCAGCCTGGGCCGTGTCCTCGCACAAGGTTGCTGGAGCCGGCAGACCGGTTTCTCGGAAGCCAGCGGCCAGGGCGACTGGCAGGCCGACGGCCCGCCGCATGATTTCCGAGTTCGCCATCAGGGCCAGGTGGTCGCGCATCTCGCCTGGTCGATCACCGGGGTGCACAACCAGCTCAATGCAGTGGCCGCCATTGCCGCGGCCTCGCATCTGGGCGTCGATGCCCAGACGGCGGCCGAGGCACTGGCCGTTTTCCAGAACGTGCGACGCCGCATGGAAGTCCGGGGCGTGGTGGAGATCGAGCGCGACGGCATCCGGGGTCCGGTCACCGTCTACGACGATTTTGCCCATCATCCCACCGCCATCGCGACCACGCTGGACGGACTTCGCCGCCGCGTGGGACCGGCCAGCCGCATCCTCGCCATCTTCGAGCCCCGCAGCAACACCATGAAACTGGGCACCATGAAGGCCCAGTTGCCCGACAGCCTGCAGCAGGCCGACCTGGCCTTCTGCCACAGCGGCGGACTGGACTGGGACGCCACGGCGGCCCTCGAACCGATGGGTGAACGGGCCCTCGTGGCCCCCACGATCGAGGCCCTGGTCGATGCGGTGATGCAGGCCGTGCGCCCCGGCGATCAACTGCTGTGCATGAGCAACGGCGGCTTCGGCGGCGTGCATGCCAAGCTGCTCGAACGCCTGCGTCGACTCGGGTGATCCCCAGACAGGCAGCGGCCCCTGGCGGGACCCCGCGGCCTGGGCCGCACCCTTCACGCCGGCCAAAAGACGCGGGGACTCACACCACGGTCTGCCGCACCAGATCCACGCGCACATTCGGTCTGCCCAGCGCCCCACGCACGGCCTGGGCATAGGCACGACCCCATTCGGCATCGGCCAGCAAGGCTTCGCCGGCCTCGAGCGCAATCGCCAGCACCTTGTCGGCGATCAGCACCTTGCCGGTCGCACGCAAGGGCTCGCAATCCAGCTCGATGAACTGATCGTCCAGCCACCGGCGGGCCGACGCCGAATCCAGGGCACCGGCCGGCCCCACATCGAAGAAAAACTCCCGGCCCGTGGCCAGTACCACCACCACTTCGCTGCGCATGGATGTCTCCCGCTTGAAACCGACGAACGGCATGTATCGGCCCGCGGCATCTGCAGCGAACCCCCAGCAGCGAGACTAGGCGGTCGCGGCCGGCGCCGCCACACGGAATGTCCCTAGGCGCGATAGCCGCCGACACGACATTTGCGTGGGCCGCCGGCCCGGTCGTCAGGCTTGCACCAGCGCGCCGGCGGCGTCGGCCGCGAGTGCGGTGGCACGTGCGGCACGACGGGCTTCGACGGCGGCCGACAGTTGCGCCAGCAGCGCGACCGAGGCATCCCAGCCCAGGCAGCCGTCGGTGATGCTCTTGCCGTATTCCAGGCCGGCGACGTCGTCGCTGCCGGGCGAGAACTTCTGGGCACCGGCCTGCAGGTGGCTTTCGATCATCACGCCGAAGATGCGATCGGAACCCGAGGCGATCTGGCCGGCGATGTCGCCGGCCACCTCGACCTGGCGTTCGGGCTGCTTGAGGCTGTTGGCGTGCGAGCAATCGACCATGAGGCGTGCGGGCAACTGGGCCTTTTCGAGATCGGCGCAGGCTGCAGCCACGCTGGCGGCATCGTAGTTCGGCGTCTTGCCGCCGCGCAGGATGACGTGGCAGTCGGGATTGCCCGCCGTCTCGACCACCGCGACCAAGCCGTTTTTCTGCACCGACAGGAAATGGTGGCCACGCGCGGCGGCCTGGATGGCGTCGGTTGCGATGCGGATGTTGCCGTCCGTGCCGTTCTTGAAACCGACCGGCGCCGACAGGCCCGAGGCGAGTTCGCGGTGCACCTGGCTCTCGGTGGTACGTGCACCGATGGCGCCCCACGAGATCAGGTCGCCGATGTACTGGGGCGAGATGGTGTCGAGGAACTCGCTGCCCGCCGGCACGCCCATGCGGTTGATGTCGAGCAGCAGCTGGCGTGCGATGCGCAGGCCTTCGTCGATGCGGAAGCTGCCGTCGAGGTAAGGATCGTTGATCAGGCCCTTCCAGCCCACCGTGGTGCGGGGTTTCTCGAAGTACACGCGCATCACCACTTCCAGCGTGCCCGCGTACTGCTCGCGCAGCGGCTTGAGGCGGCGGGCGTATTCGAGCGCAGCCATCGGGTCGTGGATGGAGCACGGTCCGATCACCACCAGCAGCCGGTCGTCGCGGCCGTGGATGATGTTCTTGGTGGCGTGCCGGGTCTCGGCCACCAGCGCTTCGCTGGCGGTACCGCGGATGGGGAAAAAGCGGATGAGGTGTTCTGGGGGCGGGAGCACGGTGATGTCCTGGATTCGTTCGTCGTCGGTGTGGCCTGTGCGGTGGACGGAATCCGGATACCAGGGTTCGGAAGAAAGCGTGGGCTTGGCGTTCATGTGATGTGCTCCTGATGCGATTTGTCGGGGGGTGAAAGGGGGCGAAAGACCGGGGGGGGTTGAAAACGGTGAAGGCAAAAAAAAACCGCTGGTGGGGCTCGATGCCCCACCAGCGGTCTTTAGTGATTCCTACGCGTCGTCTACTCTACTTGTGCGTGGGCCTCTCTGCCGCTAATGGGGCGTGAGATCCAAAAATAAAAGTAGAAGTAGGCCTTCGACATATGCGGCTAATGTACTCCAGCGATCCGCAATTGCCTAGTCTCGACGATCTGTTGCGCCAAAGCCGCAGGCATCCGGCCGTCCATCCGGGGCCTCAACGATGCGGCAGGGGGATGAATTCCTCGTCGTCCTGCGGCGGCAAGGCGATCCGGCCGGCTTCCCAGTCGGCCTTGGCCTGCTCGATGCGCTCCTTGCGCGAGGACACGAAGTTCCACCACAGAAATCGCGTCCCCAGCGGTTCGCCGCCCAGCAGCATCACCACGCTGGGCTCGCGTGCGACGAGGTCGGGCACAGCGCCGGGCGGCACGATCAGCATCTGCCCGGCCGAAAGCGACTGCGTGCCGAAATCGACCGCACCCGAAACGACATAGGCCGCACGCTCGGCATGCCCGCGAGGCCACGGCCAGGCCGCCCCGGCCTGCAGGTGCAAGTGGGCGTAGAACAGGGGCGAATGCGTCTGCACGGGGCTGGTCAGGCCATAGGCCTCGCCGGCGATCAGGCGCATCCAGACACCGTCGGCCTCGGCCGTGGGCAAGGCCGCTGCGGCATGGTTGGCAAAGGCCGGCGCCGTCTCTTCGTGCTCTTGCGGCAACCCGACCCAGAACTGCAGCAGTTCGAGCCCCGAACCGGCCATGGCGGCGACGTCCTCGAAACGTTCGCTGTGGGCAATGCCGCGCCCCGCCGTCATCCAGTTCACCTCGCCCGGCGTGATGACCTGTTTCACGCCCAGGCTGTCGCGGTGCGTGACCGAGCCGCTGAGCAGGTAACTCACCGTCGACAGGCCGATGTGAGGATGGGGACGCACGTCGGCCGCACGCGCGGCTTCCGCCGCCATGCGGACCGGACCCGCGTGGTCGAAAAACACGAAGGGGCCGACCGCGCGCTGCTGCGCGTGCGGCAGCAGGCGATGCACGATCAGGCCATGCCCGAGATCGGCCTTGCGGCCGCTGAAAACAGTCTGGATCATCGATTTCTCCATGCGTGTGTCATCGACAGGCCGAAGCGCCGCAGCACGTCCCGCGGACGGCATCGGCTTGCTTCATTGGGGCGACGCCGCCTCGGCCATGCGGCCGAATCGGCCCGAATTGAAATCTTCCACGGCCTGCACGATTTCGTCACGCGAATTCATCACAAAAGGCCCGTAGCCCACCACCGGTTCGTCGATCGGTTCGGCACTGAGGACCAGCAGCCGGGCCTGCTCCGGCTGGCCGCCGTCCTCGGGCGTTCCGCCCGTGACCACCTCGAGATCGATCGCCGTCCCGGCGCGCGTCAGCAGCGCCACCTGGGCGTCGCGCAATTCATGCGGCCCGTTCACCTTCACCCGGCCGTGCAGGACCATGACCATCGCCACATGGCCTTCCGGCACCTCGAGTGTCGGGTGCGCACCGGGGGCAAGGGCGACATCCCACACATTCATCGGCGTGAAGGTGTGTGCCGGCCCTTGCACGCCGTTGAAATCTCCCGCGACCACCCGCAGCAGGCCGGCCGGCCGGTCCGAGTCGCCGGACGGAAGCGGCACCGCCGGAATATCGCCCGACACGATGCTCTGGTACCCGGCCGGCGCTTGTTTGGCACTCGCCGGAAGGTTGACCCAGAGCTGCACGTTCTGCAGCACCCCGCCCTCGCGGGTGAATCGCGGGCTGTGGAATTCCTCGTGCAGGATGCCCGCACCCGCCGTCATCCACTGCACGTCGCCGGCACCGATGAGACCGCCCTGCCCGGTCGAATCGCGGTGTGCCAGTTCGCCCTGGTAGACCAGCGTGACGGTTTCGAAACCCCGATGCGGGTGCTGGCCAACCCCGCGCGGCTGGGCGGTAGGCTCGAACGGCGTCGGGCTCACGTAGTCCAGCATGAGAAACGGATTGGCCACCCGTCCCAGGTCGTTGTAGCTGAAGAGTGTGCGAACCGGGAATCCGTCGCCCACCCAGTGGCGCGGACTGCGTCCGTGCACGCTGACCAGTTTTTTCATGGGGTCGCTCCTTGTCTGTCTGTGAAAGAAGCCCGGGCGCGATTCGCGCCAAGCCGGGCCAGGGTTGCAGGGAGCGTCTGCGCGCGCCGTGAACCCGTTCTCCAAAGATAACGACAAATCGCGTGCAGACCACACCGATTGGTGCACGAGACCGTTCCAGCCATGCAACGCTGGCCGTTTCCTGGCAGGGACGCATTCCGGTCGCCCATGAAAAAACCCCCTCCGGGCTCGAGGCCCGAAGGGGGTTTCCGCGATGGCGTCGGGCCGCGCTTACTTGAGCGGCTTGTAGCGCATGCGCTTGGGCTTGGCACCCTCTTCACCCAGGCGCCTCTTCTTGTCGGCTTCGTACTCCTGGTAGTTGCCGTCGAAGAAAGTCCACTGCGACTCGCCTTCGGCGGCCAGGATGTGGGTGGCGATGCGGTCGAGGAACCAGCGGTCATGGCTGATGACCAGCACGGTGCCGGCGAACTCGAGCAGCGCATCTTCGAGCGCGCGCAGGGTTTCCACGTCCAGATCGTTCGACGGTTCATCGAGCAGCAGCACGTTGCCGCCCGAGATCAGCGTCTTGGCCAGATGCAGACGGCCACGCTCGCCACCGGAGAGGTTGCCCACCCGCTTCTGCTGGTCGTTGCCGGAGAAGTTGAAGCGGCCACAGTAGGCACGGCTGGCGACCTGGAACTTGCCGATCTGCAGCATGTCGAGGCCGTCGGAAATCTCTTCCCACACGGTCTTTTCACCGGCCAGCGAATCGCGCGTCTGGTCGACAAAAGCCATCTTCACGGTGGAACCCACCACCACTTCGCCCGAATCGGGCGTATCGCGGCCGGCGATGAGCTTGAACAGCGTCGACTTGCCGGCGCCGTTGGGGCCGATGATGCCGACGATGGCGCCCGCAGGAATCTTGAAGCTCAGGTCGTCGATGAGCAAACGATCGCCGAAGGCCTTGCTGACGTTGTTGAACTCGATGACCTGGCTGCCCAGACGGTCGGCCACGGGAATGAAGATTTCCTGGGTCTCGTTGCGTTTCTGGTAGTCGAAATCGCTGAGCTCCTCGAAGCGGGCGATACGCGCCTTGCTCTTGGCCTGACGGCCCTTGGGGTTCTGGCGCACCCACTCGAGTTCCTTCTTCAGGGCCTTGGCGCGAGACTCTTCGCCCTTCTTTTCCTGCTCGAGGCGATTCTGCTTCTGGTCGAGCCAGCTGGAATAGTTGCCCTTCCACGGGATGCCGTGACCGCGGTCGAGTTCCAGGATCCACTCGGCGGCGTTGTCCAGGAAGTAACGATCGTGGGTGATGGCCACGACGGTGCCGGGGAAACGCTGCAGGAACTGTTCGAGCCAGTCGACCGATTCCGCATCCAAGTGGTTGGTCGGCTCGTCGAGCAGCAGCATGTCGGGCTTGGACAGCAGCAGGCGGCACAGTGCGACGCGGCGCTTTTCGCCACCCGACAGGGGGCCGATGGCCGCTTCCCACGGCGGCAGACGCAGGGCGTCGGCGGCGAGTTCGAGCTGCAGATCGGTGTTTTCGCTGCCGGCGGCCGCGATGATGGCTTCGAGTTCGGCTTGCTCGGCGGCGAGCTTGTCGAAGTCAGCCTCCGGATCGGCGTACTCGTTGTAGACCTCTTCGAGGCGTTTTTTGGCAGCCAGTGCACCGCCCAGGCCTTCCTCGACCGTTTCGCGCACGGTCTTGGCGGGATCGAGTTGAGGTTCCTGCGGCAGATATCCGATGTTCAAGCCAGGCATGGGGATTGCCTCGCCCTCGATCTCCTTGTCGATGCCGGCCATGATCTTGAGCAGCGAGGACTTGCCCGAACCGTTGACACCGAGCACGCCGATCTTGGCGCCGGGGAAGAAAGAAAGCGAAACGTCCTTCAAGATCTGGCGCTTGGGCGGCACAGTCTTGCTGACCTTGTTCATGCTGAAGACGTATTGAGCCATGTGACGTGTGTTCTCAGTCGTTTTCGAAAAAATGGGGACTGGCCCCGGACGCCAGCAAAGACGCCAGGACCGCGGCGCAGCAGGCCGAATGACGCGACGAGGATCGTCGCACACCTGGATTCTGCAGCAGTTGTCCGGACCTGGCAGCGCCGCCGCACCGGACCGGAGGCCATCGTGACGATGATGCCCGATTCTGCGCGCGGAATGACGCGCACAAAGACAAAACCCGCTACCCTTTTCAGAGTAACGGGCTTTGATTTTTATGGCGGAGCGGACGGGACTCGAACCCGCGACCCCCGGCGTGACAGGCCGGTATTCTAACCAACTGAACTACCACTCCTGGTAGATTGCGTTCACCGCACATCTAGAGCTGTGCGACCAAGTGCAACCGACTTGTGCCTACTTCACTTTCGTGAAATCTGGCGACCCTACGGGGATTCGAACCCCGGTACTCACCGTGAAAGGGTGATGTCCTAGGCCTCTAGACGATAGGGTCAAAACCTAAGAACTTCCGTTCTATCTTGCTATCAATTCTACACTAACTTTTCAGTCATTTTCGAATCGACAACTTTAATTTTTGGTGGAGGTAAACGGGATCGAACCGATGACCTCTTGCATGCCATGCAAGCGCTCTCCCAGCTGAGCTATACCCCCGTATCCACAACATCTTCCGACTGATTCAGCTTCAAGCTAGCTTGCTGCCGTTTCGTATTCATCGTTTGCTGCGAAGACTCGAATTATATACACATATTTAAGCTCTTTTCAAATCAGCGAGAATTTTTTGTTTTCCTGCCAATTCGAGAACCGCGTCGACCGACGGTGTGTGTGCTGTCCCAAGAGTCAGCACCCGCACCGGCATCGCCAAGTGCGGCATTTTAAGACCATGTGCGGCCAGAATTTCCTTGAAAGCCGCAGAAATTGCAATTTTGTTCCAGTCTTCCAGGGAAGACAGCTTCTCGGCCAGGGCCGCGATGGCGGGCTTGATGGATTCAGTCAGGTATTGGGCCCGGTCGGCATCCTGGATGACGACCTCGCCATAGAAGCCGGCAGCCCAGTCGGCCAGCGCCACGGTGGTGTCGCAGCGGTCCTTGAACAAGGCGCAGATGGCGGGCAGGCGCGCGTCGGCCTGCAGTCCGCGCTGGGTCAGGTGGGCTTCGACCCGCTTGGCCAGCGCCTCGTTGTCCATGGCCTTGATGTGCTGGGCATTGACCCAGCGCAACTTGGCCTCGTCGAACTGTCCGGCACTGCGGCCCAGATGGTCCAGGTTGAACCATGACAGGAACTGTTCGCGGCTGAAGATCTCGTCGTCGCCATGGCTCCAGCCCAGGCGGGCCAGGTAGTTCACCATGGCATCGGGCAGGTAACCCTCTTCTCGGTACTGTGTCACGGCCTTGGCGCCGTTGCGTTTGCTGATCTTTTCACCCTGCTCGTTGAGCACCGTGGGCAGGTGGGCAAAGATGGGCGTCGGCTGGCCCAGGGCCTCGAAGATGTGGATCTGGCGCGGCGTGTTGTTGACGTGGTCGTCGCCGCGGATCACATGGGTGATGCCCATGTCGATGTCGTCGACCACCACGCAGAAGTTGTACGTGGGGGTGCCGTCGGGACGGGCGATGACGAGATCGTCGAGTTCCGTGTTCTGGAATTCGATGCGGCCCTTGCACTTGTCGTCCCAGCCGACCACGCCGCTCTCGGGGGTCTTGAAGCGCAGCACGGGCTTGACGCCTTCGGG
This sequence comes from Comamonas sp. BIGb0124, assembly GCF_003752175.1. GTDB lineage: Bacteria > Pseudomonadota > Gammaproteobacteria > Burkholderiales > Burkholderiaceae_C > Comamonas_F. Next base: position 436,142 of record NZ_RJVF01000009.1, on the reverse strand, counting down.
CACCGGGGGCAGCACCTTGCCGGGGGCCGGGCGCCAGGTGCCGTCGTAACGCGGCTTTTCCTTGGCGGCCATCTGCTTTTCGCGCAACACGTCGAGCTCGGCCTGCGACATGTAGCAGGGATAGGCCAGGCCGGCCTGCAGCAGTTCGGCCAGCACCACCTTGTAGCGGTCCATGCGCTGCATCTGGTAGATCGGGCCCTGGTCGTAGTTCAGGCCCAGCCAGTCCATGCTTTCGATGATGACGTCGACTGCGGCCTGGGTGGAACGCTCGACGTCGGTGTCTTCGATGCGCAGGATGAATTCACCGCCCGTGGCGCGCGCAAAGGCCCAGGGATACAGGGCCGAACGAATGTTGCCCAGGTGGATGAAGCCGGTGGGCGACGGTGCAAAACGTGTACGGACCTTGCGGGTTTCGGCGGAAGTGCTCATCACGTGTGTCTTTCTATCTGTCTATTGATCTCTGTATGTCGGAGTCTGTATCGGGAAACGGGCGGTTGGCAACCGATCAAGCGCCAACGGCTGACCTGGATGCCAGTTCAGCCGTTGTCTTGCGCCGGCCAGGATGTGCCGGCGCCCGAATGCCCGTGTGCTCAGGCCTTGGCGTCGATCGATGCCTCGTCGTCCAGGCTCACCTGCACGCGGTTGTCGTTGATGCGAGCGATGTCTGCCGCGTTGACGTCGCCGGTGACGTAGATGCCGTCGAAACACGAGGCATCGAAGCCGCTGAGCTTGGGGTTGAGTTCACGCAGGACTTTTTTCATGGCGTCCACGTCCTGGTAGATCAGGGCGTCGCAACCGATGATGGCCTGGATTTCCTCGACCGTGCGGTCGTGCGCCACCAGTTCCTCGGCCGTGGGCATGTCGATCCCGTAGACGTTGGGGTAACGGACGGGCGGCGCGGCGCTGGCCAGGTAGACCTTCTTGGCACCGGCCTCGCGAGCCATCTGCACGATTTCGCGGCTGGTGGTGCCCCGCACGATGGAGTCGTCGACCAGCAGCACATTGCGGCCCTTGAACTCGCTGGCCACGGCATTGAGCTTCTGGCGCACGGACTTCTTGCGGACCTGCTGGCCGGGCATGATGAAGGTGCGGCCCACGTAGCGGTTCTTGACGAAACCCTCGCGGTAGGGCTTGCCGATGAGCTGTGCGAGCTGCATCGCGCTCGGACGGCTGGATTCGGGAATGGGGATGACGACGTCGATCTCGTTGGGCGGCACCTTGGAGATCAGGCGCTTGGCCAGCCCCTCGCCCAATGCCAGCCGAGCCTGGTAGACGGAGATGCTGTCGAGCACCGAGTCGGGACGGGCCAGGTAGACGAATTCGAACACGCAGGGATAGAGCTGCGACGACGGTGCGCACTGGCGCGTGTGCAGCGTGCCGTCGAGGGCAACGAACACGGCCTCGCCAGGCGCCACATCTCTCTCGAGCTGGAAACCGGTGCCTTCGAGGGCCACCGATTCGCTGGCGAGCATGACCGAGCCGTCGGCGGCGCGGCCGATGCACAGGGGGCGGATGCCGTACGGATCGCGGAAAGCCAGCAGACCGTGGCCGGCGATCAGCGAGATCACGGCATAGGAGCCCTTGAGGCGGGCATGCACGCCGGCGACGGCATCGAACACGTTGTCGACGGTCAGCGGAATGCCCCGGGTGTTCTTCTCGAGTTCGTGGGCAATGATGTTGACCAGGACCTCGGAGTCGCTCTCGGTATTGGTATGGCGGTGATCGGTGCTGAACAGCTCCTGGCGCAGGGCGTGGGCGTTGGTCAGGTTGCCGTTGTGCGCCATGACGATGCCGAAGGGCGCATTGACGTAGAAGGGCTGTGCCTCTTCCTCGCTGTCGGCGTTGCCGGCAGTGGGGTAGCGCACCTGGCCGATGCCGCTGTTGCCGGGCAATCCGCGCATGTTGCGGGTCCGGAAGACGTCCTTCACCATGCCCTTGGCCTTGTGCATGAAGAATTTACGGTCTTTTTGCGTCACGATGCCAGAAGCGTCCTGGCCCCGATGCTGCAAAAGCAAGAGTGAATCGTAGATCAGCTGATTCACAGGGCTGCTACTGATCACACCAACAATGCCACACATGATTTAAGTCCCATCGAAAAAATTGCGCAGTCGGAATGCCCTGGTCTTCGATGCCGGCGAGGCATCCAGGTTCACTCGGATTGATCAACTCTTCAGCTTGTCCGCTCTGGGGCCTGTCTCCGGCGACCGACCCCGCTGTTCTCCCGCCCCCCCGGATCAGACCGGCAAACGCAACACCGGCCGCTCCGGTTGCCGGCCGTCGCGCGGCAGAAGCCCCGGCGCCGTCTCGTCGTCGGGCTTCAGGAAGTCCGAGAACGCCTGGGGCATCCAGGGCTCGAGCTGCACCAGGGCCTGCTCCAGCCAGGCCGCGCTGCGGGCGCTCTGCCACCAGTCCTCCTGGCCCAACCCCAGGAGGCGTACCGCCACGGCCAGTGCAAGCAACAGCAGCCCTGCCCTGGCGACGCCGAACACGGCTCCCAATGCCCGGTCCAACGGCCTCAGTCCGATGGCGGTGAACAATTTGCGCAGCAGGCTGGCCAACAGGCTGACGACGAACACCACCCCCAGAAAGATGAGCACGAACGCCGCCGCCAGGCGCCATGCCGCACTGCTGTCGCCCATGGGCAGCAGGGCCGCGAGATCGGTGGCCCACCAGTAGGCGGCCACGAATGCGAGCACCCAACCGGCCAGCGACAGCACCTCGAAGATGAGGCCGCGCCACGCGCCTACAAGAGACGACGCGACGACGACAGCCAATGCAATCCAGTCGAGTGCAGCCACGGCGCCGGCCTTCAGGTCGAGCGTTCGCTCACAGGCTCAGCACGCTGGTGGGAAAACCCAGCGCCTTGATCTTGCCGGCGGCCTGATCGGCTTCGCCCCGGTTGGCGAACGGTCCGACACGAACGCGGGTGCGCGGTCCATCGGCCGTCTGGGCCACCTGGGTATAGGTCTTGAGGCCCGAGCGTTCGATGCGCTGGCGCACCTCGAGTGCCTTGTTCTGGTCGGCGAAGGCACCCACCTGAACCACAAAACGGGCACCGGTCTCGGCAGCGGCGGCAGGTGCCGCGGCAGCAGGGGCGCGCCCTTCGAGCAAGGCACGGGCACGATCGGCATCGCTGGTGCGAGGGGCCGTGGGTGCAGGTGCAGGTGCAGGTGCGGGTGTCTGCGCTGCGGGGCGGGCCGGTTCCGGGCGCGGCGCGGGCGTCGGGGCCGGTGCAGGCGACGGAGCAGGCGCGGCCGGAGCGGGACTGTGTGCGGGAGGGGCGGCGGGCGCGGGCGGCGCGCTCGGTGCCGGTGCGGCAGCTGGCGCCTGAGCGACGATTTCTTCTTCGCCGGCATCCAGGCCGTTGCCGGCCTGAGGGGCCGCGGGCGCGAGCGGGGCCGTGACGTCCTTGCTGGGGATTTCGATAGCGATATCGCCCGAGACAGGACGCGGCGTGGTGTCGAAGACCAGCGGGAAGCCGACGATGGCGGCCAGCACCAGAACCACCGAGCCGATCAGACGATGCCGGGCCCGGCGGCGCATGACTTCAACGCTTTCCGTCGGGGCGGCAGCGGCCTTGCCGCGCGGTTTCTTGCCAGGCGTCGGGGCCGCTGGGGCGTCCGCGCCACCTTGGCGAAACTTGAAAAAACTCATGAGTCAGTGTTCGGGGCCGTGAAATGCGGAGCATCGAGGCGAGGCACGCCATCGTGAAGCACACCACCAACCGTGTAGAACGAGCCAAAGACGACGATTCTATCAGCGGGCTCTGCCTGAGCCACGGCCCGTTCGAGGGCGGCCTGCGGCGTGGCTGCGGTTTCGACGGGCACCTCGGGACGCAGCGCCAGGGCATTCCAGTAGTCGCGGACGTCGGCGGCCGTGGCCGCACGCGGGGTGTCGAGATCGGTGAAGATCCAGTGGTCGACCAGCGGCGCCATCCTGCGCAGCATGGGTTCGAACTCCTTGTCGGCCATCACGCCCAGGATGGCAAAGGTGGTCGGGAAAAAGCCCATGGCGTCGAGGTTGGCCGCCAGCGCCGCCACCGAATGCGGGTTGTGGGCCACATCCAGCACCAGCGAGGGCTGGCCCGGCACGATCTGGAAACGGCCGGGCACCTGGGCCAGTGCCAGCCCCATGCGCACGGCCTGGGCCGCCACGGGCAGGCGGTCGCGCAAGGCTTCGAGCGCGGCCAGCGCGCCCGATGCGTTGATGAGCTGGTTGGCGCCGCGCAGCGCCGGATAGGCCAGGCTGGCGTAACGCCGTCCACGCCCGGCCCAGCTCCACTGCTGTTTGTCGCCCGAGAAGTTGAAATCGTGGCCAAAGCGCCACAGGTCGGCACCGATGGCGGCGGCGTGCTCGAAGATGCTGTCGGGGGCCATGGGATCGCCCACGATGGCCGGCACGCCCGCACGCATGATGCCGGCCTTCTCGCGGCCGATGGTTTCGCGGTCGTTGCCCAGGAAAGCCTGGTGATCGATGTCGATGCTGGTGATGATCGCGCAGTCGGTGTCGATGATGTTGACCGCATCCAGCCGGCCGCCCAAGCCGACCTCGAGGATGACCACGTCGGGCTGGGCCTCTGCCAGGCGGCGCATGATGGCCAGGGTGGTGAATTCGAAATAGCTCAGGCTGATTTCGGTGCCTGCCAGGCGAGCCTGCTCCACGGCTTCGAAATGGGGGACAAGCGACTCGGCATCGGCAATGGCGCCGTCGAGGCGGCAGCGTTCCTCGAAGTGCACGAGGTGGGGCGAGGTGTAGAGCCCCGTGCGGTAACCGGCCTGGATGTAGATGGCCTCGAGCATGGCGCAGGTCGAACCCTTGCCGTTGGTGCCGGCGACCGTGACGACCGGGCAGTCGAAGCGCAGCGCCAGCCGTTCGGCCACCTGGCGGACACGATCGAGTCCGAGTTCGATGGTCTGGGGGTGGATGCGCTCGCAATAGGCGAGCCAGTCTTGCAGATTGTTCATGGTCCGGGACCTGACGCGCGGCGGCACCGACCGCGCCCCAGATGGAAAGGGTGACAGAAGCGGCAATTGTCACGCACTTCAAGATCCATAATCGACGCATGACTCAGCTCTACGGAATCCCCAACTGCGATACGGTCAAGCGGGCACGCGCCTGGCTCGCCGACCAGGGCGTGGCCTATACGTTCCACGATTTCAAGAAACAGGGCGTCCCTGCGGAAGCGCTCCAAGGCTGGCTGACGGCTCAGGGCTGGGAACGGGTGCTCAACCGCCGCGGCACGACGTGGCGCCAGCTCGACGAGGCCACGCGAACGGGCGTGGTCGACGCGGACTCGGCCGCACAGGTGATGTTGGCCCACGCCAGCACCATCAAGCGGCCGGTGGTCGAGTGGGACGACGGCGCGGTGACCGTGGGCTTCGACGCCGAGGACTGGGCCAGCCGCGTCTGAGCGCGTCCGGGCAGCGCAGGCCACCGGGCCGGTCAGCCGCGCCGGCAGCCCTGAGCCGCCCCCGAAAACACGGTGAACGGCGCCGGAAAGCCGGCCTGTCCAGACCCGAATCGGGGCCGCATCTTCGGCAACGGGCCGCAAGAGTTTTAAAATCCGCTTTTCGCCGGCACGTTGCCGGCCTTTTCGTCCGTTTCGCTGAAAGCGCAGCAGCCATGACCACAGAGAAAATCGACGGCGTATCCGTCACGACCCGTGCCAACGTGTATTTCGACGGCAAGTGTGTGAGCCACAACCTCACCTACCCCGATGGCACCCAGAAATCGGTCGGCGTGGTGCTGCCGGCCGAACTGAACTTCGGCACGGGCGCGCCCGAGATCATGGAATGCGTGGGCGGCGCCTGCGAATACAAGCTCAAGGGCTCGGATGCCTGGATCAAGGTCGGCGTGGGCGAGAAGTTCGATGTGCCCGGCAACTCGTCGTTCGACATCCGCGTGCATGGCGAGCCCTTCAGCTACATCTGCCACTACGGCTGATCCCCTTCCACCCGATAGAACCCTGGACCCCGCCATGGCCACCATTCTGCAAAACCTGCCCAAGGGCCAAAAAGTCGGCATCGCCTTCTCTGGCGGCCTCGACACCAGCGCCGCGCTGCGCTGGATGAAAAACAAGGGCGCCCTGCCCTACGCCTACACGGCCAACCTGGGCCAGCCCGACGAGCCCGACTACGATGCCATCCCCCGCAAGGCGATGGAATACGGTGCCGAGCAGGCCCGTCTCATCGACTGCCGCTCGCAACTGGCTCACGAAGGCATCGCCGCGCTGCAGGCCGGCGCGTTCCACATCAGCACGGCCGGCATCACCTACTTCAACACCACGCCGCTGGGCCGGGCCGTGACCGGCACGATGCTGGTGGCCGCCATGAAGGAAGACGACGTCAACATCTGGGGCGACGGTTCGACCTTCAAGGGCAACGACATCGAGCGTTTCTACCGCTACGGCCTGCTGACCAATCCGTCGCTCAAGATCTACAAGCCCTGGCTGGACCAGCTGTTCATCGACGAACTGGGCGGCCGCGCCGAGATGTCGGCCTTCATGACCCAGGAAGGCTTCGGCTACAAGATGAGCGCCGAGAAGGCCTACAGCACGGACAGCAACATGCTGGGCGCCACGCACGAGGCCAAGGATCTCGAGCACCTCAGCAGCGGCATCCGCATCGTCAACCCGATCATGGGCGTGGCGTTCTGGAAGGACGACGTGGCCGTGAAGGCCGAAGAAGTGACCGTGCGCTTCGAGGAAGGCTATCCGGTTGCCCTGAACGGCGTGAGCTTCAGCGATCCGGTCGCCCTCATCCTGGAAGCCAACCGCATCGGCGGCCGCCACGGCCTGGGCATGAGCGACCAGATCGAGAACCGCATCATCGAAGCCAAGAGCCGCGGCATCTACGAAGCGCCTGGCCTGGCACTGCTGCACATCGCCTACGAGCGCCTGGTCACCGGTATCCACAACGAGGACACCATCGAACAGTACCGCATGAACGGCCTCAAGCTCGGCCGCCTACTCTACCAGGGCCGCTGGTTCGATCCGCAGGCCATCATGCTGCGCGAAACGGCCCAGCGCTGGGTGGCGCGTGCGGTGACCGGCGAAGTGACGCTGGAACTGCGCCGCGGAAACGACTATTCGATCCTCAACACCGAATCGGCCAACCTGACCTACGCGCCCGAGCGCCTGTCGATGGAAAAGGTCGAGGACGCCCCGTTCTCGCCGGCCGACCGTATCGGCCAGTTGACGATGCGCAATCTGGACATCGTCGACACGCGGGCCAAGCTGGGCATCTACGTGCAGGCCGGACTGCTGTCGAGCGACGGCAGCGCTGCACTGCCGCAGTTGAAGGACAGCAACTCGTGAGGCCGTGACCGGCGGGGCCCGCGCGGTCCTGCTGGGGACTCGCCCAGGCGAGCTTCGGCTCTCTGACAGAAACCCCCGTGGCCTTGCGGCCGACGGGGGTTTTTTGCATCGGGGCCGGTTCCGGCCCGGTGGTGCGGACGCGCGGATCAGGCCGTGCGCAACGCCATGTCCAATGGCCAGCGCGGCTTCACGTCGAAGGCGTAGTCGTGGCTGGGGGCCTGGATGCCGGCCTCGAGGCGCATGGCGCCGGCCAGGGCGATCATGGCGCCGTTGTCGGTGCACAAAGCCAGTTCGGGATAGTGCACCCGGATGCCTCCCCGCTGGCAGGCGGCGTTGAGTTGCTCGCGCAAGGCCCGGTTGGCACCGACACCGCCCGCCACGACCAGGCGCTTGAGGCCGGTCTGCTTGAGTGCGGCCATGGATTTTCGCAGCAGCACGTCGACGATGGCGGCCTGCGTCGAGGCGGCCAGGTCGGCCTTGGCCGTCGAGGCGGGATCGTCGAGGGCGGCACCCAGCTTGCGGGCCTGGGTGAGCACGGCGGTCTTGAGGCCGGCGAAAGAAAAATCGAGATCGCCGCTGTGCAGCAGAGGGCGCGGCAGGGCAAAGGCCTTGGGATCGCCCTGTTCGGCCAGCCGCGACAGGGCCGGTCCACCGGGATAACCGAGGCCCAGCAGCTTGGCCGACTTGTCGAAGGCTTCGCCGGCGGCGTCGTCGATGGTCTCGCCCAGCAGTTCGTAGCGGCCGACGCCGTCGACCCGCATGAGCTGGGTGTGCCCGCCGGACACCAGCAAGGCCACAAAGGGAAATTCGGGCGGATCGGCACTCAGGAAGGGCGACAGCAGGTGACCCTCGAGATGATGGATGCCGAGCACGGGCCGGCCCAGGGCCAGACCCAGCGCGCAGGCGACGCCGGAGCCGACCAGCAGCGCACCGGCCAAGCCCGGCCCCCGGGTGTAGGCGATGACATCGATCTGATCGAGCTCTGCCCCGGCCTGCTCGAGCACATTGCGGGTCAGCGGCAGGACACGCCGGATGTGGTCGCGGCTGGCCAGCTCGGGCACCACGCCGCCGTAGGCCTGGTGCATGGCGATCTGGCTGTGCAGGGCGTGGCCCAGCAATTCGGGCACGAGCCCGCCGCCCCGGGTACGCACCAGGGCGACGCCGGTTTCGTCGCAGGAGGATTCAATGCCGAGGACTCTCATGGGGCATGGATGTTGCAAAGCCTGGATTATCCCAGGCTGCGGATAACATGCAGCCAGATTCGCGGTCGGCGACCGATCGCCCCCCTCTGCAGACCGAGTGACCCCACGACAATGAAATCCGGACTGAGCTTCCTGGTTGCGGCCAGGCAATGCGAAATCGACGAGCTCGAGCAACTCGCCGGCACCAGTGCGCTGGCGCATGTGCTGGGCCAACTGGTGCACGAACTGCAACGCGAGCGCGGTGCGTCGAACCTGTTCGTGGCCTCGGGCGGACAGCGTTTTGCCGAGCAACGGCGCCGCTTGATCGCCGCCAGCGACCAGGCCGTGCGCGATGCCCGCGCCTGCTTCGACCAGCTCGAGCCGCAGGCCGGTTACCCGGGCAGCCGCGCGCGCCTGTTCAGCCGTATCGCCTACGCCCTGCATGGCCTGGACGCGCTGGCCGGCCTGCGCCAGCGCGTGGATGGCCTGGCACTGGCACCGAGCGAGGTGATCGCCGCCTATATCAAGCTGATCGCCAGCCTGCTGGCCGTGGTGTTCGAGGCCGCCGACAGCGCGACCGATCCGGAGATCTCCCGCCTGCTGGTGGCGTATTTCAATTTCATGCAGGGCAAGGAGATTGCCGGGCAGGAACGTGCCGCCGGCGCGGCCATCTTCGCGTCGGGCCAGGCCAGCAGCACCCAGCAGCAGCAGTTGCTGAACCTGATCGACGCACAGGAGCGCTGCCTGCAGACCTTCGGCAATTTTGCCGACCACGAGGCCCTGTCGCTGTGGCGCACCAGCCAGGCGGGGCAGACGCTGGCCGATCTCGAACGCATGCGCCGTATCGCCTGCACGGCCGGCCAGGCCAGCCGGCTGGATGCCGAACAGAGCACGTCCTGGTTCGATTGCTGCACCCGGCGCATCGACGCGATGAAACAGGTGGAAGACTTTCTGGCTCAGCAACTGCGCCAGTTGTGCAAACAGAAGATCAGCCAGGCGCGCGGCGAACTGCTGGCGCACGAGCGGGTGCTGCAGGCGCTGGCGCAGCAGGAGGACATGCCGTCGGCACCGCCCTCGGCTTCGGGGGCTGCAGCCGAAGCGGTGCCGCTGGCGGCGTTCTTCGACAGCGGCGACCCGGTGCGGTCGGCCGGCACGAATGCCGGCGCCGGCGTGCTGAGCAACCTGCACGGCTACGGCCCGCAGATGGAGCGCGCCATTCTCGAGATGATGCAGGAACAGTCGCACCGGCTGCAGAGCATGAGCGACGAACTCAACACCGTGCGTGCGGCACTGCACGAACGCAAGGTGGTCGAACGTGCCAAGGGCCTGCTCATGGCCCACCGCCAATTGACCGAAGAAGCGGCCTACAGGATGTTGCGCCAGACGGCCATGGAGCAGAACCGGCGGCTGATCGAGGTCGCCGAGTCGGTGCTGGCGCTGGAAAACTACCTGACGACCGGCAAGAACTGAAGCCTGCGCACCGTCAGGGCGGTCTTTTCTGGCGCCTAGGCCAGGGCGGCGGGCGTGGCGAGGATCACCGTGCTGGACGGTGCGGCGCCGGGCCCGGTTTCTTCCCCGGCGGTGCGGGTGGACGGCAAAACGTCGTCCCGCACGGCGAGCACGTCGGGCACGCTCTCGATCGCGGCAAACCGGTGCGCCGGCATGGGCCGGCCCAGCAGGTAGCCCTGCAGGGCATCGCAGCCGACCCGGGTCAGGAAATCCTGCTGTTCGGCGGTCTCCACGCCCTCGGCCACGATTTTCAGATTGAGCGTGTGGCCCAAAGCGACGATGGCCGAGACGATGGCGGCATCTTCCGTGTCGCGCGCCAGCTCGCGGACGAAGCCCCGGTCGATTTTCAGTTCGCTGGCCGGCAGCCGCTTGAGATAGAGCAGGCTGGAATAACCGGTGCCGAAGTCGTCGATCGAGATGCGCACGCCCATGTCGTGCAACTGCTGCAGGATGGCCAGGCTGGCCGTGACGTCGCGCATGGCGGTGGATTCGGTGATCTCGAGCGTCAGGCAGGACGGCGGCAGCGCATGGCGCTCGAGCGTGGCGCGCACGGTGTCGATCAGGGCGGCGTGGCCGAACTGCACCGCCGAGAGGTTGACGGCCATGGTCCAGTCGGCGCGGCCCTGGCTGCGCCACTCGGCGATCTGCCGGCAGGCCTCGTCGAGCACCCAGTCGCCGATGGCGACGATGAAGCCGGTCTTTTCGGCCAGCGCGATGAACTGGTCCGGCGCGACCATGCCTCGCACCGGGTGACTCCAGCGCAGCAGCGCTTCGACGCCGGTGATGGGGCCGTCGGGCGAGACGAATTTGGGCTGGTAGTGCAGTTCGAGCTGCCCCCGGTCGATGGCCATGCGCAGGTCCTGCAGCAGCAGCACCTGATCCTGCACGTTGGCATTCATCGACGCCTCGAAGTAGCAGTAGGCATTGCGGCCCTGCCCCTTGGCGTGATACATGGCCGCATCGGCATTGGTCAGCAGTTCGTGCAGGGTGTCGCCGTTGCCGGGGTAGACCGCAATGCCGATGCTGGTCGAGACGTTGAAGGCATGGCCGGACACGGCATAGGGCTGGCGGATGACGGCCATCAGCTTGTCGGCCAGCGTGGCCGCGTCAGCGGGGTCGTCGACCGTGGCCACCAGCACGAATTCGTCTCCGCCCACCCGGGCCACCGTGTCGTTGGCGCGGACGTTGGCCGAGATGCGCGCGGCCACCTGCACCAGCAGTTCGTCGCCCACGGGATGGCCGTAGGCGTCGTTGACGGCCTTGAAGCCGTCGAGGTCCATGAACATCAGCGCAAAACGCGTGCGCTCGCGGCGGGCGGTCTCGATGGCCTGGCCCAGGCGGTCTTCCAGCAGCACCCGGTTGGGCAGCTTGGTGAGGTTGTCATGCAGGGCCAGGTAGGTCAGCTCCTGGTTGGCGTCGGCCAGCGAGCGTGCCAGCATGGAGGTGCGCGACTCGAGACGCAGGTCGAGGACGGAGGTGATGAGCGCGATGGCGAGCACCGCCAGCGTCGACACGATGATGGTGAGGGCCAGCCAGTTGGCGTCGGTGCCGTTGCCCGGACCGGCGGCGCCGCAGATGCTGCCGAGAGGAAAGTCGGCGGCGGCCATGCCGGTGTAGTGCATGCCCACGATGGCCACGCCCATGACGCACGCCGCAGCAGCCCGCATGGCCCCCACGTGGCGGACACGGTGGCGCAGTTTGAAGGCCATCCACAGCGCGGTCCCCGAGGCGGCGATGGCGATGACGACGGACAGGGCGAACAGCCAGGGATCGTAGACGATGCCCGGCATCATGCGCATGGCCGCCATGCCCATGTAGTGCATGCCGGCGACGCCGCTGCCCATGAGCAGCGCCCCGGCGGCCAGCCGCGCCGGCGGCAGATCGGGCTGGGTGACCAGCCACAGGGCGAATGCCGAGGAGGCAATGGCCAGCAGCAGCGAGCCCACGGTGATCAGAGGGTCGTAACCGAGGGCGATCGGCAGATCGAAAGCCAGCATGCCGATGAAATGCATGGACCAGATGCCGATGCCCATGGCACACGCCCCGCCGGTCAGCCACCAACGGGCCGCGCTGGTGTGTGTGGTGGCGATGCGCCCCGTCAGGTCGAGCGCGGTGTAGGACGCGAGGATGGCGACGGCCAGCGAAAAAAGAACCAACAGGCTGTTGTAGCTGCCGTTGAGCATGGAAGGATCCCCCTAGGACAGGCCCGATGCGACAGTGGCCGGGCTTCTTGGTTTGCAGGCGGGCCAGGCGGACGATGCGCACGGCTCGAGACAGGTCGGATCGACACAGGCTCGCATGCCAACGCAGGCCAGACACTTTGACCCACCAATTTAATGATAAAGCGCTAATGTGAACCGCGCATCGGTTCAGGTTATTTCCTGAGCTTGCCTGCCTTGCCGATCGCCAGGCTGTGTACGGCCTACAACAACCATGCACCGGCGGCGTGCCCGCTCGGCCCCCAGGCCTGCACCACGGGCCAGCATCGATGCACCGCGCTGGGCCGCCGGGGCGGTTTTCCGGTGCCCGAAGGGGTCTGGCGAGGGTTTCCCGGGGCATACCGCCATGGCACGCAATTTGCTGATCTGGCTGCGTCACCGGCCAAAGGCGGTCGGACCGACACGTGACACCCGTCGTCGGTGCCCAGCGTATGGGCATCGGCCTCTCGACACTTTGGACAACGGCGTCCATTGGCTGCTCGCCCTTCGAGGCGTGCGGTCGATGGGCGCCGTTTTTGTTTTTCCGGTTCTCTTTTCTTCCCCGTTTGCCCAGCCAGGAGTGCGTTTCATGACACAGCCCCACCCGCCCACGCCCCCCGTCCAGCCACAGCGCCGCCAGTTCATCCGGCGCTCGGCCGCGCTCGGCGGTGCGGCCCTGTTCTCCAGCCTCGGCCACCACGGCGTGTGGGCGGCCGGCTCGGACAAACCCGAGAAGCAGGAGGTCAAGATCGGCTTCATCCCCCTGACCGATTGCGCCAGCGTGGTCATGGCCTCGGTGCTGGGCATCGACAAGAAGTACGGCGTGACCATCGTGCCCTCGAAAGAAGCGAGCTGGGCCGGCGTGCGCGACAAGCTGGTCAACGGCGAGCTCGACATGGCGCACGTGCTGTACGGCTTGATCTACGGCGTGCACCTGGGCGTGGGCGGTCCCAAGAAGGAGATGGCCACGTTGATGACGCTCAACAACAACGGCCAGGCCATCACCCTGTCGCAGAAACTGGCCGACAAGGGCGCGGTCGACGGCGCCAGCCTGGCCAAGCTGATCAAGAGCGAGCCCCGCGAGTACACCTTCGCGCAGACCTTCCCCACCGGCACCCATGCCATGTGGCTGTACTACTGGCTGGCCAGCGCGGGCATCGATCCGTTCAAGGACGTCAAGAACATCGTGGTCCCGCCTCCCCAGATGGTGGCCAACATGCGGGTGGGCAACATGGACGGCTTCTGCGTCGGCGAACCCTGGGGCGAACGCGCCATCCTCGACAAGATCGGCGTGACGGCGACCACCACGCAGGACATCTGGCCCGATCACCCCGAAAAGGTGCTGGGCACGACCGGCGACTTCGTGAAAGCCCATCCCAACACGGCTCGCGCCGTGACGGCGGCCATCATCGAGGCCGGCAAATGGATCGATGCCAGCGCGGCCAACCGCAGCGAAATGGCCAAGACCATCGCCACGCGTTCGTATGTGAACACCAGCGTGGAGGCGATCGAAAGCCGCATCCAGGGCAAATACAGCAACGGCCTGGGCAAGAGCTGGGACGACAAGCACCCCATGCGTTTCTACGGCGACGGCGCGACGTCCTTCCCCTATCTCTCGGACGGCATGTGGTTCCTCACCCAGCACAAGCGCTGGGGCCTGCTGTCCGAGCACCCGGACTATGTGGGCGTGGCCCGGCAGGTCAACCGCATCGACATCTACAAGGAAGCCGCTGCCGCCGCCAAGGCGCCGCTGCCGGCCTCCGACATGCGCAGCAGCACGCTGATGGACGGCAAGGTCTGGGACGGCAAGAACCCCAAGGCCTACGCCGACTCGTTCGCGATCAAGGCCTGATCCTTGCAAGTTCGCCAGCCGGCGGACACCTCTTCCTCGTTCTCACCAGGAGCCAGACATGGTCAGTGCAGTCTTCCACGGTCCCCTGGACCCCCTCGCCACCGAGCCCAAGGGCCCCGGCGCGGCGCTTCACAACAAGGCGCCAGCCGTCCGTCCGGCTTCGCCCTCAACCTCCGACGAAAGCGCCTGCGCCATGGCCGCCCTTCCCACCATGCCGACCGCTGCGGCGGTCACTGCCGACAGCCCTCCCCGCCCGGCCCTGCTGGCCGGCCTGCACCGACTGGCCATGCGCCTGCTTCCGCCCGCGCTGGGCATCGCGCTGCTGGCGCTGGTGTGGGAGCTGGTGGCCCAGACGGGCGGCGGCATCCCCGGTCCGGTCGAGACCTGGGGTGCGGCCGTGACGCTGTTTGCCGATCCCTTCTACCGCGCCGGGCCCAACGACCAGGGCATCGGCTGGAACGTACTGGCGTCGCTGCAGCGCGTCGGTCTGGGCTTCGGGCTGGCCGCGCTGGTGGGGATTCCGCTCGGATTCGCGATCGGCCGCTTCACCTTTCTCTCGCGCATGTTCAATCCGCTCATCAGCCTGCTGCGCCCGGTCTCGCCCCTGGCCTGGCTGCCGATCGGGCTGCTGGTGTTCAAGTCGGCCGATCCGGCGGCCATCTGGACCATCTTCATCTGCTCGATCTGGCCGATGGTGATCAACACGGCCGTGGGGGTCCAGCGGGTGCCGCAGGATTACATGAACGTGGCCCGGGTGCTCGATCTGTCGGAATGGAAGATCGCCACGCAGATCCTGCTGCCGGCCGTGCTGCCCTACATGCTCACCGGCGTGCGGCTGGCCGTGGGCACCGCCTGGCTGGTGATCGTGGCCGCCGAGATGCTGACGGGCGGCGTGGGCATCGGCTTCTGGGTGTGGGACGAGTGGAACAACCTCAATGTCGCGCACATCATCATCGCCATCTTCGTGATCGGCATCGTCGGCCTGGTGCTCGAGGCGGCGCTGGTCAAGCTGGCATCGGCATTCACCTTCGAAGACAGCAAGGCCTGAGGAGACGACCATGAACGACGGCAAATACATCGAGATCCGCAACGTCGCACAGACCTTCAAGACCGCGAAGGGCAATTTCCCGGCCCTGCGCGAGATCGACCTGGACGTGGCCAAGGGCGAGTTCGTGGCGCTGATCGGCCACTCGGGCTGCGGCAAATCGACGCTGCTCAACCTGATCGCCGGCCTGACCCTGCCGACGCAGGGCACGCTGATCGCCGCCGGCAAGGAGATCGCGGGACCGGGTCCGGATCGCGCCATGGTGTTCCAGAACCATTCGCTGCTGCCCTGGATGACATGCGAAGGCAATATCCACCTGGCCGTGGAACGGGTGTTCGGCAAGACCGAATCGAAGGCACGGCTCAAGGCCCGCACGGCGGCGGCCCTGGCGATGGTGGGCCTGTCGCATGCCGCACACAAGCGGCCCGGCGAGATCTCGGGCGGCATGAAGCAGCGCGTGGGCATCGCCCGGGCCCTGTCGATGGAGCCCAAGGTGCTGCTGATGGACGAACCCTTCGGCGCGCTCGATGCCTTGACCCGCGCCAAGCTGCAGGACGAACTGCTCGGCATCGTGGCGCAGACGCAGTCGACGGTGGTGATGGTCACGCACGATGTGGACGAAGCCGTGCTGCTCTCGGACAAGATCGTGATGATGACGAATGGCCCGGCCGCGACCATCGGCGAAGTGCTGCGCGTCGAGCTTCCGCGGCCGCGCGACCGCGTGAGCCTGGCAGAGGACAGCCGCTACCAGCACTACCGCAAGGCCGTGATCGATTTCCTGTACACCCGGCAAGGCCACGTCGAGAAGGCGGCCTGAACGTCCGCGGGCGCAGCCGCGGCGGCTCCGGATCGGGGCCGGCGCAGGCACCATCTTGGATCGCCCATGCACCAATCCCATTCATGAAAGGCCTCGGCACGAGGCCTTTCTCGTGCAACCGGGCCGTGCACCCGTGAATCGGGCATGGCATCGAACTTGCTTGTCATGAGGCATGGAACAGGCATGGCAACGGCGTCGTGCGGTTTCAAGGACAAAGGCGTCCGCAGTTCACCGTCCCTCGGGATGGTCGTGCTGCGGACGCCTTTTTTTATTTCCACGGGCCTCTCGATACGCACACCGCCCCGCCTCAGAGCGGGGCCGAATTCCAGGACATCCCCCATGACCGCAGCCGCAACACTCCCATCCGACAACTGGAAAGCCATCTGCCGGCTCGACGACATCTGGCCGGATACCGGCGTCTGCGCCCTGCTGGCAGGACGGCAGGTGGCCATCTTCCGGCTGGCCGGCGACCGCCTGTACGCCATCGACAACCATGATCCCAACAGCGGCGCCAACGTGCTTTCGCGCGGCATCGTCGGCGACCTCGGCGGCGAGCCCGTGGTGGCCTCGCCCATCTACAAGCACCACTATCAGTTGCGCACGGGTGCCTGCCTCGAGAATCCGGACACGCCGCTGCGCACCTATGCCGTGCAGGAGCGCGACGGCACCGTCTACCTGTGCAGCTGACGCACACGGAGAGCACGCGCCATGGCCGAAGTCAAATCCGTCTGTCCTTACTGCGGCGTGGGCTGCGGCATCGTCATGGAGGTCCGGCAGGGCCGCGTGATCAAGGTCTCGGGTGACAAGCAGCACCCCAGCAACTTCGGCCGGCTGTGCACCAAGGGCCAGACCTGCGCGCAGCCGATCGATGCGCCGGGCCGGCTGGCCCAGGCCTACCTGCGCAGCGAACGCCAGCACGAGCCGGTCCGCGTGGAACTCGACCATGCCATCGCCGAAACGGCCCGGCGCCTGCAGGCGGTGATCGACACGCACGGCGCGGATGCGGTGGCGCTGTACGTCTCGGGCCAGATGTCGCTCGAGGCCCAGTACCTGGCCAGCAAGCTGGCCAAGGGCTACATCCGCACCCAGCACGTCGAGTCGAACTCCCGCCTGTGCATGGCCAGCGCGGGCAGCGGCTACAAGCTGTCGCTGGGCTCGGACGGCCCGCCCGGCTCCTACCAGGACTTCGAAAGCAGCCAGCTGTTCTTTGTGGCCGGCGCCAACATGGCCGACTGCCATCCGATCCTTTTCCTGCGCATGATGGAGCGCGTCAAGGCCGGCGCCAAACTCATCGTGGTCGATCCCCGGCGCACGGCGACGGCCGACAAGGCCCATCTGCATCTGCAGATCCGCCCCGGCACCGATCTGGCGCTGCTCAACGGCCTGCTGCACCTGCTGGCCGCCGGCGGCCACGTCGACGACGACTTCATCGCCCGCCACACCGAAGGCTGGTCGGACATGCCGGTCTTTCTGGCCGACTACACCCCCGAGGCCGTGGCCCGCCTCACCGGCCTGGACGAAGCCGACATCCGCCTGGCGGCACAGTGGATCGCAGAATCCCCCGAATGGATGAGCTGCTGGACCATGGGCCTCAACCAGAGCACGCACGGCACATGGCACACCAACGCGATCTGCAACTTGCACCTGGCCACGGGCGCCATCTGCCGGCCGGGCAGCGGTCCGTTCTCGCTGACCGGCCAGCCCAATGCCATGGGCGGCCGCGAAATGGGTTACATGGGGCCCGGCCTGCCAGGGCAGCGCTCGGCTCTGGTGCCCGAGGACCGGGCCTTCGTCGAGCGGCTCTGGCAGTTGCCGCCCGGCACCCTGCGCACCGAAGGCGGACAAGGCACGGTGGCGATGTTCGACGCCCTGGCCGACGGGCGCATCAAGGCCTGCTGGATCATCTGCACCAACCCGGTGGCCACGGTGCCCAACCGCGCCCGGGCCATAACCGGCCTGCAGGCCGCCGAACTGGTCATCACGCAGGACGCCTTCCTCGACACCGAAACCAACCGCTATGCCGACATCCTGCTGCCCGGCGCGCTGTGGGCCGAGGGCGACGGCGTCATGATCAACTCGGAGCGCAACCTCACGCTGGCCCCGAAAGCCGTCGATGCGCCCGGCGACGCCTTGCCCGACTGGGAACTGATTGCCCGCGTGGCGCGCGCCATGGGCCATGGGGCGGCGTTCGAGTACGCCAGCGCGGCCGAGGTGTTCGAGGAGATCAAGCAGGCCTGGAATCCGGCCACGGGGTACGACATCCGCGGCACCAGCCATGCCCTGCTGCGCGAGTCGCCGCAGCAGTGGCCCTGCCCGCCCAAGGCCGGCCATGCCCGCCACCCCATCCGCTACCTCAACGACGGCCGCAGCCAGACCCTGCGACTTGACGCGCAGGCCCAGGCGCCGCGCCTGTCTTTTGCGACCGCCGACGGCAAGGCACGCTTCCTGGCGCGGCCCTTTCTGCCGCCCAGCGAGCTGCCGGACGAGCAGTACCCTCACGTCCTCAACACCGGCCGCCTTCAGCACCAGTGGCACACCCTGAGCAAGACGGGCAAGGTCGGCACCCTCAACAAGCTGAACCCCGCGCCGTTCGTCGAGATCCATCCGCAAGACGCCGCAGCGCTGCGCATCCGCGACAGGCAGCCGGTGCGGCTCGCCTCGCGGCGCGGACAGGCCGTGCTGCCCGCCCGCCTGAGCGACCGCGTGCAGCCCGGCCAGGTCTTCACCCCCATGCACTGGAACGACGTGTTTGGCCAGGACCTGTGCATCAATGCCCTGACCAGCGACGCCTGCGACCCGATCTCGCTGCAACCCGAGCTCAAGCATGCCGCCGTGTCGCTCACGCCGCTCGACACCGCCCTCCTGCCCGACGACGAGACCGCCCCCATGAACGAGCAGCCCCCCACGGCCCACCGTGCCGAGTCGACCGCCACCCCGGCCGCTGCGGCCATGGCCACCGCCGCACAGCAGGACGGCGCCTTGCCGGACAGCCTGTACGCCGGGGCCACGCAGGCCGCCATGCCCCCGGCCTCTGCCTCCGCCGGTGCGACCCCCGCGCTGCTGGCCCATGGCCTGGGCCTCTCCTCGCTGCCGCCTCCCGACTTTTCGCCCGACGAACAGCGTTATCTGCAGGGCTTCGTGCGCGGCCTGGAACTTCGTCCCTCGGTCCGTCCCGCCCTGCCTGCGGACGCCCCGTTGGCTACACACCGGCGCCTGTACGTGGAAGGCCTGCTCGCCGCTTTGCTGGGCGGCGGACCGGACCAGCCCGCCGCAACGGCCAACCACGGCCCCCGCCCGCCGGCCGCAGCGCGGGCGCTGACCGTGGCCTGGGCCTCGCAGACCGGGAACGCACAGGCGCTGGCGAGCCAATGCGTGCAAGTCCTCACGGCCGCCGGCCTGGCACCGCGCCACGTCGAGCTGGGCAGCCTCGACGCCGCGGCCCTGGCGGCCACCCACGATCTGCTGATCGTCACCAGCACCTTCGGCGACGGCGAAGCCCCCGACAACGCAGGCACCCTGCACACGCTGCTCGACAACTGGAAAGGCGCGCCGCTGAACCAGTTGCGCTACGCCGTGCTGGCGCTGGGCGATTCGAGCTACTCGGATTTCTGCGGCTACGGCCGTGCCCTCGATGCCCGACTGAACACCGTGGGCGCCCAGCGGCTGGCCGAACGCGTGGATTGCGAGCCCGACTACGAACAGACGGCCGAAACCTGGCTCAATACCATGGTCAGGTGCCTGTCGGCGCCGGCCGCGGCAGCAGACGCGCCCGCTCCCTCCGCCGCCGTGGCGGCGAGCCCGCAGACCAGCGCCGCCCGCAAGCAGCCCGCAGCCGGAACCCACCGCGACCACCCGGTGACCGCTCGGCTGCACGGCAACCGTGTGCTGAATGCCGCCGGCTCGTCGAAAGAGACCCGCCAGATCGTGATCGACACGGCCGACAGCGGCCTGCAATACGAAGCCGGCGATGCGCTCGGCGTGTGGCCGGTCAATGCGGCGCCGGCCGTCGAAGCGCTGCTGCTGGCGCTGGGCGTCGAGGGCGGCGCTCCGCTGCCCCCGCTCGCGCTGCCGGCCAGCGGCCATGCGCCGGCACCCCGCACCTGGCGCGATGCGCTCAGCCACCATGTCGACATCGGCCGCCCCGGCCTGGAGCTGCTGCGCTGGCTGCAGCAACGCAACCGCAGCGCCGAACTGGACCACCTGCTCGATCCGACACGCAAGGAAGCCCTGGCCGTCTGGCTGCGGGGCCGCAACATCGCCGACGTCCTGGCCCTCTACCCCGCCACCGGCGCGGCCGCCGAGGCACTCGGGCACTTCAAGCGCCTGCAGCCGCGCCTGTACTCGATCTCGTCGAGCCCTCTCGTGCATGCCGGGCAGGTCCATCTGACGATGTCGACCGTGCGCTACACCGCCGAGGGCCAGTCGCGTGCCGGCGTGTGCTCGGGCTGGCTGGCCGACAGCGAGCCGGGCCAGCTCCTGCATGTCTTCGTGCAGCGCTCGGCCCACTTCCGGGTGCCCGCCGACCCCAGCCGCCCCATCATCATGATCGGGCCGGGCACGGGCATCGCACCGTTCCGCGCGTTTCTTCAGGAACGTGCCGCCAGCGGCGCGACGGGCGGCAACTGGCTGTTCTTCGGCGAGCAGCATGCCGCCGAGGACTACTATTACCGCGACGAACTCGAAGCCTGGCAAAACCAGGGCGTGCTGCACCACCTGCACACCGCCTTCTCGCGCGACCAGGCCCACAAGATCTATGTCCAGGATCGCATCCGCGAGCATGGAGCAGCCGTGTGCGACTGGTTGAACCAGGGTGCCCACGTCTATGTCTGCGGCGACGCCAGCCGCATGGCCCGCGACGTGGATCAGGCGCTGCGCGACGTGCTGGTGCAGCACGGCAAGCTGTCCGACGAAGCTGCGCAGGCCCATCTGAGCCAGCTCGCACGCGAGAAACGGTATGTTCGAGATGTGTACTGAAGCCACACGGCAAGGCGCCGTCTTGTGCCGCCGGCACGGGACCGGTCACACCGGCCCGCAACGGCGCGACGGGGCTTCTGAAAACGCGGCGCTGCAGCGCCGGCGCGGCCGTGCCGCGGGCGTCGAGACCACACAACACTCTTTGCCATATAACCAAAAATAATCAAAACTACGAGACAATATATCCCCCATCATGAGCATCAGCCACTACATCAAAGAAATCGGGCGCGGCAAGGACGGCGCGCGCCCGCTCACGCGCGACCAGGCCACGGACCTGCTCGGCCAGGTCCTCGATGGCGCGGTCACCGACCTCGAAGTCGGCGGTTTTTGCCTGGCCATGCGCATCAAGGGCGAGACGGCCGACGAGATGGCCGGCTTCATCGACGCCGCACGGGTCCGCATGAGCCTCGTGCCGCCCTCGCCCGGCGGCCGCGCTACCGTGGTCCTCCCCAGCTACAACGGGGCCCGCAAACTGCCGGTGCTGACGCCGCTGCTGGCGAAGTTGCTGGTCGACCGGGGTTACCGTGTCGTCGTCCACGGCGTGAGCAGCGACCCAGGCCGCACCACCACGGCAGAGGTGTTGGCCGCCATGGGGCTGGCCGCCCGTGCCGACGTCGCCGATGTGCGAGACGACGAAGTCAACTTCCTGCCCATCGAGGTGCTGTCGCCCGCGCTGCGCCGGCTGCTCGACGTGCGCCGCGTGGTGGGCCTGCGCAACTCGGCGCACAGCATGGTCAAGCTGCTCAACCCCTGCACCGACCGGGCGTTGGTGGTGGGCAGCTACACCCATCCCGAATACCTGATCTCGATGGCCCAGGTCTATGCCACGATCGCCGCCGATGCCCTGCTGCTGCGCGGCATCGAGGGCGAAGTCGTGGCCGATGCCCGCCGCACCCAGCAGATCGATGCGTTCATCGCCGGCCGGCGCTTCCGCCTGCAAGAGGCCCAGACCGGTCCCATCACCACGGTGCCGGACTGGCCCAGGGACATCTCGGCGCCCGCCATCGCCGGCTACATCCACGAAGTGCTTGCCGGCCGCCAGCCGCTGCCGCTTCCCATCACCCAGCAAGTCGAACAGATCGTCCGCGCCAGCGACGCCATCCGCACCGGGCAGGCGCCGGGCACACCGGTGTCGCACGGCGATGCGGCCGAACTCGCGCTGCAAGGCATCCCATCATGAACGCCATCTCCAGACCTTCTTCGCACGACCTCTCCTCCGGCGGCGTCGCCCTGGTCGGCGCCGGCCCCGGCGATCCGGAACTGCTCACCCTCAAGGCCGTGCGCGTCATCGGGCAAGCCACGCTGCTGCTGGTCGACGATCTGGTGAGCGACGAGATCCTGGCGTATGCCCATCCGGACGCGCGTGTCGTGCATGTGGGCAAACGCGGCGGCTGCAAGTCGACGCCCCAGGCCTTCATCGAGAAGCTGATGATCATGGCCGCGCGCGAAGGCGAACGCGTCGTGCGGCTCAAGGGCGGCGACCCGTTCATCTTCGGGCGCGGCGGTGAAGAAAAGGAACACCTCGAAGCGGCAGGCGTGAGCGTCGAGGTCGTCAACGGCATCACCTCGGGCCTGGCCGCCGTGACCAGCCTGGGCGTGCCGCTGACGCACCGCGACCATGCGCACGGCGTCGTCTTCATGACGGGTCATGCCCAGTCCGGCCAGGGCGTGGACTGGCCGCTGATGGCCCGCACGGCCGCGCAGGCCCGGCTCACGCTGGTGATCTACATGGGCATCAGCAATGCCGCCGAGATCCAGCAGCAACTGCTCACGGGCCTGCCCGCCAGCACTCCCGTGGCCATCGTCAAGCACGCCAGCCGTCCCGAACAGCGCCACGCCGTGGCACAGCTCGGGCAACTGGTCGACACCCTGCAGCGCGAAGACCTGGGCAGCCCCGCCATCATCGTGGTGGGCGATGTCGTCAAGGGCGTGGCTGCGGCCGCGCAGTCGCCCCAACTCTCGCAGTCGCTCGGTCTGCCCAGCGACGATGCATCCGCCGATCCCGCACGGAGCCACGGCTGATGCGCTGAACCGCGACGGCTGCCGCGCAGCCCGACAGGCCGTTGCGCTGCTGCCGGGCCTGCGTCCGGGTGCTCAATCGCGGCAGTAGCCTTCGCCGGCCTTCACGACCAGGCAATTCTTCTTGTCGGCCAGCCACTTCATTCCGGTGGCCTGGCCATCGCCGGCGCGCAGGCGCTCGGCTTGGCCGTCGCGCACGAAGCGCACTGCATCGCCCTCGGGCTGTGCTGCGAACGTGCGGGGGCCGTCGAGGTTCTGGATGACGACCTCGTAGCGGCCGGGTTCGCCGTCGAGCTCGAGGAAGGTGCCCTCCGGCCCCTGCCAGCGGCCCAGCCAGCCGGCAGGCAGCGCGGCCGGCGCCGAAGCAGAAGACACGGCCGACCCGTCCGATCCCGCAGAAGCCGGCGGCGCAGATGATGTGCCGCCCGGCGCGGCCGATGCCTCTTCGTGCCGCGAACAGCCCGTCAGCAAGACGGCGGTCAGCACCAGCATGCCCGAAGAAGCGGCGATGGCCGCTCTGGCCAGGCCGGAGGAGCCGGGCCGGCCTTGCCGAATGCTCGATGCGGAGCGGGCCATGCCGTGCCTTGCCGATGCCCCGCTCAAGCGGTGCCGCCCACCGTCAGGCCTTCGATGCGCAGGGTGGGCTGGCCCACGCCCACGGGCACGCTCTGGCCTTCCTTGCCGCAGACGCCGACACCGGAGTCCAGCGCCAGATCGTTGCCGATCATGCTGACGTCCTTGAGCGACTCGGGGCCGCTGCCGACGATGGTGGCGCCCTTGACGGGGTATTGGATCTTGCCGTTTTCCACCCAGTAGGCCTCGCTCGCGGAGAACACGAACTTGCCCGAGGTGATGTCGACCTGGCCGCCGCCGAAGTTCACGGCATACAGGCCCTTCTTGATGCTGGCGACGATTTCCTGGGGATCCTTGTCGCCGGCCAGCATGTAGGTGTTGGTCATGCGCGGCATGGGAATATGGGCGTAGCTCTCGCGCCGTCCGTTGCCGGTGGCAGCCACGCCCATCAGCCGGGCGTTCATGGCGTCCTGGATATAACCCTTGAGAATGCCGTCCTCGATGAGCACGTTGCGCTGGCTGGCGTGGCCCTCGTCGTCCACATTGAGCGAGCCGCGGCGATCCGCAAGCGTGCCGTCGTCGAGCACCGTCACGCCCTTGGCAGCCACGCGTTGGCCGATCATGCCCGAGAACGCACTGGAACCCTTGCGATTGAAATCGCCTTCGAGGCCATGGCCCACGGCCTCGTGCAGCAGCACGCCGGGCCAGCCCGGGCCCAGGACCACGGTCATCTGACCGGCGGGTGCCGGACGCGAATCCAGATTGGTGATGGCCGCATGCACGGCCTGCTTGGCGTACTGCTCGATCTGCTCGTCGCTGAAGTAGGCCAGGCCAAAACGGCCGCCACCGCCGGACGAGCCGACTTCGCGCCGCACCTGGCCGCCGTCGTTGCGTTCGGCAATGACGGTGATCGACAGCCGTACCAGGGGACGCACATCGGCGGCCAGGGTGCCGTCGGCACGCGCCACCAGCACCACGTCGTATTCGCTGGCCAGCCCCGCCATCACCTGCTTGATGCGGCTGTCCTGCGCGCGGGCGATGCGTTCGGCCTTCTCGAGCAGCTTGACCTTGGCCGTGCTGTCGAGGGTGGCGATGGGATCGATCGCGCCGTACAGGCTGCGGCTCTTGGCCACCTTGCGGGCCCCCACACGCACCTTCTTGGACTGCCCGGCAGCGCCGATGGTCCGCACGGTGCGGGCGGCATCGAGCAGGGAGGCCATCGAAATGTCGTCTGAATAGGCGAATGCCGTCTTTTCACCACTCACCGCCCGCACACCGACGCCTTGGTCGATGCTGAAGCTGCCGGTCTTGACGATGCCTTCCTCGAGACTCCAGCCTTCGCTGCGCGTGTACTGGAAGTAGAGATCCGCATCGTCGACCTGGTGGGTCCGGATCTCGGCCAGCACCCGGCCAAGATGGGATTCGTCCAGCCCGAAGGGCGTGAGCAGCAGTTCCTGGGCCGTGGCCAGGCGTTGGAGCGTGGGTTCGCGTGCAATCATGCAGACATTGTAGGCAGCGGCGCCCGCGTCTGCTCGCAAAGGCCGGACCGGCCGCCTCGCATCAGGTCTGCATCAGGCGCCGGCTGCGTGAAATCGACATCAGAATGCCCAGCCCCAGCCCCAGGGTCACCATCGCGGTGCCGCCGTAGCTGATGAAGGGCAGCGGCACGCCCACCACCGGCAGGATGCCGATCACCATGCCGATGTTGACGAAGGTGTAGGTGAAAAAGATGAGCGTGACCGCACCGGCCAGCAACCTGGAAAACAGGTTGGGCGCATCCATGGCGATGATGAATCCCCGCACGATGAGGAACAGGTAACAGCAGATCAACGTGACATTGCCGATGAGGCCGAACTCCTCGGAATAGGCAGCAAAGACAAAGTCGGTGGTGCGCTCGGGGATGAACTCCAGATGGGTCTGCGTGCCCTGCAGGAAGCCCTTGCCCCATATGCCGCCCGAGCCGATGGCGATCATGCCCTGGATGATGTGGAAACCCTTGCCCAGCGGATCGCTGAAGGGATCGAGCAGCGTGCACACACGGTGGCGCTGGTACTCGTGCAGGAAGGGCCAGACCACGTCGGGCTTGCAGATTTCGGGGCCGCTGAGCACGATCGCGACGATGCCGGTCAGGGCGATCAGCACCGGCGGCACGATGAGTTTCCAGCTCAGCCCGGCAAAAAACAGCACGCCCAGCCCGGCCGCCAGAACCAGCAGCGAGGTGCCCAGGTCGGGCTGTTTCATGATGAGGGCCACCGGCACCATGAGGATCACCGCGGCCACGCCGTAGTCGAGCGGCCGGAGCTGACCCTCGCGGCGCTGGAACCACCAGGCCAGCATGAGCGGCAAGGCGATTTTCAGGATTTCGCTGGGCTGGATCTCGGTGCCGATGTTCAGCCAGCGTGTCGCGCCCTTCTTGGTCACGCCGAAAAACTCCACGCCCAGCAGCAGGATCACACCGACGGTATAGAGCGGCACGGCCAGTTGCATCCAGCGCTGCGGAGGCACCTGCGCGGCCAGGAACATGACCCCCGCGGCGATCAGCGCATTGCGCCCGTGCATGACGAACCGGGTGCCGTGATCGAAACCGCTGGAGTACATGGTCACCATGCCGATGCCGACAAGCATGCCGATGGCCAGCAGCAGCCACCAGTCGTAGCCCTGGAACACCGGCAGCACGCGGCGCCAGAGCGGAGGTTGGTTGAAGGTTACGGCCATGGATCAGACAAAAAACGGCAGCCAGAGGCTGCAAAGCCGCGAATTATCGGCGTTCGGAGCCACTTCACCAACACGGGCGCGGCTCGGATGTTTCGATCCCGGCTTCATCGCAAGGTTCAGCGCGTGCGGCGCGCGAACGCACGACGCGGTCGGGGCCTCGCGCCGGCGGCCTGGGCCCGGCGCCCGCAGCCCTCTCTCGGCGCTCCGTCGCTCGGGCTTCATGGCGGCGCCGTCCGGCTTCGTCCGCCATGCGATGATCGTGTCCAGACCTGCCGCCACGCCAACCGTCCATGACCGCTCGCCACCGCACCACCCACCTGTTGTATCTGCACGGCTTCCGTTCGTCGCCCCAGTCCATGAAGGCGCGGAAGGTGGCCGAGCGCGTGGCCCGCTCGCACCCCGGCGTGACGTGGTGGTGCCCGCAACTGCCGCCCTCGCCGCGCGAGGCCCTGGCACGGGTGCTGGAGGGGGTGGCGGACTGGCCGGGCGACCGCATGGCCGTGGTGGGTTCTTCGCTGGGCGGCTTCTATGCGTCGGCCGTCGCCGCCGAACGAGGCTGCCGCGCGGCGCTGATCAATCCGGCGGTCGAGCCAGGCCGCGATCTGGCACGCTACATCGGCCTGCAGACGGGCTGGCAGAACCCCGAAGAGACCTTCTTTTTCCAGCGCCACTTCATCGGCGAACTCGACGACATCCAGCGCCGCACGCTGCAGCTCGAACAGACGGCGCATCCGCTCACCTACGCGCTCATCGCGCGCGGCGACGAAGTGCTCGACTGGCGCGAGATGAGCGCCCGCTACCCGCATGCGCAGGTCCGCCTGCTCGAGGGCGGCGACCACGCGGTGAGCGATTTCGACGACCACATCGACGAACTCTTCACCTTCCTCGATCTGGCCTGAGCGCGGCCGGGCCGGCCCGTTCAGGTCAGCACGTAATCCTGGGCCTCGGGCTCGGGCAGCAGGGTTTCGCCCAGCGCTTCGCGCAGGTTGTTCTCGATGGTGCGCGACAGCGCGTCGAGCGGCAGGTCGTTGAGTTCGGTGCCGAAAGGCTGTTCGATCTCGGCCCCCAGGGCTTCGAGGGCAAAGAACGTGTAGGCGATGAAAGCGACGATGACGGGTGTCATCGAACCGATCGAGTCCACCAGGCCGAAGGGCAGCATCACGCAATAGAAGTACACCGTCCGGTGAATGATGACGGAGTAGGGAAACGGGATCGGGGTCGAGGCGATGCGTTCGCAGCCGCCCAGCGCTTCGCCCAGACGGGCGACGGAACGTTCCAGCGTCGGCACCAGCACCGGGGAAAGACGGCCTTCCCGGCGACGGTCACGCAGCCATTCGCCCACCATGAGGAGCAGCATCGCGGGCTTGAAACGCACCCCCGACAGGCGTTCGCGCTGCGGCAGCTCGAGCAGGCGATCGAGGTCCACGGTGGGATCGGTGCCGCGCATCTGGTGCTTGAAGGCATGGGTGAAGGCGGCCAGCAGCCGGGCCAGCGCGCGAACCCCGCCCGTCGGCCCATCGGGGCCGGCCGGAGACGGCGCATCGTCGATCAGCGTCAGCGACTGCCGTACCAGGGCGCGTGTCTCGACCAGCAGGGCCCCCCAGAGCATGCGGGCTTCCCAGTAACGCGCATAGCTGGTGCTGTTGCGAAAGCCCAGAAAGATCGCCAGCGTCAGTCCGATGAGCGAAAACGGCACGAAGTTCAGCGGCACTTTCCACCACAGCAGTTGCCCGTGCAGATGGGTGACCAGGACGGCCAGGGCCGTGGTGATGATGAGCTGGGGCGCGATGTTGCGCAGGATGGAACCGCGCACGACAAAAAGCATGCGGAGCCAGTTGAGATGGGGACGGACGATCATGGGAGAACGAAGCCGGCGTCGGCCGGCTCGGCGGCGGGGCTGTGAAGAGTCGGAAAAAAGCACATGCGCAGTGCCCTGCCAGGTGCCGGGCTGCACTCTACTCCGATTCCAGCCGCTCTGTACCCCCACCGGCCCAGCCGCGACGGGCGAGCACCGGCCGCGATCGCGTCATGGCAGACGCACGGGCGGCAGCGGCCCGATCAGGGTCCCGGCCGGCGTGCGCCCCGCGCATCCACGTAGACCCAGGCCACGAGGCCCGAGGCCAGCGTGACCCGCTCGCGCCGGTAGTCGGCGACTTCATAGGTGTCGGCATTGAGCAGCTCGTCGCGGCTGACGGCGAACACCATGCCTTCGACCACGTCGCCCGCCTCGCCGCTGTACGACACCATCAGATGCACCGGCTGCCCGCTGGTGGCCAGCACCATGGGATCGGTGATGCGAAGCTGGCCCAGCCGGTAGCCGGGCAACTGGTCGGTCTGTCCATGCATGAGACGGCCGAACGTGGCGATCTGCACGGACTCCAACTGCAGGGTGCCGTAAGAGAACAGGTAGTCCTGCAGGCCCCCCAGAACGGAGGGCTGGCCGGACGGCCGGTACGCAGGGTCGGGTTCGGGTTCGGATGTCGAAGGGTTCAGGTTCATTTGCTTTTGTACTGCGGATGGTGGGCTGCGGCACACGGAGCCTGGCCAATCGAGCCGCTGCACGCCACCAAGTGGCTCCAGTCTCGCATATGCAAGACCCGGGCCCGTCTCTCCGCGCAGGTCGATCGGCCGGTCGCCGGACCGTCGCGGCCGCGCACCGGAAGGCCCGATGCGGCAGCGCAGGGGGTGGCCCATGGGACAATACGGTCCATGTATGCACTTTTTGAAGAAGCCGGCAAATTCCTCGCCGGCCGCGTGATGTCCGAGGCCGAGTCGTCGGCGCAGATCGAACTCGACTCGGGCAAACGGGTCAAGGTCAAGGCCGCCAACATTCTGATGAAGTTCGACAAGCCCACGCCGGCCGAACTCATCGCCCAGGCCCAGGCCCTGGTGTCCGACATCGACCTGGCTCTGGCCTGGGAATTCGCACCCGACGAGGAATTCGGCTTCGCCGACCTCGGCCGCGACTACTTCCAGGATCCGCCCACGCTGGTGCAGCAGGCAGCCGCGCTGTTCTGCCTGTTCGGCGCGCCGCATTACTTCCGCCGCGCCGGCAAGGGCCGCTTCAAGAAAGCGCCCGCCGAGATCCTGCAGCAGGCATTGGCGGCCATCGAGAAAAAACGCCTGCAGGCCGAACAGATCACGGTCTGGGCCCAAGAGCTGGCTGCCGGGAAATGCCCCGATTCGGTGCATGCGCAGCTCTACAAGATCTTGTTCCGCCCCGACAAGAACGCGCCCGAGTACAAGGCCGTGGTCGAGGCTGCGCGCGCCACGCAGACGGCCCCGCTGCCCCTGCTGCAGGCCGCCGGCGCCATCCGGTCGCCCTACCAGTTCCACTGGCAGCGTTTTCTGTTCGACAACTTTCCCAAGGGTGCGGGCTTTCCCAAGCTCAGCGCCCCCGCCATCGCCGACACCCTGCCGCTGGCCGAAGGCGTGCAGGCCTATTCCATCGACGACTCGCAGACCACGGAAATCGACGACGCGCTGTCGGTCCAGGGCCTGGGCAGCGGCACGGTGATCGTGGGCGTGCACATCGCGGCACCCGGTCTGGCGCTGGCTGCCGGCGATCCGATCGACGACGTGGCACGCAATCGCCTCTCCACCGTCTACATGCCCGGCCACAAGGTCACCATGCTGCCCGACGACGTCGTGCAGACGTACACCCTGGGCGAAGGCCAGGCCCGTCCGGCGCTGTCGCTCTACGTGCACTTCGACGAAGCCACGCTCGAGGTCAAGAACACCGAGACCCGGCTGGAACAGGTCTTCATCGCGGCCAATCTGCGCCACGACCAGCTCGAAGACATCGTCACCGAAGCCTGGCTGCAGCAGCCCGACTTCGAGCACGCCGGCGGCCCGTCCGAACTGGCCATGCCGCGCCAGCAACTGGCTTTCCTCTACCGTCTGGCGCTCAACCTCAAGGCCGCGCGCGAAGTGGTGCGCGGCAAACCCGAGACCTTCAACCGCCCCGACTACAACTTCCGCCTGGTCGGCAAGGACGGCTCCGAGCCCACGGGCGAGGAAACCGTGCAGATCAGCGTGCGCAAGCGAGGCTCGCCGCTCGACCTGATCGTGGCCGAGGCCATGATCCTGGCCAACAGCACCTGGGGCCAGTGGCTGGCCGAATGCGGCGTGCCGGGTCTCTACCGCAGCCAGGCCAGCCTGCTGCCGGGCGTGAAGGTGCGCATGGGCACCCGGGCCCTGCCGCATGCCGGCATCGGCGTGCCGGCCTATGCCTGGAGCACTTCGCCGCTGCGCCGTTATGTCGACCTGGTCAACCAGTGGCAGATCATCGCCTGCGTGCGCCACGGCAAGACGGCCGCGCTGGCCGCGCCCTTCAAGCCCAAGGACGCACAGCTGTTCGCGATTCTGTCGGCCTTCGATGCGGCCTACAGCGCCTACAACGGCTACCAGTCGGGCATGGAGCGTTTCTGGACGCTGCGTTATCTGCAGCAGAACCAGATCACCGAACTCACCGCCAGCGTGATGAAGGAGCGTCCGGAAGGCGGCTTCCTGGTGCGGGCCGACGACCTGCCGCTGGTGTTGCCCGTGATGGGCGCCCAGAATCTCGCGCGCAACGAAAAGCTGCGCGTGCGGCTGGGCGATATCGACCTGATCACACTGGATGTGAACGGAACGCTGGTCGAGCGCCTGGGACTGGATGCCAAGCCGGTATCCGAAACCGACGTGACGCCCGAGGACGACGAGGACGACGGCGCCGCAGGACCGCTGGCCATTGCGGTCGACGTGAATGAAGCCCAAGGCCCCGAAACCGAGGGGTTGCCCGCAACGGTGGCCCCCTGATGCCCATAATGCGGCTGCCGCGCAGCCGGATTTGCTGCAGCACCGCATCCCGGACCGGACCGGGGTGCCTTTTATTTCGATGATTTCCATGCCGCAACCCGATCAATACCGAGTGCTGGGCCATCCCGTCGAGCACAGCAAGTCCCCGCAGATTCACACGCGATTCGCCGAGTTGACCGGCCAGAACATGGTCTACGACCGCCAGTGCGTGCCGCTCGACGGTTTTGTGCAGGCCGTGGATTTCCTGCGCGCCACGGGCGTGCGCGGCTGCAATGTCACCGTGCCCTTCAAGTTCGAAGCCTTCCGTTATGCGCAGCAGCACGGCCGCGTCAGCGAACGGGCGGCACTGGCCCAGGCCTGCAACACCCTGAGTTTCGAAGGCGGATCCGTCTTTGCCGACAACACCGACGGCATCGGCCTGGTCAACGACATCCAGACCCACGCCGGTCGGAGCCTCGCCGGACGTGACGTGCTCATCATCGGGGCCGGCGGCGCGGCGGCGGGCTGCCTGGCGCCCTTCGTGCAGGCCGGCGCTCGCCGCATCGCGGTCGCCAACCGCTCGCCCGAGAAGGCCCAGGCCCTGGTCGCGCAGCACCTGGCCATGGCGCGCCATGGCGGCGTCACGCTGGGCGCCTATGGCCTGGACGACATTCCCGGCCCGTTCGAGTTCGTGGTCAACGCCAGCGCCAGCAGCCTGGCCGGCGAGGCCGCCCCGGTCTCGGCCGAGGTCCTCACACCCGACACGCTGGTGGTCGATCTCATGTACGGGCCCGCCAGCCAGGGTTTTCTGGATTGGGTGCGGCAGCAGGGTGCAGAGGGCCGTGACGGTCTCGGCATGCTGGTCGAGCAGGCCGCCGAAGCCTTCCAGCTCTGGCGCGGCGTGAGGCCGGACAGCGCCCAGGTGCTGGCCGAGCTCGAGGCCGCCCGCCGCGCGCCGGCCACGCTCTGACGCCTTTCGCTCGACGTCTTCGCTGACATGGCTCGCAACCGCCCCCCCTCGACGGCCCCTTTCACCCGGGCCCCCGTGCCGACCGTGGCGAGAGCGCTGGGACGCTGGACGCTGTGGATACTGGCCGCGGCGCTGGCCCTGCAGGTGTTCTTCCTGCTGCGCATCGCGCTCATGGCACTGGTCGATCCGCAATCCACGACGTTCCAGCGGTCGGAGTTCGTGCGCATGGCACGCACCGAGGGCGAGTTCGGCTGGAGCCAGCAGTGGGTCGACGGCGACGCGCTCTCGGACAACATCAAACGTGCCGTCATCGCCAGCGAGGACGGCGGCTTTTTCGAACACAACGGCGTCGAATGGGATGCGATCGAGAAGGCCTGGGCCCGCAACGAGCAGGCCGAGCAGCGCGCGCTCGAAGGCCGCAGCAGCCGGCCGCCCCGCATCGTGGGGGGATCGACCATCACCCAGCAACTGGCCAAGAACCTGCTGCTGTCGGGCGAGCGAACTTTCGTTCGCAAGGGCCAGGAGCTGGTGCTGGCGCTGATGCTCGAGAACCTGCTGGGCAAACGCCGCATTCTCGAGATCTACCTCAACAACGTGGAGTGGGGCGCCGGCATCTTCGGTGCCGAGGCAGCCGCACAGCACTATTTCCGCAAGAGTGCCAGCCAGCTCACGGCCTACGAGGCCGCACGGCTCGCCGTGATGCTGCCCAATCCCAAGCGCTTCGAGAAACTGCCCAACTCGAGCTATGTCGCCGGGCGTGCCCGGACCATTACCGCGCGCATGCGCTCCGTCACCCTGCCCTGAAGTGAAGCCCGGCGTCTTTTCGCCGGACGTCCTATAATTCTTTTGGACAGCGCTATCCAGCAACGAATCGGCGGCCGCTTCCGAAGCACAGCCGTGTTCGCTGCGGGCATCAAGCACGCTGTTTTCCTACGGCAGGCCGTCGGGCACCGCTCCACACTGGAGGTGCCCCCGGGCTCCGTCCTGCGGCCGAAACGGGCACGGGGTCTGCTGACAACAACTTCAAGACAAGGCGACAATCTCATGCTTTCTCCTTCTTCCAGCGGGCTCGCGGCCCGTCTCACCGGCGCGTTGTTCGTGCTGCTGAGCCTTGCACTGGGCGCCGGCGGCATCTACCTCGCCGCACTCGGCGGTTCGCTCTACTACCTCGTCGCCGCCGTCGTGCTGCTGGCGACCGGCGTGCTGCTGTTCAAACAACGGCCTTCGGCGCTGGTGCTGTATGCGCTGCTGCTGCTGGCCAGCACGGTCTGGGCCATCGGCGAAGTGCGCTTCGACCTCTGGCAACTGGTGCCTCGCCTGGGCCTGTGGGCAGTACTGGGACTGTGGCTCCTGTTGCCCCCGGTCCGCAGGGCCCTGAAAGCCCCTGCCCCTCGCCAAGCGGCCTCGGTCTCATCGGTGCGACTCGCCTCGCCCTGGCCCTCGCGCACCTTGGGCGCCGCCACGGCAGCGGCCATCCTGGTGACCGCATCGGGCCTGTTGACCGACTACCACTCGGTGCTCGGCGACGTGCCGGATGCCAGCATGGCGGCGACCGGCTACGCGGGTGTGCAAGGCACCGCAGACGGCGACTGGACCGCCTATGGCCGCTCCGACCATGGCGATCGTTATTCGCCGGCCGCGCAGATCACGCCGGTCAACGCCGGCCAGTTGAAAGAAGCCTGGACCTTCCACACCGGTGACTTCAAGGGCGACGGCGACCCCGGCGAGATCGCCAACGAGGTGACGCCGCTCAAGGCCAACGGCAAGCTCTACATCTGCACGCCGCACAACATCGTCATCGCGCTCGACCCGGACACGGGACGCGAAGTCTGGCGCCACGACCCCAAGATCAACCGCAACGCCCGCAGCTACCAGCACATGATCTGCCGCGGCGTGGCCTATTACGATGCCGCCAGCCCGGCCAATGCGGCGCTGGCGCCGGCAGCCGGGATCGATCCCGCTGCCGTGCAGGCGGCCACGGCGGCCTGCCCGCGCCGCATCTATGCGCCCACGGCCGACGCCACGCTGATCGCGCTCAATGCCGACACCGGCGAGCCCTGCACGGGCTTCGGCAATCGAGGCGTGGTCGATCTGAAGATGAACATGGGCCACGTGGTGCCCGGTTTCCTGAATCCGACCTCGCCGCCGGCCATCGGCCGCCGCAGCGTCATCATGGCGGCCAGCGTGACCGACAACGACTCCACCGACGAGCCCTCGGGCGTGATCCGGGGCTTCGATGTCGACACCGGCCGGCTGCTCTGGAACTGGGATTCGGGCCAGCCCGACCGCACCGAGCCGTTCGGCCCCGACGATGTCTACACCCGCAACTCGCCGAACTCGTGGAGCGTCTCCAGCATCGACCAGAAGCTGGGCATGGTGTACGTCCCCATGGGCAACCAGACCCCCGACATCTGGGGCGGCAACCGCCTGCCCGAGGGCGAGCGCTTCAACAGCGCCATCGTGGCGCTGAACGTGGACACCGGCAAGCTGCAGTGGGTCTACCAGACGGTGCACCACGACCTGTGGGACATGGACGTGGGCGGCCAGCCCACGCTGGTCGATCTCGACCGGCCCGAAGGCAAGGTGCCGGCCGTGATCGCGTCCACCAAGCGGGGCGACCTCTACGTGATCGACCGCCGCGACGGCAAGCTCATCGTGGCCGCCCCGGAACAGCCCGTGCCGCAAGGCGCGGCGACCGGCGATCGCACCTCGCCCACGCAACCGTTCTCTGAACTGAGCTTCAAGCCGCAGCCGCTGACCGAGAAAGACATGTGGGGCACCACGCCCTTCGACCAGTTGATCTGCCGGATCGCCTTCAAGCAACTGCGCTACGACGGCATCTTCACGCCGCCGTCCGAGCAGGGCTCGCTGGTCTATCCGGGCAACTACGGCGTGTTCGACTGGGGCGGCATCGCCGTCGACCCGGTGCGCCAGTTGCTGATCGGCAATCCCAACTACGTGGCGTTCGTCTCCAAGCTGCATGCACGCGGCACCATCGAGGTCCAGGGCGGCAGCGGCAGCGAACAGGGCCTGCAGCCCATGACCGGAACGCCCTATGCGGTCGATCTCCATCCCTTGCTGTCGCCGGCCGGCATTCCGTGCCAGGCGCCGCCTTGGGGCTACATGGCCGCCGTCGATCTCAAGACCATGAAGACCGTCTGGCAACGCAAGAACGGCACGGTGCGCGACAGCGCGCCCCTGCCGATCCCGCTGCCGCTGGGCGTGCCCAGCCTGGCCGGCGCGATCACCACCGGCGGCGGCGTGGCCTTCATGGGCGCCACGCTCGACAACTACATCCGCGCCTACGACGTGAAGAACGGCAACACCGTCTGGCAGGCGCGCCTGCCTGCGGGCGGCCAGGCGACGCCGATGACCTATGTCTCGGAAAAGACCGGCAAGCAGTATGTGGTGATCATGGCCGGCGGCCACGGCTCGCTGGGCACCCAGATGGGCGACAGCCTGGTGGCCTACGCCTTGCCCGACGGCACGCGATAGGGCCGCGCACCCCGGTGCGGAAGACGGCCCCGACCGGCCCGGCTCCGCACCTTGCGCCCCGTCGCCAGCGCGCCCGCCCTCACCGGCCGGCGCGCTTTTCTTTCGCCACGGACACGGCGGTGCGGGCTTATGATCGGCGCTTCTTTTCGCACACCGTGCTGCCCCGCTTCAACCGGCCGTTTCGGCCCAGGAAACCGATCTCTTGGCTCTGCGCATACTCGGCATCGACCCCGGCCTGCAAACCACCGGCTTCGGCGTGATCGACGTCGACGGCCATCGCCTGCAATACGTGGCCAGCGGCACCATCAAGACCACCCGCGTCGACCTGGGCAACCTGCCTGCACGCATCAAGATCCTGTACGACGGGCTGCGTGAAGTGCACCAGCGCTACGGACCCGACTCGGCCTCGCTCGAAATCACCTTCGTCAATGTCAACCCGCAGGCCACGCTGCTGCTGGGCCAGGCCCGCGGCGCCTGTCTGACGGCGCTGGTCTCATGCGATCTGCCGGTGGCGGAATACACCGCCCTGCAGATGAAGAAAGCCGTCGTCGGCCATGGCCGGGCGGCGAAGTCGCAGGTCCAGGAAATGGTGATGCGCCTGCTGCAACTGCCCGGCCTGCCCGGCCCCGATGCCGCCGATGCGCTGGGCCTGGCCATCACCCACGCCCACGCCGGAGCCGCCATGGCCCGCATTGCCGAAGCCAGTCCGCTGCAGCGCCGCACCAGCGCGATGTATCGCAAGGGCCGTACCTACTGACGGGCTGCCGGGACTCGCCCGCCCGGCCCGTCCGAAAGAATGGCGTCACAGGGCTGTCATGGCCAGGCCATAGATTCGTCTTCTTGAACTGAATTCAATGAAGAGGGAAACCGCCATGACTTCGACACTCAAGACCATCGCCTGCGCCGTCGCCGCACTGCTGCTGGCCGGCACCGCGCACGCGCTCGATGCACGTTACACCGACGCCGACGGCGATCTGGTCGCCGATGCCCCCAAGGACGCCAAGCAGTGGATCGACCCGGCCACGCTGGTGTTTGCCTACACGCCCGTGGAAGACCCCGCCGTGTACGCCAAGGTGTGGGACGGTTTCCTGCAGCATCTGGCCCAGGTGACCGGCAAGAAGGTGCAGTTCTTCCCCGTGCAATCGAATGCCGCCCAGCTCGAGGCCATGCGTGCAGGCCGCCTGCACGTGGCCGGCTTCAACACCGGCTCCAACCCGCTGGCCGTGAACTGCGCAGGTTTTGTGCCCTTCGCCATGATGGCCTCGAAGGACGATCGCTTCGGCTACGAGATGGAGATCATCACCTCGCCCGGCAGCGGCATCGAGAAGGTCGAAGACATCAAGGGCAAGAAGATGGCCTTCACCTCCGAGACCTCGAACTCCGGCTTCAAGGCCCCCTCGGCGCTGCTCGCCGACCAGTTCAAGATGGAAGCCGGCCGCGACTACACCCCGGTGTTCTCGGGCAAACACGACAACTCCATCCTGGGTGTCGCCAACAAGGACTATCCGGCAGCCGCCATCGCCAACTCGGTCAAGCAGCGCATGGAAGCCCGCGGCGTAGTCAAGCCCGAGCAGCTCAAGGTGATCTACACCTCGCAGACCTTCCCCACCACGGGTTACGGTTATGCCTACAACCTCAAGCCCGAGCTGGCCGCCAAGGTCACGCAGGCGTTCTTCAGCTATGACTGGAACGGCAGCGAACTCGCCAAGGAGTTCAACAAGAGCGAACCGCCCCAGGAAAAGTTCATGCCCATCACCTACAAGCAGCACTGGCAAGTCGTGCGCGACATCGACCGTGCCGTGGGCGTGAGCTACGCCTGCAAGTGATCGCAGCGGCAAGGACGGAAAAGAGCATGCTGGAGATCCGCGCGCTGCAAAAGCGCTACGCGACAGGCGACCTGGCCCTCAAGGGCATCGACCTGTCGGTGGCGCCCGGCCAGGTGGTCGGCCTGATCGGTCCTTCGGGGGCGGGCAAGTCCAGCCTGATTCGCTGCATCAACCGCCTGGTCACGCCGAGCGCGGGTGAAATCCTGCTCGACGGGCTGGACCTGGGCCGTCTGGGCGGCCGCGGCCTGCGGCTGGCACGGCGGCAGATCGGCATGATCTTCCAGGAATACGCGCTGGTCGAACGGCTCACCGTGATGGAAAACCTGCTGTCGGGCCGGCTGGGCTACACCGGTTTCTGGGCCAGCTGGTTCCGCCGCTTCGAGCCGCAGGACATCGAGCAGGCGCTGCGCCTGCTCGAACGCGTAGGCCTGGGCGGCATGGAAAACAAGCGGGCCGATGCGCTTTCGGGCGGCCAGCGCCAGCGCGTGGGCATCGCCCGTGCACTGATGCAGAGCCCCAAGTTGCTGCTGGTCGACGAACCGACGGCCAGCCTCGACCCGAAGACCTCGCGGCAGATCATGCGGCTCGTTCTCGAGCTCTGCCGCGAGCGGGGACTGGCGGCCATCGTCAACATCCACGACGTGGTGCTGGCCACCGAATTCCTGCCCCGCATCGTCGGCCTGCGCGCGGGCGAGATCGTCTACGACGGTCCGGCGGCACGAGTCGGCCCCGAAGTGCTCACCCGCATCTACGGCGACGAGGACTGGAGTGCCATCAGCCGGCAGATGCAGTCGCCGGCCCTCGACGACGACGCCACGGATGCGGCCGAAGACACGGCCCGGCGTGCCTCGCCGGCGGCACTTCCCTCTCACCCGACCGTCGCGCTGCGCGGCTCGCCCGCATGAGCGCCCTGACACCGACGACCGCGCCGCGTCACTGGCGCAAGCCGCCGGCCATCCGCAGCGCAGCCTGGCGCTGGGGCCTGACCCTGGGCGCCGTGCTCTACCTGGTGCTGGCGCTGGCCTCGCTGGAAATCAACTGGGACCGCCTGAGCGAAGGCTTGGTGCGGGGCTGGCGCTTTGTCTCGGCTTTCCTGCAGCCGGACTTCAGCGCGCGCTGGGGCGACATCGTGCTCGGCTTCGAAGAGAGCCTGACCATGGCGCTGACCTCGACTGCGCTGGGCGTGGCGCTGGCGATTCCGGTGGCCGTCGGTGCGGCACGCAACCTGGCCCCGATGCCGGTCTATCTGGTCTGCCGCGCCTTCATCGCGCTGTCGCGCACGCTCAACGAAATCATCGTGGCGATCTTCCTGGTGGTGATGTTCGGCTTCGGCCCGTTCGCCGGTTTCCTCACGCTGACCTTCGCCACCATCGGCTTCATGGCCAAGCTGCTGGCCGAAGACATCGAGGAGATCGAAGCCAGCCAGCTCGAGGCCCTGCGCGCCACCGGCGCCGGCCCGCTGCAGGTTCTGGATTTCGCCGTCCTGTCGCAGGTGCTGCCTCGCCTGGTGGGGTTGACGGCCTACCGCCTCGACATCAATTTCCGCGAGTCCGCCGTGATCGGCATCGTCGGCGCGGGCGGCATCGGGGCCACCCTGAACACCGCCATGGACCGCTACGAGTTCGAGACGGCCGCAGCCATCATCCTGGTGATCATCGCCATCGTGCTGGCCTGTGAATATGCCTCGGGCTGGATCCGGAGGTGGGTGCGATGAGCAGTCTTCACCCCGACGCCGCCCTGCCGGCCTGGCGCAAGCGCAGTCCCCGCCACGAGCTGCTGGTGTTCTGCGGCTGGCTGCTGGCCCTGTGCGCCGTGTACCTGGCCTTCCAGGTCATGACACGCGACACCATCTGGGTCTTCGTCACCGATGCGCCGCGCCAGGTGGCCGACGTGGGCAGCCGCATGCTGCCGCCCGACTGGGCCTACATCGGCGAGCTGGCCTGGCCGCTGTGGGAGACCCTCAACATCGCCACGCTCGGCACGCTGCTGGGCACGGCGCTGGCGGTGCCCGTGGCCTTCCTGGCCGCAGCCAACACCACACCGAGCGCTCGCCTGCTGCGGCCGCTGGCGTTGCTGGTCATCGTCTCGTCGCGTTCGATCAACTCGCTGATCTGGGCCCTGCTGCTGGTGGCCATTCTCGGCCCGGGCGTCCTGGCGGGCATCCTGGCGATTGCGCTGCGCTCGATCGGCTTCATCGGCAAGCTGCTGTACGAGGCCATCGAGGAAATCGACGGCAGCCAGGTCGAGGCCATCGCCGCCACCGGGGCCACGCGTGCACAAGTCATGTCGTGGGGCGTGGTGCCGCAGGTCGCGCCCACGCTGGCCGGCATCTCGGTCTTTCGCTGGGACATCAACATCCGCGAATCCACCGTGCTGGGCCTGGTGGGCGCAGGCGGCATCGGCGTCAAGCTCGAAGCCGCGCTGGGCACGCTGGCCTGGCCCAAGGTGACGCTGCTGCTGCTGGTCATCCTGGCCACGGTGGCCGTCAGCGAGTGGACCACGGCACGCGTGCGGCGCCACCTGATCTGAGACGCCCGGCGCGGCGGGACGGCTTTCGCGGCCCTGAAAACGCCGGTCCTCCCGTGCAGATGCACGAATGCGCCAAAGCTAAAAAGTGCAGGTGCGCAGAGGCACCGTGCGCTCAGGACCGGCCCGGCGGTCGCGCCAGGCCCAGGTGATCGCGCAGCGTGTGCCCTTCGTAGTCGCGGCGAAACAGGCCCCGCTGCTGCAGCACCGGCACCACGTGATCCACGAAGTCGTCGATGTCCCGGGGCAGGGCCGGCGGCATGAGGTTGAAGCCATCCGCACCGCCGTTGCGCCACCAGTGCGCCATCTGGTCGGCGATCTGCTCGGGTGTGCCGACCATCGTGCAATGCCCGCCCCCGGCCGCCAGGCGGCCCAGCAGCTGGCGCACGGTGGGGCGTTCGGTTTCGACGATGCGCAGGATGGTGCCATAGCGTCCTTGGGGCCCCTTGAACGCGGACAGCGGCGGCAGCGGCGGCACCGGTTCGTCCAGGGCCCAGCCGCTGCAGTCCTGGCCGACGAAACCGCCGAGCTGGCGCAGCGACGAGGCGACCGGCAGCAGTTCGTCGAGCGCACGCTGGCGCGCACGGGCCTCGGCTTCGGTCGAGCCGACATAGACCACCAGGCCCGGCATGATCGGCACCGGCGAGGTGCGGCCGGCCGCCGCCACGCGGCGCTTGATGTCGCTGTAGTACGACTGCGCGGCGGGCAGGTCGTAGGCCACGGCGTAGACGGCCTCGGCCCGGCGTGCGGCCAGATCGCGCCCCTGTTCGGAAGCGCCGGCCTGGAAAAGCACGGGGTGGCCCTGGGGGGGACGCGGCACGGTCAGCGGACCGTCCACGCGGAAATGTTCGCCCCGATGGTCGACGGCGCGCACGCTGCCGGGCCTCACGAAATCGCCCTGGCGATCGTGCACCAGCGCGTCGTCGTCCCACGAGTCCCACAGCGCCTGCACGGCGTTCACCATTTCCTCGGCCCGCTGGTATCGCCAGTCGTGCGGCGGCATGGCCTCGTAGCCATGGTTGCGCGCCTCGACATCGAACATCGACGTCACGACGTTCCAGCCCATGCGACCGCGCGAGATGTGGTCGAGCGAGGCCAGTTGACGTGCCACGTGGAAAGGCGTGCCGAAGGTGCTCGAGACCGTGCTGACCAGGCCGATACGCTCGGTGGCACGCGCCATGGCGGCCATGGCGGTGAGCGGCTCGAGAAACCAGCGCGGGCCGTCGTTCACATCGAGCGCGGCGTGGCCGTCGGCAAAGAACACGGCATCGAGCTTGCCGCGCTCGGCCGTGCGGGCCAACGCTTCGTAGTAGGCGATGTCGCCGAGCCGATCGACCGCCGAATCCGGATGCCGCCAGGCGGCCCGGTGGTGGCCGCAGCCCATGATGAACAGGTTGAGATGCAGCATGGACGGGCGCGGGTTCATCCCTTGACCAGGCCGCCGTCGACCACCAGGTTCTGGCCGGTCACGGCCCGCGACCAGGGCGAGGCGAAGAACAGCACGGCATCGGCAAATTCGGCCGGCGTGGTGACCTGGCGCAGCGGTGTGCTGGCCGCGATGAGATCGAACACCGCCGGCGGCGTGGCGGCCGAGGCGTCGGTGGTGCGCAGCAGGCCGCCGGACACCATGTTGACGGTGATGCCGTCGGGGCCCAGGTCTTGCGACAGCGTCCGCGTGAGCGACAGCAGCGCGGCCTTGGCTGCGGTGTAGTCGTGGTAGGGCACGACGGGGTTCTGGAAAAGATTGGTGCCGATGTTGACGACACGGCCGAAACCGGCCGCCCGCATGGCCGGCAGTGCGGCCTGCACGGTATTGAGTGCGCCGCGGACGCTGCCCTCGAGTTGCTGCAGCACGCTGTCCCAGCCCAGCGTGTCGGCCTGCGGACGGGCATCGCCATTGAACTGGAAAGACGGCAGGGCATTGTTGACCACGGTGGTGACCGGTGCACCCAGGGCCAGCCCGGCCTGCCGCAGCATGCGGGCCACGGCCTCCGGATCGCGCACGTCGGCCTGCAAGGCGACGGCACGCCCGGCAGGTGCCTCGTCGACCAGGGCCTGGGCCGCATCCCCGCTGGCCAGGTAGTTGACCACGACCCGCGATCCCTGCGCCAGGAAGGCCCGGACGATGTGGGCCCCGAGTCCGCGGCCGCCGCCGGTCACGAGGACGATTTGGTCATTCAAGGCCAACGGAAGGGGGCGAACAGGGCTGCTCATGAAGGCGTCTCCGGAAAAGAACTGGCCGGGGACGATCGAGCAGGTCGGGTGCGGTGGAAGACGCACGCTGTGCCGAACGGACATCCCTACGCCAGTGTGAACTGAATCAGGTTCGACGGGTGTGATCTCAGTCCGGCCCTCGGCGCCGCATCGGCCCCGG
This sequence comes from Comamonas sp. BIGb0124, assembly GCF_003752175.1. Taxonomy (GTDB): domain Bacteria; phylum Pseudomonadota; class Gammaproteobacteria; order Burkholderiales; family Burkholderiaceae_C; genus Comamonas_F. Next base: position 393,974 of record NZ_RJVF01000009.1, on the reverse strand, counting down.
AGCGCGGACACCCCGTGCCGCGAAGGCCGCACGATACCACGGACGGTCCGGCAAGCGGCCCTGTTGCCGATGCGGACGGCGATTGACAAGCGCCCGCCCCTCCCCTAGTCTTGCGCCCCAATCCTAGGGGAGCCCGCGTATGCCGGGCTGAGATTCCACGGCAGCGTGGTCACCCTTCGAACCTGATCCGGGTCATGCCGGCGAAGGGAAGGAGCGGCTTGCCGCGCGTGGCGTGCCCTTCCTGGTTTTTTCATCCAACCGGCCCCGATTGCGCGGGGCAGAAGGCACACGCACCATGCTCACTTCCGTCTCGGCCCTCTTCTGGCTGCTGCTGTTCGCCGGCGGCTTTGCCCTCGCCAGCATTCTCTACGCCCGCCGCCGCCAAGGCTCGCTCGAGGACTACATCGTCGCGCGCAACAGCCAGAGCGCGGTCGCCACGGTGATGACGCTCATGGCCTCGACGCTGGGGGCCTGGATCCTGTTCTCGCCGGCCCAGGCCGCCACCTGGGGCGGGCTGTCGGCCGTGATCGGCTATGCGCTGGGCTCGATGTCGCCGCGGCTGGTGCTGATTCCGCTGGGCCGGCGCATGCGCGAGATCATGCCGGCGGGCCACACGCTCACCGAGTTCCTGCTGGCGCGCTACGGCCGGCCGCTGTATGCGCTGGTGCTGCTCATCATGCTGTTCTACATGTTCATCTCGCTGGCCGCCGAAATCACCGCGATGGCCAAGCTGGTCACGCTGCTGGCGCCGGTGCCGCTGTGGGTGACGGCAGCCATCGTCATGGGCTGCACGCTGCTCTACACCTCGTACGGCGGGCTGCGCGCCTCCATCTTCACCGACCGGCTGCAGATGGTCATCATCGTGCCGCTGCTGCTCGGCCTGGCCGTTCTGGGCTGGAAAGCCACCGGCGGCATCGCCCCCACCGTCGCGACGCTGCAGCAGAATGCGCCCCGGCTGCTCACGCTGACCGACCCGCTGGGCATCAAGGCGGGCTTCACCTTCCTTGTGGCGATCCTGCTCACGGGCCTGTTCCACCAAGGCAACTGGCAGCGCATCTACGCCGCACGCGACACACGCACCATGCGCCGGGGCTTTGTGCTCGCCGGTATTCTGGTGGGGCCGTTCATCCTGCTGATGGGGCTGTTCGGACTGGCCTTCATGGCGATCACGCCCGACGGCGACGCGTCGGTGGCGCTGTTTTCCGTGATCATGCCGCACGTGCCGTCCTGGTTTGCAGTGGCCCTGATTCTGCTCGGTCTGGCGCTGGTGATGAGCACCGCCGATACCGCCATCAGTGCCATCTCGAGCATCGTCGCGGTCGACCTCGGCCGGCTGGCTCCGCAGGCGACGCCCGCATCCCTGCTCAAGGTGTCGCGCGGACTGATCTTCCTGCTGGCCATTCCGGTGATGATCGTCGCGGCGCAGGGCTACAGCGTGCTGTATCTGTTCCTGCTGGCCGACCTGCTGTGCTCGGCTGCGGCATTCCCGGTCTTCTTCGGGCTGTTCAGCAAACGCCACGACGGTGTCACGGCCACCGTCTCGACGCTGGCCGGACTGGCGGCCGGACTGCTGGTGTTCCCGGCCCCGAATGCCCCCATGACCTACCTGCTGGAATCCTTCCTGCTGGCGGCCCTGGTGCCGGTGGCCGTGACCGGCGTGCTGCGGCTGCTGCGCCACCGCTCGGCCGATTTCGACTTCGCTGCGCTCAACGCCACGGTGCGCAGGCTGAACTGAGCGCTTGCTGCGTCAGTCCACCCGGGCGCCCGTCGCCTTGACGACCGCCTGGTACTTGTCGCGCTCGGCTTTCATGAAGGCGTCGAACTGCTCGGGGCTGGTGGGGACCGGCTCGGCCAGCAGCGCGGCGAACCGCTGCTGCGTGTCGGGGTTGCGCAGGGCAGCGACATAGGCCTGGTTGAGCCTGTCGATCACGGCCCTGGGCGTGCCGGCCGGTGCCACCAGGCCCCACCAGGTGTCGATGGCGAAACCCGGCAGCAGCGAGGCCACGGGGGGCACGCCGGGCAGCATGGGGCTGGACTCGGCGGTGGTCACCGCCAGCGCCTTGAGCTTGCCGGCACGGATATTGGGCGCGGCCGTGGCCAGATTGTCGAAGTTGAAATCGACCTGGCCCGACAGCAGGGCCAACTGGGCCGGGTTGCCGCCGTTGTAGGGAATGTGCACGGCGAAGATGCCGGCACGCTGCTTGAACATCTCTCCGGCCAGGTGCCCGGCGCTGCCGTTGCCGCCGCTGCCGTAGTTGAGCTTGGCGGGATTGGCCTTGGCATAACGCACCAGGTCGGCCACGTTGCGGATGCCGAGCCGCTGCGCGGCCTCGGCATTCATCACCAGCACATTGGGAACCCGCACCATCTGCGTGACAGCCGCAAAATCCTTGGCTGCATCGAAGGGCATGCGGCTGTAGAGCCAGGGGTTGACCGCGTGCGTGGCGGTCGCCGAGATGCCGATGGTCAACCCGTCGGGTGCTGCGCGGGCCACCATGTCGGCACCGATGTTGCCGCCGGCACCGGGCTTGTTCTCGACGATGACGGTGCCCAGGCTGTCGCGCACCGCTTCGGCCAGGATGCGGGCCGTGACGTCGATCGGTCCACCCGCGCCATAGGGCACGACGATGCGCATGGGTTGCTGGGCCAGAACCGGCGGCGAGAGGGCCAAGCCGGCCGCCAGCGCGGCGCCCGAAAGCAGGATTCGACGTTTCATGAGATCTCCTCGTTGTTGTGGGTGCCCGGCATCGGCGCCGGGATGGCATGCGGCCGGCGGGACGGCGCAGCACAGCCGTCAGGCCATGTGTTTGTCGCGCTCGCTGGTGAAGGCGTCGGCGTAGAACTCGTCGGCCAGCAGGCCGGCCCGCGCCGTGAACTCGCGCTGAGCCGATTCCACCACAATCGGCGCGCCGCAGGCATAGACCTGATGACCGGACAAATCCGGATGGTCATCCAGAACGGCCTGGTGGACAAAGCCCGTGCGCCCCGTCCATCCGTCTTCGGGCAGCGCATCGGAGACGACAGGTACAAAACGCAGATGGGGCATCTCGGCGCACTTCTGCTCGACCCAGTCGCTCATGTACAGATCGCCGGGCCGGCGCCCACCCCAATACAGCACCGCAGGCCGCGTGATGCCCTTGAACTGCATGTGCTCGATGATGGCCTTGAGCGGCGCGAAACCCGTTCCGGACGCCAGAAAAATCAGGGGCGCAGCCGAATCCTCGCGCAGGAAAAAACTGCCGTAGGGGCCTTCGATGCGCAGGATTTCCTTTTCCTTCATGCCGCCGAAGACATGGTCGGTGAACTTGCCGCCCGGCATGTGGCGCACGTGCAGTTGAATCGAAGGTTTGCCCGGCTCGGGCTGCACATGCGGCGCGTTGGCCATCGAGTAGCTGCGGCGGCTGCCGTCGCGCAGGATGAACTCCACGAACTGACCGGCGTGATAACCCAGCGTATCGTTGGCGGGCAACTGCATGTTGATCACCATCACGTCGTGCGAGCGGCGTTCGAGCGACAGCACGCGCGTGGGCATCTTCTTGATCGGGAAACCGCCCGTTTCGGTGACCTGGCGGCTTTCCAGCACCACATCCGTCGAGGGCCGTGCGCGGCAGGTCAGGATCTGGCCCTCGGCGGCTTCGGCCTCGCTCAGGGCACGCGGCTGGTAGCTGTCCATGACGACGCTGCCGTCGAGCCGGCGGCACTTGCACGATCCGCAGGCGCCGTCCTTGCACGCATAAGGCAGGCCCACGCCCTGGCGTATCGCGGCCGCCAGCAAGGTTTCATCGGGGTGGCACAGGAACGTGCGGCCGCTGGGCAACACGGTGACATGCAGACTCATTTTCTCGGGGGTCCTTGGATGCTTGTATGCTGCGGCCGTCAGTCCGCTGCTGGCTTCCGGCGCTGCCGGGCCACTGGTTCTCCCCGTTATTTTCGCCCAACATGCCCCTGTCCGACAAACTGTCCCCGTCCCGCGGCTCCTCAGGTGCCCTGCCCGCCCGCTTTCGCCGTCCCCGCCTGCTGGTGGTGGGCTGCGGCGACGTGGGCCTGCGTGCGGTGCAGGCCCTGCTGGGCACATCGGCGCAGCCCCGTCTCACGGTACGGGCCCTGACCTCGTCGCCCGGCCGTGTGGCGGAACTGCGCGCCCGTCGCATCACGCCCCTGCTGGGCGACCTGGATCGGCCCGCCACGCTGACACGCCTGGCGGGACTGGCCACCCATGTGCTGCATCTGGCACCGCCCCCGGGCACCGCCGGGGCCACCCACGATCCGCGCAGTGCCGCCCTGCTGCGTGCGTTGCGCCGCAGCGCATGCGCGGCACCGGGCGTGGTCTACGCCTCGACCTCGGGGGTGTACGGCGACGCGCAGGGGGCCTGGATCGACGAGACCCGTCCCACCGCGCCGCGCACCGACCGCGCCCGGCGCCGGGTGGCCGCCGAGTCGCTGGTGCGGCGCTACGGACTGGACAGCGGCGCACGCAGCAGCGTCGTCCGCATTCCCGGCATCTACGCGCCCGACCGGGAAGGCGGAACGCCGCGCGCCCGGCTCTTGCGCGGCACACCGGTGCTGTGCAGGGCGGACGATGTCTACACCAACCACATCCACGCCGACGACCTCGCTCGCGCCCTGTTGTCGGCGCTGTGGCGCGGTGCGCCGCAGCGCATCTACCATGCCAGCGACGACACCGAGCTGCTGATGGGCGACTACTTCGACCAGGCAGCCGACCTCTACGGCCTGCCCCGGCCGCCACGCATCGGCCGGGCCGAAGCGCTGCAGTCCCTGCCCGCCATGCAGTTGAGCTTCATGTCGGAATCGCGCCGGCTGCGCAATACCCGGCTGCACAAGGAGCTGAGGGTGAAACTGCGCTACCCCACGACCGCGCAAGGCCTGGCCACCGAAGCCCGCCCTGCCGCAGCAACCGAAAGCTGAGGCCTGCGGCAACGGCAGCCGGGCGGCATCGGCAATCACACGATCGGAGCCTGCGCACATCGCACGGCGTGACGGGCCGGCTGCGCAGCACTGAGGCGGCGCATCATGCCCCCTCGATCAGGCCCTGCCCCCGTGCGGCGAGTGCGGCATTCATGCCGGCAATGCCTTGCAAGCCGCCGGTGTGGATGGCCAGCACACGTTCGTCCGCGCCTATCGTGCCGTCGGCCAGCAGCGCACACAGCCGGAACATCATCTTGCCGGTGTAGACCGGATCGAGCCGAATGCCGGTCTCGCGCCGGAACGCATTCAGGAAAGACACCAGGCGTGCATCGATGCGCGCATAGCCGCCGAAGAGGTCGTCCTCCAGCACCGTCCAGTTGCGCTTCGGTGTCCAGCCGGCAACGGCTTCGGCCACGCCTTTCGCATGGCCCTTGAGTGCGGAAAAACCGATCACCCGCTGATGCGGCGCACTGCTCTCGACGAGTCCGGCCAGCGTGCCGCCCGTGCCCACGGCACAGCAGATGACGTCGTAGCCGGCATCGCCAGGCCCCAGGATCTCGCGGCAGCCCGCGACACCCCATGCGTTGCTGCCGCCCTCGGGCACCAGATAGGCATCGGGATAACGCCGCTGCACCTCGGCGATGGCGGCCGGCTCGTGACGGCGCCGGTAGTCGGCGCGCGACAGGAACACCAGTTGCATGCCGGCCTGCAGGGCGCCTTGCAAGGTCGGACTGTGCCCGGGCCGCCCGGCCCACTCCTCGCCGCGGATCAGACCGACCGTGCGCAGGCCCGCCGCGCGCCCCGCCTCGGCCAGCGCGGCGATATGGTTGGAGTGCGCGCCCCCCCAGCTCACCACCGCGCCGGCGCGGCATTTCAAGGCCTCCAGCAGGTTGTACTTGAGCTTGCGGTACTTGTTGCCCGGCACGGTGGGATGAACCAGATCCTCGCGCCTGAGCCAGACCCGGCCGGCGGGCAGGCCTGAAAAAACCAGCGCTTCGTCGGGCACCCGGGGCGGCTGCAGCCAACCGGGTGGACAGGCGACCGTGCGCTCCAGCGCCATGCCCGTCATGAACCGTCAGTCCTTGCGCTTGAGGGCATAGCCCGGCGGGCCCCATTCGCTGCGGCACTCCTCGAAGACACGGGCGCTGCACGTCCGGCAGACGGCTTCGTCGAGCTTGCCGTAGATGTCGTGAATGGCGGTCCGCTTGTCCGGGTAGACGTGATCGCTGCCCAAGCACTCGAGAAAGCCACTGCGGGTCCACAAATCGACCACCTGCGGCCTGGGCCGGTGGAAATACAGGTCGCCGCCCATCTTGCGGCGGGCCTGCAGTTCACCGGCCCACAGGTCGTTGCCAGCCACGTCGATGAAGTTCATGCTCTTGGCCATGACCAGCAGATGTTTCTGGGGATCGGGCTGCGCGCGCAAGTCGTGCAGGCGATCGGACACGTATTGCGTCGCGCCGAAATAGATCTCGCCCTCCATGCGCAGCAGCTTGAGCTGCGGGCATTCGGGCAAGGCGGCCGGATGGCCTTCGAGCACCTCGAAGCGGCGCGACAGGCCCATGCGATCGAAACCCATGCTGCGCATCATCGGATGCGAGGTGCGGTACAGGTAGACGATCAGCGAGACCATGGTGCCCAGCAGGATCGCGATCTCGAGGCGCAAGGTGAGCGTGGCCACCAGGGTCACGGCGGCGATGACGCACTCCCGGCGGTCCTGCCGCCACATCAGGGCCCAGCGTTTGCCGTCGAGCAGGTTCCAGGCCACCAGCAGCAGCAGACCCGCCACACCCGCCATGGGAATGAGGGCCAGTTGCGCCGACAGGGTCACCACCAGGGCCAGCAGCAGCAGCGAGGAAAAAACCGCAGCCAGCGGCGTGCGCGCACCGGCCTGCAGATTGGGCAGCGAACGGTTCACCGAACCGCACGACACGTAGCAGGAAAAGAAACTGCCCACGATGTTCGACAGCCCCTGTCCGCTGAACTCGCGGTTGACGTCGATGCGCTGGCCCGAGTATTGCGCCACGGCCTTGGCCATCGACACCGACTGCCCCAGGGCCACGATGGTCAGCGCAAACGACAGGCCCACCAGATCGGCCAGGCGGCTCCAGTCGGCCAGCGGCCAGCTCGGCTGCGGCCAGGGCGAGGGAATGGCGCCCACCGTGCGCACCGGCTTGGCCAGCAGCCAGCCGGCGTGCCATTCGGGCGTGTTGACGAAGACCGCCAGCAGCGTGCCGGCCAGCAGGCCCAGCAGCATCGCCGGCCAGCGCGGGCGCCACCAGCGCACGGCCACGGCCACGGCCAGCGTCAGCAAGGCCACGGCGACCGCGGCAGGCTGCAGCAGCGGCAGGTCGGCGGCCACCTCCTGCAGAACCTGCAAGGCACGATGTCCCACCACGTTGGTCAGGCCCAGAACGTCCTTGAGCGCATGGACCATGATCAGAAGCGCAGCGCCGTTCGTGAAGCCCATCAGCACCGATGGCGAAATGAAGTTCGCGACCGCCCCCAGCCGCAGCACACCGACCAGCCACTGCATCACGCCGACCAGCAGTGTCACCATCAGCGTCAGTTCGATGTAGGCATTGCTGCCCACCAGCGCTAGCGGACTGAGCATGGCGAACAGTGCCAGCGAATTGGCGTTGGTCGGGCCCGACATCACATGCCAGCTCGACCCCAGCAGCGCGGCAACGATGCACGGCACGATCGCGGTGTAGAGCCCATACTGCGGCGGCAGTCCGGCCAGCGCGGCGAACGCGATGCCTTGCGGCAGCACCAGCACGGCGCCCAGCAGGCCCGCCAGAAGATCGGCCCGCAACGTCTTCGGAGACACCCAGAACACCCACTGGCCCAGCAGGCGGGAACAGGCACGTTGCCACAGGGGCGCCATCGCGGCAGTGGAATCGGGGGTCGTCATGGCGAGAAACGGCCGGCCGGCGCACGAGCCGCCAGCCGGCAAGCAAGGTCGTTGTCGGTCAAGCGCCGATCATGCCAGACCCACCCTGCCGCGGCACGCACAATGGGGCAAGATCAGGGCAACACCGGATCGGCACGCGCCGTGCGTCCGCTCCGCGACCGCTTCTTCGCCCGCTACGTCCCGTCCCCTGGAGTCTTGTCTTGCGCCATTTCCTGTCGTCTCCATCGATCCTCCCTGCACAGCGACCGACACGCCGCCAGCTGCTGGCCGGCGGCCTGCTGCTGACCACGCTGGCAGCCTGCGGACGAGCCCAGGCCCCTGCACCGCTGCCCGCAAACGCCCGGGTACTGGCCTTGGGCGACAGCCTCACGGCCGGCCAGGGCGCGCCGCGCGAGCAGTCCTGGCCGGCCCGGCTGCAGGCTCTTTCGGGCTGGCGCGTGACCAACGCGGGCCGCAACGGCGACACCAGCTCGGGCGCGCTGGCACGGCTGCCCGGCCTGCTGGCGGATACGCGCTACGACGCCATCCTCATCGGCATCGGCGGCAACGACATGCTGCACAGCGTGCCGCGCGAGCAGACCCTTGCCAACCTCCGCGCCATGCTGGCACTGGCCCGCCAACACACGCGCCATGTGGCGCTGCTGGCGACCCCGCAGCCCGATATCTGGCGAGCCTCGATGGGCCAACTGCAGGATGCGCCCTTCTACGCGGAAATCGCCTCCGAGAGCGGCGTGTTGCCGATCCCCGATGTCTACAGCCGCACCCTGTCGCAACCGCGCCTGCGTGCCGACCAGATCCATGCCAACGCGCAGGGCTACGCCGAGATCGCCCAGGCCCTGTACGAAGCGCTCGGCGCAGCCGGCTGGCACCCCTGATCGCGCCATTCTGTCCGCAAGCGCTTTCTGATCGCCGCCCCCCCCCCCCCCGAGACCCATCCGAACACCCCGCCGTCATGTCCCACATTCGTCCACCGCAGCGCGAGGGCACCGTCACCGTCATCCGCCGCGAGCCGCTCACGGCCCACCTGCTGCGCCTGCATTTCCACGCACCCGATCTGGCCGGGCTGGAATTGCCCTACACGGCGCATGCACTGCGCCTGTGGTTCGGCGAGCCGACACCGCAGGACAAGAGCCACCGCCGCATCTTCACGCTGCGCCGGTTCGATGCCGCCACGGCCACATTGGCCCTCGATTTCCTGCTGCACGACGACGGCCTCGCCTCGCGTTGGGCCGGTGCCGCGCAGCCCGGCGATACGCTGGTGGCCAGCGGTCCGCGTTCAGGCCTGCAGTGGCCGCCGGAGGCTCGCTGGCTGCTGGCCGTGGTCGACGAAAGTGCCCTGCCGGCCCTGGCCTGCGTGATCGAAAGCCTGCCCGCGCAACGCATCGTTCATGCCGTGGTCCGCACCCGCCACGCCGCCGAGCAGGCCTATCTGCATCGTCTGCACCGGCAGCCGGGGCACGACCAGGTCCCGGCTGCCGCAGAGGACGCGGGTGCATGGCCGCAGCTTGTCCTCCACCCCATCGTGGCGGCTCCGGACGACGACCATGCCGCACATGCGCTGGGCACCGTGCTGGCCCACAACAGCTGGCCGGCGCAAGCCGGGCTGGCTTTCATCGCCGGCGAATCCAACTGGGTGAACACGGCCCGCAGCGCCGTCGAATCGCATGCCGCGCTCGGCGCGCTCCAGGTCCATGCGTCGGCCTACTGGAAACAGGGCCAGGCGGGACACGCCCATGGCTGATTCGGGCCACATCTCGAGCAGGGCCTGGACCCCTCACCCCTTCTTGCCGCTGCAGACGCAGAAAAGCCCGCAGACCGAGCGCCTGCGGGCTTGTTGCCGACTCTGGTGTTGCCGACTCCTGCGGGAGGGTCTGCAAAGACCCGTCCGTGCAAGCCGCCCGATTCAGAGGTCGATTACTGCTTGACCAGCACCAGTTGTCCCTGGCCGTCGAGGGGAATGCGCGAACCCGGATCGTGGTCCATGCGCACCTGGCGGACCTGGCCGTCCATCTCGTAACGCACGTTGTAGCCCACCAGCTTCTGGCTCTTGTTCTGAACCGTGTCGCAGCGCGTTTCGGTGGTCTGGTAGGTCGAGCGGTTCTGCATGCCTTCCTGCACCTTGTTGCCGGCATAACCGCCGCCCACCGCACCCGCCACCGTGGCCAAGGTACGGCCGCTGCCACCGCCGACCTGGTTGCCCAGCAGGCCACCTGCAACGGCGCCGAGCAGCGTGCCGGCCACCTGATGCTGATCCTGCACGGGCTTGCGCCGATTCACCGTCACTTCGCGGCAGACCTGCTGCGGGTTGGAAACCGCCTGGTGGATCGGCTCGGCGGCCACCACCTGCACGTGATCCGGCCGCTTGCTGGCCATCACACCGTAAGTCGCCAGCGCACCGCCTGCAGTCACGCCGATGGCGCCGATCACAGCGCCGATGATGAGCGATTTATTCATGATCATTCTCCGAAGATCCCCTCCAGTTCCTGCATGACGGGTCTACCCTTGGCAGGAACTCCGCGGCCTCGGCTTCGTGATGCATCGCACCCGTCGCCACCCCTGCCGCAGTGGGTGATGGTTCATGGACACCGGCCAACGTGCGCCGGTTCCCGGCCTTTCAAGCGGATGCGGCGCAGTCCTACACAAGCGGGAAACGCATGCAGGAGCCGTCAGCCCAGGGCCTGCGCCACCAGGGCGTGCCCGAACAGCACCCCGTCGCCCCGGGGCCGGCGCCCCCGGACCATGGCGGTGGTCACGCCGACCTGCGACAGTACCCTGTCGGCCAGCCAGCCGGCCATGACGGGATCGCCAGGCAGGTCGATGCGCACGAACTGCCCGGCAACCGAACCGAGCAGGCGATCGATCAAGGCCTGTGCCAGGACACGATCCGGGGCCACCACCGGGCCGATCACCAGGCCGCGCCCAAAGCGTCGCATGGCCGCAAAACCGCATGCACCCCGGCTGTCCTCGAGAACCATCGCCTGCACGGCTTCGGCGAGGCAATGGGCGATCAGCCTGCCGCGCGGAAAACCGCGTGCCGCTTCGTCCAGCACGGCCAGAGAAGGCGCTTCGCCAGGCCGGGCCTGCCGCAGGTGCCAGCCGTGCGGCAACGCGGCACCGGCGGCCTGGCGCGCCAGGCCCTGGTGCTGGTGAACCGTGCCGACCGGCTCGTAACCGAGTTTTTCGTAGAGCGGACGTCCCTCCTCGGTGGCATGGAGCATCAGCGCCCGATCGTCCAGGCCCTGCGCCAGGGCCTGCATCATGCGCCGGCCCCATCCTTGCCCGCGCCAGGCCGAGGCCACGATCACCACGCCGATCGAGACGGCCTGCTCACCCCAGGCCCAGCGCATGCCGACGGCGGCCAGGTCCTGCCCGTGGATCGCGGCACGGCCTTCGCCCAATTGCAGGAAGGCCTGCCAATCGGCCAGTCGATGCGGCCACTGCAGCGCATTCGACAGCGCCCACGCAGCGGGCAGATCCGGCTCGCCCAGGTCGCGCAAGGCCGTCGAATGGCATGGAGAGTCCGGCCACGCCGGGCCGGAGGAAGTCAGCGTCATCACAAAAGACCCATCAACACCGGAAGAGCCGGCAGCAGGGCCGACCCGGGAACCGGGCCTATGCTATCCGTTCGGGCGGGCGGGCCACCGATTCCCGCAGCTCGGCCTTGAGCACCTTGCCCGTGGCATTGCGGGGCAGGCTTGCGCGCAATTGCACGATGCGCGGGTACTTGTAGGCCGCCATGCGGGCCTTGCACCAGGCGACGAGATCGGCAGGCTCCAGCGTGCCGCCCGGTCGGCAGACGATGCAGGCGGCGACCTCCTCGCCCAGGCGCCCATGCGGCGTGCCGACCACGGCAGCCTGGGCTATGGCCGGGTGGGTGAGCAGCAATTCCTCGATTTCGCGCGGATAGATGTTGTAGCCGCCCCGGATGATCAGGTCCTTGGCGCGGTCCACGATGCGCAGCGGCCGGCCGGCATGCGCCTCGCCCTCCGCGCCGGCAGGCTGCGCACCGTTGCCCTCGCCGCCGCCGTCGTATTCGCCGATGTCGCCGGTGGACAGCCACCCATCCGCCAGCACATCGCGGGTGGCATCGGGACGCCGGTAATAACCTTTCATCACGTGGTGCCCCCGCAGTTGGACTTCGCCGCGTCCCGGCTCGCCCCCGGCTGCGGCAGCCCCCGGCCTCAGCCGGGTTTCCGTGCCGTACAGCGGGTAACCGACGGCGCCGGGCAGGCGCGGTGTATCGCCAAACGAGAACAGCGCCAGGGGGCTGGTCTCGGACAGGCCGTACCCTTCGAGCAGGGTGAGTCCGAACTGCTGTTCGAAGGCCTGGATGGCCGTCAACGGCAAGGCCGATCCACCACACATGCCCAGGCGCCAGGTGCCGGCGACCGCCGCCAGATCCACCGGACCACCCGCTGCATTTCCGGCATCGAGCAGAGCCAGGTACATCGCGGGCACGCCGGCGAACAAGGTCACGCCATGGTGTGCCAGGGCTTGCAGCGCGCGCAGGGGATCGAAGCGGGGCATCAGAACCATCTCGGCGCCGACCACCACCGCGGCATTCATCTGCAGCGTCTGCCCAAACGAGTGGAACAGCGGCAGCGCCACCAGATGCACGTCGCGGGAATCGGCCTTCTGCATCAGGCCGGAGTAGGCGGCATTCAGCGTCAGGTTGCTGTGGCTGAGCTCCGCGCCCTTGGGCGTTCCGGTCGTGCCCGAGGTGTAGAGGATCACGGCCGTATCCGTCTCCTGCGTCATCACGGTGTCGAACGTGGCGGGCATCGCAGCGATCCGGCTGCGCAGCGAGTCCGCGAGAAAGGCACCCGGCGTCTCCTCGTTCGCCGCGGGTGCCGGCGTCGCGCCCGCGTCCCGTTCGTCCCACTCCTCCGACCGGCCAGGCACGTCGTCGGCGATGGAGAGGAACAGCGCCTCGGGCTTGCCCAGGGCCTGCCACGCCAGACGGGCCTGGTGGCCGGTCTCCGTCTCGCCCCGGCCTTCGAGGCACAGCATCGCACGGACCTGCGCATCGTCGAGATGGTGCATGAACTCGCGGGTCTTGAACTGCGGATTGAGCGGCACCACCACCGCACCCAGCTTGAGGATGGCGTAGTAGCTCCACACGAACTCGGGGCGGTTGCTGCAGCACAGGGCCACGCTTTCGCCAGGACCGACGCCCAGGCGGCGAAGCAGATGGGCGGTGCGGTTGCTCAGCGCATCCAGCGTGCGGTAGCTGAGCGTGGTGCCGCACCAAGAGATGGCGGTGCGGTCGCCAAAGACATGGGCGCTGCGGCTGAGATGGGTGGCCAGATTGAGCATGGCTTCCTTTGCGATGAATGAACCGTCTCGGCCCGGGGACTCAGGCGGGATCCATGGCCTCTTCGTGACAGGCGTCGGCCGCCAGGGCTCTGCCCGAAGCCGGCTTCAGGCGAAACTGCTCGATCTGCTCGGCCAGATACTGGGCGTCGCCCGCAATGCCCGAGAAGCGCCCCGAGCCCCAGGTGTGCAGCCACGGCAGGCCCAGGAAATAAAGACCGCCGACCCCGGTCACGCCGCGCAGGTGGACGGGATGACCCCGCCCCGTGAACACGGGCGCATCCACAAACGAAAACCCGGGCATGAAGCCGATGCACCAGATCACGCTGGTGATGCCCGACTCCGCCAGGCCGAGCGTGGTGTGTTCCGTTGCGGGCTGCCAGACCGCTTCATAAGCCGTGGCAGCAGGCGCATCCAGGCCCTGCGCGGCGATGAACTTGTCGATGGAGGCGTTGATGCCGTTGTAGATGCGGTCGGCATCGTCGAGATGGCGGGCCAGGTCGGGACGGAACGTGAACGCACCGTCGTCGTAGCCGCTCAGCACGCCGTACAGCGCCATGCCGTCCTTCGCAAACTGCCGCAGGTCGATGTCGCGCCCGCCGTCCCGGCCGGTGACGTAGTGGTTGGTGTTGTCGCGCACGCCTTCGCGCAACGGGTGAGCCGTGACGGGCATGTCGTAGTAGCCCATGTCCGCCAGCCAGTCGACCACGTCCTTGCCCCGGTAGAAACGGGCGCAGCGCGGGGCATTGCCCACGGCGAGATGCACCTGGCGGCCGGCCAGATGCAGATCCTCGGCGATCTGGGCACCGGATTGCCCGCTGCCCACGACCAGCACCCCGCCCTCGGGCAACTGGGCCGGATTGCGGTAATCGGCCGAATGGACCTGCGTCACGGTGGCGGGCAGGCGTTCCGCGTAACGCGGCACCATGGGCACATGATAGCCGCCGGACGCCACCACCACCTGATCGGCCGTGTACAGGCCGCGGCTGGTCTCGACTTGCCAAGGGGCCTGGAGCTCGGGCTGCGAGACCCGCTGGACCTCGGTCATCTCGAGGGCCGGAGCGCGGACCTGCTCGACAAACCCCGCCAGCCAGGCGTTGATCTCGTCCTTCACCATGAAACCGTGCGGATCGTCGCCCCGATAGGGCCAGTCCGGCAGGTTGCACTGCCAGTTGGGCGTGACGAGGCTGAAGGCATCCCAGCGCTGGTCGTTCCAGGTGTGAACCAGTTTGTTTTTCTCGATCACGAGGTGATCGATGCGGCGCTGCTGCAGGTAGACGCTCAGGGACAGACCGGCTTGGCCGCCCCCCACGATGATGACGCTGTAGTGGCGAACGGCAGGGTCGAAGGTGCTGGAAGGGGTGGGCATGACGTTCTCTTCGGATGTGTGGGTGGAGGTCGGGGGAGTGGATGCCGCGCGACCCGAAGGTGCGCCGGGCGGTCCGTTGCAGTGCGCTCTCGGATCGGCCGCGTTGTCAGGGGCCGAATGCCGTCACCGTGACGCGGCTGTCGGGCCGGAACCCTGCAGCCAGGCTTTCGATCTCGGCCAGTTGGTCCAAGGCTTGCGAACAGGCGAATCCGTACTTGGCTCGGACCCTTTCGGAGGCGATGTTCAGGGCCTCCCGGACCTGGTCCAGAAAATCGCCGAGCGCGTATTCGCTTCCCGGCTGGAAATAGTCCTGAATGACCAGCGACGGTGAATAGCAGCGGGTTTCCTTCTGGTCCGGCCAGCGGACGGAAAAGTGCATGGCAGGCATGGCGTCAATCCTCTTTAAACGACTTTCTCATTGATGAATTCATGCGGCGTCGCATGCGACGGCGGATGCGCTGGCGCCGCACATCAGCAACCGCCGGTAGTGCGCCACGTGCTGGCGGGCACTGACATGCCAGTCGTAGTGATCGGCCAGACGGCGTGCGGTGGCCGCCGTCTCGACAGGGTCGTACCCGTCGAGGGCCTGGCTCAGGGCCTGGGCGATCGAGGACGGATCGAGGGGATCGGCCCAACGGGCATCCTGCGGCGCCAGGTAGTCGACGAAGGGCCGGATACGCGAAACGACCACCGGCGTTCCGCAGGCCAGCGACTCGAGCACCACCAGGCCGAATCCCTCGCGCAGAGAGGGCATGGCCGTGACGCTCGCCAACCGCATCAGGCCCGGCATGTCGGCATCGGGCAGCGGTCCGGTCACGACAACGGCCTGCCCTGGGCCTTGTGACAGGCCATGTTGCGCCAGGGCCTGCTGGAAATCCCGCGCCATGGCGCTGTGGTCGAGCAGGCTGGCCCCGCCGGCGACGACGAGCTGAGCTGCAGGCCGCGATGCGCGCAGTTGTGCGAATGCATGCAGCAGGCGGACGGTGTTCTTTCGTTCTTCGATGCCGCCGATGCACAGGACGACCTCCCCACCCGGCACCAGCCCCAGGCGCCGGCGCAACGCCCCGTCACCCGGACCGGGCAGCGGCCGGTAGCGCCGCAGGTCGACCCCGTTGCAGACCAATCCGCAATCGCGGCCCAGGCTGTGCCGCAGCCGCTGCTGCCACATGGGGCTGACGCACAGCACGGCATCGGCTTCGCGGTAGCCCCGTTCCTGCCATGTGGCCAGTTGGACGTCGTCGAAATGATCCAGGTGATGCACCGTGCGGACAAAATGGGGCACCAGGCCTTGCCCGCGCAGGTTGGCCAGCGCATTCGCGCCGATCGGATCCTGGGCATGGAAGATGTCGAACCGGCGGCGCTGGAGCAAGCCGCCCGGGCTCTTCAGATGCTGCTCGATGGCGTGGATGCGCAGGCCGATGTCGTCGGCGAGCCGGGCGGCGGGCTCGCCGGTCAGGAAGACACACTCGCTGTCACCGGCGACCGGGCGAAAGAACGTCTGGCCCGGCCGGGCCGGGGCAATCACGGTGACCGCGTGGCCTTGCGCTTGCAGGGCCTGGGCCAGTTCCAGGGTGTGCACCACGCCGCCCCTCGGATTGACGGAGTGGGTGAACAAGGCGATCGACAGGCTTTCAGTCATGGTGGACGCTCTCTGCTGCACGGATGAACGGTTGCTCGGCCCAATCCCACAGCGTGTCCGTATCCGAGCCGTGCTGCAGGCACAGGGCACTCGAAGCCTCCACGGTTCCGATGACCGCTGCGGCCAGGCCCC
The DNA here is from genome assembly GCF_003752175.1 of Comamonas sp. BIGb0124. GTDB lineage: Bacteria > Pseudomonadota > Gammaproteobacteria > Burkholderiales > Burkholderiaceae_C > Comamonas_F. The sequence goes on along the minus strand of NZ_RJVF01000009.1, from coordinate 377,681 downwards.
GTCCGGCAAAGGCCGCCAGGACCTGGTCGCGATGCCGGGGCCTCACGCTGAGCACAAAACCGAAGCTGGGGAAAGCCGTGAGCCAGCGCAGCAGTGCCACGCCGGGCGGGCGCGGAACGGCATCGAGCGACACCCGGGCTCCCACCCCGGAGCTCTCCAGCAGCATCAGTGCCGTGCCCAGCACGCCGGCCATGCTGATGTCCTTGGCGGCATCGCACAGGTCCGACTCGGCCAGGCGGGGCAGGATCTCGAGGTCGTCGCGCAGGCGCGCCGGAGGAGCCGATGTCGAGGCGTTCCAATACGGAAACGGATCCTGCCACTCGCCACGCAGATCCACCGCCATGACCAGATCGTCGCCGGGCTGCGCATTGAAGCTCGACAACAGCTTGCGGGCATGGCCGAGGATGGCCACGGCCAGTTGCGGCCGCTCGCTGCGGTTGTTGCTGTGGCCGCCCACCAGGGGCACGCCGTAACGTGCGGCGGCGCAGGCCATGCCTTCGAGCATCTCGCGGCCGGGCTCCATGCCCTGACTCCACAGCGCATTGACGACCGCCGTCGGGCGTCCGCCCATGGCATAGATGTCGCTGACGTTGACCATCACCGCGCTGTAGCCTGCAAACCAGGGCATGCGCACGATGAAGTCCTCGACCAGCCCTTCGATCGCCAGCAACTGGTGGCCGCCGTGGCCGTCCGGCAGCGCCGCGCAGTCGTCGCCGATCGGCACCGAGGTGCGGCCGAAGGGCGGCCAGTTTTCGGTGGCGGCAGCCTGCAGCGTGGAGACCACGCCGCCGATGTCGGTCTTGTGGGCAAAGCCCCGGCTGGCGCGCAGGTCCGCAATGAGTTCGGGCAAGCTGCAGTTCATGTGCGGCTCCGGGTGCGAGTGACAAAGCCGCTCAGCGCATCGTGGCAGGGCGGATAGGCGTCGAGATCGGCCTGCATTTCCAGATGGGGACGGCCGTGGATGGCCAGTTCCTGCCGCGGCTGCCAGCGCAGCTTCTCGAACATCGGCCCGTTCTGTGCCTGCACATGCGCCATGAAACGCTGGCAGCCTTGCGCATGGGCCCGGGAAACCGCCAGCCGGATCAGCGTGGCCCCCAACTGGCCCAGGCTGCGAAAGGCCGGATGCACGGCCAGCCGCGAGCCCCACCACACGCCCGGCGAGGCCTCGTGGATGCGAACGGTGCCCACCACCTGGCCGGCAATGCCGGCTTCGCAGGCCAGCGCCACCAGCAGTTGTGCCTGCGTGTCGACGGCATCGCGGTCGTCCTGCAGGAAGATGCCCTGCTCGATGCAGAAAACGGCCCGCCGCAAGGCCATTGCCTCGCGAATCTCGCAATCATGGATGGCCTGGCGCACCAGGTACTCGCAGGGCAGATAGGTGGCATGGGCCACGGTTTCTTGCACCGAGGCATCGAGCAGGCAGTTCATGGCGGATCTCCTTGTGGCTGCTTCAGCTTTCGTAGACCGACAGCGACGAGCAGGCGCCGCACTTGCCGCAGCCGGCCTTGATGTCCGCCGACCGCAGGCGCGCATCGGTCACCATGCGGCCCAGCGGTTCGAGGATGGATTTCATGAACTCGGGCGTCGGCGGCGCGTGGTCTTCCAGCGGTGTTCCGCTGATCGGAACGAAAGGCACGACAAACGGATAGACGCCGCGCGCCAGCAACTGCGTGCACATCTCGAGGATGGCATCGCGTGTGTCGCCCAGTCCGGCCAGGATGTAGGTGCTGACCTGGCCGCGTCCGAAGACCTGCACGGCGGCCTCGAAAGCGCTCATGTAGCGCGCCACGGGCACGCTGGCCTTGCCCGGCATGATGCGTTCGCGCACGGCGGGCGTCACGGTCTCCAGATGCATGCCCAGGGTGTCGATGCCGGCGGCGCGCATGCGCTCGAACCAGCGGTCGTCGTCCGGTGGCTCGCATTGGCCCTGGATGGGAATGTCGACGGCCGCCTTGATGGCGAACGCGCTGTCGCAGAGGATGGAGGCGCCGCGGTCGGTGGCGTTCGGTGTGCCGGTCGTCATCACCATGTGTTTCACGCCGTCGAGCAGGACCGCCATGCGGGCGACCTCGGCCAGCTGGTCGGGCGTCTTGCGGGCGATCGTGCGGCCGGCGGCCAGCGATTGGCCGATCGCGCAGAACTTGCACATCTTGCGCCGGCTTTCATACCGGATGCAGGTCTGCAGCACCGTGGTGGCCAGCACGTCCGAGCCATGCAGCGTGGCGATGTGCGAATAGGGCACGCCGTCGAAGGTCTGCAGCTTGTAGAACCGCGGCTGCCTGGGGAACGAAACACGGGCGATCGGGATGGTGCCCCGCGTGACCACGCTCACGCCCTGCGCGTCCGGTGCCTGCGCGGTGAACGGCGAGGACCAGGCCGACGACGTGTGCACGGGCACCATGATGGTATGGCCGTCGACCGTGACGGCCTTGTGGTCGGACGGACCGGCGCCGCCCTTGCGGCTGGCCGCGCCGGCCCCCGGATCAACCAGCCGCAGCCCGAAGGACTGCAACTCGGTCATCAGCTGTCGATTCGAGATGGCGCTGCTGGGGTTGTTCATGATGCTCTCCGGTGACGTGCGGAAACGGGTTGACGGGGCCTTGGGCTTCGGGGCCTGCGGCAGGCATGGCGAACATCGGCTGGGCCGGCCGATCGTTGACGGCGAGGCTCAGCAGCTCGGGCCGCGCGTAGTGGCCCACCGAATCCATCATGCGTTTGCGTTTGGTGATCAGCCCGAGGTCGAGGTCGGCGACGACCATGCCTTCGCCTTCGGTCAACGGTTCGGCCAGGTACTTGCCCTCGGGCGAGACGATGGCGCTGTGGCAGCCGCCGCGCAGCGCACGCTGCAGCCCGGGGTCGGGCGTGACGGACTGGATCTGCGCATCGGTCAGCCAGCCGGTCGCATTCACCACGAAGCACCCGGATTCGAGCGCGTGGTGGCGGATGGTCACCCCCATCTGCTCGGCGAAGATGGGGCCGACCAGCGAACCGGGAAACTGGGCGCAGTGGATTTCCTCGTGCTGCGCCATCAGCGCATAGCGGGCCAGCGGGTTGTAGTGCTCCCAGCACGCCAGGGCACCGACCCGGCCCACGGCGGTGTCGACGACCTTGAGGCCTGCCGCGTCGCCCTGCCCCCACACCATGCGCTCGTGATAGGTGGGTGTCAGCTTGCGCCGCTTGAGCCTGAGGCTGCCATCGGCATCGAAGATCAGTTGCGTGTTGTAGAGGCTGCCATGGTCGCGCTCGTTCACCCCCAGGACCACCACCATGCCGTGGCTGCGGGCAGCCTGCGCCACGGCATGCGTGACCGGGCCCGGAACGACCACGGCCTGCTCGTACAGCGCCAGGTGCGGCGCGCCCTGCTGGCAGGGCGGCAGCACGAACGAGAAATAGGGGTAGTAGGGCACGAACGTCTCGGGAAAGACGGCCAGTTGCACGCCCTTGCGGGCGGCGTCCTGCAGGGCCGCACACACGCGGTCGAGCGTGCCATCGGGACGATCGAAGTCCGGCGCGATCTGGATCGCGGCGGCACGGACGGAGCGCGGAGCGGCCATGGTTCGGGCTTTCCGGAAAAAGATCAGAGGGTCCAGGTGTCGAGGATGAAGGCGCCGGCTTTGCGGTGCAGCAGCACGACATCCAGCACATCGAGCGGATTGATCGGACGGATGCCTTCGATCAATGCCCCTTCACCGTGCCCATAAAGGGCTTGCAGCGCAAAACGGCAGGCGTAGACCTTGCCGCCTTCCGCGATGAACTTCGCGATCTGGTCGTTGAAGTTCAGGTGACCCGGGAATGCGGCATCGCCCAAGGTAGGGAAACCTCTTTTCACGCCCAGCGTGACCCCGGGTCCATACAGCAGGATCGAAGTCTCGAAACCCTTGCGCTGAAGCCGCGTGGCCTGCAGCAGGTTGACAAAACCGATCGAGCCTTCGAAGGCCACGGTATGGAAGGTGACCAGGGCCTTCTCGCCGGGCTCGGCCTTCACGTCCTCGAATACCTTTTCCTCGTAGTCGACCAGGAAGTCGCCTTTTTCGTTGGCAGGGCGCGTGACTTTGGGCATGGGGAATCTCCGTCAGGTTGATGAACGCGGCGGGTGCCGCTGGACACCGACGGTGTTGCATGCGATGTGCCAGAGATCGCGCAGAGCCCGCAGAAAAAAGCGATCAATCGGCGATCAAGCGCACCGCACGGGGCCCGTCGCGCCGCCGGCTTGCGACGCCATGCGGCCACCGCCTCCAGAACGTGGCTCGCCGGGCGAACAGCCGATGCGCAATCCATCGGCGACGCTGCGATCAATGCACGCAATCATTTCCACGCGTTGCACCAAACTGGCTGAATCCGCCTGTTTATCGGGCATGAAGGCGTCAGCGGCAGGGTCATTGATCGGCACGATGTTTGCAATCTATTGATTGCATGGGATGCGATCAATGCGACCGCCGCCCTGCCCGCATCCCGAACATTCAGGAGCTGCCCATGGTGACCACGCCCAGACATTGGCTCAAACGCATCCAGGAAGGCGCCAAGCCCGCCTACATCCTGATCGCGGAAGTGATTGCGGAAGACATCCACAAAGGCAGCCTGGCCGTGAGGGACCCGCTGCCGACGCTGCGCGACCTGGCGCGCGACCTGGGCCTGAACTACACCACGGTGGCGCGCGGTTATGCCGAGGCCCGCAAGCGCGGGCTCATCGACACCCATGTGGGCATCGGCACGGTGGTGCGCGGCAGTCACCCCGGCCTGCCGATACGGGCCGGCACCGGTGCGGCGATGACCATGAACTCGCCGCCCGAACCGGATGCGCCGCCGCTGCTGCAGGCCATGGCCGACAGCCTGCACGAGGTGATGTGCCCCCATGGCAAGCCCGCCCTGTACGACCTGCTGCGTTACCAGGATTTCGGCGGCAGCCACGAAGACCGCGAGGCCGGCGTGCAGTGGCTGCGCTCCCATCTGCCGCAATGCACGGCGGCCCAGGTCATGGTGGCCCCCGGCATCCATGGCGTGCTGCTGGCGCTGATGTCGCTGCTGGCCCGCCCCGGAGAAATCGTCTGCGTGGAGTCGCTCTGTTATCCCGGCATCAAGGCCATCGCCGCGCAACTGGGCGTGAAGCTGCAGGCCCTTCCGATGGACGGCGACGGCCTGCTGCCCGAGGCGTTCGAGCACGCCTGCAAGACGCTGTATCCGCGCGCCCTGATCTGCAATCCCACCATCCACAATCCGACCACGGCCACCCTGCCGCGCGAACGCCGCGAAGCGATCGCCGACATCGCGCTGCGCTACAGCATCCCGCTGATCGAGGACGACGCCTACGGCAAGCTCACCGACCGGAACCTGCCGACCCTGAGCAGCCTCGCTCCGGAGCTCACCTACTACATCAGCGGGCTGTCGAAGAGCCTGGGTGCGGGCCTGAGACTGGCCTACGTGCACGCCCCCAGCGAGATGCTCGGGCAACGGCTGGCCGGTGCACTGCGCGCCACGGCGGTGATGGCCTCGCCGATCACCGCCGCGCTGGCCACGCGCTGGATCGTCTCGGGCCTGGCCTACCGCATGCTCGATGCGATCCGCGCCGAGTCGGCCGCGCGCCAGGCCCTGGCCAGCCGCTACCTGCAGGATTTCGAGGTCCAGACCCATCCCGACGGCTTCCACCTGTGGCTGCAGGTGCCGCAGGCCCGCAGCGCCACCGAACTGGCGGCGTCTCTGCGTGCCCAAGGCGTGCCGGCCGTGGCCAGCGTGGCGTTCTCGACCGATGCCGATCCGCCGCCCGCCCTGCGCCTGTGCCTGGGCGGCCATGTCAGCCGCAACGACGTGCAGCAATCCTTGCGGGTGCTGGCCATTGCCATGGACCAGATGGGCCAGGGCTACAGCAGCGCGCTCTAGAGACCGGGGCCGGCGACCCTGCAGGCGCCCGTGTGCAGGCATGGTGCGCCGAACACGGTCGCCGAACGGGGCTTCAACGGCAGAACGGCCCGGTTGGCGACGAAAATAGCCCCTTGGCCCGCCCTCCCGGTGCATGCACATCCCTCTATGACCGCTCAAAAAGACAATACGCTCGCCGCCCGCATCAGCCGTGCCCTGGCAGAACAGATCATTTCAGGCTCGCTGGCGCCCGGAGTGAAGCTGGGGCAGGACAGGATCGCCGAGGAATTCGGTGCCAGCCACGTGCCCGTCCGGGAGGCTTTCAGACGCCTGGAAGCCCAGGGGCTGGTGGTCAGCGAACCGCGCCGGGGCGTGCGCGTGGCCGGCTTCAGCCTCGAAGAAGTCAAGGAAGTCGCGGAAATGCGCGCCGCCCTGGAAGTGCTGGCCCTGCGCCACGCCGCGCCCCACCTGACACCGGCGATTCTGGACGAGGCCGACGAGGCCAATCGGCGCTGCGACAAGGCCCCGGATGTGCAGGCCTGGGAAGAGGCCAACCGTTCGTTCCACCGGCTCATCCTGGCCCCCAGCAACATGCCGCGCCTGCTCAAGACCATCGACGATCTCCACTCGACCAGTGCGCGGTTCCTGCTGTCGGGCTGGCGCAGCGAGTGGGAGGCCCCCACCGACCGCGATCACCAGGCCATTCTGACGGCCTTGCGTGCGGGCCAGATCGATCGGGCCGCGACCGTGCTGGCCCGGCATGTGCAATGGATAGATAAAAAATAGATAAATTCAATTTCCAGGATTTAGAGCAACTTATCAATAAATGATATTTTTTACAAAAACTTAAAGAATGCATCCATTGCTCATTCGGTAATTTTTAGAGATAAATAAAATAATTTATCTATACTTTCGATCTTTCACGGAGATCGGAAATGCCTCTTTTTGCCTTGTCGCGTCGTTCCGGCGACGTCATCACCCCTTTGCGAACGCTGGCCACCGTCGTGGCCGGCGCAGGACTTCTCACGCTGGCCGCCAAGGTGCAGTTGCCCTTCTGGCCCGTCCCCATGACCCTGCACACGCTGGCCGTGATGGCACTGGCACTGGGCCTGCCCCCCCGACTCGCCGTGGCGGCTTTCATGGCTTACCTCGCAGCAGGCGCCTGCGGCTTGCCGGTGTTCTCGGGCTCGCCCGAACGAGGCATCGGCTGGGTCTACCTGATGGGCCCGACGGGCGGCTACCTGCTGGGTTACCTGGTGGCCAGCGGCCTCGTCGGACGGCTGGCGGCGTCTGATTCCAGCGGCATCCGGCGCCTGCTGGCCATGCTGGCCGGACTGCTGCCCGTCTATGTCCTCGGGGCAGCCTGGCTGGTGCGCTTTGTCCCCTTCGATCAGGTCCTGGCCCTGGGCGTTACGCCTTTCCTGCTGGGCGATCTGGCCAAGGTGCTGGTGCTGGCCGCCGGCTGGCCCCTGCTGAGCCGCGGTGCGGACTGGTTCCGGAGCCTGCGGTCATGAGCCGGCTCGACGGCGTGCTCAGACACGACTGGACGATCGACGAGATTCGCGCCCTGCACGACCTGCCCCTGCTGGAACTGGTCGGTCGGGCCAACGCCGTGCACCGCCGGCACCACGATCCGAACCAGGTCCAGAAAGCCAGCCTGCTGTCCATCAAGACCGGCGGCTGCCCCGAGAACTGCGCGTACTGCCCTCAATCGGCCCACCACCGCGAGGTCGAACTCGACCGCGACAAGCTGATGAACCCGGCTCAGGTGGTCGCCATGGCGGCCACCGCACAGGCCGCCGGGGCGGAGCGTTTCTGCATGGGTGCCGCCTGGCGGCAGGTGCGCGACGGCGCGGAATTCGATGCGGTTCTCGAGATGGTGCGCGGCGTGCGCGGCCTCGGCATGGAGGCCTGCGTGACACTGGGCATGCTGCAGCCGCACCATGCCGCACAGCTGGCGGAGGCGGGCCTCACCGCCTACAACCACAACCTGGACACCAGCCCGGAGTACTACCCGCAGATCGTCGGCACCCGCACCTACGGCGAACGGCTCGACACGCTGGCATCCGTGCGCTCACACGGAATCGACCTGTGCTGCGGCGGCATCATCGGCATGGGCGAAAGCGTGCGCGACCGCGCCTCCATGCTGCACGTGCTGGCCACCATGACGCCCCATCCCGAAAGCGTTCCGCTCAATGCCCTGGTGGCGGTGGCCGGCACGCCGCTGGCGGATCTCCCGCCCATCGATGGACTGGAGCTGGTGCGCATGGTCGCCACGACGCGCCTGGTCATGCCCGCTTCCACGGTACGGCTGTCGGCCGGACGATCGCGACTGAGCCGCGAAGCACAGATCCTGTGCCTGGTCGCGGGCGCCAACTCGCTGTTCTACGGCGACACCCTGCTGACCACGCCCAACGCCGGACTCGGCGAGGACGGCGAACTGTTCGCGGCCCTTCGAGCCCTGCCGGGCGCACCCGAGACAACGCCTGCTGCTGCGGCCCGGCCCCGCCGCACCGTGCTCATGGCGACGGCACAGGCCTGAACGACGCCCACCGGCCCTGCCGTCCGGTGTCGCCGCAAAGCCTCACTCGGCCTTGATGTTGGCCGACCGCGCCAGCTCGACATACCGTGCGCTGTCGGTCTTGATCAGCTTGGCGAGATCGGCGGCATTGCCCTTGTAGGGCTCGACCCCTGCATTCGAGAGATTGGACTGCACGGCCTTGTCGTCGAGGATCTTCTGGACGTCGGCGGCAATCCGGCTCACCACCGCCGCAGGCAGATTGGCCGGTCCCATCAGGGCATACCAGATCGCGAAATCGAAGGGCTGGAGCCCCTGCTCCTCGAAGGTGGGGGTATCGGGCAGCAGGTTGTAGCGCTGTGCGCTGGAAACGCCCACCACTTTCAGCCTGCCGGTCTTGGCATAAGGCGCGACCAGGTTGGCACTGACGATGGCCATGGGGATCTGCCCGCCCAGCACATCCGAGACGGCAGGCGCGCAACCCTTGTAGCCGGCATGCACCGCAGCGATGCCCGTCTTCTGCTTGACCAGCTCCATCACGAAGTGCTGGGGCGTTCCGATGCCGCACGATCCGTAGCTCAGCGATTCGGGCTTGGCCTTGGCCGCGGCCAGCAGCTGCTCGACGTTGCCGATGCCTGCCGAGGGATGGGCGGCCAGCGCAATGGGCGTGATGCCCAGCAGCATGATGGGCGTCAGGTCCTTCTCGGCGTCGTAGGGCAGCTTGCCGTAGACCCCGAGGTTGGTCACCATGGTGCTGTTCTGCAGCAGCAGCGTGTAGCCGTCAGGCGCGGCACGCACCACCTCCTGCGTGCCGATGTTGCCCGATGCGCCGGCCTTGTTGTCCACCACCACGCCCTGGCCCCAGGCCTTGGAGAGATCGGCGCCGATCTGGCGGGCCAGGATGTCGGAGCCGCCGCCCGTGGCATAGGGCACCACGATGCGGACGGCTTTGGAGGGATAGGTCTCGGCCAGCGCGCCGGCGCCGACGCCGACCAGGCTCAGGGCGGCGAGGGTCGAAGCAAGGATCTTGAAAGTCATGGCGTTGTCTCCGGGTTGTTGTCTTGGGGTCTTCGTCTGCGCGATGCGCGATGCGCCGATGCGGCCTGCGCGGGATGCAGGCCGCCTGCCGATTGGGTCTCAGCGGTCGAGGTCGATCTCGCCGAGGCGGCGCACCCAGAGGCTCCACGAACGCGGCAGTTGCCCGTCGTTCATGTCCGAGGACAGCTGGGCCTCTTCGGCATTGAGGAACGTGATCTCTCCCAGCGCCTGCGCGCCGAGCTGCAGCTTGGCGTTCACTTCGGCATAGATGGCGCGGTAGACCACCTGCTGCAACGAGGTGCCGACCACCGTCGAGCCATGGCCGCGCATCAGCACGCAGCTGTGGCGCCCCAGCGAGCGGGCCAGCGCGGCACCGAGGTACGAACTGCTGATGAGCATGTCGGTGTTGCCGCCGGCCTCGCGGATCTCGAAGTGGGCCGAGCCCTCGCCCAGGAAACCCGACATGTGGAAGACCGGCTTCAGCGCGTTGTGCGTGATGGCGAAAGGAATCACGCTGGGCGAGTGGCTGTGCACCACCGCCATGACATCGGGGCGCTCGCGGTAGATCTCGGCATGGATGAAACGCTCGAGGTAGGGCCGCTCCTTCTGGTCCGACAGCGTGTTGCCGTCGAAGTCGTAACACGTGATGTCCTGGCGCCGGACAAGGCCCGGTGCCCGGTTGCACGACAGCAGGAACACACCGGGCTCCGTGGGATGGCGGACGCTGGCATGCCCCAGGCCATCCACCACGCCCTGGTCATAGAGAATGCGATTGGCCAGGACGAGCGGGTCGACAAGATCTGCAGGGACGGCGAGGGACATGATGGTGCTTTCGATGAAGGAAGGAAGCGGTCCGCAGTTGCGGGAAGGGATGGGCAGGGGTGGACGACGGCACAACCGGAACCCTCGAAGGTCCGGCGTGCCGCGTGCATCGCAAGGCGCCTGGAAAAGGACACGTCACGTCAATCCAGCATGAATCGCCGAAAGAAAGCGGCGAGCTCGGCATGGGCGGCAAGCGGCAGGACATGCGCGACGTACTGGTCGGGACGCACCACGACCAGCGCCCCTTGCGCCCGGTCGATGCCGCGCAGATCGAAGACGTCGGGACCGTGCTTGAAATCCGGGCAGAACACCTTCTCGTAGTCCCGCAGGCCGAATCGGCCCTTGGGCGGCAGCAACAGGCCGGGCAGATGGTCGATGGCCACCTCGGTGTGCCTTTGCTGAAAGATCGCCAGCACATCGAAGACCGCATCGACATCCTGGCCGGGACGCGTATGGCGACGAACAGGCGAATCATGCGACTGCGACAGGAACTCGCACAAGGCGTGAATGCCCGCCTGCCTGTCCTGCAGATCGTTCGCGCCGGCGAATGCATACAGCCGCCAGCGGCCATCGGCCTTGCCCGCGTGGCCCAGGTGCACCGGTCGGGCATCGCTGACCCGCAGCACGGGTGCCGAATGCAGGCGTGTACCGATCACGAAACCGGTGGCCAGATTCTGGTGCGTCGATTCACCGCAGATGAGCGAGGGGCGGTAATGCGTGCCGACACCGGCCGTGAATCGGCCATGCTGTTCGAAATAAGCCTGGAACGCCTTGGGGTCCACGCCCGCAGCGGCGCCGCCCTCTTCCTCGTGGCGCGGCCGGTCGCTGAACATCCGGGCCCACTCGCGATCGAAATCGATCAGCTCCTGCGCGACCACCTGCCGCTCCTCGGAATAGGTATGCAGCAATTCCGGCCTGGCCTGACCCCGCAGCACCGCCGCCAGTTTCCAACCCAGATTGAAGGTATCCTGCATCGAGAAGTTCATGCCCTGACCCGCCTTCGGGCTGTGTGTATGGCAGGCATCGCCGGCAATGAACACGCGCGGAAAACGCTCGCCCGTCCCGACTCCCGGCACGTCGTCGTATTTGTCGCAGATGCGCTGGCCGATCTCGTAGACCGACCACCACGGCACCTCCTTGACCGCCAGGGTGTAGGGCGAAAGGATGCGCTGCGCCGCCTCGACGAGCTGATCGGACGTGATGTTGCGGCTGGCCACACGCTCGGCCTCGCCCAGCTTGTCCATCTCCACATAGAAACGCACCAGGTGGCCGCCTTCGCGTGGAATGATCAGCAGGTTGCCATGGGCCGACTGTATGGCCACCTTGTGGCGGATATCGGGAAAGTCGGTGACGGCGAGCACGTCCATCACGCCCCAGGCATGGTTGGCCGAATCGCCCACGAGTTGCCGGCCGATGGCTTTGCGCACGCCGCTGCGCGCACCGTCGCAGCCGACGGCATAACGCGCCTTCACCGTCTCGACCTCGCCCTGGCGAGGGCCGGCCAGCCGCTCCAGCCGGACGGTGACCGGATAGTCCGCGGCCTGTGGATCGATCTCGATGTCGACGACCCGCCTCGCATAGTGCGGCTCCAGCCGGTTCGGCGCGTTGCGCATGCGCTCCAGATAGAAGTCATGCACCCGCGCCTGGTTCAGCACGACATGCGGGAACTCCGACAGGCCGTCTTCCGTGTCCTGCACCCGGCCATGGCGGGCGATGGCATCCGGATTCCGCTCGTCCGGTTTCCAGAACGTCACCTCGTTGATCCAGCAGGATTCCTGGAGCACCCGTTCGCTGAAACCGAAGGCCTCGAACATTTCCATCGTCCGGCAGGCGATGCCGTCGGCCTGGCCCAGTTGCAACGGGCCGTCCTTCTGCTCGACGATGCAGGTGTGGATGTCCGGAAAGGCCGCCAGCTGCGCCGCCAGGGTCAGCCCGGCGGGACCGCAGCCCACGATGAGCACATCGACCTGGGATGGCGTGGCATCGCCGTCGTGCAGCGGCGCGTGGGGATTGGCGACGGAGACCCGGGGGTCTCCCGGTCTGAACCCATCGAAATGGAACTGCATGGAACGTCCTTCAGCAAACTGTTTTATTGAAAAGCACACATATCATCAGCATGCTGATCATTTTGCAATGAGACAATCACGGCACACAACAAGGGTTAACCATGGCGAGCGAGATCGATTTGAAGTTTTCCACCCTGTCCCCCAGCCTGGAGCTGGAGAACTACCCGGGTCACAGCATCCGGCGTCTTCAGCAGATCGCCGTCGCCGTCTTCATGCAGGAAACCGAGGCTTCGGCCGTCACACCGGTGCAGTTCGCGGTGCTCCGCACCGTCGCCGATCAGCCGGGCATCGACCAGCGCACGCTGGCCCGCTCGGTCAGTTTCGACACCTCCACGATCGGCGGCGTCATCGACCGGCTGGAGGCCCGGGGTCTGCTCAAACGGAGTTTTTCAGCGCAGGACCGGCGCGTCAGGCTGCTCAATCTCACCCCCGACGGCAGCGCGTTGCTCGATGCCGTGATTCCCCCTGTGCTGCAGGCGCAGGACCGCATGCTGGAGCCGCTGTCGGCAACCGAGCGCCAGGCATTCATCCGGCTGATGAAGAAGGTCATTGCCCATCACGAGCAATCCGGTTCGGCCGCCGACGCCGGTTCGGAAAAAGACTGAGGCCGAGATCCGCACACGGGGCCGGGCGGTGTTTCGGCAGGCTCGGCATCACTGCCCGCCCGACAGCGCCTTGACTTCGAGCCGCATGTCGTGAACCAGCTTGCCCACCGTCCCGGAGTCCATCAGGCTGCTCAGCCCCACGGCGACGATCGTGTGCGTGAGCTGGCCGGCCGAACCGAAACAAGGCAGCGCCACGACACTGAGGCCCCGCACGAAATGGTCGCGGTCCAGGGCCCACTGCTGTTCCCGGGCCAGCTTGACCTCGTCCTTCCAGCGCGCAAAGGTCGGCGCATCGTCCCATTGGATCGCCGAAAAGATCTTCTTGAGCTTGGCATCGGTGTAGTCGCCCTGGGCGGCGACCAATCTGCCGGTTGCACTCACCAGACTCGAGAATTGACTCCCCACATCCGTATGCAGCCGGAAAGGCTGATTCGACTTGGACAGCGCCAGCACGATGACGCTGTGATGCGACGTCACCTCGACACCCATGGCGGTCACGCCGTGTGCCGTGGCCAGGCGATCGAGACCCGGCTGCACCCGGCTGGCGAAACTGCCGCCGTCCAGAACGCTTCGGGCCAGGCTGATCATGCCGGCGGCCAGCGAATAACGCTTGGTCGCAGGCTCGATCTGGACCAGGTTCTCTTCGACCAGCACCCGCAGGATGTGCAGGCATGTGCTCGGCACCAGGCCCAGCCGGTCGGCGATCGCTTTCACGCCCAGCCCCGGCCTGGCCTCGCCGAGCAGCCTCAGGATGGCGATCGAGCGACTCACCGCGGGGACCGGACGCACCCTGACGTCCTTCGCTTTCGTTGGCCCATCAACTGGCATATGGCTCGCTGTCTGTTGGCGACGACGTTTCGTCGGTGCAACGAGCTTACCCGAAGCCGGCGGGCCCCACGGCATCCACGGGGGGGCATGCAGGTTCATGCCGATGGCCCCGACTCGATCGCCTCGGGTCGTTTCGGCTGGACGATCTTCATGATGGCCTGCGCCTGGAAAACAGGGACCTCGCCGACGGCTGCGCAGGCATGGAGAAACACCAGGCCGCGGGTGCGTTGGCGCACGGCCGCCCTCACCTCGACGAAACTCAGCGGCGCCACTGCGCCGACGAAATGCCCGTCCAGTTGAAGGGTGAGACAGGGTATGCGGCCGCACGCCTGCCAGGCCACGGTGCTCACGGCATGGTCCACCAGCGTGAGCAGCGCGCCGCCGTGAAGAACCCCGGCCGGATTCAGATGCCGCGATGTCGCCAGCATGCCGTAACCCCACTCGCCGTCTTCCCGCCGCGTCCAGAGCGGTCCGCAGGCGTTGAGGAATCCGGTGGAATCGTGCCGCCGCCAGCCGTCCGCATACAGCTTGGCCTCGAGTTCCCGGACCGCCCCGGGCTCTGCGTTTTCTCGTGAAGGCGTCATGGCGGCCACTCAGTCGACCTTCAGGCCCGCAGCGGAAATCACGCCCTGCCACTTGGTCCGCTCCTGCTTGCCGAAGGCACTCAGCGTCTCGGCACTGCCGCCTGCCGGCTCGAAACCGAACTCGAGCAGCTTCTGCCGCGTCTCGGGTTTCGACAAGGCTCGGTTGAAGGCCGCATTGAGTTTGCCCACGATCTCCTTGGAAGTGCCCTTGGGAGCGTAGAGCGCGTTCCAGGCGATGACCTCGAAACCCGAGAAGCCCTGCTCGGCAATGGTCGGAACCCCGGGCATCAGTGGGCTTTCCTGCTTCGAGGTCAGCGCCAGCGGCCTGATTTTTCCTGCGGCGATATGGGGCCGCAGGCTGGTCGGGGTGTCGACGATCGCGGGCAACTGGCTCCCCATGAGGTCGGTGATGGCCGCGCCCGATCCCTTGTAGGGCACACCGAACAGCTGTGCGCCCGAGGTCTCCTTGAGCAGTTCGACCACCAGCCGCGCGCTGGTGCTGGGCATCGCGATGTCGGCCGCCCTGGGCTTGGACTTGACCGCGGCCAGCAACTGCTGCACGGTCGTGAACGGCGAATGCTGCTCGACGGCCAGCACCATGGGAAAGGTGCCGACCATGAGGATGGGCTCGAAATCGTTGGCGGGGCTGTACGACAGATTGGAATAGAGGAACTCGTTGAGCACATGCGTGGCATTGGTTCCCATGGTCAGCGTGTAGCCGTCCGGCGCCGATTTGGCGGTCATGTCGGTGCCGAGATTGCCGCCGGCGCCCGGCCGGTTGTCGATCACGATGGGCTGGCCGAGATCCCGGCCGACCTGGTCGGCCAGATAGCGGGTGGCGATGTCGGTTCCCTGCCCGGCGGGATAGGCCACGATGATTCTTATCGGCCGCGATGGATAAGTCTCGGCATGAAGCACGGGGGATGCGAATAGGCATGCCGCACAGGCCACTGCAAGTGTCATCAGTCTCATGTCTGTCTCCATATCGTTTGTTGTGCGAACTTCTCCGGTTCGCAGGCTTTCGTGTCCAGGCCGGACCGAATCCGCCGCAGAGGAAAGCCGAGAGTGCCGATCGCCAAGGTGCCGGGTCCTACTTCATGTGAACCTCCTGCACCTCTCGGGTCGATGCAGATTCACGGGAAGCGGCAGCGACGTCAACGCGGAAATCCCTTTCCGAAGCCCCGATCCGCGCGAGGATGGCCTGCCGATCCTGGTCGAAGGCCGGCGGCGCGCGTCCCGGAACGGCAGGCGTGCCCATCAATTTCATCGGCGATCGCAGGCCGGTGTAGCCGCCCTCCCCGTGCACCAGCAGTTCGCGGTGGGCGGTGTGCGGATGATTCAATGCCGCAGCGACGTTGTTGACACAGGCCGCCGGCACCCCGGCCTTCATCAGCGTCTGCGCGAGTCCTTCGGCCGGCCACGTGCCGGTGACCGATTCGATCTCGGATTTCAGGGCCGTCCTGTGCGTGACCCGTTTCTCGTTGTTCGAAAAACGCACGTCGGCCACCAGCGACTCGCGGCCGATCGCCGCACAGAACCTTCTGAACTGGCCGTCGTTGACGACCCCGACGAACACGTCCCCGTCGGCGGCCCGGATCTTGTCGTAGGGCGCGATATTGGGATGCGCGCTGCCCAGAGGCCTGGGGCATTCGCCCGAGTAGATCCAGTTGGCGGCGTGCGGCAGCAGCAGGCTGATGGCGGTGTCGTAGAGCGTCACCTCGACACGCTGGCCCTGGCCGTCGCGGTCCCTCGCCCGCAACGCCATCAACAAACCCGAGAGCGCAACGTAGCCGGTGAGATGGTCGACCACCGGAATGCCCAGTTTCGTGGGCCCCGACGCCGCATCGCCGTTGATGCTCATCAAGCCGCACGCGGCTTGCAGCACGGCGTCGTAGCCCGGCAGGCTGCCCAGCGGACCATCGGGTCCAAAACCGCTGATGCTGCAGAACACCAGGGCGGGATAACGGGCCGCCAGCGCCTGCTCGTAGCCCAGCCCCCAGCGCTCGAGCGTGCCGGGAACGAAGTTCTCCACCAGCACATCGGCATCCGACAGCAAGGCGTGGAGCACGTCCTGGCCGTCAGGGGTGGACAGATCGAGGCTGATCGATTGTTTGCCCCGGTTCAGCGCCGAAAAATAAGCGGATTGCCGGCTCGGCGTGACCGGGGGCAGGAGCTTGCGGGTCTCGTCGCCGGACGGTGGCTCCACCTTCACCACCTCCGCGCCGTGGTCCGCAAGCATCTGGGTGCACAAGGGCCCTGCAAGGACCCGGGTCAGATCCACCACCTTCAGCCCCTGCAGGGCCCCTGCTCGGGCTTCGCTCATGGCCGTGCCTGGCGCGTCGGGAGAATGATCGTGCCGCCGCCGATCACCGACAGCTCGTCGTCCTGGTTGTGGGCCACCTGTTCGATGTCCACCATGGACTTGCCGTCCTGAACATACTTGCGCACCACCTTGCCCTTGATGAACAGCATGTCGCCCTCGGGATTGTGGCGGCGGATCTTGCAGCTCGCCTTGTGCAGGAAGCCCGTGTCGCCCATCCAGTTGGTCAGGTGATGGGTGAGCCACGAAGTGCGTTCCGGGCCGTAGTCGTAAGCACCGGGGGCGCCGACTTCGAGTGCAAAATCCTCTTCCCAATGCACACGCTCGGGGACATCCGGAATGCCGAAGCGGTTCTTGATGCCGACACCCGGATGGGCATCGATCAACTGCCAGGCCAGCTTGTTGGCGCGGATGTACAGGCCACCCCAGCCCTGGGCGTAGGCGATGAAGCCGGTGACCGTCATCGGTCCCTTGAACATCACCGGCAGGGCATCGCCTTCGTTGACGTCTTCCCAGTAGCGCGGAACGGCTCCGCGGATTTCCTCGTCCCGGTAGAGTTTGTAGGCTTCGCCCAATTCTTCATCGGTGTAGGTGCGAGGACCGCGTTCACGCGCCTCCTGGTATTTCGTGCCCTGTTCGCGGGCATGATCCCGCTCGGTTCGGAAACACCAGCTGTCGGCTTCCGCGACCTTGTCGCCGCTCTGGTTGAAGAAATCGACGTGGTAGATCTGCTGGATCGCCCGGCCCGCAAAACGGGTCTGGTGTTCCACCAGGTCTTTCAGATGGGCTTCCGTGTGGATCTCGTCGTTGCGGAAGACCGGCTTGTGCCAGGTCCAATCGGCACCCGACCACATCGCGTGCACACCCGGCAGGCCGCCGACATAGCCCGAAACGATACGGCTCGTCGAAAACAGAAAGCTCGGCAGGGCCACGATGCCGCCGTAATGCGATTTGGCTGCATAGGCGGGATCGCACCAAAGCGGATTGTCGTCGCCGATGCCATGCGCGTAATGGCGGATGTTGTCTCGCGTCGCTTCGTGGCACCAGGGCTCGGCGGTCTGGCCGATCTTGACGCCGATGCGTTGGCGGAGATCGTCCAGCCCGTTGTCCGTGATCTTGGGAAAGCTGCGCTGTACCTTCATGTCCATGTTGACTGCTCCTGAGTGACTTGCGGGGGTGGAAAAAAAATGGCGGGCTTCAAGCCGTTGCAAAGGCGGCGTGTTCGTCTCGGTCCCGGTCCGCCAGCTCGCGCTCGCGCAGAACCTTGCGATGCACCTTGCCGGCAGGGGTTTTGGGGAGTTCCGAGACCACGGCCACATGCCTCGGGTACTCGTGCTGGCTGAGCTTGGTCTTGACCAGTTCCTGGATCTCGAGGGCCAGCGCCTGGTGCTGGCCGGCCGGGCGATTCGTCACGACAAAGGCCTTGACGACCTGTCCCCGCACGGCGTCCGGAACCCCGATGGCCGCAGCCTCGAGCACATCCGGATGCATCAGCATGACGTTCTCGATCTCGACCGCGCTCATGGTCCAGCCCGCCGAGATGATCACGTCGTCGGCCCGTCCGCCATGGTAGAAATAGCCGTCTTCGTCGGTCCGGCCGAGGTCTTTCGTGGGAATCCATTCGCCGCGGCGGCGCACCACCAGTTGGCCGGTCACGCCTGCAGGGCAGGGCTGGCCCTCGGCGTCGTGGACCTGCACCTCGGTACCCGGAACGGCCTTGCCCAGCGATCCGCGCTTGACCTCGAAATCCGGTGCGCCGGGGTAGCTGGCCAGCACCACGCCGATCTCGGTGGTGCCATACATGCTGCAGACTTCCAGGCCCAGGGTTTCATGGATGAAATCCGCCGTGTCGTCGTCGATCGGCTCGCCGGTGAACGACAGCTTCTCGAAAAAGAACCGGTACTCGCCTGCCTTGCCGCAGTTCTTCATCATCCGGTAGTGCGTGGCAGCGGCCGACATGTTGGTGAACCGGTGCGCCGCGAGCGCCTGCAACAGCCGTTCGGGGTTGAAACGGCCGCTGTATGCGCCCACCGTCAAACCCAGCGCCAGCGGTGCCAGCGTGCCGTGCCACAGTCCGTGACCCCAGGCAGGCGATGACGGACAGAAAAAGCGGTCGCCCGGACGCAGGCCCGTTCCATACAGTGCAGCCACCATGAGCGTGACCAAGGCCTTGTGCGTGTGCTTGACCGCTTCGGGCAGCTCGCGCGTCGTGCCCGAGGTGTACTGAAAAACCGCCAGATCGTCCGCTTTCGAGCGAGGCGTGTAGCTCGGCGAGAAACGGCTCAGGTCGTCGACAAGCCGCTCGTCGAAGATCTGGACATTCGGGTGCCCGGTCGAACGGGCCGCATCGGCCTTTTCGCGATTGGTGATCAGCAAGGCCGGACGGCAGTCGTTGACGCGAAGCCGTATGCCGTCGGGCCCGAACAGCGTGAAGAGCGGGACCGCAATGGCGCCGCTTTTGATGACGCCGAACATCGCCGTGTAGAAAGCCGAAGAGGGCTCCAGCATGATGGCGACGCGATCGCCGGGCACGACGCCCTGGGCTTCGAGCCAGTGGGCAAAGCGCGACGAATTCGCCGACAGTTCCGCGTAAGCGATGACCTCCTCGCCTCCCTCGGCCTTCACCACGATCAGCGCGTCGCGCCCCGAAGCCGCATACCGGTCCACGCACTCCGTGGCGATGTTCAGATGGGCGCGGTCGCCCTCCATCAGATCCCACAGTCGATCCGGCGAGAACGCCTTCTGCGCATCGGCGTAGCTCTGGAAATCGGTCAGCTTTTTCATCTTCTGCATCCAAGTCGTTGACGATTGAATGCAGTGTTGAGTTTCACCTTTCTTTTGTCAAATGGATCGTCTATTTGTACTAATACAAAACTAATCTGGTCAATGACCGGTTTTTTCTGGGTGCAGCGGCGCAGTTTCCGGCGACGAAAACAGCCGGTCCGAACAGTGATTCGAGATCGAAAATTCCTGGGATCCGTTTGCCGGGATTCCGTTGCCTGCTCACTTTTCGAGCATCGACGATCCGTCCGCAGGCCGGGGATGTCAGCCCTGGCTCATTCACGCGCCGATGTCGCGCAAAACGCCATGCGCGGCGCGTGCCCCCCGGCCTCGACGCGATGAAGTCAAGGGTATGTCCCGACCCTCATTGGGCATGGGGCTCCAGGATAGAAACCGCCGTGTGGACTTGCGCGTCTGGAGCGGTCAGGCGGGTTTCAAGCGGAGTCAAGTCTCACGATCCAAGGGCTCGAAGGCGATCTTGCCTCGCGCAGGCGGTAGCATTCAGGTCTGTCCTGCCGAGATGCCCATGCACAACTACGAATTGCTCTATCACTACCGAACGCAGCGACTGGTCAAGTACGGCGCCCATGAGTCCAAGCTCCCGGCCGAAGAACTGCTGCTGTTTCGCCTGACCCACGAAAGCGGCGCCGTGCGCGCGGAAGACGAAGACGGCGAACTGCCCGAGCTCCCGGTGTCCGAGATCCTCGCCGTCAGAGGCTACTCGGACGTGCAAGTCAAATGGCTCGATTGAGCCTCGTCCACGTCTTTGCCGCGATCAGTCCCCGAGGAAGAGGCCATCGAGCCTGACCGGGGGCGCGGCTTTCAAGGTCTTCGGGATGAGGCGGCTTGCGGTGTGGGCCGCCCGCCGCTTCAGCGACACGGGCGATCGCAGTCTCCCTGACCAGCATTGCGGCAAGGCGCGAGGCCATGGTTTCCTCTTGCATCATGCTGCTGGCGACGCCGACAGGCAGGCCGCTGAGCGCCGGCATACGGCGAGATCGAGGGGGAAGAGGCGCGCGACAAAGAGACATCAGGGGGATGTCGCTGCGCGGCATGCGGAAGCGGGGTGCAGATCTGGCCGGCGACGTGCAAACGGCGTCGAAACGGACCACAGAGATCAATACCGCACAAAGGCCGTCAGACGAACGCGGAAACGAACACAAAAGCCATGCGCGAACTCACTTGAAAACCATAGCGCTTGCGTCTATGGTGCCGAAGGCCGGACTCGAACCGGCACACCTTGCGGCGGGGGATTTTGAGTCCCCTGCGTCTACCGATTTCGCCACTTCGGCCAGTGAGAGGGGGTATTCTAACCAGGTTTGACCCTCCTCACGCCACTGGACGCACAATAGCGCCCATGACGCATTCCATGAACTACCCCACCATCGAACAGGCCGTCGGCAAGACGCCTCTGGTTGCGCTGCAGCGCATCCAGGCCAGCGCCAACGCAGCGCGCCGCAATGTCGTCCTCGCCAAGCTCGAGGGCAACAATCCCGCCGGCTCGGTCAAGGACAGGCCGGCCCTGTCGATGATCGTGCGGGCCGAGGAACGTGGCGAAATCCACCCCGGCGACACGCTGATCGAAGCGACCTCGGGCAACACCGGCATCGCCCTCGCCATGGCCGCGGCCATCAAGGGCTACCGCATGGTGCTGATCATGCCCGAGGACCTGTCGATCGAACGCGCGCAGACGATGAAGGCCTTCGGCGCCGAACTCGTGCTGACGCCCAAGAGCGGCGGCATGGAATACGCCCGCGATCTGGCCGAGAAAATGCAGGCCGAGGGCAAGGGCCGCATGCTCGACCAGTTTGCCAACCTCGACAACCCGCGCATCCATTACGAGACCACCGGTCCCGAACTGTGGGAACAGACGGGCGGACGCATCACCCATTTCGTGAGCGCCATGGGCACCACGGGCACCATCACGGGCGTCAGCCGTTTCCTCAAGGAAAAGAATCCGGCCATCCAGATCATCGGCGCCCAGCCGCAGGAAGGCTCGCGCATCCCCGGCATCCGCAAGTGGCCGGAAGAATACCTGCCCAAGATCTACGACGCCTCGCGCGTGGATCGGCTGGTCTACGTCTCGCAGGCCGATGCCGAACACACCTGCCGCCAACTGGCCCGCGAGGAAGGCATCTTTGCCGGCATCTCGGCCGCCGGCGCGCTGTGGGTGGCCCAGCAGATCGCCGGCGAGGTCGAGGACGCGACCATCGTCTTCGTGGTCTGCGACCGCGGCGACCGTTACCTCAGCACCGGCGTGTTCCCGGCCTGATGGCCCCGGCACCGCTGCCGCCATGAGCGATTCGCCGCCCTCTCCCCGCTTCTGCCCGCAGTGCGCCACGCCGCTGCGCGAGGTGACGCTGGACGAGGACGGTGGCGCCAAGGCTCGCCTGCGCTGCACCGCCTGCGGCTGGACCCACTGGAACAACCCGACACCCGTGCTCGCTGCCGTCATCGAGTACCGGGGCCAGGTGCTGCTGGCACGCAACGCGGCCTGGACGGGCCGGCAGTTCGCGCTCATCACCGGTTTCATGGAAGCCGGCGAGACGGCCGAGCAAGGCATCGCCCGCGAGATCCGCGAGGAAACCAACCTCGAGACCCAGTCGCTCGATCTGCTCGGCGTCTGGAGCTTCGAACGCATGAACCAGATCATCATCGCCTACCACGCGGTGGCCGACGGCGAGATCCGGCTCTCGCCCGAGCTGGTGGAGTACAAGCTGTTCGATCTCGACCGCGTCAAATGCTGGCCTGCCGGCACCGGGCAGGCCCTGGCCCAGTGGCTGCGTTCGCGCGGCCATGAGCCCGAATTCACCGAGTTCCGCCGCTGAACGAGGGGTCTTCGGCTGCCGCGGTTTTCAGCGGACAGCGGCCCCGCTCCATTGCTTTCACCCCATGACCGATTCCAACGCCTCACCCTCCCCTGCAGCCTTCGATCTCGAAGTCGACGCACGTGGCCTGAGCTGCCCGCTGCCCATCCTCAAGGCCAAGAAGGCGCTGAACACCATGGCTTCGGGCCAGGTGCTTCGTGTGCTGGCCACCGACCGCCATTCCACGCCGGATTTCCAGGCCTTCGCCAAACAGACCGGTCACACGCTGGTCGAGCAGCGCACGGAAGGCGACGTGCACATCCATTTCCTGCGCCGCCGCTGAACCGGGGCCCTGCCGGGCTCGCGGCAGCCGGCAGGCCAAAAAAACGGGCCCCAAAGGCCCGTCCGTTGTCGGCGATGAGGCTGTGCCGCCATCAATCGATCTTTAATCCCTTGAGGTAATCGCGGAAATACGCACCCACCTGCGGGTGCTTGAGCGCCAGCTCGACGGTGGCCTCCAGGAAACCTTCCTTGCTGCCGCAGTCGTAGCGTTTGCCCTTGTACTGGTAGGCGTAGACGGATTCCTGCTGGGTCAGGTCCGCAATCGCGTCGGTCAGCTGGATCTCGCCGCCGACGCCGCTCTTCTGGCGGGCGATGAGATCGAAGATGGCCGGCGTGAGGACATAACGGCCTGCCACGCCGATGCGGGAGGGCGTCTTGTCGGGACTGGGTTTCTCGATGATCTGGTTGACCTTGGTGAGGCGTTCGCCGGCGCTGTCGCCGGCCACGATGCCGTAACGCTTGACCTGGTCGAGCGGCACTTCCTGCACGGCGAGCACCGAAGCCTGCAGTTGTTCGAACTGCTCGGCCATCTGCGCCAGCACCGGCGGCTCGCCCATCATCAGGTCGTCGGCCAGCAGCACGGCAAAAGGATCGTTGCCCACCAGATGGCGTGCGCACAGCACGGCGTGGCCCAGGCCCAGCATGCGCGGCTGCCGCACATACGAGCACACCATGTCGGCCGGCATCAGGCTGTGCACCAAGGCGAGCAACTCCTTTTTGCCGGCCAGCTCGAGTTCGTGCTCGAGCTCGTAGGCGGTGTCGAAATGGTCCTCGATGGCGCGTTTGTTGCGGCCGTTGACGAAGATCATGTGGCGCACGCCGGCGGCATAGGCCTCCTCGACGGCGTACTGAATCAGCGGCTTGTCGACCACCGGCAGCATTTCCTTGGGCTGCGCCTTGGTGGCGGGCAGGAACCGGGTACCGAGGCCGGCAACAGGAAACACGGCTTTCTGGAGGATGCTTTTGCGGGTCATATCGAAAAGTGTCGAAGTTCTCAGTCAGGGAGGCGCCCGAATCGGCTGCCTGCGCCGCCCTTGCGGCGGGTGAAGGCAAGGAAACGAACGCGATGCTTACCTTAAGGCGTGCGAAACGGCACGCCACGTAGGACGGAGCCGCGCCGCCTGCACGGTGCGGGCGCCGAGTGCGCCCGAATCATCATGCGGCAAAAGAGGTGTACCGTGCATGCCGGACCGGTGCCGGACACTCAGGTATAACGTTTGTCGCGCAGGTTCTCGCGCATTTCCTCGAGCATGGGGCGCAGGGTCTGGCCGCCGATGCGCAATGCCACGCATGTGGCCAGGATGTCGATGATGGTGAGGTGCAGCAGGCGCGAGACCATGGGGCTGTAGCGGTCGTAGCCTTCGGGGTGATCGGCCGCCAGATGGATGTCGGCCAGGGCGGACAGGGGCGAACCGCTGGCCGTGATGACGATGGCCGTGGCACCGTGGCGCCGCGCGATCTCGGTGGCATCGATCAGATCGCGCGTGCGGCCCGAGTTCGAGATCACCACCACACAATCGCCCGGACGCAGCACCGAGGCACTCATGATCTGCATGTGCCCGTCGCTGTAGGCCACGGTGTGCAGGCCCAGACGGAAAAACTTGTGCTGTGCATCCTGAGCCACGATGCCCGAGTTGCCCACGCCGTAGAACTCGATGCGATGCCCGCCCCGATAGGCCGTCATGAGGGCACCGACCGCCAGCTCGATCGCATGGCCGCTGGCGTCGTTGCGGTACTTCAGGAAAGCCGCGACGGTGTTGTCGAGGACCTTGACCAGCACATCGCTGGTCTTGTCGTCGGTGTCGACGCTGCGGTGAATGAAAGGCACGCCCTCGCTCACGCTGCCCGCCAGCTTGAGCTTGAAATCGCTGAGACCGTCGTAGCCCATGCTGCGGCAGAACCGCACGACCGTCGGCTTGCTCACGCTGGCTCGCTGGGCCAGCAGGCTCACGGGCTGGGTGGCAAAGGCACGGGGGTCGTCGAGCACGAGCTGGCCCACCCGCTGTTCGGCGGGGGCCAGGGAAGGCAGAGAGGCCTTGATGCGGTCAAGCATGTTGATCAGGGAGAAAAGAGCAGGCTGCAAGCATAGCCGCCTTGCGCTGCCTCAAGACTCTTCGCTCCAGTGATAACCGTCGCGCGCGATCATGGCGCTGGAGGCGCTGGGGCCCCAGGTGCCCGAGGGGTACGAACGGGGACCGCTGCTGTCCTGCTTCCAGTATTCGATCAGGGGTTCGACCCAGCGCCACGCTTCTTCCTGCTCGTCGGCCCGCACGAACAGATTGAGCCGGCCATCGATCACGTCGAGCAGCAGGCGCTCGTAGGCCCCGACCCGCTCGCTGCCGAAACGTTTGTCGAAATCCAGGTCGAGCTGCACCGACGACAGCGCATCCATGTTGCGCCGGTTGTTGGCACCCTGCGCCATCAGGTGCAGTTCGAGACCGTCGCGCGGCTGCAGGTTGATCACCAGCTGGTTGGCCGCACCGCCGCCGGGCAGCTTGAAGATGCTGTGCGGAACGGGCCGGAAATTGATCACGATGCGCCCGTCGCGGCCGGCCAGCCGTTTGCCGGTGCGAATGTAGAACGGCACGCCGGCCCAGCGCCAGCTGACGATTTCCGTGCGCAGCGCCACAAAGGTTTCGGTATGGGTCTCGGGATTCACGCCCTGCTCGTCGCGGTAGGCGGGCACCCGCTGGCCGTTGATGGTGCCGGCGTCGTACTGGCCCCGCACCGAATGCTGGGTCAGCGTTTCGGGCGTCCAGGGCTTGAGCGCACGCAGCACCTTGAGCTTTTCGTCGCGGATCGCATCGGCATGGTCGCTGATGGGCGGCTCCATGCCGATGGCGCACAGCAGTTGCAGCGCATGGTTCTGCACCATGTCGCGCAGCGCGCCGGTGTTGTCGTAGAAGGGCCCGCGTTTCTCGACGCCCAGCTCTTCGGCCAGCGTGATCTGGATGTTGGCCACGTTCTCGCGGCGCAGCAGCGGCTCGAAGATGGCATTGCCGAAACGCAGCGCCATCAGGTTCTGCACCGAGGGCTTGCCCAGATAGTGGTCGATGCGGAAGACCTGGTTCTCGTCGAAGACCTCGCCCACCTTGCTGTTGATGGCCCGGTTCGAGGCCAGGTCGTAGCCCAGCGGTTTCTCGAGCACGATGCGGGTGCGCGGCGAGTTGAGCGCCGCGGCCTGCAGTTGTTCGATCACCTGGGTGAAGAGGGTGGGCGCTGTCGCCAGATACATCACCACCGTGTCCGCATCGCGTTCTGCCAGGGTGCGCTTGAGCGCCTGGAAGTCCTCGCTCTTGGAGACATCCATGCGCTGGTAGTACAGCAGCGAGGCGAACTTCGCGAACTCGTCGGGATTGGGGCGCTTGGCCGTCTCGACCTGCGCCAGCCGCTCGCCGATGCGCTGGCGGTAGTCCTCGTGGCTGGCATCGTCGCGGCCGACGCCGATGATGCGGCCGCCCTCGGGGAGCGTGCCGTGACGGAAAGCCTGGAACAGCGCCGGCATGAGCTTGCGCCACGCCAGATCGCCGGTACCGCCGAATAAAACCAGATCAAAACTCATGGTGGTGTGACGTCGGGACAATAAACGAAACAGGCCACCAATGTAACGGAGTTTCAGAACCGATGGCCGCAGCGGGAGGTTTTGCCCATCGCGGACAGAGGTCAGACGGCCGTACGGATCACGCGTCTCACCGGAAAACCCAGTGCGCCAGCATACTCGAGCAGCTCGCGCACCTTGGACTCCTGCAGGCGGGGCCGGCGTGAGAGGATCCACAGGAAACGACGATCGGGCGTGCCGACCAGGGCGTACTGGTAGTTCTCGTCGAGCTGGATCACCCAGTACTCGCCCCAGACCGGCGGCAGCCAGCTCAGCCAGGCCGAGGCAAAACGGACCGCCAGGCGGCCGGGAGACGACACGCCCGCAACCGGCATGCGCTTGGCGACGCCCTGTACGGCCTCGACGTGGCCGTCACGGCCGACGCAGCGATTGAGCACGCCCACCGTGCCGTCGGCGCGCACGCTGTAATGCGCGCTGACCTGGCCGCCGCAGTTGCGCTGGAAGCGGTTGGGCAGGCGGGCCTGCTCGTACCATGTACCGGCGTAACGGGCCAGGTCGACGTCGGCGACCACCGGCAGCGTCTGCCCTTCATGTCCGCTGCGCCAGTGCCGAACGGCCAGATAGGCGGCCACGCCGGCGACACCGGCTATGCCGAGCACCGCTCCGGCCTTGGCGCCCGACGAGGCGCGCCGGACTTTTTTCGGCACCACGGCAAGGCGCTCGACTTTCGCCAAGGCCTCTTTGGGCAAAGGGGCTTTGGCGAGCTGTCGCCGGGCGGATGCGACGGCAGAAGCCGCACGCCGGGGCGCGGCGTAGTCTTTGGTATGCGTATTTTTGGCGAATAGGGTCATAGGTCAGACTATGGTGCCAGCACGCCTCAAAGTTGATCGGACAAAGCGCCCGGCTCCTTGTCGGCCATTGCTGACACAAAATACGGCCTTCAGCACGTAATAATGTGACCATGACCCAACTCGACGCCCTCAAGCAACTCACCACCGTTGTGGCCGACACCGGTGACTTCAAACAACTCAGCGCCTACCAGCCGCAGGATGCGACGACCAATCCGTCGCTCATCCTCAAGGCGGTGCAGAAGTCCGACTACGCCACCCTCCTCAACGAAACCGTGGCCGCGCACCGGGGCAAGCCCGTCGACGAGATCATCGACCACCTGCTGGTGCGTTTCGGCAAGGAGATCCTGGCCTTGATCCCGGGCCGTGTATCGACCGAAGTCGACGCCCGCCTGTCGTTCGACACGCAGGCCACGTACGACCGCGCCCATCGCATCATCGACCTGTACAAGGCCGAAGGCATCGACACCAGCCGTGTGCTGATCAAGATCGCCTCCACCTGGGAAGGCATCCGTGCCGCCGAGAAGCTCGAGAAGGAAGGCATCCACTGCAACCTGACGCTGCTGTTCTCGTTCGCACAGGCCGTGGCCTGCGGCGACGCCGGCGTCAAGCTGATCTCGCCTTTTGTCGGCCGCATCTACGACTGGTACAAAAAATCCGCCGGCGCGGACTGGAACGAGGCGGACAACGCCGGCGCCAACGATCCGGGCGTGAAGTCGGTCACCGCCATCTTCAACTACTACAAACACTTCGGCATCGACACCGAGGTGATGGGCGCCAGCTTCCGCAACGTCGGACAGATCACCGCGCTGGCCGGCAGCGACCTGCTGACCATCAGTCCCGATCTGCTGGCCAAGCTGGCCGAGAGCAACGATCCCCTGCCCCAGGCACTCGATGCCCAGGCCGCCAGACAGCTGAAGCTGGAAAAGGTCTCTTACGACGAAGCCAGCTTCCGTTATGCGCTCAACGAAGACGCGATGGCGACCGAGAAGCTGGCCGAAGGCATCCGCGCCTTTGCCGCCGACGCCGTCAAGCTCGACAAGCTGATCGCAGCGGCCTGATCCGCCGACATGCCGCGGCCGGACCCGACGGCCGCACCACCAGGGCCTGCCGGGCGAGCGATGCTCCCCGCAGGCCTTTTCTCAATCCACCCGCCCCCCGAGGCCCCTGAAGACACGATGACCGATACCTCCGCCTTGCCCAACCTGCCGGCAACCACGCGTTGCGACCAGACGGTCGCCTGGCAGGCCCTGCACACGCATTTCGCGGCGCAGGGCCGAGACTTCGATGCGCGTCAGGCGCTGACCCAGGATGCGGGCCGGGTGGAGGCCTTCCGCCAGACGGCGCCCTACATCAGCGCCGATCTGTCGAAGAACCGCATCGACGCACAGACCGAGCAACTGCTGCTCGAGCTGGCCGAACAGAGCGGTCTGGCGGCCTGGCGCGACGCCATGTTCGCGGGCCTGCCCATCAACAACACCGAGCAGCGCCAGGTGCTGCATGTGGCGCTGCGCAGCCAGGCGCTGGCGCAGGAATGCGCCTGGGGCGCGGCCATCGATGTCGAAGAGGTGCGGCAGACGCGCGCGGCCATGCTGGCCTACGCCGAGCGGGTGCGGGCCGACGACAGCATCACGGACATCGTCAACATCGGCATCGGCGGTTCCGATCTGGGCCCGCAGATGGCCGTGCTGGCGCTCGAGGCCTACCGCCATCCGGGCAAGCGGCTGCATTTCGTCTCCAACATCGACGGCCACGAGCTGGCGGGTGTGCTGGCAGGGCTCAAGCCGCAGAACACGCTGTTCCTGGTCGCCTCCAAGACCTTCACCACCATCGAGACCATGACCAATGCGCGTTCGGCACGCGCCTGGTTCGAGGCCGAGGGCGGCACCGACGTGGCGCGCCACTTCGCGGCGCTGACCACCAACGTCAAGGCCGCTGCCGAGTTCGGCATCACGACCACCTTCGGTTTCTGGGACTGGGTGGGAGGCCGTTACTCGCTCTGGTCGTCGATCGGTCTGCCGATCGCCATCGCCATCGGTGCCGAGCACTTCGACGCCTTCCTGGGTGGCGCAGCCGCCATGGACGAGCACTTCCGCACCGCCCCGCTGGCGCAGAACCTGCCGGTGCGGCTGGGCCTGCTCGACGTGTGGTATCGCAATTTCCACGGCTACACCAGCCGCTGCGTGGCGCCTTACCACCAGGGCCTGCGCCGTCTGCCGGCCTATCTGCAGCAGCTCGAGATGGAAAGCAACGGCAAGCGTGTGGACCGCCAGGGCCAGGCCTTGCCGATCGGCACCTCGCCGGTGGTCTGGGGCGAACCCGGGACCAACGGCCAGCACGCCTTCTTCCAGATGCTGCATCAGGGCACGGACGTGGTTCCGGTCGAGTTCATCGTGACGCGCGAAGCCGCCCACACCCTGCCCGGCCACCATGCCAAGCTGCTGGCCAACGCGATCGCCCAGGCCCAGGCGTTTCTGCAGGGCCAGCAGGGCGCGGACGGCGCACGCGACTTCCCCGGCAACCGCCCCAGTACCTTCCTGGTGCTCGAACGGCTGGATCCGGCCTCGCTCGGCGCCCTGATCGCACTGTACGAGCACCGGGTCTTCACCAGCGGCGCGCTGTGGGGCATCAACAGCTTCGACCAGTTCGGCGTCGAGCTGGGCAAGGTGCTGGCCAAGGACATCGAGCCCCGGCTGGCTTCGGGCGACGTGCAGGGTCTCGACGCCTCGACGGCCGCGCTGGTCCGCCAGTTGCAGGGTTGAGTCACCGGCGCTGAGCACCGGCCCGCAAGCCCCTGGGCTTTGCTGCCGGGCCGCTATCCCCAATGAAAAAGCCCTGCGGCGCCGGTGTGCCGCAGGGCTTTCTTGTCTGAAACGGCCGCCCCGCAACGGGCGTTCGGGCGTTCAGTCGATGCCGTGGAAGACCGCGTCGTCCGGGCCCACCATGGTGGGTCGGCGCCAGGTGGCGTCGCGCATGGAACGCTGCACCTGGCCATCCACGCCCAGCAGGACCGCAAAGATCGCCATGCGCACGGGGATGCCGTTGTCGGTCTGGCGGAAGATGGCCAGGCGCGAGTCATGGTTGAGATCGGTGCTCAGGTCGTTGGCATCGGGCCGACCGTCGCGCGGCAGCGGATGCATGACCAGCGTGTCGGGACCGCAGGCGGCATCGAGCGTGGCCTTGTTGATCTGGAACTCGGGGGTGTAGCCCTCGAAGGACTCGTCCTTGAAACGCTCCTTCTGGATGCGAGTGGCGTACACCACATCGGCACCGGCCAGGCCCTTGTTGAGGTCATGGGTCTGCTCGATCACATGGTCGTTCTTCGCCAGGCGGTCGACCACGTAGGACGGCATTTCGAGGCCGGGCGGCGAAATCAGCGTGAGCTTGATGCCTTTGTAGAGCGCCAGCAGCTTGGACAGCGAATGCACGGTGCGGCCGTACTTCAGGTCGCCGACCAGCGCGATGTGGGATCCGTCGACCAGCTTGCCCAGCCGCGAGAACTCGCGCTGGATGGTGTAGAGGTCGAGCAGTGCCTGGCTCGGGTGTTCGCCCGGGCCGTCGCCGGCGTTGATGACGGGGATGTTGGTGGCGCGTGCGAACTCGGCCACCGAGCCCTGCTCGGGGTGGCGCACGACCAGCGCATCGACATAACCGGCCATGACGCGGCTGGTGTCGTAGATGGATTCGCCCTTGGCCATGGACGAGAAGGTGAAGCCCGTGGTGTCGCACACCGATCCACCCAGGCGGCAGAAGGCAGCCCCGAAGCTCACCCGCGTGCGGGTGCTGGCCTCGAAGAACAGGTTGCCCAGCACCGCGCCTTCGAGTACACGTGAAATCTTCTGGCGGCGGGCGATGGGCTGCATGATGTCGGCGACCCGGAACAGCGCCTCGGCCGATTCACGGGTGAACTGGTCGACGGACAGCAACTGGGGACGGCCTTCGAAGGCGATGGCATCGGCCAGAGGCTGACTGTGTACGCTCTGCGTCGATTCTTCTTGGCGCTGCAGGATCTCGGTGACAAAACGCTCGACGATTTCCGGCATGGCGCGCGACTCCTGGGAATCGTCCGGAAGCAGCCAGGTGTCCAGTGCCCGGCGCGACACGCCG
The DNA here is from genome assembly GCF_003752175.1 of Comamonas sp. BIGb0124. Classification (GTDB taxonomy): domain Bacteria; phylum Pseudomonadota; class Gammaproteobacteria; order Burkholderiales; family Burkholderiaceae_C; genus Comamonas_F. The sequence goes on along the minus strand of NZ_RJVF01000009.1, from coordinate 346,603 downwards.
ATGCGTGTGGCGAAGGCCTCGCGGGTCATGTTCAGGCGACGCATCGCATCGCGCAGGAAAGTTTGCTGGGCACTCATAAGGCGGCATCCTCAATATACACGGTGCGTATAGTATCGATTTTTGCCGTCGCTGTCGCGTCTGTTGCGCGATGATCCAAAAAAAAGCCGCGAACCCGAAGGTTCGCGGCTTTTTTGGCTGGGCACACGGGGCGGCGGCTGGCGCTGCCCCTTGGACCGGCAGGGCTTTTACATGCCCATGCCGCCCATGCCACCCATGTCGGGCATGCCGCCGCCGGCCGGTGCGTCGTCCTTGGGCAGCTCGGCCACGATGGCGTCGGTCGTCAGGATCAGGCTGGCCACCGATGCGGCGTTCTGCAGCGCCGAGCGGGTCACCTTGGCCGGATCCAGCACGCCCAGTTCCACCAGGTCACCGTAGGTGCCGTTGGCGGCGTTGTAGCCGAAGTTGCCCGTGCCTTCGAGCACGCGGGCCACGACCACGCTGGGTTCGTCGCCGGCGTTGGCAACGATCTGGCGCAGGGGTTCTTCGACCGCGCGCAGCACGATCTTGATACCGGCGTCCTGATCGGCGTTGTCACCCTTGAGGTCCTTGATCGCGGAACGGGCACGCAGCAGAGCCACGCCACCACCGGCAACCACGCCTTCTTCCACTGCAGCGCGGGTGGCGTGCAGGGCGTCTTCGACGCGAGCCTTCTTTTCCTTGAGTTCGACTTCGGTGGCAGCACCGACGCGGATCACGGCAACACCGCCGGCCAGCTTGGCCACGCGCTCTTGCAGTTTTTCACGGTCGTAGTCGCTGGTCGCTTCTTCGATCTGGATGCGGATTTGCTTGACGCGGGCTTCGATGTCGTCGGCTGCACCGGCACCGTCGATGATGATGGTGTTTTCCTTGCCGATCTCGACACGCTGGGCTTGGCCCAGGTCAGCCAGGGTGACCTTCTCGAGGGTCAGGCCGACTTCTTCTGCGATGACCTTGCCGCCCGTCAGGATGGCGATGTCTTCCAGCATGGCCTTGCGGCGGTCGCCGAAGCCAGGCGCCTTGACGGCCACGACCTTCAGGATGCCACGGATGGTGTTGACCACCAGAGTCGCCAGGGCTTCGCCTTCGACGTCTTCGGCAATGATCAGCAGGGGACGGCCAGCCTTGGCGACTTGTTCCAGCGTGGGCAGCAGGTCGCGGATGTTGCTGATCTTCTTGTCGAACAACAGCACGAAGGGGTTGTCCAGCAGGGCAACTTGTTTTTCGGGGTTGTTGATGAAGTAGGGCGACAGGTAGCCGCGGTCGAACTGCATGCCTTCGACGACGTCGAGTTCGTTGATCAGGCTCTTGCCGTCTTCAACGGTGATCACGCCTTCCTTGCCGACCTTGTCGATGGCGTTGGCGATGATCTGGCCGACGTCTTCATCGGAGTTGGCCGAGATGGAGCCGACCTGGGCGATTTCCTTGGAAGTCGTGGTGGGCTTGGCGATGTTCTTGATTTCGGCGACGACGGCGGTCACGGCCTTGTCGATACCGCGCTTCAGGTCGGTGGGGTTGAAGCCGGCGGCCACGTACTTGAAGCCTTCGCGAACGATGGCTTGTGCCAGCACGGTGGCGGTGGTGGTGCCGTCACCGGCGTTGTCGTTGGTCTTGGAAGCGACTTCCTTGACCAGCTGAGCACCGATGTTTTCCAGCTTGTCCTTGAGTTCGATTTCCTTGGCCACGGACACACCGTCCTTGGTCACGGTGGGGGAGCCGAAGGAACGCTCGAGCACCACGTTGCGGCCCTTGGGACCGAGGGTCACTTTGACCGCGTTGGCCAGGATGTTGACGCCTTGCACGATCTTTGCACGTGCGTCGTCACCGAAAACTACTTGTTTGGCTGCCATTTGAATGAGCTCCTAATGAGATGGGGAAGGTCGGTTCGTGAAGAGGGAGAGGCGATCGCTCGGCGCGATTACTTCTCGACCACTGCGAACAGTTCTTCTTCCTTGATGACCAGCAGTTCGTCGCCGTTGACCTTGACGGTCTGGCCGGAGTACTTGCCGAAGAGCACGCGGTCGCCGACCTGCACGCCCAGAGCGATCAGTTCGCCCTTGTCGTTCTTCTTGCCGGGGCCGACGGCCAGCACTTCGCCTTGGTCAGGCTTCTCGGCGGCGTTGTCGGGAATGTAGATGCCAGAGGCCGTCTTGGTTTCGTTTTCCAGACGCTTGACGATCACGCGATCGTGCAGGGGGCGAAGGCTGCTCATTGCTGCTCCTTGAATGCTTGCAATACGAATGAAATGGACAAGAAAAAACGCGGGCTCTTGCAAGTCAGCGTTCGATAACTTTGCCGGGGAGGTGGGCCATCGCGGCACCGGGGCCGCTGCTAGCACTCACCCCCCTTGAGTGCTAATAATAAGGGATGCGTGGCAAATTTCAAGCGCGACCGTGCGAAATCGGGAAAAAAGGCGGGGATCCCGGGTGGTGACCCTGATGATGGGAACGGCGCTGGCGGCGCGAATGTCGGCGCAGTGGGCGTGCCGTCGCGATGCGGCAGCATGCGGTCACGCAGCACGGTGAGCCAAGGCTCGCGCGGGCCCGAAAAGCGCCAGAATGCCGAATCGATCCGGCCTGGGTGCCGGATGTTCATCGGCACGCCGCTGCCGCTTTTGTTGTCCACAGGAGCCCTCTCATGCCTCCCCTTCGACTCGCCGTGATCGGCTGCGGCGCCATCGGTTCGGCCGTGCTGCGTCACCTGGCCACCGAGCCCTCGGTCCGGGTGGCCGCCGTCGTGCTGCGCGACCCCGCTTCGCCGACGGGCGGAATTGCACGCACGCTGGCGCCCGGCGCGCACGTGCTGGCGCGGCTGGACGACGCCCCGGCCCCCGTCGATCTGGTGCTGGAATGCGCGGGCCATGACGCCCTGGCGGCCCATGTGCTGCCGGCGCTCGCGCGGGGCGTGGATTGCATCGTGACATCGATCGGGGCGCTGGGCGATGCCGAACTGGCCCTGCGGCTCGAACAGGCCGGGCATGACGGCGGCTCGCAGCTGGAGCTGGTGTCCGGCGCCATCGGTGCGATCGACGCGCTGGCCGCGGCACGACTGGGTGGACTGGAGCGGGTGACGTATGTCGGCCGCAAACCGCCCTCGGCCTGGCAGGGCACGCCTGCCGCCGCCCTGCACGCGCTCGAGGACCTCGACCGCCCCCTGTGCATCTTCGAGGGCAGTGCCCGGGAAGCGGCGCGCCTCTACCCCAGGAATGCCAATGTGGCGGCCACCGTGTCGCTCGCCGGGCTGGGGCTGGATCGCACGCAGGTCCAGCTCTACGCCGACCCGCATGCCGGCGGCAACGTGCACGAGCTCCGGGCCGAAGGCGCCTTCGGCTCGCTCGTGCTCACCTTGCGCGGCCAGCCGCTCGCCAGCAACCCCAAGACCTCGGCACTGACCGTCTACAGCGCCTTGCGGGCCGTGCTCAACCGGCGCGCCGCCTGGAGAATCTGAGCGGCCAGCGGCGGCTCCGGCACGAATGCGCGACACGGCGGCCGCGTGGACAAGCCCCGTCAAAACCCGCCCTCGCCGCCTGCCGCGCCGCCCCCAGGCTGCGGCAGGGGCTGCGTCATGAGGCAAAATCCGGTTCATCGTGGCCACCCGCAGTGGCATGCGGTCCGGATGACGGGCCGCCCTCTTCCTTAGCATCTGGACTGAATAACCTCATGATCGTCAAACCCCGCGTGCGTGGCTTTATCTGTGTGACCGCCCATCCGGTTGGCTGCGAAGCCAACGTCAAGGAACAGATCGACTTCATCAAGGCACGCGGCCCCATCGCCAACGGCCCCAAGCGTGTGCTGGTGATCGGCGCATCCACCGGCTACGGCCTGGCCGCCCGCATCACCGCCGCATTCGGCTGCGGCGCCCAGACCCTCGGCGTGATGTTCGAGCGCGCCGGTACCGACGGCAAGCCGGGCACGGCAGGCTGGTACAACACCGCCGCTTTCCACAAGCTGGCCGGCCAGGAAGGCCTGTACGCCCAGAGCATCAACGGCGATGCGTTCTCCGACGCCGTCAAGCAGCAGACCATCGAGACCATCCGCCGCGACCTCGGCCAGGTCGACCAGGTCGTCTACAGCCTGGCCTCGCCGCGCCGCACCCACCCGCGCACCGGCCAGGTCCACACCTCCACGCTCAAGCCCATCGGCAGCGCCATCCACCTGCGCGGCATCGATACCGACAAGGAACAGATCACGGAAGTGACGCTCGAACCCGCCAGCCAGGAAGAGGTCGACAACACCGTCGCCGTGATGGGCGGTGAGGACTGGAAGTTCTGGATCGAGGCGCTGCGCGAAGCCGGCGTGCTGGCCGACGGCGCCACCACCACCGCCTTCACCTACCTGGGCGAAGAAGTGACGCAGGCCATCTACTGGAACGGCTCCATCGGTGCCGCCAAGAAGGATCTGGACCGCACGGTTCTGGGCCTGCGCGAGACGCTGGCCGCGACCGGCGGCGACGCCCGCGTGTCGGTACTCAAGGCCGTAGTGACGCAAGCCAGCTCGGCCATTCCGGTGATGCCGCTGTACCTCTCGCTGCTGTTCAAGGTGATGAAGGAACAGGGCACGCACGAGGGTTGCATCGAGCAGCTCGACGAGCTCTACCGCAACAGCCTGTGCAGCGCCACGCCGGTGCTCGACGACGAAGGCCGCCTGCGCGCCGACTACAAGGAACTGGCACCCGAAGTGCAGGACCGCGTGAAGGCCCTGTGGAACGAAGTGACCAACGAGAACCTGCACGAGCTGACCGACTTTGCCGGCTACAAGCAGGATTTCCTGCGTCTTTTCGGTTTTGGCCTGCAGGGCGTGGACTACGGTGCCGATGTGGCGGTCGAAGTCGACATCCCCGGCGTGATCACGGTCTGAAGACCGCCGCCCGGCCAACACGCCCGGCCGGGCCACGGCGCCGCTTCGCATCGAACACGGCCCCACGCCGGCCGGTCATCAGCCCACCGCAGCCAGCTTGGGCGGCTGCGGTGCCCGCATGCTGCCCGTGTCCAGCCAGCGCTGATGCCAGGACAGCGCCTCGCCCAGCATGTGCGGCGTGTGCAGCCCGTAGCTGGTGTGCAGGGTCCGATCGAAATAATCGCTCAGCGCATCGCGGTAGTCGGGATGCACGCAGCGGTCGATCAGCACCCGGGCCCGCTGCTTGGGCGACAGGCCCCGCAAGTCCGCCAGCCCCTGTTCGGTCACCACGATGGAGACATCGTGTTCGGTGTGGTCGACGTGGCTGACCATGGGCACCAAGGCCGAGATCGAGCCGTTCTTGGCCGTGCTGGGGCTGAGAAACACCGACAGGAAACTGTTGCGCGTGAAATCGCCCGAGCCGCCGATGCCGTTCTGGATCCGTGAACCCATCACGTGGGTGGAATTGACATTGCCGTAGAGATCGGCCTCGATCATGCCGTTCATGCCGATGCAGCCCAGGCGCCGAACCAGTTCGGGGTGGTTGGAAATCTCCTGCGTCCGCATGACGATGCGCTGGCGGTAGAAGTCGATGTTGCGCTTGAACTCCTCGTTGGCCTGCGGGCTCAGCGCGAACCCCGTGCACGAGGCCATCTCGAGCACGCCTTCGCGCAACAGATCCAGCATGCCGTCCTGAATCACCTCGGTGAAGGCCGTCAGGTTGCGGAAACCGCTGGCCCCCAGTCCGGTGAGCACGGCATTGGGAATATTGCCCACGCCCGACTGCAAGGGCAGCAGATTGGCCGGCAGCCGCCCGAGGCTCACCTCGTGCTTGAGGAACGCGATGAGATGCTCGGCAATGCGTTCGCTGGTGGCATCGACCGGACTGAAGGGGCTGTTGCGGTCGGGGGCATCGGTGCGCACCACGGCCACCACCTTGGCCGGATCCACGCGCAGGTAGCGGTCGCCGATGCGGTCTGCAGCATGCGACAGCGGGATCGGCTTGCGGTGCGGCGGCAAGGCCGTGCCGTAGTAGATGTCGTGCATGCCGTCGACGCCGGCCGGCTGCCATTCGTTGACCTCGATGATCACGCGCCGGGCCAGGTCCAGCCAGGTCTTGTTGTTGCCGACCGATGTGGACGGCACCAGCAGGCCGTCCTCGCGGATGGCCGACACCTCGACCACCGCCGTGTCGATGTCGCCGTAGAAACCGAACCACGTGTGCTGTGCCACGTGGCTCAGGTGCGCGTCGATGTACTCCATGCGGCCGTCGTTGATGCGCTGGCGGGCATCGGGATCGGTCTGGAAAGGCAGTCGCAGGCTCATCCCGTCGACCTTGGCCAACGCACCGTCGAGCTCGGGCGCGGTCGATGCGCCGGTCAGCACCCGCACCTTGAAGGCCTCGCCCCGGTGGTGCGCCGCATCGATGTGGCGGGCCAGGGCTGCCGGCACGACCTTGGGATAACCCGACCCCGTGAAGCCGCTCATCGCCACGGTTTCCCCGGGCTGGATGAAGGCAGCGGCTTCGTCGGCACTCATGACACGGGCGTGGAAAGGGCTGTACTGGATGCGGTCGGTCATGTGAACACCTGTCTCTTGTCTCGGGATCGTCGGGGACGTCGCGTCCGCGGTCTGCCGCTCCCGGCATCGGCCAAGGGCCGAAGGAAAACCCGCCGCAAAAAACGGGCGAGCGGGGACTCGAGGACGATTATCCGGCCGGAGCAGCGGCGCATCCATGACACCGGCGAGTGGCCGAACGATTCAGTCTGTCATCGGGCGGCAAACGGTCCGCGCCTGCAATGGACGGAATGGCCGAGAGGGCCGAAAGGGCCGGTTCAGGCCGGCTGCTGCGCGGGCGGCTGGGGCAGCCATGCGAAGGCCGCAGCGCCCGCCACCATCAGCAAGGCCAGTCCGCCCAGCACTGCGGCATAGGGATCCCATCCCAGCGAGGACGCCCAACTGGCCAGCGCCCCGGTCAGCCACTGCACCCAGGCGACGCCCAAGAACATCGCCATGGTGAACACGGCCATCGCCCGGCCGGTGATGGCTTTCGGATAAGCGGCCCGCACATCCGCGTACTGCCACACCACGTAGCCCGACAGACAGCCCAGCAGCACCGGCACGGCGACATCCAGCCAGACCGATCCCAGAAAAGCCATCAGCAGATAGAACACGGCCAGCACCAGCGAGAACGCGACGATCCAGGGCCGCCGCAGCACGCCTGGATCGAGCCGGCCGAACAGCAAAGGGCCGACCAGCGCCGTCACCGATACCGCCGTCGCCACATGCCCGCTCTGCAGCAGCGAGAAGCCGTGGCGCTGCACCAGCAGCGGCCCCAGCCAGAGACCGCGCAGCGCGATGAAACAGGCATAACTGACCAGTGCCAGCGCCACGATGCCCCAGGTGTGGCGAAGCAGCAGCAGATCGCCGAAACGGCGGATGGCCTGGCCCAGCGATTCGGCGCCTGCCGCGCCGGGCTCCGGCCGGTCGTGCACCAGCCAGGCCATGATGGCCCAAGCCGCCATGGCCGCCAGGCCCAGCACGACAAAGCCCATGCGCCAGGAAGACGCCTGCACCAGCGATGCCAGCGGCGTGCCGGTGAACAGCATGCCCAGCCCGCCCAGGCCCATGGCAAAACCCGAAAGCGAGGCAAAGCGCTCGGTCGGGAATCGCCGTGCGATGAACACCGTGCACACGAGGAAAGCCGGTGCACACCCCATGCCGATCAGCACCTGCGCGGCCAGCAGCCAGGGATAGGACGGCGCCCACGCCGCCAGGCCGGAGCCGACGATGGCCAGGGGAAACGCCGTCAGGATGGTGCGGCGGACCCCATGCAGGTCGATGCCGATGCCCATGAACATCTGCATCGATCCGAAGGCGAGGTGGAACATGCCCGCGAACAGGCCGAGCTGCTGCGGCGACAGGTTCCACTCGTTCTGCAGCGGCACGGCCAGAATCGCCGCGACCGTCCGGTAGGCCTGGCTCAGGCTGAAGCCGGCCACCAGCGCCAGCAGCATGGCCACGGCCGAAACGTTTCGGCGACGAGCGGGCGCGGCGGCAACAGGTGGTGTCATGGCAAACCGGAAGGGCGTGGAAGGACGGCGTATCTCAGGGGCCAAGATAGCACGAGCCGCCCTGCGTTCGGGAACGGCGCCAGCAGGATCTGGCACGACTATCGCTAGGAAGAAGCATGAGCCATCGCCCTCCTCGCCTCCCGGTCCAAGCCGTTCGCCCCACCCGGGAACAGTCGGTCAGGGACAAGCGCGCCGTCATCATGCGTGCCGCGCTCGACCTGTTCTCGCGCTACGGACGGCACGGCACCTCGGTCGACCAGATCGCCAGCGCCGCGGGCCTGTCGAAAAGCAATCTGCTCTACCACTTCAGCAACAAGGACGATCTCTATGTCTGCGTGCTGCGCGAGCTGCTCGAGGTGTGGCTCGCACCGCTGCGCGACTTCAGCGCCGAGCAGGATCCGGCGGATGCACTGGCCGACTACATCCGGCGCAAGCTCGCCATGTCGCGCGACCAGCCCCATGCCTCCCGCCTGTTCTGCCTGGAAATGGTACAGGGCGCGCCGCTGCTGCGCGACGAGCTGGCGCACGAGCTCCGGCTGCTGGTCGAGTGCAAATCGGATGTCATCCGCACCTGGGTGAACCAGGGCCGACTGGCCCCGGTGGATCCGCACCACCTGCTGTTTCACCTCTGGGCGGTCACCCAGCACTATGCCGACTTCGCGGTTCAGGTCGAGGCCCTCACCGGCCGCACGCTGCAGGATCCGGATTTCTTCGAATCCACCGTCGCCAATCTGGTGGCGATCACGCTGGGAGGCGTTGTGCCCCGGCCGGCCGGCTAGCGCGCCACCTTCGCCAGAAAAGCCAGCATGCCGGCGTTGAAGGCCGGTGCCTCGGTGGCGCTGTGTGCGTGGCCGCCATGCGGCACGCTCTCGAGCGTGGCCTTCGGCAGACCCTGGGCCAGGCGCTGCGAGCAGGTCCAGGGCACCAGCACGTCGTCCATGGCGGCGGCCACCCACACCGGCACGGCGATGTCGCCCAGCCGGCTGTCGACATCGAACGCACGCAGCGCCGCGATGCGGGTCTGCATGGTTTGAGCACCGGGGAAATGGGCCAGCGCATGCTCGACCTCGCCCTGCACCTGCTCGGCATGCGCCGCCGCCCAGGCCGCCGGATACAGGAATATCGGCTGGGCCTCGACATAGGCTCTCGGCCCGCTGCGGGCCAGCAGCTCCAGCCGCGCATCGAAACACCGGGCCGAATGCGGATTGGGCTTGGACCAGGCATTGATCAGCAGCAGGCTGGCCACCCGCGCCGGCGCATCCAGCGCCAGTTGCAAGCCCACCAGGCCGCCCAGCGCATGCCCCATCAGATGGCACGAGGCCGTCTGCGTGCGATCCAGAATCTCGGCCACGTCCTGCGCCATGTGCGCGATGCTGTAGGGTCGCGGCAGTTCGCCGGGACTGCGCCCCGTGCCCCGCTGGTCGTAGGCGATCACCCGGTAGCCGGCTTCCAGCAACGCGGGCAGTTGCGGTTTCCAGAAGCCGGCCGCACCGCCCAGGCCGGACGACAGCAGCACCGTCGGCGCATCCGCCGGACCGTGCACGTCATAGGTCAGGCTCATGACGGCTCCTGCGTGCCGACGTGTGCGATCGAGGCGATCTCCACCAGCGCCTCGGGCTTGACCAGTCCGCACTGGATGCAATAACGCGCCGGCTTCACGCCCGGAAAGAACTCGGCATACACCGTGTTGATCGCGGCGTAGTCCGCCCAGTCGCGCAGGAAGATGTGGTTGAACGTCACGTCCTCCATCGTGCCGCCGGCGGCCTCGATCACGCCCTGGATCACCGTCAGCACATGCCGGGTCTGCGCGGCCGCATCGCCCACATGGACCACGTTGTTGTCCTTGTCGAACGGCAAGGTTCCCGAGACATACAGCACCCCGTCGGCCAGCGTGCCCGGTACGAATGGCGCGATCGGCGTGCCCGTTCCGGGCGGGATGATGGCTTTTTTAGGCATGGATCAAAACTCCTGTCTGAACAAACAAAAACACGGCACGCACACGCGGCGGTGCACGGACTCACGCGCTGCGGCGTGCATGGGTTGCGGGCGAGACGGCCTGGCAGAACGCGTCGACCTGCGTCACCCAGCCAAAAAAAGTCTCGATGTTGTAGACCGCTGCCGACTGGATCGGCGCACCGCCCAGTTCGTGCGTGGCATCCTCGAGCAGCACGCCGAAATACTCCAGGTGGAAGGCATCGCGCAAAGTGGACTCCACGCACACATTGGTGGCGATGCCGGTGAAGACCAGGTTGCGGATGCCACGCGCACGCAACGTCGAATCGAGCGTGCTGTTGAAGAAACCGCTGTAGCGCGTCTTCGGCACCACGATGTCGCCCGGCTGCGGCGCGAGAGCCTCGACCATCTCGTAGTCCCAGCCCCCCTTGGCCAGAAAGCGCCCCTGCAGTTCAGGCCGCCGCCGCATGGTCTTGAGCGCATTCGACTTGTGCCAGTTGGGCGAGCCGGGGCCGCCGGCTTCCACATAGGCCGCATCCCAGCCGTTCTGCAGGAACACCACCGGAATGCCGGCCGCCCGCGCGGCGGCCACGGCCTGCGCCACCCGGCCGATCACGCCCTGCGCACCCGAGATATCGAATCCCGCCGTGTCCACGTAACCGCCGATCGAGGCATAGGCGTTCTGCATGTCCACCACGATGAGCGCCGTCTGCGCAGGCACCAGCGCCAGCGGCTCGGGCCGGGTCGGCAGCAGCAGCGCGCGGCCCGTGCCCAGCGCGGCTACCGCCTCGGGGGCGCCGACGGGTTCGGTGGAAGTCAGGGTCTGGTTGGTCTTGTGCAGAGTCGTCGTTTGCGGATTCGCGGCCATTTCGATCTCCTGTCAGGCGGCGGCCGCCAGAGCGGCCCGGGCGCGCGAGGGCACCGGCGTGTCGGCACAGACCCGCGAGGCCATCAGCGGCTGGATGCGCTCGCCGAAGTTGTGCACGCCCTGCACGAAGTCGTCGAACGTCAGCAGCACACCCTCCGTTCCGGGCACCTCGGCCATCTCGTCGAGCATGCGCGCCACGCTGGCGTACGAGCCCACCAGCGTGCCCATGTTGATGTTGACCGCCGAGGTCGGGTCCGTCATCTGCCGCACATTGGTGTCGGTGCCGGACTTCGTGTCCGCCGCGCCCTGCTGCCCCATCCAGGCGATGGCCTCCTGGTCGGCCCCGGCCTTGTAGTGTTCCCACTTGGCACGCGCGGCTTCGTCGGTCTCGTCGGCAATCACCATCATCAGCACGTAGGTGCTGACATGGCGGCCGGTCTTTTCGGTGGCCTCGATCAGCCGCTCGGCCGCGGGCGCAAACGCCTTGGGCGTGTTGAGCCCCTTGCCGAAACAGAAGTTGTAGTCGGCATGCCGGGCCGAGAACGCCATGCCGGCATCGCTCGAGCCGGCGCAGATCACCTTCATCTCGCCCTGCGGACGCGGACTCAGGCGGCAATCGTCCATCTGGAAATGCTGTCCCTTGAAATCCGACTGCCCCTTGCCCCACAGCTCGCGCAGCACCTGCACGTATTCGGTGAGGTATTCGTAACGCGTGCCGAAGAAAGCGTCGCCGGGCCACATGCCCATCTGCGAGTACTCGGGCCGTTGCCAGCCCGTCACCAGGTTGACGCCGAAACGCCCGTTCGAGATCGAATCGATGGTCGAGGCCATGCGGGCCACGATGGCCGGCGGCATGACCAGCGAAGCGGCTGTCGCGTACAGCTTGATCTTGGTGGTCACCGCGGCCAGCCCGGCCATCAGCGTGAAGGATTCGAGGTTGTGATCCCAGAATTCCGTCTTGCCCCCGAACCCGCGCAGCTTGATCATCGACAGCACGAAGTCCAGGCCGTAGTGCTCGGCCTCCAGCGTGATCTGCTTGTTGAGCTCGAACGTGGGCTTGTACTGAGGGGCCGTCTCGGACAGCAGCCAGCCGTTGTTGCCTATCGGAATGAAAACGCCAACCTTCATGATCAAAAGCTCCTGAGTGGGTAGAGGCCATCGCGCCGGCCCGTGGGGCCGGTGCACTCATGCAGACATCCAGCCCTATGCATGCGCCATGCCAGTCGACAATTCCTTTTGGATTCAACGACTTGCTCGTCCCTCTCGAAAATTGGCTGACCAAATGGTCCAAATTTGGGCAGAACGCCCCGGCCAGCCGACCGGTCGTGGTGCGGCTTGACCTGTTTCCGTGCGCCGTTCGACCGGCATCGCCGACCCCAGTTGAATTTTTTTCATGATCGAATGAAAAAATACATCTTGCATCGATGACCTGTCATTCACAGAATGACGGCCCCTGTTCTGGATAACAGACGCCCGGCGCCGGCGGCCTCTGTCCAGGCGAACCCCATTCCAAGACCCGTCATGACCACTCCTCTGAACCCGCCCTTCCGCGCCGATCACGTCGGCAGTTTCCTGCGCCCCCAGTACCTGCTCGAGGCGCGTGAACAGCATGCCAAGGGCGCGATCGATGCCGAGCAACTGCGCCGCGTCGAAGACCGTGCCATCGCCGAAATCGTGAAGTTCCAGGAAGACGTGGGCCTCAAGAGCATCACCGACGGCGAATTCCGCCGCACGTACTTCCATGTCGACTTCCTGCGCCAGCTCGGCGGTGTCTCCAGCGGCGAACCCGTCACCATCCAGCGCCCGGACGGCAAGCTCGAACTCGCGCCCCCGGTGATGAAGGTCGTCGACAAGGTGCGTCACGTCAAGGACATCCAGCGCGCCGACTTCGAGTTCCTGAAAAGCCAGGTCTCGGCCGGCAGCACGCCCAAGGTCACGATCCCGTCGCCCACCATGCTGCACTTCCGCGGCGGCCGTGCCGGCATCAGCCGCGAGCACTACCCTGAGCTCGATCCGGCCTTCTACGACGACGTGGCCCGCGCCTATGGCGAGGAACTGCAGTCGCTGGCCGCCGCCGGCTGCCGCTACGTGCAGATGGACGACACCAACCTGGCCTACCTGTGCGACGAGAAGATGCGTGAAGCCGCCCGCCAGCGCGGCGACGACCCGGACGAACTGCCGCACCGCTATGCCCAGTTCATCAACAAGGTCGCGGCCTACAAGCCGGAAGGCATGATCCTCGGCATCCACCTGTGCCGGGGCAACTTCAAGAGCACGCACGCCGCCAGCGGCAACTACGAGCCCGTGGCCGAAGCCCTGCTGGCCGAAATGAACCTCGACGCCTACTTCCTCGAGTACGACGACGACCGCAGCGGCGACTTCCGCCCGCTGCGTTTCCTGCCCAAGGGCAAGCTGGCCGTGCTCGGCCTGGTGACCACCAAGTTCGGCGAGCTCGAGTCGAAGGACGACCTCAAGCGCCGCATCGAAGAAGCCGCCCGCTACGCCCCGCTCGACCAGTTGGCCCTCTCGCCCCAGTGCGGTTTCTCCAGCACCGTGCACGGCAACGACATCGCCGTCGAGGCTCAGCGCACCAAGCTGCGCCTGGTGATCGAGACCGCACAGGAAGTCTGGGCCGACGCGTGAGTCGACACGACGACGCGCAGTCGACGCTGCGCCAGGGACCGATGCGCCCGTTCCAGATCGTGGCCATCGCCCTGTGTGTGCTCATCAGCATGATCGACGGTTTCGACGTGTTGGCCGTGGCCTTCACAGGCCCCTCGATTGCAGCGGAGTGGTCGCTCACACCCGCCCAGCTCGGCCTGGTCTTCAGCGCCGGGCTGGCCGGCATGGTGCTGGGTTCGATCTTCATCTCGCCCTTGGCCGACAGCCTGGGACGCCGCCGCATCGTGCTCGGATGCCTGGTCATCCTGACACTGGGCATGGCCGCGACGGCGCTGGCCCAGAACCTCGAACAGCTGCTCGCCCTCCGGGTCTTCACCGGCCTGGGCATGGGCGGCATCCTGGCCGGCATCAACACCGTGGTGGCCGAGTACGCCAACGACCGCCGGCGCGATCTGGCCATCAGCTTCATGGCCATCGGTTATCCGATCGGGGCCATGCTGGGTGGCCTGGCCTCGTCCTGGATCATCGCCAACCAGGGCTGGCACGCGGTGTTCCTCTACGGCGCAGCCGCTTCGGCGCTGACCCTGCCGCTGGTCATGGCCGCCATGCCCGAGTCGCTCGACTTCCTGCTCGCGCGCCGGCCGCCCGGCGCCTTGGCGCGCTACAACCGCCTGCGCACCAAGCTCGGGCTGCAGACCGTGACCGCCCTGCCCGCTGCGGCCGCCCGCGCACCCCGTACCGGCATGGCGCAGGTGTTTCGCCTAGGCATGGCCCGCAGCACCGTGCTGGTGTGCCTGAGCTATTTTCTGCTCATGGTGTCGTTCTACTTTCTGGTCAACTGGACCCCCAAGGTGCTGGTCAGCATGGGCCGGTCGGTCCAGCAAGGCATTTCGGGGGCGGTGCTGATGAACCTCGGCGGCATCGCCGGCGGTCTGCTGCTCGGCCTGCTGTCGCCGCGCCTGGGCCTGCTGCGCGTGACCACGGCGGCGCTGGTGCTGTGTTTCGGCAGCGTGGTGTGGTTCGGCGGCACGCACGCCGGGTTGAACGGCCTGATGGCGCTGACCCTGGTCATCGGCTGCTTCATGTTCGGCAGCATGATCGGTCTCTATGCCCTGGCGCCCGCCGTGTTCCCGACGGCCGTGCGGGCCTCGGGCACCGGTCTTGCCCTGGGTATCGGACGCCTGGGCGCCACCGTCGGCCCGGCCCTGGCCGGTCTGCTCATCGCAGCCGACTGGTCGCGTCCGGCCTACTTCGGTGCATTGGCTCTGCCGCTGCTGCTGGCGGCCTGCTGTGTCTGGGCATTGCATCGCCCGGCTGCGGCAGCGCTGACGATCGGCTCGGCACCGGCCCGCAGCTGACCGCAAAAGGCTGCACCCGCTGCAGCCGCCTACCGCCGTCCGGAGCCGCACGCTGCGGCGGCGGCGCTCTTCGCCGTGCCCGCGGCGGCGTCCACCGCCCGGCGTGCCACACCCGGGTCGTCGGCAAACACCCCGTCGACGCCCGCGCGCAGATAGGCGACCACCTCGGCTTCGCCCCGGCCCCTGACTGTGTCGTCGCCCACCGGTTCGCCCTTGAGCGCCGCCGGCAGGAAGGCATTCTCGGGCCGCAAGGTCCACACCACCACACTCAGGTCGGCCGCGTGGGCCCGCGCCACCAGCTCGGAGGCCGCGCCACCGCGGGCCACGGCTTCCGGCCCCAGGACCAGCGATTTCACGGGCGCCAGCACATCGGCATAACGGCGCATGGCCGCCAGCCCTTCCGGCGTGAGCAGATCGGCGTAGCTTCGGCTGTCGCCTGCCACCGTGAAGTCGTACGGCTGGCCCCGTGCACCCACGAGTTGCGCCAGCCGCACGGGCGTGCGCTGCCGCAGCGCCTGCAGATTCGCGACCTCGAACGATTGGATCACCACCGGCGCATCCGCCTGGTTGAGTCCGTTCGCCTCGAGCAATGCCACCAGAGGCTCTTCCAGCGGCATGCCGATGGACTGGAAGTACGTCGGATGTTTGGTCTCGGGCGCCATGCCGATCGCACGGCCCAGCCGCGTCGATTCGCTGCGGACCAGATCCACGATCTGCTGCAGCGAGGGGATGCCATAGCGGCCATCCAGACGCGCATTGGCGGGCCGGATGGCCGGGATGCGCTCGCGCGCCCGCAGGGTCTGCAGTTCGGCCCAACTGAAATCCTCGGCGAACCAGCCGCTGACCCGCCGGCCGTCGACGGTCTTCGTGGTGCGTCGGTCGGCGTAGTCGGGCCGCTCGGCGACATCGGTGGTCGCCTCCACCACGTGGCCATCTGGCCCCAGCACCGCCAGCGCGTTCTCGTGACGCGCCACCAGCACGCCGTCGCGCGTGATGACCAGATCGGGCTCGATCACATCGGCAC
The DNA here is from genome assembly GCF_003752175.1 of Comamonas sp. BIGb0124. Classification (GTDB taxonomy): domain Bacteria; phylum Pseudomonadota; class Gammaproteobacteria; order Burkholderiales; family Burkholderiaceae_C; genus Comamonas_F. The sequence continues at coordinate 330,773 of NZ_RJVF01000009.1, read as the reverse complement.
CGTCCGCAATCGCCTGCCGGTAGGCCTCCAGCGTATGCTCCGGCCGCAGGGCCGAAGCGCCGCGATGCGCGTACACCGCCGGCACGGGCGGCCAGTCGTCGCCGCCGGAAACATGCCAGGGCCGGGGCAGGCCGCAGCCCGCGGCCAGGGACTCGCCGCGCGCCGACGGCATGGCGGAGGCCAGCACGGTGCCCCACGCCAAAGCGATCATCGCACTGCGCCAGCCGGCTGGAACCGGTGACTTTCGGCCAGGCAACCCCATGCGCATCCCTTCTTTTGCAAGCGTTCAGGATCGATTAAACGACAATGTCGACATGACACGTCAGCCCGGCTCCTCCCACCTCTCGATCGCCCATCTCTGGCCGCCCGTGGCGGCCATGGCGCTGGTCATTGCGCTGTCCAACTACCTGGTGCAGTTTCCCATCACTGCCTGGCTGACATGGGGGGCATTCAGCTACCCTCTGGTTTTCCTGGTGTGCGACCTCACCAATCGCGCCGTCGGCCCCGCGGCGGCCCGGCGAGTCGCCTGGATCGGCTTTGCCGTCGCCATCCTGCTGTCGCTGGCCGTGGCCCCCTGGCGCATCGCCCTGGCCTCGGGTACGGCCTTCATCGTGGCGCAGGGGCTGGATATCGCCCTGTTCAACCGCCTGCGGCAGGCCAGTTGGTGGAAGGCGCCGCTGGCGGCCTCGGCTGCCGCGTCGGTGATCGACACATTGGTGTTCTTTTCGATTGCCTTTGCCGGCACGGCTTTTAACTGGCTGACCCTGGCCCTGGGCGACATGCTGGTCAAGCTCGCCATGGCAGTCGTGCTGCTGGCGCCCTATCGCTACATGCTCGGTCATCTCCAGGCCTGGCGGCCTTCGTCGGCGTCCTGAGCCGAAGGCAGGCTGGCCGGGCAGTTCATCTGGCTGACCACCAGTTCGTCGAGTTGCTGGCGAGAGGACGCCGGCAGATAAGGCGCCATCAGGGCCATCACCTGAACCGTTCCGCGCTGCATGGCCGCCGGACCGCTGTCGGGTTCGAGCGCCTGTCGCGGGTCGCGCACGTATTCGTAGCTCAGCCAATACATCAGCACCAGCACCATGCTGGCGGCCAGGCTGTCGGCATCGCGGGGCTGCAGCTGCAACGTACCCGCGCGCTGCAGCGTCACCAGCACTTCGAGCAGAGCCGCCTTCTTGTGCGCCAGCAGTTCCTGCATGTGCGTCTCGACGCGGTGGTTGTTGGCCAGCAGATGATTGAGGTCGCGGTACACGAAGCGGTACTGCCAGATGCTGCCGAACAAGGCCTGGGTGAACTGCCAGGCACCCGGCACGTCGCGCACCAGGTCGCTGGTATTGAGCACGGCCAGCATGGAGAACTCATGCTGGTCGAACAGGGTGTTGATCAGGTCGTCCTTGGAGGCGTAGTGGTAATACAGATTGCCCGGGCTGATGCCCATCTCGGACGAAATCTGCGTGGTCGAGACATTGGTCATCCCAAACCGATTGCACAAGTCCAGCGCAACCTCGAGTATGCGCTCCGCAGTACGACGCGGCGGCTTTTTACTCATGCAACGTGCCCTCTCGCGTAAACGCCCAAAGCGCGGCAAACGACCGCGCTGTGACGCTACTTTATAGGGAACGCACTCAAATCCTGTTAGCGCAAGCCCTAGGTCGGGAAGCCGGGCGGGCACACGTTTCGTGGTAGCCGGCAGCCTGCCGAACCGCGCCGCGCCAGCCGGCGCAGCCTCGACTCAGGCGGCGGCGGGCTGCTGCACGTCGACCAGTTCGTCCACGCCGTAGAGCACCGCGAGCTCGAGCAGATAAGGGGGCAGATTGCGCACCCTGAAATCCAGCCGGGCTTCCTGGGCCGTACGGCGGCAGGCCAGGATCACCGCCAGCGCGGTCGAATCGAAACGCCGCAGTTGCGAGCCGTCCAGCACCACCGCACCGCTGCGCTGGGCGCGCATCGCCTGCGCCAGCATGCGTTGCGCGTCGCTGCCCTGCGCATGGGTCAGCTCCGAAGGGAGCACCAGGGGCGCGGCGGGGGCATGGGATTCGGTGGACACGCTCATGGGTTTGCTCCAGGGCCGTTCAGGCCGTCGTCGTCATCAGGGCTTGGCAGCGGCGGCAGCGGGAGCCGACGTGCCTTGGCGGGCCGCCTGCTCGTTGAGCTGCTTGATCAGGCCATCGATGCCCGAATTGTTGACCACCTGGGCGAACTGGCTGCGGTAGGAGTCCGCCATCCACACGCCCATCACGTTGATGTCGTAGACCTTCCAGCCGTCGGCCATCTTCTGCATGCGATAGTCGAGCTGCACCGGACCGGCCTGACCGCCCTGGAGTTCGCTGTTGACGACGACCTCGGTGTCGGACGGCGCAGCGCGCAGCGGCCGCACGGCCAGCGTCTGGTTGCCGACTTGCCTGAGTGCACCCGCATAGGTGCGCACCAGCAGGTTCTTGAAGGCATCCTGCAATTGCGTGCGCTGCTGCGGCGTCGCATTGCGCCACGACGGGCCAATGGTCGAAGCCGTCATGCGTGCAAAGTTCACATGCGGCATCACCTTTTCGTTGACGACCGACATCACCTGCGTCACGTCGCCCGCCTTCAGGCCGGGGTCCTTGCGCACGATGTCGAGCAGTTCGGTCGACAGGCGTTTGATCATGGCATCCGGTGCCTCGACCTGCTGCGCCATGGCGGCACCGCCCCACAGCGAAGCCGAACCGATCAGCGCGGCAGAAAGAATATGGAATAAACGACGGTTCATGTTGTTGCTTTCTTGAGAGGGAGTTCGAGCTCCCGGTCATGTCGTGGAAGACATTGCAGGCAAACAGGGGCATCCACCCCATGTTTGAGACTGCGTTTTGTCGACGGATGTTCCCGAACAGCCGTGAATCCGGCTGGCCCGGATCACCGTCGGCGCCAGAATCAGGGGGCGACGGTCACGGGTGCCGGTCCAGGTGCCGAGTCATCCACACTGTAGTCGGTGTTGTCGTACTGAACTTCGCCATTCTTGCCCACCGTGCGTAGTTGCAGGTAAGCATCGCGTGTCAGCAAATACCGATCCAGCGCCGCCGTGTTGAGCAGGTCGGTGGCATTGAGCAGACGCGCACGCGCATCCAGGATCCGGCCGCCCGTCAGGCTGTTGCGCCAAGGGATGTCGTTGATCTGGCCGATCGGGTTGCCCCACGAATCGACAGGCAGTGCAGCGGTGTCGCGAATGGTCGAGGGGCCGAGCAGCGGCAGCACGAAGTACGGACCCGTCGGCACGCCCCAGTGGCCCAGCGTGAGACCGAAGTCCTGCTTGTGGCGGGCAATGCCCATGGGCGTGGCCACGTCGATCAAGCCGCCGATGCCGAAGACCGAATTGGTCGCCACGCGGAAAAAGCTGTCGGTGGTCGCTTGGCCCTTGCCTTGCAACAGGTTGTTCACCGTCGACCACATGTCGCTGAGGTTGCCGAAGAAGTTGCTCACACCCGTGCGGATGGGCGACGGCACCACGTTCACGTAACCTTGCGCCACGGGACGGGCAATGTTGTCGTCCACCGCATCGTTGAATTTGGAGATGGTGCGGTTGTAGGGCTCGAGCGGATCGCGCGGATCGGCGTTCGGCCCCGTCGCGCAAGCCCCGAGGGCCAGCGGCAAAAACAGGCACAGTGCAGCCTTGCGCAGGTGCTGGACGGGTTGCTCGGTCGTTTTCATTGCAGTCATTGTCGGTCTACCGGGATGGCGGAATTGTACGAGGGGGAGCCCGTCAGGGCTTCGCGGCCGGCGTATCGGCCGACGAACCGCCCTCGGCAGCCTTGTTGTAGAGGAACTGGCCGATCAGGTTTTCGAGCACCACGGCCGACTGGGTCTGGTTCACGACCGCACCCGCCGCCAGTTGCTCGTCCTCGTATCCGGCATCGACGCCGATGTATTGCTCGCCGAGCAGACCGCTGGTCAGGATCTTGAACGAGCTGTCCTTGGGAAAGTGGTACTGGTTGCGCATGGCCAGCGTGACATTGGCCCGGTAGGTCTGGCCGTCGAGCTGGATGTTGTCGACCCGGCCGACGTTCACGCCGGCACTCTTGACCGCGGCGCCGGGCTTGAGGCCGCCGATGTTGTCGAAGCGCGCGGTGATGGCGTAGGTGCTGTCGAAGTTCAGCGTCAGCAGGTTGGCCGCCTTGAGTGCCATGAACACGATGGCGGCGGCACCCAGCAGAACAAAAAGCCCGACCCAGATATCGTGGCGTGAGCGTTGCATAAATTCTTACTCCATTGCGGCCGTCGGGGCCTTGGGACCCGGCGGCCGGACATGCTGGAAACCAGCGTGAATCAAAAACTGAACATCAGGGCGGTGAGTACGAAGTCGAGACCGAGCACCACCAGCGAACCGATCACCACCGTCCGGGTGGTCGCCCGCGACACGCCTTCGGGCGTCGGCGTGGCGTTGTAGCCCTGGAACAGGGCCGTGAAGGTCACCGCCAGGCCAAACACCACGGCCTTGATGAGACCGTTGCCGATGTCCGTCCAGACATCGACACCCGACTGCATCTGCCCCCAGAAGGAACCGGAGTCGACGTTGAGCATCTGCACGCCCACGACCCAGGTGCCGATGATGGCCACGGCACTGAACATCGCGGCCAGCAGCGGCACGGCGATGACGCCGCCCCAGAAACGCGGCGCCAGCACACGGGCCACCGGGTTCACGGCCATCATCTCCATGGCCGAAAGCTGTTCGCCCGATTTCATCAGGCCGATCTCGGCCGTGAGCGAGGTACCCGCGCGGCCGGTGAACAGCAGCGCCGTGAGCACCGGCCCGAGCTCGCGCACCAGCGTCAACGCGACCAGCAGGCCCAGCGCGTCGGAAGAGCCGTAACGGCCCAGCGCATAGTAGAACTGCAGTCCCATCACGAAGCCGACGAAAAGGCCCGAGATGCCGATGATGACCAGCGAATAGTTGCCCAGGAAATGGACCTGGTCGACCACCAGGCCGAAACGCCGCAGCATGCCGCGGCCCTGCGCCAGCAACTGCCAGAAAAGACGGGCACCCGCGCCCAGGTCCGCGATCTTGCTGCGAACCGCAAAACCGACATCCGAAGGATTCCACCAACTCATGCCTGACCTCCGGGCACACCGAAATCCTGGGCCACGCTGGGCCCTGGGTAATGGAAATGCACGGGGCCGTCGGGCCGCGCCTGGACGAACTGCTGCACCAGGGGATCGGTGCTGGCACGAACCTCTTCGGGCGTGCCCTGCGCGGCGATGCCGCCGTTGGCCAGGATGATCACCTGGTCGGCAATGGCAAACGTTTCTTCCAGATCGTGCGAGACCAGGATGGTGGTCAGTCCCAGCGCCCGGTTGAGCCGGCGGATCAACTGCGCGGACGTGCCCAGCGAGATCGGATCCAGACCCGCGAACGGTTCGTCGTACATGATCAGCTCGGGATCCAGTGCGATGGCGCGGGCCAGCGCCACCCGGCGTGCCATGCCGCCGGACAGGTCGCTGGGCATGAGATCACGCGCGCCCCGCAGACCGACGGCATTGAGTTTCATCAGCACGATGTCGCGGATCAGCTCTTCGGGCAGATCGGTGTGTTCGCGCAGCGGGAAAGCGACGTTGTCGTAGACCGACATGTCGGTGAACAAGGCGCCGAACTGAAACAGCATGCCCATGCGCCGGCGTGCCTGGTACAGCCCCCGGGCGTCGAGACGGCCGACGTCCTGGCCGTCGAACAGCAGTTCGCCGGATTGCGCATGGGCCTGGCCCCCGATCAGACGCAGCACGGTGGTCTTGCCGCCGCCGGACGCCCCCATCAGGGCCGTCACTTGGCCACGCAGCACATCGAAGCTCAGGTTCTTCAGAATGGTCCGCTCCCCGTACCCGAAGGTCAGGTTGCGGCACTGGATCAGCGCGGAATCGTTGGTTGATGTCATCAGCTTGCAGTTGCCGGCATCATCATGCTCAGCCGGTGGGAGTAAGGGACGATGATACGATTTTTTGCGACTCCGCCAATTTCGGAAATGTAATGCCCCAAAAAGCAGACGGCGTACAGCGCTTGGAGCGCTGTACGCCGTCGTGTTTTCCAGCCCCGGACAGCCGGGGGCGGACACGGAAGACCGGGATCCGCCGGTGATCGACAGCCTCGAACCTGCGCAGATGCACAGGCTCGCGGGCGTCAACGCGGCAGGTCGGAGTAGCCCATCAGGAACTCGTCGACCGACCGGGCGGCCTGGCGGCCTTCGCGGATGGCCCAGACCACCAGCGACTGACCGCGGCGGATGTCGCCGGCCGCGAAGACCTTGGGCACGCTGGTGGCGTAGCCCCCGGTGAAATCGGTCGTGGCGCGTGCGTTGCCGCGGTTGTCCTTCTCGACACCAAAAGCCTCGAGCACGGCGGCCACCGGATGCACGAAGCCCATGGCCAGCAGCACGAGATCGGCCTGGTAGGTCTTCTCGGTGCCGGGCACCTCGACGAACTTGCCTTCCTTGAACTCGACCTGCACGGTGGTCAGACCGGTGAGCTTGCCCTTCTCGCCGATGAACTCCTTGGTGGCGATGGCGAATTCGCGCACGCCGCCTTCGTCATGGCTGGAGCTGGTACGCAGCTTGTAGGGCCAGTAAGGCCAGGTCAGCGACTTGTTCTCGGACTCGGGCGGCATGGGCATGAGTTCGAACTGCGTCACGCTGGCCGCGCCGTGGCGGTGGCTCGTGCCCACGCAGTCGCTGCCGGTGTCGCCGCCGCCGATGACGATCACGTGTTTGCCGTCGGCACGGATCTGGCCCTTGAACTTGTCACCCGCGTTGACCTTGTTCTGCTGCGGCAGGAACTCCATGGCGAAGTGCACGCCGGCCAGCTCGCGGCCGGGCACGGGCAGGTCGCGCGACTGCTCGGAACCACCGGTCAGCAGCACGGCGTCGAACTCGGCGTCGAGCTGCTCGGGCGTCACGACTTCCTTGGCCCAGTTGGTGACCTTGGAGTCCTTGCCCAGCGTGTCCTGGGCGTAGCCCACGGCCACGCCGGTGCGCACGGTCACGCCTTCGGCTTCCATCTGCGCCACGCGGCGATCGATGTGGCTCTTTTCCATCTTGAAGTCGGGAATGCCGTAGCGCAGCAGGCCGCCGACACGGTCGTTTTTCTCGAACAGCGTCACGTCGTGACCGGCGCGGGCGAGCTGCTGGGCAGCGGCCATGCCGGCCGGGCCGGCGCCGACCACGGCCACACGCTTGCCGGTGCGATGCTTGGCGATCTGGGGCTGGACCCAGCCTTCGCTCCAGGCACGGTCGATGATCGCGTGCTCGATCGACTTGATGCCGACCGCATCGTCATTGATGTTGAGCACGCAGGCGGCCTCGCAGGGTGCGGGGCAGATGCGGCCGGTGAATTCCGGAAAGTTGTTGGTGCTGTGGAGCACCGTGATCGCGCTCTTCCAGTCCTGGCGATAGACCAGGTCGTTGAAGTCGGGAATCACGTTGTTGACCGGGCAGCCGTTGTTGCAGAACGGCGTCCCGCAATCCATGCAACGGGCACCCTGCACCTTGGCCTGCTCGGACTCGAGTCCGATCACGAATTCCTTGTAGTGCTTGAGACGCTCCTCGACGGGCTTGTAGCCCTCTTCGATGCGCTCGTATTCCAGAAAGCCAGTGACTTTGCCCATGGCTCTTTCCTTTCAGTGTTCTTTCTTGTCTTCTCGTGGGGCGGCCCGTCCGCAGTGCCGCTGCAGGACGGGCCTGGCCGCGCAGGGCGGCCTCGTCGGCTTACTTGGCGTCGGCCGTGGTCGGCGTGACCTCGGCTGCGCGAGTCTCGGCCAGGGCCTTGGCTGTCGCCTCGGCCGCCAGGTTGCGTGCATGCATCTCGCCCAGGGCACGCTTGTATTCCTTGGGGAAGACCTTGACGAAGCGGGCACGGGCCTGCGCCCAGTGGTCGAGCAGTTCGCGCGCACGCTTGCTGCCGGTCCAGCGCAGGTGGTCCTGCAGCAGTTGCTTGAGCTGTTCCTCGTCGGTCTTGCCGCGGTGCCAGGTGCCGTGGTCGTCGCCGGCTTCCTGCGCATCCTGCGGCACCACCTTGTCGAGTGCGACCATCGCGGTGTTGCAGCGCTGGGCAAAGGTGCCGTCCTCGTCGTAGACGTAAGCCACGCCGCCCGACATGCCGGCCGCGAAGTTGCGTCCGGTCTTGCCCAGCACCACGGCCGTCCCGCCGGTCATGTACTCGCAACCGTGGTCGCCCGTGCCTTCGACCACCGTGGTGGCACCCGACAGGCGGACGGCAAAACGCTCGCCGGCCACGCCGCAGAAGAAGGACTCGCCGCTCGTCGCGCCGAACATCACGGTGTTGCCCACGATGATGTTCTCGTGCGCCGCACCGCGGAAGTCCAGGCTGGGCCGCACCACCACGCGTCCGCCGGACAGGCCCTTGCCGGTGTAGTCGTTGGCTTCGCCGATCAGGTAGAGCGTGATGCCGCGTGCCAGGAACGCGCCGAAGGACTGGCCGCCGGTGCCGTCGAACTGGATGCGGATGCTGTCGTCCGGCAAGCCTTCGGGATGGTGGCGGGTGACTTCACCGGACAGCATCGCGCCCACCGTGCGGTTGACGTTGCGCGCCACTTCCATGAACTTGACCTTCTCGCCATGCTCGATCGCCGGACGGGCCTTCTGGATCAACGACTGGTCGAGCGCGCGGTCGAGACCGTGGTCCTGGAACTCGGTGTGGTACAGGGTCGTGCCCATCAGCGGCGTCGGCACGGCGAACAGGCGAGAGAAGTCCAGACCGCGAGCCTTCCAGTGGGCCACGCCCTTCTGGGTGTCGAGCAGGTCGGCACGGCCGACCAGATCGTCGAACTTGCGGATGCCCAGTTGCGCCATGATCTGGCGCGCTTCTTCGGCCACGAAGAAGAAGTAGTTGATCACGTGCTCGGGCTTGCCGCTGAACTTGCGGCGCAGCACCGGATCCTGCGTGGCGACGCCGACCGGGCAGGTGTTGAGGTGGCACTTGCGCATCATGATGCAGCCCTCGACGACCAGCGGCGCCGTGGCGAAACCGAACTCGTCGGCGCCCAGCAGTGCGCCGATGACGACGTCGCGGCCGGTCTTCATCTGGCCGTCGGCCTGCACGCGGATGCGGCTGCGCAGGCCGTTGAGCACCAGGGTCTGCTGGGTTTCGGCCAGGCCGATTTCCCAGGGCGAACCGGCGTGCTTGATCGACGACCAGGGCGAGGCGCCCGTACCGCCGTCATGGCCGGCGATCACCACGTGGTCGCTCTTGCACTTGGCCACGCCTGCGGCGATGGTGCCCACGCCGATCTCGGAGACCAGCTTGGTGCTGATGCTGGCATGCGGCGCCACGTTCTTCAGATCGTGGATCAGTTGTGCCAGATCCTCGATCGAGTAGATGTCGTGGTGCGGCGGCGGAGAAATCAGGCCCACGCCAGGCACCGAATGACGCTGCTTGCCGATGTAGTTGGTGACCTTGCCGCCGGGCAACTGGCCGCCTTCGCCGGGCTTGGCACCCTGCGCCATCTTGATCTGGATCTGGTCGGCCGACACCAGGTACTCGGCCGTCACGCCGAAGCGTCCCGAAGCCACCTGCTTGATGCGCGAACGCAGCGAATCGCCGGCCTGCAGCGGCATGTCGACTTCGACGTGCTCGGCGCCGATCTCGCTGCGCAGCGTGGCGCCGGTCTTGATCGGGATGCCCTTGAGCTCGTTGCGGTAGCGGTTCTCGTCCTCGCCGCCTTCGCCGGTGTTGCTCTTGCCGCCGATGCGGTTCATGGCGATGGCCAGCGTGGCATGGGCCTCGGTGCTGATCGAGCCCAGCGACATGGCGCCCGTGGCGAAACGCTTGACGATGTCGGCAGCCGACTCGACTTCCTCGACGGGAATGGCGCGCGAAGGATCGATCTTGAACTCGAACAGGCCGCGCAGCGTGAGGTGGCGACGGCTCTGGTCGTTGATGATCTGGGCGTACTCCTTGTACGTGTTCCAGTTGTTGGCGCGCGTCGAATGCTGCAGCTTGGCAATCGCGTCGGGCGACCACATGTGCTCTTCGCCGCGGGTCCGCCAGGCATATTCGCCGCCGGCATCGAGCATGGTCTCGAGCAGGGGGTCGTCGCCGAAGGCCGACTTGTGCACGCGGATGGCTTCCTCGGCGAGCTCGAACACGCCGATGCCTTCGACGCGGCTGGGCGTGCCGGTGAAATACTTCTCGACCGTCTCGGTGTTGACGCCCACGGCTTCGAACAGCTGAGCGCCGCAGTAGCTCATGTAGGTGCTCACGCCCATCTTGGACATGATCTTCGAGAGGCCCTTGCCGATCGCCTTCACATAGTTGTAGATGGCTTTCTCGGGGCTGAGGTCGCCCGGCAGCGACTGGTGCATGTCGGCCAGGGTTTCCATCGCCAGGTAGGGATGGATGGCTTCGGCGCCGTAGCCCGCCAGCACGGCGAAGTGATGCACCTCGCGGGCCGAGCCCGTGGCCACCACCAGGCCGACGCTGGTGCGCAGGCCTTCGCGGATCAGGTGCTGGTGCACGGCCGACAGGGCCAGCGCGGCCGGGATGGCCACGTGGTCGGCATCGATGTCGCGATCGCTGACGATGATGATGTTGCTGCCGCCCTTGATGGCATCGACGGCTTCGGCGCACAGCGAGGCCAGCTTGGCTTCGACGCCTTCACGGCCCCAGCTCACCGGATAGGTGATGCTCAGGCGGTGGCTGCGGAATTTGCCATGCGTCAGCGACTCGATGCTGTTGAGCTTCTTCATGTCGTCGAAGTCCAGGATGGGCTGGGACACTTCGAGACGCAGGGGCGGGTTGACCTGGTTGATGTCGAGCAGGTTGGGCTTGGGGCCCACGAACGAGACCAGCGACATCACGATCGCTTCGCGGATCGGGTCGATGGGCGGGTTCGTCACCTGGGCGAACATCTGGCGGAAGTAGTTGTAGACCGGCTTGTTCTTCGACGACAGCACGGCCAGCGGGCTGTCGTTGCCCATCGAACCGATGCCCTCTTCGCCGTTGGCCGCCATCGGGGCCAGCAGGTACTTGATGTCTTCCTGGGTGTAGCCGAAGGCCTGCTGACGGTTGAGCAGGGGCACGTCGCTGCTGGGTGCCTTGGCATCGCCCTCGACGTCGTCGAGGCGGATGCGCAGGTTCTCGACCCATTGCTTGTAGGGGCGCGCGTTGACGAGCTGAGCCTTGAGCTCGTCGTCGTCGATCATGCGGCCCTGTTCGAAGTCGATCAGCAGCATCTTGCCGGGCTGCAGGCGCCACTTGCGCACGATCTTGTCTTCGGGAACCGGCAGCACGCCGGATTCCGAGGCCAGGATGACGTGGTCGTCGTCGGTCACCAGGAAACGGGCGGGACGCAGGCCGTTGCGGTCGAGCGTGGCGCCGATCTGGCGGCCGTCCGTGAAGGCCAGGGCGGCGGGGCCGTCCCAGGGTTCCATCATGGCGGCGTGGTATTCGTAGAACGCGCGGCGGCGGGCATCCATGCCTTCGTTCTGCTCCCAGGGCTCGGGCACCATCATCATCATGGCCTGGCCGATGGGGTAACCGGACATGACCAGCAGTTCCAGGCAGTTGTCGAACGTGGCGGTGTCGGACTGGCCGGCGAAGCTGATGGGATAGAGCTTCTTGAGGTCGTCGGCCAGCACCGGCGAGGCCATCACGCCTTCGCGGGCGCACATCCAGTTGTAGTTGCCCTTGACGGTGTTGATCTCGCCGTTGTGCGCCACGTAGCGGTACGGGTGGGCCAGCGGCCACTTGGGCATGGTGTTGGTCGAGAAACGCTGGTGCACCAGGCCGACGGCCGAGATGCAGCGGGCGTCCTGCAGGTCGATGTAGTAGGTGCCGACCTGGTCGGCCAGCAGCAGGCCCTTGTAGATGACCGTGCGGCTGGACATGCTCGGAACGTAGTATTCCTTGCTGTGCTTGAGCTTGAGGCGCTGGATGTTGGCACTGGCCGTCTTGCGGATCACGTACAGCTTGCGCTCGAGCGCGTCCTGCACGATCACGTCCGAACCGCGGCCGATGAAGATCTGGCGGATGATGGGTTCGGTCTTGCGCACGTTGGGGGACATGGGCATGTCCTTGTTGACCGGCACGTCGCGCCAGCCCAGCAGCGTCTGGCCCTCGGCCTTGACGGCACGCTCCATCTCCTGTTCGCAGGCCATGCGCGACGCATGTTCCTTGGGCAGGAAGATCATGCCGACGCCGTACTCGCCCTGCGGCGGCAGGGTCACGCCCTGCTTGGCCATTTCCTCGCGGTAGAGCTGGTCGGGCAACTGGATCAGGATGCCGGCGCCATCGCCCATCAGCTTGTCGGCACCCACGGCGCCGCGGTGGTCGATGTTCTCGAGGATCTTGAGCGCCTGGGTGACGATCGCGTGGGTCTTGTGTCCCTTGATGTGGGCCACGAAGCCCAGGCCGCAGGCGTCATGCTCCTGCGTGGGGTCGTACAGGCCATTGCGGCTCAGGTAATCCAGTTGTTCGTCCTGGTGGTCGCTGAGGGCCGTCGCGGCATGCGCGGAGCTCGCGCCGGCGGGCACGTCGTGTTGCGTCGTCATAGTCACACTCTTTCGGTGAATTCTTCGTGGGAATAGCAAGAATAGACGATCGCAACAGCCATGCCAAGCTCAAAAATTGGGGTCAGAACCCATTAAAAATCCGTGTATTTCCCTCGGAGAAATAATAGGGACAGATTAAATTGAGAAGCAAACCCCTTTGAAAACAAGGGAATGTGAACTGAACGGTGAATCTAGCGGGGCACGGAGACCGGCCGCCCGGGCTTGTTTTTGACCAGACGCCGGTCGGTGAGCTTTTGCAGCGATGCAACAAAAGCCTCGTTTCCCAGCGCCCAGCCGTGCAGCGCAGCCTCGGCCACGGTGGCCTGCAGGCGCTCGTCCAACCCTTCGCGCACCATTTCGGCGTATGCGGCTTCGCGTGCAAAAGGCGTGTTGCCCAGCGACCAGGCCTCGGGGTGGGGCTTCAGCAGCCGCGAAGGCTCCCGTCCCACGTAGTGGCGGCAACTCGACCAGGCATAGTCGTCGGCCCGGGCCACCAGGCCCGCCCGCACCGGGTTGGTGTCGATGTGCACCATGCAGGGCAGCAGGTAGGTCCGGGGATCGACGATGGTGGCCCTGTACCGGCCCTCCCAGAGGGTGCCCCGGTGCCCGTGACGCGTGTTGAAGTGACGCACGTAGCGGCGCCCCAGGGCCTGCATCAGCCGCGGCAGGCCGTCGTCGCTGCCGGGCGTGGCCAGCAGGTGGAAGTGATCGGGCATCAGCACATAGGCATGGAGGTCGACCCCGCAGGCCTGGGCACTGTCACCCAGCAGCGCCAGCCACTGCGCCCGGTCGGTGTCGTCGTGTGCAATCGGCTGGCCGCCGTGGCCGCGCTGGATGGCATGGTGGACATGATGGGCAAGAGCGAGTCGGGGAAGGCGGGCCATGGCAAATGATCGTGAAATGCTCGACAACAGGCCTGACGGCCGGGCTGCTGCAATCCGTCGCATCGACGCCCGGGACCGTTCGCGCAGCAGCCCGCATCTTAAGGCGGGTCGGCGGCCGGGGTGCGGCGCCTGCCGTCCTACGCCACGAAGCGTCACGTGGCCTGCCCCCGGGCGGCTCGTCGGGGGTACGCTAGGGCCATGAACACATCCACGAATGAAGGCTATGCGCGCCGGAAATTCATAGCTGTCGGCGCTGCGCTGCTGGCGGCTGGAATGTTCGGTGTTCCCTCGCACGCCCGGGCGGCCGGCGCCCCTGCCGGCCCGGTTCCTGCACGCGATGCCGCACTCAAGCCCGGCCAGTTCGTCTGGCAGCCCGAACTGGCGCCCAACGGCCCGCTGGTCGTGCTGGTCAGCCTGGACGAGCAACGTGCCTACGTCTACCGCGACGGCACCCTGATCGGCGTGTCGACCGTCAGCTCCGGACGCGACGGCTACGAGACGCCCACGGGGGTCTTCACCATCCTGCAGAAGTCGCGCGATCACAAGTCCAACATCTACGACGCCGCCCCCATGCCCTTCATGCAGCGCCTGACGTGGGATGGCATCGCCCTGCACGGCGGGGCCATTCCCGGCCATCCGGCCTCGCACGGCTGCGTGCGGCTGCCCAAGGCCTTTGCCGAAAAGATCTACGCCGCCACCAAGCGCGGCGACACGGTGGTGGTGAGCGATGCCCGCGTGCACCCGGCCGGCATCGCCTACCCGGCCATGCTGGCGCCCGTCGGCTCGGCCGAAGCCCCGCCGCTCGCCGACGGACCGCCCGACGCCTTCTGGGACGAGAACGTCAAGCCCGACGGCCCGCTGAGCGTGCTGGTGAGCCTACCCGAGCAGCGGGTGTTCGTGCTGAGCAACGGCGTGGTCATGGGCTCGGCGGCGCTGCAGACCGATGCCGGACTGGCCTTCGACGGCGCCGTGCTGATGGTGATGAGCAGCGCCCAGGAAGACCGGCCCAGCACGCTCGACCCCAGCCAGAACCGCTACCGCTGGGCCAGCTACCCGGTGGTCGGCCAGCCCCCGCCCATGCAGGACCTCGAAGCCCACATCAAGGCCCCGCCCGACTTCATGCGGCGCCTCTACGGCGTGCTCAAACCCGGCACCACGCTGCTGGTCACCAGCATCCGGCCGCTGCATCGCAGGGCCCTTGCGCGTGGCGCTGCACCAACAGAACGGGTGCTGGAATCCCTTCCCTGACGTCGAAACCGGTCAAATTCACGGCTTGCGCGGTATGCTCACGGCCCAACAAGTACCCAAATTAATGCCTCGTTGAAGGCTGGGAGCCGGGGGGTCATCGCAGGCGGCTGGTTGCATGTGCAGCCAGCCGCCAGCATGCTTTTTGTGAGCCATGACCGATTTGATTTCGCGACGCAAGACCCTGCGCGCGCTCGCCCAACTGGCTGTGGGTGGCGGCGCCTTGACCTCTCTGATCCGCCCTGCCGCGGCGGCAAGCCCGGCAACTTCCCCTGACCTGATGTCGCTGCTGCCCGAGTCCGCCGTGACACCGGGTCCCTTGGTGATGCGCACCGGCGCCACGCCGGCGGCTCAGCAACTGGCGACGTCTCTGTCGGCCACGGCACGACGCCTCGATCCGCAAGCCCTGCTGCTGGCCACCCAGGCCCTCGACGCCGCCCGACTGCGGCCCGGCATGCTCGACGCCATGCCCGGCGTGATGGCGGTGATCGACTACAGCCTGCCCTCGACCGAAAAGCGCCTGTGGGTGTTCGACCTCAAGCTGCGCCGTCTGCTGTACGAGGAATGGGTGGCGCACGGCCGCAACAGCGGCGACAACATGACGGTGCGTTTCTCCAACGAGGTCGACAGCCACATGTCGAGCCTGGGCGCCTATGTGGCGGGTGCGCCCTACACCGGCAAGAACGGTTATTCGCTGCGCCTGCGCGGACTGGAGCCGGGCTTCAACGACCGGGCCTTCGAGCGGGCCATCGTCATGCACGGCGCCCCCTACGTGAATCCGGACATCATCCGCACGCAGGGACGGCTGGGCCGCAGCTGGGGTTGCCCGGCCATGCGCGCAGACGTGACGCGCCCGGTGATCGATCTGCTGGCCCAGGGCGGTTTTCTCTTCAATTATTTTCCCGACCAGGACTGGCTGGCCCAGTCCCGCCTGATCGGCGGCATGGCGCAGTTGCGCGCCTGAGCCCGGCGCGCCGCTGCAGCGTGTCCGCGCGCGGGCGGTTTGGCCGCCTGGCGTTTTTTGGCTAGCATGGGGCTTTTCGCCCTCCTCCAGCCCGGTACGCCTCGACATGCTTCAGCTCTACATCGGCAACAAGAACTACTCGTCCTGGTCCATGCGCCCCTGGGTGCTGATGCGCCAGGCCGGCATCGTGTTCGAGGAGCGCCTGGTGCGTTTCGACAGCTTCGATGCCCAGTCGCAATTCAAGCAGACGCTGGGTGCGGTGTCGCCGGCGGGCAAAGTGCCGGTGCTGATCGACGACGGCCTGGTCGTCTCGGACAGCCTGGCCATCGTCGAGTACCTGGCCGAACGATTCCCCGAGCTCTACCTGTGGCCGCTGGCCGTGCACGACCGGGCCCGAGCCCGCAGCGCCTGTGCCGAGATGCACAGCGGTTTCGGCGCGCTGCGCGAGCATCTGCCCATGAACATCGAAGCCAGCCTGCCCGAGATCGGCGAGCGCGTGCTGCGCGAACGCCCCGACGTGGTGGCCGACGTGCACCGGGTGCAGTCTCTGTGGTGCGATCTGCTGGCCCGTCACAACGGTCCCATGCTCATGGGCAGCTTCAGCATTGCGGACGCGTTCTTTGCGCCCGTGGTGCTGCGCTTCAAGGCCTACGGCGTGCGGGTTCACCCCGACGTGGCGCGCTACATGGACAACGTGCTGGCGCTCCAGGGGGTCAGGGACTGGGTCGACGGTGCCCTGCGCGAACACGACTTCCGCGCCTTCGAGGAACCTTACCGCAGCGCACCGCCGGCCTGACTCCGGGCTGGCCGGCTCTCGTAAACTGTCGCCATGAAGATCTACATGGTGGGCGGCGCGGTACGCGACGGTTTGCTCGGTCTGCCGGTCAAGGACCGCGACTGGGTGGTCGTCGGTGCCACGCCCGAACAACTGGCCGGGCAGGGTTACGAGCCGGTGGGCCGGGATTTCCCGGTTTTCCTGCACCCCCGCACCCGCGAGGAATACGCACTGGCTCGCACCGAACGCAAGACGGCGCGCGGCTACCGGGGCTTTGCCGTGCAGGCCTCGCCCGATGTCACGCTGGAAGAGGACCTGGCCCGGCGAGATCTGACCATCAACGCCATGGCGCAGCGCACGCTGGACGATGGGCGTCTCGAACGCATCGATCCCTACGGCGGAGAACGCGACATCCGGCAGCGTGTGCTGCGGCATGTCACCGATGCCTTTCGCGAAGACCCGGTACGCATCCTGCGGCTGGCGCGTTTCGCCGCCCGTTTCGACGATTTCACCGTCGCTCCCGAAACCCTGGCGCTGATGCGGGAGATGGTCGCGGACGGCGAGGTCGACGCGCTGGTCCCCGAGCGGGTGTGGCAGGAACTGGCCCGCGGCCTGATGACGCCGCGGCCCTCGCGCATGTTCGACGTGCTGCGCGCCTGCGGTGCGCTGGCCGTGCTGCTGCCCGAGGTCGACGCCCTGTGGGGCGTGCCGCAGCGTGCCGACTACCACCCCGAAATCGACACCGGACTGCACGTGATGATGGTGATCGACATGGCCGCCCGGCTGGACTGCAGCCTGGCGGTGCGCTGGGCCTGCGTCTGCCACGACCTGGGCAAGGCCACCACGCCGGCCGACATCCTGCCGCGCCACATCGGGCACGAGGGACGCAGCGTCAAGCTGCTCGGCCCGCTCTGCAGCCGACTGCGCGTGCCGCTGGAATGCAGCGAGCTGGCCGAACTGGTCGCCCGCGAGCACGGCAACATCCATGGCAGCCTGGCTTTCGGTGCGGCGGCGCTGGCCCGCTTGTTCGACCGCTGCGACGCCTGGCGCAAGCCCGATCGTTTTGCACAGGCCTTGCTGGCCTGCGAATGCGATGCGCGTGGCCGCCTGGGCCTCGATGAAAAGGCCTATCCGCAGCGCCCGCGGCTGCTGGCCGCCCTCGAAGCGGCACGGTCGGTGCCGACCGCCCCGGTGGCGCAGGCCGCCGCCGCGGAGGGCCTCAAAGGGCCGGCGATCGGCGAGCGCATCCTGGCCGCACGGACCGAAGCCATCGCCGCGGCCCTTGCTTAGCACGCGGACCTGGGCAACGGCCGCACGAGGGACCGCGCCTGCAGCCCGCGGGCCAAGGGCGTCGGTTCAGCGGCAGCAGGCCGCCGGCCGCTCGCTGACCAGCGCCAGCGCGGCGTAATCCCCCACCTGCCCGCCCAGTCCGGCCGTGGCGATCTCGAACCCGTCGACCAGCGCGGGAAACTTGTCGTCCATCTGTTGCCGCAGACGCGGCAACAGGTAATCGCGGTTGTGCCAGTACACGGCACCGCCCAGGCTGATCTTTTCCAGATCGAGGGTGGCGACCAGGTTGTAGATCAGGCGCCCCAGCACCCGGCAGAGTTCGTCGACCTCGGCCTGCGCCTGCTCCTCGCCTTCGACGGCGGCGGCCAGCAGCTCTTCGGCCTCGCGGCCGATGCGGCGGGCCAGGGCGTTGCCGGCCACCAGGCTTTCGACGTCGCCGCGGTTGCCGCAGCCGCACAGAGCACCGTCGCCTCCGCGATCGCTGACGAAGGTGTGGCCGGCATGGCCCGCATTGCCGTTCTTGCCGCGCAGCACACGCCCGTCCACGCACAGGCCAACGCCGATACCGGTGCTCCAAGTGAGGTATGCACAGCTGTCGTTGTCCTGCAGTGCGCCCCAGCAGCGCTCGGCCTCGAGGGCCGCCACGCAGTCGTTCTCGATGCGCAACTGGCAATCCCCGCCCAGCGCGGCCCGCAGAGGCTGCTCCAGCGGCACCGCCGTCCAGTCGTTGGGCAGACCGCGCTCGGGGCCGGCCAGGCCGCCGCAGATATTGGGGTTCACGACCGCCAGTGCGCCGTCCTTTTTCAGGAAAGGCCCGCACGAGGCCACACCCACGGCATCGAGATCGTCCAGACCGATACCCTCGGCCTCGCAGGCCTGGCGCAGCAGGCGCAGCACCTGCTCGGACAGTGCGTTCTCGGCGCCTTCCTTGATGGTGGGTTCGCTCAGGCGCTCGCCCAGGACAGGCCGGCCTTGGCCGTCGACCTGGCCGTCGGGCGCCAGGCAGACCGCGACTTTGGTTCCGCCGATATCGACACATGCTTTCATGCTTGTACTCCTCTCATCCTTCCACCTCACAGCAGGCGGGCAACCAAACTCATCAAGCCACTGAGCACCAGGGTGCTGGCGATGGGCAAATTCACATCCCGCCCGAACAGACGAAACCGCAGGTCTCCCGGCAGGCGTCCCAGCCCCAGACGTGACAGCATGGGCCACAGCCCGTTGATCAGTATCAGGGCGAGAAAGGTCGCGAGAAACCATCGGATCATCGTGCAGCCTACAGCCTGTGGGTGCGGTCGCCCGCGGCAAAACCGACCGGAATCCAGTCGGCGGAGACGCCGCGCCCGAACGCCAGGACCTTGAACAGTTCGCCCATTTCGTGCTCGTGCACCAGGCGCTGCGCCATGGCGCGACCGGGCAGGTCGACGGCTTCCATCAACGGGCCCAGTCCGCAATTGAGCAGGAAACGGCCCTGGCTGGCATAACCGAAGACGTCCAGTCCGGCATCCTGCGCGGCCAGCGCCACGCCGGTGAAATCGACGTGTGCGGTGATGTCCTTGTCGCCGACGGCCAGCAACGGGTTGTCGTCGGCCTGGTGGTGGTGGTGGCACATCAGCGTGCCCTGGCTGCGCTGCGGGTGGTAGTACTCGGACTCGGGAAAGCCGTAGTCGATGAACAGCGCGACCCCGCGCTGCAGCCGGTCGGCCAGCGTGCGGACAAAAGCCTGGGCCTGGGGATGGATCTCGGTGAGGTAGTCGTGCGGGCCTTCGGGATCGAGCGGCGGGCGCAGATCGGTGGGCCGGTCGGCCCATGCGAGCCGGATGGCGGGTTCGGCGGCGGCTTCGTCCGCTTGTTCTGTGCTGACAGCCACGCCCCGCTCGTGCCAGGTGCCCTGCACGCGGTTCAGCAACTTGACGGGCATGGCATCGAGCACTTCGTTGCCCACGACCACGCCTTCGATCCGATCGGGCAGCGCATCGAGCCAGCGCACCTCGATCTGACCGGCCTGGACGATGGCATCGAGGGCGGCGCGCTGACGCTCGCGGAGGCTGGCCGAGAGCTCCACGATGGAATAACGGCGCAAGGCCGCGCCACGGGCCCGCAGGCTGCCGATCAGTTGGGCCGCCAGGGCGCCGCTGCCGGCGCCGAATTCCCACACCTCGTCGGTGCCGCTGGCCGCCAGGGCGTCGGCCACCTGAACCGCCAGCGCATCACCGAAGAGCGGCGACATCTCGGGCGCGGTCACGAAATCGCTGCCCTGCGGCGCACCGGGCATCGGCGGCATGGCGCCGAACTTGGGCCGGTTTCCGGCGTAATAACCCAGGCCCGGCGCATACAGCGCGAGGGCCATGAACCGGTCGAAAGGCAGCCAGGAGGCCTCTTTGGGGCCCGCCGGCAGGCCGGCGGCGCGGGCGATCAGCCGCAGCAGCGGCGTGGCGGCCGCGGCCTGAAGCACAGGGCCATCCGGCACGGAGCCGGCACGCGGCGGAGGGTTCGGTAAAATTCGCTGATCTTCCATGTGGTGTATCTCTCGGAGCGCAGGCGCGCAGCCTGCAATCCATCCAGTCGGGACGCGATGCCGGCCCGCCGTGGCCAGCGGGATCTCCCGCGCCGGGCCTGCCAACGGTCCGGCCATTGTCCACCATCATGGCCTCGCAGACCTGCCCCGCTTTCATTCGCATCACCTTCATGACCGACCGCCCCGTCGCTCTCGTCACCGGCGCCGCCAGGCGCCTGGGCCGGGAAATCTCGCTCGCACTGGCCAGCCAGGGCTGGGCCGTGGCCGTGCACTACGCCACGTCCGGAACCCAGGCCGTGACCACCGCCAGCGACTGCAGCGCACGCAGCGCCGCCCACACCCCGCTCGCCGAGGGCCTGGACGCCCTGCAACTGGCGGCCACCTTCGAAGCCGACCTGGCCGACGAAGCCTCGACGCGTGCCCTGCTGCCTCAGGTGGCCGCTCACTTCGGGCGCGTCGACGCCGTCATCAACAGTGCCTCGGTCTTCGAGCACGACGACAGCGGCAGTTTCAGCCACGCCAACCTTGCACGGCACTGGCAAACCAACACCGCCGCCCCCATCCTGCTGGCGCAGGCGCTCGACACCCACCTCAAGGCCCGCGCAGCGCTGCAGGGCCACACGACACTCGAAGCCGGCGGCGCCTGCGTGGTCAACCTGCTCGACCAGAAGCTGTGGAATCCCAATCCCGACTTCCTGAGCTACACGCTGTCGAAGGCCGCCCTCGAATCCGCCACCACGCTGCTGGCCCAGGCGCTGGCGCCTGCCGTGCGCGTGGTGGGCGTGGCCCCCGGGCTCACGCTACCCAGCCCCTACATGAACACGCCCGAGCACTTCGAGGCGCTGCACCGCCTGTCGCCCCTGGGCCGTTCGTCGACACCGGCCGACGTGGCCGACGCCGTGGTCTTCGCCGTGCGCAACCGGGCCCTCACCGGGACCACGCTGCTGGTGGACGGCGGCCAGCACCTGATGAAGTTCGAACGGGATTTCTCCCACATGCCGGCCCCCGCGGCGCCGTAGAACCAGACACAGATCCAACATGAGCAGCAAAGGCACCCAGATCCTGACCCTGACGGGCTTGCGTTTCGACGCCAACCTCGGCATTCTCGACCACGAGAAAGCCCATCCGCAGCCCATCCAGGTCGATGCCGAACTCAACCTCGGCACCCAGCCGCTGCGCCCCAGCGACGACGACATCACCCACGTGCTGGACTACCGCAAGGTGCGCCAGATCATCATCGACGAATGCACCGCCGTGCACGTGAACCTGCTCGAATCGCTGATCGGCAAGGTGGCGCACCGGCTCATGCAGTTGCCCAGCGTGGTCGGCGTCCGGGTGAAGATCGCCAAGCTCGAGATCTTTGCCGACTGCGAAGTGGCCATCCGCATCGAATCGGGCCAGTGGTAGTTTCGCCAGCCCCTGCCGCATCCCGCTGAATCCGACTTTCCCCACGACACCATGAACTCCACCGCCCCCGAACTGCACTGGACCGCCGACGACGGCGAAGACGTGCTCGCGCCGCCCCTGCCCGAAACCGCCGCCGGCGACAGGCCGTCCACCGACACGGCTGCGCGCGAACGCAAGATCGCCTTCGAGAACCGCAAGCTCGAAAAACGCCTGTGCCGCCAGGTCGGCCAGGCCATCGTCGACTTCAACATGATCGAGGACGGCGACAAGGTCATGGTCTGCGTCTCGGGCGGCAAGGACAGCTACGGCCTGCTCGACATCC
Organism: Comamonas sp. BIGb0124; assembly: GCF_003752175.1. GTDB lineage: Bacteria > Pseudomonadota > Gammaproteobacteria > Burkholderiales > Burkholderiaceae_C > Comamonas_F. The sequence continues at coordinate 308,847 of NZ_RJVF01000009.1, read as the reverse complement.
TGATGAAGCTGCGCCTGCGCGCGCCGATCCGGTTCGATCTCATCGCCGTCAATCTCGACCAGAAGCAGCCGGGTTTCCCGGCCGACGTGCTGCCGCGCTACCTCGAATCGGTGGGCGTGCCCTTCCACATCGAGACGCAGGACACCTACTCCATCGTCAAGCAGAAGATCCCCGAGGGCAAGACCATGTGCAGCCTGTGCAGCCGGCTGCGCCGGGGCATCCTGTACCGCGTGGCCACCGAGCTCGGCGCGACCAAGGTGGCGCTGGGCCATCACCGCGACGACATGCTGCAGACGCTGTTCCTCAACATGTTCTTCGGCGGCAAGCTCAAGGGCATGCCCCCGAAGCTGGCCAGCGACAACGGCGAGCACATGATCATCCGCCCGTTGGCCTACGTCGACGAGAAGGATCTCACGCGCTGGGCCCAGGTGCGCGAGTACCCGATCATTCCCTGCACGCTGTGCGGCAGCCAGGAAAACCTGCAGCGCAAGCAGGTCGGCAACATGCTGCGCGACTGGGAACGCCAGTACCCGGGCCGCATCGAGAACATGCTGACCGCGCTGCAGAACGTGGTGCCCTCGCACCTGATGGACCGCAAGCTGCACGACTTCGCCAGCCTCAAGACCACCGGCCGCGCCGACCCCGAAGGCGACAAGGCCTTCGACCCCGACAGCTACGATGCCCCGCTGAAGTCGACTGCCGTGTCCGGCACGCACCCGAGCCTGCCGCCTGTGCAGGTCATCAAGTTCTGAACGAATCCCCCGAACGCGCCCATGCAATTCACCCGACTCATTGCCGTACGCCACGGCGAGACCGCCTGGAACGTCGACACCCGCATCCAGGGTCACCTCGACATCCCCCTCAACGAGACCGGCCTGTGGCAGGCCGGCCGGGTGGCCCAGGCACTGGCGGGCGAGGACATCCAGGCGATCTATGCCAGCGACCTGGCCCGCGCCTCGCAGACGGCCGCTCACGTCGCCGAAGCCAAGGGCATGCCCCTGGTGCACGAGATCGGCCTGCGCGAGCGCGCCTTCGGCGAGTTCCAGGGCCAGACCTTCCAGGACATCCAGCACCGCTGGCCCGACGAATCCGTGCTCTGGCGCAAGCGCGACCCGCATTTCGCCCCGCCCGGGGGCGGTGAATCGCTGGTGGACTTCGGTGTACGCATTCTCTCGGCCGTCGACCGGCTGGCGCAGCAGCACCAGGGCCAGCAGATCCTGCTGGTGGCGCACGGCGGCGTGATGGACGTTCTCTACCGGGCGGCGACGCGGCTCGACGTGCAGGCGCCCCGAAGCTGGCACCTGGGCAATGCGGCGATCAACCGGCTGCTCTGGACCCCGGACGGCCTGACCCTGGTCGGCTGGGCCGACACCAGCCATCTCGACCAAGGTCCGCGCGACGAGACCACGGCCTGAGATCGCCCGCCGGGGCCGGCCGGCTCAGCGCGCCAGGACGGCGTTCAGCGCTTCGGCCACCGGCGCATCCAGCTTGAAGGCCATCAGGGCATCGGCCCGCGTATGGCCGAGATTGACCGCAGCCAGCGGCATGCCGCGCGCGTGGGCCGCCACGGCATAGCGGTAGCTCGACTGCACCATGAGCGAAGAACCGAGCACCAGCAGGCCGTCGCTGGCGGCCAGCGCCTCGCCGGCCTGGGTGTGGCGCGCCGCAGGCACCGATTCGCCATAGAACACCACGTCGGGCTTGAGGATGCCGCCGCAGCGTGGGCAGTCCGGCACGCAGAAGCTGGAAAAATCCCGGTTTTCGAGATCGGCATCGCCGTCGGGCGCCAGATGGGCCGTCAAGGCGGCCCAGGCCGGGTTGAGCTGCTGCAGCCGCGATTGAAGATCGGCGCGTGCGGTGATGTCGTGGCATTGCATGCAGCGCACACGCGAAAGCCCGCCGTGCAGCTCCAGAACCGCACCGCTCCCGGCGGCCTGATGCAGGCCATCGACGTTCTGCGTCACGAGCAGCGAGATGCGGCCCCGGCGTTCGAGTTCGGCCAGCGCATGGTGCGCCCCGTTGGGCACCGAGCGGCCAAAGAAACGCCACCCGACCAGGCTGCGCGCCCAGTAGCGGGCCCGCACCAGCGGCTCGCGCATGAAGGGCCCCAGATGAATGGGCTGCGGACGTTTCCAGCGGCCATCGCGGTCCCGGTAGTCGGGAATGCCGGAATCCGTGCTCAGGCCTGCGCCGGTCAGCACCATCCAGCGGGCATGCCGGTCAAACAGCGCGGTCCAGGCGGCGGTGACCCGCGCCGCAGGCAGGGCCGCTGCCGGCCCGGCCGGTGCAGCGTCGAACGACGGACCCGAAACCGGATCGGCCACGTGAGGGGCGAGGCTGGACATCGTCATGCCCGGTACACGGCTAGGCCGTCAGCCGCTCGATGGCGAGTCCGGCGAAGAATCCCAGGCCGGCGATGATGGTCCACTTGAGCACGATCAGGCCGAGCTGCCGGTACCGCGGCTTGCCGGTCACCGCGTAGGCCACGAACAGGCCCGCCGCGACGACCATCATCAACAGCACGACAAATCGGAAAATGACCATGCGGGTCCTTGAAGGGTGCGGACCTACCAGGCCCGCGCCAGTTGCACAAATCCGCGCGGCGCGCGGGACGCATCCTTGAAAGTCACGATCTCGTAGGCGTCTTCGGCGGCCAGCAGCGCACGCAGCAACTGGTTGTTGAGGCCGTGGCCCGAGCGGAAGGCGCTGTAGGCGGCCAGCAAAGGCCGTCCCACGCAGTACAGATCGCCGATGGCATCGAGCATCTTGTGCTTGACGAACTCGTCGTCATACCGCAGCCCTTCGGCGTTGAGCACCTTGTAGTCGTCCATGACGATGGCGTTGTCGAGTCCGCCGCCCAGGGCCAGGCCATGGGTGCGCAGCATCTCGACATCTTTGGTGAAACCGAAGGTACGGGCACGGGCGATGTCGCGGGTGTAGTTGCCGACCGAGAGGTCGAACTCCACGCTCTGCCCGGTCGAGTCGACGGCCGGATGGTGGAAGTCGATCTCGAATCTCAGCTTGTAGCCATGGTAGGGCTCGAGACGGGCCCACTTGAGGTTGGCCCCCTCGCCTTCGCGCACTTCGACCGGCTTGAGCACACGGATGAAACGTTTGGGCGCGTTCTGCAGCTCGATGCCCGCGCTTTGCAGCAGGAACACAAAAGCCGCAGCCGAGCCGTCGAGGATGGGCACTTCGTCGGCGGTGATGTCGACGTACAGGTTGTCGATCCCCAAACCTGCAAAGGCGGACATCAGGTGTTCGGTGGTCTGGACCTTGGCCTGGCCCGCGGTGACGGTGGTGGCCATGCGGGTGTCCGTCACGGCCAGTGCGGAAACCGGAATATCAACAGGCGCCGGCAGATCGACACGGCGAAACACGATGCCGGTGTCGGGTTGCGCGGGGCGCAGCGTGATCTCGACACGCTGGCCGCTGTGCAGGCCCACGCCCACGGCGCGGGTGATGGTCTTGAGGGTACGTTGTTGCAACACAGCTAGATTTTAGTCGAGCGGCTCCGGCCAGACCCGGAGGGTCTCTGGAGCGTGGACGGAACGCCCGAGGGCGAATCCGCATGGAGAAGAGGATCGATCCCTATTGGACCAGCAAATCGCGTGGTCGCCATAGGATATCGATCCTAATTCCATCATAGGCGGGACCTAATGTCCCGCCGATGAAGACGACGAAAAGGCTCAGTCGGCCTGACGGCGCAGGAAAGCCGGGATCTCGAAGTCTTCCATGCCGCCGGAGGCCAGGGCATCGACCTTGGCTGCCGCTTGCGTGCGGTTGGTACGCCACACGCTGGGCACGGCCATGTTGCCGTAGTCGGCGGCCTGAACGCCGGCCGGGGAGGCATGGCCACCGTAGGCTGCTGCGGGCATGCCGTCGGTACCGGTGCCGCGCAGCACTTCGAGCACGGGCTGCTGGCGGCGGGCCGAACCCCGGCTCAGGCCGGTGGCGACCACGGTCACGCGGATCTGGTCGCCCAGGCTGTCGTCGTAGGCCGTGCCGTAGATCACGTGGGCTTCGGACGAGGCGTAGGCCCGGATGGTGTTCATGGCCAGCTTGGATTCGGACAGCTTCAGCGAACCCTTGGCTGCCGAGATCAGCACCAGCACGCCCTTGGCGCCCGACAGATCGATGCCTTCGAGCAGCGGGCAGGCCACGGCCTGTTCCGCGGCGATGCGGGCACGGTCCGGGCCTTCGGCGGCGGCCGTTCCCATCATGGCCTTGCCGGGTTCACCCATGACCGTGCGGACGTCTTCGAAGTCGACGTTCACGTGGCCGGGCACGTTGATGATCTCGGCAATGCCACCCACGGCGTTCTTGAGCACGTCGTTGGCCTGGGCAAAAGCCTCGTCCTGGGTGATGTCGTCGCCCAGCACTTCCAGCAGCTTCTCGTTGAGCACCACGATGAGCGAGTCGACGTTGGCCTCGAGTTCCTGCAGGCCCTGGTCGGCGTTGGTCATGCGGCGGCCGCCTTCCCAGTCGAAGGGCTTGGTCACCACGCCCACCGTCAGGATGCCCATTTCCTTGGCCACGCGCGCGATGATGGGGGCAGCGCCGGTGCCGGTGCCACCGCCCATGCCGGCGGTGATGAACAGCATGTGCGCGCCCTGGATGGCGTTGCGGATGTCGTCCTCGGCGGCCAGTGCGGCTTCGCGGCCCTTGTCGGGCTTGCTGCCGGCGCCCAGCCCGTTGGTGCCGAGCTGGATGAGCTTGTGCGCGGACGAACGGGTCAGCGCCTGCGCGTCGGTGTTGGCGCACACGAACTCGACACCCTGGACCTTGGTGTCGATCATGTGCTCGACGGCATTGCCACCGCCGCCGCCCACGCCGATCACTTTGATCTGGGTGCCTTGGTTGAACTCTTCCACTTCAATCATTTCGATGGGCATGTCGTTTCTCCTGAAAATTTGCTGCAACCGATGGGGTTGGTTGGATGGCCTGAAGTCAAAAACTGAAAACTCTGTCGATTTCCTCGTCCTGCCGCGCTTGCGCTGCGGTCTGGATCCGCGCCGGGGTCTGGCGATGGGCGTCGTCTTCGCCATCGCCATCGATCCCGCCAGGGCGGATGGCTCCTGCTCCGGTTGAGATAACGTTTGCTGTGCATGGTGCGTGAGTCCTGGGATTGGGCTGGGTTCAGAAGGTTCGACCGAACCAGTCCTTGAGTTGGCCAAAGACGTTCTGCACCGAGGTCGCTTTCTGCGCCACCTTCTGCCCGCGCAGCCGGCTCAGCCGGGCTTCCTCCATCAGGCCCATGACCGTCGCCGCACGCGGCTGGGCGACCATGTCGGAAAGGGTCTTGGCGTATTGCGGCATGCCGCGTCGCACCGGCTTGAGGAAGATGTCCTCGCCCAGCTCGACCATGCCCGGCATGACGGCGCTGCCGCCGGTGATGACGATGCCCGAGGACAACATCTCCTCGTAGCCGGATTCACGGATGACCTGCTGCACCAGCGAATAGATTTCCTCGACGCGCGGCTCGATCACGCCGGCCAGCACCTGCCGGCCCAGCATGCGCGGACCGCGGTCGCCGAGACCGGGCACCTCGACCTGCGTGGCCGGATCGGCCAGCAGCTGCTTGGCGCAGCCGTAGTCGACCTTGATGTCCTCGGCGTCCTTGGTGGGCGTGCGCAGCGCCATGGCGATGTCGCTGGTGATGAGGTCGCCGGCGATCGGAATGACCGAGGTGTAACGGATCGCGCCGCCCGAGAACACCGCCACGTCGGTGGTGCCGGCGCCGATGTCGACCAGCGCCACGCCCAGTTCCATCTCGTCCTCGGTCAGCACCGAGAGGCTGGAGGCCAGCGGATTGAGCATCAGCTGATCGACGTCCAGGCCGCAGCGGCGCACGCACTTGATGATGTTCTCGGCCGCGCTCTGCGCGCCGGTCACGATATGCACCTTGGCCTCGAGGCGGATGCCGCTCATGCCGATGGGCTCGCGAACGTCCTGGCCGTCGATGACGAATTCCTGGGGCTCGACCAGCAGCAGGCGCTGGTCGGTGGAGATGTTGATGGCCTTGGCGGTCTCGACCACCCGTGCGACATCGGCGGCGCTGACCTCGCGGTCCTTGATGGCCACCATGCCGCTGGAGTTGATGCCGCGGATGTGGCTGCCGGTGATGCCCGTGTAGACACGGGTGATCTTGCAATCGGCCATCAGCTCGGCTTCCTTGAGCGCCTGCTGGATGCTCGCCACCGTGGCGTCGATGTTCACCACCACGCCCCGCTTGAGTCCATTGCTGGGCGCCACACCCAGGCCGACCAGCTTGAGTTCGCCGCCCGGCAGGATCTCGGCCACCACAGCCATGATCTTGCTGGTGCCGATATCCAGTCCCACCACGATGTCTTTGTAGTCTTTTGCCATAGATGCTTTCGATTGCGTTGTCGCTTATTTCCTGCCGGTTTTCTTGCCGTCGCCCGTGGTCACGCCCACCAGCTTGAGCGCGTAGCCGTCGGCGTAGCGCAGGTCTGCGGTTTCGATGAAATCCGAGCGGGTGCGGCCGTACTTCGCCCCCGCCTGGGCAAAGGTGTCGACGAAGCGCTGGACACGGGCCACCAGCTGTTCGTCGGTACCCCGCCCGATATCGATGCGTGCGCCGCTGCCCATGCGCGCATGCCAGCCGCCGTGCACGGACAGCGCCAGCGATTGCAGCGGCTGCTTGAGCCCGCCCTCGAGCACCGGCTTGAGGACCCGGGACATGCGCAGCACTTCGGCGGCGCTGCCGTTGGGGCCGTCCAGATGAAGCAGGTTCTCGCCCTCGACATCGCCCAGGCTGGCCTCGAAGACCTCGCCATGCGTGTTGACCAGGGTCGATTTGTCGGGTTCGCCCCACAGTGCCGCGGCCTGATGTTCCTGCAGCTCGACTTCCATGCCGTCGGGAAAAGCCCGGCGCACCACGGCCCGGCGCACCCAGGGCAGGCTTTCGAACACATCGCGTGCCTGAACCAGGTCGACGGTGAAAAAACTGCCGACCAGGCGATTGACCACCTGCGCATGCACGGCGGCCGCATTCTGTCGCTCGACCTCGCCCCGCAGCACCACGTCGCGCAGCGCGAAGAGCGGCTGGCGCACCACCCAGCTGGCGGCCGCGCCCACCACGGCCAGCGCGGCCGCGACGAACAGCAGCGTCGCCAGGCCGTTCATGACGCGGACGTCCAACGGCTGGGGCTGGGGAGGCCAGGTCCGGCTCACTCGGCCGCTCCTTCGGCACGGGGCCGTTCGTTGTCGAGCGCGGCCGTCGACAGGATCTGCACGCACAGGCTTTCATAGTCCATGCCGACCGCCCGTGCCGACATCGGCACCAGCGAATGCGAGGTCATGCCGGGCGAGGTGTTGATTTCGAGCAGATAGGGCTGGCGCGTGTCGGCGTCGATCATGACGTCGACGCGTCCCCAGCCCCGGCAGCCCAGCGTCCGGTAGGCACGCAGCACCAGGTCCTGGATGTGCGCTTCCTCCTGGGCCGGCAGGCCGCTGGGCACGAGGTATTGGGTCACATCGGTGAAGTACTTGTTCTCGTAGTCGTAGTTGCCTTCGGGCGCCACGATGCGGATGGCCGGCAGTGCACGTGCTTCGTCGCCCGTGCCCAGAATGGGGCAGGTGACTTCGTCGCCGCGCACGAACTGTTCGCACAGCACCTCGGCATCCAGACCGGCCGCGGCTTCGACGGCCTGCGGCAGCGCCTCGCGGGTCAGCACCTTGGCCACGCCGATCGACGAGCCTTCGCGCGCCGGCTTGACGATGAGGGGCAGGCCCAGGCGCTCGACCAGCGCGTCGAGATCGGCGGCGGTGTAGCGGCCCCGGCGCAGCAGTTGATAGCGCGGCGTGGGCAGGCCCTCGGCCAGCCACACGCGCTTGGTGGTCGTCTTGTCGATGGAGATGGCCGAGGCCATCACACCGGAGCCGGTATAGGGAATGCCCAGCAGTTCGAGCGCGCCCTGCACGGTCCCGTCCTCGCCGAAGCGGCCGTGCAGCGCGATGAAGCAGCGCGCATAACCCTCGGCCTTGAGGTCGCCGAGGTCGCGTTCGGCCGGATCGAAGGCATGGGCGTCCACGCCCTTGGCCTGCAGCGCGGCAAGCACCCCGGTTCCAGACATGAGCGAAACCTCGCGTTCGGCCGAAGCACCGCCCATGAGCACGGCTACCTTGCCGAAATCACCGGGCATATCGTTGATGGTCACGGCGCTCATGCGGCCTTCTCCCCCTGGGCAAATTGCTCGACGACTCTGGCGGGCACGCCGCCGATGGAACCTGCGCCCATGCACAGCACCACGTCGCCGGGCTGGGCGTTGTCGATGATGGCTTGCGGCATCTGGGCAATCTGGTCCACGAACACCGGTTCGACCTTGCCGGCCACCCGCAGCGCGCGCGCCAGTGCGCGGCCGTCGGCGGCCACGATCGGGGCCTCGCCGGCGGCATAGACCTCGGCCAGCAGCACGCTGTCGGCGCCCTGCCCGATGACCTTGACGAAGTCTTCGAAACAATCGCGGGTGCGTGTGTAGCGATGCGGCTGGAAAGCCAGCACGAGACGGCGGCCGGGAAAGGCGCCGCGCGCGGCGGCCAGCGTGGCGGCCATCTCCACCGGGTGGTGGCCGTAGTCGTCGATCAGCGTGATCTCGCCGCCCGGCACCGGCAGATCGCCGTAGCGCTGGAAGCGGCGGCCCACCCCCTTGAACTGGGCCAGGGCCTGCTGCACGGCCTCGTCGCTCACATCGAGCTCGGTGGCCACGGCAATGGCCGCGAGGGCGTTGAGCACGTTGTGCCGGCCCGCCAGGTTGAGCACGACGGGCAGATCGGGCAGCGTCACGCCGTTGCGGCGCTGCACGGTGAAGTGCATCTCGCCGCCCACGGCACGGACGTCGATCGCCCGGACCTGTGCCGACTCGTCGAAACCGTACGAGGTGATGGGGCGAGAGACCAGCGGCACGATTTCGCGGATGGCCGGATCGTCGGTGCACAGCACGGCCGCGCCGTAGAACGGCAGGCGCTGCAGGAAGTCGACGAAGGCGCTCTTGAGCCGGCCGAAGTCGTGCCCGTAGGTGTCCATGTGGTCGGCGTCGATGTTGGTCACGACGGCCATCACGGGCAGCAGATTGAGGAAGGACGCATCCGACTCGTCGGCCTCGGCCACCAGGTAGTCGCCCGTGCCGAGCTTGGCATTGGCGCCGGCGCTGTTGAGCTTGCCGCCGATCACGAAGGTGGGGTCGAGGCCGCCGGCGTGCAGCACGCTGGCGACCAGGCTGGTGGTGGTCGTCTTGCCGTGGGTGCCGGCAATGGCGATGCCGCGACGCAGCCGCATCAGCTCGGCGAGCATGACGGCGCGCGGCACGACCGGAATCAGCTTGGCCCGAGCGGTGCTCACCTCCGGGTTGTCGTTGCCGACGGCGCTGGAGATGACCACGGCGTCGGCACCGGCCATGTTTTCGGCCGCATGGCCCACATAGGTCTGTATGCCGAGCTCGGCCAGGCGGCGCAGCGTCGGGCCGTCGGACAGGTCCGAGCCGCTGATGCTGTAGCCCAGGTTGTGCAGCACTTCGGCGATGCCGGACATGCCGACCCCGCCGATGCCCACGAAATGAATGTGTTTGATGGCGTGTTTCATGGCTGGGCCAGCTCCTCGCAGGCTTGCGCCATGATGGTCACGGCTTCTGTCTTTTGCATGCTCTTGGCCCGGCTGGCCATCTCGGCGAGTGCCGGGCGTTCCATTTTCTGAATCATGTCGGCCAGCTTCGCGGCGGTGAGGTCGCGCTGCTGCACCAGCCAGCCTGCCCCGGCATCCACCAGGAAACGGGCATTGCTGGTCTGGTGGTCATCGACCGCCGACGGGAAGGGGACAAAGACGGCGGCGGCGCCCACGGCAGCCAGTTCCGTCACGGTGCTGGCGCCGGCACGCGCCACCAGCACATCGGCCTGGGCATAGGCTTCGGCGGTGTCGTCGATGAACGGCACGAGCGTGGCCTCGATGCCGGCAGCGGCGTAGTTGGCGCGCAATTCGTCGATCTGCGCCGCGCCGCTCTGGTGCGTGACCACCGGACGCTGCGCCGGGGGCAGCAGCGCCAGCGCCTTGGGCAGCACCTCGTTGAGCGCCCGTGCGCCCAGGCTGCCGCCGACGACCAGCAGACGCAGCGGCCCGGTGCGGCCCGCAAAACGTTCGGCCGGCTCGGCCTTGTCGAGGAAAGGCGTGCGCAGCGGGTTGCCGATCCAGGCGGCTTGCGGCAAGGCATTCGGGAAGGCGCTGTAGACACGGTCGGCCAGCCGGGCCAGCACCTTGTTGGCCATGCCGGCCACCGAGTTCTGTTCGTGCAGCACCAGCGGCTTGCCCATGAGAACGCCCATCAGGCCGCCGGGAAACGTCACGTAGCCGCCGAAACCCAGCACCACATCGGGCTGGACACGGCGCACCACCGCGAGGCTCTGCCCGAAGGCCTTGAGCAGCCGCAGCGGCAGCAGGATCAGCGTCTGCAGGCCCTTGCCGCGCACGCCGCCGAAATCGATGGTCTCGAACGCAAAACCCTTGGGCGGCACCAGCCGGCTTTCCATGCTCGGCTTGGCAGCCGTGCCCTTGGCACCCAGCCAATGCACGCGCCAACCGCGTGCACGCAGTTCCTCGGCCACGGCCATGGCCGGGAAGATGTGGCCGCCGGTGCCACCGGCCATGACCAGGGCCACGCGCTGACGCGCCGGTGCGGATGTGCTGGATGGGCTCATCGCGTCCGCCCTCCCTTGCCCTGCATCATGAGCGCGCGGTTTTCGTAATCCACGCGCAGCACGATGGCCAGTGCCACCAGATTCATCAGGATGGCCGAGCCGCCGTAACTCATGAGCGGCAGCGTCAGGCCCTTGGTGGGCAATGCGCCCAGGTTGACGCCCATGTTGATGAACGCCTGGAAGCCCATCCAGACACCGATGCCCTGGGCCACCAGGCCCGAGAACACACGATCGAGTGCGATGGCCTGACGGCCGATGCTCATGATGCGGCGGGTCAGCCAGAGGAACAGGCCGATCAGCACGATCACGCCGACCAGGCCGAACTCCTCGCCCAGCACGGCCATCAGGAAGTCGGTGTGTGCCTCGGGCAGCCAGCTCAGCTTCTCGACGCTGTTGCCCAGGCCCTGGCCGAACCATTCGCCGCGGCCGAAGGCGATGAGCGAATGCGAGAGCTGGTAACCGCGGCCCAGCACATGCCGTTCGTCCCAGGGGTTGAGATAAGCGAAGATGCGGTCGCGCCGCCAGTCGCTCGAGAACACCATGAGCGCGAAGGCCCCGACGCACAGCAGTGCGATCAGGAAGAACATGCGTGCGTTCACGCCGCCCAGGAACAGGATGCCCATGGCGATGACCGCGATCACCAGGAACGCGCCCATGTCCGGCTCGGCCAGCAGCAGCAGACCCACGACCACGATGGCGACGCCCATGGGTGCCACGGCGCGGATGAAGTTTTCCTTCACGTCCATCTTGCGCACCATGTAGTTGGCCGCGTAGAGCACCACCGCGAGCTTGCCCAGCTCGGAGGGCTGGAAATTCATGACCTTGAGCGAGATCCAGCGCCGCGCGCCGTTGACATTGAGGCCGATGCCGGGGATCAGGACCAGGATCAGCAGCAACAGGGTGGCCACGAACAGCCACGGCGCCCACCGTTCCCAGGTTTCCATGCGGATCTGGAAGGCCAGGCAGCCGACCAGCAGGCCGATGCTGATCGACGTCAGGTGACGCGTGAAGAAATACGTGTTGCTGTAGTTGGCGAAACGCGGGTTGTCCGGCAAGGCGATCGAGGCCGAGTACACCATGACCAGTCCCCAGGCCAGAATGGCGGCCGTCACCCAGAGCAAGGCCTGGTCGAAACCCAGCAACCTTGCAGGTGCGGTACTGCTGCGCGCATAGGCGTGCGAGTCGATGCGCACGGGCAGCGCGTCGGCCGTCGCCTGTGCCCCACGGCCCAGCCAGCCCCACAGGCCGGCACGGCGGCCGCGACCGCCGAATTCGTCAGGCGTACGAGCGCTCATGCGGACGCCTCCTGAACCGATCCGGACGTCGCTTCTGCCAGGCCGTCGTCGGCGAGGGCCTGCACGGCCTCGACGAAGACCTGGGCGCGATGGCCGTAGTTGTCGAACATGTCGAAGCTGGCGCAGGCGGGCGACATGAGCACGGCATCGCCGGCATTCGCACGGCCGGCGGCCAGGCGCACGGCATCGGCCATGCTGGCTGCATGCAGCAGCGGCACACCGGTGCCGGCCAATGCAGCCTCGATCAGCGGTGCATCGCGGCCGATGAGAATCACCGCCCGGGCGTGGCGCTCGACGGGATCGGCCAGCGGCGAAAAATCCTGCCCCTTGCCGACGCCGCCCAGAATGACGACCAGACGCCGCTCGGCGCCCAGGCCGCTCAGTGCAGCCACGGTCGCGCCCACGTTGGTGCCCTTGCTGTCGTCGAAGTACTCGACCTGCTCGACCAACGCCACCGACTCCACGCGATGCGGTTCGCCGGTGTACTCGCGCAGGCCGTACAGCATCGGACCCAGCGCGCAGTCGGCCGACATGGCCAGCGCCAGCGCCGCCAAGGCGTTGACCGCGTTGTGACGGCCCCGGATGCGCAAGGCGTCGGCCGGCATCAGACGCTGGATGAACAATTCCTCTTGATCGTCGCCGCCGCGCCGCTTCTTGCGGGTTTCATCGGCGTCCTGGGCACGGACCAGCCAAGTCATGCCGTTGACGGATTCGATGCCGAAATCGCCGGGACGGCGCGGCATGTCGGCCCCGAAGGTGACATGGGTACGCACCACCGGACGCTGCAGCTTGACCTTGACCGGCTCGGGCAGCAAGGCCATCACCGCCGGGTCGTCGCGATTGAGCACCATCAGGCCGTGAGCACCGAAGACCCGCGACTTGGCCGCGACATAGGCGTCCATGCCGCCATGCCAGTCCAGATGGTCCTGGCTGATGTTGAGCACCGTGGCCGCCGTCGGTTCGAAGTTGCCGACGCCGTCGAGCTGGAAGCTCGAGAGTTCGAGCACCCACACCTGCGGCATGCCCTTCAGATCGGGCGGAGGCGGCTCAGGCGGCACGAGTGCGATCGGGCGCGGCGCATCGTCCGGCACGGCGTCGCCTTCGTCGGCATCCGGCTCGCCGGACTTGGCCACTTCGCTGTCGAGCACGGCGGCCCGGTCCAGCGCCTCGCGCACCAGAAGCAGCGTTTCGGATTCGGCGGCAGCCGGGCTGTCCGCCGTGGACTCGGACGCCTGCTGGGCGGCCTGCTCGTCGGCCTCCCGCTGGGCCTCGAGCGCCGTCGACAGCGTGTCGAGCAGCGCAGGGCCGATGTTGCCTGCGACCGCCACACGCTTGCCGGCGCGGGCGACGATCTGCCCGGTCAGCGAGGTCACGGTGGTCTTGCCGTTGGTCCCGGTGATGCCGATCACCTTGGGCGCATAACCCCGATCGGCCCCGAGATCGACCAGGGCCTGGGCAAACAGCGTGAGCTCGCCGCCGGTCCACAGGCCCATGGCCTGCGCGGCCTGCAGGACGGGCGCGATGTCGTGCGGCGAAAGCCCGGGGCTGCGGAACACGGCACGGATCGGACTGCCCTCGACCAGCGCGGCCGTGAACGGCCCGCCCACGAACACGGCATCGGGTACCGCCTGGCGCAGCGCGTCGAGCTGCGGCGGTGCTTCGCGGGTGTCGGCCACCGTGACCCGCGCGCCGCAGCGCGCGCACCAGCGCGCCATCGACAACCCGGAGATTCCGAGGCCGAGTATGAGAACGGGAACGTCGTGCAGGGTGTTCATGGCTGTGTGATCACCTCAGCTTCAGGGTCGAGAGGGCCAGCAGGCACAGCAGCATGGTGATGATCCAGAAACGGACAACCACCTGCGTCTCGTTCCACCCTTTCTTTTCGAAATGGTGGTGCAGCGGTGCCATCTTGAACAGACGCCGCCCTTCGCCGTAACGGCGCTTGGTGTACTTGAACCAGCTGACCTGCAGCATCACCGACAGCGCTTCGACCACAAAGATGCCGCCCATGATGGCCAGCACGATTTCCTGGCGCACGATGACGGCCACGGTGCCCAGGGCCGCACCCAGGGCCAGCGCACCGACGTCGCCCATGAAGACCTGGGCGGGGTGGGTGTTGTACCAGAGGAAAGCCAGGCCCGCGCCGGCCAGCGCCGCGCAGAACACCAGCAGTTCGCCCGAGCCGGGAATGAAGGGGAAGATCAGGTAACGGGCGTACACCGCGTTGCCCGTCACGTAGGCAAAAACGCCCAGCGTGCTGCCCACCAGCACCACCGGCATGATGGCCAGGCCGTCGAGTCCGTCGGTGAGGTTGACGGCATTGCTGGCCCCCACGATCACCAGGTAGGTCAGGATGATGAAGCCCAGGGCGCCCAGGGGATAGCTGACTTCCTTGAAGAACGGGACCAGCAGGTCGGCATGCGGCGGGAAGTCGGCCGTGAAGCCCGACAGCACCCAATTGCCGAACAGCTCGAGCACACGCACATTCGAGACCTCCGAAATGGAGAACAGCAAGGCCACCGCCGCCATCAGGCCGATCAGCGACTGCCACAGGTATTTTTCCCGGGAACGCATGCCCTCCGGGTCTTTCTTGACGACCTTGCGCCAGTCGTCGACCCAGCCGATGGCCCCGAAACCCAGGGTGACCAGCATCACGATCCAGACAAACCGGTTGGTCCAGTCGAACCACAGCAAGGTGGAGATGGCGATCGACAGCAGGATCAGGACCCCCCCCATGGTGGGCGTGCCGCTCTTGGCCAGATGGGTCTGCATGCCGTAGGCGCGGATGGGCTGGCCGATCTTGAGCGCCGTCAGGCGGCGGATCACCGCCGGTCCGGCCACCAGGCCGATGAGAAGGGCCGTGATGGCCGCCATCACGGCACGCAAGGTCAGGTATTGGAACGCCCTCAGGAAACTCCATTCGGGACCGAGGGAAGCCAACCAGTTGAACAGGCTCAGCAGCATGGGTTCAAATCTTTCTTTGTTGTTCTTGTGGGGAAATCTCTGCTGCGCGAACTTCAGCGGAAACCAGGGCGACTGCAGCGGGCTGCGCAGCCAGGACGGCCTGCACCACACGCTCCATGCCCATGAAACGGGAGCCCTTGACCAGCACCGCCGAGACACCCGGCATGGCCTCGAGCACGGCGGCCTGCAGGGCTTCGATGGTCGGTGCATGCCAGGCGTGCACGGTCGCCTGGCCGGCAGCCGTCTGACAGGCATGGACACCGAGATCCCCCAGCGTCCAGAGGTGGTCGATGCCGCGCTCGGCGGCGTAACGGCCGATCTCGGCATGGAAGGCCGGACCTTCGTCGCCGACCTCGCCCATGTCGCCCAGCACCAGCACACGCGGGCCGGGCAGGTCGGCCAGCACGTCGATGGCCGCACGCACGGAATCGGGATTGGCGTTGTAGCTGTCGTCGATCAGCACCACGCGGCGGCCCGCCCAGTCGAGCAGGCGGGCATGCGAACGGCCCTGCACCGGCCGGAAAGCCTCGATGCCCGCGACCACCCCGGCAGCCGGCACGCCGGCGGCCAGCGCGCAGGCCACCACCGCCAGCGCGTTGCGCACGTTGTGGCGGCCGGCCAGATGCAGCGCAAAGGACAGCACCTGCGTTTCATCGCCGGTACGGACCCCGGCTTCGACGAGCCAGTGGTCGTCCTGCCAGCGGGCCTGGCCGGTCACGCCGGCTTCGGGCACCAGGCCGAAGGTGATCACAGGGGACTCGCCGGCGAGCTCGCGCCACAGCGGCGCAAAACCCTCGTCGACCGGAAACACCGCGGTGCCGCCGGCGGCCAGCGAGGCAAACACCGCACCGTTCTCCCGCGCCACGGCCTCGACCGTGGCCATGAATTCCTGGTGTTCGCGCTGCGCATTGTTGACCAGCGCCACGGTCGGTGCAGCCAGGGGAGCCAGCCAGCCGATTTCGCCGGGATGGTTCATGCCCAGCTCCACCACCGCCGAGCGGTGATGCGCACGCAGGCCCAGCAGCGTGAGCGGCAGGCCGATGTCGTTGTTGAAGTTGCCGCGGGTGGCCAGCGCGTCCGCGCCATGCCAAGCCTGCAGCACCGAGGCCAGCATCTGCGTCACCGTGGTCTTGCCGTTGCTGCCGGTAACGGCAATCAGCGGCAGGTCGAACTGCGCCCGCCAGGCCGCGGCGATGAAACCGAGCGCCCGGCGGCTGGAACCGACTTCGATGCCGGGCAGGCCACTGTCCGCGACACCCCGTTCGCCCAGCACTGCGCAGGCGCCATGCAACGCGGCCTTCGGCAGGAAATCATGGGCATCGAACCGCTCGCCCCGCAAGGCCAGGAACAGATCCCCGGCCGCCAGAGTGCGCGTATCGGTGTGGATGCGCTCGATGCGGGTCGCCCCGTCGCCCACCACACGGGCGGGCTCGCCGGCCGCTTGCAGCCATGCCGCGACCTGGTCGAGCGTCAATGCCAGTCCTTGGGTCATGCCGGGCCTCCTGCAGCACGCGAAGACCACGCAGCCAGCGCCAGCCGGCCGTGTTCGAGATCGGAAAACGCATGCCGAACGCCTGCGATCTCCTGGTAGGTCTCATGCCCTTTGCCTGCCAGCAGCACCACGTCGGCGGCACTGGCCTGGGCCACGGCGTCGGCGATGGCACGCGCGCGATCGGGCTGCACCTGCACCGCCGAGGGGTTCTTCAGTCCCGCCAGCATCTGGTTGACGATGGCCATGGGCTGTTCGCTGCGCGGGTTGTCGCTGGTGATGGTCACGCGGTCGGCCAGGCGTTCGGCGGTTCCGGCCATGAGCGGCCGCTTGATGGGATCGCGGTCGCCGCCGCAGCCCACCACGATGTGCACATCGCCATGGCGGTGCTCGGCCATGGGCCGCAGCGCCTGCAGCACTTTCTCGATCGCATCGGGCGTGTGGGCAAAATCGACCACGACCTGGGGCTGGCCCGGCCCGCCCAGGCAGGCCATGCGGCCCGGCACGGGCGTCAGGCCGGCGCAGGCTTGTGCCGCGTCGTCCAGCGTCACACCCAGCGCCCGCAGGCCACCGATCACCGCCAGCAGATTGCCGACATTGTGCTCACCCACCAGACGCGTGTTCACCTGCACCGTGCGGTCGCCCGCGGCAGCCTGCTCGGTGACGGAAAACGCCAGCCCGTCGTGGACATATGCCACATCCTGGGCATGCAGGCGCGCCCGCGCGTCCCGGCCATAGGTCCAGAGGGCCAGGTCCTCGCGTCCCGCCAGTTGGCCGGCCAGCGCCGCGCCGTGCGCGTCGTCGATGTTGATCACCGCACTGTCGAGACCGGGCCAGGCAAACAACTCGGCCTTGGCCTCCCAGTAGGCCGCCATGTTGCCGTGGTAGTCCAGGTGGTCTTGCGAAAAATTGGTGTAGAGCGCCATCTTGATGCGCACACCGTCGAGCCGGCGCTCGGCCAGCCCGATGGAAGAAGCCTCGATCGCGCAGGCCCGCAGGCCCTGCGCGCGAAAATCCTCGAAAGCCTGGTGCAGGCTGACAGGATCGGGGGTGGTCAGACCGGTGTAACGCACATTCGGCGGCTGGCCGATACCCAGCGTGCCGACGAATCCACAGGCCCGGTCGACCGTCGCGGGGGCCTGCGCCGGCAACGACGACAGCGCCTGTGCCAGCCACCAGGCCGTGCTGGTCTTGCCGTTGGTGCCGGTCACGGCCAGCACATCCAGCGCCTGGCTGGGCTCGTCGAGCCAGGCCGATGCGATGAAGCCCGTCGCCGCCTTGAGCCCCTCGTAGACGGCGACCGAAGGCAAGGCGCCCGCGGACTGCCAGGCCGGCAGCCAGGCCTCGGCTCCCTGAGCCTCGACCAGACAGGCGACCGCACCCTGGGCCAGGGCATCCGGCACAAAACGGCGGCCATCGACCGCGGCGCCAGGCCAGGCAATGAAAGCCGAACCCGGCGACGCCTGACGGCTGTCGACGGTCAGGCTGCCGGCACCGCGCTGGCGGAGCCACTGCACGACCTGGCCGGGTGTATGAAGCACGGTCAGACTCATGGCTGGTGCTCCTCGCTCACGGGCTCGACGATTTCCTGCGCCGAGATCTGGGGTTTCACGGCCATGTCGGGCGGCACACCCATCAGGCGCAGGGTCTGCTGAACGACTTCGCTGAAGATCGGACCGGCCACCGTCCCGCCGTAGATGGAACGGGTCGGTTCGTCCACCATCACGGCCACGATGATGCGCGGACGCTCGATCGGCGCCATGCCGGCGAACCAGGCGCGGTACTTGCCTCGTTCGTATCCCTTGCCGGCCTGCTTGCGCGCGGTGCCCGACTTGCCGCCGATCGAGTAGCCCACGGTCTGGGCCAGTTGACCGGTACCGCCGGGGCCCGCGGCCAGCCAAAGCATGTGGCGAACTTCGGCTGCGTTCGCCGCCGAAAACACCCGGGTGCCGGCAGCCGATTCCGGGCTCTTGAGTATGGTCGCGGGGATCACGCTGCCGTCGTGGGCAAACGCCGTGTACGAACGCGCGATCTGCAGCAGCGACGCCGACAGCCCGTAGCCGTACGACATCGTGGCCTGTTCGATCGGCCGCCAGTTCTTCCAGGGGCGCACGCGCCCGGTGACCGCACCGGGGAACTCGATCTGCGGCTTCTGCCCCAGGCCCAGCGCCGTGAAGGTGTTCCACATCTCCTGCGAACTCAGGCGCTGCGAGACCTTGGTGGCCCCCACGTTGCTGGATTTCTGGATCACGCCTTCGACCGTCAGCACCCCGTAGTTGTGGGTATCGGTGATGGTCGAGCCCGTGACCGTGTAGCGGCCCGGCGTGGTGTCGATGATGGTCTGCGGCGTCACGCGGCCCAGTTCGAGCGCGGTCGCCACCGTCACCGGCTTCATGGTCGAGCCGGGCTCGAAGGTATCGGTCACGGCCCGGTTGCGCAACTGCTCGCCGGTCAGGTTCTCGCGGTGATTGGGGTCGTAGCTGGGGTAGTTCGCCAGCGCCAGCAGTTCGCCGGTCACCGTGTCGAGCACCACCACGCTGCCCGCCTTGGCACCGTTGTAGGCAATGGCATCGCGCAGCTTCTGGTAAGCGAAGAACTGCACCTTGCTGTCGATGGAGAGCTGGATGTCCTTGCCGTCGACCGGCGGCACCTGATCGCCGTAATCGTCGATCACCCGGCCCATGCGGTCCTTGATCACCCGGCGCGAACCGGCGCGCCCGCCCAGCTCCTTGTTGAAGGACAGCTCGATGCCTTCCTGGCCCCGGTCTTCGACGTTGGTGAAACCCACCACGTGCGCGGCGGCCTCGCCCTCGGGGTACTGGCGCTTGTATTCCTCGCGCTGGTAGATGCCCTTGATCTTGAGCTCGGCGATCTGGCGCGCCACGGGCACATCCACCTGGCGCTTGATCCAGACGAAGGTCTTGTCCTCGTTGGCGAGTTTTTTGTTGAGTTCGGCCAGCGGCATGTTGAGCAGCTTGGCCAGTTGCGCGAGCTTGCCCGGGTCGCGGTCCACGTCTTCGGGTATGGCCCAGATGCTCTCGGCGGGAATGCTGGAGGCCAGGATCAGCCCGTTGCGGTCGAGGATGCGGCCGCGGTTGGCGGGCAGCTCGAGCGTGCGGGCAAAGCGCACCTCGCCCTGCCGCTGGTAGAAATCGCGGTCGACGACCTGCACCCATGCCGCACGCGCGCCCAGGCCGACGAAGCACAGGGCCAGGCAGGCCACGATGAACTTGCTGCGCCAGACCGGCGTCTTGCTGGCCAGCAGCGGACTGGACGAATAACGGACGCTGCGCCTCATCGCGCCCTCCCCGCGGCGGCAGCCGGCTTGGGTTCGGGCGGCACGTACTGCGGCACCTTCACGCCGACATAGTCGGTGATGGCCGGCGTCGGCGTGCGCATCTGCAACTTTTCCTTGGCCAGTTGCTCCACCCGAAGATGGGTCGCCTGGGCCCGCTTCTCGACCTGCAGTCGCTCGAACTCGATCTCGAGCTTGCGCGACTCGTTGGTCGCCCGGTCGAGTGCCACGAACACATTGCGCGAATCATGCTGCGCATGCACCACCCCCAGGGCGCTCAGCACCACGGTCAGCAGCAGCAGCAGGTTCACACGGGTCATGCACGCACCTCCGGCACCTCGGCCCAGGGCAGCTCGGTGCGGCGCGCGACGCGCATGATGGCACTGCGCGAGCGCGGATTGCCTTCGACCTCGGCCGCACTGGGCTTGATGCGGGCGACGGCCTGCAACGCCATGGGCTTGGGCGCGGCAAAGGGTGCACGGCGGTCGTACACCTCGCGCGAATGCTGGGTGATGAAATTCTTGACGATGCGGTCTTCGAGCGAATGGAAGCTGATCACGACCAGCCGCCCGCCCGGCTTGAGCACCTTGAGCGCCGCCTTCAGCGCCTGCTGCAGTTCTTCAAGCTCGGCATTGATGAAAATCCGAAGAGCTTGAAAGGTCCGTGTGGCGGGATTCTGCCCTGCCTCGCGGGTCTTGACCGCACCAGCCACGAGCTGGGCCAGCTCGGCGGTGGTGGACAGCGCGCCCCGCTCCTGTCGGCGAGCAACAATCGCCTTTGCAATCGGAACAGCAAACCGTTCTTCGCCATAGTCACGTATCACCTCCGCTATCTGTGCAGACTCCGCATACGCCAGCCACTCCGCGACGCTCTCGCCGCGCGTGGTGTCCATCCGCATGTCGAGCGGACCGTCGAAACGGAAACTGAATCCCCGCGACGGGTTGTCGATCTGGGGCGAACTCACCCCCAGGTCCATCAGCACGCCATCCACGCTGGCCTCGGCCAGTTCGCCCAGATGGGCAAAGCCTTCGTGACGGATGTCGATACGCGCATCCGCCATCTGGCGGGCCACGGCGATGGCGTCCGGGTCCTTGTCGAACACGGTGAGCCGGTCGGCCGGCGCCAGTTGCGACAGCAGCAGGCGGGTGTGACCGCCGCGGCCAAAGGTGGCGTCCACAAAACGACGCGAGCCGCTGTCTTGCGCGGCTTCTTCCTGATTGAGCAGTGCCAGCACCGCCTCGTTCAGCAAGACGGTGGTATGAGTCAGAACCATGCTTGCTCCGGGGGCTAGAAAGAAAAGTCCTTGAAGACATCAGGCATCTGGGCCTGCATGGCTTTCGCTTCTTCCTCCGCATAGCGGGCCGAATCCCACAGTTCGAAGTAATCACCCATGCCCAACAGCATGGCGGACTTGGTGATGCCTGCGGCGGCACGCAACTCGGGCGAAATGAGGATGCGGCCGGTGCCGTCCATTTCGACGTCGGCGGCATTGCCCAGGAAAATGCGTTTCCACCAGTGCGCTTGCGCAGGCAAGGCATTGATGCGTTCGCGAAACTTTTCCCATTCGGGACGCGCGAAGATCATGAGGCAGTTGTGAGGATGCTTGGTGATGGTGAGTTGACCCGAGGCAGTGGCGCTCAGGACGTCACGATGCCGAGTCGGCACGGAGAGCCGACCTTTCGCATCGAGAGTCAATGAAGAAGCACCCTGAAACATGTTGCGCCGTTTGCCTTGGTCCGTCGGAAAGTGGGTCGGGACAACACTTCACACCACTAAATTCCACTTTTTCCCACTTTAACAGGAAAACTTCACAAGACAACCTGGCAAGTCAGATTTTTTCAATGAAATCAATGACTTAGGAATCGATCGTCACAATAACTCACATTGATTTTTTCTATATAAATTAAGGACTTAGCGTAGCCAGTGAATGTGTCGCTTGAAACTGGCCGACCGCAGGGGCGGCGCCTCGTCCTACACGGACCGGGACAGGGCGCGCGTCGCCGGCCCACAAAACACAAAAGCCCCCGGAGCGGGAGCTTTTGCGGAAAGGTCGGCGGAGGGAACCTTCAAAGAATATAGCGCGAGAGGTCCTCGTCCTGGCTGACATCCTGAAGTCGCGCATTCACATAATCGGCGTCGATCACCACCGTCTGGTTTTCCAGCCGCGAAGCGCCGAAACTGACCTCTTCGAGCAGGCGCTCGAGCACCGTCGCCAGCCGCCGGGCACCGATGTTCTCGGTGCGTTCGTTGACGTGGTGGGCGATTGTGGCCAGCCGGATGATGCCGTCGGGCCGGAAATCCAGGGTGACGTTCTCGGTCGCCAGCAGCGCCTGGTACTGCTTGACCAGCGAGGCGTGGGTCTGCGTCAGGATGGCTTCGAAATCCGCA
The DNA here is from genome assembly GCF_003752175.1 of Comamonas sp. BIGb0124. Taxonomy (GTDB): domain Bacteria; phylum Pseudomonadota; class Gammaproteobacteria; order Burkholderiales; family Burkholderiaceae_C; genus Comamonas_F. The sequence goes on along the minus strand of NZ_RJVF01000009.1, from coordinate 286,706 downwards.
ACCGACAGCGATTGCAGCTCGACCCGGATGGGGAAGCGTCCCTGCAGCTCCGGAATCAGGTCGCTCGGGCGGCTGAGATGGAATGCGCCCGAGGCGATGAACAGGATATGGTCGGTCTTGACCATGCCGTACTTGGTATTGACGCTGGTGCCCTCGACCAACGGCAGCAGGTCGCGCTGCACGCCCTGCCGGGAGATGTCGGTACCGCCCCCTGCCGAAGCGCGCGTGGCGACCTTGTCGATCTCGTCGATGAAGACGATGCCGTTCTGTTCGGCATTGGCCAGGGCCTTGAGCTTGATGTCCTCGTCGTTGACCAGCTTGCCGGCTTCCTCTTCGATCAGCAGACGGCGAGCCTCGGCGATCTTGAGCTTCTTGGTCTTGCGCTGCTGCGCACCGGCACCTGCAAAGAGACCGCGCAACTGCTCGGTCATCTCTTCCATGCCGGCCGGCCCCATGATCTCCAGCGCACGCGGCTGCTCGGCGATGTCGATCTCGATTTCCTTGTCGTCGAGCTGGCCTTCGCGCAGCTTCTTGCGGAAGGTCTGGCGTGCGGTGCTGTCCTGCGCCTGCACGCCCGGTTCACGGGGCATGGGGATCAGCACGTCGAGGATGCGTTCTTCGGCCGCATCCTCGGCACGGGTTCGCACCACACGCGTGGCCGACTCGCGGGTCTGCTTGATGGCGACCTCGACCAGGTCGCGGATGATGGCATCCACGTCCTTGCCGACATAACCGACCTCGGTGAACTTGGTGGCCTCGACCTTGACGAAGGGCGCATCGGCCAGACGGGCCAGGCGACGGGCGATCTCGGTCTTGCCCACGCCGGTGGGGCCGATCATGAGGATGTTCTTGGGCGTGATCTCGTGGCGCAGCTTGTCGTCGACCTGCTGCCGGCGCCAGCGGTTGCGCAGCGCGATGGCCACGGCCCGCTTGGCATCGGCCTGGCCGACGATGTGGTGATCGAGCTCGGAGACGATTTCCTGGGGGGTCATGGAGGACATGGTCAAAGCGTCTCGATGGTGTGGTTCATGTTGGTGTAGATGCACAGCTCGCCGGCGATCGACAGCGACTTGCGCACGATCTGCTCGGGGGCGAGATCGGTGTTGTCGAGCAGCGCCTTGGCCGCCGAGTGCGCATAGGCGCCGCCCGATCCGATGGCGACGATGCCGTTTTCGGGTTCCAGCACGTCGCCGTTGCCGGTGATGATGAGCGAGGTGCGCCGGTCCGCCACCGCCAGCATGGCCTCGAGACGCCGCAGCACGCGGTCGGTGCGCCAGTCCTTGGTCAGCTCGACCGCCGACTTGACCAGGTTGCCCTGGTACTTCTCGAGCTTGTCCTCGAAGCGCTCGAACAGGGTGAAGGCATCGGCCGTCGCGCCGGCAAAGCCCGCCAGCACCTGATTCTTGTAGAGCTTGCGCACCTTGCGTGCCGAGCCCTTGACGACGATATGCCCCAGCGTGACTTGTCCATCGCCGCCGATCGTGACTTGATCGCCTCGGCGCACGCTGATGATGGTGGTTCCGTGAAATTGCTCCATAGCGACCTCAATTGGGGATGAAGCGGCCGGCTGCAAGGGGGTCTCGGCGCGCAGACTGCGCACCCATAAAAATGCCCGCACGCGGCGGGCAGGGTGCAGACCCGTGCTGCGGGACTGCGGGTTCGGCCAGCCGGCACGCCGGGCACCCGGGCTCCGGTCTGCAGGCAGGCGTCGAAGGTTCAGTCGCCGAACATCTTCTGCTTGAGTTCGCGGCGTTCCTGCGCTTCGAGCGACAGCGTGGCCGTCGGACGCGCCAGCAGGCGGCCGACGCCGATCGGTTCACCGGTTTCATCGCAGTAGCCGTAGTCGCCGGCATCCAGGCGGGCGATCGACTGTTCGATCTTCTTGAGCAGCTTGCGCTCGCGGTCGCGGGTGCGCAGTTCGAGCGCGTGCTCTTCCTCGATGGTCGCACGATCGGCCGGATCGGGCACGACCACGGTGTCTTCGCGCAGGTGTTCGGTGGTCTGGCCCGCGCTGTCGTGGATGTCCTGCTTCAGTCCGAGCAGCTTGAGCCGGAAGAACGCCAATTGTTTGTCGTTCATGTATTCCTCGTCCGGCATCGCCAGAACTTCGGCGTCGCTCAGTTCTTCGGCGGACTTCTTTTTCCAGTTATTGGCCAACTTCGGGTCTTTCTTGGCCAAGGCAAACGCGCCGGCGGTGGAGTTAGCGGACATGGCGAGGTCGTATCTGACAAAAGCGCCCGTCGGCAGCGCGGAAACCAGGAGACTGGCAGGCACGTTGTCGGGCGGGGTTGACGAAATGCGCGTTGCAGCAAGTGCCGCAGGCGCGGGTGGGGGGTATGGACAGGAGCGACCGGCACCCGGCGGGCCACCTGGACGGGCCGGCCGCGATGACGGGCGGGTGCCAGGGCGGCGATTGTAGGAGTTTTTGTTTTGCAGCGGCAACAAACCGTGCATACGGCGCGACACCGCACGGCAAGCCGGCAGCCGCCGCATGGGCGCTGTCGGCTGCAAAGCAGGCTGTCGCTGATGTCACGGTGATGTCCCTCCATCTGGCCGCGGACCTGGATCGCTGCCGCGCGCTGCAGCCGGAAGGCCGCCACGCACGCGAGCCGGTCGCCCACGTCCACAAATTCATGGCACGCGTTATACCCTGTTCAGCTGCGCCTTCCGCACTTTTTGTGTCAGCCGGACGCTAAAAATTTGAAGATTCAGGCCTGGCCGTCAGCTTGGCGTCAGCCCCGGGGCCAACCGGGGCCGATCGGACGGACTCAGGCTTCGCACTGCGCCAGGCCCTGGAGCAGGATGTCGCGGGGCAGGTCGATCCCGATGAACACCATCTTGCTCACGCGCTCCTCGCCCTCGGCCCATTCCGGACCCAGGTCGCTGCCCATGAGCTGGTGCACGCCCTGGAAGATCACCTTGCGGTTGGTGCCCTTCATGTCGAGCACGCCCTTGTAGCGCAGCATGCGCGGGCCGTAGATGTTGACGATGGCGCCCAGGAAGTCCTCGAGCTTGGCCGGATCGAGCGGCTTGCGGGTCCGGAACACAAAACTCTTGACGTCGTCGTCATGGTGGTGGTGGTGACCCTGTCCGTGTTCATGACCGTGATCGTGATCGTGATCGTGATCGTGATCGTGCTGGTGCGACGGATGGTTGCAATGCTCGCCGTGCTCATGATCGTGATGATCGTGGTCGTGCTCGTCTTCCTTCAGGAAATCGGGATCGATGTCGAGCTTGGCATTGAGATTGAAGCCGCGCAGATCGAGCACGTTGGCGATCGGCACTTCGCCGAAGTGCACGACCTGCTGCGGCGCACGCGGATTCATGTGTTTGAGACGGTGCTGTAATGCATCCAGCTCCTCGCCGCTCACCAGGTCGGCTTTGCTGATGAAGATCTGGTCGGCAAAACCGACTTGCCGGCGCGCTTCCTGGCGGTCGTTGAGCTGCTGAGCGGCATGCTTGGCATCGACCAGCGTGAGGATGGAGTCCAGCAGGAAACTCTCGGCGATTTCCTCGTCCATGAAGAACGTCTGCGCCACGGGCCCCGGGTCGGCCAGGCCGGTGGTCTCGATGACCACGCGGTCGAAGTCGAGCAGACCCTTGCGTTTCTTGGCCGCCAGCAATTGCAGGGCCTCGCGCAGGTCTTCGCGGATGGTGCAGCAGATGCAGCCATTGCTCATCTGCACGATCTGTTCCTTGGATTCGCTGACCAGGATGTCGTTGTCGATGTTTTCTTCGCCGAACTCGTTCTCGATCACGGCGATTTTCTGGCCATGCTGTTCGGAGAGCACGCGCTTGAGCAGCGTGGTTTTGCCGGAACCGAGGAAGCCGGTCAGGATGGTGGCGGGAATGAGGCTCATGGTGTTTCGGGGGCTGAGAGTGGCCGAGATGTAAGAGGCAAAGATCAGGGAGTTTACCGACGACTTCAAGAGCGGGTACGGCAGGTCGATGGGATACCCACGCTATCGAGTATCCATTCTCAACAATACACAAGCCTCTGCGCTGGGTATCGCCCCTCGCTTGCCGAGGGAAAAACAGCCGGTCACGTGGGTTTCTTGCCGGATTTTCTGGCGCGCGGGTGGGCGTTGTCGTAGACCTGGGCCAGGTGCTGGAAATCGAGCCGGGTGTAGACCTGGGTGGTCGCGATGTGGGCATGGCCCAGCAGCTCCTGCACCGCCCGCAGGTCGCCGCTGGACTGCAGCAGGTGGCTGGCAAAGCTGTGGCGCAGCATGTGCGGGTGCACGGGCGTGGCCAGCGCGGCCTGGCCCGAGCGTTCGCGCAACCGCTGCCAGATGGCCTGACGGGTGAGACGCGTGCCGTGCCGTCCCACGAACAAGGCCAGCGGCTGCCCGGCGCCGGCGGGCAGGACGCTGTCGCGGACGGCGAGCCAGGCCCGCAGGGCCTCGACGGCCTGCCGCCCCACCGGCACGCTGCGGCGCTTGCCGCCCTTGCCCAGCACATGCACCTCGGCTTCGTCGAGATCGACCCAGGCCTGCGCCTGCCCGGTGGCTTGGATGTCGAGCCCGACGAGCTCGCTCACCCGCAGACCGCTGCTGTAGGCCAGTTCGACCATGGCGGTATCGCGCAAGGCCAGCCAGGCGGCCTCGTCGCCGGATTCGGGCGAACCGGCGGCCGGCGGCGCCTGGCGCGCGTGCGAGGGCTCGGCCTGCCCCTGGCCGCGGAAACCCGCGTAGACCGCCGCCTCGTCCACCCCCAGGGCCTTGGGCAGGGGTTGCCTGGCCTTCGGCGCCCGCAGGCCCTGCACCGGGTTGGACTGCACGCGCCCGGCCTGGCCCAGCCAGGCATAGAACCCGCGCCAGCACGACAGGGCCAGAGACAGGCTGCGCCCCTGCCGCCCCTGCGCATGCATGCGGATCATCCATCCCCGGATCCGGGCGGCATCGACTTCGGCCACCGGCTGCGGACCGGCGTGCTCGGCCAGCTCCTGCAGGTGGCGGGCGTACAGCTCACCGGTCCGCGCCGCCAGACGCTTGTCGACCCGGACATGGGCCAGATAGGCCTGGATCAATGCCAGGTTGTCGGGGCAGCCGGGAACGTCAGTGGCCGCGGGAGGCGAAGCGGCCGGCGGCACGGCGGCCCGGCGCGGCCTGGCAGCGGGGCGTGTCGCCATGGTCGCCGTCCGTGGCCGATTCAGGCGAGGACCCGGGCCAGGCTGGCCGCAGCCAGGGCCGACAGGCGGGTCAGGAAATCACGGCCCAGTTCGGCATCGAAACGCTGCGGATCGGGCGACGCCAGCACCAGCAGGCCAAAGACCGGGGCTTGCGGATCGGGCGCCGCACCGGCAGCCGTATCCACCGCGCGCCGCAAGGGCAGGATGGCCACCGACGCGACGGCGGCCGGATCGGCCAGCCATGCGACGGCTTCGAAACCGGTGTTGGGACCGCAGTAAGGCTGGGTCAACGCGGCGGCCTGGCTCTTGGCGCCGTCGCTCACGCCCTGGGCATAGGGTGCACTGGCATCGGCGACGCCCCACAGGCGCAGGGCCACGTCGGGCACCTGGAAACGGCTCTTGAGGTCGCCGACCAGCCGGTCCGGTACGTCACCCGCCTTGCGGGTGGCCAGCAGCACCTGCGCCCATTGCTCGAGCTTGAGGTCGAGCTGGCCGTTTTCGTTGCCGTTGCGGATGAACTCCGCCATCTTGAGTTCGAGCTGCTTGATCTTCTCGCGCAGCATCTCGGCCTGCCGTTCCTGGAGGCTGACCGCCCGGTGGCTGTGCGGGCTCGTCAACTGGATCGCCGCCAGCAGTTCCGCGTGCCGCTCGAAGAAATCGGGCGTATTGAAGAGGAAATGGGCGATGTCGTCTTCGGTGATGGGATTCATGCGTCGGGCCTGGGGGTGCCAGGCGTGGGTCTACGGTCTGGCACCTAGCATAAGCCATCGCGGGGCGGCCCGCCTCACAGGGCCGGCAGGTCGATCTCGCCCGTGAACACCGTCTCTGCGGGGCCGGTCATGAAAACGGCGTCGTCGAGTTGCCCGCTCCAGGCAATGCTCAACGGCCCGCCGCGGGTCTGGACGTCCACCTCCCGGTCGAGCAGACCGGCACGGATGCCGGCGACCACCGCCGCGCAGGCCCCCGTGCCGCAGGCCAGGGTCTCGCCGGCACCGCGCTCGTAGACGCGCAGGCGCACATGGCTGCGATCCACGATCTGCAGGAAACCGACATTCACCCGTTCGGGGAAACGGGCGTGGCGCTCGATCAACGGGCCCAGTTCGGCCACCAGCGCGGTGTCGACATCGTCGACCCGGCGCACGGCATGGGGATTGCCCATGGACAGCACGGCGACCGGCACCACCGTCGGCGAGCCGCCGTCCGTCGCCTCGATCGGCAGGGGCCACTTCTGCCAGTCGCCCACCGGCTCGGGCTGCAGCCCTGCGGCATCGAAGGGCACACGATCGGGTTCGAAGACGGGAGGTCCCATGTCGACCGTGACTCGGCCGTCGTGCTGGCTGCGCAGGGTGATGATCCCGCTGCGCGTCTGCACCACCACGGCGGCTTTGTCGGTCAGGCCGTTGTCGTGCACATAACGCACGAAACAGCGTGCACCGTTGCCGCACTGCTGCACTTCGCTGCCGTCGGCATTGACGATACGGTAGCTGAAGTCGATGCCAGGCGCAGGCGAAGGGCCCACGATCAGGATCTGGTCGGCGCCGACGCCGAAGTGGCGGTCCGCCAGAAAACGGTATTGCGCAGCCGTGAGGCCGGTGCCGCCGAGAGGGCCCTGGGTTTCGTCGAGCACGACAAAATCATTGCCGGCGCCCTGCATCTTGGTGAATTTCAGTCGCATGGCGCCATTATCCCCCTGCCCCGCTCTACCTGCTGCCGGCAGGGCTGCGCCACCGGGGAGATATACCGATGGGGTTTGCCACAGGCCAGCCCGTCGAAGCGCCCATGCAGAATGGCTCGATGGTTCGGCCCGCTCATCTGCTTTATCCCCCGCGCGTGCCCGCCGCCCTCAGGGCGGCAGCGACGGTCATCCTGTTGCGCGACACGCCCCAGGGCCTCGAGGTGCTCATGACCCGCCGCTCCGCGCAAGCGAGCTTCGCCCCTGGGGCCTATGTCTTCCCCGGCGGCGGCGTGGACGCCGCGGACGACAGCGCCGACGCGCACGCCATGTCCACCCAGCGGCCGGGCCAGAGCGACCTGCGCCTGACGCAGGCCATCACCGCCATCCGGGAATGTTTCGAGGAGCTCGGTGTACTGCTCGCCTACAACGCCCAGGGCGGCCCGGTCTCTCCCGCCGAAATATCGGCCCTGCGGCGCGACAGCCACAACGACGCCGGCGCCTTCGTGCGCGCCTGCAGCGAACAGGGGCTGGTGCTGGCCTGCGACCAGCTGTTCGTGCTGGCCCACTGGATCACCGACCGCGATCTGCCCCGGCGTTTCGACGTCCCGTTCCTGGTGGCGCGCATGCCCGAAGACCAGCAACCGGTTGCCGACGAGCAGGAGCAGTTCGAACCCGTGTGGGTCCGGCCGTGCGACGCACTGGCACGCCACGACGCCGGGCACATGCTCATCATCTTTCCCACCTACCGCACGCTGCAGTGGCTGTGCAGCCACACCGCGGTCGACGCCGTGCTCCGGGCCTGCGGCCTGGGCAGTGCCTCGGGCCGCGACGAGGCACCCCAGTGGACGAGCTGCCCCCGAGCAGGCCTCATGCAGGACCGGGAAGCCCGTTTCATGGAACACGAGCCGCCCTACGGCGAACTGGCCCTGGTCTGCCCCGACGGCCAGATCGTGCACGAGCTGGCCTGGCAGCACGAGCGGCCCGTGGCCCTGCTCAAGAACCTGCGGCGGCTGACGGCCCCCAACCCCGGCGCCATGACCGGGCCGGGCACCAACAGCTACATCGTCGGCACCCCCGCCAGCGGCTTCATCGTGATCGACCCGGGCCCTGCGGAAGCCAGCCACATCGAACGCCTGCTGCAGGCCACGCAGGGCGATATCCGGGCCATCGTCTGTACCCATTCCCATCCCGACCATGCCCCGGCGGCCTGGCTGCTGCAGGCGCTCTGCCAGCAACGCACGCGGCTGAGCACGCCGGTGCTGGGCCTGTCGTCGGGTCCCCATGCCGATCCCGCCAGCCGTTTCGTGCCGGACCGGGAACTGCTCGATGGCGAACGGCTGTCTCTGCTGGGCTTCGGCGTCAGCCACACCTTGCGTGTCGTGCACACGCCCGGGCACGCGGCCAACCATGTGTGCCTGCTGTTCGAGGAAGAAGGCCTGCTGTTCACCGGCGACCATGTGCTCAACGGCAGCACCACCGTCATCCGGCCGCCCGACGGCCACATGGGCGACTACATGGCATCGCTCGAACGCCTGCAGGCCCTGTGCGAGCAGCACAACGTCGGCACGCTGCTGCCGGCCCACGGCTATGCCCTGGGGCCGGCCGTGCAGGCGCTGGTTCAGCTCAAGCGGCATCGCCATTCACGCGAGGCACGGGTCATCGAGGCCCTTGCAGCCTCGCCGAATGCCACGCTCGAGGAGCTGCTGCCTCACGTCTATGCCGATGTGCCGCAGTCCATGTGGCCGGTGGCCGCGGGATCGCTGCAGGCCCATCTCGACCATGTCCGCCAGACCGCCGGCAACCAGGACACCTTGCGCCAGGCCTGAGCGGCACCTGACGAGGCGATCACGCCGCGACGATGCGTGCGATCAGCTTTCCGCGATACGCCAACAGTTGCGCCCCTCGCGCTTGGCGCGCATCAGGGCTGCATCGGCGCGGTTGACGGCCGAGGAATAGTCACCGCCCTCGTCCAGCGTGGCCAGGCCTGCGCTCACGGTCAGCGACAGAACCCCCTCCTCGTAAGGCACGTGCAGCGCTCCGATGGCCAGGCGCAGGCGCTCGATGACCACCTGGGCGGCCTGCGAGTCGGTCTCGGGCAGCAGCAGCAGAAACTCCTCGCCCCCCCAGCGGCCGCAGGTGTCGGATTCGCGCAGATGCTGCTTGAGGGTCTTGGCGACATGGACCAGCATCAGGTCCCCGGCCTCGTGGCCGAAGGCGTCGTTGACCGCCTTGAAGTCGTCGAGATCGAGCATGGCGACCGTGAAAGGCTGGTGAGTGCGGTGACTGCGCGCCGTTTCTTCCTTGACCTTGTCGACCAGCAGCCGGCGGTTGGGCAGACCGGTGAGCACATCGTGCGTGGAGGCCTGTGTCAGCGCGGTGTTGAGGTCGCGCATCATCATCTGGTAGCGGTCGGAGATGCGGGCGAGTTTCTGAAACTGCCTCAACTGCTTTTCGAGCTGCTCGTCGAGATTCATCTCGCGCTCGAGCGCCAGGCTCTGGTAGGCATCCGAAATACGGGTCACGCGGTCGATGCGCTGGGCCAGGCTGTAATAGCGGTCCCAAAGCTGCGACAGCGCGGCCTGGAGCGGATGGCCCTGGTACTGCGGATCCGCCAGCAGTTTCTGGATATCCTTGTCGAACGTCGGCGTGGGCTCGGACATGGTCATGTTTCCCGCCTGACCTAGGAGCTGATGATCTCGAACGGGAAGGTGCAGTCCTCGCGAAACTCCTCGGCGAGTTCGAACACCCGCTCGTTGCGGTGGTCGTAGTGCCAGTTGACGGAAACCGGCTTGCCTTGCCGGTGGGCTTCCTCGAGCAGGTCGAGGATGTCCATCAAGGCCTTGATGCTGCTGGTGTTGAGATACAGCAGGCGAAGCTCGAGTCGCAAGGGCTGGCCGGCATCGGCCAGGTAACGGCGGATCCAGTCGAAGACCTGCTTGAAGAGTTCATGCGCGTTCTCGGGGTAGGAGTCCCCCTCCAGCGACAGCACGCCGCGGGCCCAGTCGCTGGAGATGGAGGGAGAGGACTGGCTGCCTGCAATGGTGAAATCGTGTTGGCTCATGTTGAAATAAGGAATCTGGGATGGAAGGGCAAGGGGGCTGTGGCCAAGGCCTTACATCACGGCGCGCAGGCTGATGAAGGCTCGACCGTCCGACAGCTCGCGCAGCGAGGCCTGCAGGGGCTCGCTGGCCTTGCGGGCGATATCGATCAGGCCCAGGCCGGCACCGCTGACGGCATCGGCATCGCGAGGCTTGCGCAATTGCTCCTTGTAGGCGGCCTTGAGCTGGGCCTTGTCGTAGCCGGAAAGCTCTTCGACCCGTTCCAGCAGGGCCTGCCCGTCGGGCCGCTCGATGAGGTTGCCGGCAGACACCACGTAGCGGCCGGCGCCGTCGCGCGAGACCACCACGGTCGCGCCGGCGTCCTGATCGGCCCAGTTCTTGGTGCGGGCGTAATGCCGGATGTTCTGCGTCATCTCGATATAGACCGCAAAGACGTCCATGGCGGCCGAGGGCTGGACCTGTTCCGCGCTGAGATAGTTGCGCAAGGCGTTGCCGATCTCCTCGATCAGGCTGCGCGAGATCGGACCGTTGAAGCAGAGCATGATCTGCTGCCGGTTGTAGTTCTCACGCATGGTGAATAAATCGATCATCTCCATGGCAGTCTCAACTCCTAACAGGGCCTGTCGAAAAAACGCGGGTCAGCCGGGAACGGAACATCGTCTCAATCGAAACGGAAACACAGCATCGTGATGTCGTCGCGCTGCGGCCGGTCGCCCTGGTATGCGGCAAGTGTCTCACTGAACACCCGACTTTGTTCTACCAGCGGCAACTGCGCATGGTTACGAATCATGTCCGAGAACCGGCTGCTGCCGAAGCCGTAGCCGAACTCGCCGCCGGCCTGGTCGAGGAAGCCGTCGGTGGTCATGTAGAAGGTGCGGCCGGCTTGCAGCGGAACGCTGGCATTGGTGTACTGCCCCAACCGCTTGTCCCCGATGGCACGGCGCGCGCCGGCCAGTTGCTCGACCGATTCGCCGTCGCTGGAGTAGAGCGCCACCTTGGCGCCTGCAAAGACCACCTCGCGCCCGGCCAGATCGACGAAGGCCAGGCCCACATCCATGTTGGTGGCCAGCGCCTGGTTGTCGACCACGCCGTCCTGCAGCATGGCGCGCACGATCTGGTCGGCGCGCGCCAGCACGCCGGCCGGATCGGCCATGCCGACATCCACGATGGCCTGGTCGATGGCCGCATGCGCCAGCATGGTCATGAGCGCACCGGGCACGCCATGCCCCGCGCAATCGACCACGCCGAACAGGCAGCAGTCCTCGCCCGCACGGTAGATGTAGAAGTCGCCGCCCACCACGTCGCGGGGCCGCCAGAGCACGGCGTGCCGTTCGCCCAGGGCATTCACGAGCTCGCGGCGCGGCAGGATCGCACGCTGGATCAGACTCGCATAGTCGATGGAATCGCTGATCTTCTTGTGCGCAGCCGCCATGTCGCGATTGGCGAGCTCCAGGGCCTGCGTCCGCTGGCGCACGCGGTCCTCGAGCTCGGCCGTGTGGTTGCGCACCTTCTCGGCCATCACGCCAAAAGCATTGCTGAGCTCGCCGATCTCGTCGCCACGCGCAGGCGGCAGCTGCACGTCGTAGCGGCCCGCGGCCATCGCCTGGGCCGTACGCTTGAGCTGGCCGATCGGGCGCAGCACCAGACGTTCGACCGCATAGGCAAAGCCGCCGAGCATCAAGGCCAGCAGCACGCCCAGGGCCGCCACCAGCGGCGTCAGCAGGCTGCCGTCGATCACCTTGGCCGTCCCCAGATCGACCAGATTGACCACGTACCATTTCAGATCGGGCATGTAGGTCAGGGCCAGCAATTCGCGCTTGCCCGCCGTGGTCACCGGAATCAGCTGCACGTCGCCGGGCTGTTCCTGCGAGACGCGCATGGCCTGCCGGACCGCTTCGCGTTGCGCATCGGTTCCGAGCAGGCCAAACAGCGTGTGACCGCTGCCGCCGCCGCCGCTGCCCGAGTTGAGCGCGATCAGGTTCTTGTCGGGGTGGGCCTGGATGCTGCCCTCGCTATTGACGATCATGGCCGTCACCCCGCGTTCCTCGTTCGACACGAAGTCCTGCAGGAAAGCCGAAAGATCGAGTCCCGTGCCGGCCACGCCGATGCGGCGCTTGCCGTCGAGCACCACGAAGTTGAACCAGACCTTGGTGGTCCGGAGCACGGCGCTGGTGTCGACGTTGATGTTGGACAGCGGCGCGTCGTCCCGCATGGTGTTGTAGAACCAGGCGTTGGTGGCGACGTTCTCGTGCAGCACTTCACGGGGCTGCTCGCTGTAGTTCTTGTCGCTGTTGAAGAAGTAGCTGCCCGAAGGCGCGCTGGCCAGGAAGTAGGAGTGGTCGCGGAAATCCTCGCGCCAGCCTTCGGCATCCCGGAAGAACAGCGAGCGCTTGGCAGGATCCTGCTCGTCGAGCAGAAACTGCCGCACCACTTCGGAATGGGCAAAGCGCCGCGACAGGGCGTACTCGCGCGAGATCGGCGCAAAGATCTTTTCCCGGTTGAGCAGCGTCGTGTTGCGCGCGTAAGCCTGGCTGAAATGGGTATGGATGCCGTCGAGCACCTGCCAACCCACCAAGGCCGTGGGCAGGACGGCAATCAGGCATGCCAGCAGCAGTGCCAGCAGCGATTTGCTGCGCAATCCCCAAGTAGCCACGAGTTCCCCTCATCGGTGCCGGCGACTGCGTCCATCGGGGGGCTCGGCGTTTTGTGCAAACGCTCCCCTATGGCGCGGCCGGTGCGGCACCCGATCATTGATTTCTGTTGATCCAAAAGCCGGTCGAACACGGTCTCTGCCGCCCTGCGTACCCGCTTTACTCCCTTGCGACGCGCTTTCGCGGCCCGTCACCTCGTCACCACGCACACGGAGCCTGGCCCCTCTCATTCAGACAAAAACGTTCGAAATGAACACTTTTACCTTAACCTCAAAGCTCCAAGACCCGGCTGATGTGCCGATGAACGATTCTATGCGCGGCGCATGCCCAAAAGCCACCGGAATCCTGCGCGGCGCGGCCTCGTCGCCACACCCCGCACCGGCAGGCGCGACGCCCGCACGGGGGCCGCATGTGCGGCCAACCCCGGCACAATAGGCGCACATGACCGCCCCACTCACGCCCCCGCCGCCGGCTGCCGGCACACCCACCGCGCTGCAGTCCCGGCAACGCTGGCTGTTCCTGCTGACGCTGATGGTCGGCACCATGGCCTCGGTGATGTCGTCGACCATCATCAACGTCGCCATTCCGGGCATGAGCGAGTACTTCGCGCTCGGACAGGAACGTGCCCAATGGGCCACGTCCAGCTTCATGCTGGCCATGACGGTCTCCATGCTCACCACCCCCTGGCTGCTGGGACGCTACGGCTGGCGTGCGACCTACCTCGGCACGATGGCGCTGCTGCTGGCCGGCGGCGTGGTCGGCGGACTGGCCGAGGATTTCAACGTGGTGCTGGCCGCGCGCGTGGCCGAAGGGCTGGCCGCAGGCGTGGTCCAGCCGATTCCGGCCATTCTCATCATGCGCACCTTCCAGCCCTACGAACAAGGCAAGGCGACCGGCCTGTTCACCATGGGCGTGGTGCTGGCCCCGGCGCTGGGCCCCAGCATCGGCGGCGTACTGCTGGACTTCTGGGGCTGGCGCTCGATCTTCTTCATGGTGGTGCCGCTCTGCGTACTGGCCTTTGCGCTGAGCCTGCGCTGCGTGCCCAACCTCACCCCCGACGGCGCACGCCCCGGACAGGGCGGCGCCGGCGCACCGCTCGACTGGCGCGGACTCGCTCTGGCCGGCCTGGGCACGCTGGCGCTGCTGCACGGCATGGTCGGACTGCATGGCGGCCAGACGGCGCAAGCGGCACTGCTGATCGGGGCAGCCGTCGTGCTGTGGGCCGGGTTCCTGCTGTGGCAGCAACGCCAGCGGCAACGCGGCGGCACGCCGCTGCTCAACCTGGCCGTCTTCCAGCACCGCACGTTCGCACTGGGCTGCGTGGTGGCCTTCATCTACGGCGCGGCCCTGTTCGGCTCGACCTACCTGCTGCCGGTCTACATGATGCTGGGCCTGGGGCTGTCGCCGACCCATGTCGGGACGGTGCTGCTGCCGGCCGGCCTGGTGCTGGCCGCCGTGATTCCCATCGGCGGCCGCCAGGCCGACCGCCGCCCGCCCGGCCAACTCATCATGCTGGGCCTGCTGCTGCTGGGCCTGTCCTTTGCGATGATGCCGATGCTCGGTCTGGGCTCGGGCGTGGTCGCCCTGGGCGCGCTGACCCTGCTGGGCCGGATCGGGCTCGGATTCATTCTGCCGGCACTCAATCTGGGCGCGATGCGGGCCCTCGACAAGCCGCAGATCCCACAGGGCGCCAGCGTGATCAATTTCGTACGCATGCTCGGCGGTGCCATCGGCGTGAGCCTGTGCGGCATCCTGCTGGAATGGCGGGCCCTGGCGCGTGGCCAGAGCCTGACCGCCCCCACTCACACCCTCGATCGCCTGCGCGCCTTCGACGACGTGTTCCTGGTCCTGGCGGCACTCTGCGTGTGCGCCATGCTGGCGGCCTGGCGCATGCGGACCCCGACGGCCAGGGCCTGACGCTCTCCGGCACTTCACCCCGCATATTACAAAAACGCATAAGAATAGGCTTGCACGATCGGATTTTGCGTTTAAAAAGACAGTCTGAGCTTTTCCCCGCCCGCTCGTCCTCCAACAACAATCAACAGGATTCCCGCCGCCATGTGCCAATTGCTCGGCATGAACTGCAACCTCCCGGCCGATGTCACATTCAGCTTTTCGGGATTCGCCCAGCGTGCCGGTCACACCGGCGACCACACCGATGGCTGGGGCATCGCCTTTTTCGAAGGCCATGGCCTGCGCCATTTCGTCGACCACCTGCCCGCGCTGCAATCGCCCGTGGCGCAGCTCATCCGCAGCTATCCCATCAAGAGCCGCGACGTCATTGCCCACATCCGCAAGGCCACGCAAGGCGAGGTCAAGCTCGAGAACTGCCACCCCTTCGTGCGCGAACTGTGGGGGCGCTACTGGGTCTTTGCCCATAACGGCAATCTCAAGGATTTCCATCCCCGGCTGCATGCCGCGTTTCGCCCGGTCGGCGAGACCGACAGCGAGCGTGCCTTCTGCTGGATCATGCAGGAGCTGGCCAAATCCCACGCCGGCGTTCCCAGCGTGGCCGAGCTCACGCTCACCTTGCAGGAACTGGCCGAGACGATCTCGCCGCACGGCACTTTCAACTTCCTGCTCTCGAACGGCGAAGCCCTGTGGGCCCACGCGACGACCAGCCTGTACTACATCGAGCGCCGGCACCCCTTCAACCAGGCCCGGCTGGCCGACGAGGACATCCGCATCGATTTCGCCCAGCACAACGGCCCGGACGACCGCATCGCCGTCATCGTCACGGCGCCCTTGACCTCGGACGAACAATGGACGGCGTTCGAGGCCGGGCAGGTGATGGTCTTTGTCGACGGTGCGCTGCAGAATGCCGAACGGCCCTCCAAGCTCATCCAGCACAAACCCAGTGCCTGAAGGCTGACGCCGCAGGCCCTCAGTCGTTCACCCGGGGTTCGAGGCGCGAGAAGATGGGGCCGGCCAGCGGCTCGAGATCGGGCAGCGGCAGGCGGCCGATGCGCCGGGCCTCGTCGACCGGCAGTCCGAGTCCCACCAGCAGCCGCTCGACCAGTAGCTCGGCATGGTCAGGGGCCGTCTCTTCCTTCAGGCAGGTCTCGATGCCGTAGAAAAGCGCGCCCAGCAACAGGTCGCGCCCGACCTGCACGTTGGTCAGTCCCAGACGCTGCGCCACGATGGCATCGGACACGTCGCGGCGCAAGTGGATGTCGATCGGCTGGCCACGGGCCGCGATGTGTGTCCCCACGCGTGCGATGAACGCCCCCCAGATGGGATAACGCACGGCCTCGCGCAGATACAGCCGCGATCCGACGGAAAACCGCTCGAGCGGATCGGTGCGCGCCAGCGCATAGGGCTCGATCACGTGCAGCACTTCGTCGCTCATGCCGGCGGCGACGGCGAGCATGAGCTCGTGGGTGGTTCGGAAATGGTTGTAGAAGGTGCCCCGCGACACCCCTGCCGCAGCGATGAAATCGTCGATCACGGCCATGTCCGGCCCCTTGGCGACAAACACGGTCAGCGAGGATTCGATCAGCTTGATCCGTGTTCGCCCCCGGCGCTGAGCACCGACGCGCGTACGATGTCCGACATCGGGCGCCATCTCGGGGGGCAAGCGATCATTCATGGAAGGCAAGGCCAGACTGGGAAAGAAAGGCCGGCGGCAGACAGCGACAGACGGGCTGTGCGGGTGTCTCTCGCCGGGCAAACCTGCACGTTCCAAAGGGCAGGCGGAACGACGAGGCATTGTGACACACGGCCCGCACCGCCCTCGGTTCTCAGCGTGCCAAGGACTCGAGCGCGTCCAGGAACATGGCGGGTACGTCGAATCCGGTCTGGTCCGTGATTTCCTGGAAACACGTCGGGCTGGTCACATTGATTTCCGTCAGGCTGGTGCCGATCACATCCAGCCCCACCAGCAACAGCCCTCGTGCGGCCAGCACGGGGCCCAGGGCTTCGGCGATCTCGCGGTCGCGCACGGTCAGCGGCTGGGCCACGCCCTTGCCGCCGGCCGCCAGGTTGCCCCTGACCTCGCCGCCCTGCGGGATGCGCGCCAGGCAATACGGTGCCGGCACGCCGTTGATCAGCAGGATGCGCTTGTCGCCATGGACGATGTCCGGCACGTAACGCTGCACCATGAGGGTCTGCGTGCCCTCGCGGTTGAGCGTCTCGATGATGGCGCCCAGGTTGAGACCGTCGGCCCGCACCCGGAAGATCCCCATGCCGCCCATGCCGTCGAGCGGCTTGAGGATGATGTCGCCGTGCTCGGCCTGGAACGCCCGGACGTCTTCGGGACGGCGTGTCACCAGCGTCGGGCTGACGTACTCGGGAAACTCGAGCAGGGCCAGTTTCTCGGGATGATCGCGCAGGGCCTGCGGCTTGTTGAACACCTTGGCGCCTTCGCGCTCGGCCTGCCCCAGCAGGTGCGTGGCATAGAAGAACTCGGTGTCGAAAGGCGGATCCTTGCGCATGACGATGGCATCGAAGCCGCGCAGCTCGACCCGCCGCGTGCCGTCGGTGCGGAACCAGGCCTGGGCCTCGCCGGTGAGCGTGATGTCGCGGACCTCGGCCGTGACCCGCTCTCCGCTGCGCCAGGCGATGTCGATCTGCTCGCAGGCCGAGACCCGATGACCGCGCCGCTGGGCCTCGCGCATCATGGAGAAGGTGGTGTCCTTGTAGATCTTGAAGGATTCCAGGGGGTCGGCGACAAACAGGATGTTCATGAAAAAACCTCGCAGAGGGGCTTGTGGGGAAATGGGGTGAACGGGGGCCGGATCATGCGCGGCGGTGCAGGATCCACAAGGCCAGCACGCCTGCGGCAACGCCCCAGAATGCCGAACCGATGCCCGCGATCGTCACGCCGCTGAGCGTGACCAGGAACGTGATGAGCGCCGCTTCGCGGTGCGATGGCTCGCCCAGCGCCACGGAAAGGCCGTTGCCGATGGTGCCGAGCAGAGCCAATCCGGCGATGGCCGCCACCAGCTCGGCCGGGAAGGCGGCGATCCAGGCCGTGACCAGGCCGGCAAAGAGGCCCAGGCACAGATAGATGACTCCACAGACCACGGCGGCCGCATAGCGGCGGTCCGGATCTTCGTGGGCCTCGCGGCCCATGCAGATGGAGGCGGTGATGGCGCTCAGCGACAGCGAATAGCCGCCGAACGGTGCCAGCAGCAAGGTCGCCAGGCCGGTCAGGGTCACCAGGCGCGAGACCGGCATGCGAAAGCCCGCGGCACGGATGGCCGCCACGCCCGGCAGGTTCTGCGAGGCCATGGTGACGACGAACAGCGGCAGGGCCAGGCTGACCGTGGCCGCCAGGCTCCATTGGGGCGTGACCCAGACCGGCTCGGCCAGCGCCCAAGCAATCGGCACGGCCATGCCGTTCATGCGGCCGCTGGCCAAGGCAAACAACACGGCCACGGCCAGCGTGGCCGGCACGGCATAACGCGCGAACAGCCGCCGCCCGAGCAGATAGGTCGACAGCATGACCAGCACCAGCGGCAACGCGGTCTGCGCCGCCGTGAAGGCCTGCAGGCCGAACCGGGTGAGCACACCGGCCAGCAGGCCGGCAGCCAGCGCGAGGGGGATGCGGTCCATGATGCGCTCGAACCAGCCCGTGACGCCGAACAGCGCCACCAGTGCCGCGCACAGCATGAAGGCCCCGACCGCCTCGCCCATCGAGAACCCGCCGCCCGAGACCGCCAGCATGGCGGCGCCCGGCGTGCTCCAGGCCACCATCACGGGCTGGCGCAGCAGCAGCGAGGGCACGGCCGTGCACAACCCGCAACCCACGCCCAGGGCCCAGACCCACGAGGTGATCTGTTCGTGCGAGGCACCCAGGGCCTGCGCGGCCTGGAACACGATCACAATGGAGCTCGTGACGCCCACGAGGACCGCCACGAACCCGGCGCTTGCCGCCGACACACTGAGATCTTTGAGAAACCGCATGGCCGCGATTGTGTCACCGGCCCATGCCGCGCGCCGGGACACGGGCCAATGGCCCTGCCCGTTCCCGGTGCGCACCTCCCTGCTGCAGGACCCATGCCATGACGACTTCCCTTCCCCTCACCGCCAGCCAGAGGCTGGAAGCCGCGCTCGCCGCCATCGCACAAGCGGGCGACGAAGGCGGGCGCATCTTCACACGCCTCTACCCCGAGCGTGCCCGTGCCGAGGCCCATGCGGCGGATGCGCGCGCCGTGCTCGGGCTCAGCCAGGGCCCGCTCGACGGCTGCATCGTCTCGGTCAAGGACCTGCTCGATGTGGCGGGCGAGCCGACCACGGCAGGCTCGGCCCTGCTGCGCGACGCCCCGGCGGCGACGGCGGATGCCGAAGTCGTGCAGCGCCTGCGCCGTGGCGGCGCGGTCATCGTCGGCAAGACCAACATGACCGAATTCGCGTTTTCCGGGGTGGGGCTCAATCCCCACTACGGCACGCCGGGCAATGCCCACGACGCCGCGCGCATTCCGGGAGGATCGTCGTCCGGCGCCGGTATCAGCGTGGCCAGCGGCTACGCCGAGATCGCCATCGGCTCGGACACCGGCGGCTCCATCCGCATCCCCTCGGCGCTCAACGGACTGGTGGGCTTCAAGCCCACGCGCGCCCGCGTGCCGCTCGATGGCGCCCTGCCCCTGTCGTTCACCCTGGACGCCCTCGGCCCGCTGGCCCGCAGCGTGGCCGACGCGGCCCGGGCCGACAGCGTGCTGTCGGGCCAGCCCCACCATCCCCTGGCACCCCGCCCGCTCAAGGCCATGCGGCTGGGCATTCCCCGCGGCCTGCTTTTCAGCCAGACCGAGTCGGTCGTCCTCGAGGCCTTCGAGGATGCCGCAAGCCGCCTGGCCCGGCACGGCGCACGGGTCGAGGACCTGGCACTCGATGCCCTGCTCGGCGCGCCTTTCAAGCTGCAGGAGCAGGGCACGCTCATCGCCGCCGAGGCCGCGCACATCCACGCCACCCATGTGGCGCAGCGACCGGAGGCCTTCGACCCCATCGTGCTGGGCCGCATCCGCCGTGGCCAAGCCATCCCTGCCTGGCATTACGTGGCCGTGCAGCAGGCCCGCCAAGCGCTGCTGCCGCGGCTCGACGAGGCCCTGGGCGACCTCGACGCCCTCATCCTGCCCACCGTGCCTTTCGTCGCGCCGCTCATCGCAGCCGTTCAGGAGGAAGAGGCCTTCCTGCGCACCAACGCGCTCATCCTGCGCAACCCGTCGGTCTTCAACTTCTACGACCTGCCCGCCCTGTCGCTGCCCCTGCCGGCGGCCGGTTCGCTGCCCATCGGCCTGATGGTGGTGGGCCGGCGCAACGCCGATCGGGCCCTGCTGGAAACGGCTGCGGCCATCGAGGCGCTGTTCGCCTGATGGCCGCAGAGATCCGGTCCACGCTCAGTGCGACCGGACGGCGAGCCTCGAGGGCTCGCCCGGGAATCGACGGTCGATGCCCTGCCCTTACTTGGGCGGAGCGACCGGGCCGATGAACGACTGGGTGCTGTAGAGCGAGGCGTCGAGGCGGCTCATCACCGGCAGGCCGGCACCGTTGCGCGGCAGGCTGTCGATGTAGCTCTGCAGCACGTCGGCATCCTGCACGCCCACGTCCGAGCGGCGCGCCTCGGGCACATTGGCCAGCGTGGTGTAGCCGTCGCCGCCGGTGGCATTGAAGCTCAACACGAACAGGCGGTAGGTCTTGGTCAGGTTCAGCGGGCCCCAGGTGCGGGTCGCGCCGTCGAAGACTTCCACGTTGCTGGCGCGTGCGCCCTTGGCCTGAGTGGCATCCACCTTCCAGCGCAGACCCCCCGCGTAGGGATAGGGACCCGACGCGCCACCGGTCTTGAAGACGGCATCCAGTCCATCCTCGACCATCGCCTTGGCTTCGGCGCCGGTCACGTCCATGCGCCACAGCTTGTTGTCGAACGGCAGCACGGTGATGACGTCGGCAGCGGTCACGTTGCCGAGCAGCGGCACACGCACGCCGCCGCCGCTCTGCAGGCTGATGTCGGCCCCGCCGTAGTCGCGGTTGCCGATCTCGAGGTAGGCCTGGGCCACCAGTTGCTGGATGTCGCCGCCGCGCACGTTGACCAGCCCTTCGGCGGTACAGGCTGCGCTGGAGCGCGTGTAATCGACCGACCCCACGCCACCCGGCACCCGGCGCGAGCACAGCTCCACCGGTGCCGTCGCGACCACCGAGGCCTTGAACTGATCGACCTTGGCCTTGAAGGGGGCCAGCACGGCGGCAGCCGCCGCATCGGGAGCCGTCACGCGCAGGAAACCGCTGGCCGCGATGTCCTTCACGATGGCTACGCGGTCGGCCTCGGTCACGGCCGTGGTGCCGATCTTGAAGTCGTCGCCGATGAGCACATGGGGAGTGCCCGCGCACTGCGTCACGCGGCCCTGCGCGTCGAAATCGACACGCAGTTCACCGACCACCTGCGCGTACTCCCAGGCTTGGGCGACACACACGGTCTCGTTGTCCTTGTTCTTGAGCGGCTCGGCATAGGCACCGCCAGGCGTGCCCACGCCATAGGTCGCCAGGCTGTCCGGCCCCAGCAGGGTGTGCGAATCGCCGCCCACCACCACATCCACACCGGAGAGCTTGGGGATGATTTCCTTGTCGTAGGCGTAACCGATGTGGCTCATCACCACGATCTTGTTGACGCCCTGCGACTGCAGCGCATCGATGGCGCGCTGCGCGGCCGTGGCCTCGTCTTCAAACGTCGTGTCGGCATCGGGGCTGGACGACTCCTTGGTCTTGCCGGCAATCGTCAGGCCCACGAGACCGATCTTCTGGCCTCCGCGCTCGACGACCGTGTAGGGCTGGACCAAACCCGGTGCCTTGCTGCTGGCCAGGGCCGAGTTCGCACCGAACTGAACGTTGGCGCTGAGCACCGGCGTCTTGCAGGCACCGGCATGCAGCAGGTCGAGGAACGACTTGAGCGACGTATCGCCCTTGTCGAACTCGTGGTTGCCCAGGGTGAAGGCATCGAAACACACGGTGTTCATCATGGCCGCGTCGGCCTCGCCGACCCCGCCCGCACGGGCAAAGTAGGGGGTGCCGCTCAAGGCATCGCCGGCGTGCAGCTTGAGCACGTTGGGGGATGCCGCAGCGAGCTCCTCGATGGCTTGGGTGACACGGGGAAAGCCGGCGGCATCGACCGTGACCGCCACCCGTTCACCGGCCGCGTTCGTCAGTTGCAGCGCCTTGCTCTTGCTGTCGAGCGTGGAGTGATGGTCGTTGATGTGCAGGATCGTGAGCGACAAGGGCTCGGCGGTCACCGGGGGCTGCGTGCCGCCCGTATTGTCGTCGTCGTTGTCACCGCCGCCACAGGCGACCAGCACCGCGCTGGCCAGCAGCGTTGCGCCGATCGTCCAGCCCAGGCGTCCGGGCAGGCGGCGCGATTCGATCCCCTCGTTCAGATGCTTCACCCTCATGGTGTTCAGTCCTCATGGTTTACAGAACTGAAATGGTGCAGCCACTTGATGACACGGTTGTGAATCACTCACTATGCTAGAGATAGCATTTCAGACTCTGGAAATCATCGATTTCAGAGGGATGTGCATCCTCCACCGACACGGACATCCCCCCTACCGGCGACCGGACCGGCGTCAGGCAAAGAACCAGTAGCACACGGCGATCGAGGCCACCACGCCCGCCAGGTCCGCCAGCAGCGCACAGCCTACGGCATGGCGGGCACGCTGCAAGCCCACGGCGCCGAAGTAAACCGCCAGCACATAAAAAGTCGTCTCGGTACTGCCTTGCATCGTGGCGGCGACCAGTGCGGCAAAGCTGTCCACGCCATGGGTCTGCATGGTCTCGATCAACAGGGCACGCGCGGCACTGCCGGAGAAGGGCTTGGTCAGCGCAACCGGCAGGGCATCGACAAAACGGCTGTCCAGCCCCAGGGCTTCGACCGCCCACCGCATGCCGCCGAGCACCACGTCCAGCGCACCGGAAGCCCGCAGCACGCCGACGGCGCACAGCATGGCCACCAGGTAGGGCAGCAGGTTCCTGGCCACGTCGAAGCCCTCCTTGGCGCCTTCGACAAAGGTCTCGTAGACCGGTATCCGCCGCCAAGCCCCGATGGCCAGGAACACGACGATGAGCCCGAAGAGCACCAGATTGCCCAGCAGCGACGACAGCGTGGCCAGCGCGGCGGCCGACAGCGTGGCCAGCACCCCCATGAAACCGCCCAGCACCAGGGCGCCACCGCCCAGCCAGGCCAGCACCACCGGGTCCCACAGGCGCAGGCGCTGCATCCAGGCCACGCTCAGCAGGCCGGCCAGGGTCGAGGCACTGGTCGCCAGCAAGATCGGCAGGAACACCAGGGTCGGGTCGGGCGCCCCCTGCTGGGCCCGGTACATGAAGATGGAAACCGGCAGCAGCGTGAGCGAGGAGGCATTGAGCACCAGGAACAGGATCTGCGCATTGCTGGCCGTGGTGGTGCTCGGGTTGAGCGTTTGCAGCGCCCGCATGGCCTTGAGACCGATCGGCGTGGCCGCGTTGTCCAAGCCCAGGCCATTGGCCGCGAAATTCAGCGTGATCAGGCCCAGCGCCGGATGGCCGGAAGGGACCTCGGGCATCAGGCGTTTGAAGAGCGGGGCCAGCAAACGCGACAGCCACTCGACCACACCGGCTTTTTCGGCAATGCGGAGCACGCCCAGCCACAGCGTGAGCGTGCCGAACAGCAGCACCATGACCTCGACGGCCAGCCGGGCCATGGCGAACAGGCTGGCGACCATGGCGGCGAACACCTGCGGTTGCCCGCCCACCAGCCACTGCGCCAAGCCGGACACGGCCGCCACCAGAAAAAATGCCAGCCACAAGCCATTGAGCATGTCTGCCTGTCCTTCAAAAGAGACCCTTGACCGGGCGATCATGCAATAAAAAAACCGCCAGTCCGGAGACTGGCGGTTTTTGAGGTTTCAAATCCAGGCAGGCACGAGGCCTGCGCGGAATTTAGAACCAGTGGTCGAAACCAACGATGACTTGGTTCAGAGTCTTCTTGCCGTCGGTAGCAGCGGAACCGGTTTCGCCCTTCACGTAGGCGTAGCCAGCGTACACGGTGCTGCGCTTGGACAGCTTGTAGTCGGCGCCCAGACCTGCAACCTTGACCTTTTGGCCCAGGAACAGGGATTGCGAACCGCTACGGCCAGAGGCTGCGGAAGCTTGGTCAACCACGCCGTAGGTGGCGCGGATGGTGGTGGCGCCCAGGGGAACCTTCACACCGGCGGTGTAAGCGGCTTCGTCGTCCTTGTTCTTGTCGTACTCGTAAGCAGCGATCAGAGCAACGGGGCCGAAGTTGTAGGAACCACCGATTTGGTAGATGGCGTCATCGCCAGCAACACCGTTCTTGGAAGCGGTGAAGCCGATGCCGACGGGACCATTTGCGTAGTCCAGACCCAGGGCGTAGGGAGCACGGCTGCCGCCGCCAACTGCGTCGGTGTACTCTTCCTTGGTCGCAGCTTGTGCAGTGACCTTGAAGCCGCTGAAGTTGGGCGAGATGTAGGTCGCAGCGTTGCTGTTGCGGGTGCCGTTGGAGGAAATCACGGTACCAGCGTTGCTCCACACGGTGCCATGGGCGCCGCCGTAGGTGCCAGCGAACACGTCGTTCAGGGTGTACTGACGGCCGAAGCGCAGTTCACCGAAGCCGCCGGACAGCGACAGGAACGATTGACGGTTGCCCAGGCTGGTAGCCGTGGAGGTGGAGTCAACGTTGTAGCCGGTTTCGACCACGAAGCCAGCCTTCAGGCCGTTGCCCAGGTCTTCCACGCCGCGGAAGCCGATGCGCGAGCCGCCCAGACCACCGGAGTTTTGCTTGAAGCCGGGGGTACCGTAGTTGTCCCAGGTGTAGTTCACGTCAGCGCGGCCGTACAGAGTAACGGACGACTGAGCCATCGCGGCGCCGGAAGCGGCCAGCACGGCCAGGGCGATCAGGGATTTTTTCATTACAGAATTCTCCAAGGTTAAACATGGGGCGCCGGCGCCTTTGATGCAGAGCTCGCCACTTGGTGCAAATCCCCGCAACACCGGTACCCCGGGCCAACCTCCTTTTCGGAAGTTGATGCTATTGCAACAGACCCACTGCGATTTGGCCAAGCCTTTTGGACATGGCCCAAGCGATTTGTTGCGACTGTGCAACAGCCTTTTGACGCACCTTCGAAACCAGCCTCAATGCAAGCCTCGCCCGTGTCAGTCAATACCTACAAACCTTGTGTGACAACGAGTTGACGCAACTTTCTCGACTCCACGCGAGGTGGCGTGGACGCCACGTTCGATCAATCCTCGCGCAGCTCGAAGCTGGTGCCCACCTCGGCGGTCTTGGCCAGCATGATGGTGGCCGAGCAGTATTTTTCGTGGCTCATATGGATCGCGCGCTCCACGGCTGCCGCCGGCAGGCCGCGGCCGGTGACCACGAAGTGCAGGTTGATGCGGGTGAAGACCTTGGGGTCGACCTCGGCCCGCTCGGCCTGGATCTGCACGGTGCAGCCGCGCACGTCGTGGCGACCGCGCTTGAGGATGAGGACCACATCGTAGGCCGTGCAACCGCCCGCGCCGGCCAGCAGCAGTTCCATGGGCCGTGGGGCCTGGTTGCGTCCGCCGTTCTCGGGCTTGGCCGCATCGGGGGCGCCGTCCATGGCGACCACATGGCCACTCCCGGTCTCCGCCACAAAACCCATGCCGGAACGGGTGCCCGAGGCCCCCGTCCAGCTCACACTGCATTCCATGGTGTTGCTCATGGCGACTCCGCTTGTTCCGTACAGGTATCTGAAGAGGATCCCGACCGGGGATCCGCGAGGCCCGTATTGTGACAAGAGTCGGGTCTGTGCGTTTCACGCAACAGCGATGCCCGGACCATTCCGTGGCCGAAAGAAGATGTTGCGTTGCAAAAAACACGGGTTTATACTTAGCTCCATCGCATTACCGAATTTTCAGAATTTTGTGGAAACCCGGTGATGCCCCAGTTGTCTCCTCCACCCTCCAATGGTGGATTTAAACCCGACTCTCACGAGTCGGGTTTTTTTTCGTCCGCTTTCCGGATGATGTGCGGCACGCTGGGCCTCTCGGGCCGCGGATGCCCTCGCGGGCACGAGGTTTTATGATGCGGGGTGGTCCAAACGACATCTGCGCGGACCTGGAAGCCGCCCCCCGCCTCGGCGCAACGGTGACGGCTGCCATGAAGCCGCACCCGCTACGGTCGGCTTCGCCCTCCCCGTCATCCAACCCGAAAGACCGGCCTCGCTCGCAGGCGACCCTGCGCCGAGACCCCGATATGAGCAGCAAGACCCACCTCACGCCCGCCGACTATCTCAAGAAGATCCTGACCGCCCGTGTCTACGACGTGGCCCAGGAAAGCCCCCTGGAACTCGCCAGCCAGCTGAGCCAGCGTCTGGGCAACCGGGTGCTGCTCAAGCG
Source organism: Comamonas sp. BIGb0124 (assembly GCF_003752175.1). Taxonomy (GTDB): domain Bacteria; phylum Pseudomonadota; class Gammaproteobacteria; order Burkholderiales; family Burkholderiaceae_C; genus Comamonas_F. Next base: position 260,831 of record NZ_RJVF01000009.1, on the reverse strand, counting down.
CGAGGACCAGCAGCCGGTCTTCAGCTTCAAGCTGCGCGGGGCCTACAACAAGATGGCACACCTCTCCCCCGCCCAGTTGAAGAAGGGCGTGATCTGCGCCTCGGCGGGCAACCATGCCCAAGGCGTCGCGCTGGGCGCCAGCAAGCTGGGTACGCGCGCGGTGATCGTGATGCCCACGACCACGCCGCAGGTCAAGGTCGATGCCGTCAAGGGACTGGGCGGCGAGGTGGTGCTGGCAGGCGACAGCTACTCGGACGCCTACGACCACGCGGCCAAGCTGCAGGCCAAGCATGGGCTGACCTTCATCCACCCGTTCGACGATCCGGATGTGATCGCCGGCCAGGGCACGATCGCCATGGAAATCCTGCGGCAGCACCAAGGGCCGCTCGATGCGGTGTTCGTGGCCATCGGCGGCGGCGGCCTGATTTCAGGCGTGGCCAACTACATCAAGGCCCTGCGCCCGGAGATCAAGGTCATCGGCGTGCAGATGAGCGACTCCGACGCCATGGTCCGTTCGGTCGAGCAAGGCCGGCGCGTCACGCTGCAGGACGTGGGCCTGTTCTCGGACGGCACGGCGGTGAAGCTGGTGGGCGAAGAGACCTATCGCATCAGCCGCGAACTGGTCGACGACTACGTGATCGTCGACACCGACGCCGTGTGCGCGGCCATCAAGGACATCTTCACCGACACGCGCAGCATCGTCGAGCCGTCGGGCGCGCTGGCCGTGGCGGCGATCAAGCAGTATGTGGCCCAGCACAAGCTCAAGGGGCAGACCTTCGCCGCCGTGCTGTGCGGCGCCAACATGAATTTCGACCGGCTGCGTTTCGTGGCCGAGCGGGCCATGGTGGGCGAAGAACGCGAGGCGCTGTTTGCCGTGACCATCCCCGAGGAGCGCGGCAGTTTCCGGCGGTTCTGCGAAGCCATCGAGCAACTGCCGGGCGCACCGCGCAATGTGACGGAGTTCAACTACCGCATCGGCAGCAGCCAGGCGGCGCATGTGTTCGTCGGCCTGTCGACGAGCGGCAAGGGCGAGAACGTCAAGATCGCCAACTACCTCAACAAGAAGGGTTTCCAGGCGCTCGACCTGACGCACGACGAACTGGCCAAGGAACACGTGCGCCACATGGTGGGCGGCCCCTCGCCGCTGGCCCAGGACGAGCGGCTGCTGAACTTCACGTTTCCCGAGCGGCCCGGCGCGCTGCTGAAGTTCCTGTCGTCGATGCAGCCGGGCTGGAACATCAGCCTGTTCCATTACCGCAACCAGGGCGCCGACTATGGCCGCACGCTGATCGGCATGCAGGTGCCCAAGCGCGACAACAAGGCCTTCAAGCAATTCCTGTCGGACCTGGGCTATCCCCACAAAGAAGAGACCGACAACCCGGTCTACCAGCTCTTTCTGCGCCAGCCCCAGTGAGCACGGACGGCCCCGAGGCCGCCGGAGCGCTCAGGGCTGCCAGCCGCCGCCCAGCGCCAGGAACAGCGTGACCTGGTCGTCGGCCAGTTGTGCATCGGAAGCGGCCAGCGCGGCCTGGGCCGTGGCCAGTCCACGGTCCGCATCGAGCGCATCGAGATAGCCGCTTCGCCCGCCGCGGTACAGCGCGCGCGCCTGATCGGCCACCTCGGCGGCCTGGTCGCGTGCGGCCTGCAGCGCGGCTCGGCGGTCCAGCTCCTGCGCATAGGCATTGAGCGCCGTTTCGGTCTCGCGCAGGGCGTTGAGCACCGTGCCGTCGAAGGTGGCCAGCGCGGCACGCGTGCCGGCCTCCGACTGGGCGATACGGGCCTGCGCGACGCCGGTGTTGGGCAGGGTCCACGACACCAGCGGGCCCAGGCTCCAGGAAAAAGTGTCGCCTCGTCCAAAACCGCTCGCCAATCCGGCCGATGAAGCGGACAGGCCGAGGGTGATTTTGGGATAGAGGTCCGCAGTGGCCACGCCGATGCGTGCCGTGGCCTCGGCCAGTTGCCGCTCGGCCTGCCGGATGTCGGGCCGGCGGCGCAGCAGTTGCGCACCGTCGCCGACGGGGATCTGGCTGGCGATGGCCGGCGGCGCGGCACAGTCCTGAACCTCGCGCGGAAAGTCCTGCGGCAGTCGACCGCTGAGTGTCGCCAGCCGGTAGAGCGCGCCCTGCCGCTGAGCCCGCAAGGGCGGCAGAGCGGCTTCGAGTTGCCCCAGTTGACTGCGCGCCCGCGAGACATCGATCGAGGCGGCGCGGCCGGCCTGCTGCAGTTGTTCGTTGACGCCCAGGGCTTCCTGCTGGAGCGCGAGCGAACGGCGCGCGGAAGCCAGCCGGAGATTGGCCGAACAGATGTCGAGATAGGCGCGGGTCGTGGCGGCTGCCACGTTGACGCGGGCGAGATCGACGGCAGCCTGCGCGGCCTGCCCGCCCGCCTGCGCGGCTTCGATGCCTCGCCGGATCTGGCCAAACAGATCGACCTGATAGGACAGGCCGGCGCCGGCGCTGTAGTGATAGGCGTTGGGGGGCACATAACCGGGCTGCAGCTCGGATAGACCGGAGACATGGCCGTAGCTGGGCCCGCCCGACACGCTGGCCGTGGGCCGGGTTCCGCCCTCGGCTTCGTCGATGCGGGCCTGTGCGCTCTCCAGATGGGCCAAGGCCACCCGCAGGTCGGTGTTGTGGGCCAGGGCCTGCTGCACGATCGCATCGAGACGGTCGTCCTGGTACAGACGCCACCAATGATCGGGCAAGGGCTGCGCGGCAAAGACAGGGGAGCCGCCCCCCGGGGTCGAGGCCTGTTCGAATGGCAATGCAGCGTGCGGCTGGCTGGCGACGGCTTCGGGCGGCTGGCGATAGTCCGGGCCGACAGGCGGTGTCGAGCACGCGGCCAGCAAAGCGGCCGTGACGGCTGCACCGCCCAGGCCAGCAACAAGCCGGCGCAAGCGATGCAGGGCAGTGGGCCGGGCGGCTGTGGATGCCAGCCGGTCCGGACCGCCGCGGAAACGGCGGGACCCGGCGCGTACGGCCGTCTGAATCACGGAGGGAGTGGACACGGTCATGGTCATCCTCCCTTTGCGGGCCGGACCTGGCCGGCCATCGACGAGGCAGCCGCTGCCGGCTCCCCCGAAACCTGTCCCTGCGGGTCGTTCGACGGCTGCGGACGGCCCTCGATGACCTGCACCGTCACGGTCTGGCCGGCCACCAGTCGCCTGCCTTCGCGTGCATCGAGCTGGATGCGAACCGGCACGCGCTGCGCCAGGCGGACCCAGTTGAATGTCGGGTTGACGCTGGGCAGCAGATTGGCGCCCGTCGTGCGGTCATGGTCGGCGATGCCGGCCGCCACGCTCTGCACCGTGCCCGTCAGGGCCGTCTCGCTGCCCATGGGCGTCACGCGCACGCGGTCGCCGAGCTGGATGCGCGGCAGCTTGGTCTCCTCGAAATAGCCTTCCACATACACGTGGTCCTGATCGACCAGAGCCATCACGGCATGGCCTGCGGTCGCGTAGGCGCCCTGCCGCAGATCGAGATTGGTGACGATGCCATCGCTGGGTGCCTTGACCTGGGCACGCGCCAGATTGAGTTCGGCCGTATCGAGCGCGACCTGGGCCTGCGCCACGGCGGCGCGCGCCTGCTCCACGCGGCTGCGGGTCTGTTCCTGCACTTCGCGCGAAACCAGCGCACTCAGACCGCTGTTGCGGCTGTTCTCGCGTTGCGCCTGGTTCAGCACGGTGCGCTGGGCATCCAGTGCCGACTGCGCCTGGCGCACGGCCAGCAGATAACGGGCCCGATCGACTTCGAACAGCAGATCACCCGCCTTGACATGCTGGTTGTCGCCGACATGCACGGCGGTCACCAGACCGGAGACATCGGGTGCCAGTTGCACGACGTTGGCACGCACCCGGCCGTCGCGTGTCCAGGGCGCGCGTTCATAGTGATCCCACAATTGCAGGATCGCCCAGCCGGCCAGCGCCACGGTCAGTGCGGTGACCAGCACCCGCACGGCCGGGCGCAGCCAGGCGGGCGATGTCGTTGTTTTGGATGATGAAGCCATGTTGTTCTCGATTCCTGAAAAAGACGGGGGCGGCGGGCGGCAGGGGCCACCCGCGCAGGGCCATGCAAGGAGCCGGCGGCGTCAGCCGGCCTGCCAGGCTCCGCTGAGCCTGCTCAGGCCCCAGAGCAGCAGCGCGTACAGGGCCAGATCGAACAGCGCCGGATGCCACACCCAACGATAGAAGCCGCTGGCGGCGAGCAGCCTGCGCACGCCCCAGCTCACGAGCAGGGCGGCCAGGGCGAGCAGCATCAGCCAGGGGAAATACAGGCCGTCGACGGCGGCTTCTCCGATCATGGGGCGACTCCTTGAAGAGACGGCGCCGGTGCCCAGTCGGCCGGCGCGTCGGGAAACAGGTTGCGGCGCAGACCGACCAGCGCCGCCAGGGCACGGCGGCGCTCGCCGGCCGGCACGGGCCGAGCGCGCAGCAACTCCGCGAGCAGGCGGTCGAGGCAGGGCAGCGCAGCGGGCGGGACGCCTGGCGCACCACCCTCGGCCCGGTCGATGAAGAACCGGTGCAGTTGACGCATCAGGGCGTCCAGAGGCTCGGCAGGCAGAACGCCACGGGCACGCTGCAGCGCAGCGATGTCGGTGCCCACGCGCAGGTCGCGCAAGGCGTCGTGGGCCACGACACCCTCGACCGTGCCGCCGGCCTGCGCAATACGCGGGGCCAGCAGGCCGATGCGGTCGAGCATGCGCACGGCGTAGGACGGATCGTGCGGCCGGCCGGCTTCGGCCATATGGCCGAGTTCGCGCCACGTCGCGCGCTGGATGCGGCGGGCGCTCCAGGCCGCTCCGACCGAGCGCATCAGCCGGGCCACCCGGGCAGCGACCACCACGCCGATCGCCTCGGCCACCATGAAGTTGAGAAAGCTGGTGAGATCGGCATTGGCCGTGTCATGCATGGACAGCGTGCCGGCCACGCCGAAAAACAGCGGCATGGCGATGCCGAAGGTCGCGGGCCGGGCGATGTACAGGCCCAGGACCAGAAACAGGGGGGCGCAGACCAACACCAGCATGCCGAAATCCTGAACCAGCGGCAGCAGGATCAGCACATACAGGGCGGACAGGGGAATGGACCACAGCGTCCACTTCAGAAAGCCATGCATGGCGGGCACCGGATCGTCCATGGCGGCAAAGAAACAGCTGAAGATCGCCGCCATCATGGCCGCCACATAGCCCATGGGCCACGCCGTCACGATCCAGAACAGACAGCACAGGCCCACCGCGATGACCACGGCCAAGGCCGACAGGAGCGCCATGCCGCGGTCGCGGTGCAACACCCGGTTGCCCAGCTCGGCCGTCCGGCGCAGCGGCACGGCAGCACCCGAAAGCCCCGAGTCGATGTCGCGGCGCAACTGGCCGCACGACCACCAGTTGTCGACCAGTTCGGCCAGCCGCTGGGCCAGCCCGATGCGCAGGGCCAACTGCCACTCGCTGCCCGGACGGCCGGGCTCGGCGCGTGCCTGCGCGGCGGCACAGAAATCCTCGATCGCAGGCGTCATCGCCTGCCGCCCTGCTCTCGGATCGTCCGACGCTGCACCGGCCGTCTGCTGCTGTTCGAGCCAACGGGCGGCTTGCGTCAGCAGCGCGGCCACATCGGCAGGCAACTGGCCCGAGGCGTCCTGCAGGGCCCGGAGCCTGTCCTCCACAGCCGACAGCATCGGCGTCAGGGCGGCCACACGGTCCTGCATGGCGCGGATGGCGCCGGCCGTCCAGCGCAGATGGGTGGTGTCGAAGGGCACGTGGGTCGACAGCAGCCGCAGTTGCGTGATGTCGGCAGCCAGCCGGCGGCGGTCGGCAGTGAGCTTGGAATCGGCCGAGCCCGGCAAAATGGGCGCCGTGCGCAGCGGGTCGAGCAGGTCGCCGAGCCAGCGGCGCGCATCGGCCAGCGTGCGGTCCATGAGGCCCAGCACGCTGGGCGCCAGGCTGGCGGGCAACACGATGCTGTGCACCACCGAAGCGCACAGAATGCCCAGGCCGATCTCTTCGACGCGGGCGATCGCCGTGTCGAACATGAGCTCGGGCGTGGTGACTGCCGGAAACCCGATGAGCGCCGCGGTGTATCCGGCGAGCATGAAAAGATAGGCTCGCGGCGTGCGGTCGAGCAGAGACACATAAAGGCACAGCGCCACCCAGCACGCCAGGGCCAGGCTGAGCAGTTCCGGCGCATTCACCAACGCCGGCACCAGCAGCAGAGCCGCCATGCTGCCGACCAGCGTGCCGCCGAAACGGAACAGGGCCTTGGACCGCACCGCACCGGCCAGCGGATGCGCAACGATGTAGGTCGTCATCAAGGCCCAGAACGGCCGCGGCAGACCGGCCCGGCTGGCCAGATACATGGCCAGCATGGCGGCGGCAAAACTCTTGCCGGAAAAAACAAGTTCCGCGCGGGTGTAGCGCGGCAAAGTCAAGGTGGCCACGGCATCAGTCCTTGGCGCTGACCGGCCGGGAATCCACCGCGGAAGCCGACTGCACCGGCACCCCGGGCACCGAGGGCGCGGTGATGCCCAGGCGATGCGTCAAGGTGTCGAACACCCGCTGGCAGGCCTGGATGTCCGCATCGTCGACGCCGTCGTACAGGGTCGAGCGCAGGGTGTTGAGCGCCTCCTCGATCTCGGCACACACCCGCTCGCCTGCCGAGGTGAGATGCAAGGTCTTGGCCCGGCGATCCAGCGCATCTTCGCGTCGCTCGACGAGGCCGGCTTCGACCAACTGGTCGAGCGAACGCACCAGCGACGGTCCCTCGATGCTCATGGCATCGGCCAGAACCCCCTGCCGCAGCCCGCCTCCCAAACGGCTGATGAACACCAGCGGCCAGGCCATCGCATGCGACAGGCCCAATCCGCTCACCGCCTTGTCGGCCGCAGCACGGTAGCCACGCTGCAGGACACCCAGGGTCATGCTCAGCGACATGAGGGCGGCTGCACGGGGCGAGGCGTTGGAGAGAGCGGAGAGCGACAGGGACATGGCGGTTTTCCTCGGCCATCCGCACAGACCTGCACGCCTTGCATCGGATAGCCATCATCTAAATAGTTAGCTTGCTATCTATTATAGCGACAAGCCGAATATCCTGCACGGCAGGTCTTCAGACGCTCGATTCGTGTTCGATGACAACAAGTTAGTGTGAAGCACGCCGATAAGCCGGATTCTGTGCACGACGGTTGCCCGCCATGTGACCGCCATTAATCTGGGCCGGATGTCGCCACCCGGCTCGGTGCTACCTACCCGTGGACTCAGCGGGCCGCCTCGATGTCCACCTATTTGGTATTGCTGCGCGTAGAGATTGCCCGTTTCACCCGGACTGAACCGGCTCGTCTCTGTTGCTCTGATCCTCACCTCGCGGTGGAGAGGTGTTACCTCCTACGCTGCCCTGCGCAGTCCGGACGTTCCTCCAGTGCCATGTTTCCATGATTGCACCAGCGGCGGTCTGGCGTGCTTCACGGGCGCATTATCGCCGATCCGGGGCCCCCACCGGGCCAGGCGGGCCGGCTTCGGGTCACACGCCAGCGTGCTCGGCCGTCCTACAAGAGGCCGCAAGGCCGATCTCCATAATCGGATCATGCAAGTTTCCGGACCGGCGCGTGCTCCGCGCCGTGCAGACACCACCATGCCCCATGCCCCGACCCGACCCGCCGCTGCCTGGCGCCAACGCTTCCAGAGGCACAACTCGCGCTGGACGGCCGGCAACAGCCTGAAGCTGCTGGAAAACGGCGAGGAGTTCTTCCCCGCGGTCAACCAAGCCATTCAGAGCGCGCAGCGCGAAGTGGTGCTCGAGACCTTCATCCTGTTCGAGGACAAGGTCGGTGCGGCGCTTCAGGAAGCCTTGCTCGACGCCGCGGGCCGCGGCGTCGACGTGCATGTGCTGGTCGACGGCTACGGTTCCTATGAGCTCTCGCGGGGCTTCATCGCCAAGCTGATCCAGGCCGGTGTCAAGTTCCGGGTGTTCGATCCCGGCCAGAAGGTGATGGGCAAACGCATCAATGTGCTGCGCCGCATGCACCGCAAGATCGTGGTGGTCGACGGCGAACTGGCGTTCATCGGCGGCATCAATTACGGCGCCGACCACCTGGCCGACTTCGGGCCCACGGCCAAGCAGGACTATGCCACGGCCATCCGCGGACCCGTGGTGCAGCGCATCCGTGAATTCGTGTTCCGCGCGATCGGCGAATCGCCGCGGGAAGACAACCGCAACCTGGGCCGCGACGCCCAACCCGCAGGCGACGTCGAGACCTTGTTCGTGACGCGCGACAACCACCGCCACCGCAACGACATCGAGCGCCACTACCAGGCCGCGCTGCGCACGGCCCGCGAGCGGGTGATCATCGCGAACGCCTATTTTTTTCCGGGCTACCGCTTCATCCGCGCATTGCGCCGGGCTGCCTTGCGCGGCGTCGACGTGCGCCTGATCCTTCAGGGCGAGCCCGACATGCCGATCGTGAAGACGGCGGCCAAGCTGCTGTACGACCATCTGCTGCGCGCCGGCGTGAAGATCTACGAGTACTGCGACCGGCCGCTGCACGGCAAGGTGGCCCTGGTCGACGACCAGTGGGCCACCATCGGCTCGAGCAATCTGGATCCGCTGAGTCTTTCGCTCAACCTCGAAGCCAATATCGTGGTTCGCGACCGGGCCTTCAACGCCACCCTCCATGAAAACCTCGACCGGCTGATGAAGCACAGCTGTACGCCGGTGGTGCCCGAGCCCGAAGGCCGATGGCATGGCCTGCGGCTGGTGCGCAGCTATTGCGTGTTCCACGTGCTGCGCTGGTTTCCGACCTGGGCCGGATGGCTGCCGCGCCACAAACCCACCATTGCCCTGGCGCGCGTGCAGGCCGAGGACGGCGGCACGGTCGACGAAGAAACCGCGGCACGCGCAGCCGCGACCTGACACACTGCCCTCCCATCCGCCCTACGTCACGAGACTCCACCATGCCGCCCCAAGCCCCCACCGTCACGGCGGCAGAATCCGCATCGCGCCGCAACGGCGCAAGGCAACCGTCGGCCGATGCCGGTCCGAGCTCGCTCGCCGGCCGCTGGAAGGCCCTGCAGGCGCGTCCCTGGTGGCCCTGGCTGATCCGCACGCTGGCCGGACTGTTCATGCTGCTGGTGGTCGCGCTGCTCGTGCGACAGGCACGGGGCGTGGACTGGGCAGCCGTCTGGCAGGCCTTCACCGACCTGCCCACCCTGGCACTCGCCGGCGGCGCGCTGGCTTGCGCGGCCAGCCACCTGATCTACGGCACGTTCGACCTGTTCGGGCGGCACTACACCCGGCACGCGCTGTCGGTCCCGCGCACCATGGGCATCACGCTGGTCGCCTATCCCTTCACGCTCAACCTGGGCTCCATCATCGGGGGGGTCTCGGTGCGCTACCGGCTGTACTCGCAACGTGGCGTCAGCGTCGGCAAGATCGGACAGATCGTGGGCCTGAGCATCGTCACCAACTGGCTGGGCTACTTTGTCCTGGCCGGTGCCGTGTTCTGGGCCTGGTCGCCGCAACTGCCCGAGCAATGGCATGTCGGCCCCGAGGCCTTGCGCCTCATCGGCGGCGTGCTGGCCGGGCTGACGCTGGCCTATGTGGTGCTGTGCGCCTGGCGCAAGGGCGAGCCGCTGGCCGTGCGAGGCCGCACGTTTCCAATGCCGAGCTGGCAAGCCGCCGTGCTGCAGACCACGGTGTCGGTCGTCAACTGGATGACGATGGGCGCGGCCATCTGGCTGCTCACCCAGCAGCAGGCGCCTTATGCCGCCACGCTGGCCGTGGTGCTGCTCGGTGCCATGGCCGGCCTGATCTCGCGCATCCCGGCCGGCCTGGGCGTGCTCGAGGCCGTGGGGGCGACCGTGCTGTCGGCCTACATGCCCGCACCGGCAGCGCTGGCCGCCGTGCTGGCCTACCGTGCGATGTATTTCTTTGCGCCGCTTCTGCTGGCCGGACTGGCGTTTGCGTGGATGGAATGGCGAGGCCGGCACTGAGCGCCCGGCCGAGGCCTCCTTCGCATCGGCCGGTTCAGTCCTCGTCGAAACCGCGCACGTGCTCGGCCTTGAAGACCGGCAACGCCCAGTTGAAACGGATGGCCAGCATGCGCATGGCAAAACCCACGACCAGCGCGGCCAGCATCGCCTGACCCTGTGCCATGCCGCCCTGCTGCAGTCCGACGTAGATCACGCCGGTCACGAGCGAGACCGAGGCGTACAGATCGCGGCGCAGCACCAGCGGCACCTGGTTGCACAGCACGTCGCGCAGCAGGCCGCCGAAGATGCCGGTGATCAGCCCCATCAGCACCACGATGACGACATGCACACCGGCCTCGGCCGCGATATTGCAGCCGATGACGGTGAAAGCCACCAGTCCCATGGCGTCGAGCAGCAGGAATGCGCCCTTGACGCGATAGGCCTGGCGGGCCAGCGCGGCGGCAGCCACCGCGGCACCGATCGTGAAGGCCAGGTATTCGGGGTGGGCGACCCACCCCAGCGGATAGTGGCCCAGCAACATGTCGCGCACCGAACCGCCGCCCAGTGCGGTCACGGTCCCGATGAAACACAGTCCGAACAGGTCCATGTTGCGCCGCATGCCCATGATCGCGCCCGAAGCGGCTTCGGCGGCAATGGCCACCAGGTAGATGAAACTCAGCATATCCATGATGTCGGCCGGCTCGGGCGGTCAGAGAAAACGCGACACGTCGAGCGTGTGCGCACGCCCCAGCCACGACACGTGCAGGGTGTGATCGGCCAGGTCGTCGCCGGTGTCGCCATGCACCAGAACGTCCAGGCCGCCGCGCTGGGCCTCGAGCCACGGAATGAGCGCATCGAACGTTTCTTTCCCGAAAGCCAGCTGGCAGCTCCAGCACGGATGGGGCCCGACGAGCCGTTCATGGACCCGGCCGACCTGAACATCGAACCGTTCGCCTGCGCGCTGGCACAGGGCACGCGCCTGCGCCACGGTCTGCGCATCGAAGTAGACGTGAGCGTGGTATCGGTCGTACAGATTCTGGGGAAAGGCAGTCATGTCGGCAAGCCAGGAGGGGCACACGGCCCCGATGCTACCCGCAAGCCCTGGCGCTTCGAGCGAGGGGCCTTTAAAATCGTGCCCCCTGCTCGATGACCACGAGCCTTCGATCGCTCTGCGATCCGCCCGCAAGACTGTTCCCCCCATGATCCGCCTGTCCGAACTCAAGCTGCCTCTCGACCATCCCGAGGGCGAACTGGCCCAACTGGCCGCCCGCACCCTGGGGGTGGATGCCGCCGCGCTGGCCCGTGTGCATGTGCACAAGCGCAGCTTCGACGCCCGCAAGGCCGATCTGCTGGTGGTCTACATCGTCGATGTCACGCTGGCCGACGAGGCGCTGGAGCCGGCCTTGCTGGCGCGGCACACCGACCACGCCCATATCCGCGCGACGCCGGACATGGCCTACTACCCGGTGGGCCAGGCCCCCGCTGCGCTGGCGGCTCCCCGGCCCGTGGTGGTGGGCTTCGGGCCCTGCGGCATCTTCGCCGCGCTGCTGCTGGCGCAGATGGGCTTCAAGCCGATCGTGCTCGAGCGCGGCAAGACGGTGCGCCAGCGCACCAAGGACACCTGGGGCCTGTGGCGCAAGAGCGTGCTCAATCCCGAGTCGAACGTGCAGTTCGGCGAAGGCGGCGCAGGCACCTTCTCGGACGGCAAGCTCTACAGCCAGATCAAGGACCCCCGCCACCTCGGCCGCAAGGTGATGGAAGAGTTCGTCAAGGCCGGCGCGCCGCCCGAGATCCTCTACATCGCCCACCCCCATATCGGCACCTTCAAGCTGGTCAAGGTCGTCGAGAACATCCGCGCGCAGATCACGGCCCTGGGCGGCGAGATCCGCTTCGAGCAACGCGTGACCGACGTCCTGCTCGAGCCCGGCGAAGAGGGCCAGCAGCGCCTGCGCGGCCTGCAGGTGCTGGACCTCGCCACCGGCCAGAGCCACGAACTGCGCACCGACCATGCGGTCATGGCGCTGGGCCACAGTTCACGCGACACCTTCCAGATGCTGCATCGGCGCGGCGTCTACATCGAGGCCAAGCCGTTCTCGATCGGCTTCCGGGTCGAGCATCCGCAAGGCGTCATCGACCGCGCGCGCTGGGGCCGCCACGCAGGCCACCCGCTGCTGGGCGCGGCCGATTACAAGCTGGTCCACCACGCCAGCAACGGCCGGGCCGTCTACAGCTTCTGCATGTGCCCGGGCGGCACGGTGGTGGCGGCGACCTCGGAACCGGGCCGCGTGGTGACCAACGGCATGAGCCAGTACTCGCGCAACGAACGCAATGCCAATGCGGGCATCGTCGTCGGCATCGAGCCGTCGGACTACCCGCTCGATTACGGCCTGCTCGAGGATGTGCCGCCCGAAGCGCATGGACGGCCCCACGTGCTCGCCGGACTCGAGATGCAGCGCCGCCTCGAGACCCGGGCCTTCGAACTGGGCGGCAGCGACTACCGTGCGCCAGGCCAACTGGTCGGCGACTTCGTGGCGGGGGTGCCCTCGCGCGAGTTCGGCGGCGTGCAGCCTTCGTACAAGCCCGGCGTGAACCTGGGCGACCTGCATGCGGCCCTGCCCGACTACGCCATCGCCGCCATGCGCGAAGCCTTCCCGGCCTTCGGCAAGAAGATCAAGGGCTTCGACATGCCCGATGCCATTCTCACCGGTGTGGAAACCCGCACGTCCTCGCCCATCCGCATCACCCGCGGCGAGGACTTGCAGAGCCTCAATGTGCGTGGCCTGTTTCCGGCCGGCGAGGGTGCAGGTTATGCGGGCGGCATTCTGTCGGCCGGCGTGGACGGCATCAAGATCGCCGAAGGCGTGGCGCGCAGCCTGCTGGGCTGAACCCGAGGCGGCGCGTGCATCCATGCAGAACGGCGCGCCTGCCGTTAGCATGGGGGTCGAGTTTCCCCGACCGACCCGACCATGACCGACGCCAGCATCCATTTCTACGAACCCGCCCAGGGCCACGGCCTGCCGCACGATCCGTTCAACGCCATCGTGGGGCCGCGCCCCATCGGCTGGATCTCGTCACGCAGTTCCGACGGCTCGCTCAACCTCGCCCCCTACAGCTTCTTCAACGGCTTCAACTACACGCCGCCCATCGTGGGTTTTGCCAGCGTGGGCTGGAAAGACAGCGTCGAAAACATCCAGGCCACGGGCGAGTTCGTCTGGAACCTGGCCACGCGGCCGCTGGCCGAAGCCATGAACGCGAGTTCGGCAGCCGTCGGCCCCGAGGTCGATGAGTTTGCACTGGCCGGCCTGACGCCCGCCGCCTCGCGCCTGGTGGCCGCCCCGCGCGTGGCCGAAAGCCCGGTGTCCTTCGAGTGCAAGCTCACCCAGTTGATCCAGCTTCAGAGCGCCGCAGGGCAACCGGTCGAAACCTGGCTGGTTCTGGGCGAAGTGGTGGGTGTCCACATCGCCCTGGCCGCGCTCGACCAGGGCATCTACGACCCGGCCGCCACCCACACCATTCTGCGGGCCGGCGGGCCGGCGGACTACTTCGAAATCATTCCCGAAACACGCTTCAAAATGAGGCGGCCCCGCACCGGGGACTGAATCTCCACGGCCAGTCGATGCCCTATGATTGCGCTGAACGATCAGGGGGCATGAGCAGGATTGCAACTTCAATCGCTGCTCGCAGAACAATGGCAATGCCAAGGCGTGTTCTTGAGGAGAGTTCGATTTGAATATCAGCCATCTGCTGGCTCATACGCGAGATGCGGTCCAAGGCTTATCCGTGACCGACAGCGGGTCATGCGTCTTGTTTTTCTCAGTCAGCGATTCCATGTCGCGGGCCCAGACGCTGAGCGTACGTGCCAAGACCTTCGATCAGGCTTGGCTGGATGGTGCCCAAAAGCTACACCGGCTCGTGACACAGGCCAAACTCAAAGCCGCCTGGCTGCGCATCGATCGGGTCGACGAGTTGAAGATGCTCGACTGGCAAGCGCTCAAGGCCATGCTGGGCCAGAGCAAACGCAACTACTTCCCCCATGGCATCGCTTTTGACGCAGCTTGCCAGACGGCCATGCTGGAGTACGAACTGGGCGCGAATGCCCTGCTCTACGACATCCGCGAAGACAACTGTTCGCCGAACGCAGCCAACCTCAAGGCCTACGGTCGGCAACGCTACAACCGCGAGCTGGCCTGGCCAGCCATGGACGACACACCGGTTTGGATCTTCAGCACGCGCGCGGTGTTTTCGGATGGTCAGTCGTGTGTCGAACTCGAAAGCGAGGGCCCCTTCCGCGGCTACCGCAAGTTGCCGCAGTGGGGCGAGGAACAAGTCATTGAGCGGGTGAAGTCGGCCACGCAGTACCTGGCGGACCAAATCCAGCCCTCAGGCCGTTACCACTACGGCTGGTTTCCCTGTTTTGACAAACCCATCCCGACCTACAACACCCTGCGCCACGCCAGTTCGACCTACGCGCTGCTCGAAGGGTGGGAACTCACGGGCGAAACAAGCCAGCGCAAAGCCATCGAAAGAGCACTGGACGATCTGGACCGACGGCTGATTCATCGCACCACGCTGCCCGATGGAACACAAGCAGCATTTCTGGTCGACACCGGCAACGAAATCAAACTCGGTGGTAACGCCGTGTGCATCCTGGCCTTCGTCAAATACACCGAGCTCACCGACGATCGGCGCTATCTGCCCCTGCTGGAGCAACTGGCGCTCGGCGTGCTGCACCTGCAACAGCAGGACGGCAGCTTTGTGCACGTCCTCAACCATCCCGACCTCAGCGTCAAGGAACGCCAGCGCATCATCTACTACGACGGTGAAGCTGCCTTTGGCCTGATGCGACTGTACGGTCTGACGCAAGACGGCCGCTGGCTGGCCTGTGTGGAACGCGCCTTCGAACATTTCATCGCGGCCAAGCACTGGAAAGCCCACGACCATTGGCTGAGCTACTGCGTCAACGAACTCACGTTGTATCGACCCGACGAACGCTACTACCGATTCGGCCTCGACAACGTCCGTGACCATCTGGACTTCGTGCTGCAGCGCATCACCACCTACCCGACCCTGCTCGAGCTGATGATGGCCGCACGGCAGATGATCGAACGCATGCAGTCCGACCCGCAGCGTGCCGCTTTGCTCAGGGGATTCGATTTGGACAAATTCCACCGCGCCCTTGAATTCCGGGCACGGTACCTGCTCAACGGGCATTTTTGGCCCGAGTTGGCCTTGTTCTTCAAGAATCCAGCCCGTATCGTCGGCAGCTTTTTCATTCGCCACCACAGCTTCAGAGTCCGCATCGACGACGTGGAACACTATCTCTCGGGATATGTTGCGTATTGGAAGTACCTGCGGCAGACGAAAACCCGCCCCGCACACCCGGAGCCCGCCAAGGACGTCGAGTCCAACCCAGCAAAAAACCGACCCCGCGTCGGCGAAACGGCCAGCAGCGTGCGGCCAGAGCCTGCGCCTTCATGCGATCCGAAGTCGGATGGCGAAGCCGCCCGGGTCTTGTTCCTGCAGGAGAACCTGCGTGCGGTGGGCAATGGCATCGAGGTTTCCGGGGTTGGCCGCGCTCGCCTGTTCCATCGCGACCTCGGCATACCGGCGGACATTCTCACCAGCAATTTCAACCCCGGCCTGCAAGCCCATGTCGAAAACCTCAAGCGAAGTGAAAAACTGCCGGCAGCCTGTACCGTCTTCAATGTCTACGAATGGCTGACGCGCATGCACGCGAGCGGTCTGGTCGGGCCATTGCCTGCCCATCCGACCGATGCGCCGGAGGACTTCATCAGTGAATCGGCTCCCATGTCCACGCCCCATGGCGCATTGACACGACGCAGCTACCGCCAGTCACGCACCGGACCCCTGCTGGTGGAGGACTTCGTCATCGACGGTCAACACGTCGTGCTGCGCAAGACGTATGCATCCAAGCCTGGCCATCCGGCCCGGTTGGCTACCGTCCGCCTGCATGCCATCGACGACCAGCCTGTGGATTATCCGAGTGAGGGCGACTTCGTCTGCGCCATGATGGCCGTCAATCTCGACCGCAGAAACGCTTGGCACTTCATCGTCGACAAAAACAAGATGTATCGGCGCCTGCGTCACAGCGCCGTCAACCGACACATCCACCACACGCTGACGGCCGTGCTCCACAACACCCATGTGCTCGAGGATGGCCGCTACAAGGGCAGCTACCGCCATCTGATTCAGGAGCCGAGCTGCAGCGACCGCATCGTGTCCCTCACTGAAGAACAGTTCGGCGACCTGACAACCGAGGGCGTTCCCGCCGCCAAACTGCTGCACATCCCCCACCCCATCGCCGCTCAGCAAACCGAGGCGTTGGACTTGCTCGATCCGCAGGGCCTGCGTGTCATCTACCTGGCACGCTATGCCAGCGAAAAAAGGCATCACTTGCTGCTCGACGCCTTCGAAGAGGTCGTCAAGCAACTCCCGCATGCCGAGCTGCACACCTATGGCGTGGGTGCACTTCAAGACGAGCTGGCCCAGCGCGTACACGCTACGCCAGCGCTGGCTGGACAGGTCCACATCCATGGTTACGCAGAAGACGTGTCCAGTGTCTATCGACAAGCCAGTCTGGCCGTGATGAGCTCCAAGGAAGAAGGTTTCCCGCTGTTCGGCCTGGAATGCCAGGCCCACGGTTGCCCGCTGGTCGCCTTTGCAGTGAAGTACGGGCCACGCGACTTGCTCGAGGGCCGCAACGCCGGCCTGCTGATCACGCCAGGTGACACGAAGGCCCTCGCACGGGCTGTCGTCGAGCTGTTGCGCGATCCTGCACGGCGCCAATCGATGCGCGCCGCTGCACTGGAATCCGTTCGCCGCTTTTCGCACGACCGTGTGGCGGACAAGTGGCGGGACTGGCATGCCGACATGACACGGCTGCTCGCCGAGCGCAAGTCCTCTTCACTCGCCCCCAACGCTGCCCTGCAACCCACAGCCGCTGCCATGGTGGAAGGCCCATGAGCGCCACACGCCAGCCCCTCTGCGGACAATCCAAGGCAACACCGGTCTGCCTGACACTGTTGCTGGCAGGTTGGATCTCTGTGTTGCAGCCCGCGCAGGCCGTGCCACCCCTCGATACGAAACCCGGGCGATGCCGCTCGCTCACCTTCGACGCCCTGGACAGCCTGGTGCACACCCGGGTACACGGGAACATCCACATTCGCTATGCCACCCAGGGCCCGCATGCCATCGGATCGAAGGACGACCGCGATGGCAACGGCATACCCGACCGCATCGACGACCTCATCCTCCAACTGGCCACCGCACAGCAGGTCTACGACGACGTACTGGGCCTGACCCCCCCTTTGCGCCAGCCGCGCTACCAACTGGCCAGCCGGATCAATGTATTTGTCGTCAAGCTCGATAGCGGAAATGGACGAGCCTTCGACGAAGTGGTCAACGAAAAAAGCAGCCGCACGGACCCCGGTCTGCCTTGTGGCATCAAGATCTTCATCGACAGCCAGGTTGAGCCCAGCAGCAACATCACCCCCGCTCACGAACTCTTCCATCTTTACCAGTACGGCTACACGATGTTCAAGTCTCGCGGTTATCTCGAAGGCATGGCACGCTGGAGCGAGACGTTTTTCATCGATGACACAAAGATCGACAGAGACCAGCAACGCCATGGCGACGCACAGTGCGGACAAGCAATGACGCAAAGCTACGGGGCATCGGCCTTCTGGCGCCGCCAGGGCAAGCTCTCGGGCGAAGCCCCCCTTGTTTTGCCGACCACGATGCGCGCCTTGCGCTACAGCGACGATCGGCCCGTCATCACATCCAGAGGGATGCAGGGCGCACGCTATCTGCGTACGACGCTCGAATCCCTGGCCGTGGCCAGCCGCGAGCAAGCCATCGAACGCCGACTTCCGCTCTATAACTGGCCAGAAGAGCTTCAGCGCTCGGACACATTCGATGCCGACATCTGCCGAGCAGCCGGTGCATCCGGGAGCAAATAATGGGGACTTCCGCCATCGGCCTGCGCTGCGCATCTATCGGCCCACGCGAACTTGCGCTCGCACACCAGCTCTGCCCCTGCTTCGACGAAGTCGTCTTCCTGCTCGACCCTCAGGCCCGTCCTGCCGCACAGGCCCTTGAAGATGCACAACGCCTGGGAACGGTCGCGACAATCCAGCCGGACTGTCTGATCCCCTCGATCGGGCTGCCTGGGGACTGGGCATGGCGCTGCGGCGACTTGGCGCTGCTGGCGCTACAGGCCCACCTTCGCAACCGTGGACAATCGGCGACACATTATTGGCTGATCGAATCGGATGTCGGCCTTCACCTCGATGCCGAGGCGTTTTTTGACGCCTGCCGGGTGCGCCCTGAAGACCTGCTGGCCAAACACATCCGCCCGGCCAGCGCGCACTGGCGCTGGCATGAAACGGTGGCGCCGTTCTGCGCCACACCCTGGCGCTGCGATTTTCCACTGCTGCGAATCTCGGATCGTGCGCTAGACGCCTGCAGAACACTGCGCATGACCATCCATGAACAGCTGCAGAGCCTCGATCGTCTCGCCCCCAACGACGAGAGTTTGGTGGCATCGTGTGTGATCGCCCAGGGATACAGCTTCGAGTCGCTCGAACACCTTTTTCCCGAAGTCTTTCATTACTATTCGACCGTACGCGCTTTTCCCGATACCCCCCACTGCCGTCAACAGACGGATGGCTCCATCGTTCACAGCCTGCTGCCCATGAACGACTTCATTCGAAAAAACTTCGTCGCCAAGCTCAAACATGTGCAGCCCCCAGACCATGCAGCCTTTCTGCGCCACCGGATCGAGGCCCTCGGCCCCTTGCTGAACCCCGAAGAGACCGAACACATCGTGTCGGCACTCATCCTCGGAGGCCACCTCTGAGAAGCCAGTCCCAAAAAGCGGTTACGGCTCACCCGTAGCGGTCTGGGCACCACCCTCTAACGGCCTCGGTATCGCCCTCGGCCGCCCCTTGTCGTCGATCGCCACATAGGTCAGGCGCGCTTCGGTCACCTTGATCACGCGTCCCTGGTCGTGCATGCGTTCGGCATAGACCTCGATCTTGACCGTGATCGAGGTGCGGCCGATGCGCTCGATGTCGCCGAAGAAAGACAGCAGGTCGCCCACCCGCACAGGCTGCTTGAAGATGAACTCGTTGACCGCCACGGTGGCATAACGCCCGCCGGTATAGCGTGCGGGGATGACCGAGCCGGCCAGATCGACCTGGGCCATCACCCAGCCGCCGAAGATGTCGCCATTGGCATTGCAATCGCCCGGCATGGGGATCACCTTGAGCACCAGTTCCTTGTCGGTCGGCAGTTGGGTCAGCATATCGTTGGTATAGACCATGGGAGCACGCAATCTGAAATGAAGCCGTGCGGGCGGAAAAAACCAGGCGCCGGATCGGCACACCGGCCCTTCGCGGCCGCCCGCGAAAAAACGCAGATTGTCCACTCCACACTTCCGGTCTTGTTATGAGGGGGGGTCGGAAGTCCCGCGCACCGGCTTGGCCCAGGGCCAGCCAGCACGGCGGGGCCCCAGTATAAAACCGCGCGCCGGGCGCCGCAGAACTCGGCTCCCCCAGACAAACCGCCATGGCGATCCGAGGGCGCGGCCGCTACGATGGCGGCAGACATCCCTTTGGCCCATCCGGTCCGTCCTCCGGGGCAGACCTTCGAAAGCTCTTCTGCCATGCCTGATCTCCAGACCGAGTTCGAATCTGCCGTCGCCGACTCCAAGCTGCTTGCGCAGCGCCCCGACAACCCGACCCTGCTCAAGATCTACGGCCTCTACAAACAGGCCACCGAAGGCGACAACACCGCCAAGAAACCCAGCTTCAGCGACGTCGTCGGCCGTGCCAAATGGGAGGCCTGGACGGCTCGCAAGGGTCTGTCGGGCGACCAGGCCCGCCAGGCCTATATCGAGTTGATCGAGTCGCTCAAGTAACGGCGGCCGGCTCGGTCGCGCGCCCCTGCGGGCTGTCGGCCTCGACCTGCACCAGGCAGTCGTAGAAAACCGGCGCCCGCCCCATGTCGGTCAGGCGCTGGCTGGTGAGTTCGTTGACATTGCGGCCGTCCAGTCCCAGCTTGCGCCACCAGATGCCCAGGCCGTTGACCACGCCCGGACGGGCACGGGTCGATACCTCGGCCTTGCAGCGGTAGCTGCCGCGGTCGTTGAAGATCCGCACCACGGTGCCGTCGGCAATGCCGCGTTCGGCTGCATCTTCGGGGTGGATCTCGACCAGGGGTTCGCCTTCGATGCGCCGCAGGCTCTGCACGTTGACGAAGGTCGAATTCAGGAAGTTGCGCGCCGGCGGCGAGATCATGGCCAGCGGGTACTGCGCCGAGGTCCCGGCCAGTTCGTAGTTGGGCAGATGGTCGGGCAATCCGTCCTGGCCCTGCGCCGCCAGCCTGGCGCTGTAGAACTCGCAGCGGCCGGACGGCGTGGCAAAACCGCCCTGCGCAAACGGTGCGTCCGGCACGTCGAGCGCCACGTAGCCGTCGGCCAGCAGGGCCTCGAAATCCACGGCATCGCCCAGCGCCTGACGGCACAGCGCGAGGTCGTCGTCGGCAAAACACGCCTCGTCGAACCCCATGCGGGACGCCAGGCCGCGGAACACGTCCGTATTGGGGCGGGCCTGCCCCACCGGCGCGATCGCCGGACGATTGAGCAGCACATGGGTATGGCCATAGCTGTTGTGCATGTCCCAGTGCTCGAGCTGCGTGGTCGCCGGCAGCACATAGTCGGCGTAATCGGTGGTGTCGGTGCGAAACTGCTCCAGCACCACGGTGAACAGGTCGTCGCGCCCGAAACCGCGCACCACTTCGGCGGACTGCGGCGCCACGGCCACCGGGTTGCTGTTGTAGACCACCACCGCCTCGACACGCGGGCCGGATGCGGGCCCCGCCTCCTGCAGCAGATGCCGGCCGATGGTCGACATGTTGAGCGTGCGCGGCCGGCGCGCGCCCAGCAGGTCGGGGCGCTGCAAGGCCGCGCGCTGCACGGGAGCGGTGCCGGAAGCCGACAGCAGCAGCCCACCGGCCGGATCGCGCCATGCGCCCACCAGGGCGGGCAGGCAGGCCACGGCACGCACCGCATTGCCACCGCCTCGCACCCGCTGCATGCCGTAGTTCAGGCGGATGGCCGCAGGCCGCGTGTGCGCGTAGTCATGGGCCAGGCGGCGGATCTGTTCGACGGGTATGCCGCAGACTTCGGCTGCGCGCTCGGGCGGCCATTCGAGGGCCCGCGCACGCAGCGCCTCCCAGCCCAGGGTATGGCGCGCCAGATAGTCGTGATCGAGGCCGGCATCGGGCTGCAGGCTCTTCCAGCCGGCATCGTGGACGACGAGCTCATGCATCAGGGCCAGAGCCAGCGCCGCGTCGGTGCCCGGCCGCAGGGCGATGTGCTCGTGGCATTTGTCGGCGGTTTCGCTGCGCCGCGGATCGATGCACACCAGCCGGGCACCGGCACGCTTGGCCTGCTGCACATAACGCCAGAAATGCAGGTTGCTGCCGATGGAGTTGCTGCCCCAGATCAGGATGAGGCGGGACCGGGCAAAAAACTCGACCTTCATGCCCACCTTGGCCCCGTACGTCTGCATCAGCGCCTCGGCCCCGGCGGATGCGCAGATGGTGCGGTCGAGCAACGAGGCACCCAGCCGGTGAAAGAACCGCGCCGCCATGGACTCGCCCTGCACCAGCCCCATCGTGCCGGCATAGCTGTAGGGCAGGATGGCCTGCGGGTCGCGCTGCGCGATTTCACCCAGGCGGGCGGCGATCGCGTCCAGCGCCTCGTCCCAGCCCACGGGCTCGAACTGCCCGCTGCCCTTGGGCCCTGTCCGGCGCAGCGGCGTGAGCACCCGCTCGGGGTGATAGGTGCGCTCGGTGTAACGCGAGACCTTGGCGCACAGCACGCCATCGGTGTGCACGTGCGCAGGGTTGCCCGCCACGCGCAGCGCCACGCCGTCCTGGACCGTCGTCACCAGCGAGCAGGTGTCGGGACAGTCGTGCGGGCAGGCGCCCAGAACGTGCTGGATCGGGGCCGGCGAAGGCAGGCCAGGGGTCGGGTCGGAAAGAGTTGCGGTCATGGGTCTCGGGTCGTCACGGTCGGACGCTCGCATCGGGGTATGCCATTCTGGCGCAGTCGCGGGGTGGCCGCTTGCGGTAGCGGCTGTCGCGCGACAGGACTAAACTGGCACGAATGCCCATCCGCAGGGAACAGGCGCGATCCTTGCTCGCTCCGGCTGCAAGCCATCCCCGCGCACCGGCGCCCGCTACCTTCCTACCCGAAGACCATGAACCTCATCGACAACATCGTGGCCCAGGCCGCCGCCATGACCGCCATCCGGCGCGACATCCACGCCCACCCCGAAACCTGCTTCGAGGAACACCGCACGTCCGAACTGGTCGCGAAACTGCTGACCGAATGGGGCATCGAAGTCCATCGCGGCCTGGGCAAGACCGGCGTGGTCGGCCTGATCCGGGGACGCGACGGCGGCCAGAGCGGCCGCAGCCTGGGCCTGCGCGCGGACATGGACGCCCTGCCCATGCAGGAACTCAATTCCTTTGCCCACGCCAGCAAGACCCCCGGCAAGATGCACGCCTGCGGCCACGACGGGCACACCACCATGCTGCTGGCAGCCGCTCAGCATCTGGCCAGGCAGCGCGACTTCGACGGCACCGTGGTGCTGATCTTCCAGCCTGCCGAAGAACTCGGCGGCGGTGCCCACGCCATGATCGAGGACGGCCTGTTCGAGCGATTCCCCGTCGACGCCGTCTTCGGAACCCACAACTGGCCGGGCATGGCCGTCGGCGACATCGCGCTGTCCTCGGGCCCCGTCATGGCCTCGACCAACGAATTCAAGATCGTCATCCAGGGCCGCGGCTGCCACGGCGCCATGCCGCACATGGGCATCGATCCGGTTCCCGTGGCCTGCCAGGTCGTCCAGGGTTTCCAGACCATCATCAGCCGCAACAAGAAGCCCATCGATTCGGCCGTGCTGTCGGTCACCATGATCCATGCCGGCGAAGCCACCAACGTGGTGCCCGACCACTGCGAGATCCAGGGCACCGTGCGCACCTTCCGCACCGAGGTGCTCGACCTGATCGAATCCCGCATGCGCGAAGTCGCCGAACACATCTGCGCGGCGCACCAGGCCAGCTGCGAGTTCGGTTTTGCGCGCAACTACCCGGCCACCGTCAACGACGTCGAGGCCACCGCGTTCGCACGCGCCGCGCTGGCCGAGGTGGTGGGCGCCGACCATGTGATCGACCAGGAACCCACCATGGGAGCCGAGGATTTTTCCTACATGCTCCAGGCCAAGCCCGGCGCCTACTTCTTCCTGGGCAACGGCGACGGTGCCCACCGCACCGGCGGCCACGGTGCCGGCCCCTGCGTGCTGCACAACCCGTCCTACGATTTCAACGACGACCTGCTGCCCCTGGGCGCCAGCGCCTTTGTGCATCTGGTGCACCGCTGGTTCGCGCGTCCGGCCTGAAAACCGCACCGTCGCCGCCACAAACCCCTTGTGCACGCCGGTTCTCCAGTGGCGCGGGCGGTAAAGAACGGTATGCTTGCCGATCTCCTTTCGCCCGACACGACTCATGGAAACCAAGTGGCTTGAAGACTTCGTCAGCCTCGCCGAAACCCATAGTTTTTCGCGTTCGGCGCAATTGCGCCACGTGACCCAACCGGCTTTCTCGCGCCGCATCCAGTCGCTCGAAGCCTGGGCCGGGACCGATCTGGTGGATCGGTCCTCGTACCCCACCCGGCTCACCCCGGCGGGCCAGACGCTGTACAACCAGGCGCTGGAATTGCTGCACGACCTGCAGGCCACGCGTTCCATGCTGCGGGCGCACCGGCAGGCGGCCGACGATGTGATCACCTTCGCCATGCCACACTCGTTGACCTTCGCCTTCTTCCCGGCGTGGGCCTCGGTGCTGCGCGATCAGTTCAAGCCGATCAAATCGCGCCTCATCGCGCTCAACGTGCTCGATGCCGTCACCCAGCTGGCCGAGGGCGGATGCGACATTCTGGTGGCTTTCCACCACCCTTCGCGCCCGCTGCAGCTCGATCCGCTGCGCTACGAGATGATCCAGCTCGGCATCGAACCGCTGTCGGCCTATTCGCTGGCCGACAGCCAGCTCCAGCCCGTCCACCGGCTGCACATCGCCGGCTCGCGCACACCCGTTCCCTACCTGGGCTACGGACCGGGGGCCTACCTGAGCCACATGTCCGAGCTCATCATCCAGCAGTCGCCCGAGCCGCTGCTGCTCGACCGCGTCTACGAGACCGACATGGCCGAAAGCGTCAAGGCCATGGTGCTGGCCGGCCACGGCGTGGCCTTCCTGCCGCGCAGCCTGGTGAAAAAGGAGCTGCGCAGCCACAAGCTGGTGCCGGCGTCCGACGATCCGCGCCACACCGTGACCATGGACATCCTGGCCTACCGCGAACGCCCCACCGCGCGCCACACCCCCAAGGGCGTGGCCGCCGAACTCTGGGACTACCTGCTCAGCCCCGCCGCGCACAAGGCCAAGCTGGCGCAGGCCGAACCCCGTTCCGTGTCTCCGGCGCAACCGGCTCAGGCCTGAATCCATATCCATGAATTCCATGCATAACCTCCCAGATTAACGGCATTGGATTTTGTAGGTCGAAGTCCTTACAGTGAGGCCGTCGTCACTCAGAAGGCACGCCATGCTGTCGATCGCCACGCGCCAGGAGCATGATTTCCTGGGCATCCGGGACATTCCGCAAATCGTCTATTGGGGCGTGCACACCGCCCGAGCCCTGGAGAACTTTCCCATTTCCGGGACACCGATCTCGGCCATGCCCGAGCTCGTCCGCGCACTGGCCCACATCAAGAAGGCAGCGGCCGCCACCAACGCCGAACTGGGCGTTCTGGCGCCGGCCACGGCCCAGGCCATCGTTGCGGCCTGCAACGACCTGCTCGACGGACAGCACCACGATCAATTCGTGGTCGATGTCATCCAGGGCGGCGCCGGCACCTCGACCAACATGAACGCCAACGAGGTCATCGCCAACCTCGCGCTGGAACACCTCGGACACGACAAGGGCGACTATGCCGTCGTCCACCCCAACGACCACGTCAACGCATCGCAGAGCACCAACGATGTCTACCCATCCGCGCTGCGTCTGGCGCTGTGGGAAAAATCGGGCCAGCTGCAGCCGCAACTCACCGCGCTGCGCCAGAGCCTCGAAGCCAAGGCCGAACAGTTCGCCGGCGTCCTGAAGATCGGCCGCACGCAGTTGCAAGACGCCGTCCCCATGACGTTGGGTCAAGAGTTCGCCGCCTTTGCCAGCATGCTGGCAGCCGACGAGCGGCGTCTGGCGCAGGCACGCGAAGAACTCACCGAAGTCAACCTCGGCGGAACCGCCATCGGCACCGGCATCAATGCCCCGGCCGGTTATGCCGAACAGGTCTGCCGGCGCCTGGCCGAAGACAGCCTCGTCCCCGTGCGTCCGGCCACCGACCTCATCGCCGCCAGTCAGGACACCGGCGCATTCGTCCAGCTTTCGGGCGTCCTCAAGCTGATCGCGATCCGCCTTTCCAAGATCTGCAACGACCTGCGTCTGCTCTCCAGCGGCCCGCAAGCCGGCTACGGCGACATCCGCCTGCCGCCGCGGCAAGCCGGTTCGTCCATCATGCCCGGCAAGGTCAACCCGGTGATTCCAGAGGCCGTCAACCAGGTGGCGTTCGAAATCATCGGCAACGATGCCGCCATCACACTGGCAGCCGAAGCCGGCCAACTGCAGCTCAATGCCTTCGAGCCCCTCATCGGCTGGAGTCTCTACAAAAACCTGGATCACCTGGATGGTGCATTGCGCACACTCAAGGTGCACTGCGTGGACGGCATCGAGCCTCGCCAGGACGTGCTGGCCCGCCAGGTCCGCGAATCGGTCACGCTGGCCACGGCACTCAACCCGCTGATCGGCTACGAAAAAGCCGCAGCCATCGTGAAGCGGGCCATGGCGACCGGACAACCTCTCGACCGTACCGCTCAGGAACTCGGCATCTTGAGTGCCGAAGAGATGGACGCCCTGCTGGTGCCCGAAAAGCTCACACGTCCGTACAGCGTGACCCGCACAACCCTCACGGCTGCCGTCCGATGACTCGGGAAAACCCTGTTTCGCGAACCAGACACCGGGTGCAGAGCCTTGTGTCGACCGCGTTTTCCACTACCGGGCACGAACCATGCTGTACATTGCGGACCCCATTCGGCCTCTTCGCCCAGGGTTACCCATATGGACGGTTCGCGTCAGAAAAACACCATTCTGGTGCTTTTCCGGAAGGGAACATGTCTACTTTTGGTCATACTCTCAGGGGGGCGGCTAAAGCAGGCGCTCCGCAGCCTCGCTCCAGCCGACTGGAGAACAGTTTTTTTAGGAGATTACTGATGAAGAAACACGTATTGGCACTGGCAGCTGTCGTGCTCGCGACCGGCGTGGCTCACGCGCAAAGCAGCGACACGCTGGCCAAGATCAAGTCTTCGGGCAGCATCACGCAAGGCGTGCGCGAGTCTTCGGGCGCGCTGGCCTACACGCTGGGCAACGGCGTGTACACCGGCTTCCACTACGATGTCTGCACCAACGTCATCCGCGACGTGCAGAAGAAGCTGGGCCTGTCGCAGCTCGAGACCAAGTACCAGCCCGTGACCTCGGGCAACCGCATTCCGCTGGTCAAGAACGGCACGGTCGACATCGAGTGCGGCTCGACCACCAACGACGAGAACCGCCAGAAGGAAGTGGCTTTCGCCACCACGCTGTACGTCGAGGAAGTGCGCATCGCCGTCAAGGCCGACTCGCCGATCAAGTCGGTGGCCGACCTCAACGACAAGACCGTCGTGACCACCACCGGCACCACCTCCGTGCAACTGCTGCGTCAGAACAAGCGCGCCCAGAACATCAACTTCCGTGAAGTCAGCGGCAAGGACCACTCCGACAGCTTCCTGCTGCTGGAATCGGGCCGTGCCGATGCGTTCGTGATGGACGGCCAGATCCTGGCCGGCAACATCGCCAAGGCCAAGTCGCCCAAGGACTTCAAGATCGTGGGCGAGCCCCTGTCGGTCGAACCCATCGCCATCATGATCCGCAAGGACGATGCCGAGTTCAAGAAGGCCGTCGACGACAGCATCGCCCGCCAGATCAAGGACGGCACGGTCGCCAAGCTGTACGACAAGTGGTTCGTGCAGCCCATCCCCCCGACCAACACGGCTCTGAACATGCCCGCCTCGGCTGCCACCAAGGCCGCCTGGGCCAACCCCAACGACAAGCCCAAGGAAGCCTACAAGGTCGACTAAAACCGACTGAAGTGCCACGATGAGCGAGCGTGCCGGACACCTGTTGACCCGGCCGCTCAGGCGCCCGCCCCGCGGGCGTTTTTTGTGAGTTTTCGAGACGTGAGCCCATCGGCTTTCAGCCAGCGTCGCGCTCGATCGAGGAGTTTTCCATGGGAACAGATTGGGACTGGCAGGTATTCCTGCAGGATCCAGGCAACTACCCGACCTACTGGCAATGGCTGATGTCGGCCTGGGGCTGGACCGTATCCGTTGCGGTGCTGGCATTGATCGTCGCACTGGTGCTGGGGTCCATCATCGGCATCCTGCGCACGCTCCCCAACAGCCCCTGGCTGTCGGGCTTCGGCACATGTTGGGTCGAGTTGTTTCGCAACGTCCCGTTGCTGGTTCAGATTTTCCTGTGGTATCACGTCATTCCGGCGCTGATACCCGCCATGAAGAGCTTCGACAGCTTCACCCTGGTGGTGATTGCGCTGGGGCTGTTCACTTCGGTCCGGATCGCCGAGCAACTGCGCTCGGGCATCCAGTCGCTGCCGCGCGGCCAGCGGTATGCGGGCATGGCCATGGGCTTCACCACGGCGCAGTACTACCGCTACGTGCTGCTGCCGATGGCGTATCGCATCATCATTCCGCCGCTGACCAGCGAAACCATGAACGTGTTCAAGAACTCGTCCGTGGCCTTTGCCGTGTCGGTGACCGAACTGACCTGGTACGCCATGCAGGTCGGTGAGGAAACCTCGCGTCCCATCGAGATCTATGCCGCAGTGACCGCGCTCTACGTGATCTCGGCTCTTGCCATCAACCGCATCATGGCTTTCATCGAAAAGCGTTCGCGTGTCCCCGGCTTCATCGCCTCCGCCAGCGGGGGAGGTCACTGATCATGACGCTTGATTTTTCCTTCTACAACTGGGACGTCATCAGCAACTACATCCTCAAGGGGTTGTATTTCAGCTTGATCCTGACGCTGGTGGCCACCGTCGGCGGCGTGATCTTCGGCACCGTGCTCGCACTGATGCGCCTGTCCGGCGTGAAGATCCTGATGATCCCGGCGACCATCTACGTCAACGGCATGCGCAGCATTCCGCTGCCCATGGTGCTGCTGTGGTTCTTCCTGCTGGTGCCCTTCCTGATCGGCCGCCCCATCGGTGCCGAAATGGCAGCGGTGATCACCTTCATTGCATTCGAGGCGGCCTACTTCAGCGAGATCATGCGCGCCGGCATCCAGTCGATTCCGCGCGGCCAGGTCTTTGCCGGTCAGGCCGTGGGCATGACCTACGGCCAGAACATGCGCCTGGTCATCCTGCCGCAAGCCTTCCGCAACATGCTGCCCGTGCTGCTCACGCAGACCATCGTGCTGTTCCAGGACACCTCGCTGGTCTATACCATCGGCGCCAACGACCTGCTCAAGGGTTTTGTGGTGGCCGGCACCAACCTCGGACGCCCCATCGAAAGTTACCTGCTGGCGGCCGTGGTTTACTTTGTCATCTGCTTTGCGCTGTCCTACATGGTCAAGCGCCTGCACAAAAAGATCGCCATCATCCGCTGATCGGCCTAGGAGAAAGATAGATGTCTGAAACCATGATTGAACTCAAAAACGTCTCCAAGTGGTACGGCCCCGTGCAGGTGCTCAACAACTGCTCGGTCAGCGTGAACAAAGGCGATGTGGTGGTGGTCTGCGGCCCGTCGGGCTCGGGCAAGTCCACGCTCATCAAGACCGTCAACGCGCTCGAGCCCTTCCAGAAGGGCGAGATCACCGTCAACGGCGTGAAGCTGCACGACCCCAAGACCAACCTGCCCAAGCTGCGCAGCAAGGTCGGCATGGTGTTCCAGCATTTCGAGCTGTTCCCCCACCTCTCGGTGACCGAGAACCTGACCATCGCCCAGATCAAGGTGCTGGGACGCAGCGCCGACGAAGCCAAGAAGCGCGGCCTCAAGATGCTCGACCGCGTGGGCCTGTCGGCGCACAAGGACAAGTTCCCCGGCCAGCTCTCGGGCGGTCAGCAGCAGCGTGTGGCGATCGCCCGCGCCCTGTCGATGGACCCGGTGGTGATGCTGTTCGACGAACCCACTTCGGCACTCGACCCTGAAATGGTGGGCGAGGTGCTCGACGTGATGGTGGGCCTGGCCAACGAAGGCATGACCATGATGGTCGTGACCCACGAAATGGGCTTTGCCCGCAAGGTCAGCAACCGGGTGATCTTCATCGACGTCGGCGGCAACATTCTCGAAGACTGCGGCAAGGACGAGTTCTTCGGCAACCCCGAAGCCCGCCAGCCCCGCACCAAGGATTTCCTCAACAAGATCCTGCAGCACTGATCGGTGCCCCCGCCGGGAGACCGGCCGGGCCGGCTCCCTGCGGGCTCGGTCCGTGCCGTATCTTGCGGTGCCGATCGATCGGCCCACGCCCTCCGTCCGGAGGGCTTTTTTTTGTCTTTTTCGTTTTCTTATATCCAGAAAAAATCTGTTAATGAGCAACCGATAGAACGAAAAACACATAAAGAACTGGATAATACCGAGCTCGATCTCATAACAAAGACCTGCTGTGCTTTCAGCCGGCCCTCTATCCATCCAGGAGTTTTCAGTTCATGACCCCACGTTTCAAGTCCCTGTTTCTCCGTGCCGTCCTGGCCACCGGTGCCGCAGCCACCTTGTCGTTTGCCACCACGAGTGCTTCGGCACAAGACAAAATTGTCGTCGGCGCCTCGCCCGTGCCGCACGCCGAGATCCTGAACTTCGTCAAGCCCGCGCTCAAGGCGCAGGGTGTGGACCTGGAGGTGAAGATATTCACCGACTACGTGCAGCCCAACCTGGCGGTGGAAGACAAGCAGCTGGACGCCAACTACTTCCAGCACAAGCCCTACCTCGACACCTTCAACAAGGAGCGTGGCACCCATGTGGTGATCGCCCCGTCGGGCCTGGTGCATGTCGAACCCTTCGGTGCCTATTCCAAGCGCATTTCATCGATCAAGGAACTGCGTGAAGGCGCGACCGTCGCCCTGCCGAACGATCCGTCCAACGGCGGACGTGCGCTGCTGCTGCTGCAGCAAGGCGGCCTGATCAAGCTCAAGGACCCGGCCAACCTGCTGTCCACGCCGCGCGACATCGCCGACAACCCGAAGAAACTGAAGTTCACCGTGGTCGAGGCCGCACAGCTCCCGCGTGTGCTGCCCGATGTGGATCTGGCGCTGATCAACACCAACTATGCGCTCGAAGCCAAGCTGGTGCCCACCCGCGATGCACTGCTCATCGAAGGCGCCGATTCGCCTTACGCCAACTTCATCGCCGTGCGCCCCGACAACGCCCAGTCGGCTGCCGTGCGCAAGCTGATCGCGGCTCTGCATGCACCTGAAACCCGCAAGTTCATCGCCGACAAGTACAAGGGCGCGATCGTGCCCGCGTTCTGATTGCTGGGTAACGGCTCGATCTCCGCAGCCGGAGATGCGAGCC
This sequence comes from Comamonas sp. BIGb0124, assembly GCF_003752175.1. Classification (GTDB taxonomy): domain Bacteria; phylum Pseudomonadota; class Gammaproteobacteria; order Burkholderiales; family Burkholderiaceae_C; genus Comamonas_F. The sequence goes on along the minus strand of NZ_RJVF01000009.1, from coordinate 230,129 downwards.
CTTCAGCTCGAACGTCGCCGGCTTATTTCTGCGAGTCGGCGACGGACTTCTCGGCCTGGCTCACGAGCTCGGCGCCGACCTGCGTTTTCCATTTGTCGTAGACCGGCCGGGTCGCATCCACAAAGGCCTTGCGCTGCGCGGGGGTGAGTTCGGTCACCGTCACGCCCAGACCGGCGAGCTGCTTGACCAGGGGCTTGTCGGCCTCGACCAGGCCCTTGCGTGCGAGCGCCTTGCCCTGCTGGCCGGCATCGACCGCAGCCTGCTTGACGATGGCCCGATCGGCCTCGCTCCAGCCGGCCCAGATCTCCTTGTTGACGACAAAGATCAGCGGATCGGCCACGTAGCCCCACAGCGTGATGTGTTTCTGCTCGACGGTGTTGAGTTTGGCGGCCATGTAGACGGCGAGCGGGTTTTCCTGCCCGTCGACCGCTCCGCTGGCCATGGCGGGCTGGGCATCGGCCCAGCTCATCTGCGTCGGATTGGCGCCCAGCGCGGTGAAGGTATCGAGGAACAGGGGCGAACCGACGACCCGGATCTTCAGGCCCTTGAGGTCGGCAGGCGTCCGGATGGCATGCTTGGAATTGCTGATCTCGCGGTAGCCGTTCTCGCCCCAGGCCAGCGGCAGCACACCGGCCTTGTCCACGGCCTTGAAGATCTCGGCACCGGCAGGCCCCTGCGTCACCGCGTCGATGGCGGCGAAGTTCGGCATCAGGAAGGGCATGGAAAACAGGTTGAGCGACTTGACCTGCGGCGACCAGTTGATGGTCGAACCGACGGCCAGATCGATCACGCCCTGACGCAGCGCCGTGAACTCGCGGGTCTGGTCGCCCTGGACCAGCGAGGTCCCGGGATAGAGCTTGATGTTGATGCGGCCCTGGGTACGCTCGCGCACCAGGTCGGCCCAGATCTCGCCGCTCTTGCCCCACGGAAAAGCGGGGCCGAGCACCAGCGACATCTTGTATTCGGACTTGTAGGTCTGTGCCCAGGCCCCTCCGCCCGTGCCCAATGCGGCGGCGGCCAGAGTCAAGGCCAGCAGGGAACGCAATTTCATGATGTCTCCTTGTGTGTCGTTGTCGAACTGAAAACTCTTGGTACTCAATACCCCAGGTAGGCCGGCAACCACAGCGCCAGTTGGGGCATGAGCACCACCAGCAGCGTCACGAACAGCACCGCCACCAGCAGCCAGCCCACCCAACGCACCGTGTGCTCGATGGGCACATTGGCGATGCGGCACGAAACCATCAGGTTGACCGCCAGCGGCGGCGTGAACTGCCCCAGTGCCACCATCAAGGTGAGGATGACGCCGAACCAGACCACATCCCACTGGAAATGCTGGACGATGGGCAGCAGCAGCGGTACAAAAATCAGGAAGATCGAGATGCCGTCGAGAAACATGCCGGCGACGATGAGCAGCAGCACGATCAGCGCCATCACGCCGCCCTCGCCCAGCCCCGAGTGGACGATGGCGCGGGTCAGCGGATCGATGACGCCCAGCGTGGACAGCGAGTACGCGAAGATGCCGGCCAGCGCGACCACCAGCAGAATGACGGCCGAGGTTTCGCCGGCCTCTCGCAGGATCACGTAGAGGTCGCGCACGCGGATGGTGCGGTGCACCACCATGCCGATGAACAGGCCGTAGAAAACGGCCACCACGGCGGCCTCGGTCGGGGTGAACCAGCCGAGCCGCATGCCGCCCAGGATCAGCACCGGCGCGGCCAGCCCCCACACCGATTCGCGCAGGCTGGCCCACAGCGGAGGGCGCGGCAGCGTGCTTTCGGCCTGCCCCATGCGATGGCGGCGAGCCAGCCAGACGGCGGGCACGATCAGCGCGAGGCCCACCAGAATGCCGGGCACCATGCCGGCTGCGAACAGGGCCGGCACGGAGGCCCCAGGCACCAGCACCGAATAGACGATGAAGGCCACCGAGGGAGGAATCAGGATGTCGGTCGCGGCGGCGGCCCCTACCACGCTGGCCGAGTAGGCACGGGGATAACCAGCGCGTGTCATGGCCGCGATCATCACGGCGCCCACCGCGGCGGCCGTCGCCGGACCCGAGCCCGAAATACCGCCCAGGAACATGGCCACCGAGATCGCCACCAGGGGGAGCATGCCCGGGCCGCGCCCGACCACCGCCACGGCCAGATTGACCAGGCGCGAGGCCACGCCCGAGCGGTCGAAGATCGACCCGACCAGGACAAACATCGGTATGGCCAGCAGCGGGTACTTGCCCAGTCCCGCATAGAAATTCTGCGGCACGGCCATCAGGCCCAGCCACTGCGCATCGGCATTGGCGAGAGCAATCGCCGCCATGCCGGCGAGGCCGATGGCCGCGGCAATCGGCACGCCGGCAGCCATGGCGGCGATGAACAGGGTGAACAGCAGCGTGGCGATCACAGGGGCGCCCCCCGGTCCACCCCATGGACGAGCGGATCGACCTCGGGCGGCGGCTGCCGCCAGCGCCGCACCGCCAAGCCCAGCGCCCGCGAGGCGATGGCTGCCGACAGCAAGGGCAGCCACATCGAATACCACCACTGGGGCAATCCCAGCGCGGGCGAGGTCTCTTCGTAACGGTAGTCGTCCCAGACCATGCGCGCGCTGAGCACGGCCAGCACGGCAAAGGCCAGGGACGTCAGCCCGGCGGCCAGCACGGCCAGTGCCCGGCGGCGGCCCGCCGAGCCGCGGGCGGCGAGATACTCGATGCGGATATGACGGTCGCGTGCCACCGCGGCGGAGCCGGCCACCATGGCCAAGACGATCATCAGGAAAATCGAGAACTCTTCCGTCCAGGCAAACGACTGGCTGGTGAAGTAACGCGCAACGACGTTGCCGAAGGTGATCAGGGCCAGGAGCCCCATGACCGCCACGGTCAGCACATCCTCGATCCTGAGCGGCACGGCAGTCGGTTCGTCCGCTTCGGCGGCATCGCCGTCGTCCGGGCGCGACGGTTGCACAAGGCCCGATGCCGCGTGAACATCGGTGGCGTCGTCGGCGACGGGAATGGAAGTCGGCAGAACACCGGCAGGCACGGCGGAAGGACGCGAGGGGGGTGGATCCGGGATCTGAGACATGGCTGACGAAAAAAACGCACGCGGCCCCGCTGGGAAGGCAAGCGCGGCAACGCAGGAATGGAGCACGGCCGGGTCGGCCGCAGCAGGCGCGGGCGATGTGGGGCCACGCAGGCTCCCGGAAACGGCTCCGGCATCGTCCGGCCCTCGTGAGGCGCGCGATCTGGCCCCGGGCGATGATACGAAGGTCGCCCTGGACTGTGCAGGGGGTTAACCCCGGGCAGTGGCGATGCGACAATGCGGACCCATGACGACCGCCCCTCAAGACTCTTCCACGCCTGCGGCAGCGCAGGGCCCCGACAGCATCACTCTGGCTCGCCCCGACGACTGGCACCTGCACGTGCGCGACGGCGACGTGCTGGCCGACGTGGTACCGGCCTCGGCCCGGCAGTTCGGCCGCGCGCTGATCATGCCCAACCTGCGCCCGCCGGTCACGACGGCCGCACTGGCCGTGGCCTACCGGGAACGCATCCAGGCGGCGATCCCGCCCGGCTCGGCTTTCGAGCCCTTGATGTCGCTGTATCTCACCGACAACACCACCCCCGAGGACATCGCCCAGGCCAAGGCTGCCGGCGTGGTGGCGCTGAAGCTCTATCCGGCCGGCGCGACCACCAACAGCGACCACGGCGTGAGCGACATCCGCAAGACCTACGCCACGCTGGAGGCCATGCAGAAACACGGCCTGCTGCTGCTGATCCACGGCGAAGTGACCGATCCCACCGTCGATGTCTTCGACCGCGAGGCGCTGTTCGTCGAACGCATCATGATCCCGCTGCGCCGCGACTTTCCCGAGCTGAAGGTGGTGTTCGAACACATCACCACCGAGGAAGGCGCCCACTATGTGCGGGATGCCTGCAGCTACACCGCCGCGACCATCACGCCGCAGCATCTGCTCTACAACCGCAATGCGCTGTTCCAGGGCGGGCTGCGGCCGCACTTCTATTGCCTGCCGGTCCTCAAGCGCGAGAAGCACCGCCTGGCCTTGGTCGAGGCGGCCACCAGCGGCAGCCCCCGGTTTTTCCTGGGCACCGACAGTGCGCCCCACGCGGCGCGGCTCAAGGAGCACGCCAGCGGTTGCGCGGGCTGCTACTCCGCCTACTCGGCCATCGAACTGTATGCCGAGGCCTTCGACCGCGCCGGCAGGCTCGAGCAGCTCGAGGCGTTTGCCAGCCTCAACGGCCCGGCCTTCTACGGCCTGCCCGTCCATACGGACACGGTGACGCTCAGGCGCGAAACCTGGACCGTGCCGGAAGAGCTGCCTTTCGGCAACACCACCATCAAGCCGCTGCGCGGCGGCGAAACGCTGAGCTGGCGTCTGGTGGACTGACACCGCCCGGCGCTTCCGCCATGCCCGGCCGGCCCGGGCGTGGCGGTGCTGCGTCGATGCAGGCGAGCGGCCGATCAGCGGACCAGGCGCACCTCGTCGACATCGACTTCGGCCGAGCGAAAATCCTTGTCGTATTCGCCCACCAGTTCGACCGGCGTCTGCTCGTTGAACGCCTGGCCCTGCGGCAAGCGGCGCTTGGAAATGTCCACGCGCATCTGGCCGCTGTCGTCGGCAAAGGTGTAGCGGTCGCCGCCGTCGTGCGACACGATGCGTCCGCGCAGGATGACCTTCTGATCGTCCTTGCCCGTCTCTTGAAGCTGCTGCACGGTCATCACGGGCACGCTGCTGGGACCGGTGTACTGGGCCAGCGCATGGCCGGAAAAACCGCCGACGGCGATGACGAATGCGGTGAGGCCGGCGGCGGCGGTCGGGGTGTATTTCATGATGGAACTCCTGAATCTTGCTTGCATGGCGAACAGGCCATGAGAGGTATTGGAGCGCTTCAACATGAAGACGGCCTGATGCATAAACCGCTTGATTTCAGGTGTTTTCGCACGGCCACTCGATCGTCACGGACAAGCCCCTGCCTTCGAGGCCCGTGGCCAGGCGCACCTCGCCGCCATGCAGAGCGGCGATGCGCTCGACGATGGAAAGGCCCAGCCCGCTGCCCGTTTCGTTGGTGCCCAGGGCACGGAAGAAGCGCTGGGTCAGCCGGGCCCGGTCCTGCTCGGAGACACCCGGCCCGTCGTCGAGCACCACCACCCACGCGCGGCGTTGCGCAGCGGGCCGCAGGCCTGGCAGATGCCGCCGTTCCGTGCGTGCGGCGAGGCCGACCTCGACCCTCACCTGCCCCCCGGCGTGCCCATAACGCACGGCATTGTCGATGAGGTTGCGCAAGGCGCTGCGCATCAGCTCCTGGTGCATGGGCAGCGTCTCGACCTGCACGTCGACCGTCAGGGACACGGCCTTGGCCTGTGCAGCCGGAGTGCAGTCGGCCACGGCGGCGTTCACCCAGGCGTGCACGTCGGTGGGCTTCAACGGCAGGCTGCCGGGCTGCTGCGGATCGAGGCGCGCCAGGGCCAGCAGGTTCTCGACCAGTGCCGTGCAGCGGTCCACATCGTCGCGCAGTGCCTTCAGCGGGGCACCCGTGTCCACTCCGCCGGCCTGTGCGGTCTGCGTCCGCTGCATCAGCTGGATCTTCATGCGCAGGGCGGCCAGGGGGGTGCGCAGTTCATGCGCCGCATCGGCCGTGAACCGGCGCTCGGTGCTCAGGGCTTCCGACAGTCGCTGCAGCACGCCATTGAGCGCATCCACCATGGGCCTGAGCTCGTCGGCCTGCCCGCGGTGCGAAACGGGCGACAGGTCGCCCGGCGACTTGCGGCCGATATCCCCGGCCATGCGTTCGAGCGGGCGGAGAAGCTGGCGGATGGCCAGCCAGTTCAGCAGTCCGAGCAACGCCAGCAAGCCCAGAGCGGGCCAGACCAGGCGTTCGCCCATTTCCTCGAGCAGTTCGGTGCGTGTGTCCCAGGGTTGCGCGATCTGCACATAAAAACCCGCGTCGGGCACATGCAGCACATGGACGCGCCAGGTGCGGCCGTCCGACCAGACGTTGTAGAAATCCCGGTCTTCGTCGATCCGCTCCACATAAGGACGCCGGGGGGCCTGGGACGAGCGACGCAGCACCTCGCCCCGCTCGCCGACCACCTGGTAGTACAGGCGCACCCGCTGGCGCCCCGCGCGGCCGACCAGATCGCCGTCGCCGGTCAGTTCGCCGCGCTGCTGCATGCTGGCACTGAGCACGGCCACCAGGCGCGCGGCCTCTTCGAGCGTGTCGTCGAACACATCGCTGGTCTCCTGCCAGGCCGTGCCGACGATGATGGCCAGGCTCACCAGCCAGCAGACCACGCTGCTGCCCACGGTGGTGACGATGAGGCGGCGGCGCAGCGAATAGGGACGGTCCGCAATCTTGGCAGCGGTTGGCGCAGGACCGGATGCGGGCGCGGTGCGCGGCCTGCGCCCACGCCGCAGGGGCCAGCGCGCCAGCAGGGAACGCAGCATCAGGCCCCCAGCCGGTAGCCCTGGCGGCGCAGGGTGGTGATGAGTTCGGCGCCCAGTTTCTTGCGCAGGTGGTAGACATGCACCTCGATCGCGTTGCTCTCGACTTCCTCGCCCCAGCCGTAGAGCGCATCCTCGAGTTGCTCACGGGCCACGATCTGCCCCTTGCGCTGCATGAGGGTGTGCAGCACCGCGTACTCGCGTGCCGTCAAGGCCACCGCGACACCCGCTTTCGACACGCGTTTGGCGGCCGGATCGAGCTCGACATCGCCGTAGCCGAGCGATACGGAAGGCTGGCCGCTGCTGCGGCGCACGGCGGCACGGATGCGGGCCGACAGCTCCTCCAGATCGAACGGCTTGACCAGGTAGTCGTCGGCCCCCATGTCCAGGCCCTGGACGCGGTCCTCGAGTGCATCGCGCGCAGTGATCATCAGCACCGGCACGGTGCTGCGGGCCTGCCGGAGCTCGCGCAGCAGCGCGTCGCCCTCGAGGCCCGGCAGGCCGCGGTCGAGCAGGATGCATTGGTAGTCCTGGGTGCGCAGCGCCACCTGCGCCAGGTCGCCGCGCTGCACCCAGTCGACGGCATGGCCGTCGAGCTGCAGCCACTCGCGCAGTGTCGAACCCAGGGAAAAATCGTCTTCGGCGAGCAGGATACGCATGCCGCTAGCGTATCAGCCCGGGATGAAGACGGGCTGAAGCCCCTGCCCTGCCCGGCGAGCCGCCGCGCCGTGGATGCGGTTCAAGCCGCGCGCGGTTCCTGCACATAGGCCTGCCCGCCGGTGCGCGCACCGATCACCATCTCGGTGATCCACCGCATGAGGATGCCGTTGTAGGCGGCCTGGCTGACCTCGCCCGTCAAGGCATGGTCGGAGTTGTCGAGGATGCGGTGCGTCAGCGAATGGGACTCGACGAAGGCGGCCCGGTAATTCATGATGGTCTGGTGCGGAATGTAATCGTCCCGCTCGGCCTCGACGATGAGGACATCGCCCTTGAAACGCCGGCAGGCGCCCAGCGCCCGATTCTCGTCCGACGTGACCACCGAGCGGCGGTAACGGTCGATGTCCTGACGGTCGAGCGAGGCCTTGGGACGCGTCCATTCGGTGTCGCGGTAGAGCGCAGGCACATGCAGGGCCAGCCAGCGCACGGGGCGCAGCGTGGTCAGGATGGCCGACAGATAACCGCCGTAGCTGCTGCCCACCACGGCAATGGCCGACGAATCGATCCAGGGATGCGCCATCAGCTTGTCGTAGGCGGCCAGCAAATCCTTGAGGTTGTCTTCCCGCGAGACACGCTGGCGTTCCGCACGCGTCTTCTCGTGCCCCCGCAGGTCGAACGTGAGACACACGCAGCCCAGGCCGGCCACGCCCCGCGCACGCGCCAGGTCGCTCTGCTGGCTGCCGCCCCAGCCGTGTACGAACAGCACGCCCGGCACCTTGGCATCCGGATGCAAAAACGTGCCGGCGATGCGTTCGTCGCCGACCTTCAGCTCGACCTTGTCACTCTGCGTTCCCATAAGCTTTCACCACCGTGTATTTGGTCACCGGACCGACGGCCCGGTCGTTGTCCTGGAACAGCACACGCGCACCCTCGGGCACGGACACATCCTGCCCATAGCGCTCGACCACACTGGCCGATACGGCGTCGACGTCGCCCTGCATCAGCACTTCGAGCGCGGCCACCTCTGCGCCGCTGGCGCCGCCGATGCGCCACGACTGCTCGAGCACCCCGCAGCGCAGTTCGCCCCGTGCATCGCGCCCCTGGACCACGTCGTAGTTGCGGCGAGAGGCAAAGAACCCGGCATAACACTCGCTGGCCGCCTGGTCGTAGCGCCAGGCGTGCTCGACGGCCCGGTGCACATCGGGCGGCAGCTCGAGAGCCAGCAGCCGCTCGAAATCCCCGGCGACGACATGCAGCTCGGATCCACCATAAACCATCTCGCCGCGATTGTCAGGCGCCAGGCTCTGCGTGCCGCTGTAGCTGGCGACGAAACCCGGCAGCCTCAATTGCCCGACGCTGAAGGTGACGACGTCCTCGAGGTTTTCTTCGAGAACCAGTCCGCCTTCGGCGAGCTCGGATTCTTCCATCGCAGCGAGCGCATGTTCCAGTTCGGCCGCCGTGCGCACCACCGTCTGTCCCCGCCCGCCTCGCGCGCAAGCGGGCTTCAGGCGCACCTCGCCGTCTTTCAGCAGGCGCTCGCCGGCACGCCGGGCATCTGCACGAGTGAAAACCGAATAACCGTTGAGCACCACGGGCGCCACGCGCCGCGCGAACTCGCCGGACCAGCCGGCGATGGCGCCGGCATGGTCGTCGACCAGGTCATGGGTGATGATTTTGGTGGCCACGAAGGGGTGGGGCACGACACCGCCAAAGAGGTCGGTCTCGCCCCGGATGCCCAGCCGTGCCGCTTCGGCCGGATCGTCGAGCGTCGCAGCCGGGACGATGTACCGGGGCGGCCCGCCCTCGCGGGCCGGTGCTCCGGGGGCCGCGGAGTCCCATCCGCACAGCACCGCAATGCGCCGCGCCAATTCGCCATGCACCACGCGCTCATGGGCGGGCGTGTCGGCTTGCGGCAGATAGACCACCTGCGGGCGCTCGGCCGGCGGGCAGTCATCGGCTGGAACTCGGGTATCGATCACGGGGCAGCGGGTCATGACGAACTCCTGTGACGTGCGGATCGGAACGGCGGATGTGCTTTTAGCCGCCGGTCGTTTCAGGTACCGGCTGTGCGGAGGCGTCCGGAGACGCCGACGGGGGCGGAGGCGGCGTCACCGATTCGGATGCGGTATCGAGCGGCGTGCCCGGCTGGCGGGCGACGACCCGCGCCGACTGCACCAGCAGATGCACGAACTGGAGCTTGCGCACCACCTCGATCGGCAACACGAAAGGATAGAAATCCGGCGTGCCCATGCTGCGCGAGATTTCGTTGAGCACGCCCGACAGGCGTGTCCAGGAATTGAGAAACTCGAGAAAGGCCGGTGCATCGGCAGCCTCCGGGCGATACAGCATGTCGGCCGTGAAGGGCTCGTACTCGATGTCCGATTCCTCCATCGACAGGCCAAAGCTCATCGCCGTATCGAAGGTGTCGACCATGTGCAGGTAGTGGGCCCAGGTCTCGGCCCAGTCCTCCCAGGGATGGGTGCTGGCGTAGGCGCTCACGTAATGAAGCGGCCAGTCGGGTGCGGGGCCTTGGGCGTAATGGGTCTGCAGAGCGGCTGCATAGTCGGCTCGCTCGTCGCCGAACAGGCTGCGGTAGTCCTCCAGCCAGTCGCTGCCGGCCACCAGCCGGTCCCAGTAATAGTGGCCGATCTCGTGGCGCAGGTGGCCCAGCAGCGTGCGATAGGGCTCGTGCATGGCAGCGCGGGCCTTTTCGCGCTTGACGTCGTCGGCCTCCTCGATGTTGAGGGTGACGAGGCCATCGGCATGACCGGTCAGCACCCGGGGCTGTCCGTTCAGGTCGCTCATGAAATCGAAAGCCACGCCGCGCTGCGGGTCCTGGTCGAGCCGGGAGTCGACCGGCAGCCCCATGGCCAGCAGAGCCGACACCAGGCGGCGTTTGGCCATTTCGATCTTGCCCCACTGGGCGGCATGAACAGCATTGCTCAGGTCGGGAATCTGGCGGTTGAGCGCGCAGGCGATGCACAGCGTGCGCTGCTGCAGCGGCGTGCCCGAGACATCCCGCGCCACGTGTTCGGGCGACTGCGGCAACAGCCAGTTGCAGGAGGCGGCGGTGTCGAAGTTCGCGCAGCGGCGGTAGACCTCGGGGGACGGGCCGGCCGCCCCGTCCTCGATCCAGGTTCCTTCCTCGGCCCCCGGCGCCAGCGAGAGGATGTCGCCCCGAACCGGATCGAAGCCCAGCGCGGTGCCGCAGGCGATGCACAGGCTGTTGCGGAAAAAGACGGGTTTGCCGCAGCGGCAGTTGAAACGCCGTCGGACAGAGGGTTCAAGCGGGGAAAAGGACGAATCGAAGGTCATGATGAGGCACGTGTGTTCCTGGATCGCCCGGCTGGCGCCAGCAGCGCCCTCGGGTATGGGCACGGCACGGAACGGCCCGTGCCGCGCATCCAATCTGTGACTGGGATAATGCCGCCCGTCTCCCTTCCCGACTTGTAGGCAAAACTGCCGACTTGAGGCCTGCCGCCATGCCTGCACCCCCTGACCCCACGCACTGCGACGGTGCGTCCACGCCCGCGACGGCATGGCCCACCCCTTATGCCACCATCGACTGGCAGCGTCCCTGGCTGCAGCCCTGGCGCCAGGCGGGAGTCCCTTTGGCGGACGCGGCGGCGCGATCGGGCACGCTGCAGGCCCTGCAGCAATTGCCCGACTGTCCGGTCGGTTTTGTGCCGCAGGCCGAGCTGGATGCCGGTCGGGCCTACGAAAGTTTTATTTCAGAGACGGGCAAGTGCCCGGTCAGGGAAGGTCTGCACGATTTCTTCAACGGACTGTGCTGGCATGTTTTCCCGCAGAGCAAGCGCCAGCTCAACCGGCTGCAGGCCGAGGCCATCGCCACGCAACCCGCCGCCGCGCCGCGCGGTCCGCTGCGCGATGCCATCACGCTGTTCGACGAGAACGGTGCCGTGCTTCTGGCTCCGCCGCAGGTGATCGAACCGCTGTGGCAGTCGTTGCGTGCTCACGACTGGACAACACTTTTCGTCACGCAGCGCGATCTCTGGCAGCAGGCCGACCTCGTGCTGTTCGGCCACGCCTTGCTCGAGAAACTGGTCCATCCCCGCAAGGCCATCACGGCCCATGTGCTCGCCCTGCCCTGTGACGAGCATCCCTTGCCGGGCGACACACGCCGGGTCGACGCACGGCTGGCGGCTCGCCTGCGCCCGGAAACCCTGGCCGGCAAGCCGTTCTCGCCCTTGCCGGTGCTGGGTGTGCCAGGCTGGTGGGCCGACAACAAGCAAAATTCCTTTTATGATGACGCCTCGGTTTTCAGACCCGCGAGGCGAAGCCGCCCATAAGCGCTGCATCCCTGCAGCCCAGAACAACACGCAGCGCTCTCCCCACGGGCACGGGCAACGCCGCTTGAATTCGGCGCAGCCGGTGCCATCTGACGTCACAACGCGCCATCGCGCCAGTCCTGACCGCTCTCCCGGTTTTGGACTGTTTTGATGGCGCAGGCCCCTGCACGACCCACGTAGACGACTTTCGGAGTCATCCCCTTTATGAAACGTATCGCTTTATTCGTCCTGACCAACATCGCGGTGGTCGCGGTGCTGGGCATTGTCGCCAGCCTGCTGGGCGTCAACCGCTTCCTCACGCCCAACGGCCTCAACCTGGGCGCCCTGCTGGGCTTTGCCCTGGTCATCGGTTTCGGCGGCGCCATCATCTCGCTGCTCATCAGCAAGCCCATGGCCAAGTGGACCGCAGGCGTGCGCATCATCAACCAGCCGCAGAACGCGGACGAAGCCTGGATCGTCGAGACCGTGCGCAAGCTCTCCGACCGTGCGGGCATCGGCATGCCCGAAGTCGGCATCTTCGAGGGCGCGCCCAACGCGTTTGCGACCGGCGCGTTCAAGAACTCGTCGCTGGTGGCGGTGTCCACCGGCCTGCTGCAGAGCATGACGCACGAGGAAATCGAGGCCGTGATCGGTCACGAGGTGGCCCACGTCGCCAACGGCGACATGGTCACCATGGCCCTGATCCAAGGCGTGATGAACACCTTCGTGGTGTTCCTCAGCCGCGTGATCGGTTACCTGGTCGACGGCTTCCTGCGCCGCGGCAGCGACAACCAGCAGTCGGGTCCCGGCATCGGTTATTTCGTGACCACCATCGTGCTCGACATCGTGCTCGGTTTCCTGGCGGCCATCATCGTCGCCTGGTTCAGCCGCCAGCGCGAGTTCCGTGCCGACGCAGGAGCCGCACAGCTGATGGGCCGCAAGCAGCCCATGATCAACGCCCTGGCCCGCCTGGGCGGCGTGCATCCCGGCGAGCTGCCCAAGAGCCTGGACGCCATGGGCATCACCGGCAACATCGGCAAGCTGTTCTCCAGCCACCCGCCCATCGAGCAGCGCATCGCCGCACTGCAGCAGGCCCAGCAGCGCTGAGCGCGTGCGGCGGCAGGCCCTGGGGCTTGCCGCGCGGCGTGCAGACAAAGCCTTGTGTCCCTTCCTTGCAGGGGAGCAAGGCTTTTTTCATGAGGGGACCTCACCCTCGACCGTCCAAGCCCCTCCGCGCTCAAAGCCCCGAAAAATCGGGCTTGCGTTTTTCCATGAAGGCCGTGAAGGCCTCGCGTGCGGCCGGACCGGCCATGAGGCGGCCGAAGAGCGCGCCTTCTTCATCGATGCGTTCACGCACGGCATCGACCTGGCCCTTTTTCAGCAGGCGTTTGGTCTCGATCAGCGAAGCCTGCGATTTGGCGGCCAGCTTGCGGGCCTGCTGCTGGGCATAGGCGTTGACTTCGGTGGGCGGCAGCACCCGGTTGACGAGGCCGACTTCGAGTGCGGCCTCGGCCATGAAGGGTTCACCCAGCAGCAGCGCTTCGGCGGCCCGGTGGTAGCCCATCATCTGCGGCACCAGCAGGCTGGAGGCTGCCTCGGGGCAGACACCCAGGTTCACGAACGGCATCGAGAAAGCGGCGTTGTCGCCTGCGTAGACCAGGTCGCAGTGCAGCAGCAGGGTGGTGCCGATGCCGACGGCCGGTCCGCATACCGCCGCCAGCAGCGGCTTGGGGAAACGCGCCAGCGCATGCAGGAAACCGAACACCGCCAGCGGAGGACTGGCCTCGCCGCCCGCCGGCGGTTCGGCCGGGTCGCGCTGCAGGAAATCGCCGATGTCGTTGCCGGCAGAAAACACCGTGGCATGGCCCTGCAGCACCACCACGCGCACCGCATCGTCCGATGCCGCGGTGTCCAGCGCCTGCTGGAGCACCTGGTACATGGCGCTGGTCAGCGAGTTCTTCTTGTCGAGGCGGTTGAAGGTCAGCGTGAGTACGCCGCCACTGAGGTCGTGCAGGATGTCGCTCATGATGGATGCAGTTCGGTTCGGGGTTGGAAGAAGGGCACGGGGCCAGGGCCGCAAGTCTAGAGCCTGCGCGACACCCAGGTGCGCTCGCGGGCTTCACGCCTTGTAGTAGACCGCCTGGTGGGTGGTGACCAGCAGATCTCCGCCTGTGCTCCACAGCTGTGCGGTCTGGTCGTGGAAGCCCTTGAAATAGCCTTGCCCCCGGGCCTGGGCCAGCAGGCAGTCCGTGCCGGCACGGGCCAGCATGGCCTCGTCGGCATGGAAATAGACGGTCAGCGAAACGGTTCCGACCGGCGTATGGACGGCTCGGCGCAGCCACACCCGTGGAAAGAAGATGTCGGCCATGGCGGCCAGGGCCGGAAAATCGAGCGCGCGCGGCGGGTCGTCGCGCACCCACAGCTGGCTGAGGCTGTCGTGCTGGCTGCCGTCCCACTGCGCAGGCACGTTGCCCACCAGAGGCCTGAGCTCGTAGCGGTTGAACCATTCGATGGCGGGACTGGCGGCGCGTGACACCTCGGTGGGCGGCAGCACCTTCGGCATGCCCAGCTCCGCTTCGCTCCAGGTGTCGCGGCGCACGGCCGTCAGGGCCGTTCCGGTGAGCACCACATGGGATACGCCCGCTTCGTCGACTTGGGAGATCTCGATCACCCAATGCTGGGTCGATCGATTGGTGCGCACCGGCCGGACTTCGACCGCATAGGCGCCCTCTGCGATCGCCGCGACGAAGTTCACCGTGAGCGCGACCGGCAGGCCCAGGCGTTCCGGGTGATCGAGCACGGCCTTCAGCACGGTGGCGGCCGTCACGCCGCCGAAAGGTCCCACCATGTTCCAGTATTCCGGACTGGTCCTGCCTGTGCTGCGATCGGGTTGCCCCGGAGTCGGCTCGAGCCGCAGGGCCCGGTCGAGACTGTGGCCGGCACGGCTCGCCTCGGTGTCGGGCGGCCGGGAGGAAAGCGGAGTGTCCATGTCGAGGTTCCCCTGGATGAGCGATCGAAAGAGCGGCACCATGCCGGCCGTTGCCAGTGGCAGATGCCGAGCGGCGGGCATCGGGGCAGGCCCGCAGCGCCCGGCTGCCGGCCTGCGCTCAGACCCGTTCGAAAATGCCGGCGGCGCCCTGCCCCATGCCCACGCACATCGTGACCATGCCGTAACGCAGATTGTGCCGTCGCAGGGCATGAACCACTGTCGCCGAGCGGATCGCGCCGGTCGCGCCGAGCGGGTGGCCGAGCGCGATGGCGCCGCCCATCGGATTGACCTTGGCGGGATCGAGTCCCAGGGTATTGATCACTGCCAGCGACTGCGCGGCAAAGGCTTCGTTGAGTTCGATCCAATCCATCGCGTCCAGCGTCAGGCCGGCCTGGCGCAGCACCGTGGGAATCGCCTCGATGGGACCGATGCCCATGATGGACGGCGGCACCCCCTTGCTGGCAAAACCGACGAAGCGCGCCAGGGGCTTGAGTCCGTAGCGTTCGATGGCCGCTTCGCTGGCCAGGATCAGTGCACCCGCGCCATCGGAGGTCTGCGAGCTGTTGCCGGCCGTGACCGAGCCACGCGCGGCGAACACGGTCTTGAGGCGGGCCAGGCCCGGGATGCTGGTGTCGGGCCGCGGCCCCTCGTCGAGCGTCACGCGGCGCTGGGCCGTGTGAACCTCGCCGCTGTCGAGGTCGGGCGTGCGCTCGAACACATCGATCGGCGTGATCTCGTCGGCGAACTCGCCCGCCTGCTGGGCCGCCAGCGCACGCTGGTGCGACTGCAGCGCAAAGGCGTCCTGGGCCTCGCGTCCGATCTGCCACTGGCGTGCGACCTTCTCGGCGGTCAGGCCCATGCCGTAGGCGATGCCGACATCGCCCTCCTGCGCAAAGATGGCCGGTGAAAGCGACGGCGAATTGCCCATCATGGGCACCATGCTCATGCTCTCCACGCCTGCCGCGATCATCACGTCGGCCTCGCCCACGCGAATGCGGTCGGCCGCCATCTGAACGGCCGAAAGGCCCGAGGCGCAGAAGCGGTTGACGGTGATGCCGCCCACGCGGGTCGGCAGGCCCGCCAGCACGGCAGCGACCCGCGCCACGTTCAGGCCCTGCTGGCCTTCGGGTATGGCACAGCCGCAGACGATGTCCTCGATGGCCCCGGGATCGAGCGTCGGGGCCTGGGCCAGCACCGCCTTGAGCGTGGCGGCCAGCAGGTCGTCGGGCCGGGTGTGGCGAAAAAATCCGCGATGCGATTTGCCGATGGGCGTGCGCGTTGCGGCAACGATGTAGGCGTCTTTCAGGTTTCGGCTCATGGCGTTTCGTTCCTCAGTTGCGCAGCGGCTTGCCGCTCGACAGCATGCCCATGATGCGTTCCTGCGTCGTGGGGTGCTGGACCAGGCTGGCGAAGGCCTGCCGCTCCAGCGTCATCAGGTAGGACTCGGTGACCTGCGTGCCGGTCTCGACGTCGCCGCCGCACACCACATGGGCGATCAGGCTGGCGATGTGGAAATCATGCGCGCTGATGAAGCCGCCGTCCCGCATGTTGACCAGCGTGCCCTTGATGGTGGCGATGCCGCTGCGGCCCGCCACCGGGAACCGTCGGGCGAGAGGCGGGCGCCAGCCGCTGGCCGCCATGGCACGGGCTTCCTGCAGCGCCACCCACAACACCTCGTCGGCATGGGGCACGATCAGGTCGCTGTCGAGCAGGTAGCCGAGCCGGCGCGACTCGTGTGCACTGGTGCCCACCGTGGCCATGGCCGCGGCCTTGAAGCCTTCGCCGAGCGTCTTGAGCAGATCGCCGTCGGTCGACAGCGCCGCATTCTCGGCGGCGCGCCGTGCGAGATAGGTCAATCCGCCGGCACCCGGCACCAGACCCACGCCCACCTCGACCAAACCGATGTAGGTCTCGAGCGCGGCCACACGGCGCGCCGAGTAGACCGCCATCTCGCAGCCGCCACCCAGCGCCAGGCCCCGCATGGCACTGACCACCGGCACTTGCGCATAACGCAGACGCAGCATCATCTGCTGCATCTCGGCCTCCACCCCCTCGATGGCGGACACGCCCGCCACCACGAAGGCCGGCAGCATGGCCTGCAGATCGGCACCGGCCGAAAACGCCTCGCCAGGCGACCAGATGACCAGCGCACGGTAGTCGCGTTCGGCCAGCTCGACGGCTTCGGTCAGGCCCTCGACGACCTCGGGGCTGATGACGCGCAGCTTGGTCTTGAGGCTGGCGATGAGCACCTCGCCGTCCAGGGTCCACAGACGCAGCGCATCGCCTTCCTGCACGGTGGTCCCGGCCGTGCGCGCATCGTCGCCGGGCTCTCCCAGCACGCGCTCCGGAAACAGCTGGCGGGCATGCACGGGCAGCACGGCACGCGGCTCGAAGCGACCTTCGGCAGGATTCCACGATCCTTCGGCCGTGTGCACGCCACCGGCCTCGACCACGGGCCCGGCGAACACCCAATCGGGAAGCGGTGCATCGCTCAGGGTCTTGCCGGCCTGGATGTCCTCGCGTATCCATTGCGCGACCTGCAGCCAGCCGGCTTCCTGCCACAGCTCGAAGGGACCTTGCTGCATGCCGAAACCCCAGCGCATGGCGAGATCGACGTCGCGCGCGGTCGGCGCAATCGAGGCCAGGTGCACGGCGGCGTAATGGAAACCGTTGCGCAGCACCGCCCACAGGAACTGGCCCTGTGCGCCCTTGCTTTCGCGCAGCAGGCGCAGGCGCTCGCCGGCGGGCTTGCGCAGCATGCGTGCGTAGACTTCGTCGGCCTTGAGACCTCCGGCGACATAGTCGCCCTGGCCGTCGCGGGCCGCCGCATCGAAACGCAGGATATCGCGTCCCACCTTCTTGTAGAAACCCGCGCGGGTCTTCTGCCCCAGGTTGCCCGATGCCAGCAGTTGCTCGAGCGCAGGCGGCGTGCCGAAGCTGTCGTAAAAGGGATCGGTCTCGCGGCTGAGCGTGGTCTGCAGGGTCTTGATGACATGGGCCAGCGTATCCAGGCCCACCACATCGGCCGTGCGGAAGGTGCCCGAACTGGCCCGGCCCAGCTTCTTGCCGGTGAGATCGTCGACCACGTCGTAGCTCAGGCCCAGACGGCTGGCCTCGTGCATGGTGGCCAGCATGCCGGCCGTGCCGACGCGATTGGCGATGAAGTTGGGCGTGTCCTTGGCTCGCACCGCACCCTTGCCCAGCGTGGTCGTGACAAAGGATTCCAGGTGGTCGAGCAGCGCCGGGTCGGTGTCCGGCGTGGCGATCAGCTCCACCAGCCGCATGTAGCGCGGAGGATTGAAGAAGTGGATGCCGCAGAAACGCGAGCGCACGGCTTCGGGCAATCCTTCGGCCAGGGCCGAGACCGACAGGCCCGAGGTGTTCGAGGCCAGGATGGCATGCGGGGCCAGGTGGGGCGCGATCTTGCCGTACAGCGCGTGTTTCCAGTCCATGCGCTCGGCGATGGCCTCGATCACGAGGTCGCAATCCACCAGCCGCGCCAGGTCGTCGTCATAGTTGGCGGGCTCGATCAATTCGGCATCCGCCGCCAGGCCCAAAGGCGCGGGTTTGAGTTTTTTAAGGCCCTCGATGCCCTTGCGGGCGATCGCGCTGGCATCGCCTTCGGGCGAGGGCAGGTCGAACAGCAGGACCGGGACCTTGACGTTGATCAGATGGGCGGCGATCTGCGCCCCCATCACGCCCGCGCCCAGCACGGCCACGCGCCGGATGAGAAATCGAGTCATGCAGACATCCTCAGAAAAGGGCGCGTGTGCGTCATGGCACACGCTGCCAGGTTTGGGTGCGGCCGAAAGGGCCGATGGAACCGCGCACGTCCAGCTTCCGGCCTTCGTCGGCGGGCGTCAGGCGCAGGGTGTAACTCTTGCCGTTTTCAGGGTCGAGGATCTTGCCGCCTTCCCACACCGTGCCATCGGCCGAGGCACGGGCGCCGCGGATGATCTCCAGCCCCACCAGCGGCTGATCCTTGCGCTCGTCGCTGCATTCGGTGCAGCGCGCCGCAGGATCGGCGCCCGGGCGCAGCAGCCGTTCGATGCGACCGCTCAGCATGCCGTCGCGTTCGACGATGACGATCTGCGACTTGGCCTCGCCCGTCTTGTCGTCGAAGCTGCGCCAGGTGCCCACCGGGCTGGTCTGGGCCTGCGCGCACACGCCGGCGGCAGCCAGGCCGGCCGCCAGCAGCGGGGAGCGCCAGGTCCATGCCCCGGCGAGCGGATGCGAAAAGAGAGCAGTCATGCGTAGCTCCTGGTTGCATTGAAGACCGGTCCTCCACCGGGGCCTTCCGACCCGTTGCGGGGGATCAGGCCAGGGCGGCGTCGGTATCCATCAGGGCGCCGCTGCCGGCCCGCGCGGTGCGCATGAGCGAGGCCGTTTCGGGGAACAGCTTGGCGAAGTAGAAACGCGCGGTCTGCAGTTTGGCCCGATAGAAGGGATCCTCGTTGCCTGCCGCGATCTGCCGCAAGGCCACCTGGGCCGAACGGGCAAACAGATAGGCGAATACGAGATGCCCCGCCACGCGCAGGTAGTCCACCGCAGCGGCCCCGACCTCGTCGGGGTTCTGCGAGCCCTTGAAACCCAGCTCCATCGTGAACTTGGTCATCTGTTCGCCCAGGTAGGCCAGCGGGTTGATGAACTCGGCCATGTCCTCGTTCACGCCTTCGGCCTCGACCAGGGCAGCCACCCGCTTGCCGAACTTCTTGAGCGTGGCGCCGTTGTTGCCCAGCACCTTGCGGCCCAGCAGATCCAGCGCCTGAACCGCATTGGTGCCTTCGTAGATCATGTTGATGCGGGCGTCCCGCACGTATTGCTCCATGCCCGCCTCGCGGATGTAGCCGTGACCGCCGAAGACCTGCTGGCACAGCGTGGTGGCCTGCCAGCCGTTGTCGGTGAGGAAAGCTTTGGCGATGGGGGTGAGCAGCGCCACCAGTTCGCCCGACTCGGCGCGGGTCTTCTCGTCGGGGGCGTGCAGTTCCTGGTCGATCAGCAGCGCGCTGTAGACCAGCAAGGCACGTCCGCCCTCGGCATAGGCCTTGGCCGTGAGCAGCATGCGCCGCACGTCGGGGTGCACGATGATGGGATCGGCCGGCTTGTCGCGCGCCTTCGGGCCCGAGAGACTGCGCATCTGCAGCCGTTCGCGGGCATAGGCCAGCGCGTTCTGGTACGCGACTTCGGTCAGGCCCAGCGACTGATTGCCCACGCCCAGCCGGGCGGCATTCATCATCACGAACATCGCCTGCAGCCCTTTGTTGGGCTGGCCCACGAGCGTGCCCACCGCGCCGTCGATGCTGATCTGGGCCGTGGCGTTGCCGTGGATGCCCATCTTGTGCTCGAGTCCCGTGCAGTGGATGGGGTTGCGCTCGCCCAGGCTACCGTCTGCATTGACGTGGTATTTGGGCACGATGAAGAGGCTGATGCCCTTGCTGCCGGCCGGCGCGTCGGGCAGACGGGCCAGCACCAGATGGACGATGTTGGCGGCCAGGTCGTGTTCGCCGGCGCTGATGAAGATCTTGCTGCCGGTGAGGCGGTAGCTGCCGTCGGCCTGCGGTTCGGCCTTGGTGCGCAGCAGGCCGAGGTCGGTGCCGCAATGGGGCTCGGTCAGGCACATGGTGCCGGTCCACTCGCCGCTGGTCAACCGGGGCAGGTAAAGACGTTTCTGTTCGTCGGTGCCGTGGGCATGCAGGGCTTCGTAGGCGCCGTGCGACAGCCCCGGGTACATGGTCCAGGCCTGGTTGGCGGAATTCAGCATCTCGTAGAGGCACTGGTTGAGCACGAACGGCAGGCCCTGCCCGCCGTGTTCGGGATCGCACGACAGGGCCGGCCAGCCGCCTTCGACGTACTGGGCATAGGCCTGCCTGAAACCCTGGGGCGTGGCGACTTCGTGGGTGTCGCGGTCCAGCACGCAGCCTTCGCTGTCGCCCGTCATGTTGAGCGGAAACGCCACCTCGGCGGCGAACCGGCCGCCCTCCTCCAGAACCGCATTGATCGTGTCGGCATCGACCTCGGCGTAGCGGGACGTGTCCTTGTAATGTGCGCAGACGTCGAAAACCTCGTGCAGCAGGAACTGCATGTCGCGCAGAGGGGGGGCGTACTGGGGCATGGTGGAGGTCTCCTTGTTGGACGTTCGGTCAGAGGCCCTGGGCTGCGCCATGGCGCGCCAAGGTGTTGTCGAAACCCTGCAGGGCACGGTCGACCGAGGCCGGGTTCTTCAGGAACCGGGCTTCGTAATGCAGGGCGAGGATGAGGCCATGGATCTCGAACAGGATCTGTCCGGCATCGACGGCGGTGTCGAGATGGCCTTGCTGCTGCGCCTGCTCGATGGCCCGGCGCATGGCATCCAGCCAGATCCGGACCGACTGCGACAGCGCGTCGTGCACCGGTCCGCTGCGGTCGTCGAACTCGACCGCGCCGCTGATGTAGATGCAGCCGGCATCGATCTCGATGGAGGTGCGCCGCATCCAGTTGGCAAACAGCGCGCGCAGGCGGGGCAGGCCCCGCGGGGCCTGGAGGGCCGGGTAGAAGACTTCCTGCTCGAAACGCTCATGGTATTCGCGCACCACCGAGATCTGCAGTTCCTCGCGTGAGCCGAAATGCGCGAACACGCCGGACTTGCTCATGCGCATGAGCTCGGCCACGGCGCCGATGCTCAAGCCCTCGAGCCCGGCCTGCGTGGCCAGGCCCAGGGCCGCATCGACGATGGCGGCCTTGGTCTGCTGGCCCTTGTTGCCGGCGCGGGCCGCAACCCGGCTGGCAGAAGCAGAAAGAGCGGTTTCGGTGTCGTCGAACAGTTGGGACATGGAAGGCACGGCAGCAGAGCTGCCACGGCAAAAGCGGGGAACACAAAAAGAACGGTCGTTCTATTTTGCATCGTTCCGCATTTTTTGCACGCCGATGTCGCCCCAGCGCCGCCATTTAGCGGGAAAACCCCAGGACCGGGGCCTCCCACGCCGTCGTCAGCGATGTCGGCGCAGCTGCAGGTGGTACGCCAGCACACACATCGCCAGCACCGCGATGACGGCGAACTCCACCCAGAGCGCGGTGACGGTGGCCTCGAGGTAACTCTGCCCGCCGCGCAAGGCATGGGCAAAGATGGCGCCCAGCAGGGCCGAGCCCATGCCCAGTGCAGCCTGCTGCACGGTCGAGAGCATGGCGCCGCCCGCCCCGGCGCCGTCGGCCGGCACGTCCGACAGGCCCAGGCGCCAGAAACTGCCGACGATGAGCGCCTGCCCCCAGCCCATCACCGCCGTGGCGGCGGCCAGGTTGAACGCACCGGGATGCGGCCAGACCGCGTGCAGGGTCCAGACCAGCAACAGCAGGCCGGCCAGGACCACGCCGCAGCCCAGCAGCATGGTCTGCACGTGTCCCAGCCTGCGGGCGACACGGGCGCTGATCAGCGAACTCACGAAATACGAGAGGCCCAGCACGATGAAGGCGTTGCCCGCCTGCAGCGGCGTCAGCCCGGCGCCGGCCTGCAGTGCCAGGGCCATGACGAACATGAAGCCGCTCCAGCAGGTGAAGAACAGCACGGCGATCAGCAGCCCGAAGCGCACGCTGTGGAGCTTCAGCAACGCGGGCGGCAGCAAGGGGTGGCGGCCGCTCCGGGCCTGCCGGTGCTCGACGCGCCAGAGCTGGGCGGCGATCGGCAGTGCCGCGGCCAGCGGTACCCAGCAGGGCCACGACCAGCCGACGATCGGCCCCAGGGCCAGCGGCAGCAGCAGGCAGACGATGAGCAGCGCCAGCCAGACCGTGCCGGGCCAATCGATGTCGACGGCCTGCTCGCGGCGCGTCTCGGGCACCCAGCGGCGGGTGCAGGCCAGCACGGCCACGCAGATCGGCAGGTTGATGAGGAACACGCTGCGCCAGCCCATGCCCCAGAGGTCGCTGGACACCAGCAGCCCGCCCAGCACCTGGCCGATGATGAAGGCCAGCCCGCCGACGGCGCCGTAGAAACCGAGCGCACGCGAATGCGCCTGGCCCTTGAGACCGACGTGGATGGTGGAGAGGATCTGCGGCACGATCAGTGCCGCTGCCGCGCCCTGCAGCACACGGGCCACCAGCAGCAGCCCCATGCTGCCGGCCACGCCGCACAGCAGCGAAGCCAGGCCGAAGAGGCCGACTCCCCATGCAAAGACACGCCGGCGGCCATGGTTGTCGCCCAGCCGGCCGCCCATGGCCAGACAGACCGCAAACGAGATGCCGTAGACCGCCACCATCAGTTCGAGTTCGGTGGGGCTGGCGCCCAGCGAACGGGACAAGGCGTCGAGCGCCACATTGACGATGGAGAAGTCGATCAGCGGCAGCAGCAGGCCGGAGAGCAGGACATAGAGCCCAGCCGGGGCCAGTTGGGTGGCCGCCGCGGGCGAGGCGGCGGCAGTGCCGCCCACGGAAGGCGGCAGGGAAACAGAAGAGGATCGGGTCACGTCGGCGGCGGAAAAAAGGGATTGTGGTGGGCGGTTCCGCACAGTATGCTGCGTATCCTAACCAGGTACCAGTTCTTTGTTATCCTGGTATAAAAACTATCAGGCAGCGCGTGCCCCCTGCCCCAGAACCTACCCACCGAACCCGAACATGCCACTGTCCGCTGCCCACCTCCCACGTTCCGACGTGTCCGCTTTCGCCGCCGGCGGCCTGGCCGAATCTTCTGCGGCCTTGCTGTCCGATGCCGTTCCGGCCCAGGCGCGCAACGAGGCGCTGGGTCTCTTCCTTCGCACGCGGCGCGAGAGCCTGGCACCTCAGCGCCTGGGTCTGCCCCGGGTGGGGCGGCGGCGCACGCCGGGACTGCGGCGCGAGGAAGTGGCGTTGCTGGCCGACGTCGGGGTCACCTGGTACACCTGGCTGGAACAGGGCCGCGCCATCCAGCCGTCGGTCCGCGCGCTGTCGGCCATCGCCCAGGCATTGCAGTGCAGTGCAGCGGAAACCCGGCACCTGTTTTCACTGGCGGGGCTGGCCCTGCCCGAAGCGGACGCGGCACCGGTCTGCGTGCGCCCGTCGGCCAGCACCGAGGCGCTGCTGCATCAGCTCGGCCCCTACCCCGCCCTGGTGCAGAACGCCAGACTGGATCTGGTGGGCTTCAACGACGCCTATTGCCGCCTGGTGAACGTCGATCTGCACGCGGTGCCCGAAGCCGACCGCAACTGCCTGTACCTGGCGTTGACCGATGCCAACTGGCGGGCCTGCATCGGCGACTGGGATGCGGCGTTGCCCCGCATGGTCGCGTACTTCCGTGCCGCGATGGGCGAGCATGTGGGCGAGCCCGAATGGGAGGCGCTGCTCGCCCGCTACATGGCGGTCTCGGCCGAGTTTCGCCGGATCTGGCAGCGCTACGAGGTGCTCGGCATCGAAAACCAGGCCAAGCGTTTCATCCATCCGGTCGAAGGCGAACTGTTGCTGCAGCAGACCAACTGGTGGTCGGCGCCGCGCAATGGCGACCGGCTGGTGGTCTATACCCCGGCCAGCGACGCCGTGGCAGACGCCCTGGCGCGCATGGCCCGTCAGGGCGGGCTGACGGTGCCGTCATCCGCCCGCGCCGGCGCTTGAGCCGCCGGGCTCAGAAACGATAGGTTGCGGCCAGCCGCACGTCGCGTTCATAACCGATCACACAGAAGTCGGCCCCGCCGCGCATCACGTTGCATTGCGTGCGATACCGCTTGTCGAACAGGTTGCTGACGTTGAGCGCCAGCCGCCAGGGACCGGTGTCGTAGGCGACCAGCGCATCGAACAGCGTGTAGCCGTCGTTGCGCGGCGTCTCGACGCCTGCCATCGGAACGTCGCCGGGCGCGCTGGAGATGTAGCGCACGCCCAGCCCCCACTCCCAGTCGCCCTGGCGGTACTTGCCCCAGGCCGAAGCGGCATGCCGCGGCGCCGAAGGCCGCTGCGAACCGACCTCCAGTGCGGTGTTGCTGCGCCGCGTGACGGCATCGAGGTAGGCATAGGACGCGATGGCCGAAAAACCGCCACCGAGGTCGCCGCTGCCCTGCAATTCCAGCCCGCGGCTGCGGATCTCGCCGGTCTGGACGTTGAAGCGCGGATCCTCGCGCGAGGGCGTCTGCACGTTGCGTTTGCTGAGGTCGAACACGGCTGCGCTGAGCGTGTAGCCGGCATGGGCCGGTGCGTAACGCACGCCGGCCTCGAGCTGGCGGCCGGTCTCGGGCTCGAAAGGCCGGCCTTCGGCGTCGGTGGCCGTGGCCGTCGACAGGGGCGGCTGGAAGGACGTGCTGAAGCTGGCATACGGCGCCCAGCCGTTGTCGGCCAGGTAGACCAGTCCGGCCCGCCCCGTGAAGGCCTCGTCGCGGCGACGGACGGGGGTGCTGGAGAACGCCGCGTCGGCGGTGGCACGCGCCTCGTAGGCGCTGTCGGTGCGGGCCCAGTCGTAGCGTCCGCCCAGGCTCAACACCCAACGCCGGTCGAACTTGATCTGGTCCTGCACGTACAGGCCGACCTGCGAGACCTTCGCCAGCGTGCGGTCGGCCAGGAAGTTGTCGCCCCAGGCCGGCGCGATGTAGACCGGATCGACGATGTCCAGCGGTGCCACGGCGCCATTGAGCGAATGGATGCGCAGATCGAGCCTGGAGCGGTAGTAGTCCATGCCGACGACGATCTGCTGCTCCAGGCGGCCGCTGCTCAGGCGCCATTCGGCCTGGTTGTCGAGCACCCAGGTCTGCTCGCTGTCGGGACGCACCATGGCCAGGCGGTTCATGCTGCGCAAATCCGGGCGCAGGCCGCGGTTGCGCATCTCGTGGCGCAGGTTTTCGCCGTCGAGGTAACGCAGGTTCTGGCGGACACGGAAGGCGTCAGAGAACTCGTGCTCGAACAGGTAGCCGACCGTCGTGCTGCGCTTGCGGTGGAAAGAGCCGGGGCCATTCACGTTGATGCTGTCGTCGGCTTCGCCGAACGGCGTCTCGCGCCAATAGGGAATCGCAAAGCCGGTCTCGTCTTTCTGATACTGGGCCAGCAGCGTCAACGACGTCCGTTCGCCCTGGAAGGTGAGGGCCGGGGCCACGAACGTGCGGTCGCTGCGCAGGCCGTCCCACTGGGTTCCGGCCTTGCGCTGGAGCACCGTCAAGCGGCCCAGCAGCGTTCCCTGCTCGTTGAGCGCGCCGCCCACGTCGGCAGTCGCCTGGCGCCGCTGGTGGCTGCCGAATTCCACGCCGACTTCGTTGCGCTGGCCGGCGCGGGGCCGTTTGGTCACGGCATTGACGATGCCGCCCGGAGCCGCCTGGCCATAGATGACCGAGGCCGGCCCATGCACGACCTCGAGCCGCTCCAGCCCATAGGGTTCCAGGTTGGTCATGAAACCGTTCTGGATGAGGCGCATGCCGTCGCGGTACAGGCCCGTGCCGGTCAGGAAAATGCCGCGCACGGCAAGATCGTCGTCGGTGATGCCGTAGTCCAGCGGCCGCACGCCTGCGGTATAGCGCACGGCTTCGTTGACCGACGCGGCCGCCTGGTCGCGCATCTGCTCGGCCCCGATGGTGGAAACGGTCTGCGGGATCTCGGCCACCGCCACATCCATCTTCGAGGCCGCTGCGCTGCGGGTCGCCCGGTAGCCCTGGATCGGGCCCAAAGCCGCTTCACGGCTGGCCATGACCGTCACCGCGGGCAGCGAGACGTCGCGCCGGGAGCCGACGGTGGCGGCACGGCGCAGCGCATAGCTGCCGCCGGACTGGCGCACGGCCTCGAGCCCGGCGTCGGCCAGCAGCCGGGCCAATCCCTCCTCGACGCCGTAACGTCCCGTCAAGCCCGGGCTGGTGCGCCCGGCCGTGAGGTTGGCGTCGATCACCAGCAGAATGCCGGCCTGTGCGGCGTACTGGTTGAGCGCCTGGTCCAGCGTTCCCGCACCGACGCGGTACTCGCTCGGGCTCGCCGCAGTCGGCGCGCCGGCCGGCGAAGCGGCCTGCTGTGCACCGGCAGTGCCCGCCCCGGCTGCGAGCGCACCGGCCAGGCCGGTCGCCAGCCAGGTGTGGCGCCAGGGTGTGGCCGGGGCGGCTGCACGGCCCCGCGGTTCGCCGTGCCGGCGGCGGCCGGCGCTGTCTTGATGGTTGTCGGATCGACGCATATCCTCGCTCTCCATGCTGTGTAGAAACAGGCGCCCGCAAGGGGCTCTTACCTGTATCCCGGACGAAGCGCAGAAAGTGCTACCGCAGCGGATGCCGGTCCGCTATCGGCGCAGAGCGGCCCCGGCCGTGAATCAGCCCGGCCTTGCACCGATCCAGACCCCATAACGTGTGACATAACGGATCTGGATGGGGAGTGCCTGGGCCAGCGCCTGCAGCACACGATCGGTGTCGTCGAGCGGAAAGACCCCCGAGACCCGCAGCCCGGCGATCGCGTCGTCCCACAGCAGCAGTCCCGGGCGATAGACGCGCAGCGCGGCCAGCAGGTCGGCCAGGGCCATGCGCTCGGCCACCAGTTGGCGGCGTGTCCAGGCCAGCTCGCCCTCGTCCAGCCCATGCGGTCCGGTCACCCCCCGGGCATCGAACACGGCCTGCTGGCGCGATGCGACATGCACCGGCTCGCCTGCCGACGCGGACGGCCGCAGCATCACCGCCCCTTCGAGCACGGCCACCTGCGTATCGCCGGACCGCACACGCACGGCAAACACGGTGCCCAGCGCCTGGACCTGGCCATGCTGCGTCGCCACACGCAAGGGCCGGTCGCGGCCGGCGGCGTCGGGCGCAGTGCGGATCCGAATCGCCCCTGCATGCAGGCGCAGCAGGCGTTCGGCGGGACCGTATTCGATGTCCAGCGCGCTGCCGGCATCCAGCAGGACACGCGAGCCGTCGGCCAGTGCGAGCTCGCGCCATTCGCCCGTTCCCGTGCGCACGTCGGCCAGCACGGCGCGTCCGGGCTGCGTGCGCGAGGCGGTCCACGCCAGACCCAGCACGCCGCCCAGCCCGGCCAGTTGCAGCAGTTGCCGGCGGGCGGGGCTGCGTGTGCGGGCGTGCTTGAGCGGCGCCGCTGCCGAGGCCGGCAGCGCCTGCAGTCCGCGCAGGCGCCGGTCCATGGCCTGCACTTTCTGCCAGGCCGACTCGTGGTCGGGGTGGGCCTGGCGCCAGTGATGCAAACGGGTCAGCTCATCGGCCGAGGCCTCGCCGGACCAGACGGTCACCAGCCATTCCAGGGCCTGCTCATGCGCCTGCGCTGCACGATTCCCAGCCGACGGAGCGGCCGTCACCGGCCGCCCTCCTCGTCCAGCGCGGCAAAGCAGGCCTGGGCGGCGCGGAGCATGTATTTGCGGATGGCACCGACCGACAGGCCGAGGTGCAAGGCAATGGCGCTGTAGGTCCAGCCGTCGAGCTGCGACAGCAGGAAGGCTTCCCGCACACGTGCCGGCAGCGACTGCAAGGCGGCATCGACGCGCATCAAGGTCTCGACCACGATGGCCTGGTCCTCCAGCGACGGCACCTGAGCCATGGGCAGGACAGCCAGTGCATCGAGGTAAGCCTGCTCGAGCAGACGCCGGCGATGGAGATCGACGACCAGGCCCTTGGCCACCTGCATCAGGTAGGCGCGGGATTGCGGTGGCTGCGGCAAGCGGCCCGACACCAGCAGCCGCACATAGACGTTGTGGGCCAGATCGGCGGCGTCGCACGCGTCGTTGAGACGCCGGCGCAACCAGCCCACCAGCCAGCCGTGGTGATCGACATACAGCGTGTGCACGTCCTGGCTGGACGCCTCGCGGGTCAAGGCCGCGTCATTGACGGTCATGGTCGAGCCGGCTCCTGGGCACTGTCAGGCCATACAAATGAGGTGGATTCGCAAGATGCTTCTTATTCTTATTTTAAGACGAATCGTTGCCGGTGCTCGACATTCCCCATCGGCAGGCGGGTCAACCGTCCTGCTCCGGCAACAGGGCGGCAGACGGCACGCCCAAGCCGCCGCTGCGGCCGACGGCGGTCAACGGCGATCGAGCGGGGCCGGCCGGTCGCCGCCGCGGGAGAACGGCTGGAATCAGCCCTTGGCGGGAGCGGAAGCGCTGCGGCTCGTTCGAACCGCCTTGGCGGCCACTGCCCGGCCTGCGGGCTTCGCGAACGGCACGACCTCTTGCCGCTGCTCGCCCAGTCCGGTGATGCCCAACGTCATGACATCGCCCTGGCGCAGGTACTGCGGCGGCTTCATGCCCATGCCGACGCCGGGCGGCGTGCCGGTGGTGACGATGTCGCCGGGCTCCAGCGTCATGAAACGGCTCACGTAGCTCACCAGCTTGGCGACGCTGAAAATCATGGTGCGGGTGTTGCCCGACTGCCGGCGCTGTCCGTTGACATCGAGCCAGGCCTCCAGGCGCTGCGGCTCGGGCAGCTCGTCCCGCGTGACCAGCCAGGGGCCGATCGGACCGAAGGTGTCGCAGCCCTTGCCCTTGTCCCAGGTGCCGCCGCGTTCGATCTGGAACTCGCGCTCGCTCACGTCGTTGACCAGCACATAACCGGCGACGTGCGACAGCGCATCTTTCTGCGTCACGTGGCTGGCCCGGGTGCCGATGACCACACCCAGTTCCACCTCCCAGTCGGTCTTGACCGAGCCCTTGGGCAGCATCACCGGGTCGTTCGGGCCCTGGATGCAGCTGGTGGCCTTGAGAAAGACGATGGGTTCCTGGGGAATCGGCAGGCCGGACTCGATGGCGTGGTCGCGGTAGTTCAGGCCGATCGCCACGAACTTGCCCACGCCCGTCACCGGGGCGCCCAGGCGCGGCTTGCCACGCACCAGGGGCAGCGACTCGACCTTGCGTTTGCTCAGGCTCGCCAGGGCCTTGTCGCTCAGTTGGCCGGGGCCGATATCCGGCCACAGGGCGCTGAGGTCGCGCAAGCGCCCTTCGGCGTCGATGAGACCGGGTCTTTCCTTGCCGGGAGCGCCGTAGCGGACGAGTTTCATGGCAGCACGCTTTCTTGCAGGGTCAACGGGACAGGAGGACCAGGCTCTCGGCGAGATGGTCGGTGGGGCGCAGGCGAAAACCCGAGCGCACGAAACGCTGCAGGCGTCCGACCGCAAAGGCGGCCATCACGCCCGACTGGATCGCAGCCTGGGCCGTGGGCGCCGGATCGCCGGCCGCCAGAAAACGGTCGCGCAGGGCCTGGCGCAGCGCCGCCTCGATCTTGTCGAAGAACTGGTTCATGCGTGCCTGCAGCCGCTCGTTCTCGTAGACCAGGGCATCTCCGACCATGACGCGTGTCATGCCGGGATTGGTCTCGCCGAACTGCAGCAGCAGGGCGACCATCTGGGGCGCCACGGCGTCGGCGGCCATCTCGCCGGCCTCCACCCGCTGGTGCAACTGGCCGACGAGCGTGAAGACCGACTGTTCGATGAAGTCGATCAGCCCCTCGAACATCTGCGCCTTGCTGGCGAAGTGGCGGTAGAGGGCGGCTTCGCTCACGCCCAGCCGCGCGGCCAGGGCCGCCGTGGTGATGCGTTCGGGATGCGGCTGCTCGAGCATGGCCGCCAGGGCCTGCAGGATCTGAGCCCGGCGTTCACCGGGCTTGGGACGCCGCCTTGACGGGTCTTCGGACTCGGCGGCCGGCGCAGACGGGGGCGACGCGTCGGCCCCGTGCCTCGAAAGTCCGTTCGGGGCCGGCTCGTCGAGGGCCGGGTGGGGAGTGGCGGGCAAGTGCTCCGTCATCGCATGGTTCTTTCTTCCTCCGACAGGAACGACGCAGTCGCGCTGTGGCGCGTGCAGGCAGCCGGGATGGCTCAGTGCGAGCGGATCATGGTGCCGTAGGCCTGATCGGTCAGGATCTCGAGCAGCATGGCATGCGGCACGCGGCCGTCGACGATGTGCACGGAGTTCACACCGCTCTTGGCCGCATCGATCGCGCCGGCCAGCTTGGGCAGCATGCCGCCCGAGATGGTGCCGTCGGCGATGAGCTCGTCGATCTCGCGCGAGGTCAGTTGCGTCAGCAACTGGCCCGCCTTGTCGAGCACGCCGGGGATGTTGGTGAGCATCATCAGCTTTTCGGCCTTGAGCACCGTCGCCAGCTTGCTGGCCACGACGTCGGCGTTGATGTTGTAGCTCTCGTTGTCCTCGCCGAAGCCCAAGGGGCTGATCACCGGGATGAAGGCATCGTCCTGCAGGGCCTGGACCACGCTGGGGTCGATGGAGACGATGTCGCCCACCTGGCCGACGTCGTGTTCCTTGTTGGGGTCGTCCTTGTCGAGCAGCTTGAGCTTGCGCGCACGGATCAGGCCGCCGTCGCGGCCGGTCAGGCCCACGGCCTTGCCGCCGGCCTGGTTGATCAGGCCCACGATGTCCTGCTGCACCTCGCCGGCCAGCACCCATTCGACCACTTCCATGGTTTCGGCGTCGGTCACGCGCATGCCCTGCACGAACTGGCCCTGCTTGCCCAGGCGCTTGAGGGCGGTCTCGATCTGCGGTCCGCCGCCATGCACCACGACAGGATTCATGCCCACGAGCTTGAGCAGCACCACGTCTTCGGCGAAATCGGCCTGCAGCGCAGGATCGGTCATGGCGTTTCCGCCGTACTTGATGACGATGGTCTTGCCGTGGAACTTTCGGATGTAAGGCAGTGCCTGGGCCAGGATTTCCGCCTTGTCCCGCGGCGCGATCAACGTGGTGTCGGTCATGTCGAGTCCGTGTGGTCAGTCAAAAAAACAATGCGCGCATTGTGCACCAGCCCGGCCCTGCGAACCCTCTCAAAGTTTTTCGGGGGTGCGCAGGGCCGGTATGGCCGGCTGTCATCGGCCCGTCACGGCCGCGCCATGGCGCGCCAGTACGGGTGCCAACGCCACGCCGGTGTGGGTGCCCAGCTGCACCACACGCTCGGGCGTCGTGGCCGCGACCACCTCGCCGCCGTGCTTGCCGCCGTTGGGGCCGAGATCGATGATCCAGTCGGCTTCGGCGATGACGTCCAGATCGTGCTCGATGACGACCACGCTGTGGCCGCCGTCGACCAGCCGGTGCAGAACATGGATGAGTTTCTCCACGTCGGCCATGTGCAGGCCGACGGTGGGCTCGTCGAGCACGTAGAGCGTGTGCGGCACCTTGTTGCCGCGCCGGGTGACGTCGTCGCGCACCTTCGACAGCTCGGTCACCAGCTTGATGCGCTGGGCTTCGCCGCCCGACAGCGTGGGCGACGGCTGGCCCAGGGTCAGGTATCCCAGTCCCACGTCCTTGAGCAACTGCAACGGATGGCCGATGGCGGGCATGCTGGCGAAGAACTCGACGGCCTCGTCGACCTCCATCTGCAGCACCTCGCCGATGCTCTTGCCGCGCCAGGTCACGGCCAGGGTCTCGCCGTTGAACCGTGCGCCGTGGCAGACGTCGCAGGGCACCTTCACGTCGGGCAGGAAACTCATCTCGATGGTGCGCACGCCTGCGCCCTCGCAGGCCGGGCAGCGGCCGTCGCCGGTGTTGAACGAGAAACGGCCGGCGGCATAACCGCGGGCCTTGGCCTCGAGCGTCTCGGCAAACAGCTTGCGGATGGTGTCCCAGAAACCGATGTAGGTCGCCGGGCAGCTGCGCGGCGTCTTGCCGATCGGCGTCTGGTCGACCTCGAGCACCCGGTCGACCACCTGGTAGCCGTCGAGCGCCGAGCAGCCCGTCCATTGCGGGTGGCGTCCGGCATCGTCGGCTTCGCGGCCGGCCTTGGTGGTGCGTTGCGACACCGCCGCATGCACGTTGGTCAGCAGCACATCCCGGGCCAGCGTGGACTTGCCCGAACCCGACACGCCCGTCACCGCGACCAGCCGCCGCAGCGGCACCTGCACGTTGACCTGCCGCAGGTTGTGCAGCGAGGCGCCGCGCAGCGACAGCCACTGCACGGCATGGTCGCCCTTCATCGCCACCTCGCGGCGCGCGTGCAGCGGATGCTGGATGGGGCGGGCCAGATAGCGGCCGGTCAACGAGTCGGCATCGGCCATGAGTTCGGCGACCGTCCCCTGGGCCACCACGCGTCCGCCGCGCTTGCCGGCGCCGGGCCCGATGTCGATGACATGGTCGGCGCGCCGGATGGTGTCCTCGTCATGCTCGACCACCACCAGCGTGTTGCCCTTTTCGCTGAGGGTATGCAGGGCCTTGAGCAGGATCTGGTTGTCGCGGGCATGCAGGCCGATGGTCGGCTCGTCGAGCACGTAGCACACGCCCTGCAGGTTGCTGCCCAGTTGCGCGGCCAGCCGGATGCGCTGGGCCTCGCCGCCCGACAGCGTGGGCGCGCCGCGATCCAGCGTGAGGTAGCCCAGGCCGACTTCACGCAGGAAGGACAGCCGGGCCGCGATCTCGGGCACCAGGTCGCGTGCAATACCGGCTTCACGGCCCGCCAGGGCCAGGCCATCCACCCAGGCCTGGATGTCGTCGACCGACAACTGGGCCACATCGGTGATGGACTGTTCCTGGAAGACCACGGCGCGTGCCGTGGCGTTGAGCCGCGTGCCGTTGCAGCCCGGGCAGGTCTCCTCGCCCACGCCTTCGACTTCGGGCTCGGCGAAGCTCTGCTCGCGGCCGCGATCCTTGTCGTCGATGACGGAGTCGTCGTAGGCCTTGCGCTGATCCTTGTCGAGGCGCACGCCGGTGCCCACGCAGTCGGGGCACCAGCCGTGCTTGCTGTTGTACGAGAACATGCGCGGATCCAGCTCGGGGTAGCTGGTGGCACACACGGGACAGGCGCGCTGGGTCGAGAAGACCTCGATGCGGCCCAGGCCGCTGCCGGAGCCGCCTTGCGCCATGTCGGCCCGCAGGCCGTCGAGCGGCGCCAGCACATGAACGACGCCCTTGCCCAGCTCGATGGCGCGCGCCAGCTGTGCGCGCAGCAGCGCCTCGCCGGCCGCATTCACCATCAGGTCGGCCACGGGCAGTTCGATGGTGTGTTCCTTGAAACGATCGATGCGCGGGAAACCGGTGGTGGGCAGGAACTCGCCGTCGACGCGCAGGTGGGTGTAGCCGCGCGGCCGCGCCCAGTCCGCGAGTTCGGTGTAGACGCCCTTGCGGTTGACGACCAGCGGTGCCAGCAGCCCGATGTGCTGGCCCTTGTAGCGCTTGAGCAACTGGGCCGCGATGCTGTCGGCGGTCTGCGGCTGCACGGCCGCACCGTCGTGGATGCAGTGCTGCACGCCGAGCTTGACGTACAGCAGGCGCAGGAAATGCCAGACCTCGGTGGTGGTGCCCACGGTGGACTTGCGCCCGCCCCGGCTCAGCCGCTGTTCGATGGCGACGGTGGGCGGAATGCCGTGCACGGCATCGACCTCGGGGCGCCCGGCCGGCTGCACGATGGAGCGGGCATAGGCATTGAGCGATTCGAGGTAACGCCGCTGCCCTTCGTTGAAGAGGATGTCGAAGGCCAGCGTCGACTTGCCCGAACCCGAAACCCCGGTGACCACCGTGAACTTGCCGCGCGGGATGTCGACGGACAGCGACTTGAGGTTGTGCTCGCGCGCATTGACGATCTGGATGTGCTCGGAGAAGGTCTTCTTGCCGCGGTTGAGCGGTACCGAGCGGTCTTCGGCGCCATCGACGGCCACCGCATAGGTCGCCGTGCGTTCGTGCACGGCCGCTGCCGGTGCGTCGACGATGCCCATCACCACGTCGTAGTCGCGCAGCGCCTGCGCGGTGTGCGAGCTGGCGTGGCGGCGCACCTCCTCGGGGCTGCCCTGGGCCACGATCAGGCCGCCGGCCTCGCCGCCCTCGGGCCCCAGGTCGATGAGCCAGTCGGCGGCGCGGATCACATCGAGGTTGTGCTCGATCACGACCAGCGAATG
The DNA here is from genome assembly GCF_003752175.1 of Comamonas sp. BIGb0124. Taxonomy (GTDB): domain Bacteria; phylum Pseudomonadota; class Gammaproteobacteria; order Burkholderiales; family Burkholderiaceae_C; genus Comamonas_F. The sequence goes on along the minus strand of NZ_RJVF01000009.1, from coordinate 196,037 downwards.
ACCGGCCTCGAGCAGCCGGCGCAGGGCCCGCATGAGCTTGGCGATGTCGTCGAAGTGCAGCCCCGTGGTCGGCTCGTCGAACAGGAACAGCGTGCCCTTGCGCGCCACGGGCTGGCGGCTGGAGCTGCCGGTCCGGGCGGCCTCGGCCAGGAAACCGGCCAGCTTGAGACGCTGCGCCTCGCCGCCCGACAGCGTGGGCACGGGCTGGCCGAGCTTGACGTACTCGAGCCCGACGTCGACGATGGGCTGCAGTGCCCGGATGACTTCCGGATCGCCTGCGAACAGCGTGGCTGCCTCGCTCACGGTCAGGCCCAGCACATCGGCCACGTTGAGCGAACGCCCCTGGCGTTCGATGTGGACCTCGAGCACCTCGGGCCGGTAGCGCTGGCCGTTGCAGTCCTGGCAGCGCAGGTAGACGTCCGAAAGGAACTGCATCTCCACGTGCTCGAAGCCCGAACCGCCGCAGGTCGGGCAACGGCCGTCGCCGCTGTTGAAGCTGAACTTGGCCGCGGTGTAGCCGCGCTCCCGCGACAGCGGGGCGCCGGCAAAGATCTCGCGCACGCCGTCCCAGGCGCCGACATAGCTGACCGGGTTGGAACGTGCCGTCTTGCCGATGGGCGACTGGTCGACATAGACCACGTCGGCCAGGTGATCGGCGCCCAGCAGCCGCTGGTGCCGGCCCGGCGATTCGGTGGCACGGCCGAAATGGCGCATCAGGGCCGGGGCCAGCACGTCCTGGATCAGGGTGGACTTGCCCGAACCCGAAACACCGGTGACCACGACCAGGCGCTGAAGCGGGAAATCGACGCTCACGTCGCGCAGGTTGTGCTCGCTCGCCCCTTCGAGGATGAGGCGGGGCGTGCTGTCCGTGACCATGCGCTTGATGCCCATGCTCACGTGCTTGCGCGCGCCCAGGTAGGCGCCGGTCAGCGTATCGGCGTGCTTGAGCGCCTGCGGCGTGCCGTCGAACACGATCTGGCCGCCGCGCTCGCCGGGACCGGGTCCCATGTCGATCATGCGGTCGGCAGCCAGCATCACGGCCGGGTCGTGCTCCACCACCACCAGCGTGTTGCCGGCGTCGCGCAGGCGGTGCATGGCCACGGTGATGCGGTTCATGTCGCGCGGATGCAGGCCGATGCTGGGCTCGTCGAGCACGAACAGCGTGTTGACCAGCGAGGTGCCCAGCGCGGTGGTGAGGTTGATGCGCTGAACCTCGCCGCCCGACAGCGTGCGGCTCTGCCGGTCGAGCGTGAGGTAACCGATGCCGACTTCGCACAGATAGCGCAGGCGGGTGCGGATCTCGTCGAGCACCAGGCGTGCGGCCTGCGCTTCGGCCTCGGTCAGGCTGGCCAGCGACAGGCCGTCGAAGAAACGCCGCAGCCGCTCCATGGGCAGCAGCATCAGGTCGTGCACGCACAGGCCGGGCAGCGCCTCGAGCTGGTCACGGCTCCAGTCCACGCCCTGCGGCATGAAGCGCTGGGCGGGCGGCAGCACGGCGTCGGCATCGGCCTGGCTGCCCATGCGCCACAGCAGCGCCTCGGTCTGCAGGCGGGCGCCGCCGCAGGTCTCGCAGGGGGTGTAGCTGCGGTACTTCGAGAGCAGCACCCGGATGTGCATCTTGTAGGTCTTGCTCTCGAGGTACTCGAAGAAACGTTTGACCCCGTACCACTGCTTGTTCCAGTTGCCCTTCCAGTTGGGCGACCCGTTGATGACCCAATGGCGCTGATCCGGCGTCAGCCGGGCCCAGGGGGTGTCGCGCGGAATGCCGGCGTCCTCGGCATAACGCAGCATGTCGTCCTGGCACTCCTTCCAGGCCGGGGTCTGGAAGGTCTTGATGGCGCCGTTGCGCAGCGTGAGTTTCTCGTTGGGAATGACCAGGCCGTAGTCCACCCCGATCACGCGGCCGAAACCGCGGCAGGCCGGGCAGGCGCCCTGCGCCGAATTGAACGAGAACAGCGACGGCTTGGGATCGGCATACCGGATGTCGGAATCGGGGCAATGCAACCCGGTCGAGAACCGCCACAGCTCGGGTTCGCCCTCGCCGTCGGCCGGCAGCACATAGACATTGAGCCGTCCGCTGCCGCGCCGAAGCGCCACCTCGATCGCCTCCATCACGCGGACCTGCTCGGCCGTGCCGGCGCGCAGGCGGTCGGCCACCACGTCGAGCAGCTTGTGAGGGCCGGCCGGCGTGGCGATCTCGCGTTCGGCCTGAACCCGCGTGTAGCCGCTGGCCGACAGCCACTGCGTGACTTCCTCGGCGGTGGTGCTGGCGGGCAGCTCGACGGGAAAGGTCAGCACCAGCCGCGGGTCGCCCTGGGCGGCGCTGCGCTCCAGCAGCGACTGGTAGATGCTGGCGGGTGTGTCGTGCCGCACCGGCTGGGCGGTGCGTCGATCGAACAGCTGCGCCGCACGCGCGAACAGCAGTTTCAGGTGATCGTTGAGCTCGGTCATCGTCCCCACCGTCGAGCGCGAGGAACGCACCGGATTGGTCTGGTCGATGGCAATCGCCGGCGGCACCCCTTCCACACGATCGACGGCAGGCTTGTCCATGCGGTCGAGGAACTGGCGCGCGTAGGCCGAGAAGGTCTCGACATAACGGCGCTGCCCCTCGGCATAGAGGGTGTCGAAGACCAGGCTGGACTTGCCCGAGCCCGAGGGTCCGGTGACCACCGTGAGCTCGCCGATGCGGATGTCCAGATCGATGTTCTTGAGGTTGTGCTGCCGTGCGCCGCGAATGCGGATGGAGCCTTGCGTCATGTCTGCCGCCCTTTGCTACGTGAGGGCAAACATTCTAGGACGGGGATGCCGAGCGGGTCGGCCGACAGCCTGTAGCCCTACGGCAGACTGGGTTTTTATACAGAACTGGATATTTATCCTGCATTCTGCGTTCACGGCAGGGGGCCATGAAAAAAGCCCGGAGCAGGTCCGGGCTTGGGAAATCGGAGGTCGATGCCTCCGCGCCGAGCGTTCGGCCGAACGGCTCGCGGCCGCCGCCGGGCCGCCGGCTGCTCAGGCCAGGTGTTGCCCGGCGGCCGTTGCCGCACCGTGCTTCTCGCCGGTGAGGTCGATGTTGCCGCCGGTGCTCATGAGCACATAGATGGCGATGGCCGCGAAGGCGATGAATCCGATGGCCAGTTTCACCATGGCACGCTCCTGTGATGTCGATGGAAGTCTAGAAAACCGATAAAGAGCGGGCCCCCGTTCTGCGGGGATCGGGGTACCCGCGGTGTATCAGTCGTTGGCGAAGATGTCGACGTCCTTGGTTTCCTTGAGGAAGAAGAGACCGATCACGAACGTTCCGAGCGCCACCACCACGGGGTACCACAGGCCGTAGTAGATGTCGCCCGTCGCCGCGATCATGGCAAAGGCCGTGGTGGGCAGCAGGCCGCCGAACCAGCCGTTGCCGATGTGATACGGCAGCGACATGGAGGTGTAGCGGATGCGGGTGGGGAACAGCTCGACCAGCGCCGCGGCAATCGGCCCGTAGACCATGGTCACCAGCAGCACCAGGAAGAACAGGATCAGCACCACCATGGGCATGTTCATGGTCGCCTTGTCGGCCTTGACCGTCAGGCCGGCTTCGCTGACCGTGCCCGTGACCTGCTTGCGGAAGGCGTCGATCTGTGCACGGCTTTCCGGGGCAAAGGCATTGCCGCGTTCGTTGAGACGGCCGGTCACCGAGGTCAGCACCTTGTCGCCGACGCGGATGGTGGCAGGCTGGCCCGCGGGTCCGTCGATCTTGGTGTAGGGCACGTAGCTGGTCACCAGGGCACGCTTGGCGATGTCGCACGAACTGGTGAAGTCGATCTCGCGGGCAATCGGGTTGCCCTGGAAGGTACATTCAGCCGGATCGGCCGTCACCACCACCTGCACGGTCTCGTGGGCCTTCTTCAGTGCCGGATTGGCGTAGCCCAGCAGCGCGGGAAAGACCGTGAAATAGGTCAGCGCAGCCAGCAGGCAGCCCGCCATGATCACCGTCTTGCGGCCGATGCGATCGGACAGCGAACCGAAGAACACAAAGAACGGCGTGCCCAGCAGCAGGGCCACGGCGATCAGCAGGTTGGCCGTGGTAGCGTCGACCTTGGCGATGCTGGTGATGAAGAACAGCGCGTAGAACTGGCCCGTGTACCAGACCACGGCCTGGCCGGCGGCGAGGCCGAGCAGCGCGATGATCACGATCTTCAGGTTGCGCCATTGGCCGAACGACTCCTTGAGCGGGGCCTTGGAGGTCTTGCCCTCGGCCTTCATCTTCTGGAAAGCGGGCGACTCGTTGAGCGTCAGGCGGATCCACACCGACACGCCCAGCAGCACGATGGAGAGCAGGAAGGGAATGCGCCAGCCCCAGGTCTCGAAGTTCTCGCCGGTGAACTGGCGCACCAGCAGGATCACGATGAGGGACAGGAACAGCCCGAGCGTGGCCGTGGTCTGGATCCAGGAGGTGTAGAACCCCCGGCGGCCCATCGGCGCGTGTTCGGCCACATAGGTGGCCGCACCGCCGTACTCGCCGCCCAGAGCCAGGCCCTGCAGCATGCGCAGCACGATCAGGATGATGGGCGCGACGATGCCGATGCTGTTGTAGTTGGGCAGGATGCCGACGATGAAGGTCGACGCGCCCATCAGCAGGATGGTGACCAGGAAGGTGTACTTGCGGCCGATCATGTCGCCGAGCCGGCCGAACACCAGAGCGCCGAACGGCCGCACCAGGAAGCCGGCGGCAAAGGCCAGCAGCGCGAAGATGTAGGCCGATGTCGGGTCGAGGCCCGAGAAGAACTGCACGGCGATGATGGCCGCCAGCGAACCATAGAGGTAAAAGTCGTACCACTCGAACACCGTGCCGAGCGAAGAGGCAAAAATGACCTTTCGCTCCTCCGGCGTCATGGGGCGCGGAGTCGCCCGTCCAGCCACAACAGTCGCCATGATCCTGTCTCCTTCATATTGTTGCCACGGGCACGAATGGACCGTGTTGAACGCACTATGTGGACAAGGGCTGACCGAAGTCTGACGGATCGCTGAACGTTGGCTTACAAGTTCGGGACTAACCCGGACTTTTCATTTCACGATGCGGATAAATCACGGTTTCCAGCACCGGACAAGGGTAAGTCCCAGTACTGGATTTACGCTGAAATTCGCCATCCCTCGGATCCGGACGGCGCATTCACAAGCCGAGAACTTCAGGCGGCCCGCACCACCACGTCGGCCACGGGGGCCTGGGTGAGCGTCGCGAGCTCGCCGGGCGTCAGGGCAAACACGGCATGCGGATGGCCTGCGGCGGCCCAGATCTGCTCGAAACGCGAGAGATCCTGGTCGATCAGCGTGGCCACTGCCGTGGCATGGGCCACCGGCGACACGCCGCCGATCGAGAACCCGGTAGCGGCCTTGACGAAGGCGGCATCGGCGCGGCCCAGCGTCTGTCCTTCGGCACAGACCAGCGGCGCGACCTTGTTCTCGTCGACGCGGCGGTCGCCCGAAGTCACGACCAGCACGGCCACATCGTCGGGCAGGCGCCGGAAGATGATGCTCTTGGCGATCTGGCCGACCTCAATGCCCAGCGCATCGGCAGCCTGCTGCGCCGTTCGCGCGGAGTCGGCCAGCATGACCGGCATCTGGCCGTGGCCGCGTTCGGAGAGGTAGGCCGCCACGCGCTGTGCGCCGGCGGGCAAGGCAATCAATTCGGAACCACACATGGTCAGGGATCTCGCAGAAACAAAAACGACAAAGGCGGGCCACACACGGCAACCCTGCCAGCGGTGCCCGTGAGCGGGCAGGCTCGCGTCACAGGGGCAGATGGGTCGTGGACAACACTTCCTTGAGCACCATGAAGGTGCGGATCTGGCGGACCCCGGGCAGGTAGAGCAGTTGTTCGGCGTGCAGCCGGTTGAAGCTCTCATTGTCGCGCGTGCGCAGCATCATCACGTAGTCGAACTCGCCGGTGACCACATGGCATTCGAGACAACCCGACACCTTCTGCACGGCTTTCTCGAAATCGGCGAACGAATCCGGCGTCGAGCGGTCGAGCACCACGCCGATCATGACCAGCGTGCCGAGGTCGAGCGCCTTGGGGTTGAGCAGCGCCACGGTGGCGCGGATGAGCCCGAGCTTGCGCAGGCGTTCGACCCGCCGCAGGCAGGCCGGTGCGCTCAGGTTGACCTTGTCGGCCAGCGCCACGTTCGACAGGGACGCATCGCGCTGGAGCAAGCGCAGGATGGATTTGTCGGTGCGATCCAGCGTCTCGGGGCCCACTGCGGAATCGACACTCTTGTCATGCAATTTAATTTCTCTTTTGACCATTTTCAGACAATCAATATCGCAACATTCAATTCATTGCCCTCGATGATTAATCAGAACACACAAAAAACGCAACCCTGTTACGCGGCCATTTTCCTATCATGGAGTCATCGCCATCCCGCATGGCCCTCACCCCGCCCACCGCCTGGAGCCCCCTATGCGCCTCGACAAGTTCCCCCGTTATCCCCTGACCTTCGGCCCGACGCCCATCCAGCCTCTCAAGCGGCTGAGCCAGCACCTGGGCGGCAAGGTCGAGCTGTATGCCAAACGCGAGGACTGCAACAGCGGCCTGGCCTTCGGCGGCAACAAGACCCGCAAGCTCGAATACCTGATCCCCGAAGCACTGGCCGGCGGCTACGACACGCTGGTGTCGATCGGCGGCGTGCAGTCCAACCAGACCCGCCAGGTCGCCGCGGTCGCCGCTCACCTCGGACTCAAGTGCGTGCTGGTCCAGGAGAACTGGGTCAACTACTCGGATGCCGTCTACGATCGCGTCGGCAACATCGAGATGTCCCGCATCATGGGTGCCGAGGTCAGGCTCGACAGCGCCGGCTTCGACATCGGCATCCGCGAGAGCTGGGAACAGGCCATGGCCGACGTGCGCAAGGCCGGCGGCAAACCTTTCCCGATCCCGGCAGGCTGCTCCGAACATCCTTACGGCGGCCTCGGCTTCGTCGCCTTTGCCGAAGAAGTGCGCCAGCAGGAAGCCGAGCTCGGCTTCAAGTTCGATTACATCGTGACCTGTGCCGTGACCGGCAGCACGCAGGCGGGCATGGTGGTCGGTTTCGCCGATGACGGCCGCGCCGACCGCGTGATCGGCATCGATGCCTCGGCCAAGCCCGAGCGCACCCACGAGCAGATCCTGCGCATCGCACGCCACACGGCCGAGATCGTCGAGCTGGGCCGCCCCATCGAAGCCTCCGACGTGGTGCTGGACACCCGTTTCGGCGGCCCCGAGTACGGTTTGCCCAGCGAAGGCACGCTGGAAGCCATCCGCCTGAGCGCCCGCTTCGAAGGCATGATGACGGATCCCGTCTACGAAGGAAAATCCATGCACGGCATGATCGAGAAAGTCCGGCTGGGCGAGTTCCCCGAAGGTTCGAAGGTGTTGTACGCCCATCTGGGCGGCGCCCCGGCGCTGAGCGCCTACGGCTACATCTTCCGCAACGGCTGATCGCCGCACCGCCCGCCATGTCCCACCCGCTGCCAGCCGGCGATTGGAAGCCCCGGACCGTCCCCCCGCCGCCAGACGCCAGGCCGGTGGAGACCCTGGCTGCCTGCGTGGCGCAGTGGGCGGGCAGCGCTCCGGGCATCGACTGGTGCGGGCCACCCCTGTCCGGCGCACCGGCGGCCGGGGCCCACGAGCCGGCACGGGACTGCCTCGCACGCACCGAAGACTGGCTGGCCGGCCGGCTGGCGGCGGCAGCACGGCGCACCGGCACGCCCGCTCCCCTCCCCCTTCTTCACGACCCGCACGGCCAGGTGCCCTGGCGGGCGGCCGACCTGCTGACCAGCGCGGCCGCCAGGGGCGCGCAGGGCTTGATCCTCGAGACCGCGCCGTCGCACAGCCCGCTGGCGCATCCCTTGCAATCGCACACGCCCGAAGGCGTGCACGTCTACACGCCGGCGTTCTCGGGCGAACTCGCCGCGCTCCTGACCCATGCCATGACACGCTGGACGCAAGGACTGCCCATCGGCCTGATGTGCATCCGGGTCTTGCCGCACACCCTGCCTTCGCCCGACCTGCCGCGCAGCTTCGCCGCCGGCATCGTGCGCGGGCTTTACCTGCTGGTGGCCGATGCGGCCGAGCGTGCCGTGCGCCTGCAGTTGCTGGCCTCGGGCGCCAGCCTGGCACCGGCGCTCGACGCGGCCCTGGTTCTGCGTGAACGCCATGGCCTGGCCGTGGATGTATGGAGCGTGACGAGTTACGCCGGCACACTGCGTGCGGCCCAGACGGCCGGAACCTCGCCGGATGCGGCCGGCCTGGCGGCGCAGATGGCGCACAGCCAAGGCCCGATCCTGGCGGTGGCCGATGCGCCCCGGAGCGTGCCCGAGACATGGCGTTCACTGCTGCCGCCGACACGCCCGTTCGAGACGCTGGGATGGGACGACACCCACCCGGCAGGCCCCGTGGGATGGCATGGCGGGGGCCCCGCCGGTGCACAGCGCATCGTCGACCGTGCGCTGGCGGTGTGCGAGAGCGAGGCCAGACACCAGGCGGACGACCGCCAGCGGCACTGGGCCAGCATCGCTTCGACGGCGTCGATCTGACCCTCTTGCGGGCCGATCGCGCCGCACCGGCCGATGCGGCGAAGAGCCGCCAGGCGCCCGGACGAATCAGGCCGGCGCGTTCACGCCACCGAATCGGCCATGCGGCCCAGCATGCGCAGAACCGCCTGCGCCCGCGGCACGAAGGTCTCGAGACGACAGTACTCATCCTCGGTATGGGCCTTGGCGCCGACCGGCCCCAGTCCGCAGAGCGTGGGAATGCCCATCGCTGCCGTGAAGCCGGCATCCGAACAGCCGCCCGTGAACTCCCCTTCGACCTCGAAACCGCTGGCCCGTGCGCTCTCCTGGTAGAGCGCCAGCAGGGCCTCGCTGCAGCGCGGCTCCAGCGGCAGGAACTCGGACACGACGTCGAACGAGGCGTCGGTTCCAGGCACATCGGTGCGCTTCACGATGGCGTCGACGGCCTCGAGCAGCGCCAGACGCTGCGCGGCCGTGCAGAAACGCACGTCGAGCCGGGCCTCGGCTTCGGGAGCCACGGTATTGCTCGACAGCCCGCCGCCGATCAGGCCGACGTTGGTGGTCACGCCGCTGGCGTAGTCGGTCAACGCATGCAGGGCCTGGACCTTGATGGCGAGCGCGCCGATGGCGCTGGCCCCTTCGGCGTGGTTGACGCCCGAATGCGCGGCACGCCCGCGAACCGCGATGCGGATCGTGGCGCCGCCCTTGCGCGCAGACACCACGTTGCCCGTGACACGCGCAGGCTCGGCATTGAGCGCGGCATGGGCGCCACGGCCCCAGGACTCGATGGCCAGCCGCCCACGGGCCGAACCGATTTCCTCGTCGGCCGTGAACAGGCCGACGACGGGAAACGGCAGCGCCGGCGCATGCTTGAGCGCCATCAGCACAAAGGCTTGCAGCACCAGGCCGGATTTCATGTCGGCCACGCCGGGGCCGTAGGCCCTGTCGCCTTCGCGCCGGTAAGGCCGTTGCGCCACGGTCCCCGTGGGAAAGACGGTATCGCGGTGCCCCATGAGCAGCACCGGCGCCGCGCCGGGCCGGCTGCCCGCCAGGCGTGCGACAAGCGCATCGCCTTGTGCGGGCTCGGGGGCGCGTTCCCAATCGACACCGTGGCCTGTGAACCAGGCCGCCATGGCATCGGCCACGGCATCCGTGCCCGCCTTGTCATGGCTGTTCGAGTCGATTCCCACGAGTTGCGCCAGGGCCTGCTCCATGGCCGCCCCCTGATCCGACAGCCAGGCCAGCGCGGCGGACAGATCGGTCGTGCTCATGCGCGTTCCCGGTGCACGGCCTGACCCTGCTCGCAGAGGTCCCAGAAGAGTCCGGCCATGATGGCCAGCGACTCGCGGGTGGTGTCGACCAGGATGTGTTCGTCGGGCGCATGCTGCGAGCAAGCGGGATACGAATGCGGCACCCAGAGCGTCGGCAGGCCCAGCGTGGCGGAGAACACGTCGTTGGGCAGCGATCCCCCCAGATTGGGCAGCAGCGCAGGCCGCTGGCGTGTGGTGTGCTCGATGGAAGACAGGCACCAGCGCACCCAGGGGTCGTTCGGATCGAGACGGGTCGCAGGCATGCGCACATCCGAAGCAACGATTTCGATGTCTTCGAAACCCTCGGCATCGAGATGCTCGCGGATGTGTTTCTGAAAATTGCCGACGTCGCTGCCCACCACGTAACGCATGTGGCAATGGGCCATGGCCTCGCCGGGAATCGCGTGCACGGGCGCATCGGGATTGCCGGTGGTGTAGGCCAGCACTTCCAGCGTGTTCCAGCCGATCACCCGTTCGGCGGGCGTCAGGCCGGGTTCGCCCCACTGCGGGTCGACCTCGGGATCGTTCGGCCCGCCGCCCACGTCGATGTCGGTGAGTGCCGCACGCACGCTGGCCGGGATCTCGGGCGGCAGCAGCGCAGGCACGCGGATTTCGCCGCGCGGCCCCACGAGACTGGCGATGGCATGCGCCACCCGGATGCCGGGATTGCACAGCAGTCCACCCCAGTTGCCGGAATGGTGACCGCTGCTGCGCAGCTTCAGGCGCAGCCCGAAGTTGTAGACGCCGCGCGAGCCCAGGAACAGCGTGGCGCGCCCGGCCGAGACCCGTGGCCCGTCGGAGGCGATGAACAGGTCCGCAGCGAGGGCCTCGCGCTGTTCGGCGATCACCTGGGCCAGGCCCGGCGAACCGGATTCCTCGCCCATCTCGAAGATGATCTTCACGTTGTAGCCCAGGCGGCCCTGGCGCAGCGCGATGACTTGCGCCAGCGCGGCCAGGTTGATCGTGTGCTGTCCCTTGTTGTCGGCGGTGCCGCGGCCGTACCAGCGGTCGCCTTCGACCACCACCGTCCAGGGAGCCAGCCCCTGGCGCCACTGTTTGTCCTGGCCGCGCACCACATCGCCGTGACCATAGGTCAGCAGCGTGAAGGCGGCCGCGTCTTCCAGGCGCTCGGCCATCAGGAAAGGACCTTTTCCGGCGACCGGGTTGTCCAGCTTGGTGCAGGAAAAACCCAGCGCTTCGAGATGGGGAATCATCTCCTCGTCGAGGTAGGCATGCAGCACGTCGAGACGGCCGGCTTCCTGGCTTTCCGTGCGGAAAGCGACGCGGCGGGACAGCGTCTGCAGAAAGGCGCCACTGTCGAAGTGGTCCAGGGTGTTGGCAATGGCAAGCGCGCGGCTCATGGGGGTCCTTCTGGCGTGGTGGTCGGGCAGGCAGCCGCGTGCCCGGCCGGGTTGACGGGTGGTTGCCGCTCAGGCCGGCAGGGCCTCGCGGGTGAAGTCGGGCAGGCCGAGGCCGGGCTCGGGCGTCAGGGCCGAAGCCAGCAGCATACGGGTATAGGCGTGTTCCGGCTGGGCGAAGATCCGGGCCCTTGTCCCCTGCTCGACGATGCGCCCCCGGTGCATCACGGCGACCCGGTCGACCAGGTGTTCGACGACGCCCAGGTCATGGCTGATGAACAGGTAGGTCAGGCCGAACTCGGCCTTCAGGTCCATCAGCAGATTGAGGATCTGGGCTTGAACCGAGACGTCCAGGGCCGAGGTCGGCTCGTCGCAGACCAGGATGTCGGGGCGCAGCACCAGTGCACGGGCGATCGCCACGCGCTGGCGCTGCCCGCCGGACAGTTGGCCGGGGTACTGGCTGTGCGTGCGCTCGGGCATGCCCACGAGGTCCAGCATCTCCCGGACCCGGCGCCGCTGCTCGGCGGCATCGCCCAGTCGGTGCAGCCGCAGCGGCAGGGAGACGATCTGTTCGATCGTGTGGCGCGGATTGAGCGACGAGTACGGGTCCTGGAAGATGGGCTGGATGTGGCGGGCCTGCGCCAGGCGCTGGCCCGGATCGACTTCCTTGCCGTGGATGAGCACGTTGCCCGAGGTCGGTTCGAGCAGGCCCAGCAGCATCTTGGCCAGGGTGCTCTTGCCACACCCCGACTCGCCCACCAGGCCCAGCGTCTCGCCGCGGCGCAGGCGCAGGGACACGTCGTTGACGGCGAGGATCTCGCCCGGCGCCTTGAACAGGCCGCGCTTGAGTTTGAAGCGCCGCGTCAGGGCACACAGCTCCAGGGCGATCGGTGCATGGGCAAACGGGTCGGCTTCGGCCGGCGCCACGGCGGGCATGGGGATGGCGTTCATGCGGCAGCCCTCAGTTGGTCGCCGCCGTGCGCCTGCACGCAGCGCACCGCATGCGCGGCCTGGCCGGCGTGGGGCAGCAGCGCAGGGGTCGACAGGCACGCCTGGCGGGCCTGCGGGCAGCGGTTGTAAAACGCACAGCCCTCGACTGCACCGATCAGGCTGGGCACCACACCCGGAATGGCCTGCAGGCGGCTGCCGGGCTCGGTCTTTCCGCGCACCGGAATGCAGCCCAGCAAGCCCTGGGTGTAAGGGTGCGTCGGCTGCCCGTAGAGCTGCTGCACGGGGGCGGATTCGACCACCTGGCCGGCATACATCACCGACACGCGGTCGGCGATGCGCGCCACCACGCCCAGGTCGTGCGTGATGAAGACGACGGCCGTTCCGAACTCCTGCTGCAGCTCGCGGATCAGCCGCAGGATCTGGGCCTGGATGGTCACATCCAGCGCCGTGGTCGGTTCGTCCGCAATGATGAGCTCGGGTCCGCACATCAGGGCCATGGCGATCATCACCCGCTGGCGCAGGCCGCCCGACAGTTGGTGGGGATACTGGCGCAGGCGATCCGAGGCCTGCGGCACGCCTGCGCGCTCGAGCAGGTAGACCGCGCGCTCGCGGGCCTGGGCCCGGCTGGTCTTGCGGTGGGCCAGCAGGGCCTCGCACAGCTGGTCGCCCAGCGTGAAGGACGGATTGAGCGAGGTCATCGGCTCCTGGAAGATCATCGACATGCGTGCACCGCGGATGCCGTTGAGCTGGCGTTCGTTCATCGTCAGCAGATCCTCGCCGCAGAACGCCAGGCGGTCGGCGCTGCGCCGCGCCTTGGCCGGCAGCAGGCCCATCAGGGCCAGCGAGGTCATGGACTTTCCGCAACCGGATTCGCCCACCAGGCACAGCATTTCGCCCCGGTTCACCTGCAGGTCGATGCCGCGCACGGCCTGCAGCATGCCGCGAGGCGTCGGCAGTTCGACGCGCAGGTTCCGAACATCAAGAATAAGGCTCATGGAAAGACTCCGGATTCAGTTTCGGCCTTCGGGCGCGGCCAGATCGCGTATGCCGTCGCCGACCAGGTTGATCGCCAGCACCAGCAGGGCCAGCACCACACCGGGGATCATGATGACCCACGGCTGGAAGAACATGTAGGCCTTGCCCTCGGCGACCATCAGGCCCCACGACGGCGTCGGCGGCTGCACGCCCAGCCCCAGGAAAGACAGCGTGGACTCCAGCAGGATGGCGTGCGCCATCTCGAGCGTGCCCACCACCGTGAGCGCGCCCAGGATGTTGGGCAGCAGTTCGCGCACCAGGATGTAGGGCGTCGAGGCGCCCAGCGTCTTGGCCGACGCGATGAACTCGGCATCCCGCAGTTGCTGGGTGGCCGAACGCGTCACGATGGCAAAGCGGTCCCACAGCAGCAGGCCCAGCAGAACGATCACCACCTGCAGCGAGCCGCCGACCAGCGAGGCCATGGCCAGTGCCACCAGCACCACCGGCATGGCCAGCCGCGTGGTGATGAGGTAACTCACCACCGCATCGACCCGGCCGCCGTAGTAGCCGGCAAGCACCCCCAGCGTGGTGCCGATCAGCCCCGAGATCAGGGCCACCACGACCCCGATCGTCAAGGAGACCCGTGCGCCGTAGAGCAGGCGGCTGAGGTAGTCGCGTCCGAGCTTGTCGGTGCCCAGCACATGGGTCCAGCTGCCCTTTTCATGCCAGATGGGCGGGATCAGGCGCTGCGTGACGTCCTGCGCATAGGGATCGTGCGGCGCCAGCCAGGGGGCGAACACGGCCGCCAGCACCACCAGCCCCAGCACGGCCGCGCCCAGGGCCAGCCCGCGGTGGCCCAGCACACGCCGCAGCAGGCGCTGCCAGCCGGCGACCGGCGCGAAGGCGGCCGACACGTCCAGGCGCGGGCTGTTCGGAATCGGGGAAGAAGACATGGATCGTTGGCTCCAGAGATCGGGACAAGGGGCTGCTGCGCGGCCCTCAGCGGGTGCGCATGCGCGGGTCGAGCGCGGCGTTGAGCACATCGGCCAGGAAAGTCAGGCCGATGTAGAAGACCGCGATGATCAGGACCACCGCCTGCACCACCGGATAGTCGTTGCGGGCGATGGAATCCCAGGCCAGCTGGCCCAGGCCCTGCAGCGAGTACACCGACTCGATGACCACCGAGCCGCCGAGCATGAAGCCCAGTTCCACGGCGGCCAGCGCGACCACCGGGATGATGGCGTTGCGCAGTGCGTGCTTGAAGATCACGCGCGAGCGGCTCAGGCCCTTGGCGCGCGCGGTGCGGATGTAGTCCGAGCCCAGCACGTCGAGCATGCCCGCGCGGGTCAGCCGCATGATGGCCGGCATGGCGTAATAGCCCAGCGCCACGGCGGGCAGCACGAAGTGCAGCCAGGTGGCGTTTCCCGCCACCGGCAGCCACTTGAGCCCGACCGAGAACACCACGATCAAGGTCAGCGCGAACCAGAAGTTGGGCATGGCCTGCCCGATCACCGCCACGCCCAGGGCCGTTCGATCGACCCACGAGTCGCGGTAGACCGCCGCGGCCACGCCCAGCGGCACGGCGACCAGCAGGGCCAGGAGCAGCGACACGCCGCCGAGCTTGAGCGTGATCGGCAGGCGCTCGCCGATCAGTTCCATCACCGTGTTCTGGAAGTAGAACGAGCGGCCGAAATCCAGTTGCAGCGCCGACCAGAACCAGTCGCCGAACTGCGCGACCATGGGCCGGTCCAATCCGTACTGCACACGGATGGCTTCGACATCGGCCGCGCTCGACTCGGGCCCGGCCATGGCGGTGGCCAGGTCACCCGACAGATGCAGCAGCAGGAAACTGACGACGGAGACCGTCAGCACCACGCTCAGGGCCACCAGCAGGCGGCGCAGGACATAGATCAGCATGTTGATTCAGGCCGGTTGCCGTCGCTCACTTCCAGCTGGCCATGAAAAAACGGGGCAGCTCGTCGGGCTGGGCCTCGAATTTCAGGTCGGAACTGAAGGCGTAGTTGGTGGAATAGGTGAACAGCGGTGCCCACATCGCCTTTTCGGAAATGCGCTGCAGGGCCTGGGCGTACTTTTCCTGGCGCGGCTTGGCCTCGACCGTGGCGTCGGCCGTCTGCACCAGGGCGATGGTGGTCGGGTCCTTGGCGGTGTCGTCCGGACCGCCCTTGAAGAAGTTGCCCACGAAGGCCGACGCGTCGTTGACGGAGAACGATCCCCAGGCCTGGAAGGACAGCGGCGCACGGCCCGCGCGGACCTCGTTGCGCAGCGCCGGGTACTGCACGAAATGCAGCCGCGCACGGATGCCGACCTTGCGCAGGTCGCCGATCATGGCTTCCGCATAATCGCGCTCGCGGTAGGCCCACAGGTCGGTATCGAAGCCGTTGGGATAACCGGCCTCGGCGAGCAGCGCCTTGGCCTTGGCCGGATCGTAGGGATACTTCACCACCTTGCTCGTGTCGCAGCCGAACTGCGTGCGGAAACACGGGGCATACACCGGCTGGCTGCCGCCGCGCACCAGATTCTCGGCCAGGCCCTTGCGGTTGATGGCGTAGTTGACGGCCTGCCGCACACGCTCGTCCTTGAAGGGTTCGGCCTCCGGCGTCGTGCCGTTGTTGTTGATGGTCAGGAAACCCACCCGCATGGTCTCGTCGCTGAGCACCTGCAGGTTGGGCATGCTCTTGAGCGCATCCGACTGATCGGCGGGGACCCGCCAGATCCAGTCGACTTCGCCGGTCATGAGCTGGGCCGAACGGGCTTCGGGATCGCGGATCACCTTGAAGACCACGGTCCCGATGCGCGGGGCGCCCTTGGGGCTGTCCTTGAAGTAACCCGGGTACTTCACCATGGTCACCCCCTGGCCGGGCGTGACGGCGCTGATCCGGTAGGGGCCGGTGCCGACCGGCGCCTTGCTGTAGCCCTCCAGACCCACTTTCTGGAAATAGGCGGACGGGTAGATCGGCGTCGGGCCCGACAGGTATTCCAGGGCGGCGGGGAAAGGTGCCTTGAGCTTGAGGCGCACCTGGCTGTCGCTCACCTTTTCGGCCTGGGCGATCCAGTCGGTGTTCTGGCGCGTGGCGATCTTGGCATCGGGGCCGTTGATGACGTTGAAGGTGTAGACCACGTCGTCGGCACCGAACCGGTCGCCGTTCTGGAACGTCACGCCCTGCCGCAGATCGAGCAGCAGCGAAGTCGGCGATTCCCACTTCCAGGCCGTGGCCAGCGACGGCAGGTACTTGCCGGTCTTGACGTCGCGGTAGATCAGCGTGTCCCAGGCCATGTTGGCCAGGATCACGCCCTCGCGCATGTTGTTGTGATACGGACTGACATTCTCGACCTCGCTGTCCGACGCGTAGACCAGCGTGTCGTTCGATTTGCCAGCCCACACCGGCGCCGAAAGAAGGCCCAGAACCAGTGCCAGCGACCCGCGTCGCACTAACTTGGGGAAAACATGCGTCATGACATGACCTTTCAGGAGATGAAGTCGGGAAATGACATCAACATCGCAAAAAGAAGGCCACAAACGGCTTGCCTCACGTATTGTTTTTAGACCAATTCCTTCTCAAAATGGCAAGGCTCTCCCTGCCCTCCGTCCGGTTCTTTCCACCGACACTGCCGCATGCCCTCCCATCGCCCGCTGCCCGCCATCGCCCGCCAGTTGCAGGACACGTCGCTGCGCTATTTCCTCGAAGTGGTGCGCTGTGGCTCCATTGCCGAAGCGTCGGTGCGGCTGAACGTGGCCGGCTCGGCCATCAGCCGCCACATCACCCAGCTCGAGGCCCTGATGGGCATCAGCCTGTTCGAGCGCCGTCCGCGCGGCATGGTGCCCAGCGCTGCAGGCGAACTGCTGGCCAGCCATGCGATCAAGTCCGCGCACGAGGCCGAACGGGTGGCGCACGACATCCAGGCCCTGCAAGGCCTGCAGCGCGGCCGCGTGCGCGTGGCGACGACCGAGGGGTTCGCCATGGAATTCGTGCCCCAGCTCATCGCGAGCTTCGTGCACAAGAATCCCGGCGTGCAGTTCCACATGGAGGTGCTGCCGCCGGCCGACGTCTCGCGCCGCGTCGTGCAGGGCGATGCCGACATCGGCGTGACCTTCACGCGGGCCGTCGAGAAGGACATCCGGGTCGAGCTGATCCGGCCTGCGCCCATCTACGCCGTCATGCGCAGCGGACATCCGCTGGCCCGGCTGCGCCGCATCGGCGTGGCACAGATGCTGGCCTATCCGCTGGCCCTGCCCTCGCCCGACACCACCGTGCGCCAGCTCTTCGACATCGCCTGCAGCCTGCGGCGGCTGGCCGTCACGCCGGCACTGACCAGCAACTACATCGCAGGATTGTTCGGTTTTCTGCGCGAACACGACGGCATCACCATCGCGGGCGAACTCTCGATCCGCAACCAGGTGGCCCGTGGCGACCTCGTCGCCATCGCCCTGCGCGACCCGGGCCTGGCGCTGCGCAACATGGAGGTTCAGACGCTGGTGGGCCGCGAACTGCCGCGCGCGGCACAGGCCTTCCTGGCCGATCTCAAGGCCGATCTCAAGGCCGATCTGGCGCCGGACGCCGACGAACCGGCCGCTGCGGCAGCGCCGTGAACCGTCGCCGGGGGGCGGTTCGAGCGCCCGTCGGAGGTTGCGTCAGAGCGTGCGTTTGTTGAGCAGCGCACGCGCCACACGCGACTGCGTGCCGCGGCCCAGTTGCTCGCTGATGAAGACGCCGGCATCGACCAGCCGGTCGAGATCGATGCCGGTCTCGATGCCCATGCCGTGCAGCAAATAGACCACGTCCTCGGTGGCCACGTTGCCGGTCGCGCCCTTGGCATACGGGCAGCCGCCGATGCCGGCGACCGAAGCGTCGTATTGCCAGATCCCGACTTCGAGCGCGGCCAGCGTGTTGGCCAGCGCCTGTCCGTAGGTGTCGTGGAAATGGCCCGAGACATCGTCCAGCCCGTAGTGGCGAAGCGCCGCTTCCAGGGCCTGCTGCACCTTGCGCGGCGTGCCCACGCCGATGGTGTCGGCCACGCCCACGTGCTGCACGCCGATCGCCTTCATCAGGCCGGCCACCTGTTCGACGCGTTCCGGCGCCACGTCGCCCTCGTAGGGACAGCCGACCGCGCAGGAAATCGCACCCCGCACATGGATGCCCAGCTCGCGGGCCTTCTGCACGACCGGCTCGAAACGCGCGATGCTCTCGGCAATCGAGCAATTGATGTTGCGCTGGCTGAAGGCCTCGCTGGCGGCACCGAACACCACCACTTCGTCGGGCCATTGCTCGCGCGGCGCCGCCAGGGCCGCCTCCAGCCCCTTCATATTGGGCACCAGCACCGAGTACACGATACCGGGCCGGCGCTGCAGGCCGGCCATCACCTGCGCGTTGTCGGCCATCTGGGGCACCCATTTGGGACTGACGAAACTGGTCACCTCGATGGCCTGCAGGCCCGCCAGTTCCAGCCGGCCCACCAGCTCGGTCTTGACCGCTGCGGACACCGGGGATTTTTCGTTCTGGAGGCCGTCTCTGGGCGAAACGTCGACCAGCCGGACACGTGTGGGAAAACTCATGGTGCTTGTCTCCTGCGGCGCGATGCCGGCTCGTTGGATGAGCCGACGGAATGGGACCGGACCGGCAGCCGATCGGCTCGGGGTTGTTGATCGTCCTGGCGGCCCTTCGGGACCCTCCGCCAGATGGATGTCAATAGGCACGCTCCCGGTCGACCATGCCCGCCACCTGCCGGCCCTGGGCCAGCGCCCTCATCTTGCCGGCGATCTGCACGATGCTGTCTTCGCGCAGCGTGATGGCCGAGGTGTGCGGCGTCAGCACCAGCCTGGGATGCTGCAGGAAAGCATGGCCTTGCGGCAAGGGTTCCTCGCGGAACACATCCAGCGTGGCCCCGCTGAGGTGGCCTTCCTCGATCAGGTCCAGCAGATCCTGCTCGACCAGGTGGCCGCCGCGCGCCACGTTGATCAGATAGCCGCCCGGCCGCAACGCACCCAGGGTACGGCGATCGAGAATGTTCTCGGTTTCCGGTGTCAGCGGCAGCAGGCAGACCAGCACCTGCGAAGCATGCAGGAAGTCCTGCAGGCCCGCTTCGCCGCTGTAGGCCCGCACGCCGTCGACCGCGCGCGGCGTGCGGCTCCAGCCGTTGACGGGAAACTCGAAGGCCGCCAGGGCCTGCGCCACACGCTGCCCGAGAACGCCCAGGCCCATCACGCCCACCGGGCAATCGGCCCGGCGGCGGGGTTCGTGCGATTGCCAGACACCGGCCCGCATGTCCGACTCATACCGGTCGAACCCACGAAAATGACGGATGACGGCCTGGCACACATACTCGGCCATCTGCACCGCCATGCCCGCATCGTCGAGCCGCACCACCTGCATCGCGGCCGGCAACTCGCGCTGCAGGATCGCATCCACCCCGGCGCCGATGTTGAACACGGCCTGGAGCTGCGGCTGGTCGTCGAAGAAGGCCTGGGGCGGACGCCAGACGACGCCGTAGTCGGCTACGGTGTGTGCCTGCCCCTCTTGCCAGACGTCGACCGTGGCCTCGGGCAAGGCCGCACGAAAACCCTCGACCCAAGGCTCGGCCGGGGTCCCTTCAAGACAGATCAGGATATGCATGGCTCGCATGCTAACGCGTCCGGTGCCATGGCCTTCCCTTCCGTTTGCGCCCTGGCCCCTTGCATACGCCATGTGTCCTGTGCCTTCAGGCGGCCTGCTTCAGCGTCAGCAGCGCGGCGCCTTCGGCCACCTGGTCGCCGGGCGCGTACAGCAGCTCGGCCACCACGCCGTCGGCGGGCGCGCTGATGGTGTGCTCCATCTTCATCGCCTCCATCACCGCGAGCGGCTGGCCACGGCTCACCGTGGCGCCCGGTTCGACATGGAAAGCGACGACCTTGCCGGGCATGGGCGCCGTCAGTTGGCCACCCGCTTCGGCGGCATCGCCGGCATGGCGGCGCGGATCGGCCAGCGCGAGCCGGCGGTAGCCCGTGTGCGCGTAGACATGCTGCTGGCGCTCGTCCGCATGCACCCAGGCCTGCAGGCGCCGGCCGGCGTGGTGCAGCAGCACGGCATCGGCCTCGCCCTCGACCGCCTCGAAGACCAGCGCACCCGAGACACCGCCCACACGCAGCATCAGCGAGCCGTCCGGCAGGTACTCGAGCAACGCGGCGAGCGCCGGCTCGTCGGCCTCGGTGGCGAAGTCGAAGCGGCGCTGTGCGGTGCCCGCCAGGCGCCAACCATCGTGGGCGGCGAAAGGCCCTGCGCCTGCGGCCCGCGACTGCCGGCTGCGGCGCTGCTCGGACAGCAGGCTGTGCGCCACCACCGCGGCGGCGGCCAGATCGGCCGGCACAGCGCCGGGGCCGAACAGATGATCGTGTTCACGCGTGATCAGTGCCGTGTCGAGGTCGGCTTGCGCAAAGCTGCGGCTGCTCAGCACACGCCGCAGGAACGGCACATTGTTGGCCACGCCGACGATGCGGCAATGCGCCAGTGCGGCATCCAGCCGGGCCAGGGCCTGCGCCCGGTCCTCGCCCCAGACGATGAGCTTGGCGATCATCGAGTCGTAATGCGGCGTGATGTCGTCGCCCTGGCGGACGCCTGCGTCCACGCGCGGCCGCTCGCCCGTGCCGCGTTCGAACGCGACATGGGGCGGCAGCGCGAACACCCGCAGGTGGCCGGTCGCCGGCAGGAACTGGTTGTCGGGGTTTTCCGCGCACAGGCGGGCCTCGATGGCATGGCCGCGCCGGGTCAGTTGCTCCTGGCGCAGCGGCAAGGCCTCGCCGCTGGCCACCCGCAGTTGCCACTCCACCAGATCCAGGCCGGTGATGGCTTCGGTGACCGGATGCTCGACCTGCAGCCGCGTGTTCATCTCCATGAAAAAGAAAGCCATGCCGCCGTCGGGCTTCTGCTCGACGATGAACTCCACCGTCCCCGCGCCTTCGTAGCTCACGGCCCGGGCAGCGGCCACTGCCGCTTCGCCCATGGCTCGGCGCAGGTTGTCGTCCAGGCCCGGGGCCGGCGCTTCTTCCAGCACCTTCTGGTGGCGGCGCTGCACCGAGCAGTCGCGTTCGAACAGGTAGACGATGTTGCCGTGGCTGTCGCCGAAGACCTGGATCTCGATGTGGCGCGGGCGCTGTACGTATTTTTCGACCAGCACCGCGTCGTCGCCAAAGCTGTTGCGCGCCTCGCGCTGGCAGGACTGCAGCGCAGACGCAAAATCCTCGTGCCGCTCGACGATGCGCATGCCCTTGCCACCGCCCCCCGCGCTGGCCTTGATGAGCACCGGGTACGCGATGCGGTCGGCCTCGCGCTGCAGCAGGTCGGGCGACTGGTCCACGCCGTGGTAGCCCGGCACCAGCGGCACGCCCGCCCGCTCCATGAGCTGCTTGGACGCGGCCTTCAGCCCCATCGCCTGGATGGCCTGCGGCGGCGGCCCGATGAACACCAGACCGGCCTCGCGGCAAGCCGTGGCAAAGGCCTCGTTCTCGCTCAGGAAACCGTAGCCGGGATGGATGGCCTGCGCACCGGTGGCCTGCGCGACCTCGATGATCTTGTCCCAGCGCAGATAGCTCTCGGCCGGTGCGCTGCCGCCGATGTGAACGGCTTCGTCGCAGGCCGACACATGCTGCGCATGCGCATCGGCATCCGAATAGACGGCGACGGTGGCGACGCCCATTCGGCGTGCGGTGCGGGCCACCCGGCAGGCGATTTCGCCGCGGTTGGCTATCAGGATCTTGTCGAACATCGGATGGATCTCCTCGGGTCTCGGGTTCCCGTGCAGGCACGGGACGTCATGATGGGCGCGGGGCTCTCAAGGCAGCCAGGGCGGCGCCTGCTTGGCCAGAAAAGCCGAGACGCCGGCACGGCCCTCGTCGCTGGCCCGGATCTCGGCAATGCCTTCGACCGTGCGCGCGATCAACGCGTCGTCGACCGGACGGTCGGCCACGTCCCGCAGCAGGCGCTTGCATGCACGCACCGCCTGCGGCCCCGCGGCGCGCAACGCCTGCACCAGCCCGTCGACGGCGGCATCGAGCCCGTCGGCGGCCACCACGGTGTGCACCAGTCCCAGCCGATGGGCTTCGGCGGCATCGAAACGTTCGGCCGTGAGCAGGTAGCGCTGTGCCGCGCGCCGGCCCATGGCACGAACCACGTAGGGTCCGATGGTGGCGGGGATCAGCCCGATCCGGGTTTCGCTCAGGCAGAAGCCGGCGCCCTCGGCCGCCACCGCCATGTCGCACGCCGCCACCAGGCCCATGCCTCCGGCATAGACGTCGCCCTGGATGCGCGCGATGGTCGGAACCGGGCAGTCGCTCAGCACCTGCAGCATGCGGGCCAGCCGGCCGGCATCCGCCAGATTCTGTTCGCGGCTGTAGCCGGCCATGCGGCGCATCCAGTTGAGGTTGGCACCGGCACAGAAGGCCTTGCCGCGCGCCGCCAGCACGATGGCCCGCAAGTCGTCGCGCTGCCCCAGGCTCTCGAAGGTCTGCGTCAGTTCGGCGATCACCTCGTCGTCGAAGGCGTTGCGCACATCGGGCCGGTTGAGCCAGACCGTGGCCACGCCGGGTGCAAAAGTCGTCTCCAGTGCCGCTGCCGGATTGTCGGTCGTCATGTCGTCTTGTCTCCTGGGCCGGGGCCTACATGCGGAACACGCCGAACCGGGTCTCGGTCTCGGGGCCTTGACGGCTCGCCGCCAGACCCAGGGCCAGGACCCGCCGGGTGTCGGCGGGGTCGATCACGCCGTCGTCCCATAACCGCGCAGTGGCGTAGTAAGGGTGGCCCTGCTCCTCGTACTGCTGGCGGATGGGCAGCTTGAACGCCTCTTCCTCGTCCGCGCCCCACCGGCCGCCCTTGGCCTCGATGCCGTCGCGCCGCACCGTCGCCAGCACGCTGGCCGCCTGTTCGCCGCCCATCACCGAGATCCGTGCGTTGGGCCACATCCACAGGAAACGGGGGCCGAAGGCCCGTCCGCACATGCCGTAATTGCCCGCGCCGAAGCTGCCGCCGATGATGACCGTGAACTTCGGCACCGCTGCCGTGGCCACGGCGGTCACCATCTTGGCCCCGTGCCGGGCGATGCCCTCGTTCTCGACCTTGCGCCCCACCATGAAGCCGGTGATGTTCTGCAGAAACACCAGCGGGGTGCGGCGCTGGCAGCACAGTTCGATGAAATGCGCACCTTTCTGGGCCGATTCCGAAAACAGGATGCCGTTGTTGGCGATGATGCCCACCGGCATGCCCTCGATCTCGGCGAAGCCCGTCACCAGCGTGGCGCCGTAGCGCGGCTTGAACTCGTGGAACTCGGCGCCGTCGACGATGCGGGCGATGATCTCGCGCACGTCGAAGGGCTTGCGGGTGTCGGTCGGGATCACGCCGTAGAGCTCGCGGGCATCGTAGGCCGGCTGCTGTTCAGGGCCGCTCGGCGGATACACCGTGGCCGGGCGGTTGAGGTGCCGGACCGCCTCGCGCGCCAGTTGCAGCGCATGCGAGTCGTTGTGCGCCAGGTGATCGGCCACACCGGACAGCCGCGTGTGCACGTCGCCGCCGCCCAGGTCCTCGGCCGTCACCACTTCGCCGGTGGCGGCCTTCACCAGCGGAGGCCCGCCCAGAAAGATCGTGCCCTGGTTCTTGACGATGATGGCCTCGTCGCTCATGGCCGGCACGTAGGCGCCGCCGGCCGTGCACGAGCCCATCACCACGGCGATCTGGGCAATGCCCTGGGCGCTCATGTTGGCCTGGTTGTAGAAGATGCGGCCGAAGTGGTCGCGGTCGGGAAACACGTCGTCCTGGTTGGGCAGGTTGGCGCCGCCCGAATCGACCAGGTAGATGCAGGGCAGCCGGTTCTGCTGCGCGATCTCCTGCGCCCGCAGGTGTTTCTTGACCGTCAGGGGGTAGTAGGTTCCGCCCTTCACCGTGGCGTCGTTGCAGACGATGACGCAGTCCACGCCGGCCACACGGCCGATGCCCGTGATCACGCCGGCACCCGGTGCGTCGCCGCCGTACATCGCATGCGCCGCCAGCGGACTGAGTTCGAGAAAAGGCGAGCCCGGATCGAGCAGTTGCTGCACGCGCTCGCGCGGCAGCAGCTTGCCCCGCGCCAGGTGTTTGGCGCGGGCCTGTTCCCCGCCGCCCTGCGCCACCCGCTCGCACTGCAGGCGCAAGTCCTCGACAAGGGCCTGCATGGCCTGGGCGTTGGCCTTGAACTCGGCCGATCGCACGTTGAGTTTTGTCTCCAGCTTGGGCATGCCTGTCTTTCTTCTTCAGAATTGACGTTTACGTAAACGTCAATATAAAGTGAAACAAAAGGCCCCGCAAGACACGGGCGAGCCGGAAATGCCAGGGTTAGCCCGAACCCCGTCCGGGCATCCGCACGGGCTAACGTGCCGCGGCGGCCTTCCAGCGCCGGGTGACACTGCCCTGCCCGTCCGCGCTCTCGAGGTAGACGTCGAATCCCCAGAGGCGAGCAACGTGCTTGAGCACGTCTGCCGTGCCCTCGTCGAGCGGCCGGGCATGGTGCTGGGTGTGGCGCAGCGTCAGCGAACGGTCGCCGCGCAGGTTCACATTCCAGACCTGGATGTCCGGCTCGCGGCTGCCGATGTCGTACTGGCGCGAGAGCGCTTCACGCAGCTCGCGATACCCGCTGTCGTCGTGGATGGCCGCGACCTCGATGGTCGGTTCGCGATCGTCGTCGCGCACCGCGAACAGCCTGAAATCGCGCATCACCTGCGGACTGAGGAACTGGCCGACAAAACTCTCGTCCTTGAAGTTGCGCATGGCGTAGTCCAGCGTCTTCTGCCAGTCGCTGCCGGCGATGTCGGGAAACCAGCGGCGGTCTTCCTCGGTCGGCTTCTCGCAGATGCGCTTGAGGTCGCTGTACATCGCAAACCCCAGCGCATACGGATTGATGCCGCTGTAGCCCGGGTGCCCCACCGGCGGCTGGTAGACCACGCTGGTGTGCGACTTGAGCCATTCGAGCATGAAGCCGTCGCCCAGCAGGCCGCGGTCGTACAGGGTGTTGAGCAGGGTGTAGTGCCAGAAGGTCGCCCAGCCTTCGTTCATCACCTGCGTCTGGCGCTGCGGATAGAAGTACTGCGCGATCTTGCGCACGATACGGATCACCTCGCGCTGCCAGGGCTCGAGCAGCGCCGCGTTCTTTTCGATGAAGTACAGCAGGTTCTCTTGCGGCTCGGCCGGAAAGCGCTTGCTGGCCTCGGCACCGGCCGGGTCTTCGGTGCGCCGCGGCAGCGTGCGCCACAGGTCGTTGACCTGCTGCTGCAGGTAGGCCAGACGCTCGGCACGGCGGTCGGCCTCGTCGGCCAGCGTGCGTTTCTGCGGCCGGCGATAACGATCGACGCCGTAGTTCATCAGTACATGGCACGAATCGAGCAGATCCTCGACCGCCTCGACGCCATGGCGCTCCTCGCATTCGGCCACATAGGCGCGGGCATAGACCAGATAGTCGATGATGGCCGAGGCATCGGTCCACATGCGAAAGAGGTAGTTGCCCTTGAAGAAACTGTTGTGCCCATATGCCGCATGCGCGATCACCAGCGCCTGCATGGGCATGCTGTTTTCCTCCATCAGGTAGGAAATGCAGGGGTCGGAATTGATGACGATCTCGTAGGCCAGGCCCATGTGGCCGCGGCGGTAGTTCTTTTCGGTGGCGATGAACTGCTTGCCGTACGACCAGTGACGGTAGAACACCGGCATGCCGACGCTGGCGTAGGCATCCATCATCTGCTCGGCGCTGATGATCTCGAGCTGGTTGGCATAGGTGTCGAGCCCGTAGGCATCGGCCGTCCGGGCGATCTCGGCGTGGTACTCGGCAATCAGGTCGAACGTCCAGTCGGACGGGCTGGGCAAGGGCTGTGCGGCCCGGTTCGCCAGCAGTTCCTTGAGCGCGGGGCGTGTGGTCATGCTTTCACCCCTTCCTTCTTGAACAGATCGCGGAACACCGGATAGATGTCGCCCGCACTCGAGACCTTGCGCATGGCGAAGTTGGGCTGCGCGCCTTGAAGCCGTGCGTACTCCTGCCACAGGTTCTGCTCGACGTCGGCCACCTGCACATAAGCGAAATAACGCACCAGCGGCAGCAGCGACTGCTCGAGCAGCTCGCGGCAGCGGCCGCTGTCCTGGAACCAGTTGTCGCCGTCGCTGGCCTGTGCGCCGTAGATGTTCCACTGGTCGCTCGGGTATCGCGCCTTGATCACCTCGTGCATGAGCACCAGCGCGCTGGAGGCCACCGTGCCGCCGGTCTCGGTGGCATGGAAGAACTCGTCCTCGCTGACCTCCTGCGCCTGCGTGTGATGGCGGATGAAGACCAGCTCGATGCGTTCGTAGTGTTTCGTGAGGAACAGGTACAGCAGCATGAAGAAGCGCTTGGACATGTCCTTGCGTGCCTCGTCCATCGAGCCGGAGATATCCATCAGGCAGAACATCACCGCCTTGGCACTGGGAACCGCCACCTGCGTGCGGCTGCGGTAGCGCAGGTCGATGGGATCGAGGTAAGGCACATGGCGCGCGGTCCGGCGCACGCGGGCGATCTCTTCGCGCAGGAGCAGGATCTCGGCCTCGTCCTCGGCGCGCAGCGGCCGGCGGGCGGTGCACTCGGCCAGGGCCAGTTCGAGCTGGCGCAGCGTGCGCCTGTCCTCGCCGCCCAGCGCGATGCGACGCGCCAGCGCGCCCCGCATGGAACGCACCACATGCAGGTTGTTGGGCGTGCCCTCGCTGCTGATGCCCGAGCGCTGCGAACGCCACTCGGGCACCTCGGCCAGTTGGGTGCGCAGCAGATTGGGCAGGGCCAGGTCCTCGAAGAAGACCTGCATGAACTCCTCGCGCGTCAGGCGGAAGACAAAGTCGTCCTCGCCCTCGCCGCTGTCGCTGGCCTGCCCGCTGCCCGAGCCGCCACCGCTGCCTCCGCCCTTGGGCCGCTCGATGCGGTCACCCCGCACGAACTCGCGGTTGCCCGGATGCACCATCTCGCGACGGCCGCCCGAGGCGTGGCCAAAGGCCGGTTCCGAAACATCGCGGCGCGGCAGCGTCACGTCCTCGCCTTGTGCCAGGTCGCGGATGCCGCGGCCGCTGACGGCCCGTCGCACCGCTTCCTGCACCTGGGTTCGGTAACGCCGAAGGAACCGCTCGCGGTTGCCGATCGACTTGTTCTTGCCCGACAGTCGCCTGTCGATGATTTGCTGCAGTACGGCCAAGGTCCAGCCTCCAAGCCAGTTCAGCCCTATGAAAAAGCAGGGCCGGGAAAACGGTCGGCTCGAGAAATTGCAGGCCCTCTTCAGGAGCTCTTGCGCACACGCAGGTACCACTCGCACAGCAGGCGGACCTGCTTGGGTGTGTAACCTTTCTCGACCATGCGGGTCACGAAGTCTTCGTGCTTTTTCTGCTCGTCGGCGCTGCTCTTGGCATTGAAGCTGATGACGGGCAGCAGCTCCTCGGTGTTCGAGAACATCTTCTTCTCGATCACGCTGCGCAGCTTCTCGTAGCTGGTCCACAGCGGGTTCTTGCCCGAATTGCCGGCCCGCGCACGCAGCACGAAATTCACGATCTCGTTTCGGAAATCCTTGGGATTGCTGATTCCGGCCGGTTTCTCGATCTTCTCGAGCTCGCCGTTGAGCGAACCGCGGTCGAAGATCTCGCCGGTGTCGACGTCACGGTATTCCTGATCCTGGATCCAGTAATCGGCATACGTCACGTAACGGTCGAAGATGTTCTGCCCATATTCCGAGTAACTTTCGAGATAGGCGGTCTGGATTTCCTTGCCGATGAACTCGGCATACCGCGGCGCCAGCATCTCCTTGATGTAGCCGATGTACTTCTGTTCGATTTCCGGAGGGAACTGTTCGCGTTCGATCTGCTGCTCGAGCACGTACATCAGGTGCACGGGATTGGCGGCGACCTCGGCCGAGTCGAAATTGAAGACCTTGGAGATGATCTTGAAGGCAAACCGCGTGGAGACCCCGCTCATGCCTTCGTCCACGCCCGCGTAGTCGCGGTACTCCTGGATGGAACGGGCCTTGGGGTCGGTGTCCTTGAGGCTCTCGCCGTCGTACACCTGCAGCTTGCTGAAGATGCTCGAGTTCTCGGGCTCCTTGAGCCGGGTCAGCGCCGAGAACTGCGCCATCATGCGCAAGGTCCCGGGGGCGCAGGGAGCCTGAGACAGCGAGGAGTTGCGCACCAGCTTGTCGTAGATCTTGATTTCCTCGGTCACGCGCAGGCAGTACGGCACCTTGACGATGTAGATGCGGTCGAGGAAAGCCTCGTTGTTCTTGTTGTTGCGGAACGCCTTCCACTCGCTTTCGTTGCTGTGCGCGAGCACCACGCCGTCGAAGGGAATCGCACCGAACCCCTCGGTGCCCTTGAAGTTGCCCTCTTGCGTGGCGGTGAGCAGCGGATGCAGGACCTTGATGGGCGCCTTGAACATCTCGACGAATTCGAGCAGCCCCTGATTCGCCAGGCACAGGCCGCCCGAATAGCTGTAGGCGTCCGGATCATCTTGCGCATACGACTCGAGCTTGCGGATATCGACCTTGCCCACCAGCGAGGAGATGTCCTGGTTGTTCTCGTCGCCCGGCTCGGTCTTGGCCACGGCGATCTGCCGCAACACCGACGGATAGCGCCGGACCACCTTGAACTGGCGGATGTCGCCGCCGTATTCCTCGAGCCGCTTGACGGCCCAGGGCGACAGGATGCGCTGCAGGTAGCGCTGCGGAATGCCGTATTCCTTTTCGAGGATCGGGCCGTCCTCGGTGGCATCGAACAGGCCCAGCGGCGATTCGTTGACGGGCGAACCCTGGATCGCATAGAACGGCACGCGTTCGATGAGCTGCTTGAGACGCTCGGCGATCGAGCTCTTGCCGCCCCCGACAGGGCCGAGCAGATAGAGGATCTGTTTCTTTTCTTCGAGTCCCTGCGCCGCATGCCGGAAATACGAGACCACCTGTTCGATGGCGTCTTCCATGCCGTAGAACTCGCGGAACGCCGGGTAGATCTTGATCACCTTGTTGGCGAACAGGCGCGAGAGCCGGGAGTCGTTGCGTGTATCGAGCAGCTCGGGCTGTCCGATGGCTTCGAGCATGCGCTCGGCGGCCGTGGCATACGCCTTGGGATCGCGCTTGCACAGGTCGAGATACTCCTGCAAGGACATGACATCCTCGCGGGTGCGTTCATAACGGGCTGCGAAGTTTCCGATGACATCCATAGAAAGACCTTCCGCGTACTACCATGACGAACAGCACCTGATCCCGCCGGGGCCGGACCAGTTGCCAGCATGCGCCGCCCCGCCAAAAACGAAGCAGCAATTGCACAGTGAGCTTGGAACCATCCTACACCTGCTTGTGGATTCCCGCATGCCGCATCCAACCAAAAGCAAGCAAGTTCACAACAGATGCGCAGAAGGACTACAGCCCCTCGGCGCGTGCTGCGCACGCGGGGTTCAGACTCATGCATGTCCCTAAGCACAAGACATGCCTGAAGCGGTAAAAGTTCAGTGCTTCGTCGAAAAATTCCGTGCGGCGAAGGCCATTGACGCATCGAAGCCACAGGCCGTTGGGCCCGCATGGTTTTTGGCTGGCGTCAGGCGGTCTTCTCTTCCTCGAGCCCCAGCCGCTGCTTCATCTCGTCGCGGATCTTGAATTTCTGGATCTTGCCGGTGACCGTCATCGGAAAGGCATCGGTGAAGACGATGTGCCGGGGGATCTTGTAGTGGGCGATCTGGCCCTGGCAGAAGGTGCGGATCTCGTCTTCGTCCAGCGTCGCGCCGGGGCGGGCGATGATCCAGGCACACAGTTCCTCGCCGTACTTGCGATCGGGCACGCCCACGACCTGCACGTCCTGCACCTTGGGGTGGCGATAGAGGAACTCCTCGATCTCGCGCGGGTAGATGTTCTCGCCGCCCCGGATGACCATGTCCTTCATCCGCCCGACGATGTTGACGTAGCCCTGCGCGTCCATCACCGCGAGATCGCCCGTGTGCATCCACTGCTCGGCATCGATGGCCTCGCGGGTCTTGGCCTCGTCGCCCCAATAGCCGTGCATGACGGAGTAGCCGCGCGTGCACAGCTCGCCCGACTGCCCGACGGGCACGCACTCGCCGCTTTCCGGGTCGACGATCTTGACTTCGAGGTGGGGCTGCACCGTGCCCACGGTGGCGACACGCTTGTCCAGCGGCGTGTCGGTCGAGCTCTGGCAACTGACGGGGCTGGTTTCGGTCATGCCGTAGGCGATGGTGATCTGCGAGAGATTCATCTCGTTGACCACGCGTTTCATGATCTCGATCGGGCAGGGCGAGCCGGCCATGATGCCGGTGCGCAGGGTCGACAGATCGAACTCGGCGAAACGCGGATGGTCGAGCTCGGCGATGAACATGGTGGGCACGCCGTGCAGTCCGGTGCAGCGCTCGGCCTGCACGGTCTGCAGCACCGCCAGCGGGTCGAAACCGTCGCTGGGATAGACGATGGCCGAGCCGTGCGTGAGGCAGGCCAGGTTGCCCAGCACCATGCCGAAGCAGTGGTACAGGGGCACGGGGATGCAGAGCCGGTCGCCGGGGCCGAGCTTCATGCATTCGCCGATGAAAAACCCGTTGTTGAGGATGTTGCGATGCGTGAGCGCCGCGCCCTTGGGAAAACCGGTGGTGCCGCTGGTGAACTGGATGTTGATGGGATCGTGCGGATCGAGGGAACCGGCAATCCGGGCCACGGCTGCATCCTCGGGATCGCCCTGTGCGAACAGGTCGGAGAAACGCAGCATGCCGGCCTCGTCGTCGCCCTGCCCGGCGACGTCGATCCAGCACACCAGGCGCAGCAGGGGCAGGCGGCGCGCGGCGAGACGGCCCGCCGGGCAGGTGGCCAGTTCGGGTGCGAGCTCGCGCACCATCTCGAGGTAGCGGCTGGTCTTGAAGGCACGCATGGACACCAGCGCCTTGCAGCCCACCTTGTTGAGCGCGTATTCGAGTTCGCTGGTGCGGTAGGCGGGGTTGATGTTGACCAGCACCAGACCGACCTCGGCCGTGGCCAGTTGCAGCAGCACCCATTCGGCATTGTTGTGCGACCAGATGCCCACCCGGTCGCCCGGCTGAAGACCCTGGCGCAGCAAGGCGCTGGCCAGTTGCCGCGCGGCCTGCTGCAGCTGTGCGTAGGTGTAGCGCAGGCCCTGGTGCACGCACACCAGCGCCTCTGCAGCGCCATGGCGCGCGACCATGCCGTCCATGAAAGCACCCAGGGTCTGCTCGATGAGCGGCGGGTGCTGCGCGCCCCGCGCGTAGCTCGACCCGCTGTGGAAATCTTGCGCCTCGAGGGCGGGCGAGGACAAAGTCCGAGGGGTGGCCTGCATGGTGAATGTCTCCTGATCGGTTGGGCGCGCGGGCATGCAGCGGCCCGCCTGGCCTATGGAAACATTCTGGTTAACGTTTACGTCAACGTCAATCCAATACAGGGGGCTCCGGCATCGGTAGATGCCCTAGGCCGACCGATGCACCCCGAGAGGACTGCGGCCCGATCAGGCCAGTCGAATCAGGTCGCCGAGCTGCGTCATGCGCGTGAAGGTCTGGCTGGCGCCGGCAGCCAGCAAGGCCTCGCCGCTGCCCGAGGGCGCATAGGCAAAGACGGTGGCGCCTGCGGCAACGCCCGCCGTCACGCCGGTGACGGTGTCTTCGACCACCGCACATCGGCGGGGATCGACCTGCAGGGCCGCAGCCGCGGCGAGGTACACATCCGGCGCCGGTTTGCTGCGCGGCATTTCGTGGCCGCTGAAGATGCGGCCCTCGAAGAAATGATGCAGACCGACCTTGCGCAGTTGCAGTTCGACCTTGAAGCGATCGGCCCCCGAGGCGCATGCGATGCGCCCCTGGCTGGCGCGATGCAGCGTTTCGACGGCACCGTGGATGTCGGGAATGGCCGTGAGACGCGACTCGAGCTGCAGGTTGCGACGCTCGCGAAAGCCCGTGAGCCAGGCTTCGGTGACCGGCTTGCCGGTGTGATGCTGGATGCGCGCGGACTCGTCCTTGACGGCCTTGCCGACAAAGATCTCGAAACACTGCTCGGCCGTCAGTTTCCAGCCTTCTTCCTCGAGCATGTCGCGCAGAACACCGTTGGTGATGGGCTCGCTGTCGACCAGCACACCATCGCAATCAAAAAGCACCGCATCGAAAGTCAACACCGCTACCTCGCGAATTCAGGAATCCGTCATGTTAAGGCAGGGCGGCCGAAGCGGTGCGATCGAGGCTCAATAACCCGACCCGCGGACGGCCGGAGCCGGCGTGGTGGGATTTGCGCCCGGTGTCGGCACCGGCAGGGGCGGCAGCTCGCGAACACCCGGGGTACCGGGGCCTGCGGGCGGCTGCGGTGCCGGGGAGATCGTGGTGGTCTCGCTGCGGCGGATGATGCCGCCACCCTGCACGCTGCCGCTGGCCGCGCCCTCGCCGCGCACGCGCGATTCGCAATCGGTGCGCTGCTCGGCGGGCAGGCGGGCACAACGCTGCAGTGCGTTGGACTGGTAGTCGGCGCCGCGGTCGTCGAGATTGCCGCGTTTGCCCTCGATGGCCGCAGCGGCGGCCTCGCGGCGTTCGGTCACGCTCAGGCCGGCCCGCTCCTGGGCCGTCGGCACCTGTGTGGAAGGGGTCTGGGCGCGACTCTCGCCCCAGGCCACCAGGCCCGCCATCACGACCACGGTTGCGGCACCCAGCCGCAGCATCTGGCCCAGACGTGCACCCCGGCGGGAGCCGGAACGGGCGTCATCGGGATGTTCATGGGCACGCAAGGCTGCTGCAGACGCGCCGGGTCGGCGCGTTCTTGCCGTACGGGAGTAGGAAGTCATGGCGGGTCTCCGGGTCAATCCAGCAGTTTGGCGTCGAGCACGATCTCGGGCACGCTGGCCAGCGCCTTCGACAGCGGGCAGTTGCGCTTGGCACCGTCGGCCAGCGTCTTGAACTGGGCTTCGTCCAGGCCCGGCACCTTGGCCTCGAAGGTCAAGGTGATGCGGTCGATGACAAAGCCTTCGGCATCCTTGGCCAGGCGCACCTTGGCCTGCGTGTTGGCCCGGTCGACGGCAAAGCCGGCGCCTTCGGCCGCGAAGGCGAAGGCCATGGTGAAGCAGGCGGCATGCGCGGCCCCCAGCAGCTCTTCGGGATTGGTGCCGCTGCGGTCGTCACCGAATCGTGTACCGAAGCCATAGGGCTGGTCCTTGAGGACGCCCGTTTCGGTGCTGATCTGGCCCTTGCCGGTCTTGCCGGCACCCAGCCAGGCAACGGTGGCGATTTTTTCGGACATAGGCTTTCTCCTGAGATGGAATCGATGGACAGGGCTTGCGGACGGCACATGAAGGCACCGGCCCACAGGCCCGAGGACATCCCCAGAATATCGATTGCCTCGCCGCTTGTCTCGCCCGGGACGCCGAGCCGGCGACCTGTCCTACAGCCGGCCGGATCCGTTGTACGGGCACGGGCTCGGAGGCTGTAGGCCAGCCCTGCACGAGCCCGCCGGACCAGGGCCACGGGCACGGCCCGGCAGCGGGCCCACACCGGCCTGTAGCGCGTGAAAGCCGGCCGTCAGGGCTGCGGCACCGGGTCGATGTCGCCATCGACATAAAACCAGCGCCCGTCACGTCGCTCGAAACGGCTGCGTTCGTGCAGCCGCACGGCTCGGCCGGCTTCGCGCCAGCGCGCCACGAACTCGACTTCGGCCTGCGTGGCGCCGAGCGTGCGGTGACGGCGCACCTCCAGCCCCAACCAGCGGATGGACGCATCGAGTGCGAGATCGGCAGGCACATGCGCGCTGTCCCAGGTGGCGCGCAGGTAGTCCTCGCGCAGCAGGACAAAGGCGCTGTAGCGCGAACGCATCAGGCTTTCGGCGTCGGGGGCCGGATGGCCCGCCCAGTCCGCCAGATACGGCGCACAGCAGCCGCCATGGCTCAGCGGCCGGCGGCGGGCGTCGAGGCGTCCGCAGGGACAGGGCTGGGTCAGGGGATCGGCAGGCAGCGCGCGGGAACGGGAAGACATGCCCGCGAGTGTAGCCAGTGCGAACCGTCTCTCAGCGGCGGGCGGCCAGCTCGCGGGCGATGAGCAGCTTCTGGATATCGGAAGTGCCCTCGTAGATCTGGCAGACCCGCACGTCGCGGTAGATGCGTTCGAGCGGAAAGTCCTGGACATAACCGTAGCCGCCCAGCGTCTGGATGGCGGCGCTGCACACCGTCTCGGCCATCTCGGTGGCATACAGCTTGGCCATGGCGGCTTCCTGCAGGCAGGGGCGGCCGGCGTCGCGCAGCGCGGCGGCATGCCAGATGAGCTGGCGCGCGGCTTCGATGCGGGTGGCGCATTCGGCCAGCCGGAAGGACACGGCCTGCTGTTCGTAGATGCTGCGGCCGAAAGCGGTGCGTTCGTGTGCATAGGCCAGCGCAACCTCGAAGGCGCTGCGCGCCATGCCCACGCTCTGCGCGGCGATGCCGATCCGTCCGCCTTCGAGCGCACCCAGCGCGATGCGGTAGCCCTCGCCCTCGGCGCCGATGCGCTGCTCGACCGGGATGCGGCACTGGTCGAACTGGATCAGCGCGGTGTCGGTGGAATGCTGGCCCATCTTGTCTTCGAGGCGGGCCACGGTATAGCCCGGCGTATCGGTGGGCACCAGAAACGCGCTGAGGCCTTTCTTGCCGGCCGCGCGGTCGGTGGCGGCGATGACGATGGCCACCGAGCCGTTGCGGCCGCTGGTGATGAACTGCTTGACGCCCTCGATCACGTAGCTGTCGCCTTCGCGCACGGCGGTGGTGCGCAAGGCCGAGGCATCGCTGCCGGCCTGCGGTTCGGTCAGGCAGAAGGCCCCCAGCATCTCGCCCTGCGCCAGCGGGACGAGCCAGCGTCGCTGCTGCTCGGGGCTGCCGTCGCGCATCAGGATGGCATTGACGGGGCAGTTGGTGACCGAAATGGCCGTGCTGGTGCCGCCGTCGCCCGCGGCGATCTCTTCGAGCACCAGGGCCAGCGTGAGGTAGTCCAGCCCTGCGCCGCCCAGCGATTCGGGCACGCAGATGCCGTAGGCCCCCAGTTCGGCCAGGCCCCGGTGGGCTTCGTGCGGAAAATGGTGTTCGCGGTCCCAGCGCGCGGCATGGGGCCAGAGTTCACGCTGCGCGAAGTCGCGCACGGCGTCGCGGATCTGCTCTTGCTCGGCGGTCAGCAGCATGGCGGGTCTCCTGCCCGGCAGGTGCGGGCCCTGTCGGCCCTGCCCCACCGGTGTCGTGTTGAAGAATAGGCTGCGCGTTCAGGCGTCCAGCAGTTCGAAGGCCATGGCGACGGCTTCGCCGCCGCCGATGCACAACGTGGCCACGCCGCGCCGGCCGCCCCGGGCCCGCAGGGCATGCAGCAGCGTGACGACGATGCGGGCACCGCTGGCCCCGATGGGATGGCCCAGCGCGCAGGCGCCGCCATGGACGTTGACGCGGTCATGGGGCACGTCGAGATCGTGCATGAGGGCCATGGGAACCACGGCAAAGGCTTCGTTGATTTCCCAGAGGTCGACATCGGCGACCTGCCAGCCGGCCTGATCGAGCAGCTTGCGGGTGGCGGCGACCGGGGCGGTGGTGAACCATTCGGGGGCCTGCGCATGCGTGGCATGGGCCACCACACGCGCCAGCGGACGGCTGCCCAGGCGCGCGGCCGTGGACTGGCGCATCATCACCAGGGCGGCAGCCCCATCGTTGATGGACGAACTCGATGCGGCGGTGATGGTGCCGCCGTCCTTCTTGAAGGCGGGCTTGAGGCTGGCGATCTTGTCGAGCCTCGCCTTGGCCGGCCCCTCGTCGCGCGAAACGACGACGTCGCCGGCGCGGGTCTTGAGTGTCACCGGCGCGATCTCGGCATCGAACGCGCCCGAAGCGGCTGCCGCCTGCGCACGGGTCACGCTGGCGGTGGCAAAGGCGTCCTGGGCCTCGCGGGTGAAGCGGTACTGGGCGGCGCAGTCCTCGCCGAAGGTGCCCATGGAGCGGCCGGCCTCGTAGGCGTCCTCGAGGCCGTCGAGCATCATGTGGTCGTAGACCTTGTCGTGCCCCATGCGATAGCCGTTGCGGCCCTTGTTGAGCAGGTAGGGCGCATTGGTCATGCTCTCCATGCCGCCGGCCACCACCACCGAATGGGTGCCGACGGCCAGCAGGTCGTGGGCCAGCATGGCGGCCTTCATGCCGGAGCCGCACATCTTCGAGAGAGTGACCGCACCGGCGCTCTGCGGCAGGCCGCCCTTGAAGCCGGCCTGGCGGGCGGGGGCCTGGCCCTGGCCGGCCATCAGGCAATTGCCGAAGAACAGTTCGTCGACGGACTCGGGCGCGATGCCCGCGCGTGCGACGGCGGCACCGATGGCGACACCGCCGAGATCATGCGCAGCCAGGCCGGCGAAGTCGCCGTTGAATGCGCCCATGGGCGTGCGTGCGGCACCCGTGATGACCACGGGATCGTCGGCGAGCGAGGAAAGGGGAAGTGGGCGGCTCATGTCTGTCTCCTGTTAGAGGTCTGGGAAAAACGCCAGGAGACCGGTCGGCCCCGGCGGTCATGGCCGCCCGCCGGTGTCCGTACCCGAAGGCACGGCAGACCCGCGTGCGGCATGTTTCGCACAGCCTGAGAGGAAACGCGGTGCATCCCCGGCCTGGAGCCCGGGGATGCACCGCGCCGCCCGCGCGGGATCAGGCCGCGCCGTACTTGCTGCGGACCTGGGCCAGCGCCTCGGCCCGGCTGTCGCGCAGTTGCTGCAGCGTGGAAACGGTGAGCTTGAGGTCCTGCAGCAGGCCGTCGTGCACACCGAAGGCCCAGCCATGGATGGTCACGGGCTGGCCGTTGCGCCAGGCGTCTTCGATCACCGTGCTCGTGCACACGTTGGCCACCTGCTCGATCACATTGAGCTCGCAGAGGACGTTGGCCTTCTGGTCTTCGGGCACCAGGGCCAGCAGTTCGGCATGCTGGTCGCGCACGGCTTGGATGTGGCGCAGCCAGTTGTCGGCCAGGCCGATCCGGGCACCCTCGAGCGCGGCCTGCACGCCCGAGCAGCCGTAGTGGCCCACCACCATGATGTGCTCGACCTTGAGGCGCTCGACGGCGAACTGGATGGTCGACAGGGCATTGAGGTCGGAATGCACCACGATGTTGGCGACATTGCGGTGAACGAACACTTCCCCCGGGTCGAGGCCGGTGATCTGGTTGGCGGGTACACGGCTGTCGGAGCAGCCGATCCACATGTAGCGTGGCGTTTGTTGTTTGACGAGACTGGTAAAGAAGCCCGGCCGGTCGTGCTCCACCTGAGCTGCCCAGTCGCGGTTGTGCTGGAACAGGTTGTCGAGTTTGTCGAGAGGATTTGTCATGGGGCGTAATGGTAGCGGCTGCGCGGCACTCCCGCCGGGGCACACCCGCATGCCGGGGTTTCAAGCGGGGCCGACAGGGCGACATCACAGGGTCTGCGCAAAGAGTTCGCGGCCGATCAGCATGCGGCGGATCTCGCTGGTGCCGGCGCCGATCTCGTAGAGCTTGGCATCGCGCCACAGGCGGCCGAGCGGGTATTCGTTGATATAGCCGTTGCCGCCGAAGATCTGGATGCCCTCGCCGGCCATCCAGGTGGCTTTCTCGGCGCACCACAGAATCACGCTGGCGCAGTCCTTGCGCACCTGGCGGACGTGCTCGCTGCCCAAGGCATCCAGATTCTTGCCCACGGTGTAGAGATAGGCCCGGCCGGCCTGCAGCACGGTGTACATGTCGGCCACCTTGCCCTGGATGAGCTGGAACTCGCCGATGCTCTGGCCGAACTGCTTGCGGTCGTGGATGTAGGGCACGATGTTGTCCATGACCGACTGCATGATGCCCACCGGCCCGGCGGCCAGCACCGCCCGCTCGTAGTCCAGTCCGCTCATGAGCACCTTGGCCCCGCCGTTGAGCGTGCCCAGGATGTTTTCGGCGGGCACCTCCACGTCCTGGAAAACCAGTTCGCCCGTGTGGCTGCCGCGCATGCCCAGCTTGTCGAGCTTCTGCGCGACGGAAAAGCCCTTCATGCCCTTCTCGACCAGGAAAGCCGTGACGCCGCGCGCGCCCAGTTCGGGCTCGGTCTTGGCATACACCACGAGGGTGTCGGCATCGGGGCCGTTGGTGATCCAGAACTTGCTGCCGTTGAGCAGGTAGTAGCCGCCCTTGTCCTCGGCCTTGAGCTTCATGCTGATGACGTCGCTGCCGGCGCCCGGTTCGCTCATGGCCAGCGCACCCACGTGTTCGCCGCTGATCAGTTTCGGCAGGTACTTCTGCCTTTGGGCCTCGCTGCCGTTGCGCTTGATCTGGTTGACGCAGAGGTTGCTGTGCGCGCCGTACGACAGGCCGACCGACGCGCTGGCGCGGCTGATCTCTTCCATGGCCACCATGTGCGCCACGTAGCCCATGTCGGCTCCGCCGTAGGCTTCGGGCACGGTGATGCCCAGCACGCCCAGGTCGCCCATCTTGCGCCAGAGGTCCATGGGAAACTGGTCGCTGGCGTCGATCTGTGCGGCGCGCGGCGCGATCTCTTGCTGAGCAAAGGCGCGCACGGCGTCGCGTAGGGCTTCGACGTCCTCGCCGAGCTGAAAGTCGAGTCCGGGCAGGTTCATGGCGTTGTCTCCTGAGGGCCGCTGAGGGCTGTTGTTGCCCCCATTCTATTGACGTTTACGTCAACGTCAATAATCGTGCGCCACCGGCTTGGCGGAAGATCGCAGCAAACAAACCATGAATAATCAAAATACAAGACAACAACAGAGGGTTTGCACGATATTTTTTGTCTATTTATTTATCAACAATAACTATAAACAACCGGAGACCGACTTGAACTTGCTATCCAGAACCAGCGGCGCCCTGGCCGTGCTGACGGCCGCCGTGCTGCTGCCCCTGTCGGCATGCGGCGGCGGCGGCGGCCATGCAGACGACACCGCGGCGCCCCCTCCATCCGTCGCCACGCCGCCCAGCCTGGCGCCGGCCGTGGGCGCGGCGCTGCAGGGATCGTGTGAATCGCTCGGCGGCTACACCTATGCCAACACCCGCATCACGGCAGCCACGACGGTGGCTGCCGGCACGCTCACGGTCGCCGGTCGGGACGTGGCCGCCCATTGCCTGGTGACCGGCGCCATGAACACCCGCGTCGGCCCGATCGATGGCCAGACCTATGCCATCGGCTTCGAGATGCGTCTGCCGCTGGCCTGGAACGGCCGTTTTCTCTACCAGGGCAACGGCGGCACCGACGGCGCGGTGGCCACGGCCGTCGGCGCCGTCGGCAGCGGCGGACCGCTCACGCATGCCCTGCACCAGGGCTTTGCGGTGGTCTCGTCGGATGCCGGACACAACGCGGCACAGAATCCGCTGTTCGGGCTGGATCCACAGGCGCGCATCGACTACGGCTACGGCGCCGTGCTGGCGCTCACGCCCATGGCCAAGTCGCTGATCAAGGCCGCCTACGGCAAGGGCCCCGATCGTTCGTATGCCGGCGGCACCTCGAACGGCGGACGCCATGCGCTGGTGGCCGGCACCCGCCTGCCGCAGGAATACGACGGCATCCTGGCCAGCACACCGGGCTTCAACCTGCCACGCGCCGCCGCTGCGCAGCTCTACACCGCGCAACAGCTGCGCCGCGTGGCCACCGATGAAAACGACCTCGGCACGGCCTTCTCGATGGCCGAGCGCCAGGTGCTGGCGCAGGCCATCCTGCAGCGCTGCGATGCGCTCGACGGCGTGGCAGACGGCCTGGTCCAGGATGTCGAGGGCTGCCGCAGCGCCTTCGACATCCGGCAGCATGTGCCCGTCTGCAGCGGCGCACGGGACGGCAGTTGCCTGAGCGCAGCGCAGATCGATGCGCTGGCCAACCTGTATCGCGGCCCGGTGAACGGCCAGGGCCAGGCGCTCTATGCCACCCAGGCCTTCGATCCGGGCCTGGTGGGCAGCAACTGGGCCAGCTGGAAGTTCGTGTCGTCGGTCGGAAACGCCCGTGACCCGGTGGCCGTGGGCATCATCTTCCAGGTGCCGCCCGACGCCACGGTGGCGACCCGCTCGCGCCAGTTCGCCTTCGATTTCAACTTCGACACCGACTTTGCCCGGCTGTCGGCCACCGATGCGACCTACACCGAAAGTGCGATGTCCTTCATGGTCCCGCCCGGCATGACGCAGCTCGATGCGCTGCGCGACCGTGGCGCCAAGGTGCTGGTGGTGCAGGGTGTGGCCGACGGCGTGTTCTCGTCCGACGACACCCGCAACTGGTACGAAGCCCTGACCCAGGCCTACCGCGGCGATGCGCGGGGCGAAGCGGCGAGTTTTGCGCGCTTTTTCCTGGTTCCGGGGATGAACCACAGCCGGGGCGGCATCGCCACCGACCAGTTCGATGCATTGAGCGCGCTGGTCGACTGGGTCGAGCGCGGCGTGGCGCCCGAGCGCATCGTGGCGGCGGCGCGCGGCGCGGGCAATGCGGGCGGCGTCAACACCGAACTGCCGTCGGACTGGTCGCCCACCCGTACCCGGCCGCTGTGCCCCTACCCCGCCGTGGCCCGCTACAGCGGCCAGGGCGACAGCGAGCAGGCCGAGAACTTTGTCTGCCGCTGAGCAACGGCCACCGGACGCGCCGGCCGTGGGCCGGCGCCGGCGGCTCAGCCGGCGGGCACGGACTGGCGGGCTCGGTCCAGCGCCTCGCGCGCTTCGTCCTCATGGGCCCGCACTTCGCGGATGGTGGCCTGCAGCTCTTCGTGCTGCTGCTCGAGCCGTCCCCTGTGGCGCGAAAGCACGTCGATGAACTTCTCCAGTTGCGGCACCGTGTCGCGCGGGCTGTCGTACATGTCCAGGATTTCCTTGGCCTCGGTCAGACTCAGGCCGAGCCGCTTGGCCCGCAGCGTCAGCCGCAGGCGGGCGCGATCCATGCCGGAATAGACGCGGCTGCGGCCACCCGCCCCTTCGCGCTCGGGCGTGAGCAGGCCCATGTCCTCGTAGAAACGGATGGCCCGGGTGGTGAGGTCGAACTCGCGGGCCAGTTCGCTGATCGTGTAGGTCTGGCTGCTGGCCATGCTGACTCCTGCTGTGACGCCGAGGCCCGCAGCAAAAACGGCGGCCGTGGGGCGAGATCGTGGTGGGGGCACTGACGCGTGACCGACAGCGCATCGGAACGCTCGGCCCTACAATGGGGCACGTCCAATGACGTTGACGTAAACGTCAATAATTCGGCATTCTAATCGGAGCGCGATGTCCGTCCAGGCGTCCCCCGAATAGCTGCACGCCAACACAGAACGACCATGAACGACAACGAAAAAGCACTCGACTACGTCCTGGGCGACACGCTTCCGCAGCCGGGACGTGCCGTCACCGTCGCACCCGGCATCAAGTGGCTGCGCATGGCACTGCCGTTTGCGCTCGACCACGTCAACATCTGGCTGCTGCGCGACGAGACCGTGGACAGCCAGGGCCAGCGGGTGCAGGGCTGGACGGTGGTCGACTGCTGCATCGACAAGCCCGAGCCCCGTGCGCAATGGCAGACGGTGTTCGTGCGGGAGCTCGAAGGCCTGCCCATCATCCGGGTGCTGGTGACCCACATGCACCCCGACCACGTCGGCCTGGCGCACTGGCTGTGCGCACGCTGGCAGGCGCCGCTCTACATGAGCGCCACCGACTATTACACGGCGCGTCTGGGCGTGCAGCAGGCCATCAGCGGCGCGGGCGGCCAGGCCGCGGCCGATTTCTTTGCTTCGCACGGGCTGACCGATCCGCTGGCCCTGCGGCAGATCAGCCAGCGCACCGATTACTACCGGCAACTGGTGCCGGCCGTGCCCGACCAGTTCCGGCGGCTGATGGACGGCCAGTCCCTGGCGCTGGGCCAGGGCCCGAACCGCACCCCCTGGCATCTGGTGAGCGGTTTTGGTCACGCGCCGGAACACATCGCGCTGCATGCGCCGGCGCGCGGCATCCTGATCGCGGGCGACATGGTGCTGCCGCGCATCTCGACCAACGTGAGCGTGTACGACAACGACCCGGAGTCGGATGCGCTGGGCCTGTTTCTCGAGTCCATCGACAAGTTCAAGCCGCTGCCGGCCGATACCCTGGTGCTGCCTTCGCACGGCAAGCCCTTCAAGGGCCTGCACACCCGGATCGAGCAGTTGCACGCCCATCACCGGGACCGCCTGGCCGAGGTGCTCGCGGCCTGCCGCCGGCAGCCGCAAAGCGCGGCCGACGTGTTGAAGGTGCTGTTCTCGCGCGCGCTCGATGCACACCAGGTCACCTTCGCCATGGGCGAATCCATCGCCCACCTGAACTGGCTGATGCACCGTGGCCAGGTCCGGCGGCAGCGCGACGCGGAAGGCGTCCACCGCTTTTCGGCTTGACGGGCGGGCCGAGACCCCGGCTGGGGTGATGGCCCATCGCCCATCGCCTGTCGTTTGTCGTTTGTCGCCCTGGGATCAGTCGCCGCAGGGCAGGCCCTTGCCGCTTGCGTCGTCGGCCGCCGGCGAGGGCTCGAGCCGTTCGAGGTCGCTGTCGTCCTTGAGGCCGACACCGCTCGCCCCCAGACGCGTGGCCTGCTGCAGCAGCCAGGCCAGCTTGTAGGCGGCCTGTGCATACGAAAGGCCTTCGGCGCGGATGTTCGAGATGCAGTTGCGCTGGGCGTCGCTGCAGCCCCGGCGCGGCGCGTGGGTGAGGTAGATGCCCAGGCTGTCGGGCGAACTCAGGCCCGGGCGCTCGCCGATGAGCATCGCCACCTGGCGCGCGCCCCAGGCGGCGCCGACATCGTCGGCCAGTGCCACCCGCGCCTGCACCGCGATGGTCACCGGGGCATACACCGTCTGTGCCGGCAAGGCCAACCGGATGGCATCGAGCAGCGCGGGCGCGTGGCGCTCGATGGCCAGCGACGACAGGCCATCGCCCACCACCAGCGCGACATCGGGCTGCGGCAGCGTCCTCGCGGCGTGGCGCAGCTCG
Source organism: Comamonas sp. BIGb0124 (assembly GCF_003752175.1). GTDB lineage: Bacteria > Pseudomonadota > Gammaproteobacteria > Burkholderiales > Burkholderiaceae_C > Comamonas_F. Next base: position 152,983 of record NZ_RJVF01000009.1, on the reverse strand, counting down.
GCCTCGCAGTGCGCATCGAGCAGGCGGCCCAGGTCCGGCCGCCGCAGGTAGGCCGTCCGGTCCGGTGCCTGGCTGTGGACCTGGCGCACGTCCCAACCGGCCTGGTGCAGGCGTTCGCCCAGCGCAGCGGCATCCAGCGGCGCGTGGATGGCGTCGCGCGCCATGGCGTGCGCCCAGCCGAAGGCGAGGGTCTCGGCCGTCGGCAGGGCCACCCCGGCCCGCCCCAGCGCGATGCGGGCCGAGGTATGCCGGCGCAGCGCCGCCCAGGCGTCGGGCACGGTCAGGTCGCCCGGTGCCGGCTGGGACTTTTGCGGTGCATCGTCGCTCATGCAGTGCCCTCGTGTGGCTGACGGGGCCGGCGGCCCAGATCGGGGCCGGCCTGCAGCAAACGCTGGTCGGGCCGCGCCGGCAGCAACTGTCCCTCGGCCCCTGTGATGCGCATGCGCTGCAGCCAGTCCTCGAACTCGGGTGCACGCGCCAGACCCAGGGTCTGCCGCAGAAACAAGGCATCGTGGAACGAGGTGCTCTGGTAGTTCAGCATGATGTCGTCGGCCCCCGGCACGCCGATCACGAAACTCAGGCCGGCCGCGCCCAGCAGCACCAGCAGGTTGTCCATGTCGTCCTGGTCGGCCTCGGCGTGGTTGGTGTAGCACACGTCGCAGCCCAGGGGCAGCCCCAGCAGCTTGCCGCAGAAGTGGTCCTCGAGTCCGGCCCGGACGATCTGCTTGCCGTCGTACAGGTACTCGGGGCCGATGAATCCCACCACCGTATTGACCAGCAGCGGCCGGTAGCGCCGCGCCACGGCATAGGCCCGGGCCTCGCAGGTCTGCTGGTCCACACCGTGGTGGGCGTTGGCAGACAGCGCACTGCCCTGCCCGGTCTCGAAGTACATCACGTTGTCGCCCAGGGTGCCGCGGCCCAGCGCCAGCGCCGCGGCATGGGCCTCGTCGAGCAGGTCCAGGCCGATGCCGAAGGAGCGGTTGGTGGCCTCGGTGCCGCCGATGGACTGGAACACCAGATCGACCGGCACGCCCCGCTCCATCAGTTTGAGGGTATGGGTGACATGGGTGAGCACGCAGCCCTGGGTGGGGATGCCGTGGCCCTCGATCAGCCCGTCGAGCATGCGGTTGAGGTCCCCCAGCACGCTCAGGCTGTCGGAGACCGGATTGATGCCGATGACCGCGTCGCCGGCCCCCAGCATCAGGCCATCGAGGATGGAAGCGGCCACGCCGCGCAGGTCGTCGGCCGGATGGTTGGGCTGCAGCCGCACGGCCAGCCGGCCCGGCAGCCCGATGGTGTTGCGAAAGCGCGTGACCACCCGGCATTTGCGCGCCACGGCAATGAGATCCTGGTTGCGCATGATCTTGCTGACCGCGGCCACCATCTCGGGCGTGAGGCCCGGCGCCAGCGCGGCCAGGGTGTGCGCGTCGGCGGCATCGCCCAGCAGCCATTCCCGAAACCCGCCCACCGTGAGATGGGCCACCGGCGCATGGGCCGCCGCATCGTGGCCGTCGAGGATGAGGCGGGTCACGTCGTCGGCCTCGTAAGGCACCAGCGCTTCGTCGAGAAAGATGCGCAGCGGCAGATCGGCCAGCACATGGCGCGCGGCCATGCGCTGCTGCGCGGTGGCGGCACCGATCCCCGCCAGGTAGTCGCCGGACCGGGCGGGACTGGCCGCGGCCATCACGTGGCGCAGGTCGTCGAACGCAAAGACAAAACCACCGAGCGTGGTGCGGTAGGTCATGGGCAGGCGGGCCGAGGCCCGGGTGGGATGAAACAGGACTGCCGACCAGGCAAGCATATTCCAAGCCAGTCGAGCGCCCTGAACGGGCACGCCCTCAGGTCACGCCGCGTCGGCCGGGCTCCAGTCCGGAATGGGGGTCTGGCGCAGGGCCAGCCGGCGCGCCGCGTAGTCGGGCATGACGGATTCGACCGTGCGCCAGAACAAGGGGCTGTGATCCATCACCCGCAGGTGGCTGAGTTCGTGGGCCACGACGTAATCGATGATCGCCGGATCGAAATGCATCAGCCGCCAGTTGAGGCGGATGCTGCCGTCGCGGCTGGCACTGCCCCACCGGGTGCCGGCGTTGCTGAGCGTGAGACGGGTGCAGCGCACGCCCAGCGGTGCCGAGAAATGCTGCAGCCGCTGCGGGAACAGGATACGGGCCTGCTGCAGGAACCAGGCCTGCGTGAGCGCGCGCCACTGCGGTTCGCCGGCCCCAGACGGCACGTCGAGCCACAGGGTCGAGGCCAGGCCCGGCCCGGCTGCCGCCTGCCAGTGCGCCGTCACCCGCACCCGGCCTTGCCGGAGCTCGCAGGGCTCGGCCGGATCGCCGATGACCGGCCGGCCCCGGCGCACGGACAGGGCCCGGCCCAGGTAGGGCAGCGTGGCACCGTCCTGCCAGATGACCTGCAGCGCCTGCCGCTGGCCCTGGCGCGCACGGGCTTCATCGAGCTTGCGCAGGATCCATCCGGCCTTGTCCTGCAGCACGCGTTCGATGTCGTCGACCGAGACCCAGCGCGGCGCACGCACGCTCAGGCCCTGCGCATCGACCGCCATGCCGATGCTGCGGCGCGCCGCCCGTACCAGCACGTAGCCGACGGTACGGCCGCCCAGCACCGCGGCCCGGTTGGCCTGCGGATGGGCATCGCCTGCAGCGGGAGGCGGCGTCATGGCTCAGCGATAAGCCTCGGCATCCAGGCGATGCATCTCGGCCTCCACCCATTGCTCGACTTCGCGGACGAGCTCATCGGGCTGACGGCCGACGCTGGGAATGGCCGGACCGAAAGAGAACTCGACCACGCCGGGGTACTTGACGAAGCCCCGGGCCGGCCAGCAGCGTCCCGAGGTGATCGCCACGGGGTACACCGGGGTACCCGTCTGGATCGCCAGGCGCGCACCGCCGGATTTGTACTTGCCCTTCTCGCCGCGCTTGATCCGGGTGCCCTCGGGGAACATCAGCACGATGACGCCCTGGTCCAGCAGACGCCGGCCCTGCTTGGCGACCTTGTTGAAGGCCTGGGCGCCCTGCTGACGGTCGATGTGCACCATGTCCAGCCGGCCCAGGGCCCAGCCGAAGAAAGGAATGCGCAGCAGCTCGCGCTTGAACACGAAGGCAACCGGGCGCGACACCAGCAAGGGCATCACGATGGTCTCGTAGGCGGACTGGTGCTTGGCCAGCAGGATGACCGGCTCGCCGCCGCTGGGCAGGTTCTCGAGCCCGGTGACACGGGTCTGGATGCCGAGGATCACCTCGGAGCCCCAGCGCACCATGGCGTTCCAGACGATGGTCAGGCGGTACAGCCGTTCCCCGCGCGTGAAGATGGAGGCCACCATCACGATGAGGGCCCAGGGGATGACCGTGACGATGAGCCACAGCATATGAAGCACGGAACGGATGAACGGCATGATCAGGACAAACGGACGTTGGGGTCAGGACGGGGCCGGGTCTCGACGAGACCCGGCCGGGAAGGGGAAAAGCGGATCAAGAGACGGCCGCCGGAGGGGGCGTGGCGGCCAGCAACACGTCGGCGAAGGCGGCCAGATCGCGGTGCACGGCCACGCCTTCGGGCCAGCCGGCAGGCAGCACGCCGCCGGGCGCCGCGCCGCTGCCTGCCATGCCGCTGAGCACCAGATGGGGCGTGCAGCCTGCCGCCACGGCGGCCTGGATGTCCTCGAGCGAGTCGCCCACCATGGGCACGCCCTGCAGGGGAATGCCGTAGCGCTCGGCCACGCCCAGGGCCAGGCCGGGCCGGGGCTTGCGGCAGTTGCAGGCCTCGGTCGGACTGTGCGGACAGAAGAACACGGCTTCGATGCGCCCGCCGGCCTCGCCCACCAGGCGATGCATGCGGGTGTGGATGGCATGCAGCGTGTCGACACCAAAAAGCCCGCGGCCGAGCCCCGGCTGGTTGGTCACCACCACCACCCGCCAGCCCGCCTGGTTCAGGCGCGCCACGGCTTCGAGCGCGCCCGGCAGCGGCTGCCAGTCGTCGGGCGACTGCACGCCGTTTTCCACATCGGCATTGAGCGTGCCGTCGCTGGCGACGATGATGAGCTGGGCGGAGTTGGCCATGGCGCGGAGGTCCGGTCGGGTTGAGGCGGGCGGCAGCCCGTCAGGCAGCCAGCCGCGACAGATCCGCGACCTGGCTCATGTGCCATTGCAGGCCCGACAGCAGGGCCAGGCGCTGCTGGCGCAGCACCGGATCGTCGGCCATCACCATCACGTTCTGGAAGAACGCATCGACGGCCTGGTGCAGGCTGGCCACGAGCCGGAGCTGCCCGGTGTAGTCGCCGGCCGCCAGCTTGGCTTCGCACTGCGGATAGAGCGTGTTCATCGCCTGCAGCAGGGCGATCTCTTCGGGCGCCTGCAGCAAGGCCAGCGTCGGGCGTGTATCGGCCAGCAGCTCGGCGCCGTTCTTCTTCAGGATGTTGGACACACGCTTGTTGGCTTCGGCCAGCGCGGCGGCTTCGGGCAGTGCGGCAAAGGCACGCACGGCATCGAGGCGCAGTTGCACTTCGGCCAGGCGCTGGGGACGCTGGGCCAGCACGGCTTCGACTTCCTGTGCGCTGTAGCCCTGCTCGCGCAGGCTGCCGGCCAGGCGGTCGTAGATGAATTCGGCCAGTTGCGCACTGGCATCGTTGAAGACGGTATCGGCCGGAATGCGCGAGGCAAACACACCGAAGGCGGTCTGCAGCAACCAGCCCAGTTCGATGGACGAGCGCTGCTCGGCCAGGATGCGGATCACGCCCAGGGCATGGCGGCGCAGCGCGAACGGATCCTTGTCGCCCGTCGGCAGGTTGCCGATGCCGAACATGCCGGCCAGGGTCTCGAGCTTGTCGGCCAGCGCGGCGACCGCACCGACATCGCTGCGCGGCAGGGCGTCGCCGGCAAAACGAGGCTTGTAGTGGTCTTCGATGGCTTCGGCGACCTCGACCGGCAGGCCGTCGTGACGCGCGTAGTAGCCCCCCATGATGCCCTGCAGCTCGGGAAACTCGCCCACCATGTCGGTCAGCAGGTCGGCCTTGGCGAGCTGGCTGGCCAGGTCGGCGCCTGCGGCCAGGGCTTCGTTGTCGAGCTGGGCGCCGATGGCGCGGGCAATCGCGCGCACGCGCTCGACCCGGTCGCCCTGGGTTCCCAGCTTGTTGTGATAGACGACTTTGGCCAGGCCGGGCACACGGTCGGCGAGGGACTTCTTGCGGTCCTGGTCGTAGAAGAACTTGGCGTCGGCCAGACGCGGGCGGATCACCCGCTCGTTGCCGCCGGTCACTGCGCTGGCATCGCCCGGGCTGATGTTGCTGACCACCAGGAACTGGTGGGTCAGGCGGCCCTCCACGTCGAGCAGCGGGAAATACTTCTGGTTGGCCTTCATGGTCAGGATCAGGCATTCCTGGGGCACATCGAGGAATTCCTTCTCGAACTGGCAGACCAGCACGTTGGGACGCTCGACCAGAGCGGTGACTTCGTCGAGCAGCGCATCGTCGTCGATGGGACGCACGCCGCCGCCCACCCGCTCGGCGGCCGCCTGCAGCTGGCGCACGATGTCGGCACGACGTTCGTCGAAGCCGGCAATCACCGCGCCCTGCTCGCGCAACTGCTCGGCGTAGTCGTCGGCGCTGCGCAGCACGATCGGATCGACCAGCGCCTCGAAGCGGTGGCCATGGGTGTGGTTGTTGGCCTTCAGGCCCAGCGCGCCCACGCTGAGCAGCACTTCGGTGCCGTGCACGGCCACCAGGTTGTGCGCCGGACGCACGAAGTTCACGCTGCTCCAGCCGTCGGCCAGCTGGTAGGTCATGACCTTGGGAATGGGCAGCCGGGCGATGGCTTCGTCGAGCGCCTTCTGCAGACCGTCGGACAGCGTCGCGCCCTTGACCGTGTGGTCGTAATAGAGCGCTTCGGCCTTGCCCTCGCCTTCGCGGCGCAGGCCGGCGGCAGCACCGGCGTCGGCACCGATGGCGGCCAGCTTCTTGAGCAGCGCCGCGCTGGGCGCACCCGCCGCGTCGAGGCCCACGGCCACCGGCATGAGTTTCTGCGACACGGCCTTGTCGGCCGCCTGGCTGGCGACTTCGGTGATGTGGGCGGCCAGCCGGCGCGGCGAGGCATAGGCCGTCAGGCGCGAGTCGGCGCCGGTCAGGCCCTGCGCCTTGAGTTGTTCGAACAGCACGCCCGCAAAGGCGTCGCCGAGCTTGCGCAGCGCCTTGGGTGGCAGTTCCTCGACAAAGAGTTCGACCAGCAGATTGGAATCAGTCATGTTGTGATGTCTTCGTGGACCCTGGCGCCTGCAGAGGCAGTCGCGGCCAGGGCCCTGTGGATGCGTGGGACGGGTTCAGGCAGCCTTCTTGCTCTGCTGCTCGGCGGCGCGGGCGATGTCGGCCAGGACTTCATCGGCCCAGGCGCGCGGCGCCATGGGGAAGCCCAGGCGGGCCCGGCTGTCGAGGTAGCTGCGGGCCACGGCGCGCGCGAGGTTGCGGATACGGCCGATGTAGGCGGCCCGCTCGGTGACCGAGATGGCGCCGCGCGCATCCAGCAGGTTGAAGCTGTGGGCGGCCTTGAGCACCTGCTCGTAGGCGGGCAGGGCCAGTTGTTCGCCCATCAGGTGCTGGGCCTGCTTTTCGTGGGCGGCAAAGGCCGTGAACAGGAAGTCCGCATCCGAATGCTCGAAGTTGTAGGTCGACTGTTCGACTTCGTTCTGGTGGTAGACGTCGCCGTAGCTCAGACCGTCGGTCCAGGTCAGGTTGTAGACGTTGTCGACACCCTGCAGGTACATGGCCAGGCGCTCGAGCCCGTAGGTGATCTCGCCGGTGGCAGGCTTGCAGTCGATGCCGCCGACCTGCTGGAAATAGGTGAACTGCGTCACCTCCATGCCGTTGAGCCAGACTTCCCAGCCCAGGCCCCAGGCGCCCAGCGTGGGGTTTTCCCAATCGTCCTCGACAAAACGGATGTCGTTCTTCTTGAGGTCGAAGCCCAGGGCTTCGAGGCTGCCGAGGTAGAGCTCGAGGATGTTGTCGGGTGCGGGCTTGAGCACCACCTGGAACTGGTAGTAGTGCTGCAGGCGGTTGGGGTTCTCGCCGAAACGGCCGTCCTTGGGGCGGCGGCTGGGCTGCACATAGGCGGCTTTCCACGGCTCGGGGCCGATGGCCCGCAGGAAGGTGGCGGTGTGCGAGGTGCCCGCGCCGACCTCCATGTCATAGGGCTGCAACAGCGCGCAGCCCTGGTCGGCCCAGTACGACTGCAGTTTCAGGATGATTTGCTGGAAGGTCAACATGCTTGTGCCGCGCGCGGCACTGGACCACGCCCGTCGGTTCTCGGGTATGAAGGGATCAACGACAAAGCGCCACCCCGGCAACCGGGGACTGGACGCAACAGGCTGATTTTACGGGCGCAGGAGGCGACCGCGGCAGGCCGCGGTCATCCCGACCCGGCCAGAACCCGAAAACCGGCGGCACGACGCCGCACGCAAGCCGCGACGCAGCGGCCTGGCAGGCTTACTTGGCGAACAGGCGGTCGATGTTGGCAAAGGCCTTGATTTCGAGCGCATTGCCGGCCGGATCCAGGAAAAACATCGTGGCCTGCTCGCCCACTTCGCCCTTGAACCGGATGTACGGCTCGATCACGAAGGCCACCTCCCGCTCGCGCAGGCGGGCGGCCATGGCTTCCCAGTCGGCCATGGGCAGCACGATGCCGAAATGGCGCACCGGAACGCCGTGGCCGTCGACCGTGTTGCGCCGGTCCCCGCCGCATTCGCCGGGGGCCAGATGGGCCACGATCTGGTGACCGTAGAAGTTGAAATCGATCCATTCGTCCGAACTGCGGCCTTCCGGGCAGCCCAGCAACTCGCCGTAGAAGGCACGGGCACGGGTCAGGTCATCGACCGGGAAAGCCAGGTGGAAAGGAGACATCAGGGTGGGGTTGGTCTTGATTTCGATCATGGGGACTCCGGGGCGCAGGCAACGCTCTGCCGCGCGGGAAAAGGAAGGAAAGGAAGGCGGAACGCTCGGCGGTGCACAGTGAATGCGGCAGCCGATGCCCGAAGTCTAGAAACATCGAATGAAAAATAAAATCAATATATATTTGTGGCGAGCATCACTTTTATTTGTCATTCATGATCCGCCAACTCAAGACCTTCGTGGCCGTGGCCCAAGAAGGGACGTTTGCCGGCGCGGGCCAGAAGATCGGACTCACGCAGGCCGCCGTGAGCGCCCAGATCCAGCGCCTCGAAGAACACCTGGGCTACAGCCTGTTCGACCGCACCGGCCGCTCGGCCCAGCTCAACCGGCAGGGCCAGGAAGCCTTGATGCAGGCCCAGGAACTGGTGCGCCTGTACGAGGAAATGGGCGACCGGCGGCGCCGTGCCGAACAGCCGGGCGGCACCGTGGCCATCGGCGCCATCGCCTCGGTCCAGACCACCGTGCTGACCGGGGTGCTGGCCGACTTTCACCGGCGCCACGGCAACTACCGCAGCCACATCGTGCCGGGTGTGTCGTTCGGCTTGCTCAACCTGGTCGATGCGGGCGACCTCGACATGGCGATCCTGATCCGCCCCGCGTTCGCGCTGCAGGCCGACCTGCGCTGGACCACGCTGTCGCACGAGCCTTTTCGCCTGCTGGTGCCGCAGGCGTGCAGCGAGCCGGACTGGCGGCAGGCGCTGGAAACGCTGCCCTTCGTCCGCTACGACCGTTCGTCGTTCGGCGGCCGGCTGGTAGAACGTTTCCTGCGCGATGCGCGGCTGACCGTGCGCGAATGCATCGAGATCGACGAGATCGACGCCATGATCGAACTGGTCGCCCGGGGCGTGGGGGCCGCGCTCGTGCCCCAGACGCACAGCCGTACAGACTGGCCAGCCGGGGTGCGCGCCATCGACCTCGGTCCCCGCACCTTCTATCGGGACATCGGCCTGCTGCAACGCGCCAGCCGGCTGCAGCCCGCGCCGGTCCACGATTTCGTGCGGATGGTCGAACAGGCCTTCGGGCGCCAGGCACCGCCGGCCGCGCCGGACTGAGCCGGCCGCCCCATCTTTATCCACAGGACAAAAACCGGCCGCGCCTGTGGATAAGGGCCGCGGCAGCCGGGCGGCAAGCTCGCTACACTCGGCCCTGCCCCGGCGCACCCATTCCTCCATGACACCCAACAACATCGCCTTCCGCGCCATCCTGACGGTCCTGCTCGGGCTGGGCGGTCTGGTGTTCCCCCTGCTGTTCCTGCTGGCTGCGCTGGTCGGATGGGCGCTCGTCGCAGATCTGCGCCGGCCACCGGAGCCCGAATCGGACGCCTGGTTCGTCCGCCGCCATACGGCCACCGCGGCCGATCCGAACTGGAAAAGCTACTACCTGCCCCTGTGCGAATCGCCGGCCGAGACCGCTTTTCTGGAGGCCATGATCGGCGCGTTCGGACTGGTTGCCGACAAGGGGGTTCTGAGAGGCTCGGGGCTGACGCTGGATCTGCAGGTCGTGATGAAACCCTACCGTGTCGATTTTCTGGTCGACGACTGGCTGGTGGTTGAAATCGACGGTGCGGCCTACCACTCGTCGCCGGAAGCCGTGGCCCGGGACCAGGAACGCGATCGCGTGCTCCAGGCGCGCGGCTACCGCGTGTTGCGCATTCCCGCCCGGGTCGTCTTCTCGAACCCCGGCAAGGCCGTGGCGGATGTGCGCTCGGCCCGGGCGGCGGGTCGCAGTCCGGCTGCCACGCCGGGTCCGCGCCCGCAGCCGGCCGAAACGGCGGTGCGCTCGCTGTCCCAGATCTTCGCGTCGATCAACAAGACCGTGGCGGACATCGGCGCGAACGTCTCCCGGCAGGCGGCCGTGCAGCAGGCCGGCAGCGAGGGCAAACGGGCTTTCCATGCCGAACGGACGGCCATCGAATGCGCTTTCCGGAATGCCGAATCCAGGCTCCAGTCAGAGCAGTTCTGCGCGCAGAGCGACGAACACCGCGCGCTGTATCTCCAGGCCCGCGCAGACCTTGAAAAAGCCCTGTCGAGCCGGCCCGACGGAGCCGGCCCCCCGGCCCCGCCCGTGATCGAGATTCTCCCGATCACGGCCCCCCCTTCGCATCCCGATCCCGACATCGACGAGGCCATCCGCCGCGCACATGGCGAGCTGATGGCGCACAGGGCGGCGTTTTTCGCTCAGGCCCGGCAACGGCTCGTTGCCCAGTCCGCGCTGCGGGGCTTCGTCGAAAACGAGCTGCAGCAGATGGGCTGCTCTTCGTGCTGGGCTCACATCGCCTGATTCCGCCAGCAGCCGGGCCTCGCCGCCGCGCGAGACCTTCGGCAGGCCACGGCCGCGTGTAACATGCGGACCTGTGCGGAACAAGCCGCCCCCGGGTCCGCGGGAAGGGTCGAGCCCACTTGCCTGTCTTTTCTTGCCTGTTCACCAGCCTTTGTGCTGCCGGATTTGCGGACCCTCGGCATCCATGCATGGAGGTTCCCCGTGAAACGCATTCCCGCCCGTCCCGATCCCGACCATCTCCGGAAACAGGCCAAACAACTGCTGGCCGACTACCGGCGCGGCCACCCCGAAGCCCTCGACCGCTTCCGCACCCACCTGCCCGCTGCGCGCGGCGCCACGGACAAGACCCTGGCTGCCCTCGATCTGCGCCTGCACGACGCGCAGTCGTGCCTGGCCCGCGAGCATGGATTGGCCCGTTGGACCGACCTGATGGGTTTTGTCGAGGCCCGCCTGGCGCAGGCGGCCGATCCCACCGAGGCTCGCCGCCAGTGGTACCGGCTGGTGTATGCGGGCGATGTGACCGGCGGCATGCAAAGTCCCCAGCCCGCTGTCGCGGCACGCCTGCTGGAATCGTCCGGCCCATCCGCTGATGGGCACGACGACGATCCCTGGCTGGCCTGCGCGACCGGTGACCTCGCACGGCTCGCGCGTGCCGTGGCCGACGACCCGGGCTGGCTGCATCGGGCCGGCGGACCGCTGGCGCTGCCGCCGCTGGTCGCCGTGACGCACTCCAGCCTGCTGCGCCTGCCCGGCTTCCGCGACCGCCTGCGGGCCTGCGCACAATGGCTGCTCGATGCCGGGGCCGATCCCGATGCCGGCATCGGCAGCCGCTGGCCGCCCGACTCCCTGCAGACGCCGTCGGACCAACACCGGCTGTCCGCGCTGTACGGCGCGGCGGGCCGGAACCGGGATGCGCAGCTCACGCAGCGCCTGCTGCAGGCCGGTGCCAATCCAAACGACGGCGAATCGCTGTATCACGCGCTGGAAAGCCCGGCCTGCACGCAACGGCTGCTCGAAGCGGGCGCCCGCATCGCCGGCACCCATGCGCTGTACCGGGTGCTCGATCTGGACCGCCTCGACGTGCTGAATGCGCTGCTGGCCCACGGCGCCGATCCCAACGAGGCCCCGCCCGGCGAATCGGCCGCCACGGCCTGGGGCCACCCGCTGCTGTGGGCCATCCGGCGACGCCGGTCCGCCGCCCACATCGAGGCCTTGCTGAAGGCCGGCGCCGATCCGGCCGTGCGCACGGCAGACGGCACGGATGCGGCCACCCTGGCCCTGAACTTCGGCCTGCCCGAGATCGCCCGCCGGCTCGAGCAGGCCGGGATTCATCCCCAGGACACGCCTGTCCAGCGTTTCCTGGCGGCCTGCGCGCGAGGCGACGAAGCCACTGCCCGCCAATGGCAAGAGCGCCACCCCGACCTGCCGCACAGCCTGTCGCCGCCCCACCTGCGCCTGCTGCCCGAACTGGCTGCGCAGGGATGCAGAGAAGCGGTGGCCTGCATGGCCAGGCTGGGCTGGCCCATCGCCGTGGCCGGCGGCGATTGGTCGGCTTCGGCCCTGAACCAGGCCGTGTTCCGCGGCGATGCGGCGATGACCCGGCTGCTGCTCGAACACGGCGCACGCTGGACCGAGCGGCATGCTTACGACGACGACTGCAGCGGCACGCTGTCGTGGGCCTCGTGCAATGTCGCAAACGATCGGCCGGACGACTCGGCTGGACCGGACGACACGGACGCCGCCGACGTGTTCGACCGGCCCGATGCGCATGGCGGCGGCGACTGGCTGGGCTGTGCCCAGGCCCTGGTCGACCACGGCATGCCCGGTGCACAGCCCGATCCGCAGGATGCGCAGACCGTGCTTCATCAGGGGCGGCGCATGCGGTTCGCCGACGACGTCGCCGACTTTTTGCTGGCGGCCGGCGCGCGAGGCCACTGACCGACATCCGCTGCACGCCGGCGCTGCCCGCCGCCGCCCGTCGACGCTAAACGCCGGTCAGCACCGTGCCGAACAGCCGGTCGATCCCGCCCAACAGATGCGCCTCCATGGCCTGGCGGGCGCGCTGGGGATCGCGGGCCGCGATGGCGGCTTCGATCGCCGCGTGCTCGTCCAGCACCGCGGTCGTTCTGCCGGCCGAAGGCCGCCCGGACAGATCGCGGATCAACTGCACGCTGAAACGCATCTGCTCGGCCAGCGCTTCCATGGTCAGCACGTAGAACCGGTTGCCGCTCGCCCGGGCCACCGCGATGTGGAAAGCCAGGTCTTCCTCGATGCCCGACCGATGGCTGGCCACCGCAGCACTCATGCGCTGGTGGGCCATCTTGATCTGGACATGCGACTCCTGGTTGGCCTGCGCCGCCAGCGCCGCGCTTTCGACCTCGATGTTGACCCTGAAACGCAGAAAGTCGCGGACATCGGCAATGCTCGACAAGGCGCCGAAGGGCACCGCCGGTTTCTGGCTCGCCACGTCGCTCACGTAATGCCCCGATCCCTTGCGGGAGTAGATCCGGTCCTCGGCCCGCAGGCGCTCCAGCGCCTGCCGCAGAACCGGCCGCGAGACGCCTGCGGCCAACGCCATCCGGTCTTCGCTGGGAAGCCGCGCGTGAGGGCCGTAGCCGCCGCTCGCGATCAGGTTCATCACCTGCACATAGGCCTGGTTGCTGAGCGAGGGCAGCGGGTCGTCGTGGTTCATCGTCGGGGCTGTGGGATGAGGATGGGGCCGGCCTGTCTGGCAGACAGATGTGCATAGATTTTTACAGAAATCGGGATCTGTTCGACGGCATTTTTCACTGGATCAAGTACAGCCAAAGGTTTGAACACTCCCCTGACTTACCTGTCTTTCGATCACTCGGCCAGACAGAAATTAACTCCTTTTGACAATCCAAAAACCCGCCCGGACACGGCCCCCGACTCGAGCTGCGGGACGTAGAGGCTGGGGAAGCCGTGCTCCAGGCACGTGCAGGCATTCAGGCCCGGAGCGTGACAGTCGCCACACGCCTACACAATCCCTGACATTCACGCCGCACCGGAGGTCGTGCCATGGGCTAAATTGAATGCAGATCTGCAGCGCTGGACCCAAACCCCAAGGCATCGCCTCGAGACCGGGAGCCCGCTCAGCCCATCTGGCCGACCCTCGCGCCTAGCATCCCTGTCTGCTTCAGGGACACGCTCCTCACCGCCGATACGGCGCTGGCGTTGCAGCCTCGACCCTGCACGGACTGACTTGCCCAGCCAGACAGAGCGCCCCGAAAACTGCATGAGGAAGATGAAATGGCCTTTGTCAACGAAGTCCCGACCCGGCACGACATCGAAACATACGGCCTGCCCTTCGAGGCCGACCTCGGACTGCCCCTGGACATCCGGCGAATCTGGACCGTGGACCGCGAGAGAAAGTGCCATCTCTGGAACCTGGGCCCGTCCGGCCCACCGGCCTCCGGCAGCAACGTCCACACCATCGCCCACGTCTACATGGACGGCATCCGGGTCCAGGCGCACATGCACTCGGGCATCCACTCGGTCGATTTCGACGACGACCCGTTCTACATCCGCTGGGAGACCCTGTTCTCGGTCGAGGCCACGCCTCGTCACGGGAAGACCGCCATCGCCCTGCCGCATACCGCATGGGACTACCCCGACGAACCCCAGGGCCTGCTGGACAACCTTTCCCTCGACGAATTCAGAGCGCTGCTGAAAGAGGCGCTCTGGGTCCACAAGAAAGGCAATTCGAACCGGTTGATCACCGGCACCGTGGTCGTCGAATTCGAGTTCTAGGCAGGCCGATCGGCACCGACCGGCGTCAGCACCGGTCGCCCCTCGGCATAGGCCGCCAGGTTGTCCAGCAGCAACTGCCCCATGGCCTGGCGCGTGTGGTGCGTCGCACTGGCGGCGTGCGGCTGCAGCACCACGTTCGGCAGTTCGAAGAACGCCGGATTCACGTGCGGCTCGCCCTGAAAGACATCCAGTCCGGCCCCGGCCAACTGCCCGCTGCCCAGCGCCGCCAGCAGGCCGGCCTCGTCGACCGTGCTGCCGCGCGAGATGTTGATCAGGTAACCCTCGGGCCCGAGCGCCTGGATGACACCGGCACCGATCAGCCCTCGGGTTTCGGGTCCGCCCGGCGTGGCCACGACCAGCACCGTCGATGCATGGGCCAGCTCGGTCACGTCGGGCACATAGTCGAAGGCCACGTCGGCCTGCCTGCGGCGGCCGCTGTAGGCCACCGACATGCCAAAGCCTTCGGCGCGCCGGGCGATCGCCTTGCCGATGCGGCCGAGGCCGACGATGCCGAGCCGTTCACCCCAGACCTTGCCCGTCAGCGGCGCCGGGCCCTGCGGCCACCGGCCCTCGCGCACAAAACGGTCTTGCCACACGGTGCGGCGCACGGTCGACAGGATGAGTGCCCAGGTGGCATCGGCCACGCATTCCGACAGCACATCGGGCGTGTTCGTGACCACGATGCCGCGCCGCGACGCAGCCGGCGTGTCGATGCCGTCGTGGCCCACGCCGAACGATGCGATCAACCGCAAGGCGGGCAATTGCGCCAACAGTTCGTCGGTGATGCGGTAATCGCCTCGCGTGGCCATCGCCGTGTGGCCGGCCGCTGCCGCCTGTGCGAGGAAAGCCGGCTTGTCGGCCGCCAGATCGTAGCGGTGCGTGGTGTAAAGGGCTTCGAGCCGGGCCTGGGTCGGCGCGTGCAAGGGCCCCATCATGAGCAGATCGGGTTTCATCGCTGCCTCATGCCCGCAATGCGGCCAGCGTCTGCGTGGCCGTGGCGCGCATCATGCGTGTATCGGCCATGATGCTCACCAGGCGAAAGCCCTGGGTCACGCGGCGTTGGGCCTCTGCGGTGCTGGTGGTCTGGATGCCGGCGAACTTTCCGGCTTTCTGCGCCGCCTGCTGGATGGTGCCGATCGCGGTCTCCACCTCATCGGCCAACTGCGGCAGATCGGGCGAATAGCCCAGCGAGATGCCCAGGTCCATCGGCCCGACGAAGACGCCGTCGACACCCGGCACCGCCAGGATCTCGTCCGCGTTGCGCAGGCCTTCTGCCGACTCGATCATCACGAAGGTGAGCAGCGTCTGCGCCGAATGGCGGAAATAGTCGGCACCGCCGTACAGCAGCCCGCGCGCCGGTCCCCAACTGCGATTGCCCTCGGGCGCATAACGCACCGACGCCACCACCGCCTCGGCATCCTGGCGGTTGTTGACCAGCGGCACGATCACGCCGTAGGCCCCCATGTCCAGCGCGCGCTGGATGAACACCGGCAGCCCGGCAGCCACCCGCACGAAAGGAGTGGCCGGCGTGCTGCTCAGGGCCTGGAACATCACCTGGGCGTTCTCCAGGTTGTTTTCACCGTGCTGGAGATCGACGATCACGAAGTCGTAACCCGAGTGGCCCAGCGTTTCCACCACCAGCGGACTGGCGGCGTTGCACATGGTGCCGAAGGCGGACTGTTGAGCCTTCAGGCGTTCGAGGGTCTGGTTGACGCGCATGGCGTGTTCTTTCTTTCAATCGAAACCGCAGGACTGCGGAGAGGGGGACAGGGAGCCTGGGAGGCCGAAACGGGCCCATGGAAAAACCGCGGAGCCCTGCATGACGCGGGACGGCTTCACTCCGCGCTCATGCCGGTGGCTTTCACCAGGGTGGCCCAGCGGGCCACTTCGGCCTGCAGCATGGCGCCGTAGGCCTGGGGCGAGCTCACCGTCAGGTCCGCGCCCAGACTGGCCAGCTTGTCTTTCACTTCGGGTGCGGCCATCACCTGGCGCAGGCTTTCATTGAGCTTGTCGATGACGGGCCGGGGCGTTTTCGCGGGTGCCAGCACGCCGTACCAGGTGCTGAAGTCGTAGCCGTTCAGGCCGCTCTCGGCCATCGTGGGCACATCGGGCAAGGCGGCCAGGCGCCGCGGCCCCGTCACGCCGATGGCGCGCAACTGGCCGCTCTTGACCTGCATCTCCACCGGCGCGTAACCCGTGAACAGCATCTGCACGCGGTTCGTCAGCAGATCCGTCAGGGCCGGGCCGTTGCCCTTGTACGGGATATGCGTGATCTGCACGCCTGCGGTGTGCTTGAAGAACTCGCCGGACGCGTGGTTGCTGCCGCCGCTGCCGCCCGAGGCAAAGTTCAGTTCGCCCGGCTTGGCCTTGGCCAGCGCGATCAGCTGCTGCACGTTCTGCGCCGGCACCTGGGGATTGATCACCAGCACATGCGGGTAGCTGGCAATCAGGGCGACCGGCGAAAAATCCTTGCCCGCGTCGTACGGCACTTTCTCGCGCACGGCCGGGTTGAGCGTGAACTCCGGCGCCGTCAGCAGGATGGTGTATCCGTCCGCAGCCGCCCGCGCCGCGATCGAAGTGCCCACGATGGCCCCCGCGCCGGGCCGGTTGTCGACGATGACCGGCTGGCCCAGCACCGCCCCCAGCTTGTCGGCCAGCACGCGGCCGACGTAATCGGACGTGCCGCCGGGCGGATACGGCACGATCATCGTCACCGGCTTGTCGGGCCACGGGGCGGCTTGGGCGGCCACGGGGATCACCGCAGCAGCCAGGGCCAGGAACACGGAAGAAACGGCGGCGAAGGTGGGCATGTTCATGATGATGATCCTTGGGAGGACGGGGTAGGCCTGTTTATTTGATATTTGATCAAATATTAGGACATAAAAGCGGCCCGGCTGTCTGGGGATAACCCGATCAAGACAAGATCTTCACTGACGTACGGGCCGATCCGGCAGCCGCGTCGCATCCTCACATGAGAATGGTTGTCAATTCATATACAATCGCACACCCCCTATCTGCAACCTGCCCATGCCTGAAGCCACCGAAGCGCTCGGACCGAATACATCCACCGCCGTGGATTCGACCTGTTCGGCAATGGCTGTCCTCGATAGCTGGTTCCGCAGCCATCACGGCTGGCTGCTGACGCGCATACACAACCGTCTGCGCAATCGCGCGGAGGCGGAAGACCTCGCGGCGGAGTCCTTTGCCCAAGCCGCAGCCATCCAGGCCAAGCGTGCAGGACTTGAAGAGATCCGCGAGCCCAGGGCATTTCTCACCACCATTGCCAAACGGCAGCTTTTTCAGTTCTGGCGCAGACGTGACCTCGAGCAGGCCTATCTCGACGCCTTGGCGGCCATGCCGGAAGACCTGGCGCCTTCCCCGGAAGAGCGTCACACCTTTCTGCAGGCCCTCGAACAGGTTTACGGCGCCTTGGAAGGCTTGTCCGCCAAGGCTAGGCAAGCCTTCTTTTACAGCCAGATCGACGGACTGACCTACTCCGAAATCGCCGTCCGGCTGGGCGTCTCGCCGAGCATGGTGCGTCAATACATGGCCCAGGGTTTCCGGCGGATTGCCGATTTGCAGTCGCCATGAAAACCGCCGGCTCGCCCGCCCCGCTGCACGAAGCCGCCATCGACTGGCTGGTCGTCTTGCGTTCCGGAGAGGCCACGCCGGATCAGCTACACGACTTCGACCGATGGCTGGTCGCCGATCCGTCGCACGCCAGGGTATGGGATCGGCTCACGGCCCGTGTCGACAGCCGGCTTGGCGGTCTGAAAACGCCTGCCGGCGGTTCTGCCGACACGCTGGCCAGCACCGTCGCGCAGGCGCAGATCCAGTCGCGCAACCGCCGGCGCATGCTCAAGGGCACATTGGCCGTGGGCGGTCTGAGTACCGCCACAGCCGGATTGATGCTCGATCGAGCCATGCCGCTCGCCCAGTTGTTCGCGGACTACCGGACCGGAACCGGTGAACGCCAGTGGGTGACGTTGGCAGATGGCAGCACGATTCAGCTGGATGCACGTTCCGCCATCGACATCCTGTTCACGCCCGAGCTGCGACTCGTGGTCCTCAGAGAAGGGGCTCTGCTGGCCGACGTGGCGCCGGCAAACACCGGCGGCAGGAACAGACCCCCATTCGTCGTCCGCACCGCTCAAGGCACGGTCCGCGCACTCGGCACCCGTTTTGCCGTCCGGCAGCGCGACGACCACACCGAGGTGGCGATGCTGCTGCACCGTGTCGAACTGTCGCCCGAGCAGGGTCTTGCGCACCCGCTGGACGAAGGCCAGGTGGCACGCATGACGCGGCAAGGCGTCACGCCGATCGACCGGTCTGCGCACGCCGCGTCGGCATGGCAAGGCGGACTGGCTGAAATGCACGATCAGCCGCTGGCCGATCTGGTGGCCGCATTGAAGCCCTACACCCGGGGCTATTGGCACATCAGCCCGCGGGCTGCCGAATGCCGGGTCTACGGCAGCTATCCGCTCGACGATCCCGATCGCACATTGCAATTGATGGCCGAGACTCTGCCGCTCCGGATCCGCCGCTACACCGGCGGCTGGCTGGTCCGCATCGCGATGCGGGACGAATCCTGACCCCGATGCCGACTCGCCGGCAGGGCGTCGGCCAGCCTCTTCCGTCTCTTCTCTGTGACCGGGACTGTCACTTTTCTTGCGTCGATACACAAGCCTCATGAAGCCATTCTTCAACACGCTTACATGAGAAAGACGCCATCATGCACCCCGTCAACAGCTTGAAGCCGATCATGGCGGCCGCGCTCGTCATGACCGCCCTGCCCATCCAGGCCCAGCAGCCCTCCGCGGACGCCTCCCTGGACACCAGGCGTTCGTACGATATTCCGTCGCTTCAACTGGGCAGCAGCCTTGCCCGCATCGCCCGCGAAAGCGGCCAGCCGATCTCGATCGATGCGGATCTGGTCCGTCACCTGCAGGCTCCGCCGGTCCAGGGGCGATATACACCCGAGCAGGCTGCCCGCGCCGCATTGGCCGGCAGCGATTTGTGGGTGGTGCGCACCCCGAGCGGCGGCTGGTCGTTGCAAAGGGCCGCCGGCGCCTCGAAGAACGGGGCGGCGACCCTGCCCGAGGTGCGCGTCACGGCACAGGCCGACACTGGCGCGACGACCGAAGGAACGGGCTCCTACGCAGCCATGGGTTCGAGTTCCACCGCCACGCCATTGGCGCTGACCTACAAGGAGACACCTCAGTCGCTCACCGTCCTGACTCGCCAGCGGCTGGACGATCAGAAACTGGACAACGTGATGGATGCGCTCGAGGCGACGACCGGCATCACCGCCTTTCGCCAGGGCATGGGAACCGACCTGAGTGGCTTGTGGTCGCGTGGCTTCAATGTCTCCAACTTCCTGGTCGACGGCAGCCCCAGTGCGTTCGGCGCATCCAACTATGTCCAGAGCACGGCGCTCTTCGATCGCGTCGAAGTGCTGCGCGGCGCCAGTGGCCTGATGAGCGGCGTGGGCAGTCCGGCCGCCAGCATCAACATGGTCCGCAAACGGCCCACCGCCGAGAACCAGAGCAGCATCACTGTCGAGGCGGGCAACTGGCAGCGCTACGGTGCGGGAGCCGACGTCTCGGGACCGCTCAATGAGGCGGGCAACGTGCGGGGACGGCTGGTCGCGGACTACAAGGATCAGAAATCATGGCTGGATCGCTACGCCAAGCAGTCCGGCCTGATCTACGGCATCGGCGAAGTCGACGTCGACCGGGATACCCGGCTCGGTGCAGGCTTCAGCCACCAGTCCGAGAACAACGATTCGCCGCTTCGAACCGGCGTTCCGCTGCGGTTTGCCGACGGAACGTCGACCCGCTTTGCCCGCTCGACCAATGTCGCGCCCGACTGGAGTTTCTTCGATACGCGGCTGACCCATTTCTTCGTCAATGCCGAACATGACTTCGGCGACGGCTGGCAAGGGCGGGCAGAGCTCGGCCACAGCCGCTACCAGTACGACAGCGCGCTGTACTTCCTGACCGGCAGCCTGGACCCATCGACGGGCCTGGGCGGTGTACTGTGGCCCGTGCGCTGGGCCAGCGTCGACAGACAGAACAGCCTGGATGCCCGGATCAAGGGGCCGTTCACCCTCGGAGGCCGTCAGCACGAGCTGGTGGCCGGCGTGACGCTGTCCCGAACCAGCCGCGATACGCCCGATTACGGCGGCTGGGTCGGACCTTGGACCGGTTACGACGGTGCGATCGGCAATCCCGCGACATGGGATGGACGAGCCGACGGGCCGGCGTTCACGAAGGCCGGGGACACGAAGTCCGTGGAGACCCAGAACAGTGCCTATCTGACGACACGCCTGCATCTGGCCGAGCCGACCCGCCTCATCCTGGGTGCCCGGATGACCGACTGGAAACGCACGGCCGACGCCACCACCGTCGCAGGCATCCGGAGCAGCACGAAGATCAAGGAAGACGGCGTCTTCGTGCCGTTCGCCGGGATCGTTCACGACATCGACAAGCAGTGGTCAGCCTACGCCAGCTATACCCGAATCTTCAACCCGCAGTCGGCATCGATCCGGGACACCGACAACAACGTCCTGGCTCCCGAGCGAGGCAACAGTCTGGAAGCCGGTGTCAAGGCGAGCCTGGCCCAGAACCGGCTAGACCTCGGCCTGGCGGTGTTTCGCACCCGCCAGGACAACCTGGCCACCTACAGCAGCACGCTGGGCGCCTATGAAGCCCTGCAGGGCATTTCGACCAAGGGCTTCGAAGCCGAGATCACCGGCCAGATCGCACCGGGCTGGAATGTGAGCGCCGGATACACGTATACCGCCAGCCAGGATGCCGATGGCCTGCGTGCGGTGACGCAGATCCCCCGCAACAGCGTGAAACTGTTCACCGCGTACAGGCTTCCGGGCGACTGGCATCGCCTGACCCTGGGCATGGGAATGAACTGGCAGAGCCGGTATGGTTATGTCGACGAGGCCCAGCAGGGGAGCTACAGCGTCTACAGCCTGCTGGCGCGCTACCAGGTGGATCGGACACTCCAGGTGTCGCTCAATGTGGCGAACGTCCTCGACAAACGCTACTACAGCGGCCTCGGCAATTACGGTGGCGTATACGGGTCGCCGCGGGGTGCGATGCTGAGCGCCAAGTACCAGTTCTGACGATATCCGTTTGCGGCAACGTCTGTCTCTAATGCTGGATCAGCTCCAGCAGATCGTCCCGCGCACGGATGCAATGCTGGCGCGCCCGTTCGCCCGCCTGCGCCACGTCCCCGCGGGCGATGGCATCGACCAGATCGAGGTGTTCCTGGGCGATCAGCGCGGCCTGGCCCGGGCCGAAGCCGAAGCGCAGGCGCAGCGCCTGCACCAGCAGGCGGCCCTGGCCCAGCACCCGCACGGCTTCGGGGTTGTCGGCCACCTCGTTGATCGCCGCATGCAGCTTGAGGTTGGAGGCGATCATGCCGTGGCTGTCGCCTCGGCTCGCGGCCTCTTCGAACGCCTGTGCGGTCGTCCGCAGCACCGAAATCACGGGGGCGGTGATCGCCGCTGCGCAGCGTTCCGTCAGCATGCCTTCGATGGCCGCAC
Organism: Comamonas sp. BIGb0124; assembly: GCF_003752175.1. Classification (GTDB taxonomy): domain Bacteria; phylum Pseudomonadota; class Gammaproteobacteria; order Burkholderiales; family Burkholderiaceae_C; genus Comamonas_F. Next base: position 131,426 of record NZ_RJVF01000009.1, on the reverse strand, counting down.
GCAGGTCGTACATGTTGCGCACAAAACGCACGTCCACGCCCCGGATCTCGGCACCGCGATGGGGGAAGACCTGCAGCACGCCCTCGGCCTCCAGCTCCTGCAGCGCGGCCCGGACCGGCATGTGGCTGACGCCGAACAGCGTGGCGATGTCGTCGATCTTGAGCCGCTGCCCTGGCGCGAACTCGCCGTTGAGGATGCGCTGGCGCAGATCGGCGGCCACGCGCATGGCCGTGGTCGCGCCGATGTTCAACGAAGTGGGAGTGGTGGTCACGGGAGGATTGTGGGGTATCGGTTCACACAGACCGCGATTGTGGCCTGTCTTGTCCCTCCGGCGTGATCCGGCAAGCGGCCGTCGTCCGGACGGCACCGGTTCAGTCCGGCCGCTCGCCGCGGGCCAGGCGGGCGGCGATGTCGTCGAGCACCGGCTGCAGATCGGCGACCGAGTCCACGACGTAGTGGGCGCCGGCCTGGTACAGCCTGTCTGCCGCCGCCGCACGCCGGCGCTGCTGTTCCTCGCGGGTCAGGGCCTGCCATTCGGCCAGCGGCAGTCCCATCGCATTGCCGCTGACGGCCAGGCCGACGGCCCAGCTGCCGGCGGCCAGTCCCTCCTGCACACCGACCTCGGTGTCGTCCACCTTGACCACGGTGCAGGGCCAGCAGATGCCCAGGTCGGCAAAACAGCGCCACATCATCAGCGGCGTGGGCCGGCCGGTGGCCTGGTCGCCGGCGCAGACCAGGTTGTCGGGTTCGTATCCGCCCTGGGCCGCGATGGCCGTCACCACGGCCATGATGGGCCGGTTGTAGCCCGTCGTCGATCCGATCTTGAGGCCGCGTGCACGGATGGCCGCGACGGCCTCGAGCGCCCCCGGGATGAAGTCGCAGAAGTCGGGCACCACGGCGGCATTCAGCGGCGTGAAGACCTCGTACAACCGATCCACATCGGCATCGGTGAGGCTGTGCCCGTATCTGCGCTCCCACTGCGCGGCGACGGCAGGCAGGCGTCCCAGGGCCTGGATGTGGTCCCATTTGGCCATGCCCATGGGGCCGCGGGCCTGTTCGATGGTGAGGTCGATACCGAACTGCTCGAACAGGCGCACGAAGGCCCCCATGGGCGCGCACGAGCCGAAATCGACGATGGTGCCGGCCCAGTCGAAGACGACGGCGCTGAGGGCATCGGGTGCCGAGGAAACGGCGGGAGGGGGGGTCAGGGAAGTGTTCATGTTCTTACGGTTGAATGGCGCGCTCACCAGCCTGCGAAGACTTCTTCGGCAATGCCGAAAGCCGTGCTCGCACCGGTGCCGCTGGTGACCAGCACCACGCGCGTGGCGTCGTCCGGTGCGTCGATCAGACAATCGGTATCGGGCGACGAGGGATAGGTGCCGACCCAGCGCGCGGTGACCGTGGCCTCGCGCAGCCTGAGGGTCTCGCGCAGATGGCGCAGGATCAGCGTGTCGACGTGCTCGCTGGCGAAGGGCTCGGGTGCGGCGCCGTAATGGTGAGAGTCGCCGACCACCAGCGAGCCGTCGGCGCTCTGCACCACGATCAGATGGATGCCGTGCGCCAGCGACTCGCCTTCTTCGCGTTGGATCTGCTCGAGCAGCGGCGCGGCCTCGGGCAGCTTGCTGTAGCCGTGGTAGCGCACCAGGCTCAGATCGGCCATCACCGAACCCGGCAGCCTGAAGCCCGGCTCGGGCATCACCCGCAACATCTGCAGTTGGCACAGGCGCAGCGCATGCGGGGCCAGCCGCTCGGCGAACAGGCCGTGCAGCTCGGTGTTGGTACAGACCACCACCCGGTCGGCCTGCAGGACGGCCCGCGACGTGCGCACATGCGGCGTGGCCACCTCGAGCACCGCCTCGCCGAAACGGAACACCACGCCGTGCGCTTCGGCCAGCCAGCGTGCCAGCAGCCCGATCGCGGTGCGGGATTCCACCCGCATCTCGTGCGGGCTGTAGAGCACGGCCTGCGCGCCGTCGAGCTGCAGCGCGGGGGCGCGGCGGGCCGCTTCGGCCGGCTCCAGCAGAGCGCAGCCCTCGCCCATCTCGGTGCGCAGAAAGGCTTCGATCACCGTGCGCGCCTGAGGCCGGAAGGCCGTGAGATACAGGCCCTGGTGAATCGCCTCGATGCCGGCCTGCGGCGCAACCTCGCCCCAGACCTCGCGGGCACGCCAGGCTCGGCGCCAGGTGTCGCCGGCGCCCTGGCCGGTCACGGTGATGAAACCGAAGTTGCGGATCGAGGCGCCGACGCAGGCCGCATCGCGCTCGACCACGCAGACCTTCAGGCCGCGCTGTGCCGCCGTGTAGGCATGGGCCAGTCCGACGATGCCGGCGCCGACCACGACCAGGTCGAAACGAGAGGAACTTTGGAGAGTCATGTTTTTTTGGAGGTCAGGAAATGCGGTGGATACGCAGAACGGGCCAGCCCGCCCGCCCGGCCTCGGCCAGCAGGAACGGATCGGGGTCTACCACACAGGGGAATCCGACGGCGCGCAGCAAGGGCAGATCGTTGCGCGAGTCGCTGTAGAACACGGCACGCGCCATTTCGGCCTCGGGATCGAGGCCGCGTTCGGCGATCCACGACCGCAAACGCACCACCTTGCCTTCGCGCATGTTCAGGGTGCCCAGGGGAGCCCCGGAGAACCGGCCGTCGGGCAGTTGCTCGAGCTCGGTCGCGATCACATGCGCAAAACCCAGAGCACGTGCGCTCGGCTCGGTCAGGAAACGGCTCGAGGCCGTGGTCAGCACCGGCAGGTCGCCCGCCTCGCGGTGCTGCTGCACCAGGGCCTGCGCGGCGGCGGGTATGCGCGGTGCCAGCACACGATCGAAGAAATCGTCGCGCTGCGGCTGCCATTGCGCAGGGGTGCGGCCCGCGAAGGTCGCGGCATAGAAACCGCAGAACGTTTCGGCCGTCACCTCGCCGGCCCGGTAGCGGCGGTCCATCTCGGCGTTGCGTGCCGACAGCGCCGCATCCAGCAGGCCGCGGTCGCGCAGGTCGTCCAGCCACAGCACTTCGCTGTCGCCGGTCAACAGCGTGTTGTCGAGGTCGAAAAGGGCGAGCCGGCTCATCGCTGCGGCGCCCTCCACGCCTGCGTGCGCCGGTCGACCAGCTTGCCCAGGCCCAGGTACAGCAGAGTCACCACGGCCGACGTCGCCGCGATCAGCACCGCCATGGCCGCCGCCGGCCCGGTGTCGCCGGCCTCGTCCAGGTTCAGGATGGCCAGCGAGGCCAGCCTTGTGTCGGGCGAGTACAGGAACACCACCGCCGAGATCGTCGTCATGGCGTTGATGAAGAAGTAACGCGACACATCCAGCAGAACCGGCAGGCAGATCGGCAGCGTCACGCGCCAGAAGGTCTTGTACTGCGGCACCTTGAGCGAAGCCGAGACGGCCTCGAACTCGCCGTCGATGGCCTTGAGTGCCGTGACCATGGTGATGTGGCCGGTGGTGTAGAAATGCACCACCGTGCAGAGCACCATCAGCGGCAGCGTCTGGTACAGCACATTCAGCGGATTGCCCGCCGCATTGAAGAAAAAGATGTAGCCCAGGCCCAGCACCAGACCGGGCACGGCCATGGGCAGCGTGGCCATCAGCCGCACGGCGGGCCGCAGCATGTCGAGGCCCCGCGTCTTCTCGAGCAGATAGGCGCCCAGGAAAACCACCAGCGTGCCGACCACGGCCGTGGCCGTGGCGAGCTTCAGGCTGTTGATCAGCGACGTGGCCACGCCCGCATCGACCAGGCCGGCCACGTAGTGGTTCAGGCTCGGGGCAAGGTTGTAGGGCCAGAAGGTCGCGAACGAAGCGAACACCGCCATGCCGAACATCGCCAGCACCAGGCCTGCGACGACCCCGCAGTACAGCGTCATCGCGAAGTCGAACCCCCGCGAGCGCCGGGGCACCAGGGCCACGGCGCGGGCCGTGAGCGTGGCGGTCTGCTTGCGCTGCACCAGCGCATCGACGCCAAAGGTCAGCACCGCAGGGGCCAGCAGCAGCAGGGCGACCACGGCACCGCGCTGAAAGTCCTGCTGTCCGATCACGAGCTTGAACACATCGGTGGCCAGCACGTTGAAGTTGCCGCCGACGACCTTGGGAATGCCGAAGTCCGTGATGACCAGCGTGAAACACACCAGCGCTGCCGAGATCAGCCCGTACTTCGCACCGGGCAGCGTGATGGTGAAGAACTGGCGCACCGTGCCGGTCCCCATGGCCGCCGCCGCTTCGTACAGCCGGGCATCGGCCAGCGAGAGCGCCGTCACCAGAATCATCAGCACATGCGGAAACGTCGCAAAACACTGCGCCAGCACGATGCCCGGAGCGCCGTAGATGCCCTCGAAACCCAGCGCCAGCCAGAAGTCGCGGGCCACGCCCTGGTTGCCGAACCAGTAGATCATGGAGATGGCCGACAGCAGCGAAGGCGCCAGCAACGGCAGCAGCATCACGGTGCGCAGCAGCGGCTTGGCCGGCATGCAGCTGCGGGTGATCGCGTAGGCAAAGGTGAAGGCCAGCGGCACCACGATGAGCGTCACCAGCAGCGACACCCAGACGCTGTTCCACAGGCTGCCCAGCAGGGCCGGCGAAGCCAGATAGGAGGTGAAGGCGGCCAGGCCGGCCGCGCCGCTGGCCGAGGGATTCAGCGACTGGGAAAGAATGGCGACGAGAGGCGCGACCAGGCCCAGGCCCAGCAGCAGCAGCACGATGCCCAGCAGGCCCAGGTGCGACACCCGGTCGCTCCACGGCAGCCTTTGCGCAAGAGCAGGACCGTTGACGACGACGGTGGCGGCGGCGTTCATTCGGTCTCCTCGCCGGCGGCGAACACACGCAGCCGGTCGGTGCGCAGCGCGAATCGCAGCGGCGCGCCCTCGCGCACGCCGAACTCGTCCATCTGGTTGAGAGAGAACTGCAGTTGCAGAGGCTGCCCGGGCAGGCCCTCGACCTCGATCTCGGCCAGGCAGTTGCCGCCCAGGAACTCGATGCGGCCGACGCGGCCCGTGCACAGGGCGGGGTCGTCCTCGCGCAGATCGCCGACCACACGGTCTTCGGGCCGCAGGTACAGCGCCACGGGCCGGCCGGGACGGAAATCGGCGCCCGCCGCGGGCGCACAGCGCAGGCGCTTGTCGCCGCAGCGAAACCAGTGATCGCCCTCCGACACGCCGCGCAGCCGATTGACCTTGCCGATGAATTGCGCGACGAACGGCGAAGCCGGCTCGCGGTAGATCTCTGCCGGGGTGCCGACCTGCTCGATCACGCCGTGGTTCATGACCACGATGCGATCGGCGACCGACAGCGCCTCTTCCTGGTCGTGCGTCACCATCACCGTGGTCACGCCCAACTCGCGCTGCAACGCCCGGATCTCGTTGCGAAGGCGCACGCGCACCAGGGCATCGAGCGCCGACAGGGGTTCGTCGAGCAGCAGCAGGCCCGGCGACGTGGCCAGCGCACGCGCCAGGGCCACCCGCTGCTGCTGTCCGCCCGACATCTGCGCCGGGTACTTGGCCCCGCTGCCCGGCAGCCCCACCAGCGCCAGCAGGCCCTGCACCCGCTCGGCGATCTGCGCCCGCGACTGGCGCCGATTGACCAGTCCGTAGGCCACGTTGTCGGCGATCGTGAGATTGGGAAACAGCGCGTACGACTGGAACACGATGCCGTAGTCGCGCTGCGCCGGCGGCAGCACCGAGATGTTGCGGCCGGCCTGCCAGATCTCGCCGACCGTCTGCGTTTCAAGCCCCGCGATGATGCGCAGCAGCGTGGTCTTGCCGCAGCCCGAAGGCCCGAGAAAACACACGAACTCGCCGCGAGCGATCGACAGGTCGATCTGCTCGAGCGCCGTGAAGGCGCCCCAGCGCTTGTGAACGCCCTTGAGCTGCAGATAGGAGTCAGGGCGCATGTCGGATTCTCCGGCCGGCAGCGGGAGGATCCCGCTGTCCGACGCATCGCGTGGGGCGTACATCACTTCTTCGCTTCGCTCTTGGCGTCGTAGCGGCGCGTCCACTCGGCCAGCACGCGGTCGCGGGAGGCGGCGGACTGATCGAAGTCCATCTTGATCAGGCGGGCTTCGTAGTCGTCGGGGATGTACTGGAGCTTGGGCGCCACGCCAGGCTGTGCCGTGACGGCGAAGTTCTTGCCGTACAGCACCATCGCATCCTTCGACGAGGCCCAGTCGGCCAGTTTCTTCGCCGCGTCGAGCTTTTTCGTGCCCTTGTAGATGGCGAAGCCTTCGAGATCCCAGCCCAGGCCTTCCTTGGGGAACACGAGCTCGATCGGCGCGCCCTTGGCCTTGTTGGTGTGCCCGCGGTACTCGAAGGAGATGCCGGCCACGTACTCGCCCGATGCCGCCATGTTGCAGGGCTTGGAGCCCGAGTGCGTGTACTGGGCGATGTTCTGGTGCAGCGCATCCATGTACTTCCAGCCGCCGCCCTTGCCGTCTTCGTCGCCCCACAGCTGCAGCCAGGCCGCCACATCGAAGTAACCGGTGCCCGACGAAGCGGGATTGGGCATGACCACCTGGCCCTTGAATTCCGGCTTGAGCAGATCCTGCCAGGTGGTCGGCAGCGGGATGTTCTTCTTCTGCGCTTCGACCGTGTTGAAACACACCACGGCACCGAAGACATCCATGCCCCACCAGGCCGGCGGCGTCTTCTTGTCACGGTATTGGGCCTGGATCGCCCCGAGGTTGGCGGGCGCATAGGCTTCGAGCATGCCGTTCTTGTCGAACAGCGCCAGGCTGGATGCCGCGACGCCCCAGATCACATCGGCCTGCGGATTGCCTTTTTCTGCCAGCAGCTTGGCCGTCACCACGCCCGTCGAATCTCGCACCCACTTGATCGCGATATCGGGATGAACCTTGTTGAAGGCCTCCTGATAGGCCTTGAGCTGATCCGTCTCGAGGGCCGTGTAGACCGTGAGATCGGTTTGCTGCGCATGAGCGCCGGTTGCAAGGGCCAGGCCGATAGCCCAGGCGACAAGATGTTTTGCAGGTTGCATGAAAAGGCTCCAGGTCAAGAAAGAACGCCGAATGTGCCGATACGACAAGTCATCTTCATGACATATCCCTCATGCAAAATGCGAGCCAATTCTGTTTATTGTCGATTGCAGATCGTAGATCGTAGACAATCTTCACTCTGAGATGTACGATTTGGACATGTCGACTGCTTTCCCTCCCCACCTCACCATCGCACAACTCCAGGGCAATTCTCTGCCCAAGCTGGTGCAGAACGAAATCGAACGCATGATTCTGGACGGCCAGCTGCTGCCCGGGGCCAAGCTCACCGAATCCACGCTCGCCGACCAGCTCGGCGTCTCGCGCGGACCGGTGCGCGAAGCCTTCCGGCTGCTCGAGGAAGCCGGCCTGGTCCGTACCGAAAAGAACCGTGGTGTGTTCGTGCGGGACGTGCCGATCGAAGAAGCGCTCGAGATCTTCGAAGTCCGCGCGGTGATGGACCTGTACGTGGGCCGCAAAGTGGCGCAAACCGCCAACACCACGCAGGTGCGCGAGCTGCGCCAGCTCGTCGAGGCCATGGACCAGGCCGTCAAGGGCGGCAATGCGCAGGATTACCACAGCTTCAACCTCCGGTTCCACGACCGGTTGCTCGAACTGGCCGGCAACGCCAAGCTGCTGAGCACCTATCGCAAGCTGGTCAACGAGCTCTCGCTGTTCCGGCGGCAGAACCTCACCGAGGAGTCGATGGCCGTCTACTCGCGTGAGCACCGCGCCATCGTCAAGGCCATTGCCGCAGGCGACGCCGAGGCCGCAGGACAGGCCATGCACGACCACGTCATGAACAGCCGCGAGCGCACCCGGCTCAATTACGAAGCCCGGCGCGCACCGCATTCGGCCCCGGCCCCGGTCGCCACGCCGGCACCGTCGCGCACGCTGCGCCGAACGGTCACCGCCTGAGCTCGGCATGGGACTGAGCGGAACCGTCGTGCTGGCCGTGCTCTTCGGCGCCTTGCTGCACGCCAGCTGGAACGCGCTGATCAAGTCGTCGACCGACAAGGAACTCGATACCGCGCTGATCCACAGCATCGGGGTCGTCTTCGCGGTGCCGATGCTGATCGTCACGGGGCTGCCCGCTTCCGCGGCCTGGCCCTACATCCTGGCCTCCACGCTGGTCCACGTGGGTTACTACATCGCGCTGGCAGGCGCCTACCGGCACGGCGACCTCGGCCTCACCTATCCCGTGATGCGCGGCTGCGCCCCTTTGCTGGTGGCGCTCGGCAGCCATGGCCTGCTCGGCGAAAGCATCTCGTGGCAAGCCTGGTGCGGTGTCGCCGTCATCTGCATCGGCGTGCTGCTGCTGGGCCTCTCCCGTACCGCATCGGCACCCGCGGCCAAACGCAGCAAGGCGCTTCGTTTTGCCCTCGGCAATGCCGCCATCATCGCGGCCTACACCGTGATCGACGGCCTGGGTGTACGGGCCTCGGGCGACGCCACGGCCTACGTGGCGGCCCTGTTCCTGCTCGACGGCATTCCCTACATGCTGCTGGTGCTGTGGCAGCGCGGCCCCGCCGGGCGCCAGGGCGCCTGGACGTACATGGCCCGCCGCTGGCACATGGCCAGCCTGGGCACCCTGGCCTCGCTGGGCAGCTATGGCATCGCCCTTTGGGCCATGACCCGCGCGCCCGTGGCCGTGGTCGCGGCGCTGCGCGAAACGTCGGTGCTGTTCGCCGCCCTGCTCGGCACCCTGTGGCTGCGCGAACCCTTCGGCCCGGCCAAGGCCTTCGGCGTCGGTCTGATCGTGGCCGGCATCATGGCGCTGCGTTTCGGCTGACCGGCCGACCCGAGCCGGCCACGCAGTCCCGCTAGCCCTGTCGCCAGCGGGTTCTGATTCGTTCGGCCATGACCTGCAGCTCCATGTCGCTGGCCCGCGCGCCGTCATGCGACGAGATATACCCTTCATAACAATTGAAGAACTTGTCGATCTTCGATCGGACAGGTTTCCAGTGCCTGGGGGCGCCGTACATGGGGAACAGCTTGACATGGGCATGGTCGATTCCATACCCCTCCGCAATCAGCCCCGTCCGCCCGACGCCTTCCAAGGAGGCCTCCAGCAGCAACGCCACTTTCTTGGCCGCCCCCATCAAGTCCAGAAAAACCTCGCCATCCAGCCCGCACACGTGGCTGGAATGATGGGCCTTGGTGATGACGACCGAAAATCCCGGCGTATTCGGATAGATCGACAGAAATGCCAGGTGCCGGTCGTCCTCCCATATCCTGTGGCAAGGCGCCAAACCGGCAGCGATACGACAGAAGACACACTCATCAGCCATCACACGGATCTTTCTTGGGGAATTTTGGGGGAAACGGAATCGAACGCAGAAAAGGCCCCGACAGACCTTGAACGGCATCGGGGTCCGTCGATGCCGTGTGGCACCGGCCAAACCGTTCGCCCATGCGTCATGCGGGTGACCCTCACATGCACCGCCATCGCGAACCAGATCGATGCCAATAAATAAATCTTTGCATACTATTCACAGGCAACTCAAGTGCGAAGAATAGTCAAATAATATCAAGGCCTATTGCACAGCAACATATCGAAAAGGCCGTCATTCCTGCAACCCTGACAAACAGGTGGCATTCGTTCTCTGCTCGATCCGAGCGGACAGGCTGAATCTTAAGGCCCATCCACACCTTCCGTCCGTTGAAAACGAGGTAAATATTTCTTGATCGGCAGCGCCATGGTCTGCCGAGACCATGCCTTTTCAGGCCAACCCGAAAGCGCCATCGCAACCCCGTCACCCCGAGACGATGCCGCACGCGGGCACGCCCAACCTTATCGCAACGGGTGATTTCTATTTTCGATTGCGGTGAGAAAGGACTGGATGAGCAGGCTGTCCCGGCGCTCCCTGGAATAATAAATATAGGTCTTCGTGGCTGCGGGCTCGCCCGTAATCCGGATGGACTTGAATCTCGGATCCGGTATGAATTCGGCTTCGGAAACAGCGCCGATACCCAGACCTCGGGCCACGGCTTCACGCAACATTTCCCGGCTGCCGACCTCCAGCGCACATTTTGTCTGAACCTTCGCTTCGGCCAGGGCCGCATCCAGCGTGGCCTGTGTGGTGGAGCCCTCTTCCCGGCGCAGCAACTCCATTCCGGCCAGGCTGGCAAGCGGGACTTGATCGTACCGGGAAAGTGGATGCTCCCGATGCGCAAACAGGATAATGGGGTGATGGGCGTAAAGAACGGCCTCCAGATGGTCGCTGTTGTGCAGCCCGGCCAGCACCCCGATGTCGGTGGTATACCGCTCGATATCCGACAACACCTGCTGCGAGTTTCCCATGCGAATGGACAACTTCATGCTCGGGTATTGCTTTCGGTAGGCGGAAACCATCTCGATGACATGAAAAGGGCCGACCGCGCTCAAGCGCAACGCACCTTGATTGAGTTTCCCCGAATCTCTCAGAAAAAACTCCGCCTCCGCCTCCATCGTCAACATGCGCTGCACCATGGCGAAGAGCTGTTCCCCCGCCTTGGTCAGGCTCATCCGATAGCCCCGGCGATAAAACAATTCCACCTTGCTGGTCGCTTCCAGGGCATTGATCTGCGCGGAAATCGTCGGCTGGCTGACATTCAAGGATCTGGCCGCGGCACTCATGGAACCCTGATGGGCAACGGCGACGAAGGCGCGATACCGGGCGAGAGACATCTAAAGGTTCTTCCTATGGATTGGTACGCATAGGAATTTAAAACTTTCATATGAAAGAAATATGTCGTCCCTACTATTGCGGCTGACCGATCCCCCAACACAACCGCTACCAGGAGAACCCATGAAGATGACTCGCCTCGCTTGGATCAAGGTGACCTGCGCAACAGCGCTTTCGATCACTGCTTTTTCCTCCGCCATCGCCCAGCCCGCCGAACTGCGCGTCGGCCTGATCCCTTCGGAAGACGCCCAGGCCATGATTCGGGCCAGCCAGCAGATCATGGATCAGTTGGCCGAGAAGTCGGGCATGAAGGTGCGGCCCTTCGTCGCCAACGACTACAACGGCGTCATCGAAGCGCTGCGCTCCGGCAAACTCGACATCGCGTATCTGGGCCCGTTCTCGTATGTCCTGGCCAGCGAGGTGGCAAACGCAGAAGCCTTCGCCGTCGCCGTGACGAAGAAGACCGGCACCAGCTCGTATCAGAGCCTGCTGATCACGCGCAAGGACTCCGGGCTCGACAGCGTGGCCAAGCTCAAGGGCAAGACCTTCTCGTTCGTCGATCCCAGCTCTGCATCGGGCCACCTGTTTCCGAAGGCCGGTCTGCTGGCCGAGGGCTACGATCCCGACCTGTACTTCTCGCGTGTCATTTTCTCGGGCTCGCACGACGCCAACATCATGGCCGTGGCCAATGGCAAGGTCGACGGTGCGGCGGTGGCCGATCGGATCCTCGCCTCGGCCATTGCCAAGGGCGTGGTGAAGGCCGACGACTTTCAGGTGGTCTGGCGTTCGCAGCCCATTCCCGAGTCGCCCATGGTCTGGCGCAAGAGCCTCGATGCGGCGACCAAACAGAAGGTGGCGGCCGCATTGGCAGACATCAAGGATCTGCCCTGGGGCGACCAAGGCGTGCTCAACGGCTTTGCCCCGACCAACGATCAGGCTTACGACGTCGTGCGGCAGACCGCAAGATCGTTGAAACTCGACCTCGGACGGATGAAATGATCCACACGCGCCAACTGCGCAAAAGCTTCGGCAGCAATCAGGTCCTGCACGGAATCGATCTCGATGTGCAGCCTGGCGAGTTCGTCGTGATGCTCGGCCTGTCGGGTGCCGGCAAGTCGACGCTGCTGCGCTGCATGAACGGACTGGCCCGGCCGGACAGCGGCACGCTGCAGGTGGGGGGCATCGACCTCATGGCACGGCACTCGCGTCGAGACCTGGCACGCCAGGCGGCCATGGTGTTTCAGCATCACAACCTGGTTCCCCGCCTGTCCGTGCTGAAAAACGTGCTGACCGGACGGCTGGGCGCCCTGCCGACCCTCCCGTCTGTGTTCCAACTGTTCCGCCAGGCCGATCTCGATCTGGCTCGCGAGTGCCTGGATCGGGTGGGCCTGTCCCACAAGGTCGATGAGCGAACCGAGGCGCTCTCGGGCGGGCAGATGCAGCGTGTGGGCATCGCAAGAGCCCTGGCGCAACAGCCGAAAGTCATCCTGGCCGATGAACCTGTGGCCAGCCTGGACCCCAAGACCGCACGCACGGTGCTGCAATACCTGCGCGATGCCACGCGCGAGCTCGGCATTGCCGTGGTCTGCAACTTGCACCAGGTCGACTATGCCCGGGAGTTCGGCGATCGCATCGTCGGTCTGGCACACGGCCGCATGGTCTACGACGGCACGGTCGAGGGCCTGACGGAGCCGGCCTTGCAAGCCATTTATCACCCCCTGGTTCACCCCGAACCGTCCGCAAAGGCCGATGGCCGGCTGCAGACCTCGATCATCGGAGGCCTCTCGTGAACACCGCTACACCGACGAACGCCTACCGATGGACCGCTGCCCGCCCCGAAGGGCCGACGGGATGGCTGGCCTATGCCGCGCTGGCTCTCGCATTGGGGTGGCTGCTGCAATGGAGCGCGGAAGGCTCGCAGATGAGCTGGGGCGAACTGGCCAACGGCCTGCCTCAGATCGGCGACTTTCTCTCGCGCTCCTTTCCCCCGGACTGGACCATCCTGAGCCGTCTCTGGAAACCCGCGATCGAGACGATCCAGATTGCGGTCTGGGGCACGTTGCTCAGCATCGTTCTGGCACTGCCGCTCTCGTTCATTGCAGCCGGCAACCTCCATGGATGGAACGGGCTGCGCATCGCGACCCGGCAATTCCTGAACGTGATACGCAGCATCAACGAACTGATCCTTGCGCTGGTTTTTGTCTCTGCCGTGGGATTGGGGCCTTTCCCAGGCGTCCTCGCCTTGGCACTGCACGGCATGGGCATGCTGGGCAAGTTCTTCGCCGAAAGCATCGAGGAGATCGACGCCGGGCCGCTCGAAGCCCTGCGCAGCGCAGGCGCCAGTCAGCTCCAGATCATCGTGTTCGGCGTCGTTCCGCAAGCCATCACGGCCTGGATCGCGGTCATTCTGTACCGCTTCGAAGTCAACCTTCGCTCGGCCACGGTCCTCGGCATGGTGGGCGCCGGCGGTCTGGGGTTCGAACTGGTGAGCAGCCTGAAACTCTTCCGTTATCAGGAAACCGCGACTTGCATCATTCTGATCACGGCGATGGTCATCCTGGCCGACATGCTCTCCAACCTTCTGCGACAGCGCATCCAGCGCGGTAGCCGGCACTGACTCTGCCGGTCGGCGGGGCCCCCTGACCTCGCCGCCACCTGCCACTCGGCACCTCCCCGAACCGCAACCCGAGCCGGCCTCCAGGCCAGGCCCTTTCCTGACGACACCGGACTCGGGCAGCGGAGCCGTGGGCGCCCCCCGACCCTCTTTCACTTTCGACGACAAGGCATCCCATGGAGTGGATCTTTCACAACCCCGTCAAGATTTTTGCCAAGCCTGGCGGAATCCAGCAACTGCCCGCAATCCTCGCCGGGCGCACCTGCATCCTCGTGACATTCGCCGAGGCGCAGGAGATCGGGCTGCTCGACCGGGTGCGTGCGATGCTGGGCGCGCAACTCGTGCGCGTGATCCAGGACGTCCAGCCCAACCCCGATGTGGACTGGTTGGGTCCGCTCTACGACAGCGTCCAGCGCGAGCAGGCCGACGTACCCTGCATCGTCGCGCTGGGCGGCGGCAGCGTCATCGACACGGCCAAGGCCTTGATGTGCAGGACACCGACCGGTCGATTCGACGAACTGCTGGCCTCGCTCCAGGCCGGAGAAATCCTGCCCGCCGGCGCGCACAGAGCCCTGATCGCCGTGCCGACGACGGCCGGCACCGGCAGCGAAGTGACGCCCTGGGCCACGATCTGGGATCGGCGGGCCGGCCGCAAGCACTCCCTTCACCAACCCTGGACCTGGCCGGAAGCAGCGGTGCTCGACGCCGAGCTGATGCTCAGCCTGCCCGGCGGAACCACGCTGGCCAGCGGACTCGATGCACTGTCGCACGCGCTGGAGTCGATCTGGAACGTGAACCGCAATCCGGTCTCGACCGGTCTGGCCGTGACCGCTGCCCGCCGCATCATGAACGTGTTGCCTGCACTCATGCGCGACACCGCCAACCTCGCCCTGCGCGCCGAAATGGCCGAAGCGGCAGTGCTGGCCGGACTGGCGTTTTCCAACACCAAGACCGCGCTTGCACATTCTCTGTCTTACGAGATCACCCTGCAGCACGGCGTGGTGCACGGCATCGCCTGCTCGTTCAGCCTGCCCCGCGTGCTGGAGCTGGCCTTGGGCGCCGACGCCGCCGCCGACGAGGCTCTGCTGTCGATTTTCGAGACCGCTTCGCGTGACGTCGCCGTCGCCCGTCTGCAGACCTTCCTCCATGAACTGGGGGTGGAGACGGACCCTGCCCATTACGGCGTGGGAGCCGATCAGTGGGACCAGATGATGCGCCACGCTGCACAGGGACCGCGCGGCCGCAACTTCATACGCGCAGGGGTTCACGCATGAGCAGCGCCTGCCTCCTGCCCCTGCACTGCCTTCCCCCCTCTCTTCAACCGACCCGCGATCATGTCCCAGACTCACACTCAGTCCTCTCCCGCAGTCTCTCTGTCCGGCTCCGCCGTTTCGTGCGGCGATCTGTCGCCGCTGCAAGCCGTCATCTTTGACTGGGCGGGCACGCTGGTCGACTTCGGTTCGCTGGCGCCCACTCAGATCTTCGTCGAGGCTTTCCAAGCGTTCGGCATCGAGGTCACGCTCGCGCAGGCCCGGGGTCCGATGGGTCTTTCCAAATGGCAGCACATCCACCAGTTGCTCGAGGAGCCGGTCATCCGTGCCCAGTGGCAGGACCGTTTCAATCGGGAACCCACCTCTGCAGACATCGATGCCGTCTACGAACGCTTCATGCCGATGCAGATCGCCAAGGTGGGTGAATACTCCGAACCCATCGTCGGCGCCGCCGAGACCTTGCAGTGGCTTCGGTCGCAAGGGATCAAGATCGGATCGTGCTCCGGCTATCCGCGCGTGGTGCTGGATCGGCTCCTGCCCCAGGCCGCCGAGGCCGGCATTGCGCCCGACCATGTCGTGGCCGGCGACGAGCTCGAAGCCGGGGGCCGACCTGGCCCCTACATGGCGCTGGCCAATGTTCTGGCCCTCGCGATCGGCGACGTCAGGTCCTGCGTCAAGGTGGACGATACGGTTCCCGGCATCGAGGAAGGCCGCAGGGCAGGCATGTGGAGCATCGGCTTGAGCCTGTCCGGCAACGAGGTGGGCTACTCGCTGCAGGAGCTCGCCGATGCCCCCGTGGACGAAGTGGACCGCCGCATGGCCCAGGCCGAACACAAGCTCAAGGCCGCCGGCGCGCACGCCGTCATCCGCAGCGTGGCCGAGCTGCCGGGTGTGCTGCGCGAGCTGGCCCGCCACATGCGCAACGGGGCCACCCCCGATACGCCCGCCCGATAAACGCCCTCGGGCAAGCCGGCAGACGACGGCCTTGGCCCTGAACACCGTTTTCTTTCGATCCCGCCCTCGCAAGCATGAACCCCGCTTGACGAGCCTCCCAAGAAACGACCACGTCCCGGACGTGAGGTCGAAGCACGATGAGTTGTTATGTCCAGAGTATCTGTCGATTCCTCCCTGAACGCCCCAGCGTCGTTCATCGTTTTCAACGGCCAAGAACCGGTTGGCCCGGTGCGGTTTCCGCGATCGCTCCGGCGGCGAAGCTGGGGCTCCACCGGTGCCGCCTTGGCGCTGGTGCTCGCCGCTTGCGGCGGCGGTAGCGGAGGTGCAGGCGACGAAGCAGAGCCGCCGGTCCAGCCCCCGACGACGGAAGTTCCGGCCGGACCGACCGTCAATCGAACCCTGCTGATCGACCTCGACGCTGCGACTTACGACGCCGTACAGCGCGGCATCGCGCAAGGGCAACTGCCCAACCTGGCCCGACTTCATCTGCAGATGGCCTACAGCGGCGGCGTCGCCGGATCGCCCAGCCAGCAGCCCACACTCGATGCGCCGGGCTGGGCGACACTGCTGACGGGGCAGTGGGCTCATCGGCACCGCGTGCTGTCGGCCGCCCCGCAGCAGGTCATTTCAGGGCAGACCGTGTTCGCCCGCATCGACGACCGCATCGGCAGCACCGGTGCCGTCGTCGCCTCGACGGGCCTGGCGAAGATGCTGTCCCCTCTGCATGAAACCGGGGCGCTGGATACCCTGTATGACTGCGGCAGCAGCGCGACCGCAACCGCGTGTGTGACCGGTCAAGCCGAGCAGATGATCGGCGCAGGGACGTACGCCAGCGTCCTGGCGCAATATCACGCGGCCAGCGATGCAGCGTTGAACCATGGCATCGCATCGCCGGAATATGCAGCCACGCTGGTATCGCTCGATCGTGCCGTGGGTCAACTGCTGGAGGCGGCGGCGCGGCGCGATTCGGATCGCTGGCTCGTGGTGGTCACCGGCAACCATGGACTCAGCGACAACAGCCAGGACGACGGACTGCCCCTGATTCCCGAGTCGACCACATTCGTCGCGCTCAACGAAGCACCGAACACCGGCACGCTGGGGGTCGGGGCAGAACGGCCCGACGAGCTGGCCACGCTGTACACGCACACCGGCATTGCCGATATCGCGCCCACGCTGCTGGCCCATCTGAACAGCCTGCCGCCTGCGGAAAATCATGCGCTCGACGGTGCCGCTCTCATCGGCGCACCGGCCGTGACCCAGCTGACCGCGTCGGTGGCCGACAACCAGTCGTCCGAAGCGCGGGTCGAGCTGAGCTGGGCGGCTCCCCAAGGGGCCTCGGTCTCCATCCTGCGGGATGGCACGCCGATTGCCAGCGACCTGCCCGCCGAAAGCACCGCGTATACCGACGAAAGCGTCGCGGCCACGCTGCCGGGCAAGGGCACATACGCGTTCAACTACACGATCACGGCCAAGACCGCGGCAGGCGCCGCATCGCGTTCGACCCTCAGTCCGCCGCTGACCTATCTGCCACCCGTTCCGCTGGCCCCCACGCTCGCCAACGGCCTGGTCACCTACTACCCGTTCGGCGCCAGCTTGCCGCCTGTCGACGCCAAGGGCAACAGCGAGATGGCACCGTTCTCCGCGCAGTTGCCGGCCCAGGCCGGACTGGTCGTTCCAGGGCCTTTCACCGGCACGCACGGCCTGCTCATCGACACCGACTACGTGACCCCCGAAGGATTGGAAGCCTACAAACTGACGCCCAAAACGGGCTTCGACATCTCGAAGGGCAATACGCCGCAGTTCACCATCGGATTCTGGTTCAAGGCCCCGACCTGCGTGAGCAAGAGCAATGTGACGATCCTTGCCAACAAGAACTACGTCAGCGGCGGCAACGCCGGTGTGGCCATCGGCATGTTCTCGAGTTCCGGCAACCAGTGCGGCATCGCGTTCAACATCGGATCGGGCGGCGGTGTGCGAGCCGACGGACCGACCGGCCCCTATACGCAGATCACCGTCGACCGCTGGGTCTACCTGGCGTTCTCGGTGGATGGCGTCGGCCGGACGATGAATGCCTATGTCCACGATCCGGTGACCCGCACCTCCTCCAAGGTCGTGAGCAACAAGTCGACTGGCAGCGTGGACTTGTCGAAACTGTCCGCCTTCCCGCAGTGGGGCATCGGGGACGACGGCTCGGGGGCCTACCTGATGAACAAGTGCAATGGCTCCGTGACACCGCCCTACTTCGCCGGCAAGTGCGCAACTGCCCCGACTTACCAACAGATCTTCGGCGACCTGGCGATGTGGAACCGCGTGCTGACCGACGACGAGCTGCAATCCATCTTCCTGTCGAACAAGCCGCTGTCGACCTTGCCCCTCCAGTGAGACCCAACATGACAGAGACCCCCTCGCGAAACCGCGTCGCCCTTCACACGGCCATGACCCTGGGCCGCACGCTTGCAGTCGCCATCCTGGCGGGTGTGCTCGTCACGGCCTGCGGTGGCGGAGACGAGCCGGCCAGTCCGGTCGCTTCCCCTCGGCCCACGACCGCCGCAGACGGCGCGTCCGACGTTCAGGCGCCCATCGCCGTGCAGCCGGCCAAGGGTTGCGATACCGCGCCCACCGGCGAGACGGTGCAGCCGCCGCTCCTCAATACGCAACTGGACTGCGCACCTTGAAGCGCCGGCAGCCCACGCCTTGAAAAGACACAGCCATGACACAAGTCAACCGTCGAAACTTCCTTCGGGCAGCCGCCGCGAGCGCCGCGCTCAGCCCCTTCCCGCCCGCCATCCAACGAGCGCTGGCCATTCCAGCCCACAACGCGACCGGCACCATCCATGACGTCGAGCACGTCATCATCCTGATGCAGGAAAACCGGTCGTTCGACCATTACTACGCCACCCTGCCCGGCGTGCGTGGTTTCAGCGACCGCTTCACCATCCCGATGGCATCGGGCAACCCCGTCTGGGTTCAGCAGGGCAGTTCCGGCCCGGTACAGCCCTATTACCTGGATGCCACCAAGGGCAACGGCCTGAGGGTCGGCGGCGCCCACGACTGGCGGGATCAGCAGGCCGCCTGGGATGGCGGACGGATGTCCGCCTGGCCGCGGGCCAAAAACACCAACGTCGCCATGGGCTATCTCCAGCAGTCCGATCTGGCCTTCCATTGGGCACTGGCCAATGCCTTCACCGTATGCGATGCATACCACACGTCGATCAATACAGGCACCTTCACCAACCGCATGTTCCTGTGGAGCGGATCCAACGGGGCCAACGTCGGCGACTACGCCTGTGTCACCAACGCCAACTGGGGCGGCCTGGGGCCTTCTGCGGAGGGTCTGACCTGGAAGACCTATCCCGAACGCCTGCAGCAGGCCGGTGTGAGCTGGAAGGTCTACAACAAGCCCGGCAACAACAGCAACAACAACCAGCTCGTTGCATTTGCGGCCTACCGCGAAACCAACGAACGCCTGCAGTCGATGGGTTCTCCCAACACGGCCTACTCGGCGACCCTGGAGTCGTACTCCCCGCTGTACAAGGGCTATGGCAACACCATGCCCGACGGCGGATTCCTCCAGGCCATTGCGGACGACATCGCACTGGGCACACTGCCGCAGGTCAGCTGGATCGTCGCGCCCGGGGCCTACAGCGAGCACCCCAGCATGTCGGTGCCGAGTCAGGGCGCCTGGTATCTGCAGACCCTGCTCGATATCCTGACAGCCAAGCCCGAGATCTGGAGCAAGACCGTGCTCATCGTCAACTACGACGAGAACGACTGCTTCTTCGACCACATGCCGCCGCCCGCACCGCCCTGGCGCAACGACGACGGGACGTACGAGGGCAAGTCGACCGTGGACATCGAGAGGGAGTTCTACACGATGCAGGCCCCTCCCGGATCGTCCAACAAGATCGCACCGGATGGCCGTCCGTTCGGTGCCGGTCCCAGACTGCCGACCCTGGTGATTTCGCCTTGGAGCGTGGGCGGATGGGTGAACTCCCAAGCGTTCGATCACACCTCGACGCTGCGTTTTCTGGAACAGCGCTTCGGCGTGCTGGAGCCCAACATCAGCCCCTGGCGGAGGACGGTGTTCGGCGACATGCTGTCGTGCTTCGACTTTCGCAATCCCAACGCCAACAAGCCCGCGCTGGTCACCGCGCCCACCAAGGAACAGGCCGATGCCTTGCATGCGCAGCAGGTCGCATCGGGCAGCGTACCCGTCCCGGCTTTCGGCTCGCAACCCTTGCCGACGCAAGAATTGCTCGTTCGCCGCTCCCGCGCGTTGCCCTACCAGTTGCACACCAGTGCCAATGTCGATCTCGCAACCCAAGAGGTCTGGCTGACGTTCAGCAACACCGGCTCGCAGGGTGCCGTGTTCCATGTCTACGACGAGCTGAATCTGTCACGCTATCCCAAGCGCTACACCGTCGAAGCAGAGAAGATGGTGTCGGACCGCTGGAAAGTCGAATCGACGGCCTCCGGCAACTACAGCCTCTGGGTTCTGGGCCCCAATGGCTACCATCGACACTTCAAGGGCAACCTGAACGGGCTCGGACAAGGTGCCAATCCTGAAATCCGCGTGTGCTACGACACGGCCGGCAACGCCGTCTACTTGACGCTCATGAACATGGGCGACGATGTGGCCGAATTGACGGTGACCGCCAATGCCTACCGCCAGGACGGTCCCTGGACTTACCGCGTCGATCCCGGCATGCAAGTGGAGCCACGCTGGTCGCTGGCCGCTTCGCACAGCTGGTATGACTTCACGGTCACGATGGACAACGGTTTCGAACGCCGGTTTGCCGGCCGCCTCGAAACCGGAACGGACGGTTGGAGCGATCCGGAGATGGGCGCAAGCTGAACCGTCATCCTCCGCCAATCCGGCGATGGAGCTGCTGATCGAATCGCTGGAAGCGCAGCAGTGAGCGGCCTGGCCTCAGAAAAGATCGGTCTTGTCTTTCGAAATCTGGCGCACGTGCTCCATCAGCCTGCCACCGACGCTGGCGCAGGCCTATCCGTCGAAACCCATCACCGTGGTCGTGCCCTATGCGCCGGGCGGCGGGGTCGACATCGTGACCCGCATCGTCACGCAGGAGCTGGCCACGGCACTCGGCCAGTCCGTCATCGTCGACAACAAGCCCGGGGCATCCACCAACATCGGCATGTCGGCCGTGGCGCGGGCGCCGGCCGACGGCTATACCCTGCTGACGGCCTCGCCCACCCTGGCCAGCAACGGCGCCCTGTTCAAGAATCTGGGCTTCGATCCCGGCGCCGACTTCACGGCCATCGGCAAGATCGGCTACGCGCCGCTGGTCATCGTCGTGCCCGTGGCCTACAAGGGTGGCAGCCCGGCCATCACCGATCTGCTCGGCGGCCGCATCTCCTTCATGTCCATCAACCCGTTGGAAGTGCTGGCCCATATCCAGGCCGGCAAGCTCAGGGCCTCAACGCCGAGCTGCAGAAAACGCTGGCCCGCCCGGATGTGCAGGACAAGCTGGCCACCCGGGGCGCCATCGTCGAGACCGGCTCGGCGGCACAGTTCGACGCCTTCAACCGCGCCGAGATCTCGAAGTGGACCCAGGTGATCAAGGACGCGGGCATCCAGGCGGATTGAGCCCCGGGGCTCGGCGCCTAGCCGTGCAGCAGGCCTGCGGCCTCGACACCCGCGATGCAGATCAGTTCGTCCTCGTCGCCGGTGCCCCCGCTGGCCCCCATGGCGCCGATGACCGTGCCGTCGGCCGACTTGATCACCACGGCGCCGGTCTGGGGCAGGAATTTCCCGGCGGCCGTGGCGGAGAGCGAGACAAAGAAATTCGGATTGTCCTTCGCCCGCTCGGCCAGGATGCGGCTGGAGACCCCCATGCCGGCCGCGCCCCAGGCCTTGGCCCGGGCGATGTCGAAACGGAACATGCTGGCGCCGTCTTCGTGCGCATAGGCCTTGAGGTTGCCGGCGGCATCGAGCACGGCGATGCCCATGGGCTTGAATCCGGATTCACGCGCCCGGGCGAGGGCCGCGCGAAGCAGGGTCTGGGCTTGATCGAGAGTGAGTGAGGTCATGGGGGTTGGGCAGCAGTCGTGCCGTGTATCGGCGTTGCAGGGATGTCGAGGCGGGGGCCTGCGGACGGGGTCGGTCAGCCTCCGGGAACGAGGCTTTCGAAGCTGTAGCGGTTCATGCTGCCGAACAGCGGCATGCAGGGATGGGGCACAAAGGCGGTCCGGCAATCCAGCACGGCAGGCCTGCCGCTGGCCAGTGCACGGGCCATGGCGGGGGCGACCTCGGCCGGGGTCGTCACGGTCTCGCCATGGCAGCCGAAACCGCGTGCGATGGCCGCGTAGTCCGTGCCCGACAGCGAGGTGCCGAACTCGAAGCCCCGGCTGCTCTTCTGGCCGGCCCGGATGATGCCCCACGACTCGTTGTTGTGGATGATCGTCACCACCGCCAGGCCGTAGCGGCGGGCCGTGTCGAGCTCGTTCATCGAGAAACCGAACGAGCCATCCCCCGTGATGTGAAGCACCGGCCTGTCGGGGTGACTGGCCTTGAGCGCCATCGCGTAGGGCAGGCCAAAACCCAGGTGGCTCATGCCCGGCTCGTGAAAACGCGTGCGCACGTCGTGGACAGGCGTCAAGTCGTTGCTCCAGAACGAGGTGTGGCCGCCGTCGTACACGGCCAGCGCATCGCGGGGAAACGCCGCGGCGATCTCGCGCGCCAGGGCCGCCGGATGCATGGCCGGGGCGTCGTCGGCGGCCAGATCGGCCAGCGTCTTTTCGTGCGCGCGACGGGCCTCCCGCATGCGCTCCAACCACGCAGGGTCGCGCCCTTGCGACAGCCGCTCACCGCCCACCGACAGCAGGTCGCCGAGCGCTGCGCGGGCGTCCGCCTGCAGGGCCACCTCGTGGACCGCCGGATGCCCGAGAGCCGAGGCATCGAGGTTGATGGCGATCGTGCGGTGCGTGCGGCGTGCGAGCGGTCCGTGCTCATCCCACATCCAGGACGACCAGCGGCAGCCCACGCTCAAGATCACATCGGCCTCGGCAAAAGCCTCGCGTATCGGCGGGCCCGCGATCAAGCCGCCGTGGCCGATGAAATGGGGGCTCTCGCTCGACACCACGCCCAGCGCCATCTGGGTGGGAACGACCGGGCACCGCAGGCGCGCCGCGAGCTGCCGGATCTGCTCGCCGGCCTCGCTGGCGATCACGCCGCCGCCGGCGACGATCAGCGGCCGGCGTGCATCCGCCAGCACGTCCACGGCTCGCGCCACGCCGTCGGCATCGGGCCGGATGCGTCCGGTGAACCGGTATCGCGCCGGGGTCAGATCGAATTCGCTTTCGCTGTAGCGGCAGCGCTGGTCGAGCACATCCTGCGGAATATCCAGGTGCACCGGACCGGGCCGGCCGCTCAACGCTTCGCGAATGGCACGGCGGGCGATCTCGGGGATGCGCCGGGCATCGTGGACGACGGCGTTCCATTTCGTGATGGGGCGGCTGACGGCGACGGTGTCCAGATCCATGAACATGCCGTTGTGGGGATAGGCGGCCGCGCGGTGCTGGTTGGTGGTGATCGCCAGCAACGGCAGGTTGTTGTTGAAGGCCACCCCCAGACCCGAGATTAGGTTGAGACCGCCGGGGCCCATTTCTGCCAGGGCGACCGCCAGCCGGCCCGTGGCGGCATAGGTCGCCGCAGCCATCATGGGGCCGGCCGCCTCGTGCCGGGTGCCGATATAACGCAGCGCCGGCTCTTGGGAAACGGCATGCAGCAGAGGGCTGAGCTTGCCCCCGACGATGCCGTAGACATGCCGGACGCTTTCGCCCAGCAACACGCGGGTCAGTGCCTGTGCACCGGTCAATTCTGGGTGCATGTCAGTCCTCTGCCGTGAAGCCGGATGCCTTGACGATGGGCCCCCAGCGATCGAAGTCGGTGCGGACCCGCTGCGCGAACTCGGCCGGCGTCTGGTGCAGCGGCTGCAATCCGCTGGCCGCGAGCGCATCGATCAGTTGGGGATCCTGCAGACCCTGCCCGACCCGCTCGTTGAGACGGGTGACGGTGTCTGCCGGCGTCTTGGCCGGAACGAACCAGCCCAGCCACTCCTCGACCGCGATGTCGTCGTAGCCCTGCTCCACGAAGGTCGGGATCTCGGGCAGGAAACGCGAACGCACGGGGCTGGAGACGGCCAGTCCCCTGAGCCGTCCGCTGCGGATATAGGGCATGACTTCGCCCAGCACGCTGATGCTGACCGGGATCTGCCCGCCGAGCACGTCGTTGAGCAAGGGTGCACCGCCTTTGTAGGGGACCGCCGTGTAGCTGCCGCCCAAACGTGCGCCCAGCATCATGCCGACGAAATGCAGGGCCGAGCCGGCCGCGGGAACGCCGTAGCTGGCCAGCCGGGGATGGGCCTGCACCCACTGCACATACTGCGCCAGCGTCCTCACGTCGTCGGGCACCCCGGGGCCGGCCGTGAGCACGAATGCATACGAGACCGTGCTGGCGACCGGTACAAAATCGGCCAGCGGTTCGTAACCCAGCTTGCGATAGGTATGCGGGTACAGCGTCATCGGCGAACTGGGAATCTGCAGGATGGTCGACCCGTCCGGCGCCGCCCTCTTGACATAATCCACGGCGATCCGGCCGCCCGCGCCGACCTTGCTGTCGACGACGACGTTCTGGGCATACACGCCGCGCAGCTTCTCGGCCAGGGGCCGGGCGACGTGATCGCCCATGCCGCCCGCCGGAAAGCCGGACACGATGAAAGCCGTTTTCTGAGCTTGCGAGTGGGCCGGCAGAGCGGGGGCGAGCAGCCCCAGTGCCAGACTTCTTTCGAGTAGCGATCTCCGATGCATGGTGTCTTTGTCTCCTGTTCTTGTCGTCGCGGCATGCCGTGCATGTGACTCGACTGTGCCGCCCCCTCAGGAAAAAGCCCATAGACAAAGCACCCTGTTGCCGGTACTTTTCCGACATCTTCTGCTGCATGTCCATGACCTTGGAAACCCAGGCCATCCGCCCCGTCCCGTTCCGCGAGGTCCGTCACGACCAGCCGGACGACTGCGTCCACTACGAACCGGTCGCGACCCGCTTCGCCGCCATGAACTGGACCATCCCGATGCACTGCCACGAGGGCCTGCACCAGTTGCAGTACCTCACGGAAGGATCGGTCCAGGGGCGCATCGACGACCGGCAGGTCAGCGGCTGCGCGCCCGTGTTCTTTCTGATGGCGCCGGGCTCCATGCACGGCTTCCAGTACTCGCACGATGCCGTGGGACACCAGTTGACCCTCCCCTCGGCGACGCTGGCGCGATGGCTGGCGCAGACCCCGGTGCTGGAGCAATGGCTGAACGGCTCGTTCATGCTGCACCCCTGCGCCGTGCAGGCCGAACGATGGCGCATCGGCTTCGAGCAGATCGCCGAGGAGTTCGAGAGCGCGCACCCGGGGCGTGTGCAGACTTTGTGCGCTCTGACCACCCTCATGGCCGTGCAGGCCGGCCGCCTGTACGGTGCGCAGGCCGTCGGCGAGAAACGCTACGACACGCGCGACGCCTTGGCCCGCCGCTTCAAGGCCCTGGTCGAACTGCACTACGGCAAGCACTGGCCGCTGAGCGACTATGCCGCCTTGCTCGGCGTCGGGCAGGACCATCTCAGCAGAGCCTGCCGCAAGGCCTGGGGCCTGGGCGCACTCACGGTGCTCAACGACCGGCTGCTGCTGCAGGCCCGGCGGCTGCTGGCCTACACACCGCTCTCCGTCTCCGAGATCGCCGAGCAACTGGGCTACGCGGATTCGGCGTACTTCAGCCGGGTCTTCCGGCGCGGCGTCGGCCGCACGCCGTCTGAATACCGCGTGCTGGCCGAGCAGGGCATCCACAGCGCAGACTGAGGCGTCAACGCATCTTGCCGCCCTTGTCTCGCCGGTTGACCGCGTAGATCAGGCCCCGCAGCCACCGGTTGGCGGGATCGGTGTGCATGCGGCCGTGCCAGTACTGCTGGATCCTGAGTTCGGGCGGCCGAAACGGCAACGTCAGTTCGCGCAGCCGGATGTGATGCCCCAGCACCGTGGCGATGTCGTCGGGCACCGTCGCGATCAGCCCGCTGTCGGGCAGGAGCTCGAGCAGGCTGAGGAAATGCGACAGCTCGAGCGTGACCTGCCGCTGCCAGCCCTTGTTCTCGAGATGCTGGTCGAGCAGATGCTCGCGGCCGTCCGGCCGCACCACCACATGCCGTGCCGCAAGGTATTGCTTGAGGCTCAGGCGCGGACTGGCCAGCTCGGTGTCTGCGTGCGTGATGCAGGTGTATGAACTCACGAACAGCGCCTGCTGGAAGTAGCCCGCACGCTGCAGATCCGGAAAGAAGCCGATGGCCAGATCGGCCTCTCCGCGCTCGAGTGCCTGGGCCGCTTCGTCGCGCGACTTGGACATCGCCCGCAGCCGAATGCCCGGGGCCTCGCTCTGCAGCCGTCTCAGCACCGCCGGCAGGAACGCCACCTCGCCGATGTCGGGCGTCAGCACCGTGAACTGGCGCCTGGCCGTCGCCGGATCGAAGACGGGCGCGTGCAGCACCTCGGTCTGGATGGTCTCGACCAGCCTGCGCACCGTCGGCGCCAGCCGCTGGGCCTTGGGGGTCGGCAGCATGCCCGATCCGGTGCGAACGAACAGCGGGTCGCCCAGCATCTCGCGCAGCCTGGCCAGAGCGCCGCTGGTTGCCGACTGGCTCAAGCCCATGGCCTCGGCCGCGCGGTTCACGCTCTGCAGCCGCGACATCTCGTCGAAGAGCACCAGCAGGTTGAGATCGACTTTTCTGATATCCATGAAACCGATTTTACAGATCGATCAAAAGCCGTATACAGGATATACACGCCCCCCTAGGATTGCGCCAGAGACAAACCAGACCGAAAAGGCGTTGTATGCATGGCTTTCCGATAACCGCGCTGCGCAGCGTGGAACTGTCGACTCCCGATCTGCCCGGCTCCGTCGACTTCTACACCCGCATATGGGGCTTGCAAGTGGTCGCCGAGCAGGCCGGCAAGGTGTTCCTCGGCGCCACCGGCGACGATTTCCACGTGCTGGAGCTCAAGGCCGGCGACCGGTCCGAGCTGCGCAAGGCCACGTTCCGAGCGGCCTCCGAAGACCACCTCGCCACCCTGCTCGCCCGCTGCATCGACCGTGGCTGCACGGTCGTGCGCGACATCGGCCCGGCCGATGCGCCATCCGGCGGCCTGCGCTGCGTGATCCGCGAACCCCGGGGCAGCACCCTCGAATTCGTGCACGGCGACCGCCGCAAGACATCGGCGGCCGTGCCCAACCAGGTCCAGCGGCTCGCCCACGTGAACATCAACACACCCGACCCCGACGGCCTGGCGGCCTTCTACCGGGACGTCCTGGGTTTCCAGATCACCGACCGCTCGCGGATGATGGCTTTCCTGCGCTGCAACGACGACCACCATGCCGTCGTGCTCGCCGAAGCACCGGTCGACGGACTCAACCACATCGCGTTTCTGATGCCCGACCTCGAGTCCGTGATGCGGGGTTCGGGCCGCGTCGTCGACGGCGGCTGCCCCATCGGCTGGGGCGTCGGGCGGCATGGTCCCGGCGACAACGTCTTTGCCTATTTCGTGGACCCCCATGGCGTGGTCGTCGAATACACCGCCGAGGTCTTGCAGGTCGACGACAGCTACCGCTTCAGAGGCCCCGACGAATGGACCTGGCCGCCCGGGCGCACCGACCACTGGGGCATTGCGCCGCCCAAGAGCGAGGTCTGCAAGAAGGCCCAGCTGGCCATCGGTTTTGCCGGCTGACAGGCGGCAGGTGTATCGGCCGCACAGCGGCAAATGGATGTCAACATGGAACAACACACACGCTACGATGTGCTGGTGGTCGGCTTCGGCCCCAGCGGCGCGGTGGCCGCCGGCCTTCTGGGCCAACTCGGCTACCGCACCCGGGTCATCGACCGGCTCGCCGACATCTACGACCGGCCCCGGGCGATCGCGCTCGACCACGAGATCATGCGGCTCTTCGACAACATGGGCATCGCCGCCGATGTCCAGCCCTATGTCACGCCTTTCACCGTGTCCGAGCACTTCGGAGCCCGGGGACAGCTGATCCGGCGCATCGACATGGTCCAGCCGCCGTACCCGATGGGCTATACCCCGAGCATGGTGTTCACGCAGCCGCCGGTGGAAGCTGCCCTGCGCCGCCATGCCCAGTCGTTCGACTCGGTATCGGTGGCGCTGTCCACCGAACTGATCGACCTCGTCGACAACGGCGAAGACGTCCTGGCCACCCTCAGGGACAGCGAAGGCCAGACCTCCAACGTGCGGGCCCGTTACGTGATCGGCTGCGACGGGGCCTCGAGCACGGTCCGCCGGCTGGCCGGCATCGCGCTGGAAGACCTGGTCTTCGACGAACCGTGGCTGGTGGTCGACGTCAAGGTCGAACCCCATGCACTGGCGGGCCTGCCGCAGAATTCCGCTCAGTTCTGCGATCCGGCACGGCCTGCGAGCTACATCGTCGGCCCGGGCAACCACCGGCGCTGGGAGATCATGCTGCTGCCCGGCGAAGACCCGCTGCAGATGGCACAGCCGGATGCCGTCTGGCCGCTGCTGTCGAAATGGCTCACGCCCGAAGACGGCGAACTGTGGCGGGCCGCGGCCTACCGCTTCCACGCGCTGGTGGCCGACGACTGGCGGCGTGGCCGTGTGTTCATCGCGGGCGACGCCGCACACCAGCAGCCGCCGTTCATCGGGCAAGGCATGTGCCAGGGCCTGCGCGATGTCGCCAACCTGCTGTGGAAGCTCGACCGGGTCATGCGCGGCCAGTCCTCGCCGCGGCTGCTCGACTCCTACACCGTCGAACGCAAACGCCATGTCCGCACGCTGACCGGCAAGATCAAGGCCATCGGGCAGACGATCTGCGAGCGCGATCCCCAGGCGGCCCACGAGCGCGACGCCAGCATTCTGGCCGCCGGCAACGGGCAGCCGCTGACCGTGACCCGGCAGGACATCGTGCCGCCGCTGGAAGCCGGCTTGCTGGCTGCCGACAGCCCGGCCAAGGGCATGCTGTTTCCGCAGCCTGCCGTGCGCGATGGACACGGCCGCCGCCTGATGGACCAGATCGCAGGCACCGGCTGGCGCCTGGTCGTCGACGGCCGCCGCGTGCCGCACGCCGAAGTGGCCGGCCTGGCGGCGGCGGTTCCCGGTCTGCGGTTGATCTCGGTCGTCGCAGCGCATGGGTTCGACGACGGGTCGGGCGATGCGCGTGCCGCTTCGGACGTGAATGCCGACACCGATGCCGATTCCGATGTCCTGACCGTGCATGAAACCGACGGCGTGGTGGCGGCATGGTTCGACCGCCATTCGGCCTGTGCGGCATGGGTGCGCCCCGACCACTACGTGTATGGCGTGGCCGTGGACATGGCCGATTTGTCCCGCCAGTCGATCGCACTGCAAACCGAACTGGCCTGAGCGCCGGCCCCTTGAACACCCTTTCCAACGGAGTCATCACATGAAACTCTCTACCGTCCTCCTCCACGGCCGTGTCACCTGGGGCGTCGTCCAGGACGACCGGTTCATCGACACCGGTGCGGCCCTGAGCCAGCGCTACGCCGATCTCAAGGCCGCGGTTGCCGCAGGATTCGCCGGCGTGCAGGAAGCCGCCGCACAGGCCCCGGCCGTCCCGCTGGCCGAAGTCGAATGGCTGCCCGTGATCCCGAATCCAGACAAGATCCTCTGCATCGGCCTGAACTACGAGACGCATCGCAAGGAAACGGGCCGCTCCGAGGTCGAGCACCCCACCATCTTTGCGCGCTACGCCAACAGCCAGGTCGGCCACCTGGCGCCCATCGTCCGGCCCAAGGTCTCCGTCGAGCTGGATTACGAAGGCGAGCTGGCCGTCGTCATCGGGCGGCCCGGCCGCTACATCGCCCGAGAAAACGCCTTCGACCACATCGCCGGCTTTGCCTGCTACAACGACGGCAGCGTGCGGGATTTCCAGCGCCACACGCACCAGTTCACACCGGGCAAGAACTTCGTCGGCACCGGCGCCTTCGGCCCCTGGCTGATGACGCGCGACGAACTCGGCCCGCTGGACGACCTGCGGCTGCAGACCCGCCTCAACGGCAGCGTGGTGCAGGAAGCCACCATCAGCCAGATGATCTTCGACCTCGCACGGCAGATCGAATACTGCTCGACCTTCACCCGGCTCGAAGCCGGCGATGTGATCGTCAGCGGCACGCCCGGCGGCGTCGGTGCCAAACGCAATCCGCCGCTGTGGATGAAGCCCGGCGATGTGGTCGAGGTCGAGATCGACCGCCTGGGCATCCTGCGCAACACCGTCGTTGCCGAAGAAGCCTGATCCCGCCCTTCCATCGACCGGACGGCACTCACCATGAATCATCCCTCCGCAAGCGCGCCGTGCTGCGGCGTCGGGGCCAGCGGCGGCATCGATGTGCATGCCCACGTGATCCCCGAACACTTCCCGCACTACATCGGCTCCCGGCTGCCGAGCGACTGGCCGTCGATGGCGCCCGCACACGCCTGCCACCGGCATGTGATGATCGCGGGCAAGGTGTACCGCACCGTGTCCGACCGCTGCTGGGACGTCGGCCGCCGGCTGGAGGACCTGCCCGGCATGGGCCTGGCGATCCAGGTGATCTCGCCCATGCCCGAGCTGCTGTCGTACTGGATGCAAGCCGCCGATGCGCAGCAGCTCCTGCGTTACCTCAACGACCAGATCGCCGCCATGGCCGATCGGTCCGGCGGACGGTTGCTGGGCCTGGGCGCCGTGCCGCTGCAAGACCTCGACCTGGCGATCCGCGAACTCGACTACGTGGTTCACACGCTGGGCATGCCCGGCATCGAGATCGGCAGCAACATCAACGGCCTGCCGATCGGCGACCCCGCCCTCGATCCGTTCTTCGAGGCCTGTGCGGCCTGGAACGTCGCGGTCTTCGTGCATGCGCTCAGGCCGGCCGGCATGGATCGGCTGGTCGGTCCGGCGGCCCTGCAGCAAGTGCTCGCCTACCCCACCGACGTGGGGCTGGCGGCAGCCTCGGCCATCACCGGCGGGCTGCTGGCGCGCCGTCCGGATCTGCGCATCGCCTTCAGCCATGGCGGCGGCGTGCTCGCCTCGCTGCTGCCCCGGCTCGAGCAGGGATGGAAGACCTTCCCGGCCCTGCGCGACACGCTGCACGAGTCACCCACGCAGGCCGCGCGCCGGTTCTTCTACGACACCCTGGTCTTCGACGAACCGGCCCTCAGACACCTGGTGCACTGCTTCGGCGCCGGCCAGCTCATGATCGGCACCGACTACCCCTTCAATTTCCACGACGCGCAGCCCACCCTGCGCATCGAACACGCACTGGCCGACCCCGGCGAGAGATCCGCATTGCGCCACGGCAACGCGCGGCGTTTCCTGGGCCTGCCCTGAGACACCCTCGGCGGCGCACCGGCATGCACCCGGTGCGCAACGCACGCCGCAACCGATGAACGAGATGCCAGACGGCAGGCCCATGCCGCCAGACCTTCAATAAAACGACAGGAGACAAACCATGCAACGTCGACACTGCCTTTCATGGATCGCAGCCACCGCTGCGCTGTGCGCGGCCACGCCAACCTGGGCGCAGCCGGACTGGCCGTCCAAACCCATCCGCTTCGTGCTGTCGCAGCCCGCAGGCTCGGGGCCGGATGCCGTCGCCCGCCTCATCGGCAACGAGCTCGGCACGCGGCTGGGCCAGCCCATCATCGTCGACAACAAGCCCGGCGGCCAGAACGCCATCGGAGCCCAGGCCGCTGCGCGCTCGCCCGCCGACGGCTACACCTTCTACTTCACCACCGCCGCAGCCCTGGTGACCAACCCCTTCCTGTTCAAGAGCCTGCCCTACGATCCGCGCAAGGATTTCACCTCGGTGGGCATGGTCGGCGTCGTGCCGTTCGCGGTCTCGGTCCATCCCGGCTCGCCGTTCCACACGCTTGCGGATCTCGTCGCCTACGCCAAGGCCAACCCCGGCAAGCTGGCCGTGGCCAACGAGGGGCCGCGCACATTCGGCGGACTCGTCACCCTGTTCCTGGCCAAGCAGACCGGCATCGAGGTCAATGCAATCCCCTACACCTCGGTGGGCGCGGGAATCAGCGATGCGGTGGGCGGGCAACTGGGCGTGCTCGTCAGCGATGTGCCCGCCGTCATGCCCATGGTCAAGGCCGGCCGGCTGCGCGTGCTGGCCGTGACATCGGCAGAGCGTGTGGCCGGCCTCGAAGCCATCCCCACGGTGAAAGAAGCGACCGTGCCCGACTTCGACTTCTCGGGCTGGATGGGCCTCGTGGCACCTTCGGGCACGCCCGCCGCCATCGTCGCGCGCGTCAACCGCGAACTCGATGCGGTGCTGTCCCAGCCCGAGCTGGCCGCCAAGATCCGGACCATCGGCCCCATCGTCAGCGGCGCAGGCTCACCGGGCGACATGGACGGCATGCTGGCCAGGGAACGCCAGCATTGGGTCAAGCTGACCCGCGATGCGGGCATCCAGCCCGAATGAGCCGTCGGCCCGGGCCCGGGCCTCGCCCCCGTGCGCTCTAGAAGTCGGCGGGCAAAGGCTGCTTGAGCCATTGTTTGGCCAGCTCGTTGAGCTGGCCACGCTGCTTGATCGACGTGATCGCGGCGTTCACGCGCTCGAGCAGCCGGCTTTCGCCCTTCGTCACGGCGGTTCGCACCGGCGAATTCATCAGCAGGAATTTCTCTTGCGGCGCACGTGGCAACTGCCGGGTCGCCAGTTCTGCCGCGACCACATTGCCCACCGAGATCAGTTGAGCCTGTCCGCTGATGAACGCGCCGATCGTGGCTGCGTGATCCTCGTAGCGCTGAAGGCGTGCAGTCGGCGGAGCCAGACGCGTCAGCAACTGGTCTTCGATCGTGCCTCGCGTCACGCCGATCAGGTGGCCCTCCAGATCCGCCGCCGACTTGACCGCCATGTCGGCAGGCCCGTACACCCCGACGTAATAGGGCGCGTAGGGCTGGCTGAAGTCCACCACCTTGGCGCGTTCTTCGTTTTGCCCCAGGTTCAGCAGCAGATCGGCCTTGCGGGTCACCATCGTCGGGATCTTGCTGGCATGGACGACACGCACCAGCTCCAGCTTCACGCCGAGCTCCTGGGCCACCAGCCGGGCGAAATCGACGTCGTAACCCCGCGGGGTCAGATCGGTGTCGACCGAGCCGAAAGGCGGGTAGTCGAGCGTGATGGCCACGCGCAGCGTCTGCGTCCGCATCACGTCGTCCAGCGTGTCGGCACGTGCCAACGAAGCCAGACCCATCGAACCGGCCACCAGTGCAAGCATTGCGATGCGACGGCCGACAGCACGCGATCCACGAGAAAAGTGAGTCATGGTGATTCTTTCTTGAAATCAGATGTTGCCGAGGAAAGCATGGAGTGCCGCGTCGAAGGCTTCCGGAGTTTCCTCCATCGGCGTGTGACCGCTTTCCGTCAGGTGTGCAATGCGGCTGTCGGGTATGCCGGCCTTCAGCATTTCGGCATGGTCGATGGTGCGGCCCGCATCGTGATGGCCAAAGACGATCAGCGTCGGTGCCGAAATCCGCGGCAACAGCGGCCGGCAATCCGTCTCCAGCAGGCTCTGCTGCACATCGATCATCGCCTGCAAGGGCGCATCGTTTGCGCGCTGCACATAACCATCGAAGAAGGGCTGCGGCAGCCGGTGGAACCACTGCGCACTGGTCTCCCGCATGTTGGCATAACCGTTCTCACGCAGATCCTTGAGCAGCACACGGCCCAGCGTGTGGTTGGTCATCACCGCACCGGTGCAGACCAGCACCATGCCGCCGAAGCGTTCCGGCTGGGACGACGCAGCCAGCTGGCAGACGACACCGCCCATCGAGTGCCCCGCGATCACGGGCCGCTCGAGATCCATCGCATCCGCAAATGCGTGCACCCGTTGTGCAAGGGCCTGCACGTTGTAGCCCTGCGGCGGCGGCGACGAACGCAGGAAGTTGTCGATCGCATAGCCGCGCCAGCCTGCGGGCAATGCAGCCATGGTGCGCTGCCACAGTTCGGAAGAACTGCCGAAGCCGCCGTGCATGAAGATCACGGCGCGCGGGCCGCTGCCATGCTCGGCATAGTGAACGGGGACGCCGTCGAGATGGATGATGGGCATGATGGTTGCGTGCGTTGAACAAGTCCAGGCAGCTTATGAACTGCCATCCCGCCACACAACGCGCAATTTTGAGAAATGACCCATTTTTTAGACAGCATCACGAAATCGGTACAAATGCACCAAAATAGGAAATGACGCATGAGTGAATCCCGCTTCCTGGCGATCGGCGAACGCCTCAGACAACTGCGGGAAGACTCGGGACTGACCGCAGACGCCGTCTCGGCCGCCGCACGCATTTCACGTGCGCTTCTGTACCGCTACGAAGCCGGCGAAGTCGTCAAGCTCGATGTGATGGAACGCCTCGCCGAGCTCTACGGTACCTCGCTGGCCGCCCTGCTGGGTCTGGGCAATCAGTACTTCACTCACGGCCTGCTGATGTTCGATCATCTGCTGCGGCTCGAAGAACAGGCCACGCAGCTGACCATCGTCTTCGGCCCTCAGGCCTATGTGCTGAGCTCGGACGCCTACGACGAGTCGCTCATGGCCCGCCTCGTCGACCACCGGAACGACCAGATGGCACTCAGCGAACTCGAAGCGCAGCGCCTGATCCATCTGCTCAAGAGGCGCAAGGAGGCCTTCAAGACCCATCGCACCTCCCTGGTCAACATCATTCCGGTCGAGGACATTGAACGTTACCTGGCCTTCGGGCTCGGAGGCCATGCCAAGCTGCCTGCCGCTCAGCGAGCACGACGCCGGCAGGCGGCTCGGGTCGAGGTCGAAAGACTGGCGCAGATGATCGCGTCTCCACCGATGGGCGTGCAGATCGGGCTGACCACCGAACAATTGCCGACCGCCGGATTCGAGCTGGTCAACATCGGCCCTCGCTCGCTTCTTGTGCTCAGTCCTTTCCGGGTCGTCGAGCCCATCAATATCCATTACGGCGTTGCCACCGTCACCGAGGACGAGCAGGCGCTGCGCCTGCATCAGGGACTCGCCGATCGGCTTTGGGCGAATTCGCTCAGAGGACATGCCGCATTCGTCGAAATCCAGCGCCTCCTCAGAGAGGCGGCCGGCTGACCGGTCCTCTCGAACACAAAGGCCTCAAGACCTCGATTGAGATGCATTCCTGTCATTTTGTATAATGATGTCTATTCTCATTACTGCAACTCTCCATGACAGGCTTGCCGGCATCCATCAGTTGTGCGTCGTCTACCGGAGCGGACGGAACGGTGGACATGGACCGGCTTTACGTCGCCCACATCGGCTGGCTGCGTCAGTTCCTGCGCCGCAAGCTGGGGGGCGATGTGCACCAGGCCGCCGATCTGGCGCAGGATACGTTCGTGCGGCTGCTGATGCGGCCGCGCACGCTGACCGATGAACCGCGTGCCTACCTGAGCACCATCGCCCGGGGCCTGCTGGTCGACCACTGGCGGCGCCAGACCGTCGAGCGGGCCTGGGCCGAGACCCTGGCCTCGCAACCGCCCGCGATGGCGCCTTCGGCCGAAGACCAGGCCATCGTGATCGAGACGCTGTGCCAGATCGACGCCATGCTGGCCCGGCTGGCCGACAAGCCCCGGCGCGCCTTCGTGCTGTCGCAGATCCACGAGATGACCTACCGCGAGATCGGCGCGGAGCTCGGGGTCTCCGAACGCATGGTGAAGAAATACATGGCACAGGCCATGCTGCAGTGCCTGCTGTTCCAGGCCGAATTCACCCAAGCCCGCGCATGAACGGCCGAGCGACCGCCGGCCCGATCCCGCCTGCGCCGACGCCTGCAGGCCCGCCGCCCCTGGCGCACGGCACGCTTCGGCAGGCGGCCGAATGGTTTGCCGTGCTGCAGGACGAGCCCGCCGATCCGCAAGCCCGCCAGCGCTGGCTCGACTGGCTGGCGGCGCACCCCGACCATCAACGGGCCTGGCAGGCCGTGCAGGCGATCAGCAGCCAGTTCGATCCCTCGCGCCGCTTGCAGCCTGCCGCCAAACGGGCGGCCAGCCATGCGCTCGATCAGGCGGCCCACCATGGCGGTCAACGCCGGCGCGCGCTGCGCACCCTCGCGGCGATGGCCGTGTGCGGCACGGCCGGCCTGCTCGCCGCCCGTTACGTGCCCCCGGTGCGGCACCGGTTGGCCTCGCAAGGCTGGGACTGGCAGAGCGACCACAACACCGGCGTCGGCCAGACCCGCCAATTGCATCTGGCCGATGGCACCCGGCTGTGGCTGGCCCCTCGCACGGCCATCGACCTTGCCGAAGCCGCCGATGCACAGCAAGGTCCGCGCATCGTCCTGCATCAGGGAGAAATCCTGGTCGACACCGGCCGCCCGGCCCTGCCCGCGCCGGCCCACCGACCCGAGCTCACCGTCGTCACCCACCTGGCCAGCCTGCGCCCGCTGGGCACCCGGTTTTCGGTCCGCACGCGCGACCGGCAGTGCACGCTATCGGTTTTCGGGGGCTCGGTCGCGGTCCGCCCCGGCACGGCGGCCGCAGCCGCAGCCGAACAAATCGTGCCCGGCGGCTGGCAAACCGACATCGGCGCAACCAGCATCGGCCGCAGCAGGCCGGTCGACGAAGCACGCCAATCCTGGGCCAAGGGCTTGCTGCTCGCCGACGACATGCGGCTCGCCGACTGGGTCGCCGAATTGTCGCTCTACCGCCCGGGGCACCTCGCCTGCGACCCTGCCATCGCCGACCTGCGCGTGGCCGGCGGCTATCCGCTGCACGACACCGACCGCGCCCTGGCCCTGCTGATGCAGGCCCTGCCCATCCGCGTGCGTTACACGCTGCCGTGGTGGGTGCAGATCGAACCCCAGGCCGGCTGAAGCCGAAAAAAACGGCTCGCACCGACGTCTCCGGTTCCCTTTTCTCGCGGCTCGCTCGGATCACGCAGGACCAGCCATCCATCCGAGGAGAAATCTCACCATGCGCCCATCGCGCCCTCCAGTCATCGCCAGCCCGCTGGCCCCCCTGCCGTTTGCCCTGCGCATCGCCCTGCTCGCCACCTCTGCCCTGCTGCCCGCCACCGCGGCACTGGCCCAGCAGGCCGCAGCCGCCGCGCCGGCCGACATCCGAACCTACGACATCGCCAACGGCCCCCTCAACCAAGCCATCAACCGTTATGTCGCGGTGACGGGCGTGTTCGTGGCGGCCGATGGACGGCTCACCGCCGGCAAACACAGCGCCGGCGTGCAGGGCGCGCACTCGGCCAGCCAGGCGCTGCATCGGCTGCTCGGCGGCACCGGCCTCGAAGCCGTGCCGCAAGCCAACGGCAGCTACGTGCTGCGCGCCACACCCGAAGCCACCGGCGCCGCCGGTGTCGATCTGGCCGAAGTGCGCGTCACCGCCAGCGCGCTGGCGAGAGAGACCACCGAAGGCACGGGCTCGATGACCTCCGGCAGCGCCAGCACCGCGACCCGGCTCAACCTCTCGCTGCGCGAGACGCCGCAGTCCGTCAGCGTGCTCACCCGCGAACAGATCGACGTGCTGGGCCTGACCACGCTGGACCAGGCCGTGCAGAACGTGACCGGCCTGGTCGTGCAGAAGGGCGACCTGGTGGGCGAATCCGGCAGTTTCAGCGCCCGCGGCTTCGCCATCGACAGCCTGCTGCTCGACGGCCTGCCCACCAGCCTGGGCGGCAACGGCACCGCCAACCCCGACAACGAAGATCTCGCCATCTACGACCGCATGGAAGTGGTTCGCGGCGCCAGCGGCCTCACCACCGGCAGCGGCAACCCTTCGGCCGCCCTCAACCTGGTGCGCAAGCGCCCCACGGCCACCCCGCAAGGCTCGCTGCAGGCCTCGATCGGCAGTTGGGACAACTACCGGCTGCAGCTCGACGGCAGCAACGCGCTCAACGAAGCCAAGACGCTGCGTGGACGGGCCGTGGCCTCGGTGCAGGACAAACGCAACTTCTACGACACCGCGCACGACCGCAACGGCCAGCTCTACGGCGTCCTCGAAGCCGACCTCTCGCCCGACACGCTGCTCACCGTCGGCGCCCACTGGCGCCGCATCTACGACACCGGGCTCTACACCCGCCTGCCGCTGGCCGCCGACGGCTCCTTCCTCGACGTGCCGCGATCCGCCAACCTGGCCAACGCGTTCGACCATTGGGGCCAGACCACGCAGACCGCCTTTGTCGAGCTCGAACAGCAGTTGGCCGGCGGCTGGCGCGCCAAGCTCTCGGCCGTGCAGCGCTGGCAGGATGTGGACATGACGTTTTCGGGCCTGAGCCGCATCGGCGGCTCGCTGTACCAGAACACCCAGGCCTACGTCATCGACAACCGCCAGACCAGCCTCGACGTGAACGCCAGCGGTCCCTTCTCGCTGCTGGGGCGCGAACACGAGGCGGCCTTCGGCCTGTCGCATCGCCGGCTCAAGTACGACTCGAACGGCGGCTGGTCGAGCTACGCCTGGACATCGTCAGGCCCGCTCGTCGACCCCTACAACTGGAACGCCTACGCCGTCGCCCAGCCCGCCATCGACATGAGCGCCTGGAGACTGCGCTTCGACACCCGCCAGACCGGCGCCTACGCCGTCGCACGCTGGCACTTGGCCGAGCCGCTCAAGCTCATCACCGGCCTGCGTGCGGACGGGTATGAACGCCTCAGCCACCAGACCAAGACCAACGCCGCCCCGCTCAAGTACGACCCCGGCCACCAGCTCACCCCTTACGGCGGCCTGATCTTCGACCTGGACGACCGCCACTCCGTCTACGCCAGCTGGACCCGCATCTTCCAGCCGCAGACCGCCTACGACATGAACGGCACGGTACTCGACCCCATCACCGGCACCAACCTCGAAGCCGGCGTCAAGGGCGCGTACTTCGGTGGCCGGCTCAACGCCAGCGTGGCCGTGTTTCAGATCAAGCAGCGCAACCGCGCCACCGACGACACCGGCGGCCCCAACCCCTGCCCCGGCAGCAGCTTCGGCTACTGCCAGCGGGCATCGGGCGAAGTCGAGAGCCAGGGCATCGAAACCGAGATCGGCGGCGAACTGCTGCCGGGCTGGCAGATCGCAGCGGGTTATGCCTATGTATCGGCCAAATACACCAAGGACAGCGACCCCGCCAACATCGGCGAGCTCTTCAGTCCCAACTACCCCCGCCATCAATTCAAGATGACCACGGCCTACCGCCTGCCCGGCGAATGGCACCGCTGGCGCACCGGCGCGTCGCTGTACGTGCAGAACACCACGGTGTCCAGCTATGGCGACACCATCCGCCAGAAGGGTTATGCGCTGGTCGGCCTGAACGCCTCGTACGACATCAGCCGCCAGGCCACCGTGCGCCTGAACATCGACAACCTGTTCGACAAACACTACTACCAGGGCCTGGGCTGGTCCACCGGCGGCAACCAGCCCGGTGCGCCGCGCAGCTTTGGGGTGACGCTGGACTATCGGTTGTAAACGCAAGCAGCGTCTGGGACGCTGTGCGGATTGAATCGATTTCGGCCATTTTCATCGCCTAACTGGTTTCAAGTCCATCCATCCGAAAAAGGCCCGCATCCCATTCAAAATCATGATGCCAGATTGGACTGCCCCTTCATGAAATAGCTTGAATGACGATGACAGGCCTTTTATTTCAGGGCTTCAAAAAAAACATGCGCATCAAAACAAGCAAAAACAACGGATAAATCTCGAATTCAGCCCCAATCGACATTCATCAAAACCCCCATCGAAATCCTACACCCCCCATCCAATCCTCGTTTATCGAATCGATTACACCGATATTCACAACCCTGTAGTCGAAAGACCACGCCAAGGGGGCGCACTTCACTCCAGACCCCAATACATTTTGGCCTCAGGATGAGTGAGGCCGATATATCGATGCATTCACCTGGCTCCAGCCCGTCAGCATGTGATACTGAAAGTAAACCCGGTCGTATTAAAACCATACTCCACGACAGGAATACCTCATGTTCTCTCACAATAAACGGCTTCAGTACACCGTGCGTGTCTCTGAAAGCAACCCCGGCCTGGCCAATCTGCTGCTCGAGCAATTCGGGGGCTCGCAGGGCGAACTGGCCGCCGCATGCCGGTACTTCACCCAGGCCATCGGCGACGACGACCCGGGCCGCAAAGACCTGCTCTTCGACATTGCCACCGAAGAGTTGAGCCACCTGGAGATCATCGGCACGATGGTCGCCATGCTCAACAAAGGCGCCAAGGGCAAACTGGCCGAGGCCTCCGAGTCCGAAGCCGACCTCTACCGGTCGATCACCGGTGCCGGCAACGACAGCCATCTCACCCAGGTGCTGTTCGGCGGCGGTCCGGCGCTGACGAACTCTGCAGGCGTGCCGTGGTCGGCCGCCTATGTCGACACCATCGGCGAGCCCACGGCCGATCTTCGCTCCAACATCGCGGCCGAGGCGCGCGCCAAGATCGTCTACGAACGGCTGATCGCCTTGACCGACGATCCCGGCGTCAAAGACGCACTCACCTTTCTGATGACCCGCGAGATCGCTCACCAGAAGTCGTTCGAGAAAGCGCTGTATGCCATCACCCCGAACTTCCCGCCCGGAAAGCTGCAGGGCCTGGAAGAGTTCTCGTCCACCTACTTCAACCACTCGGCAGGACGCGATGTCCAGGGCTCCTGGAACAGCGGCCCCAACTGGGAT
Organism: Comamonas sp. BIGb0124; assembly: GCF_003752175.1. Classification (GTDB taxonomy): domain Bacteria; phylum Pseudomonadota; class Gammaproteobacteria; order Burkholderiales; family Burkholderiaceae_C; genus Comamonas_F. Next base: position 91,269 of record NZ_RJVF01000009.1, on the reverse strand, counting down.
GTACGAAGCAAATCCAGCGAGCTGCAGGCCGTGGACGGCGGCGACGGCGATGCATTCGTCGAACTGACGCCCGACGAAGAACTGCCCTACCTCGCCATGCTCAACCGCACGACCTCCGACCCCCTGCTCGACCCTCGAACGGGTGCCGAGCTGGGAGCGGGCAGCCAGCCCCTCAAGTCGCCCAGGAGATAACGCGACCCACCACGCGGGCCCGATGGCCTCAGGCTCGAGCGCCGCCGACCGGACGGCTCACATGGGCCGCCAGCAACCGCGCGGCGCTTTTCAGAAACTCGATCTGCCGTGGAGGCGCCTCGATCTTCAGAAAATCGAAGTGGCACAGCGTGCCATAGACCTGGGCATTCTCATCGAGGACCGGCATGCCGATATAGCTTTGCATGATGTCGCGGTACTTGTGGCCTTCGAGCAGCGGATCGGCCGCTGCATCGGCGGTCACGTACCGACCGTCCTTGAGCGTGAACTGGCAGTAGCTTTCTTCATACGGAACCTCGGCCAGGTCGACGCCGCTGATTTCCTGGGCCGCATCGAAAGCCGACGTGCAATACAGCGTCTTGTGCCGAAGCCGGTAGATGGCCGTGAAGCGATGAGGCACCAAGGCGTTCAGGTAGATCAACGCCGAGCGCAGCCCTTGCCCGGCGGCCAACGCCTCGAGTTCTTCGAGCGAACCGTTGCGAAGCGGATCCTTGAACTTGGTGTTGTGAAGAAGGTCGGCTACGGAGTGCATGGTCGTCCGGTCGGTATGAAGAAGAGTTGCGTTGCAAGCCAGGGACAGGCCCGGCGTTCTGACACGGGGCCGATTGTTCGCCCCCCGACAGGGTCACTCAACGGACGATGTCCCCCAGTGTATTGCGGCTTCGCCCTGCCCTCACACCCTATCAGAAGAGAGAGAAAGCGATGACCGTCGAATATCTACGAAACGCCGGACCGGTCCGGCAAGGCGCATACCGCCCTGCCGCCACGCCCGATTCATTCATCGAAGGCACGTTTCGCAATTCAGCGGGGGCCCGGTACTACAAGCTGTATGTCCCGCCCAACCCGGCCGGCAAACGCCTGCCGCTCGTCGTCATGCTTCACGGCTGCAGTCAGGATGCCGACGACTTTGCGGCCGGCACGGCCATGAACGACCAAGGCCGTCGACACGATTTCTACGTGCTCTACCCGGTGCAGTCGCGGGAAGCCCATCCGCAGCGATGCTGGAACTGGTTCGAAAACGGCGAGCAGCTGCAGGGCCGTGCCGAAGCCGCTCTGCTGGCCGGCATGACTCGCGAGGTGGTGCTGGCGCATGGCATCGACTCGCAGCGGGTCTACATCGCAGGCCTGTCGGCAGGCGGTGCCATGGCCGCGCTCGTGGCCCGGTCGTATCCCAAGGTCTACGCAGCCGCGGGCGTGCATTCGGGCCTGGCACCCGGCGTGGCCTCCGATCTCTCGTCGGCAGCGGCCGCCATGCAGGGCCTGCACAGCACGCCGCCCACCCTGGCCGGCAGCGGCGTGCCGGTGATCGTCTTTCATGGCGATCAAGACACCACGGTGCATCCCAAAAACGCCCTGCAGATCGTTTCATCGAGCCTGGGCGATACCGCCCCCGAGGTCGTGACCGGCATGCCCGGCGAACGTGGCCAGCACCCCGTCACCCGGCACATCTACCTCAACGGATTGGGCGACGTCATCGCCGAACGATGGGAGATCCATGGCGCCGGGCATGCCTGGGCCGGCGGCTCGGAACTCGGCTCGTGCACCGATCGGAAAGGCCCCGACGCCACGTGCGAAATGGTCCGCTTCTTTCTGACCTTCAGCCAGAACGCATCGGCAGGAACTGGGCGTTGAACGCACGGCCGTCAGATCGAGGACGGCAACGCGCCATCCTCTCGCCGATCTCGCGCCACCCTATGCCCGCAGCGCTTTTCCGGCCCCGTTGGCCCCAGCGGGCTTGATCTTGAACCAGATCGAATACATCGCCGGCAGGAACACCAAGGTCATGATCGTTCCGCCCAGCGTGCCGCCGATCAGTGTGTAGGCCAGGGTGCCCCAGAACACCGAGTGCGTGAGCGGAATGAAAGCCAGGATCGCCGCCAGCGCCGTCAACAGCACCGGGCGGGCGCGTTGCACGGTCGCCTCGACCACCGCATGGAACGGATCCAGTCCCTCGTTCTCGTTGTGATGGATCTGGCCGATCAGGATCAGGGTGTTGCGCATCAGGATGCCCGACAGCGCGATCAGGCCCACCAGTGCATTGATGCCGAACGGCTGCTGGAACAGCAGCAACGTCGGCACGACACCGATCAGGCCCAGCGGTGCAGTCAGGAAAACCATCACCATCGCCGACATCGAGCGCACCTGCAGAATGATGATCAGCAACGTCATCGCCAGCATGATCGGGAACAGCGGCAACATCGCCTGGCTGGCCTTGCCCGATTCCTCGATCGATCCTGCTTCCTCGATCCGGTAACCCTCGGGCAGCCTGTCGATGATGGGCCGCAGTTCCTTGACGATGACCGCAGAGACGTCCGGCGGCTGCAGGCCTTCGGCGATGTCGCCCCGCACCGTCACGGTCGGCGTGCGATCGCGGCGGCGCAGAACCGGATCTTCCATCCGGACATCGACCTCGCCGACCTGCGACAGCGGGATGCGTTGCCCCGCCGAGCCCACCAGCGTGAAGCCTTCGATCCTGGCGGGATCGAGCCGGATATCGCCGGCGGCACGCCCCACCACCTGCACCGAGCGTATGTCTTCGCGCACCGAGGTGATCGGAACACCCGTGAGCAGAAACTGAAGCTGTTGCGCCACGGCTGTCGAAGTCAGCCCGACCGACTGCAAGCGATCCTGATCCAGCGAGAAATGCAGCGTCGAGACCGGCGGGCCCCAGTCGGAATTGACCGTGCGCATCATGGCGTTCGCCTGCATCACCTGCTGCACCTCCGCCGCGATGTCGCGCAACCGGGAAGGATCTGGCCCCATCACACGATACGCGACCGGGTACGGCGAATACGGGCCGAACACGAGCTGGGTGACCCTCACGCGGGCTTCCGGTGCGAGTCCTTCGGCCACCGCTTCGCGCAGGCGGAACTTGAGCTTCTCGCGCGCTTCCTGGCTGTCCGTGAGCACCACGATCTTCGCAAACGACGGATCGGGCAGCTCCGGCGCCATTGCCAGATAGAAACGCGGCGCGCCCTGGCCCACATAAGCCGTGACGATTTTTGCTTCTTCCTGCTTCTGCAGCCACGACTCGATCCGGGCCGTCGTCGCGCTGGTCTGCTCGATGGATGTTCCGTAAGGCATCTGCACCTCGACCAGTACCTCCGGGCGGTCCGAGGTCGGAAAGAACTGCTTCTTGACCAACCCCATGCCGAGGATCGCGACGACAAACGCCATGATCACCGTCCCGGCCACCAGCCACTTGCGGGCGATGACACGCGCCAGCACCTGGCGGAAGCGGTTGTATCGGGGCGTGTCGTAGATCGCCGCGTGGCCGCCCTCGACCTTCCGGATGTTCGGCAACATCTTCACGCCCAGATAAGGCGTGAAGAACACGGCGACCACCCATGAGGCGATCAGGGCGATGCCCACGATCCAGAACATGTTGCTGGTGTATTCACCCGCCGTCGACTGTGCAAAGCCATTGGGCATGAAACCGATGGCCGTCACCAGCGTGCCCGACAGCATCGGCGCTGCGGTGTGGCTCCAGGCGTATGCCGACGCTTCGATGCGGTCGTAGCCCTGCTCCATCTTCACCACCATCATTTCGATGGCGATGATGGCGTCGTCCACCAGCAATCCGAGCGCCAGGATCAGCGAACCCAGGGTGATGCGGTCGAAGTTCTTGCCCGTGGCCGCCATGATCACGAAGACCACGGCCAGCGTCAGCGGCACGGCGGCGGCCACCACCACGCCGACCCGCCAGCCCATGCTGACAAAACAGACCACCATCACCACCAGCAGCGCGACAAAGAACTTGACCATGAACTCGTCGACGGCCGAGCCGATGTTCACGGACTGGTCGGTCACCTTGGTGAGCGTCATGCCCAGCGGCATGCCGTCGTTGATCCGGGCCGTCTCGGCATCGAGCGCCTGGCCCAGATCCAGACCGTTCCAACCGTCGCGCATCACGATGCCCAGCAGCAGGGCCTCTTCCCCGTTGTTGCGAACCAGAAAAGTCGCCGGGTCTTCATAACCGCGCGTCACCGTCGCCACGTCAGACAGCTTGAGCGTGCGCCCCTGCACCGCGATCGAGGTGTTGCGGATCTTCTCCAGCTTGTCGAAGGCGCCGTCCAAGCGAAGGAAGACTTGCGGCCCGTCGGTGTCGATCGACCCGGCCGGCGTGAGCACGTTCTGGCTGTTCAGGGCCGAAAAGATGTCTTGCGGCGAAACCCCGAGGGTCGCCAGCCGATCGTGCGAGAACGACACGAAGATGCGTTCGGCCTGTTCGCCGATGATGTTGACCTTCTTCACGCCCGGCACATGCAACAGGCGCTGCCGCAGCGACTCGGCATCGCGCACCAGAAGCCGCTGCGGCTCGCCCTTCGCCTTCAGTGCAAACAAGGCAAACGTGACGTCCGAAAACTCGTCGTTCACCATGGGGCCCATCACGCCCGCCGGCAGGTTCCGGGCTTCGTCCCCGAGCTTCTTGCGCGCCTGATAGAACTCCTCCTGCACTTCCGAAGGCGGCGTGCCGTCGGCCAGCGACAGCATGGTGAAGGCCAGCCCCGGTCGGGTGTAGGTCTCCGAACGGTCATACCACTTCAGTTCCTGCAAGCGCTTCTCGAGCGGCTCGGCCACCTGATCCTGCATTTCCTGCGCCGTGGCGCCCGGCCAGGCGGTGATCACCGTCATCTGCTTGACCGTGAAAGGAGGGTCTTCTGCACGGCCCAGCTGAAAGAACGCCACGATGCCCGCAACCGCGATCAGCAAGATCAGAAAAACCGTGATCGAGCGCTCGCGGACAGCCAGCGCCGACAGATTAAAACGCCCTGCGCTCATGGCCGGCTCCCGGCAGCGCTGGCATCGCCCTGCGGCGCCAGGCGAACCTGCTCGCCGTGTTGCAGCAGATGCGCACCCAACGCGACCACCTGTTCACCCGACGTCAACTGGCCCACCACCCGGGCGGCATCGTCGCCCAGGCCCACCACCTGCACGGCCCGCCAGCTCACCCGCGTCGGATCGCCGGCAATCACCCAGACACCCGAACCTTTGCCCGAATCGTAAATGGCAGCGATGGGCACCTGCAGCACCGGCTTGCCGGCTGCCGCCTGGGCGATCCGGAGGGTGACCGTCGCGCCCAACGGCGCCTGGGCCAGCGGGCCCTCGAGCACATACCGGGCCTCGAAAGTCCGCGTCACCCGGTCGGCCGAATCGGACAGCAACCGGAGCTTCGCAGGTACTGCGCCGGCCTGGCTGCCGTAGAGCGTCGCCTGTGCGATCGATCCTGCGGCGGGGCGCAGCGTCTCGGGCAGATGCACGATCGCCTCGCGCTGGCCGGCCCGCGCCAGTCGAACCACGGCCTGCCCTGGACTGACGACCTGACCGGCTTCGGCCAGCGTCTCCATCACCACCCCATCGGCATCGGCAACCAGCACCGCATAACCCGAAGCATTCCGGGCCACGTCGGCCTGCGCCACCGCCGCATTCAGTTGCGCCTTGGCCGTGTCGGCTGCCGCCTTGATCTGGTCATAGGCCGAAGCCGAAACCGCACCGGCGGCCACTAGGTCCCGATAACGCAGTTCTTCGTCTGCCGTCTGCCTGGCGCGTGCACGGGCCGCCGTCACCGACTCCTGCTGCGCCTGTGCCTGCAAGCCCAGGTCGATCGGGTCCAGGCGCATCAGCGGCTGACCCCGCTTGACGGTCTGGCCCGTGTCGACCAGACGCTCGAGCACCTTTCCGGACACCCGAAAGCCCAAGTCGCTCTGGACACGAGCCGCCACCGTGCCGGTGAACGACCGCGAGATCTCGGAAGAATCCTGAACCAGGGCCGATCTCACCAGCGGCGCACGGGTGCGGGGGTCGTCGGCCGTGGAGGTCTCGCCACACGCTGCCAACACAAAAGGCAGCAGGCAAAGGGCAGCGGCGGCAGGTCGTAGCCAAGACATGGGGTCCCTTACTCATCGATAGAACAGGAACCGAATTCTCAGACCAGTGACCAATAATGTCAATAGTCACACATCGACTAGGGCGCTAGGCTGCGAAGGATGAGTGCCGACAACTGCACCGCCGCATCCGGTGCCCGATCCAGGTTGTACTGAAGCTGCACTGGGTTGATGTACGGCCGCATGACCAGGTAGATCGCATTCGAGGCTTCGTCCAGCGGCGTCTTGCGCTCGAACTCGCCGGTCTCGCGCCCTTCGCGAAGAATCTCCTGGATCAGTTGCCGCAGGTGCGTCTCGAGCGTGCGCACCGAAGGCCACTCGTCCCGCGCGGCGACCGCCGCAATGTCGTAAAGCTTGCGGTCGTGGAAAAAAAGATCGCTGCCCGTCTCGGCCAACGCCCGGAAGAGGCGCCTCAGACGCTCCGACGCCGTGGGGGCATCGGCGATCACTGAATCCACGATGCGCGTGATCATCGCCAGCCGGTTGGCACAGATCACCTCGCCGATCGCCTGCTTGGAATCGAAGAACTTGTAGATGTAAGCCTTGGAGAAACCGATGGCCTTGGCCAGATCCGACACCGTGGTCTTCTCGTAGCCGTAGTGGCCGAAATGTTCCGTGGCGGCTTCCACGATCTGGTCCCGGACGTTGTGCTCCGTCGGTCCGCGTGCGAGGGGTTCATGGCTCTTGTCTGTCATTTTTGTAGCTTATCTCGACAGGCCTCGATTGACAACCAGTGACCATACAGTAATATGGTCACTTATTCTGTTCCATTCAAGGACTCTCGATGCTTTCCCCTCGCTCTCTTGCCCTGGTCGCGAGCGCCGGCCTGCTGACGGCTTGTGCGGTGGGTCCGGACTATCGCCGACCAGATGCTCCACTGCCCGTGCGTTACCTGGCGCAGCCCGCAGCCGATCAGCGCAGTGCCACGCCCCCCCCCAGCCTCGCCGTCTGGTGGGAGAGCTTCGGCGACCCGGTGCTGAGCCGCCTCGTCACCCAGGCGCTCGCTCAGAACCTCGACTTGGCACAAGCCGCGGCAAGAGTCGGCCAGGCACGGGCCGGGCTCGGCGCCGCGACGGCTGCGCTCCTGCCGTCCGGCAACCTCAGCGGCCAGGCCGCGCGGGCCTATCAGTCCATCGAGACTCCGCTCGGCCAGGTGCTGGCCTCCACCCCCGACTTCGACCGCTACGGCAATGCCTACGAGGCCAATCTGGGCGCCAGCTGGGAGCTGGACCTCTTCGGCGGCCTGCGACGCGGACGCCAGGCGGCCCTGGCCGACTACGAAGCCTCTGAGGCCGGTGCCACCGCGACCCGGCTCGCCGTCGCAGCGCAGACGGCGGACATCTACATCGCCCTGCGCGGATTGCAGACGCGCCTGGACATCGCCAACCGGCAAGTCGAGACGCAGCAAGCACTGCTTGAGAAAGTCCGGTTGCTCCACGGCAGAGGGCTCGCCGCCGACTATCAGCTTCGGCAGACCGAAGGCTCGCTCGCGCAAGTGCAGGCCACCCTGCCCGTGCTGCAGACCGGCCTGGATTCGGCCATGAATGCACTCGACGTGATGCTGGGCGTGCCCCCGGGCACCCATCGTGCGGACTGGACCGCCGCCGGCGCCATTCCGCAAGCGCCGCAGCTCGCCGACACCGGCACGCCGGCCGACCTGCTGCGCCGCAGGCCCGACCTCATCGTCGCCGAGCGCCGGCTGGCGGCGTCCAACGCCCGCATCGGCGTCGCCATGGCGGAGTTTTACCCCAAGTTCTCGCTGAGCGCCTTGATCGGCAGCGCCACATCCATTTCCAGCGGCCATCTGTTCTCGAGCGGTGCCAACCAGTCGGCGGCGGTGCTGGGATTGCGCTGGCGCCTCTTCGACTTCGGCCGCATCAACGCACAGATCGAACAAGCCCAAGGACAGGAAGCCGAAGCCCTGGCGGCCTACCGCCTGTCCGTGCTGCGCGCCACCGAAGACGTCGAAAACGCATTCTCGGCCTGGGCCAACCGCACCCGCCAGACGCTGATCCTGAGCGGCGGCGAAAGCTCGCTGGGCCAGGCCCGTCAGTCGTCCTTCATCGCCTATCAAAAGGGTGCCGCCAGCCTGGTCGACGTGCTGCGCGCCGACGAGACCTGGCTGCAAGCCTCGGACGCCAGGGCCCAGGCGCAGACCGAAGCGGCTCGCGCAGCCGTTGCCGCATACCGCGCGCTCGGGGGCGGCTGGCAGCCGTCGGCCCGGACCGACACCGTCGCGGCGGCAGCGGTCGCCCGGTGAGAGCCGGCCGGATCCGGGGCCCGGCCCCTCGTTCCGGCCGGCCACGCGCGCGATGATCAACCTGTTCAGAGCCATGCGCACCTTCATCTGCGTCGTCGATGAAGGCAGCTTTGCGGGCGCGGCGCGAGCGCTCGACATTTCTCCGGCCGCGGTGACACGCCTGGTCGCCGAACTGGAGCAAGAGATCGGGGCACGCCTCCTCCACCGCACCACACGGCGACTGGCCCCCACCGAAGCCGGATTGGAATACACGGATCATGTCCGCGAGATTCTGGCGAAAGTCGCCGAGGCATCCGCTGCGGTCGAGTCCACCTCGCGCGTGCCGGCGGGCCCGCTTCGGGTGGGTGGCGCAGCCCCCTTGCTGTCGCACCAGATCGCGCCCCTGCTGCCCGAGTTTCGGCGGCGGTATCACAAAGTCAGCTTCCAGTTGACCGCGCTCGACCCTCAATCCCTGGGTGGGCTGGACGAATCGCTCGACATCACCCTGATCTGCACACCCGCCAAGCTGGTGACCGGAGACTTCGTTGCCCATCTGCTGGCGAGCACCGAGTTGATATTCTGCGCATCGCCCAGCTACTTCGAAGCGAACGGCGTGCCGGTCTACCCCGCCGATCTGGCACACCACGAAGTACTGGTCCCCAACGCACACAGCACGCCCCGAACCATCGAGTTCAGGCGAAAAGGCCATCCCGCAGGCGGCGACGTTCATGCGGTTCAAGCCAAGACACGTCGCAGCGGTGTGCTCAGCAGCGCGCACCACGAGACGCTGCATGCCGCGGCCAACGCCGGCATGGGCATTCTGGCCACCCTGCCCTGGTACGTGCAAAGCGGCCTGTCCAACGGCACCCTGGTCCGCGTGCTGCAGGAATGGGCCTCGCTGCGCTTCGATCTGTATGCAGCCATCCCCAGCAGAAATCTGGTTCCCCCCAAGACCCGTGCATTCATGGATTTTCTTCGCGAGAAGATCCAATCGCTCGATGGGAAGTGAGTGCGTTCGTCGGGCCGTTCTTGAGACCTGCTGCATCGTCTGGAGACCGAAGGCGAAGTGACCACCGCTGCGCTTCTGGATGTGCTCAGGGCCATGGGTTACACGCTCCGATTGGAAAAGACTGGGCTTCCGTCTCTGGAAGAAATGCGCGCCCGCTTCGCAGAGGATGAGGACGAATCATGAACCTCCCGGAAAAAGTGAAGCTGCTGAACGTCGAAGTCAGTGACCAGCCATGCGGGCAATTGCTTCAGGAGTCGCAGTTCGAGTTTCGTTATCTGTCCGACGATGCAAATCAGACCCCTGTGGGTCTGCTGATGCCCGCCTCTGCCCTCACCCGCACCGCTTCGGCCTGCCCTGCGGCAGCACGCTCGAGCTGTTGCTCGAACACGAAGCCGATCCCGCATCGCTGGCCGCGCTGGTCGCCGCGCTGGAACGGGGGCGACTGATAGCGCGCAGCGTGTCGCTTGCAGACGGCGGCGCGACCCTGGCAGAAGCCGCAACGCCGAAGCCCGGCGCGAACGTTTGATCACGCATTTCGACCAGACCGCCGAGTCCCTGGCCCGCCTGCGCGGACCGATCGGCATCTACATCGCAAGCAAGACCCCCCCCGAGATCGCCGTGAGCGTCATGGCAGAAATCCTCGCCGTGAAAAATGCGGTGGCCTTGCCGCGCGAAAGCGACGTGGCCAACGCCAAGACGGCCCAGAGCCTGCAGCAGACGATGGCTTGATGCAGCGGTGCGGCCCATTGCGCACGGCAGCGAGCGATGGCCCCCGACCTCGGCGTTAATCACTCCGCCTGCTATTCACTTTCCCCAACTTTCGTTTATGGTGTGGACAACTCACCGCACAGCGTGGGACTTGTCCACAGACAGCCGCATAGGTGGCATCGAAACATGGAGGAGATCGAAGCATGAGCGCCATCCCCGGTCACGTCGACGCCCGTGTTGCAGTCCTGGTCGATTGCGACAACGTTCCGCCAGATATCCTGGAACACGCCCTGTTGATGGCGGCCCAGTTTGGACGCGTGGTGCTGCGTCGCGGTTATGGCAACCAGACCACCCTGGCAAACAAATGGCAAGAGGCACTGATCCGGCTGGCTTTCACGCCCTGCCTGCAGTACCAATACGCGGCGGGCAAAAACACCGCCGACATCGCCCTGGCGCTCGATGCCCTCGAAGCCATGTTCGACGGACGCGCCGAGACCTTCTGCCTCGTCACCAGCGACTCCGACTTCGCCTACCTGTGCCGCAAACTGCGCGAGCGCGGCGCCCATGTGTGCATCGTGGGCGAGTCCAAAACACCCGATGCACTGCGCAATGCAAGCGACCAGTTCATCGAGTGGGAGCGGCCCGTGCAAGCGCCGACGGTTCCGGCCGCGCCCGTCGCTTCAACTGTGGCGACGGCAGCTCCCGCAATCGCCCCCGCGGTCAAAACCGCAGCCGCCAAAGCCGAGCCGGTGGCCAAGGCCAAAGATCAGAAGCCGGAACCATCCAAGCCACAGCCCAAGACCCGTCCTCGATTCATCGTCGAGGCCGTTGCCCTGCTGGCCGGTGGAAGCTCCGAAGGCAAGATCTCGCTGGGCGCCCTAGGCCAGTACCTCAAGCGCGCGGACCCCGCGTTCTCACCCAAGCTCTACGGGCACTCGGGTCTGCTCGACATGCTCAAGACCTACGACCTTTTGGTGCTGCAGCAGGAGGTTGGGGGGCATTGGTTTGCCAGCGTCGTTCCCCATTCGGACTCGTAGTTGGCAATGGCGATCGCGATCAGCAGTTCCTTAACTCCGCACGCAGACCACATGCACGCTTGATGCGTCCGAGCTTTTCGCCAATGGACACGGGGTGCACACATCATGCTGCGTGTCGTGCTTCTGCCGTGCGGTGGTGGCAAACGGGCGCAGACAGCGGACATCCATCGGGCGGTGGAGTACGGGCATGACTGGCCACGGAGAAGCAACGATGGAAAGCAGATCGAATGACGAAGCCATGGCGGAGGTTTACCGCAGCGATCCGGCTTTTGCGCTTGAAGTCATCTACAACATTCTGGAAGACGGCGACCAAGCCGAACTGATGATCGTGCTGTGGAGTTGACCCGGTTCCGTGGAGACATCATTCTTTGTGTTCAAGGAGTCGCAAATGTCCAAGGTTCGACCGCCATACCCGGCGGAATTCAGGCAACAGACGGTCGAGTCGGTGCGCGCCGGGCGCACACCGGCCGAGTTCTCTCGCGAGTTCAATGTCACCGCGTAGTCCATCGCCTACTGAGTCGGCCAAGCTGCCATTGACGGCGGCAAGCCGTTCCCCGGCAATGAGGGCTTGAGCAGCGCCGACCGCGAGGAGCTTGTTCGGCTTCGCCGCCAGCGTCGACAGGAACGCGACATCCTGGCAAAGGCTACGGTCTGGTTCGCCGGTCGCAGTGATGCGACTTTCACGCAGTCTTCGGACTCGTAATGGCAAACTTGAAGGGTGGTAAAACACCAGACGGCGCCACAGCGGCCTGGGCTACCTCACCCATGAACTATGAAAGGAGTCAGCCTTCCTGCTTCACTGCTCGCCAACATGACCCACTGTATGCGGATGAAGCACCCCAGATCGTTTGAGAATCAAACTGAAACCATCCACGAGTTGGGTCAACTACAACCCCAGTCCCTCGCCATCGCGCTTTGCGCTGCGCTGGTTGACTCGCGTGGCATCACGCAATTCAATCGTCTAAAGACCATGGCTGCGACCACAAAAAATTTAAACTTTTACCGATGCAGGGGGAACACGTTTCGCATTAGAAACCCATTTCTCGTCAGGTAGTGTCTCGAACCCAGCTTCGAAGCGGGGAGACTCAAAGCGAAACGCTGAGGATCGAACATAAGTGCCGGCAAACTTGCCCTCTGCATCCAGTTCACACGACACCCAATTTCGACCCAATGCCTCTGCCACTTCGCCCGTCGTATTACTACCCGCGAATGGATCGTAGATAACATCATCATGCTCGGTCAGGAACTCAATGAAGAATGCTGGGAGCCCTTTGGGAAACCGAGCATTATGAGGTTTCACGCCATGCAGACGGCACTCGGAAAGATATTTGTCGTTCGAGATCGTATTTGAGACAGCCAGGATGTTGTCAAACAGCGCGTCGAACGGCTCACCATGCAAATCGCTTTGATCGCCATCGGCGAAACCAAGCAGATTTGGCGGTATCGCGCCCTTGTTGTCCACCATGAACTTGTCAGTGATGTTGTGATTGGAAGGACGTTTGCGAATCTGGTAGCCGTTCTTGAGCAATGCATCCATTGATGTAGAGTAGCGCTTTAGCACCCTACGGTTGTCTGCCTTTGTCTTGCTCGCATCCTTGGCGAACCACAGGATCAAGTTCACTGAATCTTTGACGCGAATCCTATCAACATTTGTCCACTGAGCAGGCCCGGGCAACTTGGCCGGGTTGTACCAATAAAACTCCTGGCAGAGGTCAAAGTGTCGCGCAAGTCGAGCCGCTAACTCGAAATGGTAAGTTGATCGCTTCGGAGCGCCGGGGAGGTATGAGCCGCCCACATCGATGACGAGCGAGCCTGTATCGCATAACAACGACTGCCAAACCGGCACGAACGTGTCGAACCAGCTCAGATATTCGTCATGCGGCTTATTGCCGTAGTCTTTTGGCCGGGTCAATGAAAACGGCGGCGAGGTGAAGATGAGGTCTACGGACCCCGGCTTCATCACCTTCGACGCAAGGACAAGGCGAGAGTCGCCCTGATAGGCTTTACCTTTCGCCGTCGTGTAGGCGAGGCATGGCTGCGAATTGAGATTAGCGTTCATTAGAATGAAAAATCCAGTAGCTTCGTCGGTCCCACTGTCTCGTGACCTGACGACATAAGAAAAAGGTAGCGGGCGAGGTACTCTGGCCGAAACGCAAGCGCGGTCTCCAGCTCGCCGTCCGCGCATTGCCTTACCTTAGAGTCTGCGCCGACCAGATACGCCTGTTTCAACACAGGGAATGTGATCTGGCAGGATGAAGAAATGCCCACCTTGATGTGCCTGACGGGGTCCCACGCAGTGATGATCCGCATATCCGATGCGGGATAGTTGCCCATCTCTTGACCGACATGGTCCTGCTCCACGTCGTAGTACCCCAGTAGCACGGAGGTGGCATCCTTGAATGCGAGCTGTCGCCCATTGCCAAGCTTGACTTGGATACGGTATTCAAGTGCAGAGCGCGACCTGCCTCCATGCCCCACGGTCCAGCAGTACAAGTTGTACCGCCGCTTGCTGCCACAGGGGAATGTCACATCGAGCCGGCAAGGTAACTCGCCGGAAATGCCGCCGAGTTCTGCCTTGTCAATAGTACAGCGCTGCTGCGAGAGATATGCACACAGACGCTCCACCAGTTCCGCCTTTTTTAGACCTGACATAGGTACTCAAGCCCATGGCGCCGTCTGATCTGGATCAAGTGCGTCTGAAAGTGTGCCGTTGGCAGTCACCAAGCGGTTGAATAGAAAGGCGAGACCCGCATGTGCAAGCCGCTCGGAGAACGTTGCTGGGCTCGCTACCTCCGCAGGATTCAGTGCGGCGATCAGTTGACGCAACTTACCGTCGCGATCGACACCGCCTGTGAAGTTGTAGGTTGTACGGATTCCAACCATCTCTGCCGCGCTAGGTTCAAGATGACGGGCTAGGGCGACGGCTATTGCCAAGCGATAGCAGTCCTGCCGATCGGCAAACCAACCGGTCTTGAGCAACTCATCGAGCTGCTGATCCGCGACTGGAGTCAGGCCGATTTGAGCCTTGTCCTGAGTTTCTGCGGCTGCTTGCATTTCAGTCATGACGTGATCTCGGTAATCCTGGAACGATCGGAAGCACCATCGCGCTCGACCCGGTACTCGCGAGCAACATGGGGCGCAAGGTCAGCCAGGTCACGGTCTCGCTCCAACTCGCCGGATTGAACAAGCAGCACGACCTGAGCGCCGAAGTGCGGAGCAAATTTCAGGATGTTGTGTCTGTGCCGGCGATCCAGCCGGCCGAAGGGCGTGTCCATGATGATGGGCCCCTCGCGGGTCGCACATCGATTGAGTGCTCCTATCAATGACAGCGCCACAATCTGTTCGGATCCAGCCGACCGGTCAGTGATGATGCGGCCACGGTCATTCACGAGGGAGAGCCCGAATTGTTCGTTGATCTTGAGGCCACCATAGCCAGGTTCAGCCGACAGCGCCTTGTGTATTTCGGACGCCTCGCGCTCGACATCGACGCGCAGACGCTGCCTGAACTCTTCCACTGCTGAATCAAAGATTTCTCGCAGTGCGTCGTAAAGCGCCGCCTGGGTTGCCAAAGCTTTGTTCGCTGATGGGAGCCTGCGAATCTGTGCCTGCAGACGCTGCAACGCGGCGTCGGCTTCGTTAAGACGATCCTGCGTTTCGCTGAGGATGCGTTCAGAGTCGCGTAGCTGACCCAGGCACTTTTCCAGATCGCGTTCAACCTGTCCGATCTCTGCACGGTTGTCTGTCCTAACGCGCTCTTTTATTTGCTCAATTTCCGTCTTGAGCTGGCGCTTCTTGATACCGGCGCGTCTAAGCGCGCCCTCCTTTTCGCGCAAAAACTGGTGCACCGCCTTGCCAGCGAAGGGACGCAGAAGCGACATTGTCTCGAAGTGCTTTGCTGCTTGGATTTCCGGGCCTAGCTTATCGAGTTGGCTTTGCGCCACAGCTCGCTTCGCGGACAAGGCGTCAATTTCCTCGGCCGACACATGATGTCCGCACAGACCGCACATTTGTTCGAGAACTGTGCGGTCAACTTCTGCAATCTCCCGCGTGAGACGTTCGCGCAGTGCCGATGCTTCGGCCGCGCGCTGCGCGAGAGTTTGGGCTTCGTCTGCCTTGGCTGCAATCGCTTTCTCCAGAGGGAGCCACCAAGACTCCTTGACGATCGCCTGGATCTCGCCCATCAGAGTTGCAGCATCTTCGTCGGCCTGCTTCACCTCTCGCTCGCACCGGTCCATTTCACGGAGGTCTGCCTTAATTTCGCCGAACGTCTCCATCTTCTGTCTGAACTGATTGCGCTCATTCTCAAGGTCCGCCTTGATTTCCTGCTGCCGCTGAATGTCCTTTTCGAGGGCACTGACCAGTTCTTCCTTCTGCTGAGCACTTACGATCAGCCGCTCATTGTCTCGGCGAGCTCTGGCTTCTGAAAGCTGGCTGCGCTCTGCATTCCGCTTCAATTCGGCGAGCCCCGTGATCGAGCGCTGAATCGACGGTAAACCCAGAATCTGCTCGATCGACTGTTTCACGATCAGCGTGCGTTGATGGGGATTGCGCAATAGGTCCTCGTAGTCATTCAGCATTTCGCCGTCGAAGAGGAAGAAGCGCGAAATCTGCGGATGCAGTATTTCATTGATGCTGCGGTCGATCCCGGCCTCAGGCTCAAAGCTGCCATTCTTGCGCATCGAGCACCGAAACTGGAAATCCCGATCATCGCTTGGCGCACGATCGGCCTGTGCATGCCGCTCAAGAATAAAGCGAGCACCGGCATGCTCGAACTCTAGCGTGACCGAGAGATTGTACTGCCCACCAAGTCTGGCATCGGTATTGAGGAGCCTGACCGTCGGGATGTGGATGCTGTTGCGCCCAACGGCCTGTTTGTACAGGCACCAACGGATCGCATTGGCGAGCGAAGTCTTGCCTCGCTCGTTCTCTCCATGAACGAGGATCACCGGCGCATTCGCAGTCACCGTCAGATCAAGTTCGTGACTGCCGTTGAACGGGCCGAAATTTTCTATCCGAACGCGAGTGAGTTTCATTAGCTCACCCCATTCTGCGGTTGATTGGCAGTTTCCGTCACCAGGTCGCGCGCGGCACGTTGGAATTGCAGCACATCATCTTCAAACTGCAGCCGCCAGGCTTCATTGAAAACTGACTGGAGGAACTCAGCGCTCATCAATGCCGCGATATCCTTATCCTCCATCTTCTGCACGACCTCTTGCCGCAGCGCCTCCAATGTTTCAAGCGCCGACTGTTTTGTTTTCGGTTCAACTACCATGGTTCCCCTCCAGTTCTCCGGTAACGACATCGAAATCTTCAATGCCGTGCTGGCGCGCGAGGACGGACAGCTCCATTCCGACGGCCTTGTTTCTAGCATACTGTGCAAATTCAGCGCTGCGCCGAAGCTCAGTCCGTAATATAGCGGTTTCTTCCCCAACCTCGTCGTCGGTGAGAGCCGGAAGCACCAGACAGTCGTGCACCTCTGCTGAAAACTTGTGCTCTTGCCACCTGAGCACCCGGCCCCGCCGCTGTATGAATTCACGGGAGTTGGTAGAGGAGGCGAGGATTAGGGCACGGTTTACCGCCGGAATATCAACGCCTTCGTCGAGGCATCGAATTGCAACCAGGATGCCGCCGCGAGCGGCGAAGTGTCCCATCGTTGCCCCGCGCTCACCCTCCATTGCGCTGTGATAATCATATGCAGGTAGCCGGTTATGCTGCAGGCCCATGAGAACATCGCCCAATTGCTCTTGTGTGTCGCAATAGACCAGCCACCGGTCACCGTCCTTGTACTCCCCGCGCAGAATGTCAATCGCAAGGTCGGTTTTTCCTTGAGCCTGTTTGAGGATGGCAGCGCGCCGGAATAACATGAGCTGGAAACGGTCGCTGGGGACTCGCGATCCACCTATCCCCTTCGGCAAACGCGCGTATTCGCGCTTGATCGTTTCGGTTAGCTTGTTCCAGCTTTCCTGCTCGGATCTCGTCAACCGAACAGTATGGATGTAGTAATCGTAGGGCACAAGGCGCCCTGCGACAATCGCTTCCGGGATACCAAAGGGCGGCTGCAATCGCTCCCCAAAATAGCCAAATATCCGCGCCGTGCCTGCGGGGTCTCCAAACCGTTCAGGTGTTGCGCTGAGACCGAGACGAGCGCCGGCCTCGATGGTAAGAATCCGGGCACATCCGCTGCTGCCGAGCCGATGCACTTCGTCGGCCACCAACAGTAGATGAGGTCCCCCCTGCACTCGTGAAACGAAGTGCGGCTTGGACGCAGTCTGAAGCGTGGCGATGGTGATACGTGGGCCAAGCTCAACCATGTCACGGGTCAGATCAGCGAGCAAGCCCTCCCAGCTTGCTCGCGAATTGCCGGCGCCGGCCGTCACCACCATCGGATGCAGGTTGCTAAGATCCTTCTCGACCTCGATTGCCCACTGCTTGGCCAGCAGTTCGCTTGGAACCAGCACTAAGGCAGGCCGGCCATTCGCGCACCAGTCTCGGATGGCCTGCAGCGCGGTGACCGTCTTCCCCGCCCCAGTGACATGTGGAACGATGCCCCGGTATCCGGCAGATCGCCAATTTGCGAGCACTTCGGATTGATGCGGCTGAAGCGTTCTGCGTGTTGTCGGGGACTGTTTTTCCGGCTTATCCGATGTCTGAGGCTTTGGCGCCCCAACAAGATGACGGACGCGCTCTGCGGCATCGTCGATGCCTTGCGGCAACCTAGCAGCAACCAACTCCTCACGGGCGACGGAAGGAAAGTCCTTCACCTTCAGGCCAGCAACGTTGCCAGCCCACAGGCGCTCGAAATACTCGGCATGTCGCGCCACGCGGCCCGGCTCATCGCTGTGCCATGAGCGAAATACATCGAAGCTTTCACTGTTGGACTCAACATCCCACGCCGAGAACGTCTCATTGGTTGATCCGTTGAACGACACGCGGTTCTCGAAAGCGTCTTCGAAGATGCCGATCTTCTGATGAAAGATGCCAGCCCTGCCAGGCTTGTACGCGATGCGTACATCCAGAACACCGCAGGCCACGAGCGTCGCCAGGAACTCAGTGACAGGCCTCGATTCGACATCGGCAAGCAGATCACGCACATCCGCCAACGTTCGATCACCGACGACATCGCGCTCCTCGTAAGCTCCATCTAGCGCCTTAATGTCCTCGGGCGAAAGATGAGGCGAGCAGACCAGCCGAATCTTGCCGCCACGGTATGCAAAATTGGAGAATGCCAGGCCGACTAGAACGTAAAGCGTCGAGCGAAAGTAACCTACGGCACGGCTGTACTTCGCCGCCGACGACAAGCACGGCACGTAAAAGTCCCGAACAAGATCATCATCCCCGCTGGCATATCCCAGCGAAAACGCCACCTCCGTCAGCGGTTTCGACATCGTTGTTATTCCTTCACATTCACGACAACAAAGGTGCTCCTGCCGACGCGTGGCGGCTACCGCGGCAGTGCTTTAGGCGACGACTTCAAGCCCCCGCTTCTGCACGAGGTACAGAAGCTTGAGCGCCGCACCCGTAGGTCTTTTTGGGCCGATCTCCCATTTCTGTACTGTGGAGAGGCTCGTGTTCAAAGGCGCCGCGAACACCGCTTGACTGACACGTGATGCATTGCGGGTGCCTTTGATCTGCGCAGGCTCAAGCGATACGATGACTGGTAAGCACACGCGGTCGAACTCGCGCAATGTGACCTGATCCTTCCCGTCCACCGTTTGCCGCCCCTTCGCAGCTTGGTGAACCGCATCGAGAATCGGAGACACAGTCTTTCGCATCGTAATCTACTCCACAAGCTCGCCAGCTTTCTGCGCCCTTTAGACCCGGACGGTTAGTAAGAACAGATGCACCACAACCTCTTCAACGCCCCCTCTTCGCCCCCCACTAATGATCGGAAATCATAGCACTTGGCGCTATGGTCTCATGGACGGATTAATGACCATATATCCTTAAGCAAAATGGCAGGCTATGTGCAGCACCCCACCGCGAGATCAGTCCTCACTATCGCATCTGCAGGCACTGTCGCCGGCGGGGCCCCTCGTCCATCAACGATGGCATCGAACATCTACACCGACTAGCTGCAAAGAATTTAAAAGTGACAATTCCTCAAGGCCACAATTATCACACTTGATAGAATCCCCCAATCCAGAGTCCCCCACTGCATCCATTTTGCAGCCGCGCAAACTGGAAGACCCATAAACTAGTACTTTCAACCTACACACCCTACTCAACAAGACATTAATGAAGTATTGATATCATTAAGATATTTCCACTTCAACTGAGAACATACAGAATAAATTTCAATCATCCCTACCCAAACCACTCCATGCCGCAACCATTTGCCTCACACGAACCGTGTCTACCTCCTCAAGAATAACAAGCATCAACCATTCATCTCAAGTCCGCTACAATTTTCACGCTCAAGTTTTGCTCGGGCAAATAGAAGCCACGTATTAGTGAATTTATACTCGCAAAATCATAACTCATTATGTCCAAATTCGTCATTTACAACATTCAACTACTCCCAATCAACAACAATGAGAAAGAAGTAGGTATAAATGGATACCGAAAACTTTTTTCAAAACTCCGAGACCTAAATCAGAAACATCGCACCCAGAAAACTCAACCTCTGTTCCACCATGCACTAGGTGGAGAGTCCTATATAGGACCAGAATTTTTCGCTTTTAAATCCGGCTACATTTATGGCCATTTTATTCGCTACACCAAAACTGATACACTAAAAGATCTTGGTACTGGCCAAACCGTCTTCAGAGCAGGCAAAAAAACCACTGTCTCCAAGCTTCAAGAAATCCCCTTTATCTTCGACACAAATAGACACCTATTAGCCATTGACAAGCAAAACATCCCTAAAAATAACGGCTTTCAAACGGCACTCGAAAAATTTCTTCAACCAATTTCCAATGAAGAATTTCCGCATCACGAATTAACAATCAACTTAATCTCTACCAAAAAAACTTTGGAGGAAATTTTTGACAAGGCAATCGCATATAGGACAGTTGATGTAACTATCTCCCCTCCCAACGGAGGCGAGACAGAAGGCTTGCTACGAGATCTTCGTGAAAAACATACAAGAATCAAGGTTCACGCCTCGGGAGCGGGCAATGGCGAAAAAGGCCGTATGTCGGGGGTGCCGGAGATTCTAAAAACTATGCTTCGTGCAGCAGTACTATACGGAGCGGCCAAGATGAGCTACCTAGCCACCCAAGAGGGAGAAAAGGCAAAGTGGCAAAATTATGATTCAGCTGACTCCCCGGCTTCATTTACAGTAAGAAAATCATCATCCGACCAGAGTGATGCCGACTACTTTTCAAGGGTGCATGAAAAACTAAAAAATCTCGAACTAGATCAACTATCAAGCGAGGAATAAATGAATCCCTTGAAAATACTCATCAAGACTCCTATCCTGGGGACAATAATTTATATAATAAATAACTACGTATACTCCGGAGATAGTAGAGCCTCAAATAATTTCGCCCCCCTCAACCTCTGGATTAAGACTTTATTTCTTCCATTCACAATTGCCATCGGCTTGACGGCAACCAGCCTATACCCACTTATTCAAGATGCGATAAATGGGAACGATCTCAACTTTTCGCGACTCTCGAATATACAAAAAAATCCATCCGAGATAATCATCTCAATTTTTCCCAGCCTACTGGGATTTGGCATAGGCGTGTATGCACTAATATTTGCACTACAAGCCTCGGTGATCAACGGGATGCAGCAAGAAATCGAGAAGCGATCGGCATCAGGAAGCCGTAAATATGGCTCAGTACTAATGATTAATGCAGACATGGCCTATCCCTTGGTGGTCCTCACAATCAGCTTGGGAGTCGGAATATTTCAGAAAATCTTTGAATCAAACTCACTCCTTTATGCCACATGGTTTACCTTCTGGTACGGAATGATTGTCGTACTCCAGGTAATAGGTGTACTCTTCAGTCTCGGCGACAGCTCAATTCTAAACAAACTGGAGGCTCCAGAAGAATGAGTGTAAACCGACGTATCAAAAATTCACTACTAAAAAATTTCAACGGCTGAATCCCAAAAAAAGAAACAACACAGAAATATTCCTTAAGCACTCCAGCTATCGTAATCGCCAACACGGCTGTTGTGGCTATTAGCAGCCGGGGGGAGGGGGGAGGGCAACCCCGATGTCACTGCGTACACCAAAGTACGTTCATTTCAATTAAACACGCCAATCAAGATACACGAGACGCCTGCAGTCCAGTGCCACCGTCCTCACATCCATCAGATGCAGCAGCTCGCTCCTTGCCATGAGTTCGCCAGCACAGCGCCCAACGGTCGACAACACAGGTCTTAAACTCAAGCGCATATCCACACTGGAGACAGCATGAATCAAATCTCAACCCCCAACGCCCCCGCCGCCATCGGTCCCTACTCGCAGGCCATCGCTCACGGCGACTTCCTTTTTGTCTCGGGGCAGATTCCGTTGAACCCGGTGAGTGGCGAGATCGAGGGCAGCACGGCTGCTGAGCAGATTGCGGTCTGTATTTCCAACATCCAGGCCATCGCCGAAGCGGCGGGGACGACGCTTCAGAAGACGGTCAAGACGACCTTGCTGTTGACGGATCTGGGCGACTTCGCGGCCGTGAACGAGGTGTACTCGAAGTTCTTCACCGCGCCCTTCCCTGCCCGGGCCTGCTATCAGGTGGTGGCACTGCCCAAAGGGGCAAAGGTTGAGGTCGAGTCCATCATTGCGCTCAAAGATTAGACGTCAAACGTCCGAGATGCGGAGGAGCTGACGTGGAGAAGAAGGGATATGCCACAGCGTGCCACGGCGATCGACGCGTGGTTGATCGGGGTGGAAGCTTTCATTGACGAGCTGAAGCGCGCATCGCGTGATCCACATCCACGCCCCCGCAGGCCCCTCAGACCGCCTGCTCGTCCCCTCCCCGCTCCTCGCCAAGCAGTCGAGGAAACTGGGCTTCGGTGTTTCCCGTCCAGCGCACGGGCTCATGACGGCGGCGTTCCACTTCGAGAGAAAAGACATCGAAGCGGTTGTAATAACCGACCACGTCATGAAACTGTTTCGGCTCGATGCATCGAGTCAAGTCGAATTCTGCATAGGCGATGCCTTCTTCGTTCTGCAACAAGTCGCCGGTTGGGCTGCCTGTTGGATCCACGAACATGCTGACGCCACGCGGGGTTTGATCAATGATGTCGGCCACGGTGGGGTCGCGGTCGACGAGAAAATCGCGCATGGGTTTGTCCATGAAACTCGCACACACGATACCGAATGCCTTGGCCTCGAACGAGTGTGCCGAAGCACGGATTCGGTTCGCAGCGACGTTGTCGAAGTTTCCGCCTCCGGTGGGTGCGCGGGTGGGCCACATGGGGGGCCAGCTCGACACATGGATCTGTTCGCCCTGCGCCATCAACGCAAAACGTGCCAGCGGATTGGTGTTCTCGCCGCAGATCAGGCCGCCGATGCGACCGAACCGGGTGTCCGCCACACGCAAGCCCTCACCGTCACCCGATGCCCAGACCAGCTTCTCGTAGAACGTGGGCACCAGCTTTCGGTGATGGTTCAAGAGCGTTCCGTTCTCGCCAATCAGCAGACTGGTGTTCCAGATGCAGCCTGCACTCACGGTGCTGCGTTCGCTGATTCCGATCGATACACAAACGCCAAAACGTTTGGCGGCCGCAGCAATGCGGCTGATCTCCGGGCCTGGCACGCAAAGGCTGTTCTCGACCATCGCCTCGAACAGATCATGGTTGTAGATCGGAGCCCAAAGGGCGGCCCAGACCGGAAAAGCGGGAATGTAGGTTTCCGGAAACGCAATCACCTGCGCGCCATGGCGTGCGGCCTCTTCGATCAGGGCGACGGCTTTTTCTGTCGTGGCCGACTTGTCGAGAAACACGGGTGCTGCATGAGCGGCGGCGACCTTCACTCTTGGCAATGAGCTCATGGTTGGTACTTTTGAATCGTCTGACTGGAGAGCTGCAAGCGTAGCGATGCAGGGCCGTGTTGTAGATAACGAAAAGCGCAATCGCGCCTGCAAAATTGCAGCCCATCGATAACGCGCGCACCACGATGGCGATCGCCTTTTGTTTCAAGCGGATCCAACCGTCTTGAACCCCATGCCACAGGCACGGTTTTCGGGCGCTCACCCAGCACGGGCCTTCGTCAAAGGGGCGCCAAGACGGTGCACGCCCCCACGCTCGCGCAGAAAAATAATGGGCGAACACGCCTTCGCCACGGGCCCAAGTCCATCACTCAACGCCGATTGACCCGGTCACCGGGCATTTCAGCGCGATTCGAATCCCCATCTTCGCAACCGCTTGTGCGGATTTACCGGTACGCGTGCGCACGGTTTTCGCGTGTTCTCACGCAGCCGTGCAAAAGCTGTTTGGCATCGCGCCGAGTAACCGCCGCCCGCAAGGCGACGCCGCTCAAGAGCGCTTGCAGGCAGGCACGTCCGTCATCTCAACAACATGCTTCGAGGAACTATGTCGCTTACCAGAAGGTCCGTCATCAAAACAGTATTGGCATCCGCCGCCGTGGCTGCCACCCAAGCGCCGTGGAGACCCGCACACGGCAGCCAAGCGCTGAGAATCGTGTCGCCCTTCAATCCAGGGGGCGTCAACGACGTGCTGGCACGTGGACTTGCGCAACCGCTGGGCGGTCTCGTGAACCAGACGGTGATCGTCGAGAATCGTCCCGGCGCGGGCGGCAGTATCGGCGCGGGTTATGTGGCACGCTCGGCGGCCGATGGCAACACTTTGCTGATGGGCATCGTGGACACCCAGTCCATCATCGAATTCATCTACAGAAAACTACCGTACAACCCCGACAAGGACCTGACCCCCATCAGCCTGGTGACCAACATCCCGATTGTCCTGATGGTCGGCAAAACTCTCTCTCAACTGGGCAATATTGCCGACTTGGCCAAACTGGCCAAAAGCCGCCCAGGCTCACTCAGCTATGCCAGTTGGGGCGTCGGCAGCATCATTCACCTCGCCATGGAGCGCCTCGCAGCCGCTTTGGGGCTCGACTTGCTGCATGTGCCGTTTTCCGGTCAGGCGCCGGCCGTGCAGGCTGTCCTCAGCAATCAGGTCGACATGATGTTTGTGCCTGCGGGTGCCGCCGATGCCGCGTCGAAAGACGGGCGAGTCAAGATTCTCGCCAGCGCCACACCGGCCCGCCTGGAACTCCTGCCGCAGGTCCCGACGCTCAAGGAGCTGGGCGTGGATCTCTCGATGGGGCTCTGGCAAGCGCTTTACGCACCGGCCAAGACCCCAGCGGACCGAGTCGAACAACTCACATCGTCCGTGCATGCGGCGATGCAGGACAAGGCCTTTCTCGAAGTCCTTCGCGTGCAGGGCGCCCGGCCTGAACCGACGTCTTCCGAGGCCTTGCGCAAACTGCAGACCGAGGAGCGACAGGTGTATGGCGCCCTCGTCAAACGGCTGGATATTCGACTCGACTGACCACCGACAACAAGCCCCGCAGGGTGATGGGGAAACACCATGCGGGCGCGGCGGCAGATTGGCGACCTGATGGGTGCCGGCAACGCCATTGGCATGGACATTGCGATATTGCGGTATGGCCAGTCGGCTCTGGACTTCTCTCTCTCTCATCACCTTGAAACTTGCCGCACAACCCATTTCGCATCGCGCTCGGGCTTTGCACCGGTTCATGTGCGAATTTGCAGGCACGCCATGACGACTAAAAAGCTCCCGCTGTCGGACCTGGATTGGGACGACCTGCGGCTTTTCCTTCAGATCCATCGCATGGGCAGCCTGGCCCAGGCGGCGCGCCAGTTGCGCATCGACCATTCCACTGTCAGCCGGCGATTGGCGCAGTTGGAACTGTGTGTGGGCGGTGCGTTGTTCGAACGCAGGCGCGCCGGCCTCAAGGCAACCGAGCTGGCGCATGTTCTGGCCACGCAGGCCGACGCGATGGAAGCGGCCGTGCTGTCCCTGCAAGAGAAACTCGGCGGGGGTTCCGAACGTGAGCCTTCTGGCACGGTACGGGTCGCGATGATGGAAGGCATCGGCACCACCTTCGTTGCGCAAAACCTGGAACCCTTCCTGCGCGACTACACCCGTCTGCAAATCGAACTCGTCACCTCGTCGTCGGTTGTGAATGTCAGCCGGCGCGAGGCGGATGTCTTCGTGAGCTTCTTCAAGCCCGAGGGGCAGGGACTCACCTGCGCGGCTGCGGGGACTTTTGCCCTTTACCTCTACGCCTCGCCGCTTTATCTCGAGAGCCACGGTACGCCGACCGATTTGGCCGATCTGACCAACCATCAGTTTGTGGGCTACATCGAGGATCTTGTGCAACTGGAGGCCGTGCGGTGGCTCGACGACGTGGTTGTCCGCCCCCCGATGCGTTTCCAGTCGAACAGCATGCTGGCGCAGCGGTCGGCAGCGGAATCGGGATTGGGCCTGGTGCTGCTGCCCAAGTTCTCCGTCACGGATCCGGAGAAACTGGTGCCGGTTCTGCCGGATCAAGCCAAAGTGACCCGTGATCTCTGGATCAGCGTTCACTACGATCTGCAGTATTCCACCAGGATCCGGGTGGTGCTGGACTATCTGCAGCGACTCATGGCGTCACAGCAGGACTGGCTGAACGGCCCCCCATGAGCCCTGCGAGGCGAGGCTGCTCTAGATCGCCTAGATCGCCGCCTCATCCCCCACCCGCCTCAACGCCCTCTCCACGCAGTTCACCAGTGCATCGATGTAGCTGCTCATGATCGCGTCGTTGAACGCGATCTTCATATCGAGCGCGACGTTCATGGAATCCAACAGGCGCAGCAAGGCGTTCACTTCCATCAATTCCGCACTCAGAAAACCGTCGGTCGCCGAGTCCTCGCTGGCGGCGCGATAGACACGGTCCGCAACCTTGCAGGCCCACTGGATGACCAGGCACAACTGCAGTTCCTCGGGCCGCTCATCGGCTGGACAATCGCCGCCGAATGCATAGCCCAGCGTGGTGAGCACGGCCTTCAGGTGGTGCAGGTCCTCAAGAATGGCATCGGGCATATCGAGTTGTTCGCTCATGCTGCCTCCCCGCCGACAAATGAATGCTGTGTTGAAGGTGCGTCCGTCCCTGCACTCAAGCGCCCCACATCGCGACTCGGAATGGGCGGTTTTCCCTGGAGATGAAGCATCATGACTGGTCCTCTATATGCCGACTTGGCATATTGGAATCTATGCCCAGCCGACTCTTATGTCAACTAGGCATTATTGAAAGTATTCCGAGTAGGCATCACGATGCGGGCCTATGCAGAAGAAGAAGCCTTATCCGAGCGAGACCCAGCAACGCTACATCGTTCGTTTTCCGGACGGCATGCGTGATCGCATCAATGCGGCGGCCAAAGTCAACAACCGTTCGATGAATTCAGAGATCGTCGCTCGCCTCGAAGCGAGCTTTGAAGAGGCCGATCTCGCCCCCGACGCCCGCACCCTCGAATGCCTGATCGACGCCCGTGTGGAAAATGCCGTCAAGAAGGCGCTGGCCGATTACTTCGACCACTTGCCCAAGGAGCGCCTCTCCGCCCTGGCCAAGGCCGTGGCGAAGAAGGATTGATCGGCGGGGGCAGCCCGCCCTACAGCGGCACTACAGCGGCAGCGCCGCCGTGCACTTGAGCTCGTTCAGGCAGATGTTCGACTTCACATTGCTCACCGCCGGAATCTGCGCCAGCGTGCCCAGCAAGAAGTCCGAAAGCGCCTTCAGGTCGCTGGCGACGACCTTGCACACATAGTCGAAATCGCCCGACACGGCATAACACTCGAGCACCTGGGGCATGTCGCTGATCGTCTGCTGAAAATTCTGCAGCGCCCGCATCTGCCCGCGCTCGATGCCGACCTGCACGAAGGCCGTCACGCCATAGCCCAGCATGGCGGCGTCCAGCCGCGCCTCGTACTGGCGGATGTAGCCCAGTTGCTCCAGCCTGCGGTGCCGGCGATTGCTCTGCGCGGGCGACAGGTGCACCTGGCGCGCCAGCTCCTGGTTGGTGATGCGCCCGTCGGTCTGCAGTTGGGCCAGGATGTGGCGATCGAGCCGGTCGAGCGCCGACGGATGCAACGATGTCTCGTCGTGCTCGGTTTCGGTGAGAGAAGGTTGCATGGCGGGGCGTCCTTTGGCTCGATTTCGAGAGCAAATTGTGCGCACGCGGCGAGAAACTTGTCATTCACACAAACCATGATCGCCTCTGCCCGCCGCAGGGCCGCAAGAGGCTGGCTGGAGACAAGACATGACCCCTCCTCCTCTGCACGGCCTGGCCGCAGGCGGCTTGGCCCCGCCCCACAGCCCGGACTGGACGATCGACCAGGGCTGGGCCGCTTATGGCCCCGCCGAGCACGCCACCTGGAAAACGCTGTTCGAGCGCCAGTCGCGCCTGCTGCCCGGCCGCGCCTGCGACGAGTTCGTGCAGGGCATGCTCGATCTGCCGATGTCGGCGGACGAGATCCCGGATTTCCGGCGGCTGTCCGAGGTGCTGTCGCGGCGCACGGGCTGGCAGGTGGTGGCCGTGCCCGGATTGGTGCCCGACGACGTGTTTTTCGACCACCTGGCTCACCGGCGGTTTCCGGCGGGCAACTTCATCCGCTCGCCGCAGCAGCTGGATTACCTCGAAGAGCCGGATGTCTTCCACGACGTGTTCGGCCACGTGCCGATGCTGATGAACCCGGTGATCGCGGATTTCATCCAGGCCTATGGCCAGGGCGGCCTGAGAGCCCGGCAGCGGGGCTGTCTGACGCAGCTCGCCCGTCTCTACTGGTACACGGTCGAATTCGGCTTGCTGCAGCAGTCCGACGGGCTGCGCATCTACGGCGCGGGCATCGCATCGTCGTACACCGAATCCCAGTTCTGCCTCGACAGTCCCTCGCCCCACCGCATCCGTCTGGATCTGGAGCGTGTGATGCGCACCGACTACCGCATCGACGATTTTCAAGAAACCTACTTCGTGATCCGCAGCCTCGACGAACTGCTGCAGATGGCCGCGATCGATTTCGCGCCGTTGTATGACCGTGTGACAGGTTTACCGGCCTTGGAGCCCGGCACGGTGCTGCCGCAAGACGACGTGCTGCATCGGGGGGATGGGCGTTATCACCATAGGGATGGCAGCCCAAGCTGACTCGGGACTACAGGCCTGCAAGACCTCAGCAGACGGAGCGGAACCGGTACGAGGGGTAGCGTAAGAGATCGCTCTTTCGCCAACCGACCTTCCCGGGGCCAGCCCGCTGGCCCTGGACGAACCAGGAGAATCCCGTGACCGCCACCACCGAACAGCACCATCGCCGCCTTCAGCAACAGCAGGACAAGATCGACAACGGCCAGCAGGAAAGCCGCGACAAACTGCCCGAATCCGCCATTCCGGGCCCGCACCACGACGAGCCGACCAACCCGCTGCCCGCCCAGCACCTCGACAAACCGGGCCTGGAGGCCGATCTCGCGCTCAAGCCGCGCTACCAGGCCGAACACTACCGCGGCAGCGCCAAGCTGCAGGATATGGCCGCGATCATCACCGGGGGCGACTCGGGCATCGGCCGGGCCGTGGCGGTGCTGTATGCACGCGAAGGCGCGGATGTGGCCATCGTGTACCTCAAAGAAGAAGCCGAAGACGCACGCGAGACCCAGGCCGCGGTCGAAGCAGAGGGCCGCCGCTGCCTGCTCATTCCGGGCGATGTGAAAGACAGCGCATTCTGCAAGCGCGCTGCCGAGCAGACCGTGGACACGTTCGGCCGCCTCGACATTCTGGTGAACAACGCGGCTTTCCAGGAACACGCCGAATCCATTCTCGACCTCACCGAAGAGCGGCTCGAGGAAACCTTCAAGACCAATATCTTTGGTTACTTCCACATGGTCAAGGCGGTGCTGCCGCACCTCAAGCCGGGTGCATCGATCGTCAACACCGGCTCGGTGGTGGGGCTGCGGGGCAAGAAGACGCTGCTCGACTACGCCTCGACCAAGGGCGCGATCCATGCCTTCACGCTGTCGCTGGCCTCCAGCCTGGTGGACAAGGGCATCCGGGTGAACGCCGTGGCACCGGGCCCGGTGTGGACGCCGCTCAATCCTGCGGACCAGCCGGCCGACAAGATCGGCGATTTCGGCAAGCATTCGGATATCGGCCGCCCGGCTCAGCCCGAAGAGCTGTCGCCGGCCTACGTGTTTCTGGCCGCACCGTGCTGCGCGAGCTACATCACGGGCATCGTGCTGCCCATCACCGGCAGCGTGGGGAATTGAGCCGGCCGGTAGTCCTTCACCCCCGTGCAACCGGCGCATTCTCTTTCATGCAGCCTGCGAGCACGGGAGAACAATGAGTACCCAACTGCCCAGGAGGCACATATGCCCATCAAGACCCTACAGGATCTGTTCATTCACGAGCTGTCCGACATCAACAGCGCAGAAAAGCAGTTGTCCAAGGCCCTGCCCCGCATGGCACGCGCGGCCGAAGACCCGGCGCTGATCGCCGCTTTCGAGCAGCACTTCGAAGAAACCCAGGGCCAGCTCGAGCGCATCGATCAGGTGGTCGAGGCGGGCAACTTCAAGCTCAAGCGCATCAAGTGCGCCGCCATGGAAGGCCTGGTCGAAGAGGCCAAGGAAATCATCGACGAGATCCCCAAGGGCCCCGTGCGCGACGTGGCGCTGGTGGGTGCAGCCCAACGGGTCGAGCATTACGAGATCGCGGGCTACGGCACCCTGGTGGCCCTGGCGAAGACCTTGGGGCACGACGTGGCGGCCAGCACGCTGCACGCCACGCTCGAAGAAGAAAAGGCCACCGACATCAAGCTGACGGAGTTGGCCAAGACCACGATCAATCGCAAGGCCTTGCTGGTCAAGTGATGTGTACCCGCTCGCCCCACCGGGCGAGCCAACCGGAGAAACTGATGAGCAGCCCACCCCCGACACCGACCACCCCGGATTTTCCTCAACCGCAGCGCGAGCCGCCGGTCGAGGTGCCGATCGATCCGGGCGAAAACACCCCGCCCCAGCGCGATATCGATCCGGCAGATCCGCCCATCGATCCCATCCGCGATCCGGGCCGCACGACGCCGGTCGGCGAGCCTTTGCACTTGACGTCGCACAACCCCACGCAACAGGCGCAAGCGCAAGCGCAGGCAAACGCGGGCCATGCCGATGCCCCGGTGCCCGGCCAGCCCGCGATCGACGACGACGACGACGATAAGTCGAACGACGAGACCGAAGACGATCCGGACGACAACCCGGGCCGTGATCAGGGCCGCGACAACGAAAGACACCGCACCCAAGACGTGCCGCCCAGCGAGGGCGTGCCGCCGGTGATTCCGCACGAAGACCCGGTGGGCGAACCCAAGCAGTAAGCGCCAGGGCCGATCAAGCCCGATCGGCCTGAAGGTTTTCTGCCAGCAGGCAAAGCTGTTCGTACATCAGCGTGGCGCCGACCAGGGCGGTGTTGCCGGATACGTCGTAGGGCGGCGAGACTTCGACCACATCGGCGCCGACCAGATCCAGGCCGCGCAGGCCGCGCACGAGTTGCAAGGCTTCGCGCGAGGTCAGGCCGCCCACTTCGGGCGTGCCCGTGCCCGGCGTGAAGGCCGGATCGATGGCATCGACGTCGAACGACAGATACGCCGGCCCCGTGCCGGCGATACGCCGCGCTTCGGCAATCACGGCGGGAATGCCCATGGCCTCGACCTCGTCCATGAAGATCACACGGATGCCGTGGTCGAGCGAGTACTGCCAGCCCTCTTCGGTGTTCTGTGCACCGCGAATGCCGATCTGCACCATGCGTTTCGGATCGATCAATCCGGCTTCGAGCGCGCGCCTGAAGGGCGATCCATGGCTGAATTTCGATCCGGCAAAGGCGTCCCAGGTGTCGGTGTGCGCATCGATGTGGATCAGGCCCACGGGCTGCGCCGGGTTCAGGGCCTGCAGCACGGGGAAGGTGATGGAATGGTCGCCCCCGGCGATCACGAGTTTTTTGCCGGCGGCAAAGAAGGGGGCCAGGAACTCGCGGATCTGCGCATGGGCCTGCGGCACGTCGAACAGGCTCGAGAACGGCACGTCGCCCAGGTCGGCGACACGGCTTAGGCTGAAGGGGTCGATCCGCGTCGCCTGGTTGATGCTGCGCATCATGCAAGAGGCGTTGCGCAGCTCGCGCGGCCCCATGCGGGCGCCGGGGCGCAGGGTCAGGGCGCCGTCGTAGGGCACGCCGACCAGGCCGATGTCGAAGCTGTCGAGATCGCTGGCCAGGGGGGCCCGCATGAAGGTCGGCACACCGCAGAAGCGCGGCAGGTGCGCCGATGAAGAAGGGGTCGTGGACATGGAGAGGGTGGGCAGGGGATGGGTCCGGCGGATGCCGGCGGTTCTCAGAAGGTCGCGGGCGTGTTGACCCACAGCACCTTGGCGATCTCGTCGCCGGGATTGAGGTAGCTGTGCGGCGTTTCGCTCGAGAAGTAGAACGAGTCGCCCGCCTCGAGTTCGTAAGACTGTTCGTCCAGCGTCAGCACCAGCCGGCCCTGCAGCACGTAGCCCAGCTCTTCGCCCACATGCGAAATGCTGAAGGCGACCTTGGCCTTGGGCTCGAGGATGTGGATATCGCCCTGCAGCAGCTGCCCGCGCTGGACGGGCACCAGCCGCTCGAGCCGGATGCGCCGATTGGCCGGCCGGCCGCCGTGGTCGAAACTCACGACGGCGCGCTGGTTGTTCTTCTGCACCGGGCTGTCGACGGCGGGCATCACGGTGGTCAGTTCGGCCACGTTGGTATCGAGCGCCTTGGCGATGCGATGCAGCATGTTCAGCGAGGGGCTGGCCAGTCCGCATTCGATCTTCGACAGCATGCTCTCCGAGCAGCCGACCGCCTGTGCCACCTTCTTCAGCGTCTCTCCCTTGCAGTTCCTGGCGAACCGGATGCGCATTCCCAGGTGTTGTGCGTCAGGATGGGATTCAGAGGACATGGTGGAACTTCGTAGGGCCAATGGAAAGGCGGGGATGCCGACGGGGCACTTTACCGCCTCAGGCGGTCACCGAGAAATGAACCGGCTGCGGGTCGTTGCTGTTGATGGCGATCACGTCCTGCGGGCAGGCGGACATCGCCACGATGCAGTCCATCTCGGCCACGAACTCGACCACGTCGCCGGGCTTGCTGACGGTGGGCAGCCACTGGATCGTGCCTTCGGCATTGAAGGGAATGTTCATCCACAGGTTGAGCGAATCGGGCACTTCGGTGCTGACCAGGCCGATCGCCTTGAGGCTCAGCCGCAGGTTGTCGGCGCAGCTGTCGTGATAGCCCTGCACGCCCAGGTTGCGGTAACGATGGATGTCGCAGGGCGCGATCAGGCTGTCGTGCACGCCGGGCGAGGTGTCGCCGACGAACTTCAGGATGGCGCGGCGATGGTTGGTGACCAGCGTGTCGCCGGCGCGCGGGTTGATGCGGTCGATCCAGGCACGCATGTGCTCCATCGACAGGTGCTCGCTCACGTCTTCTGCATTGAAGGCCCACATGTCGCAGACCTGGGTGCCGTGGGTGTTGACGATGCGCAGGGTCTGGCCGCGCGCCACTCTCACGGCCTTGCCTTGGCGGGCAGGCACCTCGTAGGTGCGGCCGAGTTCGGGGGTGCCGTCGGCAGAGATCGGCGTGCCCAGGCTGGGGTTGGTGCCTGCGGGATGACGGTTGTCGGGGATGGCGTGGCCTTCGTGGCTGCCGCCGCATTGGGGACAAGACATGGTGTTCCTTTCTGAACGGGATCTAGCGAGGGGATCAGTCGGCCAGTTTCAGCACGGCTGCGGTCAAGGCACGGGCCCCTGCGATCAGGTGCTCGTGCGCGGTGTTTTCGTCGGGGTGGTGGCTGATGCCGCCGATGCTCGGCACGAACAGCATCGCGGCCGGGGCGACCGAGGCCAGGTACATGGCGTCGTGAAAAGCGCCCGAGGTGATGCGGCAGGCCGGCTCGCCGGTGGCCTCCACGGCCGCCTGAACGGCCGCCACGGCCATCGGGTGAAAGACGGTGGGGGCCTTGTCCATGACGCGTTTCACGCCGACCGGGCAACCGCTCCACAGGCGGGCGGCACGCTCGGCGAGCAGCGTCTCGATCTGGTCGAGCCGCTCGCGGCGGGGATGGCGCAGGTCGATGCTGAAGACGACCCGGTCGGCGATGGTGTTGACCGAGCCCGGCGCCACCTCCAGCTTGCCGACGGTCCAGCGCAGCGTGTCGTCGCCCAAGGCCAGCACCGATTCGTGCAGGTCGGCGATCAGTTGGGCAGCCGCCAGCAGGGCATCCTGGCGCGCGGATTCGGGGGTGGTGCCGGCGTGGGCGCCGCGGCCCCGCACGGTGACTTCGAACCAGCGCACGCCCTGAATGCCTTCCACCACGCCCAGCACACGGCCGTCGGCCTCCATCACCGGGCCTTGCTCGATATGCGCCTCCAGGTAGGCATGGACAGCGCGGCCGAGCGCGGCCCGGGGCAGATCCGGCAGACCTTGCAGCGCCTGCGCCAGGGCGTCGCCGAACGGCACGCCCTGGGCGTCGCGCCGCTGCCGGTGGCTGTCCAGCAGCGCGGGCTGCACGAAGGCGCTCGAGCCCATGGCGCCCGGTGCAAAGCGGGAGCCTTCCTCGTTGGTCCAGGCGACGATTTCGATCGCCCGGCGGGTGCGGATGCCGGCGTCGTCCAGCGCCCTGCAGACCTCGTAGCCGGCCATCACGCCGTAGGCGCCGTCGAGCCAGCCGCCCACGGGTTGCGTGTCGATATGGCTGCCCACCAGCACGGGCGGCAAAACGGGCTCGCGGCCTTCGCGCCGCAGGATGAGGTTGGCGGCGTCGTCCTGCAGCCAGCGGTAGCCGGGCGCATCAAACAGGCTGCACAGCCATTGTTTGGCGGCCAGTTCTTGCGGGGTGAGCGTCTCGCGCCGCACGCCGTCGTTCAAGGCCTCGCCTCCGCCGAAAGAGGCCAGCCGCACCAGGTGCGCGATCAGCCGTTCGCCATCGACGAAACGCATGGCGTCCGGATGGGCCAGGTTGCCGTTCCGAATGGGCGGGGTTGCGTTCATGCCGGCAGCTCCTGCTGTGCGGTGCCGACGCTCAGGCCGTTGCGTTGCCGCCAGGTCTTCAAGAAGGCGCGCAGGCGGTCGGTTTCGGGGTTCTCGAACAGGGTCTTGGGCGGTCCGGATTCGACGACGCGGCCGGCTTCCATGAACACCACGCGGTCGGAGACCCGCGCGGCAAAGCCCATTTCGTGGGTGACCATGACCATGGTCATGCCATCGGCAGCCAGCGACAGGATGACCGACAGCACCTCGTCGACCAGCTCCGGATCGAGCGCCGAGGTCGGTTCGTCGAGCAGCATGGCCTGAGGTTTCACCGCCAGGGCACGGGCGATGCCCACACGCTGCTGCTGCCCGCCGCTGAGCTGATGCGGAAAGGCCTTGCCCTTGGCGGACAGCCCCACCCGCTCCAGGGCCTGGGCGGCACGGGCCTCGGCCTTGTCGCGCGGCACGCGGTGGGCGACGGTCAGCGGCAGGCAGATGTTGTCGATGACGTCGAGATGGGGCCACAGATTGAACTGCTGGAACACCATCGCCAGCGGCGAGCGCACTTCGGCAATGCTGCGTTCGCTGGCCGGCTGGCGTTGGCCGGCCGGGCCTTCTTCGTAACCCAGCAGGGCGCCGCGGATGCGGACTTCACCCTGCTGATAGGTTTCCAGAAAATTCGCGCAGCGCAAGGCCGTCGTCTTGCCCGAGCCCGAAGGGCCGATCAGGCTGACGACCTCGCCGGGCATGACGTCGAGGCTGAAGTCGTGCAGGACCTGGTGGCTGCCGTACGACTTGCCCACGCCGCGCATCGAGATCATCGGGATCGTGACTTTGTCCATATCAAACCTTTGCAACGAGATGCGCCGACATCCGGGCCTCGGCCAGCAACCCCACCCGGCTGAGCGCCAGGGCGATCACCCAATAGATCAGGCCCAGCAGCAGGTAGGGCTCGACATACGAAAACGTCTCGGCCACGACCGTGCCGGCACGCATGGTGAGCTCGGGCACGGTGATGATGGAAGCCACCGACGACTCCTTCAGCACCAGGATGAACTGGTTGGTCATCAGCGGCAGGGCCAGCCGCAGCGCCTGCGGCAGTTGCACGTGGCGCAGCGTCTGCCAGCGGTCGAGTCCAAAGACCCGTGCCGCCTCGACCTGGCCGGCCGGAATGCCTTGCCAGCTGGCCCGGAAGATTTCTGCAAAATACGCCGAGCTGTAGATGCCCAGGCCGATCACCGTCGCCTCGATCGGCGAGAAGGTGATGCCGATCTGAGGGAAGCCGTAATACAAGACAAACAACTGGATCAGGAACGGCGTGCCCCTGAAGAACCAGACGAACAGTGAATAGAACCGGCGAAACGGAAGCCAGGTGTCTTGCACCACATTGAGCCAGAAGCCCAGCACGACGCCCACCAGCACCGCCCCGGCCGAGACCAGCAGCGTGATGGCACCGGCCTGCGCAAAGGCGGGCAGGATTTGAACGATGAGATTCCAGTCCATGTCTACCTCGCCTGCGCAAACGAATGGCTCAACCGCTTGCCCGCCCATGCCACCAGACTCGTGAGCACCAGATAGGCCAGGGCCACGCACAGATAGACTTCGAGCGGCCGGTAGCTGGTGGCGCTCAGCTGGCGACCGATCCGCATCAGGTCGGTGATGGCGATGACCGAGATCACGGCCGAGCCCTTGATGATGTCGATCGACTCGGAGACCAGCGCCGGGAACGTGAGCCGCACCACCTGGGGCAGTTGCACGTGACGGAAGATCTGCTGCCGGCTCAGGCCGAAGATCTGGGCCGCCTCGATCTGCCCAGGCGGAATCGACTGGAATCCGGCCCGCAGGATCTCGCTCTGAAACGCAGCCGAATTGAGCGCCAGCACGCCGATCGCCGCCACCCAGGGATCGACGTCGATGCCGAACTGGCCGGGCAGGTAGAACAGCATCAAGACCTGCACGAGCAGCGGCGTGCCTCTGAAGAAACTCACATACACACCCACCGCCACCGCCCCGCCGGCCAGGCGCGTACGCAGCAGGTACAGCGAGCAGGCCAGCACGAACCCCAGCACGATGGCCGTGGCAGACAGGCCGGCGGTCACCGCCAGTCCCGATGCCAGGGGCTCGAGATAGG
Organism: Comamonas sp. BIGb0124; assembly: GCF_003752175.1. Lineage (GTDB taxonomy): Bacteria > Pseudomonadota > Gammaproteobacteria > Burkholderiales > Burkholderiaceae_C > Comamonas_F. The sequence goes on along the minus strand of NZ_RJVF01000009.1, from coordinate 55,056 downwards.
TTTGCAAACGGGTCGGAAAAGACGTCATCGGGCGCGCTCCAGGCTCAGTCGGTCTTGTCTTCTCACATCTCGGGCTTGGGCAGATGGTCGGCCGGCACGCTCATGGTGAAGCCGAACCACTTGGTCTGCAGCTGGCTCATCTGGCCGCCGGTATTGGCCTTGGCAATGCCGTCGCTGAAGAGCTTGACCAGGCTGGCGCTGTCGGCATCCTTGCGGCCCACCCAGGCGTAGTAGGTCTTGGGGCCGATGGCCGGCTGCACCACCGAGAACACATCCGGGCGCGCCTTGACCAGCGGTCCGAGGTTGGAAAGCGATTGCGTCACCGCATCGAGCCGGCCGGCCGCGAGATCGGCATAGGCCTCGTCGAACGACGTGTATTCACGGATTTCCTTGAGGCCCGGCTTGCCCTGCGACTTGAGTTTCTGATCGAACTCGCGTGCCACTTTCAGTTGCGCCGATCCGGCCTGCGAGCCCACCACCTTGCCGCTCAGGTCGTCGGGCTTCTGCACGGCGGCGTTGTCGCTGCGCTTGAGCACGGCCACCGTGGCTTCGGCGATCGGCAGCGTGAAGGCGAACTTGTCGTCGCGCTCTTTCGTGACCGTCACCGAGGTCACGATGAAGTCGAACTTGCGAGCCGCCAGGCCCGGCAGGATGGCTTGGAACGGCACATCCTTGCGATCGGCCTTGACGCCCGGCAGATCCTGCATCACCAGGGCCAGCAGATCGGTGCTGTAGCCGACGATCTTGCCGTTCTCCATGGACTCGAACGGCGCAAACTGCGCTTCGGTACCCAAGGTGAGCAGCTTCTTTTCCTTGACCTTGTCCAGCAGATCCGCGGCGCCGGCATGCGCCAGGAACACTCCGACGCAAAGACCGATAGCCATTCTTGCAAACGCTCGTTGACCCAGACGCATACGACATCCTCTCTGATGGATTTCAAACACAATTCACATGATTCAAGTAACTTGAACAATGTGCATAGAGCATGAAACATGCCAGGCAGCCTGGGCCCGGCACCGCGCGGGCCGACACCCGGGAGAGAGGTGGAAACGGAAGGCCGGCCGGGCAAAGCGCAGCACGCCTTGGTGCTTCGCGCTGCGGCAGGCTGCGCCGGTTTGGTGCAGCGCACGGCCCGATGGCGGCAGCAGGCGCCGGAACGGTGCACTGTAGGCCGCAGCCGCCGGAAAGACCGGGAGGACGAACGGCGAAAGGCGAAAGGCGAAAGGCCGAAGCCTGACGGTTACTCGCGGCGGAAGTGCTGCACGTTGCGAGGCGTGTACGGGTGGGCCAGGCAGCCCTCGGGGTGCAGGGTCACCCCCAGGCCGGGCGCATCCGGAATGACGATGCGGCCGTTCTTGGCCAGCACCTCGCCGGTGACGTACTCGTCGCGCCACGGCGGAATGAAAGGCTCCTTGCGCACAAAGGTCTCGAGCCACGGAAAAGCCGGCGCCGCCGCTGCGAAATGCAGGGTCGCCGCGGCATTGAGCGGACCGATGGCGTTGTGCGGCACCACCGGAATGCCGCGCGCCCAGGCGTGGCCGGCGATGAGCAGCGCTTCGTTCAAGCCTCCCACGTGCGAGATGTCGGGCTGCAGGAAATCCACCGCCTCGCGCTCGACCAGTTCGATGAAGCGCGAGCGTTCGTAGATGCGTTCGCCGGCGGCGATGGGGATGGGGCTTCGGCGCCGCACCTGGACCAGCGACGCGATGTCTTCGGGCGAGACGGGCTCTTCGAACCAGTAGGGGCGGAAGGCCGCGAGTTCGCGCGACACGGTGATGGCGGTCGCGACCTCGAAGCGTCCATGACCGTCGATCATGATCTCCACTTCGTCGCCCACGGCATCGCGCACGGCGGCGACCCGGTCGTAGGCTGCGATCAGCTCGGCCCGGTCGGGGGTGCCCCAGGCCTTGTCGAAGGGATCGAACTTCAGCGCGACAAAACCGTCCGCAACGGTCTCGCGGGCGGCCTGGGCAAATTCATCGGGCGTCTTGGCGGAGCCGAACCAGGCATTGGCATAACAACGCACATCGTCGCGCGCCCGGCCGCCCAGCAGGTCGTAGACCGGAATGCCGAGCGCACGGGCCTTGATGTCGTGCAAGGCCACTTCGATCGCCGACAGGGCCGAGCGCAGCATGACGCCCGTGCGCCAGTAGCTCTCGCGGGTCAGCCTCTCGACATGCAGGGCGATGCGGAAGGGGTCCTGCCCGACCAGGTACCCGGCGGCATGGTGAATGGCGGCCTCGACGGCCAGCTCGCGGAACTCGACGGTGCCTTCGCCGTACCCGACGATGCCGGCATCGGTGCCGATTTCAACAAACACGTGATTGGCCCGCAGGCCGTTCACGACATAGGTCCGCAGGGTTTCAATACGCATGGCAAAGGCGCTCCGGGTGGGCGGCTGGGTGATAAGGGGTGGGCATCATGGGGCCGGGGGCGACAGCAGCGGCGCGTAGAGGCTGGGGTCGAACTCCCGGTCTTCGGGCACGACACGCATGCGCCGTTCATGAACGGCCAGGTCTTCGCGGAAGAAGCTGTCGAACACCGCCTGCGACAGGTGGTTGACCGCGAACCGCATCGACGGCACATCGCCGATGTAGCGGCCGAACGAGAGCCCGGCAGCCGGGGTGAAGGCGTGCAGATTGCCGGCCCAAGGCAAAGGCTCGGCCGGGTCTTTCGGCAGAAACTCGAAGGCCGCCCCCAGATAGGGGTAACGCGAGAGGATCGCGTTGGCTTCGTCCTGGCCCGGCCGATGGCGATCCGACCATTGGGCCAGCCGGTGCGAGACGCCGGACAGCGCCGTGCACGTGTTCGCATCCTGCGCGTAACCGGTCCCGGCGACGATGAAGTCCAGCGCCGGGCCGTCGAAAGGCAGTCGGATGCGGCCGCCTTCGAGCGACAGTCCGCTCAGGTCGCGCCCGGTATGCAGACGAAAATTCGCATGCCCCAGCAAGCGCCGCACCGAGTCTGCCGGGGGCGCCGTGCCGGCTTTCTGGGCCCTGTCGAACAGCGTCCAGCGCAAGGCATCGGGCAGCGTGAAGAAGCGGTCCTGGGCGGCGATGTAGTTGCGCGACTTGTTGATCTGCAAGGTGGGGGGAATGTCCTTGCGGCAGAACATGTGCACGTCGGCGGCCCCCTGCTCCAGCGCCACGGCCGCCGCATCGAAGGCCGATGCGGCCGAGCCGATGATGCCCACCGATCGGCCGCGCAGCGCCTCGAAGTCCAACCGGTCTGCCGTGTGGCCGTAATGGGCCGGCGGCAAGGCCTGGGTCAGGAACGCCGGCAACACCGGCTGGCCCAGTCCGCCGATGCCGTTCGCAAAGACCACCTTGCGCGCCACCTCGGTCCAGGTGCGGCCGGGCGACTCCAGATGGACACGGAAGAACGCGCCCTCGGGCGACAGCCCCGCCACGCGGATCTCGTGCCGCACGCCGATGTGGGCGGCCTGCTCGAACCAGCTCAGATAGTTGCCCCAGTCGATGCGATCGATCTGGCCGACCGAATCGAAGGCGCCTTCGCCCTGATGGGCGTCGTACCAGGTGGCAAAGGACAAGGGCGTGAACCCCATGTCCGGGCCCGTCAGGGTCTTCTGCGTGCGCAGCGTGCGCATGCGCGCCGTATCGTGCCAGATCCCGGCCTGCCCGGCCGGCTTGGCCTCGATGGCCGTCACGCGGCGGATGCCGAGGTGTCTCAGCGTCCAGACCAGCGCCAGGGCGTTCTGGCCGCCGCCGACGATCAGCACGTCGTGATCGGTGCCTGCTGCCGGTTCGACCCAGTTGTCCGGCGGTGCGCCGCGATAACGCAGCGTCCGTTCGATGCCCTGCTGCAGGGCGTTTTCGATGGCATCGTCGCGAATCACGCTCATCCTGCGATTCCTGCGACGGGTGCGGCGACCGGCTCTGCCGCGCTGTCGATCAGCGCCTTGCCGAGCGAGACGGACAATGCATCGGGCTGCTCGCGCATCATGAGGTAACGCAGGTCGTTCGAGCGCAGCGTCAGCTCGCTGTCTGCATCGAAGGCGCTCGGGCCGGCAATGCGCGTGGCGGTCTCGAGCACCTGCTCTGCGGCCTTGACCGCCTGCACCTTGGCCGACTGCGATGCCGGTCCGGCAGCGCCCTCGTCCCGCGTTTCCCACAGTTTGGCGGCCCCGTAGTAGTGCCAGCGGGCCGCCGCCAGCCGCGACCAGGCTTCGCCCAGGCGCAGCTCGACCGCCGGCGATGCGGCGACTCCGCGCCGTCTGGCGGCCCGGACGGTGCTCTCCAGAATGCCGTGGGCCGCCCCCACGTACTGCGCGGCAAAGCCCAGATCGGCCTTGACCGACCAGTTGCCGTCGGCATGCGCACCCGGCGGGCCGATGAGGGCATCCTCGGGCACCTCATGCCGGTCGAAATGCACCAGCGGACTGACGCCGGCACGCATGCCATACGGATTCCAGCCCGTGTCTTCGATCCGCACCCCGGGCGCATCGACCGGCACCAGCAGCGCGAGCCGCTGGCCGGCGACATCGCTGTCGGGGGCGCCATCGACCAGCACCAGCAGGTGGCTGCACGCAGCGGCCAGCGTGGCGAAGTTCTTGGTGCCCGAGATGACAAAACCCTGCCCGTGCCGGTGCGCCAGCGTGGTGTGGCGCGGGCCACGCGCCGTGCGTCCCGGTTCGCTGCTCAGCGTCGTCGTCAGGCCCTCGGCCGCGATGATCGGCGCCAGCAGCCGGCGGCGCTGCGCCTGGGTGGCGCACTGGTCGACGAAATGCAGCGCATGGCTGTGGACCTGCAACGAATGGCTGGTCGCCAGGCCCGCATGGCGTGCGATCTGGTCCAGCACCAGCAGGTAGAGCAGCGGATCCTGCCCCATGATGCCGCTGCCGCCGCCGCCGATGTCCTCGCCTGCAGCCAGATTCAGCAGCCCGGCGCGGGCCAGGTCCTTCAGGTCGTCGACGGGCAGCGTCCGGCTCTCGGCATGGTGGCCGGCGCGGGCCGCAAAACGTTCGTGTGCCAGCAGGCCGGCCTGGTTGTAGGCCGCGCGCTGGCGGGCACTGAGTGGAAGATGATCCACGTTCTAGGTCCTTTCGGAAGATAACAAGCCGGGCAGGACCGACTCGCCGAAGCGCCTGGCTTCGTCGAGCAGCGGCAGCCCGGACAGAATGAAGGTCGATATGCCCTGCGCGCGGTAGCGGTCGATGACCCGGCGCACGGTTTCCGGCCCGCCGACGATGGCGGCCGAATTGCCGGCAAACTGCAGCAGGCCCAGCCCGAGCCACAGACCGGGCTCGATCTCGAGCTCGCGTGCCGCATCGATGCCGCGTCCGGCATACAGGGTGGCCATGCGGCCCATGCCGACCGAATCGCTGGCGGCCTTGGCCGCGGCATTGCGCTGCAGCACCTCGCGCGGCACCGAGCGCAGCAAGGCGTCGGCGGCATCCCAGGCGGCTTCGTCGCTGTCGCGCAGAATCACGTTCAGGCGCACGCCCAGGCCCGGACGGCGGCCCAGGGCCGCAGCGTTTGCGATCAGCGGTGCCAGCTTGTCGCCCAGTGGGCCGGGCGGTTCGCCCCAACTGAGGTAACGGTCGATGTGGCGCGCGGCGATGTCCAATGCCAGCGGCGACGAACCGGCCATCCACAGCTCGGGGAGGGGTACGTCCGGGCCCACCAGCCGGGGAATCCGCCCCTGGGCCGACAGGTGACGGCCGTCCGCCGAATAGGGCTCGCCGGCCACCGCCTGGCGGAACAGCGGCAGCCATTCGTCGGTCAGCTCGTAGCGCGCCTGATGCGACAGCTTCGAGCCCAGGCTCAAGGCCACATCCGAGGTGCCGTTGACGATGTTCAGCGCCAGCCGCCCCGGAGCCGCATGCTCGAAGCTCTGGGCCATCTTGGCCGCCAGGATGGGCGAGATCAGCATCGGATAGGTCGCGATCAGAAACCGCAGGCGGCGCGTCGCCGCGACGACACGGGCGGCCAGCACCCAGGTGTCTTCGGCCCCGGTGCCGATCAGCGCGCCGTGAAACCCGATGCGGTCGAGCTCGCCGGCCAGCCGCAGCGCATGATCGGGATCGAACGGCCGGCTGCCGCCGGGCACCCAGGGCATGGGGCCGTCGGGCGGGCCGATGTACCAGTAGATGTCGGGAGAAGGCAGGGTGGCGGTCATGGCGTGGCCTCGTTCTGCAGCAGAGACAGCGCGCTGCGGATGGCGGCGGCGACCCGGTTGGCCGCACGCCGCAGCCCGATCTCGGCAAAGCGGCGTTGCTCGGCCGGCAGGCCGGGCCAGTCGAGCGCGGCGCTCAGGCCGGGCAACAAGGCGCTTTGGCGTGTCATGTCGAACTCGGTGGCCGAAAGGCCATGGAACAGCACCGGGTTGAGGGTCTTGGTCAACGCCACGCGTTGCCCGTCCGACAGCGCACGCGTGGCCACCGAATCGGCATAGGTCTCGGCCAGCGCAAGCAGCTCGGGGGCCAATGCCAATTCGGGGGCGGATTCGACGACGGCCTGCAGCGCGGCGACCAGGTCCCGTGCCTGTGCGGCCGGGTCGATGGGCAGCGTCTGCGCGTTCACCAGCCCCTCGACCAAGGCCACATGCACCGCCAGATCCCGCGCCAGCACGGCGTGATCGCAATACGCCGGCTTGTCCTCGTCGGTGTGCCACCACCACGGCAAGCCGGTGCCCGGGATGCGGTCGGCAGCGTCTTCGGCCAGCCACGAAGCCACCTGAAGACTGGCCAGACCCAGGCCGCCGAAACTCTGATCGCCGTTGCGTGCCGGACGCGACGCGGGAATGCCGCGATCCTTGCGGGCCGGCAGCAGGGTGCGGGCAAAGCCGGCGGCTGCAGGGTCGAGCGGAGCCAGCCGGTCGCGGATGCCGGTTGCATAGTCGTGCAGCTCGGCCCCGGTGTTCTGCACTTGCCAGATCGTCGCGCCCCGGCTGCCCACGTTGTCCACCGACAGGTAGGCCAACGCATGGGCCGCCAGCACGTCGTGGAACACGTCGGCAAAATGCGCCGAGCCGGCGTAACCGCCCTGCTCGTGTCCCGTCCACCAGGCCAGCCGCAGGCCGAATCGCGGCCTGGGCCCACCGGCATGGCGACGGGCCAGATCCAGCATCAGGGCATTGCCTGCCGCGTTGTCGGTGGCGCCCGGCCCCCAACTGCAGTAGTGACCGCCGATCAGCAGTTCGCCCGCCTCGCGGCCGGGAATCGACACCGTGGGCATGACCACACGGCGCCAGCCGCTGTCGACCGGTGCGACCAGCCTGACGGCGCCTCGATCGCACGCCAGTTGCGCGAGGCGTTCGCCATCGCTGCGCGACACCTGAAGCGCGGGGATCGGCGCCATGCGCGCCAGATCGGCGGCGCGTGCCGGCGAGCCCCAGAGCGGAGAGATCTGCCAGTAATGCGCGTGATCGTCGGCCGAGACCGCGACGACCGCCTGGGCGCCGCGGCTCGCGGCGGCCTCCAGCCGCGCGAGATGCGGCAGGCCGTCCACCAGAACGATGGCACCGTCGAGCCGTCCGGGCTCGTCGAGCCGGCGCAGCGGGCCGCGCACGCCGGCTGCACCGCTGTCGGCGGCAAAGGCGACGCCCTTGCCCGCGATGCGCACCCCGTCGGCGGTCTCGATCCAGGCTTCCTTGGCCGGCAGGCTGATCCAGGCATCCCATTCCAGAAGCTCGGGAGACAGCCCTGCCGCACGCAGCTCGGACACGATGTAGTTGGCCGCCGCGCGCTCGGCAGGCGAGCCGGCCACACGCGGCCCGCAGGCCACCAGCGCCTCGACGTCGCGCAGCAGCGAGGCGCCGGTCTCTTGGGGGTTTTCAAGGCCGGACTGCGTCATATGCCCTCCCCTGCATCCGCACTCGCCCCCGCATTCACCTTCGCACCCGGGCGAAATCGGGCCGCAGGATGGCTGTCCGGCAAGGTCCGCCAACCGAACAGCTTCTCGCGCAGCGTGCCGGGCGCATAACCCGTCTTGTAAGCGCCGCGTGCCTGAAGCTCTGGAACGATCAGGTCGACGAAGTCCGCATAGGTTTCGGGCATGACGGCGTAGGCCAGGTTGAAGCCTTCGATATCGGCGCCCTCGGCCCACCGCAGCATGTCGTCGGCCACCGTCGCCGGCGAGCCGACGAAGACCGGGCCGTATCCGCCGATGCCCATGAAGCGGGCGATGCGCCGGGGAGTCCACACCGTGTCGCTCTCGGTCGTGAACTGGGCCAGTGCCGACGAAACACCATCGTCGCGCGCCTGGTAGCGGATGGGTTCATCCGGCCCGTAGGCCGACAGATCGATGCCGGTCGTGCCGGAGAACAGCAGCAATGCACCTTCGATGCTGACGTATTTCTGGTATTCCTCGAACTTGTCGCGGGCTTCGGCATCGGTCGGCGCGGTGATGACCGTGGCCTTGGGAAAAAACTTCAGGTCGCGCGGATTGCGCCCGTAGCCTGCGGCCAGCCGGCGGATATCCTGCACGGCCGACGCGACCTGCGCGACCGTCATGCCCGAGAGAAAAACGCATTCGGCATGGTGTGCAGCAAAGGCACGGCCCGGTGCAGAAGCACCGGCCTGGAAAAGCACCGGTGCGCGCTGAGGCGAAGGCGTCGAGAGATGAATGCCCTCCATGTCGAAGTGCGCGCCGTGGTGCACGACACGATGGACCTTGGCCGGATCGGCGAACTGCCCGGTTTTGCTGTCCCAGAGCACGGCGTCGTCTTCCCAGCAGCCTTCCCACAGCTTGTAGGTCAGCGCCAGAAACTCGTCCGCGATCTCGTAGCGCGTCTCGCGCGGCGCCACCGCACGCCGGCCCATGCCGCGCGCCGCACTGTTCGATGCGCCGGTGACGACATTCCAGCCCACGCGCCCGTTCGTCAGCTGGTCGAGCGTGGAATAGCGCCGGGCCAGCAGATACGGGTGCTCGAACGAGGTCGTGGCCGTGACGGCAAACCCCAGGTGCGTGGTCGCCTGTGCCATGGCGGGCACCAGCAGCACCGGATCGTTGGTCGGCACTTGCGAACCGGTCCGCAGCGCGGCGTCGGCCGTGCCGCCGAAGTTCTCGTTGACGCCGATGCCATCGGCCAGAAACAGGGTCTCGAACAGGCCGCGCTCGAGCACGCGGGCCAGTTCGCACCAGTGATCGAGACTCTGGTAGTTCCGCGAGGTATCGCGGGGATGCCGCCAAAGGCCCGGCGACTGGTGCACCGGGCGGTTGACGACAAATGCGTTGAAGCGCAATTGACGGGTCATGACGGGCTGCCGCTGCTAGTCGAGGGCCAGGGGCGCAAAACGCACATCGGGATCGCGCGCCACCTGCGCCGGCAAGCCCAGCTCCCAATCGAGATATTCACGGGCATGGGCCGCCTGGTCTCCGCTGCGCTGGGTGGGCGACAGCCAGACGTCGGTGCCGCCCTGGCCCAGGGTACGCGGCGCCCCCGTTTCGAGCGGCAGACCGGCCTCGGCCCAGGCCGCCGTACCGCCCTTGAGCCAGGTCACCGGCCGTGCGGTCGCGGCCGTCAGCGTCGACGCCGCGATGCGGGCCAGCACGCCGTCTTCCGACGTCAGCACGATCCGGGCATCGGCCGGCAGATCGCCGATCACGGTTTCGAGCTCGACCCGCCGGGCCAGCCAGGCACCGGGGACATGCGCCTCGCGATGACGGGCCGAAAGGCCGATATCGATGACTGCCACCGTCTCGGTCTTCGACTTCTCGAACAGTGTTCGGGGCGACTCGGGCCGCTCCCGGGTGGAGACCGATCGAAGGCCGAGCACGGCCGGCCGATGGGGGCCCGTCTTCAAGGCGTGGCCGCCCAGGCCGCCCGACAGCACGTAGACCTCCTTCAGCCCCAGTTGCACCAGCCAGGATCCGGTCAGGCGCGCCTGCGACAGATCGCCGTCGTCCACCAGCACGACCCGCGCGCCATGCACGACGGCATAGCTGTCGGTCTCCTGCACCAGCTGGCCGCCCTGTGCCGGCAGCGATCCGGGCAGATGGCCGTCTTCGTAGGCTTCGGGGCGGCGGACATCGAGCAGATAGGTCGTCCGCGCCGCATCGGCCCGAAAGGCGGCCAGTCCGGCCGCATCGATTTCGCGCACGCCGGCCCGCTCGGCCAGCGCGGCGGCAGAGGCCTGGCCCCAGCGCAGCGCTTCGTCCGTCGGCGAGACCGGCACGCGGTCGGCCCCGACTTCGGGTTCGAGCCCCGCCAGCCGCCAGGCCAGCAGGCCGCCGCGCAGCGAAACCACGGGATTCGGCAGCCGGCCGTTCAGCAACGCCTGTGCACCGATGATGCTGCGCGTGCGTCCCCCGCAATTCACGACCACCGGCGTGGTGTCGTCCGGCACCAGGTCACGGATGCAGCGCAGCAGGTCGGCGCCCGGTATGCCATAGGCCCCCGGAACCGTGTTGCGGCGGTACTCGTCGGTGGTGCGGCTGTCGACCACGACCAGCGGCTCGCCCGACGCCTGCCGCCTCACCAGTTCCTCGACATCGATCGCAGGCGTGTGCAGCGACTCTTCGATGACCTCGGCAAAGGCCTTGCTGGGTGCGTGAACGCCGGTGTACACCGGCAGGCCCGCCGCACGCCAGCCCTCGACGCCGCCGCCGAGCACGTGCACGTCCGTATAGCCCAGCTCGGCCAGCCGGCGTGCACCGTGGCGCGCGCCCTCTGCATGCGTGGCAGGGGCGGCCCGGGGGGCATCGACGATCACGACGCGTGTGTCGAATCTCGGGATGCGGTCCGCGATCAGCAGTTCGATGCGCGAGAGCGGAATGCAGCTCGAAAAGAAGATATGGCCTGTCGAGAAATCGATCTCCTCGCGCAGATCGACGACGGCCAGTTCGCCGGGCAGCCCATACCAGGCGCGCAGCGTCTCGGGGGTGAGGATGTTGACGTCCGCCATGGCTCAGGCCGCCAGCCAGGCTTGGGCAAAGCTGTCGAAGCTTCCGGTCGCAAAGGGCGCATTGCCCTGCACCGAGGTGCGCGAGGTGATGTTGCGCGTGGCCACCACCTGGGGCAGGATCGGGATGTCTCGCAACAGCACCGCCTGCAGCTTGGAGAAGATCTCCCGGCGCTTCTGGGGATTGACCTCGATCGCCGCAGCATCCCACAGCGCATCGGCTTCGGGGTTCTCGTAACGTGCCGGATTCGTGAACGGCACGCCCACCTTGAAGCTTCGGCTGTGATAGAAGCGCTGGGTGCCGACCGTCGGGTCGAAGGTCGAGCCATACCGGTCGATGGCCAGATCCCAGTCGCGATCCGTGTAGATGCGCTTGGTGAAGGCCGCAAAGTCCGAGGTCTGGATCTCTGCGCTGATGCCCACGGCCGCCAGCGCCTGGCGGTAGAGGATGGGCGTCGTCGGGGGAATGGCGCCTTCGGTGTTCCAGGTCAGCTTGATCTTGAAGCGGGTGCCGTCGGCGCCGCGCGGCAGTCCGGCCTCGTCCAGCAGGCGATTGGCCAGCGCGGGGTCGTAGGCATAGGGTTTGAGCGATGCATCGAAGAAGGCCTGGTTGTAGACCGTGATCGCCGTGGGCGACGCAACGGCCTGGCCGTGGTAGATCTTGCGGATGATCTCATCGACATTCAGCGCATGGGCGATGGCACGCCGCACACGCACGTCCTTCAGCACCTCGCGTTCGAGGTTGAAGGACAGACCCTGCTGAATCGAGCCGTAATAGGCATACGGACCCGGATCGATCCGCACGCCCGGCTGCGCCGACACACGCGCGATGTCGGAGATCGGCACCAGGTCTTCGGGCAGCAGGTCGATGTCTCCGGCTTCGAAAGCCGCGACACGCGCTGCCGGGTCGGAAATGAACCGGATGACGATTCGGTCCAGGCGAGGCTGGCCCGCGTTCCAGTAATCGGGATTGCGCTGGAGCAGGATGTGGCTTCCGACCCGCCATTCGGCGATGCGGAACGGGCCCGAGCTGACGATCTTGTCGGCCGGCACGCGTTCGCCCTTCTTCAGCGTTTCGTAGATGTGCTTGGGCACGATCGGGCTTTCGGCCGCCGTCAGGGCCAGGATCAGGTAAGGCACGGGGCGCGAGAGCCGGATCACGGCCGTGCGCGCATCGGGGGTCTCCACCGCCGTCACCGCAGCAAAGGTCGTCTGGCCGCGCGGGTGCACCTCCTTGAGCCTCAGGATCGAGAACGCGACGTCGGCCGAGGTCAACGGCGTGCCGTCGCTGAACTTCACGTCCTTGCGCAGCGTGAAGCTCAGGCTAAGGCCGTCCGCGGCCAGTTTCCAGCTCTCGGCCAGGTTCGGCAGGGGGCGCAATTGCGCGTCGTACGACAGCAGCCCGTCGAACAGTTTGGCCCCCACGAATTGCGTCGAGCCCGAGCTGGTGTTCAGGGGCACGAAATCGGTCGGCTCGCTGCTCCATGCGACACGCAACGTGCCGCCGGCGACCGGCGTGGCGGCCAGACTTCTGTTCGAAAAAGAGGCCAGCGGAACAAAGCCCGAGGCCAGCAAGGCGGCGTTGAATGCACGACGTGACGAATTCATTGAGGTCCACTCCTGTTGGTCGGCGGGACATGGCGCCCCGATCGACTGTTTGCGATGGAGATAAGATTTCCGGCCCCTCGCCGAAAACATAATTTAAGATATGTTTTTCAATTGAAACTTATCGCCGACGGCGGCAATGGTAGCAAGCCGAACCCTTCTCGGCGTCCCCTTTTGGACCCGGTCGCTAGACCGATTGGTAATATGCTTTCTCAAGAAAACATTTAGGAAGACTGGAGAATTCGTCCGCATGTACCCTGGCTCAAATCTTGGACCCGCCTGGCTGGCCGCACGGCTCAACGGCCGGGGGTCGCTGGAGATCTACACCGGCGTTTCCCGCCTGATCGACTCCGGAGAATTGCCTGCGGGCGCCCGCCTGCCGACCGTGCGTGAACTCTCGCCGCTGCTCCAGGTGAGCAGCGCCACCCTGATCGAAGCGTGGACCCGGCTGCGGGACGAGGCGTACATCGAAACGCGGCGGCGCGGCGGCACCATCGTGCTCGAGCGCCCGGGCAGCCAGGGCCTGGGCACGCATCCGCAGGCGCTGGCGATCGACATGTCGCAGTCGATCGCCCGGGCCGAGCTGCAGCCCGACCTGCAGGCGGCGCTGCTCGCCGGGCTCAAGGTGGCCACGCTGCACAGGCCCGAGCGCGAATACATCACGGAAGCGCTGCGCGAGGCGGTCAAGCCCACCTGGCCTTTCAAGCCCGCTGCGCTGACGACCGTGGCCGGGGGCGCAGAGGCCACCTTCTGCGCCATGGCCGCCACACTCGGTGACAGGCGCCACATCGCGCTCGAACACCCGACCAGCCCGACCCTGATCACCGTGGCGGGCGAACTCGGCGCGCGGATTTCATCGGTGCCCTGCGATGCGGAAGGACCCGAGCCGTCGGCCCTGAAGGCCGCACTCGAAGCCGGTGCCGACAGCTTTGTCTACCAGCCCTGCGCACAGGTCCCTGTCGGCCATGCCGTGAGCGAACGCAGGCGCAGCGAACTCGCCGACGTCCTGCGTGCCTACCCACAGGTCAAGGTCGCCGAAATCGACCTCGCCGGCCCCCTGGCCGTGTCGGAGACCCGCAGCCTGGGCCAGGTGCTGCCCGATCAGGTCATCTATTCGCGTGCGTATTGCCGGGCCTTCGGCATCGACCTGAAGAGCGCGGTCATCGGCGGCGCCGAGCCCCTCGTCCGGCGCCTGATCGATCTGCGATGCAAGGGTTACACCGTCACCAGCCGGATTCTGCAGACGGCGTTGGCCTGGCTGCTCACCGATGCGTCCGCGCTGGCCGACCTGCGTTATGCCCGCGATTACTATGCAGCGCGCCGGCTTGCACTGGCCGGTGCCCTGCAGGCCCGCGATGTCGACTGCCGCGCCGAAGACGGATTGTTCGTCTGGGTGCCTGTGCGCCAGGAAGCGGCGGCCCTGAGCTACCTCTCGTCGCACGGCATCGAGGGCAGCCCCGGATCGCGCTGCAATGCAGGGCATGCCGCACTGGCTCCCCACATCCGCCTCGCCGTGACCGGATTGCCCGAGAACGCGGACTTCGTTGCGACGGTCGCCGACGTGGTCCAACAGGCATGCGTCGCGACGGCCGAGCTGGATTGATCCGCAGCGACTGATTTCGGCCAGCCGAGCCGAGCCCGATCGGGCCCGCCCAGGCCGCCCGCACGCCCGCCGATTACACCAGGGGCGTCAGCAGCGCGCGCCCTTCGCGCATGGCGGCGACGTTGGCGCTCAGCAACTCGAACTGCGCCGCCGCTGCGGCAGCCGAGATGCCGGCCACATGCGGCGACAAGACCAGATTGGGGCAGCGCAGCAGACAGTCGGGCACATCGGGCTCGGATTCGTAGACATCCAGCGCGGCGCCGGCAAGCCGCCCCTCGTTGAGCGCATCGGCCAGGTCCTGGGTGTGGACCGATGTCCCCCGCCCCACGTTGACGAAGATGCCGTCAGGCCCCAGCGCCCTGAAAAACTTCGCGTCGACCGCATGCAGCAGATCCTGCGTGCCGGGCAGACTGCAGACGACGATGTCCGAGCCTTCGGCCAAGGCGACGAGCGAACCGCAGTGACGCGCGGACGCGACCCCGCGATCGCTGCGCGAGAAGTACCGCGTCTGCATGCCGAAACCGGCGGCACGCTGTGCCACGGCCTGCCCGATGGCACCGAACCCCAGCAGGCCCAGTCTTTTGCCGTACAGGGTGCCGAGCGCCGGCAGACCCTGCCGCCAGGCGCCTTGCCGCGTGCGGGCGTCCAGCAGGGGCACTTGGCGAACCAGCGACAGCAGCAGCGCCAGCGCATGGTCCGCAACCGTTTCGGCATTCGCGCCGGCCCCCGTGCACACGGCGATGCCTCGGCGCCCGGCCTCGGCGACATCGATGTTTTCGTGGCCGCTGCCCAGGCAGGCGATCAGGCGCAGCGCGGGCAGCACCGCCATCTCTTGCGCCGCCGCCCCGATGGCCCCGCTGGTCACGATCGCATCGATCCGCGCGCGTACCGCAGGATCGAGCGCATCGAATCGGCCCTCGACGAAAAGGATGTCGGGAAAGCGGCGCCTCAGGCCTTGAAACAATCCATCCACGTCCAACCGCGTGGCGACGACAGGTCTCATCATGGTGTTCGGCAACTCCCTCGAATCCTCGGCATTCAAGCCATTTCAGCTTTACATTAAGGAAAGCGGTCCGGCCTGGGGATTGCCGCTTATTTTCAGTTCGATATGACCGTTACGCCACCTATCAAACAGACTTCAGCCGTCAAGCGCAAGTCCGGGACTCAAGCCCGAACCACGACCCTGCAGGGCACCGCAGACCGGGACAAGGAACCGCCTCTCTACCAGCAGGTCGTACATGCACTGCGGCAAGACATTGTGCAGGGAGTCTATGCCGTGGGTCAGAACCTGCCTGCCGAACACGAGCTCTGCGAACGTTTCGGCCTCAGCCGCCATACCGTGCGCGAAGCGCTCCGCGAACTGCGGGCCAGCGGGCTGGTGGTCTCGCGGCAGGGATCGGGCACCACCGTGGCCCGTCAGGACAGCGGGGCCCAGTACTACCTGCATCAATCGGGTTCGCTGTCCGATTTGCTCCAGTACACCAACTCGGCGCGCTGGGATTTCGAACTCACCGAAGAGACGGTCGGAAAATCGATGGCCGCACGACTCGAAAGCCGGCCCGGCGAGCGCTGGCTGCGGCTCGAGGGCGCCCGTTACAGCCCCTCGTCCCCCACCCCCATCTACTGGACCCAGGCCTATCTCCATGGCGACTATGCGGGCGTGGCGCGCCTGCTCGAACGCCGCACCGTACCGATCTTCGAGCTCATCGAAGACATGTACGGCGTACGGGTCGGCGAAGTCAAGCAGGTGATGCGCGGCCGCACCGCCCCTGCAGGCGTGGCGGCCTTGCTGGGGTTGGGCAAGGCAGCGGCAGTGATCGAGCTGACACGGCTGTACCGGCTGACCACCGGCAGGATCGTCGAGCTCTCGACCAACATCTATCCCATCGAGAACTTCAGCATCGAGATGATGCTCAACCGGCGGCCGGACGCCAACTGACGTGGCTTGAATCCCCGGCCGGCCCGGACCGGCTCAGCTCAGCAAAGGCGAACGGCGCAGATGGTGATCGGTCTCGCGCTGGAAGGCGATGCCGGCCTGGAACAGCAGGTCCTCCTGCCACCATGCGGCTTCGAGCTGCATGCCGATCGGCAGGCCCTGGGCATCGAAACCACAGGGCACCGACAGGCCCGGCAGCGCGCCGACACTGCCTGCATAGGTATTGCGTGTGGATGCCTTGGTGGCTTCGAGCAGATTGGCACCGTCGTCGATGAGCGGAGCCGTCTGCGGTGCGGTCGGCGAAAGCACGATGTCGACCTGGCTGTAGATCTCGCGCAGCATCACACGATAGCGGTTGCGGAACGCCAGCGCCTCGGCGTACTGGACGCCCGTCACCGCCAGGCCATGGCGCATGCGCTCGACGACCGATGCGGTGATGGACTCCGGACGGTTCGTCAACGTGTCGTCGAACTGGTGGCAGATGTCGGAAAACACGGCGCGCGACTGATGCAGATGGGCCTCTCCGGCCAAGGGAACGTGAATGTCGACCAGCACCGCACCCGCCTGCTCCAGGATGCGGGCGCCGGCCAGCACGGCCTCGCCGACACCGGGGCCCAGCGCCTCGAAGTAGTGATTGCTGGGCAAGCCGATGCGACGTCCCTGGATACCGGCGTGCAGGTGCGGCAGGAAATTCGGCACCGGCCGGTCGACGCTGACGCCGTCGGCCGCGTCGTAGCCGGCGAGCACCGAAAACAGGCGTGCGACGTCATACACGCTGCGGGCGATCGGGCCCACGGTGTCGTAATGTTCGCTGACCGGCACGACACCGGTGTTGGGAATGCGGCCCAGGGTCGGCCGCAGTCCGCTGACGCCGTTGTAGCAGGACGGCAGCCGCACCGATCCACCGGTGTCGGTTCCGAGCGAGCCGGTGCACATGTCGGCGGCCACGCTGACGGCCGATCCGCCGCTCGAGCCGCCGGGAATGTTGCGGTCGTTCCAGGGATTGCGGCACTGCCCTCCCACTGCGCTGTACGAGCGCGAACCGAAGGCCAGCTCGGCCATGTTGGCCTTGGAGACCAGAATGGCGCCGGCCTGGCGCAGGCGCTGCACGACCGTCGCGTCGCGAGCGGCCAGGTTGTCCCGCAGAAATTCCGCACCTGCGGTGGTGGGCTCTCCGGCTATGTCGATGTTGTCCTTGACGGACACGGTCATGCCATGCAGCACACCCATGGATTCGCCGCGCGAGGCAATCCGGTCCGCCTCCTGTGCCTGCGCGATCGCCTGGTCGCGGCGGATCGCGATGAGCGCATTGAGTCTGGGATTGAGCCGCTCGGATTGCTCCAGATGGGCTTGGGTCTGTTCGACGGCGCTGCCGTAGGGGGTCATGGTTTGCTCCTTTTGGGCGGGGTGAGGTGGCGGGGTGTGGCGATGGAAGCCGTGGCGGCCGAGGGCCCGCGGCGGCGGCAAGCGAGATGCGTCGAAAGACACAACCCGATGCCGGCGAGGCAGAGCGCGGCAAGCACCGCAAAGGCCCAGCGGCAACCGGTCAGGAACTGCAGCACGTCCTCGGGCGTGGTCTGATCGAGCCGGCCGTCGTAGACGGCGCGCTGCACGTCCGGGGCGAGGCCGGCGATGGCGATGCTCATGGCAAGCGCAGCGCCCAATACGAGGCCGGCGTTCTGCAGCGTCGAACGGATGGCGTTGGCGACACCGCGCCGCTGGGCCTGCACGCCGCCCATGATTCCGCTGTTGTTGGCGGTCAGGAAAAGACCGGTTCCCAGGCCGATGGCCAGAAGGCCGACACCCAGCATGGCGGTGTGCACTTCGGCGTGCAGTTGCCAGACCAGCCAGCACAGGCCCACCATGACGAACAGCAGCCCGGTCGCGCTGAGATGCAGACTCGAGAAGCGCCCCATCAGCCGGCCTGCCACCGGCGAGGCCAGCATCATGCCGACCGGCACGGGCGCGACGCTCAGGCCGGCGTGAAACGCATTGGCACCCTGCACACCCTGCAAAACCAGGGCGACGAGCAACACGCTCGAGGTCTGTGCCATGCAGATGAGCAGCACGCAGGCATACGCAGTTGCACGTTCACGGTCGGCAAACAGACCGAGATCGATCAGCGGGTGGCGGGTGCGCCGCTGCGCGGCCACGAAGACCGAGAAGCACAAGACCGACAACGCCAGCGCCAGCCAGCAATGGGGGCTGCTCCATCCCTTCGGGCCCGCCATCGACAGCCCATAGACCAGACCGGACAGAGCCATCATCGACAGCAGTGCCCCCCTCACGTCGAACGGTTCGTTCTGGCGCGGCAGCACATCCTTCAGCGTGCGATGGGCGCGGTGCAGCGCGTAAAGGCCCAGCGGCAGATTGAGCAGGAAAATGGCCCGCCAGCCGAGCGTCGAGACCACGGCCCCGCCGAGCATGGGACCGAAACTCTGCGCGGTTGCCGAGAGGGTCGAGTTGAGCCCCAGTCCGAAAGCCAGCGTCCGCGATGAAAACGCATCGGTCAGCAACGCCGTGGTATTGGTGATGACGGCGGCAGCGCCCACCGCCTGCAGACACCGGAACAGCAGCAGCCAGGCGGTATCGGGGGCCAGGCCGCAGCCGACACTGGCCCCGGTCAGCAGCGCCAGCCCGCCCATGTACAGCCGCCGGCGTCCGAACAGGTCGGCCAGACGGCCGCAGACAGGGATCAGAGCCGTGGTCACGAGCATGTACGACAGCAGGATCCAGCTGGCCTGGGCACTGCTGCTGCCGAGATCGTGGCTGACCACGGGCAGCACCACGTTGAGCGTACTGGCATTGACGAAGCACAGCATGACCCCCAATGCAGTGACCGAGAGCACCCGCCAGCCGTAGCGGTCGGCCTGCCGGTCGGCGGCTTCGGCCGATCCGACAAGGACTGCATCCTCGTGGTCCGTCTTCAGGGGCATAGCCGGGCCATCGCATCGCGCACCATGGGCGGCACGGACAGGTGGTGGGCGGTGGCCGACTGGTAGTGGGCACCGAGCGCGAGCACCCGCGCGTCGTGCCAACGCGGCGCAATCAACTGGATGCCCACCGGCAGGCCGTTCGCGGCATGCCCGCACGGCACCGACAGCGCCGGCGTGCCCGCCATCGCCCAGGCATAGGTGAAGCGCGAGATCTTGCGTGTGGTCTCCAGCATGCGCGCGGTGTCGGTGCGCAGAGGCGCGGTCACCGGACAGGTCGGTGTGAGGACGACATCGACCTGCCTGAACACGTCGTCCAGCACCCTCAGCCAGCGCTCCTTGAAGCGCATCGATGCCGCGTACTGGGGACCGGTGACGGCTTGGCCGTGGCGCATCCGGTCCAGCACATCCGCACCGAACACCTCGGGCTGCTCGGCAAGACGCCGTGCATGCACCTGGGCCGCATCGGCGTGCACCATGGGCATGAGATGGGCCTGTGCCTGCTCGACACCCGGCAATTCGATTTCGACGACCTCCACGCCCATGGCACGCAGATCGGCAATGGCCGCACGCACCAGCCGTTCGACATCCGTCTCGATGTCGCCGAAACACCAGTGTGCCGGCACCCCGACCCGCAAGCCGCGAACGCCCCGCGTGTACGCATGCGCCCAGCTCTCGACAGGCCGGTCTTCGCAGCAATCGTCGCCCGGCGCCAGGCCCGCGATGGCTTCGTGGGCCCACGCGACCTCGGCCACCGTACGCGCCAGCGGGCCGATCGTGTCGTATGCGGCACTCACCGGAAAGCAGCCTGTATTGGGCACGCAGCCATGGGTCGGGCGCAGCCCGGCCACGCCGTTGAGGGCCGCCGGAATGCGGATCGAGCCGCCGGTGTCCGTCCCCAGGGAGATATCGCACATTCGCGCGGCTACGCTCGAGCCCGAACCGCCGCTGCTGCCTCCCGGTATGGCGTCGGCATTCCAGGGATTTCCGCCCAATCCGTGGTGCGGGTTCTGGGTGGTTCCGCCAAAAGCGAACTCATGCAGGTTGGCCTTGCCGATGATGACGGCGCCGGCCGCACGCAAGCGGGTCGTGACCGGTGCATCGGCCACCGGTACGTGGTCGCGGAAGAACGCCGACCCCATGGTGGTGGTCCATCCTGCAGTGTCGATGTTGTCCTTGAGACTGACCGTCAGGCCCGACAGCGGCGTGAGCGGAGCGTGAGCCGCGCGCTCGGCCACCGCCTGAGCTTGCGCCAGGGCATCGGGGTTGGAAGAGATCAAGGCCTTGAGCGCAGGATTGAGCGCTTCGGCCATGGCCAGGTGCAGCCGGGTACGGGCGACCGGATCGAAAGAAGTCATGATGCTCTCGTATCGTGATGGGGGCTGGACGCTCAGGCCATGCGGATCGGGGTGAGATCCTGGAACCAGGACTGCGCCTGGACAAAACCCTGCACCTTGCCGCTGAGCGCGCGAGGATTGAGGTCGTGTGCCGCATACAGGAACAGCGCACGGTCCACCACTTCGCCATGAACCTGGGCCAGCAGCGCGTCCTGCTTGGCGCTATCGGTCTCGGTCTGGATCTGGGCAAACAGCTTGTCCAGCCCCGCATCGCTGAACTTGCTCCAGTTCACGCCGGCCGGCGCGGCCATGTTGGTCTGCAGGATGCGCGCGAAGGCCCGGAACGGGTCGAACGGGCCCTGGGAGATGTTCAATGCATGGCAACCGCGCGCACTGGGCGATCCGGCTCCGGCCTTCCAGCATTCGATGAGAGCCTGCCATTCGAAGACTTCGAATTCCACCTCGATGCCGATCTCGCGCAGGTTCTGCTGGATGAACTCGTTCATCGGCAGGGGTTGCATCTGGCCCGAACCGCTGCTGGAGATCGCAACCTTGGTACGAAGCGGTTTCTGCGGGCTGTAGCCGGCCTCGGCCAGCAGCTTGCGCGCCGCGTCGGGGTCGTGCTTGAGCTCGAAAGTGGGCTTGCCATACCAGGGGTGCCCCTTGGGTACGACGCCCTGCCCTTCGACCATGAGCCCGCCCAGCAGGGTTTTCAGGCCCGAGCGGTCGATGCCCAGGTTGGCCGCCTTGCGCACACGCAGGTCGGTCCAGGGCGAACCCGGAATCTGCGCAAGGAACCAGGTCCAGTTGTGCGGATAGATATTGGTGACGATCTGCATGCCTGCCGCCTTGAGGGACGGAACCGCATCGGGAGCCGGTGCCTCGATGAAGTCGACCTGCCCGGAACGCAATGCCGCGACACGCGCATTGGCATCCGGAATCGGCATGAGGATGAGTCGGGCCGATTTGGGTATGCGGTCCTTGTTCCAGTAGTCCGCATTGCGTACCAGCACCGCGCGCTCGCGCTGGTTGTAGCTCTCGAGTTTCCAGGGGCCGGTGCCTATCGCCTTGTTGGTGTAGGCGTTCCAGTCCTTGCCCGCAGCTTCCCATGCGCCGCGATGCACGATACCCATCCAGGTCAACGCATAAGGCAGCGTTGCATCCACCACGGCGGTTTCGACCCAGAACGTGTTCTTGCCCTCGGCACCCCAGGCCACCACCCCGGGGATCTGAGGCAGCGCCTGGCTGAAGGCGCGCTGGTCGAACCAGGCGGCATCGCGCTTGAAGGCCCGATCGAAGCTGAAGACGATGTCGTCGGCCACCAGCTCATGGCCGTCGTGGAACTTGACGCCTTCCCGCAGCGTGAAAACCCAGCGCTTCGGATTGCCGGCATCTGTCTTCCACGCCGTGGCGAGACAGGGCATGAGCCGGGCAGGACGATCGGCGTGCGACAGCTCCCAGGCCACAAGTTGATCGTACAAGGTGACATTCATGAAGCGCGCCCCTTCGCCGCCCTGGTCGGGGATGCCGTTGGTATTGGGCACTGCGCCCACGGTCATGCCCACGCGAAGGGTGCCCGAAGCGGTCTGCGCCTGGGCCAGATCGATACCGAGAAGGGCCGGTGCTGCCGCGGCCGCACCGCTGAGCAACAAGCTTCGCCGATTGATCGTGTATGCCATGAAAAACTCCTATGTGGTCGGGACTGGATAAAGTTGTCCATGCAACTTGTGCGCCAGTTTTTTCGTATGCCCGATTGAAACCCCACCCATAGGCAATGTTGTACGTACAGAAAAAACGATCAATCAGCCCCTGACTGGTGCAATTCCACGTTGCGACTCGGTGCACCGCGCCCTGTGCTTGTGCACATCGTCGACCCCATGACTCGTCCGTACAAGTTGGCGAGACCTGGCCTGCCAATTGCTTGGAGGCCTTCATGAATCCAATCCCCACGAATCCAGCCACCCAGGCCTTGGCCGCATCCCTCGCACCGCTGCCGGATGTCGGCGGTCCGGCGCAACCGTTGCTCAGCGTGCGTGGTCTGTACAAGCACTACCCCTTGGGCAAACGCTCCGGCACGGTCCGGGCGGTCGACGGCATCGATTTCGATGTACGCAAGGGCGAGACCTTGGGCGTGGTCGGAGAATCCGGCTGCGGCAAGTCCACGACTTCGCGGCTGATCATGTCGCTGGTGCAACCGACGCAGGGCGAGATCGTGTTCGACGGCTTGGCCGTCGGCAGCCGGCAACTGCCCATGAAGGAATACCGCCGGCAGGTACAGATGGTGTTTCAGGACAGCTATGCCTCGCTCAACCCTCGCCTGACGATCGAAGACGGCGTCGCCTTTGCACCGCAGGTCCACGGCATGTCGCGCAGTCATGCACGCGCACAGGCACGCGAGCTGCTGGAAGCCGTCGGTCTCGACCCCGCGCTGTTCGGTCCGCGCTTTCCTCACCAGCTCTCGGGTGGCCAGCGTCAGCGGGTCAACATCGCACGGGCGCTCGCCCTGAAGCCGCGGCTGCTCATCCTCGACGAACCCGTTTCGGCCCTCGACAAATCGGTCGAGGCCCAGGTCCTGAACCTGTTGGTCGAGCTCAAGGCGCGCTACGGACTCACCTATCTCTTCATCAGCCACGACCTCAACGTCGTGCATTACATGGCCGATCGCGTGCTGGTGATGTATCTGGGCCGACTGGCGGAAATCGGCGACGTTCAGTCCATCTACCGTCACCCCGCGCACCCCTACACCCAGGCGCTGCTGGAGAGCCGCCCGTCGATGGACCCCGCGCGCAGGCGCGAACGGGCACCGCTCTCGGGCGATCCGCCCAACCCCATCGATCCCCCTTCGGGATGCCGATTCCGCACGCGCTGCGTCCATGCGCAGGATGTCTGCGCATCCACGCTGCCCCCTCTGGTCGAGGCCGGTCCGGGTCAGCAGGCCGCGTGTCTCATGGCTCAGCCCGGCAGCGGCTGGCACTCGCCTCAATCCCTGTCGGAGGTCCGATAATGATGCAACCCTTGCTTCAGGTCGACGACCTGACAGTGACATTCCATCCCAAGAAAGGCGAAGGCCTGCCTGTACGGGCCGTGGGCGGCGTGAGCTTCTCGCTCGATTCCCGCGAAACCTTGTGCATCCTGGGCGAATCGGGATCGGGAAAATCGGTGACGCTGCGTGCCCTGATGGGACTCAACCCGCCACGGCGGACCGAGCTGGGCGGCCGCGTGAGACTGGCCGGCCAGGACATCGTGGGGGCCAGCGAATCACGGCTGAGCGCCCTGCGCGGCGGCACGGTGGCCATGATCTTCCAGGAACCGATGACCGCGCTCGATCCGGTATTCACCATCGGCACGCAGATAGCCGAGACCGTTCGTCGTCACGAGGGAATCGGCAGGCGCGAGGCCCGTGCGCGTGCGCTGGAATTGCTGGAACGGGTCCAGATCCCATCGGCTGCGCGCCGCCTGGACGCCTACCCTCACGAGCTCTCGGGCGGACTGCGCCAGCGCGCCATGATCGCCATGGCCCTATCGTGCCGGCCACGCCTGCTGCTGGCGGACGAGCCGACCACCGCACTCGACGCCACGGTACAGATCCAGGTTCTGCTGCTGCTGAGGCAATTGCAGCAGGAACTCGGCATGGGCCTCATTTTCGTGACGCACGACCTGGGCGTGGCCAGCGAGGTCTCGGATCGCATCGCGGTGATGTATGCGGGACGCTTCGTCGAGGAAGCCCCGATTGCGCGCTTCATGGCCGGCCCCCTGCATCCCTATGCCAAGGGCCTGCTGGGCGCGACGGTGCATGGCGACTCCAAAGGGATGCCCCTCACCACCATCGGCGGCGCACCGCCCAGACTCGATCGGCCGCCGCCCGGATGCGCATTTGCCCCGCGCTGCACCGCGGCCCGCCCCGAGTGCTCGCAGGCATTGCCCGAACTGCGTGAGGTCGGCCCGGCCCGCACCGCGCGCTGCATCCTCGTGCCCGGCACCCGTCACACCGAGCTGGAGGCCGCATGATCGTCTACCTTCTTCGACGCGTGCTCTACGCCGTGCCGATCGCACTGGCGGTCAGCATCGTCTGCTTCCTGCTGGTGCATCTCGCACCGGGCGACCCGGTGAACGCCATCGTCTCGGCCGATGCCCCCGCCGATGTCGTGGAACAGGTGCGCCGCGCCTACGGCCTCGACCGCCCCCTGCCCGTGCAGTTCTGGCTGTGGCTCGGACACGTGGTGCAGGGCGACTTCGGACAATCCCTGGCCAGCGGTCGTCCCGTCTGGGAGGAGATGTCCGGCGCGATCGTCAACACGCTGCGCCTGTCGCTGGTCGCGGCAGGACTGGGCTTCGCCATGGGCAGCCTGCTGGGCGTGCTGGCTGCGGCACGCCGCAACACCCGGATCGACAAACTGGTGGTCGGCCTGGCCGCTGCCAGCGTGTCGGTGCCGCACTACTGGCTCGGCATGGTCATGGTGGTGATCTTCAGCGTGCGGCTGAACCTGCTGCCTGCGCTCGGCGCCGGCGCCGGGGGTTCCGAGGCCTGGACCTGGGACTGGGAGCACCTGCAGTACATGGTGCTGCCGGCCGCCACGCTGGCCGTGATCCCCATGGGCATCGTCGCCCGCACCGTGCGCGGCGTGGTCATCGACGTCCTCACCCAGGACTACATCACCACCTTGCGGGGCAAGGGACTGGGCCGCACGGCCACGGCGCTGCATGTGCTCAAGAACGCCGCTCCCGCCGTGCTGTCGGTCATGGGGCTGCAGCTCGGCTACCTCATGGGGGGCTCCATCCTGGTCGAGACCGTGTTCTCCTGGCCGGGCACCGGCTTCCTGCTCAACGGCGCGATCTTCCAGCGCGACATTCCCGTGCTGCAGGGCACGATCCTGATCCTGGCCCTGATCTTCGTGTTGATCAACCTCGTGGTCGATTGCCTCCAGACCGTTCTCGACCCTCGCATCAAACGCCAATGAACACCACCGTCGCCTCTTCTTTCGATTTCGCGTCCGCGCCCGCTGCGGCCACACCGGCCCCCGACCAGGAAACCTACTGGCAGGGCGTGTTCAGACGCGTGCGCCGCGACCCCGTCACGCTGGCCTGCGCGCTGGTGCTGGCGCTGCTGTTGCTGGCCGTGCTGCTGGCACCGTGGATCGCGCCCTACAGTCCGTATCAAGGCAGCATGCTGCAGCGGCTGCAGCCCATCGGCAGCGCCGGCCATTGGCTCGGCACCGACGAACTGGGCCGGGACATGCTGACGCGCCTGCTCCACGGCGGGCGGCTTTCCTGGTTCCTGGGGATCACGCCCGTGCTCATCGCCCTCGCCATCGGCGGCGGACTGGGCATCCTGGCGGGTTATGCAGGCGGGGCCGTCAACATGTTCATCATGCGGCTGACCGATGTCTTCTATGCCTTTCCGTCGGTGCTGCTGGCCGTCGCCATCAGCGGCGCGCTCGGTCCCGGTCTGACCAACGCCATGCTGTCGCTGTGCCTGGTCTTCATTCCGCAGTTGATCCGTGTGGCGGAGTCGACCACCACCGCAGTGCGCAACCTCGACTACATCGAAGCGGCCCGCTCCAGCGGAGCCAGCGGCTTCACCATCGTGCGGGTGCACCTGCTGCCCAACGTCATCGGTCCCATCCTGGTGTACGCCACCAGCCTCATCAGCGTCTCGATGATCCTGGCTTCCGGTCTGTCGTTCCTCGGCTTGGGCACCCGGCCGCCCGAAGCCGAATGGGGCCTGATGCTCAATACGCTGCGCACGGCCATCTACAACCAGCCCTGGGTCGCCATGCTGCCCGGCCTTTGCATCTTCGTGACCAGCACCTGCTTCAACGTGCTCAGCGACGGCTTGAGAGCCGCGATGGAGGTGCGCGACTGAAGCCTCGGATCAGATCACATCGGCCGGCCGGCTGCGCGAGCGGCTCATGGCCAGCGCCTGCTCGATGGCCGTCTGCAATTGCTCGGCCACCACTTTCACCAGCGGCGGCAAGGGATGACGGGCATCGACTGCGATGCTGATGGTCTGCGGCTCCGCGCCCCGATCGCGCACCGGTACAAAACGCAGCGAGCCGTCGGCCAGTTCCTGCGCGGCATCGAGCTCCGAGGTGAACACCACATAGCGGCCGCTGCGGGCCAACTGCTTGGTCAACTGCAGCGAGTTGCTCTCGAACCGCCCCCGGCTTTGATCGAACAGCCAGCCATACTGGGCTTCGAGGTAGCGGCGAATGGCCAGTGCACGGCTTTGCAGCGCCACCGGATAGGCGGCCGCCTCCTGCAGGCTCACCGAACGCGCATCGGCCAGCGGATGCGTCGGTGCCACCACGCAACCGAAAGGCAGTTCGGCGCGCCACAGCACGAGCACCTCGCGCCGCGGCGGCAGGTTGAATGCCGCAACCAGATCGGCCGTGCCGGAGAGCAACGCAGCGGCCGCTTCGTCGGTGCTGCTCAAGTGAACCGACAGCGCGATCAGCGGGTGGGTGCTGCCCAAGGACTCGACCAGCAGCGGCAGGATGCTGGTCGAATGGCTGTCCATGGCGTGCAGGTTGACGTGCCCCTGGTGCACGCCCTGGTAACGCCGGATCTCGGCCGTCATGTGCCGTTCGTCCTGGCGCCAGCGGCGAGCCAGCGTCACCACGGCATCGCCGGCCACCGTCAACCGCATGCCGCGCGGCAGACGCTCGAACAACGGCGCCTCGAGCTCTTCCTCGAGCTGCAGGATCTGCCGGTTGATGGCCGACGCGGCCACGTGCAGCTCGCGTGCGGCAGCCTGGATCGAGCCCGACCGGGCGACCTGGTCGACATAACGCAGCTGGGCAGGGACAAGGGAATGCGGCATGCAGGCTCCAGGGTGGGGACGCTGAATCAAGCATACACATTATTCGAATGCAGGAGGCTGAATTCGGTGATGGACGGCAATGGTCGGCTTTCCTACGATGCGTTCCATGCAAGCCGATCGCCGGTCTTGCCCACCCCGCGTACCGCCCCACGCCACTCAGGAGTTTCCTGCCATGTCCGTCTTCTCCTCGCTCAAATCCGCCTTGACCCTGGCCGCGCTGGCCGCCTGCGCGCTCGCCCCCATGCAGCAGGCCTCCGCGCAGACCGCGGCCTGGCCCAGCAAGCCTGTTCGCATCATCGTCAGCTTCCCGCCCGGCGGCACCAGCGACATCGTCGCCCGCCTGATCGGCCAGCACCTCACCGACAAGCTGGGCCAGCAGTTCATCGTCGACAACCGCCCGGGGGCCGGCGGCACGCTGGCCGGCGAACTGGTGCACAAGGAAGCGCCCGACGGCTACACCCTCATCCTGGCCAACAACGCGCCCTTCACGATCGCGCCCACCCAGTTCAAGAAGATTCCCTACGATCCGGTGGCCGACTTCACCCACATCGGCTACATCGGCGCCTCGGCCCCCGGCCTGCTGGTGCAGCCCTCTCTGGGCGTGAAGAACCTCGGCGACTTCATCGCGCTGGCCCGCAAGGATCCCAAGATCAGCTACGGCTCCAGCGGCGTCGGCTCCATCAGCCACATCCTCGGCGAAGGCGTGAAGAAAAAGGCCGGCATCGCCATGGTCCACGTGCCGTACAAGGGCAGCGCCCCGGCCATCCAGGATTTCAAGGCCGGCGTGCTCAAGACCTACTACGACCTGCTGGCCCAGAACGTACCCATGATCAAGGCCGGCGAGGCCGTGGCGATCGGCGTCGCGTCGGCGCAGCGCATCTCGCAGGCCCCCGATGTGCCCACGTTTCGCGAACAGGGTCTCGACATCGTGCTCGAGAACTGGCTGGGCGTCTCGGGCCCCGCAGGCATGCCGGCCGACCTGACCCGAAAGATTCACGACTCGGTCGCCGAAGCCGTGGCGCTGCCCGCCGTGCAGGAAAAGCTGCTGTCGTGGGGTGTCGAGAGCAAGACCATGAGCACGGCCGAATACACCCAGTTCGTCGCGCAGCAGATCGATGTCTGGCGCCCGCTCATCATCGAGGCCGGTGCGCAGGAAAAGTAAGCCCAGGCGTCCACTCCATCATTGACACGAGCGAGCCATCATGATGAATGCCCTGCGTCGACTCCTGAACCACCGCGAGGTGCTGGCCGGACTGTTCGTGCTGCTGCTCGGCCTCGTCTGCCTGGCGGCCGTCGGCGATCTCGACATCGGCAGCGCCAGCGAAATGGGGCCCGGTTATGTGCCGCGTGCCCTCGCCTGGATGCTGATCGCCGCCGGCACCGGCATGGCGCTCGTGGCGGCGCTGCGAACGGCGCCCGAAGCCCTGCCGGCGCTGGTCCTGCGGCCCCTGCTGGTGATCTCGCTGTCGGTGCTGCTGTTCGGCGCCATGGTCGACCGCCTGGGCATCGTGCTGGCGGTGGTGGTCTCCACGGCTGTGGCCTCGCTGGCCAGCCCCATCAGCCGCCGGCGCGAGACACCGCTGCTCTGCGCCGCGCTGGCGGCCCTGTCGGCCCTGGCCTTCGTCAAGGGGCTGGGCCTGGCGATCCCCATCTGGCCGCGCTGACACCCCCACCGGAGAAATCGACCATGGACCTGCTCAGCCACATCGGCATGGGCCTGCAAGTCGCAGCCCTGCCCGAAAACCTGCTGTTCTGTTTTATCGGCGTGCTCATGGGCACGCTGATCGGGGTGCTGCCGGGCATCGGGGCCGTGGCCACCATGGCCATGCTGCTGCCCATCACCTTCCATCTGCCGCCGGCCACCTCGCTCATCATGCTGGCGGGCATCTACTACGGCGCGCAGTACGGCGGCTCGACCACCGCCATCCTGGTCAACCTGCCCGGCGAGGCCAATTCGGTGGCCACCACGCTCGACGGTTATGCCATGGCGCAGCGTGGCCGCGGCGGCGCGGCCCTGGCCATCGCCGCCATCGGCTCCTTCGTCGCAGGCACGGTTGCGACCCTGCTGATCGCGGCCTTCGGCCCCGGCATGGCTTCGCTGGCCCTTCAGTTCGGCCCTGTCGAGTATTTTTCGCTCATGCTGCTCGGCCTGGTCTGCTCGATCGTGCTGGCCAACGGATCGGTCTTCAAGGCCATCACCATGATCGTGCTGGGCATGTTCCTCGGCCTGGTCGGCGCGGATGCGAATTCGCCGATGCCTCGGTTGACCTTCGGTGCCATGGAACTGGCCGACGGCATCGACTTCGTGGCCGTCGCGGTCGGTCTCTTCGGATTGACCGAGATCATGCTCAACCTCGAGCAAAAGCCGCGCGAAGTCAAGGCCGTCCCCATGCACGAACTGCTGCCGACGCGTGAGGAACTGCAGGCCAGCATCGGGCCGATCCTGCGCGGCACCCTGTTGGGCTCGCTGCTGGGCGTCTTGCCGGGCGGTGGCGCGTTGCTCGCCTCGTTCGGTGCCTATGCCCTGGAAAAGAAGATCAGCCGCACACCGCAGCGCTTCGGCCATGGCGCAGTCGAGGGCGTTGCCGCTCCCGAGGCCGCCAACAACGCAGGGGCGCAGACCTCGTTCATCCCCCTGCTCACGCTGGGCGTGCCCTCCAACGCCATCATGGCCGTCATGGCCGGCGCCATGACCATCCAGGGCATCGTGCCCGGCCCGCAGGTCATGACCGAACACGCCACGCTGTTCTGGGGAATGATCGCCAGCATGTGGATCGGCAATCTCATGCTGGTCGTTCTCAACCTGCCGCTGGTCGGCCTCTGGGTCAAGCTGCTGCAGGTGCCCTACCGGCTGCTCTACCCGGCCATCGTTTTCTTCTGCGCGATCGGCATCTACAGCATCAACAACCGCGCGCTCGACGTCTATCTGGCCGTCGGCATCGGCGTGCTGGGCTACCTCATGATCAAGCTGGGTTTCGAGGCGACGCCGCTGGTCCTGGGTTTTGTGCTCGGACCGATGATGGAAGAGAACTTCAAGCGCGCCATGCTGCTGTCCGGCGGCGACGCCGGCACGTTCATCGAACGCCCCATCAGCACCGGCCTGCTGCTCGCCGCGCTGATCGTGCTCACCGCCATGCTGCTGCCCAGCGTCAAGCGCACCCGAGCGGTCGCGCTCAAGGAAGACTGAACCCACGCCGACCCGCATCGACCTCAGGAGACACGACCATGACCCAGACCCTCCCCACCCCACCCGGGCAGGCCCTGCGCCTGCGCTTCATCCTCAACACCTTCTATTCCGGCCCGCAGGCCTGGTTCTTCGTCGCGCAGGATCGCGGCTACTTCGCCGAAGAAGGCCTGGACATCGACTTCACCGAAGGCGACACGCTCGCCAATGCCGTGCCTCGCCTGGCCGACGGCCTCTACGACGCGGGCTACGGCGACATGAACGCCCTCATCGAATGCGCGGCGGCCCGTCCCGAAGAAGCCCCGGTGGCCGTCTTCGCCATGCACAACCGCTCGCCCTACACCATCGCCGTTCCGGCGAACGGCCGCATTCGCCGGCCGCAGGACCTGGCCGGCAGCCGGCTCGTCACCCACCCCAACGATGCGGCCTGGCGCATGTTCCCCGAGTTCTGCGCGGCCTGCGGCATCGATCCCGCCAGCCTGAACATCGAGGTCAGCGAGCTGCCGCACAAGGACATCGTGCCCCGGATGCTCGCGGGCCGGTGGGACGGCCTGTTCGGCTTCGTCAACACGATCGGCGCACAGACCCTCGAGGCGGGACTCGACCCGGCCGCGGTCCTGCGCCATTTCGAATGGCAGCACTACGTGCCGTCGCTGTACGGCGCCGCAGTGATGGTCACGCCCGACCTGCGCGAGCGCCACCCGCAGGCGGTGGCCGGGCTGGTCAGGGCCGTGCATCGCGGCCTGGTCGACACGGTGGCCGATCTCGATGCCGCCATCGACGCCGTGGCCCGCCGCAACCCCGCGCTCGACCGAGCCGCCAACCGATCCCGCCTGGCCGGCACGCTCGCCCTCGAAATGGCCCACCCCGAAGGGGCACGCCTGGGCATCGGCGCCGTCAATCCCGAACGCATCGCCGCCACGGTCGCCCTCATGGCCCAGGCCAAGGCCCTGCCCGGCCTGCCGGCACCCGACAGGCTCTTCGACGACCGTTATCTGCCGCCGCTCGACCAGCGGGTCCGGACACTGTCGGTCTCGGACTGAAACGCCCCGCAACGACCCTGCCCCCGTCTGCCCTCGCCGGCCCCCTTCGACACGCCACGCACATGCCCGTCACTCTGCCCACGCCCGACACCCTCGATGCCCTCAACACCTGCGAACCGGCCGCCTTCGTGGCGGCCATCGGCGAGGTCTTCGAACATGCGCCTTGGGTCGCAGCCGCCGTCGCCGGCCTGCGGCCCTTTGCCGACGCTCAATCCCTGCACCAGGCCATGATGCGGGCCGTGGCCGACAAGTCCGAAGACGAGCGGGTCGCGCTGTTCTGCGGCCACCCCGAACTTGCGGGCGAGGCCGCGCGAAGCCAGCGGATGACGGCAGACTCGCAGCAGGAACAGGGCACGCTCGGGCTGGCCGAACTCGATGGCGACAGCGCAGCGCAATGGGACGAACTCAACCGCCGGTACCGCGACCGTTTCGGTTTTCCGTTCATCCTGTGCATCAAGCGCCACACCCTGGCTTCCGCCCTGCAAGTCTTCGCGCAGCGGCTGGCACACGACCGGGCCGACGAACTCGAAGCCACCTTGCAAGAGATCGGACGCATCACCCGGCTGCGGCTGGGCCAGCGCATCCGCGATCACGCCCTGCCCGAGCTGCACGGCCAGTTGACCACCCACGTGCTCGACATCGGCCGTGGCCAGCCCGCAGAAGGCCTGCACATCGAGCTGTTCGAAGTCGCCCGCGACGGCCGGGCCGCACCCGGTGCGCCGGCCCTCGCCCGCTTCGTCACCGACCGCCATGGCAGCAGCGAGCGCCCCCTGCTCCACGGCCAGCCGTTGCGCATCGGCCGCTACGAGATGCGCTTTCACGTGGGAGACTACTTCCGCGCACAAGGACTTGCGCAGGGCCCCTGGCCCTATCTCGATATCGTGCCGGTGGTCTTTGCCATCCAGCAATCGGAAGCCGACTACCACGTGCCCCTGACCATCACGCCCTGGGCCTACGGCACGTACCGGGGGCAGTGAAGACCCCCCCTCGTGCGGAACCGGCGTCACAGCCGGCCCAGCAACACCTTTGCCGTCTCGGCCGAAGACGACGGATTCTGGCCGGTGACGAGCAGTCCGTCCGTGACCACGTAAGAAGCCCAATCCGCGCCCTTGGCGTAGAGGCCGCCCTGGGCAATCAGTTCGTCCTCCACCAGGAAAGGCACCACCTTCGTCAGGCCCACGGCTTCTTCTTCGGTGTTGGTGAATCCCGTGACCTTCTTGCCCGCGACCAGGGCTCGTCCATCGGCCGCCTTCACGTGGCGCAGCACGCCCGGTGCGTGGCACACCAGCGCCACCGGCTTGCCGGCGGCGACAAAGGATTCGATCAACGCGATGGAATGGCGGTCTTCTGCCAGATCCCACAAGGGTCCATGGCCGCCCGGATAGAAGACGGTGTCGAAGTCGGCCTGCGAGACGCTGTCGAGGCGAACCGTGGCAGCCAGTTGGGCCAGCGCCTGGGCATCGGCTTCGAAACGCCGGGTCAGATCCGTCTGGAACGAAGGCTCGTTGCTCTTGGGGTCGAGCGGCGGCTGCCCACCCTTGGGCGAGGCCAGCACGACTTCGGCGCCGGCGTCCTTGAAGGCGTAATAAGGGGCAGCCAGCTCTTCGAGCCAGAAACCGGTCTTGAGGCCGGTGCTGCCCAGTTCGTCGTGCGAGGTGAGGACCATGAGGATTTTCATTTGATTTTCCCGGTGATGCATTTCTGCGTGAAAATAATAGACCAGTCGGCTAGTAGATCGGTCTGAAAAAGCACTTCATTCGAAGTGCCTGCGGAGACCTGCCCGGTCAGTCGGGCAAGTGGAGGATCCGTTTGGTGCTGCCCATCGCTGCCTCGAAAGGTTGGCGGTTGCGGACGATCTTCACCATCACGCTGGCGCCCAGCCACAGTTGGTAAAGGCTCTCGGCGGTACGGCCCGGGTCGCCGTCGATCGACAGCGATCCTTCGGCCGCACCGGTCTCTATCGCCCGGGCCAGGCGCGACGTGATGCCCGAGGTTCCCTGCTTCAGCGCCAGCCGCATGGACTCCGACAGATCGGCGACCTCGGCCCCCAGCTTCACCGCCAGGCATTTGCCCTGGCAATCGAGAAACGACTGGGTGTCTTGCCAGTTCTGCCAATAGTTCATCAGACGCTGAGCCATGTTCAGGCCCGGCTTGCGCAGCGTCTCGTCGAGTTCGGCCAGGTAGTCGTCGAAATAGCGGTCGAGCAGCGCCTCGCCGAAGGCTTCCTTCGACGCGAAGTAGTGATAGAACGAGCCTTTGGGCACACCGATGTCGCTCAGAATCTCGTTGAGCCCGACCGCGGAAAACCCCTTGCCGGCCATCAGGCGCTGACCGGCTTGCAGGATGCTGGTACGGGTTTCGGACGATTCTTTGACAGAGGATGAAGCCATGGCGAGACTCTAGCACCAATTAGACCAGTCGTCTACAACCCATCCCGATTACCCCAACTGCCCGGCCCGTGCATCTTCATCACCCTGCATCACCGACATCGGCTTCACGGTGCGAACGACGATTCGAAGGCCGCATTCGAGATTCGTGCCGGACGCTCGGCTGCACCCGCCTGGGCAGTTCCTGCTCTAGGTCAATCTCAAGCTCTCGTGTTTGGAGATGGCATCGACCACGAAGTCGATGACCGTTCTGACCGGGGCGGAATGCCGCAGATCGCGGTGCACCGCCAGCCAGAGATCCGGCACGAAGGGCACCGGAGGCGGCGGCAACCGCACCAGGCCGGGCTCGGCATCGCCGATGAAACACGGCAAGCCGACGACCCCTGCACCATGCCGAGCGGCGGCGACATGGCTGCTGATGTCGCTCAGCAAACACGAAATGGCCCTGCCCGCAGCCACGCGATGCAACCACTGCGGCTGCGGCATGTCGGCCATTTCGGCGCTGTAGCCGATGAAGGCCCAATCGTCCGGCCTGTGCCGTGCGCCGTAGTCGTGGCTCGAATAAAGGGCAAACGGCATGCGCCCCACTTTTCGGATCACGCAGGTCGGCTCCTGGGGCCGCACGATACGCAGTGCCAGATCGGCCTCGCGGCGGCTCAGCGAGACCTGCTGGGTCTGGGCCAAAACCGACAGGCGAACCTGCGGCGTGGCCGCGTGAAACGCCGCGACCCGCGCGGCCAGAAGAAAGACGGCCAGCGACGGCGGCGCGCTCAGGGAGACATCGCCCGCCAGCGACTGCCGGGTGGCCCGCGCCACCCTTTCGATCCCGAAAGCCGATTCGTCCATGGCCTCGGCCTGTTCGAAGATCTGACGGCCGATCGGCGTGAGCCGGCAGGAGCGAGGCAACCGTTCGACCAAAACGACCTCGAGCTCGGTTTCGAGTGCGGCCAGGCGTCGGCTCACGGTCGCATGATCGACCTTCAGCGCCCGCGCCGCCCCCGAGAGCGTGCCCGCGCGCCCCACGGCAAGGAAATGGCGGAGATTTTCCCAATCCAACATCTGTGCAAATTCGCCAGTGAGCTGTGAGTTTTTTTGGAGTTTACGCGGACAGTGCCGATTTCTACCATGGCTGACCGATTCCTTCTGAATGCCTCCATGCCCAACCTGCCGCCCTCGCCCAGAGGCACGCTTTTCGCTTCGGCCCTCGGTTTTGTCGTTGTCCTGCTGGACGTGAGCGTGGTCAACGTCGCCCTGGACGACTTGAGACGCACCTGGCATGCGGACATGGCCACCCTGCAGTGGGTGGTCAACGCCTACACCCTCGTTTTCGCGGCGCTGCTGCTAACCAGCGGCGCATTGGGCGACCGCCTGGGGGCGCGACGCGTTTTCCTGGCCGGCTTCGCAGTCTTCACCCTGGCGTCGGTGGCCTGCGGGCTGGCGCCGGGCGAGCAGACACTCATTGCGGCCAGGTTGCTCCAGGGTCTCGGCGCCGCCTTGCTGGTGCCGAATTCGCTGTCGATGCTCGAGCGAGCCTTCAAGAATCCGCAAGCCCGCAGCCACGCCGTGGGCTGGTGGGGCGCGGCAGGCGGCATCGCCCTGGCTGCAGGCCCGGTGCTGGGCGGCATCTTGGTCGAGCACTGGGGCTGGAGAAGCATCTTTCTCATCAATCTGCCTGTCGGTGTCGTCGGCATGCTTCTCACGCAACGGTTTGCCGATCGGCACGAGATCACGCATCCGCGGCGCTTCGATTGGCCGGGTCAGGTGACGGCGATCCTCGCCCTGGCTGCGTTCGCATCGGCCATCGGCCTGGCGACGAGCCTGGGCTGGAGCAATTTATCGGTGTGGGGCGGGCTGTTGGCGGCGGTTGCGCTTGTCTTCGGCTTCGTCTGGATCGAAGCGCGCAGCCCCTCGCCGATGTTGCCGTTGTCGCTGTTTCGGCAAACGACGTTCAGCGCGGTCTCGATCACGGGCATCGCCGTGAACTTCGCCTATTACGGCCTGATCTTTGTGTTCAGCCTGTTCTTCCAGGTCCACCAACACCTCTCGCCGCAGCAGACCGGGCTGGCGTTCCTGCCCATGACGCTGGTTCTCATGCTGGGAAACATCGCAGCCGGGCAGCTCATGCCCCGTTGGGGTGCCCGCCGGCTGCTGGTGGCCGGCCTCACGCTGGCGGCCCTCGGCTACTGGCTCACGGCCTTCGCCCTCGAAGGTCCTGACTGGCCACTGGCCCTGGCGATGATGCTCGCGGCAACCGGCATCTCGCTGACCGTTCCGACCATGACCAACGTCACCCTCTCGGCCGTCGATGCCTCGCGCACCGGCATCGCATCGGGTGTACTCAACTCGGCACGGCAAGTCGGGGGCATGCTGGGAGTGGGTGTCTGTGGTTACCTGATACAGGACCCATCCCCGGACGCCTTCCTGGCCGGCATGCGCACCGCCATCGGCCTCTCGGTTGTCCTGCTGGTACTGGCAGCGCTGCTGTGTCTAGGCAAGATCACGCGCGAGACGGCGCACGAGACCGCTGCTCCGGCAGCGCGGAAGAACGACGGCTGAAGGGCCCGTATCGAACACATCTCAGGCGGCCCGCGAGGCCCGCAACGGACGCGGGCGAACGATTCATTTCCGAATGCACTGCGCCGCCGACATCCGACCGACAACCCAAAAGAAAACGGGCTGCGTCGTTAAACGCAACCCGTTGAATTCTTGGTGGCCTGGGGCGGAATCGAACCACCGACACGCGGATTTTCAATCCGCTGCTCTACCGACTGAGCTACCAGGCCTTAAGAAGATCAATCATAGCACGCCAAATCCCGCTCTCCGGATTCGCATGCGATTTTTTCTGTTCGGGTACCTCAACCCAGTGCCCGCTTGTTGCGCGACAGGTCGACACCCAGTTGTTTGAGCTTGCGGTACAGGTGGGTGCGCTCCAAGCCGGTCTTCTCGGCCACGCGGGTCATCGAGCCGCCTTCCTTGGCCAGATGGAACTCGAAGTACGCTTTCTCGAAATCGTCGCGGGCTTCGCGCAGCGGCTTGTCGAGCGAAAAACTCTGCTCGGCAACCGGTCCCTGGTGAATCACGCCGACGGGCGCGACCGCCGCACCGGGGGTGCGCAGCGATTCCAGCGGCAGGCTGTCCGGGGCCTGCACCGCCGCAGGGCCCGCCGAACCGCCGATCGGGGGCAGCCGTCCGCCCTTCAGGCCGAGGCTGGCCGGCGCGGCGGCTGCGGTCTGCACCTTGGTCAGTCCCTGCTCCACCGCCTTGAGCAGCTTCTGCAGGGTGATGGGCTTTTCCAGGAAGGCATAGGCGCCGATCTTGGTCGCCTGCACGGCGGTGTCGATCGATGCGTGGCCGCTCATCATGATCACGGGCATGGTGAGCTGGCCGCTGCCGGCCCACTCCTTGAGCAGGGTCACGCCGTCCGTGTCGGGCATCCAGATGTCGAGCAGCACCAGATCCGGCTGCTGCCGGCTGCGTGCCGCGCGCGCCTGTGCCGCGTTCTCCGCCAGCTCGACCGCGTGCCCTTCGTCGTTCAAGATTTCAGAGAGCAGGTCACGAATGCCCAGCTCGTCGTCCACCACCAAGATATTCGCCATAACGTATCCCGTCAGTGCAGGCAGCGATGCCCACAGTCCCAACGCAACCCTGCCTCGGGGCTGGATCAGCCCCTGCGCAGACAGTGTTGTCAGGGAGCAACTTTAAACGAAAGTGAGACCTGTGCGCCACGGACTTGTCCATCGATGATGCGATTGGCGATATCCACGCGTGCGCTGTGCTCCTCGGCGATCTTCTTGACCATGGGCAAACCGAGGCCGGTCCCCCGCACCTTGGTGGTCACATAAGGCTCGAAAGCGCGCTTGAGGATGGGCTCGGCAAAGCCCGGTCCGCTGTCCCGCACCTGCAGCCGCACACGGGCCAGATCGGCACTCCAGTGGGTGCGTATCACCACGTCGGGCAAGCGGGCATCGGCTGCGGCATCGCCCTCCGGCGCATCGGGCTGCAAGGCCTGTGCGGCCACCGCAAGCGCCTGGCCTTCGGTGGCGTCCTGCGCGTTCTGCAGCAGGTTGTGGATCACCTGGCGCAATTGCTGCGCATCGCCCAGGATGAGCGGGCAGGCCGGATCCAGCTCGGCGCGGATCGCCACGCGGGCCTGCTCCGACTCGTAGAGATGCAGCACATCGCTCACCAGGGCATTGATGTCCAGCCGCTCCAGGTTGGCCTTGGGCAGGCGGGCGTAGTCGCGGAACTCGTTGACCAGCCGTTTCATGGCATCGACCTGGTCGACGATGGTCTTGACCGACTTGAGCAGCATGGCGCGGTCGCTGCCCTGCAGCTTGTCCTGCAGCTTGATTTCCAGCCGCTCGGCCGAAAGCTGGATGGGCGTGAGCGGATTCTTGATCTCGTGGGCCAGGCGCCGCGCCACCTCGCCCCAGGCCTGGGTGCGCTGGGCCGACACGATTTCGGAAATATCCTCGAGCACCAGCAGCCGCCGCTCGCCCGGCAGCAGCGCGCCCCGTGCGATCAGGTTGCTGACGCCATGGTCCACCTCCGCATGGCCGGCGTTGAGCTCGAAAGCCTGCTGCCAGTGGTCCAGCGCATGCTGGCCCTGATCGCCCAGGAAAGCGGCGAACTGGGCATTCACGCCCTGCGCCAGGTCGGCCATGCCGTCGACCTCGCCGAGCGGCCGACCTTCGTTCGCCGCCAGCGGCACACGCAGAATGCGGGTCGCGCCCGGATTGCTGGTCACGATGCGGCCCTGCGGATCGAGCACGACCACACCCGAGGTCAGGTTGTCCAGAATGGTCTGCAGATTGGCCCGCGCTTCGCTCACCTGCCGGATGCTGGCCTCCACCGTGGCCCGTGCATCGGCCAATTGCTGTGTCATCGAGGCAAAGGAGCGCGTCAGGCCCGACAGCTCGTCCTTGCTTTTCATGACGTCGCGCGGGGTCAGGTTGCCGCCGGCGACCTCGCGCACGCCGTCGGCCAGCCACAGCAGCGGACGCACCAGCTGGTTGCCCAGCAGCACCGCCAGCAGAATGGCACCGAACACCGCCAGGAACAGACTGAGCGTCAGTGTGCCGATATAGACACCACGCAGGCCCTCCCGCCCCAGGGCACGCTCCTGGTACTCGCGGTAGACCTCCTGCACCTGCAGCGCATTGCGCACCAGCGACTCGGGCAGCCGCTGGGTGATCTGCAGAAACCGGGCCTCGGCCAGCAGGTCGAAACCCGAGGCCGGCACCACCGCCAGCGTCACCACCCGCACATGGCTGGCGGCGGCCACGCCGCCCTCGTCCAGCCCTTCGATGACCGAGACCGCCTGCTGCGAGCGCGCTTCGCGCATCTGCTGGGCCGACGGCCGGCGCGGGCTGAGCTGGAACCGCGAATCTCCGGCACTGGCCAGCAATTGGCCGCTCACGCTCCACAGTTGCAGGTCGTCCACATCGAGTTGCGAACGCATGCGCTCGAGCGCCAGCGCGGCCCCGGTGTTCGAGGTGCCGGCCAATTGCTGGGCATTGACGCGGCCCTTGTTCGACAGGTCGTTCGACAGCGCCTCCAGGCTCAGGCGCCCCAGGCTCAGGCCCGATTCCAGCGCGGCCTCGACCCGGACATCGAACCAGCTCTCGATCGAGCGCGACACGAACTGGTAGGACACGAAATAGATGAGCAGCCCCGGGGCAAAACCCACCAGGGCAAAAATGCCGGCCAGCTTGAGCAGCAGCCGGCTGCCGAACTTGTTGCGCCGAACCCGGCTCAACAGACGCAAACCGCCCCACAGGATGATGCCGCCCAGCAGCGCCGCGACGGCGGCATTGATGGTCAGCAAGCGGCTGTAGTTCACCTCGTACAGCGCCTGGTTGCTGGTCGCCAGCGTCAGCATGAAGAACAGCACCAGCCCGATGCCGACCATGGCGGCGGCACCCAGCACCAGCGCCCAGCGCACGCTGCGGGCATTGTTGAGCAGGCGCGGCGGCATGTGGCCGTGCGAGACCTGCTGGGCCGGAGCCGGCGGCTGCGCCGGGTCGCGAGGCTCGCGGGGCTCGGTCACCGGGCGCCTTCCGTGGCGGCCGGCGCCTCGGTGCGCGACGGCACAGGCGGCGATGCGGGCGGCTCATGGGCCGGCTCGGCAGGCGCTGGATGCACCGGTGCCGGCGGAGCGGCGGGCCGTGCTACCGCCGGCCGCGACGAAGGCGACCACTGGAAATCGATCAATGCACCCAGGCGCCAGTCGGTCTGACCGGTCATGCCGATCTGCAGGGGCCGCGGCAATTGCGACACATCGAGCTGCAGCCCGAACTCGACCGTGTACACATCCTGCGTGGAAAAGTCGGCCGCGTTGGCCAGCCGCCAGTCCACGATGCGCCGCAGCACGGCGAGCGCCTGCTCCAGGTTGTCGAAATTCTGGCCCAGCGCCCATCCGCCGCCGGATTGCGGCCGCTCGCCGCTCACGCTCAGGCGCCAGCGGTCGGTCAGGGGCTGGTAAGACAGCCGGTAATACCGCTGCACCTGGGCCATGACCCGGTCCGACCAATACCAGCGCTCGCGCAGGATGCGGGTCTGGGCCACGAAAAAGATCGGAATGCCCTTGTGCAGGGCTTCGTCGACCAGCTCGGGCAGCACGATGTCCAGGCTGGCACTCAACAGCAGGGTCGAGTCCCGGGCATGCACAAAGGCTTCCATGACCTGTACCGTGCCGCCACGGCCGGCTTCGGCCTGCGCCCGGACCGGCATTGCGGTCCCCAGCAGCAGGCACAACAGGACGGCCAACAGCGCCGTGCCGCTCTTAAGCCTCACGTTTTTCAAGCAATGCGTGATAAAAACCATCGTGCTCACGCAGGAGATTGTCAGCGATATCCTGCTGCGGCTCTGGGCTGTGCGGGAATAAATGCCCGGGCGCGGGCAGGCGACGGGCATCGCTGTTGCTTGCAAGAAACGCTTCGATCCGGTCGTCGCCTTCGGCCTTGAACACCGAACAGGTGCAATACAGCAGCCTCCCACCCGGCCGGACCAGCGGCCACAGACGCTGCAGCAGCCGGCTCTGGATGGCGGCCAACTGCTCGATGTCGGCAGCACGGCGCAGCCAGACGATGTCGGGATGCCGCCTCACGATGCCCGAGGCGCTGCAGGGTGCATCCAGCAGGATGCCGTCGTAGAGCTGCCCGTCCCACCAGGCCTTCACCTGCTCGGCATCGGCCACGTGCACCGCCTCGGCCTGCAGTCCCAGGCGATCGAGCGTGTCGTGGATGCGTTCGGCGCGCCGGGCATCCACTTCCAGAGCGGTGACGCGGGCATCGGCCAGTTCCAGCAGATGGGCCGTC
Source organism: Comamonas sp. BIGb0124 (assembly GCF_003752175.1). Taxonomy (GTDB): domain Bacteria; phylum Pseudomonadota; class Gammaproteobacteria; order Burkholderiales; family Burkholderiaceae_C; genus Comamonas_F. The sequence goes on along the minus strand of NZ_RJVF01000009.1, from coordinate 14,025 downwards.
TTGCCGCCCGGGGCGGCACAGGCATCGAGCAGCCGCAGCGGACCCCGATCCGGCTGCAGGCCATCCAGCAGCAGGGGCGCGGCCATCTGCGCCGCCGCATCCTGCACCGACGCCCAGCCCTCGGCAAAATGCGGCAGTTCCTGCACCGGCACCGGGTAGTCCAGCACCAGTCCGCTGTGTCCGGTGCGCCGCGAGCCCAGCCCCTGGGCCTCCAGCAACGCCTGGTAGGCCTCCGCGGTGGTGCGGCGCACATTCACGCGCAGCGTCATGGGGCCGCGGGTCAGGTCCTGCTGCAGGATGGACTGCCAGTGGTCGGGGTGATCCGCCGCCAGACGCTGCACCCACCAGTCCGGATGGTTCCAGCGCGCCAGGCTGCTCTCGTCGGTCACGGCCCACAGGGCGTCCGTCTCGCGCAGGTAGCGGCGCAGGCAGGCATTGATGAAACCGGCCTGGTTGCGGGTGGCCGACAGGCGCTTGGCGGCTTCGGTCGTCTGGTCCACCACCGTGTGGATCTCGTAGGCCGCACGCTCGCTGCCCACCCGGCGGGCGCACAGCAGCGCCAGGGCCAGGCACAGCAGCATGTCGGCACGCGGCGCCGGCGCCCGGGGCGCCAGTTGCGCCCGCAACGCCTGCGCACGCCCCCAATGGCGCAAGGCATCGAAAGCCAGGGCCTGCACGCCCGGGCGCGGTACGCCTTCGGTCTGCTGCAGGGCTTCGGTCAAGGATCGGCCCTGGCGCACGGCCAGCAGCACTTGGCTGGTGGCCTGCATCTGCCGCCAGAGGGGTACAGTCGAAAAATCGTTCATAGGCTTGAAATAGGAGTCGTGAGAGCCTTGGGCAGTTCCACCAAAGGCACAGGACGGAAGCTTGCGGCCCAAGCCATGATCACCGCGGGAAACTGGCGCACGGCTTCGTTGTAGCCGTGCACCAGGTCGTTGAATTTTTCGGTCGTCAGCCGGTGCTGGGCCTGGGCCTGTTGCCACTGGCTGGCCAGCACCTGATAACCGGCGCCGAGCCCATCGTCGAGAAGCGTGTCCGCCGGCCCGCCCGGCGCAGGCAGCACGGACTGCTCTCGGCCCGCCCAGACCTCCAGCAACAAGGCCTGCGCCGCGTTGAAGGCTCCGACGGCCTCGGTCGACAGCGGCCGGCTCTGCACCACGGCCAGCGCCGCCACGTATTGCATCAGCGCGCCGCGCAGCAACTGGGCCTCGGCCGACAGCGTGGCCGGTCCGCCCGGCTCGGCTTGCCGGGCCTCGTCGCTCTGCAAGGCCGCATCCGACACGCGCGCCGCCGCGGCCGCCTCGAGGTCGAGCGCGGCATGCACCACGCCCGACAGACGCTGCGACGTCTCGGCCACCGAGGCAAAGCCGCCGCTCACCGCAGCCCGCAACCGGACGAGCCGGTTGTAGGCTCCGGTCGCCCAGCACAGCAGCACGGCGGCCAGCGTGCCCCACAGCCACGCGCTCACCGCAGCCCCTCCGGCACGGGCAGCCGGGGATCCGACTGGGGAATGGGATGGGCATTCGTCATCTCTCGCGCCTCCTGGGTCAAAAAAAAGCCTCCCGCCCATCGTAATGGGGGGAGGCGGCGGCCGGCGGCCGTCTAGCGGGCTAGAGGTTGCCGGATGCGGCCGTACAAGGGCCGCATGTCCGTCCTTACTCGGCGGCGGGCGCCTCGCCGGCGCCTTCCACCACTTCGGTCTCCGAGGCAGCGACCTCGGCGGCCTCGGCTTCGGCGATCGCACGGCGTTCGGCTTCGTCCATGGCATCCTTGGCCTTGCGGGCATCGTGGTACGCCAGGCCGGTACCGGCCGGGATCAGACGACCCACGATGACGTTTTCCTTCAGACCGCGCAGCTCGTCGCGCTTGCCCATGATCGCCGCTTCGGTCAGCACCCGGGTCGTTTCCTGGAAGGAAGCGGCCGAGATGAACGAATCGGTCGACAGCGAAGCCTTGGTGATGCCCAGCAGCACGTTGCTGTAGGTCGCCGGTTGCTTGCCATCGGCACGCAGCGCGTCGTTGGTGTTGAACATTTCCGAACGCTCGACCTGTTCACCGGAGATGTAGGTCGAATCGCCCGAGTTCTCGACCACGACACGGCGCAGCATCTGGCGAACGATCACCTCGATGTGCTTGTCGTTGATCTTCACACCCTGCAGGCGGTAGACGTCCTGCACTTCGTCGACGATGTAGCGCGAGAGTTCCTCGATGCCCAGCAGGCGCAGGATGTCCTGCGGATCGGCCGGACCGTCCACCACGACTTCGCCCTTGTTGACCACCTGGCCTTCGTGCACCAGGATGTTCTTTTCCTTCGGCACGAGTTCGTCCCAGACCTTGCCGTCCGGATCGGTGATCTGCAAGCGGACCTTGCCCTTGGTTTCCTTGCCGAACGACACGGTACCGGTCATTTCGGCCAGCATGCCCTTGTCCTTGGGTGAACGGGCTTCGAACAGCTCGGCCACACGCGGCAGACCGCCGGTAATGTCGCGGGTCTTCTGGCCTTCGACCGGGATACGGGCCAGCACTTCGCCGGGGCCCACGTCCTGACCGTCACGCACCTGGATCAGAGCGCCGACCTGGAAGCCGATCGTCACCGAGTGATCGGTGCCGGGGATCTTCACTTCGTTGCCCTGGGCATCGGCCAGCTTCACCTGCGGACGCACCACCTTGGTGGAGCCGCGGCGCTTCGGATCGATCACCACCAGCGTGGACAGACCGGTCACTTCGTCGACCTGCTTGGCAACCGTCAGGCCTTCCTCGACGTTCTCGAACTTCACCTGACCGGCGAATTCCGTGATGATCGGGCGGGTCAGCGGGTCCCAGTTGGCCAGGATCGTACCGGCCTTGATCGACTGGTCGGCCTTGATCGTCAGCGTGGCACCGTAAGGCACCTTGTGACGTTCACGCTCGCGGCCATGCTCGTCCTGGATGATGATTTCGCCGGAGCGGGCAATCACCACCAGTTCGCCACGCGTGTTGGTCACGTAGCGCATGGTCGAGTTGAAGCTGATCAGACCGCTGGACTTGGCTTCCACGCTGGAGGCCACGGCCGCACGCGAAGCCGCGCCACCGATGTGGAACGTGCGCATGGTCAGCTGGGTACCGGGTTCACCGATCGACTGGGCAGCGATCACACCCACGGCTTCGCCGCGGTTGACCAGCGAGCCGCGGCCGAGGTCGCGGCCATAGCAGCTGGCGCACAGGCCGAAGCGGGTCTCGCAAGTCAGGGCCGTACGGACCTTGACTTCGTCGACCGCCGCTTCTTCCAGCATGTCCAGCGCGTCTTCGTCGAGCATGGTGCCGGGCGGCAGCAGCAGTGCACGCGTTTCCGGGTGCAGCACTTCTTCGGCCGTGGTGCGGCCCAGCACGCGGTCGCGCAGCGACTCGATCACTTCACCGCCTTCGACGATGGCGCGCATGTAGTTGCCGTTCGAGGTCCCGCAGTCGTCTTCGGTGATGACCAGATCCTGCGTCACGTCCACCAGACGACGGGTCAGGTAACCCGAGTTGGCCGTCTTCAGCGCCGTATCCGCGAGACCCTTACGGGCACCGTGGGTGGAGATGAAGTACTGCAGCACGTTGAGGCCTTCGCGGAAGTTCGCGGTGATAGGCGTCTCGATGATCGAGCCGTCGGGCTTGGCCATCAGGCCACGCATGCCGGCGAGCTGGCGAATCTGGGCTGCGGAACCGCGAGCACCCGAATCGGCCATCATGTAGATGGAGTTGAAGGACTCCTGATCCACCTCGTTGCCGTGGCGGTCGGTGGTCTTCTGCTTGGCCAGCTGGGCCATCATCACCTTGGACACGGCGTCGCCCGCCTTGCCCCAGATGTCGACCACCTTGTTGTAGCGCTCGCCGGAGGTCACCAGACCCGAGACGTACTGCTGCTGGATTTCCTTGACCTCTTTTTCGGCCGCATCGATGATGCCGACCTTTTCGGGCGGCACCAGCATGTCCTCGATCGCGATCGAGATACCGGCGCGCGTGGCCAGACGGAAACCGGCCTGCAGCAGCTTGTCGGCGAACACCACGGTCTCCTTGAGACCGCAGCGACGGAACGACACGTTGATCAGACGCGAGATTTCCTTCTTCTTCAGCGCCTTGTTGATGTTCTCGAACGCCAGGCCCTTGGGCAGGATTTCGGACAGCAGAGCGCGGCCCACCGTGGTCTGCACCAGGTTGACTTGCGGCTCGAACTCACCGGTTTCCTTGTTCTTGACCCATTCGGTCAGGCGAACGCTGATCTTGGCGGTCAGCTCGGCCACACCGGCATCCAGCGCACGCTGGACTTCGCCGATGTCGGCAAAGACCATGCCTTCGCCCTTGCCGTTGATGCGGTCGCGGGTCGTGTAGTACAGACCCAGCACCACGTCTTGCGAAGGCACGATGGACGGCTCGCCGTTGGCGGGGAACAGCACGTTGTTGGAGGCCAGCATCAGCGTGCGGGCTTCCATCTGCGCTTCCACGGACAGCGGCACGTGAACGGCCATCTGGTCACCGTCGAAGTCGGCGTTGAAAGCCGCGCAGACCAGCGGATGCAGTTGAATGGCCTTGCCTTCGATCAGCATGGGCTCGAAAGCCTGGATGCCCAGTCGGTGCAGCGTCGGTGCGCGGTTGAGCATCACCGGATGCTCCTTGATCACCTCTTCGAGGATGTCCCACACCACCGGCGTACCGGCGTCGACTTCCTTCTTGGCCGCCTTGATCGTGGTGGCGATGCCCATGGCTTCCAGGCGCGAGAAGATGAAGGGCTTGAACAGTTCGAGCGCCATCAGCTTCGGCAGACCGCACTGGTGCAGCTTCAGGGTCGGGCCCACGGTAATCACCGAACGACCCGAGTAGTCGACGCGCTTGCCCAGCAGATTCTGGCGGAAGCGGCCGTTCTTGCCCTTGATCATGTCGGCCAGCGACTTCAGTGCACGCTTGTTGGCGCCCGTCATGGCCTTGCCACGGCGACCGTTGTCCAGCAGCGAGTCGACGGCTTCCTGCAGCATGCGCTTTTCGTTGCGCGCGATGATTTCAGGCGCCTTCAGCTCGAGCAGGCGACGCAGGCGGCTGTTGCGGTTGATGACGCGGCGATACAGGTCGTTCAGGTCGGAGGTCGCGAAGCGGCCGCCGTCCAGCGGCACCAGCGGACGCAGGTCCGGCGGCAGCACGGGCAGCACGTCCAGCACCATCCACTCGGGCTTGATCTTGGACTTCTTGAAAGCCTCGATCACCTTCAGGCGCTTGGCGTTCTTCTTGAGCTTGACTTCGGAACCACCGGCACTGATGTCGTTGCGCAGGCGTTCGATCTCGGTGTCGAGGTCGATGTCCTCGAGCAGATCCTTGATGCCTTCGGCACCCATCTTCGCCACGAACTCGTCGCCGTATTCCTTGCGCTTGGCGTCGTAGTCGTCCTCGGACATGATGCTGAACTTCTTCAGCGGGGTCATGCCCGGGTCGATCACCACGTAGGCTTCGAAGTACAGCACGCGTTCGATGTCGCGCAGCGTCATGTCGAGCACCAGGCCCAGACGCGACGGCAGCGACTTCAGGAACCAGATGTGCGCGCAGGGCGCGGCCAGGTCGATGTGACCCATGCGCTCGCGGCGCACCTTGGCCTGCGTCACTTCCACGCCGCACTTCTCGCACGTCACGCCGCGATGCTTGAGGCGCTTGTACTTGCCGCACAGGCACTCGTAGTCCTTGATCGGGCCAAAGATCTTGGCGCAGAACAGGCCGTCGCGTTCGGGCTTGAACGTACGGTAGTTGATGGTTTCCGGCTTCTTCACCTCACCGAAAGACCAGGCACGGATCTTCTCGGGAGAAGCCAGGCCGATCTTGATGGCATCGAAGTGCTCATCGGGCGAAAACTGCTTGAACAGGTCGAGTAGTGATTTCATAGAACTCTTGCCCTTTCAAATTAAGAGCGTTCCAGCTCGATATCGATACCGAGCGAACGAATTTCCTTGACCAGCACGTTGAACGACTCGGGCATGCCGGCGTCGATCGAATGCTCGCCCTTGACGATGTTCTCGTACACCTTCGTACGGCCCACCACGTCGTCGGACTTCACGGTCAGCATTTCCTGCAGCACGTAGGAAGCGCCATACGCTTCCAGCGCCCACACTTCCATCTCCCCGAAACGCTGGCCACCGAACTGGGCCTTGCCGCCCAGCGGTTGCTGCGTCACCAGCGAGTACGGACCGGTCGAACGGGCGTGCATCTTCTCGTCGACCAAGTGATGCAGCTTCAGGTAGTGCATGTAGCCGATGGTCGTCGGACGCTCGAAGCGATCGCCCGTGCGGCCGTCGTACAGATAGGCCTGGGTACGGCTGGCCGTCAGACCCTTCGCCTGGGCGACTTCTTCCGGGAAAGCCAGTTGCAGCATGTCGGCGATGTCCTGCTCCTCGGCACCGTCGAACACCGGGGTCGCGAACGGCACGCCCTTGGAGAGTTCGACCGCCATTTCGCGGACTTGATCGTCGTCGAGCTGCTCCAGCTCTTCCTTGTGACCGGCGACGTTGTAGACCTTGTCGAGGTAGGAGCGCAGTTCGGTGGCCTTGGCTTCACGCTGCAGCAGATCGCCGATGCGTTGGCCGATGCCCTTGGCTGCCCAGCCCAGATGGACTTCCAGCACCTGACCCACGTTCATGCGCGAAGGCACGCCCAGCGGGTTCAGCACGATGTCGCACGGCGTGCCGTCGGCCATGTAGGGCATGTCTTCGACCGGAACGATCTTCGACACCACACCCTTGTTGCCGTGGCGGCCGGCCATCTTGTCGCCGGGTTGCAGGCGGCGCTTGACGGCCAGGTAGACCTTGACCATCTTCAGCACGCCGGCGGGCAGCTCGTCGCCTTGCGTGAGCTTCTTGCGCTTCTCTTCGAAAGCCAGGTCGAAGCTGTGGCGTGTCTGCTCCAGCGAGTTCTTGATCGACTCGAGCTGGTTGGCCACTTCGTCTTCGGCCGGACGGATGTCGAACCAGTGGTACTTGTCCACCGACGACAGGTAGGCCTTGTCGAGCTTGCTGCCCTTGGACAGCTTGTTCGGGCCGCCGTTGGCGGTCTTGCCGGTCAGCAGCTTTTCGATACGGTCGAACGCGTCGAGCTCCACGCTGCGCAGCTGGTCGTTGAGGTCCAGGCGGAAACGCTTGAGTTCGTCGTCGATGATCTGCTGTGCACGCTTGTCGCGCTGGATGCCTTCACGGGTGAAGACCTGCACGTCGATCACGGTGCCCGAGCTGCCCTGGTCCACGCGCAGCGAAGTGTCCTTCACGTCGGAGGCCTTCTCGCCGAAGATGGCGCGCAGCAGCTTTTCTTCAGGCGTCAGCGTGGTTTCGCCCTTGGGCGTGACCTTGCCGACCAGCGTGTCGCCGGGCTGCACTTCGGCGCCCACGTACACGATGCCCGACTCGTCCAGACGGCCCAGTTGCTGTTCGGACAGGTTGGGGATGTCGCGCGTGATTTCCTCGGCACCCAGCTTGGTGTCGCGGGCCATGACCACCAGTTCCTCGATGTGGATCGAGGTGTAGCGGTCGTCGGCCACCACGCGTTCGGAGATCATGATCGAATCTTCGAAGTTGTAGCCGTTCCAGGGCATGAAGCCGATCAGCATGTTCTGGCCGATGGCGATTTCACCCAGATCGGTCGATGCGCCGTCGGCGATCACGTCGCCCTTGGCCAGCAGATCGCCCTTCTTGACGATGGGACGCTGGTGGATGTTGGTGTTCTGGTTGGAACGCTGATACTTGATCAGGTTGTAGATGTCCACACCGACTTCGCCGGCCACCGCTTCCGTGTCGTGCACACGGATCACGATACGGGTCGCATCGACATAGTCCACCACGCCGCCGCGGCGAGCCGTGACCACCGTGCCGGAGTCGACCGCGGCCACGCGCTCGATGCCGGTACCGACGAACGGCTTCTCGGGACGCAGCACAGGCACGGCCTGACGCGACATGTTGGCGCCCATCAACGCGCGGTTCGCATCGTCGTGCTCCAGGAAGGGCACGAGCGAAGCGGCCACCGACACGATCTGCGCCGGCGACACGTCCATGTACTGCACGCGCTCGGCGTTCACCAGCGTCGAGTCGCCCTTTTCACGGGCCGACACCAGGTCGCCCGTCAGGCGGCCTTCGCCGTCCAGCGTGGCGTTGGCCTGGGCGATCACGTACTTGCCTTCCTCGATGGCCGACAGGTAGTCGATCTGGTCGGTCACCTTGCCGTCCACCACGCGGCGATACGGTGTTTCGATGAAACCGTATTCGTTGAGGCGGGCGTACAGGGCCAGCGAGTTGATCAGGCCGATGTTCGGACCTTCAGGCGTTTCGATAGGGCACACGCGGCCGTAATGCGTGACGTGAACGTCGCGCACTTCGAAGCCTGCGCGTTCGCGCGTCAGACCACCCGGGCCCAGTGCGGAAACACGGCGCTTGTGGGTGATTTCGGCCAGCGGGTTGGTCTGGTCCATGAACTGCGACAGCTGCGACGCACCGAAGAACTCCTTGAGTGCCGCGGAAATCGGCTTGGAGTTGATCAGGTCGTGCGGCATCAGCGGATCTTGCTCGGCCTGGCCCAGACGTTCCTTCACGGCCTTCTCGATACGCGCCAGACCGGTGCGGTACTGGTTCTCGGCGAGTTCGCCCACGCAACGCACGCGGCGGTTGCCCAAGTGGTCGATATCGTCGACTTCGCCGTTGCCGTTGCGCAGATCGACCAGGATCTTGACCACGGACAGGATGTCGTCGTTGTCCAGCACCATGGGACCGGTCGACTCGTTGCGACCGATCTTGGCGTTGAACTTCATGCGGCCGACGCGCGACAGATCGTAGGTGTCGGCGTTGTAGAACAGGCGCTGGAACAGGGCCTGCACGGCTTCTTCGGTCGGCGGCTCGCCGGGGCGCATCATGCGGTAGATGGCCACGCGCGCAGCGAACTCGTCGACGGTTTCGTCGATGCGCAGGGTCTGCGAGATGTACGCGCCCTGGTTGAGTTCGTTGGTGTAGAGCACCTGAAGGTCGACGATGCCGGCCGAACGCAGCTTCTTGAGCAGCAGTTCGGTCAGTTCTTCGTTGGCCTTGGCGATGATCTCGCCGGTGTCTTCGTCGACGATGTTCTTGGCGACCACGCGGCCGATGAGGAAGTCCTCGGGCACGCTGATGTGGGTCGTGCCCGACTGCTCCAGCTCACGCGTGTGGCGTGCGGTGATGCGCTTGTCCTTGGCCACGACGACCTTGCCGGACTTGTCGGTGATGTCGAAACGCGCGACTTCGCCACGCAGGCGGTCGGCCACGAACTCGAGTTGTGCGCCTTCGTCCTGCAGGCGGAAGTTGTCGTTGACGAAGAAGTTCGCCAGGATCGATTCCGGGTTCAGGCCAATGGCCTTAAGCAGGATGGTGACCGGCATCTTGCGACGGCGGTCGACACGGAAGTACAGCACGTCCTTCGGATCGAATTCGAAGTCCAGCCACGAGCCGCGGTAGGGGATGATGCGAGCCGAGAACAGCAGCTTGCCCGACGAGTGGGTCTTGCCCTTGTCGTGTTCGAAGAACACGCCAGGCGAACGGTGCAGCTGGGAAACGATCACCCGCTCGGTGCCGTTGATGATGAAGGAACCCTTGTCCGTCATGAGCGGTACTTCGCCCATGTAGACTTCCTGCTCCTTGACTTCCTTGACGACCTTGGACTGCGAGGTCGAGGACTCACGATCGTAGATGATCAGCTGAACCTTGGCCCGTACGGCCGAGGCAAACGTCAGGCCACGGGTCTGGCACTCGCGGACGTCGAACGCGGGTTTGGCGAGGTTGTACTCGACAAACTTCATCTCCACAAAACCGTTGTGCGAGACAATGGGGAATGCCGATTCGAAAGCGGCCTGCAGCCCTTCGTGGGTGCGTTTCTTGGGGGCGACACCTGCTTGCAGGAATGCCGTGTAGGCATCGCGTTGCATCTGCAGCAGATAAGGGATTTCAAGCACGCTTTCGCGGCTGCCGAAACTTTTGCGGATGCGCTTGCGTTCGGTAAAGGAATAGGCCATGAGATCTCCGGTTGAGGCTCTGGCGACTGTCGCGCCTCACGCAAACCCTGCGTATACGTGGGCAGACTTGGTGGTTGGCCACTACCAACCAATGGCGGACGGCGATGCATTGCACATCGCCCGAACCAAGGCATTCTCTGCAGTCACATCAGAGAACACTGCAAAAAAGACTGGTCGGCCAGTCCCTTTTGCAGTGCCGTCTCACAAGCACCAAAGGCAGGTGTCGCCACCTGCCTTGGTTTGCCTTGCGGCGCAAGGGATTTTCACCCTTGCAGCTCGCAAAACGAGGGCCTTGCTTACTTGAGCTCGGCCTTGGCGCCGGCGTCGACCAGCTTCTTGAGGGCGGCTTCGGCGTCGGCCTTGGCAATGCCTTCCTTGACGTTCTTCGGAGCGCCGTCGACCAGGTCCTTGGCTTCCTTGAGGCCCAGGCCGGTGATTTCGCGCACGGCCTTGATGACGGACACCTTGTTGGCGCCGGCTTCGGTCAGAACGACGTTGAATTCCGTCTTTTCTTCCACGACAGCAGCGGCAGCGCCGCCAGCAGCGGGAGCGGCCATTGCAGCTGCGCTCACGCCAAACTTCTCTTCGATGGCCTTGACCAGGTCGTTGAGTTCGAGGACCGTCATGCTGTCGAGCGCGGTCAGGAATGCGTCTTTATCGAATGCCATTTGGATTTTCCTAAATCGAAAAAATTGGTTTTAAGCTGCGGCTGCGGCTTCTGTTTCTGCCTCGGGGGCAGCAGCGCCTTCGCCACGTTGTTCCGCCAGCGCGGCCAGCACACGTGCCGTACGCGAGATCGGGGATTGCATCAAGCCCAGCAGCTGGGCCAGCAGCACTTCCTTGGAAGGGATGTTGGCCAGTTGCTTAACGCCGTCGACGTCCAGGCTCTTGCCACCGAACACACCACCGCGAATGACCAGCTTGTCGTTGGTCTTTGCGAAGTCGGCCACAACCTTGGCTGCGGCGACGGCGTCTTCAGAGAAGCCATAGATCAGCGGACCGGTCAGCTGGTCTGCCACCACTTCGAAGCTGCTGCCGGCCAGAGCACGGCGTGCCAGGGTGTTCTTCAGAACACTCAAGGTCACACCCTTGCTGCGGGCATCGACACGAAGCTTCGTCATGCTGGCGACCGTGATGCCACGGTATTCCGCAATCACGAGCGTTTGAGCTTGAGCGGCGAGGCTGGTCACTTCTGCAATGACCGCTTCTTTCTCACTGCGATTCAGACTCAAGGTCTACTCCTTAAAAAGCGCAATCCGGGATCGGGATCCCTTCATGCGCACCTCAATGCAGCGACCAACTGTTTCAAGAAAATCTCGTTTTCCATCTGCAGTGGGATCGCCATCTGCGTTGGCTTGTCTTTTAAGCGGCACCGGTCGAAACCGGCGTCGCACCAACGGTCTTGGATGGCTCACCGGACTTGCGCCCGGTGACCCACCAGCTCGGTCTGCCGCACGGCCCGAAGGCACCTGCGACCGACCGAATTTCTACGTTCACACCGCGATGGACGACGTGTCGACTCGCACGCCCACACCCATGGTCGAGGACACGGCAACCTTGCGCAGGTAGACACCCTTGCTGGAAGCCGGCTTGGCCTTGTTCAGCGCATCGATCAGCGCAGCCAGGTTGCCCTGGAGCTTGTCGGCGTCGAACGAACGACGGCCGATGGTGCCGTGCACGATACCGGCCTTGTCGACGCGGAACTGGACCTGGCCAGCCTTGGCGTTCTTGACGGCGGTTGCGACGTCAGGGGTCACGGTGCCAACCTTGGGGTTGGGCATCAGGCCGCGGGGGCCCAGGATCTGGCCCAGCGTACCGACGACGCGCATGGCGTCCGGTGCAGCGATGACCACATCGAAAGGCATGTCGCCGGCCTTGACTTGAGCAGCCAGGTCTTCGAAACCGACGATGTCTGCGCCTGCGGCACGGGCTTCTTCAGCCTTGGCGCCTTGGGCGAACACGGCCACGCGCTTGACCTTGCCGGTGCCGTTGGGCAACACGACGGCGCCGCGCACGACTTGATCCGACTTCTTGGCGTCCACGCCGAGTTGCACGGCCACGTCGATGGATTCATCGAACTTGGCCGTAGCGGCTTCCTTGACCAGCGCCAGAGCGTCCGTCAGGGAATACAGCTTGGTCGACTCGACCTTGCCCGCGAGGGCTTTTTGTTTCTTGGTCAGCTTGGCCATTACACGCCCTCCACCGTCACGCCCATCGAGCGAGCCGAACCAGCGATGGTCCGAACTGCGCCGTCGATGTCAGCAGCGTTCATATCTTTCATCTTGGCCTTTGCGATCTCTTCGAGCTGTGCACGAGTGATCTTGCCCACCTTGTCGGTGTGCGGCTTGGCCGAACCCTTGTCGAGCTTGATCGCCTTCTTGATCAGCGTGGTCGCCGGGGGCGACTTGATGATGAAGGTGAAGCTCTTGTCTGCAAAAGCGGTGATGACCACCGGCAGGGGCAGACCCGGCTCGATACCTTGAGTCTGCGCGTTGAACGCCTTGCAGAACTCCATGATGTTCAGACCGCGCTGACCCAGTGCAGGGCCGATAGGCGGCGACGGATTGGCCTTGCCAGCTGGCACTTGCAGCTTCACAAAACCGACGATTTTTTTCGCCATGGTTTACTCCTTGCGGGTACGAACGCCGCAGCGAACGCTGCGACTCCCCGGGGTTGGGGCTCTGGTCTTGATGGTCTTGCCCGAGCCGAAAATGGCAAGACCCCACAAACTACCGAATCAGGCTCAGGTTTTTTCGACCTGAGCGAACTCGAGCTCGACCGGCGTGGCGCGACCGAAGATGGTCACCGACACACGCAGCTTGCTCTTCTCGTAATTGACTTCCTCGACCGAGCCGTTGAAGTCCGCGAACGGGCCTTCCTTGACGCGAACCAGCTCGCCGACCTCGAACTCCACCTTGTGGCGGGGCTTGTCGGTGCCTTCCTGCATCTGGCTGACGATCTTCTGCACTTCCTCTTCGGAAATGGGCGAAGGACGGTTGCGCGCGCCCCCCACAAAACCGGTCACCTTGCTGGTGTGCTTGACCAGATGCCAGGTGTCGTCGTCCATCACCATCTCGACCAGCACGTAGCCGGGGAAGAAACGGCGTTCGGTCGTACGGCGCTGGCCGTTCTTGATCTCGACCACTTCTTCGGTCGGCACCATGATGCGACCGAACTTGTCCTGCATGCCGGCGCGGTTCACGCGCTCGGTGATGTTGCGCTCAACAGCCTTCTCCATACCGGAGTAGGCGTGGACCACATACCAACGCATATCAGGGTGCGGCACGGCACCCTGGTTGGCTTGATCCACAGACTCCACCGAAGAACTCTCAGTCATACTTATCTCCAGCCCAGAATCAGGCCATACAGCACCCATTCCAGCGTTTTATCGGTCAACCACAAAAACAGCGACATCACCACGACGAACGCAAAGACGTACAACGTCATCTGCGTCGTTTCCTGGCGAGTGGGCCACACGACTTTTTTGACTTCTCGGACAGAATCTTGGCCAAAAGCAATCAGCTGACGACCATGCTCGGCACTCAGAAACACAGCGACGGCCGCAACCAGGCCGACCAGCAGCGCAGCCCAGCGGACCAGCGCACCATGGCCGGACAGCAAATAATAGGCAACAACAGCCAGGACAACCAAACCGACTGCAGCAGTCAGCTTGAGTTTGTCAGCCGTTGACGTGACGGTCTCAACCTGTGTAGTGGCCATTTTTGGCAAATTTCCAGCAAATAAATGCGCCTGGCTAAGACGCATAAGCCCGCTAAATCATTAGCGGGCTATATGACCATCTAGATGATGGTGGCAGGGGCAGAAGGAATCGAACCATCAACCTTCGGTTTTGGAGACCGACGCTCTGCCAATTGAGCTATACCCCTAGATTCTAACAGTCAGATCGCTTAGGCAACGATCTTGGCAACCACACCGGCGCCGACGGTCTTGCCGCCTTCGCGGATGGCGAAGCGCAGGCCTTCTTCCATGGCGATCGGGGCGATCAG
>NZ_RJVF01000008.1 GCF_003752175.1 Comamonas sp. BIGb0124 | reverse complement strand
GCTCGGGCATCGAGGCGCAGGATCGGCTCGATGGTCGGGTGGCGGGGGACACGCAGTTGACGGGTGCGACGCTGGGATCGAAGAGCCGGCAGGGCGACCTGACGACCGAGGGCAAGACGAAGGCGGTGGAGTTGGAGGATTACCGGGAGAAGGACGGGGGGTCGGGAAGCGCCAACGTGGGCTTTGGCCGCAGCGGTCTGCCGTCGGCGACGGTGGAGGGCTCGAGGGTCGAGCAGTGGAGCCAGAAGAGCACGCAGTCGTCGGGGGTGCTGCTGGAGGGCTACCGCTCGGAGGGCGGTGTGGAAGGAGCCTTGAAGTCGAAGGCCGGGGATCTGACGAAGGAGACGAAGAACGAGCATGTGGCGAGCACCGACATGGTGTTCACGATCTCGGATCCGCGCACCGGAAAGTCTGCCGGCAAGGCGCCTGGCAAGACCTCGGGCAAGGGGGCGCAGTCCCCGGCGAACACACCCGATGCACCGCCCCCTTCGTCCTTCAAGCCGCCACAGAAACTGGCCGATGGGCGGAGCGGGTACCTGCTGAGTCCACTCACGCCGGTGCGCGGCGATCAGATCGGCAGCATCGGTGCCGACCCCTTGGGACCCGGTGCATCGGGCCGGCAGCCCGCTGCTCAAGCATCTGTTCGCGAGGGCGAGAACCGTCCGGTTGCCGGAGACCCCTCGCAGACCGCCCAACATCCGGATGGGGCCGTGCAAACTCCCGGGCAGCCCGGGGACGGAACGGGCACGGCCGCACGAGGCCCCTATGTCACTGTCATCGAGCTCGGGAAAATCCCGGTCGATCCCGTTGAGTCGGCCGAGCGGACACCGGTGGGGCCTTATGTCACCACGATTCTCGTCAATCAACCGGATCCGAACATCCGGCGTGATCCGGCCCCGCCGCCCGTCCGCACGGAGTCATCCAGCACCTTGTCTCGTTCGTCGTCGAGCGATTCCGGATACGGCAGCACCAACAGCGCGCCTGAACGGAGACGGCTCACCGACCCGTCGCAACCGGTCGACCTTGCCGAGACCCCGCTGCCGCAGCGCAACACCGTCGCCGACGCATCGCCTGTCGACGGACCGCTTTCCCCATCATTCCTGGACCGAAACATTGCCGTGTTCAATGAAATCGCACGCCTGAATGTCGGCCAGAAAGACTTGAGTCCCCTGGTCACGGCATTTGGCGGATCGATCGGCGATCGCGCCGGCAGTACGGCAAAAAAACTGCATGCCTTGAAAAACTCGCTCGAGGCCTCTTTGCGGCCCGGGGCGGACGATGGCGGGAACGCCATGCGGATCCGGAATGCGAACGTCGAGGCGACCCGCATCATTGCCGATGGGCATGCCCGGCTGGAGTCGGCCGCCCGCTGGAGCAAGGCGCTGACATTCGGTGCCGACACGCGTGAACGCAAAGGCCGGCTCGAGTCTCTGCGGCTCGCTGAAAAAAAGGCGTATCAGAACAGCCAGACCAATCATCAGGTGGCCAGGGTGACCCGGGAGCTGTCGGAGATCCTGAAATACTCGCCCCCTGATTTCAAGGATAAACGGCTGGTCATGCCGGGCGGCGGCGTCAGTGAAAGCAACAGCATCGGGGTGAGTGCCGTGACCCGGCTGGGGTTCGGCGGTTCGTCGTCCAGTTCGTTCGAGGGCATGACCGTGCCTCAGTTTCACAGCGCCATGGGCTTTCGTGCAGCGGCAGACGTCAGAGCGGGCATGGCGTACAAACGAACCACCGAATTGGCCAGAACCAACGACGGAAACTTCATGATGAGCAAGATGGGCGTCATCGGGGGCAACCTGAGTGCGGGGGGACAGGTCGGCCTGGGGGTCGACATCCCGAAGCTGCCGTTGTTGGCCAAATCGCTGGATGTCGGACTCGGCGCGTCTGCCGCCCTGCGCATCGAAGGGGGCGCCACACGGCAGATCGATCAACACGCCACCTTGAACTCGACACCGGCAGATGCGCATGGCGTGCTTCTGCTCGTCAACATGGTCGAGCCGTCGGGCAGCGAGTCCGCATCGTCCAAACCATACAAGGACAGTGGGCTGACCGGTTTTCTGGTCTCGCCCAGCCGCCTGGACACGGGGGCCCTGGCCGGGGTGACGCAACGCCGCCTGCAGCGAGGCTACGACAACGAATCGAACATCCTGGATGCCTACGCCCGCGCGGGTGTCGAGGGCAAGGCGTTCGAGTCGCTGTACGGCGGGTCTCGGCCGCTTGCCGTGCAGTTCATGCCGGAGAGCGCCCAAGCCAAGCCCGACAGCATGGCCATGCTGCCGAAGCTGCTTCCCAAACCCTTGTGGATCACGCGCGACCAGAATTCGAAAGTCGTCTACGGCAAGGTCTCGGGCCAGGGTCAATTCAAGCTGGGTGTGCCCTTGCTTTCCTATTCGGTCGACATGGAGGCCATGCGCTCGAAGACCTGGACGCACCGAACCACGGAATCTGCAAAGCTGCCGCACAACGCGTTCGATCCGGCTCTCACCGGAAGCGTCGATCTGTCGGCCAAGTACATCCGTGAGTACACCGAAGCCAGCCAGAACCTGATGAAGGTCGTCGCCCGGCCGCTTGCCCAGGCCCTGGGTGTCGAGACCCACGACATCGCGAACGCCATGATGCAGATGGGCATGGCCCGGGGTCAGCACCTGGCGCTGGGACCGGACTCGGGAGAAAACGCGGTGGCTCTGCACCGGGATCTCATGGAGGCCGTCAACCGCATCAATCGTTTTGCCGTGCAGAACGACAAAGCGATCAAGCGGGCATCGTTGCCGCAGGTCCGGACCGCCATCAAGAAGCTCAATGAATACGGCTTCGGTCTTTCTTTTTCGGACAGCGAGCTGATGGGCATGACCGGCAGCAACAGCCGCACCAAAACGACGACCGCAGACCGAGACATCGCAATGGCAGTGGCCACCATCGAGGAGGTCTATTCGGCCGTCGCCGGTGCGCTGAAAGTCCGGGCACTGCTCGACGATGCGGGCAAGGCGCCCGCCTCCGGCGCGCCGCTCAGGGTGTCCGCACCGCGCGAGACCGGCACGATGCAGAAGCCCGCCGAGACGGACCTGGCTTCGACGGCGGCCCTCGACGCACTGGCCCATCCGCCGGTCTCGAAACCGAAGCCGCTGGACGAGCAGGTCGCCAAGATGCTCTACGACGAGCTCGATGCAGAGACGTTGCCGTTCCACAGGCTCACGCTGGTCAAGAACTCGGGCTTCAGGCGCGGATTCGACAACCGCGAGCATGGACAGACCACCACCACCACGGTCAAGTCTGCCAATTCGGGGGCGTCGATGCCCAACGCATTCGGCGAGTCGCTGGCCGTGCCGCCCAAGTTCGGCGACAACTTCGTGCCCCTGGTCGGCGGACCGAAGTACCTGGGCGGAAGCGGCCTGCAGAAGACAAAGCAGGTCACCACCACGCCCTTCGACTACACCGACCCTGGGCAGACGGGGATCACCACGGTCAAGCGCTACAACAAGACCACGTACAGCCTCCGGCCCGATACGTCGCAGGGGCCGAAAGCGGTGGTTCAAGCCTTGTTCCGCAGTCTGACCGGCGGTTGGGATTACACCTCCGACTATGGCCAGTCCAAGTGGCAGCAATACAGCTCGGCGGATCGAGGCCGAAAATTCCTGGCTTACGAAGCGCAGGGAAAGCAAGTCGAGAGCCAGAAAAGAACGGCGTTGAATTTTTCGGTCCCGATCGCGCCGGGCCTGTCTGTGGGCGGCGGTTTGACGGCCAGTAGCATGGCCACTGCCACGCAGTTCGACCACATGGTCTACGGCAACGATGTGGGAGCCCGGGCCATTCTCGCCAAGAAGCTGTTCAAGGAATGGTTCGCCGTCGAAGAGATCGGACCGGGCCGCAACAGCATTGCCCCCGACCTCGCGGTGTCGAAGTTCCAGGCCCTGCTGGGCGACGACGCCCAGACCGCCAAGCTGTTCCTGGGGGCCGATGGCGTGGACCCCATCAGCTCTCAGTTGTCGCAGATGCGCAATCTGATGCTGGACAATCCGCTCGGACAATACGATCCGCCGTTCGAGGGCGGCGTGGCACGGTTGCCTTCGCTTGCGCACGAACCCGTTCACACCAGCGACGGCGAGATCCGGCCGGCCTATGAAAACGCGGATGCCTACATCGACAAATCGGGGTTCCTGGGCTACATGCTGAACAATGCCCCGGTGGCGCTCAGCCGGCTCGCGGTCAAGACCTGGCTCGACAAGAAGCAGGGCATGCTCTTGCCGAGAGCCGCCGACATCGATGCCCTGCTGAGTGGTCCGCCCCCCAAGGGGGCAGGTCCCGAGGCCAAGACCCTGCAGCAGTTTCTCAAGCAGGCTTCTCTGGCGCAACGGCTGGCGTTCTACCGCTCTCCGGAAGGCGAGGGCCTGGTGAGGAATTTCCTGATCGCGATGGATTTCGCGGGGCATTTCAACGACTTTGTGGTCGCCAACAACACCTATCGCTACACGGTCAAGGACGACGTCCGCAAGCAGCAGGACAAGCTGCTGCAATCGCCGGCGTCGTCCCGTTGACGACCCCCGTGGCGAACGGCTCAGCCGCGGTAGGGCACTTCGGGCAGACCCTTCACGCCCGGCACCACGGCAAACACCGCACCGGCCAGCGCCTCCTGGCCTGCAGGGGGCTGCGGGGGGCGGATGGACGTGATCACCAGGGTATCGAGCCGGGGGCCCGCGAAGGCGCACATGGCGGGCTTGTCGACGGGCACCTGGATCGACCGGTCGAGCCGGCCCTCGGGTGTGAAACGGTGCACCAGGCCCGCATCGTTGCCGCAGATCCAGTAGCAGCCGTCCTCGTCGACCGCGGCACCGTCGGGGCGGCCGGGGTAGTCATTCATGTCGATGAACAGGCGCCGGCCGCTCAGCGAGCCGTCGGCCGCCACATCCAGGGCCCAGACCTTCTGCACGCTGGGATGCGAGTCCGAGATGTACATGATGCGGCCGTCGGGGCTGAACGCGGTGCCGTTCGGGGTGATGAAACCGCCGAGCACATCGCGGGTGCCGTCCGCGCCGGTGGTCAGGTAGAGGTGACCCTCGGGCGCGGCCAATCCCATGTTGCGCACCATGGTGGTGGACCAGAAACGCCCGGCGCGGTCGACGCGGCCGTCGTTGAAACGCATGTTGTCCTGCGCATGGCGGGCCTCGTGCAGGCTCTGCGCCTTCACGCTGCCGTCGGCGGCCAGTTGCAAGTGGAAGATGCCTGTCGACATGCCGGCGATCAGTCCGCCGCCCGCGTGCAGTCCGATACAGCCGGTCTGTTCGGACACCGACCATGTCCGCACCTCGCGGTCCGACCAGTTCAGCGCGTGGATGCGCTGGCCCTCGATGTCGGACCACCAGAGCCGTTGGTCGTGTACGGACCAGACCGGGCTTTCACCCACTCCGTCGTGGGTGTGTACGAACAGTTCGGCGCGTGGCGCTGCGGATGTCATGGAATAGGTCTCCTCTGGTTTTGATGACTGGGGCCGGACTCGATTGTCAGGCAAACATGATCAGTCCGCTTCGGGCTGCAGCAGACTCAGGCCCAGCGCACCGCGGCGGCGCAGCCACGGCGAAGGGCGGTAACGCGGATCGCCGTACACCGTCTGCAGGTTGAACAGGATCTCGAGCACGCTCGACGGGTCGTAGCGGTCTCCCAGCGCCAGGGGGCCGACCGGATAGCCCAGCCCCAGGGTGACGGCGGTGTCGAGGTCCTGCGGGCTGCAGATGCCTTGCTGGCAGATGTCGCAGGCGATGTTGACGATGGTCGCCAGCACGCGCTGGGTCACGAATCCCCCGCTGTCGCGGATCACGCTGACTGCCTTGCCGTCGCGGGCAAACAGTGCATGGGCCGCGCGGCGCATGTCGGGCCGTGTGGCCGGATTGGTGGCCAGCACGCGGCGGCGCGTGACCTCGTCGCTGACCAGCATGTCGATGCCGAGGGTCCGGGTCGCATCGAGCCGGTCGACAGCGGCCAGCGTGGTGACGTCGAAGCCCAGCGGGGCCACCAGGATCAGCGCGTGGGCACTGGCATGGGCACCGGTCTCGAGGGTGGCACCCAGATTCTTGAGCAACTGCAGCAACTCGGGCCGGCGTGCGGCGCGCGGCGAGACCCAGACCGGCGGCAGCGTGGCGACCTCGGGCACGGCGGGCTCGGGCGCCAGTCGGGCCTGGCCGTTGTCGTACGCATAGAAGCCTGCGCCGCTCTTGCGGCCCAGCAGGCCGGCGCTCAGGCGCTGGGCCGTGATCACGCTCGGCTTGAAGCGCGGTTCGTCGTAGTACTGGCGGTAGATCGACTCCATCACGGGGTGCGAGACATCCAGCCCGGTGAGGTCCATCAGCTCGAACGGACCGAGCTTGAAACCCGCCTGCTCGCGCAGGATCAGGTCGATGGTCTGGAAATCGGCGACGTCTTCGCTGACGATGCGCAGAGCCTCGGTGCCGTAGCCCCGGCCCGCATGGTTGACGATGAACCCCGGGGTGTCCTGTGCCTGCACGGGCGTATGGCCCATCTGGCGGGCGTAGTCGGCCAGCGACTGGCACACGCTGTCTTCGGTCGCCAGGCCGCGCACCACCTCCACCACTTTCATCAAGGGAGCGGGGTTGAAGAAATGGTAGCCCGCGAAACGCTGCGGACGCTTGAGCCGTGCGGCGATGGCCGTGATGGGCAGCGACGAGGTGTTGGTGGCGAGCACGGTTTCCGCCGAGACGATGCGTTCGAGATCGGCAAAGACGTGCTGCTTGATGTCCAGCCGTTCGATGGCGGCTTCGACCACCAGCGTGCACGGTGCAAAGGCCTGAAGGTCTTGCGCGACCGACACGCGGGCCAGGTACGCCTGAGCGGCGTCGGGTGCGAGGCGGCCTTTGGCCACCAGCGACTGCCATTGGTGATCGAGCGCGGTGCGGGCCTGTTCCGCCGCGTGGGACGACGTGTCGTACAGCCAGACGCGGCTGCCGGCCTGTGCCGCCAGTTGGGCGATGCCGCGGCCCATGGCGCCGGCGCCCACGATGCCGACATCGGAAAAGATCAGGGATGAAGAGGGGGTTTGCATGTCGGGGTTCTACCAGGCGGCAAGGCGCGGTAACGCCTGCCGGATCGATTGACGGGGAAAGACCGGCGGAGGCGTATCAGGCCAGCGCCGCCGGGTGGCCGCCCTGGGCCAGGAAACGGGCAAAGGCTTCGAGCGTGGCTTCGCTGACGTGGTGTTCGATGCCTTCGGCGTCGCGCCGTGCCGAGTCGGCATCGACGCCCACGGCCAGCAGCAGCTGTTCCACCAACTGGTGGCGCTTGCGGCTGGCTTCGGCCAGGCGTTCGCCCTCTTCGGTCAGGAAGGCGCCGCGGTAAGGCTTCTGCACCACGTAGCCGGCTTCGGCCAGGCGCTTGAGCATCTTGGCCACGGTGGGCTGGGCCACGCCGATGCGCGCGGCGATATCGACCTGACGCGCCTCGCCCGTGTCGCGGATCAGGTCCGAAATCAATTCGACGTAATCGTCGACGCGCTCCTGCCGGCGTGCTTCGCGGGCCTGGCGGAAGCTCTCGACCTGAACCGAGGCATCGACCAGGCCGGCGTTTGGCCTGGCTGAGGTTTGCAGTGTGCTCATCTATTCTCCAAATAGGCCCGCAGTCATCGCAGGGCGGGCCGTCTACAGACCGTATTTTCACCGATGTGAGCTATGCCTGTCATAGGGTATGGCTAATGCTATTAGATATAGCCTGTGCTATATTTGGTCATGGGTTCAGGCAGCTGCCGCCACCGGATCCCGACCGCGCGTCATCCCATTCCAAATTCCATGAACCTGGAGTTCCGTATGTCTGGTTTATTTCGTCGTCGCCGTGTCCTGGCCGGAGCCCTGGCCGCGGCAGCCTCGCTGGGGCTGGCCACGCCTCAGGCCGTCCTGGCGCAGGACAAGTTCAAGGTCATCACCACCTTCACCGTCATCGCCGACATGGCACGCGAAGTGGCAGGCGATGCCGCCATCGTCGAATCCATTACCCGGCCCGGCGCCGAAATCCACAACTACCAGCCCACGCCCGGCGATCTCGTGAAGGCGCAGGGGGCACAACTGGTGTTGTGGAACGGGTTGAACCTCGAGCTCTGGTTCGAGAAATTTTTCCAGCGCCTCAAGAACGTGCCGGGCGTGGTGGTGTCCGAAGGCATCAAGCCCATGGGCATCACCGAAGGCCCCTACAGCGGCAAACCCAATCCCCATGCCTGGATGTCGCCCAGCGCCGCCGAAGTCTATGTGGACAACATCCGCGACGCACTGGTGCGTCACGATCCCAGGAACGCCGCCGTCTACAAGGCCAATGCCGAGGCCTACAAGCAGCGCATCGCCCAGGCCATCGAGCCCATCCGCCGCCAACTGGCCGCCGTGCCGGAAAGCCAGCGCTGGCTGGTGACGAGCGAGGGCGCCTTCAGTTATCTCGCGCGCGACTTCGGCCTGCGTGAACTGTATCTGTGGCCCATCAATGCCGATCAGCAGGGCACGCCGCAGCAGGTGCGCAAGGTGATCGATGCGGTGCGCAAGAACAAGATCAAGGCGGTGTTCAGCGAAAGCACCATCTCGCCGGCGCCCGCGCAGCAGGTGGCCCGCGAAACCGGTGCGGCCTACGGCGGCGTGCTGTTCGTCGATTCGCTGAGCGAACCTTCCGGTCCGGTGCCGACCTACCTCGACATGCTGCGCGTCACCTCGCAAACCATCGCCCAGGCGCTGACACGATGAAACACACCGGCCCGTCCCACAACGCTGCACCGGGTCTGCCGGCTGCCGCGCAGGCCCTTGCCGAAGAATCGCCCGCAGGCCTGTCGGTCCGCGGCGTGACGGTGACCTACCGCAACGGTCACACCGCACTGCAGGACGCCAGCTTCGAGATTCCCGCCGGCACCATCGCGGCGCTGGTCGGTGTCAACGGCAGCGGCAAATCGACGCTGTTCAAGGCGATCATGGGTTTCCTGCGCATGGCCCAGGGCGATATCGCCGTGCTGGGCCAGTCGGTGCGGTCGGCCATGCGGCGCAACCGGGTGGCCTATGTGCCGCAGAGCGAGGAGGTCGACTGGAACTTCCCCGTGCTGGTCGAGGACGTGGTGATGATGGGGCGCTACGGCCACATGGGTTTCCTGCGCATGCCCCGCCAGGCCGACCGGCAGGCCGTGGACCAGGCGCTCGAGCGTGTGAACATGACCGCCTTCCGCCACCGCCAGATCGGTGAGCTCTCGGGCGGCCAGAAAAAACGCGTGTTCCTGGCCCGCGCCCTCGCACAGGACGCACGAGTCATCCTGCTCGACGAGCCCTTTACCGGCGTCGACGTGAAGACCGAGGACGCCATCATCGAACTGCTCAAGGTCTTGCGCGACGAGGGCCGCGTGATGCTGGTGTCGACCCACAACCTCGGCAGCGTGCCCGAGTTCTGCGATCGCACCGTGCTGCTCAACCGCACGGTGCTGGCCCACGGCCTCACGCAAGAGGTGTTCACGCGGGCCAATCTCGAGAAGACTTTCGGCGGCGTGCTGCGCCACTTCGATCTGCCGGGCCAGGACGGCGTGGAAGCCGGCTCGATCATGGGCATCATCACCGACGACGAACGGCCGCTGGTGCTGCGCGACGGCCGCTCCACCATCCGGGGCCGCGCCCAGCACGAGCAGGAGCGCGAAGACGCCGACCGCCGCGAGGCAACGGAGAACCCATGATGTCGCTTCTGCTGGAGCCTTTTCAGTACGGCTACATGGTCAATGCCATGTGGGTGTCGGCG
The DNA here is from genome assembly GCF_003752175.1 of Comamonas sp. BIGb0124. Taxonomy (GTDB): domain Bacteria; phylum Pseudomonadota; class Gammaproteobacteria; order Burkholderiales; family Burkholderiaceae_C; genus Comamonas_F. The sequence goes on along the minus strand of NZ_RJVF01000008.1, from coordinate 1,104,322 downwards.
CTCATCGGGGGCGTCTGCGCCTTCCTGTCGTGTTACCTCATGCTCAAGGGCTGGTCGCTGATCGGCGATGCCTTGTCGCATGCCATCGTGCCGGGGGTGGCCGGGGCCTACATGCTCGGGCTGTCGTTTTCTCTGGGCGCTTTTTTCTCCGGCGCCTTGGCGGCAGGGGCGATGATGTTTCTCAACCAGCGAACCCGGCTCAAGGAAGACGCCATCATCGGCCTGATCTTTTCCTCCTTCTTCGGCCTGGGCCTGTTCATGGTGTCGCTGTCGCCCACGTCGGTGAACATCCAGACCATCGTCCTGGGCAATGTGCTCGCCATCACGCCGGCCGACACGCTGCAGCTGGCGCTGATCGGCATCGTGTCGCTGGGGGTGCTGCTGGCCAAGTGGAAAGATCTGCTCGTCACCTTTTTCGACGAGACGCACGCCCGTTCGATCGGCCTCAACACCACGCTGCTGAAGGTGCTGTTCTTTGCCCTGCTGTCGGCCTGCACGGTGGCGGCGATGCAGACGGTCGGGGCCTTTCTGGTCATCGCCATGATCGTCACGCCGGGAGCCACGGCCTATCTGCTGAGCGACCGCTTCCTGCGTGTCATTCTGATCGCGGTGGCGATCGGCGTGGGCAGCAGCTTCGTCGGCGCCTATGCCAGCTACTTCCTGGACGGCGCGACCGGAGGCATCATCGTGCTGTTGCAGACGGCGTTGTTCCTGCTGGCTTTTGTGCTGGCGCCCAAGCATGGGGTGCTGGCCGCACGGCGCAAGGCCAGGCTGGCGCTGACCGTGCCGCCGGCCCGCCAACCGCTGGCCGGAGGTGTGCAGTCATGAACGCCGAGTTGTTGCTGGCCCCCCTGCAGTTCGATTTCATGCGTTATGCCATGGCCATCGCGGTGCTGGTGGCCGTGCCCACGGCGCTGCTGTCGTGTTTCCTGGTGCTCAAGGGATGGGCGCTGATCGGCGATGCGATCTCGCACGCGGTCTTTCCCGGCGTGGTGATCGCCTACATGATCGGCCTGCCGTTCGCCGTGGGCGCCTTTGTGGCCGGCATGTTCTGTGCGCTGGCCACCGGCTATCTCAAGGACAACAGCCGGGTCAAGCAGGACACCGTCATGGGCATCGTCTTTTCCGGCATGTTCGCGCTGGGCCTGGTGCTCTACGTGAAGATCCAGAGCGACGTCCACCTCGATCACATCCTCTTCGGCGACATCCTCGGCGTGGGCGTGCCCGATCTGTGGGAAAGCGGCATCATCGCTGCCGTCATCGGCGGCTGGGTGCTCTTCAAGTGGCGCGACCTGCTGCTGCATGCCTTCGATGCCATCCAGGCCCGCACCGTGGGTCTGCGTGTCGGCTTGCTGCATTACGGCCTGTTGGCGGCGGTTTCGCTGGCGGTGGTGGGGGCGCTCAAGGCGGTCGGCATCATCCTGGCCATCGCGCTCCTCATTGCCCCGGGCGCCATTGCGTTCCTGCTGACCCGGACCTTCGGCGTGATGCTGCTGGTGGCCGTGGCCATCGCGGTGCTGGCGGCGGTGGGCGGGGTCTATCTCAGCTTTTTCATCGACAGCGCGCCGGCGCCCACGGTCGTGGTCATCCTGTCCCTGGTGTTCATCGCTGCCCTGGGCCTGTCGATTTTTCGCAGCCGGCGGGTGGCGAGGGTGCTGCCGACCGCCTGAAGATCGGAAGCCGATCGGCGATTGGCGGACGATTCCGCCTGCGCAAGGCGCACGATGCACCCTGTGCGATACATAATCGAGGATTCTGGCTCGCAGATCGGACATGCGGCAGGGGCCGGCCCGGCTTTTCACAGCGGCGGCGTTGCCGCCGCCGATCGGGTCACGGCAAAAATCTGAGGTTGATGAGGGTATGAGTCAAGATGGGTTCGACATTCTCGAGGCGGGGTCGTCAGGCGCGGCGGTGTCCGTGCAGGCGCTGACCGCCCTGAGATCCGTCGGCGAGAACGTGCGCACGGCACGCCTGCGCCGCCGCGAGACCGAGGCCGTCGCCGCAGCCCGTATCGGCGTGGCCCGCTCCACCTGGCGCCGCCTCGAGGCCGGTTCGCCCAAGGTGGCGATGGGGGCCTATGCGCAGGCCTTGCTGCTGTACGGCTTTGCCGAGCAGCTGTTCGCGCTGGGCGATCCCCATGCCGATCCGGAAGGCCGGGCCCTCGATGCGGCCCTGCGGCCGACGCGAGGCCGCCAATGAACGTCTCGCGCAAGAAGATCCGCGACAAGGTGGTCGCACCGCTGGTCGATGTGTATGCCGTGCTCGACGAGGGGCCGGTCCTGGCCGGCCATCTCGATCTGGCCGAGTCCGATGATTTCCAGGCCCGATTCACCTATGCGGACAGCTGGATCGAAGCGGCTCGGGCCGGACAGGCATTTGCCCTCGATCCGATCAACCTGCCGCTCACGGCCCGGCCCTACGTGGCCAGCCACCGCGACCATCTGCTGGGCGCGCTGTTCGATGCCACGCCCGACGCCTGGGGCCGCACGCTGATGGCCTTGAGCGAAGGCACGCCCGGACATGCCCTGCCCGAGGGTAGGGTGCTGAGCCTGGGCAAAGGCTCGGGACTGGGGGCGCTGGTCTTTTCCCCGCCCGGTACGGTGCCGGCGCTCGAGCCCCTCGACCTGCCGGGGCTCGACGATCTGCCGGCGCTTTACCAGGCCGCTCAGGCCGTCATCGCCGGCGGCAGGGCCGAGCCGCAAGGTCTGCAACGGCTGGTCCGCTCGTGGGATATGGGCGGCGCCCGTCCCAAGGCGGTCGTGCGCGACAAGGCCGGCGTCGAATGGGTGGCCAAGTTTCCGCGCGGACGCGAGTCGTACAGCCGGCAGCGGGTGGAGTGGGCCAATCTCGAAATGGCGCGGGCGATCGGCATGACCGTGCCGCAGACCGAGATCGTCGAACTGGGCGACGGCGAGGCCGCGCTGCTGGTTCGGCGCTTCGACCGCGAGCCTGGCGTCAAGCGCCGTCTGCATGCGTTGAGCGCCGTATCCCTGATCTCGCCGCCGGCCACTTTCGACATGCGCCAGATGGACATGGCGCGCGGTGCGTCGCTCCATTCCTATGGCCGCATTGCCGAAATCACCCGCCACATCAGCGTGCGTTTCTCGCGCGACATGGGCGAACTGTTCGCCCGCATGGTCTTCAACGTGCTGGTGCGCAATACCGACGACCATGCCCGCAACCACGCGTTCGTGCGATCGGGCGACGGCTTTCGCCTGGCGCCGCTGTTCGATGTGGTGACGCAGCCGGGCCACGGCCGGCACAGCCTGCACATCGGGCCGGGTGTCGGCGAGCAGCGCTGGGAAGGGGAGCTTGGCCGTATCGGTTCGCTGGCCAACGCACTGGCCGGCGGACGCCAGTGGGGCCTGAAGCTCGACGGCATGCATCTGCTGCTCGAGCGGGTGCAGAAGGTGCTGGCCAACCGGCGCACCTACTACGCCGCTTCGGGCATGGACGCGGCGCAGATGGAAACGGTCGAACAGTGGCTGTCGCCGGAGATCGCCCCGGCGGATCGGCCACGCCGGCACCAGCGGGCGGCTGCGCCCGGCGTGGAGCAGGGCAGCCTGTTCTAGAGTGGGCGGCGGCCGGGTCCTGCCAGACGTCCCCGGTGCTCGAAGCGGCGGGGACGCCCGCGCACGGGCTTAGCTGAACAGGTCCTTGGCCTTGTCGAACCAGCTCTTGTCCGAGGGGCTGTGCTTGGCGCCGCCCTTCTTGAACGACTCGTCGAGTTCCTTGATCAGCTTGCGTTGGTGCTCGGTGAGCTTGACCGGGGTCTCGACCAGGATGTGGCAGTACAGGTCGCCCGGGTAGCTCGAGCGCACGCCCTTGATGCCCTTGCCGCGCAGGCGGTAGGTCTTGCCGTTCTGCGTGCCTTCGGTGATGTCGATGTTGGCCGAGCCGCCCAGGTTGGGCACTTCGATCTCGCCACCCAGCGCGGCGGTGGTCACGCTCACCGCGACCTGGCAGTGCAGATCGTCGCCATCGCGCTCGAACACGTCGTGCTTCTTGATGTGGACTTCGATGAACAGGTCGCCCGGAGGTCCGCCGTTGGAGCCCGGCTCGCCGTTGCCGACGCTGCGGATGCGCATGCCTTCGTCGATGCCGGCCGGGATCTTGATCTCCAGCGTCTTGTGGCTCTTGATCTTGCCCTGGCCCTGGCAGGCCGTGCAGGGCTCGGGGATGATCTTGCCGGTGCCATGGCACTGCGGGCAGGTCTGCTGCACGGCAAAGAAGCCCTGGCGCATCTGCACCGAGCCCGCGCCATGGCAGGTCGTGCAGGTGATGGGGCTGGTGCCGGGTTTGGCGCCCGAGCCATGGCAGGTGTCGCAGTCGTCCCAGCTGGGGATGCGGATCTGGGTGTCCTTGCCGGCAGCCGCTTCCTCGAGCGTGATCTCCATGGCGTAGCTCAGGTCGCTGCCGCGGTACATCTGGCGGCCACCGCGGGAGCCGCCCGCGCGGCCACCGAAGACGTCGCCGAAGATGTCGCCGAACGCCTCGGCAAAACCGCCGAAGCCTTCGGCACCGCCGCCCATGCCGCCGCGCATGTTCGGGTCCACGCCCGCATGGCCAAACCGGTCGTAGGCTGCGCGCTTGTCGGCATCGGAGAGCATTTCGTAGGCCTCCTTGACCTCCTTGAACTGCTCTTCGGCTTTCTTGGCGGCATCGCCCTGGTTGCGGTCGGGGTGATGCTTCATCGCAAGCTTGCGATAAGCCTTCTTGATGTCGTCGTCGCTTGCGTTCTTGGCGACGCCCAGAACCTCGTAATAGTCGCGTTTGGTGGCCATGGCTGACTTGCTGCTTGCTGCTGTGTGCGGGAGTCCGGACGGGATCGTGGCGTGCCCGGATTCGGTGGAGCGGCCGCACAGGTCGTGCGCGGTCGCCAGGGTTTCATAAGCGCGTAAGGCTGGAGAGACCCGGTGAAGGGTCCGTCCAGCCTTGGCGCATCACATGAAGGATCAGTCCTTCTTCACTTCCTTGACTTCGGCGTCGACGACATTGTCGTCGGCCGGTGCGGACGCAGCCTGCGCGCCCGGTGTGGCGCCGTCGGCGCCTGCAGCGGTAGCCTGCGCGTCGGCATACACCTTCTCGCCCAGCTTCTGGCTGGCTTCGAGCAGGGCGGTCGACTTGGCTTCGATGACGGCCTTGTCTTCGCCCTTGAGCGCTTCTTCGGTGTCCTTGATGGCCGCTTCGATCTTTTCCTTCTCGGCCGCCTCGAGCTTGTCGCCGTGCTCGCCCAGCGCCTTGCGGGTGCTGTGCACCAGCGCTTCGGCCTGGTTGCGGGCCTGCACCAGTTCGAGTTTCTTCTTGTCCTCGACGGCGTTCAGCTCGGCATCCTTGACCATGGCCTGGATCTCGTCTTCCGACAGACCCGAGTTGGCCTTGATGGTGATCTTGTTTTCCTTGCCCGTGCCCTTGTCCTTGGCGCTGACGTTCAGGATGCCGTTGGCATCGATGTCGAACGAGACCTCGATCTGCGGCGTGCCGCGTGCAGCCGGAGCGATGCCTTCGAGGTTGAACTCGCCCAGTGCCTTGTTGGCGGCAGCGATCTCGCGTTCACCCTGGAACACCTTGATCGTCACGGCCGGCTGGTTGTCGTCGGCGGTCGAGAAGGTCTGTGCGAACTTGGTCGGGATGGTCGTGTTCTTGCCGATCATCTTGGTCATCACGCCACCCAGGGTCTCGATGCCCAGGGACAGCGGCGTCACGTCCAGCAGCAGCACGTCCTTGCGGTCGCCCGACAGCACCTGGCCCTGAATCGCGGCACCCACGGCCACGGCTTCGTCGGGGTTGATGTCACGGCGCGGTTCCTTGCCGAAGAACTCCTTGACCTTCTCCTGCACCTTGGGCATGCGGGATTGGCCACCCACCAGGATCACGTCCTGGATGTCGGTGATCTTGACGCCGGCATCCTTGATGGCGGTGCGGCAGGGTTCGATCGAACGGGCGATCAGGTCTTCCACCAGCGATTCGAGCTTGGCACGCGTGAGCTTGAGGTTCAGGTGCTTGGGGCCCGATGCGTCGGCGGTGATGTAGGGCAGGTTGATGTCGGTCTGCGTGCTGTTGGAGAGCTCGATCTTGGCCTTTTCGGCGGCTTCCTTCAGGCGTTGCAGGGCCAGCACGTCCTTGGACAGGTCGACGCCCTGTTCCTTCTTGAACTCGCCGATGATGTAGTCGATGATGCGCTGGTCGAAATCTTCGCCGCCCAGGAAGGTGTCGCCGTTGGTCGACAGCACTTCGAACTGCTTCTCGCCGTCCACGTCGGCGATCTCGATGATGGAGACGTCGAACGTGCCGCCGCCCAGGTCATACACGGCGATCTTGCGGTCGCCCTTGTCCTGCTTGTCCAGGCCGAAGGCCAGGGCCGCCGCGGTGGGTTCGTTGATGATGCGCTTGACTTCGAGGCCGGCGATGCGGCCGGCATCCTTGGTGGCCTGGCGCTGGGCGTCGTTGAAGTAGGCCGGGACGGTGATCACGGCTTCGGTGACGGGCTCGCCCAGGTAGTCCTCGGCAGTCTTCTTCATCTTGCGCAGCACCTCGGCGCTGACCTGGGGCGGTGCGAGCTTCTTGCCGCGCACTTCCACCCAGGCGTCGCCGTTGTCGGCGGCCGCGATGGTGTAGGGCATCAGGTCGATGTCCTTCTGCACTTCCTTCTCGGTGAACTTGCGGCCGATCAGGCGCTTCACGGCGTACAGCGTGTTGCGCGGATTGGTGACCGCCTGGCGCTTGGCCGAGGCGCCGACCAGCACTTCGCCGTCTTCCTGATAGGCGATGATGGACGGCGTGGTGCGCGCGCCTTCGGAGTTCTCGATGACTTTGGGGGTGTTGCCTTCAAGCACAGCCACGCAGGAGTTGGTGGTGCCCAGGTCGATGCCGATGATTCTTCCCATGTTTTTTCCAGTATCTAAAAGGTTCAGTCTGAATCCGATCTGCGGCTGCGGGACTCGTTTTCAAGAGGGCCGCGGCGCTGTCGGGTTTCTTTCGATCGATGTGTCGAGGCCGATCAGGCCGGTGCGGTGACGGTCACCAGCGCCGGACGCAGCACGCGGTCGGCGATGAGGTAGCCCTTCTGCAGCACCGCGACGACGGTGTTCGGGTCCTGCTGGGCCGGCACCACCGAGATGGCCTGGTGCTGGTGCGGATCGAACCGCGTGCCGGCGGCCGGCTCGATGGCGATGACCTTGTTGCGCTCGAGGGCCTGCTTGAGCTGGTTGAGCGTGACTTGTGTGCCTTCGCGCAGTTGCTCGATGGTCGCGTTGCCGCTGGCCAAGCCGGCTTCGAGGCTGTCCGCCACGGGCAGCAGGCTTTCGGCGAAGCTCTCGACACCGAACTTGCGGGCCTTGGCCACGTCTTCTTCGGCCCGGCGGCGGGTGTTCTGGGCGTCGGCCTGCGCGCGCAGGACCTGGTCGGCCAGCTCGGCGTTCTTGGCCTTCAAGGCATCGATCTGGCCGGTGAGGGTGGCCAGCTCGTCTTGGTTGGCGGCCAGCGCGGCCTCGGCTTCTTCAAGGGAAAAAGGAGCGTCCGCGGCAGCAGGAGCCTCGGTGGCGGGCGCGGCTGCAGACGGGTTTTTCTCGAGGTCTGACATGGTTGGAACGGAAATAAAAAGAAGAGACAGCTCTCAACCTAGGGGTCGCGGCGGTGATTTCAAGAGCGCGGCCAGGCAGGTCAGGCAGGGGCGCTGCCACAGCGCCGAGGCGGGCGGTGGCAGCGACGTGCCGCAGCGTGCGGCACGGGAGGGCATCGCACGGATGCCCTCGGGGCGGGGATCAGCCCTGGACGCCCAGCAGTTCGACGTCGAACTTCAGCGTGGCGTTGGGGGGGATCACGCCGCCGGCGCCACGTGCGCCATAGCCCAGGCTGGCCGGAATGATGAGCGTGCGCTTGCCGCCGACCTGCATGCCGGCCACGCCTTCGTCCCAGCCCTTGATCACATGGCCTGCGCCCAGGGGGAACACGAACGGGTCGTTGCGGTCCTTGCTCGAGTCGAACTTGGCGCCTTGCTGTCCGTCCTGGTAGAGCCAGCCGGTGTAATGGACGGTGACGTACTGGCCGGGCTTGGCGGCGTCGCCGGTGCCGACGGTGGTGTCTTCGTATTGCAGGCCGGAGGGCGTGGTGGTCATGGAGGGCGTCCTCAAGTGGTAAGAGTCGGAAAAGAAATGCAGCCCGAGCGGCTGCAAAATGGAGCATTCTAGACTGCGATTCCCCTCTGGGATCGGATGATCCGGAGGCCTGGCGCCCTTGCCCATCCCGTCAAGGCGATCTCGACGGCTGCGGTGGTGCGGAATCGGAGGGGGATCTGTGCAGCCATCGCCGATGGATGACCGCTGCGACGACCTTGATGGACGTCTCGAAGAGGTGGATCAGGCCGAGAAGCGTTGCTTCTGCCGCTGCATGCACACTGGAAAGAATGGAAGGTGACGAGCCTTGACCCCGGCACTGACGCCACAGTTAGGGCTGCTTGGTTCCCCACCTGACCCGGTTGGCTGCTTAGCCATGCGGGAAGGCCCGTCGAGGTCTATTGTAGGCGACGTTGAGCCTCGGCTTCGCCAAAAGTGAGTGTCAGAAGGTATTTCACTTCGCCGGCCAGCCGTTTGAAGTCCTCGTCGCCCACGGCTTCGCTGATCTGGCGCATCAGGCGCCCGACGCGCGGATGCATGCAACCGTCGAGTGCGCGCACCAGCGAGGCGGTGCGGGCGCAGTCGAGGTTGATCACGGTGTCCTGGTCGGCGAATTCGGCTTGGCAAACGTTTTGCAACATGGCGGATCGGGCTTTCGGAAACAAGGGAAGCTTTGTTGCGTCGCAGCAGACTTTAGGCAATTTTTCTGATGTTCGCAAGCGGCGCTGTCTGACCCCTGTCCGCCGAACCGTGGCGATACCCGCGCAACGGCCTGCCGTCATTCCGGACGACGGCTTCGGTACTGATACCGGTTTCAAAAAAAGAAGCGCCCCCGGCGGGACTGGTGCCGCCGGGGGGCCGGGACAGCGGTGGCCCGCTGTGGGGTTGCCCTGCCTGCGCTTGCACAGCAGGGGCCGCTTGTCAAATGTCCAACATCCGACTGACGCACTCAGTCATGCAGCGAGGACAGGAATTGCTGCAGTTCGGGCGTGCGGGGATTGCCGAAGATCTCGTTGGGCGGACCCATCTCGTGCACACGGCCCTGATGCATGAAGATGACACGGTCGCTCACCTTGCGGGCAAAGCTCATTTCATGCGTCACCATCAGCAGCGTCATGCCTTCGGCGGCGAGCGATTCGACCACGCGCAGCACTTCGCCCACCAGTTCCGGGTCGAGCGCGCTGGTGATCTCGTCGCACAGCAGCACCGCCGGGTCCATCGCCAGTGCGCGGGCGATGGCCACACGCTGCTGCTGGCCGCCCGAAAGCTGGTCGGGCATGGCGTCGAACTTCTCGGCCAGACCGACGCGCTCGAGCAGCACGCGGGCGCGCTGGGTGTTCTCGCTGCTGTTCTTTTTCTTGACCAGCATGGGCGCCAACATCACGTTGCGGCCCACGCTGAGGTGAGGGAAGAGGTTGAACTGCTGGAAGATCATGCCCACGCGCTGGCGCAGTTCGCGCATCGCCATGGCGCTGTCGTACAGCAAGGGTTTGCCGTCGACGGTGAGCGAGCCTTCCTGGAACACTTCCAGGCCGTTGATGCAACGCAGCAGCGTGCTTTTGCCCGAACCGCTCTTGCCGATGATGGCGATGACTTCGCCGCGCTGAACATCCAGGTCGATGCCCTTGAGCACCTCGTTGGTGCCGTAGGACTTGCGCAGTGCCGTGACGCGCACGATGGGCGCGCCCTGCCGGGTATGCGGCTCGGCCAGGGTGGCGGTGGATGCGGGGGCTTCAGTGGCGGCCTGCATGGATTTTCCTTTCAAGTGTCTTGGCGTACAGGCTCACGGGGAAGCACAGCACAAAATAGATCAGGGCCACGGCTGCAAAGACGAGCAGCGGTTGGTAGGTGACGTTGGAGATCATGCCGCCGGCCTTGGTGAGCTCGACGAAGCCGATCACCGAGGCCAGCGCCGTGCCCTTGATCACCTGGACCAGGAAACCGACGGTGGGCGGCACGGCGATCTTGAGCGCCTGCGGCAGCACCACATGGCGCAGCAGTTCGCCGAAGCTCATGGCCAGGCTCTGCGCGGCCTCCCATTGACCCTTGGGGATGGCGGCGACGCAGCCGCGCCAGATCTCGGTGAGGAAGGCGCTGGTGTAGAACGTGAGCGCCAGGGCCGCCGAAGTCCAGGCCGAAGTCTCGATGCCGAACAGGGCCAGACCAAAATACATCAGGAACAGCTGCATCAGCAACGGCGTGCCCTGGAAGAGCTGGATGTAGGCGCCGACCAGCCGTTCGGCGATGCGGCCGCCGCCCAGGCGGGCCACGAGCAGCGCCAGTCCGACGATGCCGCCGCCGACGAAGGCGATGAGCGAGAGCACGACGGTCCAGCGGGCTGCCAGCAGCAGGTTGCGGAAAATGTCCCAGAGGGTGAAGTCAACCATGGCTAAAAATAACTCCGGGTCAGCGGCCGAACAGGAAACGAGGGCCGATCCAGTTGAGGAGTCGGCGGATGGCGACGGCCAGGGCCAGGTAGACCAGCGTGGCCACGATGTAGGCCTCGAAAGCGCGGAAGTTGCGGCTCTGGATCAGATTGGCGGCGTAGCTCAGCTCCTCGGTCGAGATCTGGCTGCAGACGGCCGAACCCAGCATCACGATGATGATCTGGCTCACCAGTGCGGGCCAGACCTTGCGCAACGCCGGCGGGATGATGACGCGCGTGAAAATCTGCAGACGGCCCAGCGCCAGGCTCTGGGCCGCTTCGATCTGGCCACGCGGCGTGGCTTCGATGCCGGCGCGGATGATCTCGGTGGCGTACGCGCCGAGATTGATGACCATGGCCAGGATGGAGGCGGTCAGCGGCGAGAGCTTGACGCCGGCTGCCGGCAGGCCGAAAAAGATGAAGAACAGCTGGACGATGAAGGGCGTGTTGCGGATCAGCTCCACATAGCTGCCCGCGATCCAGCGCAGAGCCGAAGGGCCCTGCGAGCGGGCCCAGGCGCAGGCGACGCCCAGCAGCGTGCCGAGCACGGTGGCGATGGCCGTCAGGCCGAGCGTCCATGCCACGCCGGTTGCCAGCAGGGGCCACTGGCTGAGCACGGTCATGAAGTCGAGTTGAATGAGCATGGCGGATGTTTGGCGGGATCGGTCGGGAGGCGGCGTTCGGGAACGGGGCTGCACCGTGGGGTGAGCCCCGCCCGGGCGATGGACGCCTGGCGCACGGCGGGCGGGGCCGTGCGCCGGGGTGTCGCGGAAACGGGCGCGGCCTTACAGGGGCAGGTTGCCGGCCTCGCGCTTGAGCCACTTCTGCGACAGCTTCTCGAGCGTGCCGTCGGCCTTGGCGGCCAGCAGGATCTCGTTGACCTTGGCGCGCAGGGCGTCCTCGCCCTTGGCCACGCCGATGAAGTTGGGGCTGTCCTTGAGCAGCAGCTTGTACTCGGCATCCAGGCGCGGGTTCTTCTGGGCCAGCGTCGAGATGTTCGAGACGCTGGTCGCGATGACCTGGGTCTGGCCCGAAGCGAAGGCGGCGGAGGTGCCGGCCTGGTCTTCGAAGCGCTTGACGATCATGTCGGCCGGGCCGACCTTGGCCAGTTCCTCGTCTTCCATGGCGCCGCGGGTCACGGCGACCGTTTTGCCCGAGAGGTCGGCAAAGGTCTTGACCGTCATGCCCTTGGCGGCAAACACGCCTTGGTAGAAAGGCGCGTAGGCGTGGGTGAAGTCGATGACTTTTTCGCGCTCGGCGTTCTTGCCCAGCGTCGAGATCACCAGGTCGGCCTTCTTGGTCTGCAGGTAGGGGATGCGATTGGCGCTGACCACGGGCAGCAGTTCGATCTTGACGCCCAGCTTCTCCGCGATCAGCTTGGCCACGTCGATGTCCAGACCCTGGGGTTGCAGGTCGAGGCCGGCAAAGCCGTAGGGCGGGTAGTCGGTAGGCACGGCGACCTTGAGGGTCTTCGACTTCATGACGTCGGCGAGCGCGTTCTGGGCATGAGCCAGGGTGGCGCTGCCCATCAGGGCGACGGCGGCGAGGGCGAGGGAGAAGTGGCGTTTGGCGAGGTTCATAGCAGTGCTCCGAGGTAGGACGAATCGTCCTGTTGGGGTGGGGAAGAAGAAGGGGCGGACGGGTTCGTCCTGGGGGTTGTCGTCTTGCTGCGGCCTGCAGCGGTGCGGGTGCTGCGCGGCTTGCCGGCCTCGACGGGCATGGGCTGCAGCGCATCGCGCAACTGGGCCAGCGGATCGCTGTCGGTGGGCTTGCGCAGCGTGGCGCTGATGGTGCCGATGTGATCGGCCATCAGGGCCTCGGCCTGTGCCATGTCGCCGCGCTCGAGCGCCGCGACGATGTGCACATGGTCGTCGCAGGACTGGGCCGCATCGTGCAGCGACTGGTAACGCATGGCGATCAGCGTGGTGCGGGCCGTGAGGTCGCGCAGCGTGTCGGCCAGCAGGCGGTTACCGAGGCATTCGGCGAGGCAGACATGGAAGTCGCCCAGCAGGTAGCTGCGCAGCCCGACGTCGTCGCCGGCCACCGCGGCCTGTTCCTTGGCCAGATGCTGCTTGAGCTTGGTCACGGCGGATTTGTCCAGGCGGGTGTTCTGCCGGATCAGTCCGCGCTCGATGACTTGCCGGGCGTCGAATGCCTCGCGGGCCTCGTCCTGCGTGGGTTCGACCACATACCAGCCGCGCCGCGCACTGACGGTCACGATGCCGCGCGTGGCGAGCTGCAGCAGGGCCTCGCGGACCAGCGTGCGGCTGCAGTCGAACAGCATCGCCAGAGGCTGTTCGCCCAGCCGCATGCCGGGATGCAGCTTGCGCGCCATCACGGCTTCGAGGATGCGCTGGGCGATGGTTGAGGAGGTCGTGGTCATGCTGCCAACCATCCAGCACGAACCATGCCATGTGCTTTGGGTTGGTATACAAGACTTGGCAATCAGCTTTGCGCACCTGATTTGTGCGATGGCCTTGTGTGGGAGGTCGGTGTGCGCCAGCTTGGGGCGGGCACATGATCCAGATCGGGGCGCATGACCCCTGCTGCGTGAAAACGGCCGGACATGAAAAAACCGGCAGGCCAGGCAGGCGTGCCGGTTCGTTCGGAGGGCCGGAGCAGCACGCTGCCGGCCGGGATGGCCCGAGGGCCGGGGATCAGGCGGCGGCCAGGGCCTTGATCTCGTTGGCAGCCTGGCTCAGCGCCTCGGCCTTGGCTTCGGGGCCCATGCCGATTCGTTCGGCGCGGATGAAGGTCACGTCGGTGATGCCGAAGAAACCGAAGACCGCCTTGAGGTAGCTTTCCTGGTGTTCGAGGAAGGCCAGTTCAGGCTTGTCGAAATAGGCGCCGCCGCGGCTGGAGGCGACGATCACCTTCTTGCCGGCTGCCAGGCCTTGCGGGCCGGCTTCGGTGTACTTGAACGTGCGGCCGGCCTGCGCCACGCGGTCGATCCAGGCCTTGAGCTGGCTGGGCACGCTGAAGTTGTACATGGGGGCACCGACCACGACCACGTCGGCTGCCAGGAACTGCGACACCAGGGCTTCGGAGATCGCGTTCTCCTTGCGCTGCACGTCGGTCAGGCTGGCATCGTCGAGGCCCAGGCGGAAGCCCAGCGAGTCGGCATCGAGGTGGGAGGGCGCGTTGGCCACGAGGTCGAGTTGCTCGACCACGGTGTCGGGCTTGGCGGCCACCCAGGTGGCGACGATCTGCGCGGTGAGCTGGCGCGAAACCGAGTTGGCGCCCAGCGGGCTGGAATCGATCTGCAGAAGTTTGGTCATGGCAATGTCCTTGTCTGGCTGTATGAGGGGTTGGGCCGGGCGCCGCGATGTGCAGCGCCGATGCATGAATGGTAGGGACGCTTGCACCTGCTGATAAGTCGCCGTGACCGGATCAGATTGTTCCATCCATAGGTTCAATCACGCACAATCGTGGTTTTGGTTATGGGTGAAAGAAACGTCCGTCGTCCTATGCAAGATCTCAATGACATGCTGTTTTTCTGCGAGGTGGTCGATCGTGGCGGTTTTGCTGCGGCCGGCCGTGTGCTGGGTGTTCCGAAGTCGCGTCTGTCCCGGCGGGTGGCCGAACTGGAGAACCAGTTGGGGGTGCGGCTGCTGCAGCGCACCACCCGCAAGCTGTCGCTGACGGCGGTCGGCGAGGTCTATTACCGGCACTGCGCCGCCATGCGCACCGAGGCGCAGGCCGCGGCCGATGCGGTGGCCCGCGTGCAGTCCGAGCCTCGCGGGCGGGTACGGGTGACCTGCCCGGTGACGGTGGCCCAGGTGGTGCTCGGGCCGGTGCTGCCGAGGTTCATGCTGGCGTTTTCCCAGGTCCGCATCGACATGGAGATCACCAACCGGGTGGTCGACCTGGTCGAGGAGGGCGTGGACGTGGCCCTGCGGGTGAGGCCCACGCTCGACGACTCGGGCAGTCTGGTGATCAAGCGCCTGGGGCTGAGCCACACCGAACTGGTCGCCAGCCCCCGCCTGCTGGCGCGCCATCCGCGTGTGACCCGGCCGCAGGATCTGCATGCGCTGCCCACGCTGACCATGTCGGGCGTGGAAGGACGGACCACCTGGCTGCTGGTCGGGCCGGACGGCGCCGAGTACAGCTTCGACCACGAGCCCCGCCTGCTGGCAGACGACATGCTGACCCTGAAGTACGCGCTGCTCGAAGGCATCGGCTTCGGTTTCCTGCCCGATTACATGTGCGCGGAAGAAATGGCCGATGGCCGCCTGGTGTCCGTATTGCCCGGCTGGTCGCCGCCGCCGGGCATCCTGCATGCGGTGTTCCCGTCGCGCCGGGGCCTGACGCCGGCGGTGCGGGCGTTCCTCGACTTCCTCGGCGAATCGCTGGGCAGCGGCAACTAGAGGCGCCTCGGCGTGACCGGAAACGCGAGCCGCGGCAGCCCGGTTCGCCACTGTAAATCTACGATGTGTGCAGGGGTTGTGCAATGCCAGTAGGATGGCGGGCCTTGCTATGCAAAACGAGGGGTCGAACCCGAGGCGGTGCAGCCCGTACGGCCGGTTCGATTCCCGCATGCCCTCGAAGGAGTTTCCTGTGACCGAACAGACCCGTCAGCCCGAGTATCCCGTCAATCCCATCTTCATCGATCGCTGGTCGCCGCGTGCTTTCACGGGCGAGACCATCAGCGAACAGGATCTGCTGACCATCATCGAAGCCGGCCGCTGGGCCCCTTCGGCGTTCAATGCGCAGCCCTGGCGCTTCATCTACGCGCGTGCCGGTACGCCGGCCTGGGACGCTCTGTTCGCCACGCTCAATGCCTTCAACCAGAGCTGGGCCCAGAGGGCTTCGGCGCTGATCGTCATCGTGTCGGCCAACCGGTCTCAGCCCCCCGGTGCCGCCGAGCCCAAGCCCAACGGCACGCATGAGTTCGACACCGGCGCCGCCTGGGGCTACCTCGCCCTGCAGACGACGCTGCTGGGCTGGCATGCCCACGGCATGACCGGCTTCGACAAGGAACTGGCCCGCACCAGCCTGGGCGTGCCCGAAGGCTACACCGTGCAAGCTGCCGTCGCCATCGGCCGCCGCAGCGAAGACAAGAGCTTCCTGGCCGAAGCCCTGCAGTCGCGCGAGGCACCCAGCCCGCGTCTGCCGGTCAAGGCGATTGCCGCGGAAGGTCGCTTCGGCTTCGAAGGCTGAAGGCAAAAGACTGAAGGAAATCGGCAGATTCCACAGGCGTCGATGCCCCGGATAATGGGCGCATGACACGACGTTCGAATCTGCTGGCGGTCTGTTGCGCCGCCTGGCTGTGGGCCAGTCCCGCCTGGGCCGAAACACCCTCTGGCGCCCTCGGTGCTCCGGCCTTGCCGGCCGGGGTGGCCCAAACCACCCCGCCGGGCGGCAGCACCCAACTCTCCGATTCCCCTGCTTCGGCACCGGGCGCGGCATCCGCCGCCCGCGTGTGCCCGCCGCCGGCCGTGCGGCCGACGCCCGATGCCTTGCGTGTCATGGCGGCCCAGGCGCGCGACCGCGGTTTCCTGTGGCGCATTCGCCGCGATGGTCATGACTCGTGGCTGTACGGCACGCTGCATGTGGCGCAGTCCGAGTGGCTCATGCCCGGGCCCAGGGTGCAGCGGGCCATGCAGCGCAGCGACACGCTGGCACTGGAGCTCAATCTGCTCGACCCTCAGGTGATGCAGGTGCTGGCCCGCCCTGCCAGTCCGGCACGCGTGAATGCCGTGATGACGCCGCAGCGGCGCGAGGCGCTCGCTGCGCAGGCCGACAAGGCCTGTATCGACGCGCGGTTGCTGGCGCCCCTGCGCCCCGGGATGCAGGCCATGACCTTGCTTACCCTGGCGGGGCGCGAGGACGGTTTCTACGCCGATTACGCCATCGATTTCGTGCTTGCGGGCATGGCCCAGGCGCAGGGCAAACCCGTGATCGGTCTCGAAAAACCCGAAGATCAACTGGCCTTGCTGACGGGCGGTTCCTCGCAGGCCGAGGGCGAGATGGTGGACAAGGCGCTCGAAGAGCTGGCCTCCGGCCGCGCCCGCACCGACATTCAGGCGCTGACCCAGGTCTGGGCCCGGGGCGATCTGGCGACGCTCGATCGTTATCCCGAGTGGTGCCGCTGCATGGACACGCCGGCCGATCGCGCACAGATGGGCCGCGTGCTGGACCAGCGCAATGTGGCCTTGGCCCGCGGCATCGAGAAGCTGCACGCCGAGGGCCGGCGCGTGATGGCCGGCATCGGTGCCTTGCACATGATCGGCGACCAGGGCCTGCCGGCATTGCTGCAGGCGCGGGGCTTCGAGGTGCTGCGGGTCGATTTCGACCGGCCTCTGCCAGGCGGGCAGGCGCGTGGCGGGTCCGACCCGGGCCCATGAGCCCCGAGTCGCGCCCATGGCTTCGCGCTAGTCGACCTTCACCTTGATGCCATCTTCCAGCACCGTGATCTCGCCGGGCTGGAAGACCTGGCCGTTGAACGTGAGTTCCTCGGGCTTGAAGGTGTAGAGCGCATAGTCGGCCAGCACCTGGGCTGCCACGGCGGCGCTCACGGCCTGCAACTGCCGTGCGGCTTCGCCCGACATGCCCTTGATCTCGACCTGGTCGGCACGCGGCTCGTGCAGCCGCAGGGCGCGGGCGGGCGCATCGTATTTCAAGCCGCTGCTCAGCGCGAGCAGCCCTTGCACGGGGCGGGCCAGCAGCAGGTCGTTCTCGATCTGCACGTCGCTGGTGACCTGAGTGCGGTTGGCCTTGGCGTCCAACCCCAGCCTGGGGTTGCTCAAGGTGACGCGAAACAGCTCCATGTAGCGCAGCCGCAGGGGAAAGCGCTCGGCCAGCCCTTGCTGCAGCAGTTGCCGCTCGATCGTGTATTCACCCAGCCAGATGTTGTAGCCCGCGCGGGCGGGCGCAAGCGCTGCCAGCGTGCAGGTCGCCAGGGCCACCTGGGCGGAGCGATGGAGCCAGCGTCGCCGGCCGAGGTCGGGGAGAGGAGCATGCATGCCCGATTGGAGCATGCCGGGTGCATGGGGTTCCGCTGGCCGGATGCGGGTTTCATGCCGAGCTGTTGTCGGACGCGTGCCGGCGGGTGGTCTTCAGGCTCGCCGGTTCCATGCGACTAAAACAAGCGGCTGCCCAGTGGCACAGGCCTGTCCGGTACGCACAGGGCCACATGACCCTGCTCGTCCGGAAAACCGGTCACGAGGCATTCGGAACGGAACGGCCCGATTTGTTTGGGCGGAAAGTTGATGACGGCGACCACGAGCTTTCCCACCAGCTCATCCATCGCATAGAGCCGGGTGATTTGCGCGCTGGATTTGCGCAGTCCGATCTCGGGGCCGAAATCCACCTGCAGCTTGTAGGCCGGCTTGCGTGCTTCGGGAAATGGCTCGGCCTTGATGATGCGCCCCACGCGCAATTCGATTTTTTCGAAATCGTCCCATGAAATGGTCGTCATGATGATGGCTGCTTCTCCAGTGTTGATCCAGTGTTGACCGTGTCGAAAGACCAGGGCGCCGCGGCTGGCCTGCGTTGAGCCGTCAGACGGCCTGGGTCGGCGGCAACGGGCGGGTTCGCCCGCCTGTACGGGCCGGTAGCGTGATGCACACCAGGCACGCAAAGATGAGCGCCACGCCGACCCATCCCAGTTCGGGCAGACGTTCGCCCACAACCACGGCGGCCAGTGCGGCCGCGACCACGGGCTCCACCAGGGTGATCGTGGTGGCCATGCTGGCCTGGATGCGGGCCAGGCCGTAACCAAAGCACACGTAGCCCAGGAACATCGGCACCACGGCCATGTAGATGCCCACGCCGGCGTTGTTCCACGACGCAAGAAACGGGGCACCCGTCGTCAACAGCACGGGCATCAGCGTGAGACCGCCCAGGCCGAAGGTCGCGCCCATGGCCGCGCGCGACGGGATACGTCTCTGCATCAGGCGGCGGGCCGCCCACGAAAACAAGGCATAGGTCAAACCGGCGAGCAGACCCAGGGCCACGCCGATGGGGATCGACGGCGCAGCCGAGCCGTGGCCGCCGCTTTCCGCGATGCAGAGCAGTGCCATGCCCACCAGGCCCAAGGCGGCTCCAAAGACCCATCGGGCGGTGACGCGCAGGTCGTCCATGACCATTTCGATGACGGCGGACAGCAGGGGCGCGGAGCCGATGGAAACCACCGTGCCCACCGTGACGCCGGCCATGCGCATCGAGCCGTAGAACGCCAGCGGGTAGATCGCCACGGCCAGGGCACCGACCAGCAGCCAGGGCCATTGCTGTCGCAGTGCGGCGGCATGGCGGGCAATGGCCCGGGTCGCGATCGCGGCCTGGAGCAGACCGCCGACGCCCATCGCTGCCGCGCCAATGGCGACTGCGCCGACTTCGGGTGCGAAGGTGGCGGAGACGCCGGTCGTGCCCCACAGGACAGCCGCCACCAGGACGCCTGCAACGCCCAGCAGGTGGTCTTTGGATGAGGGGGTCAAGCGGCCTCCAGCAGCGAGGCGGCGATGCGTTTGGCCTGGATGACGCAGTAGCTGTTGCCTTCGAGGCCGGCCCGAACGATCGAGCCTTCGAGCAGAAGCGCCAGGTGCCGGGCCAACAGCGCAGCGCGTGGCGCATCGCCGGGAATCAGCTCGGCGAGATGCCTGTTCAAGATGGATTCGACCTCTTCCTTGTGGGCGCGCACGGCTTTTCGGCCGGAGTCCCCGGCCGGGAACTCGGCGGCCGCGTTCAGCAGACCGCAGCCGCGAAACCCGCGCTCGTAGGCTTGTTCGGCGTGGTCGGCGTAAGCCTCGAACACCGACAAGACACGCTCTGCGGGCCCCTTGGCCTGCTGCACGCGGGTGTCGTACAGCGAGAGCCACTCGGCGTGCCGAATCTGAAGGTAGGCCTCGACCAGTTCGGACTTGGACGCGAAGTTGTTGTACAGGCTTTTTTTCGCCACGCCGGCTTTCTTGACGATGGCGTCGATCCCGGTGGCTGCGATGCCGTCGTTGTAGAACAGGATGGCTGCCGCGCTCAAGAGGCGGTCGTGCGCGCTGCCTTTGCGATGGGGAGTCTCGACAGTCACTGGGTTTTTCATTCAAAAGTAGGTAGACCAGTATACCTACTTCAGCGCAAAAAGAATCGCATCGACGGCAAACTTTGCAGCACCTTGTGGATGCATGAGGATCAAGCCGACCGCCTCTTGCGACCCTCATACCCGAGGGATTTCATGGCGTGCGGCCGGCGCGCAGCAGCCGCAGTCCGTTGCCGACCACCAGCAGGCTCGCACCCATGTCGGCAAACACGGCCATCCACATGGTGGCCGAACCCGCCAGGGCCAGACCCAGAAAAACGGCCTTGATGCCCAGGGCCAGCGCGATGTTCTGCCACAGCACCCCGTGGGTGCGGTGCGACAGCCGGATCGCCAAGGGAATGTTGCGCAGGTCGTCGGTCATCAGCACCACGTCGGCAGTCTCGATGGCGGTGTCGGTGCCGATGGCGCCCATGGCCACGCCGATGTCGGCCTGGGCCAGGGCGGGCGCATCGTTGATGCCGTCGCCGGCCATGGCGGTGGCGCCGTACTGCCGCTGCAGGTCGACGATCGCCTGCTGTTTGTTTTCGGGCAGCAGATCGCCGCGGGCGTCTTCGATGCCGGCCTCGGCCGCAATGGCGCGGGCCGTGGCGGTGTTGTCGCCGCTGAGCATCACGGGCACCACACCCATGGCCTTGAGCGTGGCCACGGCTTCGCGGCTGCTGGCCTTGATGGTGTCGGCCACGGCCAGCATGGCGAGCACGCCTTGCGGGCCGGCCAGCAGGGTCACGGTGCGGCCTTGCCGTTCGTGCTCGGCCAGCCGCTCGGCCAGGCCTGGCGGCACGGGGCCGAACGATTGCGCGAGCCGCAGGTTGCCCAGAACGTAGTCGGTGCCGCCGATCGAGCCCTGCACGCCGCGTCCGGCCAGGGCCTGGAAGCCCGTGACTTCCGGCAGGCCGCCGTCGGCCCGGGCCAATCCGGCCGCGATGGCCTTGGAGACCGGATGATCGGATTGCAACGCCAGGGCGCGTGCGATGCGCAGGCTCTCGGCATCCGGCTTCTCGCCGGACGGGACGGTGGCCGGCGCAAGCAAGGGGTCGCGGGCGAGCCCATGGGGCACGGATTCGAAAGCGACCAGCGCCGGGGCGCCGGTGGTGACCGTGCCGGTCTTGTCCAGTGCAACGGCTCGCACGCGCCGCAGGTTTTCGAGGAAGGTGCCGCCCTTGATCAGGATGCCGCGACGCGCGGCGGCTGTCAGGCCGCTGACCACGGTGACGGGCGTGGCGATGACCAGCGCGCAGGGGCAGGCGATGACCAGCAGCACCAGGGCCTTGTAGATGGCGTCCAGCCAGGTCCAGTCCAGCAGCAGCGGCGGCACGATGGCCGCCAGCAGGGCGATGACGAAGACGGCCGGCGTGTAGATGCGGGCGAAGCGGTCGACGAATCGTTGTGTCGGCGCGCGCGCCTGCTGGGCCTGCTCGACGGCCGCGATGATGCGGTCGATGAGGTTGTCGCCGGTGGCCGAAGTCACCCGCACGTCGATGGTGGCGGTGGTGTTGATGGTGCCGGCAAAGACGGTGTCGCCCGGGATCTTGTCGACGGGCAGGCTTTCGCCGGTGATGGGCGCCTGGTCGACGCTGGTCTGGCCGGCCTCGATCACGCCGTCGAGCGCGATGCGTTCGCCGGGTCTGGTGCGGATGCGGTCACCGACGCGGATCTCGCCGATGGCCTTCGGTTGCCATGAACCGTCGGCCTGGCGGGCGAGGGTCTGGTCGGGGCCGGTGTCGAGCAGGTCCCGGATCGCGCCGCGTGCACGCTCGGCTGCGCGAGCCTCGATCAGCTCGGCGATGGCATACAGCGCCATCACCATGGCGGCTTCCGGCCACTGGCCGATCAGTGCCGCGCCGGTGACGGCGACCGTCATCAGGGCGTTGATGTTGAGGCGGCCGTGGCGCAGCGCCACCAGGCCCTTGCGGTAGACGTCGAATCCCGAGAGTGCGATCGCCGCTGCGGCCATGCCCATGCCGAGGCCCTGTGCGACCAGGCCTTCCGGGGCGGCAAAAGCCGTGGCCTCGGCCGCCAGCGCCAGGACCAGTGCGGCGATCAGGCGCGGCAGACCCGGCTGACCGGAGAGCGGCGCGTGCGCCGCGGCACCATCCTCGCCCTCGGTGTCCAACGCCTGGGTGCGGAAACCCGCGCCTTCGATGCGCGCAAAGGCCTGTGCGGCCGCTTCGGCATCGGCCGAGATCGTCAGCACCCGGGCCTTCAGATCGAAGTGCAGGTCGTTCACACCCGGAAGGCCCTCGACCAGCCCGCGGATCTCGTTGGCCTCGACCGCACAGTCCATGTCCGGGATGCGGCGGCGCGTGCCCCCGGCCGGCGCCGGGCTGGCCGGGGGCAGGGCCGTGGCGCCGCAGCAGGCGTCGGCATGGCCGTGGCCGTGGTCGTGACGATGGGCGTGGTCGTGTTTTTTCCCCGGCGCAGGATGACCGTGTGACTCGGAACCGTGGCGATGCGTTTGGTCATGTTCATGGTCATGGTCATGGTCATGGGGGGCGGGGCGTGTGCGGGTGTCCATGGCATCATTGGAAACCTTGAAGCCACTTGAAGGTCAACCCATGCCCGATGAAAGACCGCACTACCGTATCGGCCAGGCCGCGAGCGAGTCCGGGCTGAGCGCCGCCAGCATCCGTTTCTACGAAAAGCAGGGACTTCTGCCCCCCGGCTTGCGCAGCGAGGCCAGCTACCGGCTGTACAGCGAGGAGGACGTCCACCGGCTGCGTTTCATCCGCCTGTGCCGCGCCCTCGACATGTCGCTCGAGGAGGTCCGGACCCTGCTCGATCTGGATCTGCGCGACTCGGCAGACTGCTTACGCGCCCAGGTCACCCTGGACGAGCACCTGCGCCACGTTCGCGAACGACTGGAGGAACTGCGGGTGCTGGAGCGCGATCTGCTGTCCATCCGGGGGCGCTGCGACGGCCAGGGGCCGCATTGCGGCATCATGCAGGCGTTGCACCAGCGTGCAGACCGGGCCCCGGCGCCCGAGCCCGAAGTCCGGGCGGCCGGGCTGCGTCACGTCTGATCCCGCATCGCACGTGAACCCGGGGCCAGGCCGCTGTATCCAGGGGCTGCTGCCCAGGGCAACGGCCCCGACGGCCCCCGGCGGGAGGTCCGGAATCCGGCTGCTGCGTGAACAGGGCCTCCGCTCACCTTAGAATGCCGCCCATGTCCTATCTCGTGCTGGCCCGCAAATACCGACCCAAGAATTTTGCCGAACTCGTCGGGCAAGAACATGTGGTGCAGGCTCTGAGCAATGCGCTCACGCAGCAGCGCCTGCACCATGCCTATCTTTTCACCGGAACGCGCGGCGTGGGCAAGACCACGGTCTCGCGCATTCTGGCCAAGTCGCTCAACTGCACCGGCCCCGACGGCCAGGGCGGCATCACGGCGACGCCCTGCGGCGTCTGTGCCGCCTGCCGCGACATCGACAGCGGCCGGTTTCCCGACTACACCGAGCTCGACGCCGCCTCCAACCGTGGCGTCGACGAGATCCAGTCGCTGCTCGAGCAGGCGGTCTACAAGCCGGTCCAGGGCCGCTTCAAGGTCTTCATGATCGACGAAGTGCACATGATGACCAATCATGCCTTCAACGCCATGCTCAAGACGCTGGAGGAGCCCCCCGAATACCTGAAGTTCGTGCTCGCGACCACCGATCCCCAGAAGGTACCGGTGACGGTCCTCTCGCGTTGCCTGCAGTTCAATCTGCGCCCGATGGCGCCCGATACGGTGCTCGATCACCTCACGCGTGTGCTGGCGGCCGAGCAGGTCTCGTCCGAACCCCAGGCCCTGCGTCTGCTGGCCCGTGCGGCGCGCGGCTCGATGCGCGATGCGCTGAGCCTGACCGACCAGGCCATCGCCTTCGGCAGCGGCGAGCTGCATGAGGCTCCGGTGCGCCAGATGCTGGGTGCCGTCGACCGCACCTATGTGCTGCGGCTGATCGAAGCCCTGGCGCAGAACGATGGCCGCACCGTGGTCGAGACCTCGGACACCCTGCGGCTGCATGGGCTGTCGGCCGCCTCCACGCTGGAAGAAATGACGTTTGTGCTCCAGCGCATGGCCGTGCATCAGGCGGTGCCCGACATGACTCCCGATTCGGCCGACCCGGAAGCCGCGGACATCCGGCGGCTGGCGACCCTGATGCCGGCCGACGAGACCCAACTGCTCTACAGCCTGTGCCTGCACGGCCGCGGCGAACTGGGCCTGGCACCCGACGAGTATGCGGCGCTCACCATGACGCTGCTGCGGCTGCTGGCGTTCAAGCCGGCTTCGGCAGAGGGCTCGGCAGCCTCGGCTGAAAAAAAAACAGCGCTGAAAGCTGAATCGCCGGCTTTTGCTCCGGTTCCGCCGCCTGCGCCGGCCTTGCAGGCCGCGCAGGGTGCGCCGAATCCCGGTGCCGGCGCGGTGGCGCCGGCCGTCCAACCGACCCCCGCCGAACCGGCGCGATCGCCTGCAGCAGCCGCTCCGGCCACGGCGGCGATCCCGCCCCCCGTTTCGACTCCCGCTCCGGCCGAAAGACCGGTCGCCCAGCGTGGCGAACCGGATGCTGCCACGGCGGTGGAGCCGGTCGCCCGGCCCCCGGCCTCCGAGGTGCCCGCGCCTTCTGCTGCGCCTCAACGCCAGCCCGCACCCCAGCAGCCCCGGCCTGCCGCCGCCGCGAGCCGGCCGGCGCCCGCTGCGGCGCAGCCCGCCGTCGCCGACGACGTGCCGCCCTGGGAGGATTCCGAAGCCGCCTCCTGGCAGAGCATGGCCGACGGCTGGGGCGAGGGCAGTGCGCCCGAGAACCGCGACCTGTCCGATCGTCCGGCGCCTGCCGCATCCGCCGATGCGGCGAAGCGCAACGAGGCCGTTCGCGGTGACGCCGGACGCGTGCTCAACATCCCCGTCCGCCAGCAGCCCGAGCCCGGAGCCCGTACCGAGCAACGCGTGACCCGCGCTGCCGCAGCCGATGTGCCGCCGCCCGAACTGGTACCGACGCCGGAAGGCGATGTCTGGTTCGAACTGGTGGAATCGCTCTGTGCCAGCAAGGCCGTCACCGCCATGGTCCGGCAGCTCGCCATCCAGTCTCAATTGATTGCCCGCGACGAGGGCCTGTGGCACCTGCGTGTCGAAAGCGAGTCGCTGGCATCGGCCGCGCTGCGCGAACGCCTGCAAGGTGTGCTGGCCGAAGCGGGCCATGCCGTCAAACTGCAGGTCGAGGTCGGCACGGTCAAGGACAGCCCGGCCAAACGGCAGGCGCTGGCGCAGGCCGAGCGGCTCGAGGCCGCGCGCGAGCGCATCATGGCCGATCCCTACGTCCAGGCGCTGATCCGCGATTTCGATGCACGCGTGGTGCCGGGCAGCATCGCACCGGTCGACTGAGCCCGCGATTTCGCACGGCGGGTCCGGCCGGCCGGCCGCAGGTGCCACAATGCCGGTCTGGTTTGTGGACCCCGCCTTCATCCCCACATTCGTACTCTCAAAGGAAACACCATCATGTTCAACAAAGGACAACTCGCCGGTCTCATGAAGCAGGCTCAGGCCATGCAGGACAACCTCAAGAAAGCCCAGGAAGAGCTGGCGCTGATCGAGGTGCAGGGCGAATCCGGTGCCGGCCTGGTCAAGGTCACGATGACCTGCAAGCACGACGTCAAGCGCATCGAGATCGATCCCAGCCTGCTGGCCGACGACAAGGACATGCTCGAAGACCTGGTGGCCGCAGCCTTCAACGCCGCCGTGCGCCGGGCTGCCGATGTCGAGCAGGAAAAGATGGGCAAGCTCTCCGCCGGCCTGCCTGGCGGCATGAAGCTGCCGTTCTGATCGGAGCGGACTTGCTGCTGCCTCGTCTCCTTCGGTTGTTGCCGGCCTTTGCCACGAAGGCCGGGGCATGAGCGCGTCGGTCGCCGCCCTGACCGAGGCGCTGCGCCGGTTGCCCGGCGTCGGGGCCAAGTCGGCCTCGCGCATGGCCTACCACCTGCTGCAGCACGACCGCGAAGGCGCCCAGCTCATTGCGCAGGCACTCCAGCAGGCCGCCCGCGATGTCCGCCATTGCCGGCTGTGCAATACGCTGACCGACGACGACGTCTGCGCGGTCTGCCGCGACGCGGGGCGTGACCGCAGCAAGCTGTGCGTCATCGAAACGCCTGCCGACGAAGCCGCACTCGAACGCACGGGGGCCTATAAGGGGCTCTACTTCGTGCTCATGGGCAAGCTCAGTCCGCTCGACGGCGTCGGTCCGCGCGACATCGGACTGGCCAAGCTGTTCGAGCGCGCCGAGGATGGCGTGGTGCAAGAGGTCATCCTGGCCACGAACTTCACCGCAGAGGGTGAAGTCACCGCGCATGTGATCTCCGAACGGCTCAAGTCCAAGGGCGTCGCGGTCACCCGGCTGGCCCGGGGCGTGCCCGTGGGCAGCGAACTGGAATACGTGGACCTGGGCACGATTGCGCACGCGCTGGTGGACCGCCGATAAGGGCGCAGGGCCGACTGGCGCCGTCTACGCCGTCAACCGCCGATGTAGCTCATCTCGATGCGGTCCTCGGGCTGGATCTCGGCCCCGGCCGCTCCGCGCTGTTCCGAATAATGGTCTTGCCGACCGCTCCAGACGGCCGCGATGGCACGGCTCAGCGTTTCGTCGCTGGCTCCCCCGCGCAACAGGCTGCGCAGATCGTGGCCCCGGTTGGCGAACAGGCACAGAAAAAGCTGGCCCTCGGTCGACAGGCGTGCCCGGTTGCAGTCTCCGCAGAAGGCCTGGGTCACGCTGCTGATCAGGCCGATCTCGCCGCCGCCGTCCGCATAGGCCCAGCGCTGTGCGGTCTCGCCGGGGGTCGAGGCATCCAGAGGCTCGAGTGTCCAGTGCGCGGACAGGCGCGCCAGAACCTCGCGCGAGGGCACGACGTCCGCCATGCGCCAGCCGTTGCTGCTGCCGACGTCCATGTACTCGATGAAACGCAAGACCACGCCCGTGCCACGGAAGTGCCGGGCCATGGCGACGATTTCATGGTCGTTGACGCCGCGCTTGACCACCATGTTGACCTTGACGGGGCCCAGGCCGACCGCCTGCGCGACTTCGATGCCGTGCAGCACGTCGGCGACGGGGAAGTCGACATCGTTCATGCGCCGGAACACCGCGTCGTCCAGCGCATCGAGGCTGACCGTGACGCGGTGCAGACCCGCATCGCGCAGGGTCGCGGCCTTGCGGGCCAACAGCGAACCGTTGGTGGTCAGCGTGAGGTCGAGCGGCAGGCCGTCTGCCGAGCGGATGGCGGCGAGCTGGGCCACCAGCACCTCGAGATCCTTGCGCAGCAGGGGTTCACCGCCGGTCAGGCGCAGCTTGCGCGTGCCGTGGGCGGCAAAGAGACGCGCCAGGCGCGAGATTTCCTCGAAAGTCAGCAGGGCCTGGTGCGGCAGATAACGATAGTCCTTGCCGAACTTTTCCTTGGGCATGCAATAGCTGCAGCGAAAGTTGCAGCGATCGATCACGCTGATGCGCAGGTCGCGCAAGGGCCGGCCGCGTCCGTCGAGTAGGTGTCCGGTGGGGGCGGATGGCCCATGCGGCAGCGCGCGGCCGGCCAGGCTGGCCAGCCGCTGGTCGATCAGTGGAATCACGCGGGGCATGCCTTTATTGTCAGGGCGAATGGCTGAATTCGTATGCAGGCCGGCACCAATCCCTAGGAAAATGGCCCCGTTTGTTTTTTGAATCGTGGCCGGCTGCGATCAGCCGAGGCGCAGTGCGACGGCGTTGATGAGGGCGCCGCCACCCAGCAGCCAGGCGAACAGCACACTGGCCAGGATCAGGGGTCTGATGCCGGCGCGCCGGATCGCGGTGTGGTGCGTGCCCAGGCCGAGCGCCGCCATGGCCGTGGCCAGCAGCACGGTGTCCAGTGTCATGGCCGCCTGGCTCACGACAGCGGGCAGCGGGAACAGCGAATGCAGCGCCACCACCGCCATGAAGGCGACGGCAAACCACGGAACGGCAATCGCGGGTTGCCGGCCGGCATGGCCGGACTGTCCGTCCCGGCCCGACCGGTCGCGGCCCAGCCACCACGACAGTGCCACCAGGAACGGCGCCAGCATCAGCACCCGCACCAGCTTGGCGACGATGGCCATGTCGGCCGTGCCTTCGCCCAGGCTGCGGCCGGCAGCCACCACCTGCGCGACCTCATGGATGGTCGAGCCCATGTAGAGTCCGGCAAACCGGGGATCGCCCACGGCCGGTTGCAGCGCGGCAGCCAGCGTGGGGTAGATGAAGACCGCCAGCGTGCCGAACACCACCACCGTGGCGACCGCCACGGCGACCTGATCGTTGCGTGCGCGCGCCACCGGTGCCGTGGCCAGCACGGCCGCCGCTCCGCAGATCGAACTGCCGGCCCCGATCAGCACCGCCGTGCTTCGCTCCAGGCCCAGCCAACGGGTGCCCAGCCAGACCGCCAGCACGAAGGTGCTGCTCAGTACCAGCGCATCCACGGCCAAGCCGGCCCAACCCAGGTGGGCGATGTCCTGCAGCGTCAGGCGCAGGCCGTAGAGCACGATGCCGGCCCGCAGCCAGGTCTGCTTGGCGTGACCGACACCCGCGTCGCAGGCCGCCGCCCAGCGCGGATAGACCGTGTTGCCGGCCGCGATGCCCAGGGCGATGGCCAACACCAGCGGGCTCAGCCCGTGGTCGGCGAGCCAGTGCCATCGACCCATCGCGATGGCGATTGCGGCGATGCCCAGCGCGACCAGCAGCCCGGGCAGGCGCGGCCATTGCGCTGCCCAGCCATGCCCTTCGGAGGCACCCGGTCCGGCCAGTGCGGTGTGGGGGGCGTGGGGGGCGATCGCAGGCATGGGTTCTTTCGTTATTCATTCGACAGATATGAATCTACAGAAATTGCATAAACTGATAAAGTGAATAATGTAGATTGATTAAACCTGAAAAACAGGTTATCGAGTGACTGACGCAACCACTGCCCCGTCGTTCGACCGTGTGGCGGCCCGCCCAAGTCTCGTCACGCTGTCGTCGATGGCCTCCGCCATGTCCCGCCGGCGGTTGCTGCGTTTCCTGTTTTTCCGTTTCCCTGTTGCACATGCTCCACATCACCTTGCGCCAGATGCAGATCTTTGCCGCCGTCGCGCGCGCCGGCAGCACGCCGGCGGCGGCTCAGGACATCGGGCTCTCGCAGTCGGCGACCAGCGCCGCGCTCAACGAGCTGGAGTCCAGCCTGGGCCTGCCCTTGTTCGATCGTGTCGGCCGGCGCCTGCGCCTCAATGGCCATGGCCAGGAGCTGCTGCCCCGCGTGCTAGCCGTGGTGGACGGCGCCCGGGCGATCGAATCCTGGGCGCTCGACGACGCAGCGGGGGCGGGAGGGCTGCGCATCGGTGCCAGCACGACCATCGGCAACTACCTGCTGCCCGGCGTGCTGGCGACATTCCGGCGGAGCTTGCCGCCCGAACGCCAGGCCCAATGGAATGCGCATGTGTCCATTGCCAACACGCAGGCCATCGCCAGCCAGGTGGCGGGTTTCGAGCTCGACCTGGGACTGATCGAAGGGCCTTGCCACGAACCCGAACTGACCGTCATGCCCTGGCTGACGGACGAGCTGGTCATCGTTGCCGGCGCCGGATCGCGCTGGCATCGCAAGGCTCAGGACGGCGGTGCTGGCGTGTTGCCGTTGGCGGAATTGGCGCGTGCGACCTGGCTGCTGCGCGAAGCCGGCTCCGGTACGCGCGAGACCATCGTGCAAATGCTGATGCCCCATGTGCCCCAACTGCACGAAGGCATACAGTTTGCGAATTCAGAGGCCATCAAGCAGGCGGTTTCGGCCGGGCTGGGCATCACCTGCCTGTCGCGCTGGGTGGTCGCCGATGCGCTGGCCAGCGGCCGGCTCGTCGAGCTCGCCACGCCGCTGCCGCCGCTGGCACGGCCGTTGAGCCTGGTGCTGCACCGGGCCAAGTCGATGACGCCCGGCCTGCTGCGCCTGGTCGAGCATGTGCGCCGTGGCTTGCCCGAGCCGTCGGCCTAGACGCAGCGTGCGCCGTCGACCTCGATGCACACCCCCGAAATGAACGAGGCCTCGTCGCTGGCCAGGTAGTGCACGGCATGGGCCACGTCGCGTGCCGTCGAGAACCGGCCCAGCGGGATGCTGGCCCGGAAACGGGCACGGGCGGCCTCGTCGAGCGTGCCGCCTGCGAACTCGGCCGCGAGCCCGGTATCGGGGTTGAACACGGGGTTGATGCAGTTGACCCGGATGTTGTCCGGTCCCAATTCGGCGGCCATCGATTTGCTGGTCGTGATGACCGCGCCTTTCGAGCCGTTGTACCAGGTCAGACCGGGGCGCGGGCGTATGCCTGCGGTCGAGGCGATGTTGATGAAGCTGCCCCCCGAGCCGCCCGGATTGGCGCGCATGGCCGGCACGGCGCACAGCGTCGTCAGGTAGAGGCTCTTGACGTTGACCGCATAGACCCGGTCGAATTCGTCTTCGTCGACTTCGAGCAGCGGTTTGTTGCGGTGTGTCCAGCCGGCGTTGTTGACCACGGCATCGAGCCGCCCGTAGAGCAGAAGAGCCTCGTCCACCAGTTGCTGCACCTCGGCGCGCCGGGTGACGTCCGTCCTGAAGAACGCTGCCGTGCCGCCTTCGGCCCGAATGGCCTGCGCCACGCGTTCACCGCGTTCGGCATCGATGTCGTTGACCACCACCCGCGCGCCCTGAGCGGCCAGATGACGGGCGATGCCCTCGCCGATGCCGTTGCCCGCGCCCGTGACGATGATGGATTTGCCCGCGATGTTCATGTGTGTCTCCTGATGGTTCGTCGGACCATTCTAGGAGCCGCCGCCGCTCACGCGCGGCGTGCCGCCCGATAGAGCATGGCCGCGAGCAGTGCTGCGATGACGCTCAGCCCGCAGACCTGTGCCATCCAGAACGCCGACGGGCTCATCAGCGCCGGCAGCGGCCCCAGGCCGCTGTAGGCCAGCGCAAAGCCGGCGGGCAGCGCCAGGCCCCACAGCAGCGTGCCGTAGACGGCAAACGGCATCAGCGTGACGCCGTAGCAGCGCAGCAGGAAGGCTCCCAGCACCTGCGGAGCATCGGCCAGGTGGTAGGCCGCGATCCACAGCAGCACCGAGGCCGCCAGGGCCACCACCTCGGGGTTGGCCGAGTAGGCCGACGCCAGCCGATGCCGAAGCATCGTCAGCACAAAAGCGGCCACCAGGGCCAGGCCCAGCGTGGTCTTGTAGCCGAGCACGATCACGTGACGTGCCTGATCGGGCCGGCCCGCGCCCAGCCAGTACGAGGTGCGGGCGCTGCAGGCCAGCGCCATGGCCAGCGGAAACATGTAGAGCACCGCAGCCAGATTGCTGGCGATCTGGTGGCTGGCGAGTGCGGTCGTGCCCATGCGTGCGATCAGCAGGGCCATCACGGTGAACGAGGTGACCTCGACGGCATACGTCAGGCCCGCCGGCACGCCCAGCCGCACCAGCCGGCGCAACTGCACCCAGTCGGGCCGCTCGATCCGCTGCCACAGGCCGTAGGGCTTGTAGAAGGACTGGTAACGCATCATCCACGCGCCCAGCAGGAACAGCAGGGTGTTGATGGCCGCCGTGGCCCAGGCGCAGCCGACCACGCCCATGGGCGCCAGGCCGGCGCCGCCGAACACGAACCAGATCGACAGCGGAACCTTGGCCACCAGCCCCGCCACCTGCAGCGAGGTGACCAGCCAGGGATGGCCCAGCGCCTGGTTGAGCGTGGCGTACATGCGGAACAGGAGGGCCATGGGAAACGCCATGGCCAGCACATGCAGATAGGTCGTCACGTCCGCCTGCAGTTCGGCCGGCACCTGCGCCCAGCGCAGCAGCGGAGCCGGAAACAGCATGATGCCCATGCCCAGCACTGCCAGCACGGCGCACAGGTAAAGCGACTGCCGGAAGGTGCGGCCCACGGCCAGCGGGCGCTGTGCGCCGTGAAGCTCGGCGTAGGCCGGCAACAAGGCTTGCATCACCCCCATCAGCGAAACGTAGACGCTGACGAAGATGGACGTGCCCACGGACAGGGCCGCCAGCGCATGGTCGGAATGGCGGCCTGCCACGATGGTGTCGGTCACCGCATAGGCCATGGTGGCCAGTTGTCCGGCGAAGATGGCCAGGGCGTGGCGCAAGAGGAGCTTGAATTCGGACATGGATGGAGTGCTGGGCCGGGTTGTCCGCTGCCGCCCCGGGTCCGGGGCCGGCAGTCGCAACTGGCGTTGTTTTGGAAACCTCGGGTGGCGTCGCCGGTCGCCGCCGCCCGGCAGGGGCTCAGCCCGGAATGCGGCGGAACAGCAGCATGTCCTCGCGTCGGTCGGCCAGGCGCTGCACGGGCTCGATCAGCGACCAGCGGTGGCCGGCGTCCCGGTAGGGCAGGGCGAGCTGGGCCCGCGGCGTGGTGATGAGGTAGGCGCAGTTGGCGCCGTCGCCGGCCTTCTTGACCGGATAGCGGCCGTAGAACTGCACGGCGGCCACCTGTGCGGAGGTCAGTCCATGCACCTCGATACAGCTGGACTGCGCCGTGAGCAGCGGTGCCAGGCGGGCCATCTGCTGCTGGTAGCTGCGTGCGAAGTCCACCGGGGAGAGCCACAGCGTGAGCAGCAGCACCCAGCACAGTGCCGCTCCGCTGGCCGGCAGCACCAGGCTTTTCCAGATGACAGGCCGATGGCGGCCGATGCGCCAGCGCACCAGCCAGATCCAGGCGATCGTCACGGCCAGCCCGGCAGCCAGGGCCAGCACGCCCACCGCGGGCTCGTAGCCGGGCACCAGGCGGATGACATTGTGGTGGATCTTGGGGGGCCAGCCGGTCTGCAGGGCAATCCAGGCCAGCCACGCAAAGATCGCGCAGCCCGAGAAGAACAGCAGCGTGAACCAGTCGATCAGTGCCGAGAACGTGCGTTGCAGCGTGGGCAGCGCAAAAGCCGCCAGTGCGGCCAGCGCAGGGAGCGCGGCCAGCAGCGTGCGGTCGTCGCCGTTGCGCAGGAATGCGGTGCCCAGGGCCACCAGACCGAACCACAGCGGCAGCGCGATGTGGCGTTGCAGCACCTGCCAGCGCCAGCGCCACAGGGCCCACAGGGCCAGCAGCCAGGTCGGCCAGGTGAACCACAGCAGCAAGCGGCCCCAACTGCGCCAGGCATCGGCCGTGGTCCAGTAGGCCAGGCCATGGCTCAGCGCCGCGATCGGATCGGAGGGCAGCGTGGTGTGCCAGTTCAGCAAAAAGACGCTGGCCGCCAGACCCCCCGCGACCGCCGCCGGAAGTTGCCAGCCGGTGTGCCAGCCCGAAGGCAGCTTGTCGGACAGGCGGCGTTCGAACGAAGCACCGGACGCCCGCACCGGACGGGGCCAGGCCAGCAGACAGGCGCCGATGGAGAGCAGCCAGGCAGGAATCATGGCGCCGTTGAGCGTCAGGCCCACGATGCCGGCCACCGTCGCCAGGATCGGCCAGCCGCGCACCGAGGGACCGGCCGTGGCGCCATAGAAGATCAGTGAAAACATGGCCAGGTCGACCAGCGCCGGGCTGGTCTCGTGGCCGATTTGACCCAGACCCAGGCAGGCGATCAGGGCCAGCAGGCCGCCATCGGCCAGTGCGCGCGCATAGTCCTTGGGGCTGGCCTCGCCGCCGAAGGCAAAACTCACCGGCTGGGCCTGCGGATCGCGTGCGAGGTGGTAGACCGCGTACCAGGTGCAGCACAGCGCCAGCGCCAGCAGCAGTGCGAAAGGCACGCGGGCGGCAAAATCGAGGGGGATCCAGTCGGGCGCCAACTGCATGGCTCCGGCACCCAGCCAGTAGGGCAGGACCACGCCCTGGCTGGCGGCCTGGTCGAGCAGCATGGGGTGCCACGGGTCGGATTGACCCTGTGCGAGTTGCTGCATGAAGCCGAAGCCCACGATGTCCGCGTTCTTCCAGGGTTCGCGGCCCACGAAACCCGTCATCACATAGACCACGCAGACCAGCAGCAGGATCAGGCGCGGCAACGGCCGGACGGCGGATTGGGCGACGATGGCGGGTGATGGACGGTTCATGTTGGTATCGGGTGAGGCGGATACAGCTGGCGCTCACGCCCTGCGATACAGCCGGGCGGCTGTGTCGGGGCTCGTTGCCCAGTATTGGGCCAGGCCGCACAGACTAGCACGTTGACGTGAATGCGCCGGCGCGCGAGCGGGCCGGCTCAGTACAAAACAAAAAGGCAGCACGCATCAGCGGCTGCCTTTTTTGTGCAAGAACACCGGGCCTGCCACCCGCGCCGAAGCACGGGAGCGGCCTGGATGGCATGCTTACTTCGTGGCGACGCCCACGCGAGCGAACTTGTTGCGGAACTTTTCCACACGGCCGCCCATGGTGTCGACCGACTTTTGGGTGCCGGTGTAGAAGGGGTGCGATTCGCTGGAGGTATCGAGCTTGAACAGCGGCAGTTCACGGCCGTCTTCGAGCTTGATCTTTTCCTTGGTGCTGGCGCACGAACGGATCACGAATTGGGTGTTGTTGGACATGTCCAGGAACACGACTTCGCGATAGTCGGGATGGATGCCTTCTTTCATGGGAATTCCTTGCCTATGGGCAGTCAGGTGCGGGAGCCGTTCCCTAGACCCAGGCGAACCATTCGGCTGGTGAAAAAATCCAAGGAGCACTTTCTGCGAACCCGGGATTATCGCATACACGGGGCCGGTCGCGCCAGTCCGTGCGAAGCCTGCCTGTCCCGGATACAGAAAAGCGCACTCTGGGGTGCGCTTTTCGAGTGGCTGCGGGGTCTTTGCGGCGGCAAAGACCGGGTTGCGGCGTTCAGCCGCCGCGGCGCATCATGTCGAAGAAATCGACGTTGGTCTTGGTCGACTTCATGTTCTTGATCATCAGCTCCATGGACTCGATTTCGTCCATGTTGTAGATGAACTGGCGCAGGATGCGGGTCTTCTGCAGGATTTCGGGGGCCAGCAGCAGTTCCTCGCGGCGCGTGCCGCTCTTGCTGAGCTCGATCGCCGGGAACACGCGTTTTTCGTACAGCCGACGGCTGAGGTGCACTTCGCTGTTGCCGGTACCCTTGAACTCTTCGAAGATCACTTCGTCCATGCGGCTGCCGGTGTCGACCAGCGCCGTGGCGATGATGGTCAGCGAGCCGCCTTCTTCCACATTGCGTGCGGCGCCGAAGAAACGCTTGGGGCGCTGCAGCGCGTTCGAGTCCACGCCGCCCGACAGAACCTTGCCGGAGGAGGGCACCACGTTGTTGTAGGCGCGGGCAAGACGCGTGATCGAGTCCAGCAGGATCACCACGTCCATCTTGAGCTCGACCAGGCGCTTGGCGCGTTCGATCACCATCTCGGCCACGTGCACGTGGCGGGCGGCCGGCTCGTCGAAGGTCGAGGAGATCACTTCGCCCTTCACCGAACGCTGCATTTCGGTCACTTCTTCGGGACGCTCGTCGACCAGCAGCACGATCAGGTGCACGTCGGGATTGTTGGCCGTGATGGCATGCGCGATGTGCTGCATCATCATGGTCTTGCCGCTCTTGGGCGGTGCGACGATGAGTGCGCGCTGGCCGCGTCCGATGGGCGCGATGATGTCGATCAGGCGGCCGGTGATGTTCTCTTCGGTCTTGAGGTCGCGTTCCAGGCGCATCTGTTCCTTGGGGAACAGCGGCGTCAGGTTCTCGAACATCACCTTGTGCTTGTTGGCTTCGGGCGCGTTGCCGTTGATCTTGTCGAGCTTGGTGAGCGCGAAGTAGCGTTCGCCATCCTTCGGCGTGCGCACTTCGCCTTCGATCATGTCGCCGGTGTGCAGGTTGAAGCGGCGGATCTGGCTGGGCGAGATGTAGATGTCGTCCGTGCTGGCCGTGAAGCTGGTGTCCGGGCTGCGCAGAAAGCCGAAGCCGTCGGGAAGCACCTCGAGCACGCCGTCGGCGAACACCTGTTCGCCCGCACGCGCACGCTTTTTGATGATGGCAAACATCAGCTCCTGCTTGCGCATGCGGCCAGTGTTTTCGATCTCAAGGGCTTCTGCCTGCTTGAGGACTTCAGACACGTGTTGTGCCTTGAGTTCGTTCAGATGCATAGGGTCCGCTCCTGGCGGAAAGACTTGACGGATCAGGTAGGGGGGGAAGGGGGATACCGCAGGCGGGCGCGCTTCGTGAGCGGCGTCTGGGGCCGGATAGCGGCCATGCAGCCTGTGCACCAGTTGGCAGGAAGCTGGGCGCTCAAGATTTGAAAGCGGCCGCCTCAGTCAATGCACAGATTATAGACAGTAAAGTTCGCCCGATGCAAAGGGGTTTGCGGACAGGGCCGGAAAAAGATTCGGCTCGAAGCCGGATCGCCGGCCCGCGTGCCTCCCGGCACCTCGATGCGAGACCGGCCTGCGGGGTGCGCAGGCCGGTCGGAGCGGCCGTCCGGAAAGGGCGGCCGCCAGGGTCGGGCGTGAACTCAGGCGAGCTGCTGGTCGATGAAGGCCGTGAGCTGGGCCTTGTTGACCGCGCCG
The DNA here is from genome assembly GCF_003752175.1 of Comamonas sp. BIGb0124. Taxonomy (GTDB): domain Bacteria; phylum Pseudomonadota; class Gammaproteobacteria; order Burkholderiales; family Burkholderiaceae_C; genus Comamonas_F. The sequence continues at coordinate 1,068,315 of NZ_RJVF01000008.1, read as the reverse complement.
ACCTTGGTGGCCGCCAGTTCGCCGTTCTTGAACAGCATGAGCGTGGGGATGCCGCGGATGCCGAACTGGCCGGGCACGTCGCGGTTTTCGTCCACGTTCACCTTGGTGATCTGCAGACGGCCCTGGTAGGCCTGCGCGACGTCGTCCAGGATCGGAGCGATCATGCGGCAGGGACCGCACCATTCGGCCCAGAAGTCGACCAGGACGGGCTTGTCGCTCTGGATGACATCGGATTGGAAGGAGGCGTCGGTGGTATGGGTGATGAGTTCGCTGGCCATGGTGTTTTCCTTTGAACGGGGCCCGCCTCTTCAAGGGCGGCAGGCTCTGAGGGGAGTCGTCGAGGCCCGTTTGACCGGGCCGTACCTAGGGTTGCGGCATTGTGACAGAAAGCAAGAGGCCCCGCGGCCCCCGTGGGGCCGATGCCATGCTATCGCGGCGATAGGGTATCCGAAGCCTGCAGTCCGGCGGCGACTTCCTGCGCCAGCGCTTCGACGGACAGGGGCGCGCTGCCCTCGGCCTTGTTGTTGATGGTCACCAGTGCGGGCAGGCCGCGTGCCGCGGTGGCGAAAATCACGCGTGTCAGATGGGAGCGGGTCTCGGGATCGGCATCCTGGATGCGGTCGAAGGGTTCGTAAAGATCCTTGGCCGCCTGGTAGCCGTAGGCGCCGTGTTTGCGGTGCAGATTCCAGCGGCAGACCAGCGGTCCGGGCCAGAGCCGCCGCAGCAAGGGCAGTTGCGCCTCGATGGGCGGCATCTTGGCATGCAGGCCCAGACAGTAGGTCGCACCGTGCTGCAACAGCACCTCGGCCAGCCGCGGCTGAATGTCGGCCCGCAGGAAAGCGGCATCGCGCACCTCGACCGCAATCACCACATCGGGGGCCTGGCTGCGCAGCGCCTGCTCGCCGTCGAGTGCGTCGCGCACGGCTTCGAGCATCAGGGAAAGCCGCTCCAGCACGACCGGCATGGCCCGCAGCCAGTGGCTGGGCAAGGGGCTGATCTGGAAGACCAGGGCCCCGGCCTTGGTCCCGAGGCCCTCGATGGCGGGCCGAATGAAGGTGTCGACGGCCAGACGCGGGTCGAGAAATCCGGGGTTGTCCTGTTTGCCCTGGCCTTGTTCGCCTCGCACCAGCGAGTCGGTCACCAGGGCGGGGGCCTTCACCACGAACCGGAAGGTCTCGGGCACCTGTTCGGCGTATTCGATGTATTGCAGGGTGGACAGCGGCCGGTAGAAAGCACGGTCGAGGCTGACGCTGCGCAGCAGTGCGTGCTGTCCATAGGCCTTGAGGCCCTGGCTGGAGAGGCGTTTTTCGGTATAGGCGCCTTGCCAGACCAGGCCGTCCCAGCCGGGGAAGTGCCACGACGAGGTCCCCATGTGCAGGCTGGGTGGCAACCGGCCGGCCAGCGCCTGCTGTTGCGGGGTCGCGGGCATGGGCTGCACGGTGCCGCTGTCGCGGGCTCGCCGGGTCGCGGGTGCCGCCGGGGTTTCGTCCGAATCCGGACCGGCCGCCGGGGGCGTGTTGCGGCGGGGCCGGAGTGGGGGTTCGGGCGGCGTGTCGTCCGGGAACAGGCTGTCTTGCATGGCGGAATCGGCGGGGTCGGCCGCGTTTCAAGGGGCGGGCGTCTTGGGCTTGAAATCGCAGTAGGGCGCGACCGTGCAGTGCCAGCATTGCGGCTTGCGGGCCTGGCAGACATAACGGCCATGCAGGATCAGCCAGTGGTGGGCATGCACCAGGTAGGCCTTGGGCACCCGCTTGAGCAGCTTGAGCTCGACTTCCAGCGGGGTCTTGCCGGGTGCCATGCCGGTGCGATTGCCGAGCCGGAAGATATGTGTGTCCACGGCCATGGTCGGCTCGCCGAAGGCCACATTCAGCACCACATTGGCGGTCTTGCGGCCCACGCCCGGCAGTTTTTCGAGCGCCTCGCGGCTGTGCGGCACCTCGCCGCCGTGCTCTTCGACGAGCATGCGGCAGGTTTCCAGCAGGTGCTTGGCCTTGCTGCGGTACAGACCGATGGTCTTGATGTAATCGCACAGACCGTCGAAACCCAGTGCGAGGATGGCTTGAGGCGTGTTGGCCACAGGATAGAGCCGGCGCGTGGCCTTGTTGACGCCGACATCGGTGGCCTGTGCCGACAGCAGCACGGCGGCCAGCAGTTCGAAGGGCGTGCTGTACTCCAGCTCCGTCCTGGGCTCTGGATTGGCCGCCTGCAAGGTGGCAAAAAAAGACGCGATGGCCTGTTTGTTCATCGTGGAGAAGGGCCCGGTCCGGGTGGACGGGGCCGCATGCAAAAACGTGGGTTCTGTCGACTCCCAGTCGTGAACGGCCGGGAGCCGGGTCGGGATGTCGTGTCGTTACCGCCTCTGGCGTGACGGTCAGGCCTCTGGGCCCGGGGCGTCCGGCTGGGGCTGGCCGGGCGCTTGGGCCGGGGCCTTGGCCGGACGGCTCCAGTTGGCGATGACGACTTGTTTGCCGCGTGCCACGCTGAGCGCGCCGGGCGGCGTGTGCTTGGTGATGGTGGAGCCGCCGCCGACCGTCCCGCCCGCACCCAGGGTGACCGGCGCGACCAGGACGCAGTTGCTGCCCACATGGACGTCGGCCTCGATCACCGTGCGGTGCTTGTTGGCTCCGTCGTAATTGGCCGTGATGCTGCCGGCGCCGAAGTTCACCCGCTCGCCGACCTGGGCATCGCCCAGATAGGCCAGGTGGTTGGCCTTGGCGCCGTTGGCCAGCGTGCTGTTCTTGACCTCGACGAAGTTGCCGATATGCACTTCGCGGCCCAGTTTGGCACCGGGGCGCAGTCGGGCGAACGGGCCGATCAGGGCGCCTGCGCCCACCGAGACGCCGGCCCGCTCGCCGTCGATGTGGGTGTAGGCGTGAATCACCGCGTCCGCTTCGATCCGTGCGTTTCCGATCACGCAGTGGGGGCCGATGCGCACACCGTCGCCCAGCGTCACGTCGCCATGAAAGACGCAGTTGACGTCGATCTCCACATCCTGCCCGCAGGTCAGCGTGCCACGGACGTCGAGGCGGGCCGGGTCTGCCAGGCGGACGCCCTGTTCGAGCAGGTCTTGCGCGATCTGCGCCTGCAGCGCGCGCTCGAGAGCGGCCAACTGGGCCGGGCTGTTGACGCCGGCCACTTCCGTCGGGTTCGGGGCCGCGACACCGGCCACCGGGACACCGTCGTCGACCGCCATCGCGACGATGTCGGTCAGGTAGAACTCGCCCTGGGCGTTGTCGTCGCGCAGGCGCGGCAGCCAATGCCGGAGTTGCCGGGTCGGCACCGCCATGAGCCCGGTGTTGGTCTCGCGGATCAGCCGTTGCGAGGCCGTCGCGTCCTTGTGTTCCACGATGGCCAGCACTTCACCCGAGGCGTTGCGCACGATGCGTCCGTAGCCGGTCGGGTCGGGCAGCTCGATCGTCAGCAGCGCCAGGCGGCCGTGAGGGGCGTGCTCGGTGGGCGCGCTGGCGGCCACCAGCGCGCGCAGTGTGGTGGCGGAGGTGAGTGGCACGTCGCCGTACAGGATGAGGGTGGTGCCATCGCCTGCCAGTTCGGGCAGGGCCTGCCGCACGGCGTGGCCCGTTCCGAGCTGGGGTTCCTGGACGACCGTGCGGATGTCGAATCGGGCCGACGCCCATTCGGTGCCCTCGAGGTAGCCGGCGACATCGGCGGCTCCGTGGCCGGTGACGGCGACCACCCGTTCGGGGTCCAGCGCCGCTGCCGCTGCCAGCACATGCCCGAGCATGGGGCGGCCTGCCAGGCGATGAAGGACTTTGGGAAGCCTGCTTTTCATACGCGTGCCTTTTCCGGCAGCGAGCACGACGACTTGCAGAGGGGAGGGAATGTGGGTAGAGGGCATGCGGTCAACAAAGGCCCAGGCGAGGGCCGGGCAAACAGAACCACCATGTTAGCCGTTCCTCTGTCCCGGACGGGTCTCCGATGTGGGACGGGAGGCTGCAGCCGCCTTTTGGCCCGGTCGTCGTCAGCGAGGGGCCAGACGGATGGCACCGTCCAGCCGGATCACTTCGCCATTGAGCATGTCGTTGTCGAGGATGTGCAGCACCAGGCGCGCGTAGTCGTTCGGCGTGCCCAGGCGCGACGGGAAAGGCACGCTGGCGGCCAGTGCGTCCTGCACCTCTTGCGGCATGCCGAACAGCATGGGCGTGCCGAAGATGCCGGGCGCGATCGTCATGTTGCGGATGCCGTTGCGGGCCAGGTCGCGGGCGATCGGCAGCGTCATGCCCACCACGCCACCCTTGGATGCTGCATAGGCCGCCTGGCCGATCTGGCCGTCGTAGGCCGCCACCGAGGCGGTCGAGATCAAGACGCCGCGTTCGCCGGTCGGCTCGGGCGGGTTCGCGCTCATGGCGGTGGCGGCCAGCCGGATCATATTGAAACTGCCCACCAGATTGATGGCGATGGTCTTGCCGAACAGCGCGAGATTGTGCGCGCCTTGCTTGCCCACGGTTTTCTCGGCGGGGGCGATGCCCGCACAGTTCACCAGGCCCGCCAGCATGCCCAGACGGCACGCGGCATCGACCGCAGCCTGGCCGTCGGCCTCCTGCGTCACGTCGCAGTGCACGAAGACGCCGCCGATCTCGTCGGCGACCTGTGCCCCTCGCGCATCCTGAACATCGGCCACGACCACACGCCCACCCTGGGCGGCCAGTGCGCGGGCCGTGCCCTCGCCGAGTCCCGACGCGCCGCCGGTGACGATAAAGACGTTGCCTGAAATCCGCATGCCGATGACTCCTGTCGCGGGAAAATCCGCCAGAGCCTTTTTACGTTGACGTTAACGTCAACGTAAGCCGTGCAAACCCGCAGATGCCGGAAAGAGCCGATCGTTGCGCGCCGCCGGCCTGCCTCGGTGGCCGGCGGTCACTGCGCCGTCCAGCCGCCGTCGACCTGCCATGCCACGCCGCGCACGTTGTCGGCGGCGGGCGATGACAGGAATACCGCCAGCTCGCCCAGTTGTTCGGGCGTCGTGAACTGCAGCGAGGGCTGCTTTTCACCCAGCAGATCTTTCTTGGCCTGGTCGACACTGATGTTCTCCCGGCTGGCGCGGTCGTCGATCTGCTTTTGCACCAAGGGCGTCAGCACCCAGCCCGGGCAGATCGCGTTGATGGTGACCCCGGTGGTGGCGGTCTCCAGCGCAGCCGATTTGGTCAGGCCGATGATGCCGTGCTTGGCGGCGACATAAGCCGACTTGCCCGCCGAGGCGACGAGGCCGTGGGTCGAGGCGATGTTGATGACACGTCCCCAGTTGGCGGTCAGCATGAACGGCAGGGCCAGACGGGTGGTGTGGAACGCGCTGCTGAGGTTGATGGCGATGATGGCATCCCATTTGTCGGCCGGAAAGTCCTGCACGGGCGAGACATGCTGGATACCGGCGTTGTTGACCAGGATATCCACGCCCTTGCCGCCGAACTGGCCGGCCGCGAAGGCCATCATGTCGGCGATCTCGGTGGGCTTGCTCATGTCGGCGCCGTGGTGGGCGACCTCGACACCCAGGGCCGCCACGGCCTGCTTGGGGCCCTCGACATCGCCGAAGCCGTTGAGCACGACGTTGGCGCCTTGCCGGGCCAGTGCCTGGGCAATGCCCAGTCCGATCCCGCTGGTCGATCCCGTGACGAGAGCTGTCTTTCCTTTGAGCATGGTGGTCTATCTCCGTTGGCTTTGGAAGGTGAAGTGCGACGATTCATGATCACAGGCTCTTGAATTTGCATGTGATGAAACCATCATAAAGAGTTGACGCTTCAGGCGACGGTCATGGGGCATGATAGGCCCGTGCCGGTCGATCGCCGATGCCTGTGGCTGCCCGTCCGGCGGACTGCCGGTTCAGGCGGTCCGCCTATCGTAAATACGCATTGCATCAGCGTCGCACCTGGCATGCGCATCGCTTACAGTCTCACAGGAAGGGGGGCGGCACTGCTGCAACACGCATCGACGGGCTCTGCTTCTTTTGTGCCGTCCTGTTTGTTCCTCTGTCCCGACTTGCCCCGATCCACGCAAAACCCCTGCCCATGTCCATACTCCAACCCCGCCTCGCCTACCTCAACTGCCCGGATGCGCAGAGAGGCCATCGCATGGCATGGTGGCAGTGGGGCGACGAAGACGCGGCACATGTGGTGGTCTGCGTCCACGGCCTGACCCGGCAGGGTCGCGACTTCGACGTGCTGGCCCGTTCGCTGGTGTCGCAGGCGCAGGCCGCGGGCCGGTCGCTGGCCGTGGTTTGCCCGGATATCGTCGGGCGCGGCAAAAGCGACTGGTTGCCCGATCCCGACGCCTATCAACTGCCGACCTATGCCGTCGACCTGTTGCAGCTCCTGACCCAACTGGCCGCAGGGCGCCCCGATCGTTTCTTCGATTGGGTCGGCACCAGCATGGGGGGGCTGATCGCCCTGGCGGCCTCGGGGTATCTGGCGCCCATGGCGGCGAGTCCGGCATCCACCGGGGCGCTGCAGTCCGCCCCCGACGGCACGCCGTCGGACCCCGCCGTTCAGGCTGCCGCCCCGGCTCCGCGTCTACGCCGCCTGCTGCTGAACGACGTCGGCCCGGCCATCCAGTGGGCGGCCCTGCAGCGCATCGGCAGCTACCTCGGCGTGCCGGGTGTCCAGTTCCAGACCCCCGAAGAGGGCGCTGCCTACCTGCACGGTGTATCGCCCGGATTCGGTCCATGCACCGACGAGCAGTGGCTGGCGCTGTCCCTGCCGATGCTGGCGCAGGCCGAGGACACCAGTTGGCGCCTGCACTACGACCCGGCCATCGCCCAGGCTTTTCGCGACATGACGCCCGCTGCCGGGGAGCAGGGCGAGGCACTGCTGTGGGCGCTCTACGACCGTATCCAGGTGCCGACGCTCGTGATGCGTGGCGAGGACAGCGATCTGCTGTCGCACGATGCCGCCTTGCAGATGACGCAGCGAGGCCCCCGTGCCACGCTTTTCACTTGCAAGGGGGCCGGACACGCGCCCACGCTCGTCTCGGACGACCAGTTGCAAGTCGTGAGCCGGTTTTTGTTGGATGATTGAGGCATGTCCGTGCAAGAACTCAGTTCCGTGCCTCTCGCCGCTCCGCCCCCGACGCCGGTGCGTTCGGATGTCGCCTATCCGGTGAGTCCCATCGTGGCCGCTGCCTCCCAGGAATTCACCGCCAAGTCGGCGCTCGAGCAGAGCCAGTCGCTGTCGCGTGCACGCGCCTTTGCCGACCCCCTCATCGGGACCGAGGTGCTGTCGACGGGCGAGAACGCACTCGCCCATGCGGATGCGGTGGCGGCCATTCTCGGCCACATCGGCGGCTCGGATGCCATGCAGGCCGCTGCCTATCTGGTCTATACCTGCGATCATCTCAACAAGCCGGGCGAAGTCATCGGCAAGGCCTTTGGCCAGGACTACGCCCAGCTTGCGCTGGAAACCACCAAGCTGGTGCAGCTCCAGAAACAGGCCCGCCAGGCGCAGAGCCGTTCGCAGGCAGCCGGTCCGGCCGATGCCTCGCAGGCCGAGGCCGTGCGCCGCATGCTGCTGGCCTTCTCGCGCGACCTGCGTGTGGTGATGCTGCGACTGGCCTCTCGCCTTCAGACGCTCAGGTTCCACGCGGCTCAGAAACTCCAGCCTTCGCCGGCCATCGCGCGCGAATCGCTCGAGGTCTTCGCGCCGCTGGCGAACCGGCTGGGCATCTGGCAGATCAAGTGGGAGATGGAGGACCTGTCCTTCCGTTTCCTCGAGCCCGAAACCTACAAGGCGGTGGCCAAGCTGCTCGACGAGAAACGCGTCGAGCGCGAGGCCTACATCGAATCGCTGCGCCATCGCGTCGCCGACGGCCTGGCGGCGCTGGGCCTGAAGGCCGTCGTGCATGGCCGGCCCAAACACATCTACAGCATCGTGCGCAAGATGCGCGGCAAGTCGCTCGACTTCGACCAGGTGCTGGACATCCTCGCGCTGCGGGTGGTGGTGCCCGAAGTCGCGAACTGCTATACCGCGCTCGACTGGGTGCATCGGGAGTTCACGCCGTTGCCGAGCGAGTTCGACGACTACATCGCCCGGCCCAAGGTCAACGGCTACCAGTCGCTGCACACCGTGGTGCGCGACGCGGTGGGGCGCCCGGTCGAGATCCAGATCCGCACCCAGGCCATGCACGACCATGCCGAGCATGGCGTGGCCGCCCACTGGGCCTATAAAGAAGCCGGCTCCGCCGGCTATACCGGGGTTTCGGCCGACAGCGAGTACGACACCAAGATCGCCATCCTGCGCCAGCTGCTGGCCTGGGAACGCGACCTGTCGTCGGCCCGCATGGCGAGCCTGGGCGCCGACGGCCTGTTCGACGACCGCATCTACGTCTTCACGCCCGACGCCGCCATCATCGACCTGCCGAAGGGCGCGTCGCCGGTGGACTTCGCTTATGCATTGCACACCGACCTGGGCCACCGCTGCCGGGGCGCCAAGGTCGACGGCACGCTCGTCACGCTCAACACGCCGCTGCAGAACGGCCAGACCATCGAGGTCATCTCGACCAAGGAAGGCGGCCCGTCGCGCGACTGGCTCAACCCCGAACTGGGTTTCCTGACCAGCCCTCGGGCCAAGTCCAAGGTGCGTGCCTGGTTCAATGCCCAGGTCGCCCACGAGAACGTGGCCAAGGGGCGCGATGCGGTCGAGCGCCTGCTGCAGCGCGAAGGCAAGACCTCGACCCGACTCGAGGATCTGGCGGCCCAGTTGGGCTTCAAGACTGCGGACAGCCTGTTCGAGGTGGTGGGCAAGGACGAATACTCGCTGCGCAACATCGAGACCCTGCTGCGCCCGCAAGCCGACGACGCCGCCGACGAGGTGCTGCTGCGCAAACCCAAGGCCGACGACCAGAAGAGCGGTGTGCTGGTGGTGGGCATGGATTCGCTGCTGACCCAGCTCGCGCGTTGCTGCAAGCCGGCGCCGCCCGACGAGATCCGGGGTTTTGTCACACGGGGCAAGGGCGTGAGCATCCACCGCGGCAATTGCCCGAACTTCCGCGAACTGGTGTCGCGCAGTCCCGAGCGGGTGATCGACGTGCAGTGGGCCACCGGCAGTGCCAATCTTCCGGCCTTCTACCCGGTCGACATCGCGGTCGAGGCCGTCGACCGCCAGGGCCTGCTGCGCGACATCTCCGAAGTGTTCTCCAAAGAGAGCATGAACGTCATCGGTGTGCAGACCTCCACCGTCAAGGGCATCGCCTGGATGACCTTCACCGTCGAAGTCACGCATTCGGGCCGACTTGCCCATGTGCTGTCCGTCGTCGGACGCATCGCCGGCGTGCGCCATGCGCGCCGTCAGTGAACCGAAAACCAAGAAAAAATGAAAAAAGTGCAGTCGAGTCGAAAAGACGAAAAAAGCTTGCTACAATAGCGTTCTCGGACAAACAGAGACAGGCGCGTAGCTCAGCTGGTTAGAGCACCACCTTGACATGGTGGGGGTCGTTGGTTCGAGTCCAATCGCGCCTACCAATTTAACCCTCGGAAAAGACGTTGAAGTTCAACGCACTTCCGGGGGTTTCTGGTTTTTGGGTCGCCCTCGACGGGGGACGATCGGGGGATTTTCGACCCCGACTCTGTCCCGTTGCCTAGGCTTTTGCCCGCAGCGACCTTTCCCGTCCGCAATCCTTCAAGACGGCTTCTGAATCCGCCTGTCGGGCCACGGCTGCCGCACGGCACCCGTTCTACACCTCGTATTCGATAAAGAACCGTATGGCGGGGATCACGCTCTGCGCGCCCAAGGGCATGGGATCGTCGACCGATTCCGGGCGGGGCTCCACCTTGTAGCGTTGGAGCCCTGCCGCCTCTGCGAATGCGTGCGCCTGCTGCTCGGTTTCGAATGATTCCGGATGTTCCATGTTCGTGTCTCCTGTCGTTCCCCTGAGCATGCAGAAGCGGGGTCGGGGACGCAACCCGAAAAGCCGGGTGCGAGTCCACCGCCTTCAGGGAACCGGCATGAAGACCGACCTGTACATGACGATGCTGGCTTCGGCCCGGGTCAGCACCGTGTCGATCCGGTGCTCGTGAATGACCGCATCGGAGACAGCCCAAGCCGATGCCACCGGTCCGCTCAATGCCGACGCGTCGCTGCGCGGTCGTGCCGCTGTTCGTTCGGCTATGCCTTCTGCTACGACATCTGCGGTGCTCCCCGGAATGCCGTATTGACCTTGCGCGGCCGGTATTGATCGCCCGGTGAGCCCCCGGGGGCGGCGCCAGCAGAGGATCAGGGTTTGCCCTAGAATGCCGCTCCATGCCGTACCGCCGTGCCCCTCATTCCCGCCCTTCGGACGATTCGTCAGAGGGGCTGCGCGCATGACACCGGCTCCCTCCCTCGCCGAGCCGCCGCGCTTCCTGGCCAGTGCGCTGATGGGCCTGGCCCAGGTGGTGATCTGGGGCGGTTCGTTTTTCCTGCTCACGGTGCTGGCCGACCCCATCCATCGCGATACGGGCTGGTCGCTCACCTGGATCTACGGCGCGCTCACCGTGGGGGTGATGATCTCGGGTTTGCTGTCGCCGCGCGCCAGTGCCTACATTGCCCGCGGTCAGGGGCGGCATCTGCTGGTGGTCTCCGGCTGGATCGTGTCGGCCGGCCTGCTGATGCTGGCGGCGGCGCCCAACTTCGCCGTGTTCGTGATCGGCTGGGCCGTGATCGGCGTGGGCATGGCCGGGGGCCTGTACGACCCGCTGTTCGCCACGCTGGGCACGCAATACGGCCAGCGTGCACGGCCGGCCATCCAGTCGGTGACCCTGATCGGCGGTTTTGCCACCACCCTGACCTGGCCGGTACTGGCCTGGATGAACGATGCCATCGGCTGGCGCTACACCTGCGTGGCCTATGCCATCTTCCTTGCGCTGACCATCGGACCGATGTATTGGAAAGCGTTGCCGGCCGATGTCGCCGACAAGGCCGATCTGGCCGAGAAGGCCCGTGCGGGCTCGACGGCTGTGCCCGCCAAGGCCTCGGCCGCATCCGGGCTGTCGAGTGTGGACCCGAAGCTGTTCGCGCTGCTGTCGCTGGTGTTTTCGATCGCTGCGATTCTGATGACGGCCGTGTCGGTGCAGATCGTCGTGTTGCTGCAGGGCACCGGGCACAGCACGGCCTCGGCGATTGCCCTGAGCGCGTTGATCGGTCCGAGCATGGTGGCCGTGCGGGGCCTGAGCCTGGCGCTCAAGAACCTGCATGCGATCTGGCTGACGCTGTTCTCCACGGTGTTCGTGGCGCTGGGCCTGCTGGCCGTCAGCAGTGTGCCCGCCGCCGCCGCGCTGGGTCTTGTCTTCTACGGTATCGGCAACGGCTTGCGTGCGCTGGTCCGTGGCACGCTGCCGCTGGCCCTGGTGCCCGCATCGGCTTATGCCGAGGTCATGGGCCGTCTGGCGCGGTCGTCGCTGTTCTGCCAGGCGCTCACGCCGCTCGCCTGCGGCTTCGTGCTCACGCAGTGGGGGGCAGGTGCCACGCTGTGGCTGCTGGCCGTGCTGGCCGTGGCCAATGTGATGCTCTGCCTGGCCCTGCGCCGGATGGTGCGGCGGCTGCAGGCGACCACCGCCCCGGCCTGACGAACGGCCGGCCTTCGGCCACCGGCTGCGCATGCCGTGCGCGCTGGCCTAGAAAGTGACGTGGACCGACGGCGCGCTGCGTTTGGCCGGGCCGTGGTAGACCGCCTCGATGTTGTTTCCATCCGGATCGAGCACGAACGCCCCGAAATAGCCCGGATGGTAGGCGCGTGGGCCGGGCGCGCCGTTGTCCGTGCCGCCGTGTAGGATGGCGGCACGGTGGAAGGCCTGCACCATGGCTTCGTCACGCGCCTGAAAAGCCAGGTGATGGCGACCGGTCAGCTCGCCTAGCGCGGCTTCGCTCGAGGGGCTGCTGACGACGAGCTCGTCGGCCCAGAAGAATCCGTCGCCTTCGCCGCTGATCGGGATCTCCAGCACCTGCAGCACCGCTTCGTAGAAACGGCGGCTTGCGGCCAGGTCGCGCACCACCAGTTGCACATGGTCGATCAGTCGGCCTCGGTGAAGTTCGTTGGTTTCCATGGTCGTCTCGCGGGTCAGACAGGAGGAGGGTAGCCGGAATGCCCATCGCGGAAATGGGATCTTGTGAAACTGGGTAATCGAGACCCATTTTCAAGCAAAATCGTGCTTCGACGAAAGTCTCTGCATTTTCCGCGTGTTCAAACAACACGACCCAGAGCGACGCCGACTTTTCATGGATCTGGCGGGCCATCCGCAGCGCCGCATCGAGCGATCGGCGGTGCAGACGCTCACAGACGAGGTCGATTTCCGACACCGCTGCACGCCTGCAGCGCATTCCTGAGATCATGCGTTCTATGACGACGACGACCCCCATTCCCGACGTGCCGCCCGTTGCCACCGTGCAGGTTTCCCTCTCCCAGCGGCTGAAGGCCGAAACGGCCGGTCAGCACGATCGCATGGAGTCACTGATGGCCCGTGCCAAGGTGTTTGCCGGCCGGGATCACTATGCCCGCTTCACGGCGGCGCAGTACCTGTTTCAGCAGGATGTCGAATCGTTCTTCGACGATCCGTCGCTGCGCGATGCGGTGCCCGACCTGCAGGTGCGTGGACGGCTGCAGGCTGCACGCGACGATCTCGCCGATCTCGGGGCGACGGTGCCCGACGAGCCCACGGCCACCGCGAGCGTGCAGATGCCGGCTGCGCTGGGCTGGCTCTACGTGTCGGAGGGATCCACCCTGGGCGCAGCTTTCCTGCTCAAGGCGGCGCAGGAGCAACTGGGCCTGTCTGCCGGCTTCGGCGCACGCAACCTCGCGGCCTATCCCGAAGGCCGGGCGCGTGTCTGGAAGCGCTTCGTGGCCGCCCTCGATGCACAGCCGGCCGGCACGCACGATGCCGTCGTCGCCGGCGCGCATGCGGCCTACGATCGCTTCGGCGCGCTGCTGAAGGCCTCCTTCAAGCTGGATGGATCCCCGTCTTTCACTCGAGGGTGATGCCCGCATCCGCAATCACCTTCTGCCAGCGCACGCCCTCGTCGGCGGTGTGCTGCTTCAGGGCGGCGGGCGCATACGCCGCCGTGTCGAGCAGACGAATGCCCTGCGCCGCCATGCGCTGGGTCCACTCCTTGTCCTGCAGGGCCTTGAGATAGGCCTGGTGCAGGGCGGAGACGATGTTGGCGGGCGTGCCCTTGGGCGCATAGATGCCGTACCAGGTGGCGGCTTCGAAGCCCGGCACCACCTGCGCGCCCAGCGCCGGAACGCCGGGAAACTGCGGACTCGTCTCGCGCGAGGTGAGTCCCACGGCGCGGACACGCGGACCCAACTGCGGCAGGGCGGTGTTGGTCTGGTCGAACATGGCATCGACCTGGCCGCCCATGAGGTCGTTGAGCGCGGGGCCGGCGCCCTTGTAGGCAACCGAGGTGATGCGGATGCCTGCCTTGCTCGCGAACAACGCCGCGACCAGGTGCGAAGCCGATCCCACGCCCGCGTTGCTGAAGTTGAGTTGACCCGGATGGGCCTTGGCATGCGCCACCAGCGCGGCCGCATCCTTGAACGGGGACTGCGCCGAGACCATCAGTACCATGGGCGTGTCCGGGAAACGGAACACCGCCTCGAAGTCCTTGACCGGGTCGTAGCTCAGCTTCTTGTACAGGGCGGGCGCTGCGGCCATGTAGCCCATGTGGCCCACCAGGAAGGTGTAGCCGTCGGGCGCCGAACGTGCCGCCTTGGTCGACCCGATCGTACCGCCCGCGCCGGGCACGTTCTCGATCAGGATGGTCTGGCCCAGCTGCTTGCCCGTGCGGTCCGCGATGTCCCGGGCCATGGCATCGGTCGGACCGCCTGCGGCAAAAGGCACGATCCAGGTGACCGGCTTGGCGGGCCAGTGGGTCTGCTGTGCCTGACCCGTCGAGTGGACGGTCAGGGTTGCCGTGGCCAGGGTCAGCGCCGAGAAGGTACGCGTCAGGGTGCGGTGCAGTGTCATGTCTTGTCTCCGTCGATGGGTCTTTTGTGGGTTGCCTTTGTTGCCGGTCTGGCCTGGGTTTTTTCAGGTGCCGACCGGCGGGGTCCGCCGCAACGGAGCCGCCGGCAAGGGCGCTCCGTCGTCCAGTAGCGCATCGTCCTGTGCGGTGTCCGGATGACGTTCGGGATACAGGTGGCGTTCGGCGACTTGCGCGTCGAACGTGCCGGACCACTTGGCAACCACCACCGTGGCCACGCTGTTGCCGATGGTGTTGCAGGTCGAGATGGCCATCGACATGAAGCGGTAGACACCGAAGATGATGGCCAGCCCTTCCACGGGAAGAACGCCCGTCGAGGTGACGGTGGCCGCGAAGACCACGAACGATCCGCCCGACACCGTGGCTGCACCCTTCGAGGTCAGCAGCATCAGCAGCAGGATGCCGATCTGCGTTTCCAGCGACAGCGGCACGCCGTAGGCATGCGAGATGAACATCACGCCCATGGCCATGAAGATGGAGGTGCCGTCGAGATTGAAGGCATATCCCGTGGGCAGGACCAGGCCGACCGTCTGCTTGGCGCAGCCCAGGCGTTCGAGCTTGACCAGCAGACGGGGCAGCGCGCTTTCCGACGAAGCCGTGCCCAGAACGATGAAGATCTCGTCCTTGATGTAGCGCAGGAAACGCCAGATGCTGAAACCGGCCAGCCGGGCGATCAGGCCGAGGCCAAAGACGATGAACAGCGCGATCACGGCATAGAACACCAGCACCAGTTCAGCCAGGGCCAGCAGTACCGATGTTCCGTTGCTGCCGACCGAGTAGGCGACTGCGCCGAAGGTCCCCAGCGGGGCGAGTTTCATCACGAGATTGATGAAGGAGAACAGCACCTCGGAGATCTGATCCAGCCCTTCGTTGATGCGGCTGCGGCGTTCGGCCGGGATCGCCAGGATGCCGATCCCGACCATCACCGCCAGTACCACCACCTGCAGCAACTCGCCCTTGGCGAAAGCGCCGACGAAGTTGTCGGGCACGATGTGCAGCAGGAATTCGGAGAACCCGGGTGTCGCAGCGGCCTTGACGACCGGCGGCACCGCGCCTGTGGCCTGCGGCGACATGCCGCTGCCGATCTCGATCAGATTGCCCGCCACCAGTCCCAGCACGAGGGCCACGGTGGAGACCACTTCGAAATACACGAAGGCCCGCCACCCCACGCGCCCGGCGCTGCGTGCATCGCCGGCCGAGGCGATGCCATGCACGATGGTCAGGAAGACCAGGGGTGCCACGCCTGCCTTGATCAGGTGCAGGAACATGTCGCCCATCACCTTCATCTGCGAAGCGAACGAGGGGAAAGCGAAACCGACGGCGATGCCGAGTACCAGCGAGATCAGCACCTGGGTGCCCAGTCGCTTGTACCAGGGGTGCTTGGGCGGAGCCGTCAGCGTGGAGGTCGAGGATGCAGTCATGGTGTTCGATGTCTCCGGTTGGGTGTTTCAGCGGACGTCGCGCGAGTGCTGCAGGGCGACATCCACCATCTGCGGCGACAGGCCGAGGTAGTTGGCCGGATCCGTCATGCGGTCGATGGCGGCGCGGTCGAAGTGTTCGGTCACCGCGGGCAGGGCCGCCAGGGCCTCCGCAAGCGTCCCGCCCTGTTCGTTGACGGTGCGGCAGGCGTCGTAGACGATGTCGTGCGCCTGCTGGCGGCCGGTGTAGGGCGCCATGGCCATCATCACGGCCTCGGCCACGATCAGGCCCTTGCTGATGCCGAGGTTGTGGCGCATGCGAGCCTCGTCCACGATCAGTCCGCCCAGCGCGAACTTGGCCTGGTGCAGCGCACCCGAAGTCAGCACGAAGCTTTCGGGGATGGCGATCCACTCGGCGTGCCACGGGCCCGTCGCGCGTTCGAAGTCCTGCACCATGGCGTCGACCATGAGGCCGGCATGCTGGCGCACCGCCTTCGAGGCCGCGAGCATCAGCTCGCTGGAAATCGGATTGCGTTTCTGCGGCATGGTGCTCGACGCGCCGCGCCCCTTGACGAAGGGCTCGTAGACCTCGGCGAATTCGGTCGAGGCCATGATCATGATGTCCAGCGCGATCTTGCCGAGCGAACCGGTCACCAGTGCCAGCAGGTTGACCGCTTCTGCAAAACCGTCGCGGGCGACGTGCCAGGTCGTGGCCGGCACGCCCAGGCCCAGTTCCTCGGCCATGGCGGCCTGGACCTGCAATCCCTTGTCGCCCAGCGAAGCCAGCGTGCCGGCGGCACCCGCGAACTCGACCAGAGCCACGCGGGGGCGGAGCTCGGCGAGGCGCTGTTGGTGCCGATCGAACATCGCCAGCCAGATCGCCACCTTGTAGCCGAAGGTCACGGGCAGGGCCTGCTGCAGGTGGGTGCGGCCGGCCATCGGCGTGTCGCGGTGCTTGAGAGCCAGCGCAGCCAGGATGGCCCGCAGCTCGCGGATATCGCCGTCGATCGAATCCAGGGCGTCGCGCACCTGCAGTGCCACCGCCGTGTCCATGATGTCCTGGGTGGTCGCGCCCCAATGGACGTAGCGGCCGGCCTCGCCGCACATCCCGACCAACTGGTGCACGAGCGGCAGGATGGGGTAGCCCACGATGTCCGTCTCGTGGCGCATGTGGTCGAGGTCGATGCGCTCGAGCTTCGATTCGCGGGCAATCGTCTCTGCCGCATCGGCCGGAATCACGCCGACCCGGGCCTCGGCCTTGGCAAGCGCGACTTCCGCATCGATGTAGCGCTGGATCAGGGCAGTGTCGGAGAAAAGGGCACGCATCTTGGCGGTGCCGAAGGCGTCGCGGAACAGGATGGAGTCGACAACGGTGCTGGCGGACATGGAAAAACCTCGGGTAGCTGCAAACGGGGAGAAATGCCGTCGTGCCGGTATGACATCGACCGGTGGCATTTGATATGTACGAACATATATTCTTCAATATGTTCGTACTTATTGGGAACTAGGGTTTACCCATGGACCCCTCGCGAAGCCGTCCAAAAGCGAAGCAGGCCAGCCAGCGTTGCGAGGCTTGTGTTCTGTGCGATGCTTGCGGGCGTTATGTCCAAACCCCACTACATCCAACTCGCGCAGCAGCTCACGGAGAGCATTGCCGGCGGACGATTTCCCGTCGGTTCGCTGCTGCCGACCGAACTGCAGCTCTGCGAGCTGTACGGCACCAGCCGCCATACCGTGCGTGCAGCGCTCAACGAGCTGCAGCAGTTGGGCCTGGTGAACCGGCGCAAGAACGTGGGGACACGCGTGATGGCCGCGCAGGCCAACAACGGCTTCCAGCCGACCCTGGCGTCGCTCGAGGATCTGGTTCAGTTCGGCGAGGAACACATGCGGGTGGTGCAATCCATCGCGTCCGTGCACGCGTCTGCGGCGCTGGCCAAGGACTTGTCGTGCGAAACCGGTGCCGAGTGGCTGCGGATCTCCAGCCTGCGGCTGAGAGGGGGCGCGCGCACCTTGCCCATCGGCTGGACCGATGTCTATGTGGCACCCGAGTACGCGGAGATCGCGGAAGTGGTGAGGCAGCAGCCCGGTACCCTGATCGGTACGCTGATAGAGAGCCGTTACGGCCGGCGCATCGCGCACATCCGGCAGGAAATCTGCGCCTGCACGGTCGAGGACGCGGACATGGCCGCGGCATTGAAGTTGACGGTTGGGACGGCCGCTCTGAAGATCGTGCGCAGCTACCTGGACGCCGCCGGCAAGATGTTCGAGGTGTCGGTCACGGTCCACCCGGCAGAACGGTTTTCCGTGGTGCTGCAACTGACGAGGTCAGCGGCAGCCACGCCGGGCCGGAGTGCCTGAGCGCTGGGTGGTGTCGTTCGCCGTCACGTGACGTGGGCGCAAAACGGGCGCTCGCCTATCGGATCGACCGTTGCATGCGAGGCGGCCGCCCGAGCCCGTGACTTGGGAGGTCCGCCAGGCGGCAGGGCAGCGGATCAGCCCAGAGGCCACAGGGCCAGCAGCCTCGACAGCAGCCAGTAGGTCGAGGCCCCTGTCGCGATCAGACCGGCTACGCTGACGAAAGCGACGGCGGCCAGATCTGCCCGTGGCCAAGTGCGCTGCGTGTTACGCCAGTCGTTACGTTCCGTGTCGTGTTCCGCCACGACATCGATGTGTATGTTGTAGTCGAAATGTTTCATATTCCCCTCCAATTGCGGCCAAAACGGCCTTTTGGAGCGCTTTGCATGCGCTCACGGCAATGAAGGGGCAACTCTCGTGCCTGCGCGGCCGACTTTACATGCGCAGGGTGGCCAGCAGTTGGGCGCCGAGCGGCGTGAGGCGGTAGGCCCGGCCTCGCAGAAAGGCCGTGTCCGGCCCTGCACCGAAGGCGCGGCATGCGTAACCCCGGGCAATGACGTCGTCGAGGTCGGCTTTGGCCACATGCTGGCCGCGTCGGATCATTTGCAGGATGGACAAAAATTCTGTTTGAGGTGCGAGCATGCCGGTCTCCTGAGGCAGACCCCAAGCTTAGTGGCAGGTTCGCGTCGGTTTGATGACTGGACGTCGGACGGCGCCCCGCACGGCCGTCTTCCTGTGCCGCTGCCGCTCATGGGGGACGGTGCTGCGGCCCTTTGTCCTGCACGGCTTGTGGGAGCACGGCCCCCTGCGCGGAGCGGCCCGGGCCTGTGGCAACTGCCCGATGCAGACTACAGCCCCCTCGCGCCCGGCGACCTACCATCGTTATCTGCCATTCGAATAACGAAAAAAGGGAGGAATAACGATGAAACCGAAGAACAGAGGTTATGTGAGTCGCAAGGAAGCCTGGCTGGCCTATGTGCTGGTCATCGTGGCCTGCGTCGTCGGCGTGGTCGCCTGGTTGTGGTGATCGCAGTCCTCTGCCGAGGACTGTGCTTCGGGACCTTCAGGGTTAACCAGCCGAGCTGCATTGGACTTTACACTCTAGAATTCACACGGTCCGCAGCACAGCCAGGAGTATCGAGTGTCTGAATCCCGAAAGAAGAATCGCACAGCACCTGGCGAAGACGACGTCCGCAAGATCAAGAAGTATCCCAACAGACGCCTCTACGACACCGCGACTTCGAGCTACGTGACGCTCGCCGAGATCAAGCAGCTCGTGATCGACGTCCAGCCCTTCATCGTCCAGGATGCCAAGAGCGGCGAAGACATCACCCGCAGCATCCTGCTGCAGATCATTCTGGAAGAGGAAACGGGCGGCATGCCCATGTTCAGCGAACAGGCCCTGTCCAATCTGATCCGTTTCTACGGACACGCGATGCAGGGCTTCATGGGGCATTACCTCGAACGCAACGTGCAGTCCTTCATGGAACTGCAGAACAAGATGGCCGAGCAGGGCACCGGTTTCACCCCCGAGACCTGGGCCCAGTTCATGAACATGCAGGCGCCTCTCATGCAGGACATGATGAGCAGCTACATGGAGCAATCCAAATCGGTCTATCTGCAGATGCAGGACCAGTTGCACAAGCAGACCGAGCAGCTTCTGGGGGCTTTTGGCATCAAACGCTGACGGATTTGCACGGCCCTCTATCGCGAAGGGCCGGGTTTTGCGAAAATGGAGGGTTGATTTCGATAAAGACGACCACGCCCCATGACCACCGCAACCCTTGACGCAACCCCCATCGCACCCGCGACCGTGCCCAAAGTGGGCTTTGTCAGCCTGGGCTGCCCGAAGCGCACTGGATTTATACCGCCGACACTCGCCAGATCATGACGAACCCCGTTCCCATTCGTGAGTACGCGGAGGACTTTCGAAGCGACCAGCTTCCTGGACTCACGGTTGTCGGATTCGCTCAGGAATATGCGTCCGTTTCCTTGTTGACGCCCGGTACCGGTGTGATCGTCTTCGCGGCTGTAGAACATTCGGCCGGGCACTGGTTCGAGGTCTTTCCCATCCAGGCGTCAGTCCAGTCATCGCTTGCGGATGGAATCGTGTCTGAACCACTGCCGATGACGATCGCCTCTGCGCAGATGCTGTGGCGGGTCGAATGGATCGAGGAGGGTGCCACAGGGCCGACTCTCGGCTCCAATCCCAAAACACAGTATGCCGGCCGCGGGCCGGTGCCGATCAATGCAGTGTCCTCGGCACGAGTGATGGCTGGCGTTTTGATTCATGGTTCGCAGGGCGAGCGCTTGCTGGTTGCCTCTTCGAACGCCGCGCCGTTCAAGGTCGAAATCGCGATCTCGCCCGAAGAGGTCGATCAAATGCTCATCGGCTTCGAATCGATCGAAGCCGCTACAATCTAATGTTGCCTGTGGCTCTGTTCCACAGCGAGAAATTCAATGGAATCAACTACTTATCTCCCAACCTCCGCAGCCAAAGAGCCCACGATTGCGTTCGTAAGTCTTGGCTGCCCGTAAGACGCTCAATCTAAAGCTTGGATTTGAGGCCGCGGTTGGTCGCAACCGAACGTCCCACAAACATCTTAATGACCGTTGAAAACGCTGCGACCATTGACGCCGTAGGCACTGACAAGCAGACCGGTGAGGTTCGGCTCACCATCATCGACCACCTGCCTTGGGACACGGAACACCTCCGTCTCCTGCAGGACAAAATCAATGTGTATCTTGGCTTCATAGAGTCCGGTGAAATCTATGTGTCTTACCCGATCGCCAAGGGCCGCCCATTGGTCATCGATGTGTTCACTAGGTTCCGCCCAACCGTAGAGGCTGAACGCTTTCTGAGGCAGGCTGAGAGGGCCGCCATGAACTACGGTGCGTCTTTGCGTCAGGGGCCGTCTGTGGGTGGCTATGCTGAAGATTCTGCGTAGGTAGTGGTTAACTTGCTACAGTCGGCCACAAGCGTTCCCCTGACTTCAACCTCTATCAACAACATGAAACGTCGCGCTGGTAAGGCTGTCACTCTCCTATCAATGGTTGCGCCGTGGATCTTGTCGTAAGCGGCCGGCCCTCCCATCTTTAATGCCAGCAGAGGCTAAGGCATCGTGTCCACGATTTCATAAATGGACATCATGGCTAACGACTTAAGCACCCCCCGATCGTACCCGTCGCACTTACAGTGCCCAATTCAAGGCAGAGATCGTTGCCCAGTGTCGAAGTGCCTCTGCTTCGGTCGCCAGCATGGGCCTGCCCAATCGTAAGCTTATTTAAATTTGTAAAAGCCCTTGATAAGGGCTCTTTTTGCTTCTCCGTCTATCGACCCTTCCTCGCGTCAGCATGTGTGCGTTGATG
Organism: Comamonas sp. BIGb0124; assembly: GCF_003752175.1. Lineage (GTDB taxonomy): Bacteria > Pseudomonadota > Gammaproteobacteria > Burkholderiales > Burkholderiaceae_C > Comamonas_F. The sequence goes on along the minus strand of NZ_RJVF01000008.1, from coordinate 1,047,218 downwards.
ACGCGGGATAGGTTCGGTAGAGCTTGTACTTGGTGAAAAAAAATTGCTAAACATTATTGTGAACCTTTGATGTAGCTTGGCGTTTGCTTTGCGCTTGGTGAGCTCCGCGCGGTTGACTCCGAGACCGCTGTCGGTACGAACGTAAGAACGAAATTCAGTTATATTTACTAGTAGTTTTTGGCGAAAGAGCAGCAATATTTTTCTACATGAAGATGTAGTACAAATGATCTATTCGTGTGAGATTTTGGCGTCGCTGAAATGAGGTTGAATGTGGAAGAAATTCGATTGCTGATAGCCGTTTCGGCATCAATTCGTGAAGTTCAGGTCTTTAAAGAAGTGGCAAAGATCAGCGCGTTTGATGGGGTTGTAGGTTATGTTGATAACCATCTTGTTTTGCGTGAGGTTGTGACATCGAAATGGCCAAATGCAGAAGCTGTGAAAGTTAAAAGCCGCGTTTCAGCCCGTAAGGCTATGGGTCAGTACACGCATCTGATATTGATTTGGGATGGAGAAGACCTGTCGCAGTTGTTATTTGAGGCTAGGCTGCAAAGGCGCAAGACTAAAGTGATTCCGGTTTCGGTTACTAGGGTTGTGAATAAAAAGCTAACAAATGATTTTGATGTCTATATCGGACGGGGGTCGCCGTGGGGAAACCCGTATGCAATAAGTCAAGGAGATGGTCCTGATCGTGAAGAGGTAATTGAGCGGTATCGCGGATTTTTTACTGAAAAAATACGAACGGACGAAGGTTTTAGAAGTGCTGTAATGGGGTTGAAAGGGCTTAAGTTGGCATGTTTTTGTAAGCCTCAGGCCTGTCATGGCGATGTGATAGCTGAATACTTGGATTCGTTGCCTTGTGAGGCCGAAGGCGATGAAGGTAATTAGTTGATCGGCCAGCTATTGGAGGGGAAATGATTAAGAAGACAATATTGTTGCTCGCGATTTCACGTAAACATAAGGAACGTTGTTTGGCAGGGCGTGAATATTTGGATGGCAGGTGGGGCGATTGGATTCGTCCCGTGAGTGCGCGTGAAGGGCAGGGTTTGAATTTTCAGGATACGCTAATTAAAGAGCCTGAATCTGAACTTATTTCAGAGCCCCTCGTACTTGATGTTGTGGAAGTGCCGCTGATAAGGCCAAATCCTCAGGCGTGTCAAACAGAAAATTGGTTAATTTCGTCCAGTAATTGGTGGGAACGGCTAGGTTCTTTGAACTGGGAAAAAGCTGCAGCTTTGGCGGAAAATCCCGATGCTCTTTGGGTGAACGGCTTTCACACTCAATTGGGTTTAAATGATGAAGTTCCTGTGAGATTTGATGATGTTATAACGTCATCTCTTTGCCTGGTTAGAGTAGCCGAAGTCACTGTTCAAGTAGTGATGCATTATTCTAAAAAGAAAGTTAGAGCGAATTTTTCTCACAATGGAGTGGGCTATAATTTATCCTTGACGGATAGTTATTGGGAAAACTACTATTTGCAACTTGATACTGGTTTTTATGACCTTGGGGAGTGTCTTTTGACGATTAGCTTAACTGAGCCTTTTCGTAAAAATGAGCAGCTGGAGTGTAGATATAAATTGGTTGCCGCAATGATTCTTGCTGAGTGAGGTGTTATGGATATATATACAATTGGATTTACGAAAAAGAGTGCGGAAAAATTTTTCTCACTTATTGCTAAATCTGGCGTCAAGCGTGTTGTAGATGTGCGTTTGAATAATGTCTCTCAGTTGGCCGGATTTGCTAAGCGTGATGATCTTGCATACTTTCTCGAGAAAATATGTGGTGTGAGTTACATTCATCAACCATTGCTTGCCCCAACTCAATCTATGCTGGATGAGTATAAGAAGAATGGTGGAAACTGGATTACTTATGAGTCTAGGTTTATAGATCTTATGGCTACAAGGCAAATTGAGAAAGAGATTCCACGCGAAGTGATTGACGATGGTTGTTTGTTGTGTAGTGAGGATAAGCCTCACCATTGTCATCGGCGCGTTGTGGCTGAATACTTCAAGAAGCATTGGTGTGAGGATGTAAAAATATCACATCTGGGTTAGCTCTAAGTTAAAAGTTGTTGTTGAAGTACTCCCCTTGTTATTTGTAGTGTGTAAGGGGATGCTTCGCTCATGGTAGTTGTCGACCTCTTTCTGTTCGTGGGGGTTTTAGTCGGTTTAGTACTTTACTTTTCGGGACTCGCGATTAAATTTCCTGCGGGGTATTGCCTCATAAAATCGGAGGACGCAGGTCCTGGCAATGAGTCAAGCCAAGCGTCGTACGAGCCCTCGCCCAAAATCACTACCATCCGCTTCTCATCATGCGGCTTGTGAAAGTTGCGCATGAGCTCGTGGTCATCGGCATTCACCGTCAGCATGGTGAAGCTGTGCACCCATTCGTCACCCAGCTTGCAAGAGGCCCATAGCCCCGCGATCCCCATGGGATGTCCATCGGCCCGCTGGATCCGCGTCGGCACGGCCTTGCCGCTTCGCCAGTCCGGCTCATAAATCCAGTCCGCCGGGATGATGCAGTGCTGCGCGCGGCGCCACGCATCGCGGAAGCTGGGTTTCTCGGCCACGGTCTCACTTCGGGCGTTATACGTCTGCCGCGAAATCTTGGTGTCTTTCGCCCAGTGCGGGATCAGCCCGAACACACCAGGCAGTGCCTCGTGTTGCGCCACAGCCTCATCACCGGCATCCGACTCGCGCGGCCGGCGGATGAACGACCCGACATAGCCGGGCCACAGATCAGGCCTTGTGCCGTTGGGCAGCACTGCTCCGAAAAATGAGCGGTAGCGCTGCACGTCGGTGACGGGTCGATAGTGAGAACACATAGTTACTGTATTTTTAACCAGTTCTGGCGCTTATACTGAGGTTTCATCCAGCATTCACAAGAGATGCAAATGAACAAGAACAACCCACCTCACACCGCCAGGCCTTGCATGACACCCGCTACGACCCGGCATAGGCGCATCGTACGGCACAGCCGATAGGGATCCCATCATGGAAATCGGCTACACCCCCGTCCAAGTCGACGTCTCGACTCTTCTTCCGCTACCGCTGTTCAGCGCCGTGCGCGCGGGATTTGCATCTCCAGCCGAGGACTACCTCCTTAAGCGCATCGACATCAACTCCGAGCTGGTCAAACACCCGCAGGCCACCTTCATGGTTCGCATCAAGGGCGACAGCATGAGGGAGTTCGGCATCTTCAACGACGACGTGGTCGTGGTCGACCGCGCCATCCGGCCCGGCCATGGTCACATCGTGATTGCCGTGATCGACGGCGAGTGCACTTGCAAGGAGCTCAGCACGTCGAATGGCATGCGCCTGCGCGCCGGCAACCCCGCCTTCCCGGACATCGTTCCGACCGACGGCCAGACCTTGGAGATCTGGGGCGTGGTCACTGCTACCATCAAGCAGTTCAAACGCTGATGTTCGCGCTCGTCGACGGCAACAACTTTTACTGCTCGTGCGAGCGAGTCTTTCAGCCGCGGCTGCAAGGCCGGCCGCTGGTCGTGCTGTCCAACAATGACGGCTGCGCCATCGCCAGGAGCAACGAGGCCAAGGACCTAGGAATCTCCATGGGCGCCCCGTATTTCAAAATCCGCCACCTCGAGCGCGAAGTGGGCCTGGTCGCGCTGTCGTCGAACTACCCGCTGTACGGTGACATGAGCAATCGCATGATGACGCTTGCGGCCGCGATGGGGCCGACGCAGGAGATCTACAGCATTGACGAGTCGTTCATTGGCCTGGACGGGGTGCCGGATCTCGCGCGACGTGGTCACGCAATACGCGATCGCATCCATCGCTGGATCGGCGTGCCCTGCGGTATCGGCATCGGCCGGACCAAGACCCTCGCCAAGCTGGCGAACCACATTGCGAAGACCGCCGATCGCAAGCCTGGGACATACCCAGCCGAGCTGGCGAAGGTCTGCAATCTGGCGGCGCTGCCGGCGCAGGATCTGGACGACGTGCTGGCAGCCACCGACCTCGGCGAAGTCTGGGGCATCGGCCGGCGCATCGGTGAGCAACTGCGCGCGGCCGGCCTGCACACTGTGCTGGACGTTGCCCGCATGGATCCAGTTGTGGCCCGCCGCCGCTGGAGCGTGGTGCTTGAGCGCACAGTGCGCGAGCTGCAAGGCCAAAGCTGCATCGCACTGGAGGATGCGCCGCCAGCGAAGAAAGAGATCGCCTGCACCCGGTCGTTTGGCCAGGTCATCACCGATCTCGACCCGCTGATCGAGGCGGTTACGGAACACGCCAGCCGGGCGGCGCAGAAGCTGCGGCAACAAGGCAGCGTCGCCGCGCAACTGCAGGTCTTCGCTCACACCAGTCCGCATCGAGACGACCCGCAATTCAGCAAAGCAACCATCGTGCCGCTGCGTCGCCCGACATCTGACACGGCGGCTCTTGTGCACGCGGCCTGCGCCGGAATGCGCTCGATCTATGAGCCTGGGTATCGCCTGATCAAGGCCGGCGTGATTCTGCTCGATCTAAGCCCGGTCGGCGTTGTGCAGCAGGAGCTCGACCTAGAGCCCGAGCCGCGTGATCGCTCGCGACTGATGGCGGCGCTTGATGCAGTCAATGACAAGTACGGCCGTGGCACGCTGAAGGTAGCCAGCGCGGGCACGGCCGGTGCGCGGCGGCAGATGACTATGAAGCAAAGCCGGCGCAGCGCTGACTACACAACGGACTGGGACGCCATCATGATCGCCAGCGCGTGAGTCACTCGCCAGTTGCCCTGGCTGCTCGATCGGCTTTGACTTGCCCTTTCAGCGCAGAGACTTCAGCGTCTCGGCGTTCGACCACCTCGACACCTCGTCCAACCACAGCTCGGAGCCGTCCAACGCTTCCGATGCCTCGCTCAACCATTCCGAGGAGCTGTCGGTTCTGATCCCGGAGATCTCCTGCGGCACGGGCGTCAACTGCTGACTGCGCCGAGGCAGTGGCGGCTGCTCGGAGATCGCGCTGCAGCCCGGCAATGCGATCAGCATCAGAATCGCGGCGAGCAGCGCCGGCAGCTTCGGACCTGGCCAGACCGAGCAGGTTTGTGGTGAATGCATGGGTGTTGTCCTGTTGCAGGCGGGAGTGAAGGGCTATGCCGACGGCGTTTGCGACGGCGTCCGCGTTTTGCTGGGCAGCGTGATCACGTTGAAGCTCAGCCAGCGACCGAGCAGTCACTGCAAGGCGCAAGGTCTGTGTGAGACCCCAACCGGTCAGGCCCGCGATGATCACCAGCACGACCCACCAGCGAGCAGACGTCAGCCACACCGTCATGCCAACGCTCCGCCGCAGTCGCAGTAGTGGGCGAGCAGTTCCTCGCCATCGGTTTGCACATTCGTCGGCTTTTCCGACGCGTAGATCTCGAGGAGGCTGACCAACTCATGCTCACGCTGCCCGTAACCAGCACCGGGCAGACTTGCCCAGATCGGTGCGGCCTTACGAATGGCATCGGAAATCTTGCCTGCTTGGATCAAGGGGAGGGCGCCGCATTCCTTGAGCAGCTTGATCGCGGCCAGATCCTGGGCTTCCGGAATGAATCGCCCTTTGAAGCCGTACACCTTCACGATCTGACGCCAGGTGCTGGAGAGGAACTGGTAGCGGCCGGCCGCAGAACTTTTGATTCCCAGCTTGGGCAAGCTAATGAGCTGGTTGGGGTGCCGGCTGTAGTCGTTGAATGTGAGCAACTTGCCGGGCAAGGATCCCACCAGCAGCTTGTAGCCGTTATCGGAGGCCGGATCCTTCAGCATCTTTTCGCCGATCTCTGACCAGGCGAGCGTGTCGAGGAAGGCAACAACGTTGTCGCCGCCGGCGGCGGCTGGGGTGATGACCGGCATGATCAGGCTTTCAAGTTGGTTTGGGTTAGGTGAAAAAACTTGCGCACGTTGCCCGTGCGAAGTGAGCCCAGCAGTGGAGGCTGAGCGAGGACGAAGGCGACAAAACAATCGAGCTGTGAGGCTTCGTCGCGGTGCATGGCATTGACGAAGGAGCTGATGCCCCGATGGCCGCACAGGGTGTGGTCTTTTCCTAAAAGCATGAAGCGGCCCCAACGGGTGGCTTTCAGCGCGTCAGCGGAGCTCAGGCTAGAGGCCAAGGCCAGCCGAGCATGCTCACCGTCATTGCGTTCGTCCAAGGTCTTGCCACGCGCATAGTGGCGATCAGCTGGCGGCAGATGACTGACGCTCGGGTGGCTGTCATCGAAGAATGCCCCGGACAGCTCACTGAAGACATCGCCCTCGAGGCGAACAAGAGGTCGACCGGCCACATCGAAGCCGGTGAGACCGGCTTTGATCCCACACACATCCTCCAGTCGCTCGAGCGTGCAGCCGAGGCGAGCGGCAGCACGGTTCAGATTCGAGGTGCTCAGCGGGGGTTTGGACACGATCAGCCCCCACGGGCGGTTCCCGCCGGCGGCGGAAACTTGCCCGTCATGTAGCGCTCGGCCATGAACTCGAGGAACTTGGCGCCTGAGAAGCTGGCTAGGACCACGCCGATCAGGCTGGTCCACACATCCATCTGTGCGGTCTGAGCAGTCATGAACGCAACCGTGCCGGCGCACCAACCTCCGGCCATGTGCCAGGCGCACAGGATGGCCATGTGGGGCAGGGTCCGATGCTGTGCCTGGCTCAGTTCGCGATCGAGGCGGATGAGCAAAGCGGTCGCCGCCGACAGGCTCGATAGCAGGATGGCCAAGGCAACCAACACCAGGGAAACATTGAGAGGGGACTCGAGGGCCTGCTTGAGGTCGGGGCTGGCCCATGCCAGCGATGGAATGGCCGTCAGGCCGCCCAGCAAGAACCACGGCCCCCACAGCAGACCGACAACGAACCACACAGCTGTACGCACTTTTGGGGCTGTCAATTGCTCGCTGGGCGATGTCTGCATGCGGGCCTTGATCACACGCACCAGGTCAATGAACTTCGACGGCATTGGCTTTCTCCTCGTTGGATTGAATGAGTCGGCCTTGATGCCGAAGATAGAAATCGGTGATCGCGAGGTGAGCAGCGCCAAACCCGGGTACCAACCAGACCAGCAGAACGCTGGTGGTTCCATTGGCAATGACGATCACCGCGCATAGGCTGATCAGGCCCATGGACAGAGCCATGTAAACCAGGTAACGGCGGTTTTTGAGCGGACCAAGGGAGATCCGATCAGGCAAGACGTCATTGATCAGGATGTCGACGGCGGCCAGGGCGGTGACGACGATGAGCAATCCCACCCAGAACCAGCCATGGCGGCCGGTAGAGCCAATGATCTGGTGGAGGATGGAGGCAGGCTCGCCGACCGTTACCGCGAGCATGGAGGCAACGAGAGTCACAAGCTGCATGCGGGCGTGCCAATATCGGGGGTGGAGAAGGCTGGACCAGGACATGACTGCCAGTCTCTAAAAAAAACAGTCCGGTTTCATGGGAAGAAACCGGACTGATTGAGCTCAGTTAGCGAATTAGTTGACGTCCTACTCGTGGTGAGGAGCAGATGTCGTACCTATGAATTCAAAAGGGTCAGTTGCCGCGCCCCAGATAACACCGTCTAGATGATAGCGGCGTTGTATGTCGGCTGCGTCCATTTTCATCTCTTCAGTCGCAAGATTTTTTATATAGTATGCCGTGGGTGTAGGGAAAACAATTACTAGGCGAAACTCTTTGATTACCCCGGATGCCTTTAGATTTGCCCCTTTTGTGCTGGCTACAGCGATTTCTGGGTGTAAGTTGAGACGGTTGGATGTATTCGCATAAACTACTGCAAAGCCATTTTTATGTCCCTTTTGGGGTTGAGTTGCTATGAGGATTTGATACTCAATACTGAACGTGACGTCAGGATAAAATTGCAGCATCCATGATTTGAATAATCTGATGTAATCATTGAATTTGGCTGCTTGGTCACTCCATAGGTGAGATTCTGAATCTTTGGCTTCTGTTTGTTCAACTTGTTGGAGCTTGTCAATGGTTGGCTGAGATATCTCAGCGCCGGTTAGTTCTTTGGCATGTTTGGCAAATTCGGGTGCTGAATACATCCAGAAGTGATCGATGCCGCCTTTCGTATTTGCTTCGTAAATGAGCTCCTGATGTGGGCCGAGTGTCCTGCCATACTCGATTTGCCACCAATCCGCTTTCTTGTCCGAAGTGACCAAGATAACGTGCTTTTTCTTATTATCTATCGTATAGTTTAATATTTGATTCCAAAGAATCAAATCGCCAAACATTCTTCGATATAAAACGCCATTGGCCCAGAAATGAGATGTTTTTGGATTTTTGTCCTTATCGGAATCTTGAAAGCCTGGAGGTATTAGATTCTTGTAGCGATCCTCCCCGTTTTGTACTAATCTATCAAGATCTTTTTGGCTTGTTGGGGCAGGGCCTGTTTTACCGTTGTAAAGCTGTACCAATCGATCTCTTGTTGGGTCGTCTTGTGATATTTGAGGTTCAGTATCTTGTATGGATTTTACAGCAGCTTTTAGTTCGTTAATGGCTGAGCTTAACTTGCCGAGTGTGTCCTGAATCTCGATGCTGGAACTGCGATGTTCCAGTTTAAACTGTTCAACTGCAGATTGAATTTCCTTGGAGGACTTTTCAATTGTGTTTGCAATTTCCTTGCTTGATTTTTGAACTCCTTCAATCACAGTGATGCGGCGGCGATGAAATTCTAGCGCCACTTGATGTGGAATCCATAATCTATCTTTAAGACCTTCTAAAGCTTTAAATATCTCTTCCTGCTGCGATTGGGGTAGGCGGTAGAGGTCCAGTAGAACATTGGTGTCGAGTATTACGGTCGCATTTTTCCAGAGAAGTGAAAATTCCTCCTGTGTAGGTTGGTAATAGTGCTTGAATCCGTCTTTCATAAGGCCCCCTCTAGTTCTTGGTCAGATTTGTAACGCTGTAATTGTACTCGGTTTGTGGTATTGATGTGAATGAATCGAGAGCTGCAAAATACTGGTGAGTGTGTATACGTTTTGGTTAATTGAAAAATACTCACTTGGGGATGTACTGTAATAGTAGAAGAGAGTTCGGATAGAGCCGACCCGCTGAAACCACGCCGTTTACGTAGATCGCGCTGCCGGCCCCGACGTTGAAGTCGTACTCACTGCCGACCAGTTCGACTTCATCCATGTAGATGACCGAGCCCGTGCCGGCCACCACGCTGATGCCCGTGCTCCCGGTGCCGCGGCTGTAGCCGATCTTTCCGCCCAGGATCCACCGGCGCGAGTTGTCAATGTCGTGCACCACCCGGTTCTGGCCGTGGAGGTAGATAGGCATGATCGAGATGACGGTGCCCGCTTCGTGGCTGGTGGAGGCGTTGTTGTTGCCCAGCGTGTTGTGGCCGGCGTAATAGCTTTCGCATTCGATCTCGATGGCCGTGATCGAAGCCGTCGACGTGCCGTTGAGCGCATGCCAGTTCAGGTTGTCGGCCAAAGACTCCGCCAGCTTCATGCGGTAGCAGTAAGCGCGGATGTGGCCACGGCCTGTGATGGCATTGCCATCGGCGCTGCCGCCGCCATACAGCAGCGCGCCGTTGCCCAGATAGGCCACCTGCAGATCCGTTTCCACGGTGTTGTGCAGATAGAGCGGCCGCGCCCCGCCCTCAAACACCACGCCGTCGGTCCAAAGGACACCCGCTGACGCGCTGTAGTAGCCATTGATGATGTCGTCGTACACCACGATGTCCTCATCGGGCACACGTCCATCCGCGGTGCTCACGTAAAGCGTGTTGGTGGCCTTGAAATAGCTCCCGGCCACCGTCTCTACGTCATCCAAGGCGGCCACCAGCATCTGATGCGTGGCGTAGCCCACCGTGTCGGGCCGCTTGCGGTCGACCACCGCGCCGATGCTCGAGACCGTCGCCTGGTAGGTCCGCGTCTTGGCGGGCACCAGGGTCCAGGTGAGCGCAGCCGTCTTCTGGCAGGCCGTGGTGACCAGACCCCCGTTCTTGGATCGAATGACCAGGTTGCCGGTCATGATCGCCCCCCGACAGCCCAGCACGCCGTTGTAGCGGCCCGCGCCATCGCCCCCTGTCTCGCTGACGATCACCTCGACATTGCCGGTCCGCCCCTGGATGGCCTTGTACAGGCTCGCGAAAGATGTGCCTTCGGCGGCCCCGTTGTTGGCGTCTGAGGCGCCCGGAAAGCCCACGTAGTAGGTCGTGCCGGTCCCCGCCGGAAACGGCCGGCGCGACTCGTGGTCGTAGTCCGTGAAAAAGATCCCCCGCTCGAAGCGGTAGATGTTGAAGTCGGGCACCCATCGGTCCCAGCCCGGCGGCGGCGGCCGGCGCATGAAGCCGAGCAGCCGATCCATCGCTGCTCTGTTCTGGCCAGACATCTGCAGCGCGGTAGCCGACTCGGTTTTGGCGGCAACCGCAGTGGCGTCGACTTCGTCGATGCGGTCCTTCGCCATCTTTGTATAGCCCTCGGTCCACAGCGAAGTGAACAGCGCGGTGCCGTTGCCGCGCACCGCGATCGCGACCCGGCCCGCCGGCACCTCGGCAGCGGCCAAGGCGACGGAATGCAGGACCCCGTCAGGACTGATGACCAGTAGCGTGCCCGAGCCATCGGGCTTGACGTCCAACTGGAGCCCACCGGACTGTCCTGCAGCCCACGCACGGGCAGCCTGGCCGGCACCCGTCGACGGCCCCATCAGGTTGGTGAAGGTGCCGTCGTTGTTGTACCGCGCCACGATCCCGGTGTTGAGGTACAGGTACATGCGACGCGCGGCGCCGGAGCCCACTGCCAGGCCACAGGCAAACGAGATCGATGGCGCACTAGGCAGCGCCTCTGCCGTGAAGGCGATGCGGTACCGATCAACGCCACCGGACCGTTGGCAGTCGGTCGACATCATCCAGATTCGGGTGTTCGCCGGCGTCACCACGCGCATGCCGTTGGCCGTGCCGACGTACGTCGCCAGGGTCGGGTTGCCACTGGCTCCGAGGTAATCGAGCGCCATGCGGCTGACATCGGTCAGCGCGTTGAGCTCACCCGTCCGCGCAGCTGCTCCGGCCGCTACGCCACTGAGGCTGCGCACGGACTCGAACACGGACTTGAGGGGCTGTTCAACCCCTTGCGCCACCGCCGCTCCAGACACCTTGCGCCACAAGCCCAGGTAGCCCGCTGTGGCACCGTCCGGGGACCAGAAGTAACCGCCCTCGGCCACCACGGCCAGGCCTTCCGACCGAAAGGTGTAGGTGCCTGCCGAGGCGGCCGCCACATTCGTCTGCTCGAGCACGCCCTCCGCCGCAACACTTGCCGCCTGGGCGGCCGCCACCTTGCCGTCGATGGACTCGGTGGCGGTGGCCACGACGCCTTCAGCCGCTGTTTTGGCATCGGCCACGACATTGGACAGGTCCTGATCCAGGCCGTCCATCATGGTCGAGGCCCGATCGGCCAGCGCTTTGGTGCGGCCAGGAACGGGAATGATCAAGTACCGCTGTTCTGCAACGGTCGGCCCCGCATAGGCCGGAAAAATCTCCATCGACGTGTTGGAGGCCCGCTCGACGATTTCGTAGGTCGTGCCATCGGGCCCACGCAGTCCGTCGCCCAGCAGGACGTTGTCCACCCAGGCCGTGCCAATGCCTTGTACGGTCGTGCTGCCTTGGGCCACACTGATCAATCCAGCCTTGTACCAGGTCATTGCAGGACCTCGCCGGACAGGGTGTTGACCCACAGGGCATTGGGAACGTCATAGGTCCAGCCGTCCAGCGCGGGCGGCTGACCCTCGACATACAGCGCCCCACTGGGCATGTTCTGCCACACGGCAGACAGCGGCCCGTGCCAGATCGAGAGGATCCGGCCATCCGGGTCAATGAACGTCACGTTGGTATTCATTTTTTGAGGGTGATTGCTGTGATTTGGGAGCGCAGGACGCGCACATAGCCTTCGCTGAAATCGCCACCGATGGCGGCGCGCAGCGCGTAAGTCCGGCCGGTGTTGGCGGTGTCGAGGTGCTGGCCATTGACGGAGTTGTGCTCAATGGGATAAATCCATCCCGGCACGGGGTTCTCGCCCGTCGTGTCAACGAAGTAGTAGCCATCGGCATTCAGGAATTCGCGCTCATCGACCACGTTTCCGTCGACCAGGAACTGAATGCGGATCCGGCAGCGGTGGGTCGTGCCACCCCCCATGCCACGGGCATACGCCGACCAGAAAATCGTTTTGGAATGCGCACTGGGCTCGACGTAGATCTGCACCGCGTTTTGGTACATCACGTCATTGCCCGACGTCCACTGCTCGGTGCCCACGTCGCCGGCCAAGCCAGCCGTTGTCACCGACACCGCGTTGCCGGCGATGTTCACTTCCTGGACCGCGTTGACGGCATCGGCGGTCAGCGTGCCCTTGAACGTGCCGCCGGCGGCCTGCAGGTCGCCCGAGAAGGTGCCTGAAGCTGCCTGCAGGGCGCCGCCGAAGGTCGCCGAGCCGTCGGCGCGGGCTTCCAGGCCCGGCACCTTGAGCACCGGCGCGGATCCAGATGCCTGCAGGTCCAGCACCCGCTGGCTGTCGGCGCTGCGCATCTCGACCTGGCCGCCACTGCCCAGTCGCACGCCCTGGGCACCGGCGACGAAGTTGCTGCTGCGGATCTCGGTGCTGCCGATGGTCCAGCCGCCGACCGTGCCGGCCGTGGCGTAGACCGTGCCGCGCACCACCACACCCGAAAACTCGGCGGTGCCATTGGGATGAATGAGCCAGCCCGACTCGCCAGCGGCGTAGTTGGCCGACCGCAGCCGGCCGCCGATGATGCCTTCGCCGGCAGTCAGCAGCGCGGCATCCAGGCTCAGCACCTTGGCGCTGTCGATCTGTGCATTGCCGATTTGCGCGCTGGTGATTGAGCCGTTCATGATGACCGCGCTGCGCATGTAGACGCCTGGGGGCACCTCGACGCCATTGATCTCCTCCGGCACGGTCACCACGATGAAAGGAGTTACAGGCTCGATGCCGTCGCCGATGGGCGATCCAATGTAGAAACGATTGGCCAGGATCCCGAAGTCCAGCCGACTGCCTTCCTCACCGGAGGAACCGATCAGCGAGAACCCGCCGGCGAGCTGGTGGCCATTGGCGTCAAGCTCCATCTCGACCGCCCAGGTCGCCTGCAGGGTGCCATCAATGCCAGCGACCACCTGCCGCACTTCGCGGATGGCGGCGCGGCTGGTCCACTGGTTGATGACGTCGGCCAGGATGCCTTCATCGTCTTCGCGCCGGCGGGCGCCACGGACCTCCACCTCGAGCGTGTCGGTGCGGCCCTGCTGCTGGGCGATCTCGCCCTGGAATTCGGGTGTCAGCTCTTGCTGGCCAATGGCGCCTTCCAGCGCCTCGATGAGCTTGGTCGGATCCTGAGCCGTGGTCACACGCACCGGCCCGGCCGCATTGGCTGATAGCACGCCGTCGACCGTCCGGTGCTTGGCCCAGATGTCCCAGGTGGTGGCCGGGTCGCTGCCCATGGCCGCTGGCGGGCCGTAAGGCTCGACGCGGACGCGGGCATCGGCAAAAGAAGGCGCGGGCGCGCCGTCGATCACCTCGGCGGCGTAGATGACCGTGCGGTCATGGCCGTGGCCCTGGGTGTAGGTGGGGGCCGTGAAGTCGACCAGTACGCCCGTGATGCCGGCCGTGGCCGTCAATCCAGCAACATCTGGTGGCGGCGTCGGATCCTTGGTCTGCACCTGTTCGAAGTTATCGCCCAGGGCCGCCTGGAACACCAGCATCGACGTCGACAACTGCCGTGACTTGTTCCGAGCACGCAGCGCGAAAGTCCACAGGCCGGCCTGAGGCAGGGCGCTGTCGAACTGGGCGGTGAAGAAGCCGTTATCGCCGCCCAGGGGAGTCATGGCATCCCATGCGGGCGTGACGTGTGTGCCGGCGAGATAGCGGATCTCGGCACCCTCGAGATCGATCGGCGGGTCATCGCTGGTGTAGGCGAACACATAACGGCGCATGCCGCCCGCGATCTCCTGTACGCTGAATTCGTTGTAGTTCCACGGCGGCGCGTCTACCGTGGTGGTCACGTAATAGAGGCTGGCAACAGGCCCAGGCCGTGTGGGCGAGAACGGCCGCACCTGCACCAGCCAATTGCCAGGGAGATCCGCACGCCAACTGGCCTGTCGGGTGTAGGTCGTGGCGACCCAAACCGGCTCCAAGCCCTCGAGGGCGGCCCAGATCTCGGCATGGTCCAGGTTACCCTGGATGTCGAAGGACACCGTCAGCTCGGTGAAGGTCGTGCCGCTCTGGACGATCTGCTGTTCCGTCACTTTGAGGTTGCTGGCCACCGGCAGCACATCGCCGGGCAGCAGCGACTCATTGGCCGGCGGTTCGTACTCACCATTGATGACGTAGTTCCAGAACTCGGGGCCTTCAGGCACCACAGCGACGCTCGCCCCTTCGAGGTTGTCTGTGGGGGAGATTTCGACCACTCGGACGCGATACCCGGGCGTAGCGGTGAAGCCATAGATCCAGATCGTGTCGTGTGCAGGGTTGTCAGGATCGGCACGGCCATCCTGGAAGGGCCAGCCTGGCATAGGCACGTCGCTGGGCCAGGGGGCTGTGAGCCTGATGCGGGTGGTCTCAGCCTCCGGCGGCTCAACGACAAACACCCGGTACTGTTTTTCCCCCGGAATGCGCAGTCCGATGAAGGGCGTGGATCCAGCCGGCACTGGTTCGTCGAGCTCGAGCACCACGTTCCCGCCCTCCAGCTCGGCTTCGCTGTACAGCCGCCCGCTGTAGCCCCACTGGGTCATGTCGTGACTTAGCTGGAGCATGTCCATTCGGCGATAGTCCAGATGCTCGAGATCCGTGTCGAACCCGATGTCCTTGTACTGGTAGATGGACTGCGCCAGGTGATACCGCGCCATGCGGGCCGCGTGACTCGCTTCGGTTACACCGTTGCCCGTGACACGGCTCGGATTGATGGAGGTCGATACACCCGGTGCGGTCACACGGACGGTGCGATTCGCCCACACGGTGCGATCGAAGTAGGTGTATTCGATGCCATCGGCCGAGCTGGCCAGCGAGTAATTCACCGAGAAAGTCCCGGACTTGATCACGGCCATATTGACCACGCCCTCAGGCACCTGGTCGGGCGCGGCCCAGGACACCCCCAGACGGCCACCAGCCCAGGTGATCTGCCCCATGCCGGCCAGCGCGATATCGTCGAGCAACTCACCGATGCCGATCTCACTGTCGATCAGCCGGTCGTAGCTGTAGGCATTGGCGGAGCAATGCAGCATGAAAGCCTTAATCCGCTCGATGTCGATCATGTCGTCATCCAGGCCCAGGCCTGCCACGAGGCGTCCGTCGATGTAGATGCCGCGGGCGAGCATCAGAATCTCGGCGCCTGGATTGCTCAGGCCGTTGTCGCGACTGGTGGCCGATTGCCAGGCGGAGCCGTCCCACACCGGCATCGGGTTGGCTACACCTCGGATCTTCACCTCCTCAAGCGCACCGTTGAGCTGGCCGCTCGATCGGATGCGCAGGGCCAGCCGCGGCATGCCGGTGTAATCGGCATCGTCGGCCTGGAGGGTCTTGAGCTGGGTCCAGTTGAGCGTGCAGGCGTCTTTGCCGTCGCCATCGTTGAACTGGGGCAGGCCAGCCCGCACCATCACCTCGTAGTTGCCGCGCGGCATGCTGACATTGAGCGTGCGCCGCAGTGGCTTGGTGGACCCATGAGAGATTCGCTCCTCAGCCCCAGGGATCCAGGCCTCGGCCCCGATGGCCCGGTAGTCGACATAGACAGTCACGGAGTTGATGCTGGTCTTGCCGCTGCCGGTCAAGTCGTAAAGCGAGCCCTCGATGTCGACCTGCAGAGCCACAGCATCGGGTGACGCCGTGCGAACCAGACCGGCCCCGCCATTCACCAGCTCGCCGCCCTGTGTAGTGTCCGGGTTGCTGTACAGCGGAATCGCCTGCTCGGCCATGCCGGGGAACGCAGAGTCGAAGACCTCGACTTCCTCGTAGTTCGCGAGCGATGTGTCGCCGTTGAGGATGTCACCCTCATAGCGATTGACGTTCAAACCGGCATGAAAAATTGCGCCCAGGTACTGATCATCACCCTCGAACCAGGTGTAGGGCAGCGAGGCATAGTCGGGCGCGTACTGCACCTCGCCCAACAGCAGAGCCAGGGGCTCGTACTGACGGGCCCGATTGCTGGTGCTGGTGAGCGAGTAGGTTTGCTCGGCTGAGATCGCGCCGGCCGTCGGTTTCTTTGGGCCCAAAACCTTGTTGATCAGTAGGCTGCCGCCGATGTAGAGCGCAACATTGATGCCGGCTGTCACGGCCGCCAAGCCTGCGGCACCCAGCGTGGCTGCGGCACCGATGCCGCCATAAGCGCCCATGAGTGCAGCACCAGCGCCGCCCGTGACGATGGTGAAGTAAGCCAGGGCGGCCATGGCCACGATCTGCATAGCTCCCTGGTGCACGAGCCCCCGTACGGTGATCACGGTGCCGTGGCGCGGCCAGGTCCGTGACCACATGGGCTGCGGCACGCGGCAGCCATCGATCTCGACCAGCCAGCCACCCCGATCGAGGCCGTCGACGTGCCGGCGCAGAAAGACAGCCAGGCTTTCCCCAGGCTGCAAGTCGCATTCGACGTTGATGCGGCCCTCACCGCCCAACAGGTTGGGCGAGATGATCAGTCGGCCAGCTTGGTCGAAAAGATCGGCAGGCTTGCCGTCGACCATGGCTACCGCATCCTGCTCGCGTGGGGTCATTTCCATCGGTAGTACCCCTCGACCGTCAATCCAAACCGCGGAAGGTCGCTCAGGCGATGCAGCCTGCTCGATCCGACACCCTGGCTGCTGTGCAGCACGCGGTGCTCGTGCCCCACGAAAAAATACATGCCGATGTGGCTGGGTCGCGAGAAGCCCAGATCCGTCATGAGGACCAGGTCACCATCGGCGGGTGAATCGACACGCCGCGCAAGATCCGTCAGCGCCCTACCGAGGGCTGCGGCGCGGCTGGCCGTGCCACGAGGACGGGGACGCGCCTGGGGCAGCGAGATCTCACGGCCGTAGAGATGGACCGCCGCCTGCATCACCAAGTCGGCACAGTCGTGGGTGCGATCGCAGTGCGGCAGGCCGATCAACGGCCCGAGTTGCTCGAGGGAAATCGTCATTGAAAGATCCCCGGCGAGGTACGCTCATCGTGGCGCAGCAGCACCGCAGATCTGCGCATGAGGAAGTCGACCCCGACGTTCGCTGTGACCAGCTCTGGAGTCACCTGGACGGTCGACAACGGCATTCTGGTGACCCACCGGTAGTAGTCCGGAGCGGATCGATCGGCCACCATCACCGTGGCCATGACGGTGCTGCCAGGGGCAAGCCCTTCGAGTTCGCCCGTGATGTCGCGGCCAACGTTGTCGATCGCCAGTTGCACGCGCGGGTTCTCGCCTTTGCGGTCGTCGGGCAGTTTGAATCCAAACGGATAGCCGACATAGGTGAGTCCGTTGCTCAAATGGTTTTGACTGTCATTGACCAGCAGAAACGGAGCGGAGAAGCTGGCATGCTCGATCTTCAGGAACACCAACACACCCGAAAGGTCGGTCACGCGTTGGCGATTGCGTCGAAACAGTTGTTCGCTCATCGCAGGCACTCCACGGTCACATCCCGCCGGCTGAGGCCAAAACCGCTGACCATCGGCGTGAGGGTTCCGATATCGCCTTTGACAAAGCGCACCGATCGAAACGCGCCGGTGCGCGGATCCTCCATATCGAACCAGCCGATGCGTTTGATGGTGTCGAAGTACCATGAGTTGAAACCGGCGACCGCCTCCTCGGATTCGAAGATGATCGAGAACTGCAGCCGCTCGAGCACGCGCGAATTGATCAGGCGTTCCTTGGGCACCCCACGCTCCATGGCCGTGCGCAACACAGACGGATCGAACGACTCGCCGAAGCCGTCGAGCAGGATGTCCAGGTCCAGAGGAAGGGTGGCCATCAGCGATCCCCCTCGCTCATGCGGTTCTTCGTGGCCGTGTAAATGGGGCTGGTGCCCATGGCGATGTTGGCTGCGGCCTGTTTTTCGAATTGAGAGAAGATCAGGCCGATGTTCAGGGAGCCGTCGGAGCCCATCGACGCCGATACCTGCGGCTGGCCTACTGCACCAGTCAGCGTCACGTTGACGTTTGGTACGCCCGAGCCACGCGACACAGCCTGGCCGGCCGCAGCCTGGGCCGGAGAGACCCAGCCGTCGCCAGCACCCATCATCAAGAACGTGCGGCCGCCGGCGGTGAGCAGCTCGGGGGCGCCGGTTTCATTGACTTCGTAGAGCTTGCCGGCACCGACACCGCCACCACCGGCACGATTGCCCGCCAGCATGCCGATCACGCTCTCATAATCCGGTGTGCTGGCTGTGGATGCGCCGCCGCCAAAGTAGCTGGAGAGCGCAGTGAGGCCAGAGCCCACAAAACCGCCCATCTTGTTGGTGGTGCCGTAGTCGCCGAAAAGCGCGCTTGAGAGCTGTGCTGCACCGGCCTGGGCGAGCATGCCGATGATCATGTCTTCCCAGGCGTCGCCAATATCCTTGTAGTTGCTGGTCAGAGTGGCCTTTAAGGTCGACCCCAGTTCGTCTTGGATGTTTCGCGCCGCCTGGACCGTGAATTCGTTGACCTTGTCCAGCTCGACCTTGGCAGCCTCGGCTGCGGATGTGTCTCCCAGGATGACCTTGCGTTCACCCAGCAGGCGGATTTGTTCACGAAGTGCCTCGATCTCACGCTCGTCCGCGCCTGACTTCTGCAACTGGGCAACCGTTTGTTCCTTCACGGCAATCGCGTCATCGATGCGGCGCTTCTGCAGGGCCAGCAGCGCCTCGGCACTCAGACCGATCTGTTCGAGATTCTCCAGGGCTTGCTTGTTTTCAGCCTCGTACGCTGCGACAGCATCCTGTGCTCGCTGAACTCGAGCATTGGCCGTATCGTTAAGCAGCTTCTGCATCGCGTCTTCACGATCAGCCGCTGTCTTGTAGTCTTTCGCAAGCTTCTGCAGTTCGCGCTGGGCGCCCTTGATGCCATCGGTCTTGTAGACCTGATTGACCCGGTCGACCACCTCTTTAGGAACCACACCGTCGAAGGACTCTTTGGCACCCGCCAGGGCTTCGGAAAGAGCTTTGCTGGCCGCTACGCCGGCCTTGCCAAATTGGGCGCGGATCTGCGATTCGAGATCTGCCGGGATGGTGCCGCCGAAGGCCTTGCGCGCTTTGTCCAGTTCGCTCTGGAGCTTCTGCGCATCGGATGCGTACTTTTCACGGAGCTTTTTTTGTTCCTCGGAGTCACCCACTTTGCTGGCATCGAGGGTGACTGCCGGCGCACGCGTTCGGTAGTTCTTCAGCAGCATCGAGTTCTGCTGATCCAGGGCCACGTTTTCTTGAGCTTTGACCCGTTGTTTTTCAAAGTCCACCATCTCGGAGTAGTAGCCCACTGCTCGCTGAAGATCTTTGACGGTGTTTTGAACGTGCTGAAGTGCGATCTTGTTGACGCGTTCGCCTTGAGATTCAAGCTTGACCAGATCGGACTGAGCAGTCAGCAGTTTTTCATTCGCGGCCTTGAGCTTTTCTTCATCAGTGCCAAACCCGCCTGCAAAACCAATGTTGACAACAGCGTCACCTACGCCATTGGAATATTTGGACAGCAGCATGAGGGAGCGCACATCACTGGCACCGACTTCTGCCAGGCGTGTGATGATCCCGTCCAGCCAGCCTGTCATGCGCTCAAAGGCCTCTTTGGATTCCTGACCACCAAGCGAATCAGTGAGAGTGTTCACGGCCGCAGCGGCGCCATTCAAACTGCCGTCGCCACCGGTCATCAGCCCGCTGAGTTTGTTGCCTAATGCTGTAAGAGAGCCGCCGAAGTCATCGCGTGCAGCTTGAGCCGCACCGGCATAGGTACCCTCCAGCGTGCGCAGGATGATGTCTTGCGCTTCAGCAATGCGCCCAGTGTCTTCGAGCGACTTGATCAGGGTTTTCTGCTCCTCCGAAAATCGGAACCCCTGTTTCGACAAGGCCGTCAAACCCTGACTGGGTACGTCCAGGGCACGCCCGATGGTCTCGGCCGCAGAGGCAATGTCCATGCTTCGACGAGCAGCCATGT
The DNA here is from genome assembly GCF_003752175.1 of Comamonas sp. BIGb0124. Taxonomy (GTDB): domain Bacteria; phylum Pseudomonadota; class Gammaproteobacteria; order Burkholderiales; family Burkholderiaceae_C; genus Comamonas_F. The sequence continues at coordinate 1,027,184 of NZ_RJVF01000008.1, read as the reverse complement.
CGGCCGCAGCTTGGATGGCTCTCGGAAATTGAGTGCCAGCGACGCCTGTGAACTCGAGCATGGCAGTCTGAGCTTTGTTGATCTCGCCGCCTGAGAAAATACTTCGATCCTCCAATACGTCGGCCATGTCGTTCAGCTGATTGATGGAATAGCCGGCGCTTTCACCTGTCGCCCTCAACACTGATGAGAGCTGGCCTTGCTCTCGCTGCGCATCACGTGTCTCCTGCACAAACTTGGCCATCACTCCGCCGACGCTGATTCCTCCGATGGCAAGCGCCATAACCTGACTGACTTTGCCCCAAGCGCCACCCAGAACACCGATGTCGTCGCGCATCGCCGCCATATCTTTGCTGACGGCGACAAACAAGGCTCGTGTGTTGTTTTTCCCGTTGACAGAAATATCGATGGATTGACCGTTTGACACCTATGACCTCATTTCCTGATGCGGGCATTCATTTGTTTCACATGGGCAAGAATGTGTTCGCGGGGGACGCCCTTTCGTGCCGTCTTCAACTTTTCTTGCCTGCCTGGGAAACTCACGTGGATCGGACTAGACCAAGGCTGTACATAGAATTGAGACCATTGCCACGGCCGCTTATCGCGACGAGTAGAGGCGCCTTGGTAAGTCGCTGCCAACAGTTCCGAATGGCGGCGTATATCGTTAGCCGGATGCATCTGCTCATGAGAAAAAACCAGCTTCCATTCGGCAAATTCACGATAGGAAAGTCTTTCACCCAACTCTGCAACGGTGCAGCCCAGCCGGGCCGCCAGCGCAAATGCGAACTGGCGGTCAGGCTGGGCTATGAGTTTTTTTCCAGCTCGGCTTCGCCCTGAGCCGTCACGCCATCCAGTCGCTGGATCCGGTTGAAAAGCCGGATCGAAACTAAAGGATGTTTGGTCCCGAAGGCATTCCACTCGGACTGATTCATCAAAGGCTGATCTCCCTCACCCAAGACGCACTTCGACAGAACCCGAAGAACACCAGCAGCACCTGCGCGTGCGTGGGCATCCTCAACTGTCTCCCCATCGCCCGGCTTCTGATCCAGTCTTGACAAGGCATCATTGGCAAGGCGGTCAGTAAGGGATAGACCGATCAGAATGACCGAGCCACCTAGCTCAGGCACGGGTTCGACCTCACGCGGAATGTCGGGGATCTGAATGTCGGAGCGCTTTACCAGAGCCATGCTCAAACCCCCGTACCTGCGTAGGCAGTGAGTTCGCCCCGAACATTGATGCGGACTGGCGTTGTCACAGCGGCGCCGGCAGAGCCGCTGGGAGCATTCGAGAGCGACGGATAGCCAGCGAAAAGCACTTCGGTTTCATCCAAGAAGCCGAAGCGAACCGCCCGGATCTGGCGAGATCTCGAGGCTTTCTTGAGTTCGACGATGGCAGGGTCAGACGGGTCCCATAGCGAGCCGAACTCGTACACAAGAGGCGCCTCGTTGCCCGGCCGGCTGAAGTCCTTCTTGCCGTGAATCGTGCGAATGTTGACGTCTTCAGCCGTGCCGCCACTGGGCGTGACATCGGTGAAGGTTTCTGCGCTCAGACCGAAGGTGATCTTGCGAACCGTGCCGGAGATGAAGGCTTTGGAATCGACCGTATCCACACCCGAAAGCGTCACGTTTTCACCAGCCACCGTCTTCACCCGGGCCACCTTGTAGTCCAGCTCGCGCATGCCACGAACGCGCAGCAGGACAGGGTCGCCCACTGCCAAGCCGTGGCCAGCATCCAGCCCCAGGACGGCATCGACGGCCTTGCTGATGGAACTGATGGGGACTGCATCGCCCAGTTCGGACTGCACATCGACGTCGACATCGGACCAAATTTGAACGTCCATGACGCTCTCCATTCAAAAAGGAATATCCGGCGCACCGCGCCGGGTGAAATAGGTGACTCTCCAGATCTGCTGGTAGGCCGCCATGGGCCTCTCTGCATTGCTGGTCAGAACGATTTCGCTGCTGTTGAGCCGGCAACGGCTTTTCTTGCCGGCAGGCATGAAAGTGGGCTCAGCCAGCAAACGTTCGACTGCAGCCCCGAGTGAACGGGCTGCCGCGGCATATCCATCTAGCTGTGCAACCAGGCACGCCACACGCACTGCGAACACACGTTCCTCAAGGCTGGACACACCGACACCGGAAACGGTTTCGCCCTCAGGTCCAGCCTCGACCTCAATGGCGGGCAGTTGGTCGACAAGTGACAAGGGATTGGGATGGTCGAGATGCACATCGACCACCCCAAGATCTGCCGTCTTGAGCACCAACTGGACTGCCTCGAGGATCTGCTGCTGGACGTTGTCGGCCATGTCAGGCTCCGCTGTGAAGGCGAACCACAACTCGGCCGCCACCGCCCGGAACCACCTCGGCAACCTTGTACCGTCTGCCCAGGAAGGTGAAATGGTCTCGTTCGCTTAGGGCCGGCACATCGGCCCTGAGGAGATCCAGGTGCGGTATAGGGGTCGAAACACTGCCGTCCTCGAGGTACTGCGGTTCCTCGGTGAAGAAGCCGGGCACATCGCGCAGTTGAGCCGAATTGCCCTGCTGGTAAACGGCAATGACGTTCGATACGTGCCGAGAGATCGCGCGATCAACGCGATTCTCGAGTTGTGCAAAGCGGCCTGGTCGCATCGTCAAGCGCCCTGGACGGCGCCTGGCACACCGGTGAACTTGATGCGCACCAAGGTCGCACCCGCTGCTGCGGCGTCGAATGCCACCGCGCTGCCACCGGATACGTCGCCGGCAGCAGCAGCGGCGGACGCCGGAGCAAAGGCCTTGGCCGAGACGTCGTAAAGCACCGCAGCGCCTTGTGCGATCGCTTGGCCGGAGACCTTGGGCACTTCGAATACGCCATCGATCTGGACCGAGCCCATTTCGGTGGGCTTGATGTCGACGAGAGCCACGCCGAGCAAGTTGCCGGCGGCGACCACCGAACCCGACGTGATGAGTGCACCGGAGGTGTTGACATAGTCCAGCACGTTGCCGGGCTGGATGAAGTTGCGTGCCATTAGTTTTCTCCTGATTCGTTGAGGGCAGGGCGATCAGCGCTTACTGACCGGCGTTCGTCGCCGTGCCGCGGTAGTCCACTGCATCGACGCCGTAATCGAGACGCACCTTCCAGCGGGCACCGTCTGTGTTGAATGCGGTTTCGAGTTCGATGAACGGGGTGTCGATGCCATCCAGGAACGACACCTCCAGCACGGGGGCGGTCTGAGGGTCGGCGAACACGTACTGACGGGTGCCGGCAAGGCGGGGCGTGCCCACGATGTCGCGAAACAGACCCAATGAGATATTGGGCGTTTGCGAATTCTTGTTCGTGCTGGGTTCGTATTGCGCTTGGTTGATCAACTTGGCTTGGGCTTCCAAGCCGATCGGGCCCAGCCAGATGGCCGGTGCAATGTCCAGAAAGTCGTTCCCCGAAATGTCCTTGTGCTTGGACATCAGCACGCGGTAGGCATGTGCCGATTCGGTCGTGATTGCTGCAGCCTGAGCCACGTTCTTGTGATCGTCGTGAAACAGGGTTTTGCCGTCAGCCAGCACGGGGCCCAGTCCATTGTTGAGAGCCAGCGTCGCATACACGTCGGATTCGACCGTGCGCGCTGCCGAACGCCCCATGGCAGCGGATTGATCGGTGATCGCACCCAAGTCATCGTTGATGATGATTTCGCGGCTCAGGCCGATGATGTAGCCCTTGGTGCCGGCCGAGACGCTGGCGGTTTCGCCGTCCGGCAGCGGAATGCTCTTGTACTCGCCCAGCTCGTTCTTTTCCTGCAGGTTGCCCAGCGAGCCGATGCGGATCCGCTTGTGCTCGCGGAAGTCGCTCACCTGCCCGACCTTGCAGAAACGCCGCCAGGTCAGGGCTTGGGTGGCGTAGGCGGACTGCAGGGTGCGGTGCACCACATCGGCCAGCAGCACAGGGAAATCGCTCGTGGAGTGCGTAAAGGCCGCAGAGACCAGATCACGTTTGTCCATACTGCGCTCGCTCAGGCCTGACGAACGCAGGCTGGCCCGTGCCAGCTCCAGGAGCGTCATGCCGCGCCAGGGATTGGCGCCATGATTGGCTCGATCTTCTTTGCTGCCGTACCCAGCGCGAACGAGCAGGGAGGCGACAACGCCTGTGCGGCGCTTGTCGGCTTCATCTTCGACGGTCGTCACGCGACGTGCGCCTGCGATGGGAGCAGCCTGGGAACCCAGATGGGCCAGCAGGCGGGCGCCCGCTGCCTCGACGGTCACGGTGTGATCATCCTCGCACGCCTGGCGAAGCGCATCCACACCCTCGTGACTTGCGAAGAACGAGAACGAAGAGCGGATGTCGGTGCGACGTTGGCGGTCGGCGGCAAAAATAGCCGTCTGGGCGGCAGCGTCGGGGGCTGTGCCGCCACCAGCTGCAGGAGCCGGCTGGCCAGGTGCTGCAGTCGCGCCGGGTTGAGCGCCGGCCGCGGGGGGATTCGTTTTAGTCGTCATCTGACTTCCTTGAGGTTGCGCCGCGGGTGCGGCAGGGGGATTGCTCTGAGCCAGCGCGGCCGGCAGCGAGCGAAAACGGGATAGGTCGAGGCCGCGAACAGACGCCTCGATCGGTGCGACTTCGTCACCGATTTCATCGATGAGGCGCAGCTCGAGTGCTTCGGTTGCAGTGAAGAAGTGATCCTTGCCGTCTGTCAGCAAGGCAAGCGCAGCAGGCTGATCGCCTGTGCGTTTGGCGTAGCTGGTCGACATGGCAGTCGCCCAGGTGTCCAGTTGGTCGGCCATCTCGCGCAGTTCTGCGCTGTTGCCTGCGGCCACAGTCCAGGGTGCATGGATCATCATCAGCGCGTTGCTGGCCATGCGAACCTTGTCGCCGCCCATCGCGATCAGGCTGGCGATCGAGTAAGCGATGCCATCCACGTGCACCGTGATGTTGGCTTTGTGCCGGCGCATCGCGTTGTAGATGGCCAAGCCGTCCGGCACCGAACCGCCCAGACTGTTGATCCGAACATCGATCTCGGTGACATCCAATTCGTTGAGCTCGGCAACGAATCCACGGGCCGATACCGTCTCATCCCACCAGCTCTCTCCGATATCGCCATAAATATGGATGGTGGCGGCCGCGATCACACCGGCAGCGGCTGCGGCCATAGGTGCTTTTCTGTTGATTCGGAACCAGCTCATGGCCTGCCTCGGAGTTGTTGAGTGCAGGCAGTCTCCAAAAAAAAGCGTCCGGTTTCATGGGAAGAAACCGGACGATTTTTTCGTGGAGACGGTGAGCGGGCAGTCAGCCCATTTGTTTTCTACTGTGGGCAGGCACTGGTGCTACATCCGATTTCCAACTGAGCGAGGTGACTAGGGACGCGTCAAGATCAACCGTGGTTGGTCGTTGCTTTGAACGTCGACCAAGGCCAGCAGTTCGCCACCCTGCACAGTCGTTACGTGCCATTCCACTTTGGTCGCGAGGTAGTACAAGCCAGGTTTTAAGTTCTTGAATTCAAAATTTCCTTGAGCATCGCAAAGCGTGGACTTCTTCAATCTAGCGAACTCAGGGGGGTCTGGATAAACCGTGTAGTCATTCGAGTTCCCGAAGCTCTGCACGTAGCGAGGGGTGGAGATCGATGGACCACCGATGTACGTTTTCTCGATTCGCTCTTTCGCATAGGGTGTTGCCGGAAACAGATGCACCGGCGATCCAGCGCAAGTCACAACGCCGCCGCCATTTTGACGAAGGAATGCTGTTCCCGAAACCGTCGCAGTCCCCGTCTCGAGCTGCGAGCGAGTAGCTTCAGCATCAAAGGGTGCGCTGATTTGGTAGACCTCTGGGGTATACGCGGATCTAGGCGGTTGAGCACACGAAGCCAATAGCGCTGACAGGCCGACGATGATCAATCTATTCATGGTCCCTCCATGTGATGAAAACGCCATTCTGTTCGATCTTGCACTCGCCATTACTCTTCGGCAACAGCGGGAGGATCCGTTGGTGATAATCCGGCGGTTTTGGTCGCCGCGTTGCTGTTGAACATTAAGGCCCGCTTCGCGGTTTCGTTTCGGAATTCCGATACCTGATCCAACACATCCCGTGGATTCCCCCCGCGCCTGCGGATGACCTCTACCTCACTCGCAAAGCCTGCCTGCACCAGGGACAACCAAGCCTGCGCCTCTTTCAGCGGGTCAATCCAGGGCATGGACTGCCCGATGAACAGACACTCGTCCTCAGTTCCTGGCTTCACATCTTTCGGAATAGGCAGCAAGCCCGACAGGTGGGAGACCTGGACGATCGTGGAGTGCACCGGCTGGCTGTGCATCCCGATGAAGTCATCCGTCAAGACTGCGTAGTGCACCCACTGCTCGACCAGTTCTTGCCGAAGCGCACTGTATGTGCCGTTGTAATCTCTGCTGATGCTTGAATAGCTGGCACCAAGGCCCGCGGCATAGGCCCGCAATTGACCTGCCCGCCAGCTCACCAGGTTGGGATTGGGCCTGTTGCTGTCGATCAGGCCAATATCCTCACCTGGTGCCAGCCCTTCAAGAATCATCCCTGGTTCCATGAACAGTTCGCGGGCCAGTGCCTCGCCTGTTTTCGGATCCTCCATGGGGCCTGTGTAGCCGGCTTCGCTTGGAGCCGCACGCCTTACATACGCGGTCAATGAGGCCGCGACTTTGGCTGCGATGCGCTCCGACTCCTCGTAGTCTTTCAGGTCCTCGATGCGGGTCAAAACGCTTGCAAACTCGGAGACACCGCGATCCTGGTGCAGTCGATCGAGGGTGCTGACGTGGATGACGTTGCCAGCAGGAACGAACTTCAGATCGCCGGGAGATAGCCAGGTCATGCCTTCACGTGGATCTCCCTTGTAGACCACGTAGTTGATGGGACGGCCCCAGGCGTTGACCTGGATGCCTTGGCGAATGCTCCGGCTGGTGTCGGTGTAGTCCAGTGGGACGAAGTCCGCTTCCAAAACCTCGAGTGAGAATGGAAGCGCTGAGCCGTGAAGCAAGCCGGGCGCCTGACCGATGACCTTCTGTTCGAAGCACTCGCCATCGCGGATCCACGAATAGCAAATCATGCGTTCCATCTGGGCCGCATGCATTTTGTGGGTCACCTCGGGGCGTCTACGCCACTGGCGTGTGATCTCCCGTAAACCGGCCGCGTATTCCTCATGAATGCTGCCGTCCATGCGTTTCGGTTGGGGCTCGATCCCGATGCCATTCGGCCCCACGATGTTGTTCACCATGGTGCGCAATGCACCGCGGGTGAGATCGTGATTGCGCTCTAGGTAACGGGCATGGTCGCGCAGTTGTTTGCCGCTCATGCTCGTCAACTGATTCGGACTGGGGTTGCCAACACGATTTTTGCGCATGCGACCTGGCTGGGTCGCTTCGTAGTAGGCGAGAGCCTTGCGAGCCTGGGCCCGGCGCAGGCCGATGATCGGATCTGCCCAAGCAACAGCGCGGTCAAAGAGGTTCATGCGAGCCCCTTAGCGATCAAAACGTGCCAAGCTGACGGACACGCCGCCGAAGGTGCGGCCGCGCTGGGGATTCAGAACCTGAAGCAAGTGAGTGCGAGCATCCTTGAGTTCGCTGATCGAGCGGTAGGTCACCGTGCCGTTGCGCGTGGTGACGGTGAGCTCTCCGCTGGCGATGGCTTTGTCGAGGTTGTCGATGTCGTCTTGAGTGATGGCTGGCATGGTGTGCTCCGAGGAAATTCCCCGAAGCTATTGCTTTTCTTGTCCGGTTTCATGGGAAGAAACCGGACACAAATGCGAGAGGGCCACCACCACCTGGTTGGGCTTGCCCTTGATGATTTCGTAGAAGCGAGATCGCCGCACGTTGTATTTGCGCATGAGCTCGCGACGATTCTTGCCGTTCCATTCCTGCCGGATTGCCTCATCTCGCGAGCTCTTGTCGGGAGCAGGGATGTAGAGCCCTCGTGTACCTAGACGCTGCCCGCCAAGGCGTTCCCGCAGTCCCTTGACCAAAACCGTAGCCTGCAGGGCAGCGTCACGCTCATGCATGCCACCTTCCTGCAGCAGGATCTCGACGATCTCTTGCTCGAGCTGGACGGCCATGTCGTCGGCCTGGCCGGGGGTTAGATTTTTGTTCACGTGTTTCATCTGCGGAAAGACCATTCGCGGCTGGCAAACGACCGGCCAGATCGGGCCGGAGCAGGGGCAGGGGCAGGGGGGCGGCGCAAGTTGGGTGCAGGCGGTGCTGCAGGTGCTGCTGGTGTCAGCGGAAGCGTTTCGAAGGGAGAGGGGGTAGTAGGTGTGGTGCGTTCAACTGGTGACGTTTCCAGTTCATGCGATGCCGGGTCGGGCAACGCGATCAGATCGCCGTCGACCTCCATGAGCGGCGATTGACGCATCCTGAAATCCGCCAGATCCCACTGGGCCGGTTTGCGCAAATGGAGGCGCAGTTGCCGGTAGCACCACACAGCGTAGACCGTGCAGTCCAGAGCTTCATGGTTTCGATCACGTCGTTCCTTCCAGACGCGGAGGCGTGTGTTGGTACGACTGGGAATCTTGATCTCCCCCAGCAGTTGTTCGAAAAAGTCGTCTCGCACACCTTCGTACCAATGCATGTGGCCTGGGCCATCGCCCGATAGCCGGACGCGACCTGCATCCTCGGACCATCCCAGGATCAAATCTTTGGCTTTTGCCGTGCCCACCATGTGCACCACGATGCCCATCCGACTGGCTTTAGTTGATCGCCCATTCGGGTCGATGGCTTTGGGTGGCTGCCAGATCTCGACTTTGCCGACATCGTCCGATGCACCCTTCACGGCGTACACCGGTCGCTCGACCTTGTGATGCTTCCGTACAAACGAGTAGACCGCCTCACTGGTCTGTCCGTCACCGGAGTCGATTGCGATGGCTCTCATGCGCAGACCGACACCCAGGGAATTGCGGACGCGTCGATCGAGCAGCGCCTCGAGCTCAAGCCAAGCACCCTGGTGGGCCACTACGGTTTTGCCGTAGTACTCCCCCCAATGTGCAAGCCACATCTCCTCACCGCGGCCGAACACCCAGACCGTGACCGCTACGCGATCGTGCTGGACGTCGACCATCATCACGGGCTCCAATGCACGAGCTGGGCAGGACCACTCGGCGTAAGGCTCGGCTCGGTTGCGCAGCTCATCCTCCTCTGGCAGCTCGCCCTTGTACTCCCAAGGCAGCCCCTCGGTGGAGTTGCGGAAGGCGATCATGTCTGACGGATCGCCCTTATCCATCTTGTCCTTTGCAACCAGGTACTTTTCTGCAAGGACTGGCACGCGAGATCCGTCGAATGTGCTCAGCAGCTCGTTGAGGTAGAAACCAGGGTTCTCACTTTTCGCCGTGGCCAGCCAGCCAAAGCCGGCGGCCTTCGCGCGACGAATGTTGGCAATGCGCTGGTCGTCGCTCCAGGTCTCGCCGCAGTGGGGGCAGGTGTAGTACGCGCGTTCCCACCAGTGGTGGTTGTAGACCTCGCGAGGCGGTTGCTCGGTGTCCTGTGGGATGGTCACATGCTGCCAACCGACGATGTGCGCTTCGCCGCAGCCATGGCAAGGCGCGTAGAAGTACTGCTTGTCGGTGGTCTGCATCTCGGCTTCGATGGCACTGGCCCCCTTGGCCGTGGGTGTACCACCGAGCAGAAATAGACTGTCGCCGTAGGTCTTGAGACGTTCCTGCAGCAGACGCAAGCTGTTGCCCTGGCCCCGCACGTCGTTCGACACGTCGTCGGGCTCCTCGGCAATACCGATGCGGGCGCTTGTCGACTTCACGTCGGCCGGGCTGTTGGACCCCACCAGCTTGAGCAGGCCGCCCGGAAATTTCTTGCGCAGCGTCGAGTTGCCGAGGGCGCGGCTGCGCAGCTCGATGCGGCTGGCCAATACTGCCGTTGCACGGATAGTCGGTTCAAGCTTTTCGGTTGAGAAATCCTTGGCTGACTGGGTGCGAGGAAAGAGCGCCACGATAACGCTGGGCCGGTAATGCACGTTGTAGCCGATGACATTGCAAACGATGCCGGCGGTGTAACCGACCTGTGCAGACTTCTGAACTACGACCTTGCGCACGCCCGGTCTGCTGCAGGCGATGGCAATGTCTTCAAGGGCCGGTGAGACCGCCCATTTGAACTTGCCAGGAATGGCACTTTCCTCCTCGCTCAGCCATCGATTCTTGGCGGCCCACTGGGCGCAATTGAGGCGCGGCGGCGGCTTGAGCTTGGACCAGGTGCGACGGAACATGCCGCGCAATGCCATGCGAGCCCAATGAGCGTGCGAGCTGGCAGCGGGTACATGCGGCACGCTCATTCGAGTTCCTCCTCACCCTCATCGTCTGCATCGCTCGACTCGTCGTCGATCGAGACCGACTGGGCCAAGCGGGCCAGGAAGCCGTCAAACGTGGCGGTGAGCAGCTCGGCAATCTGTGCACGGTCCCGTCCCACACACAGGTTCGCGACGCGGCCGGGTTCGCCAACCAAAAACTCGCGGGCTTGCAGAACAGCCCCCTCCCACACCGGTGCGATTTCGTCGGCCGGGATGTATTGGCGCCGTTCCTTGGCCATCTCGAACTCGATCTGATCGCCCTTGAGCCGGTCAAGCCGATCCTTGGGCGACTCGCCTTGGATTTTGGACACCTCACGTGAGACCAGCCACCGAATGCAGTCGTCGGATTCGTATTCGCTCGGGATCCCCGGGCCACCCTGGACTGCCACGGGCATGCCCTGGCTTTGCCACTCCGTGATCGTCTTGGGTGCTACTCCAAATATAGCGCTGATGTCAGTCTGACCAACGATCCTCATGCTTACTTACCTCATACAACTTGTGAGAACTAGAGATTCGGCGGGGTTCGAATTACCCGCAATCGACATTGGTCCGGGAGGACCCGCCGAACTTGGCTGGAGTGCACCGCCTCGGTGCATCGAGGGCGACGGAGGCAGAGGGGCAGCGGCCAGCCGCGAGAGACCGACACGGCATCGGGGCGCGCGCGGTCCAGGGCGGGCCGCAGGCAGGTCAAGGCAGGGTTGGCAAGGGGTAGGGCGCAGTGACGAACAGAAATGCGCTGCAGGGCCTGGAATCGCATTGATCGCTGCCAAGACAAACAGCTTTAACCCTATTCCAACTTCTTTTTGAAAAAAGAAACGTGTGAGGGAACGGGAACCCGCATGGAATAAGGCGCAGGCAGGTGAAATGCGCTCGCAGGCCGCATGGTTACGTGTGATACGCAGTGCGTTACGCCGCAAACCCGCATGGTTACGCGTGTTACGCGTGTTACGCGGTTTTGCCTCGTGTGCATACACGCAGGTACGTACGCGTCTGCACACATGTGCACGCACACACATGTGTGACAAATGTCGCGTAACACGCGTAACACACGTAACGACGGGGCCTAGCGGCGTAACGCAACTCGTAACGCGCGTAACGACAGGGCGTAAACGAGGAAATGACGCTGGAACCCGCATAAAACCTGGGTTTTCTTCTGTCAAGGGATGGCGAGGCTCAGTCATTACCGTCCTCTTGTCCACCGCTCATGCCAGGTGCTCGGTCCGAATAATAGAACTTATTGAGCGATGTGGTGAATGCATCGATGCCAGCGGCGGCCCAATCACCTTCAGATTGACCATCTTCAGGAATGCCGCATCCATCTGGAATCCAGCAACGCATGGCCTTTCGACCATTGGAAGTTTCGGGGCTTCGGACGTTGATGACCTTGTATGACAGCTTCGGCTGGCACCGTTTGCCGTTCGCATCAAGGTCCACCCTTTCAACAACATAGCGCCGCGCCTCCCGTGTGAACGCTTCACGATTCGGGCGGTAGCGTTCTCCAGCCATGTCAGCCCAACGCATGAATGCTTTGTAGAGTTGCTCAGCAGAGCACACCCGCAGGGGGAGAGGCAGAAATCCCTCAAACCATTCGTGCAGAAATCGCTCATGCGCCTGCATGCTCAGGACGATCAAGTCTTTCTTGGCCTCGGTCATCAAGGGCTTGACGTGGGGGTGAAAGTCGCCGATGTCGTACCGCAGCAGGTAGTCATAGAACTTGGCCTCTCCTCCATCGGCCAGGAAATCGGCTACACGCCGATACAGCGACTCGACGGCCGGGACGGGCGTATAAACCACCAGCATTCGTCGATCACCGGGCTCCAGAACCAATGGCTTCGACTCGTTCGATAGGAAGACTAGGTTCGAATAGTTGGTCTCCCACCGTGTGTCAGCGTGCATGGCGCGGATCGGGACTGGGTCGGTCTGGGTGATCAGCCACTTGAGCTTATTTTTGTTGTGATACAGCTCTTGCCTGGTGGTCACCTCATCGGCGACGAGCATCATTTTTGCGCTGAGCCAAGCGTTGTATTTGTCCTCGAGCTCGGTCTGACCAATCATCGCGCCGTATTTGCCGTAGATGCGCTTGATGCAATCGAAGAAAAGATTTTTACCAGTGCCCTGGGCCCCGTGAAAGACGAGGGCGGTCTGCTGTTTTGTGCCGGGCCTCTGAAGCGGCAGAGCCAGCCAGCACAGCACCCAGTGCATGACATCATCGATTTTTGTGGCGCCGCTATCGCAGTCACTGCAAAGGTGGCGCAGCAGATCCAGCATCACCTGGATCTCTTCGTCCAGGCAGGGCTCGGGCTCGTGCGCCATGCCATCGAAAAGGTTGATGCAGGTGTCCGCATCACAGGTTGCTGTCGGATCGAAGACGATGTTTGTGAGTAAAACCGTCCTGCGCTGTTCGGACGCCTTCCACATCTTCACCATGTCGCCGCCGTGCGCGTGGGCCATAGCCGAGATCTTCATGGTGAGGCGGTGCTCATCGTCCCAGACCGTATCTGTGCCGTAGATCAACGAGAAATTCTTGACCAGGTAGTTGTACTTGCCCCAGTCCGGTTGCTTAGGAGGCGGCTTTCCGCCCCCGCCATCGCCCTTTTTCTTTGCGTCGGCCTTACCCCCCCTCCTACCTGAGGGCGCTGGCGCCTTTTCGGGGGAGAGGGGAGCGGCTGCAGAAGATGAAGATAAATCAGCAGCGTGACGCTGCCTGAGCGCTGCGCCAAAGTCAGCCACGTTCGAAGACAGAGCTTCATCCAGCGGCGCGTCCGCGCCGAGGGTGACGTGCGATGGCGCATTCGCGCCATCGGTGGTGGCTTGGGATCCGTTGGCTCCAGCGCCGTCTACAGCGTCGCAGCATGCGTCGGGTCCATCATGCGGCGCCTCCGCGCCGTGAGTCGAGGTGGACGCTGGCTGCACGCCAGCGTCAGTGGTCGACCAACGGTCGTCTGTGACCGGCTTATCGACCATATCGCCGCTCCAGATGCTTCACCACCCCGCCGATCTGGGCCCTGGCAATGTCGAGACCTTCGCGTCGGCGTAGGTCATCGAAATCCGTATCCTTTGGGTGGCGGATCACGTTCTCGAAAACCGGCCAGATCCAGGAGGTATTGGGCACGGCACGGCTCACAGCCTTGGCTTTTGTCTTGCCCGGGTTGTTGAGCTTGCCAGTCAGCTGATCACGGGTTGTCCAATCGTCATCCGCGCAAACCAGGATGTGCGCATCTGGATACTTGTCGGCCAACAATTGGGCTACCGGCATGAGGTTGCCGGCATCGAAGGCCACGAAAACCGGAAAGCGGCAGTCGATGGCCAGGCGCACACTCAATCCAGTGGCGTAGCCTTCGCACATCATGATCAGCCACGGATCCTCTCCAATCTCACCCAGCCGAAGAGCACAGCCTGGCTTGTGGAAGCCCTTGGTGAAAATCTTGCGTCCGTTGGGCAACACGTGTTGAACGGCCTGCAGGGCTTGCTCTCGAGCCAGGTCGTAACGAATCATCGGTAGCAGCAGCGTGCCAACAGGCAACTGGACACGACGCTCTTTGGGACGAGCTGGTGTTCCTGATGCCGAGTACTCGAATACGTCCGCGTCTTCGTCGACGATCATCCACACGTCCTCGAGCACGTAACGGCACGACTCGCCCACCAAGCCTTTCGCCTCGAGGTAAGGAGACTGCCCCTCAGGCCGGCCACGCCGCCAGACCTCGACCGCAGACAGGGCGGCTTGGTGCGCGATCATCTTGCGCTGCTGCTCGGCCGCGGCCTCGACATCTGCCTGTTGTTGAGCGGCCTGTTCACGTTGTTCGTCGCTCAAACCTTCCCAGTTCACGTCGACCTTCTGCCAGTCCCCAGTCTTGTAGCTGCCGAAGCTGCCGACCACAAAGGTCCTGTTGCTGTTCTTCGGCTTGAACTCGTAGACGCGGTACCACCATTTGCCACCAAGGCCGCACGTCTTTCGCTTCGCCTGATCCGTTTTAAGTGGAAGATCCGTTTTGCGAAATTTGATGCCGAACGCTTCCATCTGGTCGACGACGGTGTGATAGTTTTCCTGCACGTTTGAGATGTCCTTGTCGTTGTGCGATCAGACGCCCACGGCGTCACGGATGTGTTTGCGCATGCGGCGTGCGAGGTATTCGTTCGCATTGGCTTTGCGAGCTACTGTGTCCATGCGCAGCAATGGGCGATAGCTGGCCCGGCGAACGAACAAAAGGACTGGGCGCACGTCGACGCCACCCGTACCTTGGGCCGCCCATATGCCGGGCGGCAAGTGGCCGCTACGCCCACCCCTCAGCCGGCCATAAGCGACGAAGTAACGACGACCGGCGACCTTGTCGTTGCCCTTGTGCAACTTGGCTTGGGTCCGGCTGGACATGTTCGCGCGGTACCCCTGCTCACCAAAGGCCTGGAAGTAGCTGAGCAACTGAACAAGAAATGGGCCGCGGATATTGCCGCGGCCGTCGTCGCTTCCGGGGTACGGTGTCGCGGGGATCACCGTTTGATATCCCGACGGCAGAATGCCCGCCTTGCGTAGCGACACTTCGCTGCGTTTGTCGTTTCGGCGCCCACCGTGTGCCTGCGCATCGAGGATCTTTTGAGGATCGATGCCCTTGCCGCCCGCGTAGGTCGGAAGAACGGTTGCAGTGAGCTTTTCCGGCGTCGCCATTTGGACGCGCGGACTACTCGTGATGTAGGTTGTCGGTCTGTCGAAGACGCTGCGCATCTCGTTTTGCATCGTCCGCCGGATCTGGAACCCGGTGTCGTTGATCGCCTTGGCCATGGCTTGGCGCGTCGCTGGACCGCTGAGCTTGTCCATCAGCTTTTGGACCTTTTCCAAGCCCTGCAACTGGATATTGACTTGCATCTCAGTTGGCCGACGGGGTAGGTCGCTTGCGCGAGAACATCACCCCGACCAGATTGAACGTGGCTGTGATCAGTTCTTGTGCGCAGTAATCGATACGGCGGATCTCGTTGCCCGTCGTGAACCCATCCAGTCCGCTGGTGGCAAGCGGGTCCGCGATCGAACGCATGAAGTCGCTCTGCGACTGCTGTTGGATCGCAAATGCCTCAAACACATCGCCACCCGATTGGTCGGGGGTAGCCTTGACGACCACATAACCCAGCGAGTGGGCCATGGCCTGGAGCACGGTGACCTTGCCGGTGAGATGCTGCAACAGCAGTTGCTCAGCAGGAGAAAGGTTGTGGGTCTCGTTGGACGGACTGATCTTTTTCTCGAGCGAGCTCAGCGGCATGTCCATGGCATGAGCCAGAGACTTGAGGCCACCGGGGTAGCTGTGAGCGACTTGGTAGGCCGCTGACTTGACGTCGGTGCTCGGCAACACGGCGGGAATGACCTCGTCTACGCCATAGGCGAGGCCGGGTGGAACGGAAATACTGGCGCTCATTCAGTCACCTACAAACTCAATGAAGCAAGAAAAACAATCGGCGTGGCCGCAATTTCCGAGTGATATCAAGCTTGAACTGGCATTGAAAAGAACTCGAGCAAGGTGCTTTTTGCGATGGCGCGAGCTACGCATTGGCTGTTCCGCTAACAGGATCGCAAACAGAAAAAGTTGACCCATGGTTTGGAGACGATGGAGGTGGATCACTCCAAAAATGAGACGGCAGGTGCTCACGTGCAACGGCCGCGACAACCCTGTCTTCGATTCGCGGTGGAAGCGGATCAGGCCAGCCACTGATTGCCTGGGGCGTAACTCCCAGCTTTTGAGCGGCGACTCGGCGACTACCGCCGAGCAACTTGATTGCAGTCGTTTTCAACATCGCTGCAGTTTAAAGCATTCTTTAATCAATGCCAACCATGCTTACAGCGTATGAAAGTATGCTTTCGTCAATGACATACGGTGAACGCCTTGATCAAGCCCTAAAACTCGCGGGCAAGGATGCAAAAAGCCTAGCAACTGAGCTGGGCGTTAGCGTGCAAGCTGTTTATCAAGTGATTTCCGGAAAGACCAAGGCACTTACAGCAGAGAACAGTGCCTTTGCCGCTGTCTACTTAGGCGTCAGCTCCGTCTGGCTTGCAACTGGAAAAGGCGCTCCGCACACGGACCGGCATCTCCAAGCTGAGAGTGCCAATCAAGCCACAGGAAACTCAGGAAACTGGCCATTCCGTAGGGTCAACCATCAGCGGATCTCCGCGCTCCCCGAGGAGGCGATCGAGTTCATAGATGAGAACCTCGATGCTCTAGTACAGCAATGGGAGCGGAAGGTCTTAGATAAGAAACGATCAATCGGCTAGCGCAAAGATCTACCTGTTTCCCAGCCAGGACAGGCCCAGCAGTAGTGGGGATGAGGGCTAGCGCTTCCCTTGCCGGGCCAGGCTGAGACTTCAGTCGTTATTAGGACCATGTTTTGAAGATGCTCCCAGGAAGCATCGACAAGACAACTTCGCCTGAAAGTAAAGAATGCTTTACAGATAAAAGTAAAGCATGATTTAATCCCTCCATCTTCACAGATGGAGGACTCATGTCGCACCCTCAACCGGTCACAGCCCCGGAAAGCGCTGTCAACGCCGAGTACCGCACAGATCCGCCCGAGGATCCAAACAAGCCGAACGTCATCAAAACGCTGGCTTGCATCTCATGCACGGCCGGGCTGCTTATTCTGTACGTCCATGTGTTGCGTGGACTGGAGTTGCTGCCATGAACATGCGCGAACTTCAAGCCCTCGGCCATCAGGATCTGCTGGCCTACACACACCCTCGATCGCTGGACCAAGCCTTTGGCCGTCACATCGACTCGAGTGAGGTTGTTGCGGCACCTGGTGCGCACACGCCTCGCTGGCAAGGTTTTTGGCCGACATCTCCCACTGACGAGCAGATCGTCACAAACAACCTCGTCGCATATCGGGACAGTCCGTTGCCTGAGCCTGCGTTCGGGTTTCGTGCCGCCGGCGTTTGTGTGGGCCTGGCCGTCGTCATCGGGCTGTTCGTGATCGGCCTGGACGTCTTTCTTTGGCGTCCGAACTGACCGGACAGGGAAGGGCGATGGCATTTCGACTGCGCATCACGGGCACCGTGATTAGTTGCGAATGCCGCTACGGCACGACCGGTCGACCGGTTCTCTGCATCGAGATCCAGGCCGCAGACGACCAGGTCGTCAAGGCCCTGCACCACTACCCCGACTCAAGCAATGCCAGCGGCCATGCCGCTCGATCTATGGCCTCACGAATGCGCAAACAGCGCGTGGAAATCGAGGCCGTCAACCCACGCTTTCGCAGCAAAAGACTGGACTGCGAAGCGACCTTTATCCATCTGCCGGATACGCCGGCATCACTCCGCAAGGACCTTCAATGAACACGAAGACTATCAGTCCACCCGGGATTCTCGGGAAGGTTGCGTATGAAGCCGCCTTCAACTTGATGTCACCGGAGCAAAAGCTTGTTTGTCCAAAGTGGGACCAACAGCCTGAGCACACTCAACGCGTGTGGACGGAGATTGCGTCCCACGTGCTGGCTTGGTACCTGAGCAATGAGCCCACCCTGGGCTTGCAACAGGCCCATGACATGGCCAATCGCTGCATCGCACTGTGCCGCCAGCTCTCCGAGCAAGGCCAGATCGGCAGCCGTGTGCCTGCGTGGCTGAACATCCTGGCACTCCAAGCCGTGACCGGTTCTAGCGGCATTGACAAGGCAACTCCATTCAGCAAGGAGTTGCACTGATGTCGGTCGTCAAGAACCCCCTCATCAAGCGCCGCGTGCGCATTCATGACGACGCTCAGCGTGCAAATGGCGAGCGACTGCTGGAGGCCGGCGCAATCGCCACGATCACGCGGACAGGCAAGGCAGGGAAGTACCGCATGAAGGTCGATGGTTTCGACGCCGAAATCTCCTTGCCCATGACTGACTTCACGGTGCTTCCAGACGATGTGGTTTCCGAGCTGGCAGCGGGCGGCGAGCTGCGTCTGGTGCAGATTAGCGAAGTTGTCGAAAGCCGGACCAACCCGCGCACCTACTTCGATACGGAATTCCTGGACGAGCTGGCAGCCAGCATCAAGGTGCAAGGTGTTCTGCAGCCTATCGTGGCCAGGCCATTGCCTGCCGCACGCCTCGAGGAGAGTTTTTCCGACCATATGGCCCGCCACGGCAGAGGCGCAAAGAAGCCAGGGTACGAGGTTGTCCTGGGTCATCAGCGGCTGCGCGCAGCCAACATGGCAGGGCTGCGCACTCTGCGTGTCCTGGTGCTGAAAATGACGGACAGCGAAGCGCTGATCGCTCAACTGGTCGAGAACCTCAAGCGCCGCGACCTGCATGCGATCGAGGAGGCCGAGGGTTATCAGCTGCTGATGGCCGAGTCCGCATTGACCATGGACGGTGTGGCCGAACATGTCGGCAAGACGACATCGCATGTCCGCACTCGACTCAAGCTGCTCGATCTGGGGCCGGAGGGCCGCTCGGCACTCATCTCCAAGTCGATCAGGGTGAGCCTGGCCCAGTTGCTGGCACGCGTGCCTGGGCCGTTGCAGGCCGAAGCCTGCAAGGCCTTTACCCAGACGCATGCGAACCGCACCATGTCGGTTGCTGAAGCACAGGACTATCTGAAGTTCAGCCATCGGTTGCAACTGCGGGAAGAAGAACCCTGGGCCAATGCAGAGCTTTTCATCGACCCGAATGAACAGGCCCAGGCAGAGGTTGCTCAGGCTGCGGCCAGGCTGATTGACCAAGCACGTGAGCGCGGTCTGGAGGTGGTGGAAGGCAAAGCCGCCAAGGCCATTCTGCCGGCGGAAGGCGGTCCGATGAACGGCTACGTCGACCTGGACGAGGTCCGCAAAATCAACGGCCGGGAACAGTCACTGCGCGAGGCCCTTCATGGGCAAGATTTCACGCCGATGGTTCTGGTGACGTCGACGTCGCGGGCGCTGGAGATCATGCCGGCGAGCACTGTTGGACAAATGCTGGTGGCGATCGACAAGAGGGCCGCTCAGGCAGTCCAGGCCGAGGCCGAGGTGCCCAGCAAAGCGAAGCTCGCCGAGCTGTATGAACGTACCTGGCGGCCGCGCGCCATCGAGGCGCTCTGGGTCGAGATGCGGGACAACATCGAGGTTGAGAGCGATACCTGCACCATGCGTGAAATCGCGCTGATCCTCACCCAGGATATGACAGCAGAGCAGCGTGACTTGGTTGCCCGACTTCTGGAGGTGGGTGAGGTCGCCAAGACGGACGGGATCCGTGATGCGGTGCGCACGTGGAGCGGTCGAGACGACATCCTGGCTCTTGTGATGTTGCTGGTCATGGTGAAGGACTGGCCCGGCCGCGGCTCGGTACCGACCACACAGAACCGGATCAATGCGATCGCGGCCGATATGGGGCGCCAGAACATCGTGACTAAGGCCCAGAAGGCGGTTAAGGCTGAAATGACGGCGCAGGCTAAAGAGTCGGCCCTGCCGGCCCAGACAGCCGCCGCCAGGAAGCCTGCCAAGACCACCCAGGCCGAAGCCGCGGCAGGCATTGCTGCCGCTTTGCGTGAGGCTGAGGCCGTATCGCCCAACGACTTCAAAGTGGGCGAGCACGTGATGATCAAGTCGGACCAATCAGTGGATGGGCGAGTGCATTTCACACGTCGGGAAGTGGGGCGCATCGAGCGGGCAAAAGATGCCTCGGCCTGGATCGTGTCGTGGAAGGACGGTTCGAGCAACTCCGATCCCGTTGAGCTGGCGATCAATTACACCGAGCTCGAGCACATGCAAGGGGGCGACGCATGACTTGGATCCTCACAAGCCAGGGGCACGAGTTCGACCTGGCACTCGACACCACGAATCTGTACGTGCTGGACGACATTGCCAGCGCCCTGGCACAGATCAATCGGTTTACCGGTCATGCCCTGCGGCCCTACAGCGTGGCCGAACACAGCTTGCTGTGCGCCCATATCGCGCAGCAGCAGGGACTACCGGCCATCGTCCAGGCTGCCGCACTCATGCACGACGGCCACGAAGCTTACGTGGGCGATGCGAGCAGCCCGGCCAAAGCGGTGCTGGGCGATGTATGGCGAGAGTTTGAAAACCGGCACATGAAAGCGGTTCGCGAGCGTTATGGGTTGGTCGAAACGTTCGCGAAATACCGCGCGACGCTTCACCACATCGACCTTATTGCTTTGGCCACAGAGCGACGTGACCTCATCGAATACGAACCCGGTCGCTCGAGCATCTGGCCGTCGCTCGATACAAAAGGTCAGGAGGTTACCCCTTGGTCGACCGATCTGACAGCCCTGCACCGTGTTCGCCGCAACTGGGCGACCTGGCGCGAAATGTTCATCAACACCTACCGCGACCTCGAGCACGCTGCTCGCGCGGAGACAGCAGAAAGGCAGGCCCGGGTATGAGCTGCGCACTTGATTTATCCAAAGCTCCGGAACTCACCCGGCAGCACTTTCCGGATCTTGTGGCTTGGCCTGAAGGACAGGCATCGCAGCCACGACGCGTTCTAGTCATCGGCTTGTGCCGTGACTCGATGCTCTGGTACTCGGACATGGTCGGCTGCATGGTTCCCTTCGAAGGGATCTGGGCAGAGGCTTACCACTCGCGGGAACCGGCCGGATTCACCAACATCGTTCACTTTGGCGACGCGGTGCCGGCGCTCTATACCCGCACGGGGAAGGTGATTCCGTTGAGCAGTCAAGTCAACAAGAAATCGGCGAGGCCTGCATGAGTCGTCTTACACAGAACCCGCGACTGGATTTAGCCGTCACGCTCAAATTGAATGAGCCAGAGATCCGTGCGCTTGATGCACTGGCTGGATATGGATTCATGGCATTTCTTGACGTGTTCTATAAACACATGGGACGGCACTATCTGGAGCCTCACGAGGAAGGATTGCGCTCTCTGTTTGAAGTCATCAAAACAGACCTGCCACCGATCCTGCATCGTCTGGATGCAGCGCGCCAAGCCTTTGCGTTGAACAATCCTGTCATCAGGTCCAAGGAAGAGCATGAGTCGATGATCAAGAGGTTGATCGAAGATTCACAGAAGGGGGAAGCCTCAATTGCCAGCCTGGTCGGGAAAGGTGGTGCAGCATGACCATCACCCGCGAAATCCGACATGGACACCTGTTCTGCGGCGCCGGTGGCGGTGCCAAGGGCTTCAACAAGTCCAAGCCATCCATCGGCGTCATGATCGGCAAGATGCGCTGCGTTGGTGGCATCGACAACGACCCGGCTGGTATTGCTGACTTCGAACGCGAGTCCGGCGTAAAGGGCACCCTGATGGACCTGGCCGATAGCCGCCAGTATGAAGCGTTCCATGGACGCGAACCTCCATCTGAATGGCGTGAGGCTACGACGGCGGACATACATCGGGCATTTGGCTGGGAGCATCCGCACATCCTATTTCTGTCGGCACCTTGCAAGGGTTTCAGCGGCTTGATGCCCAACAGCAAGAGCATGACCGCGAAGTACCAGGCTCTCAATGAACTCACATTGCGCGGGATCTGGCTGACTCTCGAAGCCTACAAGGACGACCCAGTCGAATTGATCCTTTTCGAGAACGTGCCCCTGATCGCCACACGTGGCAGGCACCTGCTCGATCAGATCGTTCAACTGCTGCGAAGTTACGGCTATGAGGTAGCCGAGACGACCCACGACTGCGGTGAACTGGGTGGCTTGCCTCAAAGCCGGCGACGCTTTCTACTTGTGGCCAGGCACGCAGCGAAGGTGCCGCCTTTTGTCTACGAACCGGTCAAGCGACGACTGCGCAGCGTCGGAGAGGTGCTGGAACGCATGCCACTACCGGGCGATATCGAACGGGCAGGCCCTATGCATCGCATCCCTTCACTTCAGTGGAAGACCTGGGTTCGGCTGGCTTTCGTGGAGGCCGGCAGCGACTGGCGAAGCCTCAACCGTCTGGCGGTTGAAGATGGCCACCTCCGAGACTACTTGGTGATGCCCGACGCAAGACATGGTTACCTCGGCGTTCAGAATTGGCAAGACACGTCGGGGACGGTCACCAGCCGTGGCGGGCCCACAAATGGCAGTTTCTCGATCGCTGACCCAAGGCCACCCGCCGGCGCCGCCCAGTATCAACAGTTTGGAGTGATGCATATGAGCGACACGGCCGGAGCGGTGATCGGCGTGAAGTCGCCAGGGCAGGGGACATTCAGCGTAGCCGATCCGCGACACGCGGGACCAGCCAAGCACAGCAACGAGTACCGCATCGTGCCATGGGCCGGCCCGGCCGGCGCAGTCACGAGCGCCCATGGCTCGGGGCAGTGTGTGCAGGATCCTCGTGGCGGCATCGATCCAGATCTGCTGCATGGCAAATACCATGTGACCCCGTGGGGCGAGCACTCGCGCACCGTGATTGCCGGCAATGCCAATGGGGCGTTTTCCGTGGCGGATCCGCGTCCTGGCCTGCGACGTGAGAAAGGGGATAGCTACCTCACCGCTGGTCACTATGGGGTCATCGACTGGACACAGTCAGCCGGCGCCGTCAGCGGCTCCGCATGCCATGACAACGGGCGCTGGACGGTCGCGGATCCCCGGGCACTGGAATGTTCCACCCATGAACCACCAACCGACGTCGATTCCCTGGGGAAAGCGGAGTCTGGAACGTCCCCTATTCTGCAGGGTGCCGAAAATGTTCCAGCCTTGCCGAAGGCGACGGACAAGGTGATTTGCCGCATCCATGCACTTGACGGCACATGGCATCGACCCTTTACCACTCTCGAGCTGGCCGCACTCCAGTCGTACTACGACCCCGACGACGACTTCGAGCGTCGGCAGCTCATGGGTCACTTCAAGATGGACGGTGAGAACGATCAGGCTTGGCGAGAGCGGATCGGCAATATGGTCCCGCCGGATGCAGCCGAGGCGATAGGAGAGGTATTTGGTCAGGCGCTTCTACTGGCCTGGAGCGGCGAGACTTTCGTTTTGGGATCCACACCGATTTGGGTTCGGGATGTGGCAGTCGCTCTCAGCGTTCAAGGGGGTCATGCATGATTGGCACACAACGGACCGGGAATGTGCCCGGTGTAGTGATCAGCGCGGTATCTCATGAGGGGCTGAGCGTGACGGTCGATGGACGTCCAGCGCGACTCGCCATCGTGACCGAGGACGGCCAGGTCATCGCTGCCGGCGACTCGGTCGCGAAAGAGGCTGAGGCGGTGGCGGTCAACAACTACCGCAACTTTCTCAAAGGGCAAGGCTTTCTGCGCATTCTGAGCAAGCCAATCGAGCCTTCTGTGATTGCCGAGCCTATCCCGAAGCGAGCTGCTCCTCGCTCTCGAGGGACTCGGCGCTGATCCAGCGGCCCGTTCGATCTACACGAAGGAGTCGCGCGGTCCCGCCCCGCGCGACCAGCACGATATCCAGAATGGGATCCGGATCGTCCTCGTTGGGCCGAACGCCTCGGTGATAAACGATGATCCGCTCGAATGTGTCAGCCACCAACTGCCTCGCCTGGAGCCTTGCCTCCACTTCCTGAGCGTCGACGCCGGCGGCGAGCCTACCCCAAGCTTCATCTGCCCCAGTGAGATCCTGCCTGGCCATGCTGGCCAGATCACGTTCGGCCTCGGTCAACGCTTTCTGAGCGGCCTCGAGGTCGACCTCAAGCTGCCGGGCACGACGGGCAAAGGTCAGCGGGGTCCCTTCGCCGGCCGCAGCCAGCATGGCGTCGGTCAATCTTTCCAACTGTCGGTTGATGACGTCGACCTTTTCTCTTGCGGCCGCAACCCGCATCCTGGGGGCCTCGGATCGATCAGCTCCATAAAGAGCCTGGAGGTTCACGATGTCGGAACAATACGACATGATGGCCCGCTCGACTGGGGCGACGCTGACGCTCCCCGAAACCGCGCATCCTCCGCCGTATGACGCGGCGGATGCACACAACAATCTTCTGTAGCTGTCACGGATTCGGCCGTCAGGCAGTCTCTTTTTAGATGCAAGGTTCTGCCCGGCCATCGGCCGTCCGCAATAACCGCACACCGTGATGCCTATACCGGTGATCACGTGGGGAAGCTCACCTTTAACCCGCCGGCGACCATGCTCGGACGCGACTCTCTGCAATTCGTCCCACTCTGCCTCGCTGAGTAGGGCAGGGTAGTAATCAGGGAGCAGATACTGCTCGCCATCGAGCTCAATGGCCTTGTGGCCAGTGAGCCCACGCTGCTTGATCAGGCGATAGATCTGCTGGGAGTGGTTCTCCGTTCCGGTGCCGAAGAGCAGGAGGCCCTCGGCATTCAACTGTTCGCAGATTCGGGTGCCACCCCATCCACTCTGATAGAGATGGAGTATTCGCAATACGGCCGGGGCCCGGGCAGGATCGATTTCCCAGCCGGTTTCCGTTTCACGAACCCAGTGAGGATCTTTGCCCTGGCGGATGCGACCGCGAAAGGTTCCGGCCATCCATCCGTCGCAAAGACGCCGAATACTGGCCTTCACGCGTTTGCTTTTGGTGTCGCTTTCCTCGTGGGCCCGGATCATGACCAGCAAGCTGTAGACCAAATCCATCGGATTGGCCTTCAGGCGCTCGCGACTGTAGGCTTTTCCGTCACTGGCAGTGACGACTGTGATGCCGGCATTTACAATCTGCGCCAGTTGCGCCTGAGCCTGGATCGGTTCGGCGCGGGAGAGGCGGTCCAGCCCTTCCACGATCAGCACTGAGTCCTGCGGAACTCGGCCTTCCTCTACTGCCTTCAGAAACACGCCAAGCGCACCTGTCTTGACGTGGTGCTGGTGATACGCGGACAGGCCTTCGTCGCGTAGCGAGAGACTGCTGTCCAGCTGCAGCCCGTGTTCGGTGGCCCACTTGGCCGCGTACGCGAGTTGACGATCCGAGCTGCTGCCTACTGACTGCCTGGGATCTGAGAACCTCAAGTAGCTGTAGACCAACCCCGTAGATTTAAAAGAATTGATCCCCACTATGTCATCCGTCCTCGAACAGCCAGTCAAGCCTAAGCGTATAGGTATGGTATCATTGGGGTGCCCCAAGGCCCTCACCGACTCCGAGCTCATTCTCACGCAGCTCAGCGCCGAGGGTTACCAGACCTCCAAGACCTTCGAGGGAGCGGATCTGGTGATCGTCAACACCTGCGGTTTCATCGACGACGCGGTCAAGGAAAGCCTGGACACCATCGGTGAAGCGCTGGCGGCCAATGGCAAGGTGATCGTCACCGGTTGCCTGGGCGCCAAGACGTCCGAGGCCATGGGCGGCGAGGGCGGCGACGGCAACTTCGTGCGCAAGATGCACCCCAGCGTGCTGGCCGTGACGGGCCCCCATGCCACGCAAGAGGTGATGGACGCCGTCCACACCCATCTGCCCAAGCCGCACGATCCCTTCGTCGACCTCATCCCCGGGGCCTTCGGCGAGGCGGGCATCAAGCTCACGCCCAAGCACTACGCCTACCTGAAGATCAGCGAAGGCTGCAACCATCGCTGCACGTTCTGCATCATCCCCAGCATGCGCGGCGACCTCGTCAGCCGCCCGATCGGCGATGTGCTCAAGGAAGCAAAAGCGCTGTTCGAGGGCGGCGTCAAGGAACTGCTGATCATCAGCCAGGACACCTCGGCCTATGGCGTCGACGTGAAGTACCGCACCGGTTTCTGGGACGGCCGCCCTGTGCGCACCCGCATGCTGGAGCTGGCGCAGTCGCTGGGTGCCCTGGCCGAGCCCTACGGCGCCTGGGTGCGCATGCATTACGTCTATCCCTATCCCAGCGTGGACGAAGTGATCCCGCTGATGGCTCAGGGCCTGGTGCTGCCTTACTTGGATGTGCCGCTGCAGCACAGCCATCCCGATGTGCTGCGCCGCATGAAGCGGCCGGCCAGCGGCGAACGCAACCTGGAGCGCATCGCCAAGTGGCGCGAGATGTGTCCCGAGCTGGTGGTGCGTTCGACGTTCATCGCGGGTTTCCCGGGCGAGACCGAAGCCGAGTTCGAGCACCTGCTGGATTTCGTGCGTGAAGCACAGATCGATCGTGCAGGCTGTTTTGCCTATTCGCCGGTGTCCGGCGCCACGGCCAACGACTTGCCCGGCGCATTGCCCGAGGCCGTGCGCGAAGAGCGCCGTGCCCGGTTCATGGCGGTGGCCGAAGAAGTCTCGATGCAGCGTCTGCAGCGCCGCATCGGCTCCACCATGCAGGTGCTGGTCGACTCCGCACCCGGTCTGGGCCGCCGGGGCGGCGTGGGCCGCAGTTATGCCGATGCCCCCGAGATCGATGGCGTGGTTCGCCTGCTGCCGCCGGAAAAGATCAGCAAGACGCTGAAGGTCGGCGAGTTCACCCGTGCGCGCGTGGTGGCGACGGAGGGACACGATCTGGTGGCCGTGCCGATCTGATCGATCGAGGGGGAGGGTGGCGGCTGCCCGGAGCGGCCGGTTGTTCTCTGCAAGAGCAGTCACAGAGACAGAAAAGCGGCCGAAGAGCCGCTTTTTTTGGGTTGAATGCTTGGCGTGACGCCCATACGAAAAGGGCCGCAATTGCTTGCGGCCCTTTTGTAATTTTGGTGCCCAGAAGAGGACTCGAACCTCCACGCCTCTCAGCGCTAGTACCTGAAACTAGTGCGTCTACCAATTCCGCCATCTGGGCATCTCAGGAATGACGCTAGTATAGCAAGAGATTCAGGCCCATTCGGCTTGAACGCCAAATCCATGCAAGTTTTTTGTTTGAGAGGCCAAGACGCGCCGCTTTGGATTTTGGCGGGCAGGGGCGCGCCCGGAGTTGCAGGGCTGCTTCGATTTTTTATGCTTTAATGAAGCCATGTCACCGGCCCAGTGCGCAATCAAAAAGCCCCGTGAGTCGTTAAACTCACGGGGCTTTGAAATAGGTCTTGATGACCGTTGGTGCCCAAGAGAGGACTCGAACCTCCACGCCTCGCAGCGCTAGTACCTGAAACTAGTGCGTCTACCAATTCCGCCACCTGGGCATCTCAGGAAAGAAAGGTATCATATCATAAAGTTCAAGACTCCCACAACATCCGTCGAAGAATTCGAAGGAACCGTAGCCGGCCATCGCGATGGCCATGGTTTTGTGGTCCGGGACGACGGGGAGGGCGATCTGTATCTGTCGCCCAACGAGATGCGCGCCGTGCTGCATCGCGACCGGGTCAAGGCCCGCATCGTCGCGCACGATCGCCGGGGGCGTCCGGAGGGACGGGTCGTCGAGATCCTCGAGCGCCCTGCCCAGTGCATCATCGGTCGCCTGCTGCAGGAAAGCGGCGTGTGGCTGGTGGCACCCGAAGACAAACGTTACGGCCAGGATGTGCTGATCCCGCGCGGTGCGACCGGCTCGGCCAAGCCGGGCCAGGTGGTGGTGGTCGAATTGACCGAACCTCCCGCGCTGTATGGGCAGCCTGCCGGCCGGGTCAAGGAAGTGCTGGGCGAGATCGACGACCCCGGCATGGAAATCGAGATCGCGGTGCGCAAATACGACGTGCCCCATGAATTCAGCGAAGCCTGCATTGCCGAGGCCCGCGGACTGCCCGACAAGGTGCGGCCTGCCGACCGGCGCAATCGCGTGGATCTCACCGATGTGCCCCTGCTCACGATCGACGGCGAAGACGCGCGCGATTTCGACGATGCCGTGTACTGCGAACCCGCCAAGGTGGGCCGCAGCAAGGGCTGGCGCCTGCTGGTGGCGATTGCCGACGTCAGCCACTATGTGCAGACCGGCAAGCCCATCGACGTGGACGCCTACGAGCGGGCCACCAGCGTGTATTTCCCGCGGCGCGTGATTCCCATGCTGCCCGAGAAGCTGAGCAACGGGCTGTGTTCGCTCAATCCCGAAGTCGAGCGCCTGTGCATGGTGGCCGACATGCTGATCACCGCCAAGGGCGAGATCCACGCCTACCAGTTCTACCCGGCCGTGATGTGGAGCCATGCCCGCATGACCTACACCGAGGTGGCGGCCATCCTGGCCAACACCCGGGGTCCCGAGGCGTTCAAGCGCAAGGCGCTGGTGCCTCACTTCCTCAATCTGCACGACGTCTACCAGGCTCTGCTCAAGGCCCGCAATGCGCGAGGCGCGGTGGATTTCGAGACCACCGAGACGCAGATCGTCTGCGACGAGAACGGACGCATCGAACAGATCGTGCCGCGCACGCGCAACGACGCCCACAAGTTGATCGAGGAAGCGATGCTGGCCGCCAATGTGTGCGCCGCCGACTTCATCCAGCAGCACAAGCGGACCGGCCTGTTCCGGGTGCACGAGGGTCCGACGCCCGAGAAGAAGGACATCCTGCGCAACTACCTCAAGGCCATCGGCGTGGGCCTGACCGTCAGCGACGAGCCGAGCCCCGGCGAGTTCCAGGCGATTGCGGCGGCCACGCGCGAGCGGCCCGACGCGCAGCAGATCCAGACCATGCTGCTGCGTTCCATGCAGCAGGCCATCTACACGCCGATCAACAGCGGCCACTTCGGGCTGGCCTACGAGGCCTACACCCACTTCACCAGTCCGATTCGGCGTTACCCGGATCTGCTGGTGCATCGGGTGATCAAGTCCATCCTCACCAACACCCAGTACAAGCTGCCCACGCTGCCCACGCCGGGCGAAGCCTACGCCAAGCTCGAAAAGCGTCTGGCTCAGCGGGTGGCGCAGCCGGCGGTCAAGCCGACCAAGGTGAGTGCGTCGGCCTATGCCGAGCAGACGGCCTGGACGGCTGCCGGCCTGCATTGCAGTGCCAACGAGCGCCGGGCCGACGAGGCCAGCCGGGACGTCGAGGCCTGGCTCAAGTGCAAGTACATGCGCGAACATCTGGGCGAGGAGTTCGCCGGCACGGTCACGGCGGCGACGACGTTCGGCATCTTCGTCACCCTCGACAGCATGTATGTCGAAGGGCTGGTGCACGTCACCGAACTGGGTGGCGAGTACTTCCGCTTCGACGAGGCGCGGCAGGAGCTGCGGGGCGAGCGCACCGGCATGCGGTATGCCATCGGCTCGCGGGTGCAGGTGCAGGTCAGCCGTGTGGATCTCGATGGCCGCAAGATCGATTTCCGTCTGGTCCAGGATCCTGCGCTGGCCGCGCTGGATGGCGGCGGACGCAAGTCGAAGTCGGGCAGGGGCCAGCGTTCCGGTGACCGCGGCGCACGACCGGCGCCCGAAAGCGCCCCCGAAGAAGTGCCGGCGGCTGCAAACGACGGCTTCGAGGCGCCGCCGTCGTCGCAGCCCTCGCAGCCTTCCCGCAAGCGTGCAGGCCGCAAGTCGGCTTCTGCAAGAGGCGGGAACGCGAACCACGCGAACCACGCGGCCCATGCCCCCGAGGCCGTCCAGCCGACGCTGGCCAGTCCGGCGCCGCGCCAACGCAACCCCGGTGCCGAGATGTCGCCCATCGACGCGTTGAGGATGGCTGCGAAGAAGGCCGTGAGCAAGCTCAAGCCGCGCAACAAGGACAAGGCCCGCAAGCCCAGGCGCTGATGCGCCAGTGGAAAGGCCAGGTCGTGCATCCCCTCGGATGCCGGCCTGGCCTTTGCCGATGTACCTGGGCCCCGTGGCCCATTTTTTTTGCCCGTCTCGGGCACATGAGGAGACCCCATCATGCAGATGCAGAAAAAGACCGCCGTCGTGACCGGCGCAGGAACGGGAATCGGCCGCGCCGCCGCTCTGGCCTTGCTGGCCGATGGATGGCAGGTGGTGCTGGCCGGCCGTCGTGCCGAGATGCTCGAGGACGTGCGGCAGGCCGCGGGTGTCCATGCCGCCCAGGCACTGGCGGTGCCGACCGACGTTTGCGATCCGCAGGCCGTGCGCGCGCTGTTCGACCGGGCACTCGAGTCCTTTGGCCGTGTGGACCTCTTGTTCAACAACGCGGGCATGACCAATCCGCCCGGCTCGTTCATCGACTGGACGCCCGAGCAATGGCGAGGCGTGGTCGACGTCAACCTCAACGGCATGTTCTATTGCCTGCAGCAGGCTTTCCGCGCGATGCGCGACCAGACGCCGCAGGGCGGCCGCATCATCAACAACGGCTCGATCTCGGCGCATACACCGCGTCCCAACTCGGCGGCCTACACGGCCACCAAGCATGCGGTGGCGGGCCTGACCAAGACGGCCGCGCTCGACGGCCGGGCCTACGACATTGCCGTGGGGCAGATCGACGTGGGCAACGCGGTGACGCCGCTGGCCTCGCGCATGGCCCGGGGCGTGCCGCAGGCCAACGGCGAGATCGCGCCCGAGCCGATGATCGATGTCGACATCGTCGGACGTTCGGTGCTGTACATGGCCAATCTTCCGCTCGAGGCCAATGTGCTTTTCCACACCGTGATGGCCACCAAGATGCCGTTCGTGGGACGCGGCTGAGCGGGGCCGGGCGGCGGGCGGTCACGCAGCGCAGTGCGCGTCGCGCAGGAGGCCCGCAGCCGCCTTCGGCGGGTCAGGGCGTTTTTCTGCGCAGGCGGCTGACGAGCGTGACCGCGCCGAGCACGATGGCGCCGGCGACGAGGCCGACACCGGCATTGAAGAGCTGAGCCAACAGCAAGGCCTGGATGCCGCCGCCCTCGGCCAGCGCTTGCGCGCCGTGATGCAGCATCGGCACGCCATGTGCGAGGATGCCGCCGCCGACCAGGAACATCGCGGCCGTGCCCAGCACGGACAGCGTCTTCATGAGCCAGGGCGCGGCGGCCAGGATGAAGGCGCCCGCACGTCGTGCGCCGGCACTGCTGCGTTGACTCAGGTTCAATCCCAGATCGTCGAGCTTGACGATGCCGGCCACGAGGCCGTAGACGCCCACGGTCATGAGCAGTGCGATACCGGAGAGCACGGCGAACTGTTCCAGTACGGGCTGGCCCTGGGTCACGCCCAGGGTGATGGCGATGATTTCGGCCGACAGGATGAAGTCGGTGCGCACGGCGCCATTGATCTTGCCGCGCTCGAGTGCCACGGCGTCGGCCGGCGCCTGCTGGATGTTCTGCACATGCTCCTCGTGCTGGGCGGCCTGTTTCGCCGGAGGGTGCAGGAACCTGTGGGCGAGTTTTTCCGCACCTTCGAAACACAGAAACGCGCCACCCACCATGAGCAGGGGCGTGATGGCCCAGGGTGCGAACGCGCTGATGAGCAAGGCCAGCGGGACCAGGATCACCTTGTTGCGCAGCGAGCCCTTGGCCACGGCCCACACCACGGGCAGTTCGCGCTCGGCGGTCACGCCGGTGACCTGTTGCGCGTTGAGCGCGAGGTCGTCGCCCAGAACCCCGGCGGTCTTCTTGGCCGCCACTTTGGTCATGACGGAGACGTCGTCCAGCACGGTGGCGATGTCGTCGAGCAGGGCAAGCAAGCTGCCAGCGGCCATATCTATCCTCGGATCACAAGATGAACCATCATAGACCTTGCCGCCCGGCTGGGCGGTGGCTTTCGGCCGGGGACAGGATCAGTAATGGGGCGGCAGTTCGTCGCGGGGATCCTGCACGGCAGCGTCCCCGCCCGGTCCGGCGCGGTTGGCCTGTTCCTTGAGCTGGGCGACTTGCTGCGTCAATCGGTCGATCTGCTGCTGCTGGCGAAAAATCGTCAGGTTGAGCTGATCGAGCAGGTCTTCGGTGTAGCTGGCCTTGATCTCGAGCTCGTCGAGGCGCGGGCCGACGCGGTCTTGCGGGTTGATGTCCATGGGGGCTCAGTCCGGCTGGACCAGACGCAGGTAGGCCCGCCGGGTATCGGGCGAGACGGATTGGACCAATTGGTCGTAGCTCGTTTTATGGCGGGCGAGCATGCGTGCCGATGCAACGGTCTTGGATTTGCAGAACCAGTGGCAACTGTGCTGCATCAGGAACAGCTCGGCCGTCATGCAGAAGGCCTTGTCCTTGGGCGACAGGCCGCGGGCATTGGCCGCCGTCTCGTGGATGCCGCGGGCGTGGACGGCAAGCAGCTCACGCATGTCGACCGTGGCCGTGGGGAAAAGCTTGCTGGCGTAGGGCAGTGGCCACGACAGCCGGCTGACCCGGGCGTCGGCCGTGGGAACGGTGCGGAAATCCTGGGCAAACTTGGCGAACTGGCCCGCGAGCTCGCGTTCGGTGCCTTCCTGCAGCTCGAGGATCTGGCCGCGCCGCACGGCGTCTTTTTCGTCGAGCGCACGCATGTAGTTGTGCGTGAGCTGCTCCATCAATTTTTCGATGCGGTAGCGCCCCAGGTGGCTGGCCAGCAGGCGGATGCGCTGGCCTTGCTCGCGGGAGCGGACGATGTAGAGCGCAATGAAGGCCAGGAAGGCAGGCAGCAGGAGATCCATGGGCAGTATTCGTTGGCGTGGCGGCGGCAAAGCGTTGCAGTGTAGCGCGGTGAGCGGGCTGACGAGAGCCTGGGGTGGAACCGTGCAAGGGCAGGGGGCAAACGAGGCGTCAACGGAGGATGCCGCGCCGGCGCAGCAACGCCAGTCCGGCGAGCGCTGCGGCCGCGAATCCCGCACCGGCATAGAACGTGCCCTGGTGACCGATCACGTCCCACAGCAGTCCGGCCAGCACGCTGGCGATGAGCAGGGCCAGGCCGGTCAGCAGGTTGAACATGCCGAAGGCGGTGCCGCGCAGCTCGGTGGTGGCGGTGTCGGCCACGAGCGCCGCGAGCAGCCCCTGCGTGAAGCCCATGTGCAGACCCCACAGCACCAGCCCTGCGCCCAGGCCCCAGTAGCTGTCGGCCGTGGCCAGCACCAGGTCGGCTGCCAGCAGCAGCACCAGGCCCACGGCCAGCACGCCGCCGCGGCTGGTGCGATCGGACAAGGCGCCGGCCGGATAGGACGAGGCAAAGAACGCCAGGCCCATCAGCACCAGTACCGCTGGCGTCCACATCAGCGGCACGCCCATGGCCTCGGCCCTCAGCAGCAGGAAGGCCTCGCTGAAGCGGGCCAGCGTGAACACCGCGCCGACGCCGACCACCCACCAGTAGGCCGAGCCGAGTCGAGCCAGTTCGGTCCGGCTCAAGGGCGCCCGCACGCGCCGGACATGGGCAGGGCGCTCGGGTTCCTTGACGAACACGACCAGCACCGCCACGGAGGCAAACGCAGGCAGCACGGCAAACCAGAACACCGTGGGAAAGTGGTCGGCGGTGAGCCACATCAGTCCGATGGCCAGCAGCGGGCCGGTGAAGGCGCCGACCGTGTCGAGCGCCTGCCGCAACCCGAAGGCGGCGCCGCGCAGGTGCGGTGGCGTGATGTCGGCCACCAGCGCATCGCGGGGGGCGCCCCGGATGCCCTTGCCGATGCGGTCGACAAAACGGGCGCCGACCAGCCAGGCCATGGTGCCCGCCAGCGGAAACACGGGTTTGGTCAGCGCGGCCAGCCCATAGCCGGTAACGGCCAGCCACTTGCGTTGGCCGAGCTTGTCGCTCAAGGCGCCGGAAAACACCTTGGTGATCGAGGCCGTGGCTTCGGCAATGCCTTCGATCAGGCCGACGCTGAGCACCGAGGTACCCAGCACGGTCACCATGTAGAGCGGCAGCAGGGCATGGATCATCTCCGAGGAGATGTCCATCAGCATGGACACGAAACCCAGTGCCCAGACCCCGGTGGGAATGGCCCGCCAGCCCTGTCTCGGCGTTGGGGGCGCGGTTTCAACGGTTTTCATCGTGGGCCTCGAAGACTTGTCGGGCGTAGGCGTCGAGCAGCGCCTCGCAGGCACGGAGGTGGCGGGCTGCCTCTTCGGCGAGCGGCGCACCGTAGAAGTCGAGCTTGCCGATCTTCACCAGCCAGCTCTGCAGTTTCTTGAGGTCGGTGTCTTCCTCCTCGAGCTCGGCATAGGTGAACTTGTTCTGCGCACGTTCCTTGGCGATCTCGGCCTCGAAGTCGTTGCAGCGGCCGATGAACTCACGGTACTCGTCGTCGCGATCGGCCTTGAAGCGGGCCACGACCTTGTCCTCCTGGGCCCGGTCGAGCGCCACCGTTTCGAGGATCACGCAGTCGCCATCCTGCTCCGCGATGTCGTTTTCCAGCATTTTCAGGCGCCGCACGTGGTCGTCGGTCTTGGGCAGCAGGCACACGCCGTTCTGCAGATAGACCGCGCCCATGCCCTTGAGCTTGCGCCATAGCGCGACACGCCGGGCGGCCGGCTCCGGCGGAACCTTGTAGGTGATCAGCAACCAGTTGAGTTTTTCCATCGTTCTGAATGAATGTAACGATGGTTTCAATTCTATCGTATCGCAATGACGGAAAAAAGACAGGCAGACCGGTGCGATCGCCTGGATACGCCCTCAGCCCACGACCCGGACCACGTGGCCCTGCACGCAGAGCAGGGCCTGCTCGCCGGCCGCCGGCTGGAACGCCGATCCGCCCGTGAAAGCGGAGAAGGCGGGCAACACCGTCTGCCCTGGAGCCAGATGAAACGCAGGCCACCGCTGGCGCAGCGCCGGCAGGCGGCAGACCGGGTGCAGATGTCCGCAGAGCACATGGCCTTGCAACGTTTCCGTGGCATGGTGGGTCAGCACGAACGGCTCGAGCAGGTGGCCTTCCGTGTGGGATTCGATGGCCAGTTGCCGGTCGTCCAGTGCGCGGTCGTGGTTGCCGCGTACCACGTGCACGGCCACCTCGCCGTGCCTTTCGCGCCATTCCAGCCATTGCAAGAGCCAGTCCGATTGCGGCGGGACCGGACCGTGCAGCAGATCGCCGAGCACCCACAACTGGGCGGGCCGGCAGTGTTCGATCAGGGCCGAGAGCCGGGCCAGGTCATGGGCCGTGCCGCCGCGAGGCACGGGGATGCCTGCGCGACGCAGCACCTCGCCCTTGCCCAGATGCAGATCGGCCAGCAGCAGGCAGCGGCCTCGCGGCCAGAACAGCGCGCGCTCGGCATACGCCGTCAAGCGCGTGCCGGCCCGTTCGAAATCGAGGCTGGCGGAGGTCATGGGCGGGGTCGTTTCGAAGGGGTGTTTTTTGCTTCGAGCTGGTCGGCCGCGCGGCGCACGCGGACGTGCCATGCCTCGTTGCTGAACTGGCCCCTCAGGCTTTCGGCCCACAGCGAGAACGCCAGGGGCGTCAGCGAGGGCGGAAACATCACGGTCAATTCCCGGGCCGAGCAATCGGTCAAAGCGGCCTGCAGGCGGTCCAGCTCCAGTTGCTGTTCCAGCACCTCGCGCTCGGCCTGCGCCAGCAGCAAGTGCCCTGGATCGTAACGCCGCAGTACGTCGTACAGCAGTCCGGCCGAGGCCTGGAGCTGACGCATGGAAGGCGGGGCGCGTCCCGGCAGCGAAGGCGGCAGGAGTCCCGCCACACGTGCGACTTCTCGAAACTGGCGGCGAGCGAGTTCACCGAGGTTGAGGGCGTGCCGCAGACCGTCCTCGATGCCGTCGCTCGCCAAGATCTGGCGGACCAGGGTCTGCAAGGTGGCCGCACCGGTATCCGAGAGCGGGACCTCGGGCGTCAGCATGAAACCGTAGTCGTTGACCGTGTAGGACCAGGTATTGGGTGTCAGTTGGCTCCAGCGCCAGGCCGCCAGCGCCGCGATCCCTTCGTGAGCCGAGCGGCCCGCGAATGGGTAGACAAAAAGATGCTGGCCTCGTCGTGTGGCGATGAACTCGACCAGCAGCCGGCCCGGCGTGGGCAATCCGGACAACTCGCGTTGCAAGGCCAGCAGCGACGCCAGGGCAGCCAGTTCGGGATGCCTGCGGGCGGCGGTCCCCGGGTCTTGGGCATGCTGGCCGAGCAGGGTTTCGGTTTCGTGGGCGAGCTCGCTGGACAAGGGCATGCGCCCCCCTTGCCAGGTGGCGACCGGGCCGGACGATGCCTGCGGGCGTGCCTTGCGGACATACGCGGTCATGCCTTCGGTGCGGACCAGCTCCAGCCGCCGGCCGGCGAACTGGAACACGTCGCCGCGCTGCAGCCGCGCAATGAAACCTTCCTCGATCGTCCCCAGCGCCGCGCCGCGCAGCATGCGCACGGCCAAGGCGCCATCGGCCGCGATGGTGCCGATGGACAGGCGGTGGCGCAAGGCGATACGCCGGTCCTCGACGCGATGGATGCCTTCGGCATCGGCAACGACACGGTGGTACTCGGGATAGTTCTCCAGAGCTTGGCCGCCTTGCACGACGAAGTTCAGGACCGCTTGCCAATCCTCGGTGCTCAGGTCGGCGTAGGCATGCGTGCCCCGCACTTCGGCCAGCAGGGCGGCCGGCTCGAATCCTCCGCCCAGTGCCAATGTCACGGCATGCTGAGCCAGTACGTCGAGGCACAGGCGCAGGGGCTGCCGGCTTTCGATTCGGCCGGCCAGCAGGGCCGAACGAGCCGCGGCAAACTCGAGCAGGTCGAGGGCCTGGGCGGGGACGGCGGTCAGCTCGCCGGCTTCGCCGGGCCGGTGGCGAGCCCGGCCGGCCCGCTGCATGAGGCGAGCCACCCCCTTGGGGCTGCCGATCTGCAGCACCTGGTCGACGGCCGGAAAGTCCACGCCGAGGTCGAGACTGGAGGTCGCGACCACGCAGCGCACCGTGCCCTCGCGCAGGCCCTGCTCGGCGGCGGTGCGCAGGGCCGGATCCAGCGATCCATGGTGCAGAGCCAGGGTGCCGGGGCTGTCCAGCCAGATGGCACTCAGGGCCTGGTGCCACAGCTCGGCTTGCGCACGGGTGTTGGTGAACAGCAGGCTGGTGTTGCCCTGCTGCAGCCTGGCATAGACCTCGGGCAGTTGAGCCAGTCCCATGTGCCCGGCCCAGGGCAGACGGCGCTGTTCGGCCGGCATCAGGCTGTGGATGGCGACGCGGCGCGGTGCCACGCCGCCGACCAGCACGGCGTCGGGTGCATGCGGCAGCAGCACGTCGCGGGCCTGCGGCAGGTTGCCCAGCGTGGCGGAGAGTCCCCAGATGCGCAGCGTGTGTGCCGGTGCGTGTGCGCTTGCCAGTTGGCGCAGGCGAGCCAGTGCGAGCTGCAGCAGGACACCCCGCTTGTTGCCCAGCAATTCATGCCATTCGTCGACCACGATGGCGCGCACCGAGGCCAGTTGCTGTGCGCTTGCCGCATCGCTGAGCAGCAGCGACAGGGATTCGGGGGTGATGACCAGTACCTCGGCGCCACCGGTACGGGCCAGGCGTTTGTCGCGGGCACTGGCGTCGCCCGTGCGCATGGCCACCTGCCAGGACAGTCCGAGTTCCGTGAGGGGTTGCTGAAGGGCGCGCGTGGTATCGGCCGCCAAGGCCCGCAGCGGCGTGATCCACAGGGCGCGCAATCGGCCGCCGGGCGCGGATCGGCTGCCGGTCTTGGGTGTCGCCGAGGGCTTCGTCGATGGCGCGTCTGGCCGTCCCGCGGCTCGGATCGATTCTTCGAGCGCTTCGAGCAAGGGGCCGCCCCAGGCTGCCAGCGTCTTGCCGCTGCCGGTGGGGGTGTGCAGCAGGCCGGATGTGCCGCGTCGGTAATGGGTCCACACTTCACGCTGGAAGGGCAGGGGCTTCCAGCCGCGCGTGGCGAACCAGGCGGCCAGCCGTTCCTCTGCGTGCCGGCGCGGAGTCATGGAGCCAGCGCCTGCAACT
The DNA here is from genome assembly GCF_003752175.1 of Comamonas sp. BIGb0124. Taxonomy (GTDB): domain Bacteria; phylum Pseudomonadota; class Gammaproteobacteria; order Burkholderiales; family Burkholderiaceae_C; genus Comamonas_F. The sequence continues at coordinate 989,585 of NZ_RJVF01000008.1, read as the reverse complement.
GAGCCAGCGTGTCGGCCTCGGCGGCAGGCTTGTCGTGCCGCCACCGCAGGATGCGCGGGAAACGCACCGCCACGCCCGACTTGTGCCGGGCCGAGCGGTTGACCCCTTCGAAGCCGAGTTCAAAGACCTGAACCGCATCGACCGAACGAACCGGGCCGAAACGTTCACGTGTATGAGCCCTGATCCAGCGGTCGAGCGCCAGGATCTCGGCATCGTCGAGCCCCGAGTAGGCCTTGGCGATCGGCACCAGTTGGCCTTCGTGCCAGACCCCGAAGGTGTAGTCGGTGTAGAGCGTGCTGCGCCGGCCATGCCCCGCCTGGGCATACAGCAGCACGGCGTCGATGGTGAGTGGATCGACCTTCCATTTCCACCAGTCGCCGCGCCGCCGCCCCGACTGATAGGGCGCCGACAGCCGCTTGAGCATGAGGCCTTCGGTGCTGCGCTCCCGGGCCTCCAGACGCAACGCGGCGGCGGCGGGCCAGTCTGCCGCCGTCACGCGTGGCGAGGCCTGCAGGCGGCTGTGGTCATGGGCGGCGAGCAAGGCTTCGAGAGCGAGTCGGCGCTCGTGCTGGGGGCGGGCACGCAGGTCGACGCCGTCGAGTTCGAGCAGATCGTAGGCGACCACCCGAGCCGGCGCCTCGGCCAGCGTCTTGGGGCCGGGCTTGAGCCGCTGGATGCGTGTCTGCAGCGCCGAGAAAGGCAGAGGCCGTGGCTCGCCGGGCCGCCAGGCCAGCAGTTCGCCGTCGATCACTGCGTCGTGCGGCAGGCTGGCGGCCGCCTGTTCGATCTCGGGGAAACGGCCGTCCAGGCGCTCTTCGCCGCGCGACCACAGCGCCACTTCGCCGTGCCGCCGGATCAGTTGCAAACGGATGCCATCCCATTTCCATTCGAGCAGCCAGTCGGCAATGGGGCCCAATGCCTGCGCTTCGATTTCCAAGGGCGAGGCCAGAAAGAAAGGGTAGGGCTGCTGGCGGTCGGTGGCCCGTTCAGCCGGATCGAGCAACCGTTCGAGAAGGTCTGCCGAGGGGCTCCAGGCTCCCAGCATGCGCTGCGCGATGCGGGCGATATCCAGGCCCGAGAGCTCGGCCAGCGCCTGCTGAACCAGGCGCTGCGACACACCGACGCGAAGGGCGCCGGTCAGCAGCTTGTTGAAGACCAGCCGCTGGGCTTCGTCCAGTCCGCGCCAGGCGGCGACCACGACGGCACGGCGGACCTCCGGCGGCTGATTCGCGATCGGCAGGAGGTCTTCCTCGATCCATTGCGCCAGGCCGCGGTCGGGCAATGCCTGGCCGGCGGGCGGGTCGTCGAGCAGCAAGGCCAGTGTTTCGGCCAGATCGCCCACGGCGCTGTAGCTTTCGTCGACCAGCCAATCGGGCAGGCCGGTGCACTCGGCGATCCAGGCCCGCAGTTCGCCGCTGCCGGCGATGCGGCGTTTGGGGCCGGTGATCTTGCCGCCGACCAGCAGGTACATGGCCCAGGCCGCATCGTGTGCGGGCGCATCGCGGAAATAAGCCACCAGTGCACTGCGCTTGTCGAGCGTGGCGGTGCTGCGGTCGAGCGTGCGGTAGAGCGCGGCGAAACGGCGCATCAGTCGTCCTCGCTTTGCGGCATGGCCAAGGCATGGGCCTGCACGCCGGATTCCTGCAGCGTTCGCACCAGGGCATGGGTATCGCCGTGCGTCGCAATGATGCGACGTGCACCTGTTTCCCGGACGGTGCGCAGCAGGTCGGGCCAGTCGGCATGATCGGAAACCACAAAACCGCGATCGACATTGCGCCGCCGCCGGTTGCCACGCAACTGCATCCAGCCCGATGCAAACCCGTGCTGCGCTTGCCGGAAGCGCCGCAGCCAGGCACTGCCCGCTGCCGAAGGGGGCGCGATCACCAGCCGGCCCGCGAAGTCCGAGCCCCGCGGCGTTTCGCCGACGGGTTCGGTGGCCAGCATCGGAATGCCGGCCTGCCGGTACACCGCCACGCCGGCTGCAATGGCACCGTGAAGCAGGGCCGGCTGGTCGGTATGAGCCATGAGCTCGGCCAGCACACGCTGCGCCTTGCCCAGTGCGTAGCAATACAGGATGGCCGTTTCGCCGCGCGCTGCACACTGCTCTCGCCAGGCGACGATCTCGCGTGCCACACCGGCGGTATCGGGCCAGCGAAAGACCGGCAGCCCGAAGGTGGCCTCGGTGATGAAGGTATCGCAGGGCACGACCTCGAACGGCCGGCAGGTGGGGTCGGGCTGGCGCTTGTAGTCGCCGGAGACCACCCACACTTCGCCGTCCCGTTCGATGCGCACCTGAACCGAACCCAGCACGTGGCCGGCCGGGTGCAGGCTGACCCGTGTCTCGCCCAGCATGAAGGCCACGCCTTCGTCGTGAGGCACGTAAAGCTGATCGCCCAGCCGCCAGCGCAGGATGGGCAGGGTGTCCATGCTGCAGTGGTAGGTCCCCATGCCGCGGCGTGCATGGTCGCCGTGGCCGTGCGTGATGACCGCCAGCGGGACCGGCTGCAGGGGGTCGATGTAGAAACCGCCGGCCGGGCAGTAGAGGCCTTCTGGACGCAACTGAACCAGGTCGCGGGCGAGGTCCGGCCCAAGGTCCCGCAGCGGGCCATGCGGGCCGGCGACGGATACGGGCGGGGCGTCTGAATGTTCGCTCGGCATGCTCTCGATTGTGGCGAGGGCGGGCTCGAATCTCGGGAGCCGGCACGGCGAGCTGGGGTAGGAGCGCGGGCCCTGGTCGTGTCGGGGCCGGGCTACGGCGGATCAGGCCGGCGTCATCCCGGTGCCCGGCGCGAGCGGTCCCTGCAACTGGGGAATTGCGCCACCATGCCGCGCCGCTCAGGCCGTCTCGGGCTCGAACGAGACGGCGCTGATGCGGTCGCGGCCGTTCTGTTTGCTGATGTAGAGCTGGCGATCGGCATGCCGGACCCATTCGTCATGCCGGATGCTCGGCCGGCAGAGGGCGCTGGCGACACCGACGCTGACCGTGACATACGGGCTCACCGTCGATTTTTCGTGCGGAATATGCAGCATCTCGACCTGTCGCTTGATGTCGTGCGCGACCTGGATGGCGCCTTGCGGATCGGTCTGGGGCAGGATGCAGGCAAACTCCTCGCCGCCGTAGCGCACTTTCACGTCGGCTGCGCGATGCACGGCCCGGTTCAGGGCCGATGCCACCATGGTGATGCAGCGGTCGCCTTCGGGGTGGCCGTAGGTGTCGTTGAACAGCTTGAAGAAGTCGATGTCGATCATGACGACCGACAGCCAGTCGCGTGTTCGTGCGAGTTGGCTGACCTGGTGTCGCAGCACGTCGTCCATCTTGCGGCGGTTGTTCAGTCCGGTGAGTGCGTCGGTGACGGCGAGCTCGGCCAGCGTGTCCCGCATGCGTTTCATCTCGATGTGGTTGGCCACCTTGGCCCGCAGACTCACCGGCCGGATGGGCTTGGTGACATAGTCCATCGCGCCCAGTGCCAGGCCACGCTGCTCGGCATCCTGGTCGTCGAGTCCGGTGATGAAGATCACGGGCACGTCGGCCAGCAGCGGGTCGCGCTTGAGCACGTCGCAGACCTGATAGCCGTCCATGCCGGGCATCAGGACGTCGAGAAGGATCAGGTCGGGCAGCACGTCCCGCGCGAGCTCGAGCGCCTCTTCGCCCGAGGTCGCGAAGCAGATTTCGTATTGCGCCTCCAGAACGGCATTCATGATCTCGATGTTGGCGACTTCGTCGTCGACGATCAACAAGGTACTTTTTTTCGACATGGCGCTTACTTTTCCTCGCCCTCGGGGAGCTTTTCCAGACACTCGGCGGCCTTGCGGTAATCCAGCCGGTCGAGTGCATCTCTGAGCGGTGCCACCTGCGCGTGGCCGGCCAGGTCGGGACGCGTGGTCAGCCACGACTCGAACGCCTGCCGAGCGCCCAGGCTGCGGCGGCGCAGCAGGGCCTGCAGATCGGCCCGGGTCTGTTGGGTGTCGGCACCGGGGCGGGCGGCCGGGGCTGCATCCGCAGGTGCGCTCGCTGCGTGGGTCGCGGGCACTGCATGGCTCAGCCGGTCGGCTGCAGCAATGGCGGGTGCCAGCACGGCGGCCATGTCGGCCAGGGCATCGGTCAGCGCCGCCGTGTCGCCGGCGGCCATGCGTCGTTCGATGTCGGCGGCTGCCCGGCTCACGGCATGCAGCTCCAGCGAGGCGGCAACGCCCTTGAGCGTGTGGGCCAGACGGTGGGCTTCTTCGAACTGTCCGGCCTGCGCCTGCGTGGCAAGGACCACGGGGACGTCCCTGAATTTGCTGCCGAAATTGCGGATGAGCCGGGCCAGCAGCACACGGTTGCCATTGACGCGAAGCAAGGCGGCGGGCACATCGAAGGGCGGCAGGCTGTCGGGCAGGCCATCGGCCGGCGAGGGCGTGGAAAGCCCCGGGGAAACGGTTGCATGCGCCGGACCGCTGCCCGGCTGCTTCTGTGCAAGCCAGCGATCGAGCTTCTCGACCAGCAGCCTGGGATCGACGGGCTTGGGCACATGGTCGTCCATGCCGGCATCGACAAAGCGCTGGCGTTCGTCGTCGTAGGCGTGCGCGGTCATCGCGATGATCGGCAACTGCGCGGACGACCAACTGGCGCGGATCTGCCGGGTGGCGGCCACGCCGTCCATCTCGGGCATCTGCACGTCCATCAGCACGGCGGCATAGCGGCCGCCCGATGCCTCGACCATGCGGCAGGCCACTGCCCCGTTCTCTGCGCAGTCGACCTTCAGTCCGGCATCGGTGAGCAGAGCCACGGCGATTTCTCTGTTGATCTCGTTGTCTTCCGCCAGCAGAACCTGAAGTCCACGCAGATGCGTTGCCACTGCGGGAGGCTCGCCGGGTCGAGACGTGACGCGCTGGCGCTGCACGTCCTGCTGCACGAAGAGGCTGGTCAGCGTGTCTTGCAGCACCGCCGGGTCGACGGGTTTGGTCAGCACGCCGGCAACACCGCTGCCCTCGATGTTCTCATCGACGGGAATCACGTCTCGGCTGTAGGCCGTGACCAGCAGCATCACCGGCTTGTGCGGCAGCGTGGGCCGGCTCTGCACGGTCTGGACGGTGTCGAGCCCGTCGCGGCCCGGCATCTTCCAGTCGAGCAGCACCAGGTCGTAAGGTGCGTCTGCGGCCTGTGCGGCTTCCATGGCAGCCAGCGCCTCGTCGCCGGACGAGACCAGATCGGCGGCGATCGACCAGCCGTCGAAGATCTCCTTGAGCACCTGCCGGGCGGCGGGGTTGTCGTCGGCCAGCAGCACCCGCAGCGTGCGCAGGCTCGGCGGCAGGGGCGGCGGGCTGAGCTGAGCCGAACCCACGTTGTCGAGCACGACACTGAAGGTGAACCGGCTGCCCAGGCCGGGCGAGCTGTCGACGCGGATGGTGCCGTTCATCTGCTCGACGATCTGCTTGCAGATGGCCAGTCCCAGGCCGGTGCCGCCGAAGCGGCGGGTCGTGGAACTGTCGGCCTGCGTGAACGACTGGAAGATCGAGGCCTGCTGCGCTGTCGTCATGCCGATGCCGTGATCCTGCACCGCGATCTCGACGGTGGTGGTGTCTGCGTCCTGTGCGACCAGTCTGGCCGTCACGGCCACCGTGCTGTCGCGGCTGAACTTGATGGCGTTGTTGACCAGATTGACCAGGACCTGGCCCACCCGCAATTCGTCGCCGACCAGGCGTTTCGGAATGGCGGAATCGATCGTGGCGTTCAGCGAGATGTTGCGGCCCTCTGCCGCCGGGCCGGCGAGCTTGAGCTGTTCCTGCACGGCATCCGCAATGCTGAAGGGCCGCTTCTCCAGTTCGAGCTTGCCGGCCTCGTTCTTCGAGAAATCGAGCAGGTCGTTGATCAGCCGGAGCAGGGCGTTTCCCGCGCCGTTGATCTTGGTCACGTAGTCGGCCTGCTTGGGGGTGAGCTCGGTGCGCAGTGCCAGATGGCAGAAGCCCAGGATGGCGTTCATCGGCGTGCGGATCTCGTGGCTGATGTTCGCCAGGAACATGCTCTTGGCCTTGTTGGCGCGTTCGGCCTCCTGGGTCCGCGCCTCGAGCAGCAGATTGCTCTGGGTGATTTCGCCGCTCATGGTCTCGATGCGCCGGAATGCGGTGACCATGAGCCGGCAGAACCAGACCAGAACCGTGGTCTGGAAAACCACGATGAGTGCATGCAGCAGGACGCGGTCGATGTTGCCGCCGTTCTCGAACACGGCCTGCGGGATCAGGTAGTTGAGCAGCAGGTGATGCAGCGCCACGGCCGCCGCCGCCATCAGGATGGGCCGGGTGTCGCACCACGCGATGGTCAGGGCCAGCATGGCGAAGAAGTACATGTGCATGTCCATCTGCCAAGCATGTCCCTGGGCGAAAAACACCAGCAGGGCCGGTTCGCCCATCAGGGCCACGGCAGAAACCATCCGGGAGACCGGCGCCGAGCCGTGTCGCAGCCATGTGACGTGGTAGACCGCCGCCAGTGCCGATGCGGACAGCAGCGCGGCCCACACCGAGTGGTCGTTGAGCGCCGATACGCCGGCCAGCAGGGGCACATGCAGCCAGAACAGCACGACCAGGAAGCGGCCGAACTTGTCCTGCAGGGTATGGAGTCCGGAAATCACAGCATGGTCCTCCGGTTCGGATTGGAACTGCAGCCCCAGGTCGTCCCCGGTTCGACGACCATCCAGGCCCCGGCGTCGTAGAGGCGGCTCTCGAAGTCCGGTGCCGAGGCGATGGCGATGACGCTGGTTCCGGATGCACTGACCTCTGCGATCCTCCCGCCGGCCGCGCCGACGACTTCCAGGGCCTGTGCCGTCGTCCCCCACGGCGGCACGAGGACGGCATAGGCGCCGTCCCGCCCGGAGGGCCGTAGCGTGGCTGCACTCAGGCCGGCCAGTCCGAGCACCAGCAGCAGAAGAGCGGGTCCAGAGTCTCGCAGTGCCCCGGCAAGGCGGGACGTCGTCCAGAGAAGATTGCGTGGCATTTACAGCAGTGCCCAGTCCCGTGCCGAATGGCAGTCGCTGGGCAAGGAATAGTCTTCGGGTGGTATACACAATATCCGATACAGGAGCGTCTTTGCGTCGCCATTTCGGTAAAACACACGCTGTTTTTGCGCATCGCGGCTTGCAGTACGAAGAAGGGTTTAAGGCTTTGGCGATAGACAACAAGGCCCGATCATGCTGGGGTCGATCCGCCCCCCATCCGGCCGCGAGAATGAGTGCCATGCGAGTGCCCCTGCCGTCATCCCGGCGGCATTCGTTCTGGGCATGCGATCCGGCTGCGCCGGCTGTCCGATGCAGCCTCTTCGACAGACTAAACTCACCCGAGTCCATGCCGCCGGCCATGCCCATCCCGGATGGCCGGCCCCGTCGGGCTTCACTTGAATCCGCTACCACTCCCATGCCCAAGATCCTCCACACTGCCGACTGGCAGATCGGTCGCCAGTACGGGCGATTCGCCCCGGAAGACGCGGCCACGCTGGCCGAGGCTCGCCTGTCCGCAGTCGAACGCATTGCCGAACTGGCCACCCGCGAACAGGTCCAGGCCGTGCTGGTCGCGGGTGACGTGTTCGACGCGCAGACGGTCTCGGACCGCACCATCCGCCGCCTGTTCAACGCCATGCAGGGTTACACCGGCCCCTGGATCATGATCCCGGGCAACCATGACGCCGCACTGGCCGAAAGCGTCTGGAGCCGGGCCCGGCGACTGTCGGTCCTGCCGGCCCACGTCCATGTCGCCTTGGCGCCCGAGGTGCTGACGTTCGCCGAACTCGGCTTCGCCGTTCTCACGGCGCCCCTGACCCAGCGCCAGACCCACGACGACCTCACCGCCTGGTTCGACGCGGCGCAGACCGGTCCCGGCCTGCTGCGCATCGGGCTGGCGCACGGCAGCGTGCAAGGACTGCTGGCCGACGACATCGATTCCCCCAATCCCATCGCCCCCGATCGGGCGCAGCGCGCACGGCTCGACTACCTGGCGCTGGGCGACTGGCACGGCCTGAAGGGCGTGGACGAACGCACGTGGTACAGCGGCACGCCCGAGCCGGAACGCTTCAAGGACAACGGCGCCGGCCAAGTGCTGCTGGTCGATCTGCCTGGCGTCGGCGTGCCGCCCGAGGTCGAACCGCGGACCGTGGGGCAGTACCGCTGGCTGCGCTGGGAGCAGCGGCTCGATGTGCCTTCCGACCTGGCCCGGCTCATCGAACGCCTGGGACAGGTCGACGCGGCCACCGTGCTCGATCTGAACGTATCGGGTCAGATCGACCTGAGCGGGCAGCACAGCCTGCAGCAGGCGATCTCGGTGGCGCAGGGGCGATGCCGCAGCCTGCAATGCGACCTGGCCGGCCTGCGCCTGGAGCCCACCGAGGACGACCTGGCCGCCCTGCAGGCCCACGGTTATCTGGGCGATGTCATCGCCGAACTGCGCGAACGCCAGCAGCGCGAGGACGGCGATGCCGCACGGGGCGCGCTGGCCATCCTGGCGGGCCTGCTGCGCGACCGTCGAGCAGCCGATGAAGGAGTGCGGACATGAGACTGCATCGCCTGCGCGTCGAACAGTTGCGCCAGTTCCGCCAGCCCCTCGAGATCCTCGCGCTCGAGCCGGGTCTCAACCTGTTCACCGGCCCCAACGAATCGGGAAAAAGCACGCTGGTCCGCGCGCTGCGCGCCGCGTTCTTCGAACGCCACCGCTCCAGCGCCGTCGACGACCTGCAACCCTGGGGCGACTCGTCGGCCGCGCCGGCCATCCAACTGGATTTCGACTGGCAAGGCCAACGCTGGCGACTGGCCAAGACGTTCATCAAGCACAAGCGCTGCGATCTGCAGGTCGCCGGCCAGGCCTTCAACGGCGACGAGGCCGAGGAGAAGCTCGCCGAGCTGATGGGGTATCAGTTCCCCGGCCGCGGCGCGAGCAAGGCCGAGCACTGGGGCATCCCCGGCCTGCTGTGGATCGAGCAGGGCTCGGGGCAGGACATCCATGCGGCCGTCACCCACGCCGGCGACCATCTCAAGACCGCCCTGGGGGCGAGCCTCGGCGAGGTGGCCGGCAGCGTAGGCGACGACATCGTCGCGCGTGTCGAGCGCGAACGCGCCGTGCTGCTCACCGGCGGCGGCCGTCCCACGGGCGAGTACGCGCAGGCCCTGCAGCAGCACACCGAAGGGCAAGCCCGCCTCGACGCGCTCGACGCCGGCATTGCCACCTATCGGCTGCAGGTCGACCGGCTGGGTGAACTGCGTCGTCAGCAGCGCGACGAGGACGCGTCCCGGCCCTGGGAAGGCTATCGCAACCAGGCCCGCCAGGCCGAGGCCCGGCTGGCCGAGGTCGATGGCTGGATGCAGGCGCAGCACCGCGACGAAAAAGAACTGCAGACCAGCCGCAGCAGCCAGCAACTGTGCCGCGACCAACTGCAGGCCTATGCACGCCAGCACGAAGCCCTGGCGCAGCGCGAGCGCTCCCGCGAGAAAGCGCAGGCCGCACGTCTCGATCTGCAGGCCCGCCAACAGCAAGTCGACAGTCAGCGGCAGCAGGCTCAATCGATCTACGACGCCGCGCGCGCGGCCCTCAGGCAAGCGCGTCTGGCCGAGCAACGCGCCGGGCTGGACCGCGAGCGGGCGCGTCTGGCGCAGGAACTCACGGAGATCCGAGGCAACCATGCCCGTGCAGTCGGCCTGCAGGCGCGAATTCAGAGCCAGCGCGAACAACTGCAGGCCGCACACGTCGATCCCAAACGCCTCAAGCGCCTGCAGCAGCTCAGCCGGGAGCTCAGCGACCTGGCCATCGCGCAGCAGACGGCCGCGACCCGCGTGCAGTTCGAGTTGCTGCCGGGCTGCAGCCTGCAACTGGGGGCCGAAACCCTGGCAGGGCAGGGCGAGCGCCTGCTCCTCGCTCCGGCCGATCTGCACATGGCAGGTATCGGGCAACTGCGCATCCAGCCCGGCGGCGAAGACATCGCCGAACTCGCGCGACGACAGCAGACCCTGCTGGATGGCCAGGCCGCGCTGCATGGCGAATTGCGCGTGTCCAGCCTGGCCCAGGCCGAAGCCCGTGCCGAACAAGGCCGGACCTTGCACGAAGACATCGCGCGCGACGAACTCCTGCTGCACAGTCTTGCCCCCCACGGTGTCGAGGCGCTCGCCGGCCGTCTGCGCCTGGGCGAGCAGCGGCAGCAGGTCGTGCAGGACGAACTGGCGTCCCTGCCGCCACCCGAATCCACCGTGCCCGGTGCCGATCCCGATGTCGGTTCAGCCGAGCACCGCCATGAAAGCGCAGCGGAAAACCTGAAGTCTGCCGAGCGGCAGGCCGCCGATTTCCGGCGTGAACTCAGTCTGGCCGATCAGGCGCTGAACAGTGCGCAGGCCGAATGGCAACAGTTGCAGGACGAGATCCAGTCGACCGACCGCCAGCAGCGCGAGCGGCAGCTCAACAGCCAATTGACCGACCTGCGTGCCGCGGACATCGCGCTGCAGGCCACCATCGACCTCCGGCAGCGGCAGATCGACGCCGCGCAGCCCGAACTCCTGCGGCAGGATGTCGAACGCTACACCCGCTCGGCCGATGCGCTCGAACAGGCCGCACAGGCCCGCGACCGCGAGCTCACGCGCCTGCAAAGCAGCCTGGAAGCCCTGGGGGCCCAGGGGCTGGAAGAGCAACGCGCCGAACAGGCCCGGGCGCTCGACTTCCTTGCGCGCCGCCGCGACGAACTCACTGGCCGGGCGCAGGCACTCGATCTGCTGCTGCAATCGCTGCGCAGCAAACGCCAGGCCCTGACCCGCCGCCTGCAGGCTCCGCTGCAACGCCATCTGAACCGCTATCTGCAACTGCTGTTCCCGCAGGCCAGTGTCAGTGTCGACGACAACCTGGTGCCGCAGACTCTGCTGCGCATCGGCCAGGGCCAGGAAGAGCGCGGCGACTTCAATGCCCTGAGCTTCGGCGCCCGCGAGCAGATGGGCCTGATCAGCCGGCTGGCCTACGCCGATCTGCTCCAGGAGGCCGGGCGTCCGACCCTGATCATCCTCGACGACGCGTTGGTGCACAGCGATGCGCAGCGCATCGGCCAGATGAAGCGCATCCTGTTCGACGCAGCGCAGCGGCATCAGATCCTTCTCTTCACCTGCCACCCGCTCAACTGGCGCGATCTGGGTGTGCCCGCACGTGAACTGCAGGCGCTGAAGGCCGGGAGCCGGAACGAGCCTCTGCAGGGCATATGAACCGGCTGTGAAAACGCCTCTGCACCCGCTAAAGGGAAGTCTCTGCGGCTCGTCGCCATCGTTCCACGCCACGGTGCGGCGAATACACAACGAACAGGTGAATAGATCGTAAAGAGTCTTGTTCCTCATGCTGATGAAGATGATAATTATTCTTGATAGCCCGGCCGGGCTATCGTTTTTTTGAGTCTTCGATATGCAGGAGTCGGCCTAGATGAACAACAACAGCCCAGCAGCAATCCAAATGGGAAGAGGCGGCGCCCCGTGGGCGTCTTTTGTGGTGAAACCGGTGACCGCGGCATGCCTGGCGACGCTGGCATGCGGCGCCTGGGCACAGACGCAAGACGTCACGCTCGATGCCGTGACGGTGAAGGCAACGGCCGAAGGCGGCACGTCTGCCGAACGCCTGCCGCCGGTCTATGCCGGTGGCCAGGTGGCCAAGGGCGCTCGCCTGGGCATGCTGGGCAATGTGAGCGTGATGGATGCACCGTTCAGCGTGACGTCCTATACCACCGAGGTGATCCAGAACCAGCAGGCCGCGACCGTGGGCGACGTGCTCAAGAACGACGCTTCGGTGCGCACGCAGACCAGCGACGGCCACAATGCCGAAAACTTCACCATCCGCGGATTTTCCGTCAACTCCTCGGAACTGGCTTTTAACGGTCTCTACGGCCTGCTGCCCGGCGCGCGTGTGTCCACCGACATGATCGAGCGGGTGGAAGTCTTCCGCGGCCCCTCGGCCCTGCTCTCGGGCATCGCCCCCAGCGGTGCGGTCGGCGGCGTGATCAACCTCGTGCCCAAGCGTGCCGGCGACGAACCGCTGACCCGCCTCACCGCCAGCTACAGCTCGAAATCGCAGTTCGGCCTGGCAGCGGACGTGGGTCGCCGTTTCGGCGAGGAAAACCGCCTGGGCATCCGTTTCAACGGTTCGTACAGCAACGGCAAGACCACCATCGACGACATGAAGCGCCTGCAGCGCTTCGGATCGCTGGGCCTCGACTACCGCGGCCGCGGCTGGAAGGTCTCGCTCGACGCCTATGTCACCGATCAGAACCAGGCCGATGGCAGCCCGGCCATGGTGGGCTTCGGAACGCTGGGCACCGTGCTCAAGGCTCCCAAGGCCAGCAGCAACCTCTTCAAGGGGATCTATGCCGAGCAGGCCACCAAGGGCGTGGCCGTGCGGGGCGAGTACGAGCTCAACGACCAGTGGTCGGTGTACGGCGCACTCGGCGCCAGCCGCTACGACTGGCACGGCGTCTCGCTCAACGGCACGCGCGTGATCGTCGTCAACACGGCGGGCGACTACACCGGCGTCACCTACGGTCAGGCCGGCTACACCCACGGCGTATCGGGCGAGACCGGCTTGCGTGGCCATGTGCGCACCGGTGCGGTCGACCATCAGATCGTGGCCAACGTCTCGGTGCTCGAACAACGCAGCGGCGGTGCCGTGGTCGTCAACAGCACCACCGCCCGCTCCAATCTGTACGACCCCACCGCGCTGAACGTGGCAGGCGACGCCGGAACGGTCTACAAGACTTCCGACAATTCCTATACCAGCCTGGGCGTCTCCGACACCCTGTCGGTGCTCGACGGCAAGGTCCAGTTGATGGCCGGCCTGCGTGCCCAGCATGTGGCGACCAAGAGCTGGTCGGCCAGTGCGCCCGCGGCGCTGGTCAGCCGCTACGACAAGAGCGCCCTGAGCCCGTCCGTCGGCCTGGTCGTCAAGCCCTGGTCGCCTTCGACATCGCTGTACGCCAACTACATCGAGGGCCTGAGCACGGGCACCACGGTCGGCACGGTCTACTCCAATCGGGGCGAAGTGCTCGCACCCTACAAGACCAAGCAGATGGAGGCGGGCGTGAAGTGGGATGCCGGCCGCTTCACCAACACCTTCAGCGTGTTCCAGATCTCCAAGGCCAGTGCCGTGGCGATCAACAACGACGACGGCACGCAGCGTCTGGCGGCCGATGGCGAGCAGCGCCATCGCGGCCTGGAGTGGAACGTGTTTGGTCAGGTGACGCGCGAAGTCAGGCTGCTCGGCGGCGTGGCCTACACGCGTGGCGAGCAGACCAAGGTGGCCTCGGCCTCCACCAACAACGGCAAGACCGCAGCAGGCGTGCCCAAGTGGACGGCCAACCTCGGTTCCGAATGGGATCTGCCGTGGGTTCCGGGCCTGACCCTGAGCGGGCGCATGGTCTACACCAGCTCGCAGTACCTCGATGCCGCCAACAAGCTGCCCATTGCCAGCTGGACGCGCTTCGACGTGGGCGGTCGCTATGCCACCCGCATCCAGGGCAAGAACGTGGTGTTCCGCGCCAACGTCGAGAACCTGGCCAATCGCAACTACTGGGCAGGCTACTTCAACGACGGCTACGCCACGCTGGGCGCGCCCCGTACGTTCAAGCTGTCGGCCAGCGTGGACTTCTGATCGTCGGCTGTGTCCTAGACGGGCCCCGGCGTCACCGGTTTGGCGGCGCTCTCGAGCAGCCACAGCGCCGAGCGGGCCCGGGTCATTGCCACATACAGCATGTTGCGTTCGCGATAGGCCTCCTCATGCGCCACCGCGTTGGGAAAACGTCCCCGCTCGACGAAGGGGACGGCGACAAAGGTGAACTCCCGTCCCTTGCAGGCCTCCACGCTCAGGATCCGCAGCGTCACGTTTTCCTTGCGGTCGTGCATGTCGATGCTCCGGGTGGCCACCAGTGTCAGCCGGCCCAGGAACTCACGCACCGGGATACCGCGTGCCAGCGCGGTCAACCTGTCGAGGCTGGCCCTGCACGACTGGCGTTCCCGCTCGTTGATGAATGCGTCGTCGAACAGGCGGCGCACGGCCGGGTGCTCGCAGAATGCGCCGGCGTCGTCCAGCACCCCGGATGGCAGGGCCATGACCTCGGCGAATGCGCGACCGCGCGGGGCCGCCTGGCCATCGACCGTTCCATGCACGATGTACTGTCGCATGCGCGTGGCGCTGCCCAGCAGCATCGCCGCCAGTTTCCGGCTTTCGCTGGCACCCGGCAGTTCGGTCCAGCGGGTCTCGTCGAACTGACCCTGTGCCAGCCGGTCCAGATCGACACCGTCCGGGCCTGTGACAGGGCGGCCATAGTGCAGTACGCCATCGACCGCCGCGTGCACGATGCCGAGCGTGAGATGCTTTTCGGTGTCGTCGCCCAGCAGGGCCCACATCAAGGCCAGCGTCAGCGCCACCTCTCTGCGCTGGTAAAAAGGGCTCAGGCCCTGGCAGCCATAGTGAATGCCCTCGTGGCCCAGCGCCCACTCCAGCAGCAGGCTGTCCTGAGGATTGCGCAATACCACGTACAGAGCGCTGTGCTGGGCCGCTTCGCCCTGCAGGTCGCGCCACCCATTGACGATCTGCTGGTGCAGCGCCAGCAGTTGGTCGACGCAATGTTCGTCGCTGTCGTAGGCCAGGCGCTGGAACGAGTCGGCATTCTCTGGCCGGGGCGAAAACGAGACGTCGAACAACGGGTTCAACGCGGCGCAGATCTCGCTGCCGAACCGGCGCGTGACATTGAGTTCGAGGAGCTCGGTCTGCTCGGGCAGGCATTGCCGGATGCGCGCCATCGCGCCTCCGAACACCGAAAACGAACCCTCGTGGATGTGCTGGTTGAAGTCGCCCGCGCCGATGAAAACGCCATTGCCGCTTTGCACCAGCTTGCGCAGAACCGCCAGGGCGCCTTCATCGAGGTCATGCAGTTCGTCGAACAGCACGGCGCCGTAGCGGCCGTTCAGCGCCTCGAAAGGCTGGTCCCAATCCAGCAGTTCGATCTGCCGGCACACCTCGAACGTGCAGTCTCCTTCGGCATAGAAGCGGGGCTCGTGGTCGATGCCGACCCGCATGCGTTCGTAATGCCTGAACAGCCGGTACAGCCCGTAGGGCAGGTCTTCTGCCTCGCAGAAGGCGTGCAGATCCATGTCCGACGCCTCGAACTGCAGATCCAGCCGCTTTTTCTTGGCCAGTGCCTCGAAGACCAGAAAGGCATCGATGTCGACATCGTGCGCCATCAGCTCGGCCGCATGGTCGTCGGGACTGCGCGCCAGCACCTCGCGCAGCGCCAACTGGGCCTGCAAAATCAGGAACCGGCGGCGTACCGGATCCTCGAGTTTCTCGAGCGGATCGCCCTGCGCGCCGAGCAGTTTTTCACAGAGCTGTTCGATCGTCAGGATGTCCAGTCCCGCCGGGACGCTGCCATGGAGCTTCATCATCCGGTCGCGGATGGCGACGACGCCGGCTTGCGAATACGCCAGCACCAGCAGACGGCGCTCGCTCCCCAGGCTGGCCTGCAGATGGCTGGCCTTCATGCACAGCGTGGTGGTCTTGCCGGTGCCTGCCAGGGCCTGGATGACGATGGCCTGTGCCGTGGACTCGAGCACGGCCTGCTGCTCGGGCGTGGGCGTGATCCACGTGTTGTTCCAGCTCCTGGAGGGCAAAGAGGTCATGGGATGCGGGACTTGCCTGAAGAAACAGGCATTCTCGCTCAAGCGCCCGCAGGGGCGTCCCTCGGCCTCAGGCGATCTTCAGACGTGCCGGTGCTTCGCGGCGATAGGCCTGGAACAGCGGCACCGCGCGTTCCACCGCCAGCTGGATGCGTGCCTGCAGCAGCGAGCTCGAGATTTCGTAGTTCTCGAAGTCCGCCGTCGAGCCATAGACCCCGATGGGCAGCGTGATCGCCTGCAGAAAGCTGAAAAGCGGCCGCAATTGATGGTCGATCACCAGCGCGTGGCGATCGCTGCCGCCGGTCGCGGCCAGCAGCACGGGCGTGTTGGCCAGTGAATCGATGCCGATCAGGTCGAACAGATGTTTGAAATGGCCCGGCAGGGCGCCGCGGTAGACCGGTGTGGCCGCTACCACCAGATCGGCGGATTCGATCTGTTTCAGTTCGGCTTCCACATGCGCGGGCAATTCGCCACGCGAGAGCGCCGCACCGAGGTCGCGTGCGATGTCGCCCAGGTTGATGGTGTGAACGTCGATGTTCAGCTGTTCGCCCAGCGCGGCGGTCAGCGCGTCGGTCAACACCAGCGTGCGCGACGGCAGGAAACTGCTGCCGGCAACGGCAACGACCTTGAGGGGAGTGGAGGCGGAAAGAGTGTCGAAAGCCATGGTGACGTGTATGTTTTGATGTGTTTTGAGGCGGCGTGGGACAGAACGCCAGCGGCCGGGCGACTCCGCCGCAAGGGCGTAAGGGCCGCGTTCCGGTCCGGATCGGTCTGGCAGATCACCGCACAGGCGCTATCCACCATGGAGACAAGAATACGCAGAAGACGCCGGTCTCCAACGACGCATTTGTCGCAAGAAAACTCGTTTTGCGTTTTTTGCCAGAGAGCGTCGCCGGCGCTCTGTGGCCTGCTTCGCGCGAATGAGGGCTCTTCACCCTGGGGGCTGAGTGCAGATGATGGGCGCCGGATGGAAATGAATATTCGTGAATTTTCATGCTCGGCAAATGAATAGCATCGGTTTTGCCGGTCTTGGTTGATCTTGTCTGCAAGCTGATCGGAGCAAAGGAGAAACCATGTACAAGTTGCACCGAACGACACATGGCGTCGTCATCGCATACCAGTCGAGTGCCGTTGTTGCCAATGTGTTCATCGAGCTTCACAACAAGGCGAGGCCCGCGTTTTTTCAGGAAGTGGAAGCGATGTTGGGCCAGATCCAATCCCGACCTGCCGGAACGTTGTTGCTGCAATCCATACGGAAGTACCAAGGCAATGGCAACAGCGTCTATGTTTCCTTCACGTCCAAGGATTCCGAAGCCGCGCCGTGTCTCAACGACACGCAACTGGAAATGTACGGCCTGACCGATGAATCCAGTGACTACGAGAGTCAGGCGCTGGCCAGAATCATTTCGACCAGACAAGGTGGTGGCCGGGGGGTGGGGACCTCTGCCGAGATCTTCCTGAATCCCGTCGATGGCATCAGCGTCGATGCCGATGGATACCCCTCGGCGATTTCAAATACAAAAACCGCCTTCGTGACGCTTGGGCATGAACTCCTGCATGCCAGCCGATACCTGAAAGGGAGCGCAAATTTTCCCACCGAGGAGGTGTACGGGTTCAGTTACGAAGAAGAAATGCGTGCCGTCGGACTCGGAGTCTGGGAGGACAAAGCCTACTCCGAAAACAAGCTGAGAGCCGAGCATGGTCTTCCTTTGAGAAAACACTACTATCCCAAAGAGGCCAAGGCGTACAGCAGCGATGATCCTGCCAAGAAAGCGGAAGCCGCCGTTGCGACATCGCCCCCAGCGCCGGTTGGCGAGGCGTTCGATCAGGTCGGTCATCCCCATTGCAATGGATCCGACAAGTCCTTTGCGGCCAAGCCGGAGACGCTCATCGATCCGGCACCCCCTCGATGGGTTGGCGACCCCGCGGGTCCAGACGGACTGACCCCGGCTCCCAGGTGGACGGGGCTCTCACCGCTCGACGACACCCATGCCGATGGGGGTCTGATCGGCACGAAATCTCATGCACCGCTTACCCCGAAGCGCGAGGAGCGCGGGTCGAGCGGCGACTGGAACAAAGTGGCGAGCGAACTGGACACCGATCGGGTGGCGATGCCTCTTCAGGTTCGGCAGCCGGTGCCAGCCCGGAACGGCGAAATTCAAGGCTGGGATGCAGGCAGTTTCCTGCAAGGGAGTCGCGAGGTGCTTCCCCATCTTTCCGGGATGAAGGGCCCCGGTGATTCACCCCCCCTCCCGCCAGAGGAAAACCTGGGCTCGATGGAGTGGGCCGACCCGCATTCACGCTACACATCGGGCATTTTTGGTGAAGGTGTTTGATGACCGCTGCAGGGCTGCAAACATGAATCGGAATGAGCGGCCCCGGCGCTTGCCGTGAATTTGTGTCTTGTCGATCGATTTCGATTTCCATATTTCAGATGCCTCGTTGGGTCCCCCTTGATGAGCGGAGTGTTGTCCAGTCTGTCTCCGCCAAAGGATTTGTCGTTGTATGAAGAAACTTCACCTGACTCGCAATGGTTATTACGTCGAGTACAAATCAAGCGCCTTGATTCCCAATGTGTTCATCGAGGTCGAGAACCGGGTGCGTGCGGGATTCTATCAAGAGGTCGAATCGGCGTTGTTGAAGATCAATTCAGGTTCTTCCGGAAAATCGCTCCTTCATTCGATCGACCGGTATTCGGGCGATGAGCGGAATGTGTATATCTCCTACTCGGAAAAAGGGTCGGCTGCGGCCCCGGTTTTGACCGATCTGCAGCTCGCGGACAGCGAGGGTGCGCAGAAGCACCTCCGAAACCGCAAGCTGCTGGCCGGTATTCGCTCCAGCAAGTTTCAAGATATGCGTGGCGAAGGAACCTCGGTCGAGATCGATTGGGATCCCCGTTACTCGTTGAATATCGATGTCGACGGGTATCCAGTGCGCGAATTCAATTCGACGAATGCCTTCATTTCCCTGGGGCACGAACTCACGCATGCCAGCCGGCTCATCAAGGGCAGCTCCAACTTCTTCATGGACAGCAATCTGTCGAACCCGGATGCGCCGGTCCATGACGAAGAAACGCGCGTCATCGGTCTGGGGCGCTGGCAACACAAGACTTATTCCGAAAACAGCCTGCGGGCCGAACATGGACTGCCTATGAGAGAACACTACGATGCCAGGCCCAACGCCGTCAATGCGTTGCAGCTTCAGCAATTCCTCAAGAACGTCAAGGCGCTTTCTCAGCACCCGCGTGGCCCCCAGCGCGGTGGTGCAGGTGCCGCAACCGGACAGGAGAGTGGGTCCAGTACCAGCGAGTTCTCGTCTTCGGACGACGATCCAACCGACATGCACGACTACCGGGATCGTCCCGGCAAACTGCTCGAGAGCTTGCAGCGGTCGGGGGCCAAGTCCGTCGAGCAACTGACCCAGGAAATCGCCCATCAGGCCCGCGCCGGGAACTGGACGTTCAAATCGATCACCGATGCCACCTTCGACAGCGAAAAGCATGCGTTGGTGGTGCAAGTGATGGACGACTCCGACAAAATGCACGACATCACGTTGCCGATGGAACACCTGCAGCCGTTGATCCAGCAGGTCGATCAGCTTGTCATGAGGTCGCAGTCCAAGCTCGCTTTGGGCGGCAGTTCCCTGAGCATCAATCAGGGATTGGGCATGCTGCTGGTGCTGAAGGGCCTTTCGGGCTACCTGCACGAGATCAAGGACGGGCATCCATCGCCGGGGCAGATCGTCGGCGGCGGCCTCCTGACGACCTGGTTTCTGGGCGATCTGGCCGGCATCACGCCGGCAATCGCCAACAAGCTCGGGAATGCCTATCGGGCTGCGGTGCTGCATGACACGCAGAGCGCAATCGAGGCGGGATATCCGGCGGGTCTGGATGCCGCCATCGGCCAGACCCTGAGTCGGTTGGGCGCGCTGGCCGGCCTGGGCGAGGAGGCCACCGCGCTGCTCTCGAACATCGGCAGCAAGATTCCCTTTGCCGCCGCCGCCTTGGGGGCTTATGCCCTGTACAGCGACGTGCAGTTGCTGCAAGAAATCCAGGCTCGAGGCGGATCGGCGGAGTTGTTCGAAAAAGCCGTGGCTGGAACGGTTCTCGATGTTCTGTCGACCGGTGCGTTTGCCGTGGCTCCCTTTGCCGGCCCCGTCGCCGGGCCCGTCATTGCCGCACTCGGCATGGTGCTTGTGACGATACGCAGTTTCCTGAACGAAGGCGACAACCCCTTCATGACCAACCTGCGCGAGGTGTATGGCGACGGCAGCTACGAACGTATCCAGTCCTTTCGCCGGCTGCTCGATGCCATGTACGACGGCGACCAACCCGCATTCGATCAATTCGTCACGGTGGAGCAGCACAACGGTCAGCGCATGCTTTCTTTTGTCGCTCGTCAATCCGACGGCACGACGCTCACCAAGGCCACTTCGTTTTACGGCAACCAGCATGTGGTTCTGGGCAACGACGGACACCTGAGTATCGATTACCGGATACCGGCTCATTCCTACTCGCGGGATTCCTACAACTTCCATGGGCCCAAGCCGGGTCGTGTCGGCGGTACGTTTGCCGAGGGCGATGACGCGGTGCTGATCATGGGCATGAGCATCGCTGGAACGCCTTACTACACCCAGATGAACTCGCACTACCGAGCGACAGGGGACCGCCTGTATGGGGGCGATCACGTGCGGGAGATCGCCCTCGACTGGAGCGACGAGTTCACCATTCAAGGCAATGACCGTGACAACACCTTCGTCGGCGTTTACTCCGACCTGACGCGATCCTATCGCTACAACGTCGACGGGGGCGGTGGAGACGACACGCTGTTGCTCGGACGCGCGGGTCAGTACTATTTCGATGGCGGTGCCAATGGACAGTCCGGGGACTGGATCTCGAGTGCGGGTTTTCTGCAGCCCGATCGTGCGCGGATCGTGCTGAGTCTCGAAGCCTCGGCGGGCAATGCCGTGCGTGCGTTGTCCTTCGAAACATGGGATCTGGCGCAGGCACGGGCGCTGCCCAATCTTGATGTCTCGCTGAAATCCGTGGAAAACATCCACGGTTCGGTTCGGGACGAGGTTTTCGTGGGCGATGCGAGAGCCAACATCGTCGTGACAGGCGGCGGAGACGACGTGGTGTACCTGAGCGGTGGCGGCGACATCTACCAGGTCGCGCTGGCCGACACCCGGAGTCGTGTGTCGTTTCGAAAAGGCACGGCCTCGGCGAGCGAGACATCCAATGCCGCGACGCGTGATCTGGTGTTTTTCACCGATACCGATTTCGACGCCTTTTGGCTGGTGCCGGCGGGCAAGACTAACGCCGGCCAGGAAGAGCCCGCCCATCTGTCCCGTGCGGTCAAGAGCGAATGGGCGGGCGATCCGGTCGCCTACGCCAAAGGTCTGGACTTCGAGTCTCCCGGGATACTCGACCGCCTGGAGTTTCTATCGAAGGATGGCGTGCGGTTCCGCTACAACCGCCAATCCGACGGGTCGTTCAAGACCCTGATCACCGGTTATGCGCCCACGGAAAGACTGGACACACCGATCGGCAGCCGTTTCAACTCGACCTATATTCTGGACGTCACGCAGATGCCTGACCGGTCGGTCGTCACCACACCCAAGTCCGGACTGGCCTTTCTTGACTTCGGCGCACGGACCACATGGCAGGACCTGATCAATGGCGGCATCAGTGGCTGGACGGCCGAAGCGGGGGGGGCGTCGGGTTTTGTGATCTATCGCCTGGGTGGCGAGGGCCCCATGACCGATGGTCATCATCGCCTCATGCTGGATGGCCGGGCCGACTTCAGCCGCATGATCTTCACGGGAGGCGCGGGTACCGATCGCTGGACCTTCCAGATGACCCGGCCCTTGATCGGCAACGAAGACCGTTTCGGTTTTCCGCTGTGGTGGTCGAACGACAAGACGGCCGAATCCGTCAGCACCTCGATGCTCATCGAGGACAGCATGGGGCGCTATGCCTTGTACAACGGACGTGTGCAGGCCATGACGTTCAAGCAGGCCACCGAGATGACCTTGAGCGGCGCGGGCGTGATCGATGTCGCTCATGCCAGAAGGTTTCCCCCTTTCAAGTTCGCCGATACGCTCACCATCATGGGCAGCGAGGGCAACGACTCGATCGATGCCCGGGGCGTCGGCATGGCGCTGGTCATCGCGGGAGGCGGGGGCGCAGACCGGCTCTTTGGCGGGAGAGGTGACGATGACCTGGGTGGCGGCGATGGCAACGATGCGCTGATGGGCGGGGCCGGCAACGACTCTCTCTGGGGCGGTCCGGGCGCCGACTTCATCGACGGCGGTGAAGGTGTCGATACGGCCGTCTACACGGGCGCCAACGGAACGGGCGTCCAGGTGCACCTGCGCAATGCCGATGGCCTCTTGCCGCCGTACCTGCAGACCGGCCGGAGCTTGCTGCAGCACTCCGTCGAGCGAGCAGGCGCCGGTTCTCGATTCATCGGTACGGGTGAAGCCCACGGTGACGTGCTCATCGATGTCGAGAATCTCAGCGGCACCGACTATGACGATGTGTTGACGGGCAATGCGCAGAACAACGTCCTGTGGGGCCGCGGGGGCGACGATGTGCTCGAGGGCGGTGGCGGCATCGATACGTTGATCGGCGGTGCGGGCCGCGACACCTATGTGCTGCGCGCCGGCTGCCGTATCGTCATCGACTCCCAGGGCAATGGATCGGATCTGGATACGCTGATGCTCGACGAGCGGAACCTGGATGCGCTGTCTTTCCTGAGGCAGGGTAACGATCTGGCGATCGCCGGCGTCAACGACACACTGGTGCTTCTGCGTGGCTGGTTCCAGGGCCAGACGAACTACGTGGTGGAGATGATCGACGATGTGTTGGCCCACGACGATTTCGTGGCCGCCGTCGAAGAGCAGATCCTTCGATCGGGCACGGCATCCCAGCCGCCCTCGACCGCGGTCATGCCGCCCTACAGCGTGGCCATCGAGCCGCTTCCGCCGAACGAGGACCCCTACGCCCTGCCGGCCTACAACTGGGTGCTCGGCTGATGTATTCCTGCTGCCGAGAGGCCGTGCACGCGGTACACGGCGGGGGAAAGGCAGGTGGTGATGTGCAGGCCGGACTGCGCAAGACACCGAGAGCGGCTGGTCTGGTTATCGAAGGCGAGCCGGGCGGCCGCGGTTCGACGATCCGGAGTCCTATGTGTCACTCAATCCAGGTGGTGAAAATATATGCTGACAACCCACAGAAATCATTTCAACAAACAGGCGGCGTACAAACAAAGTGCCATTGCTGCCAACATTTTCATCGAGGTCGGAAATCCGGCAAGGCCATCGTTTTTCCATGAAGTGGAAACGAACCTCGCCAAGATCAACGCGTATCCGGCAGGGCAGGGACTGCTCGGTTCCATCACCGAAAATGCGAGCGATGGACGCAATGTCTACATCTGCCTGGCGCCCGATGGAAAATCACGCGTCTACCCGGTCATGACCGATGCTCAGCAGAACGAGCATCCCTTGTTGAAAAGCACGCTGGCGCGTCATGCGATGGCTGCCACGTACGCCAGCCAAGGCAAGTCGCATGGCATGACGGGGTCATCCGCCGAAATCGTCTTCGATCCCACGACCACCCTCCGGGTCGATCCCAAGGGATACCCTTCGAAGACAGCCAGCCCCGAAGCCAACTTCATCTCGCTCGGACACGAACTCAAGCATGTCAGCCATGTTCTGAAAGGGGACAGCAAACTGTTGTGGACGGATGCCTTTGGCGTGCCGAGCCGTCAGTCCTACGAGGAAGAGCTGCGTACGATCGGCTTGGGGCCCTGGAGCAGCGAGGAAGGCACGGAAAACAAGCTGCGGGCAGAGCACGGCCTGCCGTTGAGAAAACACTACTTCGGCAGTTCGTCCGGCGAAGAGGCGGCCCACCGGTCCATGGGCCTGGATCACCCTCTGGAGAGCGATGCGTCGCACAAGTCGTTCCAGGCGGACGACAACCGAACGGGCACCGGCGGCGACGCCACCCACCGGGGCGCGACCGGCGGTACCGGCCATGCCAAGCCCGGTGGCATCCCTCTGGATTCCGCCGTTCCCCTGAGCTCGCTGTTCAGCGATCCCGAACATCAGCGTGCCTTGCGACAGATCGAAGACGAAGCCGAGGCCTACGAGCGCGATGCGGGACTTGGCGATCACGCCGGCGTGAGCGATCTGGAGGCCGATCCTCGGCGTTGGCTCACCGATGGTTCGAAGTCACAACTGGGTTCCAGGCTGGACGATGCCGACGATCTGGATCCGGTTTACACCGGTCCACATGCCGACAACACGCCACATGCACCGTCGCACACGCCGACCTACCGCTTTCCGGCGGGTGAAACCAAACCGTTGCCGGGATGGCAAGACGTGATCCATGAGCTCGACAACGAGCGTTCGGGGCCCAATCCTTTCCCTGCGCGAGGGGGGACCTCCAGCCTTGGGGACAGGCTGGCGGGCATCGACCTGGGCGGCGGTGGCGACGAAATCCACCAGGCGGGCGGCATCCAGTTTCCCGATGCGCCCGGCCCGCGCTACGAGGTGCCCTTGCCACCCGAAGACG
This sequence comes from Comamonas sp. BIGb0124, assembly GCF_003752175.1. GTDB lineage: Bacteria > Pseudomonadota > Gammaproteobacteria > Burkholderiales > Burkholderiaceae_C > Comamonas_F. The sequence goes on along the minus strand of NZ_RJVF01000008.1, from coordinate 965,369 downwards.
GTCCCGTTTCGTTCGGCGTGGACCGGCCCGATGTCGGCAGCCACGCGCCCGGCCTCTTTGGCGAAGGGATCTAATTCCTGGCGTTTGCGGCGCGGTGCAATATCGCCGTGCCATGCCATGCCATGCCGTGCCGTGCCGTGCCGTGCCGTGCTGAGGTGCGAGCCTTGTCGACTTCAAGCCTGACGAGGACCACCCATCAGTCCGACAAGGTCAGCATCACCGTTTCTTCGCCGTCGTTCATGGCGCAGATGTCGCAGTTCGGCCCGGAGCCGATCCGGTCGACGACAACAAACGTGGCGGGCTCGTCCATCGCCAGCAGCATGTGATGCCAGACGGCCCTGTGGTAATTGACACCCTGTGTACCGTCGCTGATGAAGGCCCGCAAGGCCTCAGGGCGGACGGTCTCGCCGGGCTCGGCCACGACGATCAGGAAAGGCCGGCCCTGGAGTGGAATGAAGGCCTGACTCGACAGCGGGTGGCGCTCCATCTCGGCGATGCGCATGGGGTAGGCATAGGGCTGAGCCACGAACAGGCTGATGCCCGGTTTGCCGCCTTCTTCCAGCGTATCGACCTCGGCGAGGTCGTGGTAACGCGCGACCTGCCGGTTGTTGATGTAGTGAAAATCCTTGCCGGCGGTCTGGATCACGTCGCCATAGGGCTTGAAGTTCTCCGGCGACAGGGCAACGGGGGTCAGGATGCGGGGCAGGGTGGAGTCGTCCGCAGGCATCAGAACTCCAGCGCTTTGCCGATGTCCTCGACCACCTTCTTGGCATCACCGAAGACCATCATCGTCTTGTCCATGTAGAACAATTCGTTGTCCAGACCTGCGTAGCCGGCAGCCATGCTGCGTTTGTTGACGATCACGGTCTTGGCCCGGTAGGCCTCGAGGATCGGCATGCCGTAGATCGGGCTGCCCTTGGTGTGTGCCGCCGGGTTGACCACATCGTTCGCCCCGAGAATGATGGCCACGTCGGCTTGACCGAACTCGCCATTGATGTCCTCCATCTCGAACACCTGGTCGTAAGGCACTTCCGCTTCTGCCAGCAGCACGTTCATGTGTCCCGGCATGCGGCCTGCCACGGGATGGATGGCGTACTTGACCGTGATGCCGTGCTCGATCAGCTTGGCCGCGAGTTCCTTGACGGCATGCTGCGCCCGTGCCACGGCCAGACCGTATCCGGGCACGATGACCACCGTTCCCGCGTTGGAGAGCACGAACGCCGCGTCGTCGGCGCTGCCGCTCTTGACCGTGCGCTGGGGCACCTGGCTGGCGTCAGCTGCGCCGCCGTCTGCACCGAAGCCGCCGGCGATCACGTTGAAGAACGAGCGGTTCATGGCCTTGCACATGATGTAGCTCAGAATGGCGCCGCTCGATCCGACCAGGCTGCCGGCAATGATGAGCAGGCTGTTGTTGAGGCTGAAGCCGATGCCGGCAGCCGCCCAGCCGGAGTAGCTGTTGAGCATGGACACGACCACGGGCATGTCGGCTCCGCCGATCGGGATGATCAGCAGCACCCCGAGGGCCAGGCCCAGCGCGATGACGAGAGCCATGTCGATCCAGCTCTCGGTCTGGAAAAAGCCGAAGATGAAGAACGCAGTGAGCAGACCGAGTCCGAGGTTGAGTTTGTGTTGCCCGGCAAATCGCACGGGGCTGCCTTGGAACAAGCGGAACTTGTAGGCTCCGCTGAGTTTGCCGAAGGCGATGACCGAACCGCTGAACGTGACGGCGCCGATGAATGCGCCGAGGGCCAGTTCGAACCGGTTGCCGCCGGGAATGGCCTCGCCCTTGGCCGCAATCGAAAAGGCCCAGGGCTCGGCCACCGCGGCCACGGCGATGCACACGGCCGCGAGACCGATCATGCTGTGCATGAAGGCCACGAGCTCGGGCATCTTGGTCATCTGGACGCGCTGTGCCATGACCGCACCGATGCCGCCGCCGACCACCAGAGCGGCCACGACCCAACCCAGGCCGGTCCAGGCGTCTTGCCCCAGCGCAGCGGCGTGGCTGACGATCAACCCCGCAGTCGTGAGCGTGGCAATGGCCATGCCGCTCATGCCGAAGACATTGCCGCGGATGGCGGTGGTCGGATGGCTCAGCCCTTTGAGTGCCTGGATGAAGCAGACGCTGGCAACGAGGTAAAGCAGGGTGACGAGGTTCATGCTCATGGCGAGACCCCCTTGTCGGCATCCGGGGTCTTGGCGGGTTTGCGGTCTTTTTTCCTGAACATTTCGAGCATGCGGCGAGTCACCAGGAAGCCGCCGAAGACGTTGACCGCAGCCAGTGCGACAGCCAGGATGCCCATGGTCTTGCCCAATGTCGTTTCGGTCAGGGCTGCAGCCAGCATGGCGCCGATGATGACGATGGCCGAAATCGCATTGGTCACGGCCATCAAGGGCGTGTGCAGCGCCGGCGTGACCGTCCAGACCACGTGGTAACCCACGTAGATGGCCAGCACGAAGATGATCAGGTTGATCAGGGTGGGAGACACCGCATCCATGGTTTTGCCCTCGGTTTCTGTGTGTTGAACGGCTGTTTATGACTTGCGGCGGATCTCGCCGGCATGCGTGACCAGACAGGCTGCGACGATGTCGTCGTCGAGGTTCTGGTAGAGCGTGCCCTCCGGGGTCACGATGAGTTTGAGGAAGTCGAGCACGTTGCGCGCATAGAGCGCGGATGCATCGGCCGCGACATGGCTCGCAAGGTCGGTTTCACCGACCAGGGTGACGCCATGCCGGACGACGACCGCACCGGCTTCGGTCAGCGTGCAGTTGCCGCCGGCGCCGCCGTCCGGACGCAGCGGTCCCTTGCCTGCGGCCAGGTCCACCAGGACGGATCCCGGTCTCATGGCCTTGACCATGTCTTCGGTCACCAGGGTGGGGGCGGTCCGGCCGGGGATCAGGGCCGTCGTGATCACGACGTCGGCACCGGCCACCCGTTTGGCGACTTCGACCTGCTGGCGCGCGAGCCAGCCGGGCGGCATGGGACGGGCGTAGCCGCCGGTTCCTTGCGCGGCCTCCTGTTCTTCCGGCGTTTCGTAGGGGACATCGATGAACTTGGCGCCGAGCGATTCCACTTGCTCCTTCACGCCGGGCCGGACATCGCTGGCCTCGATCACGGCGCCCAGGCGTTTGGCGGTGGCGATGGCCTGCAGGCCGGCAACGCCCACGCCCAGAACCACGACGCGCGCGGCCTTGACCGTGCCGGCAGCCGTCATCAGCATGGGGAAAAAACGAGGGTAATGATGGGCCGCCAGCAGCACGGCCTTGTAGCCCGCCACATTGGCCTGGCTGGAGAGCACGTCGAGGCTCTGTGCGCGGCTCGTGCGCGGGGCGGCTTCGAGTGCGTAGGCGGTCAGTCCCGCGTCTGCCAGGCGGCCGAGGCCGTCCCGGTCGAACGGATCGAGCATGCCGATCACCGTCGTGCCCCGCTTCATGTGGGCGATCTCGGACGGGGAGGGCGCACGGACCTTGAGCACCGCTTCGCAGCTCAATGCACCGGCTGCATCCGTGAGGTCGACGCCCACGGCCTCGAAGGCTGCATCGGTCAGCTGGGCCGCCACGCCGGCTCCCCGTTGCAGCCGGATCGTGTGGCCGCCGGCCTTGAGTTTTCGGGCTGTTTCCGGGGTGAGGGCCACCCGCCGTTCTCCCTCCGCAGTCTCTGTGGCTACGCCTATCAGCATGTTGTCTCCATGATTAAGATGTCAAGACGCCAAACGGGAACAGGGCCATCATGCCGAGCATGCCCCACGAGCGCAAGCGACGTGCCGTGTTCAATCGAACTGCAGGCCACCGTTGAGGTCGAGCACTTCGCCGGTGATGAAGCCGCTCAGCGGATGGGCAAGGAACAGCACGCAATGGGCGAGTTCCTCGAGTTCGCAGAAGCGGCCGACCGGGATCTTCTGCCGCAGTTCGGCCTGCCGTTCGGCGCTGACCTGGTCGGTCAGCATCTGTGTTTTCACGAAAGTCGGCGCGAGCGCGTTGCAGGTGACGCCGAAGGCAGCATACTCGCGGGCAAAACTGAAGGTCAGGGAAATCACGCCGCCTTTGCTTGCCGCATAGGCGGGAACCGGGGAGAGTCCACCGGTCTTGGCACCGAACGAAGCCATGTTGACGATGCGCCCGAATCCCCGGGCTTTCATGCCCGGTGCCACCCGCTGGCTGACGTAGAAGACGCCGTCGAGATTGACCTGCAGGGTCTTGCGCCACAGCTCCGGGGTGGTCTGTTCGCAGTTGGCGTATTGCAGATAGCCCGCATTGTTGATGCAGACGTCGATGCGGCCGAAGTGGGCCTCGATCTGCCCGCATGCGGCATGCACCTGGTCGACATCCGTGACGTCCATGGTGAAACAGGCCAGGCGATCTCCGTGCTCGGCCAGCGCGGCCGCCACGTTGTCGGTCCGCAGGTCGGTGGCCGCAACGCGGTAGCCCGCATCGAGCAGGGCGCGGACCGTGGCGAGCCCCATGCCGGTGTTTGCTCCGGTGACGAGTGCGACCTGGTCGTGAATGGCGGGTGAGGTGTTCATGGCATGCAAGGGGTGATGGGAAGGATCGGACGATCGGCAACCGGAGGCGCGGAAATCCGTTCCGGAAGCCGAGGGAGGTGCGGATGAGGGGCCGGCGTTCAGCGCGGCAAGTGCGGCGCCGAGAGCAGCGTCGCGAGTGCCGCTTGGCTTCCGCTCGACTCGATGCGTGTCAGCCAATCGGTGACGCACTGGCGGAAGGGGGTGTCCTGTCCCACGTCCCGGCCCCAGATCGATTCCAGTGCCAGCAGTGCCCTCACAGTTGCCGGGACATCGCCCGCATGGCTCTGGACGATGGATTGCAGCAGCGCAGCCTGCGGGTCGGAGACGGCGTAGGCCTGGCCGCGTTCGTCGACGGCCGTCAGATAGCGCATCCATACCGCGGCGGCAAAGGCCAGGGGCTCCAGCTCTTGCCCCTGGCGAAGAGCGTCTCGCAAGGTGGGCAGCCAGCGCAGCGGGATCTTGAGTGAGCTGTCGGTGGCGATCTGGTGCACCTTGTGATGCAGTGCCGGATTCGCGAAACGTGCCAGCAGGGCATCCCGGTACTCGGGCAATCCAGGGCGCTGCAGATGGGGCATCACGATGTCCGTCATCAGCCGTTCGATGAACGAGCGCACGGCCGGCTGCTGCAGACCCTCGGCCACGGTCGCCCAGCCCTGTACGGCGCCCAGAACCGCGATGGCCGTGTGGCTGCCGTTGAGCATGCGCAGTTTGGCTTCCTCGAAAACCGTCACGTCGTCGACCACGTTCACGCCCGCCGAGCGCAGGGCCTGTGCATCGGACGGGTCGGAGAGCCGGTCTTCGATGACCCATTCCCAGAAGCCCTCGGTGGCCAGTGCACAGGCATCGACGAGGCCCAGTGCCTGAGCCGCCGCGTCTCGTTGGTCGCGGGTCGAGGCGGGCACGATGCGGTCGACCATGCTGTTGGGAAATGCGCAGCGGCTGGCGATCCAGTCTGCGAGGGCCTGGTTTTTCTGTGCGGCGGTGTCGACACACAGTCTTTGCAGGCGGCGCCCGTTGTCGGACAGGTTGTCGCAGGATGCGATCGTCAAGCCGCCCAGCCCCGCCTCGAAGCGCGCGGCCAGGCCCTCGATCAAGAGCTCGGCCAGCGGTGCGCCGTAGCCTTTTTCAGTCACGGTGAGGGTGATCCAGCGCGTGGCGGGTGCAGCGATCGCTGCGATGACGACCGAGGGCTCGCGTGCAGCCACGCAGGTCTCGACGAGCGAGCCGGGGATATGCCAGGCCAGGCCGTCCGCGCTGGCGACCTGCACGGCGTAGAGACCGTCCTGTGCCTGCAGGTCGTCGGCGAGGGTCGTGCTTCGCATGGCCACCCCGAGTACCGCCCAGCGCCGGTCGCCTGCATGCAGCAGCCGATCGAAGACCATGGCCTGGTGGGCTCGCTGAAACGCGCCCAGTCCCAGGTGGACCACCGACGCCTGCAGCGTCTCGCGGTCGTAGCTCGGCCGGATGACCCCGGGCGCAACCGTGGCGCCGATCATGGTGGATGAATTCAGTGGCTGCATGACGATGTGGAAGGTTGAGGGCTGGAGTTCAGATGGCGGCGAGGGGCGCGCTCGTGAAGTCGGCTGTGCGGATGGCCGCGAAGCTGCCTTGCGAGATCGGCAGCCGTACGCCGGAGTCCGCCGGCCCCTCCTCGTCGGTCACCCGAAAGACTTGCAGTTCGCGCTCCACGGTGTTCTGCACCACGAGAACCGAACCGTCGAGCGAGAACGTCGCCCCCTGTGCCCACCTGCCGATCGCATGCTCGGCATGCCTGACGAGCCGGTCGGACGCGACGCGAAAGACGATCAGGCTGCCTTGCGGATGGAAGAGCGCGGAGTCCTCGGTCCGGGTGCTGCCGTTGTGGCACACGGCCACGACCCATTTGCCGTCGGGCGATATCGCAACGGCCTCGGGGGTCGCGGCAACGCCCAGCGTATCCACGACCCGGAAAGGCTTGCGCGTCAGGTCGATGACACCGATCAAATCCGCATCGCCGCTGACACGCCCCACATTCGCGACGACCGCAAACCGGCCGTGTCCGGCCACGCACAGGCCGTAGGGCTTGAGGCCCGCACTGAGATGCCGGTCGGTGGGCTGAAGGGTGCCGTCGATCACGTCGAAGACGGATACATAGTGGTCGCCGTCGCGCGAGACCAGCAGGGTCTTGCCGTCGGGCGTGAATGCCGTGGATGCCGGCTGGCAGTGCGCGTCGCCGACGACGACGGTCGCGAGTGCCGCCAGCGTCCGGCCCTCCACACCAAAGACGGACAGGGTGCCGTCGTTGCGATTGGCCACGACCACCCTGCGGCCGTCGGGAGAGAACGAGACACCCGTGGGGCCGAGGCCGGCCGTCACGGTTTGCGCGACCCAGGCCGCATCGCCCTCGATGGCGATGAGCGTCACGCGGTTGTCGGGAACCGTGCGGGTGGCACATTGCGGATCGGTTGTCTGGGCTGCCGTCACCACGGCCAGCCGCTGGTCGGGCGAGACGGCCACGCTTTGCGGCGGCCCCGCAAGACTGGTGGGCACGGGCAGCGTGGCCAACTCGCGGGGCGGAAACACACCCAGGTCATAGACCGTGGCATGGTCGTGTTCGCCCTGGTTGATCACCCGAATGGCACCTTCGGCCAGCACGAGCTTGCCGTCCACTGCCGAAACCGCAATCTGCCGGCGGCGGTCGACGCTCATGCCTGCTCCAGTGGGGCGACGCCGAGCCGGTCGGCGCTGGCCGCCAACTGCGCCAGGGTGGCTTCGCTCAAGGCAATGCCCTGTTGCATGGCACGCAGGATGTTGCCGCTGGCCTGGTCGCCCGGCAAGCGGACCAGGCCCCCCTCCGCAACGGGCGTGCTGTCCCGGCAGGCCGCGCCGATGAAGTCCATCTGCGTCAGGAAGTGATCGCGGCCCGCAAAGGCATCGGGGTCCATCACCTGCAGAAACACGTTGGCGCCCCACCGGTTCGGCGCGTCGATGCGGCCGTGGCCCGACAGACCTTGCGTCAGGGCCTCGACCATCAGGGCCAGGCCGAAGCCCTTGTGACCGTACTCCGCGCCACCGAGCAGCATCAACGAACCGCGGGGAGACGTCTGTTCCAGCACGCGGGGTTCGGTGGTCGGGTGGCCGCTGTTGTCCATCAGCCAGGGGTGTTCGAACTGCGCGCCGGCGGCCGCTTTGGTTCGAGCCATCGACACCGTCGTGATCGATGCACAGATGTCGACCAGCACCGGCGACTGGGTGCCGGGGTAACCGATGGCAAACGGATTCGGCGTCAGCACCGGGTCGCGGCCGCCAAAGGGCGCGACGAACTTTCCGCCGGGATCGGAGGTCGCCAGAATGGCCACCAGGCCCCGGTCGGTCGCTTGCTTGACCAGCGCCGCCAGGCATGCGATGTGATGGCTGCGGCGCATGGCGAAGGTGACGACGCCGTGTTGCGCGACCCGTTCGAACGCCATGCCGAGGGCCTTGTCGACCAGCCAGAGTCCCGGCAGGTAATGGCCGTCCCAGACGACCGTGGAGCCGGTGTCGCGCACGACTTCCGGCTCGCCGCCGTCGCCCATGAGGTTCTTCTGGAGCTGGTCGATGTAGAGCGGGCAGAGTGCGACGCCGTGCGTGTGGCGCTGCATCATGTCGGTCAGGACCAGCAGCCGTGCTACCGTGTCGGCTTTGTCCTGGGGCATGCCGGCCGCCGCCAGCAGGCTGCTGGCGAACCGTGTCAGATCTGCGGGACTGTGTTTGGGCGTGTGTGTCATGACGTCTCTGGATATCGATTGAATGATGGGACGCAGCCGCGCCGGGCTACTTGAGGCTTCCGCCGATGAATTGCCTGAGTTCGGGGGTCTGCGGCGCCGAGAACAGCGTGGCCGATGGGCCGGACTCCCAGACCTTGCCTTGGTGCATGAACACCGTGATGTCGGCCACGCTTTTGGCGAAACCCATCTCATGGGTGACCAGCAGCATGGTCATGCCTTCCTTGGCCAGGTTTTCCATGACCACCAGCACTTCGCCGGTGAGCTCGGGGTCGAGCGCAGAGGTCACTTCGTCGAACAGCATGACCTTGGGCTGCATGGCCAGCGACCGGGCAATGGCCACGCGCTGCTGCTGACCGCCCGACAGCTTTTCCGGATAGGCGTCGAACTTCTCGGACAGGCCGACCTGCGCCAGCTTGTCCTTGGCGATCCGGTGCACGGCGTCATGCGACAGGCCTTTGGTGATGCGCGGCGCCAGCATGATGTTCTCGCCCACGGTGAGGTGGGGAAAGAGGTTGTAGCTCTGGAAGACGATGCCGACATCCTTGCGCAGTTCGCGCAGATGGTGGCCGCCGCTGTCCAGCCGGTGTCCGGCAATCTGGATGGAGCCCGAGGAGACGGCTTCGAGCCCGTTGAGGCAGCGCAGCATGGTGCTTTTGCCGGAGCCGCTGCGGCCGATGACGGCCACGACCTGGCCGGCGTCGACATTCAACGACACGCCTTTCAGGACTTCGATCGAGCCGAAGTGCTTGTGGATGTTTTCAACTTGAACGATGGGCATTCATTTTCCTCTCGAGAGCTTTGCTGAGATGCGACAGGGGGAAGCACAGCAGGAAATACATCAGCGCCACGATCCCGTAGATCTTGAATGGCGAGTGCAGACTGGCCTCGATGTGTTCGCCTGCACGCATCAGGTCGATGTAGCCCACGACGGAGACGATCGATGTGTTCTTCACCAACTGGACCAGGAAACCCACGGTCGGCGGCAGCGAGATGCGGATCGATTGCGGCAGGATGATGTAGCGGAACTGCTGGACTCGCGTCATGGCCAAAGACGAAGACGCTTCCCACTGCTGGAAGGGCACCGACTCCATGGCGCCGCGCCAGATGTCGGCGAGATAGGCCCCCGAGTAGAGTCCGAGAGCGACGGTCGCAATCACCAAGGCCGGCGGATCGAAGCCCAGGTAGGCCAGGCCGAAGTACGAGAGAAACAGCACCAGCAGGACGGGCAGGCCTTGCAGCAGCTGGATGTAGGCCACGGCGAACCGGCGTAGCAGGTTGTTGTGCGATACACGGGCGATCGCAAAGAAGCCGCCGATCAGGCTGCCCAGCAGCATGGCGCAGGCCGTCAACGCAAGGGTCCAGCCGAACGAGCGCAGCAGGAACATGAACTCGGGAAACCCGAAGCTTTCGATCATCATCCCAGACCTTTCGACGCCGAGGCGGAACGGGCATCCTGCAGGGCAGGGAACAGGGTTCGGCCCAGCCGGTTCAGCGCCCACTTCATGAGCAGCGCCACGAGCAGATACAGCGGCGCCGGGATCAGATAGGCTTCGAAGCCACGCGACGTATTCGCCTCGATGAACTTCGTGGCCGCCATCAGATCGGTGACGGGAATGAAGGAGCAGACACTGGTCGCCAGCATGGTCAGCACGAATTGGCTGCTGAGGGCCGGCCAGACCTTGCCGAGGGCCGGCATGATGACGACATGCCGGTACAGCTGCATGCGAGTCATGGCCAGCGACAGGCCCGCCTCCAACTGCGATTTGTGGATGGAGTCGATGCCTGCCCGGATGATTTCGGTGGAGTAGGCGCTGAGGTTGAGGGTCAGCGCCAGCAGCGCTCCCATGACGGGTGGGATGGGGAAACCGAGCGAGCCCAGTCCGAAGTAGATGTAGAACAACTGCACGATGAACGGCGTGTTGCGCAGGAACTCGACATACACCGTGACGAAGCGGGGGAAGGGCTCGGGCGCCAGCTTGCGTATCAATGCCAGCGCGACCGCCAGCGCGAATCCGAGCGGGATCACGCAGACCAGAAGGCCCAGCGTGCCCAGAAGCCCTTCGGCATACAGCTGCCAACTGGCAAATATGGTTTGGAAATGAAGCTCAGCTTTCACGGACTACTTTCACATGAAGAGTCAAGATGCAGCCGTCGCCCGTGTCTCCGGCGAACGGCTGACCGGGCCGGTTGCTCAGAACGTCGGGAGTTCGGGCAGCGAGGAGCCAATCCACTTGCGGGCGATCTCGTCGAGCTCGCCGTTGAGCTTGATGTAGTAGATGGTGTTGTTGAGCCATTGATGCAGTTCGAATGCATCCTTGCGTGTCGCCATGGAGTTGGGCTGCGTGCTGAAATTGAACTTCAGCACCATGTCGCCGTCGGGACGTGCCTTGATGCTCCGGTTGGCCACGGTGTCGGGTTCCGCGCAGGCATCGATCTGACCTGAGAACAGGGCTTGAATGACCGCCGCGTCGCTGTCGAACCGCACCACCTTGAGCCCGGTTGCCGCCGCCTGCTTGACCAAGGTCGGTTCGACACTCGAGCCACGGTTGACGCCGACGGTCTTGTCCTTGAGGTCGGCCCAGTTCTCGATCTTGCTGCCCTTCTTGGCGTAGATGCCGACCTGGAATCCGTTGTATGGAATGGTGAACATCACCGTCTTTGCACGCTCGGGTGTGGGCGCCAGCGTCGACACCAGGAAATCGACTTTTCCGGATTCAAGCGCAGGGATGCGGGCAGGGGGTTCCAGCGGCACCAGTTCGACGGGGACACCCAGATATTTGGCAATCAGCGTCGCGGTGTCGGCGTCATAGCCCACCGGACTGCCGGACGAGTCGACGGCACCCATCGGCGGTGCGCCGACCAGCACGCCGATCTTGACTTTGCCGCGCTTGACGATGTCCGAGGTGGTCTGGGCCCAGGCGCCGCTGGCACCGATGGCAGCGGCCGCGGACAGGGCCACTCCGGCCGTGGCGAGTCGAAGGATTTTCTTGATCTGCATAAGAGCTCCGCTTGGTTTGGATGACGCAGCGACCGGGACATGCAAGTCACCGCAACGCTCAGGCAGTGTATGTTTGGCAACCAAAATCACCATAGTGGTAAACCAGAAATGGCAAAATTGGTGTGCCAAATACAATCCGGTCACACCAGATCGATCCCGATGGTTTAAAAAAACGGCCGGATCGACGCTGCATCAGAGGAGAGGCCCCACGGAATGGCGCATTCAGCCAAAAATCTGGCTTAATTGGTAAACCACTTTGTCGAGCTCCACCATTACCCATCTATGAAGACTTCGTCACCTTCCCCCAGCACCGAAGCCTCCGTCTCCCCTGAAGATCAGGGCGTGGAGCGTCCCTATCTGCGCCTGGCCACACAGATCGGACATCTGCTTGTGCAAAAGGGCATCAAGGTCGGAGAGCGCCTGCCCTCCGAGCGCACGCTGGCCGACCACTTCGAAGTCAGCCGGACCGCCGTGCGCGAAGCCATCATCGCGCTCGAGCTGCAGGGCATGCTGGAGGTGCGTGGCGGCTCCGGCGCGTATGTGGTCCAGCTTCCGTCTGCCACGGGATCGACGGCACGCGCAGGTGCCGGCGCACCGTTCATGCCGAGTGCCGGACCCGGTCCCTTCGAGCTGCTTCGCGCCCGCTGCCTGATCGAGTCCGAGATCGCGGCCGTGGCCGCCGAGACCCGCAAGGACTCCGACCTCGATCTGATCTTCGAGGCCCTCGCCGACATGCGTCTGCACATGGACGACAAGGCGCTCAACGAAGCCGCGGATCGCCGGTTCCACCTGCGCATCGCCGAGTCCACCGGCAACAGCGTTCTGCTGCAGATGGTGACGGCGATGTGGGACCAGGCCAAGAGCCCGGTCTGGGCCAAGATCGATCAGCACTTTCACACCACGGCGCTGCGCGTGTCGTCGCAGGAAGACCACCAGCGCATCTTCGATGCCCTGATGAAACGCGATCCCCAAGCGGCTCGCGCAGCGATGCGTGCGCATCTCGAACGCGTCATCCAGGAATTCGCCCAGGCCTGGCGCTAGCCGTCGGGCCTGTCCATCCGCTCCTCAGAGAAATCGTCTGTTCATGAGAATCACCAACGCCCGAGTCATTGTCTGCAGCCCCGGCCGCAATTTCGTCACCTTGAAGATAGAAACCGACGAAGGCCTGACAGGCATCGGCGACGCCACGCTGAACGGGCGGGAGCTGGCGGTGGCCGCCTATCTCGAGGAGCACGTCGTTCCCTGTCTGATCGGCCGCGATGCCCACCAGATCGAGGACATCTGGCAGTACCTCTACAAAGGCGCCTACTGGCGTCGCGGCCCGGTGACCATGAGTGCCATTGCCGCCGTGGACACCGCGTTGTGGGACATCAAGGCCAAGGCGGCCAACATGCCGCTTTACCAGTTGCTGGGCGGCAAGAGCCGGACGGGCGTGATGGTCTACGGCCATGCAAACGGCACCGACATCGAACACACCGTGGACGAGGTTCTGCGTTATGCCGAGCAAGGCTACAAAGCCATCCGGGCACAGAGCGGTGTGCCGGGTCTCGACAAGGTGTACGGGATCGGCAAGGCGGGCGCCAAGGTGTACGACCCCGCCGATTCGAGCCTGCCGGGCGAACACGACTGGTCGACGGAAAAGTATTTGCAGTTCGTGCCCAAGCTGTTCGAGCGCGTGCGTGAGAAGCTCGGCTTCGAGCATCATCTTCTGCACGATGTGCATCACCGCCTGACACCGATCGAAGCGGCCCGGCTCGGCCAGTCCCTCGAGCCCTTCAAGCTGTTCTGGATCGAAGACCCGACGCCTGCCGAAAACCAGGAGGCCTTCAAGCTGATCCGTCAGCACACCACCACGCCCATCGCGGTCGGGGAGATCTTCAACAGCATCTGGGATTGCAAGGATCTGATCCAGAACCAGCTGATCGACTACATCCGCACCACGGTGACCCACGCGGGCGGCATCACGCACCTGCGCCGCATTGCCGATCTCGCGGCGCTGCATCAGGTTCGCACCGGCAGCCATGGTGCGACCGACCTGTCGCCGGTCTGCATGGGCGCGGCGTTGCATTTCGATCTGTGGGTGCCGAACTTCGGCATTCAGGAGTACATGAAGCACACCGAAGAAACCGATGCGGTCTTCCCGCACGCCTACACCTTCGAACAGGGCATGCTCTATCCCGGCGACGTGCCCGGCCACGGCGTGGACATCGACGAAAAGCTGGCCGCGAAGTACCCCTACGACCGCAAGTACCTGCCGGTGAACCGTCTGCAGCACGACGGGACCCTGTGGAACTGGTAAACCTTCGCGAGAACGGGGACGACTCATGCACAAGACATACGACGTGACCGCTTTGGGCGAAGCACTGGTGGAGTTCAATCAGACCCGCCCGGGCGACCGGCGATTCCTGCAGGGCTTCGGCGGCGACACCAGCAATGCCGTCATCGCTGCGGCGCGGGCCGGTGCCCAGGTCGCCTACCTGAGCCGCGTGGGCGACGACGCATTCGGCCAGGCCCTGCTGGATCTCTGGCACGAAGAGAAGGTCGATGTCGAAGGGGTGGAGCGGGATGCCGCTCATCCCACCGGCATCTACTTCGTCACCCACGGCGAGCAGGGCCACGCGTTCAGCTACCTGCGGGCCGGGTCGGCGGCCAGCCACATGACCCCGCAGTGGCTCGACGGCCCGGTCGCACAGACCATCGCCCAGTCTCGGGTGCTGCATGTGTCGGGCATCTCGCTGGCGATTTCTGCCACGGCGTGCGATACGGTCTTTGCCGCCATGCAACTGGCGCGCGAGGCCGGCACCCTGGTTTCGTTCGACTCCAACCTGCGGCTCAAGCTGTGGCCCTTGGCGCGTGCGCGCGCCTGCATCACGCAAGCCGTGTCGATGTGCGATGTGTTCCTGCCCAGCCTGGAGGATGTCGCCGCGCTGGTCGGTCTTCACGAACCCGATGCCGTGATCGATTGGGCGCACGCGCTGGGCGCTTCTTCCGTGGTTCTGAAGCTGGGTTCGGATGGCGCGCTGATCAGCCAACGCGTGGGCGATGAGTATCGCCGGGAGCGGATCCCCGGCCATGCCGTCGAGCTTGTCGATGCCACCGGTGCGGGCGATTGTTTCTGCGGCAACCTGCTGGCCCGGCTGGCTCGGGGTCAGCCGTTGGCCGATGCCGCACGTTACGCGAATGCGGCGGCCGCTTTGTCGGTGCAGGGTTTCGGCGCAGTGGCGCCCTTGCCGCGTGCAGATGCCGTGATCGCCCGGCTGCGTGACACGAACGATCGATCTTGACCGGGTCGTGGCCACGCGCCCTGCGCGGTGTCAATCTGACCGATTCAATCTGACCGGTGCGCGTTTCCAAGAGCCTTGCGGAGTGTGATCGTTTTTCGATAAAGCATTGAATCGATTGAAGAAAATCGAATGATCTGCAGACGGTTCGTGCGGGCATGACGATTGCGAAGTTCCTGTGACATCCACTTTTCGGATGGGGATTCACGAGGACTCGCCATGACAACTGCAATGCTGGCCCGCTTAAACCGGGCCTTTGTTCAATCGACACTGACCGCATGGGCCGCGCTGATGGCCTGCACGTCGGCCCAGGCCATCGACGTCGAAGCCGGCGACTACACCGCCGCGCCGGACGGCACGACGCTGGGGCTGATCTACCTGCAGCATGCCGATCGCCAGGCGTCGTATGCCGACGGCAGCAAGACGCCGGCCCATGGTCACATGCGCAGCGATGTGGGTGTGCTGCGCCTGATCCATTTCATGAAGCTGGGCGACTACATCGTCGACCCCCAGTTTCTGCTGCCGTTCGGCCATCTGCGGGGCACGGGCGACTTCCAGTCCCTGGGCTCCAACGGCGGGCTGGGCGACCTGACCCTGGCGGCGACGCTGTGGACCATCAACGATCCGGTGAATCGGCGTTACCTGGGGTTCACGCCTTTTGTCTACGCCCCCACGGGCAGCTACAGCCGGAACGAAGCACTCAACATGGGCGAGAACCGCTGGAAGTACGCCTTTCAGGTCGGCTACATCCAGGGCCTGGGACGCTTCTTCACCGTCGACCTGCTGGCCGACGTCACGCTGCATGGACGCAACGCCGATTACGGCGCGGCCGGCCAGTCCTTCAAGCAGGATCCGACTTACCAGTTGCAGGCTTTCGGCCGTTACCAGGTCACGCCGGCGCTCGACTTGCGCGTGGGTGTGGCCAAGTCCTGGGTGGGCTCGACCCAGGTCGATGGCCTTGAAGCCGCAGGTCGCGGACAGGTCACGAAGAGCACCGTGGGAGTGGGTTACCAGCTCGATGCACGCACGCAACTGCTGGCCTTGTATGGGCGCGACCTGAAAGTCACCGAAGGGTTGAAGGAAAAACACCGGATCAATCTGCGTGTGGCCTATGCGTTCTGAAACCCGATCTGTCCACTCGATCCGGAGCCTTTTTTCATGACCTTCGTTGATTACCCCGCCATTGCAGGCCTGGCTTCCCACCTGCGCGGCGATCCCCTGACCGTCCTCGAACCTGCAACCGGCGAACGACTCGCGGACGTGCCCAGTGCCTCGCCTGCCGACGTCGACGCCGCTGCGCGTGCCGCATCCGCCGCCCAGGCCGAATGGGCGGCCATGACCTTCGACCAGCGCGCTGCGGTCTTGCGGCGAGCCGCCGAGCGGCTGCGTTCCCAAGCCGACGTGTTCAACCGCTGCAACGTGCAGGAATGCGGCTCCACGCCGGCCAAGGCGCAGTGGGAGGTGGACGCCTCGTACGAACAGCTGCATGCGGCCGCCGGCCTGGCGGCACAGCCGTACGGCCAGTTGATTCCATCGTCCTTTCCCGGGCGTACCAATCTGTGGGCGCATGTTCCCATCGGGGTCGTGGCCATCATCACGCCATGGAACTACCCGCTGCTGCTGGCCATGCGTTCGCTGGCACCCGCGCTGGCCCTGGGCAATGCAGTGCTGCTCAAGCCGGCCGTGCAGGGGTCGCTGACCGGCGGGTTGCTGCTGGCCCGGATTTTTGCCGAGGCCGGTTTGCCGGAGGGCGTGTTGCAGGTGTTGCCCGGCGAAGTCCGGACGGGTGACGCATTGGTCAACCATCCCCTGGTCGGCATGGTGTCTTTCACGGGCTCGACCGGGGTGGGGCGCGCCATCGGTGCCACGTGCGGCCGCCTGCTCAAGAAGTGTGCGCTGGAACTCGGCGGCAACAACGCTTTCATCGTGCTCGACGATGCCGATGTCGAGGTCGCGGCATCGCATGGCGCCTGGGCTTCTTTCCTGCACCAGGGGCAGATCTGCATGCAGGGCGGCCGCCATCTGGTGCACCGTCGCGTGGCGGACGCGTACGCCCAGGCCCTGGCCGCGCGTGCCCGGGCGTTGACGGTGGGCGATCCGCACCGGCAGGACGTCCACCTGGGCCCGCTGATCAATGCGGCGCAATGCGCCAAGGTGCAGCAGGTGGTCGACGACAGCCTGGCGCAAGGTGCGCAGTTGCTGGCCGGTGGCCGTCATCGGGGCCTGTTCTTCCCGGCCACGGTGCTGGCTGGGGTGACGCCCTTCATGCCGGCCTTCGGTGCCGAGATCTTCGGACCCGTGGCGCCGATCACCGTGTTCGACAGCGACGACGAACTGGTCGAGCTCGTCAATGCATCCGACTACGGGCTGTCGGCCGGGCTGCATACGGCCCATGTCGCACGCGGGCTCGCCCTGGCCCGGCGCCTGAACACCGGCATGGTGCACATCAACGACCAGACCGTGAATGCCGAGTTCAACGTGCCGTTCGGCGGCATGGGGGCATCGGGCAACGGCGGGCGTTTTGGTGGCACGGTCAATGCTGAGGAATTCACCAAGAGCCAATGGATCTCGATGGTCGCCGCGCCGTCGGCCTATCCCTTCTAGATCAATCGCACGGACCTGTGCTGGAGAAACCAACGTGACTCATCAAAAATCTTCTTCTTTTTCTTCTTCCGAGCCGATGCACCCTTCGCGGCAGGCGATGCACGACGAGGTCGATCGGCTCGAATCGGCCTTGCTGCATGGCAGGGGCGACCGCCGCCAGTTCATGAAAGCGGCCAGCGCCGCCGGGTACTCGGCGGCGGCGGCGGCCGGCATGGCAGGCTTCGCCGAGAGGGCGCATGCCCAGCAGACCGCCAACCGGGCCGCACTGACTTCGGAATACGACTTCATCGTCTGCGGCTCGGGCTCGGCAGGCTGCGCCGTGGCCCGCCGCCTGGCCGACAACCCCGAAGTGCGTGTGCTGCTGATCGAGGCCGGTGGCAGCGACAACGTGCCCGAAGTCATGGACGGCACGCGCTGGCCCGAGAACATGGGCAGTGCGCGGGACTGGAACTTCACCGGCCAGCCGACGCCGACGCTCAATGGCCGCACGCCGCCTTTTCCCATGGGCAAGGTGCTGGGGGGCGGCTCCAGCATCAACGGCCTGGTCTGGGCGCGAGGCCACAAGAACGACTGGGACACCTGGGCCGAGCAGTCGGGCGACGCGGCCTGGAGCTATGAGTCGGTGCTGGGTATCTACCGGCGCATCGAGGACTGGCAGGGGCCTGCCAACGACCGCCTGCGTGGCAAGGGCGGCCTGGTTTCGGTCTCGCTGCCGCAGGCCCCCGTCAACCCGGTGGCGCCGGCGCTGATGAAAGCGGCCGCGGACTTCGGCATGCCGACGGTCGACGACCTGAATGCCGAGACCATGGAAGGCGAGGGCGGAGCGGGCATGCCCAACCTCATCGTCAAGAACGGTCGGCGCGTCTCGATGGCCGTGGCCTACATCCACCCCATCCTGGACAAGCCCAACCTCACCGTGCTCTTGCACACCCACGTCAACAAGCTGCTGATCAAGGGCAAACGAGCCGTCGGTGTCGAGGCGGTCATCGCCAATGGGCAGGTGCGCAACTTCCAGGCCAAACACGAGGTGATTCTGTCGACCGGCGCGATCAACACGCCACGCATCCTCATGCTCTCGGGGATCGGGCCGGAAGCCGAACTGCGCAAGCACGGCATCCCCCTGGTTCAGAAACTCGAGGGCGTCGGCCAGAATTTCCAGGATCACATCCTGCTGGGCGGCTGCATGTGGGAATACGTCACACCCGAGCCCGGCCGCAACAACTCGGCCGAGTTCACGTTCTTCTGGAAAAGCGACCCGGCCCTCAAGACGCCCGACCTGCAGCCTTTCCTCGAGGAGTTCCCTTACACCAGCGAGGTGACCCGAGAGCAGTACAACATTCCGGCCGCAGCCTGGGTGCTGGCGGCGGCGATCGTCAAGCCCACCAGCCGGGGGCATCTCACCCTGGGGGGCTCGCACCCGAACGACAAACCGCTGATCTACCCCAACTTCCTGTCGACCGAACAGGACATGAAGGCCCTCAAGCGATCGGTCGAGATCTGCCGCGAGCTCGGCAACTCCAGGCATCTCAAGCCCTATGCCAAACGCGAGATCATGCCGGGCGAGCTGAAGGGACAGGAACTCGATCGCTTCATCCGCAACGCGGCAGGCACCTATTTCCACGAGACCTGCACCTGCAAGATGGGCCGCGACGAGATGTCGGTGGTCGACGGCAAACTGCGGGTCTACGGCATCGATGCGCTGCGCATTGCCGATGGATCGATCATGCCGGAGATCCCCGCCGGCAACACCATGGCACCGTGTGTCGTCATCGGCGAGCGCTGTGCCGAGGAGCTGAAAAAGCAGTATCGGATCTGAGGCCGCAAGCCGGAGGGCGGCGGGCCGGTCGTGCGGCCGGTCGCCGGTCGCCGGTCGCCGGCACCGGTCTCGCGCTGCGGGATCGGGGTTCAGCGGCCGCGTGTGTGGTCGCGTGCTTCCCGCAGGGCCGCATTGCCGCGCATGCGGCGTTGCAGAGTCGAGCGGCTGATGCCGAGCAGATCGGCGGTCTGGCCGACATGGCCGTCGCAGCGCCGGAGAGCCTCGGTGATCGCCGTGGCCTCCAGTTCGTCGAGCGTGTGTTCGGACTCGGCGGCCTGCGAGACCGGTGGCGGCGTCATTCCTGAGGCCCCGGAGTCCAGCGCCTCCAGGATGTCTTGCCTGCCCAGCGGCCGGGATTCGTCGCACAGCAGCGTGGCCCGGCGCAGCACGTTGATGGCTTCGCGCACGTTGCCGGGCCATGCGTACCGGCACAGAACGTCCAGGGCATCGCCGGACAGCCCTGCGGCATGGCCGCATTCCAGCACCAGCTTGTCGAACAGTTGCGCGCGTTGTGCCCGCGAACGCAAAGGCGGGATGTGCAGCGTGTAGGCGGCGATGCGGTAGTACAGATCCGCGCGGAACCGGCCCTGCGCCGTCATGGCTGCCAGGTCCTGATGCGTGGCGCAAATCAGGTTGAACGAGACTTTGCGGGCCTTGCTTTCGCCCAGGCGGGTGACCTCCCGGCTGTCGAGTACCCGCAGCAGCCGGGCTTGCAGGGGCAAGGGCATGTCGCCGATCTCGTCGAGAAACAAGGTGCCGCCGTTGGCCTCTTCGATCCGGCCCGGCGAGCCGCCCTTGCGTCCGCCGGTGTAGGTGCCCTCGGCGTAACCGAAGAGTTCGGATTCGATCAGGGTCTCGGGAATGGCGGCACAGTTGATGGCGACCCTCGGCGCTGCGGAAGCACAGGTGGCCGCATGGAGCTGCGTGGCCACGACCTCCTTGCCGACACCGGTTTCGCCACGCAGCAAAACGGCCAAGCCCTTGCGCAAGGCCTTGGCGGCAACCGGAAGAGCCGCACTGAACACGCCGTCGCCGAATGCCGCACCGGATGCCTGCACGCCGTCGCGCCCGGATACGGGTTCGCTTGCGGACTCGGCGCTCCGGGGCACCGAGATGTTCTCGATATAGACCAGCAGACCGGAGCGCAACCGCATCGGAATGGCGGATCGGCTGTGGCTCATCATGTCCCGGGCGATGCCGAACCGCTGCTCGAACACCCGGTCGAAGGACAGCAAGGCAATCGGTGCATCGAACGGATTCAGAAAACGGCGCGCGTCCTGGGTCATGCCCAGCAGCTGGCCGTCGGTGCCGAAGGCCGCGACCGCATGGCTGTGCCGGTCGTCACGCGACCACGACACCCGCAGGAGACAGGCACCGGGGACCCTGGCCAGCATGTCGTGCTCGATGGCGGACGCAAAGCCTTCCGCGAGGCTCAGCGCACCGGCTTCGGGCCCGATGATGCGTTTGGTGAGATTGATGGCGCCCAGCATCCGGCCTTCGGGGCCGAAGACCGGTGCCGCCGCGCACTGGAAGTTGCCGTTGAGTTCGAAATAATGTTCACGGCCGACGACCTGAACCGGCCGCTGGACCGCCAGCGCGCAATTCATCGCGGCCGTGCCGATCGCCTGTTCGGACATGTCCGTGCCCAATGCCAGCGCCCGCTGCAGCTCGTCGCAGTCGGACGAGGAAGCGGGCCGGCTGGCGATGATGATCGATTGCGCGTCGGTCAGTACCGGATGGAATCCCGACTGCTGGAATGCCGGCCCGAATTTGCGCAGCGCTGCACCGAAATGTTCGATCAGTGCCTGATTGGCTGCGAGCAGGTCGCGTGTCCGTGCATCCGTGTGGCCATCGAACACGACGGCCTGCTCCGCCTGCTTGTTCATCTCCGCACACCGGACCCACGAGGCCAGGATGGCGTCGTCGATCAGGTCGCGCGGCAGTTGCCCGCGGCCGAAAAAGAGCTCACGGGCTTGCGTGCAATCGCGCATGGCGTAGTGCGTCATGGCTGTCATAGGCTCTGATAGGTGTCGTGGCGGGGTTTGGGATGTCGCAAGGCCACCTGCTTTTTGCGCTTGCGTTTTCACGGCGTTGTCTCCCTCGAACAACGCAAGAATCGGGCCATTGAGGGCCGGACTCGGTCATCGACACCGGTGAGCGGTGACACGGATCACGATCCCTCGACGGACAAAAAAACGGGCGGTTGAATTCAACCGCCCGTCGAAGAGAACACGAACGACCCGGCGGCGTCAGGCCCGGTCATCCGCCGTCGGCAAAACCTCAGAGCGAGGCGGCGGGGACCTTGCAACTGAAGCTGGAGGCGACTTCCGGATCGCCCGTGCCGTTGTAGATCGCTTCGGCCGGGTAGGGGCACAGGGGGCGGGTCCGTCCGGGGTTGGCCGATCCGGCTGCCGCACGGGCGGTGGCCACCATGGCATCGGGTGCGACGCCGTCCTCGGCCCACTTCCTGACTGCGCCGAAGGCGTCGAACTGATCGGTGCTGCCGGCGCCGCCCGAACAGTGGCTCATGCCCGGCACGTAGAAGGCGCGAACGAAATCCTGCGCTTGCGAGACCCCGCCGTAGCGGGTGCTGACCTTGTCGTAGTACGCCGTCACATCGTTCATCGAGAAGGCCGTGTCGCCGCCGCCGTTGAAGATGATCAGCTTGCCGCCCCTCTTCTTGAAGGCATCCATGTCGGGCGATTCGGCGTTGGTGAAGTCGTTGCCCGAGCGCTTGAACGTGGTCGTGGTGGCCGACAGCTTGCGGAACTCCGTGTCCATGTCGGCTGTCAGCGCGTACTGCAGCAGATCGGCCGTGAGCGTCGGTGGCGAGGTGTAGATGTGCGAGGCTTCGCCGGCGAAGATGCTGTAGAACGGGTTCGAGAACTGCGACACCATGGCGGGGTCGTAGGGCCAGGACGCATAGATCCGTTCTCCCGAGCGGGTGCTCGGACCTTCGAAGATGTCCTTGACGTACTGGGCCTTGTCCTGGCTCAGGCAGCCTTCTGTCTCACCCGTCTTGCAGACCCATTCCAGTGGATCGGGACGGCAGGCGCTCAGGCGGTTGACCATGCCGTCGGCCAGCCCGTCCAGCGCATCGCATGCGCCCAGAATCCGGTCGGCAACGACGGTCTTCTCGCTGGCGGTCAGGCCCAGCGTGATGTCGGGCGAACCGTCCGCTTTCTTCGGCGCGATCTGTGCCGTGCGCTGAATCTGGTAGATCGACCCCTGGATCGAAGCCTGCGTCAGGCGGAAGCCCGGCGCAGCGGCCACGATGCCGTCGAACAGGTCGGGATACTTCTGCGCCGCGATCATGGCCTGCCGTCCGCCGTTCGAGCATCCGACAAAATACGAATGCTGCGGAGCCGAACCGTATGCCTTCACCATGAGGGTCTGGGCTGCAGCGGTGACCTGCGGAATCTGCATGTCGCCGTACTCGTCGCGTGCCTGCGGGTCTGCGCCGAACAGGAAGGAGCCGTTGGCCACCCCGGTCTCGGCAATGTGGCCCGAGTCGGTCGTGACCACGGCATAACCGTCGAGCAGGGCATTGCGTTCGTTGCCGCCGCCGCTGTAGCTGCCCAGAGCCGTGAACAAGGTGCCGTCGACGCCGCTTCCGCCCTGGTAGTAGAAACGCGAGTTCCAGGCCGAGGCCTCGGGCAAGCGCAGTTCGAACTGCAGGGCATAAGGCTTGTTGTCGATGCCGGTGCGCTGGTTCATCACGCCCCGCACCAGGCAGTGGCTGGGCCACGATGCCGCCGAGACCGTGCCTTCGCTGGCCGCTGTCATCGTGGCCTGCGTGACGACCCCGCCTGCCACGGCCGTGCCGACCAGTGCCGAGCAGGTCTGGGCGAAGCTCGGAGAGGGCTCGTTGCCGGACGACTCTGCCGCATCCGTCTTGTCGCTGCCTCCGCAAGCCGATAGCAGTGTGGCGAGTGAAACGGCAAGCATGAGTGCCGGGGACGGGGGCCTGGCTGTTTTTATGGCGTTCTTCATTCTTGAGCGGTGTCCATGGAAAGCGATTGACGCAACGCGGTCGACGGCAGAGGAACGAGTGTGTACCTTGCAAAAGATTGAGATAGCAATCTTTATTCCAGCTTTTTATGGATTTAACTCAAGCGTATGCACTGTTTTGGTTGAATTCTGCATGCATCGGACGGCAGCCCGTGCAGGCCACGCACCATCATGACTTCCATTCGACCGCGAACACCGCGCCATGCCAGCCCGGCCTGTCCACCAGCGACAGCGTCCATTCATGCGTCAGCGCGATCTCCCGGCAGATCGAAAGTCCCAGACCCGCACCGCCGGTACCCGCTGCCATGCGCGAATTGCCGCGCCAGAACCGGGTGTAGAGCCGAGCTTTCTCTTCGTCCGTCACGGCCGGACCCAGATTCCTCACTTCCAGGCCCGTGGATGTCAGCTCCACCGTGACGGTGCTGGCCGGGTGGGCATGTTCGATGGCGTTCTCGACCAGGTTGCGGATGAGCACGAACACGGCACCGCGATCGAGCTGCAGCCAGACCGGCGTCTCGGGCGTGCGCAGATCCAGTGCGACGTTGTGCCGCCGTGCATGACGGTTCATGAAGTCGTGCACCTCGAATGCCACCCGTGCGATGTCCTGTGTCTCGAAGTGGTAGTTGCGCGATTCGCTGACCTCGGCCAGATGCAGCAGTTGATGAACCTGGCGCGCCATGAGGTCCACATCCTTGAGCAGTTGCAGGCGGTTCTCGCTGCCGACCTCGAGCTCGGCGCGGAAGAGGGCCAGCGGCGTCTTGAGTTCATGCGCGGCCGCCGCCAGGAACTC
Source organism: Comamonas sp. BIGb0124 (assembly GCF_003752175.1). Lineage (GTDB taxonomy): Bacteria > Pseudomonadota > Gammaproteobacteria > Burkholderiales > Burkholderiaceae_C > Comamonas_F. Next base: position 941,600 of record NZ_RJVF01000008.1, on the reverse strand, counting down.
TTGCTGCACGCTGTAGCCTTTTTCCAGGCGCTCGAGGGCATGGTTGAATGCGGCGATGAGGGGTTGCAGTTCTGAGGGCAGGCCTTCGGGCTGCAGCCGGGCCCGCAGGTTGCGCGGGCCGATCGAGGCGGCGATGGCCGACGCCTTGCGCAAGGGGCTGACCAGACGCCGCACCGTTCCGATGACCACGGCGACGAACACCACCTGTGCGAGGCCGATGGCCACCAACAGCGTGGTCAGAAACGACTCGCTGTCGTATTCGCGCAGCAGCGATTCCATGCGATCGCTGCGCACCAGCCGAATCGCGTAGCGCGACCCGTCCGGGGTCCGCATGGATTGTTCCAGCAGATACATGACGATCCCGCTGGCCGATATCGTGGACCGCCGGGGCGAATCGCCGGCCGCCGTGGTCGGGGCCGGTTGGGTTCTCAGGGCAGCCAGCGCCGGACCCGGCGGGCTGGCGAACAGCTCCTGCCCCTGCGCGTCGAGGACCTGATAGGCCACGTCCTTGGACAAGGCGTCGTACATCGTGTCGAGCTTGTGCGAGGGCGCCAGTGCCAGCAGCCGGCCTTGCGCGTCGAACTGCAGGTTGTCCTCGATGAGCTCGAAATGGCTGGCCATCGATTGCTGAGCGAAATCCTGCGAGGACCAGGGCCAGACCCACAGCACCACCGTGCAGACCAATGCCCCGGTGAGATAGAGGGCTCCCATGGCGGCCAGCAGGAGCCGCATCGCCAGGCTACGGGGCATCGCCGGGTTCGGGTTTGAGTGCAAATCCATGGCCGCGCACGTTCACCAGTTGCAGCGGGCAGCCCACGGCCATCAGCTTGCGGCGCAGCCGGTGCAGCGCCACGTCCAGGGCATTGGGTGTCACGGCCTCGTTCAGGCCCCAGGCTGCGCGCTCGAGTTCGTTTCGCGAAACCAGTCCACCCGCTGCCCGCAGCAGAGAGGTCAGCATCTGCATTTCGGTTCGGGGCAACGGGACGGACTGTTCGCCGAACACCATATTGCCCTTGCGCAAGTCGGCCCGCAGGCCGGCGAACTCGGGTTCGACCTGGCGCAGGGGCGAAGCCGACCGGCGCATCAGTGCCCGCACCCGTGCCACCAGCTCTTCCATGGCAAAGGGTTTGGTGAGGTAATCGTCGGCACCGGCTTCGAGCCCATCGACCCGGTCATGAAGGGCGTCGCGCGCGGTCAACAGCAGGCAGGGCATGTGTTCACCGCGTTGCCGCACGGTACGCACCAGTGCCAGGCCGTCGCCGTCGGGCAGGCCCCGGTCGACGACCGCCGCGTCGTAGCGGGCGTGGGCCAAGGCATAGTCGGCTTCCCTCATGCTGGTCAGGACATCGACGGCGATGCCGGCCTGGCGGAGGCTGGCTGCGATGAGTTCGCCCAGACGCGGGTGGTCTTCGACAAGCAGGATGCGGTTCATCGCGGTCAGCGGGGTCAGAAACGGTAAAGATAACCCAACTTCACCGAAGGCAGTACCGAGCGGTCGACCAGCGGGCTGTCCTTGATGCCGCTGCCCAGCGCCGTCGCACCGACATCGGCGGTGAACACATGGCGAGGCGTCAGTGCATAACTGGCGCGCAGGCCCAACTGGACGTTGACGGCGGTCGATCCGTCATACCGCCGGCGGCCCGACGTCTCTTCGGCGGCCTTGACGCCGTAATAGTAGTTCACGTAATCCTTGTCCTGTACGGCCATGGCGGCATAGGGGGTCAGCGTGTAGCGGCCCATGGGGAAGTCGCGCTCGACGCCCAGTTTGCCTTGCAGGCCTTTGCTCTTGCCCGAAACGTCGCCCAGCAGCTCGAACGACAGGGTCGCCGCGTCGCCTCTCCAGGCTGCCGCACCGCCCATCCAGAACCCGGGCTTGCGGTCGTCCATGCCGTCGAGCACAGGAGCGTCGCCGCTGTCGTAGCCGTCGCCCAGGGCGTAGCGTGCACGCAGGGCAAACGTCCAGCGTTCGGGGTTGTAGACCTTCCAGTCCAGCGATGTCCCCGCGATCCGCCAGCGCTGTGTCTCGTAGTACAGAATGGGCAGCACGCTGTACTTGTCGCCGTCGGTATAGGCCTGCGGTGCATAACCGACGCCCAGTCCGATCCCTCCGACGGGCAGGGTGTTCTGGGCATGGACACCCAGGCTCAGGGCTGCGCCCAGGAAAACGACTGCGCCGCGAGCCAGGGGGGCGCAGCGTAACGGTTTGTGCAACATGGTCTTGATCGGGTCAGAGTGAAAGTGCGCCCATGATCGCGGGGTCAACATTACTGCCGACTTACCTGTTTCGAGGGCGAAGAGTGAGGTGTGCCGGGCTGTTCCGAGCGCATCGGGCCTGCGGGGGCGTCGGGTGGCGGCGTCTTGTTCCGTAGGTCGCCGTTCGTTGTTGCGGGGCCGGTGAAATGCGCGATCTCCTCGCTCTGCGAGTTGACGGATGTGTCGCCCGGGGCCGAAGAGTCGCTCGGAGGGGAGGCCGGGTGGACAAAAGCATTTTTGTAGCGCCGCGTGAGGTCGGTGTTCCACCAGAGGTAAGCCATCATCGGAAAGTCTCCATCAACGAAGTCTTTCCACTGTGCGCCGGCCTGCATGACTGGATTCTTACCGGCGTGCCTTGGACGGACGCATGGGGGCCGTCTCCCCCTCCAGGTTTCAACGCGGCAGGGTCGCACCTCTGAATGCCTTGACGATGGGCTTGGCCAGGAAATGGAGGATGCTGCGCTTTCCGGTCAGGATGTCGGCGGTGACGGTCATTCCCGGTTTGATGTCCTCTGCGCGGATACGCCGCTGAACCGCCTTCTCGCTCGTCCAGTCCAAGACCACCTCTGCCCGGTAATCGATCTGCTGCTGGCCATTGGGCCCCTGTTCGGTCAGCGTATCGGGGCTGACGTAGCGCACAACGCCCGGCACGCTGCCAAAGATGCTCGAATCGAGCGCATCGAAGCGCAAGACCACGGGCAGGCCTTCGAACAACTGGCCCACATCGGTCGGGTTGATGCGCAATTGCACGAGCATTTCGTCGTTCACCGGGCTGATCTGCATCAGTTCGTCTCCGGGGCGCAGCACACCGCCCACCGTGTTGATGCGCAGCAGCTTCACCACGCCGTCCATGGGCGCAAACAGCCGGGTGTGCGTCAGGCCGACCTGCCGCTCCTCCTGCCGGTGATGTCCGGCGGCCAGTTCGTCCTCCAGCCTGGCGATTTCAAGGCGGTTTTCCTGGAGGTACTTGTGGCGTGAAGCGTCGAGACGCCCCTGGTTGTCGAGCACCTGCCGTCGTGCCCGCATCACTTCCGCGAGGCTGATGTCGCCCGCTTCGTGCAGGCGCTGGTTCATGTCGAGTTCCTGGCTGGCCAGCTGGAGCGAAGCCGTCAGCACCGAAGTCTCTGCGTCCAGCCCCTGTTTGCGCTGAAGGTAGAGTCCTTGCTGTGCCGCCACGAACGCCGGCCATGCCCGACGGTCGGAGCGAGGGAAGTCGGGCGCCGTTCCCAGCAACTCGGCGCGTGCTCGCGTCAGCGCGATTCGGCGGCTGGCCAGCTCGGCAGCCCCTTGCGAATAGACGGCCTGCACCCGGTTGGGTTCGAGCTCCGCGAGCGGGTCGCCCGCCTTGACCTCAGCGCCCTCCCGGACGTGCAGTGCCGTCAGCATGCCGCCGTCGGCCGCCTGGATCACCTGGGTGCGAGAACCGGGGATCACTTGTCCCTGCGCCCTGACCGCCTGGTCGATCTCGAAGTAGGCGGCGAAGGCCAGCAAGCCCGCCACGGCGGAGGCGACCAGCCAGAGCATCGGAAAGTTCCGATGGGCGTTTTCAGGCTTGTCCATTTCGGCTTTCCGTCTTCTGGGGGGCCGGCGGGGCCATGCGCTTGAGGTGCGGCACCACCTCCGTCACCGGCCCATCCGCGGCGATGCCATGATGGGCGATCACGAGCACACGGTCGACCAGTTGCAGCAGGTCCAGGCGATGGGTCACGAGGATGAGCGTATCCTGCGGTCGGATCGCCTCCTGAAGTGCGGCGCGGACCGCCAGTTCGGAGGCCATGTCCAGCGACGCCGTCGGCTCGTCGAGCAGCCAGACGGTTGGACGGCGCAGAAAGACCCGTGTCAGGTTGACCAGTTGACGCTGGCCGTTGGACAGGCCGGTTCCGCCTTCGGCGATGACTTGCTGCAGACCGCTGGGGTGCGTGGCAATCACCGAGCGGTACAGTCCGGTCTGCCTTGCCGCAGCGAGGATGGCCTCGTCTCCGGGGTCCAGCAAACCGAGCACCAGGTTTTCGCGCAGCGTGCCGCTCAGCAGGCGGCCGTCCTGCTGCAGGTAACCGACGTGCTCGGCCAGCAAGGGCTTGGACAGGTGGGCAATGTCGACGTCGTCGAGGTGAATCCGGCCCTGTCCGGGCTTGTACATACCGGACAGCAGGCGCAACAGGGTGCTTTTGCCGGAACCTACGGGGCCCACGACACCGATGCGTTCACCGGCTGCAATGGACAACGACCCGACAGCCAGCGCGCGTTTGCCCGCCAGTGCGAAGTCGACGCCTGCCAGTCGGTAGTCGCCGCGCAGTCTCTCGAGCACCACGGGCTCGGGTTGCCCGTGATGATCGCCTTCGAGTTTCCACAGGGCATCGAGGTTGCGCAGCGAAGCCTGCGTGTTCGCCCAACTGCTGAGCAACATGCTCAGTTGTGTCACAGGTGTGAGGATGCGCCCGGAGAGGATCGAGCAGGCGATCAGACCGCCAAAGCTGAGCAGGCCCTGGGACGCCATCCATGCCCCCGCGGCAACCATCGACACGTAGGCGACCTGCTGCAGGGCCATCGCCAGATATTGGCCCCCTTCGTTGATGTGGCGCAGTTCCAATTCGGACGAGCGGGCTTCGTCCGTGGACAGGAGCCAGCGATTCAGCATGCGCCAGCCGCCCTGTCCCGACTTGATCGTCTCTGCCGCTTCGACGCTTTCGACCAAAAGTCCTGTCTTGAGATTGGCCAGTTGCTGGTTGCGTTGCGCCAGTGCGGCGATGCGCCGGGCACGCGCCAGACCCAGCACCACGCAGACGATCAGGAATCCCAGCGGGATGTAGAGCAGCGGTCCGGCGATGGCCCCGATGATGCCGACGAAGATCAGCGCGAAAGGCGCGTCCACGGCGACATGGCTGGTCAATGTCACCAGGAAAGCGCGGACACTCTCGTAGCCTCGCAACTGGCCGGCCAGGCTGCCCACGCTGCTGGGCATCTGATCGAGGCGTATGGACAGGAAACGCGTGTAGACCGAACGGGCCAGCGTTTGATCGACATGATCGATGACACGTTCGTACAGGCGCGAGCGCAGCAGCTTGGCGCTGTATTCGATCAGGATGGCCGTCAGCACGCCCAGGGTCAGGACCAGCAGGGTCTGCATGGCCGCGTTGGGAATGACCCGGTCGTAGACCTGCATGGAATAGAAGGAAACGAACACACCCAGAATGGCCAGCAGCAGTCCGCCGACGGCGGCCTCGGCCATCCGCCATCGCTGCGACCCCATGGCGTGCAGGACTTCGCGCAGGACGGGGCTGTTCGTGGCGACATAAGGCGGGGCCAATCGCAGGCTGGCGATCATGCATCCGGCGAGAGCTGCCGGTGCGATGGCTTTTTCTTGCCAACGGTGCGCCTGGGGGTCGAATGTCTCGACCACCCATTCGTCTTGGCCGTTGCGTCCCCGCACCACGATCCAGCGACCGTCGCCATCGGCCCCCAGCGCCGGCAGGGTGGCTGCGGCCACGTCGCGATACCAGCGTGGGGGTTTGAGTTGCAGGTGCGCCGTCACGCGGCGCAGGGCGCTGCGGGGATCGGTCTGGCCGGCGGCCTCTTGCGCGGCCTCTTGCAGTGCGACACGATCGACGGCCTCGCGCTGCAGTGCGGCGATGCGCATCAAGGCGTGCAGAAGTTCGGGGTGTTCAGGATGGCGTTGCGTGGTCATGGCAGGTCTGTGGCGACGGTCGGCAAGCCCCGTGTCAGGATGGCGAGTCGCCAGGCCGACAGTTGCTGGCTGCCGATCGCGTCGGCCAGTTGGGTGTCGGTCATGGCCTGGTCACGGGCCGAGTTCATCAGGTCCTGCCATTGCTTGCGGTCGGCCAGGAACTGGCGTTCCCACGAAGACGACACTTCTTCGTTGACGCGCCGCGCCTGTTCGAGCAGCGCACGCCGCCGGGTCGAGGCATCGAGAAGGAACAGATCGGTGCGGACCTGTTCCTCGAGCGACAGGCGCTGGCTTTGAAGTTCCTGCTCGGCTGCCCGCTGTTCGGCGCGTGCCGCCTCGATGTCGCTCAGGTTCGACAGGCCGGCGCCGAACGCGGTGCTCAAGCCCAGGAAGACCCGGCTCTGAGGACGGGCGTTGGGGTAGCCGTAGCTGCCGGACTGTCGTTCGACCCGCAGGTACACCTCCGGCATCGCCGAAGCCTGAACCGTGGCGATCTCGGCGCCGGCAAGACGCCATTGCGCCTCTGCCTTGCCGATCTGCGGGTTGCGCTCGAGGGCCTGGCCGAGCGCGGATTGCGGCTCGTCGATCGCCGGTGGCGGCGGCACGCCGTCGAGGGACTGCAGCTCGGCGGGGCGCCCGGCCAGCAGGGTCAGGTTGTTTCTGGCCGTCTCCTGGCGCAAACGTGCGGTTTCGAGCTCGGCAGACGCCGAGTGCAGGCGCGACTGCGCCAGGTCGAGATCCGATGGGGCCGAGGCGCCGGCTTGAACGCGGCGTTCGACCATGGCGAACAGGCGCAGGTGGGTCCGGTGATTGAGCTCGTGCGCCCGGACCGAGGACTGGGCGGAGACCGCATCGCTCCAGGCCTGCACCACACGCAAGGCGAGGGCCAGACGCAGGGCGTCGTCGTCGAGACGCTGGATCGCCTCTCGCAGTTGTGCCCGGCTGAGGTTGGCCGTGAGCCTGCCGCCGCTCCACAGGGTTTGCTGCAGTCGCAGGGTCGTCGTTTGCCGGTCGCCCCGATACTGCGGATCGTTGCCGCTGTAGGCGTGTTCGGTGGATACCGAGGGCGTCGGCCAGTAGCGCCACCGTGCGGACGCCACCCCCGCTGCGGCAGCCTGCACGCGTTCGTGCTGAGCACGCAGGCCGGGATGGCTGGCCAGGGTGTCGGCGATGAGGCGAGGGACCGATTCCTGCGCCGCAGCGACAGACGCCAGCCCCAGGAGCATCGACACGATGACCGTGGCCATGACGCTCCTGGACCGCATCCCGGTCGGCCGTGTGGCTGTCGAAGGCGGTATCGGCCCGGTGAACGACTCGGTCACCCGGGGGATGACACCGGAAAGCTTCGATGGGCAGCGGGGTGGCGGAGGTGGACCGTTGGAGCGCCACGGGGTGTGCATAGGGTTGGGCTGGAAGGTTCACAGGAGCGAAAATCGTATCCACTCATGCCCCGCCACAAACTCATGAAAACTCACTTCTGCTGCCCAGCCGCTCCAGTGACGGCGTGATCCGAGGGCCGTGGGACGGCACCGGCAGAGGCCTCGCCGCGTTTCTCGATCTCGCCGCTATCCCACGTTCTGCAGGAAGTCGAGCACACGCGCATTGAAGACGGCGGGCTTTTCGAAATATGCCGAGTGCCCTGCGTCGTCGATCACCAGAAGCGCGCTGCCGGCGATCAATTGGCGCGCCTCTTCCATCACCGCGACGGGAACCAGTGGATCTTCGCTGCCGACCACCAGCAAGGTCGGGCAGCCGATCTGGCGCACGCTGTCGAAGGGCAGGACCACGTCGGGAGCCATCAGGCTGGCGATGGCCGCGCCCCAGGCCGCGGCGGGGTAGCTGTGCGCGCTGGGGTTGAAATGGTTGATCTGCGCATACAACGCGGCCTTGTCCGGGTGGTGCTGCAGAAACCACTTGCCCAGCGAACGCTGTTCGACCGTCAGGGCCTGGGAGGAGGTCACCCGCCGGGCCATGCGTTCGATCAGCTCGGGATGGTCGACTGCCAGCGAGGTGTCGCAGGCGACAAAGGCCCACAGGCGATCAGGATGATGCAGGGCCAGCCGCAGGCCCACCATGCCGCCGAGGGATTGCCCCACCAAGGCCACGCGGTCGATGCGTTCGGCATCGAGGATGGCCAGCACGTCGTCCACGAACAGATCGAAGCGGAACTCCTCCAGCGGCGCGGTCGACCGGCCGAAACAGCGTTGGTCGAGCGTGATGCAGGTGTAGCCCGGCGTGAAGACCGGCAGTTGCTGCCACCAGGTGGCCGCGTTCGAGCCTGCGCCGTGGCAGAACATCACGGCGGGGCCGCTGCCGTGACGTTCGTAGTAGATCGGACGGTCGTGGGAAATGACGAAAGGCATGGGTCGTTCTTCAGGTCGGGTGGATGAGCGGCGTGCAGGGCATCACTGTGCCTTGAGTTGCAGGCTGCGGGTGAGCTGGCCCCAGCGTTCCGTGTCGCTGCGCACGAGCGCCGTGTACTGCGCGGGGCTCAGGGTCTGCGGGGTCATGCCGTCGGTTTCCAGGCGGGCGCGCAGCGCCGGGTCTTCGAGGGCTTTGGCGAGGGCACGGCTCAGGATCTGGACGATGGGTTCGGGTGTGCCCTTGGGGGCCGAAAGACCGACCCAGGAACTCGCCATCAGTTGGGGATAGCCCAGCTCCGAAAAGGTCGGCACGCCGGGCAGGGCGTTCGAGCGCTGCGCGGACGACACCGCCAGCACCTTCAGTTTGCCCGCATGGACATGGGGGATGGCCGTGTTGGGCGGCACCACGATGACCGAAACGACGCCGCCGAGCACGTCCTGCAGCGCCGGTGCACCGCCCTTGTAGGGCACATGGGTCAACGAGATGCCGGCTGCGCGCTGCAGCATCTCCATGAGCAGGTGGCCGGTGCTGCCCGCGCCCGAACTCGCGTAGTCGATCCGGCCGGGCTCGCGGCGGGCCCGGTCGAGCAGGGCGGGCAGATCGGCGTAACCCGAGTCGCTGCGGACCACCAGCCACTGGGCGGCGGCGCCGATCGATCCGATGTGGCTGAAGTCCTCGACGATGTCGAAGGACAGGTTGTCGTAGAGACCGGCCGAGATGGTGTTGACCATGCCGGTCATGGTGAGCGTGTAGCCGTCGGGCACCGATCGTGCGCCGGCCTGCGCGCCCACCACGTTGCCGCCGCTGGGCCGGTTCTCGATCACCACGGGCTGCCCCAGCGCATTGGACAGGGCCTGTGCCAGCGGGCGCATGGTGGCGTCGTAGGCGCCGCCGGGTGGCGCGGGCACGATGACGCGGATGGGCCTGGACGGCCAGGGCTGGGCTTGCTGCGCTGTCGCGTGGCGCATGCAGGCCAGCGAGGCCAGGGCCAGGCAGGCCGTGCGGCGGGTGAGGGCGTTCATGTCTTGTCTCCGTCGTTCTGGGTGTGCAGATCGTCCATGGTTCAGGCAATCACGACTAATTAATTTTTGGGCCCGTTGATTAGAATCGCTAATACCATGAGCATCCTGGCCTCGACCCTGATCAACCGCTTGCTGGCGCGGGGCAAGTTCCGTCACATCCAGGTGCTGCTGCGCCTGGCCGAACTCGGCAGCGTCAGGCGCACGGCCGAGGCCATCGGTGTCACGCAGTCCTCCGTCACGCAGACCCTGGCCTATCTCGAGGACCTGCTCGAAACGCCGCTGTTCCATCGCCATGCCAAGGGCGTGCGGCCGACCGATGCCTGCCGCGACCTGCTGCCCCTGGCCAAGCAGGTGATGCTGGGCGTGGCCGAAAGCGCCGAAGCCATTGCCGCACGGCACAGCCACGGCAGCGGTGTGGTGAGGTTGTTTGCATCGATCGCCGCCATCAACGGCCTGCTGCAGGAGAGCATGGGCGACTTCCATCGGCAGCGGCCCGGTATCCAGGTCCATCTGCGTGAAGCCGAGGGCAACGAACAACTGTTGGCCATCGCCCGGACCGAGGCGGATCTGATCGCCTGCCGCCAGCCGCCCGTGGTCCCGGAGGGCTGGACGTTCCATCCCTTGCTGCAGGATCGTTTTGCCATCGTCTGCCGCGCCCGTCACCCGCTGGCCTCGATACAGGGGCAGCCCGGCCGCCAGGCGCTTCAGGATGCCATCTGGCTGGCCTTGCCGGCCGGCTCGGCTGCCCGCCTGCAGTTCGATGCGCTGTCGAGCCGATGCGACAGGCCGCTGCAGCTGCATCCGCTCATCACCCGCGCGCCCACGATGATGTGGTGGCTGCTGCTCGAACACGATCTGCTGGCCGTACTGCCCTACACCCTGGTGCGTCCGCTGATCCGCAGCGGCCAGGTGGTGGAGCTGGCGGTGTCCGGCGAAGCGCCTCTCGAACCGCTGGGCCTGTTGCAGCCCGAACTGCGGCTGGGCGAGGCCGCGCAGCATTTCAGCGACTTCATGTGCGAGCGCTTTTCGGGTCTGTGATCTCCAGGCTGCGCCTTCGGCGGCCGGCCTGAGATAGACGTTCCGAAGGCCTGCGCCGCTGCGCTTGCGGTCAGTTCACCGACGCAAACAGCGGCGACTGACCGCTGGTCGCTCCCAGTGCTTTGGCGCACGCCAGGAGATCGGGGGCCAGCGCCTCCATGCGCTCGGGCGTCATGCGCACGGAGGGACCCGCGATGCTGACCGTCGCGATCGGCGCACCGTGGGTCGATGCGCAAACCACTGCCGCCATGGCGCTCGTGCCTTGTTCATAGGCATCGAACACGGTGGCATGGCCGCGCTGCCGCGTCTGGTCGATGCGTTCGAGCACCTCGCGCAGTGTCTGCGGGGCACCGGGCCCCATCCGCTTGGCCTGGTCCATGCCGTGTTGCGACAGCAGTTCCAGGGCGCGCTCGTCGGTGACTGCCGCAAGCCAGGCCAGGCCGTTTGCCGTGGCCGGCAGATACACGTCCAGTCCCGCATCCGGGTCGTAGCGCAGCCCCGATCGGGCACCCTGCGACTTGGCCACCCAGGTCAGTTGGTTGCCCTCGATCACCGCCAGCCGGACCAGTTCGCACGAGCGCTCGGCCAGATCGTCGAGCAGGGGTTGTGCGGCGTCTGTCACGCCGGTCGCCGCGAGATAGCTCAGGCCCAGCGCCGCCAGCTTGATCGTGAGCATGTAGTGGGTGGTGTGGGCGTTCTGCTTGACGTATCCCATTTCCTTCAGGTCGGCCAGCAGACGGTGTGCGGCGCTGCGGGGAATGCCCAGACGGTCACCGACCTCCGACATGGCGAGGCCCTGCACGTGTTGTGAGAGCAGTTCCAGGACGAGGACGGCACGGTCGCGGGCAGAAGGCATGAGCTGTCGAATGTGTATCTGTGGGGGTCGAACGATGGTAACGCATATGGAATAGCAGTTCATCTGGACTCCCGTACATCGGTGTTTTCACTGAAATGGAATATCGATCTAAATGGAACAATGATCCAAATTGGAGAAATCATGAAGTTAGCCATCGACTCGTACACCTATCACCGCCAGTTCGGAGAGATCTATCCCGGTCTCGAGCAGGATCCCGGCCACCGCATGACCATGGCCGATTTCATCGACCAGGCCCACGCGCTGGGCGTGGCCGGCGTATCGATCGAGTCCTGTTTCATTCCGGATCCGAGTGCCGCCGAAGTCGTCGCCATGCGCCGGCGACTGGCCGAGCTGAATCTGGATTGCGTGTGGGCCTGGGGACATCCCGGCGGCCTGGGGTCGGGTTTTGCGCCCGATCAGCTGGCCGACCTCAAAAGGCATACCGAAATCGCCGCAGCGGTCGGTGCGGGAGTCATGCGGATCTGTTGCGGTGGCCGGCGCACGCGCGTGGCCGATTGGCCGACCCACAAGGCCGCACTGGTGCCGCTGCTGCGCGAGGCGGCCGCGCATGCACGCGCGTTCGGGGTCGTGCTGGCCATCGAGAACCATATCGACTTCCTGGCCGACGAACTCGTCGAACTGGTCGAGACGCTCGACTCGCCCTGGCTGGGCGTGTGTCTCGACACCGCGAACAACCTTCGCATGCTGGAAGACCCGGGGGTGGCGATCGAGAAGCTCGCACCGCTGACGCGGGCAACGCATGTCAAGGACATCAAGGCCCAGGGCGGCGATCCGAGGGCGTTCGCATTCTGGCCCAGCGTGCCCACCGGGCAGGGACTGATCGACATGCCGCGTGCGTTTGCCGACCTGAAGAAGCATGGCTACACCGGCTTGCTGGCCCTCGAGATCGACTACCTCAGCCCCGACTACCCCGACCACGCACAGGCGGTTCAAGACAGCTTGAACTACATGCGCGGCCTGCTCTGACACCTCTTATTTTTCCAACAGGAGACATTCCGTGGCCCCGTCCAAACCGCTCGACATTCCAGCATTCCTGGATAGCCGCCCCTTCGGGGGCTTTCACTGGCGCATTCTGCTGCTCTGTCTGTTCATCCTGATTCTCGATGGCTTCGACATCGTCGCCATGGGATTCATCGCCCCCGCCCTGATCGCGGACTGGAAGATTCCGCGCGAGGCGCTGGGACCGGTGTTGAGCATGGGGCTGTTTGGCCTGGCGATCGGCGCGCTGGCCGGCGGACCGCTGGCCGACCGGTTCGGCCGCCGCAACATCATCATCGGTTCGGTGTTCTTCTTTGGCCTGATGAGCTTGCTGTCGACGTGGTCGACGAGCCTGGAAATGCTGGCTTTCCTGCGTTTCATGACCGGACTGGGACTGGGGGCTTCCCAACCCAACGCCGCGACGCTGGCATCGGAGTACGCGCCCAAGAAATACCGTGCCCTCATGGTGACGGTCGTGTACTGCGGCTTCACGCTGGGTGCGGCGGGCGGCGGTTTTCTGGCCAACACGCTGATCACGGGCTGGGGCTGGCACGCCATCCTGTTTGTCGGCGGTGTCGTGCCCATGCTGTTCGCCGGGGTGCTGTGGGCCGTGTTGCCCGAGTCCGCGAAGTTCCTGGCCGTGCAGGGCGACCGTCGCGAGGAGCTGATCAAGACCGTCAACCGCGTGCAGCCCCATGCCGCCGATGGCTCGACCCGGTTCGTCATGCCGGATGCTTCCGGCGGCGGCAAGGCGGCGATCAAGATGATCGTGTCCAAGCCGCATACCGTGACCACCGTCGCCTTGTGGACCGGGCTTTTCATGAATCTGCTGACGGTCTATTTCCTGAACAGCTGGCTGCCCATCATGGTGAAGGACGACGGTTTCACGCTGGCCGATGCCGCCATGGTCGGCGCCATGATGCAACTGGGAGGCACCTTCGGCAACATCGTGATCGGCTGGCTGATGGACCGCTGGGCGCAGCATTACGTGCAGATCGGCGCACTGACGTTCGCTGGGGCGCTGACGGTCGCGCTGGGCAATCTCGACCCGGATATCAACGGGCTCATGGCGCTCTGTTTTTTCCTGGGCTTCTGCATCAACTCGTCGAACACCGGGTGGACCGCGATGGCTGCGGGCTACTACCCGACGTCGATGCGTGCCACGGGCACCAGCTGGATGACGGGCATCGGTCGTTTCGGCGCCATCTCTGGCGCATCGATCGGTGCGGTGCTGCTGGGCCTGCAGTGGGATTTCGGCCAGCTGTTCCTGGCGCTGACGGTACCGATCGGCATCGCCGTGGTGGCCGCATTCGTCAAGGGCAGCCAACGCCGCTCGCGTGTGCAGACGCTGGATGAAGCGGACGCTGCGGTGCCGGTTCTGCGGCCACGGGCGTGAGGGGGCGAGGCACATGTCCCACGCCATCGAAACCCCTGCGGAAAGGGCGTCCACGCCGGACGGCGTGAAGGCGCCGGCCTTGTCCTCGATGTCGCCTTTGCCATCGCCCTCGGGCACCACCCGGTTGTTCGTGCACATCGGACACCCGATCGCACAGGTCCAGGCTCCTCGGCTCATGAACAGGCTGTTTGCCGAGCGCCAGGTCGATGCCGTGATGGTCGCCATCGATGTGCCGCCCGATCGGCTGTCCGCCACGGTGGCGGGTTTGCAGAACATCGCCAATCTGGACGGCATCCTGGTCACGGTGCCGCACAAGATCGCGATCTGCGGTCACGCGCAATCCTTGAGCCCGGCCGTGACATTGGCGGGCGCTGCCAATGCGCTGCGCCGCCGTCCGGACGGCCGATGGGAAGCCGACAACTTCGACGGCACCGGTTTTGTCGAAGGTTTGCGTGCGGCAGGCCATGCGGTCGAGGGCATCGATGTCGTGCTGGTCGGCGCAGGCGGGGCCGGCACGGCGATCGCGGCGTCGCTGGTGCTGGCCGGTGTCGCGAGGGTGGTCGTCCGGGACGTCGACACCGAGGCCGCACAGCGGCTGGTCGATCGTCTCGACCGGCATCGCCGGGGCGTTGCAGAACGCTGGCGGGAAGGGGTGGCCGAACAGGCCGATCTGTGGATCAACGCCACATCGATGGGCATGAAGCCGGACGATCCCTTGCCCCTGTCCGTCGATGCGATCAAGCCGGGCGCCGTGGTCGCCGACATCGTGATGAAGCCGGCCGAAACGCAGTTGCTGCGCCAGGCCGCGGCACGGGGTCTGGCCACGCATGCCGGCCTGCACATGCTGCAGCCGCAGATCGCGATGTACGCGGATTTTTTTCTGGGATGAACCGGCGAGGGGACCGGGACCCGGCCTGGCGGCCGGACGCCCGCAGCCGTCCCCTCATTCCACCGTCACGCTCTTCGCCAGATTCCGGGGCTTGTCCACATCGGTGCCGCGCAGGCAGGCGGTGTGATAGGCCAGCAACTGCAGCGGCACCACGTGCAGCAGCGGCGACAGCGCGCCATAGTGTTCGGGCATGCGGATGACGTGGATGCCGTCCTCGCCCTCGATGCGGCTGTCGGCATCGGCCAGGACATACAGCACGCCGCCGCGGGCATGGACTTCCTGCATGTTGCTCTTGAGTTTCTCGAGCAGTTGGTCGTTGGGCGCCACGGTCACGACGGGCATCTCGTTGGTGACCAGCGCCAGGGGGCCGTGCTTGAGCTCTCCGGCCGGATAGGCTTCGGCGTGGATGTAGCTGATCTCCTTGAGCTTGAGCGCGCCTTCCAGGGCAATCGGATAGTGCAGACCGCGACCCAGGAACAGGGCGTTTTCCTTGCGGGCAAAGTCCTCGGCCCACGCAATCACCTGCGGCTCGAGTGCCAGCACGGCCTGCAGGGCGGCGGGCAGGTGGCGCATGGCCGTCAGGTGCTGCTGTTCCTGTTGTTCGGTCAGCCGGCCCTTGCTTTGCGCCAGGGCCAGCGTCAGCAGGAACAAGGCGGCCAACTGCGTGGTGAAGGCCTTGGTCGAGGCCACGCCGATTTCCATGCCGGCGCGTGTGACGTAGGCCAACCGGCACTCACGGACCATCGCGCTGGTCGCCACATTGCAGATCGTCAGCGTCTGTTCCATGCCCAGGCTCTGCGCATGGCGCAATGCGGCCAGGGTGTCGGCGGTCTCGCCGCTTTGGCTGATGGTGACGACCAGGGTGCGCGGATTGGGCACGCTGGTGCGGTAGCGGTACTCGCTGGCGACCTCGACCTGGGTCGGGATGCCGGCGATGCCTTCCAGCCAGTACTTGGCTGCGCAGCCGCTGTAGTAGCTGGTGCCGCAGGCCAGGATGAGGACGTTGTCCACCGCCTTGAAGGTGTGGTGTGCATTGAGGCCGGGCTGTACGTTGGGGCCGTCGAACAGCTCGGGCACCACGCCGGCCACGCCTTCCAGCGTGTCCGCGATGGCACGCGGCTGTTCGAAGATCTCTTTCTGCATGTAGTGGCGGTAGGGGCCGAGCTCCACTGCGCCGCTGTGGGCCAGCACGGTCTTGGCCGGACGTTCCACCGGCTTGTGCCCGTCGGGCGTGCGCGCTTCGATCCAGTGACGGCCCAACTGCAGGTCGACCACGTCGCCTTCCTCGAGATACACGATCTGGTCGGTCACGCCGGCCAATGCCATCGCATCCGATGCCAGGAAGGTCTCGCCCTGGCCCACGCCGAGGACCAGGGGCGAGCCCGCACGTGCACCGACGATGCGCTGCGGCTCGTCGCGGCAGAACACGGCAATGGCATAGGCGCCATGCAGTTCGGCCGTCGCTTGCTTGACCGCGGCCAGCAGGTCGCCGTCGTAGTGCGAGTCGACCAGATGCACGATGACCTCGGTATCGGTCTGGCTGCTGAACACATAGCCCTTGGCCTGCAGGCTCTGGCGCAGTTCGATGTAGTTCTCGATGATGCCGTTGTGCACCAGCGCCACGCGCGGGGGCCGGCCTTCGGCCTTGCCGCCCGGCCCGAAACTGAAGTGGGGATGCGCGTTGTGCACGGCCGGAGCGCCGTGCGTGGCCCAGCGGGTGTGGGCGATGCCGGTGGTGCCTTGCACCGATTCCTGCTGCACCTGGGCTTCGAGCTCGGAGACACGCGAGGTGCTGCGTGTGCGCTGCAGGCCCCCGGTTCCCGGGGCGCCGGCCGCATGGATGGCGATGCCGCACGAGTCATAGCCGCGGTATTCCAACCGCTGCAGGCCTTGTACCAGCAAGGGGACGATGTTGCGCGTGGAAACGGCGCCGACGATACCGCACATAAAACTCTCCAATGTCTTTTCCGGATGATGGCCTGGGCGCCGACCTTCGTGGAAGGCCCCATGCCGCTCGCTGTCTGAAATCCTAAGGAAAGCGGTTCGAAATATGCGTTCTAATTCATATGAAATATGAAATTTAGTTTCGTTTTATGGGTGGTTGGTTCTTTTATTTCATAATTGCATGAATCATGGACATTGATTTCACGGATGCACAGATCCTCAATCTGTTGCAAGAGGACGCTACGCTCTCCAATCTGGCGCTCGCTCAGCGGGTCAACGTGTCGCCACCCACCTGCCTGCGCCGGGTCAAGCGGCTGGTCGAGGCCGGGCTGATCGAACGGCAGGTCGCCATCCTGGGCTCCACCCCGCTGGCACAGGTCCAAGGCTACGGATTGACGGCGATCGTCGAGGTGACGCTGGACCAGCAGGCCGACGACCGCATGCGGGCTTTCGAGCAGCGCGTGGTGGCCGACGCGGCCGTGCAGCAGTGCTATCGTGTCTCGCCGGGTCCCGATTTTGTCCTCGTGGTCTACGTGGCCGACATGCCGGCCTACCAGGCGCTGGCGCAGCGGTTGCTGGCCAGCGACAGCCATGTGCGCAACGTCAAGACCTACTTCAGTGTGCACCGAGCCAAGTTCCAGCCTGCCATTCCCGTTCAGGTCGGCTCGAGCCCGGTGACGCGGGTGCGTTGAAGACGGCGTCGTTGTCATATTGCTGACACATCATCGACTTATCTTGTGCAGGATAGTCCGGGCATGCTCGCTCGGATGCAGAAGCCGAAACAGGAGGGGGTTTCATGAATCTTCCGATTCCCGATGAAAAAGAGATGATGATGCGCATCCGGCAGGACCTGCTGGACAGCTATGACGAGGAACTGGAGCTCGAAGCCGAAGACGCGGTCTACGACTACGGCCGCGATCCCCTGAGCGACGACGAAGCCCGGAACATCGCACTCGAGCGGCAGCAGTATTTCCGTGAACTCTTTCGCCTTCAGGGCGAATTGGTCAAGCTGCAGGACTGGGTGGTGGCCAACCGGCAGAAGGTCGTGATCCTGTTCGAAGGACGGGATGCGGCGGGCAAGGGCGGTGCGATCAAGCGCATCACCCAGCGCCTTAACCCCCGCGTGTGCCGTGTGGCCGCGCTGCCTGCGCCCAACGACCGCGAACGCACCCAGTGGTATTTCCAGCGTTATGTGGCTCATCTGCCGGCAGCCGGCGAAGTCGTGCTGTTCGACCGCAGCTGGTACAACCGCGCAGGTGTCGAGCGCGTGATGGGTTTCTGCTCGGACGACGAGTACGAACAGTTCTTTCAGGATGCCCCGGAGTTCGAGCGCATGCTGGTGCGCTCGGGCATCAAGATCGTGAAGTACTGGTTCTCCATCACCGACGAAGAGCAGCATCTGCGTTTTCTGGGCCGCATGCACGATCCGCTCAAGCAGTGGAAACTCAGCCCGATGGATCTCGAGAGCCGCCGCCGCTGGGAGGCCTACACCAAGGCCAAGGAAATCATGTTCGAGCGCACCAACATCGCGGAAGCGCCGTGGTGGGTGGTGCAGGCCGTCGACAAGAAGAAGGCCCGCCTGAACTGCATTTCCCACCTGCTCACGCAACTGCCTTATCACGAGGTCGAGCACGAGACCATCGTCCTGCCCGAGCGCGTGCGGCACAAGGATTACCATCGCGAGCCCATTCCCAGCCAGATGATCGTCCCGACGCGCTACTGAGCGTCCACGAGCCCGTGCCGCCGCGTGCGGCCGTGTCATCCGATCCCGGTGTCCGCCTGTCCGCAGGCCAGGCAACCGGGATTTTTTCATGATCGCCGTATGTCATGAATTGTTCATCGATCTGAAAAATACGAGTCATCGACAAATTTGACACTACTGGCACAACAACAGGAGTGACATGACATGACACAGACGACGGGCATCTCCACCGGATGGGGCATCAAGGGCGCGGTCGCGCCGCGCCAAGCACCCGGTCCCGCCACGCCGAGCGACGTGAAGGTCACATGGGCCCGGCACCTCGACGAGGTCCGCGCCGTGCAGCGCCTGCGTTACGACGTCTTTGCACGCGAGATGGGTGCGCGCCTGCACACCCGCCTGGACGGGCACGATGTCGACCTGTTCGATGACTACTGCGAGCACCTGCTGGTGACCGACACCCGCACGGACGAGGTGATCGGAACATACCGCGTGCTCACGCCGGCCCAGGCCAAGCGTGCCGGCAGCACCTACAGCGATACCGAATTCGATCTCACCCGCCTGCGCATGCTGCGCCATCGCATGGTCGAGCTCGGCCGCAGCTGCGTGCATGCCGACTACCGGCAAGGCGCCGTGATCATGGCGTTGTGGGCCGCTCTGGCCGAGTTCATGGGCCGCAACCAGCTCGACATCATGATCGGCTGTGCCAGCATTCCGATGCAGATCCCGGGGCAGCGTGACGGCGTGGCCGGTGGCCATGCCGCGGCCAGCATCTGGCTGCAATTGCGCGAGCGTTATCTGGCGCCCATCGAGTACCAGGTGCTGCCGCGGCTGCCGCTGCCCGTCGACGAGCTGGAGGCGGGCATGCCTGCCGGCATGCTGGCCGAGCCGCCTGCGCTGATCAAGGCCTATCTGCGGCTGGGTACACGCATCTTGGGCGCACCGGCCTGGGATCCGGACTTCAACACCGCGGATCTGCCCATGATGATGAAGCTCGACGATCTGGCGCCGCGCTATCGCAAGCACTTCATGAAGCCCGCCAACTGAAGCCCGCCAATCGAACAGGTTTGCGGCCTTTCAACGCCTGCTGCGCCCGCTGGTGCGCAGGGGGTCCACTTCGCAGTCTGACTCTATGGATCTGATCCTGTGGCGCCACGCCGAAGTACAAGAAGCCGTCGAAGACATCGAGGACGAGCAGCGTGTGCTCACGCCGCGAGGCGAGAAGCAGGCCAGCCGCATGGCCGCCTGGCTCGATCGGCAACTGCCGGAAGGCGTACGCATCCTGTGCAGCCCGGCCGTCCGCGCCGAGCAGACGGCCCAGGCGCTGGGGCGCAAGTTCAAGCGCCGGGCCGAACTGCTGCCGGATGGCTCGATGGAGGATCTGCTGCGCCTGTCCCAATGGCCGGCTTCCCGGTCCCCCGTCCTGGTGGTGGGGCATCAGCCGATGCTGGGCCGGACCATCGCCCATCTGCTGCATCTGAGCGAGGCCGACTGTGCCGTCAAGAAAGGCTCGGTCTGGTGGCTGCGTCACCGCTCGCGCGGCGACCAGTCCTCGACCGTGGTGCTGACCGTACAGACGCCCGAGCTGCTTTGACCGCCGGCCGTCCCGACCGGATCCTGTGATCTTTGCCGGTCTGCGTTAAGCGCATATCGATCATTGTTCTGTGTGGGGTCGGTCGCCTGCAAGGATGGCCGAGTCGTTCTAGAATAGCCCCCGTTGAGTCGATGCAGAGGCGATTTTTTTGCCTTTTGTCGGCTTCGCAGCGTTTTCAGGGCAGGGTGCAATTCCCTACCGGCGGTGTTTGTGCCTGGTGCACATCAGCCCGCGAGCGCTTGCGTCGGCCCCATTGCCCTTGCGGCGTGGCTTGCTGCGCAAGGTCAGCAGATTCGGTTCGATTCCGAAGCCGACGGTCACAGTCCGGATGAAAGAAAACGCGACAGGCATGGCCGCGATGCGGGCAGTTGCGTTCCGTTCGGAGCGGCTGCCGGTGTGCTGGCCGCATGGCCTATCGTGTGCCCTGATTCAGGTCGTCATCTTCTTCAAGGTCACCCATGAGTCAGAATCTTCACGTCGCACCGGGCAGCAATGCCAACATCCACGCCTCGGCCAATCTGGCAGGCAAACGTTTTGCGTTCATCCACGCCAGCTGGCATGGCGACATCGTTGCACAGGCCCGCACCTCGTTCCTGGCCGAACTCCAGCGTCTGGGCGTGCCGTCCAGCCAGGTCGATGTCTTTGCATTGCCCGGCGCCTACGAAATCCCCCTGCACGCACAGGTCCTGGCCCGTACCGGCCGGTATGCGGGCATCGTGGCCAGCGGTTTTGTGGTCGACGGCGGCATCTACCGCCATGATTTCGTGGCGCAGGCCGTCATCGACGGGCTGATGAGGGTGCAGCTCGACACCGGCGTGCCGGTGTTTTCCGCGGTGCTCACGCCCCATCATTTCCACGAGCACGAACAGCATCGGGAGTTCTATTTCCAGCACTTCGTCAAGAAGGGCCAGGAAGCCGCCCAGGCCTGCGTACAGACGGTGTCCAGCCTGCAGGCGATCGCGCAGAGCGAGGGCGCACGCCAACTGGCGGCCTGAGATCGATCGGCGTCTGCCCGAAACAAAAAAAGCGGCCTGCGCAAGCGGCCGCTTTTTTTTCGATGGCATGGACCTCGGCAGGCCGGCAGGCCGGCAGGACGGCCCGCAGGAAGCCGTTGTTACTCGGACTTTGCCGGGCGGCCGGTCTTGAGCGTCGGCACCGATTGCAGGGTCTTGAGCAGGGCCGCGTCGGCCTGGGCGTTCAGGGCCAGCAGGCCGGCGCGCAGGATTTCGCTCTTCTTGATGGCCAGGCCCAGACCGAGGGCACGCTGCTTGAGCGTTTCGAGAGCCGCGTATTCATCCTTGGGGATGGTGAAGCTGTCGCGGACCAGCTTGGCCTTCTTGGCTTTCTTGTCCTTGACCGCAGGCTTGGTTTCCTTGACCGGCTTTTCGGCCTTGACGGGCTTGGCTGCGGATTTCGGGGCGCTCGGTGCGGCCTGGGTCTGAGCGGCGGCCGGAGTGGCCGGCGCAGCCTTGGGTGCGGCGGGTTTCTTGGTCACGCGGGCCTTGCGCTCGGCGGCCGGTGTCGGTGCGGCAGCGGTCTTGACTGCCTTGGCCGGGGCTTTTGCGGTCACCGCCTTGCCGGCTGCCGGAGCGGACGTCGTGGCGGGGGCGGGAGCCAGCGCCTTGGCTGCGGCCTTGGCCACGGCCTTGCGGGCCGCGGGTTTGCGTGCAGCAGCCGGTTTGGCCGCGGGGGTCAAAACGACCGACGGCACGATGGCGGGGGCCGATGCCTGATCGGCGGGCTTGTCGGTCGAGACGGGCAGATTGGATGCAGGGGTGTTCATGATTCTGGTCGGCATAGGGGTTTAAAGGTGTAAACAGTATATACGGTTATCGACTTTGTGAAATGCCCCTCCCTGGCATCGTCTCGATTCCAGTTCCGGCTCATCTTAAAATCGGGCGACAGATCCGCATCCCCTGGAGAACCTTTCCGATATGGCCGAACTCCCGACCGCCGAGTCGATCGCCCCCGCGCCGCGTGTGCTGGTGGTCGACGACAGCCGTGACATCCTCGAGCCCCTGGCCGAATACCTGGGTGCCCAAGGCCTGGACGTGGTGACGGCCGCCGATGGCATGGGCATGCGCCGTCAGCTCGCGGCCGGCCCGGTCGACCTGGTGGTGCTGGACGTGATGCTGCCCGATGAAAGCGGTTGGACGCTGTGTGCCGAGGTGGTCGATCGTTTCGGCATTCCCGTCATCATGCTCACCGCCGTGGCCGAGGTTCAGCAGCGCATCCACGGCCTGGGTCTGGGTGCTGACGACTATGTGACCAAGCCTTTTGCGCCGGGCGAGCTCCTGGCCCGCATCCGCACCGTGCTGCGGCGTGCGATGCGCCAGCAGACGCGAGCCGCGGGGCAGGCCGCCGCGAGCAGCGAAGCCCCTGCCGCCCCGGCCCCCGTCACTGCCGCAGCGCTCGACCCCGCAGCCCTGGCAGGCCGCTATCTGTTCGACGGCTGGCTCTTCGACACGCGTCGATACGAACTGCACGATCCGGCCGGTCAGCCCCTCGAACTCAACACGGCCGAGTTCAAGCTGCTTTGCGCCCTCGTGGCCCACCCCAACCAGGTCCTCAGCCGCGACCGCCTTCTCCAACTGACGCACGGCAGCGAGACGCCCCAGGTCTTCGATCGCAGCATCGATACCGTGGTCAGCCGCCTGCGCCGCAAGCTCGAAACCCGCACCGACGGCCAGCGTCTCATCAAGACGGCGTGGGGCAATGGCTACGTGTTCGCGGTCGACGTGCAAGAAGCCTCGACCGCGTGAGCGCGAGCCGCTGGCGACTGTGGCCCCGGCATCTGGGCAGCCAACTGGCCGCCGTGGTGATGCTGGGTGTGCTGGCTGCGCATGGCCTGGCGCTGCTGGTGACCTGGCATCGCACCGAGGTTCTCAATCCCATCTCGCAATCGCAGGTGGTCGAGCGCATGGTGGTGGCTTACCGGGTGGCCTCGTCGTCCAGCGTGGGGGACGATTTCCACACCATGCTGTGGACCGTCGGAACGGAGGACGCACGCTTCTGGATCGAGGACGTGGACAGCCGTCCCCTTCAGCCCATGAGCGAGCAGGAGCTGCGCATCGCCCAGAGCGTGGCGACCTACCTGCCCGAGGTGCCGTTCGACCAGATCGCCGTACACCTCACGGACAGCGGCGAGACACGGGAGTCTTCCCGCGAGGGCTGGCGGCTGGTCGATCTCAACATCGCCATGCCGCTGCCCAACGGCCAATGGCTCTACAGCTACCAGCAGCCCCTGGCCGGTTACCAGTGGCTGCAACTGCTCCGGTTTTCGCTGCCCGTGAGCACCTTGCCCATCCTTGCGCTCGTGCTGCTCTTCATCTACTGGGTGGTCAGGCCCCTCAAGACGCTGGCACGTGCCGCCGAGCGGGTCAGCCGGGGCGAGCGTCTCGACATGCTGGCGGTCGAGGGCGCTCAGGAGACCCGCGATCTGGCCGTCGCGTTCAATACCATGCAGACCACGCTGATGGACTACGTGCAAGGCCGCACGCAGATGCTGGCCGCCATCAGCCACGACATCCGGACGCCGATCACGTCGTTGCGGCTGCGCGTCGAGATGCTGCCGGAAGGCCGCTCGCGCGATGCCATGATCCGCACGCTGGAAGACATGCAGCGCATGGTCGAGCAGACCCTGCGGTTCGCACGCGGCGATGCGGTCGAGGAAAACACCGAGGACCTCGATCTGCGTGTGCTGCTCGATGGACTGGTCGACGACGCACGGCGCCGCCTGCTCGGCGAATCCGTGGGGCCGGGTCGATCGCGCGAGACCTCGTCGATCCGGCTGGATGCGCCCGAGACCGCGCCCTACCGAGGCCGTCCGCTGGCGCTGCAGCGTGCGTTGCAGAACCTGCTCGACAACGCCCTGCGTTTCGGCCGGCAGGTGTCCTTGCAATTGCGGCAGCAGGCATCGGCGAGCGGGCAATCCGGCTGGCTCGTCACGGTCGACGACGACGGTCCCGGCATACCGGCCGAGCTGATGGACAAGGTGTTCGAGCCCTTCTTCCAGGTCGATGCCGCACGCAGCCAGGGGGCCGGCGGGGTCGGGCTGGGCCTGTCGATCGCCCGTTCGGCGGTACAGGGCCATGGCGGCGTGCTCAGTCTGCATGAGCGCGACGGCGGTGGGCTGCGGGCCAGGGTCTGGCTGCCGACCTGAGCCCGGGGTGAATCCCGCCGCCGGCTTTCCAGGGCGCCGAGAAAACTCACGACTTGCAGCTCGCCTGTTTTCCTACACGCGAGCGTGACATATTTTTTTACGATACAGGCCATCCGGGCCGTATCCATGCCGTGTTCACGTCCATGTGCAGCGCGCCCGAACCCCCTCATCTCCGCGTCTACAGAGGTTCACGCCATGGCCAGAAAGAAGTCCAAGTACAAACGTGCACGTTTCATGCTGCCGTCGGTCGCGGCAGGTTTGATTCTGCTGTTCATGCAGCAGCAGGCCGGCCTCACGGGCACCGCCTGGCTGGCCGTGGGCCCGGTGCTGCTGTGTGCGGTGCTGTCCTTGTACTGGCTGTGGGCGGACTATGTCTACCCGTGGCCGCCACGCTGAAGAGGCCCGCGATGAAAAAAGACCCCGGCGACGACTCCACCGGCAAGACGGTCGAGACGGTGGCCATCGGCCTCATCGCGGTCGTGGTGACGGTCCTGTTCACCGTTCCCGTCTGGTGAAGACCCCATGTAAAACGCGCGCCGTGCAGAGCAGGGCGCGCGTGGAATAGGGTGTCTGCGAGTGCCACCGAGCCGTCATCCTGAACCGGGGGTTCAGGTGGGCGAGGTCAGAAAGGCATCGGGTTCATCTGACGCGAGATGATCACACCAGCCAGACGATTTTCCAAGCCCGGGCTCATATGAGCATTGGTTCAAGGAAATATAAAGCCCGGCATGCACTGCAGACGCCTCCATTTTAAGCCAGGCTGGCGGGGCCTACAACGGCCGCACTGTATTCTTTCGTCATAAGGCTCGGAGCGTTCATGCCTTGCCCGACAAGGCCGGCGGGATGTGCACGTCAGTTGCGTTGCGCCGGGTCCGCAGAGGGCTCTGCCAGGGCCTGGTCGAGTTTGGTGAGCAGCAGTTCGAGCTGGGGTTCGCGTTCGTCGAAAGCCTGGGAGGGCGAGCGCTGCTGCGGCAAGCCTGGCGCAGAGACCCCTGCGGCCGATGGGGGCGGCGTTGCGGCCATCCAGGTCGCCGACGGGGCGCGAGTCGCCGAGCCGGGCAGGCCCGCCGACAGTCCGGCCGCGGCTTGTGCGGCGGCTGCGGCATCTTCTGCCGCGTGGCGGTCCGTCAGATCGAAAGCCAGGTTCAGCGCGGCCAGAACGGCAATGCGATCGCGTGCGCGGACCTTGCCATGGTCGCGGATGGTGCACATGGCCGAGTCGACTTTCTCGACGGCAATGCGCAGGCGCTCCTCGCCGTCTTCGGGGCAGCCGAGCAGATAGCTCTGGCCCATGATCTGCACTTCGATCTGTTTCATGAATCTGCCTTTTCCGTGTGAGGCTGGGCTGCGGGAGGAAGCCGCTCGATCAGGGCATCGATGCGTGCGCGTGCAGCCCGCAGCCGGGACTGAAGGGAATCGCGTTCGTCGGTGAGTTGCTGGAGTTGCTGCTGCAAATCGCTGTGGTTTTGCTGCAAGGCGTGGTGGCGCGCCAGCAGGCGCTCTACGCGGTCGGTGATCTGCTCGATGTGCGGCGAAGATGTCATGGCGAGGAAATTCTACTGATTGCCGGCTCGGGCGGTTCCTGGATGTGGGGCCGATGGTGTTGCTGAAACCCGAATCGCGGCTAAAGTCGTATTTTGATATGGACTCGAGCCTTCGGTACTGCCGAAGCCCAAGCACTATGGAAAAAGTCGATGCAATCGTGATAGGTGCCGGCGTGGTCGGCCTGGCCGTGGGCCGCGAACTCGCCCGGCGTGGCCTGGAAACCGTGGTCACGGAAGCCCAGGGCACGATCGGCCAGGGGATGAGTTCACGCAACAGCGAGGTCATTCACGCAGGACTCTACTACGCACCCGGTTCGCTCAAGGCGCGCCTGTGCGTGCAGGGCAAGTCCATGCTGTATGCGCTTTGCGAACGGCAGGGCGTGGCACACCGGCGTTGCGGCAAGCTGGTGGTGGCGACCGAGCCGGCGCAACTGGCGGCGCTGCGGACCCTGGCGGGCAAGGCCGAGGCCAACGGCGTGCCGTTCGACATGCTCGATGCCGAGCAGGCCCGGGCCATGGAACCGGAATTGCGCTGCGTGGCCGCGCTGTCGTCGCCGACCACGGGCATTGTCGACAGCCACGGTTTCATGCTGGCGCTGCAGGGCGATCTCGAGCGCGCGGGCGGCAGTCTGGCATTGAGTTCGCCGGTCGACGGCGTCGAGCTGGCGTCGGCGGGCTCGAACCGGGGGCATGTGCTTCGATTGGGCGACTGGACGGTCGAGGCGGGCGTGGTGGTCAACGCCACCGGCCTGCATGCGCCCTTGCTGGCGAGGCAATTCCTCGGGCTGGATCAAGGCGATCTTCCCACGGCATCCTTCGCCAAGGGCAGCTATTACAGTCTGGCGGGGGCGGCGCCCTTCGGTCAGCTCATCTACCCGGCGCCAGTCGATGCATGGCTCGGTGTGCACCTCACGCTCGATCTGGGCGGACAGGCCCGCTTCGGGCCCGATCACGAGTGGCTGGACATCCAGTCGCCCGAGCAGATCGATTACGAGGTCGATCCCGCGCGGTCCGATGTTTTCTACGAAGCGGTTCGCCGTTATTGGCCCGGTCTGGCCGATGGCGCCCTGCAGCCGGCCTACAGCGGGGTGCGCGCAAAGATCCACCGCCCCGGCGAGCCGGCGCCCGATTTCCGCATCGACGGTCCGTCCCGGCATGGCGTGCCGGGCCTCGTGAATCTGTTCGGTGTCGAGTCCCCGGGGCTGACCAGTTCGATGGCGATCGGTGCGTACGTCGCCGACCTGCTGGCGCTTCCGGCACGGTCTGTCACCGAGGTGTAGGACTGCGTCGCGATGTCCGATGGAGGGCTTGCGATTGGTTACAACGCGCTTCTAGAATGGTTGCATCGATCGGCGATCTGCCTTTCTTTATCGAACATCCTTCGATCCTTTTCTTATCACGCTAGCTTCAGGAGAAAACCAATGCCTGCATCCATCAAGAAAGCCCAATCCGTCGCTCGCGCCGAGCTCGAGGATCTGGTTGCCGACCTGCGCGACATTTTGAGCAGCAGCGACACGCTGTCCGCATCGCCTGAAATCAAGGCCATTCGCGAACGCCTGGAAGACAGCCTGCAACGTGCCCGCAATGCCGCCACCGATGCCGCCCACGAGGCCGCCGAGCAGGCTCGCCGCGCTGCGCATGCAGCCGACGACTATGCGCACGACGAACCCTGGCGCGTGGCCGGCACGGCACTGGCCGTCGGCGCCGTGCTGGGCTTCCTGCTGGGCCGCCGTTAAGGCGTTCCCGGGTGCGCCACGAGGCGTGGCGTGCCGATGATCTGCCGTTCGCCCTGAGGGCTGCGGCCATGCCTGGTGGCGAACAGCATGCGGACTCGTTCCGCGGGGGCTGGCCAGCCAGGCTTTTTGTTTCACGAGTCAGCACATACCGCAGTTGGGGGGCTTCATGCTGGAACGACTCTATTCTTTGTTGGGCCTGGAGCTCTGGGTCAACCGTGCCCGGCACGCGGCAGCGGAAGGGGCGGTGGCGGTCGAAGACCGCTGGCTGCTGGCCCGCATCGAGTGGGCCGAGGAAAAACGGCGCATGCTCAAGCTGGTGCTGCTGACCATCGCCGCGCTGGCCCTGACCATCGTGGCGCTGGTCGTCCTGTCCTTCGCGGTGATGGCCTCGTACTGGGATACGCCGCATCGTGCCACGGCCGTCTGGGTGGTGGCCGGCATCTGGCTCGTCGGCTGGGCGGCAGCGCTCTACACCCTCATATCCACCGCGCGCGCCAGTGGCCAGGCGTTCCAGGGCACGCGTGACGAGCTGGCCCGAGACTGGGCCACGTTGAAGGAGAAGCTGTGAGCGATCTAGGCGAAAACATCCAGCATACGGCGCAGAAAGCCCGCGAAGCGGCCGAACTGGCCCGCAAGGCCACGCGCACCGAAAAAGAGGCGGTGATCGACCGCATCCGTGCGCGTCGCGATCGGCTCAGTCACGTGAAGGCGATTGCAGATGCCGAGACGGCATTGGCCGATCTCGATCGGCGCACCGCCCGTGAAGGGGCCGCGCGTGATCCGCTGGCGCCGGTCGAACCGCGGGTGCTGCCGCGTCGCGACCGCGCCGTCGGCATCTCCGACGAATTTCCGCGCAGCGCGACGCTGAAACTGGCTCTGCAGCATCCGGCAGTGCTGGCCCTGGGCGTCGGCCTGGTATGGAAACTGGGACCGGCCAAGCTGCTGGTGGTGGGCCGGCTGCTGCTGCCGCTGTTGCGCAAGCCCTGACCCCCGTGCCCTGGATCGCATGCGAGTCCCGGTTGCCGGGCACGCATGCGTTTCCGAACCTGCCCGAAGGCCGGCCCGGCGATCGACCCGCCGGCCGCCTTTTTTTTTGTAGGCCCTCAGGCCTTGCCGGCCAGGTGGTCGCGAATGGCGATCGCGCTGTCGCGGACCAGGCTGGGGCCGTTGTAGATCAGGCCCGTGTAGATCTGGACGACGTCGGCACCGGCATCGATCTTCGACACGGCGTCCTGAGCACTCAGGATGCCACCCACACCGATGATGGGGAAACCGGGACCCAGACCGGCGCGCAGCTTGCGAACCACGGCATTGCTGGCTTCGAGCACGGGGGCACCGCTCAGGCCGCCGGCTTCGTCGGCGTGGGGCAGACCTTGCACCGCAGCGCGGCTGAGCGTGGTGTTGGTGGCGATCACGCCCCAGGCCTGATTCGGTTGCCCCGCGGCATCGCTGCCATAGCGGCGCAGCGTCTGCACGATGACACTCAGTTGTTCGTCGTCGACGTCGGGTGCGATTTTCACGAACAGCGGCACGCTGCGGCGATGCAGAACGGTCAGTTGCTCGCGGGCTTCGGAAAGCTGACCGAGCAAGGCATCGAGCGCCGCATCGCTCTGCAGGTCGCGCAGGTTCTTGGTGTTGGGCGAACTGATGTTGATGGTCACGTAGTCGGCATGCGCATACACGCCACGCAGGCCCTTGACGTAATCCTCGTTGGCCTGCTCGATGGGCGTGGCCGCGTTCTTGCCGATGTTCAGTCCCAGCACCCGGCCCTGCTTGCGAAAGCGGGCCCGCTGCACGTTGTCGACGAAGGCCTGCAGACCGTCGTTGTTGAAGCCGAGCCGGTTGATCAGCGCGTGGCGCTCGGGAATGCGGAACATGCGCGGCTTGGCGTTGCCGGGTTGCGGCAGCGGCGTGACGGTGCCCACCTCGACGAAACCGAAGCCCATCGCGCCCAGCGCATCGATGCAGCGGGCATTCTTGTCCAGTCCGGCAGCCAGGCCGACCCGGTTCGGAAACTTGACGCCGGCGACCGTCACCGGATCGTTGACCAGGGGCGTGCTGTAGAGGCAGGCCAGGGGGGTGTTCTGCAGGCGTTGCAGCGAATCCAGCGTGATGTCGTGGGCCTTTTCCGCGTCGAGGTTGAACAGGACGGCTCTTGCGAGGGAATAGGGCAGCATGGGCATGGGAAAATCGGGGGAAGCTCCAGGGCTCGATGGCGGCATCCTTGAACGGGCCGCCAACCGTGTCCTGGCACAGTGTTGAATGAAATTTGCAGGATTGTCTCAAATATGACGCAAGACGAGTTGAAGACCTTGGTGGGCCAGGCTGCGCTGCAGTATGTGGTGCCCGGAGAGATCGTGGGCGTGGGTACGGGTTCGACGGTGAACAAGTTCATCGACGCCCTGGCCGGCATGAAGGATCGGATCCGCGGTGCGGTCAGCAGCTCGCTGGCCAGTACCGAGCGCCTGCAGGCCCTGGGCATTCCGGTGTTCGACGCCAACGAGGTGGAGCGGCTGGCGGTCTACATCGATGGCGCCGACGAGATCGATCGCAGCGGCCATATGGTCAAGGGCGGCGGGGCGGCCCTGACGCGCGAGAAGATCGTGGCCTCGTTGTCGGCCCGTTTTGTCTGCATCGCCGACGAGTCCAAGCTGGTCGATGTGCTGGGCGGCTTTCCGCTGCCGGTCGAGGTGATCCCCATGGCGGCCAGCGCCATCGCCCGCCACTTTCAGGCCATCGGTGGCGCGGCCACGCTGCGGCTGAAGGACGGCCAGCCTCTGGTCACCGACAACGGTCAGCACATCCTCGATGTGCGCGGTCTCAAGATCGCCGACCCGGTCAAGTTCGAAGCCGAGGTCAGTCAGTGGCCCGGTGTGGTGACCGTGGGCGTCTTCGCTTTTCAAAAGGCCCAGGTCTGCCTGCTGGGCACATCGACCGGCGTGCAGACGCTGGACTTCACCGCCGTGCAGTGAAGCGGTGGGCCCCCGGCATCGGCCCGCAGGGGCTGGCCGGGGCTCGGTGTCAGTTCGGCGTCGACGTGTCGTCGGCGGCACCGGCAGTCTTCTTGTCCTCGCGGCCGATCTTGAAACGATCCTTGAGCGTGAGCACGCGTGTGACCGCTGCGCCCATGCCCATGAGCTTCATGGCGGTCTCGGGCTGCAGGCGCTGAACGTCGTCGAACCACGTCAGCAGGCGGTCGATGAGCTCGTGCATCTCGCGCATGCGGGCCTGGGCGTGCTCTTCCTTGGGGTTGCTGGGTTTTTCGAGCAGCGCACTGCGCAGCAGCGACAGCGTCGGCTCGATTTCACGGCGGCGGCGTTCTTCGGCCAGCACACGGAATATTTCCCAGACGTCTTCGGGCGCCTGGAAGTACTCGCGCCGGTCGCCCGGCAGGTGGCGCATCTGGACCAGGCGCCACGCCTGCAGTTCCTTGAGGCCCATGCTCACGTTGGAGCGCGAAAAACCCAATGTCTGGGCGATGTCGTCCGCGTTGAGCGGCTCGTCCGAGAGATAGAGCAGCGCATAGATCTGGCCCACCGTGCGGCTGATGCCCCAACGGCTGCCCATCTCGCCGAAGTGGGACACGAATTGAAGGGAGAGAGGTGGCAATTGCATGATGTTGGGCGAGGAAGCGGTAGCGGGCACGGTGTTCTGAGGATTCCAGTTAGTTCTGAAAGTCTAGCTTTTTATGGGACGACTGTGTGGGGGTGGGGTCATTCAAGTCGCTTGCGCAGCGGCAGGGGCGAGACTGTACCCTAATTGAAACTGTTGTTTTGTACAGTATCATGGGGGATGGACAAACGTTCTCCTTCCCCGTTGCCCCGCCAGATGGATGGGGACGCCGGTGCCCGTCGGGTCGTGGCGGATGCCGATGCGGCGCAGCCGCTGCAGATCGCGATTCCGGTGACGGCGATCAAGGGGAGGGGCGCCGCCTCGCGGCTGGCCCATCGTTTCGAGTCGACCCTGCGCGAGCGTTTCGACGATGGCTGGAGCGGCGGCCAGGCCCATCCAACTGCGCCCGCAGCGGGGATTGGCGTCGAGGCGGCCGTTGCCGCCGACGGCACCTGTCGCATCGCCGAAGGCATGTCCGAACCCGACAGGCCGCCGCAGACCGAGGTGATCTGGGAAGATGCGCGCTCGGTGCTCACCCGCAACGATTCCCCCGATCTGCCGCTCGAGGTGTCGCTCAATCCGTATCGCGGCTGCGAGCACGGGTGCATCTATTGCTACGCCAGGCCCACGCACAGCTACCTGGGGTTTTCGCCCGGGCTCGACTTCGAGACCCGCATCGTTGCCAAGCGCAACGTGGTGGCCGTGCTGCAAAACGAATTGTCTGCGCCGGGCTACGAGCCGGTGCCGATCGCCTTGGGCAGTGCCACGGATGCCTATCAGCCGGTTGAACGCCAACTCCGGCTCACGCGCGGCGTGCTCGAGGTGTTGCATGCGACCCGGCATCCGTTCGGACTGGTGACCAAGTCCAGCCTGGTCGAACGCGATCTCGATGTCCTGGCGGCCATGGCCCGAGACCGGCTGGTCCGTGTCTACGTGACGATCACCACGCTCGACGGCGAACTGGCGCGCAAGCTCGAGCCGCGGGCCGCCTCGCCCCTGCGGCGGCTGGCGACCGTGCGCAGGCTGGCCGAAGCCGGCGTGCCGGTCGGTGTGAGTCTCGCGCCACAGATCCCCTTCGTGAACGAGGACATGGAACAGGTCATGCAGGCGGCCTGGGAGGCCGGTGCCCGCAGTGCCTTCTATGTGGTGCTTCGCCTGCCCTGGGAGCTGAGCCCCTTGTTTCGCGAGTGGCTGCAGGTTCACTATCCCGATCGTGTGCAACGGGTGATGGGACGGGTGCGCGAGCTCCATGGCGGGCGTGACTACCGCGCGCAGTTCGGGGATCGCATGCGGGGGCAGGGCCCCTGGGCGGATTTGCTGCGCAGCCGATTCCAGGTCGCTGCCCGGCGTCTGGGCTACAACCAGGATCGCGAGCCGCTTGAACGGGGCTTGTTCCGACCCGGGGCCGCGTTTGGGCAAGAAAGTCTGTTTTGAGTGCGGGGTGCCGCGACGGCTTTCCGCATTCGACGTTCCGGCGTGTTGTCTCGCCGGGCCGCCGACCGGGAGATCTCTTTTATATTCAAACGTGATTAACAAATCAAAATAAAGTCGTTGAATGGCATGAAGGGAGGCCGGACAATGCTGCTTATTCGAAAAACGTTTTCGAATGCCATCTTTAATGACTAAAAACAGCTAGGCCCAGGGCCGGTTGCCAGAGGAGTGTTGAATATGTTCAAGAAGTTGCTGGTCGCAGCGGGTGCTGCTTCCCTTCTCGTCACGGGGCAAGTCGCCTGGGCTCAAAGCCAGCCCAACATCCTCAACGCCTCTTACGACGTGGCGCGCGAGCTGTTTGCCGCCATCAATCCCAAGTTCGTCGACTACTGGAAAAAGCAGGGCGGCGAAGAGCCCAAGATCGACCAGTCCTTCGCCGGCACCTCGCGTCAGGCGCAGGACATCATCCAGGGCAAGAAGGTCGATACGGTCACCTTCAACCAAGTGACCGACGTGGACATCCTGGCCAAGCGCGGCCTGGTGAACAAGGATTGGGCCAAGGCTTTCCCCAACAACGCGTCGCCGTACTACAGCACCATCGCGTTCCTGGTCCGCAAGGGCAACCCCAAGAACATCAAGACCTGGGACGACCTGGTTCGTGACGATGTGAAGCTGGTGTTCCCCAACCCCAAGACCTCGGGCAATGCGCGCTACAGCTACCTGGGTGCTTGGCTGTATGCCAACGAGAAGTTCAAGGGCGACGAGGCCCAGACCAAGGCATTCGTGGGCAAGCTGCTGCACAACGTCGAGAGTTTCCCCACCGGCGGCCGCGGTGCAACGGTGGCCTTCGCGACCAACGGCCAGGGCGACGCGCTCCTGACGTTCGAGTCCGAAGTGGTGAACATCGCCAAGAGCGACGAGTTCAAGGCCGGTGGTTTCGAGGTGATCGTGCCTCCCGTGAGCGTGCTGGCCGAGTTCCCGGTGGCGGTGGTCGACAAGGTGGTCGACGAACGCGGCACCCGCAAGCTGGCGACCGAGTACCTGAAGTTCCAGTACACGAAGGACATCCAGCAACTGCTGACCACCTTCAACTACCGTGTGCACGATCCCGAAGTGGTCAAGGCGACGGCCAGCCAGTTCGCCACCGTGCGCCTGATCGATCCCACCAAGGTGCTGGGCACGTGGGACGACATCTCGGGCAAACATTTCGGCTCCAACGGCGTGCTCGACCAACTGCTGGCAGCCAAGCCCTGATGAACCGGCCCGGCGGCGTGCCGTTTCGGTGCCACCGGGTCCGTGCTTGAATGGCCCGTCGGACGGGCGAGTGTCTCTCCAGACCGGCGTTGCGGCTCCCGAGCGGGCCGCAACGCCGTTTGTGCGTCTGCCTGAAGGCGGGGCGCGAGAAGCATGGGTGTGCCCGGCCGGTGGATCGGTGCGGAGGATGCGTTGTGTTCTGCATACCGTTTCCCGGCCATGCGCGGTCCCGAGGATGCGGCTCGTTACACTACGCGTTTCGTCCGGGCCAGGGCGGTTGCCGCCTGCGCACGCGCCCGTACTTTTGTTGTTGCCCATGCCGTCCCGCCCGGGCCGGCTTCTCCACTGATCGACTGTGACTTCAGCTTCGACCGTTCCAGAACCGACCCGCCCGCCGATGGCCCGGCGTCGATCCCTGTTTTTCAAGCAGACCCCGACGCTGCCCGGCTTCGGGCTGAGCTTCGGCGTGAGCACGCTTTATCTGGCGCTCATCATCCTGCTGCCGGTGTCGGCTCTGTTCATCTACGTGAGCGACATGAGCTGGGCACAGTACTGGCAGGCGATCACCGATCGGCGTGTGGTGAGCAGTTATGTCGTGACGTTGCAAGGCGCGCTGTTCTCGACGCTGATCGCCAGCGCGATCGGGCTGCTGCTGGCCTGGATCATCACGCGCTACGAGTTTCCCGGCCGCCGGCTGCTCGACGCGCTGGTCGACCTGCCGTTCGCGCTGCCCACTGCAGTGGCCGGACTGACGCTGTCCGTGCTGCTGGTGCCGGGCGGCTGGATCGGTCAGTTCTTCACGCCGGAATGGCTGGGGCGGTTTTTGCCGGAAGGCTTCAAGATCGCCTATGCGTTCCCGGGTCTGCTGGTGGCGATGACGTTCACCAGCCTGCCTTTTGTGGTGCGTACCGTGCAGCCGGTGCTGCAAGACCTGGGTGCCGATCTCGAAGAGGCCGCCGACACGCTGGGGGCGACCCGGGCGCAGACGTTTTTCCGTGTGGTCTTGCCGATGCTGGTGCCTGCGCTGGTGACGGGGGCTTCGCAGGCCTTCATCCGCAGCCTGGGCGAGTTCGGTGCGGTGATCATGATCGCGGGCAACATTCCGTTCAAGACCGAAGTGTCGTCGCTGATGATCTTTGTCCGGCTGCAGGAGTACGAATATTCGGCCGCCGCCGCGATCGCCTCGGTCATCCTGATGGCATCGCTGACGTTGCTG
The DNA here is from genome assembly GCF_003752175.1 of Comamonas sp. BIGb0124. Lineage (GTDB taxonomy): Bacteria > Pseudomonadota > Gammaproteobacteria > Burkholderiales > Burkholderiaceae_C > Comamonas_F. Next base: position 906,906 of record NZ_RJVF01000008.1, on the reverse strand, counting down.
TTTGCGCTGCAACTGGTGCAAGCGCGGTTTTTCAGCTGGCAAGGCAGGGGGCGCTGAGATGAACAAGAAACCACAAGGCTGGCACCAATGGGCGCTGATCGGCCTGGGCCTGGCCTGCGCCGGACTGCTGCTGATCGTGCCCTTGGCGCTGATCTTCACGCAGGCCCTGAGCGGCGGCTGGAAGCTGCTGCTGAGCAACCTGCAGGCCGATTTCATGCTGCATGCCATCGGGCTGACGATGCTGGCTGCGGTGATTTCCGTGCCGGTCAATCTGTGCTTCGGCATTCTGCTGGCCTGGTGCCTGACGCATTACGATTTCCACGGCCGCAAGTTGCTGGCGACGCTGGTCGATATTCCGTTTGCCACGTCGCCGGTGGTGGCCGGGCTGTGCTACCTGGTGGTGTACGGCGTGGAAGGACTGGTCGGGCGTCATCTGGCCGCGCACGACGTGCAGATCATTTTTGCCTGGCCCGGCATCGTGCTGGTGACGATCTTCGTGACGTCGCCTTATGTCGCACGTATTCTGATGCCGCTGATGCAGGCGCAGGGCAGCGAGGAAGAACACGCGGCGCTGACGCTGGGTGCAAACGGCTGGCAGATTTTCCGGCGCGTGACCCTGCCCAACATCAAATGGGCGCTGCTGTACGGCGTGGTGGTGACCAATGCCCGGGCCGTGGGCGAGTTCGGTGCCGTTGCCGTGGTTTCGGGCACGATCATGAACCAGACCCTGACCCTGCCCTTGCTGGTCGAGCAGCTCAACAACGATTACAAGACGGCGGCCGCTTTCACCGCGGCATCGCTGCTGGCCTGCATGGCTCTGCTGACGCTGTTCCTGAAGACCTTCATGGAATGGCGGCAACGCCGTCGCGATGCGGCACAGGTGATGCTGTCGGCGCCGCACTGAGCCCCCGGGCTGTCGGCTTGCACCGATGCCTGCCGCCGTGGCGCGACAGCGGGCCGGGCGGCTCGGCGGCGTGCACGCGTCACGCCGGCCGAAGGCCTCAGCCACCCATCAGCATGCCGACGGGCTGGACCAGCGTGCGCAGCAAGGCGCGGTTCACGTCGCCCGTGAGCAGGCCGTGGCGCTGCGTGATGGCCTCGATGCGCGAGAGGTCGAGCGTGCCGAGCGCGCGTGCGGTTTCGAGCGCGGCGTAATAAGGGCCATCCTTCGACAGCAGGGCCGAGTCGATGCGATCGGACAGCGGCAGGCGCGCCAGCACACCGGACATCGGCTGGCCGAGCATCACGTCGATGTCCGAGAACAAACCGCACAATTGCAGTTCACGGCGCAACTCCTGTTCGCCACCCGCGTCGAGCAGCTGTTTCATCAGGCGTGCACGAAGCGCGACGTCGGCCATGGTCGGACGCAGCATGGGGTCGACGCTGGCGTGCGGCAGTTGGTTGGTCAACCACTCCGTCAAGGCGTTGTGGCCGATGATCATGACCGCCCGGTGTATGGTGCCCACCCCGTCGCGCAGGTTCAGAGCGGCCGAGTTCGCGTGTGTGAGCAATCTCAGGCTGAGCAACGGATCCTGGGTGATGCCGTAGGCGAGGGCTTCGATCGGGACTTCGTCGTGCAGTGCCTGCAAGGCCAGCTCGACGCTGCGGCGCATCGGCTGCAGGGTGCGGTGCTGACTGGTTTTCAGAATGTCCAGCGTGGGCCAGCCCGCCAGGGCCCAGGTTTGAGGCCCGTGCAGCAACTGCTCGGCTTTGGCGCGCAGGGTCACGCCGCCGTAGAGCGAGCGGCCGCCGGGAGCGTCATCGTCGCCTGCCGGCCCTGGGGCGGAGGGTGAGGCGATGGGCAGCGGATCGTGCTTGTCGTGTTCGGTCAGGCGATAGAACGTTCGCCACATGTGGCTGGCGACCGCAGCGGGGGGCTCCTGCCCTGCCGGCGTCGAGGCGACCAGCCGCAAGCCACGATCGTGGGCCGCGGCGAGCAGCGTTGCACCGTGGTCCGAAGCCCATACTTTCTGGGGCACGATCAGCTCCAGAAGCTGATCGGCAGGGGGCGCGACGGCTTGCTCGAGCACAAGCGACAGCAGTGCGGGGGAGTCGATGTCCAGCAGGACGGGCAGGCTGCAGCCGTCGAGTTGCTGCGCCAGATGACGCAGGAGATGTTCTCCGCCCGGCAGGGAGGCATGCGAGGGCAGACCGGCCCGCGGCTTGAGCGCGAGCAGCCAGCCGACTCGTTCGCCCTCGGCATTCCACAGCGATTGATGGCCCAGGGCGACGCTATCTAGCATGGTGTAGCTTTCAGCTGATGTAATTGAACAACGAGAGTTGCTGCACCTTGGCATAGGACTGCAGTGCTGCGGTGTACATGGTTTTCTGCGTATCCACGTTCGATACGGCGGCAATGATGTCGAGGTCTTCGGCGGCTGCGCGCGTGGCGTCGAGCTGGGCGCTTCGATCGGACTGGTTGCTGCCGATGTTGTCGGCGCGATTGAGCAACTGGCCGGTGAAGCTGCGGGCGCTGGAAATTCGGTTGGCGGCCAGGTCCAGCTCGCTGAGCGCCGTGGCGATGCCCTGGGTCAGCTTGGCCCCGCTGTCGTTGCGGATGCTGGCGATGGCACGGTCGAGCACGTCGAACACGCTGTTGCGCTCGCTGGGCGCGACGACCAGGGCCGCATCCTGCCCCGGTGTACCGGAGACCTTGATCTGCAGACCGTCGAAGGCGATGGTGCCGCCCGTGGTGTAAGGCTGGGCGGCCTGCAGCGTGGTGTGGGTCGTCGTGTCGACGACGGTGTAGGTGGTCGCGCCATTGGCCGTGGCAAAGCTGATGCGGTAACCATGGCCGGTCACGGCCGAGGGGTCGGCGACCGCGCCGGCGTCGCTCGAGACGCTGGCCGGCGATCCTTGCGTGGCGACGGTGAAGGTCCCGTTGCCGCTGGGTGTGTTCATCCAGGTGACGAAACCGTCGAGCGACGACGGCAGGCCCACATCGGTGCTGGCGACCTGGCCGGCGATGCCGTTGTAGACCACCTTGCCGGCCAGCTCGGCAAACGGCACGCCTTTCGAGCCCAGTCCGCCGAAGAGGGGATGGCCATTGCTGTCGGTCTGGTTCGCCCGTGACAACAACTGGTCGCGCAGGGATTGAAGCTCCTGCGCGAGGCTGGTCCTGTCGTCGCTGGAGAAGGCGGGATTGCCGGCGCCGATGATCTGCGAGCGAAAACTCTGCATGAGCGTGACGGCATCGCCCAACGTGGATTCGGTCGTGGTGAGTGCGGCGGTCTGGGCGGTCAGTGCGCGCTGCTCGACTTCGATGCGGTCCATGCGCGTGCGCGCTCGCTCGGCCTGCAATGCGGCCAGGGGATCGTCGCTGGGGCGAAGAACCCGCTTCTGGGCGGAGATCTGTTCCTGCAGGCGGGCCAGATTCTGCTGGCTTTGAGCCAGGCTGGTCAACGTTGTCTCGTACTGGGAAGTGGTGGCAACACGTGGGGTGAGCAGGCTGGTCATGGAGGTCTCCGTGCGGTGTCGGGTACGGTGCAGGGCTTCAGCGGCCCAGGTTCTGAATCAGGGTGTCGAAGACGGTGTTGGCCATCTGGATGATCTTGGCCGAGGCTTGGTAAGCCTGCTGGTATTGCAGCAGCCTGGATGCCTCTTCGTCGAGGTTCACGCCCGAAAGCGAGGCCTTGCTCGCGGTCGCGTTCCGGGCCGTGGCGGCCGAGACCTCGGCGGCCGAGGTCGCGCCTTGGACCCTCACGCCGACCTGGGAGAGGATGTCGGAATAGCCGTCGGCCACGCTGACGCCGTCGAACAGGGGCGCATCGCGCAGGTTCATCAGTGCCGAGGCGTTGGCCGCGTCGCCGGCCACTCTGCCGGGAGGCATGGGCGCCACCGTGACGGTATCGCCTGCCTTGGGCGTGCCTTGCAGTGTCAGGCTCCAGCCGTTGTAGCTGATCGGCTGGCCGGCGGTGTAGCTCACACCGGTTGCGGCAGGCACGACACCTGCGACGTCGAAGGTGCCGTTGGCGTTGAAGGTCAGCGTGACGGTGTCGCCCTGCTGCGCGTGGCTGCTTGCCGCGCCGATGGACTGGATGCCGAGGCTGCCGGCGTTGGCTGTTCCGGCCTGGGCCTGCACGGGGCTGGACGTCGCCAGGTCGTTGCCGGAGGCGATGGCCATGTCCATGCCGGCCGCGCCTGCGGCATAGGGCCGGAGCAGAAAACGATCGCCGGCGGCCGGCGTGCCGCTGGAGAGGCCGACGCGCAGGCCGTCGAACGACAGGCTGGTGGCGCCTGCCGGCGCCGTGGAGATCCGGCCGTCGCTCACCCGCTTGATGGCGAAGCTGCCGTCGGCCAGCACGTCGATTTCGTAGTCCGAGGCTTTCAGCGCCGATGTGTCGCCGACCTGGGCGGCCAGCACGGCAGTGCCCGTGTTGGTGGCTGCCGGCTGTGCAGCGGGCAGGGTCTGTGCCGCAAAGAAATCGCCGCCGGACTCGCCGCTGGCGGTCAGGCCCAGCCGATGCTGGCTGTTGACGGCGGCCGTCACGCCGACCGCCATGCGGCCCAGTGCGTTGCGGGCATCGACCAGGTCGACGTTGTTGAAGCGCAGCAGACCGGCGACCGAGCCGCCGGTGAGGTTGTTTTCGTCCAGCGTGGTGGCGCTGCCACCGTACGCGATGGACAACTGCAGCCTTCCGCTGTCGCCGAAGGTGTCGGTACCCAGGGTGAGCTCTCCCTTCGACGTGCCCAGCACCAGCGGCTGGTTGGCGACATAGACATTGAGCGTGCCGTTGTCGCTGGCCAGCGTGCTGACCTTGACGTAGCCGCTGAGCTGCTGCACCAGTTGGTCACGGGTGTCGAGCAGTTCGTTGGGCGCCTGCGCAGCACCTTGCGAGCGGGCGATCTGGGTGTTGACTTCCGCGATGCGCTGGGCGAGTCCGTTGATGGCCGAGAGGCTGGTGGCGACTTCCTGGCGCGCACCCGAGGCCAGTTCGGCGAGCTGACCCGCAGAGTGCCGCATGCGAGCCGCGTACTCGTTGCCCTGCGCCACGACGATGCTTTTGGTGCTGAGATCCGACGGCGTGGTCACGATGTCGGAAAAGCCGTTGAGCAGCTTGTTGAGGGCGGTGCCGACGCTCGCGGCGCCGGTGGGGAAGACCGTCTCGAGCTGCTGCAGGTACTGCAGCCGCGAAGTGTCCATGGCCGCCAGCGAACCGGTCTGCGAAACCTGGCGGGTCAGGAATTCGCTGTAGTTGCGTTTGATCTCGGATACCGATACACCACCGCCGATGTAACCGCTGTCCGTGCTGTTTCCGGTCTGGGTCTGCATGACCGCCGTCTGTCGCGAGTAGCCGGCCACGCCGGCATTGGCGATGTTGTTGCCCGTGGTCTGCAGGGCCGACATGTTGGCCAGAAGGGCACTTGTTCCGATGTTCAGCAGGCTGGTCATGATGGTGTTCTCTGTCTTTCAGTCGGCGAAGAGGGGCGGTCGGCTCAGAACGCACGCCTGACGGCCAGTGCGGTGTTGATGGCGCGGCTGAGCTTGCTGGCGTAGGCCGGGTCGGTGGCGTAGCCGGCGCGCTGCAGCTCGGTGGCAAAGGATTCGGGGGTATGAGCCCCGATCCGGTCGGCGACCTGGGCATATCGCGGGCTGTTGGTGATGAGGCTGGCGTAGTCGCGCAGCGAGTCCTCGTACGAGTCGTAGGCGCGGAAGCGGGCGCTGACCTTGCGGGGTTCGCCGTCGATGTACTCGGTGGTGGTGACCTCGGCCACCGCCCCTTTCCAGCCGCCCGTGGCCTTGATGCCGAAGAGGTTGTACGAAGGGCTGCCGTCGGCTCGCAGGATCTCGCTTCGGCCCCAGCCGGTTTCGTGGCCGGCCTGGCCCAGCATGTAGCTGGCCGGAATGCCGCTTTCCTGCTGCACGCGTTGAGCCGCCGGACCGAGGGCAAGGACAAAGTTTTCCTGCCGTTCGCTGGGCGTGGCATTCGGCGCCAGGCGCGTGCCGAGCGAAGACGGACGCAGGTTGCGGCCGTAGGCGAAGGTGTCGAGCGTCGAGCCTTCGGAGCCGTTTGCGCCTGACGCAGGGCCCGGACCGTTCGCCCCGCCCTGGCGCAGCAATTGCCGTTCGATGAGCTCGGACAGGCCGCCCGGGCGGCCCGACAGCGAGACCGACAATTGCTGGTCGAGCAGATCGGTGGAGATGTTTTCTCCCTGGCTTTCCATCATGCCGGACTTCATCGTGGCCTCGCGCATGCTCTTGATCAGTTCACGCATGAACAGCGACTCGAACTGCCGGGCCGCTTCCTTGATGGCCTTGGGATCGCCACCGGCGGCATGCTTGAGTCCGTCGAGCGAACGCGCATCGGCGGCCAGTCCGGCCTGGGTGCCGGCCAGGCCGAGGGTGGACGGTGTCGTCATGGACACGTCAGATGATCTCCAGCTCGGCGTTGAGCGCCCCGGCAGACTTGATCGCCTGCAGGATGGAAATCAGGTCCTGCGGATTGGCACCCAGCGTGTTGAGTGCGCGGACCACGTCGGTCAACTGGGGCGAGGCGGGCAACTGCACCAGCGCGCTCGGGGTCTGTGCCACCGAGATCTCGGACTGCTGGGTGACCACGGTCTGGCCGCCCGAGAACGCGCCCGGCTGGCTGATCACCGGCGTGGTGCTGATGACGATGGACAGGCTGCCATGGGCCACCGCACAGGCTCCCAGCGTGACGGCCTGGTTGAGCACGATGGAGCCGGTACGTGAGTTGATCACGACCTTGGCCGCCGGTGTGGGTACGGTGAGTGCGAGTTCCTCGATGCGGGCGATGAAGGCGACCCGATCGCTTGGTGCGGCAGGTGCCGCGACCTCGATGGTTCGGCCGTCGATGGCCTGCGCCAGGCCGTCGCCGAGGCGGCCGTTGATGGCCTGAACGACCAGTTGCGCCGTGCTGAAATCGACCGAGTTGAGATTGAGCGTGACGGTGTCGCCTTGCTGCAGGCCGGTGGCCACGGCCCGTTCGACCTGCCCGCCCGCCGGGATGCGCCCCCCGGAGAGCTGGTTGATCTGCACCTTGCTGCCGTTGGCCGAGGCTCCGGCGCCGCCCACCACGACATTGCCTTGCGCCAGGGCATAGATGTCGCCATCGGCCCCGCGCAAGGGGGTCATGATGAGGGTGCCGCCGCGCAGCGACTTGGCATTGCCCATCGACGACACATTGATGTCGATGGTCTGCCCCGGTTGCGCGAACGCGGGCAACTGCGCCGTGACGATGACCGCGGCCACATTCTTGGGCTGCATGCGCGACTGGGCCGAGGCCGGCACGGTGATGCCCATCTGCTGCAGGTAGTTGGCCAGGCTCTGCGTGGTGAAGGGCACCTGGGTGGCCTGGTCGCCCGTGCCGTCCAGACCCACCACCAGACCGTAGCCGGTCAACTGGTTGGTTCGCACGCCTTGCACGGAGGCGACTTCCTTGACGCGCAGGGCATGCGCAGGCATGACGGCGGCCATCAGGACGGTCGCTGCCAGCAGAGCGACAGCGGGCAAATGCCTGGCGCTGGCGCTGCGGGGGATGGAAAGGGCGTTGGGTCGCATGATGCCGGTCGGTGTGGGGTTCGGTGCGCTCAGAACGGCAGCGCGGTCAGGAAGAAGCGGGCCAGCCAGCCGATGGCCTGGGCTTCGCCGGCTTGTCCCTGGGCCTTGGATTCGATGCGCACATTGGCCACCTGGGTGGAGTTGACCAGGTTGCCCGGCTGGATGGTGCGCGGGTCGATGGTTCCGGAAAACCGCAGCACGTCGACGTTCTCGTTGACGCCGATCTGGCGTTCGCCGACGACGATCATGTTGCCGTTGGGCAGCACCTCGACCACGGTGGCCGACATGGCGCTGGCAAAGGTGTTGGCGCTTTCCGTGCCGCCCTTGCCCGAGAAGGTGTTCGACGAGGACGCCCCCGCATCGAGCCGGCCCAGCGTGCTGCCCTTGAGGAAGGGAAAGGCCGTGATGCCGCTGCTGACCTCGCCGGTCTTGCCGACGCTCGAGCTCTGTTTCTGGCTGGCGCTGACCCGCTCGACCATGTTGATGGTGAGGGTGTCGCCCACCAGCCGTGCGCGGCGATCCTCGAAGCCCGGCCGGAAGGTATGGGTGTTGAACAGGCTGCCGCTGTTGGCGCGCGTGGCGTAGGCGGGCATGACGGGGGCGGGCTGGCCGGGCTGCACGCCCGGGCCATAGGCATTGGGCTGCGGCTGGTAGAGATCCACCTTGGGCGAGGCACACGCAACGCACAGCACGGCCAGGGCCAGCGAGGCCAGTACACAAAGCAGTCTGCTGAACGGGGTGGGGCGGCTCATGGCGGATAAAGGGGAATGTGCGTTGCGTTGCGGCGAGGAGAGGAAGGCGGTTGGCTCAGAGCTGCGAGAGTTTCTGCAGCATCTGGTCGGACGTCTGGATGGCCTTGGAATTCATTTCGTAGGCGCGCTGGGTCTGGATCATGGTGACCAGTTCCTGCACCACGTTCACATTCGATGTCTCCAGAAAACCCTGGGTGATCGTGCCCAGGCCCGCCGTGCCCGGCGTACCTTCGGCAGGCGTGCCCGATGCCGCCGTTTCCGCATACATGTTCTGGCCCAGCGGCTGCAGGCCGGCCGGGTTGATGAAGCTCGACATGGCGATGGTGCCCACGGTCTGTGTCGCGGTGCTGCCCGAGACCATCGCGGTGACCGTGCCGTCCTCGCCGATGGTGATGTTCTTGGTTTCCGGCGGCACGGTGATGCCGTTGCCCACGGGCAATCCGGACGCGGTCACCAACTGGCCCTGTGCGTCGACCTGGAAGCTGCCGTCGCGGGTGTAGGCGGTCGTTCCGTCGGGCATCTGGATCTGGAAGAAACCCTGCCCGTTGATGGCCACGTCGAGCTGGTTGTTGGTCTGCTGCAGGCTGCCCTGGGTGAACGAACGGCTGGTCGCCACGGTGCGCACCCCCAGGCCGATCTGCAGGCCGGTGGGCAGGTTGCTGGTCTCGGTGCTGGCGCCCCCGGCTTGCCGGAGGTTCTGGTACATCAGGTCCTCGAAGACCGCGTTGGCGCGTTTGAAACCGGTGGTCGAGACGTTGGCCAGATTGTTGGCGATCACGTCCAGCTGCGTCTGCTGGGCTTCCATGCCGGTCTTCGATATCCAGAGGGAATTCATCATGGTGGGGCAGCTCCTGCGAATGTTTAACGTGAAGCCAGCAACTGGCTGGCGGCTTTGTCGTTGGCTTCGGCGGTCTGCACGAGGCGCATCTGGGACTCGAACTGGCGGGCGGCCTGGATCATGCCGACCATCGCCGCGATCGGATTGACGTTGCTGCCCTCCAGCGCACCGGTCTGCACCCGGGCCGTGGCGTCGGTGTCCAACTGACCTTGCAGGGGCGCACGGAAGAGGCCGTCGGCACTGCGCTCGATGGGGTTTTCCGGGGTCGGCGTCACCAGTTTGAGGCGGCCGATGCTGATGGGCAGTTGCCCGTCGATCTGCACGCTCACCGTTCCGTCGCTGCCCAGCAAGGGCTGCGCGTTCTCGGGCACGACGATCGGGCCGCCGCCATCGCCCAGCACGGTGAGCCCGTTGGCCGTCACCAGCGAGCCTTCGCTGTTCACTTCGAAGGCGCCGTTGCGGGTGTAGGCCTCGGTGCCGTCCAGCCCCTGCACGGCAAAATAGGCGTTGCCCTGAGCCATGGCGTCCAGCGGACGGTCGGTGCGCTGGGCACTGCCGGGCTGTTCCAGATGGCCTGCCGTCGCCTCGACGGTGAAGACCCGCGTGCTGGAGCCGTCGCCTTCGAGCGGCACCGCGCGGAACATCGACAGCTCGGCCCGGAAACCGTTGGTCGAGGCGTTGGCCAGGTTGTTGGCCAGCACCGACTGTCTTTGTGCAGCGGCGCTGGCGCCTGTCATCGAGGTGTAGATCAAGCGGTCCATGGCGGGGCTTTCCGGTGCTGAGAGGGGCCGCGCCTCAGCGCAGGTTGACGGCGGTCGACAGGATCTGATCCTGGGTCTTGATGGTCTGGGCATTGGCCTGATAGGCACGCTGCGCGGTCATCATGTCGACCAGTTCGGCCGTGAGATCGACGTTGGCCTGCTCCAGCGAGCCGGCCTGCAGGACACCGAAGGAGCCCGAGCCCGGCACGCCGTCGAGGGCCTGGCCCGACGCCTGGGTCTCGAGCCAGTAGCCGTTGCCCGTGACACCCAGGCCCTGCACGTTGCGGAAGTTGGTCAGTGCGATCTGGCCGGCTGCGAGCGTCTGGCCGTTCGAGTAGCTGGCCGTGACGACACCGTCCTGGCCGATGGTCATGTTGATCATCCGGCCCGTGGTGTATCCGTCCTGCTGCAGATCGACCACGGCAAACTCGGCGTTGACCTGCTTGGACTTGCTCAGGTCGAGCGAGACATTGAAGGTGCCGTTGGGCGAGCTCAGGGCCAGGGTCTGGCTGCCGCCGGCAGTCAGCGTGCCGTTGGCGTCGAACGACACCGACGTGCCGGTGGCCGTGGGCGCGGCGCCGTTGACGCTGGTGTACACATCCCACTGGTTGTTCGCGGTCTTCGAGAAATACAGGCCGACCGGCACTTCGAGGCCTTGCGCGTCGTAGGCCTTGAAAGTCGTGCCGTACGTGGTCACCGGCGTGCGGGGAACGGCCGTGGCGGCCACTTCGGCCTTGGCATCGAGTGTGAACTCGGCGGTGATGGCGGTGCTTTGTTTGGCGTTGACGACCTGCGAGGTCGCCAGGTTGAGCGGGGCGAGCGCGGAAGTCACGCGCTGGCCCTTGGCGTCGGTGGCGTAACCGAGCAGCTTGGCGCCTTCGGCTGTCACGATGTTGCCCGTGCTGTCCATGTTGAACGAGCCGGAGCGGGTATAGGCTCGGGTGCCATCGGGCATCGACATCGGGTAGAAACCGGAGCCGTTGATGGCCACGTCGAGCGCGAAGCCGGTGTTCTCGATGTTGCCCTGCGTGAACTGCTGCGTCACGCTGTTGACGGTGGTGCCCAGGCCGCCGCCGGTGTCGGCGTTCGATCCGACGATGCCGATGCTGTTGGCATACATGGCCGAGAAGTTGGCCCGCGACGCCTTCATGCCTGTCGTGTTGGCGTTGGCGATGTTGTGGCCGATGACGTCGAGGTTGCGACTGGCGGCGTTGAGGCCGGATAGGCCTTGCTGGAAACTCATGGTCTGTGCTCCTGGGCGGCGTGTGAGGGGATGCGGCTGAATGGCGGTCAGAACACCGCTTTGACCTTGCTGTAGGGCAGCGACTGGCCATCGTCGAGTCGCACGGCGAGACTGCCGTCGGATTGCAGGCCGACCGACTTGACGACTGCGGTGCTGTAGGGGGTGGCTGCGACCGTGGCCTGCCCGTTGGTCGCGCTGGCATCGAAGACCAGTTCGGTGTCCGGGTAGTTGCTGGCGTCCCACTGGAAGCTGTGCTGACCGGCGCCGAGTGCGCCGAGCTTGACGGTATCGAGCACGGCGCCCGAGGGGTTCTTGATCTGCACGGTGACATTCGAGGCGGTGCCGGCCAGCTCGAAAGTGCCGTAACCCACCTTGTCGGCCACGGTGAGGCTGTTGCCCTCGTACAGCACGCCGTGCCCGACCATGGTGCCGCTTTGCAGCAACTGGCTGCCGTTGATCTGGCTGGCCAGACCGGTGACGGTGGTGTTGAGCTGCTGGATGCCGGTGACCGTGTTGATCTGCGCGATCTGCGAGGTCATCTCGGCGTTGTCCATGGGGTTGAGCGGATCCTGGTTGTTGAGCTGTGCGATCAGCAGTTTCATGAACCGGTCCTGCGCGTCCTGGCTCGTGCTGCCGCTGACCGAGGTGGCGTCGAGCGAGGAGGACGGCTGGTAGACGTAGGAGGTCGGGGCGGATGCGATGGAGGTGGTCATGGCGGGGTCTCGGCGGGTAGGGCTTACTGGCCGAGCTGCAAGGTCTTGAGCAGCAGGCTCTTGGCGGTGTTCATCACTTCCACGTTGTTCTGGTACGAGCGCGAGGCGGAAATCATGTTGACCATTTCCTCGACCGGATTGACGTTGGAGTAAGTCACGTAACCCTCGGCGTCGGCCTGCGGGCTGCCGGGCTCGAGCACGCGGCGGCCCGGTGCATCGTTCTCGCGCACGGCTGTGACCGCCACACCCGGCGTGGCGGCATGGCCCATGGCTGCGGTGGTGAAGACCACCTCGCGGGCCTTGTAGGCCTTGCCGTCGGGGCCCGCGGCTGCATCGGCATTGGCCAGGTTGCTGGCGACGACGTTGAGGCGCTGGGTCTGGGCGCTGACGGCGCTGCCCGAGACGTCGAAGATCGAAAACATGCTGGTCATGGCGAGGTCCTGGTTGAGCGGGCGCGGTCTTATTGACCGGTGATGGCCGACAGCATGGTTTTGGACGAACCGTTGAGAAAACGCAGTGCCGCCTCGTAGCGCACGCTGTTGTCCGAGAAGGCGGCACGCTCGCGGTCGAGATCGACGGTGTTGCGGTCCAGGCTGGGCTGGCTGTGTGTGCTGTAGGCGAGATCGCCGCCGGACACGCTGCCCGCACCCAGGGTCGGGACGGTCAGCGGGATATGGCGGGTGTGTGCCGCGACGCCGACGGCAGGGCTGGTCGAGGCCGTGGGAGCCCGAAGGCTGGAGGAGGGCAGGCTTGCGGCTTGCAAGGCCTGCGAGAACTTCATGTCGCGAGCCTGATAGCCTGGCGTGTCGGCGTTGGCGATGTTGCTGGCGAGCACGGTCTGGCGCTCGGCGCGCAAGGCCAGGGCCTTGGCCTGGAAGTCCAGCCCGGCAGTCAGTTTGTCCAGCATATCCACGCCTCTCGTGATGGATTGAGTTGTATTGAATTATCAAAGCCGACCTGCCGGGATAAGGGCCGAAGAGCACACGGTTTAGCCCGCTGTTCGGCGCTTTGGGTCAGGGTGCCCCGCCCTAAAGTGCTGGTCGTGGCAAAGCGTGAAGGTCGGATGGATACCGTGCACGCGGTCGTTCCAGGCCACGCGCGTGCCGCGACCCCCCATCAACTCCGTGTGCCCTGTCATACGCTACAGAAAGACGCATCCGAATGACGTGCACCTCTCCCGCGTTCCGTGCAGGCCTGCCGCGTGCCGCCCGATGGCTGGCCGGCTGCGTCTGCATCGCTTGCGCTGCGATGGGCGTGTCGACGGTCCGGGCTCAGAGCGCCGCGCAGGCGGTTTCGGCGCCTCCCAACGAGGTCGGGCGCATCACCCTCGATCCGCGGCTGGGCCGCGAACACCTCGAGCCGGTGGCTCGTGCCGCAGCGCCCTCGACGGCCGGTGCACCGGCCGCCGGTCAGCCGCCTCAGCCTGCCGCCGGCGACGTTCTGGCAGGTGTGGACGAACGCAGCGGACTGGATGACCCGGGCCGTCGGTGGCTGGGCGAACAGGTGCAGCAGGCCCAGGCACTCGCGGGCGGCGCGCTGCGCATGGAAGTGATCATGGGCGCGCTCGACGGCCGTCTGCGTCTTGCACCGTGTTCGCGCATCGAACCCTATCTGCCGGCAGGCAGCCGCCTGTGGGGCCGTGCCCGCGTCGGTCTGCGCTGTACCGAAGGGCCCGTGCGCTGGAACGTGTTCCTGCCCGTGACCGTCAAGGCCTGGGGGCCTGCGTGGGTCCTGCGCAATCCGGTGCGGGCCGGGCAGGTGCTGGCCGAGGACGACGCGCAGCCGGCCGAAGTCGACTGGGCGAGCTCGCCGGCCCCCGTGCTGGCCGACAGGGCGCAGTGGCTCGGGCAGATCGCCGCGCGCGCCCTGCCGGCCGGACAGCCCCTGCGGGATTACATGGTCAAGCGGCCGGATATCATCGTGCAGGGCGATACGGTGCGGGTGCTGGTGAACAGCGGGACCTTCCAGATCACGGCCTCGGGCCAGGCCATGGGCAATGCCGCGAAGGGCCAGTCGGTGCGGGTCAAGCTCGATACCGGCCGCACGGTTTCCGGGACGGCCGTGGCGGAGCAGACCGTGCAACTGCGCATTTAGCAGCTTTTTCTTACAATAAAACCTCAAGTTCACACCTCAGCCGCCGATATCCCTGGAAACACCAGCTGCCAAGCTGATGATCGGAGTGCACCATGAAAATCGAACCGTCCCTCGACCCCTCGCTGAGCACCGACGCCCAGGCCTTCCAGGCCCGTGCCGCCGGTGTACGTGCGCAGGCCGGCGAGTCCGTCGCGACGCCCGCCGCCACTGCCGGCAGCGGTGTGAATGTCACCAACAGCCTGCGTGCACTCAACCAGAACTCTGCGGCCCATGCCGGAATCGACCTCGACAAGGTCGCCGCCATGCGTGCAGCCATTGCCGACAAGACCTACCAGGTCAACCCCGAGGCGATCGCCGACAAGCTCCTCGCGAATGCTCAGGAAGTCATGTCGCGCTCATCCATCTGATCTCCCGTTCTTTTGACCAGCCCCATGACATCGCCATCGTCCACCCCCCAGGCCCAGCAAGCCTTGCAGGCCCTGGAAAAGCAGGTCCAGGCCATGGGGCAAGCCCTTGCCGATGGCAACCTGGATGTCGTTCTCGCCACCAGTGCTGCCTTGCGTGACAGCTCCAGCCGGATGCACGAACTCATGCTGTCGCTGACCGAACACACCTGGACGGAGGGCGAAGGCGAACGCATACGCCGGGCCCGTGCAGCCACCAACGGCCTGCAAGAACAACTGGCTCGCCGCCTGTTGCAGATCGAGGAAGCACTGCAGGCCGTGTTGCCCGAAGCCGCCGTGAGCCACGAGCCGACCTACCAGGCTGCCGTGCAGCCCGGGGTTCCGCGCCATGGCAGTGCGGCACGGCTGTACCGCACCCAGGGCTGAGGGCCTTCGGACGGCCTGATCCCCTGGACGGATCCCTGACGGCATGCGCCCAGGGAGAGAGGGCGATCAGTGATTGCGCATCTTGGTTCGCAGCCGCGCAATCGACTGACTGTGCAACTGGCAGACGCGGCTTTCCGTGATCTCGAGCACCAGGGCGATTTCCTTGAGGTTCATGTCCTGTTCGTAATACATGCTCATGATGAGCTGTTCACGCTCGGGCAGGGTCTTGATCGCCGCGACCAGGCTTTGCCGCATGCGGTGGTCCTGCAGCAGGTTGACCGGATCGGCCTGGGTGTCGCCCAGGTTGCGGTCGAGAAAACTGCCTTCTTCGTCCCCATGCCCGGGCATGTCTTCGAGATACACCAGTTGCGTGCCGCGAACCCGGCCCAGCAGGCTCTGGTACTCGGCGAGCTTCAGGCCCAGTTCGGCGGCGATCTCGGATTCCTGCGGCTGGCGGCCCAGGGTCTGCTCGAGCCGGTGCAGGGCCTTTTCGATGTCTTTCTGACTCTTGCGGGAGCTGCGGGACATCCAGTCCACTTCGCGCAGCTCGTCGATCATGGCCCCCCGGATACGCTGCGAAGCAAAGGTCTCGAACTGCACCCCCTGCGAACTCTCGTAGCGGGTGAGTGCGTCGGCCAGTCCGATCATGCCGGCTTGGACCAGGTCGTCGAGCTCGACGCTGGCCGGCAGCTTGATGATCATGTGATGCGCGAGCTTGTGCACGAGCGGCAGGTACTGCCGGATCATGCTGTCGCGATCGAGGCGGCCAGTGGCGTTGTACATGGCGTGGTGTTCCGGTGGCTCAGGCGGCGTAATGGCCCGCCGGGGCAGGCGCGTAGGCCGTTGCGCCCTGGTCCTGGGCAAAATAGAAACTGAGCTCTTCGTCCGGCTCTTCGCGGCTGGTCCTGCGGGCGGCCTGGGCGCCGGCGGCCAGCGCCTGCGCCACCAGAGCCGCGCCGTCGGGCAGGTGCCAGTCGTCGGCGACTCGCTGGCCATCGCACACGCCGCGCAGCCTGGCACGGTGGCCGATCAGGGCGCACAAGGCCGGAGCGAGGCGATGGGTCTCGTCGATCTTGGTCAGCATGGCCTGGGTGCTGCCGAAGCTGCGCAGCACCTGCTCGAGCGTGTCCTGCGGACTGTTGGCGTTGAGCACCACGATGCGATTGACGAACGGCAGTTCCAGCGAGGCCAGCAGTTCCTGAAGACGCGGGTCGGCGGGCGAATAGCCGGCGGTGTCGATCAGCACCAGGCGGCGGCTGGCAAACAGCTCGAGCAGGGATTGCAGATCGTGACGGGAGCGGGCCTCGTGTGCCACGACGCCAAAGGGCTGGACCTGCGCACGCAACTGCTCGAGTGCCGCCGGGCGACTCGTGTCGAAGCTGATGAGGCCGACACTGCCCGGTCCGTGTTGCACGGCATGCTGACCGGCCAGTTTGGCAATGGTGGTGGTCTTGCCGACACCGGTCGGTCCGACCAGGACGTGCACGCCGCCCTCGGACAACAGCGTCTGATCGGACGAATCGGCGCGGAGATTGTGGGCCAGCACGCGCTGCAGCCACAGCAGGGCCTGGGGGCCGTCCAGGCCTTGCGGCAGTTTTTCCAGCAGCTTGCGCGCCAGCACGGACGAAAAACCTCCACGTGCCAGGGCCAGCATCAGGCTCTGGCGCAACGGATCCTGCCGGGCCTGGCCAAACCAGCTCAGGGTGTTGAGCCGGGTGTTGATCATGTCCTTCATCATGCGCAGCTCGTCGGCCAGCCGCAGATTCTCTGCGCGGGTGGTCTGGATCTCGGCCGTGCCCATGCGCAGTGCCGCCGTGTGCAAAGTCGTGGCGTCCGGCATGCCCGCGGCTGCAGGCGAAGGCATGCCCAGCGCGGCCGATCCGGTCGTGGCGGACAGGACGATGCCGGACGCAGACGCTTGCCGCGGGGCCACCTGCCGGTCCTGCTCGATTCGCTCGGCCCGGGCTCGAGCCCGCAATTCCTGCAGGCGCAGGGTTTCGCGTTCCACACGGAGTTCTTCGTGCAGGCGTGCAATGGCTGTCGCGGCGCTGGCGCTGTCGTCGGCTCCGCCTTCGGCCGTGGCACGGAAGAGCGGCAGGGCATGCACGGCGGAGGGCAGGGGCGCGTTGGCCTGTCCGGCGCCGCGCCCTGTGCCAGTCCCTTCCATGGGGGGGACTGCCGAAGTTTGCAGTTCGCCCGCTTCCGGCGAGGCGGCCGGTGAGTGTCCGGTCGCTTCGCCGGTTGGCTGGCGGCGCAGCATGCGTTCACGGACGTAGTCCTGGAACGACAAGGTGCTCATGGCCAACTGCTCGGTGTCGCTTTGCACGGACGTGGTCTCGTTGGGCATCGCGGGGGCCGGGGGGGGCTCCGGGCTCCGGGCTGCCGCGACGGGTGCCTGAGCGGGTTGCGCCGGAACGGCCGACGTGGCTGCCGGCGAGCTCGCCGCAGCGGGTGCGGGTCTGGGGGCGGGTGCCCGGGCCGCTGCCGGTGGCAGGGGCTGCCCCAACTGCGCCAGTTCGTGTTCCGAGGTGACGGTCACTTCCACCCCTTCCGCCGACGCGCGGGTGGCCAGGATCACGGCATCGTCGCCGAACACGGCACGGGCGCGGGCCAGTGCTTCGCGGGTGTTGGGCGCCAGGAATCGATGGATGTTCATGTCGTTGCTCCTCGGATCACGGGTCCGATCCGTATCGTCTGGTTCTCGGGGATTTCACTGTGGGCCAGCACATGCAGGCGTGGCGCCTTGCGGCGCAGCAGGCGTGCCATGGTCGGGCGTATGGCATCGGGCACCAGCAGGCACGCGGGCAGACCCTGTTCTTCCTGCTGCTGGGCCAGGCTGCCGGCGTGGTTGACGAGCATGTCGGCCACGCCCGGGTCGAGCGCCGGGCCCTGTGGATTGGTCAGCGCCTGGATCAGCAGGCGCTCCAGGTTGGGTTCGATGGCCATCACGTCCAGTTCGGCGACGGGGCCGTAGATCTGCTGCACGATGGCAGGAGCCAGCGCAATGCGCACATGGCGGACCAGTTCGGCCGCATCGGTCGCGCCGGCGTTCTCGGCCAGACACTCCACGATGGTGCGCATGTCCCGGATATGCACCGATTCTTCGAGCAGCAACTGAAGCACCTTCTGCAGCGTGGCGATGGACACGAGCTTGGGCACCACTTCCTCGATCAGCTTGGGCACGTGCTGGCCGATGTAGTCCACCAATTGCTGGGTTTCCGTGCGGCTGAGCAGCTTGGCTGCGTGCGTCTGCACCACGTGCGACAGATGGGTGGCCAACACCGTCGAGGCGTCGACCACGGTGTAGCCGGCCATCTGGGCTATTTCTTTCTGGCGTTCCTCGATCCACTGCGCGGGAAGGTCGAAAGCCGGGTCGCGGGTCGAGGTGCCGATCAGCGGCGTGGTGATGCCGCCCGGATTGATGGCCATGTACATGCCGGGGAATGCTTCGCCTTCGCCCACGACCACACCGCGCAGCGTGATGCGATAGGCGCCGGGCTTGAGATCGAGGTTGTCGCGCACGTGCACGGCGGGGGGCAGGAAACCGACTTCCTGCGCGAACTTGCGCCGCACCGCCTTGATGCGGCTGAGCAGGTCGCCGTTGCGGTTCTTGTCGACCAGGGCGATCAGGCGATAGCCCAGTTCCAGCCCCAGCAGGTCGACGGGTTGCAGGTCGTTCCAACTGGCGTCCACATCGCCGGGCGGGGCGGGGGCGATGGCGACGTTGGCGTCGGCCACGGGCTTGCGCGAGGCAGCATAGGCGGCGTAGCCGATCAGGCAGGCAATCGTCAGGAACACCAGGTGCGGCATGCCCGGGATCATGCCCAGCAGACCCAGGATGGCCGCGGTCAGGGCCAGGACCCGGGGTGAGCTGAAGACCTGCTGGACGATCTGGTGGCCGACATCGCTTTCGCGTCCGACGCGAGAGATCACCATGGCCGCGGCGACCGAGATCAGCAGCGCGGGGATCTGCGCCACCAGCGCATCGCCGACGGCCAGCAGGATGTAGCTGTCGGCCGCCTGGCTGGCCGACAGTCCGTGCTGCAGCATGCCGACCGCCAAGCCACCGACGATGTTGATCACCAGGATCAGAATGCCCGCGATGGCATCGCCGCGCACGAATTTCGAGGCGCCGTCCATGGAGCCAAAGAAGTTGGCCTCTTCGCCCACCTCGGCACGGCGGCGGCGGGCTTCCTTCTCGTCGATCACGCCGGCATTGAGATCGGCGTCGACGGCCATCTGCTTGCCCGGCATGGCGTCCAGCGTGAAGCGGGCCGAGACCTCGGCCATGCGTTCGGCGCCTTTGGTGATCACGATGAAGTTGATCACCACGATGATCATGAAAACGATCAGGCCGACGGCGAAATTGCCGCCGATGAGGAAATGCCCGAAGGCCTCGATCACCGCGCCGGCCGCCCCGGCACCCGTATGGCCTTCCATCAGCACCACCCGCGACGAGGCGACGTTGAGCGACAGCCGCATCAGCGTGGTCAGCAGCAGCACGCTGGGGAAAGAGGCGAAGTCCAGCGGCCGGATCATGTAGGCCGCCACCATCATGACGATCAGCGACGAGGCGATGTTGAGCGTGAAGAAGGTGTCCAGCAGCCACGGCGGCATCGGCAGCACCATCAAGGCGAGGATGGCGATGACGAGCAGTGGCGCGGCCAGCGCGTTGGCGCCGCGCAGGTTGCGCAGGGCCGAGTGGCGCAGAGCGTGCAACTGGTTCATGCGTCACTGCCTTCGGTGGTCGTCAGCCTGGCCGCGACATGGTGCGGATCGAGCTCGACCGGCACCTCGGGATCGGGCGGTTCGACGGGCATCTGGCCCTGTCCGCGCAGGGCGGCGCGCAGGCGGTACAGATAGGCCATGACCTGGGCCACTGCGGTGTAGAGGCTGCCGGGAATCGGCTGGTCGATCTCGGCGTGGGCATACAGCGCCCGAGCCAGCATGGGCGACTGGATCACCGGGATGCCGTGCGTGCGCGCGACATCGCGGATGCGCATGGCCAGCAGATCGGCCCCCTTGGAGATGACCTGTGGCGCCTGCATGGTCTGCTCGTCGTAGCGCAGCGCCACGGCATAGTGGGTGGGATTCATCAGCACCACGTCGGCACGCGGAACGGCGGTGATGCTGGCGCGCTGCGTGGCCTTGCGCTGCAGCGATCGCTGGCGGCCCTTGGTGTGCGGGTCGCCTTCCGACTCCCGGTTCTCCTGCTTGACTTCCTGGTGCGACATGCGCAAGCGCTGGTGATGGAAGTAGGTCTGAAGCGGCACATCGACCAGCGCCACAGCGAGCACCACCAGCAGCATCAGGCCCACGCCGGCCAGCAGCCAGTTGGCCAGGTAGGTCACGGCTTCGGGCGAGGGCTGAAGCACCATGGCGGCCACCTTGTGCAGGCTGCCTTTCACGTAAGCCCAGCCCAGCGAGCCGATGACGCCCGCCAGTATGCAGACCTTGACGAGCTGGGTGAGCTGCTGTTTGCTCAGCAGATTCGAAATGCCGGAGAGCGGGTTGATGCGTTTGAGATCGGGGGTGATCGGCTTGAGGCTGGCGATCCAGCCGCCCGCGGCGACCGTGCTGATCAGGCTGGCCATTGCCACCAGGAAACCGACGGCCGCGGCGCAGGCCAGCGCAGCGAGAGCCAGCCGGCGCAGTCCGGGCAGCATGCTTTCGGCGCTGTCGAGCGCATGGCTGTCGAAAGTCAGCTGGCCGGCGAGTCCGGTGCGCAGGGTGTCCGTGATCCAGGGGGCCAGCAGCAGGATGGCCACCGTGCCCGTGCCCAGCACGGCAAGGTGCCCCAGATCGCGCGAGCGCGCGACTTGGCCGTCCCGGCGCGCTTGCTGCAGCTTGCGCTCGGTGGCGGGGAGTTGGCGGTCTTGGCTGGATGACTCCATGGGCGGATGTATCCGACAGTGCTGGGGATGAAGCTCATTGTCGGAAAACCCCCCGCGATCTAAAGCCCGATAAACAGGGCAGGGAGAGCCCTATTCAGCGGTTACCGCCGGACGCATGGCGCGTGCGGCCCCGTCGGCGAAGTTCAGGTGGCGCTGCGCGGCGTCGCTGCCGCAGCCGGCGACGGTGCAGACGCGGGTGTGCCGGCCGGTTTGGCGGCATCGGGCGCCAGGGCCGGCGCCAAAGGCGCGAGGCCCTTGTCTCCGGATCCCTGCGGGGGCTCGTCGGTCGGGCCGATCTTCTTGAAGCTCTCCAGCCAGCCTTGCGCTGCCGACTCGTTTGCGGGCCGCCTGCCGCTCAGGCGGGCTTCGGCTTCCTGGGTGAGCACGGTCAGGCTGATGCGGCGGTTGACTGCCGCCGCGGGGTGCCCGACATCGATGAGCTGGCTGGCCGCCATGCCCACGATGCGCACCAGCTTGTCGTCGGGCATGCCTGCCGCCACCAGCTCGCGGCGCGACGCATTGGCGCGGTCGGCCGAGAGCTCCCAGTTGCTGTAGCCCTTGGTGCCGCCGCCGTAGGGCGTGGCATCGGTATGGCCGGCCACCATCACACGATTCTCCAGGCCGTTGAGGCCGCTGCCGATGCGTTCCAGGATGTCCTTCATGTAAGGCTTGAGCACCGCACTTCCGGTGTCGAACATGGGCCGGTTCTGCGCATCGACGATTTCCACGCGCAATCCGTCCGGAATCACTTCCAGGCGGATCTGCTGGCTGAACTCCTTGAGGCGCGCGTCGTTCTGGATCAATGTCTCCATCTTGCGCCGCAGGTTTTCGATACGGGCCTTGTCCTGGCTGGCGATGGTGTCGCGCGCATCGTCGATGGTCATGCGACGGGCGGCATGGACTTCGGCCTTGCCGTGCACCTGGCCCACCGCACGCGTCAGGTCTTGCCCGCCCCCCGGCACGATGGACGTCGCCGCGCCGCTGCCGTCGCCGCCCGGCAGGGCCACATGCAGGGGAGAGTTGAAGTAGTCGGCGATGCCTTGCAACTGACCGCTGGTGGTCGAGCCGAGCAGCCACATCAGCAGGAAAAACGCCATCATCGCCGTCACGAAGTCGGCATATGCGATCTTCCACGCACCGCCGTGATGGCCGTGCGACGTCTTGCGCACCCTCTTGATGATGATCGGCTGGAGTTTCTTGGAGGAGGGCATGGCGTGCGGCGGCGGTTCAGGTGCGGCTGCCCTTGATGTGCTCTTCGAGCTCGGTGAAGGTCGGCCTTTCGGTCGAGAACAACACCTTGCGGCCGAACTCGACTGCCGTGGCCGGGTTGTACCCCTGCATGCTGGCCAGCAGCGTCGCCTTGATGCTCATCAGCTCCTTGCTGGTTTCCTCGGCCTTCTGTTCCATCAATCCACCCAGCGGTTCGACGATGGCGTAGGCGAGCAGAATCCCGAGAAAGGTGCCGACCAGGGCCGAGCCGATCATGGCGCCCATGATGGCCGGCGACTGCCCGACCGACGACATGGTGTTGATGACGCCGAGCACGGCCGCCACGATGCCGAAGGCCGGCAGGCCGCCGGCCAGGCGAGCCATGGCCTGCGACGGCGCCAGCGCTTCGTGGTGGTGGGTGTCGATCTCGCTGTCCATCAGCGCCTCGATCTCGTAGGCGTTGAGGTTGCCCGACACCATCATGCGCAGGTAGTCGGTGATGAATTCCACGACATGGTGATCACCGGCGATTTCCGGATAAGTCGAAAAGATGGGCGACTCGGCAGGAGACTCGACGTCTTTTTCGATCGCCATCAAGCCATCCTTGCGGGCCTTCTGCAGGATGTCGTAGAGCAAGGCCATCAGCGCCAGGTAACGCGCCTTGGTGTACTTGGAGCCCTTGAGCGCAGCGGGGATCGCCTTGCCGGTCGCCTTCAGCACCTTGGGCTGGTTGTTCACCACGAAGGCCCCGAGTGCGCCGCCGCCGATCACCAGCATCTCGATGGGCAGCGCGGCCAGTACCACGGCAATGTTGCCGCCGTGGATGATGAAGCCGCCGAACACACAGCCCAGCGCAATGAGATAACCGATGATGACAAACATGGAGGGCTGCGATCGGAGTGATGAAAAGCGTCAACGCCGGACGGGCTGTCGGGCGGTGCCCGAGGGGCGGGCGGCCATGACAGCCGCCTGGCCTTGCCTAACGTATCGGCAGAGCCGTCGAAAACTTGAGGCCCGGCCTTCTCGGCGGCTGGCGGGCGGGCGAGCGGCGATCAGGCTGCCGGCGCGGCATCCTCGGCCTGATCGCCGGTCAGAGGCTGCACGCGTGGCGGTGTGCGTTTGCCGGCACGCGCCGGTGGGCGGCACAGGCCGCATTGGTAATGGCGGGGGTTCTCGAACAGCTCGGTGATGAACCTGCCGCCGCAGCAGGAGCAGGCGGTCATGGTCAGCATGCTGGCGCCGACGAACTTCACCAGGCGCCATGCGCGGGTGAAGGTCAGTTGGGATTCCAGACCGCAACCCAGCATCTGCTCGCTGTACAGACCGTAGGCCCGGATGATGTCGTCGATCCTGTCCGCGTCGCTTTCATGGCTGACATATTCGAATATGTTGAGGAACAGCGACGAGTGGATGTTGGGCTGCCAGGTCAGGAACCAGTCGATCGAGAACGGCAACTGGCCTTTCGAGGGAGATCGGCCGCTGACTTCCTTGTACAGACGAAGCAGGCGCTCGTACGACAGGTCGGTTTCGCTCTCGAGCACCTGCAGCCGGGCACCCAGTTCGATGAGCTTGATGGCGCGCTCGACCTGGCGGGCCTCCTGCAGCAGGCTCTTGCGCCCGCCGGTCTGCGGCAGCAGTGCCGCGGCGGCCTTCATGACAGGGCAGCCGGTTGGCTCATCAGGATGCAGGCATGCAGCTTGGCCGTGCCTTCGTCGTCCAGGCGGCTGGGCTTGTGGTTGGTCAGCAGGCCCCAGACCATGTCGTCGTCGGCACGACAGCGGAACAGCAGCATGTTGTTGGCCGAGATCTTCATGATCTGGGCGGGCGACAGCGTGGCGATGAGATCGGCGGCTTCGGCCGAAACACCCAGCCGGTACTGCGCGGTCGCCTGGTCCAACTGGATCAACTTCTGCGCCAGCATCAGGTAGGTCAGGTTGGCCTCCCGGATTTCGGACAGCATCTGTTCCTGGTTCATGTGAGATCCTCCCTCGTTGTCAGGGCAAGTGCCCGACTCTTTTCAAGATGGCTTGATTCTGTCCAAAGCCGACGAGTCGCACGAGTCGGGGACTGGCGATGCGCGAGGTGTGATATTGCTACGAGCGTGTAGGAAGAATTCCTACAACGAAAGTCGTTGGTGAAACATAAAGGCTACATTTGGCGGCGATTTTGAGCTCTGCCGTTACGGTTTCAGGCGGATGTCACGGTGTGTTCCGTAACGTTCGCTTCATCCTTCAAAAAAAGATTCAAGTTGCCGGGGGCCCCGCCGATAAACCACACAACGGGGTTCAGGTGAAGCCCGTGAGCAGTGCGGCCCCCGCGCTGATCCTGGTCCCCAACTGTCTTTACCAGCAAGCTTTCTTGAAGGAGCACACATGGCCTCGACGATCAATACCAACATGGCTTCGCTGAATGCGCAGCGCAATCTGTCCAACAGCCAGAATTCGCTGACGACATCGATGCAGCGCCTGTCCTCGGGCATGCGCATCAACAGCGCCAAGGACGATGCCGCCGGCCTGGCGATCTCCGAGCGCATGACCGCTCAGGTCAACGGCCTGAACCAGGCGGCCAAGAACGCCAACGACGGCATCTCGCTGGCACAGACGGCCGAAGGCACGCTGGGCACCATCGGCAACAACCTGCAGCGCATCCGCGAACTGGCCGTGCAGTCGCGCAATGCGACGAATTCGTCGGACGACCGCGCCGCGATCCAGAAGGAAGTGTCGCAGTTGACGGCTGAAATCGACCGCGTGGCGAAGAACACGGCATTCAACGGCACCAACCTGCTCGACGGCAGCTTCACGGCGCAGTCGTTCCAGGTCGGCGCCAACCAGGGCCAGACGATCGAGATCGCCGGCATTGCCGACGCCAAGGTCAGCAAGCTCGGTTCGTGGAACAGCGTCGTGACATCGGCCAAGCTGACGGCGGGCTCGTCGCTGGCGGCAAATGCCACGACCGGTGCGTCCGGTGCGTTCACCGCGACCGCCGCTTCGACCGCAGTCGGTCAGCAGTTCTCGCTGACAGTGGGCGGTGTGTCCGTGATCAGCCGTGCCGGCACGGTCGGAGGAACCGGCACCGGCGTCTCGGTGACCGCAGCCACGATCGACACCGAACTGGCCACCACCCCCGTGACGACCGCCTTGGCCGCTGCGGGCATCACGGTGACCGGCACCGCAGCAGCGGGTACCCTGTCCTTCAGCCGGACCAACGGTTCCGCCGTCGATGTGTCGCTCGTCAACACCTTCGGCGCGACTCCCGCCGGCGGCTTTGCCAACGCCGGTTTCGTCGGCACTCACAGCGCATCGTTCGGCAAGCTGGCTGCCGGTGGCTTGACCATCAACGGTACCGACATCGGTGCAGTCGCCGGTGGCGCCAGCGCTGCCGATGGCTTGGACAGCCTGCTCTCGGCCATCAACAGCAAGACCGCCCAGACGGGTGTGACGGCTTCGATCGACTCCGGCAAGCTGTCGCTGAGCTCCAAGAGCCAGAACATCACCGTGGGCGGCACCACCGCCGGCCTGGCCGGGCTGACTGCCGGCCAGACCACCACGGGGGGTGTCAATGGCGTGGCCTTCAAGGCCGCCGGTGCCGAAATCGGTTTCGACGACCTGGATGTCTCCACCATCGACGGCGCCGACAACGCCATCCTGGCCATGGACGCCGCGCTCAAGTCCGTCAACTCGGCCCGTGCCGACCTCGGTGCCGTCCAGAACCGCTTCGAATCCGTGGTGAAGAACCTCAGCACCTCGGCCGAGAACCTCACCTCCGCCCGCAGCCGCATCCAGGACGCCGACTTCGCGGTCGAAACCGCCAACCTGTCGCGTGCCCAGATCCTGCAACAGGCCGGTACCGCGATGGTGGCACAGGCCAATCAGCTGCCCCAAGGCGTGCTGACCCTGCTGCGCGGTTAAGACCGCGGCGCAATCCGAACCGTGACGTCGAACGCATGATCTGACGTCGCATCGCCGCAGAGAGCCGCTTTCGGGCCGCTTTCCCGGTCGTCGAAGACAGGGCAATCGAAGGAATCACCTTCTGTTGCCCTGTTGCAGTTGTTTCCACCCGGCCATGTGCACCCCCTGGTCGGCGTTGCCGCGTGCTTCGCTTGTCCTGTGCAGGCCGTGCCTCCCGACCTTCTCGGGGGCTCTCGGCCCGTGTCGTCGACAGGTCTTCGCTTCTTTTTTTGAAGTTCTTCAGCGGTGCGACAGTTCGCCCTGAAGCTGGTTCCAAACTGTCTTTGCCAGCCAGCTTTTGAAAGAAGAACGTGGCCCTGACGATCAACACCAACCTGGCTGCGCTGAGGGCGCAGCGCTATCTGTCCATCACCGAAGCCTCGCTGACGACATCGATACAGCGTCTGTCCTCGGGCATGCGCATCAACAGCGCCAAGGACGATGCCGCCGGTCTGGCGATCTCCGAGCGCATGACCGCGCAGATCAACGGACTGAACCAGGCGGCAAAGAACGCCAACGACGGCATTTCGCTGGCGCAGACGGCGGAAGGCGCGCTGGGCACCATCGGCAACAACCTGCAGCGCATCCGCGAGTTGGCCGTGCAGTCGCGCAATGCGACCCAGTCGTTCGACGACCGTGCCGCGATTCAGAAAGAAGTGTCGCAGCTGACCGCTGAAATCGACCGCGTGGCCAGGAACACGGCGTTCAACGGGATCAACCTGCTCGACGGCAGCTTCACGGCGCAGTCGTTCCAGGTCGGTGCCAACCAGGGCCAGACGATCGACATGGCCGGCATTGCAGACGCCAAGGTCGGCCAGCTCGGTTCGTGGACCAGCGTGGCGACAGCGGCCAGGCTGATCGGCAGTTCTCCGATGAAGGCCTATGCCGCCAGCGGTCCGACGGGGTCGTTCGCGACCACTGCGGCATCGACGGCAGTCGGGCAAGAGGTCTCGCTGACCATCGGCGGGGTGGAGGTGTTCAAGCGGATGGGGACGGCCAACGGTACCGGTGCGGGCGCTGCCGTCACATTTCAAGAGATCTCCCAGGCGCTGGATGCGGCAGAGCCCGCATTGCTGGCCGCAGGCATCGGTTTCTCGGCGGCTTTTGTCGATGGCGTCCAGCAGATCAACACGGCTTATGTCTACAAGGCCGACGGCACCGCCCTCGACGTCACATTCGTCAACACATTTGGCAACACACCGGTCGGCGGCTTCGGCAGTTCCACGTTTGTCGGGCGCCATGAGGCCCAGACCTATGGCGATCTGAATCTCGGGGATCTCACCATCAACGCCGTCGACATCGGGATCGTGGCGGGAGGGGCGACCGTTGCTGCGGGCCTGAGCAACCTGGTCCAGGCGATCAATGCCAAGACCACGCAGACGGGGGTGACCGCTTCGGTCGAGTCCGGCCACCTTGCGCTGGCTTCCAGGACGGGCGACATCACCGTCGGCGGCCACTGGCCGGACCGGGTCGGGATGGCCGTGGGCCAGACGACGTCGGGCGGCATGGGCGGTGTCGCCTACAAGGCGGGAGCCGCGGAAACGGGTTTTGCCAAGCTGGATGTGTCGACCCTCGACGGTGCAGACAACGCCATCCTCGCCATGGATGCCGCGCTGAAGGCGGTCAACTCGGCCCGTGCCGATCTCGGTGCGATCCAGAACCGCTTCGAATCCGTGGTGAGCCATCTTGCTGTTTCGGCCGAAAACCTCACGGCTGCGCGCAGCCGTATCCGGGATGCGGACTATGCCGCCGAAACCGCGAACCTGTCGCGTGCCCAGATCCTGCAGCAGGCCGGCATCGCGATGGTGGCACAGGCCAATCAGCTGCCCAGAGGGGTGTTGACCCTGCTGCGAAGCTGATTCGACGCCGAGCCGGCGCCGCGGTCGTGTGCAACGCCTGCGCCTGCTCAGGCTTAATTTTCACAAAAACTCTCAAGTTTCACGGAATCGCGTCGATAAACCACTGGCTGGGTCGTGTCGTGCGACTCCTCAGCGGTTTGACAGTCGCCCTGATCCATGTGGTGCCCAGACTGTCCTTGCCGGGTCGGCTTTTCCGAAGGAACCACATGGCCTCGACGATCAATACCAACATGGCCTCGCTGAATGCCCAGCGCAATCTGTCGGCCAGCCAGAATTCGCTGACGACGTCGATGCAGCGCCTGTCCTCGGGCATGCGCATCAACAGCGCCAAGGACGATGCAGCCGGCCTGGCGATTTCCGAGCGCATGACCGCTCAGGTCAACGGACTGAACCAAGCGGCGAAGAACGCCAACGACGGCATCTCGCTGGCGCAGACGGCCGAAGGCACGCTGGGCACCATCGGCAACAACCTGCAGCGCATCCGCGAGCTGGCCGTGCAGTCGCGCAATGCGACCAATTCATCGGACGACCGCGCCGCCATCCAGAAGGAAGTGTCGCAACTGACGGCTGAAATCGACCGCGTGGCCAAGAACACGGCATTCAACGGCACCAACCTGCTCGACGGCAGTTTCACGGCGCAGTCGTTCCAGGTGGGTGCCAACCAGGGCCAGACGATCGAGATCGCCGGCATTGCCGACGCCAAGGTCAGCAAGCTCGGCTCGTGGACCAGCGTGGCGACATCGGCCAAGATGACTGCCGGCAGCACGCTCAAGGCCTACGCCACCTCGGGAGAATCCGGGACCTTCACCACGACGGCCGCTTCGACGGCGGCCGGTCAGCAATTCTCGATGACGGTGGGCGGGGTGACTTTTGTCAATCGGGTCGGCACCGCAGGTGGAACCGGCACGGGTTCTGCCGTGACGGCCTTTGCGATCGACGGCGAAGTCTATTTCGGCGGCGTTCACGCGCAATTGCAGGCTGCGGGCATTACGGCGCAGGGCTCGGCGCAGACCGGGGATCTGGCCTTCAGCAAGTCCGATGGCACCAATCTCGATGTCACGGTGGTCAACACCTTCGGCGCTGCGCCCTCGGGTGGTTTTGCCAATGCAGGGTTTTTCGGTTCGCATGCGGCGAGCCCGTTCGGCGAGCTGGCCTCCGGGGATCTGGTCATCAACGCCGTGAATATCGGCAGTGTGACGGGCGGTGCGTCCGTGGTGGACGGGTTGATCAACCTGGTCCAGGCGATCAATGACAAGACCGCGCAGAGCGGCGTCAAGGCGACGACCGAATCCGGGAAGCTGGTGTTGAGCTCCACGACCGGGAACATCTCGCTCAGCGGCGACTGGGTCGAACGAGCCGGTTTCGTTTCGGGCCAGACGACGGTCAACGGCGCAGGCGGCGTGGCTTACAAGGCCGGAGTCACCGAAAGCGGATTTTCCGGTCTGGACGTCTCCACCGCCGATGGCGCCGACAACGCCATTCTCGCCATGGATGCCGCGCTCAAGGCCGTGAACGCCTCCCGTGCCGACCTCGGCGCTGTCCAGAACCGCTTCGAATCCGTGGTGAAGAATCTCGACACCTCGGCCGAGAACCTCACGTCCGCGCGCAGCCGCATCCAGGATGCCGACTTCGCGGTCGAAACCGCCAATCTGTCGCGTGCCCAGATCCTGCAGCAGGCGGGTACGGCCATGGTGGCGCAGGCCAATCAGTTGCCCCAGGGCGTGCTGACCCTGCTGCGTGGCTAGAACAGGCTCGGGCTGGCCAAAGGCGTTGCGGCAGCACGGTCTTGATCGCTCGAACTGGATGCTTTTCCGGCTGTTCCTTGGGTGATCGGGGACCGGGCGGCTGGCAGACAATTCGTCCACCGTCTGGCTTCGGTCGGGATCGGCCCTCGGCCGCGGCATTGCCCCGGGCTGTTTCCGGATCGTCGTTTTTCTATCGGTAGGATTCTTATGGCTACGATTACCTCCCTGGGCCTCGGCAGCGGACTCGATGTGGACAACATCATCTCCAAGCTGGTCGCGCTCGAGAAAAAGCCGCTCGAAACCCTGGCCACGCAGGCCACGCTGATCACAAGCAAGGTATCGGCCTATGGCCAGATCCGCTCGCTGGCCACCAGTGTGGCCGATGCCGCCGCGGCGCTGGGCAAGGCCGAGACGTGGTCGGCCATGTCGGTCAGCTCCAGCGATTCGGCCTCGGTATCCGTTTCCACGACCGCCACGGCGGCGCAGGCCGGCAGCTACAGCATTGCCGTGCAGCAACTGGCGCGTGAACAGTCTGCCGCATCGGCGTCGATGGCGGCCGATGGTCAGCTCGGTTCCGGCAAGCTGCACATCCAGTTGGGAACCTGGTCGGGTCCATCCGGCAGCATGAGCTTTGCCGCCGGCAACGGTGCGGCGGTGGACATCACGATCGATGCCGCCGAGAGTTCGGTCTCGCAGATCGCGGCCAAGATCAACCAAGCCCAGGCCGGCGTGACCGCAACCGTCATCACGGACGCGACCGGCCAGCGCCTGATGCTGCGCTCGAGCGCCACGGGGCAGGCTGCGGGCTTTCGTATCCAGGCCAGCGATGCCAGTGGTCAGCCCGACACCTCGGGCACCGGCCTGTCGCAACTGGCTTTCGATCCGCAGAACCATCCGGCACTGGGCATGGCCACCAACAGCATCGAGTACGCGCAGGATGCGATGGCCACCCTCAACGGCCTGAGCATTCGCTCCAAGAGCAATAGTTTTGCAGACACCGTTCCTGGCCTCACCCTTCAGGTCAACAAGGTCACCACGGCCCCCGTGACGGTGACGATGACGCAGAACATGGCGTCCATGAAAACCTCGGTGCAGTCCTTTGTCACCGCCTACAACGCCTACAACAACTATCTGTCATCGCTCACCAAGTACGACAGCGCGACCAAGACGGCCGCAGCGCTGCAAGGCGATTCGACCGCCAACCGATTGCTCGCCAGCATGCGCACGGCCGTCACAGGGGCCGTCGACACCGCCGGCAGCCTCAACTCGCTGTCCGCCATGGGCATCTCGTTGGGCGCCGACGGTGCGCTGACGCTCGACAGCACCAAGTTCGACAAGGCCATGACGACGCATGGTGTGGCGGGCTTCAAGACCTTCTTTGCCGGTGCCACCGTTGCGAAAGCGGACACAAGTTTCTCCAGCAAACTCGGGTCGTTCATTTCGGGCCTGACGGCGGACGACGGCCTGATCGACCTGCGCACCGATGCTTTGGCGCAGGAGCGGACCAGCAACGGCAAAGCGCAGGAAAAGGTCAACGCCAATGCCACGGCCATGCAGGCGCGCCTCGAGAAGTCCTACGCGGCGCTCGACACCAAGATGGCCACGCTCAATGCGCTGAACACCTACATGACCCAGCAGATCACGCAATGGAACAAGGACTCGGATTGAGCGCAAAGGCAACCGGGGCCGGTCCAGCCCGTTTTGTGCGTGGCCCGATCGCACCGCCCCCGTGTTGTGTCCATCCGATGTCTGCATGACGGTGCGAAAAGACTCAATGTCGCGCGCTGATTGCCGATAAAGGATAAAAGTCGATCCCCCCAAGCCATGGCGCCGGCCGCGTGTCCGCCATCCCAAAGGAAGTACACACCATGTTCAGTTCAGCCCACAATCGCAGCCGCGCCGTTCAGGCCTACCGTGTCCAGAGCGCAGAGGGCGGTGTCGCCGATGCGTCGCCTCATCAGCTCATCCGTCTGCTGCTGGAAGGCCTGCAGCAGTCGATCAATGCCGCGCGCGGTGCGCTGCAGCGCGGCGATCTGGCGCTCAAGGGCCGTGAAATCACCCGGGCCGTCGACATCCTGGAGCAAGGGTTGCTGGGTGCGCTCGATCTCAAGCAGGGGGGCTCCGTGGCCCACAACCTCGAGGCTCTCTACGACTACTGCATACGCCGTCTGACCTGGGCCAATCTGCACAACGACGATGCGGCCCTGGCCGAGGTCGCGCAGCTGATCGCTCCCGTGCTCGATGGCTGGAACGCCATCGGTCCCGATGCCGCCGGCCTTCAGCATGAATCGCCGGCTCCGCTGGCGAACGCCTAAGCATCGTGCATTTACAAACCCTTCGCTACACCCCGACCACTGCCATGGGCCCCAGCCTGCTCAATTATTACCGTGCCATTCGCGAAAGCAGCCAGCTCATGCTCGATGCCGCTCGCCGTGGCGATTGGGACGAACTCGTGCGCTACGAGTCGGCTTGTGCCGTACTGATCGAACAACTGCGCTTTCTCTCGCAGAGCGAGCAGCTCACGGCGACGGATCGGCGCGAGAAAGCCAGCATCATGCAGAGCATTCTTCGCAACGATGCGGAGATCCGCCTGCTGGCGGAGCCTTGCATGGGCCAGTTCCAGGCGATGTTTTCGGCGCAGCCCGTCTCGCGTGCCCTGCATTGAGCGATCCGTAGGGGGCGGCAGAACGCGGAAAGACAAAAAGCGGCCGAGGCCGCTTTTTGTCTTTATTGCCGCAACCCGACGCCGTCGGACCGAAGCGGACGGGGGGCGAGCAGGGGATCAGACCTGCATGTTCATGATGTCGGAGTAAGCCTGTACCAGCCGGTTGCGCACTTGCAGTGCAGCCTGGAAATGGATCTGCGACTTCTGCATGGCGATCATGGTTTCTTCGAGTCCTACCTTGGGGTTCTCGAGCTGGACCTGCTTCTGCAGCTCGCCGGATTGCAGCTGGCTCTGGCTGACGTCCTTCAGCGCGTTCTCGAGCACACTGGAAAACTGGGCCTGACGGACACCGGTCGCGGCGCCGGCCGGCGCACTGCGCTGCAGGCCGCCCACGCCCGCTGCCGTCCCGGCCGCACCCAGCGCATCCAACGGGCTCAGGGGAGGAAAACGCACATTCATGGGGCACACCGGTTGGTTTCACTGAGTGTGATCCTAGGCGTTTGCCGGCGATTCTTAAGCCGGAAATAGCGGGGTAAATCGCCTTTTATCCCGTTCATGCGAAGCGGCCGTGTGTCAAATAATGCCTAGCATCCAAGGTGCCTTCCATCTTGCCTGGAACTTCATGTCAGCCATCGCCGAAGCTTCTTCATCGTCTCTGTCCGCTGCCGTGTCGTCAGGCCCGGGCTGGAAGTCCCGCCTGCCCGGACTCAGCCAAGGCCAGATGATCAAACTGGCGGCCGGGGTGGTGGTCCTGCTGGCGCTGCTCATCGCCGCCGTGGTGCTCAGCCGCCAGGCCGACTGGAAAGTGCTCTACACCAATCTGGGCGAAAAAGACGGCGGTGCCATCATTGCCCAGCTCAGCCAGATGAACGTGCCCTACAAATACACCGAGGGCGGTGCGGCCATCATGGTGCCCGCCGACCGTGTCTACGACGTGCGTCTGCGCCTGGCTTCGCAAGGCTTGCCCAAGGGCTCGGTCACGGGCTTCGAGCTCATGGAGAGCAATCGCCTGGGCATCACCCAGTTTCAAGAGAAACTCAACTTCCAGCGTGGACTCGAAGGCGAGCTCACGCGTTCCATCCTGGCGATTGCCGCCGTGCAGAATGCGCGTGTGCATCTGGCGCTGCCCAACCAGAACGGTTTTTTCCGCGAGCAGCAGCGCGCCTCGGCTTCGGTCCTGGTGACTCTCTATCCGGGCCGTGGGCTCGACCGGGCGCAGATTGCAGGGATCGTGCATCTGGTGTCGTCGAGCGTGCCCGAAATGGACCCGACCCGCGTCAGCATCATCGACGACAGCGGCAAGCTGCTGTCGACATCTCCCGATGCCCAGAACGCCGGTGCCGATGCGCAGCAGCTGCAGTACCAGCAACAGGTCGAACAGCAGTACGTGCGCCGCATTCTCGACCTGCTCGAACCGATCGTCGGCCGCGACAACGTGCGGGCCCAGGTGACTGCCGAGGTCGACTTCTCGCAAACCGAAGTCACGACCGAGCAGTACGCCCCCAACCTGTCTCCCCAAGCCAGTGCGGTGCGCAGCCAGCAGGTGTCCGAAGTGCCTTTGTCGGCCGACGCCAGCCCGCCGGCAGGGGTGCCTGGGGCGGCCAGCAACCAGCCGACGGCCCAGGCCGCCGCACCCATCAACAACAATCAGCCGAAGCCGTTGAATGCCGTCAATGGCCCGCTGGGCGGCACGGCGCCCGGCTCGGCTGCACCGGCCACGCGCCGCGATGCCACCACGAACTACGAGGTCGACCGCAGCGTGCGTTCGGTCCGTGCCGGAGCGGGTGCGATCAAGCGTGTCAATGCGGCCGTGGTGGTCAACTACCGCCAGGCTGTGGACGCCGAGTCGGGCCAGGCCAGCGCCACGCCGCTGTCGCCGCAGCAGATCGAGCAGATGACCGGTCTTGTCCGCGAAGCCGTGGGCTACAGCCAGACGCGGGGAGACTCCGTCAATCTCATGAATGCCGAGTTCCAGCGGACCGCCGTGACCCACGCCGAGGCGCCGTTCTGGAAGAGCCCGCAACTGCTGGACGTGGCACGCAGCTATGCCTGGCCCCTGGGGTTGGTGCTGGTCGCGTTGCTGGTCCTGCTGGGCGTCGTCCGTCCGGCGATGAAACAGATGACCGCCGCGCGCGAGTCGGCCATGGCCCTGGCCGCCCTCACACACCAGCAGCCGCAGCAGGGCGGCATGCTCAGTGCCATGGTTTCCGACATCCCGCAGCGCCCCGCGCTCGAATCGCCCCTGCCGACGGCCTCGCCCATACCCGGCACGGGCGGTGCGATGGGCGCGGTGAGCGGCGACGGTTCCGAGCAGATCCGCATCGAGGATGCACGTCAGATGGCGCGGCAGAATCCGGCTGCGGTTGCCAATATCGTCAAGAACTGGGTGCACGGCACTCCGGTCGCGTGAAAGACCGGTAAACGCCATGGATGAACAAGGTCTCAACGACGCCGCGATACTGATGATGTCGCTGGGCGAGGACGACGCGGCGCAGATCATGCGTTATCTCTCGCCCAAGGAAGTGCAGAAGATCGGCGAAGCCATCGCAGCGACGCGTACCGTCACACGCGAACAGCTCAACACGGTGGTCGAACGGTTTTCCCAGGCGACGGCCAACCAGAGCCTGTTCACCTCGGATACGGGCGATTACGTGCGTGGCGTGCTGACCCGCGCGCTCGACGACGACAAGGCGCAACTGATGATCGGCCGCATTCTCCACGAGGACAAGCTCGGCGGCATCGAACAGCTCAAGTGGATGGATCCCAAGTCGGTCGGCGAGATGCTGCGTGGCGAGCACCCGCAGATCGCTGCCGCCTTGCTGGTGCAGTTCGATGCCGACCACGCGGCCGATGTGCTGCGCCAGTTGCCGGCCGCACTGCGTCACCAGGTCATCCTGCGCATCGCCCGTCTCGACGCCATCCAGCCGGCGGCCCTGCAAGAGCTCAATACCGTGCTCGAGCGCTGGTCGGCCGGCGGGCTGCAGGCCTCGCGTCCGGCGGTGGGCGGCATCAAGACGGCGGCCGATGCGATCAACCTGCTGGGCGGCGGACTCGACGCGGCGGTGCTCGATGCCCTGCGCCAGCAAGACCCCGAGCTGGCCCAGCAGATCGTCGACCTGATGTTCGTGTTCGACGACATCGTCAAGCTCTCGGACAAGGAGCTGCAGTTGCTGCTGCGCGAGGTGGCGTCGGAAACGCTGATCGTCGCGCTCAAGGGGGCCTCGCCGCCCTTGCTCGACAAGGTCTTCCGCAACATGTCCTCGCGGGCCGCCGATGCCTTGCGCGACGACCTCGACATGCGGGGTGCCGTGCGCCTCAAGGACATCGAGACGCAGCAGAAGGAAATCCTCAAGACCCTGCGCCGCATGAGCGACGAAGGCGTCATCGTGATGGGCGAGGGCTGACGATGAACCACAATCGCCTTTCGCGCATCATTCCAGCCCCTCAGGTGAAGGCGGCGGTGCCGGTGCGTTTCGGTTCGCTGTCCGGCGAGCCTCCGATGGCCGAATCCGCGCAGGCCGTGGCGCCGGACGACGAGTTTGCACAGGCCAACGACGAGGCCGGCTACCGGCTGGCCTACGAAGACGGCTACGACGAAGGCTACCGCGTCGGCCAGGAGCAGGCTCAGCGCGAGGGGCAGCAGCGCCTGCAGGATTACGTCAAGAGCGAGGGCCGCCAGCAGTCCGGCCGCATGGAGAGCCTGTTGGTCAGTGCCGAGCATGGGCTGGTCATCATCCAGCACCAGATCGCGCAGACCGTGCTCGAACTGGCCTGCGATATTGCCCGTCAGGTCATCCGCCGGGAAGTCGCCATCAATCCCGTGAGCACGCTGGCTGTCGTGCGCGAAGCGCTGACCAGCCTGGGCACCGAAAGCCGGGCCGTGACCGTTCGCCTGCATCCGGTCGACTACGAGGTCCTCACGCTGCATCTGCGCACCAACAAATCCCTCAGCTACGTGACCTGGCAGGTCGACAACACCCTGCAGCCGGGCGATTGCATGGTCGAGTCGGGCAATACCACGGTCGACGGCACGCTGGGCAGCCGCTGGAAACGCGCCCTGGCCCGTTTGGGAATGGACAGCCCCCTGGGTGAAGACCCCGTCCCGGCCGAACGCCTCGCTGAAAAGGTGGCCGAATGAGCCGCAAGCCCGAGGCCAGTCTCGAGGACGTGGCCAGCCCCGTGGCCTGGATCCGTTTCATGGCCGATGCACGGGCACGGCTCAAGGACGATGTGCCCCTCGAGGTGAGCGGCACGCTGACCCGGCTCACCGGCCTGATGATGGAGGCGCAGGGCCTGCGCGCGGCCGTCGGTGCCCAGTGCGAAGTGCGCCAGGCCGGGCAGCCGCCGGTGACCGCCGAGGTCGTGGGTTTCACCCAGGGCGGCCTTTATCTGATGCCGGCCGGCGATGTGCACGGCATGCGCAACGGCGCCCAGGTGGCGCCCGCCCGTCCCTATGTGCCGGCCCCCGTCCTGGGCCGGCCCGATGCCGATGCCGTTCTGGACACCAGCGGCCTGCTGTGCCTGCCGCAGGGTCATGGGCTGCTGGGCCGCATCGTCGATGCCAGCGGGCAGCCGCTCGACGACGGCGGTCCGTTGCAGGACGTGGCCGCCATGCCCATGGACCGCGTGCCCATCAACGCGATGGAACGCGCCCCCGTGCGCGAGCCGCTGGACACCGGCGTGCGTGCCATCAATGCCCTGCTGACCGTGGGCCGCGGCCAGCGCCTGGGCCTGTTTGCCGGCTCGGGCGTCGGCAAAAGCGTGCTGCTGGGCATGATGGCCACCTACACGCAGGCCGACGTCATCGTGGTTGGCCTCATCGGCGAGCGGGGCCGCGAGGTCAAGGAGTTCGTCGAGGACATTCTCAGCCAGCAGGGACGTGAGCGCGCGGTGGTCGTCGCTGCCCCCGCCGATGCCTCGCCGTTGCTGCGCATGCAGGGGGCGGCCTACGCCACGGCGATCGCCGAGCATTTCCGGGACGAAGGGCAGCATGTGCTGCTGCTGATGGATTCGCTCACCCGTTACGCCATGGCGCAACGCGAGATCGCATTGGCGCTGGGCGAACCTCCGGCCACCAAGGGCTATCCGCCATCGGTGTTCGCCAAACTGCCCCAGCTCGTCGAACGCAGCGGCAACGGCCGTGAAGGCGGAGGTTCCATCACCGCCATCTACACCGTGCTGTCCGAAGGCGACGACCAGCAGGATCCGATCGCCGATGCCGCCCGCGCCATACTCGATGGCCATATCGTGCTCTCCCGGGCCCTGGCCGAGGAGGCGCATTTCCCCGCCATCGACATCGAGCAAAGCGCCTCGCGCGTCATGCACAACGTGATCTCGCGCGGCCAGCTCGAAATGGCCCGCCGGTTCAAGGCCATCTACTCGCGTTACCAGAAAAGCCGCGACCTCATCCGCGTCGGCGCCTATGCGCGGGGCAGCGATGCCGCGCTCGAGGAAGCGATCGCCATGCAACCCGCCATGCGCGCATTCCTGCGCCAGGACATGCACGAGGGATCCACCCTCGGCGACAGCATGGACCGCATGCTGGGCCTGCTCAACGAGGGCCGCCCGGCTTAGGACCGCGTGCCATGACATCCAGCCTCAATGCCCTGAAAATCGCCATCGGCATGGCCGAGAAAGAGCGCGACACGGCCGCCGGTGCGCTGGCACGGGCCGAGCCCGAAGCGGCCCAGGCCCAGGCGCAGTTCGATCAGTTGGTGGGTTATGCACGCGAAACGCATGCCCGCTGGAGCCCTGCCGGGCGGGGCAGTGCCACCCCCGAGGTTCTGCGCCACCATTACCTTTTCATGGAACGCCTGGATCAGGTGATCGCCTTGCAGGCCGATGTCGTCAAACGCCATCAGCGCCAGATCGAGCAGTGCCGCAGCACGCTGACCCAGGTGCAATCGCGGGTACAGGCCTTGCGTGCGGTGGCCGACGGTCTGCTCGACCGGCAAGCCCGTGCAACGGCTCGAAGCGAACAGAAACAGACGGACGAGATGGCCGCCCGCGTCTCTGCAAACGGCATGCTTTACAGCCAGCGGGAGAATGACCATGGCCATTGAACCGATGTCGAGCGTGCCCGGTCCCGCGCCGCGCCTGCAGGGCTCGGCCAAGGTCCGAAGCGTCGAAGACGCGGCCCGCCGCAACCGTGAGGGTCTGGGTTTTGCGCAGGCCCTCGAAGTCCGCAACCAGGCGATGAGCGACGTGCGAGCCGTGGCCGCCGAATCCGACCGCGACCCGCGCGATGCCCGTGCGGAGTCTGCCGACGACGAGACCGACGACAGTCCAGACTGCACCGGCCGGGCCGACCCGCCTGCCGACCGCGCAGACTCGGATCGACCGTCCAGGTTGTCCGGCCAGGAGCTGATGGCGG
The DNA here is from genome assembly GCF_003752175.1 of Comamonas sp. BIGb0124. Taxonomy (GTDB): domain Bacteria; phylum Pseudomonadota; class Gammaproteobacteria; order Burkholderiales; family Burkholderiaceae_C; genus Comamonas_F. The sequence goes on along the minus strand of NZ_RJVF01000008.1, from coordinate 868,461 downwards.
ATACGAGCTGGCTGCTCATGGGCTCGGCCTTGACGGTTTTGCCCATGGCAGACCCTGGCGCGTCCCCGAACCATCCGGTTTCGTCGCGGACGGCAACCCCCTCCCTGACCGGGGCAACGGCCGATGCGGCTGCAGCGACAGTGCAGGCTGCCGACAACGACGCCGGGGTCGCTGGCAGAGGCGCCGGCGATGGCTCGGACCAGCCCTTGCCGCTGACGGACGAGCCGCCTCGCGCCCGTGCCGTGCCGGGCGAGACGGCCGGTCCCGCGCAGGCGGCGCTCGCCGTCCAGGCCGGCAAGCCGGGGGCGGCACCATGGCTTGCTCGCCAGGTCTTTCTGCAAGGACAGGCCGATCTGGCTCGGCAACAACAGCTGGAACGACAGGCGCAGCAAATGCAGCCACTGCAGTCCGTGCAACAGCAGCCGCAGCAAGCCGCCCACACCGCCTCGCGTGCCGATGCTCCGCTTCTCGGCAGCCTGCTCCAGCAACTGCCGCAGACCGACGCCGTTCACCCGGCCTCGCGCGTGATCCAGGGCGGTCTGTATCCGCTCGCCGCAGGGGATGACCTGCGCAGTGAAACGGCACGCCGGTCCGGTGCGTTTCCGGCGGCCCTCGTCGACGGCACGACTGGGCCCGGCGTTGTGAGCATGCCGTGGACGGGGCAGGGCAGCGATACCCCAGGCGGGTGGAGCTCTGCGACCACTGCCGTGCTGGCCGCCCCCGGCACCGCAGAGGACGGACTGGCGGCGGACATCAGCTATTGGCTGGCCCAGAAAAGCCAGAGCGCCCGCTTTTCGGTCGATGGCGCCGATGGCCAGGCCGTGGACGTGCGTGTGGCGATCCAGGGCAACGAGGCCCATGTGGCGTTTCGCACCGACCACGGCGCCGTGCGCGAACTGCTCGACAGCGAAAGTGCCCAGTTGCGCGATATGTTGCGTGAGCAAGGCCTGAACCTGACCCGACTCTCGGTCGATTCGGGGCAGGGCGATTCTGTCTCGTCGCAGAACGGCGGACAGGCCCAGGCCGGTTCCCACCCGACAGACGGCAGTCCGCATGGGCAACGGCGCATGGGCCGCGTCGACCTCGCCCCGCCGGCGAGCGCCATCGGCCTGCAGGCCGTGAACGCGGCTTCACCCCTGCCGGGATTGGACCTGTATGTCTGAGTCCATCGCGGCTTTTCTTGACGGCGCAACGCAGGTCGCCGACCTGCGTGCGTCTCCATTGTCGTCCGGCGTTCGGCGCTGGATTCGAGGATAAAAACATGGCAACCAGCAAACCTGCGGCCAAGGACGAGGCCGCTCCGGCCGAGACCCGTGCAAAACCTTCGCGCCTCAAAGGCGTCCTGATCACCGGCGTCGTGGGCGTGGTCTTTCTCGGCGCAGGCGCCGGCGCCAGTTGGTGGTTCTTCGGCCGCCATGTGCCCGCCGGCGCGCAGCAAACCGCGACCCCTGCGGCACCCGAGGCCATCGTCACGGCCGCTCCACCGAGCTACCTCGCGATCGAACCCATGGTGGTCAATCTCAGTGGCGACAGCGGCGACCGCCTGGTCCAGATCGGCATCACGCTGGCCTTGTCCGACGAGAAATCCAACGACCGCATCAAGGCCTTCCTGCCCGCCATCCGCAACGCGGCGATCCTGACGATATCCCAGCGTGCCGCCACCGATCTTCTGACACGGGAAGGCAAGGAAAAACTCGCCCGCGATATCCAGGCCGAGGTCACGCGCATCATCGGCGCCGGAGCCACGAGCCCGGTGCGCGAGGTGCTGTTCGCCAACTTCATCGTTCAGTAGTCCGAGCCGCACGGACCAGCCCGATGCAGCCCGTCATCCATGCCCGCATGAGCCCTTTGCCATGACCGATGCCTCCTCGTCACCCGTTGCCCCCGAAATCCCGGCAGACACGCCCCGCGGCTACGATCTGTCGAGCCGCGAGCGCTGGGTCGGACGGCCCATCCCGACGCTGGACATCGTGGGCGAGCGTTTCGCGCGACGCATCGAGAACGGCCTCTTCGGCATCCTCAGCCGTCATGTCGAAGTGCGGCCGGCCGACATGCACATCCAGCGCCATGCGTTGCAGATGGCCGCGCTCGCCGGTGCCAACCTCAGCCTGGTGTCGCTGGCCCCGCTGGTCGGCAACGGGCTGGTCAGCGTCGACGCCGACCTGTTCCATGGCATGGTCGACGTGATGTACGGCGGCACGGGCACGGACCTCCCGATTGCCACCGTCCCCGCCGTGCCGCGTGACCTGTCTCCCACCGAACTGCGCATTCTCGAGCGGCTGGTGCGCCTGGTGTGTGCCGACTACCAACAGGCGTGGTCCGGCATCCATCCGGTCGAGCCGCAGTTCCTCAGGACCGAGCGGCTGTCGCAGTTTGCCGCCATCGCCGGACCGGACGAGGTCATCGTCACGGCCTCCTTCGATGTCCGGGTGGGCGAGGTGCAGGGCCAGATCCACATCGGCGTGCCCTACACGGCCCTCGAGCCGCTGCACGACATCCTCTATGCCTCGCCCCTGGGCGAGACCGAGTCCGTCGACGACACCAAGCGCCGGCTGCTCGTCCAGGAGCTGCAGTCGGCCGACCTGCAGCTCGTGGCCGAGCTGGCCACGGCCACGCTCACCATCGAGCAACTGCTGACCATGCAGACCGGCGATTTCATCGAACTCGACCGTCTGCCCACCGTCATGGCCAGCATCGAGGGCGTGCCCTTGTTCGAATGCCAGTACGGCACCCACCAGAGTCATTACGCGTTGCGTGTCCTGACCTGCCTGCATCCCAGCGGAGAATCCCATGATCACTGAAAGCAAACCGGCCGACGACTGGGCCGAGCCCCTCGATACGGCGGCTGCCGCCGGCGCACCCGCCGCGCCCGCGGCTCCCTACGGCGACATGTCGCGGGTGCTCGACATTCCCGTCCAACTGTCGGTCGAGCTCGGGCGCAAGAAGGTCTCGCTCAAATCCATCCTGCAGATGGCCGAAGGCTCGGTCATCGAGCTCGATGCCCAGGCCGGCGAGCCCATGGACGTACTGGTCAACGGTCACCTCATCGCCCGCGGCGAAGTGGTGGTCGTCAACGACAAGTTCGGCATACGTCTGACCGACGTGGTCACCGCCTCCGAACGCTTGCGCCGGGCCAATCGGGAATGACCGACAGCCTCATGTCCTCGGCCTTCGTGGTGCTGTCTTTCCTCGGCGTCATGGCCCTGTTCGCGCTGGCCTTGCGCTGGCTGCAGAAACGCAACCGCCTGCCGGGCAGCGGCGGGCCAGGGCATGCCGTGACCGTTCTGTCGTCCGTCACGCTGGGCCCCCAGCAACGCGTGCTCACCCTCGAGGTCGGTCCCGAGGGCGCCCGCACGGCGCTGGTGGTCGGTGTCACCGCTCGGTCCATGCACACACTGCACCAGTGGTCCGTGAATGCGGCCGAGGATGGACGGCATGCCGATGCATTCGCCACCTCGCTGCGCAGCAGCCTGGGCCAGGTGCCCGGTTCCCCGGTGTGGGCCGGCGATGTCCGCCGCGCCGTAACCCCCGATCTCGCCGATGCCGCGAAACCCCGCCATGATTGATTCCCGCTCGAACCTGAATCCGTGGCTGCGCCGTGCCGCTCTGGCGGCGCTGCTCGCCGGGCTGGTTGCCGTGCCCGCCGCCGCCCAGCAGAACGGACAACTGCCGCTGCTCATCGGCAGCGGGGCAGGGGGCGCCAGCTACTCCGTGCCCGTCCAGACCCTGCTGTTCTTCTCGGCGCTGTCTTTCCTGCCCAGCGTGCTGCTGATGATGACCAGCTTCACCCGCATCGTCATCGTGCTGTCGCTGCTGCGCCAGGCGCTGGGCACGCAGTCGGCGCCGCCCAACCAGGTCATCATCGGCCTGTCCCTTTTTCTCACGCTGTTCGTCATGGGACCGACGCTCGACCGTGTGTACAACGACGCTTACCTGCCCTACACCCAGAACAGCGTGACCTTCGAGCAGGCGGTGGCCAATGGCTCCCAGCCCATGCGCGAGTTCATGCTCAAGCAGACCCGGCAGTCCGACTTCGCCCTGTTTGCCAGGCTCGGCCGGCTCGAGCCCGAGGTCACGGCCGAGACCGCGCCCATGCGCGTGCTCATCCCTGCATTCGTCACCAGCGAACTCAAGTCGGCGTTCCAGATCGGCTTCATGATCTTCATCCCCTTCCTGGTGATCGACATCGTCGTCTCCAGCATCCTGATGTCGCTGGGCATGATGATGCTGTCGCCCGTGCTGGTGGCCTTGCCGTTCAAGCTCATGCTGTTCGTGCTGGCCGATGGCTGGAATCTGCTCATCGGCTCGCTGGCGGCCAGCTTCGCCCGATAGGCCGCCCGACGTGGAACGAACCGATCCGGAAAGCACCGCAAGCGCATGAACTCCCAGACCGTCCTGACCCTGGGCAGCGAAGCTGTCACCCTGCTGCTCATGGTGTCGTTGCCCGTACTGGGCGCCGTGCTCGTCGTGGGCCTGGTCGTCAGCATCTTCCAGGCCATTACCCAGATCAACGAGAACACGCTGTCCTTCCTGCCCAAGCTGGTCGTGGCCGTGCTGGTGTTCGCACTGGCCGGACCGTGGATGCTCGCCACCCTGGTCGATTACCTGCGGCGGATGATCGAGTCCATCCCCTCGATGGTGCAGTGAGGCCGGGGCGCTGCCCATGATCAGCTTTTCGCAAGACCAACTGGTGGCCTGGATGTCGCCTCTGCTGTGGCCTTTCGTGCGGGCCCTGGCGCTGTTCATGGCCGCCCCCGTGCTGTCGAGCCGGGCCGTTCCCGCGCGCGCCAAGATCGGCCTGGCCTTTCTGGTCGCATTGGGTTGCCAGGCGTCGCTGTCGGGCCAGCCGGTGGTCGGGCTCGACAGTCCGCAGGCCCTTGCCGTGCTGCTTCAGCAGGTCTTCATCGGCCTGGCCATCGGATTTGCGGTGCGCATCGTGTTCGCGTCCGTCGAGCTGGCAGGCGAGCTCATGGGGCTTCAGATGGGCCTGAGCTTCGCTTCCTTTTTCGACCCCGTCAGCAATGCCCAGGTCAGCGCCATCGCCCGCCTGTTCACCATCCTGGTCACGCTCATGTTCGTGGCGGTCAACGGGCACCTGCTGCTGGTCGTGGCCCTGGTCAACAGCTTTCAGGTGTTTCCCGTCGATGCGGGCGTCATGCAGGCCGCCGGCCAACTGCAGATCCATCGCCTGGGCGCGGAGCTGTTCTCGACCGCCCTGTGGATCGCCTTGCCCATGATTGCGCTGATGCTCTTCGTCAACCTCACGCTGGGCATCATTTCGCGCATCGCACCCCAGATCAACATTTTTGCCATCGGTTTCCCGGTCACGCTGGCCATGGGCATGGTGGGGCTGGTGACCGTCATTCCGCTGCTCGATGCCCCCATCTTGGCTGCGCTCGACCGCGTGCTTGCACTGTTCGGCACATCGACCTGATCCTCTGCCGTCTGCCTTCTGTTGCTGAGCAGGGCCGCAACGCAGGGCCGCTCCGGCCGCTACAGCAGGTTGTGCCGCAAGGCGTAGGTCGCGAGTGCGGCGTTCGAGTCCAGGTTGAGTTTTTCCATGACACGGGCGCGGTAGACACTCACCGTCTTGGGGCTCAGCGACAGCTCCAGCGCAATCTCCGACAGGCGTTTGCCCTTGGCGATCTTGATCAGCGTCTGCAACTCGCGTTCGGACAAGGCGGTGTGCGGCGCTTCCGGCTGCGGGTTGTTCAGGCTCTCGACCAGCAACTGGGCCAGCTCCGGGCTCACGAACTTGCGGCCCGTGGCCACCATGCGCGTCGCCAGCAGGATCTCGTCGGGGCTTCCCGCCTTGTTCACATAACCGTAGGCGCCTGCGCGCAGGCAGCGGATGGCGTACTGGTCCTCGGTGAACATCGAGACGATGATGGTCTTGATGCCCGGATCGGTTTCCTGAAGTACGCCCAGTACTTCCAGGCCGCTGCGGCCGGGCATGTTGAGGTCCAGCAACAGCACGTCGCAGGGCGCATGGCGAAGCACGTCGCGCAGCTCGGCATAACCGCCCGCCTCGCCGGTGACGCGGATATCGCCTGCTTCCGAGAGAATGTTGCGGATACCTCGACGAACGATGGCATGGTCGTCGCAAAGGACCACATGGATCATGTCGACGGCTCCCGGCCCCGCAGCACGCCGGGCGAGGGACGGCGCAGCACCGTGCGGCGCGCGGGCCGCAGGGGTTTGCGCAGCGGAATCGTCAACGTCAACGTCGTTCCCTTGCCCCATTCGGACTCCACCCTCAGGCTTCCGCCCACCGATTCGGCCCGCTCGACCAGCCCCTTGAGCCCGAAGGCACGGGGTTTGTCCAGCGCGTCCTCGGGCAGGCCGGTGCCGTCGTCGCCGACCACCAGCGTCAGCACCTGCTGCTCGAAACGCAGAGCCAGGCGAACCTGCCGGCACTGGGCGTACTTGGTGATGTTGGTCAGGGCTTCCTGGGCGGTGCGGTACACCACCAGCTGGATGTTGTCCGGCAAGCTCGGCAGATCGTCGCCGTGCTCGAACTGGACGGCCACTTTGGTGCGTTGGCCGAAATTGCGGCCCAGCCAGTCGATCGCCGTCACCAGGCCCTGATCCAGCAAGGGCGGGCGAAGGTCGAGGATGATGCGCTGGCTGGCCTGCACGGCGTGATCGAGGAGTTCCAGCGCCATCTGCACATGCGAGAGCATCTCGCTGTCCTTGCAGTGCCGGGACATCCAGGCGAGGTCGAACTTGACCGCGGCCAGCGAGCCCCCGATGTCGTCATGCACTTCGCGCGCGATGGCCTGCCGCTCTTCCTCGATGCGCAACTGCAGCAGGTCCGAGAGTTCGGCGGCGCGCCGCATGGCACGGGCCAGCTCCGCAGTCGTCTTGTGTTGATCGCGCCGTACGCGCCAGCGCGAGATGGCGTCGGCTGCCACGGCGGGCAAGGAGGCCAGTTGGTTCGTGCGCAGACAGTCGCCTATACCCCGGCGCATCAGCACGGCGGCATCCACCACGACCGGATCGTCATAAATCACCACGAAAGGTGCGTGATCGGGAAACTTCTGCTCGATCGCCTGCCATTGGGCAAGCGCAAGCGTTTCGTCGTTGAGGGGGCCGAGCAGGATGAGGTCGTATCGGCCCACCCGCAGCCGCGAAAGTGCCTCGTCGAGGGATTGCACCTGCGCGACTTCCGACGCGAGGGGCTCAGACGCCATGCAGGCCTTGATGTCCCGTCCGGTTGCATCGGAACTGCCAAGAAGCAGTATGCGTATCGGATAGGGATCAGTTACAAAAGACATAACCCTGTAATCATAGGCAAGCAAGAGAGGTCCATTGGCGACAGCCATGGAATCCGTGGTGCATCAGGTGATGCACGACGCAACCCAGCGCTTAGCATAGCCGGGCACTGGGATTGGACCTAGCGGGAAAGTGTTTAAAGATAGAAAAGAATGGAAACAACGGATCAAAAAGCCACGTTATTCATAAATAAATGTGCAGAGTGAATTGTCAGGCCGGGAATTTGCTTGCGGCCTTGAAAGTCGGACTTGTTCCCAACTGATGCAGAATTGTCTCATGCGGTTTCTCCTCCTGGCCCTGATGGCTGCTTTTGTTCCCTCCGCCGGTTGGGCAGCCCACGCCTATGCGCTCTGGGGATCGCCCCGATACGCACCGGGTTTCAGCCACTTCGACTACGTCGACCCGCAGGCGCCGAAGGGCGGAGAACTGCGCCTGGTCAGCAATGTGCGATCGTCGAATTTCGACAAGTACAACCCCTTCACCATGAAGGGCAGCACGCCGGCCTATATTTCAGAACTGTTGTTCGATACCCTGCTCATCACGGCGCTCGACGAACCCGGTACCGCCTACGGCCTGCTGGCCGAAGACGTCGATGTCCCGTCCGATCACCGATCCGTCACATTCAAGTTGCGCCGGGAAGCCCGGTTTCACGACGGCAGTCCCGTGCTGGCCAAGGACGTCAAGTACACCATCGAGACATTGCAGGGGTCTTACGCCAAGCCGGCCTACAAGACGGTGTTGCAGGATCTCGACGGCGTCGACGTCGTCGATGCCCGAACGGTCCGTTTCCGCTTCAGCAAGTCCAACCGCGAGCTGCCTCTCGTCATCGGCGCCTTGCCCATCTTCAGCCAGCGCTGGGGCGACGGCAAACGTTTCGACCAGATCGTCAACGACCCACCCATCGCCAGCGGCCCGTACCGCATCGGCCCGGTCGACTCCGGCCGCGACATCACCTATGTGCGCGATCCACAGTATTGGGCCAAGGATCTCGCCGTGCGGCGCGGCACCGCCAACTTCGACCGCATCACGGTGCGCATCTACGCCGACAACACGGCCAAGCTCGAAGCGCTCAAGGCCGGCCAGTTCGATCTCATGCGTTTCTTCTCGGCCCGCGACTGGGCGCGCAATGTCCGCGGCAAGCGTTTCGAGTCGGGCGAACTCGCCAAGGGCGAATTCACCCATCGGCTGCCCACCGGTTTCCAGAGCTATGTGCTCAATACCCGCCGCGACGCACTGAAAGATGTGCGCGTGCGCCAGGCGCTGGGTCTGGCCATGGATTTCGAGTGGATGAACCGTCAACTCTTCTACGACAGCTACCGTCGCGTCAATGGGCTCTTCGGCAACACGCAATGCCAGGCCCAGGGCGTGCCCGAGGGCCGTGAACTGCAGTTGCTCGAACGCTGGCGTGGCCAGATTCCCGAGGCCGCATTCGGTCCCATGACCGTGCCTCCTCGCACCGACGGCGACCATTCCCTGCGTGCCAATCTGCGCCAGGCCCAGGCCTTGCTGCGCGAGGCCGGCTGGACGGTTCGCGACGGCCAGTTGCGCAATGCCCAGGGCCAGGCCCTGGTGCTCGAGTACCTCGACAGCAACGAGGCAGGCTCCCGTGCCGTCACGCCCTGGATCACCAACCTGCGCAAGCTCGGCATCACTCTCAATTACCGTGCCGTCGACTTTGCGCTCTATCTTCAGCGTCTGTCCACGTTCGACTTCGACATCACCACCATCAACTACGCCGGCACCAACAATCCCGGCCAGGAGTTCGCCGAACTCTTCGGCAGCGCCGCGGCCAAGCTCGAGGATTCGGGCAACTACACCGGCGCCGCAAGCCCGGCCGTCGACGATCTCATCGGCCGCATGGTGTCTGCGACCACCGAGTCCGAACTGTTCGATGCCTGTCATGCTTTCGAGCGGGTCGTCGCGCACAGCCACTACCTCATTCCCCAGTGGTCGGCGCCGACCCATCGCATGGCCTACAACCGCTGGCGGCTCGAACGTCCCGCAGGCGACATGCCGGCCTATGCGCCCGGCGAGACCTGGGCCATGGACACCTGGTGGGCCAGGCCCGAGCCCCTCGACGCGACGACCGCGCCGGCGCCGTCCGCCTCTTCACACTGACCTGCCTTGCCCATGCTCAGCTACATCCTCAAACGCTTGCTGCTCATGATCCCCACGCTGTTCGGGGTGTTGCTGGTGACGTTCATGATCGTGCAGTTCGTGCCCGGGGGGCCGGTCGAGCAGTACCTGGCCGAAGCCCGGACCGGTCTGGGGGGCGGCGAGGGCGGCGGCCCGGGCTATCGGGGCTCGCAAGGCGTCGATCCACGCCGGCTCGAAGAAATCAAGGCCCTCTACGGCTTCGACAAGCCCGCGCACGAGCGTTTTGTGCAGATGGTGGGCCAGTTTCTGCGCTTCGATCTCGGCAACAGCTTTTTCCAGAACAAGCCGGTGTCGCAACTGATCTGGGAAAAACTGCCGGTCTCCATCAGCCTGGGGCTCTGGACGTTTTTCCTGAGCTACCTCATCGCCGTGCCGCTGGGCATCGCCAAGGCCGTCCGCGCCGGCACGCGTTTCGACTTCGTCTCCAGCCTGTTCGTCCTCGTGGGCTACGCCATTCCGGGTTTTGTGCTGGGCGTTGCGCTGCTGGTCATCTTCGGCGGTCAGCTCGAATGGTTTCCCCTGCGCGGCCTGGTCTCGCCCGATTGGGCCGAACTGTCGTGGCCTGCCCGCATCGTCGACTACCTGTGGCACATCGCCTTGCCGGTCACCTCCATGGTGCTGGGCAGCTTTGCCGTCACCGCCATGCTCACCAAGAACGCCTTTCTCGAGGAAATCCGAAAACAGTATGTCGTCACCGCGCGTGCCAAGGGTCTCGGCGAACGCCAGATCCTGTGGCGGCATGTGCTGCGCAATGCGCTGCTGCCTATCATGACGGGATTCCCGGCGGCCTTCATCGGCGCCTTCTTCACCGGCTCGCTGCTCATCGAGACCCTGTTTTCCCTGGATGGCCTCGGCTGGCTAAGTTACGAGAGCATCATCCGGCGCGACTATCCCGTCGTGCTCGGCACGTTGTTCCTCTTCACGCTGATCGGCCTGTTCACCAAATTGATCTCCGACCTTTCCTATATTTGGGTGGATCCTCGTGTCAAGTTCGACTGAAGCCCTGGCGCCGGCGCATTCGCCGCCGCCTCCCTCCACGCGCCTTGCGAGGCAGGGACCGGTCGGTGTCAGTCCCGCCCGCCGGGCCTGGCAGCGCTTCCGCCGCAATCGGCTGGGCTATTTCAGCCTGATCGTCTTTTCCGTGCTGGTCGCCCTCAGCCTCATGGCCGAACTGCTGTCCAACGACCGGCCCCTGATCGTGCGTTACGAAGGGCAGACCTATTTCCCGCTGGTGCACGACTACCCCGAGACCACTTTCGGCGGAGACTTCGACAGCACCACGGATTACCTCGACCCCTACATCCGCGAGCGGTTTTCCCTGCCCGGGAACTGGGCCCTCTACGCCCCCAATCCCTACGGTCCGCAAACGCTGAACTACTTCGCAGCCGAACCCAATCCTTCGGCGCCCACCGCCGACAACTGGCTGGGGACCGACGACCGGGGGCGGGACATGCTGGCCCAGCTCATCTACGGTTTCCGTATCAGCGTGCTTTTTGCGATGGCCCTGACCGTCATCGGCGTGGTGATCGGGGTGGTGGCCGGTGCCGTCCAGGGTTACTTCGCCGGCAAGCTCGACCTGGTGCTGCAGCGTGTCATCGAGATCTGGAGCGCCATGCCGGAGCTCTACCTGCTCATCATCTTCAGCGCCGTCTTCGCCCCCAGCGTGTCGCTGCTGCTGGTGCTGCTGTCGCTGTTCGGCTGGATGGGCTTGTCCGACTACGTGCGAGCCGAATTCCTGCGCAACCGGCAGCTCGACTATGTCCGTGCGGCGCGCGCTCTGGGCGCCAGCCATCGCCACATCATCTGGCGCCACATCCTGCCCAACAGTCTCACGCCCGTCATCACCTTCCTGCCGTTTCGCATGAGCGCGGCCATCCTGGCCCTCACGTCGCTCGATTTCCTGGGCCTGGGTGTCCCGCCGGGCACGCCCAGCCTCGGTGAACTGCTGAACCAGGGCAAGGCCAACATCGATGCCTGGTGGATCTCGCTGTCCACGTTCTGCGTGCTGACCGTCACGCTGCTGCTGCTGACCTTCATGGGCGACGCCTTGCGCGACGCCCTCGACCCCCGAAAGAAAGACCGATGAGTTCCCTCGATGCGACCCCGCTGCTGCAGGTTCAGGACCTGCGCATCGCCTTTGACGGCCATGAACTCGTGCATGGCATCTCCTTCGACATCCGTCCCGGAGAAAAACTCGCCCTCGTCGGCGAGTCGGGTTCGGGCAAGAGCATCAGCGCCATGAGCCTGCTGCGCCTGGTGGCCGACGCCGAGGTGCGGGGCCGGGCGACGTTCGAAGGCCGCGATCTGCTGGCATTGCCCGAGCGCGAACTGCGTGCCGTGCGGGGCCAGGATATCGCCATGATCTTCCAGGAGCCCATGACCGCGCTCAATCCGCTCTACACCGTGGGGCACCAGATCGCCGAGGTCTTCCAGCTCAAGAAGGGCCTGAGCCGCCGCGAGGCCTGGGCAAAGGCCGTCGATCGTCTGCGCGAGACCGGAATCCCCGAGCCCGAGCGGCGCGCCCATGCCTATCCCCATCAGCTCTCGGGCGGGCAGCGGCAGCGCGCCATGATCGCCATGGCCCTGGCCGTCGAGCCCCGCCTGTTGCTGGCCGACGAGCCGACCACCGCACTCGACGTCACCTTGCGCCAGCAGATCCTCGAACTGCTGGCCGAGCTGCAGCGCAAGAACGGCATGGCCGTGCTGCTGATCACGCACGACCTGCATCTGGTGCGCAAGTTCGCCGATCGGGTGGCCGTCATGGAGCATGGGCATGTCGTGGAGCAGGGCGCCGTCGCCGACATCTTCGCGGCCCCCAGCCATCCCTACACCCGCAAGCTGCTCGACAGCCGTCCGGTGCGCGAGGTCGCCGAGCCCGTCCCCGCCGCGCGTCAGCCCCTGTTGCAGGGGGGCGACTTGCGGGTGGCCTATCCCATCCAGAAACCCGGCATTCGCGGCTGGTTCAGCAAAGGCGAGTTCGTGGCCGTCAAGGGCGCCGACTTCGCACTGGGCAGCGGCCGCACGCTGGGCGTCATCGGAGAATCCGGTTCGGGCAAATCGACCTTGGCGCTGGCCGTGCTCGGCCTGGTGCGCCACCAGGGCGAGCTGCTGGTCGACGGTGTTTCGTGGAGAACCGCCAACCAGGCGGGCCACGCCGCCCAGAAAGCCCTGCGGCGCAAGGTCCAGGTCGTGTTCCAGGATCCGTATTCGTCGCTTTCGCCACGCATGACGATCGAGGAGATCGTCAGCGAGGGCCTGCGTTTCCACGAGACCGACCTGGGGCCCGCCGAGCGCGCGCAGCGCGTGATCGACGCCCTGGCCGAAGTGGGCCTCACCGAAGAGCGCTTTCCCGGCCTGCTCTCGCGTTATCCGCACGAGTTCTCGGGCGGCCAGCGCCAGCGGCTGGCCATTGCACGCGCCCTCATCATCCGTCCCGAAGTCCTGGTCCTCGACGAGCCCACCAGCGCGCTCGACGTCACCATCCAGAAACAGGTGCTGTCCCTGCTGCAGCGCCTGCAGCGAGAACTGGGCCTGAGCTATCTGCTCATCACGCACGACGTCGACGTCATCCGGGCCATGGCACACGACGTGCTGGTCATGAAGGACGGCGACATCGTCGAGCACGGCACGGTCGAGCAGATCCTGGAAGCGCCCGCGCACAGCTACACGCAGCGGCTGCTGGCCGCCGCCGCCTGAGTCGATTTCTGGGGTAAACCCTTGTGCAGCCAGGGGGTAAAGGGGAAGCCGCTGGCAAATGCGCCACGGCTGCATTCCAATCGGCCCTCGACAAGGGGTCTGCGAACCCCTGCATCCCCCTACGATCACTCTGTGCAGCACCCACCATGAATGGCGGACTTCTAGACCCGGCCGCCCAGGCCACCACCACCGTCGCTCTCGAGCAGCACCGTGAAACCGCCGCCGTGCGAGCCATCCTGGCAATGGCCGTCGGGGGATTTGCCATCGGCACCGGTGAATTCGTCATCATGGGTCTGTTGCCCGAGGTCGCGAACGGACTGTCCGTGACCATCCCGCAGGCCGGCCACGTGATCAGCGCCTATGCCCTGGGCGTGACCATCGGCGCTCCGGTTCTGGCTGTGGCCTGCGCCCATTGGCGCCGGCGGCAACTGCTGATCGCGCTCATGGTCCTGTTCACGCTGGGCAACTTCGCCAGCGCGCTGGCTCCCGGCTATGTCTCGCTCAATGTGCTGCGTTTCATCACGGCATTGCCGCATGGCACCTACTTCGGCGTCGCCGCGCTGGTCGCCGCCACTCTGGCACCGCCCGGACAGCGTGCGCGCGCCGTCGGCTGGCTCATGCTGGGCTTGACCACGGCCACACTCTTCGGCGTGCCCGTGGCCGCCTGGCTGGGGCAGCATCTGGGTTGGCGTTATGCCTTCGTGCTGGTCGGACTGCTGGCCCTCCTGGCCATCTACCTGATCCGGCGATGGGTGCCCGATCTGCCCGCCGACACCCAGGCCAGTCCGCTGCGCGAGCTGGGGGCCCTTCGGCGCAAGCAGGTCTGGCTCACGCTCGGCATCGGTGCCATCGGCCTGGGCGGTCTGTTTTCCGTCTACAGCTACATCAAGCCCACCATGATGGAGCTGGCCGGCATGTCGCTCAGCGGCATACCGGTGGTGCTGGCCTTGTTCGGTGTCGGCATGATCCTGGGCAACGTCGTCGGCTCCGCTCTGGCCGACAAGTGGCTGAAACGCACGATGGGCGGCCTGCTGGTCTGGGCTTTCCTGGTGCTGGTCGCGTTTGTCTTCACGGCCAACAACCTGTGGCTGGCCTGCATCAACGTGCTGCTGGTCGGTACCTTGGTGGCCATCGGCCCGACGCTGCAGATCCGCCTGATGGATGTGGCCGGCGACGCTCAGACGCTGGCGGCCGCGCTCAACCACTCGGCCTTCAACATGGCCAACGCACTGGGCGCCTGGCTGGGCGGATTGACCATTGCAGCCGGTCTGGGATGGACCTCGACGGCCTGGGTCGGTGCCATCCTGGCGCTGGCCGGCATGGTCATGTTCGCCTGGTCCATGCAGGTCGACCGAGCCGACGCCCGCCGGCGACTGCCCGCGGTCTGAGTCTCCTCGCGGCAGCCGGATCGAGCCAGACCTCTATTTGTTGCCCGCGCGCGCGGCACGCGCCCGAGCCATCGCCGCAGCGATGGCCGCACGCTTGTGATCCGCATCGGTGGCCGCTGCGACCGCCGCAGGCGCTTGCGGCAAAGGCGTGGCCTGTTGAGGCCGGAACGGCCAACCCGAACCCGGTGCGTCGAGTGCCGGTCCGGTTGATTCCTCGGACGCATGTCCTTCGGCCGCCACCGAAGACCGCTGCGTGTCGTCCGAGGGCTTGGCCGCGATGGCGTTGTTGCAGGCCCGCGCGGCCTCGCCGGGCCGTGCTTCGCCCAGACGCTGCCGATGCTGGCTGTAGCGATGCCGGCTTGCATCGGCCTGGCCGCCGCTCCAGGCCTGCCATCCCGTCTTGCCGGGCGTCGCCACTTCGACTTCGATGCAATCGACAGGACAGGCGGGCAGGCACAGCTCGCAGCCCGTGCAGTGCGACTCGAGAATCGTGTGCATGCGCTTGTTGCTGCCCACGATCGCATCCACAGGGCAAGCCTTGAGGCACAGGGTGCAGCCGATGCACCAATCCTCGTCGATCCACATCATCTGGCGCGGCCCCTCCAGCCCATGCACGGGCGACAGCGCACGCGCCGGGCGGCCCGTCAACGCCGCGAGCCGATGCACGCCTTCCATGCCGCCCGGCGGGCACTGGTTGATGTCTGCCTCGCCCTGCGCCATGGCCACCGCGTACGACTCGCAATCGGCATAAGCACAGCGGGTGCACTGCGTCTGAGGCAGCGCATCGAACAGGCGCTGGGCGAGGGTGTCGGAAGTGGGCAGCAAAGTCGTGGAAACGCCAACGACCCAGTGCGGTCTCGCGACCGCCCGGGGGGCGCATGAAAAATGTTGGATCGGGTCGTATTTTATCGCTGCAAGGCCGGGCGGACATCGGCCTTGACGCGCTGGGGCCCGCATCCGCCGTTCACCGTGGACGAGAGGCGGCACCCGCGCCGCCCCCGTGCCGTGCGCTCAGGGTCGGCCTGGCCGCGATGGCAGGAGCGTCATTCGACGGCTTCGGTCTTGCCAGCCGGTTGCTCTGCGACGTCCTTGGCGACGGTCGAGCCACGGGCCGGCGTGGCGGCTGCGCGTTTGCCTGCCGTCGCTTGAGCCGTGCCTTTCGAGGCCGTCGGCTTGGAAGGGCTCGATTTGGCCGCGCTCGGTTTTGCGGCACTGGCCGCTGCGGGCGAGGCAGCCGACTTCGCCGCGGCGGTCTTGCCTGTCGCCCGTGGGCGGGCCGGACTGGATTCGGGCGCGGCAGGCGCAGGTGCTGCGACGGCATTGGCCGCCGTCGTGCCGGTCTTCGCTTGGGCCGTGGCCTTTACCGTCTTCTTGGCCGTGCCTTTGACCGCAGGCACGGCGGTCGCAACGGGATCTGGCGCCGGGACGGCCGCTGCCTTGGACCGCGCCGAGCTGCGACGCTGCGAAGTGGCCGGCGCCGCCTTGACCACCGTGCGGGCAGGCCGGGTTTTCCGGACCGCAGCCGTGGCCTGGCTTGCGGTGGCCGTGAGCGCAGCCGTGGCCTGGCTTGCGGTGGCCGTGAGCGCAGGGGAGCTGGATGCCGCCGCCTCTGCCGTGTGCGCAGGTCCGGCGTCGGCGGCGGAGGGAACGGAAACCGGCGCCACCGCGACAGCTTCGGTCTTCTGTTCGGCAGGGGTCAGGTCCAGGACGGTCTGGGTCGGGGTGTCCGAGGGCAGGGTCACCACCACGGTCGACGGTGCCTCCGGGGTGTCGGCGGTGTCGTTGTGGGCCAGCATGAAGCGGGAGATTTCCGGACAGACCTTCTCGCGCCAGCGACGTCCGCTGAAAATCCCGTAGTGGCCGGCACCACGGACCTCGTAGTGCTGACGCTCGTCTTGCGGAATGCCCGAACACAGCCCATGCGCAGCCCGGGTCTGGCCTTTGCCCGAAATGTCGTCGTGCTCGCCTTCGACCGTCAGCAGCGCCGTCTGGGTGATGTCCTGCGGGCGAACGCGCTCGAGCTGGCCCTCCGGGTTGCGCACGTCCCACGTGCCGTTGACGAGGTCGTAGTCCTGGAACACCGTGCGGATGGTCTCGAGGTAGTAGTCGGCATCCATGTCGAGCACGGCGTTGTACTCGTCGTAGAACTTGCGGTGCGTTTCAGCCGCATCCTCGTCGCCCTTGAGCAGATCCTCGAAATAATCCCAGTGGCTGCTGGCATGCCGGTCCGGGTTCATGGCGACAAAGCCGGCATGCTGCAGGAAGCCGGGGTAGACCCGACGGCCGGCACCCGGGAACTGAGGCGGTACGCGGTAGATGAGGTTGTTCTCGAACCATGCATGGCTTTTCTGCATGGCCAGATTGTTGACGGCCGTCGGCGAGCGCCGGGCATCGATGGGGCCGCCCATCATCACCATCGACAGCGGTGTCTTCTCGCCGCGGCTCGCCATCAGCGAGATCCCGGCCAGCACCGGCACCGTGGGCTGGCAGACGCTCATCACATGGCAGTTGCCGTAGACGCCCTGGATGTGGCGGATGAACTCCTGCACGTAGTTCACGTAGTCGTCGAGGTGAAACGAACCGTCCTCGAGCGGGACCGTGCGGGCGTTTTTCCAGTCGGTGATGAACACGCGATGGTCGGCCAGCATGGCGCGAACCGTTTCACGCAGCAGCGTCGCGTAATGCCCGGAGAGGGGCGCCACGATCAGGACCACCGGTTGTTTTTTCATCCTGGCCAGCGTGGCCGGATCGTCGGAAAAGCGCTTGAAACGGAGCAGCCGGCAGAACGGCTTGTCGACCGCGGTGCGCTCGGCAATGGCGATCTCCACACCGTTGCTCTCCACCGAATCGATGTCGAACTCGGGTTTCTCGTAATCCTTGCACAGCCGGTAGGCCAGGTCGTAGCTGGCGGCGACTCGCTGGAACACAGGGGAATGGATGTAGGGATTGGCGGAATTGTTCAGCAGCCGCGATGTTGCCTGGGCAAACTCGGCAAAGGGTTCCATCAATGCGCGCTGAGACTCGTAAAGTTGATAGAGCATGGTCGTTTACCGTGAATGCTGCATTGCAGCAATGAATCCCACTATAGCAGTCCGACGTGTCGATCGTGCAGCAGGTTAAACACCCTTGACCGTGTCGGAACAGGTGTGTCAGAACGTCCTGTTCGACTCGAAGCCACGGAATTTGATAGCGCCCGGATTACTCGATTGCGCATGTTTCCGTCATTTCCCGGCGTAACGCCCGGGGCGATGGCTGATCCACAGGAACACGCTCATCACCACGGCGCCGAGTACCGAATAAGCCACACGCTCGAAGGGCACGATGAACAGCGCCAGCAACACGATGGTGCTGTCGATCGCCAACTGCGCCTTGCCGGCGGGAATGCCGTGCTTGTCCTGGAGGTAAAGAGACACGATGGTCGCGCCGCCGAGGCTGGCCTTGTGCCGGGCCAGGAAGAGGCAGCCGGTACCGAGCAGCAAGCCGCCGAGCAGGGCGGCATAGACCGGATGGAGGTAATCGATGTGCATCACGCGCGGACCGATCTCGCTCAGGGCAGACAGCAGTGCCACGGACACGAAGGTCTTGATCGTGAACTCGCGTCCCATGCGTTTCCAGGCGAACCAGTAGAACGGGATGTTGATGGCAAAGAAGAGGGCGCCGAACGAAAGGCCGGTGGCGTAGTGCAACAGGAACGCGATGCCCGCCGTGCTGCCTGTGAGCAGTCCCGCCTGTGCATACAGCATCATGGTGATGGAGACGAACAACGATCCCGTGAACAACGCCTGGGCGTCTTCATAGGGACCGTGGCGCAGCGAGGGCGATGGGGCAGTCTGTTGGATCGGCATGGACGGTGGTGGGCAATGCCTGAACGGTCAGGTAGGACCGAAACAAACCTCGCGCCAAGTTGCTTGTGGCAAGACCGGATTGTGGGTCAAACCTAGGGTTTGTACCAGCGCCGATTGAGGGGGCGTCGCTTTTTGAGCATGCGGCATGCCAGGTGTTGCGTTCGGGGATCGCGCTGAATTGTCAATTGATATCAGGAAGTGAAAAGCGACTCGGTCTTTTCGCACCTGAACTCATAGATTTGGCGAATCCCAACTCCAGGCTAGCCAAATACCGTGGGGGCTCTTGTTGTCCTTCAGGGGTTTGGCGCTTGCCCGCCTTGCCATGCCGTCTCTTTTCCGGATCCATCTTGTCCGCGCCTCGTTGTTTCTTTTGTTGTCCTGGCTCGGGGTCGGCGCCGGCCCCGCGTGGGCGCACGGTTATGTCGTCCAGCCCGAATCGCGTGCCGCGCTTTGCCGATCCGGGGGCAACAGCGATTGCGGGGCCGTCCAGTACGAGCCCCAGAGTCTCGAGGGACTCAGCGGCTTTCCTGCCCAGGGTTCGGCAGACGGCAGCATTGCCAGCGCCGCCTTGCCGCAGTTCTCCGCTCTCGACGAGCAATCCGCCGGTCGCTGGCGCAAGGTGCCCTTCGCCGCCGGCGAGCAGGTCTTCCGCTGGATGCTCACCGCCAACCATGTCACGCGCAATTTTCGTTACTACATCACGAAACCGGACTGGAATCCCAATTTCCGGCTGAGCCGCGTGTCGTTCGAATCCACGCCGTTCTGCCATGCCGACGGCGGCATGCAGCGTCCGCCGAAAGACGTCTCCCATACCTGCCAGGTGCCGGCACGGTCCGGTTACCAGATCATTCTGGCCGTCTGGGAAGTGGGCGACACCGCCCGGAGCTTCTACAGCACCATCGACGTCCAGTTCCCCACGGCAGGCAGCCCGACGGCCGTCGCGCCCACCGCGGCGCCGGCCTGGCCGGCACGGGGCAGCATCTACCCGTCCATGGATCTGCAGCCTGGCGACCAGGTGGCGACCCGGGTCTTCGATGCGCAGGGCGAACGCAGCGACCTGCAGACCCGGCTCACGATCGGCAGCGTGGCCGACGGCCAGCGCAATACCTGGCCCTACCTGCTGGCCGGTCGCATCAATGCCACGCAGGCCCGCACACAGCGTGCGGGGCGGATGGCGGGCAGTGGCGAGATCTCTCCCGTCCAGGGTCAGAACGAGGTGCATGCACCACCCGGCAGCGGCATACAGACGGTCGAGGTCCAGATCACCAAGGCGGTCGAGCCGGCCGACGTCATCGTCAGTGGTCTCGCCAGCCGTTACGACGTCCCTGCGTCCGGCCGCCTGGATCTGCGTCTGCAGGTCACGACGGTGGGCAACATCGATCTCCATGCCAGCCTGGTCGACACCGGCGGCAAGACCCTGGCCGTTGCCAGCGCCGCCCGCGACGCTTCGGGGCAGGGGCGCTTGTCTCTTTCGGTGACGGGGGCTTCTGCCGGTGGGCACCAGCTTGTCGTCAAGGGCACCAACCGCGCGACCGGGGCATTGGTGCAACGCACCTACGCATTGGAGTTCACCGGGGGGATCCCGGCCTCGGGATCCAGTAGTGCGGCAGGCCCCGAACAGCGTTTCCCCCAGGGCCTGAGCAGCTACACCGCGGGCACACGGGTTTTCCAACCCAAGACCGGACGCTCCTACGAATGCCGGCCCTTTCCGTACAGCGGCTACTGCGTGCAGTGGTCTCCCGGCGCCACGCAATATGAACCCGGAATCGGCAGCCATTGGCAGATGGCCTGGCTGCTGCGCTGATTGCTTCTGTTTCCCGGCGCACACTTCGTGCCGGGAACGCCCCCGGTCGCCATTTTTCATACCCCTCTTTGGGGCGACCGGGTTTTTTTATTCGCCGTCATGGGATCTCGGTGATCGCCATGACCTGCATGACCGCTGCGGCCGGGATGCCCGGCGGCCAGGCCCGCATGCCGAGGCCGTAGTCCCTGCAGAAACGCAAGCCTCTTGCCTCTTGCCTCTTGCCGCACAGCGCACAGCGCGCAGGGCTCAGGGCTCAGGGCTCAGTTCTGCGCCTTCTTCACAAAAAACAAGCCCATGCCCACCGCCATGAGAATGCCGCCGAACAGGCGGTTCTGCAGCCGCAGGGCGCGTGCATCGCTCATGAAGCGGCTGAACGCGCTGGCGCCATAGGCATAACCGCCCATGACCAGGGTGTCGATGGCCACCAGGGTAACGGCCAGGATGAACAACTGCGGCAGCAGCGGGCGCTGTGGACTGATGAACTGAGGCAGAACGGCAACCATGAAGACGATGCCTTTTGGATTGGTCGCGTTGGTCAGGAAACCGACGGCCAGGCGCGTCCGGCGCGAGGGCAGCACGGCGGTCTCTCGCGTCGCGCCGGCTCCCGCCACGCCTGCGGTCGAGCGCCACTGCTTCCAGCCGAGGTAGATCAGGTACGACGCGCCCAGGATCTTCACGGCCCAGAATGCCGTTTCCGAGGCCACCAGCAGGGAGCCGATGCCGGCCCCCGCGATCAGCAGAATCATGACCAGGCCGATTTCCAGGCCTGCAATGGTCAGGCGGGCGTTGCGCCAGCCGTAGGACAAGCCGTGACTCATGCACAGAACGGCACCCGAGCCCGGGGAAACCGCGATGAAGACGCTGGCCAGTGCAAAGGCCAGCCAAGTGTGGAATTCCATGGCTGTCGTGAAGAGTCGAAGGGGTCCGCAAAGGACCGGAACAAAAAAAGGCATGCGCCGGATGCTGCGCATGCCTGTCGTGTCGCCGCGAAACCCGTGCGGAGCCCGCACGGGACAGGGCGGTGGCCTGTCGTCAGATCACCTTGGCGATCGAGGCGCAGACGTGGTCGATGTTCTTGCTGTTGAGCGCGGCCACGCACATGCGGCCGGTGTCGGTGCCATAGACACCGAACTCGTTGCGCAGTCGCACCATCTGATCCTTGCTGAGGCCCGAGTAGCTGAACATGCCGATCTGGGTCGTGATGAAGCTCACGTCCTGCGACACGCCGGCGGCCTTCAGACCGTCGACCAGCTTCTGGCGCATGGCCTTGATGCGCTCGCGCATCTCGGTCAGCTCCTGTTCCCACTGGGCGCGCAGTTCGGGTGTGTTGAGCACGGTGGCCACCACGGTGCCGCCATGCGTGGGCGGGTTGCTGTAGTTGGTGCGAATCACGATCTTCAGCTGGCTCAGCACACGGCCGGCTTCTTCCTTGTCCTTGGCCAGGACGGAAAGGGCACCCACGCGCTCGCCATACAGGCTGAAGCTCTTGGAGAACGAGGTCGAGACCAGGAAGGTCAGGCCGGCCTGGACGAACTTGTCGATGACGGCGCCGTCTTCGGCGATGCCGTAGCCAAAGCCCTGGTAGGCCATGTCGAGGAAAGCCACCAGTTGGCGTTCCTTGACGGCGGCGACCACCAGATCCCACTGTTCGGGCGTGATGTCGTAGCCGGTGGGGTTGTGGCAGCAGGCATGGAGCACCACGACGGTGCCGGCTTCGGCAGCCTGCAGCGCGGCGATGAAGCCTTCGAAGTTGATGCCGCGCTTGGCTGCGTCGTAGTAGGGGTAGGTTTCGACCGTGAAGCCGGCGTTGATGAACAGCGCGCGGTGGTTTTCCCAGCTCGGGTCGGAGATCAACACCTTGGCAGAGGGGTTGAGACGTTTGAGGAAATCGGCGCCGACCTTCAGTCCGCCCGTGCCGCCCAGGGCCTGGACGGTAGCCACGCGGCCGGATTGCACCGGCTCGCTGTCGGCACCGAAGACCAGGGTCTTGACGGCATTGTCGTAGGCCGCGATGCCGTCGATGGGCAGATAGCCGCGCGCCTTGGGAGCCTCGGCCAGTTGTTTCTCGGCTGCCTGCACGCACTTGAGCAGGGGCAGCTTGCCGTTGTCGTCGTAATACACGCCGACGCCCAGGTTGACCTTGGCGGGATGGGTGTCGGCGGCAAATTGCTCGTTCAGACCCAGAATGGGGTCACGCGGTGCGAGTTCGACGGCGGAGAACAGGGAAGACATGAATTTCCTAGCGAGAGCCAAAAGAAAAGAGTTGATAACTGCCAAGATGGCGTGATCTACAGCAGACCCGGGCCGGCCTGCATCTCGGTTACGCTGCAAGACAGCCCATAATTTTATGCCCAGCTTTTGTGCGCTGTCTGCTTGCGGCGACGCCCGGGCGCCACATATCGTCTCCAGTCTTTGCCGTTCATGCCCAAAAAACCAGCCCTCACGCCGCCTGCCGCCATCGCCTCGGAACTGCTGGCCACCGTGCCGCCGACCGGCGCGGAGGCGGCCAACGACGCCCCTCCCGCGCCCCAGGGCGAGTTCGTGCGCTACGAGGATTCCCCCTTCGAGCTGTACCAGCCGTATCCCCCCGCCGGCGATCAGCCGACGGCCATCGAAAGCCTGGTCGAAGGCATCGAAGACGGTGAGGTCTTTCAGACCCTGCTGGGCGTCACGGGCTCGGGCAAGACCTTCACCATGGCCAACGTGATCGCCCGCATGGGGCGGCCCGCCATCGTCTTTGCGCCCAACAAGACGCTGGCGGCGCAGCTGTACGCCGAGTTCCGTGAGTTCTTTCCCAAGAACGCCGTCGAGTACTTCGTCAGCTACTACGACTACTACCAGCCCGAGGCCTACGTTCCGCAGCGCGACCTGTTCATCGAAAAGGACAGCGCCATCAACGAGCACATCGAACAGATGCGCCTGTCGGCCACCAAGAGCTTGCTGGAGCGCCGCGATGTGGTGATCGTCGCGACGGTGTCGGCCATTTACGGCATCGGCAAACCCGAGGACTACACCAAGATGCGGCTGATCACGCGCGTAGGCGACAAGGTCGGCCAGCGCGACATGATCGCCAGCCTCATCCGCATGCAGTACACGCGCAACGACACGGAGTTCTCGCGTGGGTCGTTCCGGGTGCGCGGCGACACCATCGACGTCTTTCCGGCCGAGCATTCCGAACTGGCCGTGCGTTTCGAGCTGTTCGACGACGAGCTCGAGAGCATTTCGCTGTTCGACCCGCTGACGGGCCGGATCCGCCAGAAGGTGCCCCGGTTCACGGTCTACCCGGCCGGCCATTACGTGACGCCGCGCGAGCAGGTGCTGTCGGCGATCGAGACCATCAAGGTCGAGCTGCGGGACCGGCTCGGCCAGTTCACTGCCGAAGGCAAGTTGGTGGAGGCCCAGCGCCTGGAGCAACGCACGCGCTTCGATCTCGAGATGCTGCAGGAGGTGGGCCACTGCAAGGGCATCGAGAACTACACCCGCCATCTGTCCGGCGCCGCGCCGGGCGATCCGCCGCCGACGCTGGTCGACTACCTGCCGCAGGATGCCCTGATGTTCCTCGACGAGAGCCACGTCATGATCGGCCAGCTCAACGGCATGTACAACGGCGACCGGGCCCGCAAGACCACGCTGGTCGAATACGGCTTCAGGCTGCCGAGCGCGCTCGACAACCGGCCCCTCAAGTTCCCCGAGTTCGAGGGCAAGATGCGCCAGGTGGTCTTTGTCTCGGCCACGCCGGCCGATTACGAAAAGACGCATGCCGGTGCGGTCGTCGAGCAGGTGGTCCGGCCCACCGGTCTGGTCGACCCGGTCGTCGAGGTCCGGCCGGCCGCGCACCAGGTGGACGACGTCCTGCAGGAAATCCACGAACGCGTGCGCATCAACGAGCGGGTGCTCATCACCACGTTGACCAAACGCATGGCCGAGCAGTTGACCGAGTACCTGTCAGAGAACGGCGTCAAGGTCCGTTACCTGCACTCGGATATCGACACCGTCGAGCGGGTGGAGATCATTCGCGATCTGCGGCTGGGGCTCTTCGATGTCCTGGTGGGCATCAATCTGCTGCGCGAAGGACTGGACATCCCGGAGGTGTCGCTGGTCGCCATCCTGGACGCCGACAAGGAGGGTTTCCTGCGTGCCGAGCGCTCGCTGATCCAGACCATCGGCCGAGCGGCCCGGAACGTGAATGGCCGGGCCATCCTCTATGCAGACCGGATCACCGACTCCATGTCGCGTGCCATGGACGAAACGCTGCGTCGCCGCACCAAGCAGACGGCTTACAACACCCTCAACGGCATCACGCCGCGCACGATCAACAAGCAGATCAAGGACTTGATCGACGGGGTGTACAGCGCCAAGTCCGCCGAGGCCGACAGCCGCGCCGCGCCGGATCTGATGCGGGCCAGCGTCCAGGACATGAGCGAAAAAGACGTGGCGCGGGAAATCAAGCGCCTGGAAAAGCAGATGTTCGAGCACGCCAAGAACCTCGAGTTCGAGCAGGCGGCACGGGTACGCGACCAGTTGGTCCAGCTCAAGGCCAATGCCTTTGGTGCGGCAGGGCACGACCCGGTTTGAGCCGCTCCGGATGCCCCAAGACAGGGCGTGTCACGGGAATTCACGTGTCTGCCCACCGTAAAATGTCCTGCTGATGACTATTGTCGGCGCTGTTCTGGTGCGTGGCGGGACGGGCCGCGTGGTGTTTCGGCACCGTCTCAGTGATTACCCGAGCCCCTCGGCGGGTCTTCTGGTATACTTGACGTAAACAGTCAGGAAACAACAGTCGTTCTCAATCGCCAGCCTCGGGCCGGTGTCACAAGAAGAGCGCTGAGCTGGCTGGCGCCGAGGTGTTTGCCGTGTTGGCAACCGTCCTCGTGCGTGGGCCGCATCTGGGGCAGGGGCTATCGCAGTCCGTGCTGCATGCGCGCCACTCACCGTTCATAAAGGAGCTTGCCATGCGTTTGACCACCAAAGGGCGATTTGCTGTCACGGCCATGATCGATCTGGCACTGCGCCAGAACAATGGCCCCGTGACCCTGGCTGCCATCAGCCAGCGTCAGCAGATTTCGCTGTCCTATCTCGAGCAACTCTTCGGCAAGCTGCGTCGCCATGAGCTGGTCGAATCCACGCGTGGCCCAGGCGGCGGTTACACCCTGGGTCGCAAGGCGGCCGACATCACCGTGGCGGACATCATCGTGTCCGTCGACGAGCCGATCGATGCGACGCAATGCGGTGGCAAGGAAAACTGCCATGGCGACGGCGGCCGCTGCATGACCCATGAACTGTGGGCCACCCTGAATCAGCGGATGGTCGAGTTCCTGGATTCGGTCAGCCTGCAGAAACTGGTCGACGAGCAGCTCGCCAAAGGCATTCAGGTCGAGTCGCGGCCCAACGTCAAGAAGGCGATTTCCAGCACGCCGGTGGTCAAGCCTATCCGCGTCAATGCACCGAATTCGGTGTTCGCGCTGGGCAGCATCCTGGCGGCGAAGTAAGCCGGCCGAAACCCGAGCCCGGCGAGGTCGCCATGCTCTTCGAAACGCAGCACCACCAACAGGGCTATTGCAAAGCAGGCAATATTCGACACTCGCCAGCGATCCGAATTTGTGCAACCCAACAGAACGTATAAGCCAGCCATGGACATGACACCCCACTTCCCGATCTACCTCGACTACGGCGCTACCACCCCGGTCGATCCCCGCGTGGTCGACGCGATGATTCCCTGGTTGCGCGAGCATTTCGGCAATCCGGCTTCGCGCAGTCACGCCTGGGGCTGGGAGGCCGAACAGGCCGTGGAAAAGGCCCGCGTCCAAGTGGCCGACCTGATCGGTGCCGACCCGCGTGAAATCGTGTGGACCAGCGGAGCGACCGAGTCCGACAACCTCGCCATCAAGGGCGCCGCCCAGTTCTACAAGGGCAAGGGCAAACATCTCATCACGATCAAGACCGAGCACAAGGCTGTGCTCGACACCATGCGCGAGATGGAGCGTCAGGGTTTCGAGGTCACCTACCTGGGCGTCCAGGAAGACGGGCTGATCGATCTTGAAGCGCTCAAGGCCGCTATCCGCCCCGACACGATCCTGATCAGCGTCATGCTGGTCAACAACGAGATCGGTGTCATCCAGGACATTCCGGCCATCGGCACGCTGTGCCGCGAAAAAGGGATCGTGTTCCATGTGGACGCAGCCCAGGCCACCGGCAAAATGGAAATCGACGTCAAGACGCTGCCGGTCGACCTCATGAGCCTGGCCTCGCACAAGACCTATGGTCCCAAGGGCATCGGCGCGCTGTACGTGCGCCGCAAGCCGCGCGTGCGCCTGGAAGCCCAGATGCACGGTGGCGGCCACGAGCGCGGCATGCGTTCGGGCACCTTGCCCACTCACCAGATCGTCGGCATGGGCGAGGCCTTCCGCATCGCCCGCGAAGAAATGGCGATCGAGCGTCCGCGCATCCTGGCCCTGCGCCAGCGCCTGCTCGACGGCTTCAAGGACATCGAACAGGTGTTCGTCAACGGCAACCTCGAGCACCGGGTGCCTCACAACCTCAACATCAGTTTCAACTATGTCGAGGGCGAGTCGCTGATCATGGGCATCAAGGGCCTGGCGCTGTCGTCGGGTTCGGCCTGTACGTCGGCGAGTCTCGAACCCAGCTATGTGCTGCGGGCCCTGGGTCGTACCGACGAGCTGGCTCATTCCAGCTTGCGCATGACCATCGGCCGCTTCACGACGGAAGAAGAGATCGACTACGCGATCGCCACGATCCGTCAGAACGTGGCCAAGTTGCGTGAACTCAGCCCGCTTTGGGAGATGTACAAGGACGGCATCGACCTGAGCACCATCCAATGGAGCGAGCACTGATCCCAGTGGTTTCGTGTTTTGTAGTTGTTGTTGTGTGAGGCCTGGCCCTCGATGAAACCTGGGTCGCCAAGACCCACCAGGCCGCCGCTAAAAGGAGATAGACATGGCTTATTCAGACAAGGTTGTTGATCATTACGAAAACCCGCGCAACGTCGGATCCTTCGAAAAAGGTGACGAGACGGTTGGCACGGGCATGGTGGGTGCGCCTGCCTGCGGCGACGTGATGAAGCTGCAGATCAAGGTCAATCCCGCCACCGGTGTGATCGAAGATGCCCGTTTCAAGACCTACGGCTGCGGCTCCGCCATCGCCTCGTCCTCGCTCGTGACCGAATGGGTCAAGGGCAAGACGCTCGACGAAGCCGTCTCGATCAAGAACAGCCAGATCGCCGAAGAGTTGGCTCTGCCTCCGGTGAAGGTGCATTGCTCCATCCTGGCGGAAGACGCCATCAAGGCCGCCGTGCACGACTACCGCCAGAAGCGCGGTGACGGTGCCGAACCGGCTGTGCCGGCAGTGGCCGAAGCGGCTGCGCATTGAGCGCGCAGGGGGAGTCGATCATGTCTGTCACCCTGACCGAATCCGCTGCCCGCCATGTCAACCGCTACCTGAGCAAGCGTGGCAAGGGCCTGGGTGTGCGCCTGGGCGTCAAGACCACGGGCTGTTCCGGCCTGGCCTACAAACTCGAGTACGTCGACGAGGCCCGGCCCGAAGACGTCGTGTTCGAAACGCTGGGCGTCAAGGTGCTGGTCGATCCCAAGAGCATGGCCTACATCGATGGCACGCAGCTGGACTTCGTCCGCGAAGGCCTCAACGAAGGTTTCAAGTTCAACAATCCCAATGAACGGGATCGTTGCGGCTGCGGCGAGTCTTTCCGCATCTGAGCGCGGCGCGCGAGGCGACGGGCGGGGCGGCACGCGCTGCCGCGCCCTTTTTTGTGTTTGTTTGATGGATCGAGAAAGTGATGAGCAGCAGCTTGGGCTTGGACTTGAAGGCGGATGATTTCACGCTGTTCGGCGTGCCGCGCGCCTTCGAGCAGGATCCGGCCGAACTGGCGCGCCGTTGGCGCGAACTGCAGGGTGCCGTCCATCCGGATCGTTTTGCCACCGAAGGCGCCGCCTCGCAACGCGTGGCGATGCAGTGGGCCGTCCGCATCAACGAGGCCTATCAGCGACTCAAGGATCCCATCAAGCGTGCGGCCTTGCTGTGCGAGATGAACGGCAGCCCCATCGATGCCGAGCGGAACACGGCGATGCCGCCGGCATTCCTGATGCACCAGATGGCGTGGCGCGAAGCCCTCGACGAGGTCGAAGGTCTGCCTGCGCTCGAAGCGCTCGAGGACGAGGTGCTGGCCGAGCGCCGCCGCAGCGAGGCGCAGCTCAATTGGCTGATCGACGAAAAAGGCGATTACCCTGCCGCGTCGCAGCAGGTGAGGGCGCTGATGTTCATCGTGCGTTTCGCAGACGAACTCGATAACCGAGCCGAACGCCTGGGCCGCTGAGCCGCCCGGCGTCTTCCGTATGGATTGCCGAGGCAGCCCCGGCTGGTCGGCAGATACCTCTTCAAATCCCTCTTCTTTAGGGCCGCGATGTCTTTACTCCAGATTTCAGAACCCGGTGCCAGCCCCGATCCGCATCAACGGCGAATCGCTGTGGGCATCGATCTGGGCACCACCCACTCCCTGGTCGCTTCGGTGCGCAACGGCGTGGCCGAATGCCTGCCGGATGAACAGGGCCGTGTGCTGCTGCCGTCGGTGGTGCAGTATCTGGCCGAAGGCCGGCGTGCCATCGGCTACGAAGCACAGCAATCCCAGGCCAGCGATGCCGCCAACACCATTGCTTCGGTGAAGCGATTCATGGGCCGCGGCCTGGCCGATATCGCCCACCGCGAGCAGTTGCCGTACACCTTCGTGGACAAGACCGGCATGGTTGCGCTGCAGACCCGCCATGGCGAAAAATCGCCGGTCGAGGTCAGCGCCGACATCCTGGCGACGCTGCGTTACCGGGCCGAAGACACCTTCGACGACGATCTTTACGGGGCTGTCATCACGGTCCCGGCATATTTCGACGACGCGCAACGCCAGGCGACGAAGGATGCGGCGCAGCTGGCCGGACTGCATGTGCTGCGCCTGATCAACGAGCCGACGGCCGCGGCCATTGCCTACGGGCTCGACAATGCCAGCGAGGGCGTCTATGCGGTGTACGACCTGGGGGGCGGCACCTTCGACATCTCCATCCTGCGGCTCACGCAGGGGGTGTTCGAGGTCATCGCCACCGGTGGCGATTCGGCACTGGGCGGCGACGATTACGATCGCGCGCTGGCGAGCTGGGCTCAGGCCCAGGGCGGCTGGCAGGTGGACGGCCCCCAGGACAAGGCTGCGCTGGTGGTGGCGGCTCGCCGCTGCAAGGAGGCGCTTTCCGACAAGCGGGATGGCGAGGCCGTCGAACTGGCCGTCGAACTCGGCGGGCAGTTGCGGGTGCTGCCGGTGCGTGCGGAAGACTTCAAGGCGGTCACCGCCGAACTGACGCAGCGCACGCTGACTGCGGTGCGCCGTGCGCTGCGGGATGCCAAGCTGAGCCCGGAAGCCGTGCAGGGCGTGGTCATGGTGGGCGGATCCACCCGCATGCCCGCCGTGCGCGAGGCGGTGCATGCCTATTTTGGCCAGGAGCCCCTGGTCAACCTCGATCCCGACGAAGTGGTGGCGCTGGGCGCATCCATCCAGGCCAACCAGCTTGCCGGCAACGACAACTCGGGTGATCTGCTGCTGCTCGATGTCATTCCGCTGTCGCTCGGCGTCGAGACCATGGGCGGTCTGGTCGAGCGCATCGTGCCGCGCAATCAGACCATTCCCACGGCCATGGCGCAGGACTTCACCACTTACCAGGACGGGCAGACCGCCATGTCCATCCATGTGGTGCAGGGCGAACGCGACATGGTGTCCGACTGTCGCAGTCTGGCGCGTTTTGTCCTCCGGGGTTTTCCGCCGATGGCTGCCGGTGCAGCGCGCATCCGCGTGACCTTCACCGTCGATGCGGACGGTCTACTGAGTGTGGCGGCCCGCGAGCAGGGTTCGGGCGTCGAAGCCAAGGTCGACGTCAAGCCCAGCTACGGGCTCGACGACGGCGAGATCGCGCGCATGCTGCGCGAGAGCTTTTCCACGGCCGAGCAGGACATCCAGACCCGCGCGCTGGTCGAGGCCCGTGTCGACGCCGATCGTCTGCTGATGGCGACACGCTCGGCACTGGCTGCCGATGGCGACCTGCTGGATGCCGGCGAGCAGGCCCGCATCGACGGCTTGCTGACCCGTCTGCAGCAGGTCATGCAGGGGGCCGACGCCGGCGATATCGAGGCAGCCTCGAAAGATTTGGCTCACGGCACCGAACAGTTCGCTGCCGAACGCATGAACCGCGGTATCCAGCGCGCGCTCGCCGGACGCGATGTGAACAGCTTCTGAGCGGCGCCCGCCGGCCTGCCGACCCGACTCCCGATACGCACAACACGATTTTCCCCATGCCCGTCATCAAGATCCTTCCCCATCCCGAGTACTGCCCCCAGGGTACGCAGATCAGCGCGCCGGCCGGCACCAGCATCTGCGAAGCATTGCTCGACAACGACATCCACATGGAGCATGCCTGTGAAATGGTCTGCGCCTGCACGACTTGCCATGTGGTGGTGCGCGAAGGCTACGCCAGCCTCAACGAACCCGAAGAAAACGAAGAGGACATGCTGGACAAGGCCTGGGGCCTGGAGCCTCAGTCCCGCCTGAGCTGCCAGGCCATCCTGGCGCAACAGGACGTCACCATCGAGATTCCCAAGTACTCGATCAACCATGCCAAGGAAGGCCATTGAGGTCTTTTCCCCCGGGGCAGGCTGCTGGTCTTAGAATGCGAATTATTATCTATCACGCATCTGCCTGACTCGGTTTTGCCATCACAACGCAGGCAGCCCGCCCGGTCTTCACGATCGGGCGGGCTGTGTCGTTATGACGCATGGCCAGGCTTGCAGGCCTTTCCATGCCATGGCCCTTGTCGATACCCCTGTCTCCCTGCATGCAGCCGACGCGCCGACCTCGACGGACGTGGCGGCCTTGTATGCCGCACATCATCGCTGGCTGATCAACTGGCTGCAGCGCCGCATGGCCGGTTCGTCCCAGGCCGCCGACATGGCGCAGGATACCTTCGTGAGTGTGCTGGCCGGCCATACAAAGACGGCCATCGCTCAGCCCCGGCCTTTCCTGGCGACGATTGCCCGGCGGCTGCTGGCCAACCACTACCGTCGTCTTGCGCTGGAGGAGGCGTATCTGCAGGCGCTGAGCTGCCAGCCCCAGACGCTGCAGGCCTCGCCCGAATCGCAGAGCCTGGTGATCGAGGCCCTGGTGCGCATCGATCAGGCCCTGGCGGGTTTGCCGGACAAGGCCCGCGAGGCTTTTCTGCTGGTCCATCTCGATGGCTTGAAGTACGCCGAGGTGGCCGCGATGCTGGGCGTCTCGCAGTCCGCGGTCAAGAAATACCTGAGCCGTGCACACGCAGCCTGTCTGCTGCTGTCGCTGGAGGACGGGCTTTGAGCGCGAACGATGCCGTGCAGGGCCGCGGCGGACTCGATCCCCGCATCGTGCGGCAGGCGGCCGACTGGCTGACCGTGCTGATGGCCGACGAGGTGTCGGCGCGCGACCGCGAGGACTGGATGCGTTGGCGGTGCGCCCATGCCGATCATGAGCGCGCCTGGCAACACCTCGAGCGCTGGCGCGACAGCTTCTCGCACGCGGCGCAGGCGAGCCGCGCTGTTCCTGTGCGGGAACTGTTGTCGCGGGTTCCATCGCGCGGCCGGCGGAATGCCGTCAAGACGCTGTCGGTGGCGATGATTGCCGGCTCGGCGGGCTGGCTGGGCTGGCGTTCACCGGCGGGCCAGGCGCTGAGGGCCGACTACCGCACGGGGACCGGCGAGTGCGTTGAATGGCAACTGCCCGACGGCACACAAATCATGCTGGATACACGCAGTGCCGTCGATGTCCGTTTCGACGGGGCGTTCCGGTGCGTGGTGCTGCGTGCGGGCCGTGTCTACATCCGGACGGCGGCTCAGGAAGACCCTCTGCACCGGCCTTTTGTGGTCGACAGCGCCCAAGGGCGTGTCCAGGCGCTGGGGACGGTGTTCACGGTGGCCGAATCCGATGAACTGACCCGCGTGGCGGTGCACAGCGGGGCCGTTGCGCTGCAGCCTGCGCAAGCCGGGCACAGCATGCTGCGTATCCAGGCCGGCGAATCCGGCCAGATGGATCGCCGGCAGGCGCGGCAACTGGCCGCCGTGCGCAGCGCGGAAGACGACCTGGCCTGGACCCGGGGCCAGATCCTGGCCGACGGTCTGCGGCTGGCCGATTTCCTGGCCGATCTGCAGCGGTACCGGCCCGGCCTGATCGTGTGTCATCCGGCGATCGCCGATTTGCGGCTGTCGGGCGTTTTTCCGGTGGCCGACACCGACAAGGTCTTGGCCGCCTTGGCCAATTCGCTGCCTGTTCAGGTGAGAACACGCACGCGCTTCTGGGTGACGGTCGAGCCGAGGCCGCAGAACGCTTGAATGCATCGGATTGTTGCGAATAATTACAAATCAGGAGTGTCTGTTTGACCTATTCGCGTGACCTACCCGTCGGGAACTTTGAATTTCACAGGTAAGGACACCATTCTGATGAACGTCTCATTGCAACTTCCGGGCACGGCTGTGCCTGCTTCCATGTCGTGCAGCGCTGCGCGTGCCGTGCTCCGGCCTCGCCCCGTCGCCTGGGCCGCGCGCCGGCTGGTCATGGGGCTGGCGCTCGCCGCCGGCGGCTCGGCCGCCTGGGCACAGACGCCTGCACGCACCGAACAACCCGTGCAGGCTGCCAGCCAGCGTTTCGACATCGATGCCGGCCCCTTGGCCCCTGCACTGCGGCGTGCCGCCAGCCAGGCGGGGGTGGTGTTGAGCTTCACGCCGGACCAGGCCGAAGGCCGCACCACGGCAGGCATCCACGGCAACTACGGGCCGACGGAGGCGCTGGCGGCCCTGCTGAGCGGCACCGGCCTGGCCCTGGCACAAGGCGAGGGCGGCGTCTATGCCCTGCGACCCGCAGCCGCGGCGGCTTCGGCCGTGCCGGTCGCGCCCGGCGCAGCCGTGACGCTGGGCACCGTGACCGTGACGGCCAACCAACTGGGCGAAATCACCGAGCGCAGCGGCTCGTATACGCCGGGCAGTATCGCCACCGCCACCCGACTCGTGCTGACCCCGCGCGAGACGCCGCAGACCATCAGCGTCACCACGCGGCAGGAGATGAACGACTTTGCCCTGAATTCGATCGACGACGTGATGCGCCACACGCCTGGCGTGAGCGTGGTCACATACGACAGCGAGCGCACCGAGTACTACGCCCGCGGCTTTGCGATCCAGAACTTCCAGTACGACGGGATTCCGATGCGCCGCGACTCGGCTTACTCGGCCGGCAACACGCTCAGCGACATGGCGATCTACGACCGTATCGAAGTGCTCAAGGGCGCGACGGGCCTGCTCACCGGCAGCGGCGATCCGGGCGCCACGATCAACCTGATCAGAAAAAAACCGACGCGCCTGTTCCAGGGGCATGCGCAACTCGGCATCGGTTCGTGGGACAACTATCGCTCCGAGCTCGATGTCAGCGGCGCCTTGAACGAAGCGGGCACACTGCGCGGCCGCGCCGTGGCCGCCTATCAGGACAAGCATTCGTACAGCGACGACTACAAGCGGCGCAGCTCCGTGTTCTATGGCGTGATCGAGGCCGACCTCGCGCCCAGCACGCTGCTGACGCTGGGCGCCGACAGCCAGAACAACGTGCCCAAGGGGTCGAGCTGGGGCGGCATTCCGCTGTACGACAGCAACGGCAACTTCAACAGCCTGCCGCGGTCGTTCAACAACGGTGCCAACTGGAGCCGCTGGGAGCAGTACACCCGCACGATGTTCGCCACGCTGGAACACCAGTTCGACAGCGGCTGGACCGGCAAGCTGCAGTTCAACCATCAGGTCAATGGCTATGACGCCGCACTGGGCTCGGCGGCCTCGGGCTTCATGGATCCGGTCGACGGTTCGGGCATCTCGATGTGGACCGGCAAATACATCGGCAAGACCACCAGCAATGCGATCGACGGTTATGCATCGGGCCCCTTCAGCTTGCTGGGACGCGAGCACGAACTGGTGGTGGGCGCCAGTTTCAGCAAGCGCCGCTGGACCAATCGAGGTTACGGTGCGCAGGCGGGCTACGACACCAGCGTGTCCGATTACCTGACATGGACCGGCAACGTGCCCGAACCGGACTGGGGCAGCCCGAGCTACACCAACGACGAAACGACGCGTGAGAGCGGCCTCTATGCGGCCTCGCGTTTCAACCTGCGGGACGACCTCAAGCTGATCACCGGCGCACGGCTCTCGAGCTACAAGGGGCCGGATCTCAAGGAGAACGGCGTGCTCGTGCCTTATGTCGGTGCGGTCTACGATCTGACCCGCAACCTCTCGGCTTATGCCAGCTACACCAGCATCTTCCAGCCGCAGTCGCTGCAGGACGAGCAGGGCCGCACGCTCGATCCGCTCGAAGGCAAGAACTACGAGATCGGCCTCAAGAGCGAGTTCTTCGGTGGCCGCCTCAATGCCAGCGCCGCCTATTTCCAGCTCAAGCAGGACAACTACGGCGAAGAGAGCGGTGGCGTCACGCCCAGCGGCGGCATTGCGTATCGCGCCATCCAGGGCGTGAAGACCAAGGGGTTCGAGCTGGAGATGTCCGGCCGGCTGACGGAGGCCTGGCAACTGCACGCGGGCTTCAACCACAAGATTTCTCGCCAGCAGGGCGACAAGGTCTCGACGCTCACGCCGGAAAACCAGTTCACGCTCTACACG
Source organism: Comamonas sp. BIGb0124 (assembly GCF_003752175.1). Taxonomy (GTDB): domain Bacteria; phylum Pseudomonadota; class Gammaproteobacteria; order Burkholderiales; family Burkholderiaceae_C; genus Comamonas_F. Next base: position 833,563 of record NZ_RJVF01000008.1, on the reverse strand, counting down.
AGCTACAAGCTCGACGGCTCGCTCGCCGGCTTGACGCTGGGCGGCGGCGCACGCTGGCAGGACAAGACCTGGGGCGACGTCCGCCATCCGTCGGGCACGCTCCAGCACACGGTCAAGGGCTATTGGCTGCTCGACGCCATGGCCCGTTATCAGTTCACCAAGAACCTATCGGCCACGCTCAACGTCAACAATCTGCTGGACAAGAAGTACTACACTATCTTCAACTGGTACAGCACCTACACCTGGGGTGAGCCCCGCAGTGTGACGCTCACGGTCAAGTACGACTTCTGACCGCCGGCGGTTCCGCCCGCACGGGCGATTCGGGCTGCGCACCGACATGGCGTTGCTGGCGCTGCCGCGCCAGTTCCACCTGCCGGTGCCGCTCCTCGAACCCTTGCAGTTGCCGTTCGTCCTTGCTGCCATGGCAATGCGGGCAACTGACGCCGGGCCGATACAGCGGCGACTGCCTGTCGGCCGGTCCGAGGGGCAGGCGGCAGCCGTAGCACAGCGCATGCGTGCCCTGTGCCAGGCCGTGACCGACGGCCACGCGCTCGTCGAACACAAAACACTCGCCTCGCCACAGGCTGTCCGCTTCCCCGACCGTCTCGAGGTATTTGAGGATGCCGCCCTGCAGGTGGTAGACCTCGTCGTAGCCACGCTGGCGCATCAATGCGGTCGATTTCTCGCAGCGGATGCCGCCGGTGCAGAACATGGCGATTTTTTTGCCGCGCAGCATGTCGGCATGGCTGTCCACCCACTGCGGCAGCTCGCGAAAGCTGGCGGTGTGGGGATTCACGGCCCCCTCGAAGGTGCCGATGGCGACTTCGTAATCGTTGCGGGTGTCGATCACCACCACGTCCGGGTCGCCGATCAGGCGGTTCCAGTCCCGAGCGGCGACATAGCTGCCGACCTGGTTGACCGGGTCGACTTCGGGCACGCCCAGGGTGACGATCTCGGGCTTGAAGCGTACCCGCATGCGGTAGAAGGGGGCCTTGTCGCCCAACGCTTCCTTGTGCTCCAGTTCGGCCAGCCGGGGGTCTGCCCGCAGCCAGGCCAGCAGATGCCGAACGGCCTCCGGCCGTCCTGCGACGGTGCCATTGATGCCTTCGTGCGCGACCAGGACCACGCCCTGGATGCCGTGGGCATCGCATTCGGCCTGCACCCGGTCCCGAAAAGCGGGCGCATCGGCCAGCGCGACGAAACGGTAGAAGGCCGCAGTGAGGTAGAGCGCGGGTTCGGAGGGCAGGCCGGAGAGCGGAGTGGACATGGGAGGGGCGGCTTTCGGGGCGGCGGCAAACGGGGGAGGGGACGGGCGGTCAGCCGGGCTCGCCGGCACGGTCTGCCGGCACCGGAGAAGGCTGGCCGGCCTGTCGTGTCGGCGAGGGCGTGGCGCTGGCGGCCTGCCGCAGCAGAGGCTGGCGCTGCAGCACGTCGTCGCGCGGACCGGCGTCGACGAGCTGTCCGGCCTCCATCAGGAAGACGGTATCGAAGCGCTCCAGCAGACTGAGCCTGTGGATGGAGGCCACGATGCAGGCCTGGGGAAAGGCCAGGCCGATCCGGTCGACGACCTTGGCTTCGGTGGCGGCATCGAGCGCGCTGGTCGGTTCGTCGAGCAGCAGGATCCGGCTGTCGCGGGCGGCGAGCAGGCCGCGTGCCAGGTTGAGCCGCTGGCGTTGTCCGCCGGAGAGGTTGAAGCCGCGTTCCGACAGCGGCGTCTCCAGCCCGTTTTCCATGCGTGCCATCACTTCGTCGAAGGCGCTGGTGTGCAGCGCCTGCTGCAGGGCATCCGGGGGAACCTGTTCGCCGAACGTCAGGTTTTCCCGCACGCTGGCTTCGAAGATCTCGCTCTCTTGGGGAATGAGCGTGGCGATATCGGCGAGTTCGGTCCAGTCCTGGGGACTGTCGCCGAACCTCAGGCTGCCGGCTTGCGGCCGGTAAAGGCCGGCCAGCACGCGCAGCAGCGTGCTTTTCCCACCGCCGCTGGCCCCGACCAGGGCGATGCGCTGGCCGCTGTGCAGCATCAGCGAGATACCGCGCAGGCCCCCGCGAGGGCCACCGCTCTTGAGTGCGGGATCGGCCGGATCCTGCATGCGGGGATAGTCCCAGTCGAGGGCCGCGAGCGCGATCGGGCTCCAGGCCGGGCCGGATGCGGCCTCCGGGCGATCGGCATGCAGACGGCTCGCAGCGGCAGGCAACGGCGCCGCAACGGGTTCCGCATCGGCTGCGCTTCCTGGCGCAGGGGCAGCGACAGGGCTGGGGTCATCCGGTGCCGGCAAGCTCCAGATGAGGTCGGCGCTGCCGTAGTCGGTGTGCATGCGGGCAAAGTTCTGGAAGTTGCCCGCCATGGTCGAGACCACGGCGGCGGTCTGCTGCGCATACTGGTAGATCATGAAGACCGAGCCCAGCAGAAGCGCCTGTCCGGGCTGGTGCGACTGCCAGATGTAGATGACGACCAGGCCCCAGGTCAACGCCAGGCCCATCATGTCGACGGCGCACCACTTGCCTTCGTTGAGCACCACCGAACGCTTCAGCGGTTCGGACATGGCCTGCATGCGGCCATGCAGCAGGCGACGCGAGGCCCTCTGCAGACGCAGGCCGATCACCGTCGATGCATTGCCGAGGAAATCCAGCAGGGCCGAAACGTAACGGCGGTCGGCATCGTTTTCGTCTCTGGCCAGCCGCATCAGGGCACGGTCGAACTTGATGATGACGAAAAAGATCACGATGTAGCCGGCGACGGCCGCGCCGCCGCTGACGGTCGAGAGCAGGGCGAGCGCGACCAGCGGGCCGAAGAAGTTGACGGTGCTCTGCAGGTAGACGAACTGGTTCTGCGTGAAATCGCACAGCGCCCGCCCGGCCTGGTGCACCCGGTGCTGCAGTTCGCCGGAGTGGTGTGCGTCGTGCCACACCAGGGGGGCCGCGGCCAACCGGGCATAGAGCTGATCGCTGACGGTCTCGCGGACCCTGACGGCGACGTTGCGTTCGAGGATGCGGCCCGGACCGTGGAGCGCCCAGCCGGTGGCGTAGACCAGCACCAGCAGACCGATCCAGCGCGCCGATGCCGCGATGTCGCCTTGCTGCAGTGCATTGATGGCCTGGGCCGTGAACCAGGGCATGGTCAGCCGCACCAGCTGCGAGGCGGTCAAGAGACTCATGGCTGCCACCAGCGTGCCGTGCATCCCCGTGGAGTGTTGCCACAGAGCACCATAGAGCTTGCGGAAGGCTGATTCGGGGGAACGTGTCATGCGGTCGGTTGCTGGGCCAGGAGCGGGAAATCGGTGTCGCTCCGACCCGCTATTGTCCATGCATGGGCTTGGTGAGGCCAAAAAAAAGCAGATCGCATGGCCCTCCATGTCGATCTGCTCCGGTCTCAGGCTGCGGTTTTATTTTGGATAGCAGCGCTTTCGTGGGGAGACTCGTATGCGTATGCCGCGCTGGCGCGCTTACTCCGGTTCGCCTGCGATCGACTGCAGGTAATTCTGCACGCCGATCTTGCCCAGCACGTCGATCTGGGTTTCCAGGAAGTCGATGTGTTCTTCGGTATCGTCGAGAATCTTCAGCAGCAGATCACGCGAGACGAAGTCGCGCACGCTCTCGCAGTAGGCGATGCCGTCCTTGATCGTGGCCTGAGCGGCCGTCTCGAGGCCCAGATCGGCCTGCAGCACCTCGGGCACATCCTCGCCGATGTTGAGTTTGCCGAGATCCTGCAGGTTGGGCAGGCCGTCGAGCATGAAGATGCGGTCCATCAGCCAGTCGGCGTGTTTCATCTCGCCGATCGATTCTTCGTATTCCTTCTTGGCCAGCTTGTCGAAGCCCCAATGCTTGAGCATGCGGTAGTGCAGGAAGTACTGGTTGATCGCCGTCAGCTCGTTCTTGAGCTGGGCCTGCAGATGCAAAATGACTTGCTTGTCGCCTTTCATCGTGACGCTCCGTGTATGGTTGTGAAGGCCGCGCGGAGCGGCGGAACGAGGGGAGCGGTGCAAGACCCTTCCCGCGACATTGATGAGGATTGTCGTCGCGCCGGCGCCTGTTCACAAGTTTGATAGCGTGAAGCCCCGCATTGGCGCTTTTTGTGCGTTTAATGTTGATTGGTGTTCTCAATCAGGCGGTGGCGCAGGCGGTTTGTCATATTTACGCCATGCCATACACACTGCGTACAGTTGGCCGCGCATATGTGCCGCTATAATTGCAAGGTTTACCTGCCAACAATACGCCTAGCGCAGCCCTGCATCCAGAACGCCTCCCTGCATACGCCGGTCCCGTACCGGCCGAGCCGGATGCGGGCCGCGCCCGGCGCAGCCATCTACTGGAGTTATCCCCGTGTTTCCCGTCCTGCCCCCCGCCATTCTTGCGCTCGCAGACGGCACAGTCTTTATCGGCCAGTCCATCGGAGCGGCCGGCTCGACCGCCGGCGAAGTGGTGTTCAACACCGCCATCACCGGCTACCAGGAAATCCTCACCGACCCGAGCTATGCGCAGCAGATCGTGACTCTCACGTATCCGCACATCGGCAATTACGGCGTCAACGAAGAGGATGTCGAAGCCCGCAAAGTCTATGCCGCCGGATTGATCATCAAGGATCTGCCGCTGCTGTCGTCCAACTTCCGCAAGACCCTCACGCTCAGCGAATACCTGCAGCGCGAGAACACGGTCGCCATCGCGGGCATCGACACCCGCAAGCTCACCCGCCTGCTGCGCAGCAAGGGCGCGCAGAACGGCACCATCGTGGGCCTGCCTGCAGGCACCACGGTCACGCAGGCCCATATCGATGCCGCCGTGGCTCAGGCCCAGGCTGCCCCCAACATGGCCGGCCTCGACCTGGCCCAGGTGGTCAGCGTCAAGCAAGCCTACGAATGGACCCAGACCGAGTGGAAGCTCGAGACCGGATACGGCGAGCAGACCGAGCCCCGTTTCCATGTCGTGGCTTTCGACTACGGCGTGAAGTACAACATCCTGCGCATGCTGGCCGAGCGCGGCTGCCGTGTGACCGTCGTGCCGGCGCGCACGCCGGCCGCCGAAGTCCTGGCGCTCAATCCCAGCGGTGTGTTCCTGTCGAACGGCCCTGGCGATCCGGAGCCCTGCGACTACGCCATCGCCGCCGCGCGCGAGATCATCGAGCAGGGCGTGCCGACCTTCGGCATCTGCCTGGGTCACCAGATCATGGCGCTGGCCTCGGGCGCCAAGACCTACAAGATGAAGTTCGGCCACCACGGTGCCAACCATCCGGTCAAGGACCTCGACAACGGCCGTGTCAGCATCACCAGCCAGAACCACGGTTTTGCCGTGGACGAGAAGACGCTCCCCGCCAATCTGCGGGCCACGCACGTCAGCCTCTTCGACGGCACGCTGCAGGGTCTGGCCCGGACCGACCGTCCCGCCTTCTGTTTCCAGGGCCACCCGGAAGCCTCGCCCGGCCCCCACGACATCGCCTATCTCTTCGATCGTTTCATCAAGCTGATGGAGGCGAAGTAAAAAAATGCCAAAACGTACAGATCTCAAAAGCATCCTCATCATCGGCGCCGGCCCTATCATCATTGGCCAGGCGTGCGAGTTCGACTATTCCGGCGTGCAGGCCTGCAAGGCCCTGCGTGAAGAAGGCTACAAGGTCATCCTGATCAACAGCAACCCTGCGACGATCATGACCGACCCGGCCACGGCCGACGTCACCTACATCGAGCCCATCACCTGGCAGACGGTCGAGAAGATCATCGCCAAGGAACGTCCCGACGCGATCCTGCCCACCATGGGCGGCCAGACCGCGCTGAACTGCGCGCTCGACCTGTGGCACCACGGCGTGCTGCACAAGTACAAGGTCGAGCTGATCGGCGCAACCCCCGAGGCCATCGACAAGGCCGAGGACCGCATGAAGTTCAAGGACGCGATGACCCGCATCGGCCTGGGCTCGGCGCGGTCGGGCATTGCGCACAGCATGGACGAAGCCTGGACGGTGCAGAAGACCGTGGGTTTCCCGACCGTCATCCGCCCCAGCTTCACGCTGGGCGGCACCGGCGGCGGCATCGCCTACAACGCCGAAGAGTTCGAGACCATCTGCAAGCGCGGCCTGGAAGCCTCGCCCACCAACGAGCTGCTGATCGAAGAGTCGCTGCTGGGCTGGAAAGAGTACGAGATGGAAGTCGTGCGCGACAAGGCCGACAACTGCATCATCATCTGCTCGATCGAGAACCTCGACCCCATGGGCGTGCACACCGGTGACTCGATCACCGTGGCGCCCGCGCAGACGCTGACCGACAAGGAATACCAGATCATGCGCAACGCCTCGCTGGCGGTGCTGCGCGAGATCGGTGTCGACACCGGCGGTTCCAACGTGCAGTTCTCGGTCAACCCGAAGGACGGCCGCATGGTCGTCATCGAGATGAATCCGCGCGTGTCGCGTTCCTCGGCGCTGGCCTCCAAGGCCACGGGTTTCCCCATCGCCAAGGTGGCGGCCAAGCTGGCCGTGGGTTACACCCTCGACGAACTGCGCAACGACATCACGGGCGGTGCGACGCCGGCATCTTTCGAGCCGTCGATCGACTACGTGGTCACCAAGATTCCGCGTTTTGCCTTCGAGAAGTTCCCGACCGCCGACAGCCGCCTGACCACCCAGATGAAGTCGGTGGGCGAAGTCATGGCCATGGGCCGTACCTTCCAGGAGTCCTTCCAGAAAGCCCTGCGCGGCCTGGAAGTGGGTGTGGACGGCATGAACGAGAAGACGCAAGACCGCGAACTGCTCGAAAAGGAACTGGGCGAGCCCGGTCCCGATCGCATCTGGTACGTGGGCGACGCATTCGCTGCAGGCTGGTCGCTCGACGAGGTGCACAACATCACCAAGATCGACAAGTGGTTCCTGGTTCAGATCGAGGACATCGTCAAGACCGAACTGGCGCTCGACCGCCTGACCGAGGAAAAGGGCGAGGGCGCACTGGCCTCGCTGTCGGCCGACACGCTGCGCACCCTCAAGAAGAAGGGTTTCTCGGATCGCCGTCTGGCCAAGCTGCTCAAGACGAGCGACAAGGCCGTGCGCGAAGCGCGCATCGCGCTGAACGTGCGCCCCGTGTACAAGCGCGTGGACACCTGCGCGGCCGAATTCGCCACCAATACCGCCTACATGTACTCGACCTACGAGGACGAGTGCGAGGCCGAGCCCACGGGCAACAAGAAGATCATGGTTCTGGGCGGTGGCCCGAACCGCATCGGCCAGGGCATCGAGTTCGACTATTGCTGCGTGCACGCCGCGCTCGCCATGCGCGAGGACGGTTATGAAACCATCATGGTCAACTGCAACCCCGAGACCGTGTCGACCGACTACGACACCTCGGACCGCCTGTACTTCGAGCCGGTGACGCTCGAAGACGTGCTCGAGATCGTCGACAAGGAAAAGCCCACCGGCGTGATCGTGCAGTACGGCGGTCAGACTCCGCTCAAGCTGGCACTCGACCTCGAAGCCAACGGCGTGCCCATCATCGGCACCAGCCCCGACATGATCGATGCGGCCGAAGACCGCGAGCGCTTCCAGAAGCTGCTGACCAAGCTCGGCCTGCGCCAGCCGCCCAATGCGACGGCCCGTACCGAAGCCGAAGCGCTCGAAAAGGCGGCCGAGATCGGTTACCCCCTGGTGGTGCGTCCCAGCTATGTGCTGGGTGGCCGTGCCATGGAAATCGTGCACGAGCAACGCGACCTCGAGCGCTACATGCGCGAGGCCGTGAAGGTGAGCCACGACTCGCCGGTGCTGCTCGACCACTTCCTCTCCAATGCCATCGAGTGCGACGTCGACTGTCTGAGCGACGGCCAGCGCACCTTCATCGGCGGCGTGATGGAACACATCGAGCAAGCCGGCGTGCACTCCGGCGATTCCGCCTGCTCGCTGCCGCCCTACTACCTGGCCAAGGAAACGGTCGAAGAGATCAAGCGCCAGACGGCCGCGATGGCGCATGCGCTGAACGTGGTCGGCCTGATGAACGTGCAGTTCGCGATCCAGGAAAAAGACGGCAAGGACGTCATCTACGTGCTCGAAGTCAACCCGCGCGCCTCGCGCACGGTGCCGTTCGTGTCGAAGGCCACCGGCATCCAGCTGGCCAAGGTGGCTGCACGCTGCATGGCCGGGCAGACGCTCGAGCAGCAGGGCATCACCGAAGAAGTCACGCCGCCTTACTACTCGGTCAAGGAAGCGGTCTTCCCCTTCGTCAAGTTCCCCGGCGTGGATCCCATCCTCGGCCCGGAGATGAAGTCCACCGGCGAGGTCATGGGCGTGGGCAAGAGCTTCGGCGAGGCCTACTACAAGTCGCAACTGGGTGCGGGCACGCAGTTCCCGCGCTCGGGCAAGGTCTTCCTGACCGTGAAGAACAGCGACAAGCCGCGTGCCGTCGCCATCGCCCGCGATCTGGTCGCACTGGGCTTCGAATTGCTGGCCACCAAGGGCACCGCTGCCGCGCTGAGCGAGGCAGGCCTGGTCTGCACGGTGGTCAACAAGGTCACCGAAGGCCGTCCGCACGTGGTCGACATGATCAAGAACAACGAGATCGCGCTGGTCATCAACACCGTTGAAGACCGCCGCAACGCCATCGCCGACTCGCGGGCCATCCGCACCTCGGCGCTGCAGGCGCGCGTGACCACGTTCACGACCATCTTCGGTGCCGAAGCGGCGGTCGAAGGCATGAAGTACGCCGACAATCTCGAGGTGTACTCCGTGCAGTCGCTGCACGCGCAACTCGCCACCGGCGCGGCCTGATCGGCCCCTGCCGGCATGGTGCCCCGCCGCACGCCAGGCAAGAGCCTGAGTACGGCATTGGATTGACTGGCCTGGCCAGTTAATCAAGGCATAATGTTCATCAAACAGACACCGCCGGGCTATATGCCCGGCGGTTTCCTTTTGGAGAAAGACAAAGCAATGGCTACCCTTCCGATTACGAAACGCGGCGCAGAAAAACTCAAGGCCGAACTGCATCAGCTCAAGACGGTCGAGCGTCCTTCCGTCATCAATGCGATTGCCGAAGCACGTGCTCAGGGCGACCTGAGCGAGAACGCAGAATACGAGGCCGCCAAGGACCGTCAGGGCTTCATCGAAGGCCGGATCAAGGAAGTCGAAGGCAAGCTCGCTGCCGCGCAGGTCATCGATCCGTCGAGCCTGGATGCCGGCGGCCGCGTGGTCTTCGGCGCCACCGTCGAGCTCGAAGACGTGGGCTCCGGCGATCTGGTGAAGTACCAGATCGTGGGCGAGGACGAGGCCGATCTCAAGCTGGGCCTGATCAACGTGGGTTCGCCCATCGGCCGTGCACTCATCGGCAAGGAAGAGGGCGATACGGCAGAGGTGCAGGCCCCGGGCGGGCTCAAGCACTACGAGATCATCTCGGTCCAGTACCTCTGATGGCCGACAACAGCACCTCCCGTCAGCCTGTTCCGCGCGGAGGGCTGTTGCACACGCTGCGAACCGGTCCGTGGCCGGTGCTGATCGCCGCCTTGTGGTGGGGAAGTCTCTGCACGATCGGATTCCTGGCGGTTCCCATGCTGTTCGCGAATCTGCCGTCGGCCGTTCTGGCAGGCGGCATGGCGGCCAAGCTGTTCGCGGCGCAGACATGGGTGTCCGTGGCCTGTACCTTGCTTTTGCTGGCCGTGTTCCGCGAGGCGCTGCAGTCGCGTGGCCCAGGCGGCCAGGCCGTGCTGGGGGTCGTTCTGCTGGGCCTGCTGGCCGCGCTGGTCGTTCAGTTCGGGGTATCGCCCCAGATCGTGGCGCGCAACAACCTCAAGCTGTGGCACAACGTCGGTACCGCGCTGTACGTGCTGCAATGGGCGTGCGCCACCGTGGTTCTCTGGCGCCTGGCCGCACCGGGTCGCGCCGCCAGACGATGAGTCCGAACCCGGCTGCACCGGGCTCGAGGCCCGATGGCTGCCGGGTGGCCGCCTAGCGGGTTCATGCGCCGTTGCAGGGGTTCCTGCAGCGGACGAGAATAAAAAAAGCCCGGCACGAGCCGGGCTGGGTTTGCAGGGCGGGGCCGCTGGCCTGTCGGCCGGGCGGGTTGTCAGCCTTGCGAGCGTTTGATGCTCTTCTGCTTGGGTTTGGCGCGCTTGACCGTGCCGCCTGCCGTCAGGCGCTGGTTGCCCAGCACGCGCAGGGTACGGACTTCGGGGCGCTGGCCGCCGCGTTTGCTGTACTTGAGCACCTTGACGTCGCGCGGGCCGGGCATGCGGTCTTCGTCCGTCGCCTTTTCCTTGACGGGGAGCGGGCGCCACAGGACCAGCAGCTTGCCGATATGCTGGATGGGTGCGGCGTCGAGTTCGTCGGCCAGGGTCTTGAGGATGGCTTCGCGCGTGGTGCGTTCGTCCGAGAACACACGCACCTTGATCAGGCCGTGGGCCTTGAGTGCGGCGTCGACTTCTTTTTGCACGGCGGGCGTCAGGCCGTCGCTGCCGATCAGCACGACGGGGTCGAGGTGGTGGGCATCGGAGCGGTGGCCTTTGCGTTGGGCCGGAGTGAGTTGTATGGCTGGCATGACAATATCGGTAATGAGGCCGGTGTCCAGGCAAGGGCGCGCGGGGCGCGCCGTGTTGTCGAACCGGCCAGTCGTTTGTGTATCCGCCGAAGGATGAACCCGTTGATTCGGGTTGGCAACAGGGTTGCCGGCGGGATTGGCCTCTATTATCAGGGCAAGATGAAAGTTTCTACCAAGTCGAAAAAGGTCAACAAGGCCTGGCTCAACGATCACATCAACGATCCATGGGTCAAATTGGCCAAGCGCGAGGGCTATCGCGCGCGTGCGGCCTACAAGCTCAAGGAGATCGATGAGACCCTCGGGCTGATCCAGCCCGGCCACATCGTGGTCGATCTGGGCTGCACACCGGGCGCCTGGAGCCAGTACGTGCGCCGCCGGCTCTCGCCCGAGGGGGCCGCCGTGGGGGCGCTCGACGGTGCCATCATCGGCGTCGACCTGCTGCCCATGGAGCCCGTCGAAGGCGTGGATTTCATCCAGGGCGATTTCCGTGAACCCGAGGTGCTCCAGAAACTGGAGCAGATCGTGGCGGAAAAGCTCGTCGAGAGCGGTGCCAGGGGCAAGCCGAAAGCCAAGGTCGACCTGGTCGTCTCGGACATGGCGCCCAATCTTTCCGGCATCGAGTCCTCGGACGCGGCGCGTATCGCGCTGCTGGTGGAATTGGCCGTCGAGTTCTCGCAAAACCACCTGCGGCCCGACGGTGCCCTGGTAGTCAAGCTCTTCCACGGCAGCGGCTACAGCCAGCTGGTGAAGCACTTCAAAGAGAACTTCAAGGTGGTCAAACCCCTCAAACCCAAGTCCTCCCGAGACAAATCGTCGGAGACTTTCCTGGTCGGGATAGGCCTGAAGAATCCGGGCTGAAGCCTTGTTCCATGCGGCCTGGCGCTTGATTTCGTGGTGTTGCGTGCGCGCAGAAACGCCGGTCATCAGTCAGTCATCGCCGCGCGTTATCCGAATTCGGGCTTGAAACACCTAAAATGATCCGCAAATGCTGATTCGACAGGTGTGTGTCTTGCCCACCGGGTCGTTTCTGCTCTCTTTCTACTAGACCGGAGTCTCGCTTGAATAACAATCCTTGGTTTTCCAAGATCGCTGTCTGGCTGGTGATCGGGCTGGTGCTGTTCACCGTCTTCAAGCAGCTTGACGGTCGCAGCATTGCCGGCTCCAACGCCATGCAGTATTCGGATTTCCTGGACGCCGTGCGCTCGCAACGCGTGTCGCAGGTGGTGATCCAGGAAAGCACCGGCGGTACTTCCGACGTGCTGGCCACGCTGACCGATGGCAGCAAGGTGCGCACCACCACCACGCAACTCGACCGCGGACTGATCGGTGACCTGATCAACGCCAAGGTGAAATTCGACGTCAAGCCTCGCGAGGAAGGTTCCTTCCTCACCAGCCTGCTGATCTCGTGGGGTCCGATGCTGCTGCTGATCGGCGTGTGGATCTACTTCATGCGTTCCATGCAGGGCGGCGGCAAGGGCGGTGCCTTCAGCTTCGGCAAGAGCAAGGCGCGCATGCTCGACGAGAACAGCAACCAGGTGACCTTTGCCGATGTGGCCGGTTGCGACGAAGCCAAGGAAGAAGTGCGAGAGGTCGTCGACTTCCTGAAGGATCCGCAGAAATTCCAGAAGCTGGGCGGTCGTATCCCGCGCGGTCTGCTGCTGGTCGGCCCTCCGGGTACCGGCAAGACGCTGCTGGCCAAGTCCATCGCCGGCGAAGCCAAGGTGCCGTTCTTCAGCATCTCGGGTTCGGATTTCGTCGAAATGTTCGTCGGCGTGGGTGCTGCCCGTGTTCGCGACATGTTCGAAAACGCCAAGAAGAATGCACCCTGCATTATCTTCATCGATGAAATCGACGCCGTGGGCCGCCAGCGTGGCGCCGGCCTGGGCGGTGGCAACGACGAGCGCGAACAGACCCTCAACCAGATGCTGGTCGAGATGGACGGTTTCGAGACCAATCTCGGCGTGATCGTGGTGGCTGCCACGAACCGTCCGGACATCCTGGATGCCGCTCTGCTGCGTCCCGGCCGTTTCGACCGCCAGGTCTACGTGACGCTGCCCGATATCCGGGGCCGCGAGCAGATTCTCAGCGTGCACATGCGCAAGGTGCCGATCGGCCAGGATGTGAATCCGTCGATCATCGCCCGCGGCACGCCCGGCATGTCGGGCGCCGATCTGGCCAACCTGTGCAACGAGGCCGCGCTGATGGCGGCCCGACGCAATGCACGCGTGGTCGAGATGCAGGATTTCGAGAAGGCCAAGGACAAGATCATCATGGGCCCGGAACGCAAGTCCATGGTCATGCCCGAGCATGAGCGCCGCAACACGGCCTATCACGAAGCCGGCCACGCCCTGATCGGACGCCTGCTGCCCAAGTGCGATCCCGTGCACAAGGTCACCATCATCCCGCGCGGTCGTGCGTTGGGCGTGACCATGAGCCTGCCCGCGCAGGACCGCTACAGCTACGACAGCGAGTACATGCTGAGCCAGATCAGCATGCTGTTCGGTGGCCGTATCGCCGAGGAAGTGTTCATGAACCAGATGACCACCGGCGCCTCGAACGACTTCGAGCGTGCCACGCAACTGGCCCGCGACATGGTGATGCGCTACGGCATGTCCGAGGCCCTGGGCCCGATGGTGTATGCCGAGAACGAAGGCGAAGTGTTCCTGGGCCGCTCGGTGACCAAGACCACCAACATGAGCGAAGCCACGATGAAGAAGGTGGACGACGAAGTTCGCCGCATCATCGACGAGCAGTACACGCTGGCACGCAAGCTCATCGAGGAGCACAGCGACAAGATGCACGCCATGGCCAAGGCCATGCTCGAGTGGGAGACCATCGACGTCGAGCAGCTCGACGACATCATGGCCGGCAAGCCGCCGCGTCCGCCCAAGGACTGGGTGCCGCGTACGCCCCCGTCTTCGGGTGGCGACGGCAATGGCGGCGGCGGTGCTCCGGCAACCGTGAAGCCGGAGCCGAGCACCACTGCTGCCTGATCAGGCGCACGGATGGCTCTACCATCCGTCCGACCATGCGGGGCCCTCTGGGGCCCCGTTTTGTTTTGAGCGCTCGTTCTCTGTCCAAACAAACCCGACTGCCGCCATGTCCTCTGCCACGCCCCCTTCCGCCGCTGCCGCCCGTTCCGCACCCGCACCCACGCCCCCGTCTTCGACGGGCCGCTTCCCCCCCGTGTGGCAGGCGGGCCGGCATGTCCTCTCGCTCGATCAGCCCCTGATCATGGGCGTGGTCAATGTCACGCCCGATTCCTTTTCCGATGGCGGTTGCTACGACACGCCGCTCAAGGCCCTGCGGCATTGCGAACAGTTGCTGCAGGAGGGCGCTCACGTGCTGGACATCGGCGGCGAATCGACGCGGCCCGGCAGCCCGGCGGTGGACGAAGCCGAGGAAATCGCACGCGTCCTGCCGGTGGTGCGCGAGGCGGTGAAGCTCGGCGTGCCGATTTCGGTCGACACCTACAAGCCCGGCGTGATGCAGGCCGTGCTGGACCTGGGCGCGGACATCGTCAACGACATCTGGGCACTGCGCCAGCCGGGCGCGCGCGCGGTGGTCGCCGCCCATGCAAACTGCGGTGTGTGCCTGATGCACATGCACCGGGATCCGCAGACCATGCAGCAAGCACCGATGGACGGTGACGTGGTGTCTCAGGTCCGCGCGTTTCTGGACGAGGCGGCACAGGCCCTTGTGGTCCAGGGCGTCGATCCGCAACGCATCCTGCTCGATGTGGGGCCGGGTTTCGGCAAGACGGTCGAGCAGAACTTCAGCCTCCTGGCCCGGCAGGCCGAACTGCTGGACATGGGGTATGCATGGCTCGCCGCCTGGTCGCGCAAATCCTCGCTGGGTGCGGTGACCGGCCTGCCGGTCGAGCAGCGCATGGTACCGAGTGTCGCGGCGGCTCTGCTGGCGGTCGAGCAGGGGGCACGTGTCGTGCGGGTGCACGATGTGGCAGAGACTTCGGCGGCGCTCAAGGTATGGCAGGCGTATGACCGGCAACGCCCAGCCCGTGCAGGAAAGGCCGCCCCGCAGGCCGCGGCGTAGGATGATGTGCTGAGCCGCAGGGCGGCGGTTCAGTCCGGGTATAGTCTTGCGCCTTCCTCCAACGCAACGGATCAGTCAGACATGAGCAGGAAATACTTTGGCACCGACGGTATACGCGGTACGGTCGGCCAGTCGCCGATCACGCCGGATTTTGTGCTGCGCCTTGCGCATGCCGTGGGCCGGGTGCTGCGTGAGGGAACTGCCCGTCCACGCGTCCTGATCGGCAAGGACACACGCATCTCCGGCTACATGCTCGAGAGCGCGCTGGAGTCGGGCTTCAATTCCGCGGGCGTCGATGTGGTGCTGGTCGGACCGTTGCCGACCCCTGGCGTCGCCTACCTCACCCGTGCGTTGCGTGCGAATCTCGGGGTGGTGATCAGTGCCAGCCACAATCCTTTTCCCGACAACGGCATCAAGTTTTTCAGCGCCCAGGGGACCAAGCTGTCCGACGAGTGGGAAAGCGCGGTCGAGGAGCGTCTGACCGAGGAACCGGTGTGGGTCGATTCTGCCAACCTCGGCAAGGCGCGGCGGCTGGACGACGCAGCCGGACGCTATATCGAGTTCTGCAAATCCACCTTCGATCACGACCTGACCCTGCGGGGACTGAAGATCGTGGTCGATGCGGCACATGGTGCGGCCTACCAGATCGCCCCCAAGGTGTTTCATGAACTGGGCGCCGAGGTGGTGGCGATCGGTTGCGCGCCTGACGGCCTCAACATCAACCATGAAGTCGGAGCAACCCATCCGCAGGCCCTGGTCGACGCGGTGCGGCTGCATGGTGCGGACGTGGGCATCGCGCTGGATGGCGATGCCGATCGCCTGCAGGTGGTGGATGCGCAGGGCCGGCTCTACAACGGCGATGAACTGCTGTACGTGATGGTCAAGGACAGGCTCGATCGCGGCCAGTCGCTCGGAGGCGTCGTCGGTACGCTGATGACCAACATGGCTGTCGAGACCGCGCTCAAGGCCCGTGGCGTGGCGTTCGTGCGGGCCCGGGTGGGCGACCGCTACGTGCTCGAGGAGCTCAACAAGAACGGCTGGCTGCTGGGTGGCGAGGGTTCGGGTCATTTGCTCGCGCTGGACAAGCACACCACGGGCGACGGCCTGATCAGCGCACTGCAGGTGCTGCAGTTGTGCGTGCGGCAGCAAAAGCCGCTGGCCGAGGTCCTGGGTGCCCTGCGCCTGTATCCGCAGGTGCTCATCAACGTCCGGTTGGCGCCGGGTACGGACTGGGAGTCCAGCCGGGCTCTGCGCGAGGCGCGTGTGGCCGTCGATGCCGACCTGGGCAGTACGGGGCGCGCGCTCATCCGGCCCAGCGGCACCGAGCCGTTGCTGAGGGTGATGGTCGAGGCCGAGGACGAAGCGCTGGCCCGGACCTGTGCGCAGCGTCTGGCCGATGCGGCTGTGGCCGCCTGAAGCGCGCGGGGCTTCTGTCAGAATCGCCGTTTCATTTCATTCACAGTCAGTCGCCGCATGCGCATACCGAGTTTCTGGGCCGAGGCCACCATCAGCCAACAGCATGACGGCAAGTCCGTCGTCATCCGGCGTTACGGCTGGTCCGACACCGGCGAGCCAGAGGCTAAGGCCCTGGCGCAGGCGCGTGCCGAAGAAGCGGCGGCCCAACTGGCCGCCGGCGAATCGGTGGTCCGGCGCGAGCCGCGCAAGGGTTATGGCGGTGCCGACGGTACCCCCATCCGCGAAGAGATCATCGAACAACGCGGCGACAGCGTGCTCACGCGCAACAGCTATGGCGCGGTGTGCCTGAACACGCCCGATGTGCTGTTCGTGGACATCGACGACGAGTCCTTCGAGCCCCCCGTGCTGGGCAATGCCTCGCTGTGGACGGCGGGGATCGTCATGGCGGTGCTGGTCGGCGTGTCGGTCAACATGCAGTACTCGCCGCACGGCTGGTTGCTGGCGGCACTCATCCTGTGCGCCACGGCTTTTGTCGGATTGCGCCGAGGGCGCGAGGGCGAGGCTGCGGGCCGCCAGCGCAAGGGCGCAGCTCTCGAGCGCGTGCGGCGCCAGATCGACTCGTTCATTGCCGCGCATCCCGACTGGTTGCTGCGCCTCTACCAGACCCCCGGCGGCCTGCGCCTGATGGCGACGCACCGCACCTTTGCCCCCGACGATGCCGAGGCGCAGGCGTGTTTCGAGACCTTCCAGGCCGACCCCATCTACGTGCGCATGTGCCTGAGCCAGCGTTGTTTTCGTGCGCGTGTCAGCGCCAAGCCCTGGCGCATGGGTTTGCGGCGCGGCCTGCCGCAGGCACAGAGCCACTGGCCGGTGGCTCCGGCACAGCGTCAGGCACGCGAGCAGTGGGTGGCCGATTACGACGCCAAGGCCCAGCGATATGCCGCCTGCCATTTCATCGAAGCCTTCGGCAGCGGGACGGCCCACCCGCGCGCCCTGGCCGTGCAGGATTGGCACGACAGCCTGTGCCGGGCCGAACGGAAGAACCTGCCGTTGGCCTGAGGACCGCCGCACTCGGCGCAGCCGTCCGCTCAGGCGCTTCGGTGTTCGGGCAGTCGGTCGAGCTGCTGTCCGGCCTTGTCCATCCAGGCCCTGAGGTTGGCGATGAGGTCGTCGTGGCTGAACGAGCAGCTTTCCTCGTCGAACAGCGCGCTCGACTCCAAGCGATTGAGCAGATCGAACAACACCACTTCGTATTGGTGCGGCAGCGCCTTGTGCAGCGATTGCGCGGCGCGCGCCTGGGCGGCGAAGCCGTGCAGGCTTTGAGGGGTGCCGTCGAGGGCGTCGAGTCCGAGTTTGAGGGTTTGCCACTGCTGGCGGCCCAGTTCGATGTCGGTGATGTCCATGAGGAGTCGGCTCCTGGGCGATTCGGGTCTGGCTGCAAGCGCAAGCCGCCGGGCATGGAGCCGGCGGCCTTGCGCTACGGGGTTCGATGCGTTCAGTGTGACATATCCGGATCGCCTTGCGATACGGTCTGGGGCTCATGGAACTGTAGGGCGGCCAGCCTGGCATAGCTGCCGCCGGCGGCGATCAAGCTGTCGTGCGTGCCTTGCTCGACGATGCGTCCCTGGTCCAGCACCACGATGCGATCGGCCTGCTGCACCGTGGCCAGGCGGTGGGCGATCACCAGGGTGGTGCGGCGATGCATGGCGGCCGCCAGTGCCGCCTGCACCATGCGTTCGCTGTGCGCGTCGAGTGCGCTGGTCGCTTCGTCGAGCAGCAGCACCGGTGCATTGCGCAGGATCGCACGCGCAATCACGATGCGCTGCCGTTGACCGCCCGACAGGCGCACGCCGCGTTCGCCCAGGAACGTGGCGTAGCCCTCCGGCAGGGCACTGATGAAGTCGTGTGCATGGGCGGCGTGCGCGGCGGCAAGGACCTGCTCGTCGCTGGCCTGAGGGCTGCCGTAGCGGATGTTGTCCGCGGCACTGCCGGAAAAGATCACGGGATCCTGCGGCACCAGCGCCATCCGGCTGCGCAGGTGGTGCAGGCTGATGCTGTCGAGCGCCTGGCCGCCGATGGCGATTTGCCCCTCCTGGGTGTCGTAGAAGCGCTGCAGCAACTGGAAGACGGTGCTTTTGCCTGCGCCGCTGGCACCGACCAGGGCAACGGTCTCGCCGGCCGCGATGTGCAGCGTGAAGCCGTCGAGCGCCGGTACCTGGGGCCGCGACGGATAGTGAAAGACGACCTGGTCGAAGGTGATGGGCAGCGGCTGCGGTTGTGCGGCCGGTGGCGGGGAGGGCAGGCTTTCGTCGGATCGGACGGGCGAGGGGCTGTCGAGCAGTTCCATGAGCCGTTCGGTGGCGCCGGCGGCTCGCAGCAGCTCGCCGTAGATCTCGCCGAGCACGGCACTGGCACCGGCGAGGATGATCACGTAGACGACGGTCTGGCCCAGCTCGCCGGGGCTCATCTGACCGGCAAGCACGGCCTGGGTGCCCTGGTACAGGCCCCACAGCAGCGCTGCGGAAGTGGCGATGATGATGAAGGCGACCAGCAGGGCACGCGCACGGCTGCGGCGCACTGCGGTGGCGAAGCTCTGCGCGCTGGCCTGGGCAAAACGCGCGGTTTCGTGCCGCTCGGCGGTGTAGGCCTGGACGACGGGAATGGCATTCAGGATCTCGCCGGCAATGGCGCTGGTGTCGGCGACGCGGTCCTGGCTGGCGCGCGAGAGCCGGCGCACGCGGCGTCCGAACACCATGGCCGGCACCACGAGCAGCACCAGCACCAGCAGCACCTGCAGCATGACGGCGGGATGGGTCCAGACCAGCATGCCGAGCGCGCCCAGCGCCATGACGCCGTTGCGCAGTCCCATCGAAAGCGACGAGCCGACGACGCTCTGGACCAGCGTGGTATCGGTGGTCAGGCGCGAGAGCACCTCGCCGGTGCGTGTCGTCTCGAAAAACGCCGGGCTCAGCCGGATCACATGCTGGTAGACCGCCTGGCGCAGATCGGTGGTGACCCGTTCGCCCAGCCAGCTCACCATGTAGAAGCGGGCCGCCGAGAACACGCCCAGCGCCGCGGCGACGGCAAAGAGGGCGAGGAAATGGTCGCGCAGGCTCAGCAACTGGGCTCCGCGCAGGCCTGCCGCGTCCGGCGTCGAGGCCCCCGGCCCCCAGGCGGCGAGACCGCCGTCGATGAGCTGGCGCAGCGCCAGCGGGAATGCCAGCGTCGTGGCCGCGGCCAGCACCAGGAACAGCAGCGCCAGCCCGATCTGCAGACGGTAGGGACGCAGGAAGGGGCGCAGTCCCGACAGCGCACGCACGGGGGGCTTGGCGGGCACGACAGGGGTCTCCAGGGACATCGAAGGAGCGGATCGGGAGTCGGGCATGGGGAGAGGGATGAAGCGGGTGGCAGCCGTGTCGACGTTGCGAAACGCGGCTGGATAGGGGCAGCAGGACCCCGGTGGTCCCGGTGTCGCATGCCACCGGGACGAAGCCAGGACCGCCAGTTTAGGGAAGTTGGCGCCGGTGTGCCGGGGAAGCCCGGTTTTGACCGTGTTTTTGTGCGGCGCACGCAAGCGGCCCGTCGACGGTGACTTTGCGTCGCCGCCCGAGCCGCTAGGGAAAACCGCGATGGCATTTGTCCCTATAGGACGGTTTGAGCGACACGTCTAGAGTCCACTGACACCACGACATTGCAGGTTTGCGGCAGCGCCGCAACGACGTCCGACTCTCAAGGGATCCTCTCGAATGAGCGACATCATTCTCGAAACGCGCCACATGACCAAGGCGTTCAAGGGCTTCACCGCCGTGAACGATGTCAATCTGCGGGTCAGGCGTGGCTCCATCCACGCCCTGATCGGCCCCAACGGCGCAGGCAAGACGACCTGTTTTAATCTGCTGACCAAGTTTCTCGAGCCGACGCGCGGCGAGATTCTTTTCAACGGTCAGGACATCACCCGCGAAAAGCCGGCACAGATCGCACGCCGCGGCGTGATCCGGTCGTTCCAGATCTCTGCGGTGTTTCCCCATCTGACCGTTCTCGAGAACGTGCGTGTCGGCCTGCAGCGCAAGCTGGGCACGGCCTACCATTTCTGGCGCAGCGAGAGCCAACTGCGGCAGTTGCATGACAAGGCCCGCGAGCTGCTGGCCGAAGTGGGACTCGAAGGCTTTGCCGACGAGACCACGGTGAACCTGCCCTATGGCCGCAAGCGCGCGCTCGAGATCGCGACGACGCTGGCCATGGACCCCGAACTGATGCTGCTCGACGAGCCCACGCAGGGCATGGGCCACGAAGACGTGGACCGCGTGACGCAACTGATCCAGAAGGTCTCGGCGGGCCGCACCATCCTGATGGTCGAGCACAACATGAACGTGGTCTCCAGCATCGCCCACACCATCACGGTGCTGCAGCGCGGCGCGGTGCTGGCCGAAGGCCCGTATGCCGAGGTCTCGCGCAACCCTGCCGTGATGGAGGCCTACATGGGCCAGTCCGACGGCGAACTCCAAGGAGCGCACTGACATGGCCGAATCGCAAGATCAACGGACGGAAGGCGGCGCGCAGGCCCTGGCCCTGTCGCTGCAGGGGCTGCACGCCTGGTATGGCGAAAGCCACGTCCTGCATGGCGTCGATCTGGACGTGCGCCGCGGAGAGGTGGTGACGCTGCTGGGCCGAAACGGCGCCGGCCGCACGTCCACCCTGCGTGCCATCATGGGGCTCACGGGCACCCGCAAGGGCTCCATCAAGATCGCGGGCGAGGAAGTCTCTCACCTGCCCACGCATCGCATCGCCCATCGCGGCGTCGGCTACTGCCCCGAGGAGCGCGGCATCTTCGCCAGCCTGTCCTGCGAGGAGAACCTGATGCTGCCGCCCACGCTCAAGAGCAGCGGCAAGGGCATGTCGGTGGCCGAGATCTACGAGATGTTTCCGAACCTCGCAGAGCGCCGCCACAGCCAGGGCACCCGGCTGTCGGGCGGCGAACAGCAGATGCTGGCGGTCGCGCGCATCCTGCGGACCGGCGCGAACCTGCTGCTGCTCGACGAGATCTCCGAGGGCCTGGCGCCCGTGATCGTGCAGGCCCTCGCACGCATGATCGTCATGCTGAAAGCCAGGGGCTACACGGTGGTCATGGTGGAACAGAACTTCCGCTTCGCGGCCCCGCTGGCCGATCGGTTCTACGTGATGGAACACGGTCGCATCGTCGAGCGTTTCGGCGCCGCCGAACTGCAGCAGAAGATGCCGGTGCTCACCGAGCTGCTGGGCGTCTGAACACGGTGGCCGTCCTCATTTTTTCCCTCGCGAGTTTCCCTTGCGGTTTTTTTGACATCGACAAACAGGAGACAAGGCAATGACACGCAGCAAGCAACCTTCGTTCAACATGCTGGCCGTCGCGCTGGGCGTGGCGGTCCTGGGACTGACCAGTGGGGCACAGGCCCAGCAGGCCGACAAGATCCGCATCGGCTTCACGACGGACATGTCCAGTCTCTACTCGGACATCGACGGCAAGAACGGGGCCATCGCCATCCAGATGGCCATCGACGACTTCGGCGGCAAGGTGCTGGGCAAGCCGGTGGAACTGCTGAGCGCCGATCACCAGAACAAGGCCGACATCGCAGCCTCCAAGGCGCGCGAATGGTTCGACACGCAGGGTGTGGTCGCCATCATCGGCGGCACGAACTCCGGCACGGCGCTGGCCAGCGCCAAGGTCGCCGAAGAAAAGAAAAAGCTCTATATCCAGATCGGCGCAGGCTCGTCGGCCCTGACCAACGAGGCCTGCTCGCCCTATACCATCCACTATGCGTACGACACGGTGGCACTGGCCAAGGGCACCGGCGGCGCCCTGGTCAAGCAAGGCGACAAGGACTGGTTTTTCCTGACCGCCGACTATGCATTCGGCCATTCGCTGGAGGCCGACACCTCCAAGGTGGTCAAGGACGCCGGCGGCACGGTCAAGGGCACGGTGCGCCATCCGCTCAATGCTTCCGACTTCTCGTCCTTCCTGCTGCAGGCGCAGAGCTCGGGCGCCAAGGTGCTGGGCCTGGCCAATGCAGGCGGCGACACGGTCAATGCCATCAAGGCGGCCAGCGAGTTCGGCATCAACAAGACGATGAAGCTCGCAGGCCTGCTGATCTTCATCAACGACATCCACAGCCTGGGGCTCAAGGACACGCAGGGCCTGTTGTTCACGGACAGCTGGTACTGGGATCAGACCGATGCCTCGCGGGCCTTTGCCAAGAAGTTCTTCGAGAAGACCAAGCGCATGCCGTCTAGCCTGCAGGCTGCCGACTACTCGGCGACCATGAACTACCTCAAGGCGGTCGAGGCCGTGAAGTCGACCGACACCGACCAGGTCCTGGCCCATCTCAAGAAGACCGGCATCAACGACTTCTACGCCAAGGGCACCATCCGCGACGATGGCCGGTTCGTGCACGACATGTATCTGCTCAAGGTGAAGACACCGGCCGAGTCCAAGCAGCCGTGGGACTATTTCACGGTCCAGGCGACGCTTCCCGGCGACCAGGTCTACACGACCAAAGCCGAATCGCGCTGCAAGCTCTGGAAGTGACCCAGACAACGGGCACGGCGGGCGGGCGGTGCCCGCCGGCTCGTGCCGCCTGCAGCCGGTTACCTGCCACCCGCGCACGACGTGCGTCCCGAAGCCCCGATCGGATGCCGTGACGCCGCTGACGTCCCGGCATGCCATCTCCCGCATCTTGCGGTCGACTGCCTGAAGCAACGAACATGATCCTATTCGGCATACCCATGACGGCCTTGCTCGGACAGCTCCTGCTGGGGCTGGTCAATGGCTCGTTCTACGCCATCCTCAGTCTTGGCCTGGCGGTGATCTTCGGCCTGCTCAACGTGATCAATTTTGCGCACGGCGCGTTGTTCATGCTGGGGGCCGTGCTGGCCTGGGCCGGACTGAACTACTTCGACCTCAGCTTCTGGGTGATGCTGCTGGTGGCGCCCCTGCTGGTGGGCCTGGTGGGCATCGTCATCGAGAGGCTGTTTCTGCGATGGATCTACCGGCTCGATCACCTCTACGGCTTGTTGCTGACATTGGGCATCACGCTGATTCTCGAGGGCGTGCTGCGCTCGATCTACGGCGTCTCGGGCCTGGCCTACAGCGCGCCGATCTCGGGGGCGACCAACCTGGGTTTCATGATCATGCCGAACTACCGCGGCTTCGTGGTGGTGGCGTCGATCCTGACCTGCCTGGCGACCTGGTTCGTGATCGAGAAGACCAAGCTTGGTGCCTACCTGCGGGCGGGTACCGAGAACCCGCGGCTGGTCGAGGCGTTCGGCGTGAACGTGCCCCTCATGATCACCCTGACCTACGGCTTCGGCGTGGCACTGGCCGGATTGGCCGGCGTGCTGGCCGCACCGGTGATGCAGGTCTCGCCGCTGATGGGGCAGAACCTCATCATCATCGTGTTCGCGGTGGTGGTGATCGGTGGCATGGGCTCGATCATGGGCACCATCGTGACCGGGCTGGGGCTGGGGATCGTCGAAGGGGTGACCAAGGTGTTCTACCCCGAGGCGTCTTCGACCGTGGTTTTCGTGATCATGGCCGTCGTGCTGTTGATCCGTCCGGCCGGCCTGTTCGGCCGCGAGAAGTAATGTTGTTGAGCCCAAGGATGTTGGCATGACTTTTCCTATCAAGCTCGTTTTGTATGGCTTGCTGCTGCTGGCCCTGGCGCTGGTGCCCTTCATCGGCGTCTATCCCATACTGATCATGAAGCTGCTGTGCTTCATGCTGTTTGCCGCCGCTTTTAATCTGCTGCTGGGCTACACCGGACTGCTGTCCTTCGGGCATGCGGCTTTTCTGGGGGGTGCCGGTTATGCGGCCGGACATGCCATCAAGGTCTGGGGCGTACCGCCCGAGCTGGGGCTGGTTCTGGGCACGCTGTCCGGCGCAGTGCTCGGCCTGGTGGTGGGTTATCTGGCGATCAAGCGGCAGGGCATCTATTTCACGATGATCACCCTGGCATTGGCGCAGATGCTGTTCTTTTTCTGTCTGCAGGCACCGTTCACCGGCGGCGAGGACGGATTGCAGGGTGTGCCGCGCGGGACCTTCCTGGGCCTGCTCGATCTGCGCCAGGACGTCACCATGTATTACGTGACGCTGGCCATCGTCGTGCTGGCGCTGCTCTTCATCATGCGGGTGGTGCATTCGCCCTTCGGACAGATTCTCAAGGCCATCAAGGAAAACGAGCCGCGCGCGATTTCGCTGGGCTACGACACGCAGCGCTTCAAGCTGCTGGTGTTCGTGCTGTCGGCCGCGCTGTCGGGGCTGGCCGGATCGCTCAAGACGCTGGCCATGGGATTCGCCACCCTGACCGACGTGCACTGGGCGATGTCGGGTTCCGTGGTGCTGATGACGCTGGTCGGCGGCCTGGGCACGCTGTCGGGCCCCTTGGTGGGCGCTGCGGTCATCATCGCGCTGGAGAACAAGCTGGGCGAGATCGGCCACTGGCTGGCGCGCAACACGGGCGTCGACTGGTTCAACACGTTGGGCGAATCGGTCACCATGGTCACCGGGCTGATCTTTGTCGTCTGTGTACTGGCATTCCGCCGCGGCATCATGGGCGAACTGATCGCTCTGATCGAACGTTTCTATCCGTCCAAGAGGCGTTCGGGTGAAGAAACGCCACCCGCGCAGGCCATGCCGAAGGACGTGCATGCCGCACCGGTCGCGCCGGCCCGCAACGGCTGATGTGACGTTCGGCACCCGAGAGGGCACGTGGGGGATGGGCTGAGGCACGGGCTCGCGCCGTCGCCGGCGTGAGCGTCAACTCACCCGCAGCGGCGCGTGGTAACCGGTCATTTCAAGGTATCCGTAACCCAGGGTCTCGCTGCTGTCGGCACGGCTGAGCGCGCACAGGCCCTCCCAGTAGATGCCGCCCGTGCTGGCGCGTGCGTCGATTTCCTGAGGATCTGCCAGGGCGCGCACCCTGAATCGGCCCGCCGGTGTGTCGACTTGCCACGCCAGTGGATAGCGGGCGCCCGACTGCGGACTGGTCCAGGTGCGGCCGGGAGACCATTTCAGTTCTCCTGGCGCGAAGGCGTGGGCCTGCCCTCCGGCCTGACGCCACGAACCACCGGTCCACAGGGCGCTGCCATCGGGCCGGCGCAACTGGAAGGCGGTGAGGGCGCTGCCGTTCAGGAAATTGATGCCCATCCAGTCCCAGCCTTCGGCGTCGCGCGACAGCAAGGCGTCGCTCCACTCGTGATCGAGCCAGGCGGTGCCGGTCATGTCGAGGGGCGCACGGTCTTGTCGTGTGCGGATGCGGCCGGTCACATCGAGTTGTGGGCGGCTGTAGTAATAACTCGCCTGTTCGGGCAACGGCCCCTTGCGCGAGAGTCCGTCCAAGCCCTGCAGCACAAGAGGCTGGCTGTCGGTCAGTTTCAGGTCGAGCAGGAGTTCGTCGGTTTCGATCTTGGCGGCATGACGCCCCCTGGCTTCGCTGGTCAGCAGCCACGGGCCGATGTGCACGGCCATGTCGGTCTCGGCGGCCTGCGCCCAGCCGTGGCCCTGGCGCGCCATGCGCTGCACATGAATCAGTTCGCCGCGGGCCAGGTCGGTGATCGCTGCGTGAGCGAACAGCAGTTGGCGTGCCGCGAAGCTGGACTGGATGCCTTCGGCCTGGGCCACGCGCGAGCGGAAGAAGGTGATCTGGAAACCATGGCTCGGGGCCGGGCCGGCGTTGCCGCGCGGGCGCAGGTGGCCCGTGACGTACCACCATTCGGTCTGAAGCTCGGGATGGCTGCCATGATCGCGTGGAAACACCAGCATGCGGGGTGCCAGGGGCTGCAAGGCCGTGGCCCCGGCTGCGGCCCAGGCCGCAGGCCCACCGGCCGCCGCCAGTCCTGCGGCCGAGAGCTGCCAGGCATGCTTCAGCCAGAGCCGCCGGCCGGCAGAGGACGGCAGGGCGGATACGAGGGGTTGCTGGGTCGCGGACATGCTTTGATTGTGGCAGCATAGGCCCTCGCTGGTTCGGGGAACCGAGAGCTCGCCAGCGGGTCTTGAACAGTGCGGCCGGGTCCGGCCGTGCACCAGTGTTTTCTACGGATTCCTTTTTGATTTGCAAGCCACTCCCTCTTCTTCCAAGCCCCCGGCCGTTTCGCCCCTTTCCGATTCCCCTGTCCAGCCCGACCGTTTGCGCAGCCTCTGGCTGACCGAGGCGTTGCGATTGACCGAGGCCCAGACGGGCTGGCTCGACGACGAGCAGGCCAATCGGCAGGCGCGAGCGGCAGGCGGCAGTTTTTCGACGCGACTGCAGATTCGGGCCTGGGCGCTGGGTCTGCGCGACGGATGGGTTCAGGCGCAATCGCGTTGGCTGACCAGTGCCGGCCTCGCTGTTGCGCTGCTGGCCGTTGTGGCCGTGCTCAGCGGCGCCGGGCTGGCCTGGGCTGCATTGGGGACACAGGCCGGACCGGATGGCGTGGTGGTCAATGTCTACCGGGCCGTGGTCGGGCTGCTGGGCTTGAATGCGCTCATGCTGCTGGTCTGGCTGGTGGCCATGCTGGCGACAGTACGAGGGAGTGCGCAAGCGGCCGGGCAGGGCCTGGGCCTGGCTGGCCGTTTATGGATATGGCTGATCGGGCGCTTCAGCCGCGAAGCGCGCATGCTGCAACTGGGCGCAGCCTGGCAGCCCGTGCTGGTGCGCCACGGCTTGTTGCGCTGGCTGATGGGCCTGCTCACCCATGGTTTCTGGCTGGTGACCTTGGTGTCGGCGCTGCTTTGCCTGCTGGCGACGATGGCCACGCGCCGCTATGGCTTCGTGTGGGAAAGCACGCTGCTGGGCGGCGACACGTTTGTGGCCCTGACTCAGGCACTGGGCTGGTTGCCGTCTCACCTGGGCTTTCCGGCGCTGGGGGTCCAGGCCATCGAGGCCAGCGGGCAGGGCGTCGTTGGCGATCCGTCGGTTCGCCAGCAATGGGCCTGGTGGCTGGTCGGTCTGGTGGTGACCTACGGTGTGCTGCCGCGCCTGCTGCTCGGGTTGCTGTGCGCGGCGGGCTGGAGGCGCGGCACGAAGCGCCTGACGTTGGATACCGGCTTGCCGGGTCTCGAGATGTTGCGGAGCCGCCTGGTGCCGGCCGCCGAGGCCGTCGGGGTGCACGACGCCGCGCCGCCCCGTCGCGCCGATGCGCAGCTCGATGCCACGCGGATCGTCGCAGGCCATGGCGCGATTCTGGTCGCCATCGAACTGGGCACCGATCACGACTGGCCGCCGGATTTGCCGGAGGGGATCGAGGGCCAGGTGCACGACGGCGGGCGGCTCGACACCGGAGGCCAGCGCCAGCGTGTGCTCGACCAACTGACCCGGGAGCCTGCCGAGCGGCTGCTGATGGCCTGCGATCCCCGGCGCTCACCCGACCGCGGGACCCTGCGCCTGATGGTGACGCTGGCGCAACTGGCCACGCAGGCCCGGGTCTGGCTGTTGCCGGCACCCGGTGGCAGCCAGTTGGACGCCGCGCGCGTGGGCGATTGGATCGAGGCGCTCGACGAAGCCCGGCTGCTGCGCGTCGAAGGGGTGGCGTTGGCCTGGCTTGAACGCGGACAGGTTCAGTGGCCCAATGACGCTACTGCGGCCGTACATGTCGGTGTCGGTATGCCGGACCCGCTCGATCCCGCGCAACCTCTTTCCAGACAGGCGGCCTCGTGAACCCAGAATCTGCATCTTCATACGACCGGCCGCGCGGCGCTGCAGGCCCCGCCGCACCACAGGCTCCCGCCACACCCGTCAACCTTGCCGTGGTCGGGCACACCAATGTCGGCAAGACCTCGCTGCTGCGCACGCTGCTGCGCGATGTGGCGTTCGGCGAGGTCTCTCATCGGCCCAGCACCACGCGGCATGTCGAAGGCGCGGCCCTGAGCGTGGGCGGCCAGATCCATCTGGTTCTGCATGACACGCCGGGCATGGAAGACGGCATCGGTCTGCGTGAGTATCTCGAACGGCTGGCGCAGGCGCCGGCCGAACCGACGCTCGTGCCGGGCCATCAGGACGACCCGGGGCTTTCGCCTTACGGGTCGACCGGCGGCCTGGGATCGACCCGTCTGCAGCCGCCGGTCGCCCGCACGCAGCGCCTCGACGGCCCGGACACGATTGCCGTTTTCCTGCGCACGGCCGAGGCGTCCGATCGCTACGAGCAGGAGGCCAAGGTGCTGCGCCAGATGCTGCAGGCCGATGCGGCTCTGTACGTGGTCGATGTCCGCGATCCGGTGCTGCCCAAGTACCGAGACGAACTGGCGGTGCTCGCCATGGCGGGCAAACCTCTGCTGCCGGTGCTGAACTTCGTTCTGGATGCCGCGTCGCAGGAGCCGGCCTGGCGCGACATGCTGGGTCGATTGGGTCTGCATGCGGCCATCCGCTTCGATACCGTTGCGCCGCCGTTGGACGGCGAGCAGCGCCTGTACGACAGCCTGTCGATGCTGCTGGAGCCGGCGCGTCCGGTGTTTCAGCGGCTGCAGGCCGAGCTGGTGCGACAGGCGCGTGAACGCCGGGCAACCGCGGCCCGGCTGGTGGCCGAACTGCTGCTGGACGTGGCGGCCGTGAGGCTGACGGTGGCCAGCGACGAGGACTCGGTCAGAGCCTCCGGCCTGGCCCTGCACGATGCCGTTCGCCAGCGCGAACAACGCTGCAGCCAGGCGCTGCTGGCCCTGTACGCCTTTCGGCAAGGCGATGCGGCCAGCCGGGGTTTTCCGAGCTTCGAGGGGGTTTGGGACGAAGACCTCTTCAGTACCGAAACCCTCCGCCAATTCGGCATCAAGCTCGGCGGCGGCATGGCTGCGGGTGCGGCCGTCGGGGCCGGCCTGGACGTGATGCTGGCAGGGCTTTCGCTCGGCACGGCCACCCTGGTCGGCGCACTGGCCGGTGGAGCCCTGCAGACGCTGCGCGATTACGGGCAGCGCATGTGGGGGCGGGTGCAGGGCGAGCGTGTGCTGCGTGTCGACGACACGGTGCTGCGCCTGGTCGCCCTGCGCCAGTTGAGTCTGGTGCGCGCGCTCGAGATGCGAGGACATGCGGCGCAGGATGTCATCCGCATCGACGACTTGCCTGCTGTGCAGGCCGCGACCTCGGCCATGATGGACTGGCGCCACGACAGCCTGCCGCCGGCCTTGCACAAGGCCCGCAGTCACCCGGAATGGTCGAGTCTCAATCGCCATGAAAACGCACCGTCGGCTGCCTGGCGGCAGGTGGTACCGCCGCAGCAGCCCGAGCGCCAGCAGCAGGTACAGGCGTTGGCCATGCACCTGATCTAGGAGGGCTGCGAATGGACAGGCCGGGCGGGACTGATTCTTCAGCCGCTCCGGCTTACCAGTCTTCCTTGACGGACAGCACGGCATCCTGGCCCGCCGCGGCGCGGGCGGCCAACCAGGCCGTGAGGGTGCCCACGGCGACCACGGCGGCGCACAGGGCCATCAGGCGCGTGGCGGGCAGGCTCATGTCCATTGTCCAGTGGAAGCTTTGCGGGTTGACCACTTTCACCAGGATCAGGCTGATCACCAGGCCCAGGGCCAGGCCGGCCGCGCTGCCGATGGCGGTCCACACCGCCCCTTCGCCGGCGACCACGCCCAGGATCTGCCGGCGTGTGAGGCCCAGATGGCGCAGCATGCCGAACTCCTTGCGGCGTGCCAGGACTTGCGCACTCAGGCTGGCTGCGACACCGAACAGGCCTATGCCGATGGCCACGCCTTGCAGCCAGTAGGTGACGGCAAAACTGCGGTCGAAGATGCGCAGCGAGGTCGCGCGCAACTCTGCCGCGCTGGCGAACTCGATGCCCTCGGGCCGTCCCTGCGGTCCGGCGGCATCCAGTTGCCGTTCGATGATGTGTTGCAATGCGGCGGTGTTGCCGGCGGTCTGGCCTGGCGCGAGCCACAGCGCGAGCTCGTTGACCTCGGTATCGCCGGTCAGGCGCCGGTAGTCGGCCAGATCCAGCGCCAGGCTGCCTTGCTGTCGGGCGTAGTCGCGCCAGATGCCGGCCACCACCAGGGGAGGCGTGGAGCCCGTCGTTCCAAGCAGAGCAGGCAACGGGTCGCCGGGCGCGACGTCGAACAGGGCGGCGAATGTCTCGCTGGCATAGACGGGAATGGCCTGCGGGTCGCTCGGTACCCACGGCTCGCCGACCAGCGGCAACGTCTGGCTTGCGCGCGCCGCGGCATCCGCGCCGGGCATGAAGGTGCGTGCAATCAGCGTCACGGGGGCGCGGGTGGGATCCATCACCACGGGCTGGATGCGGCTCGCCGTGCTGCGGGCCACCTCGCCGAGGCCCGCGACGGCTTGAACCTGCTCGGGCGAGAAATGGCCCGAGGGCGCCAATTGACGGTCGATTCGGACATACAGGTCGGCCGGCAGCACGGTGTCGAGCCATGCCGTGACCGAGTCGCGGAAGCTGGCCACCATGACCGTCAGTGCGACCGACAGAGCCAGGGCCGCTACCACGCCGCTGACGGCAACGGCCGCCGTTTCACGCGCATGGCGGGCCCGCTCGACCGCCAGCAGGGGCAGAAGCCAGCGTTCGAGCGCGGGCGCAAGGCGGTCGTTGAGCACCCGGATCAACCAGGGCAATAGGCCGATGCCTCCGACCAGCAAGGCCGCGATGGCCGCATAAGCACCCAGCGCCATGCCCGCGATGGGCGGCAGCGCGCTCATCGCACCGGCTGCCGCAAGGGCTGCGAGCGCTGCCCAGGGGAGGTCGGCCTGACCGGTCGTCCCGCCGCCCAGGCCCTTGAGCGCCTGCGCAGGGGGCAGCGCACCGGCCGCCCGCGCCGGCCACCAGCCCCCCGCCATTGCCGCCCCTGTGCCCAGGGTGCCGAAGACCAGGGCTGTCGTGTGGTCCCAGGGCCATTGCAAGGCGCCACCCACGACCTGGAAGTAACCTCCACCCAGATCGCCTCCCAGCCAGGTCAGCGCCAACGCGGCCAGTGCCGAGCCCAGCAGCAGCCCGAGCGCGCTGCCGACCACGCCCAGCACCGCCGATTCCGCCAGCACCAGTTTCAGACGCTCGCCGCGGGTCAGGCCCAGCACGGCCAGCAAGGCCAGTTGCTGGCTGCGGCGCGCCACCGACAGGGCCAGTACCGAATAGACCAGAAAAGTGCCTGTGAAAAGGGCCACCAGCGCCAGCACGGTGAGGTTGACCCGGTAGGCACGCGACATGTTGCTGACCCGCAGATTGGTGTCGCCGGGCTGGCTCAGCAGCGTGCCGGTCGGTGCAGGCCAGCGCTGTGAAAAGAGCTCGGGGGTCAGTCCGGAAACCAGTTTCAGGTCGATGCGACTGAGCCGCCCGGGCTGGCCCAGCAGATCCTGCGCCGCGCCGATGTCCATGACGGCCAGGGGCGGGCCTTGCGCGGCCACGTCGCCGGCCCTTTCGAGCACGATCGGCCGCTGGGCATCGACCAGGGCCGTCAGGGGACCCTTGGGCCAGACGGCCGTGGCGGCGGGGTTGAGGAAGAGGGTGCGGGGGGCGAACAGATCCAGCCGGTCGCGGCCCTCGGCCAGCCGGGGCATGAGGTTGCCGGCAACGGCCGCCACGCGCAAGGCATCCACACCCACGATGCGCAACGGCACGAGCGTGCCATCGGGCCCTCGGGCTGCGACCGTGCCTTCGATGACGGGGCTCGCCTCGTCGACGCCCGCGACCGTCGCCAGATCGGTGTAGACCCGGTCGTCGAACGTGCCGCGCATCGATTGCACGGACAGATCGGGCTGTCCGTTGACCGAGCGGACGGCGCTGGCGAACTCGTCCAGGGCCGAAGCATTGATCAACTGCACCGCATAGGCCAGGGCGACGCCGAGCATGACGGCCATCAGGGCCGCCGCGTAGCGCCACGGATGCTGCCATGCCGCCAGCCATGAATAGCTGCGCAGCAGGGCGGGGAGGGGGCTGGCGCAGCGGCCGGCCTGTCCGGGCGCTGGGCCCGGGCGGGCGAGCGGCACGGGGCGCCTCAGCGGGGCGAGCCGTCGTCGCTCGGCGGCAGGGGGATGGCGGTACCGGCTTCCACGGACGGCACCACGGCCGTCGTGGTGGACGCGGCATGGCTGCCGGCATCCATGGCATGTGCCTCGTCGGCATTGCGCTCGAGGCGCGAGACCCAGCGATTGGCCAGGCGGCCCGCGGCTTCACGGCCGCCCAGACCGAAGGCCAGCGCGACGGCCACCGTGACCGCACCCAGCGTGAGACCGAAGGCCAACTGGACGATCTCGTTGGCAATGCCCATGGCACGCAGGCCCATGGCCACGACCAGGCCGATGATGGCAAAACGTGCCACGTTGGCGATCAGCGTGCTGCGGTCGGGGCTGGCTTTGACGATGGCGCGGTAGGTGACGCCCGAAAGCCAGAAGCCCACCACCAGGATCGCGCCGCCCAGCAGCACGTCGCCGCCGAAGCTGATGAAGGTCGCCACCACGTCGCTGACTTGGTAGAAGCCCAGTTGCGATGCCGCTTCCACGCTGGCGAACAGCATGGCAAAGAACTTGACCAGGAAACTGGCCAGTCGCGAAGGACTGGTGTTGCCCGACAGCGCATGCGCCACACCGAGCTTGGCCGGCAGGCTGTCGAAGCCTGCGCTCTCGAGCAGCCGGGCCACGAGCTCGCCGGCGAACTTGGCCACGTACCACGTCAGCAGCAGGATCACGGCTGCGGCGACGATGGCGGGCACCGCATCCAGAATCTGGGCCAGCATGTTGGCTGCGGGCTCCGAGATGGCCTCGATGCGCAGGGCGTCGAGCGCGGCGATCAGCGAGGGCACGAACACCAGGATGAACACGATGGTGCCCAGCAGGCGCGAGAGCTTGATCGCCGGGTCCAGGCCCACGCGTTCGTTGATGGTGTCGGCGCCCGCGGCGCTGAGCAGGTTGGTGACCAGGCCACGCAGCACGCGCGCCACGAGCCAGCCCACCAGGCCGACCACGGCGGCGGCGAAGACATTCGGCACCATGTCCAGCACCTTGCTGAGCATGCCGCGAACGGGTTCGAGCACGCCGTAGAGCGAGAACGCCGACAGGATCGCCGGCAGGAAAAACAGGATGACCAGCCAGAACAGCACGTCTCCGGCCGTCTGGCTCATGGGGCGCATGCCGGCTTCGGCCGACAGGCGTTCATCGAGCGTCGTGGCTGCCAGCAGCCGCTTGACCAGGGCACGCAGAAACGTTGCGACCAGCCAGGTCACCACGATCAGCACCATGCCGGCCAGCAGATTGGGCAGATAACCGGTGATGCCGGCCAGCAAATCGGCAAAGGGCGCCGAGACATACGACAGGTTGAGTGCGTTGAGCACCGCCACCAGGGTGACCAGCAGGACCAGCCAGAACACGCCGGAGGCGATGGGCGATTCCAGATCGACGGGCGACGCGGCGCTTTCGCTCACGCGTGAGTTGACCCGCAGCAGGCTCAGCAGCCGGTGCACGCCGGCGCGGGCGAGCACGGCCAGCAGCCAGCCGACCACCAGAACCAGCAATCCTCCCAGGATCTGCAGCAGGTTGTGCCCGAGCGCATTTTGCAGGGCTTCGTAAAAGA
The DNA here is from genome assembly GCF_003752175.1 of Comamonas sp. BIGb0124. Lineage (GTDB taxonomy): Bacteria > Pseudomonadota > Gammaproteobacteria > Burkholderiales > Burkholderiaceae_C > Comamonas_F. Next base: position 800,090 of record NZ_RJVF01000008.1, on the reverse strand, counting down.
CATGGACGTTCATCGGTATTCCTCGGGAACGGCGGCTAAAGAGGTGCCGTGACGGATCGGCCGTGACCGCGTCCGTCGCTCGGCGGCAAGGTATCGTTTCGGGCGCCAGGTGCTGCCGCTATTTCAGGAGCAGCCAGCACCCGCGCATCCTATCAAGTCTGGGGTTCGCTGTGCAAACAGATGGACAAGGTCTGCCAGCCCGGGTCGTCCACTTGGGTGCTGCAGGCGGATCAATCCATGCGCAGCACGCGCGTGGCACGCTCGGCCAGGCTTTCGGCATGGGTGACCAGCAGCACGGCGCTGCCGTGCCGGGCGGCTTGTTCGAGCAGCAGATCCATGGTGCGGGTCGCCGTGCGGGTGTCGAGATTGCCGGTGGGCTCGTCGGCCAGCAGCAGCGGCGGGCGGTGGATGAGCGCGCGGGCGATCGCCACGCGTTGCAACTGTCCGCCCGAGAGCTGCGAGGGCATGCGGGCCTCCAAGCCGTCCAGGCCCAGTGCACCGAGCATCGCCAGGACCCGGCTGTCGCCCGTCCAGCCCGGTCGGGCGGGGTCGGGGCCATGGCCCAGCAGCAGCAGGGGCAGGGCCACGTTCTGCGCCACGTTCAGGTGCGGCAGGATGTGGAAGGCCTGGAACACGAAACCCAGCGTACGCCGCCGCAGCAGGGCACGGCCATCGTCCGAGAGCTCGCCCAGATCGTTTCCTGCCAGCAGGACGCGGCCGGCATCCCAACTGTCGAGGCCCGCCACGCAGTTGAGCAGCGTGGATTTGCCCGAACCCGACGGTCCGAGAATCGCCATGACCTCACCGGATTCGAGTGTGAACGACAGATCGTGGAACACCGCGCGCTCGCCGTATGCCTTGCCCAGGCCCTGCACGGACAGCGCGGGCGGCAGCGTTGCGGCTGCTTTCATGCGGCCGGCTTTCCGTCGGCCTGGGCCAGCAGCACCGGCAGGATGGCCGTGCAAGCCGTCTGCAAGGCATTGGGGGCATCGCAGGCGACGATCTGGCGCTGCGGCATGCTGCGCAGCCAGGTGATCTGGCGTTTGGCCAGTTGCCGAGTGGCCGCGACACCGCGCTCGCGCAGTTCGGCGGGCGGGTAGACACCATCCAGCATCTCCCAGGCCTGCCGGTAGCCCACGCAACGCATGCTGGGCAGGTCGGGATCGAGGTCGCCACGGGCGCGCAGCCCCTCGACCTCGGCGACCAGGCCGTCTGCAAGCATCGCATCGAAACGCTGGGCAATGCGGGCGTGCAGCCACGCCCTGTCATCCGGCTCCAGCGAGAACAGGCGATGCGCAGGCGCCTGCCGGGCATCGGCAGGGGCGGCCGCGCGGCCGTGAAAAGACGACAGAGGCCGGCCGGAAACAGTCCAGACCTCGAGCGCCCGCTGGATGCGCTGGCTGTCCTGCGGCGCCAGGCGTGCCGCCGTGACCGGGTCGACCCGGGCCAGCTCGGCGTGCAGCGCAGGCCAGCCCTGCATCCGGGCGCGTGCATCGAGCTGGGCGCGCACGGCCGCATCGGCTGCCGGCATGTCGTCGATGCCGTCGAAAAGGGCCTTGAAGTACAGCATGGTGCCGCCCACCAGCAAGGGCACGGCACCGCGCCCGCGGATGGTCTGCGCCAGCGCCTGGGTATCGGCCACGAACTCGGCGGCGCTGTAGGCCTGCAACGGGTCGCGGATGTCGATGAGGTGGTGGATCACCGCCGCACGCTCGGCGGCGCTGGGCTTGGCGGTGCCGATATCCATGCCCTGGTAGACCAGGGCCGAATCCACGCTGATCAGCTCCAGTGCATGGCCGCGTGCCTGCAGGGCGGCGGCCAGGGCCAGGGCCGCTGCGGTCTTGCCCGAAGCGGTGGGGCCGGCCAGGCAGACGAGAGGGGGGAGAGGTGTGGAACTCACTGAAGGCAATGGGCGGGAGGGGGCAGGGCTTTCCGGATCGCCGCCGGAGGGCGGGACAGGCTTGCGTGATTCTATCGGCCCACCGCTCAGCGTTTGCCCCCGAGCAGGCTGCCCAGCACCCCGCGCAGAATCTGCCGGCCCAGCGTGGTGCCCATGGTGCGAGCGGTCGATTTCACCACCGACTGGACCAGGCCGTCGCGGCGGCCGCCACGCGGTCCGGTGCTGCCGAACAAGAAGTCGTTGAGGGCGCTGTCGGCCTGCGGGCGCGCATCGGGCGATGCCGCGCCGTCCGGTTGCTGGCCGGTACCGTGTGTGGTGGCCTGGTTCCGCTGCAGCAGGATCTCGTAGGCGGATTCACGGTCCACGGCTTTTTCGTAGACGCCCGCCACGATCGATTGCGCGATCGCCGCCTGGCGCTGGGCCGGCGTGACGGGGCCGATCAGGCTGCCCGGCGGGACCACGAAGGCCCGCTGCGTGATGCCCGGACGGCCTTTTTCGTCGAGCAGGCTGACCAGGGCTTCGCCGACGGCCAGCTCGGTGATCGCCGCCTCGATGTCCAGGCCGGGCTGCGGCCGCATGGTCTGCGCCGTGGCTTTCACGGCTTTCTGGTCGCGTGGCGTGAAGGCGCGCAGCGCATGCTGCACACGGTTGCCCAACTGCGCGAGCACGCTGTCGGGGATGTCCATGGGGTTCTGGGTCACGAAATACACCCCCACGCCCTTGGAGCGCACCAGCCGTACCACCAGTTCGATGCGTTCGAGCAGGGCCTTGGGCGCGTCGTTGAACAGCAGATGCGCTTCGTCGAAGAAAAACACCAGGCGCGGCTTGTCCGGGTCCCCGATCTCGGGCAGGGTCTCGAACAGCTCGGAGAGCAGCCACAGCAGAAACGTCGCGTACAGGCGTGGGGCATTCATCAACTGGCTGGCCGCCAGGATGTTGACCATGCCCAGGCCGTTGCCGTCGGTCTGCATCAGATCGTCGATGTCGAGCATCGGTTCGCCGAAGAACTGTGCACCGCCCTGTGTTTCCAACTGAAGCAGGCCGCGCTGAATCGCGCCGACGCTGGCCGCGCTGATGTTGCCGTAGGTGGTCGTGTACTGCTTGGCGTTGTCGCCCACGTGCTGCAGCATGGACCGCAGATCCTTCAGGTCGAGCAGCAGCAGGCCGTTGTCGTCGGCGATCTTGAAGACCAGGTTGAGCACGCCGGCCTGTGTCTCGTTGAGCCCGAGCATGCGACCGAGCAGCAGCGGCCCGAGGTCGGAGATCGTGGCCCGCACCGGATGCCCCTGTGTGCCGTAGACGTCCCAGAAGGTCGTCGGGCAGGCCGTCGGCTCGGGCGGTTCGATGCCGCGCTCGGCCAGCGTCGCCGCCAGCTTGGCGCCGATCGTCCCGGCCTGGCTCAAGCCCGAGAGGTCGCCCTTCACGTCGGCCATGAACACCGGCACGCCCAGCCGGGAAAAGCCCTCGGCCAGCGTCTGCAGCGTCACGGTCTTGCCGGTGCCCGTGGCGCCGGTGATCAAGCCGTGCCGGTTGGCCAGGGCAGGCAGCATCAGGCACTCGAAATTCGCGTTTCTAGCGATCAGGAACGGTGTGGCCATGGGGTGCTCGCAAGGTTTAGTTGAGCGGCTCGACCGGGTCATGCGCCCGGACAAGTAAAATTCGGCCCCTAGATTAAATCAGTAACGAAGGATTCCCCATGGCTGGACACAGTAAATGGGCCAACATTCAGCATCGCAAGGGCCGCCAGGACGAGAAACGCGGCAAGATCTGGACCCGCCTGATCCGTGAAATCATGGTGGCCGCCCGCACCGGCGGCGGCGACATCACGGCCAATCCGCGCCTGCGCCTGGCCATCGACAAGGCCAAGGCCGCCAACATGCCGGCGGACAACATCAAGCGCAACGTCGACAAGGCCACCGGCAATCTCGAAGGCGTGACCTACGAGGAAATCCGCTACGAAGGCTACGGCATCGGCGGCGCGGCCGTCATTGTCGACACCATGACCGACAACCGTGTGCGCACGGTGGCCGAGGTGCGCCATGCCTTCTCCAAGCACGGCGGCAACCTGGGAACGGAAGGCTCCGTGTCCTTCCAGTTCAAACACGTGGGACAATTCTTCTTTGCGCCCGGCTCGGACGAGGAAGCGCTCATGGAAGCCGCCCTCGAAGCCGGTGCGGAAGACGTCATCACCGGCGAGGACGGCTCCATCGAAGTGCTGAGCGCCGCGGTCGACTTCGAAGCGCTCAAGAACGCCCTCGAAGCGGCCGGTTTCAAGGCCGAAGTCGCCGAAGTCACGATGCGTGCCGACAACAGCATCACCCTGACGGGCGAGGATGCCGAGAAAATGCAGAAATTGCTCGACGCGCTGGAAGACCTGGACGATACGCAGGACGTCTTCCACAACGCCGAGCTCGATACCCAGTAACCAATCGGCCCCCGTTCCTTGATGGATCGATGCCCCGACAGTCCGCCGTGCGCAGGCTGTCCCAGCATGCCGGGGGAGAGGTCCCCGGATGCAAACCAAGAGTAATCGCATGAAAGTTTTAGTGATCGGAAGTGGTGGACGCGAACACGCGTTGGCCTGGAAGCTGGCGCAGTCGCCCGGCGTCAAGCATGTCTGGGTCGCCCCGGGCAATGGCGGCACCGAGCTCGACGCCAATCTGGAAAACCTGCCCCTGACCGATTTCAACGAACTGGCCGACTTCGCACAGCGCGAAGGCGTGACGCTCACCGTGGTCGGACCGGATGCGGCCCTGGCCGGCGGCGTGGTCAACGTCTTCAAGAGCCGTGGCCTGCCCATCTTCGGTCCCACCAAGGAAGCGGCCGAGCTGGAGTGGTCCAAGGACTTCGCCAAGGGCTTCATGCAGCGCCACAAGATCCCGACGGCAGCCTACGCGACCTTCTCGGATGCCCAGGAAGCCCATGCGTACATCGATGCGCAGGGTGCGCCGATCGTGATCAAGGCCGACGGCCTGGCCGCCGGCAAGGGCGTGGTGGTCGCCATGACGCTCGAGGAAGCCCACGCCGCCGTCGACAGCATGCTCGAGGGCGACCGCTTCGGCGCCGCCGGCTCGCGTGTCGTCATCGAAGAATTCATGCAGGGCGAGGAAGCCAGCTTCTTTGTCGTGAGCGACGGCAAGGACTTCGTCACCCTGTCCACCGCGCAGGATCACAAGCGTCTGCTCGACGGCGACAACGGCCCGAATACGGGCGGCATGGGCTCTTATGCTCCCGCGCCCATCGTCTCGCCCGACGTGCGCGCCAAGGTGCTCAGCCGTGTCGTGCGCCCCACGCTGGCCGGCATGGCCAGCGAAGGCCGGCCCTACGCCGGATTCCTGTACGTGGGCCTGATGATCGACGCCGCCGGCGAGCCGCGCGTGGTCGAGTTCAACGCCCGCATGGGCGACCCGGAAACCCAGGTCATCATGCTGCGCCTGAAATCCGATCTGCTGCCCCTGCTGCAGCACGCGGCCAAGGGCGCACTCGGCCCCGATGTCGAGCTCGAATGGGACAGGCGTGCCGCGCTGACCGTGATCCTGGCCAGCCAGGGCTATCCCGACAGTCCGCGCAAGGGCGACGTCGTTCACGGCCTGCCGGTCGCACCGCAGGACGATGTGGTCGTCTTCCATGCCGGCACCACGCTCAAGGACGGCCAGCTCCTGACCAGCGGCGGCCGCGTGCTTTGCGTGACGGCCTTGGGCGAGTCCATCAAGCAGGCCCAGCACCGTGCCTACGAAGCGGCCTCGACCATCGGCTTCGACGGCATGCAGTTCCGCCGCGACATCGGCTGGCGCGCCATCAAGCCGCACCATTGAGCCGTTTTGCCGAAACGAATCCCCTGGCCTCCGAAGCCCTGAAACGCGTGTCCGATCTCCATCCGAAGGCCTCCGGCCCCGCTGCCCTCGATACCGGTTCCCAGGCCCTGCCCGGGCCTGCCGATGTCGCGGGCGTGGCCGGTTACCTGCGCGGCCTGCAGCAGCGCATCGTCGCGCAGGTGCAGGCGCTCGAAGACCGCCTGGGCGACTCCGGCGTGCGCATGGTGCAGGATGCCTGGTCCAAGCCCCCTGGCGAACGCCTGCAGGGCGAGGGCCTGACCTGCATCCTCGAGGGCGGGCAATTGTTCGAGCGCGCCGGCTGCGGGTTTTCGCACGTGCGAGGTTCGCAACTGCCGCCCTCGGCCACCGAGCATCGCCCGCAACTGGCGGGTGCGCCGTTCGAAGCCATGGGGGTATCGCTGGTCTTCCACCCGCGCAATCCGTACGTGCCCATCGTGCACATGAACGTGCGCATGATCGCCGCTCACCCGGCGCAGGGCGAGGCGGTGTGCTGGTTCGGCGGGGGCATGGACCTGACGCCCATCTACGGCTTCGAGGAAGATGCCGTGGCTTTCCACCAGGCCTGTGCGGCGGCGCTGGCGCCCTACGGCGAAGACAAGTACCCACGCTTCAAGCGCTGGTGCGACGCGTATTTCTATCTGCGCCATCGCCAGGAGCAGCGGGGTGTCGGCGGCATCTTCTTCGACGATTTCAGCGAACTTGGACAGGCCCGCAGCCTGGCCATGATGCAATCGGTGGGCGAGGCCTTCATGCCGGCCTACCAGGCCATCGTCGAGCGGCGTGCCGCCCAGCCTCACGGACCGCGCGAACGCGATTTCCAGCTCTACCGCCGGGGCCGCTACGTCGAGTTCAACCTGGTGTGGGACCGCGGCACGCATTTTGGCCTGCAGTCGGGCGGGCGTACAGAATCCATCCTGCTGTCGATGCCGCCCCAGGCACGCTGGGCCTACGACTGGCAGGCCGAGCCGGGCAGCCCCGAGGCGGCGCTGCTGACCGATTTCCTGCCGCGGCGCGATTGGATCTGACGCACCGCCGGCTCCCGCCTAGACTCCGATCCTTCACTGACTTTTTTTGCCCGGCTCAGCCGGACAGGCCGGGCCCCATGGTCGAATCCTGCGGCCCGCGCTATAGTTCCCTCAATTCTTGAACTGATACTCTCTGCATGACCACTTCCGAAACGGCAGTCAAAAAAGACGTCCTGAAACTCCAGCGCGCCATCATCGATGGCCTGGAGGACGTCAAAGCCCAGAACATCGTGGTGTTCAACACCGAGCACCTGTCGCCGTTGTTCGAGCGCGTCATCGTGGCCTCTGGAACGTCCAACCGCCAGACCAAGGCCTTGGCCGCCAGCGTGCGCGATGCCGTGCGTGAAGCCGGCTTCGGCAAGCCCCGCATCGAGGGCGAAGACAACGGCGAGTGGATCATCGTCGATTGCGGCGCCGCTGTTGCACACATCATGCAGCCCTCCATCCGCGAGTACTACCGCCTCGAGGAAATCTGGGGCGACAAGCCCGTGCGCCTCAAGCCCGCCACGGCAGCCAAGGAAGCCGCAGCACCGAAGGCCGCGGCCAAGAAGGCAGCCGTGAAGGCCGCCTCGGCCAGCGAGGAAACCAAGCCGGCCCGCAAGACTGCGGCGAAGACAGCGGCCAAGGCGCCTGCCAAGACGGCTGCCAAGGCCGCCCCCAAGAAGACTGCCGCCAAGAAGAGTGCGGCCGAGGCTGCACCCGAGGTGAAGGCCCCGGTCGCCAAGAAGGCCGCAGCCAAGACCGCGGTCGGCACGGTCAAGAAAACCGCCGCAAAGACTGCAGCCCCGAAGGCCGCCGCCAAGACGCCCGCAGCCAAGGCCGCACCGGCCAAGAAGGCGCCCGCCAAGAAGGTTGCAGCCGCTCCCAAGCCCGCCCTGAAGGCTCCGGTCAAGAAGGTCGCAGCCCCCAAGCCGGCACTGAAAGCACCTGCCAAGAAGCCGGCGCTCAAGGCGCCCGTCAAGGCCAAGGCCTCCTGATCTCGCCCGGCCCATGAAACTGCTGATCGTGGCCGTGGGCCAGCGGGTGCCCGATTGGGCACAGACGGCCTGGGATGACTACGCCAAGCGTTTTCCATCCGAACTCAAGGTCGAGCTGCGCGCCGTCAAGACCGAGCCGAGAGGCTCCAAGACCGTCGAGACGCTTTACGCCGCCGAGCGCGAGCGCATCGAGGCGGCGATCCAGTCCGGCGCAGGCAAACATCCTCGCATCGTCGTGCTCGACGAGCGGGGGACCCCACTGACGACCGTGGCACTCGCCGGCAAGCTCAAGGACTGGCAGCTCGGCGGGGACGATGTCGCCCTGGTCATCGGCGGTCCCGACGGGCTCGACCCGGCCTTCAAGGCGGCTGCCCACGAGCGCATCCGGCTCTCCGACCTGACGCTGCCCCATGCCATGGTGCGTGTGCTGCTGGTCGAGCAGCTCTACCGCGCCTGGTCGGTCAATGCCGGCCATCCCTACCACCGCGAGTGAGCGCGGCCCGGCGCAGCGCCGGCCGCCGCGCGAGGCGCGCACCAGCACCCTGAACACCATCGTGCACCACAACTACTGCGCCTACATCATCAACATGGACCGGTCGCCCGAGCGGCTGCAGGCCATGTCCACATGGCTGGAAGGCTACGGCATGCCCTGGGTGCGTGTGCCCGCCGTCGACGGCCGCGCGCTCGATCTCGACCGTCATCCCGACGTCTCGGTGCAGGGCTATCGCCGCCTGCACGGCAAGGACATCAACCCGGCCGAAGTCGGCTGTTATCTCTCGCACATCCGGGCTTTCGACCAGTTCCTGGCCTCCAGCCACGACTACGCGCTGATCCTGGAGGACGACGCCATGTTTTCCAGCGATCCCGGCGCCGTGCTGAAGGGGCTGATGGATGCGCCTACACGCTGGGACCTCGCCAAGCTCTCGGGTTATCACTCGGGGCGTCCGGTCGCCTTGTCCAGCCTGCCCGACGGCCATGCCCTGTGCGTGCCGCTGACCAAGTACTCGGGCTCCAACGCCTATCTCATCAACCGCCGGGCCGCCGCCATCTATCGCGAGCAACTGCTGCCGATGGACTTGCCCTACGACCATGCGTTCGACCGGGCCTGGCGCTACGGCATCAAGTACCGCATGGTCACGCCGGCGCTGTGTCTGCCGGACGAGTCGGGCACGCTGCCGTCCACCATCTCGGTCTCGGCCCAGCGCCGGCTGCCCTGGTACCGCCGCTTCAGCGTGGTGGCTTACCGCGCGGGCAACGAGCTCTCGCGTGTGCTGTGGGGCACCTGCACCGTGATTCGCCACAAGTTCGGCCTCGAGGCCTGAGCGCCGCCTGCCGACCCGTAGCGGGTCTCACCCAACGACTCCCGACCCCATGCCAGCCGAATTCATCTACCTTGCCTCCCAGAGCCCGCGCCGCCGCCAACTGCTCGAGCAGATGGGCATCGCACACCGCTTGCTGCTGCCCGACGAGAGCGAAGATGCCGAGGCGCTGGAAACCGTTCTGCCGGGAGAACCCCCCGAAGCCTATGTGCGCCGGGTGACCGGGCTCAAGCTCGAGGCCGCCGTGGCGCGGCTGGCGCGGCGCGGACTGCCCGTCGCACCGGTTCTTTGCTCGGACACCACCGTGGCGCTGGACGGCACGATCCATGGCAAACCTGCCGACGTCGACGACGCGGTCCGCATGCTTTCCGCGATGGCGGGGCAGCGCCATCAGGTGCTCACCGCCGTGTCGGTGGCGCCGGGCGGCGCGGCGCCTGCGCTCCAGGCGTTGTCGGTTTCAGACGTGACCTTTGCCGCGATGAGCCCCGCGCAGATCCAGGCCTATGTGGCCAGCGGCGAGCCCATGGGCAAGGCAGGCGCCTACGCCATCCAGGGCCGGGCCGCTGCCCACATCGCCCACATCAGCGGCAGCTACACCGGCATCATGGGCCTGCCTGTCTTCGAGACCGCGGGCCTCTTGCGGCAGATCGGGTTCGTCCTCTGATCCTGCCGCGTCGCGGGGCCGACGCCATCCGGGCCGATCGCCGGGACCGACTCGTGGCATGATCGCCCGACCTTCCCCGATCCCATACCCAGCATGCAGCAGGACATCCTCATCAACTGGTCTCCCCAGGAAACCCGCGTGGCCATCGTCGAAAACGGCGCGGTCCAGGAAATCCATGTCGAGCGCACGCTCGAGCGGGGACTGGTCGGCAACATCTACCTCGGCAAAGTGGTGCGTGTGCTGCCCGGCATGCAGTCGGCCTTCATCGACATCGGCCTCGAGCGTGCGGCATTCCTGCATGTGGGCGATGTCTGGCAACGCCAGCCCGACGGCGTGCACATGGGACTGGTTCGCCATCACCAGAACACCGGCCAGGCCTCGCCCTCGCTGCCGATCGAGAAGCAAGTGTTCGAAGGCCAGTCGCTGCTGGTCCAGGTCATCAAGGAACCCATCGGTACCAAGGGCGCCCGTCTTTCCACCCAGATCAGCCTGGCCGGCCGCCTGCTGGTCTTTCTGCCGCAGGACGACCACATCGGCGTGTCGCAGAAGATCCCGCAGGCGCAGCGCGACGAGTTGCGCCGCCGCCTGCAGGCGCTGGCGGCCGAGCATGTCGCACCGGGCCAGTCCGCAGGGCAGGGCAGCACCGGCGGCTTCATCCTGCGCACCAACGCCGAAGATTCCAGCGACGAAGAGCTCGGCGAGGACATGCGCTATCTGCGCAAGGCCTGGCAGCGCATCCGTGCGGCCGCGCTCAGCCGGCCTGCGGGCTCGCTGGTGCACCAGGACCTGAGCCTGCTGCAGCGGGTGCTGCGCGACCTGTCGGGCGAGGAAACGCAGACCATCCGCATCGACTCGCGCGAACAGTACGAGCTGCTCAAGGTGTTCGGCGAGGAGTTCACGCCCAAGGCCGTTTCCAGGCTTCAGCACTACAAGGGCGAGAGGCCCATCTTCGATCTGTATCGTGTGGACGAGGAGATCGCGCGTGCGCTGGGACGGCGCGTGGATCTCAAATCCGGCGGCTACCTCATCATCGACCAGACCGAGGCCCTCACCACTGTCGACGTCAACACCGGCGGCTACGTCGGTGCACGCAATTTCGACGACACCGTCTTCAAGACCAATCTCGAAGCCGCGCATGCCATCGCGCGCCAGCTGCGCATGCGCAACCTGGGCGGCATCATCATCATCGACTTCATCGACATGGTGCGCGACGACCATCGCACGGCGGTGCTGGCCGAACTGGGCAAGGAGCTCGCGCACGACCGGGTGAAGACCATGGCCGGCGGATTCTCGGCTTTGGGGTTGGTCGAGATGACCCGCAAACGGACACGCGATTCGCTGGCTCACATGCTGACCGAGACCTGCCCGGTCTGCGAAGGGCGCGGGCATGTCAAGACACCGCGCAGCGTGACCTACGACATCCTGCGCGAGATCCTGCGCGAGGCACGCCAGTTCAATCCACGCGAGTTCCGTGTCATCGGTGCACCCAAGGTCATCGAACTTTTCCTCGACGAGGAAAGCCAACATCTCGCAAGCCTGTCGGACTTCATCGGTAAGCCTATTTCTCTACAGAGCGAGACAGCCATGAGCCAGGAGCAGTACGATATCGTGCTGATGTAAATCGCTGCAGACAGGCACTTTTTGGACAAGTGCTTGATCGATAAGGAAGAAGAGACATTCTTTCGCGTGCGGCGACGGGTTGATCAGGAACCAAACTCAAAAATTCGGAACAGAAAATGGCTCACGCCATGATCAAAAGACCGCACAGGATGCGGGGTGTTGGATGTTGCGATGCGATGTGGATGTCTCCACGTTGCCGCCAAACAACAATTTGACCGTGGTAGTCTTTGCATCCTAGAACTGAACTCTGCGATTGCGTGCGCGCTTTGTGGACCACAGGCGATGCTGCGCGAGCATAGGACGGACCAGCCCGAGTTTGAGTTGTTAACGACTGACCCCCAAATATGCATCAGAACAAATTTCTCCAAGCCGGTGTGACGTCGCGCCGCACCGTCGTTTCCGGCCTGTTGGCTGCACCCGCTTTGCCGGCATTGGCGCAGTTCCGTGTCGAGGTCACCGGCGTCGGCATGACCCAGATGCCCATCGCGGTCGCCCCCTTCCGCGGCGAAGACACCAGCACCCAGAAAATCGCCGCCATCATCCAGGCCGACCTCGAACGCAGCGGCCTGTTCCGGGGCGTGAACGCCGCCGGCCAGCAGCTCGACGAGAACTCGCGTCCCGACCTGGCCCCGTGGCGCCAGCGCGGTGCCGACAACCTCGTCACCGGCAGCGTCACGGCTTTGCCCGGTGGCCGTTTCGACGTGCGATTCCGGCTTTGGGACGTGATCCGCGCGCAAGACATGGGTGGCCAGAGCTACTCCATCAGCGCCGCCGATCTGCGCCTGGCCGCTCACCGGGCCGCCGACTACATCTACGAAAAGATCACCGGTGAAAAAGGCGTGTTCGCCACGCGCCTGGCCTATGTCACGCGTGCCGGCCAGCGCTACAGCCTGTGGGTCGCCGACTCCGATGGCGAAAACGCCAAGGTCGCCCTGGCCAGCCCCGAACCCATCATTTCTCCCGACTGGTCGCCGGATGGCCGGCAACTGGCGTACGTGTCGTTCGAATCGCGCAAGCCCGTGGTCTACGTGCACAACGTGGCGACCGGCCAGCGCCGGCTGCTGGCCAACTTCCGTGGCTCCAACAGCGCGCCGGCCTGGTCGCCCGACGGCAACAGCATCGCCGTCACGCTCAGCCGCGACGGCGGCTCGCAACTGTACGTGCTTGCCGCGCAGGGTGGAGAGCCCCGCCGCCTGACCCAGTCGTCGAGCATCGACACCGAGCCCGTCTACTCGCCCGATGGCCAGGGCATCTACTTCGTGAGCGATCGCGGCGGCTCGCCGCAGATCTACCGCATGGGTGCCGGCGGCGGTGCGGCCCAGCGCATCACCTTCAACGGAAGCTACAACATTTCGCCGACGATCAGCGCCGATGGCCGGTCGATGGCGTTCATCTCCCGGGTAGGTGGCGGTTTTCGCCTACATGTGCAGGATTTGCAGAGTGGTACCGTCACGCCCATCACCGAAAGCAACGGCGATGAGAGCCCGAGTTTTGCCCCGAACGGCAAACTGCTGGTCTACGCGACCCGCCAGGGTCGCGAGTCGCTGATGACGACGACGCTCGACGGTCGCATCAAGACCCGCCTGGCGGGCCAGAGTGGCGAGATCCGCGAACCCGCCTGGGGGCCTTACATGAATTGGGGGGCATGACCGGGGGATTCGTCTGCGCCCTGTGCGCAAATGAACAGCGGGGGAGACCGACCACGGGATCATGACCAAAGTTTTTTTGACAAGTGATTGATTTGATTTTTTCAACAGGAGTATTCGCAAAATGATTAAACGTCTGTCCGTGATCAGTCTGGCCCTCGTTCTGGCCGCCTGCGGTTCGAGCACCAAGCTCGACGAAAACGCTGCCGGTGCAGGTATGGGAGCCGGTAGCGGCGCCGGTGCCGGCCAACAAGGTGCCAGCAATGTGCAGTCCGTCGACCTGGGTGCCTCGCAAGGCCGCGGTCGCGGTCCCGCCAATGTGGCCACCACCATCTTCTTCGACTTCGACAGCTTCACCATCCGCGCCGAAGCCCAGCCCATCCTCGAAGCCCATGCCCGTTTCCTGAACGCCAACCGTGGCCGCCAGGTTTCGCTCGAAGGCCACACCGATGACCGCGGTGGCCGCGAATACAACCTGGCCCTCGGCCAGAAGCGTGCAGAAGCCGTCCGCCGTGCGCTGACCCAACTGGGCGTGTCCGACGGCCAGCTCGAAGCCGTGAGCTTCGGCAAGGAAAAGCCCGCCGTGCAAGGTGCCGACGAGTCGGCCTACGCGCAGAATCGTCGCGTCGAACTGAACTACAAGTAATCCATCTATGAGCATCGTGACTGCAGGACGTTACATCCGCACCGCCGTGTTGACTGCAGGCTGTTTCACAGTCCTGCAGGCACATGCCCTTTTTGGCGACGACGAGGCCCGCAAGGCCATTCTCGAGCTGCGCGACCAGGTCACGCAGCTGCGCCAGGACAACACCAACCTGCGCCGCAGCCTGCTCGATCTGCAAAGCCAGATCGATCAGGTTCGGGGCGATGTGGCCAACGTCCGCGGCCAGAACGAGCAGGCCCAGCGCGGCGTGACCGATCTGCAGCGTGCTCAGAAGGAATGGAACGACCGCATCAAGCAGTTCGAGCCTGCGCCCATCAACCTCGATGGCCAGCAGTTCTCGGCCACCCCGGCCGAGCAGCGTGACTACGAATCGGCTTTTGCGACTTTCCGCTCGGGTGATTTCAATGCGGCGCAATCCGCCTTGACGGACTTCGTGCAGCAGAACCCGCGCAGCGGCTACCTGCCTTCGGCGCTGTTCTGGCTGGGCAACGCGCAGTACGCCACCAAGAACTACCAGGAAGCCATCAGCAACTTCCGCAAGCAGCTGACGCTGGCTCCCCAGCACGGCCGCGCTGCGGATGCGCTGCTGTCGATCGCCAACTGCCAGATCGAACTCAAGGACACCAAGGGTGCCCGGGCTTCGCTGGAAGAGCTTTCGCGCACCTACCCTGGAACCGAGGCTGAAAAGGCCGGCCGGGAACGCCTGGCACGCTTGAAGTAAACTCGCCTGCACCCGGCGTCGTTGGCATCCAGCGGCGCTCTGGGAACGGAGCCCGGTTGATCCGCTCAATCGGGCTTTGTCTTTTCTGCCCCGACATTCTGCCCCCGGGCCTTTATTCCTTTCTGCATGACATCCGAGCCGACTCCCGATCTGTCCCGCCGCTTTGGCGGGCTCGAGCGCCTGTATGGCGTTGAAGGCGCGGCGCGTCTGCGTGCCGCATCGGTGGCCGTGATCGGCATCGGCGGCGTGGGCTCGTGGACCGCCGAGGCCCTGGCCCGCAGCGGCGTGGGTGCCATCACGCTGGTCGACATGGACCATGTGGCCGAGTCCAACATCAACCGGCAGCTCCACGCGCTCGACACGACGGTGGGCCAGGCCAAGATCGAGGCCATGGCCGATCGCATACGCCACATCAACCCCGAGTGCCGGCTGACCCTGGTCGACGACTTCGCGAGTCCCGACAACTGGCCGCAGTTGTTGCCCGTGCCGGTCGATGCCGTCGTCGACGCATGCGATCAGGTGCGCACCAAAGTCGCCATGGCCGCCTGGGCACGGCGCCACAAACGACTCTTCATCTCCATCGGTGCAGCCGGCGGCAAACGGCTGGCGCATGCCGTCGATATCCTGGATCTTTCTGAAACCACTCACGATCCGCTGCTCGCCCAGTTGCGCTATCGCTTGCGGCGCGAGCATGCGGCTCCGCGCCAAGGGCGCATCGGCGTGACTTGTGTCTTCAGCCGCGAAGCCGTCGCACCGCCCGACGCCTCGTGCGCCGTGGACGGGGAGGGCGACGGCAGCCTCAACTGCAGCGGCTATGGCTCGTCGGTCGCCGTCACCGCCACCTTCGGGATGACCGCCGCCGGTTGGATTTTGGATGCCTTGAGCCGAAAGGCTCAAAAAATGACGCTATAATCTAAGTCTTCGCTGTATGCAGTGTCTGCACTGTATTCAGAGGTTGGGACGTTAGCTCAGTTGGTAGAGCAGCGGACTTTTAATCCGTAGGTCGCGCGTTCGAGTCGCGCACGTCCCACCACGAAAATTCAATAAGATCAAAGGCCTTTCGCGTGAGCGACGGGCCTTTTTTCTTTGCTCGCTCGCTTTTTGCGGAACAGTGTTCCGCAAATCTATCAGAGAGGCAGCACTTTTTTGCCCAACTTGTGACGGATGGAGTTTGCTGTCATGACCTGCCCCCTGACAGCCATACCATTTGAATGGAAGTGAGGTCCGTCAGAGCTGGAGTGACGGATATGAGGAAGAGTCGATTCACGGAACAGCAGATCATCGAATTCTTGAAGCAGGCCGAGTCAGGCCTGGCAGTCAAGGAGGTCTGCCGCCAAGGCGGGTTCAGCGAACCCACGTTTTACAAGTGGCGCTCGAAGTACGGTGGGATGGAGGCCGATGAAGCCCGCCGTCTGAAGAATTTGGAAGTCGAGAACGCCCGGCTCAAGAAGTTGTTGGCCGAGGCTCATCTTGACCTGGAAGCGCTCAAAGTCGTCTTCGGCGTAAAGCGCTAGCCCCGCAGGACAAGCGCAAGGCCATTGCCATGATGCTGGAGGACACCCAGATATCGGAGCGAAGGGCTTGGTCGTCTTGTGGAACTGTCCCGAGATGCCCGGCGCCAGTGGGTCACTTTTACTTCGGCGCTGTGGGTCAGTTTTACATCGGCGCTAACACCATAAGCCCGACCCACTAACTACCGACGCAGGATCAGTTAACCTGCAGACCCCTGGATCTCATCTTCAATGATTGGTATGCCTACACGGGGCAGGTCAAGCGCCGCCCGCTCAATGGTTAGACTATGCTTCACACGGCGTACATCGAGCGGCCGCGATACGCGCTTCATGTCGGCGTCCAACGGCTACGATGGGGTCAAAGGCGGTCGCGGATACACAAGAGATAATCCGAGGCCGTACTCGCCGCCTCCTTCGAGCGCTGTCTTAGGGGACAACCATTGGAATTACCATTTTTATTGGACAAGCATCTATTTTCATCAGCCCGATTGGATTGGAGCCCAGCTAATCATGTACAGATATATGCCTCCTAAGTCGTCAGTGTGGGGCCATCGACTCAGCCGAATGAATCTACAAACGGCACAAAAGCGTTGGCAGGACTTCCTCGTGCGCGCGGGTCAGGAAAATTCTGAGCCATTGATCTGGCTATCTAGCTGGACTGATGATGAAGGAAAACTCTCTGTCTATGAGAAGCTGATTGGAAGTGAGATCGACAGACGACGAAGCAATGGCATCACGAAGAATCAAGCGGAAGCATGCCTTTCTCAGTTGATAAGAGAAGAAATTTTTCCGCACCCCATGTCCAGTTCGACGATTCAAATTTCCTATGATTATGAGATCACCGAGTGGAAAGTTGAGGGAGTACAGCCTCATATACCTTCAAAGTTCCGCCTGCGATTGGGCTGGCATCCCAGCCTGGGCACCGAACTATACTTCAACTCCATTCAGCAATTCGAACAAATTAAGCGCTATCTTTTGGATGCCGGATTGTGCAAGCTAAATGAAAAGCATCTCTTGCTGATGAAGCGCATACCAAAATAATCCGCGCGGTCATTAACATGTTGACAACAGCATATTGTCTGCAGTCGGCGACCGCTGTGAGCGCTTCCCAAGACATGACCGAGGGGCCAAAAGCAGACACCCGAATGAGTAAAGATAGCCCACCAAAACTTGTACTATACCGTGCCGTAGGCGAAGTTTTGTACCAGCTGTGGGATCCCATCGGTCTTGCTCACGTCCCTGAAGCCCGCAGTGGGTGGCCGTAATTAAACAAGCGGCCGTAGAAGCTGCAAGCATTCACGGGATGCAGAAAGATAGTTTTCTGTCAAAAATAAGTGGTCGAGATGTTTATGAATCCGCCGTGGATGGGGAGCTATACGCTCTCGATACACAAAACGGACGATTTGAGCGGGTCAATCCAAAGACAGGTAGGCGTGAGGGAGAGTTTTGGATGTACGATCTTCGCGCTATTGAGGATTGTATTGATAAATCAGGTGGTCACGACCTGAGGATAAAATGATGTGGGTTAAATTGATAGATTTTGAGAGAAGATCCCTTCGCAGAGGATCTTTGATTAAATTCCACGCGGGCTATCCGTTTGAGGATGAGGTTGTCATGATGGTGTGCAGTTCTCCGGAGGGTTCGTTGAATCCGGCGCTAATTACCATAACAGGGCATAAGGCCGGTATAAATTGCTATGTTGCATTTCCTTCGGAAGCGCAGTGTGAAGGGGTTTTTCTGGATGTTAAATGGCTAATTGATAACTGGGCGAAATGGGTATGGCCAGAAGGGAGTGCTGAGGATGTATGGGCTTCCGGCCCCATGTCTGTAGACAGCATAGTTTTGGGCCCATCCAGTCAAGCGCCAACTAATTGATCGCAACTGCGAGCCGATGCTGAGGCAAGCGCTGACCGAGTAGGCGATGATGCGGCGTTGAGCTATGTGGACTACAGAGCGGGCAAGGTGGTCAGCAGGCTGCTGAACAATCTGAACAGAATATTCAAAATCTATATAGTAATTTGATCGAGGCAGAGTTGACGGTGGGAGCGCTGAACAAGATCAGGGAGCTCGACAGCATCAAGAATCTGCAGGGCAGCGAAAGCTGTGAGCGACAAGCTCACGCTCAACCTGAGCAATGCCGGAGGCCGGTCTCTGATAAACACGGCAATAACAGGCGGCAGCCTCGAAGGCGCGATCCAGGATGCGCTAATGGGGGCGTTGGTGGATACGGCTCATGGAGAAGTGGCCAGCCAGATCAAGGTGCTGGAGTCGGAGTACTTGGCGCACAAACTCGCCCATGCGCTGCACGGGCCGTGCGCCAGGCGCGGCTGCCCTGCTTGAAGGATGTGTAGGCAACATCGCACAGCTGCGGGCAAGGGGGACGAGGTGTCCCGACTGTCAATTGCCGAAGTGCGGAGGCGGCAGGGCGATGCCGATCAAGCGATGATCAGTTCGCAGCTCTGAGTGCGAATTGGCTGGCGCGGGACTGTCGTGCGCGCAACTGCGACTCATGGATGGCGCCTGGGCGCACCAAGTGCAGTTGGCCCGTGGAAAGGCTCTTGTACATACGCCTGCGGCTGAAAAGCAGCTTGGCCCAAAGAGGGCGGGCGACGCGTGCGTACTCTTCACCATCCATTTGCTGCAGTTTGAACGACACCATGTCAATCTCCTGAAGGCGAATAGTGTCGGATCAGTCCTACAGATGGTCAACGGCCCAAAAAATGATACTTAGGAATTAATAGGGCCTGTTCAGACCGCGAGTCGGCCGGAAAACAAAGTCGCATCCTGCCACCATGGAAGCGGGCTGTGGTTGTCGCTCTCCGCAATCGGTGAAGCACTTTTTGCCCGTGGCGGATCGCACTCGATCCAGTAGAACGTCATCGAGGCCTTGTTCTCGCGGTGGAACGCCTCGATCGACGCCGCGAGAATTCGTCTGTTCCTGTCCGTGTCAGGGATCCACTTCCCCTGTCTTTGGAGGGTCTCGGCTCCGTAGCCCGTGCCCCATGCAAGTCTGATCCTCGGCATTTTCGATTTTCACCCTCGTTAGGTCTGGCAATGGCAAGCAGCATTCATAAATGAAGCATGAGCCCTGCTCGAAGCCTTGCAAAGCGGTGTATCCCGTACCTATTTTTTCACTTCGGCACGCCACAGACGCACCCCCGTGCATGCCCGGCCTGAACGAGCCAAGTCCGTCGCGTAGGCCAATCTCCCTATCTTGAAAACTGCGGTACATGGACCTCATCATTGACCGCGCAACGGCTTACGCTATGGGCAGTGCTCGTCGCCCGCGACTCCGTGAGCCATGTTCAAGGGAAACAAAAAATGATGGAAATTCGAATGGCGTGGTCCGTCTTGCTGCGCAAGGACGCTGCTGGGAACACGATCTCGGCCAGCGCCTGGGAACCGGACGACGCCATCGCCCGTGCAGAGCTCGCGCGCATCATCGAAGTCGCCAACCAGAACTATGGCGCCCGCTCGCATTGGCTCGAGGAGCGTTCAAGCCGCCGCGGATTGTTTGTCTGACTTCCGCTCGTACGGCCGATGAGCCGTCTGAGTACCCTGATCAAGGTACGAACCATTTGCAAAGGTTGTGACAGTTCTCATTCCGAGCGTGAATTCTTGAGTCGTCCTCCTAAGATGAATTTTTTGGAGGCGTCATGTCACAGATCCGAATTCACTGGTCCACACCGGGACGCAAGAACGAGTACGGCGTTCCCGTGTATTCGGGAAGGTGGATGGATCGAACCAAGCGGTCGCAAGAGAATCTGGAGTTCATGGTCGAGGTCGCCTGCGAGATCCACGGTGCGGGCAGCCATTGGATCGAGAGGCGCAAGTCGCCGGGTACCGCGTCCCCGAACCCGAGCGTCACGGATATCGCCTTGACCACCCGCCATCTATTCAGGCGCTAGGGGCCTTCGAGCGCTGCTCGCGTCCTCCAGGCCGCATATACAGGTCCAGACAATCGGCATACCATCCGATCTTTGAGGTGGCCGCCATGAAGCAAATCCGCATTCGTTGGTCTATCGAAGGCCGTTCAGATGTTCGAGGTCACTCCCTGCATGTCACGCGTTGGATGGAGAGTACGGCATCCGCACGTGCCAATCTGGATGCGATGGCCCATGCGGCATGCGAAATCCATGGGCAGGGCACGCATTGGGTCGAAGTCAGGGATTCGTGTGAGTCGATCTTCCGCCCACCGATCCTCCATGCACGGGATCTGCACGCCAAAGTCGGCTTCGACAAGCCATCCTGAGCTTGGGCCATGCGACTCGGCATCGCGCCGGCGTTCACCGGCGAGGGTGGGGCGCCGACATCTCCTGCCTGCTGACGTTTTGTGCTGTACCGCCGGTCGACCGATGGATGAGCCGCATCGTCGGGACTGGATTTGATGCTGCCCGCGTTTTCAGCCATGGTCTGCGCAGCATGACCGATGGCATCACGGCGTGGACATGACGCTGGACGAGTCCGCACTCGGCCTGCAAGGAGAGACGGATGGCCTGCGGCCCATGCGTGCATTCGGTGTTTATTTGCTTCTAAAAATTAATCATTTTTCATCATTCGATGATATGTTGCATTGCAGCATAGAATGGGCGCTCTGCAGTCGTAGGAGAGATCGATGCACCCATTGCTGGTCGCTGGTGCCGACGCGCTGTTGTTTGTCCTGCTTCCCTGGATACTTTGGCGTATGGTCAGCCGTTCGATTCCGCTTGCCGTTCTACCGATCCTCATCGGGCTCGGGCTGGCCTGGGCAGACATACTGCCCGCTTCGTTGGGCGTTCCCTCCGAGATCGGAAGCACGGTCGGTTTTGTCGGTGTCCTCATCCTTGCTTTCTCTGCAGGCCTGGAAATGAGGCACAGCCCCGAGGATGCTTCAGGCAAGGTCGCCGAAGATCTGAATCCTTCGGTCGGGCGACTGCTGCTCAGCGCAGGCGTGGCACTGGCATTGCCCTTTGCGGTGGGCACGATGGCGGCGCAGTACTTCCTGCAAGAGATGCCCGAGTGGCTATCGCCCAAGGGCCATGGATGGTTGGGGGCGATGGCCATCGGGCTGTGCGTGGCGGTGAGTGCTCTTCCGGTTCTTGTCGGCGTGGTCAGAGAGCTCGGCCCCGCTCACCGATCGCTGGGCAAGGTCGCGCTGAGTGTTGCCGTGATCGACGACGCCGTTCTCTGGATCGGGCTGGCCGCTTTGATCTTTGTCGCCAACGGCGGCGTGGCGGCGGGTTCACTCGATGGCACGGCCGCACTGGCGCTCGTTGCGCTGGCGGCATTGCTGGGTCTTGGGTTTGCGGCGAAGCGTCTGCCGACCCCACCTGCGCGCGTGATCTGGCTGCTGTTGCCGGCGTATCTGGCTGTCGGCGCATGGTCCAGTGCGCAACTGGGCCTGCATGCATTGCTGGGTGCTTATTTCGCCGGTGCTGTCATACCCCCGGCGTGGGTACGCCGCATTCCCGTCGAACGGCTCGGCATGTTTGCGCTGCTCGGCCTTGCGCCTCTGTTCTTTGGCCACAGCGGGTTGCGGATCGATGGCAATGCGTTGAGCAGCACGGCTCTGGTGGCGTCCATCGGCCTGCTTGGTCTGTCTTTCGCCTCCAAGCTGGTCGCCGTACTTCTGTACCCGCCTGCCAAGTTCGAATCCTTGCGAGACACGCTGGCGGTCGGGTCGCTGCTTCAGTGCAAGGGCTTGATGGAGATCGTGGCCGCAACCATCCTTCTCGATCAGCAACTGATCTCGACGCATGCGTATGCCGCTCTGGTGACCCTGGCCGTGATGTCGACAGCCCTGACGGGGCCGGTTTTCCACTTGTTCCGGTCCAAGACTCGCCGTGCCGACAGCGCGTACGAGAGCCCTTAGGCCGCCGCTGACACCGAACGCGCCTGAACCTGCCGAGACCTTCCTGCGATCGGTACGGGCGGCCGATGGAAGGAGGCGCTAATGAGCAGCCGCCCACAGCGTTGCCGCAATACCGATCGAGGCTGCGGCGACCAGGACGAGCGCAGCCCGCCGACGGCGGCGTTTCTTGCCGTCTGATTCGATAGAGATGAGGAAGGTCAAGTGCTTCCCCGTGTAAGCCGGAAGTGTGGGGTCATCGCTCATGGCGCAGATGGTACCCGACCGGCTGCCGGCACCGACAGTCAGGGGGATTACCGGTGCGCCTCGGCGACAGGCCCGGGCACTGCCGAGATCCAGCTCGCGCTTGCGTGAGGCCCCGATGGCGTACAGCGGTCGAGCCCCTGCGCGGCCTGGGGCAAGGGTCAAGACCGGGCCGTGGGCGCAGGCAGGCGAGGTCCCTCAGGCCACTTCAGCGTGCTCCGCAAAAAGCCATCATCGATCGATGAAAAAATGAGTGGCCGGTTTTGTGAAAAATGGCATCATGCGAACGCAGCGCATGACTGCGTAGAGGAGGGGGGGGGGGAATGCCAATAGACAGCGCCATCAGATATTCGTTTGACGCGGGAGGCCAAGGTGCCTTTCTCGCAAACCTGGACCCATCGGTTCTTTTCAGCGTCAAACGACGCAAGGAATACATCCTTGGGCATTTGCAGGAGAAGCTGCTCGATCCCATGCTGACACTCGCGACCGAAGTGACCGCCACCAGCGACGACGAGTTGCATGTGAGGACCGCGATCGGCGAGTCCTACCTGCGATTTCGTTGGGGGTCCGACGACCACCGGCTCATCGGCTTGCTGGTTCTGGAGGCTCGGCATACCGGTCTGCGCGGTCAGCATCACTGCAAAAGGACTGGGAAGTTCGCATCTTTCCCGACAGGATTCCGACCTATGTCTTCGATGGGAATGAATTCGGTCTGCAAGGCGACTGGGCCGAGGACGCCTACGTCCTGGCGGCCAAGGTCATCGCCCATCACACCAATCTGGCTGCGCTCGCTTAGCCGGCTTTCCCGGCAGGTGCGGGTCTTGGCTGGCTCTTGGCCGGGGCCGATGGGGAGAGCGCGCGGCCGAGTACTTTGAACACGCGTTCATCGGCCGACTGCGCGACGTTGAAGCGCATGAAGTCGCCAGCGCTCAGGGATAGGCTGAATGCATTGCCCGGCGCAACGACGACACCGTCTTTCAGACAGGCCCTCGCAACCCCTGCGGCATCGATGCCTTTCGGCAGCCTGCACCACAGAAACATCCCGGCATTGGGCACGAGCCACGGCGTGATGTCCAATTTCTCGAGCCGTGCGGCCGTCCTGTCCATCTGTTCCGACAATCGAAGACGAACCGATTCCATGTGTTTGCGGTAACCGCTGTCGGTCAGCGTTCTCAAGACGATTTCGGCTGCCAGCCGGCCTCCGCCAAAGGTGGTTGCGATTTTCAGATCGGACAGGCCTTCGATCCATTCCGGTTTGGCCGCGATGTAGCCGCATCTCACCGATGCGGAGACCGACTTGGAGAAACTGCCGATGTGAATCACCCGCGTCAGTCCGTCGAAAGCGGCAAGTCGTGGGGCAGGGCTGTTTTCGAAATCGGCAAAGATGTCGTCCTCGACAATGACGAGCTCCGACGGGTCCACCAGTTTCAGCAGCCGATGGGCCACCAGCGAGGAAAGGGTTGCGCCGGTCGGGTTGTGGATGCCGGAGTTCGTGATGTACAGCCGCGGTGCATGTTCGCGCAGGGCCGATTCGAATTTCTGAAGGTCGGGTCCGTTCGGCGTGTACGGCACGCCGATCGCATGAACCTGATGTGCCTTCAACAAGGCGTGAAAGTTGAAGTAACAGGGATCGTCGACCAGGACCTTGTCGCCTGGTTTCAGCAGGAACCGGCAAATCAGGTCGATGGCGTGCGTACCGGATTCGGTGAGCACGATTTGTTCGGGTGACGCGTCGATTCCGGTCACGGCCATCCGTCGTGTCAGCAGCTGACGTAACCCGGGGTGCCCGAGTGGCGTGGCGTAATCGGTCAGCTCCAGCGATTCGGCGCGGGCCTGCGCACGCAATGCACGGCGTATGCCATCCTCGTACAGCCAAGAGGTGGGCAGCCAGCCGCAGCCGGGTTTGAGTACCGACCGATGGCTTTCCAACGACTGGCGAGATACCCAGAGTGGATCGACTTCTCGATCCAGCCTGGGGCCGATTTCCGTCAAGGCCAGCGGGGCCACAGAGCCCGCGACGTAGAAACCGGCGCCGGGGCGCGAAGTGATGACGCCCTCGGCTGCAAGCCGCTCGTAGGCCTCCACGATCGTGGACACGGATAGCTTCAGAGCCTGTGCTTGAGCCCTTACCGATGGCAGGCGTGCGCCAGGCAGGTCGGTTCGCGATGCGATCCTGGCCCGTATCTTGGCCATGACCTGCTCGATGAGCGTCCCGGTTCGTGTCATGCTTCTGCCCACTGTATTGGTTTTGTATGCATAACAGTATCGTAAAGGTGTACTGGATTGTGTCTGGACGCGCCGGCGCTGCCGCGCTGTACTCGAGTCTCGTATCAAGGAGACTCCCGTGCAAGACAAGACGAACGGCTGGTTGAACGGCTTCATCGGCGTCGCCATCTTTGCCGGCTCGCTGCCGGCCACCCGTGTCGCAGTCGCCGATCTGAACCCGATGTTCCTCACTTCGGCCCGGGCAACCCTTGCGGCCTTGCTGGGTCTGGCGTTTCTGCTCCTGTTGCGTCAGCCGCGCCCTTCGCTCGCCGATTCGCCGTCGCTTGCGCTCACCGCCGTGGGCGTGGTGGTCGGCTTTCCTCTGTTGACCGCACTGGCCTTGCAGCATGTTTCATCGGCGCATTCCATCGTCTTCCTGGGCCTGCTTCCCCTGAGCACCGCCGTATTTGCCGTCCTGCGCGGAGGCGAACGTCCTCGCCTGCCTTTCTGGGTGTTCTCGGTCGCCGGCGCGGCGTTCGTCGCCGGTTACGCTGCCCTGGGTGGGCTCGAGGCATCGCTGCAGGGCGACCTCTTGATGTTGGGCGCGATCGTCGTGTGTGGTCTGGGCTATGCCGAAGGCGCGCGGCTATCGCGCAAGCTGGGCGGATGGCAAGTGATCAGCTGGGCTCTGGTGCTTTCCTTGCCCGCCATGCTGCCCATCGCTTGGCTCTCGATGCCTGCATCGTTCGAGTCCGTGGGCACTCGGGCCTGGATCGGGTTCGGTTATGTGTCGATCTTCAGCATGCTGATCGGCTTTGTCTTCTGGTATCGCGGCCTGGCGCAAGGCGGAATTGCCGCCGTGGGGCAACTGCAGTTGCTTCAACCTTTCATGGGCCTGGGCTGGGCTGCCGTCCTGCTGCACGAAACAGTGAGTTGGACGATGCTCTGGGTCACGCTGGCCGCGGTCGCGTGCGTCGCTGGGGCCAAGAAATACGCCAGATGACTCTCGCGTCCGAGCAAGTGATCACCCCTGTCGTCAACGACAGCCTGTTCCGGGGGTGAGCGCGTCACGAGGGACGCGGCTCAGCTCCGTTCCTTGATCTCGAACTGGCTGGCCCGGGCCTGCCGATCGTTGGCCTCGGCCTGTTCGATCTCGAGCGACGGCACCAGGATCAGAGCGCCTGTCAGCAGGGACTTGAAAAGCCGGCGATTGCCGAAGAACAGCTTGGCCCATAGCGGGCGGGCGACACGCGTGTACTCGTCGCCGCGAGTGTGGCGAAGTTTGAAAGACACCATTCCCATCTCCTTGGAGTGCGGAATTGTGAGATTTGTCCTACACGCAGTCAAGTATTACTCGGGTCGATGCCAGGCTCCTGCCCATCGCCTCGGCACCGATCCTCGAACCGGGGTTCATCTCGCCCACGCCGGCCTCGCCGTTGCGCGACGGGCTGCGCCGCCTGCGATGCACCGGCGGATTTCCGTCGTCAATGACCGGAAGGCTTCAGGAGATCCCTTCGCTGAAGCAAGACTTCACAATTTGTAGGTAAAAATAGTTACTTTTGGGCTTAGATTTATGACTCGTATCTCATAGATTCTCAAATCCAGACAACAAGGCGAGTCATGAAACAAATCCCGATCGGGTGGCCGGTTGCCGTGAGGCAAGGCCGCTACGGCGACACCGTGTTCGGTTGCGGCCGGGAACCCGTGAGCCGAGCGCGTGCCACGCGTTTCGGCGGCGGGCGGGCACCCCTTCAACGATAGCCACTGGCTGGAAGAGTGTCCTGTCGGGCAGGGGACTGTCCGTCGGTGGGTCGGGTGCTCGGTGACGCCTTGGCGCCTTTGAAGCCCATAGGCCGTTGGCATTGAGCGTCGTCTGCTGCAGCGCCTGTTTCAAAATTTATGCAAAACAATGAAATCCGTTTTCCCATCACCGTTGCAGGTCTCGAAAACGAAATGGAACTCAAGGCGCTGCTTCAGCGGTCTTTCAAGAATCAGAAGGGCGAACTGCGAGGCCCGCTGCGCGCACTGCTGAACGTATCCACCGGCTACAACAAGGCCGTGCTGCAGCATCTGCAGATCCAGTGGGTCAAAGTCATCGGCAGGAAGGTCAGGGTGCGGTACTTTGCCGAGTTCATGTTCACGGCCGAAAAGGAAAACGAGGTCTACTTCGTCGAGTCCTCACACGAGGTCACGGGCCGCATCGAGGGCTTGTTTCTCGTCTTCGACCTGGCTGGCGAGACCGATCCGGAACCTGCGAGCAGCCCGCCTCGAGAGCCGGAATGACCCGCACGGCAGGAGCCGGAACACCCGAGCCTATGCCCAGTCAGAGAAACAATCAAACCCCGCGGCACGCGGTGCCCGCGTTTTTCCGGCGCCGATCGGATGGGATGACGTGGGAAACTCGTCGATGAGATGACGTGCGCGCCGCTCGGTTTTTTTGACGGCGTCGGACCAATCCAGCCATTCCGCCGTATGTTCTTCGAGGAAGGTCATCGCGCCGCTGTCGGTATCGGGTGCCAGGTAGATCCGTACACCCTGCGGAGCAGGTATGCCATTGAGCCAGCGTCCGATGAGGACCATGGTCGCATTTTTGTATTTGAGGTATTGCGGGCTGGAGCGATCATATGAATCGAACATCTAACTCCTGTCTTTGTTGTTGGAATACCTCATTTGTAACATTTGAAGTCGATGGGCCGCGTAGTCGTCTGCCGCATGGAAATGTGCGGCGGTGTCTGAAATCGCTGACGCGGGGGATGGCGGTTGCCGGTGGGCCTGGAGCGAGCAAGACGAGCACGGCAGGCGCTGCACGATACCCGTTTCCTACTGTATGGATACCCCTGAGTTTTCGTTCAAACTCGGCTGGGGGCGAGAGGCCTGTCGGGATGCCTCTGCAGTCGTTCGGCATGCGACGAGCATGGGCTGCTTCGTCGATGTTCACAAGCGCGGGCGAGAGAAAGCGGCGGCGAGCTCAGGGCTGCGAACCGCCGTGTCGTCGAAGTCGGCATGGTGGCGAAGCAGAGATCTCCGCGACGGCGCCAAGTGGCGTGGGCTTCAATCCAACCAGTTGACCTGAACGTTTGTATATCCCGCCTCGGCCAATTGGTCTTCTGCATTCTTCTCGGGAGCATGCGCTTCGATCTCTTTGATCGCATCGTGATGCGGCTTGTGTTCCAGCCTGAACAGCATGATCTCGGCTGCCGAATCCGTGCGGTTGGGATGCTCGCCGACGGCGTTGCGTGCACTGCCGTTGAAGTCGTAGAAGATTTCGTATTTGTGCATGGCTAGTCTCCTTTGTTGAGATTCCATGCTAATCCGGGCAAGGCACTGGACTTCGAACATTCAGTTCTCGCCCTACATCGAGGGGGCAGAAAAGGGGGAGCGCTGTGACGGGCGCGCTGTCGTGGTGAAAAAAAAGCAGGGTATGGTTGACCGGTCGAACCCCTTTCGTGCCCTGCGGAAACGGGCTTTCGCTGCATGGGCGATCAGGTGACGACCTCTTTCGCGGACACGGATCGCTGCTTGCCGTGCCATCGGATGGTGAACGCAGAAAGCGTGCTCGACCGAGGCGAAAGAGACCGCGCGAAATCCTGCAGAGGTGTTCGTTGCGGGTTGATTGACCCGTATCGAAGCTCCGATCGCACTAGACTGCCTCGATCTCGAAAGAGGTCTGGGCTTGGTCGCCCTGTGCAAGGCGCGCCGCCGTTCGCCTCATTCTGTGGGTCGCGAAGGCGGCAGGTTTCAACCTGTCTGCAAGGAGCCGACCATGGCCGATACTCTCGCTGCTGTCTGCGCACGCCGCTGCGCCGTCAATCCCCGTACGCAAACGCTCGCCTGTCTTTTTTGGACGATGTACCGGACGCCCGGTGACGCCCAGAAGGTTCAAGCCACCCCCGCTGCATGCGCCATCAAGCTCCCCGTGCTCGATGCCGTTCCCCTTCCATCGCACACAGCCGCGCCATGAACGGAAGGAGCCCAACCATGCAGCAACAACAAGACCCGCTCCACGCCGCAGCCATGAGGGGCGCATCGGTGTTCGCCAGCCTGCTCGGCGAACGCGAAGAGCAACTGGATCGCCTGCGAACGACCGTCGCGGCTTTACGCTGGGCCGCCGCAGAAAACCCGGTGTTCGATACCCCGGTCTTGCTGGAGGTGATCGGCGAACTGGTGCCCGCACCGGCCAATGACGAGGATGCAGAACAACGGTGCTGCCAGGCCCTGATCGAGGCGCTCCGGCATGATCGATCCGTTGCCGTATGCGAGCCCATGCCGGTGTCTGTTCCGTCCACGATGAGCATTCCGATGGTGCTGAGCCTGATGTACGCCATGGAAGAGTCAGGCGGCAAGGAGCAGCGGGTGGCGACGCTGCACAAGCTGCTGGTCCAGATCGATGCGGTTGCGGATCCGTTGGCCGAGCCCCTGGCGGACCTGTCTGCTGGCGAGGCCACGGGCTACCGGCAGGTGCTGGCCGAGTATGTGGACTTCCTGCGCAAGCAGGGCTGGGAAGCGCAAGCCGAGCGGGTGGACGACGGGATTCGCAGTTGGCTGGTTCCCGTCGAGCCGATCCGCAAGGCTCGCAAGACGCGTGAGACGCGTGAGAGGTCGCTGGGCGCACGGCCGGTTCGTCGACGGAAGCCCGCCGCGGGCGCGAACTGAGGTTTCATCGCCTCATGCCGGTTGAGGCGGCCCGGCATCGCAGCGCTGCAGGGCTTGCCTGACGCCCTCCACCAATTGACCCACCAGCGGCGAGGCGGCGAACTGCAGGTTGACGACGAGTTCGACCTGCAGGCGCGGTGCGCTGTCGATGGGCCGATGCTCCAATCCCTGGTGGCTGAAGGCACGGGCCGTGAAGTCGTCGACGACGGCCACGCCGGCGCCCTGGGCCGCGAGCGCGCAGGCCATGAGACCCGAACGGACCTCGATTGCCGATTGCACGGGCAGGCCCGCAGCCTGGCTGCACTGCTCGACAAAACGGGCCTGCGGCGTCTGTGCACCGAAGGTGATGAGGCGGTGTTGCAGCAATTGTGTGGCCGTGACCTGCGCGAGGCCGGCCAGCACGTGGCCGGCGGGGAAGATGCAGGCGAGTGTCCAGTGGCCCAGCGGCGTGCGCTGCAGCACCGGGTGTTCGATGGGCACGGTCGAGATGGCCAGGTCGGCTTCGCGGTTGACGAGGCGGGTCTCGATTTCCCGGGCGGGCAGGGTTTCGATCTGAAACCGCGCCTCGGGCTGGCGCCGGCTCAGCGCGGCCAGGGCGGCGGGCACCAGGGCCAGCCCGGTGCTGGGGCTGCAGAGCACACGCAAGGTCTGGTGGCCGCCGTGCTTGAGCGCGCGCACGCAGTCGTCGATGCGCTGCACCCCCCGGTACACCTGCCTCACCTCGGCATAGAGGGCATCGGCCTGCGGCGTCGGCAGCAGCTTGCCCTTGCGCCGTTCGAACAGCGTCAGGCCCAACTGCAGTTCGATGTGGGCCAGCATGCGGCTGATGCCGGGCTGCGAGACGTGCAGCAGCCGGGCCGCCTCGACGGTGGAGCCGGTCTGCATGACGGCCTGGAAGACTTCGATTTGCCTGAGATTCATGGGATGGGGCTGCCGTAGACCGTGCGAAAGCAGGGCGTCTTCACTATAACGTCAAGGTATAGGGTGCGGCCATCAATGTATTGGATAGGCATGGGAAGGCTGCCTATCATCGGACGACAAACACAACAGACCGTGGAGTAGACAACATGCATGACGCCGCTGCAGCATCGCCTGCCGTTTCGATTTCGCGCCGCCGGGCGCTGGGCCTGCTGGCCTCGGGCTTTGCCGGGGCTGCGGGCCTGGGCGGCCTGCCGGCTTACGCCGCGCAGGCGTGGCCCAGCAAGCCGGTTCGCATCATCGTGCCGTTTGCGCCGGGTGGCGGTGCCGACGGTTCGGCCCGTGTTCTGGGCGAAGTCATGTCGCCCGATCTGGGCCAGTCCATCATCGTCGACAACCGGCCAGGTGCCGGCGGCTCGATCGGCGTGATGGCGGCTGTGCAGGCCAAGGACCAGCATACGCTGCTGATGGGCAGCAACAGCATGGTGATCGGGCCGCTGCTCAATGCCTACAACTACGATGTGGCGCGGGATCTCGACCCGATCGGCATGGTGTCTTCGCAGCCGCTGGTGCTGGTGGTGCCGGCCTCGTCGAGCATCACGAGCCTGCAGCAGCTGATCGCGCAGGCCAAGGCCAAGCCCGGCGAACTGAGCGCGGGCAACAGCGGCAACGGCACGCTGGCCCACCTGACGGCCGAGCTGTTTGCGCTGCAGACCTCGGTGTCGCTGATCAGCGTGCCTTACCGCGGCGAAAGCGCGTTGATGCCCGATCTGATGTCTGGGCTGGTGTCGATGGGTTTCCTCAATCTGCCGAGCGTGCTGCCTCACATCCGCTCGCAGCGCCTGCGTGCGTTGGCGGTGTCGTCGCCGCAACGGGTGGCCGAACTGCCCGACGTGCCCACTCTGTCGGCGCTGGGCCACCCCGAGCTCGAGGTGCGTGGCTGGGCCGCGCTGATGGCGCCCAAGGGCCTATCCGAAGCCGAACTGGGCCGCCTGGAGAAATCGCTGGCGCAGTGCCTGGCCTCCGAGCACGTCAAGTCGCGCTTCACGACCTTCGGTGTGACGCCCTATGTGCAGGGCCGCGGCCAGACCCGCGAACTGCTGGCCCAGGAAACCGCGCGCTGGCAAGAGGTCATCAAGACCCGCAACATCCAGGCGAATGCCTGACGCCTGACGGCCGTGATTTCGCCGACTCTCGCCCCTGATCCGTTTGTCTTCTCCCGATCGCCATGTCCACTTTGACTTCTTCTCCTGACGCCTTGCGTGCCGGCACCCAGGTAGCCGTGAAACAGATCCTCCCCATCGACGTGCTGGTATGCGGCGGCGGTGTGGCAGGCACGGTGGCCGCGGTGGCTGCTGCGCGTGCAGGGGCTTCGGTGTTGCTCGTCGAGCGGTATGGCTTTCTGGGTGGCAATGCCACGGCGGGAGCGGTCGCGCAGTTCAACAGCTGGACCACGGCCAGTGGGCGCAAGGTGGTCGGCGGCCTGGCCGACGAAGTGGTCGCACGGCTGGCTGCCTATGGCGGCGCGGCCCCTCACGAGTCGTTCGTGATGTCGACCGGGCATCACATGGATCGCGTGCCCTACGCCCCCGAATTGCTCAAACTCGTGCTCGACGACATGGTCCGCGAGGCCGGCGTGCAGCCGTTGCTGCATGCGCAGATGCTGGACGTGCGCCGTGCGGGCCGCCAGGTGCAGGCGGTGTTTGTGCTGACCAAGAGCGGCGTGATGCAGATCGAGCCGCGGGTGCTCATCGACACTTCGGGAGACATCGACGCGCTGCATCGCGCCGGCGCCCGTTTCCTCGAGCTGGACGAGCAGGACAGCCTGCAGCCTGCCACCATGATGTTCCGCTTCGGGCCCATCGATTTCGCGCAGTTCTCGGCCATGCCGCTGGCGCAGATGCAGGCCCTGTCGCAGCAGGGTTATGCCTCGGGTGCGCTGGCCCGCGCCGCGTTGCATGCCAGCCGGGATCCGGATTCGAACGACGGCTGGTTCAACATCAGCCGTCTGGCACTCGACGCCACCGACGCACTGGCGCTGGGGCAGGCCGAGATGGAAGGCCGACAGCAGGCCTGGCGCGCAGCCGAGTTCCTGCGTCAGCACGTGCCGGGCTGCGCCGATGGCCGCCTGCGCGCGTTCGCGACGCAGGTCGGCATCCGGGAGACCCGCCGGGTGGCCGGCGATCACGTGTTGACCGCGCCGGAGCTGCTGGCGCCGCAACACTTCGACGATCACATTGCCCTCGGCGCCTATCCCATCGACATCCACGCCGCGCAGGGCAGCGGTCTGGTCTACGAGGCTTTGGGAGACGACCATTTCTACCAGATACCCTACCGCAGCATCGTGCCCGAGTCGTTGGACAACACGCTGGTCGCGGGCCGGGGTATCTCGGCCACCCATGCGGCGCTGGCGGCGATCCGGGTCATGACGATCTCGATGGCGGTTGGCCATGCCAGCGGCCTCGCTGCGGCCTTGGCGGTGCAGGGGACGCCCTGCGGAACGCCCGTGGATGTGCGCAGCGTCGCTGTCGGAAGCCTGCAGCAGCGGCTGCGTGAACAGGGCGCTTGCCTCGTCTGAACGGCCTGTCGTCAGGCTCGGGAGAGCGGGGTGACCCAGGTTCATGTTTCGGTTTCGTGTTATTTTTATTACTTATGAATTAGCGCGGAAATTCCGCCAGCCATCAGCCGAAAAACATGAGGCAGGGCTTGGGGTGAATGCCTCCGACATTCCACTCTGACCGGGTCACCTCGCTGCGCCAAAACAAACACCCCAGAACGGGATGTTTATCCTCGCTCCGGGGTGCTGTGATCGGGCGGATTTTGCGAGCAGGAGCCGCGACCCCGAAACGCCCTGCGTGTGATCGATAAATTACCAGGATGGGTGAGTATTGCCCATCGGCACCTGGGGTGCGTCGCCGCGTATTGGCTTGCGCGTGGCAAGATGCTTTCGAACGAACCGTGTGGCCTTGCGCTTCATGATCCGGCTGCGCCGAATGGCGCCCAATTGCTGGTCGGCCTTGTGACTGACGGAAATCAGGCTGTAGAAGAAGAGGCCGCCAAGGATCTCGAACAAGATGACGCCGCCGATTATGTACATCCACATGGTAGATCTCCTTTGCTTGTCGTTTATCGCTGATGGTTCCAGCTTACGCTGATTGGCGGGTTTGGATGTCCTCCAAAACGTAGTGTAAGGGTAGAGGTTTCCCCACATCTGGGGCACTCCCCTTTCTGACAGGGAAAACCCCAGCCATCTTGCAAGGCGCTCGAGACCCTATTTTTTGCCTGATCGCTTTGGCCTGTTTTGGGTAAAGGCACGCTATTTGACGTTGCCTGACCCCGTCCGAATGGCCAGGCTCGGAGAGCCGCCGCGAAGTATAGGTACTCACAATGAGGTATTGAGCATTTGCAAGGGTTGTGACAAATATCTTTTCAAACGCGAAATGAAAGGGCGTGCATCTAAGATCGTCGTCTTTCCAAGGAGCTGCCATGAACCCGATTTGCATTCGTTGGCTGGTCACGGAGCGTGCCAATAGATACGGCTATCCAGCGAGCTGCATGCGATGGCTGGAGGTCGCCGATAGGTCGAGAAAAAATCGGGAGGGGGTGACCGATTCGGCTTTCCCGCCCGATGGCCGAGGCCGCCATGGGGTCGAAACCCGAGAATCATCGCAGACCCTGTCCAGCCAGACATTGCCAGCCCAAGCGCCGTGGACGTTGAGACTGATCTTTGGCCGATGACCGGGCCATGGGCCTGCCTGGATGGCTGGGCTCGACCGGCGCATGGCCTGAAGTCGATGGTTTTCAGGGTTTTCCTTCGAGAAAGGGATAAATACTACCTACTTCTAGGTATTGAGACGGCTAGGGTGAAAACATAAACTGAGTTGAATCATTTTTGAAGAAAAGAGGGCGCCATGGTCCAACTGGGTGCTGGACAATCAGATGCGATTCACCTGTATCGCGTCCGCAGGCCGTTATGGTTGAGGTTGCTCTACAGAAGCCGTCACCTCTATCAACACCGGTTGACGGGACAGTTGATGCTGCTGACCGCCGCCGAAGAACGTGACATCAAAAGGGTACGCACGGAAAGTACCGCTTTGTTCGACCGGACCGTCAGGTAGCGATTCCCGTCCCAGGGTCGGTCCCCCCGATGTCCGGCTTCGGTTTCGCAGCACCGCATGCCGGGCACCGTGCCTGTATCGCTGCGCCGTGTTCTGTCGATCCACTGGCTTGCCGGCAATTTGCGGCTTGCTGCGCCAGGGGCGCTCCCGCCCTCGAGCCGGGCTGCTCCAGGGCCCGAGCCACCCGGCAGAGCGCCCGCTGTCGTTCGTTACCCCGCCACGCCCCCATCTTCCCGTAGCCCCGCTGTGAGCCACCGGGAACACGCGCCTGTCGGCCCGGCTGCGCCGAGGTCCCGATCCTGCGCCGCGCGATGCCGCCGAGCCGATGATGCACAGGCCGATGTCTCGGTCGCCAAAAATACCCGAAGAACCGCTGAGTCGACGCCTTTTTTGCGGGTGGGTCTAAAGGGGGGGCCTTGCCTTGGTTTGATCGACTGCGTGATGGAACAGCTGTCGAAAAGGGGAATTTGGCAAGCACTACTCCTGAAACAAACAGGTGATCATTCTTCTTTTAGACTTGATACTCTAGAAGTAACGAATTTTTATCAAAGTACATTTCAAAATGTATCGAAGTTTTTCGAAGAAGTGATTGAGGTCTGTCTTTCCAGTGGTCTCTGTGCCTTTGAATACGGCCCCATCTTCGCGATGAGCCGCTGTGTCGACCGCGGCCGATGGCCGGGAAAAAATGCGTGAAAAACGTTTTCTTGAGTCATCGAATCGGGGCAAGCTCTTGAATTTGCTCGAATTGGCGAAAATTCGGATGCCTGCGCCAATGACCGCTTTTCATTGAATCCTACGGTCTGCCATCCAAAAGAAGCGAGGATGCCGTGAGCGGAAATACATTCTTGAGGTCGCGGTTGGATGTGAGAATCCAATGAATGTTTGATGCGTTTTGATACAGGTGTGCGTTTGCGTGACCCTACAAAGTCGGGCGTACTGAAGGCACCCGTTCCTCAGGGCCGCCATTCAGCGTGTTCCTGAGGTTATGTCTATATGACGCCTTACGTTCGCCCCTCAGATGATTAGTCGTACAAAAAGTCGGTCAACGGAAATCGCTGATGGCGCGGTGTGTCCTCAGCACAAGCCTTTGTCGTATCCGTCCACTCGCCGGAGTGAAAACCCGCCACGGTTCCGCCCGGCCTGCTATGCCGTCTTCTCGGCATGCGTTCTGGTCTGCACGCCGGGCTGGGCGCAATTGAACACGGGGGATACCGGCTCGACGCCGACTTCTGCTGCCGCGGCAGAGCCCGATGCGACCGAGGTTCGCACGGTGGAGATCAGCGCGAGCGAGGCCGTGCCGGATGGGCTTGGACCGGTGTCTTCGGACGCACCGACGGCGCCACCCACCCCTGCGCAGAGCGCACCGTATTCCGAGGCATCGCATGACGAGCTGGTGCGACGCGTGAGGTTGGGAACGCTCGAGCCGATCGCCGCCATCGAGCAGGTCGATGTCTGGTTGGCGGAGCCGCTGCCCGGCGCAGTCATCTCGAGGTTGGTCTCCGATCGTCTGGTGTGGCTGGCCCAGGCCTTTGCCCCGGAGGCCGCGCTCGAAAGCCAAAGCACGCTTTCACTCGAGCTGTTGCACGACTACGCACTCTATGTGCAGATCGGATTGGCGCGGCAGGCTCGGCGTATCGACAAGCAGGGCGACGCGGTGCAGGAGTTGCTGCGCAGGGACCGCGACGATTGGCAAGCCCGGGTTCAGGAAGTGATCTGGCTCAACGACCAAGGCGACACGGACCGGGCAGAGGCTGCGCTCGACCGGCTCAGCTCGGATCTGATCGACCCCGGCGCGCAGGAACAGGCCGCGCTGCTCGAGCTCGAGGGCCTGTTGGCCGAGGCCCGGCAGCAACCGACGCCCGCCCTTCGCGCCTACAGCGCCTTGCTGCAATTGCAGCCGCAGCATCGGTATGGTCAGCGCACGACCTCGTTGATGATCGCGACCACCGGCGGTGCTTCCGTGGCGTGGCAGCAGGCCCAGGCGCTGGAGGCCAGTCAGCCCGGCAGCTACAGCTTGCTCGAGCTTGCGCGGCTGCGCCAGCAGGCGACGGGGCAGGAATTGGGCTGGAATCTCAGCACCCGAAGCGAGCAGCGTGGCCCGCAGCGTCAGGCACTGATCGACCCCGTTGTCGCCGATCTCGAGGAACAACTGTCCAGCCCGGCGCTTCAGGAGGGACTGCGCGGTCCCCAGGCACCGGCCTGGTACGAGGTACAGAAGGCCCTTGTTTTCGACTGGTACATCGCGATGGAGGAGTCGGGCCAGTGCAGGCGAGTGCTGCGCCATTACGAAAGCTGGTCGCCTGCACTGCGGGACGTGACGCTCTCCGCACGCCGGGTGGTCGGGGACTGCTACAGCCAGTCTCGTCAGCCGCTCAAGGCGATTCCACTTTACGAGGCGGCGCTCGGTCCTGCGGGTCAGTGGATGGACCGGGGTCTGCTGTCGGTGCATTACAGCCTGACGTATGCCTATGTCGATGTGGGCGCTTTCGAGCAATCGCAGGCGTTTCTCGACACGCTTCTGGCCAGCACCTCGCCCACCATCCGGCAGGGGCCGGCGGCCGGCCAGGCCAATCCGGACTACAGCGAACTGCTGAATCTGCAGGCCATGAGTTGGCTGTACATGGGGCAGGTCGCGCGTGCGGACGATCGTGTCACGCAGCTTGCCGATCTGGCACCCCGCAGTGCATCGTTTCAGCTCGGTGCCGCCGAGACCAGCCGGGCCCGGCAACGGCCCGAGGCTTCGATGGAACGCCTGCAGGCCTTTCGCACCGACCAGCCCGACAATCTGGCGCTGATCGGCGCGCTGGCCGATACCCATCGCGAGTTGCATCAATGGGGACCGGCCCGGCTGCAACTCGATCGCATGATCAGGGACTGGCCCGACGAGTATGGAACCCAGGCCGCAGCGCGGCGCGATCGGGTGGCGCGGGCCGCTCAGCTCGAGGTCGAGGGCGAAACGGGTTTCGGTGGCAACTCGGGCAGCAACTCGGTCACCGCCGATCGGGACTACCGCCTGCGCGCCCGCCTGAGCAGCGCGCTGGCTCGGGATGCCTGGCGGGTGTTTGCCGAGCAGAGCTACACCCGCAGCAGCCTCGACGACGGGTCGTCGCAACAGCTGGCCCGGACGGGCATCGGCCTGGTGTGGGATGTCGACCGCTGGCGGGGCGAGGCTCAGGTCCACCAGGCCACCCGCGACCCGTATCGCACAGGCGGGGCCGGCCGGCTCGACTTGAGAGCCAGCGACCAATGGGACTTCACGGCACGGGTGGACAGCAACAGCACCGACATTCCGTGGCGTGCCCGTGAGGCGAACATCGGTGCACGCGAGGCCGCCCTGGGGGCGAGCTACACCGTCCACGAATCTCGCCGCTTCATCGCATCGGGCCAGTTCCAACGGTTCAGCGACAGCAACCGCCGCACCTCGTGGCTGCTGGGTTGGGAGGAGGGCTGGATCCAGCGGCCTCGCTGGCAGTTCGCGACGCGCCTGGACCTGGGCTTCGGGCACAACAGCGCCGACGACGCGGCCTACTTCAATCCGTCGCACGACAGCTCGCTGAACCTCGCCAACAGCTTGCGCATCCTGCAGTGGCGAGATGCCGACCGGCAGATGAACCACCTGGTGCAGATCGATGTCGGCGGCTACCGGCAGTCCGGCTACGACAGCAAACCGGCGGGCGCGCTGAGTTACGGGCACGAATGGAACCTGGGGCAGAGCCGGACCTTCAGCTACGGCGCCCTCGTCTCCACCCACCCTTACGACGGACGCAGTGAACGCAACTTCAGTCTGTTCTTCAAACTGAGTATGGCGTTGCCATGAAAAATTCTTCATTCCACACAGACCGTCGACCTGCGGCAAACGCTGCACACGTCGAACAGGGACGAGGCAGGCTGGGGTCGCTCCGGCGTCGAGTCCTGTCGGCAATGGGGGTATGGCTGGCGACACTGGCATGCGCTCTGAGTCCCGGCCATGCGCAGCAGTTGCCGCAGCCCGACGTCAACGATGGCCAGACCTTCCGTGTCATTGCATTGCACGACGTCGTGGACAACCTCAAGGCGCCGTCCACGATGCCTGCCGACGCGACGCGGACCTCGGCGCGGGATCTGCTGGATTTCTTGAGCTGGCTGAAGACGCACGACTACCACCCGGTCAGTCTGCAGCGCATTGCGGAGTCGCGGCAAGGCGGGCAGCCCTTGCCCGACCGTTCCGTGCTGCTGACCTTCGACGACGGCTACACCAGTTTCTACAGCCATGTCTTCCCGCTCCTGCAGCAGTTCGGATACCCGGCGGTGCTGGCGCTGGTGACTCAATGGCTCGAAGTCCCGAGCGGGCAGCAGGTGGAGTTCGGCAACACCCTGCAGCCGCGCGATGCCTTTCTGAGCTGGGCGCGAATCAAGGAGATGGCCGATTCCGGCCTGGTCGAACTGGCCAGCCACAGCCATGCCATGCACACCGGCATCCAGGCCAACCCGCAAGGCAACCTGATCCCGGCCGCCGTCACCCACGCGTACGATCCTTCGACGGGCTCCTACGAGACCGATGCGCAGTATGTCGCGCGCATCGAAGGCGATCTCAGGCACAGTCGCGCGCTCATCGAGCAGCACACCGGCCATGTGGTGCGCACGATGGTGTGGCCTTACGGCGCCTACAACCAACTGGCTCTCGACGCCGCCGGCCGGGCCGGTATGCCGATCACCATGACCCTGACACCGGGAGCGAACAACGCCGGCACCTCGCTGTCCGTCGTCCGGCGTGCTCTGGCCTCGTACAGCAACAATGCGGCGAACTACCAGTCCGCGATGCTCAGCCAGCCGGAAGGGGAGGGCATCCGTCCCATCCATCGGGCCATGCACGTGGACCTGGACTACGTCTACGACAGCGATCCCGTGCAGCAGGATGCCAATCTCTCGGCCTTGCTCGAACGGATCAAGAGCGTCGGCGTGTCCAGCGTGTTCCTGCAAGCCTATGCCGATCCCGACGGCAATGGCGAGGCCGATGCACTGTACTTCCCCAATCGGCACCTGCCCATGCGATCCGACTTGTTCGGGCGCGTGGCCTGGCAGATCAAGACCCGGACGCCGGCGCGTGTGTATGCCTGGATGCCCGTCATGGCCTTCAATCTGCCGGCGGACCACGCGCAGGCCCGCACGCTGGTCCAGACCTTGCCGGACGTGAACACGGACGGCCGTTACCAGCGTCTGTCTCCGTATGCGGAAGACACCCGGCGCGTGATCACCGAAATCTACGACGACCTGGGGCGCTACACGCAGGCGGACGGCATCCTGTTCCATGACGACGCGACCTTGGGCGACGACGAGGACGTGAGCCCGGAAGCCCTGCAGGCCTATGCCGGCTGGGGGCTGCCCGCGGACATCCAGGCTCTGCGCAGCGACCCGGTTCTGGCCGCGGCCTGGGCACAGGCCAAGACCCGGCACCTGACCGATTTCACGCTGAGCCTTGCGCAAACGCTCAGGCGCTGGCGCCCGGAGTTGCTGACGGCCAGAAACCTCTACGCGCCGCCCTTGCTCGACAAGGCCGCGGCCCAATGGATGTCGCAGGATTACGAAAGCGCATTGGCCGCCTACAACTACGTCGCCGTGATGGCCATGCCCTACATGGAAAAGCAGCGGGATGCCGACGGCTGGCTGCAGGCGCTTGCACGCCGGGCGCTCAGGACGCCGGGGGGTGTACAGAAGACGATTTTCGAATTGCAGGCACGCGACTGGCGGCACGCAGACCGGCCGATCCCCGACGACGTGCTCGAGCATCAGTTCATGTTGCTCAAGCGCATGGGCATCCGGCATTTCGCCTACTACCCGGACGACTTCCTCGCCAATCAGCCGGGCTCGGACATGTTGCGCCGCGTGCTCTCCACCTACGACAGCCTCCAGGGTCTGGCGCCGGGTCGCAGTGCACCGACCGCCGAGCCGCAGCCGCCGGCCGTGGCCGCTCCGGCGGCGCCCCGCAACGGGCGTGCGCTTTCTGCCGCCGCCGCAGCCAGGCCCCTCGCGGGGCTGGGCGGCACGGTCCGATCCATTCAACAAACCCGCTAGGCCATGGACTTCCTCAACAACCTGAGCGGATTCAGCGCTTCCGTCTTGCAGCCGCTGTACTGGTATGCGTTCTACTACCCCTTTGTCATGGCCTGGGTATGGATGTTCGGCGGTGCCGTGCATGCCTGGATCTTCGAGAAATCCGACACGCTGGATTTCGATCCTCTGAGTGCCTACAAGACTTGGCCGATGGTCTCCATCGTGGTGCCGTGTTTCAACGAGGCACGGCATATCCGGGAAGTGGTCTCCCGGCTGCAGCAGACCTTCTATCCGAACTTCGAAGTCATCCTGGTCAACGACGGCAGCACCGATGCCACTGCGGAGATCCTCGACGAGCTGTGCCGGCAGGACTCGCGCCTGCGCGCCGTGCACCACGAAACCAACCAGGGCAAGGCGGTCGGCCTCAACACCGCCGCGTTGCTGGCGCGTGGCGAGTACATCCTCGGAATCGACGGCGATGCACTGACCGACTCCGACGCCGTCGCCTGGATGGTGCTGCGCATGCGCCAGTCGCCGCACGTCGGTGCCATCACCGGCAACCCTCGTATCCGCAATCGCACCACGTTGCTGGGGCGCATGCAGGTGGGCGAGTTCTCCTCGACCATCGGCCTGATCAAGCGCTCGCAGCAGATGTGGGGCCGGCTGTTTACCGTATCCGGCGTGATCGCGATGTTCAGGCGCAAGGCGCTGCTGGAAGTCGGATGCTGGAACCCCGAGGCGCTGACCGAGGACATCGACATCACCTGGCGCCTGCAACTCAAGGGCTGGCGGGTGGAGTTCGAAGCGCGAGCGCTGTGCTGGATCCTGATGCCGGAAACCTTGCGTGGATTGTTCAAGCAACGCCTGCGCTGGGCGATCGGCGGGCTGCAGACCCTGACGCGCTACAGCGGCGCTGTGGCTTCTCCCAGGCAATGGCGCATGTGGCCGATCTTCATCGAATACTTTGCCAGCGTGCTGTGGGCCTTCGTCATGTTTGTGCTGATGCTGCTGGCGATCGTGCTGCTCGGGTTGCCCGGGGCGACCCAGCCCACTTTCATTCCGGCCTGGCACGGCGGGCTGCTCGCGGCCACCTGTCTGCTGCAGATTCTGGTGAGCCTGGTGATCGACCGCCACTACGACCGTGATCTCCTGCGTTATTACGCCTGGACGGTCTGGTATCCGATTGCCTTTTGGTTGATCAGCATGTTTTGCACCGTGGTGGCTCTGCCCATCATGGTCATGCGCCGCAGAGGCCGGCGCGCCATCTGGACCAGTCCCGACCGAGGAGTTCACCATGCCTAATGCACGTACCCGTATTCAGACACTCAGCAACGCAAGTCACACCTCGGGCCAGCCGGCGCGCTACCGCCGGTTCCGCACCAAACGAGAGGTCGCGTTTCGCGATGTCCCGTGGTCTGTGCCTGGAGAGTCGCCTCTGATCATCGATCTCGCGCTGCTGAGCTA
This sequence comes from Comamonas sp. BIGb0124, assembly GCF_003752175.1. GTDB lineage: Bacteria > Pseudomonadota > Gammaproteobacteria > Burkholderiales > Burkholderiaceae_C > Comamonas_F. The sequence continues at coordinate 758,728 of NZ_RJVF01000008.1, read as the reverse complement.
CCGCGAACTCCGCGAGCAGCACAGGGCGCTTGGCAACCCGCTGTTCTACTTCTGGTTGCACTGGGTCCGGCCGGCTCTGGTGGGAATCGCATGGCTACTCATCGGTCTTCACCTGTGGCGGCACTTTGTCCCCCAGGCTCCCGAGCACCGTGTCCTGGCGATGGTCGTGCTGGGCGCCATCGTGGTCACCTCGCTGTTCATGCTCATGCGCCATCGCATCCATCGTCAGCCGGACGACGAGCATGGACATTCGCATCACGAAAGCCCGGCATACGATGGGCATGCAGCATCGCCGATGCGTGCAGGAAAAGCCTGGACACCGCGTTTTGCGACCCTTGCAGAAATCGCAAAATATGCGGCGCTCCACCGGCACGACCTGTTCGTCTGGCAACAGTCGCGCCAGCTTCGCGTGCAGCACAACGACGAAGGACGCCTGATCCATGCGATCGACATGCCCTTGCCTCCGCTCGCTGCGCCGCATCCCACCGGCCTGGCAAACTTTTCCGGTGCCCATGCAGCGCCTCCCGTCACGGCAGCGTCCGAGCCTTGGCACCTGACACCCGTGTACCCCTCGCAAGGACGTCCTTGAGGCCAGGCGGCAGGCGGTAACTGAACGTACTAGTTGCCTGAATTGGACAATTTGGGCAAAGGCGCTAAGAATGGGGTCGAATGGCCCCAAGGTTCGATCGCCGACGATCGGACATTCAAGGAACACGGCGTGTACGAACGTGTTGTTACATGTGGGGTTGCCTGGCCGGATCGGCCACTGCGAAACGGTTCGTATCGATCGACCGATCGTGTCCACTCCTTGCTGCCGGCATCGTGTCCGCCTGCCTTCAATGGAAGGTCGGCACGGGCTCGATCTCCGTTTGGGCCCCCGGTCCAAGACGGAAGACCGGCCTGCCTGCACATCCGCGCCGACGGCCCTCCCCATCGCCCTGAACCCTGGCCCCATCGGACTTTTTTACGGAGTAGGTATGAGCGAAGAAAACAAGTCGAACGTCGTTGCACAGCAGACAGAGACACTACTGGCGCTCGCTCGACTGGCGCGTGAAGGCCTGCTCGACCAACGCAAGGCCAGGGACGGTCTTGCCGCGATTCAAGCGCTGATCGATGCGCTGGTGCAACCGGCAGTCGATTCGGCACGGGGGGCGGCACCGCCGCTCGAGGCGCTGGTGACCTATACGAAATCGGACACCGGCCGTGCCGCACAGGCTGCATGGGAGGCCATATCGGCGCGACTCGATCGAGGGCAACGTGGTTCTGCCGCTTCATATGTCGCCCATGGCATGACGGCCACGCTGATCGCGGAAGGTGTGGTGTTCGAGCGGTCCAATCAGGGATTGGGCCTCTTCATGCGGGCGCGACGTCCTGCCGTCCTGCCGGAGCCAGAGGCGTTGGCGGCCTTGTCGGAGCCCTCTGCCGAAGAGGTCTTCCGTCCGACATTGCGCAAGCCCGCAGGGACTCGCAGCGACTGGCGAGGATGATGCGGCCGGCCCGACCCCCCCCGTCGCCGGTTCGCCTGCCTGCGCGGGCTTGGGGCTCGATCCGGCTGAGCTCAGGTTCGAGCTCCAACGACACCGTTCAGGATAACCGGCACATCAGCGAACCTTGGGCTGACGGAACTGCAGCACCGCATCGCGCCAGTCGGCCGGCAGCAGATGGAACAGAGGCGTCGGCTCTTGCTGCAACTGGGGCGTGACCACCGGCGAGCCGAAGCTGGATTGCGGTCGCGTGGTATCCACATACGCCAGTTGCTGCATCCAGTTCACATCCAACTGACCGTTCGGGGTGACGCGCGAAAAAATCAATGCCAGCATGCGCTGGGCCTCGGCATGGCCCTGCTGTGCCGCGAGACGATAGAGACGTATCGCCTCGCTGAAGTTGACCGGCGTCCCCTGGCCTCGGTGAAACCGCTGGGCCTGTGCAAACACCTCGTGCATCGGCTCGACACGCGGCGGCGCCGGACCGGAGCCGCTCGGCCCACCCGCCGAAGCGCTTGCAGGCGTGTCTCCCAAGCGCTCGTTCATGATGCGCACGTTGCTGGCCGCTGCGGCAGAGCGAGATGCGGCTTGTCGAAAACGCATGCGCGCTTCGGCGAATTGGCCGGCTTCGGCTTCCCTCATGCCCAGCGCGATGAGCGCATTGATGTCGCCCTGGCGCGCGGCCCGCAGCAGATGCGCACGCGCCTCCGGGTCGGTGTTGTCCGGTGTCGACGTGCTGGCCGACGCACCGGTTTCGGATGCGGCGTGGGTGCGTGTGATCATCAGCCATCGAAGGTATTGCGCCAAGGCGGGCGAACTGCCGTCGAGGCGCGTCAGCCACCTTTCGGCCTCCGTTCTTGACGGCGGCTGTCCGCAGCCGTCGATGGCGCACCAGGCAAGCCCGGCCTCCGCGATCCGTGAACCGGATGCCTGGGCGCGCTCGAACCATTGGTGTGCCTCGCCCGCATCGCCGCCGTTCGGCAGTCCATGGAGGCGCAGCAAACCCATCAGCCATGCCGCTTCCGCACGCTGGGCGGGAAAGCTCATGTGCCGGCTGCCCGGCGGTTCCTTCAGAATCTGGCCACCGGCGGCGAACGTGCTCAGGCGTTCGAGGTCCTTCTGCCAGCGCGGGTCTTCTGCAGGGGCGATGCGGATGGCATTGCGGCGAGGCTGGCGCTCGAGCGGGTCGGGGCCTGGTGGCACGATCGGAAAGAGCGGATCCTGCGATGGCATCGCTTCGGCCGGTACCGCGACGAGCTGCGCATATGTCGTCAAGGCCGGCAGCGCACTCAACACCAGCGCCAGGACAACGGCGGCGCACCATCTCAGCACGATGTCGGCATGAAGCCGCTGGCGGCGCCGTTGCCGCGAGCAGGCGTCTTCCGTACCTGATTCCGAGCGCTGGCCGGCCAGTCTCCGGGCATCGGTCACGCCGCCGGTCTTGGAGGGGCGGCACGAGAGGGGGGCATTCCGAGAAGTCGTCATGGTCACCTCGCGGTGGCAGAAGCCGAAGCGGTGGGTGCCGCAGGGACGGCAGATGCCGTGCCGCGGGGCGACTCCAGCACCCGCCATTCGGCTCGGGCTTGCGTGAAGGTGTTGCTGTCGGCGAGTCCGTCGTGGGCCTGCAGCAGTTCGGCGACATTGCGGATGCCAGGGATGGGCCGAATGGGTTCGCCGCGGAAGACTTCGGGCAGCTCGGCCAGAATCGGGCGGTCCGTCGCAAGGCAGGTGACCGACTCGATACCCGGACGATCGGCCTGCAGGATGAAGCCCGGTGTGGGGCTCATCCAGTCCGGAATGCGGATGGCATGGTTGGCGGCGACAAGCGATTGGGAGTTCGTTTCGTTGGGCAGCAGCCGCATGACGCCGGAAGCATTGGCGAGATAGCAATACAGATGCGAGTTGCGCGAGACCCGTGCCGTCAGGAACACCTGTTCGGCGGGTGCAAAACCCGCGCGGCCTGCAAAGAGGTTTTCCACGCGCAGTTCAACCGTACGCCGGACCCCCTCGGAGCCGCCGGCCGCGCCTGGCTGAAGATTCGCCACGGGCAGGCCGCCGCCCGAGGGCACCCAGCCCACCCGCGCCAGGCCGCCATTGCGGTCCAGCGACACGAAATCCCGCAGCGCACGCTCGTAGGTGCTGAAATCGAGCACACCCGTTGCCACGATACCGCTGTCGGCTTGGAACTGGCCCAGCACGTTGACGAGCACCGGATCGTTGCCGGGCAGGATTTCGGCCTGAGGCCGCAGGTAACCTTTCTGGCCCAACGCGCGCTGGACCAGACTCTGCCGGGCTCCCGGCGAACCCTCTTCGTACCAATCCAGCAACTGGCGCTGAAAGTCGGGATGGGTCTGGTCCAGGGTCAGGCATTGCCAGTAGGGCAGCCGGGCCCATTTGCCGACCAGCTCGATCGTCGCCAGCTCCACCAGGGTGCGCATGGCCGGGCCGGTGCCTTGCGTGTAGTCGCGTCCCACGTTGAACTGCACGCCATAGCTGTTGATGCGTCCTGCCAGATCCAGCCCCCTGCCGCCATTACCGATGACGATCTCGTTGGCCGAATCCAGTCCGGGAATGAGTGTGCGTGTGCGGAAATCGCCGAGGTGCAAGTCCAATCCCATAAGCGACACACCTCGCGTCCGGCTGTAGCCTGCCTCGGCATCGGTACCCGAGACGCCGATATCCATTTGTTTGCTGATCACGCTGCGGTCCAGAAAAGCCACCGCACCCGAGACATACAGCGCAGGGCGCTGCAACTGCAACTGGTTGTTGTTGAGCAGGATCGTGGTCAGGTTCTGCACCGTGTCCTGGCGCACGATGTCCACTTCGTAGTCCACGAACCGGAAGGCATTGCTCATGCGCGACATCTGCGACAGCGCCGTGATGATCATGTCCTTGGTCGCCACGGCCACGTTGCCCGAGTAGTCGGGGATGTTCTTGCTGGTGATCAGCGTCGTCGATGCCCGCGCTTCCCGCAGCAGACGGTCCATGCACATCAACGAATCCGAGAAACTCGAGATCGAGCGCGTCGGCCGCAGGGCCGGGCGATCCTGGGTGTGACCATGCAACTGGAAGTCGGCATCCTTGCGGACATCCATGTTGCCGCAGGCCGAGAGCAGCAGCGAGGCCATCGCCGCCGCCATGCCGCGCATGAAGCGCCGGGCGCCGCTGGGCCGCCGGATGTCGGAGCAGCGTGACGACCACGCGCCAGCCTGCATCGTCTTGCGTGCATTCATATCGGAATCTCCCTCTTTCAGGCCGGAGGATGTCGTGTCGACCCCTGCCTGCCTATTTTTCTAACGGATCGACGGCTTTGCGCCGCAAGGAATGGCTTCTCGCGCGGCCGTCCGTCTCAGCAGACGTTGATCAGGTCGCCGCGCAACACCACGATCTGATCGCCGCCGCGTCCCGGGCCGTATCGCCCGCCTGCTCCGGCGGCCACCGTGTTGCTGCCGACTTCCTGGACACAGGTGCGCCGCCCGTTCTGAATCGAGGTGTAGCTGTTTACATCGGTGTCCGTCGAAATCGAGCCCCGGTCGGCACTGCCGGCTTTGGCTTCGTAGCGCACCACCTTGGCGTTGAGCCACGACGGCATCTCGCCGCTGCCCTCGATCCCCTTGGACTTGCTCTCGGCCAGCGGCATCATTTCCACGCTGACGGCCGAGTTCAGCACCACGGGATCGGTGCCGGGCACAAACTGCGCCTGCGCCGCGGTCTGCACCAGCAGCCCCAGAGCGGCGGCCCAACCCCATCGGCGGGCGGCGACCCGCCTGGGGGGTGGCGATGGCCGGTTGCGAGATGTTTTCTGAAAAGTCATGGCAAGCTCCTTCGTATCACGATCAACCGGTGGGTGAAACCGGTGCGGTTCAGGCCGCGAGAACGCCATGCGCATCGGGCATGGAAAACCATCGCCTGCGGAAAGCAGGCGATGGCGATGCTCAGCCCAGACGGATGCCGGGCGTCAGGACGAGTTACTCGCCGTTGTTGGACGCGACGTTCTGGATCGCGTTGCCATGGCGCTTGGCCGTGTTGTAGACACCCGAGTTCTTGACCAGCGCCACTTGCAACGAACCGCTGTTGATGCGCACGTTGTTGGCATTCGAGGCCAGGCTCTGGCTTGCGTAGCTGTCCGATTGCGCATAGTTGTTGACGCTGGACTGCTTGATCAGGGCGGCCTGCACCGAGGTGCTGTCGATCCGCACGTCGTCTGCATTGGACGCGATGTTCTGCAGCGCCACGGCGTCGCTGCCATCGGCGTGATTGGTCACGCTGCTGTCCTTGGTCGACACCAGCTGCACCGACAGGGCATTGATCTGGACCTTGCCGCTGTTGGACGCCAGGTTCTGGGTCGCGTCCGTGCCATTGCCTTCAGCCTGGTTGTTCACCAGCGTGGATTTGATGGACGCGATCTGGATGGACGGGGCGTTGATTTCCAGGGCTTGAGCGCCACCGTGATGGCCACCGCCGGGCGGGGCGGCCATCACGGACGAGGTACCGAGCATGGCCACGATGGCCAGGGTCAGCGTAGATACAGTCTTCATGGTCATTCCTTCAATCGACATTAAAAATTACAAAGGCCCATGGACAGGCTCGCCATTTACCTTTGCATGTGAGGACATCACCGGCCCACCCTCCTGTGGCTGTGCTTGGGTTCCGTCCGCTAGCCAGTCTCCAGTTGTGGGACAACGACGCCAATCCCATTTAGCAGGTACCTAGGAATTTGCCGGCCGTTTGATGGGAGGCCGAAACGACGTCGAATGTAGGATTTTGTTAATCGGTAATATTTAACTATCTTATTTGTAGCATCGATATGATGCCGACCGGCCACTCTTCTACTGGATGGCCAAAATGTATATAGACTGAAAGTTCTTCATTTTCTTGTTTGCGTGAAATTACGGAGTCGGTCCTTGCTGGGTGGAAACCGGGAAAAATGGATTTTCAAATTGAACGATGGGCTAACTACTGACTAGTTACAAGTTGTAATAAATGTATCATAATGATTATTTGAAAATATTTGATTTAAATGCTTGCAAATTGGCGGGAGCCCCTTAAAAATCGTTCCGCCGCCCTGTGCTGCGCTCCCGTGTGACTTGCTGTTTCGAATCAAGTCGACGCAGAGCCAAGACTGGGTTTTGCTGGTTAGGTTATCGATAGGAGTTGTTCGAGGACTGGGTCTTGTTCCGTTTGAGTTCTTTTTTGATTGGTTCTAATCGGGTTTTGCGAATGGTGGCAGTGCTGGCTTGGGGTCTTTTCAGGGACGCCGGGGCCGGCTTGGACGTGAAGTTAATTGAATCTAGGGGAAGACAAAAATGAGTCATTATGTAAAAAGCCTGAAAGGTGAAGAGCCGCGTGTGGACCGAACCGGAAGCCCGGGGTTCAAAGCCCCGTTCGGGACGTCTCCCGGCCATGGCATGACTGCATGGCATGTGCGCTCCAACTCCGGTAGCGGCGAAGGCGGTGGGATATCGTCAGCCCCCACCATCCCGCTCAAGACCCGTTCCGATTGGCCCTATCACCTGGTCGGCCAGGCCGAGCGTCCGGTGCGTGTCCTGCTCGTCGACGACGACCAAAACATGCGCCATGTCATTTCCCAAGAGCTGCTCGCCGATCAGCGGCTGCTGCTGGTCGCTCAAGCGGATAGTTTTCGGAGTGGGCGACGGGCGCTGATGGCGCATGACTTCGATGTCCTCATGGTCGATATCAACCTCGGCGACGGCACGGGTTACGAATTGATTTCCCACATGAAGCGCATACGGCCTTCTTCCGAGGCCGTTGTCATTTCCGTCATGGACGGCGAGGAATCGGCTCTTCGAGCGTTCGAATCCGGTGCCACGGGTTATCTGGTGAAGTACTCGTGGTTCGATCGTTTTGCCGATGCGATTTTGGAGGTCGCCAATGGCGGTGCCGCGATCACTCCTCAGTTGGCCAAACGTCTGCTGCTACGCCTCGAAGGAGAGCCTGGCCGCACCCGCAAGGCAGACGGCTCCTTCATGGATCAATTGTCCGAGCGCGAGAAGGAAGTCCTCAAGATGATCGCCGGCGGTTACACCAGCACGGCGATCGGCGCACGCCTGCTCATCAGCAGCCAGACCGTGAACGTGCATGTGCGGAACATCTATCGCAAACTGCGGGTCCGCACCCGTGCCCAGGCGGTCAACTACGCGATCAGCTTCGGCATGCTCTGAGCGAACCGCGTTTCGGAGCTTTGCCGCGGCGACGCAGGCAGAAGACCGCTGCCGCTGCCACTGGCAGAGGTCCTGCCAGCGCTTGCGGCAGGCCGAGCCAGGCTGCCTATTCCGTCGGTTGGCCTGTGGGAATGTAGCTGAATGTTTATCGATGGGGTCATGGACTACCCTTTGACAGCACAAGCTGGACATTACCGGTGAAGGTATTGAGCCTAGATTCGGGAATGAGGCAAATTCGCTTCATACCAGGAGAAAACACCATGACCAAGAGCCCGGGACAGAACGAAAAGAAAACAGGCTCGAGCTCGGCGGAGAAGCCGAGTAAAAACCCGAAGGAAGAAACGGGTAGCAATAAGAAATCAGATCAGCCGTCGCAGCCGAGTAGCCATCGCGCATCGAAAAAGCCCGGATGATGTTGTTGGAAATGCAGTCCCGTATCTTACGGAACAAGTAGCCTCGGGTCTGACGGCGGCCCTGATCAATGAGGATCGGGGTTTTTTTATGTCCAATGCACCGGGGACATTTACATGAAACGATCGAGCTGGGGTGTCCTGTGCTCTTGTTTGTGATCAAAAATGACAGTTGAATTGATTTTGATGGGATGATCCATCCAGGATGGGGTACCGATTAATGGGTATTGAATGCAGCCGAATGCGACACTAGAATTTCCCAGCTCCGCTGAGCGAAACGAGGAGTCCATGAGTCAACTTTCTGTGCAACGTGTCGACGGCGAATTCCTGGTTCGTGTCGACCGTCCGTTATGGGTCAAGCTGTTTTATAGAAACTGCCATCTCTATCGTCATCGCTTGACCGGTCAACTCGTACTCCTGACCGCGCAAGAAGAGCAGGATCTCATCGTCAAATTTCGCCGGCACAACGCCAAGTTGATTGACAGCTCGGTGCCTTGACCAGGGGCTGGATTCGACGTCTTGTGGTGTGCGGTTTTTGATTCAAAAAGCAGACCTGCTCGAATTCTCATTGAACTCAGAAAAGACCCGCATCGAAGCGGGTCCGGTCGGGGTCACAGCGGCAGGCCGGCATCCGGCCTGCTTTCGATCAGTGACCGCTGGTGTGAGAGCCAGCCGGCATCCACTTGACCCGCGCAGGTTCGCAAGGGCGGTACGTCCCAGTCGTTCGGGTGACTGCACGTGGGCAGGGCCATCGGACAGGCCCCCGGGGGACGAGGTTTTTCCCACGCGGTGGTGCAAATTGTAGGAGGCGGCTACGCCAGAGCGTACGCCCACATGGCGCTCACTTTCCGAAAGCACCTGCGCCTACAACGATGCGACTGGGGTGGGGTTACAAACAGGGCTCGGTCACGCAACCGGCCAACGTCACAAAGGAGAGAGCCATGTTGAGCATGACAGCCATGTTGAACCGGCTCACCGGCTTTGACGATGCATACGGTTCGACGGATCGCACCATGGGCCAAGGCAACTCAAGTTCCATTCCTAAACGTCAAATCCCTTCAGGAGATCCACCATGCTTCACTACGCCGTCGTCTTTCTTGTCATCGCACTCATCGCTGCCGTTTTCGGATTCGGTGGCATTGCATCCAGTGCGGTAGGAATCGCACAGATTCTGTTCTTTGTTTTCATCATCCTGGCTGTTGCAAGCTTTATCTTCGGACGCGGTCGAAAGTAGACCCCACCTGAACACCGACCGAGACGCCGGCGACATGCCGGCGTTTTTTCATCTTTTGGGTTTGGCGCGCACGGCAGGCACTGCGGGCCACCAGGGCAAGCGCTGCATCGAGCCGCTCGGCGATTGCGACGCGGACAGCTTGCGCTGTTGAGACGATCGGTATTCCAGCCAGAAGCACTTGATTTCGCCGGATTCAGGTGGGGCGATCGCTTCGATGGACTTCATCAGGATCCCCCGATTCTGCAGGGTGTCGGGAACCCACTTTCCGACACCTTCAGGATGCTTGGAGCCGGATTCTGCTCCCCACGCGACTCGGATTGTTGGCATTGCTGTGACTCCATTCACTGAAACGGAGTCACTGAGCATAGGTAGCGAATCGGCAATCCCAGTAGATTATTGCGATTCTTTGAGAATTATTGACAATCTGGAGGCGTCGTCACATGGGCTGCAACGGGCCCATGTCGTTCCTGCGCGATGCCCTGTGGCAGCTGCCATTCAGGGCGAGCCGACGTCAGCCGGATCAGACGGCCGTGCGCCGCAACCGCTTGTTTTCGTACATGCGCTGATCGGCTTTGCGCAGCAGTGCGGCGATGTCTTCCGAGCCCGCTTCTGAAGTCACAGCGCCGGCGCTGAAACGAAGATGCAGGCCCGGAACCACGTTTGCATTGGATGCGTCGATGGCGTGCTGCAACCGCTCGAGCGCGGCGTGGATCTCGGGCTCGGAGGTATTGCTCAGCAGCACCACGAACTCGTCGCCCCCCAGCCGGGCATAGACGTCGGAAGTCCGGAAAGTCAGGCTCATGGCCTCGGCGAATCGCTGCAGCGCCCGGTCGCCCTCGGAATGGCCGTGCTGGTCGTTGATCTGCTTGAAGCCGTCGAGATCGAAGAAGAGCAGCGTGGCGGGCAATGACAGCCGCGCGCACGTGGCCAGCACGTGGTTGCCCAGTACTTCGAAGCCTCGGCGATTGCTCATCTGCGTCAGGTGATCGATGGTGGCGCTCTGGATGGCGGCGATCTCGTCTTCGGCCATGGCGGCCAGATCCTGGAGCAGCTCGCGGTCCTTGGGGCTCAGCGAACGAGGCTCGCGGTCGACCAGGCACAGCGTGCCGACGGCATGGCCGCCGCTGATCTTGATGGGACAACCTGCATAGAAGCGCACGTGCGGATCGCCCGTGACCACCGGATTGTCGAAAAAGCGGATGTCTTCCCGGGCATCCGGGATCTCCATGATGTGGTCTTCGACGATGGCATGACTGCAGAACGAAATACTGCGCGGCGTCTCGCTTGCATCGATGCCTTGCTTGGATTTGAACCATTGGCGATCGACGTCCACCAGCGAAACCAGGGCGATCGGCACATCGAACATTCGCCGTGCCATGCGCGTCAGGCGGTCGAAACGTTCCTCGGGCTCGCTGTCAAGTATCTTGAGAGCGTGGAGCGCAAGGATGCGGCTGGCTTCGTTGGCGGGAATCGGCGGAACGTGCATGGGTGTGCAGAAATAGGGTGGCTGACATCAGGTCGCCACGCAGTCGTCAGGGTTAACGATAGTGCCAGACTCGCACGATGACCGAGAAAAAATTGTAAACGAATACTTTTTACCACGAGGTCATGTTCATTGCATGTCCTCGGGGGTGAGCGCAATTTTATCGTTCCTGGCATACCCCGCACCTGCGGGGTAGACGGAAGGTTCGATGCGCGGGGTCACACCGGATGAGCGGCGCGACGACAGGACAGGCCATCGGCTCGATGGTTCGTCGAGTTTCGGCAACTCTGTCGGGAGAGAGGCCTTCGACAGGCTGGCGCCGTGGCTGACAAACCCCTGTTTGAAACGTCGCCACACTGGCCCTCACCCTAGCAGTCACGTATTTGGAGGACAGTCATGAATGGAACACGTATCGCCGGGTTGATTCTGGTCATCGCGGGCATCGCCGCTTCGGCCATCGGCAGCTTCAGTTTCACCAAGGAAACGCATGAGGCGCAGGTGGGTCCGCTGTCGCTGTCCGTCAAGGAAAAAGAAACCGTGAACATTCCAATGTGGGCAGGCATTGCTGCCGTGGTGATCGGCGGAGGCCTGTTGCTGGTGGGTGGCCGCCGCGCCTGACACGAGCCGGCCTTTGGCCGGCGGCGGCCCGCCTGTCGCACGGCCTGTCGAGCCGCACGCGGATCAGGTGTCGCCCTATTCAATGCGGTTTGCTGCGTCGCAATCGCTTGTTTTCGTACATCCGCTGGTCAGCCTTGCGGAGCAGCGAGGTGATGTCGTCCGAGTCCGATTCATAGGTGACTGCACCGGCGCTGAAGTGTAGCGCCAGGCCCGGCTCGACGTCCGCATTCGACGCATCCACGGCGTCTTGCAAGCGGTTTAGCGCCACCGAAATGTCGGATTCGGGCGCGTTGCTCAGCAACACCACGAACTCGTCGCCGCCCAGACGCGCATACACGTCGGAGTGCCTGAATGTCGTGCCCAGAATCCGCGCGAAGCGTTGCAGCGCGCGATCGCCTTCGGCGTGACCATGACGATCGTTGATCTGCTTGAAGCCGTCGAGGTCGAAGAACAGCAAGGTCGCCGGCACGGACAGCCGGCGACAGGTGGCGAGCACGTGGTTGCCCAGTGCTTCGAAGCCACGGCGGTTGCTCAATTGCGTCAAATGATCGAGGGTCGCCACCTGAATGCCGGCAATCTCTTCCTCGGCCAGCGTCGCCAGGTCCTTGAGCAATCCACGGTCCTCCTGGCTCAAGGTGCGTGGCTTGCTGTCGATCAGGCACAGCGTGCCCACGGCATGGTGACTGTCGATCCTGATGGGGCAGCCGGCATAAAAGCGGACATGCGGATCGCCCGTCACCATGGGGTTGTCGAAAAATCGGTCGTCTTTCGAAGCGTCCTGAATTTCCAGGATGCCGTCGTCGAGCAGTGCGTGGCTGCAGAACGAGATGTCGCGCGAGGTTTCACAGATGTCGATGCCCTGCTTGGACTTGAACCACTGGCGGTCCGTGTCGACCAGCGACACGACGGCGATGGGCACGCCGAACATGCGCCGGGCCATGCGGGTCAGGCGATCGAATCGTTCTTCGGGCTGGCTGTCGAGGATCTTGAGCGCGTGCAGCGCAAGGATTCGGCTGGCTTCGTTGACTGGAATCGGAGAAATCTGCATAGGCTTCGGGCAGTCGAGTCGGATCGACCTGCAATCGGTCTGGGCGGCGACGCAAGCGCCGTCGTTTTCCAAGGGTTCGCTCCCATGGGTCGAGTGTCCTCGCGTTGCGAAGGCGTTGCTGTAGGCCGAGAGCGGCCAGCCCTGTGCGGTTTTCAGGCATGAGGAGAACGATCTGCAGTCGATTCTCTGCATCGGTTTCACCCCGGCGTCCTACAGCGAGGCGGCGCGTGACCAGACTTCTTGAACAGTGCCTCGGCATGCAACATGGGTGACCTGCAGCCCAAGGACAAAGCCATGTCGAATACCGATTGTCGTGCGCGAAACGCTGCCGCTGCCGTCGCGCCCATGGAGCACGGTCATGCCGCGCGATAAGAGCCAAGCCCCCACCTCGACGCGGACGATGTGGAAAGGCGCCATCAGTTTTGGCCTTCTGCATGTGCCCGTCGGTCTGTACTCGGCGACCGTGAGCAGCGGCATCGACTTCGACTGGCTCGACAAACGATCGATGGAGCCCGTGGGCTACAAACGCATCAACAAGGTCACGGGCAAGGAGATCCGTGCGGCCGATATCGTCAAAGGGGTCGAGTACGAGGATGGCCGCTATGTCGTTCTGACGCCCGAGGAAATCGCGGCCGCCTTTCCCAAGGTGACGCAGACCATCGAGATCGAATCCTTTCTCGACGCCGACGAGATTCCATTCGTTTACCTCGAACGCCCCTATTACACGGCGCCGCTCAAACGCGGCGAGAGGGTGTATGCCCTGCTCAGAGAGGCCCTCAGGACGAGCAACAAGGTCGGTGTGGCCAAGGTGGTGATCCAGTCGAAGCAGCATCTGGCCGTGCTCATCCCCTGCGGCCGCGCACTGGTGCTCAATCTGCTGCGATGGGGTGGCGAGATCCGGTCTTTCGAGGCCTTGGATCTGCCGCCCATGGACGTCAAGTCGCTCGGCATCAAGGAGGCCGAACTGAAGATGGCACGGCAGCTGATCGATGGCATGACGCAGACGTGGGATGCCGACCAGTTCCGCAATTCGTTTGCCGAGGAAATACACCAACTGATCGAAATCAAGGCCAAGGCCGGCCAGATCGAGGATGTGCCGCAGGCCGACGCACCCGCTGCAGCGCCCGGCGGAGCCGACGTACTCGACCTGACCGCCTTGCTCAAGCGCAGCCTGGAAGGCCGCTCCAGCCGCGGGGAAGGCAAGGCGCCTGCAAGACAAGGCAGCAGCGGTGCGAAGGTGAGTGCTCTCCAGCCGGACAAGAAGCCGGCGCGCAAGTCCGCTCGTTCGGTTCCTGCCAAGAAAGCCGCCGCTTCGCCGCCTCGCAAGGCCGCGGCGAAAAAAAGCGCGAGCGCGAGGAAGGCCGCCTGATCGCTGCGCCCCAGGGCTGAAAGATGGCCGCTGACTGTGGCGACGACGCGTGGGCGCGGCACGGCGTGCAGCCCCCGCGGCCGTGCTTATCGCAAATTCGTCCGTGCGAGTTCCATGACCTCGTCGCCGCGGCCGTTGATCACCGCCTTGAGCATGTACAGACTCATGCCCTTGGCCTGTGCGAGCTGTATCTTGGGGGGAATCACCAGTTCCTGCCGGGCGACACGCACGTCGATGAGCGCCGGGCCCGGGCGGGCGAGGGCAGCGGCCAGCGTCGGCTCGAGCTGCGAGGCGTCGTCGATCCTGAAACCCTCCAATCCGGCCGCAGTTGCGATGGCTGCGAAATCGGGGTTCTGCAGGTCGGTGCTGTTGTCCAGATAACCGGCGGCCTTCAACTCCATGGCGACGAATCCCAGAGAACTGTTGTTGAAGATCACCACCTTCACGGGCAGCTTCAGCTGTGCCAACGTCAGGAAGTCGCCCATCATCATCGTGAAGCCGCCGTCGCCCGACAAGGCGATGACCTGACGTCCCGGTTCGGCGGCCTGCGCCCCGATGGCTTGCAGCATGGCGTTGGCCATCGAACCATGGTTGAACGAGCCCAGCAGTCGACGCCGGCCGTTCATGCGCAGGTAACGCGCGGCCCAGACCGCGGGCGTGCCGACATCGGCCGTGAAGATCGCATCGTCGGCAGCCAGCTGACTCACAAGCTGGGTCAGGTGCTGGGGGTGGACGGCCTCGCCTGGCGGTGCCGGCACCGCCAGTTCATCGAGGCCCTGCCGGGCATGGCGATAGTGGTCGAGCGCCTTGTCCAGAAAACGACGGGAACGCCGTTCTTTCAGGCGCGGCAGCAACTGGCCGAGCGTCTCCTTCACCCCACCGCACACCCCCAGCGACAGAGGCGCCCGGCGCCCCAGTGCCGTGGGGTCGCGGTCGACCTGGATGATGGCGGCATCCTGGGGATAGAACTCGCGGTACGGGAAATCCGTACCCAGCATCAGCACCGTGTCTGCATTCATCAGGGCGTGATAGCCCGATGAAAAACCGATCAGCCCGGTCATGCCCACATCGAAAGGGTTGTCCCATTCCACATGTTCCTTGCCGCGCAGCGTGTGGACGATCGGCGCTTTCAGCTTGTCCGCCAGCGCCACCAGTTCCGCATGGGCGCCTGCGCAGCCGGCACCCGCAAGAATCGTGATCGCCTTCGAATCCTGGAGGACTCCGGCGAGCCGTTCGACCTCTTTCGGCGACGGCACGGATGACGGCGCGGCATCCAGGATCCAGGGTGGTGCGCCGCTGTCCGGTGCGTCGGCGAGCGCGACATCGCCGGGGATCACCAGCACCGCCACGCCTTGGCGACCGATCGCAGTGTGCAGTGCACGGCTGAGAATCTGCGGCAACTGCGCAGGATTCGTCACCAACTCGACAAAATCGCTGCATTCGCGAAACAGATCCTGCGGGTGGGTTTCCTGGAAATACCCCAGCCCGATCTCGGACGAAGGGATGTGCGCGGCAATCGCCAAAACGGGTACCCGATTGCGGTGACAGTCGTACAGCCCATTGATCAGGTGCAGATTGCCGGGTCCGCAACTGCCCGCGCAGACGGCCAGTTGGCCGCTGACAGCGGCTTCCGCACCTGCTGCGAAGGCGGCTGTTTCCTCGTGGCGCACGGACATCCAGTCGATGGTGCCGGCACGCCGCAGGCTGTCGTTGAGTCCGTTCAAACTGTCGCCCGTGACCCCCCAGATGCGCTTGACGCCCGCCGCAGCAAGCGTCTGGACCAGGAGATCTGCGATATTCTTTTTTGCCACCTTGGAGTCACCTTTTCGGATAGAGATGGGGCAGGGCAAGTGCCCTGCAGATAGAGGCCTGTCCTTGTCCGCGCCGTGTGTCGACGGGCGAGGGCCATGCCGGGTCGGGATGCGTCCAGACGACAGGCGTGGGAATGACGAATGCGGGGGGATCCCAGCTTTCGAGCACCTCGTTCAGGCTAGGCACTTGCGAAGCGGTTGGACGTAGGAGCGTGTCGGGAATCCCCCGTGAATTTCTCCCACCCCGACAGCAAGCCGCGGCTTGTTTGCGCTGCGTCAATGCATCCGGGCCTGGGCTCGACACAATGCGGTCCTCCAGACATCCCTACAACACGCGTTCTCCGACAGAGGGGCGCACGGCTGTGGACACCGTCGCCGTCGGCATCGGTCCGGAGTGGTGCGTTCCCGGTCGCGTAGCCACTTCCATGCAGTCGACCCTCGAACTTCTTTTCCAGCGCCTTCGCACGCACCATCCCTCGAGCGCAGACCACTGCCTGCGCGTCGCGGGCCTGTCCAGAGCCATTGCCAGGCGGCTGAGCCTGACCACGCAAGACCGATCCACCCTGTTCCGGGCAGCTTTGCTGCACGACATCGGGAAGATCTTTGTGCCCATCGAGATCCTGGACTTCCCCGGCCCGCTGGATGCCGGGCAACGACGCATCGTGAGCCGGCATTCGGAGCTCGGGCAGAACCTGCTGCTCGACGAAGCCCCGGCGCTTGCCCAGGCGATCGCACCGATCGTCCGTGCCCACCACGAATGGTTCGACGGCTCGGGCTACCCCGACGGGCTGGCGCAAGACCGCATCCCCTGGCTTGCACGCATCCTTTGCGTCGTCGATTACTACGACGCAGTGACCAGCACAAGGGGGTACCGCGCCGGTCTTTCCGATGGCGAAGCGATGGGCCTCATCCGATCCGAGTGCGGAAAAAAGCTCGACCCTCACGCGGTTTCCGCGCTGCAAGCGATGCCCCGGTCTTGCGGTTGCCGATTTCGACTCGGCCTGTCGTGAGGCGGTGCCAGGCGTCACATGGCACGATTCTTGTATACAAAAAATCGTCTAAAACTGTATACACATTGGATTGGAGATGAACATGACGACTACCGGTATGCCGCTTTCCCGCCGAGCGGCGTTGATGTCGATCGCCGCCGTCGGCTTGACGGGATGTGCCAGTCGCGCGGGCCAGGGCGGCCGTCACCTGGGCGCGCTTTTCGCGGGCAACGTCGCGGATCACGGCTTCATGCAATCGGGTTTCGAGGGCTACCAGCGAGCCTTGGCCGATTTCCCCTTCACCGGCCGCTACATCGATCAGATCGCGCCCAAACCCGAGCTGTTGGCGGAAGCGCTGACGCGTCTTGCGCAAGGCGAGTCCGGTCTGGTCGTCGCACACGGTGGCCAGAACAACGGTGCTGCCATGGAAGTCGCCCAGCGCTTTCCCGAGGTGCAGTTCGTCGTCACGCAGGGCAACGTCAAAGGCGCCAATCTCTCCAGCTACGAGGTGCTGCAGGAGCAGTCGGCCTGGCTGGCCGGCGCCCTGGCTGCGCTGACCACCCGCACCGGCGTGGTCGGCCACATGTCCGGGATTCGTGTCGTGCCGGGGCTCAAGGGGCGTGCGGCGTTTGTCGATGGCGTGAAGGCCGTGAATCCTCAGATCAGGGTGCTGACGAATTTCTCCGGCAACCAGGACGACAACGCGTTGTCCAAGCGCGTTGCCGCCGCTCAGATCAAGGCCGGGGCCGATGTCATTTTCACGATGCTCAACGCGGGGCGGCAGGGCGCCATCGACGCCTGCCGCGAAGCGGGGGTCAGGCAGATCGGCAACGTCGTCGACTGGACCCGGCGAGACCCGGACGTGTTCATCGCCTCGGCCATCGCCGATGTCAGTCAGGCGGTGTACCAGGCCGCAAGCGATTACGCCAAAGGAAGCTGGAAGCCTGGAGTCGTCAAACAGATCGGCCTGGAAAACGAAAGTGCCGTGCGCCTCGCGCTGGGGCAGGGCGTGCCCGAGTCGGTCGCGGCGAAGGTCCGTCAACTGGCGGCCGAGATCGTTTCCGGCCAACGCCATGTGGCGATCGAGTACACCGGGCCCGAATTCTCTCTTTGAGAGGCGGCTGATTCCGGAGGACCGCTGGAGCGGGCGGCCAAGGCTGCGCGATCGGAGGGGCTGACCGATCTCGTGACGGACGCGGCTCGTGCGGCGTACCGGGGGCGCTGATGACAACGCGCATGCCGAGTCATGGGCGGCCTTACAGGGAGGGGCGCCTCGGACTACCGGGGCTGGCCCCCTGCACCGGCTTCGGAGACGGGGAGATGTCTTTAGATTCGGTTCTGAGGCAACATCGCCTCGCTCACTGGAGACGCAACATGGCTCAGAACCAGAATCAGCAGCAAAACCAGAATCCGCAGAACAAACCCGGTCAGCAAGACCAGCAAGTTCCCGGTCGTCAGCAACAGCCCGCACAGCAGCCTGGGCAGAACCAACCCCAGTCCCCCCGTCAGCCCGATCAGCAACGCTGACACCGCGGCTTGGCAGGCCCGAGGGGGCCTGTTGAAGCGGCCCCTCAGGCCTCGCCCTGACGTGCAGACGTCAGGGTTTTTTTTTGCGTTTGGCGTGGTGCCGGCCGTTTTGACTGCCCAGTTACATCCAGAGCGCATGCCGGAAAGCATTTTCCTGCCGCGGCGCAAGCGGATTGTGAGAGGGGCGATTGTTCGCGGGCTTTTCGATCTCGATCGTCGAACCGTCTTCGAAGGTCCAGCGCGTGACGTCCGCTGTTTCGACCTTGTTGTTCATGCGTGAAAGCGCAGAAGCCAAATCTGAGACGCTGGTGCCTGTGCGTGCAATGAAATCGGAAGCCATGCTCATGGATACGCCCTCGGTCGGTTCGTTGAAAGTCGAGCATATAAAGCAGTTTGTCGTCAGCGTGTCAGTCTTTACCCCGAGCGGGGGTCCGGGATGACACCCTCACCCCGACTTTTCGCGAATATGAGGGGTAAACCATGATGGCAGCCGAACAGGGATCATCGGACTTCCATGCCCCGGGTTCGGTCTGCAGCCGCGATTCAGACCGTTCCTTCACCCCGGTGCAACACGCGCGATTTGTGCTCGGTCTGAAGGCCGTTCATGGGGCGCCGACGCTGGAGGCGCGGTCAGAGGGTGGAGAGGCTAGCCGGTACAAATGAATACAAATGGATTCATCCGTTTACACTGTGCCGTTTTTTGTTCGTCGAACATGGGCCAGCCACCGTGGAATCCAGTCCTGTGCATTACCTGCTTTTGATCATTCCGGTCACGCTGTTGATCCTGGGACTGGGACTGATTCGGTACAAAGGCATTGCGCAGAGGCATCCATATCTGGATTGGCTCGGGGCCGGTTATGTCCTGCTGGCTATTCCTCTGAGCCTGCAGAGCTTCATGGGCAATCATCTGCTGTCGAATCTGGCCGCATTGTTTGCGTTCTTCTATCTGGCCGGGTTTTATTGCGTGGCTCGGGGTGTCGGCGTGCGATACGGCGGCAGTCTGCCCGTCTGGTGGGTGTTGCCCATTTTCTGCGTCGTGCTGGCCTTGATGGTTTTCTACTCGGTGATCCGGGACGACCTGGCATGGCGGCTGCTGATCCTGAATGTCGCCATCGCCCTCATTCTCTCCTTGTCGTCTCGTCATGTGGTTGCACCTGGCGGACGCTTCGACAGGCTCGACAGTCTGATCCGTGGTTCTTACATGGTGCTGGTGGGCTATGCCTGGGTACGCGCGGGCATGGTGCTGTTTTTCATGCAGTCGCTGCCGGTGGAGAATTTCACACGCTCGGGCTATTGGGTATTCATCCTGGGTATCGGCATGCTCGTTGCGCTGTGGTTTGCCTTGCTGATGCTGTTCACCGTCTCGACCGAGGTGGTCCGAGAAATGAAAAGCGAACTCGATCGCGACCCTTTGACCGGGCTGCTGAACCGGCGTGCTTTTTTCGAACTGGCGAGAATACGCCTGCAACAGAGTGTGCACGGCCTGTGGGTGCTGATGGTGTGCGATCTGGATCACTTCAAGAAGGTCAACGATACCTGGGGACATGCCGTAGGCGATCGCACCTTGCAGACCGTGAGCCAGGTTCTACGCGAACACCTGCGTGGCGACGATCTCGCGGCGCGGTTCGGGGGCGAAGAGTTTCTGGGGCTGTTCCATTGTGCAGAGTTGACCGATGCCAAGCTGCGGGTTGACCACATCCGGCGCCAGATCGGGGCGGCGCAGTTCACGCCGGATGGCGCAGGTGTCACCGCCAGCTTCGGCGCCGTCTGTGTGTTCTCGAGCGAGGATCTGGGCATGGCCATCGAATGTGCGGATGCCTTGCTCTACGAAGCCAAACGTTCCGGTCGCAATCAGGTGAAGTGGCATCACGAAACCATGGTTCGGTTCACCGGCCGCCGCGCGTTGCTGTAGGCCGTGTGTATCGCAAAGCGTGCCGTGCCGGAAAGCCGGGTCGACTCGCTGCAATGATTCCGGGTGCCGTACAGCGGGTGCGGCAGGTCAGGGAAGGTCGGGCGGCGAGCCTGGATGCGTCCGTTGTCGAGGGGGCAGTCAACTGAGTCGCCCGGATGGGCCTCCCGCCGTCACGCAGCGCGCCAGACTGCAAGACCGGGATTCAGTCGCGGGTCGAGGGAATGGGAAAAGAGCGGGCAGCGCGCTGTTTCTGCAGCGCGTCTTCGACTTCGTCGGGTGGCACGAGCAAGTGCGATTCGCATGTCGAGCAGCGGAACAGCCGACGTTTGGCGAACAAGGCCTTGGCCCACATCGGGCGCTTCAAGCGGTCGTACTCCGCGTCGGTGCACCCACACATCTTCATCTGCATCATCCCATGGCTCCCTTTCTACAAGGCCTGTCGCGACGGACAGCCCTTTGGTGGACCGCAGTTTCATAACTCTAGACTGTAGAGTCAAATGCCAATCCGATGTAGCGATTTCTGGTTACAGAAGATTTCAGTGCCGGTGCAGAGCAGATCCTGTTCATGCCTGGGCGAGTGTGCGGACTAACCTGCCAGGATGAAGCGAGGCTGAAGCGCCGATGCAACCCCCCGATGACCTGGGACGGCGGGGTGACAGCCGGGAGGGCTGGGCCTAATATGTCCTGGTGATGACTGGGCAGCTTGTATCCGACCGGGACATTTCAGGCTGCTCTTTCGCGTCCGGGCTCGCGCCGACCTGCGCGGAGCGTCCATTTTTCCTGGAGACCCATGCCGCGAACGACCCGATCCGCTTTTGTCACCCAGCCCGTTGTTGCGGCATTGAGGCTGTTCGACTCGGCCCACGCGGCGTGCCAGCACAGATTGGAGCAGGCCCGTTCGCGTGTTGCCGAAACCGTTCGATTCTGGGACGCCTGGCGAGGAAATCCGCGTGCCGTGGGGGCGATCGTGCCCTCCGGTCAGGGGCTGGCACGTGCCATGACGGCCCAGATCCCGATCGGCAAAGGATCGATTCTCGAGTTGGGGGCAGGAACGGGCGCCTTTACGCGCGCGCTGCTGGCTCGGGGCATACACGAAAGAGATCTGGTTCTGATCGAACGTGAACCGGTTTTCCTGGAAGCGCTCCGATACGAGTTTCCGTCGGCACGTGTTCAGTCGCTCGACGCTGCTCGGCTGCCGGCGACCTGCATGGGGCAGGGCGGCCCGGCCGCTGCAACGGTGTGCGGACTGCCGTTGCTCAATATGGGAACCCGAACCCAGATGCGCATTCTGGCCGGTGCATTTGCGCAAATGGCGCCCAATGCGCCGTTGTTCCTGTTCACCTATGGGCCTTATTGTCCTGTTCGGCGGCAAGTACTGCATCGCCTCGGCCTGAAGGCCGTACGTGCTGGCGCCGTGCTGGCCAATCTTCCGCCGGCCGGGGTCTGGAAGATCACACGACGTGGTTTCAAACCGATATCACGGTCGGCGGTGGCCGGCACCCCGGGTTCCGGGCATTGATCATCGCCCGGCAGTGGACGAGGGCCCAAAAAAAGAGCCCTCGCAAGGAGGGCTCTGAAACTGAGTTTTCAAAGGAGCGGCTCGCTTGCCGCAGTTCCTACTCTAACCGAGGCGCCCCGGACTCTTCACCTAGCGTAATCCCGGGTGGCGGCGCACAAAACCGTGCCTGTACGGCCGTCGACAGGAGCTTCCAGATCGCGTACAAATGAGTACTTCCTGTTAATCCCGAAGAGGATGCAGGAAGGAATGGTATCAAGGGGAGGCGTGGACGAGGATCCGAGATCCCGTTCATCGCCAGCGACAGCAAAAATAATGAATGGAGTATCCATCATGCGATACGTCGTTGGAAGCCTGGCTGCTGCATTGGCAGTCAGTGGTGGGTTGTGGCTCAAGGACCGGAGTGAAGTGGGAAATCTGCGCGACGAAATGGCGAGATCCCAGGTCCAGCGGCAGTTTCTCGAGAGTGCCTTGGCCGCCGAGCGTGCCGAAAGGGACCGAGAGGCGCAGCGGGTGGCGTCGCTCACGCGTGCCTTGAAAGACGTCAGACTCGAAGTCGAGCAGAATCTCTCGGACCGGGCCGAAGCCGCACGGGGCATTCAGCCCCGCGCGGTCACGGTCGTCCGGTGATCCTGACATTTCCGGGCACGGGCCTCGGCGTCGTCAGGTATTCGCTGCGCCGATGCGGGCGACGGGTTCGGCCAAAAAGAAGATCGCCACGACAACGACGGCGGCGATGACGCCGACGTACAGCTTCCAGCGTGGAACAGGGCCTCGGGTTGGTGGTTTCATGTCAGTTCTCCTTTCGATGACATGATTCATCCTAGGGGCTGGCAGCTGCCTGCAGGCGTAGGACGCGGGGCTGTGGCTCGGGCATCAAGCAGGCCGGTCCGGGATCGGCGGGTGGAGAACGTCTGTGTTCGAACCTGCGCGCCGCACGCTGTGCGCGTTCACGCAGCCTTCATGTTGGCTCTTCAGACTGGCGTCATGAACTGGCGACAAATTCCTCCGATGGCGGTCATGGTCTTCGTCTTTGCGGCTGTTGCCGTGGATGACGACGCCGGCCTGCGCAACACCCTGGCAGGCTTGGCCCTGCTGTGCTTCGCCGTGACCGTCGGCGTGCTCTACCTGCAAAACTTCCGCGCCGTCGATGCGGCGGAGCAAAAGCCGCGTCCTCAGTAGGCTCTCAGCGGGCTCGTGCAGGCCTGGCCATGCTGGGCTATATTGGGATTTCTCGTTTCAAAAACCAACCATCACACCAACGAGGTACCCATGATCGAAAAGATCTCCCTGGCTGTTTCGGCCTTGTGCGTTTCCTGCGTTTCCATCGCAGGTGGCATCGGTGTCGAAGACGACAGCAAACGCACCTGGTCTGCAGAGGGCAGCAAGTCGCGCGTGATGACGCACAGCCAGGCCGTCGATGAGCTCAAGGCCTATCTGCAGCCGCAGTACGCACTGCCGGCCAAACGCACCAAGCTTGAAAAACAGGTTTGAAGACGCGCGCCGTTGCCCGCGGGGCGTGCAGCGGATGCCGATGTCTGCGTGGGGCTGCTGGAATTTCTTTTATTTCAGTTATGGCTGAAAATTCATAAAGTCTTGGTCGATTCCCGCGTATGCTAGGGGTTTGTCGCGGAGTTGTCCGCAATCGACTGGGATGAATGCGATGACCCGTTACCAACGCCTGACGCTCTGGATCGTTTCGCTGGCCTCTGCCGCCGGCCTGCTGTTCCTTGAAAAACACCACTCCAACAAGCGTGAACCGCTGTTTCCCGGGGTGACGCACGGCACAGGCCACATCTGAGACCCGTGCCGTCGTGCGCTTGGCCCGGTATCCGGGCCGTGCCAGGGCTGTCGGTCGATCATCGACTCGATGGGCCCGGCAGAGACAGCGTCAGACAGCGGCGTGCGTTTCCACGTACAGCGCGTAAAGCGAGTGACTGCTGGTCATATAGAGGCGGTTGCGTTTGGGGCCGCCAAATGCCAGGTTCGCGCAGCGCTCGGGCAGGCGGATGAAGCCGATCGGCTTGCCCTGTGAGTTGAACACCTTGACGCCGTCCATGTCTTCCGATTTGGCCACGGGAAGATAGGCTTTCATGCCACCCCCGATGTCGGTCGGTTCGGAAGCCAGGGCCCCCGAGTAACCCCAACCGCACCACAGGTTGCCGTCGCGGTCGACACGGAACCCGTCGAGGGCGCCCGGTCCGTCGGCGTCGATGAGCTTGGTTTTGTTCGACAGGGTGACACCGTCGTCGCCGACGTCGTAACTCCAGATGCTCCGGTTGGGCGTGCCTTTCCATTCGACGACGTAGAGTTTTTTCTCGTCCGGCGAGAACGCCAGGCCATTGGGATTGACGAGGTCGCGAATGACCGCCGTGATCTGTCCGTCCTTGCCGATACGGTAGACGTTGGTGGTGTCTTGTTCGGGCTTGGCGCGTGAACCTTCCCATTCACCGTTGATGCCGAAAGTCGGGTCGGTGAACCAGATCGAGTCGTCGGATTTGACGACGATGTCGTTCGGTGCATTCAGGCGCTTGCCCTCGAAGCGGTCGGCCAGCACGGTGATGCGCCCGTCCTTTTCCGTGCGCACCACCCGGCGTGTGACCGAGTGTTCGCAACTGACGAGGCGACCCTGGCGATCGCAGACATTGCCGTTGGTGTAGTTGACACCGGTCTTGTGGACCGAGAACTTGCCCGTCTTCTCGTCGAACTTCATCAGCCGGTTGTTGGGGATGTCGCTCAGCAGCAGGTAACCGCCTTCGGGAAAATAGGCTGGCCCTTCGGCCCAGCGCATGCCGGTGCCCAACTGCTCGACGGTGCTGCTGTAGATCCGGTACTTCGTGAAGCTGGGATCGAGGATGAGCACCGCCGGATCGGGGTAACGCTGGTTGGGCTTGAAGTCGAAGGACTGGGCACCGGCCAGCCCGCCGACGGCGGCCAGACCGGTGCCGACGGCGGATTTCAGAAACTGCCGGCGGGGCGGCGTCGAGGTGTTGCTGTGCGTCAAGGTTGTCTCCTGTTGTAAAAACTTCATAGGGCTTGAAGAACACCAGCAAACGCCTTGCGGAAGGCGTCGCGAGCGGCGGGGCGGCCTGCGCGTCTCTTTGTCAGGTCACCGGTGCGGGGTTGAACAACACCAACGCATTGTGCAGTTTCCAATGTTCGGCCCAGGTTCTTTTCCGGCCGCTGGCCACATCGAGCATGAGCTGGAACATTTCCCAGCCCACATCGGCAATGCTTTTCTCGCCGGTGGCGATGCGCCCGGCATTGATGTCCATCAGGTCGTGCCAGCGGCGTGCGAGGTCGTCTCGTGTGGCCACCTTGATCACCGGGACCTGGGCCAGGCCATAAGGCGTGCCGCGACCCGTGGTGAACACATGCAGATTCATGCCGGCTGCCAGCTGCAGCGTGCCGCAGATGAAGTCGCTGGCCGGTGTGGCTGCGTAGATGAGACCTTTCTGCTTGAGCTTCTCGCCGGGCGAGATGACGCCCGAGATCGGCGACTTGCCCGACTTGACGATCGATCCCATGGCCTTTTCGACGATGTTCGAGAGGCCGCCTTTCTTGTTTCCGGGCGTGGTGTTGGCGCTCCGGTCCACTAGGCCCTTATCGAGGTAAGCGTCGTACCAGGCCATTTCACGAATCATGGCTTCCGCAACCTCGGGCGTGGAGGCACGAGAGGTCAGTTGATCGATGCCGTCGCGGACTTCGGTGACTTCCGAGAACATCACCGTGGCGCCGGCCCGCACCAGCAGATCGGTGCAGAAACCCACGGCCGGATTCGCGGTGACGCCTGAAAACGCGTCGCTTCCGCCGCACTGGACACCGACCACCAGCTCGCTGGCCGGCACGGTTTCGCGGCGCCGTGCATTGAGACGCTGCAGGTGTTCCTCGGCCTGCCGCATGATGGAGTCGACCATGGACATGAAGCCCACGTGCGCGTCGTCCTGCAAGCAGACCACATCGGGCTTGGCGGTGGCCGAATCGCCGACGTCGGCGACGTTGCGCTCGTCGATCAGCGGGATGGTACCGGGGGGCAGCAGGCGTTCGGGTTGCAGCTTTTCGCAGCCCAGGCTCACCACCATCACCTCGCCGCCGAAATTGGGGTTGAGGCTGATGTTGCGCAGCGTGCGAATGGGGATGATGGCGTCCGGCGCTTCGATGGCCACGCCGCAACCATAGGTGTGCTCGAGCGCGACCACGTCGTCGACGTTGGGAAAACGCGGCAGCAGTTCGGCCTTGATGCGATCGACGGCGAATTCGGTCACGCCGGCCACGCATTGCACGGTCTGGGTGATGGCGAGGATGTTGCGGGTGCCGACCGAGCCGTCCAGATTGCGGTAGCCCTCGAAGGTATAGCCCTCGAGAGGCGGCATGGGATCGGGCTTGATCGTGGCGATCGGCAGGCCGACGAGTTCGCGTGCGGCGGGCATGCGCAGCAGGCGCTCGTTGATCCAGCTGCCGGCCGGCAGGTCCTTGAGCGCGTAGCCGATGACCACGTTGTAGCGGCGAACCTCGCCGCCTTCCGGAATGTGGACCAGCGCCACCTTGTGGGCTTGCGGCACTTTCTCGACGAGTGTCAGGCCGCAGGGAAACACGGTGCCGGCCGGCAGGCCGCCGTCGTTCGCGACGATGCCGACGTTGTCGTGCTCATCCATGGTGATGTAGAGCGGGGCGAGGGATTTGGGTTGTGAATCTGCCATGTTGTGTGGGGTCTGTTTTTGAGGACAAGCGGCGCAGGCTGGCGCCGGGTAGCACGGAACGTCTCGGCCTGGTTGTGGAGCCCAGGCCAGGCTCGTGTGGGGCGTCTGGCCGTGTTCAGGCGCGCTGGCCGATCTCCACGGTCTCGCGGGTCCAGGCGCGTGCCTGTTCACTGAGGCTCAGGCCCAAGCCCGGGCGGGTGGGTACCAGCATGCGGCCGTTGGCGATCTCCAGACGTTCGTTGAAGAGCGGTTCGAGCCAGTCGAAGTGTTCCACCCAGGGTTCGGTGGCATAGGCCGCTGCCAGGTGGACATGCAGTTCCATCGCGAAATGCGGGCCCAGGCTGAGGCCGGCCTGCTCGGCCTGTGCCGCGATCTTGAGGAACGGGGTGATGCCGCCGACGCGAGGCGCATCGGGCATGAGGTAGTCGGCTGCCCGGTGGCGGATGAGTTCGCCGTGTTCGGCTGCGCTCGTCAGCATCTCGCCGGTGGCGATCGGCGTATCGAAATGCGCGGCAAGCGCCGCGTGTCCCTCGTAGTCGTAGGCATCGAGAGGTTCCTCGATCCAGACCAGATTGAAACGCTCGAACACCCGGCACATGCGTTGTGCAGTGGGGCGATCCCACTGCTGGTTGGCATCGATCATGATCGGCACCTCGTCGCCCAGGTGTTTGCGCACGGCCTCGACGCGCCGGATGTCGAGTGCATGATCGGGCTGGCCCACCTTGAGCTTGATGCCCCCGATGCCGCGTTCGCGCGAGGCCGCGGCGTTGACCAGCAACTGCTCGAGCGGCGTGTGAAGGAAACCGCCCGAGGTGTTGTAGCACTGCACCGATTCACGCTGCGCACCCAGCAGCTTGGACAGCGGCAGGCCGGCGCGTCGTGCCTTCAGATCGTAGAGCGCGACGTCGAAGGCGCCGATGGCCTGCACGGCCATGCCGCTGCGCCCCACCGATGCGCCGGCCCATGTCAGCTTGGTCCAGAGGCGCGAGATGTCGTTGGGGTCCTCGCCGATCAGCGCGGGCGCGACTTCCTGGGCATGGGCGAACTGCCCGGGCCCGCCCGCGCGCTTGGAGTAGCTCAGGCCCAGTCCCCGGTGCCCGTCGCGGGTCTCGATCTCCGCAAACAGCATCGCGATTTCCGTCATGGGCTTCTGCCGGCCCGTCAGCACCTTGGCATCGCTGATGGGCGTTGCAAGCGGCAGATAACAAGAGGAAAGGCGGATCCAGGTGATGCGATCCGGCGAATAGGACGTGGACGGATCGGAAGCGTGTGCGGAAGTCATGGATGGGCTTTGGTCGGCAAGGAGAGGGGGATGGGCGCGGCGGCTTTATTCGATCGTGATGTTGCCGGCCTCGATCACCTTTTTCCAGCGGTCGTATTCCTGGCGCTGGAATGCGGCGAATTGTTCGGGGGTGTTGGCCACCATCTCGAAGCCGATCGAGGTGAACTGATTGCGAACCTTCTCGGAGTTGAGGGCTTCGACGAACGCATCGTGGGCGGCCTTCTGCACGGCCGGTGGCAGGCCCTTGGGCGCGACGATGGCTTGCCAGGACGTGACTTCGACGTTCGAGACCCCGGCTTCGGCGAGCGTGGGCACTTCGGGCAGCACGGCCGAGCGTTTCGGGCTGGTGATGGCCAGGGCACGCATCTTGCCGGCCTTGATGTACTGCACGACGGAGTTGATGTTCTGGAACGAGGCGTCGACCTGGCCGCCCATGAGGTCGGTGTGGGCGGGGGCGCCTCCCTTGTAGGGCACGTGGATGCCCTTGGTATGGGTCTGCTGCCAGAACAGTTCGACGGTGAGGTGGTCGCTGGTACCGTTGCCGGCGGATGCAAAGGTCATCTTGCCGGGGTTGGCCTTCTGGTAAGCAATGATGTCCGCCACGGACTGGTGGGGCGAGTTGGTGGGCACCACCAGCACGTTGGGCGACTGCACGGCCACGGTGATGTGGTCGAAATCCTTCATCGGGTCGTACTGCATGCCCTTGAGCAGGTGGGGCGTGATGACCAGCGGACCCAGCGAGGTGACGAGGAAGGTATAGCCGTCCGGCGCTGCGCGCTTGACCATGGCTGCACCGATGGTGCCGGTGGCGCCGGCGCGGTTGTCGACGAGCACGGTCTGCTTGAACTTCTCACCCAGCAACGGCGACACCGCGCGCGCCACCTGATCGGTCGAGCCGCCGGGCGGGAAGGGCACGACGAGCGTGATGGGCTTGTCGGGCCAGGTCTGCGCCATCGCAGCGGACATTGCGAAACCGAGGCCGATTGCAGCTAAAAGCTTCTTCATACTGTCTCCTGATTAAAATGATAACGTTTCCATTTCTGCATCAAGGAAAAAACCTTTCATGCAGCTAAGCCATTGTTCGGGAACGTGAGGATCTCACCGTGTCTGGATCAGACAACAAAATGGTAACGTTTCCATTTTTCAGGGTCAAGCCTCTGCAGGGCGGGGTTTGCCCGCATGCCGATACGTCGATTCCCTGTAGCAAGGCGGGGTGCAAGCCGCCCCGAAAAGTGCCTGGGCGTGTTGCCGGCGGTCTGTTGCTGCCCCGCAGACCCGTGCATCGGGTTCGGGATGGACACATCGACTCGCAGGCCTTCGGCATGAAGGTGCCGGGCCGGTGCTAACCTTGCGGTCCAGTTGTCACCGTTTGCCTGTCCTCGATGAGCGTCAATCCTTCTTTCAAAGCTGCCACGCTTCACGATGTCGCGCGCGTCGCCGGTGTTTCGCTGGTCACGGCATCGCGTGCGCTGAGCCGGCCCGATGTGGTGTC
The DNA here is from genome assembly GCF_003752175.1 of Comamonas sp. BIGb0124. Lineage (GTDB taxonomy): Bacteria > Pseudomonadota > Gammaproteobacteria > Burkholderiales > Burkholderiaceae_C > Comamonas_F. The sequence continues at coordinate 729,671 of NZ_RJVF01000008.1, read as the reverse complement.
CGACAAGACCAAGGCGCGTGTCCAGCAGGCTGTCGAGGCCACCGGGTATATCCCCAATCTGCTGGCCGGCGGGCTGAAGTCCAAACGCAGCCTCATGGTCGCCGCGATCGTCCCGGCGCTTTCGGTGTCGCAGTTCCTGCCGACGGTGCAGGCGCTCACGAGCTCGCTGGCCGAGCTGGGCTACCAGGTGATCGTCGGCCAGACCGGCTACGACGATGAGCAGGAAGAGGCGGTGCTCAACGCCATGATCAGCCGGCAGCCCGATGGTATCGTCATGACCGGACTCGTCCATTCGCAACGCGCTCGGGAGCGGCTGCAGAAGGCCGGCATCCCGGTCGTCGAGACCTGGGACCTGACCGAACGGCCGGTGGACCGCGTGATCGGTTTTTCGCACATCAAGGTCGGCAGCGCGGTGGCCGGGTACTTCCTGTCCAAGGGCTGGACCCGGCTGGGCGTGGCGACCGGCAGCGACCGGCGTGCCATGGTGAGGCACGAAGGTTTTGTGGCCACGCTGGGCCGGGACGTGCCGACGGCCGTGGTCCCGGCCCCCAGCAGCCTGGCGCTGGGACGGCGGGCGCTGGTCGAACTGCTCGAGAAGGATCCGGGGCTGCAGGCGGTGTGCTGCAGCTCGGACACCCTGGCGCAAGGGGTGATGGTCGAGGCTCTGGCCCGCGGCATGCGCGTGCCGCAGGATCTGGCCATCTGCGGTTTCGGCGATGCCGAGTTCGCGGCCCATACGGTGCCGTCCATCAGTACGGTGCATGTGGACGGTCCGGGCATCGGGCGGCTGGCTGCGCAGATCATCGTCAGCCGCAGCCGTGGCGAGCCGGTCGCGCAGACGGTGCACGATCTGGGCTTCAGGCTGATCGAGCGTCAGTCCACGGGCGGCTGATCGGGTTCGTCGTCGGGCCGACCTTGGGCATCCGGCGAGTTGCCCAGGTCGTCGCGGCTCTGTGGCGAGACCTGCTGCCACTGATCGGCCCGGCTGGCTGCGCTGGAGAGGCTGTAGACCACCAGCCCGCCCAGGGGCCATGCCACGGCCAGAATCATCCCGATATGTCGCAGCCACATGACTGTATCCCGTTGTCGAAAGCCGCCACTTTGCCTGGGCAGGCTGAACCTGGGCTTAAATCCGGCGGTCTGTTCGATCCGCGAGCCGTTGCGACAGGGGTTGGCCGGGGCGGCGTCGCCTGGGCTCAACCCTGGGTGTAGCGCGTGAGCCGGCTGCTGGTGGCCCACGAGTTCTGCAGCAGCGGCAGGCGCTTCTTGGGCACCATCACCAGCTTCTTGCAAGCCATGCAGCGGCAAAGGCATCGCGCGCGGAACATCTTGGTCCAGCGAGGTGCCGGGACGCGCTCGTAGGCGCATGCATGGCATTGGCAGCGTGTGAACGTGATCATTCTTGTTGTTTCCCTGTTCCCTGTGTGAGTCCCCGGTTTGTATCTAAAAACATCCTCTGCCACCAGTAAGCCATTGGTTTGCTATGGGGTGGCCGCTCCGGTGGCGGTCACTGCTGTCCGGTGCCGGTTTGAGACCTGACTATCATCGTCCGAGGCCATGAAACGGGAGGACAGGATGGCGACGAACAGGTGTGCGGCCGCCATGCTGCTGCTCTGGGCAATGGCCGCCGGCCCGGTGTGGGCCGTGCAGGCGTGTGCCGTCGAGGACGCCGTGACCTACCAGGCATTGCCCCGCAACAGCCTGCCGGCCGAAAGCCCGTTGCGCCTGGTGCAGGGTGAAATCTATCGGACGGGTCATCCCGTCGATGGCTGGGTGTTGGTGCAGGCCGACCATGCAGCCGGCTGGGCGCGGGCTGCAATGCTGGTTTCGCCTTGTCCCACCGCGACCGCCTCGACCGCCGCGCCCGCTGCACGCGTGCGTCCGGCGACCGCGCCATCGCGTGCGGTGTCGGATGCCCCGCTTGCCCGAAGGCCACCGGAGACGACGAGCGGCCCATCGCTCGACGCCGATGCGCCTCGAGTGCCTCGCGCGGCTTCCATGGCTTCCACGGCCGAGCCCCAGCCTGGGCGGCCCGGCCGGCAGGCGCGAGCCGCGACACAGGCCGGTCAAGCCGCTCCTGCAGCGGCTGATCCGCCTGCAGACGCAGGGTGTTCATGCGCTGCAGGGCAAGTCTGTACCGGGCCGAGAGGCGGGCGCTATTGCATCGGGCCGACGGGCAAGAAGCGTTATGGCCAATGAAGGCAAGCGCCGTGGATCGGGCAAAAAAAGACCCGCTCGCAATGAGCGGGTCGTAACCCGGGGGCTGGTTGAGGACGGAGTGTGATCGCTGAGGATCGGGTGCCCGCCGGGGAGGGTTGAAGAGAAGTCTAGTGGCGCATTCTTAGGCGAGTCTTAACCTGGATCGGGTCGGGCAGGGTCGGCCGACGGCGATTCAAGGGCAAGCGATGTCGGAGAGATGAAATTAAGGGTTATCCCTTGCCATCAGGGATTTCACGGAGAAACCGAACTCAGCTAAATCGTTTAACTGTCCAAAAGCGGCGTATGGATAGACAGAAAATGATTGTCATAAGTCAAACATGCAGGAGTTTTACCCTTGTGCGATGAGGGTGTTCGTGTTCAGAATGTGAACAGTAGATTTACAGGAGACATGAATGACACAGTTTCAGCGTGTATCGGTTTGGTTGGTCGGCGTCGCCTCGGTGATGAGCGTGGCGTTTGTACTCAACAACCACAGCAACGACCGTGAACCTCTGTTCCGTCAGGCTCCTTCGGCCCAGGTGATCACGGGCGAGGTGCGCTGAGTCGGACGGCGATGGCATCGGTGTCGTGAGCGGGTTTGGCTCCGACGCGATGCCGTTTTTCGTGAGATGGTTTTGAATGACGCCTGGCTTTGACGCGGGCGTTTTTCCTCGTGCGCGAAGGCTCGGGTGAAGCGGAAAGCTGAATGGGTTCTGCGGGGGCCGTGAGCACGACTTCCAAGCCGGTGTTGGCTGCCTTTTGGTGCCTTGCGGTCGGCGAATTTCGATGTTCGAGCCCGCAGTCAAAGGCCAGGTCGAACGAGAACGCTGCCGCCCGGGATGGGCGGCTTCGGATGCCTCACATCGGGGGCGTGTGGTGACGACGGAGGGCGGCCTGTTCCATGGCCTCGTCGGCACGTCCGGCGACGCGGATCAGGCTGAGTACCAGCATGCCGGTCAAGCTCCAAGCGAGCAGTCCTGCGAAGATCAGGGTCATGGTCATCACGGTGTCTCCATGAAAGATGTTTGCGTGAGACCAAGAATACGTTCGTGTTTAGACTCCAAAGCCTAGGGTTTACGCAAGAACCAAAGATATGAAAACCCCACTGCTGAAAACCCTCGAGGCGTTGAGCCATGGGGTTTCGACGTTTGGCGTGTGGAATCAGACGTCCGTGATGACGGAGTCCTTGGGTGGTGCGAAGAGGTGAGCTTCGAATTCGTCGATGGCGGTTTCGATGAACATGCGCAGACCGCATTCGAAATCGCGGGTGTCCAGGAATCCTTCAAGCTCGCACATGGCGCAGAAGAATTGCTCTTTCTGGCTCGGGGCAAGAAACAAGGCCGCGTGCGCCAGCAACATGCCGGTGCCTCTGGCTTGGAAGCGCAGAGTGCGTTCGAGGTCAGCCTGGGTGACAAACATTGGATTTCCAGCTTCCATGCAACGGTTATCTCCGGTGGAGATGCCTATGCATTGTCCTACTACGAATGTGTACATGAACGCATCGAATATGGGACAAGGTCAAGGGATAAAAACAACTGTCAGCTGTCGCTGCAGGCGTGTCCGACCCCGTCCGTCGGGCATGCAAGTCCGCGCACTTTTTCAGTCCCGGGTTTCGCCGAAAAGAGCCATGATCTGCGCGCGCAGCCAGGCATGAGCGGCATCCTGGTGGACGCGCCGATGCCAGAAGCAGTGGGTCGACAGGGTCGGCAGACGCAGGGGCGGATGGATCCAGACCAGACCGAGAGGCCGCGCAAACTGCTCGACCAGTTTGAAGGGCAGGGTGACGACGCAGTCGGATGTCGCGACCACGAATGGGGCCGAGAGAAAACTCGAGACCTGGTCGCCCCGGGAGGCATGAATTCCGGCTTTTTCCATGCGTTGCTGGATCTCGACATAAGGGCTGGCCGCGTTGGCGACGAACAGATGGCGTGCGTGGCGGTATTCGGCGACGGTCGTGGGCGGGTGGCTGGCGAATGGGTGGTCGCTGCGAAACAGGCACACGCAGGACTGGTCGAACAGCCGCTGCTGATAGGCGCTTCCGGGCATGTCCTCGAAGGGGCCGAGCGCGAGATCGACACGTCCGTCCTGCATGTCCTGGCGCAGGGTGGGCCCGCTGGTCTGGATGACCTTGAGCCGCACGAAGGGGGCATGCCGGGCGCAATGGGCAATCAGGCGTGGCATGAAGTAGACCTCGCCGACATCGGTCATGGCCAGGTTGAAGAGGCGCGTGTCGTGCGCAGGATCGAATTGTTCGCGCTGCGCAAAAGTGGATTGCAGCAAGACCATGGCCTCTTCGACGGGGGCCGCCAGTTGCATCGCCAGTGCCGTGGGCTGCATGGTGTTGCCTGCACGCACGAACAGTTCGTTGGCATAGGTGGTGCGCAGCCGCGCCAGTGCATTGCTGGCCGCCGGCTGAGACATGCCGAGGCGCACGGCGGTGGCTGAAATGCTGCGGGTCTGCATCAGGTCGCGCAGCACAACCAGCAGGTTGAGATCGATCTCGCGCAGGGTGGTCGTCATGGTGTATTGATTTGGTGAATGGGCTGTATTTTGCCGCCATGGTTGCCGTGATAGTTCGACGGCGACAGAATTTGCGTGGATGGACGGGATGCCCGCCTTGGTGGACGTGTGCCTCGGCACCGGACGCCCGATCACAAAGGAGACAAGCACATGACCAACGCAGATCAGCAGCCCCTGGCGTACCAGTCGGGGTTTGCCAACGAGTGGGCGACCGAGGCCCTGCCGGGGGCATTGCCGGTGGGCCGGAATTCGCCCCAGGTGTGCCCCTACGGCCTGTATGCCGAGCAGATATCGGGGACGGCATTTACCGCGCCGCGCCACCAGAACCGCCGCACGTGGTTCTACCGGATGAGGCCGGGCGCCGCGCATACGCCGTTCGAGCGCATGGACAACGGACGGCTGAGCACCGATTACAACGAAACGCCGACCACGCCCAACCAGTTGCGCTGGGATCCGATGCCGCTGCCGTCCGAGGGCGAGGCGATCGATTTCATTTCCGGGCTGTCGACCATGGCGGGCAATGGCGATCCCCATGCGCAAAGCGGTACGGCCATCCACATCTACAGCGCCAATCGGTCGATGACGCGCTTTTTCTACGATGCGGATGGCGAGCTGCTCATCGTGCCGCAGCAGGGGCGCCTGCGCGTGGCCACCGAATGCGGCGTGCTGGAGGTCGAGCCACAGGAGATCGTGGTGATCCCTCGGGGCCTGCGGTTCCGGGTCGAGCTGCCCGATGGCGCCTCGCGCGGTTATGTCTGCGAGAACTACGGTGCACCGTTCCAATTGCCCGATCTGGGTGTGATCGGCTCCAACGGTCTGGCCAATCCGCGCGATTTCCAGACACCCGTGGCCTGGTACGAGGACGTGGAAGGGGACTTCGACCTGGTGGCCAAGTTCATGGGCAACCTGTGGGTCGCCAAACTGGATCATTCGCCGCTCGACGTGGTGGCGTGGCATGGCAACTTCGCGCCGTACAAGTACGACTTGCGGCGTTTCAACACCATCGGATCGATCAGCTACGACCATCCGGATCCATCGATCTTTCTGGTGCTGCAGTCGCCCTCGGACACCCCGGGCGTCGACACCATCGATTTCGTGGTGTTTCCGCCGCGCTGGCTGGTCGCCGAGAAGACGTTCCGGCCGCCATGGTTCCACCGCAATGTCGCCAGTGAGTTCATGGGGCTGATCCACGGGGTCTACGATGCGAAGGCCGACGGCTTCAAGCCGGGCGGCGCGAGTCTGCACAACTGCATGAGCGGGCATGGGCCCGACGCGGCGACCTTCGAGAAGGCCAGCAAGGCGGACACGACGCAGGCGCACAAGGTCGATGCGACCATGGCCTTCATGTTCGAGACGCGCCATGTGATCCGGCCCACGCGTGCCGCGCTGGATTCTTCCGGCCTGCAGGCCAACTACCACCAGTGCTGGCTGGACGTCAAAAAACATTTCAATCCGGAGCAACGATGAGCGCAACCGTCAACGACACCCACGATCCCGCCCTGCGATGCTGGGTTGACTCGGCACAGCAGCCGGAGATCGATTTCCCGATCCAGAATCTGCCCTACGGGCGCTACCGGCAGGCGGGCAGCACACAAGGCTGGCGCATCGGCGTGGCCATCGGCGACCAGATCCTGGACCTGCGGGCCACGGGCCTGATCGACACGGACGATCTGAACGAACTGATGTCCTGGTCTTCCGAACAGCGGCTGCAACTGCGGCGTGCGATCTCGCTGGGCTTGCGCGAGGGCAGCGCGCAGCGCCAGGCGTGGTCGAAACTCTTGCTGGCGCAGAGCGAGGCGGAGATGACGGTGCCCTGCCGCATCGGCGACTACACGGATTTCTATACCGGCATCCACCATGCCACCGCCGTGGGCCGGCTGTTCCGTCCCGACCAGCCGTTGATGCCCAATTACAAGTGGGTGCCGATCGGTTATCACGGACGTGCATCGTCGATCAGGGTGAGCGGGCAGCAGTTCAAGCGTCCCCGTGGACAGACGAAGGCACCGGATGCGGCCGAGCCCAGCTTCGGTCCCAGCCGCCGTCTGGATTACGAACTCGAACTGGGTTTTTACGTGGCGCAGGGCAATGCATTGGGCGAGCCGCTGTCGATGGATGCGGCGGAAGAGCGCCTGTTCGGCGTGAGCCTGCTCAACGACTGGTCGGCGCGCGATCTGCAGGCCTGGGAGTACCAGCCGCTGGGCCCTTTTCTGTCCAAGAGTTTTGCCTCGACGGTATCGCCCTGGATCGTCACGGCCGAGGCGCTGGCGCCTTTTCGTGCTCCCTTCGTGCGCGATGCGGGCGAGCCTGCGCCACTGCCTTACCTCGACAGCGAGGGGAACCGGGCCAGCGGGGCGGTGGACATCATGCTGGAGGTCAGCATCCAGACCCGCCGCATGGCCGAGGCGGGCCAGCCTGCCGTGCGCCTGACTCTCGGCAACAGCCGCGAAGCCGCATACTGGACACCCGCGCAACTGCTCGCGCACCACACGGTGAACGGCTGCAACCTGCAGCCCGGTGACCTGCTGGGGTCGGGCACGCTGTCGGGGCCCCAGCCCGACCAATGCGGCTCGCTGCTGGAACTGACGGTGGGTGGCAAACAGCCGATCCAACTGCCCGGGGGCGAACAGCGTACCTTTCTCGAGGACGGCGACACACTGATCCTGCGCGGCTGGTGCGTGCGCGACGGTGCAGTCCGCATCGGTCTGGGCGAGGTGCGCGGGACGGTGCTGCCATGACGGCGCCCGGCACGGCCGCAGGGCCGGGGACACCGGCACACGACGGCTCGCGCAGCCTCTACACCTACTTTCGCAGTTCGGCTGCGTACCGGGTGCGCATCGCGCTGGGACTCAAGGGGCTGGATTACGAGGCGATTCCCGTGCACCTGCTCAAGGACGGCGGGCAGCAGCTTTCGCCGGCCTATCGCGAGGTCAATCCTTTCGGCCTGGTGCCCGCCTATGCCGAGGACGGCCGCACGCTGACGCAGTCGCTGGCCATCATCGAGTACCTCGACGAACGTTACCCGGAGGTGCCCTTGCTGCCGGGCTCGGCCTGGGAGCGTGCACAGGTTCGGCAACTGGCGCTGGCCGTGGCCTGCGAGATCCACCCGATCAACAACCTGCGGGTGCTCAAGTACCTGAGCCAGACGCTGGAGCTGCCCGAGACGGCGAAGCAGCAGTGGCTGCATCACTGGATGCAGTCGGGACTGGAGTCGCTGGAGGAAACGGTGGTGCGGATGGGGCAGGGCGGCGACTTCTGCGCCGGTTCGGCACCGACGCTGGCGGACTGCTGCCTGGTGCCCCAGTTGTTCAATGCCCGGCGATTCGGTGTGGACCTGACGCGCTGCCCGCGTCTGCTGGCGATCGACCAGGCCTGCGCCGCACGGCCGGCTTTCCAGTCCGCCCATCCCGACGCGCAGCCGGATGCGGCGTGAGTAACGCCGCGGCGTGATGCCGTGGCCCGAGGCGCGGGGCTCGGGTCCCGTCTGCCTTCCTTGTGCCACGGCCGATGGTGTCAGATCGGCAGTCCCACATCGCGCTTGACTGCATCGAGCACAAAGCTCGAGCGGCAGTCGCGCACGGCGGGATGGCGCAGCAGCGTTTCCGAGATGAAGTGGCTGAAGTGATCCATGTCAGACACCACGACCCGCAGCAGAAAATCCATTTCGCCGGTGAGCGCCACGCAGTCGATGACTTCGGGCCAGGCCTGGACGGACGCACGGAACTGGTCCATGGGACTGTGCAGGGCGTTGGTGCCGTGTTTTTCCAGGCGGACATTGATGTACGCCAGCAGTGTCTTGCCCACGGCCTTGGGCGCAATGACGGCCCGGTAACCCACGATCACACCGGATGCCTCGAGACGCTTGACGCGCCGAAGCACCGCGGAGGCCGAAAGACCGACGGCAGGAGCCAGCTCGTCGAAGGTCGCCCGCGCATTGACCTGAAGTTCACGAAGGATGCGTCTGTCGATGTCGTCGATCTGATCCATTGCGTATCTGATGCTTGTTTGCAGGAATACTGTGTATCTTAGGGTATTACTGATGGCCCGACGCAACTTGCCTGCGCGTGCGGCTGCCTACAGTGAAGGGAGAGTTTTTTATTCGCCCCTTCAACTTCGTGGAGCACGTTATGCCGGACCTGTTTGAAAATCCCATGGGCCTTCAGGGTTTCGAGTTCGTCGAGTTCGCATCGCCCACGCCGGGCGTTCTGGAAGACGCCTTCGAGCTGATGGGTTTCTCCGAAGTCGCGCGTCACCGATCCAAGGACGTTTCGCTCTATCGCCAGGGCGACATCAACTTCATCGTCAATCGGGAACCCAAGAGTGCGGCGGCCTACTTCGCCGCCGAGCATGGCCCCAGTGCCTGCGGACTGGCGTTTCGAGTCAAGGACGCACACCGGGCCTATGCCCGGGCGCTCGAGCTGGGTGCCCAGCCGATCGAGATCCCGACCGGACCGATGGAGCTGCGGCTGCCGGCGATCAAGGGCATCGGCGGTGCACCCCTGTATCTGATCGACCGTTTCGAGGAAGGCAAATCGATCTACGACATCGATTTCGAATTTCTGGACGGAGTGGACCGGCGGCCGGTGGGCCATGGTTTCCAGGTGGTCGATCACCTCACGCACAACGTCTACCGCGGCCGCATGGCGTTCTGGGCCGATTACTACGAGCGCCTGTTCAATTTCCGCGAGATCCGCTACTTCGACATCAAGGGCGAGTACACCGGCCTGGCGTCGAAGGCGATGACGGCACCGGACGGCATGATCCGCATCCCGCTCAACGAAGAGTCTTCCAAGGGCGCGGGACAGATCGAGGAATACCTGATGGCGTTCAACGGCGAAGGCATCCAGCACATCGCGCTGCTGACCGACGACATCTATGCGAGCGTCGACCGCCTGCGCGCAGCCGGCGTGCCGTTGATGAAGGCGCCGCCTTCGACCTATTACCGGATGCTGCAGGAGCGGCTGCCCCAGCACGGCGAGGACGAATCCGCACTCGAGGCGCGAGGACTGCTGCTGGATGGCACCACCGAGAACGGCCAGCAACGGCTGCTGCTGCAGATCTTCTCGGCAACGATGCTGGGGCCGGTGTTCTTCGAATTCATTCAGCGCAAGGGCGACGACGGCTTCGGGGCAGGCAACTTCAAGGCCTTGTTCGAGTCCCTGGAGCGGGACCAGATCGAGCGCGGCGTGCTGAAGGTGGACGAAGGCGCTGCGGCGTAGGCTGCTGCTGACAGCACGTCGGGCACGCCGGCCCGCCGTTCGGCCGGGGCAATTGCTATAGTCCCGGCACGCGTCGGTGGACCGGCGTGATATGGGATGGTGTGGAATGAATACTCCGAGTCTGCAGCGCGCAGTTTTCCTGCTGCTGCTGTGTGTTGTCACCGTGGCCTTCTGGGTCATTCTGTGGCCGTTTTTTGGCGCCGTGTTCTGGGGCGTCGTGTTGGCGATTCTGTTCACGCCCTTGCACCGGTGGCTGCTGGCCAAGATGCCGCGCCGGCGCAACGTGGCGGCGTTGCTGACCTTGTCGTTCTGTCTGCTGATCGTGATCCTGCCGCTGCTGGCCATTCTGGCTTCGCTGATCCAGGAGACCGTGCTGGTCTATCAACGTGTGCAGTCGGGGCAGCTCGACTTCGGCGCCTACCTGCAGCAGGTGCTGCTGGCCATGCCCGAATGGATGCTGAGCCTGCTCAACCGTCTGGGGCTGGGCGATCTGGCTTCTCTGCAGGACAAGCTGACGGCGGGTGCCGCGCAGGCCAGCCAGTTCGTGGCGACGCAAGCGATCAACATCGGGCAGAACACGTTCCAGTTCATCATCAGCTTCGGCGTGATGATGTATCTGCTGTTTTTCCTGCTGCGCGACGGCCGCAGCCTGGTCACGCGCATCATCGAGGCGATTCCGCTCGAGCCCGACCACAAGCGCCGCCTCATTGCCAAGTTCACCACGGTGACGCGCGCCACGGTCAAAGGCAATGTCATGGTGGCCGTGACGCAGGGCGCCTTGGGCGGCATCGCCTTCTGGTTCCTGGGGATTCAGGGCGTGCTGCTGTGGTCGGTGCTGATGGCGTTCCTGTCGCTGCTGCCGGCGATCGGTGCGGGGCTGATCTGGGCGCCCGTGGCGATCTATTTCCTGGCATCGGGCCAGTTGGCCCAGGGACTGGGACTGATTGCCTACGGTGTGCTGGTGATCGGCATGGTGGACAACGTGCTGCGCCCCATTCTGGTAGGCAAGGACACACGCATGCCCGACTACGTGGTCCTGATCTCGACCATCGGCGGCATGGCGCTCATGGGCATCAACGGATTCGTGATCGGCCCTGTCATCGCGGCACTGTTCATCTCGGCCTGGGGCTTGTTCGTGGGCCGCGAGGACGAGGACGATCTGCCCGCCGATCGCCAGGTGCCTGTGCTGCCCAAGGCCCCGGCGCCAGTCGAGCTGCCGGCGGGCAAGGCCCGCAGCGGCAAGCCCGACTGATCAGGCGATGTCGCCGGCGTGCACCGTGTAGGTGCCGCGGCGGCGGTCTTCGAAAAACCACTCGAGCGTCTGGCGCACGGTGCGGAAGGCCAGGTCGTCCCAGGGGATTTCATCTTCGGCAAACAGCTGGGCCTCGATGGTCTCCGGGCCGGGGTCGAAGCGGTCGCTGGTCAGCGTGGCCAGATAGAACAGGTGGACCTGGCCCACCCTGACCACGTTCAGCAGGCTGAACAAGGGGCCTATTTCGAACTGCGCGCCGGCTTCTTCCACGGTTTCGCGTGCGGCTCCGTCGGCGGTGCTTTCGTCGAGCTCCATGAAACCGGCGGGCAGCGTCCACTTGCCGTAGCGCGGCTCGATGTTGCGGCGGCACAGCAGGATCCTGTCTTGCCAGACCGGCACGGTCCCGACGACGTTGAGCGGATTCTCGTAATGGATGGTGCCGCAGGCCGGACAGACCGCGCGCTCGCGGCTGTCCATGTCGTCGGGCACACGGTAGACCACAGCCGTGCCGCACTGGCGGCAGTGGCGTATCGTTCGGGGCGTGATCAACGGCACGGGCGGGTTCAGGCGGACAGCTTGACGCTCAGGGTGCCGACACCGTCGACACCCCCGTACAGCGTATCGCCTGGCACCACGGCGGCCACGCCGGCCGGTGTGCCCGTGTAGATCAGATCGCCGGGCGCCAGCGTCCAGAGCTTGGAGATGTGTTCGATGGTTTCGGCGATGTTCCAGATCAGCTTGGCGACGGTGCTGCGCTGACGGTCTTCTCCGTTGACCTGCAGCCAGATGGCTGCGGACTCGACGGCACCCGCCTGTGCGGCGGGCGTGATGGCGCTGATGGGCGCGCTGAGCTCGAAGCCCTTGGCTGCGCACCAGGGGCGGCCCTGCTTCTTGGCTTCGGCCTGCAGGTCGCGGCGGGTCATGTCGAGGCCGACGGCATAACCGTAGACGTGCGCCAGGGCATCGGCTGCGGCGATGTTGCTGCCGCCCTTGCCGATGGCCACCACCAGCTCGATCTCGTGGTGCAGATCCTGGGTGACGCCGGGGTAGGGCAGGTCGGCGGTTTCGGTGCCGTTGACGACCAGCACGGCATCGGCCGGTTTGAGGAAAAAGAAGGGGGCTTCACGGCCGGTATGGCCCATTTCCTGCGCGTGTTCGACATAGTTGCGACCCACGCAATAGATGCGGTGGACCGGGAAACGATCGGTGCTGCCGACAACCGGGACGGTGACGACGGGAGCGGGCGCAAATACGTAGCTCATTCGGGACAACCTCTTGAATGCAATGGAAATGGATGCGCCAGCAGTTTGCCATGACTGGCCAACGACTGCAGCAAGTGCGGCCGTCGCCGCCGCGGAGGGACTCTTGGCCCTCTGCCGGGCTCTACACTGGCAGGATGATCTCATTGTCTCCGATGCAAGCCACGACCGGCCCGAGCGGCACGCCCGGGCCGCTGTCCCCGAACGATCTGCTGTTTCCCGAATGGCCGGCGCCAAAGGCCGTGAAGGCGGTGTTCACCACCCGCCGCGGCGGTGTGTCCCGTGCGCCGTTCTCGTCGATGAATCTGGGCACCCATGTGCGCGACGAGGCCTCGGCCGTTGCGGAGAACCGAGAGCGCCTGCAGGCCTGGTTGCAGGCCGAGGGAGCCCGGCGAGCCGTGTTCCTCGACCAGGTGCATGGCACGGTCGTCGAGCCGTTGCGGCGAACCACCGCCGACGGCTGCTGTGCCGATGCGGCGCTGGCGACCCAGCCGGGTCTGGTCTGCACGGTCATGGTGGCGGACTGTCTGCCGATTCTGCTGACCACACGCACCGGCCGGGCGGTGGTGGCCGTGCATGCGGGCTGGCGTGGCCTGGCGGGCGTCCAGGGCCAGGGCGTGCTCGAGCGCGCGGTGGCCGCGCTGCGCGAGGCCGAGGCCGAACGGACTCCCGGAGAGCCGGCGCCGCATATCCTGGCCTGGCTGGGGCCGTGTATCGGTCCCCGGCGCTTCGAAGTGGGCTTCGAGGTGCGCGAGGCTTTCGGGACGGCGGGGCAGGCCTGTTTCCACCCTCTGCCTGCTGCGGGCAAGTTGCTGGCCGACTTGCCTGGGCTCGCCCGGTTGCGCCTGGGTGCCCTGGGGGTCACTGGCATTTACGGCAACGACGGCGGCGACGCGTGGTGCACGGTGATGCAGGACGCGCTGTATTTCTCCCACCGCCGTGATGCGGCGCGGCTGGGCTCGACGGGACGCATGGCCGCCTGCATCTGGATCGACGAGACCGGCAGCGGCCTTGCCGGTCGACACGGCACCGGCGGCACCCGCTCGTCCTGAGGGCTCCCCGGCTCCCCGGGGCTCTTGCAGTGGATTCGCTTCGGCGCGCCTTCAACGAAAAAAGCGGAAGCAAGTTTCAAGGAGGGTCAAACAACAGGGTTAGACTGTTTCACCATGCCGAGCGCGAGAGCCGGGACCTGAAGGAGGCTGGCGCGCGCTGAGGCTTTGAGGAGACTTGCATGACAGCCAAACGCGACGAGCCCAGCGCCGCCGATTTGTTTCAACAATGGCTAGCTTCGAGTTGGGCGTCCGCTGCCCGGCCAGGTGCCATGCCGGCCGGAGCCGACGGTGCCAACTGGCTGAAGGCCTGGCAAGACCAGTTGCAGGCCCAGGGGCTGGCGTTTCCGCCCGCTGCCACGCCGGGCCCGTTTGCAGGCTGGGAAGGTCGGACGCCGGCCGCTGCGCCGCAGTTGTCCTTCGACATGGGCAAGCTGCAAGAGGTGCAGCAACGCTACCTCGAGGACACCCGGGCATTGCTCAAGGCGCCCGGTGCCGCTGCCGCGGACGGCGAGGTTGCCCAGCCGGCGCCGACCAGCCGCGACAAGCGGTTTTCTTCCGAGGCCTGGCGCAGCAATCCGCTGGCTGCTTATGCCGCACAGTCTTACCAGGCGAACGCACGGGCGCTGCAAGGCATGGCCGAGGCGCTGGAGGGCGACGACAAGCAGCGGGGCCGTGTCCGCTTTGCTATCCAGCAGTGGATAGACGCGATGGCCCCCAGCAATTTCCTCGCGCTGAATCCCGATGCACTGAAAAAAGCCATCGACACACAGGGCGAAAGCATCACGCGTGGCATGCACAACCTGCTCGGCGATTTGCGCCGGGGGCACATGTCGCAGACCGACGAAACGGTGTTCGAGGTGGGCCGCAACATGGCGACCACGGAAGGGGCCGTGGTGTTCGAGAACGCCTATTTCCAGCTCATCGAATACAAGCCGACGACGGCCAAGGTGTATGAACGGCCGCTGCTGATCGTGCCGCCCTGCATCAACAAATACTACATTCTCGATCTGCAGCCCGAGAACTCCCTGGTGCGTTATGCCGTCGAGCAGGGCATGCACACCTTTGTGGTGAGCTGGCGCAATCCGGATGCCAGCCTGGCCCAGGCCACCTGGGACGACTACATCGAGCAGGCCGTGATCCAGGCCATCGCGGTCACGCGCCAGATCGGCGGCCAGGACAAGCGCGGGGGGCAGATCAACACGCTGGGTTTCTGCGTCGGCGGAACGCTGCTGGGGACGGCCCTGGCGGTGCTGGCGGAGCGGGGCCAGGACTGGGTCTCGAGCGTGACGCTGCTGACGACTTTCCTCGATTTCGACGACACGGGCGTGCTCGATCTGTTCATCGACGAGTCGTTCATTCGCCTGCGCGAGATGCAACTGGGTCAGGGCGGTCTGCTCAAGGGCCAGGAACTGGCCTCGACCTTCAGTTTCCTGCGACCCAACGAGCTGGTCTGGAACTATGTGGTGGGCAACTACCTGAAGGGCGAGACGCCCCCGGCATTCGATTTGCTGTACTGGAACAGCGATGCCACCAACCTGCCCGGGCCGTTCTATGCCTGGTACCTGCGCAACACGTATTTCGAGAACAATCTCGCCCAGCCCGGCAAGGTCACGGTGTGCGGTTCACCGGTGGACTTCGGCGCGGTGGACATCCCCGCGTATCTCTACGGCTCGCGCGAAGACCATATCGTGCCGGTGGCCGGCGCCTATGCGAGCACCCGGCTGCTGGGCGGACCGGTCCGGTTCGTGATGGGGGCGTCGGGCCATATCGCGGGCGTGATCAATCCGCCGGCCAAGAAAAAACGCAGCTACTGGACGCTCGACGACGACGCGGCCCTGCCCGAAACGTGGGGCGAGTGGGCCGAGGCCGCCGAGGAACAACCGGGCAGTTGGTGGCCCGACTGGGCGCAATGGCTGGCCGGGCATGCCGGCAAGTCGGTGAACGCGCCCAAGACCTATGGCGGCAAGACCCATGCGGCCATCGAGCCGGCTCCGGGTCGTTATGTGCGGGCCAAGGCATGAGCCCGAACCCCCGGGATTGCGCGCAATATTTTGCAAGCCAGGGTTTTCCTCGGGAGGGCGAGTCACGATCCAGGGTTTAACATCGATACCGTGTTTTGTGCAGTGCAGCATCCCGCGAACGGGGTGCGGTTTTACAAGAATGGGCAACGGCAGCCCGCATGCGCTTCTGTATGCAGCCGTCCCGAATTGACTGAAAGAGATCGCGAATCATGGAAGACATCGTCATCGTTTCTGCAGCCCGTACTGCCGTGGGCAAGTTCGGCGGTTCGCTGGCCAGCGTGCCGGCCGTCGATTTGGGCGCCACCGTGATCAAGGCCCTGCTCGAGCGCGCCAAGCTCACGCCCGACCAGATCGGCGAAGTGATCCTGGGCCAGGTGCTGACAGCCGGCGCGGGACAGAATCCCGCCCGCCAGGCCCTGATCAAATCCGGCGTGACCCGCGAGACGCCTGCGCTCACCATCAATGCGGTCTGCGGTTCGGGCCTCAAGGCCATCATGCTGGCGGCACAGGCCGTGGGCACGGGCGACAGCGACATCGTGGTGGCCGGCGGCCAGGAGAACATGAGCCGTTCCCTGCACGCGCTGCCCAACTCGCGTGAAGGCCAGCGCATGGGCGACTGGAAACTGATCGACACCATGATCGTCGACGGCCTGTGGGACGTCTACAACCAGTACCACATGGGCATCACGGCCGAGAACGTGGCCAAGAAATACAAGATCAGCCGCGAACAGCAGGACGCGCTGGCTTTTGCCAGTCAGTCGAAGGCGATCGCCGCGCAGGACGCCGGCCGGTTCAAGGACGAGATCGTGCCGGTGGAGATTCCCCAGCGCAAGGGCGATCCGCTGCGCTTCGACGCGGACGAATACATCAATCGCAAGACCAGCGAAGATGCGCTGTCCGGCTTGCGCCCGGCTTTCGACAAGGAAGGATCGGTCACGGCGGGCAATGCCTCGGGCATCAACGACGGTGCCGCGGCGGTGCTGGTCACGACGGCCCGCAAGGCCGAGGAACTGGGGCTGACGCCGCTGGCGCGCATCGCCAGCTACGCCACCAGCGGTCTCGACCCGGCCTACATGGGTATGGGCCCGGTGCCCGCCTCGCAAAAGGCACTGGCGCGTGCCGGCTGGCGTGCGGCCGATCTGGATCTGCTCGAGATCAACGAAGCCTTTGCAGCGCAGGCCTGTGCGGTCAACCAGGAAATGGGCTGGGATACCAGCAAGATCAATGTGAACGGCGGTGCGATCGCCATCGGCCATCCCATCGGCGCATCGGGTTGCCGCATCCTGGTGACGCTGCTGCATGAAATGCAGCGCCGCGGTGCCAAGAAAGGTCTGGCGTCGCTGTGCATCGGCGGCGGCATGGGCGTGGCCCTGACGCTGGAACGCTGATCTGCCGGTTCGAATCGGGTCATGCAAGGGTTTTGCGAGGGTTTGTCATGACCCGGCCGGCCGAACGGGCCGGTACATAGTTTGCTAGTCTCAATGTCATCGTGTCCCGACCCGCTCGCGTGGGTTCAGGGTCGGGAAGACGAAGAAAAGCCGCTGGAGCGAGCGGCCACCATCAACGGAACAGGAGTAAGGTTTTATGAGTCAGAAGAAAGTAGCGTATGTCACGGGCGGTATGGGTGGCATCGGTACCGCCATCTGCCAGCGCCTGTGTCGTGACGGATTCAAGGTGATTGCAGGTTGCGGACCGAGCCGGGATTACGTGCTCTGGCTGGGCGAGCAGAAAGCGCTGGGGTACGACTTCTATGCGTCGGTCGGCAATGTGAGCGACTGGGATTCCACCGAAGCGGCATTCAGCAAGGTCAAGGAGGAACACGGTCCGGTGGCGGTGCTGGTGAACAATGCCGGCATCACGCGGGACGGCCAGTTCCGCAAGATGAGCAAGGCCGACTGGGATGCCGTGATCTCCACCAACCTCAACAGCATGTTCAACGTCACCAAGCAGGTGCTCGACGACATGATCGAGGCGGGCTGGGGCCGCATCATCAACATTTCGTCGGTGAACGGGCAAAAGGGCCAGTTCGGCCAGGTCAACTACTCCACGGCCAAGGCGGGCCTGCACGGTTTCACCATGGCGCTGGCGCAGGAAGTGGCCAGCAAGGGTGTGACGGTCAACACCGTGAGCCCGGGTTACATCGGAACCGACATGGTGCGTGCCATCCGTCCCGACGTGCTCGACAAGATCGTGGCGACGGTTCCCGCCCGCCGTCTCGGTGCGCCGGAAGAGATCGCTTCGATCATTGCCTGGCTGGCGTCGGAAGAAGGCAGCTATGCCACGGGCGCCGATTTCTCGATCAACGGCGGTCTGCACATGGGCTGATCGCGGTCTGCCGGCAGATGCCGGCGGACCGATGGCCGCCTGGAATTTGCCGGGCGGCGCATGATTGCCGATAATGGCGTCTCGAAGCAACCGTCGGCTGCCGCCGACGGTTTTTTTATTAGCGGCCCGCCGTCTCGTCGTGCGGGTCTGCTCGAATGCGGCCTTTCGCCGGTTTGCCAGTGAGCTGGCTGGCCGGGCGGTTGTGCCGCTGTCCCCGGAATCCATGGAACGTCATACCCGCCAACGCCACGCCATCCAGCAAGCCATCGACGAGGCTCGCCGTCCGCTTTCTCCGCAAGAAGTGCTGGAGGCCTCGCAGGTGGAAGTCCCCGGCATGGGGATCGCCACGGTCTACCGAAACCTGAAGATGATGCTGGAGGCCGGCAGCATCGAGCTGGTGGTCTTGCCCGGCGACAACGCACGGTACGAAAGCCGACATGCGGCGCAGCACCACCACCATCATTTTCAGTGCAGGACTTGCGGCAAGGTGTTCGATGTGCAGGGGTGCGTGGACGGCTATGCCAAGCTCGCGCCGCCCGGTTTCACGGTCGAGGATCACGAGCTGACGCTGTATGGAAGCTGCGCGGACTGTGCGGGGCAGGGCGGGAAGGCGGCTTCGGCATCGTCCTGTCCGGTGGATGGGCATGGACATGATCATGCCCATGGACACCGTCACGATTGAATGGGCGGCGGTTTGCGGGTCTCGTCGCAGCCCCGGGGGAATCAGGTTTTTTTGAGGTTTGAGGATGCCCCGCAGGCGATGCAGAGTGGGTTTTCGGAACGATGATTGAGAATAAAACGATTGATGATCAAGGGATTGCGACCTATCCGCGCCTTTCGGTCGCCCCGATGCTCGATTGGACCGATCGGCATTGCCGGTATTTCCATCGGCTGTTGAGCCGGCAGGCGCTGCTGTACACCGAGATGGTGACGACGGGTGCGCTGCTGCATGGCGATGTGCCGCGGCATCTGCGGTTCCATGCGGTCGAGCATCCTGTGGCCTTGCAGTTGGGCGGAAGCGAGCCGGCCGATCTGGCACAGGTTGCGCGGCTGGGCGAGCAGTGGGGGTATGACGAGATCAACCTGAACTGCGGCTGTCCCTCCGAACGGGTGCAGCGCGGGGCATTCGGTGCCTGCCTGATGGCGGAGCCGGGCCTGGTGGCCGACGGCGTGAAGGCGATGCGGGATGCGGTTTCGATTCCGGTGACGGTCAAGCACCGGATCGGGATAGACCGTGAGGAACGCTACGATTTTGTGCGGGACTTCGTGGGGCAGGTGAGCGAAGCGGGCTGCCGGACGTTCATTGTCCATGCCCGCAATGCCTGGCTCAAGGGGTTGTCGCCGAAAGAGAACCGCGACATTCCGCCGCTGCGATACGAACTGGTGCATCGGCTCAAGCAGGATTTCCCCGACCTGCACATCGGCATCAATGGCGGCATCAGCCAGGATGCGCAGGTGGCCGAGCAACTGCAGCGGGTGGACAGCGTGATGATCGGGCGCGAGGCTTATCACAACCCGTGGTGGCTGAGCACCTGGGATGCGCTCTACATGGATGGCGCCCCCCGCAATGGAGAGCCCCTGACCCGCGAAGCGGTTGAAACGGCCATGGTGGCGTACATGCAGCAGGAGGCCCGGGCGCATGGCACGGGTTGGCCGTCGATCGCGCGTCACATGCTGGGGCTGCGCCACGGGCTGCCCGGTGCAAGGCGCTGGCGGCAGGTCTGGAGCGACCACAAGCTCAAGCACCTCGATCCGGAGGCCGTGATGGCGCTGGCCCATGGCGGCGTGCGGGGGTCCGATGGCCTGGATGGCGACGAGGCAGCGGTTGCCGGGAACGCATCGTCACGCCTGACCGCAGACGCTGTGACCGACTGAAAGCCGTCTTCCGGCAAGTGCAGACGATCCGCGGCCATGGGCCATGCGGCGGGCTTGCGCGCACGGTCCGGGTGGCGATTCGAACGGGCGGTCGACGATCCCGCCCGGGCTGCGATTGCGCAGAGCTGGCTGCACCATGAAAAAACCACGCGATGTCTGGCGACATGCGTGGTTTTTTGTTTGGAGTTTGCGCCCCGGATCCGATTGACTCGGGTGCCGGGCAGGCACCGTCTGGCGACGGCACCGGTCAGGCACTTTGCGACGAGATCAGCCTTGCGCCGACGCCAGGGCGGCGTTGAAGGTGGCGCTGGGGCGCATCACGGTGGCGAGCTTCTCGAAATCGGGCTTGTAGTAGCCACCGATGTCGACCGGCTGGCCTTGCACGTCGTTGAGTTCGGCGACGATCTTGGCTTCGTTGGCGGTGAGTTGTTGAGCCAGGGCGGTGAACTTGCCTGCCAGTTCCTTGTCGTCGGTCTGGGCGGCGAGTTCCTGAGCCCAGTACAGGGCGAGGTAGAACTGGCTGCCGCGGTTGTCGAGCTGGCCGGCCTTGGGCAGGGGGTTCTTGTTGTTGTCGAGCAGCTTGCCCGTGGCCACGTCGAGGGTGGTGGCCAGAACCTTGGCGCGGGGGTTGCCGGTCTTCTGGCCCAGTTCCTCGAGCGAGGCGGCCAGGGCGAGGAACTCGCCCAGGGAATCCCAGCGCAGATGGTTCTCTTCGACCAGTTGCTTGACGTGCTTGGGCGCAGAGCCACCGGCACCGGTTTCATACATGCCGCCACCGGCCATCAGCGGCACGATGGAAAGCATCTTGGCGCTGGTGCCGAGTTCCATGATGGGGAACAGGTCGGTCAGGTAGTCGCGCAGGATGTTGCCGGTGACTGAGATGGTGTCGAGGCCGCGGATGACACGTTCGAGCGTGTAGCGCATGGCGCGCACTTGCGACATGATCTGGATGTCGAGACCCTGGGTGTCGTGGTCCTTGAGGTAGGTCTCGACCTTCTTGATGAGCTCGGCTTCGTGCGGGCGATAGGGATCGAGCCAGAACACGGCGGGCATGCCCGAGTTGCGGGCACGGGTGACGGCCAGCTTGACCCAGTCGCGGATCGGATCGTCCTTGACCTGGCACATGCGCCAGATGTCGCCTTGCTCGACGTTCTGCGACATGAGCACTTCACCGGTGGCCAGGTCGACGATGTTGGCCACGCCGTCTTCGAGGATCTCGAAGGTCTTGTCGTGCGAGCCGTATTCTTCGGCCTTCTGCGCCATCAGGCCCACGTTGGGCACGGTGCCCATGGTGGTCGGGTCGAAGTTGCCGTTGGTCTTGCAGAAGTTGATGACTTCCTGGTAGATGCGGGCAAAGGTGCTCTCGGGGATGACGGCCTTGGTGTCCTGGGGTTTGCCGTTGGCATCCCACATCTTGCCGCCGATGCGGATCATGGCGGGCATCGAGGCGTCGACGATCACGTCGTTGGGCGCATGCAGGTTGGAGATGCCCTTGGCCGAGTCGACCATGGCCAGCGACGGACGGTGCTCGTGGCAGGCGTGCAGGTCGCGGATGATCTCTTCCTTCTTGGACGAAGGCAGGGTGTCGATCTTTTCGTAGAGGTTGACCAGGCCGTTGTTGACGTTCACGCCGAGTTCGTCGAACAGCGCGCCGTGCTTGGCAAAGGCTTCCTTGTAGAAGATCTTGACGGCGTGGCCGAAGACGATGGGGTGCGAGACCTTCATCATGGTGGCCTTGACGTGCAGCGACAGCATCACGCCGGTCTTGCGCGCGTCTTCGAACTGCTCTTCGTAGAAGTCGCACAGCGCCTTCTTGCTCATGAACATGCTGTCGATGATCTCGCCGGCCTTGAGGGCCACCTTGGCCTTGAGCACGGTGGTCTTGCCGTCCTTGCCGATCAGCTCCATCTTGACGTCGCGGGCGGATGCCACGGTCAGGGACTTTTCGCCATGGTAGAAGTCGCCGTGCTTCATGTGCGCGACGTGGGTGCGCGAAGCCATGCTCCATTCACCCATGCTGTGCGGGTTCTTGCGGGCGTAGTTCTTGACGGCGGCCGGGGCGCGGCGGTCGGAGTTGCCTTCGCGCAGCACGGGGTTGACGGCACTGCCCAGGCACTTCGAATAGCGTTGGCGGATGGCCTTTTCTTCTTCGGTCTTGGGATCTTCGGGGTAGTCGGGGACCTTGTAGCCCTTGGCCTGCAGTTCCTTGATGGCGCTGGTCAGCTGGAACAGCGAGGCGCTGATGTTGGGCAGCTTGATGATGTTGGTGTCGGGCAACAGGGTCAGCTTGCCGAGTTCGGCGAGGTTGTCCGGAACACGTTGCTCTTCGGTCAGGAATTCGGGGAACTCGCCCAGAATGCGGCCCGCGACCGAGATGTCGCTGGTGGTGACGTCGATGCCGGCGGGGGCAGTGAAGGTGCGGATGATCGGCAGGAATGCGCTGGTGGCGAGCAGCGGAGCTTCGTCGGTGAGTGTGTAGATGATGGTAGGTTGGGTACTCATGGCTTGTCTCGGTCGAAAAAAAGTCCGGGCATGTGACCTGCGAGGCTGCAGGTGGATGACCACTGCGGGATTTTGCCTGATATTGCTGTCGGGACACCTCACCCTGCTCGGCGGGGGCAAAATTGCCGCTGTCGGTGAAGGGTGCGGGACGGCTTTCCGGGGCCCTGCAACCGCGTGCAGGCCAGTGGGGGCGCGGCTGGCGCACAATTCGTCCACCGGGCGCCCGCCCTTCGATATCTGACTGTTTTATGAAGTTTCCGCTGTTGTCGCTGGCCGCTGGAGGCTTTGCGATCGGCATGGCCGAGTTCATGCTGATGGGCGTGCTGCCCAATATCGCGCAGAGCCAGGGCGTGAGCATTCCGGCGGCCGGCCATCTGATTTCGGGCTACGCCCTGGGGGTGGTGATCGGTGCCCCGCTGCTGGTGGCGCTGGCCGACCGCTACCCGCCGCGCAACATCCTGGTGGCCCTGATGGTGATGTTCGGGCTCTTCAACGCGCTGTTCGCCCTGGCGCCGACCTACGAACTGATGTTTGTCGCACGCCTCTTCTCGGGTCTGCCGCATGGTGCCTTCTTTGGTGTCGGGGCGGTGGTGGCAGGCCAGCTTGCCGGCCGCGGCAAGGAAGGGCAGGCGATGGCGCTGATGTTCTCGGGGCTGACCGTGGCCAATATCGTCGGCGTGCCGCTCGGCACCTGGATCGGCCATGTGCTGAGCTGGCGGCTGTCCTTCGTGGGCATCGCGCTGGTGGCGCTGCTGGCGGCCTGGTGCATCAGGCGCTGGCTGCCGCAACTGCCGCCGAGCCCGGCAGCCCATCTCACGGACAGCCTGCGTTCGTTCCTGCGACCGCGTTTCTGGTTCATCGTCGGGGCGTCGGCGATCGGCACGGGCGGCATCTATGCCTGGATCAGTTACATCGCGCCGATGATGACGGAGGTGGCGGGCGTGGACCCGGCCTCGGTCTCGCTGGTGATGGTGCTGGCGGGGACCGGCATGGCGCTGGGCAATTACCTGGGCGGCCGGTTGACCGATCGCGTGTCGCCCTTGAGGGCCACCCGCCAACTGCTGCTGGCGATGGCGGTGGTCTCGGTGCTGGTGGCCCTGACGGCACCTTCCAAGCCCCTGGCGCTGGTCATGGCCTTTGTGACGGGGGCCGTGTCGTTTGCGGTGATTGCGCCGCTGCAGGTGCTGATGATCGACAACGCGGAAGGCTCAAAGATGCTGGCCTCGGCCATGATCCAGTCGACTTCGAACATCGGCAATGCCCTGGGCGCCTACCTGGGCGGGCTGACGATTGCGGCGGGCTGGGGCTACACCTCGCCGCAGTATGTCGGGGCTGCGCTGGCCCTGACGGGGGCGCTGTGCTGCCTGGGCATCAAGCGGGCAGGGCCGAGACCCCCTTCTGCGGCAGGGGGCTGACAAGCGGCGTGCTCAGACGATGCGGTTGAACCAGGCCAGCGACAGGGCGGCCGAGAGCATGGCCAGAAGGGCTGCGGCCAGGGCGACCAGGCTGGAGATCTCGGTTTCCTTGGTTTCGAGCGCAAACCGCGAGCTGAGCGATTCGTAGACCTTGCTGAGGTCGGTGGCGTTGCCGGCATAGAAGTAGTCGGCCCGGGTCGACTGGGCGACGGTCTTGAGGGTTTCGTCGTCGAGCCGGGCGCGCATCGACCAGCCTTCGAAGCCGATGGTCTCGCCCTCGGGCGTGCCCACGCCGACGGTGTAGACACGCACGCCCCGGTCGGCCGCGAACTTGGCGGCTTCGAGCGGATCCACGCCGGTGGTGCGTTGGCCGTCGGTCAGCATGATGACCGCCGCCGAGGTGTAGGAGCCGGGCGGCACGGGCGCCGGGGTCTTGGCGCCGTCGTTGAGCGCGGGGCCCTGGCCGATGCGCATGCTGCTGCGCGAGGGGCGTTCGTCGCTCAGCGCCTCGATGTCGATGCCGGCATCGGGGAACAGGGTGGCCATGGCCATCATGATGCCGTTGCCGGTGGCCGTGCCCCGCTGGAGCTGGAAGCGGTCGATGGCGGTGTTGAGATCCTCGCGATTGAGCGTGGGGAGCTGAGCGATGTGGGCGCTGCCGGCGAAGGCGACGAGGCCGACCTTGATGTGGCGCGGCAGGTCGGCCAGGAAGGTCTTGACCGCGGCCTGGGCGGCTTCGAGGCGGTTGGGCTTGACGTCGGTGGCGCGCATGCTGCCGGAGACATCGACGGCCAGGATGATGGTCTGCTGGTCCGAGGGCAGGCTGACCACGGCATGGGGCCGGGCCGCGGCGATCAGCATGGCGACCAGGGCCAGCAGAAACAGGGCGGGGGGGATGTGGCGCCTGACGCTCTGTCCCGGTCCCATGGCGGCGCGGATGATGGACAGGCTGGCGTAGTTGAGCGCCGTCTTGCGCCGGCGCCGAAGCAGCCAGACATAGGCGGCGATCAGCAGGGGCACGACCAGCAGCAGCCAGAGGAACTGGGGCCAGAGGAAGGTGACGGGCATCATGTTCGGCTCCTTGGGCAACTGGGGTCGGGCGGTGGCTGGGACGTGCAGGCGGAACTGGACTCAGGCCGCACCCAGGTGCCGGCCGGGTGGGTGATGGAGGTGGCCGGGCAAACCCGAGGGGGCATGGGTACGCCCTCGGCGATTGCGCATGTCGGAGAGCCGCATCAGGGCGTCGACCAGATCGTCTTCCGTGGAGAGTTCCATCGTGTCGACCCCGGCTTTCTGAAAGGCCGCGCGCAGGTCGGCCTCGCGCTGTGCGGCGATGGACGCGAAGCGGCGGCGAAAAGCGGGGTCGTGGGTGTCCACCAGCATCTGCTCGCCGGTTTCGGCGTCCCGGATCGGCAGCAGTCCGAGGTCGGGCAGCTCGATCTCCAGGGGATCGAGCAGGCGCACGGCCAGTACATCGTGCCGCTGGGCCAGTTGGGCCAGAGGCCGGTCCCAGCCTTCGGGGCTGAAGAAGTCGGAGAGGATGAAGATCGTCGAGCGCTTGCGGACGACGCCGGCAGCCCGGCGCAGCAGGTCTTCGAGCTGGGTGGCGCCGCCGGCCCGCTGGTTGGCCGAACGGCGCGTCTGCAGCGTATGCAGCAGGCGCAGCACATGCGGGCGGCCCTGGCCGGGCGGCACCGTGGTGTCGCTGTCGGTGCCGTGGATCATGGCGCCGACGCGGTTGCCGCTGCGCGTGAGCAGCCGCGAAAGCACGGTGGCGAACTGCTCGGCGGTATCGCGCTTGCGCTGGCGGCTGGAGCCGAAATCCATCGAGGCGCTGAGGTCGATCAGGAACCAGGCGGTCATCTCCCGGTCTTCGGTGTAGATGCGCACATGCGGCTCCTGCAGGCGCGCGGTGACGTTCCAGTCGATCTGGCGCACGTCGTCGCTGAACTGGTAGCTTCGCAGGTCGCTGAGGTCCATGCCGCCACCCCGCATGAGTGTGCGGTGATCGCCCTGGAGCAGACCGTCGAGGCGCCGCAGGACTTTCCATTCGAGCCGGCGCAACGTGGCGTCGGCGACCGGCGGGCCGCCCGTAGCCGGAGCGGCGGCGGGGTCAGGCTGCGATTTTTTCATCATGCTGGATGGGTTTGGCCGGTGGGGCGACGCGGGACATGATCCGGGCGACGATGTCGTCGGGCGAGATGCCTTCGGACAGTGCCTCGTAGGTGACGGCGATGCGGTGGCGCAGCACGTCGGGCACGAGCAGCGTCAGGTCCTCGGGCAGCACGTAGCTGCGGCGGCGCATGAGGGCCAGCGCGCGCGCGCCCTCGACGAGGTTGATGGTCGCGCGTGGACTGGCGCCGTAGGTGATGAAGCGCCCGATGTCGGCCAGACCGTGCTGCTGGGGCTGGCGCGTGGCCGAGACCAGCCGAACGGCGTACTGGATGATGGACGGATCGACATAGACCTGGCGCGCCAGCCGCTGCATGGCGGCCAACTGTTCGGTGGTCGCCACCGGCTGGACGAATGCGGGTGCGCCGATCGCCCGCTCGGCGATGATGAACTCCTCCTCGTCGCTGGGGTAGGTGACCAGCACCTTCATCATGAACCGGTCGACCTGGGCTTCGGGCAGCGGATAGGTGCCCTCGGTTTCCACGGGGTTCTGCGTGGCCATGACCAGGAAGGGCGAGGGCACGGGATAGCTGACGCCCGCGATGGTGACCTGCCGCTCCTGCATGACCTCGAGCAATGCGCTCTGCACCTTGGCGGGGGCGCGGTTGATCTCGTCGGCCAGCACGAGGTTGGCGAAGACGGGACCGAGCGCGGTGCTGAAGTCGCCCGTCTTCTGGTTGTAGATGCGGGTGCCGATGAGGTCGGCAGGCACCAGGTCGGGCGTGAACTGGATGCGCCGGAAACTGCCGGAGACGGTGTTGGAGAGCGTCTTGACCGTCAAGGTCTTGGCCAGGCCGGGAACGCCCTCGACCAGCAGGTGGCCCTGGGCCAGGAGGGCGACCATCACCCGTTCGAGAAAGGCGTCCTGGCCCACGACCACCCGTTTGACTTCGTAGAGGATCTTTTCCATGAGTTCCGCCGTGGTGTCGACGGTCATGGGCGCAATCGGGGTGGCGGCATGAGAGGCACTGGGATGGACGGGCGTCTGGGGTTGGAAATCGGTCATGGTCAGGGCGTCCTCTGGCTGGGGATTGACGGATGGCGGATCGGGGCAGGTCGTGGATTCGCTTTGGCTAGAACGGGGACATGCCGACGGCTTGCGCGGCGTTCTCGATGGGCACGGCAAAACCGATGCCCACGAAACTGCGCTGCTCGTTGGGGTTGTAGATGGCGGTGACGATGCCGAGAACCTCGCCCGACATGTTGATGAGCGGCCCTCCCGAGTTGCCGGGATTGGCGGCTGCATCGAACTGGATGAGGTTGGTCATCATCTGTTCGCCTTCGGGCGACTGGAAACTGCGCTTGAGTCCCGAGACGATGCCGGACGACGCGGAAGGGCCGATGCCGAACGGAAAACCCACGGCCATGACGTGATCGCCGGAACCCAGGCCGGCCGTGCTGGCCAGCGTGGCTGCCTTGAGGTCGTCGGGCACGGTGTAGGCCCGCAGCACGGCGAGGTCGTCCTTGGCCTGTATGCCCGTGACCGAGGCGATGGATTCGGTGCCGTCCATGAAGGTCAGATGGATGAGATCCGCGCCCTGGACGACGTGCAGGTTGGTGAGGATGACGCCCTCGTCGACGATGACCACGCCGGTGCCGACGCCACGCGGTTCATAACCCTTGGGGACGACCGCGCGAGCCTGTTTGGGTTCGGCACCGGGCGCCTGGGGCGTCTTGGCCGGACCTTCTGCATCGGGGCGTTGTGCCGAGCGGTTGCCGTCTGAGGGCGGGGGCGTGGCCGGCGCCGCCTTGCGTGCGGATTTTTTCGTGTCGGCCGGCTTCTTGTCTTCCTTGGCGTAGCTCACGACACGCACGACCGAGGGAATGATGGCCTGGTAGGCGCGGGTGTCCTGCGAGGGCAGAACGTGAGAACCGAGCGTGCTCATGACGGCGCGATCGATGTCCTCCTGCGTCAGAGGCGTCTGCGGGGGCGGCGTGCCGGCGTAGAGCACGGCAGACAGGCCCAGCACGGCCAGCCACAGCAGACCGGCCTGCCAGCGTCGGGCGCGTCCGTAAGCCCCTTGCACTGCGGCCCTCGCTCTCGAGGGCCGATCGGCAGCGGGGGCTGGCGGCACATCCGCAGCGGGGGCCGGCTCGGTCGGCCGACCGGCGGCCGACGCACGCGGCTGCGAGCGGCTGTAGAGAGGGGACCTGCGCATACGACACCTCCGCAACGAGCATGACGGAAGAAAGCGACCGATGGCTAGCGGATGGCATGGGCGCACACGCGGCCTGGTGTTGTGCCGTGTGCTGTGCTGGCATCCTGTGGCGCTTGTCCGCATGGGCTGCCTGCGGATGGAACTGCGCGCCTCGCGCGGGGGAGCATGACCCGATGAGTGTCCTGACTCGGTGCAAACCGTAGCACGATTTGCGCGACCGTGCACGCGAGTCGAACAGCCTTGTCTTGCCTGCAGTCGATGCAGGCAAGAGACATGCCAGTGTGCGCCCTCGGTCGGTAGGACACCGCCGCAATTGCGCGGCGTGGGACGATGGGTGCGGGTGCGGGTGCGGGTGCGGCGCCGAGGCGCGAGGGTCAGTTCAGGGCGCCCTGGCGAGGGCCCAGCGTACGGGCCACCCGCCACTGGGCGAGCAGGAGGGCGATGTAGGCCCAGAGCTCGGCCAACTCTTCGAGCGTCTGCTGTGCGGCGTGGCTGAGTTCGGAAAAGCCGATGAAGCCGTGGCCTTCGGCTTCGGCCGAGAGCAGCATGCCCACCACGCACAGTCCGATCTCGACGAGCGGAAAGCCGCCACCGCGCCAGATCCGCTGCAAGGTCCGGTCTTGCCGGGTGCGCACGAACAGCACCAGTTGCCAGACCAGTATGAGCGCGATGACGGGAGCGACCAGCGGCTTGTAGGGCAACTGCTGGCTGGACGAGAACATCGGGCCGAGTTCGGGAACGACCGCGAGCGGGGTCATGAAAACGGTGCCCCAACTGAGTTCACGTGCGCACAGCACAAACCAGATCGGTGCGACCATCAGCCAGAAGACGGCATGGCTGCGGCCTGCATCGCCTCCGGCCTGTGCCGCCGTGCGGCGCCAATGCAGTGCGAGCAGGCCGCCGGCAAACAGCAGGCCCGCCTGCAGGTTTTCTACCGGACCGTTTTCCCAGCCTGCGGTGGGCGGCAGCCAGGGCGCGGCTGCGTAGCTGGCGCAGTAGGCCAGCGCAAAGAAAAGGACGAGCCGGAAGGCATGGCGAGGGCGGGAAGGAGCGTCGGGCATGAAGAAGGCCGGTGAGGTCGGCTCGTGAGCCCGCGGAGTCGGGCTGGAGCCGGTTCATTAAACCTTCATTCTAATCTTGAGAAAATTTTCCGATATTCCATCGTGTTTTCGAAAATCGTTTTTCTATTTTGATAGCGATTTCTGCTGTGCGGCCTGCAGGGACCGCAGGATGCTGGAGAAGTCGAGGGTGCCGTTGCCAGCCAGGCTGTGGGCGGCATAGAGGCTGCGAGCGAGGCCGCCCAGCGGGGTCGCGGCCCGAAGCTGGCTGGCATTGTCCTGCGCCAGGCCGAGGTCCTTGAGCATGAGGTCGCAGGCAAAGCCGCCGGCATAGTCGTGCGAGGCCGGGGTGTGGGGCTGCACGCCCGGCACGGGGTTGTACTTTTCGAGTGCCCAGTTGCCGCCGGAACTGCGCCGCATGATTTCGGACAGCACCGCGGGATCGAGACCGTTCGCTTCTCCCAGCGCGAGGGCTTCGCAGGTGCCGATCATGAGCACGCCCAGCAGCATGTTGTTGCAGATCTTGGCGGTCTGGCCTGCGCCTGCCGGACCGGCGTGGAACAGGTTGGCCCCCATGACTTGGAGCAGGGGCCGGGCGCGCTCGACGTCGCCGGTCTCGCCGCCGATCATGAAGGTCAGCGTTCCGGCGGCTGCACCCGTGGTGCCGCCGGAAACGGGGGCGTCGATGAAGGGGATGCCGAGCGCCTGTGCGGCTGCCGCCACCTGCCGGGCACTGGCCGAGGCAATGGTGCTGCAGTCGATGACCAGGGTGCCGCGCGCCAGGCCGGCGAACAGGCCGGGTTGCTGGCCGTCGCCCAGGTAGAGCGACTCGACGTGCCGGCTGGCCGGCAGCATGCTGATCACCGCTTCGGCATCGGCTGCGGCTTCCTGGGCCGAGGCGGCGACGGCGAGGCCTTGTGCGCCGTAGGCCTGCAGGGCGGCGGGCGAGAGATCGAAGGCCCGTACGGTGTGCCCGGCGCGGTGGAGATTGAGGGCCATGGGGCCACCCATGTTGCCGAGGCCCAGAAATGCGATGTTCATGGTGAGAGTCTCCTGTTGTATGAAAAGCTGTGCGTGTCGCTCAGCGGATATCGGAGGGCCGGCGCGTGTCGAGCAATCGGCGCGCGATGATCACGCGCATGATTTCGTTGGTGCCTTCGAGGATCTGGTGCACGCGGGCATCGCGCAGCAGCCGTTCGAGCGGATATTCGCGGATGTATCCATAGCCGCCGTGCAACTGCAATGCATCGTTGACCACGCCGAAACCCGCATCGGTGGCGTAGCGTTTGGCCATGGCGCAGTAGGTGGATGCTTCCGGGTCGCCGGCGTCGAGCCGGCTGGCTGCCAGCCGCACCATCTGGCGCGCCGCCACGAGCTCGGTGGCCATGTCGGCGAGCTTGAACTGCAGGGCCTGGAAATCGGCCAGCGGGCGGCCGAACTGGCGGCGGTCGTGCAGATGGGCCCGGGCGGCGTCGAAGGCCCCCTGTGCGGCGCCGACCGAGCAGGTGGCGATGTTGATGCGGCCTCCGTCGAGCCCCTTCATGGCGATGCGGAAGCCTTCGCCCTCCTGTCCCAGCCGATGGCTGGCGGGCACCCGCACGCCGTCGAGGTTGACGATGCGCGTGGGCTGGCTGTTCCAGCCCATCTTCTGTTCTTTCTTGCCGTAGCCGATGCCCGGGGCCTGTGCGGGAATGGCAAAGGCCGTGATGCCGCCCGGGCCGCTTTCGCCGGTACGTGCCATGAGCACCAGCAGGTCGGTGGCGCCTGCGCCCGAGATGAAGGCTTTGGTGCCGGTGATCACGTAGTCGTCGCCGTCCCGCACGGCCCGGGTCTGCAGCGAGGCCGCATCGGAACCCGCGTTGGGCTCGGTGAGGCAGTACGAGGCGAGGCGTTGACCGGCTGTCAGCGCCGGTCCCCACTCGGCTTTCACCGTCTCGGTGCCCCAGGTGCCGAGCATCCACGTGGCCATGTTGTGGATGGTGAGGTAGGCGGTGGTGGACGGGTCGACGGCAGCCAGTTCCTCGAACACCATGGTGGCGTCGAGCCGGGGCAGGGCCAGGCCGCCGATGTCCTGCGGCGCATAGAGGCCGCAGAAACCGAGTTCGCCGGCCTGGGCCAGTGCCTCGCGTGGAAAGATGGATTCGGCGTCCCACTGGGCCGCATGCGGCGCCAGCGCCTGGCGGGCAAAGGAACGGGCGGCGGCGGCAAAGGCGGCCTGGTCTTCCGAGAGATCGAAATGCATGGAGGGTGTCTGGGTGGGCCTGGGCAGCGCCAGTCCAATCCAGCGCCAGTCGATAGGACCATGCTAGGCATGCAGACGACACCCGGCAATCGGCAAAAACGCACATCCGATGTGCATCGCGCTTCGGCTTTGTGCACACCCGCCCGTGCGTGGGGCCGCCGGGCAGGGTACGGATATTGCGTCAGCCGATGGGTGACGCATGAGGGACGCGTGGCAACCGTGCGCAAGCGTCCCGGTCTGTTTTTTCAGAGTTCAACCCGATGCAGCCTGTTTCCTTCCCCGCCGGCGAGACCCGCCCGCCCGTAACCCTCCCCAGCATGGCGGACATCCACGCGCATGTGGCGCGACTGGAGCCGTACATGGTCGAGGCGCTGTCCGCGCTGGTTGCCGCGGCCAGTCCCTCGGGGGCCGAGCAGCCGGCCGCAGAGGCGATGGAGCGCCTGCTGGCCGAGCTGGGGCTCGAGACCGAGCGGATCGTGCTCGACAGCCGCCTGATCGAGGACGATCCGATGTTCTCGTGTCCGTGCGACCCCGATGGCGGCCGCTACAACCTGCTGGCCCGGCATGTGCCGGTGCGACGCGATCCGGGTAGCCGTTCCGTGCTGTTCAATGGCCATCTCGACGTCGTGCCGACCGGTCCGCTGGGGCTGTGGAGCCGTGCGCCGTTCGAGCCCTATGTCGACGACGGCTGGCTGCACGGCCGTGGCGCCGGCGACATGAAGGGCGGACTGGTCTGCACCCTCGCGGCGTTCAAGGCCCTGCGGGACTGGGGACTGGAGCCCGCCGGCATCGTGGGTTTCAATGCCGTGCTCGACGAGGAGAACACGGGCAACGGCACCCTGGCCACCTTGCATGCGCTGCAGAACGCGCTCGGCAAGGCCAGGCTGACGGATTTCGATGCGGTCATCATCCCGGAGCCGTTCGGCGAGACGCTGATGTCGGCCCAGGTGGGCGTGTGCTGGCTGAGCGTGACGCTGACCGGCCGTCCGGCTCACGTGGCCTACATGCACAGCGGCCTCAACCCGATCGAAGCCGGCATCGCGGTCATGGCCGATCTCAAGCTGCTGGAGGCCGAATGGAATGCGCCGGAGAACCGCCATCCGGCGTTCATGGACGTGGCGCATCCCATCAACTTCAACCTGGGCACGATACAGGGCGGCGAATGGAACTCTTCCGTGCCGTGCACCTGCACGATGGGCCTGCGCTGCGGCTTTTTCCCCGACGTGAGCGCCGACGACGCGCTGGCCGAGATCAGCGCGCGCATCCGGGACAAGGTGGCCGCCCTCAACCCCGACCTGGTGGTGGAGATCGATGCGCGCGGACACCATTCGCCGGGTTGCGTGTACGACCTCGAGCACCCGGCCATGGCCTTGCTGGCCACTTGCCACGAGCAGGCGACAGGGGTCGCACCGAGCCGGCTGGCCTGCACGGCGACGACCGACGGGCGGCATTTCCAGCTCTCGACTTCGCTGCCGGTGACCAACTACGGGCCGTTGGCCCGGCACATCCACGGCATCGACGAGGCCGTATCGCTCGACAGCATGAAGCGGGTGACGGCGACGCTGATCCAGTTCATCGTCACCTGGTGCGGTGTGCAGCCGCGCCGCACGGCCTGAGTCGCCGCGTTTGCCATTTTTGCCGCTTCGACCGCCGGCCGTGACCAGGCGCAGCGCGGCACGGTCGCATGGGCCGAAGCATCCGCCGGGCGGTCTCAGGCCCCGATGGCCGACAGCGCGTGGTCGATGGATGTGGCCAACAGATCGGCATGTGCCGGCGTGAAGACCAGGGGGGGACGGATCTTGAGGATGTTGGCTTGCGGTCCGGTCGCACCGAGCAGCACGCCTTCGTGTTCGCGCAGGCGATTGACCAGGCGTTGCGCCAGCGCGCCGGCGGGCTGCCTTTCGGCGGGATCGGACACCAGTTCGACGCCGGTGAACTGGCCTGCGCCCCGGATGTCGCCCAGCGCCGGGTGCCGCTTCGCCACCTCGCGTAGCTGCCGCCGCAGGTGCCGGCCGACCTCGCGGGCCCGGGTCTGCAGGTCCTCGTGCGCCAGCACGTCGAGCACGGCGCTTGCGGCGGCCATCGAGACGGGGTTGCCGCCGAAGGTGTTGAAGTAGCGGCATTCGCGCGCGAAGGTGGCGACCACGTCCGGCCGTACGGCCAGGCCGGCCACCGGCTGTCCGTTGCCCATGGGTTTGCCCAGGGTCACGAGATCGGGCATGGCAGCGTGGCGCATGAAGCCCCAGAAGTGCTCGCCGGTGCGGCCGAAACCGGGCTGGACCTCGTCGGCGATGTAGAGACCGCCGGCCCGGTGAACCGCTTGCACGGCTTCGTCCATAAAACCGGGGGGATCGGTATAGATGCCATCGCTGGAGAACACGGTATCGACCAGCAGCGCGGCCGTGCCCAGTCCATGGGATTCGAGATCGGCGATGGCGGCGCGCACGCCCTGAGCGAAGGCTGCGCCGACCTGGTCGGGCGGCACGCCGTAGCTCTGGGGCGCCGGCACGGTGCGCACGGCTGCGCCGAGCTTGATGTAGGCGCCGAGCGAAGGAGACGCCTCGGCCAGCGCGGCGGTGACGCCGTGATAGGCATTGGCCGTGATGATGACGCCCTGTGCGCGGGTGTGGGTGCGCGCGATGCGCAGCGCCAGATCGTTGGCCTCGCTGCCGCTGCAGGTGAACATCGCGTGGCTCAGGCTGCCGGGAAGGGTCGCGAGCAGCCGCTCGGCATAGTCCAGCACCAGCGTGTGCAGGTAACGGGTATGCGTGTTGAGCGTGGAGGCCTGCCTGGCAATGGCCTCGACCACATGCGGGTGGCAGTGCCCCACGCAGGCGACGTTGTTGTAGGCATCGAGATAACGTCGCCCGTCCGCGCCATGCAGCCACACGCCTTCGCCGCGAACCAACTGAAGCGGCTGTTCGTAGAACAGTCGATAGGCCGGACCCAGCAGGCGGTTGCGGCGTGCCATCAGTTCGGCATCGGATACGGCATCCGGTGGACGCGCCTGTGTTGCGGTGGGGGTTGAAGAGGCGGGCGACGGGCAAGGAGTTGTCGATGGGGACATGGGCAGGCGTTGGATCGGATGGATTCGGATGGACGATGGCGGCGGGCCCCGGCTCGGGCGCGTCGGTCAGACCGGTGCGAGCCCGCAGGCCGATCGCAGCGCAAGGGAGGCCTGCTCGTCGTCGATGCGGTCGCAGGCCGTCAGGCGCGCCCAAGACAGGCGGTTGTTGCGCAGGATGTAGTCCGCATTGCCCGGGTCCCGTGCGGCACGCCAGCCGCCGATGCAGACCACCATGGCCAGGCGGGCGCGGATCAGGCCGGGCAGCAAGGCCAGTTCGTCCGGCGTCAGGGGATGGATGGCATGGTAGGCCCGGGCGAATTCTGCGATGGCTTGCAGCGCGTCGCCGGTTTCGTCGAGTTGGTACGAGGCGGCCACGGCGACATCGTCGATGAGCGGACCTTCGACCATGTCGCCGAAGTCGAGGATGCCGCAGACGCGGTCGGGTTGCAACGGATCGACCAGCAGGTTGTAGATGTTGAAGTCGTTGTGGATGGCCTGGCGCCGCAGCGTCTTCAGCCGGGGCTGGACATGGCTTGCGAAGCGATCGAGCGCACGGGCCACGCAGGCGCGGCGTTCGGGCGCGGCGATGAGCGCCACCAGGCTGCGCACGCTGTCTGCATGCTGGATGTCCCATGGCAGACGCCGCTGGCCCGCCGGCTGGGGCGGCAGGCCGGCAAGGGCCTTGTCCAGCCGTGCGAGTGTCTGTGCGACGTTGACCTGCTGGCCCGGCGAATGCGGGGCCTGGGGCATGGGCAACCCTTCGAGATAGCTGAAGAGCCGCACCACGCGCGGCCTCTCGCCCAGCGCAGAGGTGACGGCGCTGAAGGCCCCGTCGCGCGTGGGCAGCAAGCGCTGTACGGGCTGGGCCGGATGATGGCGTGCCAGATGCAGCAGTGCCTGGGTCTGGAAATCGGCGACCTCCGTCGTTTCGACGGGGTGCGAGATCTTGAGCATGAGTCGGCGGGGCGTGTGCCCCTGGCCGTCGGGCAGAACATGCGGGCCGACGAGGAAGTTGGCATCTCGCTCGCCGGACAGCGCCTGCAGATCGGCCTGGATGCCGTAATGGCGTTGCAGCAGCGCGAGGGCCTGCGACGTGCTCACCGGAGCCGGTGGCGCGCTGAGCACGGCCGCTTCGGGCAGGCTGTCGAAGGACGGCAGTGACGGGATAGCCGACAGAGGCGTGGCGACGGGAGAGAACGCGGGGGCGGCGAGGGGCATGCGGGTTGCACTCATGATCGGCAAGGATGGGGGACGAAGACGGTCAGGCCACGGCCTCGAAGCCGCGCAATGCGCTGGCCAGGTTGAGCGGCAGATCGGGCGAGAGGTAGCCCCCCTCCTGGACGAACACCGTGGGCAGGCCCAGGCGGGCGATCTCGCCGGTGATGCGGCCAAAACCTTCGGTGCTGACGGCCAGGGCCTTGTAGGGATCGCGCTCGTGTGCGTCCAGCCCCAGCGCGACGACGAGTGCGCCGGGCTGGAAGTCGCGGATGGCCTGGCAGGCGCGGGCCAATGCGTGCAGGTAATCGTCCGTTCCGGTGCCGCGCGCCAGCGGATAGTTGAGGTTGTAGCCCAGCCCCTCGCCTTCGCCGCGTTCATGCGCGTGGCCGGTGAAGAACGGCGTGCAGAAATGCGGATCGCCGTGCAGCGACAGTGTCAGCACGTCGCTGCGGCGCCAGAAGATGCCCTGGGTGCCGTTGCCGTGGTGCACGTCGACATCCAGTATGGCGACGCGGGGGTGCTGCCGGCGCAGATACTGCGCGGCAATGGCGGCGTTGTTGAGATAGGTGAATCCGTTGGCGCGATCGGCGTAGGCATGATGGCCGGGCGGGCGGCACAGCGCGTAGGTGGCCCGCTCGCCTTCGAGGACCAGCGCGGCTGCATGAGTGGCGGCGTGGGCCGACCACACGGCCGCGTTCCAGGTGTGCTGGCCGATCGAGCAGGCCATGTCGCCCATGTGGTAGCCCGCCTGTCCGACCAGGCTGTCGGGGTAGGTGCAGGGCTGGCCCGGGAAGGGATGCACGTTGGGCGTGACCTCGTCCGAGGCGTCGTCCAGCGCCTGCCATCGTTCCCAGGCCGTGGCAAGGAATCGCAGGTACTCCGGCGTGTGGATGGCGGCGCGCGGTGCCGCGCCGAAGTCCTGCGTCTGCACCAGCGTGTGGCCGTTGTCCCGTGCCGCGCCGGCCAGCAGGAAAGCGCGCTCGGGCTGCTCGTTGCTGCGTTTCATGCGGCCGCGCACGATGAATTGCTGTGGATCGTGGTCCTGGTGATGATCGCTGTAGATGACTTTCATGCGGCTTCCTGCATCGATAAAAAGGAGCAAGGCGGAATGCCCTGCAGACGACGTTCCGGCTCAGAATTGCGATTCGATGGACCAGCTCACGGGAATCTCCGCGACGCTGGCCGTCGGGGGCAGCTCCAGTGCCACACGGGCCAAGCGCGCGACATCCTCGGGCTGCGTCAGCTGTGCGTGCAGGTCGGCATCGACGCCGCTGGCCATGTCGGTGGCCACGAAGCCCGGGCAGATCGCCGTGGCCCGCACCCGTGTCCCCGCACCGCAATGACGCAGCCCGTGGGCCAGCGCCAGCACGGCGAACTTGCTCATGGCGTAGAGCGATGCATCGGCCGAGCGCACCCGCTTGCCGGCCAGCGAGGCCATGATCAGCACCTTGCCCTGCGGCGCGGCCAGCAGATCGGCCCAGACCAACTGCGTCAGGCGCATGGGCGATTTCACGTTGACTTCGAACAGCGCATCGAAGTCCTCGCTGCTGGCCTGCAGCACCGATTGCCGGCTGAGCACGCCCGCGTTGTGCACGATGGCATCGATGCGTCCGAAGTGTGAACGGGTGGCCTGCACCCAGGCGGTTTCGGTCTCCGGCCTCGCGGCATCGAAGGGGCAGGCCAGCCATTGTTCGGCCTGCGCGTCCACGCCCGCATGGGGCAGTGTGCGGCAGCCTGCGCTGACACGCCAGCCATGGGCCAGCAGTTCGCGTGCAATGGCCAGCCCGATGCCCCGCGTGGCACCGCTGACCATGGCCACGGGGGCCGATGCGGGGTCTTGCCGAGTCGTCCTCATCGCCGGTCTCCGTGACTCGATGGGGTGGAAGACGCCTTCGGCCCGGGGGGCTTTTCCAGCGCGGAAGAGTCGGGATCAGGGCCCGGGTGGGGATCCCGATCGGAGCCCGAAAGCGCAGGCGCCTGTGTGAGCCCGGCCTGCTCGACGCATGCACGGGCGTGTTCGCATGCCACCTCGAGGTGATGGCGCAGTGCGCCGCGCACGGCCTCGACATCGCGCCGGCTCAGCGCCACGGCGATGGGGCGATGGGTTTCGGCCAGGTAGATCGGATCTTCGTAGCTGGCCTCGCTGAGCGACAGGAACAGCCGCACCTCGGCTTGCATGTTGCCGAACAGCCGATGCAGATAGCTGTTGCCCGAGATTTCGGAGATGTAGGCATGAAACGACAGGTCGAGAGCCACGCGTGCCGTCTGGTCCAGCGCCAGGGCCTGGTCTGCCATGTTGTCGACCATGGGCAGCAGGCGGGCGAGCTGCATGTCGCTGGCGTGCCGGCAGGCCAGCGACGCCCCGAGCAGTTCGAGGTCGATGCGCACGGCATAGAGGTCTTCGACCTGGCGTGTGCTGATGGTGCGGACGGCAAAACCATGGCGGGGCCGCGAGATGAGCAGGCCGACGCTCTCGAGCCGGCGGGCGGCTTCGCGCACCGGGGCGCGGCTGATGCCCATGCGGCGTGCGAGGTCGGCCTCGACGATGCGTGCGCCGGGCGCCAGGCGGCCGTCGAGTATCGCGTCCTGGATCTGCTTTTCGACCGTGGCGACCAGATCGGGACGTTCGAGGGTCGAGAACGTGGCTCGTCCGGCCATGCGGGCGGTGGGCTGGGGGTGCGGGATAGAGTTCTCCATGCGATGAGATATCCGGAAAAAGCGTTTGGACGGTCGAACTCAGGCCATGCGGCGCGGTGGACGGCGCCAGGCCAGCGAGACGCCCGCGGCCGCGATGCAGGCCATGCCGCACAGCGCCGGCACGTCGGGTGGGCGGCCGAACCAGAAGGTGCTGAGCAGCACGGCCAGAATCAGCTGGATGTAGTTGAGCGGCCCCAGCGTCGAGGCCGGCGCCCGCCGGAAGGCGGCCAGCAGCAGCAATTGCGCGATGCCGCTGCACACGCCACCGGCCAGCAGCACCGCCCATTCCATCGCATCCGGAAGGGCCTCGCCGCCGGGCATCGGATCGGACGTACCGCTGGCCCACAGCAGACCGGGCACACTGGTCACCACCAGGCAGGTCAGCGCCATGTAGGCGTACTGGATCTGCGGCGCGACCTTGCCCGAAAGTTTTCGGGTGAGCATCTGGAACAGCGCGTAGCAGACGGCCGCAACCGCCATCAGCAGCGTGCCGGCGAGCGGCAGGCTGGCACCCGGCCGGACGATCAGCAGCATGCCGACGAAACCTGCGCAGACCGCCAGCCACTGCGGCCGCCCGACACGCTCGCCGAGCAACCAGGGCGACATCGCCACCATGATCAGCGGGGCGGTGAAGTAGATGGCCGTGGCCTCGGCCAGCGGCATGGTCACCAGCGCGGTCATGAAGCAGGTGGCCACGATGGCCAGCGTCAGGCTGCGCGCCATCAGCAGGGCGAGATGCGGCTGGCGCCAGAAGCGCCAGAGCGATCGCCACGACACCGGCTGCTGCACCAGCAGGGCCAGCGCCATGCACGAAATGGCGGCATAACGCGTCAGGTTCATCACGGCCGGGCTGTGGCGCTCGAGCATCTGTTTTGCAAAGGCGTCGTAGCAGGCAAACGCCACCAGCGCGCACAGAAAAAGCAGCACGCCACGGCGCTGAGCCGGCCCCGAATCGGCCGTCGGCGAGGCCAGGGGAGATGGAGGCGGCCGGGTCGTCATCCGGTCAGGCTCCGAGGCCGTCGAGCAGCGCGCTCAGGCCGGGCTGCAGCGCCTCGACGAGGTAGCCGCCCTCCTGCACGATGACCAGCGGCAGGCCCAGCAGTCGCAACTGCTGCCCGATGTGGCTGTAGGCGGCCATGTCCAGCGCAAAGACGCCGAGCGGATCGTCCTTGTAGGTGTCGAAGCCCATCGCCAGCACCAGCGCGTCGGGCCTGAAATCGCGCAGCCGCTGCAAGGCGGTCGCCAGCGCGGCAAAAAAAGCCGGGTTGCCGCTGCCGTGCGCGAGCGGCAGGTTGAGGTTGCAGCCCACACCGGCGCCGTGGCCGGTCTCTTCGGCGTAACCGACATAGAACGGGTAATAGTTGTCGGTGGCGGCATGCGTCGAGATCGTGAGCACGTCGTCTCGCGTGTAGAAGATGTTCTGTGTGCCGTCGCCATGGTGAACGTCCACATCCAGCACCGCGACACGCGATCGGCGCGCCGGGTCCAGTCCGTCGACCAGGTGCTGCGCGGCCGTGGCGCTGTTGTTCACATAACAGAAGCCGCCGGCACGGTCGTGATAGGCATGGTGTCCCGACGGTCGGCACAGCGCGTAGGCCAGCCGTTGTCCGTCGCAGAGCGCCTGTGCCGCCGCTGCGGCGCTGTGAGCCGAACGCAGAATCGAACGCCAGCTGTGGGCCCCGAGGGGGCAGGCCAGGTCGCCGATGTAGTAGCCCGTCTGCGCCACGATCGATGAAGAGGGGCAGGGCGGCCGCTGGTGGCCGGGCTGCGCTCCGTGGTAGGCCGACAGATTGGGCAGCACCTCGATGCCGGGCTCGAGCCCCGTTTGTGCCAGTGCACGCCAGCGTTCGTAGGCGCTTTCGAGGTAGTCGAGGTAATGCCGGGCGTGCACCTTCTCGAGCGGCGCGCGGCCGGCGTCCGCTGGCTCGTGGGTCTCGATCCCGAAGCCCGCCAGCGCAGCCTGCAGCGCGTGCGCACGCGAGGCCAGATCGGTCGGCTTGCTGATACGCCCCAGCCGCATGAACTGCTGCGGATCGTGCAGCAGCTGGTCTTGCGAAAAGAAGGCCTGCATGGTTCAAGCCTCTTGCGGCTGCAGGGCGGGCGCAGAAGAGGGCATTGCCGTGTGGGCCTCGAACGCGTCGAGCGCTGCATTCAGCCGTGCGAACAGCTCATCGATCTGCTCGGCCGTCGAGATCAGCGGCGGGCACAGCGCCACCGTGTCGCCCATGGCACGCACGATCAGCCCCCGTTCCTGCGCCAGCCGCGCCACGGTGGCGCCCGCCTTGAGCGCAGGATCGAAGGGCGTCATGCCCGCCTTGTCGCTGACCAGTTCGATGGCGCCGATCAGGCCGACACCGCGCGCTTCGCCCACGCTGCGGCGTTGCGCCAGGGCTCGAAGCTGTCGCTGGAAGGCCGGTGCCGCGCGGCGGACCTGCCCCACGATGTCGTCTTCTTCGTAGACCTTCAGTGTCTCGAGCGCCACCGCCGCCGCCACCGGATGGCCCGAGTAGGTGTAGCCGTGGCCGAAGGTCCCGATCCTGCCGCTGTTGGCGGCCAGCGCATCGTGTACCTTGGCCGAGACCATCACGGCCGACATCGGCATGTAGCCCGAGGTCAGGGCCTTGGCACAGGTCAGGATGTCGGGCTGCATGCCGAACGTGGTGGAGCCGAACATCTCGCCGGTGCGGCCGAAACCGCAGATCACTTCGTCGGCGACCAGCAGCACGTCGTACTTGCGCAGCACCGCCTGGATTTTTTCGAAGTAGGTCTCGGGCGGCACGATCACGCCGCCGGCCCCCATCACGGGCTCGGCGAAGAAGGCCGCCACGGTGTCGGGCCCCTCGGCCAGGATGCGCTGTTCCAGCGACTCGGCCAGGCGGGTGGCGAAATCGGATTCGCTTTCGCCCGGTTGGCCATAGCGGTAGTGATGCGGGCATTCCACATGCAGGATGCGGTCGATGGGCAGATCGAAGTCCCGATGGTTGGCCACCAGCCCGCTGAGGCTGGCCGCAGCCACCGTCACGCCGTGATAGGCCCGTTGGCGCGCGATGATCTTTTTCTTCTGCGGCTGGCCGATGGCATTGTGGTAGTACCAGACCATCTTCACGGCCGAGTCGTTGGCCTCCGAGCCCGAATTGGCAAAGAACACGCGGGCCATGGGCACCGGGGCCTGTGCCAGCAGTTTGGCGGCCAGTTCGGCCACTGCCGGGTTGGACCGGTGATTGAAGGTGTGATAGTAGGGCAGCGTCTGCAGGGCCCGGATGCCTGCGGCCACCAGACGCGGATGGCTGAAGCCCAGCGAACTGCACCACAGGCCCGACATGCCCTCGATGTAGCGCCGCCCGTGTTCGTCCTCCACGTGAATGCCGTCGCCCCGGGTGATCACGAACGGCCCCACGGCGGCGTGGTCGGCCAGATTGGTGAACGGATGCAGATGGGCCTGGATGTCCTGCGCGGCCAGTTCGCTGGGCGGTTGTCGGGTCATGGTGGCGTCTCTTCGAAGTTTGGGGATGGGTGTCGGGGGTGGCGCCGCGGCTGTGTTCATCGTGGCGCCGGCTACGGTGTTCGTTCGATGTCGCTGCAGGGCTGTCGGTGTGCGGCGATGGCGTCGCATGCGTGTCAGTAGCCGCGCGCCAGGTCGGTCGCACCCGGTGCGGGCCGCCCGCTCAGTACGGCTTCGTAGTTCGACTTGGCCTGCCGGGCGATCACCAGAGGCGCCGTGCGCGTGGCGATGTGCGGCGTGACCGTGATGCGGGGATGGCGCCAGAACGGATGGTCCTGGGGCAGCGGTTCTTGCGAGAACGCATCGAGCGTGGCGCCGCCGAGGTGGCCACTGTCCAGCGCCTCGATCAGATCGGGTTCGACCAGATGGTCGCCGCGGCCGACGTTGACCACGTGCGCGCCTGCGGGCAACCGGGCAAACAGCCGGGCGCCGAGCAGTCCCTGGGTCTCGTCGGTGAGCGGCAGCAGGCACACCAGCGTGTCGCAGCCCGACAGAAAATCGTCGAGCTGATCAGGGCCGTGAAACGACGAGATCCCGCCCGGCAAGCCCGTCTTGGGGCCCCGGCTCCAGCCGCGTACCGCGTAGCCGATGGCCGCCAGCGCATGCGCGCAATGCAGCCCCAGCGTGCCCAATCCTGCAATCCCCACCCGGTGCCGGCGTGCCGGTACCACCGCCTGCTCCTGCCAGCGTGCGCTGCGCTGGCTGTCGAGGTAGGCATCCATGCTGCGCTGCCGATGCGTCACCGCCCAGCACACATAGGCTGCCATGCCGCTGGCCATGTCGGGATCGACGATGCGGCAGACGGGCAGCGCGGGCAAGTCCGGATCGGCGGTGATGTGGTCCACGCCGGCACCCACCGACTGGATCATCTTGAGTCCCGGCATGCGTGCCATCAGGCCATGCTGCGGCATCCAGCAGACCACCATGTCGATGGCGTCGAGCGGCTGCAGGTCGGCTTCGCTGTGGGCCGTACCGCCGGGCAGCAGGCGGGCCTGCGGAAACACCTCGCGAAACGCGGGCAGCAGGTAACGCGTATCGAGCTGGTCGCTGAGGAACGCGATGGTGGGGTCCTTCGGCATGGCGGTTTCAGTCATGTAAGGTCTGCGTGGCTGCAGCGTGGACAGGGGGGTGTGCCGAATCGAGCCGCGGAATGGCTTCGATCAGCGTCCGGGTGTAGTCATGCTCCGGACTGCCCAGCACCCGGGCCGTGGTGCCGTACTCGACGATGCTGCCGCGCTGCATCACGGCGATGTGGTCGCACATCTGGCCGGCCACCCGCAGGTCGTGCGTGATGAACACCATGGCCAGCTTGAAGCGCTCGCGCACTTCGGCGAAGAGGTCGAGCACCTGGGCCTGGACCGACACGTCGAGCGCGGACACCGGTTCGTCGGCCACCAGCAGTTCGGGCTCCATGGCCAGTGCCCGTGCAATGCCGATACGCTGGCGCTGTCCGCCCGAGAACTCGTGCGGAAAACGGTGCGCAGCCTCTTCGTTGAGCCCCACCAGCTTGAGCAGCCGAAGCACACGCGCCATGGCCTCGTCCTTCGAGAGGCCCTGTGCGATGGGGCCGGCCGCAATCGTGGGGCCGATGCGATGGCGTGGATTGAGCGAGGCGTACGGGTCCTGGAACACCATCTGGATCTTGCCTTGCGCCAGGGTGCGGAACTGATGGCCGGACACGAGGCTCCGGCCCTTGAACAGGATGCGGCCGCCATCGAACGGGTTGAGTCCCACCAGGCAACGGCCCACCGTGGACTTGCCCGAGCCCGACTCGCCGACCAGCCCCAGCGTCTCGCCGCGGCGCAGCTCGAAGCTGATGCCGTTGGCTGCGTGCACCTCGCGGCCGCGCTTGAACAGTCCGCCTCCCGAGACGTAGGTCTTGTGCAGATCCTGGACCTGCAGGATACGGATGTCGTCGCGCCGTTCCTGCGGCTGCCGCACCTCGCCCGACGGAATCGCCTCGATCAGCTTGCGTGTGTAGGCATGGCGTGGGCGCCGCAGCACGTCGGCCGCGCTGCCGCTTTCCACCACCGTGCCGGTCTGCATCACCACCACTTGGTCGGCAATTTCCGAGACCACGCCGAAATCGTGCGTGATGAACAGAACGGCCGTGCCGCGCCGTTGCTGCAGCTCGCGGATGAGCTTCAGAATCTGTGCCTGCGTGGTCACGTCCAGGGCCGTGGTCGGCTCGTCGGCAATCAGCAGGCGGGGCTCCAGCAGCAGGGCGCAGGCGATCATCACGCGCTGGCGCTGGCCGCCGGACAGCCGGAAGGGATAGCTGTCGATCAGCAGCTCGGGATCGGGCAGCCCGACATCGGTCAGGGCCGAGACGATGCGGCGGCGTTTTTCGGCCGCAGGCAGCGATACGTGCGCATCGAACACCTCGGCGAGCTGTTCGCCGATGCGCATGACCGGATTGAGGGCCGTCATCGGCTCCTGGAAGATCATGCCGATGCGCCGGCCCCGCAGGCCGCGCAGACTGGATTCCGAGAGCGTCAGCAGATCCTGGCCATCGAACAGGATCCGGCCGGCGACCGGCTCGACGTGGGGCCGCGGCAACAGGCCCATCACCGCATTGGCGATCATCGACTTGCCCGAGCCGGACTCGCCCACGATGCACAGCGTCTGGCCAGGCTGCAGCGAGAAGCTCGCCGCGTTCACGGCCAGCGTGCGGTCGCCGCCTTCGGGCAGGCGGATGCTCAGTCCATGGATGTCGAGCACGGGCTCGGCGGCCGGCGCAGTCCCGTCTGCGGTGTCTCGTTGCATGGCGAGTTCCAATTCCCGGGGGGTGCGTGCGTTCATCGGCCTCGTCCTCCGGAGCGTGTGTTCAGGCCGTCGTTGAGTCCTTCGCCGACCAGGTTGAGCGCCAGCACGGTCAGCACGATGGCCAGGCCGGGGAACACCGCCATCCACCAGGCTTGGCGCAGCACCGTGCGCGCCGTGCCCACCATGTAGCCCCAGCTCATCATGTTGGGGTCGCCCAGGCCCATGAAGCTCAGCGAAGACTCGAGCAGAATCGCCGTCGCCACCATCAGCGAGGCCATCACCACGATCGGCGAGGCCGCATTCGGCAGGATCTGC
Organism: Comamonas sp. BIGb0124; assembly: GCF_003752175.1. Lineage (GTDB taxonomy): Bacteria > Pseudomonadota > Gammaproteobacteria > Burkholderiales > Burkholderiaceae_C > Comamonas_F. Next base: position 684,839 of record NZ_RJVF01000008.1, on the reverse strand, counting down.
GTCAGGATCACCCGCGGCGTCGACTGCCCCGCGAGCAGCGCGGCCGCCACGAAATCGCGCTGGCGCAGCGTGAGGAATTCGCTGCGCACCAGCCGGGCCACGGGCGGCCACGAGACGATGGCGATGGCCGTCACGATGGAGTTCACCGAGGGCTCGAAGATCGCCACCAGCACGATGGCCAATGCAAAGCTCGGAACGGCCTGGAACAGCTCGGTGAAGCGCATGAGCGCCGCATCGATCCAGCCGCCGAAGTAGCCCGAGATCGCGCCCAATGTCACGCCGATGATCAGCGACACCAGCGTCGAGACCACGCCGATCATCAGCGAGACCCGCGCGCCGTAGATCACGCCCGAGAGAATGTCGCGCCCCATGGTGTCGGTCCCCATCGCCAGGCCTGTCTCCTGCAGCGGGGAGAGGAAAGGCATCTGCACCATGTCCCAGGGGTCGTTGGCCGCGAACAGGGGGCCCACGGCCGCCAGCAGCAGCACCAGCATCATCACGATCAGGCCGAACACCGCGCCTTTGTTGCGGCAGTATCGGCGCCAGAAATTGTTGTTCATGGCAGGACGCTCCTCGGAGTCGGGTTCAGGACAGTTCGATGCGGGGATCGACCAGGGTGTAGACCAGGTCGGTGACGAGGTTGAGCAGCACCGCCATGGCGGCCGTCACCAGGAAACAACCCAGCAGCAGGTTGTAGTCGCGCTGCAGCAGCGCGTCGAACATCAGCCGGCCGATGCCCGGCCAGGCAAAGACCGTCTCGGTCAGCACGGCGCCGCCGATCATGCCGCCGGCCTGGATGCCGGCCAGCGTCACCACCGGCAGCAGGGCATTGCGCAGAATGTGGGCGCGGTGGATGCGGCCCGGCCGCACGCCCTTGGCCCGTGCGGTCTTGACGAAATCCATCTGTGCCACCTCCAGCATGGAGGCCCGTGTCATGCGTGCATAGACGGCCATGTAGAACAGCGCCAGCGTCAGCGAGGGCAGCACCAGGTGCTTGAGGATGTCCCAGGCCAATGCCAGTCCCTGCAGGTTCTCCCCCACGGTGAAGTAGCCGAAGCCCGGCAGCCAGTCCAGCTTCACCGTGAAGAACAGCACCGCCATCATGGCCAGCCAGTACAGCGGCGTGGCGTAGAAGACCAGCGCCACCACGGTGATCGCACTGTCGACCCAGGTCCCCGCCTTGCGGCTGGCCCAGGCCCCCAGTGCCACGCCCAGGATCAGCGACAGCACGAACGCGCTGCCCGTCAGCAGCAGCGTGGCCGGCAGGCGCTCCAGAATCAGGTCCAGCACCGGCTGCTGCTGACGGTACGAGTACCCCAGATCCAGCCGCACCACATGCCCCAGGTAGCTGGCGAGCTGGGTCGTCAGGGGCTTGTCCAGCCCGAACTGTTCCTTGAGCTGGGCCACGAACTGCGGATCCGACGCGCCGGCTTCGCCCGCCATCACGGCGACCGGATCGCCCGGGGCCGCACGCACCAGCATGAAGTTGACCGAGGCGATCACGAGGATCGCGATCAGGCCCTGGGCGATGCGCGTGAACATGAACTGAAGACGCTTCATGGCGTGTTCCTGTGTGAGGAGGGAAAACCGGCCGGCCCGCGCCTCAGGCGAGCTTGGCGTAGCCCAGGCTGTCGTTGAGACCGATGCCCGAACTGATCAGGTTGCTCACCTTGGTGCGGTAGAGCGTGGGGAAATTGATCTCGTGCAGCCAGGCAACGGGCACCTCCTGCAGCAGCAGTTTCTGCACCTCGTCGTAAAGGGCCTTGCGTTTGGCCGGATCGATTTCGCGCGCACCCGCCTCGAACAGTTCGTCGACCTTCGGGTTGCTGTAGCCCTCGACGTTGTTGAAGGGCGAGCCCTTGGCGATGTTGGCCGTGGTGTAGTTGCGTGCCACGCCCAGCGCCGGGTCGCCGTACTGGTAGACATAGGTGAAGGCCATGTCGTAGTCCCACTCGTTGAGACGCTGGTTCCAGCCCGCCACGTCGGTGGCCGTGAGTTCGACCTTGATCCCGGCCTGAATGAGGTTCTGGCGCACGATTTCGGCCTGCCGTTGCCAGCTCTCGCCGTAGGGCAGCGGCAGCAGGCGCAGCGTCTCGCCCTGGTAACCGGCCTCCTCGAGCAGTTTCTTGGCCTTGGCCAGGTCGCGCGGGTACTTGGCCACATCGTCGCTGTAGTACTTGATGTTGCTGTTGAACGGGCCGGTCGCGGGCTTGGCGTAGCCCTGCCAGGCAATCTTGGCCATGGCCTCGCGGTCGATCGCGAACATCACCGCCTGCCGGAACTTGACGTTGTCCATGGGCTTCTTGCGGTTGTTGAGCCACAGCCACGAATGCGGCGCAAAGAACTCCCAGCCCTTGGTCGTCACCGCTGCGCCCGGCAACTTGGAGAGCCGCGCCACGTCGAAGAACTCGACCGATCCACCCGGCACGATGTCGACCTTGCCCGACTCGAAGGCCGCAGCCCGCGAGGCCGCATCCGGAATGACGTGGAAATAGACACTGGCCACCGAGGGCACGCCGGCGATGTGGTAACCCTCGTTGGCAACGATCTGGATGTACGAACCCTTGACCCATTCCTTGAACTTGAACGGTCCCGTGCCGATGGGCGTGGCATTCGCCGGGTTGTTCAGGAAATCCGTACCTTCGTAGATGTGTTTGGGCACCATCGGCATGGTGCCGGTCTCGAAAATGCCCAGGAAGGGGCCGAAGGGATACTTCAGCTTGAACTCCACGGTCAGCGGGTCCAGCGCCTTGATCGACTCGACCGCCGCCAGGTTGCCCCGGAAACGGGCGTGTGTCTTGCGCAGAAAGACGTCGGCAGAAAACACCACGTCGTCTGCGGTGAACGGCTTGCCGTCATGCCATTTCACGTTCGGCTTGAGCTTGAACACATAGGTCAGGCCGTCGGTGCTCATGGTCCAGGAGGTGGCCAGCAGCGGGTGGGGATCGAGCTTCTCGTCGTAGCGCAGCAAACCCTCGTAGATGTTGCCGGCGATCAGCTGCGTCGGTCCGTTCTGCACGATGCCGAGCATCAGCCCGGGGGGCTCCGGTTGCACGATGGCATTGAGCGTGCCGCCCGCCTTGCCTTGGGCAAGCACGTGCAGCGGCACTCCGGCGATCGACAGGCCAAGGCCTGCGGCTCCCATCTGAATCATCTGGCGGCGTTTCATGGCGTAGGGCTCCTTGCGGGGTCTCGGTAGGAATGAAAATGGAAGAGGTCGAAAACGAGGCGGCGTGCAGCCGGTCCGGCCGAATGGCTGGGTACGGGGCAGGGCACCGGTGGCGCGGCGGAACGGGGGCTGGTCGGCTTCGGCCGCTGCGTCGGGCCGATCCGGCGACGCGTCGCTCAATCGCGAAACGAGGTGCTGGCAGCCGGTTCGAGCCGCTGCAGATAGGCTTTCCACTCGCGCTCGTACGGATCGCGGCTGCCTGCCTTGCGGTTCGTTTCCCAACCTTCGTACTGCCTTGCGGTCAGCTCTCGCACGTCTTCGGGCACCGGATACACGGGCTGGCCCGTCGACTGGATCGCCATCTGCACCCGGCAGGCCCGTTCGAGGTTCATCATCAGGATGAAAGCCTCGGCCACGCTGGTCCCGCACGTCAGCAATCCATGGTTGCGCAGGATCAGCGCCTTGGCCGTCGGGCCGAGGTCGGCGGTCAGGCGTTCGCGTTCTTCATGGTTCAGCGCGATGCCCTCGAACGCGTGATAGACCACACGGTTGTGGAACTGCAGCGCCCACTGGTTGCATGGCTCCAGCCCGCAGGCGAGCGACGAGACGCCCACGCCCGCGATCGTGTGCGTATGCAGCACGCAGTTGGCGTCGTGGCGCGCCATGTGCACGGCGCTGTGGATGGTGAAACCTGCCGGATTCACCGCGTACTCGGTGGGCTCGACGATGCGCCCCTCGGTGTCGATCTTGACCAGCGACGAGGCCGTGATGTCCCGGAACAGCATGCCGAACGGGTTGATGAGGAACTGGTCATCGGTGCCGGGAACCCGCGCCGAGATGTGGGTGTAGATGCTGTCGTCCAAACCGAAATACGCCACCAGCCGATAGGCGGCGGCCAGGTCTTCGCGCACCTTGCGTTCCGCGTCGGAGGCCGTCTCGGTCGAGGGCTTCAAGATCGTCAATGCCATGAAGGGTGTCCTTGCTGGGAGGTGCGCACCGTCGGGCCGTTGGCCGCCTGATACGCGATTCAAGAATCTGTCGACAGTTGACATGTACGCAAAGAGCGGGCCAGCTTGAAAGCCGGCTTCAAGGCATCTGCAGCAAGAAAACGCACCAGATCAACGTCTAGATGCGCTGAGTTGACGCATTTCCAGACTTTCTGGTGCATCGGATTGCAGATTTTCAGAAGACGCTGGGTTGTGATTTTTTCTCGAGATATGCAATTTTGGAATTTGATGTTGTCGCTTGTTCATATCTGCGGGTTAACCGTGTGAGAAAAGATCTTGGACTGGTGCCGGAAACCTTTGGCCACCGCTACGATATCGGTACCGGCAATCAGCGGCGTCCCGGCTGTTGTCGAGCGCGGCTCTCTCCGAGCCGATCCTCAGGTTCATGCATCGTCCCAACCTCTACCTGCCAGAAGGAACAAACATGAGATTCAAGCTGAACACCCTGATTGGCGCCTCCGCGCTGGCGCTGCTGGTCAGCGGCTGCGCGGCGCCGACTGCCCAGAGCACGGCATCCGCGCCGGCGCCAGCCGTCGCCGTGGCGGCTGCACCCGCCGTGGCTCCGGCGTCTGTGCAACCGGCTGCCACCTTGCCGCATGTCGTCGTGTTGGCGACCGGCGGGACGATCGCTGGCGCGGGTGCATCGGCGGCCAACAGTGCCACCTATGCGGCAGCCAAGGTGCCGGTCGACAAGTTGCTCGCCGGTCTGCCCGAACTCGGCAGCGTGGCGCGAGTGAGCGGCGAGCAGGTGTTCCAGATCGCCTCGGAAAGCTTCACCAACGACAACCTGCTGACCCTGGCGCGCCGCGTCTCCGAGCTCGCCAAACAGCCCGGCGTCGACGGCATCGTCGTCACCCATGGCACCGATACGCTCGAGGAAACCGGCTTTTTCCTGAATCTCGTGGTCCACACCAACAAACCCATCGTGATGGTGGGCTCGATGCGGCCCGGCACCGCGCTGTCGGCCGACGGCGCGCTCAACCTGTTCGATGCCGTCAGCGTGGCTGCCAGCAAGGATGCGATGAGCAAGGGCGTACTCGTCACCATGAACGACGAGATCCAGACGGCACGGGACGTCAGCAAACTGGTCAACATCAAGACCGAGGCCTTCAAGAGCCAGTGGGGCCCCCTCGGCATGGTGGTCGAAGGCAAGAACTACTGGTTCCGTGCCCCCGTCAAACGCCACACGGCCTGGTCCGAGTTCAACATCGACAACATCAGCACCCTGCCTCCTGTCGAGATCGTCTACAGCTATGGCAACGTGCCGCCCACCGCCATCCAGGCACTGGGCCAGAGCGGCGTGAAAGCCATCGTCCACGCAGGCACAGGCAACGGTTCGGTGCCCAACCGCATCGTGCCCGAGCTGCAGAAGCTGCGCGCCCAAGGGGTGCAGATCATCCGTTCCTCGCGTGTACCGGCCGGCTTCGTGCTGCGCAATGCCGAGCAGCCCGATGACAAGTACGACTGGGTCGTGGCACACGATCTGAACCCGCAGAAGGCACGCCTGCTGGCAGCCGTGGCTCTGGCCACGACCAACGACAGCCGCGAACTGCAGCGTATCTTCTGGGACTATTGAGCCCAGTCGAGCGGCCGCCCGCGAGAGGGCGGCCAGCGAGCGCTCTCAGGGGGCCGCTCCCTCACACGGGGTGGGCCACCGGCGGCACTGCTTTCCGCGCCGGCCGGCGCTGCATGCCGAGCCATCCGCGCAGCGCAGCGACGCCCATCGGGCCCGCTTTCCTACAGGCTGCGGCGTGCCGCCGTGAGAGCATCACTGGACACGCATAACAACGTCCAGGAGATCACGATGGCACCCACCTCACCGACAGGCCAGAAGACCACGGCGCACAGCGCGCGCGACCGTGGCATGACCCGTTCTGCGCCGAACGATCAAGCCGAAAAACCGGACGGGGAACGCGACATGTCGCGGCACCGCTCGGCCAGCGGCACGGACGAGGAACTTCGCCTGCCGCACGAAAAAGACCAGTCCGCGGATCAGCTCTCCAGCGAGAACGAGCAGGCCACCCGCAAGGTCAAGCAAGCCCATACCGATCTGTCGCGAGGCTTGGTCGATACCGACGAGGGTTATGTGGCCGAATCGGCCAAGCGCGAGCGCGATGCCTCGCAAGCCCGCCAGCCGGCCCCGCCCAAGCCGGGATCGGCCCACAAGACGCCGCCGCGCTGAGCGCGTTTCAGGGTCACGAATGAAAACGGGACGTCGAACGTCCCGTTTTCAATGCACGGCCAGAGCCCCTTGCTCAGGAGCCGTACTTCTTCTCCAGCCCGTCCCAGAACGGCTTGTTGACCAGCCGCTGGCGTTCCTTGAAAGGCGTCACCAGTTGGGGGTCTTCCTGCACTTCCTTCTCGTCGCGCAGCACCGTGAGCGTTTTCTGCATGCCGGCCACAGCGCCTTGCAACGCAGCGTTGGCGTACAGCACAAAACCGAAACCCAGCGCACCCAATTCCTGCGCATTGAAGATCGGTGTCTTGCCGCCGATCACCAGGTTCATCAGCTGCGGCTTGTCGACCAATTGCGGCAGGCGACGCACTTCTTCCTGAGACTCCAGCGCTTCGACGAACAGGATGTCGGCACCGGCTTCGCTGTAGCGCTGTGCCCGCTCGATGGTCGCCTCGAAGCTTTGCGTGCTGCGGGCGTCCGTGCGCGCCATCACCAGGAAATCGGCATCGCGCCGGGCATCGACTGCGGCCTTGATCTTGTCGACCATCTCCGCTGCATCGATCACTTCCTTGCCCGAGAAATGGCCGCATCGCTTGGGACTGACCTGATCCTCGATCTGGATGCAGTCGGCGCCGGCCCGTTCGAGCGTGCGCACCGTCTGGTAGGTGTTGAGCGCGTTGCCGAAACCCGTGTCGGCATCGACGAGCAGCGGAACTTCGACCGCATCGCGGATGCGCGACGTGTGTTCGGCGATATCGGACAAACCCATGAACGCCTGGTCGGGCAGGCCGAACGACATGTTCGTCACACCCGCGCCCGTCACATAGATGGCCTCGAAACCCAGGTCGGCGATGACACGGGCCGACAGCGCATTGAATGCACCCGGCAGCAGCACGCCGCGGCGCGCCGCCGCCAGCGCGCGCAGTTTTTGTTTGGGAGAGAGTTCTGCAGTCATCGGCAGCTTCCTCAGATCACGTAGAGGTCGACGTAAGTGTGGACGGGCATGCTTTCCAGCGCCTTCTGGTCCAGACTGACGGCGAGGATGGCTTCCTGCTGCTTGGGCGGGAACTGGCGCGCCAGATTGGTCCGGAACTTGGCTTCGAGCAGCGGAATGCCGTCCTTGCGGCGGCGCTTGTGGCCGATGGGGTACTCCACCACCACTTCCTTGAGCTTCTTGCCATCCTTGAACTGCACGGTCAGCGCGTTGGCGATGCTGCGCTTGTCCGGGTCGTGGTAATCGGCCGTGAACTGGGTGTCCTCGACGCAGACGATCCGGGCGCGCAGCTTGTCGATGCGCGGATCGGCCGCGAACGAATCCTCGTAATTGGCCGCCGTCAGGTTGCCGAAGATCAGCGGCACGGCCACCATGTACTGGATGCAATGGTCGCGATCGGCCTCGTTGTTGAGCGGGCCTTGCTTGTCGATGATGCGGATGCAGGCCTCGTGGGTGCGGATGGTGATCTTCTCGATGTCGTCGACCGTCTTGCCCGCCTTCTTGAGCTGGGCATGCAGCGTCACGGCGGCTTCCACCGCCGTCTGGCTGTGGAACTCGGCCGGGAAGCTGATCTTGAAGAGCACGTTCTCCATCACGTACGAACCGTAGGGCCGCTGGAACTTGAAGGGCTGGCCCTTGAACAGCACGTCGTAGAAGCCCCAGGTCTTGGCCGTCAGCACGCTGGGATAACCCATCTCGCCGGTCTTGGCGATCAGGGCCAGCCGCACCGCACGGCTGGTCGCGTCGCCGGCTGCCCAGCTCTTGCGGCTGCCCGCATTGGGCGCGTGGCGGTAGGTGCGCAGGCTCTGGCCATCGACCCACGCCAGCGAGACCGCATTGACGATCTCGTCGCGGGAGAGACCCAGCATTTCTGCGACCACGGCGGTCGAGGCCACCTTGACCAGCACCACATGGTCGAGCCCGACCTTGTTGAACGAGTTCTCGAGCGCGATCACGCCCTGGATCTCGTGGGCCTTGATCATGGCGGTCAGCACGTCCTTCATGAGCAGGGGCTTGGCGCCCTTGGCCACGTTGTTGCGGCTGAGCCAGTCGGCCGTCGCCAGAATGCCGCCCAGGTTGTCGCTGGGGTGGCCCCACTCGGCGGCCAGCCACGTGTCGTTGAAGTCCAGCCAGCGGATCATCGTGCCGATGTTGAAGGCGGCCTGGATCGGATCGAGCTGGTGCTGCGTGCCCGGCACCTTGGCGCCGTTCGGCACCACCGTGCCCGGCACCACCGGGCCCAGCAGCTTCTTGCACGCCGGGTACTCCAGCGCCTCGAGCCCGCAGCCCAGCGTGTCGATCAGGCAGTTGCGAGCCGTGTCATAGGCCAGCGACGACTTGATCTTGTACTTGGTCACGTAGTCGACGATGTCGACCAGGACTTGATCGGGTTTGGGACGGACGTTGGAGATGGATGCGGACATGCGGGTCTCTGGCGGAGGTTGAAGAACGGCTACGACGCCTTTTTCTTGGCAGTCGTCGCCGCGGGTTTGGCCGGCGCCTTGCGGGTCGCGGCGGCTTTGCGGGCGGCCGGCTGGTCGGCCACGGGGCCGGCAGTCGGACGGTTGTCGATGTTGCACTCGTCGGCCAGGCGCTGGCCTTCCTTGGCGTTGAGCAGAATCGTCTTGGTCGGGATCTGGATGAGCGTCATGCCCGAGCTCTTGTCCTCGTAGCGGTAGGCGCCGGTGGTGGTTGCCACCTTCTGCAGCACGTAACGCTTCTTGAGCCACTGGATCTCGACTTCCCGTTCCATGTCGAGCCGGTCGACGGCAATATTGGCGCCCAGGTCGCAGTACAGCGTGCCCACGCGCAGGCGTTCCCACCAGCGGTTCTGGGCGTCCACCACCACGGCGGTGACGGGGGCCACCGTTCCGGGCGTCACCGGCGGCGTGACGGCCGGTGCGGGTGCCGAGGCCACGGGCGCGGTCGGCGTCGCTGTCGCGGCTGCCGTCGGCGTGGCCGTCGAATCCTTGGGCTTGAGGAAGTCCGGCAGATGCTGACAGGCCGAGAGAACCACGGCGCTGGTGGCGACCAGCGTCATACGGAAGGGGAAAGTCGTCATGGATAAGCCACGCAGGGTTGGAAAACAGGCATTATCTGACGTACTTCCCTGCACGAAGGTTCCGAGGGGCTCGCAAGTGTTTCAGCGTGTAGGCGGCAGGGCAGGGTCTCGCACCCTCATCCGCGCTGGGCCAGAGGCACAAACACCTGGTCCTCGGGACCGGTGTAGTTGGCACTGGGGCGGATGATCTTGCCGTCCTGGCGTTGCTCGATGATGTGGGCGCTCCAGCCCGCCGTGCGCGCGATCACGAACAGCGGCGTGAAATGGGCCGTCGGCACCCCCATCAGGTGATAACTCACGGCACTGAACCAGTCGAGGTTGGGGAACATCTTCTTGGCATCCCACATCACCGTTTCCAGACGCTCGGCGATGTCGTAGAGCTGCGTGCTGCCGGCTTGCTGCGACAGCTCGCGCGCGACTTCCTTGATGACCTTGTTGCGCGGGTCGCTGACCGTGTACACCGGATGGCCGAAGCCGATCACGACTTCCTTGCGATCCACGCGGGCGCGGATGTCGGCCTCGGCTTCGTCGGCATCGGCATAACGGCTCTGCACCTCGAAGGCGACTTCATTGGCGCCGCCGTGCTTGGGCCCGCGCAAGGCGCCGATGCCGCCCGCAATGGCCGAATACACATCCGAACCGGTGCCGGTGATCACGCGGCTGGCGAAGGTCGACGCATTGAACTCGTGTTCCGCGTACAGGATCAAGCTGACATGCATGGCACGCACCCATTCCGCAGAGGGTGCGCTGCCGTGCAGCAAATGCAGGTAGTGGCCGCCGATGGATTCGTCGTCGGTCTCGACCTCGATGCGCCTGCCGTTGTTGGCATAGTGATACCAGTAGAGCAGGGCGGAGCCCAGCGAGGCCATCAGCTTGTCGGCGATGCCGCGGGCACCGGGCGTGTTGTGGTCGTCCTTCTCGGGCTGGATGGTGCCCAGTGCCGATACGTACGTGCGCATCACGTCCATGGGGTGCGCGGCGGCGGGCAAGGCTTCCAGCACGGCCCTGGCCTGGGCCGGCAAGCCACGCAGGGCCTTGAGTTGGGTCTTGTAGGCGGCCAGTTCGGCTTGTTTGGGCAAGCTGCCGTGCACGAGCAGGTAGGCGATTTCCTCGAACTCGCTGGTCGTCGCCAGGTCCAGGATGTCGTAGCCGCGGTAATGCAGGTCGTTGCCCGTGCGGCCAACGGTGCACAGGGCGGTGTTGCCGGCCGTGACGCCCGAAAGGGCTACCGACTTCTTGGGCTTGAAGCCCGGGGTCGCGTTGTCGCTCATGCGCTTGTCTCCTGTGTTGTGACTCGGCTTCGATGCCCCGTACCGAGTGCTTCTTTGCAGTCTACGCAAGGCAATGCCCCATGTCAGCAATTAATCGGCGAATCCATGGCACGTTTTTGGGGTGAATTTGCGAAGTTTGCGAATATCATGGGGTCATCCCTTTCCACCCGTCTGCCTGGTCCAGGAGTCGCCGTCATGCGCAAGATCTTCATGGGGGTACGCCTGCGTCGTCTGCGCGAGGAGCACGGTCTGACGCAGGCCGCGCTGGCCCGCCAGTTGGGCCTGTCGGCCAGCTATTTCAATCAGATCGAGCAGAACCAGCGCCCCATGACCCTGGCCTTGCTGCTCCGCCTGGGGGCCGCTCTGGACATCGACGTCCAGTCCTTCTCCGAGGACGAGGAAACGCGCATGGTCTCCGCCCTGGGCGAGGTATTTGCCAACCTGCCGGCCAGCGCCGTCGGGCGGGGTACCGACGATGCCCATGTCTCGCAGGCCGAGATCCGCGAGATCGCGGCCAGCATGCCGGCCGTGGGCCGTGCCTTCATCCAGCTGCATCGCCGCCATCGGGAGGCGGTCGAGCGGCTCGAAGCCCTGTCCGAAACCCTGGGCGCACAGGGCCAGGACGGCACCGGCCAGGCCGGCATGCAGCCGCTGCCCTACGAAGAGGTGCGGGACTTCTTCTTCACGCACCACAACCATTTCGCCGAGCTCGACATGGACGCCGAGCGCTGTTTTTCCGACTGGGGTCTGCACGGTCTGCCGCCCTTGCGCCTGGCCGATCGGCTGGCCGAACGCCTGCAGACGCGTCATGGCATCGCGGTGCGCTACACCGAAGGCATCGACCAGGGCCTGGGCATCGCCGGCCTGCATCCCGAGGACGGCCTGCACGAGTCCGCCCAGGCGTGGCCCGGGTCCGAGCCCCTCCCGCCGACAGGGCAACTCGCCCTGGCCCAGCATCTCGACCCGGGCCAGCATGCTTTCCAGATGGCCCAGCGCCTGGCGCTGCTCGAGCGCGGCGGGGTACTCGAACGCATGGCCGACGACCCCCGGTTCTCGGGCGAGCAGGGGCGCCGTCTGGTGCGGTCGGGCCTGGCCAGCTACTTTGCCGCGGCGCTGCTGCTGCCCTACGGCCGTTTCCTGGAGGCCGCCGAAGCCCTGCACTACGACATCGATCTGCTGGGCCAGCGCTTCGGCGTGAGCTTCGAGACCGTCTGCCATCGGCTGAGCACCATGCAGCGGCCGCATGCCACCGGCGTACCGTTCTTTTTCATTCGCGTCGACCGGGCGGGCAATATCTCCAAGCGGCAGTCCGCCACCCATTTCCATTTTTCACGCGTGGGGGGGACCTGTCCGCTCTGGAATGTCTACGAAGCGTTTTCCCATCCGGGACGCATCCTGAGGCAGCTCGCTCGCATGCCCGATGGTCGCACCTACCTCCTGATCGCACGCACCGTCATCCGCCGGACACCGGGCTTCGGTGAACCGGACAAGGTCTTCGCTGTCGCGCTGGGCTGCGATGTCGCCCACGCGCATCGGCTGGTGTACGCCAAGGGACTGGACTTGCTCGACCCCGCCGCCGCCACGCCGATCGGCATGGGGTGCAAGGTGTGCGAGCGGCCGGCCTGCCCGCAGCGCGCCTTTCCCTACATCGGCCGCATGCGCCAGGATGCGGTGCCGCCGTGATTCAGACGTAGTGCGCCAGAATCAGCGCGGATTGCCTGAAGAACTCGAATTCCTTGTCGGCGATGTGGCGTTCGACCACATCGTAGTGGCACAGTGTTCCGTACAGACCGCCGCCCGGGATGGCGACCGGCACGCCGACATAGCTGTGCACGACGCCCTGATAGGGGCTGCCCTCGAGCCGCGCGTCGGCGGCCGAGTCCGTCGTGATGAGCTTGCCGTCGCGCAGCACCACCTGGCAGAAACTCTCGTTCAACTGCACGGTCTGCAGATCCAGCGCACGGATCTCGTTGCGCTCGTCGAAGACCTCCATGTTCCGCAGCAGATCGCCCTCGAGGGCGTAGATCGCGGTGAAACGATGGGGGACCCATTTGTTGAGGTAGCCCAAGGCGGCTTGCAGGCCGAAGCGCCGCAGGCCTGCCTCGAAATCGTCCAGCGAGGGATCCCCCACCGTTTCGTCATGGGGAGTGCCGTGTCCGCCTTGGGGCTCTGATGATTGGAGAGGATGTTCCATATACGGGCGGAAGGTCGTCAAAGCAGATAGGTGAAGCGCTCGGCGGCCGCGCGCAGAAAGGCCGTCTGGCTATCGTCGACAGGACGGGTGTCGAAATCGAAATGGCACAGCGTGCCGTAGACGCCGAGAGCCTTGTCGAGGACAGGCATGCCCAGATAGCTTCTGACGAGCTGCTGGTACTTGTGGCCGTCGAGCAGCGGCTCGTGCAGGGCATCGCAAGTCACGTAGCGCCCATCGCGCAGCACGAACTGGCAATAACTGTCGGCCAGCGGCACTTCCTGCAGGTCGACGCCGCTGATCTCCTGGTTCGCATCGAAGGCCGAGGTGCAATACAGCGTGTTCTGGTGCAGGCGGTACAGCACGGTGAAACGGTGCGGCACCAGGGAGTTGAGATACATCAGGCCCGCACGCACGCCTTCGTTGCGCACCCAGCGCTCGAACTCGTCGAGCGAACCTTGGCGCGACGGGTCCTTGGCGCGTACGCGCTCAAGCAGTGGGTTGATGCTCAATTTATCTCCTCCGTGTGCCGGAAGTGTATCGCGTGACGCTCCGTCCTGCCCACGGACAAAAAAGCCCGCCCCGCAAGGAGCGGGCGGGCTTCGGTATTTGGACGGCGACTCTTACGCGGTCACCGTATTACGGCAGGTCGGCCCTGCAGCTGCCACCAATTATTTTTCTCGTCGTGGTGGCCGACGCGCCGACGTGAGATACGACTGTGTCTGCGCAGACAACGGCTGAATTATAACTGGATCTTATGAAATATGCAAGCCATCATGTGGGATTGTGTCTTTGGATGGTGTCCATCCTTCCTTGCCGAGTCGGGCCGCTTCGGCAGCCGCTCGAATTCAGCCAGAAAAAAGCCCGCACGAAGGCGGGCAAAGACTTGAGGCATCAGCTAACACCAAAGGAACATCTCTCTCTCAAGCGCTTTCATGATCGCCGGTCGGTGTGACACTGGCATGACGCCGTGGAATCTGCAGAGGGCCACGCCGGCCTGGCCGGCGCTCCGTTCCGTTGCATCAGGCCGTCTTGCTGCGCAGACCCAGCAAACCGATGCCCAGCGCCACGAACGTGCCGCCGAAGATGCGGTTGACGAGCCGGATGCGGCTGGCGTGGGTGAGCTGGGTGCGCAGTCCGCGTGCCAGCAGGGCATAGAACGCGTGCGACATCAAGGCGCAGGCGGCAAAGGTCGGGATGAGCACCAGCAACTGGGGCAGCACCGGCTGGCCGGTGTGCACGAATTGCGGGAAGAGGGCGCTGAAGAAAAGAATCGTCTTGGGGTTGGTCAGTGCCACCCACACCCCATGGGCGAAAAGACGCCAGGCCTGCATGGTGGCATGGCCACCCGGCGCTGGCGCGTGGCCCAGGCTGGGCGCCCGGCTGCGCCATTGCCTGATCCCCAGATGGATGAGGTAGGCCGCACCCAACAGCTTGACCGCCAGAAAGGCCGTGGCCGAGGCCGCCAACACCACGCCGAGGCCCGCCGTGGCGGCCGCCGCGACCGCGATCAGGCCCAAGGCATTGCCCAGCGAGCCGATCATGGCACGCCCCGGGCCGTGGCTGACGGCATTCGAGATGACCATCACCACCGCCGGGCCAGGTGAAAACGTCACCAGCAGGGCGACTGCGACAAACGCCAGCCAGCTCGAGAAGTCCATGGTCACCCCTTGTTTTCGACGACGAGGCGATGCCCCGGATGCGGAAGTGTAGCGGCCGAATCCCGATCAGTCCGCGTCGATCGGCCGGCCGGCGCCGGTTGGCTCGGCAACCTGCCGGGTCGCATGCGACTCGCGCAGCACGGCGTCGCCCTGCGGGCACGCGACGCAGGGCAGCACGTAACCCTCTTCTTTTTCGTCCAGGCTCAGGCCCGGCCACGCCAGCGTGTACCGGACCTGCGCGCCGGGTGCATGCACGATGCAGGCGCGGCAGGTGCCGTTGCGGCACGCGCTGCGCAGCTCGATCCCGGCGGCCAGCGCGCCCTGGAGCAAGGTCTGCTCGGGCGTGCATTCATAGGTCCATCCGGATGGTTCAAGGGTGATTCGGTAAGGCATCATGCGTTCTGGCTTGCACGGCCTTGTATTCTCCACGCATCATTGTTGTCCTTTTCGCGAGTTCCCAGTCATGAGCACCATGCCCCGTCTGCCCATCGAGATCGAAACCGGCCCCGAGCCCACTGCGGCCATCATCATCATGCACGGCCTGGGTGCCGACGGTTCCGATTTCGTGCCCGTCGCCCAGGAGCTCGATCTCGGGGCCGTGGGCAATGTGCGTTATGTATTTCCCTACGCGCCCGTGATCCCGGTGACCATCAACGGGGGCTACCAGATGCCCGCGTGGTACGACATCCTGGGCGCCGACCTGGTGCGCCGGGAAGACGAGGGCGGCCTGCGCAGCTCGCGCACCCTGATCGACGGGCTGGTCGACGAGCAGATCGCACGGGGCATTCCCGCCGAGCGCATCGTGGTGGCCGGTTTCTCTCAGGGCTGTGCCATGGCCTTGATGACCGGCCTGCGGTCGCCGCATCGCCTGGCCGGCATCGTCGGCCTTTCGGGTTACCTGCCGCTGGCCGATACCACCGCCGCCGAACGCCATGCCGCCAATCAAGACACGCCCATCTTCCTGGCCGCCGGCGAGTACGACGGCATCGTGCGAATGGAGCGTGCCAGCGCCAGCCGCGACGCGCTGACGGCGCTCGGCTACACCGTCGACTGGCACACCTATCCTATGGAACACTCGGTTTGCCGCGAGGAACTGGCCGATCTCCAGGCCTGGCTGCTGAAGATTCTGGGCTGAGCGCCACGAGGCCAATGTAGACCCCTCGCCTGCAACAGAACTCGATCCGTGATAACTTGCGCCCCCCGCCAGTGTTTTACACGATGTGAAGATCCAGAAAGCAGCCTCATGAGCCGTTTGCAACAACGCCTGTCCTCGCTCACCTCCGCGCGTCTGCAGGACATGCGCCGAGGCATTGAAAAGGAAAGCCTGCGCGCGCTGCCCGATGGAGCGCTTGCGCTGACCCCTCACCCCCAGGCCCTGGGTGCGGCCCTGACACACCCGGCCATCACCACCGATTTCAGCGAATCCCAGATCGAGATCGTGACGGGCGTGCATGGCGACGTCGCCGGCGCGCTGGGCGAGCTCGACGAACTGCATCGTCACGTCTACCGTGTGCTGGCCGAGAACGGCGAGGAAATGCTCTGGGCCTCCAGCATGCCGTGCAGGCTGCCCTCGGATGAGACCATCCCCATCGGCCGCTACGGAACCTCCAATGTGGGCCGCGCCAAGAGCGTCTACCGCATGGGCCTGAGCCATCGCTATGGCCGCCGCATGCAGACGATCTCGGGCATCCACTACAACTGGTCGCTGCCGGACGTCAGCAACGAGGAGTACTTCGGCCTCATCCGCAACTTCCGGCGCAACGCCCCGGTGCTGCTCTATCTGTTCGGCGCTTCGCCCGTGGTGTGTTCGTCTTTCCTCGAAGCCCGGGCCCATGCGCTGCAGCCTCTGGGCGAGTCCAGCCTGTACCTGCCCTATGCCACTTCGCTGCGCATGGGGCGGCTGGGTTACCAGAGCGATGCGCAGTCCACGCTGGCCGTGAGCTACAACGACCTGGACGGCTACGGCGCCTCGCTGCAAGAGGCCCTGACCCAACCCTATCCGGCCTACGAGACCGTCGGCGTGCGCAATCCGGGCGGCGACTACAACCAGTTGTCGACCACGCTGCTGCAGATCGAAAACGAGTTCTACGGCACCATCCGCCCCAAGCGCACGGTGTTTTCCGGCGAACGTCCGCTGCATGCGCTGCGCGAGCGCGGCGTTCAGTATGTCGAGGTCCGCTGCATGGATCTCGATCCCTTCGAGCCTCTGGGCATCAGTGCGGCCACGGCGCGTTTTCTCGATGTCTTCCTGCTTCATTGCCTGCTCACCGACAGCCCGCCCGACAGCCCGGAGGAAATCGAGGTGCTCAAGCGCAACCAGAACCTGGCTGCCGAACGCGGGCGCGAACCGGGCCTGCTCCTGCGCCGCGGCGAGCGCGAAACCACGCTGGCGCAATGGAGCGCCGAGCTGATCGCCGAGTGCGCCGTGATCGCACAGCGCCTCGATGCCGAGACCGGCACCCCGTTGCACACCGAGTCGCTCGAGAACGCGGCCGCCCTGGCCCAGGATCCGTCACGCCTGCCGTCGACACGTGTGCTCGCTGCCATCCGCAACGAGCACGATGGCAGTTTCATGGACTTCGTGCGTGCGCAGTCGCTGTCCCTCCGCGAGGCCGCACTGGCTCACCCGCCCACGGCCGAGCAGGTCGCGCGCTTCGCCGAAGCCAGCACCCTGTCGTTCGAGGTTCAGCGCGAGGTCGAGGCTCGCGACACCATGCCTTTCGAGATCTACCGCCAGCAGTATCTGCTGCCCAGCCGGCTCGGCCTGCGTCCCCGGTCGGCCGAGCCCGAGTTCACGCAGGTGGCCGGCGCAGCCGCGCTGTAACCGGCGAGGCCCGCCGGCGCCTTTCGTGCCCGGCCCTGGCGGGCTGCTTGCATTGGTTGCAACGTTCTGATTTTTCCGACCTTGGACGGTCGTTGCTTGCCGCCTATCCTGCTGAAACCCTTTTCAGCAACACCAGGTGGACTCATGAGCAACAGCGACACGCAATCCGGTTGGAAGTTCGAGACCCTGTCCGTACACGCCGGCTATTCACCCGATCCCACGACCCGAGCCGTGGCCGTGCCGATCTACCAGACCGCGGCCTATGCCTTCGACAGTGCGCAGCATGGCGCAGACCTGTTCGATCTGAAGGTCGAGGGCAACATCTACACCCGCATCGGCAACCCCACGCAGACGGTGCTGGAGCAGCGCCTTGCCGCTCTCGAGGGCGGGGTCGGTGCATTGGCGCTGGCCTCGGGGCAGGCTGCGGTGACCTATTCGATCCTGACCATCGCCGAGGCCGGCGACAACATCGTGTCGTCGACGGCACTGTACGGCGGAACCTACAACCTCTTTGCCCACACCTTGCCGCAATTCGGCATCACCACCCGCTTTGCCGACCATCGCGATCCGGCCAGCTTCGAGCCGCTCATCGACGACCAGACCAAGGCCATCTTCGTCGAGTCCCTGGGCAACCCGTCCGGCACCGTCACCGATATCGCGCGCATTGCCGAGATCGCCCATCGTCACGGCGTGCCGTTGATCGTCGACAACACGGTGCCTTCGCCTTACCTCAGCCGTCCCATCGAGCACGGCGCCGACATCGTGGTGCACTCGCTCACCAAGTACCTGGGGGGCCATGGCACCAGCATCGGCGGCGCCATCGTCGACTCCGGAAAATTCCCCTGGGCCGTGCACAAGACACGGTTCAAGCGCCTCAACGAGCCCGACGTCAGTTATCACGGCGTGGTCTACACCGAGGCACTGGGGCCGGCGGCCTATATCGGTCGGGCCCGGGTCGTGCCCCTGCGCAACACCGGCGCGGCCATCTCGCCCTTCAATGCATTCCTGATCCTGCAGGGGATCGAGACGCTGGCCCTGCGTGTCGACCGCATCAGCGACAACGCGTTGGCAGTGGCGCAGCATCTGCGCCGCCATGCCGCAGTCAAGTGGGTGAACTATGCCGCGCTCGAAGACCACGCCGAGTATCCCCTGGTCCAGCGTTATCTGTCCGGCAAGGCGTCGGGCATCCTCACCTTCGGCGTGCCTGGCGGGCGCGAGGGCGGTGCGCGTTTCCTCGATGCCCTGAAACTCTTCACGCGTCTGGTCAACATCGGCGATGTGCGTTCGCTGGCCACCCATCCGGCGTCCACCACCCATCGCCAGTTGTCCCCGGAGGAGTTGGCTCGCACCGGCGTGGCAGAAGACACGGTGCGCCTGTCGGTCGGCATCGAGCACATCGACGATCTGCTGGCCGATCTCGACCAGGCCCTGGCGCAGGTCACGCGCTGAGGGCGTTTTCGGCCCGAGCCGTCGAGGCCTCGGGCAGCTTCGCGATCACCTTGATCTCGAACTGGAAGCCATACAGCCAGGTGACACCGATGCCGGTCAGCGTGGGATGGGGGGCTTCGCCCCAGTAGTCTGCGGCGACCCTCCAGATCGACTCGAATCTGGATTCGGGATCGACCATGAACACCGTGACGTCGATCACGTCGTCGAATGTGCAGCCGGCCGTTTTCAGGATGGCGTTCAGGTTGTCGAATGCCAGCCTGACCTGCGCTTCCAGGTCGGGCTCGGGTGAACCGTCCTCGCGGCTGCCGACCTGGCCGGAGACGAACAGGAATCCGTTGGAGCGGATGGCCGGAGAGTAGCGGTTGCGCTCGTAGAGGGCCTGGCGCCCCGGTGGGAAGACGACGTCTCGAGTGGCCATGAATGATCTCCTTGAACCGGGGCAACAAACCCCTGTGTGTTGTCGATGGAACGACTTTAGGCCGTCGCGGCTGAGCGAAAAAGCGGCAGTTCCACCCATCACTGTTTGTAGAATCCAAACAATCGTCGGCAACTCCGGAGCAAACATGGACCGTTTCGATGCCATGCTGGCATTCGCGCGCGTGGTGGAAACCGGCAGCTTCACCAAAGCCGCAGAGACCCTGCACATGAGCCGGACCAGCGTGACGCAGCTCGTGCAACAGTTGGAGGCGCGGCTGCGTGTCAGGCTGCTCAATCGCACGACACGCCGAGTCAATGTCACCGCGGACGGCACCGCTTATTACGAGCGGGTGGTCCGCCTGCTGGCCGACATGGACGACGCCGAAACCAGTTTGTCCAGCGCCTCGGCCTCGCCCAGGGGCAGGCTGCGGGTGGACGTGCCCAGTCCGCTGGCCCGCATGATTCTGGTGCCGGCCCTGCCGGACTTCCATGCCAGATATCCCGACATCCAGCTCGACATGGGGGTGAGCGACCGCACGGTGGACCTGATCGGCGAGAACGTCGACTGTGTCGTGCGGGGCGGCGAGCTCACCGACCAGTCCCTCATGGCTCGACGATTACCCGATCTGCAACTGGGTGTGTACGCCGCGCCGGGCTACCTCGATCGCCTGGGCACGCCTGTGCATCCCCGGGAGCTCGAGGACACGAACCACCGTATCGTCGGTTTTCTGTGGGCACGGACCGGCAAGGCGTTTCCGTACGCCATGCATGGCGACGGCGAGAGTGCGACCGTGCATGGCCGGTACGTCCTGGCGGTGGACGACGGCAACGCCTATCTCGCGGCCGGACTGGCGGGCCTGGGCATCCTCTGGTTGCCGGACTACATGGCCGAGGCTCACCGCGCCCGGGGCGAACTGGTCCCGCTGTTCGAGTCGTGGCGTCTCGATCCGATGCCGATGTATGTGGCCTTCCCGCCGAACCGCCATGTCAGTGCCAAGCTGCGGGTCTTCATCGATTGGGTCGTGGCGTTGATGGCGCAGCACGCCACGAAGCCTGCGAGGCGCGCCGGGTGAGTCGGTTGCACCCTCGGAGGGCATGATTCGACGCGCCGATATCGCTCGGAATCCGGCAGACAGGCTCGGCGAGTGCGATCAGAGACCGGGGCCGCTGTCCGATGCAACCAGGCGGAGACCCAGCGCCGCAATGGCACCTGCCGCCAGGCGATCGATCCATTTTTTTGCACGCAGATACAGGCGGCGCGGCAGCGGGCTTGAAAAGCACAGCGCGACCACCGAGTACCAGCCGGCCTCGACCAGGAAAATCAGCGCCGGCAGCACGACGTAGCACCAGACCGGTGGATGCTGCGGCAGCAGCGCGGCAAAGATGCTGCCGTAGACGATCGCTGTCTTGGGATTGCTCAGTTGCGTCGAGAGGCCCGTCCAGAACGACTGTTTCAGGCTTTGCGCGGGCAGCTCTCCATCCGTCGAGGCTTGCACGCTGTGGGGGGCGTCACGCCAGATCTTGAAGGCGAGGTAGATCAGATAGGCACCGCCGGCGATCTTCAGCGCCAGATACAGCCACTCGACGCTGGCCAGCAGCGTGTAGAGACCTGCGAGCGCCACGACGCTGAAGAACAGCCCGCCGACGCCCATGCCCGCTGCGGTCGCCAGGCCCGCCCTGCGAGACAGCCCGATCGAACTGCGCAGAACGACCGCCAGGCTTGGACCGGGACTCATCGCGCCGAGCAGGATCGCAAGAAGAATGCCGATGAGGGTTGCAGAAATGCTCATGCTGAAATCCCGATGAGTGAGAGCGGGAACATACCAGATGATAGGACTCCCGTGGGCGACAGTCGGCTCTTTAGTGGCGGCCAAGGCGTCGATGCTGAGTTCTGCCTGACGTCGGAATGGCAATCGCCAACGAAATGGGCCAGCATCAGCCGGCCCATCGATCGACGGGATATCGACAGGGTGTATTACTTGCTGCAGGTTCCGGGTGTTGCCAAGTCCAGTTTAGATACAGCCAACTTGCCTTGGTCTTCAGGTATCACTTCAAGACCGGCGCCCCCGACAAATGCGCCAATCTTGATGTACT
The DNA here is from genome assembly GCF_003752175.1 of Comamonas sp. BIGb0124. Classification (GTDB taxonomy): domain Bacteria; phylum Pseudomonadota; class Gammaproteobacteria; order Burkholderiales; family Burkholderiaceae_C; genus Comamonas_F. The sequence goes on along the minus strand of NZ_RJVF01000008.1, from coordinate 663,524 downwards.
GGCGGATGAAATAGTTCTTGCCTGCCTCCATCAGCAGCGACAGGGTGTTCGGAGAAAACTCCGATTCCGTTGCAATGGCGTGAGTCTGGTTGCCCTTGACCTCGGTGTAGAAGAAAACATCCGGTGCGGTTTCCCCGAGGCACTTGTTGTCGACCCAGACATCCTTTTTCAGCGCCTTGCCCACAAAGCTGTCCCTGTAGACATAGAGGCCCGCGTTTCCAGTGGCTGGCTGGCTGAACTCCTTTGCCTTTTGCGATGCTTCCTTGCTCTCCATTTTGACGGATGCACATCCTGTGAAAAGAATGGATGCCATCGCAATAATTGCTATTTTCTTGAACATATCCCTCCAGATTTTTTAAGAATGAAAGCTATTTTCGAATCTCCCGCAGGCATCGACGTGGTGTAGGAATCCAACGTGGCATCGGCGTTCGCCTGCCGCCCTTGGGCCATGCCCCGAGCGAGTTCGGTATATCGGCCCAGTGGTCTGGGTCGACCCCGAAATTATATTTCTCCTCACCAAGCGAAATCGTATTTCAACTCTCCAGAAAGCGAGCCCGGTCTTGATGAATCCTCTTCTTTCTTGTAATTATTTGACAAATTTATTCCTATAGGACGACAAGGTGTGAAGGCCTGTGGGAACCTGTTTTGTCTCGGGAATCAGGACATGGACAGCCGCCTGCCGGCCTCACCGATCCGTGGCAGCCTTGCCGCACGGCTTGCCGGTTACGCCATCGGCCTCGCCGGCCAGCAGCGCCTGCTTGCGCGCCACGCCCCAGCGGTAGCCCGAGACATCGCCGTTCTGCCGCACCACCCGATGGCAGGGAATGGCGACGGCCAGCGTGTTGGCGGCGCAGGCCAGGGCCACTGCACGCGCGCCGCGCGGCGTGCCGACACGCGCGGCCACTTCGCTGTAGCTCAGCGTCTGTCCGGGCGGAATGTCGCGCAGCGCGCGCCACACGCGTTCCTGGAAAGCCGTGCCGCGGATGTCCAGCGGCAGGTTCAGGCCCAGGGCCGGCTGTTCCACGAAGCCCACGACCTCGGCCACCAGGCGCTCGAAGCCGGGCTCGCCGCCCCGCAATTCCGCGCGCGGGAACGTGTCCTGAAGTTCGCGCACCAGCGCGTCGGCGTCGTCGCCCAGCCAGATGGCGCACAGGCCGCGTGCGCTCTGGGCCACCAGGATGGCACCGAGGCGGCATTGACCGACGGCAAAACGGATGCTCGCCTGGGCGCCGCCTTCGCGGAACTGCTTGGGCGGCATGCCCAGCAGGCCGGGCGCAGCGTCGTAGAAGCGGCTGCTGGTGCCGAAGCCGGCGTCGTAGATCGCGTCGGTCACCCGATCGGCCTGCGGCAGATCCCGGCGCAGGCGGCTTGCACGGCAGGCCTGGGCATAGGCCTTGGGCGTGAGGCCGGTCTGGCTCTTGAACAGACGGTGGAAGTGGAAGGTGCTCATGCCGGCTCCGGCCGCCAGTTCGGCCAGCGGTATGGCGCGATCGGCCTGTTCCAGCGTCATGCAGGCGTTCCGCACCGCCTCGAGATGCCGTTGCGCCAGCGCTTCGCGACCGGCCAGCGCGTGGGCACTGGCACGGTAGCCGGCCGCTTCGGCCTGTTCTGCGGTGGCAAAGAACTCGACGTTCGCCCGGCGCGGCAGACGCGCGGCCCGGCTCGGGCGTGCATAGGTGCCCGTCGTTCTGACGGCAAAAACGAAGTGCTCGTCGGCCCGTGCGTCGCGCGTGCGCAAGGCTTCCCAGCGGGCATCGTCGGTCGGGTAAGGCGGCTCTGCGGCGAGCAGGCCGGAGTCCGGGAGAGGAACAGGAGTGTTGGCGTGCATGGTGGCGGTGTGTCGTCTCTAGGCGCCACTCTACGCCGACCATTCGATGGATTCGCCCCGTTTCTTGCGCATGAATTCCGGGTATGACCCCTGCAGCACGACACGGGCTCGCCGGTCGCCGGCGATTCACCTCGGCGAGGTCGGAGCCCGCCGGCTCAGTGCTCCACGGTCCGCAGCACGAGCCACATCACCACCGGCCGTATCAGCAGCACGCTGCAGAACGCCACTGGCATGGCCAGAAGGTAGACCGCCAGGACGTGGGGCACGTAGCCCGGTCCGATGCCCTCGTTGACGGCCGTGATGACGGCGCTCATCACCATGGCCATGATGGCGGACATGTAGAAAGCGAAGGCGACGGCGGCAAAACGCCGTGGCAGCCGGGGTGCCGAGGCACGGCGGGGCGGGGGAGGAGAGATCATCGGCAGACGGATTCGGAAGGAGGGAGGAGGGCATGCAGTCCCGGATGGCCGGATGGCGGCCGGATGCTGCGGCAATGGACGAACTTTAAGAAAACCCGGTTTGCTGCGGAAGACCAGCCAGCCTTCATTTATTCATTAGTTTTTGTATCGAATGACGTCGATGGGTCGTAAGTCATAATGATGCAAGCCGCCTGTTCTTCCCTTCACACGACATGCCCAATCTTCGCGCCATCGAAACGTTCATCCGGGCACAGCAGGGGGGCAGCATCGCCTCTGCCGCGCGGCAGATGGGCATCACGCCGGCCGCCGCCAGCCAGAACATCGCCCGGCTGGAACAGGAGATCGGAACCCGGCTGCTCATCCGTTCGACCCGTTCGCTGGCGCTCACCGATGCCGGCATGCTTTACCTGGAGCGTGTGGCGCCTGTGCTCGACCAGCTCGAGCAGGCCAAGGCCGAAGTCATGCATCGCCAGGCCGAGCCTCAGGGCCGCCTGCTGCTGGCCTGTACGGCGGCGTTCGGGCGGCATCTGGTCGCACCGCTGCTGGCCGGATTCATCGACCGCTATCCGCAAGTGCAGCTCGAGGTGCTCATGGTCGATCGCCATGTCGACCTGGTGCGCGAAAACGTCGACGTCGTCATCCGCTATCGCGGGCCGATGGAGCCCTCGATGGTGACCCGCAGACTGGCCATGGCCCCCCGCATGTTCTGCGCGTCCAGGGAATACCTCGATCACCACGGCAGGCCGCGACTCGTGCGCGATCTGCTCGCGCACCGATGCCTGCTCTACCGGCGTGAATCGGATGGCCGTTTCATGAACTGGCCGTTTCTTCGCCACGGCCAGCGCACCACGCCGCCCTTGCGTGTAGCGGCCATCGCCAACGACATCGAAACCCTGCACTGCATGGCGCAGCGGGGTGCCGGCATCGCATGGGTCGGGCGTTTCATCGCGCAGCCGCTGGTGCAGGCGGGTCTGCTCGAAGAGGTCTGCCTGTTGCCCGACGACGAATGGTCCTTTCTCGACGAGCCCCTCGAATTCATCGCCTGCTTTCGCGACGGACAGCAGATGGCGGCCAAGGTCAGGGCGCTGGTCGACTACCTGGCCGCTGCGCTCGCCGGCCACGAGGCGCTGGGCCGCTAGCGAGCTGGCGCAGTGCCGAGCGGCCGGTCTCAGCCCCGTGGCGCCGGCGGAGTCTCGCTGGCCGGTACGCCTCGCACGGCATCGCTGGGCAGATCGGCCCGCACGGTCGGCAGGCCCGAGATCTGGCCCTCCACGCGCTGCCGCGAGAGATGGTGCGGAAACTCACGCTGCATGAAATCGATCATCCCCTCTCGCACCTTGCAGCGCAGATCGAACGCCAGGCTCGAGGATTGCGCGGTGACCAGGACCCGCAACTGCATGGTGTTCTCGGAGGTATCGGTCACCTGCATCAGGATCAGCCGCCCGTCCCACTCGGGAAACGTCGGCACGATGCGTTCGAGCTCCGCGCGCAAGGGGGCCAGCGGCATCGTAAAGTCGACATAGAAAAACACCGTGCCCAGCAGGTCGGCGCTGTTGCGGGTCCAGTTCTGAAACGGGTTTTCGATGAACCACTGCAAGGGAATGATGAGACGGCGATCGTCCCAGATGCGCAGCACCACGTAAGTGCTCGTGATTTCTTCGACACGTCCCCATTCGCCTTGCACGATCAGCACGTCGTCGATGCGGATGGGCTGCGCCAGAGCGATCTGCAAGCCGGCAATGATGTTGCTGAACACCGACTTGGCCGCAATACCGGCCACCAGACCGATCACGCCTGCCGAAGCCAGCAGGCTGGTGCCGACCTGGCGCGCGCCGGGGAAGGTCATCAGCATCAGGGAGACCCCCACGAGCCCGGCGCCGAACATGCCCACACGGGCGAGTACCAGGGTCTGCGTCTGGATGCGGCGGGCGGCCAGGTTGTCCTGGGTGTTGACCGGATGCCGTGCCATCACGCCTTTGGCCAACCCGTCGATGGCCGCGATCAGCAGCCAGGTGATGACGGCCAGCAGGATCAGGCCGTTGTAGTGGCGAACACCGTCGATGTAGGCCAGATTGTCCGGCGCACCGTGCCAGACGAACTGCAGGGCCAGCAACGGCAGTCCCCAGGCCAGCGGCTTGCGGCTGGCCTGCACGATGGCGTGGGGCAGGGCGTTGCGGCGGGTTGCGCGGCGTGCCAGAGAACTCGCGATCACGTGCAGCCCGAAGGCCAGCACGGCCGTCAGCAATGCCACACCCAGCAGGGCGACCCACGGATGGAGGTTTTGGATGGCGGACAAGATGGACAAAAACGACTCCCTGTCGAACAAGCCGGAACGACGACACCCGGTGCCCCTTGCATCGGCCGCGTTTCACGTTGGCACACACGCAAGACCCGGACCGGACCGCGCCCGGTTCTTCCAATGCGTGTGCATCGGGATGGATGCGAGATGAGGACAGGGGTTCCCGCGCCGGACCGGCGGCGGGTTCGGGCGCTGGGCAGAGTCTCGCAGACGCGGCGTGCGAAATCTGTCAGCAGGCGTGCCGCATGCCGCCGGGCGTCTGCATCGGCAGGGGAAGCGAGGAGGGGTGTGGTGCCGCTTTGGGTCCGGCCGGGGGCAGGGGCCCTGGCGCGGCGCATCGGTCAGGCGAGATGCGCGGACCAGAAGGAACGTCGCCGGAACGCGGTCCGGTCCGGCGATCCTGGCCGAGGCCGCGCAAGCAGCCCGGCCAACGGTCGTTCAGCGGCGTTCGGTATCGCCGCCGGCAACGTCGGACTTGCGCACGCGCAGCAGCTTTTTCTTGGGTGCCTCGGCGGCTGCAGGGGCGTCCGTGTTGCCGTCGGCAGACTCCGCCGCGCCGGCCTCGAGGGCGTCCTCGTTGCCTTCTTCTGCCACTTCGCTGCCGTCGGCGGCGCCGTCTTCGAGCGGCGCGCGGCGCTTGCTGCGTTCGGCCAGGTCGGCAAACTTGGAGTGCTTGGTCAGCAGCGACACCAGTTGGCCATAGACACGCGGCGTGGCCGCAAGGCATTCACCCTGGTCGAGGAAGTCGGCTTCGCCGGTGAAGTTGCCGACCAGGCCACCGGCCTCGGTCACCAGCAGCGAGCTGGCAGCGATGTCCCAGCTCTTCACGCCGGTGGCGATGAACCCGTCCGAGAACCCGGCGGCCACATAAGCCAGTTCGAGCGCGGCCGAGCCGGCGCTGCGCACACCCGTCACATGGGGATAGAGCTCGCCGGTGATCTGCTGCAGGCGCGCCACGCTGTTGCCCGGGCGCAGCGGGTAGACGTTGGAGACCAGGCTCTCCTGCAGACGCGTGCGGCGGCTGACGCGGATACGGCGCTCGTTGAGGTAGGCGCCGCGGCCCTTGGTCGCGGTGTACAGATCGTTGCGGGTCGGATCGTAGACCACGGCCTGCTCGATCACGCCGTGGACCGACAGGGCGATGCTCACGCAGTAGACCGGGAAACCATGGATGAAGTTGTTGGTGCCGTCCAGCGGATCGATGATCCAGACGAACTGGCTGTCCTTGGCGCCATGCTCGCGTCCCGACTCCTCGGCCAGGATGCCGTGGCCGGGGTAGGCCGTGAGCAGGGTTTCGATGATGGCTTGTTCGCTGGCCTGGTCGACTTCGGTGACGAAGTCGTTGACCTGCTTTTGAGAGATACGGACGGATTCGATGTCGAGCGCGGCTCGGTTGATGATGGCGCCGGCGGCGCGGGTGGCCTTGATGGCCACATTGAGCATGGGATGCAGATTGGTCGACATACGAATTGTGAGAAGAACGGGTGGACGCGCCCTCGGCGATGCGAGCGGCGACAATGGGAGGATGTGTTGTGGCCCGTCATGCGGACCCACACCGGCTTGGCGCCATTTTACCCGTCTGCGCCGCCGCCCTCCTAGCCGAACTCCTGTCCCATGCCTGCCGCTGCCGATTTCTCTACCCGTTTCATCCTCATCCAGACCAGCCATGCCGGCAATGTGGGCGCCGTCGCGCGGGCCATGCGCGTCATGGGTTTCGACGATCTCGTGCTCGTGGCCCCGCGCTGGCCCGACGTGCTCCAGCGCCCCGAAGCGGTGGACCGTGCCAGCGGGGCGATCGATGTCCTGGCTCGTGCGCGTGTGGTCGATACGCTCGACGAGGCCCTCGACGGCGTGACCCATCTCTGCGCCACCGCGATGACGCCACGCGACTTCGGCCCGCCCACGCGCGCGCCGCGCGAACATTTCGCTCAACTGGCCGCCCAGCCTGCGACCGGCGGCCAGCGCCTGGGCATCCTGTTCGGCTCCGAGCGCTACGGCATGCGCAACGAGGACGTCTACCGCTGTCATGCCTGCCTGAGCATCCCCACCGCAGCGGATTACGGCTCGCTCAACATCGCCGCGGCCGTGCAGTTGATCGCCTACGAGTGGCGGCTGGCCCTGGGCGGTTTTGCGGTGGCGGGCGCCAATGCCGCGGCTCCTCCCGCACGAGCGGGCGATCCGCAGGCCGATGCGCAGCAGCTCACCGGCCTGCTGGCGCACTGGGAGCAATCGCTGGCCGCCATCGGTTTCCTCGATCCGGCCGCACCCAAGAAGCTCATGCCGCGTCTCAACCAGCTCTTCAACCGGGCCGGCCTCAGCCAGTCCGAAATCCACATCCTGCGCGGCATCGCCAAAGCCATGGCCGATGCGGCCTCTCGATCGAACGACTAGACTTGTATTTCCCTGCGGACTCGGTCCGCACGTGCTTCAACACCGCCATGTTCAACAGTCTCAAAGCCGACATCCGGATCATCCTCGAACGCGACCCCGCCGCGCGCAACACCTGGGAGGTGCTGACCTGCTACCCGGGCCTGCATGCGCTGGCCGTCCATCGGCGTGCCCACTGGTGCTGGTCGCATGGACTGCCCTGGCTGGGCCGCTTCACGTCTCACCTGGGCCGTTGGCTGACCGGCATCGAGATCCATCCGGGCGCGCGCATCGCGCCGGGTGTCTTCATCGACCACGGCATGGGCGTGGTCATCGGCGAGACCGCCGAAGTCGGCGAAGGCTGCACCATCTACCAGGGCGTCACCCTGGGCGGCACCCGCCTCACCAAGGGGGCAAAGCGCCACCCGACGCTGGGCCGCAATGTCGTCGTCGGTGCCAATGCCCAGGTGCTGGGCGGTTTTGTGGTCGGCGACGACGCCCGGATCGGCAGCAACGCCGTCGTGACCAAGCCGGTGCCCCAGGGCGCCACGGTCGTCGGCAATCCGGGGCGCATCGTGGGCGATGTGCCGCCGGCGCCCGCGGTGGCGGTCCTGGACGCCGCATTGCGCACCGCCCAGGGCATGGCAGAGCGCCAGGCACAGGCGGCGCCCCGCCCGGCATCGACCCAGGCCGCCGAACCGGCTTTCCTGGCCTATGGCGTCACGGCCGGCGACGATCCCTTGAACGTCGCCCTGCGCGATCTCATCGACAGCGCAGACAACCAGGAGCACCAGATCGCCTTGCTGTGGCAGGCCATCGGCAAATTGTCGCAAGGGCAGGCACGGCAGGATTGCGTGCCGGGCGATGCCGCGCGCGAGGAGCATTTTCAGGCCGATCACCTCAAGGATCTGATCGGGCGATAGATGAATGTCGCATGAATTGGCTACATCCGAAGTTTGGCGGGGTGCGCCGAAAATCGCCTAAACTCTTTGCAATGGGCGCCGACAGGGGGTCGGTCGCCGTGCGCGCAGACGACGCACAAGAGGCAGCCATGAGTTCTTTGCATCGACTTTTTTACATCAGCCGGGCCGATGAGCAACTGGGCCATCGCGGCCTGGCCGAAATCCTGCCGGGCGCGCGGCGCTACAACGAGGCCCACGGCATCACCGGCATCCTCAACTACGACGGTGCCCACTACGCGCAGATCCTCGAAGGCCCTGCCGACGAATTGCTCAAGCTGATGGTCCGCATCTATGCCGACCCGCGCCATCAAGAGACCAACCTGCTGTTCTTCGAGCCTCTGGCGCAGCGGCAGTACCGCGCATGGGCGCTGGGTTATGTCTACGAGCCTCAGTTGATCGAAGATGTCGCTCGCTGCATTTCGCAAAAGGTGGTCGGTCATGCAGAGGCCAAGGCACTGGCCAGCGCACTGCTTGCCGTTTCCGACCAGATGGCTTGATTCGGCTCCGAGCATGGTATTGCACCGGACTTTCTACCTCAGCGTCGCCCACGAGACGGATGCTCCCGTGCACCTGCGCAGCATCGTGCCTCGAGCCCGCGAGTTCAATGCCCGTTGCGGCATCAGCGGCCTGCTGGTGTACGACGGCGTGCACTTTGCGCAGATTCTCGAAGGGTCGTTGGCGGCCTTGCTGCCTTTGCTGAGTCGCATTGCCGCCGATAGGCGCCATACCCGATTCACCTCGTTGTTCACCGAGCCGATCGCATCGCGGGGCTTCGAAGGCTGGGCACTCGGCTACACCCATCGTCCACAAGCCCGGCAAGACATCGTGCGGGTGCTCGACTCCCCCTTGACGAACTACGGCGAAGCCGTGAAGCTCGCCCGCCATCTTGCCGACGGCATCCAGATCCGCACGCTGCATGGACGAGGGGGCGTTGCAGGTGAGCAACAACCCTGAAGAACGGCATCTCCGCTGACTTTTGGCTGTCTTGATCGGCGGCGGATACTCACGTGCATCACGACTCCACGACGTTCGAGGTGCCCATGCAAACGGTCATGCCTGCTGTCATCTATCCCCAGCCCATCGTCGTCAATGGCTATCGTTTTCGGGTCCACGCCCACTATGCGTTGACCGAGCGCGAAGCCCAGACCATCGCCCTGCGGGCCTATCGCTGCCGCAAATGGACCAAGAAGGACCTCGAGAAGGTTCATGTCCAGTATTGGATTGGTCAACGCCAGGATCTGGCCCGCCTGGAGTCGCTCGCGCGCCATTGAGCGGTGCGGCCGGCAGGACTCCGGCCCATGGCTGGCTCGCCGGGTCTGTCTCGGCCTTGCTTCAGAGGCGCCCGGTCGCCCTCCGGGCAGCCGGTGGCCGGAAGGCATCGCAGACCTCCGCCCGTGTTTCGAGGTAGGGGCCGCCAATGAGGTCGATGCAATAGGGAACCGCCGCAAAGATGCCCGGCACGCCAGGCCGGCCGTCTTGTGCAGGCAGGCCCTGCAGCGTTTGCCGGATCGATTTGGGTTGCCCCGGCAGATTGACGATCAGGCTGCGCCCCCGGATCACCGCAACCTGCCGCGACAGGATGGCGGTCGGCACGAAGTTCAGGCTGATCTGCCGCATCTGTTCGCCGAAACCCGGCATCACCTTGTCGGCCACCGCCAGCGTCGCCTCGGGTGTCACGTCGCGTGGCGAGGGCCCGGTTCCACCCGTCGTCAGGATCAGCGAACAGCCCGCTTCGGCGAGCGCCGTCAGCGTCTCGCTGATGAGGGGCGCCTCGTCGGCGATCAGGCGCGACTCGAAGGTGATCGGGTTGTGCAAGGCCGATCCCAGCCATTGCTCGAGTGCAGGCAGACCCTCGTCCACATAGACGCCGGCCGAAGCCCGGTCGCTGATCGATACCAGCCCGATGCGGACGGCTTCCGGCGCGGTATCGCCGGATACCGCCTGGGGCAGGGTGTTGGAAGTGGCAGACATCAGGGTGTTCGTTCGGTTTCGAAGTGGTCGAGGGCGCGGGTCATCGCGCCTGATCGTCCGGCACGTCGTCGTGCGAGTCGTCTGCTTCGTCCTCATCGCCGTCGGCGCCGCGCAGAGCGGTCTGGACGACCTGGAAGATCTCGCGATAGGCCCGGCCGTGGCGCACCGTTTCGCCTTTGTCGAGCTGCCGTTCGGCCGTGGCGTTCGCAGCGGCATCCTTGCGGGCTTGCCGGATCAACGCACGCAGGGACTGGATATCGGTATCGGGCTGTTCGCCCAGCCAGCGCTCGAGCGCAGCGTCCTCGGCGATGAGCTGGTCGCGCCATTGCTCGGCCAGGTGAAGGCGCAGATTGTCCTTGGCGGAACCGGTGCGCTGTTCCTCGAGGGCGGTGCGGATGGCGGCCACCTGATCGTCCTCCAGCTTGCGCATGAGCTTGCCGACGAACTGCATCTGGCGGCGCTTGCCCTCGAAATTGGTGATGCGCTTGGCTTCGGCCAACGCGTCCACCAGCTTGTCCGGCAGGGGCAGCTTGTTGAACAGGGAGGCCCGCAGCGTCAGCAGGTCGGCGCCCAGCTTCTGCAGCTCGTCGCTCTCGCGCTTGAGGTCGGTACGGCTGACATCGGTGTCGCCTTTGAGTTGGCGTTTGAGCTCGAGATCCAGCTCGCTGCCTTCGGCAACGAATTGACCTCGAACGAAGTAGCCTTTTTTGGGTTTACGTGACATGGGTTCAGGCGGTTCTTGAAAAACCGCGGGGGATGCTCTGAAAGTAAGGCCTGTGGCGGACGCAGCCGTTGGCGCAGGCAAGTATCATAGTGGCCGATATGAAGAAACCATCTCGCAAGACGGCTGCCCACGCTGTGGCGGCATCCTCCTCGTCGTCCACTCAGGCGGCTGCAGGTTTTGCCTACAGCCGTGATTTTTTTGCCGATCTCGTCGATCAGGCCTTGCGCCACGCCCACAAGCTGGGCGCGACACAGGCCGGCGCCGAAGTCTCCGAGGGCGCAGGCCTGAGTGTATCGGTGCGCAAGGGCGATCTTGAAACCGTGGAGCGCAATCGCGACAAATCGTTGGGTGTGACCGTCTACATCGGCAAGCGCCGCGGTAACGCCAGCACCTCCGATTTCTCGCGCAGCGCGATCGAGCAAGTCGTGCAGGCCGCCTACGACATCGCCCGCTTCACCGCCGAGGACGAGGCCGCAGGCCTGCCCGATCCGGAAGACGTCAGCACCGACCACCCCGAAGTGCCTCTGTTTTTCCCGTGGGACGTCGATGCCGAACGCGCCGCCGCGCTGGCGCTCGAGTGCGAAGCCGCCGCCCTGAGCGTCGACAAACGCATCACCAACAGCGAAGGTGCCGGCGTTTCGGCGCAGCAGAGCCATTTCTACGCCGGCCACTGGCGTGATGGCGCCACCGTGTTTGCCGGCGGTTATGCCAGTTCGCGCCACAGCCTGTCGGTGGCTCCCATTGCCGGCCGCGGTGCCAAGATGCAGCGCGATGCCTGGTACAGCTCCATGCGCGATCCGGCCGAACTCGCCAGCCCGCAGGCCGTGGGGCGTTATGCCGCCGAGCGTGCACTCAGCCGCCTCAACGCCCGCAAGATCGCCACCACGCAATGCCCCGTGCTGTTCGAATCGCCCCTGGCCGCCGGCTTGCTGGGCGCCTTCGTGCAGGGCGTCAGCGGTGGTTCGCTCTACCGCAAGAGCACCTTCCTGCTGGATTCGCTGGGCAAACAGGTCTTCGCCGATCACATCGACGTGTTCGAGGACCCCTTCGTGCCCAAGGGCAAGGGCAGTTCCCCGTTCGACGAGGAAGGTGTCATCACCCGGGCCCGCCAGGTGGTCGACGCCGGCGTCGTCCAGGGTTATTTCCTGTCGAGCTACTCGGCCCGCAAGCTGGGCATGCGCACCACCGGCAATGCCGGCGGCAGTCACAACCTGACGCTGACCAGCCGCCTGACCCGCCCCGGCGACGACCTCGCCGAGATGCTGCGCAAACTCGGCACCGGCCTCTTCGTGACCGAGCTGATGGGACAGGGCGTGAACTACGTCACCGGCGATTACTCGCGGGGTGCCAGCGGCTTCTGGGTCGTCAACGGCGTGATCCAGCACCCCGTCGAGGAAATCACCATCGCGGGCAACATGAAAGACATGCTGCGCGAGATCGTGGCCGTGGGGGCCGATGCCTACAACTACGGCGCCAAGACCGTGGGTTCGATTCTCGTCGAACGCTTGAAGGTCGCCGGCAGCTGATGCGGGCGATCGGTTTCGGCGATGTGTCCGAAACAGTGACAATGGGGTCTCCATAATGCCGGGCGACGAATAACGGCCGATCACGGCACAAGGGGGACCCATGCGTTTGTTCGATTCTTCCGCACTCAATCCGGGTGTGGCACGCCGCGAGGTGCTGGGGTGGGCGATGTACGACTTCGCCAACTCGGGTTACACCACCGTGGTGTTGACGGCCGTGTTCTCTGCCTATTTCGTGGGTGGCTTGGCCGATGGAGCCCCATGGGCCACGTTGGCCTGGACGGCCGCGCTGAGCCTGTCCTACCTGATCGTGATGCTGACCATTCCCGTGATCGGTGCGCATGCCGATGCCAAGGGAGCCAAGAAGCGGGCGCTGGCGTGGAGCACGCTCGCCTGCGTGGTAGCGACCGCGGCATTGGCGGCCACGCCCGCCCTCACGGGCTCTTCGGCCATCTGGGCGGCACTGGGCCTGGTCGTGCTTTCCAACGTGTTTTATTCTTACGGCGAATCGCTGTGCGCCGCCTTCCTCCCTGAACTGGCCCGGCCCCAGGCGATGGGACGGGTCAGCGGCTGGGGGTGGGCCTGGGGCTACATCGGCGGCATGCTCACGCTGGGTCTGTGCCTGGCTTATGTGCTGTGGGCCCAAGGGCAGAAGTTGCCTGCCAGCCATTTCGTACCGGTGACCATGCTGGTCACGGCCTGCGTCTACGGCCTGGCGGCCTGTGCCACGTTTGCGCTGCTCAAGGAGCGTGCGCATGCCCGCTCTGCCGGCGAGCAGAACGGTGTCGCCGGCGGTTGGCGCGCATCGTGGTCGCGTCTCCAGGCCACCTGGTCCCATGCCCGTCAATACACCGATTTCTGCTGGCTGCTGGCCTGTACCGTCGCCTACCAGGGCGGAGTCGCCGTGGCCATCACGCTGGCGGCGATCTACGCCGAGCAGGTCATCGGTTTCCAGCAGCAGGAAACCATGGTGCTGATCTTTGCACTGAACCTCGCGGCTGCGGCAGGCGCCTTCGGTTTTGGCTACGGGCAGGACAGGCTCGGGCACAAGCTGGCCCTCGGCCTGACGCTCGTGGGCTGGATCGCCACCTGCCTGATCGCGGCCTGGGCCACCACCAAAGGCCAGTTCTGGTGGGCAGCGACGCTTGCCGGTCTGTGCATGGGCAGCAGTCAGTCGGCCGGGCGCGCCATGGTCGGGCTGCTGTCGCCACCGGCGCGGCTGGGCGAGTTCTTTGGCCTATGGACTTTGGCAACCCGGCTGGCCAGCATCATCGGCCCGCTGAGTTATGGCCTCATCACTTGGCTGGCCGATGGCAACCAGCGTGTCGCCATCGTGTCGACCAGCCTGCTGTTCGTGATCGGCATCGTGCTGCTGCTGCGCATCGACATGCAGCGAGGACAGGCCGCCATCGCGTCGCCGGCACCGGCACCGGCAGGCTGAGGAAACCCGGCGCTCGCGGCCCGATGGGCTGCGGGGCGTGCCCGTGCCCTCAGGCCGTCGCGAGATCGAGCGATGTCGCCGGCACCGAAGACGGAATCTGGAGCCACCGCATCGCGGCCAACTGCAGAGCCGTGGCGCTGCCCGTGGTGAAGAGCGTCAAATGACCTGCCTGGGCCCGCGCCAGATGCAAGGCCGTCCGGGCCTGCAGCAGGCGGCGTGTCTGGCGGGCCACGGGCACACCGGTCTCGAGCAATTGCACGCCTGAACCCGCCTGCGCCTGGAACTCGCGCATCGCAAAGGGGTAATGCGTGCAGCCCAGCACCAGGGTGTCGATCTGGCCAGGCGCCGAACCGAATGCCCCCATCGCCGACAGATGGCGTTCGATGAGGGCACTGATTTCAAGCCGGTTCTTGGCCAGTTGGCCGGTGTTGCCCGCATCGATCGCAACGGCGTTTTCGAGTGCCAGAGCGAGACCGGGGCAGGGCTGGACCACGAACTCGGCCAGCGTCTGCTGCGACAGCAGCAGGCGCTGAAACTTTGCGCTGCCCAGGGTGCCGCGGGTGGCCACGACACCGATGCGGCGCGTGCGGCTGACTGCCACGGCCGGCTTGAGGGCCGGTTCGACGCCGATGATCGGCAGGTGGGGCAAGGCCAGGCGCAAGGACTGGATCGCCGCGGCCGTTGCGGTGTTGCAGGCCACGACCAGCGCCTTGATGGCATGGGTGGCCAGCAGGTAGTGCGCGATGGCCAGGCTGCGCGCGACGACAAAGCTGTCCTCGCGTTCGCCGTAGGGCGCATGGCCGCTGTCCGCGAAATAGACGAAATCCTCGTGCGGCAGCTCTGTACGCAGGGCCTGCAGAATGCTGAGTCCGCCCACGCCGCTGTCGAAGACCCCGATGGGGCCTTGCTGTACAGCGGTCAGGTCGTGAGCGAGAACGTCCGAAGAGGGGTCGGGGAACGCGGTGGGCGATAAGGGCATGATGGCGGCGTGAAACGACTGCGCGCGGGACGCCTGTCTGAGCGCCGCAGCGGTATTGTGCCCCTTTTATCGCCGGGCGTTCAATCGCTGCCGCACCAGCCGCCGCCGAGCTTGCGGGCGATGGCCAGTTCCAGCTGGTCCCGGCCGCAGCGGGTCATCTCCTGTGGCGGTCTCAACTCCACGCCGTGCGCCAGCAAACCGGTGAAACAGCGCCGCGCCAGCTCGTCGCAATGGGCCCCCAGTATCAGCGGTGCAGGCGTCAGCATCGCCAGCAGCGTTTCTTCGCGCCAGGTCAGCAGGGGCATGCCCAGCAGCGGTTGTTCCATGGCGGGATCGCGGCCGTAGGCCTTGAACAGGCGCAGCAGGTCGTCGAGCAGTACATGCAGACGATCGTGACGCAGCATGCCCGAGAGCCGATGCTCGGTGATGTAGGGCGTCGGTTCGTTGTGCTGCCAGCAGCGGTACAGCCAGACCACGAATGCCTCGTCGTCGCGCAGGTCCTGAAAGCCGAGATCGCTCCAGCGCGAACGGGGACGGCCGCAGGCGGTGTACTGTTCGTCCACGTCCAGGCGCATGCCATGAGCCGTCTGGGCGGCGCGTGGGCGGCAGGACGGCTCTCGGTCCTCGTTGTTCGGATGCACGGTGCAGGGTCCTTGTCGAAGGGAAACCTGGGCATCATGCCATCAATTGAGAATGAGGTGCAATACGGCAACGATGACGGTGGGGTTACCGCATGGCGGACGAAAAAAAACCGGCGCGGCTGCCGGTTCTTTTTCGGTTTGGCGTGTCCGGCCCCGTCGTGCGGGGCCGGGCCGGCTTCAGGCCGGGGTCAGGTCCAGCACCTTGTATTGGCCCGACGCGATCTTCTGTTGCCACAGGGCCGGGCCCGCGATGTGGGCACTGGTCCCGCCCGCGTCCACGGCCACCGTCACCGGCATGTCGACGACGTCGAACTCGTAGATGGCTTCCATGCCCAGGTCGGCGAATCCCACGACCTTCGCGGTCTTGATGGCCTTGCTGACCAGGTAGGCCGCGCCACCGACCGCCATGAGATAGGCGCTGCGGTGCTTCTTGATCGATTCGATGGCCACCGGGCCGCGCTCGGCCTTGCCGATCATGGCGATCAGGCCGGTCTGTTCGAGCATCATGTCGGTGAACTTGTCCATGCGCGTGGCCGTGGTCGGGCCGGCCGGACCGACGGCTTCGTCCCTGACCGGGTCCACCGGGCCCACGTAGTAGATGACGCGGTTGGTGAAATCGACCGGCAGGGACTCGCCCTTGGCCAGCATGTCCTGGATGCGCTTGTGTGCGGCGTCGCGGCCCGTGAGCATCTTGCCGTTGAGCAGCAGCGTGTCGCCCGGCTTCCAGCTCGCGACTTCCTGCTGCGTGAGCCGGTCGAGATCGACACGCTTGCTCTTGTTGGCGTCGGGTGCCCAGTTGACGTTGGGCCACAGGTCGAGGCTGGGGGCCTCGAGGTAGACCGGACCCGAACCGTCCATCACGAAGTGCGCATGGCGCGTGGCTGCACAGTTGGGAATCATGGCCACCGGCTTGCTCGCGGCATGCGTGGGGTACATCTTGATCTTGATGTCGAGCACGGTGGTCAGGCCGCCCAGGCCCTGTGCGCCGATCCCGAGCGCGTTGACTTTCTCGTAGAGCTCCAGACGCAGTTCCTCGACTTGCGTCAGGGCTTCGCGCTTGCTTGCCTTTTCGAGCAACTGGTACATGTCCAGGTCGTCCATCAGCGACTCCTTGGCCATCAGCACGGCTTTTTCGGCCGTGCCGCCGATGCCGATGCCCAGCATGCCCGGCGGACACCAGCCGGCGCCCATGGTCGGAACGGTCTTGAGCACCCAGTCCACCAGCGAGTCGCTGGGATTGAGCATGACCATCTTGCTCTTGTTCTCGCTGCCGCCGCCCTTGGCCGCCACGGTGATGTCCAGCGTGTCGCCCGGGACCAGCTCGGTGAAGATCACGGCGGGCGTGTTGTCCTTGGTGTTCTTGCGTGCGAAATGCGGATCGGCGACCACCGAGGCGCGCAGCGTGTTGTCCGGATGGTTGTAGCCCCGGCGCACGCCTTCGTTGATGGCTTCGTCCAGGCCCGCCGGGAAACCCTCGAAACGCACGTTCATGCCGACCTTCAGGAAGACATTCACGATCCCGGTGTCCTGGCAGATGGGGCGCTGGCCGGTCGCGCTCATGCGCGAGTTGGTCAGGATCTGGGCCATGGCGTCCTTGGCCGCCGGGCTCTGCTCGCGCTCGTAGGCCCGCGCCAGATGCGCGATGTAGTCTGCAGGGTGGTAATAGCTGATGTATTGCAGTGCGGCGGCAACGCTCTCGATGAGGTCGTCGCGCTTGATCGTGGTCGTCATCGTTGTGTCCGTGGAGTCGTGGAGCCCTTCGAGGCAGCTCTTATTGATGGAAAAAGCGCGTCGCGGAGTTTAGTGAAATCGTCGTCCCGGCGCAGCAATACCTTTTGTTGCGTTCGAAGGTGCGTATGATTCGCGTTTGTTCGGATGCGACCCTGCTGGTCGCGCGTTTATGCGCGCGCGGGCATCATGGAGCCCACGTCAGGTCCCCGCGCCGGCGTGTCCGGTGCAGGCAGGCGCAAACCGGGCTTCATCCACACAGGAATCAAGAGAGAAGGCAAGCCACCCATGTCGACACGGATCGAAAAAGACACCTTTGGCCCGATCGAGGTCCCCGCAGACAAGCTCTGGGGCGCCCAGACCCAGCGTTCGCTGCACAACTTCGACATCTCGGGCGAAAAGCAGCCCAAGGAAATCATCCGCGCCCTGGCGCTGGTCAAGCGTGCGTCGGCCAAGGTCAACGCGGCCCTGGGTCTGCAGGACGAGAAAAAGACCAACGCCATCATCGCTGCCGCCGACGAAGTGCTGGCCGACAAGCATCCGGACGAGTTTCCGCTGGTGGTCTGGCAGACCGGCTCGGGCACCCAGACCAACATGAACGTCAACGAGGTGCTGGCCAACCGCGCCAGCGAACTGCTGGGCGGCCAGCGCGGGGAAGGGCGTCTTGTCCACCCCAACGACGACGTCAACCGCAGCCAGTCCAGCAACGACGTGTTTCCCACGGCCATGCACGTCGCGGCGGTCGAAGCCCTGACGCACAAGCTGCTGCCGGCCATCGCCAAGCTGCGCACCACGCTGCAGCAGAAGGCGCAGGATTTCGACGGCATCGTCAAGATCGGTCGCACCCATCTGCAGGACGCTACGCCGCTCACGCTGGGCCAGGAGTTCTCGGGCTACGTCGCCCAACTGGTGCATGGCGAGAAGCATGTGCGGGATGCGCTGCCTCACCTGTACGAACTGGCCCTCGGCGGCACCGCCGTCGGCACCGGCCTGAACGCGCCCAAGGGCTATGCCGAAGGCGTGGCCCAGGAGTTGGCGGCCCTGACCGGCCTGCCCTTCGTGACGTCGCCCAACAAGTTCGAGTCGCTGGCTTCGGTCGATGCGCTGGTGCATGCCCACGGCGCCCTCAAGACCCTGGCCGCGAGCTTCACCAAGATCGCCAACGACGTGCGCTGGCTGGCCAGCGGCCCGCGCAGCGGCATCGGCGAACTGAGCATTCCGGAAAACGAGCCGGGTTCTTCCATCATGCCGGGCAAGGTCAATCCCACGCAGAGCGAAGCGGCCACCATGCTGTCGGCTCAGGTGTTCGGCAACGATGTGGCGATCAACTTCGGCGGTGCGTCGGGCAACTTCGAGCTGAACGTCTTCCGTCCGATGGTGGCGCACAACTTCCTGCAAAGCGTGCGTCTACTGGCCGACGGTTTCGTCAGCTTCAACGACCATTGCGCCGTGGGCATCGAACCCAACCGCGACCGCATCACCGCGTTGGTGCAAGGCTCGCTCATGCTGGTGACGGCGCTCAACACGCACATCGGCTACGACAAGGCAGCCTACATCGCCAAGAAGGCCCACAAGGAGGGCAGCAGCCTGCGCGAGGCCGCCATCGCCTCCGGCCATGTCACCGCCGAACAGTTCGACCAGTGGGTCGTCCCCGGCGACATGGTCGGCCGCTGAGTCCTGCGCACGCCGGCCGGTCCGAGCCGGCCTCCCTGTCGGGTTGGAGCCAGGCCTTCCTGGTTCAGCCGCCGGGAGGTCCGGCCCGCCGGATTCTTTTGCCCGGCCCTTGGCCGGCCTCTCTGGCCTTTCGGCCTCCCATGTCGTCTTCGCGGGGCAAACGGGGCCTGGATCGAGCTGCCTGCACGCGCAGCGCGCAATCCAGTGCCAGCCTGGCCCAGGCGGCCATGGCTGCAGAGGACTCCATCGCCTCGGGCGGCGCACTGTGGTAGTTGAGCTTGACCTGCCGTCCGCGGGACGCGTAGGTGAAAGGGCTGCAGCCGGCCTCACGCCAGGCAGCCTCGCTCTGCGCATCGGTCTTGAGATAGAGCAGCTCGTCGATCACCAGGGCAAACGTCAGTCCGCCCGTGCTGATGCCGTAGCCGCCGAACATGCGGCGCCAGCGGCACGCGCCCACGGTCGGGGCCAGCAATTCGCAGCAATAGTCGGCAAAGTTGTGATCCTGTCGGGTCATGCCGCGCACGATAACAAAAATCGCCGAATTGCGGGAACTTGCGATCCTGCGCATAACAGCCAGTGCGAGTCGCTATGCGAGACGTTCTCCCGCTGTGCTCTAATTTCTGCAGGGGCCGCAGCCGTGCCGATGTGCATGGGGACACGCAGGCCGTCCGCGCAACAACATACCGAGACAATTCCATGGGTCAACCTATTCGGGTCATCTCTTCGATGGCCACACGCCAGCTGCTGTCCAGCCTGGCCTCGCAGTTTCAGCAAGCCAGCGGTCATGCCGTCGAGATCGAGTCTGTCGGGGGCGTCGATGCCGCCAAGCGCGTGCAGGCCGGCGAGGTGTTCGATGTCGTCATCCTGGCCGCCGATGCCATCGACCGGCTCACGGCAGCCGGCCGGGTGCGCGAGGGCAGCCGCGTCGACCTCGTGAAGTCGGGTGTGGCGGTCGCCGTGCGCGCCGGCGCCGCGCAGCCGGCCGTTGCAACCGAAGAAGACGTCAAGCAAGCCGTGCTGGCGGCCACGACCCTCAGCTACTCGACCGGACCGAGCGGCGTGCAACTGGCCCGGTTGTTCGAACGCTGGGGCATCGATGCGGCGATCCAGGACCGAATCGTGCAAGCCCCTCCCGGCGTGCCGGTCGGTTCTTTGGTGGCCAAAGGCGAGGTCGAACTGGGTTTTCAGCAACTGAGCGAACTGCTCAACGTCCAGGGTATCGCCATCGTGGGGCCGCTGCCGCCCGAGATCCAGATCGTCACGCGGTTTTCCGCAGGCATCACCCCGGAGGCCTCGCAGCCCGAAGCCGTCCGTGCCTGGCTGGACTTTCTCGTGTCCCCGCAGGCCGTCCAGACCAAGCTCGACAACGGCATGGAGCCGGCCTGAAGCGGCGAGGGCTCTGCGACTCTGGCATGATGGCGGGTTGCGTTCGACTTTAACTTTCTTGCCATGACAGATTCCCCGACCACGCCGGATGCGCAGACCGTATCGCAAGCGCCTGGCCAGAAAAACAACAACCCGAACGGCGCGGAACGCGGTGGCCGGCCGGCCCGTCGTGGCCGCCGAGGCCAGGGCAGATCCTCGGCCGCAGGTGCTCCGGAAACCCGCCAGCCCGGCGGGCAGGGGGCCCAGCCCAAGGCCGGGCAGCCGGCCCGACAGCCCCGCAGCCATCCGCTGCAAGTCAAGCTGGCGGATCTGTATCCCGTGCTGTTCGGCGAGAACCCGCTGCCGCTCAAGCGGGGCATCTTCCAGGATCTGGTCGACGCACACCCCGAGGCCCTGCCTGCCGACGAACTGAAAGTCGCGCTGGGATTGCATACCCGCTCCAGCCGGTATCTGACCGCTGTGGCGGCCGGACTGGCACGGCATGATCTCGCTGGCGCCGCCGTCGAGGCGATGGCGCCCGAGCATGTGCACCATGCCCTGCTCGAAGTCTTCCGTCGTCGTCAGTCGCGCACGCCCGAAGACCTGGCGCCCAAGCTGCGCCGCCGCATCGTGGCCGCCTACGAGGCCTCGGGCCTCTCTCGTGAAGACTATGCCATGAGGGTGCGCCAACGCGACGACAAGCTCAATGTGCTGGTCGACGAGGCGCTGGCCGAGGCCGGCGAGGCTGCGGCCCGCGACGAAGCACTGCTGCGAGCGTACGAGGCCAGCGGCCAGACCATCGACGGCTTTGCCGACATGTATGGCCGTGATCCCAGGACGGTGCGCCGCGCGGTCGAGCAGGCCCAACGCCGCCGCACGGCCTGAAGCCGCAGCGGCCGAGCCGCCGCTGAAGCCCAAAAAGAGAACCCGGGTCGACATGTCGTCGAGCCGGGTTTTTTCATGGGCGCGCGATGGAAGTTGCGCCAGTATTGTTAACTAATGTCATTTAGTGCAAGGCCGTCGGAAACCTGTGTCATGCGGTAACCACAATAAGCCAATCGTATCGCCGAAGCCTGTTTGGCACAAAGTGCAAAGTCGGCCCGGCTGCTGCGGTTTCCCCTTGCGATCCGGGGTCAACTCGGTCGTTTTCACGGGGCTTAGCTGCCCCGCTTTTTTTCAGTGAGCCATCGCGTCACCGCGATGCGCGCTGCAAGGAATGGCTTGTAGCCACTTTCAACTGGGAGTTCAACGTGACGGGTATGACAGCACAATCAATCGGAAACAACACAGAAGAGGCCGTGCGCCAGGCCATGTGCCAGGCTGTGGAGCGCATGTCCACGGTCCGCAGTTGGCATCGCCAGGGGCATGAGGACCCCCTGTATGCATCGGGCGGTCGACTGGCGGTGGATCTGGGGGTCGAGTCCTTGCCTGAAGCTTCGGCCAAGCTCACGCTGGCCGCCAAGCTCAATCAGGTCATCGACCAACGGCGCCTCAATCAGCTGCAGGTCGCCGCGCTTACCGGCATGGGACGCTCCAAGGTCTGCCAGTTGCGCCAGTACAAACTGCAGGAGATCTCGCTCGAGCGCATCATGCAGGCCTTGATGGCGATGGACCAGAAAGTGACCTTGGTGGTGCGCGACAAATGAAGGGCTGAGGGTGCGGCACCTGAGCTGCAGGCACAAAAAAGCCGGGCGAGATGCCCGGCTTTTTTTGTTGCAGACCGATGCTTGGTTTATTTGGCAGCGGCAGTGGCTTGCTGGATCCAGCCATCGAAGGTCTTCTGGTGACCCTTGATCCAACCGTCGACGTGGCGGGCAATGTCGGTCTGCGACGCTTCGCCGTCACGCATGCGCAGATTCTGTGCATTGATGTCGCCCACTGGCAGCTTCATCAGCTCGAACAGCTTGGCGGCAGCCGGATTCGCGTCGGCAAAAGCCTTGTTCGCCACGATGTGCTGCGTGTTCGGCACAAAACCGTAATCCTTGCCGTTGGCGAGTTTTGTGCTGGTGCCCGACTGCTCGCCGGGCAGGGAAGAGAACGGAACCTCCAGCCACGTCACGTCGGTGCCGGGCTTGAGCACGCCGCTCACCCAGTAGGGGGTCCAGGTGTAGTAGAGCACCGGCTTGCCATCGCGGTAGCGCGAAATGGTGTCGGCCATCAGGGCGGCGTAGCTGCCCTGCACGTGCCTGACCGAATCGTTCAGCTTGTAAGCCTGGATCTGGTGGTTGATCACCGCTTCGCAGCCCCAGCCCGGGTTGCAGCCGGTCAGGTCGGCCTTGCCGTCGCCGTCGGTGTCGAAGAGCTTGGCGATCTTGGGATCCTTCAGTTGCGCGATGCTGGTGATCTTGTACTGATCGGCCGTTTTCTTGTCGATCAGGTAGCCCTGCAGCGCGTTGGTCGAATAGGTCCCTTTGCGCCAGAGTTTGGCGTCGCCGCCGGCGTTCTTGTAGAAGTCGTCGTGCAGGGGAACCCAGTTGGCCGCGATCAGCGTGCCGTCGCCATTCGCGATCGCCACATAGGCGGTGGCGTACTCGATTTCCTTGATCGGCTGGACGTCGTAGCCCAGCTTTTCAAGCGCGCGGCTCACCAGCAGGGTCTGGAAGGTTTCTTCGGCCACCGAACTTTGCAGGGGCTGGACTTTCACGCCCTTGCCGGGCAGGTCCTGAGCCATGGCGGCGGCACCCAGCGCCAGCAGGCTGGTCATGATGGCACTTTTGGCGAAAGCGTTGAGCGAGGAGGTGATCATGGTGTTTCCTTTTCGATCTCGTCGATGGGTTCGCGTGGAGAAATCCGGCTGGCGGCAGGCACCAGCCTGTGTGATTCACCCGGGCCGCAGCGTGGCGGCCGGGTGAGAGGGCGAGGCCGCACACGCTGCGCGGCCGTCACATTCAGGCCTTGGACGGCGCCGAGGTCAGACGCATTTTTTCGTCGGGCTGGGCGCTGTCGCCGTTCTTGCGTGTGGTGGGCGAGGGCGCTGCTGCCGGCGTGGCGGGGGCGTCCGCCTGCACGGTGCCCTTGGGGCGATCGCCGCCCGTCAGGCGCCAGATCCAGCCTGCAGGGCCGGTCTGATACCAGTGGCGCACACCGCGCTTGGGCTGACCCATGGCTTGCGTCAGGCGATCGAGCGTGATGGCCAGGAGCACGATGCCCAGCCCGCCCACGGTAGCCAGACCCATGTCCAGCCGGCCGATACCGCGCAACACCATCTGGCCCAGGCCGCCGACCGCGATCATCGATGCGATCACGACCATGGACAGCGACAGCATCAGCGCCTGGTTGATACCAGCCATGATGGACGGCATGGCCAGCGGAATCTGCACCTTGACCAGCAATTGCCACGGCGAAGCGCCGTAGGCACGGGAGGCTTCGATCAGGTCCGGACGCACCTGGCGAATGCCCAGTGCAGTGAGCCGCACCAGCGGTGCCAGCGCAAAGACGATGGTGACGATGACACCGGGCACGTTGCCGATACCGAACAGCATGACCACGGGCACCAGGTAGACGAAGGCCGGTGTGGTCTGCATGGCGTCGAGCACGGGACGGACGATGCGCTGCGCGCGGTCGCTGCTGGCCAGGTAGATGCCCAGCGGCAGCCCGATGATCAGGCAGAACACCAGCGATGTCAGAACCAGGGCCAAGGTGACCATGGCTTCGGGCCAGATGCCCAGCATCGCGACCACCAGCAGCGACAGCGCCGTGCCGACGGCCAGTGCCCGGCCGGCGAACTGCCAGGCCAGCAGGGTCATCAGCAGGATCATGCCCAGAGTGGGCACGCTGAGCAGGAGAGATTGGACACCGTCGAGCGTGCCGTCGATCGGGCCGCGCACGGTCTGGAAGAAGGGACGGAAGTGGGTGACGACCCAGCTCAGGCCGTGGTTGATCCAGTCCTGTATGGGCAACGAGCCGTCCCACAGGCTGCTGAGATGCAGGCCGCCACCGTCCGGCGAGGTGGATGCCGCTGCAGGCGAGCCCAGCCAGTCGGCACCGCCGGCGTCGGGAGCAGCCGGTACGTCGGCGGTCGGGGTGTCGCCTGCGCCGGCGTTTTCGGCGCCCCAGGGGTCGACGGTTGCGTCGCTGCCGGCGGCTGCCGGCTCTGCGCCATCGGCCGGGCCCGAGGCTGCGGCATCGGCAGGCGCTTCGGGCGCGGCGTTCATGCTGCCCCAGGGATCATCCGCAGCGCTGTCGTTCTGCGCGAGCTGGATGGGCAGGAAATCGGTGGTCTTTTCTGTTGTCATAGGCTAGGCCCTCCGCGTGTTTTTTTGGTTGAGAGGTCTGCGCAGCACCCATCTGCGGGCGTGCGTGGCGAGCGGCGTGCGCCGCCCTCAATCGCTGTTGCGGTCCAGGAACTTGAGCAGCGTGGTCTTGCTGATCGCACCGCGGTAGCGGCCGTTCGCATCGATCACCGGCACCGGCCAGGGGTGCTGGGCGACGTGGGTGAACAGGTCGGCCACCGGATGGTCGGCGTTGATGGTCTCGATCTCGGGCAGGTAGGCGTGCTGCAGGCCGAGCGGGCCCTCGTGGTCCTTGAGCGCTTCGCGCAGGGAGTCGATCGAGACAATGCCCAGGAATTTTTCCGAGGGGCTGACCACGAACGCATAGGTGCGATCGCTGTCTTCCAGCATCTTGAGCGCGGCGCGGCAGCCCTTGGTCCGGCTCTCGGCCACGACCACCTGCGAGCGGCGTGCGATATCGCCGGCCTTGAACACGGCTGCCGTGTCGACGCCACGGATGAAGTTGCGCACGTAGTCGTCTGCAGGATTGCGAAGGATTTCCTCGGGCGTCCCCACCTGCACCACATGACCGTCCTTCATGATCGCGATGCGGTCGCCGATGCGCATGGCTTCGTCGAGGTCGTGCGAAATGAACACGATCGTGCGGCGCTGGATTTCCTGAAGCCGCAGCAGTTCGCTCTGCATGTCGGTGCGGATGATGGGGTCGAGCGCGGAAAAGGCCTCGTCCATCAGCAGGATCGAGGGATCCGAGGCCAGGGCGCGGGCCAGCCCGACCCGCTGCTGCATGCCGCCCGACAGTTCGTCGGGGTAGCTGGCGCCCCAGGCGCCCAGGCCGACCTGCTCGAGCGCCTTGTGCGCTTGTTCCTGGCGGCTGGCCTTGTCGACGCCGGCCAGTTCGAGGCCGAATGCGGTGTTGTCGAGCACGGTCATGTGCGGCATCAGCGCAAACGACTGGAACACCATGCTGATGTCCTTGCGGCGCAGTGCGCGCAGGGCCTTGTCGCCGTAGTCGTTGATGTTGTCGCCGTTGACCAGAATGCGTCCCGCGGTGGGTTCGATCAGGCGATTGAGCAGGCGAACCAAGGTCGATTTGCCCGAGCCGGAGAGGCCCATGATGACGAAGATCTCACCTTCGTTGATGGTGAAGTTGGCGTCGAAGACACCGATTGAATTCCCGGTCTTGACCAGGATGTCTTGTTTGGAGAAGCCTTGTTTGACCAGGTCCAGAGCGGTTTCCGGATGATCTCCGAAGACCTTGAAGACGTGATCGATCACGATTTCTTTTGCCATGCGCTTGGGTTCCCTCTTGTTGGAATGAATCAGCGCCGCCTGAAAGAGACGACAACATGACGTCCGACCTGCCGCGAAGATGCCGCAGCGAGTGCCCATCGCGAAAATTGCGGCTGGCAGACCCAGGCTGTCGAAATCGACGGCAGGCGAACGTTGTTTTTGATGGGTGACGGACAGCCCGGCCAAAGCCATGACTGCACCCGGCCGGCAGAACCGGTGTGGCGGGCACGAGGCCCATTTGACGCATTCGATACCGCGACGGGACCGCTGTCTGGATCCGCGAGTAGCACCAAACGACCAACTGTGTTGGTTGTTAAACGGACCGCCATTATGACTTTGTTACATGAGGGCTGTCAACCCTGGCAGCCGAAGCCAGCACGCTGAATCACATTGACTGCAAATCCAGGCAAGCTGACGACAGATGCCGAAAACAGGTCATTTTGTGACGCGAAGCCGCCCGGCTGCTGTCAGTCAAATGCTGACATGGCCGTCGGCTGTTTCAGGATTCGCGCGGGCGGGCTTGCCGCGCACACCGGCCTCACATCCGGCTGTCAGCGCTTGAAGGGGGAGCGTTGCCGCAGCGACTCGAGATACTGGTCCATGCCCTGCGTCTCGCGCTCGAGGAAGTGGCCCACCGCGTCCGCGAAAGCCGGGTGGGCCAGCCAATGCGCACTCGCCGTGGGCTGGGGCATGAGGGCGCGCGCCATCTTGTGTTCGCCCTGCGCGCCGCCCTCGAAGCGCTGCACGCCGTTCGCGATGCACCAGGCGATCGGTTGGTAGTAGCACGCTTCGAAGTGCAGGCACGCGATGGTCTCGGTCGATCCCCAGTATCGGCCGTAGGCGTACTGCGGCCGGCCTTCGGCATCGGGATGGAGGGCCAGCAGGCTGCAGGCCACGGGCCGTCCGTCGATGTGAGCGGTGAACAGCACCCAGCGGTCCGCCAGCGCGTGCGCCATGCGGCCGAAGAATTCGCGATTCAGGTAGGGCGCATTGCCGTGCTCGAGATAGGTCTGCTCGTAGCAGCGGTAGAAGTAGTCCCAATCCTGCGGTCGAATCTGCGTGCCGTGCCGGACGTCGAATGCGACGCCGGCGTCGGCGACCTTGCGGCGTTCCTGCCGGATCTTCTTGCGTTTGTCGTGGCTGAGGCCGGCGAGGAAGTCGTCGAAGTCGCCGTAACGCTCCGGCTCCCGGTTGCGCCAGTGGAACTGGACGCCCTGGCGCACCATCAGGCCTGCGGCATCGGCGGCCTCGAGATCGGCCGCATCGCCGAAAAGAAGATGCAGGGACGAGAGTCCGGCGTCACGGGCCCATTGCGTGAGTGTCTGCAGCAGGGCTGCACGCCACTCGGGCGTTCTGGCCAGGATACGGCTGCCGGGTACCGGGGTGAAGGGGACGGCGATGAGCGCCTTGGGGTAGTAGTCGAGCCCGTTGCGGGCGTAGGCATCGGCCCAGGCCCAGTCGAACACGTATTCTCCGTAGCTGTGCGACTTCACGTAGACGGCCACGGCAGCCAGCAAGGGCTGCGACGCCGCCTGGGGACCGTCTGCGCGCAGCGTGAAGAGTTGCAAGGCCCAGCCGGTGTCGGGGCCGGCACAGCCGGTCTCGTGCAGCGCGCTCAGGTACTCATGGCGCATGAAGGGCGTGGGAGTGGCCTGTTCGGCCAGCAGCGCATTCCATTCGGCCGCGTCGACGGCAGCCCATTCGTCCGAGCACACGATGACATAATTGTCCTCCGGCTCTTTTCCTTGTTGGTCCAGATCATTCATGTCGCTCACATTCTGCATTGCCCAGCTTAATTTTGTCGTGGGCGACCTCGCGGGCAACGCGCAAAAAATCATCGCATCCGCACGGCAAGCCCACGCACAGGGCGCGCATCTGCTGCTGACGCCCGAACTTTCCCTGTGCGGATACGCTGCCGAGGATCTTTTTCTGCGGCCGGCTTTCATGGCCGGTTGCGAATCGGCTTTGGACGACATCGCGCGCGAGCTCGCCGATCTGCCGGACATGACGGTGGTGGTCGGCCATCCCAGCGGACAGGACGTGCGCACCCGCAGCGTGGCGGTCCACCAGCGCGGCAACCGTGCGACGGTGCTGCGGGGCGGACGGCGTGTGCTGTCGTATGCCAAGCGCGAGCTGCCCAATTACCAGGTGTTCGACGAACGGCGCTATTTCTCGCCGGGCGATACGCCAGCGGTCCTGGAGATCGGCGGCGTGCGGGTCGGCCTGCTGATCTGCGAGGACGCCTGGTTCGAAGGTCCGGCCCAGGCCGCCCTGCAGGCGGGCGCTCAGGTGCTGGCCGTGATCAATGCGTCGCCCTTCCATGTCGGCAAGGGCGTCGAGCGTGTGGCCAGCATGGGTCTGCGCGCGCGCCAGACCGGCCTGCCGCTGATCTACGCGCACATGGTGGGTGGACAGGACGAACTGGTTTTCGACGGCGCATCGTTTGTGCTCGACGGCAAGGGCCAGCTTCGCGGCCAGGCCGAGAGTTTCCGCGAGCAGCTGTTTTTTGGCCGTATCGACCTGCCCGACGGGCAGCCGGCGGTCGTGCACGCCGAGCTCGCACCGGCGCGCAGCGACGAGGCCGACCTGTGGGACGCCCTGGTCCTGTCGGTGCGCGACTACGTCACCAAGAACCGATTCCCGGGCGTGCTGCTGGGCTTGTCCGGCGGCATCGACTCGGCCCTGGTGATGGCGATTGCCGTCGATGCACTGGGCGCCGAGCGCGTGCGCGCGGTGATGATGCCTTCGCCCTACACCGCAGACATCAGCTGGCTGGATGCACGCGACATGGCTGCCCGAATGGGCGTGCGTTACGACGAGATCTCGATCGTGCCGCAGTTCGAGGCGTTCCGCGCCGCTCTGGCGCACGAGTTCGAAGGCCTGCCCGAGGACACGACCGAAGAGAACATCCAGGCCCGTATCCGGGGCGTGCTGCTCATGGCGCTGTCCAACAAGTTCGGTTCGATGGTGCTGACCACGGGCAACAAGAGCGAACTGGCGACCGGCTATTGCACGCTCTACGGCGACATGGCCGGCGGATTCGCCGTGATCAAGGACGTGTTCAAGACCCGGGTGTTCGATCTGGCGCGCTGGCGCAATGCGAACGATCCCTATGGCACGGGCAGCAGCCCGATTCCCGAGCGCATCATCACCCGTCCGCCCAGTGCCGAACTGCGCGCCGACCAGACCGACCAGGACAGCCTGCCGCCCTACGAGCAACTGGACGACATGCTGGCCCGGTTTGTCGAGGAAGACCAGACCATCGACCAGATCGTCGCGGCGGGCCACGAGCGGGCCGAAGTCGAGCGCGTCGCGCGGCTGGTCCGCATCAACGAGTACAAGCGCCGCCAGTCCGCGGTCGGTCCGCGCGTGACCCACCGCAATTTCGGCAAGGATTGGCGTTATCCGATCACCAACCAGTACCGCGAGTGAGCCGTGCCGGCCCGTGGCCCGTGCGCGAGCGCTGCAGCCATGCAAAAATAGCGGCACGACGTGTCGTGCGTCATCGCCATTGCATATCCATCGAGTAGTACCCTAGGAGCCACGCCCATGAAACTCATCACAGCCATCATCAAACCGTTCAAGCTCGACGAAGTTCGCGAGGCCTTGGCCGACTATGGTGTCTCGGGCCTGACGGTGACCGAGGTCAAGGGCTTCGGCCGTCAAAAGGGTCATACCGAGCTCTACCGGGGTGCGGAATACGTGGTCGACTTCCTGCCCAAGGTGAAGGTCGAGCTGGTCGTGAACGACGGCGACGTCGACCGCTGCGTGGAGGCCGTGCTCAACGCCGCACGCACCGGCAAGATCGGCGACGGCAAGATCTTTGTGTCGCCCGTCGAACGCATCGTCCGCATCCGCACCGGCGAAGAAAACGAAGCCGCGGTCTGATCCGCCGCCCGGGCTGCCTTTGCAGGGCTGCAGGTGCGCCCTGCAGCACCCGTCTCAGGCGACCTGACCGACGGCAGAGAACCGGCTGAGGCCCGCCGACTCGACCAGTGTCGGCAGCAGCGTGCGTGCGCTGTCGCCCACCTGCACCAGATCCATCTGCCATTCGTTCATCAGGCCCTGGCTCACGCTGTGGCGCAGGAACTGCAGCATGGCGTCGTAGTAGCCGCCCACATTGAGGATGCCCACGGGCTTGTCGTGGTAGCCGAGCTGCCGCCAAGTCCAGACTTCGAACAGCTCTTCGAGCGTGCCGATCCCGCCGGGAATCGCCAGGAAAGCCTGGGCGCGGTCGGCCATCAGCGCCTTGCGTTCGTGCATGGTGTCGACGACGTACAGCTCGTCGCACAGCAGATTGGCGTGTTCCTTGTCGACCAGCGCATGGGGAATCACACCGACCACGCGTCCGCCGGCCTCTTGAGTGGCCTGCGCGACGACACCCATCATGCCGCTCTTGCCGCCGCCATACACCAACTGGCCGCCGTGCTCGCCGATCCAGTGGCCGATTTCACGGGCGGTGTCGAGGTACAACTCGCCGATGCCGGGGCGCGAACCGCAATAGACACCGAGCGAAAAGCTGGGGGGAGTGGCGGGATCGGGTTGTTTGCGTAGGGTCTGGAGAGTCATGGCGGATGCGAAATACGAAGACTAGTTGCCGAAAAAACGATGGACGATGGCGGTCAGCCAGATGCCGCCGGCCAGCAGCATGGCCAGCAAGGTCGCTGCGCTGCCGAGGTCTTTGGCGCGTTTGGAGAGCTGGTGCCACTCGGGGCTGACACGGTCGACCACGGTTTCGATGGCGCTGTTGACGAGCTCGACGACCAGCACGAACACCAGGCAGCCCAGCAGCACCGCGGTTTCGAGCCAAGTCCGTCCCAGCCACACGGCGCAGGGCATGAGGATCAGCGCGATGGAGGCCTCGAGCCGGAAAGCGGCCTCGTCCCAGCCTGCACGCAGCCCGTGCAGTGAATAGCCGGCGGCGTGCCACAAGCGCGACCAGCCTTTGCGCTGCTTTTGCTTGTTGACGAAGGGCACACGGGACGGCGGAGGCATGACGAGGAGGGGCTGCGGAACAAAGTGCCAGTATGCCCGAGCTTGGCCCTGTTCCCGGGCTGGCCGGCATCGCAGCAGGCCTCGTTTCAGCAGCATCCCGACCGGGGAAGTGCTGGCCCGTCACCGGTCGGTCGTGCGGTCCGGTGTGTCAATTTGCACACAGGCTTCGCGGTCTGGCCAACAGTGGTGACATAATGCAGGGCAAATCAAATTCGCAAACGGGTCTCGATCCGGCGCGGCATCCCCGGCGCCCATGGTCCTGGCCTTAAGTCCCGACAGAGTTCCACAAGAGCTTTTGAAGGGGCACCGAAGGTTTTTCGTCAGAGAAATTCGCAAAGGTTGATCATGGATATCTCCAAGGCCGAACTGGCCTCCGCTGCAGCTGCAACAGCTGGCAAGAATTTTCCCGAACCCGAAGAGTTGAAGGGCGCCGACATTCTGGTGCGCGCCCTGCAGGCCGAAGGCGTCGATTACCTCTGGGGTTATCCGGGCGGCGCGGCTCTCCACATCTACGACGCCCTCTACCGTCAGGAAACCATCCGCCACGTGCTGGTGCGCCATGAGCAGGCTGCCGTGCATGCCGCCGACGGCTTTGCACGTGCCACCGGCGAAGTCGGTGTCTGCCTGGTGACCTCGGGTCCCGGTGCGACCAACGCGGTCACGGGTCTGGCCACGGCCTTCATGGATTCCATTCCGCTGGTGCTCATCACCGCGCAGGTGCCGTCGACCGTGATCGGGACCGACGCCTTCCAGGAATGCGACACCATCGGCATCACGCGGCCTATCGTCAAACACAACTTCCTGGTCAAGGATCCGCGCGACGTCGCCATCACGATCAAGAAGGCTTTCCACATCGCTCGCAGCGGCCGGCCTGGCCCCGTGGTGGTCGACATTCCCAAGGACGTGTCTTTCCGCAAGGCCGTCTACGATGCCGCCGAGTACCAGAAGCCGATCGAGATGCGCAGCTACAACCCGGTGCGCAAAGGGCACTCGGGCCAGATCCGCAAGGCGCTGCAGTTGCTGCTCGCGGCCAAGCGTCCGTACATCTACACCGGCGGCGGCGTGGTGCTGGGCAATGCCGCGCAAGAGCTGCGTGCCCTGGCCGACCAACTCGGCTTTCCGGTGACCAACACGCTGATGGGCCTCGGTGCCTATCCGGCTTCGGACCGCAAGTTCCTCGGCATGCTGGGCATGCACGGCACCGTCGAAGCCAACAACGCGATGCAGAACTGCGACGTGCTGCTGGCCGTGGGCGCCCGGTTCGACGACCGCGTGATCGGCAACGTCAAGCATTTCGGGTCGGTCGAACGCAAGATCATTCACATCGACATCGATCCCTCGGTGATCTCCAAGCGCGTCAAGGTCGATGTGCCCATCGTGGGCGACGTCAAGGATGTGCTGGTCGAGTTGCTGAATGCGCTGAACGAGTCGGGTGGCAAACCCAACGAACCGGCGCTTGCCGAGTGGTGGAAGACCATCGAAGGCTGGCGTGGACGTGACTGCCTGACCTACGATCGCGGCAACGCCGACGTCATCAAGCCGCAGGCCGTGGTCGAGACGCTGTGGAACATGACCCGCAACGACGATGTCTACGTGACCTCGGACGTGGGTCAGCATCAGATGTGGGCCGCACAGTTCTACCGTTTCGATGAGCCTCGCCGCTGGATCAATTCGGGCGGCCTGGGCACCATGGGCGTGGGCATTCCCTACGCCATGGGCATCAAGCTGGCCAAGCCGCAGAGCGAGGTGTTCTGCATCACCGGCGAAGGCTCGGTGCAGATGAACATCCAGGAACTCTCGACCTGCCTGCAGCACAACACGCCGATCAAGATCTGCTCGCTGAACAACCGCTACCTGGGCATGGTCCGGCAGTGGCAGGAAATCGAGTACTCGGGCCGCTACAGCCACAGCTACATGGACGCGTTGCCCGATTTCGTGAAGCTGGCCGAGGCCTATGGCCACGTCGGCCTGCTGATCGAGCGTCCGCAGGACGTCGAACCGGCCCTGCGCGAGGCGCGCAAGCTCAAGGATCGCACGGTGTTCCTGGACTTCCGCACCGACCCCACGGAGAACGTGTTCCCCATGGTGCAGGCCGGCAAGGGCATCACCGAAATGCTGCTGGGCGCAGACGACCTCTGAGTCCATCGGGCGCGGCGGGCCGGGCAGGTCCGCGTGCCCCCGCTTTCTTCACTTCCCTTTCACGACGAATCTATTGCCCGCCGAGCCTGTGCATTACCGTGCACGGGGGAGGGCGGCGAAAAGAGGAATCCGCATGAAACACATCATTGCAGTCTTGCTCGAGAACGAACCCGGCGCCCTGTCGCGTGTGGTCGGTCTCTTTTCGGCCCGCGGCTACAACATCGAGTCGCTGACCGTGGCCCCTACCGAGGACGCCAGCCTGTCGCGCATGACCATCGTCACGGTGGGCAGCGACGAGGTCATCGAGCAGATCACCAAACATCTCAACCGGCTGATCGAAGTCGTGAAGGTGGTGGATCTGACCGAGGGCGCCTACACCGAGCGTGAGCTCATGCTGGTGAAGGTTCGCGCCGTCGGCAAGGAGCGCGAGGAAATGAAACGCATGGTCGACATTTTCCGCGGCCACATCATCGACGTCACCGACAAGAGCTACACGATCGAGATCACGGGCGACCAGAGCAAGAACGATGCGTTCCTGCAAGCCATCGATCGCAGTGCCATCCTGGAAACGGTTCGCACCGGCTCCAGCGGCATCGGCCGTGGCGAGCGCATCCTGCGCGTCTGATCCCCTGTCTCGGTTGAGCGCTCCGCATAGCATCTGGCGTTGAGCGTGGCAGTCACGACACGTCCGCGCTCAACTCATTCGACACTCGACGCCAGTCCCATCCCGCAATCATTCTCCGATTCAAGGCGCCGCCGGCGCTCCGTTCCATTCGAAAGGAAGACAAATGAAGGTTTTTTACGACAAAGACGCTGACCTCAGCCTCATCAAGGGCAAGACCGTTGCCATCATCGGTTATGGCAGCCAGGGCCATGCCCATGCCCAGAACCTGAACGACAGCGGTGTGAAGGTCGTTGTCGGCCTGCGCAAGGGCGGCGCCTCGTGGCCCAAGGTCGAGAAGGCCGGCCTGCAGGTCGCCGAAGTCGCCGAAGCCGTGAAGGCCGCCGACGTCGTCATGATCCTGCTGCCCGACGAGCAGATCGCTTCCGTCTACAAGAAGGATGTCGAGCCCAACATCAAGGAAGGCGCTTCGCTGGTCTTCGCTCACGGCTTCAACGTGCACTACGGCTTCGTGCAGCCGCGCGCCGACCTCGACGTGTGGATGGTGGCTCCCAAGGCGCCCGGCCACACCGTGCGCGGCACCTACACGCAAGGCGGCGGCGTGCCCCACCTGATCGCCGTCCACCAGGACGTGACGGGCAAGGCGCGTGATCTGGCCCTGTCGTACGCGACGGCCAACGGTGGCGGCAAGGCCGGCATCATCGAAACCAACTTCCGCGAAGAAACCGAAACCGATCTGTTCGGCGAGCAAGCCGTGCTGTGCGGCGGCACTGTCGAGCTGATCAAGGCCGGTTTCGAAACGCTGGTGGAAGCCGGCTACGCGCCCGAAATGGCTTACTTCGAGTGCCTGCACGAACTCAAGCTCATCGTCGATCTGATCTATGAAGGCGGCATCGCCAACATGAACTACTCGATCTCCAACAACGCCGAATACGGCGAGTACGTCACGGGTCCCCGCGTCGTCACGGAAGAGACCAAGAAGGCCATGAAGCAGTGCCTGAAGGACATCCAGACCGGTGAATACGCCAAGAACTTCGTGCTGGAAAACGCCGCCGGCGCGCCCACGCTGATCAGCCGCCGCCGCCTCAACGCCGAGCACCAGATCGAACAGGTCGGTGCCAAGCTGCGCGCGATGATGCCCTGGATCGCGAAGAACAAGCTGGTCGACCAGACCCGCAACTGATCGATGTGCAGGGCTGGGCGCCTCAAGCGTCCGGCGATCCATCGCTTGCAGAAAAGCCACCGCATGCGGTGGCTTTTTTTGTTGGGCTGCGGTTCCGTACCGCCCGTACCGCACGTGCGGTACGGGCCGGCATCATGGCCTGGTCGATGCAGTCTCCGGCCGGGAAGCCGAAGCGCGTTTGCCGTTGGACGCGCTGTCCAATGCCTTCAGGATCTGGTGGGCCGCAGCCACACGCGGCACGTTCGGATGGTTTTTGTTGCTCAGGATCACGATCGCGATGTCGCGCGCCGGCACGAAGGCGACATAGGCCGAAAAGCCGTTGGTCGAGCCGGTCTTGTTGACCAGGACCTGATCGTTGGCAGCCAGCGGGGGGGAGATGGCTTCGGCCCGCACCGGCTTGAGCACCATGTCGCTGCCGTTGCCTTCGGCCAGCGCTTCGTCGGTCACCGGATCGGGGTACTGCTCCCAGATCAGATCCTGGGTCATGGGGCCGAAGCGGTAATGTGCCGTGCGGGTCTGCGCCAGCGCGCGGCCCAGCGGCGTGGCCGACTTGCCGCTGCGCATGACGGCCTCTGCCCAGCGCAGCATGTCCACCGCATCCGACTTGACGCCGTAGGCCTGGGCATCGATGACGCCGGGATTCACGCGTGCCGGGCTTTCTGCCGAGGTGTAGCCGGTGGCATAACGTGCCATCTCGGAGGCCGGCACGTGGTAGTAGGTGTGCGTCAGGCCCAGCGGGGCCATGACCAGCCGGGTGGTGAGTTCCTCGAAGTCGCCGCCCAGGCTTTTGGCGGCGGCCATGCCGAGCAGGCCGATGCTGGGATTGGAGTAGGCGCGGCGCGTGCCTGGCTTGTGCAAGGGTTGCCAGTCGTTGAAGTAGGCCAGCAGGGCCTGTTCGTCCGCGATGCCGTCGGGGGCCTGCAGAGGCAGTCCACCGGAGGTGTGGGTGCCGAGGTTGAGCAGCGTCACGTCGTCGAAATGGCTGCCCTTGAGTTCAGGGAAAAAATCGCTCGGACTTTGCGACAAGGCCAGTTTGCCGGTGACCTCTGCATAGGTCGCCAGCGTGGCCGTGAAGGTCTTGCTGATGGAGCCGATCTCGAAGAGCGTGTTGCGTGTGACGGCCTGCCGGGTTTCGCGCGACGCGATGCCATACGTGTAGTAGTGGCGTTGCCCGCCCACGCTGACCGCCACGGCCATGCCGGGAATGGCAAAGCGTTGCATGAGCGGCGCAATGGCACGGTCGACCTCGTTGCGCAACGAGGTCGACTCGGGGGCGGGCGACGCGCCTGCTGCCAGGCCGGTCTGGCCGGCCAGCCCCGCCAATGCAAGAAGCAGCAACAGGGATCGGCGCGATGGAGTGGTCATGACGGGGCGGAGCAAGGACAGGGATGCATGCGCGCAATCGGCGGCACGGTGTGTTGAACCGGCATCGTACGCCGGTACAAACGCTCCTTTGGTCTGCCCGCTCCATCCGGGGCGCCTGGGCGGTGTTTTTTTATCGCCAGGCCGCGTCAGTGCCCGAATTCAGGTGTGTTTGTTGGGATTGCGTGCGCTGCCCTGGCGAGCCTTGAAGCGCGGATTGGATTTGCAGATCACATACACGCGGCCGCGGCGGTGCACGATCTGGCAGTCGCGGTGGCGTTTCTTGGCTTCTTTGAGGGAGGAGAGGACTTGCATGGGACGGACACCAATCAATGAAAACGATATTTTATTATCAATAACAATTCACCGGTGATGTTTTGCCGGGTCGGCGGCAGGGCTATTTCCTGGATTCGGCGGATTCGGCGGACGCAGACATGGGCGCGCTCGTGGGGGCGGTCGCCGTCGAGGCCGCGTTCGGTGCGGGGGCCTTGCCCGGTTCGCGCAACACCGGGCGCTTGAGGGCACGACGCCAAGCCAGGCTCAGTTCCTGGTCGATCCAGTTGAACACTTCCTTGGAAATGACCTGTTCCGCGACCATGGCTTCGAGGGACTTGCGGCCCTTGCGAAGCGCGAAGAGCATGAGCAGACGGCGCTCCATGGCTTGCGTGAACGGGCCGAACTGCAGCCGGTCCGCTGCCAGCGCCTCGTCGAGGTACTCGATGCGCGAGACCAGCACGCCGTCGAGGATTTCGGCGATGCGTTCGCCCAGCAAAGGCTCGAGGCGCGCGAAGTTGTAGCTGCGCAGCCGCTCGAGCACCGCGCGGCGGCAGATCAGCAGCTCGTAGCGATCGGCCAGGGCGGATGCCAGCGGGCGGCTCCAGTGCAGATGGCGATGCAGCCACAGGCCGACCGCATAACGAGGTCCTGGACGCAGGATGCGTTTGGCGGCCCGGTTGTAGCCGATGCGGCCTTCCCGTCGCGACGCATCGATCATGAGTCCGGCGTTGTGCTTCATGAGGTCGAGATTGCGCACGCTGACGATGCCGCTGCCGTAGTCGGGGATCAGCTCTTCCTCGCGCATCGACAGGGCCAGCAGGCCGACCAGAAAACGCTCGCGCTCGGGGAGTGCGGTGTCGATGTCCAGCGTCGCCGTGCCCAGGGCCATCTCCAGCCGGTAGGCGGCGCTGACCTCGTCCGTCACGGCCGCCGGGATCCGGAAGGTGGTGGCCATGGCGCGCAGGGTCTGCTCGACTTCCTGCGTGGACAGCTCGATGGCCTGTTGCTGCAGCGTCTGCTCCTGCGGCGTCAGCTTGTCGAGGTCGAGCGCACGCACGACCCATCTCAGGGTCGATCCGTTGACCAGCAGGCTGAAAAGCACGAAACCGGTCGCCACGATGGCGATGAAGTGGCGTGTCTCCAGGGGCAGGCTGGGGTTTTCGGCGATGCCCATCGCCAGCACCAGGGTCACGGCACCGCGCAGGCCGCCCCAGCCGATGGCCAGCCGGTAGTCGGCCGAAATCGGCTCGGCCAACTGCAGCCGGCTGAGCATGGGCAGCATCAGGAACAGCACGGCCAGTCGCGCAGCCAGGGCGGCCGCGACCGCGGCCAGGATGAACAGGCCGTCGCCGAGATCCGCACCATGCAGCATGCGGGGCACGCGCACGGCGGCCAGCAGGAAGACGATGGCGCCGGCCACCATGGCGACCTGAGCCCACACTCGTTCCAGGTGGCGCCAGTTCTCGCGTGCCAGTCGGGTGGTGCCCAGGCCGTTGATCACCAAGGCGGCGCAGACCACCGCGACCACGCCCGACACATCGAAGATCTGGTTGCCCAGCATGAACAGCGGGTAGGGCACGGCCAGGGTGAGGGCCGTTTCGGCCATGGCGTGGTTGTCCATGAGCGTGAGCAGGAAGGCGACCAACCGGCCGATCGCCACACCCAGCAGCACCCCGCCGCCGAAGGCGTAGGCCAGGCTGCGCAGGCCGCCGCTCCAACTGGCTTCGGCGGTGTGCGCGCCGGTCAGCATGGCGGTCAGCACGCCGACCAGCGCAATGGCCGCGGCATCGTTGAGCAGACTTTCGCCTTCCACCAGGCGGATGAGGCGGCCGGGTGCACCGACCTCGCGGAACATGCCCACCACGGCAGATGGGTCGGTGGTTGCCACGACCGCGCCGATGAGCAGGCAGATCAGGATGCCGCGTCCGCTGAACCACGACAGCGTGAGGCCGATGAAACCGGTGGCAACGAACACGGCGACCACGGCCAGCAGCAGGATGGGGGCGGCATCCTGCAGCATGGCACGGATGTCGACGGTCAAGGCAACCTGGAACAGCAAGGGCGGCAGGAAGACCCAGATGTAGGCTTCGGCGGGCCAACTGGGGTCGACCAGCGGGGCGACGAAGTAATGGGCGAAATCCGGGGCGACCGAATCGAGTGCCACGTAGCTCGCACCGAGCGCAATGCCGACCAGCGACAGCAAGGTCGCCTCGGGCATGCCGGTGCGGCTGGCCAGCACCTGGATCCAGGCGACGATGGCGAGCAGGCAGCCCATCAGCACCAGCAGTTCGATCAGCGAAGTCATGGCTCAGGCTCGAAGGCAGGGGAAAAGGTCGTGATGCGGCAGCCCGTCGGGCACCCGGGCAGCCTGGTTTGCGCAGGGAACGACCCAACGGCCGGGTCGGCGGCCACACCGGGCCGGCGACGCAAAAAAGACCTCGCTGGGAGGTCTGATTCAGTCGGCGGGCCGGGAGGCCGCAGGCGCTGCGGGACGTGTCCGGTGCGCATTGTGCGCCTTTTCAGGGGAGACGCGTGCCGGGGCGCGAGAAGCAGTGCCGCTGCGATGCCGTTGAAACCGGGGTGCGTGCGCCGGCCGGCGGGAGGGGATCGGTCAGGCCGACGGGTCGGCCGGCGGTTCGGAGGCGGCCGGCTCATCCTTGGCCGGTGCAGGCTGATCGCTGGAGCGTATGTTCTGGGCGAGTCGGCCCTTGGGGCCTTCGACCAGATCGAATTCCACGCGACCGCCTTCCTTGAGGGTCTTGAACCCCTCCATGGAGATCGCTGAAAAGTGGGCAAACACGTCGCCGCCACTTTCGTCTGGCTCGATAAAGCCGAAACCCTTAGCGTCATTGAACCACTTCACCGTGCCGGTTGCCATGGGCTGCACTCCTGTACTTCGTTGACTGTCATGGACAGGACAGCCGCTTGTTCCGCGGATGTCCGGTAGGACGCGCAGAGGCGACATATCCGCTTTCAGTCTGCGGGATTCGCAGAACAGTGTCAACTCGCGCCGGGCCCGGCGACGCGCAGGGCGCTCGATTCGGCGTTTTGTCCTGCGGCCCAGCGGCATGAACAGCGCATCCCGACGATGCGGGCTCTTGAATGTTGAGCGGTCGTGACCATTTCAGATCGGTGGACCGGCAGTATCCTGGTGCCGGAACACCATCCGAGGAGGCTTCTTCTGGGCCTCGGCCCGGAAATTGCTCGATAGAATCCATCATGGCCACCAATATCCAGTTGTCCAAGCCGCTCGTCACAGGGCCCAAACCCGCAGCCCCCGATCAGGGTGGCGATGCGGTCCTGGAGCGGCTGACGCAAAAAATCGAGCCTCCGCGCATGTACCAGGTCGTCATGCTCAACGACGACTACACCCCGATGGAATTCGTGGTGCAGGTCATCCAGGAGTTTTTTAACAAGGACCGCGAAGCGGCCACGCAGATCATGCTCAAAATCCACCTGGATGGAAAAGCGGTCTGCGGCGTGTATTCAAAAGATGTGGCCGCCACCAAGGTGGATCAGGTCATGGAGGCAGCGGCCAAGGCCGGGCATCCGCTCCAGTGCGTGAGCGAACCCACCGGGTCGTGAGGTCTTTCGAGGTAGGGTATTTTTTGGACGTCAAGGCAAAGGAACCAACATGATTGCCCAGGAATTGGAAGTCAGTCTGCATATGGCCTTCGTGGAGGCCCGGCAGCAACGCCACGAGTTCATCACGGTCGAGCACCTGCTGCTGGCCTTGCTGGACAACCCGAGTGCGGCGGAGGTTCTGCGTGCCTGCTCGGCCAACATCGACGACCTGCGTGCATCGCTGGTCAACTTCATCAAGGACAACACGCCCACCGTGGCGGGGACCGATGAGGTCGACACGCAGCCCACGCTGGGTTTTCAGCGCGTGATCCAGCGCGCCATCATGCACGTGCAGTCCACGGGCAATGGCAAGAAGGAAGTGACCGGTGCCAATGTGCTGGTGGCGATCTTCGGCGAAAAGGATTCGCATGCGGTCTATTACCTGCACCAGCAGGGCGTGACACGCCTGGACGTGGTGAACTTCATCGCGCACGGCATCCGCAAGAGCGACCCTGCGGACGGCACCAAGCCGCCCGAAGGCGCGGCCCCCGAGGCCAGCGAGGAACCGGGCGCCGCCGACAAGGGCGAGAAGGCTTCGCCGCTCGAGCAGTTCACGGTCAACCTCAATGCGCAGGCCAAGGAAGGCAAGATCGATCCGCTGATCGGCCGTGAGTACGAGGTCGAGCGCGTGATCCAGATCCTGTGCCGCCGCCGCAAGAACAACCCGCTGCTGGTGGGCGAGGCCGGTGTGGGCAAGACGGCGATCGCCGAGGGCCTGGCTTGGCGCATCACGCAGGGCGAGGTGCCCGAGATCCTCGAAGAGGCTCAGGTCTACTCGCTCGACATGGGTGCGCTGCTGGCCGGCACCAAGTACCGCGGCGATTTCGAACAGCGTCTCAAGGCCGTTCTGAAGACGCTCAAGGAAAAGCCCAATGCCGTGCTGTTCATCGACGAGATCCACACGCTGATCGGCGCGGGTGCGGCTTCCGGCGGTACGCTGGATGCATCCAACCTGCTCAAGCCGGCGCTCTCGAGCGGCCAGCTCAAGTGCATCGGCGCCACGACCTTCACCGAGTACCGCGGCATCTTCGAAAAGGATGCGGCTCTGTCGCGTCGTTTCCAGAAGGTCGACGTGGTGGAACCGACGGTCGAGCAGACGGTGGAGATCCTCAAGGGCCTGAAGTCGCGTTTCGAGGAACACCACAGCGTGAAGTACGCAGCCGCTGCCCTGCAGGCCGCTGCCGAGCTGAGCGCCAAGTACATCAACGACCGTCATTTGCCCGACAAGGCCATCGATGTGATCGACGAGGCCGGCGCGGCCCAGCGCATCCTGCCCAAGAGCAAGCAGAAGAAGACGATCACCAAGGCCGAGGTCGAGGAGATCGTGGCCAAGATCGCCCGCATTCCGCCTGCCAGCGTGTCCAACGATGATCGCAGCAAGCTCAAGACGCTCGAGCGTGACCTCAAGAACGTGGTGTTCGGCCAGGACAAGGCGCTCGACGTGCTGGCTGCCGCCGTGAAGATGGCGCGTTCGGGCCTGGGCAAGGTCGACAAGCCGATCGGCTCCTTCCTGTTCTCGGGCCCCACGGGTGTGGGCAAGACCGAGGCTGCCAAGCAGCTCGCCTACATCATGGGCGTCGACCTGGTGCGCTTCGACATGTCCGAGTACATGGAGCGGCATGCCGTCAGCCGCCTGATCGGTGCGCCTCCCGGTTATGTCGGTTTCGACCAGGGCGGTCTGCTGACCGAAGCCATCACGAAGAAGCCGCATTCGGTGCTGCTGCTCGACGAAATCGAGAAGGCGCATCCGGATATCTTCAACGTGCTGCTGCAGGTCATGGACCACGGGACGCTGACCGACAACAACGGCCGCAAGACCGACTTCCGCAACGTGATCATCATCATGACCACCAATGCGGGTGCCGACACCATGAACAAGGCGACCATCGGTTTCACCAACCCGCGGCAGGCCGGCGACGAGATGGTCGACATCAAGCGCCTGTTCACGCCCGAGTTCCGCAACCGCCTGGATGCGATCGTGAGCTTCAAGCCGCTCGACGAACAGGTCATCCTGCGTGTGGTCGACAAGTTCCTGCTGCAGCTGGAAACGCAGCTGGGCGAGAAGAAGGTGGAGGTGACCTTCACCGACAACTTGCGCAAGCATCTGGCCAAGAAGGGCTTCGATCCGCTGATGGGCGCACGCCCCATGCAGCGCCTGATCCAGGACCTGATCCGCAAGGCGCTGGCCGACGAGCTGCTGTTCGGACGCCTGACCGATGGGGGACGCCTGACGGTGGATCTCGACGACAGCAAGCCGGATCAGCCCGAAGTCAGCCTCGACATTCAGCCGCTGCCCAAGAAGGAGCGTGCCAGCAAGTCGGAGCCGGCCGAGCCGGCAGAGGCCGAGTAAACGGCCGCACGGGGGGCCGCAAGGTTGCCCCGGGGCTGTGGCCTGCAAACCGCCCCTGGATGGAGATGCGCCGTCCAGGGGCGGTTTCTTTTTGTCGGGCCGGCGATGGGGCCGGAGGGTCAGGTTTCGAGGTGCGGTTCGATGAGGTCTTCGAACCAGTCGATGAAGGCCTGCAGCCGCCGGGAACGCTGGCGGCGGTGGGGGTAGACCATCGAGACATCGAGCGACTGCGGGCGGTGATCGGGCAGGATTTCCACCAGCAGGCCGCGGTCGAGCAGATGCTGGACGTCGAAGCGGGGGATCTGGATGAGGCCGACTCCGGCCTGGCATGCTGCAATGTACGACTCCGCGTTGTCGACGGCCACCAGGCTGGGCAGGACGAAT
This sequence comes from Comamonas sp. BIGb0124, assembly GCF_003752175.1. Classification (GTDB taxonomy): domain Bacteria; phylum Pseudomonadota; class Gammaproteobacteria; order Burkholderiales; family Burkholderiaceae_C; genus Comamonas_F. The sequence goes on along the minus strand of NZ_RJVF01000008.1, from coordinate 621,146 downwards.
TCCGAGCGCTGGCCGTTTTCCAGGTACTCCCAGGGAGCCTCCCGGCCCGATGCCGAAGCCACATAACCCACGGCCACGTGACCGTGGGTACGCAGCTCGTCCGGATGGCGCGGAACCGCGCGTTGCTGCAGATAGGCCGGGCCGGCGCAGTTGATCAGCGCGATGCGGCCCAGTGGGCGGACCACCAGGCTGCTGTCGCTGAGCATGCCGATGCGCACGGCGCAGTCGACGCCTTCCTGGACCAGGTCGATGGGCCGGTCGGTGGAGCCGACCTGAAGGCGCATGTGAGGATAGCTGCGCAGAAAGGCCGGCAGGGCCGGGGCCAGCATGCGGCGTGCGATACGGCTGGGCAGGTTGACTTTGAGCGTTCCGCGGACCTGCTCGTCGCCGTCCTTGAACAGCCGGTCGATCTGGCGCGCTTCGTCGAGCAGGCCGACGACGCGCTGGAGCAATCGCTGTCCGTCGGGCGTGAGCTGGACTTGGCGCGTCGTGCGATGCAACAACCGCGTGCCCGTATCGGTCTCGAGCTGGGCGATGGCCGCCGATACGCTGGCGCGCGGCATCCCGAGGGCCAGGGATGCCTTCACGAAACTCCCCATCTCTGCCACCTTGACGAAGGCGCGATAGCGATCGAGTTTGTCCATGCCAGACGTTTTAACGCGTTCGGCGGTATTTGTCCTATACGGGATCTTCCGGGCAATGGGGCGATTCGATGCGTCTGCGCCACGTTTTTCTGCGCCTCCACTGCCATTTCCACAGCCACAAAGCGCCGGTCGGCAGAACGAAGGCGACGGCGTTGAAGGCGATTTCCTGCTTCAGGGTGTCGCCATCGGCCATGCCCTGCACGGCATTGCAGGCGACCAGGCCCGCCCAGCCCAGCGTGAAGAGCAGGCAGGCCCGGAGTTGCCGATCGCGCTGTTCTCGCCAACGAATGGCCAGGGCCAACCCGACGGCAGCACACAGCATCCAGCCCACGCTGGACCATCCCTGCGGCGTGTGAAAAAGCTGCAGATGCCGATGCCCGTTCGGACTCGACGCATAGGCGTAGCACATCCACAGGGCCAGGGCAGCCATGGCCGGAATCGCAAACACCAAGCCCGAGGCCGCGAGACGATCGCCGGGCGGGGTGCCCTGGGCGCGCCGAAGTGCGTAGTGGCCGACCGCCACGCTCAGCCAGAGCGGCAGGAAGGCCAACGAGGCGATCTGCAGCGCATCGACGCCTGCTGCACTCAGGCCGACTCCCAGGCAGCCGAGCAAGGCAATGAGGCCGATGGCCATGAGTTCGATATCGCGCATGAAAGAATGACGGGAGCGTTGCGGTCTCGGTCGCGGTCGTGTCGCGTCGGTTTCGATGCAGGTGCGGCGAATCGGCGTGGCGGGCGGCAGTGAAAAAAGGAATCGGGCGGGGGCGCGGTACTGGCCGCGTCGACGACGGTGGCGAAGCGCGCAGTCTAGGCGCGTCGCGGCTCGATTGGATGTCCGGTTTTTGAGATAGATCATCCATGAAAACCGACCAATGGCTGACGGCACGCAGAAACCCGGGGGCCGTCGGTGCCGCCGAGCCGGGCACCACCGGTTTCCAAAGGCGTGCAGGCGGGCCGTGGATAATCATTGGTTGTCCTTACTGCGCCTGCACTGATCTATGACGGAACACACCTTCCTCTGGCATGACTACGAAACCTTCGGTGTGAACACGCGGCGCGACCGGCCTGCCCAGTTCGCCGCGATTCGAACCGATGCCGAGCTCAACGAGGTGGGCGAGCCGGTCATGCTCTATTGCCATCCCGCAACGGACGTCCTGCCCGATCCCGACTCGTGTCTCATCACGGGCATCACGCCGCAGCTGTGCCAGGCGCAGGGGGTGCCCGAGCACGTGTTCGCCTCCCGGATCGAGGCCTTGCTGGCCGAACCCGGCACCATCGGCGTGGGTTACAACACCATCCGCTTCGACGACGAGGTCACGCGCTTCATGTTCTGGCGCAACCTGATCGATCCCTATGCACGCGAGTGGCAGAACGGCTGCGGACGCTGGGATCTGCTGGATGTGGTGCGCATGACCTACGCCCTGCGCCCCGACGGCATCGAGTGGCCTCGCCACGACGACGGCCGGCCCAGTTTCAAGCTCGAGCATCTGAGCCGTGCCAACGGCCTGCTGCACGAGGCCGCGCACGATGCCTTGTCGGACGTGCGGGCCACGATCGCGCTGGCTCGCCTGATCAGGACCCGGCAGCCGCGCCTCTTCGATTTCTGCCTGGGGCTGCACAAGAAGGACCGGGTCGGCGCCGAGCTGGGCCTGCCGGTGTCGCCCGCCGAGGCCAAGCCTTTCCTGCACGTCTCGGGCATGTTTCCCGCCGAGCGGGGCTGTCTGGCCGTGATGTGGCCGCTGGCCAGCCATCCGGTCAACAAGAACGAACTGCTGGCGTGGGATCTGTCGAGCGACCCGGCCGAGCTGGCGAGCCTGGATGCGGATGCCATCCGCACGCGCATGTTCACGCGCCAGGCCGATCTGCCTGAGGGCGTGCAGCGCTTGCCGGTCAAGTCCATCCACCTCAACAAGTCGCCGATGGTGGTCGGCAACCTGAAGACCCTGTCGGCCCCCATGGCGCAGCGCTGGGGCATCGACCTCGATCAGGCACTCCGGCATGCGGCCGTGGCCCGCGACCTGCCGGACATGAGCGCCATCTGGGCGGAGGTGATGAAGCGGCCAGCGACGGGCACTGACGAACCCGATGTGGACGAGGATCTGTATGGCGGCTTCGTGGGGAACGGCGATCGCCGCAAGCTCACGCAGTTGCGCGCGCTCGATGGCGAGTCGCTGACCCAGGCCCGCACCGGCTTCGACGATCCGCGGCTCGAGGAAGTGTTCTTCCGTTACCGGGCCCGCAATTTCCCCGACAGCCTGACGGCCGAGGAAAACGAACGCTGGCAGGCGCATCGTGCTGCGCGGCTCATCGAAGGCGAGGGCGGGTGGCTGACGCTCGAGGCCCTGTTCAACCGCATCGACGCCTTGTCGGAAACACTGGACACCTTGTCTCCCGAGCAGGCCGAACGAGCCGAGGCCGTGCTGGGTGCGCTGTACGACTACGCCAGCGACATCGCGCCGGAATAAGGGCATGTCGCGACGCCCTGACAGGGCTGGGGCGGGCTTCTATCATGCGCCATCGCGTGGGTCGGCGGCCCGCGCTGTCTTCAAGTTCCTTACGCATGGGTGGAAAGCCGCATGGATTCTTTGACTCAGGTTGTTCTTGGCAGCACGGTTGCCGCATTGGCCGTGCCCGCAAAACACCGGCGGGCCGCATTGGTCGTCGGCGCCGTGCTGGGCACGGTGCCCGATCTGGATGTGCTCTGGTTCGGTCTGGCCGGCAGCGACGCCGTCACCACCGTGACCTGGCACCGCGGCCCTTCCCATGCGCTGCTTGTCCTGGCCGCATTGGGGTGGCTGTTGTGGCTGGCCGGCCGAAGATGGACGGCTCGGGTGCGAGAAGCGCCCGGGCCATGGCTGACCGCGATCTGGCTGTCGTTGCTCACCCATCCCTTGCTCGACGCCTTCACGGTGTACGGCACCCAGCTGTTCTGGCCGCTGAGCTCGCCGCCGGTGATGGCTTCGACCGTGTTTGTGATCGACCCGCTCTATACGCTGCCGCTGCTGTGCGGAACCGTGGCGGCCTGGGTGATGTCCGGGAAGAACCGAAACGTGCAAGCGGCCGGCATCCAGGTGGCGAATCACCGTGCACCGTCCGGCTTGGGCCGTGCGACGGACAAGGCCAGGCGCTGGCTGCTGGCCGGACTGATCCTGAGCTCGTGTTACCTGGGCTGGTCGGTCTGGGCCAAGTACCAGGTCGATCGCGCGGCGGAGCGTGCCCTGAGCGGAATGGGGTTGGCCGATGTGCCGCGCTTTTCGGTCCCGATGCCTCTGAACACCTTGCTGTGGCGGGTGATCGCGATGGCCCCCGAAGGCGGCTATTACGTGGCCGATCGTTCTCTGGTGGCCGACCGGGGCGAGATGGCATTCGCTTTTCAGCCCAGCGACACCGCGGCCTTGGCCCAGGTGGCTGAACAGTCGGCCGGTGTTCGCCGCCTGCTGTGGTTCACCCAGGGCTTCGTGAATGCGCGGACCGAAGGGGTGGAGGGGCAACCCCGTCTGATTCTTTCCGACCTGCGCATGGGGGTCGAGCCGGATTACAACTTCCGCTACGACGTGGCCGGACAGGATGCGCAAGGCCGATGGGTGGCCGCCGAGCCGATCATCCGTTCGCCAGGAGCCGACGGCCGGGCCGCGACATTGGGCTGGGTGTGGCGGCGGATATGGGACAGCCAGGCCCGGCCTTGAGCATTGACGACAAAGGGGTCTTGCCGATCCCGGAGGCCCGACGGCCGGGCTGAGCGCCGGCTTGCCATGCAGGGCCCCGAAGCGCTGCCCGGGGCCCCTGCGTGTCTGGCGTCTCGCGCTTGCCTGTCGGTGCTGCTTACTTGCCGGCTGCCAGCAGGTTGGGCAGCCACATCGAGAAAGCGGGCACATACGTCACCAATGCCAGGCAGACCAACAACGCCCCATAGAACGGCAGGATCGATTTCATCACCTGCCCGACCGATATCTCGCCGATGGCACACCCCACGAACTGCGTGACGCCGACCGGCGGTGTGTTGAGGCCCAGTGCACAGTTGATCAGCATCACGATACCGAACTGGACGGGATCCATGCCGAACTGCACGGCGATCGGCAGGAAGATGGGGGTGCACACCAGAATGGTGGCGGCCATGTCCAGGAAGGTGCCGAGGATGAACAGCAGCACGTTGATCATCAGGAAGATCATCCAGGGCGTGCTCGAGACCGAGGTCATCAGTTCACCGGTCTTCTGCGGCACTTCGTAGAGGGCCATGAAGTAGCCGAAGGCCGACGAGATACCGATCAGCAGCAGCACCACGCCGGTGGTCTTGCAGGCCTTGGCACAGGCTTTGATGAAGTCTTTCCACTTCAGCGAGCGGTAGACCAGCACGGTGACCAGCAAGGCCCACATCACTGCCGTGGCGGCCGATTCGGTGGCCGTGAAGATGCCGGACAGGATGCCCGCCAGGATGATGACGACGATCAGCAGGCCGGGCAACGCACCCAGATAGGCCTTCAGTACTTCCTTCCAGCCGGGGAAATTGCCGCGTGTGGGATATCCGCGTTTGACGGCCACGTAGTAGGCGGCCCCCAGGTTGCACAGCGTCAGAATCAGGGCCGGAATGATGCCGGCCAGGATCAGGCTCAGCACGCTCACCGAGGCGATGCCCGTGGTGGCCAGCGTGAAGATGATGAGGTTGTGCGAGGTCGGCATCAGCACGCCCACCAGCGCCGCATGCGTGGTCACGTTGACCGCGTAGTCGGCGTCGTAGCCCTCTTTTTTCATCAGGGGGATCATCACCGAGCCCATGGCGGAGACGTCGGCCAGCGCCGAGCCCGCGACCCCGCCGAACAGGGTGCAGCCCACCACGTTGCTCATGCCCAGGCCGCCACGCACGTGGCCGACCAGGCTGTTGGCGAATCGCACGATGCGGTCGGCGATGCCGCCGTAGAGCATCAGTTCGCCCGCGAACACAAAGAACGGGATGGCCAGGAAGGAAAAGATCTGCATGCCGCCGACCATTTTCTGGAAGACGACGGCGACGGGCAGTCCGGCATAGAGCACGGTGGCGACGGAGGCCAGCCCGATGGAGAAGGCAACCGGTACCCCGAGTACCAGCAGTGCGAGAAAACTCAATGAAAGTATGGTCAGTTCCATGACGATGAACCTCGGCTGTGAGCCTTGTGTTTTTATGGGTTGTGCGAAGGAATCAGTACCAGGCCGGCTCGACGGATTCGCCGCGCAGCAAGGCCACGAAATGTTCGATGGAGAACAGGACGATCAGTCCGCCGGCGATCACCAGCGAGAGGTAGTCGACGCCGACCGGCATGCCCAGCATGGGGTCGAGCTCGTCCCACTTGAGCTTTGTCCACATCCAGCCGCTCCAGGCCATGATGCCGCCGAAGAGCGCGACCAGCAGGTGGATCAGCATCTCGACTTTCAGGCGCATGGCTTCGGGCAGCAGGGAGACCAGGGATTCGAGGCCGATGTGACCGGCATCGCGTACGCCGACGGCCACGCCCAGCGCGGTGACGTACAGCACCAGTTGCAGTGCAAGCGGTTCGGCCCAGGTGGGCGTATCGTTGAAGACGTAACGGCCGATGACCTGGGTCTGGACCGATACGATGATGCCGATCAGGCCGACGATGGCGAGGATCAGGCTGCTCTTGCTCAGCAAGGCGCAGATGCGGCTGAAGACATGGACACCGGCTGCCTTGCGGCGCTCGGGGTCGATGGCAGGGGCGACCGGCGCGACGGCTGCGCTGCGTACGGCGGCAGCGGGCGAGGGGAGGGGCGACGTCATGAGTGAACCTTTGGGAGCGATATCGTCGGCGCCCCGCGACGGCCGAGGCCGAGCGGGGCGCCGTGCTGGAACGGCCGGGATTACTTGGTGTCCTGCACGGCCTTGACCAGGCGTTGCAGGTCGGGTGTGTTGATGAACTTGGCGTAGACCGGCTCCATGGCCTTCTTGAATGCAGCCTTGTCCACGTCGTCGACGATTTGCGAACCGGCCTTCAGGACGATGTCGCGGGCCTTGGCTTCCTGCTCATCCCACTTCTGACGCTGGAAAGCGACCGATTCCTTGGCCGTGGCGCGGAACAGGTCCTGGTCTTCCTTGGACATCTTGTCGAAGATCACCTTGGAGATCACGAGCATCTCGGGGGCCATCGAGTGTTCGGTGCGCGAGAAGAATTTCACCGCCTCGTAGTGCTTGAAGCCTTCGTAGGAGGGGATGTTGTTCTCGGCGGCATCGATCAGGCCGGTCTTGAGCGCGGTGTAGACCTCGCCGGTGGGCATGGGCGTGGCGTTGGCCCCCATTGCGGTGACCAGCGCGACCCACAGTTCGGACTGCTGCACGCGGATCTTCAGGCCCTTGACGTCGGCCAGATTGCGCACGGGCTTCTTGGCGTAGATCGAGCGGGCACCGCTGTCGTAGAAGGCCAGACCCACCAGGCCCTGGCTTTCGCAGCCCTTGAGGATCTCTTCACCGACCGGGCCGTCGAGCGACTTGCGCATGTGGGCGATCGAGTCGAACAGGAAGGGCATGGTGGGCACCAGGCTCTTGGGGCAGATGGCGTTGAGCGAGCTGATGTTGATGCGGTTCATCTCCAGCGCGCCGATCTTGACCTGGTCGAGGGTTTCCTTCTCGGAGCCGAGGGCGCTCTTGTTGAAGACCTTGATCTTGTACTTGCCGTTGCTGCGTTGATCCAGCAGTTGGCTCATGTGCTTGACGGCGGCCACGGTGGGGTATTCGTCGCTGTTGTGCACATCGGCCGAACGCAGTTCGACAGCGTGGGCACTCAGCGCCATGCATGCAGCCAGGGCTGCGATCAGGGGTTTGATGGTCATGTCTCCGTCTTTCTCTCACTAGGGTTGCGGGTCGTTGCTTCAAGGAAACCAGTGGCCGCACGTATGCGGCAGCCTCGGCTGCACGAGCCGCGAAACCGATGGGTTCACGGGCAGGGCGCAATCGACGGCGGCGGGCTTGGGGGACGGCAAAGGGCCAGGCGGCTGGCTGCGCGGCAGGGGGCGCAGCGGAGACGGCGACTGGCGGCCTTTGTGACGGCCTCGGCTCGGTGTGTGTGGGGGGCGGAGAGGCCGATGGCCTCAGGCGCTGGGGGGGCGCGTGGCAGGGCGAAGGCGCTGCGCCGCGGGATGCCGCAGTGCGAGGGGGCAGAAGAAGTGGGCGTGGACAGCGTTGCCGAGGGCACACGGCCTGTCGATGTACCGGGCCTGGGCCGGCACAGTGGCCATGCCCGTCAGCAGCGGTCGCTGCGCATGCGGGCGTCGGCGGCTTGTGGCCTCGACTGTTTCAGGGTGCGGTTGCATGGTGGAAATAATTCCTCAAGGACGTTGTTATCAGTTGTCATACACCTCGAGAGTGAATTATCCGAAATGGCCGATCCGCTGCGATTGGTAGTTACCATGAGCCAACCACCGCAAGTGCAAAACATGCTGTTTTACGGTGCGCATTGTGGTGCCGCAGGCGAAATGCGCAGGGCCGTAATCGTGCTGTAAGAAGCTGGATGCAAGCAAGCCAACTTGTATGATGACTTGTGTGTCGGTGCGGCGACAAATGGGCCTCCCGGCCCGTTGCCAGACGTCTGCTTCAGTCGTCGAACCGGGGTGTCTCCACCCCCAGGATCTGGTGCACCTTGGTGCTGGTGGTGGTGTACTGAAGCAAGACCCGTTTGTCCGGAAAGACGATCGGCGCGGCACCGTAGGCCGCCAGGGCGCATTCGTGAAAACCGCTGAGGATGAGTTTTTTCTTGCCCGGGTAGGTGTTGATGTCGCCCACGGCAAAGATGCCGGGCACGGAGGTCGAGAATTTCTCGGTATCGACCATCAACTGCTTTTTCTCGATATCCAGGCCCCACTCCGCGATGGGACCGAGCTTGGGGCTGAGGCCAAAGAAGACCAGCAGCACATCGAGCGGGACCTGCCGCGTCACGGCATCGGGGCCGGTGACCTTGATGTGCGTGAGCCGTCCGCCGGTGGCTTCGTAGCCGGTGATCTGGCCGACCACGAACTGCATCTCCATCGCTTCGCACAGCGCCCGCATGCGCGCGACGGTGGCCGGTGCGGCCTGGAAACCGTCGCGGCGGTGCAGCAGGATGACGCTTTCCGCCTTGTGGGGGCCGTCCTGGGCGAAATGCAGCGTCCAGTCGAGTGCCGAGTCGCCGCCGCCCACGATGACGATGTTGCGGCCGGCGAAATCGGCAGGGTTGCGCACCCGGTAGAACATCTGGCTGTCCTCGAAGCCGTCCATGCCGTCGACCCGCAGCCGCTGGGGCTGGAAGGCCCCCACGCCTGCCGCGATGAACACGGTCTTGGCAATGAAGGCCGTGCCCTTGCCGGTCACGATGTCGAAACGGCCATCTTCACGCTGTTGAAGTTGCTGGACCTCTTGCCCGAGGTGGAAGGTCGGGGCGAAGGGTTCGATCTGCTTGAGCAGGTTGGCCGTCAGTTCGCGGCCGGTGCAGACCGGCACGGCGGGAATGTCGTAGATGGGCTTGTCCGGGTAGAGCTCCATGCACTGGCCGCCGGGATAGGGCAGGGCGTCGATGACGTGGGCCCTGATCTCGAGCAGGCCGAGCTCGAAGACCTGGAACAGGCCGACGGGACCGGCACCGATGATGACCGCGTCGGTCTCGATGGGGGCCGAGGAAGCTTGGACGGAAGCGGGCGGGGGCGTGACGGGACTCAAGGCGGCGGCTCGTGATGGTGGGCGGTGGGGTGGACGGCGTGCCGGGCGGTGCGGGGCAAGCGGCGGCAGACCTGCGAGCGTAGCAAAAAACAAGGACCTGCTGCTCTTGCGGTCATGGGCCTGCTCGAGCCTTCGGCAGCGGGTGCGCTTGGTACCATCGTGTCCTGGGCGTATGCGAGCGCCATCCATCCGAACAATACCTTCGATCTCCCCCATGAGTCTTGATCTTTCCGCCATCAACGCGCAGTACGGCCGCGATCCGCAGCAACTCGTGGCCTGGGCCCTGGGCCTGGGCAAGCGCGCCATCTGCACGACCAACTTCCGCCCCTACGAGGCGGTCATCCTGCACATGGTCACGCGGGTCCAGCCCGACCTGCCCATCGTCTGGATGGACAACGGCTACAACACCGAAGCCACCTACCGTTATGCCGACGAGGTCACCCGGCAGCTCGGCCTGAATCTGTCGATCTACCTGCCCAAGCGCTCGCGCGCGCATCGCGAAGCCATCGACGGACCCCTGCCCGGACTGGACGATCCGCGCCATGCCGCCTTCACCGAAGAGGTCAAGCTCGAGCCCTTTGCCCGTGCGCTGCGCGAGACCGCCCCCGAGGTCTGGTTCACCGCTCTCCGCGCCACCGACACGGCCGTGCGTGCGCAGATGGATCCTGTGAGCATCAATCCCGATGGGCTGATCAAGGTCGCTCCGCTGCTGCACTGGACGTCCCGCGAGCTCTACGCGTATCTCAAGGAACACCAATTGCCGGACAACCTCGACTACTACGACCCGACCAAGGGCGAAGACCATCGCGAGTGCGGCCTGCATCTCTCGCACTGAGCCTGCCGGATCGTCACAGCGCCAGCATGACGATCAGGATCAGGCCCAGCAACCCGAGATACACCCTGGCGTGAAGCGCGTCGGGGATGCGCCCGATCCAGGGCGCCGCCAGCCGGATGCCCAGCCATGACCCGGCGGCCAGGGCCAGGAAGGCCCGGAGATCGATATAACCGGCGTGCCAGGGACCCAGGGACGTGGGCTCTCCGGCGAGCAGCATGTAGGTCGCGGTGCCGGCGACCGCCATGGGCAGCGACAAGGGACTGGCCATGGCCGTGGCTGCCGTCATGCTGGCACCCCGCCTTCGCATCAGCGGTACGGTCATCACGCTGCCCCCCACACCCAGCAGGGCCGAGACGCAGCCGATGAGCAGCCCGGCAGCCGCCGTGAGCGTCCGGCCCATGGGTCTGATCGACGGCCGCGTTTGGTGCATGAAGCCGGGCCGCAGGAAGGCATCGAGCAGGCTGACCGCCAGGTAGGCCATGAAGGCCCATTTCACCCGGTCGCCGCTCAGGGCCAGTGCCGCGGCCGCGCCGCCGATCGCACCCAGGCCGAGATAGACGCTCAGCGGCCGGACTTCATGCCAGGGCACGGTCTTGGCCCGGTGATGGCGGAGCGTGGCCATGCCCGCGCCGAAGACCATGACGGCCGTCGAGGTGGCCACGGCAATGTGCATGGCGGCGTTGGGCTGCCCGAGGTCTGCCGCCGGCGTTGCCGTCAGCACGGCGTAGAGCAGCGGCACGATGACAAAACCGCCGCCGAAGCCGAACAGCACCGTGGTGATGCCAGCCAGGCAGCCCGCGAAAAGCAAAAGCGTGTACATCGCGTGTCGTCCCGAATCCAAAACTGCACGATAGACTGCGCGTTGGTGGCCTGCATTCGTCGATTGGCCAATCATGTTCGCATTTCGGCCAAGAGGATCGCGCCATGCTCAACACCGCTCTGCAGTCCGTCGATGCCGTGGCACGTCCGCTGATCGCGATCGGCACCGACTATCCCGCCGGAACCCTGCTCGATACGCACACCCATCGCCGCGCGCAACTGCTGTACGGCATGACGGGCCTGATGGAGGTCGAAACCGACGATGGGGCGTGGGTCGTGCCGCCGTTCAGCGGTGTGTGGATTCCGGCCGGGCACCGGCACAAGGTTCGCATGCAAGGCGTCAGTACGCGGAGCGTGTACATCGAACCCGATGCGGCGCCGCGTGCGGCCACGGGCTGCGAGGTCCTGAGCATCTCGCCCTTGCTGCATCAGCTGCTGCTGGCTTCGGCAGGCATTGCCGCGCTGTACGACGAGAACGGGCGCGACGGGGCCGTGGTGCAGCTCATCCTGCATGAACTGCGCACGGCGCCGACCTTGCCGCTGTTCGCGCCCGTTGCGCGCGATGCCTCGTTGGCCGCGCTGTGCCGGGTGTTCCTGAGGCAGCCCGACATCCGGTCGGCGCCACAGGCCTGGGCCAGGGACACCCACCGGAGCCTGCGTACCTTTGCCCGGTTCTTTCGCCAGCAGACCGGCCTGTCCTTCGGCGAGTGGCGGCGGCAGGCCTGCCTGTTGGCGGCGCTGTCCAGGCTGTCGGCAGGGCAGTCCGTCACGCAGGTCGCACTCGAGCTGGGCTACGACAGCCCCGGGGCTTTTTCGACCATGTTTCGCAAAGCGCTGGGAAAGTCACCGTCGGACTTCATCCGTGCGTCTGCGGCACCGGGTTCCGATTGACGGCATCTCGTGTGCAGCCGGGAGCCGCGAACCTTATCGCAAAACAAAAAAACCGCAGGCACCCGGTCGGATGCTGCGGTCGTTCGGGTGCGTGGTCATTCGGGGAATGCACCCTGCTCCCCGGCTTTGCCAAGAGCGACACCCTTCGGGCGTGTCGCGCCGGCGCCTTGTTCAGGCGTCGCGAATCAGCTCGTCGATCTTGCCGGGCTTGCCGTTCCACTCGTCGGCATCGGGCATCGAGTCCTTGCGGCGGGTGATGGTTTTCCAGCCTGCGGCGCGAGCGAGCTCGGCGTTGATTTCGATGAAAGCGAGCTGATCGGCCGGCAGATCTTCTTCGGCGAAGATCGCGTTGGCCGGGCACTCGGGAATGCAGACGGCGCAATCGATGCATTCGTCCGGATCGATCACCAGGAAGTTGGGGCCTTCGCGGAAGCAATCCACGGGGCAGACATCAACGCAATCGGTGTATTTGCACTTGATGCAGTTTTCGGAAACGACGTGAGTCATGGCTGAAGCTGTAGAGACGTATGTGTATCGTGGGGCCGGGCCGTCTTGTTGCGCGCGGTACGGGCCAAACGAACGATTTTAAAGAGTTTCGCCGTCTAGGCTCGGCACAGGTGGCAGCTGTAGGGTCTTGTGTGGCGTACGCCCCATGGAACGTGGCCGGGCATGGTGGCCCGGCTCCGGTTTTTACAGTGCCAGCAGTGCGCCGGCGGTGCGGTGGCTGGCGGTGTCGACGAGCACCAGCGAGCCCAGCGCCCGCGATTGCGTGTAGGGCCGGGTGGCCAGGTTTTCCTGCAGTGCCAGTTCGATTTCACCGATGGCATTGGCGGGCAGCTCGGTGGCGTCCTGGCGTTCGAGCGTGTGCACGTCGAGGCGGTGGACGATGCGCTGGACCTTGGCCTTGACCCAGCGGTGGCCGTGCAGGGCCCAGTAGACGCGGCCGGGGACCAGCGGCTGGTCGTCGAGCCAAGCCACGGTCGCCCGCAGCGTGCGGCTGGGTTCGTAGCCTTGCGGTGCCAGCAGCCAGTCGCCGCGCGAGATGTCGACTTCGTGGTCGAGCACGATGCCGGCGCTCTGGCCAGCCGCGACGTCATGGGGCTGGCGGACATGGTCGAGCACTTGTGCGATCACGGCCTGCTGCCCGCTGGGCAGAACGGCAATGGGTTGGCCGATGCGTGCCGTGCCTGCGGCCACGCGGCCCCAGTACACGCGGCGGCCTTGCTGGGTTTCCGCAGAATCCGAGAACTTCTCGACCCACTGAACCGGGAAAGCGAAAGGCGCGTCGGCTTCGGCCGGGGTGTTGGGCAGGGCCTCGAGCACCTGCAGCAGGCTGGGGCCCTCGTAGCCGGCCCAGCCGGGCTGGCTGTCGACCACGTTGTGGCCCTTGAGTGCCGACACGGGCACGATGGCGTGCACCGGCATGCCGGCCTGTTCGGCAAAGGCTTGGAGAGCCGCAGCGATATGGGCAAATGCCAGTGCCGGATCGGCGACGGCATCGAGCTTGTTGACGGCAAACACGATGGACGGCACGCGCAGCAACTGAGCCAGCAGGCTGTGGCGGCGGGTCTGGGGCAGCAGGGCCAGGCCGGCCGATTGCCAGTCGAGCTTGGTGGCATCGACCAGCACCACGGCGGCGTCGGCGCTGGAGGCTGCGGTCACCATGTTGCGGGTGTACTGCTCGTGGCCCGGTGCATCGCCGATGATGAACTTGCGCTGGGCGGTCGAGAAGTAGCGGTAGGCCACGTCGATGGTGATGCCCTGTTCGCGTTCGGCGGACAGGCCGTCGGTGAACTGGGCCAGATCGGCTTCTCCGCTCTTGGAGACATTGGCGAGCTGGTCCTGCAGGACGGAGCGGCTGTCGACCAGCAGGCGGCCGATCAACGTGCTTTTGCCGTCATCGACGCTGCCGCAGGTGATGAAGCGCAGGGCGGCTTGTTGGGAGAGAGACATGAGGCGTGTTCCAACTGGGGTGGAGGGGGCGGAGAATGGCATGCGACCCGAAGGCCGCATCAGAAGTAGCCATCCTTCTTGCGTTTTTCCATCGACGCTTCGGAGGTCTTGTCGTCCATGCGCGTCGCGCCGCGTTCGCTGACATCGGCGGCCAGGGTCTCGATCACGATATCGGCCGGCGTGGCGGCCAGGCTGTCGACGGGGCAGGTGCAGGTGATGTCGCCGACGGTACGGAAGCGCACGTCGCGGGACTGCACGACTTCGCCGTCGCGGGCGGGGGTCAGCTCGGTCACGGGCACCAGCAGGCCCTTGCGCTCGACGATGTCGCGTTTGTGGGTGTAGTAGAGCGAAGGCAGGGCGATGGATTCGCGGGCGATGTACTGCCACACGTCGAGCTCGGTCCAGTTCGAGATCGGGAACACCCGGAAATGCTCGCCGGGTTGCAGGCGGGTATTGAAGAGCGTCCACAGCTCGGGGCGCTGGTCCTTGGGCTGCCATTGGCCGAAGCTGTCGCGGTGCGAGAAGATGCGCTCCTTGGCGCGTGCCTTTTCTTCGTCGCGACGGGCGCCGCCGATGAGGGCGTCGAACTGGAACTCCTCGATGGCTTCGAGCAGCGTGACCGACTGGTGCACGTTGCGCGATTCGTCCGGGCGCGCCAGGCGCACGGTGCCGCGCTTCATGGAGTCTTCCACGCTGCGCACGATGAGCTTGGCCTGCAGCTGTTCGGCACGCAAGTCGCGGAAGTCGGTGACTTCGTGGAAGTTGTGTCCCGTGTCGATCATCAGCAGGGGATAAGGGATGCGCCCCTGGCCGAAGGCCTTTTCGGCCAGCTTGAGCAGCACCAGAGAATCCTTGCCGCCCGAAAACAGCAGGGTGGGGCGCTCGAAGGCGGCCGCGACTTCACGCAGCACGAAGATGGCTTCTTCCTCGAGCGCATTCAGGTGCGTGTCGCTCAGCGCCTGGGCCGGAGCGAGCAGTTCGGCGGATTCGTTGCGGGCGTTCATGAGGCGGTGATCCATTCTTCAGAAAAACACGGGGCGATGCAGCGGCCTCGCATAGGCCGTGCGTCGCCGGAAACAAACGGGCGGTCGGGTCGTCAAGGGTGCCGGGCGATGGCCGCGGCACCCGCAGAGCTTCAGCTGCTGGCGTCGGCCAGCTCGCGCTTGAACACGGGGGTCAGAACTTCGGCATCGGCCTGGTAGAAGCCGCCGAAGCGTTCGAACTGGCGCTGTGCATCGGCGATATCGACACCTTCCTTGAGCACCGCGCTGGAAAAACCGGTGCGCTGCATCTGCACCAGTTGGTCGATCAGCACGTCGCCGGTGGCGCGCAGGTCGCCCTGGAAACCCAGCCGCCGGCGCAGCAGGTAGGCCTGGCTGTAAGCACGTCCGTCGGTGAAATTGGGGAAGTCCAGGTCGATGCGGTCGATGTCGGCCAACCGATCCTTCAGCGTGAACGGATCGGCGTCGTTGGCCAGGTGCACGATGCGCGGATCGTCCTGCGCAGGCTGATGGTCGGCCGTGGCCAGGATCTTGAGGTGCTGCTGAGTCACGAAACGGCCTCCTCGACCTTGAAGCGGGCGGAATTGCCGGCGGCCTTGAAGGGGTCCAGGCCGACGCGGCGCACGGTGTTGATGAACGTTTCGCCGTTCTCGCGGATGTCGCGGTAGGTGGTCAGCACGGCCTCGATGACGTCCGGCACTTCGGCGGCCGAGAACGACGGACCGATCGCCTTGCCGGCCACGGCGGGGCCGCTCAGGGCGCTGCCGTCGGCACCGCCCAAGGTGACCTGGTACCACTCCTTGCCGTCCTTGTCGACGCCGAGGATGCCGATATGGCCGCTGTGGTGGTGGCCGCAGGAGTTGATGCAGCCGCTGATGTGCAGGTCGATCTCGCCGATGTCGTCGAGTTCGTCGAGATCCTGGTAGCGCTCGGTGATGGCCTCGGCGATCGGCAGCGAGCGGGCATTGGCCAGGGCGCAGAAATCGCCGCCGGGGCAGGCGATCATGTCGGTGAGCAGGTGCACGTTGGTGCTGGCCAGACCGAGGTCGCGGGCGTCTTTCCAGAGTGCATGCAACTGGGCGACCGGCACCCAGGGCAGCAGCACGTTCTGGTCGTGCGTGACGCGTGCTTCGCCGCTCGAGTAGCGGTCGACCAGGTCGGCCACGGCGTCGAGCTGATCGGCCGACGCATCGCCGGGCGCCTGCAGGCGGCGCTTGAAGCTCAGCGTGACGGCCCGCAGCGCGGGGTTCTTGTGCGGCGCGGCGTTGCGCTCGACCCAGCGGGCAAAAGCCGGGTTCTCGGCCATGTGCTGGGCCAGCAGACGATGTGCGGCCTCGGTTTCCTCGGCGCTGCTGCGGGCGATCTCGGGTTCGGTGAAGAAGGCCTTCACGCGATCGAATTCTTCCTGCGGCACGGTGTGCGGGCCGCCGTCGATCTCGACGATCTGCCGGTACTCTTCCTCGACGTCGTCGATATAGGCCTGGCCTTCGGACTTGACCAGAATCTTGATGCGGGCCTTGTACTTGTTGTCGCGGCGACCGTAGCGGTTGTAGACCCGCACGATGGCCTCGATGTAGTTCATGATCTGGTTCCAGGGCAGGAACTCGCGGATCACGACGCCCACCACGGGCGTGCGGCCCATGCCGCCGCCCACGAAGACACGGAAACCGACTTCGCCGGCTTCGTTCTTGATCACGTGCAGGCCCACGTCGTGCCAACCGGTGGCCGCACGGTCTTCGGTGGCGCCGGTGACGGCGATCTTGAACTTGCGGGGCAGGAAAGCGAACTCGGGATGCAGCGTCGTCCACTGGCGCAGGATTTCCGCGTAGGGGCGGGGATCCACGATCTCGTCGACGGCCACGCCGGCACGCTCGTCGGTGGTGGTGTTGCGGATGCAGTTGCCGCTGGTCTGGATGCCGTGCATGTTGACGCTGGCCAGCAGGTCCATCACATCGGCAGCCTTGGACAGCGGAATCCAGTTGAACTGCACGTTGGTGCGGGTCGTGAAGTGGGCGTAATGCGTCGGCAGGTAATGGGTACCGAGCTTGCCCTGGATATCCATGGCCTGTTTGTAGACTTCGGCTTCGGGCTCGTCGTACTCGCGGGCGATGCGGGCCAGTACGCGGAACTGGGCACTGCTGATCTCGCCGTAGGGCACGGCGACGCGCAGCATCGGTGCGTAACGCTGGACGTACCAGCCGTTCTGCAGGCGCAGCGGGCGGAACTCTTCTTCCGAGATCTTGCCCGACTGCCAGCGCTCGAGCTGGTCACGGAATTGCGCCGCGCGGTTGTGCACGAACGCATGGTCGAATTCGGTGTACTGATACATGTTTCTGTGGGGTTGCTGCTCAGGCGGCACAAACGATCCGGATCACCGGATCATTGCGGCCCATCGCTGAGCGTGTAGGAACTGTAGTAAAAATTCATATTGGAGCAAACTATTATTTTATTTTGGATATATGTTTAGCAGCTATATGAGCTTGACTGAGCCCGTCGGGCTCTGCAGGTTTCAGGCATCCCGGCGTTGCGGATCGCCTGCAGCCGAGCGGTCGCTGGCCGGCTCGTGCGGCCGGACCCGGGCATGGCCCTTCTCTCAGTGGGCAAGCACTGCCGCCAGTTCGTCCGGGTGGCCCAGCAGATAGCCCTGGACTTCGGCGCAGCCTTCGTGGCGCAGCACCTCGATCTGGCCCCGGGTCTCGACGCATTCGGCCAGCACGGGCATGCCCAGGCTGCGACCGAGGGCAATGATGGCCCGCACGATGTCCTTGGCCTGCAGGTTGCTCTCGATCTCGTTGACGAAGCTGCCGTCGATCTTGATCTTGTTGAAGGGGAAGGAGCGCAGCGTCTGGAACGACGAGTAACCGGTGCCGAAATCGTCGAGGGCGATGCTCACGCCCAGCTCGCGGATCCGCTGCAGCACGCTCAGCGCGCGGCTGGTGTCGCTGATGATGGCGGTTTCGGTCACTTCGAGTTCGAGCAGATCGGGCCGCAGGCCGGTGTCGCGCAGAACCTGGCGCACCTTGTTCACCAGATTGGTGCTGACGATCTGGACCGGGGACAGGTTGATGGCGATGCGGTGGTTCAGCGGAAAAGCCGTGGCCTGTCGGCAGGCGGTCTCGAGCACCCACTCGCCGATCGGGATGATGGCGCCGCATTCCTCGGCGATCGGAATGAAGGTGGCCGGCGAGATCAGCCCCAGCGTCGGGTGACGCCAGCGCAGCAGCACTTCGTAGCCCGTGATCCGATCGTGCACCAGTGAGCGCTGCACCTGGTAGTGCAGGAAGAACTGCTCTTGCTCGATGGCGACCCAGATGTCCTTGGCCAGGGTGCGCCGCGCGCGGGCCGCTTCGTCCATCTGCGCTTCGTAGAAGCAGACTTTTTCCTCGATGGCGGCCTTGGCGCGGTACATGGCCAGATCGGCGTTGATCAGCAGCTTGTCGCGGTCGACGGTGTCGGCCGGGTAGACGGACACCCCCAGCGAGGCGTCGAGAGACACCACCAACCGGTCGATGTCGACCTTGGTGCGCAGCGCGGTTTCGAGCCGGTGGATGAAGTCGTGCAGCGCATCGGCTTTGGTATAGACCTTGAACGCCGCGAACTCGTCGCCGCCGAACCGTGCCACGAACTCGTCGTCGCCCGCCAGAACGGCGGTCATGCTCTGGGCCAGCTGGCGCAGCACCTTGTCTCCGATCGCGTGGCCGTAGGTGTCGTTGATTTCCTTGAAGCGGTTGAGGTCGAGGTTGATCACCGCGAGCGAATCGCCCGGGCGTTGCGCGAGGGCTTCGAGCCGCTGGTCGAGCCTTTGCAGAAAGCTGGCCCGGTTGGGCAGCCCCGTCAGCGCATCGTGGCTGGCCATGTACGACATCCGGGCCTCGGATCGCTTGCGCTCGGTGATGTCCTCGGCCACCGTGACCCACGATCCATCGCCGATGGGACTGTGGCTGATGCGGATGACCCGGTCGTTGGCGTACTGCCGGAGGATCTCGCCGCCTTCGGGTTCGGTCACGATGGCGCGGTGTGCCTGGTAGAGCTCCTCGATCTCGGCGGGCTGTATGGCGCGGTCGGCGTGACGCCAGGACAGCACCAGACGACAGAGCTCGCGCAGCGACTTGCCGCGGAAGTCGACGGTTTCCGGTGCGCCCAGAATGCCCGGCAACTTGTTGTTGTGCAGGATCAGGATCTCGTTTTCGTCGAACAGCGCCAGTCCACGCGCCATGTGCTCGAGAGCCAATGCCAGGTTCTTCTGCACGGTTCGCAGTTCCTCGGCTGCCTCGCGCTGCGTGGTGCAGTCGCGCGTGATCTTTGCAAAACCGATGAACCGGCCGTCGTTGTCATGAATGCGGTCGATGATCACATGGGCCCAGAACGCGCTGCCGTCCTTGCGCAGACGCCAGCCCTCGGCCTCGAACCGTCCTTGCGACTGGGCGGTGGACAGCCCTTTCTGAGGCAGTTCGCGCGCCCGGTCTTCGGGGGTATAGAACATGCCGAAATGGTGGCCCATGACTTCGCCGGCCTCGTAGCCCTTGAAGCGGCGGGCACCGGCGTTCCAGCTCATGACCCGTCCGTTCGGGTCCAGCATGTAGATCGCGTAGTCGGTCACGCCTTGCACCAGCAAGCGGTAGGACAGTTCCTGGTGAGCGCCGGGCAGGCTGCGGTTGGTCTGGTCGGACATAGATCTTGATGGCACGCGGCAGCAGGCGCCGTCTGTGAAAGACAGCGGCTCTGACGACCCGCAAGCATGCGGCAGCCACCGCGTCATGCGGTACCTGGCCGGTGCCTGTTCCCCCTGTTGATTCAAATTCGAGCGGTGTGCACCTGCCCGGCCTCGTGGCGCGCGAAACGCGGCCCACGAGGCCGGGCAGGCGTCGCGATGCGCATGTTATATCGGCAAGGCCGCGCGGGACTTGAGTGCCTTGCTCCGAACCTTGAGATTGCAGGGATTTGCCGCAAACAAACAACGCCGCCGGCCCGCCGGGAGTTCGTGGCGTCCGCAATCCACCCGTATCTCTTGCGCAACCCGCACGGGCAGCGGGCGAAAACGACGGGCCGACCGGTTGCTGAACCTGGCTAGGCGCCCAGCAGTCGCTTGAGTCTCTGCTGATGAGGCGTGAGCGGCGCAGAGGCCGGCTGGGTGGCGGCGAGCAGGCTGTGGCTCTCGGCAGTGTGCATGTCGATCCGGCTGACTGCGCGGCCGTTCTCGAACAGGAAAGTGGTGTCGGCCAGCGCGAGCACATCGTCGATGTCGTGCGAAATCATGACCACCGGGATATCCCACTGCCGGCGGACCTGTGCCAGTTCACGTCGCATGGACTGGCGCAGCATGGGGTTGAGAGCCGAGAAGGGCTCGTCGAGCAGCAGCGCACGGGGCTGCGTGGCCAGCGCCCGAGCCAGTGCGACCCGTTGTTTCTGCCCCCCCGAGAGCGTCCCGGGCCGACTGTCGGCCAGGGCGGTCAGGCCGAACCGCTCGAGCAGTTCGTCGGCACGTGCGCGCGACTCGGGCGACGGTCGGCGGCGCAGCCAGGACGTCAGTCCGAACACCACGTTCTGGCGCACCGAGAGGTGGGGGAACAGGGCGTAGTCCTGGAACAGGTAGCCCAGTTGCCGCTGCCGGGGTTCGAGCCAGATGCGCTGGCGGGTGTCCACCAGCGTGCGATCGGCCACCCGGATGTGGCCGGCGGTCGGCCGCAGCAGTCCGGCCATGGCCTGCAGGGTCAGCGTCTTGCCCGAGCCGGAAGGCCCGTAGAAGGCGGTGAAGCCTGCTGGACTCTGCAAGCTGACATCCAGGTCGAAGGAACGATGGGCATCGCCCACGGCCAACTGGATATGCAGGTCGATCATGGGACCGCCGGGCAGGGACGACGGGCCGGGGGCACGTTCGAATGACGCACGAAGCAAGGCATCAGGGTTGGCCGAAACCGTATTGATCCAGCACCTGGCGGGCGGCGGGCGTCGCCAGGAAGGCGATGAAATCCTTGGCCAGTTGTTTGTTGGCGCTGTCCGTGGTGGCGGCGACGGGGTAGGTCACCGGCGTGTGGCCGGTCGCGGTCAGCACGATCTTGATCTTGTCGCCTGCCGTCGCGGCATCCGTGCGATACACGAAGCCGGCTTCGACTTCGCCCCGGCTCACGTAGTCGAGAACCTGGCGGACGCTGTCGGCCTGCACGAACTTCGGCGTCAGGGGCGTCCACAGTCGAGCGGCTTCGAGCGACTGCTGGGTGTAGCGGCCAGCGGGCACCGAGGCGGGCTTGCCGATGGCGATCTTCTTGACCGACTCGCCGGTCAGGTCCTGCAGGGTCTTGAGCTTCAGGCCTTCCTGTGCGGGCTCGATCAGCACGAGGGTATTGCGGGCGAAATCGACACGCGTGGCGGGGTCGAGCAGCTTCTGTTCCACGCCGCGGTCCAGGGTGGCCTGATCGGCGCTGGCCAGCACGTCCACGGGTGCGCCTTGGCTGATCTGCTGCAGCAGCGTGCCCGATGCGGCGAAGTTGTAGCGGACGGTCACGCCGGGTTTGCCGGCTTCGAATTGCGGCGCCAGCGCCTTGAAGGCATCGGTCAGGCTGGCTGCGGCCGACACGGTGAGCTGCTGGGCCGAGGCTGCGCCCGCCAGAGCCAGGGTCGCGATGAATGTGGCGGCCAGACGGGCGAGAGGGGCCAGGCGGCGGGTACGGGACAGTGTCATGGGATCAAGCTCCGGATCAACGGTTGGACAGAAAACGGTTCGACGCCACCAGGATCACGATGGACAGCACCGAGGTGACGATGACGAGCAGCAGCGCCAGATCGTCCTGGCCGGCCTGCACGGCGTCGTAGATGGCCATGGACAGCGTCTGGGTATGCCGGGGGATGGAGCCGGCCACCATCAGCGAGGCGCCGAATTCGCCCATGGCGCGAGCGAAGGCCAGCAGCATGCCGGCGAGGATGCCGGGCCAAGCCAGCGGCAGCGTCACGCGCAGAAACACCGACAGGCGGGATTGCCCCAGCGTGGCGGCCGCGGCTTCGAGGGTGCGGTCGACGCCGGCAAAGGCGGACGAGGCGGATTTCAGCACCAGGGGCAGGGCGACGATGGTCGAGGCCACGACCGCGCCATGCCAGCTGAAGATGATGGTGTAGTCGAAATGCTCGCGCAGCCAGCCGCCGATGGCGCTGCGCCGGCCCGCCGCGACCAGGATGGCGTAGCCCACGACCGTCGGGGGCAGCACCAGCGGCAGCATAAACAGCGCCTCGAGAACCTGACGGCCGGGGAAACGCTTGCGGCCGAAGAGCCAGCCCAGCACGATTCCGAGCAGCAGCGCCGCCAGGGTTGCCACGCCGGCGACCTTCAGCGAGAGCCAGAGCGGCGACCAATCCGTGGCGTGGAGCGTGTCGGACCACGCGGTTGTATTCATCGGTATATAGAGGATGGCGAATCGCAACCTGCGGGACATCGGCAGGTCGTCCGGATCGATGCCGTGCCGGCACGCATCGAACGCAGCCATGTATTCTACAGAATATAACGGTGGTCGAACCCCAAGGGGCGGAGATGGTTGGGCGGCGTGCGGGGCAGGCCGGGCGGCGCCTGTGCGGTCCGCCGGTCGGCAGACGAATCGGGAACGCAGGCCTGGTTGGGGGTGACCGCAGGCCCGATCGCCTCAGGGGGCCAGCAAACGGGTCAGCGCCGCGATGTCTTCGGCCGCAGCCAGCCGCGCCGTCTGTTCGATCGACCGGTAGTGACGGACGATGTCGCGGCCGACATCGGTGAGCACCGTGCCTCCGCCATGGTTGCCGCCGGTGGCGGTCACCACGGCAGGTTGACGGAGTGCGCGGTTCATTTCGTCGATGAGCAGCCAGGCCCGTCGGTAGGACATGCCGAAATGCCGGGCGGCAGCGGAAATCGAGCCGGTCTGGGCGATGGCTTCGAGCAGGTCGATCTTGCCGGGCCCCATGGCGATCTGGTCGTCGCGCAGGACACGCAGGCGGAATTGGACTTTGGATGGCATGTTGGGAGCCGCATGTCGGGCAATCGAGGGCGTGACGCAATGATAGAAGAGGAATTCGTCCTGGCGTTCGGTCCCCTTGCTCTGACTTAAACTCATCCTTTCGGCCAGCACCTTCCAAGACCCGGCGGCAAGGCGGTCTTGGCCCCTCCTGTTCCTACTTCAACTGCCCATGCTCGATCCACAAGACACACCCGTCCGCGAGACCCCCAAGCGCCGCAAGGGCATCTATATCCTGCCCAATCTGTTCACGCTCGCGGCGCTGTTCGGCGGCTTCTACGCCGTCGTGATGGCCATGAACATGCGTTACGACCTGGCGACCATCGGCGTGTTCTGCGCCATGGTGCTCGACAGCCTCGACGGCCGGGTGGCCCGCCTCACCAATACCCAGAGCGCTTTCGGCGAACAGATGGATTCGCTGGCCGACATGGTGAGCTTCGGTGCCGCGCCCGCGTTGATCGCCTACGAATGGGCGCTCAAGGACCTGGGACGCTGGGGCTGGATCGCCGCCTTCGTGTACTGCGCCTGCGCTGCGTTGCGCCTGGCGCGTTTTAATGTCAACACGGGCGTGGTCGACAAGCGGTTCTTCCAGGGCCTGCCCAGCCCTGCCGCAGCCGCGCTGGTGATGGGTTTTGTCTGGCTCATGAACGAGGGCGGCATCGCCGGCACCGACGTCGAGTGGATCGTGTTCGCGCTGACGCTGTATGCGGGCCTGACGATGGTGACCAACGTGCCGTTCTACAGCTTCAAGGACGTGCACATGAAGAAGAGCGTGCCGTTCGTCGTCATCGTGCTGATCGCTCTGGCCATTGCCGTCATCAACATCGATCCGCCCAGCATGCTGTTCATGGTGTTCATGGCCTACGGTTTCAGCGGCTACGGCGTCTATCTCTGGCTCAAGCTCAAGGGCCGTCGCACCAGCCTGATCAGCATGTCGACGGACGAGCCGGAAGAGCGCGGACTGCACGAGGATTGAAGCCGAATTGCCGGCGAAGGCCTGAAGGCTGTATCCAACCACAGTAGAAAAAGGGATGCAATCCAGCAATTACGCCATTTGCTACACTTTTTTTCATATTTAATAAAGCCGCGCAAGTCTTTGATATTGCGCGGTTTTTTTTCTTTATATAAACTTCACTTCAGTTGACGTTTTAGGCATGCTTGCGCAATTCAATGGTTTTGCGCTAAGTCGTTGCCGTAAAAGGGTTTTTTGTTGTTTCCCGCCGGCAGTCCCCATGCCGGCTTTTTTCGCCAATCTGGAGCGCCTGCCATGCTTCGCCGTGATACCCGCAAGAGTGTGACCCGTTTCCTTGCCGTGACGGGCCTGGTGCTGAGTCTCGGGTTCGGCCTGTCGCACACCGCACAGGCTGCCGCCGCACAGACCAAGAAGCCGGTCGCCACCAGCAAAAAGAAGGCCGAGCCCAAGGCGACGGCCAGCCGCAGCAAGTCGACGGCCAAGAAGGCCACCGCCAAGGCTGCACCCAAGAAGGGCGCCTCGTCTGCCCGTGTCGCACGCAAGAACCCGCCCAGCAAAGGCAGCATCGCCAAGAAGGTGGTTGCCGCTGCCGTGGCGCCTGCCGCCAGCCTGTCGCTGGGCCAGGCCGCCGGCCTGCACGGTGCCCACGATCCGCTCGCCCTCAAGGCCAGCGTCGCGCTGGTCGTCGATCAGGACACGCACGAGGTGCTGTTCAGCAAGAACGATCAGGCCGTGCTGCCCATCGCCTCGCTCACCAAGCTGATGACCGGCCTGCTGGTCAGCGAAGCCGGGCTCGATCTGACCGAAGTGCTGGCCATCACGCAGGACGATGTCGACACGCTCAAGCATTCCTCCTCGCGCCTGCCCGTGGGAACACGCCTGACGCGTGGCGAGATGCTGCAGCTCGCGCTCATGAGCAGCGAGAACCGTGCCGCCCATGCGCTGGCCCGCACCCATCCCGAAGGCCTGCGCCGCTTTGTCGCCATGATGAATGCGCGTGCCGTCATGCTGGGCATGAAGGACACCCACTATGTGGAGCCCACGGGTCTGTCCAGCGAAAACCGCTCGAGTGCGCGCGATCTGGCCATCCTGGTCAATGCCGCCTACCGCGATCCCATGGTCAGTGCGATGTCGGTGACGCCCGACCACGAAGTCAACATCGGCTCGCGGACGCTGCAGTACAACAACTCCAACCGCCTGGTGCGTGGCGGCAACTGGGACATCGGTCTGCAGAAGACCGGCTACATCTCTGAAGCCGGGCATTGCCTGGTGATGCAGAGCCGCGTGGCGGGCCGCAAGGTCATCATGGTGTTCCTGGATTCGGGCCCCGGCCTGAGCCGCCTGGCCGATGCGCAGCGTGTGCGCCATTGGCTCGAAGCCAGCATCGATCACCGGGGCGGACAGATGCAATCGGCTCGCGCCAGCCTGAACGACAGTTGAGGCGATACCCGGGCGGGCGGGCGCGACAGCGATATCGCGCCGCCGCCGCAGGGCTCAGGCGGCTTCGCCCGATTCGTGACCGAGCGCGCGTGAAATCGTCTCTGCGGTGTGCTGGAGCTGAGCCAGCCATTTTTCTTCCAGCCGATCGGCCGGCGCCGAGATGGACAGGCCGGCGATCAGACGATGCTGGTCGTCGTAAATGCCGGCTGCGATGCAGCGCACCCCCAGTTCGAGTTCTTCGTTGTCGCGGGCCGTGCCGTACTGGCGTGCCTTCGACAGCTCGCGTTCGAGCGTGGCGAACTGGGTGATGCTGTTGTGGGTCTGGCCGGGCAGGCCGGTGCGGTTGGCGTAGGCACGCACCCGCTGGGGTTCGTCTGCCGCGAGGAACAGTTTGCCGACCGAGGTGAGATGCAACGGGGCGCGCGCGCCGATGGCTCGCACCACCTGCATGCCCGAGCGCTCGCTGTAGGCGCGCTCGATGTAGACGATCTCGTCGCCCTGGCGCACGCTGAGATTGACCGGCTGCTGGATGTGGCGGTGCAGTTCGCGCATGGGCTCGACAGCCGCGTCGCGTACGTTGAGCCTGGCCTTGACGAAATTGCCCAGTTCCAGAAGCCGCATGCCCAGACGATAGCTTCCGGCTTCGGGACGGTCGACAAACCGGCCGATGGCCAGATCGTTGAGGATACGGTGGGTGGTGGACGGGTGCAGGCCTGTCTTTTCGCTGATCTCCTTGAGGGAGATGGGCTCCTCGCTGTCGGCAAGCACATTGATCAGCGCAAACATGCGCTCGATCACCTGGATGGCGGGCGTGGTGGGCAATGGCCTGTCGGTTTTTTTCATTGTGAGGGCTCAGAGCGAAAGAGCCCGAATTTTATCCTATGAAATATCCTGTGCGGCAAGCGATCGAGCATGCTTGAATATTCATAGCATTTACCGCTCGTTTTTCACAACCTTTTTCCAGTTTTGGTCTATCAGGATCTCGTGGGGCAGAAAATGCGATTTGTACTGCATCTTCGGACTCTCCTGGATCCAGTAGCCGAGGTACACATAGGGCAGATTCATGCGTCTGGCCTGTTCGATCTGCCAGAGCACGTTGTAGGTGCCGTAGCTGTTCTGGCCGTCTGTGTCGTAGAAGGTATAGACCGCCGAGAGGCCGTCGCTGAGCACGTCCAGCATGCTGACCATGCGCAGGGTGCCGGGCGAGCCGTCTTCGGTGGGGTCGCGGAACTCGACCAGGCGCGAGTTGACGCGGCTCTGCAGCAGGAACTGGGTGTACTGGTCGATGCTGTCCTGATCCATGCCGCCGCCCGCGTGGCGGTTGTTCTGGTAGCGCAGGTAGAGCTGGTAGTGTTCGGCCACGAAGCCCAGCCGCAAGACCCGTGTGGTCAGTTGGCCATGCCGCGCATCGGCCCGGCGCTGGCTGCGCGTGGGCTGGAATTCGTGGGCGACGACACGCAGCGGCAGGCAGGCCCTGCAGCCGTCGCAATGGGGACGGTACGTGAACATGCCGCTGCGGCGAAAGCCCTGCGAGACCAGCCCCGAATACACATCGTTGTTGATGAGATGGCTGGGTGTGGCCACTTGCGAGCGCGCCTGGCGGTCGGGCAGGTAGCTGCACGGATAGGCCGCGGTCGCGTAGAACTGCAGAGCCTGGAGGGGCAGGTCGGTCAGGCGGGTCATCTGCGGGCAGGGGAAAAAAGGCTCTGGCCGGCAGCGGCGCCGTGGCCAGGGCCATCATGCGGTCAGCCCGCGTCGTCGGACGCGTGCAGTTGCTGCCAGTATACGGCGTCGAAGCGCCAGGTGGGTGGGGCCTTGCCGGTCGCGCCGTGCACCAGGGCCAGGAAATCGTCACGCGGCATTTCCCGGGCACCCAGCGAGGCCAGATGCCGGGTGTTCTGCTGGCAGTCGATGAAGTCGAGCGCGTGTGCGCGCGCGAAGGCCACCAGCGCGGCCAGCGCGATCTTGGAGGCATCGGTGCGGCGCGCGAACATCGATTCGCCGAACACCGCCTGCCCGATATTGACCAGGTACAGGCCACCGGCCAGTTGCCCGTCCATCCAGCATTCCACGCTGTGGGCCAGGCCGGCCCGATGCAGGTCGCCGTAGGCCTCGACGATGTCGGGCACGATCCAGGTGCCGTTCTGTCCCGCCCGGGCCATGCCGGCGCAGGCGCGGATCACCGCATCGAAGGCCGAGTCGAAGCGGATTTCGCAGCCGGGCTGCACCCTGAAGCGGGCCAAGGTCTTGCGCAGCGAGCGGTGGAGCCGGAAGTCGGCCGTGCGCAACACCATGCGGGGATCGGGGCTCCACCACAGGATGGGATCGCCCGGGCTGAACCACGGAAAGATGCCTTGGCCGTAGGCGAGGGCGAGTGTTGCGCTGTCGAGCTGCCCGCCGGCGGCCAGCAGGCCCGGCAGGGGCGCGTGCGCGTCCCATGCCAGACGAGGGGGAGGGAAGGCCTCGCCGGGCTGCAGCCAGGGAAGCGGGGCGACGGTCGGGGTTCTGCTCATGGGCGGGAAATACAAGCGAGCGGGTCGCACGGTCGGTCGAAAGCGTTCAGGCCGCCTGCCGATCCTGTCGGCATGCTTGGACACGTAGAATACACGCCGCTCCTGCAAGAGTGGCGCAAGCCTCCGGTGGCAGGATGTTTTTTTAGCTTTATCACTTCATCCAGGGCAACACCCATGTCTTTTTCCAATGTCCCCGCGGGCAAGAAACTGCCTGAGCAATTCAACGTCGTCATCGAAATCTCGGCGCATTCCGACCCGATCAAATACGAAGTCGACAAGGACAGCGGTGCCGTGTTCGTGGATCGTTTCCTGGGAACGGCCATGACCTATCCCGCCAACTACGGTTATGTGCCGCAGACCCTGGCCGGCGACGGCGACCCGGTCGACGTGCTGGTGCTGACTCCGTTCCCGCTGCCGCCCGGCGTGGTGGTGCCCGCCCGTGCCATCGGCATCCTGAAGATGGAAGACGAAAGCGGCATCGACGGCAAGGTCCTGGCCGTGCCCACCGAAAAGATTCTGCCGCTGTACAACCACATCCAGAAGCTGGAAGACCTCAACCCGATCCAGCTCAAGCAGATCAGCCACTTCTTCGAGCACTACAAGGATCTCGAGCCGGGCAAGTGGGTCAAGGTGTTGGGCTGGGAAGGCATCGAAGCCGCCCACAAGGAAATCACCGACGGCGTCGCCAACTACAAGGGCTGACGACAAGGGGCTGGTGTACAGCCCCTGCGAGTCCGGGCACCGGGCCCGGACGACTGCCCTCGATCCCGCTCGGGGATCGGGCGGCCCGCCAGGCGCCAGGCGCCAATCGCCGCAGCGATGCGTGCCCTTGCGGGTGCGAGCGGGCCCGGGCCGTCAGCGGTTGCGGCTCTTCATGACGCGTTCGACTTCGCGTTTGCCTTCGCGGTCCTTGATGACGTCGCGCTTGTCGTGTTCGGCCTTGCCCTTGGCCAGGGCGATCTCGCATTTCACGCGGCCATTGGCCCAATGCAGATTGATGGGCACCAGCGTGTAGCCCTTCTGCTCGACCTTGACGGTCAGGCGCTTGATCTCGTCTTTCTTGAGCAGCAGTTTTTTTGTCCGAACGGCGTCCGGATTGACGTGGGAGGACGCGCTCTTGAGCGGATTGATCTGGCAGCCGATGACGAACATCTCGCCTTCGCGGATGACCACGTAGCCGTCGGTCAACTGCACCTTGCCCTCGCGCAAGGCCTTGACTTCCCAGCCTTCGAGGACCATGCCGGCTTCGTGGCGCTCTTCGAAGAAGTAGTTGAACGCGGCTTTTTTGTTTTCTGCGATGCGGCTGGATTTCTGAGCGGGTGTGGTGGGTTTCTTGGCCATGCGGTAGAGATGAGGGTGAAGGGCAAACTTACAATTGCGACAACGGCTTCCACGGAAGCGATCAGCAATCAACGTCGAATTCGGGCGCGTGATGCGCCGACTGCGGCCCTTACGCAAGCCCGCCATTGTATGAAAAGCGTCAACAAATCCGTCCTCATTTGGTATAGCCCGCAGCAAATGTTCGATCTGGTGGCCGATGTCGAGCATTACCCGGAGTTCTTGCCCTGGTGCGACCAGGCCAAGGTACTGGAGCGGCATGCCGACGGCCTCACCGGCGAGGTCGGCATGAAGCTGGGCGCCCTGCACCAGAGTTTCACCACCCGCAACACCCACATCGCCGAGGGCGAGGTGCGCAAGCTGATCATGAACCTGGTCAAGGGGCCTTTCTCGAATCTGCACGGCGAGTGGACCTTCAACCCCGTGGGTGGGGGCGGCGCGCCCGGGTCGGTGACCGCTTGCCGGGTCGAGCTCAAGCTCAATTACGGTTTCTCCAACTTCGCGCTGGCCGCCGTCGTCGGGCCCGTTTTCGAAAAGATCGCCACCAGCATGGTCGATGCGTTCGTGAAACGCGCCGAGCAGGTCTACGGCTGATGCGCGTGCAACTGGTCTACGCCGGTGCACAGAGGCAGGTTCTCGAGGTGCAGCTCGATCTGGCCGCGGAGGTGTCCATCGAACAGGCCTTGCCTGACGTGGCCGATGTTCTGGGCGAAGACGTGGTGGCACAGATTCGCGACGGCGGGCTGGAAGCGGGCGTATGGGGCGAGCGCGTGGCCTTGGCGCGTGTGCTGCGCGATGGCGATCGTCTGGAGTTCTACCGGGCGCTAAGGGTCGACCCGAAGGTGGCGCGCCGCGAGCGGTTCAGCCGGCAAGGCGCCCGCGCCACGGGTCTGTTTGCACAGCGCAGGCCGGGATCTAAATCCGGTTACTGAAGAACGGACACACTGGATTCGGGCGGTGCCCGGTTGCCGCCGCCATAAGGAAAGGGGCGGGTGGGTGTATCGAAGCACCCACGGGAAGTCGTACTTTGTCACGCGCACCGATGCGTCGCCCGGATGACAAATGTACAATCCTTCTTTTGGAGATTCTCATGCGCCTACTTGGCAAAGCGCTCACATTCGACGATGTACTGCTGGTCCCTGCGTTCTCCCAGGTGCTACCCAAGGACACATCGCTCTCGACCCAGTTTACACGCAATATCCGCCTGAATCTGCCTTTGGTCTCTGCCG
Source organism: Comamonas sp. BIGb0124 (assembly GCF_003752175.1). Lineage (GTDB taxonomy): Bacteria > Pseudomonadota > Gammaproteobacteria > Burkholderiales > Burkholderiaceae_C > Comamonas_F. The sequence continues at coordinate 590,866 of NZ_RJVF01000008.1, read as the reverse complement.
CAATGGATACAGTGACCGAAGCCCGCCTGGCCATCGCCATGGCGCAAGAGGGCGGTATCGGCGTGGTCCACAAGAACCTCACCGCCGAGGAACAGGCGGCCCAGGTCGCTCGCGTCAAGCGTTACGAATCCGGCGTGCTGCGTGATCCCGTCGTGATCACCCCCACATTCACGGTGCGCGAGGTGATGGAACTGTCCGATCGCCTGGGCATCTCGGGTTTCCCGGTGTGCGACGGCGGCAAGGTCGTCGGCCTCGTCACCGGCCGCGATCTGCGTTTCGAGACCCGCTACGACGTGCCCGTCAGCGAAATCATGACGCCGCGCGGCAAACTCATCACCGTGCGCGACGGCACCACGCCGGCCGAAGCCAAGGCGCTGCTCAACAAGCACAAGCTCGAGCGCCTGCTGGTCGTCAATGACGATTTCGAGCTCAAGGGCCTGATCACCGTCAAGGACATCACCAAGCAGACCAGCTTCCCCAACGCCGCGCGTGACGCCTCGGGCCGCCTGCGCGTGGCCGCTGCGGTGGGCGTGGGTGCCGGTACCGAAGAACGTGTCGAACTGCTGGTCAAGGCCGGTGTCGATGCGATCGTGGTCGACACGGCCCACGGCCACAGCAAGGGCGTGATCGAACGCGTGCGCTGGGTCAAGCAGAACTACCCCCAGATCGAAGTCATCGGCGGCAACATCGCCACCGGTGAAGCCGCGCTGGCCCTGGTCGAAGCCGGTGCCGACGGCGTCAAGGTCGGGATCGGCCCCGGCTCGATCTGCACGACCCGCATCGTGGCAGGCGTCGGCGTGCCGCAGATCACCGCCATCGACAACGTGGCCCAGGCCCTGAAGGGCACCGGCGTGCCGCTCATCGGCGACGGCGGCATCCGCTTCAGCGGCGACATCTCGAAGGCCATCGCCGCGGGCGCATCGACCGTCATGATGGGCGGCATGTTTGCCGGCACCGAAGAAGCCCCAGGCGAAGTGATCCTGTTCCAAGGCCGCAGCTACAAGAGCTATCGCGGCATGGGCAGCATCGGCGCCATGCAGCAAGGCAGTGCCGACCGCTACTTCCAGGAAGCCACCACCGGCAACCCGAACGCCGACAAGCTGGTGCCCGAAGGCATCGAAGGCCGTGTGCCTTACAAGGGCTCGGTCCTGGCCATCATCTTCCAGATGGCCGGCGGCCTGCGGGCTTCCATGGGCTACTGCGGTTGCGGCACCATCGAAGAGATGCAGGATCAGGCTGCGTTCGTGCAGATCACGGCCGCGGGCATCCGCGAGTCGCATGTCCACGACGTGCAGATCACCAAGGAAGCGCCCAACTACCGTGCGGACTGATCCCGTCGCGCCCGAGTCGGAGGTTTCCTCCGCTGGCGCACGGGCGTCTGCCCGGCCGCACGCCGCCGACGGTGCGGCGCCGGCCCCCCAGGGCCGGCAGGCCGCCATGCCGTTCATCATGATCGCGGTGCTGATCGACATGGTGTCGATCGGCCTGATCGTGCCGGTGATGGCTCCTCTGGTCGGCAGCTTCACCGGCTCGCAGAACGACCAGGCCTACTGGTACGGGCTGCTGACCCTGCTGTACGGCGTGGCCAACTTCTTTGGTGCGCCGGTGCTTGGAACGCTGTCCGACCGGTATGGCCGCCGTTCGGTGCTGCTCATCGGGTTCTGCGGCCTGATGCTGAGCTTTTTCGGCACGGCGCTGTCGACGAGCCTGGGCATGCTGATCGTGGTGCGCCTGGCGGCCGGTTTCATGCAGGCCAATGCATCGGTGGCACAGGCCTATGTGGCCGATATCACGCCGCCCGAGCAGCGTGCACGCCGTTTCGGCCTGCTGGGTGCGATGTTCGGACTGGGTTTCATCCTGGGTCCGGTGATGGGCGGCATTCTCGGTGCCATCGATCTCCGGTTGCCCTTCTATGTGGCGGGAACGCTGGCATTCGCCAATCTCGTCTACGGCTTTTTTGTGCTGCCCGAGTCGCTGCCGCTGGAGCGCCGTCAGCCCTGGAACTGGCGTGCCGCCAATCCGGTCGCTTCGCTGAAGGCGCTGGGCGCGCTCGAAGGCGTCCGCCCGCTGGTGGCGGTGGTGATGCTGGCCTCGCTGGCCCAGTTCACGCTGCATACCACCTGGGTGCTGTACACGCAGTTCAAGTTCGGCTGGGGGCCGTTGCAGAACGGCTGGTCGATGTTTGCCGTGGGCTTGACCTCTGCCGTGGTGCAGGGCGGCCTGCTGGGCTGGATGCTGCGCCGTCTGGGTGCCGAGCGGGTGGCGGTGTGGGGGCTGATGTCCTCGACCGTGGCCTACCTGCTCTGGGGCCTGGCGACGCAGGGGTGGATGATGTATGTGATCATCGCCTGCAATGTGCTGGGGTTCGGCGTGACGGCGGCGGTGCAGAGCATGATCTCGAATGCCGCCGATTCCCGTACCCAGGGGCGCACCATGGGTGCGGTTTCGGGCATCAACAGCCTGAGCACGGTGCTGGCGCCGATGATCGCCGCGCCTCTGCTGGTGATGGTGTCGCATTTGCCGCAGGGCGACTGGCGCATCGGCACCCCGTTTTATTTCTGCGCCTTGCTGCTGGCCGCCGCCAGCGTGTTGGCGATTCTGTTTGTGAGGCAACGCGGCCGGCGGGCCGAAGGCGCCGGGCCCCGTGCCCAGTCGCCGATCGGTGCGGATTGACGTCCGACTGCCGCCGCCGTTTTTTGTCTTGTCTTCTGTCCCTGGACTCCCACCATGTCCCATCAAAAAATACTCATCCTGGACTTCGGTTCACAAGTCACCCAACTGATCGCCCGCCGCGTGCGCGAAGCGCATGTGTTCTGCGAAGTCCATCCCTGCGACGTGACCAGCGACTGGGTGCGCGAGTATGCGGCCGACGGCAACCTGAAGGGTGTCATCCTGTCCGGCAGCCATGCCAGCGTGTATGAAGACACCACCGACAAGGCTCCCCAGGCCGTGTTCGATCTGGGCGTGCCCGTGCTGGGCATCTGCTACGGCATGCAGACCATGGCGCAGCAACTCGGCGGCAAGGTCGAGGGCGGCCACAAGCGCGAGTTCGGTTATGCCGAAGTGCGGGCGCACAACCACACCCCGCTGCTCAAGGACATCGCCGACTTCACCACCGCCGAAGGCCACGGCATGCTGCGCGTGTGGATGAGCCATGGCGACAAGGTCACCGAACTGCCGCCGGGCTTCAAGCTCATGGCCAGCACGCCGAGCTGCCCCATTGCCGGCATGGCCGACGAGGCACGCGGTTTCTATGCCGTGCAGTTCCACCCCGAAGTCACGCACACGGTGCAGGGCAAGGCGTTGCTCGAGCGCTTCGTGCTGGGCATCTGCGGCGTGCAGCCCGACTGGATCATGGGCGACTACATCGAGGAAGCCGTCGCTTCCATCCGCGAGCAAGTGGGCGACGAGGAAGTCATCCTCGGCCTGTCGGGCGGCGTGGATTCGTCGGTTGCGGCAGCGCTCATCCACCGCGCCATCGGCGATCAGCTGACCTGCGTGTTTGTGGACCACGGCCTGCTGCGCAAGGACGAAGGCAAGATGGTCATGGAGATGTTTGCCGGCAAGCTGCATGCACGTGTGGTGCATGTGGACGCCGCCGAGCAGTTTCTGGGCAAGCTGGTGGGCGAGAACGATCCGGAAGCCAAACGCAAGATCATCGGCCGCGAGTTCGTGGAAGTGTTCAAGGCCGAGGCGGCCAAGCTGGTGGCCAGCGGCCAGGGCCACAAGGGTGCGACCTTCCTGGCCCAGGGCACGATCTACCCGGACGTGATCGAATCGGGCGGCGCCAAGAGCAAGAAGGCCGTCACCATCAAGAGCCACCACAACGTGGGTGGCTTGCCCGAGCAACTGGGCCTGAAGCTGCTCGAGCCGCTGCGCGAGCTGTTCAAGGACGAAGTGCGCGAACTGGGCGTGGCCCTGGGCCTGCCGCCCGACATGGTGTATCGCCACCCGTTCCCCGGCCCCGGCCTGGGCGTGCGCATTCTGGGCGAGGTCAAGAAGGAATATGCCGATCTGCTGCGCGAAGCCGATGCAATCTTCATCGAGGAACTGCGCAACTTCAAGGACGAAGTCAGCGGCAAGACCTGGTACGAACTGACCAGCCAGGCCTTCACCGTTTTCTTGCCGGTGAAGAGCGTGGGCGTGATGGGCGATGGCCGCACCTATGACTACGTCGTGGCCCTGCGTGCCGTGCAGACCAGCGATTTCATGACCGCCGACTGGGCCGAGCTGCCGTATGCGCTGCTCAAGAAGGTCTCGGGCCGCATCATCAACGAAGTGCGTGGCATCAACCGCGTGACGTACGACGTGAGCAGCAAGCCGCCGGCGACGATTGAGTGGGAGTGATTTGACGTCCTTCGAGGACTATCGCCAGCTATCGAAAAATCGTCGTAACGTGTTGATTTAAAAGTAAATACGTCACGGCAGCTATCGGTGACTATCGCCGGGTAGCGCAACGGATTGACGGTAGCGGTGACGGTACGAACCGGAGGCCGGATTAAGACCTCCTTGTTTACTGTCGAGACCAAAACGGTCTTTGACGGTAAAACGCTCCTCCGGAAAGCTTGTTTCATGCGGCTTTCCAGGCATCAGCAGGTCTCCTGACCCCTGACGGTAAAAGCCGTCATGAACAGGAGTAAAAACCTCGATGTCTTACCGACACCGCACTGCGCAATTTCAAGCCTAAGTCCAAGACTTACAAGGCTTCCGACCGTGACGGCATGTACGTGACGGTATCGCCCACCGGTACCGTCACTTTCCGCTTCGATTACCGTCTCAACGGCCGGCGGGAGACACTGACCATTGGCCGGTATGGCCTGTCCGGTATTTCGCTGGCCATGGCCCGTGAGAAGCTGCTGGACGCCAAGAAGGCCGTCGCCCAGGGCAAGTCCCCGGCGCACGAGAAGCAGCGCGAGAAGCGCCGCCTGACCGCCGCCAAGAACTTTGGCGATATGACCGCCCAATGGCTGGCCGGCGCCAGGATGGCCGACAGCACGCGAGCGATGCGCAAGAGCATCGTCGATCGGGACATCCTGCCGGCTTTCCAGAACCGCCTGCTCAACGAAATCACCGCCGATGATTTGCGCGCCTTGTGCGGCAAGGTGAAGGGGCGGGGCGCCCCGGCCACGGCGGTGCATGTCCGCGACATCGTGAAGCAGGTCTATGCCTTCGCCATCCTGCATGGTGAGAAAGTGGACAACCCGGCGGCCGACGTGGGCGCGGCGTCGATCGCGACCTTCGTGCCCAAGGACCGCGCCTTGTCGCCGCTGGAGATCCGCCTGATGTCACGGCAGATGGAGTCGGTGGCCACCTATCCCACCATTCGGCTGGCACTGCGCATGATCCTGCTGACGCTGGTGCGCAAGAGCGAGTTGATCGAGGCCACCTGGGACGAGGTTGATTTTGAGAGCGCGACCTGGACCGTTCCGAAGCAGCGGATGAAGGGACGCAACCCGCATGTGGTCTACCTGTCGCGCCAGGCGCTGGACATCCTGGTGGCGCTGCACACCTGTGCGGCCGGATCGAAGTTCGTGCTGCCGTCGCGCTACGACTCCGACCGGAGCATGTCCCATGCGACCCTCAACCGGGTTACGCAGATCGTGGCGCAGCGGGCGAAGGCTGCAGGCCTGCCGCTGGAGCCGTTCACCGTCCACGATCTGCGCCGCACGGGCTCGACGCTGCTCAACGAGATCGGCTTCAACCGCGACTGGATCGAGAAATGCCTTGCGCACGAGGAAGGGCGCTCCTCGCGCTCGATCTACAACAAGGCCGAGTACGCCGAGCAGCGGCGCCACATGCTGCAGGAGTGGGCCAACATGGTCGATGCCTGGATCGACGGACAGACCTACGTGCCGAAGCTGATGCCGGACAACGTGGTTGTCCCGGTATTGAGCGCGATGGCCTGATGTAGCGGCAAGGTTGTCACTTGACAACCTTGCCGATTCTTCCTATACTGGAGACTGTTGATGGCACGTTCCTCTCATCCGAAGAAAGAGGTCGAGGAAGCGCTCAAGCACGCAGAAGGGCAGGGCTGGCGCGTGGAAGTAGGTGGCAGCCATGCCTGGGGGCGGATCTACTGCCCGTACAACGACGCGGAATGTCGCTGTGGAGAGTTCTGTATCACCAGCGTGTGGAGCACGCCGAAGAACCCTAGCAACCACGCGCGTGCTTTGCGACGCGTCGTGGACAACTGCACCACTCACCGCAAGCAGCAGGAGGCCGACGACGATGCTGAGGAGTAGCACGATGGAATACACCTTCACCTTGAAGTACCAACTCGCCGACAACGACCGTGAACCGGATGCGCTGGTCGAGCGCCTGGGCGAGGCCGGCTGCGAAGATGCCCTGGTCGGCATCGGGCAGCCGGGGCGGCTCGCACTGGAGTTCACCCGCGAGGCGGGCAGTGCGGACGAGGCTGTGCGCAGCGCACTGGCTGACGTACGGCGTGCCGTACCGTCGGCCAGTCTGATCGAGGTCGCACCGGATCTGGTCGGGCTGACCGATGTGGCCGACATCGTGGGCGTGTCGCGGCAGAACATGCGCAAGCTGATGCTGGCCCATCCGGGCAGCTTCCCGACGCCGGTGCATGAGGGCAGTGCGTCGATTTGGCACTTGGCAGATGTGCTGGCCTGGCTGCAGGCTAAGGGTAGCTACTCGCTGGCCTTGGACGTTCTGGAAGTGGCGCGCGCGGCCCTGCAGGTCAATGTGGCCAAGGAAGGGCGGCGGCTATCGAGCGCGGCTTTCAAGGAACTGGAAGCTCTTGTTGGATGAGGCTGTCGTCAGCCTTACCCCTGACCGGAACCCGCCCGAACAGGGCGGGTTTTTCGCAGATGGACATCCGGCTTGGTGGCGCCTGCGCGAGGGGCTTGCTTGCGTTCGTCGATCCAAGCCTCCACTTCGGCCAGGTCCCACACCACGCAGCGCGGCGTCAGATTGAAACGTCTTGGAAACTCACCGCGGCGCTCCATTTCGTAGATCGTCGTTTCGGCTAAGGGGACGATCTGCCGCAACTCGTTGCGGCGAATGGTGCGTCGAAATGGCAGAGCGCCGCGCTTCGGGAACTGCGGGAGATTGCCGTAGGCGGTCGAGCCGGGCAGGGGGAGTGATGCGGGCTGCTGGCGCATCTCGGCGCCGTTGTCTCGGCCGCTTTTTTCTGACAGGTTGTTTTCCATTTTGAACTCCGTGCTTGTTCCGCGGCGCATGGCTTGCCACCGCATGAAGGTATGGTGGCTTTTATTGGCTACCGCGAGAACTCACAGGAGCGTGGATGGGCGTACAGAAGGAGCACGGCCCTGATGGGCGGCTGCTATCCGACAGCTTGAGGCTAGTTGCAGTCGGGCAGCGCTGATTCGGCCAATTCTGTTGTCAAAGGAAGCGGCCGCTGTGCAACTGGTGTGCCAACACTGCCTCTCTCACTCATTTGCTTGGCAGGGTTGGCCGCCAGCCGGTGCGCGTAGTCGCGTAGGTCCGGTCTGGCTAACGAAGGCAAGCGACTACACTCAAGGTAACTTCGACTTCACCAATGCGCTCCCTTGCCTACAACCCGAACTACGCGCTGAACGCAATCTGCCCGTACTTTACGATGTTTCCGCTTGAGTACCCGTTGCGGGTGCTGAAGAAACACAGGAAGGATAAGCCGGTTGTTCTAGACCCTTTTTGTGGTCGGGGAACCACTTTGTTCGCAGCCCGGAGCCTTGGACTCGAGAGCTGGGCTGCTGCCGGTTGCATTGACACCAACCTAAGCTTCTCGAGCTTGCTCGAACTGTACGGGACTGATGTAGCCCAGTGTCGAATGCCTGCGCGTCGGGTTGTAGAAGCGCTCGATGTAATCGAAGACATCGGCCCTTGCCTGCTCGCGACTTCGGTACACCTTGCGGGCCGTCCGCTCGGTCTTCATTGAACTGAAGAAGCTCTCCATCGCCGAGTTGTCCCATACCTCGCCTGCCCGGCTCATGCTGCATGTGATGCCCTGTTCCCGCAGCAGCTGTTGGAACTGTACGCTGGTGTATTGGCTGCCCTGGTCGGAGTGATGCAGCAAGGCGACCGGCTTGCCCCGGCGCCATACGGCCATCATCAATGCGTCCACCACCAGCTGCGAGGTCATGCCGTCCTGCATCGACCAACCCACGATGCGGCGCGAGTACAGGTCAAGCACGGCAGCCACATAGAGCCAGCCCTCGGCCGTCCAGATATAGGTGAAGTCAGCCACCCACTTCTGGTTGGGCGCGTCGGCCTGGAATTGCCGGTTCAACACGTTCTCGGCCACGGCACTGCGCTCGCCTTTGTCCTTGGGTAGACCACGCCTGCGAGGTCGCGCCCGCAACGCCTGCTCACGCATCAGCCGCTCGATGCGGTGCAGCCCACAGGCCTGGCCTTGCTCCAGCACATCGCGCCATACGCGCCTGGCGCCGTAGGTGCGGTCGCTGCGAACGAAGCTCTGCTGCACATGTTTGCCCAACACTTCATCGTCAAGGCTGCGCCGGCTTCTGGGTCTGCTCAGCCAGGCATAGAAGCCACCCCGCGAGACACCGAGCGCCTCGCACATCACGTTGACCGGCCACGCCCCTCGGTGCTTCGCCATGAAGCCGAATCTCATATCGACTCCCTCGCGAAGTAGGCCGCAGCTTTTTTCAGGATGTCGCGCTCCATCTTGAGCTTGGCCACTTCCTTGCGTAGCTGGGCTATCTCCTGGTCCTGCGCCGTCTGCTTGCCCTGACCTGGAAACGCATCCTGCGGCGCTGCGCGCTGTTCTCGCACCCACTTGCGCAGCACGTTCTCGTGCAGGTCCAAATCTTTGGCCGCTTGCGCCACGGTCACCCCGCGCTCAGTGACCAGCTTGACCGCTTCGAGCTTGAACTCTCGGCTGAACGTCCTTCTGACTCTCTCCATGAACCTCTCCCGGTTTCATCTGCCACCTTAACAAGGTGTCATCGAAACCGGCAGCAGCCCAACAGTTGAGAACACGACGGACGAGTCGAGCGCGTTGTTAACAAGGATGTCGATAGCGCCCCACGTTGTGACTACCTTGTCTACAGCGGACAGAATCTGCTCGGCTTCACTGATGTCGCAGCGAATTCCGATTGCTGTACCGCCAGCAGCTGCGATTTCTGACACCACAGCGTCGATCTGCGTCTGAGTCCGGGAGAGGACAGCGACTTTGGCCCCTTCGCTTGCGAATAGCTTGGCGGTGGCACGGCCGATGCCGCGGCCTGCACCCATGACGAGAGCAACTTTTTCATTGAGTCGATTCATTTGGAGCTCCACTGATTAGAAGATGGCTTGCACTACTGCTGCGGTCGGTGCGTAAGGGGATTGAAGTTCGCGCGCAGCGTTTTGTGTTGCGAAGGACGCCACCAAGAAGATGAGGCCCAAAGCAGCCGGTATTGCGCCTTTCGGCTTGTGGACACCGAGGTGGGCCATCCCCGATAGGAGGAGGTGATAGAAGATGCCGGCATAGGCGAGATCGCTAAGCGCTACGTTGAAGTGCCAGAGGATTGCGACAGGGCCTAGCAACTTCACGATGATCATGAAAGGCACCAAAAGCGGCGCTGTGTAACCTAAGTCACCCAGCGCTTTTCGTACAAAGTCGCCTTTGGCGATGTACATGGATGCGGAAACGAAGTAGAGCAACGACAGCAGTGCGGTGCTGATCCAATAGATAGATGCGATAGCCACGGAATTTCCTTCTTAGCATTGATGATTCGACATGCAGAGAGGATGTCGTCTAAGATTGATCTTGACAAGCAGGATGAAAAAATGGTGGTTAGTATGGAAAATATGACTAATGAAGTTGATGGCATCAACATGCACGAGGAGATGCGGAGAGCGTTCGGGCTGCTTTCAGGCAAATGGAAGCTGGAGATCATGTGGTTGCTCAACCAGCGCATTTACCGCTTTGGCGAACTTCGCAAGGCAATTCCTGGCATCACTCAGCACATGCTGACGGCTCAACTACGTGAACTGGAGACTGATGGCTTGGTGGAGCGCACTGTGTTTGCGGAGGTGCCGCCGCGTGTGGAATACGAGATCACGCAGAAGGCTCGTGGACTCGGTCCAACGATGGAGGCGCTGACGGCCTGGTGGAGCGAGTACGGACAAACCGTGCCGGCCAAGACGGCATCGCGGGGGCGTAAATCCGCTAATGCCAAGTCGAAGTAAAAATCAGGCCAATGCACAAGAAGCTCGCGGCTTCGCTAACGCACAGCGCAGGATTCAGCTATGCTGAGTTCGGTTGACAATGAGGTCGAAACAGTTGCCGCTCCGTGAATCGTTCCATCTCCCGCGCCAGCAAAAGATCTGCGCTTTTGACGGTAAAAGCGACGGTAGAGACCCATGCCGATCACAGCCGATCCCTTTAACCATGCGGGTCTGCGTGACCTGTTGATGATCGAGTGGGGCGGCAGGAAAGCAGGGCGTAGAGCAGCGGGCTTTGACGCATTCCAACGTATGGTTCCGATATGCAGTGGCGCCAGCTCGGCCTCGTCGTCGCTGGATTGCAAGCCGGTATCGGCCATGAAGTCGATATGGCCAATAACCAGACCAAGCACGCCTTCGCAAGTCGCGATCTGCGGCAGGACATCCCAGCCAATTACACGTTCGATTAGCGGGACGATGGGTACGTTTAGGAGTTGTGCTCACACGCGCGCCAGGGCGGCCACTGACTCAACCTTGGGCATCATCACGGCGGAAGGCCTCGACAAAGTGGCCAGCCACTGCAAGTCGTCCGCACCCAAGGGTTGATCGACCGTGTTAATGCGGATCACCAACGGCAAGCTGGCGCCCTGCAATCCCGACCACGCCGCCTCGATGTCCGCACGTTCCACCGCTTTGTCTGCGGGCGCCACCGCGTCTTCGAGGTCGAGCACAACGGCATCGGCGCCGCTGTGCGCCGCCTTGTCGAAGCGTTCGGGTCGGTTGCCCGGTACGAATAGCAAGCTGCGCGCGTCTGCCAGCGGGCCTGTGGTGTCCGCCATCAGTTCGCACCTTCCGTCCGCATCCGTGCGATCTCATCGATGGACCAGCCGAACTCCTGCAGGATGGCGTCGGTGTGCTGGCCAGGACTCGGCACGCCATCCATACGCGGCGACCAGGCCTGGTGCGGCCGGATGGCAGCAACGCCGGACTGGTGCCATTGGGCGTTGCCACCTTATTACAGCAACCCCGCGCAGCTAATTGCGGATGGACCCACACGTCGTGCATATCGTTCAGGCGCGCGTTGGCTATTTGTGCAGCGTCAAGCCGCTGCACCACCTGCGCTGCCTTTAGGGCGGCGAACGCCTGCAGAATCAGCGCAGGCAGTTCATCGCGGTTGGCCGTGCGGCGGGAGTTAGACGAGAAGCGCTCGTCGGTGGCGAGCGCGGGCTGGAGCAAGACCGTGCTGCAGACGGCCACCCCCTCGAACAGCCGCTGCCCGCTCTGGGCTCGGAGTTCCACCAACGCATCGTCTTCGCCGACAGCGTGGCCGCAGGCCGGCTCGCCCGCGAAAGCGCGCCCGACAGCGCCGCTGCGTGCGAGATTGCCGCGCTCACCGACGAACTCCTGGCGTGGCCGACATGACTGCGAAGCCACCACCACGCAGCAAGCGCGTCGGCATCGGCGCGTCCCCCCTGGGAATCCGCGGGCCGAGGCGTGGATTCCCAGGGCGACGCAGATGCCTTGCAGAAAAGCGACCTCTCTACACCGCTCGACTGACGCTCGACATTACGCCCGCTATGCGGGCGCGCAGATGGCGTGCAGTGCTTGATTGGCCGGTTTAGCTGGACTCATCCAGCCGCAGCATGGGGATAATCGATGTAGCCTTCGTTTCCGCCGCCATAGTAGGTGGCACGCTCCGGCTCTGCGAGCGGGAGCCCGCCCCGATACCGTTCGACCAGATCGGGATTGGCGATGAACGGTTGTCCAAAGGCAGGGAGATCGATAACGCCAGCCTCCACAAGCCGCTCGGCCCGCTCAAACCTCATTGCTCCAGCCAAGATGATGGTGCCGGAAAAACGCTGGCGGAACTTGGTCAGTAGCTCATCATCGACGACAGACCGGCCCGCAGCCCAATTGTCGTTGAGGTGGATGTAGGCGACGCCTCGCTTTGCTAACTGGTCGGCTAAGTAGAAGTAGGTTTCTTCGACGCCGTCATAGTCCTGCATGTCGAACTGCTGATTGTGCGGCGCGAGCCGGATGCCGACGCGATCGGCACCGAGCACCTTGATCAGAGCGTCAACGGTTTCGAGAGTAAACCGAGCGCGGTTCTCGACCGAGCCGCCGTAGTGATCGGTTCGATCATTCAATATGGGGTTCAAGAACTGCTCGAAAAGGTAGCCGTTCGCGGCATGCAGCTCGACACCATCGAAGCCTGCGGTAGCGGCGTTGCGCGCAGCATGGGCGAAGTCTGCAGTTACACGTGCCACTTCTTCTGTATCGAGTGCACGTGGGATGGACGGCTCGACGAAACCCGTTGTGCCGTCTTCGTTGTAAGTGAACACCATGCTCTTCGGGTTGCGAACGGGCTTGTTGGTCGAACTGACCGGCGCTCCGCGGTCTGGTTGCAGAGACGTATGCGACATACGCCCTACATGCCAGAGCTGAGCGAATATCGTGCCGCCGGCTTCGTGCACGCCATCGGTAACGAGCTTCCATCCGGCGGTTTGTTCGGCTGTCCAGATTCCTGGCACGTTGATGTAGCCCTGAGCTTCGGGTGAGACAGGCGTGCCTTCGGTGATGATCAGGCCAGCGCTTGCGCGTTGACGGTAATAGGTAGCCGTTTCCTCGTTCGCGATGTAGTCTGGCCGACGTGCCCGCGTCATGGGCGCCATGACAAAACGGTTCGCAAGCTCTCGGCCAGCGAGGTCGTATTTCTGTAGGATCGTCATAGGTTTTCTCTTGATTGTTGCGATAGATATGCGGGGCACGATCGACGCAATAGCGTCAGACAATGTGTGGATGGCTGTTAGCCGGTCGATTGGCACGGTCCTCACGCTTATCCAACGTGCCCGAGATGATGGCCAGCGCGAGTGCACCCAGCGACAGAAGGCCGCCCGCCCAGTTCGGAGCTTCCAGACCGAGGCCCGCGTCGATGACGCCGCCACCGACCCACGCACCGATGGCATTGCCCAGGTTGAACAGGCCGATGTTCACGGCGGCAGCCAGCGTGGGCGCGCCTGCGGCCTTCGCCTTGTCCAGCACCAATTTTTGGATAGGTGAGACCGTGGCAAACCCAAATCCAGACATCAGGACAATGCACAGGATCGACAGCCATTGGTTGTGCGCCGCGAATGCGAAGACGAACAGAACCAGTGCTTGCGCCAGCAATGTGATATAGAGCAAGGGCATCAGCGCCCGGTCCGCATAGCGCCCGCCGAGGGCGTTACCCAGGAACAGCCCGATGCCGAATGCCATCATCAACCAGACGATCGCACCTTCGGAGAAACCGGCCAATTCCGTCATCATCGGCGCGATGTAGGTGATCGAAGTGAAGAACGAGGCTGGGCCGAGGATGGTGATACCCATCGCCAGCAGGACACGACTGTTCTTGAACGCGGCCAATTCCTGGCGAACGTGCGCGTCTTCGCCTCCCTTGGTGGCTGGAATCCACCAAACGACCGCCAGCAGCGCGAACACCCCAATGGCCGTGATCGCGTAGAACGTGGCACGCCAAGAGATGAACTGGCTCAACCATGTGCCAGCTGGCACACCGATCAGCGTTGCGAGCGCCATGCCCGAGAACATGAACGCGATAGCGCTGACGCGCTTGTTGGGCGCGACAAGTTCGGCTGCCAGGATGGAGCCGATGCCAATGAAGGCACCATGGGTCAGCGATGTCACGACGCGTCCCGCCAGGGCCAGCGCATAGTTCGGCGCAATCGCTGTGAGCAGATTGCCCACGATGAACAGCAGCATCAGGCCAACCATCATTTGCTTGCGCGGAACTTGGCCGCCCATCACGATCAGCAGCGGGGCGCCAAAGAACACCCCCAACGCGTAAGCCGTGGCCATGTGCCCAGCTTGGGGGATCGTGACACTGAACTCGGCAGCCACCTGCGGAAGCAAGCCTGCAATCACGAATTCGGTGGTGCCGATTCCAAACGCACCGATTGCCAATGCCCATATTGCAAGAGGCATGGATCTGCTCCTTTTAAAAAACGAGGAAAGTTGGCGGTGTGCGCTGCTGCGCACACTCGTTTACTTCAAGCGTTTGCATCAGCCAAGCCATGACCAGTGCACGATGCTAAGGTAGAATTTGTTTGCGATAAACACCTGAAAATATTCTCTATGTAGAGTGCATGTCTACATTTGGAGGCAGCATGCTCCCCGTCGAACCATTGAGCGGCATTGCAACCTTCGTGGTTGCGGCGAGGTCGCACAGCTTTACCGAAGCCGCTGAACTGCTTGGCATTTCCAAATCTGCCGTTGGCAAATCGATAGCACGGCTTGAAGACCGTCTTGGGGTCAAGCTGTTTCATAGGACCACCCGCAAGCTCACCTTGTCTGCGGACGGGGAGGCTTATTTCGCGGCCTGCTCGTTGGCGCTGAATGAAATCGCTACGGCGGAGACCGCACTCAGTTCCCGCCTGCATCAGCCATCAGGCCGCTTGCGTATCGACATGCCCGTGGCATTCGGTCGTCAAGTGATGCTGCCCATCCTTTTGGAGATGGGAAAAACCTACCCAGAGCTTCAATTCACGCTGACATTCACGGACCACTTGATCGACCCCATTGAGGAAGGCGTGGATCTCGCCATCCGTTTTGGCGAACCGAAAGATTCCACAGACCTGATCGCGCGTCGATTGACAAGTCAGCGATGGGTCATTTGCGCGTCTCCCGACTATCTGACGCAGCATGGCACGCCGCGAACGCTGGACGATGTGCAGCATCACCACGGAATCGTGGGATACAGGCGTGGCCAACCACTTTCATGGCGGGTCAGCAGCGAAGGGCTTACCCAACGGTTGAATCCACCACCGACACATCAGATTGGCGATGGGGACGCCATGGTCGAGGCCACGCTTGCTGGCCTTGGACTGTGTCAAATGCCTCTTTCACTGCTTCGGCGCCACATTCAGTCAGGTCGACTGTCAACAGTGCTGGAGGAGTACACGGCGGATCTTATCGACGTGTACGCGGTATGGCCCAAGGTGGCTCATTTGAGGCCGAAGGTGAGACATATTGTCGATGCATTGGTGGAACTTGGGGGGTTGGGAAAATTGGATTGAGCAGGCATTCCCGAAATAAGCGCGGCAGAAAACCTGCCCATAGAACAATCGCCACTATCGCGTGCCATCAGGGGTCTGGAAGCAGGCGTTCCAGTTTGAGCTGGCAGGCGCTAGTGACCGGCGCTCGAAATTAGCTCCTGCCGACGCTCAAGAATCCATTGCTTAAGTGTTACGGCGTACTGTCCAGTAACATGCGGAACATCATCCCGAACGCTTCCGACATATCCCATCCGCCCATCCACCACCTGTCGCATGACCTCGACGCCGCCATCCGCATACCACGACTCCACCGGGATACTTGCTGATGTGAAAATGGCCTGAAATTCTGCGGGACCAAGGGTGTTAGCAGTAATCTCTTTTCCTAGGGTTTCGCTTAGCAGTCTGGCGAGCTCAGGGCCTGTGGCAACATCGCTACTTAACCAATACTCTTTTCCTGCGTGTTTCGCTGGCCCCTCCCGAAGCGCGGTAGCAGCAACCAAGGCGACATCCGCCGCAGCCACCCAGCCCGTTCGGTTTTCGTTCCAGTAAGTGGTCAGGGTGTCTCCCTTTAGGCAAAGGGTAAGAATGTTTTCCATAAACATATTGGGATGAAGGAAGGTCCAAGAAATTCCGCTGGTTTTAATATAGGCCTCAACCAACTGGTGCCAGGCAAAGGCTGGGCTCGTGCAATCCCACTCCCCAAACACACCCAGGTGCACGATATGCCTAACACCGGCTTTACTGGCGGCGTCTACCAGCGTCTTGCTCTGCGCAAGCATGGCTACGGTATAGCCGGTTAAAAGGAAAATTCGATCCACGCCGGCCAGCGCGGCTCCGAAAGTCCGGGGATCGTCCAGATCAAGGTGAACAATGTCATTTCCCTCGCCACTTAACCGGTGAACCTCCTCAAGCCTGCGGGAAGTAATCCTAACGCTAATGTCAGGATTGCCTTCTAGGTAGGAAACGACTTTTTTGCCTACTTGCCCGCTGGAACCTATAACCAATGCTCGCGATTTACTTTGATCTATATTCATGGAGTTATCTTTCTAATCTTCCTTAATGAATTTCCACATGGATAGGCCATCTCGGAGTGCGTGCAAAAACTTCGGTGACACTCCGAGTTCATTGAGTTCCTCAATCGTGAGCGGAAAATTTTTAATTTCGAAATCGGGACGAGCAGCCCTTTTAGGCCAGTCCGGAGCTAATATTGCTGCGCGGCCCAAAGCAACTATATCGGCACCATCGTTGAGCACAACTTGAACGTCTTGTGGCGTCAACAACGATCCACTTGCCACCACGGGAATGTCGCTCCTTAAAACGTTCCTAACCCGCGAGAGATTTGTTTGCTTTTGATTGGGATACTTCCAGGATACTTCCTTTGCGTTCATGGCCGAGAGATTCAGGTAAGTAAAACCCACATCGTTCATCATCTGGATCATTTCCAAGCCTTCGTCAATGTCGAAACCCCGCCCGTTGCTCCAGTCTTCGGCGAGGATCTTGACTCCGATGGTTAAGTCGCTGGGTAAGTCGGCCCGGATTCTCCGCATGGCTTCGAGGAGAAATCGTGCGCGATTTTTCAGCGAGCCTCCCCATTTATCTTTTCGCAGGTTCGTGGTCAAACTAAAGAACTGGGTAAAGAGGTAGCCGTTGGCACCGTGTAGCTCGATTCCAGAGGCGCCAGTCTGATGCACTCGCCGCGCGCTATCCACGAAAGCATCAAGGATGGCGTGGATTTGTTCTTCGCTCAACTCCCGAGGCTGCTCGAAATCAGGAATCGGAAGTTGAACGACACTTGGACCCGCTGGCCGTTTGCCTCTATTCAGTTTGGCCTTTGCTCGCATTCCGGAGGGCATGAGCTGAACAATCGACAGCGCCTGCTCGCGCTTAACCATTTCGGCAAAGCGGCGGAGTCCATCTTCATGAGTATCTGAGAACGTTCCGATCTGCCCTTCTATGAAAAGGTCGTCTTCGTAGGGCGCAGCTCCGGCCGTGATTACCGCGCCGAATCCACCTTGGGCGCGCATCGCTAACCAGTTCAATTCATCTTCGCTAAAGCGTCCGTCGGTATTACTTTGCCCATTGGTCATCGGCGCCATGAAGAGCCGATTTTTTACCGTCGCCCCGTTGTTGAAAGTATAGGGCTGGAAAAATTGTTCGTTTACTTTGGAGCCTATTCGCTTGTCAGCTATTGAGTTACTGGTCGTATGAGAGATTCCCGCCTGTTTAAGCATTTGGCTCTTGTAGTTGTATAGGAGCCACATGTTGGCTGCGGCCAGAGCGTGGAATGCCGGAAATGATTTTCGGGCCTTGTCGTATCGGCTCTAACGTGGCGGAACTGCTTGAGGCGGCTGAACATCGGATCGATGCGGTCGAGCGAATCCGATCCTCGTAAGCTCGTAAATCACAGGCGGGGCTTACCAGTTAATCACTCGCCTAATTTATTAGGTCACGAGTGCTTCGCGCAGAAAGTCTGCCGTCATAGACTTTGTCGGTAAACAACAGTCTCGGTTTGCGAACCCGCAGTACATTCTGTAAGCCATGTTGCAAGAGGCAGAATAAGAAGCGTAGCCTTCCGCCTGCCCCGGAGACAAGCTCGAAGCACCCTTATCAACGTGGACTGTATTGCTTGATGAGTTTCCCAAATTTCCGCAGACCAATCGCATCAGCAGCGGATGGAGAGATGGCGTTCATGAGTGTCATCATCTTGAGCAGTGCGCCGCCCATAACGTGCTCCCGACGGCGCTGGCGGATGGTGGCAAGGATATCCCGCGCGACCTCATCAGGCTCGCATAGGTCGACGCCCATCTTTTTCCACATGTCGAAAAATGGGGACTCCGACTCGGTGTTGGAGGGTGCAGGCCCGAAGAAGGAGAGCACCACGTCGGTCCCGGCCAACTCGCGGTTAACGCCTTGAACGTAGCTTGCCAGCGCACCTCGGGTCGCCGCATAGGCACTCATGAACGGCAGCGCCACGCGGCCGTCCATAGCGCCGCCGAGGTGGACTACCACTCCGCCACCGGCTTGCTTCAGCAACCTCGGCAGAAATGCCTGAGTCACGAAGATCGGCCCTTTCACGTTGATCGCCATCAGCGCGTCGACATCGGCCGTCGTGTAGTCCTCAATGGGCTTGCGCGGCGAGATCCCCGCGAGGTTCACCACCGCATCGATCCGGCCGAGGTGATCGAAAGCCGCCGCCGCGAGCTTCTCAAGGCTCGCCGGATCGGTGACATCGGCGCGCAGGTAAATCGCCGAACCGTCGCTCCGGCCGGTCAGCGCGGCGGCGTCCTGCTCGCTTCGCGCCGCGAGCACGATCCGGAAGCCCTCGGCCGCGAGGAGTCTGGCAAGGGCGTTGCCAAGTCCTCCGGTCGCCCCGATAAGAACAGCGGTGGGCGCATCGCTGCCCTGATTGGTTTTGGCGCGTTCGGTTCCGGTCGCATTACCGGTCATCACCGGGGCCTTTTTCGTGATCTGCTCATTCATTCGCTTTCCTTTGTGCGTCTTGGTGGGTCGCTGCAACCCCATGGCAGGTCGGCAGGTCGAATTGTTCTGTCGGTTCAATGAAGCCATTGTTCCAAAGACGCTGCCTGCGCGCACTCGCAGATGGCGCCGAATTTACAGCAAAACGCGCCAAAATCCCCTTTCCTGCTTGGCGCGATCCACCGATGCGCTGGCGCGATGCGCGAACTAGACCTGACGCATGCCATCTGAGCGCACCGACGACCTGATTGCCTGCAATGACGCCTCAGCCACGCCAGCAGCCTCTGGGTCTGGCCCGGTTGGCGTGTGCTGATACAAGACGCCGGGGTGGACCGCGCCAACGTGCTGCGCCGTGCCAACGGCGACAGAGACCTTGTCGATCTTCACGCCCTCCTTGGTCACCCTGATCTGGACCACCTGCGCCACCGGCTCGAACGAGATCGAGGCAGACGAGCCGCTGAAGATAGTCACTTTTGAGAGTGCAAACCCCGACTACCGAATGTCGGAGGTGGCGTAGCCCCGCCAATCAGCCACTGGGTTGTCTCATTGACCGAGTATTTCCTCGATCCGGATCGGCAGCCGTCGCACCCGCTTGCCGACGGCGTCGTGAACGGCATTGGCGATGGCAGCTTGAATGCCTGCGCTGCCCAGCATGCCGATGCCCTTGATGCCGCTTGGGAGCAACGGGTCATCCTCGTCCAGCATGGTGACGTCGAATTCGGGCATGTCGGCGTGAGTGGGGATCAAATAGTCTGCGAGGTTGTCACCCACGATGCGACCGGTGGCCTTGTCGGTGTCGACCTGCTCGTGCAGGGCCATGCCGATACCGCCGATCAGGCCACCCACGTACTGGCTATGGGCCATTTGGGCGTTAATGATGCGCCCGGCGGCGAAGGCGGCCACACAACGGCGCACACGCACCTCGCCAAGGTCGGGATCGACACCCACCTCCACAAAGACCGCACCGTAGCCGTTGGCGCTGAACGGCTGGGCCTCCGGCAGCGTCGCGGCGCCCTCGGCCTCCAGGCCTTCCGGCGCACACCGGGCCATCAGGTCGACCAAGCGCTCGGCAGCGTCTCTGCTGCCGCTGCGCACCAGCCCACCTTCGAAGATCAGATCGCTGGGCTCCGCGCCCGCAAGCGGCGAGCCCGCATCCGCTAAGGCCAGTTCGGCCAGTCGTGCGCGCAGGATCGCCACGGCGTCATCGACCGCCGGTGCGAAGCTCGCCGTTACCATCGAGCCACCGGTGAATGGGCCCTCGGGCAGGTCGGTGTCGCCCAGTTCGACCCGGACCTGGCCCATGTCGATGCCCAGGCCGTCGGCGGCCAGTTGACCCATGGCGGTGTAGAGGCCCTGACCGAAGTCCTGCGTACCGCACTGAACCAGCAAACTCGCATCGACGTCGATCCGCACCTTCACCCGACAGGGCTGCCGGTGGACCGGATAGACCGACGAGGCCATGCCGACGCCGACCCGCCAGCGCCCGTCCCGGGCCTGCGCCGGTCGCCCCGCCCAACCGAACCGCTCGGCGGCGGCCGCATAGCAATCCAGCAGGCCATTGCTGCTCCACGGCTTGTCGGCGTCGAGGTCGCGGTCGGCGTAGTTGCGCACCCGCAGCGCGACGGGATCGATCCCGAGCGCCTGGGCTGCCTCGTCCATCGCCGACTCCAGCGCGAAGGTGCCAGGCGCCACGCCGGGTGCGCGCATGGCGGCCGGCAGCGGTTCGTTGGTGCGCACTACGCGATGTCCAGTGGTGACGTTTGCGCAGGCGTACAGCGAGCGCGACGTCGTCGCGGTGGCGTCGCTGTAGTCACCGTGCGTGGCGGTCTGCGCCAGCACCTGGTGGTCGATGGCGGTGAGCCGGCCGTCCGCGTCGAAACCCAGAGCCAAGTCCTGCACCGTCTCCTGCCGCCGGCCTACCAGGTTGAACAGCTGGGCGCGGGTGAGTTCCAGGCGCACCGGGCGGCCCGTCCGCCGCGACGCCAGGATCGTCCACATCAGCCAGGGTAACCACAGGGGCCCTTTGCAGCCGAAACCGCCGCCCACGAAGCGCGAGACCACCCGTACCTGCTCTACCGGGATCTGGAAGCTGTGGGCCACGATCCGCTGGGTGAGGAAGACCGCCTGAGTACCGTTGTGAACCACAACGTGGTCGCCCTCCCACGCGCAGACGACCGAGTGCGGCTCCATCGGATGGTGGTTGTTGACCGCGGTGTCGTAGCGATGACGCACGACCAGGTGCGCGGCCGCGAGCGCCGCCGCTGCATCCCCGCGCTGCGAACTGGGCGGATAGCGACCTGCAAGGTCCGGAGCGAAGGCCGTGTCCAGCGCCTGGCTCATGGCCGTGACGGCGGGCTCGGGGGCCAGTTGGAGCGGGACGGCGCGGGCGCAGGCCTCGGCTTCCTGCATCGTTTCGGCGACCACCAAGCCCAGCGGCTGGCCAGCGAAGTGGATCACGGATTCGCGGACGAGGGCGAGTGGCGGCGATGGCGCCAGCACCTGGGCTTCGGCGTGCGAGACGAGATCGACGAAGCCGGGCATGGCGCGGACCCGGTCCACATCGAGGCCGAGCAGTCGGCCCCTGGCGATAGGCGATTGGATCAGGGCCGCATGCAGCATCCCCGCCATCGGCGTCTCGGCTTCGTAGACGGCGCGGCCCGTGGCCTTGAGTGCGGCCTCCAGGCGGACAGGGCTTTGATGGACTGTCACGTTTTGCCTCCCACCGTCTCGAGCGCCCGGCGCACGGCGCGCCGCAGGAGCTCGATCTTGAAACCGTTATGTTCAAGCGCCTGGGCGCCCTCGACCGCCAGTGCCGCCGCGCCTTCGAAGACCGCTTGCGTCGGTCGCTGTCCGAGCAGCGCTGCTTCGCATTGCGCGAGTCGCCAGGGGCGGGACGCGACCCCGCCGGCGACCAATCGGACGTGTGCGATCTTTTCGTCCTCGACGCGCAGCACAGCTGCCACCGAGACCACTGCGAATTCAAACGAGGCCCGGTCGCGAACCTTCAGATAGGTCGATAGCGCTCCATCGCTCTCCGGGATGTCGACGGCGGCGATCAATTCGCCCGGTTCAAGCACGGTGTCGAGATTCGGCGTCTCGCCCGGCAACCGGTACAGATCGAGGGCGGCCACGCGGCGCATACCGCCCGCCTGCGCCAACTCCACCTCGGCATCGAGGGCGGTCAGCGCCACAGCCAGATCCGAGGGATGCGTGGCGACGCAGGCCCCACTGGCCCCAAAGATGGCGTGGCCGCGATTCTCGCCCGTCCGCGCGCCGCAGCCCGAGCCGGGCTGGCGCTTGTTGCAGGGCAGGGCGTCATTGCGGAAGTAGGCGCAACGAGTTCGCTGCAGCAGCGCGCCGCCAACGGTGGCCATATTCCGCACCTGGCCGGAAGCGCTGGCGTTGATGGCGTCCACGATCAGGGGCCAGCGGGCCCAGACGCGCGTGTCCGTCGCAACGTCGCTCAGCTTTGCCAGGGCGCCCAGCCGCAAATTGGCGTCAGCCGCAATGTCGCCCAGCGGCAGGCGCGAGATATCCACCACGCGGGCCGGCATTTCGGCACGCAACTTCCACAACGGCATCAGGTCGGTGCCGCCGGCCATATACGCCGACCCCGTCTCGGCGCCCATGTCCAGCGCCTCGGCCAGGTCGGCCGGACGCACATAGTCGAACACGTCGCCGCTCATAGTCCCGCAACCTCGGCGACGGCGGCCACGATGTTGGGCTGGGCCCCGCAGCGGCACAGATTGCCCGACAGGCCCTCGCGGATCGCCTCCCGACTATCGACACCTTCCTCCAGCAGCGCCACGGCGGACAAGATCTGGCCCGGTGTGCAATAGCCGCACTGCAGCGCGTCGTGTCGGATGAAGGCGTCCTGCAAGGGATGCAGCACGCCGTCCGAGGCCAGCCCTTCGATCGTCGTGATCGCCCGGCCGTCGTAAGAATGCGCCAGCGCCAGGCACGCCTTGATGCGCCGCCCATCCGCCAGGACCGTGCAGGCCCCGCAGGCGCCCAGGTCACACCCCTTCTTCACGCCCGTGAGCCGCAGCTCGTCTCGCAAGACATCGAGCAGGGTGGCGGTGGGCAGAGGCGTCAGGGTTCGCGCCTCCCCGTTCACGTTGAGCGAAAGCACATGTGTCTTCATTCGCTTTTCTCCATGGTTCTGTCGGTTCAATGAGTGCATTGTTCCGACCGTGGCGCCTGCGCGCACTCGCCGATGACGACAAAATGACAGCGAAACGCGCCAATATGTCTGACTTGAGTGGCGTGATTGGCCGATGCGCTGGCGCAATGCGCGCAATATACTTGACGCATGCCATCCGACCGAACAGACGACCTGACCGCCCCCGACGATCGCGCCAGCCACGCCCGCACCCTCTGGGTCTGGCCCGGTTGGCAGGTCTTGATGCACGACGCCGGAGTGGACCGCGCCAACGTGTTGCGCCGCGCGAAGTTACCCGGCGACCTGTTCGCACGGGGAAGTGTCCGGCTCGATGGCGCGACCTACTTCCGTCTCTGGGACGCCATCGAAGAGGAGGCCGGGAACGCGGACGGCCCCGCGGCGCTGCGCTTTGCGCAGAAGATGTCGGTCGACTGGTTCAATTTAGAACTGTTCGTTGCCTTGTGCAGCGAAGACATGAACAGTGCGCTGGCCCGCCTCGCCAAATACAAGAGCGGGCCGATGGCGCTGAAGCTTGAGCACGATGCACGCGGCACCACGGTCGCGATGGAGTCCTTCGACCGCGCGCTGACCCCGCCGCGCGTGCTCATGGCGTTCAAGCTGGTCTTCTTCGTGCAGCTTGCTCGCCTGGCTACGCGTAGCCAGGTGCGCCCGCTGCGCATAGGCTGGCCCTCGCCGGATCTGTCGGCCAGTGATGCGGCCGCCTACGCCGCATGGTTCGGCGTTCCGGTGGAAGACCTGCCTTTGCCTACGGTGGTGTTCGCAGCAGAAGATGCGCGGCACCCGTTCCTCACGGCGAACCATGCCATGTGGAAGTCCTTCGAACCGGCCTTGCGGCAGCGCCTGGACGATCTGGACCAACAAGCCAGCACCGTCGAACGCCTGCGCAATGCGCTGCTCGAGGCGCTGCCCGCGGGCCAGGTGTCAATGCAAGCCGTGTGCAAAAAGCTCGGCGTCAGCACGCGCACCCTGCAGCGCAGGCTGCAGGAAGAGGGCAGCAGCTTCCAGCAGACGCTCGACACCGTGCGCAATTCACTGGCACACCACTACCTGCACAACACAACCCTGTCCGGCACGGAAATCTCATTCCTTCTCGGCTTCGAAGATCCCAACTCCTTCGTGCGGGCCTTCCAGACGTGGACCGGATCAACGCCACAGGCGGTTCGCTTGGCGCAGTTAGAAAGCGGGAAGGGGTCTGGGCAGCAAGGTGGAAGAGGCTCTGGAAACGGCTGAGCAAACCGTCGCCTAAAGCCTCTTTGCTTGCACGCTTGCTCCAGGGGGCGCCCATGTCAAGGCAGAATTCGGCCAAAAGCATCGGTGATCGGGCGGGTTGATTGACCCGCAGAATTCTCTTCCTAGACTCGTAACCCACTACGAAGGAGAGCTTGATGACCTACTTCACCGGAATCGATTTATCCCTGAGATCCGTCTCGATCTGCGTCGTGGACGACCGTGGCGAGGTCTGTCGAGAGGCCAAGGTCGACGCGCACGTTGACGTCATCATCGACTGGCTACGTGCTTGGGCAGTGACAAATCGGACGGCATCGGCTTCTTGCGTAAGTCAATCATGCAAATGACATTCAACTAATATCCGGGTTGTACTACTGGCTGTCCAAAGGGGAGCGATGGGGATGTGCGCGGCGCTTGGAGTCAACCCGTGATGGGTTGATTGCTGCCTACTTCAAAAGTCTCACAATTTTCTGCGACTCGTGTGAACGCACGAGTCCGTGTGTCACTGAGTTTTGGGCAGAAGCTCCAGGGCCCTGAAAGACATGAATTTGGTCAAAGGCTGTATGCTGGAAGGGGCTCAGAAGTACCCGTAGCGTGCCGTTGCGCAGCGCTTCATCGCGAAGGACTGACTGACGGTAAAAGCGACGGTATAGAGCTCATCCGACCCCGCCAGATCCCTTTAACAATGCGGGTTAGCGAGGCCTATTGATGATGGAGTGGGAGTGATTTAAGGTCTTTCGGGGACTATCGTCAGCTATCGGTGGCTATCGCCGGCCAGCGGAACAGGTTGGCGGTAGAAGTGGCGGTAGGAACCGGAGGCTCGATTAAGACCCTCCCGTTTACTATCCAGACCAAACCGGTCTTTGACGGTAAATGTCTCCTCGGGAAAGCTTGTTCTACACGGCTTTCCAGGCATCAGCAGGTCTCCTGACCCCTGACGGTAAAAGCCGTCAAGAACAGGAGGAAAACCTCGATGCTTACCGACACCGCGCTACGCAATTTCCAGCCTAAGTCATTGACTTACAAGGCTTCCGACCGTGACGGCATGTACGTGTGACGGTATCGCCCACCGGTACCGTCACCTTCCGCCACGATTACCGTCTCAACGGCCGGCGTGAAACGCTGACCATCGGCCGTTACGGGCCGGCCGGCATCTCACTGGCCTTGGCCCGCGAAAAGCTGCTCGACGCCAAGAAAGCCGTTGCCGAGGGCAAGTCCCCGGCGCACGAGAAGCAGCGCGAGAAGCGCCGGCTGACCGCTGCCAAGAATTTCGGCGACATGACTGCCCGATGGCTTGCCGACGCCAAGATGGCCGACAGCACGCGTGCGATGCGCAAGAGCATCGTTGATCGGGACATCCTGCCGGTCCTGGAGACTTGCCGCGACCAAATCCTCGCGTCGCTGAGGCCTGCTGTGAGTCCGTCTGCGACAGCTCGCGGACCTGTGCGCAAGAGGCGAGCGGGTTGATGAATTGCAGGCGGCGTGCCGGTGTCACAGCACCGGGCCCAGAGAGTAGATGACGGGTTCGGCCGCCAGCAGTTGCGGCGCCTTGGCGAAGAAGGCCTGCACATCGGGCTTTTGCCGGTGGACGTCGGAATCGGCCTTGCTCTCCCAGATCTCGTACAACAGCCAGGTCGTCTCGCCGAGAACCTGGTGATAGTTGAAGGTCACCACCCCTTTGTCATTGCGCGTCTCGGTGACGTTCTCCTGAACCAAGACCGCGAATTCTTCGGCATGCTCAGGCTTGACCTTCAGCACGACGCACAGCGAATAGGGATCTGACATGGTGGACTCCTTGATGTACGGGGTTGCGGGATGGCGGATAAGAGAAGGACATTCAAGCGTTCACGTCGACGACGGTGCGGCCGCGCACCTGGCCCTTCAGGATGCGCTGCGCAACATCTGGCACCTCGGCCAGCCCGACCACTTGGGTGGTCGAAGTCAGCTTGGCGAGGTCCAGGTCGCGCGCCAGGCGCGACCAAGCCTCCAGTCGAACCGACTGCGGCGCGTTGACGGCATCGATGCCAGCGAGCGTGACGTTGCGCAGGATGAAGGGCAGGACCGAGGCGGGCAGGTCATGGCCTTGCACCATGCCGAAAGCGGCCACCACGCCGCGGTAGGCGGTCTGTGCCAGAACATTGGCCAGCGTGTGGCTGCCCACCGTGTCGATGGCGCCGGCCCAGCGTTCGCGGGCAATCGGCTGGCCCGGCTCGGACAGGACATGTCGGTCGATGATGTCGGCCGCGCCCAGTTCGCGCAGATAGTCGGCTTCCTGTAAACGCCCGGTGGAGGCGATGACCCGATAGCCGAGCCTGGACAGCAGCGCGATGGCGATGGAGCCAGCGCCGCCGCTGGCGCCGGTGACCAGGATGTCGCCGCGCTGCGGTGTGAGGCCGCCATGCTCCAGGGCCATGATGGAGAGCATGGCCGTATAGCCTGCGGTGCCGATGGCCATCGCGTCCCTGGTGGAGAACGCGTCGGGCAGCTTGATCACCCATTCGCCCGGTACGCGGGCCTTCTGGGTGAAGCCACCATGATGGGTCTGGCCCAGGCCCCAGCAGTTGACCATGACCCTGTCGCCCGGCTGGATGCCGTGATGACTCGATGCGCGCACAGTGCCGGCAAGATCCGCGCCGGGGATCAGTGGGAAGCGTCCGATGATCGGGAGGCGGTTGGTCAGAGCCAGGCCGTCCTTGTAGTTGACGGTGGAATACTCGACATCGATGGTGACGTCGCCATTCATCAGGTCGTTGTCGTCCAGTTGTGCCAGGTTCACAGCGAAGTTGCCGTCGTCCTGTGTGGCGAGCAGTGCCTTGAAACTCATGTGTCGCTCCTCGAAGGGGTGAATGCAGAGACGGTCCGATGTAGTGCCGCCGTGACAGCTGAGGACCTGGACGTGGTGAGGCTTTCGCTGGCGTCGGGCGCAGGGTCGCGGCTAAGGTGCACAAGGGTCTCAAGCTGCTGCGCTTAGCAGGGGTGCTGCGGCCGATCAAGCCATCCGTGGAGCCATCTGCGCTCGGGCATGCTGGCCTTCATAGACCTGAAGGTGGCAGTACGCCGTGCGCGCCAACGGGAGGTCCAACGCGCGGCGTTCGGCGCGCACGATGAGATCGCCAACGATGGCCTGGGCCTCCAGGCGCGGCGCGTCTTGCGCGATGTCGCGCATCATGGACGCGGCCCACGTCGAGCGCGTATCGAGCAAACGCGCCTCCAGGCCGCGCAAGTCCTCGGCGGAAAGCGCATGGCCTTCGGCCGCGGCAACGGCGCAGCACTCGCCGATTGCCTGCTTCATCAGTCGCTCGCCGTCGCGGGTGGCGAGAATGTCCGCCACCGTCCCCCGCATGAGGCAGGTCATCAAGGCGCCGGTGCCGAGCATCACCCATTTGTTCCACAGCGCCTGGGTCACGTCTGGCGACAGCTTGCGCGAACCTTGCGACGCAGAGATCAGGGCGAAGAAGCGCTCGGCGGCATGGGCAGTCCGTTCGCTTCGGGAGCCAACGACCACGACATCATTGGCACCGAAATGGCGGATGACGCGATCCTGGTCGAGCATGACCGCGATATATGCCGCCCCGCCCAGCACACGGTCACGGCCGAAGCGCGCATCCAGCAGGTCGTACACAGCCATGCCGTTGAGGAACGGAAGAATGACGGTGTCTGGCCCCACGGCCGGGCCGATGTCGTGCATGGCTGCGTCCAGGTCGTACGCCTTGCAGCTCAGCACGATCAGGTCGTAGACGGGCTTCAGGTCCTCGCGGACCACTGCCGCCACGGCGCCGCTGAAATCGCCCAGCTCGCTGCGCACCTGCAGCCCGTTGGACGCCAGCGACGCCGCCCGCTGCGGCCTGACCAGAAAAGACACTTGGGCACCTGCCTGCAATAGCCGTGCGCCGTAATACCCGCCGATTGCGCCGGCACCTACGACAAGAATCTTCATGCGCAACTCCTGAACATCGAGAAAGAGGGTTGGTTGTCGTGATTGCTGCGCCGAGACGGCTGCGAATCAATGCTTCCCGAGTGATCCGACCACATGCGTCAGGCTCGCCTCGGAAGTCGTATGGACCAAAAACACAGACAGGACACCGCAAGCGATGCAAGCAAGATGACGCCCAAAGCGGTATGCGGCGGCAAAGCCAGCATCCCTCCGGCAACAATTGCCAGCGCGGCGCACCCCATCTGAAGAAACCCAAGCAAGGCCGATGCGGCCCCCGCCTGCTGTGCAAAGGGCTGTAGCGCAATGGCCGTTCCCAGTGGATTGAAGATACCCATCCCGAACAGGAAGATGGTCAGGGACACGCTGAAGGAGACGAACCCCAAGCCGCTGACCAATATCGCAGCGGCTCCAGCGAGTGCGACGGAAACCCCGATACGAGCGGTCACGACCGGACCCCATCTTCTGGCGAGACGCGGCGCCAGCAGGCCCGACCCGAACACGACGAAAGCCGTCGATGCGAAGAACAACCCGAACGTCAATGGCGACAGCCCGAAGCCAGTGATCAGGATGGCCGGAGCCATGCCGAAAAAGGCATACAACGCCCCGATCACCAGGCTCACGGAGAGGGCGGGCACCATGAGACGACGATCAAAGGCCAACGCCTTGTAGCCCGCAGCGACGCTGCCTAGCGAGAGTGCGGATCGGCGATCTGGTGCATGTGTCTCGCCAAGCCTGGTGACATAGCCAACGGCCAGGGCGAGGGCCAGCGCCGCCACCACGAAGAAGGTGGAGCGCCAGCCGAACAGACTGTCCAGGGCGCTGCCGAGCAGCGGGGAGAAGCCCGGTGCGGCCGCCATCGCCACCATGGTCAGGGAAAGCGCCCGCGCCAGCTCCTGGCCCTCGAACAGATCCCGCGCGATGGCGCGAGACAGCACCGACGTGGCGCACACGCCCAACGCCTGGACCACCCGGCCGCCGATGAGCTGCGGCAACGTGCTGGCCACCGTGCAGACCAGGCTGCCGACGATGAAGGTGGCCAGTCCCGCCAAGACCAGGCGTTGACGCCCAAAGCGGTCCGACAGCGGCCCGACGAACAACTGCCCCAGCGCGAAGGCGATGAAAAAGCTGCTGAGCGTTGCGCCAAGATCGCGGACCGAGACGCCGAGGTCCTTGCCCATCGAGGGAAATGCCGGAAGGATGATGTTGGTGGCCAGTGCGCCCAGAGCCGCCAGCGCAGCCAACAGGAACAGCAGGCTTGCCGTGAGTGAGCGTCCCGGTGCCTGAGCGGCCCGCTCGGCGGGAAGCAGGGGTGTTGTCGGTGATGCGTGCGGCACGTGTCTGTCTCTCACTGGTTCAGCGCTTCGAGCGTCGGATAGTCGACGTAGCCCTCGGCACCACCGCCATAGAAGGTGCCGCGGTGGTAGGCATTGAGTTCGGTACCCCGGCGCGCGCGCTCGGGCAGATCAGGATTGGCGATGAACAGGCGCCCGAACGCGACAGCATCCGCGCGGCCCGCTGCAATGGCGGCGGCCGCCGTGTCGGGCCTGTAGTTTCCGGCCGCGAGCAGCGCGTGCGGCCAATGCGGTCGGAACAGTTCCGACGCGAAAGGCACATTCTGGTGATCGACTTCGGCCTGGCCCGCGCCACTGGCCCGCGGCTCGATCAGATGCAGATAGGCCAGGTCCAGGCGCGCCAGGCGCTCGATCAGATGGGTGTAAAGCGCCAGCGGTTCGTCTTCTCCGCTGCCATTGGCGACTCCGAATGGCGACAGGCGGATACCGACACGATCGGCACCATAGACGACCGATACGGCGCGTGCCACCTCCAGGACGAGCCGGCAGCGATTCTCGATCGACCCGCCATAGTCGTCCGTGCGCTGGTTGCTTCGGCTCTGCAGGAATTGCTCCAACAGGTAGCCATTGGCTGCATGGATTTCCACGCCATCGAAACCAGCGCGTTGCGAGCTCAGTGCCGCGCGGCCGTAATCCTCGACGATCGAGCCTATCTCTTGCATTTCGAGCGCGCGCGGCGTTTCGAAGGGCACGCGCCCGAATGTCGCAGTGAACGCATTGCCTGGGGCCGCGATGGCCGACGGAGCAACCGGCAACAGGCCGTTCAAGAGCGAGGAATGCGATATACGGCCAACGTGCCAAAGCTGCAGAAAGGCAAAGCCACCTTTGGCATGAATCGCCTGGGTGACTTCTTTCCAGCCTGCAATCTGCTCCTCACTGTGGATACCCGGCGTGGCGGGCATGCCCTGGCCGGACGGAGAGATTTGAGTGCCCTCTGTGATGATCAGCCCGCCTTGTGATGCCCGCTGGTGGTAGTACGCCACGTTGAGCGCGTGCGGGAGGTTGCCTGGTTGGGCCGCGCGCATCCGGGTGAGCGGCGCCATCACGACGCGATGGGCAAGCTTCAATGCACCCAGCTTCAGGGGCGAGAACAATGTGTGGGTCATCGGGCGAATCCTTTCGTGGGACGCTGACTTAGAAGTAAGTCATCGGTACGAGCGTTCGTGCAAGGCCTCGACTTTTCGCGTTGTGCGGCTCGAGTTGCGGCCAAATCACCAGCGGGGCGTGCACCGAGGACAACTGCATTGCAGTGCGCATTCATAGTTGCTGCAGACGCGTTCAACGGACTTCACCGGTGCAGGCAAGCATCGAGGCACAAGAGAAGGCACGAGCAGGCACTTGCAAGCTCAGGTCGCTGTTCCATCTTCGGCGTCCTCATCCAGACATCCGATGCAAGCATCGAGCAAATCGTGCAATGCAACGACGCGCTCAACGCCCAACCGCTCGTTGAGCGACGTTTGCGCCGCCTTCCAGGCGCGCTGCCCTTCAGCCCGTTTCGTGCGCCCCGCCTCCGTCGCTTCGACCAAACGGCTGCGCGCATCCTTGCCCGCGCCGACTTCCAAAAGGCCTTGAGCAGCCAGAGGCTGCAGGTTGCGCGTCAACGTTGAGGCATCCATCTGCATGCGCCTAGCGAGATCGCTTGGCTGGATGGGTCCGAGCCTGACAACGTGCGACAGCAGCGCGTACTGCGTGTTCTTGAGCCCCGTCGACGCGACGTGGTGGTCGTAGTGCCGCGTCACCATGCGCGTGAGCTGGCGCAGCTTCAGGTTGGTGCATCCCTGTGGCTTGATGACGGTTCTCATGTGATACATTGTACCTGCAACTATTGCATATGCAATGTTATTCAAAGAAGGAGCGGCCGATGGATGTTGATCAAACCGTGGCACGGCGGGAGGCCGACGAGGCGCGAGTCCGCGCACGCCTGAGCGCTCACAGCGCGGAGCCCGAGGGCCGGGTCTTTGGCCTCACTGGTATAGAGATGTTCGACGCGAACTTCAGCGGGGATCTGCCGCCAGCACCACGACGTGTCTGATCGTCGGCCAACCTGCAACCGTTTCTGGAGAATCCCATGGCCAAGCCCGAAATCGTTCTTTGCTCTCCTGTTCGCACCGCGATTGGCACCTATGGCGGTGCGCTGAAAGACACCCCGGCGACCGAGCTTGGCGCTGCCGTGATTCGCGAGACACTGCGACGTTCGGGCCTGGCCGCCGACCTCATCGATACGGTCGTCATGGGCAACGTGATTCAGGCCGGCACGAAGATGAACCCGGCACGTCAAGCCGCCATCGGCGGTGGTCTGCCCGTGCAGGTCCCGGCCTTGACGGTGAACCGCGTATGCGGCTCGGGCGCCCAGGCGATCGCGAGTGCTGCGCTCGAGATCGCCGCGGGATACGCCGAAGTGGCGATTGCCGGCGGCATGGAGAACATGGACCAGGCGCCCTACCTGGTGCCGGGCGGGCGCTGGGGCAACCGGATGGGCGACGCCCAGATGCTCGACAGCATGCTGCGCGACGGCCTCAACGACGCCTTCAGCGGCCAGCACTCGGGTTGGCACACGGAGGATCTGGTCAGCCAGTACGGCATCTCCCGCGAAGACCAGGATCGCTGGGCTGCGCGCTCGCAGCAACAGTTCAGCACTGCGCAGGCCGCGGGCAGGTTCGACGCGGAAATCGTCACCATCGAACTTGCCAGCCGCAAGGGGCCGGTGAGCTTTGCCAAGGACGAAGCCAATCGCCCGGATACGACGCTTGAAACACTCGCCAAGCTCAAGCCGGCGTTTCGCAAGGACGGCACGATCACGGCCGGCAATGCACCCGGCCTCAACAGCGGCGCAGCCGCAGTGATCGTTGCGGAGCGCAGCTTCGCGGAAAAGAACGGTCTGAAGCCCTGGGCCCGGCTGGTGTCCCATGGCGTCGCGGCCGTAGAACCGGGGATGTTTGGCATCGGGCCTGTGCCGGCCGTGAAACTGGCGCTTGAGCGCGCCAACTGGAAACACACGGACGTTGAGCGCATCGAAATCAACGAAGCCTTTGCCGCCATTGCTCTGGCCTGCCTGCGCGAGCTGGAGCTGCCGGAAGACATTGTCAACGTCGAAGGAGGCTCGATTGCCCATGGCCATGCCATTGGCGCCACGGGCGCGGTGCTGACCACGCGCTTGCTGCATTCGATGCGCCGCGACGGGTTGACGCGCGGCATTGTGACCCTGTGCATCGGCGGCGGGCAGGGCATCGCGCTCGCGCTCGAAATGCTCTGACGAGGAGGCCAGCGATGCCCTTTCTTTACCTGGATGACCTTGAACCCGGCCAACGTTTCGCCGGAACCACGCGGATACGCATCGATGAGGAGCGGCTCAAGACGTTTGCCGCCGAGTTCGACCCGCAGCCGTTCCATCTGGATGAATTGGCCGCAACTGACTCGATTTTCCGAGGCTTGGCCGCGAGTGGCTGGCATACCGCTGCAGTGACGATGCGACTGCTCGTGGACAGCGACTTCAAGCCGGCAGGTGGCATCGTCGGCGCGGGTTTCGATGAACTGCGCTGGCCGCTGCCTCTGCGGCCTGGCGACGAGTTGCGCGTGGAAAGCGAAGTGCTGGAGGTACGGCCGTCAAAGTCGCGCCCGGAGCAAGGCTTGGTCAAGGTGCGTACGACGACGCTGAACCAGGACGGGAAAGCCGTGCAGATATCCGTCGGCAACCTCGTCGTTCCGCGGCGAGTGACGTAACCGCACCGGTTACGACGCGACCAGACGACATTGATAACCCCCTCTCGATTCATTCAACGAAGCACATCATGAAATACACCCCCTTTGGCACGACCGGCTTGCGGGTTTCTCAGGTCGCACTCGGCACGGGTAACTTTGGCACAGGCTGGGGCTATGGTGCCGATCCCGATGTCAGCAAGGCGGTCTTCAACGCCTATGCCGAAGCCGGGGGCAACTTCATCGACTCGGCGGATGTCTACCAGTTCGGCCAATCGGAAGAGGCGCTGGGCGGTCTGCTGGAGGGCCGGCGTGAAGATTTCGTGCTCGCCACCAAGTTCACCAACGGCGCGGCTCCCGATGCCAACCGCCTGGTCACCGGCAACAGTCGCAAGTCCATGGTCGCCTCTGTCGAGGCAAGCCTGAAACGGCTCAAGACCGACCGCATCGACATTTACTGGGCGCACCATCCCGATGGCGTGACCCCTATCGAGGAAATCATCCGTGGCTTCGAGGACCTGGCGCGCGCGGGCAAGATCCTCTATGCCGGACTGTCGAACTTCGCCGCCTGGCGGTTGGCCCGTGCGGTCACGCTGGCCGAACTCACCCATGCCGTTCCCATCGCGGCTGCGCAGTTCGAACACAGCCTGGTCCATCGTGAGCCCGAGGCGGATCTGTTCCCGGCTTCACATGCGCTTGGGCTGGGCATCGTGACTTGGTCACCTCTGGGTGGCGGCATGCTGACCGGCAAGTACCGGCAGGGCGAGAAAGGTCGTGCCGAAGGCTTCGGTGGCCGCGTGTTCCAGGCGGAGAACTCCGCGCAGCGCACGCAGGTACTCGATACCGTGCTCGCCATCGCCGGCGAGCTTGGCGTCAACGCCGGGCAGGTCGCCATTGCCTGGGCTGGCACGCATGGCGCGGTGCCGATCATCGGGCCGCGTTCGCTCACCCAGCTCAACGACAACCTCGGCGCTCTGGCAGTGGAGCTTTCGGCAGAGCAGATTGGACGCCTTGACACCGTGAGCAGCCTGGTGCCCTTGGCGCCGGCGAGAACACCTGTCCCCTGGGCAGGGCCCGCCCCTGCCAGGATCGTTGCCTGAATCTTGATGACCGCGGCGTATCGGGATCGATTGCGAGGTTCAGATGAACAGTAGCAGCAAGCTTTCGCGTATGAACCTTGGCCAGACACGCAACGCACTTTGGCTTGTGCTGTTGGCAGCTGGGGGGACATTCGCGCTCACGATGGGCGTGCGCAACACGATGGGTCTTTACCTCTCATCGTTGAATACCTCCACAGCACTGGGCATCGGGAATATCAGCCTGGCATTCGCCTTCGGGCAGCTCTGGTGGGGTCTCACGCAGCCCTTCGCGGGTGCGGTCGCCGACCGCATCGGCACGGGGCGCGTGATCTTCGTGGGCATCTTGCTGATCGTCATCGGCACGGTGATCACGCCCTTCATGACCTCGACCCTCGGTCTGATCTTTGCCATCGGTGTTCTGGCCGCTGGTGGTGCAGGCATGGCCGGACCTTCGGTATTGATGGCAGCCAGCACGCGACTGGTACCTGCGGAGAGACGCGGCATGGCCACTGGCATCGTCAACGCAGGAGGTTCGTTTGGGCAGTTCGTCATGGCACCCATCTCGATCGGCCTGACGGCCACGCTCGGCTGGGTCGCATCCATGCAGTGGCTGGGGGTTCTGGCGCTTCTCGCGCTGCCGGCCATCTGGGTTCTCAAGGGAAACTCCAAAGCCATTGCAGCAGCAGCTGCGGCCGTGTCCGGCAAGAAGGCGCTCACGGCGCGTGAAGCGTTGATCCAGGCGTTGGCAACGCCCAGCTATGGCCTTCTGGCGCTGGGTTTCATGGTCTGTGGATTCCATGTTGCCTTCCTGGCCACCCATTTGCCAGGCGTGATTGAAGCCTGCGGGTTGCCGCCAGTCATTGCCGGCTGGTCGTTGGCGATGATCGGTCTGTTCAACATCATCGGCAGCCTCTCGATGGGATGGGCGGTCGGGCGCTGGCGCATGAAGTCGCTTCTCTCATTGCTCTATACGGTCCGCGGCCTTGCGGTGTTGGTCTTCCTGTTTGCGCCCAAGACACCGGCCGTGATGCTGGTGTTTGCCGCTGTCATGGGGGTGACCTTCCTGTCGACGGTGCCGCCGACGGCGGGACTGGTTGCCAAGATGTTCGGTCCGGCGAACATGGCCATGCTCTTTGGCGTTCTGATGCTCGCTCATCAAGTAGGGGGCTTCACCGGCGCCTTCCTGGGAGGGCAGGTCTTCCAGGCAACCGGTAGTTATGACTGGGTCTGGTACATCGATATCGCGTTGGCGGCGGGTGCGGCGCTGATCCATCTTCCGATTCGTGAGGCTCGGCCAGCGCGCTTGCAAACGGCTGTGACGCCATGAGCGGCGCAGGAGTGCATCGTTCAATGACGCACGGGATGCGCCCGTGGCGATGACGCCTTCAGGGGGGAGTGCATCCCATGCGTCGATACTGACTGTGCCTCCAGCCAGCCCGCGCGTGCGCGGCATGCTGCAAGACCCCATCTTGCCCACGCTCCTGCGGATGAGTTGGCCGAATGTGCTGATGATGCTAGCCCAGGCATCGACAGGCCTGATCGAGATGTGGTTCCTGGCCAAGTTAGGCACCGATGTATTGGCCGGCGTCGCCGTGGTCGTGCCCGTTCTGATGCTGATGCAGAACATGTCGCAGGGCGCCTTGGGCGGTGGCATTTCGGCTGCGGTTGCCCGGTCGCTTGGCTCCGGCAACGTGGTGCTGGCGGATTCGCTGGCGCGCCACGCCGTTGTACTGAGCGCGGCGGTTGGCCTGGCTTTCACGATTCTGTTGATGTTGTTCGGCACTCCGCTTTTCCATCTGCTAGGCGCACGGGGTGCCTCGCTGGCCGTGGCCCATGACTACGGACATGTCGTATTCGCCGGACTGGTGCTCATGTGGGTCATGAACGCACTGGCGAGCGTGATCCGAGGCACGGGCAACATGCTGTTGCCAGGTGCGGTCATCTGCGGTGGCGCCCTTCTTTTGATCCCAGTCTGCGCCGCCCTGGTCTTTGGATTCGGGCCAGTTCCGGCACTTGGTGTCGTCGGCGGTGCCTGGGCATTGGTGGGCTACTACGCGGTCGGCAGCTTGGTATTGGCTTCGTACTGCTTCGGCGACCGAAACGCCGCGAAACTCCGTTGGGGCCGGTTGCATTGGGCGCCCATGCGCAGCATCCTGACTGTCGGGGGCTTGGCCTGTCTCAATCCCGTGTTGACCAACGGGCTGATCGCGTCGACGGCCGCCATCGTGGGCGCCCATGCGGGCACTGAAGCTCTCGCTGGTTATGCCACCGCTGCGCGGCTGGAATACCTGCTGATGCCGATCGCCTTCGGCCTGGGCGCGCCCATGGTCGCCCTGGTCGGTGCGAACCTCGGAGCCGGCCAACCCGAGCGCGCGCGGAACATTGCCCTCGTCGGCGGCGCCATCGCGTTCGTGGTCGCCGAGGTCGTGGGCCTGGCCGCGGCGCTGTGGCCCGAGGCCTGGCTCAGGCTGTTTGGAACGGACGAGCACATGTTGGAGACGGGGGTGCATTACCTGCGCATCGCCGGCCCGTTCTATGGTTTCTTTGCGCTGGGCTTCTCGCTCTATTTCGCATCCCAGGGGGCAGGGCGGTTGACGTGGCCCTTGCTGGCGGCGGTGCTGCGGCTGTGTTTGTACGCCGGGCTGGGATGGGCTGTGCTTGTCATGACGGGGTCGCTGACAGCATTCTTCGCCATAGGTGCCGTTGCAATGGCCGTCTACGGACTGCTCATTCTGTGGTCTGTCGCATCGGGCAGTTGGTTTGCAAGTGCCCAGCGGTAAACATGGCTGCCGTACAGAGAGTTCACCTATGCAGGCCGCACTGGTCGAAGTTGCGCGTAGGCACAGGAAGTCGGACATCCATCCACTCCCGCAGGCGCTTTCATGCTTGATGCGTGCCTGGCACAAGATGGCATCGTGGTCCTCGGCGAGCTCTTCCACGACATCCATTGGACCTGATGAAGGCGCGGACCCGACCGGGACAACAGGCTTGACCTCAAAGATATCGTGATCCAGTTGATCACTGAGAAGATCCAGTTTCGCAGGCTGGAAGGCCCCGTTCTGGCGGCATTCATCGATCTCAGGAAGATGGAGAAGGTCGTCGCCAGCAGTGGGGTGACCGATGTCGTGTTTGTGCCTTGGGCGGCGGAAGAGCATGCGGGATATCTGAGCACCTATCCTGACTCGAAAGAGCTTTTTCGGTCTCCCAAGTTTGATGATGGTGTCGCAAACGTCGCTTTCCCGCAAATTGCTCCGTCTCCCGCACCAGCAAAAGATGATGGCATTGGGCGCACACGTTATCAGTCTTGCGTGCCTGGTTCGACTTGGCCTAAACTCAGAATCGCATTACGTGTAGCCGAGACGCCCGCGGAGTAACCGATCGATTCATGAAGTGCCAGTGACACTTCAAACTCGCGCCGCGCTAAATCAAGATTGCCATCCGCTGCGGCGAGCTTGCCCAGATTGCCGTGCGCATTGCCTTCTGTTTCCTTCAGGACTAGCGCTCTGCGCATAGCAGCTTCGGAGTCCTGATCAAACTCGTCGGCGAGCAGGTTGCAAACCTCAATCTCATCGGCTTCAGGAGAGGCAATGGCCGTGCCGTTCGCCAGCTTCTGTTTGTGCTGTTCACGACGTTCAGCCGCCTCTTCAACACTGATGAACTTGGTTCCAACGAACAGCCGCCCCTGACGTGGATCTCCTTTACACAGAGCCAGCGCCTGGACAAAGTAGTCTCTTGCAGTATTTGCCTGACCTCGCAAGCCGACGATGGTCCCCAGGTTACACAGGTAAACCGCCTCGGCCACAAAGTCCTTTTGTTCGAGGCTCATGGAACGAGCACGGTGCAGGTACTCTTCACTCTTGTCGAGTTCACCGCGATGACCAGCGATACGTGCCAGGCCTTCGAGAATTCGGCGGTGCTCAGTCGGCGCGGCACTGGCATCGATCACGCAGCCTAAGTTGTAGACCCGTTCGCGGAAGAACTCGATGATCCCCGGCGCTTCACGCTCGGTCGGCTTTCGCTGTTCGCCCAGCCGATCCAGGGGCACAAGCCGGAGGCCGCATTCTGAGACCAATGATGGCTCACGCCGCAAAATCTCAACAATGTTGAGCCCGGCGATCATGATGCCTCTGATCGCCCATACGCGTGCCTTGTGGGTGAGGTCGGGGTGATCAGTCATGAATCGAGCCTGCTGCATTGCAGGCGGATCACCTGCTCTAGCAAGCGTTGCAACCCCTTCTGGCATGGAGCCCCACATACGAGTAAAGGCGTGCAGCGCCTTGTCCAGACGCCCCAGCCACAAAGAAATCTCGCCCAACCGGCTCCAGCCGTAAGGATTTGACGGGTCCATCTCAGTGCAACGCTCATAGGCGTTGGCAGCTTGTACAAAGTCCGAGATGAAGGCGATATCTCCAGCATCGAGCCACCGGGCCGCAGCACGGACACGAGCCGCCTTGGCGGCTTTCCCAAGATGAGCTGCCGCATCGGCTTCGTCTTCAGCAAGACGAATGGCTTCCGTAGCGGCATCCGCATAGCGACCGTCGCTGCTTAGCTGCATGGCGGCCGATCCGCGAGCCTTGCCACTATCCGCGAGTCGCCGCAATGCCTCCAACAAGTGGTCAAGGGGCTCAACGCCCATCTGATTTGATGTGCGTCCATTGGCAAGATCTGCCTGGATGGCGTGCAGTTGGGCGAGTATTTCTTGCTGAACCTGCCCTTGCTGCGTGATGAGCCCTTGCGTCTGCGTGTGCAAATGGGCTTCGGTGAGGAGCGGCTTGCCAAACTCCCGCGCGGCCGCCGTTTCTGCTGACGCTTTCCATTCGCGCAAAAGCTCGACGGGATATGCAACTTGGTCGTGATCGATCTTGCGGGCACAGACGGCACACAGCCAGATCCCGTTCTCGATGGATGAGCGCTCCATCGGAGACATGCTGGGGTCGTACCGAGGGCCATTCGGTGAGGCCGCAGTAATGTGTGCGGCATCGCCTCCTCGAAGCACTCCTGCGGCTCCGGAACCTGGGGCTGCTGTGGGGACTCGGCACTCAGGATTGGAGCAGCGATGCGCAACGCGATCACGAAGCGCAGCCTTGATTGACTCCTTGAAGTTATCCCGTGGCATTCACCAATTGTGCCTTCTATTCAGACACCATCAGCTTAAGGCTGTGCTTTCTCTGAAAACGCGCACTTTGTGGAAAAAGGCTGCTCTTGAAAACACCGAGTTGGGAGTGCAAAGTATGAGCCGAGAAGTACAGATGGCGAGCCGATGGCAGGGTCGCAGCACCACTCTGGTACATACTTGCCGAACTGTGCGGCGGACGCCTACTTGACCGGTCGGTATTGGCGTCGCCTTACATCTGGGCCTCAACGCCCGTACTTGGCCTCCAGCGTGGCCTTCCCCAGCTCGTTGAAGTGAACCATGAACCCGACCATCGCTGGGGTGGCCTCGGGCGGAAGGTCGAGTTTCTCGATCTTCAGGGCATGCACCGTAAAGCGATAGCGGTGTGGTTGATCACCGGCTGGAGGGCAAGCTCCACCGAAGCCGGGTGGGCCGAAGTCGGTCGGGCCTTGGACGGCACCGGCCGGCAACGATGTGCCATCGGCCCGGCCGGCTCCTTCGGGCAGTGCCGACGTGGTGGCTGGAAGGTTGTAGACCACCCAGTGCCACCAGCCCGAGCCCGTCGGGGCGTCCGGGTCGTAAGCCGTCACGACAAAGCTCTTTGTTCCGGAAGGTGCGTCGCGCCATGCCAAGGCCGGCGATACGTTCCCCCCACTGCAGCCAAAGCCCTTGTAGAGCTGGGCCAGGGGCAGTGGGGCACCGGCATGAAAGGACGTGCTGGTGAGCTTGAAGTCACCCGCATGGGACAGCAGTGGGAACAGAGCAAGAGCGGCGGCGACAGAACGGAATACACGCATAGGGCCTTTGAAAGAAGGATGACGATGTCTCCATGATCCGATCCTTCTGCCGGACGTGCTGTGCGTGGCGCGTCAAGCGTTAGCCGATTTGCGTCAACTGTTGCCGCATCACCGAAGGCGCAAAGCCCCATCGCTCCTGGAACGCGGCGCTGAAGCGGCTGTGCGATTCCCATCCACAACGAGCTGCAATCTCTCCGATGGAATGGCGGGTACTCTGGAGCAGGGTCAACGCGGTCTCCAGCCGAACTTCGCGGACCAGCGCCGCCAACGTGGCACCAGATCCTTCGAGGCGTCGGCGCAGAGTCGACGCGCTGGTGCCGAAATGTCTGGCCAACGTGACGACCGTCCAATCGGCTTGCGGATGTTGCGTGATGAGACGGCGGATCCGCTCCTCCCATCCCTGGCACTGAATGGACTTGAACCGGTGCCCCCGCTCGGAGAGCAACAGCAGAACCTCCATCAATCGATGCCGCCGCAACGCCACAGACATTGATCGAGAGTGCAGGAAGGCGGCCGCACGTTGTACCGCCTCCTCCAGTTCCTCGTCCATCAGAAGATGCGAGGCCGGCGGCGGGTCGATGGCCTGAGCCGGGAGCGTGGGCTCCAGCTCACGGACGAGATCGTCGGCAAAGGCCAGCACCAGCGCCTCGTAGCGAGGGGCACCTGCGGGGTCGTTGATGACGTCCCACTGCGTGCTGCGGGACATCAACAAACCCTTGCCACGCCCAGCCTGCAGGGAGTTTGTCGCCGAGATCAAGGTCTTGCGCCCCTGACGGACAACGACCAACAGATCCTCCCGGATCGACAGGGTCCGGATGCGACAGCATGCCGTGACGGTTATACGGGTGCAATAGCCCGGCTCGGGGTAGGCGCCCGCAGGCCGGTTCGACAAAGACAAGAGGGTCATGATGGGTGCACCGGCCCTCGACGCACGCGTGGGCATTGGCGGTCTGTGCAAGTGAATAGACCGCTTCGATCATAAAGCCCGGCCTGCGGTGGTGCGGGTGGCCCTGCGACAATGCCGTATGAGTCAAAAACAGCCCAACGCGGCAATCGAAGAAAAGAATCCCTCCATGGTCTTGCACACGCTCCCGAACGGGGTGCGGCTGCTGGCCTTGCCCATGCCCCACGTGCAGAGTGCCAGCGTGGGGGTGTTTCTGCGTGTGGGTTCACGCGACGAGACGCCTGCCAACAACGGTATCAGCCATGTTCTCGAACACATGGCGTTCAAGGGCACCGACACCCGCACCGTGCAGGCGATCAATCTGGATGCGGAGCGCCTGGGTGCGGAGGTCAACGCCTTCACCGGGAAGGACACGACCGGGTACTTCATGACCGGCCTGGGCCGGCACACGCCGCAACTGCTGCGCATGACCGCCGACATCGTGCTCAACAGCACGTTTCCCGAGCATGAATTGCAGCGGGAACTGGAGGTGATCCGGCAAGAGGCCATCGAGTACGACGAGGATCCCGAAGACAGCGCCAGCGACATCCTCGACCGCGCCATCTGGGGCGACGATCCGATGGGCATGCCGGTGATCGGCACCGTCGCCAACATCGAGGGCTTTACCCGGCAGGATCTGGTACACCATGTGCAAAGCCACTATGTTGCGGAGAAGACCGTTGTCGTGGCCGCCGGCAACTTCGATGTCGATGCCTGGATGGCGCTCGCAAAAGAACTGTTTGCAGGCATGCGTGCGTCGACCGATGTGCCCGTGCTGCAGCAAGCCACGCCTGCGAAGTATGTCGGTCAGTCACTGGCCCGGCGTTTCACGCAGGTCTCGCAGGTGTTCGTGAACGTCGCTTACCCGCTGGTGCCTGCAGCGCAAGAACAGGGCGTCCGGCGGCGCTCGCGGTTGGCGGCTTCGCTGGCGGCTTATCTGTTTGGCGAAGGCATGTCGTCGCCCCTGGTCGATACCGTGCGCGAGCAGCTCGGCCTGGCCTATACGGCCTATGCGGCGATGGAAAGCGGCGATGTCTGGGCCAACTTCATCGTCCACGCGGTCACCACGCCGGACAAGCTCGACGCGCTGCTGACCGCGACCCGCCGCCTGCTGCAGGCGCAAGCCGCCGGCATCGATCCTGTGCATCTGGAGCGGGCCAAGAACCAGTTGACCGTGTCGCGCGTTCGCTCCGGCGAGCGGACCTACGCCACGATGGAGCAGGCCGTCGAAGAGCTCTTCGCCAACGGCACCGTGACGCCCATCGCCGAAACGCTGGCGATGATCGACGACATCGGGGCGGAGGAAGTGCGCATGGTCTTCGAGCGGATGTTGGCCCATCCTCCGGCGCTGGCGATCACCGGCAAAGGGGTCAGTGCAAAAGCTACGCGGCAGCTCGCGGGGTGCTTGCAAGCCTGAGTCGATTCGGCTCCGCGAGCTTGCCGGCGGTGCGGAGGACTAAACCCCGACGCCCGACGCTTCAGGCGTATGCCCTGCTTCCAGCGCAAACACGCCCTGATACCGAAACCCTTCGCTGCTGTCCGGGCTCATCAAGGCCAGGGCCCGGTCGATGCAGTCGCGCGCCGCATCGAGGGTGCTGCTCATCACGGCGTCCGACGCTGCGCTGTCCTTGTCGGTCGTGCCGGTCATGACCTCGAGGCTGGCGAGAATGCCAGCCGCCTGCACGATCTCTTCCTGCGCTGCGCCGGACATGAGGTTCAAGCCGTGCTGCGAGTAGGTGACCGCACGATCGGCGACTTTGGCTGCGTGCTGGATCATCGCGATGACGTGTTCTTGTGCTTGTAGCAAGGCGTCTTCTTCTGCACCTTCGAAGAAATGACTGATCACGAACAGCGTGCCGGTCAGACGATTCAGATCGGCTTCGATCAGGGCGCAGAGATCATTGTCGGAGAACTTTTGTCTGTCTTGCGAAGCCGACTGAGGTTGAGGTTTGGAGAAGGTCATGCTGCATCGCCTTTGCGGGAAAGGGATACGGGCCGCTTCGCGGGGCTGTGGGTCTTGCCCTCTGTGGGCGGGTAGGGCAAGGCCGGGGGGCTGGCCAAAAGACGGATGGATTTCGTCATGATCGAGACTCCTAACTGAGACTTGAGACCACGCGCCCTGTTTTCACGCAAAGCAGGTGGACGGGATGTTGAAAACACGTAGTTAGACGTGCGACCAGCCTTACGGACTGACCCATCCCGTCCGTAATCATGGGATGGGCGCAAACGCACCACCACCACCAAATATGGACGTGACAACACCGCGCTGACGGGGCGGTATGGCCGCTAACTAAAAGATGTTTTCAAGCATCATCCCTTTCGGGATTCGCTGATTGTGGCACGTGCGTGGGCGGCAGGCAACAAAGACGGCGTCTTTCAAGGTCGCCGTGAACTCGCGTGTGGGGTGTGGGCTCCTCGGTGAGGGGCGTCGTGATTGTGGCAAGGCGCTCCGAAGCATCTTGGGCGCTCATTCCGGACCGGTCGATCGAGGCATTGCCTTCGTTTGGGTGCAGTGTCTGCCGCGGATTGTGCGGGCGGGGCCGCGCGCAAGTCAGACCAGCCGATCGGCGGTCACGACGTGTCGGCCCGGTTGCGGCTCGAGTGCTGCCGTCAGCAAGGCCTGTGCAATCTGCGGCGCGGGATTGAGCCGCCAGCGCCGAGGCA
Source organism: Comamonas sp. BIGb0124 (assembly GCF_003752175.1). Taxonomy (GTDB): domain Bacteria; phylum Pseudomonadota; class Gammaproteobacteria; order Burkholderiales; family Burkholderiaceae_C; genus Comamonas_F. The sequence continues at coordinate 547,219 of NZ_RJVF01000008.1, read as the reverse complement.
GCAGCGGGCCGGACCAGGCCAAGGCCGACACGAGCAGGCGCTCGCCGAGACGGAACTCTTCGCGTTCGCCGCCGATCAAGCCAGGGCGCACGAAGGCCAGCGATGCGTAGCCTTCGCGTTCCAGCGCTTGCTCGAGTTCACCCTTGACCCGGTTGTAGAAGAAACGCGATTGGGCATCCGCGCCGACGGCCGAGTTCAGCACATAGGTGGGTGTGCCGTGCGCGTGGGCCAGCCGTGCCACGGCAAGCGGATAGTCATGGTCGACGCGCCGGAAGGCGGCCTGCGAGCCTGCGACCTTCATCGTGGTGCCCAAGGTGCAGATGACCGCATCGGCGTTCCACCAGGATGCTTCAGGGACGAGACGATCGAAATCCACCTGGGGCGACGACAGCTTGGGATGCGCCGGCAACGCGCGGCGGACGGGCGCGACGACCGATGCGACCCGGGCATCGGCCAGGGCCAGTTCGAGCACATGGCGGCCGACCAGTCCGGTGGCGCCGACCAGGAGCAGTTTTGCTTTTGTTTCCATGCCGTGGCTCCGGGCTCAGGTGCGTGCGAACCGTTGAACGGGCTCGCCTGCAGGGGTATCGCCCTGCGTCAGCTCGATGATGACGCGGTTGACGGCCGGGCGCTCGATGATCTCGAGTAAGGTCGCCGCCACGTCGTCGCGCGGCACATCGCCATACGGGATCGCCAGGCCGGTGCGGACCTTGCCTGCGCCTCCGACGATAAACACCTTGCTCATGATCGACTCCTTATCGTTTGCGTCCACGCGAGGCTAGCAGTTCAGAGCGTCCAATGACCTCGCGCTGCGGCTGGGCCGCCTTGGAAGCCGAGAAGCCCGCGTCGGCGATCGCCTGGTCGAGCCCTTTGACGTGCGCTGCCTGTTTGGGGCTACGCAGCGATGCCATCCCGTCGTTCCAGCTATGCACCATCTGCTTGGCCGTGTTGCGCCAGCGGGGCTCGTTCTTGCCGGCGGCGATCACTGTCCTGCCGACCTCCACTGCCGATTCGCACAGTTGCTCGACCATCTCGGCATAGCGACGTGGCGCGATGCCAAGGCGCGTGTTGACAAATCGTTCAAGCGCCTTCCCGGCTGCCCAGGTTTGGCGCCCGTCGATCGGCAGGCCCGGCGGATTCGCTGCATAGCGTGGATAGGCCTGCGTTGTCACGATGTCGTAGACCGGCGTGTAGCCGACATCGGATTGCGACGTGTAGTAAAGCGAAATGTTCTTGGCGTGGCAATCGGCGTTGCGTACCACGTAATTCGTCAGCAGGTGCCAGGCCAGGTGCTCAAGTTGAGTTCTGACGTGAGCCGGGGGGAGGTAGGCGCGCGTGGCGTTCAGAACCTTCTCCGTGGTTGTGGCGTACTTTTCGTGCGGGGGCAGACCCAACAGGCTGCAAGCATCCTCAAGTCCATGCGTCGGTATGCCGTTGGCATCTACGTCGAAGCGCTCGACTATCAGGAGTCGGCCATCGTCGGACATCTGTGTTTGGGCGACCGGCACCACGTTCAGTTGCTGCAGTACGCGCATGCTGTAGAACTCGTTGAAGCCCAGATAAGGTGTGCTCTTGTCCGACCCCTTCACGATGTGCCGACTGGTTCGCAGTGTCGGCTTGCCCATCAGGTCTCACGGCGCCTCACCCTGCCGCTGTTCTACAAGGATGTCTTCGACGGTACGGACATGGCCCAGCTTCACGGCCTTCAGGTCATACCCTACGGCTTCAAGCAGTCGGACCAAGGCCGAGACGCTCATGTCACCTTTGGCCGCAGTCTCCATGCGGGCAACGGTCGTGCGCGAGACACCCGCACGCTGGGCAAGTTCTTCTTGGCTGAGACCCGTCTTTTTGCGTACCTCTTTCAGCATTGCAGCGACATCGTATAGTGTGGTCATGTGTCCTTTGGGATACAGGAAATCCTATATTGTCGGAAATTGTATCCCCTGGGACATATTTCGCAAGTCGCACCTGCAGTTCCAATCGCGGCTTGCCAAGCACTCGAGCCACCACTCGTGATGCAAACCGGTTGGCCGAGAAACGCACAGCAAAGCACGACAGCTTGTTGAATAGCCCGGGCCACCCCCGGGCACTTGCCCCGGCTGGCGGTCGGTGTCGACCGACCGCTACAGCACTTGCACCACGACCTTGCCTTTGGCGCGTCCACTGTCGACGTAGGCCAACGCGGCGTCGGTGTCGTCGAAGGCAAACACTTTGTCGACGACGGGGCGTATGGCGCCCGATTCGACAAGTGAGGTGATCTGGCGCAACTGCGCCCCGTCGGCCCGCATGAAGACAAAGGAGTATGGGCTGCCGTTCTTTCTGGCTTTGCGCCGGATGCCGAAACTCAGCAGGCGCAGCACCTGTTTGAGCGGCCAGGCCAGTCCGCGCGCGGCGGCGAATGCCGGGGTGGGCGGCCCCGAGATGGAGATGAGATGCCCGCCCGGTTTGAGCACCTGGAGCGATTTGTTCAGCTCGTCGGTGCCCAGGCTGTTCAGCACCACGTCGTAGTCACGCAGCACGGTGGTGAAGTCTTGTTTTTTGTAATCGATGACGACATCCGCGCCCAGCGCCTTCACCCAGTCGGTGTTGGCGGTACTGGTGGTCGTGGCCACGAACGCACCGAGGTGCTTGGCCAACTGAATGGCGATGGTGCCGACGCCGCCCGAACCGGCCGCAATCAGCACCTTCTGGCCCTTCTTGAGCTTGGCTGTTTCCACCAGCGTCTGCCAAGCGGTCAAGGCCACGAGGGGGAGCGCGGCGGCCTCGGCCATGCCGAGGTTCTTGGGCTTGAGCGCCAGCGACGATTCCTTGACGGCGATGCGTTCGGCGAAGGTGCCGATGCGGTCGTCGTCGGGGCGCGCATAGACCTCGTCGCCGGCCTTGAAGCTGCGAACGCGAGCGCCGACCCGGATGACCGTACCGGCCACGTCATTGCCCAGGATGAGGGGTAGGCGGTAGGGAAGAATCAGTTTGAACTCGCCGCTCTTGATCTTCGAATCCAGGGCATTCACGCTCGCGGCATGGATCTGGATCAGAACGTCATCGTCCCGCACCTCGGGTTCGGGCATGTCCTGGATACGGCCGGCCTGGTTCTTTCCATACCGGTCGATGGCGAATGCTTTCATGAAGGGACTGCTCTCCAGGGTGTTCGAAAGAATGTGTTTCCGGCCCTCTTCAGCCTTGGTGCTTGGCGGAAGGGCGCGGCCGGTCAAGAGGCGGTCTGGTAGCGCTCGGCAACATGAGCTTGCCGGAGGTCGGAAAGCAGGCCCTGCCGTGCGGCATCCAACGCGTCCCAGCGCGCGGCATCGTGCAGCGGCGGGATGGTGACCCCTTCGCGGCGGTCGAAACCGACCAGGGCCGCGTCGACCAGTTCACCCACGTCCATCAGATCGGAAAGCGTATTGACGTCGATGCCTGCGCGCTCCCAGATCTCGGTGCGGGTGCCGGCAGGCAGCACGGCTTGCACGTAGACGCCCTTGGGGGCGAGCTCCAGGCTCAGTCCCTGCGAAAGGAAGAGCACGAAGGCCTTGGTCGCCCCGTAGACCGACATGCCGAATTCGGGCGCAAAACCGACCACCGAGCCGATGTTGACGATGGCGCCCTTGCCGGCCTGCGCCAGGCGCGGGGCGACGGCACTCGCCAGCCTGACCAGAGCGGTGGTGTTGAGGGCGACGAGTCGGGCGACATCGTCTGTCGATTGGCCGATGAAGGGACCGGACAGCGTAGCGCCTGCGTTGTTGATCAGGGTCTCGATCCGGGCGTCTTCGCGCAGATGGGTTTCGACTGCGGCGAGATCTGCGGGCTGGGTGAGGTCGGCCGGGAGGATGTCGACGGCAGCGCCGGTTTCCTTTTGCAGGCGAGCAGCGAGCGCTTCGAGGCGCGCCTTGTCTCGGGCGACCAGGACGAGGTCGTGGCCGCGGCGGGCGAAGCGCTCGGCATAGGTGGCGCCGATGCCGGTCGAAGCGCCCGTGATGAGAACAGTGGTACGAGTGGTCATGTTTGATTTCTCTTGAACGAAAGGTGAGCCCATGCCGCACAGTGCGGTTTTTCGTAATGATGTCGACCATCATCTAAGTTGTCAAGCACTTTGATGATGGTCGACATCAATGTATAGTCATGGTTTTACCGATGGCATTTCTCAAGAGATCCTGAATATGAAGGTCACCAAAGCGCAGGCGCAGGCGAACCGGGCGCACATCGTCGAGACGGCATCCGTGCTGTTTCGCGAGCGGGGTTACGACGGGGTGGGGATCGCCGACTTGATGGCCCGCGCGGGTTTTACGCACGGCGGGTTCTACAAACACTTCGAGTCGAAGGCCGATCTGATCGCGGAAGCGGCGAGCTGCGGTTTTGCGCAGGGGGCTGCCAAGGCCGATGGCTTCGATGCGGCAGAGTTCGTCACGTATTACCTGTCGCGCGCGCATCGCGACGGGCGGGGCGAGGGTTGCACGATGGCTGCGCTGTGCGGCGATGCGGCGCGTCAGCCGGAGTCGATCAAGACGGCTTTTGCGAATGGCGTCGAAGGCGTGCTGGCGACATTGGCCGGTCAGGCCGGCACGCCTGCGGACGGCGAGCACGAAGGCGACCTGCGTGCCAGACGCATCGCAGTGATTGCGCAGGTGGTCGGTGCACTGGTGCTGTCGCGGGCGTGCCCCGACGATTCGCCGCTGGCCGACGAGATCCTGGAGGTGTGCCGCGCGGCTGTCTTGTCGAAGCTGTCGGCCCCCCTGGATGCCTAGCCGATCGCACCGGGAGATCTGACCCCGGTCAATCTCCATCTATTTCTGCATGAGGACCTGTCGAATGATCCAAGCACTGTTCTCGCCCTTGCGCATCGGGGCATTCGAGTTGTCGCACCGCATGGTGATGGCGCCGCTGACCCGCATGCGCGCATCGCAGCCGGGCAATGTTCCGCATGCGCTCAATGTCGAGTACTACCGTCAGCGTGCCTCGCAAGGCGGGTTGATCGTCACCGAAGGTGCGCAGATATCGCCCAGCGGCCAGGGCATGCCTGCGACGCCCGGCATTCACAGTCAGGCGCAGATCGAGGGTTGGCGGGGCGTCACGCAGGCGGTGCACGACAAAGGCGGGTTGATTTTTCTGCAGCTCTGGCATGTCGGCCGTGTTTCGCATTCCTCGCTGCATGGAGGTGAACGCCCTGTGGCGCCATCCGCGATCGCCGCGCCTGGCCATGCGTTCACGGCGACCTTCGAGCGGGCTCCGTTCGAAACGCCCAGGGCGTTGGAAACGGCCGAGATCGCCTCGGTGGTCGCCGACTATGCCCAGGCGGCGCGCAACGCGCAGCAGGCGGGCTTCGACGGCGTCGAAATCCACGGGGCCAACGGCTACCTGCTGGAACAGTTTCTGCAAAGCCGCAGCAATCGGCGCACGGACGCCTACGGCGGCTCGATCGAGAATCGCAGCCGCATCGTTCTGGAGGTTGCCGCGGCCGTGTCGGATGTGTTCGGTGCCGACCGCGTCGGTATCCGTCTGTCGCCGTTCGGTGTGGCCAACGGCAGCGGAGAGGAAGAACCGTTGCCGCTGTACCGCGACCTGATCGAACAGCTCGCGCTACAGAACCTGGCTTATCTTCACCTGGTCGAGCCGCGAGCCAGCGGTGCGGGGCAGGCCGATGTCGATCATCAGAACGTGCCTTTTGCGTCGGAGCTTTTCCGTCCGCATTGGCCCAATGCCTTGATCGCGGCGGGCAACTACACGCCGTCCACGGCAGCGGCGGCCATCGAGACGGGCCGCGCAGACGCCGTGGCCTTCGGTCGTCTGTTCATCGCCAATCCCGACCTTCCCGAACGCACGCGGCAGGGTTCGGTCTTGAACCCGTACGACCGCGCCACGTTCTATGGTGGCGGCGCCGAAGGGTATATCGATTATCCGGCGCTTGGCGCGTCGGCGTATCGGGCGCGCGGCACGCCGGCGCGACCGACTTCTGTTTGACGGGCGCCACCCTCGAGTTTAAGACGAAGACGGAGAACCAGTGGGGCGAGAGACTCGTCGAGGTGACCGAGCTGGCCGGCGTGCAGATGCAGGAGTGGGCCTTCTCGACATGAAGAAAAAAATCGAGGCCCTGCACAGATCGGCATGACTGCGGCTGCGTGGCTTGACGCAGAGCGCTGACGAACACGCGAACTCCCAGGGGGCGTACCTTGCCGTACCGACAAGCGCCTTGTGCTCAACTGCCTGACCTGTGCGGTCGTGCGAGGGATTGGGCACTTTGGCGAAGCTCAGGCATCGAGAACCAGATCGTCGGTGGGTACAGCCTGACAGACCAAGCAGACATGTGCGTCTTCAGGCTCGACGCCGTGCAGGTGCCGAACTTTCCCCGAAACAATGCGCACCGCACAGCTCTCGCACTGTCCCACGCGGCAGCCGTTGGCCAATTGCAGCCCTTGCTTCTCGGCAAAGGCCAGCAGAGGCCCTTGATCTGCGGTCCATCGAAGGGACGGCGTTCTGGAGGAGCGGAACTGTACGGCGAAGCTGCGACCGTCATCCAGCAGAGGCCCGGGTGGCGAGCGAAACACTTCGCGGAAGATGTCGAAGCTCGGCACTCCGCGCGCGACAAGGCCCTTGGCGAAAGCATCCATCATGGGAGGTGGTCCGCACATGTAGATTCTCGCGCGGCGTTCGATCAAACCCTCCCCGATCAGGGCCGCCGTGACGAAGTCGGCGCTGTCGTAGTCATGGCCGAGTTGATCCTCGGGGCGTGGGGCGGCATAGTGATTGCGCACCCGCAGGTTGGGCAGACGTTGGGCGTGGTACTTCAGCCTATGCTTGAAGGCGTGAGTTCCGCCGTGCTGGTTGCCGTAGTACAACCAGATCTCGGTCTCGTCACCATCGTTCATGGACTCGAGCTGACTCAAGAAGGGCGTGATGCCAATGCCGCCCGCCAAGAAAATCAGCGGCTGGGCGGACTTCACAGGGATCAGGAAGGTGCCGGATGGTGCCTGGACCTCGATGCATTGCCCCTCGCGAAGCGTTCGGTGGAGATGGGCCGAAACCAGTCCTTCGAACGGATCGCCATTGGGCAGGCGACCCTTTTGGTGGCGCACGGCGATGGTGTAGCTGCGGCGTTCTCCATCGGTGCATGGTCCTGTCAGAGAGTAAGCGCGGTTCAGCGTTTCTCCCCCGACGGGCAGGCGAATCTGCAGGTGTTGACCAGGCTGATAGTCCGGTAGCAAACCGCCGTCAGACCGCTCGAATGCGATCTGAATGACTCCCTCCGCCTCTGGCTTGATGTGGCGGATCTGAAAGGTTTCGTAGCCTTGCCATCTGCGCTGATGTGCCGCAATGGCGGGATCGGGTTCGATGCTGCAGCGAAACGAGCGCATGCCTACGGAGCCGCTGACTGGGTCGTGATCATCGGCGGAGATCAGGCTGTTGAAGTTGCTCGACCCTGCGCCCCGCGTCGTCGATGCATCCTTGCCCAGTTCGCTGCATGCCTGCCACCACCCGAACTCGGCGACGACCACATCCTCGGCCAAGCCGGGGGTGAGCCGTGCGACGAAGCGCGCGATACCCACGCGGGTCGCCACCCGAACCCAAGCGCCTTCGCCAATGCCGTGGCGGCGTGCCAACTCTGGTGCCAGTTCGATCAACGGATCCATCGCCCGTTTGCGAAGGGAGACAAGACTGCGGTGCTGCGAGTGGCAGAAGTAGCCGTTCTTTGCCGTGCTCAGTATCAGGGGATATCGCGCGTCGCCGCTCTGGTCTTGCCGTTGGCTCTCGGCGCTGGGCACGTAATGGGCCAAAGGCGGCTGGCCGTGCTGCAGGAATTTCTCGGAATAGAGCTCCACCCGTCGACTGGCTGTCTCGAATCCGCGGATCGTTCCTTCGCCGTGCGGTCCCGGGGCTGCAAATTTGCGTTCACGTACATCGATGGGAAGGTGAATGCCGTCTGGTTTCGCCCTTAGCGCCTCCACGCTGAGTCCGGTGGGCGCGAGCATGTGGTTCCAACCGGCTTGGACGTCACCGCCGAAGAAGCTGTCGGTCATGCCGAGGCGTCGGGCCAAATCGAGCACGATCTCGTAGTCGGCGCGCGACTCGCCACGCGGGCTGACCATGCGGGGCCGCAACTGGGCCAGAGATGCAGCCTCGTCGGAGACTTCGAAACCGATTCGCAGCGCTTCGCGCTCCCAAGGCGTGTTCACGGGCAACAGAATGTCCGCGTAGCGTGAGGAGGGGGTCTCGAAGAGATCCAAATGGACGTGAAACTCCAGTTGCTCGAGGGCTTGGATCGCCAACGACGTGTCGCCGTGCGAGACCGTCATGTTTGTCCCAAAGGACATCAGTGCGCGGACGGTGTAGGGCTTGTGCTCCAGAATGGCGCGATATAGATCCAGTGCGGTGACCCATCCCCCCGCAGGAGGACCGATGGGGCGCTCGGCGAGGCCCAAGGCCTTGCCGCGCTGCGAGTCTGGAAGCAACCCCGGCGGAACGAGCGAGTTCACGGGAGTGACTTGCCGCTGGCGATTGCCGCCTATCCGATCGAAACTGCCGTTGAGGGCATAGACCGTCGCAATGGCGCGCTCTGTCTGCGTGGCGTTGGTGTGTTGACCGACACCCGTCCAGGCATGGTAGGCCATGCGGCATCCGCCGCGCATCAAGTCCGCGGCTGCCATCACCTTTGCCTCTGTCAAACCCGTGATTCGTTCGACCTCTTGCGTGGTGTAGCGGGCGGCCTCGGCTCTCAGCCGGGAGAACACGGTATCGCAAACCATCGCCTTGCCGCGGCCCGGTACTTGCACTTCGATTTCGCCATCGAGCAGCAGCGAGTCGGCAAGCGCGTCTGACATCGCCCGGTCATTGTCGACGGGCTGCAATGTCCGTCGGAATGCATCCCAGACCAAGAAACGATTCGTCGGCGCATCGGGTGTCAGGTCTTGCTCGCGCAGCAGCAGTCCGTTGTCGCGGCGGACCAGATAAGGGGCATTGGTCCAGCGACGGACGAAAGCGGCGTCGTAGGCGCTTTCCTCGATCAGATGCCGCACGATTCCGAGTGCCAGTGCGGCGTCCGTGCCGGGCCGGACGGGCAGCCACACATCGGCCTCTCGAGCCAGCGCCGTGGGCCGGGGGTCGATGACCACCATGCGGGCGCCTCGGGCACGTCCTCGCGCGATCGCAGAAGACTGCGAAAGCCAGGTGTTGGCGGGGTTGTGGCCCCACAACACGATCGTATCGGCCTGCGCGTAGTCGGCGACCGGCATGGCACAGCCGAAGGTGAAAGCGTGGGCGTTGTCCTTATGCCAGTTGCAGATTTCAACTGCGTAGGCCATGTTGGGACTGCCGAAGCTGCGCAGGAAGCGCTCGACCCAGTCGATGCTGTCGGATAGAGGAGTCCCACTGGGCGTCGTAACCGAGAACGCCACGGCCTCTGCACCGTGCTCAGCCCGAATGTTGCCAAGTCGGCTGGCCACGGTGGAAAGTGCCTCGTCCCAATCGATGCGTACCCAGCCCGGATCGGGATCGGTCTTGGGCCGCGTTCGTTTCATCGGGTAAAGCACACGATGTGGACTGTGAACGAGTTCGGGTGCGGCCTTTCCCTTGAGGCACATGGCGCTCCCGTTCGGATGGTCCGGGTCGGGGCGGACGGAGACCAGTTGATCGTTCTCGACCCGGTTGATCGTCCCGCAGCGAGATCTGCAGAGTGTGCAGTAGCCTTTGATGTCGATGGCACCCATAGACGGAATGTCCTTGTGGATCAGCTTCGGTAAGCCAGTGTGGCCGCTGCGAGGTCTTCCAGCGCGGTCCCTACAGACTTGAACACGGTTCGGCCCGCGCGGCCCGCTCGCCCCGATACCTCACCGCGGGCGAGTTTGGTCAGGTCCGCAACCACGTCCACCGCTTTGAACACGCCGCGTGACATGGGGTCCAGCAGGTCGCCGCTCTTGCGCAGGGCATCGTCGGTATCGATGTAGATGGCGGCACCCCGGAAACAGTCGTCATGGGCCTCGCGCATCTGGGGTGTGAAGCTGCCGATGAGATCGAGGTGGGCGTGCGGCTGCAGCCACGCACCACAGATGAAGGGCTCGGTCGACAGTGTGGCACAAGTCACCACATCCGCCACGCCGACTGCTGCAGCGAGGTCAGTAGCAGCCAAGGCATCGAACCCTTCGGTCTGCAACTGATGAGCCAAGCGACGTGCCGCCTCCGGATCGCGGTCCCAGGTCAGCACACGTTGAATCGGCAGCACCTCTCGGTAAGCATGGGCAACCAGAGAGCCTACCCGACCACAGCCGGCGATCAACTGGGTCTTCGACTCCGGACTGGCGACATACGATGCGGCCAATGCCGAGGCCGCAACGGTGCGGCGGGAAGTGATCTCGTTGCCGTCCAGCATCGCGCGCGGCTCGCCGGTCTGCGCGTCATACAGGGTGTAGGTCGAGAATAGTCCCGGCAAGGCACGTGCCTGGTTGCCCGGAAATACGTTCACCGTCTTGATGCCAAGAAATCCACCCGTTTGCCACGCCGGCATGATGAGAGTCATCCCGCCGCCCGAGCCCTCGATCTCGTGCACATGACGTGGTGGAGCCTGGCAACCCACTTGGAACATGTCGCGCAGTGCAGGAATGAGTTTTGCAAAAGGCAGCTTTTCTCGTGTCTGCCGGTCATCGAGGATTTTCACAACGGTCTCTTTTCAAGAGGAAATAGGGAGCAACGGACCTGCACCCACTTGCATGGATCAGGTGCTACGGTCGTTCACCAAGACGAGGCAGGACTTGTTCGATGGATTGCGAACCGGCCGCGCGCTGCGAGAAAGGCCGATATCGGGACAGTGATGTCATCGCCGTTCCAGGAAAAATCATCGATCGAGAAGTGGCCCACTTCTCGATCTACAAGCCCGCGGGTATCAGGGGCGCAGCAGCTTCTGCGACAGCTTTCCCTTGTCGTCGACGGATGTGATTCCGAAAGAGCCTGGAATGTCACCGGCGGTATCGAAGTCGACCGAACCCGAAGCGCCTTCATAGTTGATCTTTTGTCCCGCGGCGATGAGTGCCTTGGCCTTGGCCCACTCGCCAGGACGCACGATCTCGCCTCCCGGGCCTGCGACCTGTCGTAACGCAGCCGGCAACAGCTTGCGGTCGGTAGAGCCGGCTTTCTCGATGGCCAGCGCGGTCAGGAAGACGGCGTCGTAGCCGTTGGCTACGTACGGCGATGCGGGATCGAAGCCGGCCTTCTTCGCAGCATCGGCATAGGCCACGAACGAGACTTCCTCCTGGTCCACGGCGGGCGTGGCGAAGAACAGGTGATCTCGCATGCGATCGGCACCGATCTGATCGACCACCGCCTGGTCCGCCATGCCCCCGGTGCTGTAGAAGGTGGTGAACAGGTTTGCCTCGATGCTGTTCTTGATCATGTTGATCCCGCCGTTGCCGTAGTAGGCGAAGACGGCGATCGCTTTGCTGCCGCCTTTGGAGAGAGACGCCAGATCGGTGCGGTAGGACGCTTTGTTCGCCTCGACCTTCACTGACGCGCTGACCTTGCCGCCAAGCTTCACAAAGGCGCTTTCGAAGTTGCGGGCAATGGCGGAGTTGTAGTCGTCGTTGACCACGATCATTGCGATACTGGTGATGTTGTGGCTCTTGACGATGGTGGCCAGCGCGCCAGCCTGGTCGACATTGGCCGGTGCGGTGCGGTACACCGTATCGCCGTCGTTGAGTGTAGTGAGGCCTGCGGAGGTGGCCGAGTCGGTGATCAGCATGACGCCGGCGGGGATCGTGACGTTCTGGGCAACCGCGATGGTTTCACCCGAGCAAGTCGGACCGATCACGGAGACCACGCGCTCCACGTTGATCAGCTTGCCGGCGGCATCAACGGCGGTCTTTGCGTCGCAGCCGCTGTCGGCCGTCACGAAACGCAGTTGGTCGCCCTTGAGCAGTCCGCCTGCAGCGTTGATCTGCTTGAGCGCGAGTTCGCGTGCTTTGTGAACGTTGGCAGAGAGCTCTGCCAACGAGCCGGTGAAGCCGCCCATCGCGCCGACTTTGATGTCGGCGGCATGGCTGGTCGAGGCCAGCGCAGAGAGTGCAATGACGAGCGCCGGTACTTTGCGCAAGGTCTTCATGGTATTCCAATCAAGTGTTACGGTAATGAAGGAGAGGACGGGAGGATCAGGCCCCCTTCTTGGGGGTGGCTCGTTGCTCGGGAAGAATGCCTTCGGGATGGCGCTGAAGGAAGTACTGCAGCGCCAGGCCGATGAGGAAGATCCGGACGTAGGAGGCACGCACCGCGAAATCGGATGGCAGGCGTGCACTGATCACTTCGCTGAAGGACCAGACGGCCCAGATCAGAACGCCGCCAAGAATGGCTCCCTTGTTGTTGCCGCTGCCGCCCACGAACAACATTACCCAGACCAGGAAGGTCGCGAGAAAGGGGTCGACCATGTTGGGGTCGATGAACTTGAGGTAGTGCGCCGTGAGCGCTCCTCCCAAGCCCATGATCATGCTGCCGAGCACGAATCCTTGAAGGCGGAAGGCCTGCACGTTCTTGCCCGCGGCACGAGCTGCCGGCTCGTCGTCCCGGATGGCGGCCAGCACACGCCCCCAGGGCGAGCGGCGAAGAACCTCCAGAACGCCATAGACGAGCAGAACCAATGCGACCAGCAGCAGCAGGAAACAAATCAGGTTCCACGGTTCGGGCAGGTGCTCGAAGGGACGCGGAATTTCGGGGATACCGTCTGGCCCGTTGGTCAGCCAACCTTCGGTGCGCAGAACGAGGCGGAAGATCTCGGCAACACCCAGTGTCGCGATGGCCAGGTAGTCTCCGCGCAATCGCAGGCAGATCTTGCCCACTGCCCAGGCAAGTGCGCCGGATATGGCCATCGCTGCAACGAGTGACAGCGCGAAGGGGAGTTGGTAGCCGCCGAGATGCGAGGTGCTGGGCGCCGTGGTCAGAATGGCGGTGGCATAAGCGCCGACAGCGAAGAAGCCCGCGATGCCAGCGTTAAATAGGCCAGCCATGCCCCATTGAACGTTCAGGCCCAAGGTGAGTATGGCGTAGATCGCCCCCATCGTCAGGATGGAGATCAGGTAGAAACCGATGCCGTTCAAGTTGTCCATGTGATGCCCCTTGTTACTTTCCTTTGAACAGACCGGTGGGACGCATCAACATCACGAGAATCATGATGAAGAAAGCAATCGCAGACTTGTAGCCCGGCTCCACCAGAGGGCCGTCCCCGATCCATGCGTAGGAGGAGAGTTCTTCCACGATGCCGATGATGAAACCGCCTGCCGCGGCGCCGTAGGGCTTGCCCACCCCGCCAAGCACGGCGGCGGCGAAGATGGGAAGCATGATCTTGAAACCCATCTGTGTTTCGACCTGCGTGTCGATAGCCAGGAAAACGCCGGCACAGCAAGCCAGCACTGCGCTGAGCATCCAGGTGGCACGCACAACCATTTGCGTGTCGATGCCCGTGAGCCTCGCCAGTTCGGGGTGGTCTGACATGGCTCGCATCGCCTTGCCTATGCGGGTCTTCGAGAGCAGCAAGTGGACTGCAACCATCATCACCAGCGCGGCACCAATGATCATCAGGTGCTTGGGCAGGATGTTGATCGTGTCGAGAATGGAAACCGGTGTCTGGATGCCAGGTGACATCACGCGTACCTTCACGCCCCAGAAGAACTGGATGGCCGAGCGCAGCATCAGCATCACACCAAAAGAAGCGATGACCAGCATGATCGTTGGCGCCTTGCGCAGTGGCTTGTAGAAGGCCCGGTCGAGCAGCAGTGCGGCAAGCATGGTGAGGACGCAGGAGATGGGCAGTATCACCAGCGGATGCAAGGAGGTGAGCGTCATCAGGGACCAGGTGATGTACACCCCCAGCGTCATCAATTCGCCGTGCGAGAAATTGGCGAAACGCAGGATGCCGAACGTGAAACTCAGACCGATGGCGCCTAACGCGTAGATGGAGCCGAGCACGAGCCCTGGCACTAAATAGAAATTGAGGAATTCAGCCATGAGCCAGCTCCCCTGCAGGCTTGCCCGCACCGAGGAACATGTGTGCGACTTCGGGGTTGGCCAGAAGGTCGGAACCCGTGCCTTCATGCTTGTTCCGGCCATCCACCAGCACATACGCACGAGTGGCGATGCGCAAGGCTTGTTTGGCGTTCTGCTCGACCAGGAGGATGGGCGTGCCGGTGGCATTGATGCGCTGCACGATCTCGAAGATCTCGCCTCGGTATTTGGGCGAGAGTCCCGCAGTGGGCTCGTCCAGAAGCAGTACTTTGGGCTGCAGCATCAGCGCTTTGCCCATGGCGACCATCTGGCGTTGGCCGCCGGAGAGGGTTCCTGCAGGCACATGCCGTTTGCCCTTCAGCGGAGGGAACATGTCGTAGATCTCGGCGAGTCGGCCGCTGAAATCGTCCTTGCGCACGAAGGCGCCCATTTCGAGGTTTTCATTGACGCTCATGCTGGGGAAGATGTTTTCTGTTTGCGGCACAAAAGAGATTCCGCGGCGCACGCATTTCTCGGGCGGGGTGTTGGTGATGTCCTGCCCCTCGAGCAGGACCTGGCCGCCTGTGAGCGTGAGCAGGCCGAACACGGATTTGAGAGAGGTGGATTTGCCGGCGCCGTTGGGGCCGATGATCACGACGATCTCGCCCAGGCTGACCTGCATGGACACCCCTTTGAGAATCTGGGTGTCGCCGTAGCCGCCGACCAGGGATTTGAGTTCAAGCACGGGCCTCATGCGTCGTCCCCCCCGAGGTAGGCTTCGAGCACTTCCTGGTTGGCACGAATTTCGGCCATGGTGCCCTTGGTGAGAACTGAACCCGCAGCCATCACGATGATGGGATCGCACAATGCGGCGATCAGATCCATGTCATGTTCGATGATGCAAAAGGTGTAGCGGCGCTCCTGGCGCAGTCGAGAGATCATTCCACGCACCTCGAGCATCAGGCTGGGGTTCACGCCGGCGCCCGGCTCGTCAAGCAGCACCAGCTTGGCGTCGGTCATCATGGTGCGGCCCAACTCAAGCAGCTTCTTTTGGCCACCCGACAACTTGCCTGCGAATTCGTCCCGCACGTGCCACAGCGAGAGGAACTTCAACGCATCTTCTGCGCGTTCACGGACTTCTCGTTCACGCTGGCCGACGGCCAAGCGTGCCATGAAGTTGGACAGGATGTTTTCGCCAGGCTGCGAAGGGGGCACCACCATCAAGTTCTCCAGCACGGTCAGGCGCTTGAACTCGTGGGGGATCTGAAAGGTTCGCACGATGCCCTTGTGGAACAGCTTGTGCCCCGGCAATCCCGCCACGTTCTCGCCTTCGAAGATGATCTTTCCGCTGGTGGGGACTTCCTCGCCAGCAATCATGTTGAAGGTGGTGCTTTTCCCCGCACCGTTTGGGCCTATCAGGCCAGTAATGCTTCCCGCTTTTATTTCAAATGAACAGTTTTTGACGGCGTGAAATCCGCCAAATGTTTTCCCAAGCATTTCAACGTTTAACATTTTTGCTTTTTGGAGATATCCAATACCGTGGTGATTGGGGGTGCCTAAAGCCACTGGATGTATTGCGGTGTTTATTCGCACACAGATTTGTCCATGAGGCTCGAACTCGCCATCCCTTGCAGAACCCCATGGGGATGTCGATGAGGTCGGATTGTGGATAGTGGCCTGTCGCCGTGCAAACGACAATTGTGCACAAGGTCATGCCGAGTCAGAATGACCTGATGGCATGCACCAAAATGGTGATGTTGAAAATGGATTACGCACCAAATGCATCGCGTAATAGGGGCGAAAAAATGGCGATCGCACTTCGCCGGTGCGAAAACAACGAATGTGAATATTCGTACTTACCCGAGTATTTCGAGGTATGCGTCATACCGCCAAGGCATGGGCAGGGCGCAACACACTTGGCCTTACTGTGAAGGCGTGCGGGGATCTGCGTTTTTTGACGCGCGGTAACCTATCGTTCCGCGAGCTAACTTTCGAGGCGGTAAGCCTCTGTTTCGGCCAGCAGCCAATCTCGAAAGCGCTGCAAGGGTGGGTAGGCTGCGCGCGCTGTGGGTGATGCGAGGTAATAGGCCTCGACGCTCCTCATCGGGGCATCGAGCGCGGGCACCAGGTCGCCGTTCATGAATTCGTGCTGAAACAGGAACTCCGGCAACAGCGTAATGCCCATGCCAGCGATGGCGGCCTGTGTTGCGACAGCGAACTGGTCGATCAGCATACCGTGGACCTCGACCGGTGGCAGACCGTTGGCCGTGAACCACCGCTCCCAGGCGTCCGGTCGCGAGACGAGGTGCAGCAACGGTGCCTTCAGCAGATCGGCGGGCTCGGTGAAGCCGTATTGGTCGCGCAGCGCTCGGCTGCAAGCGGGGATGACGGTTTCAGGCATCAGGTAGTTGATCTCGGCACCAGGCCAATTGGGCGTGCCGTAATGGATGGCTGCATCGACGGCGTCAAGCTTGAATTCCACTGGAATCAGCCGTGTCACGAGATTGACCGTGATGCCAGGGTTGGAGGCTAGGAAGCGGGGCAACCGGGGTGCCAGCCAACGGGTACCAAAAGTCGGAAGGATGGCCAAATTCAATGTGCCACCCTGTGGGTTTGCCCTAAACCCCAGCGACGCGCCAGCGATCCGTTTCAAACCTTCCCTGATTTCGTGTGCGTAAGCCTCCCCGGCGACGGTTAAACGAACGGTTTGCCGTTCGCGGATGAATAAATCCGAGCCCAAGGTATCTTCCAGCATCTTGATTTGCCGGCTGACCGCGCTTTGCGTCAGACTCAATTCATTGGCGGCGGCCGTGAAGCTGTTGAGGCGGGCGCAGGCCTCGAAGGCGCACAGCACATGCATGGAGGGCAGGAAGCGTCGGGGAAACTGCATGGCGATCATTCCTTTCTGGAACGACCTGAGTCTAAAACATCGTTTGCTCGCTCGGTAGAGCATGGTCAAAATTTATATAGCTCAATTCCGACCCGGCCCGCGCCCCACACCTCCGGCGCTATCACCTCCACGTATGACGAGTATGCAAAGCTTCGCGTCCCCTGACCAAATACGCAGCTGGTTTTCCAGCGCCATGTCCGAGATGTACCGCCGTGAGGTTCCCCAATACGGGACCTTGCTCTCACTGGTGGCCGAGATTAATCAGGCCGTGCTGGACCGCCCTGATCAGGAGGGTTTGTTCGACGCGGAAGAACGACAACGACTGGGGGTGGAACGCCACGGTGCCATTCGTGTGGGCACCGCCGCCGAGTTGGCCGGGATCGCCCGGATATTCAAAGTGATGGGCATGCATCCGGTGGGCTACTACGACCTGTCGGTCGCCGGGGTCCCCGTGCATTCCACTGCTTTTCGGCCGATCGGCGACGAAGCGTTGAAAATCAATCCGTTTCGCGTCTTCACGTCGCTGCTTCGACTGGAGTTGATCCCGGATCGTGCGCTGCGCGAGCGCGCCGAAGCCATCCTCTCGCGCCGCCAGATCTTTACGTCCACTGCGCTGGAACTGTTGACCCGGCACGAGCAGCAAGGGGGGCTGTCCGTCGATGATGCAGAAATCTTCGTCCGAGAGGCACTGGAGACCTTCCGCTGGCACGGAGAGGCGACTGTAGATGGCGCCACGTACCGCGAGCTGCATGACGCGCACCGGCTCATCGCCGATGTGGTGAGCTTCAAAGGGCCACATATCAACCACTTGACGCCGCGTACGTTGGACATCGACGCGGCGCAGGAGGCCATGCCGCGATGTGGGATCGAAGCGAAGGCCAGCATCGAAGGGCCCCCTCACCGCCGCCACTCGATCTTGCTTCGTCAAACGAGCTTTACGGCGCTGAGCGAGCCCATTCGTTTTGTGGGCGACATCGACGCAGGTACCCATACCGCCCGTTTCGGAGAAATCGAGCAACGCGGCATGGCCTTGACCCGCGAAGGGCGTGCGCTCTATGACCGCCTTCTCGATGAGGCTCGCCGAGACGCCACCCCAGGATCGAGCTCAGCAGGTCGGCTTGCCAGCGTGTTCCAGGCTTTCCCCGACGACTTGCGCACCTTGCGCCATCGAGGGCTGGCTTTTTTCCGCTATGAGGTGAAAGACGCCGCGCGATTCAAGGCCATGGCGGAGTCCGGTTTGTCCTGGGATCTGGAGGTTCTCGTCGAGGCGGGGGCGGTCGCTGCCTGTCCTCTCATCTACGAGGACTTTCTGCCGGTGAGCGCTGCAGGCATCTTTCGCTCCAACCTCGGTGGCGCCGAGCCCAAGGCTTACGACGCTCGTGGCGCCAAGGCTGGATTCGAGGCTGCATTGGGCATGCCCGTGCATGACGAGATTGCCCTGTACGAACAAGCACGGGACGCTTCGGTCACCGTGCTCAAGCGGGCCTACGCACAGGAGCAATACGCATGAACGGCGACGCTTACAGCCACGGTCTGTGGGAAGCTTCGGCACCGGCCGCGCCGGTCACCGGTCCTTTGCAAGAGCAGGACTTGCGCGTCGATATCGCCGTGATCGGTGCAGGCTTTACAGGCTTGTCTACGGCCCTGCATGCAGCCGAAGGCGGCGCCAGCGTCGCCGTGCTCGAAGCTCAGCAAGTCGGCTTCGGCGGTTCCGGACGCAATGTCGGCTTGGTCAATGCAGGCATGTGGGTCATGCCCGACGCCTTGCCGCAGGAGCTCGGAGAGGCCTATGGCACTCGGCTGAGAAAGTGTCTGGGCGATGCGCCTTCGCTGGTGTTCGCGCTGGTGGATCGCCATGGCATGGATTGCCAGGCCGTTCCTCGAGGCACGCTGCATTGCGCGGTCGGGCAGCAAGGCTTGCGCGACATCACGGAGCGCCATCGGCAGTGGCTGGTGCACGGTGCGCCGGTCGAGCTGTTGGATGCTCGTGCCGTCGCCGCTGCGACGGGCACCACTGCCTACACCGGTGGCTTGCTGGACAGGCGTGCCGGAACGATCCAACCGCTGGCGTACGCGCGCGGTCTGGCACATGCCGCTGTGAAGGCGGGCGCCAAGCTCTACACGCACAGCTGCGTGACCGAGGTCCGTGACGAGGCCTCGCACTGGGCTCTTCGGACTGCGCACGGCAGCGTCCAGGCCCGTTGGGTGTTCGTCGCGACTGATGCCTACACAGGTGCGCTGTGGCCGCAGTTGCAGGAGGAGCAGATTCGGTTACCTTACTTCAATATGGCAACTGCACCGTTGTCCGATGCGCAACGAGCGCGCATTCTCCCCGGCCTTCAGGGCGTGTGGGATACACCCGATGTGTTGTCTTCGTTCCGCTACGACCGGCAGGGCAGGTTGGTGTTCGGCAGTGTCGGTGCGCTGCGCGGAGCCGGCATGGGAATCCACCGGAACTGGGGGCGCCGAGCCTTGAACAAGTTGTTTCCGGAGCTGGCGAGTACACCTTTTGAATACGAGTGGTATGGGCAGATCGGCATGACATCCAATGCTTTACCGCGTCTGCATGAGTTGGGTCGTCAGGTGTTCTCGTTCAGCGGGTACAACGGCCGCGGTATCGCGCCAGGCACGGCATTCGGCCGCGAACTGGCAGGGCTGGCACTCGGACAGCGCCGCGTCGAAGATCTGCCGCTGCCGGTCACCCCTTCGGTCACGGCGCGTTTCAAAGGTCTCCGGGAGATGGGCTACGAAGCGGGCGCTCAGCTCGTGCACGCCACCCAGGCCCGCCTGTAGTTCAACTGCCACACACCATGGATACCTCTCTCTTTTCGCACAGCTATCAGAGCCCGACAGGCTCGCCCATTCGCGAGCTTTTCCCTTACCTCAGCAAGCCAGGCCTTATCAGTTTTGCCGGGGGATACCCCTCGCCGGAGTTGTTCGACGGGGATGGGTTGAAAGAAGCCGCCGCTCGCGTGACCGGTGGCAGCAACGACGTCTACCAGTACGGTCCCACGGAAGGCTTGCCCGCGCTGCGCGAGAGGCTGGCCGAACTGGGTCAGAAGCGAGGGGTCGAGGCACAGGCCCAGAATCTGCTGGTCACGACCGGATCGCAGCAAGCGTTCGATCTGCTGGTCAAGACGCTGCTCGACCCCGGGGACACCGTTCTTGTGGAGCTGCCCGCCTATCCGGCAACGCTTCAGGCCTTGCGCTTGGCCCAGGTTCAGGTCTTGGGGGTTCCGATGGATGCGCATGGACTGCAGACGGAGAGCCTGCGCTCGACGCTGCAGGCGCTCCGCACCGCCAGCCGCCCGAAGCTGCTCTACACCGTGCCGACGTTTTCCAATCCCAGCGGCACGGTCCTGTGCGAAGCGCGACGTGCCAGTCTGGTCGAGCTGGCGCTGGAGTACGGCTTCTTCATCGTCGAGGACGATCCTTACGGCGAGCTGAGCTTCACCAGCGACTTGCACAAGCCGCTGTATCGCCATGGCATGGAAATGGCTGGATCTCGCAATCCCGTGATCTACCTCTCCAGCTTGTCCAAAACGGTGGCGCCGGCGCTGCGCACAGGCTGGATGGCGGCCAACGACGACATCTTGCGACGTTGTGCCATCGCCAAGCAGACCGCCGATCTCTGCAGCTCGCCGCTGACCCAGATGATTGCCACCGAGTACCTGGGACTGGGGCGATACGACGCCGCAGTGGAGCGTGCGTGCCGTACTTACCAAGAGCGCATGCAAGTGATGACAGACGGTCTGAACGCGCTCCTTTCTCACCAGCTCAGCTTTGTCCAGCCGCAAGGCGGCATGTTCCTGTGGGCAGATTTGCATCCTGACATGCCGCTGCCAGATCTCTTCGATGCCTGTGTGCGCGAGGGTGTCCTGTACGTGCCGGGCACGGCGTTCTTCCCGACGCCCACCGCCCGCAAATCCATCCGCATGTCTTTTGCCTCTCCTGGTTTGGCCGATATCCAAGAGGGCGTCAACCGGCTCAGGCGCGCCATGGACGCCGTTACCCCAGTCATCCGAAGCAGTCGCGCAAACGCCAGCGTCGCTGCCGGCGTTTGAAGTTCACTTATCCAACCCTCAGAAAGTTTTCATGTCCTCAATCCTCCATCAAACCCAATCCGTACTCGATCGTCTTGGCGTCGATGCCAGTCTTCTGCGAGGGGGTGTCATCACCGTGCGCACGCCTGTGGATGGCAGTGCCTTGGCCCATGTTGCCGACATGACTAAGCCGGAAGTCGATGCGATCGTCGCGGCGGCCCGACAGGCGTTTGTCACTTGGCGAGACGTTCCCGCGCCGCAGCGTGGCGAACTGGTTCGATTGCTCGGCGAAGAACTGCGTGCTTCAAAGGAGCAACTGGGTCAGCTCGTCTCTATCGAGGCAGGAAAAATCCTGTCCGAAGGGTTGGGCGAAGTACAGGAGATGATCGACATCTGCGACTTCGCGGTGGGACTCTCGCGCCAGCTCTATGGCCTTACCATCGCTTCCGAGCGCCCAGGCCATCGCATGATGGAAACCTGGCACCCCCTGGGGGTGGTGGGGGTGATCACGGCCTTCAACTTTCCCGTCGCCGTCTGGGCGTGGAATGCGGCTCTGGCGCTGGTCTGCGGCAATGCCGTCGTCTGGAAGCCTTCTGAGAAGACACCGCTGTGCGCTCTTGCCTGTCAGGCCATCTTCGAACGTGCACTCAAGCGCTTCGGCGACAAGGCACCCGAGCGATTGAACCAGTTGGTGCTGGGTCTGCGCGGCGCTGGCGAGGCGCTGGTGGACAACCCCGAAGTGGCCTTGGTGTCCGCAACCGGCAGTACCCGTATGGGCCGTGAAGTCGGACCGCGCGTGGCACAGCGCTTCGGCCGTTCCCTGTTGGAGCTCGGCGGCAACAATGCCGTCATTGTCACCCCCAGTGCCGATCTGGATCTGGCGGTTCGCGGCATCGCTTTTGCAGCGGTCGGCACAGCGGGGCAGCGGTGTACCACCACCCGCCGGCTGATCGTGCACAGCAGCGTCAAGGATGTCTTGGTTTCGCGGCTCAAGACCGCATTCGCCAAGCTGCCGATCGGCAACCCTCTTGACCAGGGAACCCTGGTGGGGCCGCTGATCGACTTGGCGAGCTACGAGGGCATGCAGAAGGCTCTGAACAATGCAAAAGCTGAAGGCGGGGTCGTCTCCGGAGGTACCCGTGTGCTGCAGTTGGAGTATTCGCAGGCCTACTACGTCACCCCGGCGCTGGTAGAGATGCCTGGTCAAACGGCCACGGTGTGTCATGAGACTTTTGCGCCGATCCTCTACGTACTGACTTACGAGAATTTCGAGGATGCCATCGCGCTTCAAAACGGAGTGCCTCAGGGGCTGTCATCGGCTATTTTCAGCAACGACCTTCGCGAAGCCGAGACATTTCTCGCGGCTGGAGGCTCGGACTGCGGCATCGCCAATGTCAACATCGGCACCTCAGGAGCGGAAATCGGCGGTGCTTTCGGGGGTGACAAGGAAACGGGTGGCGGTCGAGAATCCGGCTCGGACTCCTGGCGCGCCTACATGCGGCGCGCGACGAATACCGTCAACTATTCGCGCGAGCTGCCTCTTGCTCAAGGTGTACGTTTCGACTTCTAAGCGCTGAAGATGCGCCCGAGATGGGCCAGCAACCGGCTCGCCCGTTCGGTGGCTTCGCTTCCGGTCTGCGCAAAGGCGACGGGCAGGCCCAGAGCCTTGCCCGCCCCCTGAGCGGCCAGCCGGACGGGGGCCGCAATCGTCCGGTAGCCCAGGAGAAGAAATGGCCGATCACGAACAGGGTGCCGGTGAGGCGGTTCAGATCGGCTTCGATCCAAGCGGTTGACGTAAAGCGTCATGTGCGGCTCCTTGATGAGCCTCGCTGACGGGGAGGTTGCACCGCTGTGTAAAAGGTGTTTTCAAGCACCGGCCCTTTCGGGCTGCGGTGATTGTGGCACGCGCGTGTACGCCGGGCAACAGAAGACGATGTCTTTCATGGCTGGCGCGGGTGTTCGAGGCGCTGCGACGCTCCGGTCGTCATGCGGCCGCTGACACGAGCCGATGAAGATTGCCGTCGATCTGGACCTGGATGGATCGCAAGGTGTTTGCCGTGATATGGCCGGGCAGCAGATCCGTCGCGATGGCGGTGAAGCGGGAGGCAACGTGGCAGATGCGGTCGATGACGGCACTGGCTGCCTGGCGCGACAGCTCCGCTTCTTGTTCGCCGAGCGCGAGCAACTGTTTTCGGCCGACGTCGAGGGCCTCGCCCATCACATCCATCTGGTGATACCCGCCTGGCCCGTCGCAGAAGGTCACGTCGTAAGCCGGGGCCAGTGTCCACGCGCCTGCAGACGACATGAGGTAGGAGAAATTCTTGGGGTGATCGTCGCGGTTGTTGAAGGCGACGTTGAACACCACTCGCTCGAATGCGATCGCCTTCTGCCGGACATCGTTGGTGCACAACTGCGTGGCACGCAGAAAGTTGACGCAGTCCAGAGAGCCGGGTGTGCGGTAGTCGGCGCCCGTGAAAGCAGCCAGGCTTTGCATCGGCACGCGCATGCCGTCCTTGCGATCGAAACGCCGGGCTGCAAAAGCGGCCTGTCCGTTGGAGAGAGGAAAGAACTCGGTGTCCGGTGTCGCGATGCCGCAGGCGCGCAGGCATTGGGCGTAGACCGCCTCGACGGCGCACACTTCGGGGTGCTCTCCGTTGGCTGGGAATTTGATCAGCCACGGTTCCAGGCTCGGGGCCTCGGCCGTCGTGAAACGGCCGCTGACAGCATCTCGGTACAGCAGTGCCTTCGGGCGAGCCCCTTGGGGAGATCCGCCCATCTGCAGCAGCGTCTGAAGGAAGGCGCCCCCTTCGCCCTGCAGCACGGCCTGGGCCTGGGCAGCCAGTTCCGAGAGGTGGATGTTCTCGGGCAGGGCCGACATGTCCGGTGCGACGGGTCGATAGGACATCGCGCCCATCGCACGATCTCCGATGAAGGTCAGGCGCTCGAGCGGGCCGATGCGGGCGGCCTGGAGGCCCCGCTGCTTGAACAGACGGTCCATCAAGAGCATGCCCCAGCCATCGGGCAGGGAGTCGTAAACCGGCCCAGGCAATTGCAATTGATGGGCTGGGAAGTCCTTGCGTAGCTTTGGGCCCCGCAAGGGCAGCGCGTACGCCGACAGTTCCAGGCCGCGGCTCAACGCTTCATCGCTGTACTCGAAAGCAATCCACGGACGACCGTTGATGGCCGTGGACGAGACCAGGGAGCCCCATCGCCAACGCTTTCCCCAGCCTTCGTAGTAGACGTCGACTTGATCAGGCATCGTTGGAGGTTTTCTTGATTCGTTGACGCTTGGCGCCGCTCTCGTAGCGACGGATGTCGTCCAGACTGTCCAGCTTTGGCATGAACAGGGCTTCCAGCTCGTCACGACGCCCTAGAGCCATCGCCACTCGCACAACGCCTTCAAATGCGGTGTTTCGGCCTGCTTCGAGATTGGAGAGGGTGGCCACGCCGATGCCTGAGCGCGCAGCCAACTCGGACTGCGTCATCTGCTGCACCAGTCGTTCCTTGCGCAGGCGCTCGGCCAGAAGCTTGACGAGCTCGTCGGGTTTGACTAACGATAAATCCATGGAAGCAGTTCTTAAGTCGGAATTTGTCGGTTTATCAACGATATTTTAGAGTTATACGCCTTGACCATCAAGCAGCTTAACATTCATGATCCAGGGATGGAATCCAATTTTCGGCGGATGCGGTCAGGCGATCTGGCATGCGCCGTTCGGGTCGCCTGCCCTGCGAGAGGCCGGCTTGCGCAGCTTCGAAGTCAGCGCAGCCAGCACGGCCGCAGCCGACAGCAGGCCGATGCTCAGCGCGAATGTGGCTGTGTGGCCCTTGAGGTCGAACAGCAGTCCGCCCAATGTGGAGCCCAATCCGATCGCCAGTTGCACCACTGCGACCATCAGGCCGCCGCCGGCCTCTGCATCGTCGGGCAAGTTGTTGGCGATCCAGGACCACCATCCGACGGGTGCAGCGGTCGCGACCAGGCCCCAGCACCCCAGCAACACGACCACTGCCGTCACCGAGTGACCGAAGAGCATGAGACCGGCTGCGCAGAACGCCATCAGGATGGGGATGACGACGAGCGTGGCATAGAAGCCCTTCTGCAGGAAACGTCCGATCAGCAGGGTGCCGGCGAATCCTGCCGCACCGATGACCAGCAAGGTGAGAGACAGTGTGTTGGCGGCCATGCCGGTGACGGTCTCGAGGAACGGACGCACATAGGTGTACAGCGCAAACTGGCCCATGAAGAAGACGCTGACGGCGGCCATGCCGCAGGCTACGAAGGGGCTCTTCAAGAGCGACAGAACGTTTTTGGATTGGGTCGTGAGGGGTGTGGCCTGCGGCAGCGATGGAAGGCTGCGCCATTGCCAGATCCCTGCAACGATGGCCACCGGCACCAGGCAGAAGAAGGTGCCGCGCCACCCGATCACCGACCCCAGAAAGCTGCCCAGCGGGGCCGCGACAACCGTCGCCAGGGCGTTGCCGCTGTTGAAGATGGCCAGGGCCCTCGGGACTTGCGGCGTGGGAACCAGACCGATCGCCACTGCAGCCGAGAGTGACCAGAAGCCGCCGATGGCGATGCCGATCAAGGCGCGGCCGGCCATGTAGATCGGATAGCTGGGGGCGAGCGAGATGACGGCTCCCGACAGGCACATCAGGCCGGTGAGTCCCAGCAGCAGTTTCTTTCTGGGTATCTTGCCGGCCAGTATCAGGATGGACAGACTGGTCAGCACGGCGAACGCACCCGAGATGGCGATGGCCTGACCCGCCATGCCTTCGGAGACCTGCAGATCGACGGCGATGGGCGTGAGCAGACTCACGGGCATGAATTCGGAGGCGACGAGTGCGAACACGCACAGCGTCATCGCGTAGACGGCACTCCAGTGCGCGGGCCGGGAATCCCGCTCGTGCGCGGCTGGCGCGTCGGTCGTTTCTCCGGCGGGTTGGCCGGCAATGGTGGGGGTGGACATGTTGCGTATCTCTTTGCGCCGCTGGGAGCGAGTCCGCGCGGCTGGAACAGGGCTTCGACTGCCGCCGGGTGTCGGCCGCAGGATCACGGGTCGAAAGTTTGCCTGTCGAAACAGAGGGTGACTAGATAATGGATGCTTATTGGATTTAGTAGATAATTTAATCAATAAACTTCGCTGAAACTCGGTCTGACATGGCGCGACGCAATCTCAACGATCTTCTGGCATTCGTCACGGTGGCCCGCGAAGGCAGCTTCACCAAGGCGGGCGCAACCCTGGGCGTGACTCAATCGGCGTTGAGCCAGGCCGTCAAGGGGCTGGAAGAGCGGTTGAAGATCCGGCTGCTGACCCGCACCACCCGAAGCGTGTCGGCCACGCCGGCGGGTGAACGGTTGATGCTGGCCATAGGCCATCGCTTCGATGAAATCGAGGCCGAGCTCGACGCGCTGACCGAGCTCAGGGACAAGCCTGCCGGTACGGTCAGGATCACCTGCGGCGACCACATCCTGCACAGCTTGCTCCTGCCCAAACTGACGCCGGTGTTGCACGAGTTCCCCGACATCCTGTTGGAGTTCGACATGAACTACGGCTTTCGCGACATCGTGGCCGACCGCTTCGACGCCGGGGTCAGACTCGGCAGCACGATCGATCAGGACATGATCGCGGTGCCGATCGGGCCGCCGATGCGCATGGCGGTGGTGGCGTCTCCCGACTACTTCGAACGCCACCCCGCCCCGAAGACGCCCCACGAGCTGACGCGGCATCGTTGCATCAATCAGCGCATGCCGACGTCGGGTGGACTGTATGTCTGGGATTTCCGGCGTGGCCGCCAGCAGATCAATGTGCGCGTCACCGGACCGCTGATCTTCAACACCGCGCCGCCCCAGGTGGATGCGGCTCTGGCCGGTCTGGGCATCACCTTGCTGCCCGAGGACGAGCTGGGGAGCCACATCGAGGAGGGCCGCTTGATTCGTGTGCTCGACGAGTGGTGTCCGCCTTTTCCGGGGTATCACCTGTATTACCCGAGCCGAAGGCAGCCATCGCCGGCGTTTTCGCTGGTGCTCAAGGCGTTGAAGTGGGATGGCGGCAAACGATGACATCGGCAGGCTTGCCGCGCATGGCCGTCACCGGGGTCTGCGCCCGACGACGGGTTTGCCGGGGGCGCGGTAACGCAGGGCCTCGATGACCAGGGCCAGCGCGGGCGAGATGTGCCGGCGGTTGGCGTAGTACAGGTGATAGCCGGGAAATCTCGGCCACCAGCTCTTGAGGACGGGCGCCAGACGACCGGCTTCGATGTGATGCTGGACGAGGTCGTACGGCACATAGGCGCAGCCCATGCCGTCGAGCGACGCCTGCAGCATGAGGCCGGTGGTGTTGAAAACCGTCTGGCCCTGCACCTTGACCTTCACCGGGGTGCCGTTCTTTTCCAGATCCCAGGCGTAGAGGCCGCCATGCGTCGGCAGCCTGAGGTTGATGCATTGGTGGTGGGTCAGATCCTCGGGTACCGACGGGAGCGTTCTGTTCTCGAGGTACGCGGGTGAGGCGACGACCGCCATCCGGAGTTCGGGCGCGATCTGCACGGCGATCATGTCCTTGTCGACGCGGTTGCCGACCCGCACGCCGGCGTCGAACCGGTGCGCGGCGATATCGGTCATGGCGTAGTCGACGCTGAACTCGATGGAGATTTCGGGATGCGCCTTGAGCAGGTGCAGGAGCCTTGGCCATAGTGCGGTGGCAATCGCATGGTCGTGCGACGTGATGCGGATGGAGCCGGCCGGCCGGTCCTTGCGCGAGCGTATCGATGCGATGGTCTCGTCGATCTCCTGCAGCCGTGGCGCCAGCGTGGTCAGCAGCGTTTCGCCCTCGGCGGTGGTCGACACGCTGCGGGTGGTGCGGATGAGCAGACGCACGCCCAGCCGGGCTTCGAGCATCGACATCGAACGGCTCAAAGCCGAGCGCGACAGGCCCAGCCGGGCTGCGGCGCGCGTGAAGCTGCGTTCAGTGGCCACCACGACGAAGGCGTGAAGTTCGTTCAGATTCTCGGTCGTCATTGTTGAATTTCTTGCACCTGTTTATGCAGATTTTGCACTCTTCTCAATCAATCCGAGCGCAGATACATTGATCCGAAGCGAGCACGGAATCGCCTTTCCGGCTTCGCCACCTCTTGTTTCAACACCCACATCTTCAGTTCATGCATCTCAAAAAAGCAGGCTCGCAGGCTTCGATCAAAGGTCCTTCCGACTGGTTCACGGGCACGGTGCGCATCGACCCGCTGAATGCGCCACCGCCGCCGGCGCGCACCTCTTGCGCGAGCGTCACGTTCGAGCCCGGCGCGCGATCGGCTTGGCACACCCATCCGCTGGGACAGACCCTGATCGTGACGGCCGGCTGCGGATGGACGCAGTGCGAGGGCGAGGCGATCGTCGAGATCCGGGCCGGCGACGTGATCTGGTGTCCGCCGGGCCATCGCCATTGGCACGGTGCGACGGCCACGACCGCCATGACCCACATCGCGATTCAGGAAGCTCTGGACGGCAAGAACGTCGAGTGGATGGAGCATGTGACCGACGCTCAATACCTGGGTCAGCGATGAACAATACGCATCTTGTTAAACGTGGCGTGGCGGCAGCGATGCTGGCCACCCTGTCCCTGGCGGCGGAAGCCGATGGTTCCACCCCGGGTACGCGTCCGGGGGCGGCGTCTGCAGCAGGCCATGCCGCTGCGGGAGAGGCGCTCACGCAGCAGCAACAGCACATCGTTCCGGTCTCGGCCCTCGCGGCGGCGGGCGACATGGCTCGCCTCGGGCCGGCCTTGCAAGAGGCGTTGAATGCGGGCGTGACGGTCAACGAACTCAAGGAAGTGCTGACGCAACTGTATGCGTATGCGGGTTTCCCGCGCAGCCTGAACGCGCTGGCAGAGCTGATGAAGGTGGTGGAGCAACGCCGCGGGCAGGGCATCGTCGACGACGAGGGCCGCTTGCCCAGCCGCCCCATCCCGACGGGCGATGCGCTGCTGAAGGCCGGCACTGCCAACCAGACGCGGCTGGTGGGAGCGCCGGTCGGCGGTGCGCTGTTCGACTTTGCGCCTGCTGCCGGCACCTATCTGCAGACCCATCTTTTCGGCGACATCTTCGAGCGCGACAACCTCGACTGGAAGAGCCGTGAGCTGGCGACGGTGGCCATGCTCTCGACGATGGCGGGTGCGCAGGCCCAGTTGCAGTCGCACATGAACATGAGCATGAACGTCGGCCTGACCGAGGGCCAGTTGACCCGGGTCGCTCAACTGCTGGGCGAGCGGGTGGACGATGTCTATGGCCAGCGGGCCCGCACGGCGCTCGCTCGGCACCTGGAAAGCCGTCGATCGGGTGGCTGAAGTTCGTCGATCGAACACCTGGATTCATGAGCAGGGCTAATAGGCCTATTAAGAGTCCATCAGCTAGTCGTCGTCGTGCGATTGAGCCAACATGGTGGGCACGGGCAAGGGCCGACCCTCGGCGGTCCATGCCCTGCCGCCCGGCAGAACCTCGCTGCCCCCCGCCCGTTCTCCAAGAAAAAACACCATGCCCCACGATGATGAAAACCCGGGACCCTCGGTCCAACTCAGCGCGGACGAAGACGCTCTGCTCAAGGAGATGCCCCAACTCGATGGCGTCGGGCAGACTCGCCGCACCTTCATGATGGGCTCTTCGGCCGCCGGCATCGGCGTGTTTGCCGCGCAGTTGCTGGCACACGAATCCGCGCTCGCCGAGATGCCCTTGGCCGAAGCCGCACTGTCCGCGCCGGACAAGCCCCAGAACCTCGTGCAGGTCGCCGTGCAGATCAACGGCCGGCCCCACACGCTGGCGCTGGATTCCCGCGTGGTGTTGCTCGATGCCCTGCGTGAACGCCTGGGGTACACCGGCACCAAGAAAGGCTGCGATCAGGGCCAGTGCGGTGCATGCACGGTGCTGGTCGACGGCCAGCGCGTGTTGTCCTGCCTGACGCTGACGGCCACGCTGGAAGGCCGCACCGTCACCACCATCGAAGGACTCGCGCAGGACGAGAACCTGCATCCGGTGCAGGCCGCCTTCATCAAGCACGATGCCTTCCAGTGCGGCTATTGCACACCGGGGCAGATCTGCTCGGCTGTCGGGCTGTTGGGCGAGGCGCAACGCGGGCACGTCAGCCATGTCACGCAAGACGTGCGCCGGACGACGACGCGCCTGAGCGACGACGAGATCCGCGAACGCATGAGCGGCAACATCTGCCGCTGCGGCGCCTATCCGGGCATCGTCGCCGCGGTGCAAGAGGCCCATTCGGGGCAGCAGACCGCGCACCACTGGGCTTACGCCACCGACACGCAACTGGCTGCGGCCAAACTGGAGCAGGGCCATGAGACCGTTTGAATATGTGCGTGCCGGCGATGCCGCAGCCGCTACGGCGGCGGTCGCCGCGATGCCACTGGCCCGGTTTCTTGCGGGCGGCACCAACCTCATCGATCTGATGAAGGAGGATGTCGAGCGGCCGACGCGGCTGGTGGACATCCGCAACCTGCCGCTGCGCGAGATCCAGCGCACCCGATCGGGCCTGTCGATCGGCGCGCTGGCGACCAACACCGAGACGGCCAACCACCCGCTGGTGCGCGAGAACTACCCGCTGTTGACCCAGGCGATCGTCGCGGGGGCCTCGGGGCAATTGCGCAACATGGCCACGAACGGCGGCAACCTGCTGCAGAGAACCCGTTGCAACTATTTCTACGATACCGCGATGCCGTGCAACAAACGCGAGCCTGGAACGGGCTGCGGCGCACGGGAAGGTCTCAACAAGATCCACGCCATCCTGGGCTGGAGCGAATCCTGTGTGGCGACGTATCCGGGCGACATGGCCAACGCGCTCTACGCACTCGATGCCAGTGTGCGTGTGCGGGGTGCCGACGGGCGGGAACGTGCGATCGCCATCCAGGATTTCCATCGCCTGCCGGGCGACGAGCCGCATCGCGACAACACGCTCGAGCGCGGTGATCTGATCGTGGCCATCGACTTGCCGGTGGCGGCGGGCGAACTGGCCACGCACTCGCACTACCTCAAGGTGCGCGACCGCACCTCTTACGCCTTTGCCATGGTTTCCGTGGCGGCGGGCCTGCGCATCGAGGGCGGAGCGATCCGGCAGGCGAGGGTGGTGCTGGGCAGCGTCTCGCACAAGCCCTGGCGCAGCCAGGAAGCAGAAAACGTGCTGGTGGGCCAAGCGCCCAGCGAGCAGACCTTTCGGCAGGCGGCCGACGCGGCGCTGAGCCAGGCCCGTCCGCTGGCGCACAACGCCTACAAGGTCGAGCTGGGCAAACGGTCGGTGGTGCGTGCGCTCATGCGCGCGGCCCGCCTGGTCTGATCGATCGAGAGGAAACGATTCATGGCACGTTATCTAGGCAAGGAAACGACCCGTGTGGACGGGATCGCGAAGGTGACCGGCAAGGCCAAGTATGCGGCCGAGTTCCAGGTCCCGCATCTCAGCCACGGCTTTCTGGTGCTGAGCACCATCGCCAAGGGCCGCATCACGACGATGGATACGGCGGCGGCTGAACAGGCCGCCGGTGTGATCCGTGTGTTCACCCATCTCAACACGCCGCCCTTCGGCGAGGGCCGCGACATGATGGGCCCGATTCCGCATTGGGCGCTGCAATCCGAGCGCATCCATTTCAACGGGCAGCCCATCGCCCTGGTGGTGGCCGAGACCTTCGAGCAGGCTCGCCATGCGGCCCGGCTGGTGCAGGTGACTTACCAGGCCGAGGCCCATGTCACCGATCTCGACCGGGTGCTCGATCGCGCCTTGCCCGATGCCGCGACGCAGAAGACCCAACCGCGCGGCAATCCGCAGGCCGCGCTGGCCGCTTCGGCGGTGCAGGTGCGCGCCGATTACCATATTCCGATCGAACATCACAACCCCATCGAGCCGCATGCCGCGATCGCTTTCTGGGAGGGCGATCACCTCACCGTGTTCGACAAGACCCAGCAGGTCAACGGCGTCCGCGACCATCTGGCCTCGTGCCTGAAAATGCCGGCCGACAAGATCCGGGTGATTTCTCCGTTTGTGGGCGGGGCGTTCGGCGCCTCGCTGAAACCCAACTATTACCCGTCTTTGACGGCCATGGCGGCGCGCGAGCTCAAACGCCCGGTGAAGGTGGTGTTCACACGTGCGCAGATGTTCACGGGGCATGGCTATCGGCCGCAGACCCTGCAGCGAATGGCATTGGGCGCGGACCGGTCGGGCAAGCTGCAGGCCATCGTTCACGAGGCGTTTCACAACACGTCGACCCTCGAGGAGTTTTCGGATGGAACGACGCAGTTCCCGCGCCAGGTCTATGCCTGCGCCAATCTACATGCGCCGTTGAAGATCGCAGCGACCGACCTCGCCACGCCGACATGGATGCGGGCACCGGGTGCCGTCAGCGGCATGTTTGCGCTGGAAAGCGCCATGGACGAACTGGCCTATGCGCTCAAGCTCGATCCATTGGATCTGCGCCTGATCAACTATGCCGAGGTCGACCCCGAAAGCGGCAAACCTTTCTCGAGCAAGGCCTTGCGCGAGTGCTACCGCATCGGCGCCGAGAAATTCGGCTGGAAGAACCGCAATCCCGAGCCGCGCTCGATGCGCGACGGCCACCTGCTGGTCGGGTGGGGCATGGCCACCGGCGTCTGGGGCGCCATGCAGATGCCGGCCAGCGCGAGCATCACCTACCGTGCCGACGGGACGGCCGATGTGGCCAGTGCCACCAGCGACATCGGACCCGGCACCTACACGGTGATGACCATGATCGCCGCCGAGTTCCTGGGGCTGAAGCTTGAGCAAGTCCACTTTCAGTTGGGCGACACGCGCCAGCCCAAGGCCCCGCCGCAGGGTGGCTCGTTCACCACGTCGAGCGTGGGCTCGGCGGTGCATGGTGCCGCGCTGGCCATTGCGGGCCGGCTGCTGGCCCTGGCCCAGCAGGACGCCGACTCGCCTTTGAAGGGCGCTGCCGCCGCCGATGTCGAGATGGCCGACGGCTTTCTGCGCCTGAGACGCGAGCCGGTGCGCGCCGTCGAGATCGCCGGCCTGATGCGTCGCAGCGGGCACGATGCCATCACCGAGGTCTTCGACTCCACCCCCTCGCCCGAACGGGCCAAGTACGCCTCGCTGGCCCATGGCGCGCAGTTCGTCGAGGTCAAGGTCGACCCGGATCTGGGTACCGTGAAGGTCAGCCGCGTGATCGAGATCACGGCCTGCGGCAAGATCCTCAACCCCATGGCGTCGCACAGCCAGGAGATCGGTGGCGTGGTGTGGGGGATCGGCATGGCGCTCGAAGAAGCCACCGAGATCGACCACCGCTACGGCCGCATCATGAACGCCAGCCTTCAGCACTACCATGTGCCGGTCAATGCGGACATCCATGCCATCGAAACGATTTTTGTCGAGGAAGAGGACACGATCGTCAATCCGCTGGGCGTCAAGGGGATGGGCGAACTGGGCATGGTGGGCATTCCGGCCGCGATCGCGAATGCGGTCTTCCATGCGACGGGCCGGCGGATACGGGAACTGCCGATCACGCCGGACAAGCTGCTGTGAGCGTCGCAGCCGTTGCCGGCGAGGTCGTGTCAATGGACAACATCGATCTCATGGTGCTGCGCGCAGCGCGCGACTGGCGTGCGCAAGGCCATCGGGTGCTGCTGGCCACAGTCGTCGGCACGTGGGGCTCTTCGCCACGCCCCGTCGGCGCCATGATGGCGTTGCGCGGGGACGGCCGTGCGGTGGGCAGCGTGTCGGGAGGCTGCATCGAGGACGACTTGATTCGCCGCTACACGTCCGCTTCGCCGCATGCTTCGTGGACCGACGGGCCGGCGACCGAGCGGGTCCGATACGGTGTGAGCGCGGATGAGGCGCATCGGTTCGGACTGCCGTGCGGCGGAACCCTGGAGCTGATCCTCGAGTTCACGCTGTGCGCTGCCGGGCTCGATGAGCTCGTCGGCCGGTTGGATTCGGGCGAGCTCGTGCAGCGCAAGGTGAGGCTGACCGATGGTGTGGCGACGCTGCACCACGCCGCGTTGCCCGATGCGCTGCGATGCGACGCAACGAGCCTGGTCAACACCTTGGGCCCGGGTTACCGCATGCTGCTGATCGGCGCCGGGGCGCTGGCCGAGTATGTCGCGACCATGGCCCTGTTCAACGGCTTCGCGGTCACGGTGTGCGATCCGCGAGCCGAGTCTCTCGGGACCTGGTCGGTGGCCGGCGCCAACCGGTCGGAGCTGATGCCGGACGATGCCGTGGCTGCGTTCCGGCCCGACGCTCGCTGCTGTGTGCTGGCGCTGAGCCACGACCCCAAGCTCGACGACCTGGCTCTGCTCGAGGCCCTGCGCAGCCCCGCCTTCTACGTCGGGGCCATCGGCTCGCGTCGCAACAATCGGCTTCGCCGCGAGCGTTTGATGACGCATTTCGGCGAGACCGAGGCATCGCTTGCCGCACTCAGAGGGCCGATCGGCATTTACATCGGCAGCAAGACACCGGCCGAGATCGCCGTGAGCGTGATGGCCGAGATTCTGGCCGTGAAGAACGGCGTGAGCGTCCCGGCGGATGCCCAGGTTGCCGCCGGCAAGCAGTTGCATGAGAGGGCGGTGGCGTGATGTCGGCCCGCGCCGCGCGGCGCACCCGTCGCCTGGCAGGGGGATGGCTGCTTCGAGGTGGCGAAGGGGCGGGCCGGGAGGCCGTGGAGCATGCGAAAAAGTGAGCGCTGAATTTCCGGGATAATCGAGGGTAATTTATTCAAGCCTCATTTTGGGTTTTCCATGGAAATCAAGGTCAATTTTCTCGATAAGCTGCGGCTTGAAGCCAAGTTCGATGATTTTACGGTGGTGGCCGATCAGCCTATCCGCTACAAGGGCGACGGCTCGGCGCCGGGGCCTTTCGATTATTTTCTCGCCTCTTCGGCCTTGTGCGCGGCTTATTTTGTGAAGCTGTATTGCGTGACTCGCAATATCCCCACAGAAAATATCCGTCTGTCGCAGAACAATATTGTCGATCCCGAGAACAGATACCAGCAGATCTTCAAGATTCAGGTCGAGCTGCCGGCGGATATCTCGGCCAAGGATCGCCAGGGCATTCTGCGCTCGATCGAACGTTGCACTGTGAAGAAGGTGGTGCAAGCCGGGCCCGAGTTCGTGATCGAGGAAGTCCAGAATCTGGATGCCGACGCCCAGGCGCTGCTGACGGTGAATTCGGAAGCCGGTGCAAGCACCTATATCACCGGCAAGGATCTGCCTCTGGAGCAGACCATCGCCAATATGTCGGGTGTGCTGGCGAATCTGGGCATCAAGATTGAAATCGCATCCTGGCGCAACATCATTCCCAACGTGTGGTCTTTGCATATTCGCGATGCCCATTCGCCCATGTGTTTCACCAACGGCAAGGGTTCGACCAAGGAAAGTGCATTGGCGTCGGCCTTGGGTGAATATATCGAGCGCATCAACTGCAACCACTTCTATGCGGGCCAGTTCTGGGGTGAAGACCTTGCCGATGCCCCCTTCGTGCATGATCCGAACGAACGCTGGTTCAAGCCGGGGCCTGACGATGCGTTGCCGGCAGAAATTCTCGATGACTACTGCCTGCCCATCTACGATCCCGAAAACGAGTTGCGGGCCTCGCACCTCTACGACACCAATTCAGGCAATGTGCAGCGCGGCCTCTGTTCGCTGCCGTTTGTGCGCCATTCGGACGGCGAGACGGTGTATTTTCCGTCCAACCTGGTCGAGAACCTGTACGTCAGCAACGGCATGAGTGCGGGCAATACGCTGGCCGAAGCCCAGGTGCAGTGCCTGTCCGAAATCTTCGAGCGTGCAGTGAAGCGGGAGATTCTGAGCGAAGAGATCGCGTTGCCCGACGTACCTGCAGACGTGCTGGCGAAGTACCCCGGCATTCTGGCCGGCATCAAGGGCTTGGAGGAGCAGGGCTTTCCGGTGCTGGTAAAGGATGCATCGTTGGGCGGGCAGTATCCCGTGATGTGCGTCACGTTGATGAATCCGCGAACCGGCGGCGTGTTTGCCTCGTTCGGCGCCCATCCCAGCCTGGAGGTGGCGCTGGAACGCAGTCTGACCGAGTTGTTGCAAGGCCGCAGTTTCGAGGGACTGAACGATCTGCCGCGGCCCACTTTCAACAGCCATGCGGTGAACGAGCCCTATAACTTCGTCGAGCATTTCATCGATTCCAGCGGTCTGGTGTCCTGGCGTTTCTTCAGCGCCAAGTCCGACTTCGAATTTGTGGAGTGGGATTTTTCCGGCCAGGGCGAATCCTCGAACGCCGACGAAGCGGCCGGCTTGTTCGGCATTCTCGAAGAGATGGGGAAAGAAGCGTACGTGGCGGTGTACGACCAATTGGGTGCGACGGCCTGCAGAATCCTGGTGCCGGGTTACTCGGAGGTCTATCCGGTGGAAGACCTGGTATGGGACAACACCAACAAGGCGCTGCTGTTCCGGGCCGATGTTCTGAATCTGCATCGCCTGGACGATGCCGGCCTGACGGCTTTGCTCGAGCGCCTGGAGAACAACGAGCTCGACGAGTACGGCGACATCGCCACGCTGATCGGCATCGAGTTCGACGAGAACACGGTCTGGGGGCAGTTGACCGTGCTGGAGTTGAAGCTGTTGATTCGTCTCGCGCTCAAGCAGTTCGACGAAACACAAGAGCTCGTGGGCGCTTTCCTGCAATACAACGACAACACGGTCGATCGGGGGCTGTTCTATCAGGCCTTGAGTGCCGTGCTCGAGGTGGTGCTGGACGACGACATGGATCTGGACGATTACGTCGTCAACTTTCGCCGCATGTTCGGCGACCCGCGCATGGACGCGGTCATCGGATCGGTCGACGGCAGCGTGCGTTTTTTTGGACTCACGCCGACCAGCATGAAACTGGAAGGCCTCGACAGGCATCATCGCCTGATGGACAGCTACAAGAAACTGCACACGGCGCGCGCTGCAGCGAAGCAAGCCGCCAACGCGTGATCTCGATGGGGGTCGATCGTCCGGCTCATCGGGTCTCGGTCTTCATGTTCAAGACCTGTGTGAGCCGGTGGCAGGTCAATACACGGCCTTGGGTTCCAGCTGTCTGATCTGCTCGGCCTTGATCGCGTACGGCGCGGCCTGCACCTCGCGCTGCTGGCTGCGGTAGAGCGCCACCAGGTTGTCGAGCAGGGGCAGAAGGCGGGGCGACTGCGGCCCATCGGCCCGCTCGGTCAGGGCCAGCGCGCGCAGGAACTGTTGTTCGGCCTGGGCGAAACGCCGCCGGCGGTAGTCCTGCCCGGCCATGAAGTTCAGCGCCTGCGCCTGGCCCAGCAAGGCCTCGGGCACGTCGCCATGCGATTCGTAGATGCCCAAGGCCTTGCGGAACAGGGCCAGGGCCGGCTCGGCGTTCTGCCTGGCTTCGTTCATCTGGGCCAGATTGGCCACGATGCGGGCGGTCTCCAGGCTCAGGGCGTTTTTTTCCTCCACGATCGCAAGCGCTTGCGCCATGAGGGCTTCGGCCTGCGTGTACGCCTTGCGCTGCAGGTGCCACAGGCCGAGTTCGTTCAAGTGACTGGCCAAGGCCGAATCGCGTTCACCTTGGGCTTCGAGCAGCGTCACCGCCCGTCGATGCAGGGGTGCAGCCTCGTCGTACAGACCGGCCTGGCCCAGCACGCTGGCCAGACTGGAGAGGGTGCGCAGAAGCGCTGCGTCATCGACCGGTTGCCGGCTTTCACGCTGGCGCAGCGCCTCTTGCAGCGAACGCCGCGCGGCATCGAGCTGGCCCTGGCTTTGTTCGAACTGCGCCTGCTGCTCCAGCGCATCGGCCCGCAGGGCGGGGGGCAGCTCGCCTGGGGCGGATTGCAGCAGACGCTGGTTGTAGCGCGCGGCCTCGGACGGCTGCCCCTGGTCGGCATACAGTCTGCCGAGTGCCTGAAGCGCTTGCCGCCGCACAGCCGTGACTTCGGCGTCGGCGTCGGCGTCGGCATTGGCATTGGCATTGGCATTGGCATTGGCAGGCACCCGATCCGCAGTGTCCAGCGCCTGCCGGTAGGCATCGATCGCCTGTGAAGGCGGGCCCGACGATTCCAGCGCCCGCCCCAGATTGAGCGCCAATGCGGCGGTATTGGCTTCAAGTCCCTGGCCGCTTTGGCTGGTGCTCAGGGCCTGGCGCAGCAGATCGGCGGCTTCGCCGTCGTGGCCTTGCTTCTGGCGGATGAGGGCCAGCAGATTGAGGCTGCTGGCCACAAACGACTGGTTCTGTCCCTGGCCGGCACGGGCCTGCTCGAGCGCAGAACGTGCCGATTGCTCGGCCTGCGGCCAGTCGCCGGCGCGATAGGCCTGCTGGGCTTGATCGTAGTGCCGTTGCCAGACCTGCATGACATCGACCGGGGCCTTGGCCTGGGCCTTGCCCGGCGCGCCGGCCGCGGTTGCCGAGAACAAGGCCAGGCTCGCGACGAGCAGGGTGGGACCCAGCCAACTCAGCGGTGACGCAGAAGAATGCGCGAGACGAAGCCGTGTGCAAGCCCGCGCGGTGGGGTCGTGTCTCATCGGCCGGCCTGCCGGGATGCCTTGCAATGCCGCTCGACATGCGTCAG
The DNA here is from genome assembly GCF_003752175.1 of Comamonas sp. BIGb0124. Classification (GTDB taxonomy): domain Bacteria; phylum Pseudomonadota; class Gammaproteobacteria; order Burkholderiales; family Burkholderiaceae_C; genus Comamonas_F. The sequence continues at coordinate 508,793 of NZ_RJVF01000008.1, read as the reverse complement.
GGCGGCAGCAAACGCGGCTCGTGCGCCGGCGTCGACGTGGCTTTCCTCTTCGGGCGACAGTTGCACGTCATCCAGTTGCGCAATGAAGTCGCGCCAGTGTGCGGCCCGTCCATCGGCATGCGGTGCCAGATGGCGAGCGCCGAGACGGCCGTCCAGTCCCAGCCTGCCGGCCGCTTTCAGCAGAAACGCGGCCCCGATGTTGGAGCCCTCGACGGTGTAGAGCCACCCCAGTGCGGTGGGCACGTGATGTTGCGCGGCGAAGGTGAACGACGGCGCAGGCTGATCGGACGGCGGCGCGGCGCCGAGGTCATGCAGGTCCTGCTCGATCAGCGCCAGTCGGCTGCGTTCGGCCAACTGGGGCAGCAGCGCGTTGAGCGCTGGGTCGACAAACAGCGCCTGCACGTCGCGGTGCAGTGCGTATTGGGTCTGCAGGAAAGCCGTGTAACGCTCTCGGTCGGCAAAAGGCTGGAAATCCATGATGCGTTTGTCCAGCCGTTCGTGGATATCGCGGGTGGCGTTTTTGAGCCGGGCGCGACGGCTCGAGGTGGCGGACAAAGCCGCTGCGGATGAAGCGGCGGAAGGTGTGGGATGTGTCATGGTATGAACGGACAAGGAAGAAAAAGGGACGCCAAGGGGACAAAGCGAACGAGCGCGAGCGGCGTCAGAACGTCTTGTTGAAACCCAGGGTGATGCGGTTCTTTTCGTAGTCGTAGGCGTGCGGAATGCTGCTGCGGTTGTTGCGGTATTCGTAGGTCAGCATCGGCGTGAAGCCTTGCCAGGCCCAGCGCGGCGCGGTGACGTTGAGGTAGACGCTGCGCTCGTGGTCGCGCTGGCGTTTTCCGAAGAACGCATAGGTTTCTTCTGCACGTTTCTGGCGGTAGCCGTAGGCGAGGTTGACCGTGAACCGGTTGCCGAAAGCCTTGAAGACGCCAATCCGGGCGATCCGCTCGCCGTAGGCAAACACACGGTTCTGGGCATCGCTTTCGCGATACAGCAGATTGGCGTACAGCACCCAGTCGGGCCGCAGCGCGTAGCTGCCGAACAGGCCGACACCCCGCAGGTCGCCCTGCAGATAGCCGAAATGCGAGCTGAAGTCGCGGTGCTTGTAATCGAGGCTGGCCTCCAGTTGAAAGCGGCGGCTCAGTTGCTGACGCCAGCTGGCGCGTATGCCGGCCGCGCGATAGGCGGTGTAGCGGCCTTCGCGGTCATATTCGAAAGAGGGCAGCAACTGGAATTGCGTGCGGGCCGAGCTGTACTGGTAGCCGAGGTAGTTGACCGATGCCAGGTTGTCGTAGCTGTCCTGGTTGGCGTAGTGATTGCCGTAGTTCAGGCTGCGCAGCACCACGCCGTGGTGGCCGGAGATGGGCCAGAGCTTGTTGATGCTGGCCTCGAAGTAGACCCCGCTGTCGCCGACTTTTTTTCCGGGATTGTTCTGGAAACAGGCACCGTTCCAGTTCAGTGCGCATGGATTGACGACGGTGTTGGCGTTGTTCAGGTTGTCTTCGCGAGCCCAAGCCAGGGTCAGGGAGAATTGCGGCCGGGTGCGGTTTTCAAGGGCCGTGGTGTATTCCTGAATATGGCGTCCGATGACGGGCGGCAAGGCCTGCGCCTGGAGCCGCTTGAAGACGTCCTGCGCCTCGCGCAATTGGTTGTCGACAAACAATGTACGGCCCAGATCGATTTCACTGCGTGTGAACCCCGGGCTGGCCTGCACGACCTTGCGGTAACTTTCGATGGCCGCCTCGTAATCTCCCTTTGCGGCGTCATGGCTGGCCTCGACAAAATCGAACAGCGATGGATCGTGCTGAGGATCGCGTGCATAAATACGAAGCAAGCGGTCGGCCCCGAACCAATCCTGACGGTTGACGGCATTCAGGACTTCCAGGCTCAACTGCTGCAGGCGGTCTTTGGGGTTTTGCGTCAATGCCCGCAGGGCGGATTCATAACTGCTGCCTGCACGCCGCGAGGTTTCGGTCGGTGTGTCGATCTTGTTGGATTGCTGGACACGGCTTTGGTTGTTTTGCCATAACCGGTCAGCAGTGTCCTGCTGGTTTTGAAAGACACTGGTGTTGGGAATGTCGATGGCGGGCGGTTGGGGCGCCGTTCCGGTCTGTGCGTGGGCCCATGAAAGCAAGCTGAAGGCGATCCATGTGGCGCCGATGGCCATCGCTGTCGACGAGGCCGAGCGAGATCCACCTGAGGAACGGAAAACGGAATGGCGCAGAAAAAACATGGTGCGAGAGGCGATGAATAGCCTAAATGAAAGAACCTGCCCGCAGGCAGGTTCTGGAAATCACGCGACACATGGGGAAATGAGGCACGTGATTCAGCCGGGATTTCTAGAGAAAACCGGGCTTACTTGGCCACACCGCCGAAGCCTGCGACATAGCTGGTGCCACTGGTGCCGTTGGCGACGCCGGCAATGGCACTGGTCGTGCCGCTGCTGTAGAAATGACCGCTGGAGTTGCCCGTGCCGCTGGCGCCGTTGCCGCTCAGGCTCGAGCTGCCCGAGAACGTGCCTGTGCTGGAACTGGCGGCAGAAATTCCAAGTGCATAGCCGGAACCAGACAGCGTGCCCGTCAGCGAACCGTACCCGGCTGCCAGCGTCAGATCACCCTGCAGGGTGGTGATGGTCGCGCTGCCATCGAGTGCCAGGAGGCCAGCCGTTGCATAGGTGGTGGCGGTGCTGGGAACGACGAAGCCGGTCTGGTCGCCCACGGCGAAGCCGGCGTGTGCACTGCTGGTTCCTGCACCTTCGGTCGCGATGCCGAAATACACTTCCTGGGTGATCGCCGGCACCTTGAACCAGTTGAAATTGGTGCTGATGGTGCCGCCGTCTTCCACATGGCTGTAGCCGTTGAGCTGGTATTTGGCAAAGCTGTAGCCGCCGTACGACGTGGGGTTGTTCGTGTTGGTGTAGGCCAGAATGCCGCCCAGGTTGATGATTTCACCTGCCACCACGCCGACACCCGGCTTGCCCGAGGTATGGGGGCCTGCATTCACGTCCGAGGCGCCCACATACACGATGTTGTTCGATGGATCGGTCGTGTCGCTGACGACGGTTTGAGCTTGGGCAAAACCGGCGGCCAGCAAGGCGGCGAACATCAAAGTCTTTTTCATGTCGAAATACTCCTGAAGATGTGTGCATATGCACGAGAGGGTTTGGGATGTCTTTCCTTTGTCGTGACGACATGGGGATTAGACGGTTTCATCGTGGCGTGATTCCGGATGCGGCGCAAGAAATTTATTTATCCATATCGCTGGTCGAGTTATTCATTTTTTGGCAAAAGATAACCCCGCATGCGGAATCGTCCGCATGCCTGAAAGGTGAATATAAATACCCGTTTTTTGTTTACTGTTCTTCGGTGAAGGCGATCGAGAAATCCCAGCCTTCTTTTTCGGCGACGCGGAAGTAATAACTCGTATGGGCAGCTTGGCCTTCAGTCGTGAAGGTCACGGTTTCCCCTCGCCTGATGACTTGACCATTCGATAGTCCGCTGAACGACGGTGTTGCCGTGCTGCCGCTGGTCGTCGTCCTCGCCGCGAGATCGACGATGGTGTAGTCACGGTCAAAGGCTGTCAAAGAGAATGTCCGCGCGTTCACCAGATCGGTCGCCCCGCTGTGCCGCGAGGTGCTTTCGAGCGGGAAGAATTTTTGGGTGACGGCGGGGGAAACCCCGCTTTCCAGCAGAAGACTGGGGTAGTTGGCCCGCCCGACAACCGAGAAAGTAGCCGTTTGGGTGTCCGAGTAAGCGATGTAGTCGCTCACCATGAATTGCATCTCGTAATCACCCATGGTCTTGGTCTGAGAAGTCGATGCCGAGTAATAGGCCGTCTTGGTGCCGTCTGTCGCCGTGATCGAGTCTTGCGACGAGTGGTCGGTGAGTTGGCTGCCTGCCGGTTGCCGGGTGATGGTGAATGTGTAAAAAAGCGGGCTGTCCAGGTCGGGATCGAAATAGGTCGCCGTCGTGCCTTGAAGATAAACTGCGCCGTCGGAAGCACTCAGGATGAAAGGCTGGTCCGTCTTGCCTGCGACCGACGATCCATTGATCTTCAAACTCGACGCCACTGGCGCCTGGTTGACGCGCTTGGCGAAGACACTGGCATTCGATAGGGCGTTCGCGACTGTGCTGACTCCGCCATTGGAATCGCGCAGTTGCATCTGGATGGCGTAGAGACCGGGCTTGTCGGCTACGACGTAGGGCTCCGAACTGGCGGTACCGGCGTTCTGCAGCGTCGCGGTGCTGCCGTCCGGACGGTCGACCAAGGTCCACAGGTAGTCGAGCCGATCGCCGTTGCCATCGGTGCCGGTGCCGGTGAATCTGATGCTGTCGCCGACCATCACTCTGGAGAGGGTGGTCGTGACGCCGCTGGCGACGGGCGCTCTGTTCGCGCCGGTCTTGATGGTGTAGGTGGCGCTTGCAGCGACGCTTTCCTGGGCGCCGTCGGAGACGACGAGCTGCACCTGATAAGTCGCGGCGGTGCCCGAGGTCAGCACCAGGGTGTTGCCGGTGACGGTGAGTTGGTTCTCGGGCGAGGCCGTGTTCCAGTAGGTCCACTTCCGCGTGAGGGTGTCGCCATCGACGTCATACGAACGGGTGCTGGTGGCGCTGCAGTAGGCGGCGATCTCGCATTCGAACACGCCGGTGACGGGGCCGATGACGGCCACCGGTGCGGTGTTGACGGCGCCGGCAGGTTGGGTCACGACGATGCTGATCCGCTGGGTGGCGGCGATGTTGTCGTCGTAGACGGTGAAGTCGATGTAGTAGGTGCCGACCGCGTCCGGCACAAAGGTGGCCCGCGCCGTGTTGGCGTTGCTGAGGGTGGCGGTCGAACCGTAAGGCTTCACCAGAGCGCTGTTGTCGCGGTAGGCAGGGAAGGCCCAGCGGTAGTGCAGGGCGTCGCCGTCCGCATCGGTGGTGCCGCTGCCGTCGAGCACGACGGTCTGGCCGCGTTCGATGGTGGTGGGATAGCTCAGCGAAATGACCGGCGCACTGTTGGTGCTGCCGACCGTGATGGTGGCCAGGGCTGCTTCGCTGACCTTCTCGCCCTGGCTGACGACCAGCGAGGCGCGGAAGATGCCGACCGTCGTGGGCAGGAAGGTGGCCACTGCGCGGGTGGCGTTGCTCAGCGAACTCGCATCGCCGTCGGGGCGTTCGGTCAGCGTCCATTGGTAGGTCAGGCTGCTGGCGAGGGCGCCGGTGGGCGCGACGCTGCCGCTGCCGTCCAGGGTGACGGTGGTGCCGCGCGTCACGCTCTGGGTGGCATTGGCGACGATGGCAACGGGCACGTCGGTGGTCGCTGCGATTCGGACGGTGGCCGTTGCGCTGGCCTTGCTGTCGACGACTTGCAGGGTGGCCACGTAGGTGCCCGGGCGGTCGGGCGTGAAGGTGGGTTTGGCGTCCGTGGTGCTGGACAGCGTGGCCGTGCTGCCGTTGGGGACGGTCGAGAGCGACCATTCGTAGCTCAGGCTCCCGCCGTTGGGCGTCGTGCTGGCACTGCCGTCGAGGGTCACGGCCGTGCCGATGTTCACACTGCTTGCATCGGCCGTGGCGACGGCCGAAGGCGGGGTGATGACCGTGGTGGTTTCGTCGCCGCCCCCACCGCCGCCGCAGGCGACGAGCAGCAAGGCGCTGGCGCTGACCAGCCCTGCCATGAAGTTACGGAATAAAGGTTGCATGATGTCTGGCCCTCCTGGGGTGATGGGGCCGGCCGGGGTTTGTTTCCGGCCGGTCTGCGATGAAAGATCGACAAAAAATCGGATGCTCATGTGCCGTTTGCGCCAGGCAGCGATCCGACAGCGATGGGGGCATCAATAACGCAGGGTGACGCTCAGGCGCGCCGTGCGGCCGGGTGCGGGGATCAGTCCCAGGCCCAGCGAGTCGAGGTAGTAGCGGTCGGTGAAGTTGTCGAGGTTGAAGTCGACGCTGACGTTCTCGCTGGCCTCGTAGCTGGCGAAGAAATCGAACACCTTGTACGAATGCCACGGCACCACGGGCAGGAAGCTGCGCGAGGTGTCGTCGTTGTACTGCGGCGTGTTGGTGCGCTGCCCCATGAAGATGGCGCGCAGGCCCAGGGTCAGGCGTTGCTGGAACAGCCGGGTGCCGAGCGTGAAGTTGCCGTGCCAGTTGGGCGGCACCATGTTGTTGACGTAGCTGCCGGCGATGCCGTAGTCGTTGCAGGCTTTGACGCGATAGCTGCCGGTGTGGCAGATCTCGATTTCGTTGTACTTGGTGGCGCCGAACTCGGTGAATGCCCAGCCGAGATCGTAGGAGCCCGAGAACTCCAGACCGTTGAAGGTGGCACCGTCGATGTTGCGCATCACCAGGGCGTTGGAGGCCGAGCTTTCGCTGCCGCCGCTCTCCCACAGATTGGCGGTGGTGCGGGTCAGATAGTCTTTGGTGTGATTGCGGAAGTACGCGAATTTCAGGCGCAGTTTGTCTGTGCTGGTGAAAAGGCCGTCTTTCAGGTAGTTGGCGCCGATTTCCTTGTTGCGGGTGTGCTCGGGCTTGAGGATGACATCGGGCTGGGCCGTGACCGAGAAGCCCTGGGTGCTTTCGAACAGGCTGGGCATGCGGTAGGCCTCGGCATAACGGCCGTAGAACTGCAGGCCGCGGTTGCCGGGCTCCCAACTGATGCTGGCCACCGGTGCCGTGCCGCTTTTCTTGTTGCTGTTGGGGATGGGGTCGCAGGCGCCGTCGCCGTTGCTGTCGGTGCACGACGGGCTGGTGGTATCGGCGAGAACGACATCGCGGTCGTCGTTCGACTTGAACCGTGCGTAGCGCAAACCGGCATCCAGAATCACCGTCGAAATCGGCTTGTACTGCCAGGCGGCGAAGGCGCTGTACTCGTCGCGGTCGCCCGCATGGCCGGCCGATAGCGCGGCGCTCGGCGTGTTGAGCGTCAGGGGCGTGCTTTTCATGTCCTCCCATTGGCCCGACACGCCGTAGCGCAGTTGACTCTCGCCCCATTGGCCGTGCCTGAAGCTCGAGGTGTTTTCCAGATCCAGGCCGGTGCGGTTGTAGGTCTGGCGTTCGTTGTTGTAGAGATCGGGTTCGGTGTCGCTGGGGCTGTTGTTGGTCGATCGGGTGTGGGTGCGCCACAGATTGGCGCGCAGATCCATCAGCGGGTTGTCTTCGGGATTCCAGCGGTAGCGGCTGACGTAGGTGTCGACCGTGACTTCGCTGTTGCGCGGCTGCGAGACGGGATAGAAGTTGGCGAAGCGGGTGATCTGCGACGGCATGATCTCGCTGTATTCGCTGCTGTAGCGCAGATAGCTCAGCTCCAGCTCCTGGTCGTTCGGCAGATAGGTCTTGCCCTTGAGCAGGCCGGTCTTGCTTTCGAAGTTGGTGCCCGGAATGCGTTCGCCCGCCTGAAAAACCGATGCCCCCTGCACGGTGGGATAGACCGCGGTGTAGAAGGGCGTCCGCACGGTGTCGGATGTGTCGACCCATGCGCTGGGGCCGTGCGTGCCGGCGTAATAGTTGCCCTGATGGCGCTCGGCGTAGGCGCCGACCAGGTCGATCTTTTCCCAGCGCTTGGCCGCGGCGAGGCTGCCGGCCCAGCTCTTGGGCTGGAGCGTGGAGGGGCGATCCATGCCCTCGGGGTAGCCCCATTCGGTGGGCAGCGCATGGCTGCCCGAGCACAGGCTGGCCGTGGCGCAGTCGGTGCGGTAGACCGGGTTGGCGCCAAAGGTGCCGCCGGTGTAAAGACCTGCCGGTGTGCCGGCTTCGACGGGCGAACCGCTGTTGTTGCCGATCGCCGTGCCGCGCAGGCGGATGCCGAAATCCTGGCCGGGCCGGATGATGTCGTCGGCATCGAGGGTGCGCATGCTGACCAGGCCGCCGGTTGCACCCGTTCCCTGCGCAGACAGCGTGGGCCCCTTGTCGATCTGGATTCCGCCGATCAGGTCGGGGTCGATGTAGCTGCGCGAGGCAACGCCCGAGTAGCCCCGGTAGACCGTGGTTTCTTGCCGCGCACCGTCGACGAGGATGGGCACGCGGCCTTGGCCCTGCATGCCGCGGATGTTGACGTCGAGCCCGCCGCTGTTGCGGTTTTCGCCCACCAGCACGCCGGTCGTGCCCTTGAAGATGTCGCCGACCGACGTGCCGCGCGATCGTTCGATGTCGTCGCGCGACAGGTAGCTCGAAGATCCGGCCTTGCGCCAGGCGTCGTCCTTGCGTTCGTCTTCGAGCGAGGTGGCGCGGACTTCGACCGTCCCCATCGTGACCGAGGCCTCACGACCGACACCCGACGCCTGGCCCGGATCGGCAGGCGATCCGTACTCGAGCACGAACCCGGATGCGGTCGACCGTGCGACCAAGCCCGTGCCGGCCAGGATGCGGGTCAGACCCGCCTGCGCCGACGCGCTTCCCTGCAAGCCCGGAGACGTCTTGCCCTCGACTTGCTCCGGCATGAAGGACAGTGCCAAGCCGGCCTGGCGAGCGTATTGATTCAGCGTCGCGCTCAGCGGGCCCGGCGGGATGTCGAAGCGCGACACGGCCGGGCCGCCTGCCGCAGTCTGCGCCTGGGCACCGGCCGGAAGCCCGGCCAGGCAGGCACAGATCGCAAGCGTCAGCGAACCGAGCAGGGCAGTCGGCGCTCGGCTGGGACGGGCAGCCCGAGATGGACGGCGCCGCTGCGCAAAGGGCGAGGGGCCGAGGGTTGGTCGTATGTGCATGATTTTTGGGTCTCTTCATACACATGCCGAACGAGCCGGCCAAACCCGACAAAAAAAGATCGAAAAATCTGAATTATTTCGAAGCTCTTCTGACGTAAGCCCACAAAGCCGTGCGCGTGACGACCTCGATCGGCAGGGCTTCCACCAGCAGCGCGAGCAGTCGCGTGGTGTCGGCCAGCCGGTAAGTGCCAGAGACACGGACATTCACCAGGTCGTCGTCCCATCCGAGATAGCCCGGCCGATAGCGGCTGACCTCGGCCAGAAAATCCGTCAGCTTCATGTCGTCGACCACCATGATTCCGGAGGTCCAACTGAACGGATCCAAGCCCTGCCCATGATTGGCCAATCCCTGCCTTTGCACGCCGCTGCGCGTGATGAACCACGTGCTGTCGGCCTGTGCCAGGGTGGCCGTGCGCGTGATCGACGAGTCGCGCCATCCGGGGAACATGCGCACCGTGCCGTCCTGGACACTCAGCCGGCTCGACGCCTGCCGAGGCAACAGTCGAACCGCGAAGTCTGCCCGCGGCGCCTCCATCAGCCCTTGATCGGTCAGTACCCGCAAGGGAAGCTGGGGCGACGACGATCCGCCGGCTGCGGCGCGGATGAACACTTCCCCTCGATCGAGCAGGACGGTACGCTGCAGCTCGCTGAACCGGACCCTGACGGCGCTGTCGGTATTGAGGGTCAACAGCGTGCCGTCGGGCAGCTCGATGTCCCGTTGCTGCCCGGTTTCGGTGGCGTAGTCGGCCCGCCATCTTTCCCAGGGCAGATGGCGCTCGGTGAACCAGCCGACCGGTGCCGCAACCAGAAAAAACGCGGCGAGGCGGCCCATGTTCTTGCGGCGCTCGAGATTGGTGCCCGCGTACTTGAGTGCGTGCACATAGGTCTTCTTGTCTTCGGCGGGCAGGCGCGCGATGTTCTGGCGAAGCAGCCCGGAGGTCTGCTGCACCGCTTGCCAGGCCTGTTCGTGTTCGGCCCGCTCGTGCCGCCAGGCGTTGCAGCGCTTCTGAAGATCGAAGTTGTCGGGCTGGGACTGCAGCTTGACCAGCCAGTAGATGGCCTGCCGCTCGAGATCGTCGTCGTGTCGACGCAAAGGCACGCTGACAAAGGCGTTCATGGCCGCGCCTGTCCTGCAACCACGCCATCTCGCAACATGCAATGGCACCTGAACAAACCCTCGGCAATGTATCGCTCTATCGTGCGGACGGTGACGCCCAGTTGCGCCGCGATTTCGGCGTAGCTCACGCCTTCGATCTGCGAGAGCAGGAACGCCGTCCGCATATTGGGCTTGAAGGTGTCGATGAGACGCCCGATCAGCTCGAGGGCTTCGAGGATCAGCGCTTTTTCTTCGGGGGAGGGGGCATAGACCTCCCGGCGAAGGGCGAGCGCATCGAGGTAAGCCTGCTCGAGCACCTGACGGCGTGACCAGTCGACGATCAGGCCTTTGGCGATCGTCCTCAGGTACGCACCGGGTTCACGCAACTCGGCAAGGCCGGCGTGAGCGGCCGGCCCGCGGGTGAGCACACGGACAAAAGTTTCGTGAGCCAGATCGGCCGCCTGGCTTGCATTGCCGAGCTTTCGGTGGAGCCATGCCAGGAGCCCATGGTGATGACAGCGGTACAGCCCTTCGACAGGATCGCATGCAGTGCTCAGGACAGTCATGACAAGGGGGCCTCCAACGAGATCGGTGAGAAAACGTTTGCAAAATATCACAATTGGGATTGATTATCATTAATTGATTGGTTTTCACTTCTCGGTGTAGGGCTTCTGCGGGGGGAGGGTCATCAAGGGTGCTTGAGTGCTTGATGGCCAGGGCGTTTTTGACGGAGGCGGGGCATTTCTCGTGTTGTACTGTGGTCGGTCTTGCCGTGTTTCAGGCCGATAGATGCCTCATAAATTGGTCAAATAGTATTGATTTGACCAATTTATGTGGCAGTTCTTCAAAACCGAAAAATCAAGAAATGCCATATTAAATTGGCAAAAATGGGCATTTTGGCTAATATATGTGCTATGTCTAAGTCTTCATTGCCCGCGTTCCCGACAGTGCTCAAACAACTTGCTCTGTTCGGCGAACGGGTGCGGCTGGCGCGCGCGCGTCGCGGGCTGCGGACCGAGCTGTTTGCCGAGCGGGTGGGTGTGTCGCGCGAGACACTGCGCCGTATGGAGAAGGGCGATCCGACCATCGCGATCGGCACCTATCTGCGTGCATTGAGGGTGTTGGGGCTAGACAAGGACATCGACCTGCTCGCCGCGGACGACGAACTGGGTCGCAAGTTGCAGGATCTGGCGATCACGAAGCCTCGCCTGCGCACTGCTGCCAGCGCGTTCAGGAACTAACGGCATGGCACAGGACAACCGGCAAGCATGGGAAGTTCATCTCGATGCTTCAGAGCTTGGGGGTCTACACCGCGTGGGTACGCTGTATAGGCATGACATGCGGACGGATCTTGCCGCGTGCTTTGCATATGACGCGGACTGGCTGAAATCGGGACTGGCGTTCATGCTGGACCCGCGCCTGGAATTGTGGCGAGGCGAACAGCACCCGCCCGTTGATTACCCGGCGTTCGGGGTCTTCATGGACTCGGCGCCAGACCGCTGGGGCCGGGTGCTCATGGAGCGTAGGGAAGCTGCGACCGCGCACCGTGAGCAACGGCGAATGCGCAAGCAGCAGGAAATCGACTTCCTTTTGGGTGTGTTCGATCAAACCCGAATGGGCGCCCTGCGTTTCAGGGACATCCGGGGTGGGCCTTTCCTCGACGACAGTCCGCACGCTGCTCCGCCCGTGACGAATCTCCGGGAACTTGCCTACATCAGTCGACGGGTCGAAGAGCCCGGTGTAGAGAACTTGCCGGAGTACGAACGATGGTTGGCCATGCTTGTGGCACCCGGCTCGTCGCTTGGCGGCGCGCGACCCAAGGCCAACTTCGTCGATACCGATGGGCGGCTGTGGATCGCGAAGTTTCCCGCGCGCGATGATCGCTACGATGTCGGGGCCTGGGAATTTGTGCTGCACCAACTGGCGCAGCGTGCAGGTATCCGGGTTCCGCCTGCGCGGCTGGATGCATTGAGCGAACGCTATCGCACGTTCTGTGTCAGCCGCTTCGATCGGATGGGCGAAGTGCGGCGCATGTACGCTTCTGCAATGACCTTGCTGGAGCGGCGCGATGGCCAGGATGGCGGCAGCTACCTTGACCTGGCCGAATTCATCAGCGACCAGGGTGCCCGTGGCCATGTCGCCGAGGATCTGGCACAACTGTTCCGCCGATTGTTGTTCAACATTCTGGTCGGCAACCGTGACGATCATTTTCGCAATCATGGTTTCATTCGCGAGGCATCCGGCTGGCGGCTCGCGCCAGCCTTCGACGTGAATCCCAGCCTGTCCAAGCAGGACCATGCGATTGCGGTCAATGAGCAGAGCACCATTGGCGATGTGACCCTTGCTCTGGAGACCGCCGAGCTCTATCGACTGACAAGAGCACAGGCGCAAGCCATGCTGCAAGAGGTGCGCGGTGTCGTGGCTGACTGGCAGGAGGTCGCGCAGCACTTTGGCTTGACCGGTGTGGAAGTGGCTCGGATGCAGGGAGTGATGCAGACATAGGCTCGACAACCGGACGATCTTTAAGCCAGTTAACCGGCGTTGCGCACCCATGTCAAATGCGCCGGAGATGGGTTAACTCTGATTTTCGTCACAAGCAGGGCTGCCCTGCATCCGCGCCCGCAGGTAATCAGCCAATCTTGCGTCGGTCGCATAGACGTAGCATCCCTTCATGCCCCGCGTCATGAGTGTGCGATACGTGTTTTTGATGATCATGTCGGCCTGCCGCGCAGCCTCGGCGGGCTGCTCCTTGGACATCTTCACGAAGCCCTTCATGGTCTTGTCGTGCCGGTCACGGGCTCTGGGAACGGATTTCAGCGTGTCGCCGTCCATCACCAGGTCGGGGCCGATGATCACTCCCACGTAGTCGACTTCCAGCCCTTGGCAGGTGTGAATGCATCCAACCTGTTGAACTGATTCCGGTGCCACGATCCAGAGACTGCCATCTTGGTCCAGGTTCCACTGACGTTCATAGTCGCCGATAACCAGATCCATGTGTTTGGGGCTTTTTTGCTAGCCCAGGGCCAGCAGTAGCCGGCCACGACGCGCGCGCGATTGTTGCCGTTCGTCGCCTCGATCGCCGCATGGAGCTCGGCCGGGTCATCGAACACCTGGAAATCAAACGGGATGTCGTCGAGCGTGTGGTTGGCTGTCGGTCGAATCTGCAGAACGTCGTCCACCCACGCAAGGTAGCCATCGGAGCCGGCACAGCGGAACTGCGAGGTCAAGGAATATTCCTCGACCTCGGCTCCCCGGGCCACGGCAAAGTCGCGAATGACCGATTTGGAACCGACATCCTTGAGCGTCACGCGCTGGTCTTCGTCGATGAAGAAGATGCTGCACTTCGCGGCGTCGATCAGTTCCTTCACCTGGTGGGTACCCAGGTTGCCGTAGAAACCGCTCTTCTCCGTCAATCGGTGTGCCTCGTCTACCACCAAGACGTCGAAGGCATCTCGTTCGGTCTCAGTAAACGAACCAGATCCGCCGAACAGATTGACGAGATGTGCGTTCTCCGGTGTCTGGATCAGCTTGTCGCTGTAGACCGCACGCGGAGCGGCATTCTTGGAAATGTACTTGACCGTCAAACCCTCACGCAATGCAGCCAGCAAATTGACTGCCACGACCGACTTGCCGGTCCCCGGCCCGCCTTCGATGATCACGACACGAGCCTTGCTCGAAGCATTGGCTTTGTGGCACGCCGCCTTGGCTGCCTCGAAGACCATCTTCTGATCGTCGATCAATGCGAATTCTTCGTTGCCCTTGAGCAACTTGCCGACGACGTCCGCGAGCGCCTTGGAGGGACGCAGGCGACCCTTCTCCAGGTCGAACAGTATTTGACGACCTCGTCCATGCCGGATGTGCTGCTTGATGAACTCGCGAAGTCGCTTGCGGTCTTCATCGCCCTTCAGGAACAGAGGGGCTCGCTCGATATACGGTTGGTAAAGGGGCGCATCGATGACACCGTCGGCTGCGTAGTTGTGCAAGTATGCGCAAGGACGCAATTGAAGTCCGCCGTCGTAGACAGCCTCATTAAAGCCTTCCAAGAAAGCCGTGTACGACCAAGCCTGGTAGCTTGGATGGATGCGCACTTGATCAGGTCGGCTACCGCCTCGCAGCAGAACGATCGCATCCCGATCTGTCGCATCCACCGATGACCACTGCTTGAGTTCAACGACGATCAAGCGCCGCGAGCCGTCGTCGGCATGCCCTGCAAGGATCACGTCGATGCGCTTGGCTGTTTGCGGAAGGATTGCGGGAGCTGGTCGTATTTTGTGCTGGTGCCGCGCGATGTCTCTACGGGGTACTTGACTGCATTGGCGGCCAGCTTGCTCGCAATGGCTGCGTTGAGATCGACCCCGAGCACGTCAGCCAGTCGGATCAGGTAGAGGGTGACATCGGCGAGTTCGTCGCGTACGGCCTTGGCCGTTTGGGGCGCGGATGCGGCAGTGTGCGAATCGGCTTCAGTCATCCACTGGAAGATCTCGGTCAGCTCGCCGACTTCGCCGGAGAGAGCCATCACCAGGTTCTTGGGCGAGTGAAATGGCTGCCAGTCGCGCTCATCGGCAAATTGCCTCAGGGCTTGTGTTGCACCGTCGACGTCCATCAGATTCTGTTCCACGTCATACCCTTTCTGGACATATTGTGACCGACTCCAAGGGCTCGGCATGCCAAAAAGCCTTCGCGTAACAAGAGGGGGCTTCACGAGCCTGCATCACATCGTGAGTGGCTGGCGGATCAGGGGGGCTTCCATGAAAAGCGCCCTCCACGCCGCGCAGGAATGCCTGAGTTTCTCAGTGACGCATGGCGGTTGGCCCGGACCCGAAGTTCAGCTTACTGCGTATCGGATTCCACACGTGCAGCCTGTGCCAGTGCGCATTGCTCCAGCACTGAAAAAGCCTTCAGCGCAGACGGCCCCATGACGAATGGATGCGGATCGTTAAGACCGCGACTGTTGAGCCGTGCCATCTTTTCGATCGAACTGTCTCGGTTGGGGTGGTTTGACAAGAAGACATCCACGCCTTGTTTTGCGGCGATTTCACCCATGCGGGCAGCGGATCCAGCGTATTGCCGCAGTTTCACATCATCCGGACCAAAATTGAATCCGGTGCCGCCCCAAAGGGCCGCTGTGTGCCGCACGCCCTTGTCATCGACCTTAAAAATCAAGGAAATCGTTCCTGGTGTATGGCCTGGAGTCTCCAGAATTCGAATATCCGTACCGGGAATCTGAAGGACCTCTCCATCCTTGACGACGATGTCCCGTAACGGGCGAGGTCCCCAATTCGGGTTTTCGATCCGTTGGGCAGGATCTTCGAGCAATTGCCAATCGGCTTCACTCATGGCGACACGGGCGCCGTAGGTTGTCGCGATGTAGTTTTGTCCACCGTAATGATCCCCGTGCCCATGCGTGATGACGATGTATTTGATCTTTTCGGGGTTCAATCCCAGAGTCAAAATTCCAGCGCTGATGATTGACTTCGATTGGCGATCGGAGTTCATGGCGTCGATCAGGAAGTACCCATTGTCTGTACCCAGCAGCCAAGCCGATACCTGTCGATTGCCGACAAAGAAAAGATTGTCGAAAACCCGCATGGGCGGCAGCGGCGGAAGGGCTTCGCGTGTCGACCGTTCCGGACGAGGTCGTGCGGGATCGGATTCCCGTTGCCCAGCGACGATCAGACGCTTCGAGAGATCGCAAAGATCAATCAGGCCGGGGAAGTCTTTTCCGTCCCTGATTCCGGCCGACGAATACGCTTCAGCTGTCCGATTTTTTAGGGTATCTGCATGAGATACCACGGCCAAAGACGAAAGTATTCCGAATACAAGACATGCCTTGGCATGAAGAGAAGGGGAAATCGACAAATCGGTGCTCCTGTATTTATCTCATCGAAGTGGAGGAATGAATTGCCCACTGCAGGGCATCGATGACCTCCTTGCGGCTATCGGTCGCCGGCTCGATATTTTCGATCGGACTGACGACGTGCCGCCCCCTGACAGAGGCTCTTTACACAAAGAACTGTCGAATCGAGCAAGGATACGGAGCGTGCCTCTTCTACAACCGCGTCAAAATCCAGTTGGCATCGAATACCTTGCGCCTGTCTCAGGCGCCCTGCCTCTTGGCTGCGTGGCGTGGTGTACCTGAAAACGAGGAGGGTGAGTCGAACAGCGGTTGGCTCGTCTCTTGTACGGCCGATGCGCAGAGCGAGCGACACCCGAGTCGATCGACTCACTCAGTCCGTGGCTGCCATGCGGAAAGCATGTCGAGCGCCTGGTCGTAGTTGCCCGTGGCTTGGGCCGTTCGAAAGAATTTAGCGCGTTCCACGATGATTTCCTTGGGCGTGGGTTTGCCATGCAAAAGGGCAAGCGTCTCGTCGAGGAAGTCTTCGAGGGGCATGGCGTGGTCGTCACTTTCTTGACCAAACAACATCGTGCGCACGCCAGGGGGCGCCAGCTCAATCACGCGCACGGAAGTCTCGGCGAGCTGAACGCGCAAGGCCTCGGTGAACGCATGGACGCCCGCTTTGGTGGCGCTATAGGTCATGGCGATGGGGAAGGGAACAAATGCCAATGAAGAGCTGACGTTGATGATGACGCTGTCGCTTTTCAGAACGAGTTGGGGCAAGAACGCGTAGGTCATGCGAATGGTGCCCAGAAGGTTGATCGCAACGGACTCTTCCGCACTCTTCAGTGAATCAGGCTCCAAAGCCTTTTCGCTCAACATGATGCCCGCATTGTTGATGACTACATTCAAGTCAGGGTAGCGCGCGGCGGCCAGCTCGCTCGCCTGGACGATGGACTGGGCGTCGGCCACGTCCAGTTCGATCGCTTCGATACCCGGGTGATCGGTCGTGATCTGCTCGAGCAGCGCCTTGCGTCGGCCTGCGACGATCACCTTGTTGCCCGCCTGATGAAAACGTATCGCTAGCCCGAGCCCTATGCCCGAGGTGGAGCCCGTGATGAGAATCGTATTGCCTGAGGTCTTCATGTGTCTCTCCGGATCGATGAAAAGGGTAAGATGCTGACAAACGGACAGATGTCCGATCGGCAAAGATTAACGGACAATTGTCCGTTTGGCAAAAATTTAACCCTTCGGCAAGGAAGACATTTGGCGCAGCCACTCAAAACGGATCGCCCGTCACGCGCTGACGCGCTACAAAATCGCGAACGCATCCTGTCGGTGGCACTTGCGGAGCTGACCGTTTCCGCAGACGTGCCACTGAGCGCGATCGCGAAGAAGGCTGGCGTAGGGCAAGGCACCTTTTATCGGCACTTCCCGACACGGGAGAGTCTGGTGATAGAGGTCTATCGCTACGAGATGCTTCAGGTCGCCAAGTTTGCGGAGGATCTTCTCCACACGCGTCAGCCCGACCAAGCCTTGCGTGAATGGATGAGTCGCCTTGCCGAGTACGCCATGACCAAGGCGGGTCTGGCCAACGCAATCCGCGAAGTATCGATCACGCAGGACTGCAAGGGCAAGACCGGCTACGCCCCGGTTATCGCCGCCGCTCAGTTACTGCTCGATGCCAATGAAAGAGCAGGGACCATCCGTGCCGGTATCACCACCGATGATTTCTTCTTGGCGATAGCAGGGATATGGCAGATCGATTTCAAGGAAGATTGGCGGCCGCGTCTGACTTGGCTCATCGATTTCGTGATGGCGGGACTGCGCGCGGGCGCGCCGCTCAAACCCGCTGCTTAGCCGGCTTTGTGTTCAGTATGTCGGCACATCGTCTCGGCCCACTCGATGAGCGCCTGCATCGACCGGCCCAGGGCATAAGCAGTCGATCAGGTTGTTTCATTCTGAGAACCGCAGCGAGCCTTTCGCCGCACACAGTTGGCAATTGATGACCCTCTTCAACTGGCCTGTTAAGGAGAAATAGCATGAAAATCGGGATCATCGGAACGGGCAACATTGGCGCGTCCCTGGCTCGCAAGCTGCTGGCAGCAGGCCATGAGGTCAGCGTCGCCAATTCTCGGGGCGTGGATGGCGTTCGTCAGTTCGCAGACGAGATCGGTGCGCAAGCCGTAGACGTTCGCGGAGCGGTCAAGGGTGCCGACGTCATCGTCCTTTCCATTCCGCTCCCAGCCGTCCAGTCGCTGCCGGCGGATTTGTTCGATGCGGTCGCCACCGATGCCGTCGTCGTCGACACCGGCAACTACTACCCGGACCTGCGCGACCCGCACATTCCGGAGATCGATGAAGGAAGTCCTGAAAGCCTGTGGGTCGCACGGCAAATCGGGCGTCCTGTGGTCAAGGCGTTCAACAACGTGCTGGCCCACACACTCGCAGAGTTGGGACAATCGGAGGGGGCTCCCGGCCGTCTTGCCGTCGCTGTGGCCGGGGATGACCTGCGCTCCAAGGTCATCGTCATGGAACTTGTCAATCAGACGGGCTTCGATCCGGTCGATGCGGGCACACTCGCCGAGTCCTGGCGCCAGCAGCCATCAACCCCTGCGTATTGCTGCGACTACGATGCGCAGGCCATGCGCAAGGCCCTGGCTGCGGCTGCTCCTGGCGTTGCGGCCACGATCCGCGATCAAATGCCGGCCTTGTTCGCCAGACTCGGACCCACTCCCACCCACGCCGATATCGTCGCCGCGAATCGTGCGGTCAACGTCGTTGTTGCCGGCGAACAGGCATCCTGAACCGGTCGATCAGCCTGTGGGGGCGGCAGGCTATTGCCGTTACCGCCCTCTGACGCTGCGAGCCTCGTTGGCGAGGGATAGCCCGACAGACTCGCTTTCTTGTGCGTGCCATGTCTCCAACGCAAACACCCCTTGATACCGAACGCCTTCACTGCTGTCCGGGCTCATCAGCGCAAGGGCGCGGTCGATGCAGTCACGCGCGGCATCGAGGGTGCTGCTCATCACCGCGTCGGATGCGGAACTGTCCTGGTCGGTCGTCCGCGTCATGACCTCGAGGCTGGCGAGAATGCCCGCAGCCTGCATGATCTCTTCCTGCGCGGCACCCGACATGAGATGCACGCCGTGCTGCGAGTAGGTGACCACACGATCGGCCACTTTGGCGGCGTGCCGGATCATGGTCATGATGTGTTCTTGCGCCTGTAGCAAGGCATCTGCTTCTGCGCCTTCGAAGAAATGACCGATCACGAACAGCGTGCCGGTGAGGCGGTTCAGATCGGCTTCGATCAGAGCACAGAGATCGTTATCGGAGAGCTTCTGTGCGGCGGGTGTGGGCGGTTTTGGTTGAGTGGTGTGGGTCATGCTGCGCCTCCATTTTGGAAGGCGCAGACAGCCATCGCGACGCTGTTGTCAGCGTTGGCGGCGGGTAGTGTGGAGGCGACGGATTTGCCTTGTACAGGCGGGGCAGGCACAGCACGGTGGCTGGCATTGAAGATGACGGATGTCACCATGGTGGAGGCTCCTACGTGAGACTTGAAGCCACACGCGCCCTGTTTTCAAGCAAAGCGGGTGGACGGGATGTTGAAAACACGTACGTAGCCGTGCGGCCAGCCTTACGGACTGACCCATCCCGTCCATAAATTTTGGATGGCGCGCAGACGCGCCATCGGCCAATCTGGACGTGACAAAACCTCGCTTCGGGGAGGTTGCACCGCTACGTATCAGGTGTTTTCAAGCACCAGCCCTTTCGGGATTCGTGGATTGTGGCACGCGCATGGGGTGCGGGCAAGAACGGCGACGGCTGGATGCCGTCCCTGCCCGTCGGGGCCGCTCAGCGTGTGTATTCGCCGTTCGCTTCGGGCTGATACAACACCCGCGTGAGCCGGGCCTGGGCGAGCAGGCCGTCGGCCTGCCGCCAGGCGGCGGTGTCGCCTTCGCTCAGGCCGAGCAGGGCGGTGCCCACGGGCGAGAGCACCGAGATGGCGCCGCGTGCGGCATCGGCATCCTGCGGCCAGCAGAGGGTGATCTCTTGCTCGCTGCCCAGGGGCGACAACTGCTGCACCTGCAGCCGGCTGTTGAGGGTGGCCACCTGGGGCGGCACGGCCTGCGAGGGCACGATCCGGGCCAGGTCGATCAGTTCGTCGAGTGCCGGGTTGTCGCCCAGCGGCTCGGGCGTGCCGTGTGCGTCGAGCAGTTTCTCGAGGCGAACCTGGTCGAGCTCGGTGATGGTCCGTTGGGTGAGGGGGGTCGCGGCGATGGCGTGGTCTGACATGGTGTGATCTCGATCGAAAAAAGAGGAACGCGTGCCGGGGCGCGCCGGCCTGGCCGGCGCTGCCTTCGGCAGGGCGTCTGAGTGAGAAAGAAAGGAAACCGAGCCCGGCGATATCCACGCGCAGAGCGTGGAAGAAAGATGACCGCCGGGCCTAGGAATGTGCGGCCAGCAGGCGGTGAACGAAGCGTGCCGCGCGGCCTGGAGAGGCGGCGCGGACAGGGGTCGTGGACCGGCAGGTGACGAAAAGGGCGTTCATGGGCAAGAGCCCCATGCTAACCCGATTTGGGTGCAACGGCAAAAACGGCCTGCGCGATCCCGGTGAGCGATCGCGCCTCGTTTGGGTCAGTCGTCGATTCGGGCCGGTTCGTAGAAACGAAAACCTTTGGCCCTCAGGGTACTGACCGGCAGCATGCGGCCGCAGGCCTCTTGCACCTTGCTGCGCAGGCGCCTGATCTGCGTATCCAGCCGGCGCTGGTCGTACGACAGGAAATCCTTGCCCATGGCCTCGACAATGGCGCGCCGCGTGACGCATTCGGCATCGCTGATGAGCACGCGCAGCACGATGTAGTCCTGCTCGGACAGATTGATCGCCACGCCGTTCGAAGAGATCAGCTGGCGCGGGCTGGCCGACAGTCGCCACCATGAGGGATTCTCAGGCAGCAATTGCGAAGTGACCAGTGCACCCTCGTCGAACTTTCGGTCGGTGATGTCGCGGGCAACGCCGATGCGCAACTGGCGTTCTTCGGACCAGGTCGCGGACCAACTGATGTAGACCACCGAGCCGTCCTTGCGGATGTAGCGGTTCTCGAAATAGCGCTGCTGGTAACCGTCCATGACACGGTCGATGGACTGTTCGGTTCTGTCGAGGTCGTCTGGATGCACCAGGTCGAGCATGCATTTGCCGACCATTTCTTCAGGTGTGTAGCCGAAGATGCGCTCGCAGGCACCGGTGGCCGAGACGCATATCGCTTCTGCGGTGACCGCGCAGATGGCATCGAGCATGAGGTCGCCAAAATCGCTGAAAGGCGCAACCGCCTCGGGTTTTTTTGTTGCGTCGTCCATCACAGGCTCTTTTGGTCACCTGCATCGTGCTCGAAGGGGGCCCAGTTGAGGTACTTCCACCGAAACATACAAGAATATTTTCAAACAATTGACGCTGGCCGCTCCCGGTGCATCGATGCATCGGACGCGCGGCCCTGGAGCGCGGGCTCCGGAACGCAGGATGCCATCGACAGGCTGATGAGTGAGTGGTGCTCTTGGCGCAGTCGAAGGCCCAGTATCGTAACAAGCATTGCCGGTGGTGGCGCTCTTGTGCGCTGAGTATCCACTCCAATTGGCCGACGATCGGCTGGACGGTTATCGCTGGCTGGGTTCACGGGGCCCGGCATGACGACGGTTTATGATTTGGGGATGGAGAAAACACCCCGATCGAACGCCAAAGTCTTTGGCATCAGTGCTGTGCCCATGTTGGGCACGGGCCTACCGTTTACCGTACTGGGCGTGACGACGGCCAACATCACGTTCCTGATCGTCGGCGTGGTGTTTCTGGTGGTCGGTACGGCGCTGAGCGCCCTGGGCCTGAAAAAGCAAAAAAACAGCGCCGATTCGTAGACCGCGTCCATCCTTTTCGTTCATGCATCGCGTTCGGTCGGCAGTGTCCTCGACGCTGCTTATTCCGCTGGCCGTACAGACCGTGGGTGACGCATTGTTTCCGGCGGTGGCCGGGCGCGGCGGGCATGCGTCCGAAATCCTGGCAAGCTTTGGGTTCCGCAGTATGTGCAGGCCGCCATGGACAAGCTGACGGGTTTCTACCGCCGGACGCTGTGAGCGGGGGCGGGAGAAGCGCGTTCGGGCGAGGGCTCGTCTAGGCCGGCTCGCGGCAGGCGGCGGCGGGTGAGGGTGGGCTCGGCCTCGAGCATGCGGCCGCTGCGTTCGACCGCGCCGGCAGCGAGTTCGCCGATCAGGCTGGCCTCGGGCAGGTTGTGCCAGTATTTGGTGGGCATTTCCCGGCGCATCATGGCGAGCTTGAGCCGCGCGGGATTGAAGATATTGGCGTAGTAGACCAGCCAGAGGGCTTCGCCTGCATCGGCCGGTGGGGCATCGTCCCGGCGTGCGCCGTCGGTGAAGGCCAGGGTACGCCCATCCCAGTGCACGCAGCGCCGGGGCGTGAGGATGGCCCAGTGCATGGCGGTGAAACGCCGCATGAAGAACGGGGCGATGGCTTCGACGATGTGGTGGCCGGGCTCGAACCAGGCCACGTGCAGCATGGGCTGGCCTTGCCGCTCGACCTGACGGAAACGGACAAAAGCCTTCATCTTGTGCATGTCCCGCCGCACGGCGCGGGCCATGAGCTGCAGTCGCTGCACATCTGCATCGAGCGGGTCGTGACGCAGCGTGGGTTCCCGCTGCAGACGCCAGAGCAGGCGGTAGATCAGCCCCAGCCGCAGAGGATCCTCGTGCAGCAGCGCTTCCTGGCAGAGTTCGATCATCGGCTTGGGGAAGCGCAGGGACGAAGCGGATTCCGAGGCCGAATCCGACGGGGCCCTGGAGACCGGCCAACCGGCCGTGTCGGAGCCGGTTGGCCGCGTGTCGGCCGGCTCGGGTGTGCCTGCGAACAGATCGGCAGGGCCCTGGTCCGACGCGACCTGCCACAGCACCTGGTCGGGTGAGATGCCTTGCATCAGCAGGCCCCGTGCGGCTCGCCGGAAACCGGGCCAGTCGGTGGCGTGGTCGAGCTGAAGGGTGTGGAGGGTCATGGCGTGCGCATAAGATGCGGATGGCGTGGCGTCGAGGCTGCCGGGAATCAGAACAGCGAGGCTTGCCGTGCCGGTGCCGGCAGGGTGCGGCGCGGGCTGGGACGGGCGGCTGGACCACCCAGGGCCGTCTGGCGCAGGGCGGCGACATCGAGCTTGCGGGCGGGGCGGTGATCGGCCACGACCACAAAAGGCATCACCTTGCGCAGCGGAATGCGCAGGCGCTGGAGATCGTCGCTGCGCAGGGCGCGCACCCGGCGCGAGGCGCACAGGATGTCCACGCTGCGCACGCCCAGGCCGGGTACGCGCAGCAGCAGCTCGCGCGGCGCGGTATTGAGGTCGACCGGAAAACGCTCGGCATGGGCCAGGGCCCAGGCCAGCTTGGGATCCATTTCGAGCGACAGCATGCCGCTGGGGGTTTCGGTCTGCTCGTCGAGCGGGCGCGGGGGCACGATTTCGTCGTGCCGATAGCCGTAGAAACGCATCAGCCAGTCGGCCTGGTAGAGGCGGTGCTCGCGCATCAGCGGCGGGGCGACCAGCGGCAATCCGCCGGCGGCGTCGGGAATCGGGCTGAAGGCCGAGTAGTACACGCGCCGCAGGCGGTAGCCGCCGTACAGGCTGGCACTGGTGGCGAGGATGGTGCGGTCGTCGCTGGCGTCCGCTCCCACGATCATCTGCGTACTTTGTCCGCCGGGCGCAAAACGCGGGGCGGCTGCGCGTCGCGTGCGCTGGGGCATCGACACGATGGGGATGGTGCGGCGGCCGGTGGTGGCGTCACGGTTGCCGGTGCCGCTGCCTGCGGGCATGGGCGAAGCGCCGGCGGGACTCTGCTCGAGCCGCTGCTGGCGGTTCTCGTCGATGTGCAGGGCCATGCGCTGCATGGAGCCGCGGATGGCCGTGGCGTCTTTCTCGGGGGCCAGCGCGCTCAGGCCCTGTGCGGTCGGCAGCTCGATGTTGATGCTCAGCCGGTCGGCGTAGCGGCCGGCGCGGGCCAGCAGTTCGGGCGATGCGTCCGGGATGGTCTTGAGGTGGATATAGCCGCGAAAGTCATGGTCTTCGCGCAGCACCCGTGCGACTTCCACCACTTGCTCCATGGTGTAGTCGGGGCTCTGGATGATGCCGCTGGAAAGGAACAGTCCTTCGATGCAGTTGCGCCGGTAGAAATCCAGCGTGAGCGCCACCACCTCGTGCACCGTGAAGCGGGCGCGTCTGACATTGCTGCTGACGCGATTGACGCAATACAGGCAGTCGTAGAGGCAGAAGTTGGTGAGGAGGATCTTGAGCAGCGAGATGCAGCGGCCATCGGGTGCATAGCTGTGGCAGATGCCCATGCCTTCGGTCGAGCCGATGCCGCGGCCGCCCACCGAATCGCGCCGCTCGCTCCCGCTGGAAGCGCACGAGGCGTCGTATTTTGCTGCGTCGGCCAGGATGGCGAGTTTTTGATGTTTGTCCACTGTTGGAATGTACAGTCATGCTGGTTTTTTGTCCAGTTATGATGGCGGCGATTCCACCCCGCCTGAAACGGGCGCGGGCAGCGGGGTTGCCCAGGGCCATCGGCGGCGTATGGCCACGGCCCTGCATTGCAGCGAGCGTGGGATTCATCGATATGAGTCGATATAAAGTTTCGTTTATGGACTCTTGTCTTGTTTTTTGATTTTTAAGAGATCATATATGAAACCTATTTTTAGGTTATTGACTTGGCTTCATATATGACTCCATAATTCAAATAATTGTCTTTTATGATTCATATATGAGTCCTTAAGGAGTTCTTTTGGCTGCTGAGACATATCTGCTCGAGATCGGTGAGCGTCTGACCAGGCTGCGCTTGAGCCGGAATCTGACTCAAGCCACGCTGGCACGCGAGGCGGGGGCTTCCGTGAGCAGCATCAAGCGTCTTGAGGCGGGTGAAAACACCTCGTTGGACACTTTTCTGCGTGTCCTCGGGGCGCTGGGCCTGGACGAGCGGCTGTCGGCCGTGTTGCCCGATCCCGAGGTGCGGCCGGTCGAGCGCGTGCGGCATGGCGGCCGCGAGCGCCGCCGTGCGCGTGAGAAGGCCGTGCCGGCCAAGGCGACCGATTGGGCCTGGGGCGAAGAGGACGAGGCATGACGGACGCGACCGTTCGGTTGTGGGGCCGGGACATCGGGGCCGTGAGCTGGCTGGCGGATCGCGAGGTCGCGGTCTTTCAGTACATGCCGGATTTTGCAAGGAGCCCGATCCAGCTGGCACCGATCACGATGCCGACGGCGGCCCATCCCTACGAGTTTCCCGCCCTGCCCAAGGACGCCTTCAAGGGCTTGCCGGGCCTGCTGGCGGATTCGCTGCCGGACAAGTTCGGCAACGCGCTGATCGATGCGTGGCTGGTGGCGCAGGGCCGGTCGGCGGGCAGTTTCAATCCGGTCGAGCGCCTGTGCTACATCGGCACGCGGGGCATGGGGGCACTCGAGTTTCATCCGGTGCTGTTCAGCGGGGCACGCCGTTCGCGCCAGGTCGAGATCGACGCGCTGACCCGGCTGGCCAACGACGTGCTGAATCACCGCGGGCAACTCGCCGGTGTGCTGAAGGGCGAGGACGATCACGAAACGCTCGAAGACATCCTGCGTGTCGGCACCTCTGCGGGCGGCGCGCGGGCCAAGGCCGTGCTGGCGTGGAACGAGACGACCGGCGAGTTCCGTTCCGGGCAGGTCAAGGCCGGCGAGGGTTATGCGTACTGGCTGATGAAGTTCGACGGGATCTCGAACAACCGCGACAAGGAGCTGGCCGATCCGCAGGGCTTTGGCCTGATCGAATACGGCTTCTATTTGCTGGCGGTCGCTGCGGGCATCGACATGAGCGTCTGCCGGATTCATCGCGAGGGCGGGCGATCGCATTTCATGACACGGCGATTCGACCGGGATGCGAACGGCCGCAAGCTGCACATGCAGTCGCTCGCGGCCCT
This sequence comes from Comamonas sp. BIGb0124, assembly GCF_003752175.1. Lineage (GTDB taxonomy): Bacteria > Pseudomonadota > Gammaproteobacteria > Burkholderiales > Burkholderiaceae_C > Comamonas_F. The sequence continues at coordinate 483,196 of NZ_RJVF01000008.1, read as the reverse complement.
GCGGCATTTCGACTTCAATGCGGCCGGTGCATATGCCTACGAGCAGGCCGTGGAGACGATCCGGCAACTGCAACTGCCGGCGTTCGATGTCGAACAGCAGTTCCGGCGTGCGGTGTTGAACGTGCTGATCCGCAACCAGGACGATCACGTCAAGAACATCGCTTTCCTGATGAACCGCGAGGGCGAGTGGCGGCTGTCGCCCGCTTTCGATGTCAGCTATGCCTACAACCCGGCGGGCAGCTGGACGCAGCAGCACCAGATGAGCCTCAATGGCAAACGCGACCACTTCGAGCTCGACGACCTCCTGCAGTTCGGCGCCTTCTGCGGCATGAAGCCCGCGAAGGCGCGCGACATCATCGAAGGCATTCACGAGCAGGTCGAGAACTGGATGGCGCATGCCGATCGGGCCGGTGTGCCCGAGAGCCTGGCGGCCCGCCTTCACCTTGCCATGCGGCGGGATCTGGTCAACCGGCAAGCGGGGCGGGTGGCCCGTCGGTAGGGGGCCGCCGGTGCGGCATCGCGGTCATGCCACGGCCGCTGTCCGGACGAAGGCCTTCATGCCGGGGAGCGGCCGTCGCCGGCGGGCGGGGCGCCCAGATGCGCCAACAGGCTCTGCATGGGGGCCGACAGGGCATCCCAGTCACCGAAGCACAGGCACAGCCGGCGGCGGGCCCAGTCGTCGGTGAGAGCGAGCGTTTGGTAACCCAGTCGACGCCGATAGCGGCTGGCGATGCCCTGAGGCACGATGCCCAGGCCGATGCCGTGGGCCACCATCTCGCACAGTCCTTCGAAGGTCTTCATGCGGATGCGCAAGGCGAGCGGACCTCCGGCCGTGCGCGCCTGTTCGTCGATGTGATCCTGCAAGGCATTGCCGGGGGCCAGGCCGACGAAAGGCTGGTCGATCACATCGGCGAGAGCGACCGCGCTGTGTCGTGCAAGACGATGGTCCGGGCCGGCGATCAGCACCAGGTGATCTTTGGCGACGGGATGCAGATGCAGGCCGCGGGCGTCGACCGCATCGGAAACGATGCCGGCTTCGGCCAGACCGGCCGAGAGGGCGGCGACGATTTCCGCGCTGGTGCGTTCCTTGAGCTCGACGTGCAGGCGTGGCCGGCCGGCCAGCCAGGGCGCAAGCCGGGGCGGCAGAAACGCCGTCAGCGCAGCGGTGTTGGCATACAGGTTCAGGGTGCCCCGTGCCCCGGTGGCGAAGTCGTGCAGCTCGCCTTTGAGCAAGGCCTGCTGGCGCAGGATCAGTCGTGCATGATGGGCCAGCGCTTCACCGGCTGGCGTGGCGACCACGCCGCGGGCATGGCGCTCGAGCAGTGCGACGCCGGCATCGGCCTCGATGCTGCGCAACCGTTCGCTGGCCGATGCCAGGGCCAGATGGGCCTGCATGGCGCCTTGCGTGATGCTGCCGGCATCGACGACGCAGAGAAAGAGTCGGAGGTCTGCAAGATCGAGCCGCATGGTGACACCTCATTGCCACCCTTCGGGAAATCCGAAGGGTGATGTGCAAAAACCGCATTGTGCCTAGCGGTTTGTCACGTTCCAATCAGGGCATGAACGAATCTCCTCTTTTCCTGCTGATGCTGACACTGACGTTCCTGACCGCGGGGCTGGTCAAGGGGGTCACCGGCATGGGGCTGCCGACGGTCGCCATGGGCCTGCTCGGCACGAGCATGGCGCCGGCGGGCGCGGCGGCGATACTGGTGATGCCGTCGCTCGTGACCAACATCTGGCAGTTGCTCGGCGGTCCGGCCACGGCGCAGTTGCTGAGGCGTTTCTGGCCCATGATGCTGGCTGTCATGCTGGGTACGGTGGGCAGCGCGGGGTTGTTGGTGCGTGTCGATCCGCTGTGGTCGGGGCTGGCTCTGGGCATCGCCTTGGTGGTGTATGCCGTGTATGCGCTGGTGTCGCCGGCACTGTCGATTCCGTCGCGCGCCGAGCCCTGGCTGTCGCCTTTCGTCGGTCTGCTCACCGGGGTGGTCACGGGCGCGACCGGGGTGTTCGTGATGCCGGCCGTGCCGTATCTGCAGGCCTTGAGACTCGACAAGGAAGAGCTGGTGCAGGCGCTGGGCCTGTCTTTCACGGTATCGACCGTTGCGCTGGCGGCCGGGCTGTTGGCGCAGGGCGGGTTTCGGCTCGACCAGCTCGGGCTGTCGGCCCTGGCAATCGTTCCCGCCTTGGTCGGCATGGGGGTGGGCCAGGCCATCCGGACGCGCATTTCTCCGCGGATCTTTCGGCGGTGTTTTCTGTCGTTCCTGGTGCTGCTGGGGCTGGAGCTGGCGTCCCGGCCCTTCTTCTGATGCCGCGGGCAGGTGACGGCGAGAGCCGTGGCATCGATCGTGCCCTTTGGCAAGGCGATTGATTGTCTTATCCAGACATTGTGTTTGTCATGTCTGTATTTGCAATTCAATCGACAGTGCCTAATATCGGGACATCCAACAAAGATGCTCATGGACACGACTCTCTATTACCTGTTCGATCCCTTGTGTGGCTGGTGCTACGGTGCCGCGCCGGCGATTTCCGGCTTGCGCGATACGCCGGGCGTGAACATCGTGCCGCTGCCGACGGGGCTTTTTTCCGGCGAGGGCGGGAGGCCGATGGACGACGGGTTCGCGGCCTATGCGTGGTCGAACGACCAACGCATCGAACGCCTGACCGGACAGCGCTTCACCGAGGATTACCGTCGCCTGGTGCTGGACGACCGGCAGCAACGCTTCGACAGCGGTGCGGCGACGCTGGCGCTGACGGCGGTGTCGTTGACCGCGCCGGGCAGAGAGCTGGATGCCCTCGCGGCCGTCCAGCATGCGCGTTACGTGGATGGCCGGGATGTGACCTCGATCGAAACGCTGTCGGCGTTGCTGGGCGCGCTGAGCTTGGACGAGGCCGCAGCCCGGCTGGCGCAGGCCGACGCGGATCTGCTGAATGCCGCGCGTGCCCGCATCGACCAGGCGCGCGCGTGGATGTACAGCTTCCATGCGCGCGGCGTGCCGACGTTGATCGCCGAATCGGGCGAGAAACGCTGGATGCTGGATCTGGCCCGGGCCTATGCCGAACCCGGCAGTCTGGCGCTGCAGTTGCAGCCGGCTTGAGCGGCGCATGCCCCGCGGCGTCTGGCCGCACGGGATACAGTACGCCCTGGCTCTATGCGCCTGCACGTGCAGGCGCGCCGGCTCGAGGAGTATGCAGACATGATCGACCATCTGGACCACTTGGTGCTGACGACGGCGCACGAGGCCGAGTGCATCCGTTTCTACACCCAGGCACTGGGCATGCGTTTGGAATCGTTCGTCGGCGGCACGCCGCCGGTCGATCGCAAGGCGTTCACCTTCGGCTCGCAGAAAATCAATCTGCATGTCAAGGGGCGTGAGTTCGAACCCAAGGCCCATACGCCGGTGCCCGGAGCGCTGGATCTGTGTTTCATCGCATCCATTCCGCTGGACGCGGTGGTGGAGCGGCTGAAGGCTCAGGGCGTTCCGATCGTCGAAGGGCCGGTGATGCGCACGGGCGCCACAGGCAAGATCCGCTCGGTTTACGTGCGAGATCCGGACTTGAACCTGATCGAGATTTCAGAGCCGGTGCGCTAGACCGGTCTTGCAGGGCGCGGCATGCGCCGGCAGGCAGTCAGTGGCAGTAGGAGCCCGGCTGCAACTGAGTGGCTTCGAAGGCCTGCAGGCTCAGGCGTTGCTGGCGATGCGCCTGCCCGTCGTCGGAGGCCGACCATTCGGCCAGTAGTGTTTGCACGGCCTGCGCATCGCGCGCATCCCCCGAATGCAGCGTGGCCTGGTCGGCGAATGCCGGGCGAAGTGCCGTCGGCAGCCTGCGGTAATAGGCCCAGTCGGGTGCCGATTGCAGACGGTCCAGCAGATCGGCGTCGGCCAGCAGGCCATCGCATTCGAAGGCCGAGAAGGCCGACAGAGCGGCGATGGTGGACGGCAACCATTTGATCTGCACGTCGTAGGCCTGTGTCGCGGGCAAGGCATAAGGGCTGCCCTGCGCGGCACACACGGTTCGGCCCGCCAGTGCGAGCTTGGGCGACAGGCTCTGCTGCGCGGGGCGTGCGAGCACCACCACATCGCCGCGCGGCAATGCCGAAGACGCGGCGCTGCGGACCACCATGCTGCCTGTGCCGTCGTCGCCTGCCAGGCCGAGCAACAGATCGACCGGGTCGACGTCGACGGCGATGAGGCCATCGGAATCGGGGGCCTGCGGCACGGTCCGGAGTTCGACCTGCAGGCGGTGCGCCAAGGCTCGGGCCAGCGCCAGGTCGTATTCGTCGGGTTCGGGCCGGGCCTCGGGATCGGGTGACGGACGCCGGTAGGCCCGGACGCCGACGGTGATATGGCCCTGCTCGCGGATGTGCTGGATCAGCGGACCGGCTTCGGGCAGCACTTCCGGATTCTGCCGCGCACCGGTGGCTGCATACGCGCCTGTCAGCCACCACAGCAGTCCGGCAGACAGGAGCGACAGCACCACGCCGTACGCGTAGCGCGGCCTGGGCGTGTTCGGCGGGGCGTGGCGGGAGGGCAGGTGTTGCGGGTTTTCGGCCATGGGGCTGTCTTGGCGGAATGCGCCGTGGGTGGGGGCGAACTGCGGGCCGGCGTTTACGCAGCCAGCGCCACCTCGCCGCCCATGGCTTCGATCACATCGCGGCGCAGGGCGGCGAAATGGCTGGATGTGCGGTCGCGGGGATGGGGCAGGTCGACCGTGATTTCGCGGGCGATGCGGCCGGGCGAGGCCTGCATGACGAAGATCCGGCTGCTGAGGAAAATGGCTTCTTCGATGTCGTGCGTGACCAGCACCGTGGTGACCTGCCGGGCCTGCCAGATGCGCAGCAGTTCGTGCTGGAGCTTGATGCGGGTGAGTGCATCGAGCGCACCCAGCGGTTCGTCGAGCAGCAGGATGCTGGGCTCGGTGGCCAGTCCGCGTGCGATGGCTCCGCGTTGCGCCATGCCGCCCGAGAGCTGGTGCGGATAGGCGTTTTCATAGCCGGCCAGTCCCACCAGTTCGAGGTTGTGGCGGACGGCCGACTGCTTGCGTGCCGCGGGCCAGCCCACATTCAGCAGGGCCAGTTCGATGTTGCCGGCCAAGGTCAGCCAGGGCAGCAGCCGGTGGTCCTGGAACACGATGCCGCGGTCCAGCGAGGTGCCGGTGATCTTGTCCGGGCCGACGTGGATCTCGCCCGAGTGGTCGCGGTCGAGGCCGATCAGCAAGCGCAGCAAGGTGGATTTGCCGCAGCCGCTGGGCCCCAGGATGCTGACGAATTCGCCAGGCTCGACGGCCAGGCTGACATCGTGCAGCACGGGTTGGCGGCGGCCGGGATAGGTTTTGCTGACGTGCGAGACGACCAGGGAGTGGGACTGTCGGGTCATGGTGCAGATGAGTCGATGTGGGGCAAGGCGTGGAAAGCGAGGGTGTGCGGTCGGTGGGGTCGGGATCAACCCTCGAAGCCCTGCTTCCATTTGAGGGCGCGTTTCTGCACCAGGAACATCAGGCGGTCGATGGCGAAACCCACCAGGCCGATGGTGACCATGCAGACCAGCAACTGGTCGGTCAGCAGCAGAGCCTGGGCCCGGAAGATCAGGAAACCGATGCCGACCTGGCCGGCGATGCCCTCGGCCACCACGACCAGTGCCCATGCGAGACCCGCGCCGTAGCGCAGGCTGACCATGATGTTGGGCAGGGCCGAAGGAAACAGCACCTTGCGGAACAGCTGCCAGCGGTTGAGCTGCAGCACGTCGCCGAGTTCGATGTATTGCCTGTCGACGTTGCGGATGCCTTGCAGGGTGTTGAGAAACACCGGGAAGAACACCGATTTGGCAATCACCAGAATCTTGGCCGGCGCGCCGATGCCCAGCCACAGGATGATGAGCGGCAACCAGGCGATGCCGGGGATGTGGCGGATGCTGTCGAAGGTCGGCCCGAGGAATTGCTCGACCTTGCGCGACAGGCCCGCGGCCACGCCCAGCACCAGCGCTGCCACGGCACCGTAGACGAAGGATTGGCTGACGATGCCGATGCTCTCGAGGAAGTCGTGTGCGAAGGCGTCTTCGGTCAGCAGGTTGACGAAGGATTGGGCGGTGGCGGCGGGCGAGGGCAGGAAGACCGGAGGAACCCAGGCGTAATGGCTGGCAGCCTGCCAGGCCGCCAGGATGACCAGCGGCAGCACCAGGCCGAGCCAGCGCACGGGTTGTGCCGAACGAGGTGCCGTGGCCGCGGTATCGCCTGCAGGAGGCGAGACGGCTGCCGCAGCCTGGAGGGCTGCACCGGGTGACAGGGAGGAAGGGGGCGTGCTCATGCGTGGACGGAGTAGAGGGGCGACGGAAACCGCGCCGGGCTCGCGACGAGCGTGGCGGACGGGCGCGGTCGAAGAGGTCGGGAGAGCGGCGTGTGTGCCGTGTCTCAGCGGGTGCGGTAGGGCGAGTAGGCGCCGTTGCCGAAGAAACGTTCGTCGACCAGGGCGTGGATGCGGTCATCCGAAAGGCGATGGTCGGTCAGGATATCGTCGCCGTTGGCCACATACCAATCCTGGAATTCCTTGATGGTCACCCGGGTGTTGTTGGCGTCGCGTTCGCCTTCCATGAAGAAGAACTGCGAGGCGTCGGTGATCTGGAACTTGGCGACATCCTCGGGCACGCGGGTGGCCTTGGCGACGATCTTGGCGGCTTCGTCCGGGTGATCCTGGACCCACTGCTTGGCGCGTTCCTGAGCGATCAGGAAGGCCTGGACGGCCTGCGGGTAACGGTCCGCGAAATCGCGCATGGCGAAGTACGAGACCCGGCCGGCGCCGCGTTCGTAGACGCCCTGGGTGGGGGTGCGGCCCACGACCTTGACCTGCCCCTTGGTGTAGAGGGCGGCCGCGCTCGAAGTGCCCAGATGCATGGCGGTGGCGTCGATGGCGCCGCTCAGCAGCGCAGCGACGGCGGCATTGCCTTGATCGATGGACTGGTAGCGGATGCGGCCTTGCTGGGTGCGGCTGTCGAGCGGCAGGCCGGCCTTGGTCAAGGTCTCGAACGGCGCCGTCCAGTAGCAGCTGACACGGCTGCTGCCGAACTTCTTGCCGTCCAGATCGGCGATGGAATTGACTTCCTTGTTGTCGGCACGCGCAAGGATGGGGGTGCGGTTGCCGTCCGAGGGCTGCGATTCCCAGACGATGACGGCATCGAGGCCGCGTGCGGCATGAACCACGGCCGGGTAGATCATGCGCTGGGCGATGGCCACGCCGCCGTTGTTGAGCAAGGCCGCTTCGGCACCGCTGAGCTGCGCGGAACCGGGAGCGACGAGCACGATCTGGTGGATGCCGACCTTGTCGTATTCTTCTTTCAGGATGCCGGTCTCATGGGCGACGGCCGTCATGGGATTGAGTTGCAGACGGATGGTCTGGAGAGCGGGATGCGCGGGAACGGCAGCCGGTGCGGCATGCGCCTCGGAGACGGACAGTCCGTAGCCTGCCAGCCCCAGACTGGCTGCCAAGCCGATGCCGAGTACGGTATTGCGCAGGCGGGACGGCAAGGAGAGGTAGTCGCTCATGGTGTGGGGTTCCAGGTGTCGAGGTGGGATGAATGGGACATGGAAGCTGCGGTCGCGCAGTCCCGTCGCCATGCATGTTCCGATCTCGACGGCGCAGCGTCCAAGAAGGATTTCTGCGTTGTTTATGTCGAATGCCGAGCGATGGGGCCCACCCGGCGGCAACGGTCATGCGATGCGCCAGCGTTCGAGGGCGTCGGGGTCGAGCTCGACGCCCCAGCCGGGTCGGTCGTCCAGCGCGAGCCGGTTGCCCTGGAGCCGGACCGGCTGGGTGACGACATCGCCCGCCAGTTCGCCGTCGATGCCGCCCGCGAAAGGGCCTTCGAGCAATGGACCGCCCCACGCCGTGGCAAGGTGGGCCACCGACAGCGTGGCCAGGCTGGTACTGGGATGATTGCCGGGGCGGATGCGCCAGCCGGCAGCGCTGGCGAGGGTCCAGAGCTGGCGGATGTGCCAGGCGCCGCCGTTCTTGGCCGTTTTGGTCTGCACGCCGGTGGCCGCACGCCGTTGGGTGGCGCCGAACAGGTCGTGGGTGCTGCCGATGGATTCGTCGAGCAGCAGGGCTACCGGACTGCGTGCAGCCAGTGCGGCCGCACCGTCGAGATCCCAATGGGCAAGGGGTTGCTCGGCACCGTCGATGCGGTAGGGGGCGAGCTCGTGCAGCAGGCGCAGGGCATCGTCGAAGTTCAAGCCGCCATTGGCATCGACATACAGGCTGGCGTCGTCGCCGAGCGCTTCGCGGACCGCGGCGACGTTGTGTACGTCTTGCCTCACGTTCTTGCCGACCTTCACCGTGTAGGTGGTGAATCCGCGCTGCTTGAAGCGCAGGGCTTCTTCCACGGTCCGGGCCGGATCGTCCCGCAGAGTCAGCACGCAACAGACGGGAATATCGGCGCGGGCCCGGCCGCCCAGCAAGGCGTACACCGGCAGATTCAGCAGATGCCCCTGGATGTCGAGCAGGGCGTCGAGCAGCGGGCCCTTGGCGTAGAGCCTGCCGTGCAGCGCATCGTCCAGGCTGGCCGAGATGGCGGCGATGTCGAACGCGGAGCGGCCGAGGAGGCGAGGTGCCAGATGGGATTGAATGGCTTCGACAAGGCCCGAGAGCGTCTCCGCGCTGGCCTGCCGGCGCCATGCCTGCGTCTCGCCCAGGCCGACGACGCCTTCTTCCGTGGTGACGCGGACGACGAGTACATCGACCGATTCGCGGCGTGGACCCACGGCGATGTGCAGCGGCGTGCTCAGCGCGATACGCAAAGGAAAGACCTCGACCGACCGGACCTTGCCGGCGGTGTGGGAAAGGGGCACGGTCGGCAAGGCGGATGTCGTCATGGGTACTCGGGCCCGTAGGGGCTATTTGCGCAGAAGGCGCGGATTGAACACGTCGTTGAGTCCGTTGCCGATCAGCATGAAACTCATGACCGTGACGAAGATGGCCAGCCCGGGCAGTGCCGTCATGTACCAGGCGGTCCGCAGTACCGAGCGGCCGGCGCCGACCATGCTGCCCCAGGACATCACGCTGGGATCGCCCAGTCCGAGGAACGAGAGCGAGGCTTCGGACAGGATCACCTGCGCCACCAGGACCGAGGACGCGACCATCACCGGCGCGACGCTGTTGGGCAGGACATGGCGCAGGATGATGCGCACATGGCCGAAGCCGAGGGTGGTCGCGGCGCGCACGAACTCGAGTTCGCGCACCCGCATGGCTTCGGCCCTGACGAGACGGGCGATCTGCGGCCATGAGGTGGCCCCCAGCGCCAGTGCGATGCTGAAGGTGGAAGGGCCGAGGACCATGACCAGGGCGATGGTGAACAGCAGGCGCGGCATGGTCAGGAAGACCTCGGTCACGCGCATCAGCACGTCGTCGAGCCACGAGCTCCCGAAGTAGCCGGCAACGACGCCGATGAGCACGCCGAGCAGCACTGCGAGGGCTGTCGCGCTCACGCCGATGAGCAGCGAGACCTGTGCGCCGTGCATGAGCGCTGCGGCGATATCGCGGCCCATCATGTCGGTGCCGAGGGGAAACTGGGCCCGTGTGCCGGGCCACAGGGTGGGCGGGCCGACCATGTTGCGCGGGTCGGAGGGAAACCAGAACGAAGCGGAAAGTGCGCAGGCGACGACGAGGATCAGCAGCAACAGGCCGAAGCGTGTGGCGTGCGATCGGGCCAGGCGTTGGCGTAGACCGGCGTGTTTCATCGTTGGCGGCTTCCGATGCGAGGGTCGAGCACGACGTAGAGCAGGTCGACGATCAGGTTCATGAGGACGACCAGAAAGGAGCTGCACAGGAAGATGCCGAGCAGCAGGTTGAGGTCGCGGGAAAAAACTGCGTCATAGGCCAGGCGGCCGATGCCGGGCCAGCCGAACACGGTCTCGATGACGACGGCACCGCTGAGCAGGCCGCCGAGCTCCAGCCCGGTGATGGTGACGATGGGCAATGCCGCGTTGCGCAGGATGTGCGAAAAGATCAGACGCCATTCGCGCAGGCCCTTGGCCCTTGCCGTCCTGACGAAGTCCAGTCCGTAGACCTCGAGGATGGCCGAGCGGGTGATGCGCACGTACATCGACAGGAAAAACAGGCTGAGCGAAAAGGCGGGCATGAGCAGGTGCCGGCCCAGATCGCGTGCGTACGCGAACCAGTTGGCATGGTCGGCCCCCACGGTGCCCATGCCTGCAACCGGCAGCCAGCGCAGGTGGATGGAGAAGATCACGATCATGATCAGGCCGATCCAGAACAGCGGTGTGGCGAAACCGATGGTGGAGACGACGGCAATGGCGCCGTCGAGCGCGGATCCCCGGTAGCGCGCAGCCAGCACGCCCAGAAGGACGCCCACGACCAGCGCAAAGACGATGGCGGCCAGCGAAAGCAGCAGGGTCGCCGGCAGGCGCGTCATGAGCAGCTCGGAGACGGGCATGTTCTCGCGGAACGAGTAGCCGAGGTCGAAACGGGCCAGGGCGCCGACGTAGTTCGCGAACTGCTGCCAGCGCGGCACGTCGAGGCCGTAGAGCGAGCGCATCTCTTCCATGTACTCGGGCGTGGCGCCGCCGGATTCTCCTGCCACCACGTCGACGGCATCGCCGGGCGCCAGTTGCAGCAGGCCGAAGGCCAGCAGGACGATGATGAGTGCAGTGGGGATGACTTGCGCCAGCCGCCACGCGATGTAGCTCAGTCGGTTACCCATGGGTGATTGCGGATTCGGTGAGAGGTGGAAACGGGCTGCGGTCGGTCTTGGATGGAGGCGGCGGGGATCACTGCGAGAGCCAGACGTCCGTGAGTGCCGTGTCCGCGCCGTCGGGGTGGGTGTTGAGGCCCTGGACCCGCTGGTTGTAGACGCTGACATGGACCAGCTCGTACAGCGGAACCAGGGGCAGCTCCTTCTGCACGATCTGCTGCACTTCGAGGAATGCCTTCCGGCGCTTGGCGGGATCGAGTTCGGCCTGCACCGAGGCGATGAGCGTGTCCACGCGTTCGTTGCGGTAACCCGAGGCGATCACGTACGGAACCCCTTTTGCCGCACGCTCGGACCACAGCAGCCGTGTAATGCCGAGTTGCGGCTCGATGAAGGCGGAGATGATCAGGTTGTTGAGGTCGAAGTCGTATTCGCCGTAAATCGCCTTGATGAAGGACGGATTGTCGCGAGCGACCACCGTCAATTCGATGCCCACTCTTGCCAGGTTCTGGCGGATGTATTCGGACGAAGCGAGGTAGACCGGGAAAGCCTGCTGGTCGATGCGCAGCCGGAACCGCACGCCGTCCTTGCCGCGGGGATGTCCTGCCTGGTCGAGCAGGGCATTGGCGCGGGCGAGGTCGAGCGGATAACGGGCGACATCGGTCGAGTAGTACCGGGCCACGCTGGGGATGGGGCCCGTGGCCACCTTGCCGAAACCGCTGACCACGGTGTCGACGAGGCCCTGGCGGTCGAGGGCATGGGCGATGGCCTGGCGGACACGGACATCGGCAAGCAAGGGGTTGCGCAGGTTGAACTCGAGCACCTGGATCTGCGACTTCCAGTCGTAGCCCCGTGTTTCGACCTTCAGGTGGGGGATTCGGCGCAGGCGTTCGACATCGCTGTAGGGGATGGGGTCGTAGGGCGCGTAGAGAACCTCGCCGGCCTCGAGTGCGGCGGCCCGTGTGCCTTCGTCCCCGATGTACCTGAAAAACAGTTTGTCGAGATACGGCTTGCCGGGCTGCCAGTATGACGCGTTCCGCGCCAGTTCGATGACCTCGCCCCGTTTCCAGGCGACAAAACGGAAGGGGCCGGTTCCGATGGGCTTGTTGTTGTACGGGTTCTGGGCGATCTCCGTGCCGTCGTAGAGATGGGCCGGCAGCACGATCGATTCTGCCGAGCCCAGCGACTGCAGTACCACGGGAGAAGCGAGAGAAAAACGGAAGACGGCTGTGTAGGCGTCGGGTGTCTCGACATCCTGCAGGTTGGCGAAGGTGGAGCGTCCGCGCGAGTGGCGTTTTTTCCAGGCTTCGAGCGCCGAGTACTTCACATCGGCCGACGTGAAGGGCTTGCCGTCATGCCATTTCACGCCCTGGCGCAGCTTGAAGGTGAGGGTCCGGCCTTCGTCCGAGTAAGCCCACGAGGTGGCCAGCGCGGGGATCGGTTCACCCTTTGCATCGTACGAAACCAGGCCATCGAACACCTGCGATGCGACGACCGAGTTGGCGTACAGGTTGTGAACGACGTTGATGAGCGAAGTCGGTTCGGGAAACAGACTGGCCACGAGGGAGCCGCCGGGTGTGGGCGCGGGGCTGGCCGGCTGGGCGGAACCGGGCAGGCTCACTGCCACGAGGAATGCCGACGCGAAGATCCGGGCAAGCGTTCGCCTGGCGATGGAGGAAGTCATGGCGTGAGGTTTGAATGCGTGGCTGAATTCACCGCAATCGATGTCGTTGTTCATGCGTCGGTGCGCATGCCACGCTGCATGGGCGTCGTTGAACAAGACCTCGGCCGGCGGCCAGTCGCGGAGGACACGGAAAGAGGCCGCATGCTAGTCCGCTTCGCATTCATCCCGTTGATCGATTTACGCCTTAGTTCATTTGGAATTCACTCGAATGAAAAGCAGATTTGAATAGACGTTATGCGCAGTTAGGATAAATCCGGATGCCCTCTAGCATTTGCCGCTCATTGGCCCAAGGGGTCGAAAATTTATTTTTGGAGTGAAAATAGAGTGGCAATCTCGTTGAATCGCCGAAAGCTGGCCTTGGCAATGGCCAGCGCCGGTTTGCTGGTGGGTGCGCCCGATGTGGTTTTTGCTCAGGAACAGATCCGGCGAGGCGGGACCCTCTATGCGGCGATCAATCCAGAGCCGAATTCGCTGACCTCGACCTACAACAATCAGTATGCGAACCGCGCGGTGTCGGCCAGCATCTTCGACGGGCTGGTGTACTACGACGATGCCTACCGTCCCCAGCCCCGGCTGGCAGAGTCTTGGACGGTTTCGCCGGACGGCAAGAGCATCACCTTCAAGCTGCGCCAGGGCGTGAAATGGCATGACGGCAAGCCCTTCACGTCGGCCGATGTGAAGTACTCCGCGCTCGAGGTCTGGAAAAAACTGCATTCGCGTGGCCGCTCGACTTTTGCCACGCTGATCGATGTCGAGATGCCGGATGCCCATACGGCCATCTTCAGGCTGGAGTCGCCCTCGCAGGTGATCCTGAATGCGCTGGATGCCGCCGAGTCGCAGGTGTTGCCGGCCCATCTGTACAAGGATACGGATGTGCGCACGAACCCGCTCAACAACCGGCCCATCGGGACCGGGCCGTTTCGCTTCAAGAGCTGGACCAAGGGTCAGTTCGTCGAGCTCGAGCGCAATCCGGATTACTGGGACTCGGGCAAGCCTTACCTCGATCGCATCATCTACCGCTTCATTCCGGACGAAGCCGGGCGTGGTGCGGCGCTCGAATCGGGCGAAGTTCAATATGTGCCTTACTCGGGCGTGCCGTTCTCGGATGTCGAGCGACTCAAGAAGAATCCCGATCTGCGTTTCGACAGCCGCGGCTACTCGTATGCCGCGCAGACGTATTTCCTCGGTTTCAATTTCCGCTCGCCGATCCTGTCGAATGTGAAGGTGCGCCAGGCGATTGCGCATCTGGTCGACCGGCAACGGCTGATCGACACGGTCTGGTATGGCTTGAGCAAGCCCGAATACAGCGTGATCCCGGAGTCGCTGACGGCGTTCTATACCCGCGACATTCCGCGTTACGAGCTGAATGCGAATGCCGCCAAGAAGCTGCTCGACGAAGCCGGTTACCCGGCCAAGGCGAACGGGCAGCGATTCCAGATCCGCCTGTACACCGACCCGACCTCGGAGCGTTTTGTGTTCGCGGGCGAGTTCCTGCGCCAGGAGTTTGCCAAGGTCGGCATCGAGGTGGTCTACATCCCGCTCGACAATGCGACCTTCCTGAAGAAGGTCTACACGGACTATGATTTCGACATCATTTTCCAGGGCTTCGGCATCATGGTCGATCCCCAGATGGGGCTGACGCGGGTCTATTCGTCGAAGGCCCAGCAGCCGGGCGTGCCTTACGCCAATGCGTTCGCCTACGCGAGCGAGGCCACCGACCGCATCATCGAAAGCTACCAGCGGGAGGCCGTGCCGCAGAAGCGCGTGGAGACTTTCCACCAGTTCCAGCGCCAGGCCCTCAAGGACCTGCCGATGCTGCCGGTCATGCAGGCCCCTTTCTTCACGGCCTACAACCGCAAGCTCAGGGGGCTGGATTTCTCGCCGACGGGCGTGCATTCGGGTTTCCATACGGCCTGGCTCGAGCCCTGATTTCCGATCGTCCGATGGGTGCGCATCGGCCTTGGAGAGGCGGTGCGGCTCATGCCCCAATGTTCTTTACGCGCCGGTCTCTCGACTGCGCCGCTGCCTGACTCATGACTACTGCCACCGTTTCTTTGTCGACCGAGGACGCCGAATCGCGCACGGGCCGATACACCTCGCCCATCGCACATGCCGGATTCTCCGGACAGGATCTGATCGCGGCGGCACGCCGCCTGTCGCCGCTGCTGGGCGCAGGGGCCTCGGCCCGGGATCAGGCCCGCACCTTGCCGCATGCCGAACTCGATTGGGTGCGGCAAGCCGGTATCACGGCGGCACGGGTGCCCAAGGCATTCGGCGGGCCGGATCTGCCGTTCTCGAGCATTGCGCGGGCCATGATCTGGCTGGCCAAGGGCGATCCGAGCGTCGCGCAGGTGCTGATCCCGCATTTCACGTCGGTCGAACGCATTCGGCTGACCGGCTCGAGTGCACAGCGGGAACGCTATTTCGCGGGCTTGCTGCAGGGTGACCTGATCAGCGGTGCGACCGGCGAACTGGGTGGCCAGTTCGCGACGGACATGACCACCCGCCTGCAGGCCACGCCCGATGGCCTTCGTCTCAACGGACGCAAGTTCTACAGCACGGGCGGCCTGATGGCCGATCGGCTGCGCGTGACGGCAAAGGACGATAGCGGCGATACGGTTTCCGTGATGGTGCCGAGGACCCGGGCCGGCATCGTGCAGCACAACGACTGGGACGGCATGGGGCAGCGGCTGACGGCCAGCGGCACCACCGATTTCGAGAACGTGCGGGTGCGCGAGGACGAGGTGATGTTCTACAGCAGCGCCGAACGCAAGAAGCGCAATTACCAGCCTGCCGCGACGCAGATGCTGCATTCGACGATCGAGGTGGGCATCGCGCTGGCGGTGCTGGACGATGCGATCGCCTGGGCCCACCGGGGCGCCAGGCCAAGGCCCGATTCGGGTGTGCAGCGGTCGGTCGACGACCCGTATGTACAACACATCATCGGCAACATCATCGCCCATGCACACGCCGCCGAAGCGGTGCTGCTGCGGGCCGCGGCCTCTGTCGACGAGGCCGTGGCGGCCTGGCACGACGGCACGACCGGCGAGGCGCTGGAGCAGGCCCTCGTCGATGCTTCGATCGCCACGGCCGAAGCCAAGATCGTCTGCAACGGCGCGGCGTTGCGGGCCGGGGAGCTGATCTTCGACGTCGGCGGCTCGTCGGCGACGCTGGGGCAGCACAACTTCGACCGCCATTGGCGAAACGCCCGCACGCACACGACGCACGATCCCATCAACCACCGTTACCGGGTGGTCGGCACCTACTACCTCAACCAGGTGCCGCCGCCCATCACGATGTACGACTGACCGGCCGCGTGCCGGGTCGTCCGAGCCTTTCACACACTGCGCATCATGACAACGACCCCCAAGAAAATCCGGCTCGGTGCCTTCATCCAGGACGCGGGCCACCACATCGCGGCGTGGCGGCTGCCCAGTGCGCCCGAGGGCGCGGGCATGAACTTCGAACACTATGCCCAGTTGGCGCAGCGTGCCGAGCAAGCGAAGTTCGACATGGTCTTCCTCGGGGACCAGATGACCTTCCAATACGAGGAAGACGAACACATCGGGCGCACGACCCGCACTGTGACGTTCGAGCCGCTGACGCTGCTGTCGGCGCTGGCGGTGAATACCCGGCGCATCGGGCTGGTGGCGACGGCTTCGACGAGCTACAACGAACCTTTCAACGTGGCCCGCAAGTTTGCGTCGCTCGATCACATCAGCCACGGACGCGCGGGCTGGAATGTGGTGACGTCGTGGACGCAGGGCGAGGCACGCAACTTCAATCTGGATCAGGTGATCGAGCATGGACTGCGTTACCGCCGTGCGCGCGAGTTCGTCGACGTGGTGACGGGACTGTGGGACAGCTGGGAGGACGACGCGCTGCTGCAGGACAAGGAGTCGGGGCTGTTCTTCGATCCCGGCCGCCTGCATGTGCTGGCGCATCAGGGCGAGTTCTTCAAGGTGCGTGGCCCGCTCAACATTGCGCGGCCGCCGCAGGGCTATCCGGTCGTCGTTCAGGCCGGTTCGTCTGCGGATGGCCAGCAATTGGCGGCAGAAACGGCCGAGGTGATCTTCACCGCGCAGCGCTCGCTCGAAGAGGCGCAGGCCTTCTACCGCAGCGTGAAGTCGCAGATGCAGGGATATGGACGGCATCCCGACGATCTGAAGATCATGCCGGGCGTGTTCCCGGTGGTGGGGGAGTCCGAAGCGCATGCAAAGGAAAAATTCCAGCAACTGCAGGAGCTGGTCCATCCCGAGATCGGCTGGCCCATTCTGGCTCGTCATCTGGGTGGATTCGATCTGTCGTCGTATCCGCTGGACGGGCCCGTGCCCGATCTGCCGTTGACCCAAGGCAACCAGAGCCGGCAGAAGCTGCTGATCGATTTTGCCCGCAGGGAAAACCTGACGGTGCGGCAGCTGTACTGGCATGTCACCGGAACCCGAGGGCACTGGGCCATCTTCGGCACGGCCGAACAGATCGCCGACCAGTTGCAGGAACGCTTCGAGCAAGGCGGGGCCGACGGATTCAACATCATGGCACCGTGGTTGCCGGGCGGGCTCTTCGAGTTCATCGACCATGTGGTGCCGGTTCTGCAGCGGCGCGGCCTGTTCCGCACCGCGTACGAAGGGGCCACGCTGCGCGAGAATCTCGGGCTTCGCCGGCCGGCCAACCGGCATGCCGCCGGGCAGGAGCGCGCATGAGCGGCGGCAAGCCGGGCGCCGTGCCACGGCGCGGCATGCACCTGGGCGTTTTTGTCGAGACGACAGGCCGGCATCTGGCTGCCTGGCGTCATCGGGATGTGGCGCCTCATGCGCCGATGTCGCTCGACCACTACCGTGCGGTTGCGGCCGAGGCCGAGCGCGGGCTGTTCGATCTCTTCTTTCTGGCCGATGGGCTGGCGATTCGCGATCGCTCGGCCGAACGCCTGGGCCGCAGCCCGAAAGCGCATTTCGAGCCGTTGACCTTGCTGTCGGCCTTGAGCACGGCCACGCGCCATATCGGGCTGGTGGCCACGGCTTCGACGACGTTCAACGAGCCCTTCCATGTGGCGCGCAAGTTCGCGTCTCTCGACCACCTGAGCGGCGGGCGTGCCGGCTGGAACATCGTGACCTCGTCCAGCAGCACGGAGGCGGAGAATTTCGGCTCCGCTCCGATTCCGCCGGCCGCCAAGCGCTATCAGCGCGCCGACGAGTTCGTGGAGGTCGTGACCGGTCTGTGGGACAGCTGGGACGACGACGCGGTCGTGGCCGATCAGCAGTCGGGTCGCTACTTCCATCCGCAGTCGCTGCATGCGCTGGAGCACCGCGGCGAGCACTTCCAGGTCCGTGGACCGCTGAACGTGACCCGGACCCCGCAGGGCCGGCCGCTGCTGGTCCAGGCGGGCTCGTCCGACGCGGGCATCTCGTTCGGCGCGCGTCATGGCGAAGTGATCTACACCGCCCAGACGACGCTGGGCGACGCGCAGGCATTCATCCGGAGAATCAAGGGCTTGGCGCAAGACCATGGACGCCGTGCAGACGACCTGCGGGTGCTGCCAGGGCTGTTCCCGGTCGTGGGGGCCAGTCGCAGCGAGGCTCAGGAGAAGTTCGACTACCTCCAGTCGCTCGTGCATCCGGAAGTCGGGCTGGCGCAGCTCGAACATCACCTGGGCGGGGTCGATCTATCGGCCTATCCGCCCGATGCGCTGTTCCCCGAACTGCCCGAGGCGCAAGGGGCGACGAGCCGTGCCGCGTTGCTGGCCCATGTCGCGCGCCGCGACGGCCTGACGATACGCGACCTGTATCTGCAGGTGGCCGTGGCACGCGGGCACCCGGTCGTGATCGGCACGGCGTCCGACATCGCCGATTTCATGCAGGCGTGGTTCGAACAGGGGGCGGCAGACGGCTTCAACATCATGCCGGGCTGGTTGCCTCAGGGCTTGGGCGAGTTCGTCGACCGGGTCGTGCCCGAGCTGCAGCGGCGCGGGCTTTTCCGCACCCGCTATGAAGGCCGTACGGTGCGCGAGCTGATGGGCTTGCGCCAACCCGCCAGCCGTTTTGCGGCGCACGCGTCTGCCGTGTGACGGCGACTCGAGACTTTGCAGGAAACAGATATGGGATCGATCCAATCATTGACTTCGGCGCGTGACTACGAGGCCATTGCCCGCGAACTGGCGACAGATTTTCGCGTCGGTGCAGCGGCACGTGACCGCGACCGAGTGCCGCCGCTCGCGGAGCTGGAGCGGATCAAGGCCAGCGGTCTGCTCGCCGCGCGCGTGCCTGCGGCTTATGGCGGTGCGGAAATCGACTTGCCGAAGTTTGCCCGCATTCTGGTGATCCTCGCGCAGGCCGATCCCAATATCGCCCAGGCCGTCGCCCCCCAGTTTGCGAACCTGGAGAAGCTGCGGATCTACGGCACCCACGAGCAGAAGCTGCACTACTTCGGTCTGGCCCTCGACGGTGTGCTGATGGGGAATGCGGCGGCCGAGCAGGGCGGCAATTTCATCGGCGATGTGACGACCACGCTGTACCGCGCCGGCAGCGAGTGGCGCCTGAAAGGCCGCAAGTACTACAGCACCGGTAGCATCTACTCGGAACTGATCCTGGTGACGGCGGCGCACGAGCAGGGTGGCCGGGCCGCGGTGTTTGTACCGCGCAACCGCGAGGGCGTCTCGGTGCTCGACGACTGGGACGGCATGGGCCAGCGCACCACGGCCAGCGGCACGACGATCTACGACGATGTCCTCGTACACGAACACGAGGTGTTGCGCATTCCGGCGTTTGGCCAGCGGCGCACGCATGAAGGGGCCTTTGCGCAATTGATGCATTCGGCGATCGATGCCGGCATCGCCCTGGCCGCCCTGGCGGATGCCGGTGCCTATGGCCGCGAGCAGGCCCGTGTGTTGCGCGAGAGCGGTGTGTCGAGTGCCACGCAGGATCCCTATGTGCTGCACACCATCGGCGAGATGGCCATCGCGGCCCATGGGGCCGAAGCGCTGCTGGGGCGGGGTGCCGCGCTGCTCGAGCAGGCCCTTGCGGCCAGCCTGGCAGGCGACGCCGATGCCAACCGGCTGCTGGGCGAGGCCTCGATTGCCGTGGCCGAGGCCAAGTACGCGACGACCGAGGCCTCGATCCGCGTGAGCGAAATGCTGTTCCGGATCGGCGGCGCGTCGGCGACATCCAGAGGCCTCAACCTCGATCGCCACTGGCGCAATGCGAGGACGCACACCACGCACGATCCGGTCTCGTACAAGGCCAGGGCCGTGGGAGACTTCTACCTCAACGGCAATCTGCCGCCGATCAACACCAAGATTTGAGGCCCGGAATGGATTTGGGATTGAGTGGAAAAACGGTGATCGTCACCGGTGCGAGCAAGGGCATCGGCTTGGCCGTGGCGCGGGCCTTTGTGGCCGAGGGCGCACGTGTGGGCCTGGTTGCCCGCAGCGCAGAGGCTCTCGATGCGGCGCAGGCCACGCTTCGTTCGCTCGGCGGCGAGGTCGCCGTGGTTGCCGCGGACTTGCGGGTGGCCGATCAGGCCGAACAGGCAGTGGCTTTCATCGAAGCCCGACTGGGGCCGGTCGACGTGCTGGTCAACAGTGCCGGAGCGGCACGGAAGCGTGCGCCCGAGACGCTGGATGCGGCCGCATGGCGAGAGGGTCTGGACGCCAAGTTCTTTACCTATATCCACACGCAGGATGCCGTGTTGCGGCGCTGGATGCCGCGTGCATGCGACCTCGGCTACGACGGCAGCGTTTCGCCGGACAGCGATGTGGGCGTGGTCGTCAACATCATCGGAACGGGCGGCCGGCTGCCCTTGTCGACCCACGTGGCCGGCGGGGCGGCCAATGCGGCGCTGATGAATTCGACACTCGGGCTGTCACAGCATTACGCGCGCCACGGCATTCGCCTGAATGTGGTGAACCCGGGCTACACGTTGACCGACCGCCTGCAGAACTCGGTGGAGACGGAAGCGCAGCGGCTGGGCATCGACGAAGAGGCTGCGCTGGCCCGGCTGAGCAACGAACTGCCGTTGCGCCGCTTTGGCCGTCCCGACGAGGTCGCCGGCGTGGTCGTGTTTCTGGCCAGCCGGCAGGCCAGTTATGTGGTGGGTTCCATGGTCTCGGTCGACGGCGGGCACCGGCCTATCGTCTGACGGTGCGCGGCAGGCCGGAGGGCGGTGTGAAAGCCGCCGCGCCGGCTGCCGAATGCGCTGGCCCCGGGGTTCTAGGTTCTTGTCAGGCCGCCGCCTTCACCAGGGCCCGGGTGTAGGGATGCCGGGGCGAGCCGAGTACCTGATCCGCCGGGCCGGCCTCGACCACGTCGCCGTCCTTCATCACCATGATGTCGTGCGCCATGGCCGCGACCACTGCGACGTCGTGCGTGATGATCAGGTAGCTCAGGCCATGCTCGCGCTGCAGCCGTTGCAGCAGCGTGATGACCTGTTTCTGGATGGTGACGTCCAGCGCGCTCGTCGGTTCGTCGAGAACCAGGATGTCGGGCTCGACGATGAGCGCCCTGGCGATGGCGATGCGCTGGCGCTGCCCGCCGGAGAACTCATGCGGGTACCGCCGCAGCAGACCGGGGAACTGCGCGTCCGTGAGGCCGACTTCCTCGAGTATGGCGTTGATGCGCTCGCGCCGGGTCTGGCTGGAGAGGTGGGGATGATGGAACTGCAGGCCTTCGCCGACGATGTCGGCCACCGACATGCGGGGCGAGAGCGACGAGTAGGGATCCTGGAACACGGCCTGCACTTTGCGGCGCAGGCGTTTGCGGGCTGCTCCCGATTCTCGCCGGGCCTGGTTCCACGAGGTGCCTTCGACGGTGAGTTCCCCGTCATGGCGTACCAGTCCCAGTATGGCCGATGCCAGCGTGGTCTTGCCCGATCCGGATTCTCCGATGACGCCCAGCGTGCGTCCGGGGCGCAGCGTGAAATCGGCGCCCCGGACGGCGGTGAAGCGGCGGGACTTGAACCAACTGGCGATACCCTGACCCGCCACCGCGTAACTCACGTGCAAGTTGTTGCATTCCAGACGCAGGGGCTGGGCCGCGAAAGCCTTGTCGCCGTCGTCCACGTTGCGGTCGGGCCGGCTGTTGAGCAATTGGCGTGTGTAGGGATGTCGGGGCGACCGGAAGATGTCTTCGGTGTTGCCCTGTTCGACGATCCGGCCATGCTGCATCACCACGACACGGTCCGCAAACCGGCGGACCAATTGCAGGTCGTGGGTGATGAGCAGGACCGAGAGACCGTTCTTCCGCTGCAGCGCGGCGAGCAGATCCAGGATCTGCAGCCTGAGCGTGACATCGAGTGCAGTCGTCGGTTCGTCCGCCAGCAGCAGCTTGGGCTCTCCGGCCAGGGCCATGGCGATCATGGCGCGCTGGCGCTGACCGCCCGAGAGCTGATGGGGGTAGCTGTGCGCGCGCCGGGCCGGCTCGGGAATGCCGGTTTCAGCCAGGCGTTCGACGGCCAGCCGCCAGGCCGAGCGGCTGTCCAGCCCTTTTCTGAGTCGATAGACTTCGGCGATCTGATGGCCGACCGTGTAGAGTGGATTCAACGCCGTCATCGGCTCCTGGAAAATCATGGCCAGCTCCGTTGAGCAAAGGTCCCGCACCTCGTTCTCGGACAGGGCCAGCAGATCCTTGCCGTCGTAGTGGGCCGAGCCGCCGACGACAGAGCCCGGCAGCAGTCGCATCAGGCTCATGGCGCTGACGCTTTTCCCGGAACCCGACTCGCCGACAAGAGCCACTTTTTCCCGGTGGGCGACGGAGAACGAGATGTCCTTGACGACTTCCTTGTCGTCGAAGCGGATGTTCAGGTCTTTGACATCGAGCAGGTTCATGGGGGATGCGGTTCCTGGACGGAGATCGGTAAGGGGCGGTGCGTCGCGGCAGGGCTTCGAGGCCCCGTCGAAGGAGTGGCTTCGTCGGCGCTCGGCACATGCGGCGCGCGGCATGCATTTGCATGGGCAAAGCGACGCAGCCCATCAATTTACGGAAGCCATGGGCCCGGCGCAAATGACGATTGCTGATTTGCATCATCGATTTGTGTTGCCGATCGCCGGGCGCCGGTGGCGATGGGCCCGAGATCGGGCGAGGCGCGTGTCGGCAGCAAGATCCGCATGAGCTAACTTGAATCCCGCATAGGCCGGGCCCCCCGCGCAAGACCCTGGCGGCGGACAATAAAACGTTTCATCGCGTCCGTCGTGTGCCTTGTGCCGAGCGCAGGCGGCCGGACGCGGACGTTCCTTCCTCTCTACCTTGCGATATGACTGCAACACAACATGCCGTGATCCGCGGCGACCGCGAGGCGGTGGATGCCGCCCGCCTGCTGGCCGAAGAAGCGCGCGAAGGCGCGGCCGAACGCGACGCGAACCGGGTGCTGCCCTGGTCGCTGCTCGACCGATTTTCCGCAGCGGGGTTGGCGGGCATCACGGTTCCCCGAGCCCATGGGGGCGCCGACGTGAGCGTGAAGACGCTGGTCGAGGTGTTCATCGAGCTGGCCGACGCCGATCCGGCCTTGGCCCAGATTCCGCAGAATCACTTTGCAGTGATGGAACGGCTCAGATTGCATGGCACCGCCGAGCAACAGGCTTTTTTCTACCCCCGCTTTCTGGCCGGTGACCGTCTGGGCAATGCCACGGCCGAGCCGGGCGACAAGCGGCCCAACGAACACGCCACGGCCATCCGGCCCGATCCGGCGGGCCGGGGCTACCGCATCACGGGCCGCAAGGTGTATTCCACGGGCGCCTTGTTTGCGCAGTGGATTCCGGTCTCGGCGGTCGACGAACGGGGCCAGGGGTGGGTGGTGTTTGCGCCGCGCGAGTCCGCAGGGATCGAGGTCATCGACGACTGGGACAGCTTTGGCCAGCGCACCACGGCCAGCGGCACCGTCGTTTTCGACGATGTGCCGGTCGATGCGCTGTACGCGTTCCCGAGTGCCGCACAGGTCAAGGGACTGGATACCACGAGCTCGGTGTCGCAGCTCATCCATGCCGCCATCGACCTGGGCATTGCGCGGCGGGCCATTGCCGATACGATCCGGATGCTGAAGGCCAATGCCAACCCGGCACGCGGCAGCGGTGCCCGCAGCGCGACGGAAGACACGCTCACCTTGCGGGAGATCGGCAAGCTGAAGCTGCATTACACCGCGGCCGAAGTCTTGCTGACGCGTGCGGCGCAGGCGGCGGATGCGGCCCGGGTGGCGCAGGATCAGGCGCTCATCGAACAGACGCTGATCGCCGTGACGGAAGCCAAGATCCTGACCACCGAGATCTCGCTGGAGGCCGGCAGCAAGCTGTTCGAGCTGGTGGGTACCCATTCGACGCTCAACCGCTACGCGCTGGATCGGCACTGGCGGAATGCGCGCACCCATACCTTGCACGACGGCGTGCGCTGGAAGTATGTCGCGCTGGGGCAATACCACCTGAACGACCTGATCCCCGACCCGTGGGCATTCGGCCATCCCTACCGCCCGCGTGTGGCGGCCGAGTGAGCCGACGCGGGGCCGGGCAGGGCCGGGCGGTAGGTCGCATGACCGTCCGCTGCGTCGGCCGTGGGCGGAGTCTCAGAAGAAGCTGCCGGTGGGCAGCGGGGTGCCGTTGATTTCCAGTTGACCGATGCTGCGGGCCTTGTAGGCCGTGGGATTGTGCGACGCCAGCGTACGGGCGTTGCGCCAGTGGCGATCGAGATTGGTCGACCGGATGGTGGAAGAGGCGCCGCCCGCATCGTAGATGGACGAGGCCGAACGGATGGCCAGGTCGTCCACGATGACCTTGGCCTTGGCGGCCAGCAGGGCACCTTCGCGCAGCAGATCCTCGCTGGGCAGACCCTGTTCGCGTGCGGCGCCGATGCGGTCCTGCACGTCGGCAGCGGCCAGCACCACGCATTCGGCGGCAAAGGCTGCACTCGACAGATTGCCGGCAACCTGCTGGATCAGTGAATCGTCTGCCGGCCGGTCGCCTGCGCCGTGGTAGAAGTTGCGGCCGCGGCCCTGGACGAGCTGGACCGTGTCGGCCAGCACGGCCCGGATGATGCCGGCGTTGATGGCGGTCAGGAACAACTGGGCCAGGGTGCTTTCGTGCGGCCGGCTGTAGGCCTGGCCCGGTTCGTCGAGGATGAACTCATGGGGCGCGACGGCCACGGATTCGAAGACGGTGGTGCCGGTGCCCGTGAGGCGCTGGCCGGCGCCGTCCCAGTCGTCCACACGGGTGATGCCGGCGCGGTCCGCGGGAACGATGACGGTGAGCGAACGGCGCTCCTCGTCGACCGTCCGCACGACGATGTGATCGGCATACAGACAGCCTGTGCTGTAGTGCTTGATGCCGTCCAGTACGTACGAGGGACCCGCCTTGCGCAACACCGACGGTCGAGGCGACCTTGGTGCGTCGGTGTTGGCGAGACCGAAGACGAGGCCTTGCGCGGCCAGCCGCTGCCATTGCACATGCTCGGCGGTGCGTGGCGTGCGCGCGATGCGTTCGATGAACACGAAGTGATTGCGCAGGATGTGGGCGACATTGGAGTCTGCGGCTCCCAGGGCGATCACGGTTGCAAAGAGCTCGCGCAGCGTGGCGCCGCCGCCGCCATCGGTCGTGCGCAGTCTCAGTGCGCCGAGCTTTTCGGCCCGGAGGGCTGCGATCTGTTCGTGCGGATGGATGCGCTCGAGGTCGCGCTGCGACGCGCCCTGAGCAATGCGGTCGATCAGCGCGCGCAGGCGCTCGGAGCCGGCCGTGACGGGTGAAGTCGGCTCGGAAGCGGGGTGGTCGGGAGGGCGGGTCATGGCGTTGTGATTAGGGTGCGTGGCGGGTGAGTGGGGCTGGCAGGTCGGCCCGCAGAATGCAGGCGTCTTCGGCCTCGGTGATGAAGAGCGCACCCGGCTCGGCCTTCGACCAGGCCAGGTTGGTGACGATGCGGCCGGCCGGACTGTCGATCCGCAATTGCGGCTGGGCCCAGCGGTCGAAATGCCATACCGCGCCGAAGCCGGCGTGGGCGACCAGCAGGCCGCCGTCGGCATCCAGCGTGATGCCGTCAGGCCCGCCCGGGCCGCCATGCAGGTTGGCGAAGACGCCGACCTTGCTGGTCTGGCCGTTGTCGTGCAGCGGATAACGCCAGATCTGCTGGGCGCGGGTCACGGCCACATACAGCAGTTGGCGTTCCTCGTCGACCACCAGGCCGTTGGGACTGGGGATGCCCTGTGCGAACAGCGTCAGCGTGCCCTGGGCCGAGAGCCGGTAGACGCGGCCTGTCGGGTCCTGCAGCCCGGACTGGCCCTGGTCGGTGAAGTAGACGTCGCCGCTGCGCGTCAGGTACAGGTCGTTCAGGCCTTTGAAGCCTTCGGACAGATAGCGTTCGAACAGCGGCTGGACCTGGCCGCTGGCCGGGTCCACAGACAGCAGGCCACGCTTGTAGTCGGTGATCAGCAGGCTGCCGTCGGCCCGGACTTTCAGGCCGTTGGGCCAGCCGTCGTATTCGGTGACGAGAGTCCATTGCCCTGCCGGATCGATGCGAAACACGCGGCCGAAGGGGACATCGACCACGTACAGATGGCCCTGCGCATCGAACGCAGGACCCTCCAGCAGCGAGTGGATGGCGCGGCCCTGGGCGTTGACGCGGGTCCATTCGTTCTGGCGCGGGGTTCTGTACGCGTCCGGCAGGCGGGTGTGGACGCGGGCGGCGAGCTGAGGAGGCGGGGCAAAGAAACTCATGGCGGATCAAAGGGGTTCGATGCCGGCTTTCTGGGTGACGCGCTGCCAATAGGCCTGCTCGCCCTGCGTCTGCGCGATCAACTCACCCGAGCTGATGCCGCCCGGCAGCGAAGCCTGCGAAACCAGGTAGGCCTGGTACTCGGGCGATTGCTGTGCGCGGCGGAAGGCCTGTTCGAGGAAGACCACGGCCTGCTGGGGCGTGCCGCGCGGCACGGCGATGCCGGTCCAGGTCCAACTGGTCGGTGCATCGAGCGCGGGCAGTCCGGCCTCGGTGTAGGTGGGGATGTCGGGGAACACCGGCGAGCGCTGTCCGTCACGCGAGGCGATGGCCAGTGCCCGCAGGGCACCGCTCTGCAGGTAGCCGGTGAAGGAGGGGGTTCCCGAGACCATCAGCGTCACCGTGCCCGAGAGGATGGCCATGACCACTTCGTTGGCGCCCTTGTAGGGGACGTGGGTCAGCCGGATGCCGGCGGCCTGCTGGAAGGCTTCGCCGGCCAGATGGGGCGGACTGCCGACGCCGCCCGTGCCGTAGGTCAGGTTCTCCGGATTCTTGCGCGCATCGGCCAGCAGGTCCTGAAGCGTCTTGTAGGGCGAGTTGCCGGCAACCACCACCACATCGGGTGTGCGCAGCACGGTGGTCACGGGCAGTACCTCCTGCTCGGGCGTCCAGGGCAGATTCTTGAACAGCTGCCTGACGTAGGAGTAGGTGGGGTTGATGGCCAGCAGGGTGTAGCCGTCCGCCTTGGCGCGGGTGACCTGGGCCGTGCCGATGTTGCCGGAAGCCCCGGGCACGTTGTCGACGATGATGGTTTGGCCGATCTGGCGCGAGACGATTTCCGCAAGCTTGCGGATGACGACGTCCATGCCGCCGCCAGCGGGGTGCGGCACGACGATGCGCAGACGTTGCGAGGGGTAGGCTTCGCCGGCTGCCAGGGCCGCATGCGGCAGCGTGGCGAGCAGAGGCGCTGCGAGGCCGCCGAGCAGGGTGCGGCGTTTCAGGGTAGGGATCTGAGTCATGGAAAGAAAAGGCAAGTGAAGCGGGCGTCGGCCCGGTCTCGAATGTTCAGGGAGTCAACCCGCGGCCTCGAGCAGACGTTGGGTGTAGGGATGGGACGGCGAGGCGAAGAGCGTGCGGGCGTCGCCTGCCTCGACGATGTCGCCGTCCTTCATCACGATGGCGTGGTGGGCCATGGCCCGCACCACATCCATGTCGTGGGTGATCAGCACATAGCTCAGGCCGTGCTCTTTCTGCAGTTTCTGGAGCAGGGCCAGGATCTGTTTCTGGATCGTGACGTCGAGTGCGCTGGTCGGCTCGTCGAGCACCAGCACCTCGGGTTGCACGATCAATGCGCGGGCAATGGCCAGCCGCTGGCGCTGTCCGCCCGAGAACTCATGCGGCTTGCGGTCGAGCAGTTGCGGAAACTGCGATTCGTGCAGCCCGACGTCTTCGAGCACCTCGACGATGCGCTGGCGCTGGTTTTGCGCGCTCAGTCCCGGCTCGTGGAAGCGCAGGCCTTCGCCCACCAGTTGGGCCACGCTCATGCGGGGCGACAGCGACGAGTAGGGATCCTGGAACACCGCCTGCACGGTGCGCCGTTGCGCCTTGCGCGCGGCGGGCGGGGCACGGCGGGCGTCGTCCCAAGTCCTGTCGTTGATGCTCAGGCGGCCCTGATGGCGCAGCAGCCCGAGCACGGCGTGGGCCAGCGTGGACTTGCCCGAGCCGGATTCGCCGATGATGCCCAGCGTCTGCCCTGCGGCGACTTCGAAGCTGGCATCCTTCACCGCGACGAACTCGTGCCGCGAGAGCAGTCCGCGCAAGCCGGGGCCGCTGACGCGGTAGCCGACCCGCAGGTGCCCGGCCCGCAGGCGGACGACGCGTTGCCGGGCCTGCGCCACGGTTTCCGGGGCATCGGTTTCGACGACGTTGCGAACGGGCTTGCTGTTGATCAGCTTGCGGGTGTAGGGGTGCCGGGGCGAGGCGAAGATCGTGGCGGTGTCGCCCTGTTCGACGAGGTGGCCTTTTTCCATGACGGCCACGCGGTCCGCGAAGCGCCGCACCAGATTCAGGTCATGGCTGATCAGCAGGACCGACATGCCGTTCTTGCGCTGCAGTTCGGCCAGCAGATCGAGGATCTGCAGCCTCAGCGTGGCGTCGAGCGCGGTGGTCGGCTCGTCGGCAATCAGCAGCCGGGGCTCGCTGGCGAGCGCCATGGCGATCATGGCGCGCTGGCGTTGGCCACCCGAAAGCTGGTGCGGGTACGACTTGGCCCGGCGTGCCGGCTCGGGAATCCCGGTGGCCGCCAGCCGCTCGACCGCGCGGGCCCAGGCGGTGCGACGATCCAGTCCCAGCTTGACCTGGAACACCTCGGCGATCTGTTGCCCGATCGTGTGGACGGGGTTGAGCGCGGTCATCGGCTCCTGGAAGATCACCGAGATGTCGCGGCCGCGCAGGGCCTGAAGGGCATGCGGCGGCAGCGACAGCAGATCCTGACCTGCAAAGCCGGCCTGTCCGCTCACGGCGGCGCCTGGCACCAGGCCCAGCAGGCTCATCGCCCCGACGCTCTTGCCCGAGCCCGATTCGCCCACCAGCGCGAGCTTTTCGCCGGGCGCGATGGAAAAGGAAATATCGTGGACCACCGGGGTGCCGCTGAACGAGATGCGCAGATCCCGGACATCGAGCAAGGGCGGTGCGGCTGTGTGAAGGTCGGTCATCGTGGGCTTGTGTTTGTCGCGAGGCGGTCGGGTGCGCCTGCGCGTGCATGGACCGGCGGTGCGGCACACGAGGCGCGCAGCACGAACTCGGTCGGGATCTCGGTCCGGGAGGGCGCGCTGGCCGGGTCCGCCGCCGCCAGTTGGTCGAGCAGCAGTTCGGCGGCGGCGCGCCCGAGGTCGTAGGTCGAGTAGCGGATCACGCTGATCGCCGGTTCGGCCAGCTCCGCCAGGTCGCTGTCGTTCGAGGTCACCACCGACAGATCCTGCGGAATGCGGATGTTCTGGCGTTTGCAGGCGACCAGCACGCCTTTGAGCAGATGGCGTCCCAGCGCCATGACCGCGGTGGGTGCGTCGGCCTGGGCCAGCAGCCACTGCGTCTTGCGCAGGCCCCAGTCGTTTCCGGCCGTGCCGCTGTCGATCTGCACCAGCGTGTCGTCGACGGCGATGCCGGCTTGCTCGTGGGCCTGGCGGAAACCGGCCAGCCGGGCGCGGCCGACGCGGTTGTCACGGCCGCCGCTGACCAGTGCGATGCGCCGGTGACCCAGCTCGATGAGGTGCCGGGTGGCCTGCAGGGTGCCCTGGAAATGATCGGCACCCGCCGAGACGGTGGCCGCAGGGGTGCCGTCGCGTTCCAGCATCACGATGGGGAAACGCGCCTGGGCCATGCACTTCTGGACGGCCGGGTGCGATTCCTGCTCGATGGTGAAAATCAATCCGTCGGCCTGGCGTTGGCCGAACAGGTCGATGAGCGCCATCTCGCGCTCGGACTGGCCGTTGCTGCTGCCGACGATCAGCATGTAACCGGCCCGCGTGAGCACATCCTCGGCACCCTTGATCATCGACGAGAACAGCGGGTTGTCGAGGTCGGGAAAAATGAAGCCGATCATGCGGGTGGCGCGCCCCCGCATGTTCTGCGCCACGATGCTGGGACGCCAGCCCAGCGTGGCGATCGCGCTGGTCACACGGTCGCGGACCTGGGCGTTGACGGTTGCTGCGCCATTGACCACACGGGAGACCGTGCCGACGGATACGCCGGCCAGGGCCGCCACATCGCGGGCAGTGGGCCGCGCGCCGGTCTCTCGCGCGGCGAGTGAGGAAGTCTTGAACGTCACGTTGCACTCAAGGCTGCAGCCAGGCGTCCTTGAGCGAGGCGAAGCCGCCGTCGGGCGCCCGGCTCACGCCATGCAGCTTCTTGCTGTAGACCGTGAAGTGATGGATCTCGAACAGCGGCAGCACCGGCAGGTCTTTCTGCACCACGCGCTGGAACTCATGGAACAGCTTGACCCGCTTGCCGGCCTGGCCTTCGACCTGGGCCGCCTCGATCAGCTTGTCGAGCTCGGGGTTGGAGTAGCCCGATGCGTTGGTCCACGGCACGCCCGCTGAGATGCCCTTGCTCCAGTACTGCCGGATCACGCCGATCTGCGGATCCAGGTAGGGCGACCATTGGCCGGTGTTGATGTCGAAGTCGTAATCCGTGTAGACCCGTTTGACGAAGCCCGCCAGGTCCTGGTTGCGTACCTTGACGTCGACGCCCACGGCTTTCAGGCTTTGGCGAAGGTACTCGGCCTGGAACTTGAAGGCCTCGTTGAAGGGCTGGTAGTCCTGGAAGATGGAGAACCGGACGCCGTCCGCCTTGCGCGGGTAGCCTGCGGCATCCAGCAGTCTCTCGGCCTGGGCGCGGTCGAAGCGGTAGGTCGGAACGCCATCTTGCGTATAGAACTGGCGCAGGGTGGAGGGCACCGGGCCCGTGGCCGGCTTGCCCAGTCCATACCAGATGGTGTCGACCAGCGCGCGGGTATCGATGGCATGCGCAAAGGCCTGCCGCACTTCGCGCTTGGCCAGGATGGGGTTGCGCAGGTTGAACTCCAGGAACACGTACTGCGATTGCCAGTCGTAACCCTTGGTGCTGACCACCAGCTCGGGGTTGTCGCGCAAGCGCTGCACGTCGGCCTGCGGCACGGCGTCGAACGGCGCATACTGCACGTCGCCGGTCTCGAGTGCGGCGGCACGCGAGGCTGCATCGGGAACGATGCGGAAAATCACCCGGTCGAGCCGGGGCTTGCCGCTGTCCCAATAATCGGGGTTGCGTTCGAGGGCGATGTACTGACCCTTGCGCCATTCCTTGAACTTGAACGGACCGGTCCCGACCGGCGCCAGGTTGTGCGGATTCTTGTAGATGTCCGTGCCCTCGTACAGGTGGCGGGGCAGCAGTTGCGACTCGACGGCATTGAGGGCGCTCAGGATGACCAGCGAGGGGTGGGCCAGCTTGAGCACGGCGGTGTACTTGTCGGGCGTCTCGACCGATTCGACAGGGGCGAAGGTGATGCGGCCGCGCGAATGCACCTTTTTCCAGACCTCCATGACGTTGTACTGCACATCGGCCGAAGTGAAGTCCACCCCGTCGTGCCACTTCACGCCCCGGCGCAGATGGAAGGTCAGGCGCAGGCCGTCCGGTGAGACCTCCCAGCGCTCGGCCAGGCCCGGCTGGGGGTTCAGCGCCTCGTCGTAGGTGAGCAGGCCATCGTACACATTGGCCGATACGACGCCATTGGGATAACCGTTGTTGACCGTGCTGGTCAGCACCGTCGGCTCGGGCTGCACGATGGCGTGCAGCGTGCCGCCGCGTACCGGGGTGACGGCGCCGGGCTGGGCCCAGCTCGATGCGCCCAGCAGCGCCAGGCCCGTGACGGCTCCCTGCAGTGCCGCGAGTCGAAAAAAGATCTTCATGATGAACGTGTGCCCTTCGAACCGCGTGCGGCGGCCCATGCCCGAGGGGCTGAGGTGAGTTGATACGTTTCATATGTTGGCGGCAGCGACGTTTTGCGGCCACTGAAAAAACGGCATGTCGATATGCGGAGCCTGTTGCAGGGCCGGTCGAAGCGGTTTTCCCTGTGCGCCGCGGTGCCGTGCCGTGCCGACGGCGATGAGCGAGGTCGGTGTGCCCGCTGATGCAGGCGCCCAGCGGACTGCGCGCGTACCCGCTGTTTTGTGCATAAGCACGCGCGTTAATCGACTTTGTCTGTCTGGCGATGAAACGATATTCTTGCCCTTCGCTTTCTTCTGTTACCCGCTGTGCATGGCTGCAGGCCTGCATGGCTCCGCTTCGCAACACACCGCGCTGGAGGGCGCTCCCATGTCTGAATTTCTGATCGACCGCATTCGAGCGCGTGCTCGGATGGGCGCAAAGGCCGGCACGCTGGCGATGCTGGCCGTGCCCTTGGCGGCCGCCCTGATCGGCGGCCCTGCCTGGGCGCAGGATGCAGCGGGCGAGAAGCCGCGCCGCGGCGGTCAACTGCAGGCGCTGGTGCAACCCGAGCCGCCCGTGCTCACGACCGCCTTCAACAACAGCTTTCCCATCGGCGTGGTCTCGACCAATGTGTACGAAGGCCTGGTGTCGTTCGATGCGTCGCAGCGGCCCCAGCCGGCGCTGGCCACGCGCTGGGACATCTCGCCCGACGGCAAGACCGTCACCTTCCACCTGCGAAAAGGCGTGAAGTGGCACGACGGGGTGGACTTCACCTCGGCCGATGTGAAGTTCAGCGTCCAGCAGATCTGGCAGAAAACGCATCCGCGCGGCCGCAACACCTTCGCGGCCGTGTCTTCGGTCGATACGCCGGACGCCCACACCGTGGTCTTCCACCTGAAGCATCCCTCGCTGGTCATCTTCAGTTCGCTCAATGCCAACGAAGGCCAGATCCTGCCGCGTCACCTGTACGAGGGCACGGACATCCAGACCAATCCGTACAACATCAAGCCGGTCGGCACGGGGCCTTTCAAGTTCAAGGAATGGCGCAAGGGCCAGTACATCGCGCTCGAACGCAACCCCGATTACTGGGACAGCGGCAAGCCGTACGTGGATCAGGTGATCTTCCGCATCATTCCCGATGCGGCCTCGCGCGCCGCCGCGCTGGAGACGGGGGACGTGCAATACGCACCGTTCGATCCGGTGCCTCTGGCCGACGTGCAGCGCCTGCGCGACAATCCCGAACTGGTGGTCAGCACCAGCGGCTACGACTGGCAGTCGGCCTATGTGTTCATGGAGTACAACCTGCGCAATCCCGTGCTGAAGGACCTGCGCGTCCGGCAGGCCATCGCCCATGCCATCAACCGCCAGGAACTGGTCGATGTGGTGTGGTACGGACTGGGCAAGCCTGCGACCGGACCGGTGCCGTCGTCGCTCAAGAGCGTCTACACTGCCGAGGGCGTGCCGCAGTACGCCTTCGATCCGGCCCGCGCCGAGAAGCTGCTGGACGAGGCCGGCTACAAACGCAATGCCGACGGCGTGCGTTTTGTGCTGAACCAGGAATACCAGAACTTCAACGAGACCTTCAAGAACAACGCCGAGTACATCCGCCAGTCGCTCAAGCGCGTGGGCATCGACGTGAAGGTGCACAACCGCGATCTGGCGGGGCACCTGAAGGCGGTTTACGGCGAGTATGCCTTCGACCTCAACAGCGGCCGCTGGGTGCCGACGATGGACCCCGAAGTGGGCGGGTTCCGGCACTACTGGTCGCAGTCGCAGGCCAAGGGCGTGCCATGGACCAATGCCTCGGGCTACAGCAGCGCCGAGACCGACCGCGTGATCCAGGCCATACGCGTGGAAGCCGACCCGGCGCGCCGTACGCGGCTGTTCCATGAGTTCCAGCGCCTGGCCCAGGCCGATCTGCCGGTGCTGCCGCTGTTCGAGCAACGGAACTTCACGGTCATGAGCAAGAAAGTGCGTGGTCTGAGCCAGGCACCCGACAGCGCGTTGGCCTCGCTCAAGGACGTGTGGCTGCAGCCCTGAGCGGCAGCGACTTTTCGACATTCATCGATTCAAGGGAACAAGACATCATGGCTCTGGAACTCGAAGGCAAGGTCGCGCTGGTCAGCGGCGGCAGCAAAGGCATCGGCCTGGCCGTGGCCCGGACGCTGGCCCTCAACGGCGCGAAGGTGGCCATCCTGTCGCGTCATGCCGGCAACCTGGAGCAGGCCCGGCAGGTGCTGGCCGGGCAGGGCGTGACGGTGCTGCCCGTGCAGGCCGATCTCGGCGATGCGGCGCAGGCCGAGCGCGCCGTGGCAGAGGTCGAGGCCGGGCTCGGTCCGATCGACATCCTGGTCAACAGCGCCGGTGCGGCGCGCCGGCACGAGCCCGAGGATCTCGATCCCGTGCGCTGGCGCGAGGCTCTCGACGCCAAGTTCTTTCCGTACATCCATGTGCAGCATGCCGTGCTGGCACGCCTGCGAGCCCGTGCCCGCCGGCTCGAAGGCGTGGCGCGGCAGCCGGATACCGGCACCATCGTCAACATCATCGGCGTCGGGGGCAAGCAGCCCACCAGCACCCATCTGGCAGGGGGCTCCGCCAATGCGGCGCTCATGCTCAGCACGGTCGGGCTGGCGGCGCACTATGCGCGCTACGGCATACGCATCAACGCCGTGAATCCGGGCTTCACCCTCACCGAGCGGGTCCAGCAGGCGATCGGCCTGGATGCGGCGCGTCTGGGCATCAGCGAACAGCAGGCGCTCGAACAAGGACAGGCGCGCGTTCCGCTGGGCCGTTATGCCGATCCCGACGAAGTGGCGGAAGTCGTGCTGTTTCTGGCGGGGCCGCGCTCGAGCTACGTGGTCGGCGCCGTCGTGCCCGTCGATGGCGGCAACGGCCCGCTGATCTGATGTTTTTCCCTGCGGTCTGAACATGTCCTCTTTGCCCAGCTACATCGCCCGGCGCCTGCTGCAACTGATTCCCGTCGTCATGGTGATCGTGCTCATGACCTATCTGCTCATGCGCCTGGCACCGGGCGACCTGGTCGATGTGATCGCCGGCGAATCGGGCTCGGCGACGCCCGAATACATGGATGAACTGCGGCGCCAGTTCAATCTGGATCAGTCGGGCTGGGTGATCTTCGGCAACTACCTGAAGAATCTGGCGCAGTTCGATCTCGGCTTTTCCTTCCGCCACGGCATGCCCGTCGCGGATCTCATCCTGGAACGGGTCGGCCCGACCCTGCTGCTCATGCTGGCGAGCATCGTGATGGCGGCACTGCTGGGCGTGATTCTGGGCGTGATCTCGGCGCGTTGGCGGGGCAGTTGGGCCGACGAGTCGATTTCCACCTTCTCGACCATCGGCTTTGCGACGCCCGTGTTCTGGGTCGGGCTGATGCTGATCGTGCTGTTCTCCGTTCATCTGCGCTGGTTCCCGGCCTCGGGCATGTTGACCATCGGCGTCACGCAGGACGGTTTCTGGTCGACCGTGGCCGATCTGCTGTGGCACCTGACCCTGCCCGCGCTGACGCTGAGCCTGTTCTACCTTTCCATCTACGTGCGCATCACGCGGGCGGCGATGCTGGAAGTCTACGGGCTCGATTTTGTGCGCACGGCGCGGGCCAAGGGGCTGAGCGAGCTGCGTGTCTCGGTGCGCCATGTGCTGCGCAATGCGCTGCTGCCGGTGGTCACCATCACCGGCCTGCAGCTGGGCTCGTTGCTGGGCGGCTCCATCGTGGTGGAGACCGTCTATTCGTGGCCGGGCCTGGGCCGGCTGGCGTTCGACGCCGTGTTCCAGCGCGACGTCAATCTGCTGCTGGGCATCTTTCTGTTCAGCTCGCTGCTCGTGGTGGTGATGAATCTGCTGGTCGATCTGCTTTATGCCGTTCTCGATCCGCGGGTTATCGGGAGAAATTCGTGAATCGACTGCACGGCCTGGTCCGTTTTCCAACACTCGCGTTGCCGAAACTCGCGTTGCCCAAACTCACGTCCCGGCCGCTGGCCGTCGGCGGTCTGATCCTGCTGACCGTGGTGGCCCTGGCCGTGCTGGCCCAGCAGCTGTACCCCGGCGATCCCCTGGACATCGTGGGCCGGCCCAATCTGTGGCCCGGCGCGCCCGGTCATTTTCTCGGCACCGACATGATGGGCCGCGACATGGCCGCAGGGGTGGTGCACGCGGCGCGCGTGTCGCTGATGGTGGGCCTGTTCGCGGCACTGCTTTCGGTATTCATCGGCATCGTCGTCGGGCTGTGCGCGGGCTACTTCGGCGGCTGGGTGGACGATGTGGCCATGCGGGTCACCGAGATGTTCCAGACCCTGCCCAGCTTTCTGTTCGCCATCGTGCTGGTGGTGATCCTCACGCCCTCGCTGGGCAGCATCGTGTTCGCGATCGGCGTGACCTCGTGGCCGCAGATCGCCCGGCTGGTGCGCGCCGAAGCGATGCGTGTCCGGCATGCCGAGTATGTGAAAGCGGCCGTGACGCTCGGGCTCGGCCATGGCAGGATCATCGCTGCACATGTGCTGCCCAACAGCATCGCGCCGGTGGTGGTGGCGGCTTCGGTGCTGATGGCCCAGGCCATCCTGACCGAGGCTTCGCTGTCGTTCCTGGGGCTGGGCGACCCCAATGTCATCTCGTGGGGCAGCATGGTCGGCGTCGGCCGCTCCACCTTGCGCACGGCCTGGTACATGACCGCCTTGCCTGGCCTCGCCATCTTCGTGACCGTGATCAGTTTCATGTTGCTGGGCAACGGATTGAACGACAAGCTCAACCCGCGCTCGGCCAAGCCCACCTGATCGCGCCCATGCCGGACGGCTGCGCATGCCTGGCCATGCCTGCAGCCCCGGCACCCGCGCGACGGCATTTTTTTCGGCTTTCCCTATCCAGCTCCCCACATTTCAGGATCCATCCTCATGACCCATTCCACCGCCCTGGCCGCCGAACCGAAAGACAGCGCCGGCGCCCCCGCCGCCGACACCGCCCTCGAAGCCTCTCGTGCAACCGCCCGGCGCCATCTGGCTGCTGCGCATCGCCTGGCGGTGTGGCACGACTTGACGGAAGGCATCTACAACCACTTCACGGTGGCGGTGCCGGGTGCGGACGATCGGTTTCACGTGCCGCCGTTCGGATTGCACTGGAGCGAGGTGAAGGCCAGCGAACTGCTGACCGTCCATCATGACGGCCGCGTGCTCGACGGCGAGGGCATCCTGCAGCGCTCGGCCTACAGCATCCACGCGCCTATCCATGCCTCGAGCCCTGCGCACGCCGCCGTTCTGCACACCCACATGCCCTACGCCAGCGCGCTGGTGCGTCTCGAAGACCAGCGGCTGCAACCCCTCGGGCAGACCGAGGCCCTGCTGCTGGACCAGATCGCCTACGACGATTCGTACGACGGCCTGGCGCGCGATTGGGCCGAAGGCGAACGCCTGGCGCGGGTGCTCGGCAACAAGAGCATTCTGTTCATGGGCAACCACGGCATCCTCGTGACCGGCCGCAGCGTGGCCCAGGCCTACGACAGGCTGTACTCGCTGGAACGCTATGCGCGTGTGCACCTGCACGCCCTCTGGACCGGCCGCCCGGTCAAGAACCTGAGCCCGGAGCAGGTGGCCAAGGTGCAATACCAGATCGGCAACACCGCCTTGCACGATGGCCAGGCCTCTGCCGCCAAGCCGGCCTACGAACTGCATTTCGATGCCTTGCTGCGTTTGCTGGATCGCAAGGAACCCGATTTCAAAGCATGACCGATACCCGAATGATTCCCGCCGACATGCCGCCCGACAGTCCCCTGGGCCAAGCCTGGCAGCAGCCGCTGATGCTGGGGCTGTTCCTGCCGATCCACAACGGCGGGTGGACCATGTCCACTCTGCCACGGGGCACGGACTGGCGTTTCGACTACAACGCCCGCTTGACGCGCCGTGCCGAGGAGCTCGGCTTCGACCTGGTCTTCGGCCCGGCGCACTGGCTCTCCAAGGGCGGTTTCGGTGGCGAGACGAATTACCGCGAGACCTCGCTCGATGCGTTCATCGCGACCAGCGCGCTGGCTGCGGTCACGAGCCGCATCCTGCTGATCTCGACCATCCACATCCTGTATGGTCCCTGGCATCCATTGCATCTGGCCAAGTTCGGCGCCACCCTGGATCACATCTCGAAGGGGCGTTGGGGCCTGAACGTGGTCACCGGTTTCCGCAAGGACGAATGGGCGATGTTCGGCCAGCAGCAGATCGCGCACGGGCAACGTTATGCCCTGGCCGACGAGTTCGTCGACATCATGCTCAAGCTGTGGGGCAGCGACGAGAACGTCAGCTACCAGAGCGAGCGCTGGACGCTCGAGAAAGCCTTCGTCACGCCCAAGCCCGTGCATGGACGGCCGGTGATGGTGAGCGCGACCAGTTCGCCGGCGGGCATCGCCAGTGCGGTCAAGCATGCGGATCTGGTCTTCATCACCAGTCCCGCCGGCGCCCGCATCGACCGCGCGCTGGAAGCCTTGCCGGCGATCAACCAGGCCGTCAAGGACGGTGCCGCTGCACAGGGGCGTTCGGTGCGCACGCTGATCAATCCGCTCATTCTGTGCCGCGACACCGAAGCCGAGGCGTGGCAAGCCTACCGCGAGATTCTGGACCAGGCCGATCACGGCGCCGTCGAGGGTTTTTTCCACTCCCATGCCACCGGCGACAGCCAATCTTGGCGCGGCCATGAGCGCGACGAGCGCACGGTGGGCGGCAACATCCAGATCGTCGGTACGCCCGAACAAGTGGTCGACCAGTTGCTCAAGCTCAAGGCGACCGGCTGCGACGGCATCCAGATCTGCTTTTTCGACTACGAACCGGAACTCGAGTACTTCGGCCGGCGTGTCCTGCCTTTGCTCGAACAGGCGGGACTGCGTCTGCCTGTCGCTCGCTCCACGAACGCCTGAAGGTCGCCGATGTCCACTGCATTCCAATCCCCATCCACTCCGGCGGCGCCGGCCGCCCTGTCGCGGGCGGTCGTGCCTTCCGTCGAGGCCTCCTGGCTGGCTCGGCAGATCGTCCAGGGCACGGGCGAGCTCGCGTGGATCGACATCCGCGAGGCGGGCGAGTACGGCGAAGGGCACGGCCTGCTGGCCGTCAACATCCCCTACAGCCGCCTCGAGATCGAGATCGGGCGCCTGGTGCCGCGGCGCGATGCGGCGGTGGTCGTCTCCGGCCATTCCAGCGACGACGGACGCCTGGCGGCCGAGAAACTGCAGGCGCTGGGCTACGGCGACGTGCGCGTCCTCGAAGGCGGTATCGCGGCCTGGCTCGCTGCGGGCCAGCCGGTCTTCAAGGGCGTGAACGTACCGAGCAAGGCGTTTGCCGAGTGTGTGGAGCTGTTTTTCCATACGCCCGACATCGAATCGGCCGAGCTGGCGCGGCTGCAGGCCGAGGGCGCGGACCTGGTCGTGCTCGACAGCCGCACGGCCGAAGAGTTCGCGCGTTTCCATGTGCCGGGCGCGATCAGTTGCCCGTCCAGCGAACTGGTTCTGCACTTTGCCGACCTCGTTCCGTCGCCCCGAACCCAGGTCGTCGTGTCGTGCGCAGGTCGTACGCGCGGCGTGATGGGCGCTCAGACGCTGCTCAATGCCGGGGTGCCCAATCCGGTACGGGCCTTGTCGGGCGGCACGCAGGGCTGGCGGCTGGCCGGCCTAGAACTGGAGAGAAACACCCCCGTGGCGCCCCGCACGGCCAGTCCGCAGGCGTGGCAGCAGGCCCGCGAGCGCGAGGCCCGTGTGGCCGCCCACTTCGGGGTTCCGCTGATCGATGGCGAGACGGCTGCACGGTGGCGCGCCGATGCCGAGCGCACCACCTATTTCTTCGACGTGAGAACCCCTGAAGAGCATCGCCGTTCGCCCTTGCCGGGTTACACCGGTGTTCAGGGCGTGCAACTGGTGCAATGCCTGGATCAGTGGGCCGTCGTGCGCCGAGCCCGCATCGTGCTGGCCGATCTGGACGGTGGCCGGGCCGTGCTGACCGCACACTGGCTGCGCCAGATGGGCTGGGACGCATCGGTGCTGCAAGGCGAGGAGGCCGAAAGCCCCGCATCGGTTGGGTCGCTCGGCTCACAGAGGGCCGACGCGGTCTTCGATGTGGCCCGGATCGACAGCGGCCAGGCTGCCGCGTGGGTCGAGCAGGGCGCTCTGCTTCTGGACGCATCGGGCAGTGCCGCCTATCTGCGTGAACATCCCGCCGGCGCCGTATGGGCCAATCGCTCGGCGCTGCCGGCGTTGCGCGCGGCTCTGGAAGGCGTACGGCAGGTGGTGGTCCTCGCCGAGGACGAGGCCGTGGCGCTGCTGCTGGCCCGCGATCTGCGCCACGAGGAACGCACCGTGGCCGTGCTGGCCGATGGCCTGCAGGCCTGGCGCCAGGCCGGTCTGCCGGTCGAATCCGGTGCGGGTGCGGTGGGCGAGCTCAAGCGCATCGACTTTCTGTTCTGGCTGCACGACCGCCATGAAGGCAATGCCGAGTCGAGCGCCGCCTACCTGGCCTGGGAAGCCGATCTGCCGCGGGCCATCGGCGATCCTGCCGCCGCCGGCTTTGTGCTGCAGAAAGCGCCTGCCGCCTGAGTCGATCCGGCAGGTGCCCGCAGAGGGCCTCTGCCGTCCGTAACCGAGCGGGCGCGATCGACGGGCCAGCCGCCGCGATGCGTTTTCCCGCAGATCTTCAGGCGGCTTCTTCGGCGCGAGCGTAGCGGCTCGCCGGCCGTTCCAGCCCGAGGTTCTCGCGCAGCGTACGGCCTTCGTACGCGGTGCGGAACAGCCCGCGGCGCTGCAGTTCGGGAATCACCAGATCGACGAAGTCGTCGAGCGACTCGGGCAGCACCGGCGGCATCACGTTGAAGCCGTCGGCCGCTTCGTTTTCGAACCAGAGCTGCATCTGGTCGGCGATCTGTTCGGGGGTGCCCACCACGACCCAGTGGCCACGGGCCCCGGCCAGGTATTCGTAGAGCTGGCGTACCGTGAACCGCTCGCGCCGCGCGAGCTCGATGACCACATGGGCGCGGCTGCTCACGCCTTTGGGCGGCAGGGGGAAGTAGGGCGGCGGCTCGTCGAGCTTCCAACTGCGCAGGTCGGCCTCGGGCCAGAACGGACGCAGCGTGTCGAGCCCCACCGAGGGATGGATGAGCCCCTGCAACTCGGCCCACTTGGCCTGGGCTTCCTCGGGCGTGCGTCCGACCACGGGCGAGATGCCGGGCAGCACCAGCAGTTGTTCGGGACGCCGGCCGTACTTGGCCAGCCGGCCCTTCACATCGCGATAGAAGGCCTGGGCCTCTTCCAGGCTGGTCCAGGCCGTGAAGATCGCTTCCGCACTCGCGGCGGCCAGCTCCTTGCCGTCTTCCGACGAACCGGCCTGCACGATCACCGGATGGCCCTGCGGCGGCCGTTCGATGTTGAGCGGTCCTTTGACGGTGAAGTGCCGGCCGACATGGTTGAGGGCATGGACACGCGCGGGATCGAAGTAGACGCCGGAATCGCGATCGCGTGTCAGCGCATCGTCGTCCCAGCTGTCCCACAGGCCTTTCACGACATCGACGAATTCATGGGCGCGTTCGTAGCGCACGGCCGGATCCGGATGGGCGGCCAGGCCGAAGTTGCCATGCACCGTGGCGGCGCTCGTGGTCACCACGTTCCACGCCGAACGGCCCTTGCTGATGTGGTCGAGCGAGGCGAACTTGCGAGCCAGCAGGTAGGGGTCTTCGTAGGTGGTCGACGCCGTGGCGACAAATCCGATGTGGCGCGTGACGGCCGCCAGGGCCGCCCACAGGGTCACCGGTTCGAAGTGCGACAGACGACCTTGGCGGCTGATGGATTCGTCGTCCAGCCGCTGATGGATGCCCGGGCTGTCGGCCAGGAAGATCTGGTCGAACAATCCCCGTTCGGCGGTCTGCGCGACCTGGATGTAGTGGTCGAGGTTGGTGCCGGAGTCGATCTGTGAGCCGGGATGGCGCCAGGCGGCGATGTGATGGCCGGTCGCCATGACAAAGGCGCCGAGCCGAAGCTTGCGTTGGGACATGAGTGTGCCGAGGAGAAAGGACGCGGCGCAGTCCGCGGCGCCGTTTCGCGTATGCGATCCATCCTAGGAACGTGTGGTGTGCTGGCAAAGAAAGCTTTGCGGCTAAGGATATGAGCCGGCGGAGGTTTAAAGCATCCAGTATTGGATATTCCTATTTGAAACTTGACGCTTTGTCAAGCGAACTATATTCTTACTTTGTCGAATCATGTCGAAACTTGCCAGTATCGGAAATCGCCTATGAAACTCGCTCACATCCAGACGTATGTCCTCCGTTATCCGGACCCATCCGATCTGCAGCAGCCCCGGATGACCGTTCTGGTCCGTCTGGAAACCGCCGATGGCGTGATTGGCTGGGGAGAAGCCGTCGCGCTGTGGCCCGAGGCCTGTCGAGCCACCGTGCTGCTGATCGAGGAGGGTTACTGGCCCCTTCTTCAGCAGGCCGGCGAAACGAGCGTCGAGAAATGCTGGCAAAGCATGCGCCGGCACAGCGAGTGGTATGGCGAAGGCGGCATTGCCTCGTTTGCGCTGAGTGCGATCGACATGGCGCTGTGGGATATTCGAGGGAAACTCGAAAATCAGCCGCTGTGGGCGCTTTGGGGGCGTTTCCACGAAGGTCTGCCGGCCAGTGCGAATTGCCAGGTCGGCACCAAAAACCTGTCGGCCTGCATCGACGAGATACTGGGTCTGGTCTCCGCCGGTTTTCGCAGCGTGAAACTCGGATTGCGCATGGACTCCCGCTCGGCCGTGGGCCGCGATACCGACAGCAGCATTGCGCTGGTGGCCGGGCTGCGACGCGAGCTCGGTCCCGACGTGGAGATCCTGGTCGACGTGGGCAACGGCTTGCATTGGGATGCCGACATCGCCATCGACACCGTGCGGCGCATGGCGGGCCAAGGCATCGGCTGGATCGAGGAGCCGTTCCATCCCGCGCATCTCGAGGACCATCGGGTGCTCAAAGCCGCCGTGGCGGTGCCCATCGCCGGCGGCGGGCGCGAATGGACCGTCACCCACTACCAGCGCCTGATCGACAGCGCGACGCTGGATGTGCTGTGTGTCGACCCGGCGCGGGCCGAAGGGATCACGGGCTTTCGGGAAATCGACCGGTGCGCCGGTGCGGCCAGGCTGAAGGTGAGCGCCCAGGCGTGGAGCACGGCGATCACGACGGCGGCCAGCCTGCATCTTTCGCTCGCCTCCCCGAACACCCGGCTGTTCGAGCTCAAGCCGTCCCTGGTGCAGCACGAGCTGGTGTCCCGGCCTGCCGAACAACTGGCGGGCTGGGTCACCGTGCCGCACGGCCCGGGGCTGGGGGTCGAGGTCGATGAAGCCGTGGTCCGGCGACTGACGTACCGGGCCTGACCTGCGCCGCGCGAACCCGCGCCGCTGCCGCCTGTTCATGGCCGCAGCGGGGCGGGTGCTGCAGCTTTCGCTATGATCGTCGAGAACACCCCGTCAACGGAGACCGAGATGAAGTTCCTCAAAACCGCGCTGGCCGCCAGTGCCCTGCTGCTGCTTTCCGCCACGGCCCATGCCGAGCCGGGTCCTTTGTGCAAGGCCAAGCAGGACGAGATTCGCACCGAGCTGTCCGCCGCCAAGGCACACGGCCAGACCCATCGAGTCCGCGGGCTCGAGCGGGCCTTGTCGCAGGTGCAGGACAACTGCACCGATGCCAAGCTGCAGGCCGAGCATCAACGCACCGTTCGCCAGCAGGAAAAGAAGGTCGCCGAGCGCCAGCGCGAACTCGACGAAGAGCGACGCGAGGGCAAGCCCTCCAAGGTGGCCAAGCGCCAGGAAAAGCTGGACGAGGCGCAGGCCGAACTGGCCCGTCTGCGCAAGGCTGCGCCGCACTGATTCGCGCCGCGGCGGTTTCCGATATGCGCGACCTCAACTAACAGATGACAAAAACTGCGTTGTCGCCGGCGCAGGGCTTTGCCAGACTGACTGCTTCATCAGACGTCCGTTTTCAAAGCCATCCTCATGAGCGATCTCAACGCGTATCTCGAACAGAAACGAAAAGCCTTCCATACCCGCCAGGAGCGAATCGAATCGGGGCAGGCCGATGCCGTGCAACTGAAGGCGAGCGTATCGGCCGAAGGGCGCAGCGGGGTCCGTCTGCTGCGCATCCGGGATCACCGCGTGATCAGCGACAGTCCGGCCGATTTCGCCGGCTACGATCTCGGTCCGAGTTCGC
Organism: Comamonas sp. BIGb0124; assembly: GCF_003752175.1. Classification (GTDB taxonomy): domain Bacteria; phylum Pseudomonadota; class Gammaproteobacteria; order Burkholderiales; family Burkholderiaceae_C; genus Comamonas_F. Next base: position 439,478 of record NZ_RJVF01000008.1, on the reverse strand, counting down.
CGGAACTGCAACTGGGGGTGCTGGGCACCTGCGTGACGCATATCTTCCTGATCCAGGCGGCCGATCAGCAGGTGCCGTTGAACAATCTGCGGGTCGACGTTCAGGGCACCCTGGACCCGCGCGCCGGCAAACCGGGGCACGAGCACACGCCGTTCTGGCCGCACGACATCGCGTACACCGTGCATATCGATTCCCCGGCATCTGCCGCCCAGATCCAGCAGCTTTTCGAAAGCGTCGAGGCCGTCTGCCCGATCCTCAACCTGCTGAAGAATCCGCAGACGATACGGGCGCAATGGGTGCATATCAACACGCTGGACGGTGTGACCCCGGCCCGACCCGCCGCGCAGGCCGTCAACGACGATCGCGCCGCGGCGTGAGAACGAGCGGCCACTCCCTGTGTTGCGCCTGGCCGCACGCAGCATCCGAATCCATGCGATATGACCTATGACGCTTGCGCTTGACCATCTTGTGATCGCCGTGTCCGACCTGCCCCGGGCGATTGCCGATTACACGGCACTGGGCTTCACCGTCCTCGAGGGCGGGCGGCATCCCGGCCGGCCGACCCACAACGCCCTGGTGGTGTTCGAGGACGGCAGCTACCTGGAGCTGATCGCCTGGCATTCGCCCGGCCTGGACGACGACCGCTGGTGGCAGTGGCTGAAGGGCCACGGCGAAGGCCTGGTCGATGTGGCCCTGCATCCGGACGACGTGGCCCGCGTGGTGGCACGCGCCCAGGCCGGCGATGTCGCGCTGGGCGGCCCGTACGACGGTGGCCGGGCCCGCCCCGACGGCGAGATTCTGCAATGGCAGACCGCGCGCCACATCACGCCCGATCTGCCGTTTCTGTGCGGCGACATCACGCCCCGGCACCTGCGGGTGCAGGAGGGCGAGGTCCGCCGGCACGCCAACGGCGTGACGGGTGTGGCCAGCGTGACGCTGGTGGTCGAGGATCTGAATCGGACGCTGGCGCGCTACCGCATCCTGCTGGGCGAAGAGGCCGTGCTGTCGGCCCCGTGGCGCCTCGCCACGACGGGTCTGCAGGTCGCTCAACTGCGTCTGCCGGCGCATCCGGGTGCGGAGTCGGGGGCGACGCTGATTCTGATCGAGCCGGATCGCGGCAGCACGGCCGAATCGGCACGAGCCCTGTCGACGCTGCTGCGCCAGCGGGGCGAGGGCGTGCTGGCCTTTACCTTGCGAGGCGCGCGATCACGCGATCAGTTTCCGTGGCCGGGCGGTTCGGTACTGCCGCAGGCGCTGACGCACGGTGCGGTGATCGAGTACGAGCCCTGAGATCGACCCCGAACCAACAAGAACGCGCCCCGGTTTGGAGCCGGGGCGCGTCTGCATTCGGGCCTCGAGCCCGTGGGGGTCAGGCCGCGGCGGCGGGCTTCGGCACCGTCGGTTCACCCAGCGACAGCATCAGCCGATTGGCCCAGTTGAAGAAGGCCGCGCCGTGGATGACGTCCGAGATGGCGTCGTCGTCGAGGCCGGCCGCCCTCAGGCGCAGGATGTGCGCTTCGCCGAATGCGGAGGGCACGTCGCTCAGGGCCACGCTGGCCTGCACGATGGCGTTCCAGCGCTCGTCGCCGAGGTCGGCATCCGTGCCCTCGTCGAGCAGGCGCTGCAGATCTTCGGTGCGCTGCGAGAAATGCGACGAGAAGCGGGCGTGGACCGACGCGCAGTAGATGCAGCCGTTGTGCCGGGAGGTGGCGGCGGCGGCGAGCTCGCGTTCGGCCCGCGGCAGTCCGGCCTGCGGGTTGTAGAAGATGTCCTTGTCGGTCTTGGTGCGTGCGGCCAGTGTGTCCGGGTCCCGCGACAGCAGGCGGAAGTACGGCGACTTGATGCGCGAGGCATCGACCAGCCCGGCGCGATGGCGGTCGGTGAATTCCTCGGGGGGCAGCGGGGGCAGCCATGGCAGCCATTCCAGCTGTGCCTGGGTGAAGGCGACCGGGGGGGCGTTGTCGGGGTGGGCGATGAGGGTGTTGGCCAGATCGGTCATGCGGTACTCCGGTAATCAGGCGGGGGAATGGAGGTGCGGGTGCAATGCGCGCAGGCCCTGGACCACACGGATCTGGAAACTCAGGAATGCCACCAGCTGCGACAGGATGACGATGTCGGTCGTGTCCCAGCCGTTGTCGAGCAGTGCCTGCACTGCGGCGGGACTGGCATCGCGCGGGTGGAACACCAGCAGGTGCACGTGGTCGAAGGCTGCGGCCAGCCGGTTGCCCAGCGCCGGACGAAGCTCGGCCGCCACGGCGTAGCGGGGGCCGTCGGTGTTTTCCACCGTCAGGGGGCCTTCGGGATAGTGGCCGTAGGGGCCGGTGTGCCGTGCCGCTTGCGATGCGGCATCGATGGCCTGCAGCAGGAGCGCCGGAGCGGCTGCATCGTGCAGTCCCTGCTCATAGAACCGCGCGACATCGGGCGAGCGATGCAGCAGGGCGACGAACAATGCGACGGCCTGGCGTTCGAGCCGGCTCACATGGCCCACCACGGGCTTGGCCGGGTGGAACAGCGAGAGGTAGCTTTGCTGGGCGTGGCTGCGCGCCTGCGCACGTTGGGCACGGATGCGGTCGAGTGCATCGCCGGGCTGGATGTCGAGCAGGTGGTCGATCACGTCGTCGACAGCGGGGGTCGGGCGATCGCGCTCGGCGGAGAGGACGGGGGAGGGTGTGGTCATGCGTTGGCTTCAAGAGAAAGATCGAGGCTTGAACGGTGTGTGCCGCCGGCGCGTTCGGACCGGGGCGCAAACCAGCCGAGCGCCGGCGCGACTTCGGTGGCGATGAGTTCGATCGAGCGCAGGATGAAGGCGTGCGGCGGATCGATCGAGTGGGCCTGGAAAACGACGTCGGTGACGCGTTCGAGCGTGGTGTCGGCGCGCAGCGAAGCCACGACGTCGTCGGGTGTGCCCACATGGGCGTCGTAGGCGGCGATGAGCGTGTGGACCGAGGCGCCGGGGTCGATGTCGAGCTTGCCGCTCTGGGCGTGCCGGGCGGCGGTACGGCGCAGGCCTTCGGCTGCCAGCTTCAGCGCCTCGTCCCGGCTGTCGGCGACGAACAGGCTGCGCGAGCCCACGATGCGGGGCGCGTGGCCGGCCGGCAGCGCGGCCAGGTAGGCGTCGACGATGGGATGCTGGATATCGGCCAGCGTGGCGTTCGGTGCATCGGTCGTGCGCGGCTGGGTGCGCGAGAGCATGAGACCGTCTCCTGCCGCCCCGGCCCGGGCGCCGCCGGCGACCGAGAACGTGGCTTGCCACAGACGCCCCAGCAGGGGTGTGGCCGCAGGGTAGAGGCGATCGCCGCCGTCGAGCGCGTCGCCCGCCCAGGCGCGGCGCACGGTCGCCAACTGGCGGGCGAAGATGGCCGACCGGTCGTTGCTGTCCAGGCCGAAGGCGGCGAAGGATTCGGGCGTGCCTCCGGTGCCGACACCGACCTCCAGCCGTCCGCCCGACAGCAGGTCGAGCACGGCGGCATCTTCGGCGACGCGCACCGCGTTTTCGAGCGGCAGCGTGACGATGCCCGTGCCCAGCCGGATGCGGCGGGTCTGGGCGGCCACATGGGCCAGGAACACGAAGGGCGACGGCAGGCCGCCCTCGTGCTCGTGGAAATGATGCTGGGCGACCCAGGCCGAATCGAAGCCATGGGCTTCGGCGTGGCGGATCTGCTCGGCGACCAGCCGGTAGCGTTCGGCGGCCGAGGTCTCGTCAAGAAGCCTGCTGAAGAAGCCCAGGCGCTTGTACGCGGTGCCGGGCAGAGGGGTGTGTCGTGTCATGTGTTGAAGGCTGGGTGAGTTGTTGGTGTTTTTTTCCGGGAATCGCATCGATCAGTTCACGCGTGTAGTCGCAGCCGGGCCGCTCGAACACGTCTTCCACGCGGCCGCCATCGACCTGCCTGCCGTTCTGCAGCACCGAGACGGTGTCGGCGATCTGCCGCACGACGGCGAGATCGTGCGAGATGAACAGATAGGTCAGGCCGAGCTCGCGCTGCAGACGGTCGAGCAGCGCCAGGATCTGGGCCTGCACGGTGACGTCGAGTGCCGAGACGGCCTCGTCGAGCACCACCACGTGGGGCTGCAGCACAAGCGCCCGGGCGATGGCGACCCGTTGGCGCTGTCCGCCCGAGAGCGCATGCGGACGTCGCGACAGCACGGCCGCCGGCAGGCCGACGCGGGCCAGGATGTCCTGCACGCGGTACTGGCGTTCCTGCCGCGGCAGGCGGTCGTAGTTGAGCAGCGGCTCCTCGATGATCTCGTAGATGGTCTGGCGCGGGTCGAGCGACGAGAACGGATTCTGGTGGACCAGCTGAATGCGGCGGCGGGCCTGTCGCAGCGCTTCGCCGCGCAGGGTGGTGAAGTCCAGCCCTTCGATCAGGATGCGGCCCGATGTCGGCCGGCGGAAACCCACCACGTCGCGGATGGTGGTGGTCTTGCCCGAGCCCGACTCGCCCACGATGGCATGGGTGGTGCCGCGCCTGACGCTGAAGGACACCCCGTCGACGGCACGGAAGGCGACGCTTCGTCCGGGCACGTCGAAGGTGTGCACCAGGTTCTCGACCACCACCACGGGCAGTTCGTCGCGCACGCTGGCCTCGGAATCGGCCTGAGCGGGCGCGCGTTGCCGGCCTTGGGCAAGCGAGGGCGCATCGGCCAGCAGCTTGCGGGTGTAGTCGCTGGCCGGCTGGCGCAGCACGTCGAGCGTGGGCCCCTGCTCCTGGATGCGTCCGCCTTGCAGCACGACCAGCCGGTTGGCGCGGTCGGCCGCCACACCCAGGTCGTGGGTCACCAGCAGCACGGCCGTGCCGGATTCCCTTCGCAGGTCGTCGATCAGGTCGAGGATGCGCTTCTGCACCGTGACATCCAGCGCGCTGGTCGGCTCGTCGGCAATGATGAGGGCGGGTTTGAGGGCGATTGCGATCGCGATCAGCACACGCTGCTTCATGCCGCCCGAGAGTTCATGCGGATACTGGCGGGCGCGCAGTTCGGGTTGCGTCAGGCCGACATGGCCCAGCAGCTCGACCACCTGTTTGTCGATGGCCTGGCGTGCCTGCCGGCCCTTGGCCCAGCCATGGATGCGCAGGATCTCGGCAACCTGTTCGCCCACCGTCTGTACCGGGTTGAGCGAGGTGGTCGGATCCTGCGGGATCAGGCTCACGACCGAGCCCCGGATGCTGTCGAGGCGGCGGTCGTTCCAGTGCGAGATGTCGGTGCCGTTGAGCAGGATGCGGCCGGATTCGAGCCGGCCGTTTTCGGCCAGCAGGCCGATGACGGACTGCGCGGTGGTGGTCTTGCCCGAGCCCGATTCGCCGACCAGGGCCACCACTTCGCCCGGCCAGACGTCGAAGCTGACGCCATGCACCACCCGCTGTGCAGGCTGGTGGGCTTCCTGGTAAGCGATCACGACGTCCTGCAGCGACAGCACGGGTGTGCGCGGGGAGAGTTCATGCACCGTGGTCATCGTTGTCCTTTGTGCAGCCCGGCGCTGATGCGGTTGGCGGACAGCACCACCAGAACCACCACCACGCCCGGAACGGTGGTGAGCCACCAGGCGGTGGAGATGTAGTTGCGGCCCTCGGCGATCAGCAGGCCCCATTCCGGGGTCGGCGGCGGGGCGCCGTAGCCCAGGAAGCCCAGCGTGGAAATCGACAGGATGGCCGAACCGAACTGAAGGGCCGCCATGGCGATCACCGACGTCAGCGAGTTGGGCAGCACGTGGCGCCACAGCACCTGCCAGAAACGGCCGCCGCTGCCGAAGGCGGCTTCGACATACTCGGATCGGCGCACCCGGACGACTTCGGAGCGCACCAGGCGGGCGAAGCTGGCGATCGATGCCACCCCCACTGCGATGGCGGCGTTGATGGTGCCGAAGCCCAGGATGATGATGATGGCCAGCGACAGCAGCAGGGCCGGCACCGACAGCAGCACGTCGACGATGCGCATGATGCCGTCGTCGACCCGCCCGCCCGTGGAGCCGGCGATCAGGCCGAGGAAGGTGCCCACGACCAGCCCGACGGCAACCGCCACGAAGGCCCCCGAAAGCGAATGCACGGCACCGTGGACCACCCGGGTGTAGACATCGCGGCCCAGGGCATCGGTGCCCAGCCAATGAGCGGCGCTGGGGCCGAGCAATTGTTGCCCGGCGGTGCCCTGGATCGGGCTGTACGAGGTCAGCAGCCCGGGGGCGACCGCGCAGAGTGCCACGAAGGCGATGATCAGCCAGGCCAGCCAGAGCGTGACCGGTGTGCGGCGCGCACGGCGCCAGGCGTTGCGGATCTTGCCCGGGCCGGGCTCGAAGGCCGGCGGGGGCGACGATGGGGTAAGAGACGGGACTGCGCTCATGGATCAGCTCTCCAGACGGGTGCGCAAACGGGGATCGAGCACGGGGTAGAGCAGATCCACGATGAGGTTGATGAGAACGAAGGAGGTGGCGGAGATGACGACGATGGCCTGCAGCACGGCCGTGTCCTGGTTGCCGACGGCCTGCTGGGTCAGGCTGCCCAGGCCGTTGATGCCGAATACCGCCTCGGTGACGACGGCGCCGGCGAGCAGTTCGCCGAACAGGATGCCGGCGATGGTCAGCGTCGGCAGCACCGCGTTGCGGGCCACGTGGCGCCACAGCACGCCGCGCCGGCTGGCCCCCTTGGCACGCGCCACGGCGACGAAAGGCTGGGCCAGAACGGCGTCGATGTTGCGGATCAGAATCTGCGCGAGCGGCGCGGAGATCGGGACCGCCAGCGTCAGCGTGGGCAGCACCATGCCTTCCCAGCGCCCGGGGTTGATCACAGGGATCCAGCCCAGTCGAAAGGAAAACACCTGGATCAGCATGATGCCCAGCCAGAACACCGGCACCGAAACGAACAGCGACGGCAGCGTCTGCAGAGCCGAGCGCAGCCAGCCGAAGCCCACCTGGTTGGACAGGAAGGCAAGGGCCACGGCCAGGATCAGTGCGGCGACAAAACCCGACAGGGCCAACTGCAGCGTGGGCGGCAGGCTGGTGGCCAGGCTCTGGCTGACCGGCACGCCGGCCTGCATCGAGTAGCCGAAATCGCCCTTCAGGAAGCTGAGCAGGGTGTGGCCGTACTGCTGCCAGAGGGGCGTGTCGGCGCCGTAGGCCAGCCGGATCTCGGCCAGTTGTTCGGGGCTCAACCCGAGCTCGGGGTTGAGGAACTTGATCAGGACTGCATCGCCGGGCAGGAACTGCAGCAGCACGAACGACGCGGTGAAGGCTGCCCAGAGCACCAGCAGGGCCTGGCCGATGCGGCTTGCGAGTTAGCGGGTCATGTTGACGACTGGCCTCGGGAAGGATCAGGGAACGGGGATCAGCGCGGCGCGATCCAGGTGCGGTAGAAGCTGGGACGGCCGACGGCTTCGAAATCGACATCGCGCAGCCACGGGGCACCGGCGAAGACCTGCGGTTCTTCGAACAGCGGGATCACATACGCCTGTTCGATCAGGTAACGCTGCACGTCCTGGGTCAGTGCCAGCCGGCGGGCGGTGTCGGGTTCCTGGGCGATGGCGTCGAACAGGCCGTTGAGCCGGGTGTCCTCGAACGACTTGACCTTCTGGCTGATTCCGCCTTTCTGCAGCAGCAGGTTGCGGTTGGTCGGGTAGTAATTGCTCTTGATCACGTCCGGGTCGGCCCGGCCCACCATGGCGGGGATGAGGGCGGTCTTTTCGGGATCGAGGCTGTCGATGGTCTTGCTGCCGAGATCGCCCGACAGCACATTGAGCTTGACGCCCACCTTGGCCCATTGCTGCGCCACCAGTTGCAGCACCTCGCGATTCTGCAGGTAGTTGAGCGATTCATAGGTCGACAGCACCAGTGGGAGGCCGTCCTTGGCACGGATGCCATCGGCCTGCGGCACCCAGCCGGCTTCGTCGAGCAGGGCCTTGGCCTTGGCTTCGTCGAAAGCCAGTTCGGCGCTGAGGTCCACAAAACCGGCGGCGGTCGACACGATCACGCCCTTGGCCTGCGGGTAGTTGGCGGTGAACAGCGTCTGAACGATTTCCTTGGCATTCGTGGCGTGCAGCAAGGCCTTGCGCACCCGCACGTCGGCCACCCGTTCGTTGTCCGGGCGGAAGGCCAGACTGTCGTTGACGCCGCGTGTCGAGGCCGCGTAGACCGGGAACTTCCGGTCGGTCACGCGCTGCTCGTCGTAGGCCTGGATCTGGCGGATGAAGCCGGCCTGGTTCGACAGCAGGGCGCCGATGCGCACGCTGTCCTCGGGCGTGACGATGATCTTGATCTCGTCGAGGCGCGCGCGGCCCTGGTGATCCAGCTTGGCCGGGCCCCAGGCGTAGTCGTTGCGCGCCTTCAGCGTGACTTCCTTGCCCAGCACCTCGCCGGCGACCACGAACGGGCCGGAACCGACGATGCGGGTGGCGTCGCCCAGTTGATCGATGGACAGCGCCAGGGTCGATTTCGCGACCAGGCCCGAGCCGATGACCGAGGTGCCCTGCAGGAAGCCGGGCGACGGTTTCTTGAAATAGAACCTGACCGTCAGCGGATCGACGACTTCGCTGCGATCGTAGTTGTTGATGACCTCGGAGACCGACTGCTTGAGCGCCTTGTTGCCGAGGCCGAAGGTGTCGAAGTTCAGGGCGACGGCTTCTGCATCGAGCGGCGAGCCGTCCGAGAAGGTGACGCCCGGGCGCAGCTTGAAGGTGTATTCGGTGGCGGTGGCGTTGATGGTCCAGGATTCGGCGAGCCAGGGCTCGATCTCCAGCGTCTTGGGATTCTGGTAGGTGAGCTTGTCGGTGATCTGGTTGAGGATGCCGCCATTGGGGTAAAAGCCGCCGTTGGGGGGGTACAGCGCGTTGTGTGCCTGCTGCTCGAGGTAGACCAGCGTGCCGCCGGTCTGCGGACCGGTCTCTGCGGATTGAGCCGCAGGGGTGCTGTCGCCCGTTTTTCCGCAGGCTGCAAGTGCGACGGCCAGTGCCAGGGTGGCCAGCCGTGCGCCGCGGCCGAAGGTCGCGAAGGAAGAGGTTTTTGTTGTTGTCATAAGAAGCGATGGAACGAGAAGCTGGGGGCAGACGCCTTGCCGGGCAAGGCGGCGATGCGCGTGAAGAAAAACGTGCGAAGACCGGCAGCGCAACGGCTTGCGGCATCGTCTGCACGGCGGGACGTGCGGGCGCGGCGGCGAGGACCTCGCGCCCGGCGCTCAGTGCGGCGCGATCCAGGTGCTGTAGAAGCTGGGGCGTCCGACGGCCTCGAAGGCCACTTCCTTGAGCCAGGGGGCGCCTGCGAAGGCTTGCGGCTCCTCGAAGATCGGGATCACGTAGGCCTGGTCGATCAGGTAGTTCTGTGCGTCCGCCACCAGAGCCAGCCGCTTGGCCGGATCGGTTTCCGAGGCGATGCCGTCCAGGATCGCGTTCAGGCGGGTGTCCTCGAAGGCCTGCACTTTCTGGCTCACGCCGCCTTTCTGCAGCAATGCGTTGCGGTTGCTCGGGTAGAACTGGCTCTTCACCACATCGGGGTCGGCACGGCCCACCATGGTCGCCAGCACCGGGGTTTTCTGCGGGTCGAGGTTGTCGACGACCGAGCTGCCGGCATCGCCGGTGAGCACATTGAACTTGACGCCCACCTTGGCCCACTGCTGCGAGACGAGCTGCAGCGTTTCCTTGTTCTGCGGCTGCGGCAGCGAGACATAGGCGGCCAGCTCGAGCCGCCGGCCTTCCTTCTGGCGTATGCCGTCGGCACCCGGCACCCAGCCGGCTTCGTCGAGCAACTGGCGGGCCTTGGCTTCGTCGTGGCTCAGCTTGGCCGACAGATCGACATACCCTTGCGCGCTGGCGGCCAGCACCGAGGTCGCCTTGGGGTAGTGGCCGGAGAACAGCGTGCCGACGATGGCTTGCGTGTCGGTGGCATGCAGCAGGGCCTGGCGTACCTTCACATCGGCCACGAGGGCATTGTCGGGCCGGAAGTACAGGCCGTTGTTGACGCCGCGGGTCGACGGCGCATAGATGTCGAACTTCTGGTCGGTGACGCGGTTCTCGTCATAGGCCTGCACCTGCCGGATGAACCCGGCCTGGCCCGACAGCAGGGCGCCGATGCGCACGCCGTCCTCGGGTGTGACGATGTACTTGATCTCGTCGAGCCGGGCACGGCCCTGGAGCGGCAGCTTGGCCGGCCCCCATTGGTAGTCGGCCCGCACCTTGAGCACGAGTTCCTTGCCCAGCACCTCGCTGGCGACCACGAACGGGCCGGAGCCGACGATGCGGGTGGCGTCGCCCAGCTCTTCGAACGGGCGCGCCAGCGTGGCGAGCGAAACCAGGCCCGAGCCGATGACCGAGGTGCCCTGCAGGAAACCGGGCGACGGTTTCTTGAAATAGAACTTCACGGTCAGCGGATCGACCACTTCACCGCGTTCGTAGTTGTTGATGACCTCGGACACGGGCTGCTTGAGAGCCGGATTGCCCAGTCCGAAGGTGTCGAAATTCTTGACCACGGCTGCGGCGTCGAGCGGCGAGCCGTCCGAGAAGGTGACGCCCGGGCGCAGCTTGAAGGTGTATTCGGTGGCGGTGGCGTTGATGGTCCAGGATTCGGCGATCCAGGGCTCGATCTCCAGCGTCTTGGGATTCTGGTAGGTGAGCTTGTCGGTGATCTGGTTGAGGATGCCGCCGTTGGGATAGAAACCGCCCGCCGGGGGATACAGGTTGGTGTGGGCCTGCTGCTCGAGGTAGACCAGCACGCCGCCCGTCACCGGCGCGCTGCTGTCGGCTGCCGCCGCGGCGGGCGACCCGGCTTCGTTCTTGGAGCACCCGGCGAGCAGGCCCGCACTGACGAGGACGGAGAGGCTCAACGAGGCCAGAACGGAACGGCGCGAGAAGGACGACAGCACGGGGTACTCCAGGATAGATCGGCCCAGCAGCCGGTGTCGAGGACACGGACTTGACTGGAAAGATCGGTATCGTGCTGCCGTCGTCTTACTATGTACAGGTATGAATAATCAGTTTTTAATTCGTTTTTCAGATAAGCCGTCACAGCGGTTCCGCTACGCCCGGCGTGCGGGTACCGGCGGTGCGACATAGCCGCCATGCCTGTCGCCGTACAGCTCGGTGAACCTGATGGCGGTGTGGTCTTCGAAGTAAGGCCCGATGGCCTGTGCCCCGATCGGCAGGCCTTCGTCGTCCAGTCCCAGCGGAAAGCTGGTGGCCGGCAGACCGGGCAATACCGGCAGACCCGCCCAGTGAAACAGATCGAAGAACCGGAGCGGCCGCAGGCCTTCCGGAAACCGGACGGGGAAACGGCGTTCGTCCTTGGGTTCGCTGTGGTCGTGCCGGAAGGCCGGCGTGGGGGCGACGGGCGTGACGATCACGTCGACCACGGCGAACAGGCGCTCCCACTGCAGACGAAGCTGGTGGCGGTGTTCGTTGTCCTGCAGCCATTGCGCATGCGACAGGGTGGGTGCACGCAGCCAGGCTGCATCGGCGCTGCGGTCGTCCGCCGGCAGCGCGGCCAGACGGCGTTGTGCCGGCGCACTCAGTGCGGGCGGCGTCGGCAGCGAAGAGCCCAGCAGGCTGCGATAGGTGCGGTGCTGGGCGGCCAGATCGGGCAGCAGCCCGGCCGGCAGGTCGTCCGGGCGCAGCACGGCGATACCGTCCTGCCTCAAGGCTTCGGTCACCCGGCGTACCGATTCGTGCTCGGTCAGGCTGGGGTCGGTACCGGGCCAACGGTCGATGACCAGCACTCGAAAATCGCCCAGCCGTGCATGGCGTGCCGCAGGCAGGCGCACCTGCCGTGCCTTGTTTTCCAGAGGGTCGCGGTTGAGCAGCAGATCGAGGGCCAGGCTCAGGTCGCCGGCCGTCCGGGCCAGCGGGCCGCCGACGGTCAGGTCGCGGTCGGCGATGCGGCCCGAGGGCACGCCCGTGCCGCGCATCGACACCAGGCCGTAGCTGGGCTTGTGGCCGTAGACGCCGCAGAAATGGGCCGGAATGCGGATCGAGCCGCCGATGTCCGAACCGAGTTCGAGCGCCACGTAGCCGGCGGCCACGGCCGCAGCCGATCCACCCGACGATCCGCCCGGCGTGCGTGCCGGATCCCACGGGTTGTTGCTCTGGCCATGGATAGCGTTGTAGCTCTGCAGATCGGCGAGGGCCAGCGGGACATTGCTCTTGCCGATGATCACGGCACCGGCTTCGCGCAGGGCGGCTACGGCGTGGGCGTCTTCGGTGGCACGGTTGTCGGCATAGGCCGGGTTGCCCGAGCTCGTGACCAGCCCTCGCACGTCGAACGACTCCTTGACGCTGACGGGGACCCCCAGCAAGGGCAGGCGTTCACCTCGCGCCAGTGCGGCATCGGCCTTCAGGGCTTGGGCGCGGGCCCCTTCGATGTCGAGCTGGGACAGCGCATTCAACGCGGGCTCGGCTTGCCGGATGCGCGCCAGCGCCTGTTCGAGCAGGTCGCCGGCAGACAGGCGGCCTTCGGCCAGCGCCTGGGCCTGCTCTCGCGCACTGGCGTAAGCCAGGTCCTCGGGCGGCGAGACCTGGGGCGCCGGGCCGGGCCGATCGGCCGGATGCCGTGCTTGGGCCTGCAGCTGGGTCTGCAGTTGGGCCTGCAACTGGCCGTGCGGTGGGGTCGTCATGCCTCGCCCCTCACTTGCGCGGTTCGATCCAGGTGTCGGAGAAGTCCCCGGCGGTCAGGTCGATGCTGTTGTTGAGCCCATGCACCCGTTTGCTGTAGACCTGCAGGGCCGAGGGCACGGTGGCGATGGGCAGCACGGGCAGGTCGCGGCCCACGATGCGCTGGATTTCCTTGAACTGCGCCGCACGACGGCTTTCGTCGGTCTCGACGGCAGCCTGGGTGAAAAGCGCGTCGACGCGGGGGTTGACGTAATGCGAGGCATTGATCCAGATCAGCGGATTCTTCACACCGTCGCCCCAGTAGATGCGCTGCACGCCGACCGTCGGGTCGAACAGTCGGCCCAGACCGTTGAGGTTGATGTCGAAGTCGCGCGCGGTGTAGGCGCGCTGCAGGAAGGTAGGCAGATCGCCGTCGAGCACGGTCACACGAATGCCGACCCGGTTGAGTGCGGCACGCAGGTAGTCGGCGCTGCGGCGGAAATCGGCGCCCGGGATCAGCGTGAGCTTGAGGTCGAAACGCGGTCCGCTGCCCTGGCGCGGGTAGCCGGCCTGGTCCAGCAGTTTGTTGGCGGCGGCCACGTCGTAGCCGTAGTCGAAGGCGCTGGCGTCGTGGTACGCGCTGAGCACCTGGGGAATCGGCGAATCGACGACCTGTGCGCGCCGGTAGTAGACCTTTTCGGCGATGAAGTTGCGGTCGATGGCGCGCGCGATGGCGTGTCGGACCTCGGGTTTGGCCAGGATCGGGTTCTCGACATTGAACTCCAGGAACGAGGCATTGTTGAGGAAACCGTCGTAGGTGTCGTCGATGGCCAGCTTGGGGTTGTCGGCAAGGCGGTCGAGATCCGCCAGGCCCACGTTGAGTGCCGCATCGACTTCGCCGGTCTCGACGGCCGCGGCCAGCGCCTGGGCGTCGGTGATGAAACGGAAGATCACGCGGTCGAGGTGAGGTTTGCCCTGGCGCCAGTAGCTGGGGTTCTTGCGCAGCACCAGGTGGCTGCCGCGCACCCACTGCTCGAACACGAAGGGGCCGGTGCCGATGGGCGCAGTGATGTTGGGGCTGGCCAGCGGGTTGCCATCGGCATAGCGGTGCGCCGGCACGATGGGCAGCTCGGCCGACGACAGCGACTTGAGCAGGTAGGGCGCCGGCTTGCGCAGCACGATGACGGCGGTGAGCGCATCGGGCGTGTCGACACGCTCGACGTTGGCCAGCGTGATCTTGCCGCGTGGGCCCTGTTTCTGCTGCGTGAGCACGGAATAGCGCACGTCGGCCGACGTCAACGGCTGGCCGTCGTGGAACTTCACGCCTTCGCGCAGCTTGAAGGTGTAGCGCAGGCCGTCGCCGCTGACGTCCCAGGCCGTCGCCAGCAGAGGCTGGGGATTGAACTGGGCGTCGTAGCGCAGCAGGCCTTCGGTGATCTTGGCGCTGACGTTGCGGTTGTCGGTCTTGGTGTCGAGAAACGAGACCAGCGAGGTCGGTTCCTGGAACACCGCATAGGTCAGCGTGCCGCCGTCGACGGGAGACACGGCCGTTGCAGCACCCGGCGCCGCGCCGGAGGTTGCCGCCCAGAGGGGCGTTGCCAGCAGCGGCAGTGCCAGCGAGGCAGCGATCGCAAGACGACGGGAAGTTGAGGGCTGGGGGTAAGACATGCTGGATGAGGTGAGAGAGACAAAGCCAGCCAGCAAGTTACACGCAGCCCGAAAAGAGGGCTGCTACCCTTTCGGCTATGCATATTCAGTGCACTGCCGGCTGGGCAGCGCCCTTGTTTTCAGGCCAGCCCCAGGTGGCCGCGCAGCGTGGTTTCACTGTATTCGGTGCGGAAGAGTCCGCGTCGCTGCAGGATGGGCACGACCTCGTCGACAAACGCCTCGAGTCCGTCCGGCAGCACATCGGGCATCAGGTTGAAGCCGTCGGCCGCTCCGGCTTCGAACCAGCGCTGGATGTCGTCGGCAATCTGCTCCGGCGTGCCCACGATGACGCGATGCCCGATGCCGCCGCCGAGCTTGTAGAGCAACTGACGGAAGGTCAGGTTGCCCTCGCGCGCGAAGTTGAGCGTCGATTGCGCGAAGGTCGTGCCGCCCTGGGCTGGAATGGGCACGTCCGGGAAGGGCGCGTCGAGATCGAGTCCGCTGAGGTCGGTGCCGAAGGTCTGGCTCACGCGCTGCACGGCGAAGTCGATCGGGATGAGCTCGGCCAGTTCCTGTTCGCGGCGGCGCGCTTCGGCCTCCGTGCTGCCGATCACCGTGGCCAGGCCGGGCAGCACGACCAGTTCGTGGGGGCGGCGTCCGTAGGCCACGGCGCGGGCCCGCAGGTCGGCGGCGTAGGCGGCCGACTGTTCGATGTTTTCTCCGACGCTGAAGACCACCTCGGCGTGCCGCGCGGCCAGGTCTCGTCCGGCCCCCGATCCGCCGGCCTGTACAAGCACCGGCTGCCCCTGAGGCGAACGGGGCACGTTCAGCGCGCCGCGCACCGAGAAGAAGTCGCCTTGGTGTTCGATGGGATGCACCTTGCTGCCGTCGATCAGGCGCGCACCCGCCTTGTCGCCCACCCAGGCATCGTCGTCCCAACTGCGCCAGAGCTTGCGCACCACCTCGGTGAACTCCTGGGCGCGCTGGTAGCGGTCGGCATGCGCCTGCTGGGTCTGGCCGAAATTGGCCGCGGCCGACGGATCGGACGTGGTCACCACATTGAGGCCGGCACGGCCGCGGCTGGCGATGTCCACGGTGGCGAACCGCCGGGCGATGTTGTAGGGCTCGTTGAACGACGTCGAGGCCGTGGCGATGAGCCCGATGTGGGTGGTGTGGGCCGCGATGGTGCTGAGGACGACCGTCGGTTCCAGCGACAGGAAGGGCCGGGCATCGAAGCCCGACTCCAGGGCCGGGCGATCGGCCAGGAAGACGGCATCGAACTTGCCCCGCTCGGCCACGCGTGCGGTGCGCACGTAGTGGTCGATGTCGAGGAAATCCCGAGGCCGTGTCTGCGGCATGCGCCACGCCGAGGCATAGAAGCCCGCGTGCAGGATGTTGATGTTCAGGTGCAGTTGGCGCGGCTTGGAGCCGGCGGGCGGTGCGGAGGCCATGGCGTGTGTTCCTGCGGTATCCGTGTTGTGTTTCAAATGCCGGTCGATGGCGGGCACGAGCGCGCTCAGCGCACCAGCCAGACGTTGTAGAACCAGGGGTAGGAGCGGGTCTGCCCGAAATCGCGCACATCCGGGCTGAGCACGAAGAGCTGGGTGTCTTCGAGCAGCGGGATGACGTAGGCGTTGTCGATGAGGTAGTCCTGCAGTTCGCCCAGGGCCTGCGCACGCCGCGCCGGATCGTTGATGGCGATGTGTTCGGTCAGCAGGCGGTCCAGCTCGGCATCCTTGCCGCCGAGCGAGAAGCGGTCGCTGTAGGCGCTGTGGTACGACACCGTCAGCGTGAACGGGTCTTCGGACGGCCAGCCGTTGCGGCGCAAGGCCACGGACGGATCGCTGCTGACCGTGGGGTAACTCGAGTAGTCGGTTTCCTTGATGGTGAGCTGCACGCCGATCTTCGAGAGTTGCCACTGGATCAGTTGGTAGAGCGGACGGGAGGTGTTGTCGTAGACGTCGACATAGATGTTGAAGGCCAGCGCCTTGCCGTCCTTGGTGCGGATGCCTTGCGGATTGCGTCCGGTCCAGCCGGCTTCGTCGAGCAGGCGATTGGACACGGCCGGGTCGTAGGCGAACTTGGCCGATTCGTCCTTGAAGCCGATGGTGCCCGGCGACAGCACGCTCTGCGCGGCTTTCCAGTTGTCGGTGTAGAGCTTGGAGACGATTTCCTGGCGGTCGATGCCGCGCAGCAGGGCGCGCCGGACACGGATGTCGTCCACGAAATCCGCCTTGAAACGCACCTCGAGGAAGTTGGCGGCACCCGGCGTGCGCACGCCCACCACCTGGAACCCGCGTGCGGCGAGGCCGCGTTCTTCGCTGGGCTGCACGTAGCGCAAGGCGTGTCCCTGGCGTGCGCGCACCGCGCCGAGCCGCACGCTGTCCTCTTCGACCGGGATGATGGTGAGGCTGTCGATATAGGTTTCACCCTGGTTCTTGGCCGTCTCGGGGGCCCATGCATAACCCTTGCGGCGCACGAGCACGGTCTCCTTGCCCGGGATTTCGGACTTGGCCACGAACGGGCCGCTGCCGATGAGGTTGGTGACGATGGCCTGCTTTTCACGGCTGGCGTCGATGGTGGCATGGGCGACCAGTCCTGCCTTGGGCGCCGTGAGTTGCTGCAGGAAGACGGCATTGGGTGCGGCGAGCTTGACGGTGACCGTATGGGCCTGCTCGTCGGTGGCGACCGATTCGATCTTGGGAAACCACGAGTTGCGCGGAATGCCCTTGGCTTTGTCGCCCTGGGCCTGCCACTCGAGGTTGCGCTTGACGCTGGCCAGATCCAGCGGCGTGCCGTCGCTGTAGCTCACGCCCTTGCGGATGGTGAAGACATAGGTGGTGCCGGCGGCATCGACCGTCCAGCGGGTGGCGATCCAGGGCTTGAGTTCGAGGGTCTCCGGATCCTTGAAGAGCAGTCGGTCGAGCACCTGGTTGATGACCGCGCTGGTCTGCCAGAACGACGAGCCGGTCAGTTGGAACGAGGTCGTGCGCTCGGCATCGAGATAGATGAAGTCGCCGCCTCGCCGGGGCTTTTCGGCCGGTGTGGAGGCCGACAGTTTGACGCCGGTCGTCGCGGCGTGGATGTGGGGGGCGGAGAGCAGGCCGAGGACCAGGCCCAGGGCGGTCAGGGCCGCGCGGGCCGTCGATGGCGCGGACATCGAAGCCGCGCGCAGGGAAAAGCGATTCATGTCGGAAAATCCGTTGTCAGGTCAGGGGAAAAGAAAACCGGTGTCCGGGCGGGCGCCGTTCAGGCTGCGCTGCGCAGTGCGCCTTGGCCCGGGATCGCGCCGATGAGCCGCTGGGTGTAGGCATGGGCGGGCGCGTGGAAGATCTGCTGGGCACGCCCGGTCTCGACCCGGCGGCCGCCTGCCAGCACCGAGACCTCGTCGGCGATCTGGCGGACCAGGCTGAGATCGTGTGAAATGAAGAGGTAGGTGAGGCGGTAACGCGCCTGCAGCTTGAGCAGCAGCTCGATCAACTGCGCCTGGACGCTGACGTCCAGGGCCGAGGTCGGTTCGTCGAGCACCAGGATACGGGGTTGCAGCACCAGCGCCCGTCCCAGCGCCACGCGCTGCCGCTGGCCGCCCGAGATCTCGCGCGGACGGCGATCCAGGATGTCTGCCGGCAAGGCGAGCTGATCGAGCATGTCGCGCACCAGGTCGAGGCGTTGTACACCGTTCAACGGGGCGTGGATGCGCAGAGGCTCCTCGATCACCTGGCCCACGGTGTAGCGCGGATCCATCGCCGCCAGCGCGTTCTGGTAGACATACTGCAGCGCGGCAGCATGGTGGTTGCTGGCGGGCGGCTCGGACGGCAGCGTCCGGCCCAGCACATTCACTCGCCCCTTGCTGTAGCCCAGCAAGCCCGAGACGATGCGTGCCAGCGTGGTCTTGCCCGAACCCGATTCGCCGACCAGCGCGTGGATCGAGCCGCTCGCCACGTCCAGATCGACCGCATCGAGTGCAGGCGACTGCCCAGGGGCGCCCGGGTAGTGCTTGCCCAGGCCTTCGACCACGATCGCGGGCGGTTCGGCCACCAGGGCCAGGCCGGGTTTGCGCAGCGCGGCGTAGCGCGAGGGGGCCAGCGCGGGCGCGTCGCTCACCAGCTTGATGGTGTAGGCGTCGCGCGGGGCCTCGAGCACCTGCTGCACGGGGCCTTTTTCGACAGCCCGGCCGCCGCGCAGCACCACCAGTTCGTCGGCGCGGTCATGGGCCAGCGCCAGATCGTGGGTGATGAACAGCACCGCCAGTTCACGTTCTCGCTGCAGGTCGCCGATGAGGTCCAGCACCGTCTGCTGCACGGTCACGTCGAGGGCGGACGTGGGCTCGTCGGCGATCAGCAGAGAGGGGTTGGCAGAGATCGCGATGGCGATCAGCACCCGCTGCAACTGACCGCCGGACAACTCGTGCGGATAGGCGTCGTACCGTCTTTCGGGCTGGTCGATGCCGACCCGCTCGAGCAAAGCCACGGCCTGGCTGCGGGCGTCGTACCGCTCGGCCACCCGGTGCAGCCGCAGCGCCTGGGCCAACTGGTCGCCCACGCGCTGCAGGGGGTCGAGCGAACTCAACGGATCCTGTGGCACGAAGCCGACCACGCGGCCCCGCAGAGGCAGCCACTGGCGCCGGCTGTAGTGGGTCACGTGTTGTTCGCCGATGTGCACCGAGCCCGAGAGCACGCGGCCGTTGGCCGGCAGCAGCCCGGCGGCGGCCAGCGCCAGTGTGCTCTTGCCCGAGCCCGACTGCCCGACCAGTGCCAGGGTCTGCCCGCGTTCCAGCTCCAGGCTCACGCCGTGGACCACGGCTTCGGGTGCCGAACCGCCGGGGCGCACATAACCGGCGACGAGTTCCCGCACGGACAGCGCAGCCGGTGCGCGTTCTACGATCTGTATGGACATGGATGCGTTACCCCAGGATGTTGCGCAGCAGGCGGCTGGCGCGGCCGATGGCGACCACGGTGACGATGATCACGAGGCCCGGCAGCAGCACCATCCAGGGCGACGACACGACGTACTCGCGGCCCTCGGCGACCAGCAGGCCCCACTCGGGTTGCGGCGGCGGCGCGCCGTAGCCCAGGAAACTCAGCGAGGCGATCCACAGGATGGCGGAGCCGAACTGCAGGGCGGCCAGCGTGAACACGGCGGAGTAGGAATTGGGCAGCACGTGGCGGCGCAGCACCTGCCACTTGGTCTGGCCCAGGTGGCGGCTGGCTTCGACGTAACCCAGCTCCTTGATGGTCAGCACTTCGGAGCGGATCAGCCGCGTGAACACGGCCACCGACGACACGCCGACCGCAATGGCGGCATTGATGGCGCCGAAACCGAGCGAGACCACGATCACCATCGACAGCAGCAGGCCGGGGATGGAGAGCAGCACGTCCATGGCCCGTCCGACCAGGGCGTCGATCCAGCCGCCGAAGTAGGCGGCGGCCAGGCCGAGCACAATGCCGACGCCCAGGCCGATGAGCACGGCCACCAGCGAGCCGGCGAGGGTGCGTCCGGTGCCGAACAGCACCCGCGAGAGCAGATCGCGGCCCAGATAGTCGGTGCCGAAAGGATGTTGCCACGAGGGCGCCAGCAAGGTGGCCGAGGGATCGGGCAACAAGGGGTCGTAAGGGGTGAGCCAGCCCGGCACCACGATGGCGGCCGCCAGGACCAGCAGGAAAGCCAGGGCCAGGATGTCGCCGGTCTGCAGCCGCTTGGACGTTCGGCCGTGGCGCGTGAACCAGGCCGCGACAGAGGCCCACTGCGGTTGGCGGACCGGTCCCTTGCCGGTCTTGTCGAGGGCGGGCGAGAGCGACTCAGCCATGGGCGGCCTCCTTGGCCAGCGGCCGGCGATACAGGGCGATACGCGGATCGATGAGCGGATAGAGCAGGTCGGTCAGCAGCACGATCAGCACGAAGACGGTGGCCACCAGGGCCACCACGGCCAGAATGACGGGGGTATCCTGCTCTCGCACCGCCTGCTGGGTCAGAAACCCGATGCCGGTCCGCGAGAATATGGTTTCCGTGATGACCGAGCCGGCCAGCAATTCGCCCACGGTCAGGCCCAGCAGCGTCAGGGCCGGAATCGCGCTGTTCTTCAGGACATGCCTGAAGATAATGGTCGATTCACCCAGACCCTTGGCCCTGAGAATGTTGATGAAGGGTTCCTGGTAGTTTTTCTGGAAACCCTGAATCAACACCTGGGCAATCGGCGCCGAGACCGCGAGGGCCAGCGCGGTGGCCGGTAGAATCACCGATTTGAATCCTTCGTCTCGAATCGAGGACACCCATCCCAGTCCGAATGAGAAGATCTGCAGCAGCAGCACGCCCACCAGAAAACTGGGTGTGGAGAGCAGCACGGCCGGCAGTGATTCGAACCCTGCACGGAGCGTGGGCCAGGGCGAAAAGACCGCCAGCAGCGCAATCGCCAGAGACAGCAGAATCGACAGCAGCAAAGCGGTGGATGCGAGTGCCAGCGTCTGGGGAATGGCTTGCGCGATGAGGGCGGAGACCGGTTTGCTGGTCGTCAGCGAATAGCCCCAGTCGCCGTGCAGCAGCCGTTCGACGGCGATCACGAATTGCTTGAGCGCGGATTGGTCGAGGTTGTAGTACTGGATCAGGACCGCGGCGTCGGCCGCCGGCAGGGGATTCTGAGGGTTTTCGATCTGCTGGCGGATGGGGTCGCCAGGCAATATGAAAAGAACAAAAAATACAAATGTATAAGTCAATGCAATCACCACGGCAGCCTGTGCCGTTCGGCGAGAAACATATCGCCACACGTCTCGTCTCAAATCGATCTCCAGTTTGACGTCGGCCCCGATAAGGGCCGTCGTCCAGTGCAAGTGGAGGCTCATGCTAGCGATGAGTCGATCATCGATTAAGAATCGCTTGCTACAAGCTTATGCGGTTTATCGCCGCGTCCATCGAATGGCAGGGCGTGCCGATGGAATCCGGTTATGCCATTGGTTTGTGTATTTGGGCATGCGGAAATCGATCTTGTGGGGCGAGCCCGGCGGGTTAGCCTTGTGCGGATGAACGGCCAGACGGCCGCCCAGAAAAACGATTCCGACACACAAGGACATTCCGGACAGATGACTTCTTTCTATCGCCAACTCGGCCGCACCGACATCCAGGTCTCGGCCATCGCACTGGGCACCATGACCTGGGGCCAGCAGAACACCGAGGCCGAAGGACACGCCCAGCTCGACTACGCGCTGGCCGAGGGCATCAACTTCATCGACACGGCCGAGAACTACGCCATCCCGCCGCGCCGCGAGACGCAGGGCTCGACCGAGCGCATCATCGGCAACTGGCTGCGGGCGCGCGGCAACCGGCCCAAGATCGTGCTGGCCTCCAAGGTCTCGGGGCCCAGCGAGAGCACCTACCACCGCGAAGACGGATCCTTCCCGCGGCTCGATGCCAAGAACATCAACGAGGCCATCGACAAATCGCTGGCCCGGCTGCAGACCGACTACCTCGACCTCTACCAACTGCACTGGCCGCACCGCAAGGTGCCGCTGTTCGGCGGCGGCAGCCATGCGCCTTCGCGTGGCGGCGACGGCAGCGAAGTGCCCATCGAAGAAACCCTGGATGCGCTCGACGCGCTGGTGCGCGCCGGCAAGGTCCGGCACATCGGCCTGTCCAACGAAACCGCGTGGGGTCTGTCGCGATTCCTGCATGTGGCCGAAACCCAGGGCAAACCGCGTGTGGTCAGCGTGCAGAACGCCTACAACCTGCTCAACCGCACGTACGAAGTCGGCCTGGCCGAGTTCAACGCCCGCGAGCAGGTCGGTCTGCTGGCCTATTCGCCGCTGGCCCAGGGTTACCTGACCGGCAAGTACCAGGGCGGGGCCCGCCCGGCCGGCGCCCGGACCACCTTGTTCGAGCGCGGTGCGCGTTACCAGAAACCCGGCACCGAAGCCGCGATCGACAGCTACCTGCAGGTGGCGCGCGAGTTCGATCTCGATCCCGCGCATCTGGCGATCGCCTATGTGACGAGCCGGCATTTCGTGACCTCCAACATCATCGGTGCCACCCGCCTCGACCAGCTCAAGACCGATCTGGCCTCCAGGCAGGTCGTCATCACGCCCGAGATCGAGGCCCGCATCGATCAGGTCCATCAACTGCACGGCAGCCCCGCACCCTGACCCGCGACATCCCCTGTCGACTCCCCCATGTCTAAACAACAACCACAACAGACCGGCGTGGTGACGCGCCGCGACTTCCTGGGCGCCGCTGCAGCCACCGGCATCGTCACCGCCGGCGCATGGCCCGCGATCGCGCAGGCTGCAGCCACACCGCAGCGCGGCGGCACCCTCAACTGGCTGGTCGATCCCGAGCCGCCCCTGCTGACGGCCGCGATCCAGACCGCCGGTCCGACACGCGCCATCGGCCCGAAGATCAACGAAGGCCTGCTGGACTTCGATTTCGACTGGACGCCCATCCCGGCGCTTGCCACCCAGTGGCAGGTCTCGCCCGATGGCCTGGAGTACGTGTTCACGCTGCGCCGTGGCGTGAAATGGCACGACGGCAAGCCGTTCGGTGCAGCCGACGTGGCGTTCTCCATCCTCTACCTGAAGCAGAACCATCCGAACGGACGCGGCACCTATGCCAACGTGAGCGAGGTGACCACACCCGACAGCCACACGGTGCGCCTGAAGCTCACGGCGCCTGCACCTTACCTGCTGCGTGCACTGGCCGGCAACGAGTCGCCGATCCTGCCCAAACATCTGTTCGACGGCCGTGATCCGCTGAGCAATCCGGCCCACAACGCCCCGATCGGAACGGGGCCCTTCGTCTTCAAGGAATGGGTCAAGGGCAGCCACATCCTGCTCGAACGCAATCCCGACTACTGGGATGCCCCGCGGCCCTACGTGGATCGCATCGTCGTCAAGTTCATCGCCGACCCCGCCGCACGCGCTGCGGCGCTCGAGTCCGGTGCGGTCGACCTGGCGGGCGACAGTCCCATTCCGCTGAGCGATCTGGAGCGTTTCCGGCAACTGCCGCACATCCGGCTCGAGACCCGCGGATACGACTACGCGGGCGATCTCAACCAGATCGTCTTCAATCTCGACAACCCCTACCTCAAGCACCTCGAAGTGCGCCAGGCGATTGCGCATGCGATCGACAAGCAGGCCATTCTCAAGCTGATCTGGTACGGGTATGGCGAGGTGGCCAGCGGGCCCATCATTCCGGCGCAGCGCACCTTCTTCGATCCGGGCCTGCCGCGTTACGCACACGACCTCAAGAAGGCCGAGGCGCTGCTCGATCAGGCCGGTTTCGCCAGGGGCGCGGACGGCGTGCGGTTCACGCTGACCAACGACTTCCTGCCCTACGGCCCCAACTTCAGGCGGGGCTCCGAGTACATCCGGCAGACGCTGGGCCGCGTGGGCATCCGGGTCAACATCCGGGCGCAGGATTTTCCGACCTACATCCGCCGGGTCTACAACGACCGGGATTTCGACTTCGCCAATGCGTGGCTGGGCAATTCGTTCGACCCCACCGTCGGTGTGCAGCGGCTGTTCTGGTCCAAGAACTTCCGCAAGGGCGTTCCGTTCTCCAACGGCTCGCACTACGCCAACGAGCAGGTCGATGCATGGTTCGAGCAGGCGGCCATCGAGCCCGATCCGGCCGTTCGTGCGCAGCTCTTCAGCCGTGTGCAGCACCAGCTGGTGCATGATCTGCCGCACCTCGACCTGGTGGCGCAGAAGAATGTCACGGTTGCCCATGTCCGCGTCCAGGACGCCACCACCAGCATCACCGGCCTCAGGGGCAGCCTGAGCCGGGTCTGGTTGGCGCCGGCCTGAGTCTTTTGTGTTCAACGAACCCTGACCCCTCCAAGATCATGACGACTTCCACGATTTCCCCGGTGCCGCCGGCACCGACGTCCGGCCTGGCGGATCTGCTGGCCGAGCGCTACGGCGACGGCCACGTGCTCGATGCGGTCGACAACGATGTCGTCCGGCACATCCTGAATCACCGCTCGGTGCGCGCCTTCGAAGACCGCGCGTTGCCGGACAACACGCTCGAAACCCTGGTCGCTGCGGCGCAGTCGGGGTCGAGCTCATCGAACCTGCAGGTCTGGAGCGTGGTGGCGGTGCAGGACCGCACCCACAAGGACCAGTTGGCGGTGTGGGCCAACAACCAGGATTTTGTCCGCCAGGCGCCGCTTTTTCTGGTGTGGCTGGCCGATCTGTCCCGTGTGCGCCAGGTGGCGGAGCCGCCTCCCGGCGTGGAGATCGACGGCGCGGATTACCTCGAGTCGGTGATTCTGGCTTCGGTCGATACCGCGATCGCGGCGCAGAACGCCGTGCTGGCCGCCGAGTCGCTGGGCCTGGGCGCCGTCTATGTGGGCGCCATCCGCAGCAACGTGCGCGCCATTGCACACGACCTGGCGCTGCCGCCCTACGTCTATCCGGTGTTCGGCCTGGCTGTGGGGCATCCGGTCGAGTCCAAACCGTCGTACATCCGGCCGCGCCTGCCGCAGGCCGCCGTGCTGCACCGCGAGCGCTACGACGGCAGCGTGCAGGCCGAAGCCGCCCAGAGCTACAACGGTGCGCTCGATGCCTTCTGGAAAAAGCAGTCCATCGACCATCCGCTGTGGACACGGCACCTTGCGCGCCGCCTGGGCAATGTGGGGCGCAGCGGCGACGCCCGCTACGAGCTGCGCAGCATCCTGACCGAACTCGGTTTTCCGCTGCGCTGACGGCCTCGGCTCAGCCGCGAAGCAGGGGCAGCAGCTGTTGACCCTGTCTTTCGATCTCGTTCAGATAGGGCGTGTCCGACAGGATGAACTTGGAGATGCCGAGGTCCTGATACTTGCGCAGCGAGCGCGCGACATCTTGCGCCGAGCCCACCAGCCACGTCGTGCCGGCCCCGCCGCCGCCGAACTTGCCCGGCGCGGTGTAGAGGTTGTCGTCGAGCACCTCGCCGCGTGCCTGCAGATCGAGCAGGCGTTGCTGGCCGACGGCCACCGCGCGCCGGTGGTCGTGCCATCCCGCGCCCTGGGTCTTGGCCATCTCCGCGACCTTGGCTTCGGCATCGGCCCAGGCCTGTTCGGTCGTGTCGCGCACCAGGGTGGTGATGCGCAGTCCGAATTCCAGCGGTGCGTGTTCGCGGCCCAGCGCCTGGCTGAGCGCCTTGAGCCGTTCGATGCGCTGCCGCACGTCTTCCAGCGGCTCGCCCCAGAACAACTGCACATCGGCCTGTGTCGCCGACACTTGCTCGGCCGCTGCCGAGGCGCCGCCGAAGTACAGCTGCGGATGCCGGCGTGTGCCTTGTACGTGAATGCGCGGCACGACCGTGGAGTCGGTGACCTGGAAGTGTTCGCCCCTGTAGGTGACGTTCTCCTCGGTCCACAGCTTGCGGACCAATTCCATGAATTCACGGGTGCGGGCGTAGCGATGGGCCTGATCGCCTTCGCTGTCGCCATAGGCATCGAGATTGTCCTTGCCCGAGACGATGTTGATGCGCACGCGTCCACCGGTCAGGTGGTCCAGCGTCGCCGCTGCCGAGGCGAAGTTGGCCGGACGCCAGTAGCCGGGGCGGATCGCGATCAGGGGCTCGAAGGTGTCGGTGCGTGCCGCGAGTGCGGTCGCCACGGTGAAGGTATCGGGCCGGCCCCAGCCGGTGCCCAGCAGGGCGCCCGTCCAGCCGTTCGCCTCCAGGGCCTTGGCATGGCGGGTGAGTGTGTCCAGGCTGTTGTGGCCGTCGGTGGCAGAGTCGCCGCGATGTCCTGCAACGACCTGATTCGGGATGTACCAGAGGAATTCGGCTTGTTGGCTCATGAGGTCGTTTGCTTCGATGGTGAGGGCGCTGCTGTCTTGTCATCAAGACGGTCGTATCCGTCGGCTCCGCTTGAATGCGGGGTGCGTGACCGGGGCATCCGGAGGGCTGCGCGGAATCGCCGCCGGAAGGCCCATGAAAATGAACAACCCAAAATAGTAGGCGTTCGGGGCCGAGATCAAACAATCCTTTGCTTATATGAATATGCCGGGGCCGGCCGTCTTCAGGCAACCGCAGCCGGCCCGGGCGGAAGCCCGACGCCGGCGCGCACGGGCGGCGGCGTGCCGTTGACCGCGAAGTCGCCCACGATGCGTGTGTGGTAGATGCGCGGATTGTGCGAGGAGATGGTGCGGGCGTTTCGCCAGTGACGGTCGAGGGCCTGGCTGCGTTGCGCCGAGGAAGCGCCCAGGGCGTCGAACAGACGGGCCGTGGCATCGAGGATCAGGTCGGTCACCGTGGTCACGGCCTGGCTGACTTCGATCTCGGCCTCGTCGTAGACGGCCTGGCGCTGTTCGGGCGGCAGGTGCTTGGCGTGATGCGCGCGTTCGAGCGCCCGGGCCGCATCGAGCGTGATGACGCCGGCGGCATGCGCGGCTGCGCGCACGCGGCCCACCACCTCCAGCACTTGCGGATCCTCGCTGCTGCGGGCATTGCTGCGGCCGCCGTAGACCCGTTTCCGTGCCGCCACCCGTTCGGCCAGCTCGCGGCTGGCGGCGCGGCCGATGCCGCTGAGTTCGGCCAGGTGCACCAGCTGATAGAAGCCGACCGAGTAACCGAAGCGTCCCGCATACGGTTTGACATGGTCGGCCTGCAGCACGACGTTGTCGAAACGCGCGGTGCCGCTGGCACTGAGCTGCTGCCCGAATCCATCCCAATCGTCGACGATCTCGAGGCCCTCGGAAGGGAAGGGCACCAGTGCACCGATGGGCTCGCCCTGTTCCGTGCTGGCCGAGATATGGATCCATTCGGAGAGCAGCGAACCCGTGGTGTAGAACTTGGTGCCGTTCACCACATAGTGATCGCCCTGGCGCACCACGGTGGTCGAGTGCTGGCCCAGCGTGTTGTCTCCGACTTCCGAGAATCCGCTGCCCGTGAGCGCACCTGCCGCAATGCGGGCCAGCCAGCCGTCGCGCCATTCGCCTGCCGGCTGCTCCAGCAGTTCTTCTGTGAGGCCGAAATGCGAACGCAGGGCATTGGTGACATTGGGATCGCCCTCGCTGAGTTCGATCAGCAGCGAAAACAGCTCCGGCAGGGTCAGGTCTTCACCGCCCAGCTCACGCGGCAGGCGCAGGCGGGTCAGGCCCAGGTCGCGCAACCGGTGCAGCTCGGCCTGGGGCAGGCGATGGGTCTGCTCGCGCTCCGGCGCACCGGCGCGTATGGCCGCGAACACCGGGCGGAAACGCTCGGCGATGGCGCTGTAGCGTGCGCTGGGGGCATCGCCCCAGGCCCTGTCGGCGATGGCGGCGCGTGGGGCGTAGCCGGCGGCTGCCGGGGTATCGGATGAGAGGGCTGTCGTTGTCATGTGCAGTTCTTCGGGGATGGTTGCCGGACATTGCGCGTCGGCCACCATGGGCACGCGTCGATGAAAGGGGCCGGCCGGACCGCCTTGCCACGGCGCCGATGACGCCGGCTTCGAGCCGAGCCCGCCGCCGGCGTTCGTCTTCAGGCCGCGCGCAGCAGGTGGGGAGAGGCCGCCTGGACGGGCGCCTGTCCGAGCGGCGACCGGCTATCGGCAGAGGATCCTTCGCGTGCCGCCGGCACCGCGGCAATGAGCTGCTGCGTGTACGCATGCTGCGGCCGGCTCCACACGTCCTGCACACGGCCGGACTCGACGATGCGGCCGCCGTTCATCACCAGTGCCCGGTCGGCGATGTAGCGCACCACGGCCAGGTCGTGCGAGATGAACAGATAGGAGAGCTGGAAAGCCTGCTTGAGCTCGACCAGCAGATTCAGGATCTGGGCCTGGATGGACACATCCAGGGCCGAGACCGGCTCGTCGAGAATCAACAGCGAGGGCTTGAGGATGAGCGCACGCGCGATGCCGATCCGCTGCCGCTGTCCGCCCGAGAACTCGTGCGGATAACGCTGGGCCGAATCGGATGGCAATCCCACGCGGTCGAGTATGGCGGTGATGGCCGCCTGGCGGGCCTGGCGATTGCCGTGTCCATGCACCACCAGCACGCTCTCCAGGATGTCGTGCACGGTGCGTCGCGGATTGAGCGATGCATACGGATCCTGGAACACCATCTGGATGCGGGGACGCCAGGGCTGGAGTGCTCGGGGCGAAAGTTGTGCCAGATCGGTGCCGTCCAGCAGGATCTGGCCGCTCGTGGGCTGCAGCAGCCTCAGCAGGGTGCGCGAGAGCGTGGATTTTCCGCAGCCGGATTCACCGACCAGACCCACGGTTTCGCCCTGTGCGATGTCGAAAGACACCTGATCGACCGCACGCACATGGCCGTGCCGTCCGCTGTACTCGGTGACCAGCTCGCGCACCGACAGCAGAGGGTGTTCGGCCGCCGCCGGTGGGGCCGAGACGCCGGATGCCGACGCGAACACCGACTCGGGGCGGAACAGCGTGAACACCGGATCGGCGCTGGCGGTCTCCCGGTGGGTGCGGATCTCGGGCAGGGGACCGTCGCGGTAGTGCAGATCCTTGCCCGCGTGCAGCGATGCGCCCAGCAGGCCGCGCGTGTAGGCATGCTGGGGCTGTGCGAACAGGCGAGCCGTCTCGGCTTCCTCGACCTTGCGGCCGCCATGCATCACGGCCACCCGGTCGGCCCATTGAGACACCACGCCCAGATCGTGGGTGATCAGCAGCAGCGACATCGACAGCTCGCGCCGCAGATTGTCGAGCAGCTCCAGAATCTGCGCCTGGATGGTCACATCCAGCGCCGTGGTCGGTTCGTCGGCGATCAGCAACTGCGGTTTGCAGGCGACCGCCATCGCGATCATGATGCGCTGGCGCTGGCCACCCGACAGGTGATGCGGATAGTCGTCGATGCGGCGGGCCGCCTGCGGCAGCCGCACCAGCTCCAGCAGCTCGATCGCCCGGACCCGGGCTTCTCGGGCGCTCAGCGACTCGTGCTGGCGCAGCGTTTCCACGATCTGCTCGCCGATGGTGTACACCGGGTTGAGCGAGGTCATGGGCTCCTGGAAGATCATCGAGATGTTCTTGCCGCGCAGATTGCGGAGTTCCGGCGGCGTCAGGCTCAGCACATTGCGGCCGTTGAAGTCGATGCGGCCGTCCAGCCGGGCCGAAGGCGCCAGCAGGCGCAGGATCGCCAGCGCGGTGGTCGATTTGCCGCAGCCCGATTCACCGACCAGTGCCAGCGTCTCGCCGCGCCGAAGCTGCAGGTCGAGATCGCGCACGGCCTGCTGTTCGCCGCGGGTCCCCTTGAAGAACACATTGAGCCGCTGGATGTCGAGCAGCAGCTCGCCGTGGGCCGATGGCGCGGTTGCCGTGCGCGCCGAATATGCGGTGTGTGCGGTGTGCGAAGTGGTCATGGTGGGAGGATTCCTCAGCGTGTGCCGCGCAGACGCGGGTTGAAGGCGTCGTTCAGTGCATCGCCCACCAGGTTGAGCGCCAGCACGGACAGCACGATGGCCAGCCCGGGCAGTGCCGTCAGATACCAGGCGGTGCGCAGCAGTTCACGTCCTTCGCCGATCATGCTGCCCCACGACACTTGGTTGGGGTCGCCCATGCCCAGAAACGACAGGGCCGATTCGATCAGGATCGCGCTGGCCACCAGCACCGAGGTGGTGACGATGACGGGGGGCAGCGCATTGGGCAGGATCTCCTGGAAGATGATGCGCAGATCCGAGAAGCCCTGGCTTCGTGCGGCCTGCACGAACTCGGATTCGCGCAGCCAGCGGAACTCGGCACGCACCAGGCGCGCGATGACCGGCCATGCCGCCAGGCCGATCGCCAGCACGATGACGCCGATGGAGGGCTGGCCGATGGCCACGATCACGATCACGAACAGAAAGGTCGGCACGGTCTGGAACAGCTCGGTGATGCGGACCAGGATGTCGTCGATACGCCCGCCGAAGTAGCCCGCCGTCGCGCCGACCGTGATGCCGATGATCAGGCTGATGACAGCCGCCACGGCGCCCACGGCCAGCGACACGCGGGCACCGTGGGCCAGCCCGGCTGCCACGTTGCGGCCCAGCGAGTCGCTGCCCAGCGGCGCTTCTGCACTGGTGAATGGCCACAGCAGCGGCTCGGCCACCATGTCGAGCGGATCGCCCGGGAACAGGACGTTCGCAAAGGCCGCGATCGCCACGATCGCCAGCAGGATGAACAGGCCGGCCAGGCCCGAGGGGTTGCGCAGAAACGCCTGCCAGGACTCTGAAAGTCCACGCGGCTGGCCGGATGCAGGCACCGGCTGCGCTCGGGACAGGCGCAGGAAAGGAAGTCTGGGAAGACGGGTGAGACTGAGTTTCATGAGAGCGATCGGAGGCGGGTATCGGGCCGTGTCAGCGCAACTGGATGCGGGGATCCAGCCAGGCGTGAAGAATGTCGACCAGCATGTTGGCGACGATCACCAGCAGCGAGGACAGGAAAAGAATGCCGAGCAGCACGTTGTAGTCGCGCGCCAGCACCGACTCGAGTGCCAGCCGGCCCAGGCCCGGCCAACTGAACACGACTTCGACCACCACCGAGCCGCCCAGCAGCGTGCCGAAGTGCATGCCTGCGACCGTGGTCACGGGGATCAGCGCATTGCGCAGCACGTGCCGCAGCGTGATGCGGACCGGCCCGAGGCCCTTGGCCTGTGCCGTGCGCACATGGTCCTGCCGGCTCACCTCCAGCATCGCCGAACGCGTCAGGCGCGAAAAGATGGCGATCAGGAAACCGGACATCGCCAGGGCCGGCAGGATCAGATGCTGGGCCACATCCACGACGTGGTCCCAGCCCTGCAGATCCGCGCCGATGGTGATGTTGCCCCCCGTCGGCAGCCAGCCCAGCTTCACCGCGAACAGCACGATCGCCATCAGACCCAGCCAGAAACCCGGCGTCGAGTACAGCAGCAGGGCCAGCACCGACAGCAGCCTGTCCTGCCATTTGCCCACATGGGTGGCCATCACACCGCCCAGAACCAGGCCCGCCAGCAGAGCCAGGCCCAGTGCGGTCAGCATCAGCAGCAGCGTGGCGCCCAGCCGGCCGGCGATCAGGTCGACCACCGGCACGTTGTGGCGAGGCGACACCCCCAGGCTCAGGTGGGCCAGGTTGTTGAGGTAGGCGCCCAACTGGTTCAGCACCGGCAGATCGAGACCGAAGTGCGTGCGCAGTTGCGCCATGGTCTCGGCGGTGGCGGCACCCGATTCGGCCGCAATCACATCGGCCGCGTCGCCGGGAACCAGCTGCATCAGAAAGAAGTTGAGCAGGATGACCCCGATCACGGTCGGGATGGCCTGCCAGGCCGTGCGCCGCAGGGTACTGCCCAGTCGCTGCGTGGTGGTACTCATGGTGTCTTGCCTTTTGGGGTCGTGCGTGGCGGAGCCGGCGCTCAGGGAGCAGGGGCCAGTTTCACGTCGGCAAAGCTGCCGCGGATGCCTTCGCCCGTGGGGGCGTAATCGCTCACGCGCCGGTTGGCGATGGTGATCGTGGGGTTGGCGCCGATCTCGATCGACGGCACGTCGCGGTGCACCACCTGCTGGAAGTCCGAGAACAGCTTCTTGCGCTGCGCGTCGTCGACCTCGATGGCCGCGGCCTCGAGCAGGCGGTCGGCCTCGTCGCTCACGTAGTGCGGGGCATTCGAGAACGGCAGCCCGATCTTGAAGTTCTTCGACCAGAAGATGCGCTGAACGCCCAGCGTGGGATCGAAGATGTTGGTCAGGTTCTCGACCGTGATGTCGAAAGCCCGGTCGGTATAGGCCTTGGTGACATAGCTGGCGAAGTCATAGCTCTGCAGATCGGCACGGATGCCGATGCGGCCCAGCGCCTGGCGCACGAACTCGGCGGCGCGGCGGTCCACGAACGGGTTGTAGAGCAGGCGTACGGCAAAACGGTTGCCGTCGGCAGCGCGTTTGAGGCCTGCTGCGTCCAGTGCGGCCTCGGCAGCCTTCGGGTCGTAGGGGTAGGGCTGGATGGAGGCGTCGTGATAGGGGCTGGCTTTGCCGATCGGGCTGGCCGAGGCCGTGCCGTTGCCGTACCAGACGCTCTTGATCAGCGTGTTGACATTGACCGCCTGCGCCACGGCCCGGCGCACGGCCACGTCCTTGAACTGGGGTGTGTCGAGGTTGTAGAAGATCTGCACGTGGTTGCCGACGTACGGCCAGTCGCGTGTATCCACCGTCACGTTCGGCAGCTTGCGGAAGCGCTCGACATCGCTCAGCGGAATGACCTGGCTGCCCAGCAGCACCTCGCCGGATTCGAGCGCGGCGGCACGCGAGGCTGCATCCGGAATGAAGCGCACGATGACCTGGTCCAGCGAGGGCTTGGGCTGGTCCCAGTAGTTCGGGTTGCGTTCGAGCTTGACATAGCTGCCCCGCACCCATTCCTTGAACACATACGGACCGGTGCCCACCGGCCGGCTGTTGTAGGGGTTGCTGGCGATGTCCTTGCCCTCGTAGAGGTGCTTGGGAATGATGGGCGACTCGGCGCCTGCCAAGGCCGTCAGCAGGTAGGGGGCGGGCTTGGCGAGCACCAGTACCACCTGGTCGGGCGCGGGGGTGCGCACTTCGGTCACGTTGGCGAACGTCACGCGGCCACGCGGGTGGTACTGCTTGAGCGTCTGGATCGAGAAGGCCACATCGGCCGAGCTGAAGGGCTGGCCGTCGTGCCAGGTCACGCCTTTGCGCAGCGTGAAGCTGTATTGCAGGCCGTCGGGGCTGACCGACCATTGCGTGGCCAGCAGCGGGCGCGGCTGCAGCTTGAAGTCGTAGGTCAGCAGGCCTTCGACCACCTTGGGGCCGATTTCCGTGTTGCCGCCCGCGGTGGTGACCAGCGGCACCAGCGAAGAGGGCTCGGGGTCGACCACCCAGGTCAGTGTCTTGCCGCCGCTCTGCGCCAGAGCCCAAGGGCTGGCCAGGGCCAGCGCCCCCCATAAGGCGGCCGTGCCGATCCGGCTCGCCAATGTGTTGAACTGCATCGTCTGCTTCCGCGAGAAAAGGACACATGCTAGAGAGGCCGGCGCGTTCGTCCAACTGACAAATCGGCATGAGCTTAGACGTCGCGCCGCGCCGCGCCGTGCTGTGCCGGCTAGAGGTTGGCGACGCCGCCGTCGACCAGCAGCTCGGTGCCGACGACAAAACGCGATTCGTCCGAGGCCAGGAACACCGCAGCCCGGGCCAGCTCCCAGGGCGTGCCCATGCGGCCGATCGGCACCAGTTCGCGGATCTGCGCACGCATCGCGTCCTGCTGGGCCGCAGGAAGCCCGAGCTTGCCGAGTGCGGGCGTCTCGGTCGGCCCCGGGCTCAGGCCGTTGACCCGGATGCCCCGCGCGGCCAGCTCGCCGGACAAGGTGCGGGCCAGCGACAGCAGCCCCGCCTTGCTCGCGGCATAGGCACTGCTCTGCGGCAGCCCGATGTGGGCGCTGGTCGAGCCGCACACGATGACCGAGCTCGGGTTGGCCAGCAGGGACAGCACCGACTGGATCAGAAAAAAAGGCCCTTTCAGGTTGATGTCCATGAGCCGGTCCCAGGTCCCGGCCGTCCAGTCTTCGAGCGGCAGATGCGTGACGTCGCCCGCATTGGCAAACAGCACATCCAGGCGCGGCCAGCGTTCGGCCAGTTGCCGGGCCAGCGCCTGCTGCGAAGCCACATCGCCGGCATCGCTTCGGATCAGCCAGGCCCTGTCGCCCAGTTCGCGGCCGGCCTGCTCAAGGGCCTGCGCATTGCGGCCGGTGATGGCCACGGTCGCGCCTTCGGCCAGGAACTGGCGTGCGGTTTCCAGCCCGATGCCGCTGCTGCCGCCGGTGATCAAGGCGAACTTGTCTTTCAGTCGTGTCATGGAGAAATGTCCTGTGTCTCTTCGAAAAACACACAGTCTCTCTCCGGCGGTATCCTTTGCCCAGTAGGAACCAAAAGGATACCGAGTGGCCGACAGAACACCCATGCACACGCTTCGCCTGCAAGACGCGCACGCCGACCGCCCCGTCCCGGCTCGCCGTGTGGTCCGCGGCGGGCAGGTGGTGCCCGATCCGCGCCCACCCGCCGATCTCGCAGCACTGGAGGCCGGGCCGTGTCCCATGGTCACCTTCGTCAACCTGATCTCGGGCAAATGGGCCATTCCCATCCTGTATCGGCTGATCGTGAGCGATGCCCCCATTCGCTTCAACGAATTGCAACGTGCCGTCCGTCCCATCACACAGAAAGAACTGACCCGGCAGTTGAGGCAGTTCGAGCAGCGGGGGCTGCTGCAGCGCACGGCATATGCCGAAGTGCCGCCGCGCGTCGAATACCGCATCACGCCGCTGGGTGCCTCGCTGCGCCCCACGCTCGACCTGCTGGCGGACTGGATGCGTGAACATGCCCCCAGCCTGACCCAGGCGAGCCCGGCAGAGTCCCCGAGGCTGGCCGCTGCATAAGCATGGCTGAAAATCGAGCGAGGCCTCGTGCGCGTCTGGTCTTGTAATACAGGGTTTGGGTGCTGATCGCACCCGGCTTTTCTTGAGAGGAATCCGTGCCATGACTTACCGATACCTGGGCCGCAGCGGCCTCAAAGTTTCCCGTCTCGCTTTGGGCACCATGATGTTCGGCGGCCCGACGGACGAGGCCACTTCCCACGAGATCATCGCCCGTGCCAAATCGCAGGGCGTCAATTTCATCGACACGGCCGATGTCTACCAGAAGGGCATCACCGAGCAAGTCGTGGGCCGCGCGCTGCAGAAGGACCGCGACGACTGGGTGTTGGCCACCAAGTTCGGCAACGCACTGGGCGACGGCCCGAACCGCCGCGGCACCTCGCGCAAGTGGATCATCGAAGCCGTGGAAGGCAGCCTGCGCCGCCTGGGAACCGACTACATCGACCTGCTGTACTTCCATCGCGCAGATTTCGATGCGCCGCTGGGTGAAGCCGTGCGGGCCATCGGCGACCTGGTCCGCGCCGGCAAGGTTCGTTATTTCGGCCTGTCCAACTTCCGTGGCTGGCGCATCGCCGAAGTCGCTCACCTGGCCGACGCCGAAGGCATCGACCGCCCGATTGCCAGCCAGCCGCTCTACAACCTGGTCAATCGCACGGCCGAAGCCGAGCAACTGCCGGCAGCTGCCGCTTACGGTCTGGGCGTGGTCTCGTACAGCCCGCTGGCGCGCGGCGTGCTGACCGCCAAGTACCCCACCTGCGGCGACGCCGAAGAGGGCTCGCGCGCTGCCCGCAAGGACAAGCGTCTGCTCGAGACCGAATGGCGCATCGAATCCATCGAGATCGCCGAGGAGATCCGCCGGCACACGGCAGAGCGCGGCATCACCCCCACCGACTTCGCCGTGGCCTGGGTGCTGAACAACCAGCTCATCACCTCGGCGATTGCCGGGCCCCGCACCTTCGAGCAGTGGGAAGGTTATGTCAAGGCGCTCGACTACCGCTTCACCGCCGAAGACGAGGATCTGGTCAACCGCCTGGTGGCGGCCGGCCACGCCTCGACCCCGGGCTACACCGACCCCGGCCATCCCGTCGAAGGCCGGGTGCCGTATGTCGAAGCCGGCGCGAGCCACTGACGAGCGGTTCGTCCTTGCGCCGAAGCTCGGCCTAGAGCTGGCTCATGCCGCCGTCCACCAGGATCTCGCTGCCGACGATGAATGAGGATTCGGCGGCGGCGAGATGCAGAACCGTGGCTGCGATCTCTTCGGCTCGGGCAAACCGGCCCAGCGGCACCATCTGCCGGATATGCGCTTTGGCCAGCTCCAGACGCTCCGCAGCCATCCCGAGCTTGCCGAACAGCGGCGTTTCCACCGGGCCGGGGCTGACCACATTGACGCGCACCCCTTGTGCCATCAGCTCTTTGGACAGCGTGCGTGCCAGCGAGATCAGCGCAGCCTTGCTGGCTGCATACACCGATGACATGTCCATGCCGACGTGGGCGTTGACCGAACCGTTCAGGACGATGGAGGCGCCGTCGTTGAGACGGGCGCGCAGGGCCTGGATCTGGAAAAAAGGCCCCCGCGCATTGACGTCGAACACCTCGGCCCACAGCGCTTCCGTGACGCTGCTCAACGGTGCCAGACGGGCGATGCCCGAGTTCAGAAACACGGCATCGAGGTGAAGTCGGGCCGAGGCCAGGGAATCGGCAAGCTCTGCCGCCGCCGCCGCGGAGCCGGTGGCATTGCGGATGCCGATGGCATGGTCGCCCAGGCTGATTCTGGCCGCATCGAGGCGGCCGGGGTCGCGGCCGGTGATCACCACCCTGGCGCCTTCGTCGATGAAGGCTCTTGCTGCGGCAAAACCGATGCCGCTGCTGCCCCCCGTGACGAGAACCACTTTTTGATCGAAGCGTCGCATAGGCTTTCTTTCGGTTGGATCTGTTGGATCTGTTGGATCGGTTGACGTGACCGGTTGGCATGGCATCACGGCCTCGGGTCGAGGCCCTGCATCAGCGATGCGGGATGCTTTGCGCTGCAGCCCGGCGGCCGCGCAAGATGGCGCTCACGCAAGGCATCGTCAGCATCGTGCTGCCGACCGCCATGAACAGCAGCGAAGCGAATGTGTTCGAGGAGATCAGTTGCCGGTCTGCCAGCACATTGGCAAAAATGATCATGATCAGCGCCTTGCTTTGCAGCAGCCACCCGATCACCGAGGCTTCGGACGGCTGCCAACCCAGCAAGCGTCCGGCCATTCGGGCCCCGATCAGTTTTCCCGAGATGGCGGCAAGCAGCAGGACAACGGCCACCACGATCACGGCCAGGCTGTCGCTTTGCCAGTGGGTACGCAGGCCCGTACTCAGAAAAAACACGGGCATCAGGATCAGAAGGATGTTTTCGCGAACGGCATCCACCCTGGCTTCGTTGAACCAGGCGGCATCCAGCACCACCCCGGCCAGGAACGCGCCGACCATGAAGTGCAGGCCCGATGCATCGGCGCCGAAAGCACACAGCGGCAGCCAGATCAAGGCCAGGTACCACCGGTCGCCTTCGGGCACCCGGACGATCAGCCGGCGCATGAAAAAACTGGCCACGGCAAAAGCGAGCAGGAAAAGAAGCTGCAGGCCCAGTCGGTTCCATTCCATCAGGATCAAGGCCAGAACGGCCCAGATGGCGATGTCGTCGAGGCTGGAGTACCGCAGCACGCGCTGTCCGAGCGGTGTCCTGAGAATGCCGAGTTTCTGCATGAACAGCATCAGGATGGGCAAGGCGGTCACGGCACACGACATGCCGATGCCGAGCACGAATTGCCAGTCCTCGGCCGCGTCTCCCTTCCAGCCGCTCCACTGAAGCAGCCCGGCTGCCGCGAGCGAGCCGAAGGCGAGCGGCACGATCAGCAGCAGTGCGGCGGCGGTGAAATTCTCCTGCTTGGCGTGCCAGACCTGCCGCAGATCCAGTTCGAGACCCGCAATCCACACAAACAGCGTCACGGCCCAGATGGCCATGCCGTCGATCGATTGAATGACCCGAGGACCGAACATCAGGGCGAAGACCTCGGGCTGCCACGCACCGAGCACGCCGGGCCCGAGTGCAACGCCCGACAGGATCTGAATGACGACCAACGGTGCGATGGACTCGGTACGGCCGAGACGCCAGAGCAGATAGGGTGCGCCGAGTACCAAGGCCATGGCGAGAAGAAAGACTTCGGTGCCGGTCATGGGCGTTTCTCCCGCGCTTGCGACACGTTCATCAGCAGCTCGGTCGGCCGCCGGAGCGTGTTGTTCGGCAGAAAGGTGACGGGTTTTTCACAACCGATCTCGTCGGCGCGGCTCGCCAGCGCCCTGATCATGCCCTCGGCCTGTCCGCGCGCCAGGGCACGCCCCACGCAGCGATGGAGGCCGGCGCCGAAAGACAAGGTGTCCCGCGAGCTTCTCCGAACGTCGAATCGCCCAGGCTCGGGAAAGTGCCGTGGATCGCGAGAGGCAGCGCCAAGGTGGATCATGATTCGTGCCCCGCTGTTCAGCCGCATTCCGTCGAGCGCGCAGTCGACGGCCAGCAGGCGGTAACACATCTGGACAGGCGGTGCGATCCGCATGGCCTCTTCGAAAGCCCTGATGGCCAGCTCGGGGCGCTGCACCACCCAACGCCATTGATCCGGCCGTTCCGCAAGGCAGTGCAGCGTGTTGGAAATACCCGCCACCGTGGTGTCGATGCCGGAGATCAGCACCGCCTGGATCAGGCTTTGGGCATCGGCTGCGCTTTTTCCTTTGCGCAAGGCCTCGTCATGGATGCGACGCCCAATCTTTCCACCATCCATCTCGTCGACCGGCAAAGCATGTTGCAGCCATCGCTTGATCTGCGGAAACCGTGCGGCCGAGGCCATGAAATTCGCGTTGCGAGGTCCGAGCGAGTTCAAGGCCAACTCCCCCAGTGCCAGCAAATTGTCCCGACCCTCGGGCACGACGCCGTAGGCGTCCGGGAAGGCCTGCAGCACGACAGGAATCACCCATTCGCCAATCGCATCGAACCGACCTTTTTCAAGCAGCGGCTCCAGCAGCCCCAGTGCAATGCGGTTCGACTCGGCCGTGATCGCCTTGATGGTCGAGGCATTCAGTACCACGTCGAGCGCGGCACGGTTCTCGAGGTGCGTCTGCCCGTCCTCCTCGACCAGCGGTGTGCGTTTTCGATGAGAGGTCGAGATGTTCTCGGACTGCCCGTCTGGCAGGCCCTGCGTCGCTCTTTCATCGGCCAGGCCCACGCCTTCTCCCGAGATGAATGAACCCGGATCGTTCAGGATGCACTGGGCGATATCGAATCGACCCGTTGCGTAGATCTTGTACCGAGTCAACCAGGCGACCGCACCCGCCTCATGCAGCGCCCGTTGAAAGGGCTCGGGATCGGCCAGGTTGGCCGATGAAAAGGGATCGATGTCGAGCGACTTCATGATGGATGAGCAATCGAGGTTGTGGAGCCGAAGTACAGACAGCGCACGGGCCGGGCCTGCATGCAGCGTGCAGAGAGCCCGTCTGTTCCTGGAGACGGGCAGGGGCTGACCGTGCGGCGTCCAAAAAAAGGTCAGCGCATGCGGAACTGGCGAAATCCGAGCCTCGACAATCCCGCGCAGATCAGATAGGTCAAGCCTTCGATCGCCAGAATGGACACGGGCATGGTCGGCATCGCTTTGAGTGCCGAGCATGCCTGGGCGTAGGTATGGCCCGGGCCGTTCAGCCTGAAAGCCGCAGGGCAAAGAAACGAAAAATTCACCTTGAACCACACCCGTGGCGCACACACCAGCAAGGTCCATTGCCTGGGCATGACACCGAGTTGAGTCGCCAGACTTTTCAGCAGTCCGTAGTAGTCCACCAGATGCCCCACCCGTTCGAAGTCGGCTGGAAACTGCGTTTTCGCCATCTGCTGCTGGACCTGGATCGCCGCATGCATCTCATCGGCCGGCGGCAGCACGAGCTCCCCTTGGAGAAACCGGGCGAGCAGCCGGCTTTGCAATTCCGTCAGCGCCGGGACCGTTCCGACCGCCGGGCGTACATAACCGACGAAAGCCAGCTTGTCGTGCAGGCCCGGCAGGAACATGTAGTTGTAGAGGCGGTTGCTTGAAACCAGTCGGCCCTGCAGGGCTTGATCGAAGAACGGAAAGGCCTGCTTGTAGCCCGTGCAGGCGATGACCACATCGACCTCACAACGGCTGCCGTCGGAGAAACACGCCGCGCTCTTTTCCAGCCGTGTGACCGCAGGATGGAGCCGCACCCGGCCCTTCAGTTCGGCGTGGATGAAACCGCAACTCTTGGTCGATGCCCGTCGAAAAGGGCCCAGGGACCGCGTTTCGGTCCATTCGTGATTCAGCTCGTCGGCGCGGCGCTGTACCGCCCGGTCGTGCGGACTTCTGAGCCGATTCCTCTCGATCCTCCGCTTGCATCTCAGCAGCCAGCCCAGTCGCGTGGCATCGATGCCGCTGGGCAGGCTGTGGTACAGCCTCGAGGTGTCCAGATCGGTGGGTCTCGTGTCGTGATAGCGCGGGATCAGATAACCGGGTCCGCGTCGGATCGACAGATGGGTCGCGGCCGAGTGCTCGGCGATCAGTTCGCTGAGATCGGAGCCCGTTTCTCCCAAGCCCATCAAGAGGACACGGCGCCCCTTGAAAAGGGCCGGATTCTTCACGCTGGAGGCGTGGACGATCTCGCCGTCAAAATCGGTGTGCCCGGGAATTTCGGGACACGACGGCATGTAATTGCTGCCGGCGCAGACCACCAGATAGTCGAAATCCAAACGGGATTCACGTCTCCCTTGCCGAATCACGAGACGCCAGATTCCGTCGCTCAAGCGCGCCTTCAGAACTTGGCTGTTGAATGTGATCAGGTGCTCGATGCCGTTTTTCTGCGCATAGCGCTCGAGGTAATCGACATATTCTTGTGCTGACCACATTTTCAACGCCGGCAATGTCCATGCTGCCGGGAAATCGCTGAAACTCACGAGCATGGGATTGTTGACCATCGTCAAGTGGGCATGACAGCGCGCAAAGGTTCCTCCCAGACGGCTCTCGGACTCGAATACGGTCACGCTTGCAGCAGGATTGGATTGGCGGATTTCCTTCGCTGCACAGAGACCCGACGGGCCCGCACCGATGATGGCGATTCTCATGCCGTCTCCTTGCCGAACGTGATGAAGTATTTGGCGTCGAGAAATTCCTTGAACTTGTCGAAATGGGCGTCGACCAGTGTCAAGGCCGTTGTGGCCGTGGTGTCGTCGATCGTGATCTTTTCGAAAAGAGGGGTGTCGACGGCGTGGTCGATTTCACTTCGGATGTGATCCTCTCCGAAGTATTTCAGGGTTTTTCCAGTCACCTGCTTGAAACGACCGGCCATCAGCCGCGTGGTCGCAAAAAACAGCTTGACGGTCGCCTCTCCCGATTCCATCGAGGCGACCCGCAAATAGGGTGATTCACCACAACTCTGGGCCCGCACGACCAGGGCATACATGTAGCGGCGAATGGGAGCACCCGCATCTGACCAGATCTGTTTCAGGTGCTCTTCATAAAAACAGGGATCGTCGTCGTTTCCGATGGTCTTGAGGTCGTCCAGCAGGAAGCGCCAGTGCGTCGCGTCGACGTCGGCATGGGCCGTGATCTCGCGCTCATAGGCATCGCGCGGCTGCAAGTAGGCATAGAACATCCGATTGACATCCCGGAAGGTCATGCTGAGGTGAATGAACATCGGTGCCCATACCTTCATCATGCTGGGTATCTGTTCGGCTTCGAGGGTATGGACATCGCGAAACAGGGGATGGCTCTCGATGGCGTCGATGCGCGTCTTGATTTGCGAGAAGATACGTTTCATGGTTTGTCTCCGGTTCGTGATGGCTCGGATCGAGGGTTCCGTGAGGTGGATCGGCGTTTCTCTTGAGGTTGCTGTCAGGGATCGATGAGCAGGGGCGGATGGGAATTCCCGGTGGGATGGGTTGAAATAATAGCGGCGTGCGGACGATAGGTTTGCCCTTGAGACACTATTTGACATTCAATAGAATGAAATGATTCATTCCGACCGCGGGTGTGTACTTTGGCATTCGCGGTCTGGCTTTTGGGCGAGGAAGAACGAGCGTCTGGGCGATTTTTTGAAAAAATAGCCCATTTGCGCGGGGAATGATCTTCAAGGGGTTTGAAATTGAACCCGTTTCATACGCCATCCGCCCGAAGATGGGCTCGCGCCCGGACGGTATGAGCTGTCGAAATCCGGGGTATAGAGTTTTGGTATTAATCCATTTGGCCGCGCTGTCGGCCGGGCCGTTTTCGACCCTGGACGGGCAGGGCGGCGAAAGGCCTGCGAAATTCAGCGCCGCTTGCCTGAACCCGGGCATGCACGATCCGCGCGCAGCGGCTTCAGTGCCGCTGGCGTCGAGTAGGCTGTGGGGGAGTAGGGGTATCCGCTGGCGGCCGCCAGGCTTGCCCAAGATATCCGGGTCTATCAATGCGGTCCATGGACCGCATTTGTTCATACCTCGGTCCGTCGAGTTCAG
Source organism: Comamonas sp. BIGb0124 (assembly GCF_003752175.1). GTDB lineage: Bacteria > Pseudomonadota > Gammaproteobacteria > Burkholderiales > Burkholderiaceae_C > Comamonas_F. The sequence goes on along the minus strand of NZ_RJVF01000008.1, from coordinate 397,475 downwards.
GCCTCGGAAAGGCGACTCGAACGGAAGGACTGGAAAGCTATCGCGGCAAACCGGAAACGACTGGCGGCCGGAGTGTCTGGCCCGCAATGCCGCAACCGGCGTGCGGATCGCCGCCGATCATCGCGATCGTCCGCATGAAGAGGGTGGGGCGACTGCCATGCAGGGCATGGCGTCGTGGATCAGAGCAAACCGCGCGCGATCCCGCCATCGACATTGATCGACTGGCCGACGATGTACGACGCGCGGGGCGACAGCACAAAGGCCGCCACGTCGGCGATCTCCTGAGGATCGGCAAAACGTCCCGCCAGGATCTCCTCGGCAAAACGCTCGATCACCACCTGCTCGCTGACCCCTTCCTGCTGCGCCAGCGCGCCGGCCCGGTCACGCCACAGGCGCGTCAGCGTGCGGCCGGGGCAGATCGCATTCACGCGGATGCGTTCGGGCGCGAGTTCGGCCGCCAGCGTCTTGGTCAGGGCCAGCAGGCCGGCCTTGTGCACATTGGAGACGACCTGATTGGGATAAGGCATCTTGGCCGCCGCACCGCCGAAGAACAGCACGCTGGCTGCGTTCGCCCGGCGCAGATGCGGCAGGAAGGCGCGCACCAGACGCACCCCGCCGAGCACGTTGTACTCGTAGTTGGCCGCCCATGCTTCGTCCGAGAGCTCCTCGAAACGGGCCCGGTGGCTGCCGCCGGTGGCGATGACCAAGGCGTCGAGCGCATGGCCGTGGGTGCGCCAGGCGGCTTCGAGCGCGACGATGTCCTGGGCTTGCGTGACATCGGCGGTCAAGACCTCGACCGCCTGGCCGGTGGTCTGTTCGATGCGTTGTGCGGCGGCTTGCAGCGAAGCGGCGTGGCGTGCCACCAGCGTCACCGCGGCGCCCTCGGCCGCCAGCGTGGCGGCCGTGGCATGGCCGATGCCTTCGCTGGCACCGACCACCAGAATGCGCTGTCCCTTGAGGTTCAGATCCATCTCGATCGCTCCCGGTCAGTCGACGGTGATGTTGGCTTGCGGGATCACCTTGGCCCACTTGGCGACGTTGTCGCGCACATGGGTGCCGAGCACCTGCGGTCCGCCCGAGACCGGATCGAAGCCCAGATCGACCAGGCGCTGGCGGATCTCCGGCTCCTGCACGATGGCCTGGATCGCACCCGAGAGCGGTTCGACGATCGTGGACGGCGTGCCGGCCGGTGCAAAGACGCCTTGCCAGTTGGTCACATCGAAACCGGCAACGCCGGACTCCGCAATGCTGGGCACGTCGGGCAATGCCTGCGAACGTGTGGGCGTGGTGACGGCGATCGCCTTGAGGGCGCCGGCCTTGACCTGCGGCACGGCAGGCGCCAGCGTCACGAACAGCGCATCCACATGCCCGCCCACCAGATCGGCCACGGCCGGTCCGCCGCCTTTGTAGGCGACATGGGTCCACGAGGTTTGCGTCTGGCTCTGCAGCAGCACTGCCGACAGATGGCCGGCACTTCCGCTGCCGGGCGAGGCCACGGTCAGCTTCTTGCCTTTTTCACGGGCGATGGCCAGAAACTGCTGCAGGTTGCCGGCGCCCAGGTTGGGGCGGGTCACCAGAATCTGTGCAGCGGTGGTGACCAGCGAAACCGGTGCAAAGCCGTTGACCGGGTCGTAGCGCACGTTCTTGTACAGGCTGGGGTTGATGGCCAGCGCGTCGGAGGCCACCAGCAGCGTGTAACCGTCGTGGCTGGCTTTGGACACGTACTCGAAAGCCGTGTTGCCGTTGCTGCCCGGGCGGTTCTCGACCACGAAAGGCTGGCCCAGCTTGGCTTCCAGCCGGCTGCCCAGCAGGCGGGCCAGGGTGTCTAGACTGCCGCCCGCAGCGGTCGGCACCACCAGCCGGACCGGCTTGTTCGGGTAGTCGGCGGCCAGGGCCGGCGCGGCACTCAGTGCGGCCATGGCCGACCAGGCGGCGACGGACAGAAGACGTGGGAGTTTGATCATGGAAGAATTCCTGTCAGGAAGGGATTTACTCTTGAAATGCCAGGTCGCGTCCGCGCCGGATGGCGGGCAGCAACAGGGTGATGAGCAGCAGCACGGCCGCCGCCAGCAGGCTCGCGCTGATGGGACGCGTGACGAAGACGGCGAAGTCGCCCTGGGTGATGACCAGCGCACGGCGGAAGTTCTCTTCCATCAGCGGCCCCAGGATGAAGCCCAGCAGCAGGGGCGCCGGATCGCAGTCCAGCTTGGCGAAGGCGTAGCCCAGCACGCCGAAGACGGCGGTGATCAGCACATCTGCCGGGTTGTTGCCCAGGCTGTAGACACCGATCGCGCAGAACAGCAGCACCGCGGGATACAGCCAGCGGTAGGGCACCTGCATCATGCGCACCCACAGGCCGATCAGCGGCAGGTTGAGCACCAGCAGGATGGCATTGCCGATCCACATGCTGGCGATCACACCCCAGAACAGATCGGGCATCTGCGTCATGATCTGCGGCCCGGGAATGATGCCCTGAATGGTGAGGGCACCCAGCAGCAGGGCGGTCGTCGCGCCCGACGGCAGGCCCAGCGTGAGCAGCGGCACGAACGAAGTCTGCGCAGCGGCGTTGTTGGCCGACTCGGGCCCGGCCACGCCTTCGATGGCCCCTTGACCAAAACGCTCGGGGCGGTGGGCCAGCTTCTTTTCCAGGCTGTAGGCCGTGAAAGACGCCAGCGCCGCTCCCGCGCCGGGCAGCACACCCAGGATCGAGCCGACCGCGGTGCCGCGCAGGATCGGGCGCCACGCGGCCTCGAACGCCTGGCGGTCCGGCCAGACCTGACCGATCTGTTTCTGCGGCCCTTGCTCGGCGGGCGGGCGCTCCAGGTTGGCGATGATTTCGGAGACGCCGACCAGGCCCATCGAGAGCACCACAAAACCCAGGCCGTCGGCCAGCGAAGAAAGACCGAAGGTGAGCCGCTCGGCGTTGGAGCTCACATCGGTGCCCACGAAACCCAGGATCAGGCCGACCATGACCATGGCGATCGCCTTGAGCGGATTGCCGCGCGCCAGTACCACCGCACCCACCAGCCCGAAGGCCATCAGCGCGAAGTTGTCGGCCGGGCCGAACTCGAGCGCAAAGCGGGCCAGGGCCGGCGAGGACACGGCCATGAAGGCGGCCGCCAGCGTACCCGCCACGAACGAGCCGATCGCGGCGATGCCCAGAGCCGTGCCGGCCTTGCCTTGGCGCGCCAGCGCATGGCCGTCGATCGCTGTCACCACCGACGAGGGCTCGCCGGGCAGCTTCATCAGGATCGCGGTGGTCGAGCCGCCGTATTGCGCGCCGTAGTAGATGCCTGCCAGCATGATGATGGCCGATACCGCCGGCAGGCCGAACGTCAGCGGCAGCAGCAGGGCGATGGTCACCACCGGGCCGACGCCGGGCAACACGCCGACGATCGTGCCCAGCAGGGCGCCCGCGAAGCAATACAGCAGGTTGGACCAGGAGAGGGCGACCGAAAATCCCAGGGCCAGGTTGTCGAACAGTTCCACGTCGGCTCCTCAGGCAGTCAGAAATGCGGGCCACAGGCCGACCGGCAGGCCCAGGCCGTAACGGAAGACCAGCACCACGACAGCCGACAGCAGCAGCGCCAGCCACACGATTTCGCGGGCATGGCCGCGCCGCTGCACCAGGCGCGACGTCACCACCAGCAGCACCGAGGCCGCGACCAGTCCGGCCGGCTCGATCACCAGGCCGAACAGCACCAGTCCCGCCGTCGCGGCCAGGATGGGACCGAAAGCCACCGGGCTGCTGCCCTGCGGCTGGGCCACGCCGCGCAATGCGCCGATCCATGCGATCGCCAGACCCAGCACGCTGAGCGCCAGCCCGAGCCGCAGCGGCAGATAACCGGGCCCCATGCGGCTGGCCGTGCCCTGGTCGAGCAGCCCGCCTTCGAAAGCCGAGGTCAGGCCGATGGCCAGAAAAAGCAGGCCTGCGCGCACATCCTGCTTGCGCCAGGCCTGTGTCAGAGGAGTCGTGGAGAGAACAGGCTTGCCCATGTGTACCGCGAGTTGGACCGGGGGACGGTCCTGGATTGTTGAAGCGGCCCGACTGTAGTGGCAGCCTTCCCAGTGAAGGCAGCTTCTCTTTTCATTTGCTTATGAGTTAATCGAGCAAAGCCGTCGATTCATCCACCTGATTCCAATGTTTTCAAGGTGTTGCGATGGGCTGGGTGTGCGTCGTTGCCGCACGATCGATCGAAGCCGCCGCCCTGGATTTATGAGTTCATCCGGAAAACTGAAGATTGCGCTGCGGTTTAGTCGCGCCCGGCAGATTGGCCAGCAGGTCGAACAGCTCGCGGGTCATGGCTTTCGCCGGGGCCCGCTTGGTCCAGAGGTAGTAGGTCACATCGGGCAGCTTGGGCAGTCCGTCGGCCTGGCCCAGCACCCGCATGTCGGGCTCCAGCAGTTCCATGCTGCGTGCCGTCACGCCCAGGCCCGCCTTCAGCGCCGCCTTGACGCCGATCAGGTTGGACGCGCTGTAGGCCAGCCGCCAGGGCCGGCCATGCTGGTCCAGCGCCTCCAGCGCCAGCCGGCGAAAGATGCTGGGTTCGTCGATGAGAATCAGCGGCACCGGCTGCCGGGCATCGTGCGTGAACTGCGCCGAGCACATCCACAGCGTCGGCGAGGTTCGCAGCGTGACGCCGTCGAGGCTGGTGTCGTGCCGGGTCGAGATCGTCATGTCCAGATCGCCCCGGTGCAGCGCTTCCATCAGGAAAGGACTGCGGCCGACCTGGATGTCCAGCTTCAGCCGCGGGGCCGAGCGCGCAATGCTGCTGAGCATCGGCGGCAGGATGGTGTCGGCGACGTCGTGAGGCGAACCGATGCGCAGTGTGCCGCTGAACGACTGCTCGGACACCGCCCGCAGGGCATCGTCGTTGAGCACCAGCATCTCGCGGGCGTAATGCAGCAGATGCCGTCCCTGCTCGCTGAGCAGCTTGTAGCGCCCCTCGCGCACGAACAGCGTGCTGCCCGTCTGCTGCTCCAGCCGCTGCATCTGCTGGGTGACTGCCGCCTGGCTGCGATCCAACGCGGCACCGGCGGCGGCAAAAGTCCCGTGGTCGTCGATCGCCACGAAAGTCCGCAGCAGATCGAGCTCGAGGTGAGAGGCCATGGTCCGAATTCAGGTTGTCGTAAAAAAAAGAGCCCTCGCAGGGAGGGCTCAATGGAATCCAAACGAACGCAGGCTCGCGACCGGCGCCGTCGCTACTTTATGCGATAAGCCGCGAGTCCGTTATTCGGTTTTCAGATATGCATAGGTGGTGAGTCGGATGGCCGAGGGTGCCGTGCCCGCGGCAACGGCCAACGGCCATGCCGGTCGCAGCGTGCCGGCTGCACCGGACGTCAATCCAGGGCAAACGCCGCCAGCTCCTGCGGCTGGCATTGCGCGATCAGGCCGATCTCCCAGGCCAGATAGCGGCGGGCCGCCTCGAGGTTGCCGTCATGGCGGTCGTGGACAAAAAACAGATAGTCGATCGCTTCCGCATCTGCCGGCTGATCGGGTGTCGATTCGAGCGGATGGCCGATGGCTTCGAGATCGGCCGGGCGGGTCCAGGCGATGTCGCCGATGCCCTGTTCACGCAGGTCGATGGCCGCCAGCTGCGCGATGTGTTCGTCGTCGACGATGAGCGTCACGACCTGCGCGCCGCCGGTCACCTGGGTCAGTCGCGGGCGTACGCCCCAGCGGGCTCCGCGTGCATGCGCCTTGCGATAGGCAAGGCTGGCGCGCAAGTCCACCAGCGCATGCGACGCCGCAGTGGGCTGCGCGCTCAGCCTGGCCGTCAGCAGCTCGCCCTGCGCCCGCGCCAGGCCGGGCAGGGGCGGCAGAACGGCAGTCGGCGGCACACGAAGCGGTGCATGAATGCCGTGCTCGACCGTGGCCGTGTCGTAGCCCAGTTGACTGAGCCAGCTCGCGATCACCGGCGCGCGCAGGCCTTGCTCGCCATCGTCGTCCAACAGCAGCACCCGGCTGTGCCGCACGCCGATCACCAGATCGGTGGCCTGCAGCAACTGTCCCCCGGGGGCATGGCGTGCGCCCGGCAAGGTCTGGCGCACAGACTCGGCCGCCGTGCGCACGTCCAGCACATAGGTGGTGCGATCGGTGTCGTCCAGCCAGGCCTGGGCCTGCTGTGCCGTCAGCAGCGGCGCGGAGTGACGCAACGCCCGCTTCCGCGCCGAGGCCCGCCGTGCCGACAGCGCAGGGCTGGGCGGTGCCAGCGGCGGCAGCTCGCGCGCACTGCCGTGCTCCAGATCCAGGCCGGCCAGCCGCCAGCCCTGGGTGCCGTTCTCCAGGGCGTGGATCGGATTCGGCAGCTCCAGATCGATCAATATCTGCGCCCCCAGAATGCTGCGTGTGCGGCCCGCGCAATGCACCACGATGGGCGTCGTGTCGTCGGGCAGCACGCTGTGGATGCGCGCCGCCAGTTCACCGTTCGGAATCGGCAGCGCGCCGGGGATCGTCATCTTGCGATGCTCGGCCAGCGTGCGGCCATCGACCAGCAGCAACGGCTCACCGCTCTGCAGACGGCGATGCAGCTCGTCGGCGCCGATCGACGGCGTGTGATGTGCATGCTCGATCAGCTCGCCGAACGTCTTCGACGGCACATTCACCCCCTTGAAGAGCGCATGGCCCGTCTCGGCCCAGGCCTTCGCCCCGCCGTCGAGCACATGAACCTGCGTGTAGCCCAGCGCCAGCAGCCGCTGCGCCGCGCGCCATGCCACGCCGCTCGGCCCCTCGGCATCGCCGTCGTCCACCAGCACGATGCGAGTCGCCAGGCGCGGCACCCGTTCCCCGATCTCGACTTCCAGTCGACTGTAGGGCACGTTGACCGAGAAGAAAGGCCGGCCCTCGCCGTACTGCCCATGCTCGCGGACATCGAGCAAAGCGATCTCCTGGCCGTCCGAGAGCCAGCGCTGAAGCGTGGCGGGACCGAGTGTGGCGCTGGAAACGATAGGGGCGGCTGCAGCAAGGGTGAGGGTCATACGGAATGAAGTGGAACTGAAATTGGCGCGCACGTGCGTATCGCGTTCGCGAAAGTGAAATCGACTGCAACAGCGAGACGTGTGATTCGGCGCACCTGCCGCTTGGCGAAGGGACGCCGAGAGAGGAGGCCGGTTTGCATAAACTTTAAGAGACTCCCCTCGATCGGCAAGCGCTCAATCCGTTATTTGCTTATCAGGAAAAAACAATGACATGGCCTGTCGACGCCAAGACATCAATTCAGACAATGGCTTATGACGGCAGGGCATCTCGATTACGACTTTTTCTTTGCCGTATACATTCAAATCGTTTATGAGTGATGGCCCGAGTCTGAAGAGTGGATGTCGTATCTGAGCCGGTTTTTTTGCTGTTGCCGGTTGATGGCCAAGGTCATGCCGTTGAACCTTGGCTGCACCATTGCGACTGTCTAGAGGTCGTGTCAACTTTGCGGTGAGTGAAGTTGCGCAGGCGCTGGTTTCGCCAGTGCAGCGCTCAGACCGTCGATGAACATTTCGATTATTTCGCCGATCCGGCCATAGCTGTATTCCCTTCGATGCACTTCAATGTCTTGCCCATCTCGATATGCATAAATGACAATGTCTTTAAGAAGAATGTCATCTTTGAATAAATAGACTTTCCAGTCGTTGTCCAGGGTCTCGGTGGGGGTGAGATGAACGCTAGGAATTTGGTCAAGGGGTCGCGCTTGAGTGGGCAGTCTTTTGCCATTAAATTGATAGGTGGCTTCGTATAGTGGATAATCGGCAGAGATGAATAAATCTTCTGGAGTGAACTTGGATGCGTCAAATGCAGGCAGCGCGCGGATGCGATCAAGTCTCTCAGTCCACCAATACTGCTCATTGGATAGGGTGACTGCCCGGATTGAAGTTGATTTCCTATTGAGCAGGTAATGTCCGTCCACGCAAAGAATGAAGAGTCCATCCACAAATGGACCGGAGTGCCAGGATTGATGTGCGTCAATCCATAACGCAAGTTCGAAGGGGTCGCCGATAATCATTCTATTAACCCTTTTTCCGTGTTTCTGCCAATTTTTTGATTTCCCCAGGAATCAGGGTTGATTTCAAGGGTATTGTTTTGTCACCGCTAGGTACCCGCACGACGATGTCGTGCTCGTCAACGGAGGGCGAGTCTGGAGCTCCAATTGCCCGTCAGCCCGCCAAATATCGGGCGACAGCTCCCTTGTCAATTGAATCAAGGCCCCCCAAACAACGCTGCCCTCAGCGCTCGCTGTTTCTCGATGTCGCCGTGATCGCTTAACTCAATAGGCTTGACGCTAAGATGGATCACCCCATTTGTACACTGCTGTACTGACCAGCCAGCAGCCTGCAATCGTTTAGTGGAATAGCCTTCAATTGCATTGAAGAAGCAATCGCTCAGCCACATCTCGAATCCAATGGCTTCAATGTAGCCTTTTCGGAAAATTCTCACTCCCGGATTTTTTGAAATATCAACTATCTTATCTTCGAGTGGGTAGGGTAGATTATTTGAAATTAATTCATTTTTCTCGTAAGATCGACCTGATTTTTGATACTCAATGGGATTGGTAGTATTTTGCCAGAAATCAAAGTCTGCATCAAAAACTCGACATGTAGAGAATCCTTGTTCTGAAGTGAAATATTGAGCCCAATTTGATGGGGTGATGACTTTTTCAATGGTTTTCTCGATGGCGATCAATTTGTATAGATCGAAGCCGCCGCTTTCTCCGTGTATGATCTCGATATCAGGTGTTTCAAATCCATAGACCCAGTCCCCCTCCTTTTCAACTAGGCTCATGTAGGTGGCGGAGTCGATATGACCATATCTGGTTTCAAGTGAATCAAGAGGCATTCCGTCTTGCCGCATTAATCTGAGCACATTCCTTAGTAATGCTATTTTGTTGACGGTTTCTGTTTTAAAAACAACTTCTAGTCCGATTTTGCTCATTTAAATTCCTTAATTCTCACGAGAACATTTCGCTTGGTTCCATACGAAATCAGCCATTGCGCAGAGTTCATTCCGCCAGGTTGTGTTCGTAAATCGAGAACCATTGTTGCAGTCGCATCGTTCACCGCGCCGCGTCTTGTGTCCAGGGCGTCAATGTGCTGGCTTATAACTCGATCCGAAGTGGCCCAGCGAGACGTATCGCGCGGATTCGCCCAGGCACTTGCCTTCCACCGCATCCGCATCGCCCAGCCGTGTCCCGTCGGCATGGGGCCTGAGCCAGGCCAACAGGGCGGAGCGGTGTTCGGTGTGGCTGTCGATGCCGGCGATGCGCAACTGCCGGATGACGACGCAAGGCCGCTCCGATTCGTCGAATCTCGCCGCGCTCTCGTTCGATGGAGGCATTGCCGGCAGGTGAGCCTCGGGCGGATTCAGCAACTGTTCGAGCTGTTCGCGGTCCCGCTGCGATTGCCGCCGCTGCTGCGGCGCGGGATCCGGTTGGGCCAGTACCGTGCCAGCGGCCACGCACAACCCAAGAGCGATCAGGGGTCGGCTGCAGGCCTGGCGTGACGCACTTCGAGCCACGGGTGTGCCCGCATTTGCCGGGGCGACGATGCCGCAAGTCCCTGGCTCAAGCGTCTTGTCACCATGAAGTGCCATAAATCCGATCTCGGATGGAATGAACGTTCTGCCGTATGGCCAAAACCATAGGGGAACGTCATTTCCTGAGACGGACAGGCTGCTTCAGGCACAAGGATCGGGCCGCGCGTCTGCGTCGTGCAGGCCCGCCTTTTCTTTTTTCTCTGTGGGGTTCAGCCGACCCTGTCGCTGCAAGAAAGGGCCGGCAGGCGCTGCGTCAGGCGAAGGCGCTGCTCATGTTCAGCGCGCCGTTCACGCCTTGCGGGAAGAAGCCGCCGCGCGTCACGGCACCGGGGTTGAGGTAGACGATGTTCAGCACGTCGTCCGGGCTCCGGCTGTAGGCGATGCCGTTGTCGTCGAGCGGCACGATGTTCGAGGTGTCGCTGGTCCCCGTGATGCCCTGGTCCTGCGAGCGGCTGTTGTCGAGCGAATCGCGGGCCTTGGCAATCGCATCGGCCGAGGTCCGAAGGCTGGGCGTGGCCAGGCCCTTCGAATACAGCACCGTGCGAACCAGTCCCGCGTGGTAGGCCTCTGCAGCCAGGATGCCGGCAGCCGCTTCCAGGTAGGTCTTGTTTTCGATCAGGGGCGATGCACCCTTGTAGGCCGTCACGCCCACGTCTTCGAACAGAAAGGCACCGAGCAGAAAGGCTTCGTCGCTGGCGTACGGGTTGAAGACCTGGCCCGGACCGACCAGGCCGGCTGCGCGGGCGGCGACCGAGAACGCACCATTGGGATCCGTGCCGCTGATGTCGATGGCGGGCTGGGCCACGGCCGACGATCCCAGTGCCGCGCGCAGGAAACGCACGTGGTCGAGTTCATCCTTGGCAATTTCCCGGGCGTATTGCGCGACGACCGGGTCCTTGAAGGCGACCGCGCTGCCACCCACGACGGCGCCCTGGCTGCCGGTGCCTCCGAGCATGTTGGCGCTCAGGCCCACGCCAAAGGCGGCGTATTGGTAGAACTGGGCTTCGAGATACTCCAGGTTCAGGGCAAAGTTCAGAATCTCGGCATCGGTGGGCTTGCTTTCCTGGGCGATGGCGTTGTCTCCCTCGCCGCCGCACGCACCCAGGATCACGCCACCGGCCATGCCCAGCGCAAAGCCGCTGGATTTGCGGAAGAAATGGCGCCGTTCGGCCCGTTTGATCTCGCGCTGCTGCAGGGCACCCACCAGGTTCGTTGTCTCGGTCATGGAAGTTCTCCGTTGTGCCGCGCAGCCGATCGGGACCGGGCCGCGACGGCCGTTGCCTCAAAACCGCATGCCGGTGGCCGCCTGCGCGGACAAGATCACCGGCATCCGAAGTGCGAAACCTGAAGGCCGCCATCGAGGAGCCGAGGGTTTCAGAACCTTGTACGCAGGCCGCCGGCGGGTGGATGCAGTCGACGGCCATTCTTTTTCGACGAGGGAGCGCACGCGCCCGCCCGAAGTCTTTTTGATTACCGCCGAGCGTGCCGGCCGCTGGGCCTGCCACCCTGACGCCCGGTGCGGGCTGGTTCTGGAACGTGTTCGCCCCTCGATCGGCCCTGCATGGACTATGCTGCGGACGTGCGGGCCGGCTGGCGCGTCTGCACAACGTGAAATAGCGTCGCGGTCAGACAGCCCGACACGGCTGTTGGCCTACAGAGCGTGCACGAAGGCCTCTGCATACTCTGACCAGTTTGGACGGTGGTCGAGCTCCGGCCGGTCCACCGTCTCCGGATCCGGGCGCTTCAGGGGGGAGCCTGGATTCGGCACAAGAATCGCCTCGATGCAAAGGAACAGCAGCCATGTCGAAGCCGTTTCCCGACCGGCTGGCCACGGGCAAGCCTTATCCGCTGGGCGCCACATCGGACGGCCTGGGCGTGAATTTTGCGGTGTTCTCGGCCAACGCCACCCGCATCGACCTGTGCATTTTCGATGCCGCCGGCCGCAAGGAGATCGCCCGCTTCACCTTGCCGGAGTGCACCGACGAGGTGTGGCACGGCTACCTGCCCGACGCGCAGGCCGGCCTGGTCTACGGCTACCGCGCCCACGGTCCGTACGAGCCCGAGAACGGCCACCGCTTCAATCCCCACAAGCTGCTGCTCGATCCGTACGGCAAGAAGATGCTGGGCCAGTTGCGCTGGACGGATGCGCTGTTCGGTTATCGCATCGGCCATCGGCAGGCCGACCTGAGCCTGGACCGCCGCGACAGCGCGCCGGCGATGCCCAAATCGGTGGTGGTGGAGGACAACTTCAACTGGGGCAGCAGCCGGCGGCCCGAAACCGACTTTGCCGACACGGTGATCTACGAGACCCATGTGCGCGGCGTCTCGGCCCAGCGCGACGACGTGCGGGGCGATGCGCGCGGCACCTTCGCGGCGCTGGCCGATCCCTACTTCATCGAACATCTGCAGCGCCTGGGCGTGACCGCCATCGAGCTGTTGCCGGTGCACGCGTTCGCACAAGACCAGTTCCTGCTGCAGCGCGGGCTGCGCAATTACTGGGGCTACAGCACGCTGTCGTACTTCGCTCCCGAGCCTTCGTATCTCTCGACCGGCGAGATCAAGGAAATGCGCATGGCGATCCGGCGGCTGCATGCGGCCGGCATCGAGGTGTTTCTCGATGTCGTCTACAACCACACCTGCGAGGGCAACCATCTGGGGCCCACGCTGTCGTGGCGGGGCCTGGACAACGCCAGCTACTACCGGCTGGTGCCGGGCAACGAGCGGTATTACATCGACGAAACGGGCTGCGGCAACACGGTCAATCTGTCGCACCCCCGGGTGCTGCAGATGGTGATGGATTCGCTGCGCTATTGGGCCCACGCCTATCAGATCGACGGATTCCGCTTCGACCTCGGGGTGACGCTGGGACGCGAGGGCACCGGCTTCAATCCCGGCTCCGGCTTCTTCGATGCCATCCGGCAGGATCCGCAGCTCTCCACCCTCAAGCTGATTTCAGAGCCCTGGGACGTGGGGCCGGGCGGTTATCAGGTCGGCAACCATCCGCCCGGATTCGGTGAGTGGAACGATAAGTTCCGCGACGGCACGCGGCGCTTCTGGCGCGGCGACGGCCATCAGTTGCGCGAACTGGGGGCACGCCTTACCGGCAGCGGCGATCTGTTCAACAAACGCCACCGCAAGCCCTGGGCCAGCATCAACTTCCTGGCCGCGCACGACGGGTTCACCTTGCAGGATCTGGTGAGCTATAACCACAAGCACAACGAAGCCAACGGCGAGGGCAATCGCGACGGCCACAACGAGAACCTCAGCAACAACTGGGGTGTCGAGGGACCGACCGACGACGAGGGCATCGTGTCTCTGCGCGAGCGCGTCAAGCGCGCGATGCTGGCCACGCTGATGCTGTCGCAAGGCACGCCCATGCTGCTGGCGGGCGACGAGTTCGGCAACAGCCAGCACGGCAGCAACAATGCCTATTGCCAGGACAACGAGCTGTCCTATCTGGACTGGCAGCAGATGCGATCGCCCGCCGGTTCGGCCCTGGCCGGGTTCGTCGGGCGCCTGACCGCAGCGCGCCGCTGGCACCCCAGCCTGCGGTCGCGCAACTACCTCGTGCAAGAAGAAGACATGGGCCATGGCCTGCAGGCACTCGCCTGGTTCGATACCGATGGCCAGCCCAAATCCGACGGGGCCTGGCAGGACGCGGACAGCCGCACGCTGGGCCTGCGGCGCGTGGCGCACGACACCCACGGCGGCCTGGACATCACCTTGCTGCTGATCAATGGTTGCGAACACAGCCAGCTCTTTCATTTGCCGCAACCCGCGCTGGATTGGCGCCTGCTGCTGGACAGCGGCCGTCCCGGCGAGCAGGCGCACGAGCTTGCACCCGGGCAGGCCGTGGACGTGGAAGGGCGCTCGGTCGTCTTGCTGGCCGGTCGCGTCGCCTCCCAGGACGCCCCTTCGCAGCCTGCGGCCTCTTCCCATGGTCCTGACCTTACGGAGCACTCTCCCCATGACCCGGCCTGATTCCGCTGTTTCTTCCGCCAGCCGCCCGGACGCGGTTTTTGGTGCCCAGGTCGTGCGGCCCGGCGTCGTGCTTTTTCGGCTGTGGGCGCCCAGTGTCGATGCGGTCGGACTGGAACTCGATGGCGCGCCGCCCCGGCCCATGGAGCCGCAGGCGGATGGGTGGTATGCGCTCGAGCTGCCCTGCGCGGTCGGTACGCGCTACCGTTATGTACTGCCCGATGGCCTGGCCGTGCCCGATCCGGCCTCGCGCGCCCAGGACGGCGACGTACACGGCGCCAGCATCGTCACCGACGACCCTTCGACCTATGCCTGGCAACACCCTGAATGGCGCGGCAGGCCGTGGCACGAAACGGTGCTCTACGAGATGCATGTGGGCCTGGCCGGCGGCTTCGTGGCCGCCGCTCGAAGACTGCCGGCCCTGGCCGCGTTGGGCATCACCGCGATCGAGCTGATGCCGCTGAACGATTTTCCGGGCCGTCGGAACTGGGGTTACGACGGCGTCCTGCCCTACGCACCCGACGCCCGCTACGGCACGCCCGACGAACTGAAAGCGCTGGTCGATACCGCGCACGGACTGGGCATGGCGGTGATGCTGGACGTGGTCTACAACCACTTCGGTCCCGATGGCAATTTCCTGCCTCGGTATGCCGCGCCGTTTTTCCGCGACGACGTGTCGACCCCGTGGGGGGCTGCCATCGATTTCCGGCAACCCCCGGTGCGGCGATTCTTCGCCGAGAACGCCTTGTATTGGCTGAGCGAGTTTCGCTTCGATGGTCTGCGGCTCGATGCGGTCCATGCCATCACCTCGCCCGACTGGCTCGACGAGTTGCCCGCGTACCTGTACAGCCGTGTGGATCGCAGCCGCCTTATCCATCTGGTGCTCGAGAACGAACTCAATGCCGCGCATCGCCTGAGCGAGGGCTACAGCGCGCAGTGGAACGACGACGGCCACAACGTGCTGCACCGGTTGCTCACCGGGGAAACCGAAGGTTATTACGAGGATTACCGCGAGCAGCCCGCTCGGTTGCTGGCCACCTGTCTCGGCGAAGGTTTTGTCTACCAGGGCCAGCCGTCGCTGCACAAGAAAGGCAAATCCCGCGGCGAGCCCAGCGCCCATCTGCCGCCCACGGCATTCGTGCTGTTTCTGCAGAACCACGATCAGGTCGGCAATCGGGCATTGGGCGAGCGGCTTGTGCGCTTGGCCGATGCCCGGGCCCTTCGTGTCGCCGTGGGCCTGCAACTGCTCTGCCCGCAGATTCCGTTGCTGTTCATGGGCGAGGAAGTCGGGGCGCGCACGCCTTTCCTGTTCTTCACCGATCACCGGGACGAATTGGCCGACGCCGTGCGGGAAGGCCGCCGCGGCGAATTCGCACATTTCGCGGCTTTTTCCGATCCCGAGCAGCGGGCGCGCATTCCCGATCCGAATGCCGCGTCGACCTTCGAGTCGAGTGTGCCGCCCCAAGCGCCCGTGGACGCCGACGGCGTCGCCTGGCAAGCCTTGTACAAGCAGTTGCTGCAGGTGCGCGCGCAAGAGATCTCGCCTCGGCTGCCCGGCGCACGTGCGCTGGGCGCCCAGGCCGTAGGCGAAGCCGCGGTGACAGCCCGCTGGCGGTTGGGCGATGGCGTGGTCTTGCGCATGGACATCAACCTCGGGGCCGAGGGGGCCGAAGTGCCGTCGTTCGATCCGGCACGCGTCCGCCTGCTGTGGGCCGAACGCGGGGGTGCGCCCTGGGTGCAGGCGTCTCACGATCAAGGCGTCTCGCCCCCTTTCAGCATTCGTGTCTGGCTGATGGAGGAGGCCACATCTTGATCCCTGAACAACCCACCGATGAAGCCGCCACGGCCAATGCCGATCTGCTTGCGCTGGCCGATGCAGCCGGCGTGCATGCGCACTGGACCGATGGCGACCAGGTCGAGCATGCCGTCGAGCCGGACACGCTGCGCACGGTGCTGACGGCACAGGGGCTTGCTTGCGCGACTCCCGAACAGGCACGTCAGAGCCTGGACGAGCTGAAGGCCGAACAGCTCCGGCTGCCGCCCTTGCTGAGTGCCCGAGCCGGCGGGCTGGTGTTCTTCGACTGGTCCGAGGCCATCGATACGCTGGACTACCGTGTGGAGTGCGAAGGTGGCCAGACCCACACCGGGCAGGCTTGGCGCACCCGCGATGGCCGATGGTCGCTGGATGCGCCCGCGCAGCCGGGCTACCACCGGCTCGACATCGCCGGCCGGCAGGTGGTGCTGGCCGTGGCGCCGCCGCGCATGCCGGCTTGCCCGCCGGCCGATCCGGTCACCGGTCGAACCCCCTGGGCCTTGGGCGTGCAGGTGTACAGCCTGCGGGCACCGCGCGAGCCGAATGGCGATGCCCTCGACGTCGTCGGCGACTACTCGGCACTCGCCGTGCTGGCGGAACAGGCCGCAGCTGAGGGCGCTGCGGCACTGGCCATCAGCCCCGTACACGCGGGCTTTTCAGCCTATCCGGATCGCTACAGTCCGTATGCACCGTCCAGCCGGCTGTTCCTCAACGCCTGGCTGATCGATCCGGCCGAGCTGTTCGGCACCGAGGTCGTGACCGAGCTGGTGCAGGAGCAGGGTCTGGGCGAGCTTTTCCGCAGCACCTGCAAGAGCCCGCGTATCGATTGGCCCGAAGCCGCACGGCTCAAGCTGGCCGTGTTGCGGGCCTTGTTCGAGCGATTCGAAAGCACCGGATCCGAGGGCTCGCCGCTCGACCGTCATGAAGCGCTGCGCGAAGCGTTCGCCCGCTTCATTGAGCACGGCGGCGAAGCGCTGTGGCGGCACGCCTGTTTCGAGATGCTGCAGGCTTACCAGATGGGCCACAGCGACCGCGCCGCAGCCCGGTGGCAGGATTGGCCGCGTGAGTGGCAGGATCCCGAGAGCGAGGCCGTGAGAGAGATGGCCGCCTCGCAGCCGCATGCGTTGCGATTCCATCTGTTTCTGCAGTGGTTGGCCGATCGCGGACTCGAACGTGCACAGGGCCGGGCGCGTGCGGCCGGAATGGCCGTCGGCCTGATCGCCGATCTGGCGGTCGGCACGGACCCGTGCGGGGCCCACGCCTGGAGCCGGCAGGATGTGATGCTGCGGCAACTGTCACCCGGTGCGCCGCCCGATCTCTTCAATCCGCAGGGGCAGAGCTGGGGTCTGACCGCGTTTTCTCCGCGTGCACTCAGGTCGGGCGGTTACGCCGCGTACATCGAGATGCTGCGGGCGTCGTTCCGGCATGCCGGCGGCATTCGGGTGGACCATGCCATGGGCCTGCAGCGCCTGTGGCTGGTGCCCGACGGTGCATCGCCCACCCAGGGCACCTATCAGGACTACCCCTTCGACGACATGCTCAATCTGCTGTCGCTCGAGGCCTGGCGGCACGATGCCGTGGTGATCGGCGAGAACCTGGGCACCGTCGCCGAGGATTTCGACCGGCGCACGGCCGAGGCCGGCATGCTCGGCATGAGCGTGCTGTGGTTCACGCAGGGCGACGATGGCCGCTGGCTGCCGCCGCAGGACTGGAGCCCTCAGTCGGCGGCGATGAGCACCACCCACGATTTGCCCACCATCGCGGGCTGGTGGTCGGGGCACGACATCGGGGCGCGTGCGGCCTCCGATCTGCTGGCCGATGCCGACGTTGCCGTGCAGCGGCGCAAGAGGGAAAACGACAGGCGCCTGCTGTGGCAGGCCCTGACCGACGGCGGCTTTGCCCGCACGCCGCTGCCGCCTTTCAATCAGCCGCCCATCGCCGAGATCCTGGCCTGGCTGGCCGCGACGCCTGCTCCGTTGGTCATCGTATCCATGGAAGACGTGCTGGCCTTGCGCGATCAGCCCAATCTGCCGGGAACCGTGGGCACCCACCCCAATTGGCTGCAGCGCCTGCCTTGCGAATCGCATGCGGTGTTCAGCCAGCCCGCCGTGGCGCGACGCATGGCCGCGCTGCGCCACCCCGATACGCCACCTGCCGGAAAGACCTCGACATGACCGCCCCGCGTGCCACCGTGCGTCTGCAGTTTCACGAGCAGTTCACGCTCGACGATGCCTTGCCCCTGGTCGACTACTACGCCAGGCTGGGTGTCAGCCACCTCTACGCATCGCCCCTGACGCAGGCGCGAAGCGGCTCCACGCATGGCTACGACACCATCGACTACGACATCGTGAGTCCCGCCCTGGGGGGCGAGGCGGCTCTGCGCCGGCTGGTATCGGCCCTGCGTGCGGCCGGCATGGGGCTGATCCTCGACATCGTGCCCAATCACATGGCCACCGGCCCCGAGAATCCGTGGTGGCAGGATGTGCTGAGATGGGGGCGGCGCAGTCGTTATGCCGACTACTTCGATATCGACTGGGACCAGACGGACACCGAACTCGACCAGCGCTTGCTGGCGCCTTTCCTGGGTGGCCATCTGCACGACGAGCTCTCGGCCGGGCATGTGCGGCTGGCATTCGATGGCGACGCAGGCCGGTTCGAGGTGGCCTACCACGCCGCCCGTTTCCCCGTGACACCGCCCTCGTATGCCGTGCTGCTGCAGGCGCTGCCCGAGGCCTCGCGTGGCCCCCTGTTGCCGGGGCTGGTGGAGGCCTGCGGAGGTGGCGATGCACCGCAGCCCGAGCGCTGGGAACTGATGGACGAATGCCTGAAACAGGCCTGGGGTACGCCGGCGGGCCGGGACGAGATCGGCTCGGTCTTGGCCGCCTTCGGGCCGGATGAGAAGGGCGGCGGGGCGGGCGCCCATACACGGCTGTCGCAACTGCTCGAGCACCAGCATTACCGGCTCGCCTGGTGGCGCACGGCAGCCGAGGCCATCAACTGGCGGCGTTTTTTCGAGATCACCGATCTGGCGGGCTTGCGTGTCGAGCGGCCCGAGGTGTTCGAAGCCACTCACCGGTTGCCGTTTCGCCTGTACGCCGAAGGCCTGGTCGACGGATTGCGCATCGACCACATCGATGGATTGGCCGACCCGGCTGCATATCTCCACCAGTTGCGGACCCGGCTCGCCCAGTTGCAGCCGCAGCGGCCCGAGGCCCTGCGCGGGCAGCCGCCCTTGATCTGGGTCGAGAAGATCCTGGCTGCCGATGAAACACTCGATCCGCGCTGGCCGGTGGACGGCACCACCGGGTACGATTTCATGGACCAGGTCGGTGCGCTGCTGCACGACCCGGCCGGTGAACAGCCGCTGCTGCAGGCCTGGCAGCACATCGGTGCTTCGCCCAGCCGTTTCGCGAACCACGTGCACGAGGCGCGCGGGCAGTTGATCGACCTGCATTTTGCCGGCGAGGCCGAAGCGATCGCACGGGGCCTTCAGGCGATCCTGCGCGACGACGCCCGAAGGTCTGGCGGCGGCGACTGGGCCCTGCCGGCGGTTCGGCGTGTGCTGCGCGAGCTGCTTCTGCATGTGGCGGTTTATCGGACCTATGTCGACGCCAATGGGCTCTCGCCCACCGACCAGGCGGTGATGGCGCATGCCGCCGGCGCGGCCGCCACCCGGCTGCAGGCCGGCGACCGGCAGTTGCTGGGAGCCATCCGCGATGCCCTGGGGCGCATGCCCGCAGGGCAGCACACCGGCGCCCGCTGCCGCGATCGGCTGCATGTGACGCGCCGTTTCCAGCAGCTCACCGCCCCGTTGGCCGCCAAGTCGGTCGAGGACACGGCGTTCTTCCGTTACGGTCGCCTGCTGTCGCGCAACGAAGTGGGATCCGAGCCCGATGCGTTTTCTCTGTCTCCGCACGCCGCACAGGCCTTGTGGATCGAGCGCGCCCGCACCTTGCCGCGCAGCCTGCTGGCAACCGGCACCCACGATCACAAACGAGGCGAGGACGCGCGCGCACGCATCGCCGCGCTCAGCGAGCTGGCTCCCGAGTGGACGGCTGCCGCCGTCTCGTGGCTCGAAGCCG
This sequence comes from Comamonas sp. BIGb0124, assembly GCF_003752175.1. Taxonomy (GTDB): domain Bacteria; phylum Pseudomonadota; class Gammaproteobacteria; order Burkholderiales; family Burkholderiaceae_C; genus Comamonas_F. Next base: position 378,085 of record NZ_RJVF01000008.1, on the reverse strand, counting down.
CCGCTGCAGGCCGTGACGATGCCCCGCGGGCCGAGCACGCCTATGTCCTGCTGCAGACCGTGGTCGGCCACTGGCCGCCCACCCTGGCCCCCGACGACCGCGAAGGCTTGCGCGATTACGGCCAGCGCCTGAAAGCCTGGCAGCTCAAGTCGCTGCGCGAAGGCAAGCAGGCCTCGAGCTGGTTCGAGCCCGATGTCGATTACGAGGCCCGTTGCGAAGCGTATCTCGACCGCCTGCTCGATCCGGGGGCGCACGGCGGCCTGCTGGGGCGCATCCACGCCTTCGTGCGCGAGCGGCTGGAAAAGCCCGGCCTGCTCAACAGCTTGAGCCAAACGGCCCTCAAGCTCTGCGTGCCGGGCGTGCCGGATCTCTACCAGGGCAACGAACGCTGGGATTTCAGTCTCATGGACCCGGACAACCGGCGCGCCGTGGACTTCGCATCCCGGCGCCTCGACGAGGTGGCGACCTGGACCGGCGACGAGCTGCGCCGGCGGTGGCGAGAAGGCCAGGTCAAGCAGCGCTTGATCGAGGACGTCCTGCAGCTCAGGAAGGCGCACGCCGATCTGTTCGCGCACGGCAGTTATCTGCCGTTGCAGGCCAGCGGTGCGCAGGCGGCGCATGTGTTTGCATTTGCCCGCCAGCACGGCGATCAGGCGCTGCTGGTGGCCGTCCCGCTGCGGGCATCCCGCTTGCTGGCTCCCGGCTCTGCCGATTGGCCGGTGCTCGAATGGGGCGATACACAACTCGTGCTGCCGGCCGGGTGGTCCAGGCAGGGTTGGCACCGGGTGACCGGTTCGGCCGAGGCTACCCTGGATCTCGCACCGGATTTCCCCGTTTCGATCTGGTTTCGCCAAGCTTGATGAGCCAGGCCTGACCGTTCAGCGCGGTGCGGCCGGGCTCTGCAGGCTTGCGGTCTGCGCCATGTAGATCTGGTGCAGGGTGATCTTGCGGACCTCGGTCTGGCTGGCATCGATATGGGCGCCGAGCAGACGGACGGCCTCGTCCGCGCGGCGGGCCCGGATGGCGCGCAGGATCAGCGCATGCTCGTCGTAGGTGGCATTGATGCGCGCGGCCCAGGTGAAATCGAGCCGGCGGATGATGCGGATGCGTTCGGTGACGTCGCGATGCACGCGGGCCATTTCCGCATTGCCCGTGGCCGCGACCAGCGCGCAGTGGAACGCCTCGTCGAGGCTGCCGACCGCGACGGCGTCGTGGCTGCGCAGATCGGCGGGCTGCAGCCATACATCGGCCAGGGACTGGTACTCGGATTCGCCCAGCAGATGCGGCTCGCTGCAGAGGCGGCGCACGGCTTCGGTCTCGAGCACCTTGCGCAGGTCGTACAACTGCTCGAACTTCTGGAAGTCGATGGGCAGCACCCGCCACCCGGCGCGGAACAGCACCTCGACAAACCCCTCTTGCTGCAGGCGGTAGAGCGCCTGGCGCACCGGGGTGCGCGACACGCCCAGGCGATCGCAGATCGCCGTCTCGGTAAAACGATCGCCGGGAATCAGGCGGAAATCGGCGATGTCCTGCTTGAGCAGGCCATAGACATCCTCGGCACGCGACTGGCGCGTGTCGTGGGCAGTGCCCAGGGCGTCGACGCCGGGCGTCAGGGGAAGATCGAGGCTCACGATGGCCATCCTAGCGTGAAAAGCGACCTCTGCACGGCAGAAAGCGGGGCTTGGCGAGATGGCCCGTCCGTCATTTGAGCGGGCTGACGTGAGCCGCCACGACGCGCCAGCCCTCGGGCGTCCGCATCCAGGTCTGGCTTTGGCGGCCACGCACCGCGCCGCCGTTGCGTTCGAACTCGAGGTTGCTGGTGGCCATGTCGCGGCCGTAGGTCGTGATCACGTGACGCACCACGTTGCGCTCGAGGCCCTGCGACGGGCGCGAAGCGCGGAAGGCCTGGATCTCGTCGTAGCCGTACAGGTTTTCCGTGGCGCCGTAGCGCAGGGTGTGCGGGCTGTTCCAGAACAGCGTGTCGAGTTCGGCCACGTCGTTGCCGGTCAGGGCTTTTTCATAACGGTCGCAGTGCGCCTGGACTTCGGCCAGAACGTCGGGGAGATTGATATCCATGAGTCGGTGAGGTTGTGATCGGGTGAACGGATCGGTTGAATGGAGGTCGAGGAAGCCGGCAGGCGTGAGCGGGAACCGCGCTCAGAGCGCTGCGGGGCGCACGGCTGCCACGCCGCTGGCCTCGAGCACATGGGCGGCCCGCAGGGTCAGGTCTTCGCGCCACGGTGCGCCGATGAGCTGGACACCCATCGGCAGGCCTCGAGCGCTCTCGGGCCAGAGCGGCGCGGCCACCACGGGGCAGCCGGCAAACGAGATGGGCTGGGTCAGCAGGCCCATGCTGGCCCGGCACGGCACCCGTGCACCGTCGAGTTCCAGCCACTCGGTGCCGATCGGGGTGGCGGGCACGGGGGTGGCCGGCGCGATCAGCACATCCCACTGAGCAAACAGCGCTTGCACCTGTGCGCGGTAGATGCGCCGAAACCGCTGGGCCAGCAGCAGCCAGTGGGCCGGCTGCAGGGCGCCGGCGATGAAGCGGTCGACCGACAGCGGCTCGAACTCGGCCGCACGGCTGCGCAGATCGGGCAGGTGAAGACTGCCGCCTTCGGCTGCGGTGAGGATGAACGCCGCAGCACGGGCTTCCTCTGCGCTGGGCCATTGCACGACGTCGGTCGCGCCCAGCACACGGGCCGCGCTCTGGGCCGCCTCTCGGGCGGCTGCCGTGGCATGGCGATCGAAGTAGCCGCCCAGGACGCCGACGCGCAGCCCGGCCATGCCCTGCGCCAGTTCACCGCTCACCGGCTGTACGGCCTGGGCATGACAGCCAGGGTCTTGCGTGTCCGGGGTCTGCAAGGCATCGTAGACGCGCGCCAGCAGACCGGCCGAATCGGCGATCGGGCCCAGATGGTCGAGGTTGTGGACGAAGGGGTAGCTGCCACGCCGCGACAGGCGGCCGAATGTGGGCTTGAGCCCCCACACGCCGCACAGCGAGGCCGGCACACGGATCGAGCCGTTGGTGTCCGAGCCCAGTGCGGCCGGCACCTGTCCAGCCGCCACGGCCGCACCCGAGCCGCCCGACGAACCGCCGGCGATGCGCGTCAGGTCATGCGGGTTGCGGGTCGGGCCGAAGTGACTGTTCTCGGTGGTGAAGCCGTAGGCGTACTCGTCCATGTTGAGGCCGCCCGTCAGCACGGCGCCCGATGCCCGCAACTGCTGGACCAGCACGGCATCCGCCCCGGCCGGCGCCTGGCCCTGGTTCACCTGGGCACCCGCCAGGGTGACTTCGCCTTCGATGTCGAACAGGTTCTTCACGGCATACGGCAGCCCGGCCAGGGGCGGCAGCGCTTCGCCTGCGCGCCGGCGCGTGTCGATCGCATCGGCCTCGAGCCGGGCGCGCTCGGTGGTGCGCAGGGTGAAGGCGTTCACCCGTCCGTCGGTGGCGTCGATGCGCGCCAGGCTGTCCTCGAGCCAGTCGCGGGCGCGCATCCGGCCGGTCTGCACGGCGTCCAGCCGGCTCAGCGTGTCGGTGGGGGCCGTGGTCATGACGGTGTTCCGGGTGAAGAAGGGGCTGCGGGCAGCGCAGGGAAGGGTGCAGGGCAGTAGACCTGTGCCGGTTCGTCGTGCGGTGCCAAGGCGTAGGCCTGCAGACGGCCTGCCATGGCCGCGGTGCGCTGCAGATGGGCGGATACCCGTTCGGCCTGGCCCTCGGCCAGCGGCAGTTCGAGCAGCGCCGCGCTGGCATGCACGTAGGCCTGCATCGTGTGTTCGATGCCGCTCATCGCCGCACCTCGCGCTGGAAGATCTCCAGGCTCAGCTTCTTGGCGGCCACGAAGCTGGGCTGGGTGAGCGTCTCGATGGTGCGCGGACGCGCATCGGCGTAGTCGAGGATCTCGGCCACGCGGGTCGGGCGCTTGGTCAGCAGCAGGATCTGGTCGGCCAGGTACACGGCTTCTTCCAGGTCGTGCGAGACCAGCAGCATGGTGGTGCCGGTCTGCATGAACACTTCCTGCAGCTTTTCACGGATGAACAGCGTCATCTCGAAATCCAGCGCCGAGAACGGTTCGTCGAGGAACAGCACTTCGGGCTTGGGGGCCAGTGCACGCATGATCGATGCCGTCTGCTGCTGGCCGCCCGACAGCTCGTAGGGATAACGGTTGAGGTCGAACTTGACGTCGAACGAGGCGACCAGCTCTTCCATGCGCCGATCCACTTCGGCCTTGCTCTTGCCCTCCAGCAACAGGGGGTAGGCAATGTTGTCGATGGTCCGCATCCAGGGGAACAGCGCTTCGCGGTAGTTCTGGAACACGTAGCCGATCTTGGTGTCCTTCAGCGACTTGCCGTCGAACAGGATCTCGCCCCGGTCGATCGGCACCAGCCCGGCGATCATGTTGATCAGCGTGCTCTTGCCGCAGCCGTTGGGTCCGAACACCGACACGATCTTGCCCTTCGGGATGTCGAGGTCGAAGTTGTCGTAGAGCGGCCAGCCGGCAAAGTACTTGGTCAGGCCGCGGATGGTGATGTGCGTGCCCGCCGGGCCGGGCTGGAAGCGCGGCTGGGGGACCTCGGCGTAGGCCGGTGCGTTGAGGACGGTTTGCATGAGGCTTATCTCCCGCTCCAATGCACGATGCGGCGCTCGAGCATGAGGAACACGATGTTGAGGGCGTAGCCCAGTGCGCCGGCCGACAGGATGGCGGCGTACATGGTCTTGACGTTGAGCACCTGCTGGGCGTCGATGATGGCGTGGCCCAGGCCGTTCTCCGAGCCGATGAACATCTCGGCCACGATCACGATCACCAGCGCCATCGAGACCGCCGAGCGCAGTCCCACGAAGCTGGGCTGCAGGCTTTCCCACAGCAGCACGTCCTTGAAAATGCGCCAGCGCGAAGCCCCCATCACCTTGGCCGCCATCACCCGCTGCTTGCGGGCGTTGATGACGCCGTAGGCACTGTTGAAGATGACGATCAGAAACGCACCGAAGGCGGCGATGGCCACTTTGTTGATGTCCGAGACACCGAAGATCAGCAGGAACAGCGGGATCAGCGCGGACGACGGCGTCGAGCGGAAGAAGTCGATGAGGAACTCGACACTGCGGTAGGCCTTTTCATTGCTGCCCAGCAACACGCCCAGCGGCACGCCGACGATCGCCGCGATGGCGAATGCCTGCAGCGTGCGCTGCACGGTGACCAGGAAGTCGATCATGAGCACGCCGCCGGCCAGCCCGGTCACCAGGGCGACCAGGGTATCGGCCGGGCTGGGCAGCAGGATCGCCTTGATCCAGCCGGCACGCACCACGATATCCCAGATGACGAAGAGCACGAGGGGGCCGACGGCCGGCAGCAGGCGCACATGCCACGGCGTTCGGGCCGGGCCTGCATCGGCCGATGCGGGCGGTTGCCAGCCCGCAGCGGGCATCGAGGAGGTCAGCGTTGCCGACCCCGGCGTATCGTTGGCTTTGTCCATGATCAGGCCTTGGCGGTGTAGAGCAGCGAGCCGACATCGACCTTGCGCGAGAAGATGCCTTTTTCGGTGAACAGGTCGTAGAACTTCTGGAAGTACGCGACGTCGCTGGGCTTGAACTCGTCGTGCAGCATGTAGGCGGCCAGCGGCACTTCGTTGGTCAGTGCGCCTTCGATGGCGGTGTAGCCCTTCATGTACTGGCGGGCCTGCTCGGGCTGCTCGCGCACGAACTGCACGCCCCGACGATAGGCCGCGATGAACTGGGCGGCCACCTGCGGGTTCTTCTGGATGAACTCCGAGGTCAGGCTGGCTGCACCGCCATGCCACGGCGCCATCGGATCGCCCAGGATGTAATGCGCCACCACACCGGCTTCGAGCACACGGGCCGTGCCGTTGAGCCGCCCCACGGTGCCGGTGGGTTCGAGGGTGTAGCAGGCGTCGATCTGGCCCGTGGCGATGGCCGCCACGTGCTGGCCGATGGGCAGCTCCACCACGGTCGCGCCCTTGGCGCCTGCACGCTCGAGCATGGTCTTGGCCAGGGTCACGTTCTGGATGCCGGGGCCGCTGGCGACCTTCTTGCCGCTCAGCTCGGCCACGCTCTTGATGGGGCTGTCCTTGGCCACCAGAAACTCTTCCAGCACATCGCGTGCATTGCTGGGGTTGGTGCAGAAGATCTTGAACAGTCCGGGCTGGGCGATCTCGCCGATCGCCAGGTTGGCCGCACCGGTTCCGTTGGCACTGCCTTCGCTGCGGCCGGCGAGCATCGCTTCCATCACCTGTTGTGCGCCGGCGAACTTCAGGGGCTCGACATCGAGGTTGGCGTCGCGGAAAAAGCCGCGCTCCACGGCGGCGAAGAACGGCAGGCCGGCGGCGACCGGCCAGAAACCGACGCGGATCTTGGGGGTGCCCTGGGCGCGGACCAGCGCAGGTGCGGCCAGTGCGCCGATCGAGGCGGCTGCGCCCTTGAGCAGGGTACGGCGGCTGGTGCGCAGAGGGGACGGTGTCGATTCACGGGTCATGGGACTCTCCTGATGAAACGGGGTGGGAACAAGGGGTTGGGTTTGAAAAAACGGGGAAACGATTCGAGGTGCAGCGTGCGGAGCGGATCAGGCGAGGCTGGCCAGATAGGCGCGCCAGCCGCCATGCCGGCTGATGTCGGGCGCCTGCGCCAGGGCGTGGCCTTCGCAGACAAAGCCGTGGACCCAGCGGCCATCGGCCAGCTCGATGCTGCCCAGACCCAGCGGCTGAGGAATCAGGGCCAGAAAACTGCCGACCGCCGCGAGCGGCATCTGCCAGACCTCGACGGCAATGGCGCTGCCCGATTCGCCGGGGGCCACGCGGCCGAGACCCGGCTTGGGCGGCGTGGTGCCGGGCAGGGCATGCAAGCGGTAGCGGGGGGCTGTCGCCGTCTGCGTCTCGAGCACGGCCCCGCGTTCGATCAGTTGGCCGTTGAGCGGCAGGCCGCTGAGGTGCGCACCGACCACCGCCAGTGCCAAGTGGGTGCCGGGTCGCGGCTGCAGAGCGGCGATGGGACGCGCGGGCGGCAGCGGCCGGCCCGTCGCACCCTGGGTCAGGCCGGTGGCATGGTGAAAGCGCTGGCCCAGCTCGGCCAGTTGCCAGTCGCTGCCGCAGGGACCGATCAGCGTGATGCCGAAAGGCAGGCCGTCCGGGCGAATGGATGCGGGAACCGACAGGGCCGCGTAGTCCAGCAGGTTGACGAAGTTGGTGTAGCAGCCCAGTTCGCGGTTGCGGGCGACCGGATCGGCGCGCATGGCCTCGAGGGTGCAATGCGTCGGTGCCGTGGGCACGCAGAGCACGTCGATGCCCGGCCAGATCGCCTGCGCCTGCTGGGCGAGGGCTTGAAGCCGGTGCTGCGCCGCATACACATCGGCTGCGCTGTAGCGGGTGCCGGCCTGCAGAATCGAGCGAACGGGCTCGATGACCTGGTCGGCCTGGGCGTCGAAGAAATCGCGCACGGCTTCGTAGCGCTCGGCGACCAGTGCGCTGTCGTAGAGCAGGCTGGCCGCTGCGGTCAGCGGGGCAAAGTCCACCGCAACCGCCACGCCGCCCTGCGCACGCAGGCCCTGTACCGCTTGCTCGAAAGCGGCGGCGGCCAGCGCGTCGCCATAGAACTCCGGCTGGGCCGGCACGCCGAAGCGGAAAGCCGCGGGCAATGGCGTGGTGTGCAGGGCCAGCTCACGCGAATACGGATCGGCCGCATCGTGGCCCAGCGTCGCTTCGAGCACCTCGACGGCCCGTGCCACCGTGGGGGCCAGGATGGAGACGCAATCCACACTGCGGGCAGCCGGCTGCACGCCGCGGGCCGAAATCAGGCCCTTGCTGGGCTTGAGTCCGACGATGTTGTTCAGTCCCGCCGGCACGCGGCCCGATCCGGCCGTGTCCGTGCCCAGCGCGAAATCGACTTCGCCGGCGGCCACGGCATAGGCCGAGCCCGAGCTCGAGCCGCCGCTCACATACCGGCTGTCGAAGCTGTTGGGTACGGCGCCATAGGGCGAGCGCGTGCCGTTGAGGCCGCAGGCGAACTGATCGAGATTGGTCTTGCCCAGCAGGGTGGCGCCGGCGTCGAGCAGGCGTGCGACCACTGCGGCATGGCGGTCGGGCACATAAGCGAACGCCGCGCAGGCCACGGTGGTGGGCACGCCGGCGACATCGATGTTGTCCTTGGCTGCAAACGTGAGCCCGGCCAGCCGGCCTTGTTCTGCCGTGCGCAAGCCCTCGGGCAAACGGGTGATCCAGGCGTGTGCCGGCTTGCCGGTTTCAGTTGCGGCGGTTTCGGAATGAGTGAAAACAGGGGTGTCCATCATGTCGACCATCTTTAATCCAATCTTGGATACAAGATAAGCAAGCGCTATGCCACTGTCGTAAAAATTCGCATGGCAGTCGATCGATATGGCTTCAGAGCATTATTTTCTTTGTTCTTTCTGCTATTGTTTTCTCTAAAACGCACTGTACGGCCAATTGCAGGGGCCCCGTGCCACGCACCACCTTGGCGATTCGGCGGTGCACCGCAGCGACAAGCTGGTGCATGACGCAGTGCACACTTCTCGCGGCAGAAAAAGTCAAGGAACTTTTCCTCTGAATGCGTCTTCTTAGCTGGTGCATTCGCAATTGATGCATTTTTACAACTGAACAAGAGGCGCAGTCATGCGGTTTTTTCGACTGAGTGTCTATATCGCGCTGCTGGGTCTGGCGGCGCTGCTGGATGAACGAGGAGGGGGAGGCTTGCTGTCGTCGGTGGTCTCTGCGGCGGGCCTGGTCGGGGCCGGCTACGAAATCCTGCGGGCCATGCTCAAGCTCGAGCGCCACTGATCCATCGGCCCAGGGCCGGTTGTCGCGCCCATCGACCACACATCCGCAGGCGCTGCGCTGACGGCGTCCCCGGCGGCAACGGGCAACATGGCAGCAGCCGCGCTCGGGCCCCGAGCGTTTGCGGCATCCGGCCCCGCAGCCCGCACACCGTTCGAGCCTCGGCAGGATGACTTGCCGAAGGAGTACCTCATGGAGTGGCTGGCTTTCGATCAACCCTGGTGGCAACTCGTCTTGCGTGCCACCTTGATCTACTGGTTCCTGCTGCTGATCTTCCGTTTCATCCTGCGACGAGACGTCGGTTCGATGAGCATGGCCGATCTGCTTTTCCTGCTGCTGGTCTCCGAAGCCGCCAGCAACGGCGCGCAGGGCCAGTACACATCGGTGGGCGACGGCTTCATCGCCATTTCCACACTGGTCTTCTGGAACTACACACTCGACTGGCTGGGTTACCACTCGGCCACGGTCGCACGCCTGCTCGACCCGCCCGCTCTGGTCATCGTGCGGCATGGCCGCATGCTCGCCAAGACCATGAAGAAAGAGCTCATCACCCGCGACGAGCTGCTGGCCAAGCTGCGCGAAGAGGGCATCGACGACCTGTCGCGCGTCAAGCTGGCGCGGCTGGAGTCCGACGGCGAGATCAGCGTCGTGCAATACGATGCGCCCGGCCGCTGAACCATTCGGCCCTGTCCGGCGCTCTGCCTGCACGGTTCGTGTCGTTTTGCGCCGATGGCCGATGCGGATTTTCGGTTTGGCCTACACGGATGGCCGTTGCCTACCCACTACACTTCGCGTCATGCCACATTCCCGTCTTCATGCCCACCTAGCCGTCTGCGAGCATTGCGACCAGATCTGCGAGGTTCCCGTGCTGGGGCGTGGAGAGCAGGCTGCCTGCCCCCGATGCGGGCTGCCGCTGGAGCGCGACGAACGCCTCGGGCCGCGCGAGATGCTGGCCGTGTGCCTGACGGCGCTGGTCGCGTTCATCTTGGCCAATGTCTACCCCCTGGTCACCATGGAGGTTCAGGGCATGGTCCGCCAGGCCTCGCTGCTCGAGGCCATCGGCGTCACCTGGCAGCAGCCCGGCATGTGGGGCGTCGCCTTGATGGCCATGCTGACGGCCTTCGCCTTGCCGCTCGGCCAACTCCTGCTGTTGCTGGCCTTGCTGCTGATGCTGTTGCGGCCCAGCCTGCCGGGCGGCTTCGACCAGGCCACCCGGGTGCTGCGCTGGTTTCGGCCCTGGAGCATGATCCCCGTGTTCGTGCTGGGCGTGCTGGTGGCCATCGTCAAGATCGCCGATCTGGCCAGCATCGTCGTCGGCGTGGGCCTGTGGTCGATGGGCGCCTTGGTCGTGCTGCTGACGATTCTGTCGCGGCTGGATTCGCGCATGCTCTGGCGTTTTGCCGAAGAGTCCGGCGCCACCCGCTCCAACCCCGAACGTCTGCCGTCGCGTCAGCGCAGCCATCACCTGCTGGCCTGCGACGTCTGCGGTTACGTGCACGATGCCGGCGAGCTTCGCCATGCCCGTTCGCAGGATTGGCTGGCCCAGGAGTTCGACCGCTGCCTGCGCTGCGACAGCCCGCTGCATGTACGCAAGCCCGACAGCCTGTCGCGCACCTGGGCCTTCCTCATCACCGGCATGCTGCTCTACATCCCGGCCAATCTGCTGCCCATCATGCAGACGCGTTCGCTGTTCGACGCCAGCGCCCACACCATCATGGGCGGCGTGGTCGAGCTGTGGGAGGGCGGTGCCTGGGACATCGCGCTGGTCGTCTTCATCGCCAGCGTGGCCGTGCCCTTCGTCAAGTTCGTGGTGCTTTTCATGCTGCTCGCGGCCGCCCGGCGGGCCCAGCGCACCAGCCTGATCCGCGACGCAATGGGTCGTCCCGCGCAACTGTCGCTGCCCACGAGTCCCGCGCCTGCGGCCGGTGCAACGGGCTCGCGCAGACGTCCGCGCGGTCGCCTGGGCCGGGCCTGGGATTTCGCACGCGGCAAGGTCACGGCCACCGATGCGCTGCATGATCACCAGGCACGCGCCAAGCTCTACCGGTTCATCGAGTTCATCGGCCAGTGGTCCATGCTCGACGTATTCGTGGTGCTGCTGCTGGGTGCGCTGGTCAACTTCCAGGGCCTGATGCAGGTGACTGCGGGCTTTGGCGCCATCGCCTTCGGGCTGACGGTGGTTTTCACCATGCTGGCGGCGATGAGTTTCGACCCCCGCCTGATCTGGGACGGCCAGCCCGCGCTGGTGTCCGCTTCGAACAACGACAAGGCCACCGAGCCAGGAGAAGTCCATGCCCGACAAGGCTGAGCCCCGCAACACCGACGCAGCGCCGAAACCGGTCCCGTCATCCGAACTGCCCCAGGCTGCCGTGCGGCCTCGGCGCCGCCGCGTGTCCGTGATCTGGCTGCTGCCCATCGTGGCCGTGCTGGTCGGTTTGTCTCTGGTCGTTCATCACTGGATGAACACCGGGCCCCTGATCACCATCCGCTTCAACAGTGCCGAGGGCCTGGCCGTCGGCAAGACGCAGGTGCAGTACAAGGAGGTGGTGATCGGCACGGTCGAGAACATCGACCTCGGTCCGCGCGGCGAGTATGTGCTGGTCAAGGCCCGCATCAACAAGAGCGCCGCCTATCTGGCCAACGAGGAAAGCCGCTTCTGGGTGGTGCGTCCGCGCCTGGGCCTGGGGGGCGTGTCGGGCCTGGGCACCTTGCTCTCCGGCGCGTACATCGGCGTCGATGCCGGCCGGACGCAAGAACAGTTGCGCACCGAGTTCGTGGGGCTCGAGGTTCCGCCGGCCGTCACCAACGACAGGCAGGGCAAACGGTTCGTGATCTATGCCAACACGCTGGGCTCGCTCGACATCGGTTCGCCGGTCTACTTCCGCAAGGTGCAGGTCGGCCGCCTGGCGTCGTACCGCCTCGAGGAACAGGGTCAGCGCGTGGCGCTCGAAGTGTTCGTCGATGCCCCCAACGACACGCTGGTCACCCAGAGCACGCGGTTCTGGAATGCCAGCGGCATCGACCTGTCGGTGAACGCCGAAGGCCTGCAGCTCAATACCCAGTCGCTGGCGACCCTGCTTGCCGGCGGCATCGCCTTCGACCATGTACCGGGCGTGGGCTCGGACGCACCGGCCGAGGCCGACAGCACCTTCCGCCTCTACGACGAACAAGGCTCGGCCTTCGACGAGATCGGCGGTCCCGCCTTCCCGGTGCGCATCGAGTTCGAGCAGTCGGTACGCGGCCTGGCCGTCGATGCGCCGATCGAGTTCCAGGGCATCGCGCTGGGCAGCGTCAAGCACATCGGCCTGCGCTACGACCCGCGCAAGCGCCGCTTCATCAGCGTGGTCGACGGCGAGATTCAGCCCAACCGGCTCGACCTCGACCGCTACCGCGCCCGCGTCACCGCGCAGTCCGAACGTGCGGATGCCGGCGTCGCTTCGGGGCAGGGCGCGCAGCAGGGCAGCCAGGCCGCGACGGGCACGGGCGCTGCAAGCGGTGCCGCTGCCGTGCCGGTCGACAACGGCTTGCCGCCCGATCTGCAGCGGCCTTCCTTCCTGCGCCGCCTGGTCGAGGACGGCCTGCGTGCACAGCTCAAGACCGCCAACCTGCTGACCGGCCAGATGTACGTGTCGCTGAGTTTTGTGCCCAAGGCGCCGCGTGCCACGGTCGATGTGAACGTGCTGCCGTTGCGCCTGCCGTCGGCGCCGGGCGATTTCGACCAGATCCAGGGCCGCCTGTCCAACATCATCACCAGCCTGGAGCAGGTTCCGTTCGGCGACATCGGCAAGGAACTGCGCGACACGCTGCGCAGCGTCAACAGCCTGACGGCCGACATCAACAGCCAGCTCACCCCCGAGGCCCGCAAGACCCTGCAGGAAGCCCAGCGCACCCTGCAGAGCGCCGAAGCCACGCTGCAGGGCCTGGGCAATGCCGCAGGCGAACAGGCCCCTCTGGTGCAGAACGCCAACCAGACGCTGCAGGAACTCAACCGGGCCGCGCGCTCGCTGCGGGTGCTCTCGGATTACCTGCAGACACATCCCGAATCGCTGCTGCGCGGACGCGGCGAGGGCATCGAGGACCGGGGTGCTTCGGGCCTGCCCACGCCCCAGACCGGATCCGGGCGGGCCCCCGCCGCCGGCCGCTGAATCCACCGTACCGACACGAAGGACAAGTCATGTACCGTCAAATCACGCTGCCCCGCCCGCTGGCCCGCCATGCCCTGATGGCCGCCGGCCTGGGTGCACTGCTGGGCTTGGCCGCCTGCAGCTCGCCGACGCCCGCGCGCTACTACACCCTTCAGCGGCCGGCCGGCAGCGCGCCCGTCGATGCCGCCGTGCGGACGACCGGGGCAGTGCCCGCTCAGGCCTCGGCCGCTCCCGCACCCGCGGCCGTTTCGGGCAACGCGCGTTTTGCGCTGCAAGTGCTGCCGGTGCGCGTGCCGCCGGCGATCGACCTGCCCCAAGTGCTGGTGCGCAGCAGCGAGGGCGAAGTCGTGCCGCTCGAGAACGCCCGCTGGCTGGGCCCGCTGGCCGACGAGATCCGGGCCGCCGTGGTGACCCAACTGGGCCGCACGCTCGGTGTGCCCGAGGTATCGGCCGTGTCGGTGCCCGCCGGGCTGCCCGTCTACCGGGTGCAGCTCGACGTGACCCGCTTCGACACGGTGCGCGGCCAGTATGCGATGCAGGATGTGGCCTGGAGCGTGCGCGAAATGGTGCCTGCCGGCCAGGCCACGAACGGCTCGCCCGCCGTCGTGCTGTGCCAGAGCCGCCAGGTGGAATCGGTGAGCGACGAGTCGACCCCCGCGCTGATCCAGGCGCACCAGCAATCCCTGGCGCGGCTGAGCGCCCAGATCGCCGCCACGCTGGCGCGGCCGCCCGCCGAATGGCGCTGCCCGGCCTGACCACGCGGCGCCGCCGAATCAGCGCATCCGCGCTTCCTGCAGGTCGTAACGCGAAACCCACTCGCGGCAGACGTGATCGGGAATCTTGTTTTCGCGGGCGAGGCGGAAGATCTCGATGCGCGCTTCGGTGATGGCACCCAGGCGCATCTCGCGTTCGATGGCTTCCAGTTCACGCATCACCGCCGCGTCCAGCGGCTGCCCGCTGCCGTCGTAGGCATTGCGTTTGAGGCTTTCCATCACCTGATTGGCCACGCTGGCGTAGATCTGCGGATCTTTGTCGGGGTGCAGGGCCACCAGCTGGTGCAGCGTCCGCTCCACACCCCTCAGGGCGGCCTCGCGGGCCACGTTGCTGGCCATGTCCTCGTAGCGGTGGTGCTCGGACTCGACCGGGATATCCAGGTTGTGCAGCAGCCGCGGCAAGAAGAAGCTGGCGGCCACCAGAGAGATGATGATCACCGACGCAGCCAGGAAGATGGCGAGGTCGCGCGCGGGCAACGGCGTGCCGTCGTTGAGGGTCAGCGGCAGCGTCATCACGCCGGCCAGGGTGATGGCACCCCGTACGCCGGCCAGCGAGATCGCCGCGATCAGGCGCGGATTGGGCCGCGGCGACACATTGCCCCGGCGCTGGGCGACCACACGGCCGATGGCCAGCGACACCCAGACCCATGCAAAACGCAGCACCGCCAGCGCCAGGCTGATCGCCAGGGCGTAGATCACCAGCCACCACGGATTGGCGTGCCCGGTTTCCGTCACCACCCGCACCGCGCCGTCGAGGATCGCCGGCAACTGCTCGCCCAGCAACACGAACATTACGCCGTTGAGCGTGAACTGCACCATGTTCCAGACCGCGCCGCGCTGCACCCGGGTGGTGGCGCCGGCCGTGCCGCTGAGTTCGGCATAACTCATGGTCACGCCGGCGGCCACGGCGGCCAGAATGCCCGACGCACCGATGTGCTCGGCCAGCTCGTACGCGCCGAAGGGAATCAGCAGGCTGACCAGAATCTGCGAACCCGCTTCCTCGCCGTAACGGCGGCTCACGCGGTTCTTGATCCACGTCACGGCCAGCGTGAACATGGCGCCCGTGGCCAGCCCTGCGCAGGCGACCCATACAAAGGACAGCGCGGCCTGGGTCAGCGAGAACGAACCTGTCACGGCGGCGGCCACGGCAAAACGGAAAGCGACCAGACCGCTGGCATCGTTGAGCAGCGATTCGCCTTCGAGCACATGCATCACGCGCTTGGGAATCGTCACCCGCGAGGTGATCGCCGAGACCGCCACCGGATCGGTCGGCGAAATAATGGCCGCCAAGGCAAACGCGATGGCCAGCGGCATGGCCGGAATCAGCCAGTGGATGAAAAACCCCACCCCGACCACC
The DNA here is from genome assembly GCF_003752175.1 of Comamonas sp. BIGb0124. GTDB lineage: Bacteria > Pseudomonadota > Gammaproteobacteria > Burkholderiales > Burkholderiaceae_C > Comamonas_F. The sequence continues at coordinate 363,014 of NZ_RJVF01000008.1, read as the reverse complement.
GTGCAGATCACCAGCCCCAGCGCCAGCTCGACGATGGCGTACTTGTCGCGCAGCACGCCTTCCTTGGGAATGCGCCAGCCGTCGAGGAACAGCAGCGGCGGCAGGAAGAGCAGAAAAAAGATCTCCGGGTCGAGCGCGACGCCGCGATTGAAACCGCCCGCGATCAGGGCGCCGAGCGCGATCTGGACCAGGGGCAGGGGGATGGGCACGGGCAGCATGCGGACCAGCACGCCGCTGACCACCACGGCCATCATCATCGCCAGGGCGATGGAAATCGATTCCATAGGGGGAGAGAAATGAAGATAACGAAACAGGAACAGACGCCTTGCGGCCATTCGGCAAACCCAAGTGCGGGGACACTTTACACCCCCTGCACCGGGGCTGCGGTCTGGGCCGTCAATACACGTATCGTCACGATCGGTTTTGACGGCGCCAGGGGCCTGGCCTGACGGTGTCGCGGCCGTTCCGGCGAGATCTTCGCGGGGCGGTTGCCGCCCCCTCCCGGCTTACTGGCCCAGCGCTTTTTCCAACTGCGCGAGGTTGCTGCGCATCATGCCGATATAGGTTCCGGCAGGCTCGCCCACGGGCGCGAGCGCGTCCGAATACAGCCGTCCGCCCAACGCCACGCCGGTTTCTGCAGACAGCCGCTGCATGAGCCGCGGGTCGCCGATGGTTTCGAGGAAGATGGCCGGGATACGGTCGTGCCGGATCTGCTCGACCAGCCGGGCGATGCCTGCGGCCGAGGGTTCGCTTTCGTTGGAAAGCCCCCGTGCACCGATGAAGTCGATGCCGTAGGCCGCGCTGAAATAACCGAAGGCATCGTGGGTGGTCACCAGGCGCCGGCGGGCCTGGGGAATACGCGCCACGGCTGCCCGGATGTCGGTGTCGAGCTGGCGCAACTGGGCACTGTAGCGCGCGGCCGCAGCCTGGTACAGAGACGCTCCCGAAGGATCGGCCTGGACCAGTCCCTTCGAGATGTTGTCGACATAACGCAGCACATGGCCCACATCCTGCCAGGCGTGCGGATCGCGCGTGCCGTGATCGTGGCTGTGGCCATGATCGTGGTCGTGGCCGCCATGGCTGTGCGGCTCGCCGTGCGCATCGTGATCGCCGTCGGCTTCCTCGAACTGGCGAGCCTGGATGCCGTCGCTGGCCGTGATCAGCAGGCCCTTGAAGCCCGATGCCTTCTGCAGCCGGGGCAGCCAGCCTTCGAAATCCAGTCCGTTGACCACCAGCACCCGAGCGTCCTTCAGAGCGCGGGCGTCCTGTGCACCGGGGTTGAAACTGTGGGCGTCGCTGCCCGGGCCGACCAGGGCGGTCACCGCCACCCGCTCGCCGCCCACCTGGCGCACCAGATCGGCCAGGATGGAGAAGCTGGCGACCACCGGCAGGGCTGCAGGGGCTGCGGTCTGGGCCTGCGCCATGCGTGTGCCGGCCAGCGTGGTGGCCACGGCGGCGATCGCCAGGGTGCCGAAGCCGCGGCGGTTCATGGGGGCGGCGGATGAGGAGGGTCGTGACGGTAAGGCGGTCATGGTGTGTGAGGTGAGGTTTGTGTCACGTCGAAGGAAGACGTCATGGCGTGCCGCCAGCCGGAAAGGCCGGCGCACGAGAGTGAGGTATGGACGCGGATGCCGCCGCGGACCTGGGCCGGCGGCGGCCCCGGCTGCGTGCCAGCAGGCTGCCATGGCGCCCCACCAGCAACGACACGCCGTACAGCAAGCCTGCGACCAGCACGATGGCGGGCGAGGCCGGCACGGCACGATGGAACGACAGCAGCAGGCCCATTCCGCTGGAGACGATGGCCACCGCCACGGCCCAGCCCATCTGGGCCGCGATGCTGCGCACCCACAGGCGGGCGGTCGCCGCCGGCAGGATCAGGAAAGCGACGGCCATCAGCGTTCCCAAGGCATGGAAGCCGCCCACCAGGCTCAGCACCAACAGCAGCAGGAAGAGCCCGTGCGCCAGGCCGCCGTGCCAGCCCTGCGACTGCAAGAACTGCGGGTCGACGCAACCCGCCAACAACGGCCGGTAGATCAGTGCCAGCCCGACCAGGCTGACCGTGGCGATGCCGGCAACCAGCAGCAGGGTCGGATCGTCCAGCGCCAGCGCCGAGCCGAAGAGCACGCCCAGCAGGTCTGCATTCGAGCCGCGCAGCGACATCAGCAGCACGCCCAGAGCCAGCGAGACCAGGTAGAAACTGGCAAAACTGGCATCCTCCGGGATATCGGTGTAACGCGAGACCAGTCCGGCAAGCATGGCGACCGCCAGGCCTGCGCCCAGCCCGCCGAACGTCATGGCAGGCAGCGACAGGCCGAACAGCAGGTAGCCGAGCGCGACGCCGGGCAGCAGGGCGTGGGCCATGGCGTCGCCCACCAGGCTCATGCGCCGCCATTGCAGGATCACGCCCAGCGGACCCGCGCTCAGCGCCAGGGCCAGACTGCCGGCGAGCGCGCGCCGCATGAAACCGAAATCGGCGAATGGCGCCATGGCCAGGGCGAGCAGACCGTCCCAGGGGGTGTTCATCATGCAGACCTCCGGCGAGCGCTGTCGATCGACCGCACCAGGTCGCTGCCATGTGGAGCCGCCACGGTGGCCTGCAGCAGTTCGCGTGTCGCACCCCAGCGGATCCGGCCGTGTGCGGCATGTTCCAGCGACAGCGTCTGCGGAAAACAGCGCAGGACCTGCTGCAGGTCGTGCAGCACGGCGACCACCGTCTTGCCGGCGGCATGCCACTGGCTGACGAGGCAGAGGATGTCCTCGCTGGTCTGCGCATCGACCGCTGCCAGCGGCTCGTCGAGCAGCACCACGGGGGCATCCTGCAGCAGCAGTCGTGCAAAACGCATGCGCTGGAACTGCCCGCCCGAGAGCTCGCCGATCCAGCAGGCCGCCTTGCCGCCGAGCCCGACGGCATCGAGCGCTTCATGGGCCTCGCGAGCCGGCGCACCCGACAGCGAGCGCCACCAGCCGGTGCGCTGCCAGGCGCCCAGGGCCACGAAATCGAACACCGTCATCGGAAACGCGCGTTCGGCTTCGGCCAGTTGCGGCAGATAAGCCGTGCGGCGGACCGGATACAGGCGGGTGAGGGTGCCTGCGCTGGGCTGGACCTGGCCGGCCAACGCGCGCAGCAGCGTTGTCTTGCCGCAGCCGTTGGGGCCGATGATGGCGGTGAGCGAGCCGGCCTCGAACGCACCCGTGATGCCGGCGATCACCTCGTCGCCGCCGCGGTAGCGCAGGCTCAGGTCCTGCAGGACCAGGGCTTGTGGCGGGCTCATGGCGTTGCGGTGGCCCACACGACCACCCCCCACAAGGCCAGGCACAGCGCTGCCGCCACGCCCAGCCGCGACAGGGTGGACCAGCGCAGCAGGCTGGCCGGGACGAGCGGCGTGTCTTGGCGCCGGGGGGTGCGCAGGGGTGCTCCGGCCATGCTCAGAACGTCACCCGTACGCCGGCTGCCACGCTGCGTCCGGCCAGCGGTGCGGCATCCTTGATGAAGGAGGTGTGCACCAAGGCCAGTTGGTTGGTCAGATTGGTGCCGCGCAGGTAGAGCTCGTAGCCGTAGCCCGCCTGGGTCACGCGGTAGCTGATGCCGGCATTGAGGATGTTGTAGCCCGAGGTCGGCGTCTCGTAGTCGGCCAGCCGGTTCTGGCGGAACACGCGGTAGAACTCCGCTTCGCCGCGCCAGCGGCCCCACTGCGCATCGACCCGGGTGCCCAGCCGGGCGGCGGGCATGCGGGGCAGGTCGCTGCCGCCGCGCAGGCCGCCACGGACCAGGTCGCCGAACACGCCCAGTCCCCAGTTGCGAGTCAGTTGCTGGCGGATCTGGCCTTCCAGTCCCTTGAACGCCGCGTCGTGCTGCGCGTACTGGATGAGCTGCGCGCCTTCATGCACGTCGAGCGTGCGGGCGTAGATGTAGCCATCGACCCGGTTGTAGAACGCGCCCACCGAGAAGGTCGTGTCGCCCGCGGTCTTGCGCAGTGTCAGGTCGACGTTGCGCGCGGTTTCGCGGTTCAGGCCGGCATCGCCGATCTCGTAGGTGTTCGAGGCCATGTGCGGGCCGTTGGCGTAGAGCTCTTCGGCCGTCGGCAGGCGCTGCGTGCGAGACAGGGCCAGGCCCAGGCTGTAGGCCGGCGCCAGGCGCCAGGTCGCGCCGGCCGAGACCGAGGTGCCGCCGTGGCGGGTGTCGGGCTGGTCGCCTTCGATCGACACACGCTGCCAGTCGCGGCGTACGCCGGCTTCGAAACGCCAGTCGGCCACGCGGTACTCCTCGATCACGAACAGACCGGCGCGGCGGGTGCGGCTGGGCAGCACGTAGGCTTCCTCGCCCACGGCGCTGAAGTCGCGGTGGCTGCCTTGCAGGCCGACCACGCCGCGCAGGCCGGCCAGCGGACGGTGCTCGAGTTCGAGCCGTGCGTCGTAGGCCTTGTTCGTGAACGTGGTGGCGACTTCGCCGTCCTCGATCTCGCGGTGTTCGTAATCGGTGTGGCTGGCGCGCAGGCGCAGGCGGCTGAAGCCGGGCAACGGATCGCGGTACTCGCCCCGCAGATCCCAGCGCTCGCTGCGCAGCCGCACCACGGGCACGGCCTCGTCGGCATGGTCGTGCTCTTCGTGGTCGTGGCCTTCTTCGTCGCCGTGATCATGCCCATGGTCGTCGTCGCAGTGGAAATGCGGCGTGCCCGACGCATGCACGTGGCATTCCTCGAGTGCATGGCTGTGGCCCGGCAGGCCATAGGTGCTGCGGATGCGGGTGTAGGCCACGCCCAGGTAGCCGCGATCGCCGATCCACGACAGTCCGAGCGAACCCGTGGCCGAACGGGCCTCGCTGCCCTCGACCCGGCTGCCGCCCGACCAGCCGCTGCCCACCCGGTATGCATCGGCATTGCGGGCCAGGCCTTCCGCATGGATGGCCACCTGGCCGGCCCCGCCCGTCAGCGAGAAACCGCCCTGGCTTTCGCGGGCACCGCTGGCCGCGCGCAAATCGATCTGTCCTTCGTAGCCGCGCTCGGGAATGGCGGTCGGGATCTTGTTGTCGATCACATTCACCACACCACCCAGGGCATCGCCGCCATACGCCAGGGCGGAAGGGCCCCGCAGCACTTCGATGCGCTGGGCCAGGGCGGGTTCGACCGTCACCGCGTGGTCATGGCTGACGGTCGAGGCATCCATCACCTCCGAGCCGTCCGAAAGGATGCGCACGCGCGGGCCTTCCAGGCCGCGGATCACCGGACGGCTCGCGCCTGCGCCGAAGTGCGTGGCATGGATGCCCGGCTGTCCGTCCAGCGTCGCACCCAGGCTGGCGGCCTGGCGTGTGAGCAGGCCCTCGCCGTCGAGCACCGTGACCGGCGTGGCCATGTCGTCGGCCGACGTGCCCAGCGCGCTGGCCGAGACCGTCACGGCCTGCAGCGTCGGCGATGTGGCGGGCGTCGCAGTCGCGGCCGGGGGCGTCGAGGACGACACCGCGGCAGCCGCACTCGACGGCGAATTCGCATCGGCTGTCTGGGCCTGGACATGCAGGAGCGGCCACAGCGCGGCCAGGGCCACGACCAGCTTACGGGGGGTGTATGGAGACATGGAGAGAGGAGAAAAGCAGTTGGAAAGCAGCGACGGCCGACGCGCGAAGCGAACGGCCGAACGCCATCGGCGCTCGTGCTTTTCCCTCGGTGTTGGCAGTCTTTTGCTAATGATAACGCAATATCTTCACAATTGAGAATGAAAAATCATATTGACCGTGGGTTCATGTCATTTCAGAAAGTGATGAAACCGGGGTTCGTGCACATGGCCGTCAATAACCAATAAGAAGGAATGGCAGATATAAGGGTTATCGATATCAGGGTTGTCGCTAATTGGTTTAATGCGCCACCGGTGGTCCGCCTCGCGTGCCGCCGCGTCGAATGACTATGATTTTTGAAGGGTTACATATGGTTGACAAACAAGGCCGTCCGGTTGGCGGATTGGGACGCTGGGCCTTCGCGGTCTATGCGTTGCTGATTGCGCTGGCAGGTGTGGCACTCGTGTTCCTGGGCGGCAAACTGATTGCCGTCGGCGGTACCGCCTTTTACGCAATCCTGGGCGTGGCCCTGGTGGTCGGCGGTGTGTTGATGGCGATGGGCCGCCGCACCGGCTTCTACATCTACCTGGTCTCGTTGGCGGTTACGCTGGCCTGGGCGCTGTGGGAAGTCGGCTTCGACGGCTGGGCGCTGATTCCCCGTCTGGCCTGGATCGTGGTGCTGAGCCTGGTGCTGGTCGCCTTCTGGCCGGTCGCCTCGCGTCTGCTGGCGCCCCTGAACAAGACGACCTATGTGGGCCTGACCGGTGTGCTTTCGCTGGCCGGCCTGCTGTCCATCGTGGTGCCGCTGTTTGTCAATCCCCATGTCGAGCTGGCCGACGCCAGCCTGGCATCGTCGCGTCCGTCCGAAGCGTACAGCCGCCTGACCGTGCCGTCGCCCGACAACAATGTCGCCGGCAACCACGACGCCAGCAACTGGACGTCGTATGGCGGTTCCAACCTGTCGAACAAGTTCTCGCCGTCGGCCCAGATCACGCCGGCCAACGTGAGCCAACTGCAGGAAGCCTGGCATTTCCACACCGGCGACAACAAGCCGGCCGATGCCAAGTTCGCCTACGCGTTCCAGAACACTCCCATCAAGGTGAAGGACACGCTGTACGTCTGCACGCCCAGCCAGATCGTGATCGCGCTGAACGCCGAGACCGGTACCGAAAAATGGCGCTTCGATCCCAAGACCGACCGCAAGGCCATGGCCAACATCGCCGCCAGCACCTGCCGCGGCGTGGCCTACTACGAGGCACCGCAGCCCGTGGCCCAATGCCAGTCGCGCATCATCTGGCCCATGGTCGATGGTCGCGTCGGTGCGCTCGATGCCGAAACCGGTGAGCTGTGCACGAGCTTCGGCAACCAGGGCTACGTGAACCTCAACGACGGCACCGGCAACACGCTGCCCGGTTTCGTGGCTCCCACGTCGCCCCCGCTGGTCATGCGCGGCGTCGCCATCATCGGTACCGGCCAGGTGCGCGACGGCACCGAACGCGATGCGCCTTCCGGCGTGGTCCGCGGTTACGACGCCGTCACCGGCGAGCAGCGCTGGGCATGGGATCTGGGCAATCCGGGCGTGACCACGCCGCCGGAACCCGGCAAGACCTACACCCGCAGCACCCCCAACGTCTGGTCCATCATCTCGGGCGACGACGAACTCGGCCTGGTCTATCTGCCCCTGGGCAACCCCGCCAGCGATTTCTACGGCGAAGACCGCACCAAGCTCGAGGACGAGTACACCGCCACCCTGGTCGCCGTGGACGCCGCGAACGGCCAGGAGCGCTGGCACTTCCGCACGGTCAACCACGACCTGTGGGACTTCGACCTGAGCGCACAGCCCAACCTGGTGGACTTCACCACCGCCCAGGGCAAGCGCCCCGCCGTGGTTCAGGCCACCAAGAGCGGCCAGATCTACGTGCTCGACCGCGCCACCGGCGAACCCCTGAGCCAGGTCGTCCAGACCCCGGTTCCGCAAGGCGTGGACACCGAAGACTGGACCGCCGCCACGCAGCCCCTGTCGGTCGACATGCCCAACACCGTGGGCAAGCCGGGCAAGAGCATCGAAGTGCTGGACGAGACCGATGCCTGGGGCATCACCCCGTTCGACCAACTGCTCTGCCGCATCCAGTTCAAGCAGCTGCGATACGAAGGCCCCTACACACCGCCCATGCTGACCGGCACGCTGTCGTTCGCCGGCAACCATGGCGGCATCAACTGGGGTGGCGTGTCCGTCGATCCGCAGCGCGGCATCATGGTCATGAACAGCAACCGCCTGCCTTACACCGAGCAGCTCTTCACGCGTGAACAGATGGACGCCTGGGGCGTGCAGTCGATCTTCCGCGGCCCGAGCAAGGTCAAGGGCTACATGCCCCAGGCCGGCTCCAAGTACGGCGCGCGCAAGGAACCCTGGATGTCCGTGCTCAACACGCCTTGCATCGCACCGCCGTGGGGTTACATGACCGGCGTCGACCTGCGCACCAAGGAAGTGATCTGGACCCGTCCGCTGGGCACCGGCTACGACACCGGCCCGCTGGGCATCCCCTCGCGCGTCAAGCTCGAGATGGGCACGCCCAACAACAGCGGCTCGCTGACCACCGCCGGCGGCGTGAGTTTCGTCGGCGCGGCGCTGGATCAGTTCATGCGCGGCTACAACACCGAAACCGGTGAACTGATCTGGGAAGTCCGCCTGCCCGCAGGCGCCCAGGCCAACCCCATGAGCTATGAAATCAACGGCCGCCAGTACATCGTGGCAGCCGTCGGTGGTCACCAGCGCATGGACACCAAGCTGGGCGACAGCGTCATCGCCTGGGCCCTGCCCAAGTAAGCACGTGCCGGAACGAGCCCGGCACCCGCCTGGCTCCCTCTAAAAAAAACGCCCCGGAAGGGGCGTTTCTGTTGGCGTGCGGAGGCGTGCGGGCAGGCCCGCGGGCCTGCTCGGATTCACTGCCGCGTGTTCTGGCGCTCGGTCATGAGGCCCTGCGCGATGGCACGTGGCACCTCCGCGTAGCGCTTGAACTCCATCGTGTAGGTGGCGCGGCCCTGCGACATCGAGCGCAGCGTGGTGGAGTAACCGAACATCTCGGACAACGGCACTTCGGCCCTGATGACCTTGCCGCCGCCGAGCATGTCGTCCATGCCTTGCACCATGCCGCGATGCGACGACAGGTCGCCCATCACGGTGCCGGCGTAGTCCTCGGGCGTTTCCACTTCGACCGCCATCATGGGTTCCAGGATGACGGGGTCGGCTTTCCTGGCCGCTTCCTTGAAACCGAAGATGGCGGCCATCTTGAACGCCTGCTCGGACGAATCCACGTCGTGGTAGGACCCGAAAGTCAGCGTCACCTTGACATCGACCACCGGGTAACCGGCCAGCACGCCATTGTTGAGCGCCTCGACCACCCCCTTCTCCACGGCGGGGATGTATTCGCGTGGCACCACGCCGCCCTTGGTGGCATCGGCGAACGCAAAGCCCTTGCCGGCTTCCTGCGGCTCCAGCGTGAACACGACGTGGCCGTACTGGCCCTTGCCGCCGGACTGGCGCACGAACTTGCCTTCGACGTCGGTGACGGTCTTGCGCACGGTTTCGCGATAGGCCACCTGCGGCTTGCCGACGTTGGCCTCGACACCGAACTCGCGTTTCATGCGATCGACGATGATCTCGAGGTGCAGCTCGCCCATGCCGCCGATGATGGTCTGCCCGGATTCCTCGTCCGTGTTGACGCGGAACGAGGGGTCTTCGGAGGCCAGGCGCGACAGGGCGATGCCCATCTTTTCCTGGTCGGCCTTGGTCTTGGGTTCGATGGCCTGGCGGATCACCGGCTCGGGGAAAGCCATGCGCTCCAGGGTGATGATGGCGGACGGGTCGCACAGCGTCTCGCCCGTGGTCACTTCCTTGAGGCCCACGCAGGCGGCGATGTCGCCCGCGTGCAGCTCGTCGATCTCCTGGCGCTCGTTGGCGTGCATCTGCACGATCCGGCCGATGCGTTCCTTTTTGCCCCGGACGGGGTTGTAGACGCTGTCGCCCTTGGACAGCACACCCGAATAGACACGGACAAAAGTCAGTTGCCCGACATAGGGGTCCGTCATCAGCTTGAACGCCAGCGCGGAGAACTTCTCGTTGTCGTCGGACTTGCGGGTGACCGGATTGCCGTCCTCGTCCTCGCCTTCGACCGGAGGCACGTCCACCGGCGACGGCATCAATTCGACGACGGCATCCAGCATGCGCTGCACGCCCTTGTTCTTGAAGGCCGAACCGCACAGCATGGGCTGGATCTCGCCCGCGATGGTGCGCAGCCGCAGGCCAAGGGTGATCTGCGCCTCGCTCAGGTCGCCGGATTCGAGGTACTGGTTCATCAGCTCGTCGTTGGCTTCGGCGGCAGCCTCGACCATCTTCTCGCGCCATTCCTTCGCGGATGCGAGCAGATCGGCGGGAATGTCCTCGAACGTGAATTTCATGCCTTGGGAGGCTTCGTCCCACAGAATCGCCTTCATGAGGCGCAGATCGACCACGCCCTTGAAGCCGTCCTCGGCACCGATCGGAATCACGATCGGCACAGGATTGGCCTTGAGGCGATCCACCATCATCTGGCGCACACGGAAGAAGTTGGCACCGACGCGGTCCATCTTGTTGACGAATGCCAGTCGCGGCACGCGGTACTTGTTGGCCTGACGCCAGACGGTCTCGGACTGGGGTTGCACGCCGCCGACCGCGTCGTACACCATGACTGCGCCGTCGAGCACGCGCATCGACCGCTCGACTTCGATGGTGAAGTCGACGTGGCCGGGGGTGTCGATGATGTTGATGCGGTGCTCGGGGAAGGAGCCGTCCATGCCTTTCCAGAAGCAGGTCGTGGCCGCGGACGTGATGGTGATGCCGCGTTCTTGCTCCTGGGCCATCCAGTCCATGGTGGCCGCGCCGTCATGGACTTCGCCGATCTTGTGGCTCACGCCGGTGTAGAACAGGATACGCTCGGTCGTGGTGGTCTTGCCGGCGTCGATGTGCGCCGAAATGCCGATGTTCCGATAGCGTGCGATGGGAGTGTGGCGGGCCATGATGATGTCCTTGGAGTCGTCATACCTTGTCGGGCAAGGCGGCTTGGCTCCTGTGTTGCCGGTGGTTAAAGATTTAATTGTACGCCTACAGTCGTACAATTGGCAAGGCGTCCTCCTTGTCCGTCGACTCAAGCACGATCCGCCTCGAAGACCCATCGATGGGGCACCTCGAGGGCATCGCGCACCGGGCAGGTCGCAGCGGCGCCGACGCGCCATCCCGGTTCATCCTCCATCCGATCGCGTTTAATTGTACGTGTATACGTGTACAATCATGAACCCAAAGGGCACACGGTTTGCCGGTGCCATGACCCTTGCCGCCGACGCAGTGGCGATGACCGCTTACGCCGACACGGCTGGGCTCGATGCGGCCGGACTGTGGTGTGCAACGACAGAAATTTTCATGATTCCGAATCATCCCGACCGCGAACAGATTCGCCTGGAAAACGTACTCACCGCGCTGGGCCATCCGCTTCGGCTTGCCGTGGTGCGGGCATTGGCTTCAGGGGGTGAGCGTGCGTGCGGTTCGCTGCTGCAAGGCCAATCCAAATCCACCATGACCCACCATTGGCGCGTGCTGCGCGACAGCGGCGTGATCTGGCAACGGCCTTACGGACGCGAGAACCTGCTGTCGCTGCGCCGCGAGGATCTGGACGACCGTTTTCCGGACCTGCTCGATTCGCTGCTCGGCGCCCTGGAAAACGATCCGATCACTGACGAGACCACGGCACAGCATCTGCTCGAACCCGTGAAGTAAGCTGCACGGCAGGGTTGCCGTTGCCGCAACGCCTGGCAGGCGTGCCGCCAGACTTGGCCTAGTCAGGTTTCATGCGGGCTGACCGCGAAAAGTTCGGGGTCCGCAAAATGTCTTCATCGATGACCTTTTTGCTGTATCGCGTCTTGGCTGAGTCCAGCGAAGGTCGGGGCGGGAGTCCTGATAAAAAAAACGCCCCGTGAGGGGCGTTTTTATTGGGTGAGGGGCTGAGAGTCATACCCCTCTGCTTGCTGGGCTTGCGTTCAGCGAGCGGGCAATTGCAGGGTTGCCGGCGTGACGAACATGACGGGCTCGAACTTCGTGAAGTCGGACTGGCCGGCAAAAGGTACGCCGGTCAGGATCACGATGTAGCGCACTGTCTGTTGCGCACCTGCGGCCACTTCGGGCTGCCATTTGAAAACCTTCATGCCAGCCTTGGCGTCGTCGGCGTTGAAGCCGTTCGACGAGAACAATTGCGTGATCTCGTCCGCGCTGAGGAGTTCGGATACGCCATCGGAGGTGATCGTGGCACTGCCGTTCGGAAGCACGATCAGCCGGTTGCGGATGGTGATCAACGAATCCGAGCAGAACGCCACGTTCAGGGCCAAGCCACCCAGGGAGGATTGGTTGATTGCGACCTGGCGCAGTTCAGCCAGGTTGGTCGGCGTGAGGTAGGTCGCTTCCTTGTTTTGCAGGAAGGCGATCGGCAGATCGGCCGCCGTCGGGCAGAGCATGACGACTTCGCCACGGCTGCGGGTGGCGCACGAGTCGATCTTGTAGTCGCCCGTGCCGCCGCTCACAGAGCACGTATTGCTGCTGTTGATGGGCGTGAGCGTGTAGTTCTGCTCGACGCCATCGATCACGACCGATGCCTTGCCATCGCGTGTTTCGATATCGACCAGACGGTCGAAGCCCTGGCCGGGCGAATTGGGCAGATAAGCCGAGTACGACACCACCGTGGCATTGCCGTTGCCACCGCCGGTGTTGCCACCCGTATCGCCGCCACCGGTGTTGCCGCCACCCGTATTGCCGCCGGTATTGCCACCTCCGGTGTTGCTGCTTCCACCTCCGGTCGCCGGTGTTTCGTCACCACCGCCACCACCTCCGCAGGCCGCGAGTGCGACAGCCAGCGCCACCACCGACAGACCCTTGTATAAGGCCTTCATATTGTTTTTCATGTGCCCTCTTTACGTTGTAGCTACATTTTGTGCAACGACTGTGAACGTGCGGGATTGCAGTCTCGCGCCGCCGCAACGCGTTTATATCCGAGGCCAAAGGCCCCATTAGGCTTCGATGTAAAGAAATGTAGGACCTGTGATCTTTACGCATCAGAAACGCAGTGAGCGTTCAAAACGGTCGTCGCGCCACACATGGCCAAAGCGAATACGAAGGTTTTAATCATCCCAAAACAAGAGGCAAAAGGGGTCGACGAATCCATTGGCTCGTCGACCCCTTTTGATCATTGGCACGGCTTTGGCGCGCTTACGTTACACGCGCTCAACGCGCCGGCAACCGCAGCTTCGCCGGCGTGACATACATGAGGGGCGGGAACATCGGCAGATTGGGGTCGTTGGTCGTGGGCGTGCCGGTGAACAGGACGAGGTAGCGCACCGTCTGCAGCGATCCCGTGCCGTCTTCTGGAAACCACTTGTAGATCTTCATGCCCGCCTTGACCAACTCGCCGGTGAAACCGACGAACGACGTCAATTCGCCCATCCTGAGTGCCGTCAGCGTGTTGACGGCCCCTTCGACGGTCATCGTTGCACTGCCGTCCGGAAGGACGATCATGTGGTTCCGGGTCGAGACCGGCGAGTCGGAGCAGGCGGCCATGTGCATGGCCAGACCTTCCGAGGCGTGCGGGGCCATCGCGACCTGTTGCAGTTCAGCCAGGCTTGCCGGTTTCAGATGGGTTGCACGCGTGCGCTGCAGTATCACCGTGGGTATGTCGGCAACTGTCGGGCAAAGCATGACGATGTCGCCATGGCTGAGGGTGTCGCACGCATTGAGACTGTACGAGCCAGTGCCGCCCCTGACCGTGCACGCGTCGTTGCCGTGCAGCGTATTGAGCGTGTAGTGTTGCTCGCGGCCCCCGATCACGATAGAGACCTTGCCGGCGATGGCGTCGACATCGACGACATGGTCGAAATCCTGGCCTCGTTCGTTGGGGACGTAAGCCGAATAGGGCACCACCAGCGACTTGCCGTTGCCACCGCCGATGTCGTTGTTGATGTTGCTGTTGCTGTTGTTATTGCTGTTGCTGCTGGTGTTGCTGCTTCCAGGCGAACCCTCGTCGTCGTCACCTCCGCCGCACCCCGCCAGCCCCACGGCGAGTGCCAGGATCGACAGACCCTTGAACAAGGCCCTCATTGGATTTTTCATGTGCTCTCCCGACGTTGTCGATGCATCTCGTGCAACGGCTGCCGACCTGCGGGATTGCCGTCTTGCACCGCTGCAACACTTTTATAGTCGAGCCCCGAGCGTGATTTTTATGCCTGTAAAAAGATGGATATCCGTGAGTTTTGAACGTCTGAAACACAACAGGAATTGAATGACCGCCATCGATCGAAAGCCACGATCCATGAGGGCCGACTTTTTCGAGCCCGCCAAATGAAACGGCCCGGCGCACAAGGCACGCCGGGCCGCGAAGGCAGGCGCATCGTCCTGCCGTTGTTCAATCCGTCGACGGTCTATCTGCTCAGATCAGCTTGTCCGTCGGCTTGGCGATCTTGCGGAGCGCCTGCACGCCCGAGGTCGAGCCCGCAGTCGACAAGGGGTTGTGGTCGGTGCTCGACCAATCCGGGTTCTCGATGCTGTCGAAAGCCTCGCGCAGCTTGTCGCCCCAGCTGTCGTGCAGCATGCGGAAATACTTGTTCTGCTCGTCGATGCACACCACCTGGTCGCTCTGCAGGTGATCGGCTTCGTAGATGGCCAGGTCCAGCGGCAGGCCGACCGAGAGGTTGGACTTCAGGGTCGAATCCATCGACACCAGCGCGCACTTGGTCGCCTCGTCGAGCGGCGTGCAAGGCGTGAGCACACGGTCGAGCACGGGTTTGCCGTACTTGGATTCGCCGATCTGGAAGTAGGGCGTCTCGGCCGTCGCCTCGATGAAGTTGCCGGCCGAATACACCTGGAACAGCCGCATCTTCTCGCCCTTGATCTGCCCGCCCAGCACGAACGAGGCCGTGAAATCCACCCCCGAACGCTTGAGCGAAGCTGCGTCGCGGTCGTACACACGGCGCACGGTGGCGCCCAGCACACGGGCCGCATCGAACATGCTGGTCGCGTTCCAGATCGTGATCGGCGGTGCGTCTTCGTCGAGATGGTTGCGGACCTGTTCGACCTGCAGCAGCTCGCGTACCGATTGCGAGATCGACAGATTGCCGGCCGACAGCAGGACCATAAAACGGTCGCCCGGCTTTTCGTACACGATCATCTTGCGGAACGTGCTGATCTGGTCGAGGCCGGCGTTGGTGCGCGAGTCGGAAAGAAACACCAGACCGGCATTGAGCTTGATGGCGACGCAGTATGTCATGTTGGCTTTGGGGAGAAACGGCAGGAAACCGGGCCGTCGACGGCCCGGGCGGTCAGGAGGATTGTGCTACGGCTTTGAGGCTGTAGAGCGCATCCAGGGCTTCTCGCGGCGTCAATGCGTCGGGATCGATCCGGGCCAGCGCGGCTTCGACCGCACTCGGCGCGGCCGCTTCGGCGGCAGGCGGCGGCGCAAACAGATCGACCTGGGCCTGCGCCTGGTTCTGCTGCTGCTCGAGCGAACCCAGCGTGTGGCGTGCATGGTGGATGACGCTCGCCGGCATGCCCGCCAGCTTGGCCACCTGGATCCCGTAGCTCTGGCTCGCCGGCCCGGGCTGGATTTCGTGCAGGAACACGATGTCGCCTGCAGCCTTTCCTCCGCCCTGTACCGCGCTCACATGCACGTTCAGCGCCGCGTGGTGGCGGGCCGGAAACTCGGTCAGTTCGAAGTAATGCGTGGCGAACAGCGTGAAGGCCTGTGTCCGGTCATGCAGATAGGCCGCAATGCCGGCTGCCAGAGACAGCCCGTCGAAGGTCGAGGTGCCCCGTCCGATCTCGTCCATCAGCACCAGCGAATGGGGGCCTGCGGCATGCAGGATCTGCGCCGCTTCGGTCATCTCCAGCATGAATGTCGACTGCGCGTTGGCCAGGTCGTCCGCCGCGCCGATGCGGGTGTGAATGGCATCGATCGGGCCCAGCCGGCACGATCGTGCCGGCACGTAGCTGCCGATGCAGGCCAGCAGGGTGATCAGCGCCACCTGGCGCATGTAGGTCGACTTACCGCCCATGTTGGGGCCGGTGATGACCTGCATGCGCTGCTTGCCGGCCAGCGCCGTGTCGTTGGCGATGAAGGCGCCGCCCGAGGTCTCGGCCAGGCGGGACTCGACCACCGGATGGCGGCCGCCCCGGATGTCGATGCAGGGCTCCTTCACGAACTCGGGCTCGGCCCAGCCCAGCGTGAGCGAACGTTCGGCCAGGGTCGCCAGGGTGTCGAGTGCGGCCAGTGCCTGCGCGCAGCGGCTCAATGCCGGCACAAAGGGCTGGAGCTGATCGAGCAGGGCTTCGTACAGCATCTTTTCTCGCGACAGCGCACGCTCTTGTGCCGACAGCGCCTTGTCCTCGAAGGTCTTGAGCTCGGGCGTGATGTAGCGCTCGGCGTTCTTCAGCGTCTGGCGGCGGCGGTAGTCGTCGGGCACCTTGCTGGCCTGGCCCTGCGTGACTTCGATGTAAAAACCGTGCACCTTGTTGAACTGAACCCGCAGGTTGCCGATCCCCGTGCGTGCGCGTTCGCGTGTCTCGAGATCGAGCAGAAAGGCGTCGCAGTTGTCGCGGATGCCGCGCAGTTCGTCGAGCTCGGCGTCATGCCCGAGCGCGATCACGCCGCCGTCGCGCACCAGGGCCGCGGGCTCCTCGAGCAGCGCGCGCTGCAGCAGAGCGATGCATTCCGGCGGCGCTTGCAGGGCCTGCGACAAATCGTCGAGATACGGCGCGAGCCCATGGGCGATCGCCGAGATCGCACCCGTCTTCTGCAGCGTCTGGCGCAGGGCGACCAGTTCGCGCGGGCGCACCTGGCGCAAGGCGATACGCGCGGAAATCCGTTCGACGTCGCTGCTGTTCTTGAGTTGGGCGCGCAGGCTGGTCCAGGGCGCCACGGCTCCGTCGCCGCGCAACGCGCCGATCGCCGACAGCCGGGCCCGCGCCGCCGTGCGGTCGCGCTCCGGCTCGAGCAGCCAACGCCGCAGCAGGCGGCTGCCCATGCTCGTGCTGCAGGTGTCGAGCAGCGAGAACAGCGTCGGCGAGTCTTCGCCGCGCAAGGTCTGCACCAGCTCGAGATTGCGGCGTGTGGTCTGAGGCAGATCGATGAACGCGCTGCCGCGCTGCACCCGCACCGCATTGACGTGCGTCAGCGCCCGGCCCTGGGTGTGCTCGGCATACGCCAGCAGACCGGCCGCCGCGGCATGCGCGCAGGGCAGGGCATCGGCGCTCCAGGCCTGCAGGCTGGCCGCCTGCAACTGCTCCTTGAGCTTGCGTTCGCCCAGGTCGGATTCAAACTGCCAGGCCGGACGTGGCGTCAGCGAAAACCCACCCTGGTTGGCACGTGCCGCCTTCAGCCGGGCTTCGAATGCATCGGTGACGTCGGCGCCATACAGCACCTCGGACGGCGCCACGCGTGCCACCCAGCCTTCCAGCTCTTCGGCCGTGCACTGGGCCAATTGCAGCTCGGATTGCGTCAGCGCCAGCCATGCCAGCCCCACCTGGTTGCGCGGGCCCTGGCACACCGCCAGCAGCGTGCTTTCGGATTTGTCGCTCAGCAGCTCGGTGTCGGTCAGCGTACCGGGCGTCACCACCCGAACCACCTTGCGTTCTACCGGCCCCTTGCTGGTAGCCGGATCGCCGATCTGCTCGCAGATCGCCACCGACTCGCCCATCTTGATCAGGCGCGCCAGATATCCTTCGAGCGAGTGAAAGGGCACACCCGCCATCACCACCGGCTCGCCGGCCGACTGGCCCCGCTTGGTCAGCGTGATATCCAGCAGCCGCGCCGCCTTCTCGGCATCCGCCCAGAACACCTCGTAGAAGTCGCCCATGCGGTAGAACAGCAGCGTCTCGGGGAAGCCGCTTTTCAGGCGTAGATATTGGGCCATCATCGGCGTATGGCCGGCGTAATCGGGTTCTGCAAGTTGTTGCGCTTGCTTGCTATCGGTCATCAATTGATTGATTAATTAAGTTCTTGATTTCGCTGGCGAAAATTCATTGGGGCCCGGTGCGCTGCTCCCATCTTCGCTCGCGCGCCGACACTCTGCACGCGAGTCGCAGTGCGAGATTTGCACGGCGTGCCGAGGAAGAGCAGGGGGCTGGGCCGGGCCAACACCTTATCGTAACTGCGCAGCGCGGGGGTGGGTCCCGGTGTTGTGCATGAAAAGTCAGGGATCTGCAGACTTTCGAGTGTCGAAAGTGAAGCCTCGGCGATCGACGTGCCGTCAAAGACTGCAAGTCACCGTCATCGGTTCAGTTCTGCCTCGGCAAGCGGATGGCTCGGGAGATCGGAGCAGGCGTTGGCGGGGGCGATCATGGCCAATGCGGTGCTGAGCACCATCGACAAGCTGGAAGCATGACGTTTTGCAATGTTGGTGCAAGATTCAAGGCAGTCAATTGGGTTGCTGTAGATTGAAGTCAGAGATCGAGGATTCTCCAGGGTATGTCAAAGCCTTCAATTTCCGTCCCTTCATGCTCTGCCCGCCACCGCATTTCGGTCAACATGAATCGCCTGCGCACAGCGCGTGGCCTGAGCCAAGAGAAGCTGGGAGAACTTGCCGATTTCCATCGAACGTACGTGTCCCAGTTGGAGCGCTGCGTCACCAACATCTCGGTTGACGGACTGGAGCGTCTGGCTGCTGCACTGGGTGTCGATGTGGTGGAACTGCTGCAGCCGTTGATGGATGGAGACGCGAGTGAAGGTGCTCATGTATTGACCCAGCAGAATCTGCACAGGTCGGGCCGCTAACGCATAGGCTTCAGCGGGAGTCATCATCGCCAGCGCCTGGTGTGGCCGGCGAGTGTTGTAGAAACCAATCCAGTCGCCGATCACCCGGCTCGCGTGCTGGAGGCTTTCGAATCGGTACCGATGCGTGCACTGCTCCTTCAGTGTTCGGATCACCCGCTTGACCATTCCGTTTTGCTGAGGGCAATGGGGCGAGATGAATTCCTGCTGCAGGCCATAACTCTTAACCAACGTTGTGTAGTTCCGGCTGCAGAACACCAATCCATTGTCAGACCTCAGAAGGAACGGCTGCGGCACACGCCCGAGCGTGCCGAACCGGGCAATCAAGGCCTGCTCCAACGCGCTCGATGCCGTTGTCACCTTGCCGCTGCGCGACAGGTGCCAGCCCATTAACTCCCGGGTATGGCAGTCGATCACCAGCGCCAACGCGGCCCAGCCGTCGCGACCGGCCCAGATTCGACAAAGATCGGTCGACCATCGCTCGTTGGGCGCTGTGGCCACTGAGGGTAGAGCCTGGATCCGCGGTCGCATGCCAATAGCCCGTTTGCGAACCTGCCAGCCCTTGATCTGGACCTCATCCTTCAAGCCTTGCTGAACCCGGAGGATCAGTCCCTTCCTCGTCCAGCAAGGCCTGCAGCTTTTTTCTCGCACGCAGCTCCAGCATCGCCTCGCCGTACGCCTCCTGCAGATCACGCAACTGCCGTTCGTACTGTTCGCGAACGTCCTCGGGTTTGGCCCGCAGGGCGTTCTCCATACCGCGCTTGGCATCGTCCACCCAGCTCTCGATCTCCGAGGGCGTCAGATCATGCGCTCGGCTGGCCTCTGCCACCGTCGTCTTGCCTTGAATGATGTCCATCACCAACGCGCTCTTGCGCTTGGCCGTCCACCGTTTGATCTCTTCTTCCATCTTCATGCTCAGGTCTCTTCCCTTCAGTTAAAGACCTTTGCAGCTTTTCAGTGGGTCAATACAGCGGCTGGCTCCACTTAGCTTTCGCGTCTGCGGCCATACATATGGAGAGGCTGTCACGGCCAGATATGTCCTTGAGGTCGCTGCTACTTGTGACGGCTTAAGGCTTGGCGCGGGGCCTCAGCCCTGACTAGGCGGACGGCGGCTATCGCGAAGTGGTCGTTGCTGGGCCTGGGCCCGTTACAGTCTCGGCGCGGGGTTCTTTATGCCTCGTCAAATCCGTAGTGAAGGCGGTGCCACCGGAGATATGGCTTTAATCCTTCCAACTCGCGCCTACGAGACGCCACCGCAAAGTCGCTTGTGGGTTCTATTTTTAGAGCCAGCCTATCAGCACCTTTGAAGCTTGGGTGAAAGAGAATTTTGAAGTTGTCTGTGAAGCTGATGAGCCCCCGGTCAAAGACCTTGTCGAAGTTTGGACTAAGCAGTAGGCCATTGTCCGGAGACAACCTGTCAGCCCGTGTGGTGCACAACCGCCATGGCTTTATGTGAGAAGCGATGAGGAGCGACATGTCCTTGCAACCGGTGACTGTACAACTGCCCCACCTAGCAATCAGCTGGTCTCGAAACCAGCCTTGACCTACTCGTTGCTTTATCAGCGCATCCTTCTCAGTCTCGCTCAAGTTCGAATTCTCGATTTGCGCAATGAGTGGATCGTCTACCGTGTCAGGTTCACCCGCATACGGGTCTTTGGGAACAAACGTTGGCATTTGAACCCCTCGCACCAAGAGATAGTTGCCGGTCTCAGCGTCGTATTCGTGAACCCACCATTTTTCATGGTCTAGGCGGCGCTTCGACGCTACCGCAGATTCGGTGGCACTTTCTTCTATCGGCGGAATTTTGCCGTGCAACAGCACCACCCGCACAGGCAGGCGCTGTTTGTTTGCTTCGAATAGGCGACGGCCCATCGCCTGCGATTTTTTCATTCGGCGTGTGAGCAAATTCTCCTTTTCGCCTCTGGCCCGCACTTCCTCCGCCATCGCGCTCCACATGTCTACGTCGGCCTTAATACTTCCACGGCGGTAGACCACGTCGCTACTCCGCTTCAAATTGACCCACCAAATGCAAATGACGATTGGTTGCCCTTCTCCTCCAAAGCTCCACATGGTGCTCTGGTGAATATTGTTTTCGGGCTGAATGCTTCTTTTTGTACTCTTGCTAACCAGCCAAAAATCCATGTTCAATCCGGCGTCGAATACAAGGTCGTAGATTCGGCGGTGTATTTGAGGTTTGAGCGGCGCTACAAGCGAGTCTGTCTCAGGGTCGAAGTTCGGTTGCGGGTCGGCAATGACTAGTGTTTCTGACATTGAATATTTAAGTTGCTTGACTCTCAATGTAGTGCGGTCACTCAGCTATTTCAAGCTTATTCGTCAGGTTTATGAAACTTAGACTTGAACGTGCCGATGACCTCGTTGCAGTGCGAAAACTGTGAGCAGAGTCGGGAACTTCAGAAGACTGCTACCGCTGCGTAGCAGACCTTATGAAGGCAAGAGCGGCAGCTATTGGCAAGCAGTTTTAAATATTGCTCGTATCGAGGCGCCAGTGCGCAGCTTGCTGGAAATAACCTGTATGTGTGGTGCCGTAGGTTTAGGCGTAGCATTTTTATGATAGTGCATTTTAACGTAGAAAAGGAGACTTAGCCATCATCGCCGTGTGACCCGTGTAACCAGGTCCAGCAAGTTGTTGCGCTTGCTTGCTATCGGTCATCAATTAATGAATTAAATTCTTGATTTTGCTGCTCCATTCGAGCCCGGCGCCCCCCCATCTTCGCCAGCGCCCCTCCCCACTCTGCACGCGAGTCGCAGTGCAAGATTTCGGCGAAGAGCCAAGGAAGAGCAGGGGGCCGGACCGACGCAACATCTTGACGTCACTCCGCAGTGCGGGGACGACTCCCGGTGTTGCGCATGACAAGCTTGAAATCTGCAGACTTTCGTGCGTCCAACGCGAACACATGGCAGCGGCCCTTCGCTGCAGCGATAGTCTCAGGCAAGCTCACGTCGGACTCGGATGCACCAAAAATCGCGATTGATCATGCATCCAATCCGTTTGCACGCTGCGCCGCGAGATCAGCCACTTTCCGCCATCGAGCACAAAGGTGTCGAAATACCTTCCAAAGTGATCGACACCTAGCTCCGTGAGTACCAGGAAATAAGACGTGCACAACGCCGACTCGGCACTTTGCAGATCGATTCTGCGTGTGGTGAGGTTGTGCCGTTGAAAGATGATGCCCTTGGGGTCTCGGGTTCGATGTTCACTTCGCTTGCGCATGTTTTCAATGATGCGTTCGCGGCCGACGGCAACCTTGCCTCTCACTTCCATCTCGGCATTCTCGGTAAACACCGTCGCGAGGTCCGCGAAATTGGCGTCGTCCAGAGCCGTGTGATAGACGCCCATGGTCTGAAAGATCGACATATGGATGGCTGCTTCTTCGATGTTCATGATTTCCTTTGGATGCGTAAATTTTGTGCTGACTGCGACGTGACGAGATCAAGCGATTGCCGATTGCCGATTGCCGTGGCACTGAAAATGACCCGAAAGCCGTCGCTTACAAGAAGGAACACGACCACTCGTGGCGTCAAGAACGACGTAGAGATCGGTCGACTCTGCTGCTCCATGCGATGCACCGGGTCACATGCAAAGACCTCACTGGCGCAGTGATTTCACCAGAATGCAAAAAGCCTCGATCTCTCAAGGAAATCGAGGCTTTTTTGCGGCCCATCCCGCCCGGGGGTTACGCCATTCCGATCAAGAACGGGTGCAACTCATGGCAGGGCGGGGCAGCACCGCACTCCGGGGGTCTAGGTGCCCGATGCGGCTACCGATCAGTAACGCTCGAGCCAGTGAGCGTAGGGAGCGGGCAGGGTCCACGAGGCACGTTCAACGCCCAGTTGTTTGGCGGCTGCGTAGGCCCAGTGCGGATTCGCCAGATGGGCTTTGCCGATCATGACGACGTCGAGTTGTTCGTTCTTTACGGCCTGTTCGGCCAATTCGGGGGTTCCGAAACCCCAGGCCGAAGAGACGGGGATATCGGCTTCTCGGCGCACACGCTGCGCAATCGGTCCCAAGAAGGCGGGGCCCCAAGGAATCTGCGCGGTGGGCGTGGAGAAACCGATGCTCACGCTGATCATGTCCAGACCCGCGCGTTTGAACTGACGCGTCAGGTCAATGGATTCGATCAGGGTTTGCTCGTCCCGGCCATCGAACTCCAGCACACCGAAGCGAAGGGTGAGGGGCAGATTCTCGGGCCAGACTTCGCGTACGGCCTTGAGCGTTTCGAGCAGGAAACGGCTGCGGTTCTCGACCGAACCCCCGTAGATGTCGTCGCGTGCATTCGAGTCCGCTGCAAAAAAGCTCTGCGCCAGATAACCGTGGGCGAAGTGCAGTTCCAGCCATTCGAATCCCACATCCCGCGCCCGCTTGGCGGCATCCACGAAATCCTGGCGCACGCGTGCGATGTCGTCCAGTGTCATCGCGCGGGGGATCTTGGCCAGACCGGGGCCAAACGCCAGGGCGGACGGTGCAATCGTTTGCCAACCGCGCTTGTCGCCATCTGCAATGTGGTCGTCGCCTTCCCAAGGCCGGTTTGCACTGGCTTTGCGTCCGGCGTGGCCGATCTGAATGCCGGGCACCGAGCCGGCCGACTTGATCGCTTGCACGACCGGCACAAAGGCCTCTGCCAAGTCATCGTTCCAGATCCCGGTGCAGCCCGGGGTGATGCGTCCTTCGGGAGACACGGCGGTCGCCTCGACGATGACCAGGCCGGCGCCTCCGCGTGCCATGGACGCGTAGTGGCTGAGATGCCAATCGTTGGCGCGACCCTCGATGGCGGAGTACTGGCACATCGGCGGCACCGCGATGCGATTGCGCAGCGTGACGGATTTGAGGCTGAACGGTTGGAAAAGGGCTGACATGGCGCGAGGTTTAAATTGAAAAAGTGAGCAAAAAGGAACCGGGATGCAGTTCATCTAGTTCCTAAGTTCGAAGGTAATCGAACTATGCGACAAGTCTACCCTATGGTTTATGATGTGGCCCATGCGCCCCATGAAACACCCTCCCGCCGACGAGTTCATCTTGGAGAGCGTGTTGTACGCCCTGAGCGATCCTGTGCGCATGGATATCGTTCGCCACTTGGCCGGTGTGCGGGCGGCGAGTTGCGGAGAGTTGGACGGTGGGCGACCGAAATCGACCGTTTCGCATCATTTCAGGGTGCTGCGAGAGTCGGGTCTGGTCCATACCGAGTGTGTCGGCACAACGCACATGAACACGCTGCGCAGGCCCGAGATGGACAGCCGGTTTCCTGGATTGCTGGGCGCGATCCTGGCTCAGCAGACCCAGGCGTGACGTCAAAAAGCCTTGCAGCATCAGCGGCAAGGCTTTTCAAAGGTGCGTTCATGCACCGGCGTGCGAGATGGGACCTGTCAGTGCTCTTCTTCTTCGTCCTTGACCGTGAACGAGACCAGCACGCCGATCAGCAGGCCGAGCAGCATGTTCTTGATTGAAAATCCTAAAACCACGCCCATGAGCGCGCCCATGATCAAGTTCATTTGAAAGTCCCGTTCGCGGCGTTTGGCAAAGCGACTATCGGCGCTCGCTACAACCGGAAGTTTGAATGACTTCTCGATGACGGGGAGTAGGACAAAATCCACCGGAGCGGGTGATGCATCACGCCCAAATCTTGCCGTCGCTGGTCGATTCCTGCTGCCTGTAAGACAACTGCGCCTCCGGGCTGCGTTTGATCTCGATGGTCGATCCATCGGCAAAGGTCCATCGGGTGCAGTCGGAAGCCTCTTCCTTGTTGTCCAGCTGGGTCAACGCAGAGGCCAGGCCGGAAACGCTTGTGCCGACGTTCGCCAGGAAATCAGATGCCATGCTCATTTTCGCAACCTTTCGATCTCGTTATGGACACAAGCATAGGCAGACCGATGTCGGGCTCTTGTCAGACTGACGCGCTTTGCTGAGTGGTTTTCTTTGATGTCAGCATCTGATCGAAGGATGAGTTAAAAAAATCCAGACAGAGGATTTGAGCAAAAAACAGAGCAAGGAGGTTGTGTTTTAGTTAAAGAACGGACGAATTCTGAACATTTCGTTAACATTTATTGCTCAATTGTTACGTCTTCAAGTCTTGACCCTGAACGATGCGGACCCTAAGGTCGGCAGTTCTATCGTTCTAGGAGTTTGCCTATGGTTCAAGTTGGAATTGGTAACTGCAATTTCGAACACGCGACTCGTGTTCATCGCCCCTTCTGGGTGCGGGTGATCTTCAGATATCACCGGCTGTTTCAGTGCCGCGATACCGGCATACGCTTCCTGCTCACTCCCGAGCAAGAGAATGCGCTGATCTTTCAGCAACGCGAGCGCGATGCAGATCAGTTCCAACTGAGCCCGCAACGCTCGTGATCCGGTCGAACGACTTTGGGTCGCGAGCACCACCGACTTGTGAGTGGGCCTCCTATGTCCGCCAGAGGCCTTGTCCCTTCCGCCACGCGTCCAATCCGCCTACGGCAATGGCTTCATCTGCGGCGTAGCCTTGAGTGGGCAGAGGGGCAACGCATGAGCGATGTCGTCTCCACTCGATTTTGTCTTGAAGGCTAGCGCAATGACCATCCAAATTTCCGAATCCCAGATCATCGAATTGGACACCGACGGCGTGGGAGGCTACAAGTTGGTGTCGGCCACCGATCCCAGTGTCTGGAGCGATGCGTTTCCGGTTCCTGGAGCGGTAGAAGTCGACCACGATGCAGGCCGACAAGTGTTGATCGAGGTGGAAGATCCGCATGATGCGGTCACCCAGGACCGGGTGCATAAAGCTTTCGTGGAACGGTGGCACCGCTGAGTTCGTCGGCCAATGTGATCGGCTGGGAATGGGGCGACGGCCGCCGCGAGAACACGTCTTTGTGTTGTCTCGCTGTTCGCGCTTCAGCGAGCAGGGTCGAGCCGACAACGATGCTCAGTCGATGGCGAGCGCCGAGGGTTCAAAAATAGTGGACAGCACAAGCCCGGCCTGTTTCAGAAACTCGTAATGCCGATCACCGACGCGTCGGGGTTCGAAGTCGAAGTGGCACAACGTGCCATAGAAGTCCCCGCCGATGCCATTCAGCACCGGTACGCCGACATAACTGATGACGACCCCCTGGTTCTTGTTGCCATCCAACATCGGCTCGAGACGTGTATCGGGTACCGCCCAGGGCCCGTCTCTTTTCACGAACTGGCAAAAGCTGTCGTTGAAAGGCTGGTCTGGAAAATCCTCGGTGGAAAGTTTGCCGAACTTGTCGAATACTTCCACTGTCAGGAACAGGTCGCCTTGCAGTCTGGCCATGGCGGTGTACCGAAAGTCAACCCAGGAATTGAGATAAGCCAGCGCTTCACGCAGACCGAATTTGGCCAGGCCGGCTTCGAAGATCTCGATCGATTCAGATCGGGCATCGGGGAGACTGTCAGTACCTGATTCAATGTGTGCCAGAACGTTCTCCAAGTCATCTCGTGAACCCTATACGGGGGGGACACAAGCATACACTTTGTGTAGCGACATTGCAGGGCCGTGTCCCGGACTTGGGTCAAAGGCTGTAAGCCCCTTATCGGTCCATTCCTTCCTCAATGGCCAACCGGCTCTTCAGGCTGGGTGAGGCATTGCCCGGATCGATCATTGCCAAGGCACGCTCTGCGCAATGAGCCATCGCATCGATGTAGCCGTCCATGATTTCGTCGTTGAAGGCAATGGTCATGTCCATTGCCAGGTTGGTGGAGTCCATCAGGTAGAGCAGGGCGCTCATCTCCATCAGTTCGCATGTCAGACGGTCATCACTCGGATGCTCGCTGGCAAGGCGGTAATGGATGTATCAGACGTGGGAAAAGAAAAAGATCGATGTGTACCGCTCGATTCTTGAGCGGCGGACTTCCAGAAGCCGTGGATGTCAAAGGCGAGGGCGACAACCAACTGGATCGGTACCGGCGATCTGGCACACATAGAATCGCTCCAAGTGTGATTAGGTGGTGATAGTGCTCTACAAAACAAACTATAGCCAACCTAACAATCACAAACACTCATTTTTCGATTTTGATTTGCATGGCCTCTATTACCTATCAGGATTTGGCGTACAAGATTGTTCGCGCAAGAGGCGAACACGGCTGGACCCAGAAGGAATTGGCCGAGCGACTGGGTGTCCATCCCAACCAGCTGTATCGGTATGAGTCGGGAAAGAACTTTCCGAGACCTGCATTGCTGCGCAAGATGTGCGATGTGCTTCAGGTCGAGCCGTCTTGGCTAGGCGCGGTGCAAGTGCCCAGGCACGCTTTGACGGTTGAGCTTGAAGGCGCAGAGCTGGCGAAAGCCGAGGAGGGGGCGCGCGACCTGGGTCTCACCTTGGAAAAGTTCGTCAACTACATCGTGAAGCAGAAGCTGCAGCAAGACCTTGATGAGCAGGTTCCCGCGGGTGCTTTGACTGTTGAAACGGTGACCAGGATGGTCGAGGATCTCAAGTACCGAGTGAATCGCATCGAGCGAAAGCTCGAGGAACCGTGAAGCCGTTATCGTCAGAGGGGCAGTCGCTGCGGGCAAGCAACTGTTATGGCAAGTGAGGCTGACGATACTTCAGCCATGACCACAGACTCCACCACGACCGGGCGCGACTCGGACAAGTTTATGTTGCGCTTTCCGGAAGGCATGCGTACCCGCATTTCTGACGCGGCGAGGGCCAGCAGTCGATCGATGAATGCCGAGGTCGTTTCCAGATTGGATGGCAGTTTGCGCGCACAGGGCAGCAGCTCCCTCGAAATTGTGGCGGTCATCGCAAAGTTGCAGTTCGAGCTATCGCATGCCCATTACCGCGAGCGGACATGTCTGATCGAGCAGCGCGTGCTCAAGGAAGCCGTCGACGAGCTGGTCAAGTGGATTCGCGACAACGATCTTGCGGCAAAAGCACGGGGCGCCACTCGTCACTTTTCTCAGCTGGAAAAAATGAAAGACGAAAGTCAGTTTGCCGTTTGTCACTTCAGGGACGAGGCGCAGAAGAGCGAGTTAGAACTCTTGGAAACCAAACGTCGCCGGGACGATGCGCTGGATGCGTTAGCTAAGATTTCGCCGATTTCGATAAAAGAGTGAACGGGATGCTTGTTGACGGCCTTGGTTTCTACAACACTTGCCAGCATCTTTGATGCTGGCGATGAGGGCTCGCGCTGCAAAACGCATGAGCTGACCGACCCGTGCAGATTTATGCCGGGTCAATACAAGGCAGGCATGTTAATCTTTTGAATCTGCTCTATTTTCGCAGCAGGATTTTTGGGTTATTGTCCTCGAAATATCTATTCCTTCGCGCAGAAAAACCCACCCGTCGGAAACGTCTTGCCGCTCAAGTCCCGCGCCTTCGAGTGATATCCCGTGGCCACATACTTGGTATCCTTTGTGTTCAGCGATGCACAGATGGAATTTCCCTTTTTGACCAGCGATTCGGGAACCGGTCCAAATGCGCTGCCGTTGTCCCACTGCCTGCTTTCCCCGGATTGAACGATTCGTGGCGGGACGTCGCTTTCTTTGTCTCCGGGCACGCCTGCGCAGCCGACCAATAGCATCGCGGTCCCACAAGCCGCGAGCAAGAACATTTTTTTCATGATTTTGGTTTCCCTAAATTGTTGATTTGCACCGTGCTGGCGCGGGTGCAAAAGTACCATAGTTCTACATATGGTCACATTTAGGTATTTTTCATTACTCGAATTCTGGCTCAGCGCGGGGAATGTTGAATTGCAAGTGCACCTTTTGTGGGCACTTGCGGTATTCAAAGCCGCTGTCCATGCCTACGCCGTTCCCTGAAGACCCGTGTGGCGATGGCCTACCGCGCCTCGGCCTTTGAGGATGCCCATCAGCACACAGGCGCCCAGCACGCCGATGGCGGCGAGGGTGAGGAACACGTTGTAGCTGCCGGTCAAGCGGTGGGATTGGCCCATCAGGAACGGGCCGAGTCCCGAGCCGAGCATGAAGATGGCAAAGAAGTAGCCGTAGATTTCGCCGAACGCTTTTTGACCGAAGTATCGAGATTGCATGAAGGCGATGAGGTCGACTTCGGCGCCCAGTCCGAGTCCGACGAGGACGGCTGCGGCCAGACCGACTTGGGGGCTCTGGTTCAGCAGCAACAGGGCCAGTCCACCCAGTGGCAGGCAGAAGAACAGGATGGCGACGTAGTGGGTGGGGTAGCGGTCCAGCATCCAGCCGGCGACCAGGCGGCCGGCGAGCAGGGCCAGGCCGGCAGCGCTGATGGCGGCGGTGGCAGAGCGCGCTTCCACGCCGCGATCGACCAGCATGGGCACGATATGCGCGATGACACCCGAAACGGCCAACGCCACCAGGAAGAAGGCCGAGGCCATGACCCAGAACACAGCGCTCGTTCGGGCCTGCTGCGCCGAGCAGCCCGGCTTGGTGGATGGCACCGGCGCAGAGGCGCGGCCGGTCTGCGTGGTGTCTGCAGGCACCACCAGCCATCGCAGGGCGGGCAGTGCGAGCAGCACGGTCATGAGCCCCAGGCCGACGTAGGCGCCGCGCCAGCCGAATTGTCCCAGCAGCCATTGCGCGATAAGCGGCAGCGTCATCGTGCCGATGCCCACGCCGGCTGTTGCGACCCCCAGGGCCAGTCCACGATGGCGATCGAAGGCTGCAGCGATGGCTTTGCTGTACGAAAGCGGCGTCTGCCCCGCCGCGAAGACGCCGCAGAGGCCGTACAGCAGGATCAGCGTGGTGACCGATTGGGTCAGCCATCCGCAGGCCGCCATCAGCAGCGCGAAGACCAGGATGCAGATCGTGCCGATGCGCCGCACGCCGTGCCGGTCCATCAGGCGCCCGACGAAGGGTGTGGCCAGTCCGGTGGTGACCAGACCGACCAGCAAGGCCGTGGAGAGGGTGCCTCGGTCGGTTCCCAGCGCCTGGCTCAAGGGAATGATCAGCACACCGAAGGTGAACTGCATGATGGGGCCATTCCCCACGATCAGTGCCAGCATGGCGCCGATGGCGATACGCCATGGCGCGCCGGCGTGCGGTGTGGAAGTGGGGGCTGTCGGTGTGCTCATGAATGTCTCCTGGTTATCGAGATCGTTGTCTCTTTTGAATGGGTTGCACGGCCATGAAATCGCTATCGGTCGAATACTGCGGCAGTCTTCTCCAATCTGGCGCGGATGCCGCGGCGTTTGTCTTCGGTGTCGAACAGCAGTTGGAAGCTCTTGCGCTCGAAGGCCAGGCCTTGCGCGAGCGAGGTGTTCATGCTTTCGATCACGGCTTCCTTGATGAACTGTTGCGCCAGGCGCGGGCCGCGCGCGAGCCGGCCGGCCAAGTCCAGGGCATAGGCCTCCAGCTCGGCGTCGGGCACGATCTCGCTGACCAGGCCCATGGCACAGGCTTGGTCTGCAGGAATGCGGTCGCCGGCGAGCAGCAGCTTCATCGCCTTGAACTTGCCGACCGCCCGGGTCAGGCGCTGGGTGGCGCCGCCGCCAGGCATCAGGCCGAGCAAGACCTCGGGCTGGCCGAAGCTCGCGGTGTCTGCGGCCAGCAGGATGTCGGCATGCATGGCCAGTTCGCAGCCGCCGCCCAGCGCGTGGCCACGCACGGCGGCGATGACCGGTTTGCGGCAACGTGCAATGGCGTCCCACAGCCGCCCCATGTCGCGGGCGACGATGTCGGTCGGGGTGGCGTCGACGTACTCGTTCAGATCGGCACCGGCACAGAATGCGCGGGCGCCGCCTGCCAGCACGATCGTGCGGACCGCATCGTCGCCGTCGAGCCGATCGAAGGATTCGGCCAGTTGCAGGCGCAGATCGAGATTGAGGGCGTTGAGTACCTCGGGCCGGTTCAAGCGCAGCACGACGACGCCGGGTGCCGGGTATTCTTCGAGCAGGATGTCTGGGGGGGGCATGGCGTTCAGCGTCCGGCGTAGATCGGGGGGCGTTTCTCGAAGAACGATGCGACGGCTTCGGCGTGGTCGTCCGTGTGGTGGGCCTGCCCCTGGTAGATGCCGGCCTGATCGAGCGCTTGATCCAGGCTGGCGGAGCCGGCGTGCTGCAGCAGCTGTTTGGTCCAGCGCAGTGCCTGGGGCGGGTTGGCTGCGATGCGATCGGCCAGCGCCAGGGCCTGCGCCAATAGCGCCTCGGGCGGCACCACCTGGGTCACCAATCCGATGCGCAGTGCTTCGTCGGCATCGAGGGTGTCGCCGGTGAAAGCGAGTTCGGCGGCCTTGCCGATGCCCACGATGCGAGGCAGGAACCAGCAGCCGCCGTCGCCGGGCACGATGCCCACTTTGACGAAGCTCTCGGCAAAGCGTGCCTGGGTCGAGGCGATGCGGATGTCGCACATGCAGGCGAGATCGTTGCCGGCGCCCATGGCAGGGCCGTTCACGGCAGCGATGATGGGCACATGCAGGGCCTGGAAGGCACGTGGAATCCGCTGGATGCCGGCCCGGTAGTTGGCCGCAATCTGCGAGGGGCTGCCGCCGAACATGCCGCGGCGATCCCGCATCTCGGCGATGTTGCCGCCGGAGCAGAAGGCCGTGCCTGCGCCGGTGAGCACGGCGGCCCGGATGTGCAGGTCGTCGTTGAGTTGCCGGAAGGTGGACTCGAACGCCGCGAACAGTTCTTCGCCATCGAGCGCATTGCGGGTGTCGGGGCGATTGAGCGTGAGCAGGGCGACGGCGCCGCGTTTTTCATAAAGGAGGGGTTGGGGGGAATGGTTCATTTGTTTCTCACACACGTTCGATGGCCAGCGCGATGCCTTGCCCGACGCCGATGCACATGGTGCACAGGGCACGACGGCCCCCGGTGCGCTGGAGTTGCCGGATGGCGGTCAGTACCAGGCGGATGCCGGACATGCCCAGTGGATGACCGAAGGCGATCGCGCCGCCATTCGGGTTCACGTGCTCTGCCTCGTCCGGCAGCCCGAGCTGCCGCAGCACGGCCAGCCCTTGTGCGGCAAATGCTTCGTTGAGTTCGACGACATCGAAGTCGCCGATGCGCAGGCCGGTCTGGGCCAGCAGTTTCTGCACGGCCGGGACGGGCCCGATGCCCATCAAGCGCGGCGCGACGCCGGCAGTCGCCATGCCGACGACACGGACCAAGGGGGTGAGACCGGCGCGCTGCGCCCCGCGCTCGCTGGCCAGCAGCAACGCCGCCGCACCGTCGTTGACGCCCGATGAATTGCCGGCCGTGACGCTGCCTTCGGGCTTGAACGCCGGTCGGAGGCGCGAGAGGGTCTCGAGCGTGGTTTCGGGCCGGGGGTGTTCGTCCTGGTCGATCTGGACGGACGCGCCTTTGCGGGTGTCGACGACGACGGGCACGATCTCTTCGGCGAACAGGCCGGCCCGGGTTGCGCGGTCGGCGCGCTGCTGGCTGCGCAGGGCAAAACCGTCCTGCGCCTGGCGCGAGATGCCGTGTTCCTGGGCGACGTTTTCTGCCGTGATGCCCATGGCGTCGGTGCCGTACAGGCTTTCCATGCGCGGGTTGACGAAACGCCAGCCGATGGTCGAGTCGTGGACCTCTGCATGCCGGCCGAAGGCCGCAGTGGCCTTGGGCATCACGAACGGTGCGCGGCTCATGCTCTCGACACCGCCGGCGATGGCGATATCGAGCTGGCCCACGCCGATGCCGCGCGCAGCACTGGCGACGGCTTCGAGGCCGGATCCGCAGAGCCGGTTGACGGTGGCGGCGGCAACCGTGATCGGCAGTCCGGCCAGCAGCGCGCTCATGCGGGCCACGTTGCGGTTGTCTTCTCCGGCCTGATTGACGCAGCCGAGATAGACCTCCTCGAGCTGCGCCCAGTCGAGCCGGGGGTGGCGCTGCATCAGGGCCTGCAGCGGAATCGCGCCGAGATCGTCGGTGCGCACCCCTGCCAGCACACCGCCGTAACGCCCGATGGGTGTGCGGACGCCGTCGCAGATGTAGGCGTGCGGCATCACAGCCCCAGTACCCGCTCGGCGTTGCCGTGCATGACTTTCTCCATCACGGCATCGCTGTAGCCGAGCTCGCCCCATTCGCGCAGGATGCGCTCGTACGGCAGGCTGGGGTAGTCGCTGCCGAACATGATCTTGTCCTGCAGTCGGCCCCGGATGTCGACCTTGAGATTGCCCGGGAAGTGTTTGGGCGCCCAGCCCGACATCTCCCAATACACATTGCCCTTGTGCAGGGCCACGGCCGTGGTCTCGTCGACCCAGGGCCAGCCGGGGTGAGCCATGATGATCTTGAGGTCGGGGAAATCGGCCGCAAGATCGTCGATCGCGCCCGGGTGCGCATGCCGGATGCGTGCGCCATGCCCCCCGGGCATGCCCGCGCCCATGCCGGTCGTGCCGACGTCGATCATCACGGCGGCGCCCAATGCGTTGATCTCCTCGAACAGCGGGTAGTGACGCCGGTCGTTGACGGCGAAGTGCTGCATGATGGGGTGGAAATGAAAACCGATGAAACCGAGTTCGGTGATCGCTTTCTTGGCTTGCCGGATGGCGATCTCGCCCTTGGCGGGCTCGACCGCGCCCCAGCATTGCACGATGCGCTCGGGGTGGCGTTTCCACATGCCGTGCACATACTCGTTGGTGCAGGGCGGGCTCGCGACGGTGGTCTCGAGATCCAGCGCCACCAGGCAGGCGTCGACGCCGGCAGCGGTGAACTCCTGAACGACGTCCTCTTCGGATTTGCCGATCCATTCGCGTTTCCAGTAGCTCGCCAGTGCCGCCGGGTAGGGGCCTTGGGATTCGATCCAGGTGTCGGTTCCCGGATAGCAGTGCAGATCGATGATGCGCATGGGTAGTCTCTGTCGGTTCTTGTGTCGGTGATGTGAGGGGGGTCGAACGGCCTGGGGTTCAGGCGGCCTGGGCCGGGCGTTGTTCTTCGGCCAGCTTGGCGGCGATCCATTCGCCCAGTGCTTTCTTGGACACCTTGCCGAAGGTCGAGACCGGGAAGTCGTCGAGAAACTCGAGGCGTTCGGGCAGCTTGAATCGGGCGATCTCGTGGGTCTGCAGGAAAGCGACGAGGGTGGCGAGATCCAGCGTGGCGCCGCCTCTCAGCACGACATAGGCACACATCTTTTCGCCCATGGCTGCATCGGGCATGGGCACGCAGGCCACGTTCTGCACGGTGGGATGCATGAGGATGAGGTTCTCCACTTCCTCGGCGCTGATCTTTTCGCCGCCCCGGTTGATCAGGTCTTTCTTGCGGCCTTCGACCACGTAGTTGCCGCAGGGGTGCCTGCGCATCAGGTCACCCGACCGGTAGAAGCCATCGGCGGTGAACTGCCGTGCGTTGTACTCGGGCACCCCGAAGTAGCCACGCAGCGTGTAGGGGCCTCGGCAAGCCAGCTCGCCGACCTCGCCATCCGGCACTTCGCGGCCTTCGTCGTCGATCAGCCGGACTTCGTCGTCCGCGCAGACCGGCCGGCCGCAGGTTTCCAACTGCGCTTCTTCGCTGTCGTCGTGCCGCACGAACATCAGAAGTCCTTCGCTCATGCCGAAGTTCTCTTGCACAAAGGCATTGCGGAACAGTTGCCGTGTGCGCAGGCGCACCTCGGGCTGCATGCGCTGCCCGCCGCTCTGGATCTGAAGCACGGAATCCAGCCTGGCCTGTACGACGGCCGGGTCGTTGATCAGGCGGATCAGCAGTGCAGGCACGACCTTGAGGTGGGTCACCGCGTGTCTTTCGATCAGGGCGAACATCTCGGCCGGGCGGGTGTTGGCATGCAGCACCACGGTCGCCCCGTTGAACAGGAAACCCTGGATGCCCGGGCATGCCAGCGGCAGGTTGTGGGCAATGGGCAAGACCAGCAGCAGCACCGAGTCACGCGTCACACCCGCCACCTCGGCGGCGACCTTCGAGTTGTAGGCGTAGTCGTTGTTGGTGCGGGGAATGAGCTTCGGAATGCCGGTGGTGCCGCCCGACAACTGGAAGATGCAGGGGTCTGCGGGAGAGATGTCGATCTCGTTCAGGCGGGAGGAGGGCAGCCGGGCAGGCCGGTCGATCAGCTCGCCCAGGGAATGCTCGCCTGGCCCCGGCGCACCGAGCACCAGCCGCAGTTGCAGGCAGGGTTGCTCGGCCTGCACACGGTCGATCACCGGTGCGAAATGGAACTCGCCGCCTTGCTCGCGAACCGTCTTGGGGTAGACGCAGCAGCGGGCCTGCGACAGCCGCACGAACTGGCTGATCTCGGCATGCCGGTGCGTCACCAGTGCGGCGATCGGTATGCAGCCGAGCTTCTGCAGGGCGAAATACAGGATCACGAACTCGGCCACGTTCGGCAGTGTGGGCACGACACGGTCGAGCGGCTTCAGGCCCAGCTCGAGCAGGTTGAGCGCGAGGTTGCGGCTCAAGGCGTCGAGTCGTGCATAGGTATAGCGGCGGTCGCCATCGATCAACGCCGTGCGCGATGCGAATCGCTGGAAGACCGCCGAGAACTCGTCGGCCAGCGAGCGGTCCTGCCAATAGCCGTGGTCGCGATAACGCTGGGCGAAGTCTTCGGGGAAGGGGACAAATCCGTCTAGCATGGGTGTTCTCCTCGTCTCTCAGGTCGATGCGGTGAAGCCGCCGTCGATCACGACCACTTCGCCCGTCACGAAGCGGTTGGCGGTCAGCAGATTGACCATCACTTCGGCCACGTCGTCGGCCGTCACGCAGCGGCGCAACGGCGTCTGCTTGGCGCGTTTGCCCATCAGGTCGTCGTAGCGATCGCCCAGCATGCGTTCCATCCATTCGCCCTCCATCCAGCCGGGTGCCACGGCATTGACGCGGATCTCGGGGCCCAGATTCCAGGCCAGCGTCTTGGTCAGGTTGACGACGGCGGCCTTGCTGGCGGCATACGGCAGGGGCTGGGGACCTGGCCGCAGACCGACGATGCTGGCGGTGTTGACGATGGCGGGATTCGTGCCCTTGCGCAGCAGAGGCACCGCCGCGCGCGAGACCTGGAACGTGCCCCGCACATTCACGGCGAAGGTGCGGTCCCATTCGGCCATGTCCAGGCTCTCCAGGTCCTTCACCTTCCATGTGGCGGTCGTGCCGGCGTTGTTGACCAAGGCGTCGAGGTGGCCGAAGACCTCGCCGATCTCGGCCAGCGTGCGTCGAACGGCGGCATCGTCGCTCACGTCGCATTGCAGCAGCAAGGTCCTGGCACCCAGGGATTCGGCTTCGCCGGCCACCGCTTGGGCGGCCTTGGCGCTGGAGCCATAGACGATGGCGATGTCGAAACCTGCTCGGGCGAGTGCAAGCACCGCGCTGCGGCCGATGCCGGTGGCACCGCCTGTCACGAGCGCATGGCGTCGTTGAGTCATGGGGATTCCTTTCATGGACTTCAAGAAAAAGCTCCGCCCTGCGTCCCGTGGGACGCCATGGGTTTCGAGATGGGCGGATGGGAAAGAGAAGAGGCGGCTTCGGCCGTCTAGGGCGTGCTGGAGAGGCTGGGCATGGTGTTGTCTCGTCTTGTGTTTGTTTGTATTGATGGGTGCTTGGAGCCCAATGTAGACAGGTCGCGAGAGCGCCAGAAGATGGCAAAAAACCCCTGCCGATTCGATTTTGATATCTCCCTGGAGAAAACCCCTATGCACGGTTATCGCGATGCAGGGAAAGATCGGGCAGCCCTTTCACTCCTGTCGTCCGTCCATGAAACTGAGCCATCTGCGCGATCTCACCTGCATCGTCGAAAGCGGCAGCCTGCGGGCCGCTGCGCGCAGGCTCGACATCGCTCAACCGCTGCTCACGCGCAGCATCCGGAATCTGGAGAAAGAGCTGGGCACGCCCCTGTTCGAGCGCCAGTCGACCGGCATGGTGCTGACGCCGTTGGGCCAGCGCTTCTACGAGCGGGCCAAGGTGGTGACCAACGAGCTGCGCCGCGCGGGCGAGGAGTTGCTCCAGGCGCAGGGCAATGCCACCGGAACGGTGACCGTCGGGCTGTCGATCATGCCGCACATGGGTTTGCTGCCGCGTGCACTGCCCGCGTTTCGCAAGAAGTTTCCGGCGGTCCGGCTGCAACTGGTCGAGGGGCTGTTTCCCGACCTCGAGGACGATGTCCGCAAGGGCGAGATCGACTTCTATGTCGGGGTGACGCCCAAGAACATTCCGCCGGGATTCGTGCGTGAACGGCTTTCGGCCAACCGGCGTGCCGTGATGGCGAGGAAAGGACATGCGCTGTCCGCAGCCCGCTCGTTCGCCGAGTTGTCACACGCCGAATGGGCTCTGCCTGCCGTCGATTACGACAGCGAGAAGGATCTGGAAAACATCTTTGCCGAACGCGGCCTGCCGCCGCCCAGAGTGGCGCTGCAGGCCAGAACCGCACTGTCCATGATGGTCACCCTGGTCAGCACCGAACTGCTCGCCTTGCTGCCCGTGCAGTGGATCGGGTTCGGGCAACTTCAGGACAGTCTCCAGCAGATCAAGCTGGACGAGGAACTGGAAGCCCCCGACATCGTGCTGATCCGACGCAGCGGATTGCCGATGACCCTGGCGGCAGAGCATTTCTGCGATCTGCTGCGCAGAGAGGTGGTCGCTCCCCAGCCGATCGGTGCGATCGGCGACAGGAAGTAGGGTCCGCCGCCGTGGCCTGCCGGCGCAGCCGGGCCGAGGACGAGTTCAACGGTGTTGCGAGATCGACTGGGCCATGTGCTCGCGCAGCCATCGGTGAGCCGGATCGCGGTGGACTCGTTCGTGCCAGAGCATGAGCATGTCGAAGCCCGGCACGTCGACCGGTGGCTCGACGATCTGCAGTGCGGCGTTGCCCTCGACCAGCCGCGAGGGCACCATCGCCACCAGATCGGTGTTTGCCAGCACCGCACCGAGAAACAGAAAATGCGGCACCGACAAGGCCACCCGGCGCGTCACGCCCAGTTCGGCCAGCGCGGTATCGGTCACCCCATGGAACCCACCCCCGTCGGGCGACGCAATGGCATGTTCGAGCTTGCAGAACTGCGCCAGCGTCGGGCGCCGCTTCAGCCGCGGATGCCCGGCGCGACCGGCCAGCACATAGCGCTCGGCAAATAGCAGCCGGCGATGCAGATCCGGCGGGGCTTCTTCACCGATGAGGAAAGCGAGGTCGATGTCGCCCTGTTCCGCCTTCTTGGCGACCTGCGCGGGCACGGTCTGGATCACCGCCAGGCGTGTCGCAGGGGCGGCTTGGCGCAGCCCGGCCAAGGCCGGCAGCAGCACCGTGTATTCGCTGTAGTCGAAGGCCGCCACGCGCCAGGTCTGGCTGGACTGGGCCGGATCGAAAGGGCTGGACGGTGCCACGGCCTGCTGCAGCGCAGCCATGGCCAGCCGTAGCGGTTCGCGTAGCGCGTCGGCTCGGGCCGTGGGCTTCATGCCCCTCGGGCCGGGAAGCAGCAGCGGATCGCCGAAGAACTCCCGCAGCCGGGCGAGTTGCAGGCTCACGGTCGGCTGTGCAAAGTGCAGTCTCTCGGCCGCACGGGTCACGCTGTGCTCGGTCAACAAGGCGTCGAGCGTGACCAGCAGATTGAGATCGAGCTGCCGCAAGGAATTGTTCATGGCAATACCAGTCATTTTGGAAATTCATTTCCAATATATCTTGGGCCATCCTATCCTGCGTTCATTCTTTGACCGATGGAGAACCCATTCATGAACGTCCTGATCGTCTACGCCCATCCCGAACCCCGTTCCTTGAACGGCTCGCTCAAGGACTTTGCCGTGCAGCGCCTCGAGAACGCAGGCCATGCCGTCCAGGTCTCCGACCTGTATGCCATGCAGTGGAAGGCCGTGCTCGACGCGGCCGACAATACCGCTCCGCGCCCGGGCGAACGTTTCGACCCCTCGGGCGATTCGCGGCGGGCCTTCGAGGGCGGGACGCAAAGTGCCGACATCGCCCTTGAGCAGGACAAGCTGCGTTGGGCGGATGCCGTCATCCTGCAGTTTCCGCTCTGGTGGTTCTCGATGCCCGCCATCCTCAAGGGCTGGATCGAGCGCGTGTATGCCTATGGTTTCGCTTATGGGGTCGGCGAGCATTCCGATACGCATTGGGGCGACCGGTACGGCGAAGGCACGCTGGCCGGCAAACGGGCGATGCTGGTCGTTACCACAGGGGGCTGGGAGTCGCACTACACGTCACGCGGCATCAACGGTCCCATCGACGATCTGCTGTTCCCCATCCAGCATGGTTTGTTGTTCTATCCCGGCTTCGACGTGCTGCCGCCGCATGTCGTCTATCGCGTCGGAAAGATCGACGATGCACGCTTCGAGCAGGTCCGCGAGGCCCTGGGTCAGCGCCTCGATACGCTCGGGTCGACGCCCCCCATTCCGTTCCGCAAACAGAATGCCGGCGACTACCGCATTCCCGAATTGACCTTGCGCCCCGAGCTTGCATCGGGTCAATCCGGTTTCGGAGTTCACCTCGATCACGACAGAGTCTGACGGGACACGACACAGCGAGGAGGGAACGCATCGGACGCGCACCTGACGGCAACTGGCCCACATCGCCCGAAGGTCGTGCGTGTGGCGTCGGAGTTGCGTTCAAATGCAACAGGGCGGTGGGCTGGCCCGCATATTGCTCAAGAGGCATTGCGCTGAAATGGCTCAGCGCGTTGTGCATTTCCTAGAAGTTGTTGTTATGAAATACTTTGCCCGTTCCGTTCTTGCTGCAGCCCTCGTTTCTGCAGCCGTAGCCCATGCCCAGACCGCTGCTTCCCCGACACTTCCAGGCGTGACGATCTACGCGACCGGCGGCACCATCGCCGGCGCTTCGGCCAGCAACACCGACACGACAAACTACAAGGCCGGCTCGATCGGTGTGCAGACCCTGATCGATGCGGTTCCCGAACTCAAGAAGGTCGCGCGCATCGACGGCGAACAGATCGCCAACGTGGGCAGCTCGGACATCGACAGCACCGTTCTGCTGAAGCTGGCGAAGGCCATCAACGCCAAGCTCGCCGATCCTGCAACCCAGGGCGTGGTCGTCACGCACGGAACCGACACGCTGGCCGAATCCGCCTTCTTCATCGACGTGACGGTGAACAGTCCCAAGCCCGTCGTCTTTGTCGGTGCCATGCGCCCCGCCACGGCCATCAGTGCCGATGGCCCCATGAACCTGCTCAATGCCGTGACCCTGGCCGCCAGCAAGGATGCGATGAACCGCGGAACGCTCATCGCACTGAATGACCGGTTCGGCTCGGCTTTCTACACCATCAAGACCAACAGCACGACGGTCGACACGTTCAAGGCTGAAGAGCAAGGTTTCCTGGGCACCTTCACCAGTGCCAAGCCTTACTTCTGGTTCAGCCCAGCCACGCCGGTCGGCAAGGTGACCTTCGATGTCAGCAACGTCACCTCGCTGCCCAAAGTGGTGATTCTGTATGCCTACCAGGACCAGGACGCCGCCCTCATCGACGCTGCGATCAAGGACGGTGCCAAGGGCATCGTGATCGACGGATCGGGCAACGGCTCCATCAACAGCGCCGTCAAGAAGCGCATCGCCGAACTCGACAAGCAAGGCTTCCCGGTCGTCCGCGCCACCCGCACCAACTCCGGCCTGGTCACAGCCAAGACCGAGGGCATCGGCGCCAGCGTCTACAGCGCGTCCAAGTCCCGCTGGCTGCTGTCGCTGGCCCTCTCGACCGGCCTGTCTTACGACCAGATCAAGTCGATGTTTGGTGGGTAAATCACCATGATGGTGCATCGTGCACCGTCAAAAGAACCGTCATGGTGCATGCACCGTGGCGGTTTTTTTACGCCCTGTTGTTGTGACATCTGAGGCCGAAGAACCGCTCCATCCCCTCATCGGTCGACTCGAGATTCGTCTTGGCGTCTTGATTTGGTGCGCGGTCGTTCACCGACCTGAATATGGTTAGTTGGAATGCTGAGATTGGGATGCACGGTTCCCCTCGTAGCATGCGCTTCCTGTGCAAAGGCACGAGCCATGTGCATTCTTTACGACTCAGGATTCATCGATGTCAGAAACCCCTATCGGCGCTTGGCGCCGTCGCACCCTCTTGCAAAGTACCCTGGCAAGTGTGGCTGCATCTGCTTTCACGCTGCCGAGTATTGCCGCCGAGGGACCCGTGCAAGGGGGGACACTGACGTTTGTCGTTACGCCCGAGCCGACGTCGCTGACGACGGTCGACAATACGTTTGGCGCAAATCAACGCGTTGCGACCAAGGTGACGGAAGGGCTGGTCGCCTACGACTTCAACG
This sequence comes from Comamonas sp. BIGb0124, assembly GCF_003752175.1. GTDB lineage: Bacteria > Pseudomonadota > Gammaproteobacteria > Burkholderiales > Burkholderiaceae_C > Comamonas_F. The sequence continues at coordinate 322,540 of NZ_RJVF01000008.1, read as the reverse complement.
GCAAGTTGCTGCCGCAACTGGCTTTGTCCTGGAGTATCAGTCAGGATGGGTTGCGGTACACGTTCAAGTTGCGGCCGGAGGTGAAATGGCACGACGGACAACCCTTCACCGCCCAGGATGTCGCGTATTCGATCGCCCAGATTCGCGAGCGTCAGAGTTTTGGGCGCTCGACCTTCGCGAACCTCTCGAGCGTCGAGATTCCAGACCCTTTGACGATCACGCTGGTGCTGTCACAGCCTTCGGGGTTCCTGCTCAATTCTCTGCATGCTGCGATCACGCCGATCATTCCGAAGCATGTGTATGAAAACAAGGATTTTGCGACTCACCCCGCAAATCTCAAGCCGATTGGTACGGGACCGTTCGTATTCAAGGAATGGGTCAAAGGCAGCCATATCATCCTGGAACGCAATCCTAATTACTGGGATGCGCCCAAACCCTATCTGGATCGCATCATCGTGAAATTCATTGCGGATGCCAGCGCGCGAGCCTTTGCCATTGAAAACGGTGAAGTGGACCTGGCCGCTGACAATCCCATTCCGCCTTCCGAGCTGGCGCGGTTCGCCCAATTGCCGGGTATCGAGATCGAGAAGCGTGGCTATGGTTTCCTGGGGAGCCAGACCCAGCTTGAGCTGAACCTCAGAAATCCCATTCTCCAGAAGCTGGAAGTTCGCGAAGCGATCGCGCATGTCCTCAATATCGAGGAGATCAAGAACAAGGCCTGGTACGGCTATGCTCAGATTTCCGCAAGCCCCATCACGGTGCTTGATCGGCAGAACCACAACCCGGCAATCCGGCCTCGAAAGATCGATCCGGCACGTGCACGGCAGCTTCTGGATCGAGCTGGATATCCCGTGAAACCCGACGGCAATCGATTCACCCTGAGGCTCGTCTACAACCCGTACAACGACGGTTATCGCCGAGTCGCAGAAATCGTCCGGCAGTCGCTGGCGACCATCGGCATCCAAGCGCGGATCATCCCGAACGACTTTGCCGGTTACGTGAAGACGGTCTACACCGACGGTGCATTCGATCTCAATGCTGCCACCCACGTCAACCTCTACGATCCGAGCGTGGGCGTGCAACGTATCTACTGGTCCAAGAACATCAAGCAGGGCGTGCCGTTCTCGAACGCCAGCCACTACAACAATCCGCGCGTGGACGAGTTGTTGGAGCGTGCTGCGGTAACCACCGATGCAAAGCAGCGCAAGGCCCTGTTCGACGAGTTCCAGGACATCGTCGACCGCGAACTGCCTGTCATCAATCTGCTGGCCGTGGATGCCGTCACGATAGGCAAAAGCCGGGTCAAGAACCATACCTTGAGCGAATACGGCGGACTAGACAGCTTTGCCAGCGTGTATCTGACGCCTGGCAAATAAAGCGTCGACAAGGTCAGGGTGCTCTTACGGGAGCGCCATGGACAGCCATTCGGATCATTCAAAGGCCGGCTTATGAAAATCACACGCGTAGTTACGCACTTTCTCTCGATTCCCTGCACGGCTCATACCGAGCATGCACCGTTGATCGGCGGGCGGGAATGGACACATTTCGACGTGGTGTTGATCCGTATCGATACGGACGAAGGCATCACGGGGTGGGGCGAGGCCTTTGGCCGGGCGCGTGACCTGCCACTGAAGGCGGTGATCGATACACACATTGCCCCCAAGCTGATCGGAAAGGATCCGACCCAGATCGCGGTGATCAAGAAACAGCTCGAATTCGAGCTGCACAACTTCGGACGCATCGGGCCGGTGGCCTATGGCATTGCCGGCGTGGACATCGCGCTGTGGGACATTCTGGGCAAGCGCGCCGGCCTGCCGCTGTATGCGTTGCTGGGCGGCAAGTACACCTCGAAGATCGATGTCTACGCCAGCCTGCTGCGATATGGGACTGTTTCCGAGGTCGAACGGATCACGCATAAAGTCTTGGAAGAAGGCTATCGCCACATCAAGCTGCACGAGATCGGCATTCAGGAAAACCTGGCAGCCCGGCGAGCCGCAGGCCCCGATATCCCGATTTACCTCGACGTCAATTGCCCATGGGATGTGCGGCAGGCTATCGACGCGTCGCACGCTTTGGCCGAAGGGAAGTTCGGTTGGCTCGAAGAGCCTGTTTGGCCGCCTGAAAACTACGCGGGCATTGCCGAGGTGCGTCGTCGAGGTGCCCTGAGAACCGCTGCCGGCGAAAATGCAGGCAGTGCTGCCGACTTCAAGCTGGCCTTCGAGGCCGGTGCGTTGGATTTTGCTCAGCCCGATCTGACCAAGACGCTGGGAATTTCGGAGGCCATCAGAATTGCCGCTTTGGCCGATGCCTACAACGTAGCGGTGGTCCCGCACAACGCAGTCTATGGGCCAGGCCTGCTGGCAACGCTGCACTTCAATGCTTCAAGGCCCGATACACCCCCGCTGGAGCGCCTGTATTTTGCCCTGGAAAAACATCCCCTCAGTCAGGCACTAGAACCGGTCAATGGCTCCATCGCCGTTCCGGAAACGCCTGGGCTGGGCTTCGATCCTGATCCGGAGGTGATCGAGAGATACTCGGTCGGTGTGTCCGAACTGGCATGGAGCTGAGCCACAGGGAGCCATGCTGGCGATGGAGACGCTCACGCACATCTCAGGCACGCAATGTCAACTGGCCCGGGGTGTCTAGGACCTATGCCGCCGCCCTCAACGGCGCGCTGCAACGCAACTCCGCAGTCGGCAGCCGGCGCACTCTCAGTTCCAGATAGCCGTTGTCGTAGAACGGCCTGCAGCTCGATCGCAGCACGCTCATGCGCTGTTCGCCGATCAGCAGTTGCTCCACATCGCTCATCTGGCTGAATCGGTTGCATCGAATGCGCACGATCCCTTCATGGGTTGATTGGCCGATGCGAATCTCACACTCGACGTCGGCGATTTTGACGTCGCTCATGAAGCGGCACGATCGCAACGTGACCGGCCCCCTGAACGTCAGTGTGGATGTGTCCTGCATCGGTATCTCCTTGTGTGCAAGGAGTGTCGTTGCAGCGGGTCGCTCTCGCTGTAGGTCGATTCCGATAGCTGCTGTGCGCATTTTCGGCGCATGACAATCGCACTCACCAGGCCTGAGTGCGATCCGAATGCGGGGTGCGCCGATGCGGGGGGTGAGGTCAGTCATAGACGGCAGGCATCTTGCGCGCCTTCGTCGCCGGCACATACGGCTCGATCACCGTGATCGAGACCTCAAGTCGAAAAAATCATGATTTATCGGTGTGGACGTGAAAAATTTGCGCGCAGGTGTCGCGATTGTTCGATCTCAATAAGAGTACTTTTGTATTCAAATAAATCAAGTGAATTAATATTAAAGTACTACTTACGAGCGTGAAAACGCTACAAAATTGATTGTTGAGCTTATTGTATATATTGATCAAAATTGAAATTTGATGCTATTCTGGTCCGAAGATGTTTTGCTACTTTTTTAGTAGTGCGGAAATGATGCGAATCAGATTGGGCTGGTGCCATATATCCCCGGATGGCTCGACCTCGAGAGGTCATGGCAAGTGGGTCTTGTACACAAGGGAAATTGAAAAAATTCTCGAGGAAAGCGTGAGGGCAAAAAAGCTGCGAGGCGTGCGTATCCACACCTGGTGGTGGATCGAGTTGCAGGAAACCCCTGACGGTCCGATCATCGAGCGGCGCATCGATGACTAGAGAAGACGCGTGCGACGGCCGCGTGCGAGTCAGCCGGCACGGCCCCTGTCGCACGAAAGCATGTCTGGCTGCGAACGGCTGTGGAGTCCTGTTCGGGTCGGGTCGGCGCTCAGGCCGTCAGCCTTCGGTGCGCCAGTTCGTTGAACCGTAACGCCTGGCAGTCCAGCGGACCGCAGGGACAGTCGTCAGTTCATGGCCTTATTGAGCGTGAACTGGCTCGCGCGCGCCTGTCGTTCTTGCAGTTCCACGTCTTCGATATCGCGCGGATGGACAAGCATGAGCCGGCCGGTGACCGTGCACTTGTAGAGCCGTCGATGACTGAAAAACAGCTTGGCCCAGAGAGGACGCGCGACGCGGACATATTCGGCGCCCGGGGATGGGCGTACTTTGAAAGAAAGCATCTCACCTCCAGAAGAAAACAGGCTTCGGCGTGTCGAAAACGTGGGGCAGCAGGCTTGTCGTTGAGCTCAGCTCTCAGTTCGTTGCCCTGAGGGCGAACTGGCTGGCACGAGCTTGGCGACGGCGTTCTTCAATGAAGTCGATGGCTTCCGGACGAACCAGTGCGACATGGCCAGTAGCCACGCACTTGTACATGCGGCGGTTGCTGAAAAGCAGCTTGGCCCACAGCGGTCGGGCAATGCGCACGTACGCTGCATCGCCTGTCATCCGAACCTTGAAAGACACCATCCCTAACTCCGTTTGTTTGCGCTGCAGTGTGGGACTAGTCCTACAGATGGTCAAGTAATAAATAAGTATGCATTGTGCTCGCTTGTCCTACTAGACACGCACGCCATCCGGTGTTCTGCGCCGCAGGCCCTTTTGTGGATATGCAACGCTTGAGGTGGGCGAGGGGGATGAAGGGGAATGAAGTGCCGATCGAGGTCTCGAATCCATCGGATCCCGAGACATTGCAACATGTGCACGAGGCTTTTTTGAGCCGGTCGATCGAGGGGTGTCACCCGGACGGTGTGCGGCAATGTTCTCTGCCGTGTACCGTTTGCCGGGTCTGCAGTGGATGTCTGTATCAGTGCCGCGGCGCAGTGAACGTGCCGGACTTGCGGTCGACGGCATCGGCCGCTTCGATGAGTTTGCCGCCTAGCGATCGGGCCTGGCCCGCACCGAGTACGAGAGGCTCCTGCTCGAGGGGCTCTGGATCTGTCAATTTTTGTGTGGAGTACGAAACGGCGATGGCCAACTCGACGTGACCCGGAATCTGGGTCGGTATGGCGACGGATTGAATGTCCACGTCCTGCAGCGTTGTAAGCTGATCGGCAGGTGGGAGCTGTTTCATTGTGACTTTCGGTTGAACGTGAACCAGCATAACAGGGGGATGTCTAGCGCGTCGTCAAACAACAAGTCAACACTGTCTTGAACAGGAAAGCGGCACTTCCGCCTACGTTTTTAGGTCGAAGGCCATGCCAATCCATCGAGGAGGCGGCGGCCGGCATCCGTCAAGGCATAGCCACGGCCGTGGGCCCAGGATGTCGCTCTCTCGTCGGCGATGGGGGTTTGCACTGCAAGACCTTTTTCAATCATCAAGTCGAACGTCTCGATCGGGAGTGCGCGGTTGAGTCGGATAAAGAGCAGCGCAGCAAGCTCCGTCGCGGGGGGGCGTTCCATGATGGCCTCCTAGGCATGGTAGAGGCTCCACCTTAACCCCTGACGCTCGAATCACCTAAGGTGATATCGGTTTCATGTCAAAAATAGGGCCAAACGCGCACTTTCGGCGTAAGTCATGACGCTGACATGAGCCTGACGCGGCGCGGGCACCCGTCTTGATTCGTGCCTGTTCAGCGGCTTCCACACCCTGCGGCTCTCACGCGATAGGCGGTACTCCGACCAGCTGCCTCTGTTTTTTCCAGTACGTCACGGGTCAGCAGATCGGTGATGTCCCGCAACGCCGTATCCGTCGAGCACTTCGCCATAGCGGCCCACTTGCTGGTCGTCAGCTTGCCTTCGAAACCGTCGAACAGGCGGTTGAGTACCTTGATTTGCCGCTCGTTCATGGGAACAGCCGAGACGGATCGCCAGAATCGGGCCTTGGCAAGAACCTGATTCAAGGTGCCATGGGCCTGTTCGATCGCCCGTTGCAGGGCTTGCAGAAACCAAAGCAGCCATTCGGTGACGTCCAGATCCGCTTTCTGGGTGCGCTCCAGAATGTCGTAGTAACTCTTGCGATCGCGCTGGATCTGGGCCGACAGACTGTAGAAGCGCTGCGCACCACCCTCTGCACGCGTCGCCAACAAATCGCCAATGGCGCGCGCGATGCGTCCGTTGCCGTCGTCGAAGGGGTGCAGGGTGACAAACCACAGGTGCCCTAGACCCGCGCGGATCAAAGCTGGCTCCGGTGCGGGCCCATTGAGCCATTCGAGAAAGCGCGTGGTTTCGTGAGGCAGACTGTTGGCGGGAGGCGCCTCGAAATGAACTTTCTGTCTCTCGATGGCGCCTGAAACAACTTGCATGGGACCGTGTGCATCGTCACGCCAGTCCCCGATTCGGATACGGCTCATCCCCGAATAGCCGGTGGGAAACAACGCCGCATGCCAGCCAAACAGTCGTTCGGCCGTGACCGGTTCGTGGGCGCGATGGGTTGCATCGAGCACCATGTCGACGACACCTTCGACATGTCGATCGACCGGCGCGAGGGCACCGATATCCACGCCCAGGCGACGTGCCACGGATGACCGCACCGAGGCCACGTTCAACGTTTCGCCTTCGATCGCACTGGTCTGAACCACGTCCTCGGTCAAGGTGGCCAGGCTGGCTTCGCTGTGCAAGGCCATGCCCACATCGGCCAGCCGGCCCCGCAATTCGCCTTGGGCGTGGCTGACTGCAGTCAATGGCTCGACGAGTGCAGGCAGATCGTATTGCCACGAGGGCCATCGATCTGATTGCCAAATGTAGGTGTGGACGTGCATGCGGTCATTATCACCGCAATTTGTGCGGTGATAAAGGAGGTGTCGCGTAGGCTGACCCCAACTGTCGAAACCTCGGCGCTCAGTTTTCGGCGGCGCCTTCTTCCGCGGCCAGTCGCTTCTTGAGACCTGGCGACGCGTTGTCGAGATCGATGATGGCCAATGCGCGGTCCGCACAGTGCACCATGGCATGCAGGTAGCCGTCCATGATGGGGTCGTTGAATGCGATTTTCATGTCCATGGCGAGGTTGGTCGCGTCCATCAGGTGCAGCAGGGCGCTCATCTCCATCAGTTCGCCGGCCAGGCTTCCACAAGTGGAGGGATCCTTGCTGGCCAAGTGGTATGCACGCTCCGAGACCTTGCTGGCCCATTGCATGATGAGGCACAACTGAAGGTCTGCTGGCCGTTCTTCGGCGGGGCATTCGCCACCGAATGCATAACTCAATGTCGTCAGTACGGCTTTCAGGTGGTGAAGGTCTGCGGTGACTGCATCGATGGCGTCGAGCTTGTCCATCATGCGGCGCTCGAGGCGGTATCCCGCAGCATCGCCTTCATGCGGACCGGAAGAGAAAGGGGCTTTTGCAAGTGCCCAATCTGGCGTTGCGAGCAGAACGACTCCACGTTCGCACTCAAGCGACAGGTCTGTCGGCGGCAAGTCAGGCCTGGATGGTGTTCTGTATAAGACATTTGGCTCCGATTGAATTGAAACAGCTGCTCTGGTGACTGAGGATGTCGATGGACAAGCTTCGATGTAGATCTGTGAATATTCCCACTTATGGAATGTTTCCGAGGAATCTCGGAAAGGTTGATTCATCAGATCCAGCCCTCGAATCATCGCTGTTTTTTCAGTATTTTTCAAAGAGTCTATTAGGATCTGCCGATGACTCTATAAGAGTCTTGCTGAGTCTAATAGAATCTGTGGAGCCTGAGGTGGATGTCTTGGGGTTCCTGCTTTTACGGGGTTTTGATATTGGTTATGTGAGGAGGGTTAATCAATGACAATAAGAGATGCAAATGATTCTGGTGATTTCACAATGGCGTATGGCGTATAGATATGTCCTCGCGATGATTGCGAGGCCCTGCTTGCAATGGCTGTCAGTTGGATGCCCGCGACTGGGAGGCCAGTACACCGACCAAAGCTCAGTTGCAGGACGTGTGCGCCGCCCAGGCCTTCTGCTTCTTGCAAGAGGCTCAAGACCCTTCCGAGAAGGCCGCATTCGAGGTGTTGACCCAACGTGCCTTGGCGGCAGAACAGAGACTTGCTGAAGCGAAGGCGGCTCTTCGCGAGACGTCCGTCGTCAGCGAACGGCGTTCCAAACCGACAGCAGGGTAGAGCGCGTCTCGCAAGCCGGCTCGCTCACCGAGTCGCTGACCGTACCGTGCGACTCAGTGCCCGCACAGCCGCCACCCGAACCTCCAGTTCGGCGGTTTCATCCCTCAGCGTGGCCAGCAATGTTTCCTGGCTGTGACTGGACCCCAGTTCGCCCAGGCCGTCCGCGGCGGCGACGCGTACGGCCATTGGCATTTTGGAATCGTTGAGTGTGTCCCTCAACTCTTTCCAGATGGCTAACGCCATGCTCGCTCCCTCGTTGAATCATCGTTAAGCAGGCCTGCTCTGGTGGAGGCACTCTCCCTGGCATTTGCGCGTCGATGAGGCGCAAAGATGCTTCCAAATGTTATATGGAAACTAGGGTTTTTACGGGTAGGTACTTTCGGATGACAGGGCGGACGGCGCCTGTTGCGATTCGGCTGGGCTGACGCAGAGGAGGGCGGTGGACTACCTCTCTTGGGCAAGTTCTGAGCTTTCGCGGAACGGTGACCGGCCTACATTGGAGACAAGGCCATCCCGCCGACACCGTCAAGGAGACTGCCATGAGCACGCCGCTGACCCCCACGCCCAATCCCAACTTTCCGCCGCCGAATCCGGATGCGCCGCAGCCCGAGCGTGAGCCGCCCCGCGAGCTTCCCGACGATCCCGGCCATGCGCCTGTCCAGCCGGATGGCGATCCGTCGCAAGAGCCGCCCGAACCTGTCGAAGATCCCGTGGGCGAGCCACCGGTCTACGACGACGATGACGACGAGCAAAACGACAGGTTGTGACCGGCTCAGGTCGGCTCGATCCCCGGTTGCCTCTGTGAAGCCGCGGTGTCGGGCGGCTTGACCCGTTGAACGTCGTCGATCAGTGCACGCGCGCGTCTTTCGCCCGATGCAACGGCCTGGCGCCAGTCATCCCAATGGTCTTGGTACTCCTCGATGAACTCGAGGTCACCCATGCCGGACGGCGGGACGAGGTAAATCCGCACGCCCTCGGGTGCGGTCTTTCCGTTGAGCCATCGTCCAATGAGGATGGCTTGCGCGCCGCGGTGCAGCACGCTCCGGATGTTCGCCCGATCGTAGGATTTGAGCATGTAATGCTAATGTAGTAATTGCCATCAGCATACCCGTAATTGAACCTGAACGGGTGCATTGAAGCGTCTTTCGATTGCGCCCCAGGTGTCAGGCGTTGTTCGCCTCAGGCCTCGCGCTCCTCGATCCAATGCGTGCCCAATCCGAATGCCGAGAGCCCGGTGTCCCGCGCGCGCTCGAGTCCGGCTCGCGTGGTGGGCGTATCCGGAAACCACAGTGTGTGGGGCCATGCCATGTGCAGGCGCTCTTGGACCTCGGTCGACCAGGCAAGACGGATCTCTCTCATCGCGGCTCCATGCCACCCAGACACAGGTGGCTTTGCATGATGGTGTCATGGTGCCATCAAATGCGCCGAATCCGTATAGCGTTGTCGGGTAGGATTTCCGGTTCCGTAAACCTCTTGGAGGCTGAAGTGGCGAACGCGATATGGATTCCTGTCGGCGATCCCGTGCTCTTGAATGACGAGAAAGCGCTGCGTGCTGTTCTCACCCGATCATTCAAGGATCCGCAAGGCGGACTGAGCGGCCCGCTTCTGGCCGCATTGGATCTGGCGCTGGACGATGACCACGCTGTCCTGGACGACGTGGTGGTCGACGGAGCAGAGATAGCGGATGGGTCGATCACCGTGCGTTATACGGTGTCGTTCTCGGCGGCCCAGACATGCCGCGACCTTGTCTATTCGGACAAGGACGCGCGTACGCTGGTGGGCCAAGTCACCGAGACCCAACTCGGATTCCCGGTCTTTGTCGCCCCTGAACCGCGATCGACGGCCGACGAGCTGTGACGCCTTGCTAGGGCCCGCAACCTTCCGGTTGCATTCCGCTGCCGTGCCATCGGCTATCGGAAGCCCTCGGTACGAGGTGGGCCGGCGTCGCTACACTGGGTCTGTACGTTGCCTTTCGGCGTACCCTCAGGAGTCCATTCATGCCTCAACTCATCCGGCTGTTTTATGTGAGTCGTGCGACCCAGAAGGGTGTCGACCAGGTCATCACCGATATTCTGCGCGTGGCTCGAGAATTCAATGCGTCGAATGGCATCACGGGCATCCTGACATTTGACGGTGAACACTTCACGCAGGTGTTGGAAGGCTCGGGCGCCGGCGTGAATGCCCTGATGACACGCATCACGCGAGACGATCGCCACAAGGACGTGAGGGTGCTTTCGTCGGAGCCCATCCATGACCGGTATTTTCAGCAATGGGCGATGAACTACATCTATGACATCCGCCTGGTGGAAGAGGTGTCGCAGTATTTCGGGATCATCCAGCCCGAGGCCGACGAGGTGATCGAGTTCATCGAAGACCTGCGTGAGTACGCGCTGCGATTGGGCTGAAACGGGGTCGACGAGAACGGACGGCGCTGCCTGGGAGCCATGCGCCGGCCCTGCACGCCGACGCCCCCCAGATCAGTGGATGCGGATTTCGAAATAGGCTTCCTGTGCTTCGGGCAGATCCCGAAATCCGCCCTGGCGCGCCTTTTCATACACCCGGGCCCAGCGCATGGCCAGATGGATGTCGTCCTTGCTCAGGTCTTCTGCCACTTCGTTGTGTGCGCGTTCGAAGGCCTTGAATGCCGCGACGACAGCGTCGTTGTCACCCAGCTCCTTGCGCAGGATGTGGCCGAAGCGGCTCTCGGCCTGGGCTTTCTGGATGGCAGGGATGCCAGGGAAATCATGAAGGTTGACGGTGTAGAGGTGTTCGATCTGTTCCATGGGGCACCTGTTGAGAAGGCTGGATGGAACATCAGTATAAGCGCCATTGCTGGTTATGTGTACAGCATGGTCGTGTTTTGGCTGTCGGGCGGCAAGGAACCCGGCCACAGTCGCCGTTGCGGCCAGGTTCGCGGTCTGCGGATGGCGCTCGAAGACCGCGATATACGATTACCGGACTTAGATAAGTGGGGTGATTCGATGGGCCGCAGGTATGCTTGACGACACGCCCGAGGAGACAGCGATGACGACGACGCCCCCCCAACCGATTCACGAGGAATACCGCGGTTACCAGCTCATGGTGCTGGTGGACGATGTCGCGCCCAACGTGTGGTCGCGCGCCACCGTGGTCTACAACGGCACCGAGGTGTTCCGTACGCCGACCACCCAGCATTTCGACCGGGGGGTGGCCGCCGTGGATGCGCGGCGAAAAGCCCACGCATGGATCGATTCAGCGCTGGCGACGCCGGCCGAACGAACGATTTCTGGCGGTGTGAGGCGGGTTTGATGCACGACTGAGCCCGGCCGCAGAGTAGACTGAGCAACCCCTATTTCTCGATCAACAAAAACAGGCGCTCTCCGATGCTTAGAACACTCGTCGCTGCCAAGCGGGCAGGCCAAATCGGCACAGTCGGCGATCTGCGTTTGCTGGAAGAATTCATTGCCAACGACGGGCTTCGCGGTGGCGTGACTTACCTGAACACACTGGTACCCCATCGATTCACAGCCGTGTACCGCAAGCGGCGCGATGTGATGTACTGCATGTCGGCCTTCGACATCGAGGGCGAGATATTCGGCCCGGATCTTCAGAGCGTGCCCGTGTGCGACAGCTATTGCCAGTTCGTCCTGAAAGACGGTGTCTTCGTGACCGAGGATGCGCGCAGGGAAAGCGTGCTCGATGGTCACAAGTACCAGCAGGCGCTGCTGAGCTATGTCGGGCAGCCGATTTACCTGTCCAGCGGCGAAACCTATGGCACCTTGTGCCATTTCGATTTTCTCGAGCGCAAGGTCGCTGCCCAGCAGCAGGAGTTCTTTGCAAGCGCAGTCAGGGTGATTGCAGCGGCTGCAGAAAAGGCTTCGACCTCCGCGGCATGAAGCCAAAACCAGAGGGCGGATCCTGCTGCCTTCAGGGCCGGCCTTGAACGCGGGGCTCGCCTTGTCGTCCTGCCGACCGCTGCGCTCTCGCCAGCATCGGCAACAGCACACAGATCGACAGGGCGGCTGCCAGGTTGTAGAGCATCCCGGTGACGAATGCCGAGGCGTATGAGCCCGCTTGCGCTGCCATGCCGTCCTCTGCAAGAGCCGCACCGAACAGGATGCCGACGACGGCCACACCCAGCGCCGCGCCGACTTGCTGCACGGTCGAGACCACGCCCGAGGCCATCCCGGCCTGGGCTTCGTCGACAAAGCCCAGCACCAGGTTCAGCAGCGGCGTCATGATCGAACCCTGGCTGGCGCCGACCACGATCAGCACCGGAATCAACTGCGTGGGCACCAGTTCCGCGCCGGCCAGACGCACCTGTGCGATCAGCAGGCCGATGGACGTTGCATAGACCAGCGCGCCCGCGACGATGGCGTGCACGCCCCACCGTGCCACCAGCCGCGGTGCGGCCAGCGAAGCGGCGACAAAGCCCACGCTGCAAGGCGCGAAAAGGCTGCCGGCGACGAAGGGGTCGAGCCCCAGGCCGGTCTGCATCAGCAAGGCGAAGCACAGGAAAAAGGAACTGGACGTGGAGTAGACCAGCAGCACCAGCACTGTTCCGAGCGCGAAACGGCGCTGCGCCAGCAGTTGCATGTCGACCAGCGGCAGTGCGCCCGCCCGCCGCCGCCTTTCTTGCTGCCGATGGAACAGTGCGAGCAGCCCCCCGGCCGTGACCAGCGACCACAGGCTCCAGGCCGGCCAGTGCTGTGCCGGTCCCTCGATGAGGGGGATCAGCAAAAGCGCCAACCCGGCGCTGACCAGTGCCACGCCCGGCCAGTCCAGTGCTGGGCGTTGCGGGGCACGGGACTCGAGGATGTGGCGCGCCGCCGCGATGGCGAACAGGCCGATGGGCACGTTGATGAGAAAGATGCTGCGCCAGCCCAGCCCGAACAGGTCGGCATGCACCATCCAGCCGCCCAAGACCTGACCGGCAATGGCGGCCAGGCCCAGCGTCATGCCCAGCAGCCCGAAGGCGCGCCGGCGGTCATCGCCGTCGAAGTTGACGCGAATGGATGCATAGACCTGGGGAAACAGCAAGGCAGCGGCCAGCCCCTGCAACACCCGGGCCCCGATCAGGAAGCCGGCACTGGGCGCCAGTCCGCACAAGGCCGACGCCAGCGTAAAACCGGCCATGCCGATCACGAACAGGCGGCGACGTCCGAACAGATCGCCCAGACGGCCGCCGGTGATCAGCAGGACACCGAATGCCAGCTCGTAGCCGGCCACGATGAAACCGATCTGCGCAAAGCTGGCACCCAGCCCCGCCTGCATGCTGGGGATGGCCACATTGACCACGAACAGATCGAAGATCGTCACGAAACCGGCCAGCAGCAGCACGGACAGGCCCAGCCAGGGGGCACGGCGAGAGGCATCGCTAGAGAGGTCGGGAGGGGAGAAATCTGCGCTCATCTTGTGCATCCGTGAAGGTCAAGCGAGCATTCTCGAGCGGCTTTTAGGCAATTACAATTTAACGATTTATGCTATTACTGAAAGCAACGAGATCACGATGCGAACACTGGAACGAACGCGTACCGATCTGGCCGCCTTCTTGCGGGCGCACCGCGAGCGCTTGTCGCCCGCCGATGTGGGTCTGCCCAGCGGCAATCGCCGTCGCACCCCCGGGCTGCGGCGTGAAGAGGTCGCTGCGCTCGCCGGAGTGGGGCTGACCTGGTACACGTGGCTGGAGCAGGGGAGAGACATCGGCGTTTCGGCTGCGTTTCTGGACAGTCTCACGCGGGTGCTGAAGCTGGATGCGGCAGAACGCCGGCACCTGTTTCTGTTGGCGCATGAGCGGCCACCGGCCGAGCCGGGCAAGACGTGGTGTGTATTGCCGCCGCTGGTGAGACGCCTGATGCACGATCTGCCGCACCCGGCCTTTGTGCTCAACCTGCGTTGGGACGTGCTGGGCTTCAACGCCTGCGCCGATCGGCTTTTTGCTTTCGGATCGCATGGGCCCGAGCGGCGCAATCTGCTCTGGCTGCTGTTCACCGATCCTGTGCTGCGTGAACGCGTGCATGACTGGGATGAACAGGCCCCGGCGATGTTGTCGAGCTTCCGCCGCGACTTTGCCCGCGCCACGCAAGAAGCCGACATCCACGCGCTGGTGGATGAGCTGGAACGGGTATCACCCGAGTTCAAGGCAGGGTGGCGCAGACACGAGGTTCACGCGCCGTGCAATGGGGTGCGCACGCTGACGATCGACGGCAAGGCCGAGCCGTTCGAACACACGACGCTGACCGTGGACGAAGACCGGCACCTGCGACTGGTGGTGTATGCGCGCTTGCTGGGTGAGCCCGCTTCGGGTCGGTGAAGGGCAAGGGCACGGCGGGCACCGGATTGGCGTCGTCGGGACGTAAAAAAAGCCCGCATCCTGTGCGGGCTTGGATCGTGCCGAGTCGGCTTAACGCTTCTGTGCCTTGGCTTGATCGCGCAGAGCCTTGATGATGTCATGGCTTTGCTGGGCGTTCGCGGCCAGGCGCGAGACCACGGCGGCTACGTCGGCAGGCAGCGCTTCCTTGCTAGCCTTGCGGTAACGGGCAACATTGGCGTCTTCACCACGTTCGGCTTCTTCCAGGATGGAATGGTCGCTGTCGGCGCCGACGGCGGTCTTGACCTTGAGCCAGCCGCGATGGACGGCACCACCGATGGATCCGCTTTCCGTGGGCTCGCCGCCATAAGTGGCGATCAGGGTGGCCAGCTCTTGCGCGGTCTTTTCGTGGTAAGTGACCAGCGAGGTGAAACGCTGTTTCAGATCCACGGATTCGGTTTCTTCGGCGCCGACGCGATAACTTTGAGCGCCATCGTGGGCATTCTTGAGCAAATCGTTCAAAACCTCGACCACTTGCGAATTTGTATCTGCCATTTTGTGTCCTTTGGAAAAAAAGAGGGATGAGTCGATGGTGGCCGCTTATTGAATGGGATCGCGTCGGATAACAAGCCACGGATCGGTGGTCCCCAAGCCTTACTGGTCCAGTTCGTCGGAGAGTTGCTTGGCGGCCAGATAAAGTTCGTCCACGGGACGAATATGTCGATGCGCCAATTGTTTTAATTCCTCGTTATCGGCCTGTTGTGATGTCAGGGTCAATAAGTCTCGAAGTGTTTCATGATCGCGCATGCCGACTTGGGATAAAAACTGCATTTCGAAAGTCCTGCCAGTCGTCAGTCCGGTCCAAAGCAGGCGTCGCGTGAGCTGGGTCGCCGATTCGGTTGGGCGGGGTTCGTGTCCTGAAGCGACTTCAAATTGCGTGACTTCGAGCAATAGCCTTTCGTGGGCTTTCATCGCTTTCAACGCAAAGTCTCTGACCTGAGGGATATCGGCCTCGTCGGCCGCGATCTCTGCATTGCGCATGCCGGCCCGGTGCGCCTCGGCCATGTGGGTGAGCCGGGCGATGTCGGCGTCGGTCAGCCGGCCGGCCATGACACGTGGCTCGCCGAATGCCGACGAGATCGAGGCCAGAAGCACCGCCACGACGCTCACCAACAGCCACAGCACGGATGCGTTGCCGATGGGCTGTGGTCGCCGATGAAGCGGTTGCGAATCCCTGTGCGCAGCGTGGAACATGGTGAAGTCCTTTTGACGTCAGTGTCGCTGGCGGCGGTGGTTTGGCGAGTCGGAGAAGGAGAGGGCGAGGGCTCGGATGGGCTCTTGTGAGAGGCGTGTGCGCATGGCCATAAAAAAAGCCCGGTTCCGTGATGGAACCGGGCTTCATTTCATGTCGGCCTCGAGATTGCTGGATCAGAGTGCCATGTCGTTGGCAGCCTTGCCCTGCCGGGGAGCCGCCTTGGTCGAGGGCGCAGGGCCGGGCGTCAGATCGATCTTCGGCGGCGGCGTGAGCTGGAGGATGTCGGCGGTGCGGGTCCATTCCTGGTAGGTCTTGGATGCATCGTCATTGAGGTGGGTGCCATAACTCGGCACGATCTGGCGCAGCTTGGCTTGCCACTCGGGTGTCGCGACCTTGTCCTTGAAGACCTTTTCCATCAGACCGATCATGATGGGCGGTGCTGTCGAGGCGCCGGGCGAAGCGCCGAGCAGACCGGCAATGCTGCCGTCCTGGCTGCTGACGATTTCGGTGCCCAGTTTCAGGGTGCCGCCCTTGGCTTCGTCGCGCTTGATGATCTGCACGCGCTGGCCGGCTTGCCACAGGCGCCAGTCTTCCTTCTTGGCATTCGGGAAGTATTCCTTGAGGGCTGCGTAGCGGTCGTCGTCGGACAGCAGGACCTGGCCGATCAGATACTGCACGAGCGAGAATTCGTCCAGCCCCACGCGGACCATGGGCCAGACGTTGTGGGTGTTGGTGCTGGCCAGCAGATCGAAGTAAGAACCCTGCTTGAGGAACTTGGTCGAGAAGGTGGCGAAGGGGCCAAACAGAATCACCTGCTTGCCATCGAGCACGCGTGTGTCGAGGTGAGGCACCGACATCGGCGGCGAGCCGACCGATGCCTTGCCATAGGCCTTGGCCAGATGGCGGCTGGCGATCTCGGGGTTTTCGGTGACCAGGAAAGAGCCGCCGACGGGGAAGGCGCCGTAATCCTTGGCTTCGGGAATGCCGGATTCCTGCAGCAGATGCAGAGCGCTGCCGCCCGCGCCGATGAACACGAACTTGGCGTCGACGTTCTGAGCCGAACCGCCGCCTTGGGTGGGCGAGTACGACACGCGCCAGCTGCCATCCGCATTGCGCTTGATGCCATCGACCTCGCTGGAGAGTTTGAGGTCGAATTGGGATTGCGACTGCAGGTAGGCCACATATTGACGCGTGAGTTCACCGAAGTTCACGTCGGTGCCCAGCGGTGACCAGGTTGCAGCCAGTTTCTGGCTGGGATCGCGCCCTTCCATCATGAGCGGAACCCACTGCTTGATCTGCTCGCGGTCTTCCGAATACTGCATGCCGCGGAACAGCGGACTGGCTTGCAGCGCTTCGTAGCGCTTCTTGAGATAGGTGACGTTTTCATCGCCCCACACAAAACTCATGTGCGGCGTGGAGTTGATGAACGAGCGCGGATTCTTGAGTACGCCCCGTGTCACCTGGTGAGCCCAGAACTGGCGGGAGATCTGGAACGCTTCGTTGATCTCGATGGCCTTCGAGATGTCGATGGTTCCATCCTTCTTTTCGGGCGTGTAGTTCAGCTCGGCCAGTGCCGAGTGGCCCGTGCCGGCATTGTTCCAGCCGTTGGAGCTTTCCTTGGCCACGCCGTCGAGGCGCTCGATCATCATCATCGACCAGTTCGGCTCGAGCTCGTGCAGCCAGATGCCCAGCGTCGAGCTCATGATCCCGCCACCCACCAGCAGCACATCGACCTTCTTTGTCTCTGCCGCATGAGCGGACAGCGCTATCAAGGACGCTGCCAAACCCACCAGGGCAGGGCGCCACTTCATGTTTTTCATCATTCTTCAAACCTCGATTGTTCAATGCACCGCAACGGCTCGGCAGGGGCCGATGCCGATGCAGGCGTGTCGGCGGCCTGACTGCGATCACGCAAGGTCATCGCAGGGAGGCACGGCCGGTCTGGCGTGTCTGTCGCGTCCGCCGGTGCGGAGCGGCATCCCGTTCTGTACGGCGGCGGGTAGGGGATTGTACTGGGGATTGGGGTTTACCCTTGTGTCGCATCCGAGTGGCTATGACATAGGGTGTCCATGCTCACCTCGACGACGCGCTTTTTTTACTCAATCAACTCATGCCAGCTACGACACGCAGGCGTGCCGTCGGTGTGCTATTTTCGAGATCATGATCTGGTTTTGTCAGGATTTTGTGTAGAAATATTAAACTCAGGCCTGCGCGTTCGCGACTTCCTGAATCCTTTGTATGACCCATACCCTAGGCTAAACTTGCTCTACAGTCAAAATACTCAAGGGGGATATATGGAAGAAAAGGGGTGCTGCATCAATAAATCAACTGGAGGATATAATATTGACAAATTTGAACTTTGTCAAAAGAAAGCTGACGACCATCGAATTTATCTGCGAATGCAATAAACGAGCGGCCGGAGCCTTTAATGCATACATGGAAATGGTGAAGGGCTTTTCATATATCGTTCCCAATGATTGCAACTTGGCAGTGGATTGCCTTAATCGCGCCAGCCCAAAAATATCGAAAAAATTCCTCCCGCTATGCAAGGAGATTAACAATCTGACTCAAGACAATCCAGAGAAAGCAAATAATATGATTGTAAAAATTATCCAAACAAAGATGATCGAATTAAATTGATTATTATTGAGAATTTCATTGCAGAACATTAAATGAGAGGTGATGCCTCACAGTGATTTACTCTTCGGGTAAGCACTCCATAGACACGTCGGGATGCATCGGCGCAAACTAGACATTTTGTTGCTTTTTTGAGCAAAAATACATACCCCATGCGCAAGGGGTTATTTTCCATATCAGTCGACCATAAAAAGGCCAGTGAGCCAATGGAGTGGGAACAGTAACGGTGCTTTGGCGGCCGGGTTCGCGAAAATTGCAGCTTTCGATAGCTTTGATTTCTTCGGTGGCAACGCCGATGTATTGAATGGGATGAAAGCGATGGTTGTTGGCTGCGGCTCTTCTTCGAACATGCCCTCCAAGTGGTGGGGCTGAGGCGGGTTGCAGTGGATCACATATTCGTCTTGGCCTTGAGCGTTATTGCGGCAGCCGTTTTGGGTGGTGGCGTGCCCAGAGAGTCGATCGCTACATCCATGCTCACCTCCTATGTGTCTCTAATTTTTGTCTCAATTGGATTGCTACCGCTCTTGCCGCTTTCGGCGCGGTTTGGTCAGATCTCGGTTGGTATAGTAGTTGGGGCAGGGTGTTCCTGACGGTGCTTTTCGGGCGGGCATGATAGTTGCCACTGCGCCAGACCGAGTACTCGAGCGTGGTGTAGTGGAGTGGTTGTTAGAGCACATATCCGCCCTTGGCTTCTTTGTTGCGGTGTCGGCGGCGCTTTCAGCATGGTGGGGCCGACGAGTCACACCGTCGTTCCTGGGCGTTGCTGGGGGCGCCTGCAGTGCCAGTTAGCTTCGTCAATCGTTGCAGTGCTGACCGCAGGTCAAGTCCTCTACACAAGAAGAGACTCACAAAGATCGGCAGAGTGCCATATTGATCATTATATGGGGCCTTTCTGGCTTGGGGTGGGGCGGCCATGGCACTAATTTAACACTTTTATATAACCCCTAAACGGGGCTGGAGCGATTAGTTATAATGCGTTTAATAAACAATCTGCTTTGGCGGCAATTTGGAGGGCATATGCAGGTCGTAAGCCGCCGGTTGGTGTTCCAGGGTTGCAAGGGGTAATTCGATGAGCTTTAAGATGGAGACCGAGGGTCGAAGGAATCTGCTTGAGGTGTTATATGGTTTGATTCATCAAAGACGAAGTGATGTAAATCAATTGCTTCAGGCTGATTTTTATCGATCATTTAATGCATGGGAAGAGTTTTATCGTCAGTGCTGCATTGATAGTGATGAGTTGCTTGGCGTTGATGTCTATAGTGAGGCTGTAGCAAAAATGAATTTTTTGAGCCCCGAGGGATTTTGGGGTAGGGAGGGGGCGAGGTATATCGCGTCTTTGGCTCCGTGGGGTTCAAGATACGATGATTTAGAGGGAATGGGTGAATTGAGACTGCATCAGGAGAATAGGGCGAAAAGTTTTTTTCTCTACAGGAGCGATGAGTGCAGTCGCTTTTGCGGGCAACTGGATGATGTGAATTTTCCTGCGGGTCGTTTTTCGAATTATCTGACTGAGGAGATGATTGCCAGCTTTTCCAATATGGGATTATTGTTTGATGAGGTCTTGTCGCGAGATGTCTGTCCCGTTGTTTCTCGTCCGTTTATTGATGGTTGGAAGCTTTGTTTTTCGCCTGAAAGTAGCTACGGCTTGGAGGGCTGGCCCATGGTTGGTATTGATCGACTGGAGTTTTGCAAGGTTATAAATTTCCGATTTTATCTGTGCCCAATGCCTTTCAAGAAAGTTATTACGCCTGAATCTTTTAGAAGTGGAAAGTTGTTAAATCTACCATTGGGATGTCTTCTAAATGGATTTGCCGTGGCGTACAATAGAATGACTCATTGGCGTGATCTCCGTGTTTGTTTGTTGGCTTACTCGACTCTCTATCGAGCGCTTGACTGTGAAATTGGTGGCGATTTCGCAATGAATTTTTCCCGTATAGTCAAGGGTGGTAACTATGGTTCGTCAAAAGTTGATTAATGATGCGTGAGTATTTTTATTTATGCCCGGGTCGCCAGAGTATCTGGCCATGAAAGTTGCTGTGAGTCAGCTGGGGGGCTAAAAAAATAGGTATTATTTGTCAATTCTTATGGATCTTGTTGCGGCTTTGTTGTTGTTGTTGTTGTTGTTGTTGTTGATTTTTCCGCGGTGTTTTTCACTGCGCATATGAATATTGAGGCTTTTTGCGGCTGGCTGATCGATATTTATAAGGTGCTCTCGGCTTGCGGCTAGACTATCTGTATGGGGTGGATTCCGCTATCAATGGTTCTTGATGTTCTGTCATGCGATCCTAAAATACATCAAAGGATGGAGCTTCCTTGCCAGCCTCCACTTGTCGTAAGCTGGCGCGGCTGACTTTCCTCTGGGCGTCGAGTCCACTGTTGTCGTCAATCTCAGTGGGCACATGGGAACCAACTTGTTGGACCAATTGGTGTGTGGCAAAATCCCCCTTAAGTTGGTTGCGCCGGGGGTTTTTGAGGTGGGCCTCGGTTATGACAGGTACACTTCGACATCAAGCCTTGGACAAGCGACACGGGGGTAGAAACTTGGCAACGTCGGCCGGTTCGACAGCCAATTCAAGAGCCGCAACGGTGCGGAAGTTCACTCTCAAGTCGGGTCAACGTTTTTCATTCAACCGATGGTCAAGCGAAGATTAGACTGCAATGAGGTAAGTTGCGCGTCTTGGTGTTCTAACCGTTGCTGGCTTCGGTGTGCTGGCTACTCTTGGCTACTGGCAACTTGAACGTCAATCGCTTGTTGTGTCGACGCCCCTGTTTCGAGACGGAGCGATTGGCTGGTGTTTAAATCCAGAGCAATTTGTTGCTATTGGCTGCCGAACGCTTTTAACCAGCGACGCGTGTTTGGGAATATCAAGCAGTGTATGGCGTGGAGCAACTCCAAGTCACAGAAGCGGAAGATTTGGTCTGTCGGTCGCGACGAGCGCAGGGTTCAAGCACTTGGGAGCATGTGGGTTGCCGCCAGATGTCTCGGTAGGACTGACGTGACTTCCAGCGTTTTAGGGTCGTTAGCCGAGGGGTTGCAACCGATGCCCCTCCATGTGCGCGCGACCCTCTCCCTCCTGGTACGTCCTCGCCACTGACGGCGCGCCGCCCGTGCGACTGCTCACTGACGCCGACGAGGCAGTCATATCTATGAAAGTGAATGAAAAACATCCGACTTGATTCCGCTTGCATTCACTCAATTTTCACTCAATTTTCACTCAATTTTCACTCAATTTTGAGGAAGAAAGCGTTCATTGATTTCTCGTGCTCAGTCTTAAAACTCAGCAACGCATGGAGCTTATCGCGTACGGCCCTTCGAGGTCGGATCATCACATTCAGGACATCCCAGAGACAAGGAGAAGGACCACACATGAGGAATCGAGAAGCACGGACTGCGGGGCCACACTGAGCACTGCTCACTTTGTTACTGCTGACTGCGGTATTGTCCGGCTGTGTCCAGGCTGCAGGCCACGGACAGCAGGCGGCAGGGGCAGTAGGAATCCGCTATCAGCACGTTGGAGCAGGGCGTCAGGGAACAGCCGTCCGATGCGTCGCTGCGCACGAGTTTGCTCTCTGCCAGGGTCGAGGCCACGACGCGTCTGGTCGCAGACGCGGCGCAGGCCCGTGCGGCAGGGTTTACTGTAGAGGCATGCACTCAATTGAGTGTGTGTGGGCGATGGTTGATAATAATTTTTGATTGATATTGTCATGATTTTTGTATTTTTATTTGCTTTCTTTGCATTATTAGTGGTATTTGAGTTTATTGGCCGGCTGATGCTCTCAATTCGGGCTCGTCGTTACTGGCGGTTATTTTTTGTTTTTCATGACAATGGGCTTCATGTTTGGTGTGCTGGCGCAGTTTGATGTGAATATTTATTTGTCTATTGCTGGAATGTTGTTTTCACTCGTTATGGCTATGATAAGTATGGTCATGACGGCCTGTGTGATAAAGAAAGATCGTGATAGGGCTTGAGTGAAACCCCGTAAAAATAATGAAATCAAGGAATACTTTGAGTGGTTTCACGGAATTCTTCTGCAACGATTGGATGAACTTACACGAGCGGTGAAAGACATGCCGTCGTTTGAAGATCGTAAGCCTGACTTCACGTCCGTATCACTTGATTTGTTGGGTTGTTGGTTTTGGTTTGTGACGCAAGTGGAGACATGCTCTTTGGGTCAAAAGGCCTTCGATTGTAGTTATCGAAGTTGGTCGTGATGAAATTTTGACTGTATAGTGCAACTATTTTCTGATTTCATTTGATTTTCAGGGTGTTGCGTGATGGGTTTTAGAAATGCGAATGCAGAGGGTCCGCATAGGTCATGAGACTCCGTCATGTCATTGACGAGGCATGACGCAGCCTCCGCTGCCATTATTGACTGGGGTACCACCCAGCGAACCCAAGGCGGTCTCTATGTGCCGATGGATCATGCTCTGTAAGCGCATGACATACGGCACCCTCTAGACAGCGTGTGAATGTTCAATCCGCTTTGATATTTGCCGTCAGTGCAAGTTCGCCATTGCGGTCGGCATGCGCGGATGCGCTCGAAGAAGCACGGGCCAGGCCTTGCTGGCCACTGACGGGGTAGAACTTCGCCAATGGGCAACGACTGGGCCTTGGATTTCGCACTATAGGGATGACCCGCCGCGTACTTGCGAGTTGCTTTTAATTTCACTTTGAAAGCCTTGAAGTGGGACTTGATGAGAGTGGGGCGCACCTTGCCTGTAAGTAAATTCTCCTCATTACTCGTGCGTTTGCCCTCAATGATCAAATTGGTTTCGGTTGCCATTCATAATCTTCATCTCAACAACATGGGATGAGGATGATGATGAAATCGACAGGATGGGGGCGAGGCCTCGCTGTAGCCAGCGTACTGGCAGTACTCTTGCTGACAGGATGCGCGACACGAACCAAGATGACGTTCGAAGATCCGGCAGAGAGCGTGACCGCAGCGAGCAAGCCGGTGTTTCTGATGACTGCGACCATCAAGAACCCATATAAGACTCGCTATCAGCCCAAGCTCAATGTGCTGCACGTTGAAAAGCCAGGCGCGACTGAAGCGGCGGACCGTTGGAACTTTGTCGTTGACGACAAGGCACGACAGGAAACCAATAGCTCTACGCGAGGGAATCACTACCTGTTGCGGATGTCACTGGATCCCGGTAGTTACGAGCTGGTCGGTTTCAGTGCTTTGGCCAGCGCGTTCCCTGTCCATGGCTTGTTTTTTGTTCCCCTGTATGCCAATCTGAAGGTCACCGCGCCCGGTGTCTACTATCTGGGTCATGTCGAGGCGACGGTGCGAGAGCGCCAGGGTGAGGAGTTTCGGGCAGGGCCGCTGATTCCATTGATCGATCAAGCCATCGCGGGGGCTTCGGGAGGCACCTTCGATATTGTCATCACAGACCAACAGGCGAAGGATGAGGCAGCGTTTCGTAGTTACTTCCCTGCGTTGGCGAATGTCCCGATTATCAAGGCAATGCTCCCGTCTTTTGATCGAATCAAGGCGCAGAAGCGGTGGGATGCACAGTGATCTACTGGTAGACACGAGAGGCTGGGTTCGCTGCTTGAATGGTTGCTCGGACTCAGACTCGACGTGTACCGCAGCGCCATGTTGACGGTGAAGGATGGGTTCTGAGCCGGCAAGGCTTGCTCAATACCCGTTCGCCGCCCCGTTCCGCCGGCTGTCGGCCGCTCCGCTGTAGACCGGGAATCCGTTGGTGTCGTAACTCACGGCAATGCCGCTGATGCCGCTCTTGAGGCCTGTCGCTTCGGCGTTGGCGGCGGTGTTGCCGTACTTGGAGACGAGGTTGCCGACCTGGTCTGCAATCGGCTTGCCGGCCTCGAGCTGCGCGGTTCCGTTCTGGCCGGTGAAATTGTCGGCGTTGACGGCTTCCTGGATGTCCATGCCGTAGACGGTGTGGCCCAGGAAGGTCTTCACGATGTAGTCGGGGATGGGGCCGCCGCCGGCAGAGCCCCAGACCATCTGGAGCCGGCCTTCGGCATCGAAGGCGATGGCTGGAGAGATGGACGAGCGCGGGCGCTTGTTGGCCTGGTAGCCGTTGACGTCGAAGCCCAGCGTGCTGGCCGAGAAGTTCGACATCGCGTTGTTGATCAGGATGCCGGCCGCTTCGATATGCGAACCCCAGTGCGTGTTGATGGTGGTCGTCATGGAGATGGCGTTGCCGTAGCCGTCGACGATGGCCAGATTGCTGGTGGTGTTCCAGTCTTCGTCGTGGGCAGCGGCTTGTCCGGCGCTTGCCAGCTGCATGGCGCTGGTTCGCGAGGTCTTGCGCACCGCCGAGGCCAGCGTGTCGTCATGGGCTGGGCTGGTGGCGACGAACGCGGCAATGCCGTCGGCAGTTGTACCGGCCGGCGCGGTCGCGAGTGCGGTGTCCGTGATCAGCGCGGCACGTGCATCGAGGTAGGCCGGCGAGAGCAGGGTGGCGACACGCGCGTTCACGTTGGAGTAGGCCGGATCGCCCACGATGTTGCGGCGGTCGGCGTTGGCCAGGCGGCTGCCCTCGGTGACGAGGTGTAGGTAGTCGGTGCCGTTGAAGGGCATGCCGGCCAGTTGTTTGCGCTCCATCAAGCCCAGGTTGTAGAGCGTCACCAGGCCGCCGAACGACGGTGCAGGCTGGGTGTAGATCGTCATGCCGAAATGGGTGCCCACCAAAGGCTTGCGTTCGACGGCCTTGTAGGCGGCGAAGTCGGCGGCCGTCATCAGGCTGGGGATTCTGGCGATGGTGCCGGCAATGGCCGGCGCGGCCGTCGTGCCCGAGCTCGGCAGGATCGACGTACAGGGCAGTTGGCCGCTCGTGAGCTTGGCGACGATGGCCGGAGCGATGGCGCCGGCCGGGTCGTAGAAGGCCTGGGCACCGCCGTCACGCACGATCTCCATCGAGGCCGCGAGTTCGGGATTGCGGATGAGCGTGCCGATGGCCAGCGGCTTCTGTTTGCTGGCGTCGGTCGGCTCGCAGTAGCGCGCGTTGATGTCGGGGTACTTGCAGCGTGCCGCACCCTTGGCCGTGCCGGCGGAATTGACCCAGGCCGATACGGCGCTGCCGGCGGCCACGGGGTTGCCGTCGTCGTCGTATTCGCTGGCCTCCGCGTACAGCGTGGTGTACATGTAGGGCGACATCGGGAAGCCCTTGTTCGCCAGGTCGATGGCGTCGCCCCACAGCGCATTCCAGGCGGTCTTGCCGTAGATGCGGTGCACCGAGTCGAGCACTGCCAGGGTGCCGGGCACGCCGGCTGCACGGGCCGAGATGTTGGTGTTGCCCTGCTGCGCCGAGATGCTGGCGCCGGCGCTCAGACCGGATTTGCAGAGGTTGTAGGGTGCGACGGATGAAACGTCCTGGGCCGTTGCCTTGTAGATGGTGTCGACGCCGCCGACTTCGGCCGGCGCCGAAGACAGGCCGTCGAAGGTGCGCACCGCACCTGAAGCGGCGTCGTAGTAGGTGATCACGGATCCGCCACCCAGGCCCGAACCGAAGGGCTCGGTCACGCCCAGCACGGCTTGAACCGCGATGGCCGCATCGATGGCGGTGCCGCCCTGTGCCAGCACCTTGCAGCCTGCTGCCGAGGCATTCACGTCGGCCGAGGTGACCATCAGATTCGAGCCCTTGAGACCCACGGTCTGGCCGTAGGGTGCGCCGCTCTGCGGCTCGCAGCGTGCCGGATCGAATGTGACGGTCCGCGTCGGGGTCGGGTCGGGCGTGGGGACGGTCGGGGTCGTCTCGCCGTCGCCGGCCGTGTCGTTGTCGGAAGGGCTGCTGCCGCCGCCGCACGCGGCCAGGGCCAGGACGAGGCTCAGGCTCCAGAGGGCAGGGCGGGCGGTGGCGTGTCGAAGTGGATGTGTCATGGGCTGATGAAGAGGGATGTCGCGGCGTGGCGACCGCGGCTGTGCCGAGTCGCATGAAGACATAGAGCAGGATCCGTTCCATGTTCGGGCAGCGCTTTGGCCCTTCGCAAGCCCAGGAAAAACCGGGATGTGGAGGGGCGGCTTTGAAGCAGGGCCGGTAAATCGACGCTGTGCAGCCACGCAGGGACGGATTTCCGTCCATGCGGGTTTGCGGCGGTCGTGGATGGGCCACGACTGCGCAGGCGGCGTGCGTTCGCTAACCACTCGTATAAAATGTTAGCAACTGTGGCTAAATGTGGCTACACCAATCGACTATTCATGACCCGACTCACGCGCATTTTCTATGTCAGCAAAGCCCAGATCGGAAGCCGGCTTCAGACCGTTTCAGACATTCTGGCGGTCGCCCGCACATTCAACGCCGAGCATGAGATCACGGGCCTGCTGACCTATGACGGCGAGCATTTCACGCAGGTGCTCGAAGGCCCGGCCACGGTGCTGGACACGCTGATGGCGCGTATATCGGCAGACCCGCGACACGGACGGGTGCGGGTCCTGGCCCGGAAACCGATCATCTCGCGCGATTTCGAGGACTGGTCGATGGGTTATCTGCACGACGGCCGGTTCAACGACGCCGTCGCCGGTCTGCTGGCCGAGAGCCACACCGATGCCGACGAGGTCGAGGCCTTCATCGGCGAGTTGATTCACAACAAACGATTCATCAGGTGAGGGCCTGAGGGCTCGCCGTTCTCGAATCCTCGAGATACGGATCGAGTGCCTGGGCCATGAGCTCGGCGTGCCGGGTGCGCACGGCCGAGAACCGGTACGAAGTGTCC
The DNA here is from genome assembly GCF_003752175.1 of Comamonas sp. BIGb0124. GTDB lineage: Bacteria > Pseudomonadota > Gammaproteobacteria > Burkholderiales > Burkholderiaceae_C > Comamonas_F. Next base: position 295,756 of record NZ_RJVF01000008.1, on the reverse strand, counting down.
CAGACCATGTCGATGAAGCTCTGCAAATAGGTGCTGCGGCGCAAGTCGACAGGGCGTTCGAGCCATGTCTTGATCACCCAGTCGCGGTCGGTCTGAGGCGTACTCCACTGCATGTTTTTTCTTTCCCTGATCTCGCTGCCTTGTTATCGGCAGTCTGGTGGAATTCTAGAATCGAATCCTGTCATTCAGGCTCTGCAAGTGTGTGGATTTGTCGATGACGGCGATCGCGTGGTGCAGGGGTCGTTCCGTACGAGGACGGCGCTGCAAGCCCTTCGCGCGCAAAACAGCGGCCGGTGTGAGAGGGTTGCCGTGGCGCTGCAGCCTGTCGGTCGGGAGACAGCCTCGTTACGGCAAGATGAAACCAATTGTAATAGATGCGTGGCCCCTGCATCCAGATGGCATCGCGGTGGGTAGTGGAAACATGTCGCTCGTATAGAACGCCAATAACAAGCGCGTGGCATATCCCTCCACTCCACAGGACTTGCAACATGCCTCAATACCTGAAACTCAGTTCCCTCGCTCTGGCTGCCGTGGCCACTCTGGCCGCGTGCGGCGGTGGCGGCGGTGACGACCACGGAGACGGCGAGATGCCCCCCGCGCCCGTCGTTCTCGGAGACACCGTGGCCGTGACCGCCGCCAACCGCGTCATCTCGTTCAACCGGACCACGCCCGGAACGATCTCGAGCAATGTGGCACTGTCCGGCCTGGCCGGTGGCGAGTCGCTGGTCGGTATCGATGTGCGCCCGGCCGACGGCGCGATCTATGCGGTCAGCAGCACCAACCGCATCTACACCCTGGATGCCAGCACCGGTGTGCTGACGCTCAAGTCCACCCTGTCCGTACCCCTTGCCGGCAATCAGTTCGGGGTCGATTTCAACCCGGTCGCCGATCGTCTGCGTCTGGTCAGCAATACCGGTCAGAACCTGCGGGTGGACGTGACCACGGGCGGCGTGACGGAAGACAAGCCCATCAACGGCCCCGCAGCATCGGTCACCGCGTCCGCCTATACCAACGCTTTTGCCGGCACCACCACCACACAGCTCTTCAACCTGGATGCCGCCGGGACGCTGTATCTGCAGGATCCGCCCAACGACGGAACGCTGGCCAATCCGGTGCCGCTGAAGGTGACGTTCACCTCGAGCAACGGCTTCGACATCGATGCCCGCAACAACGTGGGTTACGCCGCACTCGCGGTCGGCGGTTCGACCCAGCTCTACACCGTGCCGCTGAGCGGCGATGCCGGGGCCAAGGCGGTCGGCCCCATCGGCACGGGCGAGGCCGTGATCGGACTGACCCTGGTTCAGCCCGAAGCACTGCGGGTGTATCTGCTCGACGACGCCTCGCGCCTGTCCAGCTTTGCACCGGCTGCGCCCAACACGGTGTCGACGGCCGTGGCGATCAGCGGACTGGCTTCGGGCGAGACGGTGCTGGGCATCGATTTCCGCCCGGCGAACGGCAAGCTGTATGGCCTGACCAGCAACGCGCGGGTGGTCAGCATCGACACGGGCAGCGGCGCCGCAACCGTGGTTTCGACGCTGGCCGCCGATCCGGCCGACACATCGGCTCCCTACACCGGCCTGGACGGCAGCCAGTTCACGGTGGATTTCAACCCGGTTGCCGACCGCCTGCGTGTGATCAGTGAAACCGGTCAGAGCCTGCGCATCAATGTGGAAACCGGCATCACCATCACCGATGGCACGATCAACCGCAGCACGCCTGCCAAGGTGGTGGCCGGTGCCTACACCAACAGCTTTGCCGGCACCACCGCGACGACGCTGTACGACCTCGATGCCAACGAGAACGTGCTGGCCAAGCAGAATCCGCCGAACGACGGCACGCTGGAAAACGTCGGTCCCCTGGGCGTGACGCTCAACGGGCAGGGTGCATTCGACATCGCCGGCGGCGCCAACGGCCTGGTCCTGGCCGCGTTGCGCAGCGGTGCGAGCGGTCCGTTCACGCTCTACACGCTGTCGCTGACCAGCGGTGCCGCCACGCTGTACCGCAACACCACGGGCGATGCCAGCCTGTCCCTGATCGGCGGCGCTTCGGGTCCCGTGGTGCGTGACATCGCCATCCGATTCTGACGCTGTACAACGGCTGAAACAGACCACGCCTGTCCCGTGCGCCCCATGCGCGCGGGGCAGGCGTCTTCAGTTGGCGTGACGGAAATGCTTGGAGCCGCGGCTGGCCATGCCGATGTCGTGAGCGGTGGACTGGAGCAGGGGGCCGAGCGCCTCCATGCGGGCCTTGGTCAGCCGGACCAGCGGCCCGGCAATGGTCACCACGCCGATCACCGTGCCGTCGACGCCGCGCACCGGGGCCGCCATCGCGCTCATGGCGGGCGCAAAGACTTCGACGATGAGGCTGAAACCGCGTTTGCGTGCAGCCTTGATCTGCGCGCTCACGCCGGCCAGCGTGGTGGGGGCCTTGGGCCCGTAGTTCTCGGGTTTGCCCAGGCCCTGGCGAGAGACCTTGGAGATGGCCTCGTCGTCGCTGAGCGTGGAGAGCCAGGCGTAGCCCGCCGCACTGCACGACAGCGGGACCGACAGGCCCATGTCGGTGTCGTAGAACAGGCCCTTGCGTGCACCCTGCGCCTTGGCCACGAAGATGAGGTCGTCGCCGTCGACGACACCCAGCCGCACCAGTTCGCCGCTCTGCACGGCCAGCTCGTCGAGCAAGGGCTGCGACACGTCGACCACGCCGGTGGTCCCCAGATAGTTGAGCCCCATGGCGGCGAGCTTGATGGTCAGCATGTAGTGGCCGTCGCGTTCGCGCTGCCGGACATAGCCCAGCGTCACCAGATCGGTGAGCATGCGGTGCGTGGCGCTGAGCGGAATGTCCAGCGCAGACGAGAGCGCCGAGAGAGGGCAGCCTTCCGGATACTGGATCAGGTGCTCGAGAACCTTGAATGATCGTTCGATGAGGGCTGCCATGGTGGGCGCGGAATTTCCGTGTAGTGCTTTTCCCGCGAGTCTAGCCGAAGCGCAACGCCGTTCCGACGAGGAAAGCGTTTCCAGTTGAGGCTTTACGCCCGGGAGCGGCGCCTTCGAGCGGCCTCTGGATACTGGAAAATATTTTCCAATTCCGTTGTGTCAAGTCATTCGGTTGATTCGATTCGATGGGGAAGCGGATCTCGATTCAGGCACGAAAAAGGGTCTGCGAGACTTTTTGCAGTCGGTTTCCTGTTAAGGGTATTCCATAGGTTGGAAAACTCGCATCGTTTTGTACCATCCAGTACGTCCATGAAGATGCATGGATGACAGAACAACTCATACCCAGGAATAACAGAGATGCGAAAAACCTTCGAGACAAGCCCAGGCGCAAATCAGGACAGTGGTTCGAACACGATTGCGGAACGCACGGGGATGTCCCGCCGGGCGTTTTCCAGAATGCTGGGATTGCCGATGCTGGCCGCTCCGTCCATGATGCTTGCGGGTTGCCTGGGGGGTGGATCGAACGACGACGAGGCACCGGTGACGCCGCCGGTCGCGGGCGCGCCGGCGCTGGCCCGTGGCGCCTTCGTGGCCACCGTGGCCGATCACTTCGACTGGGTGCATTCGTCGTCGTACAACGACCAGTACAAGGCGGTGCAGCCGAAGTACAGCGATGTGGTGCTGGACCAGACCCCGTACTCGCGGCAGATCGAGACGGCGCTGGAAGAGTCGGTGATCGGCAACGCAGGCACCGCTTTCGCGCCCGACGCCGACGCGACCCGCGAGTGGGCCGCCGGGGTGTACGCCAAGGCTTTCGGCATCACCACGACGCAAGCCGATGCGCTATCGATTTTCAGCGATGCCGCTCAGATCGGCGAGGAATACCGGGCATCGGTCAATGCGCTGGTCGGCGCCGGCTACATGCAGGGAACCAGTGCCACGGCCTTCTCGCCCAAGGCCCAGATCACGGTCGCCGAGGCCGAAGCGGTGCTCAAGGCCATCACGGGCCGGCTGACCTCGCCGCCTCAGGTGATGTGCAAGTCGGGCACGACCGCGCCGCGCCGCTTCATCCGCATTTCCACGCCGACGGCCGGCGCTGCGATCTACTACACCGTCACGACCGACGGCAGCGAGCCGGCCGATCCGCTGAGCAGCGGCCGGCTTTACGACTTCTATGCACAGGGCGTGCTGCAGTACGCGTCCAACGGCACGGTGCGCCTGAAAGCGGTGGCCGTGCGCGACGATCTCGAGCCCAGCGTGGTGCGGGAGTTCTTCTGGAAAACAGGTGTGCCCGATACGGCCGAATACCAGGCCACCGTTTACCATGAAGCATCGGGCGCCAAGCCCAAGGTCTGGAAGATATTCAACAAGGCAGAGAATCTCGGGCCTTTCGTCTATTACATCGAAGGCAGCACGCGCGGTTTAGTATTCGATTGCGGCCAGATTTCGCCGGATAAAGCCAATCTCAAGTCCTTCGTCGATTCGATTGCGACCAAACCCTATGACATGATCGTGGGTCATAACCACTCCGATCACTCGTCGCAGATCTACAACTTCACCTCGGCCGGTATCCCGTTCTATTGTTCGGGCATCGAAAAAGCCGCTTTCATGGCCGACAGCAATGCCAATCGCCGTGCGGCGGGAACGGCGGCGATTGCCGTGCCGGATGGCCACACGTTCGACCTGGGCAGCAGCAAGGTCAGCATTTTCATCATCCCGGGCCACACCAACGGCACGGTGACGGCGGTGGTGCATGAGGCCGGCTGGGTGTTCGGCTCCGACATGTGGGGCTGCAACCGCCCGACGACGGCGGACACCACGCAGTATTCGTCCGTCAAGGTCGATCTGTTCCTGTCGCTGACGCTGCAGTTGCTGGCCGATTACCGCAAACGCATCGTCGACGGCCAGATCGTGGAGGTCACCAATGCTCACCAGGAGGTGCCCGTGGGCATGGCTTGCGTGGACAACTTCGTGCAGTGTTTCCAGCAACTGATCGACGAGGGCGACGCCGCGTCCAAGCCGTCCATCCGCGGCGGCATCGCCAACCGCATGAGTATCGTGGGCGACATGTGGCGCGACAAGAACTGGATGGCCATCGGCCCCATCGGCAGCGGCTACGGCAAGCCCGTCGATTACCTCAGCAAGCCGACGGTGGATTATCCGAACGGCATCGGCATCGACTACAACGTGGACAACGGCTACCGCAAGTACGCCACGCTGAGCAACGTCGAGTTCGAGCAAGCCACGCTGGTGGGTGTGAACGTGTACTGGGCAGCGCCCGCCAACGGGACGCCGAACGTGCTGCCGAACAAGTTCGATCCGTGGACCTTCGACTACCGCCTGAAAGTGCCGGCCGGACAGCGCAGCGTGGCGATCCGACCCCGTGCCATGTCCAACAAGGCGAGCGGGCTGAAGGTCAACGGCGCCGCGGTGGCGCAGTCCAGCCGCACGGTGGTGCCGGTTTCGGCAGGCAGCAGGATCGTCGTCGAGGTGACTTCGCCGGACGGCAGCGCCACCAACCGCTACTCGTTCACGGTCGAGGTGGCCTGAGTCCGGCGTGTGCCGATGACCTGAGCGAGGGGCGCTTCCGTTTGTGAAAAACGAGCGTGGCCCTCGCGGCCTTCGAAAGGCCGGTCGAAGTCCGTTTCCAGGCTGCGTGCAGTGGCCGGGTTGCGGACTTCGTCGTTTCAGGGGTTGGTGAAATAGTCCCAGGCCAGCGCCAGCAACAGCGAGAACACGCCACCCGCGACCAGGTACAGGCCATAGGGGACAAAAGCGAGGACCACTGCGACCGTGCCGGCCATGGCGAACAGCGTGTAGCGCCGGCGGCCCGTGAGATGCAACTGGTGCAGCCCGTAGCCCAGGATCACCCCGGCGACTGCCGCCAGGGCATGGATCTCGTCGAGCAGCACCGGCTCGGCGGGTGTCATGGGCACACTGGCCTGGGCGCGCTGTCCCAGCGTCAGCGTCGAGGCGCCGGCCATCCATGCACGCGCCCGCGAGAACAGCCCGCGCGGGGCCGTCTCGCCACGCGGCCCCGGCCGTCGGGGTGCGTGTGCAGCGATTGCGGTGTGTCGAGACGTGGAGAAACCCATGAGCTCCCTTGTTCCAAACGGGGCAGGGCAGGCAGGGCGCCTGCGCATCGGGTCATTCTAAGGACGTTTGCAAGCGCGCCGTTAAGCGTCGGCCTTGGTGAAAACGAGAAAAACCCGGTCGGGATGGACCGGGTCGGCAATGCAGATGCACAAGATGCGCATCGGCGGCGGGGCTGCCGATGCAAGCCCGGCATCATCGAGGGTCAGGCTTTCGCCTTCGCGGCATCGCGCATGGCCTTGATCTCGTCGTGGCTGCGTTGCGCGGCCTGGGCTTGGCGGTCGATCGTGGCGAGCACGTCGGCCGGCAGCGAGTCGGCTTTCAGCGCCTTGCGGTAGCGGGCCACATTGGCGTCTTCGCCACGTTCGGCTTCGTCCAGGATGGACGCATCGCTGTCGGCGCCGACGGCCGCCTTGACCTTCAGCCAGCCCCGGTGCACGGCACCGGTGGCAGAGCCGTGGTCTACCGCTTCGCCGCCGTGATGCTGCACCAGGGCCGCGAGATCGGCTGCCGTGCGGGCGTGGTGTTCGGCCAATGTCTGGAAGGTGTTCTGCAGATACGGCGAGTGGGTCTCCTTGGCTGCTGCCAGGTAGCCCTGGTGACCGTCGTGCGCATTCTTGAGCAGATCGTTGAGGATGTCGATGACTTCTGTACGGGTGGTCATGGAGGTTTCCTTTCCTTTGAATGACTTCTCTGAGACGCGTCGCAACTTGCGTTTCGCGTTGACTCCATGGTCACCCCAGGCGGGCAAACCGTGCGTCGGCGAGCCCTTGCCGCTGGCGTAGGAGTCGTCGCTCCCTGCCGGTCAGGCGTCGTCGTCCCGAACAAACGAGCCGGCCATGCGATCCGCACCGTTTTCCCAGGCAGTACCTGGGCCATGCCGCCAGTCCTGTCTTACACGTCGGCAGGCAACTTCTGCAAGGCTTCGAGCCAGGACTCGATCCAGGCCGAAGCCGCTTCTTCGGCATCGTCCGCACTGCAGGCGTCGATGACCAGCAGTTCGCCGACACGGACGGCGCCGAGATCGGCCAGGCGTTCGTCGAAAAGCCGGCCACCACGGGCGAACGTCTCGCCGAAACCGCTGTCGCCCAACGCCACGACACCGTAGCGCACGCCGCCCAGGTAGCGGGGTTGGGCATCCAGCGCGTGATAGAGCGGCTGGGCGTTGTCGGGCAGATCGCCACTGCCGAAGGTGGATGTGCAGACGATGTAAGCGTGATCGGGGCCGGCCTGGAACAGTTCGGGGCTGTCGGATGCATCGAGGCGACGGACCTCGATCTCGGCGACGTGGTCTGCTGCGGCCATTTCCATGGCCTGTGCGACTTGCCAGGCCGTGTCGCTCATGGTGCCAACGAGTAAGGTGAGTTTCATGCGGCGATTGTGCCTTGGCGCAATAGGTGCCTTGCCGGTGCGGTCATGTGAAGGCCGGACCGGTAAACTGCTCAGCCTCATGGACGACCGTTTATCCCACTCGATTCCGATGCAGGCCGCGCTCGAGCAGGCCCGGCTTGCCGCCGCCGCGGGCGAGGTGCCGATCGGCGCCGTGGTGTGCGACGCGCAAGGGCGCATCATCGGCCGCGGACACAACGCGCCGATCGCCAACCACGACCCGACCGCGCATGCCGAGATCCAGGCCCTGCGGCAGGCCGCCGCCTGTCTGGGCAACTACCGGCTCGACGGCTGCCGTGTCTACATCACGCTCGAGCCCTGCACGATGTGCGCCGGCGCCATGCTCCATGCACGGGTCGCTCAGGTGATCTATGCCGTGCCCGAGCCGCGCACCGGGGCGGCAGGGTCGGTGATCGATCCCTTTGCCGTGGCCCAGCTCAATCACCAGACCCGGGTGCTGCCCGCCGCCGGTCTGGGCCCGGAGGCCGAAACATGGGCGCAGGCGTGTGCCGGTTTGCTGCAGGGGTTCTTCCGCGACAAAAGGAAGCAGGCGCTATGCCTGCACCAAGCCAGCCACCCCTTGCGCCAGGACGCGCTGCGCACGCCCGACGGGTGTTTTGCCGGACTCGCGCTTGCCGCTCCTGCCGAGTCGCGCTATACCAGCAGCCTGCCTGCGCTGGCGGGACTGCGGCTGCACTACCTGGAAGCCCATGGCCCCTCGGGTGGCACGGTCGACTGGCTGCTGCTCCATGGCCATCCGGGCTGGAGCGCCGGCTTCACCAAGGTGCTGGGCTGGCTTCAGGCCCAGCCGTCGACCCGGCGCATACTCGTTCCCGATCTGGTCGGGTTCGGGCGCAGCGACAAACCGAAGAAGACGGCGTTCCACCATCCGGCCTTGCATGCACGGATCCTCGTCGAGCTGCTGGCCGAACGCGATCTGCAACGGGCCGTCGTGTTGGGGCAGGGAATCGGTGCGGAGCTGGGGCTGGACGCGGCGCGCCGTGCGTCCGGACGGGTGAGGGCCTTGTGGCGGCTGCCCCAGGGCGCACCCTGGCCTTCCCCCGACCACGCCGCTTTTCTGAAGGACCTGGCCGCTCGCCCCTTGTTGGTCACCGCGCTGCGAGCGCGGGACGCGTCGGGTCGCGCGGGCACGGGGCCGAGGCATGCATCCCCTGGTGGAAGCCAGCCCGACCCGACCGGGGTGACGAAGCGAGCGCTCTCGCCCCAGGCGCTGGCTGCGCCGTGGCCGGACAAGGGGCACCAAGCCGCATTTGTCGCCATGGCGGCGTGGGCTCGGGTCGCCCAAGCGGCTCCGGAAAGCGGCATGGGCGGCTCGGCCGCCGCAATTGCACAGACCCATGAAGAACACGAAGCCGATGCATCGGGCTGTCCAATCGTCGATCCGGCTGCATTCGGTGTCACCGCTTCTGCGGCTGCATCCGATCCATGGGCACAGCCGGACGATCTGCTCGCCGCATCCGACGTGGCACGCGCTGCGGCATACTTCGGGCATTGAAGGTCGCCCCTGGGGTGCAGGCGAAGGGTCGCCGGCATCTGGGGCCGGACCTGCAGATTGTTTGCACCATGAACTCCTCCGCGTTGAATTATTCCTGCGTCCACTGCGCCCGCCTGGCCGCATCCGAACCCCGCCCGATCCGGCTGTACGGTTTTTCCCCGTCGGGAGCCGTGCGCGACCGCGCGGCCCTGCGCAGGGCGGTCAAACGGCTTCAGGCCCAGGGCTACCGGGTCGATCTGGATCCCGACAGCCTGGCGAGCGTCCAGCGCTTTGCCGGGGACGACGAGACCCGGGTCGCGGCGATCCACCGTGCGGCGGCCAGCGGCGCGGATGTCGCCATCATCACCCGGGGCGGCTATGGCCTGACCCGGTTGCTGCCGCACCTGGACTACGGACTGCTGCACCGCGCCGTGGAGGGCGGCACGCAGTTCGTGGGTCACAGCGATTTCACCGCGCTGCAACTGGCCATGCTGGCGCAAAAAGGGACCGTCACCTGGGCCGGTCCGGCGCTGGGTGCGGATTTCGGCGCCGAAGAGGGCGTCGACGAACTCATGTCCGACTGTCTTGCCGACATGACCAGCGGGCAGGGCGAAGGCACCGGCTGGCGGCTGCCGGCCGGGGACCTGCGTTATATCGACAGCCTGCCGGCCGATGTCGCGGAACGGCCGATCCAGAATGCCACGCTGTGGGGCGGCAATCTTGCCGTGCTGTGCGCGTTGGCCGGCTCGCCGTATTTCCCGGCGGTCGAGGGCGGGGTGCTGTTCCTCGAGGACGTGGGCGAACATCCTTACAAGATCGAGCGCATGTTGACCCAGTTGCTGCTCAGCGGCGTGCTGGCCCGGCAGGCTGCCGTGGTGCTGGGGAGCTTCACCTCGTTCAAGCTGACACCTCACGACCGGGGCTACAAGCTGCAGACCGTGGTCGACTGGCTGCGGGCTCAATTGCCACGTACGCCCGTGTTGACGGGGCTGCCTTTCGGTCACGTGCCGACCAAGGTGATGCTGCCGGTGGGCGCGCCGGTCACCCTCGAGGTCGCAGGACGGGATGCCATGCTGTTCTGGGGGCACGTCGGGCAGGAGGACCATCGCCATGGGCATGACCATGGCGATCATGCCCGCGATCGGGCCATTTCGCCTTCCGCCTGAGACGAGGGGGACCGGAGGGACGGCAAGCCGGCCGGATCATGTCGGCGCACACCCTGCTTTTATGTGGGGAAGGCCTTCCGACCCGTCCGAGCCGCCAAAACCGGCGTAAGCTCTCGCCCAGCACAACGCACAATCGCCGAAGCGGCTTTTTCGAGCGGCGCGGCAAGCGGCGTACAGGCGTTCCGAAAGCTCCAAGATGTCAGATTCCTCCATACCCGAGCTCCAGCGCTTTCTGCTGACGTCATCGTCCATGACCCTGGTCGAGCCCTATCTGCTGCCTGGCGGCGGCGGGGTCGAGGCGTTCATGCGCGACCGTGTGGTGGCGGCATGGCTGGACGGCTATGCGGCCGGACAGCGCCGAAACGGTGCGCCGTCCGTGGCGACGGATTCCAGTGGCAAACGCGCAGAGTCGTTTGACCGCACGCAGGATCCTCACAAGAAATAAGGCCCGCCGGTGCGGGCCTTGGTTTTTCTGCGCCGCACGGCAGCGGCGCTGCGTCATCCGCTGTTCTTGCGGCTGCCGATCCAGCTCGATCCGCCATCGACGCGGCCGTTGATGCGTGTGCCTTCGAGGGTACCGGCATAACGTTTGCCGTCGGCGACGAAGGTGATCTCGTTGCCCTTGAGTTTGGCGTCCTGTAGAGGAATGGCGCGGCTGCCCTGTGTGAGCGTGCCCTCGAGCGCCTGGTAGGTCTGTTTGAGCTCGAGCTGGCCTTGGTTGCCGAGGTCCCAGACGCCCGCGGCCTTGGCGGGGATGATCCACAGGTGTGCGCGGCAGAAACTCGAACAGTTGGCGGTCGGGCCGGATTCGACCGATGCATCGGGTTGCCAGTCGCCCATCATGAACGAATTGGAAACCACCCGCGTGCCGGGCTTCATGTCGAGCAGCGTGGGGCGCAGCTTGAGGTTGAGGTCGGGCAGCAGGAACAGCGTCACCACCGAGGCTTTCGAGAAGTCCGACTCGAAGATGTCGGCCTGCTCGAACGTCGCCCGTTCGGCGACGCCTTCATTGGCGGCCGCGCGTTTGGACAGGGCCACCATGTCGGGGTTGTATTCGATGCCATGCGCGCGCAGTCCGCGTTTGGCGGCGGTGATCACGGTGCGTCCATCGCCCGAGCCGAGATCCACCAGATAGTCCTGTTGCGTCACTTCGGCCATGTCGAGCATGCGGTCGATCAGGGCCTGCTGGGTCGGAACCCAGATGACGTCCTTGCCCTGCTGGCCCACGGTCGGGGAGTAGGTGGATGCCGGGGCCTCGAGGGTCTGCGCCCATGCAGCCGGTGTGGCCAGCAGCGCGGCGGCGCAGACGCCGGCCAGTTGACGTCGTGTGAACATGGCGATTCTCCTGAAACGGGCTCGTCAGTCGAGCAAGGTTGGGGATGGGGTGGTCGCGGTTTGCGCGACGGGTGCCGGCGGGTGATCCTTGCGCTGGAACCACAGCAGGGGCAGGCCCGCCGCCAGCACCGCCACGCCGATCAACGCAGCCGAGCCCGTGTAGGCCAGACTGGCATGCAGCATGTAGAGGCAGGTCAGGCAGAACAGGGCCGGTGTGAGGGGATACAGGGGCACCCGGTAGGTCAACTGCCGGTGGGGCTCGCGACGGCGCAGCACGAACAGTGAAAACGCCACCAGCAGCAGGAAACCCCAGAACACGGGCGCGGTGTAGTCGACCATGGCCTTGAAGCCGTCCGGCGTCGCGGCGCCGAGCGCCACCAGGGCCAGCGAGACCCCGGCCTGCATCAACAAGCCGTTGGCGGGCGTCCGCCCGCGGGCGTTCCATTCCCCGACCCTGGGAAAGAGCGTGATGTCGCGGGCCATCGAATAAAAGACACGCGCCCCGGTGAAGATGGTGGCATTGAGCGTCGACAGCGCCGCCACCACGATGGCCACCGTGACGACCGTGGCGCCGGCCGGGCCGGCCACCTGGCGCATCATCTCCGTGGCCACCGCGTCCGAGCCCCGCAGGCCTTCGAGTCCCAGAATGGACAGCAGCGCCCAGTTGGCGGCCACGTACAGCGTGACCAGGATGGCCGTGCCCGTGACCAGCACCTTGGCGATGTTGCGCGAAGGGTTCTTGAGTTCACCCGTGAGGTAGGCCGCTTCGTTCCAGCCGCCGTAAGTGAGCAGCACAAAAATCATGGCCATGCCCATCGCGGCCGATTCCGGGGGCAACGCCGGTGCGGGGGAGACTTCGGGCGAACCGAAGAAGCCGAATCCGATGATGAGCGCGATCGCGCCGATCTCGATGAAGGTCATGGCCAACTGGAGATTCTTGCCCTGGGTGGTGCCGATGACGTTCACCGCCGTCAGGATCACGATGGAGAGCGCCGCGTAGATCGTGGAGCCGTACGGGCCGATCGGCAGCAGTTGCGCGGCGTAATCGCCCAGCATGAAGGCCACGGCCGCGATGGCGCCGGTCTGTATCACGGTGCATCGTGCCCAGCCGAACATCATCGCGAGTGGCTTGCCGTAGGCTCTCGACAGGAAGTGGTACTCGCCGCCGGCGTCCGGATGCGCCGCCGACAGCTCGGCATAACACAGCGCACCGATGAGCGTGATCGCACCGCCGGCCACCCAGACCAGAATGAACGCGAGTTCCGATTCGACGTTGCCGGCCACGATGGAGGGGGTGCGGAAAATGCCGATGCCCACCACCAAGCCGACCATGATGGCGATCGCGTCGAAGACCGAGAGCGAGGGTTGAGGCAGAGCGGGAGAATTCGTCCCCCCGGATGTTTCGCCAGAGGCGGCATGAGCGCTGCCGGGAGAGCCGGCCGAAGCGGCGGGCACGGTTTGCTGCGGGGAACGAACGGCCATGAACAACCCTTGAAGACGGCGGAGCTCCCACATGGACCATGCGGGAGATGGAGTTTCTTAGGGTTGTTTTGCCGAACAATTTACCAGAATAGGAGCAGTTCCGCATGTCAGCCGGTGGATTTTGTGACGATCGGAAGGCACGCCCAAGAGGGGCTGGCTTCGCATCGATTGATCCTTTTTTCGGAACAATCTAACTCGGTAAACAGACTTTATGAAGCGTCAAGCGTCCGTAGAATGGTTCGATTCCAGACACGGGAACGATGCGCCCGGTCCCAGGTCAGCCAGAACACCGATAACAGGCGGCCCGGATCCCGATTGCGCTCGGACCGACCCGATACCACGATGAGCCATCCTCCCGAACGCTATACCCGCACCGCCATCTATCTGCATTGGCTGATTGCCCTGGCGCTGGTCTCGACCTTTGCCCTGGGCTTCTACATGCAGGGCCTGCCGTTCACGCCGGGCAAGCTGCAGCTGTATTCCTGGCACAAGTGGGCCGGGGTCACGATTTTCTGTTTTGTGGTGTTCCGCCTGGCCTGGCGCCTCACGCACCGCGCCCCGCGTCTGCCCGAAGGCATGGCCCGCTGGCAGCAGATCGCGGCCGAGGCGGGACACGGTCTTCTGTATGTGCTGATGGTCGCGGTGCCGCTCAGCGGCTGGCTGATGAGTTCGTCGCTGGGCTTCCAGACGGTGTGGTTCGGCGTGCTGCCGTTGCCCGATCTGATGTCGCCCGACGAGACCTGGGGCGAGCGCCTCTTGACCGTGCACAAGACCCTGAACTACACCATGGCAGCGCTGGTGGCCGGGCATGTGGCTGCCGCGTTGAAGCATCATTTCGTGGATCGCGACGGCGTGCTGGCGCGCATGCAGCCCCGTCTGCGGCGCTGAGAGCCGCGGGCCTCGCGATCCATCCGACCGACATCACATCCAGACCGACAACGGAGTTATCCAACATGAATCGATTCGTCTCGCGCACTGCCCTGGCCTTGGTGCTGGGAAGCGGGCTGCTGGGTGCCGCCCAGGCGGCCGAGTACACCCAGGTCGACGCGGCAGCCAGCCGTATCGCTTTCACGTACAAACAGATGCAGGTCGGCATGAACGGCAGTTTTGCCAAGTTCGACACGACGCTGCGCTTCGATCCGGCCCATCCCGAGAAGGCCCAGGCAACCGTCAAGGTGACACTGGCCAGCGTGGATGCGGGTTCCAAGCCGGCCACCAGCAGCGCCACCACCAAGGAGTGGCTGGACGTGGCGGGCTCTCCGCTGGCGGTGTTCGAATCCACCCAGGTCAAGTCGCTGGGCAACCAGCGCTTCGAGGCCGCGGGCACCCTGACCATCAAGGGCAAGTCGCAGCCTGCGACCTCGACCTTCACCGTGAAAGAGCAGGGCAAGACGGCTGTGCTCGAAGGCACGTTGCCGCTCAAGCGCACCGCATTCAGCATTGGCGAAGGCGCCTGGAGCGACACCAGCATCGTTGCCGACGAGATCCAGGTGAGCTACCGCATCACCGCCGTTGCCCCCTGATACCGCCGGCTTTGGCGGGGGCCCATGGGCACCCGTCTGCCGATCGTTCGATCCTTCCATTCCCAACCTGACCTCAAAGGAGCTTCATTCCATGGACAAACTGCTGGCCGCCACGTTACTGGCCTCCGCATTCGCCGCTCCCGCCTGGGCCGCCCCCCAGACCTACAACATCGACCCGACCCACACGTTTGCCCGTTTTGCGTACAAGCACATGGGGCTTTCGACCCAGCTGTCGCGTTTCGACAAGACCAGCGGTTCGGTGACCGTGGACCCGGTGGCCAAGACGGGCTCGGTCGATGTGACCGTCGACATCACGTCGGTCGACACCGGCTTTGCGCCATTCAACGGCCATATCCAGGGCGCCAATTTCCTCGATGCGGCGACCTACCCGACGGCCACGTTCAAGTCCACGCGTGTGGTTTTCGAGGGCGACAAGCCCACGAAGGTGGAAGGCAACCTGACGATCAAGGGCGTGACCAAGCCGGTGACGCTGACCATCACGTCGTTCAGCAGCGTCGAGCATCCCATGCTCAAGAAGCCGGCCATCGGCGCGGACGCCACCGCCGTGATCAAGCGCAGCGACTTCAATGCCGGTGCCTATGCGCCCGCCGTGGCCGACGAAGTGACCCTGAACATCGCGCTCGAAGCGATCGCGCCGTAAACGTCGACTGCCGATCCGTGTGACGCCATGTCATGCCGATCGGCCAGTCAAAGCCCGATTCAGAGCGATGCACCGCCGCACACGACCAGCTCCTGACCGGTGATGGCCGCTGCCGCCGGCGAGAGCAGGAACTTCACCAGTTCGGCGATTTCGCCGGGCTGGATGTAACGCCCGATGGGGGGCAGCTTCGGCGGCGAGCTTTCGCGCCCGGGCTGCTTCAGCATGGGGGTTTCGGTCGCACCCGGCGCCACGACATTGACGGTGATGCCGCGCGGTGCGAGCTCGGCGGCCCAACTGCGAGCCATGCCGACCATGGCGGCCTTGGTGCTCACGTACTGGCTGCGTCCGGCCGCGCCACGCGAGGTGCGGCTGCCGATCAGCACGATGCGGCCGCCGGCCTGCATGCGCGGAGCAAAGAGGTTGGCCAGCAGTTCGGATGTGGCCACATGCAGATGCCACAGCCGCGCGCTCACGGCGGCGTCGAGTTCGCCGAGGCGGGCTGCGTGCATCATGCCTGCGGCATGCACCACGGCATCCGGCGTGGGCAGATCGGCCAGACAGGACGCTGCACGGGGGTGGTCGGACAGATCGAGCGTGTGGCTGTTCAGGGCCGCGCCCCAGCCTTCGACGCGCGTTCGGCTCACGCCGTCGACCGTCCAGCCGGCGGCCAGCAGCGTCTGCGCTATAGCGGCCCCGATGCCCGAACTGACCCCGGTGACCAGTGCGCGTGGCGGCGTGCTCATGCCTGCACCCAGGCTTCGGTGACCTGCACGTACTTGATCGCCTGGCGGAAGTAGGTGTAGGTGACATGCAGGTCGCCGTTGGCCGACTGCTTGACGCTGGGGTACGAGAACTCGCGGTTGATCTTCTGCTCGGAGTTGTTGCTCATGCAGTAGCCGTCGCCCACATCCAGATTGCGCCGCCAGGGCCAGGTGCGGCCGCCGTCCGGCGATATCGCCAGGGTCATCGGTGCGCGCGGTGCGCCCCAGAAGGCTTCGCGCTGGCCTGCGGCTGCGGGGTCGGCGACGATGTTGGACTGGTCGTTGTGCACGTTCTGGTCCTCGATCTCGTCGTAGAGCGAGGCGCGGCGTTCGGTGGCCCCGGCGGCACTCATGGCGTTGTAGACCAGGGCCAGATGGCCGTTGTGCAGCGTGGTGACCTGGATGGACGAGTTGTTGTTGGGCAGTTCCGTGGGTTGGGGTTCGCTCCAGGTCTCGCCGTCGTCGAGCGAGCGGCTGGCGTAGATGGCGTCGGCCCAGCGGCTTCGGTAGAGCGCCAGCAGGCTGCCGTCGGCGAGCGGTGTGATGTTCATGTGCACACTGCCGGTGCTGCCGGGCACTGCGACTTCGCGCCAGGTCTTGCCCTGATCGTCGGAGAGTTTCACGGCGCTGATGTCGTAGCTGCCCACCCATTTCTCGCCGGGCCGGGTGCGGCAATAGAAGATCGGCAGCAGCCACTTGCCGCTGGCCGTGACCACGGGCGGCTGGCGCACGAACGTGCCGGGGGTGCCGAACAGCGTGCCGATCTCGCCCCAGGTCGCACCCAGATCGTGCGACTGGCGGTAGCGCACCACGGCGGTGTCTTGGTTGCCCGAGGCCTGTGCGGTCCAGATCAGCCACAGGATGCGATCGGGGGCCAGGAACAGAATGGGGTTCTGCTCGGAGCGGTCGGGGTCGTTCGAGAGCTGGACGGGGCGAGTCCACTGCGTGCTTCCGGCAGGCAGACGCGAACAATTCACCGAAATATCGGAGACGCCTTCCTGTGTCCCTGCGAACCAGACGCACAGCAAGTCGCCGTTGGGCAGCGGGAGGATGTTGGAGGCGTGGTTCTGGGGGCGCAGGGTGGGCAGCATCGCCACCTTGCATTGCGGGTCGGTGGGCAGCGCCGTCACCGTACCGTCGAATACCAGTGCGGACGCGGTTTCGCCCGCGCTCGGTGCGATCGAAGTGTTGTCTGTCATGGGGTCTCCTGGGGCGCTCAGGCCGTGATGTCGTGGCGGCGGAGCACGTCGAGGATGACCTGTTCCTGCTCGGCACCGATGCGGACCGGGTACTTGCTGTCGCCCACCGGGTAGCCCAGCAGCCGGACGGCGCGCTTGACGGCAGCCGGTGCAAAAGCCACACGATAGAGCGCTTCGCGCAGGCTGCTGATCTTGTCCTGGGCAAGGCGCGAGGCTTCGATCCGGCCCGCCTGGAAGTTGCTCCAGATCAGGTTGATCTCACGCGGGGCGACGTTCGCCAGGCCCGACACGCAACCGGCGCAGCCGTCGACAAAGCCTTGATGGATCAGGCTGTCCGGGCCGTTGAAGACGGCAAAGTCGTCGATGTCGCGTGCCACGTCGAGGTAGCCCTTGAGGCTTTCGTAGCTGCCTGCACTGTCCTTGATGCCCGCGATCCGGGGATGCGCCGCCAGGCGTCTTGCGGTTTCGGGCGCGATGGTGTTGCCGGTGCGCGCCGGAATGTTGTAGAGGTAGACGGGCACGTCCAGCGCGTCGGCGATGGCCGTGAAGTGATCGGCCAGTTCGTCCTGGGTCAGCGGCACGAAGTAGGGCGTGATGGCCGCAACGGCATCGACGCCCTGGGCCACGACCTGTCGGCCCATGCGGATGCATTCGGCCGTGGAAATTTCGCCGACGTGGCCGACCACGGGCGCGCGTCCGTTCACCTGTTCGACCGTGACGGCTGCGACGGCGAGCTTTTCGGTTTCGGTCAGGGCAAAGAACTCGCCGTTGGTGCCGCCGCAGAAGATGCCGTTGCCGGCGGCAAGCTGCCGTTCGATCTGTTCGCGGAAGGCTGTCTCGTTGAAACGGTGGTCGGCATCGACCGGCGACACGATGGCGGTCAGCACACCTTCAAGTTTTCTGGACATGTCTAGCTTTCGTTATGGGGTTCGGGTCGGGGTCGTATCCATTCACTGAAACAGCTTCAGGTAGACCTTCTCGATGTCGTCGCCGGTGACCGTGCCGGGCACGTTGCGGATCAGTCGCTGCACGTCGAGTGCGCCTGCGACCAGCGCGGGCAGTTCGTCGGCTTCGATGCGCAGGGCCTGCAGGCTGCCGGGCAACTGGAGACGCTGCACCAGCTCGCCGAAATAGCGCACCAGCGCGTGCGACTTGGCTTCGGCATCCAGGCTGGGGTCGGCACCGGGCACGAGGTCGTAGGCCTGGGCCAGCTTGTCGACTGCCAGCGGGCGCACGAACTCGAAGCAGGGAGCCAGCAGGATGGCGTTCGCCACGCCGTGCGGGATGTGGTACTTGCCGCCCAGCGGATAGGACATGGCGTGGACCAGATGCGTGCCCGCGTGCGCGATGCAGGCGCCGCCGTAGTACGAGGCCCAGAGCATGTCGAGCTTGGCCTCGAGATCGGACGGATCGGCCACCGAGCGTTCGATGCTGGCGAACAGCTTCTTCAGGCCGATCACCGCGTAGTTGTCGCAGACCGGATTGGACTTGTTCGAGGTGAAACACTCGATGAGATGGCACAGGGCATCGACACCCGTCGAGGCGGCGATCTGGTGGGGCATGGACGTGGTCAGCTCGGGGGCCAGCACCACGTAGTCGGGCAGCATGACGGGCGAGATGATGCCCACCTTGGTCTGCCTTTCGGGAATGGCGAGGATGGCATTGGGCGTGGCTTCCGAGCCGGTCCCTGCCGTCGTCGGCACCATCAGCGAAGCCACCCGGCGCGCGATGGGCGCACCGCCGAGCAGGTCGTCGAGCTTCGGCGACTGGTGATCGGCCAGCACCGAGAGCAGCTTGGCGACATCCAGCACGCTGCCGCCGCCGACGCCGATGACCAGGTCCACGCCGCGCAGGTCGTGCGACTGCACGAGGGCTCGCACATGGCCGTCGGTGGGTTCCGGCGCCACCGAGTCGATGAGCTGCACGTCTTCGGCTAGCGTCTGCACCTGCTTCAGCAGGCGCTGAACGCCCTCGATGCGGACGATGTTGGCGTCGCTCACGAAAAGCACGCGGCGCTTGCCTTCGAGCAGATAGGAGATGTCGTCGAGCACGCCTGCGCCGCTCAAGACAGTACTGTGGATATGCATGTCGGATCCTTGGATGCGGGAGATGCGATGGAGCGTGTGCTCAGCGGCGCGTGGCCAGTTCGGCGCCCTGGCGCAGGGCTTCGATCAGGCTGCGTTCGTCGGCGATGCCCTTGCCGGCGATGTCGAAAGCCGTGCCGTGATCGACCGAGGTGCGGATGACGTCCAGGCCCACGGTGATGTTCACGCCGGCTTCCAGCCCCATCACCTTGACCGGCCCGTGGCCCTGGTCGTGGTACATCGCCACCACCAGGTCGAAGTCGCCGCGTCCGGCACGGAAAAACAGCGTATCGGCCGGCAGCGGGCCTTCGATGTCGAGGCCCCGCGCACGCAGCATCTCGATGGCGGGAACGATCTTTTCCTCTTCTTCGCCATAGCCGAACAGCCCGTTCTCGCCGGCGTGCGGATTGATGCCGCAGACAGCGATGCGGGGGTTCTCGATGCCGGCTTTCTGCAGCGTGGCATGACCGCGCTCGATGGTGCGCTGGACCAGGCCGGGCTCGATCTTGCGGATGGCGTCGATGATGCCGATATGCGTGGTCACGTGGATGACGCGCAGGTTGGGGGCCACCAGCATCATCGAGACCTCTTCCACACCGGTCAGGTGGGCCAGCATCTCGGTGTGGCCGGGAAACTTGTGGCCGCCGGCGTGCAGTGCTTCCTTGTTCAGCGGGGCCGTGCAGATGGCGTCGATCTGGCCGGCCTTGGCCAGCTCCACGGCGCGGGCAATGAAGCGGAAGGCCGCATCGCCGGCCACGGCGGACAGCTTGCCGAAGGGCAGGTCGTCCGGGATGAGCGGAAGATCGATGCAGTTGATGACGCCGGGCTCGAAACGGGCATCGGCAGGCTCGGCGATGGTGCGGATGTCGACATCGAGCTGCAGCAGCTGACGGGCCTTGTGAAGGCGCCGGGCGTCGCCGATGACCACGGCGCGGGCCAGCTTGTAGAGGTTCGCGTTGGCAAAGCTCTTGACGATGATCTCGGGGCCGACGCCCGCGGCATCTCCCATGGTGATGCCGATGACAGGGGTGTAAGCGCTCATGGCGGTTGCGTCCGATCTATGGGGGTCAGGAATGCGTGGAAATAAGACGTTGCCGGAGAGTCAGGCGGGCGCGCTGCAGCGACTCTTCGTTGCCGAACGCCCCGGCCTTGGTGGCGATGAAACGGGGAGGGCCGGCCGGTGTGCGAGACACCACGACGCCGGGCTCGCTTTCACCGAGGACCTGCAGTTCGCCCAGTCGAAGTCGATCGAGCATGGCGCGTGCGGTTTCGCCGCCCGTGAGCACCAGACCGCCGGCCATCTGCATGGCCGGCAGGATCTGGGCCGCCAGGTGGCGCGCCAACAGCGGTCCCTCGGCGGGGTCGAATCGATCGTCGGTGCCGATGCACAGCACCACGTCGAGACCGCCGGCCAGATCGGCCTGGATGCGAAGCGGCCAGGAGGCTGCGGATCGGTCTGCACCCGGTGCCTGGCGCAACTCGGCTGCGGCGATGGTGTGCACACGGGTGCGTGTATCCGTTGCCATGCAGGCGATCTGTTGCCGGGTCATGGGAGACAGGCTGCCGGCGACCGTCAGCACGGTGTGGTCGGGCGACTCGGTGGTGCCGGTGGAGGGCAAGGCCGGTGCAATGTCTGGCCCGGCTGTGGGAACGCTTGCGGCCGCCCGTGCGCCGGCAGCAGGCAACGCCGCCGCGAGTTCACGCGACAGGCCGCCCGATCCCACCCAGAAGATGCCGGTGAGCTCGTGCGTGGCGCGGGCCAGTTGCCGCAGGTGATGGGTCTGTTCGACATCGAACACCAGGGCTTGGCAGCCTTGCGTCCAGGCCAGTGTGATCGCCCGGGCGACGGCCTGCTGCACCGCGGCCGCGTCGCCGTCGAGCAAGGTGGAGGGCAGCACTTCGCAGCGCAGGCCGGCTTGCCGCAACTGCACGGCCGGCCGGTCTTCTCGACCGGCATGCTCGAGCTGCCAGGTGGCGGTGTCTGCCAGGCGCTGGCCGTGCACGTACAGCAAGCCGTCACGCATCACCCGTCCCAGTTCAGGGAAGGCCGGTGCCACCAACGCCATGCCGAGTGCCGGCTGCAAGGCCGCCACCTCGGCCACCCAGCCGCCGCGCAGGGTCGAATCGATTTTTTTGATCACCGCGCGCCCGGCGCCATGCCGATCCAGCGCGGCGCAGGCCTTGCCGGCGGCCACCTCGGCGGCATCGCGCCGGCTGTCGGTGTCGACGGTCAGCACGGTGGCTTGCCGCCCCGGACTCACATCGCAACCGAGGAGAACCGTGCTGTCCAGTCCTGCCAGAGCAAAGCCGACGGCACAGTCGGCTGCACCGGAGAGGTCGTCGGCGATGATGAGGAAAGGGGTGTTCACGTCAGGTCCAATTTTGATTGAATCGATCAATCGGCAAGGTCGAATGTGTACTGATTGATTGAGTCAATCTTAAGTGACTCTTGGGTGATGCCGATGCGGGTTTACACTGATTATTGGGCTATTTTGATCAACACGATCATTTTATTGATCGAGTCGATCGTTTTTGCGTGCGAAATGGGTTGACTATTCCGCACGCATGTTTCGTTCAGAGCTTGATGTTGGCGTCGTCCACGATCTTGCGTGCCTTGTCGGACTCGATCTTCTGGAAAGCCTTGAACTCGTCGACCGAGCGTTGTTCCAGGATGAGGCCCTGTGCGCTGAACTTGGTCAGCGCCTCGGATTGCAAGGCGATATTGACTTCCTTGTTGAGCCGGGCGATCACCGCGGCAGGCGTGCCTGCGGGTGCCCACAGGCCGTACCAGCTGAAGAACTCGAAACCGGGAAGGGTCTCGCCGACCGTCGGCACCTCGGGCAGCACGGGAATGCGGGTCTTGGAGGTGGTTGCGATCACCTTGAGCAGGCCGCCCTGGTGGTATTGCAACGAACCGAGAACCGGGTCGATGAAGGCGTCGATCTGTCCGCCGATCAAGTCCTGAAACGCGGGGGCCGTGCCTTTGTAGGGCACGATCATGTAATCGAGTCCGGCCGATTGCTTGAGCAGTTCGGTCGACAGATGGCCGGCCGAGGCAATGGAGCCGACGGCAAACGTCATCTTGCCGGGATTGGCCTTGGCGTACTGGATCAATCCCTTCATGTCCGATATGGGCAGATTCTTGTTGATCGCCACCGACAGAGGGGCCTTGGCAACCAGGGCGACCGGCTGGAAGTCCTTCTCGATCTGGTAGGGGACGGCGGTGGAGATCATCGGACCGCTGAGGAAGGTCGAAGCATTGAAAAGCAGGGTGTAGCCATCGGCCGTGCTGCGCGCCACGGTGGCCGGGCCGATCGTGGCATTGCCGCCCGGTTTGTTCTCGACGATGACGGGTTTGCCCATCTGGTCGCTCAGGCGTTGTGCCAGGGTCCGCCCCACGGTATCGAGCGTGCCGCCGGGCGGGAAGGGAATGACCACCTTGATCGTTTGGTTCGGGTACGCACCGGTGTCCGCCCAGGCGGCAAGGGGGCTGGCCGCCAGCAGGGCAGCGCCGAGGCAGGCCTGCAGGCCCGAGGCGAGCAAGCGGCGTTTGGTCGAGGAAGTGGACTGGGTCATGGTTGTCTCCTGATCGCTCCGGGTGATGGCCCGGCCGGGCCTGGCGCCGACTGTCTGCGGCGTCGCGGCGGCTCGTGCCGGTGGTGGCTTGAATATCTGCTTGAATCAATCATTTTGTAATGATTGATGCGATCAAAACACACAATATTTGCCCTGCGTATCCGTATTTTCCCGGGCCAAGATGACCGGTTCAACAGTTCCAGCGACGACGGATTGCATCAAGTCGGCGCGACGCGAGCGCCCGCAGCGCCACCCCGGCCGCGGTCGGCCCGTGCGCTGGCATCAGACAAGGCGCATCTGCCATCGAGCAATGGAACGGCGCCGCGATTGCCGGAAGCGGCCCTGCAGGTGATCCGACAGTCGCGTGATCGGTCTGCAAAGAGCGGCCGAGGTCTGGTCGATGCCGCCCGGATCCCGGCCGTTCACCGAACGGCGGGGCACCGCTTCTGCCTGTTCGCGGCGAGCGCGGCAATCCCGATGAAGGATCAGTCGTGCGTGGGCGCCAAGGCCTGATGCACCTCGACGAAGGCGTGGCTGGCAAAGGGCTGCAGTTGATGAGCCTGGGCGTGGCTGTCGGTGATCAGCGTCCAGGCCCGGTTGATCGGCGACCAGTACATCTGCGATCGCCTGCTGAGTTTTTCCGATGTGGCCAGCACGATGATCTCGCGTGCCCGGCGAAACACCTTGTCCTTGAACCAGGCTTGTTCTATCGAGCCTTCGCACAGACCGAGTTCGACATCCACGCCATCGGCGCTGGTGTAGACCTTGTCGAAGGTCAGGCGCTCGAGTGCGAGGTCGGCCAGCACGCCGAACACGCTCATGCTGCCGGGCCGCAGATCGCCACCGACCAGCGAGACCGGGATGCCGCGCTCGGCCAGCGTCTGCACGGCCAGCAGGTTGTTGGTGAAGATGCGGATGGCCAGACCCTGCGGGATCTCGCGTGCCAGGCTCTGGGTGGTGGTGCCGCCGTCGATGAACACGGTGTCGCCCTCGGCCAGCATCGCCGCGCCCATGCGCGCGATCGCGGCCTTGGCGTCGTGATGCTGGGATTGACGGGACTCGAGCGATTCCTCGGGCTCATGAAGAATGGGCGTCGCCACCGCGCCGCCGTACACCCGCAGCAAGCGGCCGGCCTGTTGCAGCGCGTGCAAATCGCGGCGGGCCGTGGCCTCGGAGATGCCGAACTTCCGGCACAAGGCCGTGACGTCGGACACCCCCTCTTGCACGGCCTGGAAAATGGCATCTCGACGATTCGCTACTTTCATAAGCCCTTCATGAACCCGTTGGTCAACACAACACGATTGCGGGGATTGTACGAAGTCGGGAGCGTGCGACCGGCTTGAAGCGGCATGGCCAGGCTTGGCCGGGGCGCATGCATCGTGCGCCACGGCTGCTGCGAGATTGGGGGTGGCGATCACCGCAGACGCAATCGAGGACCCTGGCGCGACGGTCCGGCCGGTGCATTTGACCCCGCACCATGATTACCGAAATAGGGATTTCAATTTTAATTTGAAAGTGTTTTGCCGTGCGAGCCGGTTTTTCATATCGAACGACATGATTACCATACCTGAACGTTATCCATGCGACATGGGTACGGGGAATCCTTTCATTATCAGGAGAAGTTAAATGTGTTCGCATCGATATGGCCCAGCCGTCAAAAAATACCTGGCCGCCAGTTTTATCATGGCCGCAGCGGCCTTGGCCTGGCCGGTTGCCGCGCTGGCCGTTCAACCGGGCGAGTTGCAGGTGGTGGCCGAGCTGCCTCTGCGTCCAGGCAATGTCGCCGTATCGAAGCAGGGGCGTGTTTTTGCCACCGTGCATCCCCTCGACGCCCCGCGCGGCGTGCAGTTGATCGAGGTCACGGCCGGCAACCGGTATCGCGCATGGCCCGGCACGGCGGTGCAGAGCGACGGCAAACGCCACACGGCCGCCACGCTCGATTCGCCTTTGGGTATTTATATCGACGGCAAAAATCGGCTGTGGATTGCCGATATGGGTTTCCATGTGGAGAAAACCCGGATCTGGGCCTTCGACATTTCGACGGGAAAACAGCTTCGTCGAATCGAGCTGCCTGCCGACATTGCCCCCAAAGGCAGTTTTATACAGGATCTGGTGGTCGATGATAAAACCGGCTGGATCTATCTCGCCGACATTGCCAAGCCGGGTTTGATCGCCGTCGAAATCGCGACGGGCAAGAGCCGCCGTTTTGGTGAATCGCCCGTCCTTCAGGCCGAGCCGAACGCAGTGATGCGCATTGGCGGACAGGACGTCCAGTTTCAGGGCCAGCCGGCCGCCGTGGGGGTGAACCCGATCACGCTCTCGGCCGATGGCCAACAGCTGTTTTTCGGCGCGATGACCGGCACCCGCTGGTATAGCGTGCCGACCCGCCTGTTCCGCGACGGCGCCACGGACGAGACGATTGCCGCAGCCATCCGCCAAGTGGGCGACAAGCCGATATCCGACGGTGCGACCACGACTGCGGGCGGCAGCCATTTCTTCACCAACATGAACGAGAACGGCATCGACCGGCTGGAGGCCGATGGCCGGCTGACGCCGGTGGTGCGCGATGCACGCCTGGATTGGCCGGACAGCGTGCGTTTCGGCGCCGACGACTGGTTGTACATCGCGGTCAATCAGTTGCACCGCAGCCAGGGTTTCTCGGGCACCGAAGAGACGGGCAAACCGCCTTACCGGATCATGCGCGTCTGGACCGGCGACGCCAAGCCTTGAGTGCGCCGATGCCGTCGACCACCAGGGCCACGAGGCCCAATCCGGTCAGGAGCAGGCCCAGAGGGATCAGGCCGAACTGCTCGTGGAGCATGCCTTGGTTGTCGAGGGTGGGCGGATCGATGAAGTGGTAGGCGAGCTGGCTGGCGGCAGCGAGGAGCAGGCAACCGAGCCAGAAGATGCGGAGTCGGGTCATGCCGTGTTCTTTCGATGGAGCGAAGCATCATCCTCTGCCGCAATGGCCTGATCGGGACATCGCCACCGCTAGCGCGGCAGGCACAGCGAGAACCTGACCGGCTCCGGACCGCCGGCGCCGGTCAGCGCGACACTGCCCTTGAGGCGTTTGGCGATGCGCTGAACCAGGTAGAGCCCCAATCCTGCGCCGGGACGGTGCTGGGCATTCTGGCCGCGATAGTATTTCTGGAACATGCGGTCGCGTTCGGCCGGCTCGATGAATTCGCCGACATTGCCGACGTCGATGCACAGTTGCTGGTCGGCACAGCGCATCAGGATGTCGACGCAGGTGTCGATGGGGGCGTGGCGATCGGCGTTGGCGAGCAGGTTGCGCAGGGCGACACGGAGCAGTCCTGCGTCGCAGAACAGCCAGCGGGTGCCCTCGCCCCGGGTGCAGCGCATGCGCCCAGGCGGGAATTCGCCGCACAGTTCGTCGAGCAGGGCATGCAGGTCGCAGGCCTGCAGCCGGAGATCGGCCCGCGGCTCGCTCATGCGGTCGTCGGTGAGGTACTCGTCCACCAGCGCGAGCAGACGGATGGCCGCGCCGCGGATGTTGCCGCAGCGTGTCCTGCTTTTTTCGAGCGGGCCTTCGAGATGGCGCTCGAGCTGCTGACTCGAGGCGGTGATGATGGCCAACGGCGTCCGGAACTCGTGCGAGACCATGGCCACGAAGTCGCGCTGCTCGGACAGGACCCGCCGCTCGAGGGCCAGCGATGCGCGCAGTTCGTCCTCCAGCCGCTCGCGGCTGAGGATTTCATTGCGCAGTTCGGCGGTACGCAATGCGACTTCGTGTTCGAGCCTGAGGCTGTGTTCCTGCGCCATTTCGGCGGCGGCGTGGGCCTGGCGGCGCTCGTTTGCACGCCGCTGACGCTCGTGGCGCCCGATGATGAACAGGCTCAGCAGCAGCATGTGCACCATGCCGCTGAAGGTGGAGACGAATTCGGTGATCTGATTGACCGGAAGGACACCGAGATTGCGAAGGAAGCCGACGAGCATGCCGGCATAGAAGCCGCCGAAGGCCAGGATGAAGAAGCGGACCGGTCGCCAGCCTCGCCAGAGCAGATAGACGGCCATGAGCGAGAGCATCGTCATGAGCAGCAGGGCTGCCGCCTGCACGGGGGGCATGCCCAGGCCGTAATGGCCCAGCAGGATCAGGACCGAGCATACGGCGGCCAGCAGGCCCGTCGAGCGCCGCACCCAGGCGACCAGACGGGGATAGAGGGTGTCGAGCGCAAGAATGCGGAACGACATCTCCAGTCCCAGCATCATGCCGATCGCGATCCCGACGCCGAGGATGGGGTCGCTCCATTGCACGGGCAGGCGCGTGACTTGCTGGACCAGTCCCAGCGACAGGGTTTCGTTGGCCACGCCGACACTGATGTAGGCCAGGAACAGACCGCTGAGGGGCGCCCGCGTGAACCAGCAGAACAGCGCGTGCAGGGCCATGAGCAGCACATAGAAACCGAAGTACAGGCCGAACAGCAGGCCTTCGCGGCGCGACTGGTTGTCGAAGGCCAGCCGCGGCCAGATGTCCAGGCGGGTGGCCAGTGCGTTCTTGCTCTGCAGCCGAACCAGGATGACGTGGTTGCGCGCGGTTGCGGGATTGAATTCGAAGACGGGGCTGCGATAGTCCACCGGCCAGTCGCGGCGCGGAACGTCTTCGCCGCTGTCGCCCAGTTCGGCCCATCCACCGGCCGGCAGATCGACATAGACACGGGCGTTGTCGAGCAAGGCGTTGCCCAGCTGCAGCATCCAACCGCCGGTTCGCACCGAATCCACATTGACCGTCAGGCGCAGCCACACGGTGGCCTGGGTGAAACCGGCGCTCAGGCCACCGGGCAGCGCCTGCCACTCCGCGGCATTCGCAGCCTGTGCCGCATCCAGGCGGCCGTCGGGGTCGTCCAGACGTTCGAGGTAACCCGCCGTATCCTGGCGACCGCCTTTTGCGTCGAGCGTGAGAACGGCCGCTTCAGCGCGGCCGACCCCCGACACGGCCATCGCGATCATCCAGACGAGGATCGCCAGCCATCCCCCCGTGATGCGGTAACATTTCATTTCAATTGTTTTGGGTTTCCCTGTGCAGTCCGTCAGAATAAACCACATCGTCGGCCGGGCGTCGCTTGGCCATGCCTGAAGTCATCCTGCTTGAAGACGAGCCGGTCCTGAGCCAGGAGCTCGGCGATTTCCTCGAAGAGCTGGGCTATGGAGTCGCCCGTGCGGGCACCATCGGCGACTTCGACCGCCTGTTCGATGCCCAGCGACATCGGCTGGCCATCGTCGACATCGGCCTGCCCGACGGCAGCGGGCTGGAGCTGATCCGCCGTCTGCGGCAAGGCGGTCAACAGGTGGGCATCGTGGTGTTCAGTGCCCGCAGCACCAGTCCCGACCGGATCGCCGGACTGGCGGGTGGAGCCGACCATTACCTGGGCAAGGGATGCGACCTGGACGAACTCGCCGCGACCCTGGATGCGCTGACTCGCCGGCTCGGCCTGCAATCGACCCTGCCGGTACAGCCTGCGGGGCCCTTGCTGCCCGCTGAATACGAGCAACCGGCCACCTGGGTGCTGGAGCTCGGGCCACGGCGCCTGCATGTGCCCGATGCCGGTTTTGTGCCGCTGTCGCAGCAGGACCAGGTGGTGTTGCAATGCCTGATGAGCCAGCCCGGCGACAGCATCAGCCGCCGGCAGATCGTGCAGGCGCTGGGTGCCGACTATCTCGAATACGACCAGCGCCGGCTCGACACGCAGATGCGCCGGCTGCGCCGCCGGGTCGAGGCAATCAGCGGGCATGAGCTCCCGATCAAGACCCTCAGAAACAGCGGTTACTGTTTTTACCTGCCGGCCTCGATCAAGGCCTGAGGCGGCCGGCGGGCTTCAGCGTGTGCCGGCGGTTGCCGCCGCGGCCACGGTCACGAAGACCGGGTTGGAGTAGAACCAGAGGTCGCCGTAGTTGCGTGCGTCGATGGCGTCGAAGCGGGCCTGATTGTCGGCCAGCGTGATCTTGGCGTCGGGCAGGGGTTCGCCCCGGCTGGTCTCGCCGGCGACGTCCACGCCCAGATTGGTGCCGCGCAACCGCAGGTACTGGCTGGCGGCCGGTGTGTAGCGATAGGTGATGACGTTGTAGCCCTCGGCATCGACCTGCCAGTCCTTCTTGAAGAAACGGGCGATGACGCGGGTACTGGCGTTGGTCGATTCGGCATAGGCAGCCGATGCCGGTGCGGCCTTTGCAACGACATGTCCTGCGATCAGGTCGACGTGATCGACCTGCGGCTGCTCGCCGGCCAGTACGCCGCTGCCCAGTGCCGTCTCACGGTTGTTGCGCTCGGGGCTCTTGAAGCGAATGGTGACGGTCACGGTCTCGCCGGGTTTGACGGAGAGTTCGCCGCCCATGGCGGCGCTGGCGTTTTCGGGTGCAGGGCCTGCAGCGCTGAAATCCAGGGCGTCGATCAGGTCGCCCAGCACCCCGAAGGCCTGGCCGGCGCGCAGGCTGTCGAGCCAGCCCTGCGCACCCTCGTCGGCCTGACGAAGGTAGGTCTTGGCGTACTCGCCCGGCGCATAACCGCTGCTGTAGAGGCCCTGGGCGGTCTTGAAGTGGAAGTCGGAGTTCGCCACCGTCCAGACGCGGCGGCCCTCGCCCAGCAGGGCATCCCACATGCCGCCCAGTCGGGCGACCATGTAGTCGGTGCCGCCGTAGGTGCGCGAGGGCAGGTTGGCGGCGGTGTAGCTCTCGGCATAACCGCCGCGGTCCGGTTCCATCTGGTTGCCGACCAGTCCTTCGATCATGAAGAAGACGTTGGGCGCGGTGTCGTTCATCTCGCGCAGTTGGGCGGCGGTGTAGCGGCCGTTGTAGCGCGACGGATGGTTGAGCAGCATGTAGCTGGTTTCGCCATGGTTGTCGCGCAGCCAGGCGATCGCGCCGACGGCATCGGCATGGGTGCTGTAGGCGCGTGCGCGCTGGGTGTTCCAGGCGGCCACGTCCGCCGCATCGAACAGGGCGGCATTGCGGTTGGTGAAGAAATACTCGAACTGGTTCATGGCCTTGAAGGCCTTGTCGCTCATGGGCTGGTCGGTGAGGATGCCGACGTTGACGTGATCGTGGGTGGGCATGTCCCATTCGGCCGACGACAGGATCAGCTTGTCCTTGTAGCGGCCGGCGGCCTGGGCTTGCCGGATGAAGGGCGCCTCGTACTCCGCCATGGCGCGCGAGAAGGGAATGGAGCCGCCGGGCAGGGCGGCGCCGGTGTGGTCGCGTGCCGACAAGCGCAGGTGATTGGACAGTGCCATCCAGTCCAGGCCGTACTGGTCGAAGCCCTGGTCCAGCACCTGTTCGAGTCCGGTCTGAGCGTCGTCCGACTGGTAGGTGTGCACGTGCAGGTCGCCGCGGGTCCAGCGGCCGGTGGCGACGGGCGGCGGCGTCGTGCCGTCGTCTCCGCCGCCGTCCTCTCCCTCTGCGCCGTCGACCGGCGGTGTCGTGGGTTCGGTGGTGGGCGGCGAAGTGACGTCGGGCGTGCCCGAGGAGTCGCCGCCGCCGCCGCAGGCGGTGAGCACTGCGGCGGCGAGGGCCGCCCACAGCCAGTTGCGCGGCAGAGCGGGAAGCAAAGGTCGGTGTGTTGTCGATGCGTACATGATGGATTCGATGGAGTGGCCGGGGCCGCGCGGAAGGCCGGCGGCCGTGGCAGACATTGAGGGTCGTCAAGGGTGGCCCGGGACTAAGCCCTGGGCCGCGGTGTTCAGGCGCTGCGCCGTGCCGTCAGCCACTGGCTGGCCGGCAGGGGTTCGGCACACAGGCGGATCTCTCCGATCTGGCCCAGGAAACCGTTGGTGCGCTGGCCGGCGTAGGCGCCGCCACCGATGACCATGCGGTCGGTCGCACGGCGGTAGGCGATACCGACGCCGCCGGCCGCATTGCGCAGCACGGGCGCACCTTCGACATACATCACCGTTTCGCGGCGGACCGGATCGTTGACGATGGCCACGTGGATCCACTTGCCGGCCATGATTTCGCCCGACCAGTTGGAGGTCGGCGACTTGGCGCCCGTGTTGCCGGGCAGCACTTCCCATTGCACTTCGCGCAGGCTGGAGACGGCGAAGATGATGGGGCATTCTTCGCCGTCGCCGCCGGTGAAGCCGTCGATCTGGCCTCGGCGGCCGTCGCGCTCCATGATGTTCATCCAGGCGTTCTGGCTGGCGGTCCAGCTGGCATCGACCTTGATGAAGGCTTCGACGGTGTAACCCGAGTCGAAGGTCTGCGTGTTGAGCGCGGCCTCCGAGCGTGTCGTGAAGTAGCTCATGCGCAGCGGCTTTGTGGTGGTGCTGGAGAACTTGACGCTGCCGGGGGCCGCCGAGAGATGGTGATGGTCGTCGGCCCAGGTCAGGTCGCCCTCCTGGCCGATGGTGCTGCCGTTGAAGACCAGCGACTCGCGGTAGATGGGATTGGCGCCCGTCTCGTCGGGCACGACGTAACCCACGGGCACCACGGAATCGGCGGCACCGCCGAAGAAACGCCAGTGCGCCAGGGTGGAGGAGACGTGGGGGTAGTCCTCGGTGTCTGCCGCCGGTTTCTGGTCGGGCGTTTCGGGTTCGGTGTAGTTGGCCAGCAGTGCGGCCTTCACCCGTTCGGTGATGGGTTGGTTCGACGGTGCGGGGGCGGCGAAGCCGGGGTTGAAACGGGCGAAGCGTTTCTTGAAATCGATGTCGATCTCGAACTGCTGGTTGTCTTCGGCGAGCACCGCGACGTCGAACTCGTTGAGTGCCTCGACCGGCTTGCTCGGCACCCAGGGCGAAAAGGACAGCACACGGATCTTGTTGTGGGTCAGGTCGAACTCGTAGGTCCGCATGAGCGCATTGCCGCCCATGTAGGCCATCTGATAGTCCACCACCATCTCTTCGACGGCATTGCCGTAGGCATTGGTCTTGGTGAGGCGGCTGGCACCGTGGTAATGGCCGTTGAGGGTCATGAAGATCTGGTCGTTGTCCTTGATCAGGCGATCCCAGAGCATGAGTCCGTAGGGTACTTCGAGCGGGCTGGTGCCGTCCGAGGCGATGTTGAGCAACTGGTGATTGACCAGGATGGCCGGCAGCGTGGGATGCTGGGCCAGCACTTGGCGTGCCCAGTCGATGCCGGCATCCGAGACCCGCCACGAAAGCGACAGGACCAGGAAGGACTGCCCCTCGGCTTCGAAGATGTGGAACTCATGGAAGCCCGAGCTGTCGCGGCCGCCGAAAGTGGCCTGCCGGGCCGCTCGTGTGGTCGGAAACCACTTCAGATAGGGTTCGTTGGCCAGGGTCCGCTGCGCATCGGTATCGGTGGACTGGCTGCCGGCGTTCACGTAGTCGACGTCTCGGATCACGTCATGGTTGCCGGCGAGGATCGAGTAGGGGACTTCGGCATCTTCGAGCACCTGCATGGCTGCATCGGCAATCTCCCACTGCGCCGGCTTGCCTTGCTGGTCGACGATGTCGCCCAGGTGGATGGCGAACGGGATCTTGTAGTCGGCGGCATGCCGGGCGATCCATTCGGTCTGGGCCAGGTAGGGCGTCGAACCGTACATGCGCTGGAACTGCGTGTTCTCGTCGGCGGTGGCATAACGCGAGTAGAACTGCGTGTCGGGCAGCACCGCCAGCGCGAAGCTGGCCACGGCGGGCGGCAGCGGCGTGCCGCCGCCCTCGTCCGGGTTCGGTGTGGTGGTGGGCGGATCGACGGGCGTGCCGCCGGCACCGCTCTCGTCGGCGGGCGCGTCGTTGCCGTCGCCGCCGCAGGCCGCCAACAGCAATGCGCTGCCGACGGACAGGCCGAGGCCGGCACGCAGCAGTGCACGGCGCTGGCGGTCGGGAAGCCCCTGAAGTTCGTTGAGTGAAAGCGGCGAGGTTTTGCGAATGGAATCGGTCATGGGCCTTGGGTACCTGCAGGGAACAAGGTTACGGACTGTAGGAACGAGGGATGACGATTCGATGAAATCAACGAATGGTTCTTGCCGAAATATGTTGAGATATCGTTGACTCTTGCTATGAGAATAAACAATCAATAGTCCGATGCAGGCACCCAAGAGGCCCTTCCTTGTCCCGTCAGATGCAGCGCGTGAGCATTTCGCGGCGGGAAATCGGGCATTCCGGCGGGGCTCGGGCGGCCCTGCAAGGGATCGGGAAAACACGTAGCATCGATCGATCCGTGTTGTCTGGAAACTCCCTTCGCCATGAATGCGCCCCTTCTGACCCCCGTCCCGGCCTGGTCGGCCTTGAGCCCCGAAGCGCTCGAGGCTCAGTTCAATCCCCGTCTGTCGGTGCCCGATTTCACGCGCTACGACGAGCCGCGTGCAGCGATCAACTCGCAGGCCCGCGACACGCTGGATGCGGTGTTCGACGTGGCGTATGGCGAGCATGCGCGCCGCCGCCTCGACATCTACCGGGCGCCGCCGCGTGCCGACGGCCGGCCGGCCCCGGCCCATCTGTTTTTCCATGGCGGCTATTGGCGCGCGCTCGACAAGTCGGCCTTTGCGTTTGTGGCGGCCGGGCTGGTCGAACAGGGCATCACGGCCGTGATCGCCAATTACGAGCTGTGCCCCGGTTCGAACCTCGACGGGGTGGTGGACTCGGCGCTCGCGGCGTTTGCCTGGCTGCACCGGCAGGGAGCCGATCACGGCATCGACCCGGCTCGGCTCAGCATCGGCGGACACTCGGCGGGCGCTCATCTGTGCGCCGCCATCCTGGCCCAGGACTGGCAGACCTACGCCGGACTCGAGCAGGCGCCACCTTTGGCCGGGGCGACGCTGATCAGTGGGGTCTTCGATCCTCGGCCGGCCATGTACACCTCGCTCAACGCGCAACTGCAACTGACGCCCGAAGTGGCCGCTCGCAACAACATGGAGCAGCGCCTGCCCCGGCTGGCCGGTCCGGTGACGCTGCTGGTGGGGGGAGAGGAGCCGCATCATTGGATCGACCTGACGCTGCGTTACGGCAGGCTGCTTCAGATCGAGGGTTATGCGCCCGACATCCACGTGCTCAAGGACTACAACCATTTCAACCTGCTCGACCAATATCTGGCGCCCGAGAGCGTGATCTCGCGGGCTGTGAAGTTGCATGCGGGTTTACCATGAGATGGCATTGCTCTTTCCTGGGAGAAGGCCCGCGATAGGGGATAAAAAGAGCGGCATTGCGTGAAGTTGTGCAAAGAAAAGTGAAGCAAATGTCAACGCTTTGTCATCGGCGGTGACTACGGTCGGGGACTTCTGTCATGTTTTGAAGAAGGACCCTCCGTGTATTTCCAACGCCTTGCCATCGCCATGGCCGCCACTCTTGCACTTGCTGCCTGCGGCGGTTCCGATGACCACGACGATGCGGCTCCCACGCAGCCCGGAACCGAGATCCCCGGTGGCGGTACGCCCGATCCGGGGACACCGCCCACCGAGCCGGAACCCGAACCGGAAACACCGCCTGCACCCGAGCCGGTCGTGCTGCTCGACGAGCGTTTCGACGGCATCGCCACCGGTGCGCTGCCGGCCGGCTGGCAGCAGGCCAACGGCGTGGACGGCGCGGTGTATGTCCAGGAGGGCAGCCTGTTCGTCAACGGCCTGGCCAACAACAGCACGGCCACCGCCGTGCGCCTGCCGGCCTCGCTGGCCAGCCGGGGCGACTACCGGATCGACGCCGAGTTCACGATCGTGCAGGCCAACAACACGTCGCGCTGGGTGAGCGTGATGTACCGCACCTCGGATACGCCCAACCTCGAGCCCTACTACCAGATGGCGGTGCGCCAGACGGCCACGGCAGGCAACGGCACCGAACTTGCCCAGCGCAAGGACGGCGGCTGGATCGTGAGCGAGACGGCTGCGTTCTCCGAAGCCATCCAGCCCGGCAAGACCTACAAGGCGACGGTGATCGTGAAGGGCGGCCGGGTGCGCCAGTACCTGAACGACGTGCTGCTGCACGATGCGGAACTGGGTGGCGCGGCACAGGGCGGCCTGGGCCTGCAGGCCGCAGGCGCGATCATGCGTGTCGATGCCGTCAAGGTGACCGAGCAACTGGAGGCCTTGCCGAGTCTGGGCGACATCTACGACGTGGCCGAGCCGCAGACCGGCGTCGCCATGGCCCCGACGCTGGTCGAGCTGACACAGACCGCCGCGACGGCATCGCAAGCCGGCGCAGCCAACAGCCTGGTGACGCTGGACAGCGCACTCAACGTGTCGACGGCCTCCGGCCAGAGCCTGGGGACCTTGCAGGCCCTGCTGGATCGGGCCGATGCCCGGGCCATTCCTGTGCTGAGCATCGCCGATGCAGCGACGGTGACCGCACTGGCCGAGCAGGTCAAGGCGCGCAATCTGGTCGATCTGACCTTGCTGTCGGCCGACCCGGCGCTGCTGGCGCAGGCCCGCCAGGCGATGCCGCGCGTGCGGGCTGCCGTCGACTACACGCAATCGACCGTGGGCGGCGGGACGGCCGATCTGGCCCGCCTGGTCGCTGCAACCAATCAGGCGGGCGCCAAGATCGCGGTGCTGCCGGCTGCAGCCGCCACGCGCGAGACGGTGGCCTACCTGCAGCGCATGCTGGTGACGGTGTGGGCGGTGCCGCAGGACGGTTCGGCGCTGTCGGCGGCCCGGCTGCTGACTTCGGGCGTCAACGGCGTGGTGGCGGCAGACCTTGCGCCCTACACGGCACTGCTGGCCAAGTTCCCCGCCCGCTCGCTGTTGCGCAAGCCGTTGGTGGTGGGCCACCGTGGCGTGCCTTCACGGGTGGACGAGAACACCCTGGCCGGTGCGATCGAGGCGGTGCGCCTGGGTGCCGACGCGGTCGAGAACGACATCTACATGACGACCGATCGTCACCTGGTCGTGATGCACGATGAAACCGTGGACCGCACGACCGACGGCACCGGAGCAGTCGAATCGATGACCCTGGCCCAGGTTCGTGCCTTGCGCACGACCAGCGGCTTGCCGGTGCCGACGCTCGACGAGTTCTTCACGCAGTTCAAGGGCCAGCCGATCACGCATTTCGTCGAGATCAAGAGTGCGACGCCCGAGGTGGTGGATCTGCTGAAGGTGGCGGTCGACCGTCATGGGGTTGCCGACCAGGTGATTGCGATTTCGTTCCATGCCGCGCAGCTCAAGCGCCTGGCCGAGCTCATGCCGGGTGTTTCGGGCGGCTACCTGACCGGCCTGAGCACCGGCGCCGATGTGAAGAAGGGCATGCGTGCCATTCTGGGCGCGACCCAGCCGCTGTCGTCGACCTTCAACCCCAGCTACGCCGGCGTGCCCGAGGCGGTGCTCGAGGCGGCCAAGCATCGCGGCACGACCTTCTGGCCCTGGACCTTCCGGGACGAGGCGATCTTCGAACGTTATTACATGGCCGGCACCCACGGCCTGACGACGGACATGTCGCAATGGGCGAGTGCCTATCCGGTGCGGCTGAGCGCCGCCGCTGCGGAAACGGTGGCCGCGAACGCCGCCGTGGAACTGCCGGTGCAGATCCGGACCCAGGCCGGACAGGCCAGCCTGTCCAGCAGCCGGCAACTGGTGGTGGTCGAGGCCACCGCACCCTATGCCCAGAGCAATGGCGAGACCGTGTTTAGCGGACCCGGCACGGCCCTGGTGTTGGTGGGCCACACCCACGCCATGGCCAAGGGCGGTCGTTTCACGATCTACTCCGAGCCTGTGCAATTGACGGTGCGTTGAGGCCGAGGCCGGGCGAGCCAGCGGTGGCTGGCTGCGCCCGGCCGGTTTGGCCAAAGGGCTGCATGGCGCTGCCGGTCCCGGCCTTCGGTCAGCGCCTGGACGCTTGCTGCAAGGGGTGCCTGCGCAGCGCGGTCAGGCCGATGTCCAGCAACACGATGAAAGGCAGGCTCCAGCCGAGCACCGGCAGTGCCCAGGCCAGGCCCAGCGTGGCGATGGCCAGGGCGACAAGCGCCGGGGGCGGCGCCTGGCGCAACGTGCCCAGCAGCGACACCGCGGCATACGCTGGCTGCGTGCCCCGATGCCGGCGCCAGACCATGAGGTAACCCCAGACCGTCATCACGGCCAGGCCGCCGGCACCCAGTACCAGCATCAGCTGATTGGGCCAGCCGAAGAGCACGCCCATGTGCAGGTCGACGCCCCAGCGCGTCAGCTTGGCGGCCAGGGGATAGTCCTCGAAACGCGCCCGGCTGACGATCGCCAGGTTGCGGGCATCGATGGCCACGGCATCCACTTGTGTGGGCCAGCGGCGGTCGATTTCGGTGACGGTCCAGGCTCGGTCGGCCTGTCGGGCGGGGCGGATCTCGAGGCGTTCGGCGTCGATCCCGGCCGATCGGGCCGCGGCCAGTACGGCATCGATGCGCCCGATCGGTGCGATCGTGCCGGATTCCTGCGCCACGGCCCGGGGGTGCATGCCGTGCATCGCGTGCCCCGCGGCCGGGGTTTGGGCATGCTCTTCGTGATGGGCATGCTCGGAAACCGGTTCGGCCGCACCGGACAAGGCGGTCGAGACGGTCGGTGTCGCCCATCCCAAGTGCTGGCGCATGGCGCCGATGTTGGTGCCTGCGTATCTCGACCAGGTCAGCCCCGTCGCCGAAAAGAAGACCAGCACGAGCAGCAGCCACAGGCCCAGCGTGGCATGTCGGCGGCGCAGGGCCGCGCGTGGCGGCGCAAGGCGCGTCGCATCGCTCGGCTGGGTGGATGGGGTTGCCGACCGGCGTGCGCAGCGTTGCCAGGCCCACAGCACGCACCCGCCCAGCGCGGCCAGCCACAGCCAGGATGCGGCCAGTTCGCTGTAGAGCCGCCCCGGCGTGCCCAGCAGCAGCGCGCGGTGGAACTGGTCGATGGCGGTCCGCAGCGGCAGGATGCCGCTGGTGCCGTACACCGTGTAGTCGCCGAGAACCTCGCCGTTCACCGGGTCGACGAAGATCGCCCGGCTTTCGGATTCGCCGAGCCCGGGGGCGTTGAACATGACGCGTGTGGTGAAACCCGGGCCGGGTGCGGGCCGGACGACCGACAGCGTTGCGGCGGGACCGGCCGCGCGCTGTGCGGCCGCGACCTGGTCGGCCAGGGGCAGCGGTGCGCCGGTGGTCCGGGTGTTCAGGGCGTCGGCGTAGAGCCAGTTCTCGAGCTGGGGCGTCAGCGCGTAGGCCATGCCGCTGAGCGCGGCCACCAGCAGGAAGGGGCCGACCAGGAATCCGATATACAGATGGAGGCGCCGCAGGGCAGCGACCCACCAGGGAAGCACGGGCGAACGGGTCGCCGAGAGAGGGGGAACAGACAACATGGTGTGACGGCCGGCGCGGCTCAAAGCCGATGCGCCGCGCCAGTGGAAAGGGAACGTACCGAAAGAAAAGTCGACCGCAGCACGTGAGCAGCAATCACCCGCCCTGAAGCCGGCCGGGTGTGTCTGCCCGTGCACGCCACGGGATCGCGAAGGTCAGGCGCGATCGGTGGGCGGGCCGCGAGGCGGCAGGGGCGCACCGGTGGAGGTGGCCAGATGCGCCCGGCGAGCGGGCCTGAGCGCATGCGCCAGCGGGCTGGGCGCGAGCCGGACGACCACGATGGCGGCCGGCGGCGGGGCCTTGGCCAGCAGGCAAAGCGGGCAGTCCAACTGGCCGTGCGAGTGGCCGGCTGCCGGTGCATCGTGCCCGGCGTCGGTGATCAGCACCCGGACCTCGCCGCCGGCGGTACAGACCGTATGCAGCGGATCGGGCTTGTGGACCAGGGGCGACGCGGTCGCGATCGCCACCGTCAAAGCGAACCACGCCAGGACGGCGCGGATCAGCAATGGGAAGGACCGGAAACTGCGCATGCCCGCAATTATGGCAAAGCGTGGTTTCCGGTTTCAGTACTCTGCATGCCGCAGCACCCAGCCGATCGCGGACGCGGCGGAGTGGAACTCGTCGATGCTGCGTGCAGGGATATCGGGGTGACGGGCATTCCAGAGACGGGCCAATGCCTGGCCGGGGCCGATTTCCAGGACGCAGCGCGGCTGGCTGTCGTGCAGTTCGTCCATGCAGGCCTGCCATTGAACGGTGTGGTCGATCTGCCAGGCCAGTGCATGCCTCAGTTCGGCCGCGGTGGTGGCGGCCTGCCCGGTGTTGCTGACGAAGCGGCAGGCGCGGGGTGCCTGCATCTCGATTTCTTCGAGGGCTTCGGCGAAGGCCCGGGCGGCGGCGTGCATCCAGCGGGTGTGCGAGGGAACGGCCACTTTCAGCCGGGTACAGCGCGCGCCTGCGGCCTGGGCCAGGTCCTGCAGCAGGGCCAGCGAGGCGTCAGGACCGCCGCAGATCCACGCATCGGGGCCGTTGACGATGGCGGCTTGTGTGCCGCTTTGTTCGCACAGCGCCGCCAGGCGGGCTTCGGCCAGCCCGCCGACGGCCAACAGTCCGCCGGGCCGGTCCTGGGCGCAGGCATCCATCAGGCGGGCTCGGCAATCGGCCAATGCCAGGGCGGTCTCGGCGTCGTAGGCGCCGGCGGCCGCACCCGCTGCCAGCTCGCCGACGCTGTAGCCCGCCACGGCAGCCGGCGGCGGCAGCCCGGCCGCCAGGACTTGCCAGGCCGTGGTCTGGACGGCGGCGAGCAGCATCTGTGCGTGGCGGTTGGCGTGGGCCCAGTCCGGATCGGCCAGCGCGGTGCGCCAGTCGTCGCGGCCCAGCCGGGCTTCCAGCGCCCGGGTGAGCGGGCTGTCGGGCAGCCAGGGCAGCATGGCCGCATGCTGCATGCCCTGGCCCGAAAAGATCACGGCATAACGCATCATCGGTCCTGTACACGGTGCAGCCAGCAGGCAGCGGCCAAGGTGTCGGCAGCCCCTCCGGGCGAAAGCCGGCGGGCCACGAAATCCCGGTGCACGGCCCAGGCCTGTTTCTGGGCGTCGGCTCGGCCTGCACCGCCGTGCGCCAGGAAAGCCTGGGCAGCGGCGCGGGCATGGGCCAAGCCTGACAGGCCACCGCGGTGGGCCAGATTGGCATCGTCGAGCACGGCCATGACGGAGAACAGGGTCTGCAGCCGCACGGCGTGGGGTGCCAGTCCGCTCCTCTCGGCCTGCTGCCAGGCGGGCAGGGCGGTTTCGAACAGGGTGGGCAGGCCGAGCGCGGCTTCGCGACCGGCGCTGCGCAGGCCAAGCCGGGCCGAGGCCATGCCGCCGGGCAAGGTCGGTGTGCGGTCTGCGCGTGTGCTCAATGCGTCGCCCCATTGCGTCAGCAGGGCCTGGCGCAAGGCGCTTGCGTCCAGGGGCTGCCCCTGGCCGATGAGCACGCCGGCCGCCGCGCACAGCAGGCCCAGCATGAAGATGGCGCCTCGATGCGTGTTGATGCCACCGGTGGCTGCCAGCATGTGGCGTTCGGCCTCGATGCCGCAGCGCTCCAGCGCGGCAAACGGCGCACGGGCCATGCCCAGCGCCGTGATGCGCTCGTAATAGGGGCGCAGCGCAAAGATGCTGCGCATGAAGGTGTGGGCATCCATGTCGTCATGGCTGCCGTTGTCGGCAAACGAAACGAGTCCCGGCTTGGGGGCCAAGGCCAGCTCGTCGTAGAGCGCCCGTGCAGCCGCCCGGCCCACGGCCTGTGCCTGCGGGGCGAGGATGCCGGCATCGGCCTGCGACGGCGCAGTGAAAAACGGCAGCGACGCCGAAACATGCAGGGCCCAGTTCATGGCATCGCTCCCTGCAGGCGGATGTCGGGAACGGTCTCGCCGGGTGCATCGGGCCAGAAGGGCCGGCGGGCCAGGCCGGTCTGTGCGAGGCGTTTCACCAGAATGGCGGGTGTCGCTCCGGCACGCCAGGCCTGCCACTCACGCCAGGCCACGGCCGTGCCGTCCGACCACAGCAGTTCACCGTCGAGCCTTGGCATGCGGGCGTGCGCCTGCTGCGTGTGGCGCGTCAACACGCGGCAGGCGGCATCGGCCTGTTGCGCATCCTGCACGCCCAGCCACAGATCGATATCGGACTGCGGCCGCACATGGTCGAGCCCGCTCAGCCATTGCCAGCCGTGGCTGCCGTAGGCACGTGCCGGAAGACGCAGGGTTTCGAGCTCGGCGCACAGCCGGCGCCATCCGGGCTGGGCGGATGCCGGAAGCAGGGATGTGACCTGATTGGCGCGCGGAAACTCGTCGAACCACAGGATGTCGCGGCGGGCCACCTGCAGCGCGAGTCGACGCTTGTCCCAGCGCAACGGCGCAGGCAGCCCGAGGGCCACGACATCGTCGCCGCCGGGCTGGGGCACGTCCGTCTGCCGTGTGACCACCAGCGGCAATGCATGGCTGGACCAGTGGGTCAGGCAGGCCCTGGCCGAACTGTCCCAGCTCCGGGACAGAATGGCACTCCAGGCGGGCCGGCCCAGATAGACGAGTTGATGGCGGCGTAATGCGACAGCCATGGTGCGGTCCTCAATCGGCGTCCAGCACACGCTGGATCACATCGGCGGCCATGCGTCGGCCGCCGCGCACCTGGCCGTCCCGGGCTCGTGTGTCTTCGGCAGGCGTGTCCTGCAGGGCTTGGCGCAGGGCGGCTTTCAAGTCGCCACGCCACAAGGCCCGCACGCCGCCCATGGCGACATAGTTGTCGACGCCCGGCGCGAACACCGGGTTGCCGACCGACAGCGCCTCGAGTGTGGCCTCGGGCAACTTGGTGACCCGGGCCATGGCCGGAATGCGCATCACGCGGATCTCGGCTTCGGGCAGCGCATAACAGCCATCGGCAATCAGGCCGGAGGTGATGAACCCGCCCGAAAGGGCCTGGTCGTAGACCAGTCCCAGGACGGTGTGGCCCTGCCGGCGGGCAAAGTCGATGGCCATGCCCAAGTGGGCCATGGCCCGGTTGATGCCCAGGAGTTCGTCGCGCCGTCGCAGTTGCTGGCCCTGTGTGTCGACCAGCAGCAGGATCGGCCGCCCCGGATGCTGCTTCACGGTGTCGAGCACCACACGCGCCTGGGCCAGGGCCAGTGCCACGCCGATGGGGGCATGTTCGGTGGTGCCTACGACCGTGACGGCACGGCCGTCGATGTCGGCGCTGCCGCGCAACAGCAGCGCGTCGGCCTCGATGCGGTGGGGGGAGTCGAACAGTTGTTCGGCCAGTGTGTTCCAGTGCATCGTCAAGCTCCAGTCTTCAGTGCGTCGGGGCGCAGGGCCCGGACGTCGGCCACATCGAGTTCGGGGATGCGATCGGCCCCGGCGACCCCGATGGCTTGCCACAGTGCCGTGGCCTCGTCGCCGTCCGATCCCCAGCGCGCCAGGGGCACGGCATTCAGGCGGCGCAGCAGCAGGGCGTGTTCGGCCTCCAGTGCGTCCGGCCCGACGGGGCCGCGTGCCGGCGACCGCAAGGCTTGCGCCGCGGCAGTGCGGAAGGCCGTCACGTCGTCGTCGACCAGCGTGTCGCAGTCGCCTGTGAGCCAGCGGTGTTTGCCGCCGCAGGTGCGCCAGACGAGCGCCCGGTCGCGGGCGTCGTATTCGTCGACGCCATGGCTGGCCTCGATCACTTCCGGGCCCGACATGGCCAGCCGGCCGATGTCGCTCATCACCACATGGTTGGCACAGCGCGCCACGATGCCCATGCCGCCGAAACACCCGTTGGCGCCGCCGATGAGCACCACCGTGGGGATGCCCGCAGCGCGCAGATCGAGCAGCGCACGCATCACTTCGGATACCGCGATCAGGCCGGCGTTGGCCTCGTGCAAGCGGACTCCGCCCGACTCGGCCAGGAGGAGGACACCCGCAGGGCGGTCCCGCTGGGCCCGGCGCAGCAGTCCGGCCAGCTTGGCGCCGTGCAGTTCGCCGACACCGCCGCCCATGAATGCGCCTTCCTGCGCCGCGACGAAGATGGGCAGGCCGTCGATCTTCGCACGGCCGATGACGATGCCGTCGTCGAACGCCGACGGCACGCCCAGTTGGGCCAGGTGAGGGCTGGTGAGGCGCAGGGCCGGGGGCAGCCATTCGTGGAACGTGCCGGCGTCCAGCAGCGCCTGCAGGCGTTCGCGGGCCGTGCATTCGACATAGCTCGTGGCGTCGCGCATCATGGTTGACCTCCTTGGGCTCGATCGGTCAACTCGGCCACGGCCTGGTCCAGGCGCAGGCTGACCACGGCAGGTGTCGCCCCCATGTCGTTGATGGACAGGCGTACGCCGGCCAGCGCATGCCGGCCATGGAAATCCTGCACGACGGCCTGCCAGATGGTGCCGAAACCACGCGCCGACGTGTCGACGTGGATGTGGCAGTCGGTGGCGTCGGCGGCCTCGAGCAGAACCTCGAGGTTGCCCGAACCGACGACGCCGACCAGGATGGGCTCGAATGCGGCCACCGGCCGGCCGCCGGTCAGATGGAAATCCAGGGCTTCGAGCCCTGCGGGAATGTCTTGACTCATCTTTGTTTCTCCGATCGATGGACCCGGGACGTAGACCGCCGGGCTCACCAGTTGCGAAAACGCTTGGGCGGCTGATAGAGGCCGCCGGAGGCCCGCACCAGGTCACGCATGCCGCGCGCGGCCAGCAGGTTGCGGCTGGCCTGCCTGGGGTCGATGCCCAGGTCCTGCGCGCGCCGGACGATGCCCCGGTCGCGCAGGTTCTCGACCATGCGGTGATCGCGGGCCAGTCCGACCGCGGTATAGCCGGCCACGCCCCGGATGGCCTGCTGGCGTTCCTCGTCGTTGCGGCACAGCAGCAGGTTGGCAATGCCTTCCTCGGTGATCACGTGCGTCACGTCCTCGCCATAGATCATGATGGGCGGCAGGTCCATGCCGGCCTGTTCCTGCAGCGTCCAGGCGTCGAGCCGCTCGACAAAGGCGGGCTGCATGTGCTCGCGGAACGTCTCCACCATCTGCACCACCAGCTTCTGGCCGCGCGGCGTACCGCTGGCACCCTGACGGCCGGCGCGTGCCTGCTCGCCGGCCTTGAGCCAGGCCGGGCTGGCATGGCGCCGGCCGCGGGCGTCGGCGCCCATGTTGGGGGCTCCGCCGAAACCGGCAATGCGCCCCAGCGTGGCGGTCGAGCTGTTGGCGTCGAGGTCCATCTGCAGCGTCGAGCCGATGAAGAGATCGCAGGCATAGTGGCCGGCGGCCTGGCAGAACGCACGGTTGCTGCGCAGGCTGCCGTCCGGGCCGGTGAAGAACACGTCCGAGCGTGCACGGATGTAGTTCTCCATGCCCAATTCCGAGCCGAACGAATGCACCGACGACACCCAGCCGGCTTCGATGGCCGGGATCAGGGCCGGGTGCGGATTGAGGGCCCAGTGCTGCGCGATCTTGCCCTTGAGACCGAGCGATTCGCCATAGGTCGGCAGCAGCAGCTCGATGGCGGCGGTGTCGAAACCGATGCCATGGTTGAGCCGCTGCACGCCGTACTCGGCGTACACGCCTTTGATGGCCATCATGGCCATCAGCACCTGGATTTCGCTGATCTGGGCCGGATCGCGCGTGAAGAGCGGTTCGATGAAGTGCGGCCGGGGAGCCGGCACGACAAAACTGACCCAGTCGGCGGGGATGTCGATGCGGGGCAGCCGGGTGGTGGTGCCATCGACCAGCTCGTTCACTTGAGCGATCACGATGCCGCCCTTGAACGCGGTGGCTTCGACGATGGCCGGTGTGTCTTCGGTGTTCGGACCGGTGTACAGGTTGCCCTGCGCGTCCGCGGCCTGCGCGGCGACCAGGGCCACCTGCGGCGTGAGGTCGACGAAATAGCGGGCAAACAGTTCGAGGTAGGTGTGGATGGCCCCGATGTTGATGCGTCCTGCCGAGGCCAGCCGGGCCAGCCGTGCGCCTTGCGGCCCCGAGAAGCTGAAGTCCAGGCGATTGGCCAGGCCTTTCTCGAACACGTCGAGGTGCTCGGGCAGGGCGAGCACGGACTGCACCATGTGCAGGCCGTTGATGCGCTTCGGGTCCAGCCCCACCAGCGCCTCTGCGAGGAAATCGGCCTGCTTCTGGTTGTTGCCCTCCAGGCAGACCCGGTCGCCTGGCCGCAGCACGGCGTCCAGCAGCATGCCGACCGCCTCGGTCGCCACGCTCTTGCCCTGCATGCGTGGGCCCAGCACTTCGGCAGCGCGCGCCAGGCGATCGCTGCGGTTGCGGGATTGGGTGTTCCAGTCTCTGCTCGTCATGTCGGTTGCATCTCCAGTCCTGAGAATCGGATGTCGTGGCTTGCCATCACAGCACCACGAAGATCAGCCACACCACCAGCGGGGCGATCACGGTCACCGCGCCCCCGTACAGCATGAGCTGGCGGAAAAAGCGGTCGCGGT
This sequence comes from Comamonas sp. BIGb0124, assembly GCF_003752175.1. Classification (GTDB taxonomy): domain Bacteria; phylum Pseudomonadota; class Gammaproteobacteria; order Burkholderiales; family Burkholderiaceae_C; genus Comamonas_F. The sequence continues at coordinate 250,933 of NZ_RJVF01000008.1, read as the reverse complement.
CGACGCCGCGGGCGCTGGCCAGCACCAGTGCGCCATTGGTCGAGAACGGGCTGACGTCGACGATGGTGGAAGACACCGCCATGGCGGCGATGAAGCCCACCGCGCCGACGCCCGCATCGCCCTGCAGGAAGGGCACGGCCAGCGGGATCAGCGAGCCCAGCACCGCGGTCGACGAAGCAAACGCCGACACCACGGCCCCCACGAACAGCAGCAGCAGGGCCGCCATCAGGGGCGATGCCAGCTCGGCCACGCTGTGACCCACGAAGTCGATGGTGCCCATTTTCTGCATCACACCGACATAGGTGCTGACCCCGACGATGAGCATGATCTCGGGCCACGACACCTGCCCGAGCGCCCGTTTCTGCAGATTGGGCGCCATCAGGGTCAGCACGAGGCCGATGACGATCGACACAAAACCGATGTCTTGCTTGAAGAACAGCGTCAGCACCGCCAGCACGCCCAGCCCCAGCAGCGTCATGACCTGGTACCAGCGCTGGCCTTCGGTGGCATTCGCATCGGCCGCAGCGGTGAGTGCGCCGGGTTGACTGCGCGCCGTGGCACGCTCCTCGCCGAACGATTCGCCCTCCGCATCGCCATAGACCTGGGGGCCGCCCTGGCCGTGCGCGGCACGGCCCACGGCGGGCATCGCCGTAGCCGAGCCGCGCGCGGCGCCGGCCGGCTGGCGCTTGAGCCGCAGGCCGCCCATCATCACGAACAGCAGCATCGACACGCCGAGGTTGACGCCCAGGCTGGCCAGCATGGTGGCGGTTTCGTTGAGCGGCAGGCCGGCATTGGCCACGATGCGATTGGTGATGCCGCCGTAGATGCTGATCGGCGAGAACCCGCCGCCCTGCGCACCATGAATCACCAGCAGGCCCATGAGCAGCGGATTGATGCCGTACTGCAGCGCGAAGCCCAACGCAATGGGCGCGATGATGGCCACGGCCGCCGGGCTGACCGCACCGACCGATGTCAATCCTGCGGCGATGAAGAACATCACCCAGGGGATGGCGGCGATGTGTCCTCGCACGGCGCGTACCGCCAGTTGGACCAGCCAGTTGATGGTGCCGTTGTTCTGCGCCAGCGCAAACAGGTAGGTGATGCCGGCCAGGGTCAGGAACAGATCGGCCGGGAAGCCGCCCATGATGGCTTTGGCATTGAGCCCCGCCACCAGTGTGCCGACGAGAAAGGCGCCGGCAAATGCGATCAGGCCCATGTTGATGGGCAGGGCAGTGGCCAGCACGAACATGGCGCCGAGTACCGCGATTGAAATCCAATGGGGATTCATGGTTGTCTTGTCTCCGTCGTTGTGGAACCGGGGGTTCTTTTTGTGATGACACACGCACTGGTGCGGTGTGTCGTCGTCACGATAACGAAGCAGACCCATCCCGATCAATCAAGCCCGGCGTCGGACTTTTACGCTGGGCGTAAAGGTCGAGGGTTTACGCGCGAGGGTAAGCCCTGGAAAGAAGACGGTTGTTCAGAAAGCAGCCATGCGCGCCGTGCGGCACACGGTCTGCAGCGCCAGCAGATTGGGATCGCGCTCGCGGACCCGCAGGAAACTCAGACCGATCTGCTGACGCATGGCAAAGCCGTCCTGCAGCGGCAGCAAGCGGATCCGGCCCGCGAACACCTGTCGAACCCGGCCGGGCAACAGGGTGCAGCCCATGCCGCCGCTGACCAGGCTCATCAGCGAAAAGATATCGTCTGTCTGCATGACGACGTTCGGCTCGAAACCGGCCCGGCGAAAGGCGTCGCGAAAACCGTCGTAGGTGGCAAAGCCTTCGCCCAGACTCACGAACCGTTCGTTCACGCACTGGCGCAGGTCGACGGCGTCGAGCGTGTCGTAACCCGAACCCACCGGTGCCGCAAAAAAGATCTCGTCCTCGAACAGCGGCAGCGATTCGAGGGCCGGCTCGTCGGCGGGAATGGCCATCAGGGCGGCGTCGATATCGCCTTGCTTGAGCTTGTCGATCAGACGGGCGTTGGAGCCGAGCACCAGTTCGGCCTGCAACTGCGGCCGCCGCACCTTGAGGTCGATGAGCAGCGTCGGGACCGCCTTGATGGTCATGGAATAGAGCGAACCGATGCGGATCAGTTCGGCCGAATAGCCGCCGGCTTCGCGTGTGGCGTCGACCCCGCGCGCCATTTGCACGAGCACCTCTTGCGCGGTCTCGGCCAGGACCCGTGCAGACTCGAGCGGCACCAGGTTGCGGCCTTCGGTGCGGAACAAAGGGCAGCGCATGGCTTCTTCGAGCGTGCGCAGCGCACGGTGCACACTCACGGCACTGGTGTCCAGCCGCTCGGCGGCGCGCGCCAGGTTGCCGGCGTCGATAAAGGCCAGCAGCATTTCCAGCTTGCGGAAGGTGATCTGGTCGTCGATGCGGGGAGGCAGGTGGGCCATTCGAGCAGTGTGGGGCGGGTTCCGGGAGTCTACGGACGCTAACATACCCCCGCGCGAGTTTGGTCGCTGCACGTCGCCACCGGCGTCAGGGCTTTCATGGGGTTCAAGGCCGTTTTTCGACCCGGGGCCGCGACCGGCAGAGCATTTCGATGCAATTCGTTTCCGAAGCGATGAAGTAGGACCAGCCGTCGACCGTCTCGAGCTCGAAGGACAGAAAACTTTCGCGGCCCCACTCGTGGTTGCGTGCCCTGAACGTGGTGCCGGCAGGGCGCGGCGTGCGTTTGGAGGCGCCCCACAACGCCAGCAAACCGTACTCGTTGATCTGCCGGTAGGTATGGCAGTCGGCGTGGATCACGTACTGATCGTCGTTGCCCATGACCTGCACCGCGACGTGCAGGCATTCGTGCCGATGGCCGTCGTCGAGGCTGGCGACCTGGATGTCATAGACCAGTTGCAGGATACGGACGTCGTCGGCATTGGCAAAAGGTGTGGTCCAGGCAGCGAATTCGATAGGCATCAGCCATTATCCGTTGGCGGTTTCGAGTGCTGGATCGGCCAAACCCGCAGCCACTTGTGGTGCAAATGACTGGCCGCAGTCCTCGCAGCGAAGACGCAGGCCCGGCTTGCCCCACACGCTGTGGCGGCAGGCACAGGTGTATTTCAAACGATTCGACCGGTCTGCCGGGACCGGGGCGAGCCCGGGCGGCTGTCCCGGCACCACGGATGCCAGGGCGCGGCCACCGGGCCGCACGGCCTGGGCCAGCGCCGGGCTGGCGGCCACGGGCGTGCCGGTTCCAAAGGCGATGGCGGCCTGTGCCGCCATGCTGCTCAAGCCTGCCGCCACATGTTCGTCGGCGGGAAAGCGGTCGTACCAGCTGATGGTGAACCGGCAATTCAGCAGCGATTCGCAGGCCTGCAGGAAGCGGCCGCCTTCGATGGCGTAATCGGCCATGCAGTCTCCGGTGCGCCGGCCGCCGGGCCGGCCGGTCGAGGACGGCATCAGTCCGATGCTCTCCATCTTTCGAGCCCATTGCTCGTTGTGATAACGCCCCCGTCCGGGCTTGCCGTGGTGGTGCTGCCAGAGGTGCACCATTTCGTGAACCAGCGTCTGCAGCGTCTCGATCAGCGGGACCACGGCGAAAAAGGCCGGGTTCAAGGCGATCTCGTCGGTCATGCGGCCGTCGAGCGCAGCGAATCGGGCCGCCGAAAAATACCCGCAGGTGCGTTTTTCTCGCTGCAGGGTGATCAGGCAGGGGGGCAACTGCGCGTCGAACAGCGCGGCGTTGAAATGGTCGTAGGCCTGCTGCAGCTCGGCATAGGTGACCCGCGTGGGAGTGTCCAGGACCGCGGCGCCGGCTGTCGCTGCCGGTCGCGGCGAAGGATCGGAGAGCCAGGGCGGTGAAGATGTCACCGCTATGGGCGACGGCACTTCAGCAGCGGAGAAAACGGATGGCTGACTCATCTTTGTATTGTGCAATACAAAGATAAGCACTCCGCTTCAAGCCATCCGTTTTAAGCAGCCGTCCGGGTCGGCGGGGCTGCCGAACGATCAGTCCAGACGGATGCCGTCGCGGGCGATCAGGTCGCCATACAGCTTGCTGTCGGCCTGGATGCGACGCGACAGGGCCGCAGGCGAGGGATCGACCACGCTCCAGCCTTGCTGGAACAGTTTCTGGCGAACATCCGCCGAGTTCAGGATCTGCGCGAGCGCGTTGCCGAGCTTGGTCTGGTAGGCCTGGGGCATGCCGGCCGGGGCCATGACCGCGTTCCAGACTTCGATGTTCACGCCTTGCGCACCCACTTCGAGCATGGACGGCACATCGGGTGCCAGCGGGCTGCGCTGGGCCGATGTCACGGCCACGGCCTTGAGCTTGCCGGACTGGATGAGCGGCATCACGGTGGAGGTGGGCAGCAGGGACATGTCGACCTGGCCGCCCAGCATGTCGTTGATGATGGCCGGTCCGCCCGCGTAGGGCACATGCAGTGCCTGCAGCTTGAGGGCGGGTTTGAGCAGTTCCATGCCCAGATGTCCGCCCGAGCCCGCGCCGATGGAGCCGTAGGCGAGCTTGTCGCCGGCCTTGCGGGCCTGTTCGATGTATTGCGTCGAACTGCCGGTCATGGCAGAGGCCGGCACCACCCAGACCAGGGGCGAGGTTCCGATCAGGGCCAGGGGGGCGAAGTCCTTTGCCGGATCGTAGGGCAGACGGCTGTAGAGGTACTTGGAGCTCGTCAGGGGACCGTTGCCGATGACTGCCAGCGTGTGGTTGTCGCTGGACTTGGCGAGCTGGTCGGCACCGATGTTGCCGCTGGCGCCGGGTTTGTTTTCGACCACGACGGGCTGGCCCAGCGCTTTGGACAGCGGCTCGGACAGCAGGCGGGCCTGCATGTCGGGCGACGAACCGGCCGGGTAACCGACGATCAGGCGGATGGGTTTGCTGGGCCAGTGGTCTTGCGCATGGGCATTGCCGGGCAGGATGGCTGCGGCAGCCAGCAGCGAGATGCCGCCGAGCACGGCCGTGGCCACCCAGGAGCGGCGTGTGCTTGCAGGGGTCTGAAGGGAAGGCGGGAATCGTGTCATGTGTTGTCTCCGGTTGTTTTGGATAGGGATCGGAAAGGAAAGCCAGGGGTGCGGACCTCAACCCGCGTGGTTCAAACGTGGCCCGGGATACGGGCCGACGGGGGTGCCGATGTGGCGCTGAGTATGGCCTTGACCTCAGGCACCGGCCTGCGGCAGCACCACCACTTTGGTGGCGACCTTGTTGCGGGCCAGCGCAAAACCCTCGAGCGCTTGCGCCAGGGGCACACGGTGCGTGATCATCAGGGCCAGCGTGTCGTGGTTGCGTTCCATGAAGTCGACGACCTGCTGCCAGTTCGCTTCCGGGGCCCGGTAAGAGCCGCGGATCTCCTGGTGGCGCCGCACCAGGGCGGCCAGATCGATCGGGACCGGCGCGGCGTGGATGCCGGTGATCACCAGCACGCCGCGCGGCTTGAGGGCCTGCAATGCGGGCGCGATGACACCGGCCGCTCCGGTGGCTTCGATCACCACGTCGAAGGGGCCGTCCGCCAGATAAGGCGCCAGTCCGGCCTGCATGCCGGACTCGGCAAAATCGACCACGTGTTCGAAGCCCATGGCGCGCAGCACGGCCAGTCGCGGGGCGTCGCCGTGTCCGGCCACCACGACCTGGCTGGCCCCTGCGTCGCGGGCAAAAAGAGCGATGCCCTGGCCGATGTTGCCCGGCCCGAGGACCAGCACCCGGTCACCGGGCCGGACGCCGCCGACCCGCACGGCTTCGTGGCTGACGGTCAAGGGTTCGGCCAGCGAGGCGACCTCGGGCGACACGCCTTCGGGCATGCGCAGGCAATTGCGGGCCGGAGCCACCACCCAGGGCGCAAACGCACCGTCGCGGGCCACGCCGATGCCACGGCGCGTTACGCAGCCGTCGAAATCTCCGGCCTGGCAGGATGCGCAGCGACCGCACACCGTCGAGGGGCGCACGGCCACCAATTGCCCCAGTTTCAGATCTTCGACCCCGGCGCCGATCGCTTCGACCACACCGCTGAACTCGTGTCCGATCGTGACCGGCAGCGCAGCCTTCATGAAGTGGTAGCTGGGTGTCCATTCATCGATGTGCAAGTCTGTCCCGCAGACGCCCGTGGCGTGCACACGGATCAGCACGTCGCCGGCTCCGGGCGATGCGGGGGACGGCAGGTCGAGGAGCTCCAGGCCGTGTTCGGGGCGGGTCTTGCGCAGGGCTTGCATGATGGGCGGGACTTTCGTAGAGGCCTTCAGTGTGCGATGCGTCAATCCATACGTCAAAGACTGTATTGATATGTGATGCATACTTGTAGAGTATGCTTAAACGGGAGAAACAGCATGGAGCTCAGGCATCTGCGTTATTTTGTGGCGGTCGCCGAACTCGGCAGCATCAGCCGGGCCGCCGACAAGCTGTACATGGCGCAGCCGCCGCTGTCGGCGCAGATCCGGCAGCTTGAAGACGAGGTGGGGGCCACGCTGCTGCTGCGGGTCCCGCGCGGGGTTCGCTTGACGCCGGCCGGTCAGTCGTTTCTCGAAGATGCCCGCGCCATATTGGCCCGTGCGCAGCAGGCCACCGTGCGCGCGAGGGAATCGCAGGCCGGGCTGCGCGCGACCTGGCGGCTGGGGCTGATGCCTTCGACGACGCATACGCTGCTGCCCGGCCTGCTGCGCCGCATCGATGCCGCAGGTCTCGACATCCAGGTCGCAGCGCGGGAAATGATCCCGTCGTCACGCCAGTTGCGGGCCTTGCGCAACGACGAGCTCGACTTGGGTTTCCTGCGCCCTGGCGGCGATCTGGAGGGGCTGGAAACCGTCGCCGCCATCAGCGATCCGTATTGCCTGGCGCTGCCGCAGGGCCACCCTTTGGCGCAGGGACAGGGCCCGCTGAATCTCAAGCAGGCATTGCACGAGGTTTTCGTGAGTTTTTCTCGCTACAGCGAATCGGATTTCTTCGACCAGACGGCGGCGCTGTGTGCCGAGGCCGGTTTCATGCCCAACATTCGCCACGAGGCCGGGCAGTTCGTCAACGTGCTGGCCCTGGTGGCCTGCGGCCTGGGGGTGGCCATCGTGCCGGCCTCGTGCGCGACATTGCCCATCCGGCAGGGAGTCGTGTTTCGCCGCATGACGGGCTCGCGCTACAACAGCCGGCTGGTGCTGGTCGCAGCGGAACGGCGGACCCTCGACGACTGGTCGGCCCAGGCGATCGCCTTGGCGGTCGACGAACTGCGTGCCATCGAAAGCAGCCTGCTGGCGATCGGGAACGGCTGAACGGCCTGTCCCCATCGTGCGGACTTACAGAGGCAAGCCGTTTACCCTGCCGGAATCGGTCTGGTTCCACCTGGCGGTGATTGCCCGGGCGCGGCAATTCGATCGGGGGCACGGGTTGCTCGCCGGCGGCGGCACGCGGGATGGACGCGGTGCGATGCCGGCGATGGGCCGGTGCCATCGCGACCGCTTCATGGTCAGCCCATCCGGGCGATCTTGCGGCGGGCCGTGGCCAGGTGTCCGGCCAGTGCGTCGATGCAGGGGGCAAAACGGGGGCTGAAGCGGCCTGCAGCCTGGATGCTGTCGAGGAAGGCGCCAGCCAGTCGTTCGGCCCGTTGCCAGGTGGCGTGCGGCACGTCGGCATGCAGCATGGCCTCGGCCAGCGTCGTCGGCAGAGCGCCGCTGTTGCGGGGCGCAAACGCCATGCAGGTCATGTCGTAGGCCGGGGCCAGCGCATAAGGCCGGCCCTGTTCGGTCACGAACGACAAATTGCCGCTGTGCATGTCGGTGTTGCCGATCAGCGTGCCGTAGGCCCACAGCAGGCTGGCGTCTTCGGCGGCCTGGCGGTCGATGGTGCGGCTCTCGGCCAGCCGGTGGCAGAGGCCGGGCCAGCCGCCGCCGCTGCCGACGAACTCGGCATCGAGTGCGGCCAGCGAGATCAGACCGCGTCGTCCCAGGGTGTCGACGCGGTCGAAGCGGACCACCTCGAGAAAACGCTGGCCGCCGTGGTCGAGGATGGCCGATGCCGCGGCCGATACACCGGCCTCTCTCAGGGTTGCCAGCGCGAGGTGCTCGGCTTCGAGAAGATCGCGCCAGCGCTCGCTGACCGGGCTGTCCAGGGCTTCGGTGAACTTCACGAGCACATGCCGGTCACCTCGCTCCGTCTTGGCGTAGGCGGTGAACTTGGGCTGTTCGCCGCCAGCGGACGACCCCGGCGCCTCGCCGTCGGCGGCCTCGCGTGCCAGCCGGACGTAGGCCTGCAGCTTTCCGTCATCGGCCAGCGGTTCGGGCACAGGGGCCGCGAGAAAACGGTCGCGGGCGAGGTCGCCCAGCAGCACGTTGCCGACCCCGTCATGGCCGTGCACGAGCAGGGCACGCAAGGCATGGGTGTCGGACCAGTGCTGCAACTGCGTCGGCAAGCCCAGCTCGGCGCCGTGCCGCGCGGCATAGGCACGCCCCAGAAAACCCTGGGGCCGCATGTCGAGCAACCACCACGGCAACCCCTCGGTATGCAGGGCAACGCCGTCTTCCTGCCGCATCACGAAGCCTTCCGGGCGCACCGGGATCAGCCGTCCGAGCAGGCAAACGCGGCCTGCCGTATCCACGCGGTAGACCGGCATGTCGGGCAAACCCCTTGTGCCGTCGCGCAAGGCATAGTGAATAGATCTCGCAGCGCCTATGCTGACCCGCTCGCTGCCGAGTTCGGCCAGGGCGCGCGAGATGGTCGGCTGGCTCACCGCCAGGTCTTTTCCCAGTTGACGTGCGCTCGTGGGGCCTGAGGAGAGCGCGCGTCGCAGGGCATCGATGTGCTTCGACAAACGTCCACTCCTTGGATCGAATAAATAAATGAATAGATATTCGAATAGATAAAGGTGTGAATTCTAGCCGAAGACGCGGTCTGCCGCGCATGCCCCTCTGTGTCGGGACGGGCTCACGGCCGTATCCCACGGCGCCAGGGGGAGTGGCGGGTCCGTTGTGTGTCTCACTTCTTCTTGAGGGCCGCGGCCCGCGTCACGGACTGGGCCAGAGGGGACGACGCGATGCCGGCGGCGGGAGGCGCGGGCTTGGGGGCTTGTTTGGGCTTCTTGGCCTCCCGGTTTCCGTTTTGGCGTTTGGACATGAAAGACTCCTGGAGGTTATATGCGCCCGGTCGGGCTCCCTCAGCTTACGCCGTTTATGGGATTCGGGTATCTTTTATAGGCTTTGGAGTTTTTAAATAAATAGAAATCGTGAAATATCAAGAAATAAGGCGCATGATGGTTGAAAGAGACATTTTGTCTTCATTTTCACGAATTCAGTCGGAGCCCCCATGTCAAAACCCATTCTGCATCTTGTCCCCCAAACCAAACCATTGCTTCGGCTGGTTCCCAAGGCACCGCCATCGACCGAGCCCGAGCGCCTGTCGGGCGGATCGCTCTTTGCCACGACAGTGGCCGTCACGGTCAAGGCCTGGAAGCTGCACCCGCTGGAGCCCGCGTTGGCCTGATTCTTCTGCAGTCCTTGACGGCGACCGGCCGATGGGGATGCTGCCTTGTGTTTGCCATCCTCGAACACCGTCTTTCCCGAAACCGTATCTGTGCATTGCATGACATGGGCTAAAGGAAATCGAGGTTGGATTAAAAAGGCGAAACGATGTTTTATGTCGTGCTCGCACTTCTGGTCAAAAACAGCCGACGTGTCGACAGGATTCATGGTTCTGCGGGCGTTATTCCTTGAGAAATTTTTCGCACGGAGGTGCACCATGACATCGGTCGATCAATCCAATTCGGTGGACGTTTGGGAAGACGAAGGCGGCTCGATCGCCACCGCGATCCGTCCGCGCCGTTCGATCACCCCCGTCAGCCTCGCCAGCCCCGCCGGACGGCGGCAAATGCGGCGCATGGCCGCTGCGACCATCGAGTTGTGGGGCAGTGGCCTGTCGCTGCGGCAACGGCGCGAGTTGCTGGTCGGCATTGCACACGGCGCCCAGGCGATCGGCTTGCGCGGATTGAGGGAACGCATCGCGCAGCAATGGCGTCACGCCCTGGCGGCTCGCTGATCAACGACCGGGCGGGCGCACAAGCGCGGAGAGCCCCCCCGGTGTGTACCCGCGCGATTGCGAGGCCATGCCTGGATTCGGCGGCTGACGCGACCGAAAGAACGGTTCTTTCAGCTCGTTCGCTGGGCCTCGAGTGCTTCTTCGACGAAGTCGAGGCGATCCTGACCCCAGAACAGTTCGGTGCCCACCACATAGGTCGGCGTACCGAAGATGCCCAGGTTTTCGGCAGTCGCCAGATCGTTTTCCCAAGCCTCGACGACGGCTGTCGCGGGGCGTTCGAAATCGAGGTCGTCGAGCGGGTCGCCCAGGGTCTCGCGGGCGATGGCGCGCAAAGTCGCGACGTCGGCGATGTCCCGGTCCTCGGCCCACAGTGCACGCTGGACGGCGAACGAATAGGCCCGGCCGTCGAGTCCGGCCTGGGTGACCGCGATCACGGCCTGTGCGGCCAGTTCGATGGTGCGGCAGGGATAGAAGCGCGGCTCGAGATTGAGCGGCATGTCCAGGCGGCGGCGCCAGCGGTCGAGCTCGACGGCGTGGTAGTGCTGGCGGGCATCGGGGCGTGTGCGCAGCGGGATGCCGCCGTTGGCCTGGATCACGCGGATGGGGCGCAGCGCCAGGTCTGCGCCGAGCCGGTCGGCCAGTGCATAGGCGCGGGGAGCGCCCAGATAGGCCCAGGGCGAGGAGATGCCGTAGAAGATCTGCAGCAGCGGCCGCGCCGTGCCGTTGGCGGGTGCCGCCGATTCGGGCCGGCGCACGATCAGGGAACGATCGATATGGAAGTCGTTGGAAGCAGTCATGCTGGGCGTGCTCCGGTGGCTGTGCTCGAGTTGTCGGCCGCGGGCGCATCCGCCGGGGCGTCTGCGTCCGTCCATTCGTCGCCGGCCAGTTCGGCCTTGTCATAGGCCTCCATGCGGGCGTACTGCACCACGATGTCTTCGCGGAACAGCGTGCCTGCGATGGCCAGGGCCAGGCGTTTGGCGCCCACGCTCACGGCCGGCACATCGCCGGAAACCTTGCCGTGGCTGAGCGCTGCAGCGTAATTGAAGCAATGCACATGGTCGAGGCCGGGAAGGGGCAACGGGCCTTTGTTCTGGAATTCGAAACCCGGCCCGAGGTCGGGCAGTTCGCCCAGGGCTTCCGCATGGCGGCTTTCGCCGGGCTCGCATCCGGGGCGGTCGATCCAGCGGCGGATGTGGGGGGCAATCGTCGCCAGTTCGGGGCGCTGGGCCAGGTCGACCGAGAACCCCGTGGCGGCGATCAGCAGATCGGCGCGGTATTCGCCTTTGGGGGTGACGATGCGCACCTGTCCGTCCGCCGGTTCCAGCGTGAGCAGGGGGCTGTCGAGGTGGAAAAAGGCGTTCGGGTGGCGCGAGACCCGCAGCACGCTGGCGCGGGGCGGCGGCGGGCCCGAATCGAGCGAGTAGTGCATCACCCGGAGTTTCCAGGCCTCTTCCAGCTCCTGGTAGCCGTGGACGAGGCCCGGATTGCTCACGCCGGTGAGCTTGTTGATGCGAGGGATGTCGGCACGGCGGATGAAGAGGTCGACCCGGGCCGCGCCGTTTTCCAGCGCCGTGGCGGCGTTGTCCATGGCCGACGCGCCTGCACCGATCACAGCCACGGCCTTGCCGCGCAGTGCGGCGAAGTCGATGTCGTCCGAGGTGTGGGCCCAGAGCGCCTGCGGCAGGCGCTGGACGTTGGCGGGGATGAACTTTCCGCCGAGGCCGTCGCGTCCGTTGGCCAGCACCACATGGCGGGCCAGCACACGTTCCTCGCCGCCCGGGCCGGAGAGCCGCGCGCAGACCAGGCCGCCGGCCTGCGGTTCGAGACCGAGCAGCGCGACACCGTTCTCGACGGGGATGTCCAGCGCATGGCGATACCAGCGGAGGTAGTCCATCCACATCGTGCGGGGGATCTTGTCGACCGCGGCCCAGGCGGCTTCGCCGAATCGCGCGCGATGCCAGGCCCGGAAGGTCAGGGCGGGGATGTCGAGCGCGGGCCCGGTGAGGCTCTTGGGCGAGCGCAGCGTCTCCATGCGGGCATAGGTGACCCACGGACCTTCCTGTCCCTGGGGGGCGCGGTCGACGATGCGCTGGCGGTCGATGCCCAGAAAACGCAGGGCGGCGGAGGCCGACAGTCCACACATGCCGGCGCCGACGATGAGCACGTCGAGCACGGCTTGGCCGTCGACCGTGCGGGGTTCGACCCAGGGGGCGGCAGGCAGGGTGAGGTCGTCGAGCTGTTGTCGCAGTTCGGCCTCGAGGATCGGCAGGCTCAGGTCTGTAGTCATGTCAGGAGGGGGCAATCAATGGAAATGCAGGACGCAAGGTCGCGAGGGTCCGGTCACTGCATGTCGGGTTCGTCCTCGATCAGGTCCGACCAGCGGCTGTCGTCGAGGAGGTGGAAGGGTAATACGGCACGTGTGCGTCCCGCGCTGCCGTCGGTGGCGGGCAAGACACCGATGTAGCGGCGCAGATCCGGACTGGCCCAGCCGCCGCCGTCGGCCACGCGGATGGCGGGCCCGGGCTGCCAGGTGGCGCACGGCGCATAAGCGGCCCGGAAATGGGCCGAGGACTTGAGCAGGATGACGTCGAGTCCGTCGAGTGCGACCTGCTGGCTGAGGAAGGCCTGCGTATCGTAGGGCTGGATGCGTTCGCTGGCCACCAGAACGTGGCCGCTGGCGCCACGGCCGCCTTCGATGTACAGCACGCAGCCCAGGCCGCCGTCCAGTGTTTCGCCCGTCATCATCGGACCGCTGTTGCGATAGACGAATGAGCCGACGCGCACCACACGGGCGGTCCAGACGCCCAGCAAGGCCTGGTCGTCCGGGCCCGGGCCGGCCCGGCGCAATTCGAAGCCGATCTCGCCGTCCACGCCCGCCTGCCGCGCCAGGGCAACCGTCCGGGGATCGATGTGGATGCCGGCGGCGAAACGGCGGGTGCTGCGCAGCACTTCGGCCAGCAGGGTGCCGTCGCGGCCCAGCCCGCCGGCGCCGGGGTTGTCTCCGCAGTCGGCAACGACCAGCGTGCCGGAGCCCGGTTCGTTGAGCCAGTCGCGCAGGAGACGGGCATCGGGCTGAGGCCTGAGCAGCTCCCGGCGCAGGCGCCAGGCCAGGCCGGCCAGCGCGCGGACGGCCTGCTGGCAGGCCTGCTGCGGACCGCTGGCCAGCACGCTCGCGCAGGCCCGGTCGTGATCGGCATAGGGGAAACCGCCCACGATGGCCAGATCGTCGAGACCCAGCTCGATCTCGAGCGCACGGGCCTTGGCCGCCAGTTCGGCGAAAGGGCCGTCGACGGTCTGCATGCGGTTCATCGGCACCACCAGCGGCAGGCGGACGTGGCGCGTGCGGCGGGCACTGCGGGCGGTTTCATGGCCGAGCCGGTGCATGACCAGCCGGACCAGGCGTGCGCCCCGTTCGGCCACATCGACATGCGGGTACGCGCGGCCGGCGACCACCACGTCGGCGGCCTGCACCAGTCCGGGGCCGATGTTGCAATGAAAGTCCAGCGCCACGCCGATCACCGGCCGGGGCCCGACGCGGGTGCGCACGGCCTGCACCAGTTCGGCTTCGGGATCGGCCTGGCCGACGACTGCCAGGGCACCGTGCAACAGCAGCAGCACGGCATCGAACGGGCCATGCTCGCGGCAGGCGGTGTCGACGGCGTCGAACCAGGCTGCCGACAGCGAGGCATAGTCGGCTTCGCGCACCGAGCCGCCCGGCAGGCAGGCGGTGCAAAGACCCAGGTGCACCTGCGCACCGGCGTCGTCGAGGGTGGCCAGCGCACCGGCCATCCAGTTGCTGCCGCGCGCCAGTTGCTGTCTCGCGGCGTCGCCCGAGACGAAGTGCCGGCGCCGAAAGTCGTCGACGCCGACCAGTTGAGGCGTGAAGGCATGTGCCTCGTGAAACAGTTGCAAGAGCAGTACGCGCATCTCGGACGGGCCGTGCGGCCCGCTCTCTCGTTGGTCTACAGAGCCCGCCTGAGGCCCAGCAGGCGCTCGACCAGCAGCACCACCACCACCGACACGGCGATCAGCAATGCGGACAGCGCGGCGACCTGCGGGTCGGTGCGGTATTCGATGTAACGATAGACCTCGACCGGCAGGGTCGAGGTCCGGGTTCCGGTGACGAACAGCGAGATCACGGCTTCATCGAACGAAATCAGGAAAGCAATGACGCCGCCGGCGATGACGCCCGGGCGAATCAGGGGCAGGGTCACACGCCAGAAGACGACGCGGGGCGGTGCACCGAGCGTGAGCGCGGCCTCTTCGCAGCGTGCATCGACCGACTTGAGGCTCAGGCTCACGGTTCGCACCACATAGGGCAGGGTGATGCCCACGTGCGCCAGCACCAGGCCCAGGTAGGAGTCGAGCAGGCCCAGCGACGACAGCACCAGCAGCAGCGCCACGCCGAGCACGATGTTGGGCACCAGCAGGGGCGACATGAACAGGGCCTGCACCGCGTCGCGCCCACGGGCCGGCCGGCGCAGCGCCAGGGCGACACCCACACCGGCGGCCAGCGACAGCAGCGCGGCGATCGCGCCCACCACCAGACTGACGTGGAAGGCCTTGAGGAAGGACTGGTTCTGGAGAACCTGCCGGTAGGAATCCAGCGACCAGCTCTGCGGCGGGAAGCTCAGGTAAGGGCGGTTGTCGAAGGACACCACCAGCACCACCACGATGGGGGCCAGCAGGAAGAGGTAGAGCAGGGCAATGGCCAGCCCATGCAGCCAGCGGCCGATGGGCCAGGGCTTGCGGCGGACGGCCGGCTGCGGCGAGGGAACGGCGGTGTGCGTCATGCGGATTCTCCGTAGCGGCGGTCGGCGGCGCTCAGCACCCGCTGATAGATCACGATGACGCCGCCGAACAGCACGAGCAGGATGGCCGACAGCGCAGCGGCCAGCGGCCAGTTGAGCGTCACCGTGGCTTCGCTGTAGATCTCGGTCGCCAGCAGGAAGACCCGGCCACCGCCCACCAGCCGGGGCGTGACGAACGCCGACAGCGACAGCACGAACACCAGCAGCGCGCCGGTGGCGATGCCGGGCACGCTCAAGGGCAGCACGATGCGCCACAGCACCTTCCAGCGGTTGGCTCCCAGCAGCGCGGCAGCCGATTCGTAGTCCGCATGCAGCCGCCCGAAGCCGCTGAGCATGGCCAGGATGGCGTAGGGCATGAGCAGTTCGGTGAGCGCGATCACGGCGGCAAAGAAGTTGTTGGAGATGGGCAGCGGCGCGTCGATCCACCCCAGCCAGCGCAGGCTGCCGTTGACCAGACCCTGATCGCCGAGGATCACCATCCAGCCATAGGTGCGCACCACCGTCGAGGTCAGCAGCGGCGCGATGGCCAGCGCCACCAGCACACCCCGCCAGCGGCTTTGCGAGCGCGCCAGGAACAACGCGATGGGAAACGACAGCAGCACGGCCAGCACGGCAACCAGTGCCGACATCGCAAAGGTGTTGAGCGCGACCTTCCAGTAGAAGGGATCGGCCAGTGCGCTGGCGTAGTACTGCAGGGTCAGGCGGCCGGTGTCGGGCTGGCCGAGCTGCGCATCCGACAGCGACATGCGAAACAGCCAGGCCAGCGGCAGCAGGAACGTGACGCCGAGTCCGAGCAGCCCCGGCAGCATCAGGGCCAGCCGGATGTGCCGGGCCGCCCCCGAGCCCCGGCGAGAAGGCAGCGCGTGCGCACTCATGCGGACCGCCCGACCAGGGTTGCGGCGTCGGACTGCCAGGTCAGCAGCACCGGCTCGCCCAGGCCGAAACCGCGGGCATCGACGCCGCGTCCGGCCGCGACTTCGGCTTGCAGCAACTGGCCGTTGACCCGCAGACCGTAAGCCAGCAGGTCGCCCCGGTACGCCACGGATTCGACGACGGCCGGCACGCTGTCTTCGCCCAGCGCATCATCGAGCAGTCCGTCGGACACGGCTTGCGCCGGCAGGACCTGAAGACGATGCGGCCGCACGGCCAGCGTCACCTGACCCTGGGGAGCCAGGCTCTGCAGCGCGCGGGCCTGCACCGAGAACATGCCCACGCCATCGACGGCGATGCAGGCCTGTCCGTTCATGTGCGAGACGATGCGGCCGTCGAGCAGGTTGGCCCTGCCGATGAAGTCGGCGACAAAGCGGTCGGCGGGTTCCTCGTAGACTTCACGCGGCGTGCCGAACTGAACGATGCGGCCCTGATGCATCAGCGCGACCTGGTCGGCCATGGACAGCGCTTCGTCCTGGTCGTGGGTCACGAACAGCGTGGTCATGCCCAGTGTCTTCTGAATGCGCCGGATCTCGACCCGCATCTCGTCGCGCAGCTTGGCGTCGAGGTTGGAAAGAGGCTCGTCGAGCAGCAGCACGTCGGGCCGGCTGGCCAGTGCGCGCGCCAGGGCCACGCGCTGCTGCTGGCCGCCCGAGAGCTGGCGCACCGGTCGTGCGTCCAGGCCCTCCAGCCGCACCAGATCGAGCGACTCGCGGACACGGCGCCCGCGCTCCGTGCGATCGACTTTCTGCATCTCGAGCCCGAAGCCCACGTTTTCGGCCACCGTCATGTGCGGGAACAGAGCGTACGACTGGAACACCATGCCGATGTTGCGTTTATAGACCGGCACGCCGGTCAGGTCGCGGCCGGCCAGCAACACCCGCCCGGCATCGGCCTCGACCAGGCCGGCCACCATGCGCAGCACCGTGGTCTTGCCGCAGCCCGACGGCCCCAGCAGCGCGAGCATCTCGCCGCGCGCGAGAGAAAAGCTCACGCCTTCCACCGCCGTGCCCTGCTGGCCGGGATACCGTTTGGCGAGGCCCTGGACCTGCACGTAAGAAGCCGGCGCGGCGGCGCTGGCGGGGTTGGGGGTGGAGTCTGCTGCTGTCATCGGGCTTGTTCTGTCTGCTGTTGGCGGGGCCGGGCGCTCAGCCGCCGATCACTTCACGCTTGATGCGCTGCACCCACGGTGCGTACTGGCCCGAGATCCAGTCCCAGTCGAGTTCGATGGCGCGCTTTTCCACGTCGGGCGTGCCGAAGATGCGGGTGCGCAGCGCCGGGTCGAGCTTGACCTTGCTGTTGGTCGGGCCGTAGAAGACCGCCGCGGCAAAGCGGGCCTGGGCTTCGGGGCTGAGCGCGTAGTTCACGAAACGCTGGGCGGCATCCGACTGGGGTGCATTGGCCACCAGGTTGATGGTGTTGAGCTGGCCCACGCTGCCTTCCTTGGGAATGGCCACCGCGACTTCGCCGTTCGAGATGTCGTGGGTGTACTGGCCACGGCCGTTCCAGCCGATGCCGATGGCGGCCTGGCCGGAGCGCACGGCGGTGTAGATGTCGGGCTGCGGTTCCCAGGTCTGCACATTGGGGGCGATCGTCTTGAGCTGGGCGATCCCCGGATCGATGGTGTCCTTGTAGTCCTTGCCGGCCATGCGGGCAAAGATCGGCAGCAGCACCACGCCGCGCGTGTCGGCGATGGGGAAGGCCAGCTTGCGGCGGAACTCGGGCCGTGCGAGGTCGTTCCAGCTGGTCGGCGGCGTCTTGACCTGCTGCGTGTTGTAGATGATGGCCAGGTCATCGCGCGAGATCACCGCGCCCATGTTGCCGGCCGGGCGGGCCCAGGCCTGCAGGTCGGCCAGGTTGCCGACCTTGCGGGGATCGAGGGCGGTGAACAGGCCTTCCTTGTTGGCGCCGGCGGCCACCGACACATCCAGGATCGCCAGATCGACCGTGGGATTGGCGCGCTGCAGGCGCAGCAGGGCCAGCGTTTCGGCCGAGTTGCGCACGGGACGGTAGTTGACCTTCACATCCGGGTTGGCTTGTTCGAAGGGCTTGATCACCGCCTCCGTGTATTTGTCCTGGAACAGACCGAAAAACCCGACCACGGTGATGTCCTGGGTGGCCTGGGCATGGGCCGAGCCGATCAGGCCCAGCAGACTGGCTGCCGCGATCAGGCGGCGACGGGTAGTGGAACGCAAAGCCATGGCAGTAGTGTCCTTGTGTGAAATGAAGGTGTCGTCGAAATCGAGAGGAAAGAAACGAGGCGAGGCCAACCGGGCTCAGCCGCCCCAGACTTTTTCCAGGTAGTTGAGCCAGTTCTCGCCCAGTACCTTGCGCATGCGTTCGTCGCTCCAGCCGGCACGCGCCATGGCGTCGGCCAGCAGCGGGCGCTCGGCCAGCGGGCCCAAAGGCTTGACGACCTTGTCGCTGCCCCAGGGGGTGAGCTGGCGGGCATAACCCTTGTCCTTGTTGCACCACACCAGGAACTCGCTGGGACGCGCATGGCCCTGCGAGGCGTCCGAGCCGATGCCGACATGGTCCTCGCCGGCGAGGTCGATCACATAGTCCAGCGCCTCGACGTAGTCGTCGATCGTCGAGTCGTTCCCCTTCTTCATGAAGGGACCGAACTGGGACAGGCCCACCATGCCGCCGCGCTGGCCGATGGCCTTGATCTGCGCGTCGGGCTTGTTGCGTCCGATGTCTTTCATGCCGGCGGGCTGAATGTGGGTGAAGCAGGGCGGCACCTTCGCATAGGCGATCACGTCGTCCGTGGTCAGGTTGCCGACGTGCGACAGGTCGCAGACGATGCCCAGTTCGCCCATCTGGTCGACCACCTCGCGGCCAAAACCGGTGAGTCCCGAATCGCGCAATTCGGTGTAGCCGGCTCCCGAGTAGTTCTGGGTGTTGTAGGTCAGTTGCATGATGCGCACGCCCAGGTCGCGGAACACCCGCAGGTAGTCGAGCTGGTCCTCGATGCCCGAGGTGTTCTGCCACGACAGCACCACCGCCGTGCGGCCGTCGCGCTTGGCCTGACGGATGTCGGCCACGCTGTGCGCCTGCACGATGAGGTCGGCGTATTGCTCGAACCATTTCTTCCACTCGACCACCCGCTTGATCGACTCGGGGAAGTTCTCCCACAGGCCGCAGGTCGCCGAGACCGCATCGATGCCGCCGGTCCGCCATTCCTTGAAGATGTCCTCGGACCAGTTGCAGATGTTGAGTGCGTCGAGAACGATGGATTCCTGATAAACGGGATGCACGGTGGACATGGGGGCTTTCAGCGTGTGAGACAAGAAGGGAACGGCGGTGCGAAGCGGCTCAGCCGCGTCCGCCAGGCCGCGCGATGGTCAGCGTGGCCGGAGGCGGTGCCACTTCGCCATGGAATTTCTGCAGCAGGGCCTCGTGGCGGCGGCCTTCGTGGCGCTTGAAACCCTGCAGGGCGCTGGCCGCCTGAGCCAGGGCCTCGAGCAGGGCGGTGGCGACCGGTGTCGACGACTTGCCGTACGGCGTGACGGCGCCGAAGTAGAACGGAATGTGCACGGGCAGCGGGCGCACCACCACGCCGTCGATGCCCGCGCCGTAGGCCGTGGACGGCTCCACCAGCGCGATGCCCAGCCCGGCCCGCGCGGCCAGGATGGCATGCACCGAGGTGTTGGTTTCGAGCAGGCCGGCCGGCTTGACACCCTTCCCGTCGCAGGCCGCGTTCAGTGCGGCGTTGATGCGGCCGCGCAGCCGGAAGGCATTGGCCAGCGTGATCAGGCGATGCGCGGCCATGTCGTGCCACTCGATCCGTGCCTGCGCCGCCAGGGGGCTGTCGCGGTGCACGACCGCCACGCAGGGCGCTTCGCCGATCCAGTGGATTTCCAGGCCGCGATGGTCGAGAGGCAGCGTGGCCAAGCCGATGTCGAAACGCTGGGCCAGCACGGATTCGACCACGTACTCGTCCGAGCCGGTATGGACCTGAAGGCTGGGCGGGAGATCGAGTCCGCCGGCCTGCACCTGGGCCAGCGCCTGCGACAGGATGCCGCTGGCCAGCGACGGCGTGGCGGCAATCGACAAGGGCGCCTGGCTGTCGTTGGCAATCGCCAGGGCCCGTTCGCGGATGCGGTGCAGGCCGATCAGCGAACGCTCGACTTCCTGATACAGCTGGAAGGCGCGAGCCGTGGGCGTGATGCGGGGACCGCTGCGCTCGAAGAGGGCGTAACCCAGGCTGTCTTCGAGCTCCTGGATCAGGCGCGTGACCGCGGGCTGCGAACGCCCCAGCAGGGCGCCGGCAGCCGTGACGCTGCCCGCCGACATGACGGCGGCAAAGGCATCGAAGTGGCGCATTTCCATAGGGCGGTCCGGACGTGGCGGGCTTGCCGCCAGGCAAAGAAAGAGGAGGAAGCAAGAATGCTTTTTATGAATGATAGAAGCCAGATCATTCAAAAACAAATAATCTTTGGTTATTTGCTTGTGACCGTCGATATGGGACACGCGTGTTCGAGCCCGACTTCGACCGTTCCGGGGGGTGTGACTCTCTATAGTGGGCAGCCATGACAACACCCCTTTCAAGACGCGGCGCGGAGTCGGCGATGGTCCATCGCATGGTGACGCGGCTGCGGATGAAACACTTCCTGCTGCTGCAGGCCATCGAGGAGCAGCGGTCGCTGACCCGTGTCGCGCAGCAACTGGCCACCAGCCAGCCCGCCGTCACGCAAGCCCTGGCCGAGCTGGAGTCGCTGTTCGGGGCGCCGTTGTTCACCCGGTCCTCGAGGGGCATGTCGCCGACCGAACTGGGACGGCTGGTGCTGGCACGCGCCAAGACCCTGCTGTCGGACCTCGGCCATTGGGCGCAAGACATCGAGGCCGTGGGCCAGGGGCGTGCGGCCCATCTCCATGTCGGCGTGATTCCGTTCGTGCCCGGCAAGCTGCTGGCGACCGCGATCGCCCGGACCCGGCCCGACGGCCGGCGTGTGACGGTGACCTTGCACGAGAACACCAGCGACCATCTGCTGGCGCAGTTGAGGGCACATGAGCTGGACTGCGTCATCGGGCGCACCTCGGCCATCCTCGACATGACCGGGCTGCGGCACGATGTGCTCTATCAGCAGGAACCGCGTCTGATCGCCCATCGCCAACTCGCCCGGCAGCTCGGGCGCAAGCCCTTGCAGTGGGCCGAACTCACCGAGCTCGACTGGATTCTGGGCGCTCGACGCACCCCCATGCGAGAGCAGATCACCGACTTTTTTCTCAGAGCCAACGTGGTTCCGCCGCCGCCGATCGTCGAGAGTCTTTCCGCCAAGATCATGGGTGAACTCGTCGCGGTGAATGAACGGGCGGTCTCCATCGTGCCCTGGGACATCGCCGATGAGCTGGCACGCATTGCCGGCGTGGGCATCGTCGACCACCGGTTCGGCTGGACCTTGCCGCCCATCACCTTGTTTCAGCGGCTGGAGGGGGCCCAGTACGAGGAGCAGGAGCTGTTCGCGGCTGCACTCCGGCAGGCGGCACAGGAAATGGCGAGGCGATTCACCCGTGTGCCGGAGGTTGGCGGGGCGCCTTCGGCGTCATAAGTTGAGACTTATGGGTTGATATGAATATCAAATATCCAGCTAATGGCACTTCGCCATAATGGCCCCAATCCGGTGCAGGGGCGCCGAGGAGGATGAGCTGTTGGAATCCGTTTATGTGCTGGTGGCCGTCGGGGCGATCGTGGCCGGTTTTGTGCAGGGACTGTCGGGATTCGCTTTCGGCATGGTGGCCATGTCGTTCTGGGTCTGGGTGCTCGACCCTCGCCTGGCGGCCGCGCTCGCCGTGTTCGGCTCGCTGACCGGGCAGATCGTCGCCGCGGCTTCGTTGAGGCGCAAGCTGAATGCGCCGCTGTTGCTGCCGTTTCTGCTGGGGGGCCTGTGCGGCGTGCCGCTGGGGGTCTGGCTGCTGCCGAGGATGGACATCGATGTCTTCAAGGCCGTGCTGGGAGGCCTTCTTGTGCTGTGGTGCCCGGCCATGCTGATGGCGAAGAATCTGCCTCGCATCGAGCGCGGTGGCCGCGTGGCCGATGGGCTGGTCGGTGTGGTGGGCGGCGCCATGGGCGGCATCGGCGGCTTCACCGGCACGGTGCCGACGCTGTGGTGCACGCTGCGCGGTTTCGAGAAAGACACGCAGCGCGCCGTGATCCAGAACTTCAACCTCTCGATGCTGGCCGTGACGATGGCCACCTATCTTGCCACCGGCGTCGTCGAACGCGACATGCTGCCGTATTTCGCCATCGTCGGTCCTGCCATGCTAATTCCCGCTTTCATCGGAACCCGGCTGTATGTGGGCATGAGCGAGGCGGCATTCAGGACGATCGTGCTGGGGCTGCTGACCGTCTCGGGCTGCGCTTTGCTGATATCGGCCTTGCCCCGCTTGATGGCTCGACTGGGTTGAGGGCGATGCCCCATCGCATGCAACCCATGCCGGGCCAGCGCAGGTTCCGATCGAAACCGGCGTCCTCGACTCGCCAAAAACAGATCGCTCAATGTGATAGCCATCATTCTTCTTTTCACGATTTCTCGCAAACAATCAGAACATGAATGGGGCAGGGAATCGCACCGTGCCGGGGGGTGTTTCACCGAGGGGATGCAGGGCTTCGATTCCAGCGGAATGGCGCCGGATGCCGCCATAATGGTGGCGCCGGACATTTCACCTGCCCCGAGGCCACCGGATGATAGGTAAGCTCGCACGTCCGGACTCCCCTCCGTGGAGGGGGTGGGGCCGGGAAAAACAAATTGATACTCTCCTGCGGGATCTGAATCAATATTGTTGTTACACGTTTTTGCATGTCCTACGAAAAATCACTCGCTTTTGTTCTGGACGACCATCCCTTGGTGGCACGCGGTATGGCCCAGTATCTGGTCAACCAATGCGGTTTTGTCCATGCCGAAACGGCGGCGGGCATGGCTCAGCTTCTCGAAGCCATCGATGCCCGGCAGATACCGGATCTGGTTCTCATGGATTTCTGGCTGGCCGACGGCATTTCGCTCGAAGGCTTGCCGGCCCTGCAGGCCCTCTGTCCGGGTGTGCGTGTGCTGGTGGTCAGCGGCGACGAAGACCGGATGATCGCCCGCAAGGCGCGCAACGCGGGGGCGCATGGCTTCGTGCACAAGCAGGCCCCTTCCGAGGTGTTCGCGCAGGCGGTGTCGGTGGTGATGGGCGAGGGCACCTGGTTCGCCCCCGAGCTCGATGCGCTGGACATCTCGCAGCGCCGCGACATGCCCCTCACGTCCAAGGAGATCGGCCTCACCCCGCGCCAGGCCACCATCACCGGCATGATGCTCCGGGGCTACCCGAATCGGCGGATAGCCGATGAACTGCGGATTTCCGAGTACACAATCAAGGAGCACGTGTCGACCATTTTCACCAAACTCGGCGTCAGCAGCCGCATGGATCTCATCATGCTCATGCGCGGCCGCCAGATCGAGCCATGAATCCGACCGAGACGCTGCCGCCGTCCTCTTCGCCGCTCGAGAACACCGACGACGGCATCAGCGTACAGGGCCGCATCAAGCTGCTGGGCATGACGTTCGACCGCCTGGTCTTCAGTGTCCATGCCATCCCGTTCGTCGGCTTGCCGTTCGCAATCTGGCAGTACCACCTCGGCCGATCGACCTGGGGCATGGTGGCGTGGATCGCCGTCTATGCGGTGGCGGCGCTGGGCATGCGCGGGCTGCGGCGGGCCTACGAGCGAGATGCACGTGCGCTGGTGCCGGCGGCGTTCCATGCCAAATGGTGTGCGCTGACCCAGCACGTGGGGTGGATACATGGCCTGGGCATCGGTTGCGGCCCGTTGCTGGTCCTGCCCGATTCGAGCTTCGAGTTGCACCTGCTGCTGCTGGTCAGTATTGCCGCCATACTGGCGGCCAATGCCACGCACCAAACCCCGGTGTTCAGTGTGTTCCAGCGGTTTCTGTTCTGCTGCTGGGGACTGGTGCTTTTGGGCATACCCCTGGTGTTTCCCGATCACTGGATCTATGTGCTGCCGCTGGCATTATTGTTCGGTCTGGCGATTTACCGTCATGCCCGCACGGCACACCATTTTTTCGTGCAGCAGATCGCGCTCGAGGAAAAAGGGGTGCGGCTGGCCGAGAATTACCGGCAGGCCAAGAATCTGGCCGAACGCGCGCTCAACGACAAAAGCCGGTTTCTGGCCACCGCCAGCCACGACCTGCGCCAGCCGGTGCATGCCATGGGTTTCCTGGTCGAAGCGATCTCGTCGCGCAACAAGGACGCGACGCTGGCGCCCGTGCTGCGCGATCTCAAGCAAAGCGTGCGGTCGGTCAACATCATGTTCACTTCGCTGCTCGATCTTTCGCGCATCGAAGGCGGCCATGTCAGCGCCAAGGTGAGGGCCGTGGAGCTGCAGCCCATCTTCGAGGATGTGGTCACGATCTTCAGGGAAGAGGCCCGCAGCCGCGGCCTCGATCTGCGCGAGCGGCTGTCCGAACGCGCGCTGCTTGCCCGAGGCGATGCGACGCTGCTGCGCCGCTGCCTCATCAACCTGGCCCAGAACGGGCTGCGTTACACCTCGCAGGGCGGCGTGTTGCTGTCGGCCCGCCGGCGCGGCAGCGACATCCTGCTGGAGGTCTGGGATACCGGTGTCGGCATCGCCGACGACGACAAGACCCGCATCTATTCGCCGTTCTACCGCCACGAACACGCCTGGAGTCTCGAGAGTGCAGGCCATGGCCTGGGCCTGGCGGTGGTCGCCCGCTGCGCGGCGCTGATGGGTGCGGATTACGGCATGGATTCGACGGAAGGCCGGGGCTCGCGCTTCTGGCTGCGCATGCCTGCGGTCACACGCGAAGTGCCCGCACTGAACCCGGAGAAGCCGCTCGAGAGCCCGGTGCATGTCGCCATGCGTTCATTGAGCGGCCGCTGCCTGATCATCGACGACGATCCGCTCGTCACCTCGGCCTGGCACAACCTGTTCCGGGCGTGGGGGGTGACCGTGAGATCGGCGGCCAACGGTTCCGAAGCGTTCGCCACGCTCGACGATGGATTTGTGCCCCAAGCCGTCTTCTGCGACCAGCGCCTGCGTTCGGGCGAGAGCGGATTCGAGATCCTCGAGGCCGTGCTCGCCCGCTGTCCCGAGGCCTGCGGCGCCATGGTCAGCGGCGAGTTCAATTCCCAGGCGCTGCAGGATGCCGAAGAGGCCGGTTACCTGGTGCTGCAGAAACCCGTGCCGCCCGAACAGCTGCATGCGCTGCTCGACCAGTGGCTCACGCCGTGCAGTCCGCAGGGACGGACCGAGGGGCGGTGGCCGCTCGAAAGCCCGGATAGCCGGTAGCGCACGCTGCCGTTGCGCATCCGGGCGCGTCTGGATTGACCGGGCTAGCGGGTGCGGTTCCTAGCGTCACTGCACCGTGATGCCCGCTTTGCGGATCACCTGGCCCCAGCGGGCCGTGTCGTCGCGCATGAGCTGGCCAAAGGCCTGCGGCGTGGTGGCGCCCGGTTCGACGCCGGCAGCCTGCAGTTTCTTGCGGACGTCGGGCTCGGCCAGCACCTCGCCGATGGCCGCATGCAGCTTGTCGACGATCGGCTGCGGTGTGCCTGTTCGCAGCGCCAGGCCGTACCAGGAAACGATGTCGAACTGCGGAAAACCGGATTCGGCCAGGGTCGGGACCTGAGGCGCACCCGGCATGCGGCGGGACGAGGTGACGGCCAGCGGCTTGAGCTGGCCGCTCTTCACGAAAGCCTCGGACGAGACCTGCTGGTCGAAGATCATGTCGACCCGGCCCGCGATGACATCGGTCAGGGCGGGGGCATTGCCCTTGTACGGCACGTGGACCATGTCGATGCCGGCCTGGCTCTTGAGCTCTTCGCCCGACATGTGGGTCAGGCCGCCCGAACCGCCCGAGGCGAACGTCAGCTGTCCGGGTTTTGCCTTGGCTGCGGCCACCAGGTCTTTCACCGAGTTGAACGACGGGTGGGTCTTGGGATTGACCAGCAGCCAGAACGGCGACGTGCCGACCAGCGAGACGGGTGCAAAGTCCTTGGCCAGGTCATAGGGATGGCCGGGATAGAGCGTTTCGCTCGCCGTGTGGCTGGAGTTCACGAACAGCAGCGTGTTGCCGTCGGCAGGCGCGCGTGCCACGAAGGTCGCGCCCACCGTGCCGCCCGCACCGGGCCGGTTGTCGACCACCACCGTCTGGCCCAGCCGGTCGCCCAGACCCTTGGCCACGATACGGGCCACCTGATCGGCGGCGCCGCCCGGCGCAAAGACGACGACCAGGGTCAGCGGCCGGCTGGGCCAGGCCGCGGCCGGCGCGGACTGGGCCTGGGCGGCGGAGGGCAGGGTGGCGAGCGCGGCGCAGCAGGCGAGGACGCTCAGGGCATGGCGGCGTGCCGCATCGAACTTCAGGGGGATACGCATTGGACATTGTCTCCGTGGCTGGGCAAAGTCCGGCGATGCTAGCCAGAGCCGGGCGCGGGCGCCAACGACGATTGGCAATGGCGTCCATAACGCCCGCTTATGCAGCCTTGTCGGGCGTCGTGCCGGCCCCGTGGATCAGCGTACGGCACAGAAACTCGTGCAGCCGCACGGCCGCGCGGGGCAGATAGCGCTCGGCGGTCTGCATGCGGACCTCGGCCTCGGGCAGGGCCGGAAAGCCATCGGCAGCCGTCAGGATACGCACGGCATCGCCCGCCACGCTGGCATCCTGGAACACGCCGACGGCCAGCCCGGCCACGCAGGCGGCCTTCAACGCGGCGATGTTGGTGCTTTCCTGGACCACATACCAGGGACGCTCGACCTGGGCCAGCGCAGCAATGGCCCAGCTTCTGAAGAGCGACCCATGGGGCAGCAGGGCCAGCGGCAGCGGGTCGCGTGCGTGAGGCGAATCGTTCACCGACGTGACCCAGTGCAAGGGCTCGCGCCGCAGCAGCAGGCCACCGGCCGCCGCGCCGGCGGGATGCACGTTGATGATGATGTCGAAGGTGCTGCCCAGGCGCCGGTCCATGTCGGCGGCGACACCCGTGTGCAGCTCCAGTTGCACCTCGGGGTACTGGCGGCAGAACTGAGCCAGCAGCGGCGGCAGCACGGCCGTCGCATAGTAATTGTTGGCGCCGATCCGCACCTTGCCGCCCACGTCGTCCGAGCGCAGGCTGCCCAGGGCCTCGTCGTTGAGGCTGATCAGGCGGCGCGCGTAGTCGAGCAGCGTGCGGCCCTGTTCGGTGAGCTGAACGGTGCGCCGGGGGTGCTGGAACAGCGCGGTCTGGGCGGCTTCCTCCAGGCGCTTGATCTGCTGGCTCACGGCGGCCTGCGTCCGGTGCAGGGCCTGGGCCGCCGCGGTGTAGCCGCCGTAGTCCACCACCGCCACGAACACACGCAGCAGGTCGTGGTCGAGCACACGGTTGCGCAGGGGATTCGCCAACTGGATAGATGAAGTCATGACCCGGCGAGCGTATCACCGGCCCGGCCGCCGACGATAAAGTCCGCTTATGGACCGCATTGCGCAACGTCGTTGGCTTGCGCGGCACAGGCTGCTTACCATCGGGGCTTCTTTGATGGAGACAGACAATGGATCACACCAACGCCCCGACCGCGGTGGTCACCGGTGCGCGCCGCGGCATCGGCCGTGGCATCGCTTTTGCGCTGGCCGAAGCGGGCTGGCGCAGACTGGTTCTGCTCGACCGGGTGGAAGACGCCGAAACCGCCGCCACGCTCGAGGGCGTGGCCGTGCGGGGTGCCGAGGCCGTGTTTCTGCGCGCGGACATCGCCGACGTGGACCGGGCTGCTGCCGTCGCCGAAACGGCTTTCTCCGCCTTTGGCCGCGTCGATGCCCTGGTCAACAATGCCGGCGTGCAGGTGCAGGATCGCGCCACCGACGTGCTGCAGACCTGCGTGGAGAGCTTCGACCGGCTGATGGCCGTCAACACCCGCGGCACGTTTTTCCTGACGCAGGCCTTTGCACGGCGCATGGTGGCCGTGCCGCCGCAGGATGGCGCTTTCCGCTCGATCGTCACGGTGTCGTCCTCGAACGCGCAGCATGCCAAGACGCGTGGCGCCGAGTACTGCATGTCGAAGGCCGCGCTGTCGATGATGAACAAGATCTTTGCCTTGCAGCTCGCACCGCACGGCATCGCCTGCTACGAGGTGCAGCCCGGCTTGATCAAGACCGACATGAACGTGGCGGTGCATGCCACCTACCAGCCGCTGGTCGAGGCCGGCCTCACGCCCATGCCCCGTTGGGGGCTGGCCGGGGACGTCGGGCGCACGGTGGCCACCTTGGCCGGTGGCGGTCTGCCGTTTGCCACCGGCGAGGTGCTGCATGTGGATGGCGGCCTGCATGTGGCCAAGAGCCCCTTCGAAAGCCCCTTCGTCCGCGAACGGCTGACGGCCTGAGCGCCTGACCGCCTCTCGGGCCCCTTCGGGCCTGATCCGTCCTAGGGCGGCCCTGTGCCGCGCTTGGACGATGCGGTTGGCCCGGGGTTCAGGCCGGTTGCGGCGGCATCAGATCGAGCCGGGGTGCGGGCCGCTGCGGGGCCTGGACATCGGCATGCCGCACGAGCGACAGAAAACGGTAACGGCTGGCATGGGTCCACGCCGGCGCCTGCGGCAACTGCGCACGCAACTGCCCATCCACACGCGCCGCCAGATCCGACAAGGCCTCGGGTTCCGCCGTTTCGACCTGGCACAGCCATTCGCGGCCGGCCGGCGCCCGGTCGGCATTGCGCATGGCCTGCGGTCCTGCCGGCAGGGCCTGCTGGATACGAACCCGGCTCACGCACAGGTCCGCACCCGCGCACAGCAGCTCGGCGGCCAGCGCCGTCCAGCGCACGTCGCCAAGCGCGTCCGCATTCGCATCCGGCCACACCATGCGGACCACGACCAGCGCGCTGCCCTGCACCGACCCGGCCTGGGCCAGCACCGGCCCCGTCTTGCGGACGAAGTCGCTGAATGCGGGTCGCATCGAAGCGCTCCAGGGCGTGGGCCGGTCGACCAGGTCCTGGTATGCGGCGCTCTCCAGGCAATCCAGATCCTGCAGTTCGTAAAGCGTGAAATAGCGGCTCTGGCCCTCGGGTGCAATCTGGGCATCGTCTGCCGCCACATACCGCGAGCCCGAGATGAAACCCGGCACCCAGACGCGCTCGGGCACATGCTCGAGCGTGTGCCAGCGGTTGTACTCCGGGATGCGGTCGGGGGCGATGCTGTTCCACAGCGAGAGCAGGGCGGGGGCGGAAGATCGTGTCATGGCGTCAGGGGGACGGGGTCGAAAGCAAGCCGAGATGGTGCCCAATTTCTACGGTTTCGGCCAATAACATTCCGTGATGCGAGCCTGCTGCAGGTGTGATGCAGGGCGACACGCCGGCCGCTCGTGCGCTCAGGGGGCTTGCATCTGGCCTTTTCTCTTGATGAAAAGCGCCACGCTGCGGCCCATGCGAAGAAACGGGTAGGCCACGACCGCCATGGCTCGCGACGAAAAAATCCAGGCATTGAGCCGATTGAAGACCCCGCTGGGCGTGCACAGCAAGGCCAGGACGTGGACGGCCTCTGCGCCGAAGTAGAGCTTGTCGCGGTGGACAAACAGCATGCCGTCGTTGAGGTCGTAGCCTTGCGCCCAGTACTGCGCAAGCCGCGGATCGCCGGAGCGGGCATCCAGTGTCTCCACCTCGCCGATGGCTTCCCTGAGCCTGACCATGCGCACATAGCTGTGGCACAGCATGCAATCGCCGTCGTAAATGATGAGACTTTTTTGCTGTTGCATCGCTGGCCTTCCCGACCCGTGTCTTGTCGATCCGAATGTTCGATCCAGCCTACCACGGCCGAAAGGGCGGACGCGTGCCCGATGTGTGCCAGCGCACCTCGTTTTGCTTCATCGTCCACGCCGGCGAAATCTCCACAGGATTGCCGATCTTGGTGCTTACACCGATGACAGCCTCGGCGAAGATTGAAATGATGTTACATGTACCAGTTAGTACATAACATTCCGCCGACGACGTCGTATCAAGGATCGCAGCAAAAAAATGACGAGACAAAGAAGCCCCATTCAACGGATTTCCCTTCACCTTCTGAGCGTGGCGGCCATCGCGGCGCTGTCCGGATGTGCCACCTCGACGCAAGACACCGGTGCCCGAACGTCCGATGCGCCTTCGGTGCAGCGCAAGGAGGTGGCCAGCCGCATCGAACATCTGCAGGTCACCCAGCGCAACGTGGCCTTCGACGGCACACGCTTCGGTGAGGTGGGAGAGTACGAGATGGTGTCGGGCATCGCCACCGTGGCGATCGATCCTCGGGCGCCGGCCAACCGGGCCATTGCCGATGTCGCGCTCGCGGCAGAGGCCGATGGATGGGTCCGCTTCCAGACCGAGGTCGTGATGCTGAGCCCGAAGGATCCGACCAGATCGTCGCGCGTGATGATCGTCGACATCCCCAACCGTGGCAACAAACTGGCGCTGGCCCGGCTCAACGACGGGGCCAATCAGTTCCAGACGGCTGCGCAAGCCGGCAACGGCTGGGCCATGCGGCAGGGCCACACCATGTTGTGGATCGGCTGGCAGGGCGACGTCGCGCTCTCGCGCAACGGGCAGACGGTGGGCACGCGTTTTCCGGTCGCCCGCCAGCAGGGCGCTACCGTCACGGGCACCAGCCGGGAAGAGTTCATTTTCGACGACACGGCCCAGGTCAGCACGGGCCCCTTGACCTACCCGGCGGCCAGCCTCGACCCGGCGCGTGCCAGACTGACCGTCCGGCCGCGTCCCGATGCCGATCCCGTGGTGCTGCCGACGTCGTCATGGCGTTACCTGAGCGAGAAACAGATCGAGATCCAGCGGCCGAAGGACTTCGACGGCGGTGCGATCTACCACTTCCAGTACGAAGCGAAGGACCCGGTCGTCATGGGCCTGGGCATGGCCGCGACACGCGATGTGGCGTCGTTCATCCGAAGCGGACAGGCCGACGGGCAGGGCCAGCCGGGCTGGCTGGCCTCGGCGCCGCCGACCACCGTCGTGGCCATGGGCATCTCCCAGTCGGGCCGTTTTCTGCGCGACCTCATCTGGCAGGGATTCAACACCGATGTGCAAGGGCAGAAGGTCTTCGATGCCGCCATGCCCATCATCGCCGGATCGCGCAAGTCGTACACCAACGTGCGCTGGGCGCAACCCGGCCGGTACTCGCGTCAACACGAAGACCACCTCTACGACGGCGACCAGTTTCCCTTTGGCTATGCGGTCACCCAAGACCCGGTGTCGGGCCGCCGGGACGGCATCTTTGCGCAATGCCTGCAGAACGCGACCTGCCCGAAGACCATGCATGTCGACAGCAGCCTGGAGTTCTGGCAGGCACGCGCCTCGCTGATCGTCAGCGACGGCCGGGGCAAAGCCGTGGCCTTGCCGGATAACGTCCGCGCCTATCTCATGGGCAGCACCCAGCATGGTCCGGCTGCGCAGCCCGCTCTGGGCATCTGCCAGACCTTCAGCAATCCCGCCAAGCAGGCGGCAACGGTCCGCGCGCTCATGGATGGACTGGTGCAGTGGAGCCGCGACGGCCGCACGCCGCCGCCCAGTGCCTATCCGTCGGTCGCCGATGGCACGCTGGCGGCGCTGGATCGCCAGGCGATCGGTTTCCCGGACCTGTCGGGACTCGGGATCGGCTTCCCGGATCGCATGAACGCATTGACCGTGACCGACTACGGCGTCGTGCCGCCGCAGGAGAACAAAGCCCAGGCTTACCTTACGCTCCTGCCCCGCACCGACGCCGACGGCATCGATGTCGCAGCCATCCGCACGCCCGAGGTCGCGGTTCCGGTGGCGACCTACACCGGCTGGGCCTTGCGCGCCCAGGGCTATGCGGCCGGTGATCTGTGCAGCATCAACGGATCGATGATTCCCCTGGCCGCCACGGCGCAGGAACGCAGCCGGACGGCCGATCCACGGCCTGCACTGGCCGAACGCTACGCATCGAAGTCCGACTATGTCCGGCAGGCGAGGGCCGTGGCCGAGAAGCTGGCCGGCCAGCGCTACCTGCTGGTCGAGGACATCGACCGCAGTGCGGCTGATGCCCGGGTCCGTATCGAGAAATCGGCCCTGCCCGATTGAGGCCCGAATTTTCACGTCGTCAACTTGAAACCCACTTGAAGAAAAGGAGACCTCAACATGTGTTACCCCGGTTGCATGGAGTCCGTTCAGGAAAATCTCAAGCGCCGCAGTTTTCTGGGGCGCAGCTTGGGGGCCACCCTGGCCGCCGCGACCGCCGTCGGCAGCGCGGCGGCGGTCGCGGCCACGCCTGCCAAGGCCAGAGGCGCGGTGTCGTTCACCGATGTGATCGACCTGACGCATTCGCTCTACGAAGGTTTCCCGACCTTCGACGGCGCCCCATGGTTCTCGAAGAAACCCGCTTTCACCTATGCCAAGGACGGGCTCAACCTCAACGTCTGGACCCTCTACGAGCACACCGGCACCCACATGGATGCGCCGCTGCATTTCTCGGCGCAGGGCATGAGCGTCGACGAAATCCCGGTGGGCGACCTGGTCGTGCCGCTGGCCGTCATCGACATCCGCGACCGGGCCGCGCAAGACCCGGATGCCACGGTCATGCCCGCCGACATCCGGCGCTGGGAAAGCCGGCATGGCCGTTTGCCGGACGGTTGCTGCGTGGTCATGAACTCGGGCTGGCACAAGCTGCTGAAGTCGCCCCGGTTCGTGGGCCGCGATGCGCAGGGCAAGAATCACACGCCTGGCTTCCATCCGTCGACCACCGACTTCCTGATGAAGGAACGGCACGTCAAGGGCATCGGCGTGGACACGCTCTCGTTGGATGCAGGGATCGCCAGCGGGCCGTTTCCCGTGCACAACAGCTGGCTGCCCAGCGGACGCTGGGGCATCGAGGCCCTGGCCAACCTCGATGCCGTTCCCGAGGCGGGCGCCCACCTGATGGTCGGCGGCCCCAAGGTCGAAGGCGCGACGGGCGGACTCAGCCGTGTGCTGGCGCTGGTCTGACGCAGCCCGCAGCCTGCCGTCGCGTCAGGTCGGCTGCGACGTGCTCGCCAGCAGCAGCGCTTCGAATCGCGCATAGGCGCTGCGAGCGCCCTGAACGATGCTGCCATGGTCGCCAGCCGGCTGTTCGTCCAGGCTGGCGATGAAGCGCCGCCAGACCCGCGCCCGTCCTTCGGGGTAGGCGGCGAGATTGCGGGCGCCGAAATCCGCGGACAGGCCGAGCTTTTCCTTGGCCTCGTTGAAAAGAAACGCGGCGCCCAGCGTGGAGCCTTCCGACACGTAGAGCCAGCCCAGTGCCGAGGGCATCGTGACGTGGCGGGTCTGCGGCAGTTGCGGCGGAACGGGCTGCTCGAGATCGAGCAGATCCTGCCGGGCGGCTTCCAGCCGGCCACGGACCTGAAGATCGGGCACGGCCTGCTGCAGACGCGGATCGTCGAAGAAGGCCTCGACATCCTGCTGGAACAGGTATTGCGCGGTCGTGAAACGGCCATAGTTCAGGCGGCTGGCAAACACATCGGCACGCTGCATCAGCGTCTCCATGCGGTCGTGCCAGTCGCGTGTTTCGGCCCTGAGGCGGGAAGACAGGAGGGTATCGGTCATCGGGGGAATCCGTGGCGTGGTTGAAAGAAGGAATGGCGGAGCGCCTCGTTGCCGGCAGGCGCTCCGGGTCGGGTGGGCGTTCAGCCCCGCTTGCGGCGACGGATCAGCACCGTGGCGATGAAGGGCAGGAGCAGCGCGCCGGACAACGCCCCGCCGCCGCCCGACGAACCCGAGTCGCCGCCGGCGCCCGATTCACCGTCGCTTCCGCCGTTGTTCCCGCCATTGCCCGAGCCCTGATCCGACTCCACCGTGACGACCACCGACCGCTCTTCGCTCTGGACGCCCGACTCGCCGGTACAGGCCAATTTGAAGGTGTGCGTTCCGGTGGCGAGCGGGCCGATCTCCTCGCTGCCCTCGGCCAGCTTGGCGCCGGCCCAGTCGCCGTCGGCCGCGCATGTCGTTGCGTGGGTGCTGCTCCAGGTCAATGTCACCTTGCTGTTGGCGGCGACGGTCGCGCTGGCATGGCCGTTGACGAGGAAGTCCGCGATGCCGACGGTCGGCAGGCCGACGCTGGCCTGGAAGACCGATCCGTGGCCCGTACATGTGCTGACGCCGCGGGTGGCCGTTGCTGTCGCCTTGTAGCAGACGTCGGCCGGCGAGCCGCCGTATTCGGTCGCGCCGTAGAGCAGTTGACGGCCTTCGACGACGGGACCTGCCGACAATCCCACCGGAGACGCGCCCGTCGGGGCGTCGAAATAGTGCACGACCTCCAGCCGATCGTCGCTGCGGTCGTTCGCCTGGCCCACGACGATGCGATACAGCGTGCCGCCTGCAACCGGCTCGAGCTTGCCCGAGGCGTTGTATGCCACCTGCCGGCTGTCCCGGCGGCTGACGCCGTAGATGTGACCGTCGGCGGCGCGCACCAGCGGGCCATTGGGCTTCGCCGGGACACCTGTCGTTTCGTTCTCGCGCGGTGCCGTCAGATCGACTGCAAAATCTGCCGCGATGGCAAACGAGGACGGATCGCTCTTGCGCATGCGCCAGACACGGCCCTGGCTTTTCGCCGAGTCCTCCGTCAGCGTGCCGTAGAGCCACTCGCCATCTTCGATCAGACCGCTCTGGACGCCGTCACCCATACTGGGCGTACCGTCGCGGCTCAGCGCAAAGAAATGAAGCACCTCGATGTCATCGGCCACCAGCGCATTTTTCTGCAAGGCTGGAGCAGAGATTTTGATGAGCGACCCCGCTGCCTTATCCGTTGCAGGTACACCTGGATAGGTAGCTTTAGCGTCCGACATGAAGTAGGACATGCCATAAAGTGCCTGATCCTGTTCGCTCCAGACCAGAATCCCCGGAACCGCGCCCTTGGTATAGACACGGGCTCCACCGGTTGTTTCGATGGCCGTATTGAAATCGAACAGTTGCCTGTAACTGCCGTCGGCCTTGCGCGCCAGCAAGGTCGTGCTGCCGACATAGGCATTGCCTTGGCCGTCGACGGCCATCGCGCCGCGCGGCTTGCCGATGTCGACAGACGCGGTGATCGTCTCGGATTGGACCAAGCCATTCGTCAGCGTGAAGAAGCCGCCCAGCGGGATGTAACCCGACGCGGGAATGCCATGGGATGTCGCACCCAGCAGTCGGCCGTCCTTCAGCAAGGCCAGTGTGCTGATGCTGAATCCGATCGACTCGCCCAGCGGCGAGGCGGTGTACGACGACGCGGCATCCGAAGGGTCGAGGCCGTAGGCCACGCCGTGGGTCAGGTCGGAACTGGCAGTCGCTGCGCCCGTACGCGTCGTTCCGTAGATCCGGTTCTGCGATTCGACCCAGACAGGCGGCAAGAACGGCCGGCTGCCTGGAGCGGCACCGCTGGCGCCGGTCAGCGACACCAGCGGTGTCACCGTCAGATCCTGGGCATGGCCGATGGATGCGCCGGCGACCAGGCCGAGCCCGGCCAACAGCAGCGCCCCTGCGCGCAGGCGCGACACGTCATGAAAAGAGTGCATGGTCATTTCCTGAAAGACAAGAGAAGGAGGGTGAGAGGAGACGGGCGCCGTCACTTGCGGCCACGCCGGCGCATCCAGGCCACGAAACCCAGCAGGCCCAGCACGACGGGCCCGGAGGCACCACCGCCGTTTCCGTAGCTGATGCTGTTGCCGTCCGAGCCGGTGCTGGGGGCGTCCACACGCAAGGTCTGGGTGGCCGACGCGATCCGGTAACCCGTCGTGCTGTCCGTGCAGGTCAGCGTGTAGTTGTAGACACCGCTTGCGGGACGGAACTCGTGTGTGCCCTGTGCGTCCTGCGCTCCGGTCCAGTCGTTCTGCAGCGAGCTCGCCTGGCAGTTCTCGGCCTGCGAAGACGTCCAGGTCAGCAGCACCCGGCTGCCGGCCGTGGTCTCGGCCGGCGTGACCGTCAGCGTGACGCTGGCGCCGGCCGGCGGGCCGTAGACAAAGATCGTTCCGTAGCGGTTGTCCTGGTACTCGACGCTCTGGCTGCTGGTCCAGGGTCCGCCTCCATACAGGGTGGTGCCGAAAACGCGCCCGTCGCTGCCCGACCGCACGCCGATCGGCGTCTTGCCGGTGACCGATTTCTCGAAACTTCGAACGAGCTCGAAGCCGCCGTTGCGGACCGTGCCGTCGATCGCCACATCGATCTGGCCGGGACGTATGCGGTAAAGCACGCCGTCGCTGTTGAGCTGCTCGCATTGGCCGGCCGCCTCACGCACGGGCGTGCAGGTGGTGCCGAACGGGCGATCGGTGTCGGTCGTGCGTTTGGCGGAGAAATAGCTGCGATGGCTGCCGCCGCTGGCCGTCGTGCCATAGATGGCGCCATCCGCTGCCAAGGCCAGTGGTCCCGAAGGCGTCGATCCGTCGTCGCCGCCGAAGCGATGCAGGATCTGCATCTCGCCCTGGCCATCCTTGCGGATGCGGTAGACGGTGCCGTGAACGTTCCAGCTGACGTCGTAGTGCGGATAGGCGGCGATCGCATAATTGCTGGCCCAGTCGTAGCGGTTGCCGCAGATGGGATTCTGCGCCGTCGGACCGCTGGTGGCATTGACCGCGCCGTCGGCCAGCGCTGTCGCGCAGCTTCCGACCGACGTGGTGCCGTACAGCCAGCCATCGCCGCCTTCGACCAGCCAGCTGCGGTCGGGCACATAACCGGCGGTGTACGGGAATCCGGTGTACACATCGGTGGCGAGAATCTCGCCGTGTTCCAGCGTGAAGGTATGAAGCACCTCGAAGCTGGCGGGAGTCGCCGGATCGATCCGGTACATGGTGCCGGTCGGGGTATCGGCGCGCGTGCTGGCTCCCGCCATGCCCGGGTAGCCGCGCCAATACGACGTCACGCCGTAAAGCCAGCCGTCCGATGCCAGGATCAGTCCGGCGGGAATCTGTTTGCCGCCGTTGGGTGCCGCCGCAAATTCGTGGACCACGGTGAATCGGTCCTGCGCATCCAACCTGAACAGCCGGCCGTTGCGACCGGGCCCGGTGTCGAGACCGTAGACCGAGCCATCGCTCGCGGCCACCAGCGGTCCCAGCGGATAGGCCACCACGCCCCGGGTGGATTCGATGACCGAGGCTTTCGCACCGTCGAAATCGGTGCGATAGAGCACGCCCTTGCCCATCAAGCCTTCTGCAGCCGGACCGTAGCTGTAGCTGCCGTCTGCATGGCGGGCGCCCGTGGCCGAGGGAGAGAGCGCCCCCACCATGTCGCCGTTGGCGCGTTCGACCAGGGCGCCGACCGTGCCGCCGCCGGCGTTGCGGTAGACATCGAACAGGTCTTTCTGGGTGAAGATCCGCTCGTAGTGAGAGGCCACCGGCGCGACCCGTGCCAGCGCAGGACCGGCACCCGCGCAATCGTTCACGACGCCGGTGGGGCAGTTGTATTCGCGGATGGATCCTTCGACCGGGACATACAGAAACCGTCCGTTGAGGCCGTCGATGTCCAGCGGAACGCCGGTGGGGCGCTGCACGCCGGGCCAGCCCTGCATGGCACCGCCACCGCCGTCGACATCGGGGCCGAAGTACTGAAAGGACGTGATGCGGCTCAGGACGCCCAGGTCCTGGGCGACGGCAGGAATCGGCAAAAGCGCCGTGGCGGCCAGCGAGAGCGCAGCCAGGCGTGCGGCAAGCGAGAGTGAGGTCAGGCGTGTCATAGCGTGTTCGATAAGGGGATCAGAAGCGCCACTGCGCAGTCGCGATCGCGGTGCGGCCGGGCCCGTAGGTGTAGCTGCCGCCCGTGCCTGCGAGCTCGAGGTAGTTGCGATCGGTCACGTTGTCGATCGCCAGGCGAAGCAGGAGCGACGGGTTGACCTGCCAGGCGGCCCAGAGGTCGTAGGTCTGTATGCGCCGGGCCGGCGCATGAAGGGCGAAGGTTTCCTGCCCGGAAGGCTTTTCGATGCGCATGCGGGCACCCAGCTCCAGCTTGCGCTCGAACAGCCGGACTCCGCCGCTGAGCGACAGCTTGAGTTTCGGCGGCCCCGAATAGAACAGGCCGTCCATGCCGACCGCACCGTTCTGGCTGCCCGAGCCCATGTCGGTGGCCGGGTAACCGACCCAACTGCCCAGCGGGAACGGGTCGTAGCGGCGGGCGCCCATGTCGGCCTGCACACGCGTGGCATTGAATTTGCCGAACACAGGGCCCGCGTCGTAATCCAGGTCGAACTCGAGCCCCTGGAAGCGGGCGGGGTCCAGCAGGTTCACGTGACCGGACGGGCACAGAATGCCCGAGCACGAGGTCGTCGCGGTCGGCATCATGATGGCCGCGCTGGTGATGTAGTTCTGGACGCGGTTGTCGAACCAGGCCGTCTTGATGCGCAGCCGATCGCCATGCTTCAGCACATCGTCGAAGTTGACGTTGGCACCGACCTCCCAGTTCGTCGAACGTTCTTCCTTCAGGTTCGGCGCCGGAAAATACGGGAACATGTTGCCCGAATGCATGCCGTACATCAGCGATTCGCTGATGGCCGGCGGCCGCATGCCTTTGCCGTACGAGGTATAGAGCTGAAGCTGCCGCACCGGCTTGTAGGCCAGGGTGAGCTTGGGCGAGAAGGCGCTGGCGTGCCGGTCCACATCGAAATTCGTGAAGATGTTCGTGACCGGCGGACGAACGCCGCCCGGGTTGCGGACAGCGCCGACATACATGTCGCCGCCGCCGCTCAGCGTGTACCAGTCGTACCGCAGGCCGCCGATCAGTTGCACCGTGTCCCTGTAATCCAGCGTCAGCTCGGAGAACCCGCTGGCCACCGTTCGTTTGCCTTGGGGTGTCGCCCCGGTGAACCAATGGTCTTCGTACGTGCTGTCGGCGTTGCGCTGGAACGTGGGATCCGTCCAATCGTGGAAGAACTCGCCGCCGGCGACCCAGATCGTGTCGAACCAGCGGCCGGGCAGGCGCGCGATGTTCTGCACGCTGCCGCCGACCGTCTCGGTCTGGTACGCCACACTGAAGGCGCCCTGGCCGCCGTCGGCATCGGCGTAGTAGTTCTCGCGCGCCTCGCGTCTCCTGGTGCGGTTGTAGTAAAGGCTGGCATCCACCGCGAGCCAGTCCGAGGCGGGCCGCCATTCGTAGCCCAGCGTGAGGGTGTCGGCGTGCACCTTGAAGCGCTGGCTCGCGCTGGTGCTCATCTCGGACGTCGCGTCGGTGGTGTTGCCGCCCCCGCCGTTGCTGAAATCGGCGTTCAGGCCCAGATAACCCAGCTTGAGCTGATGCCCCGGGGCGAGCTGCCAGCGGGTCTTGAACAGGCCCGACCACTGGTCCTGCCCGGTGCTGCGCGTGGTCCATCCCACCCGATTGGATTCATCGGACTGTTCGCTTGCACCGTGGGTGCCGAGCTTGAATGCGCCGACGTGCTTGCGGCTGATCGCCGCCACCAGATCGACCTGGTCGCTGGCCCGCAGGCCGACGGAGGTGCTTCCCGAGAAGTGGTATCCGTTGCTGCCCGTCGAGCCGGTGATCTGACCGCCGCGGGTGGCGCCGGCGGCCACCACGTCGTCGATCTCGAGCGTGCGGAAGTTCACCAGACCGGCGATCATGCCCGCGCCACCGACGGTCGAAGTCGGGCCTTTCTGGACATTGACGCCGCCGATCAGGGCCGGATCGACATACACCTTGCCGTTGGCACCATGCCCGCTGAACTGGAAGTTCTGGCGCGCGCCGTCGATCATCACGTTGACCCGGCCAAAATCCTGCAGGCCCCGGATGTTGACCGCCAGCCCGGGGTCGCTGCGACCCTGCGAGGTGTAGACACCGCTCACGTCACGCAGCACGTCGCTGGCATTGCGGGGCGGCAGGCGGGCAATCTCTTCCTGGGTCACGACCGCTACCGAAGCCGGCGTCTCGTACATCTCGCCGACCGGATCGGGCCGGGCCGTCACCGTCAGCGTGCCGAGCCGGATCTCCCGTACGGAACGGCCGGGCCCAGGGGGCAGGGCGCGCAACAGGAACACGCCCGAGTCGCTGCGCACCGCCTGCAGACCGTGGCTGGCCAACAAAGCGGCAAACCCGCTCTCGACATCGAATCGGCCCTTCAGTGCAGGCGCATGCTTGCCCCGTGTGAGCGCAGCGTCGGCCGACAGCAGCACGCCGGATTCCGCGGCGAACCGGCCCAGCGTCGCATCGAGCGGGCCGTCGGGCAGGTCGTAGTCACGGGCTGCGGCACTCGCTGCGGGCGTGGCCTGCGGCTGTGCGTGGACCGGCTGCGTGCCGGCGAGCGCCGAGACGACAAGAAAGGCGGCCCAGGCCAGGCTGCCTAAAGTGAACCCGCCTCCCCGGGGACCGACACCCGGCGAGGGCCAGGCGGCTGGATCTGGATGAGCGTGGCGCTTCGCACGTCGCGACATGAATGTTCCCTCTTTGCCGGGGAGGGCAGGCCACCCCGGACTGGTTTCGCCAGGACAAACTCCTGGTTCTCAAGGGATGAGCCGAACGAGTCCCGTCAAAACGGAACCTGCGGAACCGATATCCGGAATTTTTTTATTCTTTGAGTGGGCTACGCAGCCTCGACCGTGACCCACCAGCGGGTGCGATGCCGAATGCGCACGGGCAGGGCCAGGGCCACCGCCGCCAGCGCCTG
This sequence comes from Comamonas sp. BIGb0124, assembly GCF_003752175.1. Lineage (GTDB taxonomy): Bacteria > Pseudomonadota > Gammaproteobacteria > Burkholderiales > Burkholderiaceae_C > Comamonas_F. Next base: position 210,667 of record NZ_RJVF01000008.1, on the reverse strand, counting down.
CTCGGTGTCCCTGAGTGGGTACACCCCCGTCAAACGCAACCCGGCCACGCCGTCGTCACACGCCAGATGCCCTGGCCGATACCGTGCGAGCTCGGCGATGAACGTCGCCAGCGGCATATCGGCGGCCACCAGCAAGCCCTGCGACCACGCCTGCCGGGCCAGATCGGCGGTCTGGCTGTGGCCGATGCCGTCTGCCGTGAACACGACCTGCTCGCCGGCGCTCACGATGCGGCTGGCATTGCCTTGCGCCGGGCTGACCTCCACGGCTCCGTCGAAAACCGCCAGCAGCGTATCCAGACTGCGCTGGCGCACCGAAAACCGCGTGCCCAATGCCCGCATGCGCCCATGGTCGCCATCGACGACGAGGGGACGCGTGTCCTTGGCCCGGCCGGGCAGCGCACCGGCGGTCGTGACGAGGATGTCCCCACGCAGCAGAACGATGCGGCGCAACCGGTCGGTGAACGCCACCTTCACCGCACTGTGGGTGTCCAGCCAGAGACGGGTGCCGTCGTCCAGCGTCAGCTCGCGGATTTCTCCGGTCGCGGTCGCGCAGTCGGCACGCCAGTTTTCCCAGACGCCGGTCTGGCTGCCGCTCCAGGCCAGCAAGCCAGTGCTGCCGATCACCGACAGCGCCCTCAGCGCATGGCGGCGCGAGCCGGAGGCCGTACCGGCACGGCGCTGCAGAGTCGAACGCGCCGCCCCGTCATCGATCGTGCCGAACCGTTGTCCGATGCGCTCGACCTGAGCCCAGGCCTGCCGCTGGGGACTGCCGGGCTCGCCGAGCCAATCGTTCCAGCGCTGCCGGTCGGCTACAGCGACATGACCGGAGTGCAGGACCGCAAACCATTCGGAGGCCTCCAGCAGGACGTCGGTCTGCCGGGCCTTTGCCGCAGGTGCACTCATGCCCGGGCGTCGAGCGCCTGCTGCCGCAGCTCGAACTGCAGGCACTGGTACATGGCCTGGGTCAGGTATTTTCGGACCATGCGATCCGACACGCCCAGCCGGGCTGCGATCTCCAGGCCGGTGAGCCCATCGACCTGGGCCAGCAGAAACGCGGTCTTCGCCTTCGCCGACAGTTGATCCAGCATCGCATCGAGCTCACACAAGGTCTGGATGATGGCCAGCCGATGCTCGGGGGAGGGCGCAAAGGCCTCGGGCTGCACCGCCAGCTCGGCCAGATAGGCCTCCTCGATCGCCCGCCGGCGGTATTGGTCGACCACCAGTCCCTTGGCCACCGTGACCAGAAAGTTCTTGGGCTCGCGCAGCGTGGTCTGCGTCAGGCTGCCCTGGCGCAAGAGCACGCGCATGAACACATCTTGCGCGAGATCCGCCGCATCGCTCGAGTTGCCGATCCGCTTGCGCAGCCAGCTCTTGATCCACGCATGATGCTCGCGGTAAAGCGTGTCGACTTGCCACTGCGCAGCGGCTGAATCCAGGGTGACGGCCATGACGGATGTCTTGTGCTTGGTGAACGGCGAATGTGCAAATGTATTTGATTTGCATTATCGATATTTATATCCGTGCGTCATGTGTGGATTCTGAGTCACCTGGAACCGGACCTTGCATGTCGACTATGCGGTGTGCAAAGAAGGCCCGTGTACACTGAACTTCACGTCGGACGACGCCCCAACGCACTCGACGTTTCGCAGTGTGGAAGTCCGCAACCTCACTGACATGGAACTCGATCTGCTGCTGCCAACGTTCGTTGTGGAATTCGACGTCATGGCGGCCTTCGCCCCATGGGCGTTGTCCGCTGGCGAGCCGCCGCTTTGGCAACTCGCGGCATTCTGGGGCGCAGCCTCCCTGGCGGTCTACGGTTCGCAGCGCCTGGCGGAATACGTCGCGCTGTCGGTCGATCACGCCAGCCGCAAGGTCTTCGAGTCCTTCGCATCGATGGGCATGGGTTGCATCTTCTGGGCGCTGGACATGGCGACCTACGCGCTGAGCACCGATACCCCCGTGCACGAGTGGAAACTGCTGCCCGCTCTTTCGGCGCTGGTCGTGATGATGCTCAGCTGCAGGCTGACGGTGCCCGTTCTTCTGAGACGCACCCGTTGGGGTCATATCGTTCTCGCGAGCACCGGAATGGCCGCGGGCGCAATGCTGGCCCATACCCTGCTGGCCACGAGCTACTTCCTGGTCGGCACCGAGATCAGGCTGCTGCCCTTCGGCCTTGCGTTCGTTTTGTTGACCGGCCTCGTCGTCCTGCGGGCGTGGCGGTACCAGCGTATTCGCCTGCAGGCGAATCGATCGCCTCATGCCAACACCACGCCCGAGTGGATCGCCTGCGGCGCCGTCATCGTGGCGGCGCAGTGGCTGCTGTCCCATTCTTTCGGGCATCCCGCAGACACAGGCGCGGTTGCCCCTTTGCCCATGGACGATGCGTCGGTCATGCTGGTGGTCTGCTTCTTCGCCTGCATCGTGACCATCGAACAGGTCGTCAACATCCGGTCCGATCGCAGACGCCAGAGCCTCGTCCATCGCGGACTGTCGATGATCCGATCGAGCGGAGACTCGGCAGCCGTGCACGCCGACGGCCGGCTGGCCCTGATCGCGGATCATCTGCATGAAATGGCCAGGCCGGAGTGCCTTGCACTGCATTTCCAGCCCATCGCCGACTTGCGCGGTGGTTCGGTGCACATGGAGGCGTTGCTTCGACTCGAACACCCGCGTCTGGGCCCGATCAACCCCGAGCAGTTCTTCCTGGTCTGCGAGTTGCGCGGCCGGACCGAACAGGTGGACCGCCTCATCCTGCTCAATGCGCTGGATCACGCCCGAGACTGGCAAGGCCGTGGCCATTCGCCGGCCATCAACGTGAACGTCTCCCCCGTGACGCTGATGGGCGAGGGCTTCGCCGGCTGGGTGACAGCCGAAATCGCACGCCGTCGACTGCCCCCTCAGAAGGTCAGGCTGGAATTGACCGAACATGCCATCACGGCCAGCGGCCGGCACATGGCCGAGTGCGTCCGCGAGCTGCACCGGGTGGGTGTGCAGGTGATCATGGACGACTTCGGGGCCGGTTATTCGTCGCTGGGCGTATTGGCCAACCTGACGCTGGCGGGCATCAAGTGCGATCGGCTGATGCTGCGCGGCGTGACCCACGACAGGCGGCGGCAGACCCTGCTCCGGCATGTGGCCGCCATGGCCCGTGAACTGGAGCTGCCGGTCATCGTGGAAGGCGTCGAAACCGAGGATGAACTGCGGACGGTCGTGGGCTGCGGCATCGACCGCATCCAGGGTTACCTGTTCTCGCGTCCCGTTCCGGCAGCCGACGTGCCGCACTGGCTGCTCCATGTCTGCCCCGAGCGGCTGCGCAGCCTGACGAGATGCCTCGCCGTCCGCTGCGAAGCCGGTCCCGATGCCGACGCCCCAGGGGCCGGATCGCTGCAGCCGAGCTGACAGCCGGGCGGCGTGGAGGGGGTCGACGCCGAAGCGGCGGCCGGTCCATGGACGCCATTCACCATTAGATCACCGCATATTGCTTATCGGCGAAATGATCTAGCCTAATGGAGACCGCCTCCCCATACTGCCTCCACCGTTGCGCACAGACGCACGGTGAAGACCAACAATGAGGAGACAAGTCCATGTCCAGCAGGATTTCGCGCCGGCTCGCCTGCGCCTTTGCCATCGGCAGTTTCGCCGCTGCGTTCTCGGCGGCCCAAGCCGCCGACACCTACCCGTCCAAACCCCTGCGCTGGGTGATCGCGACCGCGGCCGGCGGCGGATCGGACGCCATGGCCCGGATGATCGCCACCCAGCTTTCGGCTCAGCTCGGCCAGAACGTCGTCATCGACAACCGGCCCGGCGGTGCCTCGGTGATCGCCTCCGAGAACGTGATCCGTTCGCCCGCCGATGGCTACACCCTGTTCAGTGCAGACAACGGAACCTTGATCTTCAATACGGTTCTGTTCAAGAAGCTCTCTTACGACCCGGTCAAGGATTTTGTTCCGGTGGGACTGACCGCGCGTTTCCCGCTCGTGCTGGCCACCTATCCGACCTCCGGCTTCTCCACGGTGCAGGATGCCATCGAAGCCATCAAGAAAGCCCCGGGCAAGTACAGCTACGCATCGTCGGGCATCGGCAGCCCGCATCACCTGGCGATGGAGATGCTCAAGCAGCGCGCGGGCCTGGACATCAACCATGCACCCTACAAAGGCGGGGCTCCCGCCATGCAGGACGTCGTCAGCGGGCATGTGCCACTCATCGCCATCGACACCGCAACCGCCAATCCCATGATCAAGGCGGGCCGCCTGAAGGTGCTGGCCGCGTTCTCGGCGCAACGCATGCCGTCGCTGCCCGATGTGCCGACCTTGATCGAGCTGGGCATCACCGATGTCGAAGCCGCCGCCTGGCAGGGCATGGTGGTCGCCAGCGGCACGCCGCCCGCGATTGTCGAAAGACTCGGCAGGGAGCTGCAGTTGGCCATCGGCAACCCCGAGGTCCGCAGCAAGATGCTCGAGCTGGGTGTCGAGCCCACGCCGTCGGATGCCGCAGCCATGAAGGACTACTGGAACAAGCAGGCGCGGTACTGGCCTTCGCTGATCCGCGAACGTCAGATCAGCCTCGACTGACCGCCGGCCGCCGAAGCCGATCAACACAAGGAAAAGACGTGTCCGTCCGACTCAACGTAGAAGACTACCGCAGCCATGCCCGGCGCAGCCTGCCGAAGTTCGTGTTCGACTACCTCGAAGGCGGCGCCGAGGGCGAATCCACGCTCCACGCGAATCGAGCCGACCTCGAAGCGCTGCGCCTGACCACACGCTGCCTCCGGGACACCCGCGACATCGATACATCCATCGAGGTCTTCGGGCAGACATGGGCCATGCCCTATGCGATTGCGCCGATCGGTCTCTGCGGCCTGTTCAGACCGGACGGCGATGTGATGATGTCGCGTGCCGCGCGGGGGGCGGGCATTCCGCATGTCCTGTCCACGGCCTCCAACTCGCGCATCGAAACGCTCCCGGCCGGCAACCCCCTGCAGTGGCTGCAGCTGTACGTGATGTCTCAGCGCAGCATCGCCGAGCAGGTGGTCCGGCGAGCCCGGGCGCAGGGCTTCGGTGCCCTGGTGCTGACCGTGGATGTGCCGGTGAGCGGGGCGCGGGAACGGGACGTCCGCAACCAGTTCAAGGTGCCGTTCAAGCCGACGTCTCGCCTTGCGCTCGACGTGCTGCAGCGTCCGGGCTGGCTGTGGCGCCTGGCCAAGGGCGGCTCGCCCCAGTTCGCCAATCTCGTCGACGGCGATGAAAAGCCGTCCGCCCAGACCCAGGCCATGCTGCTGTCGCGGGAGATGGACCGCAGTCTCGACTGGCAAAGCCTGCAATGGGTGCGCGCGCTGTGGGACGGGCCGCTGCTGATCAAGGGTGTCCTTCATCCGGCCGATGCCCGCATGGCGCTCGCGCACGGTGCCGACGGGCTGATCGTCTCCAACCACGGGGGACGCCAGCTGGACGGCGCGGTGTCGTCGATCTCTGCCCTTCACCCCATCCTGGATGCCGTGGCAGACCGCATCCCGGTGTTCGTCGACGGCGGCTTTCGACGGGCTTCGGACATCGTCAAGGCGCTGGCCCTGGGCGCCCGAGGGGTCTTTCTGGGACGCCCGATGGCCTACGGCCTGGCCAGCGGCGGCGAGGCCGGCGTTGCATCGGTCATCGACCTGCTGCGCAACGAACTGCGGCGCAACATGATCCTGATGGGCGCGAACACGATCGCCGACATCACGCGCGATCATCTTGCGCCGAACCAACCGGTTTTTCCCCGGTTCGACACCTGCCATGAGCAAACTCCACGACCTCCAGCGCATTCGTTTTGATCTGACTTCCATCCGCCTGCTGATCGCCACGGCAGAGCAGGGCAGTGTGACGGCTGCTGCCGAGCGCATGAACCTGGCCAGCGAACTGCATCACTGGCGAGAACTGAGCCGGCGCGTGGGCTTCAAGCCGGGCGATTGAGGATTCTCAACCCACCGACGGTTTTCTCGCCCACCCAGCCAAGTGCCCCGGCGTGCGGGGCGGGCTGAAGAAATGTCTCAATCGATCGTGATCTTGCCCTTCTTGACCAGCTCGGCAAACTTGGCCGTCTCTTCTGCGATCTGCTGCTTCATTTCTTCTCGCGTGTTGCCGACGGGTTGTGCGCCGATTTCGTCCATGCGTTTGACGAAGTCGGGCGACTTGATGATCTCCACCATGTCGCGGCTCAACCGGCCGACCACCTCGTTGGGCGTCGCCGCCGGAGCCAGCACGCCGAACCACGTCCCGATGTTGAACCCCGGCAATCCCGACTCCGCCAGGGTCGGTACATCCGGAAGCGCCTTGGAGCGTTCGGCGGTGGTCACCGCCAGTGCCTTGAGCTTGCCGGCCTGGATCTGGGGCAGAACCGGCGTGAGGGTGTCGAACGACATCAGGATCTGGCCGCCCAGCAGGTCCGTCGCCAAGGGGCCGCTGCCTTTGTAGGGAACATGAATCAGGGTCGTGCCCGTCATGGCCTGGAACTCGGTGCCGATCATGTGCTGAGCGGTGCCGTTCCCGTTCGAGCCGTAGGTGGCCTGGTTGGGATTCTTCTGCACATAACCGACCAACTGTGCGACGTTGTCGACCGGCGTCTTTGCGGCATTGATCACCAGCACGTTCGGGACCATCGCAAGGGTGGTGATGGGCTGGAAGTCCTTCTGGAAGTCGTAGCCCAGTCTTTTGTACACACTGGGCGCAATCGTGTGGTGCACGGCGCCGATCAGCAGGACGTGGCCGTCGGCCGGCCCCTTGGCCACATACTCGGCACCGATGGTCGCTCCTGCGCCAGGTCGGTTTTCGACGATCACCGGCTGCCCGAGCTTTCCGGACAGACGTTCGGCCAGCGTGCGGGCCAGCACATCGGTGGTGCCGCCGGGCGGGAAGGGGACCACCAGCGTCACGGGTCTGTTCGGCCAGTTCGACTGGGCCAGCGCCTGGCTCTGCATCGCACCGAGTGCGGCGACGGAAGTCAATGCCACGAAGGTGAACCGACCGAGTTGACTGTTGAATGTCATGTTTGTCTCCATCTGCGCGGGGGCGCATTCTTTTTTGCTGTCCGGCCCTCGCCGGTACCGGTAGCCGGTTCGATGCAGTCACACATCGGACCGGAACGATCTTGGCGTCGCAGGCTCGATCGCCCGTTCGCTCACGCCACACGACTTCTGACGACGGCGATCTTCAGGAGGTTGGTGGTTCCCGGCACGGCGAACGGCATGCCCGCCGAGATCACGATGTTCTGCCCCGCCTGCGCAAAGCCTTGCGCTTGGACCGTGCGTTCGGCGACTTCGGTCATCTCGTCGACGCTCGAGCTGTCTTTCAAGTTGGGGCTCACCACCGGATGCACGCCCCAGACCAGGCAGAGCCGGCGTGCGGTGGCCGACAAGGGCGTGATGCCGACGATGGGTGCCCTGGGGCGTTCCCTGGCCATGCGGATCGCGGAGTAGCCGGAAGTCGTGAACGCCACGGTCGCGGGCGCGCCCAGCAGCGAGATGACATGGCGCATCGCCAGTCCGATGGCATCCGCGGCCACGGCCTGGGAGACCGAACCGTTCGCCTCGATGCCGTCGCGGTAGCTCGGGTCGGATTCGCAATGCAAGATGATCTTGCGCATGATCTGCACGGCTTCCAGCGGGTATTTGCCGGATGCGGATTCAGCGGACAGCATCACGGCATCGGCCCCCTCGTAGATCGCGGTTGCGACATCGGATGCTTCCGCCCGTGTCGGCACCGGGGACGCGACCATCGATTCCAGCATCTGAGTCGCGACGATCACAGGGCGCCCGAGTTGCCGGCAAGCCCTGACGATGCGGCGCTGAATCACCGGAATCTGCTCGGCCGGGAGCTCCACGCCGAGGTCGCCGCGCGCCACCATGACCGCATCGGTCTCGGCGACGATGGCATCGAGCGCCTCGATGGCCGCCGGCTTCTCGAGCTTGGCCACGATGCCCGCCCGGTCGCCGACCAGTTCGCGGACTTCGGTGATGTCCGCTGCGCGCTGCACAAAGGAGAGAGCCACCCAGTCCACACCCAGTTGCAGACCGAACAGCAGGTCCTCCCTGTCCTTGGCGGTGAGCGCCGAAATCGGCAGCACGACACCCGGCACATTGACCCCCTTGCGGTCGCTCAGCACACCGCCGACGAGCACTTCGGTGTCGGCAAAACCGGCGCCGTGCCGCAGCACACGCAACCGCAGTTTGCCGTCGTCGAGCAACAGGTCGGTGCCGGTTTGCAGTGCGTTGAAGATCTCGGGATGCGGCAGCGAGACACGGCTCTCGTCGCCGGGGCGCTCGCGATCCATGTCCAGGCGGAAGGACTGGCCTTGCCGCAGATCGATGCGTCCGGCAGAGAAGGTCCCGACACGCAGCTTGGGCCCCTGCAGATCGAGCAGCACGCCGATCGGCCGGCCCGTCTCCGCTTCGAGTTCACGGATCATGGCGTGCCGGCGCCGATGATCGGCGTGACTGCCGTGGCTGAAGTTCAGTCGGAACACATTGGCTCCAGCCTCGACCAGGGCTCTCACAAGCGCCTTGTCCGACGTGGCCGGTCCCAGTGTCGCAACGATCTTGGCTTGTTTGCAGCGGTTCATGGGGGTCTTTCCTGGCTAAGCGGTCGAACCCGCTCAAAGAATCAGAATGGCTCGGAAGTCATTCACATTGGTCAAGGTGGGCCCGGTGACGACGGCGTCGCCGAGCGCCTCGAAAAAGCCATGGCCATCGTTGTCGTCCAGATGGTCACGCGCCCGCAGGCCCAGTCGCTCTGCGCGCGGCAGCGTGTCCGGCCCGATGAAAGCGCCGGCGATCTCTTCCTGCCCGTCGACCCCGTCGGTGTCGGCCGCAAGGGCGTGGACCGCGGACACGTCGCGCAGCGCGATGGCCAGGGCCAACAGGAATTCGACGTTGCGCCCACCGCGTCCGGTGCCTCGCACCGTCACCGTGGTCTCGCCGCCCGAGATCAGCACGCAGGGCGGCACAAACGGCTGCCGGTGCTGCCTGACCTGCAGCGCCAGCCCGGCATGCACCTGGCCCACCGTGCGCGCCTCACCCTCGATGGAGTCGCCCAGAATGTGAGCGGGCAGGCCGGCCGCGCGCGCGACCCGGGCCGCGGCTTCGAGCGATGCCTGCGGCGTGGCGATCAGCCGGGTCTCGATGCGGGGCAAGCGCGGGTCGCCGGGCTTGAGGGTTTCCGCGCGGCCGCTTTGCAGGGCATCCAGCACCGGGGCGCCGACTTCGATCGCATAACGCCGAAGCACATCGAGGGCCTCGGCGCAGGTGCTCGGGTCGGCCACGGTGGGACCGGAGGCGATGTCGCAAGGGCGATCGCCCGGCACGTCCGAAAGGACGAGATTGAAGACCCGCGCCGGATGGCAGGCGGCCGCCAGCCGGCCCCCCTTGATGCCGGACAGGTGCCGGCGAACCACATTCATCTCCTGGATGCCGGCCCCGCTGCGCAGCAACTGGCGGGCGATGTCCTGTTCGTCTTCCAGCGTCATGCCCGGCAAGGGCAGGGGCAGCAGCGACGAGCCGCCGCCCGAGATCAGGCAGACGACCAGGTCGTCCGGCCCCAGACCCTCGACCATGGCCATCATGCGCCGGGCGGCCTCGGCTCCGCAGGCATCGGGCACCGGGTGCGCCGCCTCGACGATCTCGATGCGTTCACAGGCCACGGCATAACCATGACGAGTCACCACCAGCCCGCTCAACGGCCCCGGCCATGCCGTCTCGAATGCGCACGCCATGGCGGCCGACGCCTTGCCGGCCCCGATGACGATCAGCCGGCCCGACGGCGGCGGCGGAAGATTCAAGGGAATCTGCCGGCTCGGCTGAGCTTGCGCGATCGCCGCATCGAACATGTCGCGCAGCAGATCCCGGGGCTCGGGAGTCGACCCTGCGGGTGTTTTTTGTTCAATCATGTCCATGCCTGAATGGAACCGGCACGCTTGCCGTGCGAACCTCGGATCAAGCCGCTTTCAACGAGATGCCGGCACTCAAGTACTCGCACACCGCCTGAGTCACTTGAGCGGTCGAGGCCTTGCCGCCCAGGTCGCCGGTGTGCAGCGTAGGCGTGGCCGTGACGCTTTCGATGGCGCGCATGACGCGGTCTGCGGCTTCCTGTTCGCCGAGATGTTCGAGCAGCATGACCACCGACCAGAAAGTACCGACCGGATTGGCCAGTCCCTTGCCCATGATGTCGAAGGCTGAGCCATGAATCGGCTCGAACATCGAGGGGTAACGGCGTTCGGGATCGATGTTGCCCGTCGGTGCGATGCCCAGGCTGCCCGCCAGCGCTGCCGCCAGATCGCTCAGGATGTCGGCGTGCAGGTTGGTCGCCACGATGGTGTCCAGCGTCGATGGCCGATTGACCATGCGCGCCGTCGCCGCATCCACGATTTCCTTGTCCCACCGGACATCCGGGAAATCGCGCGAGACTTCCAGTGCGATCTCGTCCCACATCACCATGGCGTGGCGCTGCGCATTGCTCTTGGTGATGACGGTCAGCAGCTTGCGAGGCCGGGACTGGGCCAGCTTGAACGCAAAGCGGATGACACGCTCGACGCCGACACGCGTCATCATCGAGACATCCGTGGCGGCTTCGATCGGGTGCCCCTGGTGCACGCGGCCGCCGACACCCGAGTACTCGCCTTCGGTGTTCTCGCGCACGATGACCCAGTTCAGATCTTCGGGCTTGCACCGCTTGAGCGGCCCGTCGATGCCGGGCAGGATGCGGGTCGGGCGCACGTTGGCGTACTGGTCGAAGCCCTGGCAGATCTTCAGGCGCAGGCCCCAGAGCGTGATGTGATCCGGGATATCGGGATCGCCGGCCGATCCGAACAGGATCGCATCCTTGTCACGCAGTGCGTCCAGGCCGTCTGCCGGCATCATCACGCCGTGTTTGCGGTAGTAGTCGCCCCCCCAGTCGAAGTCTTCGAACTCGAAGCGGAAACGCTTGGACGTCTTGGCCAGGGTCTCAAGGACCAGGCGGCCTGCGGGCACCACTTCCTTGCCGATGCCGTCTCCCGGGATGGTTGCGATCGAGTAGGTCTTCACGTGTGTTTCCTGAAGCTGAAAAGTAAGAGTGACTGAACTTTAAGCAGCAGGAGCCTGGAACGATCAGGTGTACATTCAAAGCGTCTTTAAGAAAAAGTTAACGATCGACCATGAAAACCCTCATAGAACCGGCCGACCTGTCCTTCTTCGCGAGTGTCGGAGGCTCGGGCAGCCTCAGTGCGGCGGCCAGGGAGCTGGGGGTCACCACGGCAGCCGTCAGCAAGCACCTGTCGCAGATGGAGCAGAGAATCGGCACGCTGCTGCTGCATCGGACGAGCAGGCGCATGAGCCTGACGCCGGAGGGGGAGCTGTATCTGGACCACGCGCGAAAGATCCTGGGCCAGATCGGCGAGCTCGAACATCAGCTCGGCATGGCCATGGCCACGCCCACGGGACTGGTCCGCGTGAATGCCACGCTCGGTTTCGGGCGCACGCACATCGCGCCCCTGATCTCTCGCTTCACAGCAAAACATCCCTCCGTCGAAGTGCAATTGCAGCTGTCCGTGAATCCGCCGCCGGTGACCGAGGATGCCTTCGACGCCTGCATCCGTTTCGGCGAGCCGCCGGACGCTCGTGTCATTGCCGCCAAGCTGGCGTCGAACCGGCGCATGCTGTGCGCGTCGCCGGTCTACCTCAAGAAACACGGCCTGCCGAAGACGCCTGCGGATCTGATGAACCACAACTGCATCGGCATCCGGCAAGGCTCGGAGGCTTACGGGCTGTGGCGTCTGCGCACGACCAAGCCGGACGGCCAGGAACAGGCCATCAAGACCCGTGGCAATCTGTCGACCAACGACGGCGAGATCGCGGTCAGGTGGGCACTCGACGGACACGGCATCCTGATGCGTGCCGAGTGGGACATTCAACGTTACCTGCGCAGCGGCCGGCTGGTGCCGGTGCTGCCGCAATACGCGACGCCCAATGCCGATATCTACGTGGTCTATCCAGAGCACCACAGGTCGACCAGCCGTGTGCGGTCGTTCGTGGACTTCGTCGTCCGGGAATTCAAGAAAGGCCAGTGAACAAAGGCCGGTGGCCAACGATCGGCTGCATGTGCCGGCCTGCTTCGCCCCCGGTCCGCTGGACTCGGGGACGTCACCTCATGACCTGCAGCTCAGGTCAAGCCCTGGGCCAGCATGGCGTCGGCCACCTTGACGAAACCGGCGATGTTGGCGCCGCGCACATAGCTGACGCGCCCTTCGCGGTCCTCGCCGTGCGTGATGCAGGCCTCGTGGATACCCTGCATGATCTGCAGCAGGCGGGCATCGACCTCTTCACGCGGCCACGACAGGCGCGCGGCGTTCTGGCTCATTTCCAGGCCCGAGGTCGCCACGCCGCCGGCATTGCTGGCCTTGCCCGGCGCATACAGCACGCCGTTCGACTCGAACACACGGATGGCTTCGAGCGTGCTGGGCATGTTGGCGCCCTCGGCCACGCACTGCACGCCGTTCTTGACCAGTTCCCGTGCGGCTTCGCCGTCGAGTTCGTTCTGTGTCGCGCAGGGCAGGGCGACATCGGCGGCGACCTGCCAGGGCTTCTGGCCGGGCAGGAATCGGGCGCCCACGCGTTCTGCGTAGTCGCTCACGCGGCCGTACTGCTGGTTCTTCACTTCCATGAGGATCTCGAGTTTTTCAGGGGTGAAGCCCTGTTCGTCGAGCACCGTGCCGCTCGAGTCCGAAGCCGTGATCACCCGGGCGCCGAGTGCCAGGGCCTTTTCGATCGCATACTGGGCCACGTTGCCCGAGCCCGAGACGCTCACGCGCATGCCCTGCAGATCGCGGCCCGAGCGCTTGAGCATTTCGTTGGCGAAGTAGACCGTGCCGTAGCCGGTGGCTTCGGGACGGATCAGCGATCCGCCGAAACTCAGACCCTTGCCCGTGAAGACGCAGTCGGCCCGATTGGTGATCTTCTTGACCATGCCGGCCATGAAACCCACTTCCCGTCCACCCACTCCGATGTCGCCCGCGGGCACATCGGTGTCGGCGCCCAGATGGCGGTGCAGCTCGAGCGCGAAGGCCTGGCAAAAACGCATCACCTCTGACGGGCTCTTGCCCTTGGGGTCGAAGTCGGAGCCGCCCTTGCCACCGCCCATGGGCAGGGTGGTCAGCGCGTTCTTGAAGGTCTGCTCGAAAGCCAGGAACTTCAGGATCGACAGATTGACCGACGGATGGAAACGCAGCCCGCCCTTGAACGGGCCGATCGCCGAACTGTGCTGGATGCGGTAGCCGCGATTGACATGCACCTCGCCCCGGTCGTCCACCCAGGTCACACGAAACACGATCGCACGTTCGGGTTCGATCAGGCGATCGAGCAGACCATGCTCAGCGTACTTCGGATGCGTGCCGATGAACGGCCACAAGCTTTCCATGACCTCGGAGACCGCCTGCAGGAACTCCGGTTGCCCCGGATTGGTGCGTTCGACGTGCTCGAGGAAGTGTTCTGCGCTGTTGTATTTCATGGGTAAAACCTGACAAGCCTTAGTTTGGTGCATAAAGTCATGCGAGAAATGCATTATGTAGGTGCACAACCCAAATTGGTGCAATTCCCGGACGCTTCTGTAGCCTTTGGCATGGCTGCGGCTGGGTCATACAGGCTCGGAAAAGCCACGCGCTACGGGCAGGTCGGCTTCAGTTCGACGGCGTCATCCAGGCCGATCGGTCGTCTGTCCTGATGGGCCTGCCGGTAACGGACCCACTGTGCACCGGTTCAGGCGTTCAGAATTCGGGACAGGACGGCCTGATGGACACGGCGAGGGGTCGCCCACATGAACGCAGCGTTCAACTTGTTCCCGATCCCAGGAACGACGCTGATCCTCCCCGCTTCGAGGGCGTGGATGCCTGCGCGCACCACCGGCGGTGTCGTCATCATGAAGGCTTTCATCAGCGGCGTGATTCTCTGTCCGGCCACGCTCGCGAAGCCGGTGTCCGTCAACCCCGGGCAAAGAGTCGTCACCGTCACCCCATCGCGCTTGAATTCCCGGTGCAGCGCTTCGCCCAATCGAAGCACATAGGCCTTGGCGGCCGAGTAGACGGCGAAGTTCTCGACGCCCTGCAAGGCCAGGATGCTGGCGATCTGCAGGATCTTTCCACGCCCGCGCACTTGCATGTCCTTGCCGAAAACATGGGTCATCGCCGTGAGGCTTGCGATATCCAGTTGGATCATCGACAGCGCCGGTTCCAGCGAACTGTCCAAGAACGGCCCCTGCAACCCATGTCCTGCATTGTTGATGAGAATCTCGATGGCGATATCCCGCTTCTCGAGCCGTGCGTGAAGCGCGTGAATGGCGGGAATGTCCGAGAGGTCGACCTGTTCCACGACGATGTCGATCGGGTACTGCCGGCGCAGCGACTGCGCCAGGGCTTCGAGTCGATCCAGGCGGCGCGCGACGAGCACCAGCGGGTGGCCGCGCTGCGCGTACTGTTTGGCGAACTCTTCACCGAACCCGCTCGATGCGCCGGTGACGAGTACCCAGGGTCTGGGGCTTGATGGCATGGATGGACCTCGTTGCGATCGGAAGGGAGAGTCGGGCGGCCGGCTGCGCTCGCGGCCTGTATTTGGCGCAGCTCCGGCCGCGAACGGGCAAGGCGTCGTCGCCGCCCCGCCGAGGTCAATGAGTCTGGGTTTCGGCCAGCGTCGGGTAGTCGGTATAACCCTCGGCACCGCCGCCGTACAGCGTGGCCGGGTTGAAGCCTGCCAGCGGAGCACCCGCCTTCAGACGCTCGACCAGATCCGGGTTGCCGATGAATGGGCGGCCAAAGGCGAACAGGTCGGCCTGGCCGGCGTTCAGGCGTGAAGTCGCCAGATCCAGGTCGTAGCCGTTGTTGGCGAGGTAGGTGTTCTTGAAACGTTTGCGCAGTGCGTCGAAGTCGAAGGGAGCGACATCGCGCGGACCGCCGGTGGCCCCTTCGACCACATGCAGGTAGACGATGCCCAGTGCATCGAGCTGCTCGACCAGGTAGTTGAATTGCGGCTGCGGGTCGCTGCTGGAGATGGCATTGGCCGGGGACACCGGTGAAATGCGGATGCCGGTACGCTCGGCACCGATCTCGTCGACCACGGCTTTGACGACCTCGAGCACCAGGCGCGCCCGGTTCTCGACGGTGCCGCCATAGGCATCGGTGCGCCGATTGGCGCCGTCCTTGAGGAACTGCTCCAGCAGGTAGCCGTTGGCACCGTGGATCTCCACGCCGTCGAAACCGGCGTCGATCGCGTTGGCTGCGGCCTGACGAAAGTCGTCGACGATGCCCGGCAATTCGTCGATCTCGAGCGCACGCGGCTCGGACACCTCGGCGAAGCCGTTGTTGACGAAGGTCTTGGTCTCGGCACGGATGGCCGAAGGGGCCACCGGTGCGCCGCCGCCGGGCTGCAGGTCGACATGCGAGATCCGGCCCACGTGCCACAGCTGAACAAAGATCTTGCCGCCCTTGGCATGCACGGCCTCGGTGACCTGGCGCCAGCCGTCGATCTGCGCCTGGGTGTACAGACCGGGGGTGTCCTGGTAGCCCTGGGCCTGTGCGGAGACCTGCGTGGCCTCGGTGATCAACAAGCCGGCCGTAGCCCTTTGGCTGTAGTAGGTCGCAGCCAACGGGCTGGGCACCAAGCCGGCGCCGGCCCGATTGCGTGTCAGCGGGGCCAGGACAACGCGGTTGCTCAAGGTCAGCGAGCCCAGCTTGTAGGCTTCGAACAAGGTTTTTTCAGTCATGTCTTCTTTCTTCCATGTCGATCGGTCAAGCCCCGGCATCCGTCGACAGCATCGACGCATGCCACGCGGAGCCAGAACTCTCGAAATAAGCATCGGACCACTATGATGATGGTCATCATCTAATTAGTCAAGATGTTTGATGATGATCGACATCAATAATAAAGAAGCAGGCCGTGTGGGATCTTGCCAAGCCGTATCCGGCCAGACCGCCTGCGCCCTCGGGGCCCGAGGGGGAAGCGGTCAATCAGCGCAGCCGTGCCTACCAGGGCTTTCGGCAGCAAATCATCGACGCGCGTATCCGGCCCGGCCAGTTCGTCTCCCAGCGCGAGCTCGTGCCCCGGCTGGAAGCGGCGGGCCTGATCAAGACCGTGCCCAAGCGCGGACTGCAGATCGCCTCGGTCGACATGAAGCTCATCCGCAATGCCTGGCAGGTGAGGGCGATGATCGAGCGCGAAGCCGTCGTCAATTTTGCGCAGGTGGCCAGCCGTGAAACCCTCGCCCAGTTGATCGACAGCCATGAAGCGATCCTCGAGCGTGCACTGCAGCCACGGCCCGACGAGGCGCTCGAGCGCGATGCGCAGGCGGTCGACTGGGGGCTGCACGACCAGATGGTGGATGCCATCGGCAACGAAATCCTGTCGGAGATCTACCGCGTGAACAGTCTGCATGTCAGGCTGATTCGCTACGACGCGCACTCGATGCGACCGGTTCAGGTGGTGCCGGCGATGCGTGAACACCTGCAGTTCCTGCAAGCCCTGGCCGCGGGCGACAGCGAGGGAGCACTGGCCCGGATGATGTCGCACATCGAGCTGTCCAAGCACCGTGTGCTGGCTGGCATGCTTCGCGTGGGGCAGGGGACGCCGCTCGGCATCGTGCCTGGGTGAGTGCTTCGATGTCGCCGGCAAGCCGGCCGCGCACAGGGGGCGAGACGATAAGATGTGTTCATGCTCTCCACACTTATCTATTCAAGCCAACTGGGCACGGGATACCTTCCCGATCTCGATGGCTTGGCAGAGATTTCGCGCAGAAATAATGCAAGGCAAGACATCACCGGCATCCTCCTGTTCGACGGAGAGAGCTTTTTTCAGATTCTGGAAGGGGATGAAGAAGCCATCGACTCGCTGTTCGACAGAATCAGAATGGACAAACGGCATGACAGCGTCGTCAAGATCATGAGCGACCATTCCCCGGCCAGAAAATTCGGGGAAACGGGAATGCGGGTCTTGGATATTCGCTCGCACAACGTGATGGACGAGGCGTCTCTGGCGCTGCGCCAGGCATTGGGCACGCGGTTACCCCCGAGCGACCGGGTGATCAAACTGATCCGGGCCTTTGTCGAGGGCAAGTGGAGGGCGCCCAACCGGGGCGCCTGCGACTTGCCGCTGCACGAGACAGCCGGCGCGCCGGCCGGGCAGGCCGATGGGAACTCAGAAGACGTGCCGCAGCAGAACGGCCATTGCCAGTTCGCGCTGCAACCCATCGTCGATGCGCTGGGCCGGCACGTGTCGTCTTATGAAGCGTTGATCCGATCGCCCACCGGAGGTCCACCAGCGGAATGTTTTGCAGGCAAGGCCGGCGATGCCCTGTACGAATTCGATCTGTTCAGCAAAAAATATGCGTTCGAACTCGCCGCAAGATTGGGCTTCAAGGAAAAACTGTCCGTCAACCTCCTGCCCATGTCTTTGGTGAAGATTCCAGATGCCACCGGCCGTCTCGATCGTTATCTTTCCGACTACGGCCTCAAGCCGGCGCAGGTCGTCATCGAAATCACCGAAGACGAGGCCATCACGTACTACGACGAGTTTTCCGCGGCGCTCAAGCGGCTCAGGGCACGCGGGTTCGGCCTGGCCATCGACGATTTCGGGGCAGGTTTTGCGGGGCTCTCGTTGCTGACCCGCTTCCAGCCAGAAAAGATCAAGATCGATCGCGCCATCGTCACGGGCATCGAGCAGGACGGCCCCCGGCAAGCCATCGTGAAAGCCATCGTCGAGTGCTGCAGATCGCTGGGCATCACGACGGTTGCCGAAGGCGTCGAGACCGTCGAGGAATGGTGCTGGCTTCAGGCTTCGGGCATCGACCTGTTCCAGGGATACCTCTTTGCCCAGCCCCGCATCGGCGCGATCCCCGGGATCCATTGGCCCACGCGAAGCTGACGCGCCGCGAACGGCAGAGGAGGGGGCTTCCGTTTTCTTGGCTATGATGCTGGCCACGGGATGTCGGCCTCCCGATCCTTTCGAGGAATGACGGTGTCCGTCCAAGTGCTGGTCGCCTAATCGGAGTTATCCGTGGACACCTCGTTGCCGACGCAAACCGCGTCCAAACCCCAATCCCTGACGCTGGGCACCGCCTTGCTGTTCTGGTTCAAGCTGGGCTTCATCAGCTTCGGCGGGCCCGCCGGCCAAATCGCCTTGATGCACACCGAGCTGGTCGAACGCCGCCGCTGGATCAGCGACACACGGTTTCTTCACGCGCTCAACTACTGCATGCTGCTGCCCGGTCCGGAAGCGCAGCAACTGGCGACCTACATCGGCTGGCTGCTGCACCGGACATGGGGCGGCTTGCTGGCCGGCGCGCTGTTCGTATTGCCATCGCTGGCGATCCTGATTGCGCTCTCGTGGGTGTATCTCGAGTTCGGCCATGTCACGGCGATCGCCGGCATCTTCTACGGCATCAAGCCGGCGGTGAGCGCACTGGTGGTGCATGCAGCCCACCGGATCGGCTCGCGCTCGCTCAAGAATCCAACGATGTGGGGCATCGCCATCGCTTCGTTTCTTGCCATCTTTGCCCTCGACACACCGTTCCCGGCCATCGTGCTGACGGCCGCTCTGTTCGGATGGTTCGTCTCCAGAGCGTGGCCGCAGGTGTTCGCCGCCCAGCCGGCTCACACCGGCAAGCCGGCCGCATCGCATGGACCGGCCCTGATCGACGACGACACGCCTGCGCCCGCACATGCTCGTTTCAGCCGGGCCGGGCTGATCAAGGTCCTGGTCATCGGTTCGGCGCTGTGGGCGGCGGTCATGGGGGTGTTGGTGCTGTGGACCGGTGCGAACAGCACATTGACGCAGATGGGGCTGTTCTTCAGCAAGGCCGCGGTGATGACGTTCGGCGGCGCTTACGCGGTGCTGCCTTACGTGTTTCAGGGGGCCGTCGAGCATCACCAGTGGCTGTCGGCCGGACAGATGATCGATGGGCTGGCCCTGGGCGAAAGCACGCCCGGGCCGCTGATCATGGTGGTGGCTTTTGTGGCGTTTCTGGGCGGGTGGAACGGTCAAGTGGCTGGTCCGGATGCCTTGTTCTACGGCGGAGCCGTGGCCGCCACGCTGGTGACCTTTTTCACCTTCCTGCCTTCGTTCATCTTCATTCTGGCCGGCGGCCCTCTGGTCGAGGCCACGCATGGCAAGCTGGGTTTTACAGCACCGCTGGCTGCGATCAGCGCTGCGGTGGTCGGCGTGATCCTGAACCTGGCGCTGTTCTTTGCGTATCACGTCCTTTGGCCCACCGGATCGAGCGGCCGATTCGACGGGGTGGCGGCGTTGATTGCAGCGGCATCCCTGGTGCTGTTTTTCCGTTTCAAGCTCGGTGCGATGACCGTTCTGGCCATGGCCGCAGCCGTTGGAGCCGGTCTCAGTGCCATTTGACGAGACATCGAGGCCCGATCGGCGACATCAACGCCGCATCGGGGCTAAGTGACTGTCCTGAATCGCGTTTTTCCATATCATCCTATTTTACACAATGTATATTATGTTAAATACGCAATGCAGTCAGGCCCGGGAAACACCCCGGCACATGCCCTGCACGCCATCCATCGGCATCGTTTCCCGGCGCTGACCGGGTTGGGCACCCTCGTGCGATCACGCTCACAGTGCCAGACGGACGATGCTCTGGGATTGCGCAGGCAACGCGCAGCACGGCAACGCCTGATCGTGAGGCACGTCGAAGGACGGGCTCGCCGCATAAGTGACCGAACCTTCGAGCACATCCACCCGGCAGGTTCCGCAGCTCCCGCTGCGGCAGCCGAATGCGGGCGTCAGGCCACGGGCCTCTGCGACATCCAGCAAGGGCCCGTCGCCGGGATTCCAGAGCGTTTCGCGCCCGGACTGGGCAAAGACGATGCGGACCGCTTGCGTGGCGGGCGGCGTCAACGCTACCGATGCCTGGCCGCCGTCACGCGAACGCGTCAACGCGGATGGACCGAAGGCCTCGGCGTGAATGCGTGAGTCCTGCACATCGAGCGACCGCAGGCCGTCACCGATCGCCTGCATGAAAGCTGCGGGTCCGCACAGATAGAAGTCGTAGTCGTCGAAAGGCAAAGTCGTCTTGAGCAACGCCAGATCGATGTGTCCGGCCTGTTCGTAGTCGCCACCCGGTTGGGCGTCGCCGGGCTGGCTCAGTGTCCGGATCCACCGGATGCGGCCTCGAGCCCTGCCGACCAATTCGGCGATCTCGCGGTCGAACGCGCGGTCCTCCCGTGTGCGAGCAGCCTGGTACAGCCACGTCGGCCGAACCTCTTGGGCGGAGCGGCCTTCCCGGACGATATGGTGCAGCATCGCCAACAGCGGCGTGATGCCGATGCCGGCCGCGAGCAACACTGCGGGCCGCCTTTCGTCTGCATCGAGGGTGAACCCCCCGGCCGGCTCCAGCGCCTCGATCACGGCACCTGGCTCCAGGGCATGCAGATGGCCTGAGACCCGGCCATGTCTTTTGACGCTGATGCGGTAGAAACCGCTCGCGGGCGCCATGGACAAGGTATAGACCCGGGTCTGCCGTGTCCCGTCGGCCAGGGTCACACGCACAGGCAGATGCTGACCGGCCCGAGGCTGAAAGGCAGCCCTGCCGTCGGCCGGTTCGAGGTAGATCGAGCGAATCGACGTGGTTTCGTCCACGGTCCGCGTCACGCGGAAGGGGCGCCACTGCCCTGCCCCGGCCCCTGGCGTGGTTTGGGCCGGGCCCAGGTGCCGCTCGACATCGGCCCAGCTGCCGGTCATCGGCAGGTCGGGCGCCCATCCGCCGGCGTCCATCCGCCAGCGCAGCGGCAGCCCGTCGGGCCGGTGCAGCACACGGCGCGGCTTGAAGGTCCACAGCCGCTCGGCCCCCTCGAAGGCATCGATCTCAGGGGCATCGAGAACCACCCTCGCTTCGCCGGTCATCTGCAGCATGTCGCCGGTCGAGGGATCGATGAAGAGCAATCCCGCAGCCGGATTCACCAGGAAATTACCCAGCGTCATGAAGAACCGGTTCCCGGAGAAATCGGGAATGGTCAGCATGCCGTCGTGGCCGACACGGACGAATCCGGGCTTGCCGCCGCGATGGGAAACATCGACCTGGCGCGTGCCGTCCCCGCGGTCGACATACGACGCGACGAAAAAAGTGTCTGCCGTGGCGATGATCTCGCGGGCACGCGTGTCCAGGCCCTCGACTTCGGTGGCGGGCCGCTGGCGGGTCAAGGCCGGATCGCGCACGACCTCGAGACTTCGGCTCTGGATGTAGCGCGGGCAGTTGCCGAAGCTCTGTGCCACCTCGATATCGAATGCCAAGCCGTCGCCGTGGCGGCGGACGGTGCCGTTCATCCGGTTGCGCCGGCGTGTCGCGAGCTCGATGCCGAGCAGCCCGATGGCCTGGCCGTCGCCCATGCCGGCATCGGCTGGATCGCCGGGATCACGCGCCAGGGCAACCCGAAGCGTCTGCGGATCGGGCGAGTGCAGAAAACCCGGTGCCCCGGCCCGTATGCTGGCCCATGCATCGCCATGCGCATCGACGCTGCCGATCACGACAAAGGGCAACTGCGCGTAGAACGCACGGTGCTGGTCGAGCAGCAGGTTGCGAACGAAGAGCCGCCCAGGCCGATCCATCTCGCGGACGGCACCGATGCTCTCTTGAATGGCGAGTTCGCCCGGATGCCACGGCGAGGCCTCGGTGTTGTCGGTCCTGAACGATGAGGGTGTCATGTGGGGTGCCTCGCAGTGGAATGTCTCTGGCGATATCAGGCCGTCAGGCCGGCCGGCGTCCGGGCGAATGCAACGAAGCCCGGCAGCGCCTCGATGCGCTCCAGCCACGACCGCACGCTGGGATACGGCTCGAGGTCGACATTCCCTTCGGGCGCGCGTGCGATGTAGCTGTAGAGCGCCACGTCGGCAATCGTCGGCACCGTGCCCACGAGGAAACGGCGGCTCGCGAACTCGGCTTCGAGCAGAGCCAGAATGGCGTGCGCGCGCTGGATCACTTCGGCCGCCTGAAACGACGCGCCGAACACGGTGATGAG
The DNA here is from genome assembly GCF_003752175.1 of Comamonas sp. BIGb0124. GTDB lineage: Bacteria > Pseudomonadota > Gammaproteobacteria > Burkholderiales > Burkholderiaceae_C > Comamonas_F. Next base: position 188,656 of record NZ_RJVF01000008.1, on the reverse strand, counting down.
GCGAGCGGCACACGGTCCGTAAGCGATCTGGCCCGCGGCCACGCTGAGCCATTTCTGCACGGCGGCCGCGGCTTCGGGCGACTCGGGCAACCAGTCGCGTCGCTTGAGCTTCCGGGCGAGATAGACCAGGATGGCCGTCGAGTCGGTCACAATCGTGCCCTCGTCGTCGAGAACAGGCACCTGCCCGAAGGGATTCAAGGCCAGGAACCCGGCCTGCTTGTGCGCCCCCTTGGCCAGGTCGACTTCGATCAGTTCGTGGGGCAATCCCAGCAGGTTGAGGAACAAGCGGGCCCGGTGGGCGTGGCCGGACAGGGGATGGTGATACAGCTTCATTTCAGCTCCTTTCTGATTGGCAGTGCCAAAATCGTTGATGCGGAGCGTATGGTCCGGCCTTTCGGGTGTCTCTGGAATCCGCGCCGGCGGCAAGTCACTATTCTCGAATCGACAACAACCCCTCCAAGAAACCGGTTACGGCATGGATCGACTTCAGTCAATGGCAGCTTTCCTGGCGGTGGTCGACACCGGCGGCTTTGCCTCGGCGGCCCGGCGCCTCGGTGTTTCGCCTTCCGTCGTGACGCGGGCGGTCTCCGAACTGGAGTCGAGACTGGGCGTGCGGCTGCTGACACGGACGACACGTTTTGTGCGTGTCACAGAAGCCGGGACGGCCTACGCCGACGATTGCCGGCGCATCCTCGCCGATATCGAAGAAGCGGATGGCGCAGCAGCGGGCACCCATGCCGCGCCGAGCGGCCGCCTGACGGTCACGGCGCCCGTGAATTTCGGGCGCATGTATGTGCTGCCCATCGTCCACGCGTATCTGGCTCGGTTTGCGTTGGCGGAGCTCAACTGCCTGTTCGTGGATCGTGTCGTCAACCTCGTCGACGAGGGCGTCGATCTGGCCATCCGTCTCGGCGACCTGCCCGATTCGTCGCTGCAGGCCGTGCAGGTGGGTCAGGTCCGGCGGGTTCTTTGTGCGTCACCCGGCTATCTGGCTCGGCATGGCACACCCGATCGGCCCGAAGAACTGCAGCAGCATGTGATCGTCGCATCGACCGGTGTCAGCACCTCGTCCGAGTGGCGTTTCTTCGACGGCGGCAAACAGGTGCCCGTGCGTGTGCAACCGAGGCTGACGGTGACCACCAACGAAGCGGCCGCCGCCTCGGCCGTCGCGGGGCTGGGCATCACCCGTCTGCCGCTGTATCAGATCGCGCAGGCCGTGCAGGACCAGAGCCTGGTGCTGATCCTGGAGACATTCGAACGCCCGCCGCTGCCCATCCACGTGGTGCACCGCGAAGGTCGCCACGCCACGCACAAGGCGCGCGCCTTCATCGATCTGGCGATCGAGACGCTGCGGAACGACCCACGCCTGAGGTGAGCGGACGAGGCCTGGAACGCAGGTTCACCGAGGGCTTCCCACCTCGCCCGCAATCCTGCGTTGCACCAGACGTGCAAAACTCAGTCCCAGCACGGCCAGCAGCAGTCCGAATGCGATCAGCACGGCAGGGATGGACACGGTGGCGATCAGGTGCGAGACCGCATAGATGCCGATCGACTGCCCCAGGAAAAGGCACGATGCGAACAACGACACGGCCAGTCCGCGGCGCTGGGGGAACATCTGTGTCGCATTGACCTGCAGCGTGTTGTGCAGCGCATAGAAGCCCAGGCCCGCACAGAAGACGCCGATGGCCGACCACGCCGTGTGGGTGCTGGTCGCCAGCACGCCGTAGCCTGCGGCCAGCATCAACCCGCCCAGCAGAGCCAGTCCGCGCTCGCCGAAGCGGCCGAGCAGGCGGCGGGCGTTGCGGCTGTAGGCGATGCCACCCAGGCCGAACACGGCCGCCAGTGCGCCGGCGGCTGCGGCACTGAGGTCGAGGCGCTGCATCAGCAGCGTGGGAATGAAGGCCAGTGCACCGAACACCAGTGCACCTTCGAGGGCCACGGTCAGCAGGATGGTGCGGCACCAGGCCTTGGAACCGATGGCCAGAAGCCCTTGGACCCAGGTGCCCTGCTGGATGTTGGCCGATCCGTGCGAGGTGGCGGCATAGGCCGCACGAAACAGAAAGGCGCCGCTGACCAGAAACAGTGCGGACGACAGCAAGAAGGCCCAGCGCCATCCGGCATGGGCCGCCAGCAGGCCACCCGTCCACTGCCCGGCGATCATGCCCAGCACGGTCGCGGTCAGCAGACGCGCCAGCGCCTCCTGCCTTTCCTCGTATCCCACTTCGTCGCCCAGCCAGGCCATGGCCAGCGGAATGATGCCGCCGGCCGCCGCACCGTTGAGCACGCGGCTCACGATCAGCATATCCAGCGACGGCGACAGCGCAGCCGCCGCGCTGCCGACGATACAGAGCATGGTGGCCCAGGCCATCACCTTGAGTTTGCCCAGCCGATCGCCGAGGTAGCCATAGACCAATTGGCACACGCCGTAGGCCAGCGCAAAACCCGAGATCGTGGCCGCCACCTCTCCGATGCCGACAAGGAAGTCGCCCGAGAGCTGGGGCAGCATGGCATCGCACAGCCGCATGGAGAACATGCTGGCAAAGCCACAGGCGCCCAGCAGCCACCGGATCCGGCCGCTTTCAAGTTGTTGCACGCAATTGTCCCGAAACAGAAAAGGACTGGCATCATGCCATCGACGGCCGATGGCCGCAGAGCCAGGGGAAAAAACATCTCCGGCGTACGGCACTGCGCCGTCCTGCCCGGCACCGTCCCAGGCGTTTGTGCAAAATGCCAATACTGGCGCGATGCGTGCGGCGGCCTGCAGGCCGCACAGCGCGGCGTCGCGCCCCAACCTTCCGCGCACAGCGCCCCCGTCTCATGAAGAAAATCGGTTTCCTGTCTTTCGGACACTGGACCCCCTCCCCCCAATCGCAGACCCGCTCGGCGGCGGATACCCTTCTGCAGTCCATCGATCTGGCGGTCGCGGCCGAGGAGCTGGGTGCGGACGGCGCTTATTTCCGGGTGCATCATTTCGCGCGCCAGCTGGCTTCGCCGTTCCCTTTGCTGGCGGCGGTCGGCGCAAAGACCCGACGCATCGAGATCGGCACCGGCGTGATCGACATGCGTTACGAGAATCCGCTCTACATGGCCGAGAGCGCCGCCGCCGCCGACCTGATCGCGGGTGGCCGGCTGCAACTCGGCATCAGCCGCGGATCGCCCGAACAGGTGATCGACGGCTGGCGTCATTTCGGCTATCAGCCCGTCGAGGGCGAAAGCGATGCGGACATGGGGCGGCGGCATACACAGGCCCTGCTCGAGGTCCTGAAGGGCGAAGGTTTTGCCCAACCCAGTCCACGACCGATGTTTCCGAACCCCCCTGGCCTGCTGCGACTGGAACCTCATTCGGAGGGACTGCGCGAGCGCATCTGGTGGGGTGCGGGATCGAATGCGACAGCCGTCTGGGCGGCCAAGATCGGCATGAACCTGCAGAGCTCGACACTCAAGGACGACGAGACCGGCGAACCCTTCCATATCCAGCAAGCCCGGCAGATCCGCGCCTACCGGGCCGCGTGGAAAGAGGCCGGCCATCTCCGTACCCCCCGGGTTTCGGTCAGCCGCAGCATCTTCGCGATCGTCAACGAGCAGGACCGGCAGTTTTTTGGGCAGAGCGGCAGGGACGGCGATCAGGTCGGGTTCATCGACGAGAACACCCGCTCGATTTTCGGCCGGAGTTATGCCGCCGAGCCCGATGTGCTGGCCCGCCAGTTGGCGCAGGACGAGGCCATCGCCGAAGCGGACACCCTGCTGCTCACCGTGCCCAATCAACTCGGCGTGGCCTACAACACGCATGTCATCGAGGCCATCCTGAAGCATGTCGCCCCGGCGCTCGGCTGGCGCTGAGACCGGCCTGCACCCCTGTGCGCCGCGCAGGTGCAGCTTCCCCGTCAGGCGCCCTGCCCCCTGCTGAATGCGGGGTGCGGGCCTACACCCGCCGCTGGCCAATGGCGGCTATCGTCGGAATCAGACGCTGCCGATCGGCGCAGCCCGGCCCGAAGGGCGCCGATCGGACATACTTCGTCTTTGCCGAGCATGGTTTCCGGCGACTTTGCCAGTTCTTCGACCTTCGTTACTAGCATGTCACACCCTCACACGCCCCGGCATCAGTGGACAGCGCCCGCCTCCGAACGCCAGTTGCTCAGCATCCTGCTGAGCCAGGGACCGTTGGCTGCGATCGAGTACATGAACCACTGGACACCGCATCGCATCACGGCCGTGTTCAGGCTGCAGGACGGTTTTTTCGTTCCGATCCACCTCTTCGACAAGCAAGGCGCACTGCAGACCCATGATGTGGGCCCGGTTCGTTTCCTGGGCAGTTTCGGCGAATTGGCCATGGTCCACGGCTCGTTCATCACCACCGATTCGTCGCGGGATCCGCGTGCCGCGGAAAGCACCTGCCGCAAGCTGTTCCGCAGTTATGTCGGCGTGCCGCTTCTCACCAACGATCGCCAGACCTTCGGCAGCATCTGCCACGCCGACTTCGAGCCCCGCCCTGCCCCCGACAGTGCGCAGTTGAACTTCTTCCGCTCGGCCGCCCAGTCCATCGCCGGCATTCTCGAAGCCAAACGCGAACCACAGAGCTGAACCCACCGCATCTCGGCGGTGTTCCTCTCGTTTGCTCTTTATTGATATTGATATATCATTAGCAATCGAGATAGCTCTTGAGCCCTTGAGATCGGCCTGGCGCATCCGAAGGCCAGTGCCGCGCCGCGCAGGCGCGACCGGCCTACCCCGTCCGATCGACGCTTCCCGAGGTTGCCACAGCCTCTGTTCACCTGTTCGAGTCCACTGCCATGATGCACGCCCCGCACTCCCCGCTCCTGCACAACAAACTGCCCGTGACCGTCCTGTCGGGATTCCTGGGTGCAGGCAAGACCACATTGCTCAACCATATCCTCAACAACCGCGAAGGCCGCCGGGTAGCGGTCATCGTCAACGACATGTCGGAGGTCAACATCGATGCGGCGCTGGTCCGGGACGGCGGCGCAGAACTCTCGCGCACCGATGAAAAGCTGGTCGAGATGAGCAACGGCTGCATCTGCTGCACGCTGCGCGAAGACTTGCTGATCGAGGTCGAGCGCCTGGCCAAGGCGGGCCGTTTCGATCAACTGGTGATCGAGTCGACCGGCATCTCCGAGCCCCTGCCCGTGGCGGAGACATTTACCTTCGAAGGAGAAGACGGCCGCAGCCTCGGCGAAGTCGCCCAGCTCGACACGCTGGTCACGGTGGTCGACGGCTTCAACTTTCTGCGCGACTACAGCTCGCGCGACAGTCTCGGCACCCGAGGCGAATCGCTGGGCGAGCAGGACCGGAGAACCGTCGTGGACCTCCTGGTCGAGCAGGTGGAATTCTGCGACGTGATCGTGCTCAACAAGATCGACCTGATCGGCGATGCGGATCGGGATCGCTTGACCGCGATTCTGCGCGGACTCAATCCACGCGCCAGAATCGAGTTAGCGGAACAAGGCCGCGTCCCGCTGGACCGGGTACTGCGAACCGGCCTGTTCGATTTCGAGGAGGCCTCACGCGCGCCGGGCTGGCTCAGGGAACTGCGCGGTGAACACACGCCGGAGACCGAGACCTACGGCATCCGCAGCTTCGTGTACCAGGCGCGCCGGCCCTTTCATCCGCAGCGCTTCTTCGAACTCGTCGAAAGCGAATGGCCGGGGGTCGTCCGCTCCAAGGGCTTTTTCTGGCTGGCCAGCCATCCGCCATTCGCCGGCTCGTGGTCGCAGGCCGGTGCGGTCGCACGCCATGGCGTGGCGGGCCACTGGTGGGCCGCCGTTCCGCCGGAAAGCTGGCCCGAGGATCCGGAAGCCCTGGCGTCGATTCGTGCCAAGTGGGCAGACGGCGTCGGTGACGCCCGGCAGGAACTGGTGCTGATCGGCATGGACATGGACGAGGCAGCGCTTCGCGAACGGTTCGACGCCTGCCTGCTGAGCGACGAGGAAATGGCGCGGGGCCCGTCGGGCTGGCGCGCTTGGCCCAATCCGTTTCCGGACTGGCCCGAGGCCGCGGCGGTTCAGGCCGTGGACTGATCAGGCCGTGGGGGATGCCGCTCCGGCCTCGCCAGCCCCCCCCCGGTGTGCTTGGTCAGCCCTGGACCACGCCGATCTTCCACTGGCCGGGCGCTGGGACGCCGTTGACCGCAAAATCGCCCGCGATGCGATCCTTGAACACCCGCGGATTGTGGGTGGCCAAGGTACGGGCATTCCGCCAGAAACGATCCAGCCCGTTCGAAGCCAGCGTCGACGAAGCGCCCAAGGCATCGAAGATCTCGCTGGAGGCCTTCAGGATCAGGTCGATCACGATGGACTGGGATTGCGCGATTTCAAGATCGGCGATCGCCCGTGCGTCTTCGACCGCCGCGGCATCGCCGGTCCGGGCCGCCTGCCAGACACGTTCGAGCGCTCGTGCGGTCAGTTGGACGATCGCACCGGAGGTGTAGGCCGCGCTGCGAATGCGGCCGACGATCTCGAGGATCTGCGGATCGTGTTTCACCCGTGCGGCATTGCCGTTGCTGAAGCTTCGTGCCCGTCCACGCACCGCTGCGGCGGTTTCACTGCTGGCAGCGCGCCCTATTCCTGTCAGTGTCGCCAGGTGGACGAGCTGGAAGAATGCCTGCGAGTACGGAAATTTCTCTTCGTCCAGACGGATTTCGTCGGCATCGACGACGACGTTTTTATACACGGTGGTGCCACTCGACGTGAGGCGCTGCCCGAAACCGTTCCAATCGTCCTTGATGTCGACGCCCTCGCTCCTGGCGGAGACCAGCACGGCATAGCTTTTGCCGTCGTCGCCCGTGGTGCCCACATCGGCCCAGTCGGCGTAATAAAGACCGGTCGAGTAGAACTTGGTGCCGTCGAGGTACCATTTGCCGTCCCGCTGCGACAGCCGGGTGTCGAGTGCGCCTTGCCGCACCTCGCCGGTCTCGCCCCGGCCGGGTCCGATCAGGGCCCCGTCGGCGATCCTGCGCAGCCATTTCTCGCGCCATGCCTTGCGCGGCGAATTCAGCACGACCTCGACGAAACCCAGGTGGGCCCGGATGGACTGGACCAGGTTGGAGTCGGCCTCGCCCAGCTCGGCGAGCACACCGAAGAGTTCGGGCAGGCTTGCGCCGCCGCCGCCATACTCTTCGGGCACCCGCAAGGCGGTCAGGCCTGCCTCGGCGAGGCGCCTGACTTCGGTCCCCGGCAGGATGCGCTCGAGTTCGCGCTCGATGGCCCCTGCACGAATCTCGTCGAACAATGGGCGAAACGGCCGTGCCAGCGCGTCGTAGCGGGGGGTGGGGTCTTCTCCCCATCCGGTCTTGATTGAGCTCATGGGATCGTTACCTCGTCTTCGAATGAAAAGTGCCGGCCTGATCGGCAGCCGGCGTGCCACGGATCGTGTGGTTCAGGGGCCGGCCCGCCCGGCGCGCACGTCGAAAGCCCCGCCGGTGAGCGCCCGATCGCGCAGCGTCACCGGCTGCTTGCCGGGCAACAGGGGGAAAACCAGCTCGGCGAAGCGGATCGCCTCCTCCAGATGCGGATAACCCGACAGGACAAAGCTGTCCACGCCCAGGTCGGCGTACTCCTGGAGGCGCGCAGCCACTTCCTCGGCGCTGCCCACCAGAGCCGTTCCGGCACCGCCTCGCACCAGGCCCACGCCCGCCCAGAGGTTGGGGCCGACGATCAGCCGGTCGCGCCGGCCGCCATGCAATGCCGCCATCCGGGCCTGCCCGACGGAATCCATGCCGGCATAGTTGCGCTGGGCTGCGGCGATGTCCTCGTCCGTCAGGTGACCGATCAGGCGATCGGCATCGGCCCAGGCTTCCTCGCCGGTCTCGCGCACGATCACATGGAGGCGCACGCCGAAACGCAGGGTGCGCCCGTGCTCCGCGGCCCGGCGGCGGACGTCGGCGATCTTTTCGGCCACGGCCGCCGGCGGCTCGCCCCAGGTGAGGTAGGCATCGACATGCTTGGCGGCCAGCGCGTGCGCCGCCGGCGACGATCCGCCGAAATACAGCGGGGGATACGGCCGGCTCGCCGGCGTGTGGAAGTTCTGTGCACCCCGCACCTGGACGTGTTCACCGTCGAAATCCACCTTCTCGCCTTGCAGCAGACGCCGCCACACGGTGAGGAATTCGTCTCCTGCAGCGTAACGGGCATCGTGGTCGAGAAACACGCCGTCGGCGGCCAGTTCGGTGGCATCGCCGCCGGGTACGACGTTGAGCAGCAGCCGGCCCTCGCCGAGCGCCTGGTCCAGCGTCGCGGCCTGCCGGGCCGACGCCGTCGGGCCACCCAGCGAAGTGCGCAGCGCGACCAGCAGCTTGATCCGCTGGGTCACCGGCACCAGGCTGGCGGCAGTGACCCAGGGGTCGAGACACGAGCTGCCGGTCGGAATCAGCAGGCCGTCGTAACCGAGGTTTTCGGAGGTCACGGCGATCTGCCGCAGGTAGGCGCTGGTGGCGGCCCGGCCGAAATCGGACTTTCCGAGGTAACGCGTGTCGCCCGAAGTGGGCAAGAACCAGAAGATCTCCAGACTCATGAGAAGGCCTTGTCTGCGATGACGGGCGCGCCCCCGCCTGCCGCCCCGGAAAGCCGGCGGAATGCCTGTGCCGCATGCCGCTCCGGCAGCAGGTCGCCTACGCCGAACAGGCGGCTGCGCAGGGTGCCGTCGGCGTAGGCCGTCTTGTAGAGGCCGCGGCTCTGCAGTTCGGGAATGACGAGGTCCACGAAGTCTTCGTAGCTTTCGGGCACCACGGTGCGGGTCAGGTTGAAGCCGTCGATGCCGGTCTCGTCCATCCAGGATTGAAGTTCGTCGGCGACCTGCTGCGGATCGCCGACGATGGCGGGATAACGCCCGCCGAAGGCCATCAGCTCCAGCAGCTTGCGGCGGGTCCATCCCTGCTGCTGTGCGGCGCGCGAGGCCGACTGGATCGCGTTGGTGGAGCCGTAATCCACCGGTTCGTCGAGGTCGTAGCGGGCAAAGTCGATGCCCGTGCTGGCCGCGAAATGGGCCAGTCCGGCCTCGCTGCTGGCGTAGGCCCGGTAGTCGGCATACTTCTCGCGCGCCTCGGCCGCCGTGCGCCCGGGCACGACCGTGGTGCCCGCAAAGACCTTGATGTCGTCCGGCCGCCGCCCTGCCCTGACGAGCTGCTCGCGCAAGGTCTGCACGGTCTGGCGCGCCATCTCCTGGGTGGTGGGCGAAATGAACACGCACTCGGCATGGCGTGCGGCGAACTGCTGGCCTCGGCCCGAACTGCCGGCCTGGAACAGCACCGGCGTGCGCTGGGGCGAAGGCTCGGTGAGGTGATAACCCTCGACATCGAAATACCGCCCATGGTGGGCGACCCGGTGCACGCGGCCCGGCTCGGTGAAGGTGCGCCCCGCCTTGTCGCGGCGCACGGCGTCGGCCTCCCAACTGCCTTCCCACAGCTTGTAGAGCACCTCGAGGTATTCATCGGCCCGGTCGTAGCGCTCGTCGTGCGGCAACTGCTGCGTGAGGCCCATGGCGCGGGCGGCGCTGTCCAGATAACCGGTCACGACATTCCAGCCGATGCGGCCGCCGGTGAGGTGATCGAGCGTGGAAAAGCGCCGGGCCAGCAGGTAAGGCTGTTCGTAGGTCAGGTTCACGGTCACGCCGAAACCCAGCCCTTGCGTGACCGCGGCCATGGCCGAGACCAGCACGATCGGGTCGTTCACCGGCAGTTGGATGGACTCGCGCAGCGTCACGTCGACATTCGCCTGGTAGACGTCGTAGACGCCCACGATATCGGCGATGAAGAGGCCGTCGAACAGGCCACGCTCCAGCGTGCGGGCCAGTCCGGTCCAGTAGCCCAGCGTGTTGTAGTCTCCCGAGCGGTCGCGCGGATGCGCCCAGAGGCCATGGTTGATATGGCCCACGCAGTTCATGTTGAACGCGTTGAGCAGGATCTGCTTTTTTGGAGTGCCCATACCGAATCGTTCAGATCGCGCCGTGCCGTGGCGGCAGGCGGTCGTTGAGGTAAAAGTTGCCGATGGCGTGGTACTTCCAGCGCACCGGATCGTGAAGCGTGTGGGTTCGCGCATTGCGCCAGAAACGATCCAGCCCCTGCTGCCCCACGGTCGATGCGGTGCCGCCGAGTTCGAACAGCCGTGTACCGGCATCGAGCGAGGCGACGGTGGTTGCCGCTCGCGCGGCGGCAACGGCAATCGATGCTTCGGCCACGCTGCGCTCGGTCGGGTCCCGTTGGGCCACGTCGACAAAACGTGCCGCGCGCCGGACCAGCGCCTCGGCCGCGCGCAATTGCAAGGCCGTTTCGCCCACCTGCCGGATCAGCAACGGATCGTGCGCCGCCTGCGCGACCTTGGCGTCGATCCAGGGGCGGGCCTGTTCCCGGATCACCGGCAGCGTCGCCGCCAATGCCCCGCGTGCGATGCCCAGGTCGATGGCCGCATGCAGGATCTGGGCAAAGGGCCCGATGGTCGCCGGACGCTCGAACGAGACCAGGAAAGGCACGACCCAGTCCGCCTCGACAGCCACGTCGTCGAAGACCACCGAGCCGCTGCCGGTCAGCCGCTGGCCGAAGCCATCCCAATCGTCGGTGACCGTCACGCCCTGGGCCGCTCGCGGCACAAAAGCCAGCAGGGTGACCTCGCGGCCCGCCTCCTGAGCGACGACCAGCGTCGGGATCCAATGCGCATAGACCGCTCCGGTGCAATAGAACTTGCTGCCTCGCACCCGGTAGCCCTGGCCGTCGCGCACCAGGTGCGTGCGGCGCTTGAAGTCCTTGTGGCCGATCTCGGCCAGCGCATTTCCAAACCGTTCGCCCGCCAGCACACGGCCATAGAAAAAGCGTTTCTGGGCCTCGCTCCCGCCCACCCGAAGAACCTCCAGCGCGTAATAGTGATTCTGCGGAATCTGGCCCAGCGAGCCGTCGGCCTCGCTGATGAGGGCGGTGACCTCGGCTACCGTACCGGCCGAGACGCCTGCACCGCCGTAGGCCTGCGGCACGGTGATGGCCCACAGGCCGCTGGCGACGAAGGCATCGAGTTCGTCCCACGGTAGCAGGCGATCGCGGTCCCGCCGCACCGCACCGGGGGCAATGGCATGGGCCACGCGGCGCGCCGCCGCAAGAGCCTCGGCATCGCTGCGGATGCGATCCGGTGCGCGCCGGGGTGCATGCGCAGGCTCGGGCCGGGATTCGGGAGGCGCGGTCGCAAACAGCAAAGACATGATGCCGGGTTCTCCGTTTCTTTTTCTATCGGTCAGTTCCAGGAATGGCGGGCTGGCCGCTCGCCGTTCAGCACGGCGTTGCCGATCAGATGCACTTTCCAGCGCACCGGATCGTGCAAGGTGTGGACACGAGCGTTGCGCCAATGGCGATCGAGGTTGTGCTCGGCGCGGGTGGACGAAGACCCGGCCAGTTCGAACAGTTTCTCGCCGGCCTCGAGGGCGATGCGGGTGGTCAACACCTTGGCCTCGGCAACCGCCACGGAAGCGCGTGCGCTGTCTTCGGCCGTGATGGGGCTCTGCCCTTCCGCGATCGCATCGAACAGCAAGCCGGTCTCGCGCAGCACCTCGCGGGCGGCCAGAAGATCGATCTGCAAGCGCCCGATATCGCCGATGATGTACGGGTCGTCATGGGCGTGGGCCAGGCCCGAATCGACCCAGGGACGGGCACGCTCGCGGACAAAACGGAGGGTGTCGGCCACCGCGGCCTCGGCAATGCCCTGGTCGATGGCGGCCTGGATGAGCTGGGACGTCGGACCGACGAGGCTGGGGCGATCCGCCAATTGCCAGGCCGGCAGCACATCCTGCTCGTCGACCGGCACCTCGTCGAGCAGCACCGTGCCGCTTGCGGTGGTCCGCTGGCCAAAGGCATCCCAGTCGTCGACGACCGTGAGGCCGGGCGCATCGCGCGGCACCCAGACCTGCACGAAACGTCCTTCGTCGTCCTGCGCCCTGACGGGCACCCGGTGCGCGAACAGCGCACCCGTCGAATAGAAGCGCCGCCCGGTCACACGCAAGCCCTCGGGCGTGGCACGGATGCGCGTGATGCCCTGGAGCACGGTGGCGGCTCCATCGGCCTTGCGTTCCGGCCCCGCATTGCCCAGGCGGCGACCCGCCAGGATCTCGCCGTACAGACGTTGTTTCTGGGCCGGCGTGCCGATCTCTGCCAGCACGCCCAGCACGCCGAACTGGTTCTGCGGGATCTGCCCGAGCGACGAGTCGGCCGTGTTGAGAATGACGAAGACCTCGGCCAGCGTGGCATGCGAGACCTGCGGGCCGCCGTAGGCCCGCGGCACGGTGATGCCCCCGAGACCGCTGGCGGACCAGCGATCGAGTTCATCCCAGGGCAGGACGCGCTCGCGATCGCGCCGTGACGCCCCTTGCGCAAAGTCGGCCGCCAGCCGGTGCGCCGCCTCGATGGCCTGGGCGTCGGTACCGATGCGTGTCACCTCGGACGGCGAAAGAATGCGCGGTGCCTTCGCCGGCTCTGCCGTGGGTTTCATACACATCTCTCCGAGGTTCCGAAAAGGGAATTGGAACCGCTGGCAGGCCGTGTTCTTACAAAGCATTGAGAACTTGGATATTCGGTTTCCAGGTTTGATCGCGCGTGCCGGACGATTCACAGGACACATCCGGAAACAGACTTTTGATACTCCTATTTGTCGCAAGGAATCGGGCTTGCATGCCCGGAGAATGCATTTCACAACTTTTGGCAACAGCCCTTGTCCGGTCGATTTCAAGGCCGGTACAGGGTGCCGCCCGATTCCATGGCCTCAACACTTGTATTCCCCTCATCGGCGCCGAGCCGGCGCCGGCCGGAGATTCTCCCCGGCCTGGCCACTGCCTTGGCCTGGGCTTTGGCATCGGCCAGTGCGGCCGGTCTCGAGGACATCGGCGACTGGAGCGAAACTGCCACGTATGCCTTCGCCACGGCCGCCGTTGCGCTGGGTGCGCTGCTGGTGGCCGTCCTTTCCCCGTGGCTTCCCAAGGCCGGCAAAGCGCTGTCCGAGCGGGCGCCCTGGCTGGTCGTGGCGGGGCTTTTCCTGACGGCATGGGAATTGGCCGCGGCCAAATGGGGCTGGTTGCCGCAACCTTTCTTTCCGCCGCCGCAGGCTTTGCTGGAGGTATTGATCTGGGAGTACGCCGAGCTGCTCGGCCATTTGCTGGCGTCACTTCGGCTGGTCGCCGTGGGTTTTGCCTTGGGTGCCGCGGCGGGTTTCATTCTGGGTGTGGCCGTGGGCTGGTCGACTCACATTGCCTACTGGATCCATCCGGTGCTGCGTTTCATCGGTCCGCTTCCTGCAACCTCGCTGCTGCCGATTGTCTTCCTGGCTTTTCCGACCAGTTGGAGCGCCAGTATTTTCATCATTGCACTGGCCGCCGCATTCCCTGTCGCCATCCTGACGTGGTCCGGCGTGGCGAATGTCGACAAGGCCTATTACGACGTCGCACGGACCCAGGGCATGGGCAGCCGCGGCCTGATCACCCAGGTCGCCATCCCCGCCGCGCTGCCGAACGTCTTCGTCGGGTTGTTCATGGCCTTGGGCTCGGCTTTCTCGGCCCTGATGGTCGCCGAGCTGATCGGCGTCAAGGCCGGCCTGGGTTTCTATATCCAGTGGTCCCAGGGCTGGGCGTCCTACGCCAATGTCTGGACCACGATCGTGGTGCTGGCGCTGGTGTGCTCGGGCTCGATCACGGTGTTGTTCAAGATCCGGGGCCGTTGGCTGTCCTGGCAGAAAGGGTTGGTCAAATGGTAGGTCTCGCACAGCGCATCGACACGGCACAGGGCAGTTTCGAGCCCTCTCCCGGCTCCTCGGCGACAGGTCCGGCGTCCCGGTCGGGCCATCCGGGAGCCAGCCCCCAGCGGGCCGGCGCGTCGCTGGACATCCAGCAGGTCAGTCATGCCTTCGATCTCGACGGCAGCACCCTGCCGGTGCTCGATCAGGTCGATCTGCATATCGAACCGGGCGAGTTCGTGGCCCTGCTCGGCCCGTCGGGTTGCGGCAAATCCACGCTGCTGCGGCTGATCGCGGGACTGGAGCCGCCGAGCGAAGGCGCGCTGCAGGAGAACGGGCAGCCCATCACCGGCCCGCATCCGTCGCGTGTCGTGGTGTTCCAGGATCCGACGCTGTTTCCCTGGCGCACGGTGTGGCGCAATGTCGCCCTGGGCCCCGAGGCGCAAGGCACGCTCAAACAACAGCGGCAGCGGGTCGACCAGACGATCGATCGGGTCGGGCTGTCGCAGTTCAGCAAGGCCTTCCCGCACCAGTTGTCGGGCGGCATGGCGCAACGGGTCTCGCTGGCCCGTGCACTGGTCAACGACCCCGCCGTCCTGATCCTCGACGAACCCTTGGGCAAGCTCGACTCGCTGACCCGACTCACCATGCAGTCGGAGATCGTCTCGCTGTGGCGCAACCAGGGTTTCACGGCCGTGCTGGTCACGCACGACGTCGAGGAAGCCCTGTTCATGGCGACCCGCGTGATCGTGTTCAGCGAACGTCCCGCCAGGATCAAGGCCGACTTCAAGGTCGACCTGCCCTACCCCCGCCATCGCGGCGATCCGCGACTGGCCGAGCTCCGGCATCAGAGCCTGTCGCTGCTGGGGCTGGATGCCAGTTGGTAGGCGCGAACGGGCGTTGCAAGCAAAACCGCATGGCCTCGCCGCAGCGAGCGCCTCATTTCCTTAAAGGTGTGTCATGTCTCAAATCCTCCGATCGTCCTTTGATTTCTCGCGCCGCAAGCTGCTGCGCGGCACCGCTGCGCTGGCCGTCGGCGCACCCCTCATCGGCGTCGGCCTGCCCGGCCTGTCGCGTGCGGCTGCCAGCCAGCCCACCGGAGAGGTCATCAAGGCCGGCTGGAACGGATCGGGCATCTGCCTGATCTCGCAGCCGGTGGCGCAGGCCAAGGGTTTTTTCAAGAAGCACGGGGCCAACGTCGAATTCGTCAATTTCGGTTCGAACTTCGCCCAGGGCGTGGAAGCCGTGGCGGCCGGCAAGGTCGACACCTATGTCAACTTCATCCTGCAGTATCTCAAGCCGCTCGAACAGGGCGTCAACGTCAGGTTCACGGGCACGGTACACGGGGGATGCATCCGGGTGCTGGCCAAGACCGGCTCCAAGGAAATCGACTACAAGGCGCTCAAGGGCAAGTCGATCGGCGTGCCCAGCATCGACAACCCGGCCAAACAATACCTGAGCGTCGAGCTGCAGAAGATCGGCATCAATCCGCAGACCGAAGTCGAGTGGAAGGTGTTCCCCAACGACCTGCTGGGCGAAGCGCTTTCCAAGGGCGAAGTCGATGCGGTCTCGGGCGCCGATCCGGCCATCTACGTGACGCTGCGCAGTCACCGCAAGGAGTTCACCGAGATCGGCGGACTGCACCTCGGCACCCACAAGGATCTGGCCTGCTGCGCGATCGGCGTGCGCGAGGACTTCGTGGTCAACCGGCGCGGCGACGCGGCCGCGTTCACCCGGGCGCTCCTCGAATCGGCCCAGTGGATCAGCCAGAACCCCGACGAGTCGGCCGAGATCTTCACGCAGTACTCGCCCATCGAACGACCGATCCTGGCCGAGATCATCCGCTCGCACACGCACGACGTGCACTATCCGGCCAACGACCGCCTGATCCAGCACCTCTCGGCCTATGGCGCGGATCTTCAGGAGGTGGGCATTCTGCGCCGCCGGACCGACGTGAAGGCGCTGGCCCGCAAGGTGTCCGTCGACGTGCTGAGCAGCTGATGCACAGCGCCCACACCCCCATGGCCCACGCTCGAAAGCGCACCCCATGACGACTCGAGCCCTGACGAACCCCGCAGCGGACGCGCGAACGGCAGGCCGCACCGCGCCGGCACACGACCCAGTCACCGCTCGCCGGCTGCTGCGTTTTGCATTCGCGGCGCTGGCCTGGCTGGCGGCCGGTGGCGTCACCTACATCTGGCCCGACATCCCGGACGCGGCCGGCCACCGCCTCACCGACGACCTGGCCGCCGTTCAGGTGGCGCTCGGCCTGCTGCTGCTGGCCGTCGCGCCGCTGTACGGGCGCCTGGGCGCGGCGGGCCGCTGGTTCTACCGCAATGCCCCGCGTCTTGCGGTCCTGGCCATCCTGCTGACGGTGTGGCAGATCGCCTCGAGCAAGACCGGCTACTGGCGGCAAGCCTATCTGCCGGGCCCGCAGGGCATCGTCGAGGTGTACTTCAAGGAGCATGGACGTCTGCTCGACAGCATCCGCTCGTCGCTGATCCTGCTGGCGACGGGTGTCTCGGTCGGCGTGTCGGTGGGTTTTCTCACCGGATTGACCACCGGCTGGTCGCGCAAGGTCGGCTACTGGACACGGCCCGTGCTGCGCTTCATCGGACCGGTGCCTGCCACCGCCATCATTCCCATCGCGCTCTTCCTGTTTCCCAGCAGCTTCACGGCCGGCGTGTTCCTGGTGGCCCTGGCGACCTGGTTCTCGGTGGCCGTGCTGACCTGGTCGGGCGTCGAAAGCGTCAAGTCCGAGTACTACGACGTCGCCCGCACCCAGGGCGCTTCCACGCTCTTCCTGCTGCTGCGCATCGCCGTACCGGCATCGCTGCCGCATGTGTTCGTCGGGCTGTTCATGGGACTGGGCAGCGCACTGACGGTTTTGGTGGCCGCCGAGATGGTCGGTGTAAAGTCCGGGCTCGGCTATTTTCTCGACTGGTCGCAGAGCTGGGGGGCGTATGGCCACCTCATTGCCGGCCTGTTCGTGATGGCCCTGCTTTTTTCATTGCTGACCACAATCCTGTTCAAGATTCGGGACAAGGTGCTCGTGGGTCAAAAAGGAGATATCGAATGGTGAGTGGATCTGCAGCCTTTCGGGCGACGTCCCTGGCAAACCTGCTGCGCAGGCAGGGCCGGGTTGTACTGGCGGCCGCCGCCTGTGTTCTGGCCGCCGCCCCCGCCTGGGCTCATGGCCAACTGGAGTCGGCGCAACCGGCGGTCGACAGCACGGTGAGCCAGTCCCCCCAGCGCGTCCAGATTCACTTCACGGAGCGTCTGGAACCCAAGCTGGCCTCGGTGAGCGTGCGCAATGCCATCGGCCAACGCGTCGACGACGGCAAGCCCGTCGTGTCCCCTGCCGACTCCCGCATCCTGAGCATCGGCTTGAACCCGGCCCTTCCGGCCGGCACCTACCGGGTGGAGTGGGCCATCACGGCCGTCGACACGCACCGCACCAAGGGACAGTACAACTTCACCGTCAAGCCTTGATGACGATGTCCTGTCACCCCGTGCAGGGTCTGCACGGTTCCCGTCGATTGGCCCGGGACGCCTGACCGCAGATGACCTGGGACCTTCCCGGCTCGCTCGAGCTGGCATTGCGGCTGGGACGCGGCCTGGACCTCGCCGCCACGCTGCAGATCTTCGGCGCCCTGCTGTTCACGCTGCTCGTCGCACGGGATCTGGGCACCCCCGACGGGGACGTTCAGCGCGCCTGGACCGTCCGGCTGCTCCGTTTCGCGCTGGCCCTGAAGCTCATTGCACTCGCCGTCTGGCTGCCTGCGCAAGCGGTGTCGATGACCGAAGCGCTCAGCCTCGATGCCGTGTGGCTGGTCGCCGCGCATACACAGTTCGGGCAGGCCGTGATCTTGCGCACGGTGCTGCTGGTGGTGGCGGCCGGCCTGGCCGTCCGGTGCCTCGGACCGGCACGCAGACCCTCGCCGGCACCCGGTTCGCCGTTGCCGGCCCTGTGGTCGGCCAACCTTCTGGCGGGCGGAGCCGTCGCGCTGCAGTCCCTGCTCGGCCATTCGGCGGCAGCCGACGATCGTCTGCTGGTCTGGCTCGTGTCGCTGCATGTGCTGGCGGCTGGGGCCTGGCTCGGCGGCCTGCTGCCGCTCTGGCACTGGCTGCGCACAAGCTCGGCATCGACCTCCCAGGGGCCGGCCCAGCGTGCCGTGTCGCGTTTTTCCTGGCTGGGGCTGGCGGCAGTGATCACGCTGGTGCTCACGGCCTGGTGGCAGGCCGAGGGCCTGATCGGCGGTCTGGGGGGTTGGCTGGGCACCCCTTACGGCTGGCTGGCGCTGCTCAAGACACTGGGTTTTGGACTGCTGCTGGGCGTCGCGGCCCTCAATCGCCTGGTCTTCACCCCACGCCTGCAACGGGGCGATGCGCGCGCGCTGCGTCTCAGCATCGCCTGGGAGGCGGCACTCGGCCTGCTGGTGATCGGCCTGGCCGTGGCGCTGGCCAGTCTGCAACCCGCCGTGCATCTGCAGCCGCAGTGGCCGCTGCCCTGGCAGCCCGATCCCGACGCCTGGGACAAGCCCTGGATCGGCACCGAGATCGAACGAGCGGCCGTCATCGCGCTGATCGCCGTGCTGGGCCTGGCCAGCCTGGTGGGGCGGCGCACCCGCCTGCTGTTTCCTGTCGCGCTTGTCGCGATCTATTTGCTGCCCTTGCCGAACTGGCGGGATTTTGTGCAGCCTGCCCATCCCGGCAGCTTCTACCGCTCCGAG
This sequence comes from Comamonas sp. BIGb0124, assembly GCF_003752175.1. Classification (GTDB taxonomy): domain Bacteria; phylum Pseudomonadota; class Gammaproteobacteria; order Burkholderiales; family Burkholderiaceae_C; genus Comamonas_F. The sequence goes on along the minus strand of NZ_RJVF01000008.1, from coordinate 170,214 downwards.
ACCGGCTACACGGCTGCGTCCATCGTGCGCGGCCAGGCGCTGACGCTGCAGCATTGCACCCAGGCCTGTGCCAACCCGCAAGACAATCCGGCCGATCTCGACGCCTACAACATCTGGCAGCGCAGCGACGGCGACCTGTTCGACTGGCTCACGCGGGTCTTCGACACCATCGGCCACAGCCCTTTTGCCCACGGTACCCTCGCCAGCCTCGACGCACGCCAGCGCTGGCAGCTCATCGACTACTTCCGCGCCCGGGTTTCCGGCAACAGCGTCAGCCGGACGCAGCGCTGGCCGTACGCGGTACCGCCCCCCGCGTTGTCCATCGCCTGCAAGGACGAGACGGCGCTCGATCTGCGGCAACTGCGGGGCCGATTCGTCTATCTGCTCGCCGTTTCACCGACCGTGTCCGGCTGGCGTCCGCCGGTCGTGCCGGATCATCCGGTCGTGATCGTGACGCTGGGCGACCCCGGCGAGCCGGCCGCTGCCGACGGCCGTGCAGCCGATTGTCAGGCCACCGGCACGGATGCCTGGCAGGCCATGGCCATTGCCGGCGGCCGCGACCCCGCCGCACTCGCCGGAACGGGTTTTGTCATCGACCCCCAGGGCTGGCTGCGGCTCCAGGTGCTGCCCGACGACGCCAAGCCCGACGCCGCGGATTGGGCCCGAGAGTTGCAATCGATGGCGACCACGCCGCAGCCGGGCCGTGCACCGTCGGCGCATGCGCACTGACGGACACGCGGGTTCGTCAGGAACGGACCGACCGCGTCAGCTCCGTCCTTTCCACGGCACCACCCGGGCTTCGATGCCCCGCATCAGCCAATCGAAAGTCCAGGCCACGAGGCCGATCACCAGGATGCCCATCACCACCACGTCGGTGCGCAGGAAATTGGATGCATTGAGCACCATCTGACCCAGGCCCACCGTGGCCGCCACCATCTCGGCGGCCACCAGCGTGGTCCAGCCAAAACCGATGGCGATGCGCAAGCCGACCATGATGTCCGGCAAGGCGGCAGGCACGATCACATGCCGGATCAACTGCCAGCGCGTGGCGCCCAGCGAACTGGCTGCGTTGATCTGCTCGATGCTGGCACTGCGCACGCCGGCCTTGGCAGCCAGGGCGATCGGGGCAAAACAGGCCAGGTAGATCAGCACGATCTTGCTGGCTTCGTCGATGCCCAGCCAGATCACCACCAGCGGCAGATAGGCCAGCGGGGGCAAGGGCCGGTAGAACTCGATCGGCGGATCGAAGATCCCCCGCGCGAACCGGCTGACGCCCATCGCGATGCCGACGGGCACGGCCGTCAGGACCGCCAGCGCAAAAGCGCCGAAGACCCGGATCGCACTCCACTGCAAATGCACGAGCAAGGACTGGCCGCCCTGAATATTGCCGCGCCATGCCTCCAGAAAAGCACGCGAGACGGCTTCGGGCGCCGGCAGGAACAACGCGGGCACCCAGCCTCGATCGGTCGCCAGCCACCATGTGAACACCATCAGCGCCACGCAGGCCGCGCTGACGCCTCGGCTCGATCCGGCCCCCGGTAGCCTGAATGCGGCAACCGCCGGGATCCGTGCCGGGTCGGGCGGGCTCGCTTCGGCGCCACGCGCCACGCCGTCAGGCGCATTCCGGGGAGTCGTCATCTCAAACGGGTCAGAAAGGTTGGACGAGGAAAGAAAAAGCACCCGCGCAAACCGGCGGGCACGCGGCATTCAGGACCGCATGGCATCGGGTGCCACCCATCGCAGCACTTTCTCGCGCCAGGCGATGAAAGCAGGATCGGACTTGACGGCACGCGTGGGCCGGCCTTCGAGGTATTGCCGGTTGAACCCGAGCGGATGCTCTTGCGAGATACGCCCAGGCCTCGGTGTCATCACGATCAGCCGCGAAGCCAGGAACAGGGCTTCCTCGACATCGTGCGTGATGAAAAAAATCGTCTTGCCGGTTCGCTGCCACAGCTTCAGGATCAGTTCCTGGATGGCTTCGCGCGTGAACGCGTCGAGCGCCCCCAGGGGCTCGTCGAGCAGCAGCACGGCAGGGTCGCTCGCCAGCGCGCGCGCAATGCCCACCCGCTGCTGCATGCCCCCCGAAAGCTGCCAGATGGGGACGTTGGCAAAATCCCCGAGACCGACCAGCGCCAGTTGCTCGCGCGCGATCTGCAGCCGCGTGTTGCGCGACAGGCCGCGCATGCGCAGCCCCAGCGCCACGTTGTCGATGACATCGAGCCAGGGCATGAGCGCATGCTTCTGGAACACCACGCCGCGCTCCGCACCCGGGCCCGAGACCTCGCGGCCGTTCAAGTGCAGGCTCCCCACCGACGGCTGGGTAAAGCCCGCGATGCAGTTCAGCAGCGTGGTCTTGCCGCAGCCCGATGCCCCCAGCGCCACCACGAATTCGCCTTCGGCGATGTTCAGGTCGACGTCGCTGAGCGCAAGCACCGGCTCGCTGCCCGAGGCGCCCGCATAACGAACGCTCAAGCCCCGGATGGCCAGGCCCTCCCGGGCCGGCTCGGCCTCACCCTGCACAGGCGGCTGGGCCCACGCGAGGGCAGCCCCTTTATTTGGCACGCTCGACCCAGCTGGGGTTCACCCCCACCGAGTAATCGGGCAGCACGTTCTGGATCGTCCCCTGTTCCTTCAGGAAAGCCGCCGTCGCCGCCAGCGATTTCGTCACCACGGCATCCTTGCCGCCACCCAGCCACTTCGAGGTGGCCTGTTCGGCCGGGGGCACAAAGGCGTACAGCGACAGGCTGTCGGGCACCGCGGCAGGCTGGGCACCGCTCCACTTGGCCACTGCCTTGACCTGCGGGCTGTCCGCGGTCCAGCCCGCTCGGTTCGAGGTGTAGGCCTTGTCCACATCGGCCAGGACCTGCACGAACTGCGTCAGGAAAGCATCGTTGGCCTTGGCGAAATCCCGGCTCACGGCCAGGCCGTCGAAGGTCGCCTTGCCGGTCTTGGCCGCGATCTGCCCCGAAGTCACGATCACCTTGCCGTTCTTCTTGACCTCGGCCAGCGCGGGATCCCAGACAAAGGTCGCGTCGATATCGCCTCGTGCCCAGGCCGCCAGGATCTCGGGCGGACGCAGGTTCAGGATCTGCACCGATTTCGGGTCGACCCCGGCATCCTGCAACGCTACCAGGGCATGGAAATGGGTGGTCGACACAAAAGGCAGGCCGATCTTTTTCCCCTTCAGATCGGCCAGCGTGTTGACGCCCGAGCCGTTGCGGGCGACCAGTGCCTCGGCATCGTTGATGTTGTCGAGAATCCAGAACACCTGGATCGGCACGCCTTGCGAAAGCGCCGACGCAAACGGCGACGAGCCGGCCTCGCCGATGTGGATGGCACCCGAGGCCAGCGCACGCACCACCTCGGCACCGCTGCCGAGCTTGCGGTAGGTCACCTTGTAGCCCGTGCGTTTCTCGACTTCCTGGGTTTCCTGGGCGTAGCGCCAGGGCACCACCATGTCCTGGTAACCGATGACCACTTCCTTGGACTGGCCCCAGGCCTGGCCCACTGCACCCAGCAGGCCCAATGCCGCGATCGCCATGCTCAGACGTCTGTTCATTCCCTTATCCCTCCACGTGTCCATGTGTTCTGCCGACCGGCAGCGTGATGAGCCGTGACCCGGAAAACCCCGTGTCCGGCTGCTTTTCGATTCTAGAAACCGTGGCCGCCACGCCTTGCTACCGTTCCGTCCATCGACATGCCGTCAACAGATGTCGGGCCCCTCAAACCATCGCCGCCGTCCGACTTCGACCAAAACCCGGGGATATCGGGACCGACTTATAGTCGGTGCAGCCCACGGCCGCGCATGTCCACGCGCGGCGAAAGCGGCCGCCTTTCCGCCAAAAACCAATAACTTCATAGGAATCCCATGAACCCTGGAGATATTCAGCTGCTCGCCATCGCGCTTGCGAGCGTCCTGATTCTGGTCGCGCTCATCGTCTCGCGCATCCGGATGCATCCCCTGCTGGCCTTGCTCGTCGTCGCGGTCGGCGTCGGCCTGGCCACCCAGATGCCGGTCGAGAGCCTCATCAAGTCGATGACCAACGGTGCGGGCAAGACGCTCGGGGTGGTCGGTCTCGTGGTCGCGCTGGGCGCCATGCTGGGCAAGATCCTGGCCGACACCGGCGTCACCGAAAGCATCTCGAACTACATCGTGAACAACGCCTCGGGGCGCGTCCTGCCCTGGGCCATGGCCCTGGTGGCCTTCATCGTCGGCATTCCCATGTTCTTCGAGGTCGGACTGGTGGTGCTGCTGCCGCTGATCTTCAGCGTGGCCCGCAAGCTCGAGCAGGACGGCACCCGCAAAGGCTCGGCCTACGTGTACGTGGGCGTGCCGGTGATCGCCGCACTGGCCGCGATGCACGGCATGCTGCCGCCCTTGCTCTCCTCCTGAAGCCCCGAAGACCCGACACGGGGGCCCTGCCCGGCCGCGGCACGCCGTCCGGCACGGTCATAACCAAAGTCGTATTTCATCGTTGGTGGATGCGTACGGTGTTCCTAGACTTCGAGGTCGACACGTCTCGCGCCAGGCCGCAGGGCCACGCGTCGTGTGACCCCGATGCCGACTGCCCCAGTCGCATGGGGCAGCACAGGAGCACCCCCACATGACTCTCTCTCACCTTTCCCTTGCCCCGCTGCAGGCCAGCGCAGGCAGCCTGCAGATCGACACCGACGTCCTGGTGATCGGCGGCGGTCCGGCCGGCACCTGGGCCGCCATCGCGGCCGTGGCGCGGGGCGCCAAGGTGACGCTGGTCGACAAGGGTTTCTGCGGCACATCCGGCGCCACCGCACCGTCGGGCACCGGCCTCTGGCATGTGCCGCGGGATGCCGAGGCCCGCGCCAAGGCCAAGGCCAGCCGCTACACCATGGGCGGCGAACTGGCCGAGCACGCCTGGATGGACCGCGTCCTCGAACAGACCTGGCTCAACACCGAAAAGCTCACCGAGTGGGGCTATCCGTTTCCCAGCAACGACCAAGGCCAGTTGCAGCGCACTTCGCTGCAGGGTCCCGAGTACATGCGACTGATGCGCAAGAAGGCCAAGGAGGCCGGTGCACGCATCCTCGACCACAGCCCCGCGCTCGAACTGCTGGTCGACGAGCACGGTACGGTCGCCGGAGCTACCGGCATCCAGCGCGGCACACTCGATCGCTGGGTGGTGCGCGCCGGTGCCGTGGTCATGGCCAGCGGCGGTTGCGCCTTTCTCAGCCGCGCATTGGGCTGCAACGTCCTGACCGGCGACGGTTACCTGATGGCCGCCGAAGCCGGCGCCGAGCTCTCGGGCATGGAGTTCTCCAACGCCTATGGCCTGGGCCCGGCCTTTTCGTCGGTCACCAAATCCCTGTTCTACAACTGGGCGACCTTCTACGACCGCCAGGGCGTGCCGATCGAAGGCGCGGGCTCCTCGCGCGGCAGGGGGATCATCGCCAAGACCCTCCAGACCGAGCCGGTCTATGCCTGCCTCGACCGGGCCGACGCATCGATCCGGGCCTGGATGCGGACCGCACAACCCAATTTTTTCGTCTCGTTCGACCGGCAGGGCATCGACCCCTTCACCCAGCATTTCCCGGTCGCCTTGCGGCTCGAAGGCACGGTCAGAGGAACCGGCGGCCTGCATGTGATCCGCGAGGACTGCGCCACCTCCGTGCCTGGCCTGTACGCGGCAGGCGATGCCGCGACGAGGGAGCTGATCTGCGGTGCATTTACCGGCGGCGGCAGCCACAACGCGGCCTGGGCACTGTCCTCGGGTTTCTGGGCCGGCGCGGGCGCAGCGGATTTCAGCCGCTCGATCCGCGCCCAGGCACAGCGCAGGCTGCGGCGTGCGGGTACGGCAGGCCTGGCCGAGCGCGCCGGTCCAGGCTGGGATCCGGCCGCCTTGGTCCAGGCCGTCCAGGCCGAAGTCTTTCCTTACGAGCGCAACTGGAACCGCAGCGGCGACCGCCTGCAGGAATCGCTGGCCCGCCTGGATGCGCAGTGGCACCGAGTCAGGCAGGCCGCCGCACCGGAAAAACAGCAGCTCGTGCGAGGCCGCGAAGCGCTGGCGATGCTGGCCACGGCGCGCTGGATGTACCGAAGCGCCCTCGGCCGGACCGAGACACGCGGCATGGCACGCCGCAGCGACCATCCCGAGCTCGACCCTGGCCAGCGTCACCGCCTGGTCAGCGGAGGCCTGGACGACATCTGGGTGCGCCCCCAGCCCGTCGACCGGAACACCCCGGCCTGGCAGCCCTCAATCCCCGAAGGAATCGCCGCATGATAGAAATCGTCAGTCCGACCCGCTGCACAGGCTGCAACATCTGTGTGCAGGCCTGCCCCACCCACGTCTTCGACGCCGTCCCGGGCGGCATCCCCGTCATTGCGCGCCAGGACGACTGCCAGACCTGTTTCATGTGCGAGCTCTACTGTCCTGCCGATGCGCTGTACGTCGCACCGGTCGCCGACGGACCGGTGGCGACGGCAGAACACGAAGCCATCGTCCAGCAATGGATGGGCAGCTACCGCAGCGCCATCGGCTGGGGCAAGGGACGCCGCTCGACGGCCGCCCAGGACGCCAGCTTCGAACTGCTGCGCCGTGCCCACTGATCTCATCTCCCTCACGAAAGATCTCACCATGAAGTCATGGAAATGGCTGGGCATGCTGGCCCTCGCCGCCGCGGCCGCCGCAAACGCCCAGGCCCAACAGCCCGCCGCCACGCAGCAACCGCCCCAAGTCATCCGCTTCGGCGCATTCGGCCAGGGTTTCGGGCAACCCTACGGCCTGGCGATCCTCGCCATCGCCCATGTGAAGGGATTCATCGAAGAGGAGTTCAAGGGCACGCCCGTCAAGCTGACATTCGAGTATTTCACGGGAACCGGCCCGGCCATCAACGAAGCCATTGCCAATGGCCGCCTCGACTTCGCCCAGTACGGCTCTCTGCCCAACATCATCGGCAAGGCCGGCGGACTGCCGACCCGCATCATCGCCTCGTACGGCTACAGCACGGTCTTTGCCGTGGCGCGCAAGGATCTTCCGGCCACGTCGTTCAAGGACCTGAAGGGCAAGAAGGTCGCCGTGGCCAAGGGCACCGTCCTGCATTGGGCGTTGCTCAAGGCCTTGCAGGAAAACGGCTTGACGCTGCGCGACATCACCCTCGTCGACCTCAAGACCGGCGACCAGTTGGCCGCGCTCACCGCAGGCAGCATCGATGCCGCCATCGGCACCAGCAGCCTGCTGACGCTGCGGGACCAAGGCGTGGCCAAGGTGTTCTACTCGTCCAAGGAGCTGGGGGCCAAGGCGTCCGGATTCGGCGCCATCACCGTCACGGAAGCCTTCGAAAAGCAGTATCCGCAGGCCACCCAGAAAGTGGCAGATGCCCTGGTGAAAGCCGCCTACTGGGTGAGCCAGGAATCCAACCGCGAGGAAGCCTACCGCATCTGGGCCAAGTCGGGCGTCCCCTACGAGGCGATCAAGGACGACTTCGACGGCGTGCCCCTCAAGGACGTGCACAACCCGCGTGTCGACGACTTCCTCGTCAGCCAGTACCGCGACGCGATCGAGTTCACACGCGAACAGAAGCTGATCCGCAGCGACATCGACTTGCAACAGTGGGCCGCTCCGAGCTACGTCGAGCAGGCCCTGCGCAGCCAGAACCTGCAGACCTACTGGGCCACCCGCCCTGCAGCGGCCGCGCACTGACGCGGCAGTCATGTCCGCCGACCGATCCTCAATGGCTTCCCTCGACCCTATGGCGGTATTGAACCGCCCCGCCGCCCATGGCCGTCCGGCCCAGGCCGCGGCACGGCAGACCGCGACACCGACCCGGGTGCGCCATGTCCTCCAGGCTTTGGCACTGCCGGCGTTACTGCTGCTGCTCTGGCAGGTTTCGGCCGTCAACCAGTGGGTGTCTCCCCAGATCCTGCCCACGCCGCAGCGTGTGCTGGCCACATTCACCGAACTGCTGCTGTCCGGAGAGATCTTCGAGCACTTGCGGATCAGCCTGCAGCGCATCGCATCCGGTCTGCTGCTGGGCGGCGTGTCGGGCCTGGCGATCGGTATCTGGCTCGGCACCTCGGCCTGGGCCCGCCGCTACGTGGAGCCGACGCTGGTGGCGCTGTTTTCGGTACCGACTCTGGGATGGATCCCGATCCTGATCCTGATCTTCGGCATCGAGGAGACACTGAAGATCCTGGTGATCGCCAAGGCCGTGCTGGTGCCCGTGGTGCTGCATGCCACCCGGGCCATCCGCCAGATTCCGCAGAGTTACATCGAGGCGGCCCGGGTACTGCGCCTGCGCCCCTGGACACGGCTGACACGGCTGACCCTGCCCGCCTGCTTTCCGGTGGTCTTCAGCGGTTTCCGTCTGGGGCTCAGCCATGCGTTCATTGCCCTGGTCGTGGTCGAGATGCTGGCCGCCACCGAAGGCATCGGCTACATGATGGTCTGGGGCAGGACCCTGTTCCAGCTCGACATCGTGATCGTCGGCATCCTGGTCGTCGGTGTCGTCGGCTTTTCTCTGGACGTGGCACTGCGGCAGCTCGAACGCCGCATCGGCCGCTGGCAGCCGGGCCATGACTGAACCGACATCCGACCCAGGGCCACGCCGCCTGCAGAGCCTGTCCCCGCCGGCAGGCGCCCTGCTGCCACTGGCCTTGCTGCTGGTCTGGGCGCTTCTGGTCGACGGTGGATGGGTCCAGCATCCGCTGTTCGTCCCCCTGCACCAGATCCTGGCCGCACCCTTCGTCGACGAACAGGGCCGGCAGCTCTGGGGCTCGGCCGCAGCCAGCCTGCTTCGGCTGCTGCTGGGCTTCGCGCTCGGCGCCACGCTGGGGATCCTGACCGGTCTGGCCGTCGGCCTGTCCCGCCCCGCACAACGAGGAGTGGCTCCCACGCTGCATGCCCTGCGCCAGGTCGCCCTGTTCGCCTGGATCCCGCTGCTCACTGCATGGTTCGGCAACGGCGAAGCGGCCAAGGTGGTGTTCATCTCCATCTCGGCGTTCTTTCCGATCTTCCTCAACACCGAACAAGGTGTGAGAAACATCCCCCTGGCCCTGCGCGAAGTGACCGCGACCCTCAGGCTGGGCCCTTGGATGCGACTGCGGCGGCTGGTCTGGCCTGCAGCCCTGCCCTCCGTGCTCATCGGCATCGAGGTCGGTCTGCTCACGGCATGGATCGGCACCGTCGGCTCCGAATACGCCATCGGCACCGGACGCGGCATCGGGGCCTTCCTGGCCGCAGCCCGCGATGTGTTTCGCATGGACCTCGTCCTGATCGGCGTCTTTGTGCTCGCCGTCGTCGGCTACGGCATCAACCGCCTGGTGCAGGCGGCCTCCCATCGTCTGCTTTCATGGAAGACACGCTGATGTCCGATCTCGCACTCGCACCCCCTGCCGCGCTGTCCGTGCGCCATGTCAGCAAGAGCTACCCCGTCGAAGGCGATACGCTGACGGTGCTGCAACGCATCAGCCTGAACCTCGCGCGCGGCGAGTTCCTCAGCATCGTCGGCGCCTCGGGATGCGGAAAATCCACGCTGCTGCGTTTGATCGCCGGGCTGGACGACCGCTACGAAGGCGAGATTCTGCTCGATGGCACGGCCATTGCCGGACCGGGCCTGGACCGGGGCGTGGTGTTCCAGGACCACCGGCTTTTTCCATGGCTCAACGTGCACGACAACGTCGGCCTCGGGCTCGACACGTTTGCCCTGGCCCGATCCGAACGCGAGGATCGCATCCAAGAGCAACTGGAGCTGGTCGGCCTGGCCTCGTTTGCCTCGGCCTATCCGCATCAGCTGTCGGGCGGCATGTCCCAACGCGCCGCCATCGCCCGCGCCCTGGTATCGAGGCCCGAGATCCTGTTGATGGACGAGCCCTTCGGCGCCCTCGACTCGCTGACGCGTGTCTACCTGCAGGAAGAGCTGCTGCGCATCTGGAGCGAACGCCGGATCACCGCCATCGTCGTCACGCACGACGTGGAAGAAGCGGTGTTTCTGGGCGACCGGGTCGCCGTCATGGAGCCCCGGCCTGGACGCATCCAGCACATCGTTCCCGTGCCCTTGCCGCGTCCCCGGCAGCGGGCGGACGCGGATTTCACCGCCATCAAGCAGCAGATCTCCCAAGGCCTTCGCCGCTAGCGCCAGCCACGGCAACCGACGGCCCGCGACGGCATGCCGCACGCCGTCGTCGGCAGACCATTCCCGAACGTGATAATATGATGGTCATCATAAATATGACCGCCCGCCATGTCTCAGCCCAGCCGCAAGGAATTGACCCGTGAACGCATCGTCACCGCCGCTGCCCGTGCCATCCGGCGCGGGGGTTACGCAGGGGTGGGTGTGGCCGACATCATGAAAGAAGCCGGGCTCACGCACGGCGGCTTCTACGCGCACTTCGACTCGCGCGACGCCATGCTGGCAGCCGCCATGGAACAGGCCGGCCGCGACAGCTCGGCCAGACTGGCCCGCCGCATGGCCGGCCGCCGCGCCGATGGCGACAGTCCCTTGCGGGCATGGGTCGAAACCTACCTCTCGGACACTCACCTTCCCCGCCTCGAAGAAGGCTGCCCCATTGCCGCCCTGGCCAGCGAAATGCCCCGCCAATCGCCCGATGTCCGCGGGGTGGCCGCTCGCCGGGTCTCGACCATGATCGAAGCGATACAGCAGGTGCTGCCGGCCTCGGCCGGCTCGCATGCCGCAGCGGCCATCGTCAGCACCTTGGTCGGCGCCCTTCAACTGGCCCGAACCCTGGGCGACAACGCCGAAGGACGGGCCGTGCTCGCCGCCGCACGCCGGTCCGTCCTCGACCAGTACGACCACGAAGGCCAAGACAACAAGCCTCACTTGCCGCATTGAGTTCACCGCCATGCAGCCGCATGGCTTTTTTTACGTCAATGAATATGACGACCATCATATAAATGGCATGCACGTCGATTCGATCCTGCAACAACAACCGTCAATAAGGAAACCCATCATGAAACTCGACAACGCAGTCGTCCTGGTCACCGGCGCCAATCGCGGCCTCGGCCTGGCCTTCGCACGCGAAGCCCTGGCTCGCGGCGCCAGCAAGGTCTATGCGGCGGCTCGCCAGCCCGCCGCCGTCACCCTGCCCGGCGTGGTGCCGCTGCAGCTCGACGTCACCGATCCCGACAGCGTCGCAGCAGCCGCGGCCCTGGCCTCGGACGTCACGCTGCTGATCAACAACGCGGGCATCGCCGAGTTCGGCGGTTTCCTCGGCACCGACGCCGTCGCATCCGCCCGCCGCCACTTCGAGACCAGGTCGCCAGCTGGATCAACCGGCCCGCGCTCGGCGTCTACGGCATGAGCAAATCCGCAGCCTGGGCATTGACCAATGGCCTGCGCCACGAACTGCGCGACCAGGGCACCCAGGTGCTCGGCCTGCACATGGGCTTTGTCGATACCGACCTGACCCGCGACATCGATGGCCCCAAGGCCACGCCGCAGTCCGTGGTCGAGCAGGCGTTCGACGCCCTCGCAGCCGGCGCCGAGGAAGTCCTCGGCGACGAACTCACGCGGCAGGTCAAGCACGGCCTGTCGCTCGATCCCGCCGTCTACCTGCAACGCTGAGCCCCTTCCACGGCCCTCGATTCCGCCCGTCTGCCCCAGAAAGCCCGCCATGACCCACACGGCCACCACCCATCCCCCTGTGCAGCCGCCGCCTGCATCTGCCGCGTCTCCCTGGCCCGTTTTCTGGGTCGCCAGCATTGCCGTGTTCCTGGTGTCGCTCGACGCCACGCTGCTCTACGCCGCCTTCGGTGCCCTGAGAGCCGGTTTCCCCACCGCATCGCCGGCCGATCTGTCGTGGGTTCTCAACGCCTACACCGTGGTCTATGCGGCCATGCTGATTCCGTCGGGCGGACTGGCCGACACCTACGGCCGCAAACGTGTGTTCATGGGCGGTGTGGTGCTGTTCCTGGCCGCTTCGGCAGCCTGCGGGCTGGCCGGCAGCATCGGCTGGCTGATCGCGGCCCGTATCCTGCAGGCGATCGGTGCGGCCCTGCTCACGCCCGCCTCGCTGTCCATCGTGCTGGCGGCATTCCCGACCTCGCGCCGGGCGGTGGCGGTCAGCCTGTGGGGTGCGGTGGGCGGACTGGCGGCCTCGATCGGCCCCAGCCTGGGCGCCTTTGTGGTCGACACGGCCGGATGGCCCTGGGCCTTCTTCATCAATCTGCCGCTGGGCGCCTTGTCGCTGTGGTTCGGTGCCGGCCTGCTCAAGGAATCGGCGCGGCCCGATGTCCGCCGGCGCGTCGACGGCGTCGGCATCGCCCTGCTGATCGTCGGCGTGGGCGCCCTGGCGTTGTCCATCGTTCAGCTCGAATCGCCCGCTTGGACGGCCGGCGAGCTGGCCCTGGTCGCGGCATCCGGCGCCGTGTCGCTGGCGGTCTTCGTGGCCTGGGCGCGCGCGACGCCTCACCCCTTGGTCGATCTCTCGTTGTTCTCGAACCGTACCTACCGCTACGTCAACCTGGCCACGCTGAGTTTCGGCATCGCGTTTGCGATGATGTTCTTCGCCTTCTTTTTCTACATGACCGGCGTGTGGCACTACAGCCTGCCCAGAGCCGGTCTGGCCGTCACCCCCGGCCCTCTGCTGGTGATGCCGACGGCCATCCTCACCGGGCGTCTGGCCGCCCGCCTGGGTCACCGCCCCTTCCTCGTGGCCGGTTCGCTGGTCTATGCGTGCAGCGGCCTGTGGTTCATGCTCGTACCCGGAGCCGAGCCCGCCTATGTCAGTCAATGGCTGCCGGGCCTGCTGCTCAGCGGCATCGGGGTCGGCATGGTGATGCCCTCGCTGGCAGGCGCAGCCGTCAGCCGCCTGCCGGTCCAGCACTACGCCGTGGGCAGCGCGGTGAACCAGGCCACTCGCCAGATCGGCGCAGTCCTGGGCGTGGCCATCACCGTCGTTTTGCTCGGCAACAGCACCCTGAGCCATGCCGATTTTGTCCCGCTCTACCTCGGTCACGTGGGCCTGGCCCTGCTGACCGCCTTGCTATGCCTGGCGGTCGACACGCGGCCCAATCGGCCGGCGGGCTCCTGACCGGCCCGATACGCTTACCACTTGCCGCCGGTGAACTGCGCACGCTGCGCCGCCCCGATGATCTCGGCGATGTCGACGCGGTTGGTGCGGGATGCAAAATCCAGCGCGGTCATGCCCTGCTGGTTCTTCACATCCAGAAAAGCCCCTTCGTCGATCAGCAGCTTGACGGCTTCGGGCGACCCGTAGCCGGCCGCCATCATCAGCGGCGTGCTGTCGTTGGGCGAGCGGGCATTGATGAAGGCATACTGCTCCAGCAACAGCCGGATGATGGGCAACTGACCGGGCTGGCCGTTGCTCGCCGCGTAGTGCAGCGGCGTCCAGCCTTCGCGGTTCACGTAGGCTCCCCGGGCGATCAGCAGCTTGACCAGGTCGAGCCGGCCCTTGATCGCCGCCAGCATCAGCGGTGTCTCGCCATTGCCGTTGGCCAGGTTGACGTCGGTCTTGGGCTGGGCGATCAGGGCTTGGGCGGCCGTCCACGAGTCCTGCTGCAGGGCGATGTGCAACGGCGGCATGCCCTGGTCGTTGGCGCCGTTGAGGTCCGTCCCCTGGCGCGCCAGGTTCGCGATCTTCTGGGCGTCGTTCTGCAGCACGGCCGCCAGCAACGACTGGTCGATGACCGCCTGCGCCGGGCTCGCAGCCAGCACGCCGCCGCAGGCCAGGGCCAGTACCGCCACCAGGCGGCATGCCGACAGCCTGATTCCGTTGGTGTCTCGGGATTTCGAAGTCATGGCCATCGCGCTCGGGCTCCAGTCGTGTCGATGCCGGCCACCGTGGCGGGCATCATCGGGTTCAGGTCGCTGTGCCGGCCGTCACGCCGGAAAACAGCCGCTCGAAGTTCTGACTCGTGATCTCGGCGATCCGTTCCACGGGCAGGCCGCGAACGGTGGCGATCTCGGCCGCCACATAAGGCACGTACGACGGGTTGTTGGGTTTGCCCCGGTACGGCACAGGTGCCAGGTAGGGGCTGTCGGTCTCGATCAACATGCGGTCGAGCGGAACGAAGGCCGCGACATCCCGCAACGCCTGCGCCTTCTTGAACGTGATGATGCCCGAGAACGAGATGTAGTAGCCGAGATCCAGAGCGGCGCGGGCCACCTCGCGGGTTTCGCTGAAACAATGGAACACGCCGCCCGCCTGGCCGGGCGATCCGTCCTCGCCCTCTTCCTTCAGGATCGCAAGCGTATCGGCCGACGAATCCCGGGTATGGATGACCAGCGGCTTGCCGCAGGTGCGGGCCGCGCGGATATGGACCCGGAACCGATCGCGCTGCCACTCCATGTCGGCAATCGTGCGGCCGCCCTTGCGCTCTTCCATCTGGTAATAGTCGAGTCCGGTCTCGCCGATCGCCACCACGCGGTCGCGCGCGGCCAGTGCCAGCAGGGTCTCGTAGCTCGCCTCCTGCACCCCTTCGTTGTCCGGATGGACCCCGACCGAAGCCCAGAAGTTGTCGTACTGGAGCGCCAGCGCATGAACGGCATCGAACTCCTCGAGCGTGGTGCAGATGCACAGCGCGCGGTCGACCTGGGCCGCGGCCATGGCCTCGCGCACGGCGGGCAATCGGTCTTTCAGTTCGGGATAGGTCAGGTGGCAGTGGGAATCGACAAACATAAACAATCCATCCATCGCGGAATCGGGCACCGCGTTTGGCTTATCAGGCGGCCTTCGCGCGTGTCGGGGAAGAACGCCCGGCCTGCCGGCACAAGGCATGCACCTGGGCCACCAGGGTTTCCTGGAGCAGGCCGGCGTTGTAGGGGTGCTCGGCATGCCGCAGCAGCTTGCGCAGCTCGGCAGACCAGGTGACGAGCGCGGGCAGCGCCGGCGCGGCGGGCAGATCGGCCTCGTCGAAGAACCGGGGTGCGGCGCCGCTGCTCAGGGCCATCCAGTCGTGGCAAAGCTTGATGAGCACATCCAGCATCTGCGCAGGGCTGCGCCCCGCCAGCGCCTGCACATCGCCCTGGGCCAGGGCGCGCGGCAACTGACGCCATTGGCGAGCGCTGACCTGGTCTTCGGTCCAGGCCAGCACGTCTGCCGGCCGGCCGCCGGCTGCACGCAGCAGCACGGCCGCGGTGTCGGCATCGACGCCCTGCTCCTGCAGCCATTGCCGCGACTGCGCCTCGACAGGCCACAGCATGTTGTGGCTGAGACAGCGGCTGCGGATGGTCGGCAGCAGTTGATGCGCGGCCTCGCTGGCCAGCACGAACTTCACATCGCCCGGCGGCTCCTCGAGCGTCTTGAGCAAGGCGTTGGCCGTGACGGCATTCATGCGTTCGGCCGGATACACCAGCAGCACCTTGCCGCGGCCCCGCGCGCTGGTGCGCTGGGAAAACTCGACCGCGCCACGCATGGCCTCGACCCGGATCTCGCGGCTGGCCTTGCGTTCCTTGTCGTCGATCTTCTTCTGGCTGCTTTCGTCCAGCGGCCAGCCCAGGGCAATCATGGCCGTCTCCGGCATCAGCACGCACAGATCGGGGTGGGTGTGCGCATCCACCAGTTTGCAGCTGGCACAGGTGCCGCAAGCGCCCGCCGGCTGCTGATCCTCGCAAAGCCAGTAACGCGCCAGGGCCAGCCCCAGCGCCTGTTGTCCCAGGCCCGAAGGACCCTGCAGCAGCCACGCATGGCCACGCTGGGCCAGCAGATGCTGCAACTGCTGCTGCAGCCAGGGTGCCCAAGCGCTGCCCGGCGTCGCGGCCGAACCCACTGCCGTCGTGCTCATGCCTGGCCTCCCGGGGTGTCCAGGGCCTTGGTGGCCGGTGCTGCCGCGGCTGCATGTTCGGCGGACAGCCAGCCACGGCCCACAAAAGCGGCACCGACCTGCCGCCAGACCTCCGGCTTCGGCTGGCTCGAGTCGACCCGCGCGAACCGCTGCGGCGCGGCGGCGGCGCGGGCGGCATATCCGCCGGCCACGCGCCGGAAGAATTCCACCGGCAAGGCCTCGAAACGATCGGGCGAGCGGGCCGAAGCCAGGCGGCGTGCGGCCTCTTCGGGCGGCACATCGAACCAGACGGTCAGGTCGGGCTGCCGCAGCGCTTCGCCCGGCTGCCGGGCCTGCACCCAGGCCTCGAGCGTGCCCAGCACCGCGAGATCGAAGCCCCGGCCGGCGCCCTGGTAAGCGAACGTGGCATCGGTAAAACGGTCGCACAGCACCACATCGCCGCGCTCGAGCGCCGGTTCGATGACCTGCTGCAGATGGTCGCGCCGGCCGGCGAAGACCAGCAGCGATTCGGTCAGGGCGTCCATGCTGTCGGACAGCAGCATGGCACGGAGTTTTTCGGCCAGCGGCGTACCGCCCGGCTCTCGCGTCAGCGTCACCGCCCGGCCCTGCGCTTTGAAGGCACGGGCCAGCGACTGGATGTGGGTCGACTTGCCCGCGCCGTCTATGCCTTCGAAAGTGATGAAAAGGCCGGTGGCCATATGCGTTCCTGTTTGTATCTATTTCATAGCGGTCCACCCGATGATACCGCCGACCGTTCTCCGAACACGGTTCGAGCAGACCCCGGGCCTCCGCCGTCCGGACGCTTACTTCTTGCGGATGTACTGATCGACCGCGCGGTTGTGTTCGCCCAGGTTGGGGCTGAAATGGCTGCTGCCGTCGCCGCGCGACACAAAATACAGGGCCGAGGTGGCTTCCGGCTTGACCGCGGCCATCAGGGCCGCATTGCCGGGCATGGCAATCGGCGTGGGCGGCAGGCCGGGCCGGGTGTAGGTATTCCAAGGCGTGTCGGTGTCGAGATGAATGCGCCTCAGACGCCCCTCGAACGCCACGCCCTGGGCTTCGCTCGCACCGTAGATCACCGTCGGATCGGTTTGCAGCGGCATGCCGATGCGCAGGCGATTGGCGAACACGCCGGCGATCTGGCCGCGATCGGCCTGCAGGCCGGTCTCTTTCTCGACGATGCTGGCCAGGATCAGGGCCTGCTCGGGCGATTGCAGCGGCAGATCGGGCGCACGCACGCTCCAGGCCGCTTCGAGCCGCCGGTCCATGGCCTGCAGGGCCTGGCGCAGCACACCCAGGTCGCTCGAGTTCTTGGGATACACATAGGTGTCCGGGAAAAACCGTCCCTCGGGGGCGATACCGTCGTGATCCAGCCGGGTCATGATCTCGGGGCCCGACAAGCCGGTCGTGTCCTGCTTCAGGTGATCGGCACGGGCCAGCGCCTCGCGGAACTGCCGGAAAGTCCAGCCTTCCACCAGCGTGACCGAACGCACGGCCTGGCGCCCCTCGGCCAGCATGTCGAGCAGGTATTCAGGGCTGCTGCCGCGCGGAATCTCGTAACTGCCGGCCTTGAGCACACGCGATCGTCCCGAAAGCCGGAAATAGGCGTACAGCAGATCGGGTGGAACCTGCACACCGGCGGCCGCGGTCTTGCGTGCCACGTCGCGTGCCGATTCTCCCCGCTCGATCGACAGATCGATCAGGTCGGCGCCTTGTTTCATGGGATGCTGAACCCACCAGAGCGCAGTGCCGCCCACGATCAGGCCCAGCAGGACCAGGCCCAACAACGTACGGATCAGCCTTTTGAGAAGACGCAAATGAAAACCCCGGATGCAAACATGGATGGACCCATGATGATAATTCAGCCATGAACCACCCGATGACCCCGACCGCCCCCTCCATCCCCTCTCCGTCCAGCCTGTCCTGGAACGGCACCGGCCCGGCCGCTGCGCCGCTCGAACACCTCGGTGTCATTCGTGCGCAAGGACCGGATGCGGCATCCTTTCTTCAGGGACAGCTGAGCAACGACGTGGTGCTGCTCCAGCCCGGACAGGCCCGGCTGGCCGCCTACTGCACGGCCAAGGGCCGCGCCCTGGCCACCTTCATCGTCTACAAGGAGCCGGCAGGCGAAGACGGCGCCCCCGGCGATCTGCTGCTGTTGTGCAGCCGCGATCTGCTGCCGGCGACCCTCAAACGCCTGTCGATGTTTGTGCTGCGGGCCAAAGTGAAACTCACCGACGCCACCTCGCAAGTGGCCGTGCACGGCGTGATCGGCACGCCCGCGCTGCCGGCCGACGACCAGAAAGACCTGGACGAAACACCCTGGTCGGGCCTGCCCCTGGCCAACGGTGCGGCCATCCGCCTCTACCCTGCTGCCGGACTGCCCCGCATGCTGGTCCTGTCTTGGAGCGAAGACCGGCAGTCCCCGGCGCCCCAGCCGGCTTTTTCCGAACCGAATCTGCCGGCTCTCGGGCTGCAGGAGTGGCTTGCGCTCGACGCCGTGAGCGGCGTGGCCACCTTGAGCGCTCCGCTGGTCGACCAGCTCGTGCCCCAGATGCTCAATTACGAGTCCATCGGCGGCATCAGCTTCAAGAAGGGCTGCTATCCCGGCCAGGAGATCATCGCGCGCAGCCAGTTCCGTGGAACGCTCAAGCGCAGGCTGTATGTCGCGACCGCCGCACAGCCCCTTCAGGCCGGCCAGGACGTGCTCATCGGCCAGGATGCCGAACAGGTCACCGGCGTGGTCGTGCAGGCTGCTTCCTGGCCCGGTGCAGAGTACGGGGTGGCCTTGATCTCGATGCAGATCTCGTCGCGCCAGTCACCCGAAGGCCTGTTCGTGCAGGCACCTGACGGGCAAGGTTTCGTCGCTCTCGAAGTCGACGATGCACCTTACAAACTACTTGAAGACATCTGATTTCAGTATTGATTTTAAATAGAAATTCAATACTTTCTAGATTTCACTTTAAGTTGCTTGCAGAAAGAGCCCGGGTGGTGCGCACGACTGCCACCCGGCCTCATCCGTCCTGTTCGTCTGCCTGCCAGCGCAACACACCCAGGCGATGACGCCGCGTATCGGCCACGGGCGCTGCCACTTATCGCCGAAGCTAGAATTCACTTGAAGTTCATTGAAATCCTGTTCAATAACAACAAGATAAGAATATTTTCAAGACTTCACTTCAACTTTAGAGCGACCAGCGAGGCGCATCACGACTCCCCGGTCTTGCGGTTCTCCGCTGCCGGCACCCCAAGGTCATCGACCGGCCGTGCCGCCTGCTGAGCCGCCTTGAGCGGCGCAAGAAGCTGATCCAGCACCTGCTGCTGCCCCTGAACCATGGCCCTTGCGCCTGCAAGATCCAGCTCGGTCTGGCGCTGCACGGCCGCCGCCGCAAGACGGGCCGCCCGCAGCTCTTCGAAATCGGCCGCCAGCGATTCGGCGCGAGCCTGCGCGTGGGCCAGTTCGTGGGCCTGCTCCGCCGCAGCCGCCGCCGCCTCGGATTGCCGGCTCGCCCACTCCTCCTGCCGGGCCGCATGCCCCCTCAGCGCCTCCTCGTCCTCGCGCTGCCGCGCCTGCAAGGCCGCGACCTGCTGCACAAGACGGGCATTGTCCTGATTGGCCGCAATGGCTTCGTGCTGCTTGACCGCCAGGGCCTGGCGCAAGGTATGCAGTTCGCCCTGCAGATACTGCACTTGCTGTTCGTGCTGACGCGCCTCTTGCTCGCGCTGCTCTCGCGAGGCCTGGCGGAAATGCTCCAGGCTCTTCTGGGCATGCCGGTTCTTTTCTTCGAGCGATTCGGTGTGGCGCACCCGGTCGGCCAGCCGCTCCTGCGTACCGGCGAGATCACGGCTGCGATCCGCCAGATCGAGCTGCAGACGGTTTGAGGTCGCCTGCAATGCCTCATGCAAACGCAGAAGACCGGCATGCAAACCCTCGGCCTGGGCTCGTGCATCGCTTTGCACCGCCAACTCGCGCTGCAGAGCCTCGCGCTCGGCCGCCAGCTCGGCCAGCCGAGCGGCTTGGGCCGCCTCCAGCACCTGCACACGCTCACCCGCCTCCTCCCGCAGACGCTCGGCCAGCCTGGCCACCAGTTCCGTCAGCGCTTCGCTGACATGGGCCTGCGCCACCCCCGGGCGATCGCCGCCCTGCTCCTCGTCGATCTCCTTGAGAAAACGGTGAATCGTGCCCTTGGAGCCGGTATCGCCCAGCTCGCGCCGCACGGCATCGATCGATGGATAGCGCCCGTCGGCGACCAGGCGATCCCTGGCCCGCAAAACGTCAGATTTATAGATGCCCGACCGTGCCATGTTCTGTCCTTTTATTACGTACTAAGTTACGTACTGATGTATTACGTACTATTTTACACAAAATACGATTTCAGAAATCCGAATTTATGACATTCGATAATCATGATTTATGCAATGTGAGGCGTAAAAAAGCCCGCAGGTCGCTCCAAAGAGTCGTACCGTGCGGGCAGGAGGGATGGAAAAAAGAAGTCAGGTGCCGTCTGTGTCGCCACCGTCCCAGGGCACCCGGTTTTCAAGTGTCATGGCAGCCAGCATCGACAGCATCAATGCCAGAAAAAAGAACGGCAGGCCCACATCGGGGTGCATGTCGTCGTGGCCTTGCGCGCTCAGGTAGACCACCCAGCCCACGACAAGCACCACGTTGACCAGTGCCACCCATTTGGCAAATGGCAAAACAGGGCGTGTCGCAATGGCATCGGACAAACTTCGCCGCATTCCCCCCCGAGTCTCGGCGCTTGCAGGGCTCGGGGTGGCGTCGGGCTGCAGGGCCAGCAGCAGCAGAACCAACTGGCACACAGGCAAGACCGTGGTGGCCAACGCGATCACACTCGCCACCCCGTAGTGGGCAGTGGTCCAGTATTGATCGACCATGCCCAGAAAACGCAGGTTGTGGCCTTCCAGTCCGTGATCCAGCACTGGCAAGGCATTGGACATGCCAAAAAGCACAAAACTGCCGGCGCACAACACCAGTGCCAGCGTGCGATTGCCCATCACGCGGGAATCGGCGCCCGGCAGCCGCACCGCCTTGGCAAAAGCCGCTTCATCGGACACATCGGACAGGTCGCCCGACAGTGTCCCGGGATGGCTGCCATCGGGCTGAGGGGCGTGGACCCCATGGCCGGGCCCGTCTTTCGAGATGCGTGGTTTCCATCGGGCCATGGCGGCCTCCCTGCGACGATGTGGACACCTCATTCTTTCAAGACTAGACAAATTTGTCGAATATTTTCTGGACAAATTTGTCTAATCCCTGTCTCGTATCTGTGACAAGATCCAGCCCGAGGAGTGAACACCACCATGGGTCAGCAGGATCAACCGCCATCCCCCCGTGACACCGAGCCAGACCCCGCTTCCCCGGCAGCCGCTCCACGTCGGCGCCAGCCCAGCCAGGCGCGCGGCCAGCAGCGGGTGGACGCCATCCTGGATGCCGTCTCGCAACTGGTCGTGAGAGATGGCATTGCCAACGTGACCATGCATACGGTGGCCCGCCAGGCACAGACCTCGGTCGGCTCCATGTACCACTTCTTCCCGGATCGGGAACATCTTCTGGATGCCTTGGCACAGCGGCATGAACAGGCTCTGGCCGACATCGCCCAGACCTTCGACGGCGTGACCCTGGACAGTTGGACCGCCATGCAGCCTCAGGCGCTGTTTCAGTTCCTGACGCGCCCTTATACCGAGTACCTGGTCCGGAATGTCGATGTCCTGCCCGTGCTGCATCACCAGCTGATTCCGGGCAACGACGAGGGTTTCATCCGTTTGCTCATGGCCATCCTGAGCGCCCGGCTGCCCCATACCCCGCAGGCGCAACTCGAGCGCCATGCGGTCGTGGTGCAATCGACGGCGGCGGGTCTGCTGATGTTTGCGTACCGTATGGATGGCGCCAACATCGACTTCTACCTGAAGGAAATGCCGAGAGTGCTGGGCGCCTACCTGGTGCACCTGCATGCCCTGGATGCGGCTCTGGCAGCCGGCCAGCAGGACACCGCCCACGCCGACGCACAGAAGGAAGCTGCCGGTTCGCCATGAACGGACCGCGCCGGTCGGCAGAACCTGCTCGCTCGGAACAGGCCCGCTGCGGGTCTGCGATCCGGCGCCCCGCCGCTCCGCTACGATGGCGGTCATGCGCCATCCCGCTTCAGTCCCCGTAGCCGCCGAGGCCTCGCCTTCACCGCCCGCCACGTCCCGCTCGGTCGAGGACTTTCTGGCTGCCGGCCAGCGCCACAACACCCGGCGCAGCTACGCCTCGGCCGTGCAGCACTTCGAATCGGAATGGGGCGGCCTGCTGCCCGCTGCGCCGGATGCGGTCGCTCGTTATCTGGCGCACTATGCCGGCGCCCTGTCGCTCAACACCTTGCGCCAGCGGCTGGCCGCGCTCTCGCGTTGGCACGCGGATCACGGTTTCTCGGATCCGACCAAAGCGCCTGTGGTCCGGCAGGTGTTCAAGGGCATACGCACCGTGCATCCGCAGCAGGAACGGCAGGCACGGCCGGTGGATCTTGGCCACCTGCAGGCGGTCGATGCCTGGCTGCGGCAGGCCCAGGCCGACGCCGCGGTCCGAGGCGATCAGGCGGCGGCCTTGCGGCATGCGCGCGACCGGTCTCTGGTGCTTCTGGGTTTCTGGCGGGGTTTTCGCTCGGACGAGCTCACGCGGCTGGAACGCCGGTTCGTGGAGATCGCGCCAGGGCGCGGCATGAGCTGTTTCCTGCCGCACAGCAAAACGGATCGGCTGGGGCAGGGTCAGACCTACAAGTGCCCGGCGCTGTCGGCACTGTGCCCGGTCGAGGCGCTCTCGGCCTGGCTGGCGCTGAGCGTGGAGAAGACCGACGGCCCGGTGTTTCCGGCCATCGACCGCTGGGGAAGGCTGGGCGACGAGCCCATGGCGCCCACCAGCCTGAATCTCATCCTGCGCCGTGTGCTCGAGGCCGCTGGCGTCGATGCGGCACAAGGCTTCAGCAGTCACTCGCTGCGGCGCGGCTTTGCAAGCTGGGCGCGCGACAGCGGCTGGGACATCAAGGAACTGATGGCCTACATCGGCTGGCGCGACATGAAATCTGCGCTGCGCTACATGGACATCAGCGGCCAGGATCTGCAGCAGCGCTTCGAAAGAGCCCTGGCACGCTGATGCGCCGGGCCCGTCGGTTCTTCAATCGCGGCGCAAGGTCAGCAGCTCGCGGAAATGGGCTTCCATGCGGTCCGCATCCGCGGTGAGTCCGGGGTTGAACAGCTCGAACGCCCGCACGGCCTGGCCCACGGCCATGCCGCCGCCATGCGCCGTCGCGCAACCGCGTACCCGGGCGGCCTTGAGCAAGGCCGTTTCGAGCGGAAAGTAGACGATCTCGGACACCCACAGACCCGCGTGCAGCAGGTTTTCGTCGAGCGGCAGGCCGGGCAGCTTGTCCATGCCGGTCGGCGTGGCGTGCACCAGTCCGGTCGCACCTTGCAGGGCCACCGCGACATCGCTCTGCGACGTCACCCGATCGGCACCGTAATGACCGGCCAGGCTGGCCGCCAACTGCTCGGCCTTGCGCGCATCGCTGTCGCTCACCACCAGTTCGCCCACACCGCGCGACAGCGCCGCATGGGCGATGGCCGAACCGGCGCCGCCTGCGCCCAGCAGCACCACGCGGGAGAGATCGGCCGCCGGCAACTGGCGCTGCAGCCCATCCCACCAGCCCGAGCCGTCGGTGTTGTGGCCCACGGTGCGGCCGTCGCGGATCACCACCGTGTTGACGGCCCCCATGGCACGCGCTTCGTCCGAGAGCTCGTCGAGCAGCGGGATCACCTGCTGCTTGCACGGGAAGGTGATGTTCAGGCCGTCGAAGCCCATGATGCGCGCGGACTGCAGCAGTGCGGGCAGCACCGAGGGATCGACCTGGGCACGATCGAGATCGATGATCTGGTAGTGAACACGCAGGCCATGATGCCCTCCCTCGCGCTCGTGCATCGCCGGTGTGAGCGAGCGCTGGATGCCCGAGCCGATGAGGCCGAGCAACACCTTGCGAGCGGGTTGTCCAGTTGCTGAATCAACCGGCGAGGACGTGGCGGAAAGAGAGGAAGTCATGGCTACTGCGTCTACAAAAGCTGAGAAATTACTTGCGGATCTTGGCGATCTCGGCGTCGAGCGCCTTGACCGTGTCGGCACCGACCGCAGCCGAGTACTTCTCGACCACCGGCTTGACACGCTCACGCCAGCGCTGGAGTTCCTGTGCGCTGAGCTCGGTCACCTGCACGCCGTCCTTCTTGAGCTGCTCGAGGTCGGCCTGATCCTTGGCGCGCGAAACTTGGCGTTGGAACTGGGTCGCTTCGGCTGCGGCTTCGGTGATCACCTTCTGCTCGTCGGCGCTCAGGCTGTCCCAGAACTTGCGGCTCACCAGCAGGGCTTGGGGATTGTAGATATGACGCGTCAGGGTCAGGTACTTCTGCACTTCGCCGAGCTTGGACGACAGGATGGTCGAAGCCGGGTTCTCCTGGCCGTCGACCGCCTTCTGCTCGAGCGCGCCGTACAGTTCGGGGAAAGGCAGCGGCGTGGCGTTGGCGCCCAGCGTGTTGAAGAGGTCGATGTAGATCGGCGACTGGATGACGCGGATCTTCAGACCGGACACGTCCTCGAGCTTGGCGACCGCATGCTTGCTGTTGGTCAGGTGACGGAAGCCCAGATCCCAGTAGCCCAGACCGATCAGGTTCTTGTCGTGCAGCTTGGCCAGCAGGCCCTTGCCGAAAGCGCCGTCGGTGACGGCATCGGCCTCGGCGGCGCTGGAGAACAGGAAGGGCAGATCGAAGGCGGCGAATTCCTTGACTTGCGCGGACAGGATGCCGGCGTTGAGCACCGTCATCTCGACCGTGCCGCCCTGCAGCGCCGAGACGGTCTGCAGATCGCCGCCCAGAATGCCACCCGCATAGGTGCGGACCTTCATCTTGTCGCCGGACTTGGCAGCGACCAGATCGGCGAATTTCTTGGCGCCTTGGGCCTGGGGATGTTCGCCCTGGTTCTGGAATGCGAACTTGATGGTGCGCGACTTGATGTCCTGCGCCATGGCCGAGCCCAGGGGCAGCAGCGTGGTGGCAACCGCAGCGGCGATGCACAGTGTCTTTTTGAAGGCTTTCATGAGATGTCTCCGTTTAAAAATCAGGGAATCAGACCGCGGCACCCTGCCGCGGCATCGGCGTTCAGCCGCCAAACCACTTGGCAGGCACGGTGATGAGCTGCGGGAACAGCACAAACAGGAACATGATGAGGAACTGAGCGGCCATGAAGGGCAGCACGCCACGCGTGACTTCGTCCATGCGCATGCGGCCCACGCCGGCCACCGTGCTCAGCACCGTCCCCACGGGCGGCGTGATCAGCCCGATGGCGTTGTTGATGATAAACAGCACGCCGAAGTACACCGGGTCGATGCCTGCGGCCTTGACCACCGGCATCAGCACCGGCGTGAGGATCAGGATGGTGGGCGTCATGTCCATGGCCGTCCCGACGATCATCACCAGAATCATGATCACGAAGACCAGCATCTTGGGGCTGTCGAGGAAAGGCTCGAGCAGATCGATCACGGCGCCGGGCAGGTCGGCCACGGTGATCAGCCAGGCTGCGACCATGGCCGCGGCCACCAGCAGCATCACCACGGCACTGGTGCGGGCGGCACTCACGAAGATCGCGTAGAGCTGGCGCAGCTTGAGCTCGCGGTACACCACCGTCGACACGAACAGCGCGTACATCGCAGCGACCACGGCCGCTTCGGTCGGCGTGAACACGCCCATGCGCAGGCCCACCAGGATGATCACCGGCAGCATCAGCGCCCAGGCCGAATCGCGCAGCGCCTTGATCACCACGGCACGCGGCTG
The DNA here is from genome assembly GCF_003752175.1 of Comamonas sp. BIGb0124. Lineage (GTDB taxonomy): Bacteria > Pseudomonadota > Gammaproteobacteria > Burkholderiales > Burkholderiaceae_C > Comamonas_F. The sequence continues at coordinate 144,619 of NZ_RJVF01000008.1, read as the reverse complement.
GCGCGGCGGAGGCACGATGGTTTCCTTGCGCACCAGCCACCACCAGGTGAACCACAGTGCGGCACCGATCATCAGGCCGGGGGCGATACCGGCCATGAACAGCTTGGAGATCGACACGTTGGCTGCAACGCCGAAGATGATCAGGCCGATGGAAGGCGGCAGAACCGGCGCGATGATGCCGGTGGCCGCGATCAGGCCGCCCGAACGCGCACGGTCGTGACCGGCCTTCACCATCATGGGCAGCAGCAGCGCGGTGAGCGCCGCGGCATCCGCCACGGCCGAGCCCGACAATGCAGCCAGCAGGCAACCGGCCATGATGGTCACGTAACCCAGTCCACCCCGCACATGGCCCACCACCGAGAGCGCCAGTTCGACGATGCGGCGCGACAGTCCGCCGACGTTCATGATCTCGCCGGCCAGCATGAAGAAGGGCACGGCCAGCAGCGGGAAGCTGTCGGCGCCGTTGATGATGTTCTGCGCCAGGATCTGCGCATCGAACAGGTCGAGGTGCAGCATCAGCGCCACCCCCGACAACAGCAGGGCAAAGGCGATGGGTACGCCCAGGGCCATGGCGCCCAGCAGGGCACCGACAAAAATCAGGATGGTCATGGCTGAAGGAATCTGCTCTTCTTGCCTGCGGTCGCGACGTGTGCAGGGGATGCGCGACCGGTCAGGCGTGGGTTTTTCGAGATTGAAGTGGGGCGCAATCGGCGCACGCTACCGGGATCGGGCCGGATCAATGCGCCACGTGGGCGGTTTCCTCGGACTCCTGGATGCCGGTCAGCTCGTGGTCGGCGAGTTTTCCGGTCACCAGGCGAAACAGGTTGAAAGCCAGGATGACCAGGGTCGAGGCGGCAAACACCACGCCGCTGAGGTAGACGACGGCGACCGACCAGCCGGTGGTGGGCGCGCTCACGTCCCAGTTGATCAGGGTCTGCTGCCAGCTGCCCGTCATGACCAGCCAGCAGGCCAGAATCATCAGAGCCTGGGAGATCGCGTAGCAGATCTGCTGACCCAGGCGCGGAAGGCGCGAGATGAGCATGTCGCTGCCGAGGTGGCCGCGGTGGTGCATGGCCGCGATGGCACCCAGGAACACGACCCAGATGAAGGCCCAGCGGGCGACCTCTTCGGACACCGTCCAGCCGGAGTTGAATCCGTAGCGCAGGACGACGTTGCCGAAGACCAGTACGACCATGATCAGCAGCAGCGCAGCGGTCAGGGCGTCGAGTAGTTTGCAGTAAAGGCGGATCAAGCAGTTCAAGGGTGTCTCCCCCCGTATGAGAATGTGGATGGCGTAATGTACGAACTGGTTACTTATGCCGGAATCGGTGATTACCCTTGAAATGGGGAACATCCGTAGAGCCACGGCACAGACCGGCTCGAGATCGTGCGTCGCATCGTGGGCGGATCCGTAGAATCTTATTCATGATTGTCTTGCGCATGGCCGGTTTGTTTGTTCTGAGCATGGTGCTTCTGCTGGCGACGGCATGGGTGTGCGGTGCCCTGTGGTACCAGTTGCCGGTCTCCCGCGGCTGGCGCATCGCCGCGCTGGTGGCATGGGCCCTGCTGGGCCTGGCGACACTCGTGTTGTGCTGGCGCCATCAGGGGATGCGCGCCCTGCCCGCCTACGCCGTGGCCTTCACGGTCGTGCTGGGCTGGTGGGCCGGCATCCAGCCGACCGGGCGAGGCGATTGGGCCGACGATGTCGCACGCCAGACACGCGCCACGGTGCAAGATCACTTCATCACTTTCGATCAGGTGCGCGATTTCGAATGGCGCAGCGAGACCGACTACACCGTGCGCTGGAAAACCGCCCGATACGGCCTCGACACGGTCGAGACCGTGGATGTCGCCACCTCTTACTGGATGGGCCCGGCGATCGCGCACACGCTGGTGTCGTTCGGTTTTCGGGATGGCCGCTACCTGACGTTCTCGATCGAGATCCGCAAGCGCCGCGGCGAGGCTTTTTCGTCGATCGCCGGATTCTTCAAACACTTCGAGGCCACGCTGGTGGCGGCCGAGGAAAGCGACATCCTGCGCACCCGCACCCATGCACGCGGCGAAGACGTCTATCTGTACCGGGTCGGCATGTCGCCCGAAGCCCGGCGCTCGCTGCTGCTGGCCTATGCAGACGAAGCCAATCTGCTGGCAGCCAAGCCCCGGTTCTACAACACGCTCACGGCCAATTGCACCACCATCGTGTATCAGATGGCCGAGCGCATCGTGCCCGGCCTGCCCCTGGACTATCGGCTGCTGCTGTCCGGCCTGCTGCCGCAGTATCTCTACGACATCGGCGCGCTGGATACCGGCCGCCCGTTCGAAGAAGTGCGCACGGCGGCACGCATCACGCAGCGCGCGCAGTCGGCGCCCTCCGGGCCGGCATTCTCGGCCGCCATCCGGGCCGGCCAAGGGGCACGCTGACCGAGACCATGCCCGGGGCGCAGCAGATCGATCCCTGCGGGCCGGTCGAAGCCCGCAGACCGCTCAGACCACGCGTGTGACGGCCGAAGGCTTGAAGCCCAGGTCGGCCGCCTTGCCCTTGCGCGCGCGGGCGGCACGTGCATTGTTGAGCGAACGGATTTCGAGCGTTTCGTCGCGGTCCTTGCCGCCGCGACCCACACCCTCGATGCGCACGCTGCGGATGTAGGCCGCTGCACCGGCCAGGGTGTCCTTGTTTTCCAAGTCGATCAGCATCAGGCCGCGGCCGCCCTTGGGCTGCTGCTTGAGTTCGCCGATCTCGAACGTCAGGATCCGACCGCCGGTCGAGGCGCAGGCCACGTGGGTGGCTTCGGGCAGCGGCAGCCCTTCGACGATGGACCCGCCCACCTGCGAGGGCCGGCACAGCGTTTCGTTGTCGGCCAGGTTGACGAAGGACTTGCCGGCCTTGTGGCGCGAGACCATGTGTTCCACCTGGGCCAGGAAACCGTAGCCTCCCGAGCCGCTGAGCAGCAGGCTGGCCGCCGGCGGCCCGGCAAAAAAATGCGCGAGCTGGGTGCCGCTCTCGAGCTCGATCAGCGTGGTCACGGGCTGGCCGTCGCCACGCCCGCCCGGCAGGGCCGAGACGGGCACCGAGTACACCCGGCCATTGCTGCCGAACACGATGAGCACGTCGACGCTGCGGCATTCGAAGGCTGCATACAGCGTGTCGCCCGACTTGAAGCTGTACTCGGGTGCACCGCCTGCGGCCGCCGCCCGTTCGCTGGCCCAGCCCTTCTGGGTCCGGACCCAGCCCTTCTGAGAGACCACGACGGTCACCGGCTCGTCGACCACCTTGATCTCGGCAACGGCTTTTTTCTCCTCGAGGATGAGGGTGCGCCGCTCGTCGCCGAACTGCTTGGCATCGGCCTCGATCTCCTTGATCATCTGCCGGCGCAGCACCGACGGGTTGTCGATGATGTCGCGCAGCTTCTTTTCCTCGTCGCGCAGGGTCGAGAGTTCCTGTTCGATCTTGATGGCCTCGAGCCTTGCCAGCTGGCGCAGGCGGATCTCGAGGATGTCCTCGGCCTGGCGGTCGCTGAGGCTGAATCGTTCGATCAGGGCCGCCTTGGGCTCGTCGCTCGCCCGGATGATGGCGATCACCTCGTCGAGGTTGAGCAGCACGATCTGCCGGCCTTCGAGGATATGGATGCGATCGAGCACCTTGTCGAGCCGGTATTGCGTGCGGCGCAGGATGGTAGCCTGGCGGAAGGCCAGCCACTCGGTGAGCATCTCGCGCAGCGACTTCTGCACCGGCTTGCCGTCCAGTCCCACCATGGTGAGGTTGACCGACGCCGAGGTCTCGAGGCTGGTGTGGGCCAGCAGCGCGGTGATGACTTCCTGCTGGGGGGTGCGGCTGCTCTTGGGCTCGAACACCAGGCGCACGGCCGCGCTCTTGCTCGACTCGTCGCGCACGCCATCGAGCACGGCCAGCAGGCTGGCCTTGAGCTGCTGCTGATCGGCGGTCAGGGCCTTCTTGCCGGCCTTGACCTTGGGGTTGGTCAGCTCCTCGATCTCTTCGAGCACACGCTGCGAGCTCACGCCGGGCGGCAACTCGGTGATCACGAGCTGCCACTGGCCGCGCGCCAGTTCCTCGATCTTCCAGCGGGCCCGCACCTTGAGGCTGCCCCGTCCGCTGCCATAGGCATCGGCGATGTCGCGCGCCGAGCTGATGATCTGGCCGCCGCCCGGATAGTCGGGGCCGGGCACCAGGGCATAGAGCTCGTCGTCGGTCAGCTTGGGCGACCTGGCCAGCGCCACGCTGGCCGCGGCGATCTCGCGCAGGTTGTGACTGGGAATCTCGGTGGCCATGCCCACGGCGATGCCGCTGGCGCCGTTGAGCAGCGAGAACGGCAGCCGCGCCGGCAACTGGCGGGGCTCTTCGGTCGAACCGTCGTAGTTGGGCACGAAGTCGACCGTGCCCATGTCGATCTCGTCGAGCAGCAGGCGGGCAATCGGGGCCAGCCGGGCTTCGGTGTAGCGCATGGCGGCCGCACCGTCTCCATCGCGGCTGCCGAAATTGCCCTGGCCGTCGATCAGCGGATAACGCTGCGAGAAATCCTGCGCCATGCGCACCAGCGCGTCGTAGGCCGCCTGGTCGCCATGCGGATGGAAGCGGCCCAGCACGTCGCCCACCACACGTGCGCTCTTGACCGGCCTGGGGCCGCCCGTGCCCGTGAACGACAGGCCCATGCGGTCCATGGCGTACAGGATGCGGCGCTGCACGGGTTTCTGGCCGTCGGCCACGTCGGGCAAGGCCCGGCCCTTGACGACCGACAGGGCGTACTCGAGGTACGCACGCTGCGCATAGGCCGCCAGCGAAAGGTTGTCGGCCCCCTCCCCGCTGTCGAGCGGGGCAGCGGGTGGCGGCGGATCGCCGCCGGCATCGGCGGGCTCTGCGGAAAAAAGACTGGATTGTTCGGAGCTCATCTGCGGTGTGGTTCGATTAGCGGGCGGCAAGCCGCCGGACTGCAACAACGAATGCCGGGCGGGCGGAACACCCGCGCCAGGTGCACGAGGCCGGGTTCATCCGGCCTGCGGCGGCGGTATCAGACATCGACTTCGATGTCGTTGCCATGGCGCTCCATGAGGTCGCGGCGCGCGGCCGCTTCGCCCTTGCCCATCAGCTTGGTGATCTCGGACTGGGTCTGCAGGAAATCGAGCGTGCCCAGCGAAATGGGCAGCAGACGGCGCGTGTCCGGGTTCAGCGTGGTGTCCCACAACTGCTCGGCACTCATCTCGCCCAGGCCCTTGAAACGGCTGATGGACCAAGCGCTTTCGCGCACGCCGTCCTTGCGCATCTTGTCGAGCGTGGCGTTGAGCTCGGCCTCGTCGAGCGCATAGATCTTTGCCGCGGGCTTCTTGCCGCGCGCCGGCGCATCGACACGGAACAGCGGCGGACGGGCGATGTAGACATGGCCCGTATCGATCAGCTTGGGGAAATGCCGGAAGAACAGCGTGAGCAGCAGCACCTGGATGTGCGAACCGTCGACGTCGGCATCCGAGAGGATGCAGATCTTGCCGTAGCGCAGGCCGGAGAGATCGGGGCTGTCGCCGGGCCCGTGGGGGTCGACGCCGATGGCCACCGAGATGTCGTGGATCTCGTTGTTGGCGAACAGCCGGTCGCGCTCGACCTCCCAGGTGTTGAGCACCTTGCCCCGCAGCGGCAGCACCGCCTGGGTTTCCTTGTCGCGGCCCATCTTGGCGCTGCCGCCGGCCGAATCGCCTTCGACCAGGAACACCTCGTTGTAGGCGATGTCGCGGCTTTCGCAGTCGGTCAGCTTGCCGGGCAGCACGGCGACGCCCGAACCTTTGCGTTTCTCGACCTTCTGGCCCGCCCGCTGGCGGGTCTGCGCGGCCTTGATCGCGAGTTCGGCGAGCTTCTTGCCGTAGTCCACATGCTCGTTGAGCCACAGCTCGAGCGCCGGGCGCACGAAGCTCGAGACCAGGCGCACCGAATCGCGCGAATTCAGGCGTTCCTTGATCTGGCCCTGGAACTGCGGATCGAGCACCTTGGCCGACAGCACATAGCTGGCCCGTGCAAAGACGTCTTCCGGCATCAGCTTGACGCCCTTGGGCAGCAGCGAATGCAGGTCGATGAAGCTCTTGACGGCGTTGAACAGCCCGTCGCGCAAACCGCTTTCGTGGGTCCCCCCGGCACTGGTGGGAATGAGGTTGACGTAGCTTTCGCGCACCGCCTGGCCTTCTTCGGTGAAGGCCACGGCCCAGGCCGCACCCTCGCCTTCGGCAAAGCTGTCGTGCTGGCGGTCGGCGTAACCCTCGCCCTCGAAGATGGGCACCACCGGATCGGCATTCAGCGTCTGGCTCAGGTAATCGAGCAGGCCGCCCTTGTACTGCCAGGTCTGGCTGTCGCGGGTCTTTTCGTTGACCAGGGTGACGCTGATGCCGGGCATCAGCACCGCCTTGCTGCGCAGCAGGTGCACCAGTTCGTTCTGAGGCAGCGCGGGGGATTCGAAGTACTTGGCATCGGGCCAGACCCGCACGGTCGTGCCGTGCTTGCGGTCGCCGCTGGCCTGGGGCCGCTGGGTGAGCGCCTCGACCACATCGCCGCCCGAGAACACCAGGCTGGCCACCTGGCCCTCGCGGTGGCTGGTGGCCTCGAGCCGCGTGGACAGCGCGTTGGTCACGCTCACGCCGACCCCGTGCAGGCCGCCGGAAAAGCTGTAGGCCCCGCCCTTGCCCTTGTCGAACTTGCCGCCTGCGTGCAGACGGGTGAAGACGAGTTCGATCACCGGGGCCTTTTCCTCGGGATGCAGGCCGAAGGGAATGCCGCGGCCGTCGTCCTCGATGCTCACCGACTGGTCGGCGTGCAAGGTCACCTTGATCTTTTTGCCGTAGCCGGCCAGCGCCTCGTCGGCGGCGTTGTCCAGGACCTCCTGGATGATGTGCAACGGATTGTCGGTACGGGTGTACATGCCCGGACGCTGCTTGACCGGTTCGAGTCCCTTGAGAACCCGGATCGAGCCTTCGCCGTATTCGGGGCTCACGGTAGAGGAAGTTGCTTTGGTCGCCATGGTGGGCGATTGTAGTCAGGTTTGACGACGCCCACTGTATGAATAGACAGCCAGCATCGCGCCGATGCTCAAATCCACACCTAGGGAATACCCTTGAATGCGTCTGCGCCTTTACAAAACCGTTATCGTTGCGCCCGCTGGCCGGGCACCGCCGCCCCCTTTTCCGTTCCAGGCACCGCTGCCTGCCGATCGGTCGACACGCCGGTCCGCATGCCGGCCGGGATCCCGAGAAATGGGGCTCCAGCCCGCAGGCCCGGCCCCGCATTTCCTGATCACACCGCTTATGACTCTGACATCCATGCCACTTCGCCTGCATCCTCTTGCACTGGCCGTGCTGACCCTGGCGACGGCCTCGGTTCAAGCCCAGACCGCTCCCGTGGCCGCATCCGCCGGAACGAGCACGCCGACCTTGCCTGAAGTGACCATTTCGAGCACGCTCACCGAACGCCCCATCACCCGTACGCCGGCTTCGGTGAGCCTGGTCGACGGTGCCGACATGCGCGAGGGCAAGGCCCAGATCAACCTCAGCGAAAGCCTGGGCGGCGTGCCCGGCCTGCAGGTGCAGAACCGCAACAACTACGCCCAGGATCTGCAGTTGTCGGTGCGCGGCTTCGGTGCACGATCCACCTTCGGCGTGCGGGGTCTGCGCATCTATGTCGACGGCATTCCCGCCACCATGCCCGACGGACAGGGCCAGACCTCCAACATCGACATCGCTTCGATCGACCATGTAGAAGTCCTGCGCGGACCGTTCTCTGCGATTTACGGCAACTCGTCGGGCGGCGTGATCCAGGTCTACACCGCGCCGGGCGAAGGCCGGCCGCAGGTCACGACCCGATTCAGCGTCGGCAGCGACCACACCTACCGCTACGGCCTGCAAGCCAGCGGCGCCACCGGCCTGGCCACGGGCGTGACCGACTACAACCTCAGCGCCAACCGGTTCACCACCCAGGGTTACCGCGATCACAGCGCGGCGCGCAAGAACCTGGCCAATGCCCGGGTCGGCGTCTCGCTGGGCGACGACAGCAAACTCACGCTGGTGGCCAACAGCGTCGACCTGACGGCCCAGGACCCGCTGGGACTGACCGCCGCGCAGTACGGCGCCGACTGGCACGCCACAGCGCCCCAGGCCACCACCTTCGACACCCGCAAGACGGTGAAGCAGACCCAGGCTGGCGGCGTGTACGACAAACGCATCGACGGCGACAACGATCTGCGCCTGATGGTCTATTACGGCCAGCGCGACACCGTGCAGTACCAATCGATCCCCAAGGCCTCGCAGGCTCCCGCTGCGCATGCCGGCGGCGTGATCGATCTGGCGCGCCAGTATGGCGGGCTCGATGCCCGCTGGACCAGCCGCCAGTCGCTGGCCGGCCGGCCCCTGACGCTGGTCGGCGGCGTGGCCTACGACCAGATGGAGGAAACCCGCAAGGGCTATGAAAACTTCGTCGGCTCGACCCTGGGCGTGCGCGGCAACCTGCGGCGCGACGAACGCAACACGCTGTGGAACATCGACCCCTACCTGCAGGCCTCCTGGCAGGCCAGCGAACGCTGGACGCTGGACGGCGGCCTGCGCTACAGCAGCGTGCATTTCAAGTCGCGCGATCGCTACATCGCCACCGGCAACGGCGACGACAGCGGCAGCGCCTCCTACCGCGAATGGCTGCCGGTCGCCTCGCTCGGCTACCGGGCCACGCCGGACCTCAACCTGTATGCCACCGCCGGCCGCGGCTTCGAGACGCCGACCTTCAACGAGATTTCCTACCGCACCGACAGCCTGCCCGGCCTGAACTTCGCGCTGCAACCCGCACTGAGCAACAACTACGAAGTCGGCGCCAAGCTGCGCACCGGCAATGGCCTGGCCACGCTGGCCCTGTTCCAGACCGACACCCGCGATGAAATCGTCAGCGCCGGCTCGGACAACGGCCGCACCAGCTACGAAAACGCCGGCAAGACCCGCCGCCAGGGCCTCGAGCTGGGCTGGAGCGGCCAATGGGTGGGGGCGCTGCGCTCGCAAGTGGCCTACACCTGGCTCGACGCCAAGGTCCGCAACAGCAGCAGCGGCTCGGCCATTCCGGGGGTCGCCCGCCAGGCGCTGTTCGCCTCGCTGGACTGGCTGCCGCCCCAGGGCTGGCGCGCCGGCGTGGAATGGCGTTACCTCGACAAGGTCTATGCCAACTCCGCCAACACCGTCTCGGCCCCCAGCTACGCCACCACCGGCCTGTACGGCGGCTACAAGCTGATCTGGCAGAAATGGGACCTCAACGCCATCGCCCGCGTCGACAATCTGTTTGACCGGCGATACGTCGGCTCCGTTATCGTGAACGAAAGCAATAGCCGCTATTACGAGCCCGCAATGGGCCGCAGCTGGCTTCTGTCCTTGACAGGAACCTATCATTTCTGAAGTAAATAAGTCTACTTTGATGCTGGGTCGCCGCCGAGCCGTCGTTCGAACGATGTACCATCTCGGTTTTCAGAGATTTGCGTAATGTGTGAAAGCAGCCTGTCGGCGTGACACCCGACGGCTGCTTTCGCTCGGACGCCGTGAAGGATGCGGACGGCGGCGCACACACCTATCTTTTTTCTTGTACTTCTCTATTACATCGATCGAGCCATGAATTCATCGAAAACCTCAGGACTGGCCCGCTGGTTGCTGTCCATCGGACTGCTGGCATTGCTCAGCGGCTGCAACTTGACCGTGCTGGACCCCAAAGGCCAGATCGGCATTGCGCAGAAGGAACTGCTCATCATCTGTACCGCGCTGATGCTGCTGGTGGTGGTTCCGGTCATCATCATGACCTTCGTGTTCGCGTGGAAGTACCGCGAATCCAACACCGAGGCAGAGTACCTGCCCAACTGGTCGCACTCCACCAAGATCGAAGCCGTGGTCTGGGCCGTGCCCTGCGTGATCATCGTTTTCCTGGCCATCCTGACCTGGAAATCGTCGCACGCCCTCGACCCCTACAAACCGCTGGAATCGAGCGTCAAGCCCGTGACCATCCAGGCCATCTCGATGGACTGGAAGTGGCTCTTCATCTACCCCGAAGAAGGCGTGGCGACGATCAACGAGATCGCCTTCCCCGTCGACACCCCGGTGAACTTCCAGATCACCTCGGACACGGTGATGAACGCCTTCTTCATCCCCCAGCTGGGTTCGATGATCTACTCCATGGCCGGCATGGAAACCAAGCTGCACCTGGACGCCCACGAGATCGGCAACTACGACGGCATGTCCTCGCACTACAGCGGCGGCGGTTTCTCCGGCATGTCCTTCGTGGCCAAGGCCACCTCGAACGAGGACTACCAGGCCTGGCTGGCCAAGGCCAAGGCTTCGCCCCTGCAGCTCAACGCCGAGCAGTACCGCGACCTGTCCCTGCTGCGCAACGACAAGAAAGCCCCCGTGACCTACTTCTCGTCGGTCACGCCCAACCTGTTCACGCAAGTGATCCACAAGTACATGAGCCCAACCGCCAAGGATAGAGAAGTCGCGCTGGCCATGAACACGATTTGCCGCGCCGGAGAATAAGACAATGATGGGAAAACTGAACCTAGATCAAATGCTGTTCCTTCACGAACCGATTGTGTTCGTGACGCTGATCGGCGTGCTCATCGGAGGAGCAGCCCTGCTGGCAGCCATCACCTACTTCAAGAAGTGGACCTGGCTGTGGAAAGAGTGGCTGACGAGCGTCGACCACAAGAAAATCGGCGTGATGTACATCATCGTCGCCCTGGTGATGCTGCTGCGCGGCTTCGCCGACGCCATCATGATGCGCGGCCAGCAGGCCGTTGCAGTTGCCGGTGCCGAAGGTTTCCTGCCGCCCCACCATTACGACCAGATCTTCACCGCCCACGGCGTGATCATGATTTTCTTCATGGCCATGCCTTTCATGACGGGCCTGGTCAACATCGTGGTGCCGCTGCAGATCGGCGCCCGCGACGTGGCTTTCCCTTTCCTGAACTCGCTGAGCTTCTGGCTGTTCGCCTCCGGCGCCGTGATGATCATGCTGTCGCTGTTCGTGGGTGAATTCGCCGCGACCGGCTGGCTGGCCTTCCCGCCGCTGTCGCTGCTGGAGTTCAGTCCGGGCGTGGGGGTCGACTACTACATCTGGGCCCTGCAGTTGTCGGGCCTGGGTACGCTGCTGGCCGGCGTGAACTTCGTGGTCACCATCTTCAAGATGCGTGCCCCCGGCATGACGCTCATGAAGATGCCCATCTTCACCTGGACCGCACTCGTCACCAACGTGCTGATCGTCGCCGCCTTCCCGGTGCTGACGGCCACGCTGGCGCTGCTGGGCGCCGACCGTTACCTGGACACCCACTTCTTCACCAACGACGGTGGTGGGAATGCCATGTTCTACGTCAACCTGATCTGGATCTGGGGCCACCCCGAGGTCTACATCCTGATCCTGCCGGCGTTCGGCGTTTTCTCTGAAATCGTCGCCACCTTCGCCCGCAAGAAGCTGTTCGGCTACGCCTCCATGGTGTACGCCACCTCCGCCATCGGTATCCTGTCCTTCATCGTGTGGCTGCACCACTTCTTCACGATGGGTTCGGGCGCCAACGTCAATGCCTTCTTCGGCATCGCCACCATGATCATCTCCATCCCGACCGGGGTGAAGGTGTTCAACTGGCTGTTCACCATGTACAAGGGCCGCATCCAGTTCAAGAGCCCGATGTACTGGACCATGGGCTTCATGGTGACCTTCGTGATCGGCGGCATGACCGGCGTGATCCTGGCCATCCCCGCCGTCGACTTCGTGCTGCACAACAGCCTGTTCCTGATCGCTCACTTCCACAACGTCATCATCGGCGGCGTGCTGTTCGGTTACGTGGCCGGCCTGGTGTACTGGTTCCCCAAGTCGTTCGGTTTCTCGCTCGACGAAAAGTGGGGCAAGCGTTCGTTCTGGTGCTGGCTGGTGGGCTTCTACCTGGCCTTCATGCCGCTGTACGTGCTGGGCTTCATGGGCATGACGCGCCGTATGCAGAGCTATGAGAACCCGGCATGGCAGCCCTGGCTGATCGTCGCGGCCATCGGCGCCGTGGTGATCGCTGCCGGCATCGCCTGCATGCTGATCATGATCGTGGTCTCCATCATCAACCGCAACAAGAACCTCGACCTGACCGGCGACTACTGGGGCACCGGCCGTACGCTGGAGTGGGCCACCTCCTCGCCCCCGCCGTTCTACAACTTCGCACACGTGCCCCACGTGTCCGAACTCGACGAGTTCTGGGAACAGAAGGTCAAGGGCACGGCTTACAAGAAGCCCGCCAAGTACACCGACATCCACATGCCGCGCAACACCGGCACGGGCGTGATCATGGGTGCATTCGGCACGGCCCTGGGCTTTGCGCTGACCTTCCACATGTGGTGGCTGGCCGTGATCGGCCTGGCCGGCATGATCATCGCGTTCATCGTGCGTTCGTTCGACGACGACATCGATTACTACGTGCCGGCAGCCGAGGTGGAGCGCATCGAAAACGCCCATCGCCAACGCCTGGAAAAAGCCATGCCTGAACTGGCCCGCAACGCCTGATCCACGCATCCATCCGATACACATCGACCAACAACATGTCCAGCACCACACTCGACCCTCACGCCGCGCACGCGGCGCATGACGAGCACGACGAACACCATCACGACGCCGGCGGCAATACCGTCTTCGGCTTCTGGGTGTACCTGATGAGCGACTGCATCATCTTCGCGTGCCTGTTCGCCACCTTTGCCGTGCTCTCCAACGCCGTCGCCGACGGTCCGTCCGGCAAGGAACTGTTCGACCTGTCCTTCGTGGCCGTCGAAACCGCCCTGCTGCTGCTGAGCTCGCTGAGCTTCGGCCTCGGCATGCTGCAGGCCCACAAGGGCAACGTGAAGGGGCTGTTCGCCTGGCTGGCCGTCACCTTCCTGCTGGGTGCGGGCTTCATCGGCATGGAGCTCTACGAGTTCAACCACCTCATCCACGAGGGCGCAGGCCCCGGTGCCAGCGCCTTCTGGTCGTCGTTCTTCCTGCTGGTCGGCACCCACGGCTTGCACGTGACCTGCGGCCTGATCTGGATGGTCATCCTGGTGATCCAGATCAGCCGCAAGGGCCTGACCGCCGTCAACAGCACGCGACTGGCCTGCCTCAGCCTGTTCTGGCACTTCTTGGACATCATCTGGATCGGTGTGTTCACTGTCGTCTATCTTCTGGGAGCCCTGTAAATGAGCGGACATGCACACGCCGAAGGCGGCGCCAGCCACGGCACCGTCACCTCTTACATCACCGGTTTTGTTCTCTCGGCCATCCTGACCATCATTCCGTTCTGGATCGTGATGACCGGGTCGCTGCCGCGCGGCACCACCATCATCGCCATCTCGCTGCTGGCAGCGGTTCAGGTCGTGGTGCAACTGGTCTACTTCCTGCACATGGACCGTTCGTCCGAACAGCGCTGGAACGTGCTGACCTTCATCTTCACGATCAAAGTCCTGGCCATCATTCTGGTGGGCTCGCTCTGGGTCATGCACAACATGAACGCCAACATGATGCACGGCTGAGCGGCCGCATCGGCGGTCCCCTTTCCCAGGGGCCGCCATACACCGGAACCGCCTCGGTATCGAGGCGGTTTTTTTATGCCCGACGCATTCGACGGCTCTGCTGTGTATGCACGGTGTGACCGGCCGGTTCGAAGCGAATGTGCCGTCATAAGCTTGTGGCCTTTCCGACATTGGCAGTCATCCCGTTGCGCCCTAAAGTCGAACCACACGTCTTCCCCGAATACAGCAGTCGTCGAAAGCGAGGGTCCTGTGCCACTGGCAAAAATCGAAGTGAGAAAGAGTCGGCCTGCCGATCAAGTGCAAGCCTTGATCGAGGCGGTCTATCTGGCGCAGAGAGAAGCGCTCAAGGTTCCCGAGAACGACCGGCAAATTCGCTACATCGAGCACAAGCCGGAACACTTTGCCGTGCCGCCGGACAAGGGCGACGACTACACGATCGTGGAAATCAACCTGTTTCCAGGCCGCTCCGCAGAGGCCAAGAAGGCCTTGTTCACGTCCATCGTCACCCGGTTCGAAGCACTGGGCATCTCGAGAGCCGACGTGTTCATCGTGCTGCATGAACCGCCGCTCGAGAACTGGGCGTTACGCGGCGGCATTCCGGCGTCCGAATTGAACCTGGGTTTCCGCCTCGACGTCTAGGAAGGGCTGCTCCACGGCAGCCGCTTCCCAGAGCGCCTCGGCCACCTGGCCCAGTGCGCTGCGGGCGCGGTAAAGCCGGATGTCCAGATCGACATGCCAGTGCGGCGCAGCCGCCGGCACGACCGTGCCCGCGAGCAGGTCATCCCGGATGAGGCTTTGCGGCAGCCAGGCGATGCCGCGTCCATCGAGAACCATGGTCCTCAGTACCGAGGCCAGATGGGCAGTGAAGGCGGTATGAGTCGGGATTCGGTTCAGCTCGGCCTGGCATGTCTCGCGCAGGATCTGGCTCAGGCCCGATTCGGCGCTGTAGCTCAGCAGAGCCACAGGTGACTCGCCCTGCTCGAGACGATGCAGAGGCACGCCCTGCTCATCCACCGCCGTGACGGGAATCAGGCTGTCGCGACCGATCCGCAGCGATCGGTACCCGTCGGTGTCGAGTTTCCCCGGGACCTGCGCATGCGCGTGACACAGCACGAACTGCACTTTGCTGTGTTCCAGCAGCGATTCACAGCGCTGCAGCACGTCCGACTCCAACTGCACGGTTCCGACCAGGGTCAACGCATCGAAACGGCGCAACCACCTGGGCACGAAGGTGAAGGACAGCGCATGCGTGGCCGCGAATCTCAGCGAGCGCGAGCTCATTTCCGCCACGGCCCGCGCTTCGCCCGGCACACGGGCCACCTGCTCCAGCAGGTCTTGCGCGACGTTCTGAAACCATTGCCCGGCGACCGTCAGCCGAACGGGATGCGAGCTGCGGTCGAACAGCTCGGTGCCCAGCCAGTCTTCGAGCGCACGGATCCGTCGGCCGAATGCGGGCTGGGTCATGTGCCTCGCATCGGCGGCCCGAGAGAAATTCCCCAGGGCCGCCAACGTCAGGAAATCATCGAGCCAGGAGAGGTTCATAGCCGGTGCTTTGAAAGCATCAAAAGGAAAAAAATCAGCATTGGCCAGGACCGACGCGATTGCAGATCATAGCCATCCTCCCGCACGACAAACCAAGGAGTCCGCATGAGAATCGTCGACGTCAGAGAAATCACCCTCCCCATCAGTTCCCCCATTCGCAACGCCTACATCGACTTCAGCAAGATGACGCTGAGTCTGGTCGCCGTCGTCACCGATGTGATGCGCGACGGCCGGCCGGTGGTCGGCTACGGCTTCAACTCCAACGGCCGGTATGGCCAGGGCAAGTTGATGCGCGAACGTTTCATCCCGCGCATTCTCGAGGCGGCACCGGACACCCTCGTCGACGACAGCGGGCGCAATCTGTGCCCGCACAAGATCTGGAACGCCATGTTCACCAACGAAAAGCCCGGCGGCCATGGCGAACGCTCGGTGGCCATCGGCACCATCGACATGGCGGTCTGGGATGCGGTGGCCAAGATCGAAGGCAAACCGCTGTTCCAGTTGCTCGCCGATCGCTACGGCAACGGTCAACCCGACCGCAAGATCTTCGTGTATGCCGCCGGCGGTTACTACTACCCCGGCCAGGACCACGGCAAACTCAAGGACGAGATGCGCAGCTATATCGACCGCGGTTACACCGTGGTCAAGAAAAAGATCGGCGGCGCGTCGCTCGACGAGGATCTGCGCCGCATCGATTCGATCCTGAGCGTGCTGCAGGACGGACAGAAACTCTGCGTGGATGCCAACGGCCGTTTCGACCTCGATACCGCGATTCAGTACGCCAAGGCCTTGTCCCAGTACGACCTGTTCTGGTATGAAGAGCCCGGCGATCCGCTGGATTTCGAGCTGCAGGCCACGCTGCGCAATTACTACAGCAACCCCATGGCGACCGGCGAAGACCTGTTCTCGATGCAGGATGCGCGCAACCTGATCCGTTACGGCGGCCTGAGGCCGGATCGCGACTGGCTGCAGTTCGACTGCGCGCTGAGCTACGGCCTGGTCGAGTACCTGCGCACGCTCGACATGCTGAAGGAGCACGGCTGGTCGGCCAGTCGATGCATTCCCCATGGCGGCCATCAGATGTCGCTGAACATCGCAGCCGGTCTGGGCCTGGGCGGCAACGAATCCTATCCCGACCTGTTCCAGCCCTTCGGCGGCTTCCCGGACGGCGTGAAAGTCATCGACGGTCATGTGACGTTGCCCGACCTGCCCGGCATCGGCTTCGAGGGCAAGGCCGATCTTTTTGCGCACATGCAGAAGCTGTCGGGCTGAGCCGGCGTGAATCGGTGAAGCCGCCTGCCGGGCCCGGGAGGCAGGGTCCATCCGTCCTCGCCCCGCGGCGGCACCCACACAGAACAGACAGAACAAACAGGAGACAAGACATGAACATGCTTTCAAAACGCGCCACCTGGCTGGTATCGGCTCTCGCATTCACGTCGGGTGCGGCCTGGGCCGAATTTCCCGACCGGCCGATCACGCTGGTGGTTCCTTTCGCGGCCGGCGGCCCGAGCGACAAGATCGCCCGGGACCTCGCCGAAGCGCTCAGGAAACCGCTGGCCCAGACCGTGCTCGTCGACAACACGGCGGGTGCCGGGGGAACGATCGGATCGGCCCGCGTCGCCCGTGCGAATCCCGACGGCTACACCCTGCTGGTCCATCACATCGGCATGGCGACCGCGCCATCGCTGTACAAGAAGCTGCCGTTCAAGACGCCGGATGACTTCGAATTTCTGGGACTGGTCAACGAGGCGCCGTCGACCCTGATCGGCAGGCCCACGCTGGCCGCCTCCAGCTTCGCCGAGCTGAGGACATGGATCTCGGAGAACGACGGAAAAATCAACTTGGCCAATGCCGGCGTAGGCTCGGCTTCGCACCTCTGTGCACTCATGCTCCAGAGCGCCATGAAATCCACGATGACCGCCGTGCCCTACAAGGGGACGGCCCCTGCCATGAACGATCTCATGGGTGGACAAGTCGACCTGATGTGCGAACAGGCCACCAATGCGGTTCCCCAGATCGAGGGAAAGAAGGTGAAGGTCTATGCCGTGACCAGCGCCCGGCGGCTGGCGCTGCCCGCCCTTGCACAGGTTCCCACGCTGTCGGAATCCGGTTTGAACGGTTTTGACGTGCAGGTCTGGCACGGAGTGTATGCCCCTCGCGGCACGCCGCCTGCCGTGCTCGCCCGGCTGAACGCCGCCTTGCAAACCGCGCTTCGGGAGCCTGACCTGATCAAGCGCCAGGAAGCCCTGGGCCTGCGCATCGTGACGGACGAGCGACTGACTCCTGCAGGGCATCGGCAGTTCGTCGAGCAGGAAATCGAGCGCTGGTCCAAGGTGATCCAGAAATCGGGCGTCACCGCCGAGTGACGAGGCACAGCGCCGGATGCCTTGAACCGGAAACACGCAAGACCATTCGGCGCATAAGCATAGTCGTTTCCCGAGCATTCCTTTTGGTCATACTAAATGAATTCATCATTTCATTTGGTTATGAAAAATTCCAGCTTCCATTCGGGACTTCATTGGGGACGTCGCCGGTTTGTCCTCTCGGCGATGGCTCTCGCCGCCGCGCCCGCGCTTCACGCCAACGGCAAATGGCCCGAGGCCCCCGTCCATCTGGTCGTGACTTTCCCGCCGGGCGGAGCCAGCGACATCGTCGCACGCGTCATCGCGCCGCATCTGTCGTCGCGGCTGGGCCAGCCCGTGGTCATCGACAACCGGCCGGGTGCGGGCTCGACCATCGGCGCACGCCTGGTCGCCGATGCCAAGCCGGACGGGCTGACGCTGCTGATGTCGAATTCGGCGCCGCTGAGCATTTCTCCCGCTCTGCTGAACGCCCCTGGCTACAGCCCGGACGAGAGTTTCAGCCACATCGCCTACATCGGCGCAGTGCCGACGGTGTTCGTGACCCACCCCTCGGTGCCGGCACGCAACCTCGCCGAGCTGGTGCAGTGGATCAGACAGCAAGGCGCCCCTGTGGCCTTCGGCAGCGGCGGTGCGGCCTCGGTGGGCCATATCGTCGGCGAGCAGTTTGCCAAGCTGGCCGGCGTCGAACTGCTGCACGTGCCCTACAAGGGTGCCGGGCCGATGCGTTCGGACCTGCTGGGTGGCCAGATCCTCCTGGCGGTGGATGCGCTGCCGCAGAACATCCCGCTCGCGCAGAGCGACAAGCTACGCCTGCTGGCCGTCACCTCGCGCCAACGTGCGCCGCAGGCGGCCTCGGTGCCCACAGTGGCTGAATCCGGCTATCCGTCGCTGGTCGCGGAAAACTATGTGGGCGTGTCGGCGCCCAAGGGAACGCCCGAGGCGCGCATCGCGCTGCTGCATCAAGCCATTGCGGAGGCCGTCGCCCTGCCCGAGGTGCGCAAGGCCTTGATCGACCAGGGGTTCGAGTTGCGGACGATGAGCGCATCCGAGTTCTCGTCCTTCGTTCATGAACAGGCTCGGACCTGGGCGCCGCTGGTGCGCCAGACCGGAGCGACGCTGTGAGCGCGCGGGCCACCGACGTGGTGTTCTTCGGCCAGGAAGGCGCGGGGGGTTTCAACGAATCGGGCCTGGCCGGAGTCCGGGCCGCCCAGGCCAAGGGCCATGCCGTCAACATCCACTGGATCGCCGATCCGCAGACGCGCAACGCCGCTTTGGCACGCATCGCCGAAAGCCGGCCCGAACTGGTGATCGCCCACGGCGGACAGGGCAACCTGCCCGTGCGGTCGGTGGCCGCCGATTTTCCCGAAACCCGCTTTGTCGTCACGCAGGGCGACTACCTCGCACCCAACGTGGCCAGCTATGAAGTGCTGCAGGAACAATCGGCTTTCCTGGCCGGGGTGCTGGCGGCCAGACTGAGCCGTAGCCAGGTGGTCGGCCATCTGTCCGGCGAGAAGGTGCCGCCTGGACTGAAGGGCCGCGCGGCATTCCATGCCGGGTACGAGGCCGCCGGCGGTCAGCGATTCGTCACGGCTTTCTGCGGCGACCAGCACGATCCGGAGCTGGGCTATCGGTACGGCCGCTCGCTGATCGAGGCCGGTGCCGATGTGATCTTCGCCATGCTCGACGGCGGACGGCCGGGCCTGATCCAGGCCTGCCGCGAGGCCGGCATCAAGCAGATCGGCAACGTGCTGGACTGGACCGCCCGCGAAGGCGCGGTCTTTGCGGCATCGGCCATGGCTGATTCAGGCCAGTTGATCGACATCGCGATCGGCGATCACGCGGCTGGAAACCTGCGCCTGAACCACAAGGTCTGCTTTGGCCTGGAACGGCCCGATCTGGTCCGGCTGCAGCTTCACGCGGAGTTGCAAGCCGCACTGGGCCCGGAGCTGGAAACCTGGCGCGAGCGCATCCTCGCGCATCCGCAACAGGTCAGGACCGCGTACGCAGGTCCGGAACTGCAGAGCCATCCGCTTCCCGCCGTTTAGCGTCTTCTGCCGCGGCGGCGCGCAGACGGTCTTTTTTGCTGGGCCGCTTGCCCTTGATGCCGCCGTTGCCATCCTCGGCGCCCGGTACCGGAGAAGCCGGCACGGCCTCTTCGGTGGGCTCGAACCCTTCCAGCGTTTCCAGCGGAATGTCCAGCCGCTGGCGCTTGGCGATCAGGCGCCAGTGGGCGGCAGTGGGTGCGGTCACGAAGCTCACGGCCAGTCCGCTTTCGCCGGCTCGGCCCGTGCGGCCGATGCGATGCACGTAATCGGCCACCGCGCGCGGCAAATCGTAGTTCACCACCACCGGCAGATCGCTGATGTCGATGCCCCGGGCGGACAGGTCGGTGGCCACGACCACCTCCCAGCGCTCGTCCTTGAACTCGTCGAGCACGCGCGTGCGGGCTCCCTGGCTCAGGCCGCCATGGAAAGCGGTGGCGTAGACGCCCTGGCGATAGAGTTTTTCGGCGACCAGCTCGGCCGCATACTGGGTCGCGACAAAGACCAGCACCCGCGACCATTCGTGGGTCTCGATGAGATGGCGCAGCAGCGCCGTGCGGCGCGTGGTGTCGACGGCGATGGCGCGCTGGGCGATGTCGGGCACGGTCTCGGGCGTCTGCGCGATCTCGATGACCACCGGCCGGTGCAGCAGGCCCTCGGCCAGCCGGACCACGGCGGGTGAATAGGTGGCCGAAAACAGCAGGTTCTGGCGCCGGGCCGGCAGCAGGCCGAGCACACGCTGGAGTTCTTCGGCAAATCCCAGGTCGAGCAGGCGGTCGGCCTCGTCGAGCACCAGGGTGTGCACCTCGGACAGGGCCAGGGCACGGTGCTCGACCAGGTCGATCAGGCGTCCGGGTGTAGCCACCACCAGATCGGCGCCGCCACGCAGTCCCATCATCTGGGGATTGATCGATTCGCCGCCGAACACGACATGGATGCGCAGGCGTTGCGGCAGGTGCCGGGCCAGGTCACGCAGCACCGTGCCGACCTGCAGCGCCAGTTCGCGTGTCGGCACCAGCACCAGTGCGTAAGGACCGCGCGTGCGTGCAGCGCCGAAGCGGCCCGCGTTCCCCTCGATCAGGCGCTGCAGCACGGGCAGGCCGTAAGCAGCCGTCTTACCCGAACCGGTCTGGGCACACGCGCGCAGGTCTGCCCCGCCGAGAACCACCGGGATGGCCGCCGACTGAATGGGCGTGGGCGATTCGAAGCCCAGGGCACGAGCGGCGGTCAGCAGGGCAGCCGGCAGGCCGAGAGAATCAAAAGACATGGAGCAGATGCGCGGAACGCAAAGATGTGGGCAAGGGGGGGATTGTGCATTGCCAGCGACGGCGTCATCCCGCCCGCCGTTGTTCCTGCGCAAGGAATCGGCCGCGCCGCCTGCGCCAAGCCGCATTCAGTTCCTGAACCACCGGTCGATGGCCGCCTGGATGTGGCAGCGCATCGCGGCTTCGGCGACCAGGGGATCCCGCGCCACCAGCGCCCGATAGATCTGCTCGTGCTCGGCCACCGCAGCCGACCAGGTGGGACGGTCCTCCATGCGCGCACGCATGTGTTCGGCCAGCGGACTCTGGCGCTGGTCGAACAGCGTGCCGACCAGGCTGACGAGAACGGAGTTGCCGCTCATCTCGGCAATGCGCACATGGAACTCGCGGTCATGCGCCAGCACGTCGATGCCCTGAACGATGTCTGCGCGCATGGCATCGATGCTGTCCCTGACGCGGGCCAGACCGGCCGGCGTGGCGTGCACGCAGGCCAGGGCCACCACGGCGCCCTCGAGCGCCGAACGGGCCTGCATCAGCTCGACGGGGCTTTCTCCCATGGAGAGAACCACCCCCGTGCGCCGCGGCTGGGCACAGACATAGATGCCCGAGCCCATGCGGATTTCCACGCTGCCTTCGATTTCGAGCGCAATCAGGGCTTCACGCAGCGAAGGCCGCGAAACCCCGAGCTGCGTGGCCAGATCGCGTTCGGGCGGCAGACGGCTGCCCACCGGGTATTGGCCCAGTTGGATCAATTCGCGGACCCGGTCGGCGATCTGCTGATAAAGGCGGCGTGTTTCGACAGGACGCAAGGCTTCTGACATGACGATACCGGAGGACAGTGGCTTCTGGTCAGGCCAACTGGCAAGACCAAAGATGGAATTTCTTTGATTCTCACATGACAACCAGTAGAAATTTGAAATTTTTCAACGACATCCAGAAAGACAGGGTTTTCACGGTAAGGCCAATTTAAAGCTTTGTGCAGAATTGGCCTTACCAGAACATGAAGCGCAACGACGACTTCGACCCTCATGGAGACCCCGCGTGTGAATTACTCATTTGATTTCAGTGTGCCGCTGGCCTACTGGCCCGATTTCCTGGCCGGCGCCTGGACCACCCTGGCCCTGTCCCTGAGCGCCACGGTGTTCGGTTTTCTGGTCGGTGTCTTCTGTGCACTGGCCAAGACCGGCAGCCAGAAATGGCTGGCACACTTGGCCAGTGCCTATGTCGAACTGATCCGCAACACACCGTTGCTGGTCCAGGTCTTCATCGTCTACTTCGGCCTGTCCTCCATGGGCTTGCAGCTGGGCGCCTTTGCCGCCGCCACCATTGCGCTGGTCATCAACGTCGCGGCCTACACCAGCGAAATCGTCCGCGCAGGCATCGACTCCATTCCCAAGGGCCAGCTCGAGGCCGCCGAATGCATGGCCCTGTCGCGCTGGCAGACGCTGTGCCACGTGGTGCTGCCACCGGCCATCGAGCGGGTCTATCCCGCGCTCACCAGCCAGTATGTGCTGCTCATGCTGGCCTCGTCGATCTGCTCGCAGATTTCTGCCGAGGAACTGACAGCCGTGGCCAACCGCATTCAGTCCGACACCTTCCGGTCGGTCGAGACCTACCTGATCGTCGCCGTGGCGTATCTGCTGATGTCGCTGGTCATGCGAGGCATTTTCTGGCTGCTGGCGATGCTGGCATTCCCCCGTCTGCGCCGTCTCGGCACACCGATCTGATCGAGAGGTCCATGTCATGGGTTTTCTGACCACCGCTCATCTGCTGTTCCTGCTGGATGGCTTGTTGTGGACTGTCGGGCTGTCGTTGCTGGCCTTCCTCGGCGGCGGCACGCTCGGTTTTCTGGTTGCGATCGGGTGTTCCTACGGCCCGCGCTGGAGCCGTTTCCTGGTGTCTTGTTATGTCAAGCTGATCCAGGGCACCCCGCTGCTCGTCCTGCTCCCCCTCGCCTACTTCGGTCTGCCGACGCTGGGGCTGGATGTTCCGGCGCTGGCCGCCGCTGCCATCGCCTTGTCGATCTACGTGTCGGCCTACCTGGGCGAAATCTGGCGCGGCTGCCTGCAGTCGGTTCCCCGCCAGCAGGCCGAAGCGGCCGAATGCCTGGCGCTGCGCTGGCATCACCGCCTCGCCCATGTGCTGCTGCCGCAGGCCATCCGCATCGCCACGCCGCCCACGGTGGGCTTCATGGTGCAGATCGTCAAGAACACCTCGCTGGCATCCGCCATCGGCTTCGTCGAGCTGGCTCGCGCCGGCCAGATCATCAACAACTCGACCTTCGAGCCGTTCGTGATCTTCATGATCGTCGCCGCCATGTACTTCGCGCTTTGTTATCCCCTCTCCGTTTTCAGCCGCCGCCTCGAAAGGAAGTTCCATGTCGCCCATCGTTGAAGTCGACAACATCTGCAAGAGCTTTGGAGTCGCCAAGGTCCTGCAGGGTGTCTCGTTCACGGTCAGGAAAGGATCGGTCGTCGCCATCATCGGCCAGAGCGGGTCGGGCAAGAGCACGGCTCTGCGCTGCATCGACCGGCTCGAGACGATAGACAGCGGCCGTATCCGCGTCTGCGGACACGAGCTGGCCTCGCCGGGACTGGACCTGAACCAGTTGCGCCGCGATGTCGGCATCGTGTTCCAGAGCTACAACCTGTTCCCGCACCTGACCGCCGAAGAAAACATCATGCTCGCGCCGCGCCTGGTCAAGCGGCAGAGCCGTTCGGATGCGAGGGAAAAGGCCCGCCACGTCCTGGCCCAGGTGGGACTGTCGGAAAAGGGTCCATGCTACCCCTCGCAGCTTTCAGGCGGTCAGCAGCAGCGTGTGGCCATCGCGCGTTCGCTGGCCATGGAGCCCCAGCTGATGCTGTTCGACGAGGTGACCTCGGCGCTCGACCCCCAACTGACCGGCGAGGTGCTCAGGGTGATGGAAAACCTCGCCGCCGCCGGCATGACCATGATTCTGGTCACCCACGAGATGGCCTTCGCCCGCCGCGTGGCCGACGAGGTGATCTTCATGCACCAGGGCCGGGTCTGGGAACACGGTCCGTCCAGTCTGCTCGACAACCCGGCGACCGCCGAACTGCGCGACTTCATCGGCAACGGCCTTTGATCGCCCCCTTTGCATCACTTCGATAACCTGAAACAGGAGACAACCATGAACCGCCTTTCCCACCTCATGCGCGCGCTGGGCTGGAGCACCGCCCTGTGCTGTCTGCTCGTCACCACGGCCGCACATGCCGATCTGCTCAAGGACATCAAGGCCGCAGGCAAGATCAGGATTGCCCTCGACACCGGCTCGCCGCCCTACGGATTCGTCGACAGTGCGCTCAAGCCGGTGGGCTCGGACGTGGAAACCGCGCAACTGCTGGCTCAGGACCTGGGGGTCCAGCTCGACATCGTTCAGACCACCAGCCCCAATCGCATTCCCTTCCTGCAGACCGGCAAGGCGGACATCGTGGTGGCTTCGCTTTCGATGACCCCCGAGCGCGAAAAGATCGTCGATTTCTCGGTGCCCTACGCGCAGATCCTGGCCGTGGTGGCAGCCCCCAAATCGGTGGTCATCAAGAGCTTCGACGACCTCAAGGGAAAACGCGTCGCCACCACACGCGGCTCGAACAACGACAAGGTCGTGACCACGGGCGCCAACGGGGCACAGATCGTTCGCTACGACGACGACGCGACGCTGGTGACGGCCGCCGTCAGCGGTCAGGCGGACATCCTCGCCACCTCGCCGGCCATCGTCAGCGCCGTGCTGGCCAAGTCGCCGCAAAAGGATCTGGTGACCCAGTTCGTGATGCAGACCGTGCCGCTGGGCATCGGGTTGCGCAAGAACGAGCCGGAGCTCAAGGCCTGGCTCGATGCCTGGGTCACGGAGAACACCCAGAACGGCAAGTTGACCGCGATCTACAAGAAATACCACGGCAGTTGATCACCCGACTGCAAGCCACCGCCGTTTTGGAGCCATTTCAATGAGTACGAACATGCTGACCGTGTCCTGTGTCACCCCGGGCAACCTCAGTCTCGAGCAACGCGAACGCCCCGTGCCGGGCCCGGGCGAAGTGCTGCTGCGCATTCGCCGGGTGGGCGTCTGCGGGACGGATCTGCACATCTTCTCCGGCAATCAGCCGTATCTCCAGTACCCGAGGGTCATGGGGCACGAGATCGCCGCCGTGGTGGAGTGGTCCCCCGCCGGCAGCAGGCTGAGCGCCGGCGACGTGGTCTACGTCATGCCTTACATCGCCTGCGGCCACTGCGTCGCCTGCCGTCAGGGCAAGACCAACTGCTGCGTCTCGCTCCAGGTCCTGGGCGTCCACCGCGACGGTGCGCTGGCCGAATACCTGGCGCTGCCGGAAGCCTATGTGCACAAGGCCGAAGGCGTGACGCTCGACCAGGCCGCGATGGTCGAGTTCCTGGCCATCGGCGCGCATGCGATACGGCGCGCCGATGTACAGGCCGGACAGCGGGTGCTGGTGGTCGGAGCCGGGCCCATCGGCATGGCCGCCATGATCTTTGCCCAGTTGCGAGGCGCATCGGTGACGGCGCTCGACACGCGTGCCGACCGCCTGGCGTTCTGCGAACGTGAACTCGGCATCGCCCGCAGCGTGGCGATCGGCCCCGACGACGTGCAGGCGCTGTCGGCACAGACCGACGGCGAATTCTTCGATGTGGTGTTCGATGCCACCGGCAATGCCAAGGCGATCGAACGCGGCTTCGGTTTCGTCGCCCATGCCGGTCAATACGTGCTGATCTCCATCGTGCGGGACAACATCACGTTTTCCGACCCCGAATTTCACAAGCGGGAAACAACCTTGCTGGGCAGCCGCAATGCGACCACCGAGGACTTTGAAACCGTGCTCCAGGCCATGCGCGCAGGCCGGGTGCCGACGGACGCCCTCAACACCCACCGCTTGAAGTTCACCGAGCTGCCGGAGAAATTCCCGTCGCTGCTGGACCCCGCGCAAGGCGTTGTCAAAGCCATCGTGGAAATCTGAGGATCCTTGCCATGACCACTCCGATCCTGCAGTTCGGCACCAGCCGGTTCCTGCTGGCCCACGTCGATCTCTTCATCTCCGAGGCTCTGGCCGCCGGCGACGGCGGGCAGGCTCTGGGCGGCATCACGATCGTCCAGAGCACCGGAAGCCCGGCCAGCCGGACCCGGGTGCAGGCCCTGGCGAGCGGTGAAGGCTACCCCGTGCGCATCCGCGGACTCGAAGACGGGCAGGTCGTGGACCGGACGATACGGTCGACATCCATTGAGCGGGCGCTCGGCGCGTCGGAAGACTGGCCGGCGCTGCGCGACCTGTTCGGCGACGCGGTCCTGAAGGTCGTCGTCTCGAACACGGCCGATCGGGGCTACCTGCTGCATGACGGCGACAACGCCTCGTCGCTCTTGCACGACGCTGCGGCACCGACGAGCTTTCCGGCCAAGCTGCTGGTGCTGCTGCATGGACGCTGGCGTCGCTGCCCGTCGGCCCCGCTGACGCTGCTGCCCTGCGAGCTGATCGAGCGCAATGGCGAGGTGCTCCGGGACACGGTGGCCGGCCTCGCCGCCGAGTGGCGGACCGAACCCGAATTCGTGAGCTGGCTCGAGCGCCACTGCGTCTGGGCGAATTCGCTGGTGGACCGCATCGTCTCGGAAGCCATCGAGCCCGTCGGTGCCGTGGCCGAGCCCTATGCCCTGTGGGCGGTGGAGACCCAGCCCGGTCTGGTCCTGCCGTGCAGGCACCCTGCCATCGTGCTGACGCAGAACCTGGACCTGCACGAGCGACTGAAGCTGTTCCTGCTCAATGCCGCTCACACCTTTCTGGCCGAACGCTGGCTGGCCGATGGCCGGCCGGCGCAGGAAACCGTGCTGCAGGCCATGAACGACCCGGCCCTGGGCGCGGAACTGGAGGCACTCTGGCAGGACGAGATCCTGCCGGTGTTCGCCGCACGGGGCGAGTCCGAGCTGGCCCTGTCGTATCTCGTTTCCGTGCGCGAGCGGTTCAGGAACCCCTTTCTCGCCCATCGCCTGGCCGACATCGCCCAGAACCATCAACAGAAAAAACAGCGCCGGCTGGCTCCGATTGTCGCGCTCGCCGAACAGGTCGCTCCCGGCCTGGCTCAAGACCGGCTGCGGCTCGCACTCGGTCGAATCCAAGCAGGCTACCCCACATGACGAACAAGACTGATACCCCGAGCGGCCCGGCCGCCCTGCTGCTGAATGCCGAAGACAACGTGGCCGTGGCCTGCCGGGCGCTGGACGCCGGCGAGACCCTCGATATCGGCGGCCTGCAGATCACCACGCAGCAGCCGATCGGAGCCGGCCACAAGCTGGCCCTGCGGCCGATCGGCAGCGGCCACACGGTGCTCAAGTACGGACAGGCGATCGGCATGGCCAGCCGTGCCATCGAGCCGGGCGAGCACGTGCACGTCCACAACCTGGACATGGCGGACTCGGTGCACGACATGGCCTATGGCCACGCCTACCGGCCCACGGAACCTGTCCCCGCCCCGCTGACATTCCAGGGCATCGTGCGATCCGACGGCCGGGTCGCCACCCGCAATTACATCGGCGTGATCTCGAGCGTCAACTGCTCGGCCACGGTCTGCCGGCACATCGCAGGCCATTTCGGCGATGCCGTCCTTGCCGCGTTTCCCCATGTCGACGGTGTCGTGGCGATCACCCATGGCACGGGTTGCGGCATGGGCGGAAATGGGGAAGGACTCGCCCTGCTGCAGCGCACGATCCGGGGTTATGCCGATCACCCCAATTTCGCGGGCGTGCTGGTGATCGGCTTGGGATGCGAGGTCAACCAGATCGCACCGCTGGTCGATACGCTGTCGGCGCGGGATCCCGGCATGTTCGCCGCGCTGACGATCCAGGAAGAAGGCGGCACCCGCGAGACCATCGAACGGGGCAAGGCACTCGTGCACGCCATGCTGGCACAAGCCGACGCCTGCCGCCGCGAGGCGGTGCCCCTGTCTCGCCTGAGCGTGGGCCTGCAATGCGGCGGCTCGGACGGGTACTCGGGCATCAGCGCCAATCCCGCACTGGGCGTGGCAGTCGACCTGCTGGTCCGGCATGGCGGAACCGCCATTCTTTCGGAAACCCCCGAGATCTACGGCGCGGAGCACCTGCTGACCAACCGGGCGGCAACGCCGCAGGTGGCGGACCGCTTGATGCAACGACTGCGCTGGTGGGAGCAGTACGCAGCCCTGCATGGCGGCGACCTCAACAACAACCCGTCGCCCGGCAACAAGGCGGGCGGCATCACGACCATTCTCGAGAAGTCGCTGGGCGCCGTGGCCAAGGCAGGCTCCACCGGGTTGATGGACGTGCTCGAATACGCCGAGCCCGTGGCCACGCCCGGCCTGGTCTTCATGGACACGCCCGGCTACGACCCGGTGTCGGCGACCGGCCAGGTCGCGGGCGGCGCCAACCTCATCTGCTTCACGACCGGCAGAGGATCGACCTATGGCTGCAAGCCCACGCCTTCGCTCAAGCTGGCCAGCAACAGTGCATTGTTCGAACGCATGAGCCTCGACATGGATTTCGACTGCGGCGGCATCGTGGACGGCCGCATGACCCTCGCCGAAGCGGGCGAGGCCATTCTTCAGTTGATGATCGATACGGCATCGGGCCGCCAGAGCCAGAGCGAAAGACATGGCCTGGGCGACAACGAATTTCTGCCCTGGCAACTGGGCGCGGTCATGTGAGCATGGGTGTCATCCGGGTGGGCTGACGGCCCGCCCTGCCCCGTTCATTCATCCGCGCGAACCCGGATGCGCGTGCGGTTCCGCACCGCGGACACCGATAGCCGGGCGTTTTCCTCTGCCGAAGCCAGGGCGATCACCAGCGCCAGCGCGAATGCGATCGCCATGCCCGCCAGCGTGACCGATATCCAGAGCGGCGTGTTCATCATCTGGACGTCGGGCACGGTGAGCTCCACCCAGGACATGGCCGCCGTGCGCAGCATCGACCAGGCCACCAGCAAAAGGTAAAGGCCCCGCAACAGGTTGTCGAGACGACCTGAGCGGCTGGCAGACACGGCGACAGGCTTGACCGGCATGATCAGGAAAGCCGTGATGGCGAAGCTGAGAAACAGGTTCTGTTTGCCGAAATCGTTCTCGACCCATGCGTACTCGGCCACCAGGGCCATCATCGAGAACGCGATCGGGACACTGATCCAGTGGTTGATGGTTCCGCCATACCGGTGGGTCATGCCCACGCAGAGGCCATGGCAGGCCGCGAAGCACAACGCCGCCACCCACAGCCCCACGGACGGAAACAGCCTGCTGTCGACCACGATCTGGAGCACCATCGCGACCGAGACGAGCACATAGCCGGGGCCGATCCACAGCAGCGGCCGGTTGGCGCGGTGGAGCCGCCCTGCATGCGTCAGGTACAGGCCCAGCAGGAAGATGGCCAGCGGCAGGATCAGCAGCAGGACTTGAACACGGAGAGTCGGCATGGCACGTGGGGATAGGTCTGCATGGGGCGATAACCGCTCGGCCCCAGCCTGCAACTCGGTCGGATATCTTTTGTCGTTGGCCGAAGTCTGTCCGATAGGGCCCTCGAAGTCGAGAGCCGCAAGGTCCACCCAGCGATTACCCCAAGTCGATCGGCTGCAACCCGTTGTTTGCATGCCATCGGGCCGCGTCAAATCTATCGAAATGAAACAGCCATACACCATCCACTTGGATGGTTTAAGATGCGTCCATGCCTGCTCGCACACCCCACCTTGCTGCCGTCCCCAAGCCTGCCGACGAAAAGATCACCATCAACCTCGGTTTTGTCGACCTGGGCCAGATCGATCTGCTGGTGCAGGAGGGTTTCTATGCCAACCGCACCGATCTCATCCGCACCGCCATTCGCAATCAACTGGCCACGCATGGCGAGGTGGTTCGCCAGGTGGTCAGCCGCAAGACGCTGGTGCTGGGCATCCAGCACTACGGCACCGAGGATCTGCTCGCGGTGCAGGCGGCCGGCGAGATGCTGCAGGTCCGCGTTCTGGGGCTGGCGACGATCGCACCCGATGTCACACCCGAGCTCGCGCTCGCCACGATCGAATCCCTGACGGTACTGGGCGCCCTGCATGCCAGCCCCGCCGTCAAGGCTGCACTGCGTCAGCGCATTCGCTGACTTTCCCACCTGTCGCAAAAAGGCACACCATGCACCCGAGATTCCAGCAGTTCATGAGCCAGGCGACCCGACTCGCCCAAACCGGCCAGTTGGCCGACGCGACCGCCGCCATCCAGGCCGCCCTGCGCCGAGGACTCTCGCCCGCCGGCGCCCGGCAGGACGATGCCGACGTCATCGATGTCGATGCCCGCGAGATCCGGCAACCCGCCGGCCCCGGCGGACAGGCTCCGGCCCGCCCGGCCGAATCCGCATCGCCCTCATCCGCCCCGGCCGGCAAGGACGATGTGTTCGTCGCCGGCTCGTTCCGCCATGCGTCCGGCCAGCGCGACTACAAACTCTACATTCCGCCGAATGCAGAGGGCAAGCCCTTGCCTCTGGTGGTCATGCTTCATGGCTGCACCCAGGATGCCGACGACTTTGCCGCCGGGACCGCCATGAACGAGGCTGCGCAGGCCCAGGGTTTTTATGTGCTTTATCCGATCCAGTCCCATCAGGCGAATCCCCAGAAATGCTGGAGCTGGTTCAAGCACAACCACCAGCAGCCCGGCCGGGGCGAACCGGCCATCCTGGCGGGCATGACACGGGAAATCATTTCGACCCAGGCCATCGATCCCCGGCGCGTCTATGTCGCCGGGCTGTCGGCCGGAGGCGCGATGGCCGCGATCCTGGCCGGCGCCTATCCCGAGCTGTATGCGGCGGCGGGCGTGCATTCCGGACTGGCACCCGGCGCGGCCTCGGATCTGCCGTCAGCCCTCTCGGCCATGAAGGGCGGAGGTGCCGGGCCGACGCGGGAGCAGGCCGGCAGCGGCGTGCCGACCATCGTTTTCCACGGAGACTGCGACGCCACGGTTCACCCGAACAACGCCCGCGCCGTCGTGGCCGCCAGCGCAGGAACCGGCGCCTCGGTCGAAACCCTCGCCGTGCCAGGCACGGGCAACCGGCGCCACACCACCCGTCATCTGTACCGAAATCCGGCAGGCGATGTCGTCGCGGAATACTGGGATGTCCAAGGGGCGGGCCATGCCTGGGCCGGCGGTTCGTCGCGCGGCACCTATACCGACCGGTCGGGCCCCGATGCGAGTGCCGAGATGCTGCGCTTTTTCCTGGCACGCAGCCTCGGCGGCAAGCCGTAAGGCGCCGGCCCCTTGCGGCCAGCATCGCCGTTCAATCGGCCCAGACGATCTCCACGCTGCGCACCGCCTCGATCTTCGGTCCAAAACTCGTGATGCCGGGCAGCGTCGCATTGTGATGCGCCCGGATCTGCTCGCCGGTGGCATGGGGCTTGTCGTGCGTGGTGTGGGCATCCGAGGCGATCACCACCGGGTAACCCAGCGCGGCCGCACGGCGCACGGTGGTGTCGACACAGAACTCGGACGCATAGCCCGCGACCACGATGCTGCCGATCTTCCGTTCGGCCAGCAGTTCGCCCAGACCCGTGTTCAAGAACGAATCGGGCGTGCGTTTCCTGATCCTCAGATCGGGCGCGGCCACCTCGACTCCCTGTGCGAGCTGCCATCCGTCGGATTCGAACGGCAGCGAGCGGCTGTCCTCGTGCTGGATCCAGATCACGGGCACGCCGGCCGCCCTCGCCCGCCGGGACAATGCGTTGATGCGGTCGACGACGACATGGCCTTCGTGCGGACGGGGCACGACGTCGAACAATGCGCGTTGGACATCGATGACGAGAAGGGCCTGTTTCATCTGGGCCGTGCGGTGTAGCCGCTGTCGATCCAGGCCGCCGCGCTGGCAGCACTCAGCTTGAAGCTGGGTGAAACACGGGCCTCGCCCAACGGCTGGCCGAACTCGTCATAGGCCGAGAGCAAGGCATAGGGATACTCTTCGTCGGGCACGATCCGGAGCTTCACGCGGATGCGCTCGGAACCGGAGCCGATCGCCACTTCCTTGTTGAGCTGGGCATGCAACTGCTGCTCGTGGCGGCGCAGCACTTCGGAGGCGGTTTTCACCAGCGTGTGAAACGCCGGGGCATCGAGCGGCTTGGGGTTCTTTTTGTCGCGGCCCATGGTCCAGGGGCCCACCAGGGCCGGCTCGCTTTCGCCGTGCAAGGTCATGGAGACGGCCCAGCCATCATCGTCCTCGTTCTTGATCACGCAGGCGGTCCATCGTTCGTCGCGCCACAGGCGAGGTTCCTGGATGGACAGGGAATCGACGTCGTCCGGTGCGTCTGTAGAAAATTCGTTCATGCCGCCATTGTGCAATGGCCGCAAGCACCAGTGCCGCAGCCCGGCCGTTCAACCCAGCAGCAACGCGTCGTCGGCCAGCGCCTCGCCACGCACCTGCTCGAACATGTGCAGCAGATCGGCCACTTGCAGCCCCTGGCGCTTCGGACCGGAGACGTCCAGCACCACACGGCCCTGATGTAGCATGACGGTGCGGTCGCCCACATCGAGGGCCTGCCGCATGCTGTGCGTGACCATCATGGTGGTCAACGCCTTTTCGGTGACGATGCGCGCGGTGAGGCGCAGCACAAAATCGGCGGTCCGCGGATCGAGCGCGGCGGTGTGCTCGTCGAGCAGCAGAATGCGCGAGGGCTGCAAGGCCGCCATCAGCAGGCTGACCGCCTGGCGCTGGCCGCCGGAAAGCAGCCCGATACGGTCCGTCAGGCGGTTCTCGAGTCCCAGCCCCAGCGTGGCGAGATGGGCACGGAAACCTTCGCGCATCTCGGCCTTGACCGCACGCGACAGCCCGCGGCCGGCCCCGCGCCGTTGCGCCAGAGCCATGTTCTCCTCGATGGTGAGGTCTTCGCAGGTGCCCGCCATCGGGTCCTGGAACACCCGGGCCACGCGGTCGGCACGGTCCCAGACCGGCTGCCGCGTGACGTCGCGGTCGTCGATCAGGATCTGGCCATGGTCGATCTGCAGGTCGCCCGACACGGCATTCAGGAAGGTCGACTTGCCCGCACCGTTCGAGCCGATGACGGTGACGAACTGGCCGGCCGGTATGTCGAGCGAGAGTCCGCGCAGCGCCCGCGTCTCGATGGGCGTGCCGGGGTTGAACGTGATCTCGAGGTTCTTGGCGCTCAGCATCTCAGGCCTCCTTGCCGTTGGACGAAGCCGGCTTGACGCGCTTCTTGCGCAGCCGCGGCAGCACCAGGGCCAGCACGACCAGCACGGCGGTCACCAGGTTCAGATCCTGTGCCTGCAAGCCGATGAAGTCGCTGTTGAGCGCCAGCGCGATGAAGAAACGGTAGACGATGGCCCCCAGGATCACGGCCAGCGTGACCAGCAGCAGGCGGCGCGACGGCAGAATGCTTTCGCCCACGATGACGGCCGCCAGGCCGATGACGATGGTGCCGATGCCCATCGAGATGTCCGAACCGCCCTGGGTCTGCGCGAACAGCGCACCGGCCAGTGCCACCAGGGCGTTCGACAGCGCCATGCCCAGCAGGATCATGGCACCGGTGTTGACGCCCTGCGCGCGGGCCATGCGCCCGTTGGAGCCGGTGGCGCGGATCGCCAGGCCGGTCTGTGTGCCCAGGAACCAGTCGAGCGCGAACTTGGCGGCGACCACCACCACCGCCAGCAGCAGCGGACGGCCCATGTAGTCGGGCAGCCAGGTGGGCTGCAGCAGCGAGAACAGCGTCGGTTCGGTGATCAGCGGCACATTGGGTGCGCCCATGATGCGGAGGTTGATCGAGTACAGCGCGATCATCATCAGGATGCTGGCCAGCAGATCCATGATGCGAAGCTTGACGTTGAGCCAGGCCGTGACCGCGCCCGCAGCCGCGCCCGCCAGGGTCGCGGCCACGGTACTGGTGTAGGGATCGTGGCCGTTGGCGATGAGGATGGCGCAGACGGCACCGCCCAGGGGAAAGCTGCCGTCGACCGTCAGGTCGGGAAAACGCAGCAGGCGAAACGAGATCAGCACCCCCAGGGCGACCAGGCTGTAGATCAGCCCGATCTCCAGGGCTCCAAACAAGGCAAACGATGACATGGCAACAAGGAGCGGAGACAAAAAGGACGGGCTGTCATGACAGCCCGTGGCAGAGAACCGCCCCTGGGGCCGGTTTTTCAGGCGCAATTCTAGGCCCTGGCGCCGACCGGATCACCCGTTCAGGCAATCATGCCGGAGCCATGCCGGGCGTCGCCTTCATTCCGTTTTCAACGAAAGACCTGTTGCGCGGACTGGATCAGGTCGGGCGGCAGGGCCACGCCTTGTTTTTCCGCGGCGCCGGTGTTGACGAACAGGCGCAGCGTGGAACCGGTCTCGGGCTTGATGGCGCCGGGCTTTTCGCCGTTGAGAATGCGCAGCACCATGGCACCGGTCTGCAGGCCGAGCTCGTGGTAGTCGATGCCGTAGGCAGCGACCGCACCGCGCTTGACGCTGTCGGTATCGGCGGACAGCAAGGGCACCTTGGCGTCGTTCGCGACCTTGACGATGGACTCGTACGCCGACATGACGTTGTTGTCGTTGTTGGTGTAGAACAGATCGACCTTGCCCAGCAGGCTGCGCGCCGAGGTGGCGACGTCGACCGAGCGCGGCGCGGCCGCCTCGACCAGCGTCATGCCGTACTTGGGCAGCAGTTCGCGCAGCTGTTTGATCACCGTGGCGGAATTGGCTTCGCCCGGGTTGTAGACCACGCCCACGCGCTTGGCCTGCGGCAGGATGCGGCGAATCATCTCGGCCTGCTTGGTGAGGTCGAGCGCGTTGGACACGCCGGTCACGTTGGTGCCCGAAGCGTCCCAGCTCGGCGTGAGCTGGCCCGCGACCGGATCGGTCACGGCCGAGAAGACGATGGGGATGTTCTTGGTCGTGGCCAGCAGGGCCTGGGCCGACGGCGTGGAGATGGCGACGATGACGTCGGGCTGGTCGCCCACGAACTTGCGGGCGATCTGCCCGGCCGTGCCGGCATTGCCCTGGGCCGTCTGGTATTGCCAGCGCAGCGTCTTGCCGTCTTCGAGACCGGCCTTCTGCAGGGCTTCCTTGACGCCGTCCCGCACGGCATCCAGCGCGGGATGCTCGACGATCGAGGTCACCGCCACCGATTTCTGCTGCGCCGCGGCCGGCAGGGCGCACGACAGCGCGGCCAGAGCGGCACAGACGGCCGCCCGCAAGGCATGGGAAGAATGCTTCTTGAACATCAATGTTGTCTCCAGTTGTTTTATGCAGGCCAGGCGGCAACCGCCCCGGGCACGCCCTGCCCCGGCCACCTTGCGGCTTCCCGTTCACGCACCTGTCCTAGATTGGCCATTGGTTTGTGCGGGGCATTGGAGTCTACTGCCAAAAACAGGCCGAAACCCAGGCCGAAACCGCATCGCATCGCCATGCGAGCCCGGACACGCTGCGGGTCAGCGAATCACTTCGGCTGCGGTCTTCACCAGTTCATCGGGCAAGGTCGCACCCTGCTTCTGCGCCGCAGCCACGTTGACGAACAGCTGCAGCTTGTCGCTGGTCTGCGGTGCGATCTCGCCCGGGGGCGTGCCTTGCAGGATGCGCACCACCACGCGGCCGGTCTGCAGGCCCAGGTCGCGGTAGTCGATGCCCAGGGCCGCGACGGCGCCGCGCTTGACACTGTCGGTATCGGCTGCGATGAGCGGAATGCGCACGTCGTTGGCGACCTTCACGAGGGCTTCGTAAGCCGAGACCACGTTGTTGTCGGTGTTGGTGTAGATGACGTCGACCTTGCCGGCCAGGCTGCGTGCGGCCGAACCCACATCGACCGAACGCGGGGCCGATGCTTCCACCAGGGTCAGGCCGAGCTGCGGCAACAGCGCCTTGAGCTGCTTGACCACCACCACCGAGTTGGCTTCGCCCGGGTTGTAGACCATGCCGACGCGTTTGGCCTGCGGCACGATCTGCTTGAGCAGCGCCATCTGTTTGTCCAGTGCCAGCAGGTCGGACACGCCCGTGACGTTGCTGCCGGAGGGTTTCCAACTGGGCGTGAGCTGCGCGGCGACCGGGTCGGTCACGGCCGAGAACACGACGGGGATGTTCTTGGTGCCGGCGACCACGGCCTGAGCGGAAGGCGTGGCGATGGCCACGATGGCGTCGGGCCGGTCGCCGATGAACTTGCGCGCGATCTGTGCCGCCGTGCTGTTGTTGCCCTGGGCGCTCTGGTACTGCCAGCGGAGGTTCTTGCCGGCATCGTAGCCGGCCTGCTCGAGCGCCGACTTGACGCCGTCGCGCACGGCATCGAGCGCGGGATGCTCGACGATCGAGATCACGGCCACGGACTTCTGGCCCGTGGCTTGGGCGGCCGCTGTCAGCGGCAGGCTGGCGAACAGGGCGGCGGCAACTGCGCCGAGGCAGGCGCGGCGGGGCCAGGCAGATGCGGTCATGGGCAATCCTTGGTGCCGGCAAGGCGGCATGGAGACGGAAACACCAGCAGCCGACGAGCCCGCCCGCCCCGGCTTTCACCGATGCGGCACGGCAGTCGCCGGGCTGGCAGGAAACGGCCGAGTCTACCAAGCCGGGCCGGTGTTCACGGCCTTGTCGGGCAACGCATGCGACTCGACTTAAAATCGATGGCTTATGACCGCACCAGCCCATCCCGCTATCCCTGCAGCCGACACGGCCGCGCAAGAACCCGCCAAGGTTTCCAACTTCCTGCGCCAGATCATCGAGGCCGACCTCGCGCGCGGCACCTATGCAGAGCGCCACTGGGCCGGTACGCCCGGCGACGGTCCGCACCAGCAGTCGGGCCCGCTCGATCCAGCCCGCGTGCGCATGCGTTTTCCGCCCGAACCCAACGGTTACCTGCACATCGGTCACGCCAAGAGCATCTGCGTCAACTTCGGCCTCGCGGCCGAGTACGGCGGCATCTGCCACATGCGTTTCGACGACACCAATCCCGAAAAGGAAGAGCAGGAGTACGTCGACAGCATCCTCGACGCCGTGCAATGGCTGGGCTACAGCTGGACCTCGCAGTTCGGCGGCCAACCGCAGGAACACCTGTACTTCGCCAGCAACTACTTCGATTTCATGTACCGCGCGGCCGAGGCGCTGATCGAGGCCGGCCATGCCTATGTGGACGAACAGACGCCCGAAGCGATGCGGGCCAACCGCGGCGACTTCACCACGCCGGGTGTCGACAGCCCCTTCCGCAGCCGCACGCCGGCCGAGAACCTGGCGCGTTTCCGCGACATGCGCGACGGCAAGCTGCCCGACGGCGCCGCCGTGCTGCGGGCCAAGATCGACATGGCCAGCCCCAACATCAACCTGCGCGACCCGGCCATCTACCGGATCCGCCGCGCGACCCACCACAACACCGGCGACCAATGGTGCATCTACCCGATGTACACCTTTGCCCATCCGATCGAGGACGCGCTCGAGCAGATCACGCACAGCATCTGCACGCTCGAGTTCGAGGACCAGCGGCCCTTCTACGACTGGCTGCTCGAGCGCCTGGCCGAAAGCGGCCTGCTGCAGACGCCGCCGCCGCGCCAGTACGAGTTCGCCCGCCTGAACGTCACCTACGTGATCACCAGCAAACGCAAGCTCAAGCAACTCGTCGACGAAGGCCACGTGGCGGGCTGGGACGATCCCCGCATGCCGACCATCGTCGGCCTGCGCCGCCGCGGCTACACACCGCAGGCTCTGCAGCTGTTTGCCGAACGCAGCGGCATCAGCAAGTCGGGCGGCTGGATCGACTACAGCAGCCTCGAAGGTGCGCTGCGCGAAGACCTCGACGAAAAGGCTCCGCGCGCCATGGCCGTGCTCGACCCGATCAAGCTCGTCATCACCAATTGGGACGCGCTGCACGGCGAAGGCACGCTCGACAGTTGCACGGCTCCCGTGCACCCCCACCACCCCGAGCGTGGCCAGCGCACGTTCCAGTTCGGCCGCGAACTGTGGATCGAGCGCACCGACTACGAGGAAACGCCGCCCAAGGGGTTTTTCCGCCTGTATCCGCCGCAGACCCTGGCCGACGGCAGCACCAAACCGGGCAACCGTGTGCGCCTGAAGTACGGCCACGTGATCCAGTGCACCGGTGCAGTGAAGAACATCGACGGCGAAGTCATCGAGGTCCATGCCGAACTGGTGCCCGACACCAAGAGCGGCACGCCCGGCGCGGATTCGGTCAAGGTCAAGGGTGTGATCACCTGGGTGGGACTGACGGACGCCGTCGAGGCCGAGGTCCGGCTGTACGACCGCCTGTTCGCCGATCCCCATCCCGATGCAGGCGGCAAGAACTTCCTCGAAGCCCTCAACCCCGACAGCCTGTCCGTGGCCACGGCCTACCTCGAGCCCTCGCTGGCCCAGGCGCAGGCAGGCGACACCTTCCAGTTCGAACGCCACGGCTACTTCGTCGCCGATCGCGAAGACCACAAGCCGGGACGGCCGGTCTTCAACAAGAGCACCGGCCTGCGCGACAGCTGGGGCAAGTGAGCCCGGCACATCGCCGCAGCCGACGGGCCCCTTGCGGCTCGTGAAGCTGGCGAGGGCTCATGAGCCTCGTGAAGCTCACGGACAAGGGCGATGCGCAAGGAGGCGGCTGGACGCGGCACAGCCGCCACGTCAATCGGTCCTCAGGGTCTCCTTGATGGCCGGCGACGCACCCGCGGCCTGACGGACCTTCCTCTCTTGTTCATGGGCCGCTTCGGCCTGCAGGTCGGCTTGCAGGGCCATGGCGGCATCCTGGCGCAGCTCGTCGGCGATCGACATGGCCGAGGTGAGCCGATGCAGCAGCCAGGGCGTGACATCGTCGTCGGTATTCGACGGCAGCGTGGTCGACCCCAGCGTGTCGTCGGGCATGTCCTGCGGCACATCGCCCTGCCCCGCCGGCTTGTGCGGCGGCGCCGACGTCAGATCGGCCATCGACAATGCATGCACCATGTGCGCACTGGCGTACTGCATGGGCTGCGCCGCGCGTTCGGCGTCGATCGAGCCACGCCGCAGCAGCAGCAAGGACTTGACGGCGCTGAGCTGTGCCAGCAATTGGTAGCTGTGGGTCTGGAGCTGCTCGAGCGGCTCCAGCGGCGGGCGTACCGCACGCGGTTCGGACAACGAACGCTGGGTGGCCTGCACCAAGGCAGAGAGGCTGTCGTAAGCCTCGCGCCGCGCGAGCCGCCAGTCCAGTTCGGGCGAGTTGTCGACGGCCTCGAGCTGCGCTAGGCTCAGCGCGGCCTTGGCGTGACGGGCCTGGGCACTCATGGCCCGGCGCACCAGCCGCCGCAGTTGCGATCTTTCCCACGAAGGCAGCACATAACTGAACAGCCAGGCGATGCCCGCGCCGATCAGGGTATCGGCCACCCGTTCGACCAGCGCGAAGGTCGGGCTCACGCCGGTGTTCAGCATATGGGCCTGGACCAGCCCCAGCACGCTCGCGGCCGTGGCCGTGACGATGTACTTGCGCGCGCCGAACGCATGCGCCGTGGCCTGCGCGACGGTCACGCAGACCAGCAGCACCACGGTCGACGGGTGCAGCGACAGCAGGCAGACGGCCAGCACGCAGCCCATGAGGGTTCCGGCCACCCGGCTGTTGCGCCGCTCCAGCGTCTGTGCCAGGCTGCCCCGCAGCACCACCACGATGGTCAGCAGAATCCAGTACTCATGCGAGCCCCATGGCAGCAGCACGCCCACGACGTAGCCGCAGCCCACGGCCATCGCGGCCCGGAGCGCGTGGCGCAGGGGCGGCGCATCCCAGCGCCAGAGCGTGAGCAGCGGCTTGACCGACCAGGCCGTCGGGCTCACGAAAAGCTGCCAGTAGGCCCGCACGATGCGCAGATCCGGCGCCCGGTCGCCGCGGGCCAGGGCCGCCATGCGCAGGATCTCGTCGTTGACATGACCGACCCGGTCGGCCAGGCTGCGAACCAACGCATAGGCGGGATCGACCGGCACATCGGCGGCCGGCGAGGGAAACTCGTCGATCGACGCCTCTGCAGCCGCTTGGGCCATGTCGCGGGGCGTGGCCCGCTGGCCACGGGCCTGGCTGGGCGCCAGCCCCAGGGCGTCGAGCAAGGGCCGCCGATCGCTGGCGAATGTGCCGGCCCGGCCCAGCAGCAGGCTGTCGCCCAGGAGCTCGACTTCGTGCGCCAGCTGTTCCAGCACATGGCGCAGGGCACGAATGGTGCTGGCATGGCCTTGCGCCTGCGCCAGCGCGTTCAGGTCGAGTTCGCTGGCCAGCAGGTGGTCCCGCACTTCGAGCACGTTCATCAGCAAGGCCACCAGTTGCTGCCGCCGGGCTGTCCGAGGCGATTCGAGCACGATGTTGCGGGCATCCTGCAACTGATCGGCCAGCGCCGCCTGCTCGCGCAGCAACTGCCCGAGTTGCGGCGCGCCCGGCTGCCCCGCCGGAATGAAACGCCGGGCCTGCGTGCGCATGAGCGCAGCCAGCGCCATCAGGATGTCGCTGAGCATCAAGGCCCGGTAGCGGGTGTTGAGCGCCAGGTTGAACAGCGTGGCCCACACCAGATAGGCAGCGGCACCGATGCCGACATGCGAGGTGATCTCGAGCGCGTGGTCCCATCCGCCTTCCGGCGGCGTCGCCACCGAAAACACCATGGCCAGCATGATCGAGATGGCGATGGGGATGCCGCGCTTGCCCCAGGCCATGAACAAAAAGGCCACGAAAGTGGCCGGTACGATCAGCAAGCCCAGGCGAATGGGCGCAGCGTGCAGCAGTTGCACACCGAAGAACAGCGGCAGGCCGACCAGCAGGGCCGGCAGCATCTGCCGAATTTTGCCGCGACGCGGGGCGGGCTGATCCGGCGGCGCGGCGATGATGACCCCAACCGCCGTGGCCGATGCTGCGGCCGGCCCGAGCAGCAGGTGCGCCAGGCCCGAGATGAGCAGCAGGCCCAACGCCACCCCCAATCCGCTGAGCACGTAGAAACTCAGCGCCACGCGCAGGAAACGCCGCAGCCACGACTCGGCGTCGCGGGCCAGGGACAAGGCAGACGGGGGAACTGCGATCATGACGTGATGGGTATACGGCCCCACCATGTCATCGCATGGCGAACGGGCCTTTGTCTCCAACCGACAAGATTAACGCAAGTCGGGCCCGCGATTCGGTCTCACGGCCTGGGACTGGCCCTAGCCCTTCGTCACGCCAGGGTACCGATCGGGCCGGATCAGGCCAGCACAGCGGCAAAACCCTGGGCCACGCGCGCCACATTGCCTTCGTTGAGCCCGGCCACGCAGATGCGGCCGCTGCGCACCAGGTAGATGCCGAACGCTTCGCGCAACCGGTCGACCTGAGCGGCCGTGAGACCGGTGTAGCTGAACATGCCGCGCTGCTCGACCAGGTAGTCGAAATCGCGGCCGGGCAGCGCCTGCTTGAGCGCGTCGACCAGGGTCTGGCGCATGGCGATGATGCGGGTGCGCATGGCCTCGACTTCGGCCAGCCAGGCGGCTCGCAGCTCGGCATCGGCCAGCACCGTCTCCACCAGCACCGCGCCGTGGGTCGGCGGGCTGGAGTAGTTGCGCCGCACCGTGGCCTTGAGCTGGCCCAGCACGCGATCGGCGGCTTCGGCGCTTTCGCACACGATGGACAGGCCTCCGACACGCTCGCCGTACAGGGAAAAGATCTTCGAGAACGAGTTGCTCACGAAATACGTCAGGCCCGCGCGCGCCAGTGCACGAATCGCGTAGGCGTCTTCGTCCATGCCCGCACCGAAGCCCTGATAGGCGATGTCGAGGAAAGCGATCAACCCGCGTTCACGCACCACCTCGACCACCTGATCCCACTGCGAGGCATCGAGGTCGGAGCCGGTGGGGTTGTGGCAGCACGGGTGCAGCAGCACGATGCTCTGGTTCGGCAGGGTCTCGAGCGTCGACAGCATGCCCTCGAAATTCACGCCGCGGGTCTGGGCATCGAAGTAGGGATAGGTATGGGTCTTGAAGCCCGCGCCTTCGAAAATCGCCACATGGTTGTCCCAGGTGGGGTCGCTGACCCACACGTCGGAGCCCGGGAAATAACGCGCCAGGAAATCCGCGCCGACCTTGAGTGCGCCCGAGCCGCCCAGGGTCTGGATGGTGGCGATGCGGCCGGTGGCCAGGGCTTCGCAATCCCCGCCGAACAGCAGCTTCTGGATCGCCTGGCGGTACGGCAGCATGCCCTCCATGGGCAGGTACAGGCTGGGGCTGGGAGGCAGCGCCTCGAGCCGGGCCTGGGCCTGCTGCACGGTCTGCAACTGCGGAATGATGCCGCGCTCGTCGTAGTACAGGCCGATGCTCAGATTGACCTTGTCCGTGCGGGCGTCGAGCTTGAACGCCTCCATCAGCGACAGGATGGGATCGCCTGCATAGGACTCGATATGTTGGAACATGGGGGATGACTCCGTTGGAAAGGGATTGAAGACGGGCGCGAGACTTCAGGTGGGCCGGCGCCCGCACGCACGAACGGTCTCGGCCGCTCAGGCGACGTAGCGATGGGGACGGTGGTTCATCGCGATGATGAGGTTCAGGATCACGGCACCCAGGATCGAAGCCAGCAGCATGGGCAGACTGATGACGGCCAGCGAACAGGCCACGATGGTCACGTCGACCATCATCTGCAGCTTGCCGGCGCGGATCACGCCCCGATCCTGGAGGAACAGGGCCAGGATATTAACGCCTCCCAGGCTGGCCTTGTGGCGGAACAGCACGATGAAGCCCAGTCCCATGACGACATTGCCCAGCACCGCCGCATAGAACGGGTCGAGCTGCGAGATGTCGATGAAGCGCGGATGCAGTTCGGCAAACAGCGACACCAGCGCCACGGCGGCAAACGTCTTGAGGACGAACACCCGTCCCATGCGCTTGAAGGCCAGCACATAAAAAGGCAGGTTGAGAAGGAAAAACGCGACACCGAACTTCACGCCGAAGGCGTAATGCAGCAGGAAGGCCAGACCGGCGGTACCGCCCGTCAAGGTGCCCGATTGCTGAAGCAGCGAGACGCCGAAGGAAATCACCAGGCAACCCATCAGCAAGGCCAGGATGTCTTCGACCAAGGTATGGGGAACGGTGACCGGATTCACGGGTGTATCGAGAGTAGGAGCAGACATGGATCAGGACGCGGCAAGGCACACGAAGGCAGCAAAACGTGCCACGACATGCTTGCATGAGTCATTTTTCTATATTTTATGCACGATATGTGCATTAATCAATTTTTTGTGCACGGAATTCACATCTCGTCAGTTTGTGAACACAATGCCGTTCTCTTTGTGCCGCTCGAGCACCACCGCCGTCCGCAGATGGCTCACGCTGCCGCGCAGCGACGCCAGATCGCTGATCAGGCGGCTCATCTCCGCGAGGTCGAGCACGGCGATCTTCAGCAGGTAGTCGTAATCGCCTGTCAGCTTGAAGACGTCGCGAATGGCCGTCTCGCGCCCGACGAACTGGTGCAGGGCCTCCACCGCCTCGGGGCTGTGACTGTGCAGGCGAACCTCGACCATGCCCATCACCGGCGTCCCCTCGGCAACCGGGGCGAGATGGGCGTGGTAACCGAGGATGAGGCCGGCCTGCTCCAGCGCGATGCGGCGACGCGAGCACTGCGATGCCGACAGGCCGACCAGATCGGCCAACTCCTGGTTGGTCAGGCGGCCGTTGTCGCGCAGCAGATCCAGCATCTTGCGGTCGTGTTCGTCGATGGCGTGTTTCATGGGAGCGGCGGATTCAGAAAGGAGTGGTCAGCAATGATGCCACCGTGCGCACGCCTTCGACATAATTGCCCAGGCGCAGGTTTTCGTCGAAGCTGTGCTGGTTGTTGTCGGCGTTGACCAGCGGCACCACCACGTAGGGCACTTTCAGCACGTCGGCCGCGCCGCTCATGGGCAAGGTCGAACCGCCCATGCGGAAGACTTCCGGCTCGATCTGGCGCGGGGCCTTCACACCGCGCAGCGCCCATTGCGCCAGCGGCGACGACATGTCGGTCCGCGCACCGGTCGAGGTACTGGGATAGGCGGTCAGCCCCACCGACACCAACTTGCCGTAGCGGCTGCGTTCGTCGGCGCTGGGCTCGCGGCCCTCGACGATGTGGAACCCTTGGTTCTGGATGTGCTGCCGCACCAGGCCGTACAGGAAATCGGGCGGCGTCTCGGGCACGGTCCGGATGTTGAGGCTGGCCGTCGCCGTCGACGGAATGGCGTTGGCAGCCAGATTGCCGACCCGGCCCGCAGAGAAGCCCAGGATATCGAGCGAGGGGTACTGCACCGCTTCGACCGGGTTGCTGCCCACGGCATCCAGTTGGGCGATGCCGAACCGTTGCTCGAAGGTGCCTGCCACGGGCGCCGAACGGGCCATCTGCAGGCGGTCGCTTGCGCTGATCTGCACGCGGTCGTAGAAGCCGGGAATGACGACGCGTCCCTGCGCGTCCTTCATGCTGTCGAGCAAGCCCGCCAGGCGCAAGGCGGGGTTGGGCACCACGTTGCCGTAGGTCCCGCTGTGCGGGGCCGAGTTGGGGCCGAACACCGTGAGGTCGACCTGCACCGAACCCCGGTTGCCGAAATTCACACCCGGTTTGTTGCCCGGCGGCATGGCGCCGTCGAGGATGACGAGACCGTCGCTCCTGAGCCGCTCGGCGTTGTCGCGCATCACCAGATGCAGATGCGGCGAGCCTTTTTCCTCTTCGGAGTCGAGCAGCACCTTCACATGCACATCCGGGTTGCGGCCGGCGGCCTGCAGCGCATCGATGGCCGCCAGGAACATGGTGATGGGGCCTTTGTCGTCGGCCGAGGCACGGGCGAACACACGCCACTCCGGATCCAGCGCACCGGCCAGCCGGTCGAGCGGCAGCGTCTGCCACTGGCCCTGGGCATCCCGGGCCTTGAGCACGGGGGTCCAGGGATCCGTCTTCCATTCGCCGGGCACCACGGGCTGGCCGTCGAAATGCATGTAGAACAGAATGGTCTTGCGCTGCGGCGAGGCTTCGCCCCATTCCGCAAAGACGGCCGGCCGCTCGCCGTTGGCGAGTTGGCCGACCTTGAAGCCGCGCTTGGCGAAGGCCTGTTCCAGCCAGGCGGCATTGCGCTGGATGTCCGTGGCATTGGCCGCATCGTTGGGCATCGACAGCA
Organism: Comamonas sp. BIGb0124; assembly: GCF_003752175.1. Lineage (GTDB taxonomy): Bacteria > Pseudomonadota > Gammaproteobacteria > Burkholderiales > Burkholderiaceae_C > Comamonas_F. The sequence continues at coordinate 99,799 of NZ_RJVF01000008.1, read as the reverse complement.
GCTCCAGGTACTCGGGAAAACTGCCCTTGGCAAACTGCTCGGCCTGAGCCGTCGTCAGCACATGCTGGGCCTGTGCGGCGCCGCTGCACAGCAGGATCAGGGACGCGGCCACGGTGGCGCGTTTGCGGAGGGTGGAAAAAAATGTCATGGGGTCTCGGCAGACAGGTTGAATTCGGATGACGGGAGCCCGCCGGCGCCATGCAGCAACCGGCAGAGCCGCGAACGCTCAGGCGCGCTGGCCTTCTTGGGGCGACTCGGCCGCACGGCGGCTGCGCAGCCAGTAGCAGGCGCCCAGCAAAGCCAGCCAGGCCGGGATCAGCAGCACCGACACGCGGGTCGAGGGTGTGAGGAACATCACCAGCAGGATGCCGGCCATGAAGACCAGGCACAGCAGATTGGTCGCCGGGTAGCCCCAGCTCCGGAAGCGAGTCTGGCGACCGTCCCGAGCCATGCGGCGGCGGAACTGCATGTGCGTCAGGCTGATCATGGCCCAGTTGATCACCAGGGCCGAGACCACCAGCATCATCAGCAGGCCAAAGGCCTGGCCCGGCATGGCGTAGTTGATCAGCACGCACAGCGCAGTGGCTGCAGCCGACACCGCCAGCGCGGGGATGGGAATGCCGCGCCGGTTGACCCGTGCCAGCGCCTGCGGCGCGTTGCCCTGCAGCGCCAGGCCCAGCAGCATGCGGCTGTTGCAGTACACACAGCTGTTGTAGACCGACAGTGCGGCCGTCAGCACGACGATGTTCAGTGCCGTCGCGACCCAATTGCTGTCGAGCGCATGGAAGATCATCACGAAGGGACTGCCGCCCTGCTGCACCTGGCTCCAGGGATAGAGCGACAGCAGCACCGCCAGCGCACCCACATAGAACAGCAGGATGCGGTACACGACCTGGTTGGTGGCGCGCGGGATGCTTTCCTCCGGCGAATCCGCCTCGGCGGCGGTGATGCCGACCAGCTCGAGCCCGCCGAACGAGAACATGATGATGGCCATGGCCATCACCAGGCCACCCAGACCGTGCGGGAAAAAGCCGCCCAATTGCCACAGATTGGTCACGCTGGCCTGCGGGCCGCCGTTGCCGCTGGCCAGCAGATAAGCGCCGAAGCCGATCATGGCCACGATGGCACCGACCTTGATGATGGAGAACCAGAACTCCATCTCGCCGAACAGCTTGACGTGGAGCAGGTTGATCACGTTGATCAGCACAAAGAACACCAGCGCCGAGACCCAGGTGGGCACACCCGGCCACCAGTACTGCACGTAGATGCCCACCGCCGTGAGCTCGGCCATGCTCACCAGCACATACAGCACCCAGTAGTCCAGCCCGAGACAAAACCCGCGAAAGGTCCCCAGTAGCGGTTGGCGAAGTGGCTGAACGAACCGGCCACCGGCTCCTCGACCACCATCTCGCCCAGTTGCCGCATGATCAGGAAGGCGATCACACCGGCGATCGCATAACCCAGGATGACCGACGGTCCGGCCAGTTGAATGGTCTGCGCAATGCCGAGGAACAAACCGGTTCCGACGGCGCCCCCCAAGGCAATCAGCTGAATGTGACGATTGCTCAACCCTCTTTTGAGCGTGTTCTTGTGTTCGGCTTGGCTCATGGCAAATGAATAAGGAAAAAGAAGTCCCCGCGGGACTCATGACTCACACTTCATGCAAATTGAATGCCAGAAATGCAAGATTCACGCAAATCATGGTCAGTACAGCCATTCCCTGCCTACCCAGTCACGCCATCGACCATGGCCTGAACAAGGCAACCCGGTTTTGGTGCAAACAAAGCCCCAACACGGTGCGCAATCCACCAGAAATGCACGGATTGTGTGATTTATTCGATCAGGCGCGAGAATCGTGATTTTCTAGACCCTGAACCGTAAAAATGCCGTTCAGTGCGCAGCAGCGGAGACCCTCTGTCCACCGACCTCGACGCCACGTTGCCTGGATCGCTCGGGCAAATCCGCCCCGCCCCATGGCCGATCGGCAAACCGCCGGCACATGCACGAAAACGCGCGGCCGGCGTGAGCAGGGTTGGAGCAGAGTGAGGGGCCCGCAGGCGCAAGCGCGACGGCGTGGGTCATGGGCGCGGGCCTCGGCAGGCCGCTCGGCCTCAACCCACGGTCTTGACTTCGCCAGGCTCGTGGGAATGCAGGCCTGCGTGACCCACGACCTCGTCGGCGCCGGTGCGTTCGCCCGGCACACGCTGGCGGGCCAGCAGGGTGTAGACCACCGGCACGACAAAAATCGTCAGCACGGTGCCCAGCGACATGCCGCCGATGATCACCCAGCCGATGGCGTGCCGGCTCTCGGCGCCGGCACCGGTCGCAATGGCCAAGGGCACCACGCCCAGGACCATCGCCGCAGTCGTCATCAGGATGGGACGCAGGCGGGTGCTGGCGGCGTCGACCACGGCATCCACCAACTCCACGCCTTCCTGGCGCAGCTTGTTCGAGAACTCGACGATCAGGATGCCGTGTTTGGTGATCAGGCCGACCAGCGTGATCAGCCCGATCTGGGAATACACGTTCAGCGATCCGCCCGTCCACTGCAAGGCCAGCAGCGCGCCGATGATAGAGAGCGGCACCGACAGCAGGATCACGAAGGGATCGACAAAACTCTCGAACTGCGCCGCCAGCACCAGGAAAATGAACACCAGCGCCAGCACGAACACGATGCCCAGCGCGCCCTGCGAACTGCGGAACTCGCGCGAGGCGCCATTGAGATCGGTGGCATAACCCGGCTTGAGCACCTTGGCCGCCGTCTGATCCATGAAGTCGAGCGCGGCCCCCAAGGGGTAATCGGGCGCCAGGTTGGCCTTGAGCACGGCAGCCCGCCGCTGTCCGAAGTGGTTGAGCTCGCGCGGCGCGGCGCCCTCGCTGACGATGACCAGCGACGACAGCGGGATCATTTCGCCCTGCCCGCCCCGCACGTAGATCCGGTCGATGTCTTCGGGCGTGGTCCGGCCGCTGGACGCCGTCTGCACGATCACGTCGTATTGCTCGGCATTCTTTTTGTAGCGCGTCACGGTCCGGCCACCCAGCATGGTCTCGATGGCTGCGGCGACGACCGACACCTGCACCCCCATATCGGCGGCACGATCGCGATCCACCGCGATCCGCAATTCGGGCTTGTTGAGCTCGAGGTCGGATTCGGGCGCGATCAGACCGGGGTTCGCGCGCATCTCGACCATCATGGCCTGCACCACCTCGTTGAGATGTTCGTAGCTGTCCGAGGTCTGGATGACGTAGTTGACGGGCCGCTCGCGTGCGCCCTGCCCCAGCGGCAAGGGCATGCCGAGGATCACGTCGGCGCCCGCCACCCCGGCCACACCCGGCCGCATGGCCGCGAAGATGTCGCTCATCGTGCGCGAGCGTTCTTCCCACTCGACGGCCCGGAAGGTGACGCTGCCGTTGTTGATCACCGGTCGGCCGACGTTGGTGAAGATGCTGCTGAGCTCGGGAATGCCCGCACCCAGCCGCTCGACCTGCGCGGTATAGCGGTTGGTGTAATCCAGCGTGGCGCCGTCGGGCGCCGTGATGCGTGCGGTGATGACGCCCTGATCCTCGATCGGCGCCAGCTCCTGACGCATCGACGGATACACCAGCGCGATGGCACCGCCGGCCGCCAGCATCACCGCCACCACGAGCCAGCGCGGCTGCAGCAAGGCCCGGCGCAGGCGCGAGCTACCCGGCGGCCGGCGCACCGTCAGCAGCCAGCGCAGCAGTTGTCCATAGCGGTTGGACAAGGCCGTCAGGCGCGCTTCCATGAAACGATCGAAACGCCCAGGCTTGGGGTTGTGCTTGAGCAGCAGCGAGCACATCATGGGCGACAGCGTCAGCGCCACGAAGCCCGAGACCAGCACCGCACCGGCCAGGGCCAACGCAAACTCGACGAACAGGCGCCCCGTGCGCCCGGGCGTGAACGCCAGCGGCGCGTACACGGCAGCCAGCGTCAGCGTCATGGCCACGATGGCGAATCCGACCTCGCGCGCGCCCTTCAGCGCCGCGGCAAACGGCGCCATGCCTTCCTCGATATGGCGATAGATGTTTTCCAGCACCACGATGGCGTCGTCGACCACCAGCCCGATCGCCAGCACCAGCGCCAGCAACGTCAGCGTGTTGATCGAAAAACCCGCCAGCGACATCAGCGCGAAGGTGCCGATCAGGCTCACCGGAATCGTGATGATGGGAATGATCGAGGCCCGCAGCGTGCGCAGAAACACAAAGATCACCAGCGCCACCAGCAGCACCGCTTCGGCGATGGTGCGATAGACGTTGTGGATGGAGCGTTCGATGAACAGCGAACTGTCGTTGGCCACCAGCACCGTCACGCCGCGGCCCAGGTCGGTCTCGACCGCCGGCAGCATGGCCCGCACCGCCTTCGACAGATCGAGCGGATTCGCCGTGGCCTGCCGGGTCACGCCGACCATCACGGCATCGCGCCCGTTGATGCGCGCCGTGCTGCGCTCGTCGCTGGCGGCCTCCTCGACCCGCGCGATGTCGCGCATGCGCACCGGGAAACCGTTGACCGTGCGGATCACGATGTTGGCGAATTGCGCCGGCGTGGTCAGATCGGTCTGCGCCGTCACCCCGAACTCGCGCTGCGTGCTCTCGATGCGGCCGGCCGGCAGTTCCAGGTTGTTGGCCCGCACGGCAGCTTCCACCTCGGTGGTGGTCAGTCCGTAGGCGGCCAGCCGCTCGGGGTCGAGCCAGATGCGCATGGCGTACTGGCGCTCGCCGTAGAGATTGACCTCGGCCACGCCGGTCGCCGTCTGCAGGCGCGGCTTGGCGATGCGGTTGACCAGGTCGCTGAGCTCCAGCCGCGAGATCTGGTCGCTCGAGAACGTCAGCCAGATGATGGGATAGGCATCGGCCTCGACCTTGGAAATGACGGGATCGTCGATGTCGTCGGGCAGGCGTCCGCGCACACGCGAGGTCCGGTCGCGCACGTCGGCGGCGGCCGAATCCGGATTCTTGTCGAGCTTGAAACGCGCGGTCACCTGGCTGCGCTCGGCGCGGCTGATGGAAGTGAGGATGTCGACCCCGTCGATGCCGGCGATCGAGTCCTCGAGGATCTTGCTGACCTGGCTCTCCATGACCTCGGCCGATGCGCCGCTATAGGTCACCGAGACCGTCACGATGGGTTCGTCGATGCGCGGATATTCGCGCACCGGCAGCGTGAAGAAACTGACGATGCCGATGAGCAGGATCAGCAGCGACAGCACCGTCGCGAAGACGGGGCGCCGGATGGAGATTTCAGCCAGTTTCATGGAGCGTGGTGCCTTAGACGCCGGTCGCGATGGGGACGGCACCGGTCACCGGTGCCACGGGTGCCAGGACACTGGCACGCGGCACGGCGGGCTGCCTCGGAGCGACCGTGCGCGGAACACCGGCCGCAGCCGGAATCGCACAAGCGGAAGCGGCCGCGGCGGGCGCGGCATAGGGACTGACAGCGGCCTCGGCGGTCGCCGGCGACGACGCAGCCGCAGCAGCCGTGCGCCCGTCGCGCTGAGCGACCTTCACCGGCTGCGCAGCCTGTTCACCCGGCGTCAGGCCCGCAGCACTGCCGTCGAGCACGCCGCTGCGCACGCCCGTGCCGCCGCTGATCGTCACCGGCGTGCTGCCGGTGCCCAGGCGCTGTTGGCCCGCCAGCACGATCTGTTCGCCGGCCTGCAGGCCGCCCGCAGTCAGCTCGACCTGCCCGGCCCGGCGCACCCCGAGCTTGACCTCCACGCGCTGCGCCACCGCGCTGCCGTTGGGGCCCGTGGGCGAGATGCGGAACACGAAAGGCACGCCGTTGGAGAGCACCACGGCCTCTTCGGGTACCACCGTCACGTTCTCGCGCACATCGAAGACCGCATTGATGCGTGCAAACATGCCGGGACGCAGGAGCAGCCGGCTGTTGTCGATACAGGCCCGCACGCTGATGGATCGACCCTCGGCATCGATGCGCGGATCGATCGCCATCACCCGAGCCGCGAAATCCTGGCCCGGCAGGGCATCGAATCGAAGCTGGGCCAGTTGCCCGGTGCGCACGCGGCCCTGGTCGCGCTCGGGCAGGCGGTAGTCGACGAACATCACCGCCATGTCCTCGAGATTGACGATCTCCTGCCCCGCGCTCAGATAGTCGCCGACGTTGACATTCGAGATGCCGGCGATGCCGTCGAAGGGCGCCAGCACCCGCAGCCGGGCCACTGTCGCCTGCGACAGGGCGTACTGCGCCTGGGCCACCTGCAGCGCGGCGCTGCTCTGGTCGACCGCGCTGGCGCTGATGAAGTTGCGCGCCGCCAGTTCCTGGTTGCGCTGATGATTGGTGCGTGCAATGGCCAGTTGCGCTTCGGATTGGCGCAATTGCGCCAGTTCGAGCTGGTTGTCGAACTGCACCAGCACCTGCCCCTTGCGCACCTGCGCACCGTCGCGGTAGTTGAGCTGCGTCACCCGGCCGTTGACTTCGGGCTTGAGCACCACGGTCTGGCGCGAGCGCAGGCTGCCCACGGCCTGGGCCTCCTCGACCATGCGGGTCACCGAGACCACGCCGGCTTCGACCGACACGGCCTGGCGCGCTCCGCCGCCGCCCGGGCCGGCCGCGCCTGCCGCACCCACCGCCGGACGCGTGAGCGAACTGGCGCCTGCGCGCTCGTGCTGCCACCAATAGGCGGTTGCCGACGCGACGGCAATGCCGGCGATGGCCAGGGACAGATACAGAGCTTTGGAGGCCATGGAAACGGTTGATCCGATGCAAAAAGGACTAATCTGGACCCAGTACAGGCCAGTATCGCAATGTAGCAGTAGCAAATGACGGGCCCGGTATGCTGGGGCCCATCCAGTACTGGATAAAACGCGACTTTACAATCTATTTACATTCGGAGTTCAGCGTCCCCGCACCGCATCCACACCGCGGTTGGCCAGCGCATCGGCACGCTCGTTGCCGGGATTGCCCGCGTGGCCCTTGACCCAGCGCCACTCGATTTCGTGCCCGCTCTGGGCCAGCACCTGATCGAGCTGCTGCCACAGCTCCGCATTCTTGACCGGCTTTTTGTCGGCCGTGCGCCATCCACGCGATTTCCAGCCATGGATCCACTCGGTGATGCCCTTGCGCACATACTCGCTGTCGAGGTGCAAGGTGATGCGGCAGGGACGCTTGAGCGCCGAAAGCGCCTCGATCACCGCCTGGAGTTCCATGCGGTTGTTGGTGGTGTTGGCGTCACCGCCGAACAACTCCTTTTCGGCGTTTCCCGCCAGCAGCAACGCGCCCCAGCCACCCGGCCCGGGGTTGCCCTTGCAGGCGCCGTCTGTATAGATCTCTACGTGGTTCATGGGCCGCGACTATAGAGGACTGCGGGCGTGGACACGGGCTCGCGCCCTCACGATTCGTGCGTCGGGCAGTCACAGCCCATGCGGTTGATCGCCGGGACCGCGCTCTTGCCGACCGCACGCTGGCTTTTCCAGGCCGGCCCGATCAGACGCATGCCCTTGACCCGCTTCACGGCCATCACCGAGTAGACCGCGCCAAAAATCGGCCAGGACCGATGGCCCAGCGCATCCATCCAGGCGTACCGCTGCAGCCATTGAGGGGAACGCATGGCCGGCCGGTAGCAGCCGAACTCGCTCGACTCGACCTCGAAACTCAGCAGGCGCAGCCAGTCCCTCAGGCGCCAATGGGCAATGAACTGCCCTTCGCCCGGCAGGTAGAGCTGGCCCAGCCCCATTCGGCGGTACACATGGGCTCTTTTCTGCCGCAGTCCCCACAGGCTGGCCGGGTTGAGGCCAAGCACCAGCACCCGCCCCTCCGGCACCAGCACACGCTCCACCTCGCGCAAGGTCTCGTGCGGGTCGTCGCTGAGATCCAGCGTCAGCGGCAACACCACCAGATCCAGGCTGGCCGATTCGAAAGGCAGCGCCGTGCCGTCGCACAGCAGCGCAGTGCCGGCGGTCGGCTTGCCCTGGCCCTGGCCGGCGAGCCCTGCCAGCCAGCGCCCCGGCATGCGATTGGCACGCAAGCCCTGCAGCTCGGGCAGACCCAGTTGCAGCGCGTGGTAACCGAACACATCCACCAGCGCCTGGTCGCACCGGTGCTGCATCCAATCGAGGGCATAGGCACCGGGGGCGGTTTCCAGCCATTGGCACATCCCTATAATCTGCGGCTTCATGGACTTGCTTGTCATTCCTGCTTTTTCGGACAACTACATCTGGGCTCTGCATGACGGCGAGCATGCCCTGGTGGTCGACCCTGGAGAGGCCGAACCCGTCCGGCACGCCCTGGCCCGCCTGGGTCTGCGACTGGAAGCGATCCTGATCACCCACCACCACGCGGATCATACGGGCGGCGTCGCCGCTTTGCGTGACGAAACGGGATCGGTCGTCTACGGCCCGGCCGGCGAGTCGGTGCCGCAGCCCTGCACACCGCTGCACGAGGGCGACGGGCTCACGTGGCGCGGTCTCGATTTCCGGGTCATCGACGTACCCGGCCACACTGCCGGCCATATCGCCTACGTGGGTGGCCCGGTGCCCGAAAGGCCCTGGCTGTTCTGCGGCGACACCCTGTTTTCGGGCGGCTGCGGCCGTCTGTTCGAAGGTACGCCGGCCCAGATGCTGTCCTCGCTCGACAAGCTCGCCCAGCTTCCGCCCGCCACGGTGGTGTGCGCGGCGCATGAATACACACTCTCCAACCTGAAATTCGCACGGGCAGTGGAACCCGGCAACGCCGATTTGATCCAGTACGAACGCGATTGCCAGCAGTTGCGTGCCCAGCACCAGCCGACCCTGCCCTCGACGCTGGCGCTGGAGCTCCAGATCAACCCTTTTCTGCGCAGCCGGCTGCCCGCCGTCGTGCAAGCCGTCCAGGCTCACGACCCACAGGCCCATCGCGACGAGACCTCGGTGTTTGCCGCGCTGCGACAGTGGAAAAACGACTACAAGTAATGTCCCATCCGACGCTGCCAGCCCCGGCCAGCTTTTTTCCCGGCGGCATCCGCCGTTCCGCTTCGTCCCTGCTGGCCTGCAGCCTCGCGATCCTGCTCGCTGCCTGTTCCACATTGCCCGCGCCCGACAGCGCCGGCGGCTCGGGCGACACCGGAGAACCCGGTGTCAATCTCGGCTCCCTCGGCCCGCCGACCTTTCCGCAGGGCCCGCTGCAGCCCTTGTCCAACGACAGCTTCCGGGGCCCGGGCGTCGCCGCGCTCACGCCGCCCGAAGACCTCTGGTCACGCATGCGGCAGGGCTTCGCCATGCCCGATCTCGAGAACGAGCTCGTCACCAAGAACACGCAGTGGTACGCCGACCGGCCCGACTACATCACGCGGATGACCGAACGGTCCAACAAATACCTCTTCCACATCGTCGAGGAACTCGAGCGCCGCAACATGCCGACCGAACTGGCTCTGCTGCCCTTCATCGAAAGCGCCTTCAACCCGCAGGCGGTGTCGAGCGCGCAGGCGGCCGGCATGTGGCAGTTCATCCCCAGCACGGGCCGTCATTTCGAGCTGACGCAGAACGCATTCCGCGACGACCGGCGCGACGTGCTGGCCTCGACCCGCGCGGCGCTGGATTATCTCAACCGCCTCTACGGCATGTTCGGCGACTGGCAACTGGCGCTGGCCGCCTACAACTGGGGCGAAGGCAGCGTGAGCCGAGCCCAGGCGCGCAACGAAAAACAAGGCCTGGGCCTGCGCTACACCGACCTCACCATGCCGGCCGAGACACGCAACTACGTGCCCAAGCTGCAGGCGGTCAAGAACATCATCGCCGACCCCGCGCGCTACGGCGTGCGGCTGCCCAAGATCGAGAACCACCCCTACTTCCAGACGGTCGATATCGACCGCGACATGGACGTGACGGTGGCGGCGCAACTGGCCGGCGTCTCCGTCGAGGACTTCAAGTCGCTCAACCCCTCCGCCAGCAAACCGCTGATCATGGCCGCCGGCACGCCGCAGATCCTGCTGCCCTGGGACAACGCCATCACCTTCAGCAACAACCTGCGCCGCTTCCAGGGCCAGTTGGCCAGTTGGACGGTGTGGGTCTCTCCGGCCACCATGACCGCAGCCGAAGCCGCCCAACGGGTCGGCATGGGCGAGTCCGAACTCCGCTCGGCCAACAACATCCCGGCGCGCATGCGCATCGGCAAGGGCTCGGCCCTGCTGGTCACCCGAACGGCGAGCATGAACGATGTCAGCAGCCAGGCTGCCGACAGCGGCCGCATCGCATTTGCGCCCGAGCCACCGAGCAACGTGCGGCATGTGGTCAAGCGCGGCGAATCGGTCGGCGGCATCGCGGCCCGCTACGGCGTCAGCAGCGCCCAGGTCGTGAGCTGGAACAAACTGCGCTCGGCCTCGGCCATCCGCATCGGGCAGTCGCTGGTGATCTATCCCTCGGGACGGGGCGCACCGGCAGCCAGTGCGGCGGCCCCCAGCAGCAGCGCCGCCACCAAGGCGCCGGCACGGGCCGCCGCCCGGTCGGCCGCCAAATCCTCGGCCAAGCCAGCCGCACGCCCGGCGCAGAAGGGCAACACCGCGGCGACCAAAAAGAAACTCTGAACCGTCGGCCCGGGGGCTCCTGCCGCATCCGACCGCATCGGGGCCTCGCGGACGGCCCGGTCACAGGGTCAGGGCAGGAAATGCACCAGCGACATCACCAGCGCCATCGTCGCCAGCCCCAGGATGGTCGAGAGCGCCACGGCTGCGGTCACTTCCTGCTCCGCGACCTTGTAGCGCAGCGAGAACAGGTAGACGTTGGCGCCGATGGGCAGCGAAGCCACCACCACCATCACGGCGAACGGCAATCCCGACAGCCCCAGCAGCAGGCCCAGCACCACCAGGACCAGCGGATGGAACAGGTTCTTGATCAGCGCGAGAAACAGCGCCGCCTTGATCTGACCACCCAGCGGATTGGCGGCCAACGTGATACCGACCAGCACCAGCGCCATCGATGAAAACGAGTTGCCCAGGAGCTGCAGCGGCTTGTCGATCACGGCGGGCAGGCCCCATCCGGTCTGGGCATAGAGCAGCCCGCAGATGATGGGCAGCGGCACCGGATGCAGCACCGATCCCTTGGCGGCGCGCAGCACCGTCGCCGCCATGCGTGTGGTGCGGGCCATGCCGCTCACGGCCACGCCCTGCTCGGCCTGGGCCCGGCTTTCCTCGCGCACCACGACGAACTCGAGCACCACCGTCACCAGCGTCAGCATGATGAAGGCGTGCACCGAAATCAGCGCGAACAGCGTCACCAGGCCCGCTTCGCCGTAAGCCAGCCCGATCAGCGGCACACCGATCATGAGCGTATTGGAAAACGTCGCTGCCAGCCCCATGACGGCAGCCCGGCGATTGAAGCCCTGCTTGAACATGACCAGGCCGAACACCACCCACATGGCTGCGAAGTAGATGGCCACGGGCCGGAAATCCAGCTGCTCGAGGTGCACGCCGCTCATGGTCCGGAACAGCAGTGCCGGCGCCAGCACCAGGAACACGACGTTGGAGAGGTCGCGCACCGACGTGCCGCCGATCCAGCGCAGGCGTCCTGCCAGATAACCCACTCCGATCAGCAGAACGACAGGGATGAGGGCATGGAAGACAGGATTCGACATGGGGCCACATTCTAGGGAGGGTTGAGCCCCAGCGCCTCGTAGACCTGAAACTGGGCCAGCCCCAGGTACTCGTGCAGCGCGATGTCGGTCAGCAGCAGGTTGTAGCCCAGGGCTGCGGGGTTTCGTGCGGCACGCAGCCAATCGGCACGCACGGCGACCGTCCGGACCCCGAAGCGCGCGAAGTACCGCTGGCTGCGCGCCAGGTGCGTGGCCGAGGTCACCAGCACGGTTTGATCGGCCCGCAGGCCATCGAGCAACTGCGCCGTATGGCGGGCATTCTCGAACGTATTGCGGCTGCGTTCCTCGAGCACGATGGACTCGCGCGGCACGCCCAGGGCAACCAGGGAATCGGCATAGACGCCGGCTTCGGTGACGCCCGCAGCGCCGGTGTCGCCTCCGCTCACCAGCACGCGGCAAGACGTGACGGCCACGGCAGGCAGCGGGCGCGTCTGCCCTGCTGCAGGCGCCACGGCAACGGACGCCGCATGGCACGCCCGGTGAACCACCGCAGCCCGGTGGATGCGGGCCAGGGCAAAGGCATTCGGCTCGGGCCGGCTATCGGCACTGGCGCGCGTGTTGCCCGCACCCAGCAGCACGATCACGGAGGATCGTTGCCCCCAATGCGGCTCGGGCCGCTCGGCATAAGGCCCCTGCAGGCCGTCGAGCAGGCGCTGCGGCAGCACCCCCGAGGCCACACCGGCCAGCAGCAAGGCGGCCACGCTCAGCAGCGCCGCCCCCCACCTGCGCCGGCGGCGGGCCAGCGCCAGCCCGCCGGCCAGGGCGAGGCCGAGCATCAGCAGCAAGGACATCCCGGCGGATCAGTTCTTTTTCAGGAAACGCGTCATGGCCCGCTGGAATTTCTCGACCTTCGGCGCAATCACCACGGCGCAGTATCCCTGCTCGGGGTGAAGCGCAAAGTAGTCGTCGTGCTCGGGCTCGGCCGGCCAGAACGCCGTCAACGGTGCCAGCTCGGTGACGATGGCGGATGCGCCGTACGTGCGGGCTGCAGCCAGATCGGCGACAAAAGCGCGCACCGCCTCGCCCTGGGCCTCGTCGTGCCAGTAGATGCCGCTGCGGTATTGCGTGCCGACGTCGTGGCCCTGGCGATTGGGCGTGGTCGGATCGTGTGTGGCAAAAAAGATGGCCAGCAGATCCTGCAGCGCGATGCGCTCGGGGTCGTAGGCGACCTGGACCGCCTCGGCATGGCCGGTACGGCCCGTGCACACCGCCTCGTAGGTCGGATGTTCGACCTGGCCGTTGGCATAACCGGAGCGCACGTCGAGCACTCCTTCGACGCGGTCGAAAACCGCTTCGGTGCACCAGAAACACCCCCCCGCCAGGGTGATGCGCGAAGGCTGCTGCACAGGCAGTTCGCCGGCAGCATCGGGAGCAGTGGACAGAGACATGGATGGAACTCCTGGAACGGGACGGCGCCGCGCTGCCGGCCGCAAGCGAAGCGAGCGGGGCCCGGCAGACCGGCAAATAGGCATTCTGGCATGGCAGACCGCGCGCCGCCGTGTCGTCCGATGAACCCGCTTGGATCGTACGGCTGTCGGCACCCTCTATGATGCGAGCCAACGCAGGTGAACAGACCGCAAGGCCTGCATCCCTTCTCCCCTATCTAACTATGCGCAAGTCGATTTTCAAGTGGCTGGCCCCGGCCATGCTGGTGCTGATCGCGGTGGCCGGCTGGGTCATCTGGCGAACGGTCCAGCAGAGCGGTTCCGCTACGCCGCGGGACGGCCAACCCGTCACGGCCGAACAGGCCAGGCATCCCGGCCCGGCGTCGGATCGCCCGCATTCGCCCCCGCCGGCGGCCTCGCCCGCAGCCGCTACGGTCGAACTCGCCGAAAGCGATCTGATGCGGCTCGAGTCGGTGGACCTGGCCGTCGGCATCGGTCTCACGGGCACGCTGAATGCCGAGGACCAGGCGCAGGTGCGAGCCCGCGTGGCCGGAGAGATCGCCGGACTCTCGGTCCGCGAGGGCGACGTCGTGCGCGAGGGACAGGTGTTGGGCCGTATCGTTTCGGCCGAGTACGAGGCCCGCGTGGCGCAGGCCCGCCAGCAGGCCGCCAGCGCCGAGGCCCAGTTGGCCAACGCCCGGCGCCAGTACGACAACAACAACCGCCTGGTCGAGCGCGGCTTCATTTCCCGCAACGCGCTCGATACGTCTGCCAACGACCTGGCCGCGGCGCAGGCCACCCATCGCGCAGCGCTGGCTGCCGTCGACGTCGCCGGACAGTCCTTGCAGGACACCGTGCTGCGTGCACCCCTGGCCGGCCAGATCGCCGCCCGGCATGCGCAGAACGGCGAACGCGTCGCAGCGGCGGATCAGGTGGTCGACATCGTCAGCCTGGGGCGCTTCGAGGTCGAGGCGGCCTTCAGCGTGACCGACGCCGCCCGCCTGCAGGTCGGCCAGACGGCCGAACTGCGCCTGGAGGGCCTGCCGGCGCTCGCGCAAGGGACGGTCAGCCGCATCAACCCCAGCGTGCAATCGGGCAGCCGCAGTGTGCTGGCCTACATCCGGGTTCCCCCCGCACCGGGCATGCGGCAAGGCCTGTTCGTGCAAGGCACCGTCGGCACCGCCGGCGTGCAGGGCCTGGCCGTGCCCCTGCTGGCCGTGCGCACCGACCAGCCGCAGCCCTATGTCTTGACGGTGACCGACGGCACGGTCCGCCGCCGCCCGGTCACTCTGGGCCAACGCGGCAAGTTCAGGCAGGACACCTGGGTGCTGGTCGAAGGCCAGGGGGCAGCCCTTGCCGCCGGCACGGCCGTCATCGTCAGCCCCGTGGGCGCCCTGCCCGACGGCACCCGCGTGCGCATGACGCCGGACGCGACCGCCGCGCAGTCCGCCGTGACGACGCCTACGCCCGCACCGCGCTGAGCGCCGGGCCCACCGGATCAATCACCCATGTGGATCACCCAGGTTTCGCTGCGCAACCCCGTCTTCGCCGTCATGGTCATGCTGGCCCTGGTGGTTCTGGGCAGTTTTTCCTATCAGCGCATGAAGGTCGACCAGTTCCCCGACGTCGACTTTCCCGTCGTGGTGGTGACGGTCGACTACCCCGGCGCGTCGCCCGAAATCGTCGAGAGCGAAGTCACCCGCAAGGTCGAGGAATCCGTCAACGCCATTGCCGGCATCAACGCCCTCACCTCGCGCAGCTATCCCGGCACCTCGGTCGTCATCATCGAATTCCAGCTCACGGTCGACGGGCGCCGTGCAGCCGAAGACGTACGCGAGAAGATCGCCGCCCTGCGCCCTCTCCTGCGCGACGAGGTCGAAGAACCGCGGGTGCAGCGCTTCGATCCGGCCGACCAGCCCATCTGGCTGCTGGCGGTACAACCCGATCCCCGATCCGAGCAGGCCCCCGACCTCATCGCGCTGAGCAGTTGGACCGACCAGGTCCTGCGCAAACGGCTCGAGAACGTGCGCGGTGTCGGCTCGGTCACGCTCATCGGCGGCACCCGGCGCGAGATCCACATCGAGCTGCAACCGCAGGCCATGGAGTCGCTGGGCGTGTCGGCCAGCGAGGTGGTCGCCGCCGTGCGCAACGAGAACCAGGACCTGCCCCTGGGCGCGCTGCGGTCGCCGGCCCAGGAACGTGCCCTCGAGATCGACGCCCGCATGGTCAGGCCCGAGGACTTCGGCAGCATCATCGTGGGCACCCGCCAGGGCACGCCGGTGCTGCTCGGCCAGGTGGCGAAGGTGAGCGACGGCGCCGAGGAGCTCGAGAACCTGGCCCTCTTCAACGGCCAGCGCACCCTGCTGCTGCAGGTGCAGAAGGTGCAGGACGACAACACCATCGAGGTGGTCGACGGCCTGCGCCAGGTGCTCCAGGACATCGGCCCCGAACTGCCCCCCGGCGTGTCGCTGCGCGAAGTCGGCGATGCCGCCCGCCCGATCCGGGTCGCCGTCGACAACGTGCGCGCCACGCTCATCGAAGGCGCGCTGCTCACCATCCTCATCGTCTTCCTGTTCCTCAACTCGTGGCGCTCGACCGTCATCACCGGCCTCACGTTGCCCGTCGCGCTGATCGGCACGTTCTGGTTCATGAACATGTTCGGTTTCACCATCAACATGATCACGTTGATGGCGCTGTCGCTGTGCGTGGGACTGCTGATCGACGACGCCATCGTGGTGCGCGAGAACATCGTGCGCCATGTGCAGATGGGCAAGAGCCCCTACCGTGCCGCGGCCGAGGGCACCCACGAGATCGGCCTGGCCGTGCTGGCCACCACCTCGTCCATCGTCGCCGTGTTCCTGCCGATCGGCTTCATGGGGGGCATCATCGGGCAGTTCTTCCACCAGTTCGGCATCACCATCGCGGTCGCCGTGCTGATCTCCATGTTCGTGAGCTTCACGCTCGACCCGATGCTGTCGTCGATCTGGCACGACCCGGCCATCCATGCCGCCGGCACGCAGCCGGACGGCCGGCGCTCGCTGTACGACCGCACGCTGGGCCGCGTCACGCATGCCTTCGATCGTTTCACGACCCGCCTGTCCGACGGCTATCAGCACGTGCTGCGCTGGTCGCTGCGCCACAGGCTGGCCACCCTGGGGGCGGCCATCGCCATCTTCGTGGGCAGCGTGATGGCCGTGCCGCTGCTCGGCACCGAGTTCGTGCCGCAGGCGGATTTCTCGCAAAGCAGCGTGGCCTTCAACACGCCTGTCGGCTCGTCGCTCGAAACCACCGAAGCCAAGGCACGCCAGATCCAGGCCATCCTGTCGGCCATGCCCGAAGTGCGCTACAGCACGGCCACCGTCAACGCGGGGGCATCGCGCGGCAAGATCTACGGCAGCGTCGCCATCCGCTGGGTCGACCGCCACGAACGCGACGCCAGCGCGCAAGAGCTCTCGGCACGCCTGCGCCAGCGGCTGGCGGACATTCCCGGCATCGTCGTCACCCATGTGGGCGTGGGCGAATCGGTGGGCGGCGAGAACAAACAGATCTCGTTTTCGCTGCTGGGGCCCGACCAGGCCGAACTCGAACGGCTCAACACCCAGGCCCTGGCCGCGCTGCGCGGCATTCCCGGCCTGGTCGACCTCGACAGCAGCGCCAAGCCCGACAACCCCAACGTCGTGCTCGACGTCAACCGCCAGGCGGCCGCCGCGCTGGGCCTGGGCGTGGCCCCTCTGGCCAGTGCGCTGCGCACGATGGTGGCCGGCGAGACCGTCGGCAACTGGCGCGCGCCCGACAACGAAACCTACGACGTGAAAGTACGCCTGCCGCTGGCCTTGCGCAACACGCCCGAGGACCTGGCCCGCATCCCGCTGGTCGCCACCCAGAACGAGGACGGCAGTCCCCGCATCGTTCGGGTCAACCAGGTGGCCCAGATCCGCGAGTCCACGGGCGCCAGCCAGATCAACCGGCGGGCGCTCAACCGCGAAGTCTCGATCACGGCCAACGCCTACGGCCGCAGCGTGGGCGAAGTCTCCGCCGACATCACCCGCGTCATGCAGGGCATCGCCATGCCGCCCGGCTACCGCTACCAGTTCAGCGGTGCCACCAAGGACATGCAGGAAAGCTTCGCTTACGCCGTCTCGGCCCTGGCCATGGCCATCATCTTCATCTACATGATCCTCGCCAGCCAGTTCAAGAGCTTCGTGCAGCCGCTGGCCATCATGACGTCGCTGCCCCTCACGCTCGTGGGCGTGGTGCTGGCGCTGATGCTCTTCGGCTCCTCGCTGTCCATGTTCTCGGTGATCGGCGTGGTGATGCTCATGGGGCTGGTCACCAAGAACGCCATCCTGCTGGTCGACTTCGCCATCCGCGCACGCAGCGAACACATCGGCGAAGACGGGCTGCCCGCCGCGGCACTGTCCCGCAGCGACGCCCTGCTCGCCGCGGCCCGGGTCCGCATGCGCCCCATCCTCATGACGACGCTGGCCATGATCTTCGGCATGGTGCCCCTGGCCTTTGCATTCAGCGAAGGCTCGGAGCAGCGCGCCCCCATGGGCCAGGCCGTCATCGGCGGCTTGATCACCTCCTCCCTGCTCACGTTGGTGGTGGTGCCCGTCGTTTATAGCTACCTCGATGATGGGGTACTGTGGCTTCGCCGGCGCTGGCGTCGATAGAATCATGAAGTTGACTTGCCGAATCCCGTGATCGGAGCCGCCGCCGGCGCGCTCCCACCCTGCGGCGCCGCAGCCGACGCTTTAATCCTTGCGGAGACACTCACCCCATGACCACGCTACAAGAACTGCCCCCTCTCGAACAGGCCCGCTACTACATGGTTGAACAGCAGATACGCCCGTGGGACGTGCACGACGAGCGCGTGCTGGCGCTGCTGCTGTCCATCCGCCGCGAGAACTACGTGCCGGCCGAGCACCGCAGCCTGGCCTTCGTCGACATGGAACTGCCGATCGGCTACGGAGAAGTGATGCTGGCACCGCGCGTGGAAGCCCGTCTGCTGCAGGATCTGGACGTCAAGCCCACCGACCGCATTCTCGAGATCGGTGCCGGTACCGGCTTCATGGCCGCACTGCTGGCAGGCCTGGGCCAAAGCGTGCTCAGCCTCGAACTCCACCAGCCCCTGGCCGAACTGGCTCAGCGCAACCTGCAGGCCAACGGCGTGGTCAATGCCGAAGTCCGCTGTGCGGACGGCTCCAAGGCCGCGGCGATCGAAGGCCAGTTCGACGTCATCGTGCTCTCGGGCTCGGTGGCCAAGCTGCCGCTCGACCTGATCGAGAAACTGGCACCGGGCGGCCGCCTGGCCGCCATCGTGGGCGACAGCATCATGATGCGTGCGACCATCGTGACGCGCAGCGTCGACACCCCGCAGGCCTCCACCCGCCAACCGTGGGACACCATCGCCCCCCGCCTCGTGGGTTTTGTCGAACCTTCTCGCTTTCAGTTCTGAGCAGACCGCCCATGATCGAACAAGTCCCCGTTTCCCTCCTCAAGGACTGGCTGCAGACTGCCGGCAGCCAGTCCGGCTCTCCGGCCCAGGTCCTCGACATCCGCGAAAGCGACGAACTGCTGGTCGCCTCCATCCAGCCCCAGCACATCGAGGAAGCCGGAGGCACGCTGCGCCATATTCCCATGAGCCAGTTGGCCGGCCGCGTGGGCGAACTCGACCCCGACACACCGGTGGCCTGCCTGTGCCACCACGGCGGACGCAGCCAGCGCGTGGCCCTTTTCCTGGCCCAGCAGGGCTTCGGCAAGGTCGCCAATATCGCGGGCGGCATCGATGCCTGGTCCTGCGAGATCGACGCCTCCACCCCTCGCTATTGAACGGGCCACGGGGCGACACCGCAACCGGCCTGACCTGACACTGCAACCCTCATCGCCCCTCATGTCCACATTCCGGCGCTCCCTGCGCAAGACTTCCCTGTGCGCCGCCTGGCTTCTGCTCGCCGCCTCCGGCGGTGCCGGCGCGCAAAGCCTGCTGTCGCTCTACACGCAGGCCCGCGCCTACGACAGCAGCTACCAGGCCGCCCTGGCCCAGTACCAGGCCGACCTGGCCAGCGCCGAGCAGGCGCGCGCCGGATTGCTGCCCAACGTGGCCTTGAGCGCAGGGGCCCTGCGTTCACGAAACGAACTCTACGGCCCCCGGGCCTCGGTCAACGGCGGCAACGAGAACGTGGCGGTCAACGCCACTCAGCCGCTCTACCGGCCCGCCAACACCGCCACCTACGAGCAGGGACTGCGCAAGGCCGAATCGGCGCAGGCGCAGCTCGAGATCGCCGACCAGGATCTCATCATCCGTCTCAGCCAGGCCTACTTCAATGTGCTGGCCAGCCGCGACAGCCTGGCCTTCGTGCGTGCGCAGAAAACCGCCGTCGCCGAACAACTGGCATCGGCGCAGCGCAACTTCGAAGTCGGCACGACCACCGTCACCGACAGCCGTGAAGCCCAGGCCCAGTACGATCTGGTCCTCGCCCAGGAGATCGCCGCCGAAAACGAACTGCGCGTACGGCAACTGCTGCTGGCGCAGCTCTCGGGCGTGCCTTCGGCTCAACCGATCGAGCCCGCGCAGCCGCTGGCCCTGCCGGCCCTGACCCTCGACGATCCGACGCCTCTGGTGACCGAAGCCCAGAGCCAGCACCCGACCGTGCGGCGGGCCCTGATGGCGCGCGACACCGCCGAACTCGAAACCCGCAAAGCCGAGGCGGCCGGACTGCCGACGATCGACGCCACGGTGGGCTACCAGCTCACCCATGCCCGCAACGGCGGCACGCTGAACTCGCCCGATCGCCGCAACGACGCATCGGTGGGCGTGACGCTCAACCTGCCCCTGTACGCCGGCGGCTCGATCCAGAACCGCATCCGCGAAACCCTGTCGCTCGAGGACAAGGCACGCATCGACCTCGAAGGCGCACGACGCCAGGTGGACCAGAACGTGCGCACCGCTTTCCTCAACCTGCTCTCGAACCGGAGTTCCGTGCGTGCGCTCGAAGCCGCCGAAGCCTCGAGCCAGAGTGCACTCGAAGCCAATCAGCTGGGCTACGAAGTGGGCGTGCGCATCAACATCGACGTACTCAATGCGCAAAGCCAGCTCTACGCCACCAAGCGCGACCTGGCCCAGGCGCGCTACAACGTCCTGCTGGGCGGCTTGCAACTGCGGCAGGCCGCTGGCAACCTGACGGCGGCCGACGTCGAACTGTTGAACACCCAATTGGCCGCACCGCCTGCCACGGCACCCGTGCCTGCCGCTCCCCGAGCCCTGCCGCCGTCGTCCGGCCGCACGGCCCCGACTGCGGCGCCCGGTCTCAATGCGGCCCCTTCGGCTCTCAGGCCGGTACCAGGCGCCACAGCGAGGTGACTTCCTGCTGACGGGCCGCGAACAGCGGATCCGTCGCATCCTGCGATTTGGCATGAACCGGGCGGACATCGTCGCGCCCCGCCACCCGCAGACCGCTCTCGGCAATCCAGGCCAGCAGCTCGTCGCGGCTGCGCAGGCCCAGGTGCTCGGCGAAGTCGGACAGAATCAGCCAGCCTTCGCCGCCCTCGGCCAGGTGGTCCCGCAATCCCGCCAGGAAACCCCTGAGCATGCCGCTCTGCGGATCGTAGATGCCCTGCTCGATCAGCGAGGACGGCTTGCCCGGCAGCCACGGCGGATTGCACACCACGAGCGCCGCACGGCCGGCCGGGAACATATCCTGTTCGAGCAATTCGACCGGTCCGTTCAGCCCCAGCCGCTCGAGATTGAACCGCGCGCAGGCCAGCGCCTTGTCGTTCACGTCGGTGGCGACGACCCGTGGCACGCCGCGCAACGCCAGCAGGGCCGACAACACGCCGGTGCCCGCGCCGATGTCGAAGGCCTGCGCCGGCGCCTGGCCGTTTCCGGCTGCCGGCCAGGCCGCATCGCGCACCAGGGCCAGGTATTCGCCGCGCAAGGGCGAAAACACGCCATGGTAGGGATGGATGTGCCTCGGTTGGCCCGAAGCATCCAGGCCCAGGGCGGGTACCGGCACGCCCTTCTTGCGCCATTCCGAAGCCCCGATCAGGCCCTGCACCTCGCGCAGGCTGACCCAGGCTTTCGGCTGACCCGGCAGTGCCGGCCCATAGGCCTGCGTGCAAGCCGCCACGACATCGGGTGCGCGCCGCAGCGCGATGCGGTAGTCGGCCTCGAGCGGCACGATGAGCATGCCCAGGATACGGGCGCGCTGGGCCTGCCGCTGGCGGTGCAGATGGAAACGCTGGGGGAAAGCGGCATCGGTCTGCGATTTGCCGGGCCCCGAACGGTCGAGCCGCCGGGCCAGGGCCTGCAGCAGCTGACGCGCATTCTGGAAATCGCCCGTCCACAGCAACCCCGTGCCCTCGGCTGCCAGCCGATAGGCGACATCGGCGGCCAGTTGGTCGTCGGCCAGCACAATACGCCTCGGCGGCGCCGAACCGTTCTCGGAGCGCCACGCCACCCGCTGCGCGTTGCCCTCGGCATCGTGCCACTCGAGCAGGGACAGAGTCCCCGCGGTC
This sequence comes from Comamonas sp. BIGb0124, assembly GCF_003752175.1. Classification (GTDB taxonomy): domain Bacteria; phylum Pseudomonadota; class Gammaproteobacteria; order Burkholderiales; family Burkholderiaceae_C; genus Comamonas_F. The sequence continues at coordinate 78,301 of NZ_RJVF01000008.1, read as the reverse complement.
TCGGGCAGCACCGCGACGGGCACCATGGCAGGCGGCGCAGGCCGTGTCTTCTTGGCGGGTTGGGGAGAATTCATGGGAAGGGAACGGCAGCCGAAAGGAAAAAAGCGGCTGTCAGCAAAACTGACAGCCGCAGGAGTTGCTGGGCAGGATAACACCGCGACCCCGGACCGGCGCGCCCGGCGCCGCCATGGGGAGCGGATCGGCAATGAACGGGATCAGATCGGGCGCTTGAGGCGGATTTCTTCGATCTTGATGTCGCCCACGGGCGTGGTACGCGCCGTGTTGAGTTCGCGCTTGAAGCCGGCCAGTTCATAGAAACGCAGCACACGTTCGTTGCGCAGAGGCACCCAAACGGACGCTTCCGTGCAGCCTTCGTCGTCCAGGCCTTCGCGGGCTTCGTCCCACAGCTGCAGACCGGCACCCTGTCCCCAATGGGTGGGCAGCACGTACTGCGCCCAGATCTCGCCGAAGGTCGGCTTGGTCTTGGGGTCGCGCGAACGGTCGAAACCGACGAAGCCGATGATCTTGTTGTTCTCGTCGAGCACCACCTTCACCTGGGGTTCGCTGTACTCGATGGCTTCGCGCCACATGGCTTGTCGTTTCTCGACAGGCATGCGGCTGATTTTTTCTTCAGGGAGGATGTCTTTGTAAGCGGCCTTGAGCGCCGTGGTGTGAACTTGGGCAATGGCGGACGCGTCGCGCAACGTGGCGGGTCGAACCTGGAAACTGGGCATAACTTTTCTTGTGTACGGAAAGACGAAAACCCGCCATTCTCTCCCAACACCCCACATTGGTTCAAGCCCAAAGCGTGCACCACCACGCACCGCACTAGGGCATCACTTGCATTGTTGCGGTTTTTTGAATTTTTCGATGCACCAATCCAGCGATTCCTGCGCAGCGGCTGCGTTAGCCATTTCCATAGCAAAATTTATCACAGAAAACAATGCCCTCCAGTCAAAATCACCAAAAACCGCGCCCTGGATCCGCAGCGTGCGGGTGGCACGGCATCTGCTTGCGATGCAGACACGTGATAATTCAAGGTTTTGCATCCGGCCCCGCCGATCGTTTCTGTCGATGAATCCCACGCCTCCAACTGTTGTTCCGAACGGACCTGGCCCCGACTTGCTGGCTGCGCCTGCTCACGAGTTGGCGGCCAGCCTCGCTCCCGCGGCTGCGCCTGGGCATTACGACGAACTGCGCGGCGCGGCAAGCTGCCCGCCCGCGCCTGCGCCGCCCTTGCCCGGCAGTGCATCGCCGCTCGCGCCGCTCAAACCCATCCTCATGCCGGTCGATGCCTTGCAGCAAGGCCACCCGGGACAAAACCAGAGTCAGGCGGCTTACAGCCATGCCGGCACCGCCGCCGGCGTCTCCCATGGCGCCGCGCATCAGGCCACCGACGTCCTGGAAAGCGTTGCCGCCTCGCCAGAGACCGAGGGTGCGGAGCCGTTGGCCGGCGACACCCTCACACGCTCCTGGCAGTCCTTTTTCGACCACATCGGCGCCGAGGGTTTCGACGAGCTCGACCACAAGACCCAGGTGCTGCAGCGGCAGATCCGCGACAACGGCATCACCTACAACGTCTACGCCGAGCAGGCCCAGGCCGGGGCCCGGCCGTGGCAGCTCGAGCTGTTCCCGCTCCTCATCACGCCCGACAGCTGGCAGCAGATCGAGGCCGGCATCGGCCAGCGGGCGCGCCTGCTCAATGCCATCGTCGCCGATGTGTACGGCCCCCAGACCCTGCTGCGCCAGGGGCTGCTGCCCGCCGCCCTGGTGCAGGGCCATCCCGATTACCTGCGTCCGCTGCATGGCGTCCGCCCGCCCGGCAACAACTGGCTGCATCTGCTGGCTTTCGATCTCGCGCGCGGCCCGGACGGGCAGTGGTGGGTGATCTCGCAGCGCACGCAGGCGCCCTCCGGCCTGGGCTACCTCATGGAAAACCGGCTCATCACCACCCGGCTTTTCCCCGGTGCCTTCCGCGACATGCGCGTGCAGCGGCTGGCGGGTACCTATCGGGCCCTGCTCGACAACATCCGCCGGCTGAGCCCGGCCGGCGACGACGCCCACATCGCGCTGCTCACGCCCGGCCCATTCAACGAAACGTATTTCGAGCAGGCCTATCTGGCGCGCTATCTGGGTCTCACCCTGGTCGAGGGCAACGACCTGACGGTCCGCGGCGACCGCCTGTTCCTCAAGACGCTGCACGGACTGAAACCCGTGCACGGCCTCATCAAGCGGGTGGACGACAACTTCGTCGACCCGCTCGAGCTCCGCGCCGACTCCACGCTGGGCGTTCCCGGACTGCTTCAGGCTGTCCGGGCCGGCCAGGTCGTCATGGCCAACATGCCGGGCACAGGCTTTCTCGAATCGTCGGCCCTGCTGGGATTCCTGCCGGCCGTGTCGCAGTCGCTGCTGGGCGAGACCCTGTCGATGCCGGCCCTGCACACCTGGTGGTGCGGAGAACGCTCCGTCCTGGACGATGCGCTTCAGCAACTGGCCACCGGCGCGATCAAGCCGACCTACCCGGCACCCGGCGGCGCCTCGTCCACCGTGCTGGGCCGCGACCTCAGCCGTGCCCAGCTCGACGAATGGGCCGGCCGCATCCTGCGCCAGGGCGAGGACTACACCATCCAGGACTACTTGCCCCTGTCGCAGATGCCCACCTGGGACAACGGCCGGCTCGTCCCCCGTTCGATGATGCTGCGGGTGTTCGCCGTGAGCGACGGCGAGGACGCCGGCGGCCAACCCACCTGGCGCGTCCTGCCGGGCGGCATGGTCAGGCTGGCGCCGCGCGGCACCGAAATCGCCTCCATGCAATACGGCGGCAGCAGCGCCGATGCGTGGGTGGTCGCGGCCGGCCGTGTCGATCAGACCACACTCATCCGCAACGAACCCGTCGGTCGCCGCCACGACAAGCACACCCGGCTGGTCACCAGCCGTGCAGCAGAAAACCTGTTCTGGCTGGGTCGTTACACCGAGCGCGCGGAAAACACGGTTCGTCTGGCCCAGTTGGTCATCCATCTGCTGAACAGCGATGAAAACCTCTCGCCGGCCCTCTGCCGCTGGATTTCCGCCATCTGCGTGCGCAGCTCGCTGGTCCTGCCCGATGTGCCGGACGTCGCGCAATCGCCACGCGTCTTCGAGCGCTCGCTCATCGCCAGCTTTGCCGAACGGCAGGATCTGGCCAGCATCGGCTACAACCTGCAGTCCCTCAAGAACGCCGGTTTTGCCGTGCGCGAGCGCCTGGCGCAAGAGTACTGGAACCTCATCGTGCGCACCGAAGCCCGTTTTGGCCAGCAGGCTCAAACCCTGGCCGACGAAGGCGAACTGGCTGCAGACCAGGCCCTGGAGCTGCTGGCGGCGACCGGCGAGGCGCTGGTTGCCATGACGGGTGCGCAGATCGACCGCATGACCCGCGACGACGGCTGGCGCCTGCTGTCGGTCGGCCGTCAGCTCGAAAGGCTGAATTTCCACGCCATGGCGCTCGACCTCGGTGCGGAAACCGGCGTACTGGAAGACGACGCGGGTTTCTCCGCCCTGCTGACGCTGTTCGACAGCATCATCACGTTCAACGACCGATACCAGCATCGCCGGGACCTCGCCCCCCTGCTCGACCTGCTGGTCCTCGACAGCGAAAACCCGCGGTCGCTCGGCTGGGTCACGGATACGCTGCGCGGGCGTGTGGAGAAACTCGCGGTCACGCCGGCCGATGCACGCCCCCTCCGCAAGAGCCCGGTCTCGCTGGCCGGCCTGCTGCCCTCGCCCAAGGATTGGCCGCTCGACCTGCTCTGCATGCGGGACGACGAAGGCCAGCTCGCCATCCTGCGTCACCACCTGCAAGGCGCGATGCAAGCCACCGCCTTGCTTTCGGACGGCATCGGCGCACGCTTCTTCACGCATTCCGACCAGTACCGCCGTAGCGTCGGCGCCTGAGCCACCGGGCACGGCGCGACCTGCGCTGCGCCTAGAATGCGGATCATCCCTCCGCGCTTCCCGTCATCTGTTGCCCCATGCTGCTGCGAGTCCTCCACGAAACCCTCTACGACTACAGCCCTGGCGTCGACACGGCCCAGCATCAGTTGCACCTGCAGCCGCTGTCGGGGGTGACCGGGCAGACCTTGCTGTCCCACCGCCTGCTCATCTCGCCGCCGCCGGACCAGCAGAGCTGCACACAGGACGTCTATGGCAACGCGCAGGCCTTCTTTGCCCTCCACACCGCCCACGATACGCTGCGTGTGAGTGCCGACAGCCTGGTCCAGACCTCCCCCCACACCGCCCAGTTGCCGCCCGGAGCCACCAGCCCCTGGGAAACCGTGCGCGACCACTACCGCTACCGCGGCATGGCGCTGACCGACGAGGCGGCCGAGTTCGTATTTCCATCCCCCTACATCCCGCGCCTGCTGCAATTGCAGGCCTATGGACGCCCCAGCTTTGCACCGGGAATGGCAATCGGCGCCGCCCTGCTCGACCTGATGTCGCGCATCCACGCCGATTTCACCTACGAGACGGCCAGCACCAACGTCAACACGCCCGTGCTCGAGGCGCTGGAGCAGCGCAAAGGCGTCTGCCAGGATTTCGCCCACATCATGATCGGTTGCTTGCGCGGCCTGGGCCTGCCCGCACGGTATGCGAGCGGTTACCTGCTCACGGCACCGCCGCCCGGCCAGGCCCGGCTGGTCGGCAGCGACGCCTCTCACGCCTGGGTGCAGGCATTCATACCCCAGATGGGCACGTCCGACGAGGCGGAGGGCCACTGGCTCGATCTCGACCCCACCAACAACCGGCGCGCCGGCGAAGATTACGTGCTGCTGGCGGTCGGCCGGGATTTTTCGGACGTCTCGCCCATGCGCGGCGTGCTGCACGGCGGCGCCAATCACCAGTTGCGTGTCCAGGTCACCGTGGCCCCGCCTGACGATGCCTTGTGGACGCGCCTCGACCCGCCCGCCGTCCCCCCGCTCGATTCGGCCGAAGGCCCTTGCTGACCGGCGGTTCGTCAGCCCTTGCTCCGCCGGCCCGCAAAGGCTCGATCCGAACGCCGACAACAGCGGTTTTGCTAACAGAGACATAGCACGCTATCATGGTTGCAACAGGCGCCGACGACGATCTGCCCCAGGTCTGACTGCTCGGTCTGCAGGCCCCTGCAGCGTGCGCCTCAACTTGCCAGGATTTCCATGAGCGTTTACGACAAGCTTGAACAACTCGGCATCGTGCTGCCGCCGGTCGCCACACCCGCCGCAGCCTACGTGCCTTACGTCATCAGCGGCCAGCAGATCTTCGTCTCCGGCCACATTGCCAAAAAACCCGACGGCAAGCCCTGGGTCGGTCAACTCGGCGCTGCCATCGATACCGCCGAGGGCCAGCAGGCCGCACGAGCCATCGCCATCGACCTGATCGGCACCCTGCATGCGGCCTGCGGAGACCTCAACCGCATCAAACGCATCGTCAAGCTGTGCAGCCTGGTGAACTCGACCGACTCGTTCACCGAACAGCATCTCGTCACCAACGGTGCCAGCGAGCTTTTCGGCCAGATCTTCGGTGAACGCGGCGCCCATGCCCGCAGTGCCTACGGCGTCGCCCAGTTGCCCTTCGGCACCTGCGTCGAGATCGATCTGGTCGCCGAACTCGACTGATGCAGCACAGCGGTCTCGTGCGATCCGCTTTGGAACTTGTTTCACACAAATTTTTACGCTATATTTTGTATAGCTCTCAGGCCAGTGGAATCTGAGAACCATGCTCCTGAAACCGAACTTTTGACGATGATTCGAGTCAGCCCAACGTCCCCTTAAGGAGATGCACCGATGAGCTACAAAGAAAATCCCGCGACTCCCAAGCTGCTCGCCTTGCTGGAATCCCGCTACGCGCTGCGTGTACTTTGGGCCTTGCGCGACGGTCATCCGCAGACCTTCCGTCTGCTGCAAGACAGCGTGGGCACCATCACGCCCAATACGCTCAATACGCGGCTCAAGGATCTGCGGGGCGCCGGCTTCATCAGCCACGACAACACCGGCTACCGGCTCACGCCCAGCGGCCAGGATCTTCTCAAGCGCCTCAACGACCTGCACGCCTTCGCCATCAAATGGGTGGCCAATCAGAATCTGCAGGCCGAAGCCAAGGCAGCCGCGGCAGCCGCAGCGCCGGCTGCCCACGAGACGCCCTGAGTCGTTCACTGTCCCTCGGCGGCCGAACGGGCTGCAGAGATCCGGACGCTGCAGACGAACGCCAAGCCTGACGCACACCGGACCCCGCTCCGAATCGACCTCATGAAAAAAGCTGCGGCACCGTCGACCGGTGCCGCAGCTTTTTTGTCGGGGCGGCTGCGCATCCGTCGCCACCTCTCTCGCGACCCGGCCGCAGGCCGGCCAGGGCCTGCAGCACCGGTGATCGAACGTCGTTTACCGGTCGCCCGCGTAGCTGAACTTGCCGTTGCGTATCGTGCCCATCACGCGCGAACGCTGGTCGAAGCCGACATGGTCCTTGGCATTCATGTTCATCACCCCGTTGGGAATCACCAGTTCACGGGTGTTCTCCAAGGCTTCGCGCAGGGCCACGCGGAAAGCGGGCGTACCCGGTTTTGCACCGGTCTTCAGCGCACGGCCGGTGGCGTCGTCGAGCAGCAGGTAGGCGCCCCAGGCGTCTCCGGCGAACTGCGTCACCGAGTCGACCTTGTATTTGTTTTCGTAGGCCGTCACGAAGTCCAGCGCCACCTTCTTCGAAGGATGGTTTGCCGGCAACTCCTTGGCCACGACGGACGGACCGGTCGGGAACAGCGTGCCTTCCACATCCTTGCCGCCGATGCGCAGGAATTCGTCGGTGGCAATGCCGTGCGTCTGGTAGATCTTGCCCTTGTAGCCGCGCTGCACCAGCACCTTCTGGGGCAGCACCGCAGGCGTGCCCGCCCCGGCGATCAGAATCGCATCCGGCCTGGAGGCCATGAGCTTGAGCACCTGCCCGGTCACGCTGGTGTCGGTACGGGCAAAACGTTCGTTGGCGACGACCTTGATCTTGCGCGCCTCGGCCAGGTTGGAGAATTCCTTCCACCAGCTGTCGCCATAGCTGTCGGCAAAGCCGATGAAACCCACCGTCTTGATGCCGTTGTCGCTCATGTGCTGGGTCAGCACGGTGGCCATGTGCGAGTCGTTCTGCGGCATCTTGAAAGCCCATTGGCGCTTGCCTTCGGGCGGCTCGACGATCACGGCCGATGCCGCCAGCGCCACCATCGGTGTCTGCGTCTCGGCGATCACATCGAGCACGGCCAGCGCCGAGGCCGTGAGGTTGGGGCCGACGATCACATCGACCTTGTCCTCGCTGGTCAGTTTCTTGAAGTTGCGCACTGCGCCGGACGGATCGGATGCGTCGTCGAGAATCACGTACTCGGCTTTTTGCCCACCCAGCGTCGCCGGCCACATCAGCACGGTGTTCTTGCTCGGGATGCCGATCGAGGCGGCCGGACCGGTGGTCGACAGGTCGATACCGACCTTGATCTGGGCGTGGGCAGCGCAGGCCATGGCCAGCGCGCTGGCCATGGCGGCGGCGCGTAGTGCAAAACGCATGGAATACCTTCTCGAGACAATGAATGGCGGAATCTACAGGCAGCATGTTAGCGCCTGCCGACGCCACCCGCGGCTTCGCCTGCGCCCAGGCCGGTGCCTCCGGGCCTGGGCCGACGCCGGGTCCAGCAGCCGCCGGCGTCCAGACCCGCTTCCGCTTCACGCGGCGGTCAATCCGCGCGCGTGGTGCAGCAGATGATCGGCCATGAAGGTGCCGATGAAGTAGTAGCCGTGGTCGTAGCCGGCATGGCGGCGCAGGGTCAGCGGCTGACCCACGCCGGCACAGGCTTGCTCGAACAGATGCGGATGCAGTTGCTCGGCCAGGAAGTTGTCGGCCAGGCCCTGGTCGATCAGGATGCCCTGCGGATAAGGCGCCTGCGCCTGCGCGGCCATCAGTTGCGTGGCGTCATGAGCCGCCCAGGCACTGCGGTCTTCGCCCAAATACCCCGTGAACGCCTTGTGGCCCCACGGACAGGCCGTGGGCGCACAGATCGGCGCAAAGGCGGATACCGTCTTGAACAAGCCGGGATGCCGCAAGGCCAGCGTCAGCGCACCGTGTCCGCCCATGGAGTGGCCGGTCAGGCCCAGGCGCGCCAGATCGATGGGCAACTCGGCGCCCAGCAATTCACGCAGTTCCTCGACGATGTAGCTCTCCATGCGCCAGTGCTTGGACCAGGGCTGCTGGGTGGCATCCAGATAAAAACCTGCGCCCACGCCGAAATCCCACGCGTCCGATTCGCCTTCCACGCCCGCTCCGCGCGGACTGGTATCGGGCATGATCAGCGCCAGACCGTGCTCGGCGGCCAGCCGCTGGGCACCGGCCTTGATCGTCGCGGTTTCTTCGGTGCAGGTCAGGCCGGCCAGAAACATCAAGGCCGGCACACGTCGCGATGGCTCGCCGAGGGCCTGCGCCGGCAGGAACACGGCAAACCGCATGGGCAACCCGATCTCTCGGGAGTCATGGCGGTAAAACCGTTGTTCGCCGCCAAAACAGGCATGGCTGCCGATGAGTTCCAGGCTCATGCTCGGGTCTCCGGAATCAGTAGACGACCACGCCGCGAATCGATTCGCCGCGCTTCATCAGATCGAAACCCTTGTTGATATCGGCCAGCGGCATGGTGTGGGTGATCAGGCTGTCGATGTCGATCTTGCCTTCCATGTACCAGTCGACGATCTTGGGCACATCGGTGCGGCCCCGTGCGCCGCCGAAAGCGGAACCCTTCCACTCACGGCCCGTCACAAGCTGGAATGGCCGGGTGCTGATTTCTGCGCCCGCTTCGGCCACGCCGATGATCACGCTCTGGCCCCAGCCCTTGTGGGTGCATTCCAGCGCCTGGCGCATGACCTTGGTGTTGCCGATGCACTCGAAGCTGTAGTCGGCACCGCCGTCGGTGAGTTGCTGGATCGCCTCGACGATGTTGCCGCCTGCCGCCTCGATGTCCTTGGGATTGAGGAAGTGGGTCATGCCGAACTGGCGGGCCATGCTTTCGCGCGAGGGGTTGATGTCGACGCCGATGATCTTGTCGGCACCCACCATCTTGGCGCCCTGGATGACGTTGAGGCCGATGCCCCCCAGGCCGAACACCACCACATTGGCACCGGCTTCGACCTTGGCGGTGAACAGCACGGCGCCCAGGCCGGTGGTCACGCCGCAGCCGATGTAGCAGACCTTGTCGAACGGCGCGTCCTTGCGGATCTTGGCCAGCGCGATCTCGGGCACCACGGTGTGGTTGGCGAAAGTCGAGGTTCCCATGTAGTGCAGGATCGGCTCGCCGTTGAGACTGAAGCGGCTGGTGGCATCGGGCATCAGGCCCTTGCCCTGCGTGCCGCGAATCAGTTGGCAGAGATTGGTCTTGCGGCTCAGGCAGAACTTGCACTGGCGGCATTCCGGCGTGTAGAGCGGAATGACATGGTCGCCCTTCTCGAGCGTCGTCACGCCCGGGCCCACGTCGACCACGACGCCCGCGCCTTCGTGTCCCAGAATGGCGGGAAACAGGCCCTCGGGATCCGCGCCCGAGAGGGTGTAGTAGTCGGTATGGCAGATGCCGGTGGCCTTGATCTCGACCAGGACCTCACCCGCGCGGGGACCGTCGAGGTCGACTGTTTCGATGGTCAGGGGGGCGCCGGCTTTCCAGGCGACTGCGGCTTGGGTCTTCATGGGTATCCTTGTTCAGATAACGACAATGCAATGAACGGCCGCGGGAGGCCGTATCCCCCGTTTGTAACGACTGACGGAGAATTTCCCAACCCCTGCGGGGATTAACCCCAGGCTACCGCCTCACACCTTTGCACAAGACCCGTTTGTTTGGTATATATCAGGATATATATCATTGATATAAGATTATCAAGAATACATTGCGATGCAGACTGCCAAGACATTCATGACCGGCCGCAGCCAGGCCGTGCGCCTGCCGGCCGAATTTCGTTTCGACACCGACGAGGTCTACATCCGACGCGATCCGGTGACGGGTGACGTGGTGCTGTCGCGCCGTCCGTGCGACTGGCGCGAGTTCTTTGCCGTGGCCGATGGCGCCGGCTACCCGGCCGGATGGATGGCGGAGTTCGGCTCCTCCACCGCGACGGAGCCGCCCTCTTCAGCCCTGGGCGCAACGGCGCCCGTCGCGCCATGACGCCCGCCTGGCTGCTGCACACGGCCACGGCGCGGGATCTGATCACCGGTGCCTCGCCGCACCTGCGGGCCCACCTGCTGGCGCTGGACGTTCCGCGGTTGGGGATTTCGGTGGTGACCCAGGCCGCGCTGCTCGAGAGCGTCGACCGGCTGGCCCAGGCACACGGCGACCGGTACACACGGGTCGCCGATGTGCTGGACGAGTTCTTTCGCTGGGTGGAGATCCTGCCCTGGGATCAGGCTGCGGCCAGCCGCTACGTGCAGTGCCGCGGCCTGGTGCGCCGTGGCGAACTGGCGCTGGGCGAACACGATCTGATGCTGGCCGCCCATGCGCTGTCGGCCGAACTGCCGTTGGTCAGCGCCGATGCCGCGTTCGACACCGTCCCCGGCCTTCGCCGGGAAGACTGGCGACAGCCCGTGTCGGGCGCTTGAGGCCACACCTCGCCGGTCCTCGAGCGCCCCGTCATCCGTGGCTCGCCCGACAGACCGATCGGCGGCGCCATCCGCACTTCATTCCGCCATTGACAATGAGCAATTGGCAATTGGCAATTGGCAGTTGGCAGTTGGCCGTTCGATCCCCGTTGAACGGGCCGCTCAATTGGCCGACGCGACCCGTTGCTGGCCCTGATCGGGCAACACTTCCATCACCACCTGGGCCGTGCCGCTGTTGACGATGCCCAGCGTGCGGGCAGCCTGGTAACTCAGGTCGAGAATACGGCGCTTGACGTGAGGACCGCGGTCGTTGACGCGCACGACGACGCTGCGCCGGGAGTCCGAGCGCGTCACTTTCACCCAGGTGCCCATGGGCAGCGTGGGATGGGCGGCAGTCAGGGCATGCCGGTCGTAAGGCTCGCCGGTGGATGTCGGCAGACCGTGCAGGCTGTTGGCATACCAACTGGCGGTTCCGCGCTCACGGGTGCCGATGCGGCCTTCGGCCAGAGCCGCCCGCAAGTCTGCGCGATGCAGCTTGTCTTGCTCGGCCTGGCTCAGTCGGGTGGTGCGGGCATTCTGCACCGCCCGACCCGGCTGCATCTGGGCCGCTTTGCTCTGGGCCTGGCTGACCAGGGACGCCGTCTTGCCCACGGTACCCGCGGCGGGTTCACCGGAGGCCGACCACCGGGATTCGGACTTGCCTTTGCCGGGAGCCGAGGCCACACCGCTCTTCTTTGCAGGGGCGGTTGCCTGGGCTGCAGTAGGCAGGGGTGGCGCTTCAGTCCGCCTTTGCACCGCCAGCGGCGAAGCCAGCCGTTCGGAGGCATTGCGAGCCGAGAGCCGGTCGAATGCAGACGGATGCCCGGACTCGTACACCTTGGTCGAGTCCTGGCTCAGCCGTGAAAGCCACTGACTGGCCGGCACGGAGCCGGCTTCGGCCGCATGGCCTGTCGTGCCCATGAGGGACAGACCCAATACACAAGCCGGGACGGCCTTGAGAGAGAACTTGAACGGCGAAAAAAAGACCATCGGACAGGCGCGACCAGCGCGCCGCCGGCTCATGGGCCATGTGCCCCGGCTGCCACGCCAGCCGCGATCATGGGTCGCGCAACGGACAGGCCGAAGCCAAAATGTTCACGTGCAGTGAACTTCGATTCTATGTTTTTCATAGCTTAAGATAAAGATTTACAGAGCCCGCGCAGCCGATTTTTCAATCATCCAGCAGCGCCCGCCAGCTTCCACCATAACGGAAGCTGCAAAATATTCCTAACGGGTGCACACTGCGGGGGCCTCAGATTGACTCGAGATTTGCCATGCAGTTCAACTTCATCGCCAATGCCCAGGTGCCTTCCCTCTCGGGACGCACGCTGCCCGTCATCGACCCGTCGGACGGTCAGCCCTATGACGAAATCCAGCGCAGCTCGCCCGCCGACCTGCACGACGCAGTGGGTGCGGCGCAGCAGTGCCTCTATGCCACCTGGCGCAGCACCAGCGCCGTCGAGCGCGGCCGCCTGCTGTACAGGCTGTCTCAGCTCGTGACCGAGCACGCGGATGAACTCGCCGCCATCGAGCAGCGAGACTGCGGCAAACCGACGCGGCAGGCTCGCGCCGACGCGCAGGCTCTGGCCCGCTACTTCGAGTTCTACGCCGGCGCGGCCGACAAGCTGCACGGCGAGACCCTACCGTATCAGCAGGGCTACAGCGTGCTGACGTGGCACGAGCCCCATGGCGTCACGGGGCATGTCATCCCGTGGAACTACCCCATGCAGATCTTCGGGCGCAGCGTGGGTGCTGCACTGGCCGCCGGCAACACCTGCGTGGTCAAGCCCAGCGAGGATGCATGCCTGTCGCTGCTGCGCGTGGCCGAACTCGCCGCGCAGGCCGGTTTCCCGGCAGGGGCCATCAACATCGTCACCGGCCTGGGCCATGAAGTGGGCGATGCACTGGCCCGCCACCCGGGCATCGACCACATCAGCTTCACCGGCAGTCCCACCGTCGGCACGCTGATCCAGCAGGCAGCGGCAGAGCGCCATTGCCCGGTCACGCTCGAACTCGGCGGCAAGAGCCCCCAGATCCTCTTCGAGGACGCCGACCTGGACCGCGCCATTCCGGCCGTGGTCAATGCCATCGTGCAGAACGCGGGCCAGACCTGTTCGGCCGGCTCGCGCCTGCTGATCGCCCAGCCCATCTACGAGGACGTGCTGGCCCGGCTCGGCAAGGTGTTCGAATCCCTGCGCGTCGGACCGGCGGCGCTGGACCTGGATCTCGGTCCGCTGATCCGCGCCAGCCAGCAGCAGCGGGTGTGGGATTTCCTGTCCGACGCCCAGGTCGCAGGCATCCCCATGGTGGCGCAGGGCCAGATCGCCGACGACGCCCCCGAATCCGGCTTCTATCAAGTGCCGACGCTGCTGCGCGATGTCCCGCCGGACCACCGCCTGGCACAGGAGGAAGTCTTCGGACCGGTGCTGGCCGCCATGCCCTTCCGGGACGACGAGCAGGCCGTCGAGCTCGCCAATGCCACCCGGTTCGGGCTGGTCGCCGGGGTATGGACCCGCGACGGCGGCCGGCAACTGCGCATGGCCCGGGCGATCCACAGCGGCCAGGTCTTCATCAACAACTACGGCGCCGGCGGCGGCGTCGAACTCCCCTTCGGCGGGGTGAAGTCGAGCGGTTACGGGCGAGAGAAGGGTTTCGAAGCCCTCTACGGCTTCACCACACTCAAGACGGTGGCCATCCGCCACGACTGAGATCCGCGGACTCGCCCAGACACCACAACGACATAACAACACGCCTTCCTCTCCATGATCAACGATTCGACCTCCTCGACCCGGCGCCTCGGCATGCTGCAGGTCCTGCTGTGCGGCGCCACCATCGTCACGATGTCCATGGGCATCCGGCACGGCTTCGGCCTGTGGCTGCAACCCATCACGCAGGAACAGGGCTGGACCCGCGAGACCTTTGCCTTCGCGCTGGCCATCCAGAACCTTTCCTGGGGTGTATTCGGCATCTTCGCCGGCATGGCGGCCGATCGTTTCGGCGGCTTCCGGGTGCTGCTGGCCGGTGCGGTGCTGTATGCCATCGGCCTTGCCGGGATGTCCCTGTCCACCAGCCCGACGATGTTCGCGCTGACCGCCGGCGTGCTCATCGGCATGGCCCAGGCCGGCACCACCTATGCCGTCATCTACGGCATCGTCGGACGGCAGATTCCGCCCGAACGCCGCTCTTGGGCGATGGGCGTCACGGCGGCCGCGGGCTCTTTCGGACAGTTCCTCATGGTTCCCGTGGAGGGACTGCTGATCGACCAGTTGGGCTGGCAAGGCGCCCTGCTGGCACTGGCCGTCGTGGTGCTCGTGATCATGCCGCTGGCCCTCGGACTGCGTGAACCGGTATCGTCGCCGGCCGGTGGAGCCGGCAGCCCGAGCGCCGGGGCCATTCCCAAACAAGGCATCGTCGAGGCCTTGCGCGAAGCCGCCGGCTACCGCAGCTTCCAGTTGCTGATGGCCGGCTACTTCGTCTGCGGTTTCCAGGTGGTGTTCATCGGCGTGCACATGCCCAGCTACCTGCGCGACCACGGCCTCTCGCCCCAGGTCGCCAGCTACGCATTGGCGCTGATCGGCCTGTTCAACGTGTTCGGCAGCTACATCGCGGGCTCGCTGGGCCAGCGCCTGGCCAAGAAGAACATCCTGGCGTTCATCTACGGCGCGCGGTCGATCGCCATCGCCGTCTTCCTGGCCGTCCCGCTCACCGACCTCTCGGTCTACATCTTCTCGGCGGTCATGGGTTTCCTCTGGTTGTCGACCGTACCGCCCACCAATGCCCTGGTTGCACAGATATTCGGCGTGCGCCACCTCTCCATGCTGGGCGGCTTCGTGTTCTTCAGCCACCAGGTCGGCAGCTTCCTGGGCGTATGGCTGGGCGGTGTGCTGTACGACCAGACCGGCAGCTACGACATCGTGTGGCTGCTGTCCATTGCGCTGGGCGTGCTGGCCGCCGGCGTCAACCTGGGCGTGCGCGAGGCCCCCATCGCACGCCCGACAGCCACCGCGGCGGCCGCCTGAGATCGCGGACAGAGCCTGCATCAACCCCGGGAACCCTTGCCATGCCTCGATTGAACACCTCGCCCTCCGCGGCGGACCCACCCCGCCTTCAGGCGGTCGCCCCTGGCCACCGCCGGTGGCTGCCGGCCACGCTGTGGCTGTTGGCCGGTCTGGTGCTGGGCGCAGTCTTCATGCTGTACACCCGGCCGGATCTGGTCCTCACGCTGGGGCAGCAGATGTGGTCGTGTTTCGGCGGGAGCGTGCGCTGATGCATGTCGGATCGACGGGTATGCCGGCTTCGCCCTGGGTGGTGCGATGGGCGGCTCTGGCACGGCCCGGCGGCGACGCCCTGGATGTCGCCTGCGGCAGTGGCCGCCACGCACGATGGCTGGCGCAGTCGGGTTTCGGCCTGCATGCGGTGGACCGCGACGCGCAGGCCATCGCCTCGCTGCAGCAGGCCCTGCCCGGCCTTCCGTCGTCCAGGCTGGTGTGCAGCGACCTGGAGCAGGCCCCCTGGCCTTTCGGGGGCCGGCGTTTCGACCTGGTCGTCGTCACCCATTACCTGTGGCGCCCCTTGCTCCCGGCGCTGGCCGACAGCCTTGCCGAAGACGGTGTCCTGATTTACGAAACTTTCACGCGCGACCACGCCGGCATCGGCAAACCCAGCCGCCCCGACTTCCTTCTGCAACCCGGCGAACTGCTGCTTCACGCCGCTCGTGCAGGCCTTCGGGTCGTGGCCTACGAAGACGGTTTCGAGGCACCGCCCGGACGCTTCATCCAGCGTATCGCCGCCGTTCGCGAAAGCAAAGCTGCGCAAAGCGGGGAACCTGCCCGTCGATATTCACTCTAGAGCTACTGGAACACCGAACGCCGCCCAAGCGTCCCCCAGTACGGCATACCCGCCAGCCGGGCGGCGGCACTGGGTAGAATGCTCGACTGGTGTTTCAACAGACGACCCGAGAACATGACACTCATCACAGGCAGCATCGTTGCTCTGACCACTCCCTTGCACGAAGACGGTAGCGTTGACTATCCGGCTTTGCGCAAGCTCATCGACTGGCACATTGCCGAAGGAACCGACTGCATCGGCGTGGTCGGTACCACGGGCGAGTCGCCCACCGTCAATGTCGAAGAACACTGCGAGATCATCCGCGTGTCGGTCGAGCAGGCTGCCAAACGCGTGCCCATCATGGCCGGCTGCGGCGCGAACTCCACCGCCGAAGCCATCGAACTGGCCAAGTACGCGCGCGGCGTGGGTGCCGACTGCCAGTTGCAGGTGGTCCCCTACTACAACAAGCCGACGCAAGAAGGCCAGTATCAGCATTTCAAGGCCATTGCCGAAGCCGTGGGCGACCTGCCCATCATGCTGTACAACGTGCCCGGCCGCACCGTCGCCGACATGCAGCACCACACCGTGCTGCGTCTGGCCCAGGTGCCGGGCATCGTCGGCGTCAAGGAAGCCACCGGCAACATCGAACGGGCCCAGTGGCTGATCAAGGAAGCACCCGAAGGCTTCGGCATCTACTCGGGCGACGACCCCACGGCCGTGGCGCTGATGCTCTGCGGCGGCCATGGCAACGTGAGCGTGACGGCCAACGTGGCACCGCGCCTGATGCATGAGCTCTGCGTGGCGGCCATCGCCGGCAATGCGCCGCAGGCCATGGCTCTGCAGCGCCAGTTGCTGCCGCTGCACCGTGCACTGTTCGTCGAACCCAACCCGATCCCGGTCAAGTGGGCCATGCACCGCATGGGCCTGGCCGGTCCCACGCTGCGCCTGCCGATGACACCGCTGTCGCCGGAATTCCACGCCACCGTCGAGTCCGCCCTGCAAGCCGGCGGCCTGATCGACTGATCTTTTTTGTTCTAGGAAAACATGCTCGCACATCCTTTTGCCCGCCTGTCGCTTCTGGCCGTGGCCTGCTCCCTGGCTGCGTGCACCAGCACAGGCCTCCAATCAGAAAAAGTCAACTACCGCAGTGCCCAGCGTGCTCCTACTCTCGAAGTTCCGCCCGATCTGAACCAGCTGACCTCGCAGACCCGTTATGCGCTGCCCGGCGATGCCGTGACGGCCAGCAGCATGGGTGTGGCCCAGCCCGGTGCAGCGGCCAAACAGGCGCCGGTTGCCGCCAACGCCGTGGGCGACGTGCGCATCGAACGCCAGGGCTCGCAGCGCTGGCTGGTGGTCAGCCTGCCGGCCGAAAAAGTCTGGCCCCAGTTGCGTGACTTCTGGCAGGAAAACGGCTTCCTGCTGGTGCAGGACGACGAGCGCCTGGGCATCATGGAAACCGACTGGGCCGAGAACCGCGCCAAGATTCCGCAGGATTTCATCCGCAACACGCTGGGCAAGGTGTTCGACGGCCTGTACTCGACCGGCGAACGCGACAAGTTCCGCACACGCATCGAGCGCTCGAGCAACGGCACGGAGATCTACATCACCCACCGCGGCATGCAGGAAGTCGCCCCCGACACCAAGACCAGCCTGAGTGCGATCGGTTCGACCATCTGGGCTCCCCGCGACGCCGACCCCGAGCTCGAAACCGAGTTCCTGCGCCGCCTGATGGTGCGCCTGGGTGTCGACGAGCAGCGTGCACAGACCGTGGCAGCGGCTTCGGCTCCGGTCACCGCGCCCGCCAAGGTGAGCACGATCAACGGCCAGCCGGCCGTCGAGCTCAACGACGACTTCGACCGCGCCTGGCGTCGTGTCGGCCTGAGCCTGGATCGCACCGGCTTCACGGTCGAAGACCGCGACCGCGCCCAAGGCGTGTACTACGTGCGTTACGTGCCGCCGACCGATGGCCCCCAGAAGCAGCCTGGCTTCTTCAGCCGCATGCTCGGCGCCACCGCGACGGGTCCGGCTCCCCAGCAGTACCGCATCGTGGTGCGCAGCCAGGGCAGCAGCAGCGTGGTCACCGTGCTCAACAGCAGCGGCGCAGCCGAAAGCTCGAACAATGCCCAGCGCATCGTTTCCATCCTGGCCGACGACCTGAAGTAATCCAGGTCCTCGCCTGCGGCCCAGGTGTGGCGCGTCCGGTCCGGTCGACCGGGTACGCCGCCCTGCCCCGCCAGGTTTTCTCCATGCAGGCAGCCTCGGGCTGCTTGTTGTCTTTTAAGTCCGCGCTTTTCGGAGCCCCGTTTCGACATGCTTCGTTTCCGTAACCTCGCCAGCGGCAGCACGGGCAATGCCACCGTGGTCGAAGCCCAGCAGCCGCACAGCCTGCGCCCGACACGGCTGCTGGTCGACTGCGGGCTGGGCATCCGGCAGTTGCAGACCCGGCTGGCCGCAGCCGGCTTGGCGATCGACGATATCGACGGCATCTTCATCACCCACGAGCACAGCGACCACATCGGCTGCGTGGAAAAACTGGTCCACCGGTACGACAAGCCGGTCTGGATGAGCGCGGGCACCCGCTCTGCGCTGCCTCGCCTGGATTTTGGCCAAGCCTGGTGCGAGGCACGCGACAACCAGCCGGTGACCCTCGGCGACATCCGCTTCACACCTTTCACAGTGCCGCACGACGCGCGCGAACCCCTGCAACTCAGTTGTACGGACGGGGTGCACAAGCTGGGCATCGCAACCGACCTGGGCATGCCCACGCCCCATGTCATGCAGCACCTGCAGCAGTGCCACGCGCTGATCATCGAGAGCAACCATGATCCCGCGCTGCTGGCGGCCTCGTCCTATCCCTACTTCCTGCAGCGCCGCATCTCGGGCAGCCATGGCCACCTCGCCAATGCGGTGGCCGCCGAAATGGTCGCCGCCCTCATGCACGATGCCTTGGCGCTGGTGGTCGGAGCGCACCTGAGCCAGCAGAACAACCGGCCCGACATCGCCCGCCAGCACCTCGAACAGGCCGTCGCCGGGCTCGCCCACGCACCCGGGGTGGTCGTGGCCGACCCCGTGTCGGGCACCGCCTGGCACGATGTCACGCCGCTGCACGCCAGCCTCGCGGCCTGAGCCTGAGCCGCGAGAGTCCCGGCGCTTTACTGGCCGGGTTGTCCGCTGGGCGACAGCACCGGCTCCCGAACGGCTCCGGGCCCCACACCGGACCGGCCGTGGCGGCAGGCATCTTCGCTATAGTGGACAACCGGAACGGCACAGATTCTTGTGCCGCTCCGACGCCCGGACAGACCGGGCGGCAGTGCCATTCCACCGGAGACCCGCCGTGACTTATCAGAACATCCTGGTCCGAACCGAAGGCGAAAAAGTCGGCCTCATCACGCTCAACCGTCCCAAACAACTCAATGCCCTCAACGACGAGCTGATGGACGAACTGGGCCAAGCCCTGCTCGCGTTCGATGCCGATCCGGCCATCGGCGCCATCGTCATCACCGGCAGCGAGAAGGCCTTTGCCGCCGGCGCCGATATCAGCCGCATGGCGGGCTACGGTTTTGCTGACGCCTATGGCGGCAACTACATCTCGCGCAACTGGGAAGCCGTGGCCAAGGTCCGCAAACCCGTGATTGCCGCCGTTTCCGGTTATGCGCTCGGTGGCGGCTGCGAGCTCGCCATGATGTGCGACATGCTGATCGCGGCCGAGAACGCCCGGTTCGGCCAACCCGAAATCAAGCTGGGCGTGATTCCCGGTGCGGGCGGCACGCAACGGCTGCCACGCGCCGTCGGCAAGGCCAAGGCCATGGACCTGGCCCTCACCGGCCGCATGATGGATGCCGGCGAAGCCGAACGGGCCGGCCTGGTCAGCCGCATCGTTCCCACCGACAAGCTGCTCGAAGAGGCGCTGGGCGCCGCCCTGCTCATCGCGGGCTACGGCCAGTTGGCCGTGATGGCGGCCAAGGAGTCCGTCAACCGGGCCTTCGAGAGTGGCCTGGGCGACGGCATCCAGTTCGAGCGCCGGCTGTTCCACGCCCTCTTCGGCACCGAAGACCAGAAGGAAGGCATGCAGGCCTTCGTCGAGAAACGCCAGCCGGTCTTCAAGAACCGCTGAACGCCATCGTTCGAAAGCTTGCCGTGATCACCGTCCATCACCTCAACAACTCGCGTTCGCAGCGGGTGCTGTGGTTGCTCGAAGAGCTGGAACTGCCGTACGAGATCCAGCGCTACAAACGCAATCCGGAAACCATGCTGGCGCCGGCGTCCCTGCGTGCCGTGCATCCGCTGGGCAAGTCGCCGGTCATCACCGACGGTGACCGGGTGGTTGCCGAGTCGGGTGCCATCATCGAGTACCTCGTCGAGCGTCACGGACACGGCCGACTGATCCCCCCCGCCGGCACCGACGACCATTTGAAGTACCGCTATTGGTTGCATTTTGCGGAAGGCTCGGCCATGCCGCCGTTGCTGCTGAAACTTGTTTTCGACAAGATCGAACGCACGCCGATGCCGTTTTTCGTGAAGCCGGTGGCACAGCGCATCAGCCACAGCGTCAAGAGCCGATTCATCGTGCCGCAGTTGGCGGCACAGATGGAATACATGGAGTCGACCCTGGCCCGGAGCCCCTGGTTCGCTGGGGAAACCTTCAGTGCCGCCGATATTCAGATGAGTTTCCCGCTCGAGGCGGCCGCTGCACGCGGGGGGCTGGACGTGCGTTATCCGGCGCTGCGGACCTTCCTCGAAACCGTCCATGCCCGGCCGGCCTATGCCCGCGCGCTGGCCCGCGGCGGTCCTTACGAAATCGTGGGCGGCGACTGAAAGCGGACTTTACGCGGCAACATCGTTTCCGGATGCGACAATAGTCCATTGTGAATGCCGACATCCTCCAAACCGTTCTGATCTATGCCCTGCCCGTGCTGTTCGCCATCACGGTCCACGAGGCAGCGCATGGCTATGCAGCCCGCCACTTCGGCGACAACACGGCCGCCATGATGGGCCGGCTGACGCTCAATCCCCTCAAGCACATCGACCCCATCGGCACCATCCTGATGCCGGTGCTGCTGTACTTCGCAACCTCGGGTGCATTCCTGTTCGGTTATGCCAAGCCGGTGCCCGTCAATTTCAGCCATCTGCGCAATCCACGGCGCGACATGATCTGGGTCGCGCTGGCGGGGCCCATGTCCAACTTCGCTCAGGCCATACTCTGGGCGCTCGTGCTTTTCACGATGCTGCTCTCGGGCATCGACGAGCGTTTTTTCCTTGAAATGGCACGGGCCGGCATTCTGGTCAATCTGGTGATGTGGGCCTTCAACCTCTTTCCTATCCCTCCGCTCGACGGCGGCAGGGTGCTGGTGGCTCTGCTACCCTGGAAGCAGGCACAGGCCGTGAGCCGCATCGAACCTTACGGTTTTTTCATCGTCCTCGGCCTGGTCGTCGCCGGCGTGATGGGGTCGCTCTGGTTGCGCCCCTTGATTCTGCTGGGCTCCAGCATCATCAATCTACTGTTGTCACCGCTGCGTCTCCTGGCCTGAAACGATCTTTTTTGTAGTAAATAGTCGCTACAGGCGGACTGCCCGCCCGCGATCGAACAACATGACCATTCAACGTGTACTCACGGGAATCACCACGACGGGCACGCCCCATCTGGGCAACTATGTCGGCGCCATTCGTCCGGCCATCGAAGCCAGCCGCCAGCCCGACACCCAGAGTTTCTATTTCCTCGCCGATTTCCATGCGCTGATCAAGTGCGACGAACCGGCACGCATCCAGCGTTCCACGCTCGAAATCGCCGCGACCTGGATTGCCGCCGGTCTGGATCCCGAGCGCGTGACCTTCTATCGCCAGTCGGACATCCCCGAGATTCCGGAACTGATGTGGCTGCTGACCTGCGTGACCGGCAAGGGCCTGCTCAACCGCGCGCACGCCTACAAAGCCTCGGTCGACCGGAACGCCGCTGCCGGCCAGGATCCGGATGCCGACGTCACGGCTGGCCTGTTCATGTATCCGGTGCTGATGGCTGCCGACATCCTGATGTTCAAGTCCCACCTCGTCCCGGTGGGCCGCGACCAGGTCCAGCACATCGAGATGGCACGCGACATCGCCAGCAGCTTCAATCATCTCTACGGCGAGCACCTGGTGCTGCCCCAGGCTGCCGTCGACGAGCAGGTCTCGACCCTGCCCGGCCTCGATGGCCGCAAGATGAGCAAGAGCTACAACAACACCATCCCACTCTTCACGCCGACGGCCGGCCTGCGCAAGCTGATCGGCGGCCTGCTGACCGACTCGCGCCTGCCCGGCGAGCCCAAGGACGTCGAAGGCAGTGCCTTGTTCCAGATCTACCAGGCCTTTGCCACGCCCGCTGAAACCGAGGCCATGCGCCAGGCCTATGCCGACGGCGTGGCCTGGGGCGATGCCAAGGACCTGCTGTTCCAGAAGGTCGACACGACCGTGGCGCCCATGCGAGCCCAGTACGAAGACCTCATCGCCCATCCGCAGCGTCTCGAGGAAATCCTGCATGCCGGTGCAGCCAAGGCCCGCGCCCATGCGACCCCGCTGCTGGCCACGGTGCGCCAAGCAGCAGGCCTGCGCCCGCTGGTGGCCGTCGCCGCGCCTGCTGCCGCCCGAAACACGGCTGCGACGCGCAGCGCGAGCTTCAAGCAATACCGCGAAGCCGATGGCCTGTTCTATTTCAAGCTCAACTCTGCCGAAGGCCAGACTCTGCTGCAAAGCGGCGGTTTTGCCTCGCCCAAGGATGCCGCGGCACTGATCGCCCGGCTCAAGACGCAAGGCTGGCCCGCCTACCAAGCCGAGGTGACCCGGTTCGACCCGGTTGACGAAACCAGTCACTCCGCGTTACAAAACGTACTGAGCCAGCTTCAAAAAGATTCCGAGGCTGCATCGAATGCTGCACCGGATTCCGCCACCACACGGTGAGTTTTTCCTCGGTCAACCACCCACACTTGAACCGGCCACTACAAACCATGTGCCTTTACGTCATCGACGACCACCCGCTCATGAGCGATGCCATGGGCATCATGCTCCGCAGGCTCTATCCCGACGGCCAGATCGTCAAGCTGGCACGGCTGTCTGCGCTGGCCTCGGCCGTGCGCACGCACGGTGAGCCGCGACTGATCTGCCTCGACCTGAAGTTGCCGGACACCACCGGCGTCTCCGGTGTCATGCAGGTCCGTGCCATGTTTCCCGAACTGCCGCTGGCCGTGATTTCTGCCTCGCCTGCCGACGACATGGAAGGTCCCTGCCTGGCTGCAGGCGCCGACGTCTACATCGAGAAATCGGCACCGGCACAGCAGATCCAGTCCGCGCTGGCGAGCCTGCTGGCCATCGACGAAGACCTTGCGGAAACGGCAGGCGCCAGCAGCCAGACGCTGTCGAAGCGCCAGAAGCAGCTCATCGGCATGCTCGACGAAGGCCTGAGCAATCGCGACATCGCCGACAAGCTCGCCATCAGCGAGCACACCGTCAAGGTTCACCTGTGGCGGCTGTTCCGCCGGCTGCAGGTCAAGAATCGCAGCCAGGCCGTGCATTACGCACGCCGTCACGGCTACCTGCAGAGCTGACGGCTCGGCGGACGAGCCTGACCGGTCCACCGAGCAGGTGGATCCGCCGCGGCCTTCGGGCCGTTTTTTTTTTGCGCGGCCGAAGCCGCCCTCAGAGGGCCGAGACTTCGGCGGCCACCCGGGCCTGCGGGTCGATCTGGCTGGTCACGCTGTCGTCGAGCGTGATGCGGAAGGTCGATCCGCGCCCCACGCGCGAACGCATGCGCAGCGAATGGCCCAGCGCGTGCGCGAGCCGCGAGACGATGGCGAGCCCCAAACCGACGCCACCGGTCGACGGGCTGCGCGCAAACGACGGCACGGTGATGAACTCGCCGAAGATGTCGTTCTGGTATTGCTCGGGGATGCCCTGACCGGTGTCGACCACGCTGACGCAGGCCCTGTGGTGCCCGCCGGGGGTGACACGGATCTGCAGCGACAGCAGGATTTCACCGCTGTGGGTGTACTTGATGGCATTGTCCAGCAGGTTGCCGACGATGCGCCGCAATTGCACCGAATCGGACAGCTGCGTCACGTGCCGGCTCGGCAGACGCAGGCGCAGCACCAGACCTTTTTCGCGCGCCAGCGGCTCGAACACCACGTACAGGTCGTTCAGCATCTGGTCGACACGCACCGGTGCGATGCGAAGGCTCATGCCGCCCGACTCGATCTGCGCATAACTCAACAGCGAGTCGAACAGGTTGTTGATGGCGCGGCTGGCCTGCACGATGCGGGGGGCCAGCTCGCCGCCTTGCGAAGGATCGTCTTCGAGGTACTGGGCATAGAGCGACAGCGCATGGATGGGCTGGCGGATGTCGTGGCTGGCAGCGGCCAGCAGCCGGTTCTTCAGTGCCGCGGCGCGCAAGGCGGCTTCGGTCTTGCGGGTCAGCGAGCGCGTGAGCTGCTGGTTGCGGTACTGCAGCCTGAAAGTGCTCTGCAGCACCTGATGGAAACGGTCGCCCCCCATGAGCAGGATCAGCCAGCACAGACCGACGATGATCATCAGGAAACTCTCGATCACCGGAATGTCGCTCCAGCCCACCGACAGCGCGTGGACGAGCATGACGGCGATCACGCCGCCGAACGCAAAACTCGTGTACCAGTACAGCACGGCGGGCCACGAAGAAAAACGATCGACGGCCATCGCGATGAAGGTGACCATGATGAGCAGGAATGCCGCCTGCAGCGAGATCGAGACCTTGCCGTAACACATCCAGAAGGCAACCGCCCACACCAGACCGCTGACCGCCCACAGCCAGCCGATGCGCAACTTGAAGCGTCTCAGCATGCCGTCTTCCGAGAGGCTGGCGTGCAGCTTGAGGTAGCGGGTGTAGACGTAGTGCCGCACGAAGATCAGCGCCAGGGCGAGTGCCAGCCAGGCCAGCACGGCCGTGTGGTCGATCTCCTGCCACAGCAGGATGGACGTGGTCAGCACGATGGCGATGCGCAGCGGCGTGCCCGAATACGAGTTGTGCATGAACACGTCGAGCAGCCTGGCGTCGACCCACTGGTCACGCCTTGCACGGCTCTCGGCGGATTTGGCCTGATAGGAATCGGTATTCGGCATAAGGGATTGCGGACGGTCTGAGCGCCCAAGCATACGTGAGGTCGGGCTCCTCGGGGCCGTCGGCGAGCCCCGACTCAATCTTCGATGCCGCGCTGCGCCGGTATGCCGGCATCGAAAGCATGTTTGACGGCACGCATCTCGGTGACCGTATCCGCCAGACCCACGATCTCCGGGGGACAGTCGCGCCCGGTGAGCACCACATGCACCGAACTTGGCCGCGCCTGCAGCGTGGCGAGCACGTCGGCCAGATCGAGCCAGCCGTAGATCAGCGGGTACGTGACCTCGTCGAGCGTGACCATGAAGAACTCGCCGCTCAGGATGTCGGCCCGGGCACGCGCCCAGCCGTCTCGCGCGAGCTGCGCCGAGTGTTCGAGATCCTTGCTTTTCCAGCTGAAGCCATCGCCCAGTCCCTCGATCGGCACGCCGAGTGTCTCGAACGCGCGGTGTTCGCCGAAACGCGCACTGGGCACTTTCATGAACTGGTAGATCTTCACGGCCTTGCCCCGGCCATGGGCACGCATCGCCAGACCGAAGGCGGCCGTGCTTTTGCCTTTGCCGTTGCCGGTGTTGACGATGATCAGGCCGCGGCGCTCGCCGGTGGGCTTCTCGTAAGGGGTTTCGGTGGGAGGGACAACAATTTCCATAGTCGTTCTTTCAATGCGGAAGGACAAGCCAATGGCCGTTCACGGCGTGCAATTCGATGCGGCCGTCGAACACATCGATCAGGCACTGGCGGGTCGCGGCCTCGGCCACGGCGCCATGGTGCAGCACCTGCCCGTTGCGCACCAGCAGCAGATCGTCGGCCTGCAGGGCCGCGCCCAGCTCGTGAAGCACGGTGAGCAACGTCGTGCCCGCGTCGCGCAGGCCACGCACCAGCTTCACCCAGTCGGCTTGATGGGGCGGATCGAGATTGGTCAGGGGCTCGTCCATCAGCATGACCTCTGCCTGCACCGCCAGCACGCGGGCCAGCAGGACCCGCTGGCGTTCACCGCCCGACAAGGTGGAAAACAGGCGGTCGGCCAGCGCTTCGCAGCCGGCCAGAACCATGGCGCGGGAGACGGCGTGGGCATCTCCATCGCCGGGCCGGCCCAGCCACCCCTGATGGGGCAGACGCCCCAGCATGACGATGTCGCGGACGTGCAGCTCGGCACTGACGGCTTCGTCCTGGCCCAGCCAGGCGAGGGTGCGGGCTCTTTCACGGCCGTTCCAGTCGTTCAGCGGCCGTCCCAACAGCTCCACACCGCCGCGCCGGGCCGGCAGCAGACCCGCCAGCGCCTTGAGCAGGGTCGACTTGCCACTGCCGTTGGGACCCACCATGGCCGTCCAGCGGCCGGCGGGCAAACGCAGATCGGCTGCATGCACGATGTCGCGTCCGGCCAGACGGATGCTCAGGTCGTGTGCGGCCAGCGCGCCCCTGTCGGATGGAGACGGTGTCGTGGGTTTCACGCCTGGCGCCTCGACATCATCCACAGCAGATAGACACCGCCGAGCAGCGCGGTCAGCACGCCGACCGGCAGCTCCTGCGGGGCCATGGCAGCCCGCGCCAGGATATCGGCCGCCAGCAGCAACGCGCCGCCCATGAGGGCCGAAAGCAGCAGCAGGCTGCGATGCAGCGGACGCACCGCCAGCCGAACCAGATGCGGCGCAACCAGACCGATGAAGGCCACCAGGCCGACCTGCGCCACGGCGGCGGCCGTTCCCAGCGCCAGCGCACCGATCAGCACGGCTTGGGCCAGCCCCAGCGGCAGCCCCAGGCTGCGGGCGGAATCGATGCCCAGGCTGAGCACATCCAGCGCCCGCGCACAGGCCCATGCAGGAAGCACCACGCCCACGGCGGCGATCGCCAGCACCCCGGCTGCCGTCCAGCCGGCAAAGGCCGTCGTGCCCAGCATGAAGACCTGCATGGCCTGCAGCAGTTGGGGGTGGCGCGCCATCGCGAGCGAAGCCAGCGCGCCCAGGACCATGCTGACCACGACGCCCGCCAGCAGCAGGCGCAGCGGCTGACGCGTGCCGCGGGCCAGCGTCAGGGTCAGCAGCACGGCCAGCACGGCGCCGCAAAAGGCCGCCCCGGTGAGACCCAGATTCAAGCCCAGGCTGTCCAGTCCGGGCGTTGCACCGACGGCGATCAACAGCAGCGCGACAGCCAGGTTGGCGCCTGCCGCACTGCCCAGCAGATACGGATCGGCCAGTGGATTGCGGAAGAGCCCTTGCGCGATCGCGCCGGACAGGCCCAACAGCGCGCCGGCCAACCAGGCGCACAGCGTGCGGGGCAGACGCACCTCCCACACCACCGTGGCCAGCGCCGAGGACGGATCGAAGAACACGTCGCGCCAGGCCGTCCACGGCATCCAGCCCAGGCTGCCGATGAGCAGCCCGGCGACCATCATCGCCCCGGTCGCCAGAGCCAGCATCGTGGCCAGCATGACCTGCGCGCGGGCCGACGACTCGGCTCTTGCAGGCTCGGTCGCAAACGTCTGGGCAGAAGGAGCGCTCACGGGCGCCTCCCGGCGTCGGGGGCGGCGTCCCCGCGTGCGTCCACCCGCTCGCCGCGCAGGCCGGCCATGCGTCCCGCCAGGCAGTCCGCCAGCAGCCGCGCGGCGTCGCCCAGCCGGGGTCCGGGGCGGACCAGCACATCCATCTCGTCGGCAGCGAAAACGCAGACGGCGTCCTGCTGCAAGGCACGCAGTCGAGACCAACCGGGTCGCGACGCCATCTCGCGCGCACCGTAGGCGCCGACGACGATGCGATCGGGCTGCGCCTGCAGCACGGTTTCCGGGTTGAGGCGAGGATAGGCTCCCAGTTCGGCAGAGACGATGTTGCGGGCTCCCAGCCGTTCCATCAACCCGCCGATGAACGAAGACGGGCCGGCCGCATAGGGGCCGCTGGCCAGTTCGACATAAAGCCGCTGACGGGCCTGGGCCGGCTTCAGCGTGGCGGCGGCCTGTGTCACCTCGGCGTCGAGCGTGTGCCACAGAGACTGCGCGCGGCGCGGTGCGTCGGGCAAGCCCAGCATGCGTGCGGTGCGCTCCAGCACCCGGGCGACGTCGTCCAGCGATTGCGGCTCGAACGAGGCGACGTTCAACCCCAGCGCTTCGAGCCGGACCGCGGCGCGCGACGAGCGGGACAGCAGCACCAGATCGGGGCGCAAGGCCACGACACGTTCGATCTGCGTCGTGTCCAGTCCCCCCAGGCGCGGCAACGCGGCCGCCTGCGGGGGCCAGTTGGAATAATCGTCGACCCCGACCAGCCGGTCGCAGGCGCCGAGCGCACAGACCGATTCGGTCAGCGAGGGCAACAGGCTCACGATACGGGCCGGCGGGCCGGACAGACGGACGGTCTGGCCACGGTCATCCTGCAGCACGATCGCCGCCGCGTTAGACGGCGCGCCCTCGGCGGCCTGGACGAGCCCGCCCGACAGCGTCATCAGGGTGACGGTCGCCCCCAGCACCACGCCGGCAGCGCGCCGCAACATGCCACCGCCACCGCCACCTCCCCCGCCCCCGCCCCTCTGCGGACGATGCGGTGGCGAAGGGCGCCGTGCGGGCACGAAACGCACCGCACGGGCCAGGCGAACGCGGGCCGGGATCAGGCTCATGAGCGGATTGTCGCCGAGCGCGTCGCCAAGGCCGATCAGCGCGGTTGCCAGCGCAGCGTCAGGAATGCTTCACGGCCCGGCTGGTTGTAGCCGTAGGCGGTCTCGTAGTCCTTGCCGGCCAGGTTGTTCAGGCGCAGTTGTGCGCTCCAGTCGCGGTTGATGGCGTAGCTGGCATACAGATCGGCCGTGGTGTAGCCGCCGAGCACCTTCTTTTCGGTCGCATAGGTCGCGTCGTTGAAGAAGGCTTCCTCGCGTTCGCCCACCACACGCAGCGCGCCACCCAGTTTCCAGGCACCCAAGGGATAGTCGGCACCGGCGGTGAGCTGGCGCCTGGCGCGGCGCGGCAGCAGGTCGCCCGTCACGGTGTTGCGGGGATCCAGCAGATCGAGATTGGCGTACAGCGACAGATCCTGCAGCTGGCCGCGGTAGCCCAGGCTCCAGCCTTCGATGCGGGCATACGGAATATTCACCGGACGAGCGCCCGAGGTGATGAAACCACGGATCTTGTTGCGGAAATAAGTGGCCGACAGTTCTTGCCCCGCCGCCGACCAGGTCAGGCCGATCTCGCCGTTGCGGCCCTTTTCGGGTTCGAGCTTGGTATTGCTGAAACCCGGGTAATACAGCTGGTTGAACGACGGCGCCACAAAACTCGTGCCGTAACTGGCATGAGCACGCAGGCTGGGCAGCAATTGATAGCCATAGCCCAGCAGACCGGTGGTCTTGTCACCGAATTGCGAGTTGTCGTCCCGGCGCACGCTGGCCTGCCAGGTGTGGCCTGCAGCCTCGCCATTGATGCCGGCAAACACCGACGTGATCGAACGGCGTGTCACCTCATACGCAGTCGTGCCGTCGACACGCTGGTCCAGCCGCTCCAGGCCGGCCACCACGGTGCCGACCGGCGTGACGATGTCGTTCTGCCATGTCAACTGATCCTGACGGGTCTTGAAGATGTCGGCAGACTGGCCGCTGACGGTCCAGTCCTTGCTGTCGTCGCGGCTTTGACGGTAGTCGATGCGTGTGGTCCAGACCCGGGTGACCTGTCCCTTGAGACCCAGACGGCCGACAAAGGTGTTGAGGCGGCCGTGCGGGTTGTCTGCCGGGACGGCCGCAAAGCTGCTGTCGTAATAGCTGCCGTCGTAATAGTTGCTGCTCTCGCTGCGCAGGAAACCGCCGGACAAGGTCCAGTCACGCGTCAAGTCCCAATCGAAAGCGCCATCGACGGAACGTTGACGGAAGCCGTCGCGATCCGGGTTGTAGGCTGCGGCATATTTGCCGTTGGTCGCCGAGATCCCGCCGTCGTTGAAGCCGCTCGCATTGAGGCTGTAGCCGACCTGGCCGGCCTTGCCGCTCACGCCTGCGGCCGCACCGCGGTAGTCGTGGCTGCCCACGGTGACTTCGGCATAGGGATGGGCACCGTCCTGGGTGCCGCGCCGCGTGAAGATCTGCACCACGCCACCCGCAGCGTCGGCACCGTACAGCGAAGAGGCCGGCCCCTTGAGCACTTCGATGCGCTCGATGCTGGCCAGCGGGATGTTGTTCCAGGTCGGTATACCCAGCGTGGCCGAACCATAGCGCACGCCGTCCACCAGCAGCAGCGTATGGCGCGATTCCGCACCACGGATGAAGACACTGCCGGCCTTGCCCCGTCCACCGTTGGCGGCGATCTGCACACCGGCGTATTGCTGCAGCACTTCCGCAAGCGTGCGGCCGGCAGACTGCTCGACCTGCTCGCGGGTGATGACGGTGACGTCGCTCACCACCGCATTGGCACGCGCCTCGCTGCGGGTGGCCGTGACCACGGTTTCAGCCAGTTGCGGTTCTTTGTTGTTCTGGGCCTGAGCGGACGTCGCCAGCCATGCAGCGGCGGCCAGTGCGGTCAAGCGCACGGTGGGGTGAAAAATAGCCATTGGAATGAGAAAAGCACGGACCCCCTGGACCGCCCTCCCCGACAATCCTTGGGTAATGTGGCGCGCCCTGCATGAAGCAGGCCGGCAGCCGCTGTGTTGGCCGGTATCCGGGCTGGCGGCACGCCTGCATCGCCTTCCCAGCCGCTTGTTCAAGGCAGCCAGTGGCATCTGTGATGCAGGTGGGGCATCGGGATGGACCTGTCGGGTACACGCTCTCACGCCGTACCCCACCCTCCTCCATCCAACCCCGTCCGCTTGACCGTTGCGGGGGCAGCGCAGGCACGAGCACGGCATCCTGTCTGCCGCGGCTCTCCTGCTTCCCGTTGAACTGCCACCCACTGAACATGAATGGCGAGCACCAACGCGGCGATTGTAGCGGTCCGGCTTCCGGCCATGCCTTCGTTACCGGGTATCGCTAACGGCCGCTGCACAAATGTGACTGCAATGCGACACCCCGCCGGGCCGGCTCGCGTGTCAGCCGGGTCCGAAGGCGGCTCGCTCAGGCCGATGCCACGGGGCAGGCCTGCGACCACAGCGCGTCGTGCACCACGATCTGGTTGCGTCCGGCGCTCTTGGCGCGGTACAGCGCCTGGTCGGCCGCCTGCAGCAGGCAGGACGCAGCCGAATCCGCATCGAAGGGTTGCCGGGACACATCGGGATACAGCGTGGCGACACCCGCGGACAGGGTGATGCCACTCGCCGGTTGCGCGCCTTCGGGCATCTGCAGGCCGCGCATGGCCTGCTGAAGACGCAAGGCCACCGCATGGGCGCCCTCGGGCGGGGTATGCGGCAGCACCGCCATGAACTCTTCGCCGCCGAAACGCCCCAGGCAATCACCCTTGCGGCTGATCACCGTGGCGATCTTGTCGGCCACCAGCCGCAGGCACTCGTCTCCGGCCTGGTGGCCGAAACGATCGTTGTATTGCTTGAAGTGGTCGAGATCCAGCATCAACAGCGAGGTGGGAGCGCCTGCGCGGTGTGCACGGGCCAGTTCGGTCCGCAGCACGCTGTCGAGGTGGCGGCGGTTGAACAGGCCGGTGAGGTAGTCCTCGTAGGCATGGCGCGCCAGTTGGCGGTTCATGCGCGCGAGCTCCTGTTCGACATTCTTCTGAGCGGTGATGTCCGTCATGGCAACCGACAGCCGCGGACGATCGCGCGGATCGTCGGGAAGCGTGGTGATGGTGAGATGGAACCAGCGCGCACCGATCTCGAGCTCGGGCTGCGCCTCGCTGCCCAACGTATCGAGAGCGGCGAAGCTGGCCACCAGACAGGCGTCGAGTCCGGGCAGGAACTGGCTCACAGGCTGCCCCTCGATGGCCGAAGTCGCCATGCCCAGCACGGCTGCCAGCGCCTGGTTGGCCATCACGAAACGCCGCTGCACGTCGACGATGCACAAGGGCACGGGCACGAAGTCGCAGACGGCCTCGAGTTGCAGATAGCGCTCGCCGATATCGGTGATGTCGCGATCGATCCCCCGGTAACCCACGAAGTCGCCGGCCGGGTTGAACAACGGCACCCCGCTGGTTTCGAGAACGACGATGGAGCCGTCGGGCCTGACATTGCGGTTGACCAACCCCCTGAAGGCCGAGTGCGTCGACGCGTACTGCTGGAAAATGCGCATCACGCGCTGCTGCTCGCCGTCGGGCATGAAGTCGAACGGCGTCCGGCCGACGACGTCCTCGGGCGGACGACCCAGCAGAACCCGGCACGCATTGGAGCTATAGGTGTAGCGGCCCTGGGCATCGACTTCCCAGATCCAGTCGGTGTTGTAGTCGAGTATCGATTGCAGATGACGCAGCGTCGTGGCTTGACTTGCCTGCTGCGCGGTGTTTTCGGTCGCATCCATGTCTTGCTTGGCCTATCACGACATTATTGTGTCGACAGGCAATTTTTGACCTGTCCCCCCTTACTGAACCGAAGAGTGTTCCACAGCCGTTCGCCGGACTCAACCCTTTTTGCCCGGGTCGATCGGGCAAAAATCCCTCGAAAACCGAGCGAGTCAGCATAAGACGACCGCATGCAGTCACCTGGTGCTAGCAAAACAAAAGTTTGACTTGGATCAGTTCAAACGGTCTCGCTGCGCAAGTTCCGGAAACAGCCGCCGCCAGCACAGCGCCACGGCAATCGTCCCCACCCCGCCCAGCACCACCGAGCCCACCGGTCCCAGCAAGGCCGCCGTGGCACCCGACTCGAACTCGCCGAGCTGATTGCTCGCGCCGATGAACACCGAGTTGACCGCGCTCACCCTGCCGCGCATGGCGTCGGGCGTCTCGAGCTGCACCAGGGTCTGGCGCACGACCACGCTGACCATGTCCATGGCACCGGTCACGGCCAAGGCCGCCATGGACAGCACCAGATTGCGGGAGAACGCAAACACCAGCGTGGCCACGCCGAAGATCGCCACCGCGGCCAGCAGTCGGGGCCCCACGCGCCGCTCGAGCGGCCAGCGGGTCAGGATCACCGAGGTGACCAGCGCGCCCAAGGCCGGCGACGCCCGCAGCAGGCCCAGGCCCCAAGGCCCGGTGTGCAGGATGTCCTTGGCGAACATGGGCAGCAAGGCCACCGCGCCCCCCAGCAGCACCGCAAACAGATCGAGCGAGATCGCGCCCAGCACCGGCTTGCGCTGCCAGATGAAACGCACACCGGCGAACAGGCTGTCGAGAGACATCGGCGCACGCGCCTGGGGCGTGTAGTTGTAGCGCAGGCCCGCCATCAGCAGGCAGCCGCCGATGAACAGCACCGCGCTGGTGGCGTACACCGCCGAGGCGCCCGCCACAAAGATCAGGCCCCCCAGCGCCGGCCCGCCGATGATGGCCGCCTGCAGCCCGGCCGACGAGAAAGCCATGGCCCGCGGCAGCATGGCCGGCGGCACCAGCGAAGGCACAAGCGACTGCTGCGCCGGCATCTGGAACGCCCGCACCATGCCCAGCACGACCGAGATCCCCAGCAGCAGATCGCGGGTGACCCAGTGGCCTTCGGTCGCCGTCACCAGCATGATGGCCGACACCGCATCGACACCGAGGCAGATCGCCACGATGCGCGCACGGTTGAACCGGTCGGCCGCATGGCCCGCCAGCAGGGTCAGGAGCAGCGCGGGGGCGAACTGGTAGAGGCCGACCAGGCCCAGGTCCCAGGCGCTGCCGGTCAGGTCGTACATCTGCCAACCGATGGCGACCATCAGCATCTGCGTGGCCGCGGTGCCCAGCAGACGTGTGCCCCAGAACCTGATGTAGGACCGCAGGGCCAGCAGGTCCCGGAAAGTGGGTCGGGTGTCGGGCATGGGGTGATGGTCGGCAGGCATGGGGCGCGACTTTAGCGCAAACGCCCGTCCCTTGCTTGCGCGCGGCTTCCCGCCAGGGCGATGGCCGCACCCGCCCGAACGCGGTCGCCCTCAGTCGGTCGAGACGGGACGCAACCCCTGCGTGCTGCGCGGCCCCACGGGCAGGCGCTTGACATACTTGAAGGTGCCGGTGGCGTGGGCACACAGCTGGCCGGCGGCATCGACGATGCGTGCTTCGGTGAACGCCATGGTGGCGGTGCGGTGCAACAGCTTGCCGTGAGCCACCAGTGCCCCCCGGGAGGGCCGCATGAAGCTGGTCTTCATCTCGATGGTCACCGCGCCCATGTCTTTTTCGACACTGCGCGCAGCGGTCGCCATCGCAACATCGAGCAAGGTCATGCAGGCACCGCCGTGGGCCACGCCGAACGAGTTGAGGTGGGCTTCCTCGGGGGTGTAATGCAGTTCCGAGGCGCCATCGGCAAACTGTTCGAGCGTGAAGCCCAGCAGGCTGACGAAGGGAATCTCGACGCCGAAACGGGGATCGGGTGTCATGGGGCTAGTCCTTGTGGCGGGTCCGTGCCGGTGCAAAGCCGGGTGCGATCGGGGCGAGACCCCCTGCATCCGCTCGTCTGCGCGGGCAAACCGCCACTCTAACCTGCTCAGCCGCCGGTCACCACGCTCATGCCGCCGTCCACGGCCAGCCACTGCCCGGTGATGTGTTTGCCGGCGTCCGATGCAAAGAGCAGGCACAGGCCCTTCAGGTCCTCGTCGTCGCCGAGCCGTCGCAGCGGGGCGCGGGCCGCCATGGCGTCCGGCCCGCCCGTGGCCTCGAGCAGGCCATGGGTCATCTTGCTCGGGAAGAAGCCCGGGCAGATCGCATTCACCCGGATGTTGTAGCGTCCCCATTCGGCCGCCAGCGCCCGGGTGAAATTGATGGCTGCACCCTTGGAGGTGTTGTAGGCCAGGGTCTGCATGGACACCGGATTGCCCCCCAGCCCGGCAATCGAGGCCAGATTGATGATGCTGCCGCCTTGCCTGGGAATCATCGAGGCCCGTGCCACGGCCTGCGACAGCAGGAAATAACCGCGGACATTCAGATTCATGACCTTGTCCCAGGCTTCGAGGGGATGCGACTCGGCGGGGGCGCCCCAGGTGGCACCGGCGTTGTTGACCAGGATGTCGAGATGGCCGAGGTGCCGATGGGCGTCGTCGCACAGGCGCTGGAGGTCGGCGGGATCCGCACAGTCGGCGGCCGCGGCGTGCACGTCGTGCCCGGCACTGCGCAGGCCGGCGGCGGCCTGCTCGAGCTCGGCGGCCTTGCGCGAACTGATGACCACGCGGGCGCCGGCCTCTGCAAGGGCCTGGGCGAACTGCAGTCCCAGTCCGCGTGAACCGCCCGTGACCAGGGCCGTGCGGCCCTCGAGATTGAACAGTTGCTGGATGTTGCGCGCCATGTCGTCTCCTGCCGGCCCGGTGGTCGTGCCCTGCCCCGCGCCTGCGGTACAGGGGCAGGCCCAGTGCCTGCACGCGTCATTGTGCGCACAAGAGATGGCCTCTCCTGTCTCAGTCGCGATAGCCCGATCGGGGGCCTTTTCGAGCGCCGATCAACGGCCGCCCGGAACGGCCATCACACGGTGTAGTCCATGCATTGGCGCTCCTTGCGCGCCGCACTCATGAAGGGCTTGAGCGCCACATGCTGAGGATGGTTCTGATAGGCGTCGAGTGCTGCCTGGTCCTCGAACGCCGAGTACAGCACCAGATCGTAGGTGCAGTCCATCCCCGGCTGCGCGATGGCCACTTCGAAGGCCAGCGTGCCGGGGACCAGCGATGCGCACGCATCGAGCAGCGCCTTGGCGCGCGTCAGGTTGGCGGCCTTGTCGGCGCCGTCGGCCTGCTCGTGGAAAGTCCAGAAAACGATGTGTTTGATCATGGAAGATGAAGGGCACGGCACGCCGAAACGCACCGTACCCGGCTCGGTTCAGTGGTCGGATACGTCCTTGCCATGGCCCACAGGGGTCATGAGGCGGTCGCAATAGGCGATCGCGATGGCGGACAGCAGGAAGGTGATGTGAATCACGGTCTGCGAGATCAGCACCTTGTCCGAATAGTTGTCGGCATTGATGAAGGTCTTGAGCAGATGGATGGAGCTGATGCCGATGATGGCCGTGGCCAGCTTGACCTTGAGCACGCTGGCGTTGACGTGGCTCAGCCATTCCGGCTGGTCGGGATGGCCCTCGAGGTTCATGCGCGAGACAAAAGTCTCGTAGCCGCCCACGATCACCATGATCAGCAGGTTGGAGATCATCACCACGTCGATCAGCGCCAGCACCACCAGCATGATGATGGTCTCGTTGAGACCGGTGGGCATGACATCGGTCTTGTAGCCGATGCTGCTGACCAGCTTGTGCAGCGCGTCGGTGTTGCCGAAGGCCGCCTCGAGCAGATGGACCAATTCAACCCAGAAGTGAAAAACGTAGATGCCCTGGGCCAGGATCAGGCCCAGATACAGCGGCAGTTGCAGCCAGCGGCTGGCAAAGATGAGATGCGGCAGAGGCCGGATCGGAAAACGTGCTTTTTCGTGCGAGACAGGTTTACGGGGGGTGCTCATGGAAGAAGACAGGACAAACACCAAAATCGGTGCAAGCGCGGACCCTGAGGCCGCGGCAACGGGACGATCGGGCGATCGCCCCGCGCGGAAGTCTAGCCCAGCTCATGGCGCTGCGGCGTGACAAACGTCCGCAGATCACTCCATCTCAACGAGGAGAGTTCCTTTTTTCATAGCAATGAGTACCCATCCGATGGATCGGGCACAGGCTTTCAGTTCATCATGGATTTCAAAGAATTTCGAAAATCCCGGCGGCCCCCATGCCGCCGCCGATGCACATCGTGACCGCGACGCGCCGGGCGCCACGGCGTTTGCCCTCGATCAAGGCATGCCCGACCAGCCGCTGGCCGCTCATGCCGTAAGGGTGGCCCACGGCAATCGCGCCACCGTTGACGTTCAAGAGATCCGGCGGAATGCCCAGCCGGTCGCGGCAGTAGAGAACCTGCACCGCAAACGCTTCGTTGAGCTCCCACAAATCGATGTCCTTCACGGACAGGCCCAGCCGATCCAGCACTTTGGGCACCGCGAAGACCGGGCCGATGCCCATCTCGTCGGGCTCGCAGCCGGCGACGGCAAACCCCAGGAACCGGCCCAGCGGCACCAGCCCGTGGCGCTGGGCGTAGGTCTCGTCCACCACCACACAGGCGCCTGCTCCGTCGGAGAACTGGCTGGCATTGCCGGCCGCCACCCGTCCGCCCGGCAACGCAGGGCGTATGGTGCTGACCGCCTCGAACGTGGTGCCGGGGCGTATGCCTTCGTCGTCGCTGACCGTGAGCTCGCGTGTGCGCAGCCCGGTGACGGCATCGGCCAGGCCGGCAACGACCGTGATGGGCGCGATCTCGTCCGAGAACAGCCCGGCCCGGCGTGCCGCCTCGGCCTTCTGCTGGCTGGCGGCGCCGTACCGGTCCATGGCCTCCCGGTCGATGCCGTAGCGCTGGGCGACCTGTTCGGCCGTCTGGAGCATGTTCCAGTAGATCTCGGGCTTGTGCTCGAGCAGCCAGGACTCTTCGGCCATGTGGCGGTTGGCCTCGTTCTGCACACACGAGATGCTCTCGACGCCACCGGCCACCAGTACCTCGCATTCACCCGCGACGATGCGCTGAGCCGCCAGCGCGATGGTCTGCAGACCCGACGAGCAGAAACGGTTCACCGTCATGCCGGACGTGGTGACCGGGCAGCCCGCGCGCAGGGCGATCTGGCGCGCGATGTTGCCGCCGGTCGCCCCCTCGGGGGTTGCGCAGCCCATCAGGACGTCCTCGACCTGCGCCGGCTCCAGCCCGGCGCGAAGGATGGCGTGCTGCACGGCATGCCCGCCCAGCGTGGCACCGTGGGTCAGGTTGAAGGCGCCCTTCCAGCTCTTGGCCAGGGGCGTGCGGGCGGTTGAAACGATGACGGCGCGGCTCATGACGCGGCTCCTCCTCTTGAATGATCGGCCCCGAACGAGCCGCCTTGAGCGGCCAGTTTCTCGAGCAGGGGTGCGGGCTGCCAGAAAGCGGCGTCGTCGTGCGGATTGGCGGCGAACCGCCGCATCGTCTGCACCACCGACAGCAGGCCCTGCTGGTCCGCAAAATGCATCGGTCCGCCCCGCCAGACCGGAAATCCGTAGCCCGTGAGGTAGACCATGTCGATATCGCCGGACTTGGCAGCGATGCCTTCCTCGAGCAGCCTGGCCCCCTCGTTGACCAGCGCATAGACCAGGCGCTGCACGATTTCCTGGTCGCCGATGCGGCGCGGTGCGAGACCCAGAGTCGCGCGGTGCGCCTCGATCATCTGCGCGACCTCGGCGCTCGGCAGCGCCGAACGCTGGCCGGGCTGGTAGTCGTACCAGCCGGCACCGGTTTTCTGGCCGAACCGGCCCATTTCGCACAGCCGGTCGGCGGTGCCGCTGTAGCGCATGTCCGGTTGTTCGCTGTAGCGCCGCTTGCGGATGGCCCAGCCGATGTCGTTGCCCGCCAGGTCGCTCATGCGGAACGGCCCCATGGCGAGTCCGAAGCGCTCGATGGCCTGGTCGATCTGGCCCGGCGTGGCCCCCTCGTCGAGCAGAAAACCGGCCTGCCGAAAGTATTGCTCGAGCATGCGGTTGCCGATGAAGCCGTCGCAGACCCGCGCGACCACGGCCGTCTTCTTGATCTGGCGGGCCAGGGCCATCGCGGTGGCCAGCACGTCGGGTGCGGTTTCGCGTCCACGCACCACTTCCAGCAGCTTCATCACATGGGCCGGGCTGAAGAAGTGCAGCCCCACCACATCCTGCGGCCGTCGCGTGCAGGCGGCGATGCGGTCGACATCGAGTGTGGAGGTATTGGTGGCCAGGATGGCACCGGGCTTGGCGACCGCGTCGAGCCGCCGGAACACCGCAGCCTTGACATCGAAGTCCTCGTATACCGCCTCGATGAGCAGATCGGCCCGGCCCAGGTCGCTGTCGTCGAGCGTCGGCTGCAGCAGGGCCAGCCGCTGGGTACAGGCTTCGGCCGACAGCTTTCCTTTCTTGACCCGGCCCTCGAAGATGCGGGTCACGGCGGCAGTGCCACGCTCGAGTGCCTCCGCGCTGCTCTCGAGCAAGGCCACGGGCAAACCGGCATCGAGGAAGTTGACCGCGATGCCGCTGCCCATGGTGCCCGCGCCCACCACGCCGACGGCCAGGACCGGCCGCCGCGGGGTGTCATCGGGCACATCGGCGATACGGGCCGTGCCGCGTTCGGCCAGAAACACATGGCGAAGGGCCCGGCTCACGGGTGTGTACATGAGGCCCATGAAACGCTCGCGCTCGTAGGCCAGCCCGACCTCGAACGGACGTGTGGTGGCGGCCTCCACCGCATCCACGCAGGCCAGCGGAGCCGGGATATGGGGTGCCATCGCACGAGCCGTGTTGCGCGCGAACTGAAAGAACGCCGCGCCCTGCGGATGTCCGGCCGGAAGCCGGCGCACCTGCGGCAGCGGACGGTCAGCCGCGACCGAACGCGCAAACGAAACCGCGGCATCGCGCAGTTGCTGCGGATCGCTGACCAGCAGATCAAGCAGCTTCTGGCCCGGCAGCCGGGCCACGGCCTCGGCCAGCACGGCTTCGCCCGACAGGATGAGGTTGAGCGCCGCCTCGACACCCAGCACGCGCGGCAGGCGCTGCGTCCCTCCGGCTCCGGGCAGCAGGCCGAGCTTGACCTCGGGCAGCGCCAGCCGCGTGCCGGCCGAAGCCACCCGGTAATGACAGCCCAGCGCGAGCTCCAGACCGCCCCCCATGGCCGCGCCATGCAGGGCCGCCACCACGGGCTTGCCGAACGACTCGATGAGCTCGATCACATCCAGCAAGTGCGGGGACTGCATGGCCCGGTCGGTGCCGAATTCCTTGATGTCGGCTCCGCCCGAGAACGTCCGGCCCGCGCCGTCGAGCACCACGGCCTGCACCGCGCCGTCGGACTGCGCGCGCAGCAGCGCCTGAACCACGGCACGCCGCGTGGCGAGGTCCAGGCCATTCACGGGCGGGTGATCCAGCGTGATCACGGCGATGTCGCCGAGGAATTGGTAAAGAGCAGTCATCCGCTTGCTTTCAGACACAGAAACATGGACATGGAACAGACCGCTCCCGGCCGGCCGCGCCGATCAGGCCCCGGGCCAACGGTAATCCTTGAGCTGCTCGCGCAGCCGGGTCTTGAGCATCTTGCCGGTCGCGCCGAGCGGGATCGCATCGACAAAGATCACATCGTCGGGCACCTGCCATTTGGCGGCCTTGCCGTGGTAATGCTGCAGCAGTTCCTCGCGGCTGACCGTGCTTCCGGGCCTGCGCGCCACCACCACGATGGGCCGTTCGTCCCACTTGGGGTGGGGCATGCCGATACACGCCGCCATGGCCACCCCGGGATGCGACATGGCGAGGTTCTCGATCGCGATCGAACTGATCCACTCGCCGCCCGACTTGATCACGTCCTTGCTGCGGTCGGTGATCTGCAGGTAGCCGTCCTCGTCGATGGTGGCGACATCGCCCGTGGGAAACCAGCCGTTGACCAACGGCCCCTCGCCCGCCTGGCGGTAATAGCCCTCGACCACCCAGGGGCCCTTCACATAGAGATCGCCAAAGGTCTGGCCATCGTGCGGCAGAGCGCGTCCGTCGTCGCCCACGATCTTCATGTCGACGCCGAAGATGGCACGCCCCTGCTTGGCCAGCAGGGTGCGTTTGAGGCTTTCGTCCATGCCGTCGTGTTTGCTCTTGAGCGTGGCCAGCGTCCCCAGCGGACTCATCTCGGTCATGCCCCAGGCATGCATGGCCCGCACGCCGTAATCGCGCTCGAAGGTGTCGATCATGGCCGGCGGGCAGGCCGAGCCGCCGATCACCGTGCGCTGCAGCGTGGAAAACCGCAGGCTGTGGGTCTGCAGATGGGTCAGCAGCATCTGCCAGACCGTCGGCACGCCGGCGGCGAAAGTCACGCGCTCGCTTTCCATCAGTTCGTAGAGCGACTTGCCATCCAGGCCCGGACCCGGAAAGACCAGCTTGGCCCCCACCAGCGGCGCCGAGTACGGAATGCCCCAGGCATTGACGTGGAACATCGGCACCACGGGCAGCACCACGTCGCGCGCCGACAGCGCCATCACGTCGGGCAGACTGGCGGCGTAGGCATGCAGGACGGACGAACGGTTGCTGTACAGCACGGCCTTCGGATGGCCGGTGGTGCCGCTCGTGTAGCACATGCCGCAGGCGGTGTTCTCGTCGAACTCGGGCCAGCTGTAGTCGTCGCCGTGCTCGGCCAGCACGCTTTCGTAGGCCAGCAGTCCCGGAATGCCGGTGTCGCGCGGCAGGTGTTCCTCGTCCGTCAGGGCCACCCAGTGCCGCACACCGGGGCACTGCTTGCAGATGGCCTGCACGATGGGCAGGAAGGTGAGGTCGAAGAACAGCGCCTGGTCGTCGGCATGGTTGACGATCCAGACGATCTGCTCGGGATGCAGCCGCGGATTGAGCGTGTGCACCACCCGGCCGCTGCCACCGGCGGCGTAATAGAGCTCCAGGTGGCGATAGCCGTTCCAGGCCAGCGTACCGATGCGCGCACCCGGCAGTTCACCCCACGCGTCGAGCGCATTGGCCAACTGCCGCGCCCGGCGGGCCACGTCCCGGTAGGTGCACCGGTGCAGGTCACCCTCCACCCGGCGCGACACGATCTCGCTGTCGCCATGGTGGCGCTCGGCGAAACTCAGCAGATTGGAAACCAGCAAGGGCTGTTTCTGCATCAATCCCAGCATGGGCTGTCTCCTGGTTGGGCCGGCCTGCTCCGGCCAGGCGTTCTGTGGCGGTCCGCCCTATGGTAGACCGAGCCCGCCCCTGCAGAATCCGAGGGGATGCTGCAAAAAATCAGTGCTTTCCCGCGTGATGCACGATGTTGTCGCCTGCATGACACCTGCGGCATCGTCACATCGGCCTGCCGCGCGTAGGTCTACTTCGCGCCGGCCTGCTCGCCCTGCACAGGAGAGGGACAATAGAGTCATGCAGACTGCTTCCTTCACGGCTTCCTCCGAATCCACCCCCAGCCCGGCCGACCCGACCGCCGGCGCCCCTCTGGCCGGCAGGCCAGCCTGGCTCAACCGCTTTCACAGCCTGGGACCGGCCTTCTCGACCGCATGGCCTGCGCGCGCCCTGCCCGGCCCTCACTGGGTGGCCCGCAACGAGGGCCTGGCACGCGAGCTCGGCCTGGACCTCGATTGGTTGGCGAGCGACGAAGCGCTGGATGTCTTCACCGGCAACCGTCCCTGGGGCGGCAACGCCAGCATCGCCACCGTCTACAGCGGGCATCAGTTCGGCATGTGGGCCGGCCAGTTGGGCGACGGGCGGGCCCTGCTGCTCGGCGAAACCCGCACGGCCGCCGGCCCGATGGAGTTTCAGCTCAAGGGATCCGGCCCCACGCCGTATTCGCGCATGGGCGACGGGCGCGCCGTGCTGCGCTCGTCCATCCGGGAGTTCCTCGCCAGCGAGGCCCTGCATGGCCTGGGCGTGGCCACCACCCGCGCGCTGTGCATCACCGGCTCGCCCGCCCCCGTGCGGCGCGAGGAAACCGAAACGGCCGCCGTGGTCACCCGCGTGGCACCCAGCTTCATTCGTTTTGGCCATTTCGAGCACTTCTCGCACAACGGCCTGCATGACGAGCTGCGGCAGTTGGCCGACTTCGTCATCGCGCACCACTACCCCGGTTGCGCCGATGAAACCCAGCCCTACACCGCCTTGCTCGCCGCCGTCACGGCACGTACGGCGGCGCTGATGGCGGACTGGCAGGCCATCGGTTTCTGCCACGGCGTCATGAACACGGACAACATGAGCATCCTGGGCCTGACCCTGGACTACGGTCCCTTCCAGTTCCTCGACGGCTTCGATCCCACCCACATCTGCAACCACAGCGACCATCAGGGCCGCTATGCCTACAACCGGCAGCCGAATGTGGCGATGTGGAACCTGTATGCACTGGGCCAGGCCCTGATGCCGCTCATCGGCGATTCGGACACCGCACTGGCCGCACTCGAGACCTACAAAGCCGACTTTCCCGGATTGCTGCGCCGGGCCATGGGCGCCAAGCTCGGCCTGCCGGAGCTCGATGCCGACGGCGAGATCCGTCTGCTCAATCCGCTGCTCCAGCTCATGGCCCGGGAGCGCACCGACTACCCCATCTTCTGGCGCCGCCTGAGCGAGGGGCTGCCGGGCACACCGCAGTTCGAGGCCGTGCGCGACCTGTTTCTCGATCGCCCGGCCCTCGACGCCTGGGCGGCCGACTACACCGCGCACGTGGCGGGGCGCGACACCGCGGCCATTTCGGCCGCCATGCTGCGCACCAATCCCAAGTACGTGCTGCGCAACCATCTGGCGCAAACCGCCATCGAAGCCGCCGAGAACGGCGACTTCCAGCCCACGCAGGACTTGCTGAGCGTGCTGTCGTCCCCATATGACGAACACCCGCAGCACGACGCGCTGGCTGGATTCCCCCCGGACTGGGCCTCCAACATCACCATCAGTTGCTCATCATGACCCACGATCAGACCGCCAATCAGCCTTCGCAACCACAACGCAGCGACGCCGAATGGCGTGCCATCCTCGCCGACAAGAACGCCGAGCCGGTGGCATTCGAAGTCACTCGCCATGCCGCCACCGAACGTCCGTTCACCGGCAAGTACAACCGTGTGTGGGACGATGGCAGCTATCACTGCATCTGCTGCGGTGCGCTGCTGTTCGACGCCAGCACGAAGTTCGACGCAGGCTGCGGCTGGCCGAGTTTTTCGGAAGCCGTGCCGGGCGCCATCCGCGAAATCGTCGACCGCAGCCACGGCATGGTACGCACCGAAACGGTCTGTGCCAGTTGCGACGCCCACCTCGGCCATGTGTTTCCCGACGGTCCGGCACCCACCGGCTTGCGCTACTGCATGAACTCCGCTTCGCTGGACTTCGAGCCCAAAGGCTGAACGGGCTTCGGAACAAGGAATA
This sequence comes from Comamonas sp. BIGb0124, assembly GCF_003752175.1. Taxonomy (GTDB): domain Bacteria; phylum Pseudomonadota; class Gammaproteobacteria; order Burkholderiales; family Burkholderiaceae_C; genus Comamonas_F. The sequence goes on along the minus strand of NZ_RJVF01000008.1, from coordinate 34,882 downwards.
ATCCCGTCCATGAAAGCCCTGCTCGACTTCGTCCCCATCCTGCTGTTCTTCGGCGCCTACAAGCTGACCGACATCTACATCGCCACCGGCGTGCTCATGGCCGCCACCTGCGTGCAGATGGCCGTGATCTATGCCATGGAGCGCAAGCTCCAGACCATGCAGAAAGCCACCCTGGTGCTGATCCTGGCGTTCGGCGCACTGACTCTGGGACTCCACGACGACCGCTTCATCAAGTGGAAACCGACCGTGCTCTACACGGCCATGGCGCTGCTGCTGCTGGGCGGCCAATGGCTGATGCGCCGCAACTTCCTGCATGTGCTGCTGGGCAAACAACTGGCGCTGCCGCCCGCCGTCTGGACCCGTCTCAATTACAGCTGGGCCCTCTACTTTTTGTTCATGGGGGCACTCAACGCCTATGTGGCCGTGGCCTACAGCACCGAAGCCTGGATGGACTTCAAGATCTGGGGTTATGTTTTCCCGATCGCCTTCATCCTGGCCCAGGGTCTGTACGTGAGCCGGCACATGAGCGGCAGCCAGGCAGAGCCCGCAGGGCATGCGCCGAGTCACCCGCCGTCGCACGATCAGGACGACAGCCAGCCCCCTCGCCAGCCATGACCCAGCAACATCCCGCCGCTGCTCCGGCCTTGCTCACCACGGCCGAGCTCGAACACCGCCTGCGTGCCGCACTGGCCCCCACCTCCCTCGAAGTCCTGGACGAAAGCGCTGCCCATGCCGGGCACGCCGGAGCCAATGCACAGGGTTGGGGAACGCATTTCCGCGTGCGCATCGCATCCCCTGAATTCGAAGGGCTGAGCCGGGTTCGGCAACATCGGCTTGTGTATGATGCCCTCGCCGATTGCCATGCCCTGGGCCTGCACGCGCTGGCCATCGAAACCGGGCCGCCCAGGCCCTGATCCGCATTCGTCGACCCTGTCCGACACTGCGAGCAGGCCGGGCATGCAACCTTTTGCGACCGGCCTGCTCTCAATGTTCAGACGTGAAGGTCACGCCAGCCCTTGAGGCGTGCCACCTGACGCTCCGATTTCAGAATAGACATCAACTTCAACGAGTATGTACATGAAAAACAAAGTCCTGAGCCTGGCCGTTGCTGCCACACTCGCCGTCACCAGCGTGGCGGCCCTGGCGCAGAATGCCGCCATCGTCAACGGCAAGCCAGTGCCCAGCTCGCGCATCGATGCGCTGATCAAGCAGTTCGAACGCTCGGGCCGTCCCGTGACGCCGGAACTGCGTGACCAGATCAAACAAGAAATCGTCATGCGCGAAGTGTTCATGCAGGCTGCGCAAGCCCAAGGCCTGGACAAGAGCGAAAACTACCGCACCCAGCTGGAACTCGCCCGCCAGGCCATCCTGATCCAGGACCTGTTTGCCCAGTACAGCGAAAAGCACCCCGTCACCGACGCCGAAGCCAAGGCCGAGTACGACAAGTACGCCGCAGCCAACGGCGGCAAGGAATACCATGCCCGCCACATCCTGGTCGAGAGCGAAGAGCAAGCCAAGTCCCTGATCGACCAGATCAAGAAGGGTGCGAAGTTCGACGAGCTGGCCCAGAAGTTCTCCAAGGACCCGGGATCGGGTGAGCGCGGCGGCGACCTCGACTGGGCTTCGCCCGACACCTACGTTCCCGAGTTCGGCCAGGCACTGACCCAGCTCACCAAGGGCCAGATGACCGAAACACCGGTCAAGACCCAGTTCGGCTTCCACATCATCCGCCTCGACGACGTGCGCGATGCCCAACTGCCCGCCTTCGAAGACGTCAAGCCGCAGGTCGTTCAGCAACTGCAGCAGCAAAAGCTGCAGGCTTACCAGAACGAACTGCGCAGCAAGGCCAAGATCCAGTAATGCGCTGACCGGCACTCTGGCTGGTGCCCGCCGCACCGGCCCGATTCGCACGCAAGACCCGCGACACGTCGACACCCGACGTCCGCGGGTTTTTTCATGGCCGTCAGACCACCTGATAGTCCAGTGCGGAGTAGGCGTGAACGGCAAGAGGCGGCAGCAGAACATAGTCCGCCATTGCAGCGACCCGGGCGTCGACTTCGTTCTGCAACACCTGACTGCCGTCGCTCAGATCGAAATCTTCCACGCGGAACGCCGATCCGCTATACCCGTTCACGACGGTCCATGTGTCGTGGGTTTCGAGAAGAGTGAGTTGGAGGTCGGTATCGTTTATCTCATGGGACCAAGACGGGGTGACAGCCAGATCATCATCGCTACCCGGCCTTTCCAGACTCACTGGATCGGCCCTGCGATCGCCAAAATAAGTGCCACTGTTGACCCCGCGATCCGGTATACGCATGTCGTTTCTTGCCTCAAACCACGAATCATCGATCCGCCGATATGCCGAAGACTCACCCAAGTCGAAATCGCCTTCATTCAGCCCATACGGGTTAGGACTAACATCATGACCACCCAATAAGAATTTCTTCGCCACCGATGTCTATACCAATTCGGGTCTGGCCACACCGCCAGAGGAAGTTTCGGGATCTATCTTATAATAATTTGCGTAATGCTTTGCTTCGCGCATATATCGACAATATAAATCATCGTCTTCCTTCATCAAAATTCTCCTAGAATAAAATAAAATCTACCGAACAACTTAATTTTCGTGATCGCGGCGCGACTCAGATCGGCGCAGTAGACGGGCTTGAAGTTCTTCGGCAACATTGCTCGACCATAAACCCCGATGTTGTGTGACCCCAATACATCTGAGCGCAGCGACACATCGAATCGAGACAGGTTGACTCCTTCCGTTGTCACAGCAGCCAATGACCATTCATGCTCGTACCCCTTGTAATCTATTGAATCAAGATATAAATTAATTTGATGGGCGCCCAACATATCTTCATTGACTTCAGTCTGATATGTAAACAAGACACACACCGTCCCATGCGAAGCTTTAGACCACTGAGCCAACTCAACGATCTGCCCCAATTCAACCGAATTTTCGAGGCGCTTTTGCCCTATCCAAGCCTCATTGCCAATCGCATGCCATGAGCAGCTCAGAGTCAACGCGACCCAAGACACCCCTATCAATAAAATCTTTCTCCGAGAACTCAGAAAACTCAACATGATGTTTAAGCCCAGTTTAATTGACGGTTAAAAAATCACTCACCACACGACATGGAAAACATCGCAGACTCATCGTCATACTGGACCTACGCTCCACAAACCAGTCGCAACCGTCATTGACACATCAGAAAGTCAACGCGGAAATTTCAGAAGCAAACCTCCCCAGATCGCGCCAAACCTTAAGCGGCGACATTCACCGGTTCCTGGCGTTTTTTTTGCGTCGAGATTGAATCCATGACTTAAATAGCCTACACAGGGAATCCCGCTCACACCGCGGCTGCAACACCAACCATGCATTCACAGGTTAAATCTCAAGATTCCATGCAGGCCCATTAAAACCATCAAGTACTCTGGCCGATTACCCGAGAATCCAAGCCCATCAAAACAATACACATCAATACATATTCAAAACGCACCATCCATGCACAACCTCAATCTTTCCTCGCCTAAACTCAACTCGAACAGCTACACCATAATCAGAGAAAAGCGTAAAATTTGATCGATGCGCATACCGAGCCATCACAACGCTAGAGCCACAACCCGAACAAACACTCATCGATCAATAAGCACTCGCCACATACCATCCATTAACAACAGCCACCCTACCCTCTCGAAAACCAACATCAACGATCACACCGTAATCATAGAAAAATGTAAACGGCAATCTGTGATTAAACCAAACAACAATCATTTAATACACGCATTCATCGATCGATCAGTTATTGAAAACCCACTCACAAAACGCCTTTCATGAAAAAACTCCCCAACCATCCGCATATCGGACCTGGATAAATTCAACCTCGATCTCCGCCAACTTTAAATTGTGAGTCAACAAATACCGAATCAAGGACCTGATCTCGGCGCCATTGCAAGCAAAGTTCCAAACGACACCCCAGCACATTTCTTGCACAGCCTACGCCGCGACATTCACCGATTCCGTGCAGCTTTGCATCGAGATGTAATCCATGATTAAAACAACCAGAAAAGGGAATTCCGCCTGCTCGGCGGCAGCCAGTGCCACCCATGAAATGACTGAATGAATTTCATAGCTCCGCGCAGGCGATTCAAACCAACACGCATTTTTCATTCGGGTTTTCCGCCATCAAAAGGCTCTGGCGCAGTGCAGCATGACGCTCCTATACTCGGCAGCGAATGGCGTTGCTGTCTGTCCCGGCCATTCACGTCTGTAGGCCCGGAGTGGTCTCGCTGGCGAATACGCCAGATGATTGGCGCTGGGCTTTCCTCTGTTCACCTTGGCGATAGAAGGAAATGCGATGACATGGCAACAGGTCTACGACCCCCTGGGCAATATGGTTCTGTCCACGCTGCTGGCGGCATTGCCGGTGGTGGTCATGCTGGCGGGGCTCGGGTTTTTTCATCTCAAGGCCCATGTCGCCGCAGGCGCGGGGCTGCTGGCGGCATTTGCGGTGGCGATCTTGGCCTACAACATGCCGGCGGGCATGGCGGGCGAAGCGGCGTTGCTGGGCGGGTTGACGGGGCTGCTGCCGATCGGCTGGATCGTGCTCAACATCATCTTTCTGCACCAGCTGACCGAACAGAACGGCAGCTTCAAGGTGCTGCAGGATTCCATCGCCAGCATCACGGAAGACCGCCGGCTGCAGTTGCTGATGATCGCGTTTGCGTTCGGGGCATTCTTCGAGGGCGCAGCCGGCTTCGGCACCCCGGTGGCCGTGACGGCGGCGATTCTGATCGGGCTGGGGTTTTCGCCGCTGGCTGCGTCGGGGCTGTCGCTGATCGCCAACACGGCGCCCGTGGCCTTCGGCGCGCTGGGCACACCGGTGATCACGCTGGCCAAGGTGCACGGCTACGACTTGATGGAAGTCACGGCGATGGTGGGCCGCCAACTGCCGTTTTTCTCGGTGCTGGTGCCGTTCTGGATGATCTGGGCCTTTGCCGGCCGCAAAGGCATGATGGAGATATGGCCTGCCATTCTGGTCACCGGACTGGCTTTCGCGATTCCCCAGTACCTGGTCTCCAATTTCATCGGACCTGAGCTGGTCGACATCATCGCGGCGATCCTGTCGATGGCCGCACTGATCGCCTTTCTGAGGTACTGGCAACCGCGCAAAGTCTGGACCAGCACTTCTCTGCGAGGCGGCAAGGACACCAGCGTCAGTCCCAACCCCGTCGTGGCACCGGTGAGCCACAGCCGCGAAGCGATCGTCCGGGCCTGGACGCCCTGGGCGATTCTCACGGTCTTTGTCTTCATCTGGGGTCTGCCGCCGGTCAAGGCGTTTCTCAACAGTCTGTTCGCACCGGCATTTCCGATTCCGGGATTGCACAATCTCATCCTGAAAGTGCCGCCGGTGGTGCCGACGCCGCATCCTGAAGCGGCCATCTACACCCTGAATCTGCTGTCGGCGACGGGAACCGGCATCTTGGCTGCGGCCATCGTGGGTGGGCTGGTGATGCGTTACAACATCGTCGGTTTGCTGAGCACGTTTGCGCGCACGGTCTGGCTGGTGCGGTTTTCCCTGCTCACCATCGTGCTGATGCTGGCACTGGGCACGCTCACGCGTTATTCGGGTACCGACACCACGCTGGGGCTGGCCTTTGCCAACACAGGCATGTTCTACCCCTTCTTCGGCACGCTGATGGGCTGGCTGGGCGTGGCACTGACGGGTTCGGACACGGCATCGAACGTGCTGTTCGGCGGCATGCAAAAGGTGGCGGCGGACCAGTTGGGGCTTTCACCCAACCTCATGGGGGCGGCCAACAGTTCGGGCGGGGTCATGGGGAAGATGATCGATGCGCAGTCCATCGTGGTGGCGTCGACCGCCACGCGCTGGTTCAACCACGAGGGCGACATCCTGCGCTACGTGTTTTTCCACTCGATCGCGCTGGCCTGCCTGATGGGGATTTTTGTCACGCTGCAGGCCTATGTCTTCCCGTTCACGCTGATGGTCGTCCACCCGGGCGGTTTGTGACGGGAGGTCTGCAGGGGTGTGCGGGCGAAGCGCGGCGATTTTGCCGGATAGGCGCAACAAGCCCGCACATTCCGTGACAATAGAGTCTTTACAGTCTGGCGCGCGATTCCGGCCGGGAATTTTTGCGCGATGCAGGAAACGATCTTCATGAGTGCCAACAACAATCTCCATGTCATTACCCACCCGCTGGTCCAGCACAAGCTGACGCTGATGCGCAAGAAGGAAGCCAGCACCAACAGCTTCCGCCGCTTGCTCAACGAGCTGAGCATGCTCATGGCCTATGAAGTCACCCGCGACATGCCGACTCAGGCCATCGAAATCGAGACCCCGCTCGAGAAGATGACGGCGCAGGTCATCGACGGCAAGAAGCTGGTGTTCGCCTCGATTCTCCGCGCCGGAAACGGCATTCTCGAAGGCGTGCTGAGCGTGGTGCCGGGCGCCCGCGTGGGCCACATCGGTCTCTATCGCGACCCCAAGACGCTGGTGGCCGTGGAGTACTACTTCAAGATGCCTTCCGAAATGGAAGAGCGCGACATCATCGTGGTCGACCCGATGCTGGCCACGGGCAATTCGGCTGCGGCGGCCATCGACCGGCTCAAGGAACTGAAGCCCAAGTCGATCAAGTTCATGTGCCTGCTGGCCGCACCCGAAGGCGTGGCCACACTGCAGAAGGCGCATCCCGATGTGCCGATCTACACGGCCGCCGTCGACCGTGAACTGAGCGATCACGGCTACATCCTGCCTGGCCTGGGCGATGCAGGCGACCGGATCTTCGGCACCAAGTAAGGTGCACGGCAGCGCCGGACAGGCGCTGCGACGTCTGCGCCGCCCGCTTCAGGTTCCGGGCGTGCGCGTCAGGCTCTCGCTGACCAGCCGTTCGGCGGGATAGGGGTGCATGTAGTGATGCGATTGTTTGACCGGTGCGGTCAGCCAGTCGTCGTAGGCACCTTCCGGAACGATCACGGGCATCAGACCCGAGGGCTGCGATTCGACCGAAAACGGCAGCAGCTCGCTTCGGTCGGCCGCCAGGGACAGCGCCACGAACGAGTATTCCCAGCGCTCGTCGATCTTTTCGCCATGCCACAGGCCGGCCAGCGCGAGAGGCAGGCCATCGGCACGCCGCACGCGCTTCAGCGCCGGCCGGCCATGCGCGAACGTGCGCAAGATGATGGATTCGGCGGGAATCAGGCAATGCCGGTGCATCTGCCAGGCATCGTGGAACCGTGGATCCTCGGCCAGGCGATCCGCCTGCGCGACGCAAGGCGCAAGCTTGTGCCCGTCCATCAGATCCATCTTGTGTGTCTTCAGGCCAAAGCTGCCGGGACGGGTTTCACGGTACTTCGCCTCTTCGTCTTCGTTGGGGCCGAAGGGAACACGAATGAAAGCCGCGATGTCGCCGGGAAAGACACATTCGGGCTGATCGATGGACAGCGTGTTGCCGAACGCCGCTTGATAGCGTCCGACGTCTGAAACAGTTTCAAAGTACTTGAGCATGGGAACAACAACTCCGGGGTGCGCCGACACTATACGGGGTGCAACGCATGCTCCCCTGTCGGACAAAGACGGGCTTGACTCTGGGCGGGTGGCGTATGGGCCAATTTTCACCAAGCAAAATTGGTAATACCAATAATAGAAAATTTGCAAGAATAAACCTGCACATCTAGGGTAAACACTGTGATAACCCCGGTTTACGGGCCCAGACAATACCGTCACCCGGCGAACTGGTTTGAGTCAAACCACATTGGTACTACCAATCAAAGGAATTCGAAGACGTCGAATTCTTCGGATTCATCTCGCCGGCACGACGTTCCTGTCCCTGCCGCCAGCCCCAGCCCGTCACGGCCCCATCGGTCGAGACCGGCCCAGCCAGCCCGGCAGCGCAGGCACTGCGGCCCATTCGCGCGGTGGATCCTCCGCCTGCGCAGCTCACAACATCAAGTGGAGTTGATCGAACATGCAAACACAAGCATGGCTGCAGAACTATGACCCGGTTGGCAACATCTGGTTGTCGGCCCTGGTCGCGCTCATACCCATCGTCTTTTTTTTCCTGGCCTTGACCAAGCTGAGGCTCAAGGGTTACGTGGCGGGCACCATCACGGTGCTGCTGGCGCTGGCGGTCGCCCTGTTCTTCTACCGCATGCCCGTGACGGCCGCTCTGGCCTCCGTGGTCTATGGTTTTTTCTACGGCCTGTGGCCCATCGCGTGGATCATCGTGGCCGCCGTGTTTCTGTACAAGATATCGGTCAAGACGGGGCAGTTCGAGATCATCCGGGCATCCATCCTCTCGGTCACCCCTGACCAGCGCTTGCAGCTCATCCTGGTCGGTTTCTGTTTCGGCGCCTTTCTGGAGGGAGCAGCCGGTTTCGGCGCCCCGGTGGCCATCACGGCCGCCCTGCTGGTAGGCCTGGGCTTCAAGCCGCTGTATGCCGCCGGTCTGTGCCTGATCGCCAACACGGCACCGGTGGCTTTCGGGGCCATGGGCATTCCGATCATCGTGGCCGGACAGGTCTCGGGACTCGACCCCTTTGCCATCGGCCAGATGGCCGGGCGCCAGTTGCCGTTCATGACCATCATCGTGCTTTTCTGGATCATGGCCATCATGGACGGCTGGCGCGGCGTCAAGGAAACGTGGCCGGCCGTGGTGGTGGGCGGCGGATCGTTTGCGGTGGTGCAGTTCCTCACGGCCAACTACATCGGCCCTGAGCTGCCCGATATCACCTCGGCCCTGGTGTCCTTGGTCGCGCTGACGCTGTTTCTCAAGGTGTGGCAGCCCAAACGCATCTTCCGCTTCGAGACCGAAGGCGGTACGGCTGCACCGGCGACGACAGCCCCGCCGGCCCAGGCTATCACGTTGACGCTGGGCCGCGTGCTCAAGGCGTGGTCGCCCTTCATCGTGCTCACGGCCATGGTGACGCTCTGGAGCATCAAACCCTTCAAGGCCCTGTTCACGGCCGGCGGCGCACTGGCTTCGACCGTGATCAACATTCCCGTGCCCTTCCTTCACAACCTGGTCGAGAAGATGCCTCCTGTGGTGGCACAGGCGACGCCGTATGGCGCGGTCTATTCCTTCAACTGGCTTTCGGCCACGGGCACGGCCATCGTGATTGCCGCAGTGATCACCATTGCGTATCTCAAGATGAAGCCGGCCCACGCATTGCGCACGCTGGGCGAGACGTTCAGGGAACTGGCGCTGCCCATCTATTCCATCGGCATGGTGCTGGCCTTTGCCTTCATCGCCAACTACTCGGGGCTGTCGGCCACGCTGGCCCTGGCACTGGCTCACACGGGCAAGGCGTTCACGTTCTTCTCGCCCTTCCTGGGCTGGATAGGCGTCTTCCTGACCGGCTCCGACACCTCGGCCAATGCCTTGTTCGGGGCGTTGCAGGCGACCACGGCGCAGCAGTTGGGCTTGCCCCAGGTGCTGATGGTGGCGGCCAACACCACGGGCGGCGTGACGGGCAAGATGATTTCGCCGCAATCCATCGCCATTGCCTGCGCGGCGGTGGGGCTGGCGGGCAAGGAATCCGATCTGTTCCGCTTCACGGTCAAGCACAGCCTGATTTTCGCGGCGATGATCGGCATCATGACGACCCTGCAGGCCTATTGGCTGACGTGGATGATTCCCTGATGTCCGATCCGGAGGGGCGATTCATCCCGCCAGCGGCGACGCCCGCGAAGCCGGCCTGCCCCTTCCGAGATTGACGAAAGAAAGCCAGACACCATGCGTATTTCCGACCAAGCCGTGCACCAGTTGCTGGCGCTGATCCAAGCCGGAGGTTTCCAGGCCGGCCAGCGCCTGCCGTCCGAGCGCAGCCTGGCGGAGCAGCTCGGCGTGTCGCGTACGTCGTTGCGCGAGGCGATTCAGCAGCTCATCAGCCAGGGCGTTCTGTCGAGCCGCGTGGGGGCCGGCACCTTCGTGCAGTCGCCGGCAAACCACTGGCCCCAGCGCTCGGTCGAGCCGCTGGCAGCCCTGATCCTGTCCGATCCGCAGTACCGCTACGACGTGCTCGAGGCCCGGGTGGCGCTCGAGACATCGACCACCTGGCACGCCGCACTGCGCGCCACGCCAGAGGACAAGGACAAGATCCGCCGCTGCTTCGACCTGATGGTCGAGCACCAGCAGGGCGGCGACTCCGAACGGTCGGCGCAGGCCGATGCGCAATTCCACCTGGCCATTGCAGAGGCCTCGCACAACCTGGTGCTGGTGCAGGTGATGCGCGGCCTGTTCGACCTCGTGCTCAGCACGGTGGCACAGAACCGCCGGCTGATGTTCATTCACGACAGCCCCCATACCGTGCCGCGCCTGACCGGCCAGCACGAGGCGCTGATGCAGGCGATCGTCGACGGCGACCCCGAACGCGCCCGCGCGGTGGTCGGCGAACACCTCGACTACGTGCGCGCCACCCTGATCCAGACCGACGAGGACACGGCCCGCCGCGAGCGCGCGGCCCGCCTGTCCTCGCCGCCCCATGCCCCGACGGGGCCCTGACGCCATGATCATTTCCTCTTCGACCGACTACCGCGCGGCCGCGCAAAAGCGGTTGCCGCCCTTCCTGTTCCACTACATCGACGGTGGTGCCTATGCCGAGCACACGCTGCGGCGCAATGTCGAGGACCTGGCCGGCGTGGCGCTGCGCCAGCGCGTGCTCAAGGACATGAGCCGGCTCGATACCGGGATCGAGCTGTTCGGCGAGAAGCTGGCTCTGCCGGTGGCGTTGTCGCCTGTCGGCCTGACCGGCATGTACGCCCGGCGCGGCGAGGTGCAGGCGGCTCGCGCGGCAGACCGCAAGGGCATTCCCTTCACGATGTCGAGCGTATCGGTGTGCCCGATCGAGGAAGTCGCGCCCCGCATCCAGCGTCCGATGTGGTTCCAGCTGTACGTGCTCAAGGACCGCGGTTTCATGCGGAACGCGCTCGAGCGTGCGCAGGCTGCCGGTTGCACGGCCCTGGTCTTCACGGTGGACATGCCGGTGCCCGGTGCCCGCTACCGCGACGCCCACTCGGGCATGAGCGGCCCGCATGCGGCGCTGCGCCGTTATGTGCAGGCGGCGACCCATCCCCGCTGGGCCTGGGACGTGGGCCTGCGCGGCAAGCCGCACGACCTCGGCAACATCTCGGCCTACCTGGGCAAGCCCACCGGCCTGGCCGACTACATGGGTTATCTGGGCGCGAATTTCGACCCTTCCATTTCGTGGAAGGATCTGGAATGGATACGCGATTTCTGGAAGGGTCCGATGCTGATCAAGGGCATTCTGGATGCCGACGATGCGCGCGATGCGGTGCGGTTCGGCGCCGACGGCATCATCGTCTCCAACCATGGCGGGCGGCAGCTCGACGGTGCGCTGTCGTCGGCACGCGCGCTGCCGGCGATCGCCGATGCGGTCAAGGGCCAGATCAAGATCCTCGCCGATTCGGGCGTGCGCAGCGGCCTGGATGTGGTGCGCATGATCGCCCTGGGCGCCGACGCCGCGATGATCGGCCGGGCCTACATCTATGCGCTGGCGGCCCAGGGCGAATCCGGCGTGAGCCATCTGCTCGACCTGCTGGAAAAGGAAATCCGCGTGGCGATGACGCTCACCAGCGTCAGCAGCATCGCACAGATCACCGGCGACCTGCTGGTGCGGGAGACACGGCCATGAGCACGACCCGAGACACGACACGGCCTGTCCGCACCGGCGACGCCGCCGGACGCGAAGCGGTGCTGAATCGCCTGCGCCAGGTCGTCGGCGCAGCCCATGTGCTGACGGACGATGCCCAGACGCGCCGCTTCCGCAAGGGCCATCGCACCGGGCAGGGAGAGGTGCTGGCCGTGGTGAGGCCCGGCACGCTGCTCGAGCAGTGGCAGGTGCTGCAGGCCGCAGTGGCGGCGGACTGCATCGTGATCATGCAGGCGGCCAACACCGGCCTGACGGGAGGCTCGACGCCCGACGGCGATGTCTACGACCGCGACGTGGTGCTGATCAACACGCTGCGCATCCCGGGCATTCAGGTGCTGGGCAAGGGCGAGCAGGTGGTCTGCCTGCCCGGGGCGACGCTGGACAGGCTGGAGCAGACGCTGGCGCCTCTGGGACGCGAGCCGCACTCGGTGATCGGTTCGTCGTGCATCGGCGCTTCGGTGCTGGGCGGCATCTGCAACAACTCGGGCGGTGCACTGGTGCGGCGGGGCCCGGCCTACACCGAGCTCGCGCTGTACGCGCAGGTGCAGGCCGACGGCTCGCTGACACTGGTCAATCATCTGGGCATCGACCTGGGCTCGACGCCGGAAGACATCCTCACGCGCCTGCAGCTCGGGCAATACGGCGAGCAGGACGTGCGCCACGATCCCACCCGTGCGGCGGCCGATCCCCGCTATGCCGAGCATGTGCGCGACGTGGACGCCGAGACCCCTGCGCGTTTCAACGCCGACCCGTCGCGGCTGTTCGAGGCCTCGGGTTCGGCCGGCAAACTGTGCCTGTTCGCCGTGCGGCTCGACACGTTTCCGAAAGAAGCCAGCACGGTCTTCTACATCGGCAGCAACGATCCGGCCGATCTCACCACCGTGCGCCGTCACCTGCTGACGGCGCTGTCGCGCCTGCCCATCGCGGGCGAGTACATCCACCGTACCGCCTACGACATCGGCGAACGGTATGGCAAGGACACCTTCCTGCTGATCGACCGGTTCGGCACGGCTCGGGTGCCGGCCGCCTTTGCGCTGAAGAGCCGTGTCGATGCCTTCTTCGAACGGCTGGGGCTGCGGGGCGTGAGCGACCGGGTGATCCAGGCGGTGATGAACCGGCTGCCCAGCCATCTTCCGGCACGCATGCGCGAATGGCGCGACCGCTTCGAGCATCACCTGCTGGTGCGGGTGTCGGTCGACACCGCACCGGCCACTCGCGAGTTCCTGTCGGCGTTTTTCGATGGCCGTGCCAGCGGCGCTTTTTTCGAATGCGACACCGACGAGGGACGCAAGGCTTTCCTGCACCGCTTTGCGATTGCAGGGGCCGCCATCCGTTACCGGGAGGCTCACCCGAACACAGTGGGCGACATCGTGGCCCTGGATGTCGCGCTGCGGCGCAATGACCGCGAGTGGGTGGAGCAACTGCCCGCCGACCTCGAGGACGGCATCATCCACAAGCTGTACTACGGACACTTCTTCTGCCATGTCTTCCACCAGGACTACATCGTGCGCAAGGGCGTCGACCCGCTGCAGATGGAGCATGCGATGTGGACCCTGCTCGATGTGCGCCGCGCCGAATATCCGGCCGAGCACAACGTGGGCCACCTGTATGTCGCCAAGCCCTCGCTGGCCGGTTTCTACCGCCAGCTGGATCCGACCAACACCTTCAACCCGGGTATCGGGCACACCAGCCGCGAACGGGGTTGGGAGGATTGCTGTGCAGACGGGGCAAAGGGCTGGCCCCAGGGCTACCGGGAGAACGCCGGCTGAGGCGTATCCGATGAACCCTGTCGAGGGTCTGCACGCGGACATGCTGCGGGCGCGCCGCCGCCCGGTTCAGTGCCGTCTGCCGTCGGCCGCCGCTCAGTGCTCGAGTGCCGGGATCAGATGCAGGCCGGTGCGCTCGACCAATTGCGCATAGCTGATGGGCTGCAGGGATTGCGGGCCGTCGGCGTTCTGGTGCCAATGCGCCCACGATTTGCCGGTGGAAGGATCGTAGACCAGCTTGAAGACATGGCTGGGCACGGCCACCTTGCCCGGGCCGATGGTCTTCTGCACGGTGCCGTCGTAGACCGGGCCGGTGTAGACATAGATATCGCCGGTGGCGCGCAGGGCGTACTTGCGCGTGTCGTCCTCGATCTTGGCCCAATCGCCGCCGTTGTGCTTCTGGTTCTGGGGAACCATGTTGGCCAGGCTGAAGGATTGCGCCATGCCTTCTTCCGTCGGCATGTCGGCGGCCGGGGCCATGTGGCCGCGCGAGTAGCCCGAACCCTTGTAATCGGCCAGTTCGGCGCGTTCTGCGGCGGGCAGGCGTGCATCGGCATAAAACCGGTCGGTGCGCTTGAGGCCGCTGCCTCGCTGAAGCGATGCGCGGCTCAGCCGCTCGACGACAAAGACAGGGGTCTTGGTCTGTCCGCTGTGCAGCACGGCGAAGGCACTGAAGCACAGTTCGCGCAGGTTGCCCGACGAACCCGACAGAACCGGCGGCTCGCCGGGAAAGAACTGGCGGCACTGATCGAACCGCGTGGCGACCGCAGGGCCCGAGGCACGCCGCACCGGCGCCGCGGTGGCGGGTGTGCTCGAAGCGCCGGAGCCGATGCCTGGCAGCTCGATCGCGCTCAGGTCGGGCAGGTGCTTCTGGATACGGCTGTTCCAGCCGGGGTCGAGGGTGCAACTCGTGACCTGAAGCGCTGCCAGCGACGAGGTGACGAGGGCGGCCCAGAAACCGAAGGAGCCGCGGGTGGATGTTTTACGGGAGGACTTGCGGCGTGAACCGGCCGCACGGGACTTCTTGCTTGCCATGGGCTGCCGATGGTAGCCGCAAATCGAGCGCGCCCGCGCCTCTGGGCCCGGAATGTTCGTCCGGGCCCGTTCTTCTTCGAGCGACGGCCGGAGACCGGCGAACGGGCGGCACAGGGGCCGCGTACGCTGGCCTCACGCCTCCCGCCGTCGCCTCCGCGCCAGAGCCGGTGTCAGAACAGGTAGGAACCGCTGACCAGGAAGGTGCGCGGAGCGCCCGGCATGCTGTTCGAGCGCCAGTAGGTCTTGTCGAACAGATTGGTGACGGCCAGCGTGACCGTCCATGGCAGCGGACGCCAGCCGATGGATGCATCCCAGCGCGCATAGCCAGGCACCTGGATGGGCGACGTCAGACTGGTCGAGCGGCTGCCCACGAAGGTGGTTCCGATCTCGCCATACCAGGCCGGATCGGGCACATAACGGGCGTACAGGCTGCCGTTGACGGTGCCGGTGTTTGCCAGTCGTTTGCCTTCGTTGGCCGGGTTCATGCGGTCTTCGAGCACCTTGCTGCTCTGGATGCCCAGGCCGCCGCGCAGGTAGAAGTTGCTGGCGACACGGCCGCTGGCACTGAACTCGACGCCACGCGAACGGTCCGCGCCGCGCACGGCCCAGAGGTAGGGATCGTTGAGATCGGGCTGGTAGCGAATGTTGTAGCGGCGCAGGTCGTACACGGCGAACTGCGTGGACAGGCGGCCGTCGAACCAGTCGCTCTTGATGCCGGCTTCGTACTGGCGCGAGTACTCGGGTTCGGAATCGAAGACCGCATCCTGCGTTGTCGATATCGAGATGATGCCGCGTCCGCCATAGGGCGCGTAGCTCTTGCTGTAAGAGACGTACACGCTATGGTCCTTCACCGGCTGCCACACCAGGCCGGCACGGGGGCTCCAGGCACTGCCGCCGGTATCGCGCAGGAAACCGTTGATGCGGTTGGTGCTGCGGAAGTCGTAGCTGTCGTAGCGGGCGCCCGCCATGAGCTTCCACTGCGGGGTGAAGCTGATCACGTCCTGCACGTACAGCGCACGCGAACGCACTTCGTGCAGGTTGTGCTGCGACGGCGCACCGCGCACCGGACGTGCCGACCAGCCCAGCGGGCCCGGGGGGTTGTATGGATCGATATATGCGTTGGTGGCGTTGGTGCTGAAGAGACGCGGGGCGCGCTCTTCTTCGCTGAACTCGAAGCCGGCCAGCAGGTCGTGCCCGATACCCCAGGTCGAGGCCTTGCCGGTGACATCCACCATCTGCGTCTTGGTGACGTTCTTGGTCTCTTGCCAGGCATAGCTCTGACGCACCGCGCCGGGCCAGGTGCAGGTGGTACCGGTGCTGGTCCGTCCGGCGGCATTGCAATAGGTGCCGAGATAGAAATGGTCGAAGTTCTGCTCGGCCGTGCGGTGGCTGGCGGTCCAGCGCACCGACCAATCGGGCGCCCATTCGTAGGCCAGCACCGAGCGGAACATGCGCAATTCGTCTTCGATGTAGTCGCCCGGGTGGGCAAAGCCGTTGCGCAGCGACACGCCGGGCGGCAGATTGTCGTAGGAAGGTCCGCGATCGGGCACACGCCACACGTTGTCGTGGGTGTACTGCGCCACCCAGGTCAGGCCCTTGTGGTTGTCGTAGGCCACGCTGGGCGAGACCATGGTGTTGCGGTTGCGGATGCCGTCTCGAAAGCTATGCGCCTGCTCGCGGTCGGCTGTGAGCCGCACGGCCCAGTTGGGGTTGAGCACGCGGTTGATGTCGGCGGTGGCACCGACGTTCTGCCACGAACCGGCACGCAGGCCCACGCTGCTGACCGCATCGAAGCTGGCCTGCTTGCTGACCATGTTGACCACGCCGCCGCCTGCTCCACGGCCGTACAGCACGGAGGCCGGTCCCTTCAGCACCTCGATGCGCTCCACGTTGGCCGTGCTGCGGCGCACCTGGCCGCTTTCGCGGATGCCGTCGCGGTACATGTCCCCATAGCTGGCTTCGAAGCCGCGGATCATCACGCCTTCGCCCCGCGTGTCGTAGTAGGTCTCGACGCCGGGCACGCCCTGCAGCATCACGCTCAGGTCGTTGATGCCGTAGGTCTTGAATTTGCTGACTTCGATGGAGTCGATGCTTTGCGGAATGTCCTTGACGTCCATGGCCGTCTTGGTTGCGGTGGAGACGCTGGGGGCCCGGGCGTCGTCCGGGTCCAGCGCGTCGGCCTTGACCGTCACGGTGGACAGCGTTTTTTCCGCTGCGCCGGTCTGGCCGGTGGTCTCGGTCTGTGCCCAGGCCGGGCCTGCCGTCAGGGTCAGCAGCGCAACCCCTGCAGCCACGGCACGAAGGCCATGGTGTGCTCCGGGTTTTCGTGTGCTGTCGATCGTTGAAGATTGCCGTGCGGTGCGGCTGGCGTCTGCCGCATGGCGAGCTGCGGTGTCTGGCGTCATGTGTTGTGTCCCTCGACATTGTTTTTAGAAGAGGACGGATTCTATTAACACAACTAAAAATGATTATTATTAGTCTTATGTAAACGAGGTGTAATGTCTCGTCCAACCAACAGCGATGTCCACAGCGAGAGGATGGCGGATGCGGGCAGGCCTGCCCCACCGGTGCGACACAGGCCGGCTACGCCGTAACGCCCTGCCAGCAAGCGGCGCACAAATGAAAAGACGGCAGTTGCGGGAGTGCCGCACGCTGCCGTCGTGGTCCGGGATGCTTGCCGTCCGACTTCGACGGCGGCGAAGCTCGTTTCAGAGCTTCGGCCGAATCAGGCCAGGTCGCGGACCTGCGGTTCGCGAGACCAATGCCGGCGCGGCCCGGTCTTCACCAGCGCCTCGATGGCGACCACGCCCTCGCCTCCCGCATCGACACCCGCTTTCTCGAGCAGGACACGGGTGCCGTCGCAATGCGCGATCGTCTTGCAATGGCCATACGCGTCCATGAACCACTGGACGGCTGCCGCATCGCTGCACAGCGCCTGGGCCTGATCGGGCATGAGGATGCTGGCGACCGCATCGAACAGCACCGAAGGCGAGCCTGCCAGTTGGCCGTCCGCCTTGAGCGTGCCGCCCTTCACGGGCAAGCCCCCCACCTTGGGCGCCACCAGAAATGCCGTGCCTCCGGCTTTTTCGATGGACTTCTTGAGTTTTTCGATCGCGGCCTTGTCGGAACCCTGCGCAAACAGAATGCCCACCTTGCGGCCGGTCCAGACGTTGCCTGCTTGTTTCTGGATGGACAGCGCGTCCGAGGGCTTGAGCTCGATGGGCTCGCGTGCGGCGGGAGCCTTGTCGGGCAGCGGCATGCCGAGGCCGTCGGCCACGCGAGCGGCCAGCGATTCGTCGACCTGGCGCAAGCGGGCCAGGATGCGCAGGCGGACATGCTCGAGCGATACCTTGGACAGCTCGAAGACCAGCGCCGAGGCGATGTGGGCCTGTTCGTTCGCGGTCTGCGACCGGAAGAACTGGCGCGCCTGGCTGTAGTGGTCGGCGAACGCTTCGGGACGCAGCCGCAACTTGTGATTGCCGTCGTTGCGCTCGGCATTTTCTTGAAACGAGGTGAAACCCGTCTCGGGACAGGCCCTGGGGCCGCTGTCCTCGCCGGCCTCGTGCAGGCTGTTGGGTTCGTAGTTGGCACGCCCGGTCGGCACCAGCGTCTGCATCATGCCGTCGCGCTGGAAGTTATGGAACGGGCACTTGGGCGCATTGATGGGAATCTGGTGGAAGTTGGTGGTGCCGAGCCGCGATTTCTGGGTGTCGAGGTAAGAAAACAAGCGCCCCTGCAACAAAGGATCGTTCGTGAAATCGATGCCTGGAATCACGTTGGACGGCAGGAAAGCGACCTGCTCGGTCTCGGCAAAGAAGTTGGACGGATTGCGATCCAGCGTCAGCCGGCCGATGACTTGCACGGGCACGTCTTCTTCGGGAATGAGTTTGGTCGCATCCAGCACGTCGTAAGGCTGTCGCGCGGCCCAGGCCTCGTCGAACACCTGCACGCCCAGGTTCCACGACGGCGGCGAACCCGAGGCAATCGCCTCGTACAGATCGCGGCGGTGGAAGTCCGGATCGGCCCCGGCAATCTTGACCGCTTCGTCCCATGTCGTCGACTCGAGGCCCAGCTCGGGTTTCCAGTGGAACTTGACGAAACGCCCCTCCCCCTGAGCATTCACAAAACGGAAGGTGTGCACCCCGAACCCTTCGATCATGCGCAGGCTGCGTGGAATGGCCCGGTCCGACATCGCCCACATGATCATGTGCATGGACTCGGGCACCAGGCCGATGAAATCCCAGAAGGTGTCGTGGGCCGAAGCGGCTTGCGGATATCCCCGGTCGGCTTCCATCTTCACGCTGTGGATGAGGTCGGGGAACTTGATGGCGTCCTGGATGAAGAAGACCGGGATGTTGTTGCCGACCAGGTCCCAGTTGCCCGCGTCCGTGTAGAACTTGACTGCGAAGCCGCGCACGTCGCGCGGCGTGTCGACCGAGCCTGCGCCGCCGGCCACGGTCGAGAAACGGACGAACACCGGGCAGCTGTTGCCCTTCTTCTGGAAGATGGAGGCCTGGGTGAGCTCCGGGATGGCCTGTGTGCATTCGAACACCCCGTGGGCGCCCGAGCCGCGTGCGTGCACGATGCGCTCGGGAATGCGCTCGTGGTCGAAATGGAAGATCTTCTCGCGCAGCACAAAATCCTCGAGCAGCGTCGGCCCCCGCTCGCCGGCCTTCAACGAATTCTGGTTGTCCGAAATGCGGTGTCCGAAGTTGTCGGTGAGGTGGGCTTGCGCATCGCCAGGGCCGCTGCCCATGTCGACATCCTGGTGGGTTTCGCCGCCCTGCCCGACCCGCGTCTTCACGGCGGGCCGGCCGGAGCCCGGAATGGCCTGGTCGAGAGGGTTCGTGGATGCGGGCGAGGCCTGGGCTTCGTTGGGAATTCCGGCGGCGGGTTTCTTCGGCATGGGGCGCTCCTGTGGCGTGGGTGTTTCGATCCGAGTCGTGGTCTCACAACTTGTTCTCAGGAACTGCACCGCACCGGCTTGCGCCCATCGACTGTGGAGCGCCCGACGGGCGGCTCAACTCCTCTGTCCGAGGCTACAGGAAAGCCCTTTCTTTCCCTAGGGCTCGACTGTCCGAAAGCAGATGGCCTTGGCGTCGGCGCGAGACTACGCCGACGTGATCGACGCGGCTCTGCCCGCTGGCAACGGCCGCGCGGAGCGGGACCCAGGGTTTCCCCCGGGTTCACTGGGTTTTCGGCTTTCTGGCCGAATGCAGCGATGACACAAGAAGCTCACCCTCCCGCCAAGCCGCCGATCGGTCCCGCAACCCAACTCTGCATGTCGCTGGCCGCAAGGCCCGGACGCTTCGGCTCTCGTTTCCACAATGCCCTCTACGAGATGCTCGGACTGGACTTTGTGTACAAGGCGTTCACTACTACCGATCTGGCTGCCGCGATCGGCGGCGTAAAGGCGCTGGGTATCCGGGGCTGTGCGATTTCGATGCCCTTCAAGGAAGCGGTGATCCCCCTGCTCGACCGACTCGATGCGTCTGCCGCCGCCATCGATAGCGTCAACACGATCGTCAACGACGCCGGCCATCTGACGGGCTACAACACCGACTACAGCGCCGTGGCCGAGCTGCTGAATCGCGCGGGCATCGCGGCAGCCACGCCGTTTGTCTTGCGCGGCGCGGGCGGCATGGCCAAGGCCGTGGCAGCCGCGCTGCGTGATCGGGGCCATCGGAGCGGGACGATCGTGGCGCGCAACGAAGGCGTCGGACGCGAACTGGCCCGCAGCTACGGCTACGACTGGGCGCCGGAGGCAGAAGGCCTCGATGCGGCCCTGCTCATCAACGCGACGCCCCTGGGCATGGCGGGTGCCGATGCCGACCGGCTGGCGTTCTCTGTCGATCAGGTGGCGCGCGCCGAGGTGGTCTTCGACGTCGTGGCGACGCCGGTGGAAACGCCGCTCATGCAGGCCGCGTCGCGCCTGGGCCGGCAGCGCATTTCGGGCGCCGACGTCGCCGTGCTGCAGGCACTCGAGCAGTTCGTGCTCTACACCGGCATCCGGCCGGACGATGGGCAGGTGGCGAAAGCGGCTGGCCTGGCGCGTGCCTGAGCCGCACACAGAGCGGTCCGCCCGCCCTAAGCGTCGATACGCAGCTCGACCGCCTGCCCCGTCCTCGCACTGAGGGCAATGGCATCCAGCGTCGCGGCGATGTCGATGCTGGCCCGTGCGGCCTGCTGCGCCGCGGCCAGGTCGTGGCGCGCGACCAGATCCGCAAAGGCTTCCGCAGCAAACCGGAAACCGCTGCCGCTGGGCGTCGAGACCGCTTCGAACGGCAGGCTCTGCAGCGTGCCACGCCGGATTCTCAGCAGGCTGGGCAGATAGCCGTGCGCATCGCCCTCGGGCCGGTCGCTGGCGTGATTGAGATACTCCGTTTCGATGGTGCCCTTGCGGCCGGCGATCACGGCGTGCCGGTGATTGGCCGTGTCCATGGCGCACGACAGCATGGCATGCCGGCCGTCTGCATACTCCAGCAGCGCGGCGGTGCGCATGTCGACATCGCTGGAGGCATAGCTGGCCATGGCCAGCACACGGCGTGGCGCCTCGCCCATCACCAGCCGGATCAGGCTGACCGGGTAGCTCCCGGCATCGAGCAACGCCCCGCCGCCGAGACTCGGTTGAAAACGGATGTTGGTCTGCGGGTTGCCCGCTGAAAAACCGAAGCTGGCGGACACCGACACCACCTCGCCGATGCTGCCGTCCCGCACCAGGCCCAGCAGAGCCTGCGTCTGGGGCTGGTGTGCGTAGGGATAACTCTCGAGCAACACCACACCGTGCTGTGCTGCGGCTTCGGCCATCTGCCGGGCCTCGTGCAGATTCAGCGCCAGCGGTTTTTCGCACAGCACATGTTTGCCTGCACGGACGGCCGCGATGGCCCAAGGCGCATGCAGGCTGTTGGGCAAGGGCAGGTAGATGGCATCGACGTCGGGGTCGGCCAGCAGGGCCTCGTAGCTGCCGAGCGCCCGCTCGACTTGATTCTCGCGTGCAAAGGTCTGGGCGTTGTCGGCCTGGCGGCTGGCCACGGTCGTCACCACCAGGCGCGTGCTGCCGCGCACATCGCGAATGAATTGGCGGGCGATATTGGCGCAGCCGAGCACGCCCACACGCAAGGGCTGGCCGCTGAAGGCAAAAGAAGAAGACATGAAGGTTCCTGAACGCGGACGAGCCGCACGAGTGGTCGAAGCCGATGGAAGAATCAGCGGGGCGTCTCGGGGCCCTGGGCCGGTGCCGGGCCGGATCTGCGCGTTCCCGGGGTGAGGGCCGTGCGGCCACCGTCGACGGGCAGGACGACGCCCGTGACGTAGGTGGCCTCGTCCGAGGCGAGGAAACACACGGCCGATGCGACTTCCTCGGGGTAGCCGGGTCGCCCCATCGGGGTCTGTGCAACCAGAGGCACAAAGGCAGCCGGCAGACCGACGCCCCGGTCGGCTGTCATGGCCCGGGCCACGCAGTTGACACGGATGCCATGCGCCGCAAACTCGTCGGCCATCAGATGGGTCAACGGCACCAGTCCGCCCTTGGCCACCGAATAGGTGGGCAACTGGGGATTGCCCAGCGTTCCATCCACCGATCCGACATGAACCACTGCAGCACCGCCGGCACGCTTGAGCAAGCCCAGAAAAGCCTGCGTGGCGTGGATGGGACCGAGCAGGTTGACCTCCAGCGCCCGTTGCCAGGCCTGTGCCGAGGTCGTTTCGAGGGTGCCCACGACGGCTTGGGCCTGGCAGTTGATCAAGGCGTGGACCGACGTTCCGTCACGGCTGCAGAGTTCGGCGGCCTGGGCCAGCGCCTGCGGGTCGCAAGGGTCGGCTTCGATGGTCTCGAGCCACCCGCCGTGACGGCGGGCCTCACGCGCCAACGCGGCCAGCGCGCCGGCATCCGTGTCGATGGCCCAGACCCTCGCCCCTCTGGCGCTGAAGGCCAGTGCACAGGCCCTGCCCAGATGGGCCGACACTTGCGGCCCCGCCACGAAGCCGCTGCCTGCGGGAGTCGAAACGGCAGCGACGACCACCGTTTTGCCACTGAAAAAATGCATGCGCGATTCCTTCATTCCGCTGTGAGCGTGATGCGGGTCTTGCGGACCATGTCGGCCCACTTCGCCGCTTCGTCGACCATCGACGCCTGAAACTGCGCCGGTGTCGACTCGGGCGGCACTTCGAGCACCATATCCGCATAACGCTTGCGCAGCGCCGGGTCGGCCAGAACCTCGCGCAGATCGCGATTGACCTTGTCCAGGATGGCGGGCGGCGTACCGGTCGGTGCGATGAACCCCCACCACAGGGGCAGCGTGGCCCCCACGCCCTGCTCGTCCAGCGTCTTGACATCGGGCAAGGCGGGACTGCGGCGGCTGGCGGTGACCGCCAGCGGCTTGAGCTTGCCCGACTTGATCAGCGGCAGAGCCGAACCCGCGATCATCATGGCCGACGACACCGTGCCAGACAGCAGATCCGGAATGAACTGCGACTCGCCCCGATAGGGAACGTGCGTGAGCCCGCCGTCGAGCTTGAGATTGACGAACTCGGTCCCGATGTGCGGCACCGCGCCCACGCCCGCGCTGGCGTACGAGACCTTGCCCGGCGTGGCCTTGGAATACGCAGCCAGTCCTGCCAGGTCGTCGTAGGGCTGGTTGACCCCGGCCACCACGATCATGTAGGTGCTGGCGACGGGGGCGATGGCCGCGAAGGCCTGCGCCGGGTCATAGGCCTTGCCGTGCATCAACACGTTCATCGCCACCGGGCCGGTGGCCGTCTGCATGAGCGTGTAGCCGTCTGCAGGGGCGGCCTTGAGAGCCTGCGTGGCGATCAGCCCGTTGGCCCCGGCACGGTTGTCGATGATGACCGGCTGCCCCCATTTCTGGCGAAGGCCATCGGCAAGGAGTCGAGCCTGCACATCCGAAGCGCCACCGGCGGTGGAGTGCACGATGAGCTTGACGGGCTTGGAGGGCCACGCTGCGATGTCCTCGGCCGCGACGGCCGGGGAGCAGGCCAGCAGGCCCGAGACCGCGGCGGCGGCGGCCAGCGCACAGCCGTTGAAGTGGCGCCGAGGCGCCGCAAAAGCACGATGGATCATGATGTCTTGTCTCCTGTCTTTTTCTGCATTTTTTCTGTCTTGTATTTCGCGTCGGTTCGGGCCGGGCATACCGGGCCCTGCGGCTCAAGCCGGCAGGCCGGCGTGAACCGCCGCCACGGATTCGCGCGACACCTTGGTCAGCAATCCGATGTCGCCGCCGCAGGTCACGAAGTTGAATCCCTGCTCGATGCGCTGCAAGGCCGCCTGGGGCCCCGAGCAGAGGATGCCAGCCACTTTGCCCTTCGCACGGGTGCGGGTGCAGATGGTGTGAATGGCGTTCCGCACATCCGGATGGTCGGATTCGCTCGACGGAGGCTGGCCCAGGGCAATGGCCAGGTCGTTGGGACCGACGAAGATGCCGTCGAGCCCTTCCACCGCCAGGATCTCGTCGAGCGCGTCGAGGCCGCCTCGGGTCTCGATCATGGCCATCTTCACGATCTCTTCGTTGGCGTGCGGAAAGTAATCCGACCCGCCGTACAGTTGCCCGCGCACCGGTGCATACGAGCGTGTGCCCAACGGCGCGTAGCGGCAGGCCGAGACAAAGGCCCGGGCTTCCTCGGCGCTCGAGATCATGGGACAGATCACGCTGTAGGCGCCCGCGTCGAGCACCCGGCAGATCGACGTCGGGTCGTTGCCCGCGAGCCGCGCCATGGGCATGGCCGGTGTCGCGCTGAGGGCCTGGAACATGCCCAGCGCCTGCTCGAAGCTGATCATGCCGTGCTGCAGGTCGAGTGTCGCCGCGTCGTAGCCCAGATGGCCCAGGGTTTCGGCGGCCAGGCTGGAAGGAATGGACAGCCAGGCGCTGACTGCCACGCCGCCGCGTGCCCAGATGGCCTTCAAGGGATTTTTTCTCACGTTGTCTCCGTTTCGGGGTAGGTATGACGTGAATTTAAGCGGGTTGATTCAAAAACGAAATCGAATTAAATTTGTCGATTCTTAAACATCATCTAACAATCGATGCCGCTGCGCCGTTTGGCGCAGCCCTGCCCTGTCTGGCATTCCTCCCATGAACATCTCGACACGCCAACTGAAGGTTTTCGTCACCGTGGCCCATGCCGGCAGCCTGGTCGAGGCCTCGCGGCTGCTGCACCTCACCAGCGCCGCGCTGAGCGTGAGCATCAAGACGCTGGAGCAGGAAGTCGGTTTCCGGGTCTTCGACCGCACCACGCGTGCCCTGCGCCTGACCGCCGAGGGCTCCCGCTTGCTCGCAGTGGCCACCACCATGCTCGAACAGCACGAGGCCACGGTGCACGCCATCGAGGACATCCGCCTGCAACGCTCGGGCCGGGTCCGCATTGCGACCACGCAGTTGCTGAGCTGCACGCTGATGCCGCCTGCCTTGACCCGTTTTCGCGCGCAATGGCCGCAGATCGAGGTGGTGCAGGTACCCGCGCTGTATGACAACTTCCAGGGCCTGCTGCTGCGCAAGGAAGTCGACATGGGCATCGGCCCGCAGCGGCTGTGCGACGACGATCTGCAGGCCACGCCCTTGTTTGCCTCGACGCTGTACCTGGTGTGCTCGATCCATCATCGTTTTGCCAGCCGCCAATCCGTGCAGTGGAAGGAGCTCGACGGCGAGAAGATCTTCCTGGTCGACAAACGCGGCGCAGGCTGGCTGGCACGCGACGCCGGTTACCAGTTGCAGTTCGAGCACACGGTCGATGTCGGGCACTTCAGCACCGCCCTGGCGCTGGCTTCGGAAAACGAAGGCGTGCTGTTCGGCCCGGGCTTCACCCGCCCGCTGCTCCTGCCCTACACGCTGGCGATGATTCCCCTGGCCGCGCCTGCCGCCAAGCGAAGCTTCATGCTGTATGTCAACGCGCAGGACGCACCCAGCGCGGCAGCCGCCCAGTTGGCCGCGCACCTGAGCCGCGAGTTCCACGATCTGACCTGATGAAACGACGCATCAGGCACGCCCTCGCTTCGGCGTCGAGGCGCCTGGGCCTGCGACAGCCTGCCGGCCGGGCCGCCCGCCGCCGTTGAACGCGACTCGTGAAGGACTGCACAAAAACCGGTGGCAGCCAGGAAAATCGGGCATGATGTCCGATGAGCCTCGCACATAGACCACTCTTCGGAGGATCGACATTCCCTCCAGCCGCCGCGTGACGGATCTGGTCGGTGTGCTTTGAGATGCGAGCCGTAGTCTCACAAGCCAAGGAGCGCCTTCACCGCGCAAACGATCCGCATGACCAAAACGCAAGACATGGGCACTGTCGCCTCCAAGGTGCTGCGCCTGCTTCAAGGCAAGGCGGCCGCTGTCGACACACCCGAAATCTGTACCCAGATGGGATTGACCGAGGCTTCGGCCCTGAGTGTGATGAGGCGCTTGATGAGAGACCGGCTCGTCACCCCCTGCGGCACCGACGCCTACGAGCTCACCCCGGCGGGCGAAGCCTGGCCCCGGACCATTCGCTCCCAGAACGCCGTGCAGCCGCCTCAGTTCTCGAACATGAACACCAAGTATGTCCCGCCCCCTTCGGATCATTTCCGCCCGGGTTCGGAGCAGGCCAAGAAGGTCCCCAGCCGCGGCTTCTGACGGTGCGCACCGCACGGTCGCGGCAGCCGATGGCACACGCCGCCTTGGCTCACTTCGCCGAATGTGGCGCAGGTGATGGCGTAGGCGGAAAGAGCGAGGCCCGGGCGGCTTCGGATGGCAAGACGCAGGTGACATCGTGTCCGCAGCCGGGCACCACGGTGAGACGCCTGCTGTGATCGATGCCATTGCGGCTGTCGCCGGATGGGATGAACGCCTGCTCGTAAGCCAGGTACGCCTGCCCTCGCTGAAGCCGATACGGCCCCTGAAGCAGGGCCGCACACGATTTGTCGAGGATGGGATAGAACGCCCCCTTTTCCGCACTGCTGTCCCGTTCACCCTCCAGATAGGCGATCTGCGCCTTGGCATAACGGGCCTTGGCCTCGGCCGCCGGCCTTCCCAACGCGGCCGGCAGTGCCTCGACGCCGTATTTCCAGCCGTCGTAATCCCTGCAGGCGCCGGGGTCGGACGGCACGTCGAACCGGAAGGTGCAGCCTGCGGGAAAATCCGCTCCGCCACCGCATGCCTCCCAACCGACGGGGTTTCCGGCCAGGGTGGGCACGGGTCGCACCGGATCGAAGTAAAGCCAGCTTCCCGGGTCCGCAATGACATACCGGAGCGTCACGCCTGCGGGCGGATCGCCGGCGAAGCCGACACTGTGCTGCAGCATCTGGGCCCCTGCAGAAAATCCCGCCAGCGTGATCGTCTGCAAACCGGGCCACTGGCGCACCAGTTCCGCGACCAGCGCATCCAGCGCAGCAAACGAGCCGATCGGCACCGCACCCTGCGATGGACTGCCGTCCAGCCAACTGCTGCAGGTCCACAACGCATCGCCGGCCTCGGGTGGCGGCACGCCACGGGCACGGCAGCGCGCGGATCGATCCTCGGCGACCTGGAACAGCGGAGCGGCGATCAAGGTGTCATCGAGCCGGCCGGCCCGGCGCGCGGCCAGCAGTGCGGCGTCGAAACTGCGGTTTGCATCCCGAGGATGCCCGTGCATCACGACGATCGCCGACCGTGGCGACGGTCCCTGCGCCGCGCCGGGCAGGCGCGAGGTGTAGTAATGCATGCGCCCGGCGCCGGCCGGAAGCGCGAAGGCGACAAAACAGGCGGGCGTCGCTCGGCGGTCGCATGGGGGGGGCTCGGCGGCGGACGCCGTCTGGGCCCACGCACCGGCCATGAACGGCCCCAGTAGCAGCACCCACATCACGAATCGACGAAGAGCGGAAGGTCTCGGGTGCAGGGTCGTTTTCAGGACGCGGGGCATGGGGGATACAAGCTGGAAGGGCCTGCCTGCGCAGTGTTCGGCCAGCGGGGTCAGTGGCTGAGGTGCATCCAGAGATTGTCCTTGCCGTTCAGGACGCCCACCGCGCGGATGTGACGGATCGACTCACCCAGATGTTGCTCGAGAACCGGCAGGATGCGATCCAGCGCCTGGCGATCGCTCTTCAGGTCATCGACGATCGAGGCATCGCGAATGAACTCGTAGACGCCAGGCTGATCCAGCTGGAAACAAAGGTCTTCGCCCGCCCCGCTGTCGGCGACCATAAAAACGACCAGCGAGGGATTGTCGACTTCGAAGTCCTGCAGAAGGTACTCGTTGTCTCGCCGGGGATACATTTTGTAGGCCATCACGCATTCTAGCCGTCGCACCTGCCGGGCACGCAGGGCACGCTCGCCGAGTCATCCTCCGAAACAAGACCCTTGCGGATTCGTCTGAAATCGATCAGTGCTGAAAGACTTCATTGAAGTTGCAGCACTCCTGCGCCAGCATGACGATGGAGGACAGGAAGGAACGGCCCTGCTCCGAATGCTGCAATCCGACATACGGAATGGGCGGCAACGGCTCCAGCACCTGGACCTCCATCAACTGTGCCGACCGGATCAGCGGCCGCAGGCACTCGCGGGGCATGTAGCTCACGCCCAGTCCGGACATCGTGAGCCCGATCGCCGCGACCAGATTGCCGACGGTGATGGTCTCGGTCGGGCGGATGCCTCTTTGGCGCAGCCAGGCGTCGTAGAAACGGCCGGTTCCGGAATGAGCTCCTTGTGTCAGCAAGGGGAACTTCACCAGATCGTGCACGTGGATGGCCCGGTCATGAGGCAACAGGCCGGGTTTGCAGAACCAGGCGTGCTGCACCGCCCCGATCGGCGTGCTGAGCAGCAGTTCGTCCGGCGCATGCTCGGCCACGAACACGACATCCAGATTCTGGTTGAGCAGCCGGTCACGCAGCCCGATGCTGCTGTCGAAGGTCGGCTCCAGCACCACTTTGGGGAAATAGGCATGGATCGAAGCCACCAGCTTGGGCAACCACGTCATGGCCGTCAGCTCGGTGATGCCGACGCGTAGACGGCGGGCGATGACGTCGGGGCGGCTCAGTTCCTCGATTGCGGCATCGCGTTTCTCCAGCAACTGACTGGCGATGAGGAAAAAGGCCTCTCCCCTCTCCGTCAACCGGGCCGATCGGCCGCTGCGATCGAAGATCTGGATGTCGAACGACGACTCGAGCTCTTGCACCCGCTTGGAAACCGCGGCCTGCGAGGTATGCAGACGGACGGCCGCCTGACTGAATCCGCCCGCCTTGACGATCCAGAACACGGCTTCGAGTTGCTTGAACGTCATCATGGTGCATTTTTCTCCGGCCGGCTTTTGATCATTCCATTTTAGTATTCAAAAACATCGATAAATATCGTTTTTATTTATGTAAAAGTCTCTTCAGAATGCGCTGCATCCCTTCAACAGCCTGCGTTTCTGAAAGAGTCCAGCTTGCTCCAAGCCCCCGTTTCCCATTCCGAAGCCGCACCGACATCGGTCGCCCCCGCATGGCTGGCTTCCTTCGCGCCGGTGCCCACCGCGCATCTCAGCGACAACCTTCAGCGCATGAGCGGCATGGTCGGTCTGCAGCGCTACCACGGCCGGAAAAAGCTGCTGGGCACGGCCTGCACGGTGAAGGTTCGCCCCGGCGACAACCTGTTCATCTACAAGGCGCTGACCGAGCTGGCTGCCGGCCAGGTCCTGGTGATCGACGGCGGTGCCGAGGTGACCCAGGCGCTGGTCGGTGAACTGATCATGCTGCAGGCGATCCGGCGGCAATGCGCCGGCTTCGTCATCGATGGTGCGATCCGCGACAGCGCCGCTTTCGCCGCGGCGGATTTCCCGTGCTACGCACGGGCCGTCTCGCACCGGGGTCCCTACAAGCTGGGGCCGGGTGCCGTCGGCGTGCCGGTGGCCATCGGCGGGCAGGTGGTGATGCCGGGCGACGTGATCGTCGGCGACGAGGACGGCGTCGTCAGCTTTCCGCAGAGCGCGGCGCCCGGGTTGCTGGACGCCGTGGCGCGCACCGCGGCCAAGGAAGAAGCCATTCGGGCCGAGATCGCCGGGGCGGGCGCCCGCCCGGCCTGGCTCGACCAGGTGCTCTCGGCCCACGGATTGTAAGGAAGACCATGACTGCCAACCTCCGCATCGCCCGGCCGCTGATGGCCGCCAAACCCTCGCCCAGCATCGCAGCCAAAGCCCGGGTGGACGCCCTGCGCGCCGAGGGCCGCGAAATCGTCGACTTCACGGTCGGCGAACCCGATTTCCAGACCCCTGCCCACATCGTCGAAGCGGGCAAGCGGGCGCTCGACGAGGGCCAGACCAAATACACCTCGTCGCTGGGCACGCCGGCCTTGCGCAAAGCCGTGGCGGCCAAGCTGCTCAGGGAAAACGGCCTGAGCTACGACGTACAGGACGTGATCGTCGGCGTGGGGGCCAAGAACCTGATCTTCAACGCACTGGCGGCGACCCTGGAAGCCGGCGACGAAGTGATCGTCCCTGCGCCGTGCTGGGTGTCGTACCCGGATATGGTGACCCTCAACGGCGGCACACCGGTGATCGTCGACTGCCCGGAAAGCCAGGGATTCAAGCTGGCTCCCGAGGCGCTCGAACAGGCCATTACCGCCAACACACGGTGGCTGGTGCTCAACACGCCGGGCAACCCGACGGGTGCGGTCTACACGGCAGGCGAACTCGAAGCCCTGGCCCGGGTGCTGGACGCGCATCCCCAGGTCTGGGTGCTGACGGACGAGATCTACGAACACTTCGTCTACGACGAGGGCCGGCACCGCTCCATCCTGACGGTGGCGCCCGGCCTGAAGGCCCGGACCCTGCTGATCAACGGCGTGTCCAAGGCCTATGCGATGACCGGATGGCGCATCGGTTATGCCGCCGGCCCGCGTGAGCTGATGAAAGTGCTGGCCCTGCTGGCGACCCAGACGATGACCTGTGCGAGCGCCATGAGCCAGGCCGCAGCGGTGGCGGCCCTCGATGGCGATCAGGCCTGCGTGCGGTCGGCCGCCGCGTTGTTCCAGTCGCGCAGGGATCTCATGATTCGCCGCCTGCAAGCCACCGACGGCATCGCATGCCAGTCGCCCGCAGGGGCTTTCTACGTCTTTGCCAACGTCCAGGGGCTGCTCGGTAAAAGACGGCCGGACACCGGCGCCGTGCTGCAGTCGGACGTCGATGTGAGCGCCTATCTGCTCGACCGCGCCTCGGTTGCCACGATCGACGGCCAGTCCTATGGCATGTCGCCGTACCTGCGGTTGTCGTTTGCCACCTCCACAGAACAGATCGAGCGCGGTTGCCAAGCCCTACGGGCCGCGGTCTCGGAACTGCAGTAACTCCTCTCGCCCTCCTTCCCGTCTCCAAGGTGCCTCCATGAAGCTTCCCGTTCCCACCGTCCTTGCCGCCGTGCTGCTGAGCGCCGCATTCACCGCCTCGCACGCACAGTCCGAAGGGACTCTGGCAAAAGTCAAAGCCACGAAAACGATCACGATCGGCAACCGCGACACCTCGCTGCCGTTCAGCTACAAGGTCGGCGACGGCAAGGATCCGATCGGCTTCACCAACGACATCTGCCTGAAGATCGTGGACGCCGTGAAGCAGAAGCTCGGCATGGACGATATCGCGGTCCGGTACACCACGCTGACGTCGACCAACCGGATTCCGTTGATCCAGAACGGCACGGCCGACCTGGACTGCGCGACGACGACCAACACCCTGGCGCGGGCCGAGCAGGTCGATTTCGCGCCCAGCCATTTCGTGGCGACGATCACGGTGGCCACCCGCAAGGACTCCGGCATCCGCTCTTTGGCAGACCTCGGCAACAAGACGGTTGCCACCGTGGCGGGCAGCACGTCGATCCAGTTGCTGCGCAACTACCGCCGCAACGAAAACGTCGAAGTGCGGGAGATCTCGGGCAAGGACCCGTCCGAAGCCTTTCTGCTGATGTCGAGCGGACGGGCCGATGCCTACGTGCTCGACGACGTTCAACTGGCCAGCATGATCGCCACCTCGGGCCAGGCCGATGCGTTCGTGATGCTCAAGGAGTCGCTGCGCGAAGAGCCTTACGGGATCATGTTCCGCAAGAACGACCCCGAGTTCAAGGCGCTGGTCGACGAGACCGTGACGGGGCTCATGACATCCGGCGAGATCGCCCGGATCTACAGCCGCTGGTTCACCAGCCCCGTGCCGCCGATGGGTGTCAACCTCGGTTTTCCGATGACCGATGCAGTGAAGGCGATCTACGCCCAGCCCAACAACAAAGGCATCTGATCGAAGCGCCGGATGGCGCAGGCGTCGGACCTGCACGACGGCGGCAACGACGGGCCGCCGGTGGGCAGGGCCCCGGCCGTCCGGGCCGCGGGTCTCCGGCCGGAACGGTCAGGCCCGCCGGGACTCGCGGGTCACCAGCCAGATGCCCAGGCAGACCAGGATCAGCGCCGCGAGGTAATGCCAGTCGAGCAGTTGCTCGCCGAGGAACAGGGCCGACAGCGCTGCACCGAAGACCGGCACGGTGAAGTTGTAGATGGTGACCTGGCTCACGCGGTTGTGCTTGAGCAGCAGGCTCCACAACGAAAACGCCACCGCGGACAGCAGAGCCAGATACACCAGCAGTCCCCAGGCCAGCGGGCTGGAGCGGTGCAGTTCGCCGCCTGTCAGCCATCCCAGCAGCAGCAGCGCCAGCCCCCCGATCAGCAGTTGCCATCCGGTCATGACCATGGGGTCCATCTGCCGCGACAGCTGTTTGCCGTAGATGCTCGAGGCCGCGAGGATGAAGGCCGCCAGCACCACGCTGCCCTCGCCCATCCACGAGAAGCCGCCCAGCAGGCCATCGGCTCCGCCGCGGAGGTTGACCACCATGACGCCCGCGAAACCGATCAGGCAGCCCCAGCTCTTGGCATGCGTGAGCCTGTCGTTGTGGTAGACCCAGTGCGCGATCAGCACACTGAAGAAGGTGGCCGTGGCGTTCATGATGGCGCCCTTCACGCCGGTCGTGTAGGCCAGGCCCAGGTAGAAAAACACGTATTGGAGCGTGGTCTGGGCCAGCCCGAGCACCGTCAGTTGAAAGGCCCCCAGCCTGCCCTGTCCGCCGAGCCGCTTGCCCAGCAGCCGCGCCAGCAGCAGGACCATGAGCCCGGCGCCGGCAAAGCGCCAGCCGGCAAAGACCAGCTTGCCCGGCAGATCGCTGGCCACCAGTCCGAACAGCTCGTAGCCGCCCTTGATGGCGGGATACGAGCTTCCCCACAGCAGACAGCACAGCAGGGCCAGGCCGGCCACCATTGAACGACGCGTCAACCACATGTCGAAATTCTTTCTGAAAACCGATGCCCGCTCGAGCAGGCCCTCAAAGGGAAAAAGGCTCCGGATCGCTCCGGAGCCCTGTTCATCGTAAGTGTGAATAAAGCTTCAAAGTCCGAGATACCGGGGCAGCCACAGCGACAGCCAGGGGATGTAGGTGACCATGCCCAGCACCAGCAGCAGTGCCAGGAAGAAGGGTTTCATGGCCGACAGCACCTCCCCGATGGAGAGTTTGGCCACCGCCGATCCGGTAAACAGCACCGCACCCACGGGCGGCGTGATCAGGCCGATGCCCAGGTTGAGCATCATGATCATGCCGAAGTGCACCGGGTCGACACCGATCATCTTGATGACGGGCATCAGGATGGGCGTGAGGATCAGGATCAGCGGCGCCATGTCCATGATCGCCCCCAGCACCAGCAGCAGAACGTTGATGAGCGCCAGCAGCACGTACTTGTTGTCCGACAGACTGGTGAGGAAAGACGTCACCGTCATCGGAATCATCATGATGGTCATGATGTAGCCGAAGGCCGCCGCAAAGCCGATCAGGATCATCACCACCGTCACCGTCTTGACCGTGCGGTGCAGCAGCTTGGGCAGGTCGCGCCACTTGTAGTCGCGGTAGATGAACATGGTCACGAAGAACGCCCACACCACGGCGATGGCAGCCGACTCGTTGGCCGTGAAGACCCCCGACATGATGCCGCCCAGGATGATGACCATGGTCATCAGGCCCCACAGCGCATCGGCGCAGATCTTGAGCGCCTGGCGCAGCGGAATGACCTCGCCCTTGGGGAAGTTCTGGCGGCGGGCCGTCCACAGGCACAGCAGCGCGATCACGCCGCCGAGCAGCAGCGCCGGGAAGACGCCGGCCATGAACAGCGCGGCAATCGACACCGAGCCGCCGGCCGCCAGCGAGTACAGCACCACGTTGTGGCCCGGCGGCAGCAGGATGGCCTGCACCGAGCAACTGACCGTGACGGCCGCGGCGAACTTGCGTGGATACCCTTTTTTCTCCATCTCGGGAATCAGCACCGAGCCGATCGAGGCGGTGTCGGCCACGGCAGAGCCCGAGATGGCCCCGAAGAAGGTCGAGGCCAGCACGTTGACCAGCGCCAGGCCGCCGCGGATGAAGCCCACGAGCACGCCGGCAAAGGCGATCAGCCGGCGCGCCATGCCGCCCTCGGCCATGATGGTGCCGGCCAGCACAAAGAAGGGAATCGCCAGCAGCGAGAACTTGTTGACGCCGGCCGCCAACTGGATCATGACCGCGTCGAGCGGCAGGTCCACCCACAGCGCACCCACCAGAGCCGACAGGCCCAGCGAGTAGGCGATCGGCACGCCCAGGAACACCAGGGCAAAGAAGCTGCCCAGAAGAATCAGCGCGTCCATGTCAGACTTCCTCCAGCGCGTGACTGGCTTCGTGGGAGATGACCTGCCGATCCGATTGCGGACCCAGCAGGCGTTTTTCGATGACGAACAACAGGGTGATGGCCGCGCCGATGGGCACCGGCAGGTAGGTCGCACCGACCGGCAGCCACGGCAGCTCGGCAATGCCCTGGCGCCAGGTCTCGAGGCTCAGGTTGAGGCCGAACCACACCACGAACAGGCACAGCGCCATCATCAGCAAGTCGACCAGCAGGTTGACGGCGCCCTTGAGGTGCGCGGGCAGGCGGTCGCTGACCATGGTGACGGCGATGTGGCCGCCGGCCCGATAGGCCACGGAGGCGCCGATGAAGGTGAACACCATCATCAGCAAAATGGCGATGGGCTCGGGCCAGTCCGATCCCGTGCCCAGCACGTAGCGACTGAAGACGCCCCAGGGAATGATGAGGGACATCAGCGTGATCGCTGCGCCGGAAAGCCAGACGGCCGCCACGTAGAGGGCGTCCATCCAGCACAGAAAACGTTGGCTCATGGTGTTGGAGAAGAAGTGGGAAGAGCAGGAGTGGGAAGGGCAGGAGGAGAAAGCCGGCTGCCGCCGGCACAGACCCAACGCCCGTGCCGAGCTCCCGCAGGAGCCGGACGACAGGCGCAGGGCCTCGACGAGGCGGGCAGATGGATCAGTTGACCGCTTCGATGCGCTTCATGAGATCGACGTAGTTGGCGCCGTACTTGGCGCGCACCGGTGCGGTGGCGTCGTAGAACGGCTTGT